>OZ253940.1:0-2777500 GCA_965267215.1 Ekhidna sp.
ATAGCTTTTGTGTCAGAAAGAAAGCTCCTCTCAAATGGATATTCATTAGCGTATCAAATTCTTCTTCACTTGTCTCAGAGAATGGTTTGTGTATACCGATTCCCGCATTATTTACCAGATAGTCTATATGTCCTGTGTCTATATCACTTTTCAGTATTTCACCAAGTTGATCGATGAATTCATCAAAAGAAGAGGTATTGGAAACGTCTAGTTGTAGTGCTGACGCTTTCACTCCTTGATTTCTCATTTCATGAACCACCTCTTCCGCCTCTTCTTTTTTGTTTCTGTATGTGATTACCACATTGGTTCCATTTTCAGCAATCTGAAGAGCCATGTTTTTCCCAAGTCCTCTGCTTCCACCTGTTATTAGGGCTGTTTTGTTTTTTGTCTTATTCATGTCTGTATCTTTTTTGTTTTAAAATGATTACAATACAAAAGACGGCCTGAGACTAAAGGCAGGTATGGCGGATACTTCAGGAAAAATGATAAATAGCAAAGATTTAAGACCTTCAATCAGATTTTCGGTACTGATTAGCTGTCAAACCTGTATGCTTTTTGAAGTAGGCACTAAAATGGGTGGGTTCGGGAAATCCGAGTCGATAGCCTATTTCTTTGGCTTTTAAGGTAGAGTTTTTCAACAAAGCTTTTGCTTCCGCGATGGTCTTCTCTGTGATCCATTGGTTTACTGATTTCCCCGTCTTACTCTTAATGACCTGGCCAAAGTAGTTCGGATGAAGCTGCTGCTCGTGTGCATAATCCTGAGCCTGATACAGGTAATTTGGGTTGGTCGCATCAAGTGAGCGATAGTGATATTCTAATGATTCCTTAAATTTCTTTACAATTTGAGAGTTGCGATCACCTTCAGTCAATGGATCGAATCCCTTCCAAAACTGCTCCTTGATTTTAAGTAACAGTGCCACAAAAAGACTTCCAATAATTTTGTATTTAAAGGTAGATGGTCTTTGAAATTCCTTGTAAATCTGAAGATAGAGCTCTTCGAAAGACCTGAAATTTTCTGGCGATAGCGTGTTAGGGGGGACAGTTTCAGCAAGCAAAAAAGGAAACTCTTCAAAAACATCCGCGTGAACAGCTTCTTTTAGAAAGGCTTCTGTCAGTGTGATAATGTATGCGTCATTCAGTTCCTGTAGTTCGAACGCCTTTATGTGTCCCGGATTTGTAAAATAAATGGTGCCTGGGGCTGTTGGAAAGGTGTGATCATCCGTGGTATAGGTTCCTCTTCCATCTTTTACAAAAACGAAAGAGTAGTAGTTGGCACGAAAAGTAGGAGAGGTAAAAGGCACTTCAGGATGGATATGAGGAAGTGAATGGATTGTAAAATCCGTTTCTTGCTCCATAGGTAGATTAAGTGCCTTATAAAGGTCAGAAATAGTATGATGGATAATGAGGTCGCTCAAAAAAGTTCCGCTTTGGCACTAAGTTACTTCTTAGACCACTTCAATGGAGGAATGACTTCTCTTTTTTCTGAGCATTCTATTAGTGTAGCTAATCTTCTTAATCGTGTTTCTTCTTTCTTGGCACTAATGACCCACCAGATACATTGTTTTTGAATCGATGGGGAAATGTTCTCGCTGAAGAATTTCCAGGCTCGTTTATTCTTTTTTAATTGTGCTGAATAATTAGCTGGTAGCACTGCATTCTTTTGTTCATAAGAAGCTTTGGCCGTTTTTTCCTTTGTTCTTTTCTTAAATGCCTCAAGCCCTGAAGGTTCTACTAAACCATCTTTTTTTAGCTCCTTTATTCTTTTGATATTGACCACACTCCAGTGGCTGCTTGGCTTGCGAGGAGTAAACCTAATTCTATAGGCTTCTTCATCAATTCTCTTTCTTAGACCATCAATCCAGCCAAAGCATAACGCCTGGTCTACTGACTCTGGCCAGGTAATGCCTGGCTTTTTAGTGGCCTTTTTATAATAACCTACCCAAAGCTCTGTCTCTTTTTCGTGGTTTTCTTCCAACCATTTTCTGAAATCATCAGGAGTTGAGAAGAATGTGGCCACACTAGAATGGTAATAGATCAGGTTCTACATATTCTTGCTTGGCTCGCTTGTCCGCAAAGACATTAAATCCATAATGCTGACCTAGGATGTCCTTGAAGTTGGTCAGCAGTCTTGGAAACTCTTCCATAAGGCCTTGAAAAGTATTGGCTGTCGTTTTTTGCATGAAATGATCCATGGCTTTGACTGAAGCTATGGTCACGGTTTTATTGAATTTATCAAATACTCCCAACGACTCAGCATAGCCTTTGATCTGTTTGCACATATTTATCTCCGCCTGAGCAACGCCATATTTCTGAACGTGTATATACGCTAGTCTTAGGTGAGCTTCATGACTAAACATACCAGGTTTTAACTGATAGGTTTTGAAATAATGCTCGAATTCTTCGTCTGTAAACTGCCAGTGATTTTTAATGTACATATTTCAAAGATCGAGATTTTAGCATAATTCTGATACAAAGAGTCGAAAACCCATATTTCTGTCTACGATTTGTCTATACTCTTTTTAAGAGTGTAAAGTATATGTCGATTACAAATTGGTTTAAGTCAAACACGAGTCTATTATCTTTCTATGGTATTGAACATGTCTATTCTTTGCTTTGTAGAATGATTCATTCAACGCAAATTTCAAAAAAGTTTAAAGGTAGAATTATAGGTATAATACTATTTCTCTTAGTAGGAGGGAGTATTAATGCTCAAGATGCCATCGTTTCTGCTGGTAAAAATGTTGCAGGAGCGTCAGGGGACTTCACTTATTCCGTGGGTCAAAGCTTTGCAGCTACCTATTCTTCAAGTTCTGGACATTTCCAGATCGGAATATTAGGAGTAATGAAAGTTTTAGTAGAACCACTTTCAGCTTCATCTGAAAAGATAAAGTTTTCAGTTTATCCTAATCCAGCAAGTGAAGATGTAAAGCTTCAGTTGGATATGGACCTGGTTAATCCTTCTTACCAATTGCATGACATGGAGGGTAAACAAGTAGCTAATGCGATCATAAAACAAGAAACTTCTCAAATAGACATTAGGGATATTCCGGCAGGAACCTATCTACTTACAGTATTAGAGAATGGCTCACCACTACAAAAATTTCGAGTGATTAAAAATTAATACCATGACAAACAAATTATTCATATTTATTCTTGGCGTAGCAATTCAATGTGTTTTGCTTGCCCAATCTCCAGAAAGAATTAGCTACCAAGCTGTTGTAAGAAATACTAGTAATGAGGTAGTATCTAATCAAAATATTGGAATCCGAGTAAGTATTCTCCAAGGGTCTGCCACTGGTTCTGCAGTTTATGTTGAAACGCAAACACCAACTTCAGATGACAATGGTATTATAGGAATTGAGATCGGAGGTGGTATGGCTGTGAGTGGTACACTTTCTACCATCGACTGGGCTAATAATTCCTATTTCATTAAATCAGAGGTGGACCCGAATGGAGGTTCGAATTATTTAATTACCGGTACAAGTGAATTGTTAAGTGTTCCTTACGCGCTTCACGCTAAAACCGCAGAGTTTGTATTAAACGATTCAGTCGATGATGCTGATAATGATCCGGACAATGAGGACCAGGTGATCTTGGCCGGAAATGGCGTGAATGTTGAGCAAGATGGATTGAACTTTACAGTTACGAATGCTGCACCAGATCAGATGGTAACACTTGCTGATGGAGGTAGCGGAAATGTAACCATCGGGGGCACTTACCCGGACTTTACCATAGATGTTCCTGGTTCTGCAAGCCAATCGGTGCTCGCGGGTAATGGAATAGAGGTAAACGATACTGGCCTAAGTGTGACTGTCACCAACACAGCGCCCGACCAAACGGTTACTTTGACCGATGGAGGTAGCGGCGGTATTCAGATCGGGGGGACCTATCCTGATTTTACGATTGCCAACCTTGCACCGGATCAGATGGTGACGCTGGCAGATGGTGGAAACGGAAACATAACAATCGGCGGTACCTACCCGGATTTCACCATTGATGCGCCGGACAACTTAGATAACGACGATACGAATGAACTGCAGACCTTATCCAATGTGCTGATTCAGGGCAATGATGCGGGCGGTGCATTCATCCTGAATACTGGAACCATCGGGATAGGTACCGATCTGCCAAATGTAAGTTCATCCATCGATGCTTCTGCTTCTGGTATGCCCATTCTGTTTCCTAATATGACCCAGGCAGACATTGATGCTATTTCTAATCCAAGCTATGGTATGGTTGCTTACAATACAGATGAATCGAAAATGCAAGCGTATGTTACACAGAGTTTACCAGAAACCAACACATTAATTGAGCCGGAGGCAGGAGCAACTATTGTGAGTCCAGGTGGCACACGATCACTTGAAGGTAACGCCGCTTGGTTTATACCTGATTCCGATGGGTTTGTCACGCAGATCAGTGTGCGGGTTGTCAGTTTTGATGGACCATCGCCTGCGTTGCAAATCAGGGAAGGTCTTGTGGAAGATTGTCAATTTGATGGAGGAGGCACTTTATTAGGAACATCTAATGGCATAGTTCCAACGGTAGATCAGTACAACACGTGGACATTTCCCACACCAGTGGCAGTATCAGCGGGTATTACCTATTACATACGATCTACCCCCAGGATTACCACCAATTCTATGAGTAACTCATCCGTTTCTAATTATGGCTTTATGCAACATACTCCAGGGGATTGTACAAATGATGCAACGGATCTTGCAATTGAAATAACAATCAATCATCCAGCATCTACTCAGGATGCATGGGTGGACCTGCACTGATACTAAAGACAAACTAAGGCAGCTTACTAGCTGAGGTAAGCAAGGGCGGGTCTCATGGTGACTCGCCCTTATAAAATTAAAATTCATTACTCATGAATTCTGAAAATGAGCTGACTGGAGTGAGAAGTAACATTGCGTTTATTATAGCAGTCATGTTGCTTCTACTTTGCTTTGCTTCAGCTGTACAAGAGGAGGAGAGAGGTATCCAGCCAATAGATCCAAATCAATCCCTAACTTTTTCGGATACTTATTAATAGTTCATTGAATCTCTTCACATTGGCGTGTCTGATTGTCATCCTGAGAGCTTCAATCCAATTGTCTAAATCAGCATCCTTCCATTCCTCTAATCGATCTAGTAAGTCGTTTATCTTACTGAATTCAAATATGTCTAGCTTTTCCAGCTCTTCGACATACGGTATTAGCTTTTCCGCAATTTCAGGAGATAAAATTGGTAAATTCCTGGGTGCTATCTTGAATTCTTCCTTGGAGGAAATTAAGCTACTGGCATGCAGTTTAAACCAAAAAACAGAACCTTGGTCCGGAACGGATTCCACACCAATTTGTCCATTATGAGCCTCAATTGCCAACTTGCAAAAGTTAAGACCTATTCCGGTCGAGCGTGTGTTACCTGAAGAACGTGCATTAATTTGAGTGTACTTCTCAAAAACATTTTTAATTTGGTCTTTCGGAATACCCTCACCTTCATCGATCACCCAAACTTTAAGTTCTCCTTCTTTCTCTTCGGTTCTAATAATTATTTTTCCATTAGGAGGTGAAAACTTTATCGCATTAGATAGTAGATTGACTAACACGCGGATAATTATATCCAGATCCATTTGTAGCACAGCAGAAATGTTGTTTTCAATATCGAGCTCGATTTCCTTTTGTTCCAACAGTACTTGAACCCTGTTTATGCTCTCTTTCATGGCTTTTTCAAAAGGCTCTTCTGAGAGGTTTAGTTGCAAGGAGTTGGCCTCCATTTTTTGGATATCCAGCATATTGTGGACCAGGTTAAGCATATTTATTCCTGCTTGATGAATGGTACTCATTTTACCGTTACCGTTCGAGCTCTCAGAGAAATGAAGGATGGTGTTGAGTGAATTTTTAAAATCATGTACAATCATCCCATTCATAGTTTCTTTGAATTGATTTAGGTCCATCAAACGTTCATTGCTAGAGACTAACTCCTTGGCCTGTAAGTCAATCACATTTTTTTGTTTTCTTATAAACTTATAGCGACGATAAAGTAATACAATGAAAATCGCTACGATACCTACGATGACGAGGAGAAAATAGCGAAACAATAACTCACGCTCTCTTTGTTCTGCTCTTGCCTGATCATCAAGGGACTTTTTCTTATCATATTCGTACTCAAATTTTGCCTGAGTGACTTCTTTACTGATTTCACTGTTTCTTAAGCTATCATTTAAATTTGAATATAACTGCATAAACTTATAGGCACTTTCATAGTTGCCATGCGTGGAGTAGATTATCGCTAGATGTTTCAAGGCCGATATCTTAGTGCTGTTGGTGGCTATAGACTTGGACATATCCAATGATTTGGCAAAGTATTCCTCAGCCTTAGAGCTATCCCCTTTGTTTAGATACGTTTTTCCAATATAGAATAGTATGGCTCCACTCAGGTTAGCATCCTCTAGTTCAGTGGTTATTTGGTATCCTTTTTCTAGTGTATTCAAGGCAGAATCCAGCTGGTTTGATAACAGAAATGCATTGCCCATTTGAGAGTAAATGAGGGATAGGTTAGCCTTATTACCACTCTGGCTGTTTAAGCTAAGTGCCTTGCGATATATTGCAAGAGCCTCATCTGTATTTCCATTATCGGCATAGCAAATGGCTAGATTTGTTAGGGTGACCACTTGCTGTTCAATCATATTCACCTTTTCATAGTTTTCTAGCGCTTTAAGAAAATATTTCTGAGCCTCTTCATAATCTTCCAGTTCCTGATAAACCAGTCCAATATTATTTAGCGCATCTCCAACACCCTTTGTGCTGTTTATTGATTCGTATTTCTCAAGGCTTTGGGTGAAGTATTGTACCGATTCCTGATAGCGTCCTTGGAACTGATAGCATAATCCAATGTTTCCGAGACAGCTCGCAACCCCTTTTATATCATTAAGCTTAGTTCTGATATCCAGGCTTTTGAAATAAAACACTGTCGCATTTTCATAATTCCCCCTAACAGAATGAGAGACCCCCATAGTATTATACGCTTTAGCTTGATAAAACAGGTTGTCCTTCTCGATGGACTTTTTTAAGTGCTCCTGGGCAAGCTTGAATGCTGAATCGGGATCATTAAAGAGAACGTTCCCCCAGATGTGCTGGTGGATATCAGCTAGTTCTATGGAGTCTAAATTTTGAGCAGCCAGAGGGCTGTATAGCAGTAAAGATAACGTCGCTATCAAAGTCCATTTTAGGAGCTTTGTGAAATCATAAAAGTGCCTTCGTAAAATCATGCTAGTCCAGTTTCAAAATAAATGCTCTCAAATCTGTCTCTTCCGAAAGTCCTAGCTTTTTCTTAAGCCTGTACATTGCAGTGCTAACACTGGCTGAGGTAATGTTTAGGAGCTTTGCTATTTCTTTATTATCTGTTCCTAGCTTCAAATAAGCGCATAGCCGTAAATCTTTCAATGAAATGTCTGGATACTGCTCTTCTATGCGCGATAGAAACCCGGAATGAACCTCGTCAAAGTATGTTCTGAACGATTTCCAGCTGGATTTCAGATCGATTTGTTCTTGTATCTGCTTGCTAAGCTGTTTTAGATTTTTTTTGTTTTTAGAACTTAGTTCTTCTGTTTTATTAAGTTCATCTATTGATGTAGCGATTTTTTCCAGGAGTTTATCGCGCTCCATTAAAAGAACAGAGGTAGAGCTAAGTTTCCTGTTTTTCAGCTCCAGTTCCTTTTTCATCAACGCTTTGATATCGTCTTGTTGCTTCCGGATGTTTAAAGCCGTATTAAGCCGTGCTTCAAGTTCTGTAAAGTCAATGGGTTTTCTGATGTAGTCTATAGCACCTGCCTTTAATGCTGTATTTAAGTTCTCGGAGGTAGTCATCTTGCCTGAAGCAACGATAACTGGTACATCCACCGTCCGCTGATCACTTTTAAGTTGCCTCAATGAATCGATACCGTTCATTACTGGCATATCCCAATCCATAATGATGATATCCGGAACTTTTTTGGTAGCGATCTCATAAGCAACAAGACCGTTTGCAGCATTTATAAGCTGATAGGAGGGATTAATTTTTTTTAGACCAATAGCTATGGTTTCGATAACCTCCCAGCTATCATCTACTACTAAGACGACTTTTCCCATATACTCTAAAATAGATAATCTGCTTTTGGACTGGAAAAAATCCCATGAAATATTCAATGTGTTCAAAAACCCCTAAACCATCACGTAAACATTGTTTTTATAGCTTTTTGTCTATGTAGAGTCTATAAAGGATTTGAAAATGACAAGCTTTTGTCTATGACTGACAGCTACAAGACAGGGTTTCGTCTATCCTTCAAATGTTCGGAATAGCTAGTAAGGGCCTTGCTTTGAAAATCGAAATAAAACACTGGTCACTTGCCATATGCAAGTACTTATAGCCTTACTACTATGACTCGACTATATCCTTTACTACTATGTATCTGTTTAGCTACTTCCCTTCTTGCACAGGAAACTCAAAATTTTGAGTGGGCGCATCGTCAGGTAAACTATGAAGATCAATCCATAGCGGTAGACGATGAGGGATACATCTATACAACAGGAAATTTATTCGGAGTAGCAGATCTTGACCCATCTGAGAATGGCGAGAGTATATCTTCGTCTTCTACGGATATTTTCGTTAGAAAACTAAGTCCTGATCAGGAACTGATCTGGATGAAGATCTTCAGCTCTCCCGCTTCTGAAGTGGGGGCTTCCATTAAAATTGATCCATATGGAAATCTCCTGGTCTTAGGAGAGATAGGAGCAGATATAGATTTTAATCCTGGTGGGGTAGGAGGTCAAGTTGATGCGTCTTCACGGGACATCTTTTTATTAAAGATGAATGCGGATGGTGATTTTTTATGGGTAAATTCCTATGGTTCTGATTCAGATGGAGAATATGCGGCGATAAACAATTTTGATGTTGGTCAAGATGGTTCTATTGCTATCGTTGCGGATTTCACGGGCTCATTCATCTTTGGTTCAGGACCAAATGCGGGATTGGTGGAAGCAAACGATAATGAAAATATTCTCATTGCCAAAATTGATCCTAATGGGAATTTAGAATGGGTCAAAGTTGTGGGAGGAGAAGGTTTTGATCTTGTTAAAGGGGTGAAAATCAATTCCTCCGGAGAAGTAATAGCTAGCGGGTTTTATACAGTTTCGGCTGATTTTAATCCAGGATCGGATGAATTTGTTTTATCCAATCCAGATGAATTAAATACTACATGGATATTAAAACTAAGTCCTCAGGGAGATTTTGTTTGGGCCAAAGATTTTGAATCTCCAGATGGGTATAATGAACCCTTTGGATTTATTATTGGCTCTGATGAAAGCATATATATATGTGGAGAGTACGATGGAACTATTGATGCTGATCCAGGTATGGGATCCCTTAATTTACCTACACCATCAAGTCAGGGTTCTTTTTTTGTTAAACTTGATACAGACGGGAATCTTATTTGGGCCAAGTCTCTATCAGCTAATATATCTGGGGAACAAATAGTACTGGATCAGGGAGACGTTCTCATTTCAGGAGATTTTGGGGGAACAATAGATTTTGACCCTGGAGAAGGATCATCTTTTCTTTCTGCTTCCAATAGAGATATATACCTCCTTAAACTTGATAATGATAATGGGGATTTCAAAAGTGTACACAAGCTAGGAGGCAGTGGTACTGACGCTAACGATTTTGTTTATTCTGATGAAAATAGCAACGTCTATGTGGGGGGCGATTTCCGAGGTACAATGGATTTTAATCCGGGGGCAGGAATATTTGATTTGTCGGTTTCTGGCACTTCCAATAGTTTCTTAATTAAACTCAATCAAAGTGGAACAGTTTCTGATCCATGGATAATAGATAATTCAAGTAACGCGATTCTCGATACACTATATACTGATGCTTCAGATAGCTCAGACTTTTATCAGTTTACCGTACCTCAAGACGGATTTATCAATTTTTCTACTTGCAACGCTCCAAAACGATCAGATAATGATTTTTTAAACGTATATCTGGAAGATACCACTAATCTTGTTGGTTCAGGCACAGAAGGAGATTGTGATGGGAATGTCAGCTGGGAGTCTTCAGTACAAGCAGGAGAGATTTACTTATTTGAATGGGGTATCGACTACTCATCAGGCAGCCTCGATGAAGAGCTGGAACCGATCTTTTTCTACACACCAGACAATGAAGGGTATGATTGCTCTACAGTCATTGATATTCCTTGCACGGGCACCTATGAAACGGATTTCAGACGCTTGTCTCAAACCTTCGAATGGACAGCTCAAAGTTCAGGGAATTTCACTTTTCGTCTCGCAGAGGGTTCTGTTCCAGATCCGAACGATACACATGTTTACATGGTAGTTTATACAGGTACTTGTGAGACTGCATCCAGTTTTCTTGGTGATAACGATGTAGATGCCCCCATTTACGATGATGATGTAAGTTTCAGTGCAACAGCAGGTACTACCTATTATGTTACGTTGAGCAATGAAGATTTATCTCCCGGGGCTTCATCTCCAGCTTTAGAGTTAATAGAGAATGGTGTCGAAACGTTGACCGAAGTTTCAATTACGCTTGAAAGCGTTCTGGAGGTACCTGTCCTTTTTGCTACCGAAGGAGCGGATGCTTATCAGTGGTATACGGCTATTGATGATCAGCCCATATCAGGAGCAACTTTTAGAAAATTCACTCCTACGACAAACGGAGACTACTATGTAACAGCTGTTGTACAAGGGTGTGAGTTTACGAGTGAATCTCTGACTGTGGAGACCTCCTTCAGTGGAGGTACCGATTGTACCGATGCATTCTTTATTTATGGAACAGAGTTTGGCTCGTTCTCAGATACACTCATTGCAGATGTTCGTGGTGGTTCAGTTTTTTTTGAATTCTATGTAGCAAATTCAGGATATGTAAACCTTTCCAGCTGCAAAACGGGAAGCTGGAATAGCGAACAAAGGCTGAAGATATACAATAGTGACTGCACCATTCTTAGTGAGGAAGTAACCGGAAACTCGGGATGCTCTAATACCGGAAGTATTGATCACTTGCTTTCGGTAACACAGGATGAGACATACATTTTTGAATGGGATCTGGATCCTACAGCTCTAGCTGAAAACCAGATTGATAGCGTATTTGAGTTTGTATTCTACTATCGGGAAGATCTCCAGGGAACCGACTGTAGCACCGCCAATACACTTAATTGCTTGGGTGAGTTTGAGCTTGATCTTAGAGGATCTGAGCAATGGTTCACCTGGGTAGCTCCTGCGGTTGATGAGTATATTTTGACTGTAGGTCCTGAAGATACTGATGTGCTACAGGATGGTTTGGATATGGCGGTATATACAGGGTCGTGCGGAGCACTGACTTTAGTGGAAGATAATTCATCAGATAATCGATTTGATGTGATCTTCTTTCCAACTGCCGGTCAGACGTACTATTTTAGATATGGTTATCCAGCCGAAGCAACAAAACCCGGACCGTATACAGGAAGGTTGATTGGTTTTGGTTCTGCAGATGAGAGCTACCACGAAGAAGTTGTTGCTGTTGAGTGTGGTGATTCACCAAGCTATCCATTTGACGGACGCTTCCTTGAGGAGGAAGGGATATATCATGCAAGATTTTCCTCTCAGGCTGGATGCGACAGTTTGGTTACGCTGACTCTGATTGTATCTGATGAATCCGAAGAGCTCAATGTGTCTACCTGTGATAGCTATGATTTTGATGGTGTTACCCTGACAGAGTCGGGAAGCTACAATGCCATATTCCAGGATCAGTATTCTTGTGATAGTACGGTAAACTTGCATCTGACCATTCTTCCAACGGATGATGTAGTGGAGGATGTGATTGCTTGTGATAATTATGAATGGCAGGGAGAAACATACACAACCTCGGGACAATACCAGGTATTATTCACAAATCAATCGGGTTGCGATAGTATACGTACACTGAATCTCACTATCAACGAACCTGATCTGGTTATTGCAGAGGTATCCACATGTGAGCCTTCTTATGAGTTTGATGGGCAGCTATTGACTGAGACGGGTAGGTATCAGTCCACATTTATCAATCAGGCTGGATGTGATAGTCTGGTCATATTAAACCTTGAATTTCCTGTAGATGAAGTGACTCAGGATATATCTGTCTGCCAATCGTATGAGTTTGATGGAGAGGTATTGACAGCCTCAGGCCAGTATAATGCAATGTTTACCAACCAGGAAGGTTGTGACAGTTTGGTAACCTTAAACCTGACGATTTTGGAGCCTCTTTCAGGCGAAGAAACCGTTTCAGCATGTACCAGCTATGATTGGGAGGGGACGTCCTATAGCGAATCAGGTGTATACCAACAGCTGTTGACGAGTGTTGCAGGTTGTGATAGTACTGCTACACTTAATCTGACGATCCTTGAGTCTACCTCCAGTGAAGAAACTGTAGTATCGTGTGAAAGCTACGATTGGAATGGGGTTACCTATACTACTTCAGGTACCTATCAAGAGTTATTTACAAACGCAATAGGCTGTGACAGTACAGCTACCCTCAATTTGACAATCAATCCGACTTACGATGAGATTGTGAATCTAGAGGCATGCTCTTTTTACAATTTTGACGGACAAACATTAACATCGTCAGGCCAATACAATGGAACCTTTCAGTCTACAGCGGGGTGTGACAGCCTTGTTACCTTAAACCTGGCCATAGTTAGTCAATTCAATGAAAATGTTACGATAGAATCATGTGATAGCTACGAGTTTGATGGAAGCATTCTCACCACTTCAGGAATGTATCATGCTACATTCAACAGTAAGAATGGATGTGATAGCCTTGTTTCATTAAATCTAATCATTCTTGAGTCCAGTTTCGGATCAGAAGATATTGAAGTATGCGATAATTATGATTGGGAGGGTACCATTTATAATACATCAGGAACATATCAGCAGATATTCTCTAACTCGGTTGGCTGTGATAGTACGGCAACTTTGAATTTGACGATTCTAGAGTCTACATCAAGTGAAGAGACGGTATCCTCATGTGAGAGCTATGATTGGAATGGTGCAACCTATACCACTTCAGGTACCTATCAGGAAATGTTCACCAATGATGCAGGCTGTGACAGTACAGCTACTTTGAACCTGACAATTCTGGGGTCTACATCAAGTGAAGAGACGGTATCCTCATGTGATAGTTATGACTGGAATGGTACCACTTATACTACTTCAGGTACCTACCAGGAGATGTTTACCAATGCTGCAGGCTGTGACAGTACGGCAACTTTGAATTTGACGATTCTGGAATCTACATCAAGTGAAGAGACCGTTTCCTCATGCGAGAGCTATGATTGGAATGGTGCAACATATACCACTTCAGGTACCTACCAGGAAATGTTTACCAATGCTGTAGGCTGTGATAGTACGGCCACTTTGAACCTGACGATCCTGGAACCTACGTCAAGTGAAGAGACCGTTTCCTCCTGTGAGAGCTATGATTGGAATGGTGCAACATATACCACTTCAGGTACCTACCAGGAGATGTTTACCAATGCTGCAGGCTGTGACAGTACGGCAACTTTGAATTTGACGATTCTGGAATCTACATCAAGTGAAGAGACCGTTTCCTCATGTGAGAACTATGATTGGAATGGCGAAGAGTTTGAGGAGTCAGGACAGTACCAAAGGTTGTTTACTAGCAAGAATGGTTGTGATAGCCTCATCACCTTGAATTTAACCATATTGGATGATGAATGTGAGGTTTTGAGCGTCAATACCAAGATACGGCTCCATTTGTATCCTAATCCAACTCTGGACGGTCGAATTTTCATTGGGAATACTTCATTGAATGGAAAAGAGTATTCAATCTTAGATACTTCAGGTAAGAGTATTCAAAAAGGAAGAATTAAAGAGACTATTACAATCAAAGAATCAGAGGGTGTTTACGTACTAATCATCCCGGAATTGAATATACGAGAGATAATAATCAAGCAGTAGAATGAAATTTGATAAGGAAGAGAACGATAAACAAATTGTATACACCAGAAGCGGGAAAATCTATATAGACGTAAGTTTCCAATCAGAAGTAGACCATTCTAAATACGGATTTTTTGATCTCCTTCGGAGTTTATTTAAGAAAGCCTGAAAGTGCTGGTTGTTTATTAAAGGCCATTCATGCTCATGGATGGCAATAAGATGGCTCCACAGTGAGCCATCTTTCGTTTTATGAAGTCTTGTATTAAATACATCATATTTTGAGGTATTTATTTTTAATATATCATAATTTGATGTATTGTTGCATTATGTATTCAAAAGAACTGTTAAAAGGTACACTTGAGGTAATTGTTTTGAAGCTCCTCTCAGAGCACGGAAAAATGTATGGATACGAGCTTTCTCAAAAGGTAAAGGAAGAAACTGATGGGAAGATTTATCTAAAAGATGGCTCGCTGTATCCTGCTCTGCACAAGATGACCAAAGATGGAATTCTCACATTTGAAGAAGTGAGTATTGGCAAAAGAGTGCGGAAATACTACAAACTAACATCTAAGGGAGAAGAGCAGAAGCAGACCTTACTTGATGAGATGAGAGACTTTATAAAGACGATTGAGAAAGTGATCTTTAGTGATCTAAAATCATCACCAGCCATATGATAGCCGAAGAATACGAAGAGCGAATCATAGAGGAGGTCAACAATAGTGCTATCAAGAATGAGGCATTGAAAGATGACTTAATTGATCATTTCTGTTGCCTCGTCGAGATAGAGATGAAAAAGGGCGTTCCCTTTGAAAAGGCACTTGAAAAAGCTTATAAACAGACAGCTCCTAACGGGCTGGATGAAATACAACGAGAAACAATTTTTTTATTCAATTACTCAAAAATCATGTTTATGAAACGACTAACGTATGTAGCAGGATACCTATTTGCTTTAGCAAGTATCATGGGTATCTTTTTTAAAATGATGCACCTTCCTGGGGCCACAATGCTCTCATTTATCGGAGGAAGTGGACTTGTGTTTATTTTTCTACCCTTACTCTTGATCAATAAATACAAGATGATAGCTCATCAGGTACTTACTGAGAAGATGAAATGGGTGCTTGGTATCTTTTCGGGAATGCTATTCATGGTGGCTTCTTATATGAAAATTTTTCACTTGCAAGGAGCAGCAATGATGTTGGGACTAAGCTTTCTTGTGTTTGGATTTGGTTTCCTGCCATTCTTATTTTTCAGAATGTATAAGAAATCTGTTGATGAACTCTAAGGTCAAGGACTAAAAACTCAAAATGAAAAGGGCTATTCAACTTGGATAGCTTTTTTTATTAAAAACTAAATATCACACCAAACCTAAGACTCCAGTCTTGTTTAAAATTTGAAGAATTAGAGCCGTCGATATCTAAACCCTCTTTTCCATTTTTTAAGAATACTGTTTTAGCTCGAAAGATATTCTGATCTTCTCTAAATCTGAGCCCATTCGTACGGTGAAATGTATTAAAGTGATCAAACGCTGCTTGAAATTTCAATCGTTTACTTTTTTCGTAAATGAAAGACATAGAGGCAATTAGGAAGTGAGAATTTGTAGACGAATAGACTTCAACCTTATCAGCATCAATCTTCTTTCCGGAAATGGAGGTATTATTTTCCAATGTAATCTCACCAATAGACTTATTGAACTCCTGGTAGCCGTACCCAATGGATCCCGCAAGAAAGGCTCTTTTTACTTTAGAAACAGGCTGCCTATAAGAATATCCTATAGTGAGATCTCTTGATCTACTTCCATCAAATAGGCTTCCATTTTCAAAGAAAACTAGTGATCGTTCAGAAACCTCGTACATCATACCAAACGTGATTCCCCACTTTATTTCTTCATCATCTAGTACAGTCTCACCAATGGCAATTTCTCCTTTGTTAAAACTCACAAAGTGGTTATTTGAGAGGGTTCTTACTGCTCTAATACTATAAGTAAACTCTATACGATCTAATATGCTTCGATCAGATTGTTCCTTTTTGTCTTTCACTAAATTTTTCTTCGGATTTTTCTCATAGATTTCCTCGAATTTTTGATCTGCCAATGTCACATTATACTCACTCCAGTAAGTAGGGTCAAATTCATCTACCTGTTCAATTAGAAAATCACCAAACTGTATCCGTTCTTGATAGGGAATCTTTTCATTTTCCACCTCAAAACCATGAGTCGTATAAACACTATTCAAATAGATGTTTCTTTTTCCATTTTTGAATTTGGTACTGTATCGGACGTAGTTTAACCGCCATAGTGAGTCTTCGTGAATATCATAACTAGTCACTGATTTTAGGTATTGACGACTATTGGCTTTAATAATATTAATTCCCTTGAACTTATCCTTGTTCTGAAACTGCTCAATACTAACAATGGCTAATGATCTTTCTAGAATGGAGATGGTCCCTGATTCATGACCATTTCTAGATAAATATCCGACGCTGTATAGTGCTCGATTATCAAATTGTATTGTATCATCTACTTCATAAATGTAATTGTTCATTTTTTTTAGATTGAGGGGGCCTTCTCTCTGAATAACCATATCAAATCGATGGGGCAAATGCGCGCCTGCATAGATTCTTATTGGTAAACCTTCAGTGTTGATATCCAGCTTTCTACCCTTTATCAGTTTTACTTCCCCTAGCTTGGTAGTTTCTTCGTATGAGGCTTTAGAAGCCAGTGTTTGAGCTTCTGATATGTAATGAAGACTATCAGCCAGTGAATCCTTGCTTAGTGTTTCTCTAATGAATCCTGTAATCAGTTCATTTCTTGAAGGATAGTTTTGAGGAATCTTTTCTATTGCAGATGCGACCAATTCTCGAGCATAATCCTTAGGTACAATGACAACTTCGTTCAACCTGACTAAGTCTTCTTTAAGCTCCACTATAACTTCCTTTGCATTAGTTACGCTTATGGTTTTAGAAACATAGCCCACACAAGAAATAACTAGTTGAGTGGTTTGGATATCTTCGATATTTAGCTGGAACCTTCCATTGACATTCGTGAGAGTCCCTGAATATGTGCCACCTATTCTTACATGTGCAAACTGAATAGGATTCCCGGATTCATCCTTTACATGACCACTTACATATTCAGCTTGTGCGATCACTGCGTGTTGGATTAATACAGCAAGAATTGTTATAAGTGTAACTCCCCGCATTAGTAAGTAATTTTTAGATTAGTGGCCCGGGAGGAGGTTTTCTTACAGATTGGAATACTTATTCTGATTTCAAGGATCTTCTTTTTTATTAGACTTTGCCAATGGCCATGGAATTAATATTAAATTCAAATGCAAATACTTTACAGACTTCATGGCAAATCAGAAAATCAATCGTCAGCAACTTTTTTTGGAATTCGTCTCAGTAGTATTTGCTGTTTTGTTGGCCTTATTTCTCAATGGGTGGCGCGAGTCATATAATATCGAAAAAGCACTCGTGAAGGTGAAAGAGACCATTCGTCAAGAGACGATTCGAAATGATTCATTAGTAAGGAAATCGTTTGACTATCGGACCAATTTGATTAAAAAGTTCTACGCTAATACACATCTTCTCATGAAGTCTCCTGTATCGAGTATTCCAGTAGAAGTGAACGACGATAAAAAATTGGAGTCTTACTTCAATTCAGCCTTGATTTTTGATCAAAAATTTTATGCTGATCCTGTGAAAGTATTGAGAAAAGGTCAAGACCGGGTTCTGATTATAGGAGAAAGCATTTTTGATATTGCAGTGGAAAATGATTCTATCGCGTTATATGGTGTAGGTAATATTCAACTTCGCGCTCCTGACCTTAGTAATCGTTCATGGGATATTGCGCAAGCCACAGGTACGTTGGTAGAAATGGATATCGAACTTGTAGAGCAATTGAGTAAAATCAATATGCTTATCCAAAATTATCAAACTACCAGCGATAATGCCATTAATATGATATATGCAGGTGCTTCTAACGGGATTTTGTCTGTCCTAGAAGATATGCGATACTTTGAAATACAAATTATAAAACAGGATTCTGTTTTACTGGAGATGCTAGATTAATTGCTTTACTTTACTATAGGTGTTATTAGCCCCACTGTGTTTCCAGCTACATCCTCAAACCATGCAAATACTCTTCCATCTGGCAGAGTTATTGGATTGACCAATTCTTTTCCACCATTTACCTCGATGGCTTTCAGATCATCTTCAATTGTGTCTGTTTCTATGTAGATATTGATGTAGTTTTCTGGCTCGTTAGGCCCCAATTTATTTAGGTGACCAGGTAAAGCTCCTTTTCGACCTGTATTTATGATAGCCGAGTTACCGGAAGGGATGATATCCCAGTCAAAAATCCGACTATAGAAATCTGAAGTTTTCTGGATGTCACTGCATCCGATTTCAAAATGGACAACTGCTTTTTTCATTGTATTTGTTGTTTGTTCAGTTATGTATCGATTCTTCAAATGAAGGATTTTTGATGGACTTCTACCTCACCCTTAAGAGTGATTTTCATAATTACTTAAGGAAAGTATTTGAAATAACCCAATATATGGCTGTTAACTATTAAGCTATATTATTCATCTCTTAGCAGCAGTGTGGGATTTAATTTAGCCGCTCTCATTATTTGATTAGAAACTGTGATTAAAATCAAAAAGATCAGGAGAATAGCTGCTAGTGGATAGATTGTCCAATTGATCTTAATATGATATGCAAAATCCTGCAACCAACGGATAAGTAAATAATGAATAAGAGGTAGGATTATAAGCATGGCTAACAACACTTGATAGATATATGTGCGAATGAATAGCAGATAAAGTGACTTAACAGACGCTCCTAGGACCTTCCTTACTCCCACTTCCTTAATTCGATTATTGACCATAAATGTGATGATACCGTAAAGTCCGAGACAAGCCAGTGAAATAGCAAGTGCGGTGAAAACTTGAATCATTGAAGATAATTTTTCCTCCGATCGATACAGTTGATCAAGGTTGTCATCTAAAAACCGCCATTCCAGTGGAGTGCCTTCAGCAATCAGATCCCACGTGTCCTCCAGCAATTCAATATGTTTATCAAGATCACCGGGTGTAAAGCGCACGTACATATGTTCTAGATCAATAAACGGCAGTATCACTGCTGCGGGACCAATTTCCTGGTGTAGTGAGGTATAATTAAAATTCTCAACCACCCCAATGATGGTCCGGGGACCATCCAGTTCAAAAAAATGAACCTGCTCACCAATCGGATCATCCAATCCAAGGTAATTTGCTGCTTGCTGATTGATGATAATTGAGCGAGTGGGGTCATTCACGTATCTCTTGGAAAATGAACGCCCGTTGTAGAGAGGGATTCCCATTGTTTCAAAGTAATCGTAATCTGCCAGGTTAAAGAAAATCCTTTTGCTTGTTTCAGGATCTTGATCTATCCGTTGAATGCTACTAAAGGGCCAGGGATCACCTACAACCCTTTCGCTCCGGCTTATACTGATCACGGACGAATACTTGACCATTTGTTCTTTGTAAACCTCATAATACCGAGACATGTCCTCTGGTAGCATTTTGATCAGGATTACATTTTCTGCATTATAACCAGTCTCTTGATTTCTCAGGTAATTGATTTGTTGAGTCATGATTATGGTCGTTGTGATTAGTCCTATGGATATGGCAAACTGGATTATTACCAAGACATTCTTAACCTGGAATTGACTCTTTGATCCTACTTTTAAAGTTCCTTTGAGCGACTTGATTATATCAAATTTAGCCAGTGTGATTGCTGGGTAAAGACCAGACATTGCTCCAACAACAATACTAACTAGGATCATTACCGGAGCTGTTCTCAATATTTCATCAAACCCTGGTGTGAATTCCCATCCCATGAAGGAAGAAATCGAGGGAAAAATCAAAAGGACGATACCAAAAGAAAGTATTAAACAAATAAAGGTAAGTATTAGTGCTTCCGTAAGCATCTGAATTAAAATGCTTCTGCGTTGAGCTCCCAGTACTTTTCGGATACCCGTAGCTTTACTCCTGTTGAGTGAAAGTGCATTCGTAAGATTGGAAAAATTGAAGCCTGCTATGATTAATATTAGAATAGCGACCGTCATCAGTGCTTTTACACTGAACGAATTTCCAAATCGAATGTGGCTGGCAAGATCATCAGACATCCTGCTCGAACCAAGGTAGATTTCAGAGAGGTTCTGGGCGATGGGTAACATAGGATTGGGATTATCGGGGTTTAACTCTCTGAAGTGTTGGGCTAATTTTTCTTCAAATAGCTGCGGATCAGAATTGGGTTTTAATTCCACATACGTAAGAAATCCTAGCCAACTCCAGCTTGTCAGGTCCGAAGCATACCCAGCTGGAACCGTATATGTTGAAAATGAAATCAGGAAGTCAAAATCCAGATGCGAATTGGTTGGTAAATTGGAAAGTATGCCTGTTATTTTAAGAGGAATGGAGTTGTTATACATTAAAGTAGCGCCCAAAGGATCAGTTTTATCGAAGTATTTAAGAGCTAATTCTTCTGAGATTACAATTGAATTTGGTTCATCTAAAGCCGTTTTTGAGTCACCGGAAGTCATTTCAAATTGAAGTATTTCCAGAAAAAGAGAATCTGCATAATAGCCATGATCTTCGTAGAATCGGATATCTCCATTCTCAAAAAGGCTATTCATCGCATAGCGCATTTTTGAAATTTTTTCAAGTTCGGGGAATTTACCCCAAACGCCTGTAGCGAGAGCTGGAGGAGAATTTACAAGTGTTGTAACGTTTCCTGAGTTGTCTTGATAAGAGAAGTTAACCCGAAAAACATTTGTACTGTTTTTATGAAATTCATCGAATGAAAGTTCGTGATTTACAAAAAACAGGATCAGTAAGAAACTGCTTAAACCCAGGGTTAATCCTAAAATATTGATGGAAGTAAAACCTTTGTTTCTTCCAAAGAATCGAAGGGAGCTAATGAGATTATTTTTGATCATGCTTGTAGAAAAGTAATTGTAGGAAGCGTGCTTATCTTTTTTCAATGTGAATCGGTTGACGAACCGAAGAACACCTAGCCAGTACATCAATTGTGCTTTTTTTGACCCATACTTCTTTTGGTTTTGCAAGAATTGTTCGTTCAGGTCTCCCAGGATCGAATCATGAAGGCGATTTCTACAGTACCAACTGAAGAAGCGTTGAGCCATACGTGGTGGATCCTTCCTCATAATCCTTCGAATGATATTTTAGGTATCATGTCCCACAACATATTTCGGGATGCTCGGGATGACTCTAATGCTTGCTTGCCCAGACTGGTGATTTTAAAGATGCGCTTACTACGACCGCCTCGTTCACGGGTAGCACCTCCAACTTCGGATTCTAGGAATCCTTTCTCTTCTAATCGATAAAGTGCCGTATGAACACTACTAAGTGTGACACTTCGACTCAGCTTCTCTTCAATGGAGTTTGCAATAGAAAGTCCGTAAGCATCATTGTGATGCACAGCAACTAAAAGCAATACAACTTCCTCAAATTCACCCAGCTGTAACTTCATAATTATTTACCCATTTGTAAAACAAATACGTTGGAATTTTTAAAAAGTTATTCAATGAATGCTTTTAGCCTAAATAATAAGTATAAGGATGTGATTTTAGGTACATCTTTACCCTATGATCCAACAGCAAGAAATAACACTTAAACCCCATCCACGTGGCTTTCATTTGATCACTCAAGAAATCCTTAGTGTGATTGATCTGAGTGAGTTGGAAGCAGGATTATTACATGTTTTCATAAAACATACTTCGGCTAGTCTAACGATCAATGAAAATGCTGACCCAACTGTGAGGTCCGATTTTGAAAGTCACTTCAATAAATACATACCAGAAAATGCTTCTTATTATAAGCATGATTATGAAGGATCGGACGATATGCCTGCACACTTAAAAGCTAGTACCCTGGGTAGTTCAGTTACGATACCGATCACTAATGGTCGTTTAAATCTGGGTACGTGGCAAGGTATCTACCTGGGAGAACACCGGGATTATGGGGGGCGCAGGAAATTGGTTGTGACTGTCTATTCTTAAAGATTCTTACTTCTCCTACACCTTTCACTACAATATTTCACTTCGTCCCATACATTTTCCCATTTCTTTCTCCAGGTAAATGGCTTGCCACAGGTGACACAGATTTTAGAGGGAAGATAAGGTTTTTTATGCGCCAAAATCCGGAATTTCGTCAGGTCGTGCGTAAGGGAAAGTAGCTTCAGGCTTAAGTGAATAATAGTTGTTCAAACCGGAAATACCCGCAGTGTTGTAAAGTGATAGATCAATGTATCCCTTTTCGCCTACGGCATTATCCGGAATAATAAGGTGCTGAATCTCTCCAATGACGATAATAGTGCCATTGACTTTAATTGGGATTTCATCCACAAGTTTCATTCCCATTTTCAAAGTGCATTCTTTCACAAAAGGAGCGTGAAAGTCTGCATGGTATTCTTCCGTCAATCCACATCGCTCAAATTCGGAAACAGATCGATCCACTTTCGCAGAAGTATAGTGCGCTTTGACCGCAATAGAAACTGGAATATGATTGATGGTATAGAATGAATTTTCCTGGATATTTTGGTAGGTGTGACGAGGCACATCATCTGTAGGACGCATGATAAATCCTAATAGGGCAGGATTGCTCCCCAAATGAAATACACTGCTGAAAATAGCTACGTTCGTTTGTCCGTCATTTGCTTTGGTACCGATGAGATTTGCTGGCTTAATGCCGGATACAGAGTTGATGATGTTGAGCCGCTTTACACGCTCCAGGTTTTGAATATCTTCTTTTGTGAGATGCATGCAGGTAAGACTAATGAGTAGCAGGAATGTTTTGAATAATACGTCACCGCGAGGAAGTGTGACGAAGCAGTCTTATTTGAGGATCACTTCACTATGCTCACTATGACGTTTAAAAAAGTATTAACTCATTTAGGCAACTCCTTCTTACACTTTTTCCAAAAGGCAAAAAAGGAACGAAAATATCCCGTCACACCAAACATCCAGTCCCGAGGTTCTTCTATTCCTGAATATTTATTAAGTGGATGCTCCTTGTAAAAGATCTTACTGAGACTATATTCCTTTTTCAAATCATCAAACTCACCAGCATAAACCTGAATGCCGTCAATGTTTTCTTTAGCTAATCTTATTGCAAAATCGAGCGATTTTTCTGATATCGGATATTCTTCAAATACACTTGGTTCCAATAATAGGATGCGATTCACATCTTCATTCTTGTGCCACTTTGGGTCGATACTATAGTAATTATAGATCAAGGTATTCTTTGAAGAATCAACCTGAATTTCCTGCTTCTCTGGAAGTGGCGTTTTCAGTTCCGGAATGATTGTATCTCTCAGTACTTCAGGAATGTCCATATGGTCAAATTCCTCATACTCAACATCTAAGAAAGTACCTTTCTGCCTGGTGTAGCAATACTTGTTGATGTTCTGTTGATTGGCATAGTATTCTTTTCCGGCATTCGCTCCAGATACCCACTGCCAGCTTAGTGCATTGCTGGCCCAGTCTCCATCCCAAAGATGATAATACATCCATCTTGCAGGCACCCACCAATGACTTCCGCCCATATTGCAAGCAATACTTGCTATGTACATGCGGATATGATTATGGAGATACCCGGTTTCGAAGTATTCCTTGATTGCTTCATCAATCGCTTCTATTCCGGTATTTGCATCTACGATTGCTCTTGGCATTTCACGGTTTTGAACATTTGGTTGTTCACGCCGAAGATCTTTGTCAATCTCGTCACCTTTGGCTATCCAGACCTGCTGCCAATAGTCTCTCCACGCTAGTTCCTGGATGAACTTCTCTAATTTGTTAGGATCATATCCCCGATCCAAAATCGACTGATAAACCTGGTTGGTAGAGATGACCCCACGGGAAATGTAGGGAGACAACTTGGTCACAGCACCATCAATAAAATTTCGAGTCTTTCCATACTCTTCTGGATCAATAGACTCAATCTGATCCAGGATGTCTGAGTATTTGGTGCTGAACATCAGCGCTTTGAAATTTTGTTCAAACTGATTTGTTTTTGGCGTGAAGACTTAAATCTTACCATATCTACCGGTTGCTTCTTCAGATGCTTTTGGCTGGGGCCTGAGTTTACTCGCTTGCGCCACAAGTTGAAGCTGCTTCTTTTGAGAGCCGATCGCATCAGTTTGATCACTTCTTTTTCTGGTAGGCCAAACTGGAACTCAATTGCATCAAAAGGTGTGCGATCTTCCCAGGCCATTTCAATGATTCTATTTTTATCTCGTTCGTTTAACTCTTTCATTTTCTGTTACATCATTTCGATCAAAGGGAGAATCTTAGTTAGCCAAGGTAAAGTTTCTCGTTTCCCTCGAAATGACATTTAGAATATTATATGTTCTCTTATAGAGTTCTGAAACATCATATTTTACCTAGACTTAAAGAGGTATGTCCTCTATACTTAAGGAGCGTTTTACACCCATTAACCCAACGCGTTGATTTCTTTCAGTACAGCTTCTGCTTCTGCTACTTTAGCATCGCTTGCCTTTCTATTAGTCTTAGAAAGGTTGTACGATTCCTGCATCAGCTTCTCGTACTTTTTCTGAAGCTTTTCCTTTGGTGACTTTTTGCTAAATATTCCCATGAATGCATAACCATGGGGGAGCAGACTTGTTTGATAGCTTATTGATTTACTACGATAACCATTTTACTACCATCCGGTGACATGGTAAGTCTTGATATTCCATCGAGGTTAAAGTCAGATAAGTCAGAAAATTCCTTCCACTCTTTGTTCATACTCCATATCCAAAGCTTGTCGTCTTTTCCCATAATGATTTTACCTGTTGGAGTCCAGCAATAATCTTCTGATCCTTCGAGTGTTTCTACCAATGTTTTCATGGAGCCATCTTCGATATTTCGGGATTTTATCATCCACTTATCAGAGCTTTTATCTACATAGCTGAAACGGTTTGAATTGGGAATCTTGTGCAAGGATCTACCAATATTTTTACCAATGACTTCTGCTTCTTCAGAAACCGTATTTATTCGTTGCATTGTAATAGTGTCACCAAGAACAAAAGAAACAATCTCATTATTATTGATCCATGTATGGTAACCAATCACTAAATCCTTCACCAGGATTTCATCTTTTCCTTTTAGATCATACACGTAAAGTAACTGAAGACCTGTAGTGTCTAATCGTATACTGGAAATTCGACCATCAGGGGTTGGAGTAGGAGAGTATTCACTGCCTTGCAGCGTATTGGTTATGATCTCCGTTTTTTCATTTTTAAGAAAATATCTCGCAATTTCAGTTTGTCCATTTACTGTGCGGCTATAAATGACTGATTTTCCATCTGGCCAAAAGGCAGGCTGGTTATCATAACCTTCGTTTTGTGAGATATTGACAGGGTTGGCTAGCCGATCAGATCCCTGGTTATCTGCTAAAACATCAAATAGATAAACCTCCGTATTTGGTTGAGCCAATGATAAATACGAGATAGCGAATATCGAGATTGAAATAAGTGTCTTCATCTTCTTAAATTTAATGGTTTACAATCTAACCGAAGAATCTAATGAAGCGTCGAAATTTTATTCAATTAAGTGCGATCACTGGTGCTATTCCTTTTCTTGGGATTAAAGCATGCGCCAGCCCATCAAATGAGCAAGACACAAAAGACATTCAGGAAAAACCCTTTGAATTGGAAGAGTGGAGTGTCACCCAACTACAGGAGGCCATGAAGTCAGGAAAATATACTTCTCGCCAGATTTGTGAATTGTATTTGAAAAGAATCGAAGAAAAGGATCAAGGCCAGGGAGGATTGAATAGTGTGATTGAAGTAAACCCTGACGCACTTGATATTGCAGATCAATTAGATAACGAACGATCGGAAGGGAAAGTAAGAGGGCCTTTGCATGGCATTCCTATCATGATCAAGGATAATATAGACACGGGAGATAAAATGATGACCACTGCAGGTTCGATGGCGTTGGCAGGTTCATCTGCCCCGGATGATGCCTTTATTGTGAAAAAGTTGCGAGAATCCGGCGCAGTATTGCTAGGGAAGACCAACTTGAGTGAGTGGGCAAACTTTAGATCATTCCGCTCTTCCAGTGGATGGAGTGGGAGAGGAAGGCAAACGCGAAATCCTTATGCACTGGACAGAAATCCATGTGGTTCTAGTTCCGGTTCTGGTTCTGCAGTATCCGGAAATATGTGTGCCATTACCATTGGCACAGAAACAAATGGATCAATTGTATGTCCTTCATCGGCAAATGGAGTGGTGGGTATAAAACCTACCGTTGGACTTTGGAGTCGTGATGGGATCATTCCAATTTCAGAAACACAAGATACTGCAGGCCCTATGGCTAAATCTGTGGCGGATGCGGCTACACTGTTGGGTGCACTGACTGGAGTAGATGAAGCGGATACACGAACAAAGGAAAGTGAAGGGAATATGCAGACGGACTACACCCAATTTTTGGATGTTAATGGTCTCCAGGGAAAACGTATTGGTGTGCTGGACGGAACAATCGGCTATCATGAACGAGTGGACCAAATCATGGAGCGAGCTTTTGCAGCGATGGAGACACAGGGCGCAACATTGGTGAAGGATATCAAGGTTAGTGAGGATGGTGCTTATGGCAATTCAGGTTTTGAATTGCTGTTATATGAATTCAAAGATGGACTGAATAAATATTTGGTTTCCAGACCAGATGTGAAGGTGAAGACACTAGCGGATGTCATTCAATTTAATAAAGACAATGCAGATGTTGAAATGCCATACTTCCCTCAGGGAATTCTCGAAAGAGCAGAAATGAAAGGCCCTTTGACAGATAAAGAATATGAAGAAGTATTGAATAAAGTAATTACTATTTCAAGAAATGGTATAGATAAAGCGTTGAAAGATAATAACCTGGATGCCATCATTGGAGTGACAGGAGGCCCGGCATGGCCAATAGATGTCATCAATGGTGATCACTTTGGTACAGGGAGTTCTACACCTGCGGCTAGATCAGGTTACCCGAATATTACTGTTCCTGCAGGATATGTTCACGGCTTGCCTGTGGGGATGTCTATTTTTGGAGGAAAATATCAGGAGCCTAAGTTGATTAGTATAGCTTATGCATTCGAGCAGGCTACTAAAGTGAGAAAAGCTCCTAAACTCTTGACAACTCTAAACCTGGCATGATAAAATCAATTTTCAAGTTTCTTGGGACTGGCCTGGTGGTCCTCATAATCATAGGGTTCCTAACCTACCTATTCATAGATGAGTCTGTTCCGAATGGAACTCAGGGACAGGATGCCGAAGAGCTGGCGGATGAAATGTTGAGGACGTTGAATAAATCAGCATTTGATACATTGAGTCTTATAAAGTTTACATATCCCGGAGGTCATTCCTACGAATGGAATAGAGCCGAAAATTCAGTAAGGGTCATGTGGGATGATAATGACGTTTATTTGGATCTGGAGACTCGCAAGGATGAATTCAGTAGTCTTGAATATGAGGCTTATGAATATTTTATCAACGATTCTTTCTGGCTGATAGCTCCCTTTAAAGTAAGGGATACAGGCGTGGTGAGATCTACGGTAGATGTTGAGGGCGGAAGAGGTTTGCTGGTAACATATACCATGGGTGGAGAAACGCCCGGTGATAGTTATTTATGGATCATTGATGAGGAAGGATTTCCGAAAGCCTGGAAGCTGTGGACATCCAATGTTCCAATTGGCGGGTTAAAAGTAAAGTGGGGAGGCTGGGTAGAAAAGCAAGGTGTTTGGTTCTCTACTTTTCATCCTAGCTGGATCATCGATTTAGAGATTACAGATTTGGAGGTGAGTTAATAGTTTAATTCTCTTCGATCTCGACTCCTATTGATGAAACATGCTCCCAAAAACTTGGATAAGATTTATTAACGACACTTGGGTCATCAATGGTTACATCCATGAGTGAACAGAGAGGGGCAAAAGCCATAGCCATACGATGATCTTCATATGTTTCTATTTCTACTGAGGAAGGTAATGAACCAGAAGGTTTGAGAGTCCAAACGTAGGACTTTTCTACCAACTCAGAACCGATTTTGTGAAGTTCATTTTGCATTGCCTTTACCCTATCAGTCTCTTTGATCTTCAGACTTTCTAATCCCGTCATCTCAAGCTCTATTCCTGACGCAGCTGCAGCAACCATTACTGTTTGGGCCAGGTCAGGACAAGTCCTAAAGTCTAACTTTAATTTTTCTTGTTTTAAGGGTGCTTTTTGAATCTCTATTGCTTCCGTTTTAAAAGTAGTTTTTACACCCATGTTTTCCATGATGGATGCAATAGCTTGATCGCCTTGGGTAGATTGTTTTTTTAACCCTGATAAGTACAGTGATCCAACTTCATCAGCCAAGGCAGCAAATCCGTACCAATAACTAGCCCCTGACCAATCAGACTCTATTGAGTAAGATGTGGGTTGATAAGTCTGAGCTGGAATGTGAATGCTATGATCTTCCCATGTATGACTAACTCCGAAAGATTTCATTAAGTCCAACGTCATCTGAATATAGGGACGACTGAATATTTCAGTTGTCAAATTGATAGTAAGACCGGAAGGAAGATATGGAGCTATCATTAAAAGAGCGCTTATGTACTGGCTGCTGATATTACCTGGTAGTGATATTTCACTCACCACCTGATTGGTCAATCGATTGATTCTAAGGGGAGGGTATCCGTCTTCCTCTACATAGTCAATGGAGGCCCCTAACTCTCTCAAAGCATTGACTAGCGGGCCTATGGGTCGTTGCTTCATACGATCCGTCCCGGTTATGATTACATCTCCTCCTTTTAGTGCTAGGTAAGCGGTAAGAAAACGCATCGTGGTACCCGCATCTTTTACATCATAAATGTCCTGATAATGACTTAGTAAACGGAGCATTGTTTGGGTATCTCTGGCATTGGAAAGATTTTGAATATTCGAATGATGACCCTCTGCCAAAGCATTAATTATAAGTGCTCTGTTACTTTCACTTTTAGAAGATTCCAGCGATATCGTTCCATTTAGTCTAAGATTCGATTTTTTTAGTAGATATTTCAAATTTGGCAGGTTTTTTGGTAAACACTCTTACAACTATTTACGTTACTAAGTTGTCAATAAATTATAATATGTCAAGATCACGCACCATAGGAACAATCTTCGCTTCTATCGCCTTGGGAGTACTAACTTTCTTTTTGAGTTCACCGAAAAAAGTGATAAAAAAGAAGGAGCAACAAACTTCGTTAGGTGATTCCACAAGCGATAAAGAAGACTTATTTATTTAAGAATTTTCTTAATTAAATCCTCTTCCACAAGCACATCGAATGTGCATTGACCTTCTTTTTCGAGGAGAGAAAATCTTATGCCTAATGCATCATTTTTCTTATCTTGATTTAGATATTCTTTTAGTTTTTCATAATTGGGTAATTCCGCAGGTAAATCAAAAAAGGCTCGAATGTGCTTTTCGATTTTTTGATCCGTTTCTTCACTAATCATTCCCATTTCTTCCGCTAGTTTATTTTCAAGGATCATCCCTAATGCAATAGCTTCACCATGAAGTAGTGGATTTGATGTTTCTAGAAAATAAGTTTCCAATGCATGGCCGATTGTGTGACCGTAGTTTAGAATTTTTCTTAGTCCGTTTTCTTTTGGATCAATAGTCACCACATCATTCTTGATAGCGATTGATTGTGGAATGAGTTCTTCCCAATTGAGTGAATCAAATGACTGGTCTTTCAAATGATTCCATTGTTCCTTATTTCTTATCAGTGAATGCTTAATAATCTCAGCGAACCCTGATCTAAGTTCTCTTTCTGGTAAAGTTTTTAAAAATCCGACATGAACAAATACGTGATTTGGATCTTGAAAAATACCAATGTGGTTCTTTAAGCCATTGAAGTCCACTCCTAGCTTTCCTCCTAAGCTTGCATCTACTTGTGATAAAAGTGTCGTGGGAATATTAATAAAGGCCATTCCACGCTTAAAAGTAGAAGCAGCAAATCCGCCCATATCTCCAATTACACCGCCCCCCAAATTAATCAGGAGACTTTTTCGCGTGAACCCAGCCTCCGTGAGCTGAGACCAGATGTATTCACAGGTCTGCAAGGTTTTGTTTTCCTCACCACTCTCAATTTGAATCAAAATATCATGCTTAAGCTCGATTTTTGAGAAGCAATGCTTGAGTGTATTCTCATCTACCAGGATCGCAATCTTGTCAGGATTTATTTCCTTTACCAGCTGGGAAATATCGTTGGATATATCGCTTGATATAGTAAGATATGAAGGAAGATTTTTAACCATTTTTTTAAACAGATATTGGTGTGAATCTGTTAGCTATCTTTGCACACCGATTTCAAAATTATGCAATCAGAGCCAATCAATTTTGATGATACAGCAACTGCGTTTGCTCACCGATCTAATGCGGAGTTGAAGAACTCTCACTTTGTTTTTACCACAATGAGCAGACCATGGATGGTAAAGATAGGAACCGTACTTACCAATTTTGCTTTGAATGTGAAACTCCCGGTAAAAGGGATCATTAAGAAAACATTGTTCAATCAATTTTGCGGAGGCGAGTCAATAGAAGATTGTAGTGAAACCATCTCACTTCTTGGAGATCATAATGTACAGACTATCCTTGATTATTCAGTTGAAGGCCTTAAAAATGAGGATGGTTACAACGATACCAAAGAAGAGGCATTGAAGGTGATTGATTTCGCAGCAACGAATGATCATATTCCTTTTTGCGTGTTGAAGTTGTCAGGATTGGGATCAACAGAATTGATGACTAAGGCTCAATCAAAAGAGAAGCTGACAGATATCGAAAAAACCAAGCTTTACAATGCAGAGATGCGTGTGGATGAGATTGTGCATAAGGCCAAAGGCAAAGGATTGATGGTGATGATTGATGCCGAAGAATCCTGGTTTCAAAGCTTTATCGACGGAGTGGCTTATCGCATGATGGCAAAGTATAACAAAGAACGCCCAATCGTTTATAATACATATCAGCTTTACCGACACGATATTTTGGACAGGCTTAAGAGAGCTCAGATTCAGGCAGAACATGATGGTTACTATCTAGGAGCTAAGTTGGTCAGAGGAGCATATATGGAGAAAGAAAGGGAGAGAGCAGTAGAAATGGGGTATGAATCTCCCATTCATGAAAATAAAGAAGATGTTGATAAAGACTATGACGAGTCTTTAAGGTTTTGCATGGAGAATATTGATAAGATGGGCATTTGTGCAGGTACTCACAATGAGAAATCCAGCAATCTACTAGTGCAACTTATGTCAGAGCAGGGGATTGCCAATAAAGACAATCGTATTTTCTTTGCACAACTTTTGGGTATGAGTGATAACATCTCTTTCAAACTGGCAGATTTGGGATATAATGTAGCTAAGTATGTTCCTTATGGACCTGTGGAAAAGGTGCTTCCTTATCTGTTCAGACGGGCAGAGGAGAACACATCCATAGCCGGACAAAGTGGTAGAGAATATTCACTTGTCAAGAAAGAATTGAGAAGAAGAAAATCAACATAATTAAAAAACTAAAACTTTACACGCGGAAATGCAGCTAAGCGAACAGGAAATTCAACGTAGAAAATCTCGTGAAGAATTGATGGCTATGGGAGTTGATCCATATCCAGCAGAATCATTTGATGTGAACGTAACTGCTGCACACATCAAGCGAAATTTTGATAGCCGACCTAACGACTACACCAATATCTCAATTGCAGGAAGATTGATGAGTAGACGAATCATGGGTTCCGCTTCATTTGCTGAGATCCAGGACTCAAGCGGACGCATTCAAATTTACATAAGAAGAGATGATATCTGTGATGGTGAGGATAAAACCATGTACAATGAGATCTTCAAAAAGAAGATGGACATTGGTGATATCATCGGGATCAAAGGATATGTTTTTAAAACAGAAGTTGGAGAAGTTTCTATCCATGTCACTGACTTAAAATTGCTCACCAAATCCCTACGTCCTTTGCCGATAGTAAAGGAAGCTACGGATGAAGAAGGCAATAAGAAAACATACGACGCATTCACTGATCCTGAGCAGCGATATCGCCAGCGATACCTTGATTTGATCGTTAATCCGGAAGTAAGAGATACGTTCGTCCAAAGAACAAAGTTGATCAACTCGATTAGAGAGTTCTTAGCTGGAAAAGGATATCTTGAAGTAGAAACACCGATACTTCAGCCGTTGTATGGTGGCGCTGCTGCTCGTCCATTTAAGACACATCATAATACCCTTGACATGACACTCTATTTGCGAATTGCGAATGAGCTTTATCTAAAGAGATTGATTGTAGGTGGATATGATGGTGTATTTGAGTTTGCCAAAGATTTTAGAAATGAGGGCATGAGTCGTTTCCACAATCCGGAATTCACTCAGGTCGAACTCTATGTAGCATACAAGGATTACAACTGGATGATGGATCTCATGGAGGCCATGATCGAAAAAGTAGCGATGGATCTACACGGAGACACGAAAGTGCAAGTGGGTGAAAATATGATTGATTTCCAACGTCCGTGGAAGCGATTTACCATGTTTGAAGCGATTGAGCATTTCACTAAGATCGATATCTCTGAGATGGATGAGACGCAGCTTCGAGAGACAGCTAAGAAACTTGAAGTGCCATTGGATGATACGATGGCTAAAGGGAAGATCATAGATGAAATTTTCGGAGAGAAGTGTGAGCCTTTGCTTATCCAGCCAACGTTCATCACAGACTATCCGGTAGAGATGTCTCCTCTCACAAAGAAACACCGTTCTAAGGAAGGTTTGGTGGAGCGTTTTGAAGCGATTTGCAATGGAAAAGAAATTATGAATTCCTATTCTGAGCTGAACGATCCGGTAGATCAAAGGGAGCGCTTTGAGGAGCAATTAGAGCTTGGAAAACGAGGGGACGATGAAGCGATGACCCTTGATGAGGATTTTCTCAGAGCATTGGAATTTGGAATGCCTCCAACAGCAGGAGTGGGATTGGGGATTGATCGACTATCCATGATCATGACAAACTCAAATTCCATTCAAGATGTGCTGTTCTTTCCTCAGATGAGACCAGAGATGAAATCCAAAGCAGCAGAGTTGAGTGGGGATGAAAAGGAAGTCTTTGAAACTTTGGAAAAAGCGGGTCAAATGGACTTAAATTCTCTTAAAGAGCAGTCTGGCTTATCAAATAAAAAGTGGGATAAAGCTATCAAAAAACTTACTCAAGGAGGATTCGCAAAAGTTAACAAAACAGACAAAGGTCTCCTGGTGGAGGTGGTCTGATCGGTCTACTTATCGATCAGTGAGCGGCATTTTTGCATGTGAAGATCTGTGCCGCTCATTAGATCTTCAATGGTGTATTGAATTTCATGATCTGGTAAAAGACCTCTATTAGCCGTTTTTTGCTTTTCTGACTTTGGGAAAAATGTCCAGTATCTGGGAATACCTATCCTTAATTGTGAATTAGGGAGTGTTATGTATTCTTTTGAGCCAGCAGAAAACCCTTCATATCGAGCGCCAGTTTCTTCCCCGATTATCGTAGCATTTCCAAATTCTTTCAAGTACCTGGCCAGACTGCCTCCAGATGAAAAAGTTAGACCATCTACCAAAACATAGATTTCTCCATTGAAAACTTTTTTAGCAGGCTTAGGTGTCTTGTATGTTTTTTCTTTTCCTTCCCACGACACACTCTTTTTTAGAAAGCGAGCATCTTGATTCTCCTTTAAAACGTAGGGAACTAGACCATGAGCAAATTCATGTCTTCCACCAGTGTTTCCCCTCAGATCTACCACCAGATGTTTTGTTTTTTCATCACTGAGTTCTTCGAAGATGGACCCATACATACTTTTTGGTTTCACATCATATTTATTGACCCTCCTAAAATCAAAGGAAGGCAAGGTTAAATAGGAGACACCATTCTCATGTCTTAATTCATAAAAACTGTCTGCTTTTTCTTTATCTGGATCATTTTTAGAAGCTACAAACTCTTTGTAATTAGCTCTTTGAGTTTCTATGGGTATAGCCTCAATAGCGACATTCTTCTTTTGTTCATTGGGAAATTGAACATTCAGATTTAATAGGTTTTGTTGATCTACGTAGAAATAATACATCCAGGAGAACCCATCGGAAATTTGTTTATCTGCATAAGTTTTGATCTGTCCGTCTACTGGTAATGCATCTCGCAGTTGAGAAAGGATTTCCGTTGATCCCATTCCATTAATAGATAAAATTTCAATTCCCTTCTTAAGTTCTTGTTCATTGGAATAATCTTCCCAAACAAAAATTCTGTTTGATAGCACTTTAATGGATATAGGAAGATATTTGTACCTGTTTTTTGTAATTCCTACATGCAAAGTGTCGTTCCAATTTCCTAGTAAAAAATGACCTTCGTTGCTAAGTGCACACAATCGACTGACATATTGGAAGTACCGGATAAAGGAAATAGAATCAGTAGTGATCTGATTAATCAACTGCTCGCTTTTTGAATTAAAATCCGGATTGTAGACTTTAAGAGACGGATTATACGTTTCTATGCCTTTTTTGAGAATGGCCAAATCCTTACGAGTTTGGTCTGATGAGATTCTCTGTGCGCCAGCCAATAGGCATACGATACACAGTAGCGGGCTAATAATTAAACACTTCATACTTAATTACAAAGATTGATTTAAACTCAATGGGTTGCATTAAAGGGGGTAACTATTTATTCAGGTCATCAATGATTTGATTGAATACGGAAATTACATTGCGAGCTTTTTCGATATCCTTCATTTGCAACTCAAAGCCATCTTGATAATTCTCAATTTCACCATTTTTATAATGTTTAATGATTTCTTCTTTGAAATTGGTTTCAAAAGAAACGGCTAGTGTCTTGCTGCCAATGTCAAACTGTATGCTCTTTGGATTCAAATCTGTAAAGTTGAATTCATAGATTTCCTCAGTACTATTTTTAGAATCAACAGTTAGTGTAGTTAACTTAATTTTATTCGGGTCAGAATCGTCAGTCCTTTGAAATATTTGGGTGACTGTTTCATTATCAAGTCTTACTTCACTCATATTTTGCTCTAACCAAGAGATTTTTTTCTCTAGAGACATAGATTTAAATGGATCTACATAATCTTTCTTGCATACGCTAACAATGCTTTCTAAAGCAGATTTTATTCTTCTTGCTACTTCAACATTTTCTGCATAAATCTTTAGGTCATCTTCATAACCTTCAAATTCATTGTTTTCATGAACTTCGATTAAATCAAGAGATTCTGTAGTTGAGAATTCAACAAACATTTTATTTGATGTGACATCATAGTCTATTAGGTTTTCGTTGATGTCAATCATATTGAATTCAGCATCAATTCTTTTTGAAGACTTACTTCCGGATTCAATTCTGGAGAACTTCATTTTGCAAGTACCCTTAATTGATTGTTCGAATGACTCATCTCCATAATCGATGGTTTTTACATATTTCTGAAGAAAGCCAATGGCCTGATCTGCAACTTTAAACTTCTTGATGGAAGATTGCACCTCTTCTTTTGCAAGGGGTACAACTTTCGTCAGTATACTCTTTAAATCTCTAGCTTCTTCTACGTTGTTGGTGAATATTTTGATTTCGTTTTCAAAACCTGCTGGAACTCCATTATCAAGGACGCTGATTACTTTTTGCTTTCTTGTAGTTTCAAAACCCAATGAGAGGCTTGGACCTGAAATATTAAATCGCAGACTATTGATGTTAATGTCTGCCAGGTTAAAGACATATTGCTTTTCTCGAGACGATTTAGACGTAGTGCTCGTCTGAACAAATCTGAAGTTTGCTGGAAAATCATTCAAAGAGGATATTTTTTGATCATAAGATTTGCTCCCGCTCTGAGCATCCGAAATATTGTTTGTAAGCCAGGTTGCCATTTCTTCATAAGTGCTCACCTCGAGCTTATTGGTCATGATATCTTCTGCCATAGGAATTGCTTCTTTGATGACCTCCTTGAGCATACGAGCATTATCAATGTCCTTGGTCACGATAAGCATATTTGCTACATATCCTTTCGCTTCTCCATTTTCATACTTCTTGATGAATCTTTGACCATTATCCACTGTAAGGCTGAGGTAAATGATATCTTGTTTAGTTTCCTCTCTTACGACATATGGGTCCAGGTCAGCTACATTGAATTCATAAGCTAATTCCTTTCGTTTACCTTTCTCATCCACCTCAATCAAGGTATATTTTAGAATAGAATAGCCTCTCTTTTCAAGAGAATGTGTATATGTCTCATTTCCTGTCTCAACTTCCATTAGATTATCCTCAATCCTATCAACAATACGTTCAAATGATGATTGTGAGAAAATTGGTATTGAGATGATAGAAAAGAACAATGCAATAAATTGCTTCATGGTTCAGATTGTCAAGTGAGTTATAAAATTAGCAAAAGGGTGAAATACTTACTTAGAGGTGTTGATTTCGTGTTGCAAGAGGGCTAATGCATTGAATAAGATACCTTCCTTTAAGGCAAAAGATGAGACTCGGATATCTGAAAGTTGAACTTCTTCTACCACATAATTTACCAAGATACATGCAACAACTATCATATCTACACGCATTTCAATCATACCTGGAATCTTCAGCCTTTGCTCACGACTTTTTGCAATTAGATCTTGATAAATAGTAGAAAAAACGTTTTTATCGAACGGTAATTCGGACGCATTGATGTCTTTTTCTATTTGTTGATCTTCACAATAGATATCGCTTAAAGTGTCAAAGGTTCCTGAACACCCTATCAAAGTTTTAGGTTGAAACTGGGCGCAGGCAGCAAACAAGGGCCTAAGCTCCTTTTCAAAGAAACCGACAAGGTTGTCTATTTCAAGGTCATTTATAGGATCACTATGATGAAATTTTTCTACCAGCCGTTGACCACCTACTTCGAAACTCCTCATCCAGAAAGCCTGATGTTTATTGGCTATAATAAATTCAATACTTCCACCGCCAATATCCATGATAAGGTTTTTTTCTTCTCTGAGATCCAAAGCTTTGCTAGCTCCAAGATGTATGAGTTCAGCTTCACGTTCACCTGAAATCACTTCTATTTCAATACCTGTCTCCTTCTTTATTTCCCGAACAAGAGCTTTTCCATTACTGGCATTTCTTATAGCACTGGTTGCAGTAGCAAACACCCTCTCAATGTTGTTCTTATCTATGGTTTGCTTGAATTCATTCAGTGCCAGAAGGGCACGGTCCCATGCTTCGGGAGTGATTTCTCCTTTATTTATACCTTTCTCGCCAATCTTTACAGCTTTTCGATCTCTACGAATAATTTCGTGAGAGTCCCCATCCACATTTGCGATTAACAAGTGAAACGTATTTGTACCTAAATCAATGACCCCTACTTTCATAAACAGCGCGCAATATAACAAAATGGAGGTGAGTGATTTTAGATTTATTCAATTGATCACTGCTTTTGTTCTTTGTCCTACACCCGCTTTATCTTTGGCGTTTTCCAACGAAGATATGAGCACAGAAAAACCCAAAACTGCAACCAACATACAGACGATCTCCGAGAAAATAGAGCGGCTGGAATCAATGAACGAAGAGGCGCTGAAAGGTGGTGGTGAAAATCGAATTGCTAAGCAACACGAGAAAGGTAAACTCACCGCGCGTGAGCGAATAGACCTTCTGTTAGATGAAGGTTCTTTTGAGGAAATTGGAAAATTCGTTACACACAGAGCTACAGACTTTGGGATGGAAAAACAAAAAATTCTGGGAGATGGTGTAGTAACGGGGTATGGAACAATTGATGGCAGACTTATTTATGTTTTTAGCCAGGATTTTACTGTTTTTGGTGGATCTCTTTCGGAAACTTTTGCTGAGAAAATTGTGAAGATCATGGATATGGCCATGAAGAACGGAGCTCCAGTGATTGGTTTGAATGATTCTGGGGGCGCACGGATTCAGGAAGGTGTGGTCTCTTTGGGAGGGTACGCCGATATCTTTTACAGAAATACGCTAGCTTCTGGAGTAGTGCCTCAAATTTCAGCAATCCTCGGACCTTGTGCAGGAGGGGCTGTGTATTCACCTGCTATCACGGATTTTATCTTCATGGTAGAACAAAGTAGCTACATGTTTGTAACCGGACCGAATGTTGTGAAGACAGTTACACAAGAAGATGTGACAAGTGAGGAACTTGGCGGAGCTCAAACGCATGCTTCAAAAAGTGGTGTAACCCATTTTGCATGTACAAATGAAGCCGAGTGCATCCGACAAATAAAGCAATTGATGAGCTATATACCGTCCAATTGTGAGGAAGAACCACCTCGTTTGGAATTTGAGATTGGAGATGAAATAAGAAATGAATTGGATAGCATTCTACCTGATAACCCAAATCAGCCGTATGACATGCATGAAGTGATCAATGGAATCATTGATTCGGGTTCATTTTTGGAAGTACATAAAGATTTTGCAGAAAATATTATCTGTGGTTTTGCCAGGCTTGCAGGAAGAAGTATTGGTGTTGTAGCAAATCAACCCATGAGTATGGCTGGAGTGCTGGATATTCATTCGAGTACTAAAGGGGGCAGATTTGTGAGATTTTGTGATAGCTTCAATATCCCATTACTTGTTCTTGTAGACGTTCCTGGGTTTTTACCTGGAACAGATCAGGAATGGAATGGAATCATCACGAATGGAGCTAAACTTCTATATGCATTTAGTGAGGCTACTGTGCCACGAATTTCTGTGATAACCAGAAAAGCTTATGGAGGAGCCTACGATGTGATGAACTCCAAGCATATTGGCGCAGATATGAATTATGCATGGCCAACAGCTGAAATTGCTGTGATGGGAGCTCAGGGAGCCTCAGAGATCATCTTTAAGAGAGAAATTCAAAAGGCAGATGACCCTAACGCCATGCATCAGGAGAAGATTAACGAATATACAGAGAAGTTTGCCAATCCTTATATCGCAGCTTCCAGAGGGTTTGTGGATGAAGTGATCATGCCACATAACACTCGAAAGAAGCTGATTCATGCTTTTGAGATGCTGGAGAATAAAGTGGACAAGCTTCCAAAGAAGAAACACGGAAACATACCACTTTAAGATGAGATGCATCTTTCTGGTTCTCTATATGATATTAGTAACTTCATGTGCCAAGAAAGTTGATCAGCCGTTTGCTTTGCCAATAAAAGCAAGATCATTGATTGCTGGTGACTCCCTAAAAACCTGGAAGTTGGCTCGTAGATTCAATAATGGAACTAGGATGAATATGGGAGACTGTTTTTTGGCACATAGACAGTCTTTTAGGATAAATGGAAGCTTTTCTACAGACTCGGGTGGACGTAAAGATTGTGGAGAACCTATGTTGGGTACGTGGAAGTTAGCTAGAGATTCCGAAGGAAACGCTTACATTAGAATGGAAAGTGATCAAATACCTGATATGATGAATATTGAAGAAAACTTTAAACTTTTCAAAATTAAGAAGCTGTCAGACTCTTTGTTGATTCTACAATTTAATCATGCTCAAACAACAGCTAAGCAGACAGTGATGGTTGATTATCTTGTTCCACATGACATGACAGTTGAAGATAGAACTTTTCATTGGTAATGGTAATTGAGTATGAAAACAGCAATTATAACGGCAGCAAGTAAAGGAATGGGTCTCGCTTGTGCCAGGAAATTGGCAGCAGAAGACTATCAGTTAGCTATTCTCTCCAGATCTTCCGAGATACATGATCTGGCAGGTGAGCTAGGAGGGATTGCCGTCCAGGGATCAACGGACAATAAAGAAGATCTGCAAAGATTGGTAGATGCCACGATGGAAACCTATGGTCAGATTGATGTTGTAGTGAATAATACAGGTCATCCACCAAAAGGGGAGCTGCTTGAACTAACAGATAATGATTGGAAAATCGGTTTCGATCTGGCATTAATGAACGTGATCCGGATGAGCCGTATGGTGGTAGGTTATATGTCTAATGGCGGTTCTATCATCAATATTTCTACTTTTGGTGCTAAGGAGCCTTCATTAAACTTCCCGATATCATCTGTAGCAAGGACGGCATTAAGTTCTTTTGCGAAACTTTTCGCTACAAAATATGGACCCTCTGGTATCCGAATGAATAATGTACTTCCAGGGTTTATAGATAGCTACAAGTCAGATCAGGAAACAATAGATCAAATTCCAATGTTACGCCAGGGTACACCAGGAGAGGTGGCAGAGCTTATTAGTTTTTTGGCAGGCAGCAAATCAGAATATATTACAGGACAGGATTTCCTCATTGATGGAGGACTGGTAAAATCAATATAAATTATGGATAAGAAAAGCGAAGACTTTTTATACAAATACCTTAATAATGCTTCACCGACAGGTTTTGAAGAAGAGGGACAAAAAATATGGTTAGACTATGTTAAGCCATATGTTGACGATTATGTGGTTGATACCTATGGAAGTGTATTTGGGGTTATAAATCCGGAAGCTAAATATAAGGTTGTTATTGAAGCGCATGCTGATGAGATCAGTTGGTTTGTGAATTACATTACTGACAAAGGCTATATCTATGTGGTACGTAATGGAGGTTCAGATCATCAAATTGCTCCGTCCATGCGCGTGAATCTTCATACAGCAAAAGGAGTGGTTAAAGGAGTCTTTGGATGGCCAGCGATTCATGTGAGAAAGGACAAAGAGGATACACCAACCTTGAAAAACATTTGCATTGATGTGGGGGCCGAGAGTAAAGAGGAAGTTGAGAAAATGGGTATTCATGTAGGTACTGTGGCGACCTTTCAGGATGAATTGTTTGAGATGAATAAGAAATATCTTGTGGGTAGAGCATTGGATAACAGGGCAGGAGGATTCATGATTGCAGAGGTTGCCAGAAGGATTTCAGAAAATGGGATCAAGTTACCTTTTGGTTTATACGTGGTTAACTCTGTTCAAGAAGAGATTGGATTGAGAGGTGCTGAGATGGTTTCAAGAAGGATTAAACCAGATGTTGCAATTGTTACAGATGTGACGCACGATACACAATCACCGATGTATGATAAAATTACCAGCGGTGACATGACAGCCGGTAAAGGTCCTGCTGTAACTTATGGTCCTGCAGTTCAGAACAATGTTCGAGACATGATCTTGGAAGTAGCTCAGAAAAATAAGATCCCTTTCCAGCGAATGGCTGCATCAAGAACCACCGGAACAGACACGGACGCATTCGCTTACTCTGACATTGGGGTCGCTTCTGCGTTGATCTCACTTCCACTAAAATACATGCATACTACGGTAGAGACAGTGCATAAGGATGATGTTGAAAATGTTATCAGACTGATTTATGAAACAGTAATTCAGATCAAAGACGGACAAGATTTCACTTATTTTAAATAATCATGGGTGACCTTCTTACCGTTTGTGATCAAATGGATAGGGAGGTCACTTTCTCTTTTCCTCCTAGGCGCATTGTTTCACTCGTCCCCTCGCAGACAGAGTATCTAATAGATATTGGAGCTCCTGTTGTTGGAAGAACCAAGTTTTGTATTCATCCGGGAGGAGTTGTCAAAGAAATACCTGTTGTAGGCGGTACAAAGAAGTTCAGGTTTGAAGAAATAGGAAAACTGAAACCTGATTTGATCATTGGCAATAAAGAAGAAAACTATCAGGAAGGAATTTCAATTTTGGAAAAAAAGTTTCCCGTCTGGATGAGCGACATCTACTCGTTAGAAGATGCTTTCAATATGATGACGACTGTAGGTCACCTTTGTGACCTTGAAGATTCCTCTGACCAAGTTGTGAAGGAGTGCAAACGCGCTATAGAAAAGGTCAAAAACTCAAAAATGGGTACTGTCATATATCTGATCTGGCGAAACCCATGGATGGCAGCCGGGAAGAATACATTTATAGATCATCTAATTGATCATTTGGGATTTGAGAATGTACTGCTTGATGGGAGATATCCTGAATTGACAACTGATCAGATTCAATCTCTGCGGCCTGAAAGAATATTACTTAGCTCTGAGCCCTATCCGTTTAAAGAGAATCATTTGCATGAACTTCAGTCAGTCTTTCCAAATGCTGAAATAGAATTGGTGGATGGAGAACTTTACAGTTGGTATGGGAGTAGGTTGCGGTATTGGAGATCCTGAAAATATGCCTATCTATCAACTCACTGATAATTTAATCTTTCCTTCCGTTGAAGAAGCAGAAGATGGGATTGTCGCGGTAGGAGGTGATCTTATGCCCGAGCGTTTAATACTTGCTTACATGTCCGGGATTTTCCCCTGGTTCAATGAAGATCAGCCAATCATCTGGTGGAGTCCTGATCCTCGTTTTGTCCTTTTTCCGGACAAGCTGCATATCTCTCGTTCGATGAAACGAATATTGAAGAAAAATGAATTTCAAATTACATATGATCAGGATTTTGAACAGATCATTGCTGAGTGTAAGTATATTCCCAGGACGGGTCAGGAGGGTACCTGGATCACGGATGAGATGGAGTTGGCCTATATCAGGCTACACGAATTGGGTTTCGCGCACTCAATTGAAGTATGGGAAGAAGGTGAGTTAGTAGGAGGAATGTATGGAGTTCGGGTAGGTAAGGTATTTTGCGGTGAATCGATGTTTTCTAAAGTAAGCAATGCTTCCAAGCTGGCACTCATCAAATTCATTGAGAAGTTTAAAAAAGAGGGAGGAGAGCTATTTGATTGTCAGGTTCACTCTGATCATATGGTAAGCATGGGGGCTGAAGAGATAACCAGAAAGCGCTTTTTAAAATACCTTCAGAACTAGAATTTTTTCTCGGTGGTTTTTAATTTTTTTTGAGAGTTTTTTTCAACTATTTCAAAATCTATCACACCCAAAATTAATTCTTCTTCAGTCAGTACTTCTACACTCCAATTCCCTTTTTTCAAATTGCTTTTGTAGGTATAGCCACGATAACCTCCAGCTCTTCCTCCGGTGATCTCATATCCAATATCTTCCACCTGTTCCCATAATTCCGTTTGAGGATTAAACCATTTCCATCGGTGAAATATATTTTTTTCCAAATCTGTTGGAGCAAAAACTGAAGAGAAGATATAGACCTCATCACCTTGCTTGAAATTGAATTTATCTCTATGCTTACGCCAAAAAATATACCATTCATCTTTTTCGTAGGTCACAATATAATTTTTGTCGGTTCTCTCAATGTGATGTGCAACAATGGCTTCATTCAATGCAATGGGAACTGGTGGTATAAGTCTAAAAAAATAGAAAGCATTAAGAGATAAATAGATTAGGAGAACTAATCCCAAGAGCTTACCGAAATGTATTTCATTTCTGGTGCTGACACTAAATGTATACACTATCATCATAAGTAGCAGAGTGCAGAAAAGACTTATTCCTCCGGATAAGTAAAAGATGTCCGTACTCATCTCTTTTATGAATACAGGGATGATAAAAGCGAAGAAAGTAAAGCTTAAAAAAGAGTAGACACCAAACTGTAAGTACTTATTAGATATTCGCCTTTTTAGAAATTCATTTGCAAAAAGTATAAGAACTAGAATAATGAAGAAATATGCTGTTTTCGAGAGTGATACGCTTCTGGAAAAATAAACAACATACGCGCTGGAAAGAGCTCCAAAAAAGAACTGAATGGCAAGTGGGAAATATTCTTCATATCGTTCTAAAATGGTATTCTTCCAAACTCCATCCGATACCCTATTAAATAGATAAAGGGTGACTGAAAGCAAAGTCATATGAGAACAGAGGATACTTAGATCATATAGCCGATCGATACGGCCAAGTGTTAGAGAATCGAAAATAAAACCTCCGATAAAGAAAAGAACAGGTGCATATTTTTCATGCCTTCTGACAAACCTCCTAAAGGCACTATTCCTATATCTGACTAGAGTCCTCTTTATCCTAGATTTAGAATACATCTTAAGGGTGTAGTAATGAGTTTTACTTAAAATCTACCCATTATCAGTCTAATTTGCCCCATATGATTGGCTTGATGTTCCATGACGTGAAACCAAGCCCAGTGGTTATTCATTCCTCCTGATGTTTTTTGAGTAAACCACTTATCGTCTTTCGCTTTTAGAAGCTTCTTGGTTTTCTTACGAACCTCATCCCAGATGTCGAGGTAGTACTTGATAGGTTGCTCTTTGAATTTATCTCTAGCCTCATCTCCAAGACTCAAAGCAGCTTGCCATTTCTCTTTTTCTTCTTCGTTTAAACCTCTATCTTCAAATGTATACACCTGATAGTAGACCTCTGTAGCGGCAAGGTGCATAATGAGAGCACCTATTCTATTCGCTTTTTCATCGAGAAGAAAGTCAGTTTCTTTATCACTCAAATTCACCACACTTCTAGTGACTCTATTTTTTAGATCGTCAAGCATGGCTACCATGTTTCCGATATTTTCAGAGTATCCTTTTGATGGATTTATAGTGTATTGTCCTAAAGTTTTTCCTGAAATACTGAATAAAACGATAACAGAAGCGATAAACGACTTTTTATTCATTATTAGCTTATGCGTTTTTTGTCGCAAATTAGCTAAAACCCCTCAGCATAATTATCTCCGCGGGTATAATCTGCTCCTCCTTCCAGCATCCCATCTTCGCCAACCAGGATGCAATCCATTCTTCCCATAGATCTGCGTCGCTCAATTTTATGTCCCATTTCTTCCAACTTGCTGATCACTTTTTCATTGATTGGTCTTTCTTCTATTAAAATCCTGTCAGGTAGCCACTGACTATGAGTTCTAGTTGCATTTACCGCATCTTGCATGCCCATTCCATGATCAACCACATTCATGATGGCCTGGAAGACAGAGGTAATGATTGTTGAACCTCCAGGGGTACCTAATACCATTTTTAAATTCCCATCTTTTTCTACAATGGTTGGGGTCATGCTGCTCAGCATTCTCTTTTCCGGTTGTATCGCATTCGCTTCACCACCAACCAGACCGAATTGATTTGGGCTTCCGGGTTTAGCGCTAAAGTCATCCATTTCATTATTGAGAAAGAAACCAGCTCCTTTCACATACACCTTGCACCCGAAAAAAGAATTGAGTGTAGTAGTTATTGCTACAGCATTACCCTCAGGATCTACGATGGAAAAATGGGTCGTTTCCACACTTTCGATAACTTCTACTTTCCCTTCTTTGATTTCTTGTGAATCTGTTTTCTTTTTAAGAGAAATGGTCGAAAAACGATCCCTATTGTAAGAAGGACTTAATAGCATGTCAACCGGAACATCATAGAAATCCGGATCTCCTAAATGGGTGGCCCGATCAGCGTACACTCTTCTTTCCAGCTCTGTCATAAGATGGATGGTTTCATGTGTGTTGTGACCCATTTTTTTGATGTCATATTGCTCAGCACCTTGCAGAAGTTGTAGTAGTGCCACACCACCACTGGAAGGAGGAGGCATGGAGATGATTCTGTGTCCACGGTATTGACCATATATCGGATCTCTCCATTTAGCCTGATAGTTAGTAAGATCATCTTTGGAGATTATACCTCCCCCTGATTGGATTTCTTTTACGATTTGATCCGCTACAATTCCCCGATAAAAACCATCTCTGCCAAAGTCCCGGATCTGTGCCAATGTGCCGGCTAGCTCTTTAAATTGTACCGTGTCTCCAGCTTGCCACGGTTGGTCTTTTACCAAAAAGAAATCTTCCCCGTTGACCTGAACAAAAACTTCTTTTTTCTCATTGAATTCATCTGCTTGATCTTGGGTAATTGCAAATCCTTCATGGGCAAGGTCTATTGCTGGTTGAATCAGTTCGGACAGTGACATGGTGCCATGAGCATCATGAAGTTTCAAAATTCCATCCACTGAACCCGGTACTCCTGCAGCTTTATGGCCAACAGTACTTAATTCGTTAATCACTTCTTGAGCTTTGTTTAAAAACATGTCCCTACTTGACATTTCAGGGGCTTTCTCTCTAAAATCCAAAGCACCCACGGTACTGTCATTCATTCGGAAAAGGGCGAAACCACCGCCACCTATGTTTCCTGCTCTGGGGAATACCACGGCCAGAGTGAACTTAACCGCAACGGCAGCATCTATCGCGTTTCCTCCATTGTTCAATACCTCAATTCCGACTTTGGTCGCGAGTGGGTGAGCGGTCGAAATCATCGCCCGTTCACCGAGTGGCCCTGACTCAGAAGGAGATGCCTCTTGAGATTGACACGATGCAACTAAAAAGGCTAAGAATAGTAATTTGAAATAATTCATGAGTTATGATTTCATGCGCACAACCTTGGTACGTTTTCTCTTGCGATGCTTTTTTTGATTGTATGGAAGCCAGTGCTTCTTTGGCTTTACGACCTTTACGGTATGAGAACTTGAGCTGCAGGATGAAATCGCAACGCTTGTCATCAAAATGATCAAGGATAATAGCAGCTTCTTTATCATATCTTTTGGGTGAAACTAAACAACGAACCGTGATGAAAAAAATTGACTCAACCAAACGTTATAAGGAAAGAAATGAATCTCATTTTATAAGTATATAACTATCAAGGGTTAGCATTTGGTTTCGTTAAGTAATTCCTAAATAGAAAATTTTGTTGTTACGGGTCGAATGACTATCTTCATCAGCCCTAATCGAAAAATTTATTTTTTGACTCGTAACGTTAACCAGCCAAAATGAAAGAATCTCCAAGAACTCCAGTAGAAATAGAAATACCAAAAGGATATAGGAAATATAAATTAAAAGGGGTCGATCGGGATATTATTGCCAGAAAAGGTGGGCCCACTGCAAGGCAAGTAAAAACGAAAGAATCATATAAGGAGCTTAGGAAAAATCAGAAAGAATTTGGTGTTGCATCTATGATGGCTAAAACACTGAGACAGTCTTTATCCACAGGAATGTCTGAGATTTGTGAAACCTATGTTTCTGGAAAATTGACTGCCCAGTTTCGAAATCTTGCTAAGATGGAGGAAGGAGAGACTGGAACAAGGCCATTGTTTTTAAGTAAGCACGGTCATCTGCTAAAGGGTTTTGAGTTCAACTCTAAAGCGCCATACGAGAAGATTTTTGGCGCTAAGTACTTCGTGAAGCCGGGATCTCAGAGGGGTCAGGTTATCCTGCATTTTCCGGCCTTCGTTCCTGAGAAGACATTTAAAAACCCAAAAGGTGCGACAAATTTCAAGATTACCGCACGATTGATTGCTCTTTCAGATTATCAATTTGATCACAAATCGGGAGGATATAAGCCAGTAAATAAAGACCTCCATGGGAAATTTGGAACCTACGAAAGTTCAATGCTACCAATTTTGAAGATTCCTACAGAACCAATGACTGGGATGATCTCTATTGATAATCGGATAATACCAGAAGGCACTGGTCTTTTCCTCATCATGGCGATTAGCTTTTATAAGATGGACAAGGGAAAATTTGAACATCTCTCAAAGGAAAGCAGCATGCAAATTCAGCGGGTTTTATAACCCTTGGTTGAAATGGTCGTTTCTCATAGAAACCGACCTTTTTAATGAAGCAGATTCTTCCTATAGTTTTTTTATCGATTGTCTGCAGATTGTTTTCTCAGGATTATTTTGACCTGGCGCGAGCCAGCTTCAATGAAAATGACATTGATTCCGCAAGGTTATATATCAACAAAAGCCTGGAGCGAAAACCCACGGCAGAAGATTACTTTTTGAGTGCAATGATCCATGAAGCAGAGAATAAACAGCTGAGGGCAGTTGCAGACTATGAGGCAGTCATTCTAAGTCAGCCGGATAACCTGGAAGCATATTTTCAAAAAGGTCTCATTTATTATAATTCGGCAAGCATTGATCAGGCCATTAAAGATTTTACCTATGTCATTGAAAATCAGGTTGGCGCTGAGACCAAAGCAATTTATTTCGCCTATGACCCAACCGGAACGAAAGGAACCTACCTGACAACCCTGCAGTCAATGCTTGGTAGAGTCTATCAGTACCGTGGGCTTGCTTATCAAAAAAATGGAGAATCAAGTCTGGCGCTATCAGATTTCAATAAATCCTTTGAGTTTGATATTACAGCGGATGCCTATATCAATAGAGCACATCTTTATTCTAAAACAGGATATGAAAAGAATGCGATGCAAGATTTAAAATCCGCTATTAAGCTTGAGCCTGATAACTATCTCGCTTGGTATAATTTGGCGATTTTGGATCCTTCCACAAAACTGCCTTCAAATTTGGTAAATGACGAGGAGTTTGTTCCAATGCTGCAACTCATAGGGGCTAACGCTTACGAGGAAGGAGATTACCAGGTCTCTGCCAGCTATTATACCAAAGCTTTGAAAGCGAATCCGAGAGATGATCAAGCTTATATTGGACGAGGTAAAGCATTGATTCGAACCGGAGCTTATTCACAGGCACGGCAAGATTTCATCAAAGCGATGCAATTAAACCCTGCCAGAAAGGAGTCTTTCTACCTAATTGGGAATACCTTTTTTCATGAAAAAAAATTTAGTGAGGCAATAGGATTCTATGAAAGGTATCTCTCCATCGATGAGGGGTACTCGAATGTCTGGTTCAATGCAGCCATGTCCTATTTGAGCCTTAAACAATCCAATAAAGCATGCAATTGTCTTAAAAAAGCGACTAACCTGGGTATGCAGCAAGCTGAGTCTGCGCTGGAGAAACATTGCGGTAACCAATAGGCTATTTTCTTTTTACCTTTGTGTCATGGCTAAAAGTACAAGTTTGAAGATTGATATGCACACGCATATCTTACCTCATCATATTCCAAATTTTGCAGAGAAGTTCGGATATGGGGATTTCATTAGTCTGCTTCATCATAAGCCTGAAGCGGCAAGAATGATGAAAGGAGATAAATTTTTTAGGGAAATACAATCAAACTGCTGGGATGAAAAGCTGAGAATTGAAGAGTATCAAAAATTCAATACACAAGTACAAGTGGTTTGCACCATCCCTGTGATGTTTAGCTATTGGGCTGATGGACATGATTGCCTGGATTTATCTATGTATCTAAACGATCATATCGTTGAGGTTGTAGAAGAACATCCAAAGCACTACATTGGACTGGGTACCGTTCCCATGCAAGATCCGGATTTAGCAATCAAAGAATTGGAGAGGCTTAAAAGCATGGGAATACCAGGGGTCCAAATCGGGTCCAACATCAATAATCATAACTTGAGTAAGCCACGATTCTTCGAGTTCTTTGAAGCCTGCGAGAGTCTGGATATGGCCATCTTGATACATCCATGGGAGATGATGGGTAAAGAATACATGGAGAAGTATTGGTTGCCATGGCTGGTAGGAATGCCCGCTGAGACTGCCAGGGCAGCTGCTTCGTTGATTTTTGGTGGTGTATTCGAACGGTATCCAAAATTGAGGGTCTGTTTTGCTCACGCTGGAGGCTCGTTATTGGCGACAATCGGACGTCTGGAGCATGGTTTTAATTGCAGGCCTGACCTGGTGGCTGTTCATAATGATGTCAATCCGAGAGAATACTTAGGGAAATTTTGGGTGGATAGCATCACTCATGATGCTACATATCTTAAATATGTGATCGATCTGATAGGTTCTGAGAAGGTGTGTCTTGGTTCAGATTATCCTTTCCCATTGGGAGATTTGGAGATAGGTGAGTTCATCACAGAAATGGATTTACCTCAAACGGATCTGGATAACATATTTTACCAATCCACATTGGATTGGTTGGGTTTGAGCGAAAGCAAAAACAAAGAGTTGTTGAGTGTATTGATGAGTAAGAAATAGGCTAGACCCCTTTCTTTTTCATGTAATCGTCCAAAGATTTCCTCGCCATTTTTTGCACCTTGGACTTAAGGAAAGGAGTCCATCCAAGAAGTAGGCCGGTCGTTCCCAATGCCATTTTGGACCACCGCCAGAAATTGAATTCATCGGTGTGTTTGATGATCAGTCCATCTTTGAATTCCATCGTGGAGTGGATGATGTTATGAACTTCATTTTCGGTTTTGGAAAAATTGTATTTTGCCTCCCAGATTCCCTGGACTAGTTCGGTATTTCCGACTACTGAATGATAATCAATTGTCAGGTTGCCTTCAGATCTTTTGATCAGCATTTCCCACATAGCGCATACTTCCTCATGTCTCAGGTTTCTAAAAGCAGGGTCGTTAAATATGACTTCTTTGTGGTAGCATTCTGCCATTGTGCTGGCATCATGAGATTGAAAGGCTTTGTAAAACTTCTCAAATGTTATTTTGCTCATAGGTGATTTTCAATTAAAAAGTCTCGTACTTTCGGAAGTCCGGTACTTGCCGGTTCTTCATACAATAGGAGATTTTGTTGATTAGAAATAGAAGGAATTGATGGGTCCACAACGAATTTAGGGACCGTATTCGGAATGAAATCGACTAATCCCGCTGCAGGATATACAACCAAAGAAGTCCCTGCTACGATAAAAATATCTGCAGAAAAGGCTTCTTGCACGGCAAGATCCATCATGGGTACAGCTTCTCCGAACCAAACGATATGCGGACGAAGTTGCGAGCCTTTTTCGCATTTGTCACCTTCTTTCAGCTCCCACCCATCCATTTCATAAATGAGTGTGGGATCTAACGTGCTTCTCACTTTGTTCAATTCACCGTGAAGGTGTAGTACGTTGCTGCTACCCGCTTTCTCATGGAGTGAATCTACATTTTGTGTGATAACACTCACATCAAAATAGTGTTCCATTTCCACAATCGCTTTGTGTCCGGAGTTAGGTTCAGCACTCAAAGCTTGCTTTCTACGCTGATTATAGAATTCCAGTACCAATTCACGATTTCTGCTCCATGCCTGTGGAGTAGCTACTTCGGTGACATCATATCCTTCCCAAAGCCCACCAGAATCTCTAAAGGTCTTTAACCCACTTTCAGCACTTATTCCAGCACCGGTCAGAACAACGATTTTCTTTCTTTTTTGAGTCATTTATGTGAATAATGAATTACTTTGAGGCATCCATTAAATCATTGGACTATCAAATTAATAATTCAAACAGAAAAGATGCTATGAAAATTTTTTTTAAACTATTTCTCACCACTTCATTAGTGATTTTTTTTACAGCAGCAAATGCTCAATCTCCTGGATACGGTATACGTGGGGGTATTAATTTGTCGTCCTTTGGAGGTGACGCTGGAGATTCTGATACAAGGATTGGTTTAAATTTTGGAGGTTATTACAACAAAGCCTTGACCGGCGACTTTGCAGTGCAGCCAGAAGCTGGCTTATCGCTTGAAGGAGATGATGATTTTAGTTTTACAAATCTCAATTTAGGACTGATGGGTAAATTCAATTTTGAAGAATTAATGCTCGAATTCGGGCCTCAGTTTGGATTTATCTTAGGAGATGATGATGCTGATGCTAAGGCATTGAATTTTACCGTAGGATTCGGTGCAGGATACAATTTTACGGATAGAATGACCGCAGGAATCAGATATAATGCGGGCCTATCTGATGTTTCAGATCTTCCCGGAGATGTGACCAATAGCACATTGTCATTCAATATATTCTATGCTTTATAGCGAAAAAACTTCGATTTCACCCAGAAAAGCTCCATTTGGAGCTTTTTTTATGTTAGAATATGTGGTTGATAATGAGGTATATACCGTTTTTTTTACGTAAATGGCCAAAATACCCAGTTGAGGGTATTTTTTACTTCCTAATGTATGCCTATATTGCAACAGTTTAATAACCAAACAAAAACGAAAAATGAAAAAAGTATTACTAACCGCTGCACTAGTAGCAGTATTCGGATTTGCAGCTAATGCGCAAACAGACCAAGGTGGATGGCTGGTAGGAGCTTCATCTAACTTAGGATTTAACTCTTTTAAAGCTAATTCAGATGCTGATGCAGTTTCTACCTTTAACCTGAATGCTAGAGCTGGATATTTCTTGATGGATAATCTTGCTGCTGGTTTGAATATTAATTATTTCAAGTTCAGTGAAGCTGATGATGCAGATACTGCTTTCGGTCCGTTCGCAAGATATTACTTCAATGGTACTTTCTATGCAGGTGCGGGAATCGATTTCGCTAGCTCAGGTGGAGTAAGTGGTTCTTGGATCAATTTAGAAGCAGGATATCCGCTTTTCATTGTTGATAACGTGGCTGTTGAGCCTAACTTAAGCTATTCTCTAGGTGGAGGTGATCTTTACGAAGATGCTTCTAGATTTGGCATCAACGTTGGATTCTTCCTATATTTCTAAGCATAGAATCAAAGAAATTAAAAAAAACCCTTCCATATGGAGGGGTTTTTTTGTGCATTAATACCTAGGTATATAAATAATCTTCTTAGTCTCAAAGAACTCCTCCTTGAAATAATCTGAAAGGGCTTTTTCTACATAAGCCCTTCCAAATTCTTTCATTTCCTGTGAAAGATCTCCTCCTTTTAGCAGGATAAGGCCGTTATCAAGCTCATTTCGTTGTTCTTCCAATACCTTTTGATGTACCCATGAAAACAATTGCTTTGTTTGTGCCACTGCTCTTGAAACAACAAAATCAAATTTCCCTGGTACTTTCTCCATACGCTCGTGCGCTGATGTGACATTTTCCAGGCCTATGGCTTTTGCAACTTCTTTTACCACCGTAACCTTCTTATTTATGGAATCTACCAAATGAAAATGACTGTCCGGAAATAAAATGGCTAAAGGAATTCCTGGAAAGCCACCACCTGTCCCTACATCTAAAATCTTCGAGTCTTGTCGAAATCTGATGAACTTCCCAATAGCGAGGCTGTGAAGTACGTGTCGCTCGTAAAGCTGATCAATGTCCTTTCTACTGATCACATTGATTTTAGCATTCCATTCCTGATATAATGGAAGCAGTTGTTCAAGCTGATTTTTTTGACCATCTGTCAGTTCGGGAAAGTACTTCAATATGATGTCCAAGCTTATAATACTGTTTATGAAGCGTTAAGATTTTCGTTCGGCCCTACTCCCCTTAGAAAAGGGGGTTGGGGGGTTGTCTTCTTCTTTAAACTCTAAAATAAAACCCTCTATTGTCCTCAAGACATGGTGGATATTATGTTTCACATCGAGATCATCAAATCTTAGAAAATGAATTCCTAATTTTTCAATTTCTTCCTGTCGCTTTAAGTCCTTCTTGAAGGCTTCCTCGTGACTGTGAGATTTACCATCGATCTCGATGATTAATTTAAAGTTTACTACAATAGAAATCTACAATATAACTGAGTATAGGCTTTTGTCTCATGAATTGATACCCATACATTTTTTTGGCTTTCAACTCATTCCAAAGTAGTACCTCCGAGAGCGTGCTATTATTTCTTAATTGACGAGAGAGCTCTATCAGCTTTGGATTGTAATGTATCTTCATTGCGGATGTAAATATACAACCCCCTGGCCCCTTTATTAAGGGGGAATACCTATCAAATATGCTTCTTTTTGTCCTTGACCAGCTCATACATAAGTTCTCTCGCCCTATGTAGTTGCGCTTTAACCGTTCCAAGGGGTGCATCAAGTTCTTTGGCTATCTCATCGTAGGAATACTCATCAAAGTACCTGAGTTTTACAAGCCTTTGATATTTCGCCGGAAGTTTATCTACAAACATGCGAACCAACTCAATCTTTTGATCTTTGATGGTTTCTTCATCAGGAGTCAGATTTTTGTCCTGAACATCTATGTTTACTGATTCTCCGCTATCATCCGTGAAGGTCGTATTAAGACTAAACGTATTGAGTTTTTTCTTTCTGATAAAGTCAATGGCATTATTGGTAGCAATTCTAAAAAGCCATGTACTAAATGTATAATCCTTTTTGAACCTGCTTAAATTCTTAAAAGCCTTAGCGAATGCTTCGATGGTGAGATCTTCAGCATCATCCACGTTTCTCACCATCTTTAAGATCATGTGATAGACAGGTTTTTTATATCGCTGCATCAGCTCTGCATAGGCTCCCTGATCTTTACCCTCTGTGGCAAGATCAATTAGCTTAAAATCACGTAGCGCCTTATCAGAAAACTGACGATCTAGTTCTTCCATGGAATGTCCTTTACGAGTTTTGACGTCACTGCTATCACCGGAGTGAGCAATGCATATAGCATGTCAACGAGAGGAAGTAACATATAGTTGATATTTACTTCCATTTTACTCGAGGCAAATCTATAACTCACTAATTTAATAAATAGGTAAAAAAGGAGAAGCGGCAAGAAAAAAAACTGAGCTGTGACCAAAGGCATCAGCACCCAAAACAGGAATTGACTTATAAGTGTCGAGCTCAAAAAAAATAAATCTTTCACCTTGTATGTTGATCCAACAGCAAGATGTCTCAGTTTTTGCCTTAAATAGTTTTTCCAGCTTTTTTCGGGTTTTGTGATGACCAGACTATCCTTACCAAGCACTACATAGGCGTTTTTCTTTGAAGCATGCTGTTGGATAAATAGGTCATCATCTCCTCCAGTTATCTTCTTGATTTTTTGATACCCACCAGACTTTTCAAATAGGGCCTTTCTAATCGCCATATTTCTACCCACCGCCATGTAAGGCTTTCCAATGATGGCTCTGCTAATGTAATTGAATGCGGTAATGAACGCCTCGTAGGAAATATACTGACTCAGAAAAGTAGCATGAGATCGATATGGAGAGATACCGATAAGAATATCGGTTTCATTGGAAATTGCTTTTGAAATGGATTTAAGCCAATTAGTTGAGTAAGGCTCACAATCTGCGTCTGTAAAAACAAGCCATTCACCAGTAGATTGTTGAATTCCTTGATCTAAGGCATACTTTTTTGAATTCCAGTCATCAGGAACAGTATCAATTTCAAGGATAATTAGTTTGTTCGAATGTTGATTTTCAAGGATTTTCTTACTTGCATCATCGCAGCGATCTAATGCCACAATAATTTCAAAATCACTATAATCCTGGGAGAGCAAAAGAGGTAACAATTTCGTAAGGTTGTTTTCTTCATTTCTAGCAGCAATGATTACACTCATCCTTGGTGTTTTAGCATTCGATTTAGAACGATACCTACCAAATGATAGCGCACTTGTTACGGTCATTAGCAGGTGAATAAAAATGCAAGAACACCATAGAATGAATATCATTTAGTGAAATAAATAAAATGTGTTGAAATATGAAGTGCCTTCTTGCATTGCTTTAATCGTATTTTTGCCGTCATGCAATTTGACCTGGAACACTCAGACAGTAAATCTTCGGCGAGAGCTGGCAAGTTAACGACTCATCATGGTGAAATATTGACTCCCATTTTTATGCCTGTGGGTACGGCAGGTACGGTCAAAGCGGTTCATCAACGTGAGCTGGAACATGATATCAAGGCAAAGATCATACTTGGGAACACCTATCATCTATACATGAGACCAGGATTGGACATCATAGAACAGGCTGGAGGGTTGCATAAATTTAATGGGTGGGAGAAGCCAATACTGACGGATAGTGGTGGGTATCAGGTTTATTCCTTGGCAGAAAACAGAAAGATTGTTGAAGAGGGCGTACATTTCCAATCTCATAAAGATGGAAGTAAGCATTTTTTTACTCCAGAGTCTATCATGGACATTCAACGAACCATAGGTGCTGATATCATCATGGCTTTCGATGAATGCACACCATATCCATGCGAATATGACTATGCGGAAAATTCCATGCACATGACCCATCGGTGGCTGGATAGATGTATTAAACAGTTTGATAGAACAGAAGGGAAGTATGGTTACAATCAGACACTATTTCCAATTGTTCAGGGAAGTGTTTACAAGGACCTTAGATCACAATCTGCGGAATACATAGCCGGGACCAATCAGGAAGGTAACGCCATTGGCGGACTTTCTGTAGGTGAACCAGCTGAAGATATGTACGCAATGACAAATCATGTGTGTCAGATTTTACCCAAGGATAAACCGCGGTATTTAATGGGGGTAGGGACTCCAGCCAACATCTTGGAATGCATTGCATTAGGTGTTGATATGTTTGATTGTGTGATGCCTACACGTAATGCCCGAAATGGAATGCTATTTACCACGCAGGGAATTATCAATATCCGCAATGAGAAATGGAAGGATGACTTTTCTTCCATTGATCAGGGTCTAGATGGATATGTGAGTTCATTTTATACAAAAGCTTATTTAAGACATTTGATTATCAGCAATGAAATTCTTGGCGCACAAATTGCAAGCATCCAGAACCTAAGCTTCTACTTATGGCTTGTAGGAGAGGCGCGAAAACAAATCTTAAATGATAACTTCGCAATCTGGAAAGAAGCAATGGTAAGAAAAGTAAGTCAACGACTTTAAAATGAGGTTAAAGCTCAAAAAACTTGATTGGTACATTCTTAAGAAAATCCTGACTGCCTTTGTCTTTGTAGTGGTTTCATTGGAGGTGATTATCTGTGTACTGGATTATGTGGATAAAAACGATGACTTTATAAAAAATGAAGTGCCATGGGAGCTAATTCGTCAGTATTACCTTACCTTCATTCCTTTCATCGCAGGTTTACTCACTCCAATTACGGTATTTATTGCAACTGTATTCACAACGGCTAAAATGGCCTCTAAAACAGAGATTGTGGCCATTTTAGCGAGTGGGATAAGCTTTAGACGGATGCTTTTTCCTTATTTTTTAGCTGCGCTGATGATCGCAGGGGCAAGCTTTTACCTGAATAGTTATGTTATTCCTGATGCCAACAAATTTCGAATAGATTTTGAGCTGGCCTACCTGAAAGACCCTTTTTACAACACGGATAAGCACATTCATTTCAAGGTAGCAGAAGAAGATAGCCTGGAAGATTATGTGTACATCTATCGTTATGATGTGCGTAGAGATATTGGCTCGACTGTAAGTCTTGAAAAAGTCAATGGAACCAAGCTTGTAGACAAGATTAATGCCAGGCAAATTCAGTGGGTGGATAGTACACAAAGATGGAAACTAAAACGCTGGCAGAGAAGGCAGATCTTCGAAGATCGTGAACTCATTACAGAAGGTAAAGAATTAGATACTTTGTTGAACTTATATCCTAAGGATTTTGGAAATAAGTATCGTATGTGGGAAACCATGACCATGGGCGAATTGAATGATTACATTGATCTTCAAAGATCCCGCGGGGCTGAGGACGTCCATATTTTTCAGGTAGAGGAATACATAAGGTATATGTCACCATTTGCGGTTTTTATCCTGATGGCTATTGGAGTTATTGTGGCGGCTAGGAAATCCAGACAAGGCACGGGTTTCCAGATTGCCCTGGGCTTTGTTATTGCTTTTGCTTTTATAATCACGTTTGTGTTGGCACGAGCCATAGCCGAAGCTCAATCCATGAATACAATTCTTGCTATATGGATGCCCAACATTCTCTTTGCGGGTGTAGCTGGTGTATTGTATAAAACGGTTCCAAGATGATCCAGGAACGAAAAGATTACCTTATCCTGCACTTTATTGTGTTGATTTGGGGATTTACGGCGATATTGGGTTTACTCATAGAGCTTCCATCAGTGGAAGTTGTTTTCTATCGAACGTTGATCGCAGCTTTGGGGCTTTTCGTACTTCTTAAGTTTTGGAAAAGACCCTTAAAAATTAATTCACGGAAGCAAGTATTAATTATACTAGGAACGGGCTGTCTGATAGCGGCTCACTGGATTTTGTTCTTTTTATCCGCAAGGATTTCCAATGCTTCGGTGTGTCTGGCAGGCATGGCTACATGTTCACTTTGGACAAGTTTGATCGAGCCAATATCTCAAGGACGAAAAATAAGAAGTTTTGAAGTGCTTTTAAGTGTTGTTGCATTTATTGGTATTGGCATCATTTTCAATGTAGAATTTGATTACTTATCTGGTCTGCTAACAGCTGTGCTGTCAGCATTCATCGCTTCCGTATTTACGGTAATCAACGGCAGGCTAACCAAAACCTACGATCCATATGTCATCACTTTTTATGAAATGATAGGTGCATGTCTGGCCACTATATTATTCTTTCCGATATACACTATTTACTTTGTAGATGCTTTAATACTAACTCCTTCTATTATGGATTGGCTGTACCTTGGAGTTTTGGCTATTGTATGTACGGTATATGCCTATTCGGTTTCGGTAGAATTAATGAAACGGTTATCCGCTTTTTCGATCAATTTGGTGGTTAATCTGGAACCCGTATATGGAATTATATTGGCGTTGATTATTTTCGGCTCTAGCGAGGAAATGAGCCCTGGATTTTATATTGGAACACTTTTAATCCTAACCTCTGTACTGTTATACCCGTTATTGAATCGACGTTACAAGAAAAAAGCACTCTCAACTGATATAATTAGATAATTAAACATGCTACTAACAACGACAAATAATATTGAAGGTAAATCAATTTCTACCTACTATGGAATGGTCACCGGTGAGGCAATCATTGGAGCTAATATTTTTAAGGACATTTTTGCATCGATAACAGATATCGTTGGAGGACGGTCAGGAGCATATGAAAAGTCTTTAAAGGATGCTAAAAATATTGCTGTACAGGAAATGATCGAGGCAGCTCAAATCCTGGGCGCCAATGCTGTCATTGCGATAGACCTGGATTATGAAACACTTGGTAAAGATTCAGGAATGATGATGGTGAGTGCGAGTGGGACGGCAGTTAAGCTTGATTAATACTTAGCTGTATTTCGTATCTTGCCTTTATGGCGAGGAAACTATTACTTCTTTTAGGACTGTGTACAGCAAATCTGCTATGTGCTCAGTATTATCCATCACAAGCTAAATGGGAAAGTAAGTTCCCAGCTGACGTTGATCTCAATACTGCTTTTATTGATGAGGCAGTCCAATTTGCATTGGACAATGAATATTCGGGACAGAAAGATTTAAGGCTGGCAATCCTTGAGGGCTTTAAAAGAGAACCTTATCACAAGCTTCAAGGGCCTACAAAGGAACGAGGAGGTCCCGCAGGTCTGATTGTAAAAGATGGATATATTGTTGCAGAATGGGGCGACCTGAACAGGGTAGACATGACCTTTAGCGTCACCAAAAGCTATCTTTCCACCATGGCCGGATTGGCGTTGGATGATGGACTGATCAGCTCAGTAAAAGACAAGGTGAACCAGTATGTCTGGGATGATACCTTCAAAGGTGAGCACAATTCAAAAATAACCTGGGAGCATCTTTTGCATCAAACCTCTGATTGGTCAGGAGCACTTTTTGGTTTGTATGACTGGGCCGACAGGCCGGCCAGAGAAGGTGAATTCGACGATTGGCGATACCGAGAATTAAAGGAGCCTGGAACAAGTTATAAATACAACGACGTACGCGTAAATGTTTTGTCCTACGCACTATTGAATGTTTGGAGAAGGCCACTCCCGCAGATATTAAAAGAGCGGATCATGGATCCCATAGGTGCAAGTACTACCTGGAGGTGGTACGGTTATGATAATTCCTGGATAACGCTAGATGGACAAAAAATGCAGGTGGTAAGTGGAGGAGGCCATCATGGCGGTGGAGTATTTATCAATACGTATGATCATGCCCGATTTGGACTGTTATTCGCAAGAAATGGCAGGTGGGGAGAAGATCAACTAATTTCAGAGAATTGGACCATGGATGTTCAGACGCCAGCGCAAGCCTTCACGAGCTATGGATACATGTGGTGGCTCAATCATGGACCAAGGTCGTGGGGAGAAGGTACTCCGGATCATGTCTTTTATGCTGCGGGTTTTGGAGGAAACTTCATTGTGGTAGATCAACAAAACGATCTTGTCATCGTAACGAGGTGGCTCGAGCCCTCCAAGATTGGTGAGTTAGTGAGTAAGATCTATAAAGCTACTGAATAGCTAACCTTGGATTGAGATAAGTACTTTTCCTGTGTGCTTTCCCTCTCCAAAATGCTGAATGGATTCGGCGACTTTAGCTAATGGATAAGGTCCATCTATGATTGGGGCGATTTTATCTGATTCATAGAGTTGGTGTATCTCTTCAAGATCTTTATTGGCTTTCAATCCAACCATGAACACCGGTTTTTTAAACATCTTCCTTGCGATTAGTAACTGAATCAAACGAGAAATTTCTCCTCCTACCGTTACATACCGACCACTGATAGTCAGGGACTTTACATAAGCGCTAGGTGGTCTGGTGGTTTTCGCATCCAGAATTAGATCGTATTGTTGTCCACTTTGAGTAAAATCATCTGTTTTATAGTCAATGATATGGTCAAATCCGATTTTCTTCATCATAACTAGTTTCGCTCCGGTATCTACACCGGTGACCTCCGCCTTGTAAGTTTTGGCTATTTGCAATCCTAAGGAGCCAACACCACCTCCCGCACCATTGATGAGGATCTTCATCCCATTTTCGATTTTGCCAACATCCACCAGCCCTTGCCAGGCTAGATTCGCAGCGTGAGAAAGTGCGGCAGCATCTTCAAAAGAAAGATAATCAGGCTTTTTGACTACCGCCTTTTCATGAATAGCGACGTATTCTGCAAAGCTTCCAAATCCATATTGAGAGATATCCCCATAAACCTCATCTCCCACCTGGAGTTTCGTTACATCTTCACCACAGGATTCAACTACTCCTGACAACTCCATACCGGGAATCGGTCTTTTTGGTTTGAATAGGCCAAAGAGGAGACGATACAGGATGGGTTTCCCTCTCACCATACTCCAATCGTAATCATTGACCGCACTGTAATGTACTTTAATGAGTACTTCATTTGGTTTAAGGGAAGGTCGATCCACATCACCAATAATAAGGTGTGAAGTAGGACCATATTTTTTACAGATGAGTGCTTTCACAAGATCAATTAGGTTACGCCTAATTGACGAAAAGCTTGGAGAATAGTTACACCTGGTAAGTTAAACTTCTTTATCCATCATGTCAGTCACTACATGGTACCTTGGATCATCAATAGAAGAGACGATCATGTGTTCGAAATCAGGACTTGCTTTATAGAGTAACATTTTGCACTCAGGACTTAGATGTACAAGTTTGACCTGTTTTCCGTAATCCTTATATTTCTTTTCCAGGGCGTAGATTGCTTCTATTCCGGAATGGTCACTTACCCGTGATTCAAGGAAGTCGAGTTCTACTTTTTCAGGATCTTCGGCAGGATCAAATTTGGAATTAAAGGATTGAACGGACCCAAAGAACAGTGGCCCCCAAATTTCATAGACCTTGGTGCCATCATCCTTGATAGATTTTCTTGCTCGTATTTTCGTTGCGTTTTGCCATGCAAATACAAGTGCAGACATAATCACTCCAACAAGCACAGCTATGGCCAAATCTTGCCATACAGTTACAGCTGATACGGTGATTAGTACAATCGCATCAGCCAGTGGGATCTTATTGATGATTCGAAAGCTACTCCATGCAAAGGTGCCGATAACCACCATAAACATAACTCCAACTAATGCCGCAATTGGAATTTGTTCAATGAGAGGGGCAGCAAATAGGATAAAACATAAAAGCGCGATTGCCGCCGTGATTCCCGATAATCTTCCTCTACCTCCAGAGCTAACATTGATAATGGACTGACCAATCATCGCACAACCCCCCATGCCCCCAAAGAGTCCATTGAGAATATTGGCTCCACCCTGTGCCACACATTCCCTGTTTCCACTTCCTCGTGTTTCTGTCATGTCATCGATCAGATTGAGGGTCATTAGTGACTCTATCAGCCCAACAGCTGCTAGAAGCAGTGCCGTAGAAAAGATCAATCCCCAATGCCCTTCAAGTGTATCTAACAAAGAGAAAATTTGGGTCTGAAAGGAAGGCAGACTTCCTTCTAATCCATTACCGCCTCCTTCTCGAATGAAGGAACCCACGGTGCTGACATCAAGACCTCCAAAAATGGTGATGGAAGCGACTACAATGATTCCCACAAGTGCAGCAGGTAACTTTTTGGTGACCTTAGGTAGTAGAAACATGATGGCCATTGTCAGGCCTACCAACCCCAGCATAATGATAAGATCTTGTCCTTGCATCCATTGATATTGCCCATTTATTTTTTCTTTGAATAGGCCCAGTTGGGAAAGGAATATAACGATGGCTAATCCGTTGACAAATCCCATCATAACCGAATGAGGGATGAGGCGAACGAATTTCCCTAAACGAAAAACTCCAGCAAGTATCTGGATACCTCCGACAAGTAGTAGTGTGATGAATAACCATTGCAATCCAAGGTTTTCGATTGGGCTAGAAAGTGCAAGACCCACTTCGTTTCCTTTTTGGATCATGTGAACCATGACCACTGCCATCGCACCAGTTGCACCTGAGATCATTCCCGGTCGTCCTCCGAACATAGAGGTGACCAATCCCATCATAAATGCACCGTAGAGTCCAACCATCGGATCTATGCCTGCAACAAATGCGAAAGCTACCGCCTCAGGCACAAGAGCAAGTGCCACAGTAAGGCCTGAGAGGATATCATTTTTAGGATTAAAAGTGAAGTTTCGGAATAATCTTTTCATAGTGCGTCTTGAACAAGCGCGCAAAGATAGAATATTTGGTATTTGAAAAATGAAATGCTCTTGTTAAAGTTTTCAGAGGATTATTAATGTTGAGCATACACAAACTTTATATTGATAGTCACGTTTGGAAAGCTTGTTAAAAGACAAATGATTATGAGAATGACAATTCCAGCCATCCTTTTTATAAGTCATTTTATACTGACTGCTCAAGATTGCCCTGGACCCAGAGATCACTTCGCAGCAACTTTTGATTCGTTTAGAGGAAAATTCATCTTGTTTGGTGGTAATGGAACCAATGATAACAGCTATTTATCAGACCTATGGGAGTTTGATGGTCAAAGCTGGTCAAAGAAAAGTGAGAACCAGATGATGGAAAGGAGTAGCCACGTTTTGCTTTTTGTTCCGCATTTGAATAAGAGCTTACTAATCGGGGGCGTATCCAAAGCAGGAGAATATTTAATTGAGATGGGTTTGTGGGATGGAAATTCATGGAAACCGGTATCAGAGGGACCAACGGCAAGGTACTCACCTGCTATTGCGTATGATGAATCTAGGAAGGTTTTAGTTCTATTTTCAGGAGCTGGAAAAGGAAATGATGAGATGTGGGAATTACAAGAGGATCAATGGGTTCGTATCCAGCTTACTAAAGCTAGACCTAAGGCAAGGGTCAGATCACAGATGGTTTATGATTATATAAGAAAGAAGATCATATTATTTGGTGGTTTTGCTGACGGAAAATCACTAGATGATATGTGGGAGTGGGATGGGAAAAATTGGGAAAAACTTGAGGTCGGAACTCCTCCAGCCCGCAATAATCACATTATGGTATCTGATAAAGCCAGGAAGGTGATTGTGCTTTTTGGTGGAAAAAGCAGGCAGGATGGTATAGTTTTTAATGATACCTGGGAATGGGATGGGAATAAATGGATAAAGCTTTCTGATTCTGGCCCTTCCGCAAGAGATATGACTGCTGCAGCTTATGACGAAAATATTGATAAAGTCATTCTTTTTGGAGGAAGAAATAAGGATCGAGTAAAGTTGAATGATTTCTGGATGTGGGATGGAAAAACGTGGAGTATTATTTCCGATTGAATTTCATCCTTTAATTTTTACACATGGAAGGTCAATTCAATTTACTCTACCCGGAATGGCAAGGCTATGGTGCCCATCAGGAAGTGTTTTATGGTGCCCATCATTTCTGTAAGCATGTTGGTGGTACGTTGAAATATTACGAAGTAGAGGTTCAGGAAAGTGAAAAGCTAACTCGAGAAGGAGGAATTATAGGAAGAAACTCCCTACTTCGAATGATGGATCAGGCCAACTCCATTCTCAGGCATGCTAACCCATCGCAGACATTTGTGATTGGCGGGACTTGTGCGTGTGAAATTGTGCCTATCTCCTTTCTGAATGAAAAATATGATAACGACCTGGCTGTCTTTTGGTTTGATGCACATGGAGATTTGAACACGCCAGATAGCTCCCTAAGTGGACGGCTGCATGGGATGCCCTTACGTTCATTGCTAGGACAAGGAGATGAATTGGTCTTGGAACGTATTTCACGAATACTAAAACCTGAACAAATTGCACTTATAGGATCGCGCGATTTGGATCAAGCCGAGCGAGTGTACATCAAGGAACAAAAAATACCTGTTTTCACATCAACTTCCAGTTCCCACCTAGATGAGTTGATTGATTTTGCCAGGGAAGCAGGATTTAAGCATGCTTACATACACTTTGATTTAGATGTACTTGAGCCCACAGAATTTCCACATGTCCTGGTACCTGTAGAAGATGGATTAAGTCTTCAACATGCTATCGATGGGTTATCTCTTGTCAGAAAAAACTTCAATCTGGTAGGGTGCAGCATTGTAGAATATTGCCCTAAAGAAGGAGGAGGGACAAATGAACTTGGGAGATTGATGAAAGAGGGTTTGGGATTGTAAGAAGCATAATAAGACTGTTTAGTATGTATACTAAGTTGTTGTGTATATTTCCTATTCATACTTTGTAACATAGGTATTGTATACTCTTCTATATTCCCTAGGTCCGAATTCATTGTCCGATATAATGCTGTGTTCAATTATTTTTCCATCCTCACCGAAAAAGTGTTTTATTTGTTTATACCCCCAATCTTCAAAAATCATTCGTCCGTCAAAATCATAGACATACATTGCATTATGGCTGTATCCTGTATGTGAGGAATGATTGCTCTCAATTGTATAGGATGAAGAGATAACATTATTCAAAGAGTCATATGTTAAGTATTCACTTCCCCAAAATTTAGGAGAACCCTTCAAAAAGAGATAGGTTCCAATTTTGTTTACCATTCCTTTTTCGTCGTAGTGATAAATTAATTTGTTCTGCTTTTTTTTCTTGTCATAAACTAAAATTTGTCTTGGCCGTCCTTTTTTGTATTTTGGAATAAACCTCTGGCCCAGTACTAAGGCTTCTGTTAGTAGCCCATTTTCACCATATAGGTAGGTGTTTTTCCAACGTCCATTATCTTTCCAAATCCCGTCTTGTTTCCTTTCTACGTTTATTTGTACAGTTGAGTCTTTTATGTGGTTCAAGTTTTGAAAAGGGATAAGATACAGTGTTTGTGATAAAGCGGGCAGATTCACGCTTAAACAGAAGAGTAACACTATCGTACTAAAACTACTCATTTATATTCTGACATAAGAACATATTGAATACAGTTGAATCTTTAGTATACAATTTAGTTGATTTGTACTCTACTTTCAAGGTATCCCCAAGAGCTGAAATCGTTTTATTGAACGATTCGTTTCATTTTGTAGTAAGCCAAAATGACTTCCACTTATAGGGAGGCTCGTTTTCAAAGATTCCAAAAACTGTACTGCCACTGCCCGTCATAGAAGCGTAAATCGCACCTGCTTTGTACATTTCCTGTTTTAGTTGTAGGATTTCCGGATGATTAGGAAAGATGGAAGCTTCAAAATCATTAATGAGTGTGTCTTTCCAATCCGGAATTGATGACTTGATACGTTCGGTAATAGATTTTTCGGGTTCTTGAGGAACCACTCCGGCATATGCTTCTTTGGTAGAAATGTGAATGCCTGGATTGTGTACAGCAAGGTGATAACCTTTCAAATCCAGATCTGATGGTTCAAGAAGTTCACCTCTTCCCTTAGCAATGACCGGCTGATTATTGATGAAAAACGGGCAATCACTACCGAGTTGCAATGCGTAAGCTTCGAGCTGTAGTTTAGAGAGTTTCAGTTCAAAAATTCCATTGAGCATTTTTATGGTAAATGCTCCATCAGCTGAGCCACCACCCAATCCTGCCCCCATGGGTATGTTCTTCAGTAGATGGATTTCGACAGGAGGAATGTTGTGATCCGCCTTGATTAGCTCATAAGCCTTCACACACAAGTTAGAGGAAGTATCTCCAGGTATATCCAGTCCATAGCTATAAAAAGCAAAAGAAGCTGCTTCAATCACCTCCAGGCAATCTTGCCATGGAATGGGATAGAAGCAGCTTTCAATGTTGTGATATCCATCTTCCCGTCTACTCACTATGTTGAGTCCCAGATTGATTTTGGCATTTGGGAAGGTGATCATAAAATAGAATGGGTCGAACTACGACTTTCTTTTATTCACATTCTGTGGTATAGGCTGCTGCATGCTTGGCCAAATTTCTCCAGGCCTTTTCTTCTCCAGTGGTGAATTGCGAATCCATTGCATCGCAATTCCAGAAAACTGAAAACTCTTTTTTATATCCAGCTTTATCAAACTTATATGCCGCAACATCCCCTTCTTTCTGGATATAATAAGATTTAGCAATCCCGCCTGTTACTTTGATACCTGCTACACCGAGTGAGGCGGTTTCTTTAGCTAAAGGATCATGATAGACTTTTACCTTGGCACTGAAGCTTGGATTCAGCAACTGAGCTAACAAAGTCATGGTTTTCTTTTTGATCTTCACGTTTGCTTGTTCAAAGTAAACCAGGCCTTGATTAAGTAAGTTTTCATCCAACTTAGACTGATTCCATTGCTTTGCATCATTGATTGTATTTATTGCATTGCCAAGTTTATCCAGACCACTAGGTGGGAGATACATATACGCAATTTCTTCAGGAGCGAATTTTCGTTTTTCACCAGATCCATCTGTTATTTTGATCGCTTTAATGATTCCTTTCTTCCGATCAATATCATTGATATTACCAATAATTTCAGTCCCATCCGCAAGAGTTACATATGCTTTCTTTTTATGTGAGAAACTTGTCGATGGTGTTTGTAGTTCTTGTGCCATCGTGGCAACTGCAAGAACTATGGTAAATGCATAAAAAAACTTTTTCATTGTTATAATGGTAGATTAAATGAAATGCAATGTTAGCTATAAAAAGCTGACTTAAGACGTATTATTTACTCAGCTCTTCCACCATCGCCTCAGTGATACCTGAGGTAGAGAATCCACCATCATGCATCAGATTCTGCATAGTTACCATTCGTGCGAGATCAGAGAACATAACGATGCAATAATCTGCGCAGCTTTCAGCATCTGCGTTTCCGAGCGGAGACATCTTATCAGCATAGTTGAAGAATACATCAAAACCAGGAACTCCTGAACCTGCAGTGGTCATCGTTGGAGATTGTGAAATGGTATTCACTCGTACTTTCTTGTCGCGACCCATACGATAGCCGTAGCTTCGTGCGATGGATTCTAATAGTGCTTTGGCTTGTGCCATATCGGAGTAATCCGGGAATGTACGCTGCGCTGCGATATATGATAATCCCAGAATTGATCCCCATTCATTCATTGCGTCCAGTTTCTCAGCTGTTTGCATCATTTTATGGAAAGAGAGTGCGGAGACATCCAGGGTTTTTTGGAACCAGTCGTAGTTTAAATCTCCATAATCTTTTCCTTTTCTTACATTCGGACTCATACCAATTGAGTGTAATACAAAGTCTATTTTTCCTCCTAGTGCTTCCTGGGATTTATTGAATAGGTTTTCAAGATCTTCCATTGAGGTCGCATCTGCAGGGATGATTTCTGCATTACACTGCTCTCCGAGTTTATTGATTTCACCCATACGCATCGCAATGGGTGCGTTGGTAAGTGTGAAAGCAGCTCCTTGTTCATGTGCTTTTTCGGCGACTTTCCAGGCAATCGAATTTTGATCTAATGCTCCTGAAATAATTCCTCTTTTTCCTTTAAGTAGGTTATTTGACATAATGATTTTTTTCTTCGTTAGGGTATTCTGAAATTGTTTTCAGAATTTGATTTTACTTGCAAAAATAGACCCTGAAATAATTTCAGGATGACAATTCCGTAAATATTAGCCAGGAGTCATTTGCAAAAGCTCCTTAGCACTCTCTACGGCTGATGTTCCTGGATTTTCACCGCCAATCATCTTAGCAATTTCTGTTATCCGATCTTCATCTGCCAGTTGCCTGATTTTACTCACAGACCTATCTGAGCTATGGTCTTTGTACACGAAGTAATGTGCATCTCCTCCAGCAGCAAACTGAGGTAAGTGGCTGATACTGATGACTTGATGGTTTTGAGCCATATGCTTCATCATTCGTATCATTTGAAGTGCTACCTCACCGGAAACGCCAGTGTCGATCTCATCGAAGATAATAGTAGGCATGGCTGTTTTGTCTGCTATCAAATACTTGATGGCAAAGATCAACCTGGAAAACTCACCTCCTGAGGCTACTTCGTTTAATTCCTGTGGCCTTACTCCTTTATTCGCGCTAAACAACATCTCAATTGAGTCTAGACCAGAAATAGAAGGATCACTTTGTTTGACTTTCAATTCTATGGTACCATTTTCTATTCCAATCTGCTGGATCAGTTTTTCAATTTCATCAGCCAGATTAAGCGCAGAAAGCTTTCGGGATTCTGTTAACTTGTTTCCTTTTTCCAGCATAAGCTTTTCTGAGACTGCCAGCTCTTTTTTTGCTTTTGTGATTTCATTATCAAGGTTGGCAACCTTATTAAGGCCTTCATCTAATTCATCTCTGAGTTTGATAAGCTCTCCCACTGTCAGAATGCCATGCTTCTTCTGAAGCCTGTATAGGAGATCCAGCCGATCTTTGATTTCCTGGATCTTTTCAGGATCATGTTCAACTCTATCCTGAATACGCTGGATTTCATTGAAAACATCTCCTAATTCAATAGAAACGCTCTCCATACGATTGCTCAGCTCCTCTAATTCTTTTGAGAAAGAAGCTATTGCATGTATCAATGACTTGGATTCATTGAGTTGCTGAAGGATGGCGACTTCTGATTCATCTAATATATGGAGGGTCTGGGACAACTTCAGTTTGATATCTTCAGCGTTTTCCAGGACTTCCAACTCATTCTCAAGTTCTTCTTGAATCAAAGAATCAAGTTCTGCATCTAATAATTCATTGAGTAGAAACTGCTTATAATCCGCATCTTCCGCACTTTGAGAAGCCAATGATTCCAATTGTTCCAACTTCTTTCTGTCTTTTTCATAGGAAGTATAAGACACACTAAAGGATGTAATCAACTCATCATGCGCCGCGAAAGCATCCAATACATGTAATTGATAGGTATTGTTTCCAAGTTGTAAGGATTCATGTTGTGAGTGGACATCCATCAATCGTTCACCGATACTCTTCAATACAGCCAGATTCGTGGGTGTATCGTTCACAAAAGCTCTTGATTTTCCAGAAGGGCTGATCTCCCTACGAATAACACAGTCTGATTCGTAATCCAAATCTTCGTCTTCAAAGATTTTCTGTAGCGAATATGTTGAAATGTCGAATACACCCTCTACGATGCATTTCTCATTTTCATTGAGTAATACCTTTGTATCAGCACGTTTCCCTAGCAATAAACCAACTGCGCCAAGCATAATGGATTTGCCTGCACCTGTCTCTCCTGTGATGATATTCAACTTTGGTGAAGGCATCATCTCCAGGTCCTGAATGAGGGCGTAGTTCCGTATTTGTAACGACTTAATCATGAGCGGGCCACAAAGATATCAGAGACTACTCAATCATCGACTTATATTCGTCGGTTCTTGCCGGGTCAATATTAGTCAAAAGGTTATACGCTTGTCTACGTGTGGCGAGATTTGATTCTCTGTAAACCTGAAGCAATTCACCTGATTTGGCATCCATAAAGCTGATGGTCAATATGGATCTTGGGCGTGCTCGATTGGCTTTCTGGATTTCGGAAAGTGCCTTAAGTATATTTTTTTCTGCCTCCTCCCGGCTTTCGGCCATGATGTCCAGTCCATTGCGATGGTACGTGTATAATGCTCTTCGCACAGGCTCAAGCTGAGGGTTCTGTACATTTTCAACAAGCCAGTATCTGTTTCTTACACTGTTAAACTGTTGCCATCCGGTGTAGTTGCTTTGTTGTGCATTGTTTACAATCCTGAATGCTTTTTCAAAGTGTGGTGTACCGCCAAGTTCTGAAAAGGTGTCATAGTCAAACCCTAAGATCATATAGGCATAGTAGGCGAGCATTGAGGTTATATTATCTGTAAAGGTATTCTCATTAAATCTGAGAGGCTGAGATTGTACGTATTCAAAATTCCAGTCACGGTCTGCAAAATTCATAACTACAGACTCATAGCCGGTACCATAAATTGGGCGGCTGGAGAGAACCTGTACGGAGGCCTGAAAAACACCTACACTCGGCATTTCCGTCATGGTAATGACGAGATTACAGTTAATCACTTCTTCTTCTTGAAATTCATCATTTGTCCATTTAGTGGTATTAAGGAAATTAGCAAACTCTGTTTCCATTTCTGTAAAAATGGCTCTTTCAGTGGTTTGTATTTGCTGTGCATTTACAATCACCCGGCAGTTGAGCTCCTGACCTGTTCCAATCAATGAAAAGAACAGTAGTCCAAGTCCTATGCATATACTTTTATCAAAGGTCATACGTGAGTAAGCTAAGCTCTGAAGGATATTTGTTACTTCGGTGCTCATTTCATGCATAATTTTTTATTACGTAATCGACAATGTCTTGTGCCACTTCCATTTTATTCTTCAACTCAAATTCCTGTCGCGTATTGTTCTTGTCAAAAAAAGTGACCTTGTTTGTGTCTTTCTGAAATCCTGCGCCGTTATCATTTAGCGAGTTGAGAACGATAAGGTCAAAATTCTTCTTTTGTAACTTTTCCTTTGCATTGACCTCTTCATTATTAGTTTCCAATGCAAATCCAATGTGAAATTGTTGTTTTTTCTTCTTACCTAATTCAGTGGCTATATCTGGGTTTTTGATCAGATTTATTTGAAGAGAATTGCCTTTCTTTTTAATTTTTTCTTGAGCTGGATTTTCAGGACGATAATCTGAAACCGCAGCTGAGAATATGACTATATCTGCATCTTCATGGTATTTTTTAGCTTCATCTAACATCTCGATGGCTGAATTAACTTTGATGACATCCACATCCGAAGAGGTATATGCTGCCGGTCCTGAAATCATGGTTACATGGGCTCCAGAATTCCTGAAAGCATTTGCAAGGGCTGTTCCCATTTTTCCGGAGGAATGATTTCCAATAAATCTGACTGGATCGATCGCTTCGAATGTTGGACCAGAGGTGAGAAGAACTTTCTTTCCTTTCAGTTTCTCAGATTGAGTGAGCTTTTTTTTTACAATCTCCAAAAGTTCCTCTGGTTCTGCCATTCTACCTTGCCCTGACAGGCCACTTGCTAGCTCTCCATCTCGTGCTTCGATTACCTGATTTCCAAATGACTGTAATTTTTTAAGGTTCTCCTGTGTTGAGGGATGTTGATACATATCCAGATCCATGGCTGGAGCAACCAAAACCGGGCACTTTGCAGAGAGGTATGTTGCTAACAGAAGATTATCACATATACCATTGGCCATTTTCCCGAGTGTATTAGCACTGAGTGGGGCTATGATCATAAGATCAGCCCACAAACCAAGTTCTACATGATTGTGCCATTCTCCACTTTCACTATCAAAATACTGAGAGTGGACTGGGTTTTTGGAAAGTGTAGCTAGTGTAAGCGGGGTAATAAAGTCTTTGGCACTTTCAGTCATAATGACCCTTACTTCTGCCTGTTCTTTTTTGAGTAGACGTACAAAAAAAGCGGTTTTGTAAGCCGCAATAGAGCCACAAACCGCTAATAATATTTTCTTACCCGCCAACATGGCGACTAATTTATGCTAAATCAGAACGAGAGTCGTCTTCTTCTTCAGGTAATCTGAAATTTAATTCTTCGTTGAGGAATTCTTCAATTGCCGAAGTAGTAGGCTTTGGCATTCGCTCATAAAATTTAGAAATTTCGATTTGCTCTCTGTTTTCGAAAATCTCTTCCAAATTGTCAACAGAAGATGCAAACTCTGCAAGTTTTGCATTCAATTCTTCCTTCTGATTTGAACTGATCTGTCTTGCTCTTTTAGCTATAATAGCCAGTGATTCGTAAAGATTACCGGTAGGCTCCAAAATGTCTTGATTGTCCCTGGTAATTATAGATGGATTTACGTGCTGCATTTCGCTCTTTTTAATTTGAATCTGCAAATTTAGTTATTTCTTCGATGCTTTTAGCATAAATCTTTTCAGCATCTTTTAAATATTCACTATCTGGATACTTATCAATGAATTTGAGATAGTGATCGATAGCTATCTGATATCGTTCTTTTTGCTTTGAAGTAATACTTGCTTCTGCATAATCATAGGCTGTTTCTATCCGTAGGTAAGATACCTCCTCGTTGTAATCTGAGTCAGGAAAGTCATCAGCAAAATTATCATACACAACCAATGGTGCTTTGTATCCTCTCAGATTTCGAAGCTTATAGTACAACTTACATTGCTCATACGCTTTTCTTTCAAGCTTTTCCTGCATGTCATCAATGATCTTATCGCCCTCAATTGCGTACTCAGAAGCAGTATATTTATTGATGAAATTTTGCATGGCTGCTATTGCTTCGTAAGTAACAGTCTGATCCAATTGGTAATCGGGAGACTGCAAATAGAGAGAATAGGCATGCATATAAGCAGCTTCCATTACATACTCAGATCTGCCATAGATTCTCACAAACTCTTCGAAATGATGCGCGCTAAGAATATACTGTTTTTGATGGAAGTAGCTGTATGCCAGGTAAAAATTACCAAGCTCAGCTTCTTGCGTTCCCCGGATGATTGGGAGAATATCTTCTAATAATAAAGTGGTTCGATGATAATCTTCATTCTCATAATACTCTACTGCAGCCTCGTATTTTACTTTCCAGTCACCGCTTTTCTGAATCTTACGAAACTTACTACAGCCAACAATACTTGTGGCAATCATGAGTAAGAGAAGTATTCGAAATATCTTCATATTTTTTAAATAAGTCGGCAAAACTAAGGACTTAAGATTTAAACGGAAACTAGCGGAGATCATTCCTCTTCCCGTTTAAGGGATTTTAACATTTCCCCTTTCTTTTTGCCCCTATTTTCAAAATTGACCTTTTCTGGCGGAGGTAGTTTTGTTGGCGTCAATTTGTCTTTTCTTACAAACAGACTGTCTGAAAGTAAGTCGTCAAGAGTTGGGCGTTGATCACCTCTCCAGTTGAAACCTTCCAATTTTTGAACATCCTCTGTCAGTTCATGCGGAGGAATAAAGCGAGCTTCTGGTTTGACATAGAAAGAAATGTTGTCGAGTTTTTCATCCACAAAACGAATGGTCATATCGCTGCACAGAATTCTATTCATTCCAAGCGTGATAATGTTGAGAGGATCTTTTTCATCCAGTACGTAGTAGATGCTTTCGCCATTACCATTGACATAAATACGGTGGATCTTGGATTCTCTGAAATCGGCTTCCATCGTTCTACCTTTAATTTGATTGAAATTATGGAGGGTGTCTTCTGTTGCAAGAAACGCTTTCTGGAGCATAGACATGGACTTTATTTCTTTTTCAGTTACCTCCATAATGATGGTATCACCTTCCAATTGGTTTTGTAGATTCCAGAAGATGGGATCTTCATAAAAATAGAGTAGTGAATCTTGCAAAAAATATGAAGCTGAATCAGCAAGCCCTTGCAGGTTGCTTTTCCAAATCCTTACGTTATGATAGGCCAGTATTCGTTTAGCTGAGTCGTATTCGCTCTCTATTGAAACCAATGTATCTGCTGCCATGTACAGGGTATCCTTTTGAAGAAATCGTTTCATGAGAGCATTACCGTATACTTTGCTAATGCCATTTGCTTCATCTGAATATCCTTTATCTCCGGTAATAACAACATCTCTGGTTTTGGCTGTGAGTTTCACATTCCCCTTTGCGTCGTAATATTTCTTTAAATCATCAAAGAAAAGCTCATCTCCTTCCATGTAGTAGTCGGTTGTCTCTACCGTGCCATCTACAAACTCAGACTGATCAATTTTTGTACGGAAAGTACCTCCTTTTGCATGTAGAATGGATTCATCTTCTGTAATGATGGTGGTTTTACCCTCTGTAATTGCAATTTTAGGTACAGTATTGTACCTCAGCGTATCTGACATGAGGGTGTAATCAGGAGCTTCTAATACAACATTCTCCCAAAAGAGTGCATAATCTTGCAGGCCATAATAGTACCCAATTTCACTGGTGAGTACATTGACAGAATCTTTCATTTTACCTCCATTGAAATAGTTACCTACTTCGGTATCCATGTTGTAATCGAGAAAGTTGGTGGTTAGTCGTTGATCCCCTTTCACATAAACGACATTATCTCTAAGCTTTGCTGTCCTATTTTGTCCGTTATAAATCAGCTTTCTGGAAGTAATGGTGACCGAGTCGTCAACGATTTTCACACGACCAAAAGCTTCCATGACATTGTCTTTAACATAATAGTAAGAACTATCACAATACATTGTTGAGGTCTTTTGAGCAAAAACCACATTCCCTATAAGCCTTCGGATTTTTTCACCGTTTTTCCGAAATTCGAATAAATCCTCAGCTTTGTATTTGATTCTGTCTACTTTCTGTGCAGCAGTGCTCAGAGATAACAATAGCATCAATAGTCCTAAAGTGAAGTAATTTAACCTCTGCATTTTGCAAAATTAATTGATCGAGTTGTGCATTCTTTACAAAAACGGTTCCATGATTTTATATACAGCAATCATTTGGTAAAAAATGATGAGAAAATTCTATTGGCGGTGAGTGGTGGACTTGATTCCATGGTCATGTGTCATTTGTTTAAAGAGGAGAAAATTGAATATGCTATTGCCCATTGCAATTTTGGTTTGAGGGGAGACGAATCTGACGAGGATGAAGCTTTCGTAATGAATTGGGCGGATGAGAACGAGATCAACTGTTTTGTTAAATCTTTTGATTTAGGCAAGGGCTCAATACAGCTTGAGGCAAGAAATGAGCGATACGAATGGTTTCAGGAATTACTAATCGAAAATGAATTCGATAAGATCGCGACAGCTCACCATTTAAACGATTCCCTTGAAACGCTTTTAATCAACCTGACGAGAGGAACAGGTTTTAAGGGAGTTAGTGGGGTTCCTTTAACTACCAAGAATATCATAAGGCCTTTGCTTTTCGCTACTAAAATGGAATTGAATGATTATGCGCTCGATCAAAGCCTTGCATGGAGGGAAGATTCGAGCAATGAAAAAGATGATTATGACAGAAATCGTATCAGGCATCATGTTATCCCCGAACTTGAGCTATTGAATCCATCTTTATTTAAAACCGTCCCAAATACGTTTGAAAGATTGCGATTTGCCAATGAGCTGATTTTAGAAAAAGTGAGTGAGGTGAAGAATAAGTATCTGTCAGAAGAAAGATCAGGAGGATTTCGATTGAATCTGGATTGGATCAAAGATGAAAAGGATCAGTTGATTTTATCAGAAATTCTTTCGGAGTTTGGAGTGAATTATACCACTGTAAAGGAAGTTTATGGAGCTCAAGGCAAATCTGGCAGGAGCTTTCCATCAGGAGCCTGGTTGATAACTATGGATCGTGATTCACTCTTTTTTGATAAAAACGAAGATTCGATCAAAGAAATTGAGATTTTTGATATGGGACTTTACGATATAGGCACTAACAAACTTAAAATAGAGCTTATTGATAAAGAAGAAGTAGTATTTAACTCTGTCGATGATGCTTATTTTGATGCTGATAAGATCTCATTTCCTCTAAAAATAAGAAAGTGGAAAGAGGGGGATCGATTCCAACCATTGGGAATGAACGGGGCTAAGAAGGTTAGCGATTTGTTGATTGATCTCAAGATTCCAATGACTGAAAAGAACAGGATTGCTGTGATTGAATCAAAGAATGATATTCTGTGGGTAATTGGACAAAGGATTTCTGATCCTTTTAAGATAGCAGATGACACAGAAAGCGTTCTAAAGATCTCAAAAATTGAATAGGAAGAGTAACTTTCTACATTTTAAATTCATCCATCGTATATGCTAAAAATCCTCCATGCCTTCAAGACTGCATTTCATGATGCCCGAAAAAATCTTTTGCATACGCTCTTATCTATCCTCGGGATAGTGATAGGTGTAGGAGCGCTAGTTTCTATTCTGTCCTTAATAGACGGTATGGAAAGATATGCTCACGAACAGATTTCACAGACCACTTCACTTGAGAGTATTTCAATAAGTACACTGACGACCAAAAGAGTTGATCATGTGATTGTGGCTAAACCAGAGTTCGCATACTTTGATTACCCGGCTTTTGAAAAGTTGATGGAAACTCTTCCGGAAGACTCTAAAGGATATATGAGGTATCAGGAATCTGGATTTATTCAGGTGAATGATACATTAGAAAGGGGAGTATTACTTTCAGGAATTGTGGATACTCCACACGAGCGTTTTACACAAGTGGTCGGTGAATTCTTAACCAAAGATGATTTACAACGATCTTCCTCAAATGTGTTGATTTCGCAGGAATTAGCAAAGGCTCTGAGTGACAGAGAAATTCAAGATTGGGTAGGAGAGAGGATTGTTTTTAAAAAGGATTCACTTCGAGTGAAAGGAGTTGTAGACTCACCATCGGAGAGATTAGAAATATTTGTACCTATAACACTTATTGCTGATGAGAAACTAAAGCAAAAACCTCCTTCTATTACCATTATGGCTCCATCGGTTGAAGAAGTGATTTCTGTTAAAGGCCAGATTCTGACTTATATAGATAGCGAATTTGAATCAGGAAATGAGGATTTTAATGTGGCGACCAATGAATTCAGAGTGGAACAGGCTAATCAGGGCTTTCTTGTTTTTCGGATAGTTATGGGATTGATCGTCGGGATATCCGTTTTGGTTGGTGGAATAGGTGTGATGAATGTTTTGTTGATTTCCGTAACAGAGAGAACTGCAGAGATAGGTGTGAGAAAGGCTGTTGGAGCGAAGCGGAGAGATATTATCGTCCAATTCTTGTCTGAGTCATTGAGCGTAAGTTTTATTGGGAGCTTCCTGGGAGTAGTGTTGGGTATCTTGTTTACGATGGCAACAGTTCCTATTGTAAAGCATTTCACAAAAATGCCGTTCGAAGCAGCTTACACATTCGATACGCTTTTTATTATTACCGTTGTGGCAGTTATCGTAGGGATCGTATTTGGCACCTATCCAGCTATGAAGGCCTCCAAGCTTGACCCTGTAGAGGCAATACGCAGAGAGTGATTTAATTTCAGCTTTGGTGGATCACTTTTACCCTACCCACAGTTCCATCTTCCAGCATGACCTTTATACCATGAGGGTGATTGGTTGATTTGGTGAGTATACGTTTGACAATACCATTTGTCAATTCCCCGGATCGTTGGTGGTGCTTTTGAACCACGTCTACCTCGCTTCCAATGTTGATATTATCTTTCTTGGTCCCACTCATTATTTTCTTGTTCTTAATTGTACTAGTTTAAATCCTGAAAAAACCACCCATACAAAATTAACGGCTACAAATGGGAATGCACCATTCATGTAGGCGTTGTATAGCAGCAACAGCGACCCAATTAGGTTGAGTAAAAGATATAGATCTGACTCTGCATGGATCTTTTGGAACAGATTTAGTGCAAATGCCAAAAGGAGAGAGCCAGCACCTAGCCAACCCAGGAGTTCGAGAATAGTCATTCAGATTAGTTTGGGACGAATGTAGCTAGCTTTTTACAATATCTACTTATTCCTCCTTAAGGTATTGTACCGGATTTTTTCTGACTACTTTGAAAACCTGAGAAATTATTGTGATCAAGGCTATAGAAATAGTGATCAAGATCGTGGAGAGTATTATTCCCAAATCAAAATTGATATGGAAGGGATAGTTTTCCAGCCAACTTTGTATCAATACACTTCCAATGGCTATCCCTCCGATTAAGGCGATGGAGATGATAGCTATAAATTTCTTAGTAGAAATTTGATAGAGGCTGTTGATAGAGGCACCCAACACTTTTCGTATGCTAATTTCTTTTAGCCGCTGATTGAGTTGTAGTCCTACGATACCTAACAGTCCCATTGAAGCTAGAAAAATGGACACAAAACAGCCGATACCTACCAACTGCATCATTCGTTGCTCTTGACGATAAGCATTCTTGTACTCATCTTCAAGAAAGCTGAATTCAAATGGAAAAGGGTCAAAGTGTTTGCTCCATATTTTCTCAAATTTGTCTTGATCAAACACGGTTCCTTCACTCAATTTGAAGTAAACAGATTGTAATGGATAAACCGATGCTTGATAAATCACCAAAGGATCTATAGTGCTTTTTGCAGACTCGAAGTGATAATCTTCAACAACACCAATTATTTTGGGATTTTTAAGATCTCCATATTCAAATGGAACCGTTTCACCTATAGAATTTTCAAGCCCCATTTTTTTTACGAATGCCTCATTCACCAAGATCGATTGATTTACATCTGCGGTACTCAAGGGTTCAAAATTTCTTCCCTCAAGAATTTTTATGTCGAGCAAATCGATGAGGTTTTTATGGATTCTCAAATGACGGACATCAAATTTGTTTTCACCTTTCATACGGGTGCCATTGTATCCGGAGATTGCTGAAACCTTAGCTACCTCTGGCATTTGTGATAAGTCCTGAACTAATGGTACTATCTGACTTTCATCTGCCTGTATGTAGTCAAGGTATATCACATCATTATAATCAATCTTGATATCAAAGGAAGTCAGGTATTTGATTTGTTTAGACATGGTGAGCATACCGGCAACCAGTATGGTAGCTATTACAAATTGTACACCCAATAAAGATTGTGTGATCCATTTCCCAGACTTTATCTTTTGTTCTCCTTTTAAGCTTTTAATGATATGAAACTTCGACAAAGCAGAAGCTGGATAGAGCCCACTGATAAACGCAGCAATTATCAAGATGATAAAAGCACCAAATAGAAAACTAATATCTATGAGATAAGATATGTCATAATTTTTTCTCACGAACTCAGAGAAATACGGAAGTAAAAGCAGCAAGATCAAGAAAGCCAATACTCCTGATAATGCAACAGAGAGCAAGGATTCTGTTATCAATTGGCTAAAGATACCTGATCGCTCTGCACCAATGACTTTTCTGAGAGCTACTTCTCTTGAACGATTGATATATAATGAGATATTGAAATTTGAATAATTGATCATGGAAATGATCAGACAAAATAGTCCAATAGCAGTAAAAAGCTTGATGAGCGTTACATTCCCACCTCTTGAGATCCCATTGTAATGGCCATAGTCTTCATTGAGATGAATTTCTGTTATTGGCTGAAGTTTGAGAAGTACAGAGGCATCTTCTCCATCAGGTTCATTTTCCTGATGCAATTCATTCATTTTTTCTTCTGCTGCTGTGATCGAGGTGGTTTGATTGAGCTTTATAATGGTATTCATGTTAATGTCAAACCAGGTAGTCAACCTTCTTTCTGGAGCATTGGCGAGGTAGTTGGAGTAAGACATGATCATATCACGCCTGATGGATGTATTATCCGGAATATTCTGATAGACCCCTCTAACGATGAAGTCCTCAAACGCTTCACCCCGAATCATGGATAGGATGGTACCTACTGCTTTTCCTCTTATGTCAAGTTTTCCAGCCAGTGTTTCAGATATGACAATATCATTTGGTTGATCAAAAGTGGCTGCAGCTCCCTCCAGGAATTTCAGATCCAAAAGATCTATCATCTCACGGTCCGCAAGAATAAAAGACTGACCTAATGTTTCTTCTCCTTTTTTGATGATTCCATAATCTGATTTGAATCGAGCAATACTCTCTATTTCAGGAATTTTTTCATCAAATTGGACAGACATAGCATTTGAACTTCCTCCAATATGATGTACATCATCACCTCGCTTGAAATCAGATACGATGCGATATAGTCTTTCGTGATCCGGGAGATGTTTGTCGAAACTCATTTCATCATTGGCATATAAATAAGCCAGCCAGCAGGATGAAATTCCTAAAGCAAGGCCGAGAATATTCAAGCTGGAATAGAGTTTATGTTTTTTAAGAAATCTCCAACCGGTTTTTATGTAGTTGCGGTACATCATAAGATATTGAGTTAAGTAGTGCGTTGGTTTCAAATTGGAAGGACGAATGGAACGGAGAACTTCAAGTATGAATAACCACTGAGCTTTTGAATGACTTCTATTTTCCTTGCGCCAATGAAATGCTTCGTGAAGATCCCCTTGCACTTCCTCTACAAGATGATCAGCACAGCACTTCTCTATCAGCCAATCGGCCCATTTTGGTGGGTTAGATCTGGACATACTGCATTGAGGGTTTGGTCACGCCACTCCAAAGTTTAGACTTGACCTCATTCAGTTCACTTATCAACTCATAAGCTTTCGGTGTTGCCCAGTAGATTCTTTTTCTCCTGCCACCACGTTCAGCAGTGGGTTCTCCAAATTCTGATCTTACCCATCCTTTTTTCTCCATGCGTTTCAAAACAACATGAATGGCTGGAATAGAGATGTTCTTGTTGAGCGCCGTTTCATACTCTTTTGCTATATCCACACTGTTGATCTTTTCATTCCGAAGCAAGATCATAAGAACTATTTCTTCAAGTGATCCAATTGATTCCATTAGATTAATAAATGTTTAAGATATGGATACGAATATTATTAATAAATGTTTAAGTAATAATAAAAAAGGGCAGAAACTATTCTGCCCATAAACATCAAACCAAATTATATTAGAAATATTTACCTTGATTTTAGTTTTTTCCAGTTCTCATTGGCACTTTTCAGCATTCCGTTATGTCCTTTTTCATTCCAAACTTGAAGTGCATCTACTTCGATACTATTCAGGAACAAATAGTACTTTCCGTCTTTTACCAGAAACTTATTTGGGTCTACTCTAAACTTTGCTCCAATGGCTACTCCTGTGGCACACCATCCTCCATATTGAGGCTGATATTTCTTTGGATTAGCATCAAAAGCTCTTTTCTGTTCTGCCGAAGTAAAAAAATATTTTACACCATTTATTTCAGACATAAACTCCTTTGAACCTCTTTGAGCCAGTTTCAAATCCAGATAGGATACAGGGCTATAACCATTCAGAGCAATTTTGCTGTCGTCTGTGTTGAACTCTTGTGCTGAAGCTGCTAAAGCACAGAGGATGACCATAAGTGTGGTTGTAAATTTTGTCATTGTTGTTACTTTTAGTTTTGAAAATATGTTTCGTTTATAACCATACCATCTTCCCATTCACGGCGGATTATTTCGTGCCATTTAATTTCACTTCCGTCTTTCATATTGAAATGAAATCTAAACTCAGACATGCTCACATCTTCTCCTATAGAGCTATTCAATAGGGAAATCTCATTTACTTGAGCAATGCTGCCGACAAAGCCAGTGAGCTTTTGCACGGCTTGTTCTCTGGTGGAAGTTTCAGAACCATCTACATCTTTCGTGTAGGCATGCTTGCTGAAAAATTTGTTGACTGCTTGAGGAATCTCTCCTTTCAGGACCATGTTGTCCATTTCTGATACTAATTCTTGCATTGTTTTTACTTGTTTATTGACAATGCAAATCAAGCTTGAGAAGGCACTTGCTTGTTTACAAAAAAGTGCTAATCTGTGGTACTTTTTGAGAGGAATGAGGATGGTGTTTTCCCAGTATGTTTTTTGAAAAAGCTTGAGAAATGGCTCACTTCCTGAAAACCGAGCTCAAATGTTATAGTGGTAATTGAATGACCTTCCTTTAGGTGTGATTGAGCTTTTTTTATCAGTTCGCTTTCAATATGACTTTTTGCGGATATCCCACTAATGGTTTTAATTATTCTACTGAGATTTCTAGGCATGAGGTTTAATTCGCAAGCATAGAAGTCCACTGAATGTTCTGTATAGATATATTCATTAAGGAGCGATTTGAAATTGTTTAAAACTAATTTTTCTCTTGGGTGCTCCTCTATGATTTTTACGAATTGTCCTGGCGATAGCGAGGTATGTGAGCGAAAGAATCTACAGAAATAGGCCGGATCTTTAAAGCCTAAGGAATGCGTAGTTTCCTTGATTGATCCTCCTGATTCATAGAGTGTCTGACGCGCCAGATTGATTAACTTATGATTTTTCCATTGAAAAAAGGTCAATTGAAGTTTCTGTTTAGAGATCCTTCGTATTTCTCTATAAGGAATGAATTCATCAGCGAGATTGAGGGATGCATCGAGATTATGGTTTAACCATTCATTCGTATCAAATAGGATTTCGAGTTCTTCACTGGTAGTATTGAATGGATTTAATTGCTTCCATTTGGATTGTGAATAATCCAAAACCTCCTGATGATTTGCTGACTTTAACTTTTTATCTGCACTTATGTGTCCCAAAGTAAGGATTTGGGAAAATAGATAGCGATACTCGTTTAATGATTGATCAGTTGCTACTATGCTTGGAGTGCTTTGCTCTATTTCGATAAACTGATCTGAAGGAATAAATACTGCCGATTCTTGATCAAAATGATAAGATTGGAAATTCAGTTGGATAGAAGAATTTTCCGGGATGAAAAAAATGGAAGGCTCTTTACTTTTTTCCACAAAACGAATGTAGGGAATACCTTGATTTATTGAGATTAAATCATCTGAGAGTAGCTAAAAATGTCACATTAACGTCAAAGATTGGCGGGCTCCACCATCACGACTTCTTCTTTTTCTACAATCACTTGTCCGGCAGGAGAGCCTTTAAGTTTTCTTATAAATTTTTTCTGGGTGTAGATAACAGGACAGAGGGAATCTGTTTTTCTTTTAGAATTCGCAGCTGCAAGTGCTGCTGCTTTTTCAATGATATGGGTTGGGAAGTTTTGACCGGGTTTTTGACGAATCACCACATGTGATCCTGCAACGTCTTTTGCATGGAGCCAAAGATCGTTTTTGTTAGCTACTTTGAGTGTTAGTTCATCATTTGCTTTCGCATTCTTACCAAGTAGGATAGTCCAGCCATCTTCTTCAAATTCATGATAAGGCAGATTTACTTCTTTGACCTTTTTCTTAGAGGCTAGACCATGGTCTTTGAAATACGTTCTAAGTTCTTTCGTGTCTTCTATTTCCTGAACATGTAAAATCTGTCTGCTGAGCTTGTCGATGAGTGCTTCTTTAGCCAAAATGTTTTCCCTTAGCATGTCAATTTCCTGATGCCTGTTTTTGGCTTTCCGGTAAAGATTCTCAGCATTTTTCTGAGGGCTTAGTTCTCTGTTGAGTTTGATTTCAATGGGTTTATCAGTGTAGAAATCATAAAGTACGGCTTTTGCTAATCCTGTTTGTAGACTGTTTAGGTTAGCCATTAATATATTGGCGATCTCTTCCGGGCTTCTCGCACTTTCAACCTGGTTTAGTTTGTTTCTGGTTTTGAAAATGTAGTTTTCTGTTTTTTTGATACGTTGCTTAAGCTTGTTTATACCTTCTGCCTTTTCTTTTTCAAAATAGAAGCTTCTGACGGTTTGATTATAGAGCCAATTGCTTGCTGTAATAGCACTATCTGTTTTTTGTGAGCTTTCCTTAATTAGGCTTATTGCTGGAGTATCGTGAAGGAAGATAGTTTTTTTGGCTAGCTGACTAATTAATTGGTTGAAGATCTTCCATTTGCTTTGATCTGACTGATTATAAAATCCGGTTTGTTCTAAATGTATTTTTACCTCTTTCCCTAAAGCAGGGATCAATTCTATCGGATCATATCCACATTTTTTGAATTGATCTTCAGTAACCTCAATTCTTTTATTTAGTTCAGAAGGTTTGAGATCTATGTCTTGATTGAGATTTTTTCTAAAAATATCAATCACTTCATCATTTCGAATATGGAGGATATTGGCCCTTCGAGCGTGCATCTTAAAAATCAATGACTCATCATCAAGTTCTATTTTAAATGATCTATCGTATTCAAAAACCGAAACGTTGTTCACCGTTTTATCTAGAAGTGCGGAGAAAAGATCAACACTGTTTTTTCCTGCTCTGGCAAATTGATCAGGGAAGGAAAGAAGTGAAACATTGGGATCAAGGTTTGCCCTAATGTAGAATTCTTTTTTAAGCTCTCTATTACCAAATCTCAGAATGAGTTCGTCCCTGTTTTGAGAAAAACATTCAAGAAGGCTTAGCCCTTGAAGTTTTACCTTCAACTCAGGAGCGAGTTGTTTCAGAAAGAAGTAATTGTGGAACATCCTAGTTGTTGGTAACCTGGTTGCTAGTTATTTCTAACTAGCCTCAACGCATTGAATGAATTTATTAATTTTTTCTACCAAGTTGGTCATATGATGTCTTTCAATTTATCCAAAAGCTTTTCATACCCATTTATTTAACAAGTGACCAGGCTACTGGTAGCTAGATAACTAGTTGAAGACCGTCCCATGCGATCTCTACATTTTTTGGAAGCTCTGTTGATACCTCTTGATGCGTTCCCATAAAATGACTTATGTGGGTAAGGTATCCTTTTTCTGGATTCAATTCTTCCATTAACTTCAATGCTTCTTCCAGATTGAAATGGCTAATGTGCTTCTTTTTCTGCAAGGCATTTAGTACAATCACTTTAGAACCTTTTATTTTCTCTTTCTCCTTTTCAGAAATGAAGTTCGCATCTGTGATGTAGGTAAAATTGTCAAATCTGTATCCGAATACAGGTAATTTATAATGCATCACCTCAACAGGGATAACTTTTCTCTCTAATACCTGAAATTCAAGATTATTAATTGGGATTGTTTCTACCCTGGGTACCCCTGGATATTGAGTATCTTCAAAGATGTACGCAAACTCCTGCTTTAATTGTTGAATGACTTGGTCCGTAGCATAAAGTCGCATGTCTCTTTTCTGTAAAAAATTGAAACTGCGAATGTCATCTAGTCCTGCTACATGATCCTTGTGAGCATGAGTGAAAATAACCGCATCAAGTTGATTAATCCGTTCCCGAAGCATTTGTTGTCGAAAATCAGGGCCTGTATCTATCACTATGTGAACTCCATCGATTTCGACGTAGATGGATGAGCGTAATCGATTATCCCTATAATCCACAGAGGTGCATACATCACATTTGCAACCAATAACAGGGACTCCCTGAGAGGTACCAGTTCCCAAAAAAATAACTTTCACAACTGCAATTGGTTGTTTGTGATTTCAGAATAAAGTTTCTTGTTGTTCTCGCTTAGTTTAGTGGTATCAAAATTTATCGACCGGATAATTTCTACCAGGCTATTTATCTTACCTTCCAGCGCAAAGAATTTATTGACTACAGCTACTTTACTGTCATTTAAAATGCAATATCCTGATTGAAAATTTCCCTTTTCATATCGCAGGATATAGTCTGTTTCAGACATAATATCCTCAAGCTTATTCAAAAAGTGATTCGTATACTTAATTGTCATCCGTGTATTTTTTCACCAATTCAACTAACGAATCATAGTTTAAGGGTTTGGGGATATAAGCATTGATACCAGCTTCTTCAAAGTCTTCCATGGAATAATTATTCGCATTTCCCGTGATGGCAATGAGGGGAATATCTTTATTGCTTCCAGGCATACTTCGTACTTTCCTTGCGCACTCCATACCATCCATGACTGGCATATGAATATCTAGAAGGACCAAGTCGTATTCATCCTTCCCAAGCAAATCAAGTACTTGCTGTCCATTTTTTACAGAAGAGATATCATAGCTTAGCTGCGATAATATTTTCTTGGTGAGATTTTGAATTACACTACTGTCTTCGGCTACTATTATTTTCTTACTCATCAGTAACTAATAAATTTTGGCTGCTTTCTTTGAATTCCTGGAATAGTACTTTCAATAGTTGAACGCCAGCATCCAAGTCCTCAAATTTATTTTCTTTTAGTTGTTTTTCAATGGTTGCCGCTTGTTTAGAAAGTTTTTCTACTCCTAAAGTGCCAGCATTCCCTTTCAAAGTATGTAGTTCACCCCTCATTTTCTGAAAATCTTCCTCTTCTAAATATTTTTCAGTATTCGCTACCAGAGCCTCTGCCTCCTCTTCAAAATCGACCAATGTGGCCTCTATTAACTCTTGTCCTCCAAACTTTGCAAGTTGATTCAAGGTATTTTGATTGATTACCAGATCTTCTGTCTCTTCCACAATAGAATCAATGGATACTTCGATTGGTTTGAAATCAACCCATTTTTTGATTTTATCTATCAACATCTCAGCTTTTATGGGTTTGGCTAAATAATCATCAAGGCCAGCCTTAAGGAATCTTTCGCGATCTTCTTCCATCGAATAGGCTGTCATAGCGATAATAGGAGTAGTGGCTCCATACTTAAGCTTTCTAATCTCCTGTGTTGCTTTAATTCCATCCATCTTGGGCATTTGGATATCCATAAATACAAGATCAAAATCTTCAGATTCTACCTTTTCAATTGCATGGAATCCATCAATCGCTTCTTTTACTTTACATCCGGATTTTATCATGATGCTACTAGCGACCTTTCTATTCACATCATTGTCATCTACTAAAAGAATACTGGGTTGTTTGCCAGTAAACTGTTTAGAAAATGGTTTTTCTGGCTGGGTAGTATTCACTTGATCTGGCTGAATTTCCTCTGCCATGAATGTAAACCAAAAGGTACTTCCTAAGCCAGGAGTAGAAACAACGCCAATTTCCCCCTGCATGGATTTAACAAGCTCTCTGGATATGGCCAATCCAAGCCCTGTTCCTCCAAAATTTTTCGAACTGCTATTATCAAGTTGATGGAAGCTTTGAAATAGGCTTTTCTGATCTTTTTGCGTAATTCCTATTCCCGAATCTTTGATAGTTACTTTAAAGACAAATTGTTTCCCCCGTTTTTTAAGCAATCGAATGCTCATGTTGATATTGCCTTTGTCCTCACTAAACTTTATAGCGTTGGATGTTAGGTTCGAAAGAACTTGGATTAACCTGGTTTCATCTCCCAAGATCCATTCTGGTATCTGATCATCGATGTGGTAATAAAGGTTATTATCTTTTGAAGAAGCCTGTTGCGAAAACAGATCGTACACTTTTTCTATGGTCTTAACCAGTTGAACCGGCTCAAGTCTAAGATCCATTTTTCCTGCTTCAATTTTGGATAGATCCAAAATGTCATTCAAGATGTTCAATAGGGTTTGAGAAGATTTGTTGATGGTTTTGACATACTCAGACTGCTCTTCATTGAGGACAGTACTTGCGAGCAAATCGATCATCCCGATAATCCCATTCATTGGGGTTCTGATCTCATGACTCATGTTGGCTAAAAAGCGTTCTTTGATTTTCAATGAACGTTCGGCAACATCTCTTGCACGTATCAGTTCTTCGTTTGTTTTCTTTAATGGTGTAATATCTCTGGCCACACCTTCAATTTCCAGATTGCCATCTTCTTTGTTGATGAGCCTGATATTGAATAAAAATTGTAGGCGTTCACCACTCTTTGTTTTTAATGTGCCTTCGACATTTCGTATACGTTTTTCCTGGTAGATCCGCTTACCTATTCGATGAATTTGAACTGCTTTGTCAGCATAATCAGCTACTTCAGTATTTAGTACCTGGCTAGGTTCAAAACCCAGAACTTCCTGTACCGATGGACTTATCATTGTTATGACGCCCTCTATGTTACATCTGAAGTATATGTCCTGGAATGACTCGAATATGGTACGAAATTTTTCTTCACTAGCTATGAGCGCACTTTCAGATTCTTTCTTCTCAGTTATATCATTGGCGATAATTGAGAGCTCTTCGATTCTCCCATTAGGAAGAAAAATAGGGTTAACAAATACCTCTCTCCAAACCATTTTTCCATTGTGATCCAGGTTATTTGTTTGAAAGTTCACAAACTTTCCTGTAAAAGCTTCATCGTATTTGCTAATCCAAAAATCCCGAATTTCCGGAGTGAGATTCTTCTTCATAGCTTCGTCTATGCTTGTGCCAATTTTAGGAGAGAAGCCATAATACTTTTTGAATGCAACCTCATAATTCTGATTGAAGGAAGTAAAACGAAACGCTCTATCAACGGACCATATTTCATGTGTACTACTATCGAAGATTGCACCTAGTGTAGCAGCTTGATTTTCAATTTTTTCCTCTTTGTTTTGGCGTTCCATAGCCAAACTTATTTGTCCGCCTATATAGTCAAGCAATTCAAGGTCTTTGTTGTTAAATGCACTTTGATCCAAATGGCTGCAGACGGACATTATTCCAATGTCTGTTTCGGTGCGAATGATGACTCCCAGCCATATTTTCGGGATTGGGTCTTTGAAATTTACCTTTGCCTGATCGGCTATTTTTTCAATCCCGTCGCTGTAGATGATTAGAGAGCGATCCCTTTGAAGGGTGTAATCCATAAGTGCATAATCCACATCAAAGGTCAACTCATTCTCTTTAAATTTTCTGTTGATGTGAAAAAGCTGTTGATACTTCTTTCCTGTCTTAAGTGTGATGTGCAGGTTTTGTACCCGCAACATCTGATTAAGCTGATGATAGATATTTTTATATAGCTGCTCTAAATCATTTTCTGTGATCGTAATATTAGCGATTTGATAGTAGAGACTTTGGGCACTTTCAGCTCGTATTCTTTCGGTAATATCATAAAATACACATCGATATTCTACCGCTTCATCATTTTCAAAGACCGAGGTGAGTTTTCCTGTTACGTAGATGTTCTTTCCATTTTGCGAGACAAGTACTGTTTCGAATCTTTCAAACCGGCTTCCTGCAGTGATCTTTAAAATGTTTTGAAGTGTTCCCCGCTTGTAGTCATCATGGACAAGCTCCAGGAACTTCATATCGGTGATTTCTTCTTCTAAATAGGCAAGCTTGTTTTTGACAGCCTCATTGGCGAAACGTATTTCGCCCTTTTTTTTGAATATGATGATAAGGTCATTCGAGTTATCAAACAGATCTTTTAAGTTCTGATTAGTTTTTTCAACTAAACTGTAATAATCTCGCTGAGTGTTTTCTAGTTGAGCCTCAAGATTTGATATTTTTTTCTTGAGCTTGTCAATATCGTTTTCAACCTCTGCCATATCGAATAAAATTAGGCATTTTAGCTTTTTAAATGATGAGGAATTCGAGCAAACCCTGGCTAATTTCTATTATCGGGCCGACCGCCGTTGGGAAGACTGCCTTGGCAATTGAATTGGCAAAATGGCTAAAATGCGAAATTATATCAGCAGATTCGCGCCAATTCTATAAAGAGATGACCATCGGTACGGCCAAGCCTACCACTGAAGAGTTGGCTTCAGTGCCTCATCACTTTATAGATTCCCATTCCATTGATGAGTATTATAGCGCGGGTGAATTTGGACGAGATGCTTTATCCAGAATCCAGGAGCTTCACAAGTCAAATAAGGTTGTAATCACTGTAGGTGGGTCCAGCCTGTATCTTAAAGCCTTGTGGGAAGGATTCGACGAAATACCTGCTGTGGACATGAAGATCAGAGATCAACTCATCAAAGAATTTGAAGATAATGGTCTTGAGAATCTACTTAAAGAATTGAGTCAGAAGGATCCTAACTATTATGAGAAGGTCGATAGAAGAAATCATCAAAGAATAATTAGAGCATTGGAAGTTATCCGAAGTTCTGGTACGCCCTTTTCGGAATTTAGATTGCAGAAGAATATTGAAATGCCGTATGATCAATTAAAGATTGGTTTAAATATCGAGCGTGAAGAATTGTTTGATCGAATCAATGAGCGCATGGATGTGATGATTAAGGAAGGTCTCTTCGAGGAGGCCGAGTCTTTATTTGACTACAGAAATCACAATGCCTTGCAGACTGTAGGATATTCAGAGATTTTCGATTTCATGGAAGGTAAGTATGATAAAGAAGAGGCTGTAAGATTACTCAAACGAAATAGTAGGAGATATGCGAAGCGTCAGCTGACTTGGTTTAGACGATTTGAAGAGATTCATTGGTTTGCTCCACAACAAAAAGATCAAATTAAGCAACTCATTAAAGAAACACTTCTCTGAGTATCAACTATTGTATTGATTTGCAGACCTATCCATGAAATTGAATAAAACCATCCTAATTGTTACTTACTATTGGCCACCGAGCGGAGGTGTAGGTGTTCAGCGATGGATGAATTTCGCAATTCAATTGCAAGCGAAGGGATGGAAGCCAATTGTTTTGACTCCCTCAAATCCACAGTTTGAGATTAAAGATGAAAATCTTGAAAAGAAAGTAGAAAACATTCCTGTTTACAAGGTCCCGATTTGGGAACCATTCAATTTGTTTCATAAGCTAACAGGCAACCGAAATCGCAAAAATGTACAGCAAGGACTGGTTTTGGAAAAAAAGCATAAGACGATTAAGGATCAGATTTTAGTCTGGATAAGAGGTAATTTACTTTTACCGGACCCGAGAGTGTTTTGGTTGAAGACAGCTTCAAAGAAAGCCTGCGAAATCATAAAAAAGGAAAGTGTTGGGACCATCATAACTACAGGACCACCCCACAGTGTTCATCTGATTGGAAGAAAGGTCAAGAGAAAGTCAGGAGTAAAGTGGCTAGCGGATTTCCGAGACCCCTGGAGTAAGTGGGATATTTTAGAGAAGCTTCATACTACATCGCTAGCCTATGGTATTCATAAGAAAATGGAGAAAAGCGTATTACAAGAAGCCGATGTTTGCACAACGGTAAGTAATCGATTAGCTGATGCTTTTGGAGGAATCCAAGTTGTGAACAATGGCGTTTCTATTGATGGATATGTGGATGACAGGTCAGAGAATTCCTCTTTCACGATTGGCTATTTTGGAATGCTTAATGAGTTGAGAAATCCAAGGCAGTTGTGGTTACTGCTTGATCAAATGTGTCGTGAGAATAAGGTTTTTGCAAATAAACTAAGGCTAAAGATTGGTGGAATAGTATCTGAATCAATTAAAGAGGAAATTCTTAGTTTGAAAGAACTGATGAATAAAGTCGAGTTTATGGGGTATCTATCTCATGAATCAGTCCAAAAAGAATACGGGGAATGCGATGTATTGCTGCTTCTTCAAAACAAGTCCGACAATTCCAAGTGGATATTGCCTGTTAAATTTTTCGAATATTTAGTTGCTCAACGATTTATTCTCTGTTTAGGGCAGAGAAAAAGTGATCTCGGAGACCTGATGAATAGAAGAGATATAGGTGAGATATTAGGTTATGGTGAAGTGAACGAAATTCGTGCCTTTTTGGAAGATGTATTTGAAAATGAGAGGAAGCCATCTAAAAAGGATATAGAATTGCTTTTAAGACAATTTTCACACACTCATTTAGTTCAGAAACTGGAGGAGATACTGGAAAATATATGAGTAAAATAAAAATAGGATTGCTTGGTTGCGGACGAATTGCTCAACGGCATGCAAAGCACATCTCACATCTGGGGCAACTGGTTGCCGTATGTGATGTTAATGCAGAACGGGTTAAGACTTTAAGCCAGGAGTACGATGTACCAGCTTATGAGGATGTAGAAGCGTTTCTTAATACGAAAGATATGGATGTGGTTTCGGTTTGTTCACCGAATGGCCTCCATGCTAAACATACAATAGCATCGCTAAAGGCAGGATTTCATGTTTTGTGCGAAAAACCTATGGCTTTGTCGTCCTCTGATTGTGAGGAGATGATCAAAACTGCTGAAAGGTATAACCGAAGACTTTTTATTGTCAAACAGAATCGATTTAATCCTGCCATTGAAGCTGTTAAGAATAAAATAGATGCTGGCGATTTTGGACAGATTTACTCAGTACAACTTAATTGTTTTTGGAATAGAAACTTTGACTATTATAAAAAGTCGGATTGGAAGGGCACCAAAGACTTAGATGGAGGTACGTTGTTCACTCAGTTTAGTCACTTCATTGACCTACTCTACTGGATGATTGGAGATGTAGATTCTACTTCAGCGATGATGCATAATTATGCACATCAGGATGTCATTGAGTTTGAAGATACCGGCGTGGTTTCATTGAAATTTAAGAATGGAGTTTTGGGAACGATTAACTATACAGTTAATGCTTTCAAAAAAAATATGGAAGGATCAATTACCATATTTGGAGAGAAAGGAACTGTAAAAGTAGGAGGTCAATATTTGAATAAACTGGAATACCAATTATTTGCAGGAGAAGAAATTGGAGAGCTTAGAAAGGGTAATCCGGCGAATGAATATGGCGAGTATCAGGGAAGTATGAGTAATCATGATCAAGTTTACCAAAACCTGATTGATGTTTTGCAAAATGAAGGTAGCATAGCTACAAATGGTCTGGAAGGGCTAAAAACAGTGGAGATCATCGAAAAAATATACCGATCAGCTCATGAGGGGTAAGTCATGTATCGTCGGAGATGCGGGAGGTACTTCTACGCAATGGAGGATCATAGAAGATGGTAATATCAGTCAGTATGAAACGGTTGGATTCAACGCTTATACACACAAAATTGAAGATCTGAAGCAAAGCATACTTGAGACTTTCAAGGAGAAAATAGATAGCAGTAATCCCACCTATTTATATGCTGCCGGTGTTGATACACAAGAACAACGTTTGGAAACATGTAAAGCCCTCCAGGATGTTTTCGGAGATAGTCTCATTGTTGAAAATGATCTTGTAGGGGTAGCCCGAAGCTTATGTGGTAAAGAGTCCGGAAATGTATGCATCCTCGGTACAGGCTCTAATGCATGTCTCTACGACGGAAATAAGGTTGATAAAGTTGGAGCTTCTCTAGGCTATGTGCTGGGAGACGAGGGGAGTGGAGCACATCTAGGTAAAAATCTAATGGTGGGGGTATATAGAAACAGGTTCTCGAAAAAGATCATTGAATGCTTTCAAGAGCAATATCACCTAACCTCACATGAAGCAATTCAGAAGATTTACAATCAGCTCAAACCCAATCATTTTTTGGCTTCTTTTGCTCCATTTGTTTTCGAACATCGAAGTGATCCGGAGATGCATCAAATGATATTCAAATCCTTTAAGGATTTCTTTAATGCTTATTTTGGTGAGAAGATTGAAACCACACTGGCTTTTCATTTTTCCGGATCCATAGCCTGGTATTTTTCTGATATATTAAGAGCAGTTGGTAGTGAAATCGGCATTACAATTGGAAATATTGTACAATCTCCCATCTCAGGATTAGCTTTATATCATCAAAAGAATGGCTAAACCACTTACAGAATCAGACTCCAGGTATGATCATCTTGAAAAGATGGATGTGAAACAATTGTTGGTAAACATCAATAAAGAAGATCAGACGGTCGCCGCTACCATACAAGATTGTATTCCTCAAATTGAAAGGCTCGTTTCTCAAATAGTTGTGCGAATGAAAAATGGTGGTCGACTATTTTATATTGGTGCGGGTACGAGTGGTCGGCTCGGGATAGTGGACGCCTCTGAGTGCCCACCGACATTTGGAGTTTCTCATGACCTGGTCATCGGCCTCATTGCGGGGGGCGATCATGCAATCAGGCAAGCAGTAGAATTTGCTGAAGATGATGTTGAAAGAGGATGGGAAGATCTCAAATCTTATAGTATTCAGCAGCAAGATACAATCATAGGAATAGCTGCATCTGGCAGAACACCATATGTGGTAGGAGCTGTAAAAGAAGCCAGAAAAAATGGATGTCTTACCGGCTGTATTACATGTAATATGGATACGGTGTTGGCTAAAGAATCAGAATATCCAATTGAAGCTCTTGTCGGTCCTGAATTTGTAACAGGAAGCACCCGCATGAAAGCTGGAACAGCTCAGAAACTTATTCTAAATATGATTTCTACAACCATCATGATTCAACTGGGTCATGTGGAAGGTAACAAGATGGTGGATATGCATTTGAGCAATCATAAACTGGAAGAAAGAGGTATTCAGATGATTGTTGAAAGCCTTGGAATTGACCAAGAAGCAGCAAGAAAACTACTAGAGAAGCACGGCTCGGTTCGTGATTCAATTAATGCAAATAAAGTCTAGTATTAACCGAAATATTTGGCTATCTTATTTCCTAATAGATTTCAAAATTTTATTTGTTATTTATTTGTTAAAACAACCAACCAAAAATTTAAAACTGAAGAAACACTGAATCTTTCAGTAGAATCTACTTTTGTAGAGCTTAAAAATAAACCTAATAAGAATTAAGAAAGCATGAAGAAGTTTTTACTAACTGTTACACTTACTCTCAGCACTTTCGTCTTACTTGCGCAAGGCGTTGTGACTGGAAAAATAGTTGATGGAGATACCGGAGAGGGTCTTCCTGGTGCTACTATTTTGATTGAAGGTACCTCGTTGGGTACCGTGTCCAATATTAATGGAGATTTTAGTTTGAATGTACCCTCCAGGGGATCGGTATTGATAATTAGCTACGTTGGATTCAAAGATTTAATCATTAATCTGGAAGATGGTAAATCTGATCTTGGAACCATTAATCTTGAATCTGGATTCACTGAACTATCAACACTTGAAATTATTGCTTCAAGATCAACGCAAGAAACCCCGTATACATTTACAGACATTGATAAGAAGGACATTCAGCAAAATTTGGGTTCTCGGGATCTTCCGCTTGTATTAAACGCTGCACCTTCATTTTACTCTACTAATCAAGGTGGTGGAGCTGGAGATGCCCGACTAAATGTAAGAGGGTTTAATCAGCGTAATGTTGCTATTATGATTAATGGTGTCCCCGTTAATGATATGGAAAATGGTTGGGTATTCTGGTCTAACTGGGATGGATTAGGAGACGCGGCTCAGTCTATCCAACTTCAGCGTGGTATGAGTCCGGTAAATCTAGCGGTTCCATCTATTGGAGGAACACTTAATATTATTACAGATCCAGCTTCTAGAGGAAAAGGAACGACTATCAAGCAAGAAGTTGGAAGTTGGAATTTTCAAAAGACAACAGCATCTTTTAATTCGGGCCTTATTGATGATAAGTGGGCTATATCGGGTACCATTGTTAGAAAAACCGGAGACGGATTCTATCCCGGACTGTATACCGATGCATGGGCATACTACCTTGGAGCTTCTTATCAGTTAGATGAGAATAATAAATTTGAAGCGTTTCTTGTAGGTGCTCCTCAATCTCATGGTCAGAATCTTTACAGACAAAATATTGGAGTCTATGATATTGGCTTTGCTTTAGGTCTTCCGAGTTATGATCCCGCTGCTGTTGATGATTTTATAGTTCAGGGAAGGGATTTTAATCAAAACTATGGAGGAGTTGATCCTTCATATAATGGAAAGCAATTTTGGGGAATGTATAATACAAGGACCAGAAGTCGAAGTGCAGCAAATTATTTAATGGAAAGAGAAAATTTTTTCCATAAACCGCAATTTAATCTTAATTGGTATCACTCATTTAGTGAAGATGTACAGTGGACAACTGTTGCATACTGGTCAGGTGGACATGGTGGGGGTTCCGGAACGTTTGGAGAAGTTATTAGAAAAGATGCTTTCGGCGTGAATGGAACTACACAACCGTTTTTCTTTGGGCCATCTCCCTGGGAGTGGGATTGGAATGCTACTATAGCTATCAACCAGGGACCAGCCCAAGCATGGACCAATGATTTCGATTCGGGTACCAAAGAAGATGGAGAATCTATCGGGATTCTAAGAAATAGCAGAAATAACCAATACACCATTGGAGCAATTTCTAAATTGTTTTGGGATTTTAATGAAAATCTCTCTTTGCAATTGGGCTTAGATTGGAGAACCGCCTCTATTGATCACTTTAGAGAAGTAAGAGATCTACTCGGTGGTAGTTACTTTCGATTTACTGGAAATAATTTTGAGACGACAGAAGGTCAGTATAGAAAGAGACTTGGTGATAAAATTGATTATGACTACACCAATACTGTTGATTGGATAGGTGGATTTGTGCAAGGAACATATACACTTGACGCCCTAACAGCATCCATGACAGCTGGGTTTACTCGAACGAAATATAGCCATGAAAACTTCTTCCTGTCCGATGATGGAACGGCAACAGGTAATAGATTAACTATTAATCCGGATGCTTTTACAGGATATCAAATTAAAGGTGGAGTCTCTTATAAAGTAAATGATGCCTTGAATGTGTATGCTAATGGGGGTTTCATTTCTCAGAATCCTAATTTTGATCGAGTAATCGATGATGAAAGCTTTATCTTGTTTGATGATCCTCAAAATCAGGAATTCAATTCTTTCGAAGCTGGTCTGACTTATAGGATCGGTACAGATTTGGTGATCAACGCTAATTACTACAATACACTGTGGTCCAACAGAACTCAGAAAGAAGAAGTTGAAGACCCTGATGGAAATGATATTTTTGCTTTAATCACAGGGATCCAACAAAGGAACACTGGATTTGAAGTAGAGGCTTCCTGGAAGCCGAATCAATTGATAAGAGTAGATGCAGCAGCTTCTGTAGGAAATTGGGAATTCACTGAAGATACAGGTGTGACTATCACTGAAAATGATGCTAACGGGAATGTAATTAACAGATTTGAAGAGACATTGTACATTAAGGATTTGAAGGTGGGAGATGCTCCTCAATCACAATTCTTCTTATCCACTACTTTGACACCTTCTTCAAACATAACATTGAAGGCAGACCTAAGATTCTATGGTGAGTTTTATTCAGATTTTAATCCGATAGGTAGAACTTCTTTGGAGGATGCAAATGGTGATGGTAACGCAAATGAGCGACCACAAGCATGGCAAGTACCGAACTACAGCGTTCTTGATTTGCACGCATTTTACACAATTCCTACGAAGGATGCAGGTTTTTCATTGCAAGTATTTGCTCACGTATTTAATGCACTTGATGAGGTATACATACAAGATGCAGGTGATAATAGTCAATTCAATTCTTTTGATGATGATCATGATGCAGATGATGCAGAAGTTTTCTTTGGTCTTCCAAGAAATTTTAATGCTGGAATCACAATTACTTTTTAGGTTTTAAGTCGCTTTTTAGATAAAGAATAAACCCTTAGCTTTTGCTAAGGGTTTTATTTTAAAGGACTTTTGACATCAGTTTAATTCTAGGTCATGAAGAAATACTTCTTTTTTATATTGTCAGGCTGTGGGATCATTGGTTGTGATAAAAAAGATGATTCTACCATTGATGATCCGGATCCTATTGAAGCAAGTGATTCTGGTAGAGAAGCTTTTGAATGCTTTCCGGCCTTTGAGGATAACGAACTCAATGTAGTTACATGGAATACCAAGTTTTTCCCTTTAAACGGAACAGAAACCATTAATAAAATTCGTATTATCATTCAAGATCTTGATGCAGACATCATCGCTTTTCAAGAGATCTCAAAAACGATGGATTTCAATTTATTGGGAACCCTGATACCGGGTTGGAAAACAATATATTCTGATGTGAGATTTGGTCAGGAACTGGGTTTTATTTACAAAGAAAATGCCTTCGAATCATTCAGTGACCCTATTCAACTCTTTGGAGACGACTCAAATGCTTTTCCAAGACAACCAGTCATGGTAAATGTTAAACATATCAGTGGCTTAACAATTACCTTGATCAATATTCATTTGAAATGTTGCGGTGATGATGGGAGTGAAGAACAACTAAGAAGGGAGACAGCAAGCATCAAACTAAAAGATTACATAGATAATAATTTGGATGATCAAGCAGTAGTAGTCCTAGGTGATTTTAATGATGATATTGGAAAAGATTTTGTGACCCCTTTTCAAAATTTTATTGATTCAGAAGATTTTGTTTTTGCTGATCAGAGTGTTGCCGATGGGCCAAATACTTTTTGGAGTTACCCAAACTGGCCAAGCCACTTGGATCACATATTGATTTCAAACGAATTGTTTGATAAAATGAGTGGTGCTCAGACCCTAATGCTAGATGATTGTGATGATGAATTTGCTATAACGGTTTCTGATCATAGACCAGTCTTAGCCTCTTTTAAGCAATTTCCAGATTAATTTAAGCTATGCATACCATTACTCCTTATGAACGCTGGAACCAATATTATAACTCCAGCTATGATGATAACTCCCCATTTGCAGGGAAGGAGTATAACTATGATTTATATTCAGAAAATATCTATGGCTACTATATTGATCCGGCGTGGGACTTCTTTGGGTCAGAGACACTTTATATCAAAATTCTTTTCGTGGACTATGAGATTGGGTTTGCTGCCATTGAAATGATAGGGGAATGGAATGATGCACTCAACAACGATATTATGCAATTAAAGCGGAATATCATCGAGCACATGCTCTCTTTTGGAATAAACAAATATGCGCTGATAGGTGAGAATGTTATGAATTTTCATGGAAGTGACGATTGTTACTACGAAGAGTGGTTTGAGGATGTAGAAGACGTCCGCCCGGATGAGGTCGGACAGGGTTGGATTGCAGCAATTAATTTTCAAGAATTCGTTGTAGAGGAAATGAAAAACTACAATCTGGATAACTATATTAACATGTCTGGGAGCTTGGACATAGAGAAATGGAGAACGCTTCCACCACTACGATTCTTTGAACTTATCAATGGATTGATCTCAAGAAGGTTGGCTATTTGATGGCTCTTTTTCCAATCCTAAGTCTTCGACCAACTGTGTGAGATCCTTGGTGTTCATTTTCCCAATCACTTCTTCGCTTAGTTTTAAAAAGTCTTCAGCAACAGCACTCTGCTCAATAGCTGAGTAAATGGATTTGTTTTGACGATGGGCCTCACCTACTCTTACAGACTCTCTTATCTTTTGATTTAAGATAAGACCTCCAAGTTCAGCTTTTACTTCTTTTGCTACTCGTTGGTGAAGTAGTGTGTTTTTTCTGTACTGATTAAAGAAAATGCCGAGAATATTTAAGGGCTTAGCCCTTTCTACATCAGCTAGATAACTCAACAGTTTTTTGAATCCTGACATAGAAAAAGATCCGGGAATCGAAGGAATTAGGATGCTATCGATGTTGGCGATAAAGGACTTTACTGTGATACCAAAATGGGTTGGGAAATCCAATAGTATGAAATCATATTGATGTTTTATGGCTGTGAGCAGCTTATAGAAAATAATATGTCCGAATGAAATGAATTGCGTATTGGATTCAACCTCAGCCATATCGAAATCACCGGGAATGACATGTAAATAAGGATTGATTTCTATTGGATTGATCTCTGGAATTTCATTGTGCAGAAATCTTTTTGTTAGCTTGAAAAGTGTAGGACATGATGAAAGCTCATTCTCTTGTATCAGTGCTTGCGTAAGATTGCATTGAGGATCGCAATCAATCACAAGTACTTTGAATGACCTGGACCAACTGTATGCCAGACTGAGTGTGGTACTCGTTTTTCCTACTCCGCCCTTAAAATTATAAACTGCTATTGTATTGGACATATCTCATATTTACTGCACCCAATTTCAACAGCGATGATCAAGTGTCCAATTAAAATAGTTTAAATTTTTATTAAAAACTTCATAAAATTCATCTTTATTCCTTTTCAACCAAGAAAACTTCTGCGAGTTGTGATATCAAATACTTTTGATGCGTAACAACCTCCTCACAGACGGCTCGTGTCCTTTTCTTTTCAAGCTTGACAAACTCTTTTTTATTGAATAAGAACGATTCACCAATTTGGATTTCTTTTAGAAGAACTGTTCCTTTTGGTGTGTCAAAGCCTTTTAAAATTTGATACAGAATCGGATCCGAGCAACTTGAAGCCCTGGGGTTTTTGAAGTAACTCATCAAAGCCGCTAAAACACTTTCTGGAAAAACCTCTTCAGTTAACATTGGTCGGGTTACTTCTATGAAACTTTGTTTCCATTCTTTTCCATGAGGCTGTATAGATCTCCCGTATTTTTTGAAAGCCACCAGGTGTGCTACCTCATGTAAATAAGTGACCAGAAAAGCGTATGGATTCAAGTCGTTGTTAATGGTGATGGTATGTCTGCTTGTATTGGGATTGAATCTATAATCACCAAATTTTGTTTGCCTGGCTTTCTTGATTTTGAATTCAAAGCCCAGCTTTTGATAGAGCTTATTGCAGTAATTAACTGCAGTTGAAGGTACGAATCGACTGAAAACTTCAGTGGAGGTCATTTATACTTAAAAGAAACCTAAAGTAAAATTGATTCAGTTAATAGATCCATATATAATGAGATCTTTTTGCGACTGATTGACATTATAGCACTCAAAGGGCTGTATCAAACCTGATGCAACTAAATAAGACATCCCTGGTCTTTGACCTGTAACCAAACCCAAAGACGATGGAATTCAGAAGTGTACTCGTGCTTTTATCAATAATCTCCATTGCTGCTTATGCCCAGGATCTCCCGGGGTTTCACTCGACGTACCAATCGGCCTTAAGAGCCTCAACGGAGGAAAATAAAATTCTCATGATCGATTTTTATACCTCTTGGTGTGGTCCGTGCAAAAAACTAGATAAAGAAGTGTATGGCAGTGAGGATTTTTATCCTTACACACAGATGCTGGCATGTGTGAAAGTAGACTTTGAAACTAAAGAAGGGGCGGAGCTTGGAAAAGAGTATGACGTATCAACTTTTCCCACGGTTGTCTTCATAGATCCCCAAGGTAATGAGATAGAGAGAATCACGAGCTATTTTGCTAAGGGTAGATATATGAAAGATGTAAATCGGATCATTGAGGGAGAGTACACCATTGGAGCAATGGAGGCGAAATTTCCTGATCAAACCACCTACAAAGACCTTTTCCATCTTTCAGTATACTTTGGAAGGCGTTACTTCAACAAGAAGAAAAGAGACCGATATCACCAGGCTTTGATGGAGATGGATCCTCAAATGAAACAAGATTCCACCATATTGCTTACCAATGTACTCTACCAATCACAATTAATTTTGAATGACGGGAGCGATCTAATCGCATCAATCTCATTTATTAATAATCATCCTGCCAAACCATATCAGGCTGAGTTGATGTGGAGAATTGTAAAGTATCTGGATTCCAACGATCAGAAAGAGAAAGCAAGAAAGGTTTTCGAAAGCTTTAGTGCAAAATTTGATCCCAAAGGCGATAAGGAGGTAGAGAAATACTTGAGGCAAGCAAAAAAGATAATTAAGTAGAATCCTATTTTTTTCTAAAAACTACCTTAACGGGTACTCCTCTAAAGTCAAAATGGTCTCTTATCCGATTGGTTAAATATCTTTCGTAAGGCTCTTTGATATACTGAGGAAAATTGCAAAAGAAAGCAAATGTGGGTGTTTGTGTTGGAAGTTGGGTAATGTATTTGATCTTGATGTAATGTCCTCTTACCGCGGGTGGTGGGTATTTTTCGATTTCCTTCCCTATGAGCTCGTTAAGCTTTGAAGTTGAAATTTTTCTTGACCTATTTTCATGAACAGTCAGTGCTAACTCCAATGTCTGCATGATACGCTGCTTGTTAAGGACAGACGTAAAGATCACCGGTATGTAACTCATGGGGCCTAATTTTTCCTCGAACGTTTTTGTAAAAGCATCTGCTGTTTTGGTGTCCTTTTCAATCAAGTCCCACTTATTGACCATCAGCACAATACCCTTTTTGTATTTGTGAGCCAACCCAATGATATTCATGTCTTGAGATTCCAACCCTGTTTGAGCATCAATCATTATGATGCAAACATCAGAGTCCTGCAATGCCTGGATTGCTCTTAAAACAGAATAGAATTCAATGTTTTCCTTGACCTTCGACTTTTTTCTAATTCCTGCTGTATCTGTGAGGATGAAGTCTTTGCCAAAGAGATTATAATGGGTGTTTATGGCATCACGGGTAGTTCCCGCGATATCGGTTACAATACTTCGCTCCTTTCCCACAAGAGCATTCACGAACGACGACTTTCCTACATTGGGGCGTCCAAGGATCGCAATTCTAGGAACATCATCCTGCTTCTTTTCTTCATCATCTTCAAAATGTTCGACTACTTCGTCCAGTAAATCTCCGGTCCCCGATCCACTTGCTGCTGCTATAGCGAAAATTGGAGCATCCATTCCGAGTTCGTAGAACTCATGTGAGCTCATCATTTTTTCTTGATTATCTGCTTTATTGGCAGCTATATAAATTGGTTTTTTCAGTTCACGAACAACATTGGCAAAGTCTTTATCTAATCCGTGTAGTCCTGTATCACAATCCACCATAAACAGAATAGCCGAAGCTTCTTCTAAGGCTTCTTTTACTTGTGATCTGATTGCTCCCTCAAAAATGTCGTCTGACCCTTCTACATATCCACCAGTGTCGATAACAGTAAATTTCTTTCCGTTCCATTCTCCATAACCGTAGTGTCGATCCCGAGTCACACCGGATTCATTATCCATGATGGCCTGCTTTCTTTCCACTAACCGATTGAAAAGTGTTGATTTACCTACATTGGGGCGTCCTACAATTGCGAGAATATTGGCCATTATTGAATCTTTTCTTCAAGGCGCGAAGTTAATCAAATCCAATGCCAGTTAGCTGTTCTTTTTATTTTGAAGATAGTCTCTGACTTCTTTTTCCAGCATTGGTAGCGGGATTGATCCATTCCTTAGGATGACGTCATGAAACTCACGTATGTCAAAATCTTCACCAAGTTCATTTTCGCATTCAGCTCTAAGGTACTTGATCATAAGCTCTCCAATCTTGTAGCTGACAGCCTGACCCGGCCATCCGATATATCTATCAATCTCGGTGTTGACTTCATGCAATGAGAGCGCGGTACTCTCCGCCATAAATTGGACTGCCTGCTCGCGTGTCCAGCCTTTGTAATGAAGTCCAACGTCCACCACTAACCGGCAGGCACGCCACATTTCATACGTGTATCTACCGAATAGATCATAAGGAGTTTCGTACATGCCCATCTCTTCACCCAGATATTCGGAGTAGAGTCCCCACCCCTCACCGAAAGCGCTTATGTAATACGACTTTCTGAAGCTTGGTAGATTAGTTAGTTCCGAAGCTAAGGTGATCTGAAGATGATGTCCTGGCACAGCTTCATGCAATGTTAGGGCTGGAAGCGTATAATAAGTTCTGCTTTTTAGATTGTAGGTGTTCACCCAATAGGTTCCGGGACGACCTTGCGCTTTGTTGCCGCCCACATACCTCCCGCCGGTATAGTTGGGAGCTATGTCATCAGGAACCGGGGCTACCGTAAAAGGAAGCTCATAAAGCTTAGAAAACAATTTGGGGAGTTGTCCTTCGGCCTTTTTGCTTAACCAGGCCGCTTTATTGAGCAATTCTTGCGCTGAATTAGGATAAAATTGAGGATCCGTCCTTAAGAATTTTAAAAACTCAGCGAAATCACCATGAAACGCTAACTCGGCTATGATGGATTGCATCGATTTTTTGATTCTTGCTACTTCTGTTTGACCAATTTGGAAAACTGAATCCGGAGTAATATTCAAAGTAGTGAAATGGCGGATTCTATTTTCATAGTAGGTACTGCCGTCTTTTATCTCGCTGATTCCTACTTTTTCAGGTGCTGCTTCAAGGTAAACTGAGCGTAGAAATTGTTCGAGCGACAAGTAGGAGGGAATGATTTGATTGAGTATGATATTTTCCGCCTTCGCTTTAATTCGGGCTTGATCTTCTTTTGAGAAAACATCAGGCATAGATCTTATGGGTGAATAGAAAGGGATGGTATTTAGTTCAGTCCAGGAACTTAACAGTTTGAGGTTGTTTCTGACGATGACCTTTGGTGCTAAGATCCCTTCTTCGATCCCCATCTCCAATAAGTCCTTATTGTATGTCAAATAGTTACTGAAAGAGGGGAGCCAACCGAGGTAGTTTTCATAATCTTCTACCGTCCTAAAGGAAAGATTTGGAAGGAAAAAGGATGGTGAATTATAGAACCCTCCTTCTGAATTAAAGGGGATAAGGTAGGTCTTAAAATCTACTTCGCTGATCTGATTTTCAAGTTGAAGAATCTTAATCGCTTTATTGATTCTGCCTTGACCTGAAAGTTTATCATCGGGTATACTTTTTAAGTATTCAAGTTTGCCACGCAATCGATCTGCGGCTTCTATTTTAGCTTTTACTTCTAGAAACAGATATTCTTCCGGATGCTTTCCTTGCCATATCGGATTTTCGACAGAATAGGATTTATTTATCTTATTTATCTCAATAAAAAGCTTGTTTAGTTTTTTATCAGATTGTGCAAATAATCCTGAGGTGAGTATCAGAGACAGAAAGTAAATGGAAAGCTTCATTAAAGAAATGTTTTTTCCAATTTACTGAAAAGAGAAATTATCCAATGAAGTGGGGCCAAACGAATAATTACTTTTTCCGTTGAATTTTCATCCTTCTAATGTTTTCCTGTAAAGAAGTAGCAATTTCAACCAAACTCTGAGTTTTGTCTGTATAGTTTTTCATGCCGACAGACATTTGTCCTGCGGCACTTGTGACTTCTTCCGTACCGGCTGCCGTTTCTTCTGCGATGACAACTATATTCTCGGTGATATTAACAACTTCCCCGATACCTTTGATTTGATTACTTGTTGCTTTCAGGATGCCTTCAGTAAGGCTTAGCGCCTCGTTAGAAGACTTAAATATTTCATTGAAGGAACTGGAAGCGGATCCTGCGATTGACTCACCAGACTTTACCTTTGTATTCATCTCGGTTATAACCTTGGAGGCCTCTCCAGTATCCTTTTGAACAGATATTATAAGCCTTTCGATTTCGTTGGCAGATTTTTTTGAGTCTTCAGCTAACTTCCTGATTTCTTCAGCAACCACGGCAAAACCCCTTCCTGCATCACCAGCTTGAGCAGCTTCGATTGCTGCATTAAGTGCCAATAGATTCGTTTGAGCTGCTATTTCGGTAATTACTCCCAGCACACGTTCTATTTCCTTGGAACGTTCCATTAAAACGTTTATTGAGCCTGTGGTAAGATTAGAGAATTGTGCAATTTCCTTCATGCTACCAGTCACCTCATTCATCATTGTAATGCCTTCTTCTCCATTCTTAGCTACTTTTTTTGCACTTATGTTTATCTTGTTTGCATGGACTTCCATTTCATTTGCCGAATCTAAAATTCCTTCTATCAAGCTTGAGGATTCATCTACTTTCGCTACCTGAGTTTGAGCTCCGCTACTCATCTCTGCAATTGCAGCTGCTATTTCTGTGGTTCCAGAGCTCATTTCCTCACTGAAAACCATCATCTCTTCGGTAGATTTTCCGATAACATCTGAGCTTTCAGCAACTTCACCCAACAACACATTTAGATTATTCAAGGCCAGGTTTAGATTATCAGCCATGTGTTTAATATCTCCAGATGCATCATTTGTGTATCTATTTGTAAGATCACCATTTGCCATCCCATCAATTATTTGATTTAGGGAATTAAGAGGATTTGAAAATGACCTTAACAACCCATTAATGGCTTCACTGATATCTTTCCATGCACCCTCTTTATTATCCGTATTGATTCGTGCATCAAGTTTACCTTCAAGACTGGCTCGGGCGACTACTGTTTCTGTTTCTGTGATAACCGATATCAGGTTCTCCTTCATTTGTAGGAGTGAATTGCCCAAAATGTCTTTTTCATTTTTGAGCTCATATTCTATCTCCAGGTTTCCTTTCCCTATTTCTGCTGATAACTCTGCCTTGTAGTGCAGGTCTTCGATAAGGTTATTGACAGACTTTGTCATTTCAGCGATTTCACCTGTACCATTTGTCTCTAATCGTTCACCGAAATTAACATTTCCCTCTGAAACTGACTTAAGGAAACGATTGGTAGTTTCTATCGGTCGGGTAATTGATTGGGAAACTTTAAAAATCACAATACTCAAAATGAGTAATCCAACAAGTCCTAATATGATCGTAAGATTGATAACCCCTTGGTATGGCGCAATGAGCTCTGATTTTGGAACCGCTATTCCAACTGCCCAGGGAAGTATCGAGTCAGATGGTAAGACTGGCGCGAAACTGACATAGACGGTTTCTTCCAACATTTCATCATAGGCAACAAAACTTTGTTTTATTCCTTGATTGATTGCTGATCGCATGTCTGCATCAGTATTTTTTGCAAATCCTAAGGAATTCAGCGTAGATTCCTTTGTAGTTTTTTGACTGGAGTGAGAGACGAGAACGCCACCATTCGAAAGCATGAAAGAATAGCCATTTTCATAAATGTTATGATCAATCATGGCTAGCTCAGCGTACGCATCTAATGTATAGTCTGTACCCAATAGTCCGGAGAACTCGCCATTTTTCATCAAAGGCACACATGGTGAAGTGATCCAAAGTGTATTCGTTAACCCTTCTACATAATCATCACTGATATAAGGCTCTGACATTTCCAGGTTAGGATTCTCACGTATTCTATAATAATCTCCTGAAAGTTTTTCATACACGGTATCAATGGTTTCCATCGCTTCAGCGAGTGTACCATCTTTTCTAAATAGTGTATGCCTCATTCGTCCATTTGGTTTATCCCAGCTTGGATCTAGTGAACTAAGCTCCCAACTCATCCAAACAGCTTCGTATTCTGGGTGGTCATTGATGATACTATTAAATATTTTAGTTTCAGTTTCAATCCTTTCAGTTTCAGGAAGCTCTGAAAACTCTATAACGATAGCAGCGATTGACTTTGCTACTGAAAGATCTTCATTCATTCGGGATTTGATGTTGTTCGCCATCTGTAATACCCTAGTATCTACAAGTTCCTTTCCCTCCTCTATGTAGTTCTTTCTTAAATTAAGGCTGATGGTGGTCAGGGTTGTGATGTAAATAACAACCGTGATGCCCAAGATGAATAGCATCATCCTGTTTTTAATGGTCATCTTTAAGTGATTTAGGTTAACATTATCTACTGATAAATATCATCTAAATATATTAACATCTAAACTTTATTAGATAAGAGCGCTTTTTCTCTCTTTAAAGCGTCAGTTTCATTGGTTAATATTTGGGCGGTTATTACCTAGAATCACGAAGGGATGCAATCTATACGACATGATGTTGTTGGCTACTCCAGGATCATTTAATGTAATATTTTTCGCTTCCCTTTCTGAATCTACCCTTAGCAATACCAATCCAATATTTTCATGGTGATCAATTGTATAATCAGTTTTTCCAGCGAGTATTAACCGATCCTGTTCGTATAGTTTGTAAGATATCTCTGGTGATCTTTGATGATTTGTTCAATGCGCCTGTTCCAATTTGAAGGCTTTTTGTAAGAAGGTTGTAATCTTAAAATATAGATGAACATCACTTCGAGACAATCTCTTTTTCCCAGTTATTCAATAGTTCTCTTGTACCAGTCTGAAAAGCTTCGTTTGTTGCATCGCTGAATATCCAACTCATCCATTTATATGACATTTCATAGTCAAACCGGACAGTGATTTCTGAAAAATGGTCATCAATCACATGCACAGACCAAGTTCCTTTCATGTAGGTAAATGGATAGGGGAATCCGGATTTTGTGTCTACCTCAAAGCTATAACTTCGTCCTTCTTCCCAAAGTGTGCAGGTTTCTCTCCATACCCCCCTCTCATCACTACAAGATCTTATCATTCCTTCTTCTTTTCCTGAAACTACAAATACTTCATCTAGACCAGTAGCATATCTGTGATAGTTAGCTACATCTGAAATTACTTCCCATGAGGTTTCTGAAGAAGAGCTTACTATTTTGGAATAAGTAAATGTTTCTTTGGAAGCAGGACTAAAAGACACCATTGGGATTAAAGTGATTGTTAGTAGTGATGCCAATAATGGTTTTTTATACTTTTTCATATCAGTTCTTTTTGATTCTTTTCCAAACGAATTTTTGTTTCAGCACCCAATCTCCATTTTCATTGAATTGGTAGGTTTCTGATTGCATCTCATTGTCATTGAATTCTCTGGTCACATCTTTGTAATGGGTGATTTTTCCCTCATAGGTTTGAATTTCAAACACATTGATGTGAGTCTTCATATCAGGTATTAAAACGGTACCTCTCGCTATTGATCCATCTCCTCCTAGACTATGGTAGTTGATTTCATTTCGGCGAGGATTCCACAAGTAGTATCCATCCCAACTCAAATACCAGCCTACATCCTTGATATCTGATTTTATTTTTAATTTAAGTTGTTGGTTATGGATACCTTCGGAAATTTCGTATCGAAATGATCGGGCTGAATATTGGACTTCTTTTGAAAATTCTGGATTGACTGTTTCCCAATATCCTCCATCTCTCATAAGGTATTTTGCTTGATGATTGAAAAAAATATCCTTGGTAGACTTTTGTGTGATAGTATCTTGAGCATAAGTGATAAGTGCTCCTAATAAGAGTAGGATTGTGAAGTTCATTCTCATTTTTCAAACTCTTTAAGTATTTGTAATCCTTTGATTTGATAAAAAGCCACTATTCCTACGGTAATCGCAGATAGTAGAATCAATAGATTACCTAAAGCAGAAATGTCTGTTGGGATGAAAATGACGGATATGCAATAGAGTACCCACAGTATATCCATGATGATAATGAAGTATATGTATTTATTCAAAATATCAGGGTGAAATGCTGCAAATGCCACCATGGCAGCAAACAATATCAATTGAATACCAGTGATAGAAAATGGATAATTCAACTCAAAGAGTTTTTGAAAAATTTCTTCAAAGAGAATCAATGACAATCCGGAGAGAAGAGAAAAAACCCAGTTGGTTTTTAAAGCTTTTCTCAACACAGAATTCGGCGGGCTGTCTTTTTTGCTGATCATGTCCATCTTTTTTGGAGTAAATCACTTGATTGTTGATGGTACAATCGACCTATCGTGTAGGATAGGATATACTTTTAGGCAGTACGAAAAACTAACTGGGATTTTTTGTATTCTGAAGGAGTCTGGCCTACATGTTTTTTGAATGCTGCATTGAAAGTGGATTTTGATTTAAATCCACTTTCAAATGCAATAGCGAGCATGGTGGCATTATTTCTTTGTGGATCACTCAGCCACTCTTTTGCTTCTTTTACACGATACGAGTTTATGAAATCAAAAAAATTCTGCTCAAATTTTTCATTGATGACTTGGGAGAGATGATTATTTGGAATTGATAAAGCTTCGGATATCTCACCAAGAGATATATCCGGATTTAAATATGGACTTTCATCATTCATAAATTCTATAAGCTGTTGCTCATATTCATCCGACTTAGTTTTCGTGAGTCCAGAACGGATGTATTTAGCTGAACCGGTTTTGTTCTGTGATAGGCTGGATGTTAGATTACTAAAAACCTCCGGTTGCTTCAATGCTTTGTAGCCAATGAAATAGATAAAAATGGAAGTGAGGTATCCAAATAGATGACTAACTATTTCCGTAGCATCTATTCTGATTCCAAACAGGTAAGAGATTAAAATAGAAGCATCAAGTATCCATATGATCATATTACCGATGGCAACAATTTTTAGCCACTGCAGATTGATTCTTTCCAGATTCGAAAAGGTCTCTTTTATTCTTGTTCGATAATCGGCAATCACTCGTAATGATAAGAACATGTAGATAGCAACATGTAGACATTCGAGCGTCCAGCCAATTACATAAAATGAGGGTAAGCCATTCACCACCACGTAATCATAAAAGGCAAGTTTTTCCTCTCCGGTTTGTAGATAGAAGGGAATCAGGATCAAAGTGCCGAATAAAAATGGAATGAGATGCAGACCATCCCTCCATGTAAAATTGTTAGACTTTCCTGTGAGAAAAAGTGTATAGAAATAGATAAGAGGGCCAAATAGATACAACATAGAATCTGTCGCCGAAAGCAAGTGTGGAAATTGGCGATAAAAATTTCTGGAGAGCTCTGGAATAAGGATACTTAAGGAGTAGAGTAGGATCAGCCAGCCCAAAATCAAGTTGGCTTTTCTCCTTTTTTGATTGATTGAGAATAGAAAAGAAGCTAGAAGAAAGCCTTGTAAAGCTCCAAGCGATATGATTAATGTATGGAGGTCAAAAGACATTGTTATTACTTACAATGAAAGAATACTTAAATCTTATTGTTTCCAATGTGCTACTCGACCGAACCTTCACGTTCAGGCTAAAATCCTGATACTAAAAATAGATACTAAGTTGGCTATTTGTAGTCTTCGTTGTTGTCAATTTTAAGTGTATCAGTCCTTAGGGTATCTAAAGGTATCGTGTTCATTTGAAGAGAATCCATCTGAAGAGAATCCATTTGAAGAGAATCCATTTGAATAGAAGCTAAACGTATTGAATCAAGCCTCAATGAGTCAAGGATTGCCTGCTGTCTTGCCAGTTCCTCGAGTCGTGCAATTTCTTTGAGTCGTTCAATCTCTTCTTTGGCGACTTGCACTGCTTTTTCAAGAACTTCATCTCTGCCTTCCCGAATGCCTGCTATAGTTGGTTTGACTTCTATATCAGGCACAATTCCTATGCGTTGAATTTCTGATCTATTTGGATAAAAAACACCTACTCCGGTTATGGAAGTATAATATCTGTTGATTATAGTGAATTTAGAAACGTTTCCTAATGTTCCTGCAGTCCGGCTACCGATAACCATTACTTGAGGTGCAGTCTGTAAACACATACAGGAAAATTCAGCATTGTTTTGAGTCTCTTCATTGACAAGTAAAATGACATTTCCTTTGAAATAGTCTGGATTTTCTTCTCCACAAGTACTTTCTCCTTGCCATACAAACTTACCTGGATAATTAAAATCCGGTCTTGCAAAGATGGCAAACGTGGTGTCTGATGGATTTAAGTATTTAGATATGGCTCTTGAGGTGCCTTTAGGACTGTTTCTAACATCAAATATGATGAACTGATTTTCCATCAGCTCATCCATCATGAGAGGCACATCACTTACATTCAATTTGCCCATATCCACGTATCCAATTGAATCATCAAGGATTGACCATTTTTCTTGAGAACTATCAGAAGTATACGAGAGATCTGAATACCTGTAGAGTGTTAAATTATCTGTTCCTAACGATCCATTTCTTTCAATAGTCACTTGGGGTGAATCTTTCATACCCATGAAGAGGGTGTGATAAATGCTACGGTTTTTCACTGCATCGTTCGACCCCCAGATGTATTTTTTATTAGCATTGTGTAGATCATATGCTTGTTTACCATTGATCGTTTTTAGAATGTCTCCTACCTGCAGGTTATTTAGTTCGGCTTTTTGTTGATCGATGATTTTTGTAACGATCACTTGATTGTCGATCAAATCAATTCGCGCTGGTAAATAATTATAATAGGGCATTTGATCAAGAAGAGGAGTAACCAGTCCGGCATGACTATCATCTATTTTGACCACAAGTTCCAGCATGGCTAAATGAAATTCAAGCCTTGAATTAACCTCTAAATATGTTTGAATCATCTCCTTCAAAACTTCATCCCAATCCTGTTCAGTCTGGTATTTGTGAGGATAGAAATATTCGATGTAGTTCCAGTATCTGAAAAGTGGAATTAATCGTTGGCGTTCATCTTCCCAATTGAGGTCATAGTGTAATGCTTCATTTTTGGGCTCAAATTGCTTAGCCTTTCCTTGCTCTATGTAATTATGATTTCCCTGGAATCTGTTTTTTTCGATATTCTTGAGAGTACTTTTCAATTCAGCAGAAAACAAATTGCTTTGAGTCCAGGAAAGATCAAAATTTTGTAAAAACTGATCTGAGGTACTTCGTTGGCCACATGTATTGCATGGCTGGATCTGACCCATATAGTAAATCCACTTCGATACAAAATCAGAAAATTCGGCATACGTTTTTATGTGTGCTGTATTTTTCAACACACTCAACAGTTTCTCATCCCAATTGTATGAACCTTTGCTTACCAAGGGATGATAGTATTTCATAAAGCCCCAGATCTTACATGTCAGATATAACCGTTCGATTTTTGATAGATTCCCTTGTTCTTCTTTTTTTGGAGTAAACGATGTACTAATAAGAAAAACAAAGACGATTGCAATTAGAATGGACTTACGCATGACTTTCAGTGTTGACTAATACCCAAACCTACTCAATTTTCTATCATCTTTTCTCCAATCCTTTTCAACCTTTACAAAAGTTTCTAGATGAACTTTCTTACCAAAAAATGCCTCCATGTCCTTTCTGGCCTGCACACCGACACGTTTAATTGATTCGGCTTTTTTTCCAATCAGGATTCCTTTTTGACTATTACGTTCAACAAAAATTTCGGCTTCTATCCTGATGATATCTTCAGCTTCTTTAAAACTGGTCACTACTACCTCTGAGCTATAAGGGATTTCCTGTTGATAATTTAAAAATATTTTTTCCCGGATGATTTCGGCACAGATGAAGCGTTCACTTTTGTCAGTAAGTTCATCTTCTGGGAAATAGGGGGGGTGTTGTGGAATAAGTTCTAAAATTCGGTTTAATAATTCATCTGTGCCTATTTGTTCTTTTGCGGAAATCGTCATGATTTCCAGGTCAGGATACAGTTCTTTCCAATAGTAAACCTTATCATGCGTTTGAGAACCTTTGTTTTGATCAGTTTTATTGATAACAAATAAAACTGGAGCCTCTGCACGGAGTGTCATATCAATCAATTCGGGATAGTCATTTTTATCTTCCAGTGAAACTAGGAATAGAATTACGTCCGCGTCTTCCAGTGCAGTATGAACGTAACCCATCATTTTCTCCTGAAGCTTATATGCAGGATCAATTGCTCCAGGTGTATCTGAGAAAATAATTTGGTAATCCGTTTCTGTCAGGATTCCGAACATCCTATGACGTGTGGTTTGTGCTTTGCTACTGGTAATCGCCAGTTTTTCATTCATCAATGCATTGAGAAGAGTAGATTTACCAACATTGGGTCTTCCTATAATATTGACAAAACCTGATTTAAAATCTTTTGTAACTTCCATCAAAAACAAAGCTATGAGGATATTATTAAGCATGCTAATGCTCACACTGATAACTCAGCTCTCTGCTCAGGATAAAGAAGTGGGAGCTATTAAAGAGCAAGTAAGGAAGTTTTCTGAGTTTCTAATGAATAATCAAAGGTCTGAGGTGGTAAAAATGTACACGGCTGATGCCAAGATCTTTCCTAATAACACAGACATTCTTGAGGGTACCGAGCTTTCGAATTACTGGAATCCACCAGGAGAACGATCCTGGAAGACAACCTATCATAAGGTGACACCTGTGGAAATCAAAGTAATAGGAAATGAGGCGTATGATTATGGATATTATGAAGGCACATCCTCTAATGGAAATGAGGAGTCAAACTGGAAGGGAAAGTATGTGATTGTGTGGAAAAAGGTTCGAGGTGAATGGAAGATTTACCTGGATATCTGGAATAGCATAAAGGAATAAAATTTTCTTTTGGCAATTAGGATAATCTTTCTAATTTTGCCGTCCACATCGCGGGATGGAGCAGTTGGTAGCTCGTCGGGCTCATAACCCGAAGGTCGGAGGTTCGAGTCCTCCTCCCGCTACTAAAATTACCCTCAGAACTTTCTGAGGGTTTTTTATTTTACAGCTACAATGTCAATATCAAAACCTAAAAGATTGGACACAGCAATTCAGTTATTTCTCTCAGAACTTTACAACGAGGTTTTATCTTAGTCAAATGGAATTTTTGCTCCATCCAAAGTTCCTCTATAAAACTCGTTCTGGATTAGAAACAATACTTCACCGTATCTTCCTTTCTTTATACTGGAGTCTACTCCAAATATCTTGTTATCATATAAGCTTACAATCTGATCATTTGAACAGTGCCCGACAATGATGTGATCTGATTTCGTTGAACTTAAAATATTCTTAATTGTCACATCTTCAAGCTCATCATAGAAATAACCACGGTACCATATTGGTCCTGTTCGACCATAGTAAGTGTTGTAGAAATTGGCAGATTTCATTTCTTCCTTGCTCCTGTCGATTGACTTTCTCATGGTCTCATTGATCACCTCAATATCATATGCTGTATTATCAAGAAAACTTTGCGAAATTCCACCGTGGACGAAAGTATAATTATTAATTCGTAGTATGGTATGTTTTGATCGCAACCATCGCCCAAGTATGGACTGCTGGCCAAACAATTCATCATACCTATGATTGAGTAGTTTGGAAATCTCAATGTATTTTTCATGTACATATCTAAGGTCTTCATGAAGTACCATGAACTCGTGATTACCTAAAAGGTAGTGTACTCGGCCACCAGCTTTTTTGGCTTGTTCTTCGAGTTTGTAAACAAGCCAAAGCACCTCCGTCACTTTATCACCTCTGTCGAAAATATCCCCCGCAATCACCAGGTGACCATTACCAAAGTTCCAATTCAACTCCTCATCAATAATTGAATTATTCTTGAGCAATTTAATGGTTAATTCATACTGACCATGAATATCACTTAAGACGACTACTTTTTCTACACCATCATAGATTGATTTTTCAGCTATAAAGGAAGTGTCTAAGACCCCACTGGGTAGTTCCTCTATTACTACCTCACTATCCTGAATGGTTTTAGCAACTAATGTACCTTCTTGAATAAATATATAAGAGCCGTCATTGATTGGTTGGTCCTGGCTCCAGCTTTGAAAATTGACAACCAGGCAAATCAAGAGAGAGATTGTTTTGAGCATAAGTTACGAGCCTATCAGGTAAATTCAAATATACAAGCAATAACCATAATTGAATATTAATGAAGAGATATATCTAAAGTCTGAATATGGGAATTAAGAAATGAGAAGAGCTGATAGTCGTGCGAATATGATTGCTAATGCCAACCTGGAATTAGTTTAATCATTTAAATCGATAAAAAATAGATTCCTTTCCATATAAAGCGGATGCAAGTCGATCTAGCGATAATATGTATTATATAGTGATGGATTAGAAAAAAATACCAAGTAGTTATAAAGGAAAAATACTTACCCATAAAATCGTGTTCCTGGCTATAGTAAGCTATATATACCTTCATGTAGGTTTTAATCAATCATATAGAAAGGTAGAGATAGCAATCGATGATTCATTCAGCACTTGAATACATATGTACAGAACTCTCCAATTACATCAAGGAAAAAACCGAAGATGAAACTGGCGGTGAGAAAAAGGTGACACTTGCAAACCTTGTCGAACAAGATGGAAGTATTGATCATTTACCGCAAGATAAAATTCTATGTTCCTTGATCAATGTGGAGGAAGAGAAACTGGCTAATCGTAATGCATTCAAATATGTAGAAAATGAGAATGGATTTACAAAGCGCAATGCAGATATAAACCTTAATCTCTACATACTTTTTACGAATCATTTCAAACATTATGTAGAGGCACTTAAATCCCTAACTCATATCGTCAGTTTTTTTCAGCGCAAAAGAGTTTTTACTCCAGATCTTATTCAAGGATCTATCACGAAGAAAGCCAGACTAATATTTGAATTGTACACACCCAGTTTCGAGCAAATCAACCAATTGTGGGGGGCGCTTGGTGCTAAGTATACTCCATCCCTGATCTATAAAATGCGGATGATAACTGTCATTTCTGATATAGACCTGAACCAAGTTGGTATGGTGGGAGAAGATAAGATCATTGTGGAAACACGAAATGCATCACCTCATGGATCTCATATTTCTTTAGATGATTTGAAGAAAGAGATGATTCAAGGGACTTTAAGTAGAGAAATAGAATAGATGAAGAAAAAACAATACAATTAATTAAAAACGAATAGACAATGGCGTCAACGTACAAAACACCCGGAGTATACGTAGAAGAGATTTCTACCTTTCCGGCATCAGTGGCTCAGGTAGAGACGGCCATTCCGGCCTTTATCGGGTATACGGAAAAAGCAGATGATGAGGGTGAGAATCTCACTTTAAAACCCACACGAATAGGGTCCTTACTGGAATATCAAGAGTTGTTCGGCGGTCCACAAAATGCAGACTACCAAATCTCAATAGGGATAAATGGTGAAATAATGGTCCCACCTCTGGAACTCGACTTTCTTCTTTTTTATCATATAGATATGTTTTTTAAGAATGGAGGTGGGGATTGTTATATTATTTCTATTGGGGATTATAGTAAAACCATTTCTTCCGTGGATTTTACATCAGGATTGAATGAACTTAAGAAAGAAGATGAACCTACCATTATTCTACTCACTGATGCAATAAAACTAGAACAAGCAGATTACTATACACTTGCACAAAGTGCTTTAGATCAGTGTGCAGATCTTCAAGATCGATTTGCAGTATTAGATGTCCACGGAGATCCTAGTGACGAAGCTGTATCAGGATTCAGAAATGGTGTAGGTAACAACCTTAAATATGGTGCCGGCTATTACCCAAGTCTAAAAACAGTTTTGAGAAGAAATTATAATGAAGATGAATTGGTGATCCCTAGTGTAGATTTTCCAGATACATATGCTTATAAAATCGAAGATGCAATTAAAATTACTTATTCGGGAACGGATTCTACACCGAAAGTGAATATTAATGCCGCTGGTGATAGTATATCCATTACTATCAATGCATCAACTAATACACTCTTAATTGCTGGAGTAGGGAGCGACGGAGAAGCAGCTGAAGCTATCTTGAATGAATGGGAGTCTTTTGCATCAGACAAACATGGATTTGATTTATCGATTTCTGGCTCAGGTGATGGATTAGTGAAGGGGATAACATCAGCAACGAACTTGGCCTTAGAGGATATTACACTAGCCACCTTGAAAACTTCCAAAACTTCCCTTTACAATAAAATCAAAAAAGAACTGGACAAAGACCGAATAGTGCTCCCTCCAAGTGGAGCCATTGCAGGTATTTATGCGGCGGTGGATGCAGATAGAGGAGTATGGAAAGCTCCTGCCAATGTAAGCTTAAATGGTGTCATTAAACCCACACTTAAAATCGATGACAAAGACCAGGAAAGCTTAAACGTAGATGTCAATGGAGGTAAATCCATCAATGCCATAAGATCCTTTGTGGGAAAAGGTACTTTGGTTTGGGGAGCACGCACACTGGCTGGAAATGATAATGAATGGAGATATGTTCCAGTTCGTCGTTTCTTTAATATGGTGGAGGAATCAGTGAAAAAATCTACGCATTGGGCCGTTTTTGAGCCTAATGATGCCAACACCTGGATCAAGGTGAAAGCTATGATTGAAAATTTCTTAACCACACTTTGGAGGGATGGAGCGCTAGCTGGATCTACTCCTGAAGAGGCGTTTTTTGTGAATGTAGGACTGGGCACCACCATGACTGCACAGGACATTCTCAATGGATACATGATCGTGGAGATTGGTATGGCAGCTGTTCGCCCGGCAGAATTTATTGTTCTTCGGTTTTCACATAAGCTGCAAGAATCCTAATCACTTTTATTAATAATTAAAAAACGAAACAATGGCATATCCAATTCCTGCTTTTCATTTCCAGGTAGACTGGGGTGGAACCAAAATCGGCTTTTCAGAAGCATCGGGCCTCACGGTTGAAAATGATGTGATCGAATATAGAGATGGCGCTAGTCCTGAATTTACAAAGATCAAAATGCCCGGTTTGAAAAAGTATAGCAACATCACCCTCAAAAGGGGGATTGTCCCGGCGGATAACGAATTCTTTCAATGGCTGAATACCACAAAAATGGACAAGCCAGAGCGAAGGGATCTTACGATCAGTCTGCTCAATGAAGAGCATAGTCCAGTAATGACCTGGAAGGTAAAGAACTCCTGGCCAATCAAAGTAGAGGGCCCAAGTTTGAAGTCCGATGATAACAATGTTGCCGTCGAATCCATTGAGCTGGCTCACGAAGGATTGACAGTAGAAATGTAATCACCATGAGTGTCTACTACCCACCAACCTCCTTTTACTTTAAAGTTGAGTTTAATGATGTCGGCGGCTCTTCTAAGGATATTCGCTTTCAGGAAGTGTCCGGGCTCTCTGTGGATGTTGAGACAGAGGATTTCAAGGAAGGAGGGGAAAATCGATTTGTGCACAAACTACCGGTTAGGACTAAGTATTCAGATCTAACTCTAAAACGCGGATTGTTGACAGACTCAAAGGTGATCGAATGGTGTAGAAAAGCCATTGAAGATTTCAAATTTGAACCGGTAGATATTAACATCACATTGCTAAATGAGAAAGGGGAACCTATTAATATGTGGGCGGTGCACCATGCCTATCCCATTCATTGGTCAATATCCGATTTTAATAGTACGGACAGTAAGGTATCTGTTGAGACAATTAAGCTTCACTACAATTATTTCAAGGTGGTCAATGGAGCTTTCCCGGCACCTCTCACCATGATCAAGGATAAACTGAATCAGGTCAAGCGGGTGCGGAAGAAAGTGAAAGAAGGATACAGTATTTACAGCAAAGTCAAGCGCTTTGCAAAAAGATTTTGAAATATGCCACTGGAAATACGAGAATCCATCATTCGTATCAACATCCTAGATAACTCCAGCAATAAAAAAGATGCTGAGAACAGTCACTATGAATTAGATGCAGATTTAATAGTCAAAGAATGTGTAGAGCAGGTTTTAGAACTTCTTAAACAACAAAATGAACGATGATTACTGGGAAGTTAGAGAAACTGAAAATGATTGCCTATAAAGACAATAGCTATAATGAAAAGTTAGGCACATATGAAGTGTTGTTCAACCCCGATCAATTAGAAGATTTTATTGAAATCGAGTACGATAAAAAAGAACGTAAGGATGGGAAAAGTACAAATTTCAAATACGTAGGAACGCGATCCAGTAAGTTTAAATTGAATCTTTTGTTTGATGGAACTGGCATTTATGATGTCGGTATGGATGTAAAGTCACAAATAAAGGAGTTTAAAAAACTTACCGTAGATCTGAAGGGTGAGACCCATAAGCCACCAGCAGTAGAAATTATTTGGGGAGATTTTTTATTCAAAGGATTACTCACTTCATTGAAGTTGACCTATACCCTTTTTAAAGCAGACGGTGCACCATTAAGAGCAAAAGGTGAAGCTACCTTCCATAGTAGTTTGACAGAAAAAGAGAGGGTACTCAAAGAGAACACCAATTCTCCCGATCTAACTCATACACGTGTTGTGAAAGCAGGAGATACTTTACCCTTGCTCACTAAAGAGATATATGGGAAAGAGTCTTATTATTTAGAAGTAGCCAGATTCAACAAGCTGAAAAACTTTCGCATGCTCATTCCTGGGACCAAACTTTATTTTCCACCCTTAGATAAAGCCTCATGAGTATTTCCAGGACACTACCAATCGAAACACCCACCGACCTTGTCACTTACACCATCTTGATTGAAGGGAAAAGAATAAAGCCAGAGTATAATGTATTGGGAATTTTCACAAGTAAGTCCGTAGGAAGAATACCGACAGCAAGACTTACACTTGACGATGGTAGTATGCCTGAAGAGGATTTTGAACTGAGCAGTAAAGACACCTTTCTACCGGGAAAAAAAATAGAGATTCAAGTAGGGTATAACTCACAAGATCAGCCACTTTTTAAAGGAATCATTGTTAAGCACGGTGTTCGTATCAAAAGCGGGAAACCTTCACAACTCATTCTAGACTGCAAAGATGAGGCAGTTAAAATGACGATAGGTCGTAAAAACAAACTGTTTTATGAAAGCAAGGATAGTGAGATCATAGAAGAGATTATTGGTACTTATGGACTAGCATCTGAGATTGAACCTACGACTGTAAGTCATGCTGAAATGGTTCAATACAATGTATCAGATTGGGATTTCATTATGACGAGAGCAGATGCCAATGGTTGCCTGGTGATGGTGAATGACGGTAACGTGGTGCTAGGTCAACCAGATACCGGCATGGAACCCAAGTTAGGACTCTTGTATGGTGAAACGATAAAAGAATTTGAAGGAGAGATAGATGCAAGAAATCAATTTGGCGCTATTAAGAGCTATTCCTGGGATGCAACTTCTCAATCAGTTCTGGAGATAGAAGGAACAAGTCCGGGGCTAACAAAACCTGGTAACCTCAATGGGGAGTTGTCAGAAGTTGCAGGCCTTGAAAGCCTGGACCTTTTTCATGGTGGCCAAATAGCTGATGCTGAAATGACAGCATGGGCTAATGGACACTTTCTCCGATCTGATCTATCACCTGTTCGAGGGAAGGTCGTGCATGAAGGGTTCTCTGATATAGCAGTAGGAGATATGATTGAGCTGGGAGGACTTGGCGACCGATTCAACGGAAAGGCTTTTGTTTCCGGAGTTTCACATACGGTCAGTAAAGGTGATTGGAATACAGAACTTGAGTTTGGACTGGATCCAGATAGCTTCACGCAAAATGTTGAAGTGAGCGCTCCTGCTGCTTCTGGGATTATACCTCCTATCAAGGGCTTACACATTGGTCTTGTAACACAATTATCTGGGGATCCAGATGGAGAGGAACGAATACTAGTTAAGGTGCCACTTATCAATGATCAGGAAGATGGTATCTGGGCACGAATGACTCATCCCGATGCAGGAAATAACAGAGGGTTAACCTTTTGGCCAGAGGTGGGAGATGAGGTGATCCTGGGTTTTTTGAATGATGATCCAAGAAATCCGATAATTCTTGGATCACTATACAGCAGTTCAGCACCACCAGCCATTGCCGCTTCAGATGAGAATCCTGAAAAAGGGATTATCACAAAATCAGAAATGAAAATAGTGATCAACGATGAAAGTAAAAGCCTTGAGATAAGCACACCATCCGGAAATCAACTTAGTCTAAGTGAAGAAACAGAGGGTGTGTTGATCGAAGATCAAAATGGAAATAAGATAGAAATGACAGCTGACGGAGTAACGATAGAAAGCGCAGCAGATTTGAAACTGGTGGCATCAGGTGATCTGCTGATGGAAGGGACCAATATCGAGGGAGCTGCATCTGCAGAATGGAAATGTGAGGGTGGCTCGGGAGCAGAATTCACGTCTGGTGCAATCGCAGTAATTAAAGGATCAATGGTACAAATAAATTAGCAATGGGAGCAGCCGCAAGAGTAGGAGATATGCATACATGCCCAATGACAACAGGTCCAGTACCGCATGTTGGAGGTCCGATCAACCCACCAGGTGAGCCAACGGTGTTGATTGGAGGGATGCCGGCAGCAAGAGTTGGAGATATGCTGGTATGTGTTGGGCCACCTGATACCATCGCAATGGGTTCGGGTACAGTCATGATCGGTGGTATGCCAGCTGCCAGAATGGGAGATACAACTGCGCATGGAGGGTCTATCGCAATTGGTTGTCCAACGGTATTAATTGGAGATTGAAACAAATGGAAGAGAAGAATTCACTATTTCATGGAACAGGATGGTCGTTTCCTCCTAACTTTTCTAAAGGAACCGGAGTGGATTTGATCCATGGAGAGTCAGATATCAACGAAAGCCTGGAAATACTTCTTTCGACCCAACCTGGAGAGCGGGTGATGAATGCCAACTTCGGGTGCGATCTCACTCCTCTGCTTTATGAACCGCTTACCCTTACACTACAAACCATGATCAAGGAAACCATCGAAATGGCCATTCTTTATCATGAACCACGAATAGACGTATTGGACGTGAATTTTGAAGAGGTAGATGAAGAGAACGGACTGATCCTGATTGACATAGCATATAAGATCAGGGCAACCAATTCCAGATACAACATGGTTTATCCATTTTATACAGATGAAGGTGCAAATTGATGGGTAACAAATTAGGACATAGCAATAAAAAAATAAACACCGATGGAACCAGTCAGGGAGCTCGGTCAAGTAGATCACTAGCACCCTCTTCCTTTTTAGTTGATGACAGAAGTACTGAAGATCTCATGGAATACGTAGAAGAGTATGCCGATGCGATCCAATACTATGATCAACAAAACAGACCAAATGGTTCTTGGCGTTCATTCTTTCTGAAAGAGGCTCGAGATCAGCCGCATTTTAAACTTTTCAGGGCTTTTTTAGCCTGTTTTGAACATGCACAAGCTCATTTAAACACAATTCCGAAAAGACATCTCGACCTATACCTGGATAGGATCATTGGTTTTAATACCCAAAGAGCCATTCCTGATAAGGCTTACATCACATTTCAGCTTGCTAAGAATTTCGGAATGCATAAGCTGCCAAAAGGGACATTCCTTCAGGCCGGGAAGGATAAAAACGGTAAGACGCTTTCGTACAAAACAACGAAGGATATTGTCTTAAATAAGGCAATCATTGAAGAATCCCGATCTATTTTTATTGATTCGAAGACTGAAGAAGGGGCAGAAAAAAAAATGTTTTCATCGACTAAAGAACCATCTTCGGGTGCCGAATGGTTTGCGTTTGGTAGCCCTCCATCATTGGATGATCCGAATGCAACAATGGATGGAACAACGTTGGGATTTGCATTGAGCTCGCCACTTTTTTACTTGCAAGGAGGTCATCGAACCCTTGAAATCAAGATTCAATGTGAAAAAGCAGTTTCTGATGATCAATCGGAATGGTCTTTAGATCAGGGCAAACTTGATCGAGCCCTTATTGTTAGCTGGAGTCAGGAAGAAGGTTGGTCATCGACCTTGGAAGTGGATCTTGAAATCAGTTACGAGCGTGAGATAGAATTAAGTTTCCTATTAGAATTGGGAGCAGATGATCCGGCTTTTGTGGTAAATAAAGAACTATTTAAGCAAGAAGCAATTACGTCAAAATGGCCACTTCTTAAAGTACTTATTAACCCTGAAATTGGTATACCCAATGCATTTCGATCGTTAATGGTCAAAGAGATAAATATTGGAATCAAAGTGTCCTCCTTCCCGTATTTCATACTTCAAAATGATCATGGGAAAATCGATTCATCTAAACCATTTAATCCGTTTGGTCTTTCTCCGAAGATTGGATCCTCCTTTTATATTGGAAGCAAGGAAGTGTTTTCCAAACCTATTTCCTCCATTGATATGGATATTGAATGGATGGATTTGCCCTCTGAAGGGTTCAAAGATCATTACCGTGCATATGGAGAATTTGATACATCAGATTTCAAAGTAGCCACATCGATTTTAGAGAAGGGAAGTTGGGAACCATTGAAAGAGGAGATACCCCTTTTCGAGGAAAAACAAATAGAAGAGGAAGGGAAAGAGCCAGAAAGAGTTATTAATGAAAACCGGTCGATTGAGATGGACTTAAGAGATCGACAGCTTCTTCTGATAAATGATTATAAAGAAGGAACCTACGGTCCAACCATTGTCGATGGCTTTCTTAAAATGGAATTGAGTCATCCAGTTAAACCCATGCGGGCTTTTGGGCACAGTGAATTTGTAGGACTAAATACCTCAGCTATCCTGAGTCTTGCTAATACCACGATAGATGATGATTTGACTTTACCCAAGTCACCTTATACACCGCTGGTCAAATCCATTGAATTATCCTACACTGCAGAACAGACAATATCTGTATATACGTCTAATGAGGAGATGCAATTCTTTTATTTAGAGCCATTTGGAAATAAGAGGGTATCTCTATCTCATAGACAGCTCTTGTTCCCAGAGTATTCAGAACAAGGATATCTGTTTTTAAAAATAACAGGATTAGAACCTCCTCAAAATCTTTCCATTCTTTTTCATGTTGCAGATGGATCTGCTGATCCAAAAGAGGAAGCGAATATTACTTGGAGTTTCCTGGCAGAAAATGGTTGGAATAATTTTTCAGCCTCACAATTGCTGTCTGATACAACTGAGAAATTACAGGTGTCAGGCATTATAGAGTTTGAAATCCCGAAGGAGGCTTCTCGGTTAGCCACCCTCATGCCTGGGAGTGCCTACTGGATCAGAGCCACTGTCGCGAATTACAAGGCGGTAGGAAAATTTATTTCTTTGGGGACTCAAGCAGTAGAAGTGGAGTTTGTTGATCAAGAGAATGATCCAAATCATTTAAAGCAACCATTACCAAAGGATCGAATTACGAAGCTGAAGAATAAGGATTCGGCTATTAAAAAAATCTCACAACCCTTTTCATCCTGGGGTGGAAAGATCAAGGAATCAGGAGAAGATTTTTACATACGAACAAGCGAGCGCTTACGTCATAAGAACCGAGCGGTCACCACCTGGGATTATGAACGGATGATCCTGGATCGTTTCCCTTCTATATATAAAGTTAAATGCCTGGGACATACAAGCCTAGCTGACGCTTATGCTCCCGGAAGTGTGACACTTGTGGTTCTACCTCGAGTATTGAATCGGACAGGGGTTAATACATTGGCTCCAAAAGCAACTGAAAAATTGCTGCTAGAGATCAAAAACTACATCAAGAATTATGTTTCTGATTGGGTGGATGTTACAGTACTTAATCCTGAGTACCAGGAAATACGGGTAAAATTCAATGTAAGCTTCATAGCAGGCGTAGATAAAGGATATCACTTGCAATTGCTTAATGAAGAGATCATCGGCTTCCTTTCACCGTGGATTACAGACTCTTCAAAAGAGATCGTATTTGGTGGGAAGATCTATAAGTCAGCCATTATAGATTTTATAGAACGTAGGGAATACGTTGATTTTGTTACTGATTTCAAATTCTTTTCAGTGGACAAGGAGGAGGGAATCAACAGAATGACGGTTACAAGAAAAGGTTCGGATGAACCTAAGCCACTAGGTCAGATTGATTTTGAGGTGTTTCTAGAGCCTGAGGTAGCCGAACCCAGAGATGCGAGATCCATTCTTATTTCAGCATCATCACATGAAATCAACATAGTAGATGATCATAGAGAACCTAAAGGAATTGGAAACATGGCAACAGAAGTAGAATTGCTAATCACATAAGTCAATGGCCGATCAAGAAGAAAAAAGCAGAAATGAACTGAAAAGCTATTTTCAGACTGGTGAACGACCTAAGCATGAGCATTTTAGCTATTTGATAGAAGCATTTGTGCACAGAAAAGAGGATGGCATTCAGGTTCCTGAAAATGCAGAGAACTCAATAGAGTTTGATACCAATGTCAGAGTGGGAAGTTTGAGTACTCCTAAAAATCTGGAGTTAACAGGGACAATTCAAGCACAAGGCAACTTATTGAAGATCGGGAAGGCTGATGATGGATTGAATGAGGTCTTTCAGTTATCGGTAGAAGGAGATCTTGTAGCAGAGAGTCTGTCAATAGGAGTTCATCATTTTACAAATGATCAACTTCGGATCAATGGAGCCGTCCACATCGGAGAAGCGGAAGCGAATGGTGAGTTGAACGTATTTGGATTGGTAACAGCTAACCAGTTAAACATTGGATCCTCTGACTTAGCATCTAACTTTCACAGCCCTGTGATATTTCATCAGCAGGTGAAATTAAAAACCACTGATGCTAAACCATCTCTCGAGGTTGAAGGGAAAATCAAAGCAAATAATCTGGAGGTAGAAGATAAAGTTAAAGCTAGTAAACTAGAAGGCGAGCTGGAATGGAGTAATATCAAAGGGTTTCAAAACATAAGTATTCCTTCTGGTGCGATCATCATGTGGAGCGGTTCCGTGGATGAGATACCACAGGGTTGGGTATTGTGTAATGGAGAAAATGGAGTGCCAGATTTAAGAGACAGATTCATAGTTGGTGCTGGTAAATCTTATGAAGTCAATGCAAAAGGAGGATCAAATGATGTGGTGCTAAAGATAGGAGAATTACCAGCACATACTCATAGCATAAGTAACTCAGGAAATCATAGACACAGTTATTCGCGAGGTGATAAAACAGGAGATGGAGCAAAAGGTAGTGGAGGGGCTCTGGATGGTCATTCCACACAACAAACTCTATATAGTGGATCACACTCCCACGCTGCTGGGAAAACTGGTAAAAACCTACCTCATGAAAATCGACCTCCCTATTTCGCACTGGCCTTTATCATGAAAATTGACGAAAATGACTAATACTACCACCACATCGATTAGAGAGATATTGAAAAGTTATTTTCAAACTGGAAAACGACCTACTGCTGAGCATTTCGAGCAAGTCATTGACGAGATGATCGCCATGACTGACGATGAATTGTTTGTGGATGAAGCCACCAAAAACATCGGGTTAGGTGTTCAAAAGCCTCTTAACAAACTGGATGTGGCTGGTAGTGTGGCCATTGGCAAGGGTTATGCAGGTAAAAAGGATGTTCCCAATGCCAATAGCTTGATTATTGAAGGGAGAGTAGGAATTGGGATCAAGAACCCTCAAGAGAAACTGCATGTAGAAGGAACTGTAGTAGCCAATGACGTCTACAGCGAAAATATCATAGAAGCACAAGACGGATTGGTGATTGGTAAAGAGTACGTCAAAAAAGACGAAGATCCTGACAATGGGCTTCTAGTTGAAGGAAATGTAGGAATCGGAACAACTCAGCCCACAGAAAAATTGGAAGTGGATGGGACTATTAAGGCGGATAAGCTCTCATTAAGTGGAGGTCTGAGCGTTGGAAACACCGACCATGCTGAGCGTGGTACCATACGATGGACGGGAGAAGACTTGGAAGTGTTGGATAAGGAAGGAGAGTGGAGATCCTTAACCCATTTGGAGGGAGAACGTTTGTGGGGTAAGACACCAGACGGGGCTGCAAACCTTCTGGTACAGAGAGTAGCAATTGGGAAAGAAGAACCTACGAATACATTAGATGTGTCAGGCAACCTGAGTGTAGGGTACCCTAAAAACAGCAAACTAGAAGCCCCTTCTAATGGGCTTCTAGTAAAGGGGAATGTTGGAATAGGAAAAATTCCTGACAGTGGAGCGAAACTAGATGTAGAAGGAGCTATCCATGCAAAAGAGATTTTTGTCAACGGTAGAAACATTGGTGATTATGTGGGTTCACCAGGAGAAGTGCCGGTTCTCCCTGTTGAGTTGATATCCATAGAAGATGAGCAAGGACAATCAAGAAGGCTAGGCCAATTCGACTCACTTGTTTTAGATGAACTTTCCTGGTCCTTTCTGATTCAATTTGATCCAGCCTTCGAAATAACGGTACAACATGATCGGTACTTCGAACTGATCTTGGATTCCCCCTTTAGTTTTCTTCCCAATGCAGTATTAGAAGATGTGATCAGCCTACCTGAAACCAGTGTCAAGTGGCGCACACCAATTAAGATCTTGCATAAGGTAGAGTTTGTAAATAATCATACGGTTAGACTGAGAATTGCCAATAGCAGCCTTACCTTCATTCAACAAAGCCTGACTCATCGAACCGGTCTAAAGCTTGTAATAAAAGGAGGGCTTCACAGCCAGGGAGTATCGGATTGGGAGATGGATCTTAATGTGATTCCGACATTTGAATTCCGAAAAGCCTGGGGAGGCTTAGGATATAAGGAAGGACGATTTGTAAACCCTCAGGGAATAGCCATTCATACGGATAAGGTCTTTATTGTAGATCAACATTATCACAATATCCAGCAATTTGATACCGATGGATCCTTCGTTGCTCGTTTCGGAAATACATTCAACCTTGAAAATACGAATTGGTCGCTAAATGATATCGCTATTGATAGCAAAAAACGGGTGTTTGCAGCAGACGCAAACAACAATTCGATATTGGTTTTCAATAAGAATGGAGTATTGGTGCAGGCTATTGGAAAACGGGGAACGTACAATGGTCAGTTTGACTATGGTAGCCCGAGAGGCATAGCAATTGATGCTAATGATCACCTATTTGTTTCGGATCGACAGAAGGTTGTACAGTTTGATGAGCATGGAGAATTCATGCGGAATTGGGAGATAAGTCTGTTTAGTCAGATAGAAGAGATATCTTTTGATTCTATTAATCTTCTTTCGGTTGCCATCGATGTGGAAGGGAAAGTATATGTTCGAGATTACAATACCCTATTCATTTTCAATACGGATGGCACACCTGATAGAATGTGGAGACTCAAGAACTATTCCTATTCTTCAAAGGATAAAATCGTAGTTTCTAAAGATCCTGAACCAGTGATCTATACTGTATACAACCAAAGAGTAGAGAAATATGCTGTAGATGGAACGATTGATCAACCATGGACAGATAGCTTGAATCACCTCTCTGTGATCTCATGTTATCTGGATGCCCAAAATAATCTGGTGATCCAGGAGCACAATGGACATCTTCATAAGGTAATTGGAGAAGGAGATACCGAACTGATATGGGATAATGGAGATAACGGAGAAATATTGACAAATCCTCAAATGATTACCAGGTGTGATACCAACCATTTTATCGCAGTAGATGGTGACGGCTCAAATGGGAGAATAAAGAAAGTCAATCATAAAAATAGAAACATCACTACATGGGAACCACTGGGTTCGGGATTGGGATTTTTCAATGAACCCAAAGGAATTGATCTGGATAAGGATGGACTGCTGTATGTGGCGGACATGGAAAACCACCGAATACAAAAGATCGAAACTGGAAGAAATCCCAATTATACAGCTATGGGGTCCATAGGTAGTGGAGATGGTCAATTGATGTTTCCAGTAGATGTAGCAGTGGCCACCGATAACAAAGTTTACGTAGCTGAATCAGGGAATAGACGCATTCAGATATTCAATGACTCGGGTGAATTCCTTGGATACCTTTCGGATCCCAAGTTGGATGAGAATGCGATTGACAAAAGCCTGAGTATTGCCGCCCACAACAACATTTATGTCGCTGATGCCCGAAACAACAGGGTGCTGAAATTTGGTCAAAACGGAAGCTTCATAAGCGAGTGGATAATAGACGAGAACGATGAGCTAGATCGAATTCTGGATTTTGAGCGAGGCTTGAGTATTTCAGTGGACGAGCGGGAATATGTGTATCTGTACATGTGGCATAAGGCATGCATCAAGGTGTATAATAGCAATGGAGAGTTCGTGACTAGGTTTGGTAGCCTGGGGTTAGGTGATGGGGAAGTAATGACGCTGGCCGGTGGGGGAGTAGCCGTAGACAAAGCCGGACGAAACATATATGTAGCCGATTTTCATAAAGTACAAAATTTCACCAGTCATCTTCATCCCGAAGAACAAGAATAAATAAGTATCACCATGAGTACACTAAAAGGAAGAAATCGTTTAAAAGACTACTTTGAAACAGGTAAACGACCTACAGAAGCTCAATTTGCTGAGCTTATTGATTCATTCATTCATCAATCAGAAGATCGGATTAATGTTCAAAAGGAGACCAATAATGTGGGAATAGGTAAACAGCCATCCAATGCTAAACTGGATGTTAATGGAGACATTAATGCAAAAGGGTTTTTCATAAACGGTGAGGATGTTAGCCAGTTTGGTAAGTGGGAAGAGGGAACCAACCCCTCTGACGTTTACTATACAAACGGAAACGTCGGAATTGGTGTGTCAAATCCAACTAACCCTCTGCATATTCAGGCGGAGAAAGAAAGCATTCTCAAAGTAGAAACAACAAAGAATCACTATAGCGCCAGACTGCATGTAGTTTCACCTGGAACTGACGGATACATTGGAGCCTACAATTCCGATTATGGAGATCCACAACTAAACGGTAAAGTAGTGCTGAATAGTTGGAACCAGCCTGTTTCACTACAGACCATGAATGCTGGATTGGAATTTTGGACTGGAGGACGTGAGCAGCTTACCATCAATAGAAATGGACATATCGGTGTGAATAACCCTCATCCTAGGGAGACACTTGATGTAAACGGAGGGGTTAAGTTAGGATTTTCGAACAACCATGATCCAGGAACGCTTAGATGGAATGGTCATGACTTTGAAGGATTTACCAACGAAGGTTGGAGATCGTTCACTTTTTATGAATCATCAGATTGGAAGAGAGCAGAGCTAGATAGAGGCATCTATACCGATGAAAAGCATACGGGTATTGGAGCTAAAAGACCAGCAGCAAGACTTACGGTTGAATTGGAAAAAGGAAAAGGCCCGGAGTATCATTTGTCACAAATTGGAAGTTATAACCTTTTGTTGAAGTCCAACAAGACAACAGCTGGCTCTATGGTGGGCGTTGCTTTCCACCCTGGAACAGATAACGAACCCATTACCAATGTATTATCAGCTATCACTGGCAAAAGGATCAATAATTATAGTGGAGAGCTAGGTTTTGTAACACAAAGCGGAACAAATAAAAGCGAGATCTCGCAAAAGATGGTGATCCGTCCGGAGGGGCAAGTTGGAATAGGTGTAGATACTCCCAAAGAAAAACTCGAGGTTAACGGAGCATTAAGCATAGGAGCCACTCAAAACAATGCAGCGCAGGGTACGATGAGATGGACTGGGACGGACTTTGAAGGAAAGATAGGGAATCAATGGGTATCCTTTACAGCAAAAGACCTTTGGACGAAAGACTCAAACAATCGCATACATTATACTGACGGCAATGTAGGGATGGGATTAACTAATCCAAGTGAGCAGCTTGAAGTGAATGGTGCGATCAAAATTGGAAGTAGTGCATTTAATCAGCCAGGTACCATTCGTTGGACAGGATCAGATTTTGAAGGAAGGACCGCAAGTGGCTGGAAGTCCTTTACCGAGAGCGAGGAAGGTTCTACTCCCTGGAAGAAATACGAAGATGACTTGATGTATTATGATGGGAGAGTTGTCGTAGGTGGAGGGTTTGCCCGTTCTAGCTTACATGTACAAAACGGAGGATTAATCGTGGAAGGCGAGGGATTTGCCACAGAAAAGAGGGGAGGTGGTGGTCGCATGATGTGGATTCCAGAGAAGACTGCTTTTCGTGCGGGCTATGTGACGGGAAATCGCTGGGATCCTGAGAATGTTGGATTTACATCGTTCGCTGCAGGTCATAATTCACATGCCGCCGGAATGTATGCTGTCGCATTGGGATCTGGTAGTGTAGCTTTAGAACAATCATCAATGGTTTTCGGCCACTTTAGTGAGGCATTTGGACGGCAATCGCTAGCCATGGGTAATTCGTCAAAAGCGCATGGTTATGGAGCTGTTACAATTGGTTCTCAAGTCAATGCAAATGGTACTAATGCTGTAGCAATAGGTTTTCGTTCTACTGCTTCTGGTAATTATGCCATGGTTCTTGGACGTGAATGTATTGCTTCTGGCTCTGAATCAGTTGCATTGGGTTATTATGCTACTTCAGAAGGAAGTTCCTCTTTTGCTGCTGGAAGCCGATGTACATCTTCAAACTTTGGTTCTGTTGCGATGGGTGTGAACAGCATAGCTAGTGGAAATTCTTCCGTAGCATTTGGACAAAACTGCGATGCAAGTATGTCTTTTTCATTCGCTGCAGGCCTTAGATCTGAAGCAAGAGGGTGGGCATCTACTGCTATAGGAGAAGGAACTGTTGCCGCTACGTATGCATCAGTTGCACTGGGTAAATACAATAAGTACAAAAAGAATGAGGGTCAACCAAACGAAGAAATAATAGATGATCTTCTATTAACTGTAGGAAATGGTACAAGTGATAGTAGTAGAAAAAATGCACTTATTCTGAATCGTGATGGAGATCTCTTCATAGAAGGTACACTCAAAACCCAATATCAAGATTATGCGGAGTACTTTGAATCCAAGACAGGAAAAGCAATTCCGGTAGGCACACCTGTGGTGCTAGATGCTGGAAAGATCAGAAAAGCAAAAAATGGAGAGACTCCAATAGGCATTATATCTGTCGGTGCTGGTATTGTGGGAGGATCGCACATGGATTGGCCTGGTAAGTATCTCAAAGACGATTATGGTAAGAGAATCATAGAAAAGATCAAAGAAGAGATTCTGGAACCTAAAATGGAAAAAGTGAAGAAAGAACGCCAAAAGATGGAGAAAAAGACCATTGAGCAAGTAGTGACTACTTATGAGATCGTTAAGAAAGGAAAAAAATATGTTGAGCAACCGATTGAAAAGATAGAAAAAAGGGAGGTGGAAGAACCAGTATTTAAAACGGTCAGCCTATTTGACGAAAAGGGCAAAACGAAAGTAGGCGAACATCAAATTCCTGTGATGGAAACCTATGAGGATGAGGTCCCAGTCGTTGACGAACATGGGAAACTGGTGATGGTGGGTTCCGGAAAGTTTGAAACAATAGAACGCCCAAAGCTAAATCCGAATTATGATCCCCAAAAGGAATACATAAGCCGTGAAAAAAGACCCGAGTGGAACTGCGTTGGACTTTTAGGTCAGATCCCATTGAAAAAAGGATCACCAATAGCTCCATCGTGGTTGAAAATCAAAGATATTTCTAAAGAAGTAGAGCTATGGCTGGTGAAGTAAATCAGGAGAAAAGCAATCGAGATCTTCTGAAAGCTAGATTTCAACCCGGAAGTAAACCAACAGATGAAGATTTTGAAAAGGTTATTGACTCTTTTCTGAACTTGAAGGATGATGGGGTTAAGGTAGACGAGCATACGTTTGATATTTCAGAAAGGAAGGTTTCGATGAATGCATTTGATGCTGAAAGCGGATTCATCAAAGAGTTGGATGTTGCTAAAACGCTAGATGCTAAGAGTTTAAATATTAATGGAAAAAAAGTAGAGCAGGTTTGGATTAAAAACAATGCTCAAGCCAGCTTTACTGGTGATATCAGGGTTGATGGAGATATTAAAGTAGGTACTGGAGCTTCTGGTATCATTTCATCAGATGGTTCAGCAGTCTTTACCTCGCTAGACGTTGGATCACTGAAACTGGGAGATGGGAAAGAGGAGTTAATTATCCATTGGCAGGAGATAAATGATGGAGTAAATGGCATTAAAAGGACAGGCCCTGTCCAAATCGATGGATCTGCAACAACTCCTCTTCTTCAAGTATCAGGTGCTGGTACGTTTCACACATTAGGTATTGGCGGGCAAGTGCAATCTAATGAGGTACTTTCTATCACGGGCGAGGTAAGTATTCAGAACCCTCCAGGTTCTTCACCAGATGTGCTCTTTAAGGTAGGTGGAGCAGGCCAATTCAACTCCTTGGTTTTAGAACCGCCTGTTCCGGAAAGTAAAGTTCCTTCCGATAGTGAACAGGATACCGAAAGCGCTACTGATGATTCCTCATTTTTATTGGAGGTGAAAGGAAAAGCCCGTTTTAACTCAATAGAGACAACAGGCCCGGTTCAAATTCATGGATCAGCGACGAACCCCCTTATTGAGGTAAAAGGTTCCGGTACGTTTAACACATTGGGTATTGGTGGGCAAGTGCAATCTAATGAGGTACTTTCTATCACAGGTGAGGTAAGTATTCATAAACTACCAGATTCTTCATCAGATATGCTCTTTAAGGTAGGTGGGGCAGGCCAATTCAACTCCTTAGGTATTGGACAACCACTTCAGGAAGAAGATGTACTTTCCATCAAAGGAAAAATAAGCGTTTCCCAACCTGCTGGCCATACTGGTCCCTTATTGGCTGTTGACGGTGAAGCAAGCTTTGAATCTATAAAACTGGATGGAAAGCCTCTTTCCCATCCAAAATGGAATTTTAACAGTACAAATAACCTGCTTGAATACTTAGGATCTGATGGAATTTCGGTAGAAGAAATTACAATTCCTGGGAATCTTGGTAAAAATGAAGCGGTAGAATCAATAGATACATTACTTGAGTTACTGGAAGCCGATATTGATGGTTTCAAGCTTGTAGATTATATAAAACAACTTCAACAGACTTTGATTTTTTTAGTGAACAAAATAAAGGGTCTGGAACCGGAGTAGATGGACAAAATATTAACTAACAATAAATACAAAATCATGGAAACAATTAATCTAAAACTTACCGTAGAAGAGACCAACAAGGTCTTACAATCTTTGGGCAGCTTACCTTATTTGCAAGTACATCAGCTCATTCACAAGTTGCAATATCAGGCAGGAGAGCAGCTCAATGATCGACTGGCAACTGAAAGTGAGACCGCTGAAGCAGTAGCTGATACCAAAAAATAGTCATTCGATTGTCTTCGGAAACGACCATATCAAGAGCCAGTCCGGCGCATACCAGTATGGATTATGCCTTCCTGAGAGAGGTGGGCATACAATACATTCAGGATCACGCAGGAGAGTGGACTGATCACAATACCCATGATCCGGGCATTACCATTCTGGAAGCACTGTGCTATGCACTCACCGAGCTTGGATACCGAACCAATCATGCGATTGAGGATATCCTTTCTGAAGATGGAAAACAGTTGTTGGGGAAACACCAGCCTTTTTTTGCCCCAGAAGAAGTTTTACCAAACGCACCATTGTCGGTCAATGATTTTAGAAGAATCGTCATCGACTTACCGGGGATAAAGAATTGCTGGATTGAAAAAAGCTTTCGCTCAGAGCAACCCTTGTTTTTGTCTAAAGCAGATCAAGACGGCCTATTAGATTCTGAGATGAGCTATGAAGGAGACAAAAACGATCGGATTGACCTCAAAGGCTTGTATGAGGTGCTCCTGGAGTTTGAAGAAGAAGAACTCAACACCTATGAATTCAAGAATAGGTTTGAATTTAGCGATGGGTTCAAACACTATGTATTTGATGCTGTGGCCATTTTTCCTCATTGGGAGGAACTGGCTTTTTCCGATAAAGCGATGGATGCTATACGGATTTTGAAAATTGATGTGTCGGAGGTCTTTGATTCAGAGTGTAAACTCTCAGGAAGTATATTTCAGATCAATACCATTATTGATGGGGAAGAACGGGTGATTCCTTTTAAGCTCAATCCATTGACATTATATGAGCGAAAAGGCCATCAACTGGATACTAAGGATATGTTATCCGGTGAATTAATAATTCCGTTCATCAATGATCAGGTTTTGCCCTTTGTAGAACTATTGCTTCCTGAATACATTGCCCGGATCAACCGTTCTCGAAAATTGGCTGACAAAGTATTTCAACTACTGCATGACCATAGAAATCTTTGCGAAGACTTTGTTGGGATCCGAAGTGCCAGAAAGCAGCTCGTGGGGGTGTCCGCAAATGTGGAGGTTAAGCCTCATAGTGACGTCAATAAGGTTCTTGGGAGAATATATGATTTGTTGGATCAGTATTTAGATCCCCCGATTAAACGGAATAGTTTGGAGAGCCTGAAACAACGAGGGGTTGATCTGGAAGATATTTTACAAGGGCCATTGTTGAATCATGGTTTTATCAGTGACACAGACTTGGAAGCAGCAACTGACCGGGATATCATCTATGCATCTGACCTGGTCAGCCTGATCATGGGAGTTGATGAAGTAATTGGAGTAAGCGGATTGGAATTCATGAATCTGGCAGAGCATAGGACGATTCATGAAAAAATTTCGGACTATCTGGTACTGGACCCTAAGATCTATAAACCCCGACTAGGTACGGAGTATTGCCAAATCTCCTTTCTGGATGAATATGCGGATACTGAAAAAGCACAACAATACTTACATCAGTTAAGAGAAGAACGAAGAGAGAATCCAATTCAGCTTTCATATAAAGAAATGCCTCAAGGTGAATCATTGGAGTTGGATTCCTACGATTCCGTTCAAAATGATTTTCCTAATGTGTACCACATTGGAGATGAGGGAATAAGTGAAACACAATCTGAGAGACGAAAAGCTCAAGCGAAGCAATTGAAAGGATATTTGTTGGTTTTTGATCAGTTGTTAGCGGATTACTTATCTCAATTATCCCATACCAGGGATCTTTTTTCCCTTGATCCTCATCAATCAAGAACTTATTTTCCTAAACCTGTCTATAACGTTTCCCATGTATCCAATCTTCTCAAAGCTTTTTTAGCTGACAAAAACAATAACGAAGATTCAAAAGAATCATGGCAACACTTCAAAGCGAATCCTGAAAACGAATACATCCGCACAATCAATCGCATTTCGGAAAATGAAAATACATTCCTAAGAAGACGCAATGAAGTACTCGATCACTTACTTGCGAGGCATGGTGAAGATTTCGATGATCTGGGTCGCTTGATGTCCTTACATAAAATCAATGATACACATACGGTTATTGCAGATAAGTTGGATTTCCTCAATGATTATCCGACTTTGAGCAGGGATCGAAGTACCGCTTTCAATTACAAAAAAACCGACATTAATCATTATCCGGACGTTTGGGAAAGCAAGAATATTTCAGGATTTGAGCGTAGACTCTACGCCAAGCTGGGACTTGAGAATTACCAGAGGCGCGACTTTTACTCGGAGAAGTTGACGAACAAATACGTAGAGATCTACCAAGAGGAAGACCTGGATGATATCGATGAGTATCGGTTTCGAATAAAGGATGAGGAGGGAAGCGTGTTACTTAGCAGTACGAAGCAATTTTTCGAGTTGGAGGAGCTTCATCAAGAATTGGACACCTTGATCCATTCAAGTTTTCATTCTTACAACTATCGGTGTGAATGTGCTCAGGATGGGACATTCTACTTCAATGTGTTAGATTCAACGGAAGATATTGTCGGCCGTAGGATTGCTTACTTTGATACACATGATGAAGTGCATAAAGAAATTGAGCATACCATCGAATTCATGCGATCAAGGTTTGCAGATGAGAGGCTTTATGTGTTGGAACACCTCTTGTTAAGACCAAAAATCAGGCAAACAGTTGCTTCATCACAACTGCTTAAGCGCATAAGTTACTTTGATGAAGACCGATTACTTAATACGCCCAGCCAATCAAGTGAAGAAGATACCTCTCTATTGTTGGAGAAGTATTACCGAATCAAAAAAAGTCAAAAGGATACAAAGGTAAAAACAGGAGCTGGAACGCTGACAAAGTTCGTGGATACTTACCAATTTGAAATTGGAAACAAACCTGGAGAAGAGGAGGATTTTCAGTGGTGGTTGAAAAGTAGCGCTTATCAGAATGTTTACGAACTGAAAGAAAAACTCAGCTTGAGTGCCAGGTACATCTCAGACAGAAGGAGATATGAAGTCCACAAAGCGACTAGGCTAAAGTACGAGATCCGGTTGACAGATGTAGAAGGTCGGGTAATAGCTACTTCATCAAGAACGACTCGAAAAAAAGAACTTGAAGAGTTAATCGAACGAATCGTTGCTCACTTCTCTAAGATCAAGTCTTTACCGGTCTTTTTAGAAGATCAGTTATTACCCCCGCTTCAGGTTACGAAGGAACAAGCGGTCGAACCGTATTCTTTTAAGGTAAGTGTAGTACTCCCCTTGCAAACCGGTCGGTTTTGTCATCCTGCTTTTAGGTCTTTGGCTGAGACCAAGATCATAGAAGAGCTCCCGGCTCACATTTTACCTGAGATTTACTGGGTGCATCCGGAAGGATTTGAGCGATTTGAGCGAGCATACAGAGGCTGGCTGCTTCTCAATACTATGGATGAACCGATGGACCCGATATTGCAGGAGCATCATGCATATGACTTGAATAGGTCTCATAGAAAATTGTTGAATGCTTTGAAGGAAATCAGATCTAACCATGGAATTGGAGAGGAGGGAATGGAAATCGTCCCCAGAGAATCATCGACAGAATTAGATGGATCGACTGAATCAATAAAGGATGATGCAATTTCTTTTCATAAAGACTTTATGGTTTCCTCTCCTCCAACAGACTTTTGGGAGATCGATGAGATGAGTATTGGGAAGGAGTTTGTGATCGGGCATTCCTGTGAATACTATCCCGGTATTGGCGAAATGCAAATGGGCAATACGTTCAAGGTGACGAGACCTGATGAGCTGGTTAAGAACAGGGGAATTGGGCGTATGCGTATCAACAAAAACTTTGATGTGGAATAATGGGAGGGCAGCAACATAAAGTGAGAACACTCCTTCTGGAGGTACAGGCACCTGAATCCTCAGATACGTTTGTACTACACCGAAGATGCAGTGACGTACTGCATGGTGAACTCGAATCAGTGTTGAAAGAAGTATGTGATGAATTCATTCCTGAAAATGTACACCTCCGTTTAGAATCGTTACCACTCGATCTGGGAGATATCATGCTGGAAGATCTTGAGGAAGAAATGCCCAAACGAACACGTGAGAAATTACAGGCAATTCTTCCGGATTTATTGAGGCAATCGAATGGGGCTAATTATCCACAATTTTCAGAAATGTCGCCAACAGCTATGGATAAAGAGCTGTTGCTAAGCTACCTGAAGACAGGTACCGTTCCATGGTGGACGACATCAGGATCAAACCTCTCTATTGAAACCATCTTGGATCGAATGGCCACTTCACAAGCCGATCAATTGAAGCTGCTGCTACGCAATGCCTTGAAAGATGAGAAATGTCGAAGAAGAATGACCCTTCAATGCTCCTTAAAAACGGCCGAGAAGGTAGCGAAAATGCTCATTACTGATTCTCACAAATCGATTCGCATGGTTGAGTTCGATAGTTGGTTGATGAAAAGAATGTCGAATGCTGGTCTGGTATCAATCCCTATTCAGGAAATACTTGAACGATACCTGGAGTTTCTAATTGACGGTCAGGAGCAATACGAAACATGGTCTAATCATATTTTTGGACTTATAAACAAGGAAGATGTTTCAGTTCACAAGATTATAAATAAGGTAATTGAAAGTGCCTCAACTCCATTCAGGCAGCAACTCGAGGAAAGCTGGAAGCACTATGAAAATAAACTGAGTCATGAAAGAGCAAATCAGGCTTCATCTAATAGCACGCTAAAGCTAAAAGTTCCGCTGACATTAGAAGTTATTTTAAACTCATCTGAATACGATAAAAAAGAACAAAGTACCGCGAAGGAAAGTGAACAACCTATTCATCCGAAAGAGCTCAATCATTCAGTTGAATCGGAGATCACTTCGAGCTTGTCTCGAAAGTGGAAGCCTTTGTTAAAGCGATTCAGTAAAGAAGATTGGACATCCTTTTTGAATGAAAACCTGATGTATGGCATTGGTTCAACTGAATGGATGGATAAGATTACAGATGATCAACTGAGAGAGCTTCTCAAGATGCTGGACATTAAAATGGTGGATGAGCAAGAAGTGTTATTCCTTATCCAGTTGTTTAGAAAAGTTGAAATTCCAGGAACGACTGCAACTCATATTCGTCGTTGGATATGGGAAAAGGCCTTTCTTCAGGGTATGAGGTACACAAATAAGTCACCGCTTTTGCATTCAGTGCTTCGGTACATTGCCACAAACACTAAAACAACCTATCAGGAACTGGTTACGAACGTTTATTCAGCGATTCAGCGGGTTGAAGATCAGAATATCTTCATGTCAAGATACGAGCAGCTACTGAGTAGGGATGAGATAGGAGCATCTTCTTTTTCTAAGAAAGAAGAAAGAAAGCCTTCGTTAAGCGAATCAATTTATGCCTGGTTAGTGCAACTGAAGAAGGCCATGGATCAGGAGAATTTGAATGAGGTTGAACAACTCATTTATCAGATGCATTCAGAAGGAAAAGCCCTTCTTGACGAAAAGCAACGAAAAGCGCTGGTCCGAACACTCCTTGATGAAACCGAGTCCAGTTTGATCCAGCAGATGGACCATGCTTTATTGATTAGAATTACCTATTTAATAAATGGTGATCATGTCACACGGTTTATTCCTCTCATTGAAGATTTGATAACAGTGTGCTTAGTATATGAAAAGAGCTTCATAAGTACTTCCAAGAAAACTCAGTCATCACCAACTGCTTTACTAATTAAGGCAAAGGAATGGCTATGGAAAAGTATTTGGACAATTAAGGATGGCCCTGTATCAGGAGCTAATCTTATCAAAGATTTAATTGAACAAATTGATTCTTTTCGGGTAAAATCTGATCAAAGCCTGGTTACTCACTTTGCCCGCATCGTTAAGTTTCTGGAAGGCAGAGGTCATGCCCTTTCGAGTTCCTTAACTTCTTTCTTTGCAATATCAGACCATAACACTCTCAATGATCTGTCGAATGTCTCTTTACTCAATAAGGACACCAAGGTGGGGACTGAACCTGATGCCGATAGTTCTTTTAACTCAAAGAAATCTGATAAGACCAATGAATCACAGGTAGGTAAAGACGACCGATCAAACCTCAATGGCGACACATCGATCATAGATATTGAGAATGAAGAACTTGATATACACTATGAGGAAAACCTGATTTTTGAGCAGTTGACCAATGAATACCAACCGGAGGAATATGATCAGAGTCATATTTATTTCATTGATAACGCAGGGTTGATCTTGATAGCTTCTTTTTTACCAGCCTTTTTTAAAAACTTAGGATTGCTCAATGATACTAGCTCCTTTGTAGACGAAGAAGCTCGCATTCGGGCCATCCATCTGGCGCGGTTCCTTGTGACAGGTGAAACCCGACATCCTGAGCACTTGCTGATATTCAATAAACTGATCTGTGGATTACCTCTTCAAACACCTCTTCCGCTAGAATTGAATATTTCAAAAGAAGAAAAAGAAGAATCTGAAGACCTGTTAACCTCCGTCATAACCAACTGGAGCGTTCTCAAGAATACTTCGATTGAAGGTTTGAGAACTTCATTTCTAAAGCGACAAGGAAAACTATCTCTCTTAGAGGACGGTTGGAGGCTGGATGTAGAAGAAAGGCCTTACGACATGCTTTTGGAGCATCTCCCATGGGGCATTAACATCTGTACACTACCCTGGAACGATTACTTCATTTATACTGAATGGCACCACAACTAAACGATAGCATAGCAACTGAATTTGAGAAGGAACTGGCTTGGTTTACCAAAGTGCTGGAGACACGCCTGAAGTTGTACTTTGGTCATGAGTGTGAATATGTCACCATTAATGAAGTGGTACCTCCGGACTTAATTGATAGTGAGACACCCTATGCATCACTCGTTGCTCAACTGGAGTTAACAGCCGAGCAACGTTTACTATTGTTATTGACATTGGTCCCCCACCTCCAGCCTCAATTGCTGGATCCTTTCTTTGTGAAGAATGCTACCTATGATCGGGAGTTTACTGAGTTCGGTGGTCAAAAAGGTAAAAACCACCTGGGTTTTTTGCCGACGGGCGAAACCATGTTGTTCCTGCTTGCTGGAGATGACATACAAGGTCGGTTAACGTATCATCGACTCTTCGATAAACACATGCCCCTCTTTCAAAATAAAGTGGTAACGCTGGAGTACGGTGAACGAGGTGAGCCATCCATTAGTGGCTTACTGAGTCTCTCTGATGATTACCTCTACTACTTCCTGACAGGAGAAGAACAGAAGATGAGCTATAGTACTGATTTTCCAGCCCAGTTGATAACTACAGAGATGAAGTGGGAAGATCTCGTCCTGGAAAAGGGTACAAGGAGTCAAATTGAAGAGATTTTGGTATGGATGAAACACGGCGATACACTACTTAAGGACTGGGACATGCATCGAAAAATCAAACCGGGTTACCGTGCCCTCTTCTATGGTCCTCCAGGAACGGGTAAGACATTAACTGCTACTTTATTGGGCGAGGCGATGCAGCGTGATGTCTACCGGATTGACTTATCCAAGGTAGTTTCCAAGTACATTGGAGAAACCGAGAAGAACCTGGCGAAGGTGTTTGATTTAGCGGAAAACAAGCAATGGATTTTGTTTTTTGATGAGGCGGATGCACTATTTGGTAAGCGCACTACCGTGAGTAGCTCGCACGATCGATACGCCAATCAGGAGGTATCCTACCTGTTGCAACGCATTGAAGACTTTCCGGGTGTAGTGATCCTGGCTTCCAATATGCGTGGTAACCTTGATGAAGCGTTTACCAGACGTTTTCAGTCCATTATCCATTTTCCTATGCCCGAGCCGGACCAACGATTGGAGTTATGGAAGCAGGGATTCTCGGCACATAGTGTATTGGACGAGCAGGTGGACCTGAAGCAAATAGCTAAAAGTTACGAACTGGCCGGAGGTTCAGTCATGAATGTGATCCGCTACAGCAGCCTGATGGCACTGAAGCGGAGCAGCAATAGTATCCGGTTGGAAGATCTCGAAAACGGGATCCGAAAGGAATTTTTAAAAGAAGGAAAAACAATATAGTCCGTCCAAAAAATTCCCCTCCTTGTAGCGGTCAGACGTTTCTGGGTTAGGGGTAGGTAGAAACCATAAAAAAATGTTCAGTAATCAACGAAAAGAAACCGCTCAACGCAAACGTGACACAGGTGTCCAGCGAAAAGGAATTGTTCAAACCAAGATCAAGGTTGGTGACCCCAACGATAAATACGAACAAGAGGCAGATGCCATGGCTGACAAAGTGATGAGCATGCCTGAACCGAATGTCTCCCCCCTTGAGGGTGGTAAGGGGGGTGATTCTATCCAACCTAAGTGTGCCGCTTGCGAGCAAGAAGAGGCACAAACCAACCCTTTGGCAAGTTTGATCACCCCATTGGTTCAAAGACAGTCTCTTGAAGAGGAGGAACCGGTCCAATCAAAACAAATCCAGCGGATGAGTGAAGACGAAGAATTGGATACTAAGCCCATCCAACGAATGGCTCCAGAGGAAGAGGAAGTTCAAACCAAATCGATTCAGCGAATGCCTCCTGAAGAAGAAGAGCCCATTCAATCAAAACGGATACAGCGAATGTCTCCAGAAGAAGAGGAGCCAATACAAACTAAGCGTGTCCAACGTATGAGCGAGGAAGAAGATTTACCTGCCGAAGTTCAAACAAAGGCATGGCTTGACACCAAACCAATTCAACGTATGGGAGAAGACGAAGAGTTGGATACAAAGCCTATTCAACGAATGGCACCTGAAGAGGATGAGTTGCAGTCAAAGCCCATCCAACGAAAAGCGGGTGGATCAAAGGAGGTTGGGTCTTCTTTAGAATCTCAATTAAGTACCAGTAAGGGCGGTGGTAATCCATTGCCTGCAGAAACGAACGAATTCATGAGCTCACGGTTCGGTACCGACTTCAGCGGTGTGAAAGTACATACTGATAGTAACGCGGTACAGATGAACAAAGAACTGAACTCCCAGGCCTTTGCGCATGGCAATCACATCTATTTCAATCAAGGGAAGTATGATACGAACAGTAGTTCAGGCAAACATTTACTAGCTCATGAATTAACGCATACAGTACAGCAGAGTGGGAAGAGTAACTCTGTTCATACAAAACTTGCTCAAAATCCTTATCCAGTACTAGGACGATATGAGCTTACTACAAACTTGTGGCATAACAAAGAATGGCCTGTAAAAAGGAAGAGAAAAATAAAGGGTACGAATAGGTCTGAAAATGGAAGTTATCTACTGAGAAAAGGAAGTATTATCGATATAGTAGCTTCAAAAACAAAATATTGGTATAAAACGGTAGGTGGAGGTTACATGTACAAGAAGTATTTAAAAAAAATTGGTAAAGAAAAGCTCCCAAAAAGTTTCAAATACATCTATGACAGTGAACTTAAACAAATAATTGGAGTGGAATACAGATGGGGATATCACATTTACATATTCAATCTACAAGGGGATACAGTGCATTGGACCATGAATGAACCTGGAATTGGTCCTGCACTTTTTGATCCTTCAGATTTAATTGGGTTAGGTTTAGGAAGAAAAATCATCCAACTACTCGCTAAAAAAGGAACCAAAGCCTCAAGTCTTATATTGGTTAAATCTTTGCCAACCAAGATTAGATCTCTCCTAATGAAATCTTTAAAATCTGCAAAAGGAAGAAAGATACTTATTACTCAAAGTATGAAATCGTTGGCTAATTGGGCATCCAGAAGACTTCTATTAGACAGAAGGACAATTAAGGACCTAGGATTTGAAGGTATAAAAAAGCTTAAAAAGCTACCCGAGTGGGCTATACAGAAGCTGTCGAAGATACCTAATAAACTTAAGAGAAGGATATTAGGTTGTGCGTCCCCATGTAAAGTTGAATTAAGGAAAATTAGGGAATTATTAGCGAAGAGCTTTACGAGATTTAGTAAGAAACTTAAAATCGGATTAAGTAGATTGAAAAGTCTTAAAGTCTCAGATATTGTAGGCAAAACAAACTTTGCTCCGAGTCAAAATTGGGTGAGCCCTGAGCTAGTGTTAGAATACGCTAACAAGATGATCAGGAATAAATGGAATTGGAGCAAACCTATAGTTGTGCAAAGAGCTAGTGAAGGAGCCAAAAAATGGGTTATAACTGAAGGTACACATAGATTTATTGCTGCAAAGGTAGCTGGTATAAGAATTCCAAAATCGGCGTTCAAAATTGAAGCAGGAAAAAGAGTTCCTTTTTTCTGGGAAAGGATGCTATGGCACAACAAAATAAAATAAGTTCATTTAGTACTCAGCTATCACAAGCGTCTCGCTTGTCCCAAGTCTTCCCACTTGTGCTTATGTGAAGTAGCCAATTGTGGCAATGAATTGAATTTAAAATGCACCAATCCACTACCAAATCATCCTCAACTGAGCCCAAAACTACTTCCAAGGCTAGTAATGGTACAACACAACCTGGAAAGAAAGCACCGGTTCAACCTAAACTGGATTCGGAGGCAGGTGAGTTTTCTTTTGAAAATGATGTGCCAACCGAAAGAGGTTCATCAATTGGTGCGGTACAGACTAAGTCTTTGGCAAACCTGATTGGTCCATCTGTTCGAAGAAAACCTTATAGTGGTTCGGAAGAGAAAGAAGAAGTCAATGACTCGTTTGAATCCCAACTAAACTCGAGTAAAGGAGGAGGTCGTTCCTTACCTAATGAAACTAGAGATTTCATGGGATCTCGTTTTGGTGCTGACTTCAGCGGTGTGAAAATCCATACTGGTAGTAATGCAGTCCAAATGAATCAGGAGGTAGGAGCTAAAGCCTTTGCCCATGGTCAGGATATTTATTTTAATGAAGGTCAATACAAACCATCCTCACGCGAAGGAAAGCATTTACTAGCACATGAACTGACGCATACGATGCAGCAGGGGGGAGAAAAGATTAGAAGATTTAGTAGTATCCGAGGAAGGTATATTACTGCGATTAAATACAATCTCAATGTCCATAAAAGGTTCACAAGTGGACTTATCTGGAAACTTTACCTTCTATCGGGTGATAGAGATTTATACAATAAGGCAAAGAGATCCAGGTCTCTAGGTTATGATTTCGCAAGTTTAGTTGGAGACGTACAAGCATCAATGGGTTTATCATCAACAGGTAAGCTTGATGGTGTTACAATAAAGAGAGGAATGTGGTATTTAAGAAAGGTAAAGTACAATAGATGGAGTCAATCTTATGATACAATGACTGTCTGGAAATTAGGGGAAATTTCCAAAAAGCATTCCATCTATCATCGGGTTAGTAGGAAGCAATTCATTGGGGCAGACTTTGTACGACTTCTTATAGCAGCTCAAAAAAAACTAAAAATCTCGTCGGATGGCCTTATGGGTCCTAAGACTCTCTCTAAAGTCTTTCAGTTTAAGGACTCAGCTACAGAGGTTAATCCAAATGCCAAAGACAACCCTTGGTATTCTGGCCTTGTTAACAAGGCAATTGATGGAGCGATTCTGTTTATGAAATCTAAGTTCTTACTTTGGTTTGCAACGAGATTTCCGATTGCTATATTAATTGCACCACTTGTTCAGAATGGAATACTTGGTTTTTTGGAAGAGCTTAAATTAATCGGAGTAAAGAAAGTCTTAAAAGTGGTAAGGAAAGGAATTCGGGCGCTTACAAGTTGGGATTTTATTTGGGCTTTCATTAAAGGATTCTTTTCCGGCTTTTTTGCAGATGGTCTGTGGGGGACCGTATTGCTAATAAAGGATTTGGCACTTCTCCCAAAAAAGATGTATGAGTTTGGAGTATATGTATATGAAACCATTAAAGAAAATATTGAGGAGTTAAAAGCTATAGGAAGCAAATTAAAGGGTATTGGTAGATGGATTTGGAATAATGGTTGGGAAAAACTTATGGAAATCATCGCCAAAATAAGAGAGGGAAATTTATCTGCAAAAGTAAAAGAGCTAGCTGGGAATGTTACAGGTAAAATAAAAGGAGGTATACGAAATGGTGGTAGGAAATTTGCCGCTTTGTTGATTAGGTTTTTGGCGAATCTGCCCGGTATAAAATCAACCGTAGGAAACAATTTAGGTAAGGTTGTTGGTTATTCGACATTCGAAATAGTTTTTGCGGTACTTACTGCAGGCGTTGGTGCTGCTGCAACCGCTACCAAGACAATAGTTAAGTCAATATCTAAAGTGATTGGGAGTGTAGCGAAAAATATCTTGAAGGTAATCCGTTTTATTCGGTCTATGATTAGTTCAATGAAAAAGAATGTTATGAAAGTTATCATAAAATTCAAGGATATTTTAGGAACAAAGTTCAGTGGAATGGTATTGGGTTTATTCAAATCCATGGACGATCTGGTAGCAAAGCTCTTCAAAAAGAATAGAGGCAAACCACAGAATAAACCAGGTAATAAGAAAGAGTCAGAAAATGATAACGACAGAAAAGAGGGAAAATTTTTACCAGACGGAACTCGATTAAAACCAATTCCAATTGTTTGGTATAAATCAATTGATGATTATGAACCTTTAAAAATGAAGAGAAAATCAGATAATCAGGTAGTTGAAGTAGATTTCAAAGGTTCAAAGAAACTTAAGCTCTCAGAGAAAGAATCTATAAATATTGGAGTGGCGAAAAAACACTGGCCGGAAGTTGGGAAAATATTTCATAGGGAAAAAACAAAAGATAAAATAGCCAGGATTAAAGAGGAAAGAGGAAGTAAAGTTTTTTTGAGAGGAGCTAAAACGAATACATTTAGAAAAAAATTATTGCGCTTTTTTTCTAATCCACCAATTATAGGGAAAGATATTGATCATGTTCGAGATATTGGATTTGGAGGTCCTGATAGTTTCTTCAATTTATGGCCTTTAGATAAAGGCAAAAATTTAAGGGGCAATCAAAGTTATAAGCAAACTGTCAGATACTATGATAGTTCCAAAAAGAAGGTAGTAAAAACCAAAGTTCAAGAAATCAATAAGAAATGGGTCATTATTAAGAGAATCAACTAGTAGAATTACTTTTACAAGATTCATATCACTTTCCAATCCCTTCCACCTCCTTCTTCGCTCCCTCAATCACCGCCTCCATCTCTTTTCTAAACTTCTCCATATGTAGCTTCTTAGCTGCTAAGTAGGCGGTGAGGAAAGCGGTAACGAACGTGGCAACAATTGCAGTAATAATATCCACAATCGTGAGCCGCCAGGCAATGGTGCTTACCGTACTTAGCAAAGTAGATTTCACATCTCCAAGCTCAGTATCGACCTTATTAAAAGTCTCATCCAATCGGCCTTCTGCTTTGGCCACCTGGTCATCCAGTCGTTGCTCAATGGCTGCTACTTTCTGATCCATACGGCCTACTTGCTCATCTATTTTGTTTTCGTATTTCTGCAACTGCTCATCCAGCTTGTTCTCGTATTTCTCAAAAACCTGGTCGAGTTCTTTTTGCATCTGCTCCACCAGCTTCTTGGGATTGGGAAGTTGGAATTGCTCTTTTTTTGATTCGTTTGGAGACTTTGCAGATAGACAAAGCGTTCCCGTTAACAATAACGTGAGTAGTAGTGAATTTTTCATTGAGTGTGGTGTTAGTTTCTAAATTCTGTTGAAATAAGTCTGAAGGTCTTTTCGATATTGCTCGCTTACGGGAATTCGTTTATCCCTATAGAATACGTTTGCTTCAGAGAATGAATCGATGTTCTCAAGATTTATGGTGTAAGAACGATGCACTCGCATGAACGGATAGACCAGATCCTTACAACAGTGCGTCAGATTTCTGGAAATTGTGTAGTTCTTCTTATTAGTACAGATAAGCGTGTAGGCTCCTTGAGCCTCAAGGTACAAGATATCGTGGTACAAAATCTTATCAAATCGAATACCATTTCTAACAAATATGCCTGGCACACAAGAGCGATAAAAGTCATTGATTTTTGTGACTTTCGAATCCTGTTTTTTTTCAAGCAATACCGTCAGCGGGTTGTTTGCTGGTAGGTTAATCTGAATTTGTACGCCATTCTCCTCCTCCCTCCATGCGATCTCAGCGCTAGTGGTTTTTGGTTGGTTCATAATGGTGAGCTAATGAATGTAAAGTCTAATCAAGCTAGATAAAAACCAGCCCAAGACGAAGTATTCCATGATCTTTCTGATCAAAATACCCAAAATAGGGTATCCTCATTTGGTCATAATAGGGTATTCATTAATTGAATCTTTGAAAAATACCTGATTCAGTTTTTTAGATTCTTTAAGAATTTAGTTGATACCCAATTGACCTTCCAATCGGAGGAAGTATAAAATAGGAATTTACCATCAGGTGAGATAGAGGGGTTTCCTTGTCCGTTTTGATTGATCGTTTCGGGAAGAGCTTGAGGTGAGCTCATGCTTCCATCAGGATTTTTGTAACTGATCATCAGATTAAGTTCATCTCCAATGTTGGCATAGATTAAGAAATCGCCATCAGGGTCAATAAATGGAGTGCATCGCGGTACGAGATCCTCAAAAGCTTTCTTTGCCTCGTGAAATACTCCATCTTGATATTGGGAAACATAAAGATCCATGTTGCTGTAATCAGGATTACTTGAGTGAAAGTATAGTTTCCCATTCTTACTAATAGTGGGATGTGAGGTGAGTTTATCCCTCAGGTTAGGGATATCTACGTACTCAGGTTTTTGCCAAATTCCATCCTTAAATTCTGATTTCCAAATATGCCAAGTACTCACTATGTCCTCTAATCCGACAGGTCGTGTAGAGCTGAAATAGAGCGTCTGACCATCGGGAGAAAATGACATGCCGTGATCACTATATTGGCTATTAAAAAAAGCATCTCTTGCCTCTGACCATTGGTCACCTTCCTTTTTCACTACTTTCACATCAAACTTTGCAAAGTTCTTATCAGAGATTGTAAAATAATATTCGGTCCAATCATTGGAAAAAATACCCTTGTGGATCAGGTATTTGTCAGATATTATATTGGGAAGAAAGGTCAGCGGAGTTTCTTTTGGTGCCTGTTCAACTAGGTATTTTTCCTTTGCCACCTTCGAGACATTATCTATGCAAGCCGATAGAAGACTAAGTAAGAAAACAGATAGAAATAGCTTTTTAGGCATATCGATAAACTTCATGTGGCCCAAAATCCAATAACTCAATGATTCCATCGTATGAAGCTCCAAGTTTCTTAGCAAGCTTTTTTGATGGTTCATTTTCTGAACTTATATAGCTAACTAGGCTTTCAAACTTTAATTCATTTAGAGCAAAATCTTTTACAGCATTTCCTGCTTCAATTCCGAATCCCTTTCCTTGAGCATGTGGCAGTAGCCAGTAACCAAGCTCAGGCTCTGGCCAGGGTTCAGAGTTCCACAATCCTACCGTGCCAACCAACTTTCTGGAAGAAGCTTTTTCAAGTGCCAGGTATGAATAACCTAAAAGCTCGTAGTGCCCGATGTAAGTAGCCATCAGACGCCATGAGTCCTCCTTATTTTTCACTCCACCAACAAAGCGTGCGTTTTCCTCTTTAGAAAAGAACTGTGCTATTTCCAGGAAATCATCTTCCTTCCATTGTCTGAATATTAGCCTTTCTGTTTTTAGATGAATCATTTCGTTTAGAGAATGCATTTGACACATCAAATTTAGGGTATGACCTGTTCTTATACTTCAAACCAAACAAAGGTCTGAGTAATCCAATTCTTCGAATGATTAACTCATAAGTCAGCATGCTACCAATTACTGTGAAAATGTTTAGTAGAACAAGTTGAAGCCAAATAGTCCAATCCGTCTGAAAGAATAACTTAGACCCAAAATAAATGAACACCATATGAATGATATAGACTGGATAGGCTGCTTGACTTAAATACCTGAGGAGATTACTTGGCTTATTTAGGTATCTATAGCCAAAGGCAAATACGGTAAATACCCACAAGCAAGACTCCACAGCCATTAGATAATCGGGTGTTCGTAACTCAAAGAATAGCAGCCGGATGGAATAGAAAATTAATGCATGGACAAGTAAAAGCCATCGCTGTTTTTTTACATGATTCCAAAAGATACTTCCATTAAATACGCAACAAAAACCGATGAAAAATGCAATAAATCCCATAGCAAATCCGTGCCAGGTCATGGCATAAACTTCGAATTCCTGTGGAGCTAATAGTTCAGCTTCAAGTATAAAGGGAATCGTCACAATCAGTAGAGCAAAAGGATTTTCGAAAACCTTTCTTATCCCCTGAGATATTATACCATCTTTATTTTTTTTCAGAAAAAAGAAGACGGGTGAGAGTACTAATACATAAATGAAAATATTCCCTAAGAACCACAGGTGTGCGGGACTGAAAACATACCGCAACTCCTGGTGGTAATAATCCTGCCAAAGGAAGATATGTAGGGGTACTATTGCAATCATTCCAAAGAAGAAGGGTATGAGAATTCGTCTTGATCGTTCAAGTAACAATTGCTTCCAATCTCTTCGTTGAATAGCAAACCAGACACCCATGCCGGAAACAAAAAACAGCAACGGTATTCTCCAGATGTTCAGCATAGACATGGGAATCCAAATGGACTCGAGAGATTCACTGCTTTGAATGAAACCAATGAACACCCCCCATGGCTGAAAAGCTATTGCAACATGATAGATTAGCAATAGTCCGATGGCGATTACCCTCAGCCAATCGATATCATATCTTCTTTTTGTCATCTTTATTGCGCTTTTTTAATCATCTCTGCGATTACAGGTCTTGTCTCCTCTATTTGCTGATAATCGAGCTTCAAACCCAATGGGCCTAAATCCTTACTGATTTGATCGTAAAAAGGCTTGACATCTTGAAAGGGAGCTGAAATAGATTCGAGAGCGGTGGATCCGTAGTTATTCCTGGCATCAGTGTCGGCCCCCTTTGCAAGAAGTATTTCAACGATATCCGTGCGGCAGAAGAAGGCTGCCGAGTGAAGAGGAGTGGAACCATCTGCACTTTTGATATTGACATCTGCTCCAGCATCTATCAGCAGCTTAGCTATTTCAGGTTTGTTGAAAATAGTGGCTATCGTTAGTGGGGAAGAGCCGTAGGCATCTTTCTGATCGAGATCCGATTTTGCTTCAATATGTTTTTTCATGGATGCTACATTGCCTAAAAATGCAGCCTCGTGGATGGTCATCTTTGGACTGTCAGGGGAGTCTCCTGTTTTCTGACCGTTGGTATTGCATGACGCTAAAACAAATAATACTAATGCTAAAGTAAAGTCGACATTTAGAGTAAATAGTGTTCTTAAATAATTCATCATTCTATGTTTTAAATTTTGATACTACAAAGGTCCGGGTGATTTAAAGGTCAGAGTTATGAGCTATGTGACAAGGTTTATTAACTATGGATTAACTCTTGAAACTATGATGAAGCACTATAAACTATGAAGCAAATGCTTTATTCAACATTGCTGAGTGACTTTATTTTGACGATCATTGTACCATTGCAACCTTTAATTGTACATGGCCGATTTCTTATATCCGGAGAATGATTTCTTAAAAGGGGTCATAAAAATTATAGAAGAAAACCTCTCAGATGAGCACTTTGAAGTACCGGATTTAGCACAGCAGCTAAACATGAGTCGGTCGAACCTGCTGAGGAAAGTAAAAAGTCTATCGGGTCTATCCGTAAGTGTTTTCATCAGAAATGTGCGTTTGCATCACGCCAAAGAATTGCTGAAGGATGGATCTCTGACTGCCTCGGAAGTATCCTTCAAGGTCGGTTTTAACAGCACCTCTTACTTCACCAAGTGTTTCCGGGAACTCTTTGGGTACCCACCAGGGGAGGAGAGAAACCAGGTGAAAGTTTTTAGCCGACGGAGAAAGAAAGACTAATAAGGAATTACGAACTATCCGTCTGGTCATTGTAACAATATTCGTGGCTATCCTTGCTGTTTTTCTTATTTCTAAAGATGACTCTCCTGAGGCTAAACTGGATAAGACCATAGCTGTATTGCCATTTCAAAATGATAGCGATGATCCCTCCAATATTTACATAGTCAATGGACTCATGGAAACCATATTGGATAAGCTACAGAAAATTGAAGATTTAGATGTGACTAGTCGTACGACTGTCGAAAAGTATAGGGAACTCAAAAAGACAGCCCCTGAAGTATCTGAAGAGTTGGGGGTGAGCTATTTGGTAGAAGGTAGTGGTCAAAAGGTAGGTAATGAAATTTTGTTGACTATTCAGTTGATTGACGCAAAGAACGATCGAAATATCTGGTCTCGGCAGTATAGAAAAGAAACAAAAGACATTTTTCAGTTACAGTTGGAAGTTGCAAAAAGTATCGCTGGTCAGATAGAAGCAATCATCACTCCGGATGAGCAGCTTCAAATAGAAAAGGTGCCTACCAATAACCTCACAGCATATGATTCATACCTCAAAGGTTTGGATTTGACAAACAGTGCTGAGAATCCGGAAGAGCTTTTACAAGCAATTTCATACTTCGAAGAAGCAATACAGGAGGACGAAACGTTTGCCCTTGCTTATGCCTATATAGCCATTTGCTATTACTACATTGATATTTTTCAGACAAATAAGGAGTATGGATCAGAGATAAACACCTATGCAGACAAAGCGCTACTTTACGATGAAGAACAGCCTGAAAGTCTGATTGCAAAAGCATTGTATTATTGGCAGAACGAACAATACAATCTTGCTGTCAATTATTTTGAGAAGGCACTGACATACAGTCCCAATTCCGGTTGGATTCATAATAGGCTATCAGATATATATGCTGATTACTTACCCAATACGGAGCTCTATTTGAAGCACGCGATTAGAGGTATTCAAGTGGCAGTGTCAGATCAGGATTCCGCAGAAGCAAGCTTTACCTACCTGCATTTAGGCAATGCGCTGGTTGAAAATGGCTTCATTAATGAATCAGAAAAATACGTTCAAAAGTCTCTGGACTACAATCCACAGAATCTCTTCTCCGAGTATGTCTATACCTACATCAAGTTAGCTCAGAATTTCAACCTGGAACGAGCTAAAGAAGAGCTCAAAGCCACCCTGGCAAAAGACACCATGCGGTTAGATATTGTGCAGGAGATTGCAAAGGTGTGTTACACGATGGAGGATTATGAAGAAGCCTGGTTTTACTATCAGAAATTCTTGCATATCAAGAAAGTCTTTAGTCTCGACATCTACAATGCCGAAGATATCAAGATCGCATTTGTATTAGATAAATTGGGCAAACAAGAGGAGGCTGAGTCATTTTATGAGAAGTTCCTGGTACATGCGGAAAGTGACCAAACCATCTACAAAGACCTGAACTTGTGTGCTTACTTTGCGACGAAAGGAGATGTGGAAAAAGGAATGGGGTACTTCAAAGCATTTACAAATCAAGAAGGATACTTCTATTGGCTGATCCTGTTTCTCGACAAAGATCCCATCATTCTTCAACTATCCGATCACCCGGACTTTAAGGAAACGCTAAGCAAGATCACTGAAAACTTCTGGGATAAGCATAAAGAAATACGGACGATGTTGGAAAGAGAAGGTGTGATATAGTATCTAAAGTCTGAATGATCCTCATGAATCGAAAAGTTACAGATTCTTGTGATGAGCATATAAGATTAATATACTCCATAGATGGGGTGGAGGTCGTTCATGCAACTTACATTAAGTCAAAAGCATCTGACTTGTAGAAATGCTAATTCCCTAAACCTAACTTGAATATGATGAACACTAAAAACTATGTCCCCAACTGGAGGCAGCATGTCATGCGTGCACTATTTTTTCTTAATTTCATAGCTCTCGCCCCGGATAACTGGTCTACGATTATTTTGCCAAATGAGCAATTAGATACAATGACGGGTGTTGCGGTAAGTTTATATGCTGCACTATCTCTATTATGTGTTTTTGGAATCAGATTTCCGCTGAAGTTCACTCCATTACTCTTGATGCAGTTGATTTACAAATCTGCATGGCTTGCCGGTATTTATTGGCCTGCCATGAGTTCAGGTCTGCCCAACGATGATCTTGAATCTTGGTTCTGGGTGATGGCTCCTGGAATTGTTATCGATGTTTTGGTTATCCCATGGAGGTATGTTTACCAAGAATATTTGAAGAATTTTTTCAATTCGAGGGCAAATAATTTAAATAATACAAGGCCTCCAATTATTAGTAAAGATTAGTCAATTAAACATCTTCCTTACAGGTTAAAATTCTTAATTAGCAATGGGAGTATTACTCATATGAAAGACAATCGTACCCCCACTGACAATATCCTTATGAGATAACATGGAATCTTCTAACTCTTGTCCATTGACTGTAACCTTTTCAACATATATGTTCTTTCTGCTCTGGTTTTCGGCTTTGATATTGAGGGTTTTTCCATTTTCAAGACGTATTGTTGCTTGTTTTACGAGTGGACTACCTAAGGCATACTCGGGTGAACCGGGAGTAACCGGATAGAAGCCTAGTGAACTAAAGATATACCACGCACTCATCTGACCTGCATCATCGTTTCCACATAGCCCCTCAACGGTAGGACCATACATGGTATCCATAATCATTCTTACGCGAGCTTGTGTTTTTTCAGGGTGTCCTGTCCAATTATATAAGTATGGAATATGGTGGCCAGGTTCGTTCCCATGAACGTAGTTGCCGATGATTCCATCCCTGGTGATGTCTTCATGTTTCTCAATATACCTATCATCAATTTCCATGTTAAACAATGAATCTAGCTGAAAGGTCATTCGTTCTTTGCCTCCCATTATTCGCACCATATTTTCAAGATCCTGAGGAACGTATAGTCCATAATTCCATGCATTCCCTTCTATAAAGCCCTGGCCATGTGTATCCATAGGATCAAAATCTTCTCTGAACGTACCATCTGATAATTTTGGTCGCATAAATCCGATGGAAGGATCGTAGACGTTTTTATAGTAGGTGGCTCTTTCAGAAAAAGTTGCTTCTACTTCAGAATCATTTAGCTGCAATGCCATTTGTGAGATACACCAATCGTTGTAAGAATACTCTAAAGTTTTAGAAACAGAAGAGTGACTTTTATCATCCGGCACATACTTATAATCCATGTACTCGCCAAGTCCATCGAAATAGCGTACAGAAGCAGTATTTACTGATGCTTTCAGTGCTCTACTTCTTTCAAAATCTCCTACATTCTTAGCCATAGCATCAGCAATAACGGAAGTAGCGTGATAACCAATCATACACCAGTTTTCATTTGCATAGTGAGACCATATTGGTAACATACTATGCACACTTTCGTCATGGTGAGCCAGCATACTTTTAATCATATCATTATTGCGGCTAGGTTGTGTGATGTTGAAGAGTGGGTGAAGTGCTCTGTAAGTATCCCATAATGAAAAGATGGTATAGTTAGTAAAACCGTCAGAGTTATGGATGTTTTGATCCAAACCACGATATCGACCATCTACATCTTCATATATGATTGGTGATAAATTGGTATGGTACATTGCGGTGTAAAAGGTGGTTTTATCAGCTTCTGTTAACGTCTCTACTTCTATTTTAGATAATTCATCATTCCATTTTCGTTTCGCTTCTTCTCTGGTTTTGTCAAAATCCCAATGTGGGATTTCTGCTTCCAAGTTTTTTAAGGCTCCAGCGGTGCTTACAGATGATAATGCGAACTTAATTTTAATTTTTTCATCCTCTTTTGTACTAAAGTTGAAGAAGGCTCGCAGATTCTTTCCAGCCATTTCTGGAAAATCCTTCTCTTGGTTGAATCTTCTGTAAAAACCATCGTATTTCACATTATCATATTTCTTATGTCCGTAACTTTCAAATGGTTTTGAGAATTTTGCAGCAAAAAACACTTTCTTATCTCTAGCCCAGCCTTTCGTCTGTCTGTATCCCGTGATGATGGAATCATTTTCTACACGAAGAAATGTCCAAACATTTTTATTTTCATGATGATAAACATTGTACACCATATCCAGAATGATGTGAGCGTTTTCAGCTTCAGGGAAAGTATATTGATGGAATCCTACTCGATCACTAGCTGTAAGTTCTGCTTTAATGGCATAACTATCCAAATCAACCTTATAATACCCTGGTGATGCTTCTTCTTTCTCATGAGAAAATGTAGAATAAAATCCCTTTTCTTCTTTTTTAGTTTGCATTGGAGCTAATGTTAAATCTCCAGTAGTTGGCATTATGAGAAAGTCTCCAAGATCGGAGTGTCCTGTACCACTGAAATTTGTATGAGTAAAACCAATTATAGTGGTATCTCGATATTGGTATCCTGCACAGTATTCATATGTCTCCTTATTGTAACTTCCATCGTCTTCAAACATAACTTCAAAGTTTGTTTGGGGACTCAGTTGAACCATGCCAAAAGGAGTAGTAGCTCCAGGGAAGACATGCCCCATTTTGCTTGTTCCTATAAACGGATTTACGTATTGAGAGTAATCAACTTCATCTTGTCGGCTGCCTTTGGAATCCTGGAGTTGTTCAACGCTACACGAGCTTAGGAGAAAACAAACCAAGAGAAATATGCTTTGTTTCATATTAATATATTTACTGCCTTAAATCTATAGCAGAAGTCCTATCCGAATTTCATATGTTTCCATGATATAGGATCAAAAGTTTGTGAAAGATACTAACCTCCCAATATTGTTCCTTTTAAGTTTCATCTGCCTCTAACAGCCGTTTATCGAAGTGATTCTCCAGTTTTTAAGGGTTTGGTGCCCAATCCATGCCTTAAAGTAATTGTTCACCAAAAACGATACTACTATGCAAACTGCAAATACATCACAATCAGTCTTGGGTTTGAGAGCTTCCTATGTCACCTACATTAAAGAGAAGCTAAGCAATGTGTATAACAATTATTTCCCATACGAAGAGGTAACTCATCTCGAAAACTACTTCGATGGGAATGGAGTCATTGCTGAAAAAGATCAGGAAGGAAACCCAAGAGTTATGATCAGAATACGGACCAATCCCTTGAGAATAGAAATAAATGAGCTCGCCACGAACTCTAAACGAGTAGCCTGGCAGCTTAATGGTCAGCTATAAAAAAGGCGGCTCATTGAATTGACTAAAAAGGTAAAGTCAGGTAACTATTGACAAAAGTATTCTCATGTCAGAAACAGAAAGGAATGACTTTAGAATTTACATTAATAATATGAAAAGCCTAATCAATTCTTCACAAACACTTTATCATTATCCGGGAAGCGTGTTTGATACATGTAATAGTTGATACCATCCTTCAAGCCTACATCCGGTACCATAATACTTTTAGCCTTGGCTGCCTTCATCACCTCAATATAGATATCGGAAGCTGGTATGATGACATCAGCACGATCGGGGTTAAGCTGAAGTTTGTTAAGTCGATCTTCCAACGTGAGATTTTTGAGAACATCCTGCGTTCTCATAAGAGTATCGAGTGACATTTTTCTTGCTTTCTTCTCGGGATTGGAAAGCTCAAATAGCTTATTTATGTTTCCACCAGTTCCAATAGCTGTGATCTTTTCCCCTTTCTTAAAAGCGTACTTTGACACCCACTCTCTCATTTCCTTCCACGCTTCGGTGCTATCTCTACCTTCCAGGGTTCTAACAGAACCTATTTTGAATGAATGAGAATATACTTTAACATGTCTCTCATAAATATTCAACTCGGTACTACCACCCCCTACATCAATGTGGATGTAATGTCCATTATCCAAGCCTTGAAGGATTACTCGGTTGATCATATCAGCTTCTTCTTCACCGGAAATAACGTGTATTTCAATTCCTAATTCTTCCTTCACACGCTTGACTAACTCACGCCCATTTTCTGATTCACGCATTGCAGAGGTAGCACATCCATAATATGCATCGATCTCATAAAGGTCAATGAGATTTTTATAAGCAGTCATCAGTTTGAAGAATCGATCCTCATTAAACTCACTAATCCTCCCGGTAGAGAATACGTCATGTCCCAGTCTCAGGGGGAATCGGACATATTCAAGTTTCTTAAAGGTGATTGCCTTTTCATAGTCAAGCACTCTCGTTATTTGCAATCGGACTGCATTTGATCCGATATCTATTGCCGCTAACTTCATGAGTTTAAAATAATGGAAATAAGCAGTTTGCTATACATTTTATCTATGAGCATAAATGTTCTCAATATGTAGATATGAGCAAGCGCTCATTTCATGTCTTGTAAAAATAGGAAAGAACACACGTAAGACTTGTGTTCTATCGACCGATGATTATATTTGTTCCACTTATCAAGAAAGACTGAGGGATTGGGCCCGTTGACGTCTTAGCAACCTTTCTACCTTGGATTTCGGTGCTAACTCCCAACAGATGAGTTGTCCAATCGGAACTTTCTCTGATAAGTAAAATTTGAAATCAGAGAATGAACAAACTCTCAGAAATTTTACAAAAACGAATATTAGTTCTTGATGGTGCAATGGGGACTATGATCCAACGTCATCAATTGACAGAGGACGACTTTAGGAACGAATCGCTGAAGGATCATCCGAAACCTTTGAAAGGAAATAATGACCTATTATCTATCACTCGTCCTGATATCATCAAAGACATACATAAGGAGTATTTTGAGGCTGGAGCCGATATAGCGGAGACCAATACGTTCTCAGGAACTACCATTGCTCAAGCTGATTACGGACTGGAAGATTATGTATATGAGTTGAATTATCAATCAGCCAAAATAGCCAAAGAAGTAGCTGATGAGTTCACTAAAAAAGAACCATATAAACCAAGGTTTGTCGCAGGATCCATTGGTCCTACAAATAGAACTGCTAGCCTTTCTCCTGATGTGAATAATCCAGGCTTTCGAGCAATTTCTTTTGAAGAACTAAGAATTGCCTATAAACAGCAAGTAGAAGCATTGCTGGATGGTGGAGTGGATATTTTATTAGTTGAAACAGTATTCGATACGCTCAATGCGAAAGCAGCACTTTTTGCTATTGAAGAGGTTAAAGAAAAAATAAAGATTGATATACCAGTGATGGTTTCGGGAACCATAACAGATGCTTCCGGTAGAACGCTTTCCGGTCAGACGACAGAAGCATTTCTTATCTCCATCTCACACATAGATTTGTTGAGTGTAGGACTGAATTGTGCACTTGGAGCGAATCAATTGAGACCTTACCTAAAGACACTTTCTGACAAGTCCGATTTTTTTGTGAGTGCTCATCCAAATGCTGGACTACCAAATGAGTTTGGTCAGTACGATGAAACTCCAGAGCAGATGAGGGACCAAATAGAAGAATTCTTAAAAGACGATTTGATCAATATTATCGGTGGCTGTTGTGGTACTACACCGGAGCATATTTCTGCAATAGCTAAGCTTGCAAAAGCTTATAGTCCACGGCAAATAGTCAATAGTTAACAGTTTTAAACTTTACAAGTTAGAAATGGCATTCAAATTTGAGAACCTTAAAGTCTGGCAAAGAGCTGTAGAATTAACTTACGAAATCCATGAACTCATAAAAATATTTCCTGATGAAGAGAAATACACTTCAAGTTCTCAGATCAAACGTTCGGCTGATTCTATCGCTCTAAATATTGCAGAAGGATCGACAGGTCAATCGAATAAGGAATTTTCAAGATTCCTTGGAATTGCCCTCAGATCTGGGATCGAAGTGGTTGCATGCCTTCATTTTGGAAAGAGAAGAAATATCATAGAGCAAGACGATTTTGACAAACTATACTCGGAATTGGAAGAGATAATCAAAATGATTCAAGGACTTAGAAATAGTTTGAAATGAACAAAACTATCGACTATTCACTATCGACTAAAAGCCTGATTCTATCCGGTCTTGAGCCACTTATTGTTACTGATCAAACCAACTTCGTAAATGTAGGAGAACGGACGAATGTTACAGGCTCAAAGAAATTTGCGAGACTCATAGCAGAAGATAAATATGACGAAGCGCTAGATGTAGCCTTAGATCAGGTTCGAGGAGGTGCGCAGATTCTGGATGTAAATATGGATGAGGGCATGCTCGATGGAAAGAAGGCAATGGTGACTTTCCTTAACCTGATTGCTTCAGAGCCGGAAATCGCTCGAATCCCAATAATGATCGATTCCTCTAAATGGGAGATCATAGAAGCGGGGCTCCAATGTGTACAAGGAAAAGGAGTGGTGAATTCGATTAGCTTAAAAGGAGGAGAACAAGAATTTAAAGAGCAGGCTCTAAAGATCAAACGATATGGCGCTGCAGTGGTCGTCATGGCTTTTGATGAAAACGGTCAGGCCGACACCTATGAACGACGGATCGAGATATGCGAGCGCAGTTATAAGATACTTGTTGAAGAAGTCAACTTTCCTCCTGAGGATATCATTTTTGATCCGAATATTTTTCCCGTTGCAACTGGTATTGAAGAGCACAATAACAATGCAGTAGATTTTTTTAGAGCAACAGAGTGGATCAAGCAGAACTTACCTCATGCCAAAGTTAGCGGGGGAGTCAGTAATGTTTCGTTCTCTTTTCGTGGAAATAATGTGGTTCGTGAAGCCATGCACTCGGCCTTTCTTTACCATGGGATCAGATCTGGTATGGATATGGGAATTGTCAATGCTGGGATGATAGAAGTGTATGATGAAATACCAAAAGATTTACTGGAGCATGTAGAGGATGTACTGTTGAATAGGAGGGAAGATGCTACCGAGCGATTGCTTTCGTTCGCTGAGAATGTAAAGGGAGAAGGTAAGAAAAAAATCGAAGACTTAAGTTGGCGTGAATCCGAAGTAGAAGAACGACTTTCACATGCATTGGTAAAAGGGATAGTGGATTACATTGAAGAAGATACAGAGGAGGCTAGGCAAAAATATGAGAGTCCACTGAAAGTGATCGAAGGCCCATTGATGGACGGGATGAACATAGTGGGGGATTTATTCGGAAGTGGAAAGATGTTTTTGCCACAGGTAGTAAAGAGCGCTAGGGTGATGAAAAAGTCGGTCGCATACCTCACTCCATTTCTGGAAGAAGAAAAAGCTTCGGGAAGTACTAAGGGAAAAATTTTGCTCGCTACAGTTAAAGGGGATGTTCATGACATAGGGAAGAATATCGTAGGTGTAGTAATGGCTTGTAATAACTTTGATATTGTGGATATGGGGGTAATGGTGCCAGCAGATAAGATTCTGGATCGAGCAGAAGAAATTGGAGCAGATATTATTGGATTGAGTGGTCTGATCACCCCATCGTTGGATGAGATGGTAGGAGTAGCTGAAGAGATGAATCGAAGAAAAATGAAAATGCCGCTTTTGATTGGTGGAGCAACTACATCCAGAATTCACACAGCGGTGAAAATTGCTCCAAAGTATGATCATACGGTAGTGCACGTCTTGGATGCTTCAAAAAGCGTAGGTGTGTCTACCATTTTATTGAGTGACAGGTCTGATGTTTATTCAGAGGAAATAAAGTCTGAATACAAAGAACTTGCGGCAAACCATGCTTCACGAACAGAAACTAAGAATTACATTCCTTACCTAGCTGCTAAGGAGAATGGGTTGGTTTTGAGTAATACTGAAGTGCCTGCCCCAAATAAACTAGGAATCACCACCTTTCATGATTTTCCACTTGAGGAAATAAGAAAATACATAGACTGGACACCTTTCTTTTCTACCTGGATGCTGAAGGGAAAATTCCCGGCCATACTGGAAAACCCTACGGTAGGTGATGAAGCAAAGAAATTGTATGATGGTGCTCAGGAAATGCTGGATGAGATTATTGCTAACCAGTCACTTAAGGCAAATGCAGTAGTTGGATTGTTTAAAGTTCAGCGTGATGGCGATGATATTTCCATTTTGGAAGGAAGAGAGGAAGCCTCTTTCCATTTTCTCCGACAGCAGGGAAAGAAAGCATTGGGAGTACCCAATCTTTCTTTAGTAGATTTTCTCAATCCGGATCAAGAGGATTATATGGGAAGCTTTGCTGTTACAGCGGGAGTTGGAATTGAGGCGTTGATAGAAAAGTACAAAGCTGAGCATGATGATTACAAGGAGATCATGGTCAAGGCGTTGGCCGATCGATTGGCAGAAGCCTTTGCTGAATTAATGCATGAGAAAGTGAGAAGAGAAATTTGGGGATATGCCTATGAAGAAAATCTGGATAATGAATCATTGATCAGAGAGAAATATCAGGGAATTCGTCCTGCTCCCGGTTATCCAGCCTGCCCCGATCACACAGAAAAAAGAACACTTTTTGACCTTTTGGAAGTTGAAAAGAATGCAGAGATTAAACTGACAGAATCCTTTGCGATGTATCCTGCTTCATCCGTAAGCGGATTTTATTTCGCTCATCCTGATTCAAAGTATTTTGGACTAGGTAACATTAGTAAAGATCAGGTGGAAGATTATGCAAAACGAAAAGGAATGAAGGTGGAAGAGGTAGAAAAATGGCTTGCGCCAAACCTAGCTTATAGTCCTTAGTCCTTTAGTCAATAGATTGATTACAACAGTGGACTACAGACTATCGACTAATTAACTAAAGAAAATGAAGATTACCGAACATATAGCAAACGCTAACAAAACACTTTTTTCACTAGAAATTATTCCACCTAAAAAAGGTGATAGTATCAGAAATCTATTTGATCAGATCGATCCTTTGATGGAATTTAAACCACCTTTTATTGATGTGACGTATCACCGGGAGGAATATGTGTATAAGGAGCGAGGGAATGGCTTACTGGAGAAACGAAGCATCAAGAAGAGACCGGGTACAGTTGGAATATGCGCAGCTATTCAAAACCACTATGAAATAGATGCTGTTCCACATATTATATGCGGTGGGTTTTCTAAAGAAGAAACTGAAAATGCGCTCATTGATCTTAATTTTTTAGGAATAGATAATGTGTTGGCTCTTAGAGGTGATAGTATTAAATCCGAAACTGAATTTAAACCTGAGCCAGACGGGAATGCATATGCGTCGGATTTGGTAGAGCAAATTTCTGGAATGAATCGAGGAGAGTATCTTGACGAAGAGCTCCAAAACGCCATACCAAGTAATTTCTGCATTGGAGTAGCTGGCTATCCTGAAAAGCATTTTGAGGCACCTAATATGGAGTTTGATTTAAAATGGTTGAAAAGAAAGGTTGAGTTGGGTGCTGAATATATTGTTACCCAGATGTTTTTTGAAAACAAGGTCTATTTCAAGTTTGTGGATGATTGTAAAAAAGTAGGAATAGATATTCCTATTATACCTGGAATCAAACCTATTGCAACGAAAAAACATTTGACAACCTTGCCTAAGATTTTTAAGATCGATGTTCCACCTGAACTGGAACAAGAAGTAGTCAAAAGCAGGGATAATGAGGAGGTGAAAGAGCTAGGTATAGAGTGGGGAATTCATCAATGTAGAGAGTTAATTGATGCTGGAGTGCCAGTGTTGCATTTTTACAGCATGGGTAAATCGGATGCAATTCATCGTATTGCGAAAGAGTTTTTCTGATTTCTTTTTTGGTAGCGTATGTGAAGTGTTTAATTTTCGCTTTAAAACCTTCTTTAGATGAAAAAATATCATTTGTTTACACTATTTCTAATGTCCTGGTGTTTATGCACCTATGCCCAGATGCCTCCCACGCTTCCACTGTCTGATGGAGATGTGGATAAGTTTATCAAAACATATTATCCGTTAAAACAAGACCTGGAATCGCTAGGTGAGGAATTCGAAGAAGCTAAAGATTACGAAGGTATGCAGGCGATCATGGCTAATGAGAAAGTAAAAAGTGTACTGCGTAAGCACGGATGGGATGGCCAATGGATGGGTAAATTGATGACGATTACATACGCCTATGGAATGGTAAAGATGGAAAAAGAAATGGCAGCTTTATCCGATGAGGAAAGAAAAGAAATGGAGCAATTTCAGGGACCTTATCTATCTCAAATAAAAAGTATGATTCAGGATAGTGACTTAGAACAAGTGCAAAAGAGATTTGATGAATTAGATAAGATTTTTATCGAAGAGGAGGAGGATGAAGATTATTGAATGTCCCAGGGATGCCATGCAGGGACTGCATGACTTTATCCCGACAGAATCAAAGGCAAAGTATATCAATCAACTACTGAAGGTGGGATTTGATACCATTGACTTTGGAAGCTTTGTTTCTCCAAAAGCCATTCCCCAGATGCGAGATACTTCAAAGGTTTTAGAGCAATTAGATCTTTCATCGTCCGAATCGAAACTGCTGGCTATTATTGCAAATACGCGTGGAGCTAGGGATGCCTGTCACTTTGATGAAATCGAATATCTGGGATACCCATTATCTCTTTCTGAAACTTTTCAACATAGAAACACCAATAGAAGTGTCAACGATGCTTTCAATGATCTTTCTGAAATCCAAGAACTGGGTGACGACTATGGAAAAACCTTAGTAGTTTATTTATCCATGGGTTTTGGAAATCCCTACGGTGATCCTTATGAGATGGAATATGTAGGAGATTTTGTAGATCGATTAGACAGCATGGAAGTATCTGTTATTTCACTAGCAGACACAATCGGTGCTTCCGATCCAGTGAATATAAGTACTCTATTTCAGACACTCATTCCGAAATTCCCTCATGTCGAATTTGGAGCTCACCTACATAGTACACCAGATACTATCAAACAAAAAGTAGAAGCTGCTTACAATGCAGGATGCCGGAGAATGGACGGTGCGATCAAAGGATTTGGTGGCTGTCCGATGGCTAAAGATGATCTAACGGGCAATATGGCCACTGAAGTGATGCTGTCTTGGTTTGAAGAAAATAAAGTTGAAACCGGGTTGGATATGCAAAAATTCAAAGAGGCCATGGAAATGGCCCCTTCGATCTTTGGTTAGTAGAGTAGAGAGAGTATATTTTATGAATGGAAGTCAATCTCTTAATTACTGACAATATATTTCTGCTGTTACCCCAAAACTTTGAGAACAGGAACTTTCCCCAAAGCAACTTCCAGTCTTTACCAGAGATATCGTAAAAGACCCGTGTGTATACATTTGTCTCTGTACGGTCACATTGGCTGTATTAGATGTGGTACCACTTGTAAAATAGGCGTCCCCGGTAAGTGACCATGAGTAGCCACTGCATCCAAGCGGAGCAAAAAAACTATAGGAAGCAGGGCAGTTTCCATCGTCGGGATTAGTTTGAGTAAGAAAACAAGGAAGAGTTGCCATTTCTTCTTCACAACCGTTTTCTGGAAAACTAAAAGCACTTAGTATTAATAAGACGATTAGAGAGGAAATAGTGAGATACTTTTTCATAGCATAATTGTTTAATTATATATAATTGTTTTATATAAATATAACAATTAATGGTTGGGTTAATTCTAAAATTATTATTCGTCCTTAAGTACTTCAACTGGATTCAAACGAGCAGCGGCGAACGTTCTTGATCCCATCGTCATGAGGGCTACAAAGCTTGTAGCAATAAGAGCTCCAACAAATACTTCCCATCCTAGAGTGATGCGGTATTCAAAACCTTGAAGCCATCCATTCATTAAAAAGTAGCCACCTACTGATGAAATTACGAAAGCAATACCAAGTAAAATGGCGACCTCTTTCAAGAATATAACCAGAATTTGCTTTACCTCAGCTCCTACTACCTTTCTAATGCCGATTTCTTTTCGTTTCACATTGGCCATATAGTCTGTAAGCCCATATAATCCAAGGATACTGATAATGAGAGCAACAATCACGAAGAATCCAATTGATTTCGAGATCACATCTTCGAATCGATATCTGCTCGAAATCTCATTATCAAGAAATTCATATTCAATTAGAAGATTTGGATAAACAGAATCCCATGCTCCTTCTATTTTAGAGAGTATTTTCTGTGGGTTTTCGGTTGCTGCTGGAGTAGTGCTAAGTGCCAGTTCATAAAAACCTCCTGGAGAATAAGACATACTAACAGGAACGGTTTCATACTTCAGTGAATTCGAATGAAAATTCTTGATTACACCGACAATCTTATTTTGTTGGCCCCAATTTGTATGAAGTTCCTTACCAATAGCTTCGTGTGGATTCCCCAAACCAAAATCCAGGACAGCCTGCTCGGTGATAATTATGTTTTCCCTGGGGTCATTCAGAGTAATATTTCTCCCGCTTAAGAGTTCTAAACCGAAAAGTTCCAGGTAGTTTTCATCAATGCTCTTTACATTCATCGTATGAAGATTATTTTCACCTTCTTCCGGGTTAAACCACTTATCTGTGTTGTTTGTATTAGCTAAGGGACTGCCAAGATGAAGTGAGACAGTTTCAATTTCAGGAAAACTCTCGAGGATTCCCCTAAGCCTTTTTTGTTTTTCCTCATCCGGTTCAGGAAACATGAGTTGAATGATTCCATCTGAAGTGAATCCCATGTCATATCCTTTCATGTAACTCATCTGTGAGAAAATAACAATCGCTCCGACGATCAGGAGAATGGAGAAACTAAACTGTAGTCCTACGAGTATCTTCCTTATGGGAAACTTACTATGTCTATCAATATTTGACATTCTTATTTTTAATGCACTTACAGGCTTGAAATTAGAAAGGACGAGAGCGGGATATAATCCTGAAAGGAAGGTCATTCCGCTTATAACCATGATGGAGAATGCTATCCAATCGCCAACAGGGACATCATTGATGCCTAGGTTGCTATTGATCAATGTGCTGAAAAGGCCTAACATTTGATCTCCCAATAAAAAAGCGATTCCAGTTGAAATAAGAATAATAATAAATGTTTCAAACATGAACTGGAAGATTAGGTCTTTTCGTAGACCACCCATCACTTTTCGAATGCCCACCTCTTTGGTTCTTTTTACAGCTCTGGCCGTCGTTAGGTTGATAAAATTGATACTTCCAATAAGGGCAAGGAAAATTGCAAGTGTATAAGAAATAACTTGATATTTAGGCTCAAAAGAAACCCCACTATAATTATTAACAGGTTCGCTGTGAATTTTAGACATGGACTGCAACTTTAGTTGGTACCCTTCCATGTTATTGTATTTTTTGAAAGCAGCAATCACATTATTAGTTACTTGAGAAATATCTGCATCTTGCTTAACTTTTAAAATACATTGGGTTCCACCATTAAGTCTACCCCAAATTTTGCCTTCACCAAAGTATGGGTTTACGCCTTCCTGCTTTTCGTAGTAGTTAATTACTTCAAATGGAAAATCTGTATTTTTCGGAAAATCTTCATAAATACCCCGGACTATAAGTGTATGCTTATTTGCCAGAATAATTGATTTTCCAAGAATCGATTCCAAGTCGATGTTGTTTCCAAAAAACTTTCTAGCTGCACTCTCAGACAAGAAAGAAGAAGAAAGGTCATGGCTGGTTGGCCCTCCAGCCTTCCAATTAAATGTTAGAATCTGGAAGAGATCAGGCTGTGCAAAGGCAATTCTCCTTTGCTTGATCTTTTTTAGATTGTCCTCTCCTAATGGAATATTTATTTGCTCTGATAGTAGGTAAAGATTGCTGATAGCTTCCACATTGGTGAGTTCATCTCTTATACCATTCGCCAATGGATGTGGTACTGTAGATGTGACACCTTCATCATCCCCGGATTTATAAGTTCCTATGATACGATAGATGGAGTCAAAGTTCTTTTGATGTGTGTCAAAATGGCTTTGAAAGTGAACAATGGTATATAAGGCTATAACGCATGATATACCAAGAGATAGTCCTAGAACCCCTAGGAAGAAGTAGGTCTTATTCCTAAATAGGGTCCTGTAGGTTGTGATTAAGAAGTTTTTGAACATGACCTTTGAGTTTCAAGCTCTATATCTCAAAATATCATGCCATGGATGGTAACTATCTTATTTGCAGTGACTTACAATATTAGTGAAATGTGATGTAGTCCACAATCGGACACTTACATGTTCAGATCAGCTACTTGCGTATTTTTTTCCAGGCAAGCTTTTTACCAGGTTTTTAAACTCCAGACTAAGAAGGTGTGAAGCTACCCGATTGATTGGTATTTGTGTTTTTATTGAGATGAGATCAATTTCTATTGGAGATCTGTTTTCAACCAGTAGGTCATAAATCTCTTGTTCAGATTCTGTCAGTTCTGGTAATATTTTTGGAAAATCTTCTTTTGTTTCAACGTCCCAATTTAAGTGATAAACCAGGTCTTCAACTCCGGTGTAGATCAACGCTTTTTGGGAAGCAATCAACCTGTTAGTCCCCTCAGAATATGTGTGACCAACATCTCCAGGGACTGCAAATACTAGTCTATCGTAAGAATCTGCAATGTGAGCTGTAATCAGCGCACCACCTTTAGCAGCAGCTTCAACTACAATCGTGGCATCTGACATACCTGCAATGATTCTATTTCTGGCAGGGAATAAATGAGGATCTGGTTTTGTCCCGGGAATACTTTCTGTGATGATGCCTCCTGACTCGCAAATTTCTGAAATGTATTTTTTGTGAGCGGATGGATAAACCCGATCTAATCCACCCGCAAGAACTGCAATAGTGGGGGAACTACGCTTCAAACATGCTTTATGCGCTTGAATATCTACTCCATATGCCAGTCCACTGATAACAGTTATGTTCATCATGGTGAGTTCTTCGACTATCTTATCAGTGATGTCTTTGCCGTATGCCGTTGCTTTTCTTGTTCCCACCACAGCGACCGACCTTACTGGGTTTAAATCTCCATTTCCTCTGAAAAAAAGAACATTTGGAGCATCAGGAACTAGTTTAAGCCTTTTGGGATAGTGTTTGTCTGTATAGTGAATCACCTTTGCGTGGATCTTATCTGCTGAAGCAAGAATGTTTTCTGCCTCCTTGAATGTGCTCGCGGATTTGATGAGATTGGCCATTTTCTCACCAACACCAGGAATTTTTAAGAGCTTGTTCTTAGGTGATTTAAATACTTCTGTAGCTGATCCACTATAGCTAATGAGTTGTTTAATTCCTTTATTGCCTATACCCGGAATCAATTCCAAGGCAATTTGAAAAACTAACTCTTCAGACATGTATTAAGGGAGCTCTTGTCTGAGTTCGGCCAAGAATTTTCTGATCTTCTTAAGCGACTCGATCATTTCCATCTTATCGGAGGCAGCTTCACCACCGTTGGCAATAAAATCTCTTGCACCTTGCAGGGTATAGCCTTTCTCTTTAACCAGATGATAGATGAGCTTTACGTTTTGAAGATCATCTTTGGTGAATTGTCTATTACCCTTTCGGTTCTTCTTGGGCTTGATATTATCAAATTCACCTTCCCAAAAGCGTATAAGAGATGTGGCTACACCAAGCTCATCGGCGACCTCTCCGATGGTGTAGTACTTTTTTTCAATTTCCTTTTCCTTATAGGGCACTGTAGGTGAAGTAGGCTTTTAATTTTTAAGATAGAAAATTCTTCCTTGATCATCAATGCGTACTGGATTTTCAGGGAAGTCTTCCAAAGATAGTCGCTGAATTGTTTTTATAGAAGAAAGATTAGCATCATTTCTTGGACCATTTGAATAACCTTGCCTAAAAGCATGAATTTGACCTTTTAAGAACTCTCCAGAAGGGGTTGTTTTTATTTCTAAGATGGGAGCTTCACCAGCCAGCCCTCTCAAATTGAACCTTCCGTACGTCAGAAAATTACCGAGGCTGTATGCGATTATTCTTTTGTTATAAACCTCGATGGCTCGCACAATATGAGGTCCATGACCTAAAATGACATCCGCACCATAATCAATCATTAAATGAGCAAGTTCATAAACATTACCTCGATCTTCGCCATAATAGAATTCTCGTTTTCTTGTCACACGTTGGTGTTTTGAACCTTCGGCTCCTGCATGAAAAGAAGCAATCACAACATCCGAAAGGCTATCTAAGTGTTGAATTGTTGATTTAATGTTTTCATATTGATGAATGCTGACTGTCCCTCTATTAGGTGCAAAAGCACAAAACCCAACTTTTAGATGGCCTATTTTCTGTATAACATAAGGCTGATCAATCGATCCTGCGTGAGCAATGCCAAGAGAGTCTAATACACGCTGTGTGTTCAATCTGCCGGTCTTTCCAAAGTCGTTTGCGTGATTGTTTGCTACGCTCATGAGATCAAATCCACTTTCCTTAAAGTTCAAAGCCAGATATTCTGGTGAACGAAAAAGATAACATAGCTTAGGATTGTTACACTCTTTCTGATCACCACCTTCATCCAAAATAGTGCCTTCCAGATTTCCAAACGTGATGTCTGCAGACTGTAGAATAGGTCTTACAGCTTTCCATAAGTACCTTCCTGTATCTTGTGGAAGGTAAGATGTATTAGGGAAATTGGTTCCTGGCATGATATCACCTACCGCACTAATAGAAACTGTATCAGGAAGTAATCTTTCTATTTCTATCGAGACTTCTTCGTTCAGCCTGCTTAGCGTATCACCTTTTTGAGTGATTAGATAAACCGTATCTGGCACCACATTCTCAGGTTCAGTTTCTTGAAGTCGAGACGCATCACTTGGTACATTCTTCACGGTCTTACATGAATAGAAAGCTATGAATGAGAAAAGTAGATATCTAAACTTCATATTGTAACAAAAAAGCGGCAAGCCCATGTTAGACTAGCCGCTTTGAATAGTTTCTTATCTGTTTTCTTAATAATTACCGAAAGACTGATTCTCTTGTGCTGATAATCTTCTAATCTCAGTGTATTCTTCGTCAGAAAGGTCCTGGTAGAAATAATTCACCGGATTCTTCTTAACACCATTTACAATCACTTCATAATGAAGATGTGGAGCCGTTGAACCCCCGGTATTTCCAGAGTATCCAATTACTTGTCCTCGTTTTACTTTTTGCCCCGGTTTTACTAAAAACTCATTTAAATGAGCATATAATGTTTGGTAGCCAAAGCCATGTTTGATCTTTATATGCTTGCCATAACCTGAAAATTTTGTCTTAGTATACACCACTACGCCATCACCAGTTGCATATACTGGAGTACCAGTAGGTAAGGAAAAATCTGTTCCTTCATGCATTTTTCGAACTTTATAAATTGGGTGCATTCGGTACCCAAAACCTGAAGCTAACCGCTTTAGCTCTTTGTTCGAGACAGGCTGTATAGCCGGCATACTTGCAAGAAGTGCCTCTTTGTCTTTGGCCATAGCCATGATGTCATCGTAGGATTTGGTCTGTATATACATTTGCTTTTTTAGCTTGTCTATTCGCTGCATGTTGTTGAGAATAAGCTCTTCTCGTTCCAGACCTTCTTCCAACAGCTCCCTGTATCTGTTAGACCCACCAATACCAGCAGCTCTAATTTCTTCGGGGATGGGTTCTACACCGAAAACAACACGATAAATGTCATCGTCTCGCTCTCCTAATACAGCAAGCATTTTGTTTGCTTCGGCAATGTCTTTTTCTAGTAAATCGTAGTAGAGTTTTAATTCTTCATTTTCCTTTCTAAGGGCAGCTTTCGCCGGTGACTCGAAATAGTGATCAGATACGAAGAAAATGCCTAATCCAATAATTGAAGAAACTACGAGGAACCCAAGCAGATTGATGATAATGTCCCAGGAAGAGACCTTTATGCGCTCATATCGGCAAGATTCAGTGTCATAGTAGTACTTAATTTTAGCCATGGGTTGATAAGGTAATTATCGTAATTTTGCAAAAATAATCTGTTTGGTGGTCTACAAAATATCGCTGCAAGTTACGGATTATTGGGATTTTTTCATAATTATAAGATTTAACAGTAACATTCTAATTTTCTCATCCTCAATGGATTCTAAGTCAATCAGACAAAAATTTCTGAAATTTTTCGAAAATAAAGCGCATAAAATTGTCCCATCTGCACCAATTGTGGTTCAAAATGATCCTACACTGATGTTTACGAATGCAGGTATGAATCAGTTTAAGGATTATTTTCTGGGGAATAAAATCGCTGACGCAAAAAGGGTTGCGGATACACAAAAATGCCTTCGGGTGTCTGGAAAACACAATGATCTGGAAGAAGTGGGTATTGATACTTATCACCACACCATGTTCGAAATGCTAGGAAACTGGTCTTTTGGGGATTATTTCAAAGAAGAAGCAATTGACTGGGCGTGGGAACTACTTACCGGAGAATTTAAGCTTCCTAAAGAGCGATTTTACGCGACTATTTTTGAGGGTGACAGTTCGGAAAAACTGGACCAAGATGTCGAAGCTAAAAAAATCTGGCTAAGACACCTTCCAGAGGGCAGGGTACTGAACGGTAACAAAAAAGATAATTTTTGGGAAATGGGAGATACTGGTCCATGTGGTCCCTGCTCTGAGTTACATATAGATCTGCGCCCACAAAGTGAAGTAGATAAAGTTCCCGGAAAAGATTTAGTTAATCAAGATCACCCTCAGGTAGTTGAGGTTTGGAACCTTGTATTCATCCAATACAATAGATTGGCAAACGGGTCTCTTGAAAATCTTCCCGAGAAGCATGTAGACACTGGTATGGGATTTGAAAGGCTCGCCATGGCTATTCAGGGTAAGCAATCAAATTACGATACAGATGTTTTTCAACCACTGATTCAATGGGTAGCAAAAAGGGCTGGGGTCACTTATGGCAATGATGAGAAAATAGATATCGCTATTCGTGTGATTTCAGATCACATCAGAGCTATTGCATTCACCATAGCAGATGGCCAGTTACCAAGTAATAATAAAGCAGGATATGTCATTCGAAGGATCCTTAGGAGGGCAGTGAGGTATGGATATACGTTTCTTGGATTTAAAGAACCGTTTCTATATGAGTTATTGAACATTCTTGTAGATCAGTTTGATGGTGTTTTTCCAGAATTAACTGGTCAGAAAGATTTTATAGCTAAAGTGATCAAAGAAGAAGAGCTGTCTTTCCTTAGAACATTAGATAATGGATTGAAAAAGCTGGATACGATCACATCAGGTAGTAGTAAGATAATCAAAGGGTCTACTGCTTTTGAACTCTACGATACCTATGGGTTCCCATTAGATCTTACAGCACTCATTGCTCGGGAGAATAACATGAAGGTAGATGAAGCCGGATTCAAGAAAGAGATGGAGGTACAGAAGAATCGCTCAAAGAGTGCGGGCAAGCAAACTACCGGAGACTGGATAGTGGTAAATGATGGTGATGAAACCGTCTTTACCGGATATACTGAAACGGAAGCAAAAACGCAGGTTCTTAGATATCGGGAGGTAAAACAAAAAGATAAAATACAATACCAGATTGTACTGGAAATAACCCCTTTTTATGCAGAAAGTGGAGGACAGGTGGGTGATACTGGCTATTTGCAGTTCGACGAAGAGAAAATAGAGGTAGTGGATACAAAGAAAGAGAATGACCTCATCGTACATTTTGTCAAAAAGCTTCCTTCATCTTTAGAGATAGAGGTGAGGGCCGTAGTGAATGAAAGAAAAAGACGGCTTACAGAAAACAACCACTCTTCTACTCACTTACTTCACGCTGCACTTCGTCAGGTGCTTGGAGATCATGTTCAACAAAAAGGATCTTTAGTCAACGACAGGATCTTGCGATTCGATTTCTCACACTTCGCAAAGATGACCGATGAAGAAATTGCTGAGGCAGAAAAGATCGTCAATCAAAAAATCCGCGAGAACATCACTTTAGATGAGAGGCGCAATGTGCCGATTGGGGAAGCACAAGAGATGGGCGCGATGGCACTGTTCGGAGAAAAATATGGAGATTTTGTACGGGTGATCACCTTTGATCCCGATTATTCTGTGGAATTATGTGGAGGAACACATGTTCCCAGAACAGGTAATATTGGTGCTTTTAAAATCATCAGCGAAGGATCAAGTGCCGCTGGTGTACGAAGGATTGAGGCAGTAACTTCAGTCGAGGCAGATAAATACTATCAGAACAGGCTTCAGCTAATCGCAGATCTGGAGGATATGCTGAAGTACCCTAAAGATCTCAAAAAAACTGTCGAGAATCTGGTGAAGGAAAACCTGGCGAACCAAAAAAAGATTGAGGAGATGAATCAGCAACAGGCTGGTCAAATTAAAAGCCAGTTGAAGGATAGTATCAATGAGATCAATGGAAAAAATCTGATCACTTTTAAAGGAGTATTCCCATCTGCTGATAGCCTGAAACAGGTTGCCTTTGATCTGAAAAGAGAAGTGAATAATCTGGTACTATTGATAGCTGCAAACATCGATGGCAAGCCGATGCTGACTGTGATGCTTGCTGATGACCTGGTCAATAGTGGAATGAATGCGAATGAAATCATTCGAAAAATGGCAGCTGCCATAAAAGGAGGAGGAGGAGGGCAACCTTTCTACGCCACGGCCGGAGGGAAGGAACTTTCCGGATTGGATGAGGCGTTGAAAATTGGAAAAGAACTGATCGAAGCATCTTAAATGAAAGCTATAGAAGGTGCATACGAGTTGATCGTTGGGCTTGAAGTTCACATTCAACTTTTGACTGAGAGTAAATTGTTCGCATCGGATTCGACTGCTTTTGGTCAACCTCCCAACACAAATATTAGTGTCATAACACTTGCACATCCGGGGACTTTACCCAGGTTAAATAAAAGGGCGGTGGAGTATGCCATTCGAATGGGCTTAGCCTGCAATTCAGAAATATCAAGATACTGCATCTTCGACCGAAAAAATTATTTCTATCCAGATCTTCCCAAGGGATTTCAAACGACGCAAGATAGAACTCCAATCTGTATAGGAGGATACGTTTTAGTTGGGTTGAAGAGTGACAAAGAGATTTCTATCACATTGAATCGGATCCATTTGGAAGAGGATGCCGGAAAGTCAATTCATGATGAGCATTTGGATGAATCGCTTATTGATTTAAACCGAGCAGGTGTTCCACTGATAGAGCTTGTAACCGAGCCATGCATTTCTTCGTCTGAGGCGGCCATGTCTTTCCTTGCGGAGATTAGACGTATTGTCAGATATCTGGAGATATGTGATGGGAATATGGAACAAGGTTCTCTCAGGTGTGATGCTAATATCTCTGTTCGCAAAAAAGGCGATCAAAGCCTGGGCACGAAGGTTGAAGTGAAAAACATGAATTCCATCAGGAATGTGGGAAGGGCGATAGAATATGAATTTAAGAGGCAGGTGCAATTGTTGAACATAGGTAAGAGTATTGTTTCGGAAACCAGACTTTTTGATGCCGGAAAAGGCACAACTTCAGGTATGCGTACTAAAGAGGAGCTTAATGATTATCGTTATTTTCCCGAACCAGATTTATCCCCCTTTGCAGTCTCGGATGAATGGTTAAAAAGAATCTCTGAGGAGATGCCTTCCACCCCGAGGCAGCTAAGAGAAAAATTTATGTCAGAGTACGGTTTGTCAGCTTACGATGCTGAGGTACTAACCAACGAAAAGGAGCTGGCAGACTTTTTTGAGGATGTTTGTTCCAAAACATCACATTATAAGCAAGTAGCTAATTGGATAATGGGACCCATCAAAGCGTTATTGAACGAACAGGAAAATGAGGGGATTAACTTGCCTCTGCCTGCGAAAAGTTTAGCGGAATTGGTAGATGAAGTTGTAGTTGAAAATATCAGCTACTCGGTGGCTGTGAAGAAACTATTTCCTTATTTGGTAGATCACCCAACCATGACCATTAAAGAAGTTTTAGTTGAACTTAACATGGAAGAAGTATCAAATGATGATCTTTCAGGAGTAATTTTGAATACAATAGATCGATTTCCTGATAAGGTTGTGGCTTATCAAAAAGGTAAAAAGAATCTGTTGGGATTGTTTATGGGTGAAGTTATGAAAGCGACCAACAACTCTGCGGATCCAAAAAAGGTGAACGAACTTCTGAGAGATGCGTTGGAGAAAAAGTAAGATGAGAATGATGTACAGATTTACTTTATTAATTACAATATTGACCTTCATTGGTTGTGGAGATAAGAAAGGTGCCGAAGGTGTGAAGCTCTTTGGGAATCTTGAGCAATTCCCTAGCGGAGGGTTCGCTTACCTTGAATATATCGGAGAGAATGGAGTAGAGCCGTTAGATACCATTGAAGTGGATGAGAATGGAAGTTTTGAAGAGTACCTGACCATTGAAGAGCCGGCATTCTACAGGCTAAATTTTAATGGTCGTCAGATAATACCAGTTATTCTTACAGGTGATGAGAAGGAAATTGAGGTAAATGCTCATGGAGATGATCCCAGGGGGTTTTCAGAGATATCTGGCTCGTACGATACGGAATACAAAAGACAAATGGATGCGTTGATGCAGGATTTTCAGCAACAAATCCAGGGGATGAGGCAAAGTCAAATGCAAGCGCGCAACAACAATGATGCAGCTACATTTATGACAGTTCAGAACAATATGCAAAATCTTGCCAAAGGAGCTGAAAAGGAATTGAAAGGCATTATACGAGAGGCTAGCCCATCATTAGCCGCTTTTTATGGTATCCAAATGATTGATGCAGCAGAAAACGTCGCATTCATAGATAGTATCGCCATGGAACTTCGTGAAGAAATGCCTGATAATTTTCATGTGATGAGTCTACTATCCCAGATCGAGACAAAGAAGACACTTGCAATTGGAAGAGAAGCACCTGAGATATCACTTCAAAATCCGGAAGGGGAAGTGATCACTTTGAGTTCTTTGAGAGGGAAGTATGTCCTGATTGATTTTTGGGCAGCATGGTGTCGACCTTGCCGTGCTGAGAATCCAAATCTGGTTCGAGCATACAAAAAATACGAAGGTGAGAACTTCGAAATATTGCAAGTGTCGCTAGACAGAACCAGGGAAAAATGGCTAGGAGCTATCGAACAGGACGGATTGCCTTGGGTGCATGTTTCAGACTTGAAATACTGGAGAAGCCAGGCAGCCATTGACTACCAGGTAGGGGCCATTCCTGCCTCATTTCTGATCGATCCTGATGGAAAAATCATCGCTAAGAATCTAAGAGGGCCAATGCTAGAAGCTAAGCTGAAAGAGATTTTTGGGTGATTAATCCTCCAGAATAAACCCCTTTCCGTGTACATTTATAATCTGTACCGAGGGATCGTCCTTTAGGTATTGACGTAGCTTGTGTATAAACACATCCATGCTTTTCCGGTTGAAGAAATCGCTGTGACCCCAGACATCTTTTAAAGCTTTGTTTCTATCTAGAATGGTTCGCTTATTCTCACATAGCAACTGCAACAGCTTCGCCTCTTTTTCAGTCAATCTTTTTGTTTGATCTTCAAGTTTCAATTCCTGGTTGCTGAAATCGAAATGATATTTGCCAATCTGGTGCTCACATATCTTTTCAATAGGTTCTGAGGTTCGTCTGATAAGAGCCTTCATACGCGCAATGAGCAATTCTTCATCTATCGGTTTAACAATGTAGTCATCACAACCAAGGCGGAATCCTTTCAGTTTATCTACTTTAAGCGCTTTAGCTGTAAGAAACATAAAAGGAATCTCCGGATCGTTTTCACGAATCTCTTTTGCTAAAGAAAATCCATCTTTCAAAGGCATCATCACATCCAAAAGACAAAGGTCAAAAGAGTTTTGCTTAAAGACCTTTAAACCTTCCGCTCCATCTTTTGCAAGTGTGACATGGAAATCATTAATCTCCAGGTATTCTTTGAGGATGTACCCAAAGCTTTCATCGTCCTCAACTAACAATATCTTACCCATATCAGCCTATTGGAAAGTATAACCGAAACTCACTTCCTTGATCGAGGGTACTTTGCAAGGATATTTTGCCTTTATGTTCCTCGATGATTTTCTTCACGTAGCTTAATCCCAATCCAAAACCTTTGGCATTTTGAATATTGCCGGACTCTGCCCGATAAAACTTATCGAAGATGTATCGTTGGATTTCTTCTCCAATACCAATTCCATTGTCTTTGATGGAAATCTCAATTCCTTGAGGGCTGTTTGACGTAGCTATAGATATATGAGGGGTATCAATGGTATATTTCAGCGCATTATCGATAAGGTTATAAATGATGTTAGTCAGGTGCGTAACATCCGCTGAAACCTCAGAATTGGTAGCGTTGAGTTGCAGACTAATATTCCCATTTCTTTTATTCACCATGAGCTGAACACTATCTACTACACGTTTGATAACATCATGTACATCTAGGATTTTCTTTTCAAGAGTGAAATTCCCTGAATCGATCATTGCTATCTGGAGCACCTTATCCACTTGCCCTTCTAATCGCTTCGTTTCCAGGTCGATTAGGCTCAAGTAATTCGATTTTTTTCGTTTATCCACTTTCGAGTTATCGTTTTTCAGCATACTCGTGGCGAGTGCAATGGAGGCAATGGGAGTTTTAAACTCATGGGTCAGATTGTTGATGAAATCATTCTTTATTGAAGAAAGTCGTTTTTGCTTTCGAATCACAATGAGTGTATAAGCAAAGCAGGCTATTAATAGACCAATGAAAACGATCGACATTAGTAGTGCACCACGTGATTGTGCAAATACATATTCATCCTGGCTTGGGAAAAACAGGGCAAGATGAAGATCACCACCCGAAGAGCAGGTAAGGTTAGCCCAGCCGTGTCCTCTTTCTTGTGGATTTTCACAGCTTTTCAGCTCAAACTCGAGGCTGGAGCCATCATCTCCCATTACAAAGTTGAAACCTTCTGATTTAGCTTTGTGCTCATAGATTCCGTACTCGTAAGGAATAGAAATGCCATGTTCTGATAAGATTGGGTCTATAATGCCCTTCATCCTCTGATCCATTCCAGGATCGTTGATTTGTTTCGTTTTACAAATCCTGACACTCGCTTCTTTCAATTCGTCTAGATTGGTAGAGTTGGATATGAAAGTGTCAGAAATTTTGGTGGAGGCCAGGTCTACTTTATGTAGGAAGGTTTGCTTGTTGGTCTTAAGGGAAGACCTCAGGTTCTGAACTTGTAGTGCGGACAAGCCGACTAACGCGACAGTAGCTATTCCAATAACAACGAAGATGGCTTTTTTTGATAACTGCATCCTTTCAATGGCATTAACAATTTATCAATTAACGGAAATTTTCAGCTTTCATCAAAGCCTAAAAAGGATTTAACTCTTTTTTAACCAATTTAATTTTTACTTAATTATTCTTAACCAATCATTATTCCATGCCAGGCAATTCATGTCGTAATGTTGAACCAAACATTAAGTGATATGCGAATCTTTTTTAACCTGGCAGTTCGGAACTTCCTTAAATCGGTAGGGCTAAATACACTCAATATTTTTGGTTTATCCCTCGGAATTGTTGCCGCACTTTTGATTGTGATTTATGCTGATCATGAATTCCATTACGATCAGTTTCATTCAAAAACTCAACACATTTATCGGATGGAAGGAAAAACCAACGGAGATCAATGGTTTTCTAACCTGGGAGTAGAACATTCCCGCGAGTTGATTGCAGGAGCATATCCAGAAGTTACAGATCGTGTGTTGGTGAACAATGCACCGAAAGCTTTTTTTAACAAAGGAGCACGGAAATTTGCCGAAACCGATATTATTCAAACTAACCCGGGCTCCCGATTCTTTGATTTTTTTGATTTCGAAATTCTGGAAGGTGCAGCTGATAATTTATTGGAAGAGCCTTATGCGATCATCTTGACTGAATCTACTGCAGAAAAATACTTTGGTGATCAATCCGCTGTTGGCCAAACACTAATTTCGGATACACTGCAATTCAAGGTTACAGGCATTATAGCTGACTTGCCTACAAACACTCACCTTGACTTTGATATCCTGTACACAAATCCGAAGCTATACGAACGTGAACATTTTCATTCGCAAACTTATCTGCAACTGGCTAAAGATGTAGATCTGGATGGGCTGGTAGATAAAATCCTGGCAATGGATGTCGCGCTGAATGAGTATCATGAGTTATCGGATGTGCAACTAATGCCTTTATCAGACATCTATTTGCAGTCAGAAGCCGCTTTTGGAAATGCAGGAAAGGGAGACCCTTTACAGCTGAAGGTGTTTCTAATCGTAGGGGCACTGATCTTACTTATTTCAATAACAAATTATATCAATCTTTCACTTGCAATGTATTTGGGCAAAGGAAGAGAAGTGGGTCTAAGGAAGATTTTTGGAGAATCCAGGGCGCAAATTGTGAAAGCTTTAGCATATGAATCGTTTTCCATGATTACGCTCACGATTCCAATTGTTCTTATTGGTCTCGTGCTAACATTGCCCCTCTTAAATAATTTTCTTGAGGTTCAGTTGGAAAACAAGTTGTTTTCTTCCTTGACTTACATTGTTGGTTTAGTTGGCTTTCTGGCAATGGTCAGCTTTATCACCGTTATTTATCCGGCCTTGGCATTGAGCAGTACGAATGTCAATATGCTAATGAAAAGTAAGTCGGCTATGAATATTACAGGAGGGACTAAATATAGGAACGGACTGATTTTCCTTCAATTCATTCTCCTATTCACCTTGGGAATTTCTGGCTGGTTTATGAATCAGCAGATAAGTTACCTGGATAATAAGGACATGGGTTTTGATGCTTCTAATGTAATCAAGATCACCAATGCATATGAAATTGGAAGCTATGATAATTATAAGCTCTTCAAGACGGAACTATTGTCCTATCCTCAAATAAGTGGTGTGGCCTTTGGTCCGATGATGGGGGATGGCATGAGACCGTTAACATATAAAGTTGAAGGAAACGATGAGACATATGAAAACTTACTTTCCTATGGAGTGGATATCGATTATTTCGATGTAATGGGAATGGAAGTCACGCACGGGGATTTCAAAAGTGTGTTACAGTCTTCTGAAAATGGACAAATCATTTCTCTGGTGAACCATAATTTTATTAACAGATATGGCTGGCAGGAGAGCCCTTTAGGGAAGAAAATCACGTTATGGCCGGGAGGAGAGAATGAATTACAAAGAAAAGTTTCGGGTGTATTCAAAGACTTTCATTTCTACTCATTGAAAGAAAAGATTACCCCGCAAATTATTTCTCTAAGACCAGATCCTCAATTTATCAATACCAATATCCTCATTCGGACGAACAATTCCGGTATCAATGAAATGATATCATTGATCCAAGATCAATGGTATAAAATTCAACCCAATTTACCGTTGGAGTATGAATTAATGGACAATGCAGTAAAAGAGCTTTATGAAAAAGAACGCCAAACAGGACGAATCAGCATCGCCTTTTCGGTACTCGCTATCGCATTATCCATTCTAGGGTTGGTCGGCTTCATGATTTACATCATTGGTTTAAAGTCTAAGGAACTCACAATAAGGAAGGTGCTCGGCGCATCACTTCTTAGAATAATTGGTGTACTCAATCAGGACCTTTGGTTTATCATATTGTCTGCTGCAATTTTTGGAAGTTTGATTAGTTACTGGGTGGTAAGTACCTGGCTTGAAGACTATGCCTATACTATTGAAATGAGTATGTGGGTTTATCCTGTTGCATTGTTTATTATTTATGTATTGGTCTTTACGATTACTGCTACAAGGTCTATTAAATGGGTAAATACAAATCCAGCTTTGACACTAAACGGAGAGTGATCCCAATATTGGGGGTTTCTCTGTCTTGATTTGCCTCATTCTCATGAAAGCAGTCATCACAGTCACCCTCGTTTTAATTTTCATTTCTGATATTTTTGCACAAAACGATTCTTTAAGATCGGAAACAGTTTTAAAAATTGAAAAATCTCATTTCAGAAAATCTCAACTTAAAAGATTTAAAAGAGAGGGATTTGATACGGATGCCTATGGCTGGGATGATCTGTATATTAATACTTATTTAAAAAAATCGACATCCAGAAAAACACTGAGCGATATTACCGGAATGGCCGGAGGGCTTCTAATAATTCTAAATGCGCTGGACAATTTCGTTGGTAGTACCTTTGATGAACAAGGCGATTTTGAACCTTCGAATCAATTATATGTCATAGGAGGTAGTATGGTGGGAGCATCCATCATCCTTTCTTTTGATTCGAGATCAAAATTGAAAAAAGCCAAGGTTAGATTCACTAAACTAAACAATCAATGAGTGATTAGTTTAGTGAGTTTACATGGTTTTCGGATCAGATAAATTTCTGAAGCGATCCCCAAAGTCTGGCTTTTTCATTCTGGTCCTTAATGAGCAAGGATAAGGGCTTAGAACAAAGGAATTCACTGCTTTTGTATGGTATAGGTGTGTAGAATGCTTTAGCCTCTGGAACGAATACTAATGCTTTTTTGAACCTGATCGATTGATCGAATCCTTCATTAAATATCTTGTAATTATCTTCAGAAATTTTACACGCATCTATGATCTTATGTAATAATTCTATTTCTGCTGCATCCGTGCTACTATGAAATACAGCGAATGGCAATTCTTTGGGCTCATCCACCTTATGAATAGGAATTTCGGGAGATTCTTGAGTTGATTCTTCTTCTGATTTGTCTGATGAAGTAGTCTCTGGTTCAGGCTGAGTAACTTTAGGAATATCTTCGACGGTTTCACCTTTAGCTTTCATTGCCTCTTCCCCAAGTCCTTTACCCCCCAGATCTTCAATTAACTCGTCCGACGACAGTCGGTAGATTTCTTCGTGAATAAGCAAGTGTAAGTGTTCTTTTTCCATGGATTATTCTTCCATGTCAAATATAGACTTTAGCTCTTTAGCTTCACTCGGCTTCATTCGTTTTCCAAGTACTAGCCGGAGTTGTCTTCTGCGCAGCGCCCCGTCATAAAGTTCTTTTTCAAGATCAGTTTCCGGTTCCAGTTGTGGTACTTCAATAGGTTTACCACTTTGGTCTACGGCTACAAAAGTGAAAAAGGCTCTATTTGTGTGTACTTTTTTATCAGCAGGAATATCTTCAGCAATCACTTCCAGGTAGACCTCCATAGATGAGCTAAATGCTCTTGTAACGAAAGCAGAGATGGTGACTGTATTTCCAACACGAATGGGTTCTGAAAAAGAAATATTGTCAACAGATGCAGTCACGACTATTCTGTTGGAATGCTTTTGTGCTGCTATGGCAGCAGCTATATCCATCCAGTGCATCAGTCTCCCACCCATAAGATTATTGAGTCCATTGGTATCGTTGGGAAGGACTAATTCTGTCATGGTCACAAACGAGTCTTTGCAGTTTTTTATCTTTTTCATTCTTGATTAATATTTCTAAGCATCATGCCCTCTTTCACCACGCAAAGGTACGAAGCTGAAATGGTCGAATTGCTTCTTTTTTATTTTGTTTTCGTCAATTTTTTCTATCAAAACCATAGATTGTATTTCATTGTTCCCTACTGGAATGACAAGTCTTCCACCAATTTTTAACTGATGAACCAGCTCTTCAGGAACCGTTGGAGCACCCGCTGTTACAATGATGCCATCATAGGCAGCGAAGCGCGCCATTCCTTTGGAACCATCTCCCAGGTACATGTGAGGCTGGTAACCAATCTTTGGTAAGAATCGGATGGCCTTCTGGTATAGTTTCTTTTGAAATTCAATGGTATATACTTTAGCTCCCAGTTCCATCAACACACATGCCTGGTATCCTGAACCTGTGCCAATTTCTAGAATTTTGTCCCCTGGTTTTACACGAAGAAGCTCGGATTGAAAAGCTACGGTATAAGGCTGGCTTATTGTTTGGCCTGCATCGATTGGAAATGCTTTGTCTTCGTAAGCGTGAGCCTCAAATATCTTGTCAAAAAAGAAATGCCGTGGAATTTTTCCGATGGCATGAAGAACAGCACTATCTGAAATTCCTTTTCTCTTGATCTCTGAAACTAATTGTTTCCGTAAGCCTTTATGCTTGTAGGTGTCTTCCAATTCACTTATTTTGAGGCCTAAATTTAATCAGCGTGTTTACAGGAATTGTTGAAACGGTTGGGAAAGTAGAAGAAATTATTCATGAGGGGAGTAATGTAATTTTTAATATTTCCTCTGGTATTTCTAATGAATTGAAAATAGATCAGAGTGTATCTCATAACGGTGTATGCTTGACTGTAACGGAGGTCTCTGAACGGAATCACTGGGTTACAGCGATTGATGAAACACTCAAAAAGTCAAATTTGGGTAGTTGCGAGATTGGTAGTGATGTGAACCTGGAGCGATGCATGAAAGCGAATGGACGTTTTGATGGTCACATTGTTCAGGGGCATGTGGATACGACTGCCAAAGTCAATGATATTCAGGATGAAAAAGGAAGCTGGATATTCACGTTTGAGCTGGAGGAAGAGGGTTTGGTTGTTGAAAAGGGAAGCATTTGCATCAATGGTGCTAGCTTGACTTGTTTCGATGTAGATAAAAAATTCTTTTCTGTGGCAATAATTCCTTATACATTTGAGCATACCAACTTCAATCAGCTAGCAGTTGGTAGTACGGTAAACATTGAATTTGATATTATCGGAAAGTATATTCACCTAATTGTAAATAAGAAATAATGGCTCTCAATTGCATGGTAGTAGATGACGACAAAATGTCGCGTCTCGTTATAAATAAATTCATAGACAAAACAGACTCACTTGTTCTAACGCATGATCTCGACAATACTCAGGAAGCACATGATATCCTTTTAGGAGAGAGTGCGAATGATGTTGATGTTGTATTTTTAGATATAGAAATGCCGGGTATGAGTGGACTGGAGCTGGTTAAAGCTCTTCAGCACGCTTATAATGTCATTCTTGTGACTTCTAAAAAGGAGTATGCAATTGAGGCATTTGAAGATTCTGTGGCAGATTATCTGGTAAAGCCTGTTGAATATGAACGATTCATTAAGGCGGTCAATAAGGTTAAGGAAAACCTTGAGAAAGAGAAATTACTAGCCGAAAAAGAAGATCATATTTATGTGAAAAGTGATGGAAAGCTATTCAGGCTAAGCTATGATAATATCCTGTTTGTAGAGGCTCTGGCAGATTACGTAATTTTTAATACAGCTTCAGGAAAAAAACACATAGTACATCACACTATGAAGGGGATTGAAAAAAGATTACCAGAAAGTATCTTTAGCAGGGTCCACAGAAGTTTTATTATCAATAGAAATAAAATTGATAAAATCGAAGATTTGCACGTTCATATTGGAGAAAAAACATTCTCCATCGGTGCTTCTTACAAAGATTCCTTGATGGACAAATTCAACCTATTATAGAAAATAGGATCCAGATTTAGATATTAACCCAGTCTATACCTCCTTTCTTAAGGTAATTCTGGGTTTCTTTTTGTAGATCAGTCTCAGGTTTATAATCGTATATCCAACTAGCTTCGGGAGGCAGACTCATTAAAATAGATTCTGTTCTTCCATTCGTATCTAGTCCAAATTTGGTCCCTTTATCGTGAACAAGATTGAATTCAACATATCTCCCCCTTCTCAATTTCTGCCAATTTTTATCCAAATCTGTCCAGGGCTTTTCTCTCAGATCTGACACAGCTTCCCTATAAGCAGGCATAAATGTTTCGCCAATATCCTGAACAAATTTCCATTGTTCAGCTTTGGACTTGCCATTTGAATCATTCAGTCGGTCAAAGAAAATCCCACCAATACCACGGGTTTCTTCTCGATGTTTTACATAGAAATAATTATCCGCCCATTGTTTGAATTTAGGATAGTATTCCGGGGAATGTCTATCGCAGCTTGATTTTAACTTCAAATGAAAGTTTTTTGCCCTCTCCTTGAAGATGTAATGGGGGGTAAGGTCGATTCCTCCACCAAACCACCAGACTCCATTACTCATTTCAAAATACCTTACATTCATGTGAATGATGGGCACCCATGGGTTTTCCGGATGCAAAACAATGGAAACGCCTGTGGCAAAAAAATCAGCTTCTGGAAGGGAGAGCGCGTCGAGGATTTTGGTAGGGGTGGGCCCGGAGACTGCAGAAAAGTTCACTCCTCCTTTTTCAATAAGATTTCCGTGCTTGATTACACGGGAACGACCACCACCTCCTTCTTCTCGATCCCAATTATCCTCGAGGAAAAGTCCTCTTCCATCTATGTTTTCTAGCGATTGACAAATTGAGTCTTGCAAACCTTTAAACCAATTGGTAATATCTTCTTTTGTTAGTTCTTTCAATGAAGCTGCTGTCATAAGTCTTAAAATGGATATCCAATACCGATATTTATCTGAGAGTTTCTGGAAAAGTCTGAAAAAATCTCATCACCAACAAAATGTTCTCCAGGCTTCTGAGCCGGATCAATGATTTTCATGCCTAAATCCAATCTGAAAATAAGAAACTGAAGGTCAAATCTTAAACCTACTCCGGCTCCAACAGCTATGTCATTGGTGAATTCGTTGAATCTGAATATCCCGTCATCCCCATCTTCATCCACACCGGCTATTGCATTCCTGACCAACCAAATGTTACCAGCGTCAATGAAAATGGCACCTTCCAGAAATCCCACTAAGTCTTGCCTGAGTTCTACGCTTGATTCGATTAGTAACTCACCTCGTTGCTCATCATCGTCGTTCAAGAACTCTGTAGGATTACCCTCTTCATCTTCAAATTTCCCAAAAGATCCAGGTCCCAATCTTCTGGGCCGCCACGCACGAATACTGCTACTTCCTCCTGCAAAAAAATACTTTTCATAAGGCAATGATTGGTTCTCGCCATATGGATAGGCTAGACCAACGTTGAGCCTGAAGGCAAGATTCGTTTTTCGTGTTAGACGATTGATTTTGCGAAGGTCTACTTGAGCTTTTGCGAATCTGTAAGTTTCAAGACTGTCACCGAAAAGTGAATTTCCGAAGACATTATTCAGGTTTCCCCCCAGCTCAGCATTAAGTCTTACAAACCCACCATCTTGTCCATTGGCATAATCCCCCAGATTAAGATCAAGTTGGAAAGCCTGGCTACTCACCACGGCTGATTGAAAAGCGAGCGCGTAGGGATTGTTTTCTTCTAAGAGGTCATTCAATTCTTGTCTGAATTCAGCTCCTGTAATAGCTGCATCTGTCAAGCTCAATTGAAAGGGTATCAAAGTGTATTTGATCTGGTCTCTTACTTGCCAGCTATAGGTCCATCTTCCCGTGTATATTAATCTTCGATACTCGTTGATACGATCTTCAAAGGAGAAGCTGAAAGATATTCTTGTTTTTGGATTGTAACGTCCTATTTTATTCTTGTAATACGATCCAAGTGGAAATAAGAACTGTGGAAAAGTTATGGCTGCCTCAGCGCCAAACTGGCGGGAAGTATAATTTCGGTTGACGTTCGTTTGCTCTCTCACGGAAGGAAGATCCTCCAATCTGGCATTTGCATCGAAACTCAATATTTCAAGGGTTCGAAAAGTATTCCTATTTTTCAGATTGATACTTGCGAAAGGGCCTGGTTTTCCTTGACTCCTTGAAAGGCCAAATTCACTTGAAGTTTGATATTTATCAAAAGGCGAAGTGAAAATATTAGCGACAAAGAAGTTGCCAGTTGTATCGTAGTTGATATTTATGAATTTGAAATTATCAAGAAAAGACAGTTGTCTTTGTGTTTCGATGGTTAGATCACGACTATAGGGGTCATCTTGCTCCAATGGTATGCGCCATTCAAGTACTTTCTTGGAATATCGATTCTTGCCAAATAGAAATGTGATATCTCGGTATTTCTCTTGGGTCCTGTTAAAGGACTGACTGATGCTGGCATCTGTTACAAATACAATCGAGTCAAGATAAAATATTTTATGCTCGTTTTTACCAGGGGGATTTTTAATGACCTCACGAACAATGACTGTATCTTTTCCCAGCTGAACCGAGTCCACCTGAAATCCAATGTACTGTTTGGAGAACTCATAGTAACCATTGTTTACAGCCAAATCATAAATGAAGTCCCTCTCTTCGCTCAAAACTTCCTGATCATAATACCCCTTTTTCAATGGAGAATCTTTAATATTTTCAAATATGAGAGCCTGTAAAACCGTGTCTTGAATATGGTATTGCACAGAGTCTATGACAGATCTGTTGTTCAAGTTTACATGATATTCCAGGTTGATGTATCTTTTCTTAGCTCCAGACCACCTGCTAAACCAATTTCTCGTTTTTCTTCCGATTTTCCTCACGGGTCCGAGACTATCATAAGTAGACGTATCAATGGTGATTTTTGACTTGAAGTATCCCTTTGAATGTAAGTACTGATCAATTTTTTCTGCCGTAAGAGCTGAGCTAACAGGGTTATATATAACAGGCTTCTCTCCCCACCGCATTAACTGATTTCCCTGTTTTATTGTACGATTCTTCTTATCAATCTTTTTTGCTTTGCGATTTCTAAGCTTCTGTATTTTGTTTTCTTTTTTGGTAGATGCTATTCTAGCATCGTATTTAGCTTCCAGAGAATCTCGTTCCGCTCTTACAATGTCTGGATCAAAATACCATAAACCGATCCACTTATAACTTTTGAGTCTCTTTATCCTTTCCCTTTCTTTGAAAGTTTCCCAGGTAAGCTTAGCTTGGAGTTTGTTCTTCTTTTTTCCTTGGGAATCAGCAATTTTCTCATTAAGCCTATTCTCGAAATCGGCTAATTTATTTTCTTTTTTTGATATCTTTCTTTTGAATCGATTGCGAACGCGTTCAATTTTATCGTTTTTGTTCTTAAGTTTTTTATCTAGTCTATTTTGCAGAGTTTTTTTGCGTCCTGAGTCTGACTTAGCCGTTCGCATTGAATAAATCTCGATGAGATCATCCCTTCTTAATTCTAGTCTCTGCACATTTCTTTTATATCCAATACCCTCTTTTCCAAGCTGATGAAAATGTGCTAAGTGCGTAAACGGGTAGTATCCAAAAAGAATACGACTATTTGATTCTTGTTCGAACAGCCCCTTCGCATCATCTTCAAGTGAACCGGATAATCCAACTACTTTTTGTTTGGCTAGAATATGCTGATCATTTTTAAGGAATTTTGAACCAAGGCATGAGGAAAGAAAAATGCCTGCAAATAGTGATATTTGGCTTGGTCTAAAAAAACGCTTCAAATCAGATGCTCTCAAAGAAGGATCAAAAATTTATAAAATCACTCAAAGTTAAGAAGTACCGCACTCGTGAGGAATGCTTTTTAGTAGAAGGCGCAAAAAATGTGCTAGAGTTGATCGCATCTGATTTTGAAACAACGCTTATCGTAGGGACTGAAAGTTTTTTTTCAAAATATCAAATACCTGGTAATATCAGGGTAGAAGAGGTAAAAAGTAACGTTTTGGAGAGTTTGGGAACATTCAAAACCAATCAGGATGTGATTGGTATAGCCAAAGTTAAATATTGGAAGTTAACATCTCTCAACAAAAATGATCACGTGTTTGTGCTTGATGGCGTAGGTGATCCTGGAAATGTAGGTACTATTATACGAACACTTGATTGGTTTGGCTTTGATCAATTGGTTTGTTCAAACGACTGTGCTGATTTTTACAATCCCAAAACGATCAATAGTACGATGGGATCTTTCACCAGAATGAAAGTTTTTGAGGTTGACTTAAATACTTTTTATGAACAAAATAGAAATCCAATTTTCGGAGCAGATATGTATGGTGAATCGCTTTTTGAGCATAATATTAAAAGTCATTCTGTTTTTGTATTAGGAAGTGAATCAAATGGGATCAGCGAATTATCCAGGAAAGCGATAAGCAACTATTTAAGCATTCCTAGATTTGGAAAGGCAGAATCATTAAATGTTGGTATAGCTGCCGGTATTATCGCTAGCTATCTGCGCATGCCCTGATATTGTTTGATCAATGATGAGGTGGAGGGGTCATGCTCTCCATCATCGCTTGATTTTACCTCTTTTAGTATGGGTTTTGATAGCTGTTTACCTAACTCCACACCCCATTGATCAAAACTGAAAACATTCCATATCACCCCCTGCACAAAAACTCGATGTTCATAATAAGCAATAAGTTTTCCCAGATTATGAGGATTTAAATCATTAATTAGTATGCTTGTTGAAGGCCTATTTCCTTTAAATATTTTTGATTTGATCACTATTTCGCTTGCTTCACTTCCAACCTCTGTTAAAACCTGATCTTCTGATTTTCCGGTTAGCAATGCCTCAGACTGAGCGAAGAAGTTCGATAAAAGCTTTTCATGATGATCTGTAAGTTCATGCGTAGGATTTACTACCGCGATAAATTCGCAGGGGATAATTTTGGTGCCCTGATGAATCAATTGATAAAACGCATGTTGTCCATTAGTTCCAGGCTCACCCCATATAATCGGACCTGTTTGATATGAAACCTCCTTGCCGTTTCTGTCAACATATTTTCCATTACTTTCCATATCGACTTGTTGAAGGTAGGATGGAAGGTACCTTAACCTGTGATCGTAAGGCAAAATAGCCATAGAGTCATAACCCAGGAAGTTATTGTACCAAATGCCAATTAGAGCGGATATAACAGGGAGGTTGTTGTCCAGGTCAGTGCTCATGAAATGGGTATCCATTTCATGAGCACCACTTAACAACTCTTCAAATCGTTCATACCCTACTGCGCAAGCAATGCTTAAACCTATAACTGACCAAAGGGAAAATCTTCCTCCAACCCAATCCCAGAATTCAAACATGTTTTCTTCAGGAATACCGAACTCACTGACTGCAGCGGTGTTGGTGCTTACAGCTACAAAGTGCTTTTTAATATCTGATTTGTTTCCGCTTTTTAGAAACCAATCTCTGGCTGAGAGCGCATTTGTGATGGTCTCTTGAGTAGTAAATGTTTTTGATGCAATAATGAATAAGGTCGTCTCGGGATTAAGATCTTCTAACGTTTCAAGCATTTGAGATGCATCCACATTGGAAACATAATGAGGTTTTATTTGCTTCCAATACGGCCTGAGTGCTTGAGAAACCATCTTAGGGCCAAGGTCCGACCCACCTATCCCGATATTGACTATATCCGTAATTTTCTTGTCGGAAAATCCCTTCCATTCTCCTGTATTCAGCTTGTCAGAGAATGATTTTACTTTTTTCAATTCATGCTTTACTTCCTCTCTATCCTCTCTTCTCAAAGCTACATGTAATACGGATCTTTGTTCCGTTTCATTGATCTTATCACCACTAAACATCGAATGTATGGCATCTCTTAGTTGGCATTCATTGGCTAGCTCCAATAATGATGAAAGAATTTCATCAGAAATATCATTTTTGGAGAAATCAAAATGAAAATCTCCATGATCAAAAGTGTATTTGGAGATCCTGGATGGATCCTCTAGGAGTTTGCGTATCGTTCTTTCTTGTGAGGAAAGCTCTATCAAACTAGCCCATGACTTGGTGGTCGTAGGATCTATTTTCGGTAGCATATAAAATATGTATTAGAATAAAGAGGGGAGAATTTCTTCTCGTGCAAATAAGTAATAGGAGTAAATCACAAAACCCAGTAAGTACACCATACCCTCCGCTCTATCCAATTTGTATTTGTTTAATGTGAACATGAAAATGAACAACATGAAAGTTCCGATCATTACAATGTAGAGATCTGTATTTAGCGAAGGTGTAAATACAAGTGGCGAATGAACAATTGCCGTGGATCCAAGTACTAATAGCAGATTAAAAATATTCGATCCGACAATGTTACCTACTGCTAAGTCAGATTTCTTGTGAAAGGCAGCAACTGCTGAAGTTGCCAATTCTGGAAGCGAGGTTCCAGCGGCCAAAATCGTCAAACCAATCATTTTATCACTTACATCATAAAATTTTGCAATGGTTACAGCATTATCTACTATTAGGTTGCCACCAAAGACTAACCCGATAATTCCCACCACTATCATGATTGTGGTTTTCAAACTTCCGTGCAGTTCTATGTCTTCTACTTCAGCTTCCGGATTTCTGCTAAGGTTCATAAATATATAAACGAGGAAGAGCACAAACATCACTAAAAGAATGATCCCATCTTTAACATCCAATGAGCTTGAAGTTTTATCAAAAAATAGGGCGTCATTTACTAATATGAAGAAAATGAATGTAGCCAGAAGTGAATAGGGGACTTCCTTCCAAAGGGCATTTCTTTCAACAGTGAGTGGGTAGATAATGGCTGAAATCCCCAGAATAAGAAAAAGGTTAAAAATGTTTGAGCCTATGATGTTCCCAAATACGACTTCATTGGCACCACTACCACCGTCTTGGACGGATCCTGAAATGATATTAACCACTAATTCTGGAGCTGAGGTCCCCATGGCAACCACCGTCAATCCTATGGCAATATCGGATACATTGAATCTTTTAGCAAGAGAAGAAGCCCCATTTACAAGGTAATCAGCTCCTTTTATGAGGAGGACAAATCCTACAATTACAAGCAAAAAATTTAGTCCTACACTACTCAATTCGATATTCGGTTAGATTGGTGACTCACTCTTTGGAAAGATTAGATTAGATAATCTTCCTAACCTTCGCAAATTAACACTTTTGATTTATTTAATCCAATAATTAATAACTCCTTCACAAATTCAAGTCCTTCAATAAGTTATGAATTTTATTCTTGCTTTTTTCTTCTAGTTCAAAATAATCATTTTCATCAACATTGCTCCTAACCGAAAAATAAAATTTGATTTTGGGTTCAGTGCCTGATGGACGAACGCTTACCTTGGTGCCGTCCTCAGTAAGGTATTGCAATACATTTGACCTTGGAAAGTCAATAGCAAGCTTTTTCCCTCCAGTCAATTTAATACCCTCTGCATAATCGATGACTTCTACAACGGCAGATCCTGCTAAGCTTTTTGGTGGGCTGGTTCGGAAATTTTCCATCATCTTGCCGATTTCTTCTTTGCCTTTCAGTCCTTTTTTGGTGATAGACTTTAATTCTTCATAATAAAAACCCGATTCTGTATAGATTTCCATTAATAAATTAAAAATGCTCATGTTTTGCGATTTTGCCCATGCAGTCATCTCTGCTATCATTACACTGCTGGCGACTGCATCTTTGTCGCGTACTGCTTCACCAATCATATAGCCATAGCTTTCTTCACCACCTCCTATAAATACTTCAGATCCTTCTTTTTTCCCAATCATATCGGCGATCCATTTAAATCCAGTGAGTGTATCATAGCATTTCACACCAAAATTGGTCGCAATATCCCTGATTAGCTCACTGGTAACTATGGTTTTTCCGATGTATTCATTACCCTTAAAACCAATTTCGGACTGTTTTTTGAGTAGATAGTAAACCAAAAGAGCTCCAGTCTGATTTCCATTTAATAATTGGAAATTACCTTTCGTATTTTTTGCAGCTATGCCTACCCGGTCTGCATCAGGATCAGTGGCCAAAATTAGATCAGCATCGATCTCACTCCCTTTTTGTAGAGCTAGTGACATAGCTTCTTTTTCTTCCGGGTTGGGGTAAACTACTGTTGGAAAATTTCCATTAGGCTCAGATTGCTCTTCCACAATACTTACATCGCTAAAACCAACTGCCTGAAGTGCTTGTGGAACCATGGTAATGCCTGTTCCGTGGATTGAAGAAAAGACAATCTTTAAGTCTTTTAGCTGTTCAATCACCTTTGGTGCAAGGGAAAGGCTCTTGATCATTTCTAAATAGGCTCTATCAACTTCATCACCTATCGGATGAATTAATCCGGGATTAGCGTTGAAATTGATTGAATCAATGGAGTCAATTTCTTGAACCTCTTTGATGATATTTTTATCATGAGGAGGGACAATCTGCCCACCATCAGCCCAATAGACTTTATACCCGTTATATTCTTTTGGATTGTGAGAAGCTGTGATAACTATACCCCCATGGCATCCTAAATGACGAACTGCAAAAGATAGTTCAGGAGTGGGTCTCAAATGCTCAAATAAGTAAACTTGTATTCCGTTAGCAGAAAAAATGTTAGCAGCTGTTTCAGCAAAAAATTGACTATTATTTCTGCTATCATATGCGATAGCTACCTTGATGTTCGATGAAACTTCTTTTTTGAGGTAATTGGAAAACCCCTGTGTCGCCATGCCCACAGTATATTTATTCATTCTGTTGGTGCCAATTCCCATGATACCTCTAAGGCCGCCGGTACCAAATTCAAGACTTGCTAGAAATGCCTCTTCTAATTCTGATGGATTTTTCAGAAGATGGCCTATTTCATCCTTGGCTTTGTCATCTAGATTAGATGTATTTAACCATTGCTCTGCTTTTTCTTTTGCTGTCATAGCTTAGTTGTAACCCAATTTTTCTCTCACCCGATTCAAAACACTTTGAGCGATCTCACTTGCTTTTTTCTCACCCTTCTGTAACTCTTGTTCAAGTGCTTCTGAATTTTCCATGTAATAATCAAACTTTTCACGTTCCTCGTTAAATCGATCAAGGATCAATTCAAATAGTTCTTGTTTTGCGTGTCCATAACCATAGTTACCGCCTTCATAATTCTTTCTCATGGTTGCAGTCTGGTGGTCATTAGCCAATAATTTATAAAGGGCAAATACATGACATGTATCCGGATTCTTTGGCTCTTCTAAAGGAGTGCTATCCGTGACAATTTGCATGACATTTTTTCTCAACTTCTTTTCCGGTAGGAAAACATCAATGATGTTGCCGTAGCTTTTACTCATTTTTTGTCCGTCGGTACCCGGGATGGTCATCACATTGTCATCAATCAATACTTCTGGTACTACGAAAGTTTCATCATACTGATGGTTGAATGAGGAAGCAATATCTCGAGTGATTTCTAAGTGTTGTTTTTGGTCTTTACCAACGGGAACAAATTCTGCATCATACAATAGTATGTCCGCCGCTTGAAGGACAGGGTATGAAAATATTCCGGCATTTACGTCGGAAAGCTTATCTGATTTCTCTTTAAATGAGGTTGCATTGGCAAGCATGGGGTAAGGAGTGAAGCAGTTCAGATACCATGCCAGCTCACAACAAGCTGGTATCCGCGACTGTCGATAAAAGACATTTGATGAAGTATCAAACCCACATGCAAGCCATGCTGCGGCCACAGCATTTACATTTTCTATGCGGAGCTGAGGATCTTTTATTGTGGTTAATGAATGAAGATCAGCTATAAAAAAGAATGACTCATTCTCATCTTTCTTAGACAACTCAATTGCGGGAATGATTGCGCCTAGTAAATTTCCTAGGTGAGGTTTTCCAGAGCTTTGTATTCCTGTAAGTATTCGTGCCATTGAATTTGATAAATTTGTGCAAACCTATATAATTTGGTGTTTTGTATTTGAGGGTTTTGAAACGAAAAAACAGAATGAGATGAGAGCGATTCTAACTTTATTTTCCTTTTCCTTAATATCCATGATTCTGGCCCAGGGCAAGCTAGACTTTGAAGTAACAGATCATAATTTTGGTGATATAAATGAGGAAAGCGGCCCGGCAGAATTCACCTTTTACTTCGTGAATAATAGCGAGCAGGGAGTCAAAATCACCAATGTGAAGGCTTCTTGTGGATGTACCACACCGGGGTGGACGCGTGAAGTGGTGATGCCCGGTGATTCGGGTTATGTCAAAGCAAAGTATAATCCTAGAAATAGACCCGGCAGATTTAGAAAGTCATTAAGGATAACAACCACAGACCCAAAGTCAAATCAAACACTTTACATTTCTGGTTTTGTAAGACCAAAACCGAAAACTCCAGAGCAAGAATATCCGGTAGTTTTAGGGAACTTCAGATTGAAATACCGAGGATTGAACATGGGAAAAATCACGACTGAAAAAGTGGTTGATAAGACCTTTGATATTTATAATAATTCTGACACTATCGAGCTTTTAGATTCTGAAAAACTGATCTTGCCTGATCATATCAAAATGATGATTGTGCCATCATCGCTTAAGCCTGGAGAAGTGGGGCAAATAAAGGTTTCTTATGATCCTGAAAAAAAGAATGACTTTGGATTTGTAAGTGATAACATTCAATATGCTGATTCGGAAGAAAATCTTTCAGTGATGGCTGTTATTGAAGAGTACTTTCCTGAAATGACTGCCGAAGAGTTAGACAATGCTCCGAAATTAGAGATTTCTGATCGGTCGCTTGATTTTGGAAAAGTGACTGCCGGTACTGTGATAGAAGCTGAGTTTAATTTATCGAACATTGGGAAGGAAAAACTCCACTTCAGAGCAATTAAATCAAATTGTGGATGCATCACTTATGAGCTAAAAAATAAAGGTATCAAGAAAGGTAAGAGTCAAAAACTCAAAATCTTTTTTGATACCTCAGAGATGCGGGGTAATCAATACAAATCGATCACTATTTATTCAAATGATCCTGTCACCCCAACACAAATTATTTCAATAAAAGGAAACGTGTCTAGGTAGTCAGAAGATCTAATCTCCTGACCACTTATTGTTTTCTCTGTTCACGTCTGCCATATAACCGCTTTCATCTATCTCGATGGATTGAATGCTTGCCAGGGGGGTGTCTATGGTAAATTTATAGGAGGGATGTGTCCAGGTCCAATCGGCTAATATGATGCGTTCCAGGTTTGTATCATTTTCCTTTTCTCCTCTCATCATGGCAAGGGGGGCATAATAAATTTTCTTTGAGCCATCTGAAAATGTAATATATACATCTACTGGCATTGGCATTTTTCCTTCGCGTTTTAGGGTGATCATTGTTTTACCTTCCTGCTCTGATACAGAGTCTAAAGCATAATCTATAGTGTTCACTGTATTTACCCAATAGTCCAGATACCAATCCAATTCAAGGTCTGACTCTTTTTCAAATACCCGAATCCAGTCATTAGCATCCGGATGTCTGAATCTCCATTGATAATAATACTTCTTAAGAGCACTGGCTGTCGCGTTTTTTCCAATGATATAATTCATCTGTGCAAGTGCAATCGCACCTTTATAATAAGATCCCAATCCGTAAGCTGAATTCGTTTCGAAATGATCAGAATGAGTGCTTAGCGGTTCTTCTTTACCTGAAGTGGTTAGATAGTTGTAAACCTGGTAGTTGCGTGCTTGCGATCTTCCAGGGTTTTCAAACAATTGTGCCATTGTTTCTGCCGTAGCATAGGTCGTGAATCCCTCATCCATCCAGGCGTAGTAGCTTTCGTTTGTCGCCAATAATCCTTGATACCAGCTATGAAGTGCTTCATGCACGGTTACACCAGTTAAGCTTTGAATGTTTCTGTGACCTGTAATAAGTGTGGCCATTGGATATTCCATACCTCCGTCACCTCCTTGAATAATTGAATAATGAGGATAAGGATATTCTCCGAAATTCTTTTCGATGTATTCAAAAGCCTTGACAGCAAGTTCAGGAAGCTCTTCCCATGCTTCCGTTTTTTCACCTTTTTCATAAAAGAAATGAAGAATTGGTCCATTTGGAACTTGGGCAGTAGTATGTGTATAGTCTGGATCTGCTGCCCAAACAAAATCATGTACTTTTTCTGCTTTAAAATTCCATGTAAGTTTTTTTCCTTTTCTTTTTATTTTGACTCCCTCTTCTTCATAACCGTATCCAACTTCGTTAGGGTTTTGTAGCACACCTGTGCCTGCCACAACATAATTTTTGTCAATGGTAAGAGTAACCTTAAAATCTCCCCACGGTGCATAGAACTCTCTTCCGATATACGGGTGAGCATGCCATCCTCTTTCATCATACTCAGCCATTTTAGGATACCACTGAGCCATGCTGTACTCAATCCCTTCTGCATTATCTCTTCCGCTTCTCCTGATCTGGATTGGCACCTGGCTTTGAAAATTCATATTTAAAACGGTTGCGGAACCTGGAAGCAAGGGTTCTGCCAGTTGAACTTCAAGTACCGTCCCCTCAATTTTGTGGGAAACATTTTCTCCATCTTGAGTCAATGAATTAATCTTATGATAGCCGATCTCAGAATCATCCAATTTAACGATACGGTCCGCCACTCGTCCATCAGGATCTTCAATTGTTCTACTTCGTTTATCCATCATGCTTTCTGGTTGGAAAGCGTTAAAATAAAGGTGATAGAAGACCTTTATTAATGTGTCAGGACTATTATTAAAATATTTCAATTTTTGGTCACCACTAAATTGATTTGTCTCTACATCAAAATCAATGGTCATGTCGTACTCTACTCGCTGTTGCCAGTAGGTCTGAGCAAATCCGAATGACGCTAAGGCGACAAATAAAAATCCGAAAATGGCTTTCTTAATAAAATTATATTCCATAAGTGAAAATTTGTTAAACATTTTATAGCCTTCTTAGTTATTAAGCCGTATATTCAGAGAACAATTAACCTGAAGAGTATGGAAAAAATTTTAGACTTTTTTCTTCTGATCATTTTTGCTTTTGGATCAGCCATCCTTTTTACGTTCGCCGTAATTTGGAAGTTTATCCAAGCCATGTATCAGATAATATTATCTAAGTAATTATACGTCCACATTAGCGTATTTCGCATTCTTCTCAATGAATTCCCTTCTAGGGGCTACTTCATCTCCCATGAGCATTGAGAATAAATGGTCTGCTTCAGCTGCTGACTCGATTGTCACCTGCTTCAGGCTTCTATTCGCCGGATCCATCGTAGTTGTCCATAATTGATCCGGATTCATTTCTCCAAGACCTTTGTATCTCTGGACTCCAACCGTATCTTCTTTTCCTTCTGGTGCCACTTCTTTTATCACCCGCGCCCTATCATCTTCCGACCATGCATACTTCTCAGTTTTACCTTTTTTGATCAAATAAAGGGGTGGTAGGGCAATATATAGGTATCCTTTTTCTATCAAAGCTCTCATGTACCTGAAAAAGAAAGTAAGAATCAAGGTCCTAATATGACTTCCATCGATATCAGCATCAGTCATAATGATTATTTTATGATATCTCAGCTTCTCCATATTCAAAGCCTTTTCATCTTCCTCCGTTCCGAAGGACACTCCTAGGGCTGTGATGATGTTTTTTATTTCATCATTGTCATAAATCTTGTGTTCTTGTGCTTTTTCTACATTTAGTATCTTTCCTCTAAGAGGTAAGATTGCCTGGAACTTTCTATCTCTCCCCTGTTTAGCTGATCCGCCAGCCGAATCTCCCTCTACCAGATATAATTCACATACAGCCGGATCTTTATCTGAGCAATCGGCTAGTTTTCCTGGTAATCCTGTCCCTGAGAGTACATTTTTGCGCTGTACCATCTCTCTGGCCTTTCTGGCTGCATGTCGGGCCTGTGCTGCGAGAATGACCTTTGATACTATTTGTTTAGATTCTTTGGGATGCTCTTCCAGGTACTCGAGTAATATCTCACTTACGCAAGTATCTACTGCACCCATTACTTCTGAGTTTCCAAGTTTAGTTTTCGTTTGTCCTTCAAACTGGGGCTCAGCTACTTTTACCGATATTACTGCTGTAAGACCCTCTCTAAAGTCATCACCACTAATTTCTACCTTAACTTTATCTAGAAGACCAGATTTATCAGCATATCCTTTGAGTGTTCGAGTAAGTGCTCTTCTAAAACCTGATACGTGTGTACCTCCTTCAATTGTATTGATATTATTTACATAAGAGACAACATTTTCAGTGTATGAGGTATTGTAGCTCAGAGCGACCTGAACAGGGATACCACCCTTATCACCTTCAATAAAAATAGGATCTGGGAGTAAACTTTCGCGTGTATTGTCCAAATAACTTACGAATTCTGCAAGTCCTCCTTCTGAGTAAAACTCTTCTTCATAAGATTTGCCATCCTCCACTTCACGGTGATCGATCATTTTGATTTTGATACCAGCATTCAGGTACGAAAGCTCCCTTAATCTTGAAGCGATAGTTTCATTGTTGTACTTGGTGACCGTAAATATTTCATTGTCCGGCTTAAAATGTATAATCGTACCGGTTATATCAGTTTTTCCAATTTCTTCTACTGCTCCCTGAGGAACACCTCTGCTATATTCTTGTTTGTGTATGATCCCGTTTCTGTGGACAGTGGCTATAAGCTGGGTTGAAAGCGCATTTACACAGGATACCCCAACACCATGGAGACCTCCTGATACTTTGTAGGTGTCTTTGTCGAATTTACCACCCGCATGCAGGACAGTCATTACCACCTCTAGTGCACTTCTATTTTCTTTCTTGTGAATGTCCGTAGGAATCCCTCGCCCATTGTCAGTTACTGTGATAGACTCATCTTCGTTTATTTCTACAGTGATGGTATCGCAATGTCCGGCAAGTGCCTCATCAATTGAATTGTCTACCACTTCCCAAACCATATGGTGAAGTCCCTTCACACTTACATCCCCAATGTACATGGCCGGTCTTTTCCTAACAGCCTCCAGCCCCTCTAATACCTGAATATTACTGGCAGAATAATCCCCTTTTTTGTGTTGTTTATTTTCTTCCATTTGCAGTGATTAAAAACAGAAATAAGAGCTAGAATCGATTGATTTTTGAATTTACTGTATATGCCCTTATGTGTTCAAAATGTAGATTTTATAAAGCTTCAAATTTACTAAAATTATCCCGATTTGGCGGGGTTTTTGTAGGTTAAAATTCACCTTTAAAACCTAGCATTGACCGATCCTAAAATGAATCCTTGTAATCCCTTTAAATTCTGGCTTCTCATCACAATTTTTGTGCCTTTTTTCTTAGTTGCACAAGATACCGTATCAAGTTCTAAGTTAGCTGAGGATAGTACTGCAATTGCCAGAAGGAAGGCGTATGAAGCGACTTTAAAACGGTTTGAAAAGGCTCACAAAATGAGGGAGAAGTATCCTCAAAGATATGCGGATTCAATCTCAACGGTGAGGGAAGAAAGACTTCATAAAAGAGCACAAGAACGAATTAAGGAGTATGTGCAAAGGGGTGTTGCTGCATTGGTTGAGATAGATCTTACGGGTGCCAGATTGAAAGAAGTGCCGGACTGGATATATAATGCAACAGATTTAGAAGTGCTTCTACTCGACAATAACCAAATTACACGCCTCCCGAAAGAACTAAGTAATCTCAAGAAACTGAAAAGGATATATTGGAGGAATAATCAGTTAGGAGATGAAAAAATCAAGCTTCCTAAACTGGATGGTGTAGAAAAAATAGATCTGAGTGGAAATGGACTTTCTAAGTTGCCTGGTGTACACCGTCTTAAGAACTTGAAAGAGTTGATTTTGGAAAACAATGATTTCAATAAGCTTCCTACGTGGAGGGGTAGAAGATTAAAGAAATTGAAAGAATTAGATATTTCTTCCAATCCATTAAAACTTGATAAAAGATGGTATGGTCTTCTTGATCATATTGAAATCCTCAAAATAAATAAATGTGAATTGCAGGGTTGGGATCCTGCATTTTATAGGATGGTTGGTTTAAGGGAATTGCAAGTGCAAGTGAATAGCATACAAGTCATCCCTGATGGAATTTCTAATTTATCAGAGTTATCAAAACTTTCATTTTACAAAAACAACTTATCTAAGATACCTATTGAGTTATTTGAGTTAAATAAACTTGAAGTAATAGATCTTTATTACAATAATCTAGAAAAAATACCATCGCAAATTGGAGAGCTCGAAAGGCTTAAAATTCTCTATCTATCCTTCAATCATTTATTCGATCTTCCTGAAAGTATCGGTGACTTAAGTCAGCTGGAAGAATTATACATTCATCATAACAGGTTGAGTGAGATTCCAGCCAGTATCTCTCAACTTGGTAAATTGAGAGTACTCCATTTTCAGGATAATTACATTCCATCGTTTCCTGATTCAATAGGTGAGTTGAATTCGCTTATTGATTTAGATATTTCTGATACTGAAATTAAGTCTATCCCCTCCTGCCTACTTAAGTTACAACTAAAGACCTTTTACTGGAGAAATCTTGAAATAGATTTGAATAGCCATACGAATTCAAAATCACGAGCTACACTTTTATCTCTTCAGGAGAGGGGTGTGAATGTTGTGCCTCCAATATCAAAATCAGTCACATCGTTGGATTGAAGTTTATCTTTAAAAATTGAATTTTTAACTTAAAAAAGTTCAAATTTGGTGAACCTAACACTATAAAATGAGTCAGCTTTATAGGTGCGTCTTAGGCATCTTATTGTTTTTTTGCTTTTTCGGGGCTTCAGCTCAATCTATGGTTCCCCCACCAGAAAAACAGGTATCAAGCACCGATGGTATTTGGCTTGGTTTTTATACAAAGTATCATTTCAATGATAAGTGGGCATACTATGGAGAGTATCACATAAGAAAAAGAGATGGGTTCAATGAGATGGCCCAAGTATACCTCCGATTTGGTGCTACGTACACCATTAAGCAATACCTGGATTTTACTGCAGGTGTTGTGCTTCCTTTTTATTGGGCCCCCAACCCGGAGGAACCGAATGTAGATAAAGTGGTGCCTCAATATCGCTTTTGGCAACAGGCAGTACTCGCTACTCCATTTGATCATATTAAAGTATATCATCAGCTTAGAACGGAGCAAAGGTGGAGACGTGATTATGTAAAAGAGTCTCCTTTTGAACTAACACATCGATTTCGATATAAACTCACCATTCATGTGCCGCTTAATAAGCCGGCATTTGAGAATCATACCCTTTTTATATCCCTCTACAATGAAATATTTATTCAAGCAGGAAAAACAATCATCTTCAATCACCTGGAAGATAATAGAGCCTTTGCTGGTTTCGGATATAACCTTAGTGAACAATTTCAGGTTCAAGGCGGATATATGTTTTCGTATAGGCATAAAGGGTCACCCTATTCCTATGAAAAGCGGCATATTTTCAGATTGAGTTTATATCATCACATGGATCTTCATTTGGGAAGGCATAGGGAGGAAAGAGATATTCCCATTCATTAGTAAAGTCCATTGCTTAGCATGACAAGCGTACAGGCATTAATGGTTTCTATACCTTTTTCATTAGCTTTTTGAGCCAGGTCAGTGTTTTCTGCTCCTGGATTAAATATGATTCTCCTCGGATTCAAGGACAATAGATAATCTTCCCATTCTTTCTGATTTTTAGGTCCAACATACATGGTGATGGTGTCTACATCCTTTATCGCAGGTTTTTTTCTTAAGTCAAGGATATCCTCTCCAAAAACAGAACCTTTTTTTATACCTACGGGTACAATTTCATAGCCTTTGGCTTTCAATCTTTCAGAAGCTAGAAATGCATATCTCATGGGGTTAGGTGAAGCTCCTAAAACGACTGTCTTTTTACTCATTGCGTTTTACTCTTACTTTTAGTTAAAGCGTATCCAATATTCAATCCGAAAATGATCGGGAAATGTAGCGAAGACTTTATCTCTCCGTCAAAGTAATTGTCCAGAACCTGAATTGGTTCATATTTTTTATCAAAAGATCTCCCTGTAATACCAATTCCCAGGAATAAATCTACCGTGAGGCCTGAAGCACCAACATCTTTCATCCACCGGTTTCCAACGAAAACTCCATATCCGTATGAGGTTTCGATCAGGCTACCGAATCTTCTGGGCTGCTGAATGATCAGTGTATCGGTATGATTTACCTGGCTGTTTACATATTTGAAACTAATTTCATGACCAAAATAGAACATACCTAGCTTGGAGTCGGCATGATAGAACTTCTGGCGAAAGTGGACTTTAGAACCGCTTGCATAGACCTGGTAATCTCCAATATCGGCATGATTTGAAAAGAAAGGGTCTCTAATGATATTGAATTGTAATTCATACCCCAGTCTTTCCTGAATGTAATATTCAATGGCGATAGGTAGCTGATCATCTATCAACCATGCTGGGTTTGTTGCTACAATAAATCCTTTGTACTCATTTACTCTAGGTAGAAAATATCTAAGTCCTCTTTTTTCGGGGTGGTAGTTTGGCTTATCTGGTGAATTTTTTTCAACAAAATCCTGAGTGATTCTAGTTTTGAAAATAGGTTGTTCATTTTCATAAATAGGGAGGTATGTTCCTGCAGTTGATCCATCTGGATTGAACAGTTGCCATTCACCTACTCTTTTACCGTCCTTAATTAGGCCTTTCATCTTTATCGTTCCGTCAGGATAATAGCCGATGTATTGGCCTTCCCCGCTAATTAATTCAGCCTCTCCTTCTAAATTACCCATTTCACTGTAATAGAACCATTTACCAGTTTTTTTACCGTCTACAATTCTGCCTTTGGATTTTTGACTACCACTTGGATAATATTCATTAATGAATCCATCTCCTTGATCAAATTCAGCCTCTTCAAGCACTTCTCCTGTAGGATAAAACAATTTCCAAAAACCGTCTTTTTGGTCATTGATAAGATTGCCTTTCTGGCTGATTTTTCCATTTTCGTAGTAATAAGTCCATTCTCCCTGTCTATTGCCGGCTTGATAATTACCACTTGCAGAAGTTTGACCTGTTTTATGATAGTAAGTCCAATTACCGGTTTTTAGTCCATTTTGATAGTTTCCAATTGCTTCTATTTCTCCCGTTTCATAATAGTATGTCCACTCGCCTTCACTTTTTTCATCGACGTTTTTACCCTCCATTCTCCTACTTCCTGAAGGGTAGAATTCGGTATAATTACCGACACCATTTTCGATAATTGTCTGTGCTTTTAATGAGCCATCTTCATAGAAATAATTCCAAATCCCAAATTTTTTGTTGTTTTCATACTTACCATTGCTCTTCTCACCATCATTTTCATAGTAAAACTTCCAGGTTCCATACTTCGAATTCCCCTTTAGTTCTCCTTCGGATTTTATATTTCCATTTTCATAATAGTATTTCCACTTTCCGTATGGAATTCCTCTCCGAAATCTACCTTCTGCCTTTTTTCTTCCATTTTCATAATAGTACTTCCAGAGGCTGTCAGGCTGATTTTGCTCAAACCAACCATAACTCTTTAGAGATCCATTGAGGTAAAAAGATTCATAAGTCCCATTCAGGAGGGAATCATCAATTGAATAATGATAGATTTCCCGAATCTTTGTACTATCGGAATCGAAGTAATTTTTTGCTTGCCTGGTCTGAGCAAAGGACTGAGATAAGCTTATAATTAGGATGATATAGCTACATACCTTAAGCATGTGGACTTGATAATGCTTTCTTGAATTTTTGACCCCATTCAATCAGCTCCTCAGTTGTCCATAATTCCGGATAAAAGATAATACGCTGGCGTCTGGGAGGTAGGTACTTTTGCCAATTAGTCCCTCCGGATGCTTTGATCACGTTTGGGTCTCTCTGTAAGTATCTTGTTGCAGATTTAAGATGCTGGAGGGGCCAATCCACATTGGATTTTTGATCCAATAGCTTCAGTTCGTGAATGATATTTTCATTTCCTGAATAATTGTCTTCAAACTTACGATAAAGATTACAGTCGCGTACGTTTTTGCCCAGGTCGATAAATTCTTTACTGTATTTTGCTTCAAACTGTTTTAAGGTTAAGGTTTTTTTACCTGATGCAAGCTCCGTGGCTCCAGCCTTCCAGTAAAGAGATTCATAAAGAATTTCAATGGACTCTTCATTTTTTAATTTATCCCTTCCATCGATATTCGTGAGATTTTTGAAGTCTGTAGATAGGATTTCCAGTTTTCTATACTGTGCTGATTGAAAACCACTTGCTGGAAGCAGGGCCATTCTAAAGGCTAGAAACTGCTCCTGATCCATTCCATCAGTCATGACATCAAATGAATCAATAAGATGATCGAGATATCGATTAATTCTCCTTAATCGTTTTAAAAAAGTGTCTTCTCCTATTGGATCAGTAAATACAGCTTGTTCCATTTCATTGAGTATCATTCGGAAATACAACTCCGTTACTTGATGATAAAGGATAAAGATTTTTTCGTCCGGAATGGCTGTTCTGGGGGTTTGTAAACTGAGAAGAGTATCCAAATGAATATAGTCCCAATACGTGAGGTAATCCGAGTACAGAAGTCCATCAAGGTAGCTTGAAAGATTCTGGCCCATAGCTTCATATTTCTCTTCTAGTTTGCTTAATAAATCGAGAATATTTTCATCTATTTTCTTTTCACTCATCGTTACGCAGTAGTTGAAGTTTATGGTTGTAAATTTGGCCTAAAATTTAATAACACGACATAAAACCCATACCTTCTGATGACAGCAGAGAAGCGAAATTTTGTAGATGAATTTGAGTCACCTGATTTTTATGCAATGGATGATTTATTAACAGAAGAACACAAATTGATCCGTTCTTCTGTAAGAGATTTCGTTAAGAAAGAGATCACTCCATTCATAGAAGGATGGGCGGAAAAAAATCATTTCCCAAGTGAAATAGTCAAAAAATTTGGAGAGGTAGGTGCTTTTGGACCTACTATCCCTGCTGAATATGGAGGTGGAGGTCTAGATTACATCTCATATGGTTTGATAATGCAGGAGGTTGAAAGGGGTGATTCGGGCATGCGATCAACCGCATCTGTACAAGGATCTTTGGTGATGTACCCCATCTATGCGTATGGATCAGAGGAGCAAAAGAAAAAATACCTGCCAAAGCTTGCCTCGGGCGAAATGCTCGGCTGCTTTGGCCTTACCGAGCCAAATCATGGTTCTAACCCTGGAGGTATGGAGACAAACTTCAAAGATATGGGTGACCATTATTTGCTAAATGGGGCTAAAATGTGGATCTCAAATTCCCCTCAAGCAGATATCGCTGTTGTTTGGGCCAAAAATGAAGAAGGAAGAATACATGGATTGATAGTAGAAAGAGGGATGGATGGATTCACAACTCCAGAAACTCATGGAAAATGGTCTTTGAGAGCTTCTTGTACCGGTGAATTAGTGTTTAGTGATGTGAAAGTTCCAAAAGAAAACCTTTTTCCAGCTAAAAATGGACTTGGGGCTCCAATGGGGTGTCTGGATAAAGCAAGGTATGGAATAGCTTGGGGAGCAATAGGCGCAGCAATGGATTGCTACGACTCGGCACGTAGATATTCATTGGAAAGAGAGCAATTTGGTAAACCAATAGGATCTTTTCAGCTCGTACAAAAAAAACTTGCAGAGATGCTGACTGAAATTACAAAAGCTCAACTGCTCAACTGGAAGCTAGGTAAAATGATGGATGAAGGGAAAGCTTCAACGTCACAAATTTCTATGGCGAAAAGAAACAGTGTTGAGGTAGCATTAAACATAGCCAGGGAGGCTCGGCAGATTCATGGTGGAATGGGAATAACCGGAGAATATCCAATGATGCGCCATATGATGAATTTGGAATCAGTAGTTACCTACGAAGGAACACATGACATTCACCTGTTAATTTTAGGGGCGGATATTACTGGAATTCCAGCCTTCAAATAAAATTGAAAACGCCCTAAAAAGATTCAGGGCGTTTTACAACCTACTCTACTACTACAAAATGTTATAGACGTAACTGTAGGTTAAATGAATTGTTTTGAGATTTTTTTGTTTTATTTGATGGAGTAACCATCGGTAGAAAAGGCAAACCCTTTATTTCCATTCTGACCAACCATTATCGCTTGGATAAGGGGCTTAATATTCTTGTTTTTAGCACTTAGCCTCACAATAAAATTGGCTCCCGACCCCCCTGAACTGTCTTCGCGTTCAATAACATAATTAATAGTTGCCATGGGATTAACGCTTATCTGGTTCTGAAGGTAAGAACGCACCAATTCTCCCTCGGTATTAAAGTAATCTATTTTGGAAATAAACAAAGAATCTGTTTCACTAGTATTTCTAATACTAAGTGTTGCTGCTAGAAGGCTTTCCTGATTGTTGGCATCAAAATATATATCTGAATAAATAGGCACATAAATAATGTCACTGTATTCCATTTCAGATTTACTTATGGGTGTTTCCACTTCAAGTGAAGTGAGCTCGTCTGCACCGGTAGATTCATCTATGTTAGGATTTTCTCTTGCACAAGAGGCGATAACTACAAAGACGAATGCATGAAGAAGTGGAAGGTTGACCTTTTTAATCATGCTAGAAAGATAAAAAATGAACATTAAACATGATTATTATCTTACCAAAAAGCTCGGTTCTGCATAAAGCAGTAACCGAGCCAACCAACTATCCTTAAGATAGCCCTTTGGAGTAGGTACCATCATACCTACCTGTATTAACCAAATAGAACTCTAGATTAGTTAGGAATTTTTAGAAAACATGAAAGCCTTAAAGGAAACTTGTGAAAAATACCAGAAATAGGGTAGCGTTGTTGGCAATTTTTTATCAGATGATAATTAAAAGAGTGCTTTTTTTGAAAATATTTCAAATAGGTAGACAAACTTTAAACTCAGCTCCCATATTTAAATCACTTTCAAGTTGTATTTCTCCATCTAATTTTTCTACCAGGGTTTTGACAATGGAAAGGCCTAACCCGGATGAAGATTCCCCCGCTGTGGGCCGGGCGGATAATCTTTCAAACTTCCCAAAGAGTTTTGATTTATCTCTTTCAGTGAAACCTGGACCTTGATCTTTTATACAAATTTCAAGTTTGTTCTGATTGATTTTTGCTCTCAAATAAATATTAGTGCTAGGCTGACTAAATTTTATTGCATTTGAGAGAAGGTTATCTACTATCTGGCTAATGTGACGTTCGCTACTCAAAATGCTAATATCTGATTCTATTTCGTGAATCAGATTCAGTCCTTTGATGTTAGCTTGAGGACCAAATTCATTCACCTTTAAATGCATTAACTCAGTAAGATCAAATCGTTTTTTTTGTGATTTTACGTCCTCGTTTTCCAGTTTTTTTAAAGAAATGAGGCTTTCGATCATAGAGATTCCGTCTTTTGCTATCTTTTGCATCATTTCACCTTCTTGCTTAAGGGAACTATCTAAACGGTTTTTCAGTAGTTCAGCTAAACTGTTGATATTGATTAAAGGAGATTTGAGATCATGTGCCAAAACGGCCATCAATTCATTCAATTCATCGTTTGCTTCCTCAAGTCTTAGGTTTTGATTTTTGACAAGCTCTTTTTGTGACTGAAGTTCTGCCGTTCTAGTCTGCACTCTTTGTTCAAGTTCTTGATTAAGGCCACTAAGCTCGAATTGTAGCCTCTCATTAGAATTGATAAATCGAATAAATTTTTTGGCTAGGACCAATGATAAGGTCAAGACATAGATGAAGACACCATAATGAATAGTGGAGACTGAGTCAATCAAAAATTGACTGTTTAATATGTCATGAATTGCGGTCAGAAAAGTAAATGAAAATCCAAACAATAGAATTCGACTTCCGCTCATATACCTCTTAGATGCTAGAACAAGAACATGGATAAGATATATACCGGTAGCCACTAATAATATTTGAAAGGGAAGGACGAAATAGTAACTGATACTCGTAGAGACTATCCATGTGAGTGTAGCAAAAAAAGAACTAATGACTATTAAAATTCTACTTAGTCGAAGAGGAATGATCCTTGGGTAAAGCGTTTGAATAAACTTCAAATTCAGAGCTCCAATCATAATAAGGGAGCTGTAAGTTAATTTGAATAAAATGATCCAGGAAAGCTCAGGAAGCAGGTGTGCCAGGGCAATATCTACTTGCGTGATGATGTGTGCAAACATGCATAGGCAAACCAGGGCAAAATACAGACTGTATTTTTCTTTGGGCCTTAGGATAAAAATGAAAAAATGATAAAGCATTATTATAAGAATGCTGCCTAAGACCAACAGATTTACTATGGTTGATTTGAGCTTATTATCTCTAAAGTGGCTACCGACACCAATTTGAGGAGAAAACCATATACCTCCATTTTGATGGTAAAAATTGGCTACTTGAAAAATTAGAGTGACATTTTGCCCCATGTACTGATCTGGAATATGAAAGGTCGTGGGCTTTATTTTAGGTGTCGTTGATTCTCTGGTTGTTCCGGGATTTCCTACCTGACCTATTAATTCGTCGTTGATAAATACTTTGTAAGCCAAACCTACTGAGGGGACATGCAAAATGACGTCTGGGATGGAGTCCGGAATAACCAACTTGAGAAAATAGGTCCCAAACCCTTTTCCGGAAAACTTTTTTCCATTCCATTTTACCTTATTCCAGGTACCAGGAACGTTAATCGGAATGGATTTGATATTACCAATATCCTTGGTACCAATAAATTTATTTGGAACAAAATCCCATTGTCCGCTTAGCCGGACAGTTTTGTCGCTTGGAACAACAATTTGTGAAAATGCAATCCTTGCTATTAAAAACAAGATTAACCCTACTAGTCTCAATGTAACTATTTGTTAAAATCTAAGGATTACTCCTTGTAAACTAATTTGGGTGATGATTACAAAAGTAGAACCAAACAAAATGAGCTCTGGTAGTTATTCGGTGTATCGTGGGTCCAGATAGTTTAATAAGGAAATTTTCTCTTTAGAGCTGTTCTATAAGTGCTTTAATTAAGTGAACAAGATCTTTTTCAGCTGTTTTGGCGGTATTAATGATATCTTCAATGTCTATAGGTTCTAGATTATCTGGATCGCATTCATCTGTAAGCACTGATATTGCTGAAACTGGCAATCCCATCTGGTTAGCTGCAATAACTTCAGGAACAGTACTCATACCAACTACATCTGCTCCTATAGATCGTAGGAATCGATATTCCGCTCTGGTTTCAAGACTTGGTCCAACGACCGAAACATATACTCCCCGGTTTAATTGAATTCCCGATTTTGTAGCGATCGAAATCAGCTTTTGATTCATGGAATCATCATATGGTTGACTCATATCCGTAAATATTTGTCCAAAAGCAGACGCCTCGTGACCTCTAAGGGGGTTGTCAGGAAGCAAGCTGATGTGATCTTCTATAAGCATTAACTCTCCTTTTTTCCAATCCAGATTCATACATCCACCTGCATTAGAAATAATAAGGTTCTTGATACCCAACATTTGCATGACTCTCACAGGAAACACCACTTGGGCCATACTATGACCTTCATAATAATGAAATCTGCCCTGCATGGCCACTACTTTTTTCCCTTCCAATTCCCCGTAGATCAATTTTCCCTTATGAAACTCTACAGTAGCAATGGGGAAATAAGGAATATTTGCATAAACAAACTCTTTTTCTACTGTTATTTCATCAGCAAGTGCACCTAGTCCTGTTCCCAGAATAATGCCAACTTGAGGGGATTCAAATCCTTTTTCTTGTAAAAATTTTACAGCGGCACTTACCTTCTCAATCATTTGCATATGCTTCGTTTTTTTGGTGCGTATTTTGTTTAGAAATCTCTAAATTGACCCGAAAATAATTAGACTCCAATCACAATGAAAAAAATTCTATCCTGCCTATTAGTTACAACTAGCCTTTGTGTCTTTGCTCAGACACCACTTACTTCTACTAAAATGGATTTATTTGGTGATCATGTCTTCATTCAATTGAGCGTAGATGGATCAGAGCCCCTTGAATTCATATTTGATACCGGTGATGGTTTGCCAGTCATCGATCTGGATGTTGCCAAAAAGCTTAATCTGAATCTAGATCATAAATCCACTAAGAAGAGTGCCCAAGGAGCTATTGAAGGCGCTTTGATAGATCACAATACAATTGAACTTAATGGAATAGAGTTGGAAAAAGATATCCAGCTTTATGCTACCAGCTTGAGACACTTGGAGATGAGCATTGGAAAAAACATAGACGGTATTATTGGGTATGATCTTTTGCACCATTATGTTGTAAAACTCAATTATGACAAGCTGATGTTTGAGCTTTACGATCAGGCTTCATACATCCATGATGGATTCGGAGAAAGCTTCAGGTTTGAGTTGGATAATTACATCCCCCATATCGAAGGAGAGGTGACACTTAATGATGGAGAGGTATTGGAAGGTGATTTTTTCATAAATACAGGAGCAGGAACCACCTTGGATTTTAATACTAAGTATGCGGAAAAGAATGACATAATAAATCGAACAGGAGAACATTTTTCCTATCCAGTTGCTGGGCTTAGCAGTAAGGAAACAACGCATTATGAGGGCAGGGTAAAAAACCTAGGTTTTGGCACCTTTGATTTTGAACAAATGCCTGTCGGTATCAGCACAGCTAAACATGGAATCCAAAATAACAAAAAGGTCTCTGGTATTCTCGGGAATAAAGTCTTAAAACGTTTTAATATCACATTTGATTACAAAAGAGAGAAGATATACTTCGTTAAAAACCGAAACTTTAATGATGCATTTAAAGTGAATGCAAGTGGTTTGTATCTTCAGATGAGCGAAGATATGGACAAAGTTTTAGTTCATAGGGTGTATGATGCAAGCCCGGCGAAAGTGGCTGGAATTAAAAAAGATGCTGAGATATTGAAGGTAAATGGAAAAGACATCAAAGAATATACACTTTCCGAATTGCGGAACTTGCTTGAGCAAGTGAATAAAGATGTAGAGTTAGTCCTGTGGCAAATGGGAGAAGAAAAAAGATTTACGTTGGATCTAAATCAACTTATCTGATTTTTTAAGAACAATCATTTATGGCCTGCAGGATAATATTGCAGGCTTTTTTTATTTCTTCGTTTGTAATGATTAGGGGAGGTGCGATTCGCATAGAATGGTCATTGAACAGAAACCAATCAGTCACCACTCCAAGTTCGATTGCTCGGTCGATGATGGGCTTTAATTCATTGTAAGATTCAAACTCAACAGCCATCATCAACCCTTTGCTTCGAATTTGCTTTATTTTGGGATGCTCGAGCAACGAATGGAAAAGTTGCTCTTTTTCACTCACATTATGTGTCAAATTTTCGTCCTGAATGACCTGTAAGGTAGCTAAAGATGCTGCTGAAGAAACAGGATGACCACCAAAAGTGGATATGTGACCCAATACCGGATTTTCAGTGAATACGTTCATGATCTCCTTTTTAGAAATGAAACATCCAATTGGCATGCCACCACCCATTCCTTTTGCACTGACTAAAACATCAGGTTGAATATCATAATGCTGAAAGGCCCATAGTTTACCGGTTCTACCAAAGCCACATTGTATTTCATCGAGTATCAGCAACGTATCCGTTTCATCACATCGTTTTCTCAATGCTTTCCAGTAAGATTGACCTGTTTGAATTACACCTGCCTCTCCCTGGACCGTCTCGATGATGAAAGCTGCCGTTTCAGAAGTGATTTGTTCAATGTCACTCAAGTTGCCAAACTCAACATGTATGATATCAGGTAAAAGTGGACGATAGTTTCTTTTGAAAGATTCACTCCCAGTTAATGACAGAGCACCTTGCGATGATCCATGGTAAGCATTTTGGCATGATATAATCCTTGACTTACCTGTATATCTCTTTGCCAGCTTCATGGCTCCTTCTATAGCCTCACTACCAGAATTGACCAAATACACAGCATCAAGTTCTTTAGGTAGCGTTTTGGCCAGTGATTCAGCCAATAGAACCTGTGGAGCTTGAACAAATTCACCATAAACCATAACGTGCAGGTGTTTGTCTATTTGTTCTTTTATGGCGTGAACTACTTTAGGATGCCTGTGTCCCACATTAGAAACGCCGATCCCGGATATCAAATCAATATATTTCTTACCATGGATATCTTCCATGTATACTCCCTCTGCTGAGACCATTTCCAGGAGGAGTGGAGAGGGTGACGTCTGGGCTAAATGATTTAAAAAAAGCTGTCTTTGTGAAAGCATATGCAAAGATGCACAACGATAGGTATTTAACTATTTGATCCTGCTATTTGATTATTCTAAGAATATCTTATCAGATCTTTTAGTTATGTTTGATAAATCCTAAATTACTTTTAATACTCACTAATCACCTTTTAACATCATGGCATTTACACTACCTAAACTAGGAAGGCGAAATGCAGTTCTTTTCACTACACTTTTTCTCATTTTAGCCGCATTCGCTTACTATTTTCTGGTTTACGTTAAGACAAATGAATCGCGTTTTATCGATCGTGCCTATCGGGTTCTAGACCGCAAAAGTGAGAACATCATAAATAAGTACGATGGCTATCAGAACTACTTGGGATTCATATATAAATCTGTAGAGAATGAGATTGAAGAAATTCTTAAAACAGGTCAGAAACAGCGGTCTGAGATTAATTGGTATCAAAATAAGGTATATGAACTATATGATTCTGCTCATTTCATGGACAGCTCCCTTGAAAGTAAAAGAGGAAGTGATAATGATCGGCTCAAAGTAAGGCGGATTTACAAACAAATCGATCTATATGAAAAGCGTATTGAAAAACTAAGTTCAGGTTTCTACGACCGGGTGAATGAAAAAATTGTGGAAATACTCGAGTCTTCAGCACCACAAAATGTAAAGCTTGACTACTATGATCAAGGCGAATACTATTATCAAAACGATCAATTCCTTTATGCCGGAAACGATTTCAATTGGTTTGTTAAAGAGGAGGGTGGGACAATTGTGTCGTTCAGTGAAAGTGCGGAAACATTCGCTGCTGATATTTTGACCAATGGTTTTTTTGATGAATACATTCTTCTAAAAGAAGATTATGCCTACGATAATCATGGAAATGAATTCAACTACTCGATCGTTCATCAGACTTTCAAAAATCCCATTGATCTCATCTCGATAAGCCCGTTATTACAATCCCCACATAAAAAAGATCTTCACAGTGATTCCGTTTATCTATCTATGGGTCCGCGGATGATTAGACCCACCGATGTAGACCTGTATAATACAGGATATAAGCTTCTCTTCCATCGGATGGATATCAATGAAGAAACCTATTTCCTTGGAGGTTTTGTCAAACAATCTGTTTTTAAAAAAGAGTCTCAGAAAGTTGAAGTTTTTCTACTTGTATTAGCTATTCTGCTTATCCTGCTTTTGATGATTTCAATGCCGGTTTTAAAACTAGTCTTAATGAGTTCCATCGAACGGCTACACATCCGAAACGTCATGATGGTTGGTGGATCGATAGTGCTGGGAGTACCTGTTGTTCTATTAATCATTTTCAACTTATATGAATTTGTCATTAAGGGTAATCAGGAAATAGATCAAGATTTGAAAGACCTATCAGACAACATAGAAACCAATTTTGTGGATGAAATTTTGACTATGGTCAAATTGTTAAATAAGGTGGACAGTACTGTTGCTCGCGATCCCCAAAAATTAGGATCCATTGATCTCTCTGCATATAATGAATTCAATCATATTTTCTGGATAAAGAAAAACGGGAGAACAATAAAAGATTTGCAAAGAACACTCTTAAGTATGGAGCCATCTTCCATAGATGTTAGCGCCAGGGAGTATTTTAAAAAGGTTGCCGGTGATCAAATGTGGAAACTCAGGTTTGACTCATTAGGGGCCATAAAATTCAATCTTGATAAGGACACCACTTTTAATTTTTATCTCCAATCAATCGTATCATGGAATGACTTCACCAGAGAGGCTGCCATATCCATTCCTTCCAGATTAGATACTACCATTTTTGAAGCTCCTGTAGCTGCGATCACTAGTCAGATGAAATCTGTTATGGATGCTATCCTACCCGTAGGTTACGGTTTTGCGATCATAGATCCTAATGGGCTGGTAAAATTTCACAGCATCAGTGATCGTGTATTACAGGAAAACTTTTTGGAAGAAACAAATCAATCAGCCGAAGTTAGATCTGCTATCTATTCCAGGATAGCGACAGAGGCTGACATTAAGTACAGAAATGTTAATCATCGATCCTTTATTCAGCCGATCAACTCAACACCGCTCTTCCTGGTTACATTTTACAATAACGAATTTCGAAATGCCGAAATTCAGGGTGTTTTGAGTATTTCAATTATCCTTCTTTTTGGATCCTTTGCGGCGGCATGTCTTATGATGTTCGTTTTGCACCTCATCCAAAGAAAAAGATCAAAACTTCAGATCAAAACATTTTTACTTCATTGGATGAAGCCAGAAGAAGAGAAAACCAAAGAATATCAGTTTCTATTCTTATTCTTCACGTTCATAGGAATTTTATTGACAATCATGATCGCCGTTCCATCGGTGAATGAAACGGATATTCTATTTAATTTCATCATAACCAATGCATATCTTTTTCTCATTAGTTTCACCTGGCTTTCACCTAGAATGTCAACAAGATACACTGATCGTTCTTCGGAGCGTAGGAATTTCAATGTAGCCTTTATTTTGTTCATTATAGTTGCCGACTGGAGCTACATTCCACTCTCTGGTTTTTCTGTCTGGTGGATGTTATATCAGCTATTTTTGATTGTATTTCTGTTTTTTAACAGATTCATTGAAGCTGCAGTTAGAAAAGGAGCTATTCGATTGCCAGACTTCTCTCTGATTCAAAGAATAATGAGCCATCATTCTTATAATGCTTATTTATTCAGTTGGTTAATGATCAGTAGCATACTACCTATATTCTTCATTTTTATGGTGTCTCACAATGAAGAAGAAATCATTTGGCATAAGTATAACCAACAAAAAATCGCTGAACATTATCGTCAAAAAGTCCGATTGATTGATAATAGATTAGAGGCTCTTGCGGACGATCCCGACCTAAAAGAAGCTTTTTATCAGACCAAGTTAAACGGGGGAATCTATTTGTTGAATTCAGAACTTTCTGTGAGCAAGGATAGCGCATTAAGTCATTGTCCTGGACCAAATAAAGCTGATTACTTTCTTTCGAAAATCAGGCCGCACTACAGTGACTTAATTATTGAAAGCAAAGGACTTCCCTTCGATCTTTCACAAGAAGGAAATAGAAAATGGTGTTACAATGAACCCAACCTTAAAACACCGATGCAACTAATCTATAATGATAATTTTGGACCTATAAGGAGATCAGACCATCAGCAGATTTTAGTAAAGAGCCAACCAAACCTTTTACTTTTTGGTCAGGGACAGCAATCAACCAAAGAGGGGGTTTCTGAATACAGATCTTTCTTTTTTATGGTTATTCTGATGGTTTTAATTGGTGTATTTGTGTTAATGGACTATTGCGTTAGTAAAATTTATGGAAGGGAATACATCAATTTTAAAAATACACTCCCATTAACAGTTGAAAATTTCAAGCGTATTTCCATTGGTGATGATAGCATTACTCATCATAAACAAAGACAAATATTCCTGTTAGGGTTACCTAAATCCAATAAAAGCAATTTGATTAAAACACTGGAAGGCAATCTCTGCGAGATAGATATGATTACCGTGAATGATGAAGAAGCATGGAACAAACTTATGAAATCTGATTTTAAAAAATATGATGGTATAATAATAGAAAACTTTGAATACGGAGTGAGTGCTCATTATTTCAATCAGGCCAGGTTAAAACTTCTCGAAAAGTTGACTAGTCATCACGGACATCAATTAATCATTTCTTCTAATGTTCATCCAAGTTTCATTACTGATTTCTATGAGAGTAAGCTGTCAGGTTCCAAGGAAGATCCAGCTCAAAAGGAAGAGTTGAATTATGCGCTAGAAACCTGGAGGCATGTTTTAGGTGGTTTTATAATTGTCCACAATCCAATTAAAGAAAATACGAAAATTAATAGCTATTTAAAATCCTCCTGGATACAAAGTGAGGTGTACAAACAGTTGTTTAGAATGGAGCTAAACAAAGGAAGCTTCTTACCCAATCTTCTACCAGCAATCAAAGATTATTTTGTGAAATTAAAATCTAATGCTAATGGGGACGAAAACAAGATTGACAAAGAAGATATCATTCTGAGAATTCAACTTCTTGCCGAAAGCTATTACCTGGGTTTATGGAATACGCTATCTAAAGAGGAAAAGTATATCATATATGATCTGGCAAAAGACAGGTTCGTAAACATTAATAATAAAAATGGAATCAGAAATCTTCTGGAAAAGGGATTGTTGATTTACGATAATGAGCTTCGAATAATGAATGAGAGTTTTACCAATTTTGTTTTATCAATTATCAAGAAAGGTGAGGCTCTCAGAATGGAAAAAGAAGTTCGGGATAAAGGCACCTGGAGCACTGTCAGTTCTGTCCTTGGACTGGCACTGATAGGGATTCTTGCTTTTCTATTTTTAGGAAACCCTGATTTCTTTCAAAACTTCAATGCTATGATTAGTATATTAATAGCAGTCGCGGGCTTGGTCCCACGATTAAGCGGTTTAACTTCCTTTACCAAGATTTCATCTGAATCGGAGATGGGATGATACCTAATGACTGACTACCCTTTTCGTTGAATTGCTTTTTTGGCTTTTTCAACAATATCGATCACTCCTAAACCATACTTATCAAGTAAATCCTCCGGCTTTCCGCTTTCTCCGAATTGATCCTCTACAGCGACAAACTCTTGAGGAACTAATTGATTTTTCACGATGGTTTGGGCAATACTTTCACCCAACCCACCTGCTATTTGATGCTCTTCTGCTGAAACTGCACATTTAGTTTTGGCAATTGACTTCAGAATGGCCCCTTCATCCAAAGGTTTGATGGTATGAATGTTAATGACTTCTGCAGAAATACCTTGCTCTGAAAGTACTGCTTCAGCTTCAATGGCACGCCACACCATATGACCTGTTGCGAATATAGAAACGTCTGAACCCTCAATGAGCGTAATTGCTTTTCCGATCTCGAACGGTTGGTCTTGCATGAACATAGGCCAACCCGGTCTTCCGAACCTTAGATAAACAGGACCATGATACTTGGCTATTTCGATGGTGGCTGCTTTAGTTTGATGATAATCACAAGGGTTGATCACGGTAAAGTTTGGAAGCATTTTCGTCATTCCTATATCCTCCAGAACCTGGTGCGTCGCACCATCTTCACCTAATGTTAAACCAGCATGAGAAGCACATACTTTTACATTTTTCTCAGAATAAGCAATAGATTGCCTTAGCTGGTCGTATACCCGGCTTGTAGAAAAATTAGCAAAAGTTCCTGTAAAAGGAATTTTTCCAGCGGTTGCAAGTCCAGCTGCAATGCCCATCATATTAGCCTCTGCGATACCAACCTGGAAGAATCGCTCCGGAAATTCCTTTTGAAAGGCATTCATCTTTAAGGAACCAGTAAGGTCAGCACATAGACCTACAATATCAGGATTATTTTTGGCAGCCTCTAACAGACCATCACCAAACCCTGATCGTGTATCTTTTTTTTCTGTGTAATTAAGTTTTGTATTCATTTCGAAATCGGGCGATTAGTAGTCTCCTATAGTTTCTTCAAGTTGTGATAGTGCATCAGCCAGCTGCTCATCATTCGGTGCAACACCATGCCATTTGTGTGTGCCTTCCATAAAATCAACACCTTTTCCCATTTCTGTTTTCATTAGGATAAGAATGGGTTTTCCATTGCCGCTCATTTCCTTGGCCTTATGTAGGGCAGCTATCAATTTCTCAAGATCGTTTCCATCAACTTCTAAAACTTCCCAGCCGAACGACTGATATTTTGCTCGAATGTCTCCTAAAGAGTTAACATCCTTTATGGGGCCATCTATCTGTTGCCCATTATAGTCAATGGTAGCAATCAGATTATCTACTTTATTATGGGCAGCAAACATTGCAGCCTCCCATATTTGACCTTCCTGCTGCTCTCCATCACCCATTAGCGCATATACTAAGTGGCTGTCGTGATTTAGTTTCTTGGCTAACCCAACACCAATTGCAGCGGATAAGCCCTGACCTAAAGAACCAGAAGCTATGCGGATGCCTGGTAGACCTTCTTCAGTAGCTGGATGCCCTTGTAATCTTGAATCTAACTTTCTAAAAGTGGCTAATTCGGATACATTAAAAAAACCTGCCCTAGCAAGTGTACTGTAAAATACAGGAGATATGTGACCATTTGATAGAAAGAATACATCTTCATTCTTGCCCTCCATTTGGAAATTAGTATTGTATTCCATTACATGATTGTAGAGGGCCACAAAAAATTCAGTACATCCGAGTGATCCTCCAGGGTGACCCGAGTTTACGGCGTGTACCATTCGGACAATATCACGGCGTACTTGAGAACAAATTTTCTTAAGGTTTTGTAGATCAGGCAAGTCAGACATTTAGCTAGAATTTATAAGCCCACAAAAGTAATAGTTTAAGCTAATTTATTCTCCTAAGAAACAAATCTTCAGAACTAAATGATGGAAAGGATTTGCGTTACTACCGATATTCATCTTAAAATTTGGTTCGATGAAACGTCATGTATGATCGTTGAAATGACTTTATTGGTAGACGAATGATAACATTAACATAATATCCCTTGAGAAATAGGTGAGAATTGATTTTCTTTAAACCTTTAGTAACTTAATTTCTAACATAAAAAGTAAAGTATGAAGAGGATTTTACTACTTACTACTATGTTCTTTTTTGCTATCTCCTGTTTGATAGCTCAAAGAACCGTTTCAGGTAAGGTTACCGACGATGCTGGTGAGCCGCTACCTGGAGTGAACGTTGTGATTAAAGGCACAACGACAGGTGTTACCACCGATCTTGAGGGTAACTACCGACTTTCCGTCGAAGATGGAGCCACTTTGGTTTTCTCTTATGTCGGTTTTGATTCCAAAGAAATTACTGTTGGAGCACGAACTTCAATCGACATCTCCATGGCTGGGGCTACTGAGCTTCAGGAAGTTGTTGTAACTGGTTTTGGCGAGAGAGAAAAGAAAGCTCTTGGGTATTCAGTTCAACAAGTTGAAGGAGATAAGATTGCTCAAACCAAAGAAACCCACCTTGTTAATGCTCTTCAAGGGCAGGTAGCAGGTGTTCAAATTCAAGGTTCTCAAAGTTCATTGGGAGGGTCTTCACGCATAACAATACGGGGAGCAAATTCCTTCTTAGGAGATAATCAACCGCTATTTGTAGTGGATGGTGTCCCTATTGGAAACTCAGACTTTTCCAGTAGCTCTCAGCAAAGAGGTTTTGGTGGAGGGTCCACTCCGTATGATTATGGTAATGCAATTTCTGACATCAACCCTGCTGATATCGAAAGCATGAGTGTATTAAAAGGTGCAGCAGCGACGGCAATTTATGGCGTAAGAGGTGCAAACGGTGTGATCGTAATAACTACGAAGAAAGGAAAGAAAAGAAAAGGTATTGGTGTGAGCGTTAATTCTGCACTTACCTTTGATAGAGTTCAGAATTTAATTCCTCACCAACAAGTTTATGGAGGTGGAGCTACTCAATCTACAGCAAGTGGATTTGTTGAATTCACTCAAAATGGAACTGACTATTTGGCTCCAGTTTATGCAAAAGACGGTTCTTGGGGTCCAAAGTATGATCCTAATATACAGGTTCGCCATTGGGATTCATGGGATCCGAACTCTCCAAACTATTTGGAAACCAGACCTTGGGTAGCCCCTGCAAATGACTATGATGAATTTTTTGAGACAGGCACTACCTTAACTAATTCTATCGCTTTAGAAGGTGGGAGTGACTTAGGTACATTTAGATTAGCCTACACTAATGTTGATCAAAGCGGTACGCTTCCTAACTCAGGTCTTGGTCGTCACACTGTTAGTGTCAACGCATCATTGACTCCTATAGAAAAACTCTATGTTTCTGCTTCAGCGAATTTTGTCAATCAGAATACTGACGGGCGAAATGTTACTGGATACAACAATGCTAACCCAATGCAAGGATTTAATCAGTGGTGGCAGACAAATCTTGACGTTGGTAGACTTAGAAATTATCAATGGCAAGATGGGACTCAATATACATGGAACGCTATAGGACCTGCAGTAGCTTCTGATGGTAGCCTGATCTCATTTAATGCTGCACCACAATTCTTTGATAACCCCTATTTCGTAAGAAATGAGTATCTCCAGGAAGACGAGAAAAACAGATTATTTGGAAATATTGATGTGAACTATGATTTGACAGAATTCCTGACCATCAACTTTAAGGCTATGAGGGATGGCTTTCAGTGGGATTTTAGGGAAGGTGTACCACAAGGCGGTATAGAACAATCCAGATATTCTGAAATCGCCAGAAGCTTCAATGAAACAAATTACCAAGCACAGTTAATATTCAATCGAACTTTTGGTGACTTTTCTTTGAATGCCACCTTAGGTATGAATAGAATGCGACAAGAAACCAGGTTTTCCCAAGTTAATACTTCGGGAGGTCTTGCTTTAGATGGATTCTTTCATCTATCCAATTCAGTACAACCTATTCAATACGTTTCAGGCAATAACGTACTTGAGAGAGGTATCAATAGTGTTTACGCAATCGCATCTTTCGGATATAAGGGAATGCTTTTCTTTGATGCTTCTGGAAGGTTTGATGAAGACTCAACTCTTCCTGGGGACGAAAACCCATTCTTTTATCCGTCCGTTTCAACAAGTTTTGTTTTCTCAGAACTACCTACATTTGACGGAAGCGTACTATCATTTGGTAAGGTGCGTATAGCTTACGGCCAAGCCTCTAATGGAGGTACTCCATATAGCTTGGCAACTACTTATGCTCCGGTAACACCAAATTTTGGTTCTGCATCTAGATTCACAGTTCCTAATGCAAGGAGTAATCCTAACTTAGGCCCAGAAACTACCACAGAATTTGAAATTGGAACCAACCTGAACTTTTTCAATGATCGGATTGGTCTAGATTTAACTTATTATAACAGAGAAACTGTGGATCAGATTATTCCTGTTGATGTATCGCCTACGAGTGGATTTACTTCTCAATTTGAAAATGCGGGAACAATGAAAAATTCTGGTTTGGAGGTGACCCTGAATGCAACACCAATTAAACGAGGAGATTTTCAGTGGGATGTAAGTTTGAACTTCGCAACTTATGATAACGAAGTTGTTGAATTGAAAGAAGGTATTCAAAGTATTGGTAGAGGAGGAACATGGGCTGCTGAGCTTAGGATCCAGGAAGGGTTTCCTTACATGGGCATCTGGGGTGCTGATTTTATCAGAGAAAACTATGAGCTGAACGAAGATGGTACTGTAGCGGTCAATGAAGGTAAAGTAGTTGTTGGTACTGACGGTTTTCCTATAGGTACTACTCCAAGAATGTTTTTAGGTTCAGCTATTCCTGACTATACTGGGGGAGTAAGAAATACCTTCTCATATAAAGGAATTAATCTTGGTGTATTAATCGATTTCCAAAGTGGAGGAGCAATTCATTCAACATCATTGCAGTGGGCAACTTACTCAGGTATGACGGAAGAAACAGTTTTCCAAAATGGAATTGATATTAGAGAAAATGGTTTAGTTCTAGATGCGGTTACTGAAGCTGGGGAACCAAATTCAGTCGCTATTGATGCTCAGACTTATTTTCAATCCACTTGGTGGCCTGTTGCCGCACCTAATGTTTATGATGCTAGTTTTATTAAGTTGAGAGAGGTTAATTTATCATACAGATTGCCTCAAACTCTAATCCAAAATACTCCATTCAATAATGTGACGGTTGGTGTTTTTGGTAGAAACTTGGCTTTATTACACTCCAATATTCCTCACTTAGATCCTCAGGTTATTTCTGGTTCAGGAAACGATCAGGGTCTTGAGAATGCTCAAGTGCCTCCTACTAGATCTATCGGTTTTAATGTTGGTTTTACATTCTAAAGAATAAAAGAAAGTTATTATGAAATCATTGATAAATAGACTTTTATCTTTCTTCCTAATTCTAGTCTTTGGAATTAGTTGCGGAGACGTGGAAGAATTAAATATAAATCCAAATCAGCCTACGGAGGTACCTCCCGCTAATTTGGTTACGCAAGCACAATTTTCTCTACCCAATTTATACTGGAGTAGGGATATGAATTTTGAGTATGGAATGTTGTTTGTTCAACACATTGCTCAGGATGAATATACTGAAGAGCAGCGATATAATTTTACTGCTGCTGATTTTGACAATGGTTGGAATTCAGTTTATGCAGCTGGACTTTATGATCTTCAAGCTGCTCGTGAATTAATTGAATTGGATGAATCATTATCCGTTGCTCAGAGGGATAATCAATTAGCTGTTATTGACATCATGATGGCCTTCGGTTTCCAGATGGCAACTGATATTTGGGGAGATATTCCTTACTCTGAAGCTTTAACCGGAGATATAACTCAGCCAGTATATGATACTCAGGAAAGTATTTATACAGATCTAATCTCTAAAGTTTCTGAAGCAGTAGCATCCATCACTACTGATGCTAGCGGTTTTTCCTCTACTGAGGATATCATCTTTAATGGTGATATGGACGGATGGCAGAAGTTTGGTAATGGGCTCCTTTTAAGGATGGGAATGAGAATAGCAGATGCAAACAGTTCACTGGCATCCTCTACAGTTTCTGCTGCCCTTGGTGGCAATATTATCTCTTCGATAGGCGAGGAAGCCAATTTAGTTTACAGAACTGAAGATGCACTTTCTAACCCATTCTGGTTTGATGCTTCTGCTGCCGGCGGATCAAGAGACGACTTTAGAATTACAGCAGAGTTACTCGGTACACTTCAGGCTATGGGAGATCCTAGAGAAACCATATATGCAGATCCGACTCCTTCAGGAGAGTACGTTGGTATGCCTTATGGACTAACTGATAATGCAGCATTTGAATTAAAAGCCACAACTTCTGATTTAGGTGATGCGGTAGAAGGGAGCCCTACAAATCCGGCATGTATGCTAAGGTATTCTGAGGTAAAATTCTTACATGCCGAAGCTATAGAGAGAGGTTTTGTTACAGGAGATGCAGAATCAGAGTTTAACGCGGGAGTAACAGCAGCTATGAATGAGTGGGGTATCACTGATACAGGAGCGATCTCTGCATACTTAGCCGCTAATCCTTATAATTCTTCCAATTGGGAGGAATCTATTGGATTGCAAATGTGGATTTCGCTTTACACTAATGGTTTGGAAGCATGGGCTACTTGGAGAAGACTTGATCAGCCAGTATTGGCAGTACCTGCTGCTGCGGTTGAACCTACCATTCCTGTGAGAGGACTCTATCCCACTGATGAGGGAGCTACAAATCAGGTTAATTTAGGAGCAGTACCTTATGATGATGCTCTAAGCACTAAGCTTTGGTGGGATGTTAATTGATAAACTTGAAAAATTTAATATGAAATTGAATATAAAATCCAATTTACTATTACCCTCAGCATTACTGTGTGCTATATTTTTTATTGCTTCATGTAATGACGAAGAGATTCTAGTTGAATCTTTACCAAGTAATAGTCTATTAATTACCGGTCCGGAGAATGTTTATGTTGGTGATACAAAGAGCTATTATCTCTTAAACAACACCAAGTCATATGATTATACATGGAGTATTGGAAGTGGAGCTACTATCACTGAAAATTCTGACAATGATGCTTATGTAGATGTTCTCTTTAGCAGTCCTGGGTCTTTTGATCTAGGTGTAAGCAATGATGCAAATGTATCTACTGGTTTGAAAGGGGTCACAGTCTCTTCAAGAGAGGTTTCATTTGCAACAGATTCAGTTTATAGAATAGAGGGGATAGAAAATGATACGGTAAGCTTTCCATTGTTAATTGACGGAGGGTATAATGGAAACTTCACTTATACGTACACAATCAGTGGTGACCTTACAGAAGGGGTTGATTATACTATCGTTCCTGGGTATGAGAGTCCTATAACAGCAACCAGTTCGTCATTGACTGAAGTTAAGGTGGTATTTCTTCCAGAAAGTGATGCAGATGCAGATCTACAGGAATTTATTTTGGAAATCACTGGTGTGAGTTCGGCCTTAGCAGACGAATACTTTTTGACAGATGATGATGATTTGTTTGAGCAGTCTAAAATTGTTTACGCTAATGATCTAAAGGTAGCTTCTCTTGATACTGCGACCATTTCATTGCCAGGTTCTGGTATTTATGACTATTGGGTTAGCGTAAGTTCTCCAGTAGGTGGAGAAGATGTGACTGTTAATTATTCGATTACAGCGGGAGTTGGGGTAACGGATGCGACGGCAACCAATACGCCAGGACAGCTCGTTTTCACTGAAGGTGAAACTTCTAAGAAGATTAGTTTGAGTGTGAGTCCAAATGCTTTCTCAGTTGATCAAACAATAGAAATTAGTTTGACCAGTTTAGTAAGCACAGGTACCGAAGCGATGCTTGACGATGAACTAACCTCTAAGACTTTGGAGATAGAGGCAGTAGATTAACTTTTTAGAATTCCAATGAAAAAGGATAACAATTATTGTTATCCTTTTTTTGCTTAAAATGAATGCGGTTTGTTTGAAAGCAAACTGGAAAATGAAATATTTCAGACTAGATTTAGAATTGTACGAAGGTTTGAATAAGCTTATTTTTTGCGTCTTTTTTATTCTTATTCCGGTCTTTCTAAAGGCCGGAGGTGGATGGACAAAGGCTAAAGCAGAGTATTATTTAAAGGTGAGTCAGTGGTGGGTCAACTATAAGAGTTATTATTCAGCTACCGGACTTAAAATTAGAGGTGATAGGACCAGGAGTATAGGCAACACAAGTATTTATGCTGAATACGGTATTTCTGATAGAATCAATGTAATTGCTTATTTTCCATTTTTAAGTAAAGCAACCCTTTTTGAGCAGATAGATCGGAATACCGGAAATATTATTGCTGAGGGAGATAAAGTTTCCTCATTGGGTGATTCTGAAATAGCAGTGAAATATGGCATTCTCGTTGATAAACCAATTGTGGTGAGTTCTTCGATATACTTAGGTATCCCATTGGGTAATGAAAATGGAGGACGTGACGGTTCGCTGCAAACCGGAGATGGTGAGTTCAATCAATTTCTTCGCCTAGATATAAGCGGGTCGATTAAAACCGGGAATTATTACCCTTTTTGCTCGGGGTATTTTGGTTTTAATAATAGAACAAAAGGATTTTCCGACGAGTATAGATATGGTATCGAGCTTGGAGTAGAAATTGGAGTACTGTCCATTATCAATAGACTTTATGGGGTTACTTCTTTAAGAAATGGTATTATAAATGACAGATTGGTTGGAACTAATATTGCAGGAAATAATACCGAGTTCTTGAATTTCTCGCCAGAACTAAATATCAAGTTTGGTGATTCTCTCGGTATATCTTTTACGTACATAAAGCCTATTTCAGGTAAATTAATTTTTGCTGAGCCCTCTTATTCTATTGGATTGTTTTTAGATAATTTAAAGTTGTCGCATTGACGACATAATTTATTTTCTAATTTTTGTTTTGCATAGTGAGTCTTGAAATTTAGGTAATGAAGTTTATAGTATCTCTTACTATATTGATGATTTTAGGATGTGAGGGAGTAGATTTTATCTCGATCGAGGACGATGTAGATCTGGAAGCGTGTGGATACAATCCTGTGCTATCTCAAGGAAAATATTATACCATAGGGGACAAACAATACCTCTACGGGGGTAGCGATTCCACCACTCATTTTGACATTACTGGATGGACTTTAAATTCGTGCTATCTTGATAATGGATTGGGTAGAGAGGCATTTCAAGCACTTATAGAGCCGACTTATACTCCATTGAGTTCCGTAAATGATCAGTATCATGATTCTTCTGGAGCCGTCCTTCTCCTGACAGAAGGAAAACCAAAAGTTTATCCACTAAGCACCTTAAGACAACATGAAGTAATCAATGAGGTGGTCAAAGGCGTTCCTGTCATGATCGTTTATTGTTACATAGCAGACTTGGTTTCCGTATATAAACGCCAATATTGTGGCAATAAACTTACTTTTGCCGTAAGTGGGTATACGTATCGAGACCCGAATAATTTTGGAGGCTTGGAAAGCTTTATTTTATGGGATAGGAATACGGAAAGCCTGTGGTGGCCTATAATTGACAGGGGAGTCTCAGGCTTTTTCAGAGGCTCTGCACTAACTAAGTATAATTTTAGAGAATGGGGTGAAACTACAATTGGAGAGATTAGGGAAAAATATCCGGAGGCGGTTGTAATTGACAGAGGTCAAACAGTAAATATACCTTCCAACATACCTAAAATTGACAATTGCAACTAAACCATTTAAAATACACACATTACTTACTTTTTTAAGGTAAAAAGAGCAATTCTATAGTTTTGTGATGCATTAGGGAACGAGTCTAAAATGATGTATCAAAGTCTTTAAAAGCCTCAATCAACTGCGCATCCGAATCATATCCTATTTTATTTTTTTCAAGGAAATCAGATAAGGCTAAATATTTGTTTGATTTCAGAATAATCTTTCTTTTGGTGACTTTTAATTTTAAAGCATCGTTATTTTCATCTTGTCTTTTTATAAAAAAGTCCTGGCTTAAGACGTATTTGTCCGGCACTCCTGCTGTAATACCGTTTGATGGTTTTCCCTTTTGAATAAGGCAAACTTTTTTCTTGAATAAGATCACATTTTCACCTTCATAGAGCACCTCAAAGAAGCCGAAGTTTCCATTGGCGTATGAACTTCCAATGAATCTTTTGTTTTGAAGGAAGAACTCAACAACTTCTTGTTTTCTTTCTAATAAATAAGCTGCTTCATTTTGTTTGACGATTATCTCGTCCAATAGAATATCATACTTTCCTTCAGGAATTAAAATATTTAATCCACCGACCTTTTCTACCCTTATTTCATCCCATTCATCTTGATAATATCGAGAACCATCAATATCGTTTTCTTCATCAAGATTATAGGTGATGGTCATTGGGACTCCCTGAATTTGATCAAGACGGACATAATTTATTTGTGCAGAACATATCGCAGTGATTACCGTCAAGATTGTATACGAAATCTCTTTTTTCATAGTAATTCTAATTATCTATTAATAGTCTTCCTGCCTTCTTATTATCTCCAAGCACTGCCTTATACAAATAAATTCCACTACTCAGATTAGTGAGTCGAACAGTATTCTTACCTGGAACAATTTCCTTTTTTAGGATGCTATTACCTTTAACATCAAAGATCTCAATAACACCAGGCCGATTTGATTCAATAGATAAATCATGACTTTTGTTATTTAAAGGAATTGGATATATCAGGAACTCTTGCTGCATATAAGCCTGCAACGGGGCTTTTCCGTCGAAAAAATTTTTAGCATAATTAAAAGCGTCTATTCCTATATCTATTCCCATAAGTCTTCCGGGAATATCATCCGCAGGAGGATGAATTCCTCCCCAAATCCGAGAAAGTGAAGTCTGATCTGATGCATCACGATAGGTAGCCCATTGTAATACAATATCTTCGCTAGGGCCATCTTCGAAAACTAAAAATTCATTCTTCTTTGCAAGGAACTCACCTACACCTCCTGGAAAATAAGGATCACCAGTAAGTAATGTTAAAACTTCAGCAGCAGCTCTTGAATATGTACTATGTCCTGATACATATCCAGCGAAAGGGGGAGTCACAAACGTAGGTCTTTGGTATGGCCACCAGTCTTCAGCAAGTATCCAACCTACACCAGCTACATCTGTTTCGGGATCAACTATATAATCATGACCTCTCCAGGTGTATAGTTTGATTTTACCAACATTCTCGTCTTCCAATCCTGAAAGAGGATCTTCTTGTTCCACTAATTCAATAAAGCCCTCTACAAGCGGTATACCTAGCTGATTATAACTTAATTTATTTTCATCACTAGCTTGTCCCAGATCAGCCATTGCCCTTATGGCTGAAATAGGCCTAATATAATCGTAGTATCCCTTCACGCCCCAGGCGGAAATCGCCGCATCATGCATAGCCCCCCCAAGAGTGAAATAAGCCTTCACCTCATATTCCAACGTATCTAATTCATCACCGCTACCTTCAAACTTTCTCTCGAAAAGCTCGTGATCCATCACATAGTTTAGAATAGTAAACCAATGACCAGGTGGAGTCTCTGAGTCTGGGCCATCCGCCCAAAATTCAGCTAACACCCTGGAATAGTCACTCAGTTTAACAAAATTTGATTCATAAGATAACCCGGTATTAGGATTAATGCTATGTCCTTTCCCTGCGTCACCCCCATCAAGATAATTGTAAAACGTATCGTAATCTTCAAATTTCTCAGGTAGTGTTCCACTGTTGCCGAAATTTGCTGGTGAAATATCAATCAGTCTCTCATCGCCTAAATGAGCCCCCCAAATAGCTACCATTGAAAATCCCCATTGATAAAGCTCTGTCGATGATTCATTCGCTTCGCTTATGTATGGAGGATCTCCAGGATCATGATAAAGGACATATTCATTCTCGTCTCGCTCTAACACTGACCTGTCACCAGAGCTAAGTGCAAAAGGAGTGACTCGGCCCCATTCGGGACTCAAAAAGTCAATAACACCTGCCGGAATAGAGTTACCGGATTGATCTATAAACTCATCGAAAAAAAGAGGCTGCCACCTATTTAAGTCCAGAATCAGCGGGTTGCCAGGTTCAACAGGTACTAATGGAGGATTTGTAGGTTTATAAAACAAGTTAATATAATCTTGCTCCTCATTTGATCCATCTGACAATCCAAATTCTATGTAGGATTGAGCAATAAAGTTGCCTACTGCAATAGGATCACCATTCGAGTAATCAATTGTGGTAATTGAAGGATCGTAACCAAGTTCTTCCATTAGGTTATTGATGGCACCCAAAGTAGACTGAGTACCTGGTGAGAAGCTGAAACGATGGAGTAATAAATTGTATACTGCGTAACTGATAGCCTTTTCTTTATCTCCCGTTTTTTCCAAAGATGGCAAAGAAGAAAAATCTGCTTCATTAACATATCCTCTAATGGACCTGTTGAATAAAAAAGGAACAGCCTTTTCATCATATACAGCCCAAACATCATACATAGCTGCGGAAACATGAAATAAATTTCTAGCATGGACAGTAGGCCTTGCAAAATCATCCCTGATAGCCTCAAGCAACACCTCATTCCACCTTCGCGCAATTGAGAGCTCCTGACCTTTGACGCTGTAGATGGCTGGAAATAATAATGAAAGTATGATTAGGAATTTGATCTTTTTCATATCAGCCACCCCTTAAATTCAAATCTTCAATCCAACATACTAATTGATCTAGCTGGTTAGTTTCTAGCTGAGAACCGTGATGATTTTGCAATCGCGCGATCTCTAGAATTTTTGATGGACTCATCTGCGAAAGGTCTGGTTTAGTTGTAGAATCATGACACCCTGATTTTGCACAATTTTGAGTTAAAAACGGCATTACATCCTCCGATGAAACACCATTAAGCACAACTGGATAAATACCTAAAAAACAATCTCTGTCATCTTTTACCCACACACTATATCTTCCTGCACTAAGTCCCGTAAAAGTGTTATCGTAGGTATAATCATCGATTTCACCAAGTTGATACCTATATGGTTCAATTCCGTTTTTAGCTCTTATTTCCAATGAGCCATTCGATGTTCCACATCCTGCAGGAGTAATCAATGCAATGGCCTTTACTGCCTGAACCCCACCAATAAACGTTCGAACGGAATCGGTACAACCATTAGCATCTTCCACTATTACTGAATAATACTGCGGGTCTAGATCGGTAAATTGATTGGAAGACTGAGGAGTTCCATCGTTTATCTTATATAAGTATGGTTCTGTTCCACCACTGACAGAAATTGTAAGTGTACCGTTGCTTCCTCCACAATCCGCATACTCCAACTCACTTAGTCTGATTGAAAGATTTTCACAGTTTATGTTTCCAGTTTCGTCTTCACAACCTATGATTATAATAATGAAAATTATCAGTATCCTCTTCATACTTAATTTTTCCTACCAGCCAATCAAGGTTAGGATGTTTAAATTACTAATTTAAACAATTGAAGAATTTTAATTAAGTCCTTGTATTTGCTCTGAAATAATCAAGCAATTCCACAAGATAAAAGGTGTTGGCCTTAAGCTAATTTATTCTCCCAAAAGACAAATCTTCCGAACTAAAACTAGAAAGAATTTGTGCAGCTGCAATTTTTCATTCTAAAAATTTGGTTCGATGAAACATCGTGTATGATTGTTGAAACAACTTTATTCGTAGACGAATGATAACATTAACGTAATATTCCTTGAGAAATAGGTGAGAATTGGCTTTCTTTAAACCTTTAGTAACTTAATTTCTAACATAAAAAGTAAAGTATGAAGAGGATTTTACTACTTACTACTATGTTCTTTTTTGCTATCTCCTGTTTGATAGCTCAAAGAACCGTTTCAGGTAAGGTTACCGACGATGCTGGTGAGCCGCTACCTGGAGTGAACGTTGTGATTAAAGGCACAACGACAGGTGTTACCACCGATCTTGAGGGTAACTACCGACTTTCCGTCGAAGATGGAGCCACTTTGGTTTTCTCTTATGTCGGTTTTGATACACAAGAAGTAGCTGTTGGAGCAAGATCAACTATTGACCTTTCAATGGCTGGGGCTACTGAGCTTCAAGAGGTAATTGTTACGGCAATTGGTATCGAGTCCAACAAACGAGCACTTGGGTATTCTGTCCAAAATGTTAAGAGCGACGAAATTGCGAATTCTCAGGAAACCAACCTGGTTAATGCGCTTAATGGAAAAGCAGCTGGTGTAACAGTAATTAGTTCAGCTGGTGATCCTGGAGCTTCAGCAAATATCCGGATTAGAGGTAATACTTCAATTAGCGGAAGCAACTCTCCACTTTTTGTAGTGGATGGTGTTCCGATTGATAACTCTGAGTCTGGAAATGGAACAGGTGGTGTGTCTCAGTCAAACAGAGCCATAGACCTTAACCCTAACGATATCGAAAATTTAACGGTCCTTAAAGGTCCATCAGCTACGGCTCTTTACGGTATTCGTGCAGCAAACGGTGCAATCGTTATTACCACAAAAAGTGGTCAGAAGAATGCGGCACCTTCGATCAGTATTTCATCTTCAGTAGAATTCACTGAAGTGAATAAAACATTACCACTTCAAAGAACTTATGCTCAAGGTAGAGCGGGAGTCTACAGAGGTCCAGAGACTTTTGACGGATTTAGCTGGGGTCCAAGAATTGCCGATTTGGAATATGATGGGGATGACACGTATCCATTTGATCCCAGAGGGGCATTAGTGGCCACCGGAGAGGGTAATGGAACTCCTGCTGGTTCATTTGATAGTTATGACTTTTTCGATACTGGGGTGACTACCGATAACAATGTAAGTGTTCGCGGGGGTAATGCTGGTACGACTTATTACTTATCAGCCGGATATTTGAATCAAAAAGGAATAGTTCCCAATTCTCAATTTGAGAGAGTAACCTTCAGAGCAAATGTTTCGACTGAATTGACTGAAAAACTGACGGCAAGTATGTCTGCTACTTATGCCAACTCAGGTGGTATCAGAATGCAGAGAGGATCTAACCTGAGAGGGGTGATGCTTGGACTTGTTAGAAACTCGCCATCATTTGATATGGGATTAGGAAGAACGGGTAGAGATGCTGCGGATTATCAGCCAGCTTATCAATATCCTAACGGAGGACAAAGAAGTTACCGTGATGGTATCTATGATAATCCTTACTGGGTAGTTAACAAAAACTTCACTGAGGATAATGTAAACCGTGTTATCGGGTATGCAGCTCTTAATTACGAAGTAATACCTGGACTTAATGTTCAATACAAGTTGGGTATCGATAACTTCATCGATAGCCGAGTTGCTGCTGTTGAGAAAGTGCAGAACAATGACTTGTCAATTGAGTGGAATCCTGGTTCAGTGACCAATCGAGAAATTAATTCTACCGATTTGAACTCTGATTTCATTGTTACTTATGACAAAACATTTGGTAATGGTGAAATCACCTTAAATGCACTTGCAGGACATAACTACTATAGCAGTAGCACAACGGATAATATTACCACTGGTAATACATTGGCATCCCTTGATTTCTACAATATTGCTAATGCTTCTGATGTGATTGCAACATACAATCCTGTTAAAAGAGAATTGATGGGAGTTTATGCCGATTTCAAAATTGGCTACAGAGACATGCTTTTCTTGAATCTAACAGGAAGAAATGACTGGTCTTCAACCCTTCCGGATGATGATAATTCATTCTTCTATCCGTCAGTAGCGTTAGGATTTGTTGCTAGTGAAGCATTAAATCTTTCGGATACCTATGTTAAGGTTCGTGCGAGCTGGGGACAAGTAGGTAACGATGCTCCTGTATACTCTACGATTAGCTATTTCGCTCAAGGTTTTGTTGGAGGTGATGGTTTTATTGCTGGAACTTCATTCCCTTTCAGCGGCGTGAATGCATTTGAGCAAAACGGTACATTAGGTAATAATGTCCTTAAGCCTGAGCTAACCTCTACTTACGAATTTGGGATAGATGTTAAATTGCTTGGAGGAAGACTTGGTTTGGATGTGACTTATTACAATTCTGAAACTGAAGATCAGATCCTTCCAGTTACAGTTTCTGCTGCGTCAGGATTCCTTTCCACTATTACCAACGCTGGTTTAGTATCGAATAAAGGTATAGAAGCAGTGCTAACAGGTACTCCTTACCAATCAGGTGATTTCTCCTGGGATGCTACGATTAATTTCACTCACTATAAGTCTGTAGTGGAGGAGTTAGCTCCAGGTATTGATAATATCTTCCTGGCAGGCTTTACAAGTACTTCTTCCAGAGCGATAGCTGGGGAGCCATTCGGAGCTATTTTCGGAGCGAAATTCCAGAGAAACGATGCAGGTCAAATTATCATTGATCCTGCGACAGGATTCCCTTTGCAAGATCCAAATGCAGGTATCATAGGAGATCCTAACCCTGATTTCACTATGGGTATCAGAAATACATTCAACTACAAAAACTTCTCACTTTCTGCACTTCTTGATATCAGACAAGGTGGAGATGTATGGAATGGTACAGCTGGTATCGCCAACTATTTTGGTACTTCTAAAAAGTCTGCAGACACGAGAACACTTACAGGTGTAGTGTTTAACGGCGTTTTAAATGATGACTCACTAGATGATGAAAATGGAGTTCAACAGGGAGGTACGCCGAATAATGTTCAGGCTGATTTTGCAAATGAAGCTCAAGGAATTGGCGCATACAGATATGTTCGTTATGGTTTTGGAGGTCTTGGAGAATCAAATGTTCAAGACGGATCTTGGATAAGACTAAGGGAAGTTGCTCTTACTTACAATCTTCCAAGTTCTATCATTGATAAAACTCCTTTTAAATCAGCTTCAATTACCGCTGTAGGTAGAAACCTTTGGTTAGACACAGCTTACGAAGGTATTGATCCTGAGACAAACCTTACAGGTGCATCTAACGGTTTCGGATTGGATTATTTCAACAACCCGAATACCAGAGGCTATACATTTAAACTTCGACTTGGTCTGTAATTCTTTAAATGAATAGAAAAATGAAAAAATATAGAATCAATATAGTAGCATTACTTCTTGCTACACTTGTAATTGTTCCTTCGTGTGATTTTGGAGATACCAACGTGGACCCGGAATCCCTTTCAGAGGTAAACTTGAACCTGGTATTACCATCGGCTGTAGCTCAAGTTGGATTTAACAACGGTGCTATCGCGTCAAGAAACCCTGGTATTGTAATGCAATACTTTGAGGGAACTGATGCTCAGCAGTTGCAGTACACAAGTTATACTATGCCGGATGTTACGTTCAATAACCTTTGGAGAACAGGCCTATATGGTGGAGCCATGAAAGATCTGAACTTGATCATTGATCAAGCTACAGAGCAAAATGCACCATATTATTCTGGTATCGCTAAAGTTTTGATGGCAAATAGCCTGGGACTTGCTACTTCTTTCTTTGGAGACATTCCTTACACAGATGCTTTCCAGGGTGAAGAAGGTGTACTTTCTCCGACGTACGATACACAGGAGGCAATTTTTAATACCATTTTTACGCTGTTATCAGAGGCGAGAACAGAGCTAGGCACAGATGGTGGTGATATTGTACCTACTTCTGATGATTTGATTTTTGGAGGAGACAATGACGCATGGTTAGCGACTGCATGGGCTTTAGAGGCTAGATATCGCTTAATGATGTCTGCGAAAGGAAATGCTAACTACACAGCAGCATTAACAGCGCTGGGTAATGCGTTTACTTCCAATGCTGGAAATGCATACTTGAATTTCGATGCTTCTGCTAATGGAGCTAATCCTTTACATCAGTTCCACAGAGATAGAAGTAATACCATGGTGTTAGCTGGTTATTTCTTAGGTCAGATGTCAGGAGATCCTAGACTTGCTTTAATTAGAGAGTCTGGCACAACGGCAGGTTTTGCTCCTAACACGTTCTGGGGTAAGCAAGATGCACCAACGGTTATCATTAACTATGCTGAATTGAAATTCATTGAAGCTGAGGCACTAAGAATGACTGGTGGTTCTGACGCTGAGGTATTAGCAGCTATTAAAGCTGGAATTGCAGCAAATATGGATGACATGGGTGTAAGTGCTGAGGATAAGAATAACTACTTGTTAGGAATTACAACTTCAGATCTTGCAACAATTATTGGAGAGAAATACAAATCTCTTTACCCACAGAATATTTCCTGGGATGATTACAGAAGAACTGGATTCCCGAATATCACACCAGATCCTGACAGTAACGAGGGATTGAATCCAGGCGGTGGTATTCCACAACGGTTCATCTATCCGAACTCTGAGAAAGACCTGAATACAGCCAATGTGAATGCTGCTATTCAGAATCAGACGAGTGATTTGATGAATCAGACATTGTGGGTTTTTCAATAATTAATGATAATCGAAATTCTTATGATTAATAGATATAAAAACTTGTTATTAACATCATTGATGGTGTTGGTAATTATTTCATGCGGGGAAAATGAAGATTTGCTTCAGTTCAATGAAGCAGATAATAAAATCACATTCCCTGACTATCCTGCTTTTTCTGCTTCGTTTACCTCATTGGATGTAGTGACAATGGATGTTGCAGTTGATGGAGATGCTACTTCACTTACTGTAACTGGAGCGGATGGTGATGATTTTGGGACGGTTGCTATTGCGAGTGGAACAGGAACTTTCACAAGAACGCTTGCGGAACTTGGAAATCCTGAAGATGAGACGTTGACATTTAGCGATGGGACAACTGTAAAGTTGTTTGATGTTACCATAAATAATCCTATTACTCTTGAGGGAACTACTTCAAGTCAGGTCAATCTTGATTCGACTTTTAGCATAGTTTTTTCAGGTGAAACTGAAAATGGGGTAATTGATTCCTATGATCTATTCCTTAAGAATGGTGAGCAGGCATCATATCCTGGCACTCCGAATGCAGAGGGGTCTGGAACGACTACAGAATTAGAAGATTCAGTTGCGTTTGCCGCAGCTAACGCTTCTTATGCCATTGGTGACACTATTTTCTACAGAGTGGATTATAATTCAGGATCATTGACAGCAAGTAAGTCTGGAACAATTATTATTAAGGAAGTAGCGCTTACTGAGACTGGAAGCATTACATTAAGAACACCGGACTATTTGATTTCTGCTGCCGTAGAGGACTCACTCCGAAATGCTTATAATTTCAAGGCGTTTAAATACATGGCGGATTCTGTTTTAGCAACGGACATTGACTCAGCTGATGTTCAACTCTTGTTGAATGCTGGAGAATTGGACATAGCGACAGGAGCGGGAAGTGGAACTTCATTTGTTGTTGCAGATGGAACTTTCTCATTCTCTTCTGCTACATATGAATCTATCAAAACAGCATATGATGCAGGAACTCCAGTAACTACGGTGGGAGATATTGAGTCTCTTGATGATAACACTGTAATACTGATTGAGTTAGGAAATATTCCTGAGCCAGGATGGGCATCTGCAGATAATAGAAGATATGCGGCTGTACAAATCGTTGATATTACCAAGGATGACGGTGGAGTTACAAGTGAAGTAACACTTGACTTTGTAGCACCTGCACAACCTGAAGAATAAAACACATATTTGTTAACTTAAAGCCTGAATGTATCATTCAGGCTTTTTTTTTAAAAAATGCCCTGTTTTTAATATACTAGCTATTATAAAATGAAGATGAGAAAGATTTTACCACTATTAGTGTTTACAGCCTACCTAGCTGATGGCCAGTTAATTTATCCAACTGGTGTGATGAATGTAAATACCACTCCCGGAGTTGGAATTGTTGAAGAGCTCAGACCAGAGGTTGAGGTAGAAAAGAAAATTCTTTACTTGGATGAAGAATGGAATGATATGATCATAACTATCGGGAAAGACGATAGAAAATATAAATACCCGGGAAGGATAGATATTCTGAATGATCGATTAGAATTAAAAGATGCCAATACACTAAAAACGATCCAAGGCCAGATACTAAACTATGTTTTTCTACAAATTCCTGGTGCTCCTGATCGGTTTTTTATCAGGAATAATTCATTTAAAGATTCGTTCAATTATCCATCAGGGTTTTATGAGGTTTTGACCGAGGGCGATATTAATCTGCTCAAGTTACACGGCTTTTTAAGATTGGCACCTTCATATAACCCTGCACTGGATGTAGGTAGTAGAACGGCTGAGCTTAGAAAGACAGAAATGCTTTTCCTGATGAAGAACAATGAGGTTGTTGAATTACCAAAGAAGAAAAAAGATATTTTTAAGCTTCTAGGATCTTCTTCCGAAGATCTTTCAAAAAAGAATGGATTAAATCCTAAAGAAACTGAAGATTTGATTCAATTGATTAAACTATTAAAGGAACAATGAAACAACTACTGATACCCACTAGATTTTTAATGGTCTTAATTGTCTTTCTATTTTCATTCGGAACAAATGCTCAATCCCCTTATGAAATAATTGATAATATAAGTGCCGACCGAATTGAAAAAGATATCCGTAAGCTTGTGTCTTTTGGTACAAGACATACTATGTCAGAGACAGAGTCTGATACCCGTGGAATAGGAGCTGCGAGAAGATGGATCAAAGCTGAATTTGACAAGATTTCGGAGGAATGTGGTAACTGTCTGGAAGTTTCTATGCAAAGGACGTTGGAGAAAGGAAATGCGAAAACGAGGATAACGAAGGATACAGAGGTAGTCAACGTGCTAGCAATCAAACGAGGCACGAAATATCCTAATAGGTATGTGATTATGGCAGGAGATATCGATAGTCGAGTGTCTGACCCATTGAACTACACGGATGATTCTCCAGGAGCTAATGATAATGCCTCGGGAATGGCAGGAGTGATTGAAGCTGCACGTGTATTATCGAAATATGATTTTGAGAGTTCTATTCTTTTGGTAGGATTATCAGGTGAAGAACAAGGCCTATATGGTGGTAAACATCTTGCGGCTAAAGCAGTGGAGGAAGGTTGGGAGATCGTAGGAGTCTTGAATAATGATATGATTGGGAATATCAAAGGAGTTGATGGAGTGATTGATAATAGAACGTTTCGAATTTTTTCTGAGCCGACTAATCCACAAGATTCTGATTTTCAAAAACGAATGAGGAGGTACTATGGAGGAGAGGTAGATGGAATTTCACGTCAGCTAGCAAGGTATGTGTATACCATGACCAAAACATATATGCCTGAGATGAATCCTATGATGATATACAGACTTGATCGTTTTGGCAGAGGAGGGCATCATAGACCTTTCTGTGATGCAGGCTTTGCAGGTGTTCGAATCATGGAGGCCCATGAAAACTATACTCAACAGCACCAAGACATTCGTGAGGAGGATGGAATTAACTATGGAGATGTTATTGAACATGTTAACTTTGATTATGCAGCCAAATTAACAGCCGTAAATGCAATTACACTTGCATCATTAGCTACAGCACCACCAGCGCCAGGCAATGTGAAAATAGGTGGAGCCGTTAAACCTTCCACAAAACTTGCTTGGGATGAAGTAGATGATGATAATCTGGCTGGATATAAAATCTATTTCAGAGAGACAACTTCACCCACCTGGGATAGCTATCGATTTGTGGATGCCGGAAACGGAGAATTCACGCTAGATGGAATTGTAATAGATAACTATTTCTTTGGGATCTCATCTGTTAGTAAAAGCGGAAACGAGAGCCTGGTAGTTTTTCCAGGAGAAGTGATGAGGTAGAGAATTGAGTAAAAAATTAAGCCTCACATTGTGAGGCTTTTTTTATTTCAATATCTGAGCCGTATGATCTTTAGTTTTTACCTTTTCAATGACTTCTTCAATCTTTCCATCCTCGTTGATTACAAATGTGGTTCGTATAGTCCCCATGTACTCTTTCCCCATAAACTTCTTTAGATCCCAAGTACCATATGCTTCATGAACTGATTTATCTTCATCTGCAATAAGTTTAAATGGTAACTCATATTTTGATATGAATTTTTGATGTGATTTTTCTCCGTCCGTGCTCACACCCAACACCTCGTATCCTTGCTTTTGCAGCACCTCGTAGTTATCCCTGAGGTTACAGGATTCGGCTGTGCATCCGGGAGTATTATCCTTCGGGTAAAAGTAAAGCACTATCCTTTTTCCTTTGTAATCAGAAAGTTTGATTGGATTTCCGTCCTGGTCTTTGCTTTCGAAATCTGGTGCAGGATCACCGGGTTTAAGTGTTATCATAGCATTTTTGTGTAAATGGTCCCGTTGTTGGCATTATCGATAACCTCTAATAGGAATTTACCTCTGAACGGGATGTTTTTATTCAATTTTTGAGACCAAATAAGTCTTCTTTTAGGTTCGTAATGCATCAACACAAATTCACCATCAATTGTTGCATTGATTTCCTTTATTCCAGAGAGTTTATCGTCAATTCTAAACTTCAAATAATCTGCATTAACCATTTTTACTTCAATGCTTGGAGGGATAGAGTCTTCGAGTATGGTGTAGCTCACTAAATCTCTGGTGGAAAATTTGATTTGCTTATCATCAATCCATTCACCGCCCATGAAGTTATTCTTTTTACCGAATACAGAATAGATTGCTGCTCTGTCTTGATTGTAGCTATTTGATACATTTAATGTAAGCTCGATGTTGGTTCTAATGGGCTGAGTAGCGTTTTTAAAATGAAATAATTCACGATTTTTAACTGAATCAACTTCTTTTTGGAATGCAAGATAGAGTGTATCAAAAAGAGATCTGTGAGTAAGGTCCATGGTGAATTCCGGCTGCACATAAGTTATTTTTTGGTTGGATGGTATCATCCCAACCATGTTTGTGGGAATGGTTTCGCCATCAATGAATAGACTTCTCGGGGTTCCTTTTCTCAAATCCCATTGATAATATTGATCTGTTCCGTTTACGGAATATGGTTTCACTGAAACCCATTTATCGAGCATCACGGAAGCTTGCTGGTCTGACTTAAAATGGAGATAGTTTCCTATCTGCTCAAAAGTGTATAGATCGGGAGGATTGTTGATTTTGTCATCACTTAATAAAATTCTTGTTGTCGATTTATTTTGATAACTATCCTCCGTTTCAATCAAGATTTCATTTTGATCCCTGAAATCAATCCCCTTATTCGTTGATCGGTAAATATTATGTTCATTCCCATCCGCCAGGTAAAGCTTGTTGAATCTCCTGCTTCCTTTCTTAAATGCAGGGTAGTTATAGTGAACCAGGATATTCCGTTGTTTATTGAAACTCAACACCCGTTTATCTTCCACAAATAATGTATCTCCATCTAGCTCGAATCGAGTTTTGACGATTCCATTCCGGTTGGGAATTCCATCCATAGGATCGTAGGAATAAATCTCAATTCCAATTTTTCCTTCGAGATTAATAGGCTCTTTTGTCTGAAACCAACGTTGAGTTTTTATCAAATCAAACTCATATCTCCCAAAGTAGCCATTCACTCGAGCAGTCTCATCTAAGGTGATAAATGCCACTTTCTTTACTACTGGGGCCATATTATCTCTTATTTCATCGAATCCCAGAGATAAAACATCTATTGGCTTATGGCTATTATCTCTAATCTCAAAATGAAGATGTGGTCCACTCGATGAACCGGTGTTACCTGAATAGCCAATAATATTTCCCCTTTTAAAAAGGAACTGGTTTGCTTCAGGAAACAGGTCCACTTCAAAAGACTCCTGCCTGTACTGCTCCTTCAAGACCCATGCTGCAATTTTTGGATCAAATGCCTCAAGGTGAGCATAGACTGAGAAGGTGCCGTTTGGGTGTTGCATATAAAGCGCATATCCATATCCTGAGGATGACACTTTTATTCTGGAAATAAACCCATCCGCAACAGCATAAATGGGAAGCCCTGTTCGCCCTCCTGTTTTCACATCAATGCCTGTGTGGAAATGAGAACCTCTTATTTCTCCTACCGTCCCTGCTAGGTAATTTTGCTGTCCGGGATTGATGGGAAATTGATAGTCAATGGATTCAAAATCTTGTGAAAAGATGTTGAATGCAGTGAATATCAGAATATATGCGCCAATTTTTCTCACAAACTACTTAACCTCAAAATCAAACATTTGTTGATCTTCCAAAAACCCTACCAAACGATCACCGATCTTTACTGGACCTACTCCTTTTGGGGTTCCTGTGAAAATAATATCACCTGTTTTTAGAAGAATAAATTGAGATACATATTCAATGATTTCATCAATTGGCCACAGCATCAGGCCGGTATTTCCGTTTTGAACCTCTGATCCATTTATCTCAAGCCTAAAGTTAACATTCTTCATATCTCTTTCAGCTTTGGAGATGAATTTGGAGATCGGCGCGGATCCATTGAATGCTTTTGCAATTTCCCAGGGATGTCCTTTTTCTTTCACTTTGGATTGCCAATCCCTGGCTGTAAAATCGATTCCAAGTCCTATCTCATCATAGTAATTATGAGCATATTCTCTTTTGATTGATTTGCCTTCTTTTTTAATCTTCACCAAAAGCTCCACCTCATGATGGATATCATTGGAAAACCCTGGATAATAAAAGGGCTCATTGTTTTTTAAGAGTGCGGTATCCGGCTTCAGGAAGATAATGGGATGTTCCGGTCGCTCATTTCCCAATTCTTCAATATGCTCAGCATAGTTTCTGCCTATACAAATAATCTTCATGTCGATGTAGCTATTGAATCAAAAATAACCACAAGAGCGGAGCTATCTGAATGGGTTTCAGAATCTTTTTTAACTAATAAGATTTGATGTTAATGGTGTACAAGGACTTCTTCAGGTTCCTCGACCTCTACCTGTCCGTTTGAGTTGATACCAGTGAGCTTTACCGTTTTCACCTCATTGACTAATAGCGGATCATATTTGGCTGCCGCTCTAACATAATTTTCAGTGAAACCATGCATAACTCCATCCACTACATCTTCTTCAAATAGTACGTCAGAGGTTTTACCCAACTGACTTTCATAGAAGTGTCTTCTCTTCTTTTCTGATAAGCTTCTCAGCATCCTGGATCGATCATTTCTTTCTTTCATCTCCACAACGCCATCCATCTCCACAGCTTTTGTATTCGCTCGTTCAGAATAGGTAAAAACATGGAGGTATGAGATGTCTAGTTCATTGAGGAAGTTGTATGTCTTTAGAAATTCTTCTTCAGTTTCTCCAGGAAACCCAACAATGACATCTACGCCTATGCAGCAGTCTGGCATCAAAGATTTGATCTTTTCGACACGACTTTGATAAAGGTCGCTGAGATAGCGACGGTTCATTTTCTTTAAAATGTTATCACTTCCTGATTGTAATGGAATATGGAAGTGTGGCACAAATTTTTTGGATTGTGCTACAAACTCAATGACTTCATTAGATAGAAGATTAGGCTCAATGGAAGAAATTCGAAAACGCTCAATTCCTTCAACTTTATCCAATGCTTTCACAAGATCAACGAATTTTTCCTTTCTTCTTCCGTTTTGGATGCCAAAGTCTCCAATATTCACACCGGTTAACACGACTTCCTTAACCTCAGTTTGACCAATCTCTTCTGCTTGCTTTACAATATTGGAAATATTATCACTGCGACTTTTACCTCTAGCTAAGGGTATGGTACAAAAGGCACATCCGTAATTGCATCCATCCTGCACTTTTAAAAACGTCCTGGTACGATCGGCAATGGAATAGGAAGCGTTGTATGTTTTAGCTTCTTTGATCTCAGAAGCATATACTCCACCTTTTTTGAAATCATCCAAATAATCAAAAAGTCTGAATTTCTCCGCTGCTCCAAGTACTGCATCTACTCCGGGTATTTCAGCGATCTCCTTGGGCTTTAATTGTGCATAGCAACCAATGATCGTAACAAATCCATTTGGAGAGATCTTTTTTGCTTCCTTCACGATCTTTTTGCATTTCTTGTCAGCATTCTCAGTAACAGAGCAAGTGTTGATAATAAAGATATCAGGTTGCTCTGTGAAAGCTACTTTCATATAGCCTCTATCTTCGAACATCCGAGATATGGAGGATGTCTCAGAATAGTTGAGTTTACAGCCTAATGTATAGAATGCGACCTTTTGCATAGGAGGCCGCAAATTTACAAGGAATACCTGAAAAGTCTACTTAAAGCATTGGAGCTAAATACTGCCAAACAGTTTGAGATACGATCTCGTGTCCTTCAGGGGTTGGATGGATGCCATCAGGAAGGTTCAATTCAGGATTACCGGCAACACCTTCCAGCAAAAAAGGGATATAAACTGCTTGATTCTTTTCAGATAGATCAGCAAATAGTTTTGTGAATTTGGAAGTATAATCATCTCCCAAATTGGGAGGAACCATCATGCCAGCAATGATGATCTCAGCATCTGGATTTTCTGTTTTAACTGCGTCGATGATAGCCTGTAAATTTTTTTCAGTTTCTTCGAGAGGAAGACCTCTTAGTCCGTCATTAGCTCCTAGCTCAAGAAAGAAAATATCCGGAACAGTTCTTAATACCCAATCAATTCGACTTTTACCTCCCGCAGAGGTCTCACCGCTAAGCCCCGCGTTGACAGCTTGATAGGCCAGCCCTAATGAATCGATCTTCTTTTGAATCAGTGCAGGAAATGCTTGATCTAAGTCCAATTGATATCCTGCGGTAATGCTGTTACCAAAAAAAAGTATGATGCTTTTTTCATTTTTCGGGGTAGCTGGTTCAGACTGTTTTTGAGTCACTTCTTTAGCTTCTTGTTTACTTGAATTGGAAGATCCACAATTGAAAAGAATCAGTAAAGAAAAAATCCAGGGCGTAGTTTTAATCATTAGCTGTCTAAGTGTTTGGAATGACTAACGAATTTACGAACATACAGATCGGCTTTTCGTTAACTACCTAAATTTTCTCGCATGCCAATCGAATCATCCATTTTAGAAGTATCGTCTGTTTCTAAGACATTCAAAACCGGATCAAGGGAAGTTCATGTTTTAGAAGATATCAATTTTGAGGTTGATACAGGATCTTCTGTTTCCATTGTTGGGCCTTCCGGAAGTGGTAAAACGACGCTGTTAGGCCTTTGTGCGGGACTCGATCGTCCTACCAGTGGATCTATTACCTTAAATCACATTTTGCTTGATCACCTGAATGAAGATGAAATGGCACAAGTCCGAAATCAACACGTTGGATTTGTGTTTCAAAATTTTCAGCTGATCCAAACATTAACCGCTCTTGAGAACGTGATGATACCGCTCGAATTGCAGGGTGCCAAGAGTGCCAGAAAAGATGCTGCAGATCTGTTGGATCGGGTAGGACTTGGTGAGCGGATACACCATTATCCATCGCAATTATCGGGTGGTGAGCAGCAGCGTGTGGCTATTGCGAGAGCATTTTCAAATGCACCGAAGGTATTGTTTGCAGATGAGCCTACGGGAAACCTGGATGAGGAGACAGGTCAATCCGTAGAAGATCTGCTTTTTGAAATAAACCAGGAGAAGGGGACTACTTTGATTCTGGTGACACATGATTTAGAGTTGGCTGAGAAAACGCAGAAGATTATTCGATTAAAAGGTGGACGGGTGATGGAGGAGAGGAAAGGAACAAATTCATCAAGGCTGACTACTGCTTCTTGAGAAGGATGGATCGCAAAATAACCATAACACCAGCTAAGTACAGTCGATCCTGGCCATGGAAAATGGCGTGGCGTGACAGTAGGAAAAGTAGAGGGAAGCTGTTACTTTTTATTGCTTCGATCTCACTGGGTATTGCAGCAATGGTGGGCATCACCTCCTTCCGAGAAAACCTTCTGGATGAAATTGATCGACAGGCCAAAAGTCTGGTTGGCTCAGATGTGAGGGTTTTAGGAAACCGCGATTTACCGGACAGCTTGCTTCAATCGTTTCGAGATCTTACCGGAGATTATTCGAGAGAAAGGTATTTCGCCTCAATGGTACTTTTTCCTGAATCTCAGGGCACACGATTGGTGCAGGTTCGCGCATTGGAAGGGGCTTATCCCTATTATGGAGCCATTGAAACCAAACCTCAGGAGGCTTCCGACAGATTTCAAACTGATCGTTTTGCGTTGGTGGATGAAAAGCTTCTACTTCAATTTGACGCGCAGGTAGGGGATAGCTTACGAGTTGGAGAAGTCGCCTTTGAAATCATTGGAGCTATTACACGTATCCCTGGACAAACGGATGTTTCAGCTTCCATTTCTCCAGTAGTCTATATTCCCTATGGTTACCTGGAAGAAACAGGATTAATCAAGAAAGGAAGCCGCATTAATTACGTACACTATTTTCAATTTTCAGCGGAAAGGGATACTTCCAGGGTTTGGAATAGACTTACTTCCCACGTGGAGAGCAAAGGTTACGACGTAGAGACCGTAGAAGAAGAAAAGCGTGAAACGGGTGAGGACTTCCGAAACCTTTCCAATTTTCTGGAGCTGGTAGCATTTACGGCACTGTTGCTTGGCTGCCTCGGGGTGGCGAGCTCAATATATGTGTATGCAAAGAGCAAAGTTCAGTCAGTAGCCGTTCTCAGATGCCTTGGTATGAAAGCTAAACAAGCGGTGAGTGTTTACTTGATCCAGGTTACGCTCTTTGGTTTAATTGGAGCCCTCATTGGAAGCTTATTGGGACTCATCATTCATATGTACTTGCCTGTGGTGGTTCAAGATTTCCTGCCCATTGATCTGGCCACAGAGCCTTACTGGCCTGCACTTTTTGTTGGTGTATTGATTGGTATTGTCATTTCTTTATTGTTTGGATTACTTTCTCTGATCGGCCTTAGAAATATCAGTCCACTTTCAGCAATTCGAATAGGAGAAGATGAGAAGAAGTTTAAATTCGATAAATACCTGATTCCCATTATCGGGGGAATTGTGCTGTTTATTTTTCTGTCCGTCTATTGGCAGATCCAATCCCTCAGTCAATCGCTGGTTTTTTCTGCTATATTGATAGGAGCCATTTGTGTTTTGGGAGCTATTGGTAAAGGCATCAGCTGGTTGATGAGAAAGTTGATTCCTAATGGACTTAGCTACGTTTGGCGACAGGGATTTTCTAACCTTTACCGTCCAAATAACCAGACAGTTATTTTGATTATGGCGCTAGGATTAGGTACGGCATTTCTTGCTACCCTTTATTTTATGCAAGACTTGTTGGTACAGCGTGTATCCTTATCTGCCGCTAATGATCGACCCAACACCGTACTTTTTGACATCCAATCAGAGCAACATGAAGCCATCAAAGAGCTGACCGAAGCATATGGGTTACCTATCAGTCAGGATGTACCTGTGGTTACCATGCGATTATTGGAAGTGAAAGGTTATACGAAGGATGAAGCTTATAATGATACCACGGTTTCGGTTTCTGATTGGGCATATAGCAGGGAGTATCGTGTTACCTATCGTGATTCATTGATCGATTCAGAGACTGTTGTTGAAGGAGATTGGGTAGGAGAGGTACGCAATGACAGCATTTTCATCAGTGTGGCACAGGGCTTCAAAGACAACCTGGACATAGAAATAGGCGATGAGTTAGTTTTCAATGTGCAGGGTGCTATCATTAAAACCTATGTAGGTAGTTTCAGAGAGATCGACTGGCGAAGGGTGCAAACGAACTTTTTGGTCTTGTTCCCTTCAGGTGTTCTGGAACGGGCACCACAATTTCATGTCCTTGTAACGCGAGTTGATGAAATGATGACTTCTGTAAAATATCAACAAGAGGTAGTGAGCAGGTTTCCTAATGTTTCTATTATTGATCTGGAGCTCATACTCAAAACACTGGAAGACGTACTTGGAAAGGTAGCTTTTGTGATCCAGTTCATGGCATTCTTCAGTATTGGAACCGGAATTGTGGTTATGATCAGTTCCATCATCCTGAGCAAGTTTCAGCGCATGCAGGAGAATGTACTCCTCCGAACGTTGGGAGCTTCTAAAAAGCAACTATGGACGATTACAATAGCGGAATATTTCTTTTTGGGTGGGCTGGGAGCCGTCAGTGGGATTTTCCTCGCAACCCTTTTTTCTACTTTACTCGGTCAGTTTGTATTCGAATTTACTTTCATCCCAAACCTGGTTCAAATGGGGATTGTCTTCGTGTCGGTTACTGGCTTAAGCGTACTTATTGCCTTGCTGAATAGCCGCAGTGTGGTACGTCAATCTCCAATGGAAGTGCTGAGGAGAGAAGGATAAATCGATTTGAAGATTCATTGAATTTTAGTTCTTCTGCTGAATGCCAAGCAACCATTTACCTATTCTCGTCATTAATAGGACAAAGACTGCCAAAGTCTTGGTAAACATTAAAATAAACTCATGATAAAAAAGACTATATCAGCATTGACATTGATCATCACTTTTGCTGTCTCGGCACAAGAAAACAAACGCATTTCAGGTAAAATCATTGATAAAGAAACAGGTGAGCCACTTGCCTTTTCTCATGTAGGTATCTTCAATTCAAGCTATGGTACTGTGGCTAATGTTGACGGTGAATTTTCTTTGATAGTCCCATCGGAATACAACGATGATAACCTTTCAGCCTCGTACCTTGGATATGAATTGAATTCCATTCCGGTTAACTCTATTAATGATGAAGATCAGCTAGTGATTAAGTTGAAATCCACTGTTACCGAGTTGCCTGAACTGATTATTGAAGTGAATGAAAAGTCCATTATTGAGGAAGCGATTGAAGCCATTCCCAGAAATCACGATCAAAATGAGATGCAGCTTCGGGCGTTTTGGCGCGCATCTATCGTGAATGAAACCGGGAAGTATGTCCAAATGACTGAATATGCGTTTGATATGTTTCGACAGGGAATGATTGGGGAGGAAGAGAATTCCATGAAGATTCTGCATGGGCGAGTGGCACGTGACACTTCTTTCTTTGATGATATTGGAGGCATGCATATAGGTGTGACACCTCCAACACTATTTACGAATTCATTGTTAAAAGAACACCCTTTGCTGGACCAGAAAGTCATTAAAAGGCATAGTTATAAAATTACGGACGCTACCTCTTACAATGGAAGAGCAGTCTTTGTAGTCAGTTTTAAACCAAAAGAGAAAGCTAAAGGAAAGTTGTTTGAAGGGAAAATTCTGCTTGATACCGAGACACTTGCTTTTGTGAAGATATCTTACGGAAGGCTTATTAGTGAAGATGATCCTGAGAAGGTTTTTAGTGGAATAGGCTTAGCTTCGATGATTGCTGGCTTAGGGAAGAGCACAATGGATAGCTACGAAAACGAGTTGAACTATCAATATGTGGATGGAAAGTGGTATCTGAGTCATGCCAAATATGATATTGACTGGACCATGCGAAGAAGTAAAGCCGGTGTGATCAGACCAGTCAATTTCAAAGCTGATTTTGTAGTAACGGATATTCGAAAAGAGAACATTGTGGTGCCCCCAACGGAGGAACTGGCATCTAAATCCATTTTGCAACGCCAATCTGCAAAAAGTACAGAAAACTTTTGGGCAGAATATAACTACCTGAAAGCGGATAATAATTTTGATGAGTTATTTGATGGGATCATTGCAAGGAAATAGAAGAGTGATGAAACACTGCTGTAATCTTGATATATATATATCGACTGTCTCAGGAGTTTGCTTTAGGAAAGGTTGATGCACTCTTATTGAACAGTTAGTTGGTGACAATATCAACAAAAGCAGGAAATCTATTTACAATAAAAAAGGGTGCTTAGCACCCTTTTTTATCATATTATTCAGGCCCTCCAATCCCACTTGAACAATCCAATGGAACAACAATGGTCGCTGTGGAAGTTTTCGTCGAACTTCCTGTGGAACAATTATCTGTAACCTGCACGCGTAGTGTATAATTACCGTAGACAGAAGGATTTACACTCTGAAGCATAGAGCGTGTTATTGTTATTTGTGAACCATTTCCTAATAATGGGGTATAGCTCCCGCTTCCATATTTGATGGACCATCCGTAGGTATAGTTTAGACCAGAGCATGAAAATGTTCCGTTTATGCTTGCCTGGAATTCCGCACTGGAAGGGGTGCCACTGTAGCATATTTCATCATAGGTAGGACCCAGAGATGTGCTCCATGATCCTGATCCTGTACCTCCACCTCCTGGAGGACCTCCTCCACCTGGACAGTACTCTACATCAATTGTCATTTCGCTTGATGTTTTTGAGCCACAGTTGCTGCTTACCACAACCCTTATTTTGAATGATCCAATCGTTCTTAAACTTGTCGGTAGCTCTACTTCCGGTGAGTTTGAACCAAAGTTGGACCATCCACCATATCTATTGTGTTGCCATTGATAGCTGTAGTTTCCCGATAGAACTCCACAGGTAGTTCCACCAGTGTTAACATTAGCGAAATAGTATTCGGTTTCCAGAGATTGACTACCTCCGTCTACTGGCTCTAGTATATTTCCATCACTGCAGATCGTCCCTGCTCCAAAAATTGTCCCGACACTCCATTCATTGTAAAATGTTTTGGATTTATAAATTGTCTTGGGGTCATATTCGGGATTTAGCAAAACCAATCTAACTGTTTTGCTTCCTGTACCGGAGAAGGTATGATTAAAGGACGAACTCGTACTTAGCAGGCTTCCATTGCTATCATACCATTTTATTTCTGTTGGGCCGTAGGCGTTTATACCAACAACTTTGATCGTTTGTGAGCTTCCAGCTACGTTAGAACCATTTATTTGTATGGTGGCGTTAAGCTCATTGTCCTCGTTTCCATAGTTGTAGCGGTACCGTTCCACAATGTTGTTATCTTCATCCCTGATGAGATGGAGGCGATTGCGGGAGTCGTATTGGTAAGTGGTTATTTTCCCGTTTGAATCAGTTGTTTCTGTTAATCCTATCAAGGGTTCATAAGTGAAAGTAGTCATGTGAGTTTTTAAAGGCTGCACTCTTACTTCGTCAAAAAGGATGTCTTGTCCTAAGGAGCTCTCCAGAGTAATCTTAGCTGGGGAGCTAAGTGTTACTATCCTTTGTCCGTATTGCCACTTGTTATTACCTGGCCAGAATGGTTGAATTGAAGGATGACCTGAAATGGTAACCGCTCCGCTTGTACTGTTTGGATTTTTCAGATACATTGAGACCAGATATGTCCCTGCTGGAAGTTGATTCGCTGATTGTACGCTTGATCCAAGTGGCTCAACAGATTTGCTACCCGTCACTGCATCATTGTGAACTGTTCCATATCCGATTGACCATCCGTCAAATCCTTTTTCGAAACTTGAATAGACAGAATTATTTCCTAAAACTCCTTCAATCTGTGCTATAGGAAGAGTGGCATTATACCCCCATATATATTGTTTGGGCAGGCCATCATTAGGAGATACGGATGTAATATTTCCATTTATGTCATATCCTATGGTTGTCTGAGGTTGATATCTGCTATCAAATACAAAGTCATATATTCCTGAGGAAGTTTCCTGTATAGAAGAACCTGAAAAAGAGCTCAAGGGGTTGTCTAATTCTAGTGAATAAACCGTTTCCGGGAGAGCTTCATTCAAACCACTAATAATCTTGTATCGATTTAGTTGGCCTCCTATAACCTTGAAACCACCACCGGAAGGTGCGTATGAATAAATAGATTCTATGGGACTTGCTATATCATGTATGAAATTTAATCGCTGAATAGCAAGAGCATACGTTAACCATCCTCCAGGAGGAGCTACTAAATCAAAGGCATACTTGTACTCTGTTTTATCTTTAGAACCGTCAGGATGGGTAGTAGTTTCTGTTTTTACAAAGTTTGGTTCTGTATCACTGTACGTATAATCTACTTTTGAATAAGTACTTTCGTTTCCGTATTGGTCGTACTGATAGTGTTCTGAATAATCAAGACGAATACCTTTAGAAGAATGAGAATAAATACCTGTCCTAAAAAAACCGGGAATTGTCAATGAAGATGTTACTGTTCCGTATCCATCTACATATACAGTTCCAATAAAATTATTGACCGTTGTTCGGATACCTTTTGCGGGTGAAACAGAATTATTGGCGTATTCTTCATATATTCTCATATCCCTCTTTAAAGTTGATCCAAGCTCATTCTTAACTTCATAAGAGGTATTCATTCCTCTAGCCCAGAAATAGGAGTTTGTTGGAAGGGCGAACGGCGGACCAAGCGGATCAATTGGGCTCTCATAAATGGCGAAGAAGTAATCATCAGGATCGTAAAAATCTGCATAATTATCAAAATTGGTGTATTCAAATATTTCCTCTCCTCCCAGTTTATTTTCGATAACAACTCTTCCATATCCTACATGTGTCCCATTGAGGTCAAATCTTTCAACTATTGAATGAGAGTAGATTACAGTTCCTGAAGATGAACAAGAACTGACAACATTATTGGTAGCCAAGTTGTATGTCAAGCTACTATTGGAAAAATCATGATGGTACCTTGGTTTTTTGGCCAATAGTCCTGATGATGTTCCATCTTCCTTCTTATAGGAGTAATTAGTTATTAAAGGGTTAGATCCCAATGTTGGATACTCTTTAATACTTGAGACTCTTAGTCCACCCGCAAACTCAAGTCCTCCAGTATCCATAAAATCATGTAATTCGTAAATAATTTCTTGATAGCCTCCAGCTGGATTAATTATCTTCTTTAGACTATTGGCCTTACTTTTATCAAGGCTTGGTTCTCTAATAGCACCTGAATATATCCCACTCACAGATGGAATTAAATCATTTACTGGATTATTATTATAATAACCCCAATGGTCGATTTTATAAGAATTTCTTGGAGGTAAATTTTGATCTTCATAATAATCAAATCCTCGAATCAAAGTATTTGAATTATTGGTTATATCCCTTACCTCATTAAGTTTTAGTCTTTTGCAATCTGCAGATGTACATGAGGGAGAAAAATAGCCATATTGAAATGCAATATTCTTAACCATCACATTATTAATATTCTTCACCTCAATGCGGTCAAGTTTTCTTAAATTAGAATAATCTAGTCGCGAGGATTCAAAAAGCTCTACTTCGCCAAACTCAGAACTGATCTTATGAAGGAATTTCTGATTTCTAATTGTTATGTCACTGTAGTCTTGGTGGCATGTATAAACTGCGCAGATGGCACCACCCTCGCTATAATTAACTTTTAAATCGCTGTTGATTCTGAAAGTATGATTACTGCCCGTGGCATAAGTGAAGCTAATCACATCTCCCAAATACTCAATTCTATCTAAATACCACGAGGATATAAACGACTTCAGTTCTGGTTGAACGCATGCCCAATGTCCTGTTAAATGTTGCTGTGAGTCTGTGTATTCCTTTGAGGAGATAGTAGACCCGAATACGTATTTCACTCCTTTTTCATCTGTTATAGTCCAGTAATCATTAGAGGAGTTGGGTCCAATCGCCGGCTCAATTGAAAGACTTTGATATGGAAGCATGATAGGATTACCTTCTGCATTAATCACAAACCTTCCAGTTCTGCCCAGGAAATTGAAGTAAAAAATATCAGGTTCTGAATCCCAATTTTCATACAGTATTTCACTTAAATACTCAACCGTAACAGGATCGTTAGTTCTTTCACCTCGTAAATTTGGTCCACAGTAACCATCTTCATCTTCGTCTGGAAGACCCAACACTTCCCTGGTTATCACACCGCCGGCGTTTAACGTCCAACCGGTACCAACCCAACTTGGTATATCGTCTACCTTGATCCCAGAGGCATGATAAGATAGTGATATAGGTAATTCTAAATGTCTTCCTTTCAAAGTATATAGTGGAACATCTATTTCTGGGGTTCCTGTATAGTAATTGACTGGAATGTTTGCATATTCCAGTAATGCAGATGAATTAGGAGAAGGAGGAATTACATCTACATTGACTGTTCCTTTTTGTTGTTGAGCGAGAATGTACGTAACCGAGAGGAAATAGCAGATTGATATACAAGTTAATTTCATAAAGTCTAATTGTTTTCTATATTTTTCATTGCTTGTCTTATTGCATCGAATCTTTTTTCAGAGAGAGTTTTAATTTTATTCATCGGACAGATTAGAATATTTAATCCAGGAGGTGTAGAATGGACCAGGTTACCATTTTTATCATAATTATGGCCGACTGCAATTGTTTGAGGATTATACGCCACGACTTCATCGGAATAATCGTCTATTTGAGTATGAGAATATATTACTCTTAGCTGTTTTAATTTTCTGCCTTTATTATCAACATACCAGTATTCATTGTCCACAATCCCAAATTGCTTAGTAAATTGAGTTTTAAGTATCCCATTTTTGGAAAAATGATATAGTCTTTTTCCTCCATTCGAGTATTGTTGCTCTAAACCATTTTCTTGCTCGAATATTACCACAATAGTTCCTTCGAAGCTTTCAGGAATGAGAAAAAGATTACCTTCTGTTGGGCGGCAGCCAAATAGAATGATCAATATCGATAATTGGAAAAAAAATCTAATTCTCTCCATGTCTGACAATATCTGATGGAACGGTATAACCACCGTAGGCTCCTTGAGTACTCTGATCCGTGAATCTCTGATTCCATTCGTTAATTCCGATTATGTTGTCTCCGTCTTTTACACCTTGAAAAACGCCATCCTTTGTAAGGATATTTACTCCAACCTTATATGTTTGGCGTTTTGTATCTCCAAATAGAGCTTGAAATGGCCCTTCTGTTGATCCAAACTTCGCTTGACCAACTCCGATAAAAATAGAATTCCCATTATCATCTGTTACATAAGCTTCAGCAGCGGGGAAACCATCACCAATTAGTTCTCCTGTTATCTCTAACATTTGAAATCCATCTTCATCAGGATCACTAGCGCTAATAGTGAGATTGGTATGTAAGTCAATATCGGGACTTTGTATATCCTCGAACCATGTCCCGTCCAATAGAGGTACTATTGCATCATCATTCCCGAATAAATGTGTTGAAAGATTATTTCCAGTTGAGTAATTGTTATATTCTGCTTCAGATTGAGAAACAAGTAGTGATGGTACTCCAAAAGCGAAAAGATGCCTTCCTATTGAATTACTTCCCGTGGCTACATGTTGGAAATCTCCAGGGTTATCCGTGTCATAACTGGTTTCTATTGCAAGTCTAGAAGTTACATATGAACTTGTTGAAAATCCTCGATTATCACCCATCCATCCCCTTGCACCGAACCAGTCAAATGGTGCGAAACTTCTGACAGTGATTCTAATCGGAAACTCGCCATCTGGATCAATAAAAATTATAGGATTGTTTAGTGCATAGTTGTAGGGTGAAACATTTGATAGTTTTTCCGCTAGTGGGTCTACACGATTCCATCTTCCCAATTGGAAATCGTACATTCTAGCCTCATAATCATACCAGTTGGTTTCTATCTGTTTTTCCTTTCCGTTATACAAATATTGATTTTCATTATCTAGTCCGTATGAATATTCATTGAAAGAACCTCCAAAAGGATAATAGTCTGAAGTTTGACTTACTTTAAGGCTTACCTCCGCACTTTCGTGTACAATTTTCAGGTCGTCAAAGTATACTTCCTTGTTTTGATTGGATTCGTTTACTACATATATCAGCAGATAGCCACTTTGATTGAAGGTGATCTTACCAGAAGATAGCTTTGCAAAGCTTCCATTGGATGCCGCACCCACCGCTTGGAAGTTTGAATAGGAAGCATTTTCTACATACTGATGATTTGCATCAAAGAATAGGTATTGAAGGTAGGCTTCTGGCTGACCATTTGCATTTCCTGAATATACTCCCGGCGAACCAAGACTTAAGGCAGAACCATATGCACTGGAAGCACCCTCAGCACCTGTACCAGCGCTAGTGACTCCAAAAGCTGTATTCAATATGGATATTATATCTGGTATAGAAGTATCGTTCCATCCGCTATCGATGTATTTAGCCCAGACCTCAACTTCTACGACGTCACCACTTGCAATGTTGATGACCTTTGCAGGTCCAAGCTCTCTTCCATTATCGGTACCGTTTAATGCTACACTTTCATTTCCAAGTGGGGTGTGATTTTGTATGTTAGTAGTGGTGCTGGATCTTATATTTGGATGTGATGGAAACGCAAATTCACTTTCTTCATACGAGGCGTTCTCTGTCTCCATGGTAGCCAGGTATTCTTTCCTACTTGGAAGATTTCCAAAAGTTACTCGTGTATTTCCCAGGTGGTCTTTTAGGAAATATTCATAATTGAAATTATTGGCATATCTTAATATTCTTCCCTCTGAGCTAGACAGAAACTCTAATTCATCTTCTTTATATTGTCCTATATTTAGATAGTCAGTGATGGATGGGACATTACCTTCTGTTACTGTCTTCCTTAGTTTTTTACCTGTTCCGTCATATTCGTATTGGATGGTCTTTCCTCCAAGGAATGTCACCAGTGTAGGAAGATTTAAATAGTTGTAGTCAATATCTACGATTTCTTTATACGTGTCTGCGGTGAGGTTGCCATTTTCATCGTACCAATAAATCCTACCCGGCTCATTCGTATCTTTGAATCCAATGTTATCATCGCCATTATCCGTAACCCTCAGTAATCGATTACTTTCGTTTGCATTTTCATATTCATAAACGAGATTATCTTGAGGTATTAAAGACCCATCCTGGTTTCCATTCCTATTAAGGAAAGTGATGTTGCCATTTTGGTCGTATTGAGCATCCATCGAGTAAAACTGTGTGCCTCCGAAATTGGAATCACTTCCAGTATTTTTTCCATACGTGGCAATCTTGAGTCGATTGGTAAAATCATAATTGTATGTATACCCTTGCTCTTCCACAGGGTCAATGAGGTTGTTCGAACTCCATTTTATTCCCGCAATATTTCCACTGTATTTTTTATTAAGTGTATTACTATTTATAGTGTATTGATCCTGGTTATAGGATAGTCTCATACCAAACAAGTCGTTGGAGTCATCATTGATATTTCCATCATTACTTAACTTATGATGGTTGATGTCCGTGAGCCACCCTCTGATATTGTATCGCTGATCCATGGATTGGAGAAAACTAGATCCATTATTGGTACTATGTAGATTTCTTTCGACGATTTCGCCGAGCTCGTTGTACTTATTTTCTACTAGCAAAGTTCTCGGTTCACTATTGATGGTGTTGTACTCTCTTAATAGTCTATTTGCATGATCATATTCATATTCTTTTAGAATAGTAATGTTCTCGTTACTTGACGTATGATGGATCTTGGTTTTTAATGCGTTTCCGATATGATCGTAAGAGGTGGTGACTCTATCCGTGCCACCTAGATGATTTTCATTGACTGATTGAATTTCACGGTACTTCTGATCGTAGTAAATAACATTTCTTAGCCAGTTAGTGCCAATACCTCTTATTTTATTTCCGGTAACATGACCTTTTACGAATTGATTGTAGGTGTTGTCAAAACCACTTTGAACTGAGAAATTCAGGCTATTCCAAGCTGAATCTTTGAAGTCATAATCATCATAAAAGGTAATGGTAAGTACTTTATTAACATCAGGATTTACAGGGTATGTTTGATCTAGTGTGTAACCGATGGTGCCGGAAGTTTTTGTCTCATACCGATCATTATCTGCATTGACATCATCTTGTAGGTCGGATCTAGATAGGTTTGTATTGTAGATGCCAGTTACAATAGGTCGATTGAAATTGTCATACTTCGTATATGTCCATTCTTTTGGAGACTTAGCTCGTTGGACACCATCCTGAGTCATTACCTGGCGATCCCATTGATCATAAATGATATAGATGGGTTCTCCTATACTTGCATTGCCAGGACTCACTGCACCTGGAATATATTTTTCGATGACTCTTTGTTTCTTGTCATATTCATATTCAAAGGCAAGCGCTCGCACTTGAGTTACTGATGGAGTAAGGCTAGTAGCAACAAGTTTTGGAGGAATTACAAATCTGAGATTTCCGAAATCATCATAGATGTAATAGGTATCATACCATACAAGAGGAGAGTTACTTGCTTTAACTCTACTCAAGATTAGTTGATCTCTGCCGTTGGTATATTCTTTGGTTACTTGATCATCCTCACCTATAACTTCTTCCACCCAAAGCTGATTTGCACTGTAAAAAGTGGTGGAAGAAGGTATACCTCCGGAAATAGTCCAATATCTTACCTCATTTGCTACATTCACTTCAAAAACATTCTCTACATTCTTGTTGTCGACCTTCCATTTGTTACCTGGTAAGTAGCTTGATTGGACTCTGTTAAGTGGACTATCATCAAATGTATGTTCTGTAAACGGACGTATATCATAATCGATCTTAGCGGCTGAACTATAAAAACCTCCCTGCTGAGAGATAGCATTGCTCCTGTAAGCTCCTTTGTTTCCATGCGTGTATGGCAGATATTCAATGGGCTGTCTGCCTGAATTATCATATTGATAGATTTGTACGATATCTGATTTTGAAGGAGAACCTTGAACCTGTACTTCCTGACTGCTTCTTCCAAGGCCATCAACATAAGTATATGTCACAGCTTTTTGATCGGAATTCATCAACGTTAATGTACTTTCACCTGATACTTCTACTCGAGGCACCTCCACTCTTACATAGTTTTCATTAGGGGAGGGGGGAGCATTGTTTGGGAGTGGGATGATAATAAAGGTACCATTGTTCCCGTTCACTGTAAACCCATTAGAAAGAGTGACACTTTCTGTATAGTGATAGGTTTTGCCGGCATGGCTTGAACCGGCCAAATTAGTGCTCTTTACGTAGTAGTCTTGACAGAAACCGAGCAAGATCGAATGAAACAAAATACCGAAAGTGATCAACCTAAAGGTCGATAGTGGTGAGTAGTTCATGAAGTATTTCTTTATGCGATACAATGTATTCAGTTTTAAAAATTTTACAAAACAGTGAGTTATCGTTCTTTGTTCACTTTGGAAAGTTTAGCCAGTTGTTGCTTTATTTTTTCTATTTCCTTGTTATCATTTTTTAATCGTTCGATTTCCTTTTGCTGCTGGATGGTATGTAATGTCAGCTCCTCAATCTTCTTAAGCAACAGTCTATTCATCTCGCCAAGCTGTACGCCTTTGGCTTCCATTTCTTTGGCTGAAGGAATTTCCGGAAGGTGATGATTTGATTGAATGAATTTTTCGATTTCTTCGAGTGATTTCAGATCATAGTCCGGATCAAAGACATAGTCTGGCCAACCAGTAGCTTCAACTTTCACTTCCTTCGAGCGGATGGTACCATTTACTTCAAGTTTGTTTGAGGGGTCTGAAGTACCAATTCCTACATTACCTGTATTATTTGATCCATTAGACTTAATAGTCAGTGTTCGATCCCAGCCAGCACCGTCTCCTCTTATGACGTAAAAGCTAAGTGTAGGCGTACTGTAGCCATTGGCTGCATCTGCTACAATTCTTGCGGTATTATAATTAGTTCCAGTATCATCTCTTCGGGTATCAAAAAAGATTTCTGAGTCACCTCCTGTATCTGTGGCATCTATTGTAAGAATGGGAGACGCTCCCTCTATTTCGAGCTTTGAACTCGGATTTGCCGCTCCAATTCCTACGTTTCCGTGAGGTATTAAAATACTGCCATCAGAGTTATTTGTTAAATACAAATCATTATTATTAGTGGATCCAAATCCAACATATCCCATCCTGGAATTAATATCGTAAAACTCCAACCATCCATATGCCGAGCTTCCATCTGCGGCAGAGTTTTGGAGTCTTATTACGGATCTATCTTTTGATACGGTGAGTGCTTCTCCCGGTGAAGATGTGCCTATGCCCACATTTCCATTGGGTTTAATCGTAAACCTCCAGGCATTTTGCGAATGATCGTAGAAGCCTAATTCTTGTTCGAATTGAAGCTGTGTTTCTACTTTTCCGTTGCTTGAAACGGGTCCAAAATGAACGATAGAACCATTAGTAGCAGTGTTTTCTATTTTGAGAAAATTATCACCTCCTCTTTGGATATGCAGAGGTTTCGAAGGAGAGGTGGTGCCTATCCCAACATTCCCACTGGAAGGAAAGGTATTTTGTGCACTTACATGTAAACCTGCTGCCAATAATGGTAGAATATAAAATGTCTGTTTCAGTTTCATTGATTCTCTAGTTTTTTAATTCGGTCAAGGAGTTCTGCATTGGTTTTTTGTTGGTCAATTAGGTAAAGTGTCAGCTCTTCAATTTTCTTCAGCAACAGCATATTCATCTCACCAAGCTGTACACCATTGGCTTCCATCTCTTTGGCGGAAGGAATTTCAGGAAGATGCTTGTTTGCCTGAATGAATTTTTCGATTTCTTCGAGTGATTTAAGGTGGTAATCCGGTTCGAATACATAATCCGGACCAGGAACGGAGAGGTCTACTTTTACTTCTTCAGCATGGATGGATCCTTTGACGGTTAGTTTAGAATCTGGATTCGTGGTAGCTATTCCAACGTTTCCATTGTGTGTGTTAATTACCAGCCTGTTGTAGCTATCTGCACCGGAATACCTTGTGCCAATTCTAAATAAGTTGTCAGTTTGTGCACCTGGTATACTAGTAGAGCTTCCCCAATCGGCATTGAAGCCCATATATACTCCAAGACTCCCTCCATCTTGAGTAAGCTGAATCCATGCATTGTCACTTTCATTATTATTGTCAGTGTCAGCTTCCAACTTGAAAATAGCATCTCCGGAAGTAGATGATGACACATGGAGCTTTGAAGTAGGAGATGTAGTACCTATGCCTGTGTTGCCATTTTTGGCTAACTGAAAAAAGGTAGTGCCGCTATGATGTAAACGATAGGCTCCATTTCTGTTATCAATTCTCCAGTCATTATGTCCTGATGGCCCGTCTAGCATTATTTCACCTCCTTCTGCAGAACTGACCGCATTAACCCTGAGAAAATCAGATTGGATTTTTCCATTGACATCTAGTTTTTCCAGCGGTGAGGAGGTTCCTATACCAACATTACCGTTGTTGGTATTAATAACCAATCTATTATAATTATCGGCACCTGAATATCTTGTGCCAATCCTGAACAAGTTGTCCGCCTGAGCTCCAGGTGTAGTGGAAGAGCTCCCCCAGTCGGCATTGAAGCCTATATACGCTCCGAGGCTTCCTCCATCTTGAGAGAGATGGATCCATGTATTATCACTTTCATAACTATTGTCGGTATCAGCTTCTAATTTAAAGATAGCATCTCCAGAAGTTGAAGAAGATACATGAAGCTTAGAAGATGGTGTGGAAGTACCTATGCCTAGCTTCCCATCACCAGTGAATCGTCCAATTTCACTTCCGGTAGACAGGAACTGTATAAAGCTTGAGGAAGTAGTTTCAAGACCTAAAGCTGCGGTGGAGGATATTTTAGCACTGCTAGTACCCAAGGCATCCACTCTTAGGCTGCCTGAAGAAGTTTTAATATCCAGTGGTGTAAGTGGTGAAACAGTTCCTATCCCAACATTTCCATTCGAAGGAAAAGTATTTTGTGCACACAGATGAAGAACAGATATTGATGTTGAAAGGATGAATACGATGCGTTTCATTTTGGTTGATTTTCCAGTTTTTTGATTCTTTTTTCTTGCTCAATGATATAAAGCGTCAACTCCTCAATCTTCTTGAGTAACAGCATATTCATTTCTCCAAGTTGTATCCCATTGACTTCCATTTCTTTGGACGAAGGGATTTCCGGGAGGTGTTTGTTGGACAGAATGTATTTCTCTATATCCTCGAGAGATGTTAAGTTATAATCCGGTTCGAAAACATAGTCAGGAGCAGGAACAGAGAGGTCCACTTTGACTTCTTCTGCATGGATGGATCCTTTAACGGTAAGTTCTGAATCGGGACGATTCGTACCTATACCAAATTTATTCTTGAACATTCCATAAGTTGCTGTCAATTCGTAGAGAATACCGGTTTCCTGAATGTCAGTGTAGTATGGTTGATGAGTTGTGTAGCATGTAACATTGCCGGTTGTTCTCACCTCAATGGGCACATTGCCAACCCATGAAGCACCCATTTGCACCCATATGCTGAATTGATTATTGGAAGAACCTGTCCCACCGGTTTGAATAACTTTTGCGTCGGCTATGGTTTTATGATCTCCATAATGTGTGATAAGCACTATGTCACTATTTTGTTCATAAAAGTCATTATTTCCATTTCTTAAGACCACTAGCAACGTTTGCCTTGAGTCGCCATGAGGTGCTTCATCAGGATAAAAATCAACTTGCAGGGTTCCAGGTTTGTAATTCCCGTTCAAGCTCATAGTGGCAAGCTTAATCCACTGGTTTTTGGTGTTGGCTGTGTGTGGATGCCCACTAGCAGCTGCATCCCCGCCAAAAATGCCATTTGTTTGAGCTACAGCAAAAAGCGGTAGGAGAAAAAGCAGGTTAATCACTTTTTTCATCTAATTTGGTCTTTAGTTCTTCAATCATTTTACCCTGATCTTCAATCAATTTTTGCTGTTGAATGGTATACAGTGTCAACTCTTCAATCTTCTTCAGGAGTAACATATTCATTTCACCAAGTTGTATCCCATTGGCTTCCATTTCTATGGCCGAAGGGATTTCCGGGAGGTGTTTGTTGTTCTTAATGTAGGCTTCTGTTTCTTTCAGCGACCGCAGATTGTAGTTTTCTTCGAAAACGTAATCTGGCCATGATTCGGAAAGTTCAACTCTTACCTCTTCGATGATTGCTTTTCCATTCACCGCAAGTTTATATCCACTGGGGATGAGTTCAGTCCCTATCCCAAGACCTCCGCGACCACCATCCAAAAACATTAAATTTCTGAGAGAAGTATCGTTTGTGCGTTCAGCTTCCCATCTGAAATCACCGTAATTATTATTGTCCTTCGTTCGAAGCACGAGAACGTTACCATAATTTTCATACGAGCGGTAGAATTGGAGTAGGCCACCATTCATATGAATATTTCCATTGACATCTAGTTTTGAACTGGGCGAGTTAGTTCCGATCCCTACGTTTCCATCTGTCTTGACCAATAATTGAGGAACTCCTGATGCAGTCTTTAAGCCTAAATCCCTGTAAGTACTATTGTTGGATGTTCTTGACATAATGTAATTACCATAGGTTGGATTCTCAGTGGATGGTCCGGCAGCCGATAGCCAGATGATTCCTTCGTCGCTTCTAAAAGTTCCCATGTATTCTGTTCCTGTTCCACTGTAAACTTCCAGCTTAGAGGTAATAGCTAATGGCGTAGTGGAACCTATAACTACGTTTCCATTTTGATTTTTATAAATAAACTCACGCCAATTTGTCCATTGAGAGGAATTGCCATCATATGTTCTGAAAGCTAGCGTGCTACTGGAACTTTTGTTGGTATTCATGATTTCAAAATTCCGATTTACACCACCCCAGACACTTAGTTTCGTACCATAGTTATAAGTCCAACCTCCAGAGCTCCCTGGAGCGTTTCGATAACTGATGCCAGCATTCATGGAAGCTGGGTCAGTGTCAGGTAATGACTGTGCCATGACTAATAGACTCATGGTTAGCATGTAGATGGTTAATGCGTTTTTCATTTCTCTTTGAGAATTTCGATTTCTCTTTGCTGCATATCTATTCGATTATTTTGTTCTTCTAGCTTCTTCAATAGCTTAGTTTGATAGCTGTTTAATTGGACAATCTGCTTTTCTAACTCATCTTGTTTGAGCAGTTTCTTATTCTGTTCAATTACATACAGTGTCAACTCCTCGATCTTCTTTAACAACAGCATATTCATTTCTCCGAGCTGCACCCCATTGGCTTCCATTTCTTTGGCCGAAGGAATTTCCGGAAGGTGTTTGTTGTTCTTGATGTAGGTCTCTGTTTCTTCCAATGAGCGGAGGTCGTAATCTTTTTCGAAGACGTAATCCGGGCCGTCGACAATCTTAACTTTTACTTCTTCGCTGACAACTTTTCCATCGATGATAGCATTTCCATCAGGAACAACGATACTTCCGTTTGATTGAATTCGGAACAACTCTCTCTTAGTCGTACCACCGCTACCGTTATTCATTCCTCGATTGAAAGAATAAGAACCGGCCCAATTCTTTACAAACCAGTTGACTTTTGGAGATCCGGAGTTGGTATCAATTTTAAGTTCTACATCAGCACCATTATTCTGAGTGGTGTTATCAAAGACAATCAGTAAACCTGCCTGGTTTGCAATATTATTTAAATACAAATTTCCTTTGTTATCAAGGTTGCCATTTATGCGGGCATTTCCTCCTACCGCGAGATACTCTGTGCCGGCTATGCTGGTTGTACCAAGACCTAATCCTCCCCATTGGGTTAATCTTGCTCTTATGTTTTCGTTAGATGAACTTCCTGCACTAGCAAATAGCAGACTTTGATTGAAAGATCCACTGCCGGATCTGTATATCCTCCAGTACCAATTGCTTGAACCTCCTATGGTTATACCTGTTCCGGAAAATTGTTGACTGTGTAGTGAAAAAGCACCAACGATAAGCAGGAAGGTTAAATAAATATTTTTTTTCATTGTTTTTCTAATGTTTCAAGTCTTTCTGTGATTTCCTGATTGATTGCTCGCTGTTCAGAAAGAAGCTGTTGTTGTTCATTCAATAGTTTTTGTTGCTCGATTGTGTAGAGTGTTAACTCCTCGATCTTTTTTAGCAACAGCATATTCATTTCTCCTAGCCGCACCCCATCGGCTTCCATTTCCTTGGCCGAAGGAATTTCAGGTAGATGCTTTTCTGATTTGATGAATTTTTCAGTCTCTTCAAGAGATTTTAGATCATAGTCTTTTTCAAAAACATAGTCCGGACCTGTGCCAGCGTCTATGGTTACTTTCACCTCTTGAGCGTGAATGTTACCAGCAACGGTAAGTTTGGCATCAGGATAGTTTGTGCCTATTCCTACATCACCGTAATTATTTATAAGCATTCTGGTACTTGGTGTAATTAAATTTCCTGCTGTGGTGTTCTCTGTGGAGGTGTAAAAATATATTTTACCCCACCGGGCATGCATTCCAGCATACCCATAGTTGTTGCTATGAGAGTATGGAGAATAAAGTTGATTGTGATTTGATCCTCCTTGGTGAATAGCTATGTTAGTTCCAAAGACAGCATTCCCTCCTCCTGAACCAGAGATCGCCGCTCCAAATGAACTACCAACAATTAGTTGAGCAGAAGGAGAAGTATAGCCAATACCCACATTGCCATTATAATCAATCATCATTCTGGTTTTTGCACCCTCTGAGTAGAGATTCGTTGTAGAGAAGTACATTTTTGTACCATAGGATCCATCACTTCGGGTATAGATTCCGGCTTGAGCACTATTGCCACTATCCCTGTCTGAAGCTCCAAATGTGATGGCACTCCCATAATGGTCAGTGCTGTTTGCAGGATTTAAGTGAATGATACCCTTACTATGACCCTGAATGGTCTCACTCCAATTTCTTGAACCTCTTGCTTGCATGTAGGATCTATGTATTTCAAAGACGTCTAAATCCCCATTACTCCAATGTTTATTCCTAAAAACAACATAATCACCATCTCCATCATCTTGGGTGTTAATTACCAGTCGATTGAGATTGGATCCGTAATTTTCAGAAAAAATGTAGCTATGATCTCCGGATTCAGACCTAAAGTAAAGCTTGGCAGAGGTAGAGCCCATGTCTTCTAGTCTGAGGTTTGTACCATCCCACCTTAAATATGGACTGGCCCCAAAGGAATTATTTTCATTAAACTGTAGTTGAAGATTATCTCCAGCAGGAGCTGGTGTTTGTGCGCTAATAAACGTACTGCCGATAATCAATCCAGTAGTAATAAATAATCTTGTTTTCATTACTTTGATTTTAATAGTTTAATTTCTTTTTGTTGTTCTTTTATGATTTTCATCATTTCAATCTGATGCAGGGTTAACTCCTCAATTTTCTTGAGCAACAATCGATTCATTTCTCCTAGCCTCACTCCATTTTCTTCTATTTCTTTAGCTGAAGGAATTTCGGGGAGGTGCTTGTTGGCTTTGATGTAGGCTTCTGTCTCTTCAAGAGATCGGAGATCATAATCTTCTTCGAAGACGTAATCCGGCCATCCATCAATTTCTACTTTTACTTCTTTGGAACGGATGGTTCCGTTTACTTCAAGCTTTTCAGAAGGAGATGTGGTGCCTATACCAACTTTTCCATATACTAAAAGAGGAGCGAGCTTTGTACTGGTCCCAACAATTACCGGGTGTGTGGTATGGTAGTTAAGATAAAGGTTTCCATAATCAGAGTTTGTATGGTTTTTACCGTTGACATGTCGAGTTTTCACCATCCCATTAGCTGAACCTCCAACATTCATACTTCCTTGAACGGTCAATTTCATGTCAGGTGTCATTGTTCCAATGCCGACATAACCATTACCTAAAATTTTCATGCTTCGGTTGTAGTGCGCATCACTTGATGAAGTAATAAAATCAATAGAAGTGCCCCATGAGCCTTCATCGGCGATTATACTAATACCCGCGCTACCTTTGCCAGGCGTGAAAGAACTCCACGAACTATTTTCATCATCATACAAATTCGCACCGATAAAGACCCTTTGACGACCATCTGAAGTTTGAACGATTCCACCAAAACCATTCTTGGGATCCCCTAACAGCAAGGATGAATGAGGGCCTTTCGCTATGTGGAGTCCCTTGTTGGCTGTTCCTGAAAAAGGACTGTTGGTTCCTAGTCCTAGATTTCCGTCATTTCTTGATACAATTCCAGGAACCTCGGTATATGAATCAAAAACCAGTGTTCCTGAAGGTGTGGTTCCTACGTCAATTGGGTTTTCGTATATAGACGGTCTGGTTCCAACAATACCAGACCCCTCATAGACGCGAACACTTCCTCCTTTCCATCCGTTGGCAAGTAATGAAAAATAAACATCTACACTTCCATTGCTATTCTGATATGCGCGGATTCGGACTGAAGAATAGGGTTCTCCGAAAGATGTTCGTGTATAGCCATTAAAGCTATTTCTGTTGCCCATGTGGATAATCTGCTGAAAGGTGCTGGTAGATCCATGACTACCACCAAAGAGTTCAATCATGATTTTATCCCCCGTAGAAGTTGTACTTGCCGGGAGTGTGGCAATCTTCCAGTTTCTATCAGTTACACCATTTGAGGTTCTGTCAAAAAAGAAAAGTTGTGCTGACGCAGGATTTGGAGAAGTTCTCTCAATATAATTGGATTGCCCCAAGCATGTAAAAAATAGGCCTGTAAGAGCTATTGCTAATATTCCTTTCATATTATTTTTTTTTAAGTTCTTCCATTCTTTTTAGTTGCATCTCGTTCGCCTTATTGAGCTGCTTGATTTCCTTCATTAGCTCAATCTGATGCAAAGTCAGTTCTTCAATCTTCTTGAGTAGCAACATATTCATCTCCCCAATTTGTACTCCGTTGGCTTCCATTTCTTTTGCAGATGGAATTTCAGGAAGGTGTTTGTGAGCTTTGATATAGTTCTCGGTTTCCTCCAGGGATCTGAGATCATAACCCTCATTGAAGACATAATCTGGCCCAGGCACGGAAAGATCTACTTTGACTTCCTCTGCATGAATCGTTCCTTTGACGGTTAATCTGGAATCCGGATTACTTGTACCTATGCCAATGTTTCCATTTCTTTTGATTCTCATCTTAGGTTTTCCCCAGGTTACATTTTCTCCCTGACCTGTGGAAGTTTGAGAAATGAGAAAGTCCATGGTTCCTCCATTACCAAAAAACATGATTGCTCCTGCGCCCGAGCTATGGGCACCTACATTATTAGCAAACTTTGTATTGCCAACGGTTCCCAAACCACCAGCCACCATTTGTTTGCTAGCGTAAGAATTAAAGAGAATTGCGTGACTTCCACTCCATGCTTTGGTTGCCAACTGAAGATTGGTATATACCCCGAGATCATAGCCGCTCCCATTCGTATTTAGTGGAGCATTAATATTCAACCCATACGGTGAACTTTGAGCATTTCTTTCATATCCGATATCAACTTTGTTAGTAGCGCTGAGTTCAAGTTGTTTTATTGGAATGCCCAATGTTGAAATCTTTGATCCGGTAGTTGAAAACTCAGACGGATCAATTTTGATGAATGTAGGTTGACTTCCTCTGGAGGGAGCCAACTCATGAACCGTGATTTTGTGCCAATCATTTTGAGGCCCATGGAACCTCACCTCAAGATTGAACTCCGTAGAGCTGTTTGTAACAATAATATTATCATCGCTGAAAATGCTGCCCGAAATCCTTTCAAGATGAAAATTATAGCTTAGATTATACTCCGAATTGAGTCTAAAGTGGTACAGCTCACTTCCCCCTCTCGAACTCAAGTTTATGAGGTACTCACCATGGTGTGAGTGACCAAGGGCTAAACTGCTGTGAGTGATTCTTAGACCAAAACTCTTATCTTCTTCATTGAAATCTCCCTGATAATTGTAAATGACATTTTGCCCAAATAAGTAGCCTTGCAAAAGATATAGGCATAGAAATAAAGATGTTCTTACGATTAGTTTCATTGGCTTATGCGTTCAATTTTTTCTATTCGCCTGGTAAGTGTTTCGATCTCCTTCTGATAGTCGTCTTTCAAGGAATGTATTTCTTTTTCTTTTTGGATGAGGTGCAAAGTCAGTTCTTCAATCTTCTTTAGCAATAGCCTATTCATTTCTCCGAGTTGTACACCATGTGCTTCCATCTCTTTAGCTGAAGGGATTTCTGGAAGGTGTTTGTTCGCTTTGATGTAAGCTTCCGTTTCTTCTAATGAGCGTAGGTCATAGTCTTCTTCAAAGACATAGTCGGGCCAGGGAGAAGCTTCTACTTTTATTTCTTCTGCTCTGATATTCCCTGCGACAGAAAGTCGATATCCACTCACGTCTGTTGTGCCTATACCCACTTCACCAGCCCGATTAATGCGCATTTTAGGATCACCCCAACTGACTGGGTCATTGGCCCCTGTTGAGGTAGGAGAAATCCAAAAATCCATGGTTCCTCCATTGCCATAAAATACAATTGCTCCGGCACCACCTCCATATGCTCCAGCTGAATTAGAATGATTTGTTTCAGATGAAAGCCATCCATTTGCGTTTGTGCTCTTATATGCATTAAAAAGTAAAGCATGTGCTCCACCGTGTCCGTCGCTTACAAGATTGAAATCTGTGACATGAGATTTACCAAACTTGATGTTTCCCGAGACATCAAGGGCTTCTTTAGGTGTATGATTTCCGATCCCGACCATTCCGTTTGCTTGAATACCTAAGACCGAGCCGTATGGATATGCATGGAATGCGACAGTAGATTCTTCTGGGCTAGCATCATTGTAGCGATAATTCCAGTGAAACTCGCCTGAACGGGAAACTGGGTCAACACTTGAATCGGTTAGCTGAATTGTAGCCAAATCTCCGTTAGAAGTTAACTTTAATACCGGTCTATTATCACTCACTTCAAATACCTTTCCAGTAAACCAGGTACCAGGACTAAAGGTGCCTATACCAACATTGCCATTACCCGCTATTCTCATTCTTTCAATATCATTATTATAAAATCTGATTGGATTGATGCCTGTGGTTCCTATGGTCATACCTGATGTAGTATTTCCATAATACTGAATGAATGCATGGTTAGGATCCGATGATCTTTTTAAAATCAATCTTGCCCAGTCATTTGTAGCTGTTTTTTGTATGATTAGATCATATGGATCAGAACTGCGGATTTCCAGTGGAGAAGCAGGAGTGCTTGTGCCAATACCAACTTTATCAGTTGTAGTAATTTGACCTGGAGTACTTAAGTCCCAGTTTTGACCAAAAACAGAAACACTTAGAGCTATTGCTCCTAAATATAAGAGGTGTTTACAATCCATAATGAGTGATTTGAATACGTTAGGTTAGTATGAGGAATAGTGAGTAAATAAGAAATTAACTTTTCTTTAAAGTTAGTTATCTTATATCAAGGTTTGGCTGAAATCTCCACTCGATGAACGAGTGGATTGATTTGAAGGATAAAGTGTATGGTTGAATGAATGAATGGTTATCTTCTCCGCATTGGATAGTTCACTTTTTCCACTTCACGTTCGATTAGCTTTTCGATCCGTTTCATTTTATAGTTGTCAGCTTTGCTAACTAATGTGATAGCTACTCCACTTGTTTTAGCTCTGGCTGTTCTTCCAATTCGGTGTACATAATCTGCTGCGTCATTGGGTACATCGAAGTTGATTACCAGGTTGATATCTTTGATGTCTATCCCTCTGGAAAGCACGTCTGTGGCTACCAGAATTCGAAGTTTTTTCGCTCGGAATTTTAACAAAATACGTTCACGCTCATCTTGCTCAAGCATGGAGGATATGCCTTTTGCTTCCTCGCCTTCTTGCTTTAATCCTTTGACTATCTCACTTACCTTCTTTTTCGTAGAGGTGAAAATGAGTATACTTTCGAAATCTTTGTAGCGTCCTACAATCTTAGAAATCAACTCCACCTTAAATGGTTCTTCAACCTTGTAAGCTTCTTGACTGATCTTCTCTGAAGGTTTCGCCAGCTCTAATGTGATTCGCTTTGGATCCTTAAGGATGGTTTTAGCCAACTTTTCAATCTTTGGTGCCATAGTGGCACTAAACATAGATGTTTGCTGCAAGTTGGGTAGGAAGGTGATGATCTTTTTTATGTCATCGTAAAAGTTCATGTCCAACATACGATCGGCTTCATCTAAAATAAGGTGAGTGACCTGATCGAACTTTACATATCCAAGATTAAGATGTGATATCAGCTTACCAGGTGTTGCCACAACAATATTGCTCCCTTGCGTCAAAGCCTTTTTTTGCTGTGCAAAGTCTGAGCCATCACCTCCTCCATAGATGGCAATTGAATGTACCGGAAGAAAATAGGAGAACCCCTCGATTTGCTGATCAATCTGAATAGCTAATTCTCGTGTGGGAACAACGATAAGCACTTTTACATCATCACTTGGATTTTGTGCAAGGTAATTCAGTGTGGGAATAACAAACGCAGCGGTCTTACCAGTACCCGTTTGTGCACAAGCGATAAGATCTTTTCCTTCTAAAATAGCAGGGATGGCTTCTTCCTGAATGGGTGTTGCTTCCGAGAAGCCCATGTGATTAATCGCTTCGGTGAGTTGATCATCAAGTTTAAATTCGCTGAATGTCATTGCAGCAAATATGCATCGTTTACAAATAAAAAATCCCCGTTATTTGACGAGGATTTCAAGATTTTGTCAAAACTAATTATCTCAGCCATCCTACTCGCTTACCTTTTTTGGACAATAGAACAAGCCCTCCAGCGACTAATGGGATTAAGATGGCCATGATCAATTGCCCAGGTCCATAATCAATGGTTGATTCTGCAATGAACAAATTGTAAATCATCTGCACAATGACTCCCAGGAGTGATAGCATGAGTATAATGTGAGCTAACCCTCTGCGAAGTACTAATAGCAAGCAACCTAGAAAACCTCCCCATACGGCAATAGCGAATGCTGCGGTGGCCCATGCAGGTCTTTGTTCGATCATTAAGCGATCTTGTTCTGGCATGGCCTCTAACATTTCTGGTGTAGCAAAGGCCTGACCCAGATAAGCGAAAACCCCTAGAAGATTCCAAATAAGTGCAATAAATGCTATTGCCCAAAACCAAGAAGGCGGTTTTACTGATTCATTTGTCATAATTGTTAAATTAGGTTAGTCAATTCTATAAATATAGGAATTCAATAGAGTAATTATGCAATTTATTTTTACAGTTCTCTTCTACATTCTATCAATCAGCTTATTAGCCCAAACAATGAAACCTGGCCAATGGGCAGGAAATATTCATTATGATGACATAGATATTGCATTGCAATTTGAAGTCGGCTATCCAAGTGGTGAAGTACCTGAAGTAACCATTATTAATGGTGCAGAAAGAAGAAAAATATCAAATGCTAAAGTTGTTGGTGATAGTATCTTTATTCCATTAGATCCTTTTGATGTAGAAATAAGAGCAAGGTTTACTGCGATGAGTCTGGATGGGGTCTATAATAAGTACTACCGCGACCTGACCATTCCCATGTCTGCACAGTTTGGGAGATCAAGAATGCAGAAGAAATCGATTAGACCACCGGTACCAATTGAGGAACGGTGGGAGATTACGTTTTCTCCGGGATCATCGGATGAATCTAAGGGGATAGGACTATTTAAGCAACGGGGAGATATTGTAAGTGGAACGATAATGACGCAGGTAAGTGACTACCGATATTTTGAAGGGATCCTTGATGGTGATTCTATCAAGATATCATGTTTTGATGGTGCACATGCTTTTGCCTTTGTGGGAAAAAAATCGGGCGAGCAATGGGAAGGTGAGATGATCTATGATAATGGTTATTCTGAGCCGTGGGAGGCTATTTACAGCATAGAAGCAGAGCTGGAAGATCCTTTTATGATGGTAGAGGTGGAGCCACGCAAGCATAAACCCTATTACGACTTATTAGGAGCAGGCCAAGGTAAGGATGCCATTGACCCAACGAAGTTTGAGGGTAAGGTGTTAATCATTCAGCTTTTTGGTACCTGGTGTCCAAATAGTCATGATCAAACCAAGTATTTGACGCAGTGGTATGAAAAAAATAAGCACAAAGAGATAGCTATCTTAGCTTCTTCGTTTGAAGCAAATTATTCCAAAGACTATGGCTTAAAGAGGCTGGAAGTATATCGTGAAGTGAATAAGATTCCATATGAGTTGGTTTTGGGCGGTAGACTCAGTAAAACAGGGGCTGCCATGCCATTCCCCTTTATGAACCGCATTGAAGCATTTCCTACACTTATAATATTAGATAAGCAAGGATTTGTGCGACATGTACACAGTTATTTTAACGGCCCGGCAACTGGTACGTACTACCAGGCTTTTGATCAACGATTCAACCAAATAATCGACTCGTTGCTCAACGAATGATGAATCCAACTGACATTTAGGAAGTTTGAAGCTCCATTTCTTCGATCAGCTTATAGTGATCGTCGGACTTCAAAATGGCAAATTCTGTTTCTCTTCCATTGGCAGAATCATCGTGGATAATCCATTCCCTGGTTTCCGCCAACACACGTCCTTTACCATAATCACTTTCCACCATGTCACCGATTTTTATCCTCTTCATAACAATCGATACAGGTAACTTAGGACTTGTAAGGTGCAAAATATTTCCGAATACCTTGCGACGCGTGGATGACTATTTGTAAAGAATTACAAAAATTTACTCCTGTTTTAGGCAATATATTCTCCAGGTGGGGTACGAAAAGGTCTCAGCTTTATTTACCCATGCGCCTGTCCAGTTGAATCCATTTTTAGAGATTTCTGAGAAGACAATTTTGTAAAATCCATCCATTCCATTGGGCGCTTTTTGGTCTCTATATAGGATTATGTCTCCTGTTTCTGTCAAATTACCTTCCCATGCTGATAGCACTGGAGTCGGGCCAGCTGATGAGTAATAGTGCACAAACCATCTGGAACTATCTGAAATAAACTGCCTTATACTGCCTGAATGTTTACCATCTTCTTTTAGCGTTTCATCCTGAACGGCCATTCCATTCATAATGTATTTAAATCTCCAGTTCATCATCACCGTATCGGCCCAGGTGTTTTGGTCGATTCTTGCTACGGATTTACATTCACAGGTGCCAATTAATGGAGCAAAATCGGCTGTTTCTTTTGGGGCTTCAGGGTTAACTCTGCCATATGGGTACTCTTTCGATGCTTCATACTCATACTGAGCAAAAAGGAAAGTAGTAATAAGTAATAATTTAAAGAAGATAAGAAATTTCATAATGTTTTGAGTTTGGTTGTAAACTAAATGCATTGAAAAGGTGAAAACACTATGACTTGCAGCGAGTAGAGTTGTTTTTGCAGTAAATCTAAGCGGATAGGTCTCTGACTCTTTCTTTTAAGATTTTAATCCTTTTTTTAGAGAAAGGAATTTCTACCTCATTGGTCAATTTTACTTTGGATGAATCAAAATTGATCTGATCCAAAAATTCTACATTTAAAAGAGCAGTTCTGTGTATGCGTATAAAGTTGAAAGGTTCCAGTTTTTCTTCAAGAAGCTTTAGTGATTGACGTAGTGTGAAAGAATTTTCTCTTGTATGAATTTTAACACAGTAATCATCGGATTGAATCCATACGATCTCGTTCAATGGAATTGACTTTAATTTATACCCTGTTTTGACATTTAAGTGGGGGGTTTCCTCTCCCTTTAGCGCTTCTTTTAGGTTTTCTGCTTTTTGCTGTAAGTTCCTTATCTCAAAACTTTGCTGACTTATTGTATTTGATTTGGAATGGTTGAAAAGCAGTAGGGTGAGTGTGATGGTAGCCATACTGAAGTTCAACCCCTTCTGATAAATAAAGAATTCAAAAAATTCTCCAAACTCTTTCCACTCAACATCCTGAGAGATCATAGAGTGAACACTGACCATCAACAGAGCTATCAGTGTTGAGAATGCAGCCAATGATCCAATGATAATCCAGGATTTCTCAGTCGGTTTTGCAGATCTGAAGAATACTTTCCAAATAATCAAGCCATATGGAATAGCCGTGATCATCCATAAAAACCAACGTGTGAGGTGATTGCCAAGTACACGTAAAAAGACAGTTTCTTCTGCTGGAGCGAGTGAAAAAGTATCCAGATAATACTTTTGCTGAGCCGTGTCGAACAAGATCAATGAGAAGATGAGTAAGAGAAGTAGTATGGAGGCACTCCTGTTCATCGTTGATTTACATTCCGACCAAAATAAATGGGGCCCAATAATAAGGTCTCACATACTCTTTTGAATTTAGTAAGGATAGCTTTGCTTGCCTTAAAGCCGTATTGTAGCCATGATGATCATTATTCAAGTTGTATTTATAAAATTCGATCATCATTTGCGAGGTGGAATTATCTGCAACCTGCCAGAGAGAAACGATGATGTTATTTGCTCCGGCATATTGTAATGCCCTGCTAAGTCCTACAATTCCTTCTCCTTTCGCGACCTTACCAAGCCCGGTCTCGCATGCCGACAGGGTAACTAGGTCAGCATCTATATTTAGGTTATAAATCTCGCCTGTATATAAGCTTCCGTCTTCATTAGAATCTGGTTTAAGAAAAATTCTTGAGAGAGATGGTTCTGATTCATTCACGATTCCATGTGTGGCAAAATGAAGGTATCTGTACTTGGAAAGATTTTCATTTTTGAAGTTCGACTCACTGGCATCCTGTCGAGATTGTATTTTTGTTTCGCAATTGCTACCCATAAATAAATACCTTATTTCATCTATCTCTTTTTCTGATCCTGGAAGGCTAGCCATCCCAACATCATGTCCGTCAAAATCTACGGGAGCTACAAGCAAGATCTGCGGATTTACCTGATCTTCATCTGCTATACGCTCATTAAAAAGTGTAGCAGAGTAGTCATAAGAGACATGGTAGTTTTCAATTAAGAACTGAGAATCTTCATATGTTAGTGCATCTTCATCGGGAAGTACAAGTGCTTCAAAAGGAATGGTTCCTAAAACCCCATCCGGAAGTATGACAAGCTCATCGATTCCTGAAGGAAGATCAGGAATTAGTTGGGTGTATAACTGCTTTGCTGTCTTAAGGAACGCTTTTTGGCTGTTGTATTTGATAGAATTTCTTAAAGCAGAGGTTAATTTCTCCAGGTCACCCTCTTTTTTTCTGCGTTCGGCTCTTATGTTCTTTTGGGTAATAGTAAATACATACAATTCATCTTCCCCATTGAAATAAGAAAGCATAGCTGCATTAGATGGCAGATGCTTTTGAACAGAAGCAACCGTCGCTATCCGTTGATCATATTTAAGCTTATAGTATTCTGGATAATTGGTCTCTAAATTTTCAATAAATGCTCTGTACGCATTCTGATAAGTGAACAACAAATCTTTCATTTCTAGATTTCCAGCATTTTCCTGCTGGGCTAGCTGTTGCTCCATGTAGGAAATCTCATCTTTTAAACTGTCCTCCAATGTGATTTGCTCCTGAGGAATTCCAGCAAATTTCTTAGCTTTTGATTCAGTAATAGCCTCTAGTAAAACAGAAGATTTACTACGCTCACAAAAATCGAAAGCCGTTTGAAGATGTTTTTTCCGATTTAAACTTTGTTCACTTAGGAATACAGCCAGTTCAATTGCACTTTCATACACCCTCTTGGCTATTTGACCTAGTCGTAGTTTATCATGTTCTGTGAGTCTCTTTCTACGGATGATGGTAATTAAATCATCGCATTTCCGATAAGTATCAAGTGCGCCAACAATATCCTTAACATTCAATGATTTCTCGAAATGTAAATCAGATAATGCGACGGCTTTGCCTTCGATAGAGCTAAGTAAAATGTCGCTATTGAAGTAATTGGTTAATTCAGGTAATTGGTAAACATCACTGAATGTTTGGTCGGGAAGGTTAGCATAAATGGCTTGTTGATAAAATGCAACAGCTTTTTTGTATTCCTGCTTGGCACGCATGACCTCACCAAGAAGGAAATAAGTATTGGCTACTTCTGGATGTTTCTCTCCAAAAAGACTCACATACATCTGCAAAGCTTCTTTTTGATTTAGTAATGCCTCTTCATAACTTCCTTTTTTGAGATATACACTTCCGATGATGGTTAATATGTAGGCTTTATTTGGATTCTCTCCTCTATAAGTAGCATCATATATTTCCTTGACACTGTTCAATTGTTCGAGCGCATCATCATAGTTTTCTTGCTCCATGTCACCAAAAGCAATATTTAAATTGGTCCTTAATGCCCTTAAACTGGTATTGCCCAACTGATCTTCATAGATGCCTTTTGCACGGTTAAAATAAATGATGGCTTGAAGCGGATCATCTTTAATATAGGCCTGCCCCAGATTATTATATGAATTCCCCACTTCTACCGATTGAGCACCAAATAATTTCCTTCTTATTTGGAAAGCTTGCTCCAGATATTGTATGGCCAACTGCTTGTTCTCGTTATTTACATATACCTGTCCTAGAGCGTCCAGGCAATTGGCTTTTGCTTCGGTCTCTTTAGCTTGAAAAAGATCATTTGCCTTTAATAAGCTTTCCAGTGCATCATCGTTTCGTCCAAGGTTTAAATAGCTAAGCCCAAGCAAAGTCAAACACCTTGCTTCATAGTCGTTTCCTTGAAATTTATCCGTTCTGATAAAATCAATTGTATTTTCAGCTAAGCTTTTGGCGTGGAAAGGGTCACCAGCGTGGAGCTGACAATCGATCATTTCGATATGTGCACTTAGATATTTGTCATAATTCTTGTTAGCAAAGTATATTTCGCTTGCTTCCTTGTATAAATCATAGGCAAGTAAATAATCTCCTGAAGTAAATGCCGATTTGGCACTGTTTATCTGACTTTCCTGTGCTTGAACTGTTACACTCAATAGGATTAACAATGAAATGTAGATAGCCTTCATTAAAGATTAAAATTTGTAAACATAGCTTACGCTAAGAACTTCATTTCTGGTTAGCCCATCTGGATTAAAATCTCTATCAAGAATCTTAATTCCCTGGATGACCTTAATTCCATGATTTACATCAAACTGGTAGCCAACACTGCCTAATACGGATAATGCTATTCCAGTGGTTCCGTCAAGTTTTGCCCGTTCCGTTCTCCCTACAGGAATACCTTCATCTTTTGTGATTCTATAAATAGGCAGAGCCCCAAGAGAAAAGTTAAAATTTGTAAACCTCCAATTTCTTTCTACTCTTAACATGACATCAATACCTCTTTTCAATTCCCTTCCTATATTATACTTTCTTACGTATTCTGGATTTGGGTAATTCGGAAGAAAATTCCCCCACACAAACTGATTATTGTTTTCTGTAAGCGCAATCTGAATACCTGTGGCGAATAGCCACTTACTATTGATCATAGAAAATCCAGCTACTGCATCGAATGAGCCAAGACTTGGTTGATAATACATATGTAATGGGGCATCTTGTCCATTTGTGAATTCATTATTGACTGTTTCGTTTGAGTCTCCTGCCGGAATCTTTGCTCCAATGGTGCCGCTATAACTCCATTTATTGGTAGTCTTTAACAGTCTTGTATAACTCAGTGAAACATCTCCCAAATTGGCCGCCTCACCTAAAGACCCCTTGGCCCACTGATAAGGTAGTTTGATTTGAAATGAACTATAGTCGTTGATACCTACATTGAAATCTATGGTTGCAGCGTATATGATGGGAGTGAGCAGACTTGTTCCCCGATAGTAATTAAATTCAATAGATCTGAGTTTGATTGCAATCCGTTTGCTGTAGTTCTGGTCTGGTTTCATAGCTCCCATAGTACAAAATCCAGCATCACTGCACCCTTGAGAGAGTCCTCTAAGTGAGCATAACAGTAGTAGAGTAATAGTAAGTTGTCGCATAGTCCTTAGTAGTTGATAGGATAATCTGCTGATACAATAATACAAAATGAAGAAACACTTATTTCATAAAAAATTTCTTTTCGATTAAACCATTGGAATCATGTGATGTCAAAGAGACAAAATTGATTGGAAATTGAACATAAAAATTATGAAAAAGCTATTATTTATTACCGCGATAGTATTTGGAGTACTTACTTCCTGTACGGATGATGAGGGACTTGGATCACAGGATATAGTTGAAGAGATTGATCTTGATTCTGAAGCTTCTCTTGAATCAAGTTATGAAGATGTAGATCTTATTGTTGAGGCTGGTATGGAGACGTTGGCACCTGCCGGAAGGGTGGATAGAGATGAGATCCTCGATTGCGCCGCTATTACTCATGATGAAGAAAACAAAACAATAACAATTGATTATGGTGATGGTTGTGAAGGGCCCGGTGGACGAATCAGGGCAGGAAAGATTCTGATTTCTTACAGCGATCATCGATTGGTTCCAGGGGCATTCAGAGAAACCACATTTGAAGGATTTTCAGTGGATGGCGTTCAGGTAGAAGGTACCAGAAGAGTGGATAATATCTCTGAAAGCCTTGATGACAACCCTACTTTTAGCATCACACTAACTGGTGGAAAACTAACTTTTGAAGATGAAACCACGGTAACACGAGAGGCTAGCAGAGTCAGAACATGGATAAGAGCTAGTAATCCTGCTAACGATACAACCGAAGTGACTGGAAACGCAAATGGTTCTAGAAGAGATGGGGTATCCTACACGATGGAAATTACTGAAAGACTGGTTTATAAAAGATCTTGCTGGGCACGTGGTGTTTTCATTCCGGTATCTGGTGTGAAAGTGTTTACCTCAGGAGACAATGTAGCAGTTGTAGACTATGGAGATGGCGAGTGTGATTACGAGGTAACTATTTCTATCAATGGGGGAGAACCTTTTACGAAAATAATACGACCAAGAGGTCGAAGAAGATAAGGTTAGAGTAAGTTAACTTTTCAGGTAGGTAATTGCCCCATGAATCTTCGGATGATTGGGGCTACCATTTTATAGGGAAGAAGTAAATGCATAAGAAATGATGTTAGCACCCATTTTTAGTGCTTCAATTCTTTTTTCTTCGGGATCGTTGTATACAGATTGATCTTCCCAACCGTTCCCCAAATCGGATTCATAAGAATAAAAACAAACTAAGCGTCCTTCATACATGATTCCATAGCCTACTGGTGGCTTGCCATCGTGCTGATGAATTTTTGGAAGACCCTGATCAAAATCAAACTTTTGATGGTAAATAGGATGATCAAAAGGAATTTCAATAAACTCCAACTCCGGAAATACTTTCTTCATTTCAATTCTTATGAATTGATCAAGTCCATAGTTGTCATCTATATGAAGAAAACCCCCAGAAGTGAGATAACTTCTTAGGTTATCAGCTTGCGCATTACTAAAAACCACATTCCCATGCCCAGTCATATATATATAGGGGTATAAAAAAATGTCAGGACTTCCCACATCAACCACATCCTCAGATAGTGCCAGGTTTGTATTGATTTGCTGATTGCAAAATTCAATAAGGTTAGGCAGTGCTGTTTTGTTGGCATACCAGTCACCCCCTCCATCATATTTCAACTTAGCTATTTTAACGGACTGAGCATTGAGTGAAATGGACCATGCTGTTAGAAAGACAAAAATTACCTTCATGAATCAATTATACTCCAAGAAATTGAAATGGTTTAGTCAAACAGTTCTTTTAATGGTTCTCCTGTAGCTGCACTCGGTAAGGAAATATTTAATAGCATAGACAAAGTTGGTGCTATGTCAGTGATGGTGACAGGTCTTACACTATTTCCTTTTTTAATACCTGCCCCATAGAAAACAATAGGAATATGCGTGTCATAGGTATAAGAAGTTCTGTGATCTGTCCCCTGTCTACCCCAGGCATCATTTAAGTTGCTTGAAGAAAGTGTATACAATACATCACCACTTCTTTTATTGTGATACCCATTTTGTAATTTAATAAGCATAGGATCTGTAAACATACGCATCGCCACCTCCTCAGCATCAAAAGCCTCTACCACTGATTCTTCTTTCATTAAAGTTTGCATGACTACCGTTTTCACCTCATTCAAATTGATATTCTTTTGAGAAATAAGTGCCTTGTTCAAGTAGACTTGCTCATTGATGATGGAGCTAATCCAATCACCTTTTCCAAATTTATTAGTTAGTTCTTCATTTATCGAAGACTTAAGGTAACCGTTGTTGTGATACCCGCCGGGCATGTTATTCTTATGCATGTAAGCGGGTACATCGGTGGCTCCATGATCTGCAGTTAGAAAGACGAGGTATTCATCTGATCCAATTTTTTCATCTAGAAAAGATAATAATTCACTGATTTCCAGATCCAATCTTAGATAGGTATCTTGAACTTCCATAGAGCGAGGACCAAACCGATGACCTACATCGTCTGTTGCTGAAAAGCTAAGGGTCAAAAAATCAGGTATAGGATCTGTACCGAGCTGCTCAGCATCTACTGCTCTCATAGCAACCTCCTTGATTATCGTGTTAGTGAATGGCGTATATTTCAAGAGTGAAGGATCGTCTTTGAATTTGGGTAGGTCATGTGGGAATGATACTCCTAGTCCTTTACGCAGCTCTTTTTCGTAAGGATTCTCATCTTCAATACTCTCATTATATACAGATTTATCCCGAATCAAGTCCCATTTAGATGCTAGTAGTTCGAATGGCCTTTTTTGACTGTTGTATTCATGAACCCACTGAGGCAGTTCATCCATGTAATAGGTGCTGGTAATGATATTCCCACTTTTTAAGTCGTACCAGTAAGCACCAGAAGGATTATGACCGGCAGGTATTGCCGCACCTCTGTCTTTTAGTGAAATACCTACTACCTTGGCTTCAAAGTTGTAAAACAACCTAAGTTCATCTGTAATCGTGGTAGACTGTACATTTCTAGGTGAAACCTGACCGTTAGACAATCCACCAACCACCGAAACGGTACTATCAGAGACACAGTTTATCCTTTTTGTTAAAGAAGGAACATACCAATCATTGCCAATGATTCCATGTCTTGCCGGAGTTGTGCCTGTGAAAATAGAAGCATGTCCAGGTCCTGTTTTAGTAGGAATATAGTTGTAGTGAGCGTTTTTAAATAAAAAGCCTTCATCCACCAGCCTTTTAAACCCTCCTTTTTCAAAATCATTATAGTAACGCAAGATATAATCGTATCTCATCTGATCTACTACGATACCTACTACAAGCTTTGTTTTTTGTTGTGCATATATCAAGCTTACAATAAGGCTAAAGAAGAAAAAAAGGTACTTTTTCATTTTACCAGGCCAATTGAAATGTGAAGGTATTAAACCAAAATTATTCCAGAGTTAATAATGTTTACTTTCTAATGAATTTTACGTAACAAAACACGTACCTAGAATCACCTGAAGCCTGTAATTTTGCGCGCATGCAAGATAAGATTCTGATCCTGGACTTTGGTTCTCAATACACCCAACTAATAGCTCGACGTGTAAGAGAGCTGAATGTTTACTGTGAGATACATCCATTTAGCAAATTTGAGTTTACTCCTGATATAAAAGGAGTGATCCTATCAGGGGGTCCCTGCTCGGTATTAGATAACGGATCACCTGATATAGAAATGGCAGATTTAGGCGATGTTCCCATTTTAGGCATCTGTTATGGAGCTCAGTTACTTGTCCAAAAAAATGGAGGTACTGTAGCTAAGTCCGATCATAGAGAATATGGTAGAGCTAATCTCAAGACAGTGGATTCTCACTACGACTTACTCAAAGAAGTGGAGATTGGCAGTCAGGTTTGGATGTCACACGCTGATACGATTACCAGTCTTCCAGATAGCTTTGAGCGAATATCAACAACAGAGTCTATTCCTGTCGCTGCTTATAAAATAAAGAATAAGCCAATTTATGGCATCCAGTTTCATCCAGAGGTGACTCACAGTGCACAAGGCAAAGTAATTCTAAGAAACTTTGTCGTTCACATTTGTGGAGCTTCACAGGATTGGACTCCAGACATCTTCGTGGAGGAGACAGTAGCTAAGCTGAAGGAACAATTAGGTGACGATAAGGTTGTTTTAGGTCTTTCAGGCGGAGTTGATTCTTCTGTTGCAGCTATGCTAATTCACCAAGCGATAGGTAAAAATCTGTTTTGCATTTTTGTTGATAATGGATTGCTTAGAAAAGATGAGTTCCGGGGTGTACTCAAGTCTTACGAAGGATTGGGTCTGAATGTGAAGGGCATAGACGCAAAATCACGATTCTATGATGAATTGAAAGGAGAGAGTGACCCTGAGAAGAAGCGGAAAATAATAGGAAGGGTATTTATAGAAGTATTTGATCAAGAGGCTAAGAGCATTCAGGATGTAAAATGGTTAGGACAAGGCACTATATATCCCGATGTGATAGAGTCCGTATCCGTAAATGGTCCCTCAGTCACTATTAAGTCGCATCACAATGTCGGAGGCCTTCCTGCCAAGATGAATTTAAAGGTTGTCGAACCTTTGAATACCTTATTCAAGGATGAGGTGCGAAATGTTGGTAAAACGCTTGAAATACCAGGTTTCATATTGGGAAGACACCCATTTCCAGGACCAGGTTTAGGGATTCGTATACTGGGTGATATTACGGCGGAAAAAGTAAGGATTCTTCAAGAGGTTGATGCCATCTTCATAAATGGCTTGAAAGAGGAAGGTTTATATGATGACGTGTGGCAGGCGGGAGCAATGTTGCTACCTGTTCAATCAGTGGGCGTGATGGGTGATGAACGAACATATGAAAACGTGGTTGCATTAAGAGCGGTCACAAGCTTAGACGGAATGACAGCCGATTGGGTGCACTTACCCTACGAGTTCCTGGGAAGAATTTCAAATAAAATCATCAATCAGGTAAAAGGTGTGAACAGAGTAGTATATGACATCAGCTCTAAACCGCCAGCAACAATCGAGTGGGAATAATCATTAGCTTTGAGTGAAAAGAAATTGAAAACCAGTGAGATCATTAATAATTAGTCTTTTTGTTATTTCTTCTTACCTGACTCATGCACAGTCAAATCAAGGAGAATACCTTGAAGCTAAGAGGCAGTTTTCCCTTGGCAACTTTAAAGTAGCGATGCAATCCTTTCAAGGGTTAACCAATGATCAAGTCTTTGGTGAATATGCTTCTTTTTATTATGCTTTGTCCGCATTTAAACTGGATCAAATCCAAGTTGCCTTGGACATGTGGAAACAAATTCAGGTAAAGTATCCTGACTGGGATAAAAATGAAGAAGTTGATTTCTGGATTGTCAATGCCTATTTCAAACAACAAAAGTTCTGGGAAGCCTTTAAAAAGGTTGAATCATTATCAGAAGGCTGGAGAAACTATTTGATTGATTCTACTCTGAGGAGTATGTCTTTGAATGGATTGGATTCAGCCTACGCGTTGAATCCCAACAATAAGTACATAGCCAAATATTATGCAATGGCTATTAAGCGGAAGCCTTACGATGAACGAGATCATCTGATGCTTGAGGAGCTTACCGAAAAATTTGATCTTGAAATAGGTGTAGATGAAAACTTACCACTTGTTAAGAAGGAGGAATATGCTGTAGCTGTAGTCTTACCTTTTATGTTTGAGTCATTGGAAACACCTCAGTCGGTCATTCGAAATTCTATCATCTTTGATCTGTATCAGGGAATGACATATGCACAAAATGAATTAAAGGAAGAAAATATCAATTTAAATCTCTTCCCTTTTGACACACAGAAGAAAGGTTCAGTAACTTATGATTTGATCAACGATAACAAGTTAAGTGATGCCGATGTGATCATAGGTCCGTTGTATGGTGGACCTAACAAGTATGTTTCACAATTCTCTAAGGAGAATAAAATAACGATGATTAACCCACTTTCTTCTAATGAGGAGATTATAGGAGACAATCCATTTGCTTACCTATTCAAGCCAGGCTATTCTACTCAGGGAAGGGAGGCAGCTAAATATGCAGCTAGAAAGTTTATAGATAACAAGAAGACGCTTATTTTCTATGAAACAGATAGAGATAGTATCGTAGCGGATGCTTATCGCAAGCGTATTGAGAAGGACAGTTTTTTTGTCATTCGTTTTGAAAGATTGACAGATGATGATGCACTTCAAATCCAAAGAGATTTCACGGAGGAGTATGAAGTTCGACTCGACACCATGTTCAGTCAGGAAGAGATGGACTCCATTGCTCTTATCCCTGGAAGAATTGTTAGGACCAGAAGCTTGAGGGATGAAGAAACAGGCAAAATCATCAAAGATTTTAAAGGTGAAGACGTAATTGAAACATACGAGGTGAAATTCACCGTTCAACCAGATAGTATAGGTCATATTTTCGCTGCGACTTCAAGCAATCTTTTGGCAAACAACTTCATTAGTATGGTTGAAGTTAGAAGTGATAGTATTGGAATCATGGGGTATAAAGATTGGTTAGATTTTTCACTTGTGTCGTACCCTCAACTAGAAAGATTGCAAATAGATTTTATAAGTCCTTCTTTCATTGAAACTGAAAGTGATGATTTTAAGATGTTTGAAGCTGGGTTTATAGAGAAGATAGGAACAAGCCCTGGTCAATACTCTGTCTATGGTTACGAGTTGGTTATGCAACTTGGAAGGTTAATGAATCAACATGGTAAGTACTTTCAAAGAGGATTGGTGAACGCTGAGTTTCTGCCGGGTTTGTTAATGGAGGGCATGAAATACGGGCCTTATAATGACAATCGAATTGTTCCAATTACTACACTAAAAAATTTGACATTACAAAACCAAAACAAATCGGAAGTAGTTGAGAAAACCAATGGATATAACGACTAGTAAAGAGCTTTTCGAGCGAGCGAAAGACTATATTCCTGGTGGAGTTAATTCACCAGTAAGAGCTTTTAAAGCAGTGGGGGGTGACCCCATTTTTTTTGTTAGGGCAGAAGGAGCCTATATGTATGATGAAGATGGAAATGAATACATTGATTTAATCAACAGCTGGGGTCCTATGATACTGGGGCACGCAAATAAGCAGATTGAAGAAGCTATCTTCAAAGCGGTGATTGGCTCACCATCGTTTGGTGCTCCTAGTAGGATGGAAGTGGAGTTAGCAGAACTTATTACTGAGATGGTTCCGTCTATTGAAAAGGTAAGAATGGTGAATTCTGGGACAGAAGCTACTATGTCCGCAATTCGACTGGCCAGGGGATTTACAAAAAGAGATAAAGTCTTAAAATTTGAAGGATGCTACCATGGCCATGGGGATTCGTTCCTGATAGCTGCAGGAAGTGGTGCGGTTACTATGGGGACACCAGATAGTCCAGGTGTTACAAAAGGTACTGCTCAAGACACATTACTTGCCCCATTTAACGATTTAGGGAAAGTAGAGGAGGTTATTTCTGCCAATTCAGGAGAGGTTGCAGCCATCATCGTTGAGCCAGTGGCTGGAAACATGGGTTGTGTTTTGCCAGAAAATGGATTCCTGGAAGGACTAAGATCCATTTGTAACAAGGAAGGTATTATCCTGATTTTTGACGAAGTAATGACTGGTTTTCGCCTTTCGAAAGGAGGAGCCCAGCAGGTTTTTGGAGTGAAGCCTGATTTAACGACTTTAGGTAAGATTATTGGAGCAGGTATGCCTGTAGGTGCCTATGGAGGGAGGAAAGACATTATGGATTTTGTGTCACCTCAGGGACCTGTTTATCAAGCTGGAACACTTTCTGGAAATCCGGTGGCTATGGCTGCAGGTTATGCCCAGCTTAGTTATCTCAATGAACATCCAGAAGTTTATGAAAGCATTGAGCGTACCACAAAGAAAATCATGGCAGGGTATGAGAAGGCTTTAAAAAGAAAAAAACTAAGCTATACCATGAACCAAATAGGCAGCATGTTCAGTATCTTTTTTTCTGATAAGAAAATCACTGATTTCGAGACTGCAAAGACGTGTAATACGGAACTTTTCGGAAAATACTTCAGATACATGCTGAATAATGGAGTTTATCTTGCTCCATCACAATTTGAATCATTGTTTGTTTCTAATTCGATCGGAGATAAGGAGATAAAGAAAATCATCGATTCTTTCGAAAATTTTTTAGAAGAGAATTAGAGAAAGAAATACCCCCAATCCCAAGGCCACTCCAAGCAATATGGTGTAAAAGAAGCCTATGAAGATAAGCTTGAGAATGCACCATACGATTTTGGCGTTATAAACACGTCTGAAGCTAATGACGATGTAGATGAGCGTGATTAGAACAGCTATATTTATTCCATAATCTTCGAAATCTTCAATGAAAAGAGCGAAAATCCACACCCAACCAAGCAAAAAGAAAAAGAAAGAATGAATGTGTATTGAATGGATGAGATGTTTAATATACCGTCCTTTCCTCCAAAAGAACACTTTTAATAGTAGTGCATAAATTGGGAGGATAAAGAAGATGATCATAGGAATTTGCCTCATGATGTAGGAGTTAAGCGAGGCGGTCGATTCCTGAGAGATCTTAATTACCTTTTCTGCTGCAAATCTTCTTGACCATGGCTCCAGATCAAGCCTTATCGAATCCATGATCTCAACGGGAGTCAAGCTGGTTGTGACGATCAAATGGTCTACTAAGGGTGATTTTGATTCAGGTATGGGCCATCCATTCTTTGTAGTGTCTGGCAAGTTGTAAAGACTATCAAATTTGTGCCTGCTCAATTCTTCAAATTCATCCTGAAACCCTCTCAGTTGACGATCTTTCACTGTAGGCTCGAACATTTTAGCCATAAAGAAGAAATGAAAAATACTGATGACCAGGTACCACCTGATGGGGTTGGCATACTTCACACGTTTTCCTTCGTTGAATGCGATTGTGACCTTTCCCGGACTGAATAGAAATGGCTTGAAAGTTCTTCCAAACCTTGAATCCAGAGAGAAGAAGTTGGAAATGAACTCCCTCAATAATAGCCCAATACTGACTTGATTATCTGTATTTTCCTGGCCACAATGTGGACAGTAGTTATGCTGCTGTTGTAGCAACTCTCCACAATTGAGACAAGCTTTATGCTTTCTTCTCTTTTTCACCAGGCTTGAATCTATTAAGTAAAAAAGCAATTCCCCACATGCCTAATGCAATCAGACTATAGACCATTTGATCACTTTCCGTCCTCAAGGAAAAAAAGAAGAACACAAACGCAAGGATGATGAATATCCAGATTAGCGTTGGGAATAGTTTCATGCCTCCTTCACTTTTAAGCTGGTACCTTCATCAGATATGACAATGACCTCCACACCTTCATCAATGAAATTACCTCGTGTAAATGCATCATAAATTTCTCCTTCGATTTCGATTCTTCCGCTTGGTCTGAGCCTCGTGTAAGTTGTGCCGGTTTTACCTACCAATGATTTTTTCTTATATACCGTTGAGGTGAAGCCTTCCTCTTTGTTTTGTACTTCCTGGAGAGCGACTCGCTTGAATATATTACTATTGACCAACCTTGCTCCTCCAAAGAACATAACGATGATTGCTCCCATCAATCCGGCGAGAACTGTGGCAAAAGAGATAAAAATCTGATCACCGCCTACAAATGAAAAATCAAATAAATCATTATTTAACATAACCAAAATGAGCGATCCGATGGTACATATAAGCCCCAATACGCCAGCGACACCAAACCCCGGAATAACAAAAACTTCCAGTGCAATCAGGATAATTCCAACGACAAACATCAGGATCTCCCAATTCTCTGCTAATCCGTTAAGGTAGTTTGGAACAAAGTATAAGATAATCGCTATGATGGAAGCTAGAATGGGAAAGCCAACTCCCGGAGTTTGCAATTCAAAGTAAATACCTCCGACGATGATCAGGATAAGAATACCGCTCACAAAAGGATTTAGAAAGATGGAAATGATTTTTTCAGTTGCTCCCAGTTTAAATTCTTCTACCTCATAATCTGCTATTCCGGCTCGTTGCATGATATCCTCTATTCCGCTAACCTCCGCTTCACAAAAACCGTATTTAATGGCTTCAGAGGTTGAAAGAGTAAGAATTTTACCTTCGGTTGCAATGCTATCCAGGTCAATATCTTCATCCACCATCGCCTCTGCCATTCTTGGATTTCTTCCCTTTGCCTCAGCAGTGGATCGCATAATGGATCGCATATACGATTGATATTTATCTGGTGCTGCAGCTCCATCTTGAGTGACAACTGTGGCAGCTCCTATACTTGATCCTTTGGTCATATAAATGCTGTCACAAGCAATTGAAATGAGTGCCCCGGCTGAAGCTGCATCCCGATTGATAAAAGCAAATATCGGTTTATCAAAATTTAAAATTCTGGTTCGAATATCATCTGCATCATTCAAGGCCCCACCATAAGTGTCAAGCTCCAGAATGACATAGTCAGCATCGATCTCCTCAGCACGTTCCAGACCCAACTCTGAATACCGATTTGTTCTGGGGTCGATGACATCATTGATTTTTAAATGCAGTACTTTGACAGTATTCAATTCTTGACTTTCCAACAGGAGTTGGCTAAAAAGGATCGCAAAAAAAATGACTAGCTTTCTCATACTTGATTACCAAAATCTCAATAGATAGTAGAACTTTGAATTCTAACGATGGTTAAAGTTATTCCAAATTTGATCTTACGAGCAATTTATATACGATGATTACGCCTGACTTCAGTAGGTATCCATTGAATGGGGTGGTTTTGGGGTCCGCTATTGATGTGAGTTCAGAATCCCTTTTTCTTGATGTAAGAGATGAGCATTCAAAAAAGTTCGAAATAGTGAAACTAAGATTGAAGGATTTAAAGGATGAAGCCAGGCAAGGGATAGACTCCTGGTGGAGTCAATTAGTTTCTGCTGAAGATGGAAAGCTAGTTTTTACCAAATACCTGAATCAACACGACCCAACACAAGTGCAGTTTATTCAGCTTGATTGGAAAAGTGGAGAAAAGATCGAGATGGATCCTCCAGTAGATTTCCCACAAAATTCCTTAACGTATCCTCACATTTACGATCATGGCACAGCATACTACCAAACCGTGATGGATTTTTTGGCTGTTGAATCCCCATTAGCATGTGAATACCTGGAATGGGAGGATAAAATCATAATCAGCTACTATCTTCGTTCTGATAATGGATTTGAAAGATATCTGCTCTTATTAAAAGATGGTCAAAAGGTATGGAAGGTAAAGCAAGATCAATTAATGAAAGGCTTTTCTTCTGGAGCGTTTTTTGTGTTTCAAAACCAGTTGATTTTCATAAAGGATTTAAATGAGGTTTGCATTTATACTATGTAGTTTACTGTTCGCTTTTGTCGCTTATGCCAATCCAATCGATAGTATTCGAACGGAGCAGCGGAAGGAAGGGCTCTTTGTCGTGCATGAGGTAGAAGAGGAAGAGACCATCTATTCCATCGCCAGAAGGTATGGAGGGACCGTTGATGGCATTGTTTCACATAATCAAATCTCTGACAATCGAATAGAGATCGGTCAGATATTATACGTTTTGATAGAAAATGAAGAAAGTGAGGATGAATTTAGTTTTACCGCCAGGCCTTCATATATACATGTTGTTCAGCCAGGTGAAACACTCTACAGTATTTCCAAAAAGTATGATGTGAAACTAAAAGAGCTTAGAAAATGGAATAATCTCTCTGATAATAATATTTCACCTGGATTACAGCTTAAGCTCAGGAAGGATCGGTATGAACCGATAGGGTCGGAAGTAGAAATTCGGGTTTCAGAAGATTCTATTGAAAAAGACAGTGCTGAAGTAGAGATGGATCCTTTTGCAGGTTTTGAAAAGTACCTCGTTCGCACTAGGGAAACACTTTCTACCATCGCCAACAAAATTGGAGTTAAGATAGATAGTTTAAGATTCTGGAATGAACTCGAAAGTGATTACTTGAGAATTGGACAGCAATTATATTTTAAAGCTTCAGAAGAAACCAAAGCAAACTCACTAATTGAACCTAAGAAGAAGAAACGTACGCAAATAGATGAGAACGGATTTGAGCGCGTATATGAAGAAGGAGTAGCTTCAGTCATTCAGTCAATGAAAACCACCCGCTTTCTTGCATTACATCGGACATTACCCATTGGGACGAACCTCAAAGTGAGAAACCTGATGAATAATCAGATAGTCCATGTAAAGGTCGTTGGGAAGCTACCCGGTACGGGTTTAAATAAAAACCTACTGCTTCGATTATCACAGCCTGCCTATGATCAGTTGGGTATTTTGGATTCAAAATCAAGAGTAGAGGTCTCTTACAGCAAACAGTGAACCGACAAGAGTTAAAGGCTTTTCTGGATGCTAAGGTAGAAGAATATAATCGCCCTGCATTTATCGCGAATGACCCTATTACTATCCCACATCAATATATCAAAAAGCAAGACATAGAAATCGCAGGCTTTATGGCGGCAGTTTTTGCCTGGGGTCAGCGGAAAACGATCATCAACAAGTGTCAGGAGTTTCTAGACTTCATGGGTAATGCGCCACATGATTTTGTGCTTAATTATCAGGAAACTGAACTCAAGCCCTTTTTAGATTTTAAGCACCGTACATTTAATAGCACAGACGCATTATACTTTCTTCATTTCTTTCGCTGGTTTTATGAACGACACGAATCCCTGGAGGAGGCGTTCTCCAAAGGGCTGGAGCAATCAGCATCGATGGAAACTCGACTCACACACTTCTTTCAACTTTTCTTTTCTCTCCCGAACCACCCGTCTAGAACATATAAGCACATACCCAATCCGGCGAGAAAGTCTGCCTGCAAGCGGATTAACATGTTTTTGCGTTGGATGGTGAGACAGGATGATAAAGGTGTTGATTTTGGTATTTGGAAGAATGTCACTCCATCACAGCTGATTTGCCCGTGTGACCTCCACGTGGATCGGGTTGCTCGAAAGCTAGGTTTGATCAAACGCAAACAGACCGATTGGCAAACAGCCATGGAACTCACGGAGAATTTAAGAACACTGAATGCAGACGACCCAGTCAAATATGATTTTGCGTTGTTTGGACTAGGAGTGGAGGAAAAATTTTGATCGATAATCAACTCATGGATGTCATTTTGAACGCATGTGAAGAATCTTCCATTTTATTACACAGATATCTTTATCAATAATTGAGATTCTTCGTTCCACAAAATAACACCTTTTTAGAATTTGTGAGATTACAATTTCAATCCTCAACCTTCTCCAATCGCTTTTCTAGCTCTTCGTTTTTCAATTTCAATTGCTTGAGTTCTTTATTCTGCTCAATCAAATAAAGTGTCAACTCCTCAATCTTTTGAAGCAATTTGGCATCCATTTCTCCCAGGTTGATTCCGTTTTCCTTTACTTCTGCTTCTGGAGGAATTTCAGGAAGGTGGCCATTTTTAGCAATGTGATTTTCTACTTCCTCTAAGGATCTAAGGTCATAACCTTCTTCGAAAACAAAATCAGCCCATATTGGTGCAGTTGCTCTAATATTTCCATTTACATGTAGTTTTTCTGATGGATTACTAATTCCAATTCCAAACTTCCCATCTGATGTAGCAAAAAAACTATTGGTTGAGCCTCCACGTCCAAAAGCCATCACATTATTGGCTGCATTGTACCATACAAATCCTTTGGTAATTCCATTTTCGCTAAACCTCAATTCCCCATTCGAAGAAGTAGTATTAATTACAAGCTGTGAGTCTCCTGTGTAGGGTCCACTAATTTCTAATTTGCCGTTAGGCGCTGTTGTCCCAATTCCAACGTTACCATTAGAATCAATTCTTAGCCTTTCAGTATTATTGGTTCCAATTCTAAAGTATCCATTTTCCCAATTCCATACTTCAGCATGGTTGGAATTTATCTGTACATTACCAAATTGCAGACCTTGATTTACATTTCCATCATTCGTGATGTTGATACTTGGGTAAGAATTTGAACCTGTATGTAATCTTAATTTATAACTACCAGGATTAGCTGTACCAATCCCAAGACTTCCGGCGCTAGTTACTACAATACTGTTGGTCCAGTTCCCTCTTCCAAACGCCATTACATCACTTCCAGGGCTGTACCATACAAATCCTTTGGCAGACCCATTTTCACTGAATCTCAATTCACCACTAGAAGAAGTAGTATTAATAATTAGTTGAGAAGTTCCATTATAGGGTGCTTTCACCTCCAACGGACCAGAAATAGTTGTGTAATCTCCAGTCTGTTCAACTTTTACTTCTGAGGTTAGAATTTGTGCTTCTAAAGAGAAAGTAATTAATGTTATGAGCAATAAATATATTTTCTTCATTCTTGTACGTTTACTTTTTCATCAAAGCGGATACCTCTTTTTGAAGTTCTTCAATTAATCTGCTCTGCTCCTGATTCTTTTTATTCTGCTCAATCAAATAAAGTGTCAACTCCTCAATCTTCCGAAGCAGCTTCGCATTCATTTCTCCCAGTTTGATTCCGTTTTCCCTGACCTCTGCTTTTGAAGGAATTTCAGGAAGGTGACCTTTTTCTGAAATATGTTTCTCAACCTCTTCCAGCGTTGAGAGTTTATATTCTTTCTCAAACACAAAGTCAGGCCAAGGGGAAGCTTCTACTTTTACCTCCTCTGCTCTAATATTGCCGCCAACGGATAACCTGTAACCATCCATATCTGTAGTACCAATTCCAACTTCTCCCTGACGATTAATTCGCATCTTAGGCCCTCCCCAATTGATACTTTCTCCCATACCAACAGAAGCTGGAGAAATAAGGAAATCCATTATTCCACCATTACCCAAAAACATGATTGATCCAGCTCCTCCAGAATAAGCTCCTGTGTTATTTGCATATTTGGTATTTCCTGTAGTTTCGAGTGAACCACTTACTGAGTAGTCTTTATATGCATTGAATAAGATAGCATGTGACCCACTCCAGTCATGACGTGCAAGTTGAAATTTGGTATAACTGGATTTTGTTGTAGAAATAGTTCCATCTATCGTGATTTTCGAATCTGGATTTGTTGTCCCAACTCCAACATTGCCATTTGGTTGAATAGTGAGCGCATTATAAGAGCCTTGCCTAAAGTTGAATCCCTTGCTGTTAGGGTTTCTAAACACCATGTAATCACCATTCGCTTGAGCGGCTGTAGTTACTCCGGTCTGGATAAAGGAATTAGATCCCCAAGAAGTAGAATTAAACTGTATGTAAGGATAATTTTTAGTGATGCCTATTTCTCCTTCTACACTTAATTTGAATGAAGGAGAAGTAGTTCCAATTCCAACTTTGCCGTTAGATGTAATTGTCATTATATCTGACCATGTACTGCTATTATTTCGCGCGGCAAAATTTAAGAGAGTCATTCCACCTGGATCATGGTTATAGATCTTGTGACCATAACCATTCCCATATCCCGAAGTAAACCACTCAATTTTCCTGTTTGTGCCAAAGTTTGCATTAAGCTCATCAAACGGCTCAACTTGCCCAAAGCTTTGGTTAAAAGCTATTAGGACAAAAAAAGAAAGCATTATTATTTTCATTTCTTAACCATATATTGCTTATTATACTTAAAGATATAGCTGATACCGCTATGTAAGGAGGAATTCTTGATCTAATGAATAAGCTGCTGGTTTCCTAGTACGAATGGTATGATCTACTGAACGAAGGAACTAGTGAACTTCCTTACTATCCCCAATTCCCTGGGTCTTCGCGCCACTCTTTCAGTGTTTTAAGCACGTCATTTTCAAACATGCGCTCATCTTGGGCATGATCCAATAAATGGTGATAATCACTAAGGACTACCAGATTTACCTCTTTTTCTTTGAAGTTGTCTTCGGAAACCTGGAAGCCATAGGTGAAGATGGCGACCATGCCGACTACTTCAGCACCGGCTTCTCTTAGAGCTTCAGCTGCCGCGAGTGAACTTCCTCCTGTTGATACCAAATCTTCAACGAGTAACACTTTCTGTCCAGGCTCTATTTTTCCTTCGATCATGTTTTGCAGTCCATGACCTTTTGATTTGGATCGTACGTAGATAAATGGCAATCCCAATTCTTCAGAAACAAGTGCACCCTGTGGAATACCTGCAGTAGCAACGCCAGCTATTACATCAATGCCATCAAATGAGTTGGATATAGCCAGACTTAATGCAGTTTTGATCTTGGATCGTACATCCGGATAGGAAAGACTCAAACGATTGTCACAGTAAATGGGTGATTTCCAGCCTGAAGCCCAGGTAAAGGGTTCTTTGGGACTGAGTTTGATAGCTTCAATTTTTAATAGATCAGCAGCTACTTCGGCGGCTAGTTTGGGATTGTAGATTTTGATACTCATGTATCCGCAAAATAAATAACTAGTGTATTACCTATCAATAGCCTCAAGCACTTGTTTCGTTTTTATTTTATCATTTAATTGCTTGTTCATTTAGCAAGATGAAAATCTTTATCAACGACATCCCGGTTTATATTCTCTCTGAGAAAAAGGTTAATATGAAACGTGCTTATGGATTGGTAGTCCGTGAGTTTGAGGATATCGTTCCGGAAGTACTTGTTGATGATGTGCTGATCATGAATGCGTCATTCGATCAGATAGATAGCTTGCTGAAGCTCATGACAGACAAGAAGCTTAAAAAGGTCCATTCTATTTTCATCTCCTCAAGAAAGAAAAGAGCGCTTATCGATTACCTCAAGAGTAAGTTTAAAGTCATTGAAGCAGGTGGGGGAGTTGTTGAGAAAGAGGGGAAAATACTATTGATCTACCGTAGAAAAGTGTGGGATTTGCCTAAGGGAAAACTAGATAAAGACGAAAGCATTGAGGCGTGCGCCCTAAGAGAAGTGGAGGAAGAAACCGGTGTGAAAGTAAAGCTGGATAAAAAGATCGATGCAGTATGGCATACCTACGTGACCAAAAAGAAATACGTGCTTAAAAAAACTCACTGGTATGCGATGCACTGTGTGGACGATAATAAGATGGCTCCTCAAAAAGACGAGGGGATCAAAAAAGTAGAGTGGATGAGTTTAGAGGAAGTCAGAAAAGCCTTACACGGGAGCTATCGTTCCATAAGGTACGTGGTTCAGGAGTATACGAAGCTCCTGAAAGAGGTTTAATTAATCTACCTCATAGGGTAAGAAAGGACTGACATCACCTCCATAACGATGTACTTCGCGAATGATGCTGGAGCTGATGGGTGCAAGCTCAGGGGAAGTGATTAAGAAAATGGTTTCCAGGTCTTCGTTGAGATAGCGATTGATCTGGGAAATGCTATTCTCATACTCAAAATCGGTGGTATTCCTAAGCCCTCTCACCATAAAACCTGCATCATACTTTTTTGCAAGAGAAGCGGTTAGTTCATCGTAAACTTCTACTGCAACCCTGGGTTCTTCAGCAAATGCTTCTTTTATTTTAGTGACCATCCAATCCAATTCAAAGTAACGTGTGTTTTTCTTGCTGTTATGTCCTATAGCGATGATGACCCGATCAAAGAGATCCAGGCTTCTTTGGACAATATCAAAATGACCTTTGGTAAATGGATCGAAAGACCCGGGGAAAAGTGCTGTTTTCATAAGTGAATGAATGGATTAAACACAAAGATACCCACTCAATACATCAAAGTATTGGTGATCTTCGACCTCATCGTAGAGATAGCTGAATTTGAGAAATGATGGCTTAGAGCCAAAAGAGATGTTTTTGATGTACCTTTTAAGGAGTGACATCTCATCTGAACTTGGTTTAATGAATCCCCAAAGGAATACGTGGCTTTGCTTTCCACTCATACCTAGTTCATTAAAAACCAACATGATATATTTCAGGTAGTCTTCTTTTTTGCGAGCTGCGAATTGATTGTAGTAAAGTAGTTTTTGACCTTCTGTAACTACCAAGTGCAGAATGCCACGATCTACGTAAGCATACATGCTTTTTTCGTCAATATGATCAGCATGCTTGAGAAATCCTTCTATCAAGGCACTTCCCTGGTGCACTATGTGTACTTTTTTTCGCTTGTATATGGATTCTATCCACCTACAAAGTTTTGTTTCAGCGGCAAAAACGTTGACGGTATCTACAGCTATTTGTTTATAGTAGTTAACTTCCTCAAATGCTGTTTTGATTTCACTGTTTAGTGCGAGGTAATCTGCTGCTGCCTCCTGAACAAACATACTACTTGGAACAAGTGAAAACTTATGGGTTTTGAGACAGAGTTTCACATCTTTCCAAAAACCAGCCGTCAAATACTCATGATTATCAAGTATTTCTTTGATGAGTCTTAATCGACCGTTTACGGTTCGGATACCTTGAAGCTTGTAGTCTTCAAGGCCCATAACCACATTGTCTTGAGAATCAATAACAGCAAACTGAATATCATGGATACCAACCTGCATGACAAGCGAGTAATGATCTAGCTCATCGATGGTGAACTTCGTATCCTTTACTCGCTTTACCAGCTTATATGTTGATGTCTCTTGTGCTATCAAAATAACGTTTACTCCCAGTTACCAGCTGTTGTCACACTTGTGCGTGAGCCAAATCTGAGTGGTTTCCTGGTGTTATATTCACTTTCTTCATCCCTTGTCGGATCTACCGGACGAGGGTTTTTAACTTCTATAGCATTAACGTACAATCCAGCTTTTAGTATTTTGTCTGCCCAGATATCAAACTTCGTCGGAGGATTGACCCCTGGAACATACGGGAGGGAGGCTAGATCAAATCTTGGCCACTTGGCTGCTGTAAATAAAGAATCCATGACAGGAACAGTTCCCAACGTGTCGATATTTACAGTTACTTCTTCAGCTCCATAAGCTAATGTCGTTATGGTTTCAGTCTTTTCAGTAAGATAGAATGATCCTGTGTCTATGAATGCGATAAGTTTATCCCAGTCGCTTGTATATTGTCCATTCACAGTCATGTACGCGATTTCCGCTTCGCGTATCATCATCAATTGTTCTATGATTCTAGCTTCTGCAGCTTCTATACGCTCTGCCTCGTCTATGGATGATTTGATACTGTATACCAAGAATACGGCCAATGATACCCACACTACGAGCATGACCACAGAAAAAATCTTCGTTTTACTCATTACTTAATTTCTTTTTCGCTAGGTTTTTGCAATTATAAATATTTAATGGTGATTCTTGAAGCACCAATAATTATAAATGCTTAAAAGTAAGCAAACCCTTAAGTTCTTCTATCCGATCTGGATTTTTTGCCAGGTAAAATGCATGGTGTAGCGTCTTTTCTGGTAGATTTTCAAGTTCATCAGCTGAAAAGAATTTCACCTGGTCAAGTATTTGTTTGTTTGAGGGCAATTCGGGATCGTTTCCAAGCTTCAATTCTCCTGATTTTCGCTTGACCTCAAAAAAAACTTCGATTGCATGGTGTCTTTCTCCTATGAATTCATAAGTAAACAAGTATTTACCAATATCTATGATCAAATTTGTTTCCTCAAGGAATTCTTTTTTGAGACATTCTTCCAGGCTTTCACCAAACTCCACGCCACCGCCGGGGGGAGCCCAGAGGTATCCTGCGGGACCGATGGTATTATGCTTGAGTAGGAGTATTTCTTCCTTTTCTTTCAAAATGCCGCAGACACGTACCCTTACCTTGTAACTAAATGGATCTTCTGAATGATTTTGGTGCATCATTTAATTAAGATGTTCGTTAAATTTGAATCTATAAAGAATCAGAATAAAAATAGTTGAGATATGAGATACTTGTTGAGTTTGCTTGTTTTAGGATTTGCTTTTCTAGCTACAGCACAGGAAGAAGAGGAGCCGATGACCGGCCCGAAAATTATATTTACAGAAAAGTCATTCAACTTTGGAGACATCACACAGGGGGAGAAAGTAGAGCATGTTTTTGAGTTTGAAAATACAGGGAATGAACCTTTGATTCTTTCAGATGTGAGAACTACCTGCGGATGCACTGCTCCTGAATGGCCAAGAGAGCCAATTGCTCCAGGAAAGAAAGCTAAAGTGAAGGTTGTGTTTAATAGTGCTGGAAAGATGGGTATGCAGAACAAAGTAATTACTGTAATGTCTAACGCTGTGAACAATCCTGAGCGTGTGAAGATTGTTACAAACGTTTTACCTCCGGATCAGAATTAATAGTTTCTGGATCCGAATATTGCGCTCCCGATTCTGACCATATTACTTCCTTCCTCAAGAGCGAGTTGGTAATCACCACTCATTCCCATGGATAGAACAGACATTTGAACATGAGTATGGTCAGAGTCTTTCAATTCTTCAAAAAGTGACTTAAGTCTTCTGAATTCCTTTCTTACCTGACTTTCATCGTGAGTATTAGTAGCCATTCCCATCAGGCCTACAATCCGGATATGAGTCATCTCCTTTAAATCATCTCCGTTTAGAATATCTTCAAGTTCACCACTGTCCAATCCAAATTTGGTGTCTTCTTCAGCAATATGAATCTGCAATAAGCAATCAATTACACGATCCGTTTTAGCGCCTTGTTTATTTATTTCCTTCAACAACTTGAGTGAGTCTACACCGTGAATAAGGTGTACGAACGGAGCAATGTATTTGACCTTATTGCGCTGGAGGTGGCCTATCATGTGCCAGCGGATATCTTTCGGGAGTTCTTCAGCCTTTTGAACAAGCTCCTGAACCTTATTTTCACCAAAGTCTAAATGACCTGCTTCATAGGCTTGTTTAATGTCATCGTTTGGTTTGGTTTTGCTAACAGCTACCAAAGTGCAGTTTTCTGAAAGGCCTTTTTTTATTTCTTTAAGTTGGTTTGATATTTCGCCCATTATTAACTCTTTTACATCCCTTAAATTTGAAATCGAATAAATAAGTTTCAATTCGGATTGAATGGCAATTTTAGGGACATTACTCAAGAAAGGGATCATGTTGCGGGAAAGTTTGGAGCAGTTGTACACCTCCTCTCTTGATCTGCAGAAACAAGAATTGAGAAACCTACTTATTAACTGCCAGGATACCCAGTTTGGAGAGACATATTCTTTTAAAACTATTCTTTCATCTTTCAAAGGAGGGAAAGATGACTTTTACCATACTTTCAAATCTCAGGTTCCAATTTTTGACTATGATAAAATTTACGACGAGTGGTGGCATAAGGCAAAAAGTGGTCAGAGGAATGTTTGTTGGCCCGGCAAAATCAAATATTTCGCTTTAAGCTCAGGAACCTCCGGGGCTTCTTCTAAATACATCCCTATCACCAGGGATATGGTTAAATCCATCAGGAAAACTTCCATGCGCCAAATACTTACGATGAGTAAGTATGACTTACCAGCATCGCTTTTTTCTAAGGGTATATTGATGCTGGGAGGAAGTACCGATTTAAAGAAAAGTGGGCATTACTTCGAAGGAGATCTTAGTGGTATTACAGCCACACAAATCCCTTTTTGGTTTCAACATTTTTATAAACCAGGAAAGAAGATTGCTAAAACAAAAGATTGGAAGGATAAATTAGATGAAATTGTTAAGAAAGCTCCTAACTGGGATATCGGAATCATTGTTGGAGTCCCTGCATGGCTTCAGATTCTCATAGAAAGTATCATTGAAAAGTATAAGGTAAAAACGATACATGAGATTTGGCCCAACCTCCAAATATTTGTACATGGTGGTGTTTCTTTCGAACCTTATAAACGTGGGTTTGAAAAACTCTTAAGCAAACCATTATACTATATGGAAACCTACCTTGCTTCTGAGGGATTCATTGCTTTCCAAGCCTATCCGAATAGAAAATCAATGAGGTTGGTTCTCAACAATGGCATTTTTTATGAGTTTGTACCTTTTACTGAAAAAAACTTTGATGAAGATGGAAAAATGCGTGCTGATGCAGAGACCTTAAAAATTGATGAGGTAGAAGAAAACAAAGAGTATGCATTGTTGATTACTACTAATGCCGGTGCTTGGAGGTATATGATCGGAGATGTCATCAAGTTTGCTTCAATCGAAGACTGTGAAATTAGTATAACGGGAAGGACAAAGCTTTTTATGAGTCTCTGTGGAGAACACTTAAGTCTGGATAATATGAATAAGGCGATAGAGAATGTGGAAGAAGAATTAAAAATTGATATAAGAGAATTCACTCTGTTAGGAGATCGATCCGGTAGTTTATTCGCACATCATTGGTATATAGGTACGGATGATCCTGTTGATGGAAAGGATCTATCAGAAAGAATAGATTTTCATCTTAAACAATTAAATGATGACTATAAGGTTGAAAGGAGTTCAGCGCTGAAAGACGTGAAAGTAGATGTTTTAAGTTCAAATGTTTTTTATAATTGGATGGAGTCACAAGGTAAAGTAGGAAGTCAAAATAAATTTCCACGTGTTTTAAAGAAAGAAAAAGCACAACTTTGGAAAACTTTTCTAATGGAACAAAACATCCAATTGAGCTAGATGCCACCAATCATTAACGGACTGATCTTCGGCCTTATTTTTCTTTTTGCTTTAGGCCCGGCTTTTTTTGCGCTAATACAGACAAGTATACAGCAAGGATTGAAGAAAGCGATCTTTATGGCGATAGGGATATCTATGAGTGATTTTCTATACGTAACGCTGATCCTCCTGGGCTTGGCTAAGGCGCTGGAAACGGATGATTTTAAGATTTGGATTGGAATATTTGGTGCAGTTATGCTAACCACATATGGAATTTATTCATGGTTTAAGACTCCCAAAATAGCAACTGAGGAAGAAATGATTAAAGACTCAAATTATGCGAAACAATTTGCAAAAGGATTGTTTTTGAATGGATTAAATCCTTTGATCATCGTTTCGTGGGCAGGATTAATTAGTGCAGTCACTATCAATTTTGACTATAATTTTAATCAGCAGCTGCAATTTTTTGGAGGTATGTTGATCACGATTTTTACACTTGATATCGCGAAGGCTTTTATCGCACATCGCTTGAAGCATTTGATAACAGCGAAATTTGTAAGAGGAATGAATAGGACGGTAGCAGTCATTCTATTACTGTTTACCATACAGATCATCTATTTTCTCTATACCAATTATATATAAAAAACGCACTCCAACATGGAATGCGTTTACTTTTCTAACAACCTAACTAACCTAACTTATTGTATGGTAAAACCAAATACTTTTTCTTCTATTTCTGTAGTGACTACCAACGTATAAGTACCCTCTTCCAGATTTGTGATTTTTGATAAATCTACTTTTTCTTCATTAACCTCTTTTTCTTTTTCGTTGAGGTGTAATTGGATATTCTCCTTTTTAGGGTTTGAAACCCACACTTTCGTTCCTTTCTGGAACACCGGCTGTCCTCCTTCTATGGCTACAGCCGTATCACTAAATTCAATAGTTACTTCGCTTGGTTGACTTTCAATACTCGTGGTGGTGAAAGAGACAACAAAGTTGAACGATACTACTGATGCTAGAATTGTAACAAACTTTATCATGACCTGCTTTCTTTTTATTTATTATACAACACAAAAAACGTAAGAAACCCTGACTTGGTATGTGACTTTTAGTTGAGTTGCAATAAAATGTGGTTGAATGCTGAAATATTTTCGTTAGGCCTTAAGATCTCGTTTATTCAATATCCAATTGATAAATAACATAAAAATGATACCCCAACCTATTGCTATGAGCCATTCATACCAGAAAACATCATCTTTTATTTCTTGAAAAAGGTATCTGGCAAACGGACTTTCATATGCCTTTCCGCATAATTTTTCAATGGAATAAATAGGAAAAAATTTAACAATACCAGCAGTATAATCCCTGGTGAAAGGGGCAAATTCAAGAATCGCCGTAACGATAGGTTCAAAAACTAAACTGTAAAGAAAAAGTATGACGATTGCGAAACCGGCTTTTTTTATAACCATGGCCAGGCTGAAGGCAAACAGGCAGAATACAACTAGTTGAAGAAAATAGGCGACTAAAAACTCTAGTTCTGAAAATATGTACTTCAGGTCTGTCACATGTGAATAGATGAGTCCGGCAATGAGTCCAGACGTAAAAAGAACCAGTGTGCAAACTCCAGCCATGAACAGAATAATGGAGAGTTTAGAAAGTAGAAACTCTTTTTTACTCACCCCGTCAATTATATTCTGTCTCAGAGTATTATAGGACAGTTCATTATTAACCGATACAATGACAATGAAAGATATGAGCACCTTGACAAATGACGCTAGCCAAGTGGAGTTTTGCCAGATATCCGGAAAATCATAAATAGGTAAAATAGTTGGATCTATTCCTTCAAAATCTGCTCCTTTACTCTTGAGCCATTCTAAAAAGAAAACGCCTCCATTTGTAATGATTAATTGAGCTAGCAAGTACAATCCAAATAGAATCCAAAAGACCCTGTAATGCTTCAATTTTAGCCATTCAAGTGTAAAAGCTCTAATCATTTTCTTTGAGGATTTTTAAGAATTCTTGTTCTAGTGATTTTGATTGAGGAATGAGTTTTTTTAGCGCTATTCCTTGTTCGAAACAAAACTTGTTGAGATCTTCAGATGACATATTCTCTTTAAGGTAAGCCATGAGAGATCCGTTTTCTCGTTCTATTTTCTCCAGTCCGTTAAACTGCTCGACCGTAGAGGAAAGCAAGTCAAGGTTAGAGGAGGATACTTCAACAACATTGGTTTCACCCAAAATTTCATTCACTGAGCCTTCATGAAGTTTGACTCCTTTCCTAAGAATACAGAAATCTGTACATACTTTTTGTACTTCATCCAGAAGGTGGCTTGCCATGATGATTGTTTTCCCCTGAGCGGCAATATCTCTGATGAGCTGCCTAACTTCAGCGATTCCTTCAGGATCCAGCCCATTAGTAGGTTCGTCCAACATTAGTACAGGTGGATCGGAGAGAAGTGCTGCAGCAAGAGAGAGGCGCTGCTTCATTCCCAGACTGTAGGCCTTGAACTTGTCATTTCGTCTCTCATAAAGGTTTACTTGCTTGAGAATAGGACCAATACGGTCTGTACTGCACTTCTTGATATGAGCGATAATCCTGAGGTTTTGAGCAGCTGTCAAATAACCATAAAAACAAGGTGTCTCTAAGATGGAACCTATTTTCTGTCTCGCCTCTACATGATTCATTCCGTCGAACCACTCAAAGCTCCCGCTCGTTGGTGCCACCACCTCAAGTATCATTCCTAGAGTTGTTGTTTTCCCACTTCCATTGGGCCCAAGAATGCCGTAAACCTGCCCTTTCTCAATAGTTAAATCTAGTTGATTAACGGCAGTGAGCTTACCAAACTTTTTAGTTAGCTTATTTATTTTAAGAACACTCATTTAAACATATCAGTGATTAGAGGTAGCACATCGTCACTTTGGAAAGTTTGTATAAGGGTAGGGATCTTACCGAATGGAATATCCCCTCTTAAATAAAAAGCCATTGCTCTGCCTTCGGCGGCTAGAACACCAACATATTCATCATCCTTTCCAATGATTCTAATATCTTGTTTTCCATAGAGAGCCATGTATTCTTCATAACCCTCTTCCTCGTAATCTTTTAGTAATGTTTTGTATTCTTTCGCAGCGTAAGTAGTTGAATCTAATGTATAGATAAGTACCTTATCAATATCATTTACCAACTTGTTGAATTCTGGTTTCTGAGAGATATTGATCATTCGTAAGGTGCTGGGGTACAGGCAAATGGGATTCATCCATCTGTTTGGTCGTCTGTATTCAGCAAAGTCTTTAATAATAGACTCTTGCGCCAGCAAACTGCTGCATAGTAGTATTCCAAATAGTAGTGTATAAAGTTTCCTCATGGATAAAAATAAAAGGCAGACTTGAAGTCAAGTCCGCCTTGTCAACTAACTGATTTAATCTATTGCTTTGTCAATATTTTCTAAATATTTCAATTGATTCACCCGCATTAGGCTGGCAAGCTTAGAGATCTGCTTCAAATCTATTTCTCCATACAAACTCACGATCGCAAATTTTTCTTTCCCACCTGCAACAAGGATCAATTCTTCAATGATTCCACCTTTCTCGCGGATTGAAATTTTCACGTTTTCTTCAGCATCTTTTACCGTCATTAGCTCTTCAAAACCTGCTTTCTCCACATCGGAAATGGCTCCATCATATAGTGCTTTGGGGCTAGATACTTTTTCACTTGCTACCACTTTCATGCCCTTCAGCTTACTTGTGATATCGTAGAAAAGCTGCTCATCTTCCTCACTTCCTTCCATTTCCGAGAAAAGCGAGAACATTTTACTACTGACGGAGACCTTGGTAAAGGTTTCATCGTCCTCATATTTATCCATGTATTTGGTTACAACCTGCTGGCTAAAAACCAGGCTTGTTATGGATAAAATCATAAGTGTTAATACTATCTTTTTCATGTGTTTCAATTTTTTATGGTCCTAAATCGAAAGGTTTTGGTTTTCATTTAGTGGAATTATTACGAATCTTCCTTTAATTCCTCTTTTGCTTTATTGATCTTAGTCAGCTCCAGGGTATGATTTTGTCCTTGCTTGAGCTCTGAAGAGATCATCATTAAAGCTTCTTTTGTTGCCTGCAGTGCTTTTTCAGGATCTTCAATTGCGAAGGGATCTTTGTTTGCATCATTGAAAACCAATGCTGCTGTAATGATTCCTACGGTTACTGTCGCTGCAACAGAAACCCATGTTTTCTTTTTGTTGAATGCTTTAGGTTTCTCGTACTTCACAGACTTTTGGTTTGCCAAGTAGCGGAAATAATGACTTTCATTATTAAGCGATGGGTTGGATTTGAAGTGTGATTTAATCACTTGTTCCTCTTCCAAGGAAGTATCTCCGTTCCAATACTTTTGTAGTAACTTATCAATTTGCGATTCCATAAGCATCAATTTTTTGCATGGCTTCTTTCACTTTTTTTCGAGCTCTGTGGATGTTGACTTTGACATCACTTTCCGAGAGCCCACACGTTTCAGCTATATCCTGATAGCTCATGTCTTCCACTTCTCTAAGATGAAAGACCTCCTGCTGCTTACCTGGCAATTCTTTAAGAACTAGCTTTAACTGTGACATAAAATCATTGGTTATGGCTTGTTCTTCAACAGTGCCAGTATGCCTCATGTTTACCACCTTTTCGTCCAGGTCTGCATATCTGTTTCTTCGCATGATTTCGATGCATCTGTTTCGGACAATTCGAAAAGTCCACGCGTTGACTTTTTCTATTTTATCCAGATCCCTGCGAATACTCCAGATTTTAGTTAAGCAATCCTGAACTACATCTCTGGCTGTCTCGGGTTCATGCACAATTGATAGCGCGTATCTGTACATGCCATCTGAGGCAGGAAGAATGTGCGTATGGTAAAGGTTCTGTGACATTCAGCAAGATGATGTAGAAGCCTAATGAAAAGTTACAATAATCTGAAAAAATATTTTCCAGAACTTACTTGTTTCCTAGTCAGTGAGCACATTCGTTACAAACGTAGATTTAGTGAGTAGCCAAAGTAGAAGAAATACGACTGCCCATTTTAAATAGACGTAATAGAAGTCTGTTGTGTCTTTGTACCGAGTCTCTTTGATTTCAGCTTTTTCTAAGCTATCGATTTCGTCAAACACCTGAATAAGTGCTTCTTTATCTGAAACCCTGTAAAACTTGCCATTCCCTATTTTGGCAATTTCCCGAAGGGTAGTTTCATCGAACGTATTTTCTACCATTCTAGGTCGTCCAAAAAAATCGGTTCCAAAAGGCACCTTTCCTTCTTTACCTATGGCTATGACATACATCTTGATGTTATAGGCATTAGCAAGATTTGCAGCTGTGATTGGGTCAACGTTACCTGCAGTATTATCACCATCACTTAATAAAATCATCACTTTTGATTCAGAGGCTGATTCCCGCAGAAAGTTTATACCAGAAGTGATTGCATTTCCAATGGCTGTTCCACGACTTTCTATTTTATCAAAATCAATCTCTTCAATCAGCTGGTAAAGCAAGCCATAATCAGTTGTAAGTGGGCAAGAGGGTAATGCGTCCCCTGAAAAAATCACCAATCCGATTCGATCTTGAAATCTTCCACCAACAAAACTTCTGGCTACTTCTTTTGCAGCTTCGAGTCTGTTGGGTCTAAAGTCTTCGATTTGCATTGACTCAGAGATATCAATATTAAGCACAATGTCTATTCCTTCACTCCATTGCTCGGTCTGCTCGTTGGTGGTTTGAGGTCGGGCTAGGCTTACAACCATCAGGGCTAAGCTGAAGATAAAGAAAATGGGAGGAATAAATCTTAAATAGGTAATTGGATCACTTTTAAGGTCTTTTTTAGTGAGGGCAACTGGTAATTTTTGGCTCAATTGCGTCGAGATCAGCCATCTTAAGACAAAGATTAAGGGGATTAAAAGCAATGCATAAAACCATAAAGGATTTTCCCAGTCGAAACTTCTGAGTTTTGCTGGAGAAAACCAGTCTAAAGAAAACCAATGAGCAATCTTATTTTCCATTTTTCATCTCCTCTAGTTTTTTAGAGTATCTGTGCTGCGTAAATTCTTCCATCTGATGAAACTCCTGGTAAATGTCTTCCTGAACTTTTTTACCATAAACTACTCTGTCAATTGACTTTAGCGGCAATTCTAATTCTTGCGTAAAGCTTTCTTTTAGAATTTCTTTTGTTGTCAGCACAGAGAAGGGCACACCATCCAATCGTTCCTGATACTTTTTCCAGAGTATCAAAGTCTGCTCAGTCAGACTGGGGTTCGGATCTACCTTTAGTTTCTTAATGTGTTCCCGGAAAATCTCTATAAACTCTTCAAAACGCTTTCTAAGTCTTCTTAGTCTATACCACTTGATGATCTTCCTCCCAAAAATGGCACCAAGAAGGATTACAACCAAGAATAATCCTCCGAGTATATAATAGAATAGAGGGTAGTTGAATTGAGTGTCAACCGTTTGGTAGTCCAAATTTGTTTTTAATTCGGTAGAGTCCGTAACAATAGGAGCAAACTCTGTAAGATATATGGAGTCGAGAGGTGTATTGATAATGGTCGAATCCTCTCCGTTCAAGATAATAGTAGGAAGTTGTACATATTGAACAGGATCTATTTCGAAGGACTGTATTTGATATATGGTACTATCGTAAGCTAATCCATCCGCAGTTAGTTGGCTTGGGAAGTATGTTTTTGAAGAGTACTCAAATGGAGAAAAATCAAATAAACTGTCCGGAAAGACCATCTCAAGGTTTGAAGGATAAGTAGCTGCGATCCAATAATTGACGTCTTTTCCAATCAACAAGCTGTCCTCAAAAAATCCACCTCTTACTGAGATTTTTTGTGCTGAAACCTGGCATGTACCAATGGCAACTGCAAGTATTAAAAAACAAATTTTACCTAGTCCTTCTCGCATTGCTTCTGTTCCTATGGCGGAAAAGTTTGATGAGTTTTGGTACATAATCGTCCTCAGTACCGATTGAGATATAGTTTACGTCATTTCTACGGCAGAAATCTTCCAGAGATTCCTTATTCTTTCCATGTGTTTTTTCTACTGCATTTTTGAACTCACTGGATGAAGTATTTAACCAAACAGTTTTTCCAGATTCTTTTTCATAGAGTGGTACAATGCCGAGGTGAGGTATGGCAGACTCTCTTTTATCAGAGATATGTACAACGACCAAATCATGTTTTCTGGCAAGTCCACGCATAGAATGTGTGAAGTTCTCGTCAATGAAATCTGAGATAATAAAAACGATCGTCTTTTTGTTGAGGAGATTTAACGTGTATTTTATAGCTCCGTCTAAATCTGTTTTTCTTGATTTTGGCTTAAGAGAAAACATGCGATTGATGATTTCATATGCATGTTTGGTTGTTTTACTGGGCTTGATATAGTCTTCTACCCTATCTGAATAACAGAGTAAGCCTACTTTACTACCTTCTCTTACGGCAGAAAGAGCAAGGAGACCTGCCATCTCTTTAGCTAAATCTATTTTTTGACGATTATCTTTACCTATTTCCTGCGAAGCGGACACATCCAGTAGAAATAAAACGGTTTGTTCCTTCTCTTCAATAAAGGTTTTCATGAAGGTTCCATGGCCTTTGGCTGTCACTCTCCAATCAATATTTCGAATATCGTCTCCCCATTGATATGGTCTTACATCATCAAACTCTAATCCTGAACCTTTGAAAATAGAATGAAAATCCCCCTGCATCTGGGAATTAATTGCTTTCCTGATCCGTATCTCGTATCTTCTTAGTCTCTTTAAGATGTCCTTCATGTTTGAGTTATCTGCTTATCAACTTTGGCATTATAATGGCAATATTGATAATTACGATGCTTATATGATCTTTGCCGATCTTATAAATTGACTTTCAAAATTAAATTGTCCCAAATTTTTTGACTGAATTGAGAAACATTTTTTTAACCGCTCTTGTAATACTTTGTGCTTGTTCTACAAATGAGGCTCCTGAAGATCTTATTGGCACGGAAAAAATGGTGAAGGTTTTAACCGAAGTTCATTTACTTGAAACCAAAATTAATAACCTATCAATTGATCCGTATGATAGCACAAAGGCTGTATATAATCATTATGAGAAACTGCTTTTTGAAGATTTGGGTATTACTCAAGATCAGTATGAAAGAAGTTTCAACTACTACGTGGATAATCCAAACGAATTCGAAAAGATTTATAATGCTGTTGTTGATACCTTGATGCAACGAGAGAACAGATTTAAGTAGTGAAAACGTATCCTATCGATATAGAAGAAAAGCTTGGATTTGATCAGATAAGAAAGCACTTGGTTGGATTTTGTCAAAGCGATCGCGGTGTGTCGCTTGCTCTCAAAGCAAAACCTACGGATCAGTATGGCATGCTTCAACGATGGCTGAGTCAAGTGGAGGAGATGCTTAGACTCAAAGTAGATGCTCAGGGGAAGGTGATATTTGAGTTTCCAGATATGGATGTCTTCCTGGTTAAAGTAGAAGTTCCAGGATCGTTTTTAGACCCTATCGATTTTCATGAATTGAGGATTGGAATAAAAAGCCTCTTGGTGTGGGTTGAATATTTTGAAAGTGAGTCAGATGCATATCCTGGATTATCGGCTCTTTCAGAAGATTTGTTTATTGATTCGAACTTACCCATTCATATCGATAAAACAATTGATGAGAGAGGGGAAGTTAAGGATTCCGCCTCTCAGGCCCTCTTAGAAATTCGTTCGAAGATTTCAAAGTCTGAAAGAGCAGCTCGTTCTGCCATTCAGAAAATATTAAAAAGGGCCAAAGAAGATCAATTTTCGGATGAAGATAGTTCGCTTACTGTAAGAGATGGAAGATTGGTTATCCCAGTGAAAGCTGAGCATAAAAAGCGAATAAATGGATTTGTTCACGATGAATCCGCTACGGGACAGACCGTATACCTGGAACCTGGAGAAGTATTGGATCTGAATAACCAGGTCAGGGAATTAAAATATGCGGAGAAACGGGAGATCATACGGATACTTATACAACTTTCGGATCATGTCCGTGCCAATCTGAATGATCTTAAGAAAGGAACAGGTTTATTGGAAAAACTTGATTTTATTCATGCTAAAGTTCTCCTTGCTGATTTGATTCAAGGGATAATTCCCAATGTTGAGAAGTCAACAAATATTTCTCTTGTAAACGCAATACATCCTTTGTTGTATTTGTCGCATAAAGAAAATAAGAAATCTGTTGTACCACTCAATTTAGCTTTGGATCAAGAAAACAGAATATTGATTATTTCTGGTCCTAATGCAGGAGGAAAGTCTGTAGCGTTGAAAACGGTAGGACTGCTTCAATACATGGTTCAGGCAGGGTTACCCATTCCTGTAAGTGAGGAAAGCGAATTAGGCATATTTTCATCCATCTTTATTGATATTGGTGATACGCAGAGCCTTGAAGATGATTTAAGTACCTACAGCAGTCATCTTACTTCTATGAAGTATATGCTTGAACATACTGATAAGAAATCCTTATTTCTGATAGATGAATTTGGTAAAGGGACAGAGCCTCAATTTGGTGGAGCCATTGCAGAATCGGTTTTGAGTGATCTAAACAGCAAGAGGGCATATGGTATTATAACCACGCATTATCAAAACCTAAAGAAAATAGGGGATGAAACCGAGGGTCTTTTGAATGGTGCTATGAAGTATGATCTTGATGCTTTGGAGCCGCTATTCGAACTTGAAACAGGGAAGCCTGGAAGCTCTTTTGCCTTTGAAATTGCCGGAAAAATCGGTTTACCATTCAAAATCATAGAAGATGCGAGATCAAAGCTGGGTAGTTCTCAAGTAGAATATGATCAATTACTAAGTCAGCTTGAAAAAGAGAAGAGCAGACTAGAGAAACTGACTGATAAATTAGAAAAGGATCAAGCTCAAATATCGAAAACCAGAAAGGATTATGAGGATTTAAGATCCATGCTTGAAGAGGATAAAAAGCGAGTACTGAAAGAAGCAAAGCAAGAAGCTAAAAGTATCATTTCTAGTGCAAATAAAGAAGTAGAACGCGCCATTCGAGAGATCAAAGAAAGTAAAGCTTCGAAGGAAAGGACAAAGCAGGTACGCCAAAGATTGGAGGATAAAAAAGGACAATATACCCATAAAGGGCCTAAGTCCGAATCCAAGAAATTTAATGAAGGTGATGTAGTCAAAGTGCAAGGTCAGGATACGACTGGCATCATCCAGAAACTAAAAGGGAAACAGGCAGAAGTGTTATTTGGATCATTAAAATCCATTGTTTCTACAGATAAGCTGGAAAGGGCAAAGCATGCTTCTCAAGTTAGCTATCAAAAGAAAGTTAAGAAGTTAGGAGTTGATATTAGCACAAAGATGGCCAACTTTAATCATGAAATTAGTATTCGAGGGATGCGTGCTGAAGAAGCGATTTCAAGGATTGAATCTTTTCTTGATGAAGCTATATTGGTAGGAGTAGATGAGGTTAGAATCGTTCATGGCAAGGGACATGGAGTACTCAGAGAAATGGTTAGAAGTGTAACAAAGAATCACCCAGGGATTCTAAGTGTAGAAGATGAGCATCCTGATCGAGGAGGGGCTGGTATTTCAGTAATTAATTTAAAATAATGGAATTGAATAGTAGACAGCTGGCCTTGAGAAACGGTACTGATCGTGAAGAAATATGGATCGCTTATAAAGGCGTGATTTATGATGTTACTCATTCCAAACTTTGGCGAGACGGGAAACACTACGAGCATTGGGCCGGTCAGGATTTGACCAATGAGTTGAAGGATGCTCCTCATGATTCAAAAGTTTTTGAGAAATTGCATGTGATTGGAAAGCTGGTGTAATGAAAATTATTGAATCAGGAATAAAGGATGTAAATGCGCATGAAAGCGTCCGAATTGTGATGCCAAGCAATCTTTATGGCTGTTCTCTAGCCAAAGAAGTTTTCGTTGGTCCATTTGTTGAGATTCAAAATGGCGTGAGGATAGGCGATAGGACTAAAGTACAATCCCATTCATTTATATGTGAGCTAGTTACGATAGGGAAAGACTGCTTCATTGGGCATGGAGTTATGTTTATTAATGACGTTTTTTCTTCCGGAGGACCAGCAGCAGGAGATCAGTCAAAATGGAAATCTACTTCAATAGGAAATCGGGTTTCGATTGGATCTAACGCTACTATTCTACCTGTATCCATTTGTGATCATGTAGTTATTGGTGCGGGCTCTGTGGTGACCAAGGATATCGATGAGCCCGGGATTTATGCAGGTAATCCAATAAAGAAATTAAGAAATATATGAAGATTCCTTTTGTGGATTTAAAGGCTCAATATGTGTCTATTAAAGAAGACATTGATGCTGCTATCCAATCGGCCATTGATCAAACATCATTTATTGGAGGTGAGGTCATTGCTGATTTTGAATCTGAGTTTGCCAAGTACATAGGTATATCACATTGTGTAGGCATGGCAAATGGTACAGATGCGATCGAAATCGCTTTGAAGGCTCTTGGAATCAAAGAAGGTGACGAGGTTATCGTTCCAGCGTTAACCTGGGTCAGCACTTCTGGAGCTGTGAACAACGTAGGAGCAGAGCCTGTTTTTGTGGATGTTTTAGAAGATGAACGCACGATAAATCCAGCTTTAATTGAAGAAAAGATAACCAACCGTACAAAAGCTATTATCCCTGTTCATTTGTATGGTTTGCCGGCCCGGATGTATGAATTAGTGGAGATAGCAAATAAACATGATTTAAAAATCATTGAGGATTGTGCACAAGCACATGGTGCCGAACTCAACAATAAAAGGGTAGGGACTTTTGGAGATATTGCTACGTTTTCCTTCTACCCCGGAAAAAATCTGGGAGCATACGGAGATGCCGGAGCAGTAGTCACCAATGAAAGTGAGTTAGCTCAAAAATGTAGAATGTTGGCAAATCATGGACAACTTCAAAAACATGATCATAAAGTAATTGGAGGGAATAGCCGATTGGATACGATTCAGGCGGCTATTCTGAAAGCAAAACTCCCACACATAGAGATGTGGACTGAATCAAGGATACGTGTTGCAAATTCATACAATAAAAAATTAGCATTGGTAGAGAAGCCAATGGTTCCTGAGAGAGTAAGACATGTATTTCATTTGTACGTTATCCGATCGAAGAAAAGAAATGAGCTAATGAATATGCTTAAAGGCGAAAACATTGGTTGCGCGATTCACTATCCTAATCCATTACCTCACCTGGAAAGCTATAAATATAAAAATCATAAGGTAGGAGATTTTCCTATAGCTGAGAAGTTATGCGACGAGATACTCTCCTTACCTATTTATCCGGAATTGGATGAGAATATGATCGATTTTATTACTTCGAAAATAGTTGGCTTTGAAGAATAGTTTGATGGTGTTAAATTGAAGTAGTGCTGATCAGAATTTTCTTATCTTATCTTTTCATTATACGCTGTTGGCTTATCTTTTCTCAGCCACATAACTCAATCAACTATACCATTAAGGACGGTCTTCCATCGAACACTGTGTATTGTGTAGTACAAGACGATCAGGGATTTATCTGGTTTGGAACAGATGCTGGGTTGAGTCGATTTGATGGTATAGCGTTCAGGAATTATGGATTACGGGATGGGTTGCCAGATATGGATATCCTCAATTTTTACAAAGATCCAAAAGGACGAATCTGGTTTTTTACTTTTAATGGCAGAATCGGCTATTTAAAGGATGGTAAGATCTATAATTCAAAAAACAGCGAAAATCTGAAAAACGTCGATTTTAAATCCAGAATCACTAGCATCGCGACATTAGAAGAAAATGTTTTTATCGCATCCTTGCGTGATGGTATTAAAGTACTAAATAGTTCAGGTGTTGTTGACAGTATAATGAGGAACGGTATCTACAACTATTTGACGGTAATAGATGATAAATGTTATGTGATTAATTTGACAGGATCCAATTTTATAATCAATAACGTAGAATTAGATGAGTCTAAAAATGAACTAAGCTTAACTGATAATAGGTCTCGGCATTATGATCAAACTTCCAATCATTCATTGGCTTATGTTCATTCCATAGGTAATCACATTTTTTGTATCTCCTCATCCTATGCTTACGCCTACCTATCTAGATTTAATACGAGCAAAAATGAGCTTACAATTGGGTCCTTTGACCAATATAAAGTTTATAATCTGGATAAGATTGATGATCATGTATACTTATTTACAAGTGAAGGTGTAAAAATTCTGGATACTGAATCGCTTACAGCATCCGATTTTATAGACGTAAATGAGTCGACCGATCTCATTATTGACAATGAAAAAAATACCTGGATTCCAACACTAAATAGTGGAGTCGTTTTTTTTGCTCAGAGTGAAGTAAAGAGGGATGGATTAATGCTCCCATCTGTTCAGGGGCTACATGCATTCAGAGATTCTCTTCTATATATGGTGCATTCTGGGATCACAGTTGGTCATTTTGGGACCGATAAAGCTTTGGTAAATCAATATATCTTGCCAAGATCTTACCTTAAATCAATTTACGTGGATTCTTCCAGCCATATTTGGACACTTAATTCAGTTGGGCTTAGGAAAGAAGGAAGCCTAATACGTTATGAGTCCACCAACACAAGTTTTCAGAATAAAGGTTCATTTATTTTTCATAAGCCAGGCATACTAGAGTACAAAAACTTAGTCACCGGTGAAGAGGTTCTTTTTGAGTATCAAAATCTGGGGAAAATTTGGGATTTTGAATTCGTTACATCTGATCAAATTTTGATTGTAAGCTCCCGAGGTTTATACATCATGAATTTAAGTGATGCCAGTATAAAGAGATTCAGTGCCTACGATAGATTTCAGATAACCAGCTTATCTCTTGACAAATATGAACACCTATGGTTGGCTACTAATGGTCACAGTCTCTTGCGAATCAAGAAACATTTATTAAGAGAACTCACATATGAACAAATCCTGGATCATAGCATTACAGATTATTCCGATGTATTTGGTAAAATCTTAATCGCGGATTCCATTACATACGCTACTACTCCCAAGGGTGTTAGTAAAATTAAATTTGATGAGCATGATATCCTGGAAGTTTCACACATATCAGAATCGAATGGTATAATCCCAGCAAGAATCAATGATCTGGAATATTTTAGAGGAAAAATCTACATAGCTCAAGATAATGGTCTATTCTATTTCGATCATGATCAGAATTTTAAAAAAGAGCTGATTTTTCCTGTTTTTATCGATGAAATGATAGCAGGAGACTCTACGTTAAGCGTTGATACCAGTACTTACTTATTTTCTCATGATATTGAAACCATACAAATTAATACAAGGGCAATTTATTTTGAGAATCACAAAAACCTCTCATATCAGTTTAAATTAATTGAGGATGGTAGAGAAGATATCGGCTGGTCCAATAGTCCTAACAACGAGTTTATCTTTTCCAATCTACTTCCTGGTGAGTACACATTTCAGGTGAGAGCTAGAGCCACGAATAGCTCCTGGACAGCCCCCTCCACTTTGAATTTTGTAATTGAGAACGTTTTTTGGAGAACCTTATGGTTCAAAGTTTTGTGTTCCGTGATGATAATTATGCTGTTTCTTTTCACATACAATTCTTATTCTAAAGCTAAGAAGAAGAGGCAAACGATGATAAAACAAAAAATGGAGTCGGATTTGAAAGCACTAAAAGCTCAAATAAATCCTCATTTTTTGTTTAATTCACTCAATTCAATACAATCTTTTATACTTGAAGGTGACAATAATCTTGCGGATGAATATTTAATCAAATATGGAAAACTGATAAGATTAATTCTTAATCATTCCAATCTTTTGACCGTCTCAATAAAGGACGAGCTCACTGCTATTGAATTATATATTGAGCTTGAAAAATTAAGGTTTTCGGGAGCTCTGGATTTTAATATTAAAATGAGTAACGTAGATCCGCAGCTAGATAAAGTACCTTCAATGATTATCCAACCTCTTTTAGAAAACGCTATTTGGCATGGTATTAAGCCTACAGGTATGGATGGATGGATAAAGTTAACTTTTAGTAAAAAAGAAGAATATACGATCGTTACTGTTGAAGATAATGGTGTTGGTTTTATATCCGAAAGCTTAGAAAATAATGATCTACACGGCATTCAACTTATAAAAGACCGAGTAGAACTTATTAATAGATTAAAAGGAAAGAAATCAAGTTTTACTATAGATTCCGATGAATTAGGAACTAGAGTAAGGTTTAGTTATCCAAATGATTTAAATTAATCCATTATGATAAGATCACTTATCGTTGATGACGAGCCCAGGGCCATAAAAACGTTGGAGATTTTGTTGGAGAGAAATTGTCCGAATATTGAGTTAATCGGGACTGCTAACAACATTAAGGATGCTTACCAGATAATAGTAAGTGATAATCCAGATTTGGTTTTTTTGGACATTAACATGCCTAATGGTTCAGGATTAGATTTACTCGCCCAAATTAAGGATAAAGAAAAAAGTAAGGTGATTTTCACTACTGCATACGAGGAATATGCAATAAAAGCTTTTAGGCTATCTGCAGTGGATTATTTATTGAAGCCCATTGATAAAAAAGATTTAGTGGAAGCGGTTAATAGATTCGAAGAATTACAAACTCATTCCACTTCAGATCCTCAAATAGACGTAATCTCCGAAATACTGACCAGGACTCGACCAAAGAGAATTGCCATAAATACACAAGAAGGTATTCATGTAGTGAATTTAGATCAAATAATCTACTTAAAATCCGATAAAAACTATTCATTCATAGAAACTTATAAAGAGTCCATTATTGCTTCCAAGCCAATTGGGGAATTTGAAAAGCTTTTGGATGATTATGATTTTGTGAGAACCCATCGAGCGTATATTGTCAATCTTTCACATGTCAAAGAATTCAATAAGAAAGAAATGAATCTCATCTTAGATAGAGGTCATTCAATAGAAGTTTCCAGGTCAAAAAAGGAATATCTTCTTGAGCGTCTTGGAGGTATTATTTAGTCAACTATGACAATATCCTGATGTTCGGTATGTCATTTATTCAGTGAAACCTACCATTTATCCAAAATAAGTGCTGTTTATTCATTGCTTTGAAAAAGCAGGTAAAAACCTTTAAGTGTAGGATAGTTTTGTTAAAAAAAATTAACAATGAATACCTACTACCTGAAAGTTTATTTTCCGATCCTATTTACAGCAGTTATTTTGTTCCTAAGCTCTTGCAAAGGAGATGACGATGCTGTAGATCAAGTGGGTCAAGTGAGCTTTTATTTTAGCAATCCACACGCAGAAGGAAGGGTAGAGGAAGTGCCTTTATCCAAGGTAGTATTTAGCATTGAAGATGCAGATGGTAGCCTTATACTTGAAGATGAAGAGGTAATCTTAGATTTTATTAATGGAAATTATGAAAGTGAACCCCTGTCCATTAAAGCAGGAAGTTATACTATTGTGGAATTTTTAGTTCTTGGTGATGACGATGTTGTTTATTACGCCACACCAAAAGAAGGTTCGGATTTAGCTTATCTTATCACAGAACCTCTGCCCATAGACTTTATGGTCTTAAGAGATGAAATAACAATCCTAAATCCTGAAGTGATAAGTACTGATGAGGGAAGTGCTCTGGATTTCGGATATACCCAGTTTAAATTTTCGATAATTGAAACCTTTGATGTACTAATTGGACTTTTTGCCTTCAGTGATTTGGATGATGAGTATCAAATGATCGATGGTGAAATGAGTGTCTATGCAGGCGCTGATTCACTGTTTACAACAGACTTATTTGCAGCTACTAATAAAGTGATCTTCCATGATAACTTTCCTTCCTTTACAATTCAGGTTACAAAAGAAGGTTACCAGCCTTTCAGTTATGAATTTTCTTCAGATTCTCTGAAAAACTATCAGGGTACGTCTGTTTATGGAAGCCTTGAGATTATTATGGAGAACGAAGACGACCTTTTAAATGGCTTGATTGCTTATTACCCTTTCAATGGGAATGCAATTGATGAGAGTGAAAACACTAATGATGGAATAGTAAATGGGGCTACTTTAACAATGGACAGAAAAGGAAATAATAATTCTGCATATCAATTTGACGGGGTTGATGACTTTATCGATTTGGGTAATGCAACAACTTTCGAGTTAGCGAATTATGACAATTTCACTATATCCGTTTGGGTTAAAAGTGAAAGTGCCACTATTGCAACCTCAGAAGGCATTTTTAGTAAATATATTTCTGCAGGAAACAATAGGGTATATGCTCTTTATTTAGTTGCAGATCATAACGCGCAGTTTGCATTTTGGGAAAATGGGGCAATAACTAATGATCATAAAGTCAATCAAGAAATTGATAATGAATGGAATAATCTGGTAGTAAAAAAAGAATCTGATAAGATTATACTTTACGTCAACGGATCAATGGTTCAGAGCGAAACCATAACATTCCCAATCCTAAAAGGTTCATCGGCCAATGCCATGATAGGCGCCTTTAATTTTTCTTCAGCCCTCAATGATCGAAACTTCAATGGCGTTATAGACGATCTTAGGATCTATAATAGAGCATTGAATATTTCTGAGATAGAAACTTTATTTATAGATAAATAAATTAGGGCACGAGTATTCTTTTAAAAGGTTCACAACAGTGAACCTTTTTCTTACGCTCTAAATTCCTTTTTTGAAACTGGTCTTTGTCTATGTTTGCCATGCACTGATAGAATCATCTTAATGCGGGCAATTATCTTATACAACAATCTCTCCTCTTTTGTTAAAAAAGATATTGAAATTTTGCAGAGCTCTTATGATGTTGAAAAAGTAAAAATTTATCATAGGAGCAAGCTTGTTTTACCCTGGACTTATTTTTGGTCTTTTTGGAAGATTTGTTTTTTACTGATCAGATCGAAATTTATACTTGTACAAGGAGGTGGCTACCATAGTTTGATAGCTGTGATAGCTGCTAAAATTGCCAGAAGACCATGCTACATCGTAGCTATTGGAACCGATTGCATTCGTTTACCAGAGATTAACTACGGACACTTCTGTAAGCCATTATTGCGATGGGCTACTACTTTCTCTTATAGATTCGCTACCCATATTTTTCCAAAGCATACTTCGCTCATTTATCATGAATACAGGCTTGAATATGTGCAGTATCAAAATCAAGGTATAAAAGCTTTTGTGCCGAAATTGAAGACACCTATTACTGCAATTGAAAATGGATATGATCATGATTTTTGGACGGATTACAAGAAAGAAAGAAAGCCATACTCAATGCTTACAGTAGCTTCAAATGTGAGGAGTAAAAAACGATTTCTTGTAAAAGGCATTGATTTATTTCTCCGAATCGCAAAGGAATTACCAAAATATAGTTTTACGATAGTTGGAGATTTTGACTCTGAAGTGGTTCTTCCCAAGAATGTCAAAATCTTTCGTGAACTAAGCAGAGAAGAGTTGTCTGATCTATACAATAGTCACATGTACTACTTGCAATTATCCAGGTCCGAAGGGTTTCCCAACTCATTGTGCGAATCAATGCTATGTGGTTGTGTGCCAATTGTTACTGATGTCGGGGGTCAATCAGATATTGTAAGTGATACAGGCCTAAAGTTACGTTCGAATAATGTAGCCAGTATGAAGAAGGCTATAGAACACTTTGTGACAGAAAATTCTGATTATAGATCTGAAGTAAGAAATGTGATTAAGAATAACTTCACACTTGAAAACAGAAAGAAAAAACTCTTGAATAGTATCAAGGCTTATATGGCTGATTGATTGATATGTGTGGAATAGTTGGATTTAAACATAAGAAAAAGCTATCCGAGGATCATCTTCGCGAAATGGCCGAAACCATGAAGTACAGAGGTCCGGATGATGAAGGATATGAACTATCTGAAATAAATGGTTATCAAATTGGGCTGGGTTTTAAAAGGTTGGCCATTCTTGACTTGAGCCAAAATGGACATCAGCCAATGAAGTTTGAGCACTTGTCCCTGATTTTTAACGGAGAGGTGTACAACTATCAGGAATTAGGCAAAGAACTACGTTCGGAGGGATATTCATTTGATTCTTCATCGGATACGGAGGTAATTTTAAAAGCTTATCATAAATGGGGAATAAACGCCTTTAGACGGTTTAATGGGATGTTCTCCATAGCTATACAAGATGATCTACAAGATGAATTGATTTTAGTAAGAGACAGGTTGGGAATCAAGCCGTTGTTATACGCCTGCATGGGAAGTGATATCATCTTCTCATCAGAGTTAGGGCCTCTTTTAAAATACCCTTATGTTGATAAGGATATCGATAATGAATCACTGTATCATTATTTGTTTAGCGGATATGTACCTAGTGGAAAAAGTATGCTCAAGGGTGTCGATAAGCTTAGGCCAGGACATTATTTAATTCATAAACGGGGTAATGCGTCAATTCATCAGTATTATGATATTCAAACCAATAAAAGAAGCCCACTGGGTCTCGAGAATGGGGTAAACACCCTCGAAAGTTTGCTGAGAAAATCCATTGAAAAAAGGCTGATTTCTGATGTGCCAATAGGATGCTTTCTTAGTGGAGGATATGATTCGTCTACGGTCGCAGCGGTGATGCAAGATATCTCAGACAGACCCATTAATACTTTTTCTTTAGGCTTTAAAGAGAAAAGCTATGATGAATCAACCTATGCTTCTCAGGTAGCTAATCATATTTCTTCAGATCATCATGAGCTGATTGTTTCCATAGATAATGCAAAGGAGTTGTTAGAAAACTTACCAAAAAATCTGGATGAACCATTGGGAGATTCATCATTCATACCAACGTGGATGGTGAGTCAGCTGGCTAGCAAGCACATTAAAGTGGTTCTTTCAGGTGATGGTGGTGATGAATTATTTGCTGGATATCGCAACTATAAGCACGCTCTTAAATTATATCATAATCGTTATTTGACTCTCCCGTTTTTTCTTTTACAACAGATTTTTGATTTTAGTTCTTTATTGGGAAAGATTAATCATCGGTATGCTAAATATCCATACTCTTTTAGAAAAGAGGATATAATCAAACAGAATGAACTTATAGCAGCTAACTATATTGGGAATCTAATTCTTGGGCTAAAGAACGTCAGAAGACAAGAAGTATTTTCACCAAATGAATTACACATCGTAGATGCTTACACACTTCATGATCTTAAGAATTATTTGCCAAATGATATCTTGACCAAAGTAGATAGAGCCTCTATGCTAAACTCAATTGAAGCACGGACACCCTTCCTTGATCATGAGCTTGTGGATTTCGCCCGAACAGTACCGATGAATCTGAAGCTTCCTAATGGAGGAAAATATCTACTCAAGGAGTTAACGCATCGCTATATTCCGAAAGCTATCATGGAGCGTCCAAAAAAAGGTTTTTCGATTCCTGTTTTCCAGTGGTTGAAGAACGAAATGGCGCATTTGGTGGATCAGAATCTAGGAGATTCATTTATCCGGGAGCAACAAATTTTTAATCCGGTTCAGATTAAACAATTGCTCCATTTCTTCTATAGAGGCAGTACCAATGGTTATGTCGAATCAATCATTTGGAACATGATCGTCTTTCAAATGTGGTGGAAAAAAAACCTGGTGTGAAGTTATTTTTTGTCACATATAGCTTGAGAGGAGGAGGAGCAGAGAAAGTCTTCACATCGGTAGTTGAATACCTAGCCAAAAAAAATCATGAATTACATGTTCTGACCTTTGAAGATAAAGGAATTTATGCAGAGCGCATAAAGAGTCTTGGGGTAGTCAAGTATCACACTATTGATCTAAAAAAAAACCGAGTCAACTTTATCATACAAAGCATTAAAATCAGACAGATATTCAAATCTGTGGCTCCAGACAAGATTGTATCTTTTTTGCATTATCCAAATATGATTTGCTATCTAGCTTGCTTGTTAACCAGGTACAAACATATCCCAGCCGAAAGAAGCAATCATCGGAGATACATTGGAAAAGGGATGAAGTGGAAGTTGTGGAAGTATTTACTGAAGAAGACATATAGGAATTCTAATCTGATTTTGTGTAATTCCACACTTCAGAAGAAATTTCTAGCGAAAGATTTTAAAGTTCCTGAGGATAAGATCGTAGTAATTCACAACGGCATAGCGCTGGATCAACTGGTACGATTAGCTCAAAAAAAGCCAGCGGTTGAACTTAATAACGATAAGCGATTAATAGTGGCTGTAGGGCGTATGGCTAAAGTGAAGGGTTATGACATCTTGATTCGATCATTCAATGAATTACTCTCGGAAAAATCTGAATTGAATTTGAGGTTAATGATAGTAGGAGAGGGTCCTGAACTGGAGTCACTCAAATCCTTAGCTTCTAATCTTGGTATTCTGGATTACATCACTTTTGCTGGATTCCAGGTCAATCCATTTCCGATTATCAAGCAAGCTCAAGTCTATGTGCTAAGTTCTTTATATGAAGGATTTCCTAATGCACTTGTTGAGGCAATGTGGATTAATGGTCATGTAGTAGCGACAAATTGCGATACAGGACCAAGTGAGATTATCGATCACAAGAAGGATGGATTACTAGTTCATCCCGATGACATTGATTCTTTGGCAGATGGAATCAAACAGATGCTAAATGACGAGAACCTTCGATCAGCTGTCTACCTCAATAGCAGGGAAAAATCTAAAACCTTTGATATAAAACGAATGTTTGAAGCCTACGAAAAGGTTTTACTTGAGTAACGATCCTTTTCCGCAATAACAAAGTGGATAGTGCCATAACCAAAATTACCTAACAGTTTCAGTGCGAATTTTTGAATGAGATTGAGAATCTTGTTAGGATGCGAAGCATGCATGGGATGATAGCCTTTGTATTGGATTAATTTAAAACCTGTTTTTGTCAGATACTTTTTCAATACTCTTTTCTTATAGAAAAACAGATGATGTAGCGATGGGTAAACTGGGTATTTTTTAGGCCTGCCAAGCATTCTTCTAATTGATAGTACAACACTCCAAAACTCATTGGGGACTTCAAACATAAATATCCCCTCTTTGTCAAGTAATGAATTGACTTCATTGAAATAAGTGAGAGGGTCTCGTACATGTTCTAGAACGTGATGAGAATGAACGAGACGAAAGCTATCCTGACTTTGCAACTCTGAGAGATCTAACTTCTCACTTTTCACACCAAAATGTTCTTTACCAAGATCTACTATTTCCTGAGAGTATTCAGTGCCTGTCACTTCATATCCAGCTTCTTTGAAAACATGCAAGAAACCTCCAGCTCCTGCACCTATATCCAGCACTTTACCAGTGTGAATACCAAATTGTTGAGCCAGTTTTAATCGATCCGCATATTCATTTTTGATTCTTTCCTTGGTCACATTTACAAAATCATAATCCTCATTATATACACTATACAATTCAGTAAGTACTTCGTCCGTTGGTTGTGGATGCATAAAAACTAAGCTACAGTTAGTACAGCTCATGATTTTATAATCAAAAGTTAGTCCAAGCCTTTTTTCGTACAGATTATTTCTCTTTAGCTTTTTTGACTTACACAGATTGCATATCGGTTCACTCATTGGGCTTAAATAAATAGGTCGTTGTAATGATTTCTCAATTCCGCCTCATAAGGTGCATAGTATACCTTAAGCAAATCCATTATATGTCTATCACTGGTACTTGGCTCGGGAAGTTTTTTAGTATTTATTTTCATATATAGATTAGATAGGAAGCCTACATTTTTGATTCCTAGTTGTTGCTTCAACTTTAATGCAAAAGTATGAAGTGTCTTATTCTTGATATTGGATGTTTGATTCTTGGCATCAAAGCTAAAGTTGTCATAAAAGTCAAAGTCTAAATCAAGGAACGAACAGATCTTCTTCATGAATGCTTTAGGATCATTTTTTAATTCCTCAAACTGAAATAATTTAATTTGAGTACGATCCAGATACTTTAACCAACGATCTAAATGTTCCTTATACCTTCCTCGTTGCAAATGATGCTCATTGGTCAGCATACCTTCATGCAAACCGAAATATGATTCAACCGACAGGTTAGTATCCTTGGTTTTAAATTTTCTGAATGTATACTCCGACATTGCTCGCGATTCTGGAGATCTATAGATGAAAATAATTTTGACGTTTTCGATCTTGCTTATTTCTTGCGCGGCTAAATCTGAAAATATATACCCTGGAGAAGCCTCAAAGATAATTTTTTCGTTTTTGCAGTTAGTAAATAACGACTCATACTTACTCCAACCATCCTTATTAAAATTTGGATATGGAGTTGATTCATCGGTATTTTCATAGAAATAATAGGTCTCTTTAACTGTAGAGGCACACACATCCGGATGTTTTGAAAGCCAATCAAAAACTGATGTCGTACCTGTTTTCGGTGGGCCGGCGATGATAAGATTAGGAAGTGGCATTTTTTGTTTTCAACTCAACAACAACTCCTCCTATAAAGCTCAACAACAATAATATTGAACTGATCATCATGATGGTATTGCCTGTAAAATAAGTTTGAGGTTTAAACTCGAAAACTATCTCATGACTTCCTGCGGGAATTTCCAGTGCGCGTAACACATAGTTGGCTCTTAGTATTTCAGACTCAGTCCCGTCAATGGTGGCTGTCCATCCTTCAGGATAGTAGATTTCAGAAAAAATACCCAATGCTGTTCCATTGCTGATTTCCGTGGAATACTTCACTTTATTTGGTGTTTTTTCAGTCAATACAATTGTCCCACTTCCTGAAATTTGAGGGATATTGAATTTGCTTTGGTCAATAAGTGCCTCATTTTTGGTGTTGATAGAGCAAACTTGTGCAACTTCATCATCTGGAGAATTTACTGGAATAACTCGGTTGACTGTCCACGCATTGCCATTGGCATATCGATTCTGGAAAACAGCATTTGCCTGTGTGCCAGCATACATAAACTTGGTATTCAGCATATTCAAGACGGGTAATCCTGAAAAATCAGTTGACCGATTTTGCAGGGTTTCAAAAGCACGCTGAAGTTCAGATTGAATGCAGTAATCGATCAAATCATTGTATCGGCGGATCTTTGCTCCATGGTAGCCACCAATGGATTCGTGAAAATAGGAAGTTCTGTTCTCATTGAAAGGGTTTTGCAAATTGAGTACCCGATCTCCGTAAAAAGCCCGTGAGGCAATTGCTTTGTCAGCCTCACTCATTTCAAAAAATGTTTCGTACGGCGACTTTTGAAATCTTTCTTCTCCTAAGAATCTTTTAGTAAGCGAGAAACTGTCTATAAATACCAGGAAAATGATTCCTGTGATTATTTGAGGTGTTTTGATTTTTTTCTTAAACAATGCCCAAACAATCACGGCAAATCCAACTACAAACATCAACGCCCGCAGACCATCACGTATGAGCAAAGATTGCCTGTCCTCCCGAAGAGCGTCCACATACCATTCAGGAAACTGTGTATCAACTGCTCCTCGATAACCCAGAGCTCCGGAAAATATCAAAAGAAGGACAAGAAAGCCCCCACCAATTCCAAAAAGTAAATAGATTTTCTTTTTTAGATGACTGTTCCAGTCGCTACTCACCAATTTTTCAAGCGCAATGAATCCCAAGAGATTTATGGCGAAAATGCTGATGATTATCGTAAAAGTTACTGACCTAAATTTGTTATAGCCAGGTAGCGAATCAAAGAGAAGTTCATTGAACGCTTCAAAGTTCTTTCCCCAACTCATCATAATCCCTAACAATGTCAACACGATCAGCCATACTTTATGTTTTTTGGGTAGAATCAATATACCCAGAATAAAAAACAAAATGGTAAGTGTTCCGGCATAATAAGGAGCTGTGAGAGGTTGATCACCCCAATAAGTTGTCACAGCCTTTATTTGTTGAGCTATTTGAGAACGATTATATCCAGCGTCTCGTAGCGCTCTTGCTACTTCAGATTTAGTAGATAATTCTTCTTGAGAGGATCCACCAAAAATATTTGGGACGTACAAAAACAGGGGTTCTAAGATGCCATTACTATACCTGAAAGCATATTCTTTATCTAATCCGGAAGAAGAGGCTTGATCCACCTGTAGCTCTGACTTTCCTCTTATGCTGTATTTGCTGTATTCAAGGGTTGTTGCAAGCCTCCCGTAATTTGCTCCGATGGCCAAAAGAGCTGCAACTATCATTGTAGTAGCATTGATTCCGAAAGGTTTAAAATCTTTGGATTTAAAGGTGAGAATCAACTCATTAATTCCATATGCAAAAATGATAATAGCTAGATAATATGTAATCTGAGGATGATTGGCCCGAATTTGTAGACCAAGCGATAGTGCAGTTAAACCAAACCCTAACCATCGCTTTCCTGAAAAAGCTAAATGAACGCCGGCAAGTACCAATGGCATGAGAGCAACCGCCGCAATCTTCGCATTATGTCCCGCCATAATGCCGATGATATTGAATCCGTTCAGCCCAAAAGCTATCGCCCCGGCTGCTGCAATGAGGGGTCTGACTTTGAAGCTGAGCAAGAGTACATAGAAACTCACTAATGCAACAAAAAGGATACCTTCAGGATGACTCATTCCAAGCCGGATAACGCGGTATACATATACCAATAAATCTCCTGAATACTGTACACCAGTGAGATAGGCTGGCATCCCTCCAAACATATACGGATTCCATAATGACTCTTCACCAGTACCCTCTCGATGCGTTTGAATCTGATGATTGCCGCCACGACCCTGTTGGATGTCGTGCTGGTTGATGCTTTTATCTCCTAGTAAACTTGGATAGTGAATCAGGATCGTAATAAGTAAAAAACCAAGGATAACAAGTCCGTGCGTAAGTATGTTTTTCTTTAAGCTCGCATTCATTTTGGGAGATTGATTTTTAAGAATCGTTCAAAGGTAGAATGAATCAGTTTATTGATGTCTTCTGAAATTTTGAAATAATAAATAGCACTAACAAAAAGTACTGAAGTAATAACCGACCGTATACTAATTTCTATAATTGGATGGATATTTATTCGAATACTGTACGCAATGATGCCCACAAGTATTCCGATAAAGAGAAGTGTTAAGTGCTTTTTTATATAGAATGGGTGGATTTTAAACTTGATATAAACCATCAGAAGCTTTAACAAAATATGAATACTGATGGCTCCTAAGTAACTAATGGCTGCTCCGTTCAAACCATACAGATTTATAAAGTAGTGATTGAATCCTATTAATGTAACTACAGTCAATAGTTGAAAAATGAGATTATACCTGTAGTAGGTGGAGTAGTTAAGAACTTCTCCCGCAAAGCTTGAAGACATGAGTAGTAGCTTAGCTAAGCAAACAGATACAACTACCCAGAATCCTTGACTGAATTTTTCTCCTTTTGGGATAAAATCAAATAGATCATTCAAATTGGTAAGAATGCCAATGAATAGAAGCATCCCAAAAACTGTCATTGTTATGGAACTCCTCTTATAAAGCCTTTCTATCTCTGGAATATTCCTTTTTTCGCTTTCGCTTGATAATATTGGTCCTATCAGCTTAGCCATATTCCTTCTTGGCATTTCGACAATCAAAGCAATAAAAAAACAGGTCGAAAAGATCCCGTTGGCATCTGAGCCTAAAATGGCAGTTACTTGATCATACGTAATATTATTAACAAGTGCGAAGCTTCCTGCGAGTAGCATTGAGTAACTACCAAATCGAAGTAGTTTCAATTTCCACTCTTTGTTTACGAAGTTGAAGTTAAAGTCCAATCTGTAATCATGATATAGAACAACTTGGATAAATAGTAGAATAAACGCCGATAGGTAGACTATTCCCAATCCCAGTACAGCTCCATCAAATGTCCACCAGTTTAATGCGTATCCATAGACCAGGAACAATGATCCCATCCGTAAAAAGATGTCTCTCAGGAAGGATGGAAAAATAACCTTCATTACCGCTCTGGTGTAGCTAAAAAATAAGTCAAAAAGACTATTAACGAGAATGATAATACCAGTTATAGATAGATATTCAATATAATCGGGTGCTGTTTCAGAGTATCTCGAAACAATTTGTTCTCTAAGTAAATATCCTGTTATAAGAATTATAGAATTACCGATTAAAGTAATTAGCAATAGAAATGTGAAGAACCTGTTTCTTTGGGATGCTTCAAAGGAGGGAAAAAATTTCAGGTATGAACTGGCCATTCCAAAAGACGATAACGGGGAAATCGTCATAGCATGTGCGGTGACCAAAGTAAAGAGTCCAATTTGTGCTAAGCTGAAATATTCTGCTCTAAAGTATAGCGTGTTTACATAGCCAACAATTACTCCTAGGTAAGAAATGACTGTACCCCAAAAACTTTGTTTAATGACTACTCCCACAGGCTGTATTCAAAAGAACCACAATTTAATTGAAAGAGCAATGACCATGACTAAAAGAATCAACCGAATCAGTCTATCACTTTTACCAACAGACCATCTGCTTCCTATCCATGCACCTATTGAATTACCTACTGCCAGGGTTAATCCATATTCCCATCGAATTTTACCTTCAAGGTAAAATACAACTACGGCTGCAAGTGTATAGCAAAGGATGACGAATACCTTGATGCTGTTGGTCTTGGCCATCCCAAACCCATGGATGCTTGTCAGGGCTGCAATGATTAAAAATCCAATTCCGGCTTGAATAAAACCGCCATATATGCCCAGGAAAAAGAAAATAAGAATACTTGCCCAAATACGTTTCCCAGATAGTATCTCTGCGGGATCGGTCTTCAAAGATGGTTTAAAAATGGATATCATCATTACCACCAGCATGACAATGGCGAGTATCCTATTAAATAATCGATCACTAATATCGACCGCAATGTTCGATCCAATAATTGCTCCTATTACTGCTGGAATGGCAACATAAATAGCAAAAGGAAATACGTAAACTCCTTTACTTCTATAGCCAGCTACGGAAAAAATATTTTGAATGAAGATCGCGACCCGGTTAGTTCCGTTGGCTACAGAAGAGGGTAACCCCATGAAAATCAATAGAGGCATGATTAGTAGTGAGCCCCCACCCGCAATACTGTTTACAAATCCTGCAAATGCCCCTGCTAAAACAAGTAAAATACCTTCTAGTAGAGTCATGCTATAACTTATAATCCGTCAATTTACATTCAAGATTGTCGGTACAATCTGCCAGTAATTCCATTTGATTTTTATGTTCTATTGGATGAGCTTCCAATGGGCACAGTTCTACAAGAGGAATTAATGTGAATCTTCGTTTTGGGATTCCCATATGTGGAACGGTTAACTGAGAGACATTAATTGTTTCGTTGTGGTAATATAAAATATCGATATCTATACATCTCGCCCCCCATTTCTCTTTCCTGGTTCTTCCGAGTTGACTTTCAATCTCTAACATCACTTTCAAGAGTTCTAGCGGTAGCAAAGATGTTTCAACTTGAATAATTATATTCAAAAACCAGTCTTGATCTTCTTTTCCCCACGGTTCGGTTTCATATATAGAGGACTCATCCACAATCTGAATACCTCTATCTATCATCAATTTCTCAGCCTCTTTCAAGTACTCCAGCCGATTGCCCATATTGCTGCCTAATAGGAGATAAATTCCGTTCATCCAGATTATAAATCAATTCTTTGCAAACCTCGTCTTACTTTTGCGTGTTTCAAACATAAACTACTAATAGTACTAATTCAATAATACATGGCTTTCTTAAGAAATCTTTTAGCCACAATTCTAGGGCTACTTATTTTTACATTCCTAGGGTTTTTCATGCTTATAGGAATTGTAGCTTCAGCATCGTCAGATGAGGTACCCTCGGTAAGAAACAATTCTGTACTCTATTTTCCAATGACGGGAATATTGCAAGAAAAAGCGATAGACGATCCTTTCATAAGTGCTTTCTCAGATGCGCCTCCTCCACAGAGCTTATTGGATATCATAACTGCTATCAGTCGAGCGAAGACAGATAGCAGAATAAGAGGAATTTATATAGAACCAATGTATCTGGCGGGGAGCTACGCGGGACTGCAAGAATTACGTGATGCTTTAATCGACTTTAAAGAGTCAGGAAAGTTTGTTTATGCTTATGGGGAATACATAAGCGAATCTGATTATTATGTGGTTTCCGTCGCTGACAGTTTGTTTTTGAATCCCACAGGAGCAATAGAATTTAATGGGCTCGATGTGAATATCACCTTTTTCAAAGGAATGTTTGACAAGCTGGATATAAAACCTGAAATTTTTAGGGTTGGAGAGTTTAAAAGTTACGTTGAACCTTACATTAGGAAAGACCTAAGTGATGAGAATCGATTACAATATACAGAGTTGCTTAACTCAATGTATGGTGTTTATCTATCTAATGTGGCCCAATCGACGAATATTCCAGTTGGAGAGCTATCGGATATGTCAAACAACATGAAGGTGAGTCTTCCTGAGGATGCCGAAAATTTGGGACTGATACACAAGCTTGGCTATGAAGACGAGTTGAAAACTGTGATGAAGGAAAAGATTGGTCAGTCTCAAAGTTCCAAACTAAGAACAATGAGAATGAACAAGTATATTCAAGCCATTGCAAGTGAAGGTGAATACGCTAACAATAGGATTGCAGTGATAGTAGCAGAAGGGGACATTACAATGGGGGGAGATGAAGGTATTGTGGGTGAAACGTTTGCCGAGGAGATTAGAAAGGCCAGAAATAATAGCAAAATTAAAGCTATCGTCATGCGTGTGAATTCCGGAGGGGGAAGTATGACTGCTTCAGATCAAATATGGAGGGAATTAATGTTGACGAAGGAACAGAAGCCAATCATTGCTTCAATGGGTGGAGCTGCCGCTTCCGGTGGCTATTACATAGCCATGCCTGCAGATCGTATCGTTGCACAACCCAACACGATCACAGGTTCGATTGGGATTTTTGGGATGTGGTTCAACTTTGGTGAGTTTCTGGAAAACAAAATTGGTATCACTCATGATGCAGTAAGAACGGGTAAGTATTCAGATATATATACTGTAACTCGTCCTTTGACCGACGCTGAGCGAGCAATTATTCAGCGTGGTGTGAATGAAGGATATGAAACATTTACAAAAAAAGCGGCGGATGCGAGAGGTATGACTCAAGATGAATTAAAAAAAATAGCTAGTGGTAGGGTCTGGAGTGGACAACAGGCATTAGAAAATGGTTTGGTTGATGAGCTTGGCGGATTTAAAGAAGCAATCGAACTGGCAGCAGAAGCTGCAGGCATTGAAGATGATTATACGGTTTCGTATTACCCAAAGCAAAAGCCTTTTATTGAAGAGGTGTTAGAAAAAATGAATACAAAAATTAAGGTGACACTCTTTGGTGTAGAAGTTGATCCACTTCTTAAAACCGTTAAAGAACTAAATAATCATAAAGGACTACAAGCTCGGTTACCCGGGAACCTTGAAATAAGGTAGATAGTATTAAAAAAGCGGCCGGTATGTCGCTTTTTAAATTATTGAAAGAATTGAAATGCCCATTCGATACACACTAGCTTCAGAAGATGATCTCGATGCAATCGTTGCAATCGGAGATTATCTATTTGATTACCCCATAAAAGTGAATCGTGCTATCGAATTTCTCAGTGATGACCGTCATCATTTGTTTCTAGCTTACGATAATGCTAATGTAGTAGGAATGGCTTCTGCATTTCATTATGTTCATCCAGATAAGGATCCGAATCTGTTTATAAATGAAGTAGCCGTTCTAGAGGAATATCAAAATAAGGGTATCGGAAGGACACTTGTGAAAAAAATGGTAGAGTTTGGAAGATCAGAACTCAGATGTCAGGAAGCTTGGGTTGCTACTATGGAGTCAAATAGACAAGCTATTAAATCATATCAGGCAGCAGGGGGGAAGGAAGAAAAGGAATGTGTGGTTTTGATAGAATTCTAGATCATTCTTGTTTGGTACGGTAATTGGCTTGAGTAGATTAAATCACTCACCATGATCCGTAAACTCACCTTCATTCTTTTCCTAATAACATGTTGTCATTTTACGAATGCTCAAGTTAGAGAAGTAAAATCCAGAGCAACAAACCACAAGAGTAGTAACAATCAATCATCTAGCGATTATTCCGCCTCAGGTGACTCTGATGACTTTTTCTTCATGTTCGATTTACTCTTTGAAATGTTTAATCCAATGATAAGGGGGATAAATCAGGCTCAAAAAAGACAACTACTATTTGCAGAAGAAGAAAACTGGAGAAAGGGGTTTGAGTTCAAGCTGAAAAGTGGGATAGGTATTAACAATGTTGATTTCTTCAATAGCCAAAGCATTCGAGGAAATTATGGATTGTTTTCCACACAATTGCGAAGATTCAATGTGAATGATGTTTCCGGTTCATTCACAACTTTGGATTGGCAGATCATTCAATTAAATCTTATAAACACCGATCGAGTCAGATGGATATTGGGTGCAGGCTTTTCTCATGAAGCTGACATAAAGCAAGATCACTTTGAATGGTCTTCGGAACTGTATGTATCGATTTTAAAAAAGAAATTAGTGCCAGTGATTTCGTATCGCAGATCAGGTAATGGGTACCCCAGGAAAGAGTTTTCAGTATTTTTAGAATATCGCCCCTTTAGAGATAAGAAGACAGAGTTCGCTTTTAATGCAGGATTCTTACGTCAAAAACTATACAATGTGCCATTCAACTTTGCTTCAATTGGAATCTCATTCTACGTAAAGTAATATATTGGAAATTTTAAGATAAGGGAAACGACTGTTCAACCCATTCTTTCAAATCTTTACGTTCCTGATTAGTCAAGACCTTCTTAAACTTCCTGTACTCCTTCCAAAATAGCTGTTGGCTAAAGCTTACTTTTTCCAGGATCACTTTACTGTATTCGAACATCGTTATTTTCATTCACTATTGTGATTTGAATATTGAATTAAAAAAAGAAATGGCTAATGCTGATAATGCCAGGTATCCCATAATTCGCAATTGCTTATAGATGTGTGCATTCTTGGTATTCTGCTTCGCTTTCATGATTTTTTATTTATAGTAAAACATCTAATAAATAAAGTATTACATTAATTATTAATAGTATTACTATCATACGAAAAACCATTCTATTTGTTACATTTTTGATTGAGTTTTTTAGGATAGTATTATAGTTTTTTCAGCTCTTCTTGATAGCCACCGCTAAGGATTGGAAATCGATACCAGGAACGTGGGTCAATATTGAAGTCATCAAAATGGAAACTAGGAGCATACCGCTCCCTCTTCCATTGATTTCTTGTCCATAATTGATAAAACTTTTTTACCCAGGTTTTTAGTTGATCAGAAGGATAATCTCCCTTCAAGATGTCATAAACCTTTTTGGGAGACTTGCCTTTCAATATTGCTTCTCTTTCAATCTTAACAAGGACCTCATATGGCATGAGATCTGCTTCATCTGTCTGGTGCTGGTCTTCAGGGCGAAGTTCAGCAGTGGGGGTGAGTGCATTCACTTCCTTCAATCCATGGAAGCCAAGTTCATGTTCTGCATATTTCAGCCATTCCAGAATGAAATGTTTATCCACACCAGCGATTGGCGAGATGCTGCCACTTGTATCCCCGTCCATGGTTGCATAACCTACATCTCCTTCGCTACGATTGGAGGTAGCCATCAGTAGCTTGTTTTCTATATTTGCCAGCATCCAAATGATTGGTGAGCGCGCTCGCGCCTGAATATTTTGAAGGGTAATGTCATCCTGATCCCAGGTGAGTTTTCTATTGATTACTTTCTCAATAGTTGATCGATATTCATCCACTTCGGAATCGATTTGCCAATTGTAGAATACTGCGCCTAGACTTTCAGCGAGCGTTCGTGCGGATTTTAAAGTGGCTTCTGATGAGTTTTTGGTACCCTGGTAAGCGGTGGTCAAAAGTTGTCCAGTGATTTCCTCTGGTGAATTCCCATTCAATTTGAATCCAAGTTTATCTTCCAGCCCAGCCTTACCTCGCTGTATCAATGCGGTTCGTACTGCAAAACTGATTAATGTGGCAATAGTGCTGGAGTCGGCCCCACCACTTAATGACAGAACAAATCCTTTACTTCGACTCTTTCGGCAGTAGTCAAATAGTGCCAATCCTGCAGCATGAGCAAATTCTTCTTTACTATCGCTATAATGAGGCTTGATGTTCTCTTTAGCAGTGTTGTTTTCGAAATCAACTTCTACAGTCAGCAATCGGTAGTCATGGTACCACAAGCGATGGTTACGGCCAATAAGCTTCCCTTTTTGTGCTATGAGCACATCTCCGTCATAGATCATTCGGCCAGCCTCGTTTCCAAGTAAATTCGCGTATAGATAAACACAATCAAATTTCTCTGAGCTCTCCGTCACAATGACCTCTTCTCTGAAGATCGACTTCCCAAAAGCAAAATGAGACGCACTTGGATTTAGTATAAGGTCAACTTTGATATCTAAGTGTTCGCATGGGCGGTCTGGTTGCCAGGCATCTTCACATATTTCAAATCCGATGTTAAGACCGAGGTGTTTTACCGTAATATGTCCGAAAGGAATGGACTTGCCACCAAATTCATAGTTCTCAATAAGTCCGGAAGTCCATGGAGTAAACCATCGATGCTCGTAGTGCACACCATCATTTGCTAGCTTCTGCTTGGCGTAGATTCCCTTTATTTCACCATTCGCAAGGAATGCTGTGGTATTATAGTTTTTACCATTAATCCGTATAGGCAACCCCACGCAAACAGAGATTCCCTTTGTGTGAGGAATAATTTCCTGTAATTTTTTTAATGCGGTTTCGTGAAGCCACTCACTTAAAAAGAGATCTTCACATCCATAACCGGTAATGCAGAGCTCAGGAAGACAAAGAATGTCTACTTTTTCTTCTTTGGCAGCCTGAATAGCTCTCATGATATTGTCCAGGTTATTCGCCCAATCAATGGGTGTCTGATTAAGACAAGCTCCGGCTATTTTTAAGACATTACTCATTCCCCCAAGTTTAGCTGCTCATAGGTTTTTTGAGCGGCATCCTGCTCAGCCTTCTTTTTGCTAAAACCATACCCCTTCTCCATCGGTTCGTCGTTTAAAAAAACTTGTGCTGTAAACCTTCTGTCTTCTTCATCTATTATTTCAAAGCGAAGGTCTTTGTTTTCCTTTTGTGACCATTCAAGCAATCTGCTTTTGAAGTTGGTTGTCTTAGACACTAATTCTTCCAGGTCATAGTGAGGTTTAATCAGTCGCTTGATCACAAACCGTTTGCAAAAATTGAATCCATGATCCAGGTAAACTGCTCCAATCAGTGCTTCCATACAGTCCCCAAATACTGATCGATGGGCTCTCGAGTTTAGATTATACTGAACAAGTTCTTTTAATCCGATCTTTTGACCTAGCCGGTTTAAAGATTCTCTGTTGACAATCTTCGCTCGGATTTCCGTGAGAAACCCCTCTTCTTTAAAAGGATACTTTGAATACAAGTACTCTGCTACAATCATGCCCAAGATCGCATCCCCAAGGTATTCAAGCCTTTCATAGGAATTTTTTATTCCCTGATCGTTAGTCGATGCTACACTGCTGTGTCTCATCGCCTGCTTGTACAATGCAAGGTTTATAGGAGCTCTTCCCGTGATCAATCGAAAGGATTGTCGGAGTTGTTTTTCAGATTTGAAAGTGTTTAATAGTCGGCCCGATAGTCTTTTCGGAAACGACGACACTACCCGTTGTATTTACCTATAACAATCGAAGTGTTATGTCCTCCAAAACCGAAGGTATTACTCATTGCAATATTTACTTCCCGCTCTTGCGCTTCATTGAACGTCAAATTTAGTCTTGGGTCCAAATCAGGATCATCGGTAAAATGATTGATAGTGGGAGGGATAATCCCTTTTTCAATTGCCATCAGGCAAGCAATGAACTCAACTGCACCTGCGGCACCTAATAAGTGACCTGTCATTGATTTAGTTGAACTGATGTTCATTTTGTATGCATGCTCGCCAAATACGCGTTGGGCTGCCTTAATTTCCCCAATATCTCCTGCAGGAGTTGAAGTCCCGTGAGTATTTAGATAGTCAACTTTGTCTGGAGTAATTTTCGCATCTTCCAGGGCATTTTTTAGCACCAACTCAATTCCTGCTCCTTCCGGATGCGGAAGTGTGATATGGTGAGCGTCAGCAGACATGCCGCTACCAAGAATTTCTCCATAAATCTTTGCGCCTCTTGCCTTTGCGTGTTCCAACTCTTCCAAGATCACTGCGCCAGAACCCTCACCCAGAACGAACCCATCTCGGTCTTTATCATATGGTCTTGAAGCTGTTTCAGGTGAATCGTTTCTTTCCGATAAAGCTTTCATAGCGTTGAATCCTGCTATTCCAGATTCAATGACTCCTGCCTCGGATCCACCGGAAAGAATGGCATTGGCTTTTCCTAATTGAATGTAAGTATATGCGTCTGTGATCGAGTTGTTCGAAGAAGCACATGCAGAAACAGTTGCAAAATTAGGACCCATGAATCCATATTTAATAGATAGAAGTCCTGGAGTGATGTCCGGTATCATCTTTGGAACAAAGAAAGGATTAAACCTAGGCGTTCCATCTCCCTTTCCAAAATTTAAAACTTCGTCCTGAAAAGTGCTGAAACCGCCGATTCCAGAACCCCATATGACACCTATTCTGGTTTTATCAACACTTTCAAGATCCATACCTGAATCTTGAATTGCTTGCTCACCTGCAACCATCCCGTATTGGGTATTAGGATCCATTTTACGAGCTTCCTTTCTATCAATAAAGTCAGTTGCATTGAAGCCCTTTACTTCACAGGCGAATTTGGTGCGAAATTTTTCTGTATCAAAACGAGTGATGGGAGCCGCACCACTTACCCCTTTAGCCAAAGAATCCCAATATTCATCCTTCGTATTTCCCAAAGGGGTAATGGCACCTATTCCGGTAATTACGACTCGCTTTAATTCCATAAATTTTATAGCTAAGTGGTTGTTTACTTAACGTTTTCTTCTAGATAAGAGATAGCATGACCTACTGTCGCAATGTTTTCAGCTTGGTCATCTGGGATAGAAATGTTGAATTCTTTTTCAAACTCCATGATCAACTCTACTGTGTCAAGGGAGTCAGCTCCTAGATCGTTGGTGAAGCTTGCCTCTGGAGTAACCTCAGACTCTTCAACACCTAGTTTGTCAATAATGATTGACGTTACTTTTTGTGCTATTTCAGACATTTTTGTAATGTTTGGTTAAAAATGAGATGCAAAGAAATATATTATCATACTAAAATCAAATTAGTATTTCAAGACATCTATGTCTGCTAATTTAGGGGTTAGCTTGCACTTTATATGAAGAAAAATAGATTAGATGGAGGATACGCTATTGATTTTGAGCTATTCGGCCTTGTGAGCAACAAGAAAGAATATCAGTTGGCATGGTATTTAAATCAAGCAGCTAATATCTTATTGGTAAAGCAGGAGGATATTAAAATTGAATATGCGAATAATGTGAATATTCTTATTTCTAACTTCAGATATGAAACAGATTATCTTTTATTCGAGCTTCTTCAAAACAGATTGGTGGGTGGCGGATTGAAAAGTCAATTATTAATGCCTGAATTAAAGCAATTTGACTACTTTCTTAAGTTTAGAGATCAGACTGATGAACTAACCTCCGAAAACGTTAACGCAATAATCAAACAAATTCCTATCGTTGAGTACGCTATGCGACTTAATTTTGATAACCTTAAATCGAAAGAGAACCTCATCTATTAAAACAGACTTATTTCATGAGTTCAACAACTAAAAGAACTAAGATAGTAGCGACAATTGGTCCTGCAAGCAACAATAAAGAAACAATTACTGAGCTTATTAAGGTTGGAGCGAATGTTCTTAGACTTAATTTCTCACATGGTTCACACAGCGATCATGAAAAAGTTATCGGGATCATCCGGGAAATAAGTCGAGAGAAAGATTATCATGTAGGAATCCTGCAAGATCTGCAAGGGCCTAAGATTAGGGTTGGATTGGTAAAGGATAACGGAGTTGAAATCAAGGATGGCGATCAACTCATTATTTCTACAGAAGAAATTGAAGGCACTTCAGAGAAGATAAGTACAGTTTATAAAGATATTGTAAATGATGTTCAGCCGGGGGATACCATTCTGATAGACGATGGAAATATTGAACTAAAAACGGTATCCATTTCCCAATCGGAGATAGTCACCAAGGTGATTCATGGAGGGTTGCTCAAAAGTAGGAAGGGAATCAACTTACCTGACACAAACGTATCTGCTCCTTCTTTAACTGAAAAAGATTTGGCTGACCTTCAATTCGGTTTAAGTAAGGAAGTGGATTGGGTAGCATTGAGTTTTGTCCGTAAGGCAGATGATATCCGTGCGCTTCGGAAAATAATAGAAGAAGCGGGTAAGAAGACCAAAATTGTTGCAAAGATTGAAAAGCCGGAAGCTCTTAGAAACATTGATGCAATCATCGAAGAGACTGATGCAGTCATGGTGGCTAGAGGGGATTTAGGAGTAGAAATACCGATGCACGAAGTACCTCTTTGGCAGAAAAAGATCGTAGAGAAATGCAATATGTTGGCTAAGCCAGTGATCATAGCTACTCAGATGATGGAAAGTATGATTGAAAATCCACGTCCGACAAGGGCAGAAACGAATGATGTTGCTAATGCTGTGATGGATGGAGCGGATGCATTGATGTTATCTGCAGAGTCTGCAGCGGGTAAATTCCCAACAGAGGCTGTGAATAAAATGTCTGAAACAATTAGGGCGGTTGAATCGGAGGCAGATTCGATTTACAACAAATATTACGATAGATTTTTTGAGTCAAGTACCAGAATGAATGATCTTTTGATTCGAGCGGCTTGCAGATTAGCAGAAAATACCACTGCCAGAGCTCTGGTATGTATGACTAAGTCTGGTTATACTGGTTTTCGAACGGCGATGCATAGATCAAGATCAGAGATATATTTGTTTACCAACAATGAAAAATTGCTTCGTCAAATGTGTCTGGTCTGGGGCGTGAAAACATTTTACTTTGATTCACAGGATAATATTGACACAACGCTTGAACAGATAGAGAAAAAACTGGTAGATACTGGAAATCTCAAGAAGGGTGATATATTCATCAATACTGCTTCTATGCCTCAGCATTGGCATGGTCACACAAACATGTTGAAGATACAGGTGGTGGAGTAGCATATACGATCAAGTAGGAAGCTCTGTGTTAAAAAAAGAGGTAGAGCAGGAACAAGACTACCAAGACTATTGCTATCCACTTGTAACCTACGCTGAAGTCAGTGAATTCATATTGACATACAGGACATATTTTGCTTTTCGCATCCACATCCATGGCACAGGAAGGGCATTCTTTTGTTTTCATAATGTTTGAAGAACGCAAAATATCAAAATACTCAACGAGTTACTTCAATCTGAATCTCATTTCTTAGTGGGCCAGGTATTTGATGTATCAAGATATTCTCAAAATATGATCATTTTTCTCAAAATGAGAAATTGGAATGAAAATTTATTTTGTTAAATGACTGATTATAAGTTACTTATAATTTCATATTCATGCTGGAATGAAATTTTCAGTTTGTAGAGAAATCAAAGAAAAGAATTATGGATTTCGGATTATCTAAAGCTTATAATATACTTACGGATAAACTTCAGGGGTGGCTTGAATCGTTGACTGCTATGCTTCCAAACTTTGCAGTTGCAGTAATCATTTTAATTGTATTTATCTTTCTTGCTAAGGGTGTGAGAGCCATTGCCAACCGACTTTTCAAAAGATTTTACGATAAACCAGCTGTACAGAATTTATTCAGCACTATACTCTACTTTACAGTGTTAGGAGTGGGGCTAATGATTTCTCTCAATGTGCTGCAACTTAAACAGACAGTGGAGTCTTTATTGGCAGGTGCAGGTATAATTGGTTTAGCTCTGGGTTTTGCATTTCAAGATATATCAGCAAACTTCATATCAGGTATTATGATCGCCATTCGAAAGCCTATTCAAGTAGGAGATATCATTGAAGTAAAAGACCATATGGGAACTGTAGAGAAGATTAATTTAAGGGTAACGATCATTAAAACTTTTCAAGGATTACATGTCATCATTCCGAATAAAGATGTTTTTCAAAATCCATTAACCAATTATACGAGAACCCATGAACGTAGAATTGATTTGGAAGTAGGTGTATCATATGGAGACGACCTTGAGAAGGTGAAGGAGATTGCAATTGAAGCGGTAAAGGATAAATCCTTTATAATGGACGGAACAGATGTAAGACTTTTTTATACTGGATTTGGTGATAGCTCTATCAACTTTGTTCTTCAAATGTGGATTCAATATCCAGATCAACCTGGATTTTTAGGAGCTAGAAGTGATGCTATCATGGCCGTAAAAAAAGCATTTGATGAAAACGGAATTACAATTCCATTCCCTATCCGAACGTTGGATTTTGGTATCAAGGGGGGAGAAGCACTGTCAGAAATGGAGATGCATCTGGCATCCTCTGATAATGGTAAATCTTAAAATAGTATTTGTAAATTTTAAAGAAAATAATGATGGATGAAGCGAGAATTTTGAACGAAATAGATATAGATCATAAAAATAAATATGAGGAAAGCATAAAAGCTTTTGCTGACGGTTTGGAAAATAGAATCACCCAATTGAAGGATAAAGCTAATGATGTAGAACAAACGACTAGAGAGAAATATCATGAGCAGATAGAAAAATTAAAATCCAAAAAAGAGGCTCTTTTAGAGCAATATCAAGAGATAAAAGAAACAGGAGAAGATAGATGGAACGATGTAAAATCTGATGTTTCGAAAAAAGTACATCATATCAAATCAGAATCTGAAGAAGCTTATACAGGAATTCGGGACGGATTCGCTTATCTATTTGATAAGTTTAAGAAGTGATTTAACACCTACAATCAGCCGACTTTGGTAGTCGGCTTTTTTATTTCTCGCAGATCGGTTGATAGGGAATATCCTCACCGATAAATTCGTTCCACTCTTCTTGAGTCAAAGCTCTATTTACAAAATGGCAGATTCTCAATGCAAATACGGCTGGATCAACAGGCCATTTTCTTATATATTCATCTGCCCCAGCGGTAATAACTTGAGTGCCTGCTTGATTGAAACTTCCTGTTAATACCCAATCATTGTGATCGTCTAAGATAACAGGTAATTTTCTAAAATCTTCCAAATCCCAAATTCTGGCTGAACCGTCTCTACTGGTAGTTAACAATAATTTTCCATTGGGACTAAACTGAATGTCTGTAACTGTACTTCGATGACCAGAGATGATTCTGCCCAACTCCTTCTTCTCAATATCCCATAAGATGATGTCCCCCAGATCTCTTCCAATAGCAAGTGTTTTCTGATCAGGACTAATATCCATACAATTAATAGAGAAAGATCCTAATTTATATCCAAAGTAGGACTGTTGTCTCCAGTTCTGCATGATATCTTTAACAGGATTTTCTTTAATGGCATAGGGTTTTTCCCACGCCTCCAGTACTCCACTTTCAGTACCCGCATAAATGGTTCCATCACTTTTGTTTACTTTAATATTATTTACCTTCAGCGCAGTTTTTCCTACATTTTTTGTTTGGGCATTGAACCCCTTCATGAGCAGGGACCCCTCTTTGGTGATACTCAAATATTCTCTTTTACCAGGAATAAAAGTAGCGGTCTGTACGGGTTCCGGATCTTCTAAAATGCGGATGTCTTTTTGATCGCCATTTGTGACAGGTATAAGCGCAAGCCCTTCTTGATAGAAAATAGCCATCATAACTTTTCCATCATCTGATACTTCAATTGATTGAATAATTTTATCTGATTCATAAATGACCTCAGGGATTTTTTTTGAATCCGTCAGATCCCATCTGAGAATTTTTCCATCTGTAGAAGACGAGTAAAATACGTTAGGTTCTGATGCGAATGCTACCGAGGTTACAGCATTGGAGTGAAAACCAATCTGGTTGTAGGCCATATTCCAAATGGAATCATATCCAAGGAATTTGTTGGCGTCATATAATGCAGAGTACACATTGAGATGCGACACATAAGGTTCTACATTTCCATTTTTCCAAAATTCATATGCTTGTCTAGCTATTAGTGCCTTGAGCTCCGTGAGATAGCCAGGCATTATCAAGGAGCGTTGAGACATTGACATAACTAACTCTGTGATCCTGGGTTCTGAGTTTTTCTGACTCACGACATTAAAAGGGATCCACAATAAACCAAGGTAAATGACTAAGTATCGCATACCTTAAGTTAATTAGAAACATTCATTATACCACACCCATTTTCTTCATAATAAAACTGGCGCTTTTGTTTTGGCAAACGCCTTCTAAAAGCTTGTAGTCAAATACTAATTCGTCATTTACAATCGCTACTTCAAATCGCTTATTGACCACTGCATCAGGATATTCCTCCACCACTTTACATACCTCCAGATCATGAGTAGCAATGCCTCCATAAGCTTTTTTGGTAGCCATTTTGCGAATTACTTCAATAGTCCCTTCACGTTTATCGTCTGAGTTGGTCCCCCTCAGTATTTCGTCAAGAAGAATAAAGCATGCTTCTTTATCGAGACGGTCCATGATTGACTTAAGACGTTTTACCTCAGCATAAAAATAGGATTCACTGTCAGTCAGCGAATCAGATAGCCTCATGGATACCAGCACAGGTAATGGGTGGATGTTGGCTTTTTGCGCGTATACCGGAGCTCCAATTCCTCCTAAAACCATATTGATACCAACAGTTCTGAGAAAGGTACTTTTTCCTGACATGTTGGATCCGGTAAGAATAAAGAATTGATGATTATCAAAGTCAATAGAATTAGTCACAGATTTACTTCTAGGGAGAAGTGGGTGACCCAATTCTTCAAATTTGATCTTATAATCAGAGTTGATGGATGGAAATTCAAACATTGGATTGTTGTAGGAGAAGTTGGCCAGACTGCTTAATTGCTCAAATGCTCCAATCGTGTCTAGCCACTTTTCAATATGACTTCCATGTTTTTTTCTCCAGTCAAAAAAACCCTTTAAAACATGCAAATGATATTGCAAGAACCCATTCAATAGGGGACTAGCAAAAACATTTGTAACATGCTCCATGCGTCCAAAAAGAAGTGACAGCTGGAGAATTGCCCTACTTGCATTTCCTTGACCTGTAAGTTCAGACTGTAAACTTTTGAGATATTCTGACTTAAAAGATTGATTTTCAATTTCCTTCAAAAGGAACGAATACTGTCTGAGGATAGCTTCAATTTTTGTTGCTGGCAATAGCTCACTTCTAATTGATTTAGTATGTGCACCTACAATAGCAAGATTGACCAAAAACAAAAGAAAAGTGATATTTCCAAATACCCCATTCGGTATAAAAAAGCCTACTGAGAGGCTTATTAGAGTAGCTAAAGGTAGTATGAATGAAAGCACCCTAAGTACGACATTCAAGCTCGAAGTTGGTTTTCTGGACCACTCCATTAGGCTTTCGTAACTGTCCTGGCTGTCTGAATTCATTAAACCTAATGCAAGTAACTCCTGTCTCCAACCCAGGTTGTTGGATAGCTCCTTGACGGCTTCTTGTGTTTCCAATATTTCGTTTGGTGGTAATATTTGGAGTAAACTTTCCGCTAACTTTTGTTTACCCTTGAATGTACTGGTTCGATTGAGTGTTTGGAATATGGATTTTTCTCCAAAGAAGTCAAGGTCATATGAGTAAGGGTGATCATGTTGTATAAAGTCTTTTCCATCTTCAAAAGGCAATAGGCCTTTCTCGAGAAATTCAATTTCATCCTGATTGACGTTGATTTTTGTCTTTGCTAAAAGATTCAGCCACCTTATAGAATCATGTTTTTTAATGAGTAGCAGGAAAGCACTAAATCCAATGAATCCTGAAATATAGAATACTGCATCTCCTGTTTTATATCCTTTATAGGTGAGAAAAATTGCAGCCAGCATAGTTAGTAGTCTTGTGGCACTGATTTTCTTATCACTTTTTGCAAGAGCGGCTGTTTCGCTCTTTAATTTATCTATGTTATCTCTATATACTTTCACTTTGATGAGATGAGATGCAAGATTAATGATTTATCAAATTCGTTTTTGAGAGTCGAAATTTTACTTAACCAAAATTCTAAGATTATGGATGCGCTTTATCTAAAGATTTATTGAATATAAAGAATTAGATTATTCACAACGAGAAAACAAAATAGATGACTTTTTTGTCATATTTTTATCTTTCACGATTAGAACCAGCTACATGTTAAAACTTAAGAGTCAATCCTATCAAGTTGATCTGAGAAGATCAATTAAAAAACTTGTGTCAGAACTACATCAGTCTTGCATTGATAACAATGAATCATTAATTGATAATAATGAATCAGTTGCTAGCTACGTTGCAAGAATAAATGATGAACGATTGAATAGAGCTTTCCTGGACTACAATAGTTCCGTCAGGCATTATACAAAGCGTCGAAATTAGTTGTCAATTTCTCTTTTTGGTTTGAGTGGTACCTGTGGAATAGGTGTTCCATGAGACCCATCTTTACAGCACATCGGAAGTTTTTTGTAGGCTTCAGCATCTCTTGATAGAGTATCTGCATGATATCCTACCTTGGTAATTCTCTCTCGAAGTGTTTGGGCATCTGTTTTCTTTGGATTGTAAAGAATAGTCATCACCTTATCATCTAAGTTCAGAGTAGCTTCTTTTACTCCTTTTTCAAATGCCAGATCCTGCTCAAGGGTGTATTGGCACATTTCACAGATGGCTGAAGTTTGAATGTCAATTTTGTATCCATTGTCTACTTCAACAGGTTTTTGTTGTGCATTTGTTAAGTATGCAGACAACATAGCGAAAATTAGTAATGTATGTTTCATATTTCTCTATTAAAAATTAATACCCTTTGAGTCGTAGAACAAGGGGTGAAAGAGATGTAACACCCCTTATTCCCTCAAAGGGACAATGTTTTCATTGTCAATTCTTTATTTTGAATCTAAATCCTGCATAAATCATTCTTCCGGCAATTGGAGCCCATACGATTGACGCATCAAAATTATCACTAAACGGATTTTGTGAGTCAATGATTGGATCATCCTGTGTGAATCCAAGTAAATTTTCTGAACCTATATAAATATTCCCCCATCTGAAACCACGACTAACCTGAGCGTTGATCAGAATGAAATCAGGTGAAGAACCAGGTCTTTGAAATTCTGCCGGCTTATCTGAGGTGTTTGGCAGTCTCTTGGAACCATACCATTGGAGCGTTGCGTCCGCTTCCCACTTATCAAAGCGGGTTGCGTAAGATGCATTAACGAAAAATCTGTTTCTCGCGTTAAATGGCACCTGTCTCAGTTCATCATTGATGGTGGCCCTCACGTCATAAAACTTATATGCCGCCTTAGCGCTAAATCGATCGGAAAATTGATAATTCCCCTCCAATTGAAAACTATGCGCATAAGAATCTCCACGCAAATTGTATACGATCAGTTGACTTGAGTTCGCATCCATGTCATAGATCAACTGATTTTCAAAACTGGTATAAAAGTAGTCTGCTATGAGGTTTAGTTTTTTATCACTAACATTTATGGCTGTCACCAAACTACCCCCCATATTCCAGCTTACTTCCGGTTCAGGATCTTCTTCAATAATCAGTTGTCTGGAGGAAACGAGAATATTGCTGTTTTCTACAATGGCATTAGGTGTTCTGTATCCACGACCAATAGCTGCTCGTATGGTGGTATTTTCTGAGATTTGGTACCTACTATGCAGCCTTGGTGTAAAATAAGTGCCGTAGAGATTATGAAAATCCGTTCGAGCACCCGCTAAAAGTGTAAATCTATCTCCTGGTGAGAAGGAATATTCATAATACAATCCGGGAATCACTTCCTGTCTGCTAAACGAAGAGTCAGCATAAACTTCGTCAAATTCATCATACAGTAGACTCACTCCTGTTTTATATGAATGAAATGAGTTGCCGATGATATTTTGAAAGATAACGTTACCATAAAGTGTTTTCTCAGTGCCTTCGTAATTATCTCGGCCAAATCCTCCATCTATGTCAAGGTAGGATGCCGAATAAATAAATCCCCATCCTTTGTAAGGTTTGTGCGGAAACAATAACCCAGTTTTCCCAAAGATTTCTACCCGAGTTGTATTGTTTTGAAAACCATATTGACTTGATGTTTGAAAATCATCTCCGAAATCATACCCCAATTGACCGCCGGCTTTTTCATCACGCATGAGTGTTATCCCTATTTGAGAAACCATTTTCTCTCCTTGGTATTTGTATCGGTTCATAAAGTTGATTTGTCTTCCTTTTGGAAGATCCATGAATCCGTCATCGTTTTGGTCTACTTCATTGTTAAAATAGTTTGTATGAAATAGTAAGGCAGTACTCCATTTATCATTGAGTTTCCGAGCATGGTTTGCATTCAATTCCAATCTTCCAAATGAATTCACATATCCATTTAGATAGAGCTTTTCACTGTTTTCGGGTTTCTTCAATTCTACGTTTATCTGTCCGGTCATCGATTCAAATCCATTCACGACAGTTCCTGCTCCTTTACCTACATCAATTGATTGTACCCATGTGCCGGGCACGAAAGAAAGACCGTATCTACCGCTTAGTCCTCTAATGTTAGGAATGTTCTCTCGGTTGATTTGAACGTATCTTCCATCCAGTCCTAGCATTCGAATCGTTTTTGCTCCGCTCACTGCATCCGTAAAGGAAACATCTACTGAAGCATTGGTCTCAAAGCTTTCCGAGAGATTACAACAGGCCGCCTTCGTCAGTTCCGCTTCTGTGATAACCTCTACGTGCTTTGATTCAAGGTCGTCCATAAATGTGCTGCTGGCCTGAACTACTACCTCATCAAGTTCTGCTGCGTTTTCTTTTAGCATGATGTGCATCATTCCTGAAAGATCGGCACTGATAGTATCAGCAATAAAACCTGTAAATGATATGACTATCTTGCTTTCTCTTGAGCTTAGCTTAAGTGTAAATCCACCGTCTATTCCAGTGACCACACCATTTTGAGTGCCTAGTTCCAGCACTGTCGCCCCTATAAGAGGCTCGTGTTGCATATCGGCTACCATTCCTCTCACAGTTTGAGAAAAGGAAGATGATATGCTAATAAATATTGTTGTTATGTATATGATATATTTCATTGGTTGCTTTTGATTTATTAAAAATCGAATTGGATAGCTCTTGCTATCTGTAGATCACAACCTTATATCATATTAAAAAAACCTGATGCAAGACGCGAATGTCCTGATCGGGGAGAGGGGGATCGTATTGAGACTGAGTCTTGTCTTGCTCTTCTACCAACTCAGCATCAAGCAGAACCCAGCTAACAATAGCCAATGGATATAGATCAGGCTGGCTATCAAAGTCAAACGAAACCTGTGTGATTTCTTCAACTCTTAACTCTTCGCTTACATCATCACAACAAGGCATTTGTACGGGACTTCCATCTTTATCAATACAAGGACTTGCGATCTCATTGATGGCAATGGATTTTAGCTGACCCATGCAATAGTGCTTGTTCAGTGTCATCCCTGTAGTAGCAATTAGAAGTGTGGCTGCTACAAAGCTGTTCAATATGGTTTTAGCCCATTTCAATTGTGTAAAGATACGAAAGACATGGAAAAAGGATTTACTTCTTTACTTTCAACTAGATATCTTTTCGATTAATTTAAAGGTTCGAATTCTGAAAAAAGGTTTTGGAATTCTGCAACGTTGATGGGTTTAACGTACTCGCAGACTTCACTGTATTCTTCCCACATTTTTTGTACTTCTGCATTTTTGTGTGCTTCCTGTATAGCAGCTTCCGATTTCCATTCAAATACTTCAACGACAGTGCCATCTTTAGCTTTCATAAGAACTGGAGTACGGTCTGTAACTAAATCTTCTTTTCTCAATCGATCCACGTGAGTTTTAGAAAGCTCCTCCAGTTCTTTCTCTTTACCAGGTTTCGGTTTGTAGCAGGCAATAACTATTCTTCCCATTGTATAAAGTTACTTTAATCTCAAACTATTCCCGATTACAGATACAGAGCTCAGACTCATGGCCAAGGCAGCAAGCATCGGGCTTAGTAATATACCAAACCAGGGGAAAAGTATACCAGCAGCAATCGGGACTCCAAGCATGTTGTATCCGAATGCAAAGAATAGATTTTGTTTGATGTTTCGCATTATATCCGTACTTAGCTTATGAGCCCTTACAATTCCATCGAGTTCGCCTTTTACCAATGTAAGACTCGAACTCTCAATGGCGACATCTGTCCCGGTACCCATGGCAATACCTACGTTGGCTTGGGCCAGTGCCGGAGCATCATTGATTCCGTCTCCAGCCATGGATACGATTTTCCCTTCTTCCTGAAGAGCTTTTACTTTTTTGTATTTGTTTTCGGGCAGGAGGTCTGCCTCATATCCATCTAATCCAAGCTTTTTAGCTACTGCCTCGGCTGTATTCTTATTATCTCCTGTCAACATGATAACTTCCAATCCTTGCTTCTGCAAGTTCTTAATAGCTGAGGCAGAAGTTTCTTTTATTGGGTCGGTTACACTGATAAATCCAGCGATCTCTTTCTCAATTACAATGAACATTACGGTTTGACCTTCAAGCTGTCTTCGTTTCACATCATCGGTATATTCTTGATTGAGTTTAAGGTTAAATTCTTCTAATAGCTTTCTGTTGCCAATGGCTATTTTGAGTCCACCTACGTTTCCAGTGATCCCTTTTCCTGTGATGGAATTGAATTGATTTACTTTCTCCAGCTTTAATTTTTTGTTGTAGGCCCCCTCTATGATGGCATGTGCTAATGGATGCTCACTACCGGATTCGAGAGAAGCGGCATTTTTGAGAATTGAGTCCTCAGAGTACTTATCATTTACTGACTGAACATGCTGAAGGGAAGGCTTGCCTTGAGTTATTGTTCCTGTTTTATCAATAACCAAAGTGGTTACCTGATGCATCTCCTCAATGGCTCTGGCATCTCTAACCAAAATTCCTTGTTTGGCACCCTTGCCTGTGCCAACCATGATAGACATTGGCGTAGCAAGTCCCAGGGCACACGGGCAGGCTATTATAAGAACGGTAATTGCACTTGTGAATGCATAAACCAGTTTAGGGTCGGGTCCCCAGATTGCCCATACTGCAAATGAAATAATTGCAATTGAAACAACGATTGGCACAAAATAACTTGATACTTTATCGGCCAGGTTTTGAATAGGTGCCTTTGTACGGCTGGCTTGATTCACCATCTCGATGATCTGAGAAAGTAAGGTGTCGTTTCCAACTTTCTGAGCTTTTATCAGAAATGAGCCGGTTCCATTGATCGTACCACCAATGACATGGTCTCCTTCAGATTTTTCAACAGGAATGGGCTCTCCTGTGATCATTGATTCATCGATGCTGCTTTTGCCTTCAACAATATTTCCATCAACTGGTATTTTTTCACCTGGTTTGATCTTGATGAGATCATTCATTTTAACATGCTCCAATGGAATGATCTTTTCCTCACCATCTTGTATCACTACCGCTTCTGGTGGTACCAGGTCGAGCAGTTCTTTAATCGCCGAGTTGGTTTGGCTCCTGGCTTTTGCTTCCAGGAGTTGTCCTAATAAAATCAACGTAAGAATAACAACAGCAGCCTCAAAATATAGGTGGACTGTACCTGTGTCAGATTTGAACTGATCGGGAAAGATCTCAGGAAAAATAAGGGCTGTAATACTGAATAAATAGGCTGCACCAGCCCCCAGCATAATAAGTGTCCACATATTTGGGGAGCGATTGATAATGGATTTATACCCGCGAACAAAGAAGTTCCAGCATGAGTAAAAAATGACTGGCGTACTTAGTGCAAACTGTATCCATCCCCATGTCCTTTCACTGGCAATTCCAGTAAGTGAGACGCCAACCATCTCACTCATGGCGATGAAAAAAACAGGAAATGTAAAAGCTACAGAAACCCAGAATTTGTTAAACATTTTCTTATAGGCCTTATCCTCGTCAGAATTGATATCAGAAGAGGGCTTCTTGGGCTCCAAATCCATGCCGCATTTCGGACAACTGCCAGGTTCATTTTGAATAACTTCCGGATGCATTGGGCAGGTGTATTCTATGGCAGATGAAGTGGTGGTTTCTCTTTCCAAATCCATTCCACATTTTGGACAATCACCGGCTTGATCGTACTTTTTGTCCCCTTCGCAAAGCATTGGACAATAGTATTTGCCAGGTTTGTGATCGTCTTTCTTTTTGATTTTAGGGAGAGGCTGGAGAGGCTCTTGGTGAACTCCGGGTAAGTGAATGTCATAACGACCTCCATCTTTTTTCATGACCTCCTTCAGTTCTTCGATGGATACTTGTGATTCCATCTCTAAAATCGCTTTCTTCTTAGCTAGATCAACGGAAACACTTGAAACACCTCCAACTTCATTTAGCATGTTCTCTACATGCCTTTTACAGCCTTCGCAGGTCATTCCGGTAATAGCGTATTCTGTTTCCATAGTTTCGTTTTCTTAATACAAAGAACGCAAATGCCCTGTGTAAGGGGTTAATATAATTTTCGGAAAGATGTATAAGATTTTGGTCAGCCTATTTCGTCAAGACCTTGTCGTGTGGGGTTTTGCAACTTCTTAAACTCGGAAGGAGTCATGCCTGTATTTTTCTTAAACTGATTGGATAGATGTTGGACGCTACTATATCCCAATTGACGGGCTATCTGGCTTAGATTGAGTTCGTCATAGATCAAAAGTTCTTTGATTTTCTCCAACTTTTGAAGGATAATGTATCGTTCAATAGTGATTCCTTCTATAGAAGAAAACAAGCCACTTAATATGCTGTAATCTTTCCCGATCTCTCTTTCCAAATATGTGGAGTAATTGGTAGTAAGAGGTTGATCCTTGTAATGAACCTGCTCCACAATCAAACTCTTGATACCTTCAATGATTTGTCCATTCTTATCCTCCAAAAGCTCGAAACCCCTCTTACTAAGCGCTTGAGATATTTGATGTTTCGTATTATCCAGTGCGCTTTCAAGCTCAACCTCTCCTAGTTTGATTTTGATGACGGAGATACCATTTTGTTCAAATTCTTCTTTTACCGCTTCAATGCAGCGGTCGCAAACCATGCTCTTTATATGTAGTTTATAGGGCATTCAATTACAACACTTAACTCTATCATGGGGTTCGACCATTTAGGATTCTAAAGATGAAATGAATTTAGATTGAGAAATGCCGGCAATTTTTATCATTCATACCTCAATGCATTTACCGGGTTCATTTTTGCAGTCTTATACGTCTGAAGACTGACGGTTACAAAAGCAATTACAGCCGTAATTAGTATTGTAACAACAAAAATGAACGGGTTGATAGAATTGTGGAAAGCAAAATCGTTTAACCACTCATTTCCATAATACCACACTAGTGGAATAACCAGTAAATTACCAAGCAGTACCAGTAGCATGAATTCTTTGGAAAGGATAAGAATGATTTGACTAATGCTGGCTCCCATGGTCTTTCTAATGCCTACCTCTTTGGTTCTGCTTAAAGCAACGAATGAGATAAGCCCGAACAATCCAATGGATGAAACGATGAGTATAACTACTGCGAATACAATTAATACGCTGGCAAGCTGATTCTCCTCTCTATACTGGCGGTCGAAATCTTCATCGAGAAAGAAATATTCCAACTCATAATCTCCGTAAACCTGATCCCAAGAGTTTTCGATTGCTTTGATCAGATCATAGGTTTGTTTTGTATCGTACTTTACAGCGAAATATTTGCCGTAGCTGTAGCTTCTATAATCCATTGCCTGTGGCCAGATGATATCCTGAAGTCCCAATCCATGATAATCCTTAACTACCCCAATCACTGTACCTGCGGGTCGGTCTGATGGTGAAACAATTTCCTTACCGATTGCATTTTCAGGGGTATTCCATCCCATTTCTCTTACACATGCTTCATTAATGATTAATCCGGCTTCCAATTCGGATGGTCGTTCTGGATCAAAATTCCTTCCGGCTAAAAACTTTAGTCCTAAAACCTCTGCGTAATTCTCATCGATGGCCATATATTCTGTGTCTACAGGATCACCTCCTTCTTTTTCAGGATATGCCCATTGACCTAACCATCCAGGTCTACCTGGTAGCGCATTTGTATGAGAAACTGTATATACCCCGGAGATTGATTCGAATTTACTTTTTAATACATTTCTTCTGGAACCTGCTGGAGCATCGGAGGCATTTACAATCAAGACTTGCTCCTTCTCAAATCCAAGATCTTGTGTACGCATATAATCGATCTGACTAATGACGATGAAAGTAGCGATTACCAATCCTGAGGAAATGAAAAACTGAAATGTGATGAGAATTTTTCTTAAGCTAAGTCCCTGGAAGGTTCGTCCCAACTTACCACTGAGTGCATTCAAAGGGTTAAGGCTGGATATAATCCATGCCGGATAAAAACCTGAGCCTATGGTTACAATTATGATTAGAGTGGCTACTCCTAGAGTAAATTCCAAAGAGGCGAATGAAGCAACACTGTATTCTTTCCCCATCAGATTATTGAAAAAGGGTAGGGATGCATACATCAGAATAAGGCCTACAATAAAGGCGATAACAGTAAGGAGAAGTGATTCGGTCATGAACTGAGCAACGATAGATTTCCTAGAAGATCCTACTACCTTTTTCATGCCTACTTCTTTCGCGCGATAGGTAGATCGTGCAGTACTAAGATTAACATAGTTAATGCACGCTAGAATTAATAAAAAGATAGCTATCCAGGTCACTGTTTTTACTCGCTTCAGCGATCCTTTAGGACCAAATCCATTCCAGTAATCTTCGCTGAGATAGACATCTTTAAGTGGCACTAGTTCAGTGGTAAAAGAAACTCCCATTTCTTCCAGCCAATCGCCAACGTTTTCAGTATAAAGGCTTGCGATCTTAGTTTGAAACTCTTCGGGATTAGCCCCTTCTTTTAGAAGAATATAATTCCTGGCATTAAAATTTCCCCAGCCTTCAGTATAGCTCCACCATTGCAATTTTTCGATGGTTGGGAATGAAACAAGTATATCAAACTGAATGTGTGAGTTTTTAGGGAAGTTTTTGATCACTCCCGTAATCTCGAAATCAAGAGAATCCGCAAGTGTAAGTGTTTTCCCTAGGGCATTTCCTTCAAAATAAATGTCTTCTACAGACTCAGTGATCACTACTGTATACGGAGCGGTAAGAACACTCTTTTTATCTACGTTACTTACAAGCTCGAATGTAAAAAGATCGAAAAAACCCTGACTCGCATAAAATATCTTTTGATCATATCTTTTGTCTTTATGCTTGAGTTTAATATTTGAAGGGAAGTTTTTTGTATAAAGCACGGACTCAACTTCAGGAAATTCCATCATTAGCTTGTAACCAACAGGCCATGCATTGGTTTCCATTCCACCACCTTCCGATGCAGTAACAACTTTAAAAACTCGATTACTCTTTTTGTGGAAATTGTCAAAGGACAGTTCATCCATCACATATAAAAGGATTAGTCCTCCAACAGCTAGTCCAAGTGATAGTCCTACAAGATTGATAGCCGAATGAGTTTTGAATTTCAGTAAGTTTCTGAATGCAAGTCTGATGGTTCTCATAATTTTTACGATTAGTCCTATTTTATAAATCCATTTTAAGTTTTTGAGAAGGCTTAGTCTGAAAAGCTTGAAGACTCCTCTGGTGTATCTTCTACGAGCCTCTCTAATCGAATAGACCTCAAGATCATCGTAGAAGACTTCTTCCATGTCTCCTTCTATTTCTTCTAAATATTCTCCGTGAATAAATAGTCGAAGGATTCTTTGGGACCATTTTGGTGGCGATTCGCTACTCATTGATTAAATAGTTTTAAGTCCCTGAGTAGCTATTTGTGTCCAAAAGCCCTCTCGGATAGCTTTTATTTCGTTTAAGACTTTCTCAGCATAAGGAGTAGCACAATAAATACGCTTTCGTTTTCCACCTCGCTTCTGAGTTGCTTCTCCAAATTCTGACGTTAGAAATCCTTTTTCCTCCATGCGTTTCAATGCTGATTGAATGGATCCCACACTTAGCTGCTCATCCATTCTTTTCTCTAGCTCTTTTTTAATTTCTACGCCGTAGGCCTCTTCGCGAAGAACGATCACGGATAGCAGTACTAATTCTTCAAATTCACCAAGTTTTGTTTTTTTCATTATTTGAAATCTTTATTAAAACGCTACATGTGTGACTCAATTCTCTGTTTTAGAATACTGAGCCAATTGGTTGGATCAAGCCTGTCTGCAGACAGCACACTTGATATTATTCGTAATTGCAGTAAATATAGTTACAAATATTATTCGTAATTGCAGTTTTTATCAAATTTTTCTATGAATAATGAGATTAACAACTCTTAACATATTTCTTGTACAAAATGACAACTTATATTTTAACTTGTACGTTTGTACAACAAATCAAAAGTAAAAATGAGACTGAAATTATGTATTATTTACTCCCTTGCTGTGGCATTGGTTAGCGCTCAGCAAAAGGGTAGTCAATCGTTGGCGCAACTCGAAGAGAGTCCAGCAGGATCAAAGATTATCTGGTTCTTGGATCAAGTGGCAGAAGGTGAGAAAATTAGTGAAGAACTCGTGAATCAATACTTTTCCCCAAAGCTTATTGATAAAATGGGAGCCGAGAAATTGATATCTATGATTACTCAGCTTAATAAAGATGAAAGTGAATTTCATCTCTATAAGGTGAATAGACGATCCATGTTTGAATACAAGTTGAAGTTGAAAGGAATGCAATCCAAGGAATGGTTTGATATGGTATTTTACTTTGAAGATGGCATGCCTTACAGAATTACCGGTGTTACCATTGATTCCGGTAAAGAGAGTGTGGGGAATGAAACTCCGATATATCCACTAAACTAAATATGTAATTATATGAGAGGAGAACATGTAGGTGAATTAGAAGAGTTGGTTTTACTGACTGTTGGCTCCCTTTTGGAAGAAGCGTATGCTGTAGCAATCCAGGAGGAAATTAAAAGTAATACGAATAGAAGAATGGATGTCACAGCAATACATTCGGTATTGAGGCGTCTTGAAAAAAAAGGTTATGTCTCTTCAGAAATGGGTGGTGCCTCCAATGAAAGAGGGGGGAGGCGTAAACGGTTTTTTACTTTAACCAAAGCAGGTAGAAAGATACTGGATGAAACCATGGAACTACGGTCGGCATTGTATCAGAAATTACCCAAGCTCACATTCTTTGGATTAGAATGAATAGTTCTCCTCCTAAATATGCAGATAGATTTCTGGAATGGTTTTGTGATCCATACCTCTTAGAGGATTTGCAAGGCGATCTGTATGAGATCTATGAGAAGAATGTAACCAAAAGCAGACGCAAGGCTGACTTGATTTATTGGTGGTTGGTTTTACGGTCAGTTCGGATATCTGCTTTAAAAACAAATCGAAAACTCAAAAACTCAATATTTGCTATGACACGTAATAATTTTAAAGTCGCATGGCGCGTACTGTGGAGGGACAGATTCAACAGTGCCATTAATCTATTAGGACTAACCATTGGAATTTCATGCTTTCTACTATTGGGGTTCTATGTAAAGCAGGAACTAAGTTTTGACCAATTCCATGCAGACAAAGATCGTATCTACAGGGTCTGGCTGAAGGAAGATTATGGAGAAGGTCAAATATTTTTTAATTCTCAAACACCACTTCGATTCGAGCCCCTTTTTGAAGATAACTTCCCGGAGGTAGAACGAACTGTTCAATATATAGAGCAGACCTATCTGGTGGGCAGAGGAGAGGCAAGGATTAGTGAACAAGTTTCAATTATCAGTCCTGATTTTTTTGAAGTGTTCGATTTTCAAGTCATTGAAGGTAATAAGAACAATGTTCTTCCCACACAGGATGATATCATTCTATCCGCATCATACGCAAAAAAATATTTTGGTGAAAATGATCCTATGGGCGGAGTTATTTCACTACAAATAGGTCAGGATATTCGTGATTTCAATGTTGCTGGAATATTTCAGGATATTCCATATGAATCAAGTATTCAGTTTGATATGGCTATTTCTGCTGATAACAATCGCCAGTTTTTTGGTGATCGTGCCATGAATGCCTGGTTTAATGTCATTGCTGAAACATATGTTTTAATTAAAAGAGAATCATCAGTTTCTACTGTTGACGAAAAAATGCAGGATGTGGTCCTTAGCCAAATGGGGGATGTGGGATATGGTGATGAGGCGATGCAGAAAGATCAATATAACATTGGTCTTCAACCATTGACTGATATCCATCTTAACCCTGATATACCGCTCGGTTACGCTCCGGTTTCTAATCCACAGTATGTATTGATTTTAGGTGCTATAGGATTTTTAGTCTTGATCATCGCATGTATTAACTACACTACACTGGCTGCAGGTCAATCTCTGAGGCGATCAAAAGAAGTGGGCATGCGAAAAGTGCTTGGTGCTCATAAGAGTAATTTGATTTACCAATATTTAAGTGAAAGTATCTTATTGGCTGTAATCGCCATGGTGATTGGAGCTACGATATCCTATTTACTCATTCCGACATTTAATCGACTTACCGGTACCGCAATCCTGTTTCAATTTTCCTGGTGGCACATCGGCGCATATTTTTTGTTAGCATTGATTATTGGATCAATTTCTGGAGGTTACCCTGCATTCATCTTATCTGGATTTAGAACGATCACCATTTTGAGAGGAGGTAGTCGACCTGCAGGGAAGATGACAGCCAGAAAGGGTATGGTTGTATTTCAATTTTTGATCACAGTGTTCTTGATAACGACTACCCTGCTGATGCGCAGACAAGTCCAATACCTTCAAGAGAAAGACCTTGGATTCCAGTACAAAGCTGTTGTTTCAACGCAACTGCAACCTGCTCCTTCTGCACAGCGTATTTCGCAAATAATCTCTACAGGGATGGATAATGGGAAGCTTTTGAAAGCCCGTCTGGAACAGTACCCTGAAGTAGATAATATCGCTATGGGGACTCATGTGTTTGGAACAAGTGGTTGGGCACATCTTGCTTATACCGATGACAAGGGAGTATTTAGATGGTTCCGAATGCTATGCGTAGATGCACACTATTTGAACGCATTTAACATTAAGATCACTGAGGGAAGGGGGTTTGAAGAAGGCAATGGACTAGATCAGCGGCAATCAATAATCCTGAACGAAGCTGCTGTGGCACATTTTGGTCTTAAAGATCCAATTGGTAAAAGATTACCTGGTGATGAATTTGGAGACCATCAAATTATAGGAGTGACAGAAGATTTTCATTATTCTTCTCTGCACTCAGAGGTAGAGCCATTAGTGATTGTTCAGAATATTATTCCGATTGCTAGCGGAGTTTCTGATGGGGACTTTGTAGATTCCATCGTGCCAAAGTTGGTATTTACCTATACCGGATCAGACTTAACGAAAGCAACAGATATTTTGAAGAAAGAATGGGAGAGCCTTTTTCCTAACGAGAGTTGGAATTACTCTTTCATTGATGAACAGATAGCAGCTCAATATGAGAGTGAGGCTCGGATGAATAAGTTGATTGCGGTTGCTACGGCATTATCTATAATTATCGCAAGTCTGGGTTTATTGGGCCTGTCCATGTTGGTTGTAAACAGCAAGATCAAAGAGATAGGGATAAGGAAAGTAATGGGGGCATCTCCAATGTCCATCTTCAGTTTGTTAGCAAAAGGCTTTTCCATTCAGTTGTTGATCGCTATTATTCTATCTATACCACTGACTATTTTCATGATAAGTAAGTGGCTAGAGAATTTTGCTTACAGAACTAACATTAGTATTTGGCTCTTTATTCTTAGTGGTTTTGTTTCAATGGTTATTGCTATCCTCGTGATAAGCTATCATACTCTGAGAGCATCTAAAGTGAATCCTGTGGATTCCCTAAGAACTGAATAAAAAACTAGTGCTTTAGAAATAGCCTCAGTTTTTTATTATTGAGGTATGAATACCCCTACAGGAATCTGGAGTGTTATTTTTATATGCGGATTTGCTGTAGGAGTATTTATCTCTTCGTTATTTATTATTAATAGGTCCAGATATCCCCGTGAGGTATTCTATGTGGTGGCAATTCTGGTAATTCTGAGTCTGATGCTCATCGGCGAGACTTTGGAAGAATTGGATTGGGCAGATGAATATCCGATGATTATTGCATTTGGAGTTCCATTAGACTTGCTCATTTGGTCTTTTTCCGTATTGTATTTACGGTATCTGTCTTCGTCAATTGTCTCGTGGAAGAGTGAAGGTATACTTATCTTTTTACCATTTTTAGTTATTACCCTGGGACAATTTTTTCTATATGAAAGAAGTGGAGGGATAATGCCATTTTTTGATGCTGGAGGTAAGTTGGTTTTGCTTTTAATAGGATTCAAAATGGTCTCTTCATTAGCCTTTATGGGCTATTGTTTCAGATTAATAAATTGTGGATTGAGTGTTTGGGGACAGAGCAATAGAGGTAAGTTTTTGCATCAAATCAGGAAGATATTCACCATTCTCAGCATTATGATTGTGGTAATCTACCTACTTTTTTTCAACACATATTTTGATGTACTCAATATACCTGATTCCGACAGATTGGGGAGTCTTTTTATTACCATGTGCTTGTATTCATTTGGATACATCGTCTTTACGAACCCTTTAATTCTATACGACCTAGCCAAGGATCAGAATCGAAGGGATACACTAGTCATTACGACTAAGGGATCCAATGTAATTTTAAAATTAGATTCTATAACATGGATAGAGTCCCTGGGAAACTATCTTTTGATTCATACTGAAAATGAGGAATTCAAGGTGAGATCGACATTTTCTGAATTTAGCCAAAAACTGGATAAAAGATTTCTTCGCATTCATCGGTCCTACATAGTCAATAGAGACTTCATTGACAGTTTTAAACATTGGAGACGTGGTGAATACTTGATTACTCTTAGTACTGGTAAGAATCTTGGATCCAGTAGGACATACAGGGATACCGTTATTTCATTATTTGATGGTCATTCTGTCACTTCATAAGTTAAACTCGTCACTTGGATATGATTTAGGACAACCTATATCCATCTGTCTTAGTCTATTTTGATAGATCAACGAAAAAACCATGAAGTACATCTTCCCATTCATAGCTTTGCTTTTGAGCTACTTTGCTTATTCTAAGACAAGAGATGTAACCTTTAAAAGCGCAGATGGAGTACTCCTTTCGGGTACCGTCTACTTGCCGAAAGGAGTGGGGCCATTTCCTGCCGTTGTATTCGTGCATGGATCTGGCCAGGAGACAAGAAAAAATAGTTCATACAGTGCTAAATGGCTTGCTTCTTTAGGATACGTAGCACTCGCATACGATAAAAGAGGCGTTGGAAAATCCGGAGGAAATGAATCCTTTTCCAATAGATTTAGTTTTAAAACACTTGCTAGTGATGTGGTTGCTGCCGTGAACCATGTAAAAAGCATGCCGGAAGTAGATGCTGCCAAAATCGGATTGCATGCTACAAGCCAGGGGGGATGGGTGGCTCCATTAGCTGTCGCTAGCTCCTCTAGTATATCTTTTATGATCATTAAGTCTGCTTCTGTTTGTACGTTGGAAGAAGATAGGATCTTTGAAAGAGCCGCTAGACTTAAGTCGGAAGGTTTTGCGGAAGAAGATCTCCTGGAAGTCAGAGAAATTCAATTACATGAGCCTAAATATCTGAACGCAAATGAGGAGGATAAATTTATCGAACTTTTTGAAAAATATAGATCAAAGCCCTGGTTTGGTAGGGTTTATCCAGATGGTCCTCCTGAGTCGCTGGATAGCTATAGGTTATGGTATGGCACAATAGCTAAATATGATCCAATAGTGTTTTTAGAAAAGATCAACACTCCCATTTTTTGGATTTTTGGAGACAAAGATCTTGATGGATTGGGGCCAGTTAAATTAAGTATCAAAAACTTATCCATACTGGAAGAGGAAGGGAAAAAATATCAAGTTCATAGTTATGGCGGAGAAGGTCACAATGTAGCTGAAAAGAAATATGAGTTGGATCTCTTCAAATGGTTGCAAAAAATAAATGATCAACATTCGAAAGAATTTAAAAAACACTGATTGGGATCAACTATTCTTCACTTTCACCACTTGTTGAAAAAATAGATTATTCGGGATGGTGAAAATACCCTCTTCATCTTCCAAAGTGGTATAAATAAGCCCGATATCTTTAACCTTACCGGTAACCTGTTTTTCAACCAGTACCAAGGTGTCGGTTATCTTAAAAGGGTTGATGGTGTAAATGATGATACCAGCCACTATGTTGCTAAGGATACTCCAGATAGCGAAAAAACCGATTGCAATGACACCCAAAATGCTACCAATGGAAACCCATAGATTGTTTAGATCACCACCCCAAATGATGACCAATAGGACGATGACAAATACATATAATGAGATGGTGAGCAGTCTTTTAGTAGCTGCCGTCCGATTGAGATCGTAGGAGAATTTAGCTCCTAATTTTCTTACACTTTTTCGTATTACCCACCTTGCGGATAAGAAGAGAATGATAATAATGACCGTTAGTGCCAGCTGAACAAAGTAGTTCGCTTCGATACCTTCAAGAAGATCAGTGATTTGCTTCATGAAGTAAATTTAACTTACTAATTGAAGCAAGAAAAAAGGCTACCCCTTTTGAGAGTAGCCTTTAAGAAAGCAGAAATTTATTGTTTGACAAGTAAATTGTATTTGGGAGTTACCCCACGAGGATATTTACGATGATTAGTGACAAAGTCAATCCTGCTATGCAAATTATCAAGCCCTTATTGATCATTCCTTTTTGCTCTTTGGTAAAGGTCATGGCGGTTTTTGTTGGTTATGAGTATGAAATAAAAAAGAATAATTTCCAACTGCAATTTTCTTCGTTGAAGTAGATGAGAGTGTAGATGACTCCTTAAAAACCAAAGACTAGCCTATAACCATTTCTTCCGTTTGAAGTATACGACCATCCCTATAAAGATTAGCCCCATAATGCCCCAAACAATGAAATAGCCATTTCGGTATTGAAGCTCTGGCATATACTCAAAGTTCATTCCGTAGATACCTGCAATAAATGTGAGCGGGATGAAGATTGTAGCGACCGTTGTAAGCACCTTCATAGTCTCATTCATTTTTTGACTGAGTGAAGCATAATAGATGTTTGTGAGGCTTTCTAATGACCTTGACGTTGAGTCCACTTCTTCTAATGCATTGGCACAACTCATTCTCAGATCATTGATGTATTTGATATTTGGCTTTTGAAAAAAGGTCGTTCGATTATTGAGGATATAGTTGATGGACTCCATAAATGGGTTTAGCGACTTTTTAATCAAATCAGCTCGTTTCTTACTTCTTTCCAGAGATAACAATGTTTCCTGTTGTGGGTTTTTATACACGTCCTGTTCCAGGTTGGCGATTGTCTCATTGATATCTTCTATTGTTTCAAAATAATTATCCAGAATGGCATCCAGGAGCTGTATCAACAAATAGTCTGATGTTCGCTTTCTCACAAAACCGACTCCTTCTCTGATTTTATATCGAATGTCGTCGAAATGATCACTTTCTTTTTCCTGGAAGGATACCACATAATTTTTACCTAGCACGAAAGATAGTTGTTCCACGTCCAGTTGATCATTTACATCTAATAAGATTGATCTGATATTGAAGAAAAGATAATCATCAAACTCTTCTACCTTAGGTCTTTGTGTGGTATCAAGCAATTGTCTGACTGAAAGACGATCCATTTCCATTACTTCTGCTAGTTCCTGAATTAAATCCACTTCGTGAAGGCCATGAATGTTCAGCCAGTAAATATGCGAGTCTTTTGGATCGGCCATAGGATGAAAATTCCGGGCAGTAGATTCACTGATTTCATCGTTGTTGAAGATAAAAAGCTGGACTTTCGCTTCTTCAAGCTTTTTTTCCCCGATAAATGTGATTTCAGCTTTTCCTTTGGATTGAGACTTGAGATCAGCGTACATGTTAAGAGGAGTAAGTGTGAGTTCGGTCAGTGTCTTGAGTCCGGTAAATAGTAGTTTGTCTGGCCGAACCAGATCAATGGGTTTTATCTTTTTTGCCATACACCAAATTACAGCAACATATCACAAAATGAAAAGCGTGTCTCCACGTTAATATTTTTAATGCAGTCCGAAACATTGATCCAATTATCTGGGTTAAAAGAAAGAAGAATTCTGCTATGAGTGAAAGAGAGATAGTTCAGGAGAGGTTGCAGGAAAAGCAACGCATGATCAGTGCCGGAAGGCTCATGACCAAACTTTTTATTATAACCAGTGGGTTAATCTTTGTCACGATGCTGATTGTCTGGATTTTACAGAATCTACCACAGTTAATAATACCCACCATTTATGAAGTGGCAACTTGGTTTATTTTAGTAAGTAGTGCTTTTATTGTGATGAGTCAGTTGAAAATCAGGGAAGACGAAATTGAGAAGGCTTTTCGCTTTGCAGGATTAGGATTGTTTTTTGGGTTACTCTTTTCCACACTTCAGGTCATTGGATGGCAAGAGTTGCTGAACTCAAATCTTTCATTTAGGAATATCCTTTTTCCCTTTGCGTTGATTCATTTTATTCATGTTGCTGTTGGCTTGATACTATTGATTTCCGTTTTTAGGAAGATTAGGGAATACCGGGTACACTCAAAATCCAGGCAGTATGCTTACAATGTATTTATGTTTTGGCATTTTCTTGGAGCTGTGTGGTTAATATTTAATTTTTTGGGATAATTGATAATCCAATACTTATTCAGACGACCATATTAAATCTTTCATGATAGGCCTCTTCAAGTTTTTCTTGATGATTTGGATGAGCAATACTGATTAGTTTTTTTGCTCGGTCTTTCAGGCTCATCCCATACAGATTTACTATCCCATATTCCGTGGCTACATATTGAATATGCGCTCGAGTTGTTACTACACCTGCTCCAGGCTTCAAATTCGGAACAATTTTAGACTCGCCATCCCTGGTTTGTGATGCTAATGCAATGATCGGTTTGCCACCCGGTGAAAGAGAAGCTCCTCTGATGAAATCCATCTGTCCACCAACTCCACTATAGATTTCCTCGCCAATAGAGTCGGCACACACCTGGCCAGTCAGATCTATTTCAATGGCACTATTTATACTCGTCATCTTAGGTTGTTTCCGAATGATTGAGATATCGTTAACATACTGAATATCCAGAAGTCTTATAAGTGGATTATCATCTACAAAATTGTAGAGCTTGTGAGTGCCAATCAAAAAACCTGAGACGATTACATTTGGGTTTTTTTTCTTCAGCTTGTTATTGATCACTCCACTTTCCACAAGTGGCAATATTCCATCTGAAAACATTTCTGTATGAATACCCAGGTTTTTATGGTTGCTCAAGCATGCCAACGTTGCATTGGGAATGGCACCAATGCCCATTTGTAATGTTGCCCCATCTTCAATGATGCTTGCGACATTCTCGCCAATTTTTCGTTCAATATCTGTGAGTGGATGGGCATTTATCTCTGGTAGTGGCTGTTCACATTCAAAGGCACTGTAAAAATTGTTGACGTGAATCAGACCATCCCCATGTGTTCTTGGCATTTTCGGGTTGATTTGAGCAATTACTTTTGTTGCTTGATTAACTGCTGCAAGTGTCGTTTCTACAGAAATTCCCAAAGAACAAAAACCATGTTTATCCGGAGGTGAAACTTGCACTAGTGCAGTATCAATTGGTATGACGCCTTCCCTGATCATAATAGGAACTTCGCTAAAAAAGCAAGGCAAGAAGTCGCCTGATCCATAGTTAATGCAGTGTCGAATATTATGGCCGATAAACATGGCTATAACTTTGAAATTATCCTTGTATTGTGGTTTTGAATAAGGAGCATCTCCTTCAGTATGCATTTGATAGATTCGAACCCCTCTTAATTCATCTGCTCTGTTGATCAACCCTTTTATTAATTCATTTGGGGCAGCTCCACCAGTATGAATAAAGATATTTTCCTGGGAGGCAATGGAAGATACAGCCTCATTTGCAGAGTTTACTAGTTTCATTTACTGTCTAGATCTTGCATTAAAGATCGGTTCCCTTAAGAAAGATTTTTCTGATAAGAATCAGATCAATGCTTGATGTCTTTCAGCTTTTTCATAAACAATTACTATATCAGTCAAAGAAGGCGTTGATGTAAATCATGAAATCCTCCATCACAAGTCATCCTATTACTTTTTATTCATTAGCACCTTTGAATATAAAAGGTTGAAACATGAAAAAAATACTAGTCCCCATTGATTTTTCTGATGTGAGTATTTCTGCTATGGATTTTGCAGTTGAAATCGCTAAGATGTCTGATGCTAAAGTGTTGCTACTTCATAGCGCATTCTTTAACTATTATAATGATGTCAGCTATGGAATGACCTACAACTATCAGCCGCTAATAGATGAATTCGAAAAGACTATTCGGAAAAAACTGGACGACCTGAAAAAAGGAATAAGTGAAGAGGTTGAGGTTGAAACACTTGTGCCTGGTTTAGGGCTTATCGAATCCATCAAGGAAGCGGTAAAGGATGAAGACATAGATCTAATAGTAGTAGGTACTCATGGAACGTCGGGGTTAGAAGAAGTTTTTATTGGCTCAAATACTGAAAGAATAGTTCGTAAAGCCAATTGTCCAGTCATTGCCGTACCATCTAAGACTTCAGCGAGTTCAATAAAGAAAATATTAGTGCCTATTGATATCCGAGAGATCCAGGATGAGATAATGAAGAAATTTGCCCTGCTTCAAAAGTTCTTTTCTGCATCTATGGAGTTTGTCTGGGTGCGTACTCCACATAATATTGAGAGTGAAGAAGTGGTCAGGGAAAAATTTGATTCTCTCATGAAAAGGTACGGCTTTCGGGATAGTGTTTTGTGTATTATATGCAATGTTTTCCCTTCAGAAGGATTACTTACCTATGCGCAGGAGTCACGTGCTAACATGATTGCAATGGCAACTCATGCACGTCGAGGGATCTCTCATTTATTGTCCGGTAGCATTACTGAAGATACAATCAATCATATCAGTATTCCGGTCTGGACCTATAAGCTTGATAAAAAGGGATCGTATATTGATTTATTTGATCTAGGTTAGAATATAGAGCAGGGACGCTTTCTTATCTATTCCTAAATTGGATACAGGCCTATTATATTCTAGCATAGACCTGTATCTTTTGTACTATGCAGTGGTCTTTTCTTTTTCTTTGTTTGCAATCATTTTTTCTACAAGGTCAGGTATCTTTTCAAAAGCTGCGGCTATTCCTTTGCTCGATTTACCTACTCCAATGAATGAGATTTCTTCACCTTTAGTAACCAGAAACCCTATCGGTTCAATGCCCATTCCAGCTCCGGCTCCTCCTCCTTCACCTTGCGTATCCTTTGATGAGTTGCCACCACCAGCACCGCTACCAAAACCCACGCCTACTCGTATAACTGGAACACACTCAAACTGACCCAGTTTGAATGAATCTCCCATGATGGTGTCTGTCGTAGCTTCAGATTTGATAAATTCTGTGATCTTTTCTAGTAGATCTTCGATATGCATTTCCATGATTAATTAGTTTATGTTAAACATCATTTTAATATTTCTTGATTTTTAGATAGGCTAATCCCAATCTCCACGGAGTATTTCTGATTTCCAATTGCAGGAAGGATTTCTCTTGAAAATTGATGGTAATGGGAATACCCTTGTTTGATAAATAGATACTAATTGGAATCAATTGCGCATTTAGCGTATAATTGTCTGTATCTAAAAAGATTTCAAAAGCAGTGACTTTAAAAGAACGAACAATGTTCTTTATTCTAATAAGCCGATCGATATAATTTCCTTTAGCTCTTACCTTTCTTCTCTTTTGATTAGATCTTGAACTTATGGGTAACTGCTGTGTCTGATAATGATATAGGGGCAGTTTAAGATGAAAGGTCAATGTGTTGTCTCCTTCCACATCTAGCCATACATGGGCAATCATCAGAAATCTTAAATCATAAAGATTATACCTGGTATCCACTTTTAAAACTATAGGACTGAATAGAATCCAAGTAATGATTAGGATAATGACGATGATAATTATTGATCCTACCATAGCTTTTTGTTCATTCAGAGTATATCAGAGACGTGTAATAATCTGTATGAGCAGGATCATATATTAAAATGAATCGAATCAGTGTGGAGTGTATGCTCTTCATGGTCATTTAATGAAAAAGGCTATGAAAAATATCATTGATTTTAAAGGACTCTTTGTCGAGCAGCTCAAGGAGCAAAATGATGGAGAGAGGCAACAGCTTGAAGCCCTCAAAAAACTAAGATCTAAGATCACTTCACATGCGTTGAAAGGAGCTATAGATGAGCATATCGGAAAAACCAGGTCACAAATGGAACGACTCGAAAACATCTTTTCATTGCTTGGTAGAAATATCCATGGAGAAACAAACATGGGTGTGAAAGGACTCATCGAAGAAGCATTTGAATTAGAAGGACGATGTACAGATGATGACGTAAGAGATGCGGGAATAATAACATCCATTCAGCATCTTAATCATCATAATATCGCCAGCTACGGCACACTCAGTATTTATGCGGATGAACTTGAAGAATACAACGTAGCGATGTTACTTAGAGAATCTTTGGAAGAGGAAAAGAGAACAGATTCCAAGCTATCAGAACTTGCTGAAGAAGAAATTAATCTGAGAGCTATCCATTGACATTATGATTTTAAATTCATTGTTTTCAAACTTCATAAGAACGAAGCTGAGGCTTATAAGAATGGTGTTGATTTTGTCTTTTTTAATACAATTAGGTGGTTGTAATTCAGCTTTGAGAAAGGAGAACAGAGCATTACTCTTGAAAGTAGACTCCTTAGAGATAGCCCTGGAAACAAGTCAGAGTGCGATAGGATTATTGGAGGTTGTGGGGCAGTATCTTGATTCCATTGACTTGAGAAGAAAGTTCCTATTGGTAGATCTTGAGACAGGAGTTAGTGATCCTGATTACATACAAAAAGTGAAAAACCTCAATGAGTATTTTCTGAAAACGGAATGGGCTATTAAAGAGTTGGAAAGTATCAGTGGAACCTATTCCATACAAATCGATCGTTTAAAGGAAACAGTGAATAAAAAAAATGATGAAATCAATCGATTGCAGGTCAGTGTCAACGAATACAGAGATGAGAAGGATTCGCTCAAGGGACGATTGGAAATCAGTGAATCACAGCTGAAAAAAACTCAGAAATCACTCAACTTTTCAAGAATAGACGTTGCATTTGCTGAGATGGAGGTAATGGGACTGATGGAAAAAGTCAGATTAACAGAAGCTGAAATTCATTTTGCGGAAGGTGAAGGACTGGAAGAATTAGCTGAAAAAATAAAGTTAGCCCCTAATAAGAAAAGGAAGAATCTGGAAGAAGCATTAAATGCGTATGCAACCTCATTCGAAATGGGCTATCTGCCAGCTAGACTTAGAATGGAAAGATTGAGGAAAAAACTGAATAAGGATTAGGTCATCCAAGTAGGTATTTGAATGACACATATAGCAGGTATAGGAAGGAGAGACCCAGTCCTTCCTTTTTTTGCAAGCCTTTTGTCTTGCTTAGAAAATAAATGACTACCAGAGATAGAAATAAAAGGAAGGGAATATCAAAAATGAAGATCGTTGGCTCGATATGAATGTCTGAAATCAGTGAGCCTATCCCGATAGGAACTAATATATCAAATATATTGCTACCCAGGATATTTCCAATTGAAAGCCCGGGCTTATCTTTCAGTATAGCACTTATTGAGATAGCAAGCTCAGGAAGACTTGTCCCCAGTCCGATAATCACTGCTCCGATAAAAGATTGGTTTACATTCCATTCGTTGGCAAGTGTAAGTGCTTTGTTTACAGTCAACTCTGAGGAAAGGATAACAACTGCCAGTCCAAGCATTAAAAGTAGTATATGTGAGGTGGTGTTTAGTAAAGTAGTTTTTTCTTTCACCTCGAGTATTTCTTTGGTTCTCTCTCGGTTTAGGTTAGAAACAAAGTAGATAAGAAATGCGATGATAAGGATAGCTCCGTCATTCCAGGTGATTACATAGTCAAAAGCAACCAAAGCCAGTAGAATGACTGAGCCAATGAGCTCAACGGCCAAATGACGGATTTGTATTTTGCCAGCGGCCAGAAAATGCACAACGGCGGTTAACCCGATTACAAGACTTATTTGGCTGATTGAGCTTCCTATGGCATTCCCAACAATTACACCCGAGCTATCGATACCCTGGGTATTATTTATGGCACCATTTATAGCTACTACCAGCTCAGGCAGGTCTGTTCCAAATGCTAAAATTGATAAGCCAATGAATACAGATGACACTTTGAACCTTTTTGTGAGTACTATCGCTTTTTTTACCACAAGTTCGGTCCCAAGCCATAATCCAAGTATTCCTAAAAGAAGTAAGCTAAAATCATTCATTTTAATAGTGCCTAAAAGGATGATTAACTTAAGATGATCCAAATTTTCATGGCATGATTAGGATCATAAGTAAGCAATGAATGCGGTCAGTAAGTGTGATCAGAATCAAGGTATTTGTTGAGAATTGTCAACGCTTTTAATCAAATAAGGTACTTACTTGAGTATTAGATATCAAAATGATGAATAAACAAGATCTGGATGACTTAAGAAAGGGGCAGGAAGGCAAACAAACAAATCCTCCAAAACCATTCAATATTTCTACCTACATCATTCTTATTGTCGTTTTTCTTGGTCTGTATTTCTGGGTCAATAGAACATCAAAGCCTGTAGAAATCACCTGGGGTAAGTTCAAAAGAGAAATGCTTGCTTCGGAAGATGTGGATTATTTGATTGTGGTGAATAAGGAAGATGTGGAAATTTTTTTAAAGCCTGATCGACTTGATAAGTATGAGAATGTTAAAAACCTCCCCTCTAAAGGGCCACACTATTTCTTTAAAATAGGCTCCATAGAGACATTCGAAAATAACTTGTCTGCTATACAAAAAGATGAGTCTCCTGATAAACAGATAGAAGTGAAATATGAAACCCGAACCAATTGGTTAGATAGCTTTTCTTTTCTCTTACCGTTCGGATTGTTGCTCATATTTTGGTTATATATGATAGGGCGAATGGGAAGAGGTGGTCCTACAGGGAAGTCCATCTTTAGCTTCGGAAAAACCACTGCCAGGTACCGGGATATGAATAGTGAAAGACTCATCACCTTTGAAGATGTAGCTGGGTTGGATGAAGCTAAGGCTGAAATGGAGGAAATCGTAGATTTTCTTAAAAATCCTACTAGATATACGGAGTTAGGAGCAAAAATTCCAAGAGGTGTTATTTTGGTTGGTCCGCCAGGAACAGGAAAAACCTTGCTTGTTAAAGCTGTTGCGGGGGAATCCTTAGTGCCATTTTTCTCTATTTCCGGATCTGAATTTGTTGAAATGTTCGTAGGAGTAGGTGCTTCAAGAGTTAGAGACTTATTCAATAAGGCGAAAGCGAAAGCACCATGCATCGTTTTCATTGATGAAATAGATGCAATAGGTAGAAGTAGGGGTAATGTAAAGACATTTCAATCTAATGATGAACGTGAAAATACCCTTAATCAGCTTTTGACCGAGATGGATGGGTTTAGCTCTAATTCAGGTGTCATTGTGATAGCTGCGACCAATCGAGCGGATATGTTGGATAGAGCATTGATTAGACCTGGCAGGTTTGACAGACACATTTATCTTGAGCTACCCAATAAAGTGGAGCGAAGTGCCATTTTCAATGTTCATTTACGTCCACTGAAGCTGGCAGAGAACTTGGATGTTACCTTTCTAGCAGCCCAAACTCCAGGTTTCTCTGGAGCAGACATTGCTAATGTGTGTAACGAAGCTGCTTTGATTGCAGCTAGAAACTCTAAAGCAGCAGTGGATAAAGAAGATTTTGTTCAGGCAATGGATCGAATTATTGGGGGATTGGAGAAGAAGAGTAAGGTGATATCCGTTAAAGAACGAAAAATCATAGCACATCATGAAGCGGGCCATGCATTGGTAAGTTGGATGTTGAAAGATGCAGATCCGCTTATCAAGGTATCCATCATACCGAGAGGGAAATCTTTAGGGGCAGCGTGGTATCTGCCGGAGGAACATCAGATCTATACCAAATCGCAGTTTCTCAGCCAGATGTGTATAGCTCTTGGGGGACGAATGGCCGAACAACTGGTTTTTAACGAAGCTTCATCCGGCGCGTTAGATGATCTTGAGAAGGTAACAAAACTTGCTCATACCCTGGTGGCCTACTATGGATTAAGCGAGAACATCGGAAACTTAAGTTATTTTGATTCCACTGGAGAAAACCAACGTTTCTTTGATAAGCCTTACAGCCAGGAGACAGCAAAACTTATCGATGATGAAGTAAGAACCCTGGTAAAAAATATGTCTGAAAAAACAATGAAGATTTTAAAGAAACATCAAAATAAACTAATGCAATTGGCCAAGGAGCTACTTGTGAAAGAAACGCTTTATCATGAAGATTTAGGAAAAATATTGGGGGAGAAAATAGGTAGTAAACCTCCTGTTATGGCCACTTAGAGGAGTAAATCATATACCGATCAACACTAATTCAACCATACTCTTAAGTGTACTGCTTTTTAGAGAGTTGCTCCGCACTGAGGGGCTATCATTCAATGCATCAATCAACGTTTCTTCGTCAAATGGCATAATGATTTTCCTGTCTGCTTTCTGGATTTTGGGATCTTGATGATCCGTACACAATACAATTACACACTCAATTTTTTCCTTTAACAACCCGATAAACGTATCGATCGGAGTAATTATAGTTGATGCATTACAAATACCAATGGCTTTTTGAGGCAGTGAGGAGGAGGCGATTTCACCGGACGAAAATACCTCCACAGGAAAACCATTTACACTTATAAGTTCAGCAATGTTCTCCCTTAAGTTTGGGTCATCCTCAAATAAAAGGATCTTTGTTTTCATTTATGAGCGTCTAAGAGGTACTTCATATGTAGATATTACTATTCCCATCTTGGGATAAGTATGACTTGTGTTGGTTTCTTTTATGATTGAGTTGCACTCAACCTGCTGCTGTGAGTTTTCTTATTCTTTTGCGAACTGTATGGAAAGAAAGCTTTTTCAATGCTTTTTCTTTGATCTGACGTACTCTTTCTCTGGAAATCCCCAATAAACTGCTTATCTCCTCGAGAGAAAGGGCACTTGAGCGATTGATGCCAAATACCATTTCTACTATTTCTTTTTCTCTCTTACCTAGTCTGGAGAGTATTTTGTTGACGTCATTCTTTAGATCTTCAGCATCATTTGATCGTTGATAATCTCGCTGATTGTCATCTTCAGAGATCATGACAATGAATGAATAATCTCCTTTTTCGTCCATGAGTGTATCCAAAGATGAGGTGGAGTGAAAGAGGTTTATAATATCATGAATGTCATCTTCGTTGATGTCCATAATTTCGGCAAGCTCGAAATGAGTTGGCATCCTTCCGTTATTCTTAACCCACTCATCAATGACTTTTTGTGTTTTTGAGAAGAGGGAGATCTTATTAGAAGGTACACGAATAATTCTTGATTGCTCTTCCAAAGCTGCAAGAATGGATTGTCTGATCCACCAGACTGCATAAGTGATGAATTTAAATCCTCTTGTCTCATCAAAACGTTCTGCGGCTTTTATCAAACCAATATTCCCTTCATTGATCAAATCACTCAAGGGCACAGGTCCTTTTTGATACTGTTTGGCAATTGAAACAACAAATCTCAAATTAGCCTTGACCAGTCTATCCTTCGCGTTAGGATCGCCCTGTTTTATCTGGCGCACCACCTCTACTTCCTCTTCAGAAGTGAGTAGGTGTTCTTTAGAGATCTCTTTAAAATATTTATTCAACGAGTCACAATCAATTCGTGTGATGTTGTTTGGAATGGTGAGTTTGTGCATGATTTCATAGCTTAGGTTGTATATTTTTTAAATTCCCTGAATCACTTGGGAGAGACGTTCTCTTACGTGTTTAGCAATTTTTTTTAATGATTCATTTTCGATGGCTTGCATTGAAGCCAGTGGATCAACGGCCGCCACTTCTACATTCTTATCGTCATCTTCCCTGATTATCACATTGCACGGAAGCATAGTACCGACTTTACTCTCTGTCTGGAGTGCTTTATGAGCAAAGGAAGGATTACAAGCCCCTAGTATCTTATATTTTGGAAAATCGACTTGTATTTTTTGCTTTAAAACTTCATGAACATCAATCTCTGTCAATACCCCAAAACCTTCCTTTTGCAAAAGATCAATGGTGTGCTTAGTAGTGTCTTCGAAATTGCTGGAAACAGATTTGCTGATATAATAACTCATTTTGACAGGATTGATCCAGTATGTAAATTCTTAATGTTCAGACACTCTACCTATGACCTAGCTCAAGCGGCAAATTGATTTTTTTCACCTATATCGGTATGGCTTCTGGAGTTTATTCCAGCTACATATCAGGTATTATTTTATTGAAAATTTTCCTTCCAAGCTTTATCGGATGATTTTAAGAAGTTTTATAAGCCTGATAATGATGATGGGGGCAATACTGCCAATACCAATCAATTGCCATTGATGTAGTGTCAGTTTATTTAAGCTCAATAGTTCATTGAGCGGATGAGTATAATACACACCAATTAGAATGATGCTACAGAATAATACTGCACTCCAGAGGTGTGGATTTTCGATGATCTCATTATTGAAAAAATTGTCTTTGATTTCAATGAGGTTGATGGGGTGTAGTAGTTGGGCAAAAGCCAAGGTAAAAAAAGCCAGGTTATTGCAGATGGCAGAATCGAAATTCAAATGGAAAGCTCCATATAAAAAAACACCCATTACACTTAAGGTAAGTACGACAGCATACATTGATATGGAGATCCAATTGCCACGATTCAGTATGGGTTCCTTTGGATTTCTAGGTGGGATTTTCATGATAGACCGGTCACCTTTCCCCATCCCCAAGGCAAGAGCTGGAAAAACATCCGTAACCAGATTAAGAAAGAGTATCTGAAGTGGTAACAGTGGGAGCGCCAGGTTAGAGAAGGCTGCTATTGCGACAACCAGTATTTCACTCAGATTGCAGGAAAGCAAATAAACTACGAAGTTCTTGATGTTTTTAAAGATGATTCGCCCCTGTTGGATTGCCCGGACGATCGAACTGAAAGAGTCGTTCTGAAGCACCATATCAGCGGCTTCTTCAGCCACCTGAGTGCCTCTATATCCCATCGCGACACCAATGTCAGCTTTCCTCAATGCCGGAGCATCGTTCACTCCATCCCCTGTCATGCCAACAATCCAGCCTTGTTTCTGATAGTAACTAACAAGTTCAAGTTTTTGTCTTGGTGAGACCCTGGAAAAGATGATGGCATCTTCAATATCTTTATAACTCACCACTGTTTCAAGATCCTTACCATGGACTACCATTTCGTTTGGATTATTTGTTAATAGCGTTTTTTGTGCAATGGCTCTTGCGGTTTCTGGATGATCACCTGTTACCATGATTATTTTTATTCCCGCCTTTTGACATTCTAAAATGGACGGTGCAACGTCAGGCCGAGGAGGGTCCAGAAAACCGATTAAACCCAGGAATATTAGTTCTGAAGCATAGTTTTTATCTTCTTGACGGGCCTTTTTGTATGCAAAGGCAAGAACCTTTAGACCTTTTGAGGAGAGTTCATTTGTTTTTTGAATCCAAAGAGATCTTTGTTCTTGACCAAGTGGGTTGACTTCATCATTGAGTTGAATAAAATTGCAGCGATCTAATACTTCTGAAGTGGCACCTTTTGCAGAAACAAAGTAGTCAGATTCACTTTGATGGAAATTAGCCATGATCCTGGTATCACTATCAAAAGGAGTCTCATCCAGTTCTTTCCATTTTGTTCTGATGGAGCTAAGTAGCTCATTATTGTAAGCAATTACCATATCCAGTAAGGCGGTTTCGATTGGATCACCAATCTTTCCGGATTTATCACTCACGGATGCGTTGTTACATAGCGCAGCTACTTGCATCAAAATCTCTAAATTTTTATCATGGCCAATCTTTTTTTTCGCTATTTCTGAAATTCTTATTTCATGAGATGGCTCTGAGGAAAAGCAGATTGTGTCTACGGAGAGTTCATTTTCAGTGAGTGTGCCTGTTTTGTCAGTCATGATAACATTCACTTCGCCTAAAGTTTCTACAGCGGCAAGTTTCTTCACGATTACCTGGTGCCTTGTCAGCTTTAACATCCCTCTAGCGAGTGAAATAGTAGCTACAATAGGAAGTCCTTCGGGGATCGCAGCTACAGCTAGGGCAATAGCTGTCTCGATCATTAAGTAAAGATCATGTTCCTGAGCAAAACCCAAAATGACAAATGGAATCACCAGGGCAATGGTCAGAAAGATCAGCTTCTTACTGAAATCGTTGAGTTTGCGATTAAGTGGAATTTCCTCTTGCTCAGCCTTACTTACCATTTCTGAAATCTCACCAACTGCAGTGTTTGAGCCTGTACCTGTGACTAAAGCGATGGCATTCCCGCTAGTTGCGGATGTGCCTTTGAAAACCATGTTGACTTGATCTGCAAGTGTAACCTGACCTTTGAGAGTATGTATTTGTTTTATGACGGGTACTGATTCACCAGTCAATACTGATTCATTAATTTCTATGCTACTATTTGTAATTAGTCTTGCATCAGCTGTGACTAAATCACCCGCTTCTAAGACCATGAGGTCACCTGGAACAAGATGTTTAGATGCGATCTCTAACTTCATCCCATCTCGAATGACTCTAGCATAAACTTGGTCTAGTTTTTTGAGAGCCTCCATGGAACGAACAGCTTGTATTTCCAGAATGAATCCGATAATGGCGTTGATGATTAATACAGCAACAATGGCTATACTTTCAGTATAATCATGAAAAATAAAGGATATCAAAGCTGCTCCTAAAAGAAGAAATGTGATTGAGTTTTGGAATTGTCTGAGGAATACAAGCCATACACTATGCTTTTGATGTTTTCGAAATTGATTAAGTCCGTACTTCAGAAGTCGATTATCGGCCTCTGTTTCATTCAATCCTAATTCAGGATCTACTTGGTATTCATGCAGTAACTCAGCAATATCTTTATTGTAAACATCTAACATGATGGTAGCATTGCTCTGATAAAATTTGTGTTCAGGATCTTTACATTCCAAAGTATAGGTAATGTTTGCAATAGTGGTATGATCAAAGTCATCAGAGCAGATGACTATCAAAAAGAATCCCTTCCTAAATCTGATTTAGCAACATTGATCTAGATCAGAAAACTGTTTGAGTATCGTCATTGAACCCTTTTCAATGAGCAATTAGATTAGACCATAGTTAAATGTATTAAAAAGAAAAGGAGGTTAAGATGTCACAGTTAGTAAAAACACCCAGGTTGTTTTCAAGTATGCCGACGTTGTTTTCAGACTTCTTTGAAAATGACAGTTGGTCGGTTTTTAATGGGAATGGATGGACTCCCAGTGTCCCACCTGTAAATATTCAGGAGAAGGAAAAAGAATTTGTTATAGAGTTGGCAGCTCCAGGGATGGAGAAAAATGATTTCCATGTTGATGTTGAGAATGGAATGCTTTGCATAAGCTCAGAAAAGGAGAGTGAATCTGCTGATAAGAACGAAGGATTTTCGAGGAAAGAATTCAGCTACAGCTCTTTTTTTAGATCATTTTCACTCCCTGAAAATGTAGACCATGATAAGATAAAGGCCTCTTACAAAGATGGCATTCTCGCTTTAATCTTACCAAAAACAAAAGAAACAAGTATATCTAAAAAGGAAATAAAAATTTCCTGAAGGACTGATGTTAGTGCTTTAATGATGGAATGAGAGGATATATTTCCTCTCATTTCTTCTAACTAAATAGAATAGACAATGAAAGAATTAGATAAGGGTATTTGGCTGGACGAAAGACAAGCATGGATTGTCTCACAAAAATCTAAAACTGTCAATTTGAAAGCAATTGATTCTGATGTGGAAACTTACCATTTACATGGGGGGTCGGGTTCATCTACACCTTATGGGCCACAGGATGCAGTTTCTGAACCAGCTTTAAATAGAAGAAAAAATCAACAGTTAAAGAATTATTTTCAGCGAGTGATTGATGAAGTTCTTCCGGCCGATAGGCTGTACATAACAGGACCTGCGGAAGCAAAAATCGGTTTAGAAAAGGAAATTTCTCAGTTGAAGGATCTGTCAATCCAATCGCTCACCATAGAACCGGCCGATAGTATGACTAAGAATCAATTTAAAGCTAAGGTCAAAGATTTTTTTGCTACAATGTGAGTGACATGAAGCTATTATGGATAAGGTCTCCTAAACGCAAATTGAGTTTACCTGATTGGCTATCGTTATATCGTATCATTGTATCACCCCTTTTATTGGTGCTGATATTTTTGGATGAGCGACTACTTTTCAGCATTTTTCTCCTGGTTAGTTTTCTAACAGACATGTTCGACGGATTTCTTGCCAGACGCATGAATGTGGTGTCACAAAGAGGAGCTCAATTTGATAGTATTGGTGACGCCATCACATTTGCCGTTGGCCTGCTTGGTATCATTTACTTTGAAACTTCATTTATCATAGAACAATATGCGATTATCATTTTTGCCTTTAGTTTCTACATCGTTCAGCTATTTCTGGCCTATTGGAGATATGGAATGCCAAGTAGTTTTCATACTTACCTAGCCAAACTTTCTGCCCTTTGTCAAGGCATCTTTATGCTTTGGCTCTTTTTTATGGGAGTGGAGTATTGGTTGTTCTACCTCATGGTTTCTTTGAGTATTCTGGAAACGGTAGAAGAAATTATTTTGATCTTTTTGTTTCCGGAATGGAAGTCCGATGTGAAAGGTCTGTATTGGGTTTTAAGTGAAAGAAGCGTGAAAGAAAATTTCAAAAAAAGCAAATTATAAAGCCATGAAAAGAATACTCTGTCCAGTTGATTTTTCGGATACTGCTACAAACGCAGTTGAATACGCAGCAAATTTTTCAAAGCTCTCAAATGCTGAGTTGATCTTGTTTCATATCATAAATGAACCATCCCTGGAGTCCATTTCTAACATTACAGGAGGCGGAGAGAAGAGTAAGAGCGATGAGCTGGAAATATTGGAAAGACTTGAAATCTATTGCCAAACGATAAAGAGTTCTTTCTCTATTCAGTGCCTGCCAAAAATTGAAGTGTATACTTCCAATATGGAAGGAGCCCTCAAGAAAGAAATTGAATCGGAAAACTACGACATGGTAGTGATGGGAACAGAAGGGACAACAGACATTGGTCAGCTCTTTCTTGGTACCCATACTAACCATATTATTGGTAGCATTTCTTTACCCATTTTAGTGATTCCTACAGGTTGTAGTTTCAAAGAAATCAAAAGCATTGTCTATGCCTCGGATTATAAAATCGAAGATATTCCTGCGTTGAGCTCGGTAATGACAATTACTCAGGTATTTGATCCAAACCTCACAGTTTTACATGTAAACAAGAAACGCTCAAAAAAGGATGAGGAGATCCTGCTTTTATTGCAAGATGTTTACCAGGACAAATTGAAGAATGACAAAATAGCGTTTGATCAGATACAAGGAGAAAATATAGCCATGGCTTTGGATAGTTATGTTACAAACCATGATGCTGACATATTGGTGTTAGTGACACACAAATACTCTTGGCTTGAACGTCTTTTCCATGAGAGCGTATCTAAAAAGATGAGCCTGGTGGCTGACTATCCAATTCTGATCCAGCATTTCTCGCAAGAAAATAGCTAAATAAGTGTCTTGGAGTGACTCTGCTTTTTAAAAAGAAGCATTGACAATGATAAGCCCATAAATATTGGTAGAGGCATGGCCGAACCTATACCCAGGGGAATGATTGCTATTGAGAAAATAATACCTCCGATTAATGCAGACTTCAGTAAAAAGCGCCCATAAACAAGCCCCAAAAAAATGAAAAACTGCCCTAATGCGATGATCAGGATATATTGCTGAATATGTTGGGAGAAATAGCGATCCATAAATATGATGTATGCTTTGATGAAAACATACCTTCGGTATTCTAGATATACTGAAGGTCCAGCCAAAACTGTTAAGGTGTTTACAATACTGGCGATAAGAAAAACTACACCATAGGCATATCGTCCCTGCTTTGGGTATCTCCAGCATGCAAATAAAAGAGCGATGGCGACCAGGTTTGCAATGAGAATTTGAATCAATACCATTTTGGGCAAAGTCCTCAATTATTTTCAGAATCCATCTTCTGTCTTACGAAACTGAGTATTGCGGACCTATGAGTTTCGATTTCATCCTTTTTAGAAGCCCCAGTGATTGCATCTATCCCTTCAATTTTCTCTTCTCCTGATCCGGAGGTTGCTAAAAAAAGCATCTTATCCAGATCATAATGCTGCGTTACAAATGAATTAACAGCCTCAGGAGGTTTGCCGTATTCCCAGGTGTGTATTACGAGGAGGGCATCCCAGCTGTCATTATAATATTCCTCCAATTGAGATATATCAATTACTTGAATATAGACCTCTTTGGATCTTATTGAGTCTACAACATATTCAACCAGGTCATTTTTGTATGCACTGCCTTGTGTGGCAATTAATAAGCGCTTTTCTAAAGAAGAATCATTGATTTCATAAGAAACTACTTTTTCCATTGAATATGTGAATCGATACCAGAATGCAAAAACAATAAAGACAAGGACGAGTGTCCCAAGTCCAATCAATATTCTTTTGAAGATTTTCATAATTGAAGCTTAGGATACAGCAATGACTTTTGAAAGACTCTTATGAATAAAAGGTAGGGAGATTTGAAGCAATCCATTATGGTAATTGCTTTCGATTTTCTCTGAGTCAATTAGGGATGAAAGATAGAAAGTCCTTTCTACCTGGTCAGTTTCAATCTCTTTCTGGACGTAGTTGACTATTTTTTCATCTTTCCTTGTTTTGCTTTTTTTGGCAACTACACTCAAGATGTCATCATTAACTGAAATAGTGATTTCGTCTTTAGCATAACCTGGTAAGCCTATCTCTAGTTCATATCGATCTTCTTCTTCGAGAATATTGGTAACAGGCTGAGTCATCCAGCTATCCTCAAATGCTGTACGACCTAAAAAATGGTCAGGATCAATGAATGAACGATACCTGTCACCAATCCTGCTAAATACATGATTTCTTCTTCGATACAAATTCATAATTTCTCGCTTTTATTTATTCAATGTATTGGTAGGAGAGATCACACGCACTGATGTCTCTCATTAATTCAGATGACATTGATACAGGTGATTATGCCTGAGCGAACGCATTTTATAAGCTGATGCGCATCATGGGTTCCTGTAGTCCTTGGTACTACATTTTACTTGAAAATGAAATGAGCATGCATTAAACGCCTACCTAATGGTGAATATTAGTATTGCGAATTCCATGTGGCCGATAAAAGCAAAGAGAATACACATGAAACAATTAATAGCATCTTATAGCGCGATGTTTTTGATAGCCAGTTTACTAGGTGGCTGTGCAGCACCTATCTTTTTTGAGACTGCTCAACCCTCGTTCAAAAACCCTCAGAGCCAGTTTAAGAATAGATTCATAGGGGAGTATTTCGATCCAATTGATTCTTCAGGTTTGATTATTTCCGAAAAAAGCATTCGAATTGATCCATATTATTTCGGAGAATCCAGGCTGGACACCATGTTTTCAATCTCAGATAAAAACGTCTTGAAATACTACAAAAAGAAATACTTCTTAAACTACGAATTTCAAGAAGAGGACTGGGGCATTCACATCATCGATTTGAAAAAGGATAAGCTTACATTTTACTGTTTTGATATACCTGAAGACATTCCTTACCTTAAAAAATTTGGAACTGTGAAGGAAGTTCGCAATGAATGCGGAGAGCTCGTGAAGATCGTTTTAAACCCTACCAAGGCGGGGTTTTCAACACTGCTTAAAGATGAAAACCTGGAGAGTTTGGTGGTCTATTACAAGGCCGGGAAAGCCAACTGAATAATTTCTAAATCAACGCCATTCCTAGATCAACGTTTTACGTTGGAATATTAAGTTGACCTTAATGTATCAGAGTGGCAGCTCAATTGACAGAATGGGGATTTAATTATCATTTGCGGGTTTTTCTTAGTAACTTCCTTATCTAAAAAAAATGATAACAGGACCAGCGTAGAAGGGTGAATGCCCTTTATGACCATCATGAAAGAAGCCCTCACCTCAAATACCTTTCATTTCATGGATGATCCTTTTTGTCGTGCCTTTATGGACTCGACTAGGGAAACTGTAATTGTCGTAGACAGTAAGGGACATATTGTGTCTGCCTCAAAGTCTGCCTATCAAATGTTTCAATATGATGACGAAGATGTTTTTTCCGGTAAAATACTCAGTTCATTAATTCCAATAGATGATATCTGGAATTTTAAAGCACAAGAGGATCTCGGGCAAGAAATATTGAAGCCTAACCTAAAGGGAATACGAAAAGATGGATCAACATTTCCAGTTACAGTTAGCCTTACCCATATCCCGGAGGGAGAAGGGATATCATTAGTCTTTGTCCAGAATGAGTCAAAGCCTAGGGATATCGATAGGCAGTATTTTGATGTGGCTGAAGTCATTCTTTTGGCTTTGGATTTAAAAGGAGAGATCATTGATATCAACAAGAAAGGATGCGAAGTTTTGGGATATGAAGAAAAAGAGATGATCGGAAAAAATTGGTTTAAGCTTTCTGTAGAGGATAAAGAAGAGTTGGAAGGCGTATTTTCGGGTGTGCTTAAAGAGACCAAGGATTACAGGATGTATGATAATTATGTGGTTACCAAAAGTGGCAAGAAGCGCTTAATTCACTGGCAAAATACGGTGGTCAAAGATAATAGTGGAAAGGTTATAGGTTCGCTTAGCTCTGGTATGGATATAACGGAGAAGAAGGAAATGCTGACGGCATTACAGGAAAGTGAGGAGAAACTTCGCACTTACAATAGAGATTTGGAAAAAGAGGTTGAGGAACGAACACAAGAACTGAATGAATTGCTAAATAAAGAGCGGAACCTGAGTGAAATGAAGTCAAAATTTGTATCCCTTGCTTCACATGAATTCCGGACCCCTTTGAGTACGATCTTATCATCAGCCTCTTTGATTGCCAAATATCCGGAGGCAGAAACCAACGATAAACGAATCAAGCATGTTGACCGAATCAAGTCATCTGTGAATCATTTGAATAGCATTCTCGAAGACTTTCTTTCGCTGGATCGATTGAATGAAGGAAAAGTTAGTTGTGAGTCTACTTCTTTCGAGATGGAGGATGTATTCGAAGAAGTGCAATCCTCTCTTTCTCCCATTCTAAAATTAGGTCAAAGACTCGAAGTGTCACATTCAGGTATGACGCAAACCATGAATACTGACAAAAAACTGATTAGAAATGTATTGATAAACCTGATCTCGAATGCTATCAAATATTCTCCTGAGAATAAACCTATTTACTTGAGATGTGAGTTTAAATCCGAGGAGGTCGTATGCGAAGTAGAAGATGAGGGAATCGGCATTCCAGAGGAGGATCAAATACATTTATTCGAGCGGTTTTTCAGGGCTAACAATACGCGTGGCTTTCAAGGTACAGGTCTTGGATTGAGTATTGTAAAGCGCTATGTAGATTTACTGAGAGGAGACATTTCATTTAAAAGTAGCCATGGTGAAGGCACCACATTTAAAGTGATCATCCCGATCAATCATTAATAATCCGGAAAAGGATTTCATACTAGGTGCTCTATCTTTCTAGCCATATCAACTTCTGCCTTATGGATATGCTCTATTCCATTTAGCAAAGCATCCGGATTGAAAGATATACTGTTGATTTTCTGTTGGATAAGAAACTTAACGAATTGTGGATCATCACTCGGTGCTTGACCACACAATCCTACCCTAATCCCAACATGATGTGCTGCTTCGATCGTTTTTTGTATCAAAGATCTGACGCTTTTATTTTTTGCATCAAATAGATCAATGAGAATCTCTGAATCCCGATCTATTCCCAACGTGAGTTGGGTTAGGTCATTAGATCCAATAGAAAATCCGTCAAAAATTTCTGCGAACTCTTCCGCTTGCACCACATTGCTTGGGATCTCTATCATCACGTATATTTCCAGTTCATTCTTTCCTTGCACCAATCCGTATGTTTTCATCAAGTCGATCACTTTGATCCCTTCTTCCGGTGTTCTGCAAAAAGGGATCATCAGTTTGATATTGGTTAGTCCCATTTCGTCCCGTACTTTTTTCATTGCTTCGCATTCCAATCGAAATCCTTCCTGATAATTTGAATGATAATATCTTGAAGCACCTCTCCAACCAATCATTGGGTTTTCTTCTTCAGGTTCGAAATAACTTCCACCTATCAGATTGGCATATTCGTTTGTTTTAAAGTCACTCAAACGAACGATCACTTCTTTCGGGTAGAACGCTGCTGCAATGGTGGCTACTGCCATGGATAATTTTTCTACGAAGTAATCTGCTTTGTTTTCATACCCTTGAGTTAGAGATAGGATTTCAGTTTTAGCTTTTTCATCTTTCACTTTCTCGAAATCTATCAGCGCCATTGGGTGGACTTGAATGCTATTGCTTATCACAAATTCCAATCGCATCAATCCGACACCATGATTGGGGAGCTGAGCCAATTGGAAGGCCCGCCCAGGATCAGATAAAATGAATTTGATTTCCGTTTTCGGAAGATGGATATTGGAAGCGTCTATTTCTGTTGTTTGCCATTCCAGCTCACCATCATAAATAAATCCTTTATCACCTTCAGCACATGAAACGGTGATTATTTGTCCATCCTGGATTACTTTAGTTGCGTTTTCAGTACCTACTACTGCCAATGCTCCCAATTCCCTTGCTACGATTGCTGCATGACTGGTTCTGCCACCTCTATCCGTAACAATAGCCGCTACTTTCTTCAGAATTGGGTCCCAGTCGGGATTGGTGATCTGTGTGATCAAAATATCACCAGCATCTAACTTACCAATATCCTTGGGTGAAGAGAGCAACCTCGCTTTGCCTGAAACAATTGCTCTTCCTACGTTTTTACCCATTGTCAAAACTTTCCCTTCTTGAACAAGTTTAAACTCCTTAATGGTTAATTCATTCTTATTAGTATGTACGGTTTCCGGTCTTGCTTGGAGGATATATAGTTTTTGGTTGATTCCATCTTTCGCCCACTCCAGGTCCATTGGCCGGCGGTAATGATCTTCTATAATCATCGCCCACTTTGCAAGTTGAAGTACTTCAGACGGTGCTAAAACGTATTGCTTTTGCTCCTCTGGATCTGTATTCAGGTTTATCGTTTTGGTTTCAACATTCAGTATATCCTTTGCTGAAGACTTGGTGTAAACCATGGTCTTTTCTTTTTTTCCCAGACTTTTGGAAATAATCGCATGATTGCCTTTTTCGAGTGAAGGTTTGAATACATAGAATTCATCGGGTGTTACGGCTCCTTTTACAATATTTTCTCCTAAGCCCCAGCTTCCATTAATGGTGATAATGTTATCAAACCCGCTTTCAGGATCTATGGTAAAACATACACCCGCGCAAGAGAGATCGGATCTGATCATTTGCTGAATTCCGATAGAAAGCGCTACTTGCATATGATCAAACTTGTTGTCTTCTCTATACTTGATTGCACGGTCGGTAAAGAGAGATGAGTAGCACTTAAGTATGGATTCAAGCAATTCGGCTTCTGTTTCGATATTCAGGTAGCTTTCCTGCATTCCTGCGAAACTTGCCTCAGGCAGATCTTCAGCAGTGGCACTACTTCGTACCGCAACCTGAATTTCATTTCTACCTTTCAGTTCCTTGAATGCTTTCATTACTTCATCCGTTAGGTCAATCGGTAAGATGCCTTTGAGGATGGTTGATCTTGCTTTAGACCCGATCATGTGCAAGTTTGAAAACCCTTTTCTGTCTAATCTATTCAGTATTTCCTGGAGCGGATCGAATAGCTTATTTTCGTTTAGAAAATGCCAGTACGCCTTTGCATTCAGTGCAAACCCTTCTGGAATAAGTACTCCTTTAGGTTTGAGGTGATGGATCATTTCTCCGAGCGATGCATTCTTACCGCCAAATTGATCTATCTGATCAATGGTGATTTGTTGAAATGTTTTAATGTATAGACCCATAGCTACCGATTTTAGTAATAGGTTTATGTTACGACTGATAAGGGGTTGGTTTTATGACACTCGTTCCGATCTTAGATGATTCCGATCACTGATAACCCTCAGGACTTTAAAAAAAAGGCGGGTTTAACCGCCTTTGGATGCCAGACCCGAACCTATGCAGGATTTCAGGGTCACGATCTATATATTAATTTGACCCTAGCGTACAGTGAAATGGATACCCTGGGCAGCACTTGCATCATATAAAAAGCTGATCGTAATCATAAATGAGCTCGAAAACCTCTACTGTTTTACTCCCAGTAAATTCCTTTGCATATTTCGACATCAAATCGAGATACTTTTTACTTTCTTTCAGGAAGAAGTGTTTGTCTTCCAATGTCCTAGCTTGCTTAGCTCTAAGTGCATTTACTTTGGCTCTTACATTCGCTCTATAGCACTTGTAATAGGAAAATAATCGTTCTTCTGCTTTGTTGCTAATAATCGGAAACGCATTTAGATAGGTTGTTACAAAATCTTTACATAAGTCTTCTTTACCTCGAGCATCCAGATCCATGCATAGAAAAGCGATTTCATCCAGAACATCGATTTGACGAAATTCATCATTGAACTCAATGCAATCAAATAGAATGGGATCTTTTAGTAGAAAGATATTCTTAGCATGAAGATCTCCATGTACATCTCGAATAAAACCATATTTGATTCTGTCTTGTAAAAGTCTGCTACTGCTGTTGAGATAATGATTACTTTCCAGTACTGCTTCATTGATTTCGTTTGCTGCTTCAATACCGACCTCATGATATAGGAAGTTTTTAACTGTTAAGATGTCATTGAATTTCTGACGGATTACTCTTAAAGAAAGAGGTGTTCTAATTATCTCCGCATCATGATGAAATTGAGCGATTTTTTTTGCTAATGTCCCGATCGCTTTCGAGGTGACCAGGTCTTGCTCAAGCATGTGATCCATCTGGAAGTCACTGTTGATCCTTTGCATTTTCACACCATAGTCAATGATTTCTTCACCTTGACCAATCTGGACTCTTTGTCCTGACTTATAGACTGGGACTACTTCAAGATATATGTTACTATAGCGGCTGTTTAGCTGCACTTCACGTTCGCAGTAGTACTTTCTTCTTGCCAACTTTGCATAGTTTAAGAAAGAATACCTGATTGGCTTTTTGAATTTATAGACGAATTCTTCTGTAAGAATGACCCAAGAAATATGGGTTTCCATAAGCTGAAGTCCTTTTTGGTTTTCAAAAGACTGTAATAGTGATTTGACCTCCTTCGCTTCCATAGTTTTCTTTTTTTAGCTTTAAATAATTCAATGCTGTTTTCACCATTTCTCTCACATTGTCATTTGTTGATATCACTCGCAGATGTGTCTCGTTCATCGGTTCAAAAGCACGTTTAAGTTGTTTATATACCTCAAAATCTGCATCACTAAAAGGTCTCTTCTTTCTTGTACGATCTTCTATTAATTCTTCTGAAGCATACACCTCTATGAAGTGACAATCGGCTAATCCCTTAAAACCCCTGACAACCATATTTCTCCATTTTTTTAAATAAAAGGTTGCATCCAGTACAACATCACCTCCACTTATCAATGCTGTTTCCGCCAACTCCTTCATTTTGATATACACCTTTTCCTTCGCTTCCAACGAATAATCCTTCTTTGGAAAGAACCTGGTTCTCAGTTGATCTGAGCTTATGTAGGTAGCTCCTAGTATTTGAGCAAGCTTCTCTGCGAAAAAGCTTTTTCCAGAACCTGGCAGTCCAAATACGATTACGATAAGCCCATGCATTTCCTTTTAAAGTAACGACACACACAATGTCGGTCACAATGAACTAGCTCAGGAATTACCATAACCTTCGTCATCATAAAAAGACGACCTGAGGATCAGTTAAAAAATTGACCTATCTCATGGTGGATTTTTCAAAGAATATCCTTCTTAAAGAAAATCTTACACTATGCAGAAGGTTAAAAAGTTAGGAATCCTACTTGATAAGACAGAATTAGGTTTTGAAAACGATGGAGTATTCAATCCGGCCGTAATCTCAGAGGATGATGCGATCCACCTTTTCTATCGCGCTGTACGTGTAGGTAATTATAGTTCTATTGGCTATTGCCGACTTGTTCAACCCGACAAGGTGGAGGTGAGACATAAGAAGCCCCTATTATTTCCTGAGTATAAATATGAATCACAGGGAATAGAAGATCCTCGAATTTCAAAAATAGAGGACACCTATTATATGACTTACACAGCATATAATAAAATTAATGCTGCCGGTGCTGTGGCTACCTCACCAGACCTTAAAAAGTTTAAAAAGGAAGGAGTCATTACTCCACAATTGACGTATCGTGAGTATAAGCACTTAGTAGAGTGTTCACCTGGACTGAATGAAAAATATTTCTTTCACTACAAGATTTTTAAGGAACATGGATTGGGGCCGGAGGTCGCTGGAAAACTGAACATATGGGATAAAAACCTGATGTTTTTTCCGAAAAGGATCAATGGAAAGTTTGCGCTGCTTCATCGCATCCACCCGGGGATTCAGTTAGTCTATTTTGATCGCTTCGAAGATCTTACCAGGGAATTTTGGGAGGACTACTTCATGAACTTGGAAAAGCATATCGTGATGGATCCTGAACTTTATTACGAGTCCAGCCATATTGGAGGAGGGTGTCCACCCATTGAAACTGATCAAGGCTGGTTACTTATCTATCATGCAGCACAAGATACGCCACATGGATTTAAATACCATGCCTCTGCAGCATTACTGGATCTTCAAGATCCGAAAAAGGAAATATCCAGACTAAAAAGCCCATTGATCTCACCAACATTTAAATGGGAAAAAGAGGGTGTTGTCAACAATATTATTTTCCCTTCCGGAGCAATTGTATATGATGATCACCTATACATCTATTACGGTGCTGCCGATGAAAGGGTGGGTGTTGCCTCCATCGAATTGAATGAATTGTTAGACCAGCTAAAAAAGAATTGACTATGAAAAATCGAAAGAAGAAGATCGTGTTCATCGCTAGCTACCCACCACGTGAGTGTGGTATTGCGACCTTTAGTCATGACTTGATCTCCGCATTGAAGAAGCAGTTTGGAGAAACATTTCAAACAGAAGTGTGCGCATTGGAAAATGGGAAACCAAAACGGACATACCCCAAAGAAGTAAGCTATCAACTTGATGTCACAGATCCAGACGATGTTGAAACGGTAATGGACGAGATAAATGATGATAATGATATCATTGGGGTCTGCCTTCAGCATGAGTTTGGTCTGTTTTTAGGTAAATATGGAAGGAGTTTAATGGATCTCATTGATCAATTAGATAAACCTCTTTTTACTGCCTTCCATACTGTCCTCCCAACTCCAGACCTTGAGCTAAGACGTGTGGTGGAAAAGATCATATCTAACTCGAGTAAAGTGATTGTGATGACTGAGAGTGCTTCAAATCTTCTGGTTAGGTATTATCGTGTTAGCAAGAAGAAAATAGTGTTTATTCCTCATGGCACACATTTGGTAAATTGGAAAAGACCACACTTACTTAAAAAAAAATATGGACTGGATGAGCATTTGGTATTATCCACCTTCGGATTATTAGGACCTAATAAAAGTATAGAAACAACACTTAAGGCACTTCCGGAAGTCATTGCCTCTCATCCAAGTGTTAAGTTTTTGATATTGGGAAAGACACATCCCGAATTGGTGAAACATGAAGGCGAAAGATACCGGAATATGCTCAAACGATATGTGAAAAGACTTGGCCTTGAAAAACATGTTTTGTTTATCAATGAATACCTTTCTCTTGATGAATTATTGGAGTATTTACAATTAACAGATGTGTATTTGTTTACCTCGAAAGATCCTAATCAAGCAGTAAGTGGCACGTTTGCCTATGCATTAAGCTGTGCATGCCCCATCGTATCTACGCCAATTCCGCATTCCATTGAGATGCTTAACGAAAATGTAGGAAGGATAGTCGCCTTTGAAGATCATGCCAACTTGGCCCTTGAAACAAAGAAACTATTATCCTGTGATAATAAACGAGCTGAAATGTCACTCAATGCTTTCCATAAAACCCGAATGACCATTTGGGAAAATGTAGCTATTCAGTATGCCAAACTTTTCGAGCGATGTTTACCAATGGGAGATACGTTGAAATACACACTTCCAGCCATCTCGCTTAATCATTTGAAAAGAATGACTACAGATGAAGGGGTACTTCAGTTTTCCTCTTTAGGGATTCCCAGTCGTACATCAGGGTTTACACTTGACGACAATGCAAGAGCGATGATTGCAATGACAATGCACTATGTCCAATTTGGTGAACAAGAGGCTCTAAAACTTATCGGTCGATATTTTACATTTATCAAGTATTGCCAAAAACCGAATGGCAGGTTTAATAATTATGTGGATCTCAAAGGAGAATTCCACAAGCAGAATAATTATACCAACCTGGAAGATTCTAATGGAAGAGCAATATGGGCTCTTGGTTATCTGATAGCGAATGCCAGCCACTTCCCGGATGATTTGGTTACTAAAGCGATCATAGCTATTTCACAGTCGGCTGACTGGATATTAAAGCTGAAATCGCCAAGAGCAATTTCATTCGCAATAAAAGGGCTTTACTATCACAATCAGTACTTGAAGAATAGTACCTATTTAAGCATTGTAGAGAAATTGAGTGATAGGTTGGTAGGACAATATGCGAATGAGTCGCACGACGACTGGGATTGGTTCGAGAGCTATCTGACCTACGCAAATGGCGTTATCCCGGAAGCTCTTATGCTTGCTCATCACCTAACATCCCATGGGAGTTATAAGGAAGTAGCTATTAAAGCCTTCGATTTTCTACTTTCTAAGATTTTTAAGAAAGGTAAGATCAAGGTTATATCCAATAGGGGATGGCTAAATAGGGGTGATGATAGTGCTCATTTCGGTGAACAACCAATTGACGTAGCATATACAATTATAGCACTGGATAATTTTTATAAGATAACAGGTGATCATAAATACAAAGCTTATTTGGAGACTGCTTTCGAATGGTTCCTTGGAAACAATCACTTGAATCAAATTATACACAATCCTATATCTGGAGGATGTTATGATGGTCTGGAAGAGGATCATCCTAACCTCAATGAAGGAGCTGAGTCCACTGTTTGCTATCTGATGTCAAGATTAATAATGGAACCCTATAAAATGAAACCGATGGAGCAATCAATTCAATTGACCCTTGCAAAATATGATTCCAAACGAAAATCAGCTAAGACAAAGGTTTCAATAGGATGATATGCTGACCAAATAATGTATTACCAATATAAGTTATTGATATGAAGAAAAAGGAAGACGTTCATCTCCATGTAAAACTCATCAATGTTGAGAACAAGGAACCAATTAATGGCAGTGAGTATATTGTAAAATTCTATGACGAGGATTTGATAGTTGATGATTTTTTAGGAGAATCATTTATTGACGATTTTGGCCATGCCCAGATCACTGTCCATGAAAAAGATTTTAAAGTTGGTGGATCCGCTTTGGAAAAGTTTCCTGATATCTATTTTAAGGTTTATAAAAAAGATAAAGAGATATATAAAAGCGAGGTGTTTAAGAATACTCACTTGCAGGAAGCTGGGGATTATCCTGCTTCAGACAGGATTCATTATGATTTGGGGACTTTTACTATTTAGAAATGGCAAGACCAACCACGAAAGACGAGTTGTTAATACAGAGTGATAAGAATTATAATAGACTATTGGATTTTATTGATGTATTACCTGAAGAGAAGAAAACAGCCGACTTTCCAAAAGGTACGCTCAATAGAAATATCAGCGATGTATTGTGCCACCTAAACCACTGGCATTTGATGATGATGGATTGGCATGAAGTAGGATCTATGGGAGAAAAACCAGACATACCAGCCAAGGGATACACCTGGAAAACAGTTCCTGATCTTAATAGAAAAATTCAAGAACAATATGCTGATGCAAAACTTCGAGAAGCTATTAAGCGATTCGAAGGATCTCACAAGCAAATTACTGATCTTATAAAAGGATATTCTAACGAGGAGCTCTTTGAGAAAAAACGATACAAATGGACGGGAACTACCTCACTTGGAGCATATCTTATTTCGGCTACCTCCAGTCATTACGATTGGGCGTTTAAGCTAATCAAGAGATGTGTGAAATGATGCTTTATAGTTTTAGCGTACGATATATCCTCCGTCAATAACCAATTCTTCTCCTGTGACAAACTTCGATTCGTCTGAGGCCAGATAAAGTATACCGTAAGCAATGTCATCGGGCTCACCCATGTGCCCAATAGGGTGGAGGGCATCAGTGACTTTTTTCGCCTCTTCCAGATCACCACCTGACGATTTTAAGTGACCTTCAACCATAGGAGTCCAAATGAAACCAGGATGTACAGAGTTTACACGAATCTCATCTTGAGCATACAACAATGCATCTGTTTTGGACATTTCTCTTACTGCTCCTTTTGAAGCATGATAAGGAGGTACATCTGGTGCGCTTATTATTCCATATATAGAAGAAAGATTAATAATGCTACTCTTACCGCTCAGTTTCATGTAGGGTATGGCATGTTTCGTACAAAAGAATACACCCTTGACATTTACGTTCATGACTTTATCCCAGTCTTCTTCACTTATCTTATCGGTCGGCGCATTGATCCCTGCGATTCCTGCATTATTTACCAGGATGTTGATTTTGCCCCATTTTGAATTAACTTTTTCCATTACTTCGGCAACCTCATTTTCATTGGTAACATCAAGCTGCCAATAGGATGCCTCTCCTCCATTCAGGTTGATTTTATCCACCACTTTTTTCCCTTCTTTATCCAATATATCTGTTACAGCCACTTTAGCTCCTTCTTTGGCAAATAGTATAGCAGTGGCTTCACCAATTCCAAGTGCTGCTCCCGTCACAATAGCTACTTTTCCCTCTAGTCGTTTCATATCTGAATCTTTTAGTTTAACGAAACATCACTCCTTTTGCACAGAATATAAATGACCTGTATCAGTAAGAAGATTGATTCGCACTGCTTGGACAGAGAGTATTATATTAAGAAGTGTTTCTGAGCAGCTATTTCAAGCTTTCTTAAGTCTTTGACTTTGATTTTTCCGGATTCGATTTGAATGAGACCTTCTTCTTTTAGATCTGATAAGATTCTAATGGCTGTTTCAGTTGCAGTTCCAATCATATTTGCCAGATCCTCTCTTGAGATGGTCAAAAAAGAGAATGTCCCAGCTTTACTGAATTTATTATTTACCCGGATGAGGGCCTTAGCGGTTCTTTGCCTTACGGTGCTATAAGCTTGATCGAGTAGTTGACTTTCTTTCTCCGTTACTTTGTGAGATAAAATCTCAATGAATTTTTTGGAGACAATTGGATTTTCATAAATGAGCTTCATGAATTCATCTTTGGGGATGAGTACCAATTCGGATTCCTCTAGTGTAGTTGCGGATTCACCATATTCACCTTCTAATAGGGATTCATATCCAAAGAAATCATTTTCGGTATAAATTCCGGTGATCAATTCCTTACCTTCTTCATTGGTCTTGTAAGTCTTTACTTTTCCTTTTTTTACATACATAAGAGATAAAGGAGTATCTCCTTCAAGGAATATGTCTTTCTTCTTCTTGTAAATTCTGGTTTTTCTATTTTGCTGGATGTCTGAAAGATTATGAATAGTGGTAGCTTCATCAATCAAATGATTTAGACCCTCTAAGCCACTTCCAAAATCCGTTTTTGCAGTCTCTAATTTCTTAAGACGTATTTCCACCGCATCAAGGAGTTCAGTATCATCAAAAGGTTTCGTCAGGTAATCATCGGCACCTAAACTCATTCCCTTACGTATATCTGATTTTTCAGCTTTGGCGGTCATGAATATAAATGGAATATTTCGGGTGGCCTCCTTCTTGTTAAGTATATGAAGAACTCCATATCCATCTAACTCGGGCATTGTTATATCACAGATAACTAAGTCTGGCAGCTCTGAATTCAGCATGGCTATGCCCACTTTTCCATTGGAAGCTGTTTTGACTTCAAAATCAGCTAATTCCAATATCTCAGCAATGTTCTCTCTGACAGCAGGATTATCTTCTATAACCAGTATTTTCTTCATGTCTTTACTATTCAAATAATGCAATAGTAGATTATGAATTACATAGAAAATATGACTTTAGTCAATGAGAAAGCTATATTGAATCAGTCCGTAGGTTGATGGGATACAAATTGAATCTTATGATTAAATAATAAAGCAAAATAAAGCCATTGAAAGAGATCTAGGATGTATTCAATCATAGCATTGGATGATATGTATCATATGTTAGAAGTTAACTTTCAGACAATTTGAATGGTATAATGAGAATGTTTCTAATTCTGGTGAGTATTAGTCTGATGATGCAGGTTCCGAGAAAAGTCCAAAATGCTTTTGATCGAAGATACCCAAGTGTAAAGTATGCTTTATGGTCTATAGAAGATGACGAGTACCATTTGTCATTTGAACATTTTGGTCAGGAAAAGATTGCTATTTTCAGATATAACGGAGATTGGTTGAAGACACTTGTTATAATTGAACCAAGCAAATTGATGTTTTGCATTCGAGATTTCATTAAACATGAATATAAAGACGCCAGAATTGGTACAGCTTACTATGTGGTTACACCCACTTTATGTGAATATCATGTTTACCTTGAAAGAGGAGAAGGGGAAGATGTGTGTATAGAGGAAGTACCTTTGATCTTTGACGAAAATTGTGAGTTTCTTCGAAAGTTAGGCGTTCAATAAAGTCGCTACTTTGATAAGTGTTATTTTTTTTGTTGACCAATGTCATTCTGTAAGCAGGAGGATTTATCGATAATTATTTCAAATAGTAAGTATATGGCACAGGAGAAATATAAAAAAATCGATGAATGGAAATCCTCATTGGAAAACCTTAGGGTACAACTTCATCTCGGATTAGAAGAGGCAAAAGACGAGTTTGAGGAGCAGAAAAAGAAATTAAATGAATGGACACATGATATACAAGCGAAACTACGACATGCCAAAGATTTGACAGAGGAGAAAGCGTTAAAGTTAAGAACTGGTTTAGATGACTTAAGGGTTCAAGCAGCATTAGGAAAGGCAGATACCGAGGATGCATGGGATAAACAAAGAGATAATCTTAGCAAGAAAATCCATGAGTTAAAGCATCAGGTGAAAGAGGTTTACTCCCACTCAAAAGGAAATGCGAAAGAAATATTAGACAAAGCAAGTGATCAGTTGGATGATCTTCACACTAGATTTGATTTGTTCAGACTCCAGGCACATCTTGCAAAGATGGAATCAGCTGACGCATGGGAGGAGAGAAAGAAAGTATTATCGGAAAAAATTCACGATATAAATACAAAATTGGAAAAAGGGAAGGAAACAGCATCAGAAAAGTGGGATCATTTCTCACAAGAGATGTCTGAAGCTTGGACCCATTTTCGCGATGCATTCAAAATGTGAATGGCCATAAAGGAACAATAGTGTTTCTAGTCTTTATTGGCTTGGATAAGTTCAAATGCCCTTTTCAGAGACGGATCTTCCCTGTTCAAAACGTCAGAAATGGATAGCTCTATTTTTTTATAAGGTTCGAAAGTGACAGTGATGAACTAAAAAAGCCTCCACACTCATCATATGAAGGCTTTCATTTGTCGGGGTAGTAGGATTCGAACCTACGACCCCCTGCTCCCAAAGCAGGTACGCTAACCGGACTGCGCTATACCCCGAACAATTCCCGTCTCGAAAACGGAACGCAAATTTAGAAATTCAATTTTTAAAATCCGATAGTAGTTTCATTTTTTTTGTAGCCGTATGAGGCTAAATTTTGAATGGATTTATGTCTTGACATAAATGTTATTCAGATTGTCTGTTTTCACTTATTTTTAAACCAAATGAACCTAAACAAATTCAACATGAAAAAAATCAAATACCTAATACTTGTGTGCATTTTCACACTAACCTCATTTGCGACGTTGGCTTCCGAAACAACAGACCCAAAAAAAGAAGTGGATCCTGAAGAAAGAGTGGAGCAACTTGAAAAAAGGGTTCACGAAATATGGGAGATGGATTTCTCTGATATGGACAAAGAACAAAAGACGGAAATTAAACTTGAGTTGAAAGAAATCAAAAAGGAGCTTAAGCAGACAGGCTTGGATAGCAAAGTATCCATTTCAATCGGTGCAATAATCATTATTCTGCTTATAATAATTCTTATCAGTTAAATGGTGAATACAAAACCATCCAGGTACCCTAGTAGGGGTACCGATAATAAAAAGACCTTGTATCATATCATTGATGAAGGTCTTTTTTGTACTATAGCATTTAATAGAAATGGTATCCCTCATCAGATACCGACCGGATTTGCAAGAGTGGATGATGACATATACATCCATGCTTCTTCCAAAAGTGATTTTCTAGGAGCGATCATTGGTGAAAAGGTATCTTTTTCCATTACACATATGGATGCATTGGTTCTTTCTCCAACAGCATTTGATCATTCGTTCAATTACCGATCTGTTATAGGTTTTTCAGAGGCTATTGAGATAGTGGACCCGGTTGAAAAGTTGAAATTCTTTAATCTTTTCACCGATCGATATATACCAGGAAGAATAACCGATGTTGGGGAGCCCACATCTGAGCAGGTTGGTATAACGAAAATCGTAAAGCTATCCCTGAGTAATGCTGCTGCTAAAGTTCGAGAAGGAGATGTAAATGTTAAGATGAATACGAATTCTGCATGGTGTGGAGTGATACCTATAAAGCAGACTTATGGAGAGCCGATTATAGATGCTCAGCTTGATCAAGATCGTGAAGTACCTGACTATATTGCTAAACTTATCCATGGACCTGGCTAGTTTAACAACTGTACATAATGAAGAGAAGGACCGTTTCGAATTGGAAGTAGATGGCCAACTAGCTTTTATAGATTACAAAATTGGAAAAAGTGGTAAATGGTATCTTGTTCATACTGAAGTTCCTAAAGAAATAGCAGGCCATGGCACAGCACATAAAATTGTTAGGGAGACACTTCAAATGATTGACGAATTAGGTCAAAAGATTGTACCTACATGTCCTTTTATTCGAAAGTTCATTAAAGATCGACCAGGTGAATACGAGCATATGTTGGCGGAAGGAGTTAACTTGTAAACATGGAAGAAAAAGTAAAAGAATACGAAAGCAAGGATTTGACCGTAGTTTGGAAGCCTAATCTGTGTATTCATTCAGAAAAATGCTTTAAAGGACTTCCATCTGTATTTGATCCACAGGCAAGACCATGGGTAAATGTTGATGGGGCAGACGATAAAACGATCAAAGAACAGATTGATAAATGCCCATCTGGTGCATTATCCTATAAACTAAATAACAAGACAATGAGCGAAAATGAAATTGAAGATGAACAAATTGTAGAAGTAGCGAAGGGGGGGCCTTTAATGGTTTATGGCAACATCAAAGTAAAACATCACGATGGTAGTGAAGCTTCCAAGCACAGAGTGACAGCCTTTTGTCGATGTGGTGCTTCGTCGAATAAACCTTATTGTGATGGAAGTCACAAGGAAGTTAATTTTGAATAGTCTATTCGCTCGATTTATTTTACCCCTAATCTTAGTTCCTAACCCTTATGAAAAAGCCTAAAATAAATTTTGGTGATGTGTTCGCCAATATTTTGGCTGTGTGTGCCTTAATATCAATTGGCCTAGGCCTTTACTTGTGTTATGTTTTCCTGCAAAGATTTAATGGACTGGAAGAGTCCGTATGGGAGAATCATACACTGCTGGGTATGGCAGGTGAGTTTATCGGTGGAACGGTTGGGTCCATTTGGGCATTAGCTGGGGTGATTCTTTTCTTTCTTGCCCTTATCTATCAAAAAAGGGAATTGGTACTTCAGCGTATGGAACTCCATGAGAGCAGAAAAATCATGGAATCACAATCGAGAACAATTGCCATTCAACAATTCGAAAATACATTTTTCCAACTGTTGAATTTTCATATCAATGCCGCCAACCAGATTCGATCAATAAGCGCCCCGGGGAATCGAAAAAACCTGAATCCATTTGATGCGCTTTTTGCAGACTTTAAAAAAGATGCTACCGCATTGAAGAAGAGAAGAAAATCAGATGCCGGGGCTACCAAGCCTTCTGATGAATCATTTGAGCATTGCTTTGTAGCGGTATATGAAGGATATAAAAATACATTTCAGCATTACCTGGAGAATTATAAAACCCTCTTACTATTCATAAAGAATAAAAGCGAGGATCCGGCTTTCTACTATAACATATTGAAATCTCACTTCACAGAGCAGGAGGTCCTTATTCACTTTTATTACATGGTATTGATTGCAAAGAATCCTGATTTAAAGGATATTGCAGAGAATCATCACCTCTTTCAGAAACTAAATCAGCGAGCTGTATCAGAAGTGGATCAATATCACCTTCAAAAATTGAAAGAGGAAGCTTATTTGAAAGAATTTTAGAAGATTTTATAGAATTAGTCACTTACAATTTTCCCCGACTTAAATACATTCTCAACATTTTTTAAGTTCTCAATGTCTACCAGCGGATTACCTGATAAGACTAAAAAATCAGCCTCATAGCCTTCCCGGATTTCACCTATTTTTCTTCCAGGAAAAATCGCTTTAGCATTATGACTCGTGACCGTGCTTAGGATTTCCCTAGGCGTCAAAAGATTATGTTTGCTTAAATAGAGTATTTCGTGTAGCAAGGTCTCTCCATATTTGTCTGATCCAATTAATAGCTGGAGATCGTTATTTTTTAATTTTTGAAGAAGTTGCCTTTGAAAATCAAGAGTATTAGTAAACCTTTCTTTATTAACTACTTTTTTCCCATCTACATATTCACTGTTATAACCTGGGGCAAGTCCCATTGTTGTAATTATTGAAATGCCTCTTTTTTTTGCTAATTCAAGTGATTTTTGTGTGGGACTAAATCTGCCCCTTTCTTCTTGATTTCCTCTGAATGCATACCCAGGAATATGAGAGATAAAATCGACACCTATTTCAACAGCGAATTCAAAGTCGCTTGCAGTTTCTATGTGTGCAAAAGTTCGCAATTTACTCGCTTTGGATTTTGAAATGATTTCCCTTGCAACTTCCTTAGATACACCTTTTCCACCTAATTGATTCTCATTTTGATATAATGAGTCATAATTATGAATGTCAAGTATCATGAACTTAATAGCATCAGGTTTGGTGCTCATTAATTCCTCCCATCTACTTTGAACGTCATCTCTTGTGTCAAAAAACCAATAGGCATCATTTTCGGCTAATCTACTTTCTCTGATTTCTTTAGCCCTATTTCTCTTATCAGTTGGACTGTGAATCCCCATCGCCAAAGGTTCGTAAATCGTAAATGGATGTCCGAGTGAGCAGGTTATTCCACCATTAGTATATTTAACCTCCAAAGGGGATGCATCAATAAAGGGTTTAGCTTGTTGCTGACCAGAATAGAAGCCCCCTAAAACCTGTACATACAGGATACCTTGTGTTATATATCTATCAATTTCACTTGGTAACTGATATGTGCTTGAGAATGCATGGGTGTGTACTTCGGCAAGTGGTGGAATGATAAATTTATCGGTTAGATCGATACTCTCGTCAATTTTAGAAGGACGATTCAAAGTGAACCGTCCATCAGAGATGTAAAGTTCAGTTTGACGAAAATCATAACCATCAAACCAGTTGGCATTGCTTAACGCCTTATTTTGAGCCAGAGATTCAATACTACCAGTAATAATAACCAGTGTGAATAGTATTTTTCTTATTTTACTGGTGCACATCAATCAATTCTTCATACATAATTACCTGCATTTAGTGCGTTCTTTAAATGACTGTTAGGATAAATACGACTTTTAGTAATTAAGATGACCAACTACCTTAAAATAGTTTCAACAAGATCAAAAGATAAGATGCTAAGTGTACCAGGGGTCTATAAAGTAGCTGAGATTTGAACTGCTGCAGGGGACATCACCAAGCTTAGAATTGATTCTAAATAAAAAAAGCAGCTTCGAAAAGCTGCTTTTAGTAGCGAGGAGCAGAATCGAACTGCCGACCTCAGGGTTATGAATCCTGCGCTCTAACCATCTGAGCTACCTCGCCATTTCAAGAAAATTATGAGAAAGGCAAATGCCTATCCCAAAAAGGAACGCAAATCTATAAAAGATTTCTTTTCTCACATTGTCTTGTTGGAATAGAATTTTTTTTTACCTTATCGAAAATTTCGCAGCGTATGGCAAAGTATGAATATATCGGTGAATTTGAATTCAATGCCTCTAAAAAGATGCTTTATCCCTACTTCAGTACCGCCTCTGGGTTAGCTCAATGGTTCGCCGATGATGTAAATATTAATAATGAAGATAAAGTGTACACCTTCATTTGGGATGGAGATGAGACGAGAGCCAAGCTGACTTCCAATCGTACCAACCATCATGTTCGTTTTGATGTGGTTGATGAAGACGATGATGATAACAACTACTTCGAGTTTAAGATAGACATGAATGAACTTACTCAATCAGTATACGTCAGAATCACAGATTACTCCGACATGGATGAAGAAGAAGCAAGTGAACTGTGGGAAAGTTTGATACATGATTTAAAAGAAATTGTTGGCGGATAATCGTATTCTTCAAGTCTGGTACCTTTTTTGCCCCATTTCATTTTTCTAATTTTGTGACTCTTTGAAGCACAATCGATGGTATTGAATATGATTTAGGTAAGTTTTTACCGATATTCTACAGTGCCTCTAAAAATTGATATTCTATACACATGAAAAAGTTGGATGTTTTGATGCTTAAGTCCTTCCTGGGGCCATTTGTGCTTACAACTGCTGTAGCCAACTTCATCTTGCTTCTGCAATACATGCTAAAATATTTCGATGATTTTGTGGGGAAAAATCTCGGCTTCACTGTATTTGCCAAACTTCTATTCTATTTTTCCTTGAATATGCTTCAGGTGGCATTGCCCTTGGGTGTGCTTTTAGCATCCCTGATGACATTCGGAAACCTTGGCGAAAATTTTGAGTTGACAGCTATCAAAAGCTCAGGGATATCCTTACTCAGGACGCTTCGACCAATTTTTGCATTTATAGTACTGCTATCGATTGGAGCTTATTTTTTTAACAATTATACCATCCCAGCTGCTAATCTTAAGGCCTACAGCCTACTCTACGACATCAAACACACCAAGCCTGCTCTTGATATAAAAGCGGGATCATTTTATAATGGTATTCCTGACTTCAGCATTAAAGCAGCCGATAAACTTCCGGATGGGAAAACACTATTAGATGTAATCATCTACGATCACAGCGCAGGAAGAGGTACAGGCACACTCATTCTTGCTGATTCCAGCCTAATGTACACGATTATGGATGACCGCTACTTGAAATTAGAACTATATAATGGTCATTATTATTCGGAGGAGCAAAAATCGAAAAGTGAGATTGATAGATTTTACAGGACAGCATATGATAAAATGGATATGGTATTCAGTCTTGCATCATTCGATTTGAAGAGGCGGAAGGAAGAACTTTTCAGAAATAACAGACAAATGAAGAATATCTCTGAACTAACTCAGGATATTGATTCATTTAAAACAATGATAGTAAAACAAAAATCCAGCTTCATTAACACCACCGCTCGTCATTTCAACTATCACTTGCTCAACAAAGAACTCATTAATGAAAAAGGAACATTCTTAAATGACTCTACTGATATTATCAATCTTGAAGACAGTGTACTGGAAGCGTCCATTTTTCCTGTATCACTGATTTTGCAAAGACTTAGAAAAGAGGAAGCTAAAAAGAAGAACGCAGATACGGTGGAGATTCAATCAAATGATGATTCAGAAGAGCAGTTGACCAAAATTGACAAGAAGATAATTTCAGATAAACTGATTCAAGAAGATACAGAGTTTGAAATTGCTAAAAGTAAAAGGAAGAATAGACGAAATAAGGATAAAAATCGATTTGAGGTAGGTAAAATTGACACACTGCAGTGGAGCCACCTCGAGAATTATTTGGATGAAAAACTGTCGAAGAAAAAGCTTTTGTTTTCCGAAGCACTAAATAAAGCTAGAAACATAAAAGTAAACCTCAACTCTTCTAAAGCACGAATCTATCAATATCAGAAGGATACTAACCTATACACTATTGAAAAGTGGAAAAAGTATGCTCAGGCCCTGGCCTGTATCGTGATGTTTTTAATAGGTGCTCCTCTGGGTGCCATTATCAAAAAAGGTGGTTTAGGTGTACCTACTATACTCGCCATTTTCTTTTTCATCATTTATTACATATTCACCAGTGTAGGAGAAAAACAAGCAAAGGAAAATGCCATGAACCCATTGCTTGCTGTTTGGATGGCTGATATGGTCTTGCTTCCAATAGGACTCTTCTTCTTACGTCAAGCCAGGGTAGATGCGAGATTGTTTGAATGGGAGTCTTACATCATTGCATTTTTTAAATTCAGAAAGGCTATTGATCAAAAAATATTTGATTTGATTACCTCCGATAATGAAAAAAATAAGGAACCTGATTGGTGAATGAATTGATTTTTTATTCAAATACCTTAAATTTGCGCTTCAAATAACAGAGGAAGAAGAACAGAATGTATCTAACAAAGGAAAAAAAGGTAGAAATTTTCAAAGAACACGGGAAGTCTGAGAAAGATACTGGATCCACGGAAGCACAAATAGCATTGTTTACCACCAGGATAAATCACCTGACTGACCATTTAAAAACACAGAAGAAAGACCATGCATCCAGATTAGGTCTTTTGAAATTGGTAGGAAAGAGAAGAAGACTTCTTGACTACCTATACAAAAATGATATTGAAAGATATCGTAGCATCATTGCGAAGCTCAATATCAGAAAGTAAGAAAATTTAAAAGGGGATCAAATTTCTGGTTCCCTTTTTTGATTGTAAACACCCAAGGGCAAAACGTGCCCTTTTTATTAATTTATTATGAACGTAATTACTAAAACTTTCCAACTATCAGACGGCAGGGAAGTATCCATCGAAACAGGAAAACTTGCAAAGCAAGCAGATGGATCTGTCGTAGTGAGTATGGGAAATGCCAAGCTCTTGGCTACAGTGGTTTCTTCAAAGGAAGCCAAAGAAGGAGTGGACTTTTTACCACTCTCAGTTGATTATCAAGAAAAATTTGCTGCTGCCGGAAAGATTCCTGGTGGCTTTTTGAAGAGAGAAGGAAAACTTTCAGATTATGAAGTGCTAATCTGCAGACTTGTAGATAGAGCACTTAGACCGTTGTTTCCATCAGACTATCATGCAGATACTCAGGTATTTATTCAGTTGATCTCAGCTGACAAAGACATTATGCCGGATGCATTGGCTGCATTAGCTGCTTCAGCAGCGATTTCGGTATCTGATATTCCTTTCGGAGGACCTATCTCAGAGGTGAGGGTAGCAAAAATCGATGGGGAGTATAAAGTAAACCCATCTCCAGAGGAGCTAGAGACTGCAACCCTCGACTTGATTGTTGCTGGTACATCTGATAACATCATGATGGTAGAAGGCGAATCAAAAGAAGTTGATGAGTCTGAGATGCTTGAGGGAATCAAAAAAGCTCATGAAGAAATCAAAGTTCAGTGTGCCATTCAGGAAGAGCTTGCTAAAGAAGCGGGAACGACTGAAAAGCGTGAGTATGACCATGAGCCAAAAGATGAAGATCTAAAAACCTCCATGCAAGCGGCTGTTTATCAGAAATTATATGATGTAGCAGCCAAGAAAAATCCGAATAAAGCGGAAAGAAAAGAAGCTTTTAAAGCTGTATATGAAGAATATATTGCTCAGTTCTCAGAAGAGCAACTTGAGGAAATGGATGATTTTCTATTAGGAAAATACTTCCACGATATTGAAAAGGAAGCTGTCAGAAACTTTGTACTTGATACACAGGAAAGAATTGATGGTAGAAAGCCAAATGAAATCAGACCTATATGGTCTGAGGTAGATTATCTTCCATCAGCACATGGTTCTGCTGTATTCACGAGAGGTGAAACGCAATCCCTGACATCTGTGACTCTTGGAACTAAGCTAGATGAGCAGATGATTGACGGAGCAATGTTCTCTGGTTATAACAAATTTATACTGCACTATAACTTCCCTGGATTTTCTACCGGAGAAGTGAGGCCTAACAGAGGACCTGGCAGAAGAGAAGTAGGTCACGGGAATCTTGCAATGAGGGCGTTGAAGCCTATGATCCCAACAGAAGATGAGGGGAATCCTTATACAGTACGTGTTGTATCTGATATTCTTGAATCCAATGGATCGTCTTCAATGGCCACCGTATGCGCTGGAACTATGGCTCTTATGGACGCTGGGATCAAATTGAAAAGACCAGTATCAGGTATTGCAATGGGTATGATTTCAGACAGTGAATCTGGAAAATATGCGATTTTATCAGATATTCTTGGTGATGAAGATCATCTGGGAGATATGGACTTCAAAGTAACCGGAACCAACGAAGGTATTACAGCATGCCAGATGGATATCAAAGTGGATGGTCTTTCGTATGATGTCCTTGCTCAGGCCTTGAATCAAGCGAAAGAAGGAAGACTTCATATTCTCGGTGAAATGGCTAAAGCGATCACCGAACCAAGATCTGAACTCAAGTCTCATGCGCCACGCATGGAGCAGCTACGAATAGACAGAGAGCTGATAGGTGCTGTGATAGGACCAGGTGGAAAAATCATTCAGGAAATCCAGAAGGAATCAGGTGCTACAGTAAATATTGAAGAAGATGAGCAGGGAGGAAAAGTTAGCATTTTTGCCGCGGACGGAGATGCGTTGGATAATGCAATGGCTCGAATCAAAGCGATCGTTCAGCAACCTGAAGTAGGGGAGGTGTATGACGGAAAGGTCAAGTCAATTATGCCTTTTGGTGCTTTCGTTGAATTCCTACCAGGAAAAGATGGTTTGCTCCACATCTCTGAAATTAAGTGGGAACGTGTAGAAAACGTTTCTGATGTAATGGAAGAAGGTGAAGAAATTAAGGTCAAATTGATCGATATTGATAAGAAAACAGGTAAATTCAAATTATCTAGAAAAGTGCTACTACCAAGACCTCCAAAGCCGGAGAAAAAGGAAGAGCAAGCTGAAGGGTAAGCTTCAGGACACTTTGAATTTTATTAGCCCTCTTCGGGCACAAAACAATACAAGATGGTGTTCTGCTTAGGACACCATTTTTTTGGAATAGAGAAAAAGATACATATGTCAACAGAAAGAATAAAAGTATTGATTATCGGATCCGGTCCCGCAGGCTACACTGCAGCTGTATATGCTGCCAGGGCTGGAATGAAGCCGGTATTATATCAAGGAGGGCAACCAGGAGGTCAGCTGACCATTACGAATGATGTAGAAAACTATCCGGGATATCCGGATGGAGTAATGGGACCTCAAATGATGGTAGATTTCCAAAAACAGGCAGAGAGATTCGGTACGGATATCCGTAGTGGGATGATCACCTCAGTAGACTTCAGTAGCTGGCCTCACAAGGTCACTGTGGATGAGAAAACTGAAGTGGAGGCAGAGGCAGTGATTATATCAACAGGAGCATCAGCTAAGTGGCTTGGTATTGAAAGTGAGCAAAGATTGAATGGGAAAGGAGTTTCAGCATGTGCCGTTTGTGACGGTTTCTTCTTCAGAGGACAGGATGTAGTCATTGTTGGTGCTGGGGATACTGCGGCTGAGGAGGCAAGCTACCTTTCCAAGATCGTTAATAAAGTATACATGCTCGTTCGTAGAGACGAAATGAGAGCTTCAAAGATTATGCAACAGCGAGTAAAAAATGCTCCTAATATTGAAATACTATGGAATACCGAAACCAAAGAAGTACTTGGTGATGAAGAAGTGAATGGTGTGAAGGTGGTAAACAATAAAACTGGTGAAGAGCGAGTGATCGAAGCGCAGGGATTCTTTGTTGCTATAGGTCACAAACCAAACACGGATATCTTCAAAGGATGGCTGGATATGGATGAGCAAGGCTACATTAAAACAATTCCTGGCACATCTAAAACAAACATTCAAGGTGTATTTGCTACCGGGGATGCCCAGGATAAGATTTATAGACAAGCAGTTACTGCGGCAGGAAGTGGGTGTATGGGAGCCTTGGATGCTGAAAAATGGATAGCTGAAAAGGAAGTTGAAATGCTGGAAGCATAAAGTTTACTTATAATGTGATGAGTCAAAAGCCAGGTAAATCCTGGCTTTTTTTGTAGACCAAATGTCTACCCCTGAAAATTGGTCGTTTTCCGGTGATTAGTGAGTTTCGTCTGATGATGGATCAAGGACTAAATAATGAGAGCGGACAAGTTGTGGAATATGAAAGCCAGAAAACGCTACTAAAGGTATCCACTCTATTTCTTAATGATGATCTTGCCGAAATAGATCAGTCAGTCAACGACTCTTTTGAGATCATTAATGAGTTTATAAAATCCGACAGGATACAAGTACATGTTTTTGACAAAGTATCTAATTGTTGCGAATTGTCCTATCAATATTGTGCTGAAAATATTCCTGAGGTGGATTTCATCCCTGTGCCACTCGACCTTATCAATGATTTAATAGAATCATTAAAGTCTGGCAAACATATTTTCACTCCCAATACAAACGACTTACCGGAAGGGCAAATCAAAGATGCATTGCTTGCCCAACAAACCAAGAGTATCCTAATCATTCCAATGAGGATCAGGGAAGATAATATAGGGTTCATTTCATTTGAGAGTATCAAGGATTTTGAAAAAGATTATCCATCTGAAAAAATATCTTTTTTAAGTATTTATGCCAATATGCTGGCTAATTTGATGGTAAGGAGCCGGGATCGCGAGCAATTAAAAGACTTGATCGAAAAAATCACTATTCAAAACAAACGTCATTCTGACTTTTCATTTATCACTTCTCACAATATACGCTCTTCAGTCGCCAATCTGATGGGTATTTCAGATTTGCTTAGGACGGATATATCTCCAGAGTTCTATTCTATGCTGAGAGTGTCCATTGATAAGTTGAATGAAAATCTTACAAATGTCAACGAGATTCTTAATGGAGAACTTGGATCACATCCAGCCAGAGGGGTACAAAACAACATTCGATCAACTGTCGAAAAAGTATTGACGACTTTTCAGTCCTTAATAGATAAAGAGAACATTAAGGTGTCTAATCTCATTAACAGCAACTTGAATGTTTTTGGATATCCCCGTTATTTAGAGAACATTTTCTTACAAGTGTTAGGAAATGCTTTTAAATACACTAGAATAGATGAAGAAAGAGCTGTAACAATATCTTCGCTGGAGTTGGTCAGGGAAATACAGATTTTAGTGGTAGATAATGGTAAAGGGTTTGATTCTGTTAAAAACTCGCATAAATTATTTCATGTAGGTTCACGATTTCATGCTGAACAATCAGATGGCAATGGACTTGGCTTATTTATGACCAAGTTACAGCTTGAATCCATAGGCGGAAAGATTGAAATTGAAAGTTCTGAGAGGGTGGGAACCACTGTTCGTTTAATTTTCCCTAAGGGGTCATAAGTAAAAACTATACTTTCAAACTTAAGAGCCAATAAGGAGTTCTTTTTAAAATGAATGAATCAAAAACCATATCGAGGGTTTATGAGTTTTTGACCGAAGATGAGGAACGAGCATGTGATGCTATTTCAGAGGAGTCATGCCGTGAAGTTCCTGGAAACTTTTTTTTAAATGGATTGAACGGATTCTGCACCAAGTTGGCTGAACAGATAGCAAGTCCTGAGATTATTATTCCGTATGTCTTTGCAATAATAGGTGTTCCATCCTTCTATTCTGGATTACTTGTACCAGTTAAAAATACAGGCTCATTGCTTCCACAGCTTTTTGTTTCAGCTAAAATCAGAGCTTTCACCCTGAGAAAATATTTTTGGTCAGGAGCTGGGTTAACACAAGGCATTATCCTACTTCTAATGGCAGTGGTAGTTTACTCACAAAGCGGAGGAACAGCGGGATTTTTAATAGTGCTTCTCCTTTTGATATTTAATATGGCAAGTGGAGTGGGGTCTATTGCCTTTAAAGATGTGATGGGGAAAACGATTCCAAAAGGTAAGCGTGGAAGGTTACTTTCTTTTCGAGCGACCGGAGGTGGTGTTCTGACAATTGTAGCAGGGATCATACTCTACCTATACATATCCAAAGATTCGTCAGAGATTGTTTTCTCCATTCTTTTTGCGATATCAGGATTTTTGTGGATACTTTCTGCAATTCTATTTGCACTAATTAAAGAAGAAAAAGGTGCAACCGAGGGTGGCAGATCACCCATTGATGAAGTGAGGAAGGGATGGGTTCTTCTGAAGAATGACAAAAACTTTTTAAACTTCCTGATTACTCGTTCATTACTATTAGCCATTCCTTTGGTACAACCTTTTCTCATTCTATATGCCTCGGAACGAATAGATGTTAATCTTTCGGGATTAGGACTGTTTGTCATTGCTTCAGGTGTTTCTAATACCATCAGCAGCCCATTCTGGGGTAAGTTTTCAGACAAAAGCAGCAAAGGAGTAATGATCTTTAGTTCCTTTTTTGCAATAGCTGTATGTGCTTATGCGCTATGTTTTGATCTATTGTCTAATGAATGGCAAACCATTTATACCTATGGTCCGATTTTCTTCCTGATTGTCATAGCATATGGTGGCGCTCGAATGGCAAGAAAAACATACCTAGTTGATTACGCTCCGAAAGACGAACGTCCACTTTACGTTTCAGTGGCGAATACATTTATGGGAATCATTACCCTACTTTCCGGGGTGTTAAGTTTAATAGCCGGTTTTTTTGGAGTCAAAATCATGATTGTCTTACTTGTCGTATTAATGCTGTTAGCAGCCTTTTCAGCAATGAGGCTTAAAGACATCTAATTCGATTCACTTTCTTCTGTAGGATCTTTTACATTGATTGTGTCGTCTGTCTTATTTTTCAAGGCATCTATGAAGGCATTCTCTAGGACCTTCCCAATAGTTGGCCAGATTTCTGGAGTGATATTTTCATAATTGCCCTCTAATGGGACTTTTGTGGCAAATTGATCTTCCCCTTGGTTTTCAAAGACCTCCGCGAGAGTTCCAACAACCGATTCCCAAAGTAGCTTCAAAGGCTTTTTGATGTCCTCTTTGAATTTGACAAGCTTAAGCTCCTTTACGATAGGTTTGATATACCCCTCGAAATCTCCATCTACTCCAGCAAACTCTCCATAGAAGTTTAGATATCCCTTCTCAACATCAATGTTTGCATAGGCTTTACTGAAGTTATTTAATGCTTTCAAATCAACATCCTCAAAAGAAAGATCCAGATCGAAATCTGGAATCTGCTTGATGATATTAAGATCTCCCCCCAACTTAAGATCCCCATCTCCAATAGATATTCCGGTTACATCAAGTCTCGATGGCAGATCTCCAGTTTTAGCTTCTGTATTACTCAGATTGGTAGCCAGTGCATTCAAGTTTTCTATGTAAACATCTATTTCCGGATCAGAATACGGCTCCTTATAATGAATACTTCCGTTGTTTATTTCTAACCGGTTGATCTGAAGTGGCATGAGGTCTTTAACTGGTTTAGTCCAATCGACATTCTCTCCTGTTTGTCCACCTGCTGATTTCTCATCTTCACCTTTAAGTGGAGGTGGGACAAATACAAGGTTAGGCGCATTGAAAATGATTTCTCCTACGATTTCACCATCAAACATAGCACTCCACTCTATGGATAGATCAATGGTTTTGGAAGAGAAAAATGGTTCGTATGACTTTTCACCTTCAACCAACAGATCGAGTGAATGGATTTGGTAAGCTCCTCGAAATAGATTCACATGAATCCATCCCACCGAACCCTTGTATCCGGGTATCTCATCTAGTGTTTTATTTACATACCAGACCAATATGAATGGTAATATGATATGAAGAACAATAAGGAATCCAACGATTCCCATAATCCATTTTAGCCCTTTCTTAATTTTCATGTTAATTATTTCTTATCCCCCTTTTCGTCAAAATTGGCTTTTAGATAGCTTTCTGTTTTAATGATGATCCCGATTAGAAGTAGACTCATGATAATACATGCTGTCAAAAGCGCATTCGCAGGAGAAAGAAAAAAATAAAGAATAACCTGGCTTACGGTAGTCAAAATTCCGACCCATAACATGAGATCGAAAGAATAGGAGTTGGCTGCATCCCACGCCTCCTGTGATTTCATTGATCGGGATGTTCTGTAACCATACAGCGCATTGATATTTTTTGGCTTATAAGCTCTAAAAACCAAAGCGAGAATGGTAAGAAGTGGTCCAATTACCAGGTTGGCGATGATCATTGAAGTACTCATGGATTAAAGATAATCATGCTTGGGATACCACTGTCTTTTTTAAAGATGATAAGCCAGACGGATTTTTCCGTATCATGATTTTCGGATAGCCAGTTTCTCCAAGAATCGATATTTTTTGCTGAAATGGCTTTTACTCCATCTTTAATTTCCATTTCACTTCGGCAGGCCTATTATTCCTGAATTGCCAGCTGCAATATAAATCTCAGAATTACCGACTCCAATTGATGTAGGGGTAGCACCATTGATCTCAAGGATTTCTTGTGATGTGATAGTGGGATTGTTAATGTCAGTCAAATCGATGGTAGCAACGACTGGATTGCTTCCCTCAAAGCCTATAACATATGCGTTATTAGCATCACTAGCTACAGAAATGCCGGAAATATTGGTAGCAGTCATACTTACACTCCTGAGTGCACCCTCTTGAATGATTTCAAAAATGGAAAGGCCTCCACCATGAGCTACCAGCAGATAATCACCAAACAGCGCAGACTGAATTGGAAAGCCCACTGGTTTTGTCAAACCATCGGTTAATCCAGCTTCTGGTATTCCTATTTCAGTGATAACAGATGGGATTTGCAAGCCATCTCCAATGAATAGCGACATAATGCCGAAGCGATCGATATCCAGGCCTATGCCAAAATCAGTAGAGATAAATGCAAATTGACCGTTTTCAGATAGTATTACATCAGGATGACCTCTGTCTCTTCCGAAATTTACTGGACCCTCTATGTCTCCGTCTTGATCATATCTGAATCGATTGAGGAAGGTGGTGCCTCCTGAAATAACCAGGTTTCCGTTAGAGGCGGAGATTCCATTGAATGGGCCTCCTTCTACTTCGATAGGGGGTGTGATTAATTCCACTTCTTGATTTTCAAAATCGAAAATGGCAAAGTAATCGCTACCTCTTGAATCCAGCACAAAAATGAGATCATTCACAACATCAAAATCATCGATGCTATTCATCTCGCGCGGAGGAAAAATGTGGGCTACCACTTCGCCTGAAGTTTCGTTCGATATAATCAATCCTCCTTGTCCATAGGCTGTGTAAATCAATCCATTAACCACCTTAATGACTCCAGGAGTATGATTTGGAACATCATAATCTTCAGAGCACCCTGCCACCAGTAAAGAGACAGAAATCAAGATTGTGTATAAGTATTTTTTAATAGCCATTGTCGTACGGAAGATTAAAACATCAAGTTACATATTATACATTTGAGTATGCGTAGAATTAGTATACTCATTTTCGTTCAGGTATGCTGCCTGACAAATATGAAAGGTCAGGAACTCTCGTCCATTGATCTCAATTTTGTTTTTCCTGATAGGGAAGATGTGATTATCTCATCTCCTGTTGCACATTTTTCATTCAATAATCACGAATGGAGTGTGGGTCCAACCATGTTGATTTCCTATGGAGATAAACTTGATGATCGGGATGGTTTTAAACTCACGGGATTAAACATTGGGTATGCTAACTTCCTTCATGGAAAGGATGAAAAATGGAGTTTGTTTCATGAAGCGATGTTGATCGTTCAGCGAGTGAAAGACGAGCAGGATTCTCAATTTTTTGATACGAATACAGATTCGTTTGTACCCGTAATAATAGAGCAAATAGACAATAGTTTTTTGTTGAGTACTAACCTCGGAGTGCTATGGAACTTTAGCTCGAAGCTAAGTTTAAAACAATCCATTGGCATTGGGGGAAGCGTGACATTCAGAAATACGGACTCGAACTTCGACTCATTCAGCGATACATTTTTTGCACAAAGATGGATCATGAAAACAGGAATAAGCTATCGATTAAACTAGAGTTCAATATCCATGTCTCTTGCATATTGATAGCCTATGTCGAATATCTTATCGGCATTTTTGGTATCCATTACATCAAAATTGGCAAGTTCAGGAGGTTCGATACAAACGTCACAGTTGGCACCAATCTCATCTAAAGGAAGATTGACGGCTAGTTGAAACATTCTAACAGCAGTTTCTTTTAAATTCTTCAGATCTTCGATTTTTTGAATGGGACTGATTGAGACGGCTATTATTTTTTTACATTTTCCCTTCAGTGGTTTTACAGGTAAATTATCGAAGATGCCGCCATCGTTGTATAGGATACCTTTATACTCTACGGGTTTAAATAAAACGGGGATGGAAGCAGATGCCTGCACCAGCTTGGATAGTGGACCTTCTGTTATGTATTCCACTTTCCCTTCCAGCATATTTGAAACGGTAACAATCAAGGGAATATCAAGATTCTGGATTTTTTTCACTTTGATGTGATTATCCAGATTTGATTTCATTTTGGATAGACTTAGCAGTCCGTTTTTAAGACGGGTTAAACTAGCCATACCTGTGAAGTTGTATTTCTTCATGATGTCGAGGGCTTCTTCAGGACTCTTTCCCGAGGCAATAAATGCTCCGGCAATCGCACCGGCGCTTACACCGGATATGATATTGGGTTTGATCCCTTTTTCTCCTAAGGCCTGTAAAACTCCAAGGTGTGCAAAGCCTCTGGCTCCACCACCACCGAGTGCGATACCAAGGTCATATACTTTATCTTCCTCTTTAGACATGAGTTCTAAAATAAAGAATACGTTACTAAGATCAATCGGTGTAAATACAATTTGGTAGGGATTGAATCTAATTGGTTTACTAAAATCATTTCAAAAGTTTACTAACTTTCTGATAAACCAGTTTAAGAGCAATTCTCTCACCAACTAGTATTATATCTTATTCGGTAGGGTTCCAGAACCTGACACACGATTGGATATATCTTGATCGATAGATACTTTTCTACTGGTGTAGACTTGAATTTCTAACCAGTATGACTAAGTCACTAATTTGTATAATTTACTTAATCCTGGTACCGATCATAACCAATGCTCAAGTGTTTACACTTAAGGAAGAATTGATCTCTAAGAAAAAAGAGTTAACCAACAATCATATATTTATCTTCGAAGACACCTCTGCTGCCTTAACAGTGATTGAAATTATTCATGAAGATTACCCGGTTGAATTTCAGCCCAAATCTGATACAATGAAATCTGATAGGAAATCAACTATTTGGATAAAGACTTCAGTAGCAAATGAATCTGATGAAAAAAGGGATCTCATTCTCTTTTTTAATGATTGGGATGTCTCTATATGGGCTTTAGTACAAAGGGATACCTCGTTTTTAGGTCATCGAGGAATTTTGGCTCCCCATGTTAGGCCTGAGTTTTACTTAGGTGAAAATATTGGTAGTAAGCTTGTAATAGAGATTCCAAGAGGTGATACTATTACATTTTATGCTAAATCTCCAGGCTTTCTTGATGCAAGTGCATTTTCTGTTGCTATTCAAGATCTAAAAGCAGTTACCAAACAAGTACATAGTAATTTGTGGTCCATAGGCATTTTCTCTGGATGCTTTTTCTTCATTTTACTTGCTACTTTCTTTTTGTTTATTAAATCACTCAAACGGAGGAGTCTGTTTTATGCTTGCTATTGTATAGGGGGCTTTCTTTTTTTTTCAGGTTATTTCGGACTTGATTATTTCATTCCACTCAGATGGCCAATTTCCTATACAATCTTTTTACCACTGTCTTCACTGTTCTACTTGCTTTTTGTTTTTCATTTTTTGGAACTCAAGAAGGTCAAGGTTCAAGGGAAAATATTTTATACATACATCATATTATTGTCAGTGGTTGTAGCCTTTCTGATTTTAACTTTTATAGTAGACCATGAAACCTATTATCGCTGGCTAAAGATTGTGAACAGAATCAATATTTTGTTCACCATATTTTCTCTTGTCATTATCATACAAGTTCCCGCAAAGCAGAAATACTTCATTTTGGGTGGAGTATTTTTTCTATTCTTAGGAGGCACAACTTATGTCTATATGAAAGAGTTCCTTCCAGAGAATCACTCATTCATTTATCCAATGATGGGTTATATGTTGGAAATGACCACTTTTCTAATAGGTGGTTTTTATGTTCAAAATGTCGAACATCGTCAATCGATGCAAAAGCTTCATGAAAATGAAAAGGAGCTGGTGAAGAAAAAAGAAGAACTAATTCGCTTCACATCTATTATTAAAGAAAAAAACAAACTAATCGGGGAATTTAAGGATCAGCTGGAAGCGGTTGAAGGATCTAAGCAATCTATCATTGAGCCTGACATGTCCTTTAATAACACCGTTGATCACCTCATGCAATCAACAATTCTGACTCCAGACGAATGGACAGAATTTAAAAAATTGTTTTCTCAAGTCTATCCTGGTTTTTTAGGTAATGTCAGAAACAAATATCCTGATTTAACCGAAACAGAAGAACGGTTACTTACACTTACTAAACTTAATCTTTCGAACAGAGAAATATCTTCTATGCTAGGAATATCCACCGATAGTGTGTACAAGTCAAGGTATCGGTTGAGTAAAAAGCTGGAAGTACCTTCTGAAGAAATTGAAACCATTGTAGCAGAATTATAACTCATTGTCCACTGAGTAGTCCTCTTAAAAAATAGCTTTGGACGCATTTTAAGTCCTTATTGGGTCATTTGTCCAGGGTTTTGTCCAGATGCATTCCAAGGTGTTGGCAGTGAGGAAATCTAATTTTATTCATAGGAATTGCACCAAAAGACCATTGCTATGAATATGAAATCTTTAGTTCTCAGTCTACTTTGCTTACCTATAATTTCTATCATTTTTGGTCAGCGAAATACAGATAAGATAGACTCCCTCTCTGCGATCGGAAACCAGCTGTTTGAGAAAAGTACCTATGATAGCGCCAAGGCTTTTTATGAGAAAGCTTTTACGCTGGCGGAAATAGATGATGACTCTCATAAAATGGCTAAGCTTTGGCGTTCGCTAGGAAATGTCGCACATCAAAAGCGAGATTACCCGGAAGCCATGAAGCTCTATTTTATGCATCTAAAATTTATGGAGTCTCATAATGATATGGACGAATATTCGAAGGGTCTTTCGAGCATCGGACAGATTTATTACAGACAAAACGACTTTGATAAGGCGGAGGAGTTTTTCAAAAAAGCGATAGAGATAGGCATTGAGAGTAATAACTCTTTTGAAGTTGCTAAAGCATATCAGAGCTATGGGACTGTCTTTTGGAAACGTGGGATGAAAGATTCTTCACTGTATTATATGAGGAAATCGCTTAAATTTTTTAGTACCCTGGATGAGCCTATTCGAATTGCACGTCTGAAAAGTAATATTGGGATACTGTATAGTGAACTAGGGAATTATGACAGTGCGATTTTAAGTCATTCTCGTGCGTTAGAGGTTTTTGAAGAAAGAGAAGACCGGTTTAGTACGGGTATCGCGTCCAATAATTTGGCCAACGTTTATCTTAAGTCAGGGAGTCCAGATAAAGCCAAAGCTCTAATAAGTAAGGGTATCTTCATTGGCAATCAAATTAATGATTTTCATATTCTCGAGATTTCTTATGAGAACTTGCTGACGTACTACCAGCTTTCGAATACAAACCTGGAAGACACTATTTTCAGTGTTGTTGAAAAACTAAAGGCTGTTAAAGACAGCCTCTTTAATGAAGCAAGGATTAAACAAATCAATGAGCTCCAGACCGAATACGAAACAAAAAAGAAAGAACAGCGAATTGAGGCGCTTGAATTGGAAAAAAGGAACGAGCGACTCGAGCGAAATGCGTATGCTGGAGGGTTCTTTGCAGTCATTGTAATTGGTGGGTTCATTGCGTTTGGCCTCTGGTATAGGATCAGGAAAAACAAGCAGTTAAGATTGAAGGAGAAGGAAATTGCAGATGAAAAACTGCAAAACCTTCAAAATGAGCTCGAGAATTATACATTACAGCTTATTGAACGTTCCGTACGAATAGAGGAATTGAATAGGGAACTGGAAAAGGCCAAAAGTTCCATCTCTGGTGACTGTCCTTCTTATAGTGGTGCGCTTGATCACCTAATGCAGTCCACCATTCTGACGGATGATGAATGGTCTCAATTCAAGAAATTATTCAGTCAGGTCTACCCGGGATTCCTGGCTGGAATCAGACAGGCGCATCGTGATCTTACCGATACAGAGGAGCGGTTGTTGACTCTTACGAAGCTGAATCTTACCACCCGTGAGGTAGCCTCCATGCTTGGTATTTCAGTAGAAAGTGTGAACAAATCAAGGTACCGATTGAGAAAAAAACTAAACGTCAACAGCGAAGAATTGACCGAACTGGTGGCCAGTTTTTAGGCTTGTCTACCCGTATGTCCACTTGAAAAATGGTCTCATACGCTTTCCAAACCACGTTTTTCAACATTGTCCATGGTTTTGTCCATACCCTAAAATAGGATTTAGCGTGGATTTACTTGCACTTTTGAATTGTCGATAAGACGATTAAAGCTAGTTAGCAACTTTTAATAATTGCTACATGACTCACCAAAATCACATATACAATTTTCTAATAGCTGGCCTTCTCTGGCTTTCGAGTTTGACATGTATTGCTCAGGATTTGGAAAATGTGGTTAGAAAGAATCCAGTCAAAGTAAGCGGAGGTTTTACCACCACCTTGAGAACTTACGCTGCTAATGGAATCGAAAATAGATTCGATCCTTATGTGTGGACAGCAGCTGGTAACATCAACCTGGATGTTTATGGAGTTTTACTTCCATTCTCATTTCTGTACAGCACACAGAATAGCACGTTTCGTCAGCCGTTTAATCGTTTCGGAGTTACTCCATACTATAAGTGGGTGAAGCTATACCTGGGCTTCACCAGTATGAACTTCTCCCAATTCACCTTCAACAACAACTCATTTTTGGGAGCGGGTGTAGAGCTAACACCAGATAACAAAATGCGGTTTGCCGCAGTTTATGGTCGTCTTCGTCAGGCTGTAGAAAGCAATTTCGCAAATTCATTTACCATCCCTTCTTATCGTAGATTGGGATATGGAGTAAAAATCGGTTATGGTACCGACCAAAGCCACGTAGATCTTATTCTCTTCAGAGCTTACGATGATCCTAATTCCATATTAGTACCTGATACGGTTGAAGTAAACCCACAAGAGAACCTGGTACTCGGTGTGAATGGCAAGTATCAGCTGACAAGACGGCTAAACCTTTCTTTTGAAGTAGCTACAAGTGCCATAAATAGGAATCGAAACATTGAGTCCACGACGCTCGAGAGAAGAAAACTGTTTAATAATTTAGGTGGACTCTTCAGACCTAACATCACAAGTGAGTTTTATGATGCTGTTCAGGGTTCGTTAAACTATCGCTTAGATAAGGTGGACTTTGAGGTTTCCTATGCCAGAGTGGATCCTGGGTACGAAACCTTGAGTACATTCTTTTTCAATAATGATCGCGAAGAAATTTCTTTTAACACAGGTATTCGGTTGCTTAAAGATCGAATGTATGTCCGAGGTGGTTTGGGTCATCAGCGTAATAACTTAGAAGGAAGTGAGTCAACGACATTGGAGCGAATAGCTGGAAATGCCAGCATTAACTACACTTTTGAAAATGGCCTTAATGTTTCGCTTTTCTATACCAATTTTTCTTCAGCTGTAGAGTACTTGATTGATGAATTTCAGGCAGACAGTTTAAACTATATTCAGGTAAGTCAAAGCTATGGCTTGAATTCTAGTTATTCGCTTAGAGAAGGTTCGGTTTCACAGTCTTTAAGCTTAAATGGAAATTACCAGCTTCAGAATGTAGCATCCGAAATAGAAAATCCGGGACTTAGTGATTCCAGGCTTTGGAACATAACTGGAAATTACAACGTCAACTTCATTCCATCAAAATTGAGACTGTCATTGGGGTTGAACTTCAATTCCAATGATATATCTGGGAATGCTTCGGATAGGTACGGGCTCAATTTTAGTGCTGCAAAGAGTCTGTTCCGAAATAAACTCCAACTTCAACTCACTTCTGGTGGATACAATGCCTATCGGAATGGAAGCTTATCCAATACAACCATCAACTCCAGGGCGGGGATCACCTATAACATGACTAAGCATCACTCGCTTAGCGGAACTTATACCTTGATCAGAAGGAGTCAGAGAGAAAATGAGAACCCTTCATTCACCGAATACAATGGTCAAATCAATTACAGATATCGATTGTGATGAAAAATAACGGCTACATAAAGACTATTCTAGTTGGATTGTTTACTTCAATAAACCTGTTGGTTTCTGCTCAACGATTCCCGGTAACCACATCCATTCAATTAACTCCACCATACACTACCAACCTGGAAGAATATGCTAGTATGGCGACCGATAGGGTATTTATAACCGCCGTTTTCAATGACTTTAGTGTTCCTTCATTTGATGTGCGGTTTAAGTTCACCATCAAAAGTGGTAACGTAACGATTCAAACAAACCCCAATGCTGTTTACGAACCCATACGGTTGATTCCGGGAGAGCTGGAGCAATATACCGGTTTTGATCTATCTGAATATTTCAATATCAATAACCTCATCGTTTCTGGAATAAGTCAAAGTGATCTGCTATCCGGGCAAGGTCTACCTGAAGGAGTATATACGTTCACGGTTGAAGTGGTAGACTACAGGTCAGGGATCACTATTTCTAACCAGGCAATGGCAATGGCGCCCGTTTTCCTTAATGATCCACCCCAGATAGTATTCCCGATTTGCGGGTCTACTATTGACGAAATAGAACCACAAAACATTCAATTTCAGTGGTTGCCTATGCATTTGGGTTCGCCCAATAGTTCCTTTACCACCGAATACGAGCTAACCTTGGTTGAAGTGCCTGAAGGTTTGAATCCGGAGGAAGCTGTTAGATCAGCACTTCCTACCTTCCAAACCACTGTATCAACAAATAATTTTCTATATGATGTATCAGCTCCGCTGTTAGAAAATGGAAAAACCTATGCTTATAGGGTACGAGCTATTGATACAGATAATCTAGGTTTGTTTAAAAATGATGGTTTTAGTGATGTGTGTTGGTTTAAATTTGGATTCAACACCGATGGAAATATCAGACTCAAAGGTCCGGAAAACAATGCCATTGTAAATGGAAGAAACCGTTTGGTCTTTTCATGGGATGCACCGAACAACCTGGATGATGGTCAGGCTCACAGATATGAATATAAGATTGTAAAGCTAGAGGAAGGGGATATAGCTGAAGATGCAATTGTAAATAAACCAAGCTTTCATGAAGAACGATTTAGCGAGACACCATCAGATTTCGGTTGGAGTTTTACGCTACCGGTAGATCTGGATGCAGAATCTGAATATGCATGGCAAGTGAGGGCTAACAGCAAGAATGTAGAGATTGCTTCTTCAAGCCCTGCATTATTGTCCTCTTCACCGAAGATATCTTCCTTCTATGCAGGATCTCAACAAGTAAAAATTTTGACTTTGGAGAACGAGGATTTTTCCAATCTCTCAGGAAAAGGTAAAATCAAACTGGAAGAGGATGGTACCGAATACGAGGTAGATTTTACAGGACTCAGGTTAAAGGCAGTTGCTGGCAGGTTGATTCTGGATAATGGAGTTATCAATTTTGAATTACCAGATACATTCAAGGATATCTCTCTGACTCCTGATATTGACAGGAACGGAGATGCGACTTTCTATCCTTCCAGGATTCGGTTGGATAAGCGAAGATTGGAAATTTTCGGACATGTAGGATGGACGTTCCATTTGCCACAAAAAGATGGAGAGCCGGTCGTAATTACCTCCGATTCGCTTTGGATGAACTATGATGTACTTAAGCTAAACGGTCCTGCGAAATTCCATGCAAATAATCGATTTGAGTTGCTAGAGCCTTATGATTTTCAACTAAATTTTGATGAAGAGTCAGACTTCTACCTAACAAATAATTTTTACAAGCAGCGTTTTTCCGGGGAAGTGGTGATGCCAGATAATGTAGCTTCCAACACAGGCAATGAGGTCGTTTATCAATTTAACAAGTGGTCTCAGTTACATTATAATACAATTGATCTGGACCTTCAAAACGACCCTGTATCGCTCACAAAAAATACGAATATCAATCTGGTTCCTGAAACGGCAGTACTCGACTTTTCTTTTGAAGAGTCCGGTGGCTCATTAGGAAATGATGCTGAATGGATTGGACTTAACTATGAAAAATATACCATCCGGTATGATGCCAAGGTAGACCCAAATCAACTGGAACTACCAGAAACATTAAATCATAGTTTTACCCAGACAACCAGTGCAGATCAAAAGGGATGGATTACGAATGGAGGCCTCCAATTCGAGATAGATCAAATGTTTGATGAGGAGACCGATGGTGTAGCCTTCTTCAATGAATTCGGTGGTAGTTTGAAGGAGCTGAAGCTGGTTATCGAAGACTCAGAGGTTTCGGAAGGCATTGTGAAAGGATTCATTCGTATCCCGGTGATCACGGAGGATGAACGTTTCTTCTATACGTTACCTGTTACATCAGATGGATTTGAAGTGGGTTATCTGGATGAGGAGTTGGAAGAACGATACTTTTCTTTCAATAGATATGGTGGTGAAAACAAAGTGGATGTAACCATCAAGCGTACCGTATTTGCAGAAAATGAGCGATTGGACCTGGTGATAGATGTAGAAATTCCGGCCCTGGGAGTCATCATGTCTGATGTGGCCGATTTCAGAGTCTATGGAGACTACTTCATTGGATTTGGCAAAAGAAACGGAGCGTTACCACTGGCTGAGCAAGTAGTTGGTGAGTATGATGGATTCGAGCTTTTTATCGATCGGATAGGAGCTTCGTTCGCCAATGGAGGCTATGCCTTTAGCTATTCTGCCACCATGCCTCTGGGTGAAGAATTCAAAGGAGAAAATGGGGCACCAAGGGTCACGATGCACAGTGTGGAACCCTTAGGTGACCAATACAAGCAATCTGCTTCTAATTCAAGCCCTCAAAATGCAGACCTTCCATCGCCTGCCCCGCGATCAGGAGGAGTATCCAAATTGTTGGCTTTCGATTCCTTAGAGGTTAATGTGGAATCCTCTATCGTGGATTTCAATGGCTACCTCATTTTGAAGAAGGATGATCCTGATTGGGGTACCTCATTTCAAGGAGGTGTAAATGGAACGTTAAAAATGCCTACCAATATCGGTATTGGTGCCAATCTGATTCTCGGAGATAGGGATGCTACTAAATACTGGTATTTCGATGCATGGTTTGTAGATACGGAAGGCACGGGGATCAATGTCTTTGAAATGTTTAGCCTGGTTGGACTGGAGGGCAGGGTGTTCCGCCATATGTCTCTGGCGGAAAGCCAGCCGGTCAAAAATGGAAGACCCAATTTGGTGATCAATCCGGATATGTCCTTTGGGGCTGGTATTTACATGCAGTTGATTGACACGAAAGGCGGTCATCTTTTCAAGGTAGACCTGGGTTCAGTGATCAGTGTCGAAGAAGGCAGGCACTTCACCATGCAGATGCAAGGAGACGTTTCCATGTTCAACGTGAGAGGAAGAAGCGCAGCTGCTGGTGGTTCGCTGAAGAAAAAAGTAGCAAAAGAGATCTCTAAAGAGGCGGCTAAAAAAGCAGCGAAAGAACTGGCTGCCAAGGCACTTGATGATATAGATATAGAAGTTCCCATCGGTGATTTGACATTCGGATTGAAATCCAATGATCTGGGAGGTGCGGTTTCTTTTGCGGTTGGAGATGTTTCCTTTGACTTCACAGGTGACCTGTCCGGTGTGCCGGAAGCTAAGCTGGATGCTTCTTTTGCCGGCAATGACATTTTCATTTCAGGAAATGCCGACGCAGCATCGTCCTTTTCCTTTTTGAACGGGGATAAGAGCGTAGGAATCTCGGTGGATGGTAATCAAAGCGGATCGTTTGATTTAGGATATGATGCACTTGCCCTTAATGCCCAATTTGATCGTCAGGTAGGATCAGCAGGTTTCAAACTCGAGTATGAGGAGAAACTGATCGACCTGGGGGCTAATACGAAAGAAGGTAATGGGCATTTGGAACTGCAATATGGAGAGAATCAACGTATGTTCATTGAAGCGGACAAGGCGGGAAAAGGAGCCTTTGAATTCGAGCTAGGAGATTACTATACTTCACTGACTGCCGACAAGAGAGCAGGAACCGGCTCATTCACCTACGACGATCCAAACAACTTTTTCCAAACTTCGATCAATACCCAGGAAGGAACAGCATCCCTGAAATTAGACGTCAATGAAAATAAATTTGATGCTTCCATCGATCGTATCGGTAATGGAAACCTCACATTTTCGAATGATAATACCTTCTTTAATATCGAAGGCGACCGAACGACAGGCAGTGGAGAAGTAGAGTTTACTTACAACTCAGATAACCGGTTTTATGCCTCGCTTCAAAATGCTAACGAAGCAGTACTTGAGCTTCAAAAAGGAGTAAACAAGATTGCTCTAGCTGGCAATCGTGAGGATAAATCAGGCAGGTTGCTTCTTGAAAATGCACAAGGCAGACTACTTGCTGAAGTAAATCAGTCTACGAGTACGGGTAGAATCGGCATTCGGTACGGACAAGATAGTATTTATTCTGCAGTACTTGCTGATAGCGCAATACTTGCGCTAGCGTTTGATGGAAAACAACTAGCAGTAGCAGCGGAGGCCTCTGGTAAAGGTTATTTAAACGTAAGCGAAGGAGGTAAACTCCTGGCTATCCGGGCGGACGGAGTTGAAGAGTCAGGAGCAATGACTCTACAAAATGGAGCCGATCGATTGTTTGTTTCGACCAACAAATCGCAACAGAGCGGAGCATTAGCATGGGCATTTGATGGAAAATCGATGACAAGCACTATTGATCCCGACGAGGCTTCATTTGGGCTTACTACCGGGGACCAGGCCTATCAAATGAAGGTAACAAAGGCAGGTCAGGGAGAATTGGGTATTCGGAAAGGTGATTTCAGGTTGGGACTAGCTGTAGACAAATCTACTTCCTATGGGGAATTGGAACTTGAATCCGGAGACAAGCGACTAAAGATTGCTTCAGATAAGGTCTTAGACTTAAACATATCGGGGACGGAGTTATCCTTTGATCCAAGTGGAATTGGAGGACCCATTATCCTTTCAGAAGCGGGAATCCCTAAAGAAGTGCCGCTTGATGATGCTGGAAATGGTGTGTTGGAAGTAGAAATTGGTGGAAAACTGGTGCGTTTCGAGATCAATGATAGAGAAGCCAGTTTCCTCTTTAGTGAGGGGAACGATAACTATCGTCTGTCTATGGATCGCGATGGAAATGGTACCATCGGATATGAAACGAATGGTAATCTATATGCACTTAGTCAAAACAATGAGGATTATACGCTGACTGCAGGTGATTATCAGTTGGCCTACGCGCAGCAAAGTATTCTAACCTTCAGTGAAGGAACATCAAAAAGTATCTCTATTTCTGAGGAACGACTCAAGTTAGAATATGACAATCAAGTGATTGAGTTCGGAACAGACAAATCTCTTTCCTACAGCAATGGCCAACGATCTTTTGCTTTCAGTCCTGAAGGAGTGGAGTTGAAAGAGGGCAATCGAGTTGTAGCACTGGGAGCCGATAAAAGTCTTCGTGTTAACGATGGTAATAAATCCTTTGCTTATGCCAATGATCAATTGGAGGCCAGGTACGATCAATATGTAGTGACACTGGCTACCGATCAAACCCTCAACTTCAATGACGGTGTAAAAAACTTTGACTTAAGCAGCGAGGCGCTAAGTCTAAGTGATGGTGATAAAACGGTGAGTATCATCAACCAAAGAGAGGAAAAGGAGCTGTCTGTCTCTTTTGATGGACGGTCCGTCACCCTTTCAAAAGAACAGTTCATGCTGAAAGAAGGAGACAAGCGCCTGTCACTTGGTGGTGAAAACTATTTCAGCTACGAGACCGGCCCGAAACGATTTGTGGTGGGTAGAGAGCAGATCTACTACGAGGAGGAAGATAAAAAACTTGCCTATGGTGGCGATCACTTCATCGAATTGAAAGATGGTGATCGAAGCATGCGAGTGACGCAGGAAAAAGCGCTTGAAATCCAGGATAACAATAAAGTTGTTCGAGTGAAGCCTGATCGGTCCATTGAGTATCAAGAAGACCAATACTTATTTACGCTGGGGGGCAATTCGATCGCATCGTTCACGGACGGAAATTCTACTGTTGCCATAAACTCCGAAGGTCGCTCTCGTTATGGTGTTTCGTTCCGAAACGGGGAATACGAAGTGGGGCTAAGTACAGAGAAATTCAAGAAAGCCATACTTGATTTAAGATCCCCTTATGGAGACCTGTCACTAGAAGGTGATGCGAATAGAAACTTCACTGGCAATTTATTAAGAGATAACTATGACATCACACTAAAAGGGGGAAAACAGGGGATTTCTGTTGAAGGAGTAGAGGATCTGATCGATCTGGAAGCACTTGCCGGTGGATCTATTGGGGAAGTGGCAGAGCCTGAATTGTTGGAAGGTACTGAGAATCCGGAAATGGATGGACCCTTGTATATAGGCAAGGTAACAGATCCGGATGATGGCCGAATTAAAGGTACTGTTAATTTTTACTATAACGGCCGAGACAGAGTATTCTCTTCAAATGGAGCGGTTGCTTCAACAGTGCCTCCATGTATCGATGCAGCCTTTGCAGTATACACTTCTCCAAACTACTGGAAAGTAAATATTGGAAGCAGGACTCAAAAGGTACGAGTTCGACCGATGTGCAGCGCGTTTGGTGGAGATGGGTACTTTGAATTAGACCCTAATCGAGTTGCGCTTGGAGTGAGTCACACGTGGGCCGCATCTGCAACTGCCAGAGTAGGTGATAAGACACTTGGAGCATCATTGACCGCATCAGCTTCAGCTACCTTAGGTGTCGATGCAGATGTGAATTATCGTCCCCGTTTTGCCATCAATGAAGCAACGGTTTGGGCTAGAGCTACAGCGACACTAACAGGAAGGTATTGGGCCCCTATCATTGGAAGCGATGACTTCACCTTATTAAGTGTCGACATGAATGGAAACCTGACGGTCAGGTTTGTGGATCGTGCGGAAGTGTCTGGTCGTCTTTACGGCCGGCTTGAAATCATAGAGGTCATTAAGAAAGACTTTGATGTCTGGTTTGAACATAAATTCTAAATCCATGCATAACTATAAACATATCATATTGTTGCCTTTACTACTCGGCGGGTTTCTTACAATCGGACAGGAAACCGGCTCAGGAAAAGTGCTGGTCGCTAATGACTATCGAGACGAAACCAGTTCAGCTATAGTAGTTAAATGGTTTGATGAAAAAGTGTATTATCCGGATGGTTTCAACGTGTACCGTAGAAAAGGAACCACCAATTGGGTGAAGCTTAATGAACAACCATTGAATGTTTCCGAAACTGCCCCTGAAGGAGCAGAGGATGTTGATGCTTTCCTGAAGTTGATTAAGGATACACCTTATAAAGAGTTTCAGGACAGTTTTATGCCTGCAATTATGGCGATTAATGCCATTCTTGATCCATCATTTGCCGACCTCATTGGTATCCAATTATACGATGAAACAGCGCAAGCAGGAAAACGATACCAATATCGGGTTACCAGTATCGATAAGAAGAAAGAAAACCTGGTGGGGATTTCTCCGGTCATCACTTCCGGCGATTTTCTACCACAACAACCTCCACAAGACGTACAGTTGCAGCGTAGAGCAGGCGCTGTGGATATCAATTGGAAGCCTGAAGTGACAAGGTACTATGGGGTGCATGTCTATCGGAAAAGTGCAGAAGAAACTGATTATCAAAAAATTACCGAAAAACCGTATGTACTTCAGCGGAATAGGAATGAAAAAGGAGAGTTGGAATATCCTGAAGTATTCTTCATTGATACCGCAGCAGTAGATAGTATGTCCTATAACTATCGTTTAACGGCCCTTGATTTCTTTGGACAAGAAAGCCCGCTCACAAAGGAGCTAGCTACAGCTGCAGTTGATTTTGAAGCCCCTTTGCCACCTATTAATCTCAATGCGAACGTTGATACACTGAAGATTACATTGACATGGGATGTTCAGCGATCTAGAGATCTGGTAGGATTCAATGTCTATCGGTTCGAGCGAGTAGCGGACGAACCACAGCTCCTTAATTCTGAACCGCTTCAAAAACGTACCAACTCTTATGTGGATCAACTCACGAAACCTGGTGGATACTACTACGCAGTAGCAGCAGTAGATGACAGTGGAAACGAAAACTTCACTACCCTGTTCATTGAAGTTCGGGACATTGTAGCACCAAAGGAACCACAGGAACTCAAAGCGGTCAGTGATACAGGGAGAGTCGTGCTCACCTGGCAAGCCAACCAGGAATTAGACCTTGCCGGCTATGTGGTTTATCGGTCGCTGGCTGATGATAACAATGAGGACAACTCATTTGTAATTGTCACCAGTGAACCGGTGACCAAAACTCAGTTTGAAGATAAGCTCCCCAAAAATGCACGTAACCGGTTTGTCTACGCAGTAGGAGCTGTGGATACCTCATTAAACTATAGCAATCGATCAGCTATTGCAACCGTGCAACTGCCAGACGTTACGCCACCTTTAGCACCTGTGATCACAGGCATCACTTCCGAAGAGGAAGGGTTGAGCATCTCCTGGATAGGAAGTGGAACGAATGATGTAAAAGGGTATCGACTTTTCAAAGCAAGCGAATCAGATCCGAGTGATTTTCAGATGGTTGGCACCACACTAGCGAGCGATCAAACTGCTTACCAGGATGCCGAAGTGTCCGATGGAGTGAAGTATACCTACTATTTGATGGCGGTGGATGAAGTTGGGAATGAGTCTGTGACCTCCAATACGTATTCCAGGCGGTTTGGAAAAGTCAACGAGGCAGCATTGGATATGGGTTCTTTCGAAGTAAGTTATCTCATTGAAACAGGACAGGCCCAATTAACCTGGCAAGCGATCAGTAGTGATGATTTGAAAGGGTATATCATTTACAGAGGAACAAAAGGAAAGACCCTTCGACCCATTACCGGATTTGAAACAACCATCGAATTTATGGATAGCGATTTACCCAAGGAAGGTACAGTAACCTATCAGGTAAAAGCGTATGGAACGAGTGGTTTGATAGGGAGCTCAGAGAAGAAAATGATCCAAATTATTAACGATGATAATTGATTAGAAATAATGGACAAGATGAAAAAGATATTTTTTTTACTGACGGCAATAATGGCCATGAAGGGGTATGGGCAGACACTAATCTCTAAAATACAAGGAGCCTCTGCAAATCCGGATGCCCTACTAGAAGTTCGAACGCAATTTAGCAATCCTAGAGGCTTTTTAATGCCTGCTACTACGCTGGGTCAGATCACGGGCAACCTATTTCCAAGGATCGATAATGCAATCAATGCAAATGATAATAATGGGTTATTGATCTATGCGGATGACCAGTTCAAGTTTATGTACTTCAGAGATGATTATAATGGATTTAGCGTGCTAAACCCTTGGACCTTAAGCAAAGACGGTTCTGTTCTTTCTCATAGCTCACCAGGTTTATCGGGTTTTGGACTAGGTGTATCTACTCCACAAAGTTTCCTGGATGTAGCCGGAGGGATGACTATTGGTTCTGGGTATGCGGGAAGTAGTCCTGCACCTGCTAATGGATTGCTTATCCAGGGAAAAACCGTTATTGGTACAGATGCGATTGACTCAAATCCTGATTTAATGCTCCAGGTAGAGGGAGATGTTTCAATTCCTGGTGATAAATCATATAATTACTCTACGCCAAAAACTAAAAAACTCACTATACCTTTTTCAAGCTTTGTTGGAAGTAGTTCTAATGAATTAAAATGGGAATATAAAGACCAGCTCTTTTTAAGTACAGCGAATGCAACAGGTACTGCTACAGCTTCTATTGTGTTGCCTGAAAATGCTGTTATTACCAGGCTATTAGTGGCCGCATATGATGATACAAGTCTTGGGAGTATATCATGCAAATTCAAGGCACAGCCCGTTCTTGAGGTTGGAAAACCCTTTGATCCAACCGTATCCGTAGAGATAGATATAGGTACAACTTTGGAGGATCCACCGCAATCATATCTGATAGTTTCAAACTTATCTCAAGTTATTGATTATGATTCCGCTCCTCTTCCTACTTTTTTCGCCAGAGGCTATTTATACTATTGTGAATGTGAATTTGATACTGGACCATCTACTGTATCTGGTACAGGTCTTCCAAATCTGGGTTTAGGGGCACTTACTATTGATTATTTAATATATGAAGCCAACTAATACATTTAAGCGAAAAGCTATGAATATCAAGAAAATCCTTTTTGGAATACTAGTCTTAGCTCTCTCGGAAGGAAGCAGCCAAACCTTGATTTCTAAAAATCCAGGACAGGACGCCAACTCGGATGCACTTTTAGAATTGAGAACTGAGTTTAGCAACCCTCTGGGTTTTTTGATGTCTTCGACCACATTTGAGCAAGTTACAGATAACTTGCTCCCGAGAATAAGTAGCTCTGCTTTCGATAACAACGGCTTACTACTCTATGCTACAGATAGTTTCAAGTTTACCTATTACCGTAAAGACTACAATAGTTTCACCATTTTAAATCCCTGGTCCCTGAACATAGACGGTTCGGTTCTTTTCTATGATTCTTCAAGTCCCTTTTCTATTGGAATAGGAACAGATACTCCTGATAATACTGCGTTGCTTGATGTCAATGGTAAGATTAAAGGAGGATCCATACAAATAGGAAACTATAATCTTGTGCCTGCCATTACTTCACTTCAATCAAACAATGATTTTTCAGTAAACGGAGATTTAACCACCACGGGCAAAGTTATTGTCCCTTCAAAAGAGGATTACAGTTATTCAACCCCTCAATTAAGAACACTTTCATACAGTGCCTTCGATTTTAAGTCAGCGACATCCGAATATGAAGCCTTTTACCTGTTTCCCTTGGTACCAGGTTCGTCCAGCACATCCTACTTCACGCTTATTACAAGTGAAGCTACCGCTACCTTCCTAGGTACTGTTGCTTTGCCTGTTACGCTACCCGACCATAGCTCAATTGAAGATATCATTATAAGCCACATGGATAACCAGGGAGGTACTTTTTTTACCAATATGTCCTTTGCTTTTTTCAGGTGTCCATTTGATGGAAGTCCTTGTGAAAGCATTGCTGAATCAGCGTCTGATGGAGAGAATCCAAATGTTGTAAACGTTTCCTTCCGTCCCAGCAATGTCAATAAAAAAGTAGACAATACTAACTACTCATATTATTTCTATGCGATTATGGGAGCATTTCCTAACCCGACTCAATCTACCATGAGATTGCATGGCCTAAGAATTATTTGTGCAGTTGATCATCCAGATTAAAGAATCATGAAGACTAAAGAATTAAGAATATCTATGCTCGGAATTGCCTTCCTGTTTATGATGGAAGCATTTGCCCAAACCCTGATTTCTAAGAATCCAGGACAGGATGCCAACCCGGATGCCTTGTTAGAGGTTAGAACAATGTTTGCCAATCCTCAAGGCTTCTTGATGCCTTCGACCACATTGGATCAAATTAATAGCAATCTCTCCCCTAGAATAATGGGTTCAGCCTATGATAATAATGGCCTGTTAATTTATGCTACAGATCAGTTCAAATTCTTGTATTTCAGAGATGATTATGATGCTTTTACGACACTAAATCCTTGGACTTTAAGTTTAGACGGTTCTGAGCTTATTTATAACCCTTCAACGCCATTCACAGTTGGAGTCGGAACTGATAATCCAGATAACACAGCTCTTTTAGATGTCAATGGTAAGATTAAGGGTAATTCTATTCAAATTGGGGATTATCAGCTAGTTCCTGAAGCCACCTCACTAAGATCGACCAACAATTTTTCAGTAGATGGAAACCTCAATGTTACAAATCAGGTGCAGGTAAGCTCTTCGGAAAGCTATAGTTATACATCACCACAAACTAGGTATGAATCAATAGGTCCAGCGGATTTTAAAATGGCGGGTGGGACTGCTTCTCAAGGCTTCATCAATTCGGAAGGGGCTATATCAAACCTAATCAATGATCCAGGTGATCCGCTCTTTTTTACCATTGTTGGTCCTCAAGTCAATCTATTTGTTAACACTCAAGCTTATGCCCCTATTCATTTGCCTCATGGAGCAATAGTAGAAGAAATAACCATTTTTTATGAAGATAATGGTGGAGCCGGCTTAGGATCTGTAAGAATGCAGTTCAATTTTTTTAAATGTATGAATGATGGGACAAGTTGCGAGAAGCAGGAAAGCGCCAATACATCCCTTTTTGGAAGTGAGGTATCAATTACGCCAACCTCAGAATTAAGTGTAATTGATAATGAAAATTACAATTATCATTTATCAACACTAATGGCGGCAACCGAGGATTTAACTGCTAGCTCTATTCGTCACAAAATTTTCTCGGTTAAGATTAGGTATACTGTTACTAACCCCAATTAAAATAAGCACTCAATGAAAACTTCAATAGATAAGCTATTCGTTTTGCTAGTTGCATTGATTCCCAATTTAGGCTTACAAGCCCAACAAACCATCTTCAACAATACCGGAAATACCATTAAAGTGTGTCCTGGTACTGTAATCACTATTAGTGGAAACTACTACCACACCGGTGATGATGCAGAGTTGGCGATTGATGCAGGGGGTGTATTGGAGATGTCTGGAAATCTGATCAATCAATCAATGGATTCATTGACCAACGGAGCTACAGGTGAAATCATTGTTGGCGGGGATAGCATTTATTCCCAGGGAGCATCCCGATTTCATGTTTTGACCTTGAATAGATCAGAAGAGGATTCGATAAAAGTGATCGGGAATGTGATCATTACCGACTCACTCTATATGCAAAGTGGAAACCTTTATTCTCCAATGGACACCATCTTCATGATCTTCTATGAAGATGGGGATACGGATTTGGAGACCTTCGGGGATCTTGTGAATGAACAATCCAGTAATCGCTTAATAACGACTACTCCAGGAAGCGTTCATAGTACAAAGAATCTAACCTCACAGGAATTTCAAGATGGAATAGATATCTCCGACTTGGGATTTCACCTGACATTGCCTGGATCAAATGGAGTGCTTGAACTCACTAGGAATAGTGAAGCATTGCCTGGCCTTGAGAATGGATCAATTAGGAGAAATTACTGGTTGAATCTTGAGTCCAATGTGTCTGATGGTTCCGTCATTATGCGTTATTTTGATGCTGAACTAGATACATTGTTGGATCATGAAGCAGAACTTCAGCTGTTTAACTCACAGGATGATGGGATTACCTGGCAAGTATTAAATGGAAGCTGTAATCCTACGACAAATGAAATTTCCGCAGACGGAATTGATGGCATCAATGGAATCTGGACAGCTAGCTATTGCAGCAAGCCGGCTGTAACGATTACCGGAGATTTAGCTCTGTGTCCAAACACGGAAGGGCAAATAAATGTAGATATCGCTACTCCTGAAGCATACGCTTTTCAGTGGTTCAAAGACAGAAATGAACTGATCGAAGAAACCAGTACAGATCTCCAATTTGAGATTGAGGAGGAGCCTGTTGAATTTATTGTGCAGGTACGTGACCAATATGGTTGTGTGTCCGGCGATACAGTGGTGGTAGCAATCAACCCTTCGCCTGAGCCGGATCTGGGCGATGATATAACCGTATGTCCCGGTACATTGGTGGTATTGAATGCAGGAACTGGTTTCGATTCTTATGAATGGCTTGATCAATTTGGAAACAACATAGGTAATACCCAGACAATAGAGGTATCGGATTCAGCAAACTATGTAGCCAGAGTAAGTAACGAACTCGGTTGCTTTAGCGCAGATACCATTCAAGTGTTTCATTTCCCATCTCCTGTCTCTAATTTGGGAGACAGCCTATCTACTTGCGGAGATGCCTACACTTTTGGTGATGAATTGATAAACCTGAATCCTGGAGCCAGCTTTGAATGGACAGATATTTCTGGGGCTGTAATCTCAAACACAGCGGAGGTAACCATTGAACAAGAAGGAAACTATGCCATTCGTATCATAAATACAAATGGATGTTCATTGATAGATACACTTCATGTTACATTAAACTCCGGAGAACTAATTAGTCTTTCAGATGGATTGATCAAGGTTGACTTTAAAGAAGAAACGATCACATGCGGAGATCAAATTGTATTGGGTGCTAATCTAGCTGAATTAAACCCCGGAGCATCTTTTCTCTGGACAAGAAATGGGGAAACCACTCCATCCATTATTGCACAAGAAGATGGCTACTACGAGGTAATGATCACTGCCTCAAATGGTTGCTCACTTATAGCTGGAACACAAGTGATACTGTTTGAGGACGATTTTGTTGATTTAGGTGAAGACTTTTCCATCCAATGCGAAAAAGCCAAGCTAGATGCAGGCTTAATAGCAGAACAGTATATGTGGTCTACGGGCTCAAATCAACGAACGATTGAAGTCGAAAATTCCGGGGTGTATTGGGTGGAAGTTACTGATGCAAACGGGTGTGTAGATAGAGACTCGATCAATGTGGAAGTGCTTCCAGCGATAGATTCGACCTTTTACCTTGTTGCCACTGAAGCATTCATTGGAGATACATTGGCATTTATAGGCCTGCCAACATCCATTCCTGATTCTGCTACCTGGGATTGGGACGATGGATCTCAAACCTGGACCAACTTTACTATGTTTCCAACCCATCAGTATGATAGTGCCGGTACTTTCCAGCCTTTAATGTATGCTATGTTTTCCAATGGATGTGAGGATGAATATTCAAAAGTGATCACCATTATTGCATTGGATGAAGAATCGGAAGGGGTGAGTGAAGCCAATGGACGTACTTCTGCATTGATTGATAAAGTAAAGATCTATCCAAATCCAAGTAATGGTTTATTCAAAGTAGAGGTGGAGCTTTGGGAAAAGGATGAATTAAGCTATGTGGTGACAGACATAAGTGGTTTTACCATCGAGAGAAAGACAAGTATGTCAGCAGATTTTCATCAACTGGATTTAGATATCCGTTCTGTCAATACAGGGGTTTATATTTTGCAAATCGTCGCTGGATCTGAGAAAAGATCATTTCAATTAATTGTTAGGTGACAAAAGCCTCTGACTCCACCATCAAGTGCGATACCAAGGTTATATTTCCCATTGTTATGTTGCTCCTTCGTCAATTAAATTATCAAATTGATCGATCAACCATTTGGTTCATTTCTTTGTTAAGTTAGTGAACAGAAAGTAATGAGTGACGAATATCCAATCTTAAACGAGGCAAAACTATTTGTTCAAGGTGTATATGGAAATCAAGAAGTTCTTCCATTCCATAACGTTCGCTATGCAGAGGAAGTAGCCGAAGTAGCTGAAGAACTGGGAAAGCAGAACGGACTCTCAAAAGATGACTTAGAAATACTTCTCTTAGCGGCACTCTTTTACCACTCCGGATATCCCATAAATCCTGAAGGATATATTCAAGAAAGCAAGACTTTGATGCAAAATTTTCTTGAAGATTTAGGATACGAAGAGAATAAGAAACAACAGGCACTAGACCTCATTGTAGAACAGCAAACAGCTGATAGTTCACTTTCCGCCAGGGTACTTCATGATGCATTGATATCCTATAAAGGAAGGAAACGATTTTTTAGGAAGGCCGAATTACTGCGTTTGGAGCGTACTTCACTATTGGATAAAAGCTATACCGAACATGACTGGGAGCAAAAAATGTTTATGTCGCTGGTGAAGTGTGTGTTCTTCACAGAAGCAGCGAAGGAGGCTTATCGGGAGCGAAGAATAAAAAATATATCCAAGCAACGAAAAAATGTTAACAAGGCCTTTAAACTTACAACAAGAAAGAAAACAGGGAAGGAGTTCGGTAGAGGAATCGATACACTTTACCGTGCCAACTACAACAACCAAATCAATCTCAGTTCCATAGCCGATGGGAAGGCTAACATGATGATCAGTATTAATACGATCATCTTATCTGTCATCGTGACTTTGTCGGGAGCGGGCTTTACGCTCAGTGGTACTTTTATTGTGGATCACTTACGCTTTACTGTTCCTGTTTTTATTCTATTGATAGGGTCTCTTATTTCGGTGATTTTTGCAGTGATCTCAGCTAGACCGAAGGTGACCAATCAGGAGCTGGATATGGAGATGGTGAAGAACAATAAAAGTAGCCTACTTTTCTTTGGAAACTATCTCCAAATGCCACTAGAACGGTATGTGGATCACATCAGTAATCTCAAGGATAGTCAGCAACGTCTTTATGATAGCATGTCGGTAGATATGTACTTTTTGGGTAAAGTACTAGATACCAAGTATAAGTGGCTTACCTGGTCATATAATGTGTTTATGATATCATTAATCCTTTGTGTGGTTTCTTTCACCTTCATTTTCTTTTATACCAATTCATGAAAGCCCGGGCAGGGGAGACTACCTTATGAAAATCATTCTATTTGTTTTCGACTGTTTTCTGTCTTCTATCCTCAACAAATAGATTCCTGAGGTTATGGAAGGTAAAAATACCTGGAACTTCGAAGAAGATAGCTTCTGAAGTTTCAATGGTATTTCTCTACCATTTATGGAATAAATAACAGGATATGCGTCATCATCGAAATGCTCTTTCGTCTCGATGTAAAAAGAGGAAACAATTGGATTTGGGTAAATGAGCACCTTAATTTCATCTTCAATTCCTAATGGATTTTCGTCTATATCATTCAGGTTTATGATAATCGCCGCGTTGGTCATGCCACCTTGTCCATCGTCAGCCTCCAGTACCAAATTGAAAACAGGATTTACTTCAAAATCTAAACCAGCTTCATTACTCACAGTGATCTCACCTGAGGTGGTATTGATAGTAAATGTGTCGTCTGTGTTGCCAGAAATGATTGAGAATGAAAGTGGGTCTCCGTCTGGATCATCTGCGGATATGGCTCCTACTAAAGTGCCAGCAGGTACATGTTCGTCAATGTAAAATTCAAGTGTAATATCAGGAGCCTGGTTTTGAGCATATACGTTCAACCCATGGAAAAATACGAATGCTAGAAATACCTGGGATAAGGATAAAGATGCTTTCATTTTACGACAATGTTTTGTGAGAATACTTTATTTCCTTCAATGACTTTCAAGTGATAAATCCCCGCATCCAGTTTTGATACATCTAATTCCAGACCATTAGAGCGATTTTGGATGTCGATAGGTAGCCTCTGACCATTGAGAGCGTATAATTCTACTGCTAGGTCATTTCTAGCATTCTTGTTGCGATTTATATACACAGTTCCTGAGGCAGGATTTGGATACACGAGAAAATCTTGACCAGTATTTTCTGTGCTAAGTAACAATTGATCATCGATATCATTCAGGTTGATGGTAATGGCTATTACTATCATGGCACCATTTCCATCATTTACCTCAACTATTAGGTTAAATGTGGGGGTAGCCTCAAAATCCAACGCATCAGGATCATTGACTGTGATGTCGCCCGTGCTTGAATTAATCGATAATGCATTATTTGTATTCCCCGAAACAATAGAGTAGGTCAGAGGGTCGCCATCTGGATCAGTGGCTGACACACTACCAATAAGTGTGCCCGTAGGACTACCTTCATCTACATAAAACACATAACTAATGGTGGGTACCTGATTATCGTCTAACACAGTTACGGTTGCTGTTGCAGAAGCCATGTTGCCCGAACCGTCGGTACCAGTCAATGTGATAACATTATCTCCAATATCAGACGCATCAAATGCTGTAATATCTAAACTTAATGTCAATGAGCAGTTGTCGCTGGAACCGTTATCAATGTCGGTCGGAGTGATGGAGGCCATTCCATCTCCATTGAGCGAAACCATCAAATCTTGGGTGATGATGGTAGGGTCGATATTATCAATAATGGTAATTGTAGCACTGGCATTAGCACTATTTCCAGATGGGTCTGTTCCGGTAAGAATGACCGTATTAGCTCCCAAGTCAGTGCAATCAAAATCTGTGATGTCCAGACCAAGGCTTACACTGCAATTATCACTACTGCCATTGTCAACGTCACCCTCAGTAATGGAAGCTTGACCAGATACATCTAATGAAACAGTGATATCCTGAGTAATAATGGAGGGTGCGTTTATATCTTGAACAGTAACTGTAGCAGTTCCATTTGTACTATTACCTGCTTCGTCAGTTACGGTGAGCGTCACTGTGTTTACTCCCAGGTCTGAACAATCGAAATCGGTGATGTCCAATGATAATGTAAGATTAGACGGGCTAGTAAAATCATCTGTACTTCCATCATCCACCTGTGCTGGTGAAATGGATGCCAACCCAGCTACATCAAGAGATATGGTGATATCCTGAGTGACAACTGTCGGTGGTGTTTGGTCCGCAAAAATTCGGGTATCTAATGCAATGTGCTGAGGATCGGATACCTCCACTCCGGTTTGTATGATTTCCAGAGGATCGTCCTGATAGTTAATTCGTACTATGGAATTTTCGTCCACGATATACATCATCTCATTTTCTGGATCGAGATCGATGCTCTTCGGGCCAGAGACTTGACTGGTGATAATCACATCATTACTTCCATCGAGATCTGCTCTTCCTACTCCTCCGGCACTTTCTGTCCAAAACACATAATTATTAATCAGATCAAGCGCAACACTTGTGAATAGTGTTGTGCCGGAACTATAAAGCATTTCGGCACCCGACCCATCCAGGTTTGCTCTCCACAGTTGAGGAGTACCAGACGGATGAGCTACATAGTAGAATTTACCGCCTGCAACGTCAAGCGCTACATCTCGAGGATCGTCAATTCCGGTGAGGTCTGTGACATTGGATCCATCAAAATCTACGCGTCTGATCTGATTATTCGTAGCGTCTGCCCAATACACATGACCGGCTATTGGGTCCACATCCAGTCCCAGGTAGTTTACCGCACCTCCGGTTCCTTCAAATCGATCTAACACCCGACCAGTTGCTACAAATCCTGATTCACCTATTCGCCCACACCGAATGGTCCCTTCATCGGTATTGGTCCAAAATACCATATTATTAAGCGTATCCACTACAATGCCTTTGATTTCAGCAGAAAAGCCAGAATAATAAGTTGGCTGAAAATCAGTTCCATCCAGGTTGGAACGATCTATTTCGTCATCAAAAGATCCAACTTCATCCGTCCACCATACTTTCGGATTAAGGGTCCCTCTTGTACCCGTTACTGGAAACGTGAATGTTGGATCATCAGCATCATTACTTTCAATTGAAACAAAATCATTAGAGATTCCGGAAGTGGTTGCATCCAACTCCACTATAAAATTGGCTGTAGCTCCTGGTGCAATCGTAAATGGAACAGTTGTCGGAACGTCAAATTCGCCACCTACAGTGATGTTGTCGATATTCAGGTCAAAGAGGCTTGTATTTTCCATAGCAAATGTTAAGCTTTCCGAAGTGCCATCGGTTACATTTCCATAGTTAACTGGGATAATCTGATCATTAGCTATTGCATTACCACTATTATCTACTCCTTCGTAGACTTCAATTACGGGGGAGAAAGCTGTCGAGCTGATCCAGTTAGATGATGAACCAGATAAAGTGAAATTGTTAAGGGTTCCGGGTAATCCTCCACTTTGGTCTGGAAGTGTTAAAACAGCGGTATTATTTCCATCAGGAACACCTTGGTTAAAGTCAAAGTATGCAACCAGATTTGGTTCACTTCCCGTCAATTCAATTATAGCATCTGTTTGAATTTGCAACTCCGTTTTCGCCACATCCCAAAGCCTTACTTCATCCATTTGTCCTTGAAATTGTCCGGTAGCTAGGCCACCAAGGTAAAAGGGAATTGATAAATTCTGTGGAGTCGATACTCCGGTTTCCTGATACACCTGACTCCCATTGATATATAAGGTGGCTGTACCACTAGAAAAAGTGGCTGACACATGTACATATTTCCCAAGCTCCAGAGCGGAAGCAGGATCTGTTACATTGGAAATCGTAAAACCGTCACTTGTACCTAGTTGAAATTGATTCTGGGCATCTATGAGAATTCTGTAGTCGTTATTAATCCCGGCAATATGTTGAACAGAGCCATCCAGTTTGTCTGGCCTAATCCAGGCCTCCAGTGTAAATCCTGCTCCAGGATCAAACAATGGATCATCATTGACAAATTCCACATAATTGTTTATTCCATCAAAATCAAGGGCATTATTAAATGAGGCAGCAAAAGGAGCGGAAAGTTCGGAAGCACCAAAAATTCCATCCACATTGGATTCATCGTCCACCACAATGGTGGTGTAGTTGCCAGGTATAGTAAATGACCCTGATACAGTCCAAGTACCTCCGCTTACTACATCGACTCCCAGTGCGACAGGTGTTGTTCCCTGGTCATCATTGCATCCGTCTGTTGATTCGAAAATGATAATGTTCGAATTATCTTCTGAGGTGGTTGTACCGGAGATTTCAGTTGTTGAAACGGATGTGATGATGGGAGCATCAACTACAGGCGTGCCTGATACATCAATTCCTGCGTTTGTATTACAGAAAATGTTGTTCTGAAGTATTTCTATGGTTCCAAATGAAGTCTGAGAAGTTCGTATACCATCATCTCCATTATATGCGATGGTATTTTCACTTCCATTACCACCTACAATTACATTATTGATGGTGTTGGTAGAAAAATTAATTCCGTATGTGTTATTGCCAAATCCCGTGATACCATCCGGACGTACTCCTATGAGATTATTTATAATAGAACCATCACTCGAAAATTCGATCTCGATCCCTTCACCTCTTGACCCTCCAATCAGGTTACCATCGATCGTAAAATTGGTTGAACTGAAAATATTCACACCTGGAATGGAGTTACCCGAGTTGTTTCCAATTAAGTGAGTATCCGAAGTGCCAACACCGAGGTAGTTGTTCTGAATCAAAACCACATCTGCATTGCTGATTGAGATAGCAGCAACATCATCTATTCCACAGATGTAGTTTCTCAGATTATCATTTGCACCTCCTATGGTGATATTATCTGAAATATCTGTGCGAATGCCCCGACTTGTAGTGATATCTGACCCATCAGCAGAAGCACCTAAGACATTCCCTTGAATGATAGCGCCATCAGAGGAAGCAATAGTAATTAGGTAGCTGGCAAATGCTGCTCCGGCTATTCTATTCCCCTCTCCAAGTGAGCGATCACCACCAATAACTAAGTTGTCGCTTGCCGAAGCTGTAATGCCGGCTCCCGCTGCAGATTGTTCTGTCAAACCATCACCTGAAACCCCAATATGGTTCCCAATGATCGTGATGTTGTCTCCATTATTTATCTCAATCGCATCCGTTGTATTTTGATTGATGATATTCTCTTGGATGAGAATGTCATCATAGGTTTCTCCATTGATTAAGATACCGAAGACAGCATTTAAGATCCTCATTCCAATGATATTCACATCATTGGATTGTACATTGAACCCATCTCCTCCTCCTACATTAGTTAGATCTACAGTAACCATTACTTCATTGGCAAAGTCCCATGTCGCCAGTGTTTTGCCATCGATAGTCGTTGGTTTGGTAATTGCGGGAAGATCACTATCCAATGTGATTGTCAAGGGAGCTGTCATGTTGAACTCGATGCGTGCCTCTGGGGCAAGTGAGGCGTTTGCATCCGTGATAGCCTGCCGCAGTGATCCTGCGCCCAAGTCATTGTTGTTAGTGACGGTGAAAACATCAATGAACGCCTCTGATTCTACCCAATTAGGATCAGTAGGTACCGGGAAATTCACCAATGTCCCGTCAAAACTGCTGGTAGTTTGATCTGGAAGAGTAGTGCCTGCGATTTCATCAAAGTTGAAGTAGGCGACCATATCTGTTTCGCTGGGAGGATCTAGGATGCTATATCGGTTATTTTGGATTTCTGAATCGCTTCTTGCAATATCCCAGACTCTCACTTCATCCATCAATCCCTGGAAATAATTAAACCCTCCAGTAACAAATCCCAATGCAAAGGTAGAGGCAAGACCTGCCTCCCCAGTTGGAGCACCTTCGAATTCAGCTACTCCATTGACATAAAAGGTAAAAGAACCACTTACTCTTTTGAATGCTACATGTGTCCATTCGTTGGCAATCACAGAAGTTGATCCAGTAACTGAACCTCCATTGACACCATCATCGGTAACGATTTGAAGAACGCCGTTATTCAAATAAAAATAGGTTATTTGATCTACTCCATCGGTCCAGCTGGCAATAGTGAGAACACCAGTTGTCGTAGAAGGATTGATCCAGGCCTCAACGGTGATATCTGAACCGGCTGAATATGCTGGCCCACTTGCAAAAGTGATATGGTCATCAATTCCATCAAAGAGTAAAGCATTTCCTTGTCCAAAAGAACAAAAAGAGAGCAAAATTGAGATGCAAATTAGAATTGACGCAGGGATTTTTTTAAGGCTCATAGCAGCGAGAAGTTTGGTGGTTTGTTAAAGCGGTTTGGACTGGCCTTCTACCTTTAAACTACAAAAAAAAGTTGGAAATACCATATATAAAGTTAGATAGCTTAGATTCATGATATCGTTATAATGATCTTTTTTAATAAGACTCATAACTCATCTAAAAATCCTTTTTTATGATAAAATCAATAAAAAAAGCCTTCCCCAATTCTTGGGAAGGCTTGAGATGGATTTAGTGATGAGCTCGATTATTTTTCTACACCTGGAGTGCGCTCCAGGTACTCTTCATAAAGCTGTGTATGTCGACTTACCATTGGAATATTCCAACCATCTATAAACACATACTTTACCTGTGTTTTGGTCTCAAAAGGATCTCCAGTAGTAATAAATAGGTTCGCAATTTTTCCTTTTTCGAGCGAACCATACTTATCTGCTACTCCGAATATTTCTGCTGGAACGATAGTAATCGCTTTTAATGCTTCCTTTTTATCCATTCCATAAGCTGCAGCAAATCCAGCGTGATAGGGCAGGTTCCTAACGTTTTCCACCTCGTTGGTTCTGATCGCTACTTTTACGCCTGCTTTTTGCATTGCTCCGGCGTTCGCGTATGGTCTGTCGTATCGATCATAGGCGCGTGTTGGATTGCTTAGAACAGGACCGGTTATTACAGGAATTCCAGCTTTGGCTATTTCGTCTGCTACTCTCCATCCTTCTGCTGCTCCGCATAAAATTGCATCTGCACCCTTCTCCTCAACCCACTTTAAAGCAGCCTTGATGTCCTTAGAAGAATTTACATTGATCAATAGTTTCATTTCTCCTCTCACAACAGGAAGTAATGCTTCCATCTCGGGATAGTAAGGCTGATCCTTACCGTTGCTTGCTGAGTCGATCTTGTGATACTGCAAAGCCTTACCCCAAACTTCATTTAGTTTTTTCAATGCTTTGTCTGCAGCTTTCTTGATATCCTCATCTGATCTGCGATCCCATCTTCCTCTTCTTCCAGTTGCTGGGAAGTTTAGAACCACAGCTTTAAATCCTGCAAACATCTGATCAGGAGTGTAACCGTGCAGATTTACCAAGGCGGCTGTGCCGGGAAAAAGTCCTCCTGAAGGCATAGTCAAAGCAGTAGTTACTCCGTTTACACGTGTTACAGGAAGAACAACAGAGCTTGGATTCACGGCTGTCAACGCCTGGATGTGAGGGATTACATCACCGATCTCATTGTTATCTCTCGTTCTTGGATCAGAGCTTACCTCGACAAGGCCGATTTGAGTACCTCCGTCAATCATTCCAGGATAGATTGTCATTCCAGTGCAATCAATGGTTTTTGCACCTTGGGGTATGGATACATTGGAACCCACATCAGCGATCTTGCCATCGGAGATAATAAGTGTGCCATTGTTAATGGTTCCGTTTGTTACGGTTTCGATCGTGGCATTTGTCAATGCAAATGTTCCACTTTCCGCCTTTGGTATTTGTCCAAAGGCTAATCCAGTTGCGAGTAAAAGAAAACTGGAAAGTATGTTTTTTATGATCTTGTTCATGACATCTTATTTTCCAGTGAATAAAAATTCTGTATTCTGCATGCAGCGATCATGATCTTCTTTTTCCCAAAGCGTCACATCGATTTTCTCTTCTGCATCCGGATAGATACGCATATCTGCAGGATCATTCTCACGATCAAATCTCACGATACCGTCTACGATGGTTACCATCGGTACGGCGTAGATAGAAAGTGGATGATTTTTAAAAATCGCCACATCACCTTCTTTTCCGATTTCCAGTGACCCAACTCTGTTTTCAATTCCTAACTGTCTAGCAGGGTTGATGGTGATCAACGAAAGTGCCTCGTCATCACTCAATCCTCCATATTTCTGAGATTTAGCTGCTTCATGGTATAGGTGACGGATCAGTTCACCTGAATCTGAGTTGATGGAAGTAGTAACGCCATTCTTAGTCAAGATAGCTGCATTGTATGCAGTGCTATAGTATACCTCAAATTTGTACGCCCACCAATCTGCGAAAATGGAAGCGCCGGCTCCAAACTCAGCAAGCTCGGGGGCCACTTTGAAACCTTCGTTTACGTGCTGGAATACCAGCTTGTCAACACCAAAATCCTTACATACTTGCATCAACATGTAGATTTCATCTGCACGATAAGAGTGACAATGGATGATGATATTTCCCTTTAAGATATCGGCAAGCGTCTCAAGTCTGAGATCATAATCTGGAGCCTTACCTCTAAACTTCTTGTTCTTTGAGTTTTTGTTGTACATATCCCATGCCTCCATGTACTCTTTTGCTTCCTGGAATGAGCTTCTGATCACATGCTCCACCCCCATTCTGGTACGCGGAAGAATTCCATTACCACTACCGTGGACCCTGGTGGGGTTTTCACCGAGCGCAAATTTGATAGTACGAGGTGCACCTGCCATTCGTAATTTATCCGGATCTATTTCACCATACCTGAACTTCACAGTCTCGCATTGACCGCCAATGGCATTGGCAGACCCGTGCATGGAATGGGCAGCTGTTACACCTCCCGCCAGTGCCTGATAAATCCCTACGTCCAATGGATCTAACGCATCACCTACCCAAACTTCTGCGGTTACGGGATTGGTCGCCTCGTTCACTGCATCTAATGCAAGGTGTGAATGCGCATCAATAATGCCTGGCATTACGAACATGCCATCTGCATCTACCGTTTTTGCTCCACTTGGAGCACTCAAGCCCTGACCGATCTTAGTGATTTTTCCATTCTCGATCAAAACATCTGTCTCGTTTAGCATGCCATTAGTGACGGTTAAAACCGTCCCATTTTTAATCAGCACACTGCCTTTGTCCTGAGCCATTGCAAACACAACAGTCAGGATTAGGATGATATATATGTTTAATTTTTTCATTTTCTTATCTTTTTAAGCTTTCAACCTGACTTACTTAGGATCTCTGGAACCTTCCATTGGGAAACTGCCAAAAGCAGCAACAGAAAGGGTGCCTTCAAATGTGTCTCCATCGATATCCATGCTGATGTCAACCGTAATCTCTTCACCCATATTCAGCTTGAATGAAAAAGACACGTTACTTCCATCCACAACTACTTCTTCAATTTCGTTTGTACTTCCATTGAAACTAACAGTGATCGTACCGCTATAGTCCCCAGAGGAACCCTTGATGGTAATTACCCCGCTTCCATTTCCTTGAGGTGTCTCGGTGGTGTAGTTCCAAACCCCGGCAGCATCCACGGCTTCTTCCCCGTTGCTTTTCTTCTTTTTCTTCTTCTTGGCTTCATATTCGTATTTTACCCCATCCACGAAAACGTATCTGACATTTGCATCTTTGGTAAAGTAGGCCGTATCGGAAACGATAAGATTGGCCATTTTCCCTGTTTCGATGGTTCCCATCATATTGGAAACACCTAAAATTTCTGCTGGGCTGGTAGTCAACGCTGCTAAAGCCTGATCGGTGTTAAGTCCATTTTCCATGACCTTCATCAAGGTGGTTTTGAAATCTTTGGACTTTACTTCCATCGTAGAGAAACCAAATCTGATTCCATTTGATTTGAATTGCCCAGCTTGTTCGTAATATTTTTTTATGATCGCCATCTGACGTTCATTCAGTGCTTTTTCTTCAAGCTCTGATTCCTTAGGTTCTTCTTCTTTCTTTTCCTCATCATCTTCTTTCTTTTCTTCCTTTTCATCCTTCCATTCGGGTAAGTCTAAAGATAGAAAGACAGGAGCCCCTGTGCTCTTCAATGCTGGAATGGCATCCCATCCTTGTTTGACCTCTCCATACATGGCATTATAGCCGAGCTCTTTTTGGAGTGTAATCGCACGCATCACATCTTTAACACCCTCTGCTTTGAATGCAACAATCATTTGCTTTGATACCACAGGGTATAGCGCTTCAAGCACTGCATCCACTTCAGGACGCTCTAGCCCGTTGGGATTAGCTTTATACTTCATCTCATAGGAGCGGGCTTGGTTGGATTTTCTATATAGATCCCGGTATTTGGCCATTACACCAATCACTGTGTTTGGGTAAACTCCTCCTGCTCCACTCAATTGAGCATACATGGAAGCCTGATCTTTCACGATCATACTTTCGCTATCTGCTCCACCAAGTAGAATGATGGCTCCAGTCCCTGGAAGCATACCTCCATGGGGAACACTGTGAGAAGTTGTGAATCCCAACTTTCTAAAATCATCTATGGATTTTTCTCCAGAACTGAGCATCATTCTCACAGAGTTTCCAGGTGTGATACCTGCCCGTTTATAGGTAGGTGTACCTGTCATTTTGCGATCGTCTTTTTGCTCTTCATCTTTCGGCTTTTCTACACCGATATTTGACAATCCACTGATAAATCCGGCATATACAAACATTGAATCTGCATCAACGATCCAGGCATCTGCCGGGATCGATACATTCGATCCTACTGCTTTTATGATGCCGTTCTCCATGAGGACTGTGCCGTTTTGGATGGTTTTGCCAGGAGCCTGTACTATGGTTGCATTGCGTATGGCATACTTAGTAGTAACAGGCTTTAGATCATCATCCTGGGCCAACGAGAACAACGAAATACTCGTGAGCAATACCAAGATGACACCTCTAAATAAGCTGTCATGTTTTTGCATAGGTTTTTACTTTAGGTTTAAAATGGATTCGGAATTTAAGAAATTCCAGGGCCATCAAAACCATTATTATACGAGTGGTGTTACTTTGCACCATGCGGTGACGTACCGACTAATCAAAATGGAATTACATGAAGCTCGATATACTCGCTATTGTTGCGCATCCAGATGACGTAGAATTATCATTTGGAGGCACGTTGCTTGCCCATCAAAAAATGGGCTATAAAACAGGAATAATTGACTTGACTCAAGGAGAACTCGGGACTCGAGGTACACCGGAAATCCGATCTAAAGAAGCTACCAAGGCTGCAGAAATTTTAAAGCTTACTGTAAGAGAAAACCTGGGATTAGCAGATGGATTTTTTGAAAATAATAAGGAAAATCAACTCAAGATCGCAAAGCAGATAAGAAGGTTCAAGCCAAGTGTTGTTATAACCAACGCGATCTATGATAGGCATCCCGACCATGGTAGAGGATCGCAGCTTGTCGAAAGCGCATGTTTTATTGCTGGATTAAAAGCTGTGGAGACAAGCTTAGAAGGAGAACAGCAAGAAGCCTATCGGCCGGATAAGTTATATTTTGCTATTCAGAGCATTGCGCATGAGCCGGACATTCTAGTGGATATATCCGATGTGATGGAGGAACGAAGAGCGGCTATTCAGGCCTTCAAATCACAATTTCACGATCCTAATAGCACAGAACCAGAGACCTACATAAGCTCAAAAGGCTTTATGAACATGTTAGAGGCGCGCACCATAGAGTGGGGCCAACGAATAGGTGTAGCTCATGCTGAAGGCTTCAAAGTAAAGCACTTTCTTGGTGTCAAGAGTTTATTTGATTTGGTTTAGTTAGGCGTCCTGAACGATAAAAATAGCATTCTGATTTAGATCGTAGAAACCAAATTCATGAGTACCCCATGGGGTATTCATTCGTAATCTATCTTTTGTGATCGTGCCTCTTTCCTCAAATTCCTCAAAATAAGAATGGATGTCAGCTACAAAAATTTTCATCACAGAAGGGAGCACAGGATCATCCGTATTTCCATGGTGGAATTGTAAATGAAATTCTAACTTATCTCTTAAAAGGCCAACGTATCCATCATCACCAAATATGTATTTAAAGCCAGTGAATTTTTCATACCATTCAAGATCTCGTTTAATATCTGCAGAAGGTATAACAGGAATAATGTTTAAAAGGGAAGATTTAGGCATGGATGGATTAACGAAAAAAAGAATGGATGGTTGAGATGCTGCTTTAACCGGATGAGTCTAATAAGTTACTTTTTAAAAGTATTTCTATCCAAATACCTGAGCTGTATTAAATAGGACTCTTTGGACCCCTTCAAGAAAAAATGTTTTTGTCTTAACCAATCCAAGGCCTCTTCCAGCTCAACGTTTGGATAGAACTCATCTCGGCAAAAGTGAACAAACTTCAAGATCTTAAAAGCATCAAACCAATGGTAGAATCTTTTTAAGAATTGTTCCCGTGAGCTTACTTGAGACTTTAGATCTTTGATCTGCTCATTCCATTCGTCTCCTAAGAATACTGCAAGTGTTTTTGGTATCTTCCATTCTTGCTCATGCCAGAATTCCTGAATCTTGCTGAAAAATAGTTTCAGGTCTTCGAATGTATTCGGATGATATACACTATATTCTTCATTCGATTGAAGCATATCATAGATTGCCTTACCAGTCCCAAAGGGGACACGATCAGAAATTCGATCTGAAGGACGAACTGTGGTCGTATTGATCTCAATAAAACCTCCGTGTGGAATGGTCTTGTTTAGGAAATAGAAGTCTTCTCCAGCCTTGCGTGTATTCATACCACCTACTTTCTCGTACATGGAAGCCCTTACGGTGATGCAGGAACCCAAGGTCTGATGAGCATATGGGAAGCATGCTTCTCTCAAAGCATCAATATAATATCTTAGATAGAGTTCATAGTTTACAATCTCCTGGTGATTTTCTCTATGAAGCACGTGCTCATAAAAGACGATACCTGCATTGATTGTATGATCGCTGTACGCTTTCTCGATTTCAATGAGATAATTTGTATCACATCTACAATCCGCATCATAGCAAACTATCGCACCATCATTCCCGACTTTTCTAAAAACTCGGACAGCTTCATCCATCCCGATCTTCCTTGCTAAGCCCACCCCAGCCTTTTTAGCGGCAATTTTTTGATGACTTACTAGTAACGGATATTTGGATCGATGGGATTTGAGCTGATCTATGGTAAGCTGATTTGCTCTTCGAATTTGATCCGACGCTTGATCGGACTCATTTACGATTATCAAGATCAAAACATCTCCATTTGGTTTATCTGTAGCATTAAGCGATTCCAGAGTATCTATCAGATTCGGTTCCTTAAAACATGGAATAACAATAATAAGAGACAGATTTTTGGATGGTTGATAGTCGGGGAATAGCTCCTCCTGCCAGGCATACCTTTCCAGATAGAGCGATTGCATCAGGGAGCCAGACGATTCACTTTCCAACCATCATTTTCTATTCCATAGAGGAAACGATCGTGCAAACGATTTTTTCGTCCCTGCCAAAATTCAAAAGAGCTTGGAATAATCCGGTACCCTCCCCAATGATCTGGTAACGGGATCTTACCTTCCTTGAACTTCTTTTTCATCTGCTCAAGTTTGGTCTCCAGAACGCTCCTGGAAGAGATTACTTCACTTTGATTAGAAACCCAGGCTCCAAGTTGACTTCCTTTTGGTCTGGAAAGAAAATACTTTAAAGACTGTTTAGTGGATACTTTTTCTACACGACCTGTTATGGCCACCTGACGCTCTAGCTGATACCATGGAAATAGGATGTTGACCTTGGGGTTACTTCCTACTTGTTCCGCTTTTCTGCTTTCATAGTTTGTATAGAATACAAAGCCATCCTTATCAAATGTTTTCAAAAGAACCGTTCTTTGAAACGGTTGTGCAGATGAATCAACTGTGGATAGAACCATGGCAGTAGGTTCTGTTATTTCACTATCTAATGCTTCTTTAAACCATTTATCAAATTGATCAAAAGGATTTTTCAAGATAGACTCTTCGTCCAGTTTCGATTGTGTGTATTCTTTTCGGATAGAAGCTATATCTTCTCTCATGTTTATTGATTCCTTTTACTTTTGAAATAAGTATAAATGTTTGAAGTTGAAATATTCAAACCCTGTCTTTACAGGCGGACAGGTACTTTGTGAATATTTTAGGCGAATCCCCCAACAGGGAACCGCATATGTACCATTCATAAGCAAATATTGTATATATGAAATTCAACTTAAGTGATTTAAAAAAGTTATTAATTCAAAGGTAGATGAAGTTTCGAATAGACTTAACAGTAGACTCAAAAAAGGAATGGGTGGAGGCTGTAACGAATAATTTTGATGCTTTCCTTCAAGATCATGCTGACTGTGAACGAAAGGCTTCTGGGATGGCTCTGAGCCTGGTGGCAAAGTATCCGAACAGAACGGAAATAATCCCCGAACTAATTGATACTTCAGTTGAGGAATTGGAGCATTTCAGAGATGTATACGAGATTATGCAAAAGCGAGGCATTCAACTCAATCATGAAATTCCTAAAGATCTCTATATGCAACAGCTCTTAAAGATATGTAGAGATGGAAGAGAAGAACGTTTTATGGATAGACTTCTCTTGGCTTCTTTGGTGGAAACAAGGGGGGCAGAGAGGTTTAGGCTTGTTTATGAAGCATTGGAGGAGGAAGATTTGAAGCAATTCTATCATAGACTTTGGGCTTCTGAAGCGAGACACGGTGAAGTGTTTGTGAGAATGGCATTAAACTACTTTGAAGAAGATCAGGTATATCAGCGACTGGAAGAAATGAAGGAAAAAGAAGGAGTAATTTTAGATAATTTGGAAATAAGACCCGCCTTACATTAAGAGAATGGATTTTTTCTCATCAGATAAACTTATCGAACCGGAGAGAGGAGATCTTTTGATCTCTGAACCATACCTGCCAGATCCGAATTTTGAAAGGACGGTAGTATTCATTTGTGAACACGATGAAAATGGTACCTTCGGTTTTGTTCTCAATCGAAAGGCTCATGTGAATCTTGGAGAGATATTAGATGAAGCTGGTGACTATCCAGGGAAGCTATTTATTGGAGGCCCGGTAGAACACAATACACTTCACTGGATTCATCGTGAATCGTCTCTTTCTGATGGTGCATATCAGGTATTGGATGGCCTTTATTGGGGAGGAAACCTGAATATGCTGACTGAAATGATGAATGTCAGGTCTATTCAACCGAAAGATATTCGATTTTTCGTCGGGTACTCAGGTTGGTCCCCAGGGCAATTGATGGATGAACTAAAGGCCAAATCCTGGATTGTATATAAGAAACCTTCAGTAGAAATGATTTTTGACTGGGACAACCAAGACCTATGGAAAGCGTGTCTGAATACCATGGGAGGGAAGTACCGTCTCATGTCCAACTATCCAAAAGATCCCAGACTGAATTAGGGTATTTGGTTAGCTTTGTGTCTTATTGAAAATAGTAACAGGTTCCATAATGGATAACGAGAAATTGCAGGATGTTTCAGAAGAAACCAAAACTGAAACACCTGAGGAAGTTCAGGATCAAGCTGAATTAAGTAACGAGAATCAACCGGAGGTAGAAGAGGAGAAAGCCGAACCTACCCCCTCAGAAGAAGCTTCTACAGAAGAAGAGGTAGCAGACGAAGAAGATGTCGAGATGGAAGAAGAGGAGCATCCCAAAGGAGAAGATACCACGGAAGAAGATGATCACGAAGAAGAGGAAGAATTAGATTTTGATCATGCTTCTAAAGAAGAGTTGATCACCAAGATAAAAGAAATAAGAAACGAAGAAAACATCCGAAAACTCGATCGGGTGCTAAAAGCAGTAAAGCCACGTTTTGATGAGCTTTACGAAATATCTAAAAATGAAGCACTTCAGAAATTTGTTTCTGAGGGAAATGAAGCCGAAGGGTTTGAATACCATGGCGATGAAATAGATAAAGAATTTACCGCGCTCTATGGACAGCTTCGGAGCAAGAGAAACAAGCATTATAAAGATCTTGAAAGCGAAAAGGAGAACAATCTTAAAAAGAAAGAGCGCTTACTTGAGCAACTTCGAGAAATTGTGGATGGAGAAGAATCTTCCAATAGCATCAATTCTGTAAGAGACCTACAGTCAGAGTGGAAAAAGATTGGGCCTGTACCAGGAGCATACAATAAGACACTTTGGGCGAATTATAACGCTCTTTTGGATAGATACTACGATAATCGTAGTATTTACTTTGAGTTGAAGGATCTGGATCGAAAGAAGAACATGAAGCTTAAAGAAGAGCTTTGTGAGAAAGCCGAGGCTCTTATGGAGGTAGAGGATATGAAGTCAGCCATCATTCAATTAAATGAGCTTCATGAAGAGTACAAACATATTGGTCCTGTTCCGAAGGAAAATCAAGAGCCACTTTGGCAAAGGTTTAAGGCTGCTTCAGATGCAATATATGCTCGACGTAAAGAATACTTCGAAGACTTAAAAGTAGAGTTTGAAGCTAACCTGATTAAAAAGGAAGAGTTGATTGCAGAGGTTGATCAATTCACTCAATTTGGTTCTGATCGCATCACAGAATGGAACGATAAGACGAAGGAAATCCTTGAAATTCAGAAACGATGGGAAGCCATTGGAGGAGTACCTAAAGAAAAAGCTAAGGCTACCAACAAAGCTTTTTGGAACTCTTTTAAGGGGTTCTTTGCAAACAAAAATCAATTCTTCAAAGAACTTGAGTCCAAGAGAGAAGAGAACTTGATTAAAAAACAGGAGCTAATAGAGAAAGCCGAAGCGTTAAAAGACAGTTCCGATTGGAATTCTACTGCAGATAAGCTCAAGCATTTACAGGCACTTTGGAAAGACACTGGTCCTGTGCCGGAGAAAGTGAGAAACGAGACTTATAAGAGATTTAAGGATGCCTGCGATCATTTCTTCAATAGAAGAAGAGAACAGAATCAGGAGCAGCGCAAAGAGTTCGATGAGAACCTTAAACTCAAAATGCAAATCTGTGATCAGTTGGAGCAAATCGCAGCATCTGATAACGTTGACCTGGATGTTGTCTATGATCTTATTGATAACTATACCGCTATAGGTTTTGTGCCAAAAAATGCGATAAAGAAAAGTAGGAGTAGGTTTGATGAGGTAAAGTCAAAGCTTCTTTCCAGCGAAGTTATTCCGGAAGATGATCGAATGGATCTAAGGAGTCACATAGAAATGGGAAGGCTGAGGAATACACCTGGTGGAGAACGTAAACTTCAGCGTAAAGAACACTCCATTCGTAGAAAGATATCCAGCCTCGAAAATGACATCTCTACCTGGAATACAAATATGGAATTTTTTGCTCAATCTGCTACTGCAGACAAACTGAAAGCGGAGATGCAAGAACGAATAGACAAGGCAGAAAGTGAGTTAGAAGAATTGAAGGCTCAATTAGCAGCAATTTCATCATAAATTTTAGTGAATTGATTTGTGAAATAGCTGGACACTACTATTTTTGCAAACCGATTTTCAGCCTTGCTGAAAACACTTTCATAGCTCAGCTGTGGTTTGATGATTTCGACCAGAGCAATTAACTTGGAACATCACCCACCCAAACGAGGGTGGCACATATAATAAAAATATTGCCTCCATAGCTCAGCTGGCCAGAGCAACTGACTTGTAATCAGTAGGTCGTTGGTTCGAATCCGACTGGGGGCTCTCTGAAAACCAGGCACTTACGTTTTTACGTGAGTGCCTTTTTTGTTTGGTGTTATGCTGTGGTGTTATACTGTGATTTAGATATCCCACTCTTTGATATTGAAAAGTTCAATATTTCGAGTACTGGAAATTAATTCCTTTTTATTCAAATAGTGCTTTATAGCTGTGCGGTCACTACCATGCTTTATGAACATAGCTTTCTCTCCTAATAGATCCGTCATGCGAGTGATGTAGGTTTTTCTAAGATTTTTGAAAGTCACCTTTCTATTTATACCCGTAAACTTCCAATAGTGCGAAAACGCTCCGCTTATCAGCTTTTTCAGGGTATCTCTGTTTTGGTACTCAGGAGCTACGATGTATTGATCAGGGTCAGAACTGATATCAAATTGTGTGAGTACCTCTGCTAGATCTCTGGTGATAGGAGTGTAGGACTGGTATACGGAGGTTTTCTTTATGCGATTCACCTTCCAGTTGGGAATACCGATATAGTTGTCCTTTATGTCTTTCCACTTTAGCAATACAATGCCATCCAGCCTCTCACCGGTCAGTAGCGAGAAAACAAACACCCTTTTCATCCATGGACGGTAGAAGTTGACCGTTTCCTTTTTGCTGCCTTTATTTCCTACACCATTTACCGGGGTGATGATTGCTAAAAATCTCTCAAACTCCTCTAATGGAATAATCTCAGGATCGTATGCGAGATGTTTTTTTGGTATCTGTCCAAATGGATTTCTCATTTTTACCCATTCGTTTTTGATCAGAAACTCAAAAAAATATTTTACTGCAGTGATATGGGCATTGTAGGATCGATCGGAAAGGTTCAGGCCTATAATCATCTCATCAAAGCCTGCTACATGTTTTGTGCCCACGGTGGCTATAGGGAACTTTGCTACAGTTCCCTCGATGCTTTGCACCACCTCTAAAAATCGTAGAAGGTAACGAATGGTGTCGTTGATATGCTGTTGTGTTAGATTTTTGTGTTCATAGCTTGGGACGTTAATGTCTTTCAAGTAGTCCATATACAGTCCTGCAGCTTCTCTCAAAAATTTGATCTTCGGTTTTTCAGTCGGATTGATTGAGGGGATATTAAAATCTTTTTCCTCCAGTTGCTTTCTATACTGCCTGTGGTCATCCCATGCTTTCTTTGGAGTATCTGCTTTGTGGGTTTTAATGCAATCTTGTCTCTTAGTATGTGGATTATAAATACGTGACTGATAGCGCTGATTTTCTGCGTGCTGACATGGATGATTGGTAACCACCTTTTTGCATTTAGTACACCATATGTGTAGACCTTCATTTCGGTATTTTTTAGGTAGTCTTTTTTTCTTCATTTCAGGTCCTTTAGAATATCGGAGGTTTCTTGTGATATTGAATAAGTTAGTGAACTGTTGTCTTTTTTCTTAGTCGCCTCAATCAAATCTTCACAGCTGATCATTTTTTTTCCACCAATTTCCTTAATTGTAATGCCGGCTTCCCTCATCCACCGCTCTACAGAACGAGGATCTTTCATTCCTAGGGCCGCTTTTACCAGCGGGGAATGAATGTTATAGATAGGAAAGTAAACGACCTTACTCATTTAGTTTCTTAATAGAAAATCTCTAGTTTTTTGGTTTCACTTTTTTGCAAAACCGATCAGGCTGACCAAGCATTTTATATATTTCCATTACGGTCGGAGCATGAAGGATTTTGAAATTACCTGTTGGTATTTTTGCTTTATCAAGCCAGGCTTTTAATGTCTTGTCTGAGATTGGTTTCCCTGTCTCCGGATTTAGGTATTCCCAGCAAATTTGCTTTTTAGTCTTTAGTCGAATTTCACTGCATGGACACATCCATCCGCCCATGTCAATAGCGTCGATCTTAACAGCTTGTTTGTGTAATGGTTGTTCATTATTATCTATTTCAAGCATTTTAATTCTGGTTTCTTCTTTGAATCAATTTGACATTCATCTCTTGAATTACTTCTTCCTCATCAAGTCGGAATTTTTCACAACAGGCCTTTAAAAATGTTGTCCTCTTAAATGGTTCTTCAATTCGAAGTGCCTGGTTTACTACTTTTTCAATTTGTATGTCCATAGTTTTTCTTTTTAAATATTTAATTGGTTCCAGGTTCCACTACTTATATAGTGTCAGAACTAGGAACCAAACTCGATCCATGAGTATAATTTAGTTTTCTCATCATGTCGAATAGCATAAGATTTACCCGAGATGAGAAACTTAGGAATGACTCCCTTTGCTTGTCTATTCTTCAACTCTGATAATTCCTTTTTCGCAGTTGATTCGCTCATTTCATCTTCAGTATCTTTAGTTATACTTCTAATTTTTTTGACGATATCTGTAAACTTCATTTGGTTTCCTATCGGCAATGCATGAGGTAGTATTTCCAGAAATTCTTCTTTCAAACCCTGTCTTTTGCTCTTTTCATAATCTGGCAGTAATTGACCTGTATCAAAGTTTAAGATTATATCCCCAGGTGTTTTACCCTCTGACATCTTCTTAAATTTTAAGATCACTTCACTTGTGTTTTTATCATTTACTTCCATTAAAATTTTCAATGATACTTTTCTGTCAAGCTCAGCTCCCAGGTGGCCTAAGCTTTCTCCGGTTCCTTTCCGGTTCGTATGAATTGCCATGAATACGGTAGCAGTTCTTTCATTCATCATTAGAGGATCGGATAACTCTCCTAAAAAATCCATGAGCTCCATAGATTCTTTGTCGTCATTGAAACTTTGGACCATGTCGGAAACTATGTCCAGCATGACTACTAGTTTCATCCCTGCCTCAAGTGCTTTGGTCTTATGATAGTCAATCCAAGAAAGGACTGCAGACTTTCTCTCGTTTCTAGGAAAATGCTTTAATGAAGTAACTCCAAAATAGGGTATAGTTTCGCCTGAATCATAACCAGCATCCCTTCTGATTCTCTTGATAGCTTCTGGTAAGCGAGTTCTTTTCGCACGTTCTGTATCAATTAATACAACATAGTGTTGACGATGGGCATTATTTCTCGTAAATCCGGCGAGGGATATCTTACTCTTAGCAATCAATATTGAGATTAAATGTCCAATGATTCTACTTTTATGACTTCCATAAGATCCTTGGACATTGCCCATGGTTCCTTCATGGATTATAGCTGTGGATGTACCATCGATTGTTATTAGGGGTTCGAGTAATGGAATTTCTTGTTCAGATGATTCGATTATCTGTTTTTGTAACAAGAGCATTTTATCTAAAGCTGACAAAGGCTTTTGGGTTTGTATAGTGGCTACACCATTACTATTGCTCTTCCGTAGTTTTTCCCGGAATTTTTCAAATTCATTCATGCTGATAATGCTTTTGTAGTGGAGACTAAATTTTCTATTACCTGGTGAGGGATAGAAGGGCTATTTATTATTTGCATTAACAAATCAGATGCATGCCGCAATGCCACCTGTCGTATTCTGTCCCCTGAATGTCCGATATTCTCTAGGGCATTAAGCAGGCTTCTTACTGGATAGTTAGAATTAATCTGTGAAGCCTTGGCAGATACAGCATTATCGAATGCTATTATTTCTTTTGTCAGAGAATGATCAGAATCAACCTTACTTAGCCAAGCGGCCGCATCTTCGAGGGTACTAAGGATGTCCTTAGCACCACTCATTGACACCCATATATCTCGGCTAGCTTCCTTTATTAATCCGTCCGCAGGATGCCACTTAGCCTGTTCTATTGCTCTAAGAACTTTAGATTGTATGTCGATTTCAAGCAACTTCATTGCATGGAATTCAACATTGGCTGCTGAATTAACATAAGCGGCACAGGTAGCAATTTCGTAAGCAAGCTGCTTATCATATTTTCTTATAAGATGATGATTTACTGTCCGCATATCTACCGGGTCAGTAGGCCATAAGTCCGCAATTGCTTGCCAAATGGACCGGTAACTTTCACATGTAAAATTCCCTGGCTGTAAGTACTTTCCTATCTGGTCGTAGCAATTCTCAATCAAGCAGGCACCAATTATGCAGCATTCCAATTCAAGCCTGGCTTTTTTATTGGGGGTTGTGTGGGTATTCATGCTGCACCCCTCCTTTCTTCGCTATGAAGCAGCTGAATTTGTTTATTAATGTGGCGTTTGTAAATCAACAAACGACGTATTCGAAGCTTCACCCATTCCGGACGGAATGTAGGAGGGAAGTATTCTCTTAAATAGTCTAATTGGAAACTGACGATTACACTTTGATCATACAAGAGGATTGTATGATGCTCTCTTGAGTAACCCCACAAACTACAATGGGGTGATTTGTGTTTTTTACTTAATTTTATATTCATAATTCAATTTTTATGTGTGATTAAATGTTACCAGCAGCAATCACACGAGTTTATGAAATCAAAAAGCCACTTACCGATTTACGGGGTGGCTTTTATTATTTTCAGATCGAATCCAAGCTATAAGTTCGGATTTGAAAAACTTAAATGACCTAGTACCTAATGGGCGATAGGCTGGAGCAGATCCATGCAATACTTGATATCTTAGACCTGCGACTGAAAAACCAGTAAGGTCTGCAGCCTGTTTAATGTTTAAAATTTCATCATCAATAACCTTCATTGCTACTTTTTTTAATATATCTGTAGCAATTATGAGCTATTATCAAGACTTGAGGAAGTGTAAAACAGGCTTGTCCAAAAGCCGTCCGGAAAGGAGTGCTATTTAGTCCGAAAGCAGTCCGGCTTTTTTAAAATTTCTGCCTAAAATGTAGAATTTTTGTGCATTCCATCTTCCATGAGCAGATCGAGGTAACTCAATTGATAAGTCTTTCTCTGTGGCTTTTATTTTTCTTTTCAGTTCAGCCCTGTAGGCCTCATTGATATCCTTGGTTGCTTTAGAAGGATTGTATTTTGGGAAAAATGTCTGAACTATACCTTTATTTGAAGTTCTGGGATTTGGAAACATCTCGAAAAGATTTTTTTTTCTAAAACTCTCTATTACTTGATGGTGCTCTGGATATTTTTCAGCAAGTAGTCCAAGAAAAATATAGAATGAGGAGATATCGGTTTGAAAATTAGAAATGCACTGGTGCTCCAAAAAATCAATCCAGGTTGATGTTTTAGAATGTAAGGTTTTCAACTTGACATGAAACAAATTTAAGAATGCGTTTTCAGTTGCTTTATTAAGGCTTATCAACTGCTCCCTTCCGGAATCAACCCCTAATTTGATAGCCTTTTCTGTAGATGTGTCATCAAAGTAATATTTAAGGAAGCTCAAATGGTGACTAGAGTTTTTTAGGTCATTCCAGATTTCTTGATTGATACACCATCGCAACGATTGATTGTCGTACCCTTTTCTAATAATTTTTTCGTATTGTTCTGGATAGTTCCTTCTCAGGTATTCTTTGTATTCTTCCCATAATTGATCACTTGGGACCTCCCTATCAGGAACACTGTGCATCAAGTAATTACCAAGGCTCCATGAAATCAATAAGGGATCCTCTACTTCTCCGCGAAAAACAGATCTCCATATGTCATATTCGGTGATATTTAAGTCATTCACTGGTTTCCACTTAGAATAATAAATTAACTAGCCTTTTCTTAATTTTTCCTGGTATCGACATAACAGCCAGTTTAGACATTTTTCCAAATCCATCCTTTCTTGAGGAGTAAGATCTTCAAGTTTGCTTTGTATCCTCTTTTTTTGGTCCTCTTTCATTATGGTAGAAATTTAAATTGTTTTGTGTGGGAGGATGGTTATACCTCAAATCAATTCAAGGAGTGGGACGGATCAACATCTAGGACATGGATCTCTTCAAAAAAATCTCTAAGTTCAAATAGGACCCACAATGATGTTCGAAAAGTTCTTTCTAACTCCAGACTTTGTCCCTCAAAATCTATCTCATGGACAGAAAAAAGTCTGATAGCATCATCAAGGTGCCTGGCAATCTCCTTTGGCCCGTCTAGGGTCTGAATCGCTTCTAAAGCTTTTTCAGTAATGTTCAATGTTTGCATTGTTCTAGCATTTTAAATAACGAGGGGCGTGCTATGGTAACGCAAACCTTTACGGATTGAAGTTGACCACCCGAATTGTTGCCTCATCGGCACCCCTCTAATTTTTGATAATTTCATGGTTTACGTTTTTAAGCATCTACAATGTAGGCAAAAATGAGGCCAGTTTAAAATGATATTTGCTGTTTTGGACTATATTAGTTTCCCCTTTTTATCACTTGAAGGGTGTGTCCGGTTACTCAGGGAAAGGCTGTAAAGCTTTTGTTTTCATGGGGGTGATGAAGTTGGGGTTAGTATAACCCAACCACCCCACCTCAATAGGTAAAATCATTCTTTATTTAGTTTAAAGCCATCATTTATGAAATAAAAGAATCAATGGTTAACTATCACCCCTGTGTTCATATACTATGAAAAAGCCCTCACTTATGAAAGTAAGGGCCTCAGATGTAACCAACATACAAAGAATGGAAGTAACCTTTTACCTCACTTCTATCGTTTCCAACCCCTTAGATGTCATTCATCTTTAGGCTCTCCTTCATTTTCTATCAAGACATTAATCTGATCGGTTACTTCCTCGGACAGCAAGAAACGTTTAGAATTCCATATACTCTCATCGATTCGAATACTCAATTCTTTTAAGTACTGCGAAACAGATTCAAGGACTTCCAACTCCTCATCGAATTCGCTGGTGATACCTTCTGGTAATTCACCAATCACTTCATTGAAATGCCGGATAGATTCTTGACATTTCTGAATATCCTCTCTACCAACGGATGTTCCAGACAATTCATGAAATTTATCAATCAGAGATACGAATTTTTGCCATGCGCCTTGGCGGTGATAGTCTTCTACATCAAATTCATCATTGTCAAATTCTTCTAAGGAAAGAGCATTGTCCAGGAGTTCCATTTCATAATCGGTGAAATTGAAGGTAAAAGAGAAACTTTCACCAGATTCAACCAACTTCGAAAACTCTCTTTTGAGGATGTTAAGAATTTGTGAAATGGAATTTTTCTCTATCTCGTTCTCATTAAATGCCAGTGCCTCATGTGCTTGCTCCTCCAGATTTTCAATCTTATCTAGTGTCTCAGTGACGTCAGAATGCTTCCACTTAAACCCGCGAGCATAAGATCTAATCCCCGAAATGACACGCTTAAATTCTCTGAGCGTGGTTCTCTTAATCTTTTCAGATTCAACCTTGGCTTTTTGGTCCAGGGTTTTCAATTCCCTTTCCTTCAGCTTATTTGCTTTCTCCAGTCCGGATAGCCCGGTTATCTCTGTAGGCTCGTCAAAATATTCTTCTTCATCTTCTTCTGGGATTCCTGCAAGCTTTAAGCTTGCTTTATGTTGCTCAATCCATCGAGCAATAGCAGCTCGACTTTTCCCTGTCGATTCTGCAATTTCTTCCAGTGTATAGCCTTCTGTATGCATTCTTATTACTGCGTTAAAATCTTTTTTCATTGTCTCAATATTTAATGGTTATAAATGCTTTCGATAAAGCAATTTGAGACCTCTGTAAATACGACTTTCTATTTACTTCCTTTTACTTCTAAAAAGCTAGCTCCTTCGAAAGAAGAGGAATGAAAAAAGGTGTTATGCTGTGGTGTTATTAAATGCAGCTACTTGTAAGTGATGTTATTTGAAAATGTTGTTTTAAGAAAGTATTAGGCAATTTGGAAAAGACTTGTAATCAGTAGGTCGTTGGTTCGAATCCGACTGGGGGCTCATTTAAACCCACTCATTTTGAGTGGGTTTTTTTATGTCTTTGTATTCGGATGAGAATCAACGACCTTTTATTAATGCGCTGGTTCAAAATGCGAAGTATTTCACGAGGGGCTGAGCGCAAGGTAAGAGGGTATGAGTAATCCGACGTTGACGATTAGTCTGAGAGCTCCAGAAAATCAAGCACTTACATAAATGTTAGTGCTTTTTTGTTCTTTTCCGAAATTTAATCGCACCCTTTTCTCCATTTAGTAATAAAAGACTAATCTAACTCCCCACCTCAAAACCATCAATCACCCAGCATTTCTATTCATTCACCGAATATTTTAGTAATCAGACGTAGCATTCAGATTTATTTGATCTTGAATAGCTATGTATATGAAACAAGTAATTCTAAGTCTTGCAGTTTTTATGTCATCGTTGATTGTCTTTGGACAAGGCGACTATGATTCAATATATCTTGTCAGGAATTGTGTTATTCTCGATGCGAAAGAATCAGTTCAAGAGGAAAGGGAAGACTTGATCTACAAATGGAATTTTGGTGACGGAGATGAAGGTCATGGTGAGATAGTTGAGCATTGCTATGATTCGTTGGGAATGTATGATGTAATACTTTCCATCATTGACCCGACAGTGGTTTCTCTTTTTCAGAATGAATGGATTTTTCAGGTCACTATCACTGAAGATTATCAATTATCATTTGGATTAAGTCAATCAGAGCTGACCGTAGCTGTTCGCTCAAACCTTACTTATGATGAAAAACCTGAAGCAGTAAGTTACTATTGGGATTTTGGAGATGGTGTCTTCGAATATGGAGACGAAGTAGCGCATACCTATAATGCTCCGGGCGAATACGATGTACGATTACTTTCAGAAGTCACTAATGAAAATGACATCATCAACCTTTCAAAAACCATAACCATCAAAATCGAATAATATGAAATCCAGATCAATTGTCGTTCTGTTGTTATTTTTTGTCTTGATGTTCTTCGCGGCAAAGATGGAAGCCCAGATGGTGCCGAGTTCTTTCGAGCAAATCGATTACCTGGTTACATTCGGCCCTGAAAGCAACCCTGCCTGGGGTGATGATGACCATAGCCAAGTGTTCTTTTTTGTGATACCAACTTCATTTACCAAGCCAGTCTATATCAGAGTTTTCGATGCAAGTACCGGGAGTAATATCGATGAGAAGAACGGGGAGTGGAATACACTTACCAAATTTTCAGTTTATGGAGGGAAGGGGACTCATAGTCATCCAGATAGCAGAAAAACTGATCCGGTTGGAAAGTATAAAAGTGGCCGCTTAATGGCAACAAGAACCTTTACAACTGAAACTCAATACGATAATAAATGGTATACCTTCGGGCCTTTCAATCCTATGGAAGGAGAAAAGGCAGAAGAGATGGGAGGATATGTCTTCAAGATAGTCGCAGAAGGCATCCAGGGGAATGATGGAAATCTCTATAAATACTTTTTAAGCACACAGTCGGATATCAATCGTGAAGTAGAGGGAGCCAATGCATTTACTTATGAATACTCCTTTCGACTGCCAGAAGCCATACACTCAGTCGCTCACCTCTATCCTTTTATTGACAAAGATATGGTGAGTATTACTCAGCACAACTTCGACTTTGACAATGAAGGAGCGGTACTTATTTACTCCGTCGCGAAAAATAGACATCAAGCAGATGTTTCACATAATAACGATTGGGGTACTAGCAAACACATGATAGATCCGGAAGAGAAAAACACCTCAATGGATCTGCAAATCGTAAAAAAGCGAACATCCAGAAACGATATGGTATGCTACGTTACCAATCAATACGATGAGGCAGTAGCTTTCTTTTCATCTCCAATCGGAGGTCCTCCTAAGTATAAATACAGGGTAGATGTGAAATACAAAACCAAGAAAAAGAATCAACCATGATAAGGCTTAGTAACTATATACTTTTTATTCTATCATTTACTGCTTTAGTGGCTGGAGTGAGAGATTTTACCATAAAGCAATATGGCATTGATCAGGATTTCGATGGTATTTATATATACAGTATTTCACAAGATGATGATGGATATCTGTGGATAGGCACGGACGATGGCCTCTATCGGTTTGATGGAAAGACTATGATCAACCTTAATAAAACCGATAGCACCATGGGGAAACTTGTCACTGCTTCTACAGTTTCTAAGGATGGTCACCTTTATTTAGGGTACTCTGATGGAGGGGTAAGTATTGTTGAGCATGGTAGATATCGAAAAATATTGCAGTCGGAAGATCTTCCCAGCAAGATCAATAGGCTCTATCTTGATCAAGATGATGCTATTTGGGTATTATCGGGTAATAACGGTCTAGCTCGAATTTCTGGATCAGAAACAAAAGTTATCCCTGTAGAATTCTTAGATGAATTGATATCTACTGATTTAATCAGGCATGAAAATCATTTATATATAGCCACTAGTGAGGGGCTAGCAAAACTCAGGATTGAAGGTGAAGATGGAATGGCGGTAGAAGGTTTTGTCGAAGGCTCTTATGGAAAGCCCATTTCAGCGTTATATGAAGATCCTCATGATAGTGATGTATTGTGGGTCGGTTCAGAAGATGGGTTGTTTTATGTAGACCATTCTTCAGAAGAGGAATTGGTTTCAGTCGGTGGAATGGAACATTTGCGAGTGACTGCCATTGCAAGGGATGAACTGAAAACTCTATGGGTTGGAACTGCTCAATCAGGGCTTGTAGAAATTGAGCTAAAAAACAATCATCCACATAAGATCACTCACTTCAACATTGCTCATGGTTTTCCAAGTAATCAGATCAACAGTCTTTATGTAGATAGAGAAAATGAAATATGGGTTGGTACGTTTGGAAATGGCCTGGTTCAATTGAATAGAGCACTCTTTCATCACTATGAGCTGACCAAAACCAGTGGGATTGAAGGTGTCAACGATATCCATCAAGTTGATAGAGATCTTTATTACTTAGCGACTAGCGATGGCTTAGTCAAAGCGTTCAACAAAAAAGGAAAGGATAGTTTGAACTTTGAGTTGTTGAAATCGACATCTTCATTTTCAGTAACACAGCTTTTGATTCAGGATGAAATAGCCTGGTTAGGAACTTCCAATAAAGGATTAATCAGGTTTAATCTGGAAAATGGGAGGTATGAACGCATCTTTTTGAATCCAGTTGATCCTGGTGTAAGTCATATGGTGAGATACATCATAGCGGGATACGAGAATGATCTTTGGGTTTCTATAGCAGGAAATGGGGTATACAATATTGAATATGATGGGACACTCAAAAGGCACTTTAATACCAGAAACGGCTTCTATCACAATGAGGTGTTCTCCATACTTCCAGACCAAGGAGGTAATGTTTGGTTTGGAGCTCAGGCCGTTGGTCTTGCTATACTGAAAAATGAAGATGAACTGCAATTTCTTACCAAAGATGAAATATTTCCCGCAAGAGATATTAATAGCATTTCGCAGGATGAATCTGGAAAAATCTGGATTGCAACCGCTGGTGAGGGATTATATAGTTTTGACGGAGAAGAGTTTGAGCGATTTGATGAAAGTCGAGGATTAGTCTCTGATTTCTGCAATGCAGTTCAGATAGATAATTCGAATCAAGTTTGGGTTGGTCATCGGATGGGATTGAGTCTCATTCAGCCGGAATATGGCTTGATCAGACAATTCGACCATCCAAGCGAACTTGGAGAAACGGAGGCAGTAATCAATTCGGTTGAAAAAGACGATCAAGGGAACATCTGGTTTGGAAATCCCTACGGAGTTACCAAAGTTATTTTACCTCATATTCAATATGAGATCAAAGAAAGAGAAACTCATATACAAGATGTCCGACTGTTCTTTAAAGAAGTAGATCTTCTTCAATATAGCTCTCAGGAAAAGCTTGACAATACACTTCCAGGAGATCTCGACTTTCATCACAGTGATAATCATATAACATTTGATTTTATTGCCATAAATCTGAAAAATCCGGATGCTATTCATTACCAATATCAGTTAGAAGGTTTTGACAGAGAATGGTCTCCAGTGACCAGATCAAATGTGGCAACTTTCACAAACCTTGATCCAGGTAAATACGCATTTAAAGTAAAGGAATCTGACCATCCAGAATTATGGGGTAATGACTATCATGAAATTACTTTCGAGATAGACTATCCGTATTGGAAAAAATGGTGGTTCTACCTTATACAGATCTCATTCATTTTGAGCATTATGTCTATCACGTTCGTGCTATCTAAAAAAATTCAGAATCTTTTCATTCTGCGTCTAATGGTGTATGTCAGCTTGTTCATGCTCTTCGAGTACATCCATACCGAAGTAGAGCCGTTCATTGAGCAAATAGCGGGCGAAACACCCATCTTTCAAGTAGGTATTAATTTGATGCTGGCTCTGGTACTTCTACCAGTAGAATTGAGACTAGCATCCTATCTCAAAAGAAGAGACTCCAAACGAAAGCAAAAGTCTGATGATCAATTAAAGTTAGAGTTACAGCAGACATGAGAAAAGGTGTTTTACTTGTGTTAATCGGATGCTTGATAACAGGCTCCTTTGCTCAAACGGTGGTGTTAAATCCCTTAAAGAAGGCTGATGATCTCTTTGAAGAATTCAGCTATGCAAATGCGATTCCATATTACAAATCGGCTTTAGATAAAGGTGAGAACGAGCGATACATCACTACCCAGATAGCTTTTTCTTATCGTAATCTGAATATGACAGATTCGGCAGAGACCTGGTTTAGAAAAGTGGTTTTAATGTCTGATGATGTGCCACTTTCTCGGTTCTATCTGGGAGAGGCCTTGATGAGTAATGGCAAATATGACGAGGCGAAATTCTGGTTTGAACAAATCCTTGAATCTGATCCGGAAAATGAAAGAGTAAAACGAAGACTTAATGCCATCTCTGACTTGGGGCAGTTTGATGAAAAATTTGGAGATATTATTATATCCAAAATTTCTGCTAATTCTCCGGCACTTGATTTTAGTCCCGCATTCTCGCGCAAAGGAGTAGTCTTTCTTTCATCACGCCCAAAATCAGAATGGGTAGGGCAGGAGTTTAACTGGGATCAATCAGGTTTTTTGGATCTGTATGAATACAATGTCTCAAATGAATCTGTTGATTTCCTATCCAGTGGACTAAACACAAAGTATCATGAAGGACCTTTATGTTTCTTTGATAACTACCGAAAGGTGGTTTACACCAGAAATAACTACGACGGCAGGAAATTGAAAAAAGATGCCAACGGAGTTACCAATCTAAAAATATTCTTTGCAGAATGGAGTGAGGAAGAAGAAAAATGGATTAATGAACAACCATTTCTTTTTAACAAAGATGAGTTTTCAAATGGCGCACCTACAATCAATGATGAGGGGAACGTGCTGATTTTTAGCTCTGACAGACCTGGAGGATATGGCGAGTCAGATTTATACATCTCCATCAAAAATGAAAATAAATGGTCTGAACCTAGAAATTTGGGAAAAAATATCAATACCAAGGGAAGAGATGGCTTTCCATTTTTGGACAATGACCGTCTGATATTTGCATCTGATGGTAGAGAGGGGCTCGGAGGTCTGGACTTATATGAGATTTCGTTTACTGGAAATGATGTCATAGGAGAACCTGAAAATTTGGGAACACCATTCAATAGCAATGGTGATGATTTCGGCCTGATCGAGAAGAATGGGAATGGATACTTCACCTCAAACCGTGAGAAAATCAATTTGGACGATATCTATTTCTTTTCCAGATCGATTCCTGATTACATCACCCTGATGGGGGAAGTATATAATCAACAAACTGATCAGCCCATCCTTGATTCTGATGTTATCGTGAAAGCTGGGAAAAAACCTATTGCCTATACACGATCAGGTGAAAATGGAGTATTTACTATGACCGTTCCCGCCTCTTCCGTTTTAAATATCAATGCTGGCAAGTTTAACTTCCAGCTAATGGATCCAAAAGAAATTGAAACAGATGACACAGACACAACTGTTGTCAACAGAATTTATCTGGTGCCTGAAGAAGAATTCTTGAATGATTCCATAAATATTCCTGATCCGGTCGTGATTGAAGATGATCGCATTAAGCCATATGAAGAAACAGCTCATTTTGTTGATGAATTCGTGAATGGAGATACAATCAAAATTCAGTTAGTCTATTTTGCCCTAGATAGCTATTTGCTAAGTGATGAGTACAAGGAATCATTGGATGAGATCGCTGAGTTTCTCATTGAACATGTAGACGTGAAAGTCTTACTTGCTTCTCATGCCGATTCTAGAAGTAGCCTTGAGTATAATAAGAAACTTTCTCAAAAAAGAGGGGACGAAGTAGCGGCATACCTCGAGTGGATGGGTGTAGATATGGATCGAATGGTTAATGTGGCATTGGGTGAAAAATACTTGACAAATGACTGTGGAGATGATATAGAGTGTGAAGAAAACCAACATCAATCCAATCGAAGAACTGAAATAATTTTAATCAAAACAGAAGATCGTTTTCATAATTAGTAGTGAGTGTCAATGGGAAAAATTCTTTCAATCTTTTTTTTATTTATCGTTTGTTCGACTTCTGCTCAGGAACAACTCATCCGTAAAAGTGCTGATCGCGCGTTTGAAGAATTTGCTTACTCGGAGGCGTTGGAAAAGTATCAGCTTCTTTACTTAAAAGACTCAGGTAATCTTCACTACATAAGCAGGCTAAGTGAAACATATCTTAAATTGAATGACTCTAAAAAAGCTGAAGTCTGGCTCGGGAAACTGGTAGAAAAGCACGAAGGATTTGATAATCGAAAATTGTATGAATACGCCCAGGTACTTTCCAAAAACGAGAAGTATGATCAGGCTAAATATTGGTATGGCCGCTTCAAAGAACGTGGTGGAATAACTTCTGTGGATGACAAAATAAACGGGATTGAAAACATACGATCTTTCTTTGCTGAAGAGGGAAAGTATTCAATAGAAAGGCTGGATTTTAATACCTCAAAAAGCGATTTCAGTCCTTTTTATTATCAGGATGGTATAGCTTTCGTTTCCTCTAGAAAAGAAAAGGAATGGGTAAAGAATACCTATAATTGGGATGAATCTGACTATCTGGATTTTTATTATTACAATCCTGGAGATACGAGTCTCCGTTTGTCCAAGATCAAGGGACTAAACTCAAAGTATCATGAAGGACCTTCGCACATATACGCTGGTGGTCAAAAGATCGTATTTACACGAAACAGCGTTCAGGGAAGCAAGCTTCAAAGAGATCAAAAAGGAACAGCTAACCTTCAACTTTTTTTTGGAGAAATAAGTGAAGGAAAGTGGGTTATCACTCCATTCCAGCATAATACAGTTGAATACTCGCTAGGACATCCAGCCATTTCGGAAGATGGAACGATTTTAATTTTTGCATCTGATATGCCGGGTGGATTTGGTGGAACGGATTTATACGTATCAAAAAAGGGAACCTTTGAACGATGGTCTGAACCAGTCAACCTTGGCAATGGGGTGAATACCTCGGAAGATGAAATGTTCCCGTTCTTGTCAGGCGATCACCTTTGGTTTGCCAGTAATGGAAGAGAAGGGCTTGGAGGGCTGGATATCTACCAGGTTCAGTTTCAAAACAATAAAGTTTCAGGAGTTCCGGAAAATGTAGGAGCTCCGATCAATAGCAGTCAGGATGATTTTGGTTTGATAACCTTGGGCAATTTCAGAGAGGGATATTTCGCTTCCGATAGAGCTGGTAGTGATGATATCTACTCTTATGTTGCTGAATTTGTGAATGTAAAAGGACGGGTACTTGCAAAAGGATCGCATGACCCAATTTTAGGAGCAAAAGTGACGTTGGAAGATCGATCTGGAAGAGTGATTGGTACTGCCTTGACAGACTCAGAGGGAGTGTATGATGCACAGTTGGGAAAGGAGGCAGTGTTTTCTATTAGAGCCGAAAAAGTAGACTTTTTACTTGAAGAACCTATTCAGGAAAACACATCAGGAGTTTCAGACTTCAAGGAGCTAGAACCAGTATTCCTTTTACAACGATTAATGACAGTGAAAGCTGTAGATGCTGAATCAAAAGAGACGTTGCTTGACGCTATTCAAACAGTGAAAGTGATTGGAAAGAAAGGGGTAGTTGCCCCAATTGAAGGGCACGAAAATCAATATTTGATTAATCCTGTTAATTATGAAGTAGTCACTGCACAAGAAGGTTATTACACGTTGCGTGATACGGTCACAGTAGCCGATGATTTTTATGGAATGAAGGATTACGTTGCTGAATTGAAGAAAATTGTGGTGGGGGAAAGCATTCGATTGGATAATATCTACTATGATGTGAATAGTGCAAACCTGAGAGCTGAATCGGAATTGGAATTGGATAAAGTTGTTGTGTTCATGAAGGATAATCCTCACATCAAAATAGAACTTAGTTCGCACACAGACTCAAGAGGGTCAGCTCCATACAATCAACGACTCTCTCAAAAGCGAGCGGAATCAGCTACTGAATTCCTCATAAGCCATGGTGTGGAAAGAGATAGAATTGTGCCTAAGGGGTATGGAGAAAGCAAGGTGGTTAATCGATGCAAAGATGGAGTTAGATGTTCAGCGGAGGAACATCAGGAAAATAGAAGAACGGAGATCAAGATCCTTGAAAACGACTGATTCAATAGTGTAGAATTACTGGATTCAATAAACCGGACATTTTATTCACTCACCTAGCAAAATTCTTCTCTCACCGAATAAGTAGAATTGACCCCAAAATCTATCATCATTTTTATCATGCCAAATAAGGTATAGATATCTATGAAGAAGATCGTTTTACTATCCGTTTTTTCACTTTTCACGTTTCTGGCAGTCTCGCAGACACCAGGACTTATTTATAAGCCTGCTGTAGGAGGGCAGTCCGTACTTGATCCCAATCTGGATGGGTATACTTCTGAGACTACTGCTGGATTCATGTCTGATGATGAAGTAGAAAGTGAAATTCCATACGTACCACTCCCCGTTATTGGTGCTGGTGAACCCTTCGGCGATCTGGCAACAGGTCCTGAATGTGGTTTTACAGATTTGGTAAAATCGACGGATAATCATACCATTTATACCTACTCTGACGGCACTAACCTGATGTTCCGATTTAGACTTGGCGGTACAGCAGACAACTCCAAAGGATACACGATATTGGTTGATACAGATCAGCTTTTTGGACAGGGAGAAGATCCTGATTACACCCCAGGAAACCCTGGGTTTGAATACGAAATCACCTTACGAACCAACTTTGGTGTAAGCATATATGATATTGATAACAATACACTGACAAGGGCAGAAATAGGAGATGGTACTGCTGATCGCCCTTACGATGATTTTGCTCAAAAGTCCATTGCTGGCTCCAACATTTGTGGGCAGGATTATTTCTATGATTTCTACGTGCCTTATGCAGACCTTCCATTCAACAGTGCTACCAAAGTGAGAATGGTGGGAGGGACTGTTATCAGACCAAGTGGCTCTACAGGAGGCAGTGTAAGTGATATCGGTGGAATTGATGATGACCAGGGAATCACTGACGATCTCTTTGAAGATTTGATAGATGTATTTCCTCCTACCTCTGGTGATGACCTGAGTGACGGTGATCCAATCCTTCCAAGAGCAGCATGTCCCGGAATAGACGGTCCTGTAGCTGATGCAGCGACCACAGTGACAGGTACTTCCAGTGAGGCTGATGGCGCAATTATAGAGCTATTTAGAGATGGGGTTTCTGTCGGAACAACTTTGGTCTCAAGCGGAACATGGAGTTTTACCTCCATATCACCTGCACTATCAATAGGAGAGGAACTAACCGCTACTGCTGAAGTGACGGATGAAAAATCCACCTCTTATGATGATTGTAGTCCGGTTGTTGTAGGGAGCACATGTTCAAATGCTCCCACAGCTGTCAATCTTTTCTGCTCGTCAAACAGAAGAATTGTGGTTAATGGACTTCCATCGGGAGCTACCATCAATTTTTACAATTCTGCAACAGGGTTTGTAGGGACTGGCATAGAAAATGGAACTACTGGAGCTTATGCTTACAGTTGTAATGGCAATAATAATACTGGAAATTGTAGTCAAGGGGGCAACTGCGGGACACCACTTTCCGGATCGTATTATTATACAGTTACTGAAGCTGGTAAATGTGAATCAGATCCATCTCCATTCATTTGTATTGATGTAGCTGGGTCAGAAGCTCCGACAATCACTACTTCTCCTGTCACTACCAACACTACCTCTATCTCAGGTACATTGAGTGGTACTCCATCTGGCACATCTACTGTTACTTTAGTAATTAATGGGATAGCTTCTGCTTTAACTACCAATACGAACAATACCTCATGGACGATCAGCGGAATTACTGGATTGAACATAGGAGATGTTGTTTCTACCACTGCTCAGGAATCAGGAGAGTGTTTGACGGAATCAACCAATAGTGCTACCGTTCAAGGTCAATCAATCACACCCATCATTTTTGGAGATTATTGCGTAGATGCAGCAGGAACAGTAACTGAAGTGTCAGGAATATCTGCAGAGGATGCAGGATCAACAATCACGATTTATACACGCGTGACTTCAGGAGGGGCTGAAACTAATACAGGACAAACAGGTTTGGTTGCCTCAAACGGATCATGGACAGTCACCGGTTTGTCAATTTCACCAGGAACCTATATTACTGCCACAGCGCAGACCACTGGAGAATTGATCAGTGACTTTGCCTCAGAAGTGTTGGTAAATACCAAAACACCGGATCCTCTTGGGGCTCTTGCCATCACAACTATTCCGATTAATGAAGGTGATGCAAGTATTAGTGGTGAAGCAACTGTCTCAACTTCAACGGACTTAACCATTCAGCTCTACATCGACGGAACGGCCATCGATGGAGCTACCGCTACTCTGGCGCAAGGAGCAGTAGCAGCAGTAGGAACGTGGACCATCTCGGGTCTGAACGTTCCTTTTGACAAACTCTATGCGGGTGGTGAAGCAACTGTTACCATTACGAATCCCAATGCAGGATTTTGCGAAAGCGATCCTTCTGCAGGTGTAACGATCGATTGTAAACTTCCGGTAGCACAAACGTTCTCAGCCACTACCGCAACCACCGTTTGTTCTGATGAAACGATCTCATTTGATGTAGATGGATCAGAAAATCTGATCGTCTATCAATTGGTCGATCAGGCTGGTAACTCGCTAGGGAGTGCAGTGTTAGGTGATGGAAATCCTTTCACTATCGTAGCAGATGGATTATCATCGACTGTTACAGCTATTTCATTAAAGGCTTCTAAAATTGGGATTACTTGTGAGACTACCTTTGGATCAGAAGCAGTATCAATCGAGCAGATTGCAATCACTTCTTCCTTTTCAAATCCAACTGACTGCCCATCTCCCGATGGTTTCATTACCCTTTCTGGTTTGAATAATAATCAGAGCTATGATGTCAGTTATACACTTGACGGAACACCTGTAAATACTTCCATTACTTCCAATGGTAGTGGTGAGGTGATTATACCGAACCTTGGCCCTGGAAGCTACACAGATATCAGCGTATCAGGACTGGTTACAACTTTGGTTTGTAGCTCCAATACCATTGATCTGGTTACATTGGTCAATGCAAGTTCACCAACATTAACATTAGGAACATTAGCAGACCCAACCACATGTACTGGAACGGATGGAAGCATTCAGTTGGTGAGTTCCATTGCTTCGGTAGTTTCCTACACCGTTGATTACTTTGATGATGGAGTAGCTCAGTCAGCTACTATATCCAGTGATGCATCAGGTAACATTACCATTCCCAATCTGGATGCAGGTACCTATACCAACATCAGTATCACCAATACGGTAAGTAGCTGTAAGTCCAATACCCTTACTTCAGTAGTTCTAAGTGATCCTGATCCAACCATTTCAGTGACTGGGAGAACCAATCCAACTACATGTGGAGGAAGTGGTACGATCAATTTATCTTTTACAGGTGTACCTGATGGAACGTATACCATCAATTATGATGGAGGGAGCTTTTCTTCTGTAGACATCACATCCGGTGCAGCAAGCATTTCAGCCACTGCAGGTTCTTATGCGAATTTAAATGTGACAGAACCCGTGACTGGTTGCACCACGGACGATAATCCTGATGTGATTTTGACCGATCCTGCTACTCATACCATTGCTGCCACTAAAACAAATCCAACTTCATGTGGAGTAAACGGAACAATTGATCTTACATTCACAGGAGTTGCAGATGGAAACTACACAATTGATTATGATGGAGGAAGCTTTACTGGGGTATCAGTCACTTCCAACGCAGCAAGCATTAGTGCGTCTGCTGGGGTTTACAATAATTTAAGTTTGACACTGTCAGGATGTGTAAGTGCAGAGTTTCCTGACGTAACACTCACTGAACCAACCAGTCCAACGGTTAGTTTGACCTCATCAACCGATCCAACATCAGCGGGAGGTACAGACGGTTCCATCACACTCGGATTCACAGGAGTGCCTGACGGAACTTATACGTTATCCTATCAAGATGCCACACCAAGTGCTCAGACATTTACAGGTGTGACGGTTTCTTCAGGTGCTGCTATCATTTCAGGATTGAGTGAAGGAACGTACAATGACATCACCATTACCATCAATGGGTGTATTTCAGCTGAAAATATCGATGTGGTTTTGTCAGATCCAGCTCTTCCTATCATTTCATTGAATGCAAGCACAGGGCCATCGATCTGTAGTGGGACTGATGGAAGCATCACGCTTGATTTCACCAATGTCTCTGATGGCACTTACATGTTAAATTATCAGGATGGAGTGCCATCAGCTCAGACATTTACGAATGTATCTGTATCTGGAGGATCGGCTACCATCAATGGTCTATCAGCTGGTGTATACAATGATATCACCATCACGACGGCAGGAGGAACATCCACCGACAATGTGGATGTGACCTTAAATGAGCCTGCTACACCTTCTGTGTTATTGGGAATAACTTCTGATCCCACAACTTGCGGAGGAACCGATGGCAGCATTCAATTGACGGGTCTCACTGCCAGTACGATGTATACGGTGAACTACACGGATACAGACGGAGCTCAAGCGGCAAGCTTAACCACCAATGGAGCGGGTGAAATCACTATTCCAAATCTGGATGCAGATACGTATACGAACATCACAGTGACTGAAAATGGCTGTACATCCAGTCCTATTACTTCAGTAGACCTTTCGGATCCTGTTTTACCAACTGTTTCTTTGGTAAGCAGCTCAGGGCCTACATCATGTGCGGGTTCTGATGGTAGTATCTCATTAGGTTTTACAGGAGTTCCTGATGGAACTTATACGCTTAATTATGTAGATGGAACGCCCGCGGCTCAAACCTTCACGAATGTTTCAGTAAGCAGTGGAGCAGCAACTATTTCAGGTTTAAGTGCCGGTGTTTATAACGATATCACAATAACGATTAATAGTTGCACTTCTACAGATAATGTAGATGTGTCTTTGACTGCTCCTGCTTTACCAACCATATCAGTCACAGCAAGCACAAACCCCTCTGTATGTAGTGGAAACGGATCCATTACCCTTGGTTTTACCAATGTTCCGGATGGTGTTTATACCATTAACTACGCCTCAGGTTCATTCGCGAATGTAAGTGTGAGTAGTGGGAGCGCTACTATTGTAACAGGTGCAGGAACGTATAACAATTTCAGTATTACAGTTTCAGGGTGTACATCCATTGACGATCCTGATCAAACATTGACCGATCCTTCTACTGCTACCATCACCACAGGTACCATCACTAGCCCTACGACCTGTTCGGGTACGGATGGAAGCATCCTGTTAAATGGATTGGCTACATCAACGACGTATACGGTAAACTATACCAAGGGTAGTTCACCTATTTCCACATCGCTGACCTCCAACGCTAGTGGGGTGATAACTATCAGTGGCCTGAATGCGGATAGCTATTCAAATATCTCGGTAACTGAAAGTGGATGTACTTCAAATACGATTACTGGACCGATTGTTCTGTCAGACCCGACTACTGCGACTATCTCAGTGAACAGCTCATCCAATGCAACTACCTGCGGAGGTTCGGAAGGAAATATTGTGTTAGCTGGATTGGAAAACAGTGTTTCTTATACAGTAGACTATAAATTCGACGGAGGAGATGTTAGTACCACTATTTCATCGAATGGATCTGGTCAACTTACCATTGGCTCATTAGGAGCAGGTAATTACACGGACATTCAGGTGACAAGAAATGGATGCCCTTCTAATATAATATCAGGCCCTGTAGCGATCGCAGACCCAACACCACCCTCCATTAGTTCATCGATAGGAAGTGATCCTTCTTCGTGTGCGGCTACAGATGGACAAATTGATCTAAATGGATTATCTGACTTAGAAACCTATGACGTAAGCTATACGAATGGGGGTGTTACTACTGTGTTGAATGGCGAAACACCTTCTGGAGGAACGATTATTATAGGAAGTCTTACCGCTGGTTCGTATACCAATATTTTTGTCGTTCAAAACAGCTCAAGCTGTCAATCCAATTTGATCCCATTGTTGGTGCTAAACCCACCTGATATTTCGATAGGAACCACCACGGACCCGACATCTTGTAGTGCATTGGACGGGACCATTCAAATCACTGGATTAGCTCCAAACACATCGTATGATCTGAATTACGATTTAGATGCAGCAGCGCAAGGTCCGGTTTCCTTTACTTCCAATGCCAGTGGGGAGCATACATTCACAGGAAGCGCAGGTAGTTATACCAATATCAATGTAACCAATAGCGGATGTGTATCAAATAGTGTGACTACCACTTTGACGGATCCTTCATCTCCTTCTGTTACCTTAGGAACACTTACTGATCCCACGTCGTGCGCTGGCACGGACGGGAGCATCCAACTAACAGGGCTCACAGCTTCAACGACCTATACGGTTAATTATACAGGAGCATCAGTGGTATCTACTTCCATCACTTCGGATGGTAGTGGCAATATCACGATTACGGGATTGGATGCACGAACATACACGAATATTAATGTCGAGTTAAGTGGATGTACTTCCAATAATATTACTTCGGCAGTATTGAATGATCCTGCTACTCCAACCATAACCTTAGGAAGTAATCCAGAGGTGTGTGCAGGAGATACCAATGCATCCTTGACCTACAGCGCGACTACCGGATCTCCCAATCAGTATAGCATCGACTTTGATGCTACTGCTGAAGGACAAGGGTTTGTTGATATTGCAAATGCTGCGCTTGGATCAAGCCCGATTAGTATAGCCGTACCTGCAGGAGCTGTTCCGGCTGCTTACAATGCAACATTAACAGTGACTACCACTGGTACAAGCTGTTCAAGTGCTGGTGATGCATTTACGATCACAGTTAGATCTTTACCGTCAATACCTATCATCAGCGCTCAGTTAACTAATCAACCGACTCCTACATTGACCGGATCTGCTGATCCTGGAAATGCGATAACTGTCGTTGTAGGCGGAGCGACTTTCAATACTACTGCTGACGGAACGACCGGAGATTGGAGTGTCAATACAGGAAGCACACCGACAAGCGGAACTTTTGCGCCAGACTTGAATGGGATCAATGAGGTGCAGGTAACAGCTTCTGATGGAACGTGTACCAATGTTGATGCTACAAACAATGAATTAACGATAGATACAACAGATCCTACAACTCCAACAGTTGCAGCGCAATTGACCAATGATCCGAGTCCGGTAATCAGCGGGACGGCAGAACCTGGCAGTACTGTGACCTTTACGCTGGGTGGTGCCACTTTCTCCGTGGTTGCTGATGGTTCAGGGGATTGGAGCGTAAACACAGAAACAGCCATACCTGTAAGCGGAACATTCACTGACTTGACAGATGGTACCTATGATATCAACATTACATCGACAGATGAAGCAGGGAACACTTCCAATGATGCTACAGCCGATGAGTTGATTGTGGACCTGACGGATCCCACTACTCCGACTATAGATGCTATTAGCACGACCGATCAGTCTCCAGTCCTCACAGGAACAGCTGAAGCAGGTAGTACAGTAGTGGTGGTGATCAATGGTGTGACTTTCACGACTACAGCTGATGCTGGAGGGAATTGGTCCATCGATACGGAAACAGAGACACCAACCGCCGGAGGACCATTCACTGATTTGGCAGAAGGAACCTATGATGTGTCCGTTACTTCCACCGATGCGGCAGGGAACAGCTCGATAGACGCTACAACTGATGAAGTGGTGATTGACTTAACAGATCCTGTTACGCCAACTGTTACTGATTTAACCACCAACGATCAATCCCCAATATTGACAGGTACAGCAGAAGCGGGCAGTACGGTCACAGTTGTCATCAATGGAGTCACTTTTGAAACCACCGCAGATGGCAGTGGAAACTGGTCGATTAATACCGAGACAGAAACACCAACTGCCGGAGGACCTTTTGTGGATCTGGGAGAGGGAACCTATGATGTTTCTGTTACCTCAACTGATGCGGCAGGTAACAGTACCAGTGATGGTACAACAAATGAATTGATAATTGATCTTACAGATCCATCTATTCCAACAGTAGATGCCTTAACTACTACAGATCAGTCACCAGTACTGACCGGGATGGCTGAAGCTAACAGTACGGTAACCGTAGTTGTAAATGGAGTCACTTTTGAAACGACTGCAGATGGAAGCGGTAATTGGTCAATCAATACAGAGACTGATACGCCAACTGCTGGAGGTCCATTTACTGATCTTGCAGAAGGAAGCTATGAAGTGGTGGTAACCAGTACGGATGAAGCAGGGAATAGTACTTCTGATGCCACGAGTAATGAATTGGAGATTGATTTAACAGATCCGGTTACACCAGTAATCAATCCATTGACTACAAACGATCCAACACCTGTGCTTACCGGAACAGCAGAATCAGGTAGTACGGTAACAATAGTTATTAATGGAGTCACTTTTGAAACGAATGCAGATGGAAGTGGGAATTGGTCCATTGATACCGAAACAGATATTCCTACCGCAGGTGGACCATTCACAGATCTGGGTGAGGGTGATTACGATGTTTCCGTTACCTCAACGGATGAAGCTGGAAATACAAGCACCGATGCAACTACTAATGAATTAACAATTGATCTGACTGATCCGGCAATACCGACTGTTAATACATTAAGTACCAATGATCAAACACCTGTTTTGACAGGTGCCGCCGAAGCTGGAAGTACAGTTACTGTAGTTGTAAATGGTGTCGAATTTCAAACAACAGCGGACGGTAGTGGCAACTGGTCGATCAATACAGAGACCGATACACCAACCGCTGGTGGGCCTTTTACAGACCTTAGTGAAGGGACTTATGAAGTGGCAGTGACAAGTACAGATGCTGCTGGAAATAGCGCATCGGATGCAACCACTAATGAGTTAGAAATTGATCTGACAGATCCGGTTGTACCGACTGTTTCTTCCTTAACAACTAATGATACGACACCAGTCATTTCAGGAACTGGAGAACCAGGCAGTATCATCACATTTACGATTGGTGGAGCAACCTATTCAGTGGTTGTGGACGGTTCTGGGAACTGGAGTGTGGATACGGAGACAGCTACTCCAATAAGTGGGACATTCACTCCATTAAGTGAGGGTACGTATGATATTAGTTTAACCAGTACAGATGCCGCTGGAAACACATCAATAGACGCAACGACCAATGAATTAGTCATTGACCTGACAGCTCCTGCCACTCCAACTGTGGTAAGTCAAACTACGAATGATACCACTCCGATTTTAACCGGAACAGCTGAGGCTGGTAGTACTATCACCGTAGTGGTAGCAGGAGCAACCTATACCACCACAGCAGATGGTAGTGGAAACTGGACGGTGAATACGGAGGTAGCAACACCTACCTCTGGAACATTTAACCCAGATACCAATGGAACCAATGAAGTGGTTGTAACAAGTACGGATGCTGCGGGAAACAGTACTTCCGATGCTTCAACAGGCGAACTGATCATAGATACGACAGATCCTGCTGTCCCAACAGTCGTTTCCCAAACAACCAGTGATGCTACTCCGGTGATTTCGGGAACGGCGGAAGCAGGAAGTACGGTGGTGGTGACTGTAGGAGGAGCGACCTACACCACAACTGCTGACGGCAGTGGGAACTGGAGCATTGATACAGAAACTGAGACACCTACTTCAGGAACTTTCAATCCGAATACAAATGGTGCGAATGAGGTAGTTGTGACGAGTACAGACAATGCAGGAAATACTTCTACAGATACTACATCGGACGAATTAGTAATCGATACTACTGCTCCTGTGGTACCTACCATCAATTCACAAGTGACGAATGATACCTCACCAGTTATCACAGGGACAACTGGAACCGGATCAGCTTTACCAGCAGGAGAGACCCTAACCGTATCGGTAAATGGAGCAACATATACAGTTACTCCGGATGCAAGTGGAAACTGGAGTCTTAATCTGGAAACAGCCACACCAACAAGTGGAACGTTAGGAAGTTTCGTAGATGGAACTACTTATCAGGTAGTTGCAACTGTAACAGATGCAGTGGGAAACAGTACCTCTGATGCAACTTCTGGTGAGTTGATCATTGATACTTCCGCTCCATCAACGCCAACAGTAACAGACCTAACTGTTTGTGAAGGAACAGATCCTGTAGTTAATGGAACGACTGGATCAGGTGCGGCATTGAATGCCGGTGAGACGTTGACGGTTCAGCTTAATGGAGCTACATATAATCCGGTTCCGGATGCTTCAGGCAATTGGAGTGTAGATACGAATGCAGATACCCCATCCGGTGGAACGTTGGGAGCATTTACAGGTGGATCAGATTATACCATTATAGCTACAGTTACGGATAGTGGAGGGAATGATGCTTCCTCTACCGGAACGCTGAGCATTGTGAGTATACCTACTATTACTTTGGTAAACAGTGCATCTCCTGCAAGTTGTGCAGGTGCAGATGGGAGTATCTCATTGAGCTTTGCGAATGTGGCTAATGGAACGTATCCATTGAGTTATGTGGATGGTGCTTCTTCAGTACAAACATTTACCAATGTAAATATTAGTGGAGGAGCTGCCACCATCACAGGATTAACAGCAGGAGTATATAACGATATTACCATTGATATTTCAGGTTGCGTTTCTACGGAAAATATTGATGTGATTTTAAATGATCCGGCTATTCCTACCATTTCAATTACAGGAAGTGCAGATCCTGCTACATGTGGGGGCAATGGATCTATTTCACTTGCATTTACCAATGTAGCAGATGGTGTTTATTCCCTAGATTATGCTACTGGGACATTTACTAATGTATCCGTAAGTGGAGGAGCTGCTACCATTTCCACAGTTCAGGGAACATATACTGATTTGAGTATTACAGTATCCGGTTGCACATCTACAGATGATCCTGATGTGACATTGAGTGACCCTACCACAGCCACCATCGTTCAAGGAACAATTTCCGATCCAACAACCTGTTCTGGTATTGACGGAAGTATTCAATTGACTGGATTAGAAGTATCTATCACATACACTGTCAGCTATGAGGATGATGGTTCTCCGGTTACCACTTCTATTTCTTCGGATGCAAGTGGAAATCTATTGATTAGTGGGTTAAACGCAGGAAATTATAGCAACATTCAGGTAACAGCATCAGGATGTACGTCAAATACGTTGACCGGACCAATTGCATTAAGTGATCCTGCTGCTGCTACAATCAGCTTGAATGGGTCTTCCAATGCCACAACATGCGGAGGTACGGAAGGTACCATTGTACTGGATGGCCTGACTGCAAGCACAGCATACACAGTGAATTACGATGCAAACGGGGTAGGAGTGAGCACCTCTATAGCTTCGGATGGCGCTGGACTATTAACTATCACTGGATTAGGAAACGGCAACTATACAGATATTCAGGTGACTGAGAGTGGGTGTGCATCTAATGTGATTGCAGGTCCGGTGGCCATTGCAGATCCTGCTCCACCAGCTATTAGCACTACAGTGGGCACTGATCCATCCTCTTGCGCAGCAACAGATGGAACAATCGACTTGAATGGCTTAAATGATGCACTGACGTATGATGTTTTTTACGATTTTGGTGGATCTACTACGAACCTTACAGGGCAAACACCTTCTGGCGGTACAATTACTATTTCAGGATTAAACGCAGGTACTTATACCACTGTTGGCGTAACACGTACAAGCGATGGTTGTCAGTCTAATATTATTCCTACCATCGTATTAAACCCGCCGGATATTGAACTTGGAACGATTGAGAACGCTTCGACTTGTAGTGGTATGGAAGGCAGTATTGAAATTACCGGACTAGCTGCTAATACAGCCTACGAGATTAACTATAAGTTAGATGGAGTAGATGCAACCGCATTGAATATCACTTCAAATGGAGACGGTGAGTATGTGATCGCCAGTCTTGGAGCGGGTGCATATACAGAGATCAATGTCACCAATAGTGGATGTGTGTCCAATGATTTGTCAATTACCTTGACAGAGCCAACTGCTCCAACTGTGAGTTTAGGCACAGTTAGTAATGCAACTACATGTAGCGGAACTGATGGGTCGATCCAATTGACCGGACTAAATGCCTCTACAAGCTATACCGTGGAGTACACCGGTAGCTCGTTAGTCTCAACAACGCTGGGTACAGATGGAAGTGGAAACCTGTTGATTTCAGGATTGAGTGCAGGAACGTATTCCAATATTAGCGTGATACTTAATGGATGTGAGTCAAATATCATAACAACAGCAGTAATCAATGATCCTGCAAGCCCTGCTATTACTTTAGGGGCAAACCCTGATGTATGTCTAGGGGAAATCACAGCTTCGCTAAGTTTTTCAGGACTATCAGGTGCTCCGGATCAGTACACTATTGATTTTGATGCAACTGCTGAAGCACAAGGGTTCATAGATATTACCAATGCTTCGCTTGGTTCTAGTCCAATCAATCTAAGTATTCCAGCTTCAGCTAATGCGGGTACATACAATGCGACCTTAGTAGTTACTAATTCAGGTACAGGATGTTCAAGCACTGTAGCAGGTTTCACTATAGACATAAATAACTTACCGTCTGTACCAACTGTCAATGTTTTAGTAACTAACAATATTTCACCTACCATTACAGGTACTGCTGATGCTGGAAACAATGTTACTGTAGTAGTTGCAGGAGCAACTTTTGTAACCACTGCGGATGGAAGCGGAAATTGGTCAGTGAACACTGCCAGTCCAACAAGCGGATCCTTTAATCCAAATACGAATGGGGTAAATGAAGTACAGGTCACTGCTGAAAATGGTGGATGTGAGCAAGTGGACAATAGCACAAATGAGTTAACGATTGATACGACAGCACCAAATGTTCCGATAGTATTCAGTCAGATCACGAGTGATATCTCTCCAGTTATCCGCGGTACTGCAGAGCCAGGAAGCACGGTAACGGTGGTGGTTGGTGGTGCAACCTATACTGTGATAGCGGACGGAAGTGGAAACTGGTCGGTGGATACGGAAACGGCTACTCCAACAAGCGGGACATTCAATCCGAATGTCAGTGGTGTGAATGAAGTCCAGGTTACTGCTACTGATGCAGCTGGAAATAGTACTTCGGATACTACTACAGGAGAGTTAACTATACTTTCAGGAGACTCGGATGGAGATGGTATTCCTGATTTGGATGAAGATATTAATGGCGATGGCGATCCAACGAATGACGATTCGGATGGCGATGGTATTCCGGATTACCTGGATGAGGACGATGATGGAGATGGTATTTTAACTAAAGATGAAGATCTGGATGGAGACGGAGATCCTACGAATGATGATTGTGACGGTGACGGGATTCCGAATTACTTAGATACAGATCCTTGTGACACAGATGGCGATGGAGTCAATGATGACGATGAGGATACCGATGGCGATGGGAATCCATATAATGATGACTGTGACGGAGATGGGATACCAAATTTCCAGGATCCAGATCCTTGCGATACTGATGGTGATGGGATAAATGACGATGATGAGGATACAGATGGTGATGGCAACCCATACAATGATGACTGTGATGGAGACGGTATTCCTAACTTTTTGGATCCTGACTCATGCGATACAGATGGCGATGGTGAAAACGATGAAGAAGAGGATACAAATGGTGATGGTAATCCATACAATGATGACTGTGACGGTGATGGGATACCAAACTTCCAGGATGCTGATCCGTGCACGGTTGGAGTAACCCCAATGAAAGGTTTTAGTCCGGAAGGAAATGGAGAGAATGACTTCTTCTACATTGAGGGAATAGAAGACTATCCGAATAATAGCGTCCAGCTTTACAATCGATGGGGCAATAAGCTATTTGAAGTTGATGGATATAACAACCAAGACAAGGTGTGGAGAGGAGAGTCTTCATTTGGACTCATTCCTGGACAAAAAGAAGTCCCTGAGGGCACCTATTTCTACTTGATAGACCTAGGTGATGGAAGCAAACCTTTGAGCGGTTTTGTGGTGATAAGAAGATAGAGGAGCACCAACCAGCTTCCTATGGATTAGCCAGGCATTCCCGCCTGGCTTTTTTTTGTTTGAATCGATTATCGACTAAAAACAGCATCCAACGTGCCTTTTCCTTCAGTCACCGAATATATAAAAATTATCATTTGATAAAACAATAGCTTCAATTAATCAAAAAGTAAAAAGAAATGGTAACTGCAAGTCAAAAAGCTGAATTTGTTTTAGAAGAAAACAACTGTCACGTACTTATTGATCGTGTCAACAAATTAGTGATGATAAAGTGGCAGGGATACGTAGAGCTCGATACAGCTAAGAAAATATTATTGGCAGGATCTAATTTTATTGAGGACGAGAGTGCTACACGCATACTTTTGAATAGAAAAAATCTTGACCAATTCTCAAAAGAAACCAACAAATGGATTAAAGATGACTTATTGAAGAATCGAGCCAAAAAACTGGTTCATTTAGTAGAAAAAGTAGCAACTGTTAAGTCAGGTACTACAATAGGAAATCTCTTTTCAAATCTTATTTCTACATCCATTAGGATAGTTTTTCCAGGTTTAAAAATGAAAAGTTATGACAATGAGGCCGAGGCTCTTAATTGGCTTACAGAGAAATAATGTAGAATCCCTATTTCATTAAAATAGGTAATAGGTTAGCTCACCGAGCCTTTTTCTTCAGTCACCGAATATAACGAATCACTCATTAGATCAATTACTAACATTAAGTTGGAATTAAACCAGAGATGCAATGCGAAGAGCTTGGTTACTAGTGATAATTTTAGGAGGGATGATAAGGTTGGGATATACTCAACAACAAGTCATGTTTACCCAATACATGTTCAATGGTTTGGTGCTCAATCCGGCGTATGCTGGTAGTCATGAATCCATCAGTGTCACGGCACTATCCCGTATTCAGTGGGTAGGAATAGATGGGGCTCCAAATACACAGACATTTTCTATTCATTCTCCAGTTCCAGGCAAGAATATTGGCTTAGGTGCATTTTTCGTGCGAGATAATATTGGTGTGACCACTGACAATAACTTTTTCCTCAGCTATGCATACCGTATCCAAATGAGCAGAGGAATCCTGTCTATGGGATTGCATGGAGGTATCAGTAGTGTAAACGTAGATTATAACGAACTTGGCTTGACAGACCGTAACCTGCAAGGAGCAGAGAGCAGCCTGAAGCCTAATTTTGGTGCTGGGCTTTACTACATGACTGATCGCTTTTACGCTGGCTTTTCTTCCCCATATATTTTAAGAAACCGATCTTCTGATGATGGAGGGTCCTTACCTCAAGAGTTGAATACGGATCAAATTCAACATTACTATCTGACATCAGGAGCAGTCTTTGATCTTTCACCCCTGATTAAATTAAAACCCAGTATTTTGATAAAAGCAGTACAAGGTGCTCCGGTTGAGTTCGATTTTAACGCCAACGTGTTGTTTGATGAAAAACTTTGGGTAGGCGTATCCTACAGAAGCTTCGACTCGATTGATCTTTTATTGGAACTCCAACTCAATGAGCAATTGAGATTAGGGTATGCTTACGACATTACCACCTCTGACCTTCGTCAGGTTAATTCTGGTTCACACGAAATTATGTTGAACTACCGATTTGTATTCTCCAAGAGCAAGATTGTAACTCCTAGATATTTCTAACCAGAGATAAAGTTTCTTGCTTCGTGTTAGCTTTTACAATAGTACAAGCGCAAAACTTCATTATTATTGAATTTCACTTTATCAATGAAAACTTTCGTGCTTTTAGATTTGAGAGTCACAAGAAAATTATAGACTGAGGAAATTGATTTTCTATCTCAGGCTGCTATTGCCTTTTTCACCTTTTCGACAGAATCCAAAAATCTGGTGTAGCTTATATCTGACTTATTAAAGTAGTCGGTGATCTCATTTTGAAAGAAGGAATGGACAAACTGCTGGTTAGAGGAAATGATCACCACTTTAGCAGTTGATTTAAGTCCGGTTAAGTAATCACCATCAAAAAGGGCTGCATCTACGAATACGATATCAGCTTTATCAATAGCATTTTCCTCAAGGTTTGAAACACCTTTGGTTTTCTCTATAAAGCTTATAATCAGTTCTTTAGAGAACCGGTCTTCATCGTAAACGACACATTTCAAATCTTTCATTTGATGATATATTCAGACTATTTCAAGGTCTAAAATATTTCAGTAAATATCATCAATTGATAATAAATCGCCAGAACATTAATGACTGACGGTAGATAATAGGGATTGCCCGTTGAATGAATTTAGATTTAGAATGTGCTGATTTTGCTCATCAACTTTGGCCTCATGGACTGACTAATAGGGATGATCTTTTCACCGGCCTGCAAATTACCTTGATCAATATTTTTGATCTTGTCTAGCCGGACAATGAATGAACGATGAACTCTTACAAATTCATCATTTAGCCTTGATTCAATCTTTGAGAGCGTAGAGTGAATGACATAAACTTTTTGTTCTGTTCCGATTTTCACATAGTCACCAAACGCTTCAAAGTAGAGGATGTCTTTCGTTTTAATGTTCACCAGCAAAGATTCGTCTCGCACATAAATAGATTCACCCACTTTTTCGTCCGTTGGAGTAAAGTTTTCTCTTGCTTTGTTTACTCCCTTCAAGAAGCGAGCATAGTCATCAACGGGCTTTACCAGGTAATCCAACACATCCAGTTCAAATGCCTCTACGGCATAATCTTTCTTTCCTGTGACGATAATGGTTTGGGGTACGTGTTTCAGCGACTTGATTAAGTCAAATCCCGACAGTTCCGGCATCTCTACATCCAGTAATAGTAAATCTGGATTCATACCTATTATGGCGTCTAACCCTTCCAGGGGATTATCGAAAGCTCCTTCAAGAGATAGGAATTGCGTGTTTTTGACAAAAGAAGAGATTATCTCCAATTGAAACTTATCGTCATCAACTATAATGGTTTTTAGCTGGTCACTCATTTCGCTATTGATGTTGTTTTACAGGAATTGTAGGCTGAAAATCTAGTGAGAATAGCTTTTAATCGCCTCATTTTTCCTTTTATCATTAGTGTTATTAAGCATCTAGTTCTTCAAGTATACTATCTATTGCTTTTTGATGATTTACGGCTTTTTCCAGTATTCTGGTTTTTGGTGCCTTACGATTAATCATTTCCTCCAGCTCTTCTGCTTCCATTGACAATTCATTTAATCCGCCTAGCAGAAGACTGGATTTATTCTTATGAGAATATGCCTTCAAAGCTGGGAAATTTTCACCTCTTATAGAAGCTTTCAATACTTCATTTTCTTCTTTTAAAGTTTGAACAAACACATCAAAATATCGATCAATCTGTTTTTCATCAGATCCTAACGTTTGCTGTAATTTATCCAAAATCCGTGATTCAGTACTTCTATTTTCAAGCGGTTCTTCTGAATCAATCAAAAATGAGGATAGTTTTTGGTAGAAGTCAGCCGGGTGAAAAGGCTTGGTGATAAAGTCATCCATTCCTGACTGATAAACTTTACTTTCGATATCCCCCATAGCTGCTGCTGTTAGAGCTACCACGGGTAAGCTTGCAATCGTTTTGGATTGATGGGAACGAATGGCTTCTATTGTTTCATAACCGTCCATTATCGGCATTTGTAGATCAAGTAGCACAAGATCAATGGTATTCTTTTGTATGACATCTAATGCTTCTTTTCCATTACCTGCTTCTAAAACATTGCATCCCCATGATTCTAGAAAGTCTTTTGCTATAGCGCGATTAAACAGGTTGTCTTCAACCAGGAGAATGTTGGCTTTCAAAGATTGGAAATGCTCATTCACACTGCTAGATTGAACAGAATCTTCGGTAGCTCTAGGCATGATTAATTTGAATTTGAAAAGAGAGCCAAACCCCTCATGACTTTCCAATTGAATTTCGCTGTTCATTAATTCAATCAGATTTTTGGTTATGGCTAAGCCAAGCCCGGAACCACCAAACTTCCGTGTGGTTGTTTCATCAGCCTGAATGAAAACTTCAAAAATACCTTTTTGCTTTTCTTCAGGAATTCCTATTCCAGAATCCTTTATGCTAAACTGTATTTCATCAAAATTGTCGTGAGAATTGGATTTTTCAAGCTTAATCAAAACCTGTCCTTCATGAGTGAATTTTACTGCATTGCTAAGGAGGTTATGAAGTATTTGACTAATCCTAACCGAGTCTCCTATGTAAAAATTGGATAGTGATTCATCATAAGAATAAGAAACATTGATTCCCTTCTCCTCGCCTTGAGTTTTATAGTTGTTATAGATACTGGATGTGAGCTCTTTCAGATCAAAAGCAGATTTATCCATTTGAATCTTACCTTCCTCGATTTTTCCAAAGTCTAAAATGTCATTTACAATAGACATCAGATTGTTGCTACTTTGCTCCAGTACTTTTAGGTGTGGTACTTGCACTTCACTAGGTGATTTAGCGAGCAGGAGGTGAGTTGTTCCAATAATTCCGTTTAGCGGTGTTCTAATCTCATGTGACATCATCGAGAGGAAACTCGCTTTTGCTTCAGAGGCTGCTTCTGCGTGCTTCCGTGCCCTTCTAAGAAGCTCCTTTTCCTCTTGTGATTCTAGCACCGACCCAATCCAATTGGCAAAGAGCTGAAGAAATTCTTTATTATAACTGCTGAACACTTCCTCTTTTTTAGAGAAACCAAGCAAGTCAATTACCCCAAACTTTTCTCCTGACTTGTAGATACATGCGCTGAGATAGGCATTCACTGATTCGTTTGGGAAGCAAGGATGATTTATTATGTCTTGTGTTTTTTCTTCTTTATCAATTAGCAAAGGCTCATCTCTATCATAAGATACAGAAACGCAAGTTTCCTTAATGGGGTACTTTGTTAGAGACTCAATTTTTTTATTGGTTGAAAAGTGGTTTATAATCGTAAACTTATCATCGTTGATCTGTCCGATGATTCCAACATCCATTCCTAAGTGTTTGGTAACTTTTTGTATGGCTTCAGATAGAATACTCTTATCAGAGGAAGGCATAGAAGCCAGTTCATTTAGAAGGGTTAGGCCCTCTAGGTGCTTCTGAATTTTTTGCTCTTCTCGCTTACGGTAAGAGATGTTTCTTGAGGAGGTTTGAAATGCTATCACCTCACCTTGATCATTTTGAATGGGATTCGTATAGGATTGCATCCATACATACGAACCATCTTTTCTCTTCAATCGATATTCCACATCTCGTATGCTGCTACCTTCTAAGGTATCTTGATGTGGCCCTTGCCTTAATCGATTTACATCGTCTGGATGAATACTTTCATAAGGATTTCGACCAACAAGCTCTTCGGGAGTAAAACCTAAGATTTCTTTTGAGGAAGGGGAGACAAATTTATAGGTACCATCCAATTCGTGTAAGGCAATCAGGTCAGTTGAGTTTTCAGAAACTAGTTTGTAATGTGACTCCTTGAGGGCCAACTGCTCTTCCATTGCTTTGGTTTCTGAGATGTCCCTTGATATACTTCTGAGTTTGACCATCTTATCCCCTTCATATTCCATGGTCGTATTCTGTGAAACCCAAATAGGATCTCCATCTTTAGGTTGAAGCCGATACTCATATCTGCATTTTTCAGATTTCTTTTTGAATTGCCTGCCATAGAAAGCCTGCATTTCGGACACATCTTCAGAATAGATCATATCCCAGATGGACGTATCAATTACTTCTTCTAAGTTTCTGTTGAGTAGTTGTAACATCTTATTATTGGCATAGATGCACTTCCCATTTTCGTCTAGCTCAAACACACCATCTCCAAGGTTCTCCACCAGGGTATTAAAGTCTTTATCTATTTGAGTACGTTTCAGGTTCTCTTTTCTTAATTGAAGGAGAGCAACTACTTGTCTGGATAATGCCCACAGCGCATCTTTTTGATCTTGATTTAGATGCTTCTCTTTGTGGTCGATTACACATAGAGTACCGAGGGTATGCCCCTCATCATCTGTTAAAGGAGCTCCAGCATAGAATACCACATGAGGATCACCAGTTGCTAATGGATTATCATGAAAGCGTTCATCCTTAAATGCATCTGACACCTCCATGATTTTATTAGGCTCATTGATAGCATGTGCGCAGTAAGCCAAATCTTTTGGTGTTTCTGAAACTCCCAATCCATGATGTGATTTAAACCATTGACGATCTTCGTCAATGAGACTAACCAGGGCGATAGGAGTGCCACATATTTGTGAAGCAATCTTTGTGATATCGTCATAAGCTTGCTCTGGTAATGTATCAAGAATTTGATATTCCTTTAGCGCAGCTATTCTTTCATTTTCATTTGACGGAATAGGAGGGGTTTTCAAGCTAGTTCTTTTGAAGATAAAGATAATGAGGCTTGAGGAAGGTAGATCGTTTGATAAGAGGAGTTTATTCAAAAGTTCTTGTTGGGCTATGAAATGTTTGCTAATCCACAGATAGATATTGCACCTGAAAAGCTGCTCAGAAATTAAGAGATTTGCATGGTATACATTGTCCTGGATAACGTATAAAAAATTAAATGAAGAACTATACAATCCAAGAATCTATTCCAGATTCTAAATATCCCAATATCAGTAAACTAAGGGTAGATTTTAAGAGCGGTATTTCTATTGAAGTATTAAGCTATGGGATAATTATCCAGTCCTTAGAAGTTCCTGATAAGAATGGAAAGAAGGAAAATATTGTTTTGAACCACAATTTTCTTCATGAATACTTTACTGATCAGGTTTATTTGGGTTGTATAGTGGGGAGATATGCCAATCGAATTGGCAAGGGTACGTTTCCACTAAATGAAAAAGAATATCGGCTTTCACTCAATCATGGTGATCATCATCTTCATGGAGGCTTTGATGGTTTCAATAAAAAAGTCTGGAACATTAAATCGGTGGAAGAGGAGAATGAGAAAATCACAATTACGTTTGAGTATTTCAGTTCAGATGGAGAAGAGGGTTATCCAGGTAATTTGTCCGTTGAAGTGAAATATGTGTTGAGTTGCAATGAGTTGCAAATTCAATATCTGGCAGAAACAGATCAGGATACCATTTTCAACCCTACAAATCATTCATATTTTAATTTGTCGGGAGATCTATCATCAAAAATTGATGATCATTTTCTGAGAATAGATTCTTCAAAAGTTCTATCCACCAAAGGTCAATTGATCCCAGATGGGAACCATCATTCCGTTGACAACACACACTTTGACTTCAGGAAGGCACGAAGAATTGGTTTGGATGCTTATGACGATTGCTATGTTTTGGAGGGTGGAATTGTCTTGAGTCATCAAGCTTCCGGTAGAAAGATGATGGTAACAACATCTTTTCCATCTTGTCAGTTGTACACTGGTGAATATTTATCAAAGCCACATCCGAAAAGAGCAGGTGTTTGTTTGGAAACTCAGTTTTATCCGGATTCACCTAATCATCCGGAATTCCCTTCTGTGGTATTGCGTAAAGGAGAAAGTTTCAAACATTATACGAAGTATCAGTTTGGCAAGCTAAGCTGATACTCACAGTGTTATGGCATCATTAGAATGATCATTAATTGATTCCCAGGCAAGAGATGGATTGAATCCTACTGTGTTGGAAATCCAATACTATTATTTCGAAATTTCGCAATAGAAGATTCTTTTGATCTGATTGAATTTAAAATACTATAATAAAATCAGTGTTTTCTTGGAATTTTAATTGGTCGATTATAAATTGGTCGACCAATTAGTAAGTTCTATGGAAATAATTAATAACTTCTCTCAGATAGTTGTTGAGTCTCCTGTTGACAAAATCATCAGACAAATCAGAGACCTTATCACTTCAGGTCAACTTAAAGCAGGTGATCGATTGCCTTCTGAAAGAAAGCTAAGTGAAAAGCTTGGAGTTGGCAGAACTCACCTTAGAGATGCTTTACGTAAGCTCGAGTTTTATGGGATATTGAAAACCCTACCTCAAAGTGGAACGGTAGTAGCAGGTATGGGTCTTCCCGCTTTGGAAGGCTTAATTACAGATATGCTTGGCCTACAAGGAAATGATTTCAAGTCACTGGTTGAAACCAGGGTTATTCTTGAGACTAATATTGCCCAACTGGCCGCAGAAAACAGATCTGATCAAGACATTATAGAAATTAAAAAGGCTCTTGACGCGCATCGCTCCAGAATCATCAAAGATGAAGATGCGGTGGAAGAGGACCTATTATTTCACTTAAAAATTGCTGAGGCCAGTAAAAATTCGGTTCTAAACTCCTTGATGTTAATCATCACTCCGGATATCATGCAGTATTTCAAAAAGCACAATGTGTGTGGAGAAGGAAGGGCTGAATTAGCGGTTAAGCAGCACGAAGAGCTTTTACAGCATATTGTTGATAAAAACTCTATCAAAGCTGGAGAATCAATACGTGAACACCTTAAAGATATAAGCGAATATGTAAAGACCCTGAAAAAGGGAGAGATGCTTAACGGAAATGGATCATTAACTACAACCTAAACTACTCTTATGAACGCAATCAACTCCAGATAAAAAAGAAATGGATCAGCCTAGGGCTAATCCATTATTAAGGAACTGAAATTTTATAAATATCAATTTGGCGATCGGTATTCTAAAATTCTGTATTCCTCTTTTTGAATTCTCAAAGTTAGACAATGTTTGAAAATTTCTAAGAAGGATACCTGGTTCCAAATACACTCTATTCAAAATTTTCAACGCAAACCTTAAAAAATGAGGAATATTTTACAGTCAACTAAAGTCACGAAAACGTTAATTTCATTCGTGATTTTGATCATTTCGTTTGGCTTTTGCCTAGAACTGAATGGTCAGGATATTGCTCTCTCGGGAGTAGTAAAAGATGCCAATGGGGAGGGCCTCCCCGGAGTTACAGTCTTACAAGAGGGTACTGCAAACGGTACCATCACGAATGCAGATGGATCTTTCAGATTAAATGTACCTTCAAATGCAATATTGCAAGTTTCCTATATAGGCTTTCAACCGCAAACGATTGAAGTCAATGGAAGAACCCAGATTGAAATAAACCTGGAAGAAGACTTAGCCGAATTGGAGGAAGTAGTGGTTATTGGTTATGGTACGCAAAAAAAATCCCACTTAACTGGAGCCATATCAAAAGTAACGAATGAAAGACTTGATCAATTACCCGTTTCCAGGGTAGATGATGCATTAATAGGTCAAATTTCAGGTATTAACATTCAGGCAACTAACCCTGAGGCTGGTGGAGCTCCTACAATCACAATAAGAGGTGTTCAATCGATTGCTGGTGATTCTGGCCCTGCCGTCGTGGTGGATGGAATTATCGTTGATAGAGACTTTCTTTCAAATCTTGATATGAACGATATTGCTTCTTTCGAGGTGCTGAAGGATGCCGCATCTGCTGCCATCTATGGCACGGAAGGTGCAAACGGAGTGATCATGATTACAACCAAAAGTGGTCAAGCCGGTAGAACTAAATTTAGCTATCAGACTTATGTGGGAAGAAAGGAAGCACATGGAAGTGACGATTATCGAAAAAGTCTAAAGGATTGGGTTGCTTTCGAGCAGGCGCAAACCGGGGAACTGAGTGAAGAGTCTCAATACGCACTTAGAATTGTTGAGTTAACGGGGATTGATCGAGATTGGCAGGATGTGTTTTTCGATGGTGGCACGATTCAAAGTCATTCCCTATCCGCAAGAGGAGGAAATGATAAAACAAAATTTAGTGCATCCTTAAGATATCTTGAAGATGAAGGAGTTGTTATTACAGATGATTATAAGTTATATAGTGGTAGACTGAAAGTTGATTCCAAAGTAAACGATCGAGTGGAGTTTGGATTGAATATCAACCCTTCTTATTCTACGAGAAGGAGATTACCCACTTCGATACATAACCCGACGAGACAATCTCCGTGGCTGCCAATTTATCATACGGAGGCAACACTACAACTCATTAATAGAGACGTTTACCCAAATGTTGGAGTAGGTGACTATTTCTTAGAGAATCATTTAGTAGAGTTGGATCTGGATGGTGATGGAAGTGATGTGCGTCCCCGTACTTCAGGAGACTCAAATCCATACCAGCAGTATGTTGAGAGAGAGCATAATGAGTTTAATACGAAGCTATTTGGTTCAACATACATTACGGTAGACATCATAGATGGATTGAAAGCAAAGACCTCTTTGGCTACTACGATAGAGCAAAGGAAGCGTGAACGATGGGACGGTACAAACTACCATGCAGCTGGCGCTAGCAGGTCTCAGTACTATTTACAAAACAGATTCAATACAAGAATAATCTCTGATAATACTTTAACCTATAAGAAAGATATCGGGGATCACGAATTCACGACTCTTGCCGGAGTTACCATACAAAAAAGAACGAGTAACATCAGTGAGCTTACAGGAGTGGGTTATACAAATGACTTATTACCTAATCTAGAAGGTGCAACACAAATTTCAGAGCCTGCTGAGATAAATACTGAGTTGAGGAGAATTGGATACTTCTTTCGCTTGAACTATGCATTTGCTGGAAAGTATTTATTTAATGCATCTATTAGGAGAGACGGAAGTTCAGTTTTTGGCCCTAATTCTAGAATCGGGACTTTCCCCGCTGTTTCTGTTGGCTGGAATGTCGCTGATGAAGACTTTCTTGCTGGAAGCAGCGTGTTGAGTACATTAAAGTTAAGAGTAAGTTACGGCTTTACAGGAACTGAAAGTTTTAACTTAGGAGATCCTGTGGTTAATCGATGGCCTTATCTGGCATTGTTGCAAAATTCCAATGCAGTCATTGATGGTACAATTGTCAACGGTGTTTCTCCATTAAACTTGGAAAACACTTTATTGGGCTGGGAGGCCTCAGAAGAGTTCAATCCTGCGATAGATTTTGGATTCTTTGATAATCGAGTAACTGGCTCCCTGGATTATTATTCGAGGATTAGTAATGATCTATTGTTAGGAAATCCTGTTTCTTATGTAACAGGTTTTAACCAAGGGATTGTCAATTTAGGAGAAGTGCGGAATCGTGGATGGGAGCTGGAAATAAGAACCCGGAACATGGTTAGAAGTCAGTTTACCTGGAATACAACCTTAATTACTTCTACCAATCAGAATGAATTATTGTCTTTCGGAGATTCTAATGGAGCATTGCTGCAAGACACTTATGGAAGAAATTCCGAATGGATCAATCTCATTGGAAACCCCATCTCATCTTTCTATGGTTATGTAGTAGATACAGAGAAATTCAATGATGCGGAATTCAGGGTTGCTTACGTGGATAAACCATGGAATCGAATCAATGGGCAGTCTGAAGATACCATAGTTAAAGATTTAAATGGTGACGGTAGGATCACGGAGGATGACAAGACTATCCTGGGAGATCCCTATCCGGATATTTTGTTCAGTGTAACGAACGAATTCACCTTCCGAAATTTTGATTTTTCATTCATGATACAGGGGAGTTTTGGAGCCCAGGTAAACAATATTGGAGATCAATATTTCTACAACTGGTTTGGAAATCGAACCAGATCCGGGGGAGAAGCTCAAGCAGTTGCAGATGGACTTGTACCAGACGAATCTTTTATTCAGGAGAAAGTTTTGACTAGTGAAGTGATTGCAAGCGCTGACTACCTCTCCTTAAGAAACGTAAGCATCGGCTATAACATGCCTGCAAGCCTAATTTCGAAAATTGGAGTCCAGGGGCTTAGAATTTATGCCAGCGGTCAAAATTTAATATACAGAACTGCTTCCGATTATCACGGTTTCAATCCAGAACATATAGATGGGAGCAATGCCAGAGCGTATGGTTCGCAAAGAGCGGGAACACCATTGTTCAGAACGGTTACACTAGGGCTAAATCTTGACTTTTAATTAAAAAGAAACAACCCATGAAACATATAAAATATTTCATACTACTTATATCAGCGGTTATTCTAGGTTCCTGTGGGGATGATTTTTTAGATCCACTGCCTGATACAGTTATTTCAGTAGAATCATTTTTCCAGTCTGACGATGATGTACTTGCAGGGATTTTTGGAATCTATGATGCTCTTCAGGGCACTAATGAAAATACAGAAACAAATATTACACGAGCCAATAGAGGTGTGCAATTTGAGCACTTACTTACAGAACATCGTACCGATAACACCAGAAACGCAACCCTGGAAGGATCAAAATCTGATTTTCACAGATATGTGGTAGAATCCACCAATGTTGAGTCTGAAGATTACTATCAATCCATGTATGAAGTTATTTTCAGAGCAAATAACATTCTGGATTTCATTGATGTTGCGGATGAGGGCAATCGTGCGGCATATACCGCAGAGGCTAAATTTTTGCGAGCCTATGCATATTTCAAATTAGTCAGACTGTTCGGTGATGTTCCACTGGTCACTAGTCGAGTGGATCCTGAAAATACAGAAGTACTCTTTACCAGGAGGTCTCAGGAAATGGTTTATGGACAAATAATCGAAGATTTACAAGAAGCTGTTAATGCTTTGGATAATTCTCAAAAAGCAAGAGCTTCAAAAGCTGCTGCTCAAGGAATATTGGCAAAAGTTTATTTATCTCTCGAAACTCCTGATTATGGTGCTGCAGAAGGTTTATGTGAAGACATCATTACAGCTGGAGGATATCGTTTGATGCCAGACTACAATGACGTATTCTATTCAGAATTGAACGACGAGATCATTTTTGCCATTCAATACCAAACAGGTAATGCAGATGAAAGTCAAAGCTTTTCATCTGAGTTCACCTCTTCCACAAGAGCGGGTAGAGAAGACGGTCAAAACATTGTGAATTCAAATTTGAAAGCGGATTTTGATGATTTCGGGGGTAATAGAACAGCAGTTTCTATTACAGACTTGAGTGGCGTCTTAGATAGTACCGAAAATGAAGTGGCTAAATTCTTACCAGAAGGAACGGATCTTAATGTATCTCCCATCTCTTATGGAAATTTTGCCAGAGACGCAGGTAATGATTACATCGCATTACGATATGCAGACATATTGCTGCTGCATGTGGAAGCAACAATGGCTGGTGCAGCTGCCACGGTAGATCCCGGGGCTATTGCCTCTTTCCAGGAGGTAAGAGGTAGAGCTGGATTCACAACCCCGGTTGTATCGATTACGAAAGAGGAATTGATGACAGAAAGAAGGGTAGAACTGGCTTTTGAAAATCAACGCTATTTTGATTTAATCCGATTTGGTGAATTAGATAATGTCCTATCTGCGCACTCAGATGAGATGGGATATCTATACAATCCAAATAAAGCTAGATACCTGCCTATTCCGCAAAGAGAAAGGAATCTGAGTGGAGGACTACTTGGACAGAACCTTGGCTATAACTAATATTTAAATTGATTGATTATGATTAATAAGATAAAAATGTTTAGCAAAGGGCTAAGCTTATTTACAGTAACCTTGGCATGCTTTATAGCAAGTTGTGAATTGCGTCCTGATTTACCAGAATCTGGCAGTATTCCTGATCTTACACCACCTACTGCTGATTTTAGTTATATCCCTACCCCAGAGGATTTTAGAATAATCTCATTTACCAATTCATCTGAAGAAGCGACTAATTATGTATGGGACTTTGGTACTGATGGAGTAGTATGTGTAGTAGGAGATGATGGAGAATTGACCTGTGGTACAGAGACCACTACCACGGAATTTGAGCCACATGCTCTATTTGGAGGAGGTGAAGGAAGTTACACAGTGAAACTAATTGCTTTGGATGCAAATGAGGCATCTGATACAGTAGAGATTGTAGTTGATGTAATAGACGAGTTTGTACCACTTCCAGTAACCGTTCTAAATGGAGACTTTGAGAGCAGTTCTGATAATTGGAAGATTACGTTTTCAAATGGATGGGACAACAATGGGTTCGAATCCAGCTCTGATGGATCTAATAATTTGTACGACGGGACAGATAATGGTTCCAAAACAAGAGGAGCAAAATGGAATGCAAACAGATCTGTTGGCAGTTTAGCAAATCCAAATACCCGGGTTGCTTATCAACCGATTGTTGTATCACCATCATCGGAAGAACGTACCGTTAAATATATTTTAGAATTCGAATATGCAATTAAAGATGATATTGCGACCGATCCCCCTGAAGGAAGAATTGTAATTGCTGATGTTGTTAATGGTCATTATACAGATGGCTTTGAGTCCTATCAAAATACGGACAGGGGTGGAGGAACCAGTCTTCTGCATATGGAAGTGTCTGAGAGAAAAGGAAAAGGAAATTTCACGGTAGTCACAGGAGAATTCACTGCTCCGGAAAGTGGCCTGGTTTCACTCATGTTTTCGGCGATAACTCCGGTTGATGTCTATGTAGATAATGTTAAAGTTTATCCTGCTGACTGATTCGAGGTAGTTAAAATCAACAACAATAAAGATTAAAATATTATGGAATATATAAAAAAAGGATTCAGTGTTTTGCTGATGATGATCCTGATTGTGTCTTGTGGAGATGATGATAAACCTAACCCAACAGGCCTTTCGGAGATCACACTATCAAGTTTCTCTGCTGAAGCATCCGGAGATGGAACCATTATTACGGTTACTCCTTTGTCAATTGGTGCCTCGTCATATCTGGTGGATTTTGGTGATCCAAATAGTGATTCCGATGTAATTACAATCTCTGAACAAGGAGGGTCTGGTTCGTATGATTATCCAAATGAAACAGCCGAAGTTACGTATACTATCACAGTTACAGCACAATCAGATGTGGGTTTGGATCCTGTGACAATTAGCAATAATGTTACAGTTATTCACGTTCCAGATGTCACAATTTCAACCGTTCCTGCTTCTCCGGATCGTAGTGCTTCTGATGTCTTTGCCATTTTCACAGATGGATTAGATGTAGCAGATGGTTTTTTAGCATATAGGTGGGAAGAAGCCGCTTCAGGAGGAACAGTAATTCCAGTTGGAGATAACAATATCGTCAGGCTGTCAAGATTAGGAACTGCATCGGGAGTTCTCACTGTAGGTACCGTTGAGCCATCAAATGCGTTTGGTGATGGAATTGCTGCCACACATATTCACTTTGAAGTGAATACCGATTTTTCAGCAGGTATTGATGTTTTAAAAGTTACTTTGGTGAATAGCGATGCTTCTGAGACATATGAAGTGGATGGCTTGGCTCTCACAGACGGTGACTGGGCCAGCTTTGATTTCGATTTGTCGACAGGATTCTCCTCAGCGGTTAACGCCATCGATGAAATAGTCTTTGAGTTAGGAACAGGTGGTACTGCGAACGATCATGCAAGTATTTACATCGACAATGTCTACTTGTATAAAAATAATGGTTCGTCAATTCTGAATGGTGATTTTGAGATAACCGGATCCTTTGCTACCAGCCAATGGAGGTTCACAACCTTCACAGAAGGTACTACCACTCCATTTGGGTCGAGTTCAGATGGTTCCGATTTTGATATCAACGGAGTTGATCAGGGAGACAAAACTCGGGGTGCTAAATGGACATCCAGTCAGTCGGCAGGACAATTAGCGAGTGCTAATTCGAGGTACGCTTATCAGGCACTCACACTAAATCCGAATACCGATTATGTTTTGGAATACCAATATGCCCTTGATGATGATAATGATGAGATAATAGGGGGTAGACATTTAGTAGGTCTGATATTGCCGGGTCATTATGTTGATGGGGCTGATGCAGTGAATGAAGCTACTAGTAATTTGGGAAGTCATCTTGGATTTGATGCAGAAGGAAAATTCTCTGATACTCCTAATGATTATGGTAGTTTTGCCCAAATCCCTTTTACATCTACAGAAAACGGAGAGGTCGCTGTAATGTTTTATTCAGTGAGCCCTGATGATGCATGGATTGATAATGTGAAAGTTATTGAAGCTGGAAGTGTGACAACTCCTACAGCAGATTTGACCTTTGAGGCAGCAGCTGGGAATTTTTTGGAGTATACATTTACCAACACCTCAATAAATGCGAATTCATTCGAGTGGGACTTTGGCGATGGAAATAGCTCAACGGATAAGTCTCCTACGCATACCTATGCAAGTACGGGTACATACAATGTGGTCCTAACCGCTACGAATACTGCAGGTAGTGTTACATTCAATGAAACCGTCACTGTTTCTGATCCAGCTGGTGGAGCAACTTTTGCAGCTGTTTTGCAAAATGCAGATTTTCAGACTTATCCTACTGCTGAAAATAACAATAATGATCTTGTAGATGCCTGGACAGTGGATCCTGACAATACCTTCAATGATGGTTCAAATACACCATTTGATTGGTGGAGGAATGATGCACTTGAAGCGTGGGTTCAAGACCCGGTGAATAATGGCGGAAGTGGAACTACAGATAAGGGAAGTTCTTCAGGAACAAATGCAACCTCAGCTGGAGGAACATCCAGTAGATCACTTAAGTTTGATAGTTCCGGCGAAAGAGCATATCAACCTTTTGAAGTAGAGGAAGGCGTTGAATACACCATGTCTGCATTTGTGAAATCAGAATCAACACCGATTACCGATGTTGAAGGAACTTTTTACATACTAAATTCTGAGCCAGCGGACGAAACCGATTTAGCTTCGATAGCCATCACGACTGTGCCAGTGATAGCTACAGCATTAGATACCTGGCAACAGGTTTCCTTTAGTTTCACAGTGAATTCGACATTTAGTTATCCGCAAAGTAGAGTAGATGAGTCTGTAGCAGATGGAGGCATATTAACTTCTGTAGATCAAAAATTTGTCATTTTCTACTTTGTTCCTACGAATACGGTGACAGGAACGAATGAAGTATTTATCACAGATATAGTTATAGAAACTCCGGGATTTTAGATCTCATAATTTATCTAATCATAGTATGAATAAATCCTCTACCTACCCGGTCGAAAGATCGGGTAGATTTTTCCTCTACTTGTTTCTCACCTTCATGCTGTTGTTATTTTCTGCGTGTAAGCGTGAAGGAAATAAAGAATCAAGTACGTATGAAGGGTCGAAGGAAAAACCTAATACTGAAAAGGTTGAATTCATACTTCCTGAAATAAATCTGTCCAATTGGAAGGTAACCTTACCTATTTCAAAAGCAAATGGTAAACCGTTGGAGGTTGAACCCCCGGCAATCCTTGATTATGCTACTAACGAAACATTGAAGCCATTTATGTACAATGACTCTACGGATGGTTCCCTGGTATTCCATACGTATCCCGGAGCATCAACCGCCAACTCATCATACTCCAGAACAGAGCTTAGAGAACAAATGGTCCCTGGGAGCAATAGTACCAATTGGACGTTTAAAGAAGGCGGTAGGATGAGAGGAACACTTTCTGTTCCTAATGTCTCTATTGACAGTGATGGAAACTCACATCGTACCATGGTCATGCAGATACATGGTAGGTTAACGAATGAACAAAGAGATCTGATTGGAGAAGATGATAACAACGCTCCACCAGTTTTAAAAATATACTGGCAGGATAATAAGGTTCTCGTTCGTACCAAGGAGTTGAAGGAAATCAATGTTTCAGATGTAGATATACTCAAAACAAGTTCATGGAGGGATGGTGATGATCGACTCTTCACTCAGGAGGTAGGTACAGAAAAATTCACATTAGAGATAGTAGCGAGCGGGGGTAAAATGACGGTAACATTGGACGATAAGGAAACCTTTGTGTATGAAGGTATTCATATGGAGAAGTGGGAAGTATTTGAAAACTACTTTAAAGCAGGAAACTATTTGCAAACCACTGATGAGGGAGCTTTTGCCACTGTCAAATACTACGATTTAGAAGTATCCCATTAGATGATACTAAGGATGATGACCATAGACAAGCCTAAATAATTACAAATGACTGTTTTGAAATTAAAAGTACATTTTAAGCCGGTATTAATAATCCTAGTCACGGGATTGATGAGTGCTTGCGCTGATAAGCAGCATCAAGTTATTGTTAGCGATTTATCAGAATTTAATCAAGCTGCTGGAAATGTACAACCAGGAACTACCATCACGTTCGCGAATGGTGATTGGAATGATGTGGAACTAAGGTTGGAAGGAAAAGGCACAGCAGACCAGCCAATCACTATAAAAGCTGAAACACCTGGAAAAGTGATAATTTCCGGTCAATCGAATCTTGCATTTTCAGGTGAATACATCGTTGTATCCGGGTTGGTTTTCAAAAACGGCTTTACGCCTACTAGTGAAGTCATTTCATTTAAAACAAGCAAGGATAAGCTGGCTAATAACTCAAGAGTCACCAATTGTGTCATTGATAATTTCACTCAACCTGAAAGATTCGATGGAGACACCTGGGTGGCAATCTATGGAAAGAACAATGTGTTCGATCATAATACCTTGATCGGGAAAGGGAATCGTGGTGTTACCCTGGCGGTGAAGATGACAACCGAAGCAAGTCGTGAAAACAATCATATTATAGAAAACAACTATTTCGGCCCAAGAGAAATATTGGGATCGAATGGAGGGGAAACGTTGAGAATCGGTACAAGCCATTATTCCAGATCTTACTCAAACACAATCGTTAGGAACAATTACTTCGATCGAGCGAATGGTGAGCATGAAATAATCTCCAATAAAGCGTGTGGTAACGAGTTTAGAAATAATGTCTTCTTGGAGTGTCAGGGAACCCTAACCATGCGCCATGGTCATCATACCCTGGTAGAAAACAACTACTTTCTAGGTAATCGAAAGCCAAATACTGGCGGAATAAGGATCATTAATGAATACCAAACGGTAAAGAAAAATTACATGGTTGGATTGACAGGTCATCGATTCAGGGGTGCTCTGGTGATCATGAACGGGGTGCCCAATTCACCTATCAACCGCTACAATCAGGTCGTAGACTCATTCATGGACAACAACATCGTCATCAATAGCGACTACATTCAATTATGTGCGGGTAGTGATGAAGAAAGGTCTGCCGTCCCAACCGGTTCCACATTTAAGAACAACCTCATCCTTGGTGCCACAAACCCTGAGCCATTTACCATATATGATGATGTTTCCGGTATTGAATTTGAAGGAAACGTAATGAATGAAGAGTCTATAGTACCATTGTCAGAAGGATTTGAGAAGGTACCACTTGAATTATCCAGAAATGAAAATGGCCTCTTAGTACCAGACCAAGAATTGATTGATCGAATCGATTTCGGAGAGGTCAAACTTCCCATTACCAAAGAGGAAGTTGGCGCTTCTTATTACCCGAAAGATGGAGCTATCAGGACGTTCAACACAGGTAAAACTATTAAGGTGCCGTCAGGCGAGGATACCATATTAGATGCACTAGCTAGTAGCGAATCCGGGGATATCCTTGAACTAGAAAATGGGGGAGAATATCTTTTAACAAAATATGCGTTGGTCTATCACCCAATCTCTATTCTTACACCAGAGGGAGACAAGGCAAAGATTCTCTCAGAAAAACAAAGCTTCTTTAAAATTGAAAATGGAGGGGCCTTCCTGGCGAAAAACATCCTTTTTCACGGTGATGAATCACCGGATCAGGCAGGAAACAATGTAATCAGTACCAGCAAATACTCCATGAATAAGAATTATGCTGTTCACATTGAGAATTGCGAAGTAGTAGATCTGGATAAAAACCACTCATTCGATTTTCTCAAATCTTACAAGCACACATTTGCTGACTCTATCAATATCATAAATACCAAGATGACAAATGTCACCGGAGCAGTGATGACGCTTGACATGGAAGTTGAAGATCTGGGTATTTACAATGTGGAGAATGTCAAGATCCTCAATTCCACATTCAAAGATGTAAAACACGAAATCGCCAATGTTTACAGGGGAGGTACAGACGAGAGCACATTCGGTCCGATAATGACTTTAGAGGATGTAGAAATTGTTAACTCAGGAAAAGGCAAGAGAAACAAAGTAGATGCGGTCTTAAGATTTCATGGCATCCAAAAGCTTAAGGTGAATAATGTGAAAATAAGTGAAAGTAAGGGAATTGATCTATTCATGACCAATGGTGAACCGATCACGAAACTTTCAAACATTATATTCAAAAATTCGAATGGACTGAAAACAAATGATCAGCCCTACCATGCAAAAAATATTGTTGTGAGCAAATGAGAGGTTTTGCAACAATATTGACCCTGGTTTCTCTTCTTGCTTGCAAAGCGCAAGAACATCCCAACCTTATTCTGACTATAGAGGGAGTAAAAGCAATGCGTTCTAGTTTGGGACAAATTCCACTGTTTGATCTAACAGTTGAAACGGTCAAAAAACAAGTTGATTCAGAGATTGAAAAAGGAATAGATGTTCCTGTTCCAAAAGACCTGGCTGGGGGTTATACTCATGAGCGGCACAAGGCAAATTTCTTCACCATGCAGAAAGCAGGTGTACTCTTTCAGATCACCGGTGAAGAAAAATATGCCATATACATCCGTGAAATGCTACTTCAGTATGCTGAGATGTTTCCAAACATTGGCAAGCATCCAGCAACGAGATCGTACGCACGTGGTAAGATTTTCTGGCAGTGTTTGAATGATGCCAACTGGTTGGTATATACCAGTCAGGCTTATGATTGTATATACGATTGGCTGGATAAGAAGACTGTCAAGAAATTAAACAAAGAGCTTTTCAGACCCTATGCCGAATATATTTCAGTTGGAAATCCTCAGTTCTTTAACCGCATTCATAATCATAGCACCTGGGGAAATGCAGGTGTGGGAATGATTGGTTTGGTCATGGGAGATGATGAATTGGTCAATTGGGCGCTCTATGGTTTAGATCAAGAGGTACCAGCTGACTTTGTAAAGGACAATGATGGAGGAGCAATTCAGCTAAAAGGACAAAAAGAGGCTGGATTCCTGGCACAACTGGATCACGCTTTTTCGCCAGATGGGTACTACACAGAAGGACCTTACTATCAACGATATGCAATGTATCCCTTCCTGATCTTCGCTCAAGGCTTGGCGAACAAACGACCGGAATTGGAAATTCTGGATTATCGAGATGGTCTGTTGATTAAAGCAGTTTATGCCCTCATCAATCAAACTAATTCAGCAGGAGAATTCTTCCCGATTAATGATGCACAAAAGGGAATGTCTCTGGCATCCCGAGAACTAGTTAACGCTGTGAGTATGGCATATCACTATGGTGGAAAGGATGCAAGACTTTTATCTCTTATTCAGGATCAGGGAAGAGTTCCACTCAATGATTCGGGACTGTCTGCTGCAAAAGGAATTGCTGAAGGAAAAACCCAACCCTACGAATATGGAAGCATTGAGCTGACCGATGGAGCTGCAGGTGATGAAGGTGCCATAGGAATTCTTAGATCAGGTGATGTAACCTTAATGATGAAGTATGCGAAGCATGGGATGGGACATGGACACTTTGATCGACTCGGATTTTTGCTATACGATGGTTCAGAAGAAGTGATTCAGGATTATGGGTCGGCAAGATGGGTCAATATTGAGCATAAGGATGGTGGAGGCTATTTAAAAGAAAACAATACATGGGCCAAACAAACGATTGCTCACAATACATTGGTAGTTGATAAAGACTCCCACTTTGATGGTAAAGTCGATTGGGCTGAAGAGCACTCAGGAACACCCTATTGTTTCTCGTCTTCTGATGGAATTCAGATGATGAGTGCTAAAGAAACAAATGCATATAAGGATATTGTGATGCAGAGGACAATGGCTATTGTAGAACTTGAAGAGTTAGAAAAGCCATTAATTATAGATCTTTTCTCTGTTCAGGCTCCTGAAGGGACCAGATATGATTTGCCGGTTTACTACCTCGGAGAGTTGATGTCAACCAACCAGAAAGTTGAGACAGTGAATAATCTCGTTCCAATGGGAGAGCACGATGGGTATCAACACCTTTGGCTGGAAGGAGAGGCTGATTTGAACGAAGGTATATTCAGAATGACCTGGTTCAACCGAAAGAATTTCTACACGCTTACATCGGTGGTGAAGGAAGGAGATAAAGCCTTATTAACAAGGATAGGTGCGAACGATCCTGACTTCAATTTACGTCGCGATCCGGGTTTGATACACAGGCGAATCAGAGGAAATACTGTATTTGCGAGCTTGTATGAGATGCATGGTAGCTACAGCTATTCTGATGAAATTCCAATCAATTCATTTACCTCCATTGAAAACTTGAAGGTGATCCATGAATCAAAAAATTACATAGCGATTCAGTTTGACATAAAAGATGGAGCAAAGTACCAATTTGCTTTTTCTCTTAACAATAAGGATCAGAACATAAGCCACGAGCTTGATTTGGAAAGTGGTCAGTTGAATTGGACAGGAGTCTACGATTTTAAAAAGATAACCAACCGATAAATAATGGAACGACATAGTAAAAAATACATGCTAACCGAAAATATGGAGTGGGAAGAGCTTGGTGGAGGAGTATCTCGGAAATTCCTTGGATGGGACAATCAGATTATGATGGTTCAAGTAAAGTTCGAAAAGGGAGCTGTTGGTTCACCTCACCATCATTTTCACACACAAACAACCTATGTAGCTGAAGGAAAATTTGAATTTGAGATAGATGGAGAGAAGCAAATGGTGAAGGCAGGTGACGGAGTATACATCCAACCCAACTTGGTACATAGCGCTGTTTGTCTTGAAGAAGGAATGTTGATTGATGTATTCAGTCCGGTGCGAGAAGACTTCTTGGATGGTTCAGGAGTATCCTATTTCGGTGACAAAAAATAGAACTAAATCTAATAGATAGATGAAAATTAAAGGACTTAGATGGTGGATCATCGGGCTGGTTTGTCTTGCGACAATTATTAACTATATCGATAGATCTGCACTTGCGATCATGTGGCCGGATATTTCGAAAGATCTGGACATGGATAAAAACCAGTATGCACTGATTTTAAATGTATTTCTGGTGGCCTATGCGGTTGGTCAGTCTGTTTCAGGAAAGATGTTTGATAAGATCGGTACAAAAGCAGGTTTCGTTGTTTCGATAACCGTTTGGGGTTTAGCTACAGCACTTCACGCATTTGCCAGAGGTGTCACTTCTTTTAGCATTTTTAGAATCTTATTAGGTCTTGGTGAAGCAGGTAACTGGCCTGGGGCTGTGAAAAGTAACGCTGAGTGGTTCCCCTCAAAAGAGCGTGCCTTGGCCCAGGGGATTTTCAATTCAGGTGCGGCTATGGGTTCTATCGTTGCACCACCTTTAATTGCGGTAGTCTGGGTAGCTATTGGATGGGAAATGACATTTGTCCTATTAGGCATACTTGGTATCCTTTGGGTTATACCTTGGATCATTTTCAATAAGTCTCAGCCAGCAAAGCATTCGTGGATTACTGAAGAAGAGAAGAGTTATATTTTATCAGGTATCGAACAGAAGGAGGAAGAAACATCTAAGCCTGGATTAAGTATGATGGAACTCTTATCGCACAGAGAATCATGGGCAGTGCTTATTTCAAGATTTTTTGTAGAACCTATATGGTGGCTTTTTGTGGGTTGGATGCCTCTTTATCTAGCGGATGTATATGGTTTCAATGTAAAGGAAATAGGATTTTTTGCATGGGTACCTTATGTGGGAGCAGCTATAGGAAGCTTATCAGGTGGGTACTTCTCTGGCCGATTAATGATCAATGGAGCATCTGTTGACAAAGCACGAAAGCATACCATTTTGGTTGGTTGTACCATTATGTTTATTGGCTTGATTGCAACAATACTTGCTGGAGATACTGCCATGAAGTTTGTAGCCATCGTAGCGGTAGTGCTTTTTGGATTCCAATTTGTGATTTCCAATATCCAAACAATTCCTAGTGACTTGTTTAGCGGCAAGTCAGTAGGGTCACTTGCAGGGTTAGGAGGGACTGTCGGAATCTTCTCTGTGATCATTATGAACTTTTTAGTACCTGTGATCACAGATAACTACTCCTACACTCCAATCTTCATCATGATTGCTGTTTTTGTACCCCTGGGGTATTTATCAATCAAGTTTTTTGCGAAAGAAATCAAGCCGGTAGGCTGAATAAAACTTAAAATCTAATCATTAAAAAATCATAGAATATGGGAAATGAACAACAAGATAAAATAGCAATAGTAACTGGAGCAACCGGGGGCATTGGGTTTGAAGTGGCAAGAAGATTAGGTCAGGACGGATTCACAGTTGTATTGAACGGTATTGAAGACGAATTAGGGGCTCAGCGGGTAGAAGAACTTTCTAAGCAAGGAATAACTGCGGAGTACTATGGGTTTGATGTCACGAACGAAGATGAAGTAACCAAAAATATCAATGCTATTGGTCAGAAGTACGGGAAGATTGACGTTTTGGTCAATAATGCAGGGGGATTGGGTGGCCGATCAAGATTTGAAGAAATGACTACTGAATTCTATCGGAATGTAATGGCGCTGAATCTAGACTCTGTGTTTTTTACCTCCAGGGCAGCTATTCCATGTCTCAAAAAAGGGGATAATCCTACAATTATCAATTACACTTCGAATGCGGGGTGGAATGCAGGGGGGCCTGGGGCTGGGATTTACGGTACATCGAAGGCAGGAGTGCATGCGATCACCAGAGCCCTGGCGAAGGATTTGGCAGAGTACGGCATCAGAGTCAATGCTGTCTCGCCAGGTACGATTGATACGCCGTTTCATGCACAGATTAAATCGACAAAACCAGAAGTATTTGCTTCATGGAAGAATAACATATTGCTGGGAAGACTTGGCCAGCCGGAAGAAGTTGCTTCGGTCATCTCTTTTTTAGCAAGTAAAGATGCTTCGTTCATCACCGCCGAAACTATACAAATAGGAGGTGGTCAAGCATTAGGAATATAGAAGAATGGCTAAGGTTACTGCTTACGGTGAGATTTTAATGAGACTTTCAACAAGAGATGCTCAACTGTTCCGACAGTCGGACGACTTCATGATTCATTTTGGAGGGTCTGAAGCGAATGTGGCTGCTAACCTAGCGCAAATGGGTATCTCTGCATCGATAGTTTCAGGTGTACCTGATCATGCATTAGCTGATTATGCCCTTTCTACCTTCAGTAGCTATGGTGCAGAAATAAGTTATGTGAAGAAAATGGAAAGTGGACGCTTTGGCCTCTACTTTCTGGAGCAGGGTGCTGCACTTAGAGGTAGCCAGATTATATACGATCGAGATGGATCTAGTTTCTCGCAGATTGAACCAAAAGATTTTGATTGGGACAAGATTTTTGATGGTTGCGAATGGTTTCATATCTCTGGTATATCACCGGCTGTCAGTGAGAATGCCGCACACACGTGCATAGAAGTAACTGATTTAGCCAAGTCAAGAGGATTACGTGTATCCGTTGATTTGAATTATCGGAAAAATCTCTGGAAGTATGGGAAGCAGCCTAAAGAAGTAATGCCGGATATTGTAAAGCATGCGGATGTGCTTCTTGGGGATCCAGCGACCATAAACCTGATGCTTGGCACGGATATTCCAACGAAAGACTACTACGCAAATGCTGAAGATCTGCTGAATTCATATCAAGCTTTAAATGACCATTACAGTGACTTGGCATATGCGGCTATGACGTTGAGAACAGTCAAATCAGCAGATCATAACATTGTCGGTGGTGCGCTTTATCACCAGGGTGAAGTGTTCAACGCTAAAACCTTTGATGTAACTCCCATCGTCGAACGAATCGGGGGTGGAGATGCATTTATGGCGGCATTGATCTTTGGATTGATTTCAGGAAAAGATCCTGACTATACGATCAATTTCGCGACTACAGCTTCCGCTTTGAAAATGACAATTGCAGGAGATTTCAATGCCTTTTCAAGAAAAGAGATAGAGGCTTACATGGAAGACAACCAACCCGGAGTAATAAAACGATGAACAAAGTATTAAACAGTGAAGAATTTTTGTCTGAGGCCTCATCTATTCCGATGATACCTGTTTTCAACCATAAGGATAAAGATATAACCCTTGAAGTGGTTCGAGCATGTTACGAAGGAGGTGTCCGTCTATTTGAATTTACAGATAGAAGTAAGCAGGCAATTGATGTATTCAAACACCTGCTCGATAAACAATCCGAGTATCCTGAAATGGTATTAGGTGTTGGTTCCATATTGAATGTAACACAGTGCCAATCCTATTTTGATATAGGAGCAGGATTTATGGTGGCTCCAATTGTAGATAAAGAGGTAGCTGATTTTTGTATAAACCAAAAAATCTCCTGGTCTCCAGGTTGTGGAACACTAACAGAGTTGGTCACTGCGGAAAGACTCGGAGCAAAGCTCATTAAAGTATTTCCAGCTGATGTGCTTGGACCAAAGTTTATCAAGGGCGTATTAGGCCCTTGTCCAAATCTTAAATTGATGCCAACCGGAGGCGTATCCCCAACCGAGGAAAACCTTAAAAGTTGGTTCGAGGCAGGTGTTACCTGTGTAGGGATGGGGTCACAATTGATATTAAAGAAAGCAATCACTAGTGGAGATTATTCAGAGATCAAGAGGTTGGTTAAATATTCACTGGAAATAATCAGCCGATATTCATCCATAAAAAGTAATCGCTAAATGGAGATCGCAATCATAGCTCATGATGGTAAAAAAGCAGAGATGGTTCAATTTCTTCTGGATCAGAAATCGCTATTAGCCAAAGCAAACCTTACATCTACTGGAACTACCGGTCTACACATTCAGAAAGCTGGACTTGAAGTGAATCGACTACTCTCAGGACCCCTGGGTGGTGATGCCCAAATAGCTGCACTTGCAGCTGAAAAGAAAATAGATGGGGTGATTTTTTTTAGAGATCCCTTAGATAAGCACCCTCATGAACCAGATGTTCAAATGCTCATGAGAGTGTGCGATGTTCACAACATCCCACTCGCTACTAACCCAGCGACCGCAAGCCTAATTTTCAAAGCCATGCAATAAATAATAAGTAACTAATTCTAACCCAAATTTATATGTTATGGAAATTCACGTTTTTAGAAAATCGATTGCATTGATTGCAATCATATCAATTGGCTTCAGTTGTTCGGAAAGCAACGATCTGAATGATTTACAACTTGTAGATCCTCCTGCACTTTCCAGTAATTCTGTTAAGCTTGGTGTATCCTCTGTTTCTGCAGGGGTAACTCAGAGTCCCAATGTAGCACAAAATGTACTCGATGGGAATCTAAGTACCCGATGGTCGGGTTTTGGTGATCCTGTAAACTTTACCATTGATCTTGGGTCTGTGCAACTTGTTGACTATGTAAAGATTGCTTTTTTCAAAGGGAATCAGCGGACAGCATCATTTCATGTGTTGGTGAGGCCAGATAATTCGAGCTCATGGGAACACATTAACTCCAAAACAAGCAGCGGCACAACCAACTCTCTTCAAACATTTGACCTTCAAAATAGAAATGTTAGGTATGTAAGGTTGAAGTGCTTTGGGAATAGTCAGAATGACTGGAACAGCCTGACTGAGGTTGAAGTATGGGGTACACCCTCAGGGGGTGGAGGAAACCCTGGATCTGGAAATTCACCTGGAAATATCCTGGAACTTACTTCATCTACATGGAAACTCAATGGTTTTACAGGAAGTCCAGGTCCTAATGCAACCTATAGAGACAATGTATTGGCATCCACAGGAACAACGTTTGATACTTACGAGGATGCAAATTACTTCTACACTGATGGGACAGGTACTTATTTTAAGTGTTATCGTGGTTTAGGTACTTCTACAAACTCCAGCAATCCAAGAGTAGAGCTGAGAGAATTAAGTAACGGCAATCTAGCTAGTTGGAACGGTTCATCAGGAACACATGAGATGACCTGGACAGTGAGAGTCGACCGTCTTCCCAGAAGTACAAATGGAAGTAGTGGAGTGCTATGCTTTGGTCAGATCCATGGCCCAAGTCCAAACAATGATGGTGTGGATGTGGATGATGTCATCAGGGTGCAGTTTTTAGGAGACCCTGATCAAACAACCGGAGGTGTACGCATGAAAATAAGTGGCTATATCACAGAAGAAGTTCAGGGTGGTAGTAAAATCATTGACAGAGGCTACCAGTTAGATACAGAGTATACATTCACGCTGAGATATTCTGGTGGTACGGTCAGATTATTTGAAGGAAGTACGCAGATCTTTTCACAAGCTATGGATACAAGTACGGAAGGGAATTACTTTAAAGCTGGTAATTATTTGCAGTCGGTTAAAAATGCAAGCTATACTGGCTCGTTTGGACTGGTTAGAATAAGAAACCTAAGCATTTCGCATTAATACTTAAAGGCCATCCAGCAATTTAGGATGGCCTTTTTTATTTATAGATGGTTGAATTAGTGCAAATGATCCCCGACAATACTTGCCCCCAATAAACTCATGAACGACCATTTAAAGTTGGTTTTTATTGTTTTAGAAACTTTAGCATTTCAGTATCGATCAAATCATTGTTTGTGTTATATATATTGAGTTTAACGACGTAGATTCCGGTTTTATAATTAGAGATATTCTGTGAGATCTGATAAGTACCCTCTTCATTAGGCAGATTTTTTATCAAGTCAACGAGTTTACCTGCTGTACTATAGATTTCAATGGTTGTTTTAGAATTACTCTTTTGCTGAAAAGTCACATTGATGGTTGTATTAACAGGATTCGGAAATAATTTTATAACAGACTCATTTTTTAAACTTAGGGGAGATGCTTCGAAAATGGCTACTATTTCAGTGTCTTCATTCAAAACAATAGTTTGTGGGTTTTCATTGCCAGATAGTGCTCCGGACCACTCAATGAACCGTGAGCTTCCACTCGGTATTGCGGTTACAGTCACGGAAGAGCTTACAGTGTAAGTACTGGATCGTGGATCTACTAAAATGCTACCCTCTCCAGTTACACTTGTGCTCAAGGTCACAGTCTCTTGGTTCGACAAATAGGAGGGGCCAGTGTTGGTTTCATCGACATGTGGTTTCACCAAAACCTCAGAAAACTCACTCGCTCCAATGTCTTTTGAGGCAATATCCACCGGTCTTGCTTGTTTTATTAAATCAAGTAGTATTTCATCATCAAAATCCAGGCCTTCAAATGTTGGAATGCTTGGATATCCCGACTCACCAGCGTTAATAGTAGGACTACCACTTGCAGGTTGAAAAAAGCCATCAGCATTTTCTTCTAAAAGAGGGTCAACCTGGGTAATACCTGAAGGATTACTAATACCTAAAGAACCAAATGCAATATTCCCTATCCAGGTTTCATCTCCTGTTGTATTTCGAAAAAGATCATCCTTAGGATCAGCAAAAATATTATTTGCAATAACTACATTTTGAGGCGGGTTGCTACCACCATCACCTCCAAGTCTCATCTCTTCGCTGTTTATAATCGTATTGAAATAAACATGAATAAAATTCAGCGGATCGGATGATTCATTTTGAAGGAAAATAGATCTACGATCCAGACCTTCAAAATAGTTGTTGTATATAAAATGATTTTGACCTTCTCGAACCCTGACTCCTCCCATATTATTTAGGAAAAAATTCCCATATACCATAGCATCATTACCGTGTCTGAGTACTACTTCAGCTTTGGTGTTGTTTTCAAAAGTGTTGTATCGAATGACATTCTGCGAAGCTTTGTAAGAGATGATTTCACCATCTCCATCACAATTCGTGAAGTAGCAATACTCCACAATTGACCTACTATTGAATTCGCTTTGTGTACTTACACCTATCCGTATAGGTTCCACACCTTCATCATTACCACCACCTTCAAAATTTTTGAAAGAACAATGTTGAATCTTATGATATCCGGGATTGGTGTCGTCCACCAGGATTGAAAGGATATTTTGGTCCACTTTATTCAGCCGATTTTCAAAATTGCTGTAGCTAATGGTGACATTTTGCGATAATTCGTCTAAGATCAAGTATTTGTAACAGGTATACCTGTTTATATTTATTTGTGTGACGAGAATGTTACTACCATCTATACGTATGACATGGTCGGTACCAATGTTACCACCAATAAACTGGATACCACTTAATACAATATCATCCGCAGGGATTTCGACTTTTGAAGCACCTTGCATCACAACAGTACCTGCAACCTCGGCAGTTACTGTTATACCATCTTTTTCAATATCCATGAAGATATTATCATAGGTTCCTGATTCCCAAATAATAGAATCACCCGAAGATGCTTGATTGAGCGCAGTATTGAACTCCGTTTGAGTGGAAACAAAAAAACTGCTCTGAGCATGTGCAGAAATTGAGTAAATAACGGACACTAAAAAAATGCTGAAAGTGTATTTAATATTCATACGGCTAAATTTCAAATCCTAAACTGACAAATTGGTCGACCAATTTGTCAGTTTAAATTTAGCATTGTTTTTAATTAATCTGAAAATAATGGGAGGCAATGTCAGCCATTTAGCGATTGGTCATTGCTTTGCTATTCGGAATACTATTGCTTCTACATTTCTCCCTTTAATGATCACAAAATAGACACCCGTTGGTAGCGTGGATATATTTATTGAGGATGAATTAATAGTGAAAGTCTGATGATGTTTTCCGGAAGTGTCATAAAAAAAGGCTTCATCATAAATAGCAACAGCTTTTTGTTCCAGAGTGATGAAATCTTTCACAGGATTCGGATATATCTTGATCTCATCCAAATTACCTATTAATAGTGGAGGGGAAGGAGCATTGAGTTCGGTTACCTGAAAATCAGCAAACGATACTGTTTCATCTCTTAAATCTTCCGGACTGTTTAAGCTTCTGTAAATGCCCCACTTTGGACGTATGAAGGATGCATCTGTTTTCCACATCCTTATTTCGCTAGCTGAGTATGAAAATAAGACTTCATCATTCATCACATCTTGTATGATGATATTGTATTTGCCGATTTCTTTCTCACCATAAGTGGTCGTTTCGGTTACTTGCAGCCATTTTCCCTTTAGATCGCTCAGTGGTACAGTAGAAAGCGTTTCTTGAGTAAGCGCTTCTGCATATCTTAGTTCCAGCCTGTCCGGTGATCCTTTCCTGGCTGTAAGTGTAATGGTTGGCATAGCATCTTCTGGTCCATCTACAGCCTTGAGTTGGTGTAGATGCGTGAAAGAGGAAGAAACTTGAAATCCTTCATCCATTTTGAACTTCCACTTGTATTCAATCTCCTCTCCAATGACTCCCAGAAGATTATCTGGAGATTGGCTGTAGGTCTTGATCTCATTCCTTTGTCTGTCAAAATTTCTGCAACGATCATCATCCTCTGAAGTGTGAAGAGTAAATCGAAATACATTCATCTCGAGTTCATCATCAAATACCTCATCTATATGCCTTCCAAAAGAAGTGTGTCCACAATCCGGTACTTCAACGACATCACCATTCGGAGCAAATACTGAATTTATAAGCTCGTAGGTATTGCCTGGACCATCCGAATTTAATACCACCTGAGACATAGATGTTTGTATTGCTAGAATGAAGATGATGCCTAAATATTTGGTCATGTGAAAAAATCAAGTTAGCCTTTTACTAAGATAGATACTATTGGTTTAAGTCAATGAGACTTACAAACTGAAGTGTAAGGACCGTGCCTCATTTTGTTTGACGGTAGGAAACAGACTCATTTTAAGATAAAATCCACAGCAGCCTGAGCATGGATCTTTGTAGTGTTAAAAGAGGGAATATTCAAATCTTCATCTGCAATCATTAAAGGAAATTCAGTGCATCCCAGTACGACTCCCTGTGCTCCTTTTTCAACCATTTCATCTACATGATGCAGTACATAAGTTTTAGATTTTTCGATGACTTTACCATAAGTCAGTTCTTCTTGTATGATTCGATGAAGCTCATCTATCACTCCGTTAGAATCCGGCACCAGAACATCAATATTGTATGAGGATATTCTTCCAGTTACAAAATCATCTGTCATTGAAAACTTTGTGCCTATGAAACACACACTACGTATGCCTTTTGCTGAAATAGCTTTCGCGATAGCATCTCCAATATGCAAAATAGGAACTTTAATCTGACGCTGAACTAAATGATATACCTTGTGAGGTGTATTTGCACATAGTATAACCTTTTCTGCTCCGGCACGGATTAGTGATTGTGCTGCAGAGACTATTTCTTCAGCAATTGATCCCCACTTATTTTCTGTCTGAAAGCGATGTATTTTGGACTGGTTAAGAGTGTAAACCAATAATGGAGGATTGGTATTGTCTCCAAAATGGTTGTTTACCGCGGTATTAATTTCTCTGTAATATTCGATTGTTGAATGCCAGGATGTACCTCCGATTAAGCCAAGCTTTCTCATATTCAAAGTTATGTAAAGCATTAATGCAACCGATTAGACAGGAGTGCATATAAAAACTCTTACATATTTTTTTTGATTAATCCGAGGGATTTTTCAATGCACCGAGTCTAAAGGTGAAAATCAAAATAAAATCACAATGAAAAATCGATTGAATCATCTTTTGACGATCCTAATGTTTCTATGGTCCCTTACACTATTGTCTCAACCTCCGGGTGGTGGACGTAGACCTGGTGGAGGTGCAGAAGAAATGATTAAAAGAGAAAAACAGGCACTCTATGAGAAAGTGACTGACCTTTCTGATGATCAGAAGATGTTACTTGATGGCATCTATGATGAATTTGCTGTTACATTGAAGGAGGCATTTGAGGAGATGAGACAAAGCAATTTAGAGCGTGAAGCAAGGAGGGAAAAGATGCAGTCTCTTTTGAAAGAGAAGAATGAATTGATTGCTGATGTGCTGAACGAAGAGCAATATAAAATCTACGAAAATATGATTGCCACAAGGAGAGAACGGAGAAATCGAGGTAATGGCCCTGGTAGAGACGGTCAATGAAGTATATCATAAAATCTCTGATCTTCACTGGCCTTATCCTTATTACTTGTGGATCATTTGCACAGGAAAATGGATATAGAATGGCGGGTACGTTGCTTGATGCTATAGATAAATCAGCATTGGTTGGAGCGACGGTTCTCATGGTCAATGTCAAAGACTCTGCACGTTCCAAATTTGCCATCACTGATGGAGATGGCAAGTTTTTGATTGATAATCTTGAACGGGCATTTTATAAGCTTAAGATCTCTAGTCTTGGATATAAGCCTTATAGTAGGATATTGAGAGTTTCAGTACCCGATATGGATGTAGGTACCCTATCGTTAGAGGTTGATGCGAAATCACTGGATGAAGTAGTGGTGGAAGGTGAGGTGGTCGCAGTTCAACAGATAGGGGATACTACTCAATATAATGCTGCAGCATTTAAGACAAATCCGGATGCATCAGCGAGTGATCTCGTCAGTAAAATGCCGGGTATAGTCGTAGATAGTGATGGTGTCACGGCCAATGGAGAGAGTATTGAGCAGGTATTACTCGATGGAAAACGATTCTTTGGTCAGGATCCTTTGCTCTCGCTCAATACAATTCCAGCAGAAGTAGTAGATAAGGTTCAGGTATATGATGAACAAAGTGATCAGTCACAGTTTACGGGCTTTGACGATGGCAATATCACCAAGACCATGAATGTAGTGACCAAAGAGGATAAACGGAACGGTCAATTTGGTAAACTCTATGCAGGTGTTGGTGAGAATGAGCTTTATAAGGCGGGAGCTACGATCAATTCTTTTAGTAAGGATAAGAGATTGACGTTTCTTGGTATGAGTAATAATATCAATCAGCAAAATTTTGGAAGTGAGGATCTGGCAGGTGTAAGTGGAAGTGGGGGACGTAGAAGATTTCGAAGAGGAGGCAACCAAAACTTTATTACCGGTACTCAAGATGGGATCACCACAACCAATTCTTTAGGGTTGAATTTCACCGATAATTGGGGAGCAAATACCACCTTTGAAGGAAGCTATTTTTTTAATCAAATGAACAATAGCAACAATCAACTACTTAATCGAGAATCTTTCCTAAATAGAGGGAGTCAGTTCTATAGTGAAGACCAACGAACGTCAACGGATAATGTGAATCATCGGTTAAATATGCGTATTAACCACAAATTGGATGATAACAATAATTTGCTTGTCCGAACTTCTGTGAGCCATCAGCAGAATGAAGGTGATGAAGTCACGGATGGGGAGACCGTGAATGATTCAGATGAAATTCTGAATGGGACATTCAACCGATACAACAGCACGAATGAAGCTTTCAATTTTAATAACAACCTCATTCTTCAACATCAATTCAAAAAAGTTGGAAGAACCATCTCTCTTGATGTGAACACGAGAGTCTATTCAGTTCAAAGGGAAAGTTTTTTCGAAGATTTGGAACTTGATTCACTCATAGAATACTTCACTGATGAAGAGCAATACACGTTAGGGTCTGCTGTTACTTATACGGAACCTGTGGGTACAACTGCACAGTTGGCAATGCGATATGAGATCAGTCACACTTCAAGAAAGTCCGACAGGGAAACATTCGTCTTAGAGGAAAGCAGAGACCTTAAGACACTGAATGAGTCTTTGTCAAATGAATTCACGAGCGGATACACCCGAAGCATACCTTCATTACGTTACTCAAATAATAAGTTTGGAAATAATCTGAATGTGTCAATAGCGTATCAGCGTGCCATGCTAAATAATGATCAGGTGCTTCCTGTTTCGGACAATTTTGACCGAAGTTTCAGTAATGTATTGCCTTCTCTGTTAGCGCGATTTGATATCTCTGAAAATGGTAATTTCTTTTTTCGCTACTCAACTTCAACCACAGAACCTTCTGTGAGTCAGCTACAAAATGTGATTGACAACAGTGATCCATTATTTCTATCTGTAGGAAATCCCAATCTGGATCAAACGTTCACACACTCACTAGTCTTGCGATTACAGAAAAATATCTTGAAAAAGAATATTACGATTTCAAACCTTAGTAGGGTAGTTACAAGTATGGATTACATCAGCACAAGTACTTCCGTCATAGAATCTGACTCTGTTACGGCAGGAGGTATTTCTCTGGTAGAAGGAGCCCAGATAACTACTCCTGTTAATGTGGATGGATTCTGGTCTGTGCGCAATAATTCTACGTTTGGTATATTGATCTCCCCAATTAAAAACAATCTGAATATTTCTGTAGGATTAGGTTATCAGAGATTGCCAGGTATCACCGATAATGTAACGAATATAGCCGATACTTACTCCGCAGATATCAAAATAGGCTTAGTTAGCAATATAAGTGAGAAGGTGGATTATAATCTTTACTATCAGATCAATGGAAGTAGAGTTACCAATTCCATCCAGTCAGAGACAAACAATAGGTACTACACTCAAACTGTAGGTGCCAAGCTCAACCTGATTTTTTCGAAAGGATTTGTGTTTAGAAATGAAACTTACTTTCAGAAATACATCGGGGTGAACAGTTCATTTGATTCCAACTTCACACTTTGGAGTATGGGTATTGCTAAAAAATTCTTAAAGAATGATAGTGGAGAGTTGGAGCTATCTGTATTTGATCTGTTGGGTGAAAATCGAAGTTTTGATCAGACGGTGAATGCACAATATGTACAGGAAACCCGCACAGAGGTGCTTCAACGCTATTTTATGCTAACGTTCACCTATCAGTTAAGGAGGTTCAAAAAATGATTTGCTTCACTTAAGTTCAGCGGTCCGCTGATGGCCGTTTTATACGTCTTCCAGGGGAACCTGTGAGCATTGGGATGATTCTTTGGAGGACCGTATCAAACTTTTCAAGTTGCTCCTCGTTGCAGAGACTTTTCAGATCTTCAAGATGCTGATAGGTGATCTGTATTCTTTGCTTCTTTAGCGTATTAATTTCTGCCAAAACAGAATCGGAAGAAATAGGCTCTTCGACAGTAAGATTCTTGAAATACGTCCCAATAAGCGCTCGTTCTTGCAGTTCGATATCGCGAATTCTCAATCGGTGGTTTTTCACCATCTGCTCGAATGTTGCCTTCTGCTCATCACTTAAGCCAAGTTGGGAACCTATATGGTCTTTCATCCCTCTCTTCCGTTCATGTTGGGTCTTTGACGGAGATAGTGCTATAAAGCTGATTAAGGCAATATTGATCGCCAGCATCAAGAAAAAACCAATGGGATAGATTTTCTTATTCATTTTCGTACAGGCTAAAGTCAGAAATTACATAGAGGTCTTCGTTTTGAGGCTCGACTACTTCTGAGGAAGATAGGTAGTTAGAAACAATAATGGCATTGGAGCATAAAGCGATCAAGATCACAGCCGCCACTGCCATCCATCTAAAACCTGATTTTGAAGTACCACTTTTTTGAACGGATATGCGCTGCTGAATCTTAGAGTAAGCACCATCAGGAGCTTTGGCTCGCTCCATCCTATTGATGCTCTCCAGTTTTTTTTCTATCCACTTTTCTCTATCCATGTTCATTTTGACGTAAACAACTATTTATTCCCTCGCTCAGGATAATGCTTTATTAATTCCATTTTCAAGTTAGCTTTTGCTCTTTGTACAAGCGATTCTACTGATTTTCTCGTTAAGCTCATTATTTCTGCTACTTCTTTTTGAGACAACCCTTCAATTTGAGTCAAAATAAATGCAGTTTTCTGATTTTCAGAAAGCGCATCAATGGCCTGGAAAATCAGCTTGGTATCTTCTTTGTTTTCCAATTTTACTCCTGGATGCTCAAAATCTTCGGGTTCGAAACTTATTTCACCTGAATCTCTTTTGTAAAGAGATGTAAAAAAACCTTTGCGCTTGAGGCTGTTCTTTTTTCTGAGAAAATCCAGCGATTTGTTGATCGTAATACGGTAGACCCAGGTACTGACAGAGGAATTGAATTGGAATTTGGAGGCAGTATTGTGAATGGTCACAAATACATCTTGAAGTATCTCTTCAGCATCTTCAGCATTCTTTGTGTAGCTAAGGATGGTGTTGTATACTCGGTCACCATAACTGGTAAAAAGGAGTTTAAGGGCTTCTTCACTACCGTTTGCGATGGACTTTAGCCAGTTTTTTTCATCCATCATTTAGTATAGAATACCTCTTATGTTAAATTCCTTGATGCGACTTAATTCTATTCTCATTTTATGAAATAAGACTAAATACCATCAAATCAAAGCTAACCTAATTTGAAGAATGTTGTTAATTGGATAAAAATTATACCATGAAGATTATCTACTTGCTTTTCCTTGTCCTGATAGCCGCTTGCTCCAACACATCCGAAGAAACAGATTGCAACGACTATCACATGGTTTATATCTCTAAGGCCTCCGGCAATTTTGATATATACATAAATGATTTTCAAGGAAACGAGAAACAGTTAACAACTAACCCTAGCTGGGATTGGTCACCAGTGTGGAATCCTGCTTCCGGAGCAATTATTTATTATTCTTATGTGAACGACACTTTTCAGATAAGGAAAATGAGTATTGATGGGGACTTGATGAAGATAGATACAAAAGGCTTGACAGAATTTAACCTTTCTCCGGATGGAACCAGTGTGGTAATGGAGGAAAACCAAGGAGATAATCGCCAGTTAGTGCTGATATCTTTAGAAGATATGAATAGAAGAACTTCCATTACAGATTCTGCTTCCTATAATGGAAGGGCTAAATGGTCACCAGACTCAAAAAAGATCGTTTATATATCAGATAGAGATGGGAATAATGAGGTTTATCTCTATGATCTTGTTTCGAAATCGACCACTAGACTCACTGAGAAAGAAACGAGCGAGAAGTATTTAACTTGGGCACCTGATTCGAAAAGGATAGCTTATACAACAGAATACTATGAAGAAGGGGAGCCGGATAGGAATGATGTCTTTGTAATGGATATTACATCTCTTGAGACAACTCAAATAACTAATAATCAATATGAAGATAGTGAAATTATCTGGTCACCTGATGGCAACAAGATTGCTTTTCATTCGAAAAGAGACAGTGTGGATCATATTTTCACAATGAATGTCGATGGTACGGGAGTTAAACAAATCACCTCTCAAAATACCTACCATGGCGAGCCTAGTTGGATTGTGGTAAAAAAGACCTGTGAATAGCTTTAACGTCCAAAATAGCTTTTTAAATGATCGAATACAAAACCTACAATACATGAAAATAACCAAGCATAGATATGTGATTGTTGTTAATGATTTAAAGAAATCATCATTTTATAAAAATATTCTTGGTTTGCATTAGAATCAACTAAGTGCTTGAGGCTTCCTCCTTCTTTATGGCCTCTATTTCTCTATCAAGCTCTTCCCAATCTGTAAATGATAGTTCATTTTGCTCTTCTATATCTTCCTTTTTAGAAATCAGGCCAGTTGTCATAATAATACTGGTTGCTAATATTACGATGAGTAAAATCGATGGATTAAATCCTTCATCAATATACTCAGCAGGTATCGAGAAAAATAACAATACCGTAATCAATCCTCTTGGTGCTATCCATAGTTGTGGAGTGATGCTGTGTCTGATGATAATTTTCAATAATAAGAAACGCAGCACATAAGTAATTCCCAGTACAGCTAGACCCAAATAGAGAGATGGAAGGTCTGTGAGTCCTGAAAAATCCAGTGTCATTCCAAAAATTACAAAGAAGAATGTGCGGACGACAAAAGCGGTCTCCATGGTGACTACATGAAAATCTTCGGTTATGTGATCCAAAGCTTTAGGCTTGATCCATTTTTTAAGTTTTCCCTTAAAAAACAGTTGATAGTTATTAAGCACCAATCCAAAAACCATAATTATAAGTAGAGAGGAAAGGTGAAACATTTTCCCTGTTGAATATAAAAGCACAAGTATTGCAATGAGAAAAAACAGCTTCACCTTGGACTCAAGTTTTTGGAGTAAGAGTACCATCAGGTAGCTGATTAGTAATGAAAGTACAATTGTGATTGCAATGCTGCCAGATACCTCCATGACTATTTCTCCTGTATGTGCTGCATCTGATCCGCTGAGCACGAAATAGAAGAACATAATGCCAAGTATGTCTGAAAAAGTACTTTCATAAATCATGAATTCTCGTTTACAGTCTAGAAGCGAGCTTACACTTGGGATGATAATAGCACTACTTAAAATAGACAGTGGTATGGCATATACCAGGGACTTCAAAAAATCATTGAAAAGAATAATATGAAAAAGATAAGCAACCAATAAGGCAGTACCAACAAGCGCGATAAGGGCGATAAAGAAAGATTGAATCAGGAGTGGCTTCTTTTCTTTCTTCAGCTTTAGATCAAGGGCTGCTTCCAGGACGATCATTATCAGCCCAACGACCCCTAATAATTCAAGCGCTACCATGATGAAGTTATCCAAGTTTATTGCCGCAGATCTGAGAAAATATTGGAAGCCTACACCTAGCGCAATCAACAGTAGTACACTAGGTATTTTAGACTTCTTCGAGACATAGTTGAAGAAGTAGGAAATAATAATAATCGCTGAGATTGCTATTGTCTGTGTGTATGCATTTAAGTATTCCATCAATTTTATTTACTATTGAGACGTATATCGGCCGAACAGTAGCTTACTTAAAGGTAAATTTTGTGTCTTAATTTCAATATTTAGGTCTTAATTTCAAATAAAACCTCAATCCAATATCAGAGTATGACAAAAATTAAAAAGTTTGGAACTTTTGGTGGTGTATTTGTTCCATCGATACTCACGATACTCGGGGTAATTTTGTATTTACGCTTGCCTCAGATAGTAGGCGAGGCTGGCTTGTGGTATACACTTGGGATTATTATTGTAGCTCATATTATTTCCGTTACCACCGGTCTCAGTATTTCTTCGATGGCCACCGATAAAAAAGTAGAGGCTGGTGGTCCATATTACATTATTTCAAGAAGCTTAGGTTTGCCTATTGGCGGCACGTTAGGGTTGGCTTTGTTTGTCGGGTTATCGTTTAGCATCAGTTTATACCTCATAGGTTTTTCAGAGAGCTTTTTGCCATACCTTGGGTTTTCTGCTAACATTCAGAACATAAGGATAACTGGTACATTAGCTTTGTTAATACTCACAGGGATTACTTTCATAAGCACATCCTTGGCTATAAAAGCTCAATTCTTCATTCTAGCTGCTATCTTGCTATCCTTGATTTCCATATTTTTTGGGCACCATGAATTAAGTCCAGAAACTCCACTTTTTGTCAGTGCGGAAGGTGGAGCATCACTAATGGTCCTTTTTGGCATTTTCTTTCCAGCAGTTACTGGGTTTAGTGCGGGAGTATCCATGTCCGGTGACCTGGAGGATCCAAAAAAATCCATCCCTAAAGGAACGATTGCTGCTATTGTCACTGGTTTCCTTGTTTATGTGGTTCTGACAGTATTTTTTGCTGTCACAATTAATAGAGAGGCGTTGATCAATGACCCTCAAATACTGCTGAATACCTCCTGGATGCCGGAACTGGTCTTAGCAGGTATTTGGGGAGCTACTTTATCTTCAGCTCTGGGGAGCATCTTGGGGGCGCCAAGAATTATGCAGGCTATCTCTATTGATCGGATTAGCGCAAAATTTTTTGCGAAAGGCTATGGGCCAAGCAAGGAACCTCGAAATGCAGTTATGCTGGCATTTCTCATCGCGGAGGTGGGAATTCTCATAGGTGAGCTAAACATTATTGCCAGAATCGTATCGATTTTCTTTATCACTACGTACGGATTTCTCAATATTAGTGCGGCGTTCGAAAAATGGACAAGTACTGACTACCGACCTGATTTCAAAGTCTCAGGATGGATTAGCTTAATGGGCGCTCTGGCTTGTTTATTTGTAATGATCCAATTAGATCTATTGGCTTTATTAGGAGCAGTACTGATTTTGGGATTGATTTACTTCTTTCTTAAAAGGAGGGAACTCACGCTAGACTCGGGTGATGCCTGGAGTGGAGTATGGGCGTCATTAGTTAAAACTGGCCTTACCAACCTGATGAAAGATCGCCTACATCAAAGAAACTGGAGACCAAACGTGATCATGTTTAGCGGTAATCCCAACAATCGACTCCACATGACAGAAATAGGGAAGGCCATCGTAGGAAAACTGGGAATTCTATCTGCTTTTGAGTTGGTAAAAAGCGATGATCGAATCATGGCAAAGACTGAATCTAATCTTGAGCGCGGAAAGGATGCAATCGGATATTTTAGGCAGAAATTGCACTGTCGGGATATTTATTCAGGCATGGATCAGATTGCTCGAGTCTATGGGTTTTCCGGGGTAGAACCGAACACCATACTTATGGGCTGGAGCAAAAGCCCTACAAGTGAGGATAGATTCCTCGATCTTATTGAGAGCTTTGCTACCCAAAATTTTAACACACTCTTTTTAGACTATGATCATGAAAGAGGCTATGGAGAGGGGAATACGATTGATATCTGGTGGAGTGGTACCGGCCGAAATTTGTCCCTGGCTTTTGGCTTGGTGAGATCTATCACCAGCTCTATTTTGTGGAAAAGCGCTAAAGTAAGACTGCTGATCATCAATCCCAATGAAGAGGAGGCTGAAAGCGTCTACAAAAACACAGTGGCTATCCTTGATCGATATCGTCTTAACGCAGAAGTTAAGCTGATTAATAATCAAAGCATGCAACAGACAGATGATCAAATTATCATCAATGAGTCCAAAAAAACAGATTTGGTATTGCTCGGAGTTACGGATCAACAGTTCAGGAATTTTAGTAAGCACTTTCATAAAATCAATGCCATACTGGATGGAATTGGAAGTTCACTGATCATCAACGCATCTAATGATTTTGAAGAAATAGAAGTAATTACTCAAACAAAATCAAAACAAACGGAAGGAAAGCACTCTGTGCCGGTATTGACTATGCCTGCACTGGATGATTCTAGGTATCAGGAAATTGCCGTGGATATCAAAAAAGTAGATCTGAATGGACAGGAAATACTCAACAGATTTTTCAACAAAGCCCTTAGGCCTACTTTTCATACGAATGAAGCCTTCCTTTCGGAATTATCGGAAAGAGTTAGTGTCATTAAGCGGGAGATTAAGAAAATCAAAGAAACTCCGGAGCTCCTAAAGCGTAAGAAGGCAATCGATAAGCTTAAAAGCGATATTCTGTTTAAAATGGACGTTTTCATCAATGAACAGTTGTTGAATGCAGGATTACCTAACCAGATTGAAAGTTTAGAAGAAGGCTTGAGTTGGTATACTGATCAATTAAGAAAGGATTTCAGACAATACCCTAAAAAGTTGAAAATCAACTATCCTGAAGAAGATTTTAAAGTGCGAGAAGAAGACAGCTTTCGTGTTAAATCTATCAAGAGAGCGAAAAAGTTTAAACATCTTTTCGTCGGTAAACCAATCACTCAAACAATCAACTATCGAGAGCTAGCCAGGTATTTTCAATTGAATACACGGTATGTTTTTCTTGAAAAAATACTCGATCAACTCCTTGAGGATCAAACTAAATTTTATGAGAATGCCCGCAAGCTGACCGGGAACGTGACGGACACCTTAAATTATCTGGAAAGATCCATTTCGGAAGAAAAAACCATTGATTCTGCGAGGGTCTCTCAACTAGAAAAGGAGGTAAAGCTTGCGAAGGAAGAACTTGATCATCTCACACATCTCTACCGAAATAGGTTATTGGCAGAGTTTAGAAGGAATCTACTTCTCATGCAAAGAGATATAGAGCGGTTGGAAACCGATTACCTTGTAAAGAAGAAATCCCGTTCAAAGAAGAAGTATATGAGGTCCGAATCAGCCATCAAGGATTTCCCTGACCTATTCGAAGTGAATGTAAGCACAATGATGAATTTAGTGATCCTTGAGCTCAAAGTGCATTCGATAAGAAATCGTCAGGAAACATTGATTATTGATTTTTGTGATGAGTTTTTAATGATGGTAGGCTCACAATACCTTAAGAAGGTCGAGATAGCCTGTAAGGAACTTTCAAACGGTGATCAGGAAAAAGCATTTAAAATAAAGTTTGAGGTAGACTTTGAAACAGAACTACAAGAATTGTTTGAACAACACCAGGCTAAATTGGTCGCTCTTACTGAAGAACTTCCTGAAAAAATCGAAATCTATTCGTTGCAAAGTGAGGACGAAAGAGAATCAGTTTCTATTCCGGTAGCCAGGATGGCAGAGTACTACTTGAAATCCAGGTATGAGTCTCCGATGGAAGAAGTATTTGAAAGGTCATTGGATGCTTTAAAAAGAGCAATTTTTACCTCGCAAGATGCGATGAGTCTGGCTCAATTCAATCTTGATAACAAAGAGCCTGTGACAAACTCTTCGGATGAAATCCTTGCTACTTGCCGCACCAAACTGGAAAAAGAAAAAGAAGAAGCCACTCGAATACTTGAAAATTATAGAAGGGAGAGCGAGAGTCTCCTTGAAAATGCTTACGAGCCATTAAAATCTATTCGAATTGAGGAAAGTGCTGAAGATTACAGTAGCGGCCTAAGAATTTATCAAAGTAAGCAAGTGCTTTCAGGAGCTGAAGATTTAGTAGAGAGAGTCAAACAGGCTATTCAAAATTCAGTGACAAGGCTTCTTTATAGAAGGAGTGAAGCGGTGCTTTATGCAACCCAATTGAGTAAAACTGGCAAACAAAGTTCGGTGGGAAGCTTATTGCTCGATTTGAAAGATGAACTTAGCCCTGTTTCTAAGGGTATTGAGCCCTTACCTCAATATTATGTGAGCCTTTTCAATGGGAAATCCAATATTGGAAAAGATTTTTGGATACAAAGACCCGTTGAAGAGACTGCATTTAAGAAAGCAGTGAAGCGACATAGATCAGGATATGCCGGAGGCATCTTGCTATTAGGAGATCGTAATTCAGGTAAAACTGCTTTCTCAAAACATATCACACAGCAAATTTTTAAAAGCAGTAATGTATATCATATGTTTCCCCCGATTCCAGGCACTACTTCCGTCGAAGGATTTGAGAAATCCCTTGCTAAAACGTTGCAAAAAAGAGGTACTGCTTATCAAATGCTCTCAAGAGTTCCGGACAGGAGTGTACTGATTATCAACGATCTTGAGCTTTTTTGGGAGCGATCTGAGCGCGGTTGGGAGGTGATTGAATTGCTCGGTGATTTGATGGATCAGTTTGGTAACAAAATTCTTTTTGTTGTTAATTTAAATGCCTACGCTTATCGACTGATAAACGAATTAACTAAAATTGGTGATCACTTCATCGAGGTGATCAATATGGCCCCATTTGATGCTGAAGAGTTGGGCGAGCTTGTGCTTAAGAGACACAAGTCGAGTGGTCTCAGGGTAACCTTCAATGAAAAGGATGGCCAATTGAATGAGTTACAGATAGCTGCACTATTTCATGGCTATTTCAAATACAGCCATGGCAGTCCTGGAGTTACTCTGAACGGATGGCTAGCCAATATTGAGAAGGCCAACAAGGAATATATTAGCATAAAAAAACCGACTTATCCATCATTAGCGGTTTTTGAACAGTTGGATGACAACTGGACGATGCTTATCATTCAGTTCATTCTCCATAAGCGACTTTCTGCAGCTAAGATTGTACGAGTAACTGGATGGACAGTAAAGCAAGCGGAAGAAAAATTGCTTGCATTGAAACGATCTGGTTTGATTGTGGAAAAGACAGGAGGAATATATAACCTGGATCCAGTTATGTATCCATTTGTGTTAGATGCCTTTAAGGAAAGAGAGGTTTTGATATGATTTTCAGAAAGCAAATTCAAAAACTAAAGACCTACTTTTCCCGGGATTCCAAAACGATCCTTAAAAAGGAAGGTCATTTTCCATGCATTTATTCGTTTAGTTTGGACAAATCGTTTCAGCTAAAGCCCGATTTATTAAGAAAAGCGGTATTAGAAAGTCCATGGAGCCTGGATGCACCTAAAATTCATCTTAAGAATGGGGAGGTATTCGTGGACGTACTGGTATTGAGCAACGAGAAAGGAAGCATGCTTGAGGCGCAGGTTAGATCGTTAGCCGATTCAGAGGAACCGCCCGATTCAAATTGAGTTGTATGATATTTGCTTTATGATAGAGGTTAGGTGTTGTAAATAGTCTTTTAGAGTAGGTAATTGATCTGTACCTTAGAATTGTTATAGTTTTAGTTTGATATTAGGATATGCAAAAGCACCTTTTTTTACTTGTTGGCGTTTTGATCATTTCGATTTCTTCTCATGCGCAGATTTGCAAATATGTAGTCAATGAAAAAGATCCTATAACGGATGATATTATACGGACGGTTAGAACAAGGTTAACCGGACCCACGCCTTTCTATTATTTTTCATATATCCGAAATGGTGGCGACTTTAAATTCAATGTTGAGGTCGGAGATTATGGTGAGTTAAGTGCTGTGATCCCCAAGGACAGTGAGTTGGTGATGCGGGTAGGAAATGGAGCCGTAATACGGATGAAGTCTTTAGAGCCCTCGGTACCAGAAACCATCAAAGATTTTGGAACCATAATCACCCGCTATGATATTACTTTTCAGATGACGGAGGAGGATATGAAGAATATAACTGAATCAGGAATTGTTTTTATACGGATAAAAGCGATGAAAAATACATTCAGCGATCAGGAGGTACCAAAAGCTGTGGTTGAGATTTCCAAAGAGAACGCTGAATGTATTTTTAAATAGTCACTCTGCTCGGAGCGTTTCAGTAGGATTCTTGTTTGCATTGACCCATACCTGCGATACAATCGTTACTCCAGCTATTCCAAGTACAATTAGTACTGTAGGTATAATAATAGATGCATCTACCGGCGCATGAAAAGCCATCAAATTCACCCATTGACTATTGATCCATAACGCCATTGGAATCGTTAGAATGGAGGTCAAAATGATCATAACAATAAATCCTTTTGACATAGAGTAGGTGAGTGATCTGAATGAGGCACCTAACACTTTACGAATGCCAATTTCCTTTATTTTCGTTTTTAGCTCAAAGCTCACCATTCCCAAAAATCCAAGTCCTGTAATAGATAAGGCAATCATAGCAATATAGGTTAAGATGTTTCCCAGGTCATAAAAAAATTGATAAAACTCATCAAGTTCTTTGTTTAGGAAACCTCCTTCAAATTCTCGGGCCGGATCGAATACGTTCCATGCTTCTTCAATTTTTTTACCTTCTTTAATCAGGTTATCACTTTTTATCTTCAAGTAAGCATATTCAAATCGCTCTGGTTGAATTCTAAGTCCCAAAGGACGGATGGATTTCATTAAAGGTTCCCAATGATAGTCTTTCATTACCCCTATGATCGTCAAAGCAAGAGTATCCATCATCAGTACTTCTCCTATGGCATCATTTGTAGTTTTAAATCCAAAGGTTTCTACTGTTGTTTCATTGATCAATAAAAACTTCTCTGTCTCATCATTCAGGTCATCGGGAAAATCCCGACCGGCCACTAGTTCTAAATCCATTACTTCTACGTAATTAGGATCCACGGAGAAATGGTAAAGGGTGATCTCCTCCTGACCTTCTTTCCATTGAGCCCCATTGCCGTGAGAACGGCCAATGGCTGGATGATGCGAAGTAAAGGTGACATTTTCAACGCCAGTCATACTTCCGTAGTGTTGTTTCAGTAAATCAGGATTATGGTCATGCGTATTCACATAGAATACTTCAGTCTCATTGAAGCCATAGCTGGCATTCGTTAGAAAGTTGGCTTGTTTATTCAAAATGAGGATAGTTACCAACATCAGAATTGAAAGACTGAATTGAACGCTAATCAGGGTTCTCTTGCCAGTTAGATAAGAAAAGATGGAGCGTCTCCGGGAATGTGATTTTGAGAGGGTACCCTTCAATGTGTTAACCGCTTTAAGACGAGAAAGGAACAAGGCAGGCCCGATACCGGTGAATAAACCTAATGTAATGGTGAAAAGTACGAAATAGCTATATGTACCAATTGAATCTTCTAGTGAGATACCAATCATACTAAAAATCCATATCTCATTGAAAGCCATGATCAGGTACCGATAAATAAATATCGAAATCACTAACGATATGAGGGCGGTTAGTACCGACTCTGTTAAAAACTGTGAGACAATTTGACGTCTGCTGGCACCATTAACCTTGCGTATTCCAATTTCTTTTGCACGGCTCAAAGATTTGGCAATGGAAAGGTTTGTGTAATTGATTGATGCCGTGATCAACACAATCAAACCAAGTAATCCAAAAAATACCAATACAAACCATGGTAGTGCATAGCCAATTTCATTGGACATGGATCTTCCCGGAACAATTTCATTTAGTGCCTGTAGTCGGAAGACCCATCCTGGATGATCTTCTGAGACCTTCAGGTTAACCTCTGCCAATTCATTGATAATTTGCTCTGTTTTTGTCCTGTCTTCTTTGCTATTGAGTACAAGGTAGTTGTAGTTATCCCAGGTATTTCGCCATGAATCATAAGAATCGGATATAATTTCTTTTTCTGCTAAAACGGTCATGGTACTTAATGAAGCTAAAGCCTCAAAAACGATGTGGGTGTTGTCTTTTACCTCGTCAAGTACTCCAGTGACTTTGTAATTGCCATGATCTTCAAAGTCAACCGTTTGGCCTAACGGAGATTGATCAGGAAATAGCTTGTCTGCTAGCTGCTTGGTTAAGACTACACTGAAGGGTTCGCTTAAGGAGGTTTTTGGGTCTCCTTCAACCATTTTAAACCCAAATACATCGAAGAAATTTTCGTCTGCATATAGCGATTGAATGTCGAGTATTTTGTGTGGAGACCTGATCTCTCCCCGGAAGTCGCCATTTAGGTTAGAGCCTGCTTTTACAAACGAATAGTCAGTAGTAAGAATCGTTTTGAATGGGAAAGGAGAAGTAGCGTAAGCTTCGTCAAATATACCTTCCTGACCTTTATAATAAGAGGTGATCCGATAAGTATTGGAAACATCAGGATGGAATTTGTCATACTGATAGTGATCATAGACTAACAGGATAAGGACCAGGCAGATGGACATGCTTAATGACAATCCAAAAATGTTGAGTCCTGTAAAAAGCTTGTGTTTCCATAGATTTCTAAAGGCTATGGTTAGGTAATTCTTAAGCATCCTTTTAAATTTTGAGTTTACAGTGTGTTAGACAACCGTCACTCTAAGGATGTTACAAATAGGGATTAGTTGTATGAAAACTCGCTACAACTCGGCTTCAATCAGATTTTGCCAATCTAAATCGAATTCCTGCTCTTCAAAATCGTCCGGCAGCTCATAAGAAAGTGCTCCTTCAATTCGGTTTTTAGAGTTGGGATGTGTAGCTATTATTTCAAGGTCATCGGGATATGTCTTCTCTTCTGCTTTTAGTTTTGTGAAGAAGTGGGCAAGTCTTGCCGGGTTTATCTGCGATTTAACCATCAGATCGTAAGCAAATTCATCGGCCTCTCTTTCTTGTTTTCGGTCAAATCCGGCAGATATCAGCATTTTACTGATCTCTGATATCATGACAGCATCTCCACCCGTGAGTACTGCTACCAACACACTCAACCCTAACTCTTTCATTAATCTATCGACTAGATCTCCATTCTCATGGTGGCCAATCTCATGTGCTAAGATGCCCGCTAACTGTTCCGGATTATCTACGAACTTCAAAAGCCCTGAAAAAACATAAATGTGTCCATCGATTGTGGCGAATGCGTTGATCTCACTACTATTATCTATGATGTGAAATTTATATTCGTACTTCTGTGGACTTAATGAGTCAAGCAGTCGGGTGGTGATTTTACCAAGCACATTAATTACGGTGGAGTCGTGATAAAACTCATACTGATCTTCTAGGTCATCCATGATGATTTCTGCCAGATCTTTTTCTCGCTCTTTACTAAGTCGAAAATCTCCATCAGGCATGCTGAGTGGTCTCCAGGTGAAGGCCAGCCAAATCAACCCAAAAATCAAAATGAGAATAGCAAGTTCACGCCAAACTTTCATGTGTATGTATTTTGTTTAAAGGTCACATGCTTACTTGATATCGGTCAGGGAATTCGATGTTAAAATTCAGACACTGCTAAGGTAAAGTTCAAGCCTGAATTTTAATATTCATTTCACTTAGGAGGTAAATTTTGAATCTTATCGGAATTTCCGTTTTTCTTTTTGAAAACAGCTTCGTAGGATAATCTGCCAAAAAAGAGAAAATAGTACATCCTTCCTTTCTTAGCTTGCACTGCTCCGACAATACTAAATACGAAATAAGCCAAATTAAAAATGATTGCCATAATGACATATCCCTTAAATGTATCGGTCAATTCCCAATCAAAGAAATAAATCCTAATACCCCAGAAGACACCAATGGCATTTATTATAGTTGTGGGAAGCTGACTTACAAGCGATTGTAAAGAATGAAAATGTACGAACAGACCTTTAGATCTGTTCGTAAAGTAATAGACCACAGCTGCGATCAAGTTGATGATCGGTAAGGGGAGTCCTACTGCAACTGATGCAAACATCATAAGATACGATCCCATCGCATCATCTTTTTCTCGATTACTCAGTTCCTGGGGCTGTGGTATTGGATGATATTCTACTGTATTCACGTTTTAAATCAAGGTTTTCCTGAAAATGGTGGATATTCATCTGTCATAAAAGACATGTAGACATTGACACGTGTTCCCCATCTCAGCGTTCCCACATTAAATTCATGCCAGCTTTTAGGATATTCTGCTGTAAATAAGACTACCCACCATGCTAAGAATTGCAACACAGCTGAAGCGATCGTTCTAAAAAACAGCATGATCCCGTGTGGTAGAATCACGTAAAATACGCCAAAGAAGGTTCTTAAGAGAAGCGTACCTCTGCTAAGCCTCTCAGGGTAAGGAATTTCAAGGGATGTATATTCATCCTCTGCATTAATTCCGAAAGCAGGATAGCCATCACTTAGGTTATTGATCCTTGCATTAACTCTTAAATTCCACCGATAAACACCTTCCTGAAATTCAAAGAAGCTTTTTGGATACTCAGCGGTAAATAAGACGATCCACCAGGAAATAAAGGATAAAATTTGAGCCCAAAGGGTCACAAAAAGAAGAATAAACACATGCGGGAGTACAATGTAGATACCCCCTAAAATCGATCTAAGAAGCAACTCTCCACGTGAGTAACGCTTCTGATACTTAATGTCTAGTTTCATAAAAATAAGGTTAGGTTTATCCTGTAAATTAATCAGTACAGAGTAATTAAGAAAAGGAGAAATAAAAAAGCTCCGAGATTTTCGGAGCTAATTCTATCGACTCTAATAGCTTAACCTAATCGTATTATGAGTTGAATGATAGATTATCATACAAGCAAATAAAGTGCCAGCTTACTGTTTTATACCCTCTAAATCCAATAAAAATGCATATTGCAGTGCTGTTGTTTTGTATCTTTTGAATCTACCTGAGGCTCCTCCATGACCCGCTTCCATATCTGTATCCAGCATTAAAGTGTTCTGATCCGTTTTTATATCTCTCAATTTAGCCACCCATTTTGCCGGCTCCCAATATTGTACTTGCGAATCAAATAATCCTGTCGTTATAAGCATGTTTGGATAATTCTGTGCTGTCACATTGTCGTATGGTGAATAGGACATCATATATTCATAGGATTCCAAATTTTTTGGATTACCCCATTCATCAAATTCATTGGTAGTGAGCGGAATGCTTTCATCCCACATGGTGGAGACCACATCCACAAAGGGAACGGCCGCCAGCACACCATTATAAAGTTCCGGAGCAATGTTAACAACAGCACCCATAAGTAGACCTCCGGCGCTACCTCCTTGAGCATAAAGATGTTCAGCTGAAGTATAATTTTGTTCAATGAGGTATTTTGAGCAGTCAACAAAGTCGTTGAAAGTATTCATCTTTTTGAACATCTTGCCATCTTCATACCACTGTCGACCCATCATTTGTCCGCCACGGATATGAGCTATCGCAAATGCAAACCCTCTGTCTAGTAAACTTAGCCGTACTGAACTGAAACTTGCATCTATGGTAGCACCATAAGAGCCATAACCATACTGTAGGAGTGGACCATTTCCATTTTTTTCAAATCCTTTCTTATAAACAATCGAGATCGGTACTTTCTCCCCGTCACGTACAGTAGCCCAAATCCTTTCCGTAACATAATCTTCAGGGTTATGACCGCCTACAACCTCTTGACGTTTCATCAAGGTTTTCTCACGGCTCTCCATATTATAATCATATGTTGAGTTGGGAGTGGTCATTGAAGTGTATCCAAATCGAAGCGTTTTGGTGTTAAACTCTGCATTTGTGGATATGTATGCATTGTAAGCAGGCTCGCCGAAATCTAAGTAGTGCTCATCACCACTCTTTTGGTTTATTACCCGAAGGTTAGTCAGTCCATTTTGCCTCTCATCTACGACCATGAATTCATTGAACAACTCGATCCCTTCCAGCAGAACGTCTTTTCTATGAGCTATTACTTCTTTCCAGTTAGATTCTGCCGTAGTGTTTACGGGAGTTTCCATTAACTTGAAATTGGTTGCATCACGATTGGTAACGATATACCACTTATCCTCAAAATGCGCAATGCTGTATTCATGTGCTTTGTCATCTCTTGGGATAAATTGTTGGAATTCTCCTGTTGGATTGTCTGCACTTAATACATGGTAGTCACTAACCAAAGTGCTGCTATTCCAAATAATGATATAATCATCTGATTTAGATTTATAGACCCCTATATAGAAGGACGGATCCTTCTCGTGATAAACAAGCACGTCCGTTTCCTGTCCTGCTCCAAGCTTATGGCGATAGATTTTCTCTGACAACAAAGAAACTTTATTTTTAGCTGTATAGAAGAAGGTCGTGTTGTCGTTTGCCCATGCACCACCTCCTGTGGCATTTTCGATACGATCCTCCAATATTTCTCCAGTCTCCAGGTTCTTAAAACGAATCGTGTAGATACGACGGCTCAGTGTATCTTCCGAAAAAGCCAGAATTTTATTGTCCGGTGAGATTCCAGAAGGGAAAGCTGCGTAGTATCCATACCCTTCTGCTAGTTCATTTACATCGATTAAGATTTCTTCTTCTGCATCGAGAGAGCCATTTTTTCTACAGTAAATAGGATATTCCCCACCTTCTTCATAACGGGTGTAATACCAGTATCCATTCGAAAAGTAAGGAACTGATTCATCCGTTTGTTTGATTCTTCCTACAATCTCATCATACAATTCTTCCTGAAGCTCCTCTGTATGTGACATGACTTTCTTAGTGTAGTCATTTTCCGCATTCAAGTATGCCAAAACTTCTTTGGTGTGATTATCCGGACTTTCAGCTCTTTTTTGTTCATCTGTCAATCTCATCCAGAAATAGGGGTCAACTCTGGATTGACCATGTTCTTTTAGAATGGTATCTGCCTTAGCTGCAACAGGTGCATCGGGTCTCATAGGTTTGTCTTCTGTTTGTTGTGTATTACAGGCCGCTAATAGTAAAATGCCTGCAAGTATCGAAAGGGTTTTTGAAAAATACATCTGAATTAATGATTAATTGAGGCAGTAAGTTCAATATTGAGTAGATATTTTCCTAATCGGTTTACATCACTGGTTTGTCCGCCCTTTCAATAACCTTTTGACTGTATTTAGATACTAGGAGATAAATGGCTAAATTTTCATACATATTCCTAAGTTCAATGATCAAGGTATTTGTCTCATCACTCCTCTTTCTTAGCCTATGCACGCTAGTGGCTCAACAAAATGACATCAGAAGAGCCATTGATTTACTCATGACAGCTCCTGATTCAAGTATATTTTACTCTAATGAAGTCATTGAAAATGGAAACTTAAAAGATCAGGCAAAAGCCTATTATTTAATAGGCAGAGCACTTATTAATAAAGGTCAGAATGTAGATGCAAGAAGCTATTTAAATAAGGCGTTGAAGTTGGCTAAAAAGGCCGATGATTTGGAGACTGAATTCGAGACGCATTCACACCTGGGTAATGTATCTTATCTTATGTCCGATCATGATTCAGCTATTTTTTATCATGAGAAGGCTATAGCCATGATTCAGCCAAATTTCGATAGCCTGAAAGTAGGAAACGCATATCAATTACTTGCGAATGTTCACCTCACTAAAGGAGAATTAGAAAGCGCAACAAGCGGATACATACAGGCTCTGGATTATTTCGAGAATATAGGAGCAGAAGTGGCGGCTTCCAAAGTGTATAATAATCTTGGTATCGTAAGTATTTACTTGAGGGATTTCGATGAAGCACTTAAGTACTTTGAACAGTCTTTGGGAATTAAGCTACAGCTAAACGACAAAAAAGGAGTTGCAGCAACCTACAACAACATGGGAACGGTTGCTTATTCATATCTCAATGATTCATCACTGGCGGTTGAGTATTTCAAAAAATCTGTAGCAATTAAGAGGGAAATTGGTGATGTTGTGGGAGCAGCCACAACAGAAGTGAATGTAGGGCACCTACTGCTTAAAAGTGGAAATGAGTCGGCGGCTTTAAACCAATATAGAAAAGCTATAGAGATATTTAGCGAAGCGAATATGCCTTCGGAAATTACGAGTACTTATACAGAGATAGGAACTAATTATGCTGATTTAGGCAATCTGAATCAAGCGATTTTTTTCTTGCAACGGGCACGTGAGATACCCGAAAAACAGTGGGATAAAAGAGACTTGATGAACAATCATAAGGTGACAGCAGATCTATATCAGAAACTCGGCGATTATAAACTTGCCTTGGTGCACCTCAATAGATTTCAGGTATTATATGATTCCATCTTTCAGGAAGAGAAGATAAAGTTCCGTGAAGAGCTAGTGGAAAAGTATGAGTCCGAAAAGAAACAAACAGAGATCGAATTGTTAACCAAGGAAAAGGCACTCCAGGCAGCAGTCATCGATAGATCACGAATCATGCAGTATGCTTTCTTGGGTGCCGCAGTATTTGCTCTGGTATTTGGGATGCTTTTTTACAGCAGATACAGAATCAAGAAAAAATCTGCCGAGGAGAAAGAGATATTGTTGAAAGAAATCCATCACCGAGTTAAAAATAACTTGCAGATCATAGAAAGTCTTTTAAGTCTCCAGGAAGCAAACAAAGGGGAACGCAAACCGGAAGAACTTCTTAAGATTAGTCAGGATCGAATTCACGCGATTTCTTCCATACATGAAAAACTATATCAATCTGAGAGCCTGAGAGAGATTAACTTCAAACATTATATTGAGGACCTGGTTTCACATTTTTCAAATTCTTTTGAGGCCTCAGAAGTTTTATTTAAGACAGAGGTAGCTGACGTCAACATGGATCTTGATCAACTCATTCCCTGCGGACTTATAATAAATGAGTTAGTTACGAATAGTTTGAAATATGCCTTTGTGAAATTAGACAATCCGAGCATAGAAATAAAAGGTGAAATCGCTGAAGATCAGTATCATTTAGAGATAGGAGATAATGGGATTGGCTTTAAGGAGGGAGAAAAAAAATCGTCTCTGGGTCTACGGCTTGTTCAATCGCTTGTTAATCAAATTGATGGGACTATTCAAAAGGTAGGAGAATCTGGAACCAGATACAAAATATCGTTTAATGTATGAAATCAAAATCTGTTCTTATTGTAGAGGATGAAGCTACAATCGCACTTGATATTGAAATGCGATTAAAAAGATTAGGTTTTAGTGTTTGCGAAATCATACAAAAGCCAAATTTGGTCATGGAAGGGGTAGAAAAAAACCACCCCGATGTTGTGCTGATGGATATTAATCTGAAAGGAAAAGAGGAAGGAATAGATCTGGCCGAAGAAATCTTGAGGATTCATAATCTACCGGTGATTTTTTTAACTGCTTTTACTGATAAGAGAACATTTGAGAAAGCAAGCCAAAGTGGCTCATATGGGTTCCTAACTAAGCCTTTCAAAGATGCTGACCTGAGAAATACTATTGGGATTGCGTTGAAACAATATAGTGAAATGCATGCGATAAAAGCCAATGTATCGGAGTTGAGAAAAAAGCTGTATGAGTTGGATCATGGAAAGGAATTGATTGATTCCATATTCCTTAAAGACGGTTCTGGTTATGTAAATATCAAACTTGACAAAGTGCTTTACATTAAAGCAGAGGATGTCTATTCCCGAGTGGTTACAACAGATCAAGAGGTTTTGGTGAATTGTATGCTTGGAGATCTTTTTAATCGTCTACAGGATTCCAGATTCATTCGTATACACAGGTCCTATGTAGTTTCAATCAACCACATACAGAAGATCACTGGTGATGATGTAATCATTGCTGGAAAGGAACTTCCAATCAGTAAGTCCTACAAGAAATCCCTACTGGATAGAATTCACTGACCTAATTTTTTTGATCATTCACTTAATAAGAAGATCGGTTCACTTATTTTCTGATTCTCAACTGAGATTACATAATAGCTTCATGTGAAATCAAACCTTAATCACATGAAATACTTATTTACTCTTTGGTGTATTTGTTGCCTAATGTCATTAAATGCACAAAATGCAAGCTATCCAAATAACGCAGGCAATGGAGATAGTGGATCCAAAAATACGTCCATCGGCTGGGAAGCTGGATTTTCACTTCAAAATTTCGGAGTAAACAATGTTTTCCTTGGATACCATAGTGGCAAGAATAATACCACGGGAGATGCTAATACGTTTATTGGATCCAATGCGGGATTTAATAATTCTTCTCTAAATGAAAATACTTTTGTTGGGTATAATGCAGGGTATAACAATGCCTCCGCAACAAACACATTCATAGGTTCCAGGTCGGGTTATTCAAATACTACAGGAACTCAAAATACATTTCTCGGATATAGTTCTGGAAATGAGAATATCACCGGTGTTAATAACGTATACATAGGTTATTTGACCGGAAGGAAGAATAGCTCAGGTAATGGGAATACCATGGTGGGTACAGCCGCCGGTAACTTTGGGGTTTCGGGTAGCTACAATTCATTTTTTGGGCTCAATGCCGGTGAGAAAAACACAGCTGATAATAACTCCTTCTTAGGCGCAGCAGCGGGAAAAAGCAATACTTCTGGATCAGCTAATGTATTTGTAGGTGCTGGAACAGGAACTTTCAATGATACCGGCTCCAATAATGTCTTGATTGGATTCAATACAGGTTTTTACTCTGCTGGTGGTTCCGGAAATACTTTGATAGGAAATGAGGCTGGGTACAACAACAAAGCAAGCAGTAGTGTATTTGTTGGTTATAAAGCGGGATTTAAAAATGAACAGAATGATAACACTTTTGTCGGCTATATGTCTGGCTATTCGAACACTAGCGGGGGTAATAATACATATTTAGGATTCGAATCTGGTAAAAATAATGAAGATGGGTATGGCAATATATTTCTTGGAGATGAGGCTGGAAGGGATAACATATCTGGAAGCCAAAATTCGATTGTAGGTTCAGAGGCTGGCATTAAGAATCAAGGAGATGGCAATTCATTTTTTGGATGGCATACTGGTATTTCAAACAAAACAGGAACTCAAAATACATTTATTGGAATGCGAGCAGGAGAATCTAATGAAACTGGTCATCTGAACGTATTTTTAGGTTCTCAAACAGGATTATTTAGCAACAGCAGATCATGTACATTCTTAGGAGCGTACGCAGGTAGATTTCACAAAGAAGGTGACAACAATCTGATGGTTGGTTCAAATTCTGGCTATAATCATATGTCAGGAGGCAATAATGTGCTCGTAGGTGCAAAAGCTGGTTGGAGTAATGTTGATGGTGGTGAAAATGTATATCTAGGAACTAGTGCTGGCTTTAAAGGTGAGCGTGCATCACGAAACGTCTTCTTAGGCCATGAGGCTGGATATTTTGAAGAGGAATCAAATAAGCTTCATATTGCCAATGATCGATTTTCAAACTTGATATACGGTGAATTTTCCAAAAATCATGTTGCTATTGGAACAGTACCACCGGTAGCCTATCAAGACAAATACACATTCTATGTAGATGGTGATGCGTATGCTACAGGTTTCTGGCAGTCGTCAGATGCCCGATTCAAAAAGAACAAAAAAGCGATTGAAAACCCTTTGCAAAAAGTCAAAAGTATTGAAGGTCTCACATACGAATATAAGGAGCATAAAGAGCTAAAACTGCCAAAAGGAAGACAAGTCGGATTCATGGCTCAAGAATTAAATGAGGTACTTCCGGAGGCAGTAACTCGGCATCAAGATGGGTCATTGGCTGTAGATTATTCGAAAGTGGTCCCTTTATTGGTGGAAGCCATCAAAGAGCTTTCAACGAAAGTAGAAGACTTAAGGTCTCAATTGACTGATACAGAGGTCAGAGTTGAAGAAGGCAATTCAAAAAATCTAAACATTGATTCTCATCAGGAAGGTTTTGGTTTAAATCAAAACTATCCTAATCCAACAGGTGGTGAGACACGAATTCAATACCAGATTCCTACCGGTTTTAATGGATCAGCCAGAATCCTGTTTTTTGATCTGCAAGGAAGAAAAGTAAAAGAGATAAAAGACCTCAGTGGTGGAACTCATCAATTGAGGTTATCTAAAAACGAATTAGGTACCGGTATTTTCAACTATGCTCTTGTGGTAGATGGGCAGATTGTTGAGACCAAAAAGATGCTCATCGAGTAACCCCGTTCTGCTCACCAGCTTTAGCCCACTGACTGATATCAGTGGGCTATTCTATTGATGCTATTTAAACATTTTGCTTACTGCCAAATCCTTAGAGCCAGGAGTGTATTTGTAGAATCCTTCTCCGGTCTTTGCACCAAGATATCCTGCCGTGACCATATTGACCAATAGGGGACATGGTGCATATTTAGAATTTCCAAAACCTTCGTAGAGTACATTCAGAATGGAAAGACATACATCTAATCCGATGAAATCAGCCAACTGAAGAGGTCCCATTGGATGCGCCATACCTAGTTTCATCACTGTGTCAATTTCTTCCACACCAGCAACTCCTTCATATAAGGTGATAATTGCCTCGTTGATCATAGGCATCAAAATCTTGTTCGCAACAAACCCCGGGTAATCATTCACCTCTACCGGAACCTTTCCAAGATTTTTGCTCATCTCCATGATTGTTTTGGTCGTTTCATCTGAGGTTGCATATCCTCGAATAACCTCAATCAGTTTCATCACCGGAACAGGGTTCATGAAGTGCATACCGATCACCTTATCTGCTCTTTTGGTTGCAGCAGCAATCTTAGTGATGGAAATGGAAGATGTATTGGTCGCAAGAATGGCTTCTTTGGGAGCGTTTGCATCCATTGCTTCAAAGATCTTCTTTTTGATGTCAAAATTTTCAGTCGCCGCTTCCACTATAAGATCAGCATTTTTTACACCTTCCTCAGTGGAAGTGTATGTAGAGATATTACCTATTGCCGCTTGTTTGTCAGCTTCCGTAATTTTTTCTTTCTGAACCATGCGATCCAGATTTTTGGTAATGGTAGCGATTGCCCTTTCAAGTGCTGATTCGGAGACATCTATCAATGAAACATTATATCCACTTTGTGCAAATACATGGGCAATGCCATTACCCATTGTCCCACTTCCAATAACAGCTATATTTTTCATTCTTAAAGGTTTGTGTTGTTTATAATGAGGTTAAAACAAATCACCCCGAAATTGTTCGGGGTGAAAGTGTATTTTTATGCGTTTTGGTTTATACAATTCAGGTCTTCGAAGGCAAGCTTTAATCGATCAACAAAAGATTTTTCAGCTTCTCTGATCCAAACTCTCGGATCATAGAATTTTTTATTCGGTTTATCATCTCCTTCCGGATTACCAATCTGTCCTTGTAGGTATCCTTCATTTTTTTGATAATATCCACGTACGCCATCCCAGTAAGCCCACTGTAAGTCAGTGTCAATATTCATTTTTATTGCTCCATAGGAGATCGCCTCTCTTATTTCTTCCCTTGAAGAACCCGATCCGCCATGGAAAACGAAATTGACCGGGTTGTTACCCGTGCTATGCTTTTGCTGAATATGATCTTGAGAGTTTTTTAAAATTACAGGAGTCAACTTCACATTACCAGGCTTATAAACTCCATGGACATTGCCGAAGGCTGCTGCGATTGTAAAATTATCACTTACCTCTTTAAGCTTTTCATATGCATAAGCTACCTCTTCAGGTTGGGTATAAAGTAATGAATTGTCAACATCAGAATTATCAACACCATCTTCCTCACCACCGGTTACTCCTAATTCGATTTCAAGTGTCATACCCATTTTGGACATACGTTTGAAATATTCTACACATGTGCCGATATTTTCCTCTATTGGCTCTTCGGAGAGATCAAGCATATGTGATGAGTAGAGTGACTTACCGGTTTGCTCAAAATGCTTTTCATTTGCGTCTAGTAAGCCATCGATCCAGGGAAGTAATTTTCTGGCAGCATGATCGGTGTGTAGAACTACAGTCACACCATAAGCTTCCGCCATTTGATGAACGTGATGAGCTCCCGAAACACCACCGGCTATCGCTGCAGTCTGGCCATCATTGGATAGTCCTTTACCGGCATTAAAAGCAGCACCTCCATTGGAGAACTGGATCATCACTGGAGAATTGACTGCTTTAGCAGTTTCTAAAACAGCATTAACGGTACTGGAGCTTGTAACATTTACCGCTGGAAGAGCAAAGTCATTGTCATTAGCATAGTTTAGGAGGTCAGTCACCTCTTGTCCGGTAAGTACACCAGGTCTGAATTTCATTTTAAAAGAATTATAGAGTTTTCAATACGGAATTTAGAACCGCAAATATAGCGTCATTGATAGGGAATGAAAACGAAAAGGCTAAGCTTCGTTGTATGCCTGCTGAAGCGAAGAGGTATCGATCTTAGGGTCCGAATCAATCATTTGTGATTCACGATCCCACTTGTACGCAGCTAGTGCAAAAAGGGCGACTAGGTAAAGAAGTTTGATTAGGATTTTCCACTTCATGACCTTTTGGACACAGCGTCACACAAAAAGGTTTAAAAGTTTTTTTAAAAAAAAATAAAAGTGGATAAAAGCAAGAATTTAATAGACAAAAGATTGACGCAACGCATTGATTTTGAGTTTACTGACCTTTGAGTTGCGCCAAACCATTTTAATCATTGATCTCCTTCTTCATCAATCCATAATAAGTAAGAAAACCTATAGCAATACTTACTGCTTCAATTCCATATGGCATGGCATCATCATTGTCAAGTCCCATGGAATCGATAATGATTAGTCCAATTCCTCCAAACAAAACAATTAGACCCCACTTCAAAGCACTATGTCTTCCGTCATGCTTCTTGAATAGGTTGACCGTTTCAGGGTTAACCATATCTTTATCTATCAGTTTCCTCTTTAGTGAATAATTCGTAATTGTATTCACAAAAAGTATAACCGAGCCAAACACGGAGATAATGGCAATGATTGGTATTAATTCGTCCATAATTAGTAATTTATTGGTTCAACATTGGTATGTATGACATCACCGGGCATACCATATGTTGCACTAAAATTTATTTTTTTTATGCTGCAACATTTATGCTGTTTCTATTGACTAATGGAATATGAATGAAAAACAACTCGTGCTACAAGTTTTAAGCGGAAGTGATTCAGCTATAAGACTTTTCATAAGCAAGTACGAGCGCTTGGTCATTCATATGGTTGCACGAGTAGTGGAAAATGATATGGATCGTGAAGAACTATGCCAGGATGTTTTTGTTAAAGTAATCAGTAAGCTTGATACCTTTCATTTTGATTCCAAACTTTCTACTTGGATCGCAACGATTGCTTACCGAGCTGCGGTGAACTTCACAAAAAAGAAAAGAATTAATCAGGTAGACCTGGAAGAAGTTGCTTTCCAAACCGGTGAGGTTATTGATATAACGGAAAAAGAAGATATGAAGAAATTCATTCTTAACTTGGTTAATCAACTACCTGTTAACTATAAAACAGTGTTAACATTGTTTTACTTAGATGGATTTAGTTATCCGGAAATAGTTGAAGTGACTGGTATGCCGGAGGGTACCGTGAAGAATTACATACATAGAGCTCGTTTGAAACTTAAAAAAATTGTAGAAGAACAAGCCAGAAAGGAGGTAGCATTGCTATGAAGGAAAATATTGAAAAAATGATCGATGATGCTTTGAGAACTGAGCCATTATTCCAATTAAGAAAAGATTTTAAAGATCGGGTGGTTGAGGCAGTTCGAAAGCAGGAAAAGACTAGCCTAAGAAGAGTGTACCTATGGATTGCTCTGGGAGTCCTGGTGATCTTTGGATTTGGTTACGGTACCATAGCCTATTTCATGCCAACTGTATTTGACAACTTCAATACGATGAAAGATGGGTTTGGACAAATTATTCCGTTTGCCGTACTAATTGGGATTATGATTACCCTCATTCAATATCTGGATAAACGATTGGTCCAAAAGAAACTTTATACCTCCTAGAGAAGCTATAAGAAAGGCTCATCGATGGGCTCCCAGAGTTCAATTTTTCTTCCTTCTGGGTCCATGATCCATCCAAATTTTCCATATTCATATTCTTCTACCTTGTCGATCACCTCAACGCCCTCTTGTTTAAGTGTATCCAGAAGTTCTACCAGGTTTTCCACACGGTAATTGAACATGTACTCCTTGTCACTAGGTCCAAAGTAATCCGTATCTTGATTAAATGGACTCCAGGCGGTAGTGCAAATCTTTTCTTTATTGTCAAGGTCTCTCCATTTGAAAAGACCACCATACTGATCAGATTCAATTCCAAGATGCTGTTTGTACCAATCTTTAATTTTTTTTGGATTCTCTGTCTTGAAGAAAATCCCGCCTATACCTGTTACTCTCTTTTTCATATTGACTTTGTTTTGGTCAAATAAAGTGAGAAAAAACTATCGCCAAAAAAGAAATTAAAAAATCACCCGAAAGAGTGAGTTACTTTGAATTACAATCAGCCAATGCCTTTTCAGCATCGGCTTGGGCTATTCTTGCTTGTACGGCATTATGCATAGCAATCTGCATCTGTTCTTCAGCTCTTTGTCGTTCTGCTTCTGCCGCCTGATTGTATCTTATTACCATTTCTGTCGCTTTTTCCACTTCATTCGATTTTACCTTGGCGTAAGTCATCAGAGTCACAATTATCAAAATGAGAACTCCAATAAGTGTATTCTTTTTCATAACTCCCTATTCTTTTTCGATGATTCACAATCTGCTATAATTTTCGCTGCTTCTTCCATCGCTGCTCTTGCTTCTGATGCGGCATTCTCGGCTTCTTGCATAAGTGTATCAGCTCTTTCCTTTAGCTCCTCAGATTGTTGTTGCGCCATTTGAGCTTTGGCAGTGGCTTTTTCAGATTCACCTGCTTTAACACTGGCATACCACATTGAAAAAACGGTAATAAAAATTAATAGAATGATCAGGATATTCTTTTTCATAATTTATTTGTTCATACAGTCTTTCAGGACTTTTTCGGCAATGCGTTGTTGGTTTAATGCCTCAGCTGCCGCATCTCTTGCCCTTTCTTTTTGAATCTCTACCTGGTTTTGTAATTCTTGAATTTGCTTGTTGGAATCTTTTAATTCAAGCTTTACAGATTCCAATTCTTTGACTTTGGTGAAGGAATAAGTTAAAAAAACAAGTGATATTATGACGGAAACAGAAAGCACAATCGATACAATTAACTGCTCTCTTTTAGACATGTTGGTAGGCTTCATAATTTAGTTTTTTACTGATTCACAATCGGCTATTACTTGTACAGCCAGCGCTACTTGTTTTCTGGCTTCCTGGACTTTTATAAAGATTTTGGTTCATATCTCAGTTTACTTAGTCAATTGGCTACAATTAAATGTATCATTAGTTTTTAGTTAAAATTTATTAAATCTATGAGATTCGGCGCATTATTTGAACCGCTCACAGAAAAACGGCTAATTTTAAAATCAATCTTTCAAGTTTTTCGTTGAAAGATTACATCTTTAAAAAATACATGCCGTGGGATTGTAGCCGCTGAAATATAAATTTTACATTTTATGAATAAGTTGTTGTTGATAGTTGGGTTTGCCTTATTTACATCGTTTGGAATATCAAGTGATGGTATTCAAGATGTTCAATCATCCATCCAAGGAGATTCGCTCAAGACATTAAAACCATTGGAGGAACATCCAAGTGAGGCTTTTGTAATAACTAACCTCCTAAAACGAATTCATTATAGAAAACTCCCACTTTCTGATTCTATTTCTTCTGTGATTTTTGATAACTACTTTGAATCATTGGATCCAAACAGAGCTTATTTCTATGCTTCTGATGTTCAAAAATTTGAAGGGTTTAGATATAAGCTAGATAATCAAATTCCCGAAGGGGAACTTCAATTCGCTTATGATGTATTTGCCATTTATCGGGAAAGGGCTTTAGAGCAAATAGAGTTTGTTTTTAAACTTCTGGAGACAGAATTCGATTTCACAAAAGAAGAGTCATATGCCTTTGATAGAGATGAAGCAAACTGGCCTACATCAGTAGAAGAAAAGAATGAAATTTGGCGTAAAATCATCAAGTCTCAGGCGCTAAGCTATAAATTGGCTGGTCGTGAATGGGATGATATTTCCAAAAGTCTGACAAAGCGATACCAAAGAATTCAAAAAGCAATTTATCAGTACAACAGCGAAGATGTATTCCAGAGTTACATGAATGCGTATACAAATGCGTATGATCCTCATACTGATTATTTCTCACCTCCCGACGCAGAGAATTTTCAGATTGATATGAGCCTTTCACTCGAAGGTATTGGTGCGAGATTAATGCAAAATTTAGATTACACTCAGGTAGCTGAGATCATCCCGGGAGGGCCCGCTTACAGGAGTAAGCAACTTCAAAAAGACGATAAAATTATTGGAGTGGCACAGGGCGATGACGGTGAATTTATTGATGTAATAGGATGGAGACTCGACGATGTGGTGGCTAAAATCAGGGGACCCAAAGGATCTGTTGTAAAGCTTCAAATCTTGAAAGCAGGGGGTGGAATTAATGCTTTACCGGACACCTTAAGGCTCGTACGTGATAAGATCAATTTGGAACAGCAAGCTGCGAAAGCTGAAATGATACCAATAACCGAAGGAAATACTACTTACAATCTTGGAGTGATTACCGTACCAAGCTTCTATCTCAACTTTGAGGAGTTGAGAGCGGGGAAAGAAGACTACCGTAGTACAACAAGAGATGTAAGAAAGTTGATAACGGAGCTGGAGCAGCAGGGTATGGATGGACTGATGATAGACCTTAGGTTCAATGGTGGAGGCTCTCTTCAGGAAGCGATAGAATTAAGCGGTTTGTTTATTCCTGGAGGTCCGGTTGTACAAGTCAGAAATTATGATCAATCAGTTGACCGGATGGATGATGAAGATGGTGGAGAAGTGTTTTATGATGGCCCACTGGCGGTATTGGTTAATAGAGGTAGTGCATCAGCCTCAGAGATATTTTCTGGGGCTATTCAAGATTATAAGCGAGGGGTAATTATCGGAGAGAGCACCTTTGGAAAAGGCACTGTGCAGAATGTCATAGATTTAAGCAGATATATTAGAAATCCAGAACTTAATCTTGGTCAAATCAAGATGACCTTAGCCAAGTTTTACCGGGTAACTGGAAGTAGCAATCAACGGGTTGGCATTTCTCCGGACGTACAGTTCCCTTCCATATATTCCCCGGAAGATTTTGGAGAAGCAAGCAGGGAAAATGCCTTACCTTGGGATGAGATTCAAAGCGCCAGTTTTAACCCGACTTATACCATTTCAGAAGCACTTTTGGATCATTTAAATGACTTATACAGAGAGGATTTAAATACAGATCCTGATCTGCAAAAACTGGTGCGTGATATTGAAAAGGCTAGAGAAAGTAGGAATCAAAAAACAGTTTCTTTAAATCTCGAGACTCGTCGAGAGGAACAGAATGAGGCAGATGAATTGGAGACTGTCGTCAACGAAAGTGAGGTTTCGAATGCGAATGAGATTAAAGAAAAATTGAAAAATGATCCATACCTAAAAGAAGGATTACGTTTGTTAGCTGCCATGAAGAAATTTAAAGTCGGATAGATCAAGCAACTATTTTAGATTTTTTTCATCTTTATATCAAAATCAAAAATTAAGCTATGAAGAAGCTGATCATTGCTGTCTTGGTGGGTGTCACCTACAGTTCATTTTCACAAAACATCCTGGCCAAAGCTGAGCTCGAGGCAGAGAATATTGATGAAGTAAGGGTGGAAGGGTCATTCGTTGATGTATATGTCAAATCGGGTGATCGGGTGTATTTTAAAGGAGAGATTACTGGAAGTGGAGATGAAGGGGATTACCGCTTTGAAACTGATATAGTAGGTAAAACATTAGTTATAAGAGTGGATCGAAAAACGAATAGGGGATGGAAGAATTACCGAATCAACGAATCCCGAATAGATCTTACCATAACGGATGGAGTAAAATTAGATATTGATAATTCCTCAGGCGATATTAATGTAGCGAACCTGAGAGCATCTTCATCCAGAATCGAAGCATCAAGTGGAGATATCACCTTGAGAAGTATTGTCTCTAATCTGGAAGTAGAAACTTCAAGTGGAGATATTGATATTGATGGACTTACCGGGGATTCTGAGATAGAGTCTACCAGTGGTGACCAGGAAATTTACAATACAAAAGGAAATATAGAAACACGTGCTAGCTCCGGAGATATAACTGTTTCCGGATTCAATGGGAAGATAGAAATTCAAGCTACCTCAGGTGACTTAGAAATCCGAAAAGGAGTTGGAGCAATTAAAGCACGAACCACTTCAGGAGAAATCGATGGATATGCCATAGAAGTGAATGATAACTGTTATTTTGACGCTTCTTCGGGTAATATTGAGATTGATTTTACTAATGATTTAGACGAGTTAAGCTTTGATCTTACAGCTACTTCAGGTGATTTAGAAGTAGATGGCAGATCTGGTGAGAAGAGATTAGTTATAGACAGAGGAGGTATCAAGATTACAGGTACTACATCCAGTGGTGACCAAGAGTACGAGTAAGTGATCAAAAGATTGTTTTTTAAGGGTAGCTTGGCTACCCTTTTTGTTTTATAAGAATGTAATAGACATTTTTGTTGATGATCTTAACATTAACCTAACTCAAACCCTAGCGATGGAAAAACCATACATTGATTCTAACACCAGTTTACCAGAGATTACTGTAAAAGCCGTATTACTTGGAGCTATTCTATCGGTAATCCTTTCTGCGGCGAACGCTTATTTTGGATTATTTGCAGGTCTAACAGTTTCTGCTTCTATACCGGCAGCTGTGATCTCCATGGCACTTTTAAAAGTTTTTAAAAACTCAAATATCCTTGAAAACAACCTGGTGCAAACAGCTGCTTCAGCGGGGGAATCCTTGGCTGCAGGAGTGATCTTTACGATTCCTGCGCTTGTGATTATGGGATACTGGGATGAGTTTAACTACTTTGAAACGGTGACCATTGCACTTTGCGGTGGTGTACTTGGTGTGCTTTTTACGATCCCGTTAAGAAAAGCCTTAATTGTAGAAGAAAACCTCAAGTTTCCAGAAGGTGTTGCTACAGCTGAAGTCCTTAAAACCGGTGAAGAAGGAGGTAAGGCAGTTAAATACCTCGTTTGGGGTGCTCTGATTGGTGGTGTTTTTAAACTGGCGGATTCTACGCTAAATCTATGGAGTGGGCTCTTCGAAAAAGCAACTTTAATCGGGCAGAAATTCTATGGATACTTTAGTTTAAACTTATCACCAGCTTTGGTAGCAGTGGGGTACATTGTTGGTTTGAATGTTGCATTTCTCGTATTCTTTGGTGGGGTGATTACCTGGTGGATTGGTATGCCGGTTTACATAGGGTCCAATGGTTTTGATGCTGTAGCTGCTGAACTAGTAGAATTAGGAAAGTTTGCAAATATCAGTGACGTAAATGTCGACAACATTGGTGGTGCCCTTTGGAGCGCTAAAATGAGATATCTGGGTGTGGGAGCAATGGTGGTTGGAGGATTATGGGCTTTATTGAGTCTTGCTGGCTCACTTGGTTCAGCATTTAAGGCAGGTATCGAGGCTTTCAAAAAAGGAGGTGGCTCTTTAAAAGATCAGGTAAGGACCGAATTGGATACCCCCATGTCTTGGGTATTAATAGGAATTGGGGTTCTCACCATTCCAATATTTTTTATCTATCAATCTGCCATTTCTGAAGTAGGTATCACAGCTACCATGACCATTATAATGGTAATCGCTGGTTTTCTTTTTTCAGCTGTCGCTGGATACATGGCCGGATTAGTTGGAAGCTCGAATAATCCCATTTCAGGTGTGACCATAGCTACAATTCTATTTGCTTCATTGCTGCTTCTGACGCTGATGGGGACAGGGAACGATCTTGCCGGGGCGGCTGGAGCGATTTTGATAGGTGCCGTAGTGTGTTGTGCCGCCGCTATTGCGGGGGACAACATGCAAGATTTGAAAGCAGGACATATATTAGGAGCTACACCACGAAAGCAACAGATTATGCAGATGGTTGGAGTGGTTGCAGGAGCCCTAGCTATTCCGATAGTCTTGGATATATTATTGATAGGAAATGGAATTGGAGCTCCAACACCGGAACAGCCCAACGCATTAGCAGCCCCGCAGGCTACTCTAATGATGAGCGTCGCGCAAGGGATATTCGGAGGAGGACTACCATGGAACATTATTTACATAGGAGCAGGTATCGCGGTTTTGATAATAATTACTGATCAGTATTTAAAATCAAGAGGTTCAGAATTCAGAATGCCTGTGCTAGCAGTGGCTGTGGGTTTATACCTCCCATTTGAGCTCGATTCTTCCATATTTGTAGGCGGTGTTTTGGCATATTTTCTTTCGAAAAGAACAAAGGGAAGTAAGAATGTAGAAAAAGCGAATAATTCAGGTCTTCTATTGGCGTCAGGTCTTATTACGGGTGAAGCATTAATGGGAATACTCGGAGCTGGACTCACTGTTGGAATTATGAAATCTGGTGGAGATCCAAACTCTTTGAGAATCTTTCAAAACTCGTCCAGTTGGCCTGGCCTGCTAATATTTGCCCTGATTATATTCTTTGTTTTCAAAACGGTTATTAGAGTATCGAGAAGTAACGATAATAGCTGAGTAGATTAGTTATATACTAATTAGAATAATTAAGTATATTACCTTAACACAATAATCTTAATCCTTTAAATCAAAAAAAATGAAAAAGAAATTTTTTGTAACCCTGTTGTCCGTTCTTTTTATTCTTATCATTTCTTTCGCGCAAAGAGGTCCTGGAGATATGGATTGTTCAGGAAGTGGTTGTGAACCTGCGCCAACTTCATGTGCATTTGATGGTGATGATTGTGCCAGTGGTGATATTCAATGCACTTCATGTAAACCAGTAATCATTACTCCTGAGTAAAATTGATGACTTAAATAATTTTGAGGCACCATCACCATAGTGATGGTGCCTTACTATGTCAGACCTTTGAAATTAAATGAGAATTTTATTAGTCATATTAACCGCTTTCCTTTTCTCCTGTTCAAAAGAATCAAATAAGAATTCATACTTTTTGAATGAAAGTGGAATTGTTAAGTCTTTTCCTCTATCCGCCGAAACACCTCCGTTCAGCGATTGTGGTTCTTTAATCGAAATATCCGGACAAAAGCAATACTTCTATTTAGGCAAGAACAATGATATTATTATTTATGATATTGAAAAAGAGATAGAATTAAAGAGGGTGAATGTCGAGGTTTTTGGTCCCAATGGTGTGGGTACTCTAAAAGCATTTACTCCATTAGCAGACTCCACTATCTATGTTTTTGGTTTGAATACATTTGAAATCAGTAAAATTGATTATGAAGGTAAAGTTCTAGAGAGATTTAGTTTTTTAAATTCTAACAACCAACTAATTGCTGGGAATTCCTTCCCTAAAAGCATAGTTGGAGGTCCGGTATATTCTGATGATCACAATCTATCATTTGCGACTTTACCTCAGGGCTTATGGAGTAATTTGAGTGAAGATTTTCTTCATAAATATAAGCTGGAAGCAGTCATAAATTTAGAAACTAAGAAGGTTGATTTTCTACCGATGACCTATCCTGATGGATATCATAATAGTGGAAATTATCATGTCCATTATCATCGAATAAGAAAGGAAGATGATTATGTCTATTCATTTTCTACTGACCACAATGTTTACAAATATCAGAGTGGAAGAATGTCAAAGTTTGAGGCTAAAAGCATCTATCTTGAGAAACCGCTGGAAAAATATGAAACTGGAAGTACGGAGGAGTATATAAACTCTATAATCGAACTTCCCAGATATAGGCACATTTTATTTGATCCATACAGGAATGTTTATTACAGATTTGTTTACCTGGGAGATGAATTGGATTCTAGATTGGAAATGGATGGGGTATTACGCGAGCAAATCAAATACCTATCGAACTTGTCTATAATCATTCTGGATGAAGATATGAATAAAATTGGTGAAACTAAGCTAACAAGCAATAAGTTCTTACCAAGTAATTATTTTATTACTGAGGAAGGATTGTTTATTTCCACAAATAATCCTTCAAATCCAGAAATGTCTGAAAGTGTCCTGGTATTTGAATTGATTCAGCTTAAGAAGAAGTAGTACGAAAGAACTCTTTTAGATTATTTCAATATTTTGAGTTTCTTGAAGTCTCAATTATTTCCAATTCAAAACCGGTCGGAATCGTACATCAATTATGTCCGCTGACAGAAATAAAATTGACAATTCATTGGTATATAACATTGGATACCAAATAGTTATATAATCTGGCATGGTTTTAATCATATAAAGGATAGAAAACCGAAACCCATGCTTAAGAATTACTTCAAAACCGCCTTGCGTAACCTGTCTAGAAACAAAGTTTACAGCATTTTAAATGTTTTAGGGCTGGCACTTGGAATCGGGTGCGCACTTGTTATCTATAAAGTTATCGTTTTTGAAAATAGCTTCGACAAGCACCAGGAAAACTATGATAATATATATCGGGTAGTCAGTCAGGGTATACGGGCAGGTGAAGTAAGCAAAGGAATGGGCACGCCCCATCCGGTTGGCCCGGCTGTTAAGCTCGAGTTCCCTGAAATAGAACAGGTAGCCCGAACGCATTATGTCTGGGGTGATCAGGTCAACGTCAAAGAAGGTAATGACCTGAAAAAGTTTCTTCTGGATGATGGAATAGCCTATGTGGATAATAGTTTTTTCAAAATCTTCACTATTGATTTCAAAGCTGGAGATCAGGAAACCGTACTAACAGAGCCAAATACGGCGGTAATCTCTGAGTCGTTGAGTCGTAAGCTCTTCGGAGTTCTAGAAGGTGAGGAGGCTTCAGTCATGGGGAAAACCTTTAATCTTGGAAATCTACAAGACTATGAGATTGTAGGTGTAATATCAGATCCACCAGAAGCTACAACTTTCGAGTTTAAACTTTTGTTGGATTACCAATCTCAAAAAGCATCTAATCCTTATTTCGAAGATGGGAAAGTATGGAGATCCACAAGCTCGAATACCAATACTTACGTATTAGTCGGAGAAGGTTTTGAAAGATCGGATTTTGATCGCAAGATGATTGATTTTGTGGAAAAGAATTATGAGGAGGGTGCTTCAGAGAATAGAAGATTTGTTTCGCAACCACTTTCAGAAATTCATTTCGATAACGAGTATGGTAACTACGTCTATTCTACATCTCCTGAACTAATCAAAGCATTGGGTGTCATTGCCATATTCCTTGTACTTACTGCCTGTATAAACTTCATTAATCTAGCTACCGCACAAGCGGCTAATCGATCGAAAGAAATAGGAATAAGAAAAGCCATAGGTGGATATTCAGCGCAGCTGGTGGTTCAGTTTTTTATGGAAATCACATTGATTACACTGGTATCATTGTTCTGCTCACTCGCGATTGCAGAGTTTCTATTCGTACAATTGGAAGATGTCATTGGCACAAGATTAACATTAGACCTTTTCACAGGATTCGAGACCATTGGGTTTTTATTGGCTTTATTAATTCTGGTCAGTTTCTTATCCGGATTTTATCCTTCTATCCTCTTGAGTGGAATGAATACCGTGAAGGCCCTGAAGAGTAAGATTACAGCAAAGGAACATTCAGGTGGGCTTAATCTTCGAAAAGCTCTTGTTATCGCACAATTTACCATTTCACAGTTCCTGATTATAGGTACAGTGATTATCTCTGCGCAAATGAGATACTTTATGGAAAAGGATCTTGGATTTGAGAAAGAAGCGATTGTCAAAAGTTATCTTCCTCAGCGTGATGAAGTAAAGAACGCTCGCTTTAAGACACTCATGTTAGAAAACCCCGGAATTGAAGATATTACTTTTTCTTTGAGTTCACCTACAGGTAATTCTAATTCTCATTCGAATTTTAACTATCCACCTTTAAATGTTGAAGAAGATTTCAATGCTAGTTTTAAAGCATGTGACGAGGAATACCTGAATTTATATGGTTTAGAGCTTCTGGCGGGAAGGAATGTTCGAAAAAATGATAGTAGTAATTATGTGGTAGTGAATCAGCGCATAGCTGATTTAATGGGATTCAAAGATAACTATGAGGGTGCTCTTGGTGAGAGACTAACTTCGGGATGGAGAGGATATAATCTAAAAATTATCGGTGTAATGAAGGATTTTCATTCAAGAGATTTAAGCGCTGGATTCCAATACGTAATGCTGCTTCGTGAACCAGGCATGTTCTATGAAATTGCTTTTAAGACAAAAGAGGGTATCAACATCAATCAGTCCATCACACATTTTGAAGATACTTGGGAAAAAGTGTATCCAGAATTTGTTATTGATTGGGAATTCTATGATGAAGAATTAGCTCAAAACTATGAACAGGAGCAAAGTGTTGCTACACTGATGACAACTTTCTCAGCTGTATCGATCATCATTGGATGTTTAGGGCTTTACGGTCTGATAGCATTCATTTCAGCTAATCGCACCAAAGAAGTGGGTATACGAAAAGTACTAGGTGCATCGATTCTTAGCATTATCGGTAAGTTCACTAAAGAAGTTTTCGTTCTAGTCATACTAGCTTTTATAATAGCCGCTCCTGCTGCCTACTATATCCTTAATCAGTGGCTCAACGGTTATGAGTTCCGAATTAATATTGGTATTGGCTTTTTTGTCATGGCGTTCCTCGCCACGCTAGTAATAGCGGCGATCACAGTAAGTCATAGAACTATAAGTACAGCGCTCATAAATCCTGCAACGACACTCAAGGATGAATAGAATTTAATTCGATTAATTCATTTTATAGTGAATTCCATAAGCAAGCTGAACTTTCGATATATTTGGCGATTCTCGTTTTTTTGGTAATGTATGAGTAAAGAACAGTTTAGTAATCGATGGGGTATTGTATTGGCTGCATTGGGTATGGCTATAGGTGCTGGAAATCTATGGAGATTCCCCAGGCTAGCCGGTCAGTATGGAGGGTCATTTATACTACTTTGGATATTGTTTCTGTTTATTTGGTCTATTCCACTCTTGTTATCAGAGTTTGCAATAGGTAAGAAGTTCAAAAGTGGAGTGATAGGAAGTTTTGCCCGGTTTGTTGGAAAGAAATATGCATGGATGGGTTTCTTTATCACCATCTGTACATTGGGTATTGCTTTTTACTACTCAATCGTTACAGCATGGTCATTCAGGTATCTCACGTTTTCATTTACTAATATTTTCAAAGAAGAGACATTAAAACAGTCTCTGCAAACGGATCCCGACTACCTAACGAACTTTTGGAGTGGAATATCCAACGGTGATTATATCACGGTCATCGTTTATATATGTGTTATATTCCTTGCAGCATTCATACTGATTCGTGGAGTTAAGAATGGATTAGAGAAAGCAAACAAATTACTTATTCCCAGCCTATTTATACTGCTATTTGTCATCGTTATTGTGTCGCTGAATATGGAGGGTGGACTCAGCGGTCTGGAGTACATGTTTGCCATTGATACCTCACATTTTGGGAATGCGACCATATGGATCGAGGCACTTTCACAGTCTGCCTGGAGTACAGGAGCAGGGTGGGGATTGATGATGACCCTCTCTGCATTTTCAAGAGATAACGAAGATGTTACTCTAAATACTTTTATAGGAGCTTTTGGGAACAATACAGCTTCACTATTAGCGGGGATGGCAATTCTTCCTGCTGTTTTTGCTTTGGCTCCATCTGAGGCAGAGGCTATTTCATACCTGCAGTCAGGAAATCAGGCACTTACATTTACCATTATCCCTATGTTGTTTGCGAATGTTCCCGGAGGTGATTACCTGTCAGTGCTATTTTTCTTGGCACTTTTTGTAGCAGCATTCAGCTCATTGCTACCGATGATTGAATTGTTCCTTCAGAATGTAGCTGATCTGAATGTTTCTAAAAGAAAGACATTGGTTATCGTCATTGTGTGTTTTGTGGTTTTCGGGTTTCCTTCTGCATGGTCCCTTGATTATTTTTCAAATCAAGATTGGGTTTGGGGAGTGGGACTTATTGTAACGGGATTATTTATCCTTATCGGAGTGGCAATGAATAATCCCGTGAAATTTAAAGAAACAACCATTGATGTTGGCTCAGATATGATATTACCTTCCAGTTTCTTCCGATTTGCCATTTTTGCAAACATTGCAATAGGATTCTTTCTGATTTACTGGTGGCTATCACAAGACTATAGTGCCACTTGGTTCAATGAAGAAGGTCAATGGGATCTATTTGGGGTATACAGTAATGCATCAACCATTACACAGTGGGGACTCATAATTGTGATAGGACTAGTCCTTAATAGATATCTCTATAAGAAATTTGTAAAGTAATGAGCACAGGAGCAATCATAAGCATGATGATCATTCTAACGGTAGTTGTTGGAGGATTTATCTATTTTTTAATACGAGCAATAAAAAAGGAAAAACTAAATCAGTAATTATTAAACTGATTCCAGTTCTCATTAGCTCAATCACTTACTTAATATACTAATTCATGGATAAAATAGACCCACTTAATCAAGTAGCAGACTTCCACAGAACGTTTAAACATCCTATTCTCGATTCCCCGCAAATACCTTCTGAAGATCGGTGTAAGCTCAGAGTCTCACTTATTACAGAGGAATTAAAAGAACTTCAGGAAGCAATCGAAGATAAGGACATTGTAGAAATAGCAGATGCCTTATGCGACATACAGTATGTGCTTTCTGGAGCTGTTTTAGAGTTTGGATTAGGAAATAAATTCAGAGCATTGTTTGAGGAAGTTCAAAGATCCAACATGAGTAAGGCATGTAATTCTGAGGAAGAGGCCCAACAAACCGTGGCACACTACAAGGAGAAAAAAGATACCGATGCATATTATGAAAAAAGAGATGGGAAGTGGTTGGTGTATCGAGTTGGAGATAACAAGACCCTGAAGTCCATCAATTATTCACCGGCTGATTTAAAAAGTATTATTAGTTAATTGTCCAGAAGTAGGGTTTATTGATACATTCTTGTATTGTTTGTAAACTCACTTTATGAAGAAGCTAATATCCATCTTAACTATTCTTATTATCTCATTTTCTTGTGATGAAAAAGGTGCAGATTTACAACAACCTGAAATAGATGCAATTCTTCAAAACTTAACAGGTTTTGATGGGTGTGGTTGGGTTATTCAGATCAAGAATAAATCAGAAGAAGTCAATTATCTTGAACCAATAAATATTGAAGAATTTGATATTGAGCTTAAAGATGGACTTTCTGTCTCTGTCTTGTTTGAGGAGGTAAACGACATGGCAAGTATTTGTATGGTAGGACCAATCATTAGGATAACGAAGTTAGAAGTGAAATAGCCCCTTCACTAAAGAAACTTTGTAGACTTGAAATAGGGATAGCCGGCTTGTAGTTGTTTCATGAGCATGCGGATTTTAGTGATCATATCTTGGTTATTCTTTATAAATGCTACCATACAAGGGCAGACTGTAAAGGTATTGTTCGTTGGGAATAGTCTGACCTATACGAATGACCTGCCTTCTTTAGTAGAAAAAGAGGCCAAAAGCAGGGGAATAAAAATTAAATCAACATCAATCGCCTTTCCGAATTATGCAATCATTGATCATTGGAATGATGGTGACGTTCAGAAATATATTTTAAGTGACCGATACGATTATGTTGTGATTCAGCAAGGACCTTCCTCTCAAAGTGAAGGAAGAAGAATGTTGATGGAAGACGGAGCAAGGCTTAAAAAACTCTGTGAGAACAATGACTCAAAGCTGGTGTATTTCATGGTGTGGCCATCCAGAAGCTATTACCATACATTTGATGGGGTCATAAAGAATCATCAAGATGCGGCAAACGAAAATGGGGCTCTTTTGTGTCCTGTGGGAAGAGTTTGGAAAGATTACTTTGATAAGACAGGGGATTTTTCATATTACGGGCTTGATGGCTTTCACCCCTCACTTAGAGGTAGCCAGGTAGCCGCTGAGGTAATTGTAAATACCCTTTTGGAAGATGGATAAACTCAAAACATACGCAGATGTGCCTATTCGTCTGTCTGTTGGAGTTCACCTCATATATGGCACGCAGGACAATATTTTTTCGTGGGAGAGGATGTTGGAGTTTAGAGATTTTCTGGAAGTTTACGGAATGCCCTTTCCTTTGATATCCGCTATAACATCTGTTTATGCACAGTTTATATGCGGTATATTATTCGTAATAGGTTGGAAACAAAAGTGGGCAGCAGGTGTGATGATTTTCAATTTTGTAGTGGCTATTCTACTGGTTCATATTGGAGATAGCTATACAAATACCTATCCTGCTATTTCCATGTTAGCGGGAAGCCTCTTCATTTTTAGCTATGGTGAAGGAAAATTTAGTTTAGATCATTATTTAAAGAAAAAGAGCAATTAGCCAAGGCTAACTGCTCTTTTTAGCATGGTCGATAGTTTATTTACTATTTGACTTTTGCCATATAAACATTTCTGTCGTCTTTGTGATCTTCGCTGACCAGGATACCATCAATAAGTTTCCATTCATCGTCATCAGTGTCGATATTGAAATGATCATCATCTCCTATGTCTTCGATTTCCAGGTAGCCTCTTCGGTTGATGAACCATCTTCCATATTCGGTTTCAGTTTCATCATACGCATTGACGGTAATCTTCAAATCATTATCAGATCGAAATTCAAAGTAGATCTCAATGTCCTCCAAAATACCGCCAACAAATCCAGAGATCGCTTTGATAAATACTTCTTCTAGCATCGTATCCGCATCTTCGGCTTCTTCCTCCATTTCTTCTTCTATGTCTATGACAAGCTTCCATGTACCGATAATATCTTTTTCAGTTACTTTTTGAGCATTTGCCAGCAGCCCTATTCCAAATAGTACTGCAACAAGTAGGATAGTCTTTTTCATGAGTATAGTTAATTTCAATTGCCGCATGGAATTCATAAACATTTATTTTGGGTGAACAAGCCTGTTTACAAACGTTTATTCATTTCATGAATTTGTGTTTTGTTACCTCTCGGATTTCAAACGATTCCAATTATTGAATCAAGCTTGTATTTTGTAATACAAGGTACTATTTATACTAGATTATGTTAAAAAGGTTTCATTTGTTTTATTCTATCTCGAAAGCAGACTATTCTATACCTTTGCAATCACATTTTTAAGAGCGATTATGTTTGATAGTTTAAGTGTAAAACTTGACAGGGCGTTTAAGACGCTGAAGGGACAGGGGCAAATCACGGAGATCAATATTGCGTCCACGATTAAAGAGATAAGAAGAGCCTTGGTGGATGCCGATGTTAATTATAAAGTAGCTAAGGAAGTTACCGATAAGATCAAGGAAGAGGCATTGGGCAGAGATGTATTAATCTCGGTCTCACCAGGGCAGCTATTGACCAAAATCGTTTCGGAAGAACTCACCAAACTCATGGGTGAGACCAATGTTCCTATCAGCCAGGAAGGTAATCCCAACATCATCCTCATTTCAGGTTTGCAGGGATCGGGTAAGACTACTTTCACCGGAAAGCTTGCTAACCTTTTAAAAAAGCAAGGCAAAACAGTATTGTTAGCTGCATGTGACATCTACCGACCAGCTGCAATTGATCAGTTGAAAGTCCTTGGAGAACAAGTGGGTGTTGAGGTTTATTCGGAACCCGAGAATAAAGATGCGGTTAAGATTGCAAAAAATGCAATCAAGCATGCAAAAGATAACGGCAAAAAAACGCTCATCATAGATACTGCAGGTCGCTTGGCAGTAGATGAGCAAATGATGAATGAAATATCTGAGCTTAAAAAGGCAGTAAACCCTGCTGAGACTTTGTTTGTGGTGGATTCCATGACAGGACAAGATGCGGTCAACACTGCTGCCACTTTTAATGAACGCCTGGACTTTGATGGAGTCGTTCTTACCAAACTTGATGGTGATACAAGAGGTGGGGCTGCACTATCCATCCGAAAAGAGGTTGAAAAGCCTATTAAATACATTTCCACTGGTGAAAAGATGGATGCCATTGATCTCTTTCATCCAGACAGGATGGCCAGCAGAATTCTTGGAATGGGAGATGTGGTAAGCTTGGTGGAGCGAGCACAGCAAGCGTACGACGAAGAAGAGGCGAGAAGAATCAATAAGAAAATTCGGAAAAATCAGTTTGGTTTTGATGACTTCCTGGCTCAGATGGAGCAAATGAAGAAGATGGGGAGTATGAAGGATCTTCTTGGTATGATACCAGGAATGGGCAAGGCTATGAAAGACATTGATATCGACGATGATTCGCTAAAGCCAATTGAGGCTATTATAAAATCCATGACTCCAAAGGAGAGAACCAGCCCAGAAATTTTAAACGGGAATAGAAAACAACGTATAGCGAAGGGAAGTGGAACCTCCATTCAAGAAGTCAATCAGCTACTAAAGCAATTTGAGCAAATGCGAAAGATGATGAAGATGATGAATAAGTCTGGAGGGAAACGTGCATTGGCCAATATGCTTGGAGGTATGAAATAATTCTCTTTTGAGTTTACGGAACTAAAAATTCCAGTTATTCGTCTTGTGATAATCTCACCGCTTTAATAGCACATGGTATTAAATCATCTTGAAAATAAGACTGCTGGAACAATTCAACTCACATTCGATGAATCTGGGTTTAAACGAAGTTTTGTAGGGGATCGGACTGAAACTACATTGACCATTGCGTGGAACAAGGGGAAGGATCAATCGGTGATCATTGATGATACGAAGGTGATCCTTCCTTTGAACCATGTGTTGGTTTTGACAGTCAATCAATCTTTCCAATTTGAAAATCCCGCGAGCATCGTTGCATGGCAATTCAACAGGGAATTTTATTGTATCATAGACCATGATCACGAGGTGTCTTGTGCTGGGCTGCTCTTTTACGGGAATAAAGGGATTCCTATTGTCCAGTTAGATGAGGATGATCAGAGAAAACTAGAACTGTTGTTTCAAGTATTTCTGGATGAGTTTGGAGAGGAGGATGACAACTTAAAATCTGAAATGCTTCGTGTAATCTTAAAAAGATTGATTGTGAAGCTTACAAGAACTTACAAGGTTCAGAATGATCTTTCTTCATTAGGCAATAAGGATATGGACATCATTCGGCAGTTTAATCTGTTGGTTGAAAAAAACTATCGAGATCTTCATCAAGTTCAAGACTATGCTGACCTTCTCAATAAGTCTTCTAAAACCATATCCAATGTATTTTCTAAGTATAGTGATAAGTCTCCATTAGAAACAATCCACGACCGTATTCTATTAGAGGCGAAGCGTTTACTTCTCTATACTAAGAAAACGACAAAAGAAATTGCCTATGAAATAGGTTTTCAAGACATTCCTGGTTTTAGTAGATTTTTTAAGAAGCATACCTCTTTAGCCCCATCAAAATTTAGAAGTCAGCACGAAGTGAACCATAATTAACATTTTGTCTATTAAGGGTGAGGAAGATTTGTTGAATTGACATCTCGGCGGACTAATCTGGCTGCTTAAAAGAATCAATTATGCTTGAAATGTGACTGATTGGGAAAAATTGACAATTCTTCGGGAAGAATAGACACTACCCCGACCTGCATTCTCTGCGTTCTTTGAACCATAATCTTTTTAAAAACAAAAAACGAAAATAAGAATTATGGAAACGATCAAAGTACCAACCAGAGATGAAGTATCAGAGAACAATCAAGCAATCTTTGACAACCTTAACTCAAACCTTGGTTTCGTGCCGAACTTGTATGCAACATATGCTTACAGCGATACAGCGCTAGGAGATTACCTGGCTTTTCAAAATAGAAAGTCTTCTCTAAAAGCGAAGGAGAGAGAAGTTATCAATCTTGTAGTAAGTCAAGTCAATGAATGTGCGTACTGTTTAGCTGCCCACACTGCTTTAGGAAAAATGAATGGATTTTCAGATGAGCAAATCCTTGAGCTTAGGGCAGGTGAGGCAACCTTCGATGCTAAACTTGATGCACTTGCAAAATTTGCAAAAGATATCACGATCAATCGAAGTAAGCCAAGTGAAGAAGCTTTGGAAGGTCTTTTCGATGCGGGATATACGAAAGAAAATCTGATTGATATCAATATTGTAATTGGTGACAAAATTGTGAGCAATTTCATTCATGGGAGCACTCAGATCCCGGTAGATTTCCCAGCTGCTCCTGAATTAGAATCAGCATTGGTTTAATTATTAATAATTGAATTGAAACTTATAAAATCATGAAAAGAAATAGCATTAGCATATTGTTTCTTGTAGCACTCGGATTACTATCAAGTGTAGCGTTGAGTGCACAAGAGCCTCAAAAAGTCAGCTTGATTCAAACTCCAGGTGAGTTTGTGCAGCAAGAGCTGAAACTGGAAGCAGGTAAGTCTTATGTATTTGAAGTAGAGAATCAAGGAGTGGATCGTTTGGTGGGATTTGTAATTGCCCCCAAGGGGAAAACAGATAAAGCTAACCATGTACAGAACGCATATCTTTTTAAGACCATCGCAGATGGTGAGAAGGCTTCATCGAAAGAAGTTGTGTTAGACAAGGGAGAGTACGTCTATTTCTGTCCATTAAATCCCACACCACAGTATAAGATAACAGTAGAATAATAGGTAGAGTGGTAGTGATTGGGTCGGATTGGTACATGCCAAGACGGCCCTTTTTTCTTTTAAAATAGTATTAAAATGAGCAGCTTATTAAATTATTACGGAACGGATTGGATTGCTATGGGGCTAAGTGTTCTTGCAGTTTGGATGCTCGGCAATAAAAACAAGAATGGATTCATTATTTTCATCGTTGCGAATCTGATGTGGATCGCTATATCTGTTACAATGATCCATAGTTACGGGGTGATCCTGGGTAATGTGTTTTTTGTGGTGTCAAATACACGTGGATACATAAATTGGATCCAAAAACATCCAGGTATTTAGATTTCAATTATACCTTTGTATGCGATTAGTGAGAAAGATCAAAGCACAATGCCAATTAGTTTTATAGAACACAAAAACAAGGAAATCATTTTCTGTGATTTCAAGGATATGAAAGATAAGCAGGTGATTTTTGATCAACTGGAAGAGATGTCGAGGATATTCAAAGAATCTAATGGCGAGCTCCTGGTTTTGACGGATGTAAGAGGCACCAAAAACGATCCTGAAATTGTTGAGAAAACAAAGTATTATGGGAAAACAGTTTATAGGCATTATGCCAAAAAAAGAGCAATTATTGGTATGGATGGCCTTAGAAAACTAATCTTAAATGGATATAATGCACTGACGGGAAATGATCTAAAACCATTTTCAACCCTCGAAGATGCAAAGGAATATTTGGTATCATGATTTTATACTAACTCACTTACATTCTCCAGACTCCCCTCGTACTTTTCTACTTCTACTCCAAATCTTCTCAAGAAATCCACCCCTTCATCACTAGGAATACCCTTAAACTCTGCATAGGATTTCAAATAGATGACCTTCTTGATTTTCATTGTGTAGATAATCCTGGCACAAGCAATGCAAGGGGACAGGGTGACATATAAAGTCCCTCCTTCCACATCTGTTTTATTTTTCACGGCGTACAAAATAGCATTTTGTTCTGCGTGTAGCGCTAGTGAACAACTTCCCTTGGAATCTCGTGGGCAACCTTCATCGGGCCACTCTTTATCACAATTGTGTGTGCCAGCCGGAGGACCATTGTATCCAATAGAAATTATTCGCGTATCCTTTGCAAGCACCGCACCTACATGTCGTTTTATGCAGTGAGAACGTTTGGCAAGGTTTACCGCCAGCTCCATAAAAATGTCATCAAATTCGGGTCGCTCCATAGTGCGAAATTACCTGAAAAATCTGGAGAAAATACAGTGTTGTGATTGACTTTGAAACAAACTTTTATAGCCATTTACGCAATAAAAAAAGTGGCTTCATCAACTCAAATGGAATTTGAACCAAATAAATAAATCACTCGTTCGATGCGAAGAGACATTCGTATTATTGTCTTAAAACCTAAATCAAAAAATATGCGAAAAGCACTGGCCACTATTTCACTGCTCATTGTCATCACAATTTCAGCTCAAGAATCAGAAACCAGCATGAGTTTTGAGGAATACAATCCTACTTCTACTTTGGTGGTTCCTGAAAACCCGATCAAGAAAGCAAAGTTTCCGTTTGTGGATATCCATAGCCATCAGTGGAATTTGACCAAAGAACGTATTGCTTCATTACTAAAAGAGATGGATGAACTGAATATGCGAGCGATGATTAATCTTAGTGGCAGAGGCTTTAGTCGCGAAACGAGGGATATTGGATCACAAGAGTACCTGGCAGGGATGATCAGAAGAGTAGAAGGAGAGGCCCCCAATCGCATTATTGTGTTCACGAATGTCTCATTCAAAAACATCGGTCAGGAAGATTGGACGGAAAATGCGGTGAAAGAACTTGAAGAAGATGTGAAAGCAGGTGCTCAAGGATTAAAGATTTATAAAAGTCTGGGTTTAAGTTATACAGATACGGAAGGCAATAGAGTAGCCGTGGACGATCCTCGGATTGATCCAGTTTGGGCAAAATGTGGTGAGTTAGGCATTCCTGTGCTGATTCACTCTGCTGATCCTGCACCATTCTGGCAATCTATGGATTCAGATAATGAACGGTGGTTAGAATTGAAACTAAGACCCGGCAGGAAGCGAGGACCAGATAATCCAGCCCCCTTTGAACAAATTATCGCCGAGCAACATAATGTGTTCAAAAAACATCCCAATACTACGTTTATCAATGCCCATATGGGATGGATGGCCAATGATTTAGATAAGGCAAGTGAGCATTTAGACACATACCCCAATGTGCTTTTTGGTATTGGAGCAGTCATCGCTGAATTTGGTCGTCAACCAAAACGTGCTGGAGAATTTTTTGAAAAATATCAGGATCGATTGGTTTTTGGTAAAGACTCGTACAATCCTGAGGAATTCTGGACATACTTCAGAGTATTAGAAACGGAAGACGAATACTTTCCCTATTATAAAAAGTATCATGCTTTCTGGAGGATGTATGGGCTGGGTTTATCTGATAACGTTTTGAAAAAGCTCTATTATAAGAATGCTTGCAGAATCATTCCAGGATTGGAATTGAATCAGTTTGAGTAATGGTATCTCCATGGTATGCGTAAATACTTAATAATATGTTTAAGTCTCTTGATATTAGGTTGTTCGAAGTATCCAACTTCAAAATCTACTCCTTACGGATATTACAATGACCGAGGTGCCCCATCACGTCCTTTTCAAATTCTGTATGGATCTAAAGCTAGGAAATTGGGCGACTCAGTCGAGGTTAGCCGATACCAATTCGTAGGTAATTCGGATTTAATTAGGCTTGAAAAATCCGGATATATTATTTTGGTTCATTATACTGGATTATTTCTGGAATTCGAAAATGATACACTTATTGACGTTTCTTTGGTTCATAATCAGATCGCTAATCAGCTAAATCTGGATACAACTAAAATATGGTTCAGGCCAAATCTTGCAACGCTCTTTACCAAATCTCAAATCAGAAAAGCGAGAGCGAATGCTGTTGGATCTTTTTATTGTGATCCAACCGATGAATTATACTTTACCCATAGTTCTGGCAGAACTGAAATATCTGTAAATGATCCGAAACTCTGCATTCGATGGGAATCTCTTGAGCCCACTATGCAAGAACACTCATACTCAATACTAATAAGAAATATTTTCGACGAAAACATTGACACAATTCGAACCAAGGATAAAACAGCTTCCCTGGATCTATCGGTTTATAAGAACGATGAAGGGCTCTTTATTTTGAAAGTATATAGAGATGATGATTTAGAGTTTTCTACAAGAGACATTGGTGTAGTAATGAAAAAGGAAAATCTATATTGGCCCAAGTCCTGTGAAATAAGGTCAGCGGTAAAGGCACTTGAAATGGGTTATTTTTTAGAGAATGAAAGACGCCATAAAGAGGCGGGGGAATACTATCTTTTGGCAAAAGAAATGTCAGAAAGGCCTTTTTTCAAAGAAATTTATGAGTTTTATAGTTCGGAATTTTAGTCTCAAGAGTTTATTCCCAGCTTCATTAGCAGCTCAATAAATTGAAGATAGCCTAATATTTTTTCTTAAACCTAGTTCTGTTAGCCACTTAGTTGCCACTTTGATCATAATACTTCATCGCTTCAGGCATATTGGCATTCAAATCCGAGATACGTGTCTCATGTGATGGGTGTGTAGACACAAATTCTGGTGGAGCTTCCCCGCCACTATTAGACGCCATCCGCTCCCAGAATTTTGGAGCTTCTCTTGGATCATATCCAGCCATCGCCATAAAATAAAGGCCTAACTTATCTGATTCGGACTCATGTTTTCTTGAGAAAGCCAGTATGCCAAGTGAAGTTGCAGCACCGGCCCCTTGCAGGATTAGTTCAGAAGGGATGGAAGGACCACTTCCCCCAGTCAAAATAACACTGACGGCTGATAGCCCAAATTGAGCCGCATACTGTTGGCTGATCCGCTCTGCTCCATGATTGGCAATGGCATGTGCGATTTCATGCCCCATCACCACAGCCACACCAAGCTCATCTTGACAGATAGGTATAATTCCAGTATAGAAAGCGACTTTTCCTCCAGGCATACACCATGCATTCACTGTGCTGTCGTTCTCAATGAGGTTGAACTCCCATTGGTAATCGTTTAAATAGCTTGATTTCCCCTGGTCTGCAAAATATTGCTCCACTGCTCGTTGGATACGTGTACCCACTCGCTTTACCATCCTGGACTGATCAGTTCCTGTAATGATCTTACTTTCTTTCTTCACTTGTTCGTACTGATCAAAACTCATTGGAAAGATTTTATCGTTTCCAATCACAACGAATTGAGATCTCCCGCTAAGGGGGACGCTCTTACACTTTACCAGTACAAAGGCAGATAATAAAAAGAGTAATGAAGCTATTTTTCTCATGTTGTTTCTAATTTGGTATGAAGATAAATGATCCTCAAACATTTTTAATTCAAACAGCTATTTTTTGTAAAATCCGTTTTCAGTCATAACGAATGATGATTGGAAATAGGCATGGTAAGTAATATTTCTCAATCCATTCTCAACACTTTGGAGGGGTTTATATTCGAGACCTTTATAGATTGAATGCTGATAGATATGAATGTGAAAGCGATCACAGAGAGTCCAGCCGTGATAAAAACTAGTGAGCTAAGATTAATTCTATAAGCAAAACCCCCCAGCCAGTTCTGGAGAAGCCACCATGATACTGGAGTTGCTAGTAGTGTTGCTATACTTATTAATAGCATGAATTTTTTAGCGACCAGGAGTATGATATTGAAAGGGGTCGACCCTAGCACCTTTCTGATTCCCATTTCTTTGAAACGCTTCTGTATCATTAACCTGGTAAGAGCCAATAATCCCAACCAGGCAATGAATAAAGAAAAACCTGCAGCGTAATTGATGATCGAACTGTATCGCTCTTCTTCTTCGTACTTGTCATTCAAAATATCGTTCACATATTTCATTTCCAGTGGAATATTGCCAACCGCTGTAGCCCAGGAATGCTTGATTGTTTGAGTGCTTTCCTTCAAATTTCCAGGACCAACCTTTATCAAGGCGGTAAAATATTGTGGAGGCCATACATAAGAAGATATTCCATTCACTCCTTCCCATATATGATCTATTTCAGTCGCCAGGATCAAAGGAGTAACTTCATTGTGAAGTGAATTGAAATTGAAATCTTTTACAATTCCAATGACTTCATGACTCGTTTTAAAATCACCGGGGATTTGTTTACCCAATGGGTCCTCCCATCCCAGCTTTTCAACAAGCGCTTCATTCACAATGATAGATTTGCCTGTATCATCTTCTCGAAAATTTCTGCCCGCAGTTAATTCCAACCTCATGGTGTTTAAGTAATCTGGTGTCACCAGATTGAAATTAATGTGTATAATTGATTCATCATCTTGAACGAATCCGAATCTTGTCCAGGGATATTCCATGGTTGTCATGACAGCTGACACACTTGTTACTGATGAATGTTTCTTTAATTCAGTTTGAAAGCGTTCGAAGTACTTCTCTGAATCCAATTCATTCGCATTTTCAGGAAGGTTCACCTCAATCAATTGATCTTTTTCAAATCCCAAGGATTTGTTGTTAATAAAATGCATTTGGTTCCTAAAGGTGATTGTTCCTACAATGAGACCTATACACATCGTGAATTGGATCACTATCATTACATTCCTGGTAGTATCTCCTCCCACCGTCAGATTACCTTTTAGTGCATTTGTTGTCGATAGTTTTAGAATCACACCGGAAGAAATGATACTTGAGATTATGGATATGGATGATATAAGAATTAGTATAAAGCTGATTACTTCTAAGCCTAAGCTAAAATTTAAAGTAGTGTTAGCCAGTGAATTGAAAATTGGAATGAAATGATATGTAACCAGTACTGCTGTAAAACCTGCTAATGAAGCCAATAGGAAAACTTCAAGTAGTAATTGAGATGAAACCTGGCTTTTATAGGCCCCCATTGTCTTCTTTATCCCAAACTCTTTGACCCTATTAAATGATTGACTGCTGGTTAACATGATAAAATTGAGTACAGCAATTATCAAAACCAGCAAACATAATCCGCTGAGAATGTATACGTAATCTGGATTATATGTTTTGGCCTCACCTGAATCCGGAAATTTGTTGCTCCACCAATATAGTTTGCTGATAGGCTGGAGCTTAATTACAGGCCTATCTTCTGAATCAGATGTTTGCGAAAGGCGGATATATGTTTCTGTTATGAGCTTTTCATAATATGCTACTTCCTGGGAGTTGTTTAATTTCATGTAGGTTTCCAGATAAGAAACATCATAGGTGTTTAAAAAGGAGGGATCGGATATTAAATGCTTCAGGTGGTCTATATGAATGACAAGATCAAAAGGAAGACTGTTTAATTCTTGTACCGGATCCACAACTGCAGATACGATAAATTTGTAGTACTCATTTCCTACCGTAATTTCTATCTCTTTTCCAATGGGGTTGGCAGGTCCAAAATATTTTTCAGCTATATGAGGGCTTATCACTACCTGCGAAATGCCAGATAATGGATAATTCTTATTTCCTTCAATAACTGGAAATGAGAACATCTGAAAAAAATCTGGATCTACCAACATCACCTTTTCTTTAAATGTCTCCGATGCATGTTTCACATACCCCTGTCCTGAGATAAGCCGACTTATGTGTTCAATTGACGGGATCTCATTTTTGAGATCCTCAGCTAATCGATTGCTGGTTGTATTGCTCCAATGAACCAATTCACCTGTCTCAAGGTCACGTGTTTCTCGGGTAAATCGAAAAATAGACTCATGTTCTTCATGAAAGGTATCGTGTTTGATGGCATTCTGGATATAGAAAAACACAAGCAGTCCGAATGAAATAGCCATCGCCAGCCCTAAAACATTGATAATAGAATAGAACTTGTACTTTCGCATATTGCGAAGTGCCAGGAGTAGGTTGATTCTTAGCATAGCCTTATTGATTAGTTTAGTTTTTGAGTTTCTAAGTAAAATTCCCGGTCGAAAAAATCGTAATGCGTTCCATAAGAGTCTTCGTTTTGCTTTGAAAGATGAGTGTCTTTTCTTGTCTTTTAGATATTGTTCCCACACATCACCAATGACACCTTCTGCCAGTTGAGGAGGGCAATACAAATGAATGAATCTGATGATCCACTTTGGAGGATGCTCCATTAGAAAGAAGAAAATTTTAGGTTGGGAATCAAAGACCAGAGCTGCTGGCGTTGTTTCTTCAGTATTTGTAACTTTTGAAGTCCGGCATTGGTGACAGTGAAGATTCGTTTTCTTCTTCCCCCGCGGATACTTGAAGCTCCACCCATTTTTGAGGATACATATCCTTTATCTTCCATACGATATAATGTAACATGCACAGCACTGAGATTCACTTCTCTACCAACCTTTTCCTGGATTTCATCTACGATGGAATTGCCATAGGCATTTTCACCTAGTAGAGCTACCATGGTTAAGACAAGCTCTTCGAATTCTCCTAAGTATTCCTTTTTCATTACTATATATTTTGTTAAAGATATACGTATTTGTATATATTTTGTTATAGTAATGGTGTGTTTATGAAAATATTCTTTGCTGGAATGAAGATGATCTAATAACAGGGAGTCTGCCTTCCGTCAATTCAATCGTTTGAGAACATCATTTTGTCACTGTCTATCACTACTTTTGCGCGAGAAATTTTATCTGAACTTTAAATATAAATTCATCATGAAGGTAACCGTAGTAGGCGCAGGAGCAGTAGGTGCAAGTTGTGCCGAATACATTGCAATCAAAGATTTTGCATCAGAAGTTGTACTTATTGATATCAAAGAAGGTTTTGCCGAAGGTAAAGCAATGGACTTAATGCAAACCGCTTCACTGAATGGGTTTGACACTAAGATCACGGGTACTACCAACGATTATACCAAGACTTCCAACAGCCATGTTGCGGTTATCACTTCGGGTATTCCTCGTAAGCCAGGGATGACGCGTGAAGAGCTTATCTCTACCAACGCAGGGATTGTGAAGTCTGTAGCAGAAAACTTAATTAAGCATTCTCCGAATGTGATCATTATCGTTGTTTCCAATCCTATGGATACAATGACATACCTATCTCATAGAGCACTTGGTCTTCCTAAGAATAGAATTATTGGAATGGGAGGAGCTTTAGATTCTGCCAGGTTCAAGTACAGACTTTCAGAAGCATTGGATTGCCCAGCATCGGATGTAGATGGTATGGTGATTGGGGGGCATAGTGATACGGGAATGATCCCTTTGACAAGGTTAGCAACAAGAAATAGTGTACCTGTCTCTAAGTTCTTAAATGATGATAAGCTAAACTACGTGCTGGAAGAAACCAAAGTGGGAGGAGCAACATTAACCAAACTTCTTGGTACATCTGCATGGTATGCTCCGGGAGCAGCTGTATCTGCGATGGTTCAGGCGATCGCGTGTGACACTAAGAAGATGTTCCCTTGCTCATGTATGTTGGAAGGAGAGTATGGTCTTGAAGATATTTGTATTGGAGTACCTGCGATTATTGGAGCAAACGGAGTAGAGCAAATTGTGGATATTGGACTCGATGATGCTGAACAGACAAAACTTCAAGAAAGTGCTGATGCAGTACGTAAGACCAATGGCATCTTAACTGAAATGAACATCATCTAACATTTTTTGAATTTAAAAATATTTAGAGCCTGTTTCACATGAAGTGGACAGGCTCTATTTTTATCGGAGCAAACAAGATGAAAACTCCTAGTGAATTAATAAGTACGAGTGATCTCATTAGCCGTGATTTGAGCTGGCTTCAGTTTAATCATCGTGTGCTTGATCAGGCAAGTAAGGAGAAACGTAACTTATTTGAGAAGCTAAAATTCCTTGCAATAACCTCTAGCAATGCGGATGAGTTTTTCATGATTCGTGTAGGTAGTCTGTATAATTATCTGGACTATGGGAATGAACGGGTAGATTACTCCGGGCTTCAGGTCATTCCTTTTAAAGAGGCGTTGTTATCAGGGATGAAGGAATTTGGTAAACAACAGAATCAATTATTCCTTGACTTAAAGTCGGGTTTCAAGTCCCATAATTTCGAAATCAAAGGCTACCAGGAGCTTACAGAAAAACAACAAAAATCTGCAAGCAGATATTTTGAAAGGACGATTTTTCCGATGCTCACTCCGATGGTTTTTGATCCTTATCACTCTTTTCCAATCCTGATGAACAACATCTTGATTTTTGGAGTGGTGACAAAGACTCTAAAGTCGAAAGAGAAGAAAAAGATGTCCTTTATTCAACTGCCGCAAAACCTTCCCAGGTTTTTTGAAATCAGAGAAAGGGACAAAGTGATTTTCATTCCCATCGAGAGAATTGTACAAGAACATCTTGATCATGTATTTAAAAATGTAGATATCATTTCCAGTTCACTCTTTAGAGTAACGAGAAATGGTGATTTTACACTTGAAGAATCGGAGGATATTGAGGCGAACTTCCTTGAAGAGATGAGAAAAAAACTAAAGACAAGGAAGACAGGCAGAGTAGTTCGAATGGAGGTAGAAGAGGAGGCGGACCCCTGGCTAATAAAGCAGTTAAAGAAAAGGTATGAGATTGGGAATGAAAATGTAAAAGTTACCCCCCAAGGATCCTTGATGGATTTCACATGCATGTGGCAGATCGTCAACCATGAAGAGTTTAGATCTTTCATGCCAGTTAGGCCTAAACCTGTGCCTCCGATAAGCATGTCTGATGTAGAACATCAGGACATGTTCAAGATTCTTAAGGATCGGGACATATTACTTCATCATCCATACAATACAATCGAACCACTTTTGGACCTCTTAGATCAGGCCGCAGATGATCCCTTTGTGCTTTCAATAAAGCTGACCATCTATCGTCTTGCGAAGAATAGTCGAGTGGTGGAAGCTTTGCTAAGAGCAGCAGAAAATGGGAAGCACGTTTCAGTATTATTTGAAGTAAAAGCTCGCTTTGATGAAGAGAACAACATGAAGCAGGCCCTGAAGCTTCAGAAGGCAGGTTGCTTTGTAATTTATGGAGTTGGTTCCCTTAAAACGCACACCAAGCTTTTGCTGATCGTTAGAAAAGAGAAGGAGAAAGTAAACCGCTTTGTACATATGAGTAGTGGTAATTATAATGAAGCCACATCTAAACTGTACACTGACCTTGGGTTATTAACCTCGGATGAAGTTTATGCAAATGATGTCCAGGAATTCTTTAATGTAATCACGGGACATAGTATGCCAGAAGAGTACGACAGCCTGATTACTGCTCCTACACATATGAGAAAAGGGTTGATTGCTTTGATTGATCATGAGAGAGAAAATGCGGTTGCTGGTAAAACAAGTGGGATTGTTATCAAACTGAATTCATTACAGGATAAAGATGTCATCTTAGCACTCTATGAAGCATCCAAGGCCGGCGTTCCAATCAAGCTGATTGTTCGAGGGATTTGCTGTTTAAGACCCGGGAGGGAGGGTCTAAGTGAAAATATTACGGTAAGATCGATTGTTGGAGAATACCTTGAGCATTCTCGAATCTTTTACTTCCATAATGATGGAGATCCCAAGGTTTATTGTGGTAGTGCTGATATGATGGTAAGATCCTTCGATAGTAGATTGGAGTCACTTTTTATTATCAACGATCCACTTTTGAAGCAGCAGGCGATAAACATTCTTGCTTATAATCTCAAAGACAATGTAAACGCTTATGAGATGAAAGAGAACGGCTCTTATGTACACTTAGAACCAAACGGTGATTCAGCTTTTGATATTCACCAAGAATTTTATAAGGTGAAGCGAGATACGATCATGAAGGCTAATTTGTTTTGAATATGAAAATTAAAGTTGTATGGATCTGTATTCTATTCATTTTTCTGACTAAATGTTCGTCAGATGATGCTGCATCTTTTGACGGCATTACAATGATGGATGAATTCGCAAATCCAGTGGGTGAACCAGACCCTACGGATTGGGGGATTGACGAGATCTGGAATTCCACTGAACTATCTCTTTTTTCCAATGTTGACGGTACGAAACTTAATAATAACGGGGAGGTAATTGAACCTATTGATATCGACGTTTTACCACAAATAACACCTGTATATCCTAATCCTTCAGCAGGAGTAATCCAGTTTCGCATTTTTGAAGAACTTGAAGATGGTATGGTGGTGATCGTCGACGACCGCTATAAAATACTGGTGGGCCCGATTGATATTAGCTCTCCAGTCACTCTTTCATTTGAATTCGATGTTCAGTCATCAACAGCCTCTTTTTTTCAGCAATCTGCACCAACAAGTGGGACCGCCACTGTGAGTGAGGGACAAGTAGTTCGTTTGTACTACTACCTAAAGCGACCGAATGAAAGCGTTTATTTCAAAGGACATGGTGACATTTTGTTTCAATAAGCCCAATGAGCAAATTGCCCATTGAGCTTTTCAACTTTATTTTTTAGCAAAAACACTTTTGTAATGATCTCTGTAAGTGTACGCCAGGAAAAGATTGCCTAAAAACACGAAGATTGCCATTGGGAGCCCTTCTGGAGCAATATTGAGATGCAGTACGAAAATGTGAAGCGTTATCGGTCCTAGTAAAGCAATTGCGAATGGTACATACAGACCTGATAATAAGAGAACGCCTGCTAATACTTCACTTATTTTCAAGATGATGAAAAAGTTAGTAACCTGAAAAGCCGTAAAAAAGGTAAGAAGGTCGCCTTCTGGTGGAGGCATGGGGATAAAATTGAAAAAACCATTTAAACCAAAAATCAGAAATATTAATCCAAGTAGATATCGTACTACTGTAGCAGCGATTCGTACTCCTTTTGTGTTTTCTGTTGCCATAATTGTTAGAATTAGTTTAAGTATTTACATTAAATGTATATACATATAATTTAATATCATAGCTCATGCTTTTTTAATTTACTTATTCTAGTTCGTGCATTTTCATCATCTTGGAGATAAATTGATTGTTTTTGGGTTCGTTAAACTGAATAAACTTACCCTCACTTTCTAACCTCAAAAACTGATCATATGTAACGGTTAATTTCTTGTATGGCATGATCCAGGAGTATGCTTGTAACTTATGTCTGAAGTGTATAATAATGCCCTTTGGTCTAAGCTCCAGATTAGCTGAAGATATGTAATGATCGGCATTCAAGTACTTTTTGTAAGCTTCGCTGATATCATGAATGGTCATTCTGCGAGAGCCAATCCCACCCATTTTCAATCTTGTCTTAAAAGAAAAAGGTAACCCAACTGTTTTATTGATTTGCCTTGTGGTTTCTTTATCTGAATAAGAAGTATCAAAAATCATTAAGTATTAAATGCAACCGATGGAATGTCATTCCATATCGCATTTCGTTGTTTTCTTACCTCTTCCAACACATTTTGACCTGATTTTGTTACCCGGAAAAGATGCTTTCTTCTCCCACCTCTTTCGGAGGTAGCTCCTGCATATCTTGAGTCAACGTATCCTTTTGATTGCAATCTTGCCAACGCCGCATGTACAGTACTTATGGTTATCGTTCTGTTGCATCTTCTCTTTATTTCTTTCATAATAGCTACTCCATACGCTTCATCATACAGCAGCGCAACATGTAGCATAATTAGTTCCTCAAGTTCACCAAGGTTTGATCCTTTCATATTCTTAATTTGTTTTTATAGGTAATGTGGTATTCGCTTTGGCTCATTTCACATTATTCTCTACTTAGTGTTTTGGACGGGTTAGCATTTGCAGTTTTTATGGAAAGCCCACTTATAATGAGCGCACTAGTAACTAGTGTAAGTATTCCGGCAATGATAAAGGCAATGACCCCAATGGAAATTTTATATACAAATGCATCTAACCATTGCGATATCAGATAATAAGCCAGAGGTGCCCCAATGACAAAACTGATGATGATAACTAAAACAAATTGCCTATTCACGAGTGAAACTATAGAAGCGACAGAGGCACCAAGTACCTTCCTTATACTGATCTCCTTTTGTTTTTGCTGGAGTATCAAAGCAGTAAGTCCATATAGCCCTAATGCACACAATAGAATGCTCACTATGGAATAGATAGTAGACATACCCAGTAGCTGAGTTTCTTTTTTATATTGTTCGTCAAACCACTCATCTACAAAATAGAAATCGATTGGGGTTCTTCCTGCAAGATTATCCCATACATTTATAATGTAGTCGATCGTTTTCCTGGGGTTATTACCTGTTATTTTGACTGAAGTATTCCATATGGTGGTTGTATTTAGATACAAGACCATAGGCTCAATGGTAGCTGTCGCCAATGAGTTATAATGAAAATCATCTATCACACCTATGATAGTAGCAGGCTCTCCATCTTTGCTAAATCGAATGTGTTTTCCTATAGGATCATCCCAACCAAGAAAATCTACAAGTGCTTGATTTACCACCAAATTATTGGAATCTGCCGGGGATTCTTTAAAAAACGTTCTTCCATAGTTTAACTCCATACCGTAGGTGTCAAAAAATTCCTGATCTACTCCAAAAATTCTTGTTGTTAATTCATCAGCATATCCCTCAGGAAACAAGGTTGTAGAAAACGTTCCAGAACCAACTGCAGATCTAGAAGTAGACACAGAAGCTATATTGGGGTTTTTGACCAATTCTGCCTCGAATACATCAATTTTTTGATCCACCTCATTATTGACATCTATCACCATTACCTGTTCTTTATTAAATCCTAAAGGCTTATTTCTGAGGTAGTTCGTTTGACGAATCACAACGATAGTACATACAATCAAAAAAATAGAAACTGCATATTGGATAGAAAGTAACATCTTTCTGAAAAATCCCATAGAGGCTACCGAGGAAGAACCTTGCAATATAGATGAGATAGGTGGTGAAGACAGGATAATCGCTGGATAAAAACCAACCAAAATACTTATACAAAGTATGAAAATAACTGTGCCCAGTAGTACGATAGGTTGAATGATATCTGTAAGTAGAAGTTCTTTCCCGACAAGCGGATTCATCTGAGGTACAAGAAAGAAAAGCAATCCGAAGCTAATGATTGCAGCAATGGTGGTACTGACAAAAGTTTCAGATACAAATCTGCCCATCAATTGCTTTCTGGAAGACCCCATAACTTTCCTTACGCCAACCTCAATGCGTGTTTCGGTGGCTCGGGAAAGCATGATATTCACATAGTTTACACTTGCAATCAAAAAGATAAGTAGTGCAGAAAATCCTAAGGTATATACAAAGGTGATACTTCCGGTTTTCATACCTCTTCCGTTACGAATATAATCACCAAATAGGTACATTTTATTCAAGGGCATTAATTGAAGAAAATAGTTATCAGCTCGTTCCTCGAAGTGCCTGTTCATCATATCAGGTAGTTTTTCAACAACAGATTCTGGAGAAGTACCTCCACTCAATTTCACAAAGGTGAATATGCCTTGAGCCAACCAATTATTCATCCAATAGTAGGTAAGTGGTCCTACGTTTGGTACTGTGGTACTCCAGGATACTACTGCATCGAATTGAAGTGAAGAGTGCTTTGGAACATTTTCAAAAACTCCAGTAACGGTATAATTAAGATCGTGAAGTCCAATGATGGATTTTCCGATAGGATTTTCATTTCCAAAAATTGCCTTTGATACTGATTCACTGATGACAATAGAAGAAGGTGCTTTTAATACTTCAGATGCGTCACCAGCTATCAATGGAAAATTAAAAAACTGAAAAAAGGAAGAATCAGCAAAATATAAATTGTCCGTAGCGAAGTTGTTTTGTTCGTACGAAACGATAGCCTTCGAAAACCATGGGCATACTCTTACAAATTCTTGAATTTCAGCATATTCATCAGTCATAGTTGGCCCCATCATTCCGGAGGTTTCATAGGTAAAGTGATCAATGCTCTCCGATGGATTTATGTAATGCTTATAAAGTCTGAATGTACGATCAATATCACTATGCTGTTTGTCGTATTTCAATTCATCTATAATATAAATGAGGGCGTAAAGAGCACATGTAATCGCCGTGATCAGGCCAATAAGATTAATTGCGAAGAATGATTTGTGCCTTTTTAGAGAACGAAAAGAGGTTAGGAGGTAGTTAGACCAGATTGCTTTCATATTAGATACTTTTTTTGATCGTTTCTTAAATCGAATCCTAAAAAAGCCAATGGCCTGCATCGCATAGATCCATTTAGCCTTTCGAGGACCTTTCAATTCTATGTTTTCTACAAAAAGCTCTTCCAAGTCACCAGATATCCCTTCAAATAGAAATGGTTCGCAGTATTTCTGCATCAGCCTTTTCATCCACTGTGGGGGACGTTTCTTCATTTCATCCATGCATGTGTTACTTTCCGCAACTTGAATAGTTACTTAAATCTTTCGTATTTGTAGAAATTGATACTACAATGATACGAATACTTTTTCTTATTTGTTTCGTTTATGTAGAAATTGATGGCTCTACTTTGATTGCTAAGCTTTCCTACAAGGCTTCTGATGTTTGATTATTTAAAAGATAGCTGTTGTTAAGAATAGGCGTTTCCAGCTATAGTGTATTTAAAATTTGAATCATGCATGTAAACATATAGGCAAGAGTCAGGCATTTCAGTAGCGATATATGGTTTTTCAGGAAATATGACATAACCGCTATCAGTGGATCTTCTGGGCATTGAGGAGAATTGTTGTTCAACTAATAAATCTTCATGCTTATGAAAAGAATCTACTTTTTTTTAATGTGCATAATATCAGTCTCTGGTATTATGGCTCAGCAAACAGTCTCCGGTAAAGTTACCGATGATGTTGGAGAGGCTTTGCTGGGGGTGAACGTGGTTATCAAAGGTACTTCCAATGGTACTACAACTGATATCGATGGGAATTATCGCTTAACTGCAAGTTCAGATGACATGCTGGTCTTCTCATTTGTAGGCTTTGAGACTCAGGAAGTAAGTGTTGGTACCAGATCGGTAATTGACGTGACAATGGGAGGGGCTACTGAACTACAAGAGGTGATTGTCACTGGGGTAGCTCAGGGAACGGCGACCAGTAAGCTTGGATTTTCAATTGCAAAAGTGGACGAAGAGCTTCTTGGAGAAGTGCCTGCGTTGGATCCTGCGAATGCTTTGCGAGGAAAAGTGGCAGGGGTACAGATTGTCCAATCTTCGGGAAATCCAGGAAATGCCGCATCCATCAACCTTCGTGGAGCTAAAACAATTTCAGGAAGTAATGCACAGCCACTCATAATTGTGGATGGTATAATAACACCTCCTGGTAGTGCAAATCTTGCCGATATCAACATGAATGATGTTGAATCCATTGAGGTGTTGAAAGGAGCTGCAGGATCTTCACTGTATGGATCACTTGCAGGAAATGGGGTAATCCAGATTATAACGAAGAGAGGCTCTAAAGAATATGGCAAGACGTTGGTGACAGTACGTAATGAGTTCGGGACCAATGATCTTCTTAGAAAAGTACCTCTGAGTAAGCATCATAATTATTCGCTTGATGCAAATGGAGATTACGTATTAGATGTAAATGGCCAACGAGTGGTAGATAGTGAAAATATCTTCGATAATCCATATCCCAGGTTATTTGATCAGCAAGAAGAGGTCTTCCAGGGAAGGAATTTCAGCAACAACTTCGTTTCCATAGGATCATCAGCTGAAAAGACGAACTTCTATGCATCTTTCGACAACCTCGTACAGGAAGGTTTGATTGAAGGTCAGGTTCCTTATGAGAGACAGAGCATCCGACTAAATATTGATCACGCCTTAACGGATAGGTTTGAAGTGGGCCTGACAGGAGCTTACATTAAGTCTGAAGGAAACAATCCTGTGGAAGGTGATCAGGATGGATTTATTTATGGGACACTCCTGGCTGAGCCGGATATTAACCTGAGAGATCTCAATCCTGATGGGCAACCATTCATTACCCGTCCAAGAGAAATAGGAAATTTCACCAATTCGAATAATCCGTTGTATATAGCTCATAATGACATCAGGATCTATGATAAGAATAGATTGATGTTGGGAGCCAAAGGAAGGTATCAAATCATGGATTGGTGGAATGTAGATGCTCAGATTTCACTTGATCGCAATAACTATTTTGAAACACAGCAGCAGGATAAAAATTTTCTTTCACAGCAGGGGCCCGAAGATGGTGACGGAGGTTTTGTCGATAAGCGTGTGCAATCAGATCAAGCCAGGGTCGTTACTATTTCCTCAAACTTTAATCAAACTTTTGGGAATTTTAAGGGAGGACTAACCTTGAGATATATTTCCGAAGAATATCAAACGGATTTTCAGCAGACGGCTGGATCAAATTTACAAAGTCAAGGTATTTTCCAGCTTGATAACACGGATAGAACTTCGCTGGTTTCAACTTCCTTCAGTGAGCTTTTCAGAGCAGAAAATTACATGGTTAATGCCACATTGGATTACCGTGATAAATACATTGTAGATGCGCTTTTCAGAATTGACAGATCATCACTTTTTGGATCAGGTGCGAGGCAACAAGAATTCTATAGAGCGTCTTTCACATACCGAATTTCAGAAGACTTATCTATCAATGGCATTGATGAGTGGAAATTCAGAGCTTCGGTTGGCACTTCTGGTCAACGTCCTCCATTTAGAGCTCAATACGAAACCTTTACATTGTTCGGAGGAAATATTGTACAAGGAGTGCTTGGAAATGAAGATCTTAAACCATCCGTGGTAACCGAGATAGAGCTGGGTACTAACATTGATTTCCTTGATCGATTCTCACTGGAAGTAAATTATGCAACATCTGAAATTGTAGACCAAATTCTGGAGGTCCCTTTACCTGGTATTGCAGGTTTTGGTAGTCAATTTCAAAATGCAGGTACCGTTGAATCCAAAACCATTGAAGTAGCATTAAATGCGAATATTTTCAAGAACGATGATTGGAGAGTTGATGCAGGATTTACCTATAGTAGGAGTAGATCTAAGATTGTAAAGCTGGGACGTCCTGATTATATCTTAAATGCATTCAATAACACTCCACTTTTTAGCATCGCTGAAGGCGAATTTTTAGGGGCAATTTATGGGAATGTTCTTGCAACAAGTGTTTCGGAATTGACCGTTGATGAAGATGGTTTTGTCAACAACCTGGTGGGTGCAGTAGGTCTTACTCCTGCGGATTTTGAAGTAAATGATGATGGATATCTTATTGAAACAGGCACACAATACACCGGCGATGAAGCAGCATTTCATTTGGCGGATGCATCAGGTGCCAGGTTGACAAGAAAAATTGGAGATACAAATCCTGACGCATTATTAGGTTTCAATAGTAGCATTTCCTATAAAAATTTCAATCTTTTTATCTCGATGGATGCTCAGATTGGAGGTGATATAGCCAATGTAATGCGCCAGAATTTACTTTTTAATGGGAGAGCAGCGGGCAATGATCAGTCTGGAAGACCTGAAGGCCAACGCCATTGGGACGCATATGTTCAAAGTACCACCAACTCTGGTAATGGTTTGAATCAGCAGTTCATTGAGAGTGCGCAATACACCTCTCTCAGGGAGCTCTCCATTTCCTACACGTTTGGTAATTCTTTCTTTGAAAAAATGAATCTGGGTAACGTCATTCGAGATGCCAAACTATCACTCATAGGACGGAACCTATTCATGTGGACAGACTACAGTGGATTTACACCTGACATCTCCACCACAGGAGGTGTAGCTTCAGGATCGTTGGATGCTTCACCTGTGGATTCAGATGTGCTCTTGAATCCGACAATCTTTAGAGCAGATGTATATGGATATCCCATGTTTAGAACATACTCTGCCACACTTCAAATTAGATTCTAAAAAATATAATTATGAATAACAAAAGAATAACTTCAATAGTGATGGTGTTCGGTATTTTGTTACTGAGCGCATGTACTGAGTTGGATGTTGATAATCCAAATGATCCTGGTACCGGAGGAGAGGTTTCCGATGATGTTATCGTTGATATAGCATCAGGAGCCGTATATAATCTATTCAGTGCGTATACTCCCCAGCCAGACTTGGGTACTAATTTTAATGCTAACATTCATTTGGCATGGACTGCAGACCATGTTAGTATGACTAATAATTTTAGGGCTTTTTGGTCTTTATTCAAGGTAGAGCCACGAGTTCCTTTTAACAATAGTCTAACTTTTCCAGATCTTTCAATTATTACAGATCCATGGGAAAACTGGAATGCTTCTGTGTCTCAAGCTAATATTGTTATTAGTACCATTAATAATAATGGTGGTGCGCAAAATGAAACGCAATCTGGTGCATTAGCTCTGGCATATTTTGCCAGGGGAGTAGCATATGGACACCTAGCTGGAATTTTCGATCGAGCCTATGTTGTACCAGAAGGTACAGATGTGACAAGTACAGACCCTGCTACTTTGCTTAAACCATACGGAGAAGTGTTGACAGCTTCATTGGCATCTCTGGATCAGGCTATATCCATATTATCAGGAATTTCATTTCAGTCAAGTACGAAAACCTTTAATGGAGTAATTTATGATCAAGATGAGCTGGCAGCTATTGCCAATACCTATGCAGCTCATTTTTTAGTGACCACACCTAGAAACCAAACAGGAAATGCAGGTACGGATTGGTCTAGAGTCAGATCCTATGCCATGCTGGGCATGGAGCAAGATTTAACTGTATTAGATGATGGCCAATTCTACCAGCATGATTTTCAATATTTGTCCGGACTGTACTGGTATTTCAGACTAGATCATCGGGTATTGAGAAGATTTAACTCAGAATACCCAAAGCGGTTTGGAACAGACCCAGCTGATGTCATCGAAGAATCCGTGCTTACAGGTACTGGATATAATGGAGATAAACGGTTAACTGAATATTTTGGATACTCGTCAGACTTATCATTCTACAATCTCGCAAGAGGTGCGCAGCTTAGAAGTCATTACTTCGATAATCGGTATGCTCTATGGGATAATAACGGTATTGGTAAAGCCATTTATATGAGAGCATACATGAATGATCTAATGTTAGCTGAAGCTGAATTGATGCTAGGTAATAAAGCAGGTGCGATCGCGATTTTGAATGACACTTCACTACCTCGAAAGGCTGTGGGAGAGTTGTCTGATGTAGAAGCATCAGCTACTGAGGAAGAGGTATTGGATTTAATTTTTGCAGAGCGCGATATTGAGCTAGGGAGAACTGTTTTCGGTGTAGAGCATGCAGATATGCGTAGGCAAGACGCTTTACAAATTGGAACTATTCTTCATTTTCCTGTGCCAGCATCTGAGTTGGTGACTTTAGGGGAAGAAGTATACACTTACGGAGGTGTTTCTAATGCAGATGGGATTAATACTGCAGATGGAAGTAACTCCTGGTTAAAAGACTAACTATTTTAAGTATAGAAAATAGACTAGCCCAAGATCAATTCTTGGGCTTATTAATTCATACTGTTTATAAATGAAATACTCCTTCCATAAAAAAAAGGGAGTTTACGTTAAATCAAACTGTTTTTAATAAAAGCAATCATCATGAGTAAGTCATTTCTGCTATTACATTCGATCAGAGTCTTCTTGATCGCTTTACTTAGTCTTTTGATCGTTCATTTCCTTAATTACACGATCATGCCTTGGGAAGAAGGGTATGTGTTTCCTTTAAGGTCCTTTATCATTGTGAGTCTCTTTGGCTTTACGATTTGTACAATTAATTGGATTGCCTATGGGATGATTCCTTTTGAAAGGATTAAGGGTAACTTTAAACGGTTCATAGCGCTTATGGCTATGAATATGCTGGTAACAGTGATTGCTTATTCGATTCTTTTTCCATTAGTGAATGGAGTGATATTAGGATATTCTTTTTCCAGTGTGGTTTTCTTCAAATACCTGTTTGTTGTTCTTCTGATCATTACAGTGGAATTTTCAATAGTGGTTGTCTATAAGATGGTATACAAATCCTATGCTAAGAAGCTTGAGAAGTTTTTCATTGATACAGGCAGTACGCAATTGATGGTAGCACCAGAAGAGATCCTATGTTTTAGATCTCAATCTAAAATGATAAAGGTTTTTCTGAAGTCGGACAAAAGCTATTATACACAATACTCATCACTTGATGACGTTGCAACCGACCTGGAAGGGTTCCCTTTCTTTAGAATCAATCGCCAATATCTTATAAATAAAGAAGCAATTGAATCAGTAAAAAAAGAAGGTGATAGAAGATTATTAGTTCACTTAGACCCTATACCTAAAGAACTCACCAATGAGCCAATTACAGTAAGTAGATATAGGAGCAAAGATTTTTCAAGCTGGTTTTCTAATCAGAACTTGAGGATTGCAAATTGAAGTTGAAAAGTGGTTTATAAAGATACAACTCTTAAGAGCATAAATACGATGAGAAATTCAGCCTATATTTTAATTCTGGCATTACTTTTTTCCTGTGGTTCTGAAGAAGAAAAAACGCAAGAACAGGAAGCGCAAATTTTGGCGGATCTTTTATCCGAAATTGAGGCTCTTGCCAGCAGTGTTCCCTGCGAGGATTCAAAAGATTGGACATTTGTTGGATATGGATGCAAGGCGTGTGGTGGCGTTCAGGGTTTCCTTCCTTATTCAACGAAAATTGATGTATCTGATTTCCTGGATAAAGTGAATCATCATGCAAGCGAAGAATGTAAGTATAATATCAAATGGGGCATTATATCCACCTGTGATATATCCCCAGCGCCGGTAGGTGTTGACTGTACAGACGGGAAGGCTGTTTTAATCTATGATTTCAATTGATTCTTTATGAATTTGGCCATTCAGCTTTAAATAATGGCCATTCGATATAATCTAATCTTATAATTGTTCTCAGATATGGGGAGTAAAATTGTTCATAGGTTTTAGGTGATAATCTAAGATGTTACACTTATAAATCTTTATTGGATGAAACTAAAAATTCTAATCATTACGGCATGTTTACTGATATCCGTTAATTATTTACTTGCACAATCGATAACTCATGAAGAAAAAGAGTTCTCAATCAATTATCTGAAAAATAGTCATAAGAATCTTAAAAGGATAACTGAATCTTTATCTGAAAATCTGCTTACCTACTAAAGAAATAATTCAGAATGGAGTATTTATGAATGCATTGCACACATAAATATGATTGAGGAGGTAGTCTGGGAGATAATTAAAAAGACGGAAGGCATCAAACTTACAGATGAGCAAATCGCTACCAAAATTTCTGATAAACTAGTCATAGAAAGGTTGGAAGATCGAAAAAAAAAGTTCCAGGCACCAAATGCTTCTAATCCTGTTGAGAACGAAATACAACAATATGTAGATCTAATGAAACAATTTGAGGTAAGAAGGAACAGATTGATAAATTATGTAAAGGAATCTGGTTTATCATTTCGTAGTTACGGAAGCGAAAACCCGGTTTTAGGTCTAATTGATATCTATCAATGGACACTTTTTGCTTCTGCTCATACAGTAAGGCACACAAAGCAGATCAGGGAAATTATGGAGAATGAAGCATTCAATAAACTGTAAACTATGAGAATTATATTATTAATAACCCTTGTTTTGTCGTCTCTACTAACTAGCGGGCAGTCAAAGTCCTCTTTTGGAGGTGATATGGCACTAATAATGCAAGATATGAAATCATACACGTTAATGCTTGCTTCACAGATGCCCGAGAGTGAATATGATTACCGACCAACCAAAGAATCTCGATCCTTTAGGGAGCAAGTAGAGCATATCGCCACTTCTTTAGATTTCCAACTCACCTATATTTTATCTGGTAAAAAGATCAATCAAGATGATTTTCTCACCGAGTACAGAAAAATTAATGAAGAGATTTCTGGTATTGCAAAAGCAGTTTTATTATCTGAGTTATCAAAGCGGTTTGATAAAGCAATTTCAAGATTCGAAGAGATTACCGATGAGGAGTTAGATGCTGCACATTCTTTTGAAGGGTGGCCACCATTTTATCCATCTGATAGACCTACTACTAATATTCGCAGCATTGCGATGGGAGTTAGAGATCACATTACTCATCATAGAGCCCAACTGACAGTCTATCTGAAATTAAATGGTATAAAGCCTGCCAGCTATAAATTGTATTGAAATAATCCGACCCATGTAATTTGAAATCCACAGGTCGGATCATTTTATGCTACGCAAACAAATCTGTTACCATCGAAAGGATTAATAGAATCACAAAGATGAAAAACAGGAATCTTGCAATATTGGCAGACCCGCGAGCGATTTTTGTAAATCCGAATAGTCCTGCTACTAATGCTATTACTAAAAAGATAATTGTCCAACTAAGCATAATTTAATTTTTGTTTTGTTCTCTGATATAAATGTCAGAATCATGCCACCTCCTTCATAGAGCTCATAAAGCAATGTTTCTTGAATTTCTTTTCCAATATGAAAATCAGATTCTCATATTGAGAGTCGATTTTAAAATTGGAATGCTATATGATTCATTTTAAACCAATGAGAGAGGTTTTCAAAGAATGGTACACTTTTTCTATTGATAGTTCCAAATTTTTAAAAGAAAATACATTTATGAAATCTATTAAAAACAGCTATTTAGAAATCTCATTAAAATCGTTACTGATTTTATCATTAGTCTTCTTGTTTTCTTGTTCTGGCGGATCTCAAAAAAAATCTACTGATGATTTTGAAAAACAGAAACAAGAGGTAATTAAAGATCTTGAAGAAATGAAGGCTAGTATTAACGATGCTATTGATGATGTTGAAGATAAGTTGAATATTAATGAAGGCCCGGTCGAAAGAAGATTGGAAGAGGCTAAGGCTGACCTTGAAAGTAAAAGAGATGAACTTAGTGAATCAATCGAAGAGGCCAGAAAGGCTAGTCAGGAAAATTGGCAGGAGATTAAAGTAGAACTCAACGATGGGTTAAATGAAATTGAGCAAAGCTTTAATGAATTAAAAAAGAACATTGAGGAAGTAATTGAAAACATAGGATAAAAGATAAGTGCCCGGGAACAGATGTTCCTCGGGCACTCCAATTAACCTGAGTATAGCCTTTAATTATCCTTCAGTTCCACATTCTTCCTCCCATTCATCCCATTCTTCTCCGAGATCAACTTCTTCGGAAATTCCATTCTCAGTAACCGTCACAATGTTGTCGCATTCTCCGTTTCCATAATCAATACTATAAGTTCCAGTTTGATCTCCAATGGTGTAGCTTCCCGATTCTTTTCCGCTCACGAATATCCACACATCTTCATCTTCGCAGTTGTAATCAAAGTAAAGTGGAATATCTACTTGTGATTGGAAAGATTCACCAGTACTTACTTCGATAGATTCTTGTCTTGTTTTTACTGTATATCCGTTTTGGTCAACTTCTTCTGATCCTGATGCTACGTATGTTACTTCAACTAATCTTTCACCAGTGGAAACGTCTGAAGTTGAATCGTGTCCGTACTCCATATAACTCGTTTTGAGATCTGCGTTGAACTCATAACTTGCGTTATAATCGTGTTCTACTGTATCCGATGGCTCAGAAGTGCCAGCGACTTCTTCCCATGTTCCGCTGTAACTATGAGTCCCATCTATAGTCCAATCATGACCACCAAAATTTGTGTATGTTGTCTTAGAGCTGAAACTAGACTCGTTATAAGAACCTTTTTCTACAAGCTTGCCTTTTAAGAATTCACCGTAATAGTCACAACCGTCTCCAAAATCAAGTGTGTAGGTGTAATTTCCATTCCCATCATCTTCCCAGGTTTCTATCAAACAGCTTGGTTCTGCATTGGTAGAATCATTTTCAACTCTTCCGTGGCTTCTAAACATTTTGGAAGGCGACATGTTGGTTCTTCCATTTCTACTTTGAAAATTACCAAATAGCGCACCCATAGGGCCTCCAATGCCGGTGCTCCTCATTCTGTTCATTGCCGAGTTTGAACTCACTAATAAATTATCCGCAACTAAGTTTTGTTGTTGTGGGTCGATAGGAGCTTCGTCACCCTCGTTACAAGACCATAGGGCAACTACTAACAGAACCCAGGTATAGGCGATAATAGATTTTCTAGTTTTCATAAGTATATTATTTGTGTTTGATAGATGTACAGGTGTGCTGAATTTTACCCTACCGATAGCATCAAAAAAAATGAAAACTGCCCTAGAAGCGTATTTTGAAGAAAAAATTTGGGGTAAATCCAAGTAGGTAAGTATCCAAAGCAACCACTCGTGCTTCGTCTGCAGACACCTGATCACTTTCTTCGTCAAAGAAATATCGCACAGTGAATTTTCTGGATCGGATGTTTGTAGAGTTGAGAACATTGAAGAGTGTGAGCCCGGCCTCACAGCCCAACTTTCCAATGTTAAATGTGTATTTCCCTGATATATCAAGTCGGGTATATGAGGGTAAGCGCGCTTGATTGATCCGCGATAGATCATAGATATTTAAAGAATCATTTTCCAGATTGTACCGAGGATTTGCAGGCGTATAAGGCCTACCTGTTCCGTAGAGAAAGACGCTGGATAACTCCAGTTTACCCAACTTCCAGATATTAGTGAAATTTATTTCGTGTCTCTGGTCTTGTTGAGAGGGGTATGGAGTATTGGCATTTCTGTACCAAAAGGAATCTCTGGATGACCCCAATGAATAACCAAGCCAGGAAGTGAATGTTTTGTTTCTGTATTTGATAAAGATGTCAAGTCCTTCGGCAAGATTTTCGCCGGCAAGGTTTAGCTCCTGTAGCTCTAGTGCTTGAATGATTCCTGGAGGAAGTGTAATAAACTGACTTTCTATGATCCCATCCGTTCGTTTATTGTAATATTCAAGATCAAAAGACCAATCATTGAAAGTATAGTTACCTCCGAAAATGAAATGAGTACTTTTCTGAATGGGAATAATCTCATCATCGGACAAAATCCAGTAGAACTGATCTGAGTTTTGGAGAATCGAAAGAGAGGTTTGACTAACAAATTGGTGATGGAAGGATGCGGCCCCTTTCAAGGTAAATCTATCTGTTATCTTTATTCCGATATCGAAGCGAGGCTCCAAATACCATTTTTTAGTAGGTTCATAATTCGATGCTCGAAGACCGAGATTTGTGGTAATATCATTTCTTCTGAATTGATAATTTCCATACAAGCTAAAAATAGAAGCTTCTACTGAAAGGGTATCCCTGTATTCTTCGGTTGTGGCAAATTCTACCAGGTAACCTTGTTTTACGCTGTAATCGGTAACGATGGAATTGATTTCAAGTCCCCCGGAAATGGTGTTCTGGTGGTTGATATCGAACTCATTGTGACTCTTTATAGTCACGTCACCAATCGAACTTTTAACATTATAATCAAAGTATTCAATTTGAGTATTTGCTTCTATGCTATCACTGGCAAATGAAAATGCTTCGTTAAATGTCTGGCTGATGGAAAGATTTTCTTCCTCGTTAAATTCAGATGCACTTATAATGGTATTGTTGTACCAATTGGGTTTAATTTGGCTTTTAAGATTGAGACTAATGCCTGCGTTGGACCAATCAGAGATATCGTTTACTTCAAAAGTAGAAAAATCATCTCCCTCCTCATAGCTGCCATTGTACGAATCTTCGCTTAGAAAAAAGTTAACATCAAAAATTGTATTTGGAGAAAAACGATGCTGAATTTTAGTGTTTACATCGTGGAATTCCACTGAAGGTGAGATATTAAGCGTGTTTAATTCTGAGCTTATTGACTCCAGGAAGTTTTGTCGACTAGATTGCACAAAATCTTCATATAAGTCAGAATTGATAAAATCAGAAAAAGAATTTCGAAACGCGAATAGGACAGAGGTACGTTTTCCAATTGGAACATTGACAGCTCCATTTACCGAAAGCATATTTGCTCCAAAACTGCCACTAAACTTTTCTGCTGCGCCACTCTTTCCAGCCACATCTACAACTGAACTCACTCTTCCTCCGTATTGTGGTCCGAACCCACCCTTAAAAACACTCACATTGTTGATGGCGTTTGGGTTGAGTGTGCTAAAGATTCCAAAAAAATGATCTACGTTATAAAGCGTAAACCCATCCATTAAAATAAGATTCTGAGAAGGCAAACTCCCTCTTATCACCAGACCAGAGGAGGCTTCATCAGTGGCTCGTATCCCAGGTAGTAATTGCATTGACTTGAATACATCAGTTTCACCTAACATAGGTAAAGAACTAAACTGTTGAGGATTCAAGCTAAAGAATGAAGGTGCGTACGTCGACTTTTGATTTTCAGCAGTGAGCACAACCTCTTTTAGTTCCTGAGGATCTTGGGCAAGTCTGAGCTTGATATTTTCTTCATTAGGAGCTACTTTCAGTTCAAGCTTCTCATACCCAATGTAGCTTACCGTTAAAGTAACTGTATCCCGATTAGGAGGAAGAGCAAACCTTCCATTTTGTGAACTGAGAATTCCTTTTTCTTTGGTTTGAACATGAGCGAATGCTAAAGGCTCACCACTTTTATCATCAATTACCTGACCAATAATCGATTTTTTTGGTAGTTCGTTTTTTTGAGGAATAACGAGGTAAATTCCATTTCTTAGCTTTAGTTCAAACGGAAGATCTTCAAATACCTGGCTAATTAATTCAGCTTGTGATTTAGCCTCTATGGATTTTGTTATTTTGTGAGAGGAGAGTGCTTTAGGGCTATACGAAAATTTAAGATTGTACTCTTTTGAGAGGGACTTTACTACTGAAGTAAGCGATTTATCCTCTATGTTGATAGTGTAATTCTGCGCATTCAAAGTAGCATAACAAAACAGCGCTATGACGGTGATGAACAGGCGCATTATCTACTCTGGTTCTTTGATTGCATATGTTCTTTGATTGATCTTTTCATAAGTCAATCCAAGCGGCAAGCAAACCATATCCAAAGCATCTTCTATACTCTTATCGGTGAAGAAATAGCCAGAGAATTCGATATTTGAACTGTCTGCCACCATTAAGGATACATCAAATTGCCTTTCCATTTCTTTCAGTACATTGGACAACATCTGTTCAGTAAAATGAAACTCACCTGACTTCCATTTTCCTACTAATTCGGCGGATACCAAGGTTTTTTTAACGGTATCTGACTCTAAAACGAGTGATTCTCCTGGAGTTATGGACTGGCTAAATGACTTTGAAGGAATATCTACTTTTACTTTACCTGTTTTACACGAGACTTCAAAGGTTGAATCCCTCGAGAATACATTAAATGATGTTCCCAACACTTCAACCGATCCCATTTTGGTACTTACAATAAAGTCCCCGCCTTTAATAACTTCAAAGAATGCTTCTCCATTCAAGTTGATTTTTCGATCCCACTGTTCACTATATGCAATGGTTGAATTTGCATTGAGCGTTACTTTAGATCCATCGGGTAAGTTCACCGTTTTAGACTCAGCTAATTGCGTGTCAACCTGAACAGAAATGGGAGGATTGTTTTTGCTAAACAAAAACACGATTGAGGCAATAAGGAGTAGTGAAGCTGCGATTCCTATGTATCTCCAAATAGGTACCGCTTTTTGATCTTCTGATATTTCCTCTTCGATACGATCCCAAATTTCTTCTTTTCTGTCGGATTTTGGAATCCTGGCCTTGGATGATTTGTTTAGGAACTCACCCAACTCATCTGTAGCTTCATTTGAGCTATGATCTAGTATTTTTCTATATTTATCTAAATCACTCATTAGACTTTCATTCCTAGGTATTCCTTGAGTAGGGCCAATGTTTTACTCATCCGTTTCTCAATAGCTTTCACACTTAAATCCAACCGCTCTGCGATTTCCTTGTATTTCAACTTCTCAATTCTATTCATCAAAAAAACTTCCCTACAATCATCAGGTAGTTTGGCTAATGCACTATTTAACTTTTCCTCAAATTCCTTTTCCTCCAAAACAAACTGTGGTGAAGCCAGATTGGAAGAAATTGAGGCATTGCTAGTTTTCTGATGTTCACGTACCACCGATTGATGGTTGAAGTGATTCATAAGTAAATTGTTTGCAATGGTATACAAAAGGCTTTTCACCGTATCTAATTGTATCTCTTCTTTCTTATTCCAAACCTTGATAAATGTTTCTTGCACCAAATCCTCAGCCAAATCCAAGTCACCACATTTATAATATAAAAATCCACGTATACTCTCAAAATATTGATCGTATATTGATCGCAGATCATTTTTTGTAAAACGACGGGTGACTTTCATTTAAGCAATACTACTCAAATATATTATGTGTCGCCACATCATTCCTTTAGTGTTACAGCTCAATTGATTTTTACCCTACTTATTTTTGTGCTTTACTGATTTTTTTGATGAGTTTCAAAAGACAAGTTCACGAAATATGCTGCAAAACACTTCAGAGTAAAATGGAAGTGATCAAAGAGGAGTTTCGAAGCATTGCTAAGTCGGTAGGGGAGGAGACGAAAAGTAGTATGGGGGATAAGTACGAGACAAGCAGAGAGATGATGCAGCAAGAAAGGAATAAGCTAGCGACTCAGCTTGAGGTGATAACCAGGGAGCTGACCACCTTAAATCAAATTGATCCTGAAAAATATCAGGACGCTATAATGAAAGGAAGCTTAGTTCAAACAGATAAAGCGTGGTTCTATGTAAGTATAGCTCTTGGGCAACTGAGGGTTGAGAATAAGATGGTATTTGTGCTATCTGAGAATGCTCCTTTGGCAAAGGTGATGATAGGTAAGAAAAAATCAGAGGAATTTTCTTTCAACAACCAAAAACACGAAATTTTATCTATAAACTAAAAAAGCCGGCAAAAGTACCGGCTTTTCTGAGGGCGTTTATTTGTAGTTTTAGTATAGATACTCTAAAGCTACAATGTCGAAGTTGCCAAACTCTCCATCTTCATTTGCGCTGAAACAAGACAGCATAACAGAGCCTGCATCAAATCCAGTTGGGGTGCCAGGTATGTGGATAGCACCTACACCACCACTTCCTTCATTTCCTCCAGACCCGCAAGAAAGTGATCTGTTGAAGTAGTCAGTGTGACGTAATCCAAGGCAGTGACCGATCTCGTGAGTGATCACATGCTCTGTGGTGTTGGTTCCGAAACCACTAGTTCCAGACTGAATTTGAACGAATTTGTAAGGATTTCCATTTGAAGGGAATCCAGCGGATCCACCTCCTCCACCGCTTACTCTGTATACTACCATGTCATAAACCTGATAGTTAGTACCAAAAGCAAGTGTGAAGTTCAAACCGATGTTCAATCTATTATAGTTATTGACTGCCCATTGCAAAGCAGTTCTCATAGTGTTGTCAAGAGCATTAGAACCCCCAGTGTAGCCCAATACACTGATTGTCTGATTATTGCTCACTAGATTGTTGGTTCGGTACTGCTCACCCACAGCTCCGATGTGAAAGATGTCACTGTCTAGCATCTCTCTCATTTGTGATTCAGCGACCAAGATATCGCCCTCCAGCTGATATTGCTTACTTGATTCGCCTGTAAGAGGATTTGAATGATTTACAATTTCAATGTCGCTCACATCGAAACCCAAATCTGAAAACTGTGCCAGGACTTCATCAGAAATCTCGTCAGCTTTTGGATCATCCTCTGTCGTACAAGAGGTGAAACCGAATGCTAAGAAAAGTGCTAGCACACTCCATAGCGTGTAATTTAATCTTCTCATAATAATATTAGGTTAAACATTTTATTGCCAATATAAAAGTTCTGTATTTAGAATAAAAAATAATATTCTATTTTTTTATCCACATTCTCAATTGATAATCAAAATAATGTTCTTATTTATGTAATTCATTTAGAATTAAAAATTCATAAAATGTAAAAGAATTAAAATATTATACTGATTTAATAGGCTTATCGAAGAATAATATTTTTTCATCGAAGATATCTGCCGTTTTATCTAATTTGGCAAACCTATGAGAAGAGTAATCTGGATCATGGCAATGATCATTTGGTGTAGGTTGGGAATGTGTCAAGAATTGGCTGATTGGGAGCAGTTTATTTTAAAAGAGGTAGATGGATTGAATGAATCTCTTCATAATGATTTTTATGTTATTGAAGGATCGCGAAAAATTATTTTGGAAAACAATCCTTCAATTCAGTTCCACAGATCTCTGGATTCTAAACATCACATCGTATCAGGAATTACATCCAAACACTTTCGTTTGTGGAAAGCCCATTCAGCATGGAAGTTGGACCTGAATAAGGATTTAGGAACGCATAGGTTTTACCTTTTGGTTTCTTCCAATTTTGATTCTTCTGCTTTAAAGGGCTTTTCAAAGGTTAGATCTTTGAATCATAATATTTGGTACATTGAAGGATCACTTCGTAAGGTTAAAAAGGAGCTACTGCCACTCTCTTCAGTCCTTCATATAACCAATAGTATATATAAGCCGGTGGTAGATAGCAGAGTAATCGACCTAAATCTTAATCCTAATAGAGTCAACAAGGTTCACCACCTACGTCCATCGCTGGATGGGAGCACGGAAACCATCTCAATACAAGAAAATAGATTTGATGAGTTAGATATTGATCTGATTAATCGGAGTGTGCCCTCAGGATTGGAGAGCGATCAGACAGACAATCATGCTACGGAGATGGCTACCATAATAGCCGGTAAAGGAAATTCCTTTATCACAGGAAGGGGAGTAGCAAACAGATTGACCATCTCTTCCTCTGATTTTTTTGATGCTATGCCAGATGCTGACACCTCTTATGAGAGCCTTAATATTTCAACTCAAAATCATTCGTATGGTATAGAGCGAGAAAGCGAGTACGGTTTAGGTGCAAGGGCTTTCGATGAAAGTGCAAATAATAATAGAAACCTACTACATGTTTTTTCAAGCGGAAACGAAGGGCTTGAAATATCTGCGAATGGACGGTATGAAGGCATTGAAGGTTTTGCAAACCTGACTGGGAATATTAAGATGGCAAAAAACACGCTGGTGGTTGGGTCGGTTGATACAGTCGGTAACGTTCCTTCCTTTGTATCCAGGGGACCGGCCTATGATGGTAGAGTTAAACCTGAGATAGTGGCATACAGTGTCGTGGGTAGCTCCAATTCAGCAGCACTTGTTTCTGGGGTAGCTTCACTCATGCAGCAACATTATCGAAGCGTTTATTTGGAGGATATGCCATCAGCTCTCGTAAAAGCTTTGCTTATAAATGGAACTGATGACGTAGGACCTGATGGACTGGATTTTTTGACCGGATATGGAAATGTAAATGCATGGAGAAGTCTCAGGATGTTGGAAAATAATCAGTTTTTTTCAGGATCTGTAGCAGATGGCGCGTCTGAATCATTTATGTTGAATATCCCGGCCGAAGCGGTGAACCTGACCATTACTTTAGTTTGGACTGATCCTCCAGCCAATGTTGGTGACTTTTCAGCACTTATAAATAACCTGGATTTGAAGCTGGTCAATGGAATGGATGAAACCCTGCCATGGGTTTTAAATTCAGATCCTGGTGTTGAATCTCTGAGTCAGCCAGCAGTTAGATCGGTTGACAATCTTAATAATGTGGAACAAGTCACCATTGCAAACCCGGCAGACAGTTATTCCATAGAAGTAACCGGGAGTCAGGTGAGTGGAACTCAGGAGTTTTACCTTGCATGGCATTATGAGATGATGGATTCATTTGAATGGGATTTTCCAACCGGAAGTGACAACATGCCATACAATGGCGAAACAGGATCTTATTTTCGGTGGTCTACGACAAAAATCGGTCTCGCTGAATTATCATATACCGTGGATGGAGTAAACTGGATTGACCTGGATTTAGTTGATCTGGAAACCGAATATTGGAGATGGAATGACCCTCCCATTTTGAATGATTCGGTAAAAGCCAGAATAACCACCAGCGAAGAAACTTTCGAAACAGACTATTTCACAGTGTCGCAATCATTGAATGCCTCAGTTGGATTTAACTGCGGAGATTCGTTGATGCTCAGATGGGCAAATGTGCCTGAAGCTCAGGATTATACAGTATCTGTACTTGGAAATGAAAATCTAGAGGAAGTTGCTACGGTATCCGATACGTTTTTAATTGTTATCAAGTCCGATTTCAATGATCGTAGATTTTCCATTCAACCAAATATTTCAACTCAAAAAAAGTTACTCCCTGCACCCACTTTTGATTACGCACTGCAGGGAGTGGAGTGCTATGTCTTTTCCTTTTTTCAAACAGTCGCCCTGGATACAGGCATATACCTCAATATGTCTCTTGGCACCACTTACGGTATTGATGAAGTTGTTTTTGAGCGAAATGAACTTTCAAATGGTTACATCGAAATAAATACCTTATCGAATATTGATACAGACGAGATTACGATCCTGGATGCCAATCCTAATCAAGGCTACAACGAACATCGGGCTATTATTCGATTTGATAATGGAGAGCAACTCACATTATCTGCTGGGACATCTTTTTATTTAACTGAACTTCCATTGAGGATATTTCCTAATCCGATTCAGTCGGGAGAGCCATTCAGTGTCATTACAAGGGATTTCAATGAATCTATGCCACTCCTTGAATTGTTCGATGATAAAGGTTCATTGGTTTATCGTCAGAAAGTACAGGGAACACAGGACATTATACCAACAGTGGGTTTAAAATCTGGTATTTATGTATACAGGGTTACTGCGGACGGACAAGACTACACCGGACGTGTTTTGGTTAGATAGGTACCTATTTCAGGCCAGAGATTAAATATTTTTTATTTCCAAAACTTTTTTTGAAGTTCGTTCATCGTAGAGGAAACAGCGTGTTTCATTTATGAGACAAAACAAAGAAACAACAATACTGGATTATGGAAGCCAATCAGATAAGTGTTAAAATGGTTTCATTAGAAGTCCTAATTGAAAGATCCATTGCCGGTGATGAAGCTTCTTTTAATCAGTTGGTTAATTTATGGTATAAGCGAATTTTTAATTATGCACTGAAGCAATGCTCCTATGAGGATCTTGCTTCAGATATCACACAAAAGACGTTTATAGCGGTATATAGAAACTTAAATAAGCTAAAGGATTTTGGAAGTTTTAAGCCATGGATTTACCGTATTGCAACCAATTTCTGCAATGAAGAGGGTAGAAAAAAAGTAAGATCGAAGACCGTTCCTTTTACAATGAAAAAAACCAATGATGGAGAAACCATGATTGTAGAAGAAGGGGAGGCTGAAGGGTTTCTATTCAATCCGGAAATGACATATCGACAAAAGGAAATGGAAAGGATCTTATTTTCATGTATCAATGAGCTTCCCGATGATCAGAAAGGAGTAGTGATAATGAAAGAATATGAAGGAATGAAATTCAGAGAAATAGCAGATGTGCTGAATACTTCTGAAAATACGGTGAAGACATGGCTATATAGAGGATTGAAATCTCTCAAAAAGAGAATGGAGGAACGAAACATAACTAAAGAAACATTGAATTATGAATTATAAACCAGAAGAATCAAAGTTGATAGCTTACATCTATGGGGAGCTGTCAGAAGCTGACAAGAAAGAGGTTGAAGAATATCTTTCTGGTAATGCTGAAGCTAAAAAAGAGTTGGAAGAGTTGAAAGCGACTATATCCATTCTTGCCACGGTAAAAGATCAGGAAGTTGATGTACCGCGCTTTACGTTCAACCAAGCATCCGAAGTAGTGGTAGGACAAAAAACTATTATCGGTTTTTGGAAAAAGTCGCTAGCCATAGCTGCGAGTATTTCACTGATCTTTCTAATAGGATATTTAACGAACATCAGGATCTCTTTTGGTGACCAGGGATTTGAACTGTCATTCAATGAGCATTCTGGCTACAGTCCACAGAATGTTGAGTCTATGATTGCCAATGCCATTCAAGAAAACAATCAAAAGATTGCTGAAAACTTATCAAGTTCAGAGGTGAGTTTAAGAAAAATGATAGATGAAAATCAAAATGACATTAAAACCAAACTGGTGGGGCAGAGCTTCTCTTCAAATGAAGATCAATTAGCTCAACAGCGAAAAGAATTCATGGATTTATTCAGAAAGATGATCGAATCCTCTGAGCTGGATCAAAAAAAGTACACGGATGAAGTTTTGTTGGATTTTGCGGTCTATCTGGATATTCAGAGACAGAGTGATTTAGAGGTAATTCAGACCAGATTTAACAGCCTGGAAGATAATGCTGAACTCAATCTATTCCAGACGAACCGCATCCTTTCAGACATAATGACATCAAAGGAGCCTAACCATTATTAATTATTGAAAAGGTTAAATAAAAAGAAGAATGAAAATGATTAAGTATTTAATATCGGGTGTTTTGATCACCTGCTACACTATAACATTGCATGCACAAGCATTTGACGAAGAGCGAATGGATCGTGATTTAAAAATTGCCGAGAATATACTCACCACGCTATCCAATGATAATAGTTCACGTGTTCGTTTGTTCAATGGAGTTGAGAGTAATTATATACCTGATTTCGGTGTGATTTTCAGTATTCCACAGAATACATATTTCTACGCCGTATCCGGTCAAAATGTAGTGTATCAATCAGGAAGCGGGAGCAGCGGTTCATATGTGATTGCAACGCCTCCAACACCGGAAAAAGAATTGGCTGAGAAAGAAGAAAAAGAAGAGGCAAATGAAGAAGATCAAACGAAAATTGCTGAAGAAAAAATGAAAGAGCAAATGAGTATTTTCCTGGTCGATTATGCTGATTTGATTGGGCAACTAAAACCCGAACACAAGATTGTGGTGCAAACCAGAGGTAGAAATGAACGAATATATGTAGGTAGGAATAGAAAAGTAAATAAGACGGGTGAATTTTCAGCTCAGATTCTCAAAAGTGATCTTACTTCCTACAAGCAAGGCAAGCTGAATAGAGAAGCTGCTCTTAAGAAAATAACTTTTACCACTGGAGAAGACAGGGAAATCGCTAAAGATGTTGAGCTTTTTGCTACTATCTTCTCAAGGTTGTATGAACCGGATTTATCCAACACCTATTACCTGGCGTCAAGAAACATCGGATACACTCAGTTGGAAGGATTTGGTATCACCTTTAATTTGAAGATGTATTCTTCTAACAGTGATCAAGGTTTTCACACCATTACCACCACGGGTGAGGGTGGACTTACGCAGGGACAAAGGAACGAAAAAGTAAATGCAATGTATCCTGAGTTTAAGGAAACATTTAAAATAAATATCCTGGATTATGGCCGCACTATAAGAAGTCTAAAGCCCGATGAAATGCTGGTTTTTAAAGTCAAACTTACAGAGTGTAAGGGCTGTGAGATGCCGGAAGAAATAGAGGTAATAGTCAAAGGAAAAACGCTTCAGGATTACGATAAAGGGTCCTTGTCCAGAGAGGCAGGACTGAAGCAAATAACAGTGAAAGAAAAGCGTGATTAAATTGTTAAAAGAACCCCTCACTCTTGACTCGTGAGGGGTTTATATGTTAGTCTTTCTTACCCATCATCAGCAATTCATTCAAGCTGATTTCAGTAACATACTTTTTTACCCCATCTTTTTCGTACGATCGATTGATGAGCTTTCCTTCCATGGCGATCTCACTGCCCTTGTTCAGGTAGTTCTCTACTACGTCTGCTTTCTTTCCCCAGACAACAACATTATGCCACTGGGTGTCCGTCACTTTCTCACCTTTGTTATTGTAATAAGATTCATTGGTTGCGAGTGAAAAGGTGGCCATTTTCTTACCACTTTCAAATGTTCTCACTTCAGGTTCGTTACCTAATCTACCAATTAATTGTACGCTGTTTTTTAAGCTTTTCATAATAATAAAAATTTAAGTTTTAAAGATTCATCCGATCGGTAGATGAATGTGTCGTTTGACGATTGCAAAGGTTGAATAGAGTAGAAACACGATTCGGTTTTTAAATGCTTGTAGTCATTTAGTATCCGTTTGTAGTCGTTTGTAATTGTTTTTATATCTGATAATCAGATAATTAATTTTTTTATGTGTTTTACTTAAAAAAGAGATTAAGTGATTTACACTTACTTAAGGAAGGATAGAAATGGAACTTTACTCTTATGGAAAAATCTGACCAACTTAGAAAACAATTAAGCAGAATAGTTCAATTTATTGAATGGTTTGTGATCATTGGAATTTTTTTGATAGCATCCTTCGAAAAGTGGTACTAATCGAAGAAACTGACTTGTTAGTAGAAAGGTACTTTGTGAGCCAGGAAAAAGGCGTCTTTTGAGAGTCTTTCCAATATAGCCAAAGAGTAAAAATGAATTTCATAAAACAAGCAGGATTGAAAATGATCATGTTCCTTATGGGTATTGTATTGGTGCCCCTGGAAATCTTAGCACAGGAAGAAAGACCGATCGGAGCAAATCTCACTGATTTATCACCCTTTGGAACATTGTGGATCTATACAAACTCGTTAAAGCAATCTACGGGATGGTTAATACGAAATTCAAATGATCTATCAGATCCCATAAACGGATCTTCTGAACTAACAGCACAATTGAATGAAGCATTCAACTCAGACGGTTACCCTTTGGAAGTACCGTTTCAGTTCGACCATCCTGAAACACAAGGTAAATCGCTTGAGGTCAGCTGTCTCGTATTGAATGGTCAACCAGAACCCTATCTTTATCCTTCCGGAAATTACTTACTAATCTTTGATGGAGATGGAACTTTGGCCATTCAAGGAGACGTAGATGGGGAATATCAGGAGTTTTCTGAGGCAGGGGAACATACAATTCCTGTAAGTAACCCTTCCACATTGGGCTTGGAGCTTATCATTACTTCTTCCTCATCTTCCAATCCTATCCGTAACGTACGATTGATATTTCCGGAATATATAGATACATATCAGGAGGAGAAGTTCAGATCAGACTTTATTGAGTTGGCTTCTAATTTTGATGTACTTAGATTTATGAAGCCGACACGAGTCGAGCACAATACTGTAGAAAACTGGCAAGACCGTCCCAGGACTACTTCATTTTCTTACTACCTGGATGTAGAAGATCAAGTCCTTGTTGGGATGCCCTGGGAAGATGTGATCGAATTTTCTAATCAAACAGATATCGATCCATGGGTGTGTGTCCCACATATGGCAACTGATGAATATATTACCAGCCTGGCCACACTTTTCCATGCCGATATGGAGCCGGAACGAACACTCTACCTGGAGTATAGCAATGAAACATGGAATCCCAGCTATCCTCAAAAATGGCAGTACATATTGGATCAGGGAAATATGAGAAATCTGGGAACCAGTAATAATCAAGAACTTGCCGAACAGCAAGCCATCCATCGGTATGCTACATTAAGGTCATTGGAAGTATTTAATCTATTTTATCAAGTTTACGACGATGATCGTAGCATACGAACCATTTTAGGGACACAATCAGATCCGTTTGTTGCCGATCTGGTATTTGAAGCATTGGAACTACCTGAAGTTAATCCATTGGGCCTTAGACCAGATGCCATTGCGATAGCTTCTTATATCGGCGTAAGTATGTTTGATGATTTTGCGGAACAAAATCTTGATGTCTGCGATCATTCAGCCCAAGATCTATTGGATACGCTTATAGCCCGGGTAGAGCCGGAGATGATCAATTTCCTCGAAAGGTATAATGAGTTGACAAGTGCTACAGGTATTGATCTTTATGCATACGAAGGAGGGCAGCACGTAACAGAGATTAATTTTCAACCTATGTCTACTTGCGCTGAGAACCTCGTAGCGGAGATGAATCGACTACCCGAAATGGAAGCGTTCTTTTGTAGACTTTTGGATACATGGTACGAACAATTAGATGGAGAATTGTTTATGATTTTTAATTTGGCAGAACGACCCGATTCTTTTGGAGCGTTCGGTTTATTAGAAAGTCAGTGGCAGTCGACTTTGGAATCAGCTAAGTGGAATGGCGTACGCAATTGTGCACTTGAGTCAGCACTAGGATTGACTTTCAACACTTCAAAGATAGAAGTAGCAATTTATCCTAATCCCGCGAAAGACAGAATGACCATTATTAACACATCTTCAAGTTATTGGAATTTTAGATTGCTTAATCTGTTAGGTCAGGAAGTGTATTCCGGAGCATCCAAAACAAACCAATTGACGCTTGATTTTGAGAATATTTTGAATGCTAATGGCATTTATTTTCTTCAAATCAATGGTGTTCAAGGACTGTCCGTTCACAGAATAATTGTTGAATAAGATCCGTTTGTAGTCGTTTGTAATTGTATTTACTACTGTTTGTCAATAGTTTAGACGAATGGAAGAAAGAGAATGTCCTGAATGCGGCAGACCTGTACATGGCCGTGTTGACAAAAAATTTTGCTCCGATGCATGTCGCAATGCATATAACAATAAAGCGAATGCAGCTTCGACCAACTACATGCGGAACGTAAACAATACCTTAGCAAAAAACAGGAGAATCTTGCTGGAGCTTAATCCGGATGGTAAAAAGAAAACACATAAGGACAAATTGCTCAAGAAAGGATTTGATTTTGATTTCTACACCAATAGCTACACTACAAAGGCAGGGGATACCTATCGATTCTGTTACGAACAAGGATATCTATTGTTAGATGAAGGATTCGTACTGATGGTTGAGCGAAAAGATGAATGATTCACCAGGTCGCATGGTCCAGGTTTGCATCTATAACCGTAATGGAATCTGATTTGATTTCGAATGGTTGACAATAGCACTGTTCCGGACATTCGATGTAGTCACAAACAACACTGTTTTCATCCTTTAGGAATAAACTGTAAGTGCCGGGTGCCAGATCAATGGTGTACAAACCATTGGTCCCCGATACCACACTGTCCATCATTAATTTCATCTCAAAGTTTTGACTCAGTTGAGTGATATACACAGTCGTTGAAATGGGTCTGGGTTCGCAAGGAGGTATACCGGGTCCTGGCATGCAGTTTCCTTCGTAGATCCCTATGATGCCTTTCAAGGTTCCCATTTGATCTTCCTTTTTTTGAGCAACGCACGATAGTAGATTGGTTAAAATAAATAGGTAGCAGAAGTAGAAATTTTTGTACATGAATTAATTTAAGCTCCAATCCACCTGATACGCTGACAATCGGAGGTTTGCAGGGTTTCTTCTATTAAAACACTTAAAGTGCAATTATCAAGATTCATCTCAAATTAATCTTTGAAAAATTCAAAAAATGATTCTTAAAACAAACTTTAAGAAAATTATTCTTATATCTGATTATACATAATAATAATATTATTACTTGGCAATTTAAGTAAGAATATTATTGGAAGTAATTGGTTAATAACTTTATATTCGGAGAATTAATGTCTAACCTAATCGTATTACTATGAGAAGAACCGAGCGACACATAAAGGCGTTGTTGCTAGCCTTTATTGTGTCCACTACTACAACTTTTGCTCAAACGCTAGAGCAGAGACAAAAGATTAGCGACACCTATAACAAAACCCAATTAACCCAATTAAAGCAAACATTTAGAGCCAAGCAGGCGAAGCAAAAAGCAGACGCACTCAATATGGCTTCCCTACGTGGATGGGAAGTCCTAAGAAGTAATTCAGACGGTTCATTTGATGAACTAGTAGCTGTTTCTAAAGAGGGAACTCCGATCTACTACACAATTTTCAACGAAGATGCTGCTCGTTCTACGAGAACCAATCACCTTAACATAGGCGGATCTCTTGGGCTTAGTCTGGATGGCCAAAACATGACAGCCCATGTGTGGGATGGAGGACCCACGCGTGTTACACACCAGGAATTTGACGGTCCGGGTGGTAACAACCGGGTGACCATCAATGATGGTGTGACTGGCTTAAACGGGAACAGCTTTCATGCACAGCACGTAACCGGAACCATCGTAGCTTCTGGTGTTCAGGCAGCTGCGAAAGGAATGGCTCCAAGAGCCAGAGCACTTACTCACGATTGGAATAACGATCTTTCTGAAGCTACCACAGAAGCTGCTGCAGGAATGTTAATTTCTAATCACTCGTATGGGTTTGCATGGAGAAACCAATTTGGACAGGTGCAACTTCCAGCCTGGTATGGTGGTGCCTATATTGATGATTCCAGAGATTGGGATAATCTCATGTACAATTCTCCATATTACCTCATGGTGGTGGCCGCTGGTAATGACGGAAATGATAACAGTGCAAATTCGAATCCACTTGATGGCAATTCCTCTTTCGATAAGTTGACAGGTCACTCCACTTCTAAGAATAACATGGTGGTAGCAAATGGCCAGGATGCCAATGTGAATAATGATGGCTCCTTCAATTCTGTAACGATTAGTGGCAGTAGTAGTGAAGGGCCTACCGATGATTACCGCATTAAACCAGATATTACCGGAAATGGATCCGGCGTTTACTCAACCTACGACAACAGTGATGCTGCTTACAATTCGATAAGCGGAACTTCCATGGCTTCTCCCAATGTGGCTGGTACCCTATTACTTCTTCAACAACATTACAATAATGTAAATGGAAACTTCATGCGAGCGGCTACTTTAAAGGGTGTTGCTCTTCATACAGCTGATGATGCTGGGATCTCAGGTCCTGATGCAGTGTATGGATGGGGTTTAATGAATGCTAAAGCTGCGGCTGAAGCAATTTCTGATAATGGAAACGGAGCAATCATTGATGAGCTTTCACTTGCAAATGGAGGATCTTATACACTAAATGTTGACTCAGATGGAAGCAGCCCTTTGATGGTGTCCATCTCATGGACGGATCCTGCCGGTACGGCGAATACAGGAACTGCAAATCTTAATACACCGGTGTTGGTTAATGATTTGGATGTAAGAGTTACTCAAGGAGCGACAACTTATAGCCCATACCGACTTACTGGTGTAAACTCTAATGGAATAGGCGATAATAATGTAGATCCATATGAAAGGATAGACATTGGTAGCGCTTCAGGATCTTATACCATTACTGTAAACCATAAAGGATCGTTAAGTAGTGGCAGTCAGAATTTTTCACTAGTTGTGACAGGTGTGACAGGAACACCACCTGTTTGTAATGCGACAACTCCAACTGGACTGTCCGCATCAAGTGTAGGGCAAACTTCTGCTAATCTTAGCTGGAATGCTGTTGCAGGTACGACTTATGATGTAAGGTACAGAGCTACTGGAACGACAACCTGGACGACCAATGCTGTGAGTGGTACCTCAACTACTATAGGTAGTCTTAGCAGCGATACACAATACGAAGCTCAGGTGAGAAGCAAGTGTCCTGATAATTCTACTTCAGCCTACTCAAGCTCAACAACATTTACAACAAGTTCGACGAATTGCTCCGGAGGGACTTCAAGTTTCCCATATTCTGAGAGTTTTGAAAATACCCTGGGTAGCTGGAGTCAATCCACTGCTGATGATATCAACTGGACGATCAATTCAGGGGGAACACCATCAAGTAGTACCGGACCTTCCGGAGCATCTGATGGAACATACTATATCTACATGGAAGTTTCTGGTGACGGTTCCGGATTTCCTAACAAGCGTGCAATTTTGAACTCTTCCTGTTTTGATCTAACGGCCGAGTCAGGAGCTAACGCAACATTTGATTACCAAATGACAGGAAATGCAGTGGGAAGTGTAGCACTTGAAGCAAGTAATGACAATGGAGCAAGCTGGACTTCAGTGTGGTCTGCTGCAGGAGATCAGGGTGCTGCCTGGAATACAGCAGATGTGAACCTATCAGCATATGCTGGTGGAACACTTCTACTTAGATTCAACGGTATTTCAGGATCATCATGGCAAGGAGATATAGCAATTGACAACTTCGAATTGACGGGCGGTTCTACTGCTGATACACAAGCACCAACTGCTCCAACAGGATTAGCCGCTTCGAATGTGGCTCAAACGTCATTGACACTTAATTGGAATGCTTCAAGTGACAATGTAGGAGTTACTGGATATGATGTATACCAAGGAGCTACGAATATTGGCGAAGTGGCAGGAACATCTGCCAATGTTACCGGATTAACTGCTGGAACAGCCTACACTTTTACAGTAAGAGCGAAAGATGCTGCTGGAAATATTTCCGCGGCAAGTAACGCTGTAAATGTGACTACACAGAGTGGAGGAATCAGCTGTTCTTCAACAGAAACATTACCATACTCGGAAGGATTCGAGTCCAATGATGGATGGACTCAAGTTACTGGGGATGATGGTAATTGGGTAAGGGATGCAAATGGTACCCCTTCATCAAATACAGGACCAAGCTCAGCTGCTCAAGGAACGTATTACATGTTCCTGGAAGCATCTACCAATGGAAGTGCCGGACAGATCGGAAATAATGCAACTGCTATATTAGAAAGTGCATGTTTTGATCTTTCAAGTGAAAGTGCTGCTACTTTCTCTTTCCAATATCACATGTATGGAAGCAATGTTGGCTCGCTCACAGCGCAAGCCTCTACTGATGGAACTAATTGGACCAACATTTGGACGCTTTCAGGAAATCAAGGCAATTCATGGCAGTCGGCAAGTATTGATCTGGCAGCATACCTTGGAGGCAATGTGAAGCTGAGAATGGTCGGAACAACTGGAAATGGCTGGTCGAGTGATATCGCAATTGATGATCTATCTGTAAGCGCAGGAAGCACCGGAGGAAACACAGATGTAACGCTCACCATAGTATTGGATAACTATCCAGAAGAAACGAGCTGGCAGATAAGAGATGGAGCTACGGTAATTGCTTCAGGCGGAACATACGGATCGCAACCTGACGGATCTACAGTAACAGAGACCATTTCGCTAGCCGCAGGATGTTATGATTTTGTAATCAGTGATACTTATGGTGATGGTATATGCTGTACATATGGAAACGGGTCTTATAGTCTTGCTGATGGAAGCACAACATTGGCTTCAGGAGGATCATTTGGTTCGAGCGAGACCACAAACTTCTGTGTAGGGGGTGCGACTACCTCTTTTGCTATCCAGTCTTCGGCTAATGTCGGTACACCTGTTAGTGTAACGATGTATCCTAACTATCGAGTGAACGACAGGTTGAGCATTGCCTCGAACAGAGATGAAGCTTCTTATGCAATTACCAATTTAAATGGGCAGGTAGTTGAGAGAGGGCAGCTAAGAGGTGGACAGGTGAATGTGAGTAATCTGAACGCTGGCATGTACATGATCCAGTTGACAGATGTTGGAGGTAAGACAATTATGAAGAAGTTTATCAAAGAATAACTTATAATCTAACCTAATCGAAAGCCCTGTTCGTTTAATGCGGATGGGGCTTTTTGTTTGATGTGATTATATTGGAATATGAAATTAAAAATACCTCCGGTTGTCGTTTTCTTTCTAGGCTTGGGAATGATGTTTGGCTGTTATTACCTAAAACCAGAGTGGTCCTATTCCTTTGATTACCAAACACTTATCTCGAGAATTTTTCTGGCAATGGGGGTCCTGGTAGCATTTTCCGGGATCATTGCTTTTAGAATGAAAGGAACGACCACTGATCCCAGATTCCCGGAAAAAGCCAGCGAGTTGGTTCAGGGTGGTGTTTATAAGCTTACCAGGAACCCAATGTATCTTGGGATGGCCCTGGTATTGATTGGAGGACTGATCCGCATCGGAAATCCGCTATCAACTGTAGGCGTTATTTTCTTTTTTTGGTATCTGACCAACTTTCAAATCAAACCAGAGGAGGAGGCACTTAAGAAACTGTTTGGGACAGAATATGAGGCCTATTGCACAAAGGTAAGAAGGTGGGTGTAGCGGTACTATTAAAGTTGATCCAGGTAACGTTGCTTTGGAAAATTCTTTCCAGGACAGGCAGTCTGCTCATTTTTTATCTCTCCGTGAAATAGCACGTTCTCTTTTTCGATTCCATATTTGGACATGAGTTCTTTTGTAAGTGCCACGAGCTTATCAAATTGGGCGGAAGTCATTTCCTCTTCATCAAGGTTTCCTATGATACAGATTCCAATACCTCTGAAGTTCCTGTCGAAATTTACAGACCGAACGTGACCACCCCAGATATCATACGCTTTTCTGAAATCATGATCCACTGCTCCATCTTCCAGGCCGTGACCATTCCCGATGATATAGTGGTAGGCAATCGCGTCAATCGGATCTTTTGGCTGCCTTTCTCTGTGTACCTTTTGAAGGTGCTCAATATTCCCATACCTTCCCGCACTGTGATGTATTACGATGTAATTCCATCTTCTTGTCCAATAGAAAAAAGATAGTGTGAGTAACAAAATCAACACAAGTGGTATCCTGAGCTTCATTCGCATTTGTACATATCTAACTATTTGAGATAAAATATATTTTGTGAAGAGATACTATTTTATTCTGGCTTTACTTTCAATTTCCTGAAGCATTTTTTTCAATTCTTCCTTTGGTAAATATTTGCCATTAAGTATTACCGCTTCAATTCTTCGTGTATTTGATATGTCCTCGAGAGGATTACTTTTGAGAATAATAAGATCTGCAATTTTATTCTCCGATACAGTTCCATAATCCTTTTCATTGTCAGTAAAGAGTGCAGGGTACAAAGTTGCTGATTTCAACAAAGTAGCGTTAGAAATATCGGCTCTACTCATAATCTCTAATTCCTTATGTAGACTTATCCCTGGTACAACTGCTCTTGCAGGAGAAGCATCTGAGCCAACCAGAAAAGGCACTTCGAACTTCTCTAAATCTTCAAGAAGTTTCAGCTTAGCTAAAAGTAGCTTTCTAATATTGGATTGCAAAGTAGGGGGAAGTGGTCGCTGCATTCCCTCTCGATATTTGACAGCCAGTGAATCCGGGTAGAAATTCAGTCCAAAACTTTCAGTATTTAAGCCAGAGTATGGTCTATTACTGAGTTGATCAAAAATGGTAAAAATAGCTGTGCTAGGCCAACAATCGTTTTCTTTCATCAGGTTCATTAGTTTTTCTACATGCTTCTCATCCCGCTCAGAAAGACTATTTACCGCTATTTGCTGCTTGAATGTACGGTAGGCATTGAAAGATAACTTACCCCGAGCCTCCTTCAATTGTTTTCTGTGGTTAACGCTTTGAGGAGAAAGATTTAAAGAGAAGTCGTCCAGGTGCTCAATGCTTTTTTGACCTGCCATGATAGCATCTTCAAGTGATATTTGATCTGGGATATGTCCTGTGAAAGGAATCTTTTGTCTATTGCATTCTTGAACAATTGACCTGTAGACCGGTTCGGAAAGCTTGTCATATATTTTAATGAAATCCGCTCCTTTATCCTTCATCTTCGCTACGATACTCTTGGCAGAGTCAGGGTGTTCAATAGCGATAGACCCTGGCCAGCGAATTGGCGGTGCATCCACAATATTACTTGCAACTTGAAGTAATTTAGGCTTATGCCCGCTTGAATTGTTCACTGGGACTTCCATTTTCCAAGATCCTTTACTGTTGGGTTAAACATGTCACGAACCCCTGTCACACCATAGGCGATAAAAAGTGGAAAAAAAATGTTTTCATACTCTCGGATATGAACATGCATGTCCCACAATCCGGGAATCAGGTATTTGTCGCTTCCGTCAACTACGGTCTGTGCATTGAAAGAGTATTCTTCCTGAGGTGCTATTCGGACAATTCGATTGTCCTTAATGGCAACAGATTGATCTCTAATGACCTTTCCTTCCCTAACATCAATGATGTTTATGTTAGATAATATTAGATCTACTTCAAGGCTTGATCCACAGCCGATCATTAGAGAGGACAATATGAAAGCAGAAAAAATCCTTAACATTCTACTGAGCATTTGCAATTATTTGCAAAAAAGTGTGATATGAACCACAGCCTCCAAGCTGTGGTCCAGGCTTGATTAATTACAATAAAAGTAGCTAATCTGTCGCCTCCCAGCAATGGGGTGCATTCAAAGCATCTTACGACGGTACATCATTAGTAGTGGTCATGTACTATATTCTTTGTTAGTGAAGGATTAATAACAATAGGTCATTTCAAACTTTATTTATCTAATGGTAAATACCTCTCTTCTATTACATTAAAATGATGGATCTGATGTGCCGTAATTGTCAACCCAATGGTATACAAAGGCATTTCATATTCAAAAAACACACAATTTGTTTCGAGAATTTTTCTATTAAAAGATTCAAACATCATGATCGTCGATTGACGTACAACACGAAGCTCTTTAACTAACTGCTCAATTGACAGTTCATCGGCATTTGAGTTTTTACCCATGATCTCCTGATCATGGGCATCTGGGATGGTTCCTTCACCTCGAGCAAAAATTATCGCTCTAAAACACCAAATTCTTTCCCAATCAATGAGGTGTTGCAGTATTTTGTGAATGGTCCATTTATCTCTTTCATAAGTTTTCAGACCAATTCGATTCAATTGAGCTATATCTAATTTGTTAATTTGGTTCAGACTTACTTGTAATGCCTGATTAAGTTCTATGTCCCCATTCAATTTCAGAACGTACTCCAAAAATTCCGGGTTCTTTTTGATTTCTTGATTTTTCATAAACAATTATATGTCGATGTAAGATTCGTGTGTGATAGTAGGTTTAAATCCTGCTAATTCAGACTAGTTATTCATAGTGCTAAAGCATGTGAATATCTAGGATGGAAAGCCTTAATCACCATTTATCAGCGCTGATGAATAGCACACGAAAAGTTGATTAAATAGAAAATGGGTTCGAAAGAATATTCGAACAAAGAATTGTTGATCTTAGCGTTTACTGGCTAAGAATTAGGCCACTATAAATTTCAGAATCACTCTCAAAATATGAATCTTTTATAATACATAAATATAAGCATCACGTGTAATATTCATGAAACCAAAAGGTGAAAACTCCCAGGAGCAGAAGAAAGTGGAAAGCAAAGGAGTTTTCTGGTGGCTGATAATCGTGATGTTTAGTGTGCACTTTGCAAACGGCTATGTAAAGCCATACGATATATCTTCTGTTATAACCAGTTGTTTTAGAAACTAAAGGACCGTTCCTGCCTTTTCATTTTTAAGTCCATTAGTATCCCTGTTAGTATGAATAAAATAGCAAAAGAAATCACTCCGATTTTTATGTATAGGTCTATGCTTCCTTGTATTGAAAAACCAGCAGCAAAAGAGAATCCAAAACTGACCGCCCATGTCGTGTAGAAATTGTTAGGAACTAAGCGCAATCTGGTTTTCAAGAACTTTTTGAATTTACCTAATTTGTGCTTGAAAGCGACATTGTTGAAAGATGGGATTTTCTCAAGTTCTAAATAGTGAATAAAGCTCTCTGTAATTTCTTTCTGTTCAGCGCTTAAATTCTTTTCTCTTAGCTGTGTTAGAATTTCTATGAACTTCTTGAAGGTTTTGATTTCAGATTTGTCAGAGGTTTTGGAGAGCTGTTTTTTTAGATAAATAATAGTCGTCTTAATATCACTCGTTTCAGAAACAGCGTTGGAACCGATCAATTCGCTTAACTCAACATCCAGTGTATTTGCAATTCTTTTGAGGGTCTCACCCATAGGTTCCGATTCGTTGTTTTCAATTCTTTGGATGGTCCTCAAGCCCACACGTGACTCATCAGCCAGATACTCCTGGGACATTCCCCTCTGTGTTCTTAATTCCTTTAATTTCTTTGCTAAGTTTCTTGTTTCCATTTTGTTTACGTTTTTTGTTTCAGCAAATGTATGAGGGGCTCATATTTAGTCGTGACGCCAAGTTGCCGTCATCTTTACGTCAATTGGTTATATCGCTTGTTATGAGGCGTTTATTTCCATAAGTTCACTCAATCTTATGAGAGCCAATGGGCCACCATAGTCCATTCTCTTTACACGTTTTCCTTCTAGGTTCCGTGTATCCAAGGAAATTATATCATCAATCTCTAAGTTAACGTTCTGAGCTTCAGGTTGCCTGAATCTCCATATTGGATTAAATGGGTCGTGTGCAAATGCGTTCCTGAGTTGTCTTACTATTAACGCAGCTGTTCGGAGTTCATTATCAGAGTGTTGAATCGGTCTGGTAAATATTTTTCTAAGAATCTATCTAATTGAAGTGCAATTATGTAAGTAGTTGAATGTTCAAGAGTTGCTGGCATATTTTTCGTCCATTTGTTTTAACACTTCTGGCCAAGCTTTTTCGTGTTGATTTTTTGATTCCTCGTCCAAAAATCCAGAATGGGAAAGTTTGAGTTCAGTTCCGTTATTCAATGGTTCAAATTCAACTTTCACAACTGTTTCAGCACCTTTTGTTCCGTTTTGTCCAGTTACCCAAGTCAATTCCACTAATTCGTTCTCTTTTATTCTCAAAAATCGTCCGTAATGTGGTTCCCTCTGAGCTTTTTCCGATTCCTCAAACTTAAATTCCGTTTCAAAGAAATATGTTGTGTTCTCTTTTGCTTCCATTATCACGGAATTTGGTACTGCAAACCATATTTCAAATTCCTCCGTCCAAGCTTTGAACAAAACATCGAGCTGACTTTCCATTAATTTTTTCATTTCCAAACGGAATGGTCTTTTTGAAAGGTCGGGTTTTCTAAATACCATTTTCGTGGTTTTTTGCTTGTAGCTAACGCCCAACTAAAATGAGTATGCGCTCCAGTTGCTAGAAGCATTGAAGTTTCTGGTTTGCATTATCTTGTCAAATAGCTCAGTTCGCGTATTCATTTTAGTTTTTGTTATTATCTTTTATTCGTTTTCAAGGCGGTTCACCTTTTCTTTTAGTTCTTGATTCTCTGACTTCAGTTGCTGCATCTGCTTGTTCATATCAATCAAGTACAGCGTCAGTTCCTCAATCTTTTGAAGTAGCTTGGAATCCATCTCACCCAGATTGATTCCATTTTCAGTTACTTCAGCCTCATTTGGAATTTCTGGAAGATGTCCTCTCTCATTTATATGTTTTTCGACTTCTTCAAGGGTTCGTAGTTCATAGTCTTCATAGAAAACAAAGTCTGACCAATTAGCTTCTACTTTTACCTCTTTTGATCTTATTGATCCGTTCACTGAGAGTTTGAAGTTTGGGTCTGGAGTTGAAGTACCAAGACCGACGTTTTGATTGGAGTCAAAGAAGAAAGGATTTGCAACATCATTACTTAATCCTACAAATCTTTGAGTGAACGCCGATATTTGTTTCAAATTAAATGTTTTTCCAGCAGGTGCTTCTGTTTTTAGGGTTAGACGAATATATCTGTCTACACCGATATTTCCGATAAAAAATATATTCTGAGCAGAATTTGAACTTCCTGAATATGTGCTGGGTAATCGTTGAGTCCAGCTACTATTGTCGCTAGAAGACTCTATTGTTAAATAATATGATGGGTCAGTTCCTCCCCAGTCCGCACCAATTAAAAAAGCACTTGGTCTAATCCAAGTTCCATTCAAGTCAATAACCAGCCTAATATCGTTATAATCTAATAGCCATCCAGTACTATTTACTCCATCTAGAACATTTTCCCAGTCATCAGTTTGCCAGTTGTTCCATGTCATTCCGTCAGTTGAAAACTCAGTAGAAATTACATTTTTATGTCTTAAGACATCTGGTGACCCATTTGATCTCAATGCAATCGCTAGCAACGATGATATCCGATTTGCAGGATCACCATGCCGTCCATACCCTATTCGTGAAGGTAGTTGATCATCAATACCCTGTCCATAGGTAATTGTGAATGACGTTATTAGAGTGAAAATTGAAAGAAGAATAGTTTTCATGTCGACTATATAAAGTTCATGGGAAATTGATCATAACATCCAGATAGGCGACATATGCCGTTTATCTGACTTTCAAATATACCGGTCAAGATGATGCTGTCCAACCACCATTTAAATGTTTGGAGAGATGAAATAATAAAGCCGAACCTTTCGGCTCGGCTTATAGGTGAAAAGGATTTAAACGTTTAACATCAAATATTCGGTGACCACACACTATAGCTTTTAGGAGGACATTGAATTTTTACCCAACCACCTCCTTGCGTGGTAGGATACCAACTTGAGTTTCCGGTAAAATCTTTGATTTGAGTGCTGTTCCAGTTTGTGGGCACCCACCGTTCTTTCCAGGAATTGGAATTGTTGATATATACTACCAAACCCGGGTTTCCACTGTATCCATTTCTGCGTGCGATGTATTCATCATTGTCTACATGAAGAATACTTGTGTTTCCTGTTGCCTTCTGGTTGTGTATCCAGATCAGATTATTCAATTTGTTCTTGTCCAGCCACTCTTCATAGTCTCGATAGAAGATCGTAGGGTACCCCTCATGAGTGAGGATATAAGCATATGCAAGCATCTTGTTCCAGATTTCATCGGTATCGTGATTGGTCACGAAAGTCACTGCTTTGAACGAATTTCGCTTCCACATCATGTCATCATTGAGCACATTGAGGTTGTTTCCATCAAACGCATCATTCATTTTATAGTAACAAGCGAAATCAAATACAGAACTGTTGGCCTGATTGGCCCACCAGTCCAAGTAGTTTACGTCGGCATCCCAAAGCTCACCAACTGAAAACCCTCCAACGGCATTGTTCCATGCCGCCACTACCCATGGCTCAAATCCTTTGACATAATCAAACCGCCAGCCATCAAAACCGATGACATTTTTATAATACTTAGCCACGCCATCAGACCTGTTCCAGAGCCAGTCCTGTACATAAGGTACATCGTGGCATAGATCAGGGAAGCCACCGAAAATGCCCAGGTCGTTTCCATGAACCCAGTTTGGGTGAAAATCATGTTGCGACCTGGTAAACTTACCGGAAGCGACACCTGTAAAATCTGTCCAGGTATTTGTCCCTGTATATTGGTTGGCTTCCAGCTGACCGCCGCTGTTATGATTAAGCACGATATCGGCATATACTTCCATGTTTTCTGCATGTGCAGAGTTGATCAATGCTTCAAGCTCCGTACGTGATCCAAACCGGGTTTCTACCGTACCATTTTGGTTGTAATCACCAAAATCAAAATAATCCGTTGGATCATAACCCATGGAGAATGGCCCATTTTGTGCTTTGGATGCGGGTGGAAGCCAGATTGCCCCAATGCCTGCGTTAGACCAGGCTGTAACTTTGGTTTTCACAGTGTTCCACCAGGTACCGCCAGCCGGAACATCCCAATAAAATCCTTGCATCATGACACCTCCACCAGGGCCAGGAGTGAAGCGTCCGTTGGCCGTAGAGCCACCCGGTTGTGTGCTAAAAGGTCTGCCATCGTGGTTGGTTACCTGGATGACTTCTGAAAGTTGCTGAGCTTGCTCTGTTTCTGTCTGGGGTTCATCACCCGAGCAGGCTGCAATGAACAGAATCAGGAAGGATCCTGCCATCATTTTTGTTAATCTTCTCATAGTATTATCTGTTGAATTAGATAATTAAGCTAGTAAGATTCGATACCCGTTTTAGGAAATTGTCAATCTAATTGATTACTAAGTGTGCAGATTTACATCTCATCTAATACGCAAACGTTTCCGTTTTGAGAAATTTTCAATACAACTCACGACCGTTTTAAGAAAAAAGGGATTCAATTTTCTACACAACAACAAAGTGAACCGATATTCGCTCTTAGGTGATGTACAAAGTTGAGTAGATATTGTGGACACTCCTTTTGTTCAAGCGTGATGGCATACCATGTACGGTGAATTCCTCTTTTAGTGACAGGGATCAATTCAATATCGTGATCCTTCAAGTAAGGCTCAATGATCCATTTAGCCATTACATTCACACCGAGCCCGGCCTTCACCATCTCAATGACTGCTTCTACCACCTGGATTTGCATCACATTCTTTGGTTTGACATTATTTGGCATCAGTACTTGTGTAAACAGCGTAACGGATTCCAGTGGAAAGGAATGAATAATGATACTTTGATCTTCAAAATCCACTGCGTCCACATAGTCTTTTTTTGACCATGGGTGTTCTTTGGGGACAATAGCAAACATCTCATCTCTGAATAATTCGTGATACTCAATACCTGGCCGGTCTGAGGATTCATAAATTACTGCAAGATCAATTTGACCATCTAGTAATTGATCTTCAACATCTGCGCTGTTGTTGTGGAAAATTTCAAGTTCAATATTTGGAAATTCTCTTTTGAAATCCCTCATAAGGGATGGGAGCCAGTGGTAGCATGTGTAGCATTGGGTGGCTAGCCGAAGCGTGCCCGAGTCTCCGGAAATGTATTTTTTGATGGAAAGCTCTGTGTTTTGCAATTCACTTAAGACCTTTTCAGCCGACTCTAAAACCATCTTACCAGCCGTCGTTAAAATCAATTGTTTGTTTACCCTGTGAAATAATTGAGTGCCTAATTGGCTTTCTATTTCTTTCAACTGATGGCTAAGAGCTGATTGTGATAAGAAGAGGGCATCCTTGGCTTTCGTCAGGCTTTTGGTCTCTGCAACTTCTTTAATCAGTTTGAGATGTCTGATTTCCATGTAGCTATATTAGTAAAATTCATTGTTATATTAAAATCAATTCATCCAATTCATAGTTCATGCGACATTCAAATCCGTTCCATTTGTAAAAAACACAGGAAAAGATGAATGAACGAACTAAAAATGTACTTCTACTATTCTTGTTGGCGAGCTGCTGGGGACCATCATTTCTTTTCATCAAGATAGCAGTAGAGGAAATATCACCTTTGATGCTTGCGGCATTAAGGATAGGATCAGGGGCGTTGATCCTGAATCTTTTTTTGATATTAAAAGGCCAACGACTTCCAATACATTTCTCTTTTTGGAAGAAAATTTTTGTTGCGGGCTTTTTTGCACAGGGACTACCATTTGTATTGATCAATTGGGGAGAGCAGTATGTAGACAGTTCATGGCTTCTTTGATCAATGGGATGGTACCACTTTTTACCATCGTGCTTGCCCAGTTTATGTTACAAGATGAACGAATGACAGTAAATAAAGCTATAGGTGTTGTCATTGGTTTTTCCGGGCTCTTGTTACTTGTTTATCCGAACTTGATTACAGGAGTCACAGCCAGTATATATGGGATAGTTGCCATCTCTCTCGCGGCTGTTAGTTATGGGATTGGACTTGTTTATATCAGAAAGCACCTCACAAAAATCCCATCCATTCAAGCGCCAGCTGCTCAGTTGTTATCAGTTACCATTTATTTGGTTCCATTAGCACTATGGGTAAATCCCTCGTTTGATCTGCTTTCTGTTGGTAATGAGGCTCTTTGGGCTGTTTCTATTTTAGGTGTATTCGGAACTGCGATTGCATTTATCCTCTATTTTAAACTTATCGAACGTACGAGCGCAGGCTATGCCTCGATGGTTACTTACTTGATGCCAATCTATGGGGTATTGCTGGGAGCAGCGCTTCTTCAAGAGCAGATTACAGGATGGATGATCCTGGGAGCTGCATTGATTTTGGGTGGGGTTTCACTTGTCAATAAAAAAAGGAAGACCCGAAAACATCGGTTTGGCGAGCATCTGGATGTAGCATACTTCTCAAAATTCAGGTAATCATGCGTATTTGGTTCATTTTTATACATCTGATGGTGCTATTACACTGGGAAGTTTCTCTTGCACAGATCAATTGGCTGGAGGATTGTTCAGAGCACAAGCTTTGTGCCGAGTTGATCATTGATGTGTTTGAGCGGATCATGGATGAGGTAGGTACAGAGAAAACCATGGATATTGAGTTGCCGAGAAAGACCTTTAAAAAAGATATCCTGGGTTTTCGATTTGAACCGGAGACAGACCCGAACGCATACCTTACCTATGAGGTACGAAAGAGTGACTTGAGCAGGACTGAGATTGGGGTTTCACTCAACAATTCGGGAACATTTCTAGTATCTTATAACTTTCCCTTCAAGTTAAAAAAGTAGTGATGCTAGAAATAAGACCAACATGTGAGCATTGTAACAAGCAATTGCTTCCCAATAGCGCGGATGCCATGATCTGCAGCTTTGAATGCACCTATTGTAAATCGTGCGCGCTAGAGCTATTTGAAAATGTATGCCCAAATTGTGGTGGAGGATTTACGGAAAGACCAGTCCGGCCGAAAGGATTGTTAAGCAAATATCCACCAACCAATAAGGTGACTCATAAGCCCGTAGATTTGCAAGTGTTTGAGTCTGTATTGGAAAAAAACCGAGATATCAGACCAGTAGATCGGTAGCATTCAATTATCCAAAAAGGAATGGATGGCTTCCATGGACATTCTGTCCCTTAAACCTCTGGCATAATGCACTTTTCGGATCATGCCTCTTCCATCCATTAGAAATTCAGCTGGGATCGTTTTGATGGATTCATCACCATCCATCCAGTGGACTGGTAACTTTTTCTTTTTAGCATCAATGATGGTTTTGAAGAAAGAGGTAAAATGACTTTTTGCTGATTTTAATCCTGAGCTTTCAACTCCATATTCGTCGTACCATTCCTTATTAGGATCTGAGATGATAGGAATAGGGGATACGCTTTTATGAAAGTGGCTGGACAGGAGTAGCTCTTTTTGAGATTCAAAGAAGAAGATCATCTCCAGACCTCTTTCTTTCAAGTCTGGGTGTTTTTCTTGAAGCGTGTGAACCCTGGTGTTACAAAAGGGGCACCCCGCATGTCTGAAGAATGCGATCAATACTTTTTTGCCTTTGTATTTCTCAAGATCAATTTCTCTATTGAATATGTCCTGAATTTTGAATTTTGGTGCTGGAGCGTTTACATCTAGTGTAATACGCTCATTTGTTGCTGTTGTCATTAGTGGACTTACGTAAGAGTTGTCGGGCTCTGATCTATAAAAAAGCCTTAATTCTAGCTAATCTAAGTAGACGAATATCTAGCAGCAGTTTTCTTCGACGAATTGCTTCCATGGACGACCAATCTTAAATCTTTGTTATCATGGAAGTAGCACTGTTTTGTGTATTTGGTAGAGATATCTAACGAGTGGATACGTCTGGAAAGGTGAGTGGAACTGCCCTCTCAACTGTAGACGAAAGTATCCTCTTTCGTACTAACTTTTGCAAATAGGTCTATTAGCCTATGCTTAGTATCAGTTATCGGTGTTCCTAAGTGATGGAAAGCATGATTCATTCTTTTATAATTTTATGACTGGTTGTAATACCGTCTTCGTGTGTTAGTTGTAAGATAAAGATGCCAACGGGGAAGTTTCTTACATCTATTTCAAAGGACGAAGCATTTATACGTTTACTTGTGATTAACTCTTTGCCGTCCATATTCACTAATCTATACTTTATTGGTCTATGATCATTCTTGAAGGAAACTTTGATCAGGTCGCTTACGGGATTTGGGTAGAATTCAAATTTTTCTAGATTGCTCGTTAGACTTAAGGGCTGACCTTCAGCGGGAACGAGAGTGATGGTACCTTTGACTGAAGTTAAACGTCCATCGTCTGCTTCTACGATAAATGAAAAAGTATTTCTTAACTGCAGATCCAACTCTTCTGAATCAAAAACAAAAATTTCACCTCTATCATCAATAAATGAAAATGCATCCCAAACATTATAGTCGTCTTCGGGATCATCTCTCACAGTAAGCGTAAAATCGTCCCCCTCGGGATCAGATACAGATATTTTGCCAACTAGAGTACCGGGATTAGCAAATTCTGCTACTTCGAACGTTGGAGTTTCGATGATTGGAGCCTCGTTGCTAAAGATGCCGGTTTTGATAATCAGTGTATCACTAACTACATTACTGTTTCCAGATGCGTTGAATGTTGAAAAATTAAATAGTCTGAGCCCGTAGATCACGCTTGCATCCGAGTTAAAGAAACTCAATGTTTTAAAATCAAAAGTGAAGACTGTATTATCACCATTCGCTACAAAATTTTCAATCACGCCATCAAATGATCCCGTATTCTCAATTGGGTCAATGATGATATCTTCTTGCGAAAAACCCGATACTGGTTCAGAAAACGTCACTGTTATTGGAAAAGTAGATTCTGGTTCTCCTTTTGTATTTGGTGTAGAAATTGCCGCTTCAGGATACTGATCATTGTCTAAGCCAAAACGAACAGGAATTTCTGAATCGGCACTACTTGCGTTGATAAAATCATCAACGTCCACCAGGGAATTAAATGAAGAGTTTTGAAAATTAAAAATGAGCCCCTCTACATCATGAGCCCTCTCGTTAGAAATAGCGGTTCCACTCAAAGTCAACCTCGCACTTCTTCCATCGGCTGCTACTGCTAGGCTTGGAACTAACCCTTGTGGCAAGTTTGGTATGGAATAATCTGTATTTATTGATAACTGGCCAGCTGGATTGGAAAAAACGGCATTGGAAATATCGATATCCAGTGCCCCATCGACTGTGCCATCATTTGTTTCCGTTTCAACAAACCCATCCGCTAAAAATTCATATTCAGCCATCTGAGATACACTTTTGTTCAAAAGAAACTTTTCATCACCTTCGAGAAATTCCATTTCGAGTGTTCTGCTTTCGGATTTCAGCATGTCGACTCTATTATGTTTTGAACTAGTGATGTCGAAAGGAACGCCCAGGGCAAATTGATAAATAACGCTATCCTTTGATCCAAGATATAATCTCTCTCCTCCTTCGGAAAACTCTATGAACTCAATTCCAAATCCAAAACCGAATACCTCTAATTGTGGTTCTGACAGATTATAGTTTTCATTCAAATTAAACTGCATAATTCCACCTCTATTGAAACCGACATACAATTTGGAGCCCTCGTTATTGAGACTAAAACAATCAAAACTAAAGCCTCCAGAGCTTGTCTGAAACTCCCCACGAGAAAGCTGACTAAAATATTCATTAGAACCAGGCTGTAACCAGTTTTCAACTTCAAGTGATGGATTGTTTAAATCAACAGTAGAGATATCTAGTGGATTTGCAAGTATGTAACGGTTGATACTTCCGCTTGCATTCATTACAAATAGAATCGATTCATCCTGACTAAAATCTATTTCTTTTATAGTTCCGCTTCCACTAATTTGATCTTCGAATTGTGCTGTTTCAATATCAAAAGGTGTAGAAAGCGAATACCAGGAGATTGTAAAATCACTTGCTACTAGAAAAGTCTCTCCATCATTGCTCATGTAAAATGAAGGTAATTGACCAATCACCAATTCATCTCCTGTGGGTATTGCATCTTTTATATTTCCAGGTGATTCTAAAGATGGGTTGGAAGAATATGATAGTATTGGGTTGTCATTGAAATCGACCCCAATTCCACTATTCCTGTTGGTAGAATTAAAGACAGTGGATGCTAAAATTCCGCCAGAGAAGGCTACATCATTGAAGGTGAAAATCAACCCACTGACATTGTCAGCTTCTTGGTTTTCCTCGGCTTCACCAATTAGCGTGATAATCACGATCTCTCCATCCGGTGAAACACTAGCCTGAGCTGCGAAACCAGAGGGAAGATTTGATATGACAAAATGCTCTGGACTGGTGATAGTACCACTAGGATTGATAAAAGATCCTCCTGTGATGGTTATCGTTAATGATCCCGTTACTGCTCCATTATTTTCAGGTACCTCCAGGAAGTCATCACCCGAATATGAAAGATTTGGATTGTCTACGAATTCTAAAGAAATGCCACTTAGTGCATTTACGGCATTCGTCACTTCATTTGCTGCAAATCCTACAAAGGCTGAATTTTCGAATGTGAATGTTAGATCATTGATGTTATTAGATTCTTGGTGTGAATTTGCTTGACCACTAAGAACCAATGTAGCTGTAGCACCATCTGCGGATATATTTAATGATTCAGTAATACCAATTGGAAGATTGGTTATCAAGAAGTCGTTACTTGATAAGCTACCTGCAGGATTACTAAAAGTAGCTCCATCAATGGTGATCGTTATCTCTCCTTCTACGGTTCCATTATTAGAGGTAATGTTTTCATTTAAGCCCATAGAGCTTGAGCTATAAGAGAGGCTTTGAGCACTTATTGTCAAAGTCGATAATATGAAAGTGGATAGTAAAAATAGTTTCTTATTCATTCTAATTCACAGTTTACTTACAACGACCAGCTAAAGTGGGGATATGCCTATGCCGCTCCGCCCACACTTTGCTATTGGCACGAAACTAGCTGATCTGCGCCGTACACACAACTGTATCAGAAACCATTGCTTCGGAAAAATCAGAAGAAAGAAAGTCGCCAAGAAAGTGAAGCTTCCAAGACCTGCTGCCTGCGGCAGACAGATGAGTAGCGGAGCGGTGAAGATCAGACGAAATTGGTATAAAGCAATGCGGCGCATGCGTGCTGGCAACTGTTACCTACTGTCAATTCTTCGTATTCAAACGCGTCCCGTTTATAGTTAAGTCTAGAGACATTTGTGACACCAGTCACAAACTATTCGACTAAAATTACGCTTTATTACGTATGGAATATTGGGAGCTTATCAGGAACGCATACTCAGGATATGCCAACTATCTATGGAGAGAGATCACTCAACCCGGATGGCACAGTTACTTCTACTGGTTGGTTGGAGTTTCCGCTTTTTTCCTGATCCTTGAATGGGCTCGTCCATGGAGGGAAAATCAAGCGAAGTTTAGAAAGGACTTTTGGCTGGATTTCTTTTATATGTTTTTCAATTTCTTTTTGTTCTCATTGATTGTCTTTAATGCAGCGTCTGATGTGGTTGTCAGATTTTTTAATGATGTACTTGCCTCCATCGGGATTACCAACTTAGTTGCATTCAAAGTGATGAGTTGGCCTACCTGGGCTCACTTACTGTTGGGTTTTATTGTACGAGATTTTGTGCAATGGTGGACCCACCGATTGTTGCACAGAGTTCCATTTCTTTGGGAGTTTCATAAAGTGCATCACAGTGTGAAAGAAATGGGCTTTGCAGCACATCTTCGTTTTCACTGGATGGAAACCGTGGTATACCGTACGATAGAATACATTCCGCTTGCCCTAATAGGCATAGGGCTAAGGGATTTCTTCATTATACATATCTTCACGCTTGCAGTCGGTCACTTCAATCATTCCAACTTTAAGCTCAATCTGGGTTTACTAAAATACGTCTTCAATAATCCAGAGATGCACATCTGGCATCATGCAAAGGCACTGCCAAAGGAGCGGGGCTATGGCGTCAATTTTGGATTAACACTCAGTGTTTGGGATTACCTTTTCGGTACCAATTACATTCCTGAAAGCGGCAAAGACATTGAGCTTGGATTTCCCGGTGATGAGAACTTTCCGGAATCATTCACTGGACAAATTACACACGGTTTTACTCGTACTTCTGCAAGCTCATCCAGCCCCCGCCATTGATTGCCTTAAAGCCATTTGCCTTAAGCATTCTTTTGGCAGACGCACTTCTCATGCCCGAAGCACAACAAGTGATAACAGGTTTGGTCTTGTCCAGCTGACCGATGTGCTTTGGTAAGTTATCCAGAGGAATGTTAATAGAGGTTCGTAAATGACCACCCTCATATTCCGTCTTGGATCGAACATCCAAAATAGTTGCTCCGTCTTTAAGGTATTCGGTGAGTTTCTTTTTCTTTCCTGAAAATAATCCTAGCATGGTTGAATCTGATTCTTTGGAAAGATAACGATTCATATCGTTTCTGGTTCATTCTCCACCGTGATTAAATGGATCTGACCACTTTTCGTTGGTATATACATCCGACCCTCCCAGGGTTTTAATGAATGCAATCACAGCCTCTTTCTCTTCATCGGTCATTGCCAGATTTTGAGGATTTCCCATGGGGCTCAAGCGCCTATCTAATCCGTTTCCATTTGCTGGGATGTTTCCATAATGATCCAACACATCTTCAAAATCTTCCGAGAATCCGGTATGCATGAAAGGCCCATTGGTCTCTCCAGAGGGATTAAATAAATCACGAAGCGTAGGGGAGCATGTTACTGCCACATCCAATTCATTTCCATTTGCCAGAGATTGAATAATTCCGTTGTTGCCACTGTTAGGATCAATATCAAATTCAGGAGCAAGATGGCATCCATTACAGCCTAGTCCTCCGCTTATTCGAACACTATTATTGTTGAAATTGGGACGCTGCATAAATAGCATTTTCCCCTCATTCTCCTCATCAGTGAAATTTATAAAATCAACATTGTTATTGTTTGCTTGAGCACGTCCTTCATCATATTTACTATCGAAAGATTGAATGCTTCGAATGAATTGGCCCAAAGCATTTTGTATTCGAGCCTCTGTCACTTCAGTATCTCCATAGACAAAGTTGAATAGCTAAAGATCTTTGACATATTATTGGAGTTTGAGGTTTAGACGACTTGTCTGGCTATCATCCTGCGTTGATCGTTTCGATCTTCGATGAATATGATAATTTTCAGGATTTGTAAAAAGGATTTTGAAACTTTGTCACAGTTACGGTTTAAGGTCGTCATACTATTATGAATACTGATTTAAATTCACTTGTACGCCTTGCTCAGACAGGGGATAGGACTTCACTTGAACACGTATTGGTTGAGGTGAAAGACCTGGTTTATAATTTGTCACTGAGGATGATGATGTTTCATGAAGACGCAGAAGATGCAACTCAGGAAATACTTATAAAACTTATGACCAAGCTCAGCACTTTTCGTGGACAGAGTAAGTTTACGACATGGGTATATCGGGTGGCTACCAATCACTTGCTTGATATGAAAGGGAGGGAATCTCAGAAATTTGCAATGAACTTTCGAGCGTATGCGGATTTTATTGATACGGGCCAGTCCAATGCTGTCAGGACAGCAAAAAACGAGGGAGAGGCTAATTTACTGGAAGAAGAGGTCAAAGTAGGTTGTACACAAGCGCTGTTGCTTTGTTTAGATTCCAGTCATAGGATGGCTTACATTTTAGGTGACATTCTAGAGTTTAACAGCATCGAGGGAGGGAAGATTATGAGCCTCACACCCGAAACCTTCAGACAGCAGCTGTCTAGAGGTCGCAAAAAGATTCGCAATTTTCTTCATGCAAAATGTGGACTAGTCAATGAGGCCAACCCATGTAGATGCATGAAAAAAGTGGATTTCTTAGCGAACCAACAGCTTATTTCTGCAAATAATCTCCAGTTTGCCAGGTTTAAAGAACGTAGTATTGATTTGATGAAACGGATAGGTGACCTAGACCGGGAAACAGCAATTTACCGGTCCAACCCTTCCTTCTCTGCTCCAGAGAGTGTGTCCAAAATTGTTAAAAAACTGCTTGACAACTTGTAAAAGATCCAATTTCTTATATTACTAATTGTCGTCCTTCTTGCTCGGCTTTTTTGTCGAGCATACTTCCTATTGCCAATCCTATCGCTATGCCAAACGGTAGCCCTAAGCCTAAAAGCCCCATATTGTCGACGGCAATACCGAATACAGTTCCGAAAGGAATTCCGAAAGCAGCCAATCCAAGCGACATCCACAATGTAGTATAGTAACTTTTCTTGGTGTATTTAAGCTTGGTTACAGCCCTGTTATAGATTTTAGCCTGAGTTTTCAGGGTTTGTTTTAGGAAATCCTTGTCAGCATCATTCTTCTGATTTAATACATCTATCTCTTCGTTGCTCTTTATTACAAATTCATCAGTAAGTTCTTTCTCATTTAAAGCATTGATGAGGTTCTGAAGTTCCTGATAGTTTTTCACTTGTTTTTCTGTGAGAGCCGATCTCTCCTTTAAGTTTTTAAGTTTCATGTGAGGTTAGTAGTGGAGTGAATGAGTTTATTACAAAGGATAAGAAATATATTTTCTGTCTGATTAACTTAATTTTAAGTAGATTAACTTAATAATAAGTTGCAAAACTTAAAATTAAGTTGTAAGCTTGTATCGCTGATTCAATAAAACTTAAAAGTGATGACTACTTTAACCAAGGCAGAGGAGAAGATTATGAAAATTCTCTGGGATATTGGAAAAGGGTTTATCAAGGATATCCTTGAGCAATATCCCGACCCTAAACCTCCTTATAATTCTGTTTCGACGATCGTAAGGGTATTGGTGCAAAAAGAAATCGTGGGCTATACGGCCTATGGCAATTCTCATCAATATCATCCACTGATCTCAAAAGAAGAATACAGTAAGGGGCAGTTGTCGCGGTTGGTTTCGGATTATTATAATAACTCATTGAAACAGGTGGTCAACTTTTTTTCAGAAAGCAAAAAGCTAAATGAAAGTGAGTTGGATGAAGCAATAAGAATGCTGGAAGAACTAAAATCGAAGAAAGATGAATGATGTGATCCTTTTCCTATTGGAATCAAGTGTGATCCTGGGGATTTTGTACTTGGTATACTATACGTTCTTAAGAAAGGAGGCTTCTTTCAATTTTAACCGATTTTATCTTCTGGGAGCTATTTTTATTTCATTGCTTTTGCCGCTTTTAAGTTTAGAGGTTCCTTCGTTTGGAACATCCGCTATGGATCAGCCAATCCAGCAACTTAGCAAAGTTCGATCGAATTATCAGGAGGTGGTGGAGGAATGGTCTTATGGTGTCATAGACCAGAATTTTGCGGATGTCTCAACTGCGATCGTTGGAAAAGAAAAGAATACAATGTTAATCCTCAAGGTGATTCTGATTGCTTACGGAGTAGGTCTGGTAGCCATGCTATTCAGATTTATCTGGACGATCTCGTGGATTACCAAACTTCGTATGAAGCATCCTAAAACAGAGATGGACGAGATAACTATTGTTAAGGTGCCTTATCAAATAGCTCCATTTTCTTTTCTCAATTCGGTTTTTGTCCCTGTGGAGATGCTTCAGGATAGCGAACTGACGCATATTCTGGAACATGAGAAAACGCATATCAAACAAAGACATTCTTATGATCTACTAATTGTTCAACTTCTGACTACTGTGCTGTGGTTTAACCCCGTGGTATGGTGGCTCAATAAATCTTTAAAAACAACACATGAATACATAGCAGACAGGAACATGATTAAAAAGGGTTATTCCTTGGTTGAGTATCAAACTTTGCTTTTGAGGCAATTGATCAGCAGCAACTCATTCGGGTTGGTACACAATTTCAATTTATCATTTATAAAAAAGAGAATAACCATGATGAACATACAAAAACTAGGTGGCCTTGGAAAGTTCAAAATAGCCACAGTAATCACCATGACAGTGCTATTTAGTCTGATCATTGTACAGTGCAATTCTAAGTTAGATGCTCAGGATCTTTCTTTAGCAGAACAGACGTCAGTGAATCTTCCTGTCATTCAAACAGAATATACCTTCAATATCAAAGAAGATTTGCGTTTTGACATTACCATTAAGGATGATCAAATCTATTTCAAGGATAGAGTTTTCACACTTGAAGGACTTGAGAGATTTGATGGAAATTTTCCTAAGAAGGCTCAGATTGTATTGGGGATTGACAAGGATCAAAAAATGAAACTAGTACATGATGTGCAAGAAGTGTTACGCAAGAAAGATCTAAGGTTGATTGTTTATTTGGGGGAAGATGAATCTGGTGAGTTATTAACTGTGCCAATGTTACTTCCGCCATTACCGAATAGTAAGTCTGGGATCAAATTACCAGTCTTGACTGAAGAGTATGTAAAAGAGAATAACCTTGATTTGCTCAGACTCCATCTTTCAAGTGACACTAGAATCTCGAGTAAAGTGATAGACCAACTTGTGAGAAGGCATATTGAAAATGGTGATGCCAAATACGTAGTAGTTGGTAATTATAAGGAGAATGAAGTCTACGGTAACTATTTGACTAATCTGGTATCAGTAAAACAAGGTTTTTATGATATCTACGAAGAGCGAGCGCAAGAGCTTTTTGGCAAAAGTTTCTATGACATAAATAGAGAACGTGAAGAGGGTAGTGAAGAAGCAAAGCAGCAGTATGAAGAAGTGAGAAGAGGAGTACCGTTGGCACTCAATATAGAAAAGATGTGACTTAAAAAGGGCTCATAACGAGCCCTTTATTTTTTTGAGCAAATACCGCTTTCTAATTCAAGTTTACCGTCTTTGAGAGCCTCAAGTAGATTTCCCAGTTTAACGCGAGTAGTCGATCCCATGAGGACATTCAATCCAAGAACAGGGTCTTTTCCATGATCTATCTTATCCAACAGGTTTTCGAAAAAGGAAATACCAGCAGCCGTTTCATCCTTCCGGTGGGTGACCGTTAAATCCACTTCATCCAGGATTTGATGCTTCTCGGAGAGCGTGAATAAATGACTAATTGCTTCTTTATCAGCCCAAGGCATGGGATAGCCTATTGCTCCATCATCTTTTTTAAAAATATCGTAGTATATGAATTTTCCTTCTGGTTTGAGTACACGGGCTATTTCAGAATAGAACTGCTTTTTATTAGCAATATTCATTTGTACGTGCTGAGTCCAGACGGCATCAAACGAGGCATCTTCAAACGGGAGAGAAGTGGCATCACCTTGCAAAAAAGTTGTCCTGTCATCAAGTCTAACCAACTCCGTCAGTTTTCTGGCTGTTCTGATGAACTCATCCGAAAGATCAATGCCTGTGACATCACAATTATATTCATCAGCGAGCATCCTGCAAGGGCCGCCTATGCCACAGCCCACGTCCAGAACTTTTGAGTGCTTGAGATCGATTTTGTTTGCCAGTTCTTTCGATACTTCAGCACCTCTTACATGAAACTCATCTACTTTGGATAAGTCCGATCTTGAAACCTGATCCAGCGGTATATCCACAGATTGGAGTTTTTCAATGATAGCTTCATAAAGGGCATCTCGATGGTAATGACCTTTGATTTGAGAATTAGAGGATAAGTCCATAGAATAAATTTAAGATGTGATTGTGAAAAAAGCCGTGTAGACTTGTGATCTGTAAGAGACGAACTAAGCTAAGCCGAAGGAATCCAAACACTTAATTTCATTGAATCGAAGGGAATTTATCTGAAGCTTTCGATGATTTTAGCGTCAACCCAATAAACATCATTATTTCTAATAAAGAACAAGTATTCCCCATCTGCAGATAGTGAGGGTAATTCTCCACTCAGTTGCATGTCTCTGGGTTTAGACCAATTTCCTTCATCACTCCTGAAGCTTATGTGCATTGAGCCAAATTTCTCCGGACCTGACGGATTGAAAATCACGTAGCTTTCGTCAGGAGATATAAACGGGTCCTCGGTAAAGGACCCCAACTCTGCTTCAAAAGGTATTGCTTGGGAGTATCGGCCATTCTTCCATTCCGAGTAAAAGATCTTTTCAGTTTCATCTTTAAAATTGAACCTCTTGAAATACAATGTTCCATCATTGGCTAAAGAAGGGTGCATTTCAAGCGCATCAGCTGTATTTACTTCGGATCCAAGAGGCTCAGGATCCTTCCATGTGTCGCCATCTCTTTCTGCGACCCATAAGTTGTATTCCATTCTGGAATCTTGCTCATTGGTCAAGTCAATTGAAGCAAAGTACATCCTCGAACCGTCTTTCGTTACGAAAGCTCGAAAGCTTTCTTTGTTTGGGATAGGTAGGATTTCTGGTTGAGACCATTCTTTTCCATCAAATCTAGAAAACATAATATTTGTTAAACCTTCTTTACCTTCTCTGCTGAAATAGAATTCCTTTCCATTAGGATGAAGAAATGCAGATTTTTCGGAGTAGCTCGAGCTTATAATTTCAGGAGCAAATATTTCAGGTGAAATACCCGGCTTTTTTTGTCCCAAATATTCGTCTTCAAATTTTGAATTGCTTTGAGCATGTAATCCAAAAGTGAGAATGGCACTAAAAATGGGTATAAATGATCTATTTATATTCATGTTTCTAAGTTATAAATATGGATCATTATACTGCAGATAATAATCTTTTAATAGCTCCCAAAACCCATCCGTATACTTTCCGCTTTCCTTCCGGATAATGATTTCTGATTCTTCGAGATTAGATTTCTTTAATTCAAACTTCCCCATTTTTCTGAATACGGGATCTCCCACTTTATTTCTTACTATCACCATTCGTTTATGAAAGAGTCCTGATCTCTCAGCAAGTGCTACGAATCGATTCATCTCTAATTCTGGATAGAGGAGGTAGGCAGAACCTTCTTTTGAAAGAAGCCGAATCACATTTTCCAACAACGCTTCCATAGACAGATCAGAGGAGTGGAGTGCCTGGTTTTTAGAGGTATCCGTTCCCTTGAAACTGTTTTCAAAGAAAGGGGGATTGGAAATAATAAGATCGTATTTCTTCTCGGTTTTGTATTCCTGAATGGAAGAGTTAAGACAATTCAATCGATCCTTCCATGGAGATTGGTGGAAGTTATCCTGAGCTTCTTTAAAGGCATTGCCGTTTAGCTCCACCGCATCAATTTGACTATCTGTTGTCTTTTGTGCCAACATCAGTGATAAGACCCCTGTTCCGGATCCAATGTCTAATATATAATCAGAATTCTTTTCATCTGTCTGATTGGCTACCCACACCCCAAACAGGCAAGCATCCGTTGTGACTTTCATCCCTGACTTTTCCTGATTGATGCGGAATTGCTGGAATTGGAAGTAGGTGTTGGGCATGAGCGAAGATATATGAGAAAGAGACCACTCTAAGATGTCATGCTGAACTTGTTTCAGCATCTAAATGAAACTTTGCCGAATAGATTCTGAAATAAATCAGAATGACAGAGTCTTAGATATAAAATGGCCCCTTTATTATCTATTCATACCTCAGCTTCGTAGCAGGGTTTGCTTTGGTCACTTTGGACGTCTGCCAGTAAATGGACGCAATGCCAACGGTAAAAAGGAAAGCAATACTAGCTGCGATTTCTATAATGCCTAACCCCGTTCCATATCTGATGAGAAAATAGAGAAACACCTTATCATAGAATAAGTAGGAGAATGGGATGGCAATCACCGCCGAAATAGCAATGAGCTTGATAAAGTCTTTTGTCAATAGATAGTATAGGCTTCTATCGGTGGCACCCATGATCTTGCGTACCGCAATTTCTTTGGTTCGATTTTCAGTAGTGTATGAAACCATTCCGAGAAGCCCCAGGCAGGCGATGACAATTGCCAGTACGCTTAGCACACTAAAAAACTTCATCTGAGCGACAAGCATGTAATATGCATCTTCTATTTCGTCATCTAAGAATGTCGCTTGAAACCCTTGTTTCTGATCGATTCCCCTCCAAAGATCCTCCAGTTCGGCCATGGTCCGTTTGATATTGGGTGAATTGACAGTAAGCAGCACGTAGTTACTTTGCTCCAATGAATACCGCATCATGAGTGGGTTGATATCCTCACTTAAAGGCTCAAAGTTGAAATCTTCAAGAATCCCAACCACCCGGCAATTGGTACCATCGGCAAGCGTAAATCGAAGAGTGTCTTTTTGTTGGTTAAATACTTTTAGGGAAGTAATGAATTGCTCATTGACCAGCACGAGTTCTTCATTCTGATTCGAAAGCTGTATGGCATCACTTTCCCCCCAGTCCAGCTTCATTTTCATTTGCTGTACAAACTCATCTGCGATGAATACCTGAAGTGCCTGAATCGTATCAACTTCATTGGAGGTGACCAGGACTCTATTAGGCTGGAAGACTCCTGGCAGATTGGAGGATGCTGTGATAGCCTTCACATCCGGATGATTTTGCAGTTCATTGATGGCTACTTGCTTGTCAATGCCACTAAAAGGCACTGTCAGTATATTATCTGACTCAAACCCATGGTTGTTGTTCAACGCATAGCTGTACTGCTTGCCAATAGCAGCAACTCCAATGATAAATACAAGGGATAAGAAAAACTGAAAAACAAAGAGCCCTTTTTTGAACCCAGATACATTACTTTTTCCATTCTTGATCTCACCCTTTAATGTTTGTATTGGATTCAGTCTGGCAAAATACTGGGCAGGGAAGTATCCCGCAAAAACGCCCACCAGCAAGGTGAATATGATGAAGGTGATTATCTGGAAAAAATTCATTTCCATGTCCAGCACCTGCGCCGCATTAACCATGCTTAGAAACTCATTTTTCATGGGAATCATAAACAGGTAGGCACCACCAAGTGCCAATAAAGCCATCAACACGGTTTCAACGATAAATTGTGCTTTGATCTGGAATTTTTCCGCTCCAACCACTTTGCGTACTCCAATTTCCTTGGCTCTTTTCAGTGCTCGTGCAATGGATAAGTTGGTATGATTTCCTACGGCAGGCATCAAGATTAGGAAGCCAATCGATAAGAAGAAAATTAACGAAGGTTGATCCCAGCCAATCCCAATGGCATTGCTGACATTCCATCGTGGCACAACTTCGGTGAGCCCGACAGACTCAAATTTTACGGTTTGGTCAGGATGAAAAAGCGAGGCACGTTTACTGGTTTCTTCGAGGGCACCATCCAATTGTTTCTTCTTGATCCCGTCTTGTACCAGGATGTAGGCATAGTTGTTTTTGAAATTGAACCAGTCATTGTTTAGATCTGCAGACACCAGTTCTCTATACGTTTCGTAAGAGGCTAGCATCTCAAAAAAGAAATGTGTCTGTTTCAAATCCTTCATGACACCTGTAATTGTAAAATCGCCCATGTCTGTTTTGACGGTTTTGCCTATCGGATTTTCATCCCGAAATAGTTTTTTGGCCGTCTTTTCGGTCAATACCATACTGAATGGGTCTTTGAGGGCAGAATATGGATCCCCACTGATTAGTTGAAAGCTGAAGACATCAAAGAAGGATTCATCTGCGAAGTACCCTCTAAAGTCCAGATCGGTTCCGTGATGATCAACTACAGGTCGGAACTCCGATTGAATATTCACCACTTCCTCAACAAATGAGTAGTTTTCCTTTACATGGTTACCAACCGCATGAAATACAGAACCAAAGGTTTTGTCCTCATTCTCATCAGCAACATAGGTGTTGAGTTGGTAGATTCGGTCTTTATGTTCGTGGAATTCGTCCGATCGATAAATCGCAACAGAAATGGTCAAGGCAAGCAAGCATACACTCATTCCTAACGCAAGACCGAATACATTTAGAGAGGTAAATAGTTTGTGTTTTGAGAAACTGCGAAATGCAATTTTGAAGTAGTTCTTTAACATGGCAATTGAGTTTTTGTGATAATAAGAAGAATAAGAGGCGCCCTTTTTGCGCTTTTTTAGTCCATAAGAAAAAAGTAATGAAAGCACCTGCTTCCAATAGCCGAAATCTGCTTTTAGTCTGCCTTTCTGTTCTCTTTTTAGTCCATATACTTCATCCAGATCTCCCTGAATGTCTTCGAGATCAGCTTTTCCGGCAAACCACTTGAGCAGTTTTCTAGCCAGCAATGGAGGCACTATTGTGTCCTTTTTATTCATTTCTCAAATTATTGGCAGGATTGATTCGTGCAACCTTGTTCACTTGCCAGAAAATAGCCAGCGCACCTAGTCCAAGTGTTACTGCTACACTTAAGAGAATTTCGAGAAGACCTACACCATCACCGAATTTGTTGTAAATCCTTACTAGCATGTTGTCGTAAAAGAAATAGGATATCGGAATGGCAAATAATAGTGCGATAGACCAGAGTTTGATAAATAAGCTTGCTAATGAGCCAAAAAGACTTTGTCTGCTAGCTCCCAGAATTTTTCTGATAGCTACTTCTTTAGTCCGGTTTTCCGTTGAATAAATTACCATTCCTAATAATCCCAGACAAGAAACGGATACTGCTAACATGGCGAGGAAACCAAAAATCCTTAAGCCTGCTCTAAAAAAATCATAAGCCGCATGTATTTCATTTTCCAGCATGGTAGCCTTGAAAGGAACATTTGGAAAAAGCTCATCCCAGGTGTTTTCCAGTAACTTTGTACTTGCGATTTTGTCCCCATTAGGTATATGTACAATGGCATAAGCCAGATCTTCATTTCCAATCCTGATCATCATAGGTTCGATGCTTTCATTCAATGGCTCGTGGTTGTAGTTTTCGATAACTCCAACGATCCGTGCACGCTCGCCATCCTTTAATAGTAGCTCTGTTGTATCTGGAAATTCCATAAGCTTCAATCGTTTGATCATTTCACTATTGACTACTACATGTTCTATTTGATGACTTTTATTTGTGAGTTTCTCACCCCATTGGAACTCCAGGTTCATGTGATCCATAAATTGATCATCTACGTAGACTTCTCTTAATCGAACCGAGTCTTGTTTCTCCGGATAATAGGTATAAATACTTTTCGTTAGCGAGGTGCCTGGTATACTTGAACTGAAGCTTACATTTGATATTTGTGCCTCATTTTGGAACTCAGTTTTAAGTAACTCAATGTCCATGTCTTGTGTGTACACAATGAAGGTATCATCCGTTGCAAAAGGAAGCTCAAAAGATTTAGCATCCTGATACTGCTTGAGTAACGCACCTACACCAATCATAAAGATTAACGTTAATGCAAATTGAAAAACCAATAGCCCTTTCCTAATGCCTGAAATGCTTACTTTTTCATTGCTTCCTCCTGATCTGAGTGCCTGGATTGGTGAAATCTTGGCGAAATATAGAGCAGGCCCTAATCCGGTTAAAACTCCGGTCAAGACAGCAAAGCCTACAAAGGCGAAGATGAGTATAGGTGAAACCTCAAAAGAAATTGAGGTACCACCCGCAAGCATACTTGTAAATCCTTCCCTTATCTGAATAAAGACAAATCCTGAGATAGCAACAGCGCACAGGCAAATGATGACAGTTTCAATGAGAAATTGGTTAACGATTGGTCTTTTGTGGCTTCCCATAACTTTCCTAATCCCTACCTCTTTAGATCGTTTCAACGCAATGGCTATGGACATATTTGTATAATTGAAGCAAGCGGGAAGAAGGATGAGGAGCGAAATACCAAAGAATAAAATCATGGTAGGCATATCAAACTGAACACCGATTCCATCATTGATCAGTGGCCCGGGTGTAATGTCTAAAAGTGCTTGAAGCTCATATGTTGCTGTTACTTCCTCAGCTTCAAAATGGCTATCTCCCCTTTTTCCAAATTCTCTCATTTGTGCCTGAAGCTGCTTTTTTTGGTTTGAGGGAATAGCGAAGTAGTAATAACTACTGGTAAAGTCTATCCAGTTTGACGATTGAAAATTTGCATCGAACTTGCTTGAAATGGAGAACCCCACCAACATATCAAATGCAAGGTGTGTTTGCTGTGGGAAATCCTTCAGCACACCTGCTACCTGCAATTGGCCCCACCTTTCGCTTTCAATGACCTTATCAATTGCTGATTGTTCACCATAAAGTTTCGTCGCAAGTTCTTTTGTGAGGATTACCTTGCCTGGTTCGTTTAAAATTTCAGGACTACCGGATTCCAGTTCAAAATCAAATACATCAAAGAAGGATGGTTCTGTATAATAGCCGAATGCCCTGATGCTATTTCCTCGATGATTCATTAGGATTGAAAAACCAGCATCAATGTGCACAGATTTATATATGCCTGGAATTTCATCGTCCATCCGATATGTTAGTGCAGGTGGAGAAGAGCCATATTTCTCAGTATCTCCACCTTGTACGGTTTTGGTAATTACCCTGTAAATGTCTTCGGCATTTTCGTGATAAGTATCGAATTGATTTAAATCAATATACATCGCTACAGCAAGTAGGGCAATCGACATTCCTATGGAGAGTCCGATCACATTGATAGCTGTGAAGGTTTTTTGTTTTCGTAGATTCCGATAAGCAATTTTGAAATAGTTTTTTAGCATAGTCATTGAGTTTTTGTAGTAATGTGTAGAGTAGGAAGCACCCTTTTTACGCTTCTTGAGTCCATAGGAGAAAAGGAGCGAAAGTATTTGCATCCAATAACCTAAATCGGCTTTCAACTTTCCATTTACTGACTTTTGATAGCTATATACCTCGTCAAGGTCACCTTGAATATCTTCCAGGTCAGCCCTGCCTGCATACCACTTCAATAGTTTTTGTGCCAGATGTGGAGGCTGTTTCATTTAGTGGATAGATTGAAATTTGCTCCTGCCCAAAGCTGATCTCTCAGTGATTTCATGTTGGCCAGCTCTGCTTTGGCACTGTCAGTCAATTCGAAATAGCGCTTTCTTCGTCCACCACGCTCGTTGGTAGGTTCACCCAGATAGGAGGTGATGTAGTCCTTTTCCTCCAGTCGTGTGAGGGTGGAGTGAAGCGCGCCAATACTTAGCTTTCGGTTGGCTCGCTCTGAAATATCATTGAGAATAGCTACTCCATATGCATCATCTGATAGATTGGCAATGGTGAGTAGCACCAGTTCTTCAAACTCTCCGAGGTATCCTTTCATCGTATGTTGTATTTAGGTGTCATGCTGAATTTAGTTCAGTATCTAGACCCTGAAACAAGTTCAGGATGACGTTAAAAGTTATTACTTTCTACTTTTAAGAATTAATCATACGGCAAGTCTAATAGATATGTTTCTATTTTTAAGAATTAATAATGAAAATTCTTAAACTAATGGGAGTGTAACACAAGGTTTCTGACATGATTGCACTTGATTATATGTTAGAAAAATTTGCAGGCTACCTATTTCAACTTAGTTGATAGCTTTGAGTCATGCAAACATTTGAGCTGGAAGAATACGATTTTATTGAGCTGAATAAACTATTGAAAATTATGGGTTTAGTTGCCACCGGGGGGGAGGCGAAGCAATTGATTGATGAGGGGTTGATTTCTGTTAATGGATCTGTCGAAATGCAAAGAAGAAAAAAATTGAGAAGGGGTGATGTGGTTAATTTTGAGGATGAAGAAATTGTGGTAAAGTGACTAAAAAATCAGCTCGTAATATTCTGGCTGTGGTCAATAGATAACTGGGTTAAAATGAATTAAATCAAAACGGTTGTTCTCAAATAAAGAGGCATTTCCCACACCTTTTTCATACTCATATACTGTTATAAATGGCTGGTGATCAGATTCATTGACTTTTCCAATCAAATATCCATTTTCATTAAAAAAATAAGTGTTTGAGTCAAACCAATAGCCATCACTCCAAGTCACCTTATATCCATCTTTTGTATAATGATAACTGTAGGAACTCTTCCCACTGTTGGGATGCTCCACTCGTTTTATTTTGTAATCTATTGAACTAACTCTTCCACTATCCGAATTACGATATTTGTAGAGAATCTTATCAAACCGATTTCTAATATGAACCTTACGTATTGAAGTTCTTTTTACGACTGCTTCTTCATTTCTGCTAATGTAAGTGACTTCAGATGAACCTTCATGAATGATCATTTTTTGTTGCCAGTTCAAGGTATTTAGAAGATGTTGATAGTTAGAGATTTCTCTAGCATATTCCTTACTGTCATTACTGTTAAAAATCTTAACATAATTGTTATTGAAATAGAATACAGAGTCTAGATAAGTAATTATCGTATCGTTTTGATATGTAATCCTTTCAATTGCATTTATCCTTCCTTTTGAGTCATAGTAATAAGTTTTCTCAACTTCCTTTTTTAGAGTCGTGCTATTCAAAGTCTGGGTGGAGATGGGGTTAGCTATGTTGATCCCGTCATAGAATGTGACCTTTTTTAACCTAAACTTGGGCTCATGAATTAAATCAAAGGGTAAATGTAATCTGTGCTCTTTTATCGCGGGTGTTATGATGGGGAATGCGACTTTAGCTATTCTTTTATTCCGGTTACCGCGCACTGCTTGGTTTAAATTCAGGTCGGAGAGTACATTCTTGACTGCATTTGAAACCACTAAGTCAAGCACTTCATTATGTCCTTTTAAGATACTAACCTTAACCAATTCCTTGTATAATTCCACTTTGACTAAGGTTCTTACTTTGTCCGGAGAGGTAAAATAAAACTCATCTATTTCCCGTTCGACAATGCGAGTTATTTCAGTTAAATGTTTTTCCTGTATGGGTATTTCCTCAACAATAGCAAATGGATTTTCGACTTTTTGCTTTTTCAACTTTTTTTCTGATGAATTACCCTCTAGACGGTACGTAGCATAAATAACATGATGATGATAACTGTATTTGAAGAGTTGTACGCTCCCCAGTTTCACTTTTAAGTTATGAATTGTAGATTCGGTAATCTCTCCGAAAATTTCAATATTGTCAAGTCTTCCATTATTAAGTATTTGAAAGGAGAATTCTAAGGATGTAAAGGTCGTTCCATCTAATTCACAAATTAGATAAATCGCGTCTGAAACTCGTTCTGCACTATCATACATTAAGTATCTGTACGACAGTGAATAGTCTCCTGAATAAAACAATGTATCCATTTGCTGAGTGAAGCCTCCCGACGGTTTGGTATACAAAAAGATTAAAACAATTAAGGCTTGAAGGATTTTCATTACTATCGTTGATTATAAATAATATACTTATCAGCGTTCAGTTTTCTTGAAGATTACAGTCGAAAACCAATTCTATGTGGAGCAATAGTTATGCCTTTTTTATAAAGACATAATTAGAGTAGTGTTATCTAATTTCTATATCCAACTCGTTCTATTTCCTGTTAAATTCACCTATATGCCATAGAATACCAGACGGGTCGTAGATGAATCCTTCACTACCCCAGTCAAAGGTGGTGGGCTCTACAAGTTTTACATTTTTGAATTTACCATCCAGATTCTTTCCTTTAAGTCGTTCCCAATAATCAGATAAGTTACTTACCTCCAAGAAAAGCATGGAATTGTCAATCCAGTCCTTCTCATAATGGTCTTGTAGATAGAAACCAAACGTGTCGTTGGAAAAGTAAGACATCTTGGGCGATGTAACAATTTCTTTAAAGCCCCATGCTGTGTAAAACTGCCTGGAGATTAGATAGTCTTTGGCACCAATGAATGTTCTGATGGATAAGATAGTTGGATTCATATCTAGACGAGATTGGCTGTGAATTGCCAATATCGTCTACATTTTTGATAAAATGAAGGGGATTCTAAATGATTCCGCTAAATGGCATGATAATTTAGATAAAATGAGTGGTTGACGACTTAATCAATTGATTCAGAGATAACCCATCCAGCTTACCAACATGCTTGAAAATTGAATCAGCAGTTAAGGTGTCTTGGTCATTCTTTAATCACAATTATCAGACTCTAATATTTGATTTAAAGACTATGGTGTCTGTTAAGTTGTGACTGAAGACTCCATAATCTTTAAATACTCATAGCTGATGATCAACTATTTTTCAGTTGTACAGCTTCTTTGCTGTCTGTCATCACACTCACACCAGTGATAGTTATCCATATACTCTATATCAAACTCACAGCTAAATTCACCTCCTGACAAGCAGAATTCGAAGGTTTTGGATATCTTGTTGTCACCACTGTTGGTTTTGTCAAAATTTATCGGCTTGGTGATAACTCCTCCTACAGGAGGTATTGGGGGAGACCCAGGTTTAGGTGGCTTAGGAGGTGTAGTGATCAGTTGTTGAGTTAACTCTCCATCCACTTTTAATCGTATTCTTCTGGTATCATCGGCGGTCCAAAGACCCAGTCTTTTCTTTTGGTGTTTGGTTCTTGCACCTATAGAAGAAAAAAGTTTGCCGATTTTGTTTTTGAAAATCTCGCCCCTTAGTCTTTTTTTCCCGCTGTTGTATTTGACTCTGCATGTTTCAATCTTGCGTCCGGTTGCCGGATCATAGTCTACAATCTCTTTTGTGAATGGAAGTTGTTCTGCTTTTGCATTAATAAAATACTGGTCACCAAGTACAGCCTCTCTCAGTTCTTGTTTTCCGTTAAATTCTTTTTTGTAAACCGTATTACTGGAGATTTTCATGAGCTCACCACCAATAATAACAAGACCATCCTTGTTGAAAACTGTGGCAAGTATTTCATCATCGGTCAGTGGAATCATTTCCGCCTCTCCGGATCTTGTAGATACTTCATATAGATGACTATTTGAAGACAAGAGTGACTGAATTTGATTTTCCTGATCATCGTACGAAGCAATATCAAGAAGTAATTCCTTGAAAGCCGTGTTAAGAGAAACATAGCTGTCAAATTGTAGTTCCCATTGTTTAAGGCCTTCCTGATGCTCCAGGAGATGTCGAAGTGTTTGTTCAAAATCTTTTTGCGAATCAAATGCCAGCACTCCATTGATCACCGATACGGGTTGATCAGGACTGACTTCTTGATTTTCATTACAACTCAAAACAAGGGTGGTAATTAAACATACCGTTATTAAAAATTTTAAAATGATTTTCATTTTCATAGTGAATAAGGTTTAGTTCATAAAAGCTGGATTCTTTTTATCCAACACCAGGATTTTCTCAAGCGTACATCATTGTGCTCGACTCCATTTCAATGTTGGGTTTATACAAACATCGGGACTGCACAGCCTATCCAGAAATGAAATAATGCCGTTTGATCAGAAGATTTGGTACTTTTTGAAGAAAGAATGTGTAATCGGATCTACTTAACGGTTTTTAACTAAAGTACCATGTGACCGAGTCATACTTTTTCAATAAATGCAATTATTAACTAGTTATTTACAATAAATAATAATTTCACTATTTAACTTTAAATATGAACCTTCAGGTTGAAATTCTAAGCCATATAAGATGTTCCAGAATAGATCCGGGAGCCTTCCCTCAGGAGCTTTCTGAGATACTTTCGATTAGCATAGACAGTACTTACAGGAGACTTAGAGGAGATACTGAAATAACGCTTGATGAATTATCCAAACTCTGTAATCATTACAATTTTTCCATTGATTCTTTTGTCAATAAGAATTTGGGAAAAGTAATTTTTTCGGATCGATGGATGCCCTGTAAAGAGTTTTCATACACTAACTATCTGAGAAATATCAGGAACGAATTGAATAGTCTTGTAGCGTTTGCTGATGCCCAAATATTCTATTCTGCAAAAGATATCCCGATTTTCTATAACCTGCTGATTGACGAAATATCAGCTTTTAAAGGATTCTTTTGGGAGAAAAGTGTGGCTCAAGTACCTGAATTAAAAAAGAAGAAATTTAGTGTGAAAACACTGAGTCCAGATGATCAAGTATTATGTAAGGAGATTGTCAGGCTATTCAATGCTACTAAATCTTCTGAGTTATGGAATGACGAGGTGCTCACAAGTACAATGAAACAAATCAAATTCTACTACGAGTCAGGTTTTTTTGAATCTACTGAGGATATTGCTGTTTTGATTTACCAGCTCGAGCGTCTGATTGATCATCTTGAGCAGCAGGCAGATTCAGGATTGAAAAGTATCATTGATGATAAGCCGGATGAAAACTCAAATCAATTTCTTCTCTATTACAGTGATGTATTAATGGGCGATAACACGGTAATGGTAGATAGAGGAGGTTCTAAAGGCGTTTTTAAAGCACACAATATTATCGATGATATTTTCTCTGATGATGAGAGATTCTGTCAAAGAGCATGGGAAATGCATGAAAAATTTCTCAATTCGGCAACACTTATCAGCGGAGTTTCACAAAGAGATCGGACCAGATTTTTTAATCGACTAAGAAAGAAAATAGCAGTCCTGAAAAGAGAGATCTTGTGAACATACATTGATCATTCCAACTTGAATTTTGAGACTTTTTCGCCCAGGTCGTTTACGATATCTGAAACTTGACGGCTTCTGTTGGTGTAGTTGGTCATTCCTGAAGATAGTTCTGAGGCAGATGTGGCTACCTCTTCCGTACCAGCTGCCGTTTGCTCGGCAATTACCACAATGTTCTCAGTGATACCAACAATGTTGGCAATGTCTACCGTTTGCAACTTTGTCACTTCAACGATTTTTTTCGAAAGTTGGAGGGTCTGGGCACATGCTTCTGCAATTTCATCAAATGCTGTGGATGTTTCGCTTGAGGCTTCTTCACCTACCCGAATCGATTCGCTCATTTCGGAGATTAGCTCCGCTGTGTTTTTTGTATCGGTTTGAACACCCATAATTAATCTTTCAATCTCCTTGGTTGATTCCTTTGAGCCCTCAGCAAGTTTCCTGATCTCTTCCGCAACAACAGCAAAACCTCTGCCTGCATCACCTGCTTGTGCAGCTTCTATTGCGGCATTCAGTGCCAATAAGTTTGTCTGACTTGCAATTTCTTTGATAATGTTAAGTACTCTTGTAATTTCTTCAGATCGTTTGGTCAGTGAAACAAAGGCCAGGTTAGTTTTTTCAGAAATCGTTAATATATTTTTCATACTCACATCCACTTGACCCACAAGTGATGTTCCGTTTTGGCTTCTTGATACACCAATTTCAGCAGCATTATTGATCTTTTCAGCTTGCTGTCCCATTTCGACGGAGAATTTTTTGATACCTTCAACCAAAGAGGAAGACTCATCTACCTTGCTTACCTGGGACTGTGCTCCAGAGCTCATCTCAGCAATTGCAGAAGCTATTTCTGTTGAAATAGTGCTCATTTCCTGGCTCGTATTTAACATTTCAGCAGATGAAGACCCGATAGAACTCACTTGTAGTGCGATGGTATTTAGCACACCTGATAGCTCATCGAGAGCGGTGTTGAGGTTCGAGGTTAACTCTTGTACATCTCCTTTGGCTTCTCCCGTATAGCGCATACTGAGGTCTCCCTTGGACATGGCATTTACCATCTCATTCATTAGGTTGAAGGGCTGTGTCACCGAATCAAAAAGCTGATTTATGAGTAAGCCGAGTTCTTTCCATTCGCCATCTTTTGATGATAAATCTATCCGAGCTCTAAAGTTTCCCGATTCGACTGCTTCTCTGATTACATAATTTGTATCTGAAATAGCTAACTGTAAATGATCTTTCTGTTCGCTGAGTTCGGCATTTTGCTGCTTGATTTCGGAGGTTGCCTCTTCGATTTTTAACTCTAACCTACGATGATTCTCTTTCAAACTATTTGTTCTCCATCTAAAAATCCAAATAACTGAAACGGCAATAACTAAAAAAATGAGTGTTTTGAACCACCACGTTCCCCAAAAAGGAGGCTTTATGATTATCATCAAACGTGCGGGAGTATTGTCCCAGACGCCATTGTTATTAGAAGATTTGACATTAAAAACATATTCACCTGGCTCCAGAGCCGAATAGTTAGCAAATCGTCTGTCTCCAACATAATTCCAATCCTCTTCAAGATTCTCCATGTAATAGGCAAATTGGTTCAGTTTGGAGATGGTCATATTTGATCCCCAGAAGTCAAAGCCGAGCATATTTTGATCATAGCTAAGCTCTATGGTTTTGGCATCCATGATCGATTGTGATAAGCCAATTTGTAATGGCGTTGTTCTTTTATTATTGAGGTAAAATCCCGTAATATGTGTTTCCGGAATTTTGGAATTTTCAATATTAATTGGATTAAAATAGTTAAGCCCTTCTATGCCACCGAAGTAAAATATGGAATTTGGTGATTTGAAAAAGGCGGATGTATTGAACTCATTACTTTGAAGGCCATAGCTCATGTCAAGATTAAAAAATTTTTGTTGACTTTCATCTAACCTGGACAACCCCAGATTTGTACTCATCCAGAGGAAGCCATTATCATCCTCTAGTACACCGTAAACCACATCGTCTGGCAGACCATCCTTTCTCGTAAATTGCTTCAGTGAATTGGCCTCTCTGTCCCAGCGAAACAATCCTTCACCCCATGATCCAATCCAAATGATACCTTTTTTATCTTCAACAATGCATTTAATGTAAGTATTGGAAAGCGGAGCAAACAGGGGATCTTTACTCTTTTCAATTTGTCCTGAATCGTCCATTTCGTAGATACCCACAGAGGTTCCTAAAATGGTCTTTTTTGAATCTTGAAAAATAGCAGTAATCCAGTCCTGACTGGGTCTTTTTATGCTAGACTGTAACGGAAGATCAACGTCATACGCTCCTGTTACAGGATCCAGCTTTATGAGCCCCAAATAATTGGCTATTAGTAGATTATCACCATCCATACGTATATCCTTGATGCGCTTCAGGCCTGGAATCAAGTATTTTTTCTTTATGGCCTTCTTTGATATATCTACTGCTAGAAGTGTATCATTGGATGCAGCCCACAGAGTACCAGCATTGGCGTAGAGATAATCGATGTTTGAGGCGAAAATATTCTCTATTGTATTCTGTGACTTATTGAAAATATCAATTCCGCCAGAGTTACCTATATATATAGTCTTGTCATCTTTTGTGAAAAAAGAGGTCACATAATTTGCACTGAGTGACAAATCTTCTCGCGCATTGTGTTTTAGTATATCGATTATTGGTTTGTTAGGGTCATATTTATTGGCCCCATATCCATTCACACCTATCCACCAAATACCGCTCTTGTCAATTTCCATGCAGGACACGCGATTATACAATAGAGAGTTTTCTTTGTTTGCATCATGCTCATACGTTTCTACTAACTCCCCCCTGGGGTTAAATACTTTAATCTGACCTTTAGCCAATATTATATTACCATTCTTGTCTTCAAGTATTTCTCCAAGATTCTCCCGATAGTCATCAGTACTTACCAATCTGGAATTGCTAAAATCTGAAGATATCAGGTAGGTCTGTTTCTGATTGGATGCCCACACCTGACCCGTTCTGTCAGTATAAATTATTAACATATCGCCCAGCAAAAGCTCCTTGGTTATTTGACCTTCACTGAAGAGGTGTATACCCACCTCTGATGCAAAAACCAGGCTTCTATCAGGTCTTCTGGTCACATCCTTTATGCTTAACCGATCAAATTCTGTTAAGCTCGGATTCCTGAAAAACTTCTTATTGAAGGTATCAAAAAAAAAGATTCCTTTCTGAGTGCAAAGAAGCAATGTATCGGATGACCAGGGGAAAATTTGTTGAATGTTATTCCCCTCAAGATCAGGGTGAAGGTATTGAGTGAAATTTTCAGAGACTCTGTTTAGTTTATTTAGCCCGTTACCTGTGCCAATCCAAAGTTCTCCTTTTTCCGAATTAAATAGGGACCAAATCGTACTATGACTCAGAGAAAGAGAATCCTCCTTGTCTCGGATGTAGTTAACGAAACCATATCCATCATACCTACTCAATCCACCTCTGGTACCGAACCACACATAGCCGTATTGATCTTGGCATATATCCATAACAGCCGATTGTGCCAATCCATCACTGACCAGGATGGACTCAAATTTTTTTTCATTTTGTGCCGAAGTAACGTTCAATAGCAGAAGCTGAAAGATAAATACGTTAAAAAATTTTTGAGCGTTTGACACGGTATAATGAAAAGAAAGCTTCTTCATCTTACTGATTTGAATTCGACTAGATACTTAAGAGAAGGCAGGACTAAATGTGATTAGATAATATGTTAAATTTTGTCATTTTTTTTCGGCTTGGCAATAAATATCGATTAGCAAGGGTAAATGCTCTATCACAGCGGATTTTTTGTCTTCGTATGTTCAGCTATCAAGTATTACGTATCTGCATTTTTATAAGTATTTGATACTTTCTGAAATGACCCAGCCACCACTCCAGCAGGCTTGAAAGTTGAATCCACCGGTCAACGCATCAATATCTAGTACTTCTCCGGCTAGATATAAGCCTGGAAATCGCTTGGCCTCAAAAGTCTTGAGATCAATCTCAGAGAGTTTTACACCTCCGGCTGTTACGAACTCTTCTTTGAACGTGCTTTTTCCAGCCACCTGATATCTGCCTTGTGTGAGTTCTTCCATAAGCTTGTTGATGTGTTTTTTGGAAAGCTCACTGAAAGGAGTTTGGTCCGATATATCACAATATGTGATTATTTGTTCCCAAAAACGCCTGGGTAAATCATAAAGTGGATAGTTAAAAACCTTTCGCTTGGGATGTTGATTCTTGTATTCCTGGAGTAGATGTCGGGCTTGTTCTGTCGACAGTCCAGGGTAGTTGACCAAGATTTCAAAATGGTAGTTCTTTTCCTCCAGTTTATAGGCACCCCAAGACGAAAGTTTTAGAATGGCCGGGCCACTCATACCCCAGTGAGTAATCAATAGAGGACCTTCTTCCGATAGTTTAGATGCGACAATCTTTACTTGAGCTCGATCAAACGAAATTCCTTGTAAGTCTTTGATACGGACATCTTCGATATTGAATGTGAATAGCGATGGAGCAAGATCTGAGATCTCCAATCCAGTTTCTTGTAAGATTTTCCAGGTAGCAGGGGAGGAGCCGGTGGTGACGATCACTTTATCTGCGTTAAATATTTGTTGTTTCGTATGAACTAACCAGCTTGAATCTATTTGCTCTAACCTTACGAGTGTATGATTTTTTAAGACCTGAATGTTGTATTTCTGAACATGACGAAGAAAGCAATCGACAATGGTTTGTGAAGAATCCGTGACGGGGAACACACGGTGATCTTCCTCAGCTTTTGTTTCCACACCTCTGTTATACAACCAGTTTACCATATCTTGTGTGGAGAAGGCCTTGAAAAGTGAATGGAGTTTTTTTTGACCCCTGGGATAGAATTGCACCAGTTCCGATGGATTATTTCGTCCGTTTGTGACGTTACATCTTCCACCTCCAGAGACTTTTACTTTCTGAAGTACCTTATTGGATTTTTCGAGAATTACTACTTCGTAATCCGGGTGCTTTTCGGCGATATTTATAGCTGAAAAGAAGCCTGCTGCTCCTCCACCGATGACAATGATATTCACATTTCAAAGGAAACTAATTGTCTTCAATATCGCTACTAATAGCGAATGAAGCTGCTCCTCAATACGGAACAGCTTACATTCGCCAATCTTAGCATAGAGCTAATTAATTTTTCACCAGGGTTAACACCTCTTTTTGACCATTGGTGTATAAAATCTCCACATAATAGAATCCGGCTTCTAGTGGCTCAATATCTATTTTCTCCTCAGGTTTATAATCTTCAATCTTGATCTGAACGGTTGTTTTATCGTATACCATAATACGTTCAATTTGTATGGAACCTCTCACACTAAAACTTTCGGACGAAGGATTTGGAAATAACTTAGTTTTAGTATTGGAAGTAGTGCTCACAAAATCTTCATTACAATCAAAACTGAATGCTTTTTCTTTCAAAGTTTGATATGTGAATCTTTCTACTTTAAGAGGTAAACTACCTTTATATTTCAAGTTTGATACCGAGAACTCCATTTCGTATCCCCTCAACTCAATCGGGATGACACAAGCATCCTGACTCGTACCGTCCTTTAGTGACTCAACCAAAACAGCGCCAAAACCGGGGATTGGGTTCGATGGATTAGGATTAATGTAATTTAGGGTAGCAACTGAAGAGAAGCCATTATTGTTATTCTTGATGATCTCGTAGGCGTAGGTCAGAGATGAATTTGGCGCTGGAGCATATTCAAAGTATCCAGTCTTTTGGACATCTCCTTGAGTATTGACACTAACAAACCCTGCGGAAATTGTTATTAGATTGCCATTGTGGACGTGGTTTAAATCCGTTGCAATATTGATTTCACTAATATCATCATTAAATACGACCGAATTGAACCTACCACCAAGAACATTTGGACCTTGGTAATATTTTATCCAATTGATTGAACCATTCATTTTCATCCGAAGTAGAAACGGAGTAGCTATACTACCGCTACTGAAAGTATCTTGGAAATCACCAACGATATATACTTCATCTTTTTTTATTGCCGCGGTAACACTATTTCCTCTGATGTATTGGTTTTTTACCTTTATGATTTTATTCCATTGTACATTTAAATTGTTATCCACTTTCAAAATGAATAATTCATGGCTGTAAGGATGACTGATGTAATAATAAGGTTGAGCTAAATTATTTCCACCAACAATTAAATAACCATCATCGGTTTTTACAGCATCTAAAAGTATTTGACTCGTATTCCCGTTGAAAAAGTAAAGAGCAGAATTGATCTGATTGAGGTTCGGATCAAACATGGAAATACCAATTTTATAATCTTCGTTAAGCCTTCTGATATTACCAAATACTGCAATCACGTCATCACTCGTTACTACTTTAGTTGCGGTTCCATTCCCCTCCAATGGAGATGGAAATATTGCTATGTTTTTTTTAGGCACACCGTTCTTTCCATCAATTTTTGAAACGAACATTCGCTCTTTATTGACGTTTGGAATGATTTGATAACCAACTGCAGCAACATCTTCTGGATCATTATCAATAGTCTTTGCATCTAGAAATCCACCATGTTCTGGAAGGCCCCCGGTTACTTCATAATGCCTCAACCAAAGGACTTTTCCACCTTTGTCAGTTTTGATCAAGAATGGGTCATATTCAAATTGATATAATCCAAATCCAGATACGTAATAGTTTCCAGTGTAATCCTGCGAGATGCTTTTTGGATGCCCTATTTGAAGACCAAAGAGTGGAATATGCTTTTGGAACTGGGCTTGTATATCATTCATCAAGCAAATCAGTACAATGGATGATGTTAGCACTATCCATACGTGTTTCGAACGTTTCATAAAAGTGATTATTAAGACCTGGTTTGAAATTATTCTGACTAAAATGGAGGAAGGGATCATATTTTATCACCGTATATATCCCAAACTTATGCTGGTATGTAACTGATGTCTTTAAGTGTGTCTAAACTCTGGATTCTATGATTTCTGGAATTTTTCAGAGAAGTAATCGAGGCGAGAAGCCTGTTGCTACATCACTTAAGACTATGATTTTTACATCACAAAAGAAGCAAATGACATTAATTTACGTTTGTAAATAATTCTTATGCCTTATTGTTACTTTGATGGAGCTCTGTTAGAAGAGGAAAACGTATCTATTTCTATTCACAATCTTGGATTGCAGCGAGGGTTTGGAATTTTTGATTTTTTCAGAGGTCGGAATGGGAAACCAGTATTTATGGAGGATCATTTGAAACGATTTGATAGATCGCAGAGATTTTTAAATCTAAGTAAGATGATTCCTTTGGATGAAATCCGTGAGGCAATTGATGGACTTCAGCAATGGAATGACTATCAAGAGTCCGCATTTAGGTTGATGCTGATCGCTGATGGTAACGAAGGCCTTCCGATATTAGAACCTCTTTTCTACATCACGAATACCGATCTATCCAGTCATAGCTTACCGGAAAGCACAGTCTTAATTTCCCATGAATACCTGAGAGAGTTCCCTGAGATCAAAAGTATCAATTATCTCACCAGCATGGTTTTGCATAGACAAAGAAAAGCAGCTGATGCTATAGATGTCTTGTATCATTTGAATGGTGTGATTTCAGAAGCTTCCCGAAGTAATGTGTTTATCGTGAAAGATGGAATTCTGAAGACACCTTCCGATAATATTCTTGAAGGCATTACTCGAAAGCAAATTCTAAAATTTGCTCCTGATTTACTACCTACTGAGATTCAAAACATCAGTCTCGAAGAAGTGATACAAGCAGATGAGGTTTTTATCACCAGTACTTTGAAAGAAGTGATGCCGATTACCGAAATAGATGGCACACAAATTGGAAGAGGAAAAATCGGCCCCTGGACTGAAAAAATCCAGGAGCGATTTAGTGAATGTTTGATGGGTTAAAATTATTTGTGAACTACAAAGAGCTCGCCCTCTGTACGACCTGCATATGAAACTTGAACGACATAAGCACCTGTCGGGAAATCTGTCGGTAAATCGAAAATCAATATTTGATTTGTGAACCCAATAATCTTCTTTTTCGCTTTCAATTTATAGGTCCTTCCTCCTTGTAAGCTAATAAAGGAGATCTTAACATTATCAAGGTCTAAAGTTTTCCCTTCATATTTCACAAAAAGTGAAAGATTAAGCTCTTTACCAGGCTTCAATGATTCGTCGGTTGGAAAAAGGAAATTGATGATTTTATTATTAGATTCTCCTGACTCCTTTGGCAATTCAATTTCTTTTAGCGAAAATGTTTCAGGATAAGTCTTCACAAATAGTTCCTGAGAGTTGCATCGCTGGTAAAATGTTTTGCTGTCCGAATTGTTAGAAAGTTGAACATCTTTAACAGACGATTTTAACACCGTATCGTATAAGTGTTTGTCTATATAAAATTCATATTTATTTAGTTTCAACGGACCAACTTCTGGACTATACTCAAACGGTACTTTTACTTGAATCCTTTTATTACCATATATAAACTTCTTATCAATGACATAAGCTGGAGATCCAATGTCTATTCCCATGGATGATGGCTTTATCAAGGCATGACGCTTGGTTTTGGATTTTAGTTTTGGATCTATCGAAGAAACAGTTTCCGGGTAGTATGGAGAATTGTTGTTAGCCCCAAGACCGAATTTTTGAAAGGAATTTCCTATTAGAATTAGACTATCAACTAGTTTATTATCTAAGTAGTAGTTTGCTCGAATTGGTATTGCATGATTATCAGGAAGGTTATGCTTCACTTCTATGTCAACATAAATTTCCTTTTTGCAAGGGATACCTCCTTTTTGATAAGCTTTGGTAAAAGTTGCAGTAATGACTTTGACCGAAGCATCCGGTAGTTTCTGAACAATTCCACCTCCGACAGCCTGAGCAGTGGCTTTTGCAAAGCACGCTAATAGTAGTATAGTAATTAATTTCTTCATTGTGATTAAGGTTTCTAAGAGTTACGAAGGGTAGAGTGTGGCTGGTTTTTTATGTTTTTTAAAAGTTTTTCGATTGCATCGAAATCCAGTGTACATATTGATCTCGTAGGTGTGCTGAATTTAAACTCACCCTAGAATGACAAAACATTTCCTAATCGTGTTCATAACACTAGGTGCTATGACACTTTTATTTTCCTGCAGTGATGATGATGGAGGAATGAAAGATGATGTAATAGATGATGCAATGGGAGAAGATCCTATTCCAGCTTTACTCACCAATGCAAGCCTTGCTTACCAGGCCTTACCTGAAAACAGCTGGATATCTATTACTGAAGCAGAATATGAGCGACTGGCAAGTGAACTTCCTAATGTTGTACGTTCAGGTGCCAACGAAACGTACTATAGCAATGAAAACTTAACGTTTCCTGGAACTCAATTCACTTTTCTAAATGATATAGGAGCCAATATTCCTGCTGGAAGCTACCTGTTTGCATTCAAGTATGTAAGCCAGTCTGGAGTAGGTGCTCGGATGGATCAAGTGAAAATCTCAGAGGATGGTGTAAATGGTACGTTCAATAATATTGGCGGTGGACTTCCAGGTCATGCTGCCGGAGAAAGCTTCTTTGTTCTCAAGAACAACAGAACGGCTACCTCAGCTGAAGGACTACTAGCCTTGTATTCCAGGGACGCCATTGGATACTCGACCGGCAATGATGTTGGAAACTATTACTTCACATCGGGAGATGCATCGACCATGGAAAATCAAGGAGGAGAAGCTGGACTTATTCTGTCCTTTCAAGGCCTCAGTTCTACGGATCTATACCAGAATTAACTCAATCAAATTTTTTGACCCAATTTTTTAGTTATGAAGAAATATGTTTTTCCTTCATTAATAGCAATATGTTTATTAATGACTATTTCTTGCTCAGAAGAGCAAGCACCTTTACCTTCTGAATCATACGGATTAGTCTCTTTTGGGCTTTCTTTCTCTATTGAAGAAATACCTACCGGAAGAGTAGAAAGCGTAAGTGCGGATGACTTCAAGGTGACCATTTTTGATGATAATGGGATTGAAGTTCTGATCATTCCACGCTTTGCGAATGCACCCGACAGCATATCCTTACCCGTTGGTTCGTATTATGCGGAAGCCAATTCAAATAACTCAACAAATGCTTCTTTTGAGAACCCATACTATTTTGGTCAAACCCCAACGTTTTCTGTTTCTCAAAACTCAAGTCAGTCGGTTACCATAGATGTTACGCAGGCCAATTCAGAAGTTTCGTTCTCGTTCTCACAGAATGTGGTGGATGAATTTTTTGAATATACTGGTACTGTATCTTCTGATCTTACCGGTGATTCGCTTTTTTATGCAACAGGAGAAACCCGATCGGGTTACTTTGCACCTGGTCCGCTTTCTATTAAGGTAAATCTGAAATTTCTGAATACCGATGGATCACTTTTGGAAAAAGAGTTAGATGCTCAGATTTCAGATGCGTTACCCAAGACGCATTATCAAATCAATGTAAATGCAAGCGTGAGGAATGGGCAGATAGAGATCAATGTTGATCAAGATGCAGACTCGGTTGATATTGATCTTAACAACAACATCCTTGCATTGCTAGACGTATCTGAAAACGCTTACAGACAAGCTTTTGTAGGTGATTGGGTACGAATTACTGCGAGTGAATATGATTTACTTGCGACAAGGCTCCAGAATATCAACCAGTCCGGGGCAGTAGATTCGCTATATAGCAATACAAACCTCACTTTTCCTGGAACCCAATTCACGTTTGTGAATGATATAGGGACAACTGTTCCATCCGGAGACTACCTTTTTGCTTTTAAATACAATTGCAATTCAGCTGTACCAGCGTTTGAGGCAGAGGTGAAGCTCTCAGAGGACAATATCACAGGATCTTATCGAAGAGTAGGCCAGGCTTTACCTTCCCATCCCGCCGGTGAGAATTTTTTCGTGTTAAAAGGAAACGCGATTAAGACAGAGGCAGATGCTCATCTTGCATTGTATTCTCGGAGTGCGATCGGCTATACGCTTGGAAATAGTGTCGGCAGGTACTTTTTTGAATCGGGCAACAGAAATGTAATTACCAACTTGGGTGGTGCACCTGGATTGGTACTTGCTTTTCAGGGACTTAGCTCTGATCACCAATACTGATAACAAATCAATTCACGCTTTAAAAGAATCAAACCATGAAAAACAGTCGTTTAATCATATTATCCATTATTGGCTTGCTGATCGTATGGTCATGTCAGGAAGATAACATGCCGACTCCCTTGAAAGAAGGGTATCTTCGGTTCGATGTAGGTATTGAGGTTGAGGAATCAGGTTCGGGAAGAACCCAGACAGTAAATACAGATGATTTTCGTGTGTCTATATTTACAGACGATAGTGTGCTGGTAAGGGATTTTCCACGATTTATTGATATACCAGACAGCATCATCTTACCCGTAGGCAGCTATTTTGCAGAAGCAAGTTCAAATAACCAGGTCAATGCTGCTTTTGAGACCCCTTTTTATTTTGGATCATCTCCAATTTTCAATATAGATCAAGGTGGTTTTCAGACGGTTACCATTGATACGGAGCTGGCCAATACCCAAGTATCTTTTGTCTTTTCTCAAAATGTGCTACAGGATTTTGATATCTACGAAGGGACCGTAAAGATTAGAAATACTTCAGATTCACTTTTCTATCAAACTGGGGAGATGCGTTCTGGTTATTTCGCAACTAAGCCACTGGATATCCAAGCGAGGATTGCATACTATCAGCCGGATAGTACCTTAGTGGAAGAAACATTCACTGCCAGTATTGATAATCCTAAACCACGTACACATTATCGATTGAACTTGGATGCTACAGTGGATGGCGGACAGATCAGCGTTCAAATCAATGTGGATGAAAGTGTGGATTTGGTTGAGATAACACCAGTAGATGGCTTAAATAGAACAATTGGAGGATTAGAGGATGATGTTCCCACTGAGATTATTGAAACGAGTGATGGTGGATTCATAGTAGTCGGACGAACCTCTTCTAATAGTGGTGATTTCGTGGGACAGTTACAGGGAAGATCAGATGGTGTCGTAATCAAGTATTCGGCTCAAAATGAACTGGAATGGCAAAAAGTGATTGGAAATAGTTTTTTTGATGGGATCAATTCAGTTGATGAAACATTAGATGGCGGTTATATCCTTGGAGGTGGCTCCAGTTCAGCCCCCAATGGTGACGGAGATGCTTGGGTAGTAAAATTGGATAGGAACGGGAATGTGGCGTGGCAAAAAACATTCGGTGGAAGTGGAATTGACTTTATCGAATCGATCATTCAAACGAATGATGGAGGTTACATTTTTTCAGCCTATTCAAATTCGAATGATGGGGATGTATTAGCGAATCGTGGTGGGTTTGATTTTTGGATTGTAAAGCTTAATGATATCGGAGCAATCCAATGGCAAAGATCGTATGGGGGATCCTCCGATGATTTTCCAAGAGTTATCAGGAAGTTACAAGATGGGGGATATGTTGTAGGTGGAACAACTTTGTCGGTTGATGGGAATGTCTCTCGTCCGATCGGTTTATTTGATTTCTGGATTTTGAGATTGGATATTAACGGAAATCTCTTGTGGGAAAAAACAGAAGGGGGTACGCGATCCGATAGAATAAATGATTTGGAACTAACATTTGACGGTGCATTCATTATCGTAGGCGCTTCTGAATCTAATATAGGAGAACTGAATGATTTTCTAGTGATCAGAATGAGTGATGTTGGGACGGTACAATTGAAGAAAAAGTACAAGGGATCAGCAAATGACTTTCCATACAGTGTACAACAATTGCCGAACAATGGCTACCTAATTGTTGGTGATACTTTTTCATCTGATGGAGATGTGCCATCCAACAATGGATCATTCGATTTATGGGCGATCCAAATTTCTAGTAATGGAACTTTGGAATGGTCACAAACATATGGAGGAAGCAGTTTGGAGCAAGGCGGAAGAGGGTTCATGATGCAGAATGGGGAGATGGTTTTTACAAGTGGTAGTGCTTCTGGCGATGGCGATGTACCTAATAACAAAGGACTGCTTGATTTCTGGATCTTTAGAACAGACCAAAACGGAAACCTCTAAACAAGTTTTAAGAAGTGCTGGTAAGTAAGTAGTGAATATGGTCGTCTCCAAGCTGGATTAATTTAAAGCAGAGGCGGCCACTATTTAATTCTCGTAAAGTGATAATTGAAACGAAAAACCCATCAGTTCGACGGGCTTTTCGTTTTTAACCACTCATTAAAGTATTACATAACAAGGTTGAAAATAGATTTTGACATTATTCTTTAATAAAGGAGATGCTCTCTACTTCATTTTTATAGTAAATCTTCATAAAATAAACCCCTGAAGGTAAGGAAGTCACATCTACCTTAAGATGACTTTTGTTTTCACCTTCCACCACGCTTCTTTTTACTCCTGCAACATCAATGATTTCCAGCGATTGGATTTCACTCTGTGATGCAACTGTCAAATTCGACTCGCCTTGAACAGGGTTTGGATAGATTTTGGATTCAGACATAAAGGTTGACCGACTGTTTGAAGAGGATGAGATAAAAATTGGTTTAATGATATCGTATTTTGATGTTTTGAACTGCACGACAGGTGAAAAATAGGATGTTCCACCTTCGCAATTAGTACGTACTTTGAAATCGTAGTACGTATCTGGAGATAGCATAGTGAAAGTCACTTCATTATCATTGAATACGTTATAAGCCGACCAGTATGGATAATTAGGTCCGGATTTTTTAACAAAGACCTGGTAGTCCAGCACATTCCCGAACCGATCTGTACGGGCACTCCAGGAGACCGTAGCACTTCTGGATCTAATTTTTGTAACTACGGGATTTTCTGGAACGATACAATTGGTGAATGTGTAGTGAACAGAGCTCCACAAAACTTCATTTTGACAGACAGCAGCTACTTGTACTTGATAGCTGGTACCTGGGTGATCAAATGTGTAATTGGCTGAACTACCAGCGACTTCTATGCTAGGTTCCCAGGATAAATCATTGGTTGGTCTTGCCCGTACAAAATACTTCTCAGCTCCTTCAATAGGAGTCCAATATACGGATCCTACTGTTGCCTGACTTTGTTGAGAAATATAAGTGATGGTTGGTGCTTCAATATCACAGGGTAACACATTGATACGATAATCTTCTACTTCGCCATAGTGTATTCTTCCACAAGCTCCTTCCGGGAGATTATATCTTCTGAGCTTAATCCTTAAGCGGGTTTCACCTGGCACTGCTGAAAAGGGAATAGTGAATGACCCAGTGGAAGTAGTTGAGGTACTTACTGTAGTTTTATGTACTAATTCTGACTCTTCAAAAATTCTGTTTTGATTGTAGTCAATCCAGGCTTCCCAGTCGGCATCCGGAAGATTTTGGTACTGATGGTACCCGTCCAGGCTGATCGTGTAACTTTCTCCGAGTCCAACATCCAGTGACAAATGACTCTGGTCTGCATACCCTGTTCTGGATGCTGCTCCATAACCACAGGTCGACCCTTGATGATAACATTTCATGAAATCATACGGGTCAGAGGTAGATACTACTTCCATCTCATGAATTGCGTAAGCCGGCCCTGGATTCCACGAATTGTTTCCCCATGGAATACAAGCCCCATAGGTGTTCGGCAACACTTTGATGATCATATCACTGACATAACCTGTATCGATCGCATTACATGAAGAAGTAATCGGAGTAGTACTGTACATCATCCGTATACGAGTAAATCCCGGATTGGCATTTGGAGGTATCGTCACATGGGCTGTATTAGAATTCATTAGAATTGTATCGCTGGCAAGGAATTCTGACGGATACTCAAAATCACCATCCTGGTCTATATCTATCCAGGTACTTGTATAAAAAGTGGATCCAGGTGTTATTGAGGTAGATATATAATAAGGCACATATTGATCCTGATATACTTCCAGGTCTGATATTTGAAGCGAATAACCACTTCCTTGTCCGTTTGGCATAATGGAATAACCCATTCTACTGACCCCACCAAGATTCGGGGTTGCTACCTGAGGTATACAATAATTGGGCTGGCTCGCTATAACATCTGTTACTCCAACGGCATCCCATGCACCAATTACGGTATTAAGCTCAGGCGAGGAGGAGCCAAATATTGTCTTTGCTACCTGTGTTGTAAGCATTCTCATTTGGTAGTAACCGGAGTTAGAGGTTAGGTAGTTTTTTTGTGTTTCATATAGAATCTGGGCAATCGCAGAAATACCCATTCCACTGACAGAAAAAGAAGTGCCATGGTCGTTCACACCACTGCCACCAGTGGTAGCCAGGTAAAACCAGTAACCAAGAACTGTACAATTGGTATGAATACCGTATTTATTAGCGGGACTGGTCCACCAATAATCTCCTTTGTAGGTATCAGGATCGAATCGCTCGTTAGGATCATCTAGTGAGCGAAGAGAAACAGCATTGTTAATGATCTCCGATTCAAATTTCCACAACTCTTTGGGTTGTGGTAGGATGTTTAGATTGTTGACATAATGCTCTACGCACGTGCCCCATATGTCAGCAAGACCTTCATCCAGGGCGCCAGATTCTCCGTGATTGTTGAGGTTTGAAGTAAACTGGTCTACACCATGGGCAAACTCATGCGCTACTGCGTCGAGTGAGGTTTTCCCATCAAAAGAAACACCTCCCTCTCCAAAGCGCATAACTTTGAATTGACCATCCCAGGAAGCCAGAGATGAGTTAGTGCCATAATGTACATAGCTTTTAATCTGAGCTCCTTGCCCACTGCCATTGTCCAGCTTGGCATCATCAAAGCTTTTCCTGTTATGTTCAGTTAGCCAATAATCATACACCTGTGCTGCTCCCCAGTGTGCGTCTAAAGCATCCCAGACATTATACACGTTTTGGTATTCAGTCCATGCATTGTCCTGGTCTGAGTAATTGGTAGCCTGATAATAGTTTTCTGAACTGTTGTTTAATCCATAGGTGAATATTCCCTTTCCTCTGGTATAGTCATTAAGCAAATACACTGGATTTACACCTACCTCGGTGGTATTGATAGATTGTGTTCCACTAAATCGGGTTGAAGCAGTGCCTACTACATCTATATGATCGATCAATGAGTTTGTCCCAAGCACTTTTCCTTTCCTTGCATCAACGTAGACCTCATCAACACTTTCGGGAACCAACGCTCCAATAATAAATTTATAAGCCAGTGTTCCTTGATAGAGAACCAATGTTCCGGAGGGAAAAAGGCTTGCTTTTGGGTCTTGGTTTCCTTCTCTAAACAGTGCGACCATTTCTTCATCTTCCCAACGGTATACACTGGCTCCTATATGATTTAACGCTCGGTCTAACGCTATTTTTTCGGAAATGGATGGTTCTACATTGACATCATTTCGTGTGGTATTACTATACTCACCATTGATGAAAGTGATCAGTCCTTCACTGTTTGTGTGCACGATGATGGTCTCGTACTCTCGCTTGATCCCAGACGTATAAATATCATATTGAAGATGTTGGTTTCCATTTCGATCAATCGAAGAACGAACCTCCTGTAATTCGTCGATTGAGTTGAGTTGAAGCGCTTGACGAATTAGCTCCTCCGAACGGCTTACGTTATATACTTGATCCCTTACCTCAAAATGAAATAAGTTCTCTTTTCCAGGTGTAGGATCATAGTTGATCTGGGCTCTCATGGAAAGAGATACGGAAACAAGTAAGATCGTAAAGAGTACTACTTTAAGGTGATTCATACGGATTGACTATTAGGCAATCAAACCTATGAGCCTCTTAAAAAAACGTATTACACTATTGTATCAAATGTAAGCTTGTATGTAACATTTTCTTTGGTTGTGACTCTATTCGTCTTTAAGACATTTAGCCGGATTGACGTTTGCAGCTCTCAAGGCTTGTGAACTGACGGTTAACCAGGCGATCACTAAAGACGCAATAGCTGCACCCAGGAAAATCCATACACTTAAGTCGATCTTGTAAGCAAAGCTTTCCAGCCATTTACTCATGAAATAATAAGAGATGGGTAGTGCGATCAGTATGGATATAGCTACTAGTTTGGTAAAGTCACCTGAAAGCATCATTACGATATTTGATGTGGTAGCCCCAAGTACTTTTCGGATTCCAATTTCCTTCAGTCTTCGTTCTGCTGTAAATGCTGCTAACCCAAAGAGTCCAAGGCAGGAAATAACTATAGCAAAACCAGCGAAGTAGGAAGAAAGTGTTCCAATACGTTTTTCTGAGTTGTATAATCGTTGATAGCGCTTATCAAGGAATTCATATTCAAAAATGAATCCTGGACAAAACTGCTCATACAACTCTTCAATGGCATACATCGTCCCCACCTCTTTTCCAGCTTCTAACCGGACCGCTACATTGAAAGTAGGCCTCAACCTGAAAAATGCTGGATCCACTTCTCTGTGAATGGACATGTAATGAAAGTCTTTCAGCACACCTATTATTTGTAGATCATACTCATCCCATAATTTTATATGTTCTCCAATAGCCTCTTCAGCGGTAAATCCCATCACTCTTGCAGCTGCTTCATTGATTACCATCTTGGATGTATCCGATACAAATTCCTTACTAAACCATCTGCCAGTAGCCAATTCAAATCCCATAGTTTCATAGAATTCATGATTCACGCGGATATTCTCAAATAGAATGCGTGCTTCTGATGATTTACCCGTCCATTCAAGTCCACTGGTGTTACTTTGTTGGTATACCATACCATGACTGGTTCCTCCAGCATTCACCACTCCAGGGATTTTTCTTAATTCTGTGAAAAAAGTTTCTCTTTTTTCCTGGATACCACCATCCTGATGAAAGAATACGACATTGTCCTGATCATAACCAAGGTTTTTTGAGAATGCATATTCTGTTTGCTTATAGATGACTATAACGCCTACAATCAGAACGATTGTGATTGTAAACTGAAAAATTACCAATCCTTTTCTAGCCCATATTTCTCCCACAGAACTCTTTATTTCTCCCTTAAGAACCTGAACTGGATTGAAGTGAGTCAAGTATAGCGCTGGGTAGCTACCAGCCAGAATCCCTGTGAAAATTATTGTGAAAACGGAGACTCCAATTACTTCTGGTGTCAGCTGAAGCGAGATGGTTTTATCTGTAATTTCATTGAACTGTGGAAGCAGTACTAAAACAATCAGGTAAGCTAAGAGCATAGAAAAAAATGAAATTAACACAGCCTCTCCAATGTATTGCCTGATCAAACGAGACCTGTCTGCACCGATCGCTTTTCTTACACCTACTTCATGTGCTCTTTTGGAGGCCCTTGCCGTAGAGAGATTCATGAAATTGATACAGGCGATGACCAGGATAAAAATAGCAATTACAGAAAATAACCTTACATAATCTATCCGCCCACCATCTGGTTTGCCATTGGTATATTTACCATATAGGTACTGCTCCGAATATCTTTTTAAGAATAGGTCAACGTTACTATCATCTTCCTTGGTCTTGATATACCCAGCTATTTTTTGCGTTACTTCTCCGGGGCTAGCTCCTTTTTGTAGAATTACATAGGTTTGAGGACCATTGTTACCCCATTCGGTAGCCCATTCGTTGCGATCCAGATAATCCTGAAGAGGAAGAACAAAATCGAATATGTAGGTGGATTTAGGATTTATATTTTCGAAGACACCACTCACTATGAAATCTCGATCATCATCATATCTTAAGGTCTTTCCAATCGCATTCCCTACATCACCAAAAAACTTTTTTGCCAGATCTCTGGAAATACAGATGGACTTTTTATCCTTTAATACATTGTCAGGATCACCGGCTAATAATGGATAAGTGAAGATGTTGAAAAAATCTTCACCAACATGATATCCCTCTTCTTTAAAAAAAGTATTCTCATGGGAGAGAAGCACAGGGTTTATCCATGTCGTTGTTGCCGCATATTGGATGTCCGGGAAATCGATTTTGAGATTCTCCCCCAATATGCCAGGCGTAGAATTCGTGGCGAAAGTCTCATTAGAATACGTTTGAAATTCCATAACCCGGAATAACCTTTCGTCTTTTTCATGAAATTTATTGATTGTAAACTCATCTTGTACCCACAAGTAAATAAAGAAGGCGCATGATAACCCTGTGGTTAGTCCTACCAGATTGATTAAAGAAGAGAATTTATGTCTGAGGAAGTTCCGGAAAGTGATTCGTAAATAATAGCCCATTTTGAGTAGTTTGGTTTTAATGACATCCCATTGTCAGCAAGGTTGCATTAAGAATACTCTAAGTTGAAGATATGGTTACAAGAATAGTAGAAAAAACAATTGTTAATAATGGCTGATTCTATGCGCTAACTGAAGCATATTTGGAAGGACTTACACCATATTTTTCTTTGAAGCACTGATTAAAATACGAGAGACTATTAAATCCAGATTGATAGGCGGCCTCAGCTACATTTACTCCATTAACTTTTAAAAGAGCAGCAGCTCTTTCCAGGCGGATGATGCGGACAAATTCACTTGTGCTGTGATTTGTGAGTGCTTTGAGTTTACGGTGAAGTTGCATTCTACTCATACCCATTTCTTTTTGAAATAATTCAACATTAAAATCCGCATTTGAGATGTTGATATCTACAATGGAAATGGCCTTGCGGATAAATGTTTCTTCGGGAGGCTCTACTTCGACTTTGGAGGGCTCAATAGTGACCTTCTCGCTGTACTTTGCTCGTAGTTTTGCTCTTTGTTCGATCAGGTTTTGAATTCGAACTTCCAGTTCTTTGGCATCAAAAGGCTTTGTGAGATAATCATCTGCACCTTTTTCCAGACTTTCCAATTTACTTTCTAAATCTGCTTTAGCAGTGAGGAGTATGACAGGGATATGACTGGTTTTCTCATCTGATTTGATGCTGTCGCATAATGCTTTTCCATCTAATTCAGGCATCATTAGATCAGATACGATCACATCTGGGATCAGTTTTAATGCTTTTTCAAGACCTAGTTTACCGTTTTCGGCCTCATGAATTTCGTATGTATGATCAAGTATGGAGGAAATATGCAGTCGCAAATCTTTATTATCCTCGACTACTAAAACGATAGGCAATCCTTTTTCTTTTTGAGGCTCATTTATAGAACTTACCTGGATAGTAGGCAGAGGTGACTTCTTATATTCATGGATGATTTCAGTCTGAACCAGTAATTCATCATGTATATACTGTTTATCGTCCATGGGTAGTCTGATAGTGAATTCACTTCCTTTTCCAAGTTCACTATATAGTTCGATGGTCCCGTGATGGAGTTCTACTAGTTCTTTTGCGAGTGCTAACCCTATGCCTGTTCCCTTATGGAGGTTTTTTTCATCCTGACTTAATTGAGAAAAACGATGAAATAGTCTTTTTTGGTCTTCGTCAGATATACCTGATCCGGAATCCTTTACAGAAATCACATAGCTCTTGTTTTCAGGAAAAGTACCAATAGTAACTGAGTCATTTTCATCGCTGAACTTAAAAGCATTCGAAAGTAAATTGCTGATTATTTTTTGGACCTTGTCTGTATCCAGGTACATGATGCACGTATCTTCGCTTACATTTACTTTATAATCAATACCTTTTTGAACGGCCATTGATTCGAAGGAAGCAGCTATACTCCGAATCTCCTGGTTAATGTCTGATTTGCTTACCTTCAGTTCCAGCTTACCCACTTCAAGTTTAGACAAGTCCAAAAGTTGATTGATTAGCTCGAGTAGTCGGTGTGCATTTTTCCTGATCAGACCCAAGTCTTTTAGATTCTTTTCAGAATCTACTTCTGAGATCATTCGATCGACCGGACTTAATATCAAAGTAAGAGGAGTCCTGAATTCATGTGAAATGTTCGTAAAGAAGTTAGTTTTTAACTGGTCTAATTCTTTCAGTTTGCCATTAGCCCGAACTTTAATTTGATACCTGTTGTATACGAGTGCAATCATTAATAGCATGATCAGCGCTATCACTATCAGATAGTTTCGAATGTTATTTTGCTTCTCTATTTTGAGTTGTGCTATTTGATTTTCTGCGTTTAGCAAACTGATCTCCTTTTCCTTCTGCTCACTTTGATATTTAGTTTCCATCTCGGCGATTTGACTCGATTTGTTTTCATTGAAAATGGTATCATCAAGTTGTTTGAGCTCTACCTGATATAGGTACGCCTTTTTGAAATTTTTCTGTTCGGCGAATAGCTCACTTAGCCTCATGGCAGCATCCCTTCTTATCAATTGTACGCCGATTTCTGTTGACAACTCCCGGGCTTGCAATAAATAGTTTTCCGCCTTTTGGTATTCTTTTAGTTTGAAAAGGACCGTACCCAAATCTATGAGTGTGTAGCACAATCCCACTTTATCATTTATTTCATTTTGTATCTTAAGGCTCTTCTCATAATAGTCTAAAGCTTCCGCATAATTCTCCTGCTCGAAATAGATGTTTCCGATGTTTTCGAATAAATATGCAACCATGCTACGATCGTTGATTTCCTGAAATTTTTCGATCGCCAGATTGTAGTATTTCCTGGCTTCATCATACGCATTCGTATTCTTCTTGATTAAACCTATTCTTTGATACGTGTGCGCAACAACAAATTCGTCGTTGAGAGATTGGGCTATTTTTAAACATTCCATAAAATAGGATAAAGCCTTATCAAAATCATTTAGTCGGAAATGAACAAGCCCAATGTTTAAGTTTAAGATGGCATTCATCCGTCCTACACCTTCTGTAAGTGCTAAGCTTCTTTGATAGTTATCAAGTGCTTTTTCAAAATGATGCTGATCGAGGTAGATATTACCTAAATGATTGTAACATTGAGCAACCACACTTGAATCTCCTTGTGTAACATCGGCCAACTCAATGCATTGCTTTAAGGTATGAATCGCTTCGTCCCACCGGGTCATCGATCTGAGGGTTTTTCCTTTCCCTGCTAGCGCGTCCAGTACACCCTTCCTATAATTGATTTCTTGAGCCAACTCGAGTGTTTGCTCAAAGTAAGAAAGGGCACTGTCGTAATGACTGGTTGTTTCGAGCATAGAGCCTAACGCCAGCTTACTTTTAATGATTCCTTTTTCAAAAGATACATCTAAGGCTAGCTTCAATGCCTGCTTTAGATGGTTCGCTGCTTCATCTGGCTCATCATATTTCAATTCTTCGTATTGAGAGATGAGATCAAGAACTTGAGCGGTATCTCCAGGCTGACTTTTTTTGAAAGTGTAATACGTATCAACACTCAGAAGTGCACTGGCGGATAGATCTGCCAGTAAGGTAGCGATAAGTATGAATGTCTTCAATGGTGAGTTAAATGATTATGTCTTAAAAGACAGTTATACTCACTTAAAGATACTAATTAAACTGATTCATGGTTCTCTCCATTCCAATTGTGCAAAATGCCTTGATTGCATCAATGGCTCGATCCATATTCAACAACAGCTCGTCCATCTCTTTCTTGCTAAAGGGGCTCAGTACATAATCTACCTGCTGACCTTTGTGAAAATCATCCCCAACCCCGAACCGAAGACGGGGATAATTCTGACCTCCGGTGAGTTGTTCGATATTTTTTAGACCATTATGACCACCAGCAGAGCCTTTTGATTTTAGACGGATCCTGCCATAAGGTATAGCCAGATCATCGGTAATGACCAGTAGATTTTCTTTTTGAATTTTATGCTGCTGCAGGTAGTGATTGACGGCTTTGCCACTCAAATTCATGTAAGTGGTGGGTTTGATGAGATGTAACGTCCTTCCTTTGTATTTAAGCTCTGTGGTATAAGCCAGTTTGCTCATTTCAAACTTGGCACCTTCCTGGTCGGCCATTCTATCTAGTATAAGAAAGCCAATATTGTGTCGGGTCAATTCATACTCAGGGCCAATGTTTCCCAAACCTGCAATTAGATATTTCATTTCTTATGCAATGATTTTTGTTAGCAATGATCTGTTATTCCCTTTAAACCCGGTTTTCTTGTAAAGCATATTACCCGCAGTATTGGTTTTTTCTACTTCCAAATGAATGGCTCGAACTCTTAATTTTTTTACCTGGAGATTTAATGAGGTTAATACTTCTGTTCCAATCCCCTTTCCCCTGAAGGTTTCTTTTAAATAGAATTCATCAATAAAGGCATCTCGTCCTCCATATTCAAAGCTATATCCATAGGTAAGGATCAGATATCCTATTACTTCTGCGCCTTCCTGAATCAACCAAAATTTCCCCAATTGATCATTGGAAAGGAATTCCTTGAAGTTAGCGGAAGCTTGATGTTGATTAAAAGGATATGCATCGAGGCGATAGAAATCCTCAATCATTTGTAGGCATTGTTCCTGGTCAGTGAGTTTGGCTTCTTTGAGTTCCATTTTTTTATCAAAAAAAATCCCGACGCGAAGGTCGGGATTAAATATTAATATTTGATAGAATTTATCCTTCTGAAGGTTCCTCTGCTGCAGGAGCTGCCTCTGCTCCTCCCTCTTCTCCTTCACCTTCTTCCTCTTCACCTTCTTCTTCAAGATCCTTACCTTTAAGTGCTCTAGGCACTTCAATACCAGCAAGTGTCACCAAAGGGCTATTCATGATTTCGTACTCGCCTGTTTCTAGCTCACCAACTTTGATGGATTTTCCTAATCCTAAACCTGATACATCTACTTCGATATATTCTGGCATATTCTTAGGAAGTGCTTTTACCTGTAAGTACTTAATTTTTCTAATTAGCTTACCTCCTTGTGAAATACCTGGAGCTTTACCAACCGGGTGAACCGGAATATTCATTTTGATTGGTGTTCCTCTAAATAATTGAAGGAAGTCAGCGTGCATGATAATTTCACTTACAGGATGAAATTGAACATCTTGAATAATGGCTTCAAAAGGTTCAGGCTCACCCTCAATAGTCAACATCGCGAAGTGCGCTTCGTCAGTATAAACCAGGTCTCTAAACAAGATCATTGGAGCGTAGAAATGAATTTGATGATCGCCACCGTATACTACGCATGGAACCATTCCTTCTTCTCTTAAGCGCTTCGCTTCAGTCTTGCCGAGATTTGCTCTTTTATACCCTATAATCTCAACAGTTTTCATAATTGTGAAATATTAAAAATTAAAATTGATTACTTGATGAATAATGAACTGATTGACTCATGATCGTGGATTTTTCTAATTGCTTTCGCAAAAAGTTCTGCTACAGTCAATACTTTGATTTTAGATGAGCCTTCTTTCTGAGGAATGGTATCCGTAATGATCAATTCCTCCAGTGCAGACTCGTCAATATTTTTATGTGCGTTTCCAGATAAAACACCGTGTGTGGCGATAGCTCTTACAGAATTTGCCCCTTTTTCCTTCAGTAGAGTTGCTGCCTTACTGATTGTTCCTGCTGTATCTACCATGTCATCCACTAACACAACATCTTTTCCTTCCACGTCACCGATTACCTGCATAGATGCTACTTCGTTCGCCCGCTTTCTGTGCTTGTCGCAAATGACCATGTCCACTTCAAAAAGCTTCGCATATGATCGTGCTCTTGCAGTTCCTCCAACATCTGGCGATGCAATGATCATGTTCTCCAACTTGAGACCATTTAGGTATGGATAAAATATCGCAGAGGCATCAAGGTGATCTACAGGTATGTCAAAAAATCCCTGTATCTGACCAGCATGTAGATCGCAAGTCATAATTCTGTCAGCACCAGCAGAGGTAATAACATTGGCAGCCAGTTTTGCTGCGATGGAAACCCGTGGTTTGTCCTTTCTATCCTGACGTGCGTATCCGAAGTAGGGAACAACAACTGTTACATATTTGGCACTTGCTCTTCTAGCAGCATCGATCATTAAAAGCAGTTCCCAGATATTGTCAGCAGGAGGGACGGTGGATTGAATGATAAAAACGTCAGATCCACGCACAGATTCGGTAAAATAAACACCCATCTCGCCATCACTAAAGGTTTGCTTCTCGCTTTTTCCTAATGGCTTACCGTAGTTATTAGCAATTGAGTTTGCTAAGTCTGTAGTAGCTGATCCGGAAAAAATCTTTACTGATGACATGCTTTATAAAATTAATCCCGCCTTTGTTGGCAGGATTTAGTTGGCCTACTAGGGCTCGAACCTAGACTCTTCTGAACCAAAATCAGACGTGTTGCCAGTTACACCATAGGCCAATACCGAACAATTTTTTTAAGTGAGTGTCCTTCACTTCCGTTCAAACGGACGGCAAAATTAGCTGAATATTTTTTAAATCAAAAGACTAAACTCGCTCTTTTACCCAATTAAAAGCATTTACAAACGGCTCCATCCATGGAGACACTGCTGCACCTTCAATTCCTTTCTTATATGGCCAGTTCCAGGCAAATAGTGATCGCTCTAAATGAGGCATAATGGCGAGATGTCTTCCATCCTTCGAGCAAACAGCTGCCGTATCAAAAGAGCTACCATTTGAGTTACCAGGGAATCCGGAATACGTGTATTTAACAGGGATTTGATAATCACTCTCATTTCCTTCCAAGATAAATCTTCCTTCACCATGAGCGAGCCAGATTCCAAGTTTACTTCCGATCATGGATTGAAGCATAATAGAATTGGTGTCTTGTATATCCACGCTTACAAATCCGCATTCAAATTTTCCGGAAATGTTGTGATGCATCTTTGGATGCTTATTTCCCATATCAGGAAAGATGAGGCCTAGCTCCATCATCAGTTGACAACCATTGCACACACCAAGGCTCAACGTGTCCTCTCTGGCATAGAATGCATCCAGGGCAGCTTTTGCTTTTTCATTGAACAAGAAAGATCCTGCCCATCCTTTTGCAGAGCCGAGCACGTCGGAATTCGAGAATCCTCCAACGAACACAATGAGATTTACTTCGCTCAGATCTTCTCTTCCTGAGATCAAATCGGTCATATGAACATCTTTCACATCAAAGCCTGACAACCAAAGTGCATAAGCCATCTCTCGATCAGAGTTAACACCCTGCTCGCGGATGATGGCTGCTTTGACTCCAGACTTTCCTTTTCGATTGAAATCGAGGTTGTAAGTGCTTGCAATCCCATCAAATGCTTTTGGTGGCAAATAGGAGAGTGGTTGGTTGAACCTATTTTCTTTTCTCTGCTCAGCGATTTCAGGATTCGTTTGTTTTTTATCGAGTAAGAAGGAAGTCTTGAACCATAGGTCTCGGTATTGCTCTATGTCAAATGACCGTTCGAAGGAGTCATTTTTAACAGAGACTTTTCTTTCATCGGAAATAGATCCTATTTCCGTCCAGGAAACTTCTGAATGCTCTAACTCTTTAATTGCATTCTCTTTTACCTGAAGTATCAATGCAGGTTTTTCTGAGAACAATACCTTCGTTGAGTCGTCTTCACCTAGAGAAGTTAGGTCTATAGCTAATCCTCCTTTTGTATTGGAAAAATTCATTTCCAGCAAAGCAGAGATCAGCCCACCAGAAGAAACATCGTGACCAGCGATCACTAGCTCATTTTCGATCAGTTTCTGAGTAGTTTCAAAAGCATTGATGACTGTTTTTGCATCTGCTTCTAGCGTTTTCTCTCCAAGCTTCGATTGAGTTTGAGCAAAGGAAGATCCTCCAAGTTCAAAATCGCTACCGGAAAAATCCAGGTAAATGATCTTAGAATCCTTTGCTGTATAATCAATAACCGGACTTACGGTTTTGTTGATGTTAGAGCATTCTCCTACTGAACTGATAATGACAGTGCCCGGAGCATAAACTTTTTCTCCATCAGGATATTTTTGGGTCATGGACATGGAATCCTTGCCTGTGGGAATATTGATTCCAAGATCACAGGCAAAGTCGCTGACTGCTTTTACTGCATTATAAAGTCTTGCGTTTTCTCCTTCATTCTTAGCAGGCCACATCCAGTTGGCACTCAATGAAACACCCTTAAGTCCATGAGTCAATGGGGCCCAAACAAGATTGGCAAGTGCTTCAGTAATTGAAAGTCTAGAACCAGCTTCTGCATCGATGAGGGCTGGTATCGGAGCGTGTCCAATAGAAGTGGCAATTCCTTTATTTGATTTGAAATCCAGCGCCATAACCGCCACATTATTAAGTGGCAATTGTAACTCTCCGCATGTTTGCTGTGTAGCGACTCTTCCTGTTACACATCGGTCTACTTTGTTTGTTAACCAATCCTTGCAGGCCACTGCTTCTAACTGAAGCACGTTGTTAAGGTATTCTTCAATTTTTGATTCGTCATAACTCAATGTCTCAAATACCGAATCCTGAGATTGATCTTCAAGGATTGTCTTAGGAGATGAACCAAATAAATGACTCAGTTTCAGATCGAAAGGAGAGGTGTCTTCACCGTTTTCAAATTTTAATTCGTGATCACCGGTAGCTTCACCTACCTCATAGTAAGGAGCTCTCTCACGCTCAGCTACTCGCTTTAGGTAATCTGCGTCCTGGTCTTTGATAACCAGACCCATTCTTTCTTGAGACTCATTACCCAGTATCTCTTTCGCGGAGAGTGTTTCATCACCTATAGGTAGCTTTTTGGTGTCAATATTGCCGCCAGTTTCTTCCACCAATTCTGATAGACAATTCAAGTGACCACCTGCTCCATGATCGTGAATGGAAGTAATGGTATTGTTCTCTAACTCCACCATCGCGCGGACAGCATTTGCCACTCTTTTTTGCATTTCGGGATTAGATCGCTGCACAGCATTAAGCTCTAGTGACTGATTGAAAGCTCCGGTATCAACTGATGACACTGCGCCACCACCCATTCCTATGCGATAGTTATCACCACCCATTACCACGATCTTTTCACCTGGACTTACAGGTTTCTTTTGGGCCTCTTTCTTTTTTCCATACCCAACACCTCCGGCAAGCATGATCACTTTATCGAATCCATATTTCTTATCAGATTCTTCATGCTCGAATGTGAGTACACTTCCTGTGATCAGAGGCTGACCAAACTTGTTACCGTAATCACTCGCCCCATTGGAAGCTTTGGTAAGGATTTCCTGTGGAGTCTGATAAAGCCACTTACGAGCGGATTTTTCCCAATTTCTACCATCTTCCAATCGAGAATAGGAAGTCATATAAACCGCTGTTCCTGCCAGGGGAATACTTCCCTGACCTCCCGCCATTCTGTCTCTGATCTCTCCACCGGATCCGGTAGCTGCACCGTTGAATGGCTCGACAGTCGTAGGGAAGTTGTGGGTCTCGGCCTTCAATGAAATAACTGATTCAAATTCTCTTGTATCAAACCAGTCAGGTTTGTCTTGACTGACTGGAGCAAATTGCTCCATCTTCGGCCCTTGAATAAAGGCAACATTGTCTTTGTAAGCTGAAACCAGATAATTAGGATGTTCTCTTGAGGTTTTTTTGATCCACTGAAAAAGGGAGAGCTCTTGCTCCCTTCCATCAATAATGAATGTGCCATTGAAGATTTTATGTCGGCAATGCTCAGAGTTGATTTGTGAAAATCCAAATACTTCTGAGTCAGTAAGTGGCCTTCCAATCTCTCTTGAAACCTGATTGAGATAGTCAATTTCATCTAAACTCAAAGCCAATCCTTCTTGATCGTTGTAAGCAGTAATGTCATGGATGTGCTCCACTGGTTGAGGCTTCCTTTCTAAGGTGAAAATAGATTGATCTAGATCTTTATAAATCTGCTGAAGCATAGGGTCAAATGAACCTGCTGAAGCTTCGGAAATATAGGTCTCGATTCGATGGATCGACTCAATGCCTGCATTATGAGCAATGTCGGTAGCATTAGTACTCCACGGTGAGATCATCTCTTTTCTTGGGCCTATAAAACTACCTTTGATGTTATTATCCTCTACAGGTTTTGCACCCGAAAAGAGCCAGGTAAGCTTGTCGATTTCCTCGATGGAAAGGCTTGAAGATACTCCTACTGCGATGATGGAATCTTCAGAATTTTGAAAGAATTGGATCATTGATTGGAACCACGTTTTGAAGTCCGCAAAATTAAACTTTTTGAGGGCTTTGACTTACTTGGATTTCAACAATTTGCGAACGGATTTTCTCAATGCTCCGACTGTCATTGACGAATAGCCTATTATTACTTTCTCGATTGTTCCTTCTCTATTCAAAACGAAGTGTGTTGGATAGGAGTAGATGTTCATTTGCTTGCAATATTCTTTTACTCCTGGAACAATCTGATAATCAAATATTCTCTCTTGGAGAAACTTCTTGACCAGTTCATCAGAATCAAAAGTAGGGGCGATGAATACAACATTTTCCGATTTGAATTCTTCTACCATTTCGTTCATTTCTGGTATTTCCATAATACATGGCTTGCATCTGGTGAACCAAAAATTGATAAGTACGATTTTACCTTTTGTATTTTCATAGTTGACCTTTTCTCCATCGATAGTGGTTAATTCAAACAAAGGGAAAATTTCTCCCTTTGTTTTCTTTACTTTTTTCTTGGCGTCTTCTACCATTTTGACCTGCTCAGATGTTTGAGCAAAAGAGAAAAGATTAATTAGAATTGAAAAACTGATAATTAGGTATTTCATGTTACCATGATTAAAGATGCTACTTCCGACTTGATAAGTTGATGATGTTTCATAGGTAAGATATCGATTTTAAAGTTTCCCATGTCTTCTATGATGGGTAGAATATCCTTTGGCCTGATTACATGATCTTTACTTCCAAGAATGATTCTTCTTTTAAAGCCATGCTTGTTGAATTCTCTGGAAAGTATTTTCCTTGAATAACCAAGTGATTTGAAATGATTCCATGAGATATATACACGTTTGCGATTCTCCGGACTGCCCATTTCTTTCTTAACAAAATCCTCAATGTACGTATTGACAAGTTTATATTTACGATTGAAAGCGAGCAGCTTATCAAGTTTATCTGGATTTAACATGAAGTATTTAAATAGCCACTTAATAGTTGAGTTAGTGGCCAGCTTAAACCAGATAGTAAGGAATACACCATCGGGCGCAATCAATATCAGTTGATCTATGTTTTTAGGATAGGCCAATGAAGAAGCGATGGCAAATCGACCGCCCAAGCTAAAACCTAGCACAGAGAATTTGTTTATTGACTCTTTATCGAGAAATTTTTTGAGGTATTGACACCATTCTTTCTTCGATAACTTTCCGTATTCTCGACTACTCTCTCCGTGATAAAAGAGATCAAAGGCATAAATAGTAAATTCTTTCTCTAGAATTTTCACCCATTCTTTAAAAACATTTTTGTCTTGACCAAATCCATGGAAGGCCAATAATATTTTATATCCACCTCCATGTTTGGTATAAACCAATTGTCCATTATCTAATTCAACCTTCGTCATTTGGTGGAAAAGTAAGGGAGCTCGACCATAGATTTAAAAAAAATCTATAAAAACCGAACCATTTTCAATCTATAGCGTTCATTTGCACGTAGGAAACTTTCGAAGTTTTAAAAGTTTCCCGAGTTTTATAAAAAGATTAAGGGAAAAGAAAGTAGAAAGATTGGAAGCCAAGAATAAGATATTATTAAGTGCACAAGAGCTGTTCATTCAGTATGGGATTAGGAGTGTGACAATGGATGATGTTGCTCGTGCTGCTTCCATGTCTAAAAAGACACTCTATCAATATTTTGATAATAAGGATGGATTAGTTTCAGAGGTAGCCTTAAATCATTTTGAGCAAGAAACAAAAGAGTTTTTAGATATAGAAGATGAGTCCAAGGATGCGATCCATGAAATTCTGCTAGTCTCTCAATGTTTGAGAAAACATGTTTTTCGAATGAATCCGTCCTTACTCTATGATATGCAGAAATATCACGGGCAAGCCTGGGACAATTACCTGAAGTTCAAACATTCAACCATCCAGGGACACATTCAGCGAAATATTGAAAGAGGGCAGAGGGAAGGATTTTTCAGACCAGAAATTGATGCAAGGGTATTATCCATTTTTAGGGTGGAAGGTGTGCAGTTGGTATTCAATCAAAAAGTGTTCCCGAGAGAGAAATTCGAATTTGCCCAGGTTCAGCTTCAGATTCTAGATCATTTTGTACATGGCTTACTAACGGATAAGGGTCGAAATAAATACGAAGAATACATACATAAAGAAACACTAAATCACATACTCTAACCAACAAATAAAGATTTTATGAGATTTCAATTGTCTATTCAGCTTGTTTTTCTTTTGGCAGGCAGCTACGTATTCGGTCAGACGAAACAGTTTAATCTGGAAGAGTGTATGACCTATGCTGTAGAGAATGAAAGCAGTTCTATAAATGCTACTCTTGATGAAGAAATAGCAGCACTTCGAGTGAAGGAAACTGTGGGAATAGGACTCCCTCAGATAAATGGCTCTGTCAATGTACAACATAACCCAAACCTACCAAGATTCTTTTCAGAATACAGCCCAGGATCTGGTTTCGGGATTACGCAGGAGGACGCACAAGAGCTTGGAATAGAGCCTGGAGATGTGTTTGGAGCAACTAACTTTTTCCAATTGCAATCAAATGGCGATGTAAATCTCTCAGCCACACAATTGATTTTTAACGGATCTTATATTGTTGGTCTTCGGGCAGCTCGCACTTACAAAAAGCTAGCTAAGAAACAAAAAGACTATACCCAGAGTGAACTTAAGGCTGCTGTGGCAAAAGCTTATTTTTCAGTATTGATAAATGATGAAAGGTTAGAGCTTTTTACCTCTAATTTGGAAAGAATAGAGAAGCTCTTTAACGAGACACAACAGCTTTATGAAACTGGATTTGCTGAGAAGATTGAAGTTGATCGTCTTAAAGTAACCTTAAATAACGCCCAAACACAGAAGAGCAATTATGAGGGTTTGGCTGATTTATCAATGAAGCTGTTGAAATTCCAAATGAATTATCCATTGGATGAGTCATTGGAATTAGAAGGTTCTATTGAGGATTTTGTGGACGGTGAAATTCAAAACATACCTCAAGACTTTGATCTAACTAATAGAAGTGACTATCAAACAATCGTCACAGGTAAGGAATTAGAGGAGTTGAATTTGAAGAATATCTATGCTAGTGGATTACCTGTAATTCAGGCTTTTGGAACGTTGGGAGCTTCTACTCAATCCGCAACCTTTGGCGGTCTCTTTCGACAGGAGAGTAGTTTCGAAGGGAATGCTAATGTTGGGCCTGACAAATGGTATTCTTACTCGGTGATAGGATTAAGACTTAATTGGTCATTATTCACAGGATTGCAACGTAACTATCAAATACAGCAACAAAAAGTTGAAATCAAGAAGCTGGAGAATATCCTTTCGCAATTTGAAACACAGGTAAGGGTAGAGGTGGAACAGCAAGGTATTCTTTTGAGAAATGCCAATGAAAACCTGGATGTTCAGAAGGAAAATATGGAATTGGCCCAGAGCATATTTGATATTTCAGAAATAAAATATAAAGAAGGTGTTGGTTCTAGTTTAGAGGTTGTCAATGCTGACAATGAGCTCAAAGAGGCCCAGACCAATTTTTTCAATGCGTTATTTGATGCAGTAATAGCTAAAATAGATTTAACAAGAGCTATTGGTAAGCGAGACTAAATCCAATTCAATACATACAAAGACTTATTATTCAGAAACTAACTAAGATCATGCGAAAGATCAATCAAATACTAACCTTAACTACGGCAATTATACTAGTTGCTTGCGGAGGCAATGAATCTTCTATCTCTGATATTCTTGCCGAAGGAAACATGGAAAGCATTAGAGCGAAGAAGAAAGAACTTACCTCACAACTTAAGCAAGTTGAAGGTGAAATAGCTCTTCTGGATTCAGTCATTAATGCTAATAGCGATGATGAAAACCTTCCACTGATCACAGCCCTTAAAGTAGAAGGACAAGACTTTGTGCACTTTATCGAACTACAAGGAGGTGTGACTACCAGGCAAAATGTTTTGGTTTACCCTGAAGTGGCCGGAACAATGACCAAAGTTCATGTGGAAGAAGGAGATCAGGTAAAGAAAGGCCAACTGTTAGCCACTATTGATGATGGCGGTTTAAGCAATCAACTGATTCAAATGAAAACCCAGCTTTCTTTAGCGGAAACGACTTATGAACGTCAAAAAAGATTATGGGAACAGAAGATCGGTTCAGAAATTCAGTATCTCCAGTCTAAGACGAACTATGAATCTCAAAAAGCGGCTGTTGAACAGATGGAGTCTCAACTAAGAAAGTTTTCGATCAGAGCTCCTTTTGATGGAGTTGTAGATGATGTGATCAAAGATCAGGGAACGGTAGTAGCACCAGGAGGATCGGGTTCTGAAGTTTTCAGAGTAATAAACCTTTCTAATATGTATATAGAAACAGCTGTTCCGGAATCGTACATTACCTCGGTTACAAAGGGGAAAAAGGTGAAGGTGTTCTTTCCCGTTCTAAATGAAACAATTGAATCATACGTGCGAGAGACAGGGAATTATATTAATCCAAACAACAGATCATTCACTGTGGAAATCCCCGTTCCAAATAGAAGTGGTAATGTAAAACCAAATCTTACGGCCAGAGTTCATATCAATGATTACAGAAATGAGGATGCCTTACTAATTCCTCAGAGTGCTATCTCTGAAAATTCGGAGGGCGAACAATATGCTTATATGGTAACCGGCATTGATAATGAGAATGTAGCAACAGCTAAGAAAACAATTATTACAACCGGAAAAACACAAGGTGACGTGATCGAGGTGTTATCAGGTATCAATGATGGTCAAAGTATCATCATTGAAGGAGCAAGAAGTGTGAAAGATGGACAAGAAGTTAAAATTTTAAACTATTAGTTCTATGGACAATAATAATAGTAAAGTAGACAAGGATTTTAAGCCCTCATCATGGGCGATTAGAAATCCTTCTGTAATCTATCTAATCATCGGTTTGTTCCTGATCATGGGGCTGTCTGCATATTTTGCTATGCCTAGGGAGGACTTTCCTGAAATCAAGGAAACCAAGATCTACATCAGTACTCCATTCCCAGGAAATACTGCCGAGGATATGGAACGATTGATTACTGATCCTTTGGAGGACAAACTAAAAAATGTCTCCAATGTGGTTGAAATTCTTTCTACCTCCCAGGAGGATTACTCGATGATCACAGTCGAATTCGATGAAAATATTAGTGTAGAAGAGGCCAAGCAACGAGTAAAAGATGAGGTAGATAGTGAGACATCAGGAGAAGATTGGCCATTGTTCAATGGAGCCAAAGTAGAACCAAACGTCTTTGATTTAAAGATGTCTGAAGAGTTCCCAATTATGAATATCAACATTACAGGAGATTATCCTGTGGATAAGCTGAAGGAATTTGGGGAGTATTTGCAAGATGAAATCGAAGATCTACCCGAAATAAAAGCTGCAGATATCCGTGGAGCGCAAGAGAAAGAAGTAGAAGTAGCTGTAGATATTTATAAGATGATGGCCGCCAAAGTCAGTTTTGATGATGTAATCAGCTCTATCGCCAATGGCAATATGACCATGTCGGCAGGAAACTTGAAAGCGAGTGGTCAACGTAGGACTATTCGTATTCTGGGCGAAATTCAAAAACCTGCTGAACTTGAAAATTTTGTTGTCAAATCTGAAAATAATGCACCAGTTTATCTCAAGGACATAGCAACGGTGAGCTTCCGTCCGGAAGACAAGACCACATATGCAAGAGAGTTTGGTTCAAGTGTGGTGATGCTGGACGTGAAAAAGCGTTCCGGCAAAAACATGATAGAGGCGGTCAACAAGATAAAGGACATCATCGCCACGGCTGAAGCAGATTACTTCCCTAGCGATCTTAGGATCTCTATATCGAATGATTCGTCAGAAAGAACTTTAAACCAGGTAAGCGATTTAATCAACAACATCATTTTCGGCATCATACTAGTGGTGACGGTATTGATGTTCTTCCTAGGATTCAGAAATGCATTGTTTGTTGGATTTGCGATTCCAATGTCCATGTTTATGTCATTTATGATCATCAATGCATTGGGATACACCATGAATACCATGATTCTTTTCGGGTTGATTATGGGGCTGGGAATGTTAGTGGATAATGGTATTGTAGTTGTTGAAAACGTCTACCGATTGATGGATCAGGAGGGTATGACCAGGCTGAAAGCCGCGAGATTGGGAATTGGAGAGATTGCATATCCTATTATGATATCAACAGCCACTACTGTAGCGGCATTCGTTCCATTAGGGATGTGGCCTGGAGTAATGGGTGAGTTTATGAAATACTTCCCAATCACATTATCTATTGTCTTAGGATCATCCCTTTTTGTTGCAATTTTTATGAACTCCATGCTTGTTTCTCAATTCATGGAAACCAATGAAAGAGAACTTTCTAAAAAAGCACTGTGGAGATTGACTTTTATTCTATCTGGAATAGGGATTTTGATCTTATTATTTGGAGGTCCAATGCGTGGACTTGGTACATTGATGATCTTCACGAACATCCTGTTCTGGTTATATAAATATGGTATCAAAAGATTAGCACTTGGATTCCAACGTAAAGTGTTAACACGATTTGAGAATATGTATGAGCGCCGAATCAGACATGCGATCAGGGGTGGGAATGTCTATTGGTATTTCGGAATTACCTTCTTCTTACTTATCGCCACCTTCATGATGTTTGGAGGATCGCTCGGATCGGGTAGAACCAAGGTGGAATTCTTTCCGGATAATACACCGAACCAGATCATTGTGTATATCGAATATCCTGAGGGAACGGCCATAAAGAAGACGAACGCAATTACCAAAGAAATTGAGAATAGGGTGTATGATATTATTCGAAGCGATGTGTACGTTTCCAATGATAGAAATATCCTCGTGGAATCTGCGGTATCCCAGGTAGGTGAAGGGGCAGGAAATCCATTTACAGACGGAGGGTCCGCAGCAGAGATGCCACACCGAGGAAAGATCACGGCTTCCATGCGAGAGTTTAAATACAGACAAGGACTGGATTCCGAAAAATTAAGAGGGAAGATTCAGGAAGCGTTGACCGGTATTTATCCAGGTGTAGCGGTCTCAGTTGAGAAAGATCCTGTTGGTCCTCCCGCTGGTTATCCTATTAATATCGAGCTTGAAGGAAGAGATTATGATGAGTTGATCCAAACGGCCGAACAGATGCGAAATTTCATTAACAGTAGAAATATTGCAGGTATTGAGGAGCTTAAAATTGATGTGAACAAAGGTAAGCCCACGATGCAAGTAGAGGTGGATCGTGAAAAGGCAGGAGAGCTCGGAATTGCTGTAGGACAGGTGGGTAATCAATTGAGGAGAGCAATTTTTGGAGAGAAGGCTGGTGTCTATAAAAAAGATGGCGAGGACTATGATATAAACATTCGCTTTAATGAAGATCTGAGGTATAATACAAGTGCACTTTTTAATCAGAACATCACTTTCCGAGATCAATCTTCGGGAAAAATCAAAGAAATACCAGTATCTGCAGTAGCGACACAGAAAAACACATCTGGTTTCAGCGCCATTAAACATCGAGATACCAGACGTGTGGTAACGGTTTACTCAGGATTAAAACCTGGATTTACTGATCCTGCGGCCATTGTCACTCAAATTGAGGAAGCAATGGAAAGCTTCAATGATCTTCCAAGAGGAGTTAAAATTGATTACACAGGACAAATAGAAGAGCAGAACAAGCAAATGGCATTCCTGATGGGTGCATTCTTTGCCGGACTAGGGCTGATTGCACTATTGTTAGTATTCCAATTTGGAGGCATATCCAAACCTCTCATAATCATGATAGCCATCTTCTTAAGTTTGATTGGAGTATTTGGAGGGCTTATGATCACAGGCTGGCCGTTTGTAATTATGATGACTATGATGGGTATTATCTCTTTAGCAGGCATTGTAGTAAATAACGGAGTGGTATTGCTGGATTATACGCAGATACTTATTGATCGGCGGAAGGAGGAATTAGGAATGGGTGATTCTGAGTTTTTAGATAAAGATGAAGTGATGAGGCTAACCATTCAGGGAGGAAAGGCGAGGTTGAGACCTGTGATCTTAACGGCAATTACTACTGTACTTGGCTTAATTCCATTGGCAATAGGATTAAACATCGACTTCTTCTCTTTGTTCACTGAATTTGATCCAAAAATATATGTTGGAGGAGATAATGTGATTTTCTGGGGTCCTTTGGCATGGACGGTAATTTTTGGCCTTATCGTGGCTACATTCCTGACATTAATCATTGTACCTGTATTGTTCACGATCTCTTATAGAATGAAGTATAGGCTGTTTGCCAAAAAAGGACAGGAAGAAGCCGAAGCTGAGATGACTTACAGTAAAAAAGCAGCATAAAATGATCAACCTTTCAACCGATGATACGTTAAATAAAGCAGAAGAAATTCAATCGTCGGTTAGGTTTAAGTTAATAGTAATTTCCTCCTGGATCCTCCGGGAGGATTTTTTTATGTTATGAAGCGAACTATAGGTTGACATTACATATGAACTATGCTACTGTCAATTATGTAAGTTCTATGGGATAATTGAAAATCAGCACATATGAGTAGGATTTATTTCATCGTATTCTTGATCTCCATTTATTTGGTACTTGATGTGTATGTCTTTTTGGCGGTAAAGTCTCTTGCGGATGGGCTTACCCCAGTATGGAAAAAAATAGTTTTTATAGGGTATTGGTTAGTGAGTATCCTACTACTTTCCGGAGTATTGTTGTACAGACAAATAGATCCAAAACAGTTTCAAAATCTCAGATTGTATATCACTACCTTCTTCTTTGTGATGTTCATTGGAAAGGTATTTGCATCAATCTTCTTAGTGATCGAAGATCTTAGAAGGGGGGTTTCCTGGCTGGTAAATCTTTTTCCGTTTGTTGATGAGTCCTATTCTACTTCTAGAAAGGACTTTATGCAGAAGACGGCCCTGATTGCAGGATCTATACCAGTGGCTACCATGACTTTTGGTGTCATATCAGGTGCACATGACTATAGAGTTAGAAGGAGAGTGATTTACTCACCTAATCTGCCCAAAGCTTTTGATGGAATTCGTATAGCTCAAATCTCTGATATACACACAGGTAGTTTCTTTAATAAGACTGCAGTAGCTGGTGGAATTGATATGCTCAACGCAGAAAAGCCAGATGTAACCTTTTTTACGGGCGATCTGGTCAATAACAGAAGTGAAGAAGCTAAAGAGTATCTCGATATCTTTAAAAAAGTGAGCGCCCCTCTTGGCGTATTTTCTGTTATGGGCAATCATGACTATGGTGACTATACGTCCTGGTCATCACCGGAAGCAAAGAACAAAGACATCAAGAATCTTCATTCCATGCATGAATACATGGGGTACGACCTCCTACTTAATGAAAACAGGAATTTAAGAGTTGATGGAGAAGAGATCGCTATATTGGGATGTGAGAATTGGGGCAGTGGAAGGTTTGCTAAGTATGGTGATTTGGATAAGACAATGCTGGGAACAGAAGATAAAGAGTTTAAGATTTTATTATCCCATGACCCAAGTCACTGGGATGCACAGGTAAGGCCGCAGTATGAAGATATTGATTTAACACTCTCCGGGCATACACACGGGATGCAGTTTGGTGTTGAAATAGGTAATTTCAGATGGAGTCCCGTACAGTATAGGTACAAACAGTGGGCAGATCTCTACCAGGAGGGTAATCAATACCTCTATGTAAATCGAGGATACGGATTTATAGGTTATCCCGGAAGGATTGGAATTCTCCCTGAGATCACCATTTTAGAACTAAAACGAACAACAGCATAGGGGAGAAGGCTTTCAAGGTGTTATAGGCATATATCTTCATGTCATAGGATGATAGGTGATTTTACAGGTGATTAGGTAAAAAGGGGCTTTTGGCCCCTTTTTCATTTAGCCTATAGCAAGTGGGTCTTTTATTTTATCTTTTCGCTTGAAATGACCATGAGTGCAGTAAAACCACTAGGAAGGTGAATGCTATTCATGTAAATTCCCTGCTTTTGCCGACAGGCAGGCATGTGTTCCATTAAATCGATCAACATACACATGAAATTGAATCTATGACTGAAAGATTAAATCAGCTTCGCAAGTTTCTGGAAGTAGACCTTTGGCGTCTGCGTTTAGGGAAATTACCAAAGCGGAAGCGCTATCTTTTTGGATTTATCCGAATCTGGATTATTGCTATCAAGGAATTCATAAATGATAAATGTGCGGAGAAAGCTTCTGCATTAACATACCTTTCTATGCTTTCGCTGGTACCCGTGTTGGCTTTGATTTTTGCTATAGCTAAGGCTTTTGGAATCAAAGAATTGATGGATCGGGAGCTCGAACGATATTTTTCGGGACAAACGGAGATATTGAATCAGGTCCAACCTTTTGTAGAAAAAATGCTAGATACGCAAGGGGGAGGAGTAGTGGCGGTTTCTTCAGCTGTTTTTTTGATTTATACCGTTATTCGTCTCTTGATGAATATCGAGGCGGCATTCAATGATATGTGGGACATCAAAAAGAATCGAAGATGGGAACGTAAAATATCGGATTATGTCGCGGTAATTTTGCTTGGCCCTGTCTTGTTGATTGTAGCCAGTAGTGCGACAGTATTCGTAAGAGATACGATACAGGATGTTGTAAATAGCCTGGAAGTTTTAGGACAGCTTCGGTCCGGGATTATCTTTCTTTTAAAGCTACTCCCATACACCATTCTTTGGTTGTTACTTTTTGGTCTTTATTTAATATTTCCTAATACCAGAGTTAAATTTTGGCCCGCTCTTTTTGCTGGAATTGTAGCCGGTACACTTTATCAGCTTAATCAACAAGCGTTTATTTCTTTGCAGTTTGCTTTTGCTCGCTATAATGCTATTTACGGAAGTATCGCATTTCTTCCTTTGTTTTTGATCTGGCTCCAGATAAGTTGGCTGATCGTACTTTTTGGAGCCGAAATTTGTTATGGTGCTCAGTATATCAATCAGTGGGAAATGAATTCTGAAACTTTGAGAATCAGTTACGACTACCGAAGAAAACTAACACTACTGTTACTTTATCGCATCATCAAAAAGTTTGAAAAAGGAGAGGGGGCTCTCACTATGTCGGATTTGGGATCTATGGTTAATGTACCTCGCAGGTACATTGCTGATATTTGTTATGATCTTGAAAGGGCTAGCTTGATCACAAGAGTGGAGCATGAGGAAGTCGCATATCAACCTAGTTTCGATATCCATAAAATGGATTTACACACCATTCTGAATAAATTTGAGTACGAAGGAATGGGGGAATTTGACCCCCGCAAAACAAGGGCCTTTGAGCACATAGAAGAAGCGCTTGAGAAAATTGAAGATGTTTGGAAAAAGGACCAGAACCTGAACGTTCTCTTAAAAGATTTATGATTTTCTCTGCTTGAAGGACCAGGTAAATTCAAATTCCGAAACAACAGTTCCATCTTTCATTTTCCCGATGGTTCTAAAAGTTGCTTCTGTTGCTTCTCCAGTTTGGATGCATCTTTCAACTGCATTGAAAGCTCTATCTCCATCCTCACACGTGAAATAAATCCGATCAGTTGCCTTCTTTGAAAATTTGGCCTTTAAGTCTACAATGATAAACGCGATGGAAGGCTTTTGGCCGGTTATTGCCAATAAACATGGGGTGGCTGTCGACAATTCAGCCGCCATGCTTTGAACGGCAAAGTAGGTCGATTTAAAAGGATTTTTAGTTAAGTATTTGAATGGAACTGAAGTGATGCACTTGGTCGTATTCAATTCTCTGACCCGTAATCCTGCAATCCAGCCCATGGGTAGACTTTTCATCATAAAAAGCGGAAATTTGAAACCACTTGTAACCTGATTGGCCAGTTTTTTTTGCTTAGGGCTGAGTTCCATTGGTCCCTTGCTTTTCTCGTTCTAGAATCTTTCGTTTTTCCCTGTTCATGAAGTAGCTTTCAAGAGCTCCCTCCGAAAACTTGATAAGCAAAAAGAGAACTCCTAGGATACCAAGACTAACTAATTGTGTATCAAAGTACGTATCAATAATTGGCTCTAGGAGAAGTTGTTCCAGAATAAAAAGCACAACCGCCACTGTCAGTAGTATCGTTGAAGCCCTTCTACCCACTTTGGCTTTAGCTAATTGATCAACCGTATCCGCCAATTGAGCATTTTTGTCTTTGATCTCTTCGTTTTGCTCACGGATCTGCAAGTTTGCATTATCAAGTTTTTTCTGAAGTCTATCGGAAACACGAGTGATTACTTTAGCTTGAGCGACAAGTTCTTCATACTCGTCTGAAAAGGCATCCAGGTCTTCTTTATAAATAGCATGTGTTTCGATCTTAGCTCTGAATTTTCTCAGACTATCGATCTCGTCATGATAAAGCTCCTGGTTTGTATTCATCTAACTTGCGACGATTAAAGATCGTCTTCTATTTCAAAAAAGTTGAAATCAAGATCAAGCAGATCACTATAATCTTCGCCTGCTTCCATCATATCATCATCACCTTCCTCATAATACCAATTAATTGTAATCCTTTTGCCGCTGCTTTCAATTTTACTTAGCCGCTTAAACACATCAAACAGACATTTTGAAGAGCTTGTATTGAAATATTCAAAAGCAATATTAGCTGTGAATTCAGGACCACCTGAAACCGAGTATTCATCAAGGTTCTCCAAAATTTTCTGATAGAATTGAATAGAGTTCTCCGGACTGGATCTCCCTTTCATTTCTAGCAAACCTTCTTCCGGATCAAAATTGATCAACGGTGTTGTTCTTGTCGGTTCGATGAATACTTTTTCCATAAATCGCTCTACGGTTTGTAAGTTATGCTTGGTATTATGCTTCTATTCTTGGTAATCTTATTTGGAACGTGAAATAACTGACCTTGTCAGTTACCGGCTGAAATTTATATCTCAGTTTTTGTCCTCCTGTCTTTCTGGCAATGTCGATGAAACCTAATCCTCCTGTTCCTTTATCCGAAAATTCTTGTTCAGCCAAGACCCTCTTGTATAAAGCTCTCAATTCATCCGCATCCACTGCATTAATATCGTCCAGTCTTTTTTGAATCTCCTTGGTTTTTCCAGAAGGTATATAGTTGCCTGTCTGAAGGCTGTAAAATCTTTTTCGAGCGGAAATCATGATCAAAGCAGAATTTGAATCATAACTACTGATTTTCATGTCATCTGCATTTACCTCATCGAGGTGATAGTAAAGATTTTGAATACATTCTGTAGCCACATTGTAGAACTTTTTTTTCACCTTCCTGTTCTCCTCGAGTTCTTCCAGACGTTCCTCCAAGGTCCCTATCATGGCTGTGACAAGATCAAAGGTCAATTCACCCTTGAACATCAAGATGATATTTTGGTCGTAAATATTTTTATAGCTCCTCAGATAATCCATAAATAGGGGTAATTTTCTTTGGGCTGGAAAAGTAAGAACTTATGACTAATTAAACCAAATGTTTAAGCATCTAAAACTTCTTGGTGATAATCAATCATTTAAGATCGGCAGCACTCCAGCCTGTTCATTTTTCACCACGCAAAACTAGTTCTTTGTATTAGTTGTACAGTTAAAATTTTAATGAAAAGCCAAATTAGGGTTTTCTTTGTTACCTTAGTAAGGGTAACAAATGCTAAAAATGGAGTAGGTATTTTTGTTAGTCGTTCCTCGTGGAAAATCAGTAAAAAAATATGATATTTCCAATAATTGTATTTTTAGTATAGATTTGAGTGACTTGCCAATAGGATTTTTTTTATTCAAACGGTAGGTGATAGATTAACTAGTTAAGAGTTTTAACCAACTATGTCCAAGGTATGTTAAAAAAGGATTTATACGCTAATGTCTATATTCTAACAGCATTGGTGCTAATAGGTGCGGTCGCCTATTACGTTTTCATACTCCAGAAGGAAATTACTGATTCATTCAATCAGGACCCTAAGATTGTTCAGGTTTCAGCCAATCAAGCGACCATGGGTCAGCAAATAGTCAAGGCTGCCATGGGCATGAGATACGCTGAAAGTCAAAATAATTTTGATTTCTTTCGAAACGAATTGAGGAGGGTTTATCCTCTATGGCAAAAGGGCCATCAAGCGTTAATCAATGGAGATGCAGATCTTAATTTGTCTCAACCTGCTCAGTCAGATGAATACCTGGCTTTACAGGAAGCTATCAAGTTCCTATACTTCGATATGAATTCAAATACGTCCAACATCATGGACGTGAAATACACTGTAAACAAATCAGATGTAAACTTCCTGTCCCTTCAAAGGTCATTTGAGGCGTTGGTTAGGACTATTAGACGTTATGATACTGCGGCAGATGATATTACCAATTACTTCGTAGATACTGCTCAAAACAGAGGAGCGAGTTTAGGGCTTGCTGAATATGTAGGTTTCTCAATCTTTGTTGGGATCTTCCTGGTTCAAGGATTTTTCATCTTTAGACCACTAGTGAAATTAGCCAGTGACAACTATCTATCGGCAAACAAAGCTTTTGTAAAAGTGAAAAAATCTGAGCAACAGCTTAAGATCAACTTCCAGAAACAAAAACTTATCAATAAAAAGCTTTTCTTATCTCGAAAAGAACTGGAAGAAAAGAATACAAAGTTGGAAGAATCAGAGTCAAAGCTGTTGAAGTCTTCTGAAGAACAAATAAAGATCAACGAACGGTTGATTGCCGCACAGGACGAACTAAATCTTGCATATAAGAAACTCCAGGATTCAGAAGTTGAAATCAGGGAGTTGGCAGATAAGCAACTTCAGGATAATGAAAAGCTATTCCTCGCGGAGAAAAAACTTCAATCGTTGCTTGAAAATGAGCAGAAATCAAAAGAGGAGTTGGCAAATGCTCTTGAGTCACTTAAAGGTGCCCAGTCTCAATTGGTACATTCAGAGAAAATGGCATCACTTGGACAGTTGACAGCCGGAATCGCACACGAGATCAATAACCCGATTAACTTTATTTCTAGTGGTATGGTTTCTTTGAAAATGTCCATAGAGGCAATGCGTGAAATTTCCGAAGAATACACGAGGTTAGATGATGGAGATAAAGCAGAGGAGGTATTGGAGTCAGTGAAAGAATTGAAGGAAGAGCATGAATATGATGAGATCGTTGATGAATTGGATGATCTGATTAATGACATTAACTACGGTGTTCAGAGAACGATCGAAATTGTAAAAGGTCTTAGAGTGTTCTCAAGATTGGATGAGGAGGAAGCCAAAAACGCTAACGTCAATGAAAATATTGATGCTACACTGACGCTACTCAGGAATAAAACGAAAGGTAAAATCGAAATCACTAAGCACTACGATGAGAGCATGCACGATATCGAGTGTTACCCAGGTCAGTTGAATCAGGTATTTATGAATATCCTGAATAATGCTGTGCAAGCCATGCCAGAGGAGAAGAAGGATGCAGAGATAACAATCTACACGGAAGAGGGGGATAAAGAGGTAATGATAAGAATTAAGGATAATGGTATCGGGATTCCTGAGGAGATAAAGAACAGGATTTGGGAGCCTTTCTTCACAACTAAAGAAGTGGGTGTAGGTACTGGCTTGGGAATGTCAATTACCTATGGAATTATTGAAAAACACGGTGGCAAAATAGATTTAGCCAGTGAAGTAGGAAAAGGAACAGAGTTTGCCATTACTTTGCCAAAGAAGATAACCCCAGTGAAGAAAAAGGAAAGCGAAGAAGTAGCAGAGAGCAATTAATATTAACAACATTATTATAGGGTAGGATGGAAGAGATTCAAGACCAGCAACAACTAGAGCGTACCTCAAAAAAGAAGAAATTTTCTCTATTATATGTGGATGATGAGGCCACTAACCTAAGGGTTTTTAAAGCCAATTTCCGAAAGTTTTTTAATGTATATACATCTACGAATCCCATCGAGGCAATTGATATTCTAGACCAGGAGGAAATACAAGTAATTGTAACAGATCAACGAATGCCAGAGATGACTGGTACACAATTTCTCGAAAAGATTCTACCGGATCATCCGGATGTTATTAAAATCATTTTGACAGGTTTTACGGATATCGAAGCGATTAAAGATGGTATTAATCGATGCGGAATATTCAAGTATATTACCAAACCATGGAACTTTGATGAAATGAAAGGAGTGTTGGAACGTGCAATTGACACATATCAGCAAGCTGCAGAAAGTGAAGAACACATCAAAGAGCTGGAAGATAGTAATGTAGAACTTGAGAGCAGAGTAAGAGAACGAACACAAGAGCTCAATAAGATAAATAAACGTCTCATTGACAGTATCCGATATGCGGGTCTTCTTCAGCAGTCAATGCTGCCAAATGATAGATATTTGAGTAGACAGTTTCAGGATCATTTTGTAATTTTTGAGACCAAATATTTATTCAGTGAGGAGTTCGTTTGGACTACCAGGCTAAACTTTAGATCTGAAGACTATACAGTGGTGGCTTTGATTGAGTTTGATGGCAAAGGAATAGTTGGATCTTTGAAAACGCTAATCGCTGATTCGGTATTGAACTACCTTACTCATGATAGGAAAATTTTCCACTCAGGTGAGATTATCAACGAGTTGAAGTACGAGTTGGATGCGGCAGGATCTGACGAGTTACAATGCGATTTGAAGGTATCGGTGGCCGTGTTTGATCATAATGCCCAAACACTTCAGTTTAGTGGGGTTAATCAGGATATGATCGTGTTCAATGGAGCTAAATCTACACTATTAAAAGGAGATGATGGTGATCATTTTGAAGATGCCATAGCAGACAAAATAAATATTGAGCCCGGGGCTTCTTATTATATGTATTCTAATGGATACTATAATCAAGAGAATGAGGACGGGGCTAAATTTACCTACGAGAAGTATGAAGAAATGCTGAAGTCAATTCAGGGGAAGCCAATGAGAGAGCAAAGGGAGTTTTTGATGAGTAACCTTCAAACTTGGAAATCTGGTTCAAGCCTAAATGATGATATTTCGATCATAGGTTTTAAACTCTAATATTGGGATGGCGATAAAGGCGAGTAGTTTTAAAAATTGGTGCACAGAAAATATAAGTCCACAATCCTGGACTAGAATATGCCTGAAGCGAGTAGATGATATTCGTGACAAGGGATTCACTCTCAAAGAAATGGAAGATCTAAGTCCAGATATAGAAATTGATGGAGAACTGTTAGATTCCCTCAATTCAGCATTGTCAGAACTTTACGAAATGACCGTGAATGAAAGTCTATTAGCAGCTGCCTCTTAGTAAAAAATATTCATTATTTAATCTCAAAGCCAAGAACGCAGATATCATCTGTCTGGCTGGTGTTTTTTGACCAATCTCTGAAAGCGTGTTCAATCTCTTTTTGTTGCTCTTGCATTGGAACTTTTGCCGTTTTCTCGATTAGCTTATTGAAGTTTTTAGACATGAACTTTTTATCCTGAGAGCCTCCGAATTGATCCTGGAAGCCATCGGAGGATAAGTATATTTTATCCTTCACACTCAGCTGTATAACTTCTTTGGTCAACTGTGCATGAACCTCCTGCTCATCACCTTCAATACCCCCAACCATCTGTCGCGGTGTTTTATATATTTTTAGCTCGTCACTCCCATGCTTCATGAGTCTCAAAGGAATACCCACTCCAGCAAATTCCATTTTCAATGTATCCAGATCTATGATACAAATACCAATTTCCATCCCATCCCGGTTCACTTCCTCTGTTTCTCTTTGAAGCTCAAACTTGATTACCTTATCAAGTCTGGAGATTATTTTTTTAGGATCAATGTAGTTTTGATAGTATATGATGTTCGTTAATTGATTGCTACCCATAATGGACATAATCGCTCCTGGAACCCCGTGACCTGTACAGTCACCACAAGCGATCACCATGAATTCATTGTTTCCTCTCCGAACTCTTTCAAACCAATAAAAATCCCCTCCAATGATGTCTTTTGGTTTGTACATGACAAAAGATTCAGGGAATACGCTTTGAAGTGTACTTATCGGCGGAAGCGTGGAACGCTGAATTCGCTCTGCATAGCTGATACTATCTCTGATTTGCGAGGACACTGAAACCAATTGGTTCTTTTGCATTTCGATTTGTGTCTTCTGATCAATCAATTGCTTATTGGTTTGACGTTGCTCTTCAATCTGTCCTATCAAACTTTGTGACGTTTGAGCCATTTGCATTGCGAGTTTACCAATTTCATCTTTAGAACCAGTGGGTAGTTCTACGTCCAGGTTGCCCTTGCTCAATTCCTCAGCAGCATGACTAAGCTTTATAATGGGCTTCACAAACAGGTTTGCGGCAATTAGCGCTAAAATAATGGTCAAAGCAAGCACAGGTAACACGGCCCATAAAATCTGCTCACGAATTTGGACCAATGGAGCGAATGCTCTTTCCTTTGGAATGCTAAGTATAAGCGTCCACTCGTTCCCGGTATAAGATAAGTAATCGGCACCTCGGGTCACGAAAAACAAGCCCTCTTGTGTCTCCAAAAAGTTCACACCGGGCTCGGTCAACGGAGAAATCATATCAAATTTGCTATACTTTTCATTAAGGATACTTGATGGATCAATGTTAGAATATAGAATGGTTCCTGATTCATCTATAAGATGAATGTCCAGGTTTCTTGAAGTATCCGAGCTGAGGGAATACTCCCCAACTATTTTATATAACTCATCTACCAATATGCGACCCACTAAAACCCCAATGTAATCCTGCTCATTTAGGCTTTTAATCTTAGAAGCAAAATGCATTACTACTCTGCCAACAGATTCTGATTTAGAAACATCCACAGCTTCATCTTGAGTGTTCAGCTTGGTCCAATATAAACTGGTAGGATGTTGTTTTCCAATAGAAATACGTTTACTATCGGCTATTCTCACTCTATTCATATCAAAGAGCGAAAAGGAATAGTACAAATCATTCAAGTTTTCAAACTCCTGAAGTCTATTGATAAGTTCTTCATTACTGAGATTAGGATTTCTGAAATATGGATTTTTAGATGCTAGTTTTACATCATTGATTCGTGAGTACACAAAGCGGCCGATGTTAGAGCTGATGCCCTGAGATTGTTGTGTCATACTGGTCACAATCTCCTCTTTCAATGTTTGCTCTACTCTCTGATCTGCAAAGTAGGAGAGTACTCCAGCAGTAAATAATACCAGAAATAAACACAGAATTGTGAGTTTGGCATATATGTTCATAAAAGAAATATCCGTTAGCTCAGTAAAAATAATCTTTTCCCGCTGCTAATCTATTAGATATGAGTGACAACACAATGAACTCATGTATTCGTTTATTCGCAACATATTATCTTCGTGATATAAAATCGCCAAATGAAATTTCTTATCGCTGTATTTCTCGTGCTATCCTGTTTTTTCGTGGAGGCTCAAAATCTTACTGTTTATAGAAGTAGTAAGCCTGTAGGTGAAACCGTGGACGGTCTAATCGAAGTAATTAAAAAGAAGAAGCTTGTTTATTTTGAAACGGTAGAACATGATATAGTGGCGAAGGAATACGGGGTTGAGATTCCTCCAACCAGGATGATCTTATTTGAGGATCCGAACTTAATGATCGAATTAGTTTCTTGTAGGCAGACAACTGCCCTGGATTTACCAATGAAGATTTTGGTCTGGGAGGAAAACGAAGATGTTTACATCGGGTTTTTTGATCCCAAAGTCATGAAAAAGAGATTTATGCTTCATGAGTGTGATGACATTATAACAAGTATGTCAAGACTGAAGATTCGGGTTGTTAATGAAGCGCTCAAGGCGAATTAGTGAAAGGGATGGCCCACCTTACTTTGTCCCATCTGAATTTAAGTGAGTCATCCGCAAAGTAGAATAGCATTCTTTCCTGTATCTGGTCGACGTATCGTGGATTGACCTTTAGTCGTAGCACATCTAGTGTGTCTTTGTAGTCGTAAGATCCCCATTGTTCCCATTCTTTATTGAAAATGATAGTCCATTCATCTTTATTCGGAATTGTAAATACGGAATATGCCCCGCTATCCAGCATGAAACTATCGATCTTAATTTCACCTGAAACCGAGACGAAAGTGGCATTATTTGCTCCGGTTCGCCACATTTCCCCAAATGGTACCAGATAATCTTCCCCATTCCCAAATATCTTTCTGTTCTTAACAGCTGGACTACTAAATTCAATATAAGCACCAGTTCCTCGTATATCAGTGCTGTCTGAACGTAGAGGAGAAGGTCTTTTCTGAGGATCTGTTTGGCAACTTACGAGTATGGATAAAACGAATACTCCTTGCCAATATCTGCATGTTTCTGAACAAAAACGTGTCCGAAAATGAAATATCCTTTTCATGTGAATAGACGATAACGTACTGAAAAATAGTTGGTTACAGATTTAGGTATATTATTTGCCTCTTGGAAATAAAAACTAATCTGAATATGGGAATAATTGGAATTGAAATACCCCAACTTAATGAAGAACAGGATATTGAGGTAGAGGTAAGAGTAAACGGGATAAAGAAACAGTATCAATATCGTGTTGAAATATTTCATTGGGACGACTGCCCGTATCCTACGGAGGATAGGGTAGAGTGTATTCGTCAATTGGTCAATGGGTATGATAATAATTGGGATCTTGCTCATATAGGTTTACCTACTGAGGAATATATTCCTATTACCTTTAGAAAAAAGCGCTAAAAAGGTAGATCATCGTCTTGTGAGAAATCCTCCTTAGCCCATTCTTGTGATGGTGGTGGAGGAGTTGGCTCACCACTCTGTCCAGATTTTTTGTCTATTCTCCAGGCTTGAAGGCTGTTGAAGTACTTGACTTCTCCCTTTGGATCAGTCCATTTCCTTCCTTTCAGGTTGAAATTGACAGAGACTTCATCTCCAATACTGAAGTCATCCAATTGTTCACAATTACTCTGAATGAGTTCAAATTTTACAAATTCGGGGTATTGTGGGTTTTCTGCATATTCCAATACAAACTCCCTCTTTTTAAAAGTATCCTTGATGTTTTGTGTGTCGTACTTTTCTGCAATTTTGCCTTCTACTATCATTTTCTAAAATTCTAAACTATTGTTCAATTTTGATGGTTCAATCTGCAAGTATGACAAAGTCTAAGAAATATTTCCTAGTTGGAGCCATCATTTTCTTAATTATTATGATCATAATAGCGATAGATATTAGCAGTAGAACAATCGCTCCTTGGGAAAAGAATCAAATTGAGCAACAAGATGAGCAAGAATAAGGTAGATATATCCAAGATAGATCTTGAAAAAGAAAAGGAGAAAATAGCTGATCTTCCAGGCTTAATTGAATATGCTCATCACGCAGGTAGCGCGATCATTAAACCTGAAGATAAAGGTAGAATAAAAGGCAATGCCGTTGCTGCCATGCATGATCAAACCGATCGGCAATTCAGGCAATTGTATGAACAAATGCAAACCCTTATTGAGCAGGCCAAGTATTTGAAGAGTAGAGTTGAAGTGTCTGAACGAATCTACCAGGCGAATGTGCCCTTTCAGCCTGTCATTGGAAAAATCTATTTTCTATATAAGAAGAAGGATGGAACGGATTTGTTATCAATGGTGAGTCCTGAGGAATGGGGAAAGAGTTTTCCGTATGAGGTATTCGAAGCTCAGGTGAGATTAATGTCTGATCATACCTGGGAAATCGTCAAAACCAATAATCAGGAATATAACTACTGAATATAACTACTGATTGATGCTCATTCATTTGTAAAGTATCTGCCCAACTGCAGTCTATTTGAGTTTTATTGTAAGGCTCATTTTTATTTAAGCTTCGCCACGCAACCATTTTTACCAAAACAAACGTTCGGGGTATATATGAGTTAGTCATATATCAAAAACAATTAAAAAAGCGATTTAAGAAGTTTAATAAAATTATGAGGAGACTGCCATTTCTTATCTTATTCATTTCACTTGCTTTTTATGCATGCGAAAACAACGTAGAACAACCAGGATTTGATTGTTCGGCTTCAGACTTATCTATTGAAGTGGTTTCAAGTACGAAATCTGATTGCCAGGTGCCAGGTTCTATAAAAGTCAAAGCGTCAGGTGGTGATGGATTTTACTCTTTCAGTCAGGATGGAGAAAACTTCCAATCGGATTCAACTTTCAATGACCTTTTTGCTGGGAATTTTACCCTTCAGGTGAAAGATGGAGCTGGTTGTGTTGCGAGCGTGGATTTTATATTGGAGTCTGAGCCAACTGGAATAACATTAACTGTTGAATCAACAATATCAGATTGTGCAGATCCTACCGGTACTGTGACAGCAAATGCAACAGGAGGAACGGGAGATTTATCGTTTTCACTTGATGATGGTGACTTTGGTACGGAGAATGTTTTTCAATCTGTAGGAGCTGGAGAACATACAATTACCACGAAAGATGAAGAAGGGTGCGAAGTGGTTAAATCGGTCTTTGTAAATACCAGTACAAGTCTGAAGGATGATATCATGCCGATTATAAGAAAGGATTGTGCAATATCAAGTTGCCACAATGGGAGCAGGTCTCCAACGCTTACTACTACATCAGCAGTAATTCAAAATGCTGGAAGAATAAGATCTGAAACACAGTCGGGAAGTATGCCAAGGAATAGAACATTGACCCGCTCCGAGATAGATCTCATTGCGTGCTGGGTAGATGATGGAGCTAAAGACAATTAGTAAATAGAAATGAAACAATTATTCACTTTTCTGATGCTGGTGTGTAGCATATCAGTGTCAGCACAAAAGTATAAATCGTCCGAATCCTATATCAGGTTTTACTCAGAAGCTCCAATGGAGGATATAGAAGCTACCACAGAGGAGGCTACTAGTATTATCGATACCGAAAAGGGTAATATGGTTATCGTTGTTCCAATAAAAACATTTTCATTCAAAAAGAAATTGATGCAGGAGCATTTCAATGAAAATTATATGGAGACTGAAGAGTACCCGAGAGCTACATTCAAAGGAAAATTGCAAGATTGGAATGGGGAAGAGGGAAGTTTTAAATCCAAAGCAATAGGAACATTGGAAGTGCATGGAGTGACTCGTGATGTAACCATCGAAGGAGATCTTGAATTTGATGGCACTTCAATCAAGGTGTCTACCGTCTTCCCTATAAAGTTGGAAGACCATTCTATAAAAATTCCTAAGGCTCTCTTTTACAACATAGCCGAGGAAGTTGAAGTAACTGCAAAATTTGAATATCTACCTTATGAGAAAGATTAGTCTGATTTTTACCATCCTTTGTTCGATCAGCCTATATGCTCAGGATGATGAGCTGATGGAGCTGTTGGAATCGGACCTTGCAAAGGATAAAGGGTACGTCTCAGCCACGTTCAAAGGAACACGACTTATCAATGGTCACTCGATAGAGACAAGAACCAATGGTGTTCTTGAATTCATTATAAGCCATCGCTTCGGAACTCTCAATTCCGGGTACAAAGAATTCTATGGGCTAGATTTTGCAAACATGCGAATGGGTTTGGAGTATGGCTTTACGGATAACTTAAATGTAGGAATTGGGAGATCCACCTTTGATAAGGTGCTTGATGCGTTCATCAAATATCGAATAATACGACAGAGTAAGGCGTCTCCTGTGACTGCTACTCTCTTCACAAGCATAGCCAGAAAAACGAGGGAAGAAGAAGGTCTGGCTAACCTTGATAGAAATGCTTACACCGCTCAGATTTTGATTGCAAGAAAATTTAACTCAAACATCAGTCTTCAGGTAATGCCAACTATCATTCAAAGAAACCTGGTTCCAACAAATGAAGATGATAATCTTCTTATTTCTGTTGGAGTAGGTGGGCGTTATAAGCTGACGAATAGATTAGCGATTGTTACCGAATACTATCCACAGATATCAGATAAGTCGGGACAATTCCAAAACTCGTTTGCTGTAGGTGTAGATATTGAAACTGGTGGACATGTTTTTCAGCTCCATTTTACCAATGCAGTCCAAATGAATGAAAGAGGTTTCATTGGTGAGACTACAGATGATTTTTGGGATGGGGATATTCACTACGGGTTTAATATAACAAGGGCTTTCGATCTAAGACCAAATAAGAAAATCTAAAACAAATGTCCATAAAGACTTGTTAATGTTTACTTAAATCATAATACTGTTTAATAGACGAATTCTTTACGACAAAAAGCCCCACGCTGTATAAGTGTGAGGCTTTTTAGTTTCCGTTATAAATAATTTGAAAGAAAAAATAGTTTCTCCCTATCTTCATGGTGAAATATCGATATGAAACAGTTTTTTTTTCTTTTGCTCTTCAGTTTTGTTTCTTTTTTAGCTACCTCCCAGGATACGATCATCACCGCTAAAAACGATACGTTAGACTGCAAAATCACCAGAGTAACAAGTGAATTCATTCATTTTTCGGTTTTTGATAAAAGTGGAGTGCTTTTGATGAGGTCAAGACTTCCATTATCAGAAGTTAAATACTATCAACAATCTGAAACTGGAAATGAAAGTAAATCACAAGATGACCCCATAATCAAGGAGAAAGACACGATTTTTGACGAGTTTGACCCAGCTTCGTTCAGATTATCAATTAATTCTGGTTTTACTTATCAATTTAGCGGGTATGAAGGGCTCCCGGAGGAATATAAGAATAAAGCTCAGACACTTTGGAATTTAGGTAGTGAATTCCATTATTTTTTATCGGATAATCTGGGTATTGGAGTAGAGTATAACCACATATTCACCAAAATTGATCATGAATTTGATCCTCCTTTCTTTGGGGTCTCCAGTATTGAGGGTGAAAAAATTCAGTTCAACTATTTCGGAGTTTCTTTTCTTTATAGGAATTTTTTGTATCACGATAGAGCTGTACACTATTTTTTGTCAGGCGGCTTGATAAAGTATCAAAGTACTGGAATGGTCAATGGGATGCCTTTTGCTGAAACAGGTGATACGTTTGGGGGCTCATTTGGATTTACCTATGATTTTATTTTCACTCAGAATTTTGGAGTGGGACTAGGCACAAAATTGACTATATCTAAGTTGTCTGAATTAGATGCGAATGGAATGGTTATACCAGTGGATTTTTCAATTAGTCGGATAGACATAATGTTAGGCTTTAGGTTATACAAATGATGCTCAACATCAAATAGAGGCTCGAAGAGCTACTATGAAGTTTCTCCCTGGCGCACTGATTCCTGAAGAGTAGGGGCGGTAATGCTTATCAAGAATGTTTTCAACACCAGCATTTAAGTTGATATGTTCATTAAACTGATAGCTTGATTTAAGGTTGAATGTATACCATCCTGGAGATCCTGAGTCTGTATATAGGTAGGGTTTTCTGATAATCTCAGAATCCGGAATCTCATCTACATCACGATCGGTGTTATATTCTATGTAAAACTCTGATCTCAGCTTACTTTTTTTATAAGTCAATGTAGCCCTGCCAAATATTGGAGTGGTGTGTCGAAGTGGCTCATCATTTGTAATGTCCTTTCCGCCTGTATAGCTGATTGTCTTTGAAAAAGCCCAACTATCTGACACCTCAGCTGTGTAAACAATACTTGCTCCATAAATTTCTGCATCTCCTGTATTTACTTTAGCAAATACATCCAGTATTTCATCATCTATGGTAACAGAACTGTTTCCATCTAAGGTGAATGGACCATCCACGATGGCGTCAAACAATCGACTGTGAAAAGCGACTACTTTGAAAAATGATAAATCTGTTTTTCGTTGATATGCCAACTCATAACTGAGAGAATACTCAGGTTTTAAATCTGCATTTGGGACAACAAGACTATTACCAATGTCGAAGACTTTGCCGACATCATCAATATTAGGAGACCTAAAACCAGTAGAAATGTTATAACTGATTTTATTTTGACTATTTAAGTTAATGGCCAGACCTAAGGCTCCATTCAAAGCTGTATTTGTTAAGTCTATCTCAGAAGCGTTATTGGCTTGTGCCGTGGTATCCGTTGTATTACCTTTTAAGTGTATGGTGTTAAATCTAAGGCCTCCATTCAAGGTTACCTGCTCTGTCAATTTATCGACATAGCTACTGTATATAGCCAGTGAAGTGAAATCACTGCCACCGTCCGGGTATCTTGAACCAGCCTCAGTGATTTCACCCGTTTCAATATTTCTTCTCAGCCCATCGGACGAGATATCATTGTAGTAGAAATCAATTCCGTAGTAAAGATTCGAATTAGACATTTCCTTATCAAAATCTGCAGATAAAGAATACATATCTAAATTTTCAGTTCTGATCCTTAATCGATCATCTCCGAATCGGCGATCGTTTCTGCTTTCCTCAAACTTTTGATAGGCAAGGGTTAATCTGGCCTGATCAAATAAGGTATTAGTCTCATAAAAATTGAATCTGAGATTATGCATCTGCCATTTTTGTGGTCCATAAAACCATTCTGCATTATCAAGGGAATCGCTAGTTGCATTTATCGTTTCCGTAAGGTTATCGTACCTTGGTATATCCGAAGTTGTACTGTAGTAGAAGCCATAGTTGACATCTGAATTTGGACTTATGCGATATTTCATTTTAGAAATCGTATTGAAGAGGTTATAGCCGGAAAATTTTTGAATATTGACATCATCATTGCTTACTAGCCGATCTTGACCGTTTATTCTTTCTACGTAAAATGTTCGCTCAAATTCGTCCACATATCCATCAGATCTTTTTCCACCTGCTCTCAGATCATCGAAAGCTGTGAAAGAAGTGGAGTGAAAGAATGTAAATTGTTTTTGAGAAACGGATAGATCTATATGTCCAGTACGCTCATTAGCCGCTGTACTATAACGAGCTAATCCATTTGCTGAAACATCAGTGATTTCATCCGTTGACCATTTTGGGTCTATCGTGTGAAAGTCCATCACCCCACCGAGCGCGTCACTTCCATAAATAACTGATCCTGGTCCAAAAATGACCTCAGAGCTTTCAAGTGCATTGGGATCAATATTGATGACGTTTTGTAGGTTGCCGCTTCTGAAGATAGCATTATTCATTCTGACCCCATCTACCACTAATAAAACTGAATTTGCTGAAAATCCTCGGATTTTGGGTGATCCTCCGCCAAGTTGGCTTTTTTGTACAAACACCTGACCAGTGCTGGCCAATAGATCGGCAGATGTTTGTGGATTTTGGAACTGGATGGTTTTTTTACCTACCGTCATTATTTGTTGGGAAATGCTTTCTTCTTCTTGTTCCCATTTATTAGCGGAGATAACCACTTCATTGTAGGTCACAATCTTTTCTTTCATTGAGACTCTTAGATCACTTCCCAAAAAAGCAATGGATTGCTGGTAGTATGATGGGTGCTGAAAAAAGACTAGTCCGCTTGGAAATTGTGAAATATCTGCAAGACCTTTTTCACTACTATAAGTGATGTTTTCCTTATTCTCATGGTATATAAATACATCTGCGATGGGTTTTCCTGTTGCATCGTCCACGATCAAAGCGTTCTGAGCTAACGAACGGAAAGAAATAAATAGTAGTAGAACAAGTAATTTGAGATTATATCTCATGTAGTAGTTAATTTCGATTTCCTGTTTTCAGCCGTGATATTAAGCAAAAATTAAGCCGTTCATGCCTATTATTCAGTCAAAATATCATAAAAGGCCATGGTATTTTATCAATGGTCACTTAGAGACGATCGTTCCCTCACTTTTTTATAATGTGGAAGGAGTGGTTTATGAAAGAGAACGACTTGAGTTGGAAGATGGAGATTTTTTGGATCTTGATTGGCTGAAGGAGGGAAATAGGAGGCTGATGATATTAAGCCATGGGCTGGAGGGGAGTGCCGATAGACATTACATCAAGCGCCCTGCTAAATATTTTTCAAAGAAAGGATGGGATATTTTGGCTTGGAATAATAGAAGTTGCAGCGAGGAAATGAACCGCTTGCCCAGGTTTTATCACCATGGCGCAACAGAGGATATTGCGGCCGTGGTAGATAGGGGATTATCTGAGAGTTACGATGAGGTGGTGATGGTAGGTTTTTCCATGGGAGGAGGAATGCAGCAGAAATATCTGGGCGAACGAACTCCTGATGATCGAATTAAGGGTGCTGTTTCTTTTTCTGTACCCTGCAATGTGCTTAATAGTGCCGAAGAGCTAAGTAAGAAAGGGAATCGATTTTATGAACGTCGGTTTGTAAATAAACTCCGGGAGAAAATACAAAAGAAAGCAAAAGTCATGGAGCTTCCAGTTGATATGGAAGAGCTTTCTCAAGTGAATACTTTTAAGACCTTGGATAAAGCCTTTACTCTCAAAGTACACCCTGAATACCTGGATGCTGATGACTTTTATAAAAGAATAACCAGTGATCAATTCTTACCAAACATTAAGACCCCACTTTTAATCGTCAATGCAATAAACGATCCGATGCTTGGAGACAAATGCTATCCGGTAGAATTGGCTGAAAATTCCTCCAATATTTTTTTGGAAATGCCTGACAAGGGGGGGCATGTTGGTTTTTCTCTACCTGGGGATGAGTGGAGTTATATGGAATATGCGGTGGATTGGTTTGTCGAGGGCGTTATTCTTTCTCCTTAAATGTCAGGGAGACACCATTAATACAATATCTCAAACCAGTAGGTGCAGGTCCATCAGGGAAAACATGACCTAAATGCCCATCACATCTTGCGCAAAGTACTTCTGTTCTTACCATGCCGTAAGATCGATCGTCCTCTTCTGCTACATTTATTTCGTTGATGGGCTCATAAAAAGAAGGCCAGCCAGTTCCCGACTTGAATTTTGTATTTGAATCAAACAAGGGCAATGAACATGCCTTACACGCATAAATACCTTCTTTTTTATTGCTTAAGAGATCACTTGTGAATGCTCTCTCCGTTCCTTTTTCTCTTAGTACATAGTACTCAAAATCTGTAAGTTCAGCTTTCCACTTAGATTCTGGTTTTTTGATTTTCTCTGACTCTGGAAATCTTGAATTTGTACTTTCCTGTTTTTGAGAACAAGCTACTGTCGAAACAAGTATTGTTAAGATGATTAATGAGTTTTTCATAATACAATAAACGATAATTTAGATCGAATCAGTTTCAATTCTCTTGTAATAAGTCTTGAATAGGACTTATTGTTTTGATCATTTCATGATTCCCATGTATTCATGCCATGGCCCAATTTCTGAACTGTATTGCTTAGCCATTACTCGTGCTATTTGAGCGATATGTCCCAAATCGTGAACTACCCAACTGGAAAGCATATTTCTTAAGTTCACCGTTCCTAATCCTGGATGGGAGCCTGTCTTAGACAGGTCTGATTCCTGTATATCTAGAGATTTGAATTCTTCTATATTAGCTATGCGTAGCTTCTCAAACTCATCAAGAAGTTGTTCAAGATTTTTTCCTTTACTTTTCTCAAACTGAGCAAATCGATCGAAAGGTTCAAAGGTCTTAGACTCACCATGCTCCAAGACGATCTTTGTTCGAACAAGCCAATCTACTTCTTCGCCGTGTACTAGGTGACCCACTACATCAAAAGGACTCCAGGTATTTTCCCCTTCATTGTTTGTTGTCCAAACGTTTGACAGACCTGATAATAAGTCTCTTAAAACAGCTGGAGTCCGCTCAAGTATTTCTAAAGCTTCATTCACTTTGTATTGCATGCTTAAAAATACGTTGTATCTATGAGTTAGATTCTTTCCAGAGGAATCTGAAGTTGATGAGGTCTTCTATCCGGCTTATCGAATGGAGTCCCATCTACATGCTTCGCTCCCATAAATAGCATATCGTTTTTGAAGTAAATCAAGTCGTAATCGCTGACTATCTCGCCTTCTTCAATGTTAAACATTGGAAATGCTTTCTTTAGAATATCTTTCTTTACTTCTGCTTCAAAAGGAGTTTCACCTTCTAGTAAACCTTGATTGAGCATTGTTGCAACGTCATCATTCAATGGTGTAATACCAAAACCCTCATTCAAAATATAATCTACCTTCCAGGCCCCATCTGCAATGGGATGCTGTTCACCCCAGTTCAGTTCCCCCTTAAATTCAAATTCCATCAAGGGTAACTCACCGTAGTTGTCTCCAAATAGCGTAATGATTCCCACAAACCTACCTTCCGGTAAGTAAGTGAACCTTCTCTTCAGGTAAGTTGGTTGAACATCCCCGTTACCAGTTCGGTCTTCGGTTGGTCTGAGTTCTATACTCAGGCTTCTCCATTCGCCAATAGCATAAGCTTTTACTTCTTCCAACGTTTTAGGATCTTGATTTTCTTTCATTGTATTTGTTTTTTGGCAGCTTACTGTGGTAATCAAAACCAGAATCAGAGCCGCAGTTTGTTGTATTATTTTCATGATTTTTAATTCAAAAATTTTACATTAGTCTTTGAAAATCAAGTAGTTATAATTTTGTGACATAGTCATATTTATGTGACTATTATTGATTTTCAGATACTTACATTCCAAAAAAATGAGAGAAAATTCACCAGATCAAAATGCTTGCCCGGTAACCTACTGCATGGGTGTGATAGGTGGTAAATGGAAGCCTATCATTTTGTATTTAGTTTCAAAAGGGGCTAATCGCTTTGGCATACTACATAAGGGCATTGAGGGGATAAGTAAACAAATGCTGACACGTCAACTTAGGGAACTTGAAAAGGATAAAATACTAGAGAGGAAAGTATATGCTGAGGTTCCTCCAAGAGTAGAATACTTTGTATCCGAGAAGGGCGAGACTCTTTTCCCGATTATTGAACAAATGAGAATTTGGGGAGAACAGGGATTAAAACATCCTGGTTAGATTTTAAGTCCTGGATATAAGATGTTTGTAATCCTCGATGCTTTTGTTGATGATTCTTATAGCAGTTTGTGCGTCTTGAAACTCTTCGACCTCTACTGTTTTGTTTTCTAATTTTTTGTAATCTTCAAAGAAATTTTGAAGCTCTTTAATAAAGTGCTTAGGTAATTCCGAAATATCATTAATGTGATTTACACTCATATCATTTTCCGCTACTGCAATGATTTTATCATCTTTTTCACCATTATCCAGCATGCGCATTACCCCAATTACTTTTGCTGATACAATACACATAGGCACAATAGTAATCTGGGATAAGACTAAGATATCAAGAGGATCATTGTCGTCGCAATAGGTTTTTGGTATGAACCCGTAATTGGCGGGATAGTACATGGATGAATAGATTACGCGATCCATTTTCAGTAAACCAGAGTCCTTATCCAGCTCATATTTAGCTCTGGTATTTTTAGGAATCTCAATGATCCCGTTCACGATCTTGGGAGCATTTTCTCCCAACTGTACCGTGTGCCACGGATTATTATTTTGATCCATATTCTTGCATATTTTTCATCATGATACAATTTATAAACACCACGCCATCTAATTCCTTGGTTTCCTTACTGGTTTCCTCATAACCTCTTGTTAGAAAAAATGGTTGAGCTGTAATGCTCATTGACGAAAATACACATTGGATTCCCAAGTCTCCCGCTTTGGATTCTACTGCTTCTAGCAGACCTTTTGCAACTCCTTTTCCCTGGTGATCTTTGCGTACATACATAAAATCAAGGTATCCTTTATTATCGATCGAACTAAAACCAACTAATGTTTTATTGATCTCAGCTATATAGAAATGCTGGGTCTCAACTTTCTTACGCCAAATCTTTTCATTCTTAGCAGAAGCCCAAACCTCGATTTGTTCGGGTGTATAGTCTTTTGCATTGACTGTTCGAACAGTTGATTCGAAGAGTTTGATGATCTCGGAAAGGTCGCCAGAGGTTGCTAACCTAATGTTCATTTTAGTTGAGCTTTTCTACCACCATCTGAGAAATACGCTCACCGATGGCTAATGAAGAGGTAGCAGCTGGGGATGGAGCATTACCTACATTGATGAAATTATCATGCTCTACTACCAGAAAATCATCAATTAGTCCCCCTTTACGATCACATGCCTGTGCTCGCACGCCTGCTCCACCTTTAATCAAATCTCTCTTTTGTATTTCTGGTAGAAGCTCCTGTAATGCTTTTGTAAATGCCCCTTTTGAATAAGAACGATACATTTCTCCAAAGCCTGTCTTCCAATATTTTGCTGCTACACGCATAAACCCTGGATAGAATAGGGTCCCCAAAAGTTCCTTCATATTGATCTGGCTCTTTTTGTATCCTTCTCTGGCAAAAGCTAATACAGCATTAGGCCCTGCCTCGATACCACCTTTGATCATACGAGTAAAATGAACACCAAGAAATGGAAAGGCCGGATCAGGAACAGGGTAAATCAAGTTCTTAACCAAATACTCTTTCTCAGGCTTGAGTTTGTAATATTCTCCTCTGAATGGAACAATTTTGAAATCAATCTTCGCACCAGTGAGCTTAGCGACCTTGTCGGTGTATAGCCCCGAGCAATTAACGACAAGCCTTGTAGTCAGCCGCTGACTGTCTGTATGAACGTGAATGAATCCACGATCTTCTTCAAACTTTACTAGTTTATTAGAGGAATAAATCTCTCCGCCGAAATGCTTGAACTTCTCTGCGTATTTATCAGCAACTACCTTATAATCGATGATACCTGTTTGCGGTACATAAAGGCCACTTACTCCGGCAACATGAGGTTCATACTCTTTTAATTCCTCAGCACGTAGTTTTTTGATCCCGTCCAGGCCATTTGCTTTGCCTCGATCATACAATGTTTCAAGAGAATCAAGCTGCGATTCTTTGGTGGCTACTACAATTTTTCCCGTGAGTTCGTATGGGATTTCTTCTTCGTTACAGAAATCAATCAGCATTTTATAGCCATCTACACAGTTTTTTGCTTTGAAACTATCTGGCTTGTAATAAAGCCCAGAGTGAATGACTCCACTGTTATGACCTGTTTGATGCTGAGCGATGGTTCGCTCTTTCTCCATGACGGCAACCTTATAAGTGGGATTCTTTTCTTTAATCTTCAGAGCAGAGGCAAGCCCAACAATACCTCCACCGATTACAATAACATTGTACATACTCCTGTTTGCAAGTGGTAGGACAAATATGAATAGTTAAGAATGGATTGACAAGAGCTACCTTAAAATCATCACTTCCCAGTAATCTCTTTCCCGATTCGCTTGTAGTTATCTAAAACCTTGGAAGGCATACCTCGTGCCCCTACAGCGTTCTGTGCGTCAAAGCCATTCGGCCAGAAATAGCCTAGTAATGCTATTGCTTTTTCTCTTTTAGCCATTGTATAGTATGCATTGGCGACTGCTTTCATATCCTCAATATTAATGTTAGCCAAGTCCTGATGGACTTCTTTAATGAAATGACTATCCATAACAATGATAAGCTTCTGGTGATCTTTCATCTTTTGTTTCAAAAGTGATAACTCTGATTGATATGTTTGGTCAGAGTCCGGGCTTTGGATAAAATAGTGATCGAATCCCACCCAATCAATGGCGGAAGGTATTTCTAGATTTTGAATCGCCAGGTAGGCCTCAACAAGTACTACGGAAGCATTGATGCCACTCGATTTAATATAGTCTGAGGCAGCCTCCAATTCTTCAAAACCGATCCCATTCCAGAAGGGTTCCTCACCTAAATACAGGGCCACCACGCTGCTTTGATTCGGGAGATCGTTTGTTGTAATAAAACTATCCCATCGAGTTTTGAAATCGCTTTTTAACTTATAATTAGCACCGGAAGGGGCATTTCCATCCTCAAGTTCAAAAAAAATCTCATGTAAATGGATCATCACATTCATTTCCATAGATTGGGCCTCTGAAAAAGCTTCGGTAAGATCGTGAGTGGGATGTACTGCAAAAACATCATAGATATTTGTGAAGGTATGAACTTCGTCTAAGTAGTTGGTCTTGGTTTCTTTATCAGAAGGATCATCCCAAAAAGTATCAACTATCGTGAAGCCAAAATACTTAATTGATGATACCTTAACATCATTATCGTTATTTTGACAACTGCTCGTTGTGGCTATTAGAAATAGGAGGAGTATAGTGAAAAACGGCTTACACATAAATAATTCTAATCTGGTCTTTTATTACATCTGAAACCTTAATTACCCTCTTTTAGAAAATAAAAAAAGGTGCCTTGAGGCACCTTTAACCGACTGATTAGTTTTAAAATTTAGTCTTCAATTTTGATCATTTTTACTCCACCAAGTCCCGAAGCGACATATAGATAATCATCGTGTAATAGAATGTGATTCACCGACTCATTATCATTTAATGCCAATTTGCCAAGTACCTCAAACTCCTCTTTTTTGTATGTGGCTACATAAACTCCACCTTCACCATTGCTTATAAAGAGTTTACCACTCTGAGCCGAAACGGCATTCGTAATGGAGTTATCATCGAATGTGAGTGTAGAAATAAGTTCTCCACTGGTGTTATAAACCAGAACGCCCTTCTCTCCACCGGCGACAAAAATGTTGTTTCCGTCTATATCGATGGTTTGTTTGGATTCTGGAAGCGTCTCAGCTGCATGTTCAAATTTTTCACTAACCTCCAGATTGTTGCGATCCATCACAATGATCATCGAAGGATCTCCGGTTACGCAATATACTTTGCTGCCTTTTCCTTCAACCCAACGTGCATCCTCTACAGGTTGGTAGCTACTTTGATCCATATTGCTATTGAATCTATAAACTCCCCCTCCAGTCGCTTCATCATCTCCTGTTGTTACGTAAATAACTCCTCCAAATTCAGTGACACTGTTCGCGGTAAAACTTCCTACTCCTTGTAGTATATTTCCACCATTTTTAAACTGTCCTTTTCCAGCATCAAAATCTACCTTGCCGGCAAAAGCAGGTTTTTCTAGCTTATCTGAACCGCCAACATAATAAAGGCTATTGGAAAAGAATTCTAATTCGTTTATATCTGCATATAATAATGCTTGAGAAGTTACTTTTAAATCCTCTGTTATTAGATCAATACCTCCGGCATAAGTTTCACCTACGTGATTGTAACTGACAGCAAGGAATTTTCCTTTTCTGGAAATAGATGTTGCTTGCAACACGGAACCATCCATTGATGGTGGCTCAAGTTCTCCCTTCAGTTTCAATTCAAAGTCAATGTTCTTTCGAGCACCACTGATTGAGGTAATGTTGATGGGCTCATTTTTGAGGGTCATGCGTTTACTTAATAGTTCTACGTCATTGATGACGTCAAGATCCGCTTGCACCTCTTCTGAATCATTGGAAGTACAAGAGGCGAGTACCATTATTCCTATAATAAATACCAGCCGATTCCATTTAAAATATTGTTTCATCTTTTGATTATGTTTTTTGATGATTCAAAAGTAGAAGTGAGTCAACCCGTCTATGAGGGGGATTTACGCATTTTCGGGATTGCGTTTTTCACGTAGAATTGAGATTATCCCAGACTCTAGTTTTACCCTCGTATTCGAAAAGTCACTATAAATATTAACTGCTGAGAAACTATGAATAAGAAAATCCAGGTATCAAAATCAATTGCCTCCGACTGTGAGGTTTATAATAACCTGACATGCCTTGCCCGCCAGCTTTGTCGCGTTGAGTATTCTGTGGTTGGCGTACTGGAAGAAGGGGACATTATAGTTAAATCCAGTCAAGGTGAGGATATCGGTAAGTCGGATGAAGAGATATTGGTTTTGTTGGAGAAAGCCATCAAGAACAAAAGCTTAACAGAAATCTCATACGAGTCGGATAAAAATCTTAAAAATACCTCAACCGGATTTTTTGCGGGTCTACCTATTAAAGATGGTAGTGGAGACTTATTGGGTGTCGTGGCAGTTTTTGACGGTAAGGCCAATGGTTTATCAGTAGAACAGAAGATTGGCCTTGAAATTATTGGGAATCAGGTTTTGGGAATACTTGCACTTGATAAAAGCAAAAGAGACTACCTCACTTTAGTTGAGTCAAGTCATGATATGATTTATGAGTTTGATGGCGATGCAAACTTCACGTTTGCTAACAAGGCTGCCATCTCAAAAACAGGTTATCCGTTGGACGAACTCCATGATATGAAATGCTGGGATCTTGTTGAAAGATCAAAGCGTCAGAAGATTAAAGATTTTTATCTGTCGAAAATTAAGGAGGGTGAGAAATCCATTTATCATGAATTTCCAATGGTTACCAAAAGCGGAAAGCAAATCTGGCTTGGACAAAGTGTTGACTTTACCTGGGTAAAAAATAGGGTAGTTAAGGCAATCGCTATTTCGAAGGACATTACGGAGTTAATGGATACACGGATGAGGTTGAAAGAAACAGAGGAACAAATCTTGGCAGAAAAGACCCTTTTAAAAACGATGGTATTCTCTGCTCCGGCCGCCATCGCTATGTTTAGTAAGGACCTCAAGTACCTGGCTTTTAGTGAGAAATGGATGGAGAACAAATATCTTCATGAACAGATTTTAGGCCTGGGAGATGAACCAATACCCATTGAAAGAGGTGAGTTACTATGCTCCTTAAAGAAGAAGGTTCTGGGAGGAGAAGTCATCGGAAGTGAGAGTGACCTAATAGTTGATGAAGGTAGAGACAAGCGATGGCTCAAATGGGTGGCTACTCCGTGGAACAATACAACGGACGGATCGATCGGAGGAATCATCATGTATGCTGATGATGTAACACATATCGTTAGACATGAGCAGGAACTAAAAAAGACCAGAGAAGAGGCTCTAGCACTCAGTAAAGTAAAAGAAGAATTTCTGTCCAATATGAGTCATGAGATCAGGACTCCTTTGAATGCAATCATAGGAACTACAAACCTGATGATGGACGAAAACCCATCACTAGAGGAAGATGAGAAGTTTAGACTTTTGAAGTTTAGCAGTGGTAATCTGCTTTCATTGATCAACAATGTCCTTGACTTCAACAAGATCGAATCCGGAAATATTCATATGGAAGAAAATGACTTTGATCTGAATGAACTCACATCTAATTTGGTGAATTCCTGGAAGCCAATAGCAAACAAAAAAGGAGTAGACCTTCAACTTAAATGGGATAGTGAGGTAAACAAAATTGTAAAAGGAGATCAAGTAAGGCTCTCTCAAATTCTTAACAACCTGCTAAACAATGCACTTAAATTCACAGAGGAAGGATTTGTACATCTGAATATTTCTTCGGTCAATAAGACAAGAAACCTCATTCAATTTGAAGTGAAAGATACTGGTGTTGGTATTCCCTCACATATGCATGAAAAAGTATTTCAGAGTTTCCAGCAAGTCAGTAGTGAGCAAACATTGGAGCAGGGAGGAACAGGACTAGGATTACCGATTTGTGAGCGCTTGCTTCGATTGATGGATTCCAAACTCGAATTGCAGAGCAGTGAAGGTTTTGGTTCCAAGTTCTTCTTTACCATCAAAATGGAACAGGGAGTGGTAGAATCTTCATCTCAATCCAGTGATGATATTGATGGTGTTCAGCTTGATATGAAGGTACTACTTGTAGAAGACAATGCAGCCAATCAGTTCATTGCGGCAAGCTTTCTTGATAAATGGGGTGTTTCTTTTAAGGTAGCAGTCAATGGAAAAGAGGCGTTAGAGTATGTAGAAAAGGACTCCTCATGGGATGTTATTTTGATGGATGTTAAAATGCCAATTATGGACGGTCCCACAGCCGCCGCAAAAATTAGAGAGATGAAAAGTATCTACTCCCAGGAAGTTCCCATCGTAGCTCTTACTGCTTCTGCTATCACAGATATAAAGAAAGAAGGTACAGCCCACTTATTTGATGATTACCTGGCTAAGCCATTTAATCCCAAAGATTTATTCAAGCTATTATCCAAATTTGGTTCTCAGGAAAAAAGTCAACTGAACAATCAATCTATAGTAGAAGATGAACTTCACGAAACTCCTACAGTAAAGAATGATCTCAGATCCCAATTGGAATCTTATACAGAGGGAGACCCTGATTTCCTTATCGAATTTGCTGAAAATATTATGGAGAACATTAAACAACTGGAGACCGAGTTGACAGCCATCAATCGATCAAGGGATATAAACAGCCTCGGGGAACTCATACATATGATGAAGCCAACTATTGAAATTTTGGGAGAGTTTGATCTCGTGGATCGGTTATATGAGTTGAAAGATAGCTGGAAGGTCCGAAAGTATTCAGAGAAGATCGTTTCTGAAATTCTCAAAAGATCCTCAGAAATAACGGAAGAGCTAGCCGGTATAATCAAAGGAGAGCCTGTCGAGCAGGAGTAAAATACGTAATTAAACACTCATTTAAAGGGATTTACGCATTTTTCACTATACGTTTTTCACGTATGAATGGTGCTTCTGTGAACTTTAGATTTACGTAAATAATAGATCAAATAACCGCAAAATAGAAAATTATGAAGACTGTAAATCAGACATTACAAAGTACGGTTGACATCATAGATAGATACCAAAATGAATTTTTAAGTCCACAACTTGCTGATACTTATGTAAGCATCTCAGGTTTGGATACAAGCTGCGATTTTCTCACAGAAGCATACAACCTGAAAGAGACAAATAATTTTTCAGGTAATAAAAAAGATCTACATCTAAGACTCGAAGAGTTTACAGAAGGAGATACCGAATTCATAGGCGAGTTTGCCAATTACATTTTGTTCAACATGAACTATATCGAAAGCAACCTGTCTGATTATTTTGTCTCGAAAGAAATAAACGAGCTGTGCAAACTAATACACAGAGTGAAGCCGACCATTGAAATGCTGGGTGATACTGATCTCATGCGTAAACTTTCGACCATTAAGGACGAGTGGGAGAATGGGAATTTTGATGAAAGAATTGTGGGTGAAGTTGTACTGAAAGTGAACTTCTATAAGAATCAACTTGCAGAAATTGTCGAATCGGAGCAATCCCGATAATTCATTTTTTAACTACTAACACCATGGAAAAAAGAAGAATACTTATATGCGAAGACGATGCTGTTTTAGGCAGTATGATTTTGTTCAAACTGAACAAAGAAAATATCGGTGAAATAGTTCGGGTAAAGGATGGTAAAGAAGCCATGGATGAAATAGAGAAGGGTCATTTTGATCTGATCATTTCAGATATCCACATGCCTTATTTCAGTGGTATGCAATTGTTGGAACATATTAGACAAAAGCAACATAAGGACACCAATTTCATTATGCTCACAGCGGAAGGACTTGAAACAACCGTTTTAGAAGCTTTCGATCTTGGAGTAACCGATTTTCTGACTAAGCCATTCAGCCCTGGTGAGCTCTCTATGAGAGCTAAAAGACTGTTAGCAGCGTGATCGACTGGATTAACGATATCGTCTCGGCTTACAGCACACAATTCTCTTTGATTGTAGTATTGACTTACTGTTTTGGTACACTTTCTATGGTTTATCTGGCTCTTTTATTTAGCCAAAAGATCAAGAAACGTAAAAAGGCTTTCTTTAAACGCAGACATTGGGATAAGATCGAGGAAGCTTTGGCTACCATTATGATCCAATCGATTTACGATGAAAGTAGTGACATTGATTATAAAAGTGCACTAAATCTTTTAAAGAGGTCTGTTAAGAAATCTTCTCTAATAGGTCAGTGGCTACTAGAAGAAATCATTCGTCAAAAATCAAATCTCTCCGGGGATTCAGCCAAGACCCTTATGAAAGTGTATAATCAGCTTGGTCTTAAGTCTTTAAGCTTAAAAAAGCTGAAGAACCGAAGGTGGGATATCAAGGCACATGGGATAATGGAGTTGGAAAGAATGCAGCAGGGTGACTCCTTCATATTGTTCTACGATTTTCTTCATTCGAAGCATAAAGACTTAAGAAAAACAGCGAGACTGGGTTTGACTTCACTTGCTCCTAATCCAATAGATTTTCTAGATCACTTAAATGAAGAATTGTCGGAATGGGAGCAGCTAAACATTGCAAATCGGTTAAGTCAGAGATCCAGGGAACAATTGCCTGATTTTTCCAGATTCTATGACCATAGTCAACCCACTGTCATAGCTTTTTGTGTTAGAATGTCTGTCAAATTTGGCGTCTATGATCATATACCAGACATCATTGATCTGGTAGGACATTCATCTACTCAGGTTCAGGTAGCTGCCATTGAGGGACTTTCTGATCTGGGTGCCTATCAGGCTCATAAGGAAATCTATTCTCTTGCTTTCAGAACAGAGAGTGAGGAAGTGATGGTTTCCTGCTTGAAATTTCTAGCGAGTGTTGGGAGTAAAAAGCACAAATACCTGGTTGAGCGCATGTTGTCTCACAAAAGCATTGCAGTAAGAATGGAAGCTGTAAATACAGCTATACAACTCGATCTGGAATTTGACGAGATGCCAAATGAGTTAAAAGAAATGTATTTACACCACCAGCACGAATTGATCTGATGAGCTTTTCCCAACACATATTCCAAGTAGTCGACTGGATGTTCTTGACTTTCTCAGTTTCGATAGCAACAAGTTATCTGGTATTGGCAATTATTTCATTTGTTGCTATTAAGAACTACATGAAAAGGAGATCATTATCGGACTTTCATGCACTTATAGGATCCAATCTGGCACCTTCGGTATCACTCATTGCTCCGGCATACAATGAAGGTCCAACCATTATAGAAAATATCAGATCGATGCTCTCCCTGGAATACAACAATTACAATGTCATTGTGGTCAATGATGGAAGTAAAGACGATACTCTTCAGAAGGTTATCAAAGCCTTCGATTTGGTTAAAGTCCCTTTTTTTATTCAGAAGAATCTTTCAAGCAAAAGAGTGTTTGGGGTTTATAAATCAACAAACAAGGCCTATAAGAAATTAGTGTTTGTAGATAAAGAAAACGGAGGCAAGTCAGATGCTCTAAACGCGGGGATCAACGTTTCCAATAGCCGATTTGTAGCATGCATAGATGTGGATTGTATCCTTGAAAACGACTCACTTCAGCGAATGGTAAAGCCTTTTATGGAGGATTCAAGCGTGATCGCCAGCGGTGGAGTGGTGAGAGTAGCAAATTCCTGTGAGGTAAAGCATGGAAGACTAATCAAAGTAAAATTGTCGTCGAATCGGCTGGCTCGTTTTCAGGTCATTGAATATATGAGAGCATTTCTGCTTGGAAGAATGGCCTGGTCAAAGCTGAATGGTCTGCTACTCATTTCAGGTGCATTCGGAATGTTTGATCGAAAATTGATTGTAGAAGCAGGAGGCTATAGTACCAATACTGTCGGAGAAGATATGGAATTAGTGGTGAGGTTGAGAAGCCTGATGACACGCAAAAAGAGAAACTTCAAAGTACACATGATACCGGATCCACTCTGCTGGACGGAAGTCCCAGCGGATAACAAGACTTTGGGAAAACAAAGAAACAGGTGGGCACGCGGAACAATCGATACCCTGATTAGGCACAGTAACATGCTTTTCAATCCGAAGCATGGTATTGGTGGAGTCCTGAGCTTTCCTTTCTGGATGATGTTCGAATGGTTTGCACCTATATTAGAAATAATCGGTTTGGTTTATTTCATGGTTCAAATCGCTTTAGGTAATATCGAGTGGATCCATTTTGGGATGTTGTTATTTATGTTTTACAATTTCGCATTCCTCTTTTCTTGTTTTTCACTCTATGCGGAGGAGATCTCATTTAATAAATACTACAGGATCAAGGATCTCTTTAAACTCCTGGGCACTGCCTTACTTGAACCTATTTCATATCATCCAAGAGTTACCTTCTGGTCAGTGAAAGGAAATATAGATCATCTAAAGGGTGTCAAAGCCTGGGGTGAAATGAAGCGTGAAGGATTTAAAGAGTCATCGGAATTAAGCTATAACATGCCATGAGAAAGTTACTTTCAATCATATTCACTATCGCGGTATGGGTGTCATTTGCCCAAGATAAATCTCAATTTTTGCAAGAAGCTAAAAAGGCAGTCGAATCCCGGAATTTGGAGGAAGCACTTCATACGGTTGAAGTAGGACTGGATCGTTACCCCACTGATCATGACTTACGAGCATATCAAGCGAGAATACTACTTTGGCAAGGCCAATATGAAATAGCAGAGCAAAAAATTGAATTGCTATTGGCCTACTACCCCGAAGATTACGAAGGCTTGACATTAAAAACAACCGGGCTATGGTGGCAGGAAGAGTGGGTGCAGCTAAGGAATACTAGTCAGAAGGCTCTGGAGATTTATACCGATGATTCTTTTTTTCAGGAAAAGTTGTTGATTTCATTACATGAGCTGAAGCAACATAAACAGGTAAGAAGTGAGTATTCAAATATCAAGGACAAAAATGATCGCATTGAATCATTGAATTTTGAGTCAAAACTCAATTATCATCAAAGAATGGGGACTTCCTTTAATTATGCCTATTTTTCAAACTCATTCTCACCTTGGATACTCACAAAGTTGGAGTATCATAAAGAAACCAATCATTCATGGAGTGTGACCGGGACTTACGGTAGCATGTTTGATGAAACAGGAACAATGATCGAAGGAACACTGTATCCAAAAATTAGCCCTAAGCTTACTGGATACATCAATGCCTCTTTTAGCAATTCTTCTATTTTCCCAACTTACAGGGTAGGAGGAGAACTGGTTGGTACCATAGGCAAAGCAGAAATTACGGGTGGGTCAAGATGGATGAATTTTAAAGAAACGGATAAAGATATTTTCATATACACTGCTGGTATTGGAGCCTACCTTGGGAAATTCTATGGAAGCTATAAAGCATACCTTGCAGACTTCCAGGGTAATACAGAAAATGTGACACATACACTTTTTCTGAGACGTACGCTAGACCACCGATACCATTACATCCAACTTAATCTCAGTGAGGGAACCACACCTTTACAAGTCAATAATTTTTCTGAAATATCCAGACTGGAAGCAATGAGTGCTTACTTGAATTATTACCGAATCCTGGGGGAAAAGTACCTGGTAAACGCTGGGGTAGGTTGGCAAAGAGAAGAATATAATAATGGTAAAAGAGACAGAATAGATGTCTCAGCCGGAGTGTCACTGATTTTCTAAGGCCACTTAATGGAATCATCATCAATGAATTGTGGTCCCCACTGAATCTCTTCTAAAATATCTTCATGTAGCCAGAAATTAAGAGCCAATTCTTCCGAGGAAATAAGCTTTTGATTTGGGTTTTCTTCTGAAGACATATCTTCGATTTCCAGATCAGCTACTCCCAGAATCTCCAGCTCTTCCATCAGCTCATCCAAGGTGAGCCCGATGAGCGACGAACCCTTGAATAGGTAATCTTCGGATGAAACGGAGAGTATCATCAGCTTCCAGTCCTCGACCTCTTCAAAGCTTAAATCCAGTCGTAATGGATGATACTCCCACGCGTCACTTTGATCAGATTCATCCTCTCCATAATGTGTAATTTCCTGATGATCCGGAGGGCCAAGGATAGATTTCACTTCTGCTCTTGTCATTCCAAACTTCACCTTTCCTAAACCACATCCGGGAATGATATCAATATGTTGTTTGCTCATTGGCTATTTTTTACAAAGGTAGAAGGTTTTATTCCGACCTAAAACACGTTATCTTTATATAGAAAACCAGGCTATGAAATTCACATCTTATCTCGTTCTTTTTGTCCTATTGATGGGTTGTTCTGAAAGAGAACAAACGGTTAACTGGAAATCAATTGAGGCTGATCTGCAAACCATGCTTATCCAGGCTCAAGATGGAGATACCATTGCTATTCCGGAGGGAAATTACATGTTTAAGAAGCCGTTAATTTTAGACGGTGTAACGGACCTGGTTTTTACAGGAGCCGGGAGGGATAAAACCGTTCTCTCCTTTGAAATACAGGAGAGTGGAGCAGAAGGAATTCGTGCTGCAAATTGCACAAATCTGACCTTCCAGGATTTCACCATTCAAGATGCTCCAGGGGATAATATCAAAGTGACCGATACAAATGGGATTCGATTCGTGAATGTCCTTTCCAAATGGAGCGGAGAACCAAATGAGGAAAATGGGGCTTATGCCTTTTACCCGGTGCTGTGTAAAAGGGTGATTGTTGAAAACTGTATTGCCATTGGGTCTTCTGACGCAGGCATCTACGTGGGCCAGTCAGACAGTGTCATTATCAGAAATAATGAGGTGTATCACAATGTAGCCGGTATTGAAAGTGAAAATAGTCGGTGGGTGGAAATCTATGGGAACAATGCACATCACAATACAGGTGGTATTCTCATTTTTGACATGCCAGGGCTTACTCAAAATGGACATACTACTCGAGTGTACGATAACGATGTGATCAGTAATAATCATGAGAATTTTGCACCTGAAGGGAATGTTGTGGCGGTTGTTCCTCCCGGGACAGGTATCATGATGATGGCAACCCGAAATATTGAGGTGTTCGGTAATCGAATCCATCATAATCGTACTGTTGGTGCCGCTTTGGCTAGCTATATCCTTGTGGAGGCATTGGGAGCTGAAGAAGGTTCGCAGTTGGATTCTGCTAATAATCGCATCAATCAGTCTTATGATCCATATCCGAATAAAATCTATTTTCATGATAATGAATTCAAAAACAGGCATTGGCTTCCTACACTTAAAAATGATTTTGGACTGTTGTTTTTGAGATATTTTACGTTTGATCTACCTGATTTTGTGATGGATGGAATATTGCCAGAAGAAACGCCTTTCGAAATGTGTTTAAGCAACAATGGAGCGTTCAAATTTGCGAACATTGATGCAGCCAATGATTTCGAAGGTCGAACGACTGATTGGAGTACGTACGCATGTGATACTGGAGTAATTGAACCGATATTTCAATGAGACACACGTTTGTTTTTCTGATTTTGGTACTGTTTTCATGCTCCAGCCCACAGAAAAAACCTATTGAGATAGAAGAGGTGAGCTTGGGAGTAGAGGCGATTTCGGATTACCCTAAATTGCTTAGTGAGTGGCGCCTCTTCGAGTCACCTATGCATGAGTTGAAACCTCAAGGTGAACGCACATTCCCCTATGAGATCAATGCTGCTCTTTTTTCTGATTATGCGTTTAAGGCTCGTTTCATTCGTTTACCACAGGGACAGAAAATAGGCTATCATGAAGATAAGGTTTTAAATTTCCCAGTAGGAACGATCCTCATTAAGAACTTTTATTATCCGACTGATTTTAGTAGACCCACATCAGAAAAAAGAATACTGGAAACCAGGTTGTTGATCAATGAAAGGGAAAGATGGAAAGCTATTGTTTATCAATGGAATGAGAATCAAACCGATGCAGAACGGGTGGTGCTGGGAAAAGAAGTACCCATATCGTGGACAGATAAAAAAGGAGTGCTGCAGCGGATCAACTATTCCATTCCATCTCAACCTCAATGCAAGAGCTGCCATGATCTGGGTGGAAAAATGACCCCTATCGGACCTACAGCTCGACAGCTTAATCGAGACAATCAACTCAGCATGTGGCAACAGAAGGGATGGCTTGAGTTAAACAACAAAATTGTTGTACCTGAGATGGTGGATTACCTGGATGACGAAGAGCCTTTGGATTTAAGGGCAAAGGCCTGGTTGGAGGTGAATTGCGCACATTGTCACAGGGAAGAAGGGCCAGCAAAGAATTCAGGTCTTTACTTACTTGCTTCACAAGCAGATCCCTATCGTCTTGGTGTGAATAAACCACCAATAGCTGCTGGAAAAGGTTCCGGAGGATTGAAATATGGGATTGTTCCCGGAGATCCGGATCGATCGATCCTTATACATAGGATCGAGTCTTTAGAGCCAGGGGAGATGATGCCTGAATTGGGTAGAAAAATGACTCACGAAGAAGGGGTGAAACTCATTCGGGAGTGGATCGCTCAGATGAATTAAACTTTGATTGGACTGCCTCCAGAAACTTCTCAGGCTCATCCAGGTAGATCAGTATTTTATTATATGTCTTCTTCATTCCATAAAAACCTGATAGAATCAACTCTTCTTTTAATTCTATGAGGATATTATGACCTTCCATGTCTTTAAATGACGATAGGTGCGCGTATCCCTCATGCTTTTCCACTGATTTTGTGAAGGCTGATACACTTTCGATTTTTTCATGTGGAATTAAAGCATCACTCATCACCCCATAGCGCAACGAGAGAGAATCTTTATCTATACTTATTGGTCGTTTAGATAAAGATTTCGCGATTCCGAAAATCTGGAAGATGGTGTAAATACTGATTGCAGATAGGATCCAGGCTGCTACCGTGCTCCAACGCTGTAAGAGTAGATGCACGGTAAATGTTTCTACGAGGATCAAAAAAATAAATACAACGAGCAGCATTCTTGTGCTGGTCGTTTTGTGATAAGAGAACTCATTTTTAGAAAGTTTTCTTTGCTTCCAGCTAACAAATCCATAGTAAAACACTGAAAGTTCGGTAGCGAATGGAATTACCAATTTTTTAGGAAGGATATTCCCAGAGGCTTCTTTAGCTGCAGTAAAAAAATCCAGTTGAGTAGACAAATTTTTCTTGATTGCTTTAAACGTCTTTCGAATGGTCAGGATCACATAGGTGATGATGGCCAGCTCCAGAAAAGGTAAAAACCATGTCTTCACAAGGGATAAGTAATACTGATGTTCTATCGGAAGAATGAAAGAAGCAATGATGATCCCCAAAATGAATACCGGAACGACCGTAGTATTAGGAATCTCACTTTTTCGAATCGTAAGGAAATAGAGTACCGGAGTGGAGATGAGTAAATCAAAGGTGATCGCTGCGGATAGATTTACCGGATCGTCTACGAAATACGATGATTTGGATATTACTATGCATAAGATCGGAATGATGAAAGGCAGCAAGGGAAGTACCTTTCGGAAGCTAATAGAGAGTGTCATAGGCCATGTGTTTGATAGGTTAGTGGCCAGAAAGGAGCTTTTATTACACTTTACCACTTATGGATGGATTTTTGGCTATTAGGTAGTCTCTTTTATCATTTCCTTCAGGATTAAGGTTGATCGAAATGATGTTTGAGAGCTAGTGGCTGACAGCTGCATGCCAGCATTTGTTAGGCCTCCTATTTATTTTTGATTGAATCGGACTTAAGTTGATTCTCCGGTTCCCATTTTCTGAGAAGTTCTTTTTCAATGAGATCACTTTTCTTTCTGTTCCTGCCCAATCTGATCTTTAGTTTATCAGTTTTTGGGAGCACATAGTAATATTCTGGTTGTGACAAATTAGAAGCGCATAATATAACTGTATCTTGAACTGGTATTTGAAGTGTAAACTTACCCTTGATATCGGATTGTGTTCCTATTCGAGTTCCGTAAATCACAATAGAAGTTCCTGGTAATGGCCTCCTCTCCGAAGACACCTTACCTGTTATAGTTCTCATGGATACTTGAGAAACCCCCACTAGTGAAATCAGGAAGAATAAAGTAGTTAAAGAAGTTCTTGGGCTCGTACAATGTTGCATAACTCAGTAAGCTTATGGATTATAGTGTCTGTTGTGGGGAGTTTACCTCCTCTCTGTAATTTCAATTACACCATTCATACCAATTAGTCCGTATTTGTTGTAAGCCTCTCTACCTCTCAAAATGGTGATTTTGTAATTATCAGCATTAATCTCTTTTATTCTTTTTTTAAGCTTCTGATTTGGTCTATAATCTTTGCGAACCAAACCGTATCCATCAGTCTTTGCTCTTTTTTGTTTGTAAATCTTACCGTTAACAGAATAAATGTCATACTTGTCCGAAACCAAATTGTTATCTACGTAAGTGAAGCCAGAAACGATATCAAATAATTGTCCATAACCATTTGCTTTGAATTTTGATTTTTTAAGTCGTTCTATTGTTTTGTTATTCAAATCTGATTCCACCACTTTTATGTAGATAGTATCTTTAATTACCGAATACACAAAACTGAACTCTCGTTTTTGTGGAAACATTGCATCCGCATGATTTTTGGTAGGGTAAATAAGTTTACCATTTGATTTGTCAGTAAAAACAAGAAAGTGAATTTTTTCTGTACTATCTGTCGCTGTTCTATAACTGATATTTAGTTGTTGAGCTGTCCCGATGCTGGAAAGAAATCCGAAAATTAGTATTAATAAAACTCTCATTATTCATAAATAATTACCTACAACGCCAAGCTAAATGAGTGAGGATTAGAAAGCACAACCTCTCGTCTCGCACATAGCCACGCCTTGTTTAAATTTGTTAATTGTGGCGGACTTTCCGATCCCCACGAAACTATCCTTACCGATGACCCCATTCATTCATAGTGTTTGTTAGCTGCATCTTAATCATATTAATGTACAGTTCATATACAGTCTCTCCCATTCTATCCTTGATGAGTTTGTCCGCTTTTTGGTCGTTCACTCTATCATAGGTAATTGACAATTCTGGATATCTTTTCAGTTTTAGCTTAGAACGAGTCCATTTCAAAATCTTGTAAGTTTTAAAGTCAGAACTGTCATATATCCAATGCCACGTCAAGTATACTTTTCCTGACACACGAGATGTATTTGCTGGAATGTCTAAATCTATGGGGTCATATCCAATAAATTGAATGCGAAGTATTCGGTTTTCATCAGTAATATTTGTAGTAAAAGTTGCCTGACCATTTTCATTTGAAACTGTACCTTTTCTTTCAGAGGGAAAGTAAACATTAACACCTGCTAGTTCGACATCATCTGCCCATTCCCTAATAGCCAGGCTTATTTCTAGACTATCTGCTGGTTTCTCTTCGATTTCTATTTGTATGTTCTCTTCACACTTTAAGCAGTCCGTAAACTGAAGTTGCAATGAATCGCCGGAAACAACTTCATATTTTCCTTTCCCAAGTCCTGCACCAGTACAAGTGAAGAAAATGTAACTGAATGTGCCGTTTTCTTGAAACTGAAAGATATCTGATTCAAATCCAGTATCCTTTTTTGTTGTGAAGTATGTTCCAGGATGTGGTTCCTGTCCTGAGCACATCAAGGTTAAGGATATTAATATAATGGTTAGAATTATTTTCATTCTTGCTATATGCCAGCTAGCGCCAAGCTAATACGCTGTGCGTCCCGAGCCTTGCAGAAAGACACTAAGATAGTGGTGCTAGCCAACACCTACAACCTGTCCGACTGATGTCAGCCAGGCGGGCGGCATCTACGAAGAACTGCGTTCTGAAGATCAAAACCCAGAAGAAAAACAATTGCTAGGAGAGATGATAAATGCAGAACCAGTCCGAATGAATTCGTTCAGGCGGATGGGTAGAGGAGCAGTAAAGAATTGATGAAGTCATCAGAATGCACTCTGGCGCATTCGTGCTAGCAACTGTTATTCTCTTTAATACTTTATGGTTAATGGTAATTTCTCCAACCTAATTTCTTGTTTGGAATTTGCGTTATCAAATTCGAGAACTAATCTGTGTTTGTCGGATATTAGGAAGTTAATGGTTCCTTTTAAGAGTTTTTGAATCGATTCAGTTAATCTGTTTACTATTGGGGTTATGAAAGTTGTCTTAGTAAGTTTTTTTAGTTTTTTTGGATGTTCTAAAGGTTCATCTGTTGCTTTCTTATGTCCTTTAAAAGGTAGCCTGAAAATCCAGGGCAATTGAGGTTCTGTAATGAAGTCAATTGTCTTACCATCAGGAAAATACGTTGGTTGATATATTGATGAGTTGGTAAAGATTTGTTCAGAGTTATCATCGTTAACTAGGCAAAGTCCAAAAGGAGAGTATGTGTTACTCTCAAAATTTGATCGCTCCCAAAGCTTAGTTGGCTTAGTTCGTTCATTCTGAATTTCGAGTTGATTGTGGACCCAAAGGATTTCCAAAAAAAAGTTATCAAAATAGAATTTTCTATTTGTTGTTCCCTGTCCGGGATGGACTCTACTACTTCCTTCAGTTAGTCCGAAGTTCACTAGTTCATTTGCTTCAAGACCTGCATTGACAGAAAAGATAAAGATGTGGTCTATTTGCACTTACTTAACTTTTTAGATATTGAGCATAACGTCCAGCTAAAATCCGTAGGCTTGACCTTTGTTAATTTCTTTAAAACTATCTGATCTCATTTCGCTTTGCAAGTAGCTCGTGTGCCTATGGATTTTTAGCGTTTGTTAACAGCTATTTTTACTGTTACATTCTGCGTTGACCTCTGCATTAACCCTCAGTTTTTCAACTTGCTACACTATAGAAGTAATACGCCAAAGCAATCAGGTCAAAAAATCCATGAAAGGCAATGGCGAACCACAGGTCATCTTTTCGAAAGTGGAAAATAGTGGCTGTTATCATACCAAGGATGCCTGTAATAATCTGACCGCTGATGCCTTGATACATGTGTATCCATCCGAAAATCATTCCGAATATGAGGATGTTTAATGCGATGCTAAGGGTGCTGCTTCCAAAGAATTTTGTAAACTGTCTCATGAAGTATCCTCTGAATAGAATTTCTTCTCCAAACCCTGCGGATACCGCTGCAAAAAACAGCAAGCCTAGAATAGCACTAAGGTTGCCTTCGAACTGCTCAAAGAGGGAGTAGTCCATAGGCTGCCCAGTAATGTACGTCACTCCCGGAACCAGGGCATGTACATAAAGAACCACCATGCCGAAGGCAATCAAAGGCGCTACAATCAGTAGGTCAAATGCTTTGAGTCTGCTGCGCTGAAAACCCAGTGATTTGAAAATGCCTTTTCCATATTCGACACCACTAGCCAGCAGTACGATGAGGGCAGCAAATATGATTTGAAAGTAACCTAATTGATACAGGACATAGCATAAGATTACCGCGATTATAGGAGTAATTTTAGATTTTAAAAAGTCTTTATTCATCTCTACGTTTGTTTTTGTTCTCTGCAATGAAAAGATGAATAAACCGTGTCTAGAGTGTAATAAAGTCGTTTCTGACTGAATGGTAGTGAAAAAATTACTGAATGGTAGAATGGTTTCAGGATCTGTTTTCGAACCAATTCATGAAGTCCTGTTTTTTATACCGACTAATAGTAAGCTCGATAGCCTTCCCGTCGAGGAGGGCTGGCTTCAGTAGCACAGATAGCTTACCATTTTCTATTGGCTGCACTTGCTCAATAGAAGAAGCATGCAGTATGGTTTGCCGATTGGCTCGGTAAAAACTATGGGCATTTATTTTTTCTTCAATATCACTTAATGTGAAATCAGTAGCGACTGAAGTGCCATCGGTTTTTACGATATAAGCTATTTTATTTTGGCTGTAGGCAAAGGCAATGTCCTCGTAGCTGACCAAAGTAATTTTACCACTGTATGATACCTTAAGTTTCCCTTCTATAATTGTAATCCGATGTAGTTTATAAAGGGCCTTTGCATAGACAACTATAACACCAATAAAACATATCAAAAGCGTGACGGATAGACCTGTGAGTAGTTCATAAATATTAAGGAACTTTACTCCGTTAATTGAGTAAAACAGGATTACGTAAGCAATGGTGTCATATCCAAGGGTACTCAATACAAATCGTGAGAGATTGCGCGTGTTTATTTTCTTTGTGAAGTATTTTCTTTTGAAATATTGGAAGTTGATCTCGCCAATGGCCATAAACAAACTTATTAGCAAGATCGAAACAGTGATAGGAACCAAAGGGAATCTATAGGAATCGTCGAGTGGGAAGTACTCTGGTTGTGTCAGGTGATTTCCAATGATGGAAATGCCTACAAAAACAAGCCAGGTTTTTACCCAAAATCGTGAGAATTTGATTTTTTTAATGAAGTTAATGAGTGAGCCCATTGAATATTTGAATTGTCGCAATTTTCTAGCCGATCAACATCTATACCAACATAACTTAGTAAGAAAGATTAAAAACGACTCTTGATGTACGAACGAGCTGCAAGTTCGCACGAGCTTTGACTTTGGATGGTTGCTAATCAAGTTGAAAGTAATGTCATTGACTCAGTGCTCTTATTGTTGGTAACGTCAAGCTGAACTGCGTAAGCTTGAACTTTGCAAAGTTCACTGAACCTAGATGTTAGCAAAGATGATTTAAGCATCTTGGAAGCTTATGGAGTTTGAGTGTCTGTTATATTCTTTTATTTGTTTTCGAGCTTCTCTATCCTTTTTTGTTGTTCTTCCAGTTTCTCCATTAGTTCGATCTGATACAAGGTTAGCTCTTCAATTTTTTTCAAAAGCTTCATATTCATCTCTCCAAGATCTATTCCTCCATTAGCAAGAATTTCTTTTTCTGATGGTATTTCTGGGAGGTGTTTGTTTTTGGAAATAAATTTTTTTGTTTCCCGCAAAGTTCTTAGCTCATATTCTGGCTCGAATACATAATCTGGGATATCCAAAACCTCTACTTTGACCTCTTCACTGCTTACTTTACCATCAATTATCGCATTTCCTTGGGGTACAATAATATTCCCATTGGTATCAATTCTAAAAAGGTTTCTTGTTTGCTCGCCCCCAGCTCCATTGCTCATTTGACGATTAAATGTGTAGGATCCTCCCCAATTACGAATATTCCAATCCACTATTGGGCTTCCGCCGTTTGTACGAATAGTTAAATCAACATCCGCTCCATTATTATTGGTAGACTTGTCTAGTTTGACTCTGAGTCCCGCATTATCTAAATCATTAGCATCAAGGTAAAGGTTACCATCGTTTAATTCGAAGTAATCATTCTTTACAGATAATTTTTTAACTCCTCCAGAGTACAAGTTTATTTCGTCATTAGTCTCACCTAGGCTGATATACTCGGAGTTCTTTCCAGTTAGCTTGCCACCCATGAAGTAAACATTGCCATGAGTATTGATTTCAAATAGTTTGGTTTTTCCATTGCTGGAGCCTCTGTTGAATGTATAATGACCACCCCAATTTCTTACATACCAATCTACAATTGGAGAGCCGGAGTTTGAGTTAATCGTCAAGTCTACATCAACACCATTATTATTGGTGGACTTATCAAAAAGAAGCCTCAATCCTGCATTATCTGGATCACTTGTGTTAAAGTAAACATTACCTCCTTTTGAATTAATGTAAGTGTGTCCTAAACTGTAGTGATTTAGATATAGAGCTTTACCATCTTTTGAATCTAAATGAAGGTTTCCATTTGTAGTAACTACAGATGCATTGGTCGTTTCTCTTCCATTTCCACCCACTTTGAGATAATCACCCCAAGTAGAGTTTGGGCCGTAATAATGATACTGATTGCCAGTGATAGGTATTGATTGAGCGCTAGCTAAAACAGCTATTGATATGAATACTAACGTTAGGGCTGTGCTTTTCATTTCTATTATTTGTTTAGGAACAATTTTTTGGAAGTTCAGGAATTGAATATAACGCCCAGATATGGCGCTGTGGCCTCCGAGCTTAATTAATTGCGATAAAAGTAGCTTATCTGTCCGCGCCCGGCAAGGGGGTGCATTCAAAGTATCAGATACGCACTGCGCCATGCAGATCAAAAATTCCCACGAGCAGAAGAGGGTAGAAAGCACTTCAGTTTCTTGGCGGTAGATAAGCGGGATGTTATGCAGGCTCTTAGCACAAGAAAAGTAAGGCCATGCGATCATATCGTCTGTTACCTGTCGGCTATTTTCGTAAGAAGTTGGTTTGGTTCAATGATCTCAGTTCCTTCGAAAGGGTTGAGTTCAAGCAAGTCTTGATCTCCAGTTACCAGAATTTCTGCTTTTGAAACTCTGATCAATCCAAGCAAGAAGTCGTCCTTCGGATCTCTGCAAATGTTTAGATACTCGACTACTTCATAGTCTGTTCCGATAAAGTCCATCAGCTTTAGAAGCTCCTTTACTTTTTCCTCACTGAAATATTTTCGAAATTTCTTTCTTCGAGTTACTTCAATTATCTCAGTTCTGAGTTGTTCGGATAAGACAAGCTCAATTTTCTGAGAAGTTAATAATTCTGTTAATCCACTGAGTTGATAGCCGATAAGATAACTAATCCAGATGTTAGTGTCAAATATGACTTTAGTTCGCTTTTCGCTTGTCATATAGGTCTTGTCTGACTTTTTCGACTTCCGATGTTATCTCGTCCATAGAAAGTTTGTCGGTTCGGAAGGCAGTCAATAGTTCGGTTAGCTTGGAGCCAATTGTCTCTTTCTCAAGTTCACGGGAAATCTTGATTTTCTGTTCGCCTGGTAGGTTCTTCACCAGTTCAAGTATTTGAGAGAAAGAAAGGTTCATGTTCGCTTCCATGAGATAAAGTTACGAAAAAATAGCACTATCTGTTATCGAAGCACTGCTGACAGGTAACGCTCAGGTAAAATGCTGTGTGGCCCAAGCTTTTTAAATTCCGATAAAAGTGGCTTATCTGTCCGCGCCCGGCAAGGGGGTGCATTCAAAGTATCAGATACGCACTGCGCAATGAAGATTAAAAACTCCCACGAGCAGAAGACAGCAGAAAGCACTTCAGTTCTTGGCGGCAGATAAGAGGGATATTTTGCAGGCTCTTAGCACAAGAAAAGTAAGGCCATGCGATCATATCGTCTGTTAGCTCCTGTTAAAACATCTTGTATAGTTCTTCATGTGACTTCTTTTGATCGATCCAATCTTCAATCATATCAATTGTTCCGAGACTTAGCCATTTCTTAGGGTTCTGTTTGATATGTTCACGAATCTCTGATTTTACTTCTTCTAATGTTAAGGAGTCACCTTCTTGGAATTCCAAGTTCATTTGTTGCATGGGTTGAAAGTACTTCAATGAGTCAATGAGTTTTGCCTTTCCTACGTTCGTTGCTTTTACTAGTTCAAAGGTTCGCCCGTTCCTGTCAACCATTTTTATTTTCTTCTTATAGAAGTTATCTCCGCCTTTTGAGATTAGCCCAAGGTCTCTGTCTACCCGATAAAGATTTTTGTCGTTGTTCCTAAACAGAATGACTGGATATTTGACTTTAATGTTAATCATGGAGAGTATAGGAGCTACGCTAAGCTAAGCACTGTCGGCTTAGCCTTTCTAATATCTCAAAAGTATCTGATACAGATGCCCTTTGCAAGTAACTAAGATAGCCGATTGGGCTTAGCGCCTGTTACCCACAGTTATTCATCATCGTATTCATACTGGGGTTCTCGTTTCGAAAGAGTTGACCTAAAATAATGAGTGACATCCTCAAACTTCGGCTTAATTACAAGTTCACCTGAACTATTGATAAATCCCCATTTGTCATTAATGTTAACTGCAGCTAATCCATGTTTGAATCCGCTCGTTTCTTGATACTGAAATGGGATTTTGACGTTTCCATGTCTATCAATGAATCCGAAAAGGTTATTGAGTTTGGCAAGTGCAAGTTCATTGTCAGCGAAATACCAAAGTTTCTCATAAGTTGGTTCTATCAGAATAGTTCCAGTTGTATCCGCTAATCCATATCGTTCACCAGTAAAGAACCACATCAATTCATCTTGAGGATATCCAAAGGAGCGATATTTCATTTCCATTATGGTGTCTCCTCGACTATTTAATTTGCCAAGTGTCCAATTATTTGCAGAGCCTATAATTGGAAATTTTCTTTTTCGAGTTTCGAAAACCAAAGTGTCTATTATTGTACCTGTTCTGTTAATAATGTAATCATTAAATTCTGCTTCCACCAACATTGTTTCGGAATTGAAAATTGTCGTGTCAAATGTCTGGATTTCGACCTCTGCAGTTCCATTTTGGAATTCATATGCAAGTGTGAATAACGTGTCGATCGTCAAGTTTCCATAAGTGTCTATATATCCATACTTCCCGTCATTTTCAATTTGGACTGCTGCTAGTCCTTCAGAAAAATCTTCTCCGTCAAAGAAGTTAGTTGCCGAAATTAAAGCTCCTTTCGTGTTGATGTAGTTAACCGAATCGTTAATAAGAACTAGAGCCAATCCATTCTCAAAAAGTCCAATAAAGTCATACTCACAATCTATAATCTGTTTACCATAAGTGTCAATTATTCCTTCTTTCTTGTCCTTGAAAACTGATGCATAGCCATTCCAGAAATTGCTTACGGAATCGTATTTAGGTTCAATAAACCAGTTACCAGTTCGATCAATAAAACCAAACTTACCTTCGTACTTTACTGGTACAACGATTTCGTCCCTGTTCTCTTCTTTGCATCCGAAAACAAGCAGAATTGTAGATATTAAAATGATGAGCTTTCTCAATGGAGTATTGTGGTTAACGCCCAGATATGGCGCTGTGGCCTCCGAGCTTAATTAATTGCGATGAAGTTAGCTTAACGGCCGGTGCATTCAAAGTATCAGATACGCACTGCGCCATACAGATAAAAAACTCCCACGAGCAGAAGATTGTAGAGCACTTCAGATTCTTGGCGGCAGATAAGCGGGATGTTTAGCAGAGACTTGGCAGATGACTAAGTAGGGCCATGCGACCATATCGTCTGTTAGATGCTTTCTATTTCAAGTATTTTATCTTTCTAGTTATTGATTGGTAGCGAGTTCGTTTACCATCTACCATTTTGAATATGATCTTTTTTGTCCAATTGTTGTGCTTATCATATTTGTACTCATATTCATAGTTGCTGGACTTAATCAGATCACCAAACTCGTTGTACATGTTGTCGTTCATCTGAACTGAAAAATCTATGGTAATTGAACTTTCAGAAATAACTGCCCCATTATTTCCAAGCACCTTTGTTACGGCTTTGTTGTTGGGATAGTCGTAGGTTGCTATTTCTTTTCCATATTGGTCTGAATTTGAGGTTCTGACTATCAACTCAATTGGATCTCCGTTTTCGTTGTTTGTTATAGTTGTTTCTTGGTAGAGAATATCGTCTTGGTTCTTATCTTGAATTTTGATCAGATGTCCATTTTCGTCATAGTTGTAATGAGCCGTGTTGAAACTGTGTCCCATCACAGGGTGCCATCTTTCGAGTTTCCGAGTCAGGCTTTTTAGTTCAGTAGAGTCAAACGTTTTTGTGAGTCTTGATTCAAGTTCACCATTCTTATCAAACCGTGTTTCGGATATGATCTTGTGTTTAGAGTTGACTAGAACAACATCTTTTTTGGTGTATGTAGATTCTTTGTTGATGAACGTTGTTTTTACTATTAATTCTTCGACTTTCGGTTCTGTTCTGAGGTCAACTCCTCTGTCGTGTTGAAGGGCAGAATAAATATTTTGAGTTAGACACTCAAAAGAAACAATTACAAATAGAGCTGAGAGAATTACTTTGAGGTTCATTGATTGCATCTAACGCTAAACTAGCAGGAGTGCGCCCCGAGCTTAGCAAGTTCCGATAAAACTAGTGAATCTGCCGGTGCTCACAAAGTATCAGAATGCACTGCATTCAGAAAGATGAAAAATCCTGCGAGATGCACCAAATAGAAGTACTGAACTTTCCCAGCGGCTGATTCATGGTGAGGTTCGCACTGAAGTCTTTAAACTGGCAGTTGGCGCATTCGTGCTAGCGCTTGTTATGGCCTTTTAATTTGGTTCGTTGAAGATTATGTTCTTGGGGATTTCACCAAGTTCAGAAGTTAGTTCGGTGTAGACCGTATTGAACATCTCTGTAATGTTGATATATGCTGAATACGAAGCGTTTCTTGATGCAGTCAGTTCAATTCCTCTGACTTTGGGTGAAGTTGATAAGAAGTCATAAATCCTCTTCTTCGCATTATCGATTGTGAAGATTTTGTCGTCAATTACGATTTTGTCGTTGGCATTTAAAATGATATGAATTGTTTGGATGTTAGTGTTTTCCGGCTGCCCGATATCAGGAATTCCCAAATTCAATGTTGGTGTTGGCGAAGAAACTCGGTAAAAAGTTAGGAGGGCTGAAACTCTAAAGTACTCAAGTTCAAAATCCTCATCAGTTAGGTTATCGAGTATTCGTTGAGCTACCAAACTGGGTGTTACGTTACCATTATAGTTCCCTGAAATACGTTGGGTTGCTTCCAGATGTCTCGAAGAAAGTTGCGTAAGTTGTTCAGGGGTTAGTACTTTATAAAAGCAGCCAGTGTAAACTTGAAAATCCAAGTTGTCAAGCAGTTGAAAGGTCGTGTCAATTGCAAAAATCAGGTCGTTCTCTTCCGCGATTTGCTTATAAACAGCTCGGTAGCTGGTTCCAGATTTGTCGTTCAAAAGTCCATTTGCTAAGAAGTAATGTTCAAGCTTGTCGAGCTCCTTCCGAAGTTGAGTGGTTTGTTCGTCCGACAAGTTGGAGTCACAGAAATCAAGTCTCTCTTGTGGTAAAGTTGGAGCATTCTGAGCTACAAGAAAGTTCGAGATTAACACTGCGATAAAAAGAAGAATCTGTCTCATTGGAGGAATTGGCCATAACGTCCAGCTAGTGTGCGTATGTCCACACGTAGCTCTTTGGCTTAAAACTAGCGAACCGAACCCACACGCACAATGCTATCTACGAAGTGCTGCGTTAATACAGGACATTCGCCAGAAGCTGAGACGTTCAGCAAAGTGATGAGATGAATAGAAGGGAAGGAGAGCGGGCCGTCCTGCGATAGTGGCTAGTAGCAGTCAGGCATATGCATCACTAGCGCGTGTTAGTGTCTTTATTTTTAATGATTTCTACTTCTTCTTCGTACTCGAAATCGATGTTATTGAATTTTATTTTAGCAGTTACTTTTCCGTCCGTTAGCTCTGTTAGTGGTATATCCACAAGACCTATACGACCATCTATTTTAATTTCTTTATCGTTGATGAACATCTTAGCTCCTCCCTCTAAGTTATCACTGCTAGCTGCAAAAAGTAGTTCACCAACAGCTCTTGATTTGTTAACTTCAATCGGAACAAATTTTAACTCCAATCGATCGAATGTAATATCCATGAGACCAATTCTCTTCACATAGTAGTTTAGAAGTTCGAATTCTAGTAATGCAAGTTGAAGCTTGAAGTCATCATGAGACGATTGTTCGTTTAGGCTGTAGAATTGCTTTATTTCAGCAGGTTCATATTCTAATTCATCAATTAGTTGTTGAGCCCTTTTAAAGGGCTTCAGATTTAGATAGATATGAAATTGAATCCATGGTGTTGTGCAAAATTCGACTTGTAGTCTTCATGTTAGCTAGCATCTCAACATCCCATTTCTTGTTGCCTTTATCTCTTACTGCTGACGTGGCTCCTGCTATAGTGCTTTCACTCCAAGTCCTGATCCACCGATAGTCAGTCTGTAAGTTGGTGTTGCAACTGAAAACTAAGAGGGTTAAAAGGAATATGTATTTCATGGTGAATTATTGACACTAACGCCAAGCTAGCTCGACGTGCGCCCCGAACTTGGCAGAAAGCACTAAGATAGCTCCGCTGGCCAACACCCACAACGGCATCTATGGAGAACTGCGTTTCGAAAGATAAAGTCCAGAGGCAAGAAAGTTGCTAGGAGAGATGAACTTTCAGAATGGGTAGCAGAGCGGTGAAGATCAGATGAAACTTGCAGAAAGCACTCAGGCGCATTCGTGCTAGCAACTGTTAGCAATCGCTATTCAGTTGACCAGTTCTTTCTAAGTTCATCCACTTTTTGGGTTAGAAGTTTGCTCTTTGAATAGCTTAGTGAATAGTTCTCAAGGTTCAATTTTATCTCATTACCGTTCTGCTCTATTACAGTTAGTTCGTTCAAAGTCCGACTGATACCTGCGGGTCTATTCTGTTTAGTGAATCTTAGAGTTGAGTCCTCCTGTTTGATCGTCAAAGAGTAGTCAGAAATTTCAAATGATTCGTTCAGTAGTGATATTTTCTTAACGGACTTGATAATTGTATAGATCATTAAAGCAACAAAAATTAGTATTGAAACCAAGTCACCAATTGATTCGAATCTTCCTGTTGATTCTGATTCGGATCGAGAAGCAAACCGAAAAATCAAAGCGAGTACTGACATGACCAATAGGAGTGTAAGTCGGTTCTCCTTTTTCTCTGTTGAAAAGGTTACTCGTTCACTCGTATCATCTTCTTCAGTAGCAAGTTCTTTTTCTTCTACCTTTCTCCGTTCGAGTTCCCAGGTTGCTGCTTGTTGAGCTTCAATTTGATAATCAGAGTTTCCAACGATGTTCTGAAGTTCAGTGGTACTCTTTCCTGCATAATTTTTGGAGAAGGGATTCTCTTTTTCCATGAAGCTCTTATGATTGCTAACGATTAGGTAAAATGCTGTTTGGCCCGAGCTTTGTTAATTGCACTAAAGTAGCGATTCTGGCTCAGGCTCACAACAGTTCAGATAAAGCACGTTCCACAAGCCTTTTTCTGAGATTAGATAAGAAAAGTAGAAAGCACAGACCTTTCCAAAAGCCAGAAATCGCGGATCAGTTGCACTAGAAGTGACAGATGGGCAGCAGCCACATGCATTTTTACCGCTTGTTGTAGCGCGTATCGTCCAGCGTTGCGGTTCGACTGCTACTAGTTGCTCAGTTATCCGTTTTGATGTTCAACAGGTTATAGAGTTCAGAGTTTATAACCGATGATGAAGCCGACAATAAGTGTTAAGATAGTTAGGTAGAGCGTTCCTGAGAGTACGTTTGAAATCAGTTTCATCGTTCTGTGTTCTTCCCCCTTCCACCAGAGTTTCAAAAAACTTGTTGTTAGATGTTCTAATGCTAAAACCAAGTCTTTTGGGTTCAGGCTACCCAATCTTGGGTGCTTCGTTCCTCTAACCATGTTAAGTAGTATCCAGTTGAACAGGCCTCTTACCATATACACAGAGATGGCCATAAGGAAAAGAGTTGAAAGGAAAGAGTCTAAATTCACTGAGGTTCTGAAAATGCGCTACAACGCCTAGCTAGCGGGCGGATGTCCCGAGCCTGGCAATTTCTGATAAAACTAGCGATCCTGAACCACACGCACAAAACGGTCAATAAAAAGCTGCGTTAACCAAGACATCCGCCATAACTGCCGACAGTTCTTCCACGCACTGAAAGTCACAGAAGGGAAGGTGAGCGGTAAGTACCTGCGATTCTTGACAGGAGCAGTCTGACATCTGCATCGCTAGCGCTTGTTACCTCTCGTTTTTAGTTCCTCGTTCAGATGTTGGCTAAGTTCATGGGCTAAGTTCATTATCATGAAGTGTCCAGCGTTCGGGATTATGGTTACTTCTTCCTCCTTGTTGAAGTTCAAAAGTCGATCAGATGACCCATGTATTCTAAGCATGTTAGTCGGACGTTCAGAGTTATCCCATCTTGTTAGTTGGCTAATTGCCCATCTCAAGAAGTTAATGTCGGTATCTGCTAAAATCTGCTTAAGTTTTGCCTTGAATTTGGGTTCAGTTACTCCAAAGAAGTAGTTAGCCAAAAATTGAGGTGGTTTCATTAGGAAGTTAGGAATCAAGTTTAGAAGTCCAGTTTTTCCGAAAATTCGAAATATCAATGGAATGTCAACCTTGCTCGTTGCTGAGGATATTAGCACGATTTTTTTTGGATTCAAGATCTTGTTGAGTTCAATAGCTATCATTCCTCCAAATGAAACTCCGATTATTGCAAAGGGTTCCTTAAAGTTAACTTGTTTAGCAAAGCGAGCTGCATATTTCTGAATTGTCTCCTTTGGTTCTGGGTCAATCCACTTTAGAGGAGTTATCTCAAAATTCAGAGTTAGTTCTGAGAAAACTCTCTCATCAACGCCCAAACCACCTATGCCATATACTTTCAAAATTTGATCTGGAGATTATGAGAGGTAACGCTCAGCTAAAATGAGTATGCGTCTCAGTAGCTAGAGCCAGTGAGGTTTCTAGTTCGTAAAATCCTCTCAAAAGACTCAGTTCGCATATTCATTTTAGTGCCTGTTATGATCTTTTATTTGTTTTTCAGTGTAATAACCTCGTTTTGAAGTTGTTCGATTAAAGTTGCCTGAGTCTTAAGTTGTTTGTGTTGAGCTTGATTTTGCTTGTTTTGTTCGATTAGGTAAAGCGTTAGTTCCTCAATCTTCTGAAGCAGTTTAGCGTTCATCTCTCCAAGGTTGATCCCATTCTCGGATACTTCAGATTCACTAGGGATTTCTGGAAGATGGCCTTTTTTATTGATGTGTTCTTCTACTTCTTCGAGAGTTCTAAGTTCATAGCTTTTGTCAAAAACAAAATCTGGCCATGCACTTGTGTTTTCAACTTTCACTTCAGTCGCACCAATAGTTCCATTTACAGCAAGTTTATATCCGAAAGTACTAGCTGTTCCAATACCAACAGTTCCGTCATGGTTAATACGCATTCTCTCTACTTGTTGGCTACCAGAACTAGTAGTAAATGCCAAGCCAACGTGATTTGCCCAATTCCCGGTAAGCAGGCCTCTGATTTCTGATCGATAAACATGGTTGTCATCTCGATTACTAAATTTTATTGTGCTTAGTATTGTGTTCAATGCACCTCCTGCCCCACCATGATATGCAGAACTTGATAGTCTTAGAGTTGGATTTGATCCTCTGAGGTGGAGTAAATCTGAAGGGTTGGTTACCCCAATTCCAAGAAATCCAGAGTTAGAAAGTGACATCTTAGAAATATAATTTCCTCCTTCATAGTGTTTCCAGTTTATAGCTGAACCATTATACATGACTTGATAGTAATTTGATCCGTTAGCCTTAAATCGGTACCCTATTTCAGGATAGTTTGTCCCTTCAAATGCCAAAGAGACACCCGCATTTCCATTTGCATTGGAGGTAGTATTTATTGTTATTGGTGCCCATGGGCTTGTTGAATTCAATCCAATAAAACCAGAATTGGATAGAGACATTTTTGCGACGTAATTTCCTCCCTCATAATGTTTCCAGTTTATGGATGCCCCGTCATAAAGAACTTGATAGTAGTTCGACCCATTGGCCTTAAATCGAAATCCTATGTCTGGATAGTTTGTTCCTTCAAATGCTAGGGCAACTCCCTCATTTTTGTTGGTATTTGCTCGAGAATAAATGGATATTGGTGCCCAATATGATTGAGAACCGACAGATATTCTGGCGTTCGTATAATTGTCACTATTTGCATTGAGTTGACCGTAAACCAAGTACTTAATACTAAGTAAAGAAATTAACAGAATATATTTTTTCATTTTAAAATGATTATTGAGTCGGGAGAAATTGATCATAACGTCCCAGCTATGCGCCGTGTGTCCGGAACTGGTAGAAAGCATAAAAGTAGCGGAAGTGCACCAGAAGCACAACGGTAACTACAAGGCACTGCGTTCCACAAGTAAAAGCCAGAACCACAGAAGTATCCAAAAGCGATTAAGTTTCAGAAGGTGCACTTCCGTGGGCGAGTTCCGATACACTTTCAGAAAGCACTTTGACACATGGCGGATGAGCGTCTGTTATCTGGCGTTTAATTCAGCCTAGTTGTTTCCAAGCATCATTGATTGAGTGTTCTTCATCACGCATCATGTGATTATGAAAGTTGAGGACGATCTGGCTTACTAAATCTTGGTTGTTATAGGTTTCTTGAATGTTCGGAAAAAGCTTAATATAATCTGCAATAAATATGCTCATTAGAGCAAAGCAGTATTTCATACTTGTTGTTGTCAAGCTTATAAAAGCTTCTTCTTCTTTTGAAAACATCATTTCAAATTGAAAAACAGAAACATTAGAAGGATGGGCATAGAGGGAATAGTATGAGTAAATGTTGTCAAAGAGATCATTTTTTAGATCCATCGTTCCTGAAATTTCCTGCCAAGACAAAAAGTTGATATCAAGTTCTGTAAAGGAGATTTTGTTGTCCTTCTCTTTTAACTTGGTTAGTACCTTCCTCTGGTTTTTGTCATTGAGTGATTTGAACAAGTCAGAGGATTCAATTGCCGTCTTGATACTTTCAATTTCCTTTCGTTCGTGCTCTAGTTTCTCTTGCGAACTAGGAAAGGAGGCATTAAATCTCTGTCTATAATTAAGCCCAGAGGAAACCCAAAGTTGATAGACTAAATCCTTTTTTTCTTGTGAATCTGGTAAGATGTAGACAAGATGAAAAACACATACTGTTTCGTAAAGTGTTCTAACTAAGGGTGCTATTGAAGTCGGGTCAATAATTGGATTTAGTTTGCCTCCATCTTTTGAATGAAAGCTTACCCCTTCAAGCAGTTTGTTGATGTGGGATGCTTTTGTGAATATCATCTGAAATATCATCTTGGCATCAGCATGTGCCTGACTGTATACCTTATCCTTATTGTGTTTCCGAATAACGAGAAAGAAGTATTCCAGAAAAATGTTCATCAGTTCACGAGAAATGTCGATCGAATCAACGCTCCACAACCACTGACAATATTTTCTTAGTTCGTGAATGTTCATTTAAGATGAAGGTTCTGGTGATGTTCTTTTCATCAAGTCGTCATAAGGGTCGCACTCGTCACGAGGTTGGTCGTAGAGATAAATAATCTTGGCTTTGTCGCGTTCAGGTTCAAGAATTCTCAAGCTCCAAAGTTTACCAGCGTCAACAACTTCATATTCAGAAGTTAGGTAGCTAACTCCGTTCTCGTCTTCATCAACTTCTGTTCCCTGTTTCAGTATAGCAGTTCCATATTCTTCGTAGTTGCAAAGGTCAGTTTCTGAAAACAGCTCAAACTTGATTGTGTCTTTAGAAATCCATTCCACCCACAGAGTTTGCTTGGTTGAGTTGGGTTCATCAACGAATTCAAATGTTACTGTGTTTGGTAGTTCGCTTGTCTCTCGTTTGATAGGTTGTTCAGATTCAGACTCTTTTGCTGATTGTTTATTAGCTGGTTGTTTAGGCTCGCTAGATTTTTGCTGTTCAGATTGAGATTTAGTTCCACAAGCAAATAGAAAAAACAATGATATGATTAGTAGATTTTTCATGGTGCAGTACATGCCAGATAACGTTTAACTAGCGAGAGTATGCCCACTAGATGTAAAGAGCACTAAACTAGCGAAACTGCCCAACCCCTGCAACGGTAACTACGAAGAGCTGCGTTCCACAAATCTCAATCTAGAAAGGCGAAAAGGAGTGAGGGGAAGAAAAAATAGCAGAATTGGCGGTGAAGCGGTCGAATTGCAATGCAACTAGCAGAAAGCACACAGGCATATTCGCGCTAGTGCCTGTTATCTCTCGTTTTTGTTCAGTTGATCGAATCCTTTCTCACTAAATTGAGAGAGTCCGTTACAGTTCGCAATTGAAGTTCGAGTTCCGTCACACGTTCCTGAAGCTGTTCCTTAGCTTGTTTATCGGTATTATTTGTGTAGTTAATCCAAACTGAAATCGAGGCGATAGTAATTATTGCTAAGGCGTTCATTGTTGCAGCAACTATTTTAAGTCTTCTCCAATTGTATTTTTGTTTCCATTTGTTGTATTTGGAGATGTACGAGCTATGACGAAAGAAATAGTCTCCTTTTGTTTGGAGAGTCACCATATACTCATTTACTCGCTTAGAATCATAGGAAGTGATGTTCATAAGTTCGACAAGACCATCTTGCTTGAGTTGTTCGGCAGCAAACCCCACTTCGAAATCTTCATAACCGATGTGTTTGGCAATTACACCGTCAGCTTCAGATTTCTTGACAGTTACCAAGTATTCAAGAACTTTGTCTTTTAAAACTGCTTCACTCTTATTCATTTGTATTGTTCTATCTGATAGTCCACAACTCCTTCCAATGAATCAATTTCAATAACTAGGTTCTTGATATACGTAGGGTCAATGTCCCAGTCGTATTTTTCTCTTACCAAATAAATGAATTTGTTTCTCTCAACTAATTCTGGTTCGCCAAGAAGTTGGATTAGTTCTGATTTAGAAAGTCCAGTTAAGGTATCAGAGTTAAGGAGGTCAGAAACCATAACTTCTCTAAATTCTGTTATTTGCCAATCAAGGCCTTTTTTCTTCCACAGTTCAGAGTTAAAAGGTTGATCGTTCTTGCAGTTGGTTAGCAAGCCAGCTAGAAAACAAACAGTTAAAATTCTAATCACTGAAACTCTTTAATCGAGAGGTATGAGAGATAACATTTATGTAAACGACATATGTCGTTTATCTACCTTTCAAATATACCAGTTGCAACGATGCTGTCCAATGGGCTTTTAATTTCATGCAAGTTCTTGCTGCTTACGTGCGTATAGATTTCTGTTGTCTTGGTGCTATTGTGTCCTAGAAGGCTTTGAATATAACGCAGGTTGGTTCCTTGCTCGAGGAGGTGTGTAGCAAAACTATGCCTTAGCGTATGCGGCTTAATCTTTTTATTAATGCCAGCGTTCTTCAATGACCTGTAGAGTACTTTTCTGACACTCGTTGCAGAATATGGACCTTTGCTAGCGCCTTCAAACAAATAATCTCTGGGCCAATATTGCTTGTAGTAAGCCCTTAATAACTCTAACAAATAGGGGGATAGTATAGTTAAACGGTCTTTTTGTCCTTTACCACCCCTTATCCAGATCCGCATGTATTCAGAATCAATATCATATATCTTAAGGTTTAATAGCTCGCCCATCCTAAGTCCAGCCGAGTAGAGGGTAGTTAGTATGGCCCGATGCTTTAAGTTGGTTGTTGCCTTTAGAATATTAGCAACTTCTTCCTCTCCTAATACCTCGGGCAATTGCATTGCTTTCTTTGGTCGTACCAGTGAGAAGAACTGTTTGTCTTGTCCTAATACGTGTTCAAGGTAAAATTTAATTGCATTGATGGACTGGTTCTGGTAGGCTCTTGAGCACTTTTTTGTAACCACAATATGATGTTGATAGTGATAGATATCGTTTGTCGTGATCTGATGTAGCATTTTGGGATACATGAATTTAAGGAAATCCCGAAACATGTATCGATAAACTTTCCTTGTCGATTCGCTGTATCTCATGAGCTGAATTTTAGATTCTAACATGGATAGGGCTGTACGATACGTTAAGGCAATGTTATTTTGTTGTAACATATGTCAAATAACCAATGTTTCATTAATTTAATCGTATTGATAAACGTTTAAAAACGTCTATATACGTTTAATAATACGATTATGGGACATCCAGACATTCAATTTGATATAAGAAACTGCCTTGAATGTGGCAAGGAGCTCAAAGGAAGACTAGGAAAGAAGTATTGTGATTCTGCCTGTAAATCATCTTATCACAATCGACACAAGAGTTTCGGAGAGGTGACCATTCAGGAGATCAATCGCATATTGCGCCACAATAGATCAATTCTTAAGACTTTGTGTCCGGAAGGAAAGTCAACGGTAAGAAAAGAAGTGTTGGATCGGATGGGATACGATTATAGATACTTCAATAGTGTTTTTAAGTCAAAACAAACTATTTATTATCTGGCTTACGATTACGGTTTTTCTCCAATCATAGATGATAAAGGAGTCGAACGTGGATCGACTGACGCTGAACATTTGGAAGAAAAGCTAAATGTACGGTTGAGCATGTAATGCTTTCAGATTATAGGACACAAAAAGGGATGCTATCAGCACCCCTTTTAATCGTCTTTTTAAGTCGTTGAATTAATCTTCTCCCAACTTCACTGCATCCACCTCAGCTTCTTTCACCGCCTGGTTAAACTCATCAATGCGAGTATCAAATATGACATTAAGTGCTTTAAGTTGCTCATCGATCAGTGCAGTCACTTCATCATAAAATTCAAGCGCGGCGTTAGTTGGTCTGCTATTCCCCATACCACTTAATGATCCTAAATGACCGAGTTTGTTGTTTAATCTTATTGGGAAATTCAACGGATCCTGTCCGCTTTCATTCTTTGTCTGATACAGTGCCTTCTCTATTTCAGACATGTCTTTATTGATTGCTTTTCCAAGCTCACTGATTTCATCGTTATCTGCCTTTTTCATCACATCGTTGATTTGTGCTTTCGCTTTGCGGATATCTATGATCGCCTGGTTGGTCTCCGACAACTTATCCCTTACTTTGATCAGGAAATCAAACTGTGCCTGGTAATCCACCTGGGTAGACTCACTTCTTGGATCGCCTTTCAGCTTGAAGTCTTGCATCATTTCGGCACCATTGACTGTCATTTTCACTTTATAATCTCCGGGTACAGCCATGGGCCCTTGCGTGGTAGCCCACCACAGGATCATGCCGTCAAAGGTTTTAGCGCCTTCATAGCGCAGGTTCCAGTTCATCGTGTTAAATCCTTTTTTTACCTCCAGCTTTCCTTCTTTGGCTTCTTTATCCGGATGGGTGCTATAAGCCTTGATCAAATCACCGCCGTTCTCGTGAAAGCTGATGCGGATCGTATCCGTACTCGCTGTGTCTTTTACATAGTAATTGATGAGTACACCACCCGGGTGATTGGTCCCAGCCGTTTTGGAAGTATTTCCATTTCCGCCACCCATACGCCAGGTGTCCAGTGGTTTAAACAGATAATGTGCTTTATCCTTGGCATCTTTTAATTGGTACAGAGGCGTCAAATCATCAATCAACCAAAAGCTTCTTCCTTGTGTCGCAGCAATCAGGTTGTTGTCCTTCACAGCCAGGTCTGTAATGGGTACAATCGGTAAATTCATTTGGAAAGGCTGCCAGCTTGCACCATCGTTGAATGAGACGTACATACCTGCTTCCGTACCAGCATATAACAAACCAGCCTGGCTTGGATCTGCCCGCACTACTCTCGTAAAGTGCTCAGCAGGAATACCATTCGTGATTTTCTTCCAGGTTTTACCATAGTCTTCCGTCTTGTAGATGTAAGGCCTGTAGTCTCCGAGCTTGTATCGTGTTCCGGCAATATACAGTCCACCTTTATTGAATGGATCAATTTCCACACTGTTGATCATCATCCACTCCGGTATTCCTGTGGGCGTTACGTTTTCCCAGTTGTTGCCAAAGTCTTTTGTTATGTGCACCAATCCATCATCCGACCCGGTCCATATCACACCCTCCTCATGGTAAGACTCGGTTGCAGCGAAAATGGTACAATAGTATTCCACACTGGTGTTGTCCTTCGTAATAGGTCCTCCTGAAGATCCGAGCTTGCCTGGATCATTACGCGTCAAATCAGGGCTTATGATTTCCCAGCTTTGACCTTCGTCAAGAGAGACATGCAGGTGATTGGAAGCCGTATAGAGCTTATCTGAATTGTGAGGAGAGAAGAAGATCGGGAAATTCCACTGGAACCGATACTTGAAACCCTCTGCACCGTGCCCCATCGGGTTATCCGGCCATACGTTCACTGCACGAATCTGCTCATTCTCATGATCTACTCGTGTCAAAAAACCATCGTAGCTACCTCCGTACACAATATCGTTGTTGTCCGGGTCGGGTGCAATGTGTGCACTTTCACCGCCAGCAGTAGATTCCCAGTCGTCTTCGTCAATAAACCATCCACCGGAGCGGTGATCGATTCGTACGGTAGAATTATCTTGTTGCGCCCCATAAATTCGGTAAGGAAATGAATCGTCAGTCGTTACTCGATAAAACTGGGCGGTAGGTTGATTCCTGTACGTAGACCAGTTTTCACCTCCATCAAAAGACACCTGTGCTCCTCCATCGTCACCAATGACCATTCGTTGATTGTCTTCCGGTGCTATCCAGAAATCGTGATGATCACCATGTGGTGCGTTGTAGGTCTCATACGTTTTACCGCCATCGGATGATTTGTGATAGCGAACGTTCATGACGTAAACAATATCCTCATCTTGTGTATCTGCATAGATTCGGGTGTAGTACCATGCCCGTTGACGCAACTTTCTTTCTTTGTTGATTAACCGCCAGGTTTTACCTGCATCATCTGATCTGTACACTCCACCTTTAGCGTTTTCGATGATGGCCCAGACCCTGTTTGAATTGACAGGAGAGACAGTCACACCGGAAATACCCCAAATTCCTCCGGGTAGTCCTTCATTCTTTGAAATGTTTGTCCAGGAGTCACCACCATCAGTACTTTTCCATAGTGCGGATCCTTCACCGCCACTTTCCAGGCTATAGGGCGTCCTTCTGATTCTCCAGGTGGAGGCATACAATATTCTGGGATTATTGGGATCGAAGGTTAAGTCAACAGCTCCGGCATCTGCATTCGCATACAAGATCTTTTCCCAGGTTTTACCACCGTCTTTGCTTCGATAGACACCTCGCTCAGTGGATGACTTATACAGATCTCCCATGACCGCAGCATACACAAGATCCGGATTTTTAGGGTGAACCCTTATCCTTGGAATATGTCGGGCATTTTCCATTCCAATTTTCTCCCAGGTCGTTCCCGCATCTACCGACTTCCACATACCCCAGCCGGAAGAAACATTCCCCCGGACAGTTACTTCACCACCTCCAACATAAATGACATTGTTATCCCATTCACTCACAGCTACAGCTCCGATTGATCCACCAAAGAATCCATCAGAAATATTTTCCCATATCTGTCCTCCATCCTTTGTTCTCCACACGCCTCCCCCGGTTGCGCCCATATAGTACAAATTGGGTTTTCCAGGCACTCCAGTTACAGCAGCAGAACGGCCTCCTCTAAAGGGTCCAATATTTCTCCACTGCATTCCCTCGTATAGCTTCGTACTATAGCCAGGAGAAGAATTAGTGGACTTTGATTTACGATTTCGTTGAGACTCACCATAGAAAACGACCAACGTCATCATCATGGCGACTAAAAATATCTTCTTCATGGATTTAGGTTTTAGATTGTCATTTCAATTTAATGATTTTGTCTATCCCCATAGATCGAACCTATATCAAAGGTTATTTATCGATTTAGATGGAGCGATGGAACTTATTATCAATCGTTAATTTTATATGTTGGTAATTTCTAATAAAGCGTATTAAGTGAGCAGAGGCGAGTTATCAAAATTGCATTTAGAAATCATCGAGGAGATGATTCTTGAATCCTTAAGCAAAGCAGCCCAGTCTATGGAGCAGATGCTTCGGATTCGGGTGAATCCTGAATTGATTCAGTACGGGGAGGGTGAGCTCAAATCTTTACATGAATTTGATGACTTGGGAAGATTTAAAGTGAACTTGATGAAAGTGGCTTTTAATGGAGAGATCAATGGTGCATTTTACTTTGTGATAAACAGCCACGAGATGGATTTGATCAACCAGGTTTGTCTTCCGGAGAGCGTGAATACCACAAGAAACTCCCAAACGAAGATGATGAAACACGATTTCATGTCTGAGATTGAAAACCTGATCGCCAATATGTCGATTGCTGCACTCTCTGAATTTTTAGGAGTTCAGGTAATAGGAGAGGTGCCTATCGTTAGAAACATGAAAGGCGAATTGGTTAATTCATACCTGGAAAATGAGAACGAGATCAATAAAACTAACTTCTTCGTGAAGTCCACCCTTAATGGAGCGGTTGTCAATATATCCCCTCATTTCCTCTGGATGATTGATGAAAATTTTGTGAGAATTACCAAACTAAATACAGTTTCCTAATCTTTCTTCTTAAAATTCAAAGCCCCTGAATTCATACAATACCGTTGACCACTCGGTTGGGGTCCATCCGGAAAGATATGCCCCAGATGACTACCACACCTTCCGCATTTTACTTCCGTCCTTATCATTCCGAATGAAGTATCTTTTTCGAAATCAACTGCTTCAGCATTTATCGGGTCCCAAAAGCTGGGCCAACCTGACCCGGAATCATATTTGGTTTCAGACGAATAGAGTTCATTCTCACATGCAGCGCATTCATAGATGCCTGTATCTTTATTTTCCAGCAAAGCTCCCGTCCAGGGTCGTTCAGTTCCTTTTTCTCTTAAAATGTAGTATTGCTCTTCGGAAAGCTCTTTCTTCCACTCCTCCTCGCTTTTATTGATTTTTTCCATAATCCTATTGGCTAACGTTAAAACCATAACCAATATATGAATTAATTGGTTTTCATCGCCTGATTCGTCAAAGAAGGTTTTTTCTATAAATCCGACCGATACATACCAACATGCCGTGGATTACCTAGCTCGAAGAGTGTGGCGATGGTAGTTTTAACAATCTGAGTGGTGAAATCTATATCAATTGTGCCGATTCGATCCGTTGGTTGATGGTAGTGCGGGTTTCTGAAATTAGCGCCATCCGTTATGAATAGAGCCTGAAGCCCAGCATCCCAGAAAGGGGCATGGTCACTTCGTCTAAAATTTGGATCACTATCTGCCACTACGGACTGTATTTTTAGTTCCGATACAAAATTACTGCCAGCCTGTAGGAATACATCTTGTAATTGGTTTGATGAAGGATTAGCAATATTATAAATGGAAGTGTCGGCTAGTGTAAAACCTTCACATTCTGATGACCTGCAAGTGTATCCAATCATCTCAAAATTGATCAGACCTTCAAAGAACTGATCTTTTGCATAATCTTGAACGTATTGTCTGGCACCTCTGAGCCCTCTTTCTTCCAGGTCAAAACCAATAAAATCCATCGTTCTGTCAAATCGGAATAGCGACAGAATCCGCATCACTTCCAACATGCCTACAGTACCGGATGCATTGTCATCTGACCCTGGAGTGGATCCGACAGTATCGTAATGTCCTGAAACAGCATATCTACCCAAAAAAGTATTAATTCCGCCCAGCGTTCCTACAAGGTTATGTCCTGTGATGCCATTCCATTGAAAGGTGTGATCTAGAATGCCCAGATGACTTTGCTCAAATTGATCATTGAGGTACGCCCTTGTTTTTTCTAGTAACTCCCTTCCCTGACTGTCATCTCTAATCCCCTCTATCTTGAGTAGGTCGTTTTTTATTCTATCGGAAGAGACTAAACGGAGGACTTCCTCTACCGTAGGCTCATAGAGGTCATCGGCAATGATCTGGAAACCATCAAAAGACTGTTGAGGATTCCAGGTGATGACTTTGTTATTTCCCGGACTGATGCCAGGGCCGATATCACCGGTTGCAAACTCATTTTGGTTGATTAATGAGCTGTTTGATTCATCTATTCCATAAATGCTAATGTCAAGCGATTCATCATCATCCTCCAGATCAAATGTGATCTTGTATGATACACCTGATTTTTGGATGCTAACATTGTTGATTTTTGGAAGTTCATTCACAGCTATGGGGCTAATGGCTGAAGGAATTTGCTCGAAGTTATTGATAGAGGATGAAGTAGTTGAATCTTTACAAGATAAGAAAAGAGTCAGGGTTAAAAAGACTATTAGTTCTTTCATTGGAATGGTTTGAACATGAAAGTAGCTAAGATGTGATGCAGACATGGTTTACATTCGTGAGTATGCAGTGAACTACTCAAGAAATGCAGTAAGTGGGTTATATCACATATTGTACTTTAATAAGACTGTCCGAACTTTGTCTTCGGTAATGATTTTACCGGAATTGTAGACTTTGATATGGGATTAGGCGGCTTTTTGCCATGAATAGACAATTCTAAGGACCAAATTGATAGCTGCCGATAACCCCATTATATAGCTACTCAGATTTTGTATTTTCCATCCATCACTAATACTCAAATCGGTGTAACCAAACAGGCAATTTTTCCATTAAGTACATGGACATCAACTACTCAAAATGAAGAGAAAACTAATCATCATCGGATCATCCATAGGCATATTGATTCTCGCCTTTGCTCTTGCTGGAATGTTTGCTGGTCAGAAAAAGGAACCAGACAACAGAGCACCCATTGCAGTGAAAAAGACGGTAGAAATTCAAAAGGTGAATTATCAGACCATTCAAACAGATATTGTAACCTACGGAAGGGTGCAGACAGCACAAACACTCGACTTGCTTTCTGAGGTTTCCGGAAGAATGTTTCAGGGGAGTGTACGGCTGAAAGAAGGTCAACGATTCAAGCGAGGTGATTTACTCTTTTACATCGACGATACAGAGCCTGCCTTAAATCTCAAATCCACTAAAAGCAACTTTTTAAGAGATCTTGCAGGAATCTTACCGGACATAAAAGTGGACTTCAATGAAAATTTTAATACCTGGAATGACTACTTCAGTTCTTTAGATGTAGACAAGAAATTCGCGCCTCTACCAAAGGTAAAATCAGAGAAGGAAAAAATTTTCCTTGCGACCAAGGGTATTTATAGTTCATACTACACTATCAAAAGTACGGAAGCAAGATTAGCTAAGCATAGATACTACGCGCCATTCGCAGGCAGTATCATGCAGGTTAATTTACAGTCTGGCTCGTTTGTAAATCCGGGTACGAGCATTGGTAAGGTTATGCGTGCAGGTGTTCATGAACTAAGAGTTGCTGTAGAGACCAAAGACATTCCCTGGATCCAGGTGAATTCAAGTGTTAGAATTTACTCTGATGAGATGGATCAGTCGTGGGAAGGAACTGTGACACGAATTAGTGATTTTGTTAATCAAAATACCCAATCTGTCGATGTATTCATCGCTATCGATTCCAATGGAAAGAAAATCTATGATGGTCAGTTTTTCCAGGCTGCAATACCTGCACGTACTATCAGCGATGGTATGATTATGCCAAGGAATGCCATTTATAACGGTGATGAAGTCTTTGTTGTAGAGGACACACTCCTAAAGACGAGACGCATTAATGTAATAAGGCTAGCAGATGAAGAGGCCATTGTTAGTGGTTTAGAAAAAGGTGAAGACCTGGTAATTGAACCAATGATAGGGGCCTATGAAAATATGGTTGTGGAAAAACGTGAGAAGAAAGACATAGACCTGGAGCTTGGAGCTTCCCAAGAGGTTTCTGAAGCCGGACAGTCACCATCAGCATCTAACTAAAAAACGGAGATATGACATTCATAAAAAACCTTGTAGAGTACTTCGTTAAATTTCCAATATTGGCGAATATCCTAATCGCCCTGACACTGATTGGTGGTATTGTGGCAATTGCCAACACCAAGAAATCATTTTTCCCGACCAGGAGTGATAGAAATATCAATATTTCTGTTGCCTATCCTGGTGCCTCACCAGAGGAAATGGAAGAGGGTGTGACATTGAAAATAGAAGAAGCGATCAATTCCATTGCAGGAATTGATGAAATTATATCTACCTCATCAGAAAACTCGGCCAACATTACTTTAGTCACTTTTGACAACTTTGATATCGATGACATTTATACGGAGGTCAAAAATGCGGTAGACGGAATTAACTCATTCCCAGCAGGTGCTGAAAAACCTATCGTGTTTAAACAAAAGCAACGCTCCACCGCTCAGTGGCTTGGACTCACAGGAGATGTGGATTTAAAGACCCTCAAGAAATTTGCTGAGGAAGTTGAAGATGACCTCCTGGCAAAGGAAGCCATTTCACAAGTGAACGTGACAGGATTTCCTGCATTAGAGGTGTCCATAGAGGTCAGCGAACAAGATCTATTAAGGTATAATCTCACATTCGATCAGGTAGCCAATGCTGTGAGACAAAACAACCGGGATATTTCCGCCGGTTCCGTAAAATCTTCCAAAGAGGAAATTCTGATTCGGTCAAAAGCAAAAGAGACCGAAGCTTTTGATATTTCAAACATCGTTGTTCGGAGTAATACTGACGGTAGTGAGGTCTTACTGAAAGATATCGCTGTGATCAAAGAGCAGTTTGCTGACGTTCCGTCAAAAGCATTATTGAGTGGAAAACAAGCCGTATTTATAGAAGTAAGAAAGCTGGAGACAGAGGATCTTGAAGAAATTTCGACGGTGGTCAATGCTTATGTAGATGAATTTAATGCCAGGAATGAGTCAGTAGAGTTGCACATGACCTGGGACTTCATGACGATGTTGAATCAAAGGTTGGATCTATTGACGACTAATGGAATTGTAGGTTTAATTCTTGTACTTATATCATTAGGCCTATTCCTAAGTTTGAGACTTTCTTTCTGGGTGGCCTGGGGGATCCCATCCTCATTTCTTGGAATGTTTATTCTGGGAATATTTGTTGGGCTAACCATAAATATGATTTCACTTTTCGGCATGATACTGGTAATTGGTATATTGGTGGATGATGGAATCGTAATTGCTGAAAACATCTATTCGCATTTTGAAAAGCATGGAAACCCCATCAAAGCAGCTGTAAATGGGACCATTGAAGTACTTCCGGCAGTGTTCACTTCAGTATCGACAACCATTGTCGCATTTACACCACTCCTGTTTCTAACGGGAGGATTTGAATTCCTGAGAGACATGGCTTTTGTCGTGATTTTCAGTTTAGGTTTTTCCCTTCTTGAAGCATTTTTTGTACTTCCGGCTCACCTGGCTAGTAAGAGTGTTTTGAAGGTGAAAAAGGAAAATACCCGAAGCTATAAAATCAGGAAATCGCTGAACGGGGTGATTGATTATATGAGAGACAATATCTACGGCAGAGGCCTGAGATTTACGATGCAAAACAGATGGGTTTCACTCTCTCTGTTGGCCGGTTTCTTGATTATCATCATGGGTTTGCTTGCAGGAGGACAGATCAAGGCGACTTTCTTCCCTCAAATTCCTTTTAATAGCTTCAATGTAAACATTGCGTTTAAACCAGGAGAAAGAGAGCAAAAAGTAGAGAGGTATCTGGCCACTTTTGAAGAAGCCATCTGGAAGGTGAATGACAATCTAAAAAATGAACTGGGTACGGAAGATAACATCATTAACAATACATTTACCAATGTTGGATTCTCACAATGGGAGTCAGGTTCGCATACCGGATCTATCAATATTTTCTATAAGGAACTAGACGATTATGGCATCAATCAATTTGATCTGATCGCAAAGATCAGATCAGAGATAGGCCCTGTTGGAGAAGCTGAGAAATTTGCAATTGGAGGAGGTAATCGATTTGGTAAACCTGTTTCGATACGTCTTATGGGCAAAAACTATGATGAGCTGGGAGAAGCCAAGCAATTCCTGAAAGATGAACTGGCAGGAATCGCTGATCTAAAGGAGATTGAAGACAATGTTCCGGTTGGAAGAAGAGAGATGTTGTTTGATCTAAGACCGGAAGCCTACTTCCTGGGATTAAATCATAACGATATTACAAAGCAGATGCGCCAGGGATTCTTTGGCGAGGAGGTCCAACGTTTTATGAAGGGTAATGATGAATTGAGGGTATGGGTTAGATACCCGGACTCTGGTCGAAAGAGCATCAGCCAGTTGGAAGATATTAAAATCAAAACAGCGAATGGGGAAGAATTCCCATTATCTCAACTGGCGGAATACAAAATAGAACGTGGTGTTTCTGGCATCAAGCATTACAATACTTCACGTGCAATCACTGTGGAAGCTGAAATGATTGATCCGTTTGGTGAAGTGCCACCTATTCTGAAAAAGATTAGAGAAGAAATTGTACCTGCTCTTAGTGCTAAGTATCCTTCTGTGATTGTAGACTATGGAGGACAATCTCAGCAGAGTGCTCGTGCAGGTGAAGAGATCGCTTTGTTTTTTGGCGGAGCGTTCATCATCATTTTCTTCATACTGATGATCACATTCCGTTCATATTATCAGGCAGTGCTGATCATTATGATGATTCCGCTAGGGTGGTTTGGAGCAATCCTGGGGCATGGAATTGAAGATTGGATCTCTCCTGCTAAAGAGCTTCCGGTTTCATTACTCAGCGTTTGGGGAATGGTAGCATTATCCGGTGTGATTATCAATGATGCAGTGGTATTCCTATCGAAGTTTAATTCATTGGTTAAAAATGAAGGGATGTCTGTTTACCAGGCGGCATACAATGCAGGATTATCAAGATTCAGGCCGATTATGCTGACTTCTTTGACGACCGTGCTTGGCTTGTACCCATTGATAAAAGAGACAAGTTTCCAGGCACAATTCCTGATCCCAATGGCAATCTCGGTAGCATATGGGGTATTGATCGGTACGTTTATTATTCTTTTATACTTCCCTGTATTCATTGTGCTGTTCAACGATATAAGAAGAGCTGCAAAATGGTTGTGGACTGGAAAGAAACCTACACGAGAAGATGTCGAGCGTGTACTAATTGATGAACGAAGAATCGAAGAATACAAAGAATCCGCCTAAATAACCATTATACTCAACTAAGGATGAAGAAATTATTTTTTTCTCTTGGCATATTATGCCTTTTACAAGCAGGAGCCCAGGAACAGCTTTCTTTAAATGATGCGATACAAGTAGGACTTCAGAATAACTACGATATCGTAATTGAGAAAAAGAATGTGGAGGTGTCCAGACTCAACAACAATTGGGGTGAGACCAATCTGTTTCCTACTTTGAGTGCCTCTTTTGTCGGGAGCTACAATAGTTCAGACAATAGGCAACTGGTTAACCCCTTTGCTTTTTTGGCAACAACCAATACGACACAGGCACAGCCATCTTTAAACTTGAATTGGAACCTGTTGCAGGTGTATGATATACGTATTTCAAAGCGAAGGCTTGAGCAGCTTCAAGCGGAATCTGAAGGCAATGCGGATATTGTAATTCAAAATACACTTCAATCCATCATTCTGGGCTATTACCTGGCAGTACTGGAAAAAGAAAGACTGGATCAGTTTCAAGAGCAGCTGGATTTGAGTAGGGATAAGTACCAACAACTGGAAATCAAGAAAGACCTGGGAAGTGCAATCACTTCTGATCTGTTACTTGAAGAAGGTAATTTTTTAACTGACTCGACGAATTACATCAATCAGGAATTGGCTTATCGAAACGCAATTTCCAATCTGAACTTTATATTAGGGATAGAAGAGCCAGCGAGAGAATATGTACTAACTGATTCTTTAGATTATGAGATCGTAGATCTTGAGTTTCAAGATCTGATCGATAGGATGGAGGCAGATAATGCTGACCTGAAAACGTTGTACTTAAGTCAGTCTGTTCTAAAATCTGATTACTTGTTAAGTAAGAGCGATAGGTATCCTTCACTATCTATTGGTGCAAACTACACCTTTACCAGAGGCAATGTTGATATTAGCGACTGGCCTGCTGAAATCAGACAAAATATTGGAGGCGATTCAGGAATAAACGAAAATGTCAATTGGGGAGGCAATTTCACTATCTCGTTTACATTATTCAATGGAGGTAAGATTAATCGTGCGATTCAACGTGCAGCACTGCAGGAGAACATTGGTGAAATGAGAATTGATCGTTTGAAAACTTCTTTAAGAAGGGATTTGAAACAGGCGCTTGATCAATACAACACAAGAAAGAGATTACTGGAGATCAATAGAAGGAGGAGGGAGTCTGCACAGCAAAACCTGCAGATCAATACAGATAAATTTTCGGGAGGCACGATCAATTCGTTCGATTATAGAACCATTCAAAACACGTATTTGAGCGCTTCAATTCAAGAGTTGCAATCTGTATATAATTTGATAGACTCGAAAGTGACTATCCTGAGATTAACAGGTGGTCTTGTGAGAGAATACAACTAAAAATCAACCTCTAGAAATGAAACAGGACCAGGGGTAAGTTCACCATTTACCTCTACTGCTTTCCAATAATAAAAAATGACTGTTTCTGAATCATTTTCAAACCCAATGATATCTTCAAACGGAATGTTCTTCCTTGCATAAGGACTGATACTGGGAGTATCTTCACCTACTGTCGGAATCCAATCTATAAGGAAGGATGCGTTTTTATCAACAACGAAATAATAAAGTGGACTTGCGATTCTATTCTTAACCTCTAATCCCATTAATGCTTTCTCAATTGCGACTTCAGCCGAGGTAATGGAGTTATCATCACTACAGCGAAATGAGATGATGGCAATGAACAGGATGTAAAATATTTTTTTCATCAGCTAGATTATTTAAGTCGCTTCTAGCTTATAGTACAACTAAGTGATAAGAAGACCCTACTTTTAATAGGCATTTCTTACTTCGATTATGAACTCTTCCATTGCTTGCTTCACTTCATCGGTTGGTCGGATATAATGATTACTCATAAAAGAAAATATCATTCGTTTCCCTGATTTGGTGATGAGAAAACCACTCAGGTTGTGATTATTACTTAGCGTACCTGTTTTAGCAAAAATGTATGGTTCTTCTGAGAGGAAACGATCCTCCAGCGTACCTTGCCCACCAGTGGGAAGCATAGCTGTGATTCGATCCCATCCAAATTCCTCAAGACTCAATTTCAAAAGCCTCACCTGATCAATAGGAGATATGAGGTTGTAGCGCGAAAGTCCAGAGCCATCCACCCAAACCATATCAGTAAGCGAAGCAAGCCATGTTGTTTTAATGTGTTTAATAAAGGATTTAATGTCAGCAAACCCATTTCTGTGGGAAGCTAAAATCAATAGCTGTTCTGCAAGGAAATTATCGCTAGGCTTAAGCATATAAGATAATACGGTATCTAGATGCTGAGAATAAAGCGTATCCGGATTATTGAACTTCAACGAAGCAAATTCCGGGCGGGCGTTTAGGGTATCCTGAAGTAATTCAATAAATAACTCTTTCGAATATTCAAAAGGTATAACCCGCTCAAAATCAGAAGTATCACTTTCCAAATAAGCTTTAAATAAATTGAACTTCAATTCTCTATCGACTAACTCTCCAGGTTTGGTTTGCTTCAACACCTCTACATAATCCTTAAAAAATGAGGGTGTAATTGTTAATGTATCATTTACCTTCTTAACACTGACAGTGTTTCCATAAACCGGCCACCAACTTCTTTGAGGTTGAAAGTTGTAGATGTAATCATCCCAAGCCCATCCAGCTCCAAAGGGTTCTAAATCATCTTCCGGCCAGGAAATAGAGATTTTCTGACTGTTATTCAATTTATAAAAAATCGACTGGCTCGTGAATGGTTCATAGAGAAAGGTAGGATCACCAAGTGGTTGAACCAGAAGACCCGAATCCATTTTTTGGACAAGAAGTGAAGGAATTGAATCTTCAAACGATTTCAACACTGCATACATCGTCAGCAGCTTTGTATTAGAAGCAGGAGTAAACTTTAAGATAGCATTGTGGCTGGCGATAAGCTGGTTACTTTCAATATCCAGCAAGCTAAAACCGGTAAACTGATTGGAGAAGATTTCTGACTTATTGAGTAAACGATTTACGTCAGTTTCTACTGCCAGTTTCTTAACACTTGTGCACCCAATCATTACGCCTATGATCGAGATCAAAGCACAAATCTTTGAGGACCTGAATGTACTCATTCCAGGCTTTTTGAATTTTAGAATCATTAGTCGTTTGATGAAAATAATCACGTTTTAAGGTGTTTTTAACGTGACGCTTGATTTTTTTCGTACTGGTAAATTATTTATTTTGCTTGCTAATCTAAACCAACAAGAAACTTCTACCTAGTTTACCGATGAGTATATTAGAACTAATCACCCTTCTAATCTTCTTGGCTGCCTGCTTTACGTTGATTAACATAACCGTGCTGAAACTGCCATCAACCATTGGTTTGATGTTCATCGCATTGATTATGTCCCTAACTATCCTGATTTTAGGATATTTTGTTCCTTCCGTCACAGAGGGTGCTGAACACATCATTGCAGAATTTGATTTTGAAGAAGTTCTCATGAATGTCATGCTCAACTTTCTCTTATTTGCGGGAGCATTGTCTACTAATCTGACCAAACTAATTGAGGAACGGGTACCCGTAATCATACTTGCTACGCTTGGAACGTTGATGTCTACGTTTATCGTTGGTTTTCTGGTATACTGGATTTTCCCAATGATCCTTGGTTTCGAGATAGACCTTATTTACTGTTTACTATTCGGCGCACTGATTTCGCCTACAGATCCTATTGCCGTTTTAGCCCTTACAAAAAAGGCGGGGTTATCCAAGAAACTGGAAATAAAGATTGCAGGGGAGTCTTTGTTTAATGATGGCGTAGGGGTTGTTATCTTTTTGACTATACTGGGAATAGCAAAAGCACAGGCCGGGATTCATGATGATGGGGGCCATGGCGCAGGAGAAATTACGGCAGGTAGCGTTGCGATGCTTTTTAGCATTGAAGTATTTGGTGGGTTGCTCCTAGGAGCACTTTTTGGATTTATTGGATTCAAACTGCTGGATTTCATTGATAATGATCACGTCGAATTGGAAGTACTGGTAACGTTGACTTTGGTGATGGTTGGAGGTCGCATCGCTGAAATGCTTCATGTATCTGCACCGCTTGGAATGGTTGTTATGGGACTTTTCATTGGAAATGAGGGAAGAGATGAGAAGCTGGCCAATGCCACAGGAGAGTATGTGTTTAAGTTTTGGCATTTGTTGGATGAGGCGCTGAATGCCATTCTTTTCATACTAATCGGTCTTGAAATGTTGGTGATTGCTGAATCTTTCACAATGAGTAATCTGGCTATTGGAGGAATTGGGATCGTGATCGTACTTACTGCTAGATTCCTGGGGGTAAGTATTCCCATAACTGCAATGAGACCTTTTAGAACATTCGAACCGAAGACAATAGAAATACTTACTTGGGGAGGATTACGTGGCGGAATATCCGTTGCTTTGGCACTTTCACTGACAGATCTGGCTTTTCCTGACGTAGTAAAAGATACCATTTTATTTACCACTTATTGTGTGGTGGTATTCTCTATTCTTGTTCAGGGATTGACAATTGGGGCTTTATTAAAAAAATAATATTTGGTGAAGTAAAGATTTCCCTAAAATTTATGAAATTCGCTTGTTGAGAAACAACACAACTTGATAAACAAGACCAACTATGAAACTAAGCATCGCTGAAGGATTTTATTTAATTGCCTTAGATGACGAAGAAGGACGTATTTTGGCTGCAGCAGAAAAAAATGTTGTACCCGGAGTAATTGCCGCATGCATCCTTGAATTATATCTTCTTAAGAAAGTAAAGCTGGATGGCGGTAATATTTCAGTCGTGGATACCATAGGTACTGGCAATGGCATTTTGGATAATGTGCTAAAAAAGCTTCAAACGGGCCCTTCACTGACCGACCAAATCAACACGCTTTCCGGGAAATTCAAAGATGTTCAGGAAGATTTAAATGCATTGTTGGTTCAAAGAGGGATTCTCAAAAAAGAGGAGACTAAGCTTCTGTGGATACCACTATCTGATCGTATGGACAATGCCAACTACGCGTTTGAGCAAGAAATTCGAAATAATCTTAAAGCGATTGTTTTCAAGAGCGCCAAACCATCCCCAGCTTTCACTATTCTATTTACACTCATCGATTACTGTCATATTCTGGATGAAGTATTCAAGGATAGAGATGAATTGATAGATGCCGAAAAAGTAGGAAAAGAAATTATTGGCAGATCTGATGTAGACGAGCATCTCGCTCACTGCTTGAGAGAGTTGAAAGGATTCTTCAAGTAATAAGGGTTGAGGGTCTTCGAGTAAGAGAAAAAGAATCAGAGATCGTTTTAGCTAGCGGTCTCTTTTTTATTGATCGTTTACCAGATCCTCACGTTCAAGTTGTTGAAGTTCTTTATTTTCTTTCAAAAGAAATTCCTGAAACTTAGAATTAAACTCTGCATTTCCAGAGTCTTCTGATATTCGATACATTCTGGTATACATCTTATTCTGAAAGTGCTGCATAGCTTTTAGATATGAAATGATAGAGTCTTGCTTTTCCATAAGCTTATTTGCTCGGAACGCCATAAATCCAAACCCCTCATGAGGGTTGTTGTTATCTCTCTCCATCATCAAATATTCCACACCATCTACAGTCACTTTAGTGAAATGAGAGTCATTGAAGTTGTCATGCAACTCTCTGGGTCGAAATTCCTCACCTTCATTGATATCCCGATTCTCGCATGAAATGAGAACCGCCAGAATGCCTATCGCTGTAAGCTTTCTCATTTTTTCCGATCTTTTACTGTTCCTTCTTCTACTCCAAACACACGCTTGAGGAGTTTATATGCCTTTCCATTAAGAATGATAATTAGATAATCACCTGAATAGACCTTCAGGTCACCCAATGGATTTTTTATAAGCTTCTTCTGTCCATATTTATCGCGTTTGGTAATTCCAATCAAGACAGAATTATACCTTTTCTTCAGATCAAAGAAAACTTCCTGATAGGCCTTACCACTGTAAGGATTATTGTTCGTTATAAGCAATTGCTTAATGTCATAGTCACCATCAGATTTTGCATAAGAAAGAATAGATTCACTGTAGGTGGCTACATCTGGTTCAAACATGTATGAAGCAAGCAGTTTTGAGGATATTTCCTGGGTGGAAATGGTGTTACTTACACCAGCAGATAAAAACGTATTTTTCAAATCTCCATTCTCCAGTGTTACGACAAACTCTGTTTCAGGGAATACCTTTTTCAGATTCAAAACATAAACTAGTTTTTCAGTGTCGTCCATCATATTGACGAAGACAATATTGGCCGCCTCAATGTTTGATTTTTTGATGAGCTCATGATTGTTATAATCACTGAAGAGCACAAATACATTCTTTGAGTTGTATTTCTCTCTTATTAATTCAACATCATCTTTCCGGTTCGTTACCACCGCAACTTGTCTTCCAACACCAACTAATTGATCTACAACATGCCATCCAAATTCATTCCACCCGATAATTACGGCATGATTGCTAAAACCTGTACCACCATACCCTAGTTTTTTATTTTCCTTGATTGTTGTCATAAGCGTAGTAAGTTGTCCGATTAGAATACCGAAAATGAAAATACTGGTAATCATTAAAATATACCCAATAAATCTCCCATAAGTAGTGCTGGGAAAAAGATCGCCATATCCCACTGTGGTGAGTGTCGCTAATGAATACCAAACTGAATTTGAATAATTATTTAAATTGGATTGTGGGCTGTCTTTTTCTACGTATACGAGCAGCGTAACCAGAATTCCATAAACAATCACCACGATGGCGATAATTGTTATTATTCTTATTCCAGCATTGTTTTTGAATCTTGACGGCATGTTAGGTGTAACTAAATATCAAATATAACATTTTCGATAGTGTCAAATTAAGTATTACATCATTTGACTTGGAATCACTTGATAAATGTGAAAAAAATCGAAGAATCAACAAGATTTTGAAGCATTAATCTAAAGCTCAATAATCGTTTCTTCAGTTTTCTCTCCAATATTACCTGATCGCAAGATTGCTCTGGTGCATTTTAATAAATCTGCAGATATTAATGTCGGTTTTACAAATTCAAAAAGTGCTTTAGGGTCCTCTCCAAAGAAAAATAGATAACCATGGCTTCCATCTATAGCGATTTCGTGACCATCAAATAAACCAAGGCTACTATTGTCCAATAAATCACGAAGTTGCTCAGATAGACGATGAATGGGTTCAAGGCTGTTAATCCATCCATTGAAATGAACAACTATAGATTGTTTATCATGCATTATCGATTAAATCCTCTCAACTTGATCTTGGTCAGTTTCCTCTTGGTATCCAGCGGAAAGTCTCCTTTCATGAGCCAGTCATAAAAGCTGGGTTCTTTCTCTAATACCTCAGTTACTGGCTTTCCTCTATGTTTTCCGAAGTTAAATATCTCGATACCGTCCTTTATAATCATACGACCAGCCAGGTCAACTCGATTTGATGTGGTGAGCTCATGCAACTTTCCCATATCATTCTCTATTGTCGCTAATTTTTTACCAAGTGTGTCAAAAGCATCTTGTCCTTCGTACTTTTCAATCTGGGAAACCAAAACATCATAGGTCGCTTTGGTGTCAGCCATGGCGCTGTGGGCATTTTCAAGGTCTTCTCCACAATAGAACTTGTATGCTGCAGTGAGATTTCGTTTCTCCATGAGATGATAAAGTTTCTGAGCATCGACAATCTTTCTGTTATCTACATCAAAATCGACATTGGCTCTTAAAAACTCCTCCACAAGCATAGGAACATCAAAGCCTAATACATTAAATCCGGCCAGGTCGCATCCTTCCAAAAATTGAGCTAGGGATTTAGCAATCTGCGAAAAAGTAGCCTCCTCTTTTACATCTTCATCATAGATGCCATGTATTAGACTGGTTTCAGTGGGGATCGGAATGGTAGGATTGATCTTTCTACACTTCTCTTCAATAGTTCCGTCAGGCATTGCTTTGATCATTGCAATTTCGACGATACGGTCTTGGGAAATATTCGTACCAGTAGTTTCCAGATCAAAAACTACTAAGGGATTTTTTAGATTGAGCTTGAACAAGTTCTATATTTTATTATGATAGATCAAAGATAGTATAATGCACAAAAGGCATTGAATTTTCGTTGTGGATAAGTGGGGGGTAATTGGTGGACGAAATCACTTTATTATCTTTTGCTAAAAAGTAAGTTTGTAGTCTAATCTCAAATCGGAAAAAATATTCAATGGAAGGAGCACAGCAATCATCTTCGAGTACTACCAAAAGCCGTCGCATTGGTCTTTCCACACTTTCAGAAAATTTAGGCAAGCTTCCCCCGCAAGCGTTAGAGATAGAGGAGGCTGTTTTAGGCGCACTGATGCTAGAGAGAGACGCCCTTTCCAATGTTATCGATATTTTACATCCAGAGAGTTTCTATAAAGATGCTCATCATGAGATTTATGCTTCGATTGTAGCTCTGTTTAATGATAGTCAACCCATTGACATCAAGACAGTAACGCATCAATTAAGGAAGGTTGGTAAGTTGGAGGTAGTAGGTGGAGCCCATTACGTCGCTGAGCTTACAACCAAAGTGAACTCTGCAGCCAATGTGGAGTATCATGCCAGGATCATTGCTGAGCAGTCCATCAAGCGAGAGCTGATTCGTATCTCATCAGAGATAACCAAGGATGCATACGAGGATACCATAGATGTATTCAAGTTGCTGGATCGTGCAGAGCAATCATTGTTTGAAGTCTCCGAATCTCATATTCGAAAGAACTATGATAAAATGAGTTCATTGATGCATCAGGCTATCGATGAGATTCAGATCAGAAAGGATCGTAAAGATGGCTTGACAGGAGTTCCTAGTGGATTTTCTGCCCTGGATCGGGTCACATCAGGTTGGCAACCTTCCGATTTAGTAATTATCGCTGCAAGGCCGGGTATGGGAAAGACAGCATTCGTGGTTTCCGCGCTTCGAAATGCGGCCATCGACTTTAATACCCCGGTGGCTATCTTTTCATTGGAGATGTCTTCCGTGCAATTGGTCAACAGATTGATCTCTGCTGAGGCAGAGCTACCTAGTGAGAAGATAAAAAAGGGTGATCTGGCTGATTACGAGTGGGAACAAATGATCCATAAAACACGCCAGCTTTCTGAAGCACCCATATTTATTGATGACACCCCGGCTTTAAGCATTCTTGAACTTAGAGCAAAATGTAGAAGACTCGCAGCGCAGCATGGCGTTAAACTGATCATCATTGATTACCTTCAATTGATGTCAGGTGATGCAAGTAAAGGTGGAGGAAACCGGGAACAAGAGATCGCTTCGATCTCAAGAGCACTTAAAGGAATTGCAAAGGAACTGAACGTGCCGGTACTTGCACTATCCCAGTTGAGTAGAGCAGTGGAAACAAGGGGTGGAGATAAGAGACCACAACTTTCGGATTTAAGGGAATCAGGATCTATTGAGCAGGATGCGGATATGGTAATGTTCCTCTATCGTCCTGAATACTATGGATTGGATGCAGATGAGTCAGGCATGCCACTGCAAGGGTTAGGAGAAGTGATCATTGCCAAACACAGAAATGGTTCACTGGATACGGTTAATCTTAAATTTATTGGCAAATTCACGAAGTTCACTGATTGGGATGGTGATCAGGGAAATGCATTTGGTGCTTTTCCTACGTCAGGTCCATCAAATTCCGATTTTACCATCACACTGCCTAGCAAGGCAAATGGGGGTGAGGATAATGGAGAAGAGGATGATGCTCCTTTTTAAACAATAACTCATTTAATGAAAGCCATAGCTATTACGCAAGAATCGGAACCGATTCAATTAGTTGATATCAAAAAACCTTCGATTTCCAGTGGTGAATGTCTTGTGAAAATCCATGCGGCTGCCCTGAATAGAAGAGATCAGTGGATTAGAGAAGGTATGTATCCTGGCATCCAGTTCGGAACAGTACTTGGCTCGGATGGATTTGGAGTAGTGGAAGAGGGTTCATCCAAATGGGAAGGAAAAAAAGTGGTGATCAATCCGAATGTGGATTGGGGAGATGATCCGCAAGCTCAGTCAGCAAACTATTCTGTTTTAGGTATGCCTTCCAATGGTACTTTGGCTGAATACATCAAGGTGCCTGAACACCGATTGAATGATAAACCTTCCATGTTGAGTAGTGAAGAAGCAGCATCACTTCCATTAGCGGGATTGACAGCTTTTAGAGCTACCATCAAAAAAGGAAAATCAGGGAAAGGGAAAAAGGTGTTGGTAACCGGAGCTGGAGGGGGTGTGAGCCAGTTTGCCATTGATTTTGCTTTAGCTTCTGAGGCAGAAGTTTATGTAACAAGTGGAAGTGAAGAGAAGATAAAAAAAGTGCTGGAGAAAGGAGTTAAGGCTGGATTTAATTATAGGGACGAAAAATGGGCCAAAGAAGCTGTCCGGGTAGGTGGTTTTGATACCATCGTGGACAGTGCTGGCGGCAACCAACTAAATAACTATCTAAAGGTTGTGAAGCCGGCAGGGAGAATTGTGATGTACGGAAGTACCATTGGATATCCTGAGAAAGTAGATGTCTTTCGTCTTTTTTGGTCACAAGCCCAAATCATGGGCTCAACGATGGGTAATGATCAGGAGTTTACTGAAATGCTTGAATGGATTAGTAAATATCAAATTAGGCCAACTGTAGACAAAGTCTATGAACTGAATGATTACTTAGCCGCATTCAATCGCTTCAAAGAAACGGATCACTTTGGGAAGATTGTGATTAAATTTTGAGGTACTGTTGCTCTTATTCCTGACACAAGGTATTATTTGTACTTATCATTCAGGCCTGACCCTTCCAAGATCATCGGTTTGATCTTTTCTAACCGCTTTTGTTTTGTTTCTAATTTCTTAGCTTCGGCAATGTATTCTGCATATTCTCTTCTGCATGAAAGAGATAAACCCTCGAAAGCTTCCGATAGTTGGCCATCGGAAGCAAGGGCTTCTTTCAGTTCATCTGGAATAGTGAGGGCTTTCTTTTCCGCCTTTATCTCTTTGCCTTGTTTTTGGTTTTGAATTGCTTCATCAATATATGATTTCAGTAAAGATTCATCTATTTCAGCAATTGACTTAAATCTCCACTGTCTCATGCCCTTCGTCTTTCCTTCTTGGGCATTAATTAAAACATTTGCTTCATCCTTCATGAAAACTCCATTGAAAAACCAGATACCTGCGTATGTTTTAAATGCCCCTATCCCAATAACATTTTTGTTTTTAAGGCAGTAAGTTGGAATACCCCACTTCATTTTTTCTTCCAGTTCCGTAGATAAAAGAATGGACCTAAGTTTTTCAAGTATATCTAAATAGTGAGGGATTGTAAGAAAATACTCCTTTGGAGTTTTAGCCATTTTCATAGACTAAAGTTAGAGGATGATGGGGTGAAGGAAAAGTTTTAAGGAGATATTACAAGGCCACCTCTTTTCCGAGTTTGGATCTGAGGTGGCTGGTTTTAATCTGAAGCCTGAAGGATTAGTGGTGCGACTTATAATTTTGCGAATTCAAACAACAGGTCTTCCGAAATTACGGTCATTCTACTGGCGGATACAGATATAACATCAGCGGTAGAAACATCTCCATCATCGTAATTTATAGTAACTCTATTGCCACTAAGAGACCATCGCCCCTCAAATACTTCATCTGGGCCATCATCACCACTTGCTTCCAGCCAATCTCCGTTGCTTCTCACATTGATATAAAAGTAATAGTTTACGGGATCACCTTCTTCTCTTTCAAGGATCCATTCTCCTATTAAATCATCTCTGTTGATACTGGCGCTGGTGTCGTCATCTTTGCTGCAACTGGTAGCAACAAGGAATGTAAATACGGCTGCTACCAAATACTTGGATGCACTTTTAATTTGTTTCATGATTATTGCGATTTGATTTCAAGCTAAGCTATGGATGCAGTGTGCAATCCATTGATAGGGATGTCTCAAACTTTGACAATCATGTTACATGGTCGAAGGAGGGATTATTAGGCTTATTTTTATTAAGTATTCAGGAAAAGGTGAAATTGAAAATGTGAGAGAATGGACTTATAATTCCTCGGACCCGTCGCTTACAGACTTGAAAGTTCTTCGTTTATTAAAGTCGTTCGGATTTTCATCCATTTTTTTGAACTCCCTGAACGAGCTTATCACCCAAACTAAAAAAGCTAGGGCAATAATTATTATGGCAATTATTAATATGTTCATTATCAAATGGTTTGCGTTACATTAATAATTAAACATACTCCTCACGGTTTTGTTTGGTCAAGTCATGTCTCGCTTAATCTTGATCAAATTGAAAATTTTGATACGCCGATTTCAATTCCACAAGTGCCTTTTGATCATTTTGAATCTCAGCAAGTTGGATCCCTTTTGCGAAAATTATATCCGCTTCTGCCCACAACTCCATATCCCACATCAGATGAGCTGCTTTAAAATACGTAGGTAAATATTCCGGCTTCTTCTCAAGAAGTGATCGTAGTAGATTAAGAGATTCAGAAGGACATTCTTCATAGTATTCCATCGCAAGTGCGTACACATTAAAAGGATTTTCCGGTTCCTCGGCTATAAACTGTTTTAACGTTGAAATGCGTTGGAGATTCATGAAGCTAAATTACTTTTGAGATATGTGATTGAAAATTATTCTCATGAATTTAAAGAGGTACTTACTTAACTATTTAATATTAGCGTTCTCAAGCCTGTTAACATTTTCGCAAGAAGGAAATCCTAAAGATTACTATTATCAAATTCCTGCATACCCCTCTAATTACACCGAGGGTACTGTGGCAGCCAGGGTGGTAGATGGTTTAGGCTTTCGATATTACTGGGCTACAGAGGGATTAACCTCACAAAATCTTGATTTCAGACCGAGTGAAGAAGGTCGTAGCATTATTGAAACAATTGACCATATTCTGTCTCTTACGGAGGTTATGAAATATGCTATTAAAGGAGAGACATTTGCTGGGATTGACCTGGAAGGAATGGGTTTTGATGAAAAAAGAATAAAAACGCTGGGCAATGTTCGATTTGTGAGTGAAACGTTAAAGGAGGCTAATGAAGACGATCTGGTAAAATTTAACATGATTTTTGAGTCAGGATCAGAGTTTCCCTTCTGGAATATGCTGAATGGACCAATAGCTGATGCGATCAATCATGTTGGACAGGTGATAACACTGAGACGAACCGATGGAAATCCAATTAGTCAGAATATAAGCGTTCTTCGGGGTTCGAGAAGAAGTAATTAACCTTTAGCTGAAATATTTGTCATAATTATTTCAGCATGTTCCCTTGAATTTTCGATAAACCAGGCGTTGGTTTTTAGCCCTCCACAAATAACCCCTGCTAAGTAAACACCATCTACGTTAGTCTCCATGGTCTTTTCATTATAGATAGGTGTTTTGAACTCATCGTCTCCTATTTCTACACCAATATGCTGCAAAAATGAAAAATCAGGTTGGTACCCTGTCATGGCTAAAACAAAATCATTGGGAAGAGTAATGTCTTCCTCTGGCGTACGAATGTCAATTGAGTGCGCTTCAATTTTACTGATTTTGCTTTGAAAATAAGCTTTGATGGACCCTTCCTTGATTCGATTATCGATATCGGGTCGTACCCAATATTTAACTCTGGGATTGATCTCTTCCTCACGAACCACCATGGTCACACTTTTGGCTCCCTTGCGATAAACCTCCAGCGCTACATCAACGGCTGAGTTTGCGGCTCCTACTACGGCTATGTCCATATCATAATAGGGATGGGGTTCGTCGTAGTAGTGCTTCACTTTTGGGAGATCTTCGCCTGGTACATTTAACAAATAAGGTAGGTCATAAAAACCTGTCGCGATGATTATATTTTTGGATGTGTAGTTGTTCTTACTAGATCTGACAATGAACGTTTTTTCTTCTTTAATGACTTCTTCAATTTTTTCATATAACCGGGTCCTCAGCTTCCATGAGCTGGCTACTCGGCGGTAATATTCCAATGCTTCCGCTCGAGTGGGTTTCGGATTATGAGAGATGAACGGAACTTCACCTATCTCTAACCGATCTGAGGTAGAAAAGAACGTCATGTTCTTGGGGTAGTTGTAAAGTGAATTCACCAGACAACCTTTATCTATTATTTCGTAAGAAAGACTTGACTTCTCCGCTTCAATACCACAGGCCAGTCCGATAGGTCCGGCTCCAACAATCAGGACATCCAATATTTCGCTCATGAGGCGAAGGTAAAATTAGATCAATTAGTCTGACAAAAAACAGCCGTAAAGTTTCCGTTGACAGTATTGTCTCCATCAATTCGAGCATCTATCCGGCCAGTCACTTGAGTTTCTGAAATGGTAAGTATTTCTATGGCTCCAGTTGAAGCTATATTGTTTTGAGGTATACCATCTTCCCCATTAGGATTGAACAATGTAACTACCTGTCCACTAAAACTGCTGAAATCAAAAGATAATTCGTATAGACCTGTCGCATTTGGTACATTGAAAAATACACTCACCTCTTCTCCAAATCCAAAAATATCACACACATCGGTGAATTCTTCATTAACATCAAATAAATTGAATGATAATTGATCCATATCATTGAAAGTTTCTTGTTCAACAAAACCTTCTCCATAGGTATAGGGTAGTCCATCAATAGTTCCCTGCAGGTTTTGATCTTTAAAGTCAACAGATGACCCTGAATCATCATCTCCACATGAAATTGAAGTTAGAATGAATACTAATCCCAGGAATGGGAGCGAATGTCTGATTTGCTTTTTCATAACTGAATTTTGCGCAAAGCTAATGGTAATTGGCTAAGCTCATAGACTGGCCTTCAATCTTTCCAATCTTACATATTCATGGCCCTTAAATAGAATGATTATTTCCAGAATAATTGCCGGAATATAAATCACAAATCCCACAAGAAATAAAATTACGACGACAAGGCAAATACCACCTGTGATCTCCAGTATGCCTGCTGTTTTCGATATAGTTCCTACAGCATCTTGTAATTTCAAAAGTCCTATTCCAAAGACTATTCCAGTTGCTCCAAAAGAAATCGTTTCTGCTGTTCCTATGACAATCCAATTCGCATCACTTATTTCAACGAAAATTGATATCACCTCTATTCCAATTTGAAGTGTAGATAGACCAACGAGTATGTAGCATGAAATGGGAAGTATATTGTTTTGGAAAAAGCCTCCCAACTTAGCAAAACCAATTAAAAATAAAAGATAGGATAACCAATAAGTAAACTTAATGGGCAAATAAAGTGTGAGAGCTATATCCAGTTCTCCACCGTCCATTCTAGACATTTCGATAAATGTATCGACAAAGCCTACTATGAAATATACTAGCCCGGATATCCAGGCTATTTGCATCCATGACTCTAAAGATGAAAGGTTGAAATCATTCTTTCCAGTGAGCGATGTTTGATTGTCAAATTCATTCATGTCGGTCTCTAATGCTGACAGGAGTATTTTAACAGTAGATATCCGAGGCATTACCTCACCGGATTCGATACGTTGGATGGTTCTGACACTTACATTGCATGCTTCGACAAGTTCTTCCTGAGTAAGGTTTTTATGTTGACGAAGTTCAGCGAGTTTTTTTCCTAATTCGGGTTGCTTCATTTTCATTTTTTGAGCAATTCTATCCCTTACCTGGGAGTGTAGCCAAATAATCGAACTGCAATATACCCGTCATTTACCCGTCATTCGATGCGGATAAGAAAACAATAAAAAAAACACCCACTTCATAGTGGGTGAAAGTGCTCAATAAGTTGGTTAAATGAGGTTAGTAACTGCGTTCTATCTTACCTGATCCATATTCTTTTTTGGTCACTTTTTTAGTACCTCCTTTGAACTTTAGTTTTCCTTCGCCATGAACTGCAGCTGTCAATTCATCCGAGACGTTCACTTCGCAATTTCCAGATCCTGTAATTCTGGCATCCATCGTTTTTAAGTCAAAATCGAAAGCTTCTATTTTTCCATAACCTGATTGATGGAGATCGGTATGAGTGGCATACCCTGTTAATTTAATCAATCCGCTTCCCGAATGATGTACCGTCACTTTCTCACCTTTAATGTCTGCTTCAAGATGACCAGGTCCGTAAACTTCCAGTTTGAGATTATCAGCGGAAATTGAGTTTTCGGTAACAATTTTACCGTTCCCATTTAGTGTCAAACGCTCTACCTCCTTCATGGAAATAAAGATATCAAGTTTGGGCGCGATCTTGATGTCATCAATTTGTTCCCATATACTCCTATCTTTTTCTTCGCGCTTTATATCAATGTTTAATACTCCATTTTCAACGTCAAAGGTTGAAATATCCATGATTTCTTTTAATGCCCGAACTTCAATTTTATTCTCGTTTGATTGTTTTAAGTATACGGTGTATTTAGCATTCAAATTGATACTCTTAAAAGGCTCAATTACTTCGATATCTTCATTGATTACCTGAGATTGACTTAAGGCTATAAAAGACACAGAAAAGCAAAATGTAAATAATAGGTTTTTCATAACTTCTTTTTGATTACCTATTGCTATCAGCGTGCCAAGTAAAGCTAAGAGGATTAGGAGCTGGTTTATTATGAAATAGACTCTCAAAATGAGAAATCACCTTCAAAATCAAGAAAAAAGGGTGCAAAATTTGCACCCTTTCTATTTACTGAAGTGTAACTTAATTAATAGACGTAATCCAATGCCGTCTGATCATCACTTGTGAACGGTCTATCCCCTTCAGGACTACCACATGCGAGCATCCAGCTATTGGCACTTGGACCTGAAGGTGTGCCAGGAATATAGTTTGCGCCTACACCTCCGTCCCCTTCATTATCTGGGGACCCACCACAACTGTAGCTTCTATCCATATAATCGGTATGTCTGAACCCGATGCAATGGCCCATTTCGTGGGCAATGGTTGTAGCTAACCCGTTAATGTTAGACACATTGTCATAGAAGGCCCTGGTCATCAAAATAGTACCGTGCGGGTTTCCATTTTCCGGAAATCCAGCCGATCCTAGTATTCCAAAGAAATAATAATACCAAGGTGATGCACGTATAGTTATATCAGCCTGACTCGAGCTGGTGACTCGTTGGAAGGTAAGATTTAACCCCTCTGCATTGTACCGGCTGATTGCAATATCAGTAGCTTGGGCGTAGGTAGAAGGCATGTTTCTCACATAGACATTGATTGTTCTGGGTGTGCCGGTGACAAGGTTATCCGTGTGATAATGCTCTTCCACAGGTAATCCTGCACTCGGAGACATTTGGTCCAATTGCTCTAATGAAATTTTAATATCACCTTCAATAAAAAGCTCTCCATTATACATTTTCACCTCATCGGCATTAAAACCTAAGTCGGCGATCTTTGCAAGAACTTCGGTAGGGATCTCTTCAAGTTGAGGGTTTTGGCTTTCACTTTCCTGGCAGGACCATAGAATACCTGCCAAAAGGGCAATGATGCCCAATCTGTTTAATCTTCTCATAATAAGTTAAAATTTGGTTCTTGAGAATGAAGATAGATAATTGTTTGGATAGATAAAACCATTAAGAAAGAAAATATTTTATTTTGTTAAAATTGATTCTATAAAATAATGGTCTAAATGAAATCAGTTTAGTTTTTCATAAAACACAGGTCATTCACTCTGGAAATTCATCATAATTACTAACTTCGAGGTTCAAAAAATTGAGGGATCTGAACCGTTTGATTCTTCGCTTGTTCTAATAAGAAAATATCCAGAATAAATGAAAATACTTGTTTGTATTACGCATGTGCCTGACACCACTTCGCGTATCGCTTTTACCGATGGCGATACGAAGTTTGATAAGAATGGTGTTCAATTTATCATCGGACCGTATGACGATTATGCATTAGCCAGAGCAGTTGAGCTAAAAGAACAATCGGGTGGCAGTATAACTGTTTTGAATGTGGGTGAAGCGGAAACGGAACCTACGATACGAAAAGCATTGGCGATCGGAGCTGATGACGCAATACGTATCAATGCCTTTCCTGAAGATGCGCTCTTCGTTGCAAAACAAATAGCAGCTGTGGCTAAAGATGGAGGTTACGATCTTATATTGATGGGGCGTGAATCTATTGATTTTAACGGGGGACAAGTTCATGGAATGGTTGGTGAGCTATTAGGCATGCCGTCCATTTCTCCGGTAATGACCTTGGACATTGAAGGAAATACAGCAAAGATTTCAAGAGAAATTGAAGGAGGGAAAGAATACATGGAATTACCGCTTCCGTTTGTAGCTGGCTGTCAGGAGCCAATCGCAGAGTGGAAAATTCCGAACATGCGAGGGATCATGAGTGCAAGAACAAAGCCACTAGAGGTGAAGGACCCTACTGGCGATGGTGCAAAAACTAAAGTGAGCAAATTTGAACTTCCCCCGGCTAAAGGTGAAGTGAAGTTGATCGATCCTGATAATATGGATGAACTAGTTGAATTATTGAAGAACGAAGCAAAAGTGATATAACATGGCAGCATTAGCATTTGTAGAAACTGACGAAGGAAAAGTTAAAAAATCATCACTCGAAGCGGTAAGCTATGCCCACGCTGTAGCTGGTGATGTAACAGCGATTGTGTTTGGTGATGTATCTGATGTAGAAGAAATCGGTAAAGCAGGAGCCAGCAAAGTATTGCATGTTACGGATGAGAAATTAGCATCACCTAATATCATGGCATATGCTTCTACAATTGCGGAAGCAATTGGACAAGAAGGAGCTGATCTGTTAGTTATGGCTAAAAGCTCACTAGGTGATCCGGTGGCTGCCAGGGTGTCGATTAAAGTGGATGCTGCACTCGCATCCAATGTGGCAGACTTGCCTGATACTTCAGGAGGATACACCGTGAAAAAAAGTATTTACACGGGTAAAGCATTTGCAAACACCAGTCTTGAAGGAGATAAGAAAATCATCATTATCAAAAAGAATGCAGTAGCGATTAAAGAAGATGGTGGATCTCCAGAAGTTGTCAATTTTGCTCCATCGACCAACGATGCTGATTTCACTGTGAAAACCACAAAAACTGAAAAGGCTGAAGGTGATATTTTGTTGCCTGAAGCGGACCTTGTAGTGTCTGGAGGAAGAGGTTTGAAAGGTCCTGAAAATTGGGGAATGATTGAAGAGCTGGCAAAAACATTAGGAGCAGCAACCGGATGTAGTAAGCCAGTTTCAGATATGGACTGGAGACCGCATCATGAGCATGTGGGGCAAACTGGTATCAAAGTGAGCCCTTCACTTTATATTGCAGTTGGGATTTCCGGAGCAATTCAACATTTAGCGGGAGTCAATTCCTCAAAGTATATCCTTGTTATCAACAAAGATTCAGAAGCTCCATTTTTTAAGGCTGCAGATTACGGTGTGGTGGGTGATGCGTTTGATGTAGTTCCTAAGTTGACAGAAGCAATTAAGAAGGCACAGGGTTAATGTCCGGTGAAAAAATAAAATTAGAGATTCTGGGGCTGTCTTCAAGCCAGTCCCAATCTGGTTCTTTTGCACTAGTGTTAGGAGAGTCGGGGGGTAATAGAAGATTACCTATAATTATAGGAATGTTTGAAGCTCAAGCCATCGCTATTGAGATTGAGAAAATTGTTCCAAACCGACCAATGACACATGACCTGTTCAAGGCATTTTCCCATAACTTTGACATAGACATAAAAGAGGTATATATCTCTGATTTGAAAGAAGGGGTGTTCTTCGCGCGAATCATTTGCGAACACAATGGAAAAATCTTCGAAATAGATTCAAGACCCTCAGATGCCATAGCTATTGGCCTGAGGTTCAACGTAGACTTCTATACGAACGAAAGTATCCTCACAGAAGCGGGAATTGTCTTAACCGATGAGTATGAGGAAGAAATAGTTCAGCAAGAAGTTGTAAAGTCTGAAAAAACGAACCTTGAAGATCTTTCTTCAAGTGAGCTTGAAAAACTCCTGACTGAAGCCCTTGATAAAGAGGACTATGAAAAGGCAGCCCGCATCAGGGATGTGCTGAATAAACGAAACTAACGTATGGATTATCTCCGTGGAATAGCTGGTTTAGTAGGCTTAGTAGCAATTGCCTGGGCTCTTTCAGGGAATAAAAAACAGATTGATTTTAGATTGGTGGGGATCGGCATAGTTATCCAGGTAGTGATTGGATTAATGATTGCTAATGTGGATTTCATTAATCAATTGTTTTCCTGGGTGAGTGCTGGTTTTGTTAAGTTTCTGAACTTTGGTTTAAAGGGAGCAGAATTTCTATATGGTGACCTGGCTAAAAACAGTAATGCTATTCCCGATGTAAATCATAGTTTAGGATTCTTATTTGTATTTCAAGCACTGCCCACAGTTATATTTTTCTCCGCAGTGACGGCCGGATTATATTATCTCGGATTGCTTCAAAAAATTGTTTATGGTTTTGCCTGGATCATGGCTAAAACAATGAGGTTATCAGGGGCCGAGAGTTTATCTGCTGCAGGTAATATCTTTTTAGGTCAGACGGAAGCTCCATTGCTGGTTCGTCCTTTCATAGGTAAGATGACAAAATCCGAGCTGAACTGTCTCATGACCGGAGGCATGGCTACGATAGCCGGAAGTGTGTTAGGAGCTTACGTTTCATTTTTGGGTGGAGGAGATCCTGAGCAACAGCAAGTTTTTGCTACCTATCTATTAAGTGCATCTATTATGAATGCGCCTGCAGCGATTGTGATGGCAAAAATTTTCTTACCCGAAAATGAACCTGAGAAAATCGATTCCAGTTTGCATGTGAACAAAGAAAACATTGGAGTAAACCTGGTGGATGCGTTGGCAAGAGGGGCCTCAGACGGAGTTAAACTTGCACTGAATATAGCTGGAATGCTGCTTGCGTTTATAGCCGTAATATTTGCACTGAATTGGATTCTGGTGGATGGGATAGGAGAGTGGACCGGTTTAAATGCATTTGTTGTTAGCACTACCGATGGTGCCTTTGAGGGTTTTTCACTTCAATACATCTTAGGACAGATTTTCAGAGTTTTTGCGTTTATCATGGGGGTGGACTGGGCAGAAACTGTTAAAGTAGGTAGCTTGCTAGGGCAGAAAACGGTGATTAATGAATTTGTAGCATACTTGAGCCTTGCAGATATGAAAACATCTGGCTTGCTTTCAGAAAAAGCAATAATCATTTCCACATACGCGTTATGTGGTTTTGCCAACTTCAGCTCAATCGCAATTCAGATTGGAGGTATTGGAGGGATGGCACCTTCCAGGCAAGCGGATCTTTCTAAACTTGGTTTAAGGGCCTTGGTAGCAGCCACTTTAGCAACCATGATGACAGCTACCATTGCTGGTGCACTATTTGGATAACTTGATTATGATTAAAAAAGCTTACTTCTATTTCTCAATTGGACTGTTTTTAGTTTTGACTTCATGTAGTAAGGATGAGGAAGGTAAATCTTTTGAAGAGCAGTTGGCAATAGATGTTGCCGTGATTGAAGATTATTTAACCGAAAACAACATTAATGCAGAAGTGCATTCATCGGGAATCCGATATGTTGTTAATCAAGAAGGGTCTGGTGATGCTGCAAGTGTAGGAGATGATATCGCCATTAAATTCGAGGCATATCTCCTTGATGGAACTCTTCTTGGAAGCGATACGATTGGGTTTACAATCAATTTAGGAAATCAATTGGTAGAGGCATGGAGGCTTATGATCCCGGAAATGAATGTTGAGGGAAAAATAACGTTCTACACACCTTCTGGTTATGCCTTTGGTGCGACGGGCTCTAGTGTAATACCACCTAATTCGGTATTGGTTTATGAGATTGAATTGCTAGCCGTTATAGAGGATGCGATAGAACAACTGGTGGTCGATCAAAACATCATAGATGAATACCTGGATGAAGAAGGGATAGACGCTGAAGTGGATGCCTCTGGCATACGATTTCAGGTACTAACCGAAGGAACAGGAGCTTCTCCATCTACAAGTAATGAAGTTTCGGTGGTCTATGCGGGAACTTTTCTTAATGGGGCTATTTTTGATTCAGGAAGTGCTGAATTACCACTAGCTGATTTTATTCAAGCTTGGCGAATTATGGTTCCACAAATGAAAGAGGGCGGCAAGCTTAAAATCTATGCGCCCTCTCAATATTGTTACGGTCCTCAAGGGAGTACTCGGGTAGGTGGGATACCGCCGAATACGATATTAGTATTTGAAATATCTCTTATCGAGGTTCTATAATTAATCAATCTAAATCTACATCCACTTCATATCCTTTTACCGAGATTTGAAGTGAATTATCAGATTTATTTTTAGAATGAATTTCGACTTCTAACTGATCACCGTCTTTGATATACTTTCTTACATCGACAGCACTTTCATCATAGTCTACTTTGCCGTATTTCACATTGGCTAATAAAGAAAACGGAATATCTTCCAGGCCAAGGGATGAATCTATGTATTTGCCATCAATGTAAATTTTGGATGCTTTCTTGCCAACACTACCTATAGATACTTCATCCTCATATGCATTTAAATCAAAAGAGCCGGTTAGGATGTCAATGGAATGATTACCATATTTTGAATTCAGGCTTTTGAAATTAGCTAAGGTCCTGATTTTAGTTTCATCTTCATACGATTGATCAAAAGTTAAATTTCCCATCCTTTCAATATCGAATTTGGAATATTTGCTGTTTTTCAAATTCAGGTCTTTAATTTCACCAGCTTCGATATCAACTTCATAAAGCGTCAACTCACCTGTCGCTAACTTTTCATCTATGGTTATTTCACCATATTTTAGTTCACCCTTGAGTTCTCCGATTGAAGTAAACTGTAAATCAGATTCGTAAGCTTCTATCGATACTTTATCCGTGGTATTTAATTCAATATCGGAGTATTTGGTATTAATTGTTAAAGATTCGATTCGTTCCACATCTAATTCCTGCTCATAGATCTGCATGTCCACTTCCCCCATTTGTTGAATAGTAGCTGAGCCATATTTCAAATTCATTTGGGCTTTCTTTATTTCTTTAGCCTCCAATTCACCAGAGTATTGCGTAAAGTCTACATCATCGAATACGCCATATAAAACAACATCTTCATAACTATTATTGATAACGTACCTGTTTGAACCGGGTGCCTTTATTTTATAGCTTAGTTTCAATTCATTATCACCATAGGATACAATGATTCCTACGTTTCTACTTCCTATCTGCACCTTATTAGGCAGGTCTAAGTTGGTTTTTATGGAGAGCTCATTAGCACTTTTTCGGATGTTGTTTTTGACGTTAGCTTCAAATTCATCTAAGAATTCCTGCATGCGGTCTGTCATTTTTCCATCGAAGCGGATGTTTGCCTCTATTTCAACTTCATCTTTATCCCAGGTTTCTACAGTGAGTTCTGTATGTTTTGCCTCAATAATGATTTTGTCTGAAGGAGAGATGTCTACTGTCACAATAGCGGATCTTGTTTCTCCATCTTTTTTCTCATTTGCTACCGAAATGGCAGCAAGGCTATATATTAATGTTATCAGTATTAGTTTCTTCATTTTCATTGAATTTATTTGTCCTTTTTAATTCGAGTTCAAGTTTCTTTAAAAGACGAATTCTCTTTTCGTAGTAGTCAATCAGCACACCAACCAGTTGATCTTCGTTAATCACCCCTATGTCTTTTCGGTAAAGCTGATTTACTTCTTCAAGTGTATTTAGTTCCTCCAGTATCCAGCTCAGGTCTTTTTGAGCTTTAATCTGCTCCAATGGCAATTCCGATTCGATTTGATTGATTTGGCTGACATAGCTATTTTCCATTTCACGATATTCCTCTGAAATATCTCCTAGTGTGGCTAGTTCATCTACTTTTTTCTGAAGGGAAAAGTTGTTAATTAAAAGCCCTAGCGATAGTGTGATAAAAACAATTGCTGCGATTTTCCACCAATGGAATTGACTTTTTTTCGGTTTCCATTCCTTTTGAATATCGTTCCATATATCTGCCGGAGGGATATCTAAATCCAGTTCTTTCTTTCTTTTCTTTATTAAATCTTCAATATTCATAATGATGCTGAAGTTTAGATTTTAATAATTTTTTAGCATGCCTTAGTTGAGTCTTTGAAGTGGACTCTGAAATGCCCAATTGATCTGCTATTTCTTTATGCTTTAAACCTTCCATTAAATGAAGACTAAGCACCATTCTGCATCCATCTGGAAGACTTTTGATGGCTTTATGGAGTGATTTGGTATCTACGGTCGATTCATTCACCTCTTCACTTTCAAGATCGACATGGGTTTCTATATCTTCAAATTCATATTTTTTCTTTCTGGCATATTCAATTCCCGTATTTACGACTATTCTTTTCAGCCATCCAGCAAACGCCTTCGGGTCCTCCAGGTCATCTATTCTTTTGAATGCCTTTATAAATGATTCTTGTAGTAAGTCCTTGGCTTGCTCAGTGTCATTTGTTATCCGTGTTAATGTATTATACATAGCCTTGGAATAGTTATTATATAAGTTGAAAGCGGCCAGTTCATTTCCTTTCTTCAATTGATTAATCCAGACGATTTGGCTTTCGGTCACAGGTATTGGCGTTTTCTAATGATAGGATGAAGGTTTATGATAAAGGTTGTATAAAGATTACACTTTTAAGCATGAAAAAACCCTGAACCTTTCGGAACAGGGCTGTAGACATATTTTCAAAACTACTGATCCAGTCTTGCCAATAGCTCTTCAGATTGAATTTTCTCTGAAAATTTGTTCATAAGTTCATTCTGACCTTCACATTTATAACAATACGCTAGAATGAAATTTTTCATGTCAGCTTCATCCATTTTTGCCACCTTCTTGATTGCTTTTTTGATATTTCCTTTATAGGCAAAGTTCAAAACGATGTTGAAGTCTGCTTCGAGCGCCAAGTCGCTGTTTGCCGACTTTGTAGCAGTCTTTAGGTAGTTGTCACTCATATTTAAGAAATCAACTGCCAGCTTTTTATCCTCGAGTTTTGCCCCTTCTTTCTGGTACCAGAGACCAATATTGAAAGCTGCTGACTCCTTATTATTATCTTCCATATAGTTCTTTATATCACTGGAAGGTATTTCACTGGATGTCATATTTCTAAACACATCAAAGTAGGGTTTGGCAGAGGCATAGCCTACCTGATTCCATAGAATATTTCCTGAAGGATCTATGATAACTACTTTGGGAATAGTGTTTGCCTGATAGCCCATTGCAAGAGACTTGTTGTTATCAACATCGATTTTTAGAAAGACAAATTTTTCTTTGAATTCATCTATTTCGGAAGTGTTCCACATGTCACTGTCCATTTTTTTGCAAGGGCCACACCAGGTAGCCCAGAAGTCCATTACAATAAATTTATTATTGCTTAATGCGATGGCTTGGGCAAGTTTCATGTCCTTGACCCAACTGACTTGTGCAGATGAGCTGAATACACCAAATAGGAGTAAAAGTGAGATAATCTTCTTCATAATGGTTTAAGGGTTAGGTTACTACTATCGAAGATAAAAAAAAACCTACTCTTTTCAGAGTAGGTCTTAGTGATAATTTAGCTATATAGCACTAGTGCTTCTTATTTTCTTTTGGTGCACCAGCCATTATTTCTTCGTTAGCAAACTCTTCAAATTTTTTGAAGTTTTCAACAAACCTACTAGCCAGGTCATTGGCTTTTTCGTAGAATGCCTTATCATTCTTCCATGTCTCACGAGGGCTTAGTATTTCGCTAGGAACCCCCGGGCAGGTAGTTGGAATCTCTGCACCAAATATGGAGTGAATCCTATAGCCAACATTGTTTAGCTGACCGTTCAGTGCTGCGGTTATCATGGCTCTGGTGTACTTTAGACTAATTCGACTTCCAACTCCATAAGGACCACCAGTCCACCCTGTATTGATCAGCCAAACATTTACTTCATGTTTGTCCATTTTCTCACCTAACATTTCGGCATACCTGGTAGGATGCAAAGGAAGAAAAGGTGCTCCAAAACACGCTGAGAATACCGGTTCTGGTTCTGTTACACCAGCCTCTGTTCCGGCTACCTTAGAGGTATACCCGGAAATAAAATGATACATTGCTTGCCCCTTACTCAATCGTTGAATTGGAGGGATCACACCAAATGCATCACATGTCAAAAAGAATATGTTTTTAGGAATTCCACCAATCGAAGGATTCATCGCATTTCTAATGTGATGAATAGGATATGATGCTCTTGTATTCTCCGTTACAGAGTCATTTTCATAATCAACCTCCCGTGATCCTTCTTTAAATCTGGTGTTTTCCAAAATGGCTCCATACTGAATGGCGTTGAAAATATCCGGTTCTTTCTCTTCGGTTAAATCGATTACTTTGGCGTAGCAACCACCTTCAAAATTGAAGACATTCTTTTCTGTCCATCCATGTTCATCGTCTCCAATCAAGAGTCTGTTTGGATCAGCGGATAGTGTGGTTTTGCCTGTACCGGAAAGACCAAAGAATATGGCCGTATCTTTTTCCTCGATCCCCATATTGGCAGAGCAGTGCATACTCAAAACACTTTCATCGTGAGGAAGAATATAGTTAAGTACTGAGAAAATCCCTTTTTTCATTTCACCCGAGTAGGCTGTGCCGCCGATGATGATCATTCGTTTGGTGAAGTTGATGATTGCAAAATTAGACTGCCTTGTTCCATCTTCTTCTGGATTAGCCTGGAATTCAGGCACACAAAGAATGGTAAAGTTGGGATCAAAGTCTTTCAGCTTATATGCATCCGGCCGTAAGAACATGTTATAAGCAAACAGATTGTGCCAGGCCATAGTGTTGATCACTCTTACCCGTAACCTATGCGTTTTGTCAGCTCCGGCATACGCTTCTCTAACGTATACTTTTTTGTCTTCAATAAACTTTACCATCTTATTATAAAGCTTATCGAAGTTTTCTTCTGAGAAAGGAATATTGATATTACCCCACCACACTGAGTCCTTGGTTTTTGTATCTTCAACAACAAACCGGTCCTTTGGGGACCTTCCTGTAAACTTTCCAGTATCACACATTAATGCTCCGGTAGATGTCAATACTCCTTCGCCTGATTTTAATGTTTCTTCTATCAGTTCTGCCTGACTGAGATTCCAGTGTGCTTCTTTAACTTTTATTCCTAGATTAGAAAGGTCGCTTTTGCTCGATTTTACACCGTATTCTTGCATCTTTATTTGGGATGTTGATAAATAATTAAATCCCGCTTTCTGGCGGGACTAAAACGTTTGCGCGAAGTTACTAGAACTTAATCTTTCTCGAAAAAAGGATCAACGATTTCTTTAGGTGTAGGCTTAGTAAGTAAGCTAACACCTACAAGTGCGACAATTGATGCAATCAAAGCCGGGATGGCAATCATCCTGGAACTGAATGGGAATGAGATTACACCCAGGTCAAGCACAGTGCCGGTTCTGTTAATCACCTCAATGAGAATCACAGTCAACATTCCAGCTAAGATGGAAGCCACTCCACCTTGTCGGGTAACACGCTTCCAGAAAAAAGTCGCTAGAAGGGGAGGTGCCAATGATGCCCCGATCATTGTGTAAGAAATGAATGCCATGGATAAAATTTCCTCGAATTGAGTCATGATGAGATAGGCCAATAAGCCAAGCACGAATATGGATACACGCTGGAAGAGGAGCTTCTTTTTCTCTGAAATGTCCTTAATGAAATATTTTTCAATGATATCCCGAGTAAAGTTGGTAGAGGTCACCATTAAATAGGAATTACCTGTTGAAAGAATAATAGCGGCACCTCCTGCGAATAGAATCGAGCCGATGAAAGCTGGTAGCTGTTCAAAACCTATGCGAAGAATAATTTCCTCTGAAACAGGTCCATTGACTGATCCATCTGGCATAAAAAATCTGGGATCGTTGGCGTATATCGCAAAACCCACTACAGCAAGCAAGCACATTAAAAACTCAATAATGACTACACCAAAAAACATACCCATTACTGCTTTTTTTGCAGAGCTCGAGTCCTTGGCAGATGAAAACTTCTGATACATTCCACTCTCACTTAAAATTAAAATGAGCGTTGGGAGCATAATGGCTAAGTACCAGTCAAATCCACTTTCTCCATGCCATAGTGATAGATGGTCGGGACTTACCTCTTGGATAGTACTAACGACATTGTCCCATCCACCAAAACCATTTATTGCAAACGGAACAGCTAAGAAAATCGCCGAGATCATTATGATACCATTAAAAATGTCTATGGTAACGATAGACACCATACCTGCTAGTGCGGTAAAAGCAATAATGATCAAGAAGGTGATGAAAGTACCTTGCTCAACAGAAATTGCCTCTTCTGTTAGGATAGCCAAAAATCTTCCACCCCCTTTGAATTGGTATCCGGCTATGATTAGGTATGCAACAATAATTGTTATCGTTCCCAGTAGTCGGGCAATGGGAGAGTAGCGTTTCTCCAATATATCTGTAAGTGTATATTGCGAAATTCTGCGGACCTTGGCGGCTATGAAATAGACAGCAAGTATTCCAATCCATGCACCAAGTGAAAACCAAAGTTCTGAAAAGCCGACCTGAAAGGTCAATCCGGCTGTACCGAACAAACTTCCTGATCCAATCCAGGTGGTAACCAGCGTCCCAACCAGGAGGTAAACGGGCACGTTTCTTCCGGCTACAACAAAATCCTCTTCACTTTTTACACTTCTGCTTTTATAAACGATGATTCCTGCTAAAACAAGAATATAGCCGATGGTTACTATTAGGTAGGTCATGTGGAATATTTAGCCGTGCAAGATAATCATTCTGTCGATTGGAGTTCGACTCTATGCTTTTTTAAAAAGTCTTGATAATTACTTCTTAGTTCTTTGGATGCATTAAGAAGATTTGTGAGATAGTACTTTCCTGTCAAAGTAAGTGTTCGAGGTTTAACATTATCAATTTGTATAATCATGTTTCCCAGGTGTTCGAACATTTGGTTGGAGATGCCCATGTAATAATTCTGGTTTTCGTACACCTCAGCAGCTTCTGTTAGAAATTTAGCATCCATATATGGAAATGATCGTGAAGTCTTTGTGAAGTTCCATGCAATTGACGATAGCAGCTCATTGTCGTAACTGAATTCAAATCCGACGATTTTATCCACCTTTAAGAGAGAGTCTACATATGCTTGAAAAGCTTCATTTTTTCTAATTGCTGAATCCAGTTTTGTTAGGTTCGATTCACATTCTTGTAGAATGTTCTCTTTAAGCAATTTACTCTCACTTCTCAGATCTAAAGCTTGTTTATATGAGTTTAGCCCTAAGGCTAACAGTACCGCAAAGACGATTGAAATAAACTCAAATGCAATTTGCGCAATGGCCTTCTTTTTCATCAGCCTAAAATAAGAAAACTGTCGCTTCTGAATTATTTACAAATATTATTTTGATTATTCAACTGTAGACTTACATTTGAAGTCAGATGAAAGCAATTGTCACAATTATTATTTCTACAACGACAGGAACCACGAGGTTCCCCTGTCCGAAGGAATGGTAATTGTCAAAATATAAATTATGTATAAAGCGCCATTCTGAGATCAGAATGGCGCTTTTTTTTATGCATTACCTAATGAACGTTAAACTAAATAATACGCATGAAAGTGTTAAAATTTGGAGGATCTTCCTTAAAGGATGAAGGAGCAATCAAACAAGTAAAAGCCATTGTTGCGTCTTCTGGTACGCCTGTCTGTGTTGTAGTTTCCGCTGTTGGTAATACCACAGATGAATTGCAGAAGATCGCTCACCTTGCAAAAAGAGGAGATGGATCCTATTTACCGCTGATCGAGAAATTGGAGACGAAGCATATCCGGCTTTACAAATCCTTAACCGAACTCAAAGTATCGGAAGATCTTCGCGGATGCTTTTCTCAGCTTAAAAGAGTATGTGAGGGTGTTTTTTTGTTGAAAGAGCTCACTTCAAAGAGCTATGATTTTGTTTTAGGTATGGGCGAATTAGCTTCCTCAATTATAGTATCTGACTATTTCTCAAGTCAAAATCTTGAATGTACCAGGTTTGATACAAGGGAATTGATTGTGACTGATGATCGTTTTGGTGCGGCTAACGTTGATTTTTTGAGAACAACTAGACTTTTTGCAAAAGTTAAAAACACGCTCAAAAACGTCAACGTATTTCCAGGTTTCGTTGCTGCGACAGATACTGGTGAGAATACCACATTAGGAAGGGGAGGTTCCGATTATTCAGCATCCATTATCGCTTCAAGTTTCAATTCGAAATCACTCGAAATCTGGACCGATGTTGATGGTATCATGACAGCTGATCCCAGAAGGGTGAAAAGGTCACATACGTTGAATCAGGTTTCGTATGATGAAGCTTTGGAGCTTTCCTACTTTGGGGCAAAAGTATTATACCCTCAAAGCGTAGATCCGGTCCTGAAAGCAGAAATTCCAGTATGGGTAAAAAATACTTTTCAACCCGAGGGGGCTGGCACACTCATTTCAAATAATGGTGCAGACGATCATTTAATTAAAGGAATTTCGAGTATTGATGATATCACCATTTTGTCAATCAGCGGAATTGCTCTTCGAAATAATGGTACTTTTTTCCCACGTTTGTTTGCTGTGTTTTCAACTGCTGAAATACCAGTTGTATTCATGACTCACAGCAATGCAAGCCTGGCTATCACCTTGGGATTTCAACCGGCCCATGTACATACAGCTTTGGAAGCGCTGAAAGACGAATTCAATAATTCTGAGGAACAGAAAGTAATCGATTCAGTTATTATTGAAGAAGGTTACTCTTTATTAGCTCTGGTGGGTTCAAATATGAAAGACCAGATAGGGGTAAGCGGGACGATGTTCAATGTCCTGGGAAAAAACGGAATAAGTATCAAAGCAATTTCCCAGGGTTCATCGGAACGAAATATCTCAGCAATCATTCCTAAAACTGACCTGGATAAGGCACTTAATGTACTTCATGAGAGCTTTTTCCTATCTCTGATGAAACGAATCAACTTGTTCATAATAGGTACAGGTAATGTGGGAAAAGCATTTTTGGGCCAATTGAAACAACAATTCAGTTTTTTAAAAGAGCATCACCATCTCAATATCAAAGTGATTGGTGTTGCTAATTCCAGAAAAATGGCTTTTGAAAAGGATGGCATTCCATTATCGAAATGGGAGGAATATATAAGTAGAGGAGAGGGATTCGACAAAGAGCTGTTTGTGCAGAAGATGGATGATCTGAACTTTAGAAATTCGGTTTTTATTGACATTACGGCTTCATCTCATATAGCATCGACATACAAAGAAATCTTAAAGGAGAGTATTTCTGTTGTAACACCCAATAAGATTGCGGCCACCAGAGCTTATGATGAATACCTGGAACTCAAAGCTGTGGCAAAAAAGTATCAAAGTCAGTTTTATATTGAAACAAATGTATGTGCTGGTTTGCCCGTGTTATCTACATTGAATGACCTTGTGCGAAGTGGCGATCAAGTTAACAAGGTAGAGGCTGTTCTTTCGGGAACCTTAAACTTCCTTTTCAATGAATATGATGGGAGAAAAAGTTTTACTGAAATCATTCAATATGCGAAAAAAGCAGGGTATACTGAACCAGATCCAAGGTTGGATCTTTCCGGAGAAGATGTTATGCGAAAGTTACTCATACTCATTAGAGAAAGCGGCTATGCGGCGGAGTATGACGCTCTTAAAATGACCTCCTTTCTGCCATTATCTTGTTTGAACAGTAAAAGTTTGGATGATTTCTATGATCGAATCACGAATGAAGAATCCTATTTTAAGAAGCTATATGTGAAGGCTGCTGAAAATGGAAAAAGACTTAAAGTTGTAGCTACTTATGAAGATGGGAAGGGAAGCGTTGAGTTGAAGGAGATTGCCCAGGAACACCCTTTCTTTAATTTGGAGGGAAAAGACAATATTGTATTGTTTTACACCAATCGATACAGTGAGCAACCTTTAGTGATCAAAGGTGCAGGAGCTGGAGCAGAAGTCACAGCTTCTGGTATTTTCGCTGATGTCTTACGAATTGCACAATCAGATTATTGAAATGAATAGAGAATATGTAACCGTATTCGCTCCCTCGTCGGTCGCCAATGTAGGTTGTGGGTATGACACCATTGGATTTGCAGTGGAGGCATTAGGAGAAGAAATTTTGCTTTCAAAAAGAAGTGATAGTCGATTAGTAATAAAGAAAGTTATCGGAGCGGAGCTAAGTACAAACCCTAAGGAAAACGTCGCGACAATTGCCATTCAATCCATGTTAGATGCTTTAGGAAGCAAACAGGGCTTTGACTTATCGATTCATAAGCTATTCAAGCCAGGAAGTGGATTGGGATCAAGTGCAAGCAGTGCTGCGGGCGCTGTATTTGCTGCCAACTACTTGCTCGGTGAACCATATAGTAAAGATCAACTACTTCTGTTTGCTTTAGAAGGAGAAGCTTACGCATCCAAATGCTACCATGCGGATAATGTAGCTCCCTCATTGCTGGGAGACTTGCAAGTAATTCGAAGTTATGATCCGCTGGATTGGTTTACGATAGCTGTTCCATCCGAGATCAACGTCTTACTGATCTTTCCAGATGTACCGATTAAGACGGCTGAATCTAAGCAGTTGGTTCCAGGAGAGATCCCTGTTTCTACTGCCAGAAATCAGTGGGGCAATGTTGCCGGATTGGTTCATGCGTTTCATACCAAAGATTACGAGCTACTCAAGGATTCGATCAGTGATTGCATTGCAGAACCTGTACGGAAAAAATATATTCCATTGTATGAGAAGGTAAAACAAGTCGTTTTTGATAGCGGGGCTGTAGGGTTTAATATTTCCGGTTCGGGACCATGCATGTTTGCCTTATTCCATGAAGAGGGGAAAGGAATACAAGAAGCGATAAGTGGCATCAAAAACGTATATAAAAATCAGGACTTTGACTTTTACCTTCAGCAGACCAAGGTAGATAAACAAGGTTGCCGAGTAATCCAGAAATGAACTATTACAGTACACATAATCAATCCAATCAGGTTTCCTTTAAGGAAGCGGTCATCAATAGCCTACCAGCTGACAATGGACTTTACTTTCCTTCTGAGATCCCCGACTTAGGATCTGTGGTGGACAAACTGAATGAGTTAAGTCTTCATGAGGTTGCTTTTGAAATAATGAAAGGGTATTGCCGTGAAGATATTCCTGAAGCAAAGCTTGCTGAGATACTGGAAGATACCTTCGCTTTTGATATCCCATTAAGGAGGGTGGAAGAGGGAATTTATTGCCTGGAGCTTTTTCATGGTCCAACCTATGCATTCAAGGATGTGGGTGCGCGATTTCTCGCCAGATGCTTATCGTATTTTAATGAAAGCACAAATGATGATGTAACAATTTTGGTAGCAACCTCGGGCGATACAGGAGGAGCGGTAGCTTCCGGTTTTTATGATGTGCCCGGTGTGAATGTGGTGGTGTTGTACCCTTCCGGAAAAGTCACGCCATTACAGGAACGACAGATGACGACCTTGGGGGGAAACATTCAGGCATTGGAAGTGAATGGAGATTTTGATGATTGCCAGGCATTGGTCAAGCAGGCTTTTTTGGATCCTGACCTGAAGAAGCGAATGAATTTATCCTCGGCCAACTCAATCAATGTGGCTCGCTGGATTCCGCAATCCATTTATCAGTTTGTGCCATTTATGAAGTTACCGAAAGAAAGCAATGTGATAATTAGTGTGCCGAGCGGCAATTATGGGAATCTCACTTCAGCCATGCTGGCAAAGAAAATGCGACTTCCTATTAAGCGTTTCATAGCAGCTTCCAATGCAAATGACGTGATCCCAAGGTATCTTAAATCTGGAAACTACGATCCGAGAGATACGATATCAACCATTTCCAATGCGATGGACGTGAGTAAGCCGAGCAATTATGTGAGAATGTTGGAACTCTATGGATCTGATCATGCATCCATTGTTGAAGAGGTATCCGGGTTTTCTTTAAATGATAAGGAAACTAGTAAGACGATAAAAGACTGTTATGATGCGAACGGGTATTTAATGGATCCACACAGTGCGATTGCTTATTCCGCATTGAAAAACGGATTGAAAGATGGAGAAACAGGCATCTTTCTTGGAACTGCACACCATTGCAAGTTTCTGGAAACGGTGAATGAATCGATTGGTGAGAAAAAGGAAATCCCCTATTTTGCACAAGGTCTTTTTAAGAAAGAAAAGCAATCTCAGCGAATAGAGAATGTTTTTGAAGAGTTAAAGGAAATTCTGTTAGGCGGGTAGATGCTTTCCGATTTCTAACAAGATAAGGGAATAAAAAAACCTTCGGTTATAGGCAGAAACAGATGAAAGACGAAGTTGTGCAAAATCCACTTATCAGCTGTGTCAATAAATCCCACAGGTTAAGTCAAACTGCTCAGGAGGCACTATTCAAAAAATTGAGGAAGGTCGAAATGGAAAAGGAGGCTCACTTACTTGATGAAGGACAGGTTTGTCATAAGCTTTACTTTATCGAAAATGGATGCGTACGTGGATACTATCATCTTGACGGTAAGGAAATTACCCATTGGTTTGGTTTTGAGAATGACTTTGTGACCAGCTTTCGTAGCTTTATAGACCGGTCTCCCGGTATGGAGTTTATTCAGGCAGTTGATGATTTAGTAGCGTGGACGATATCTAGGGATGATTTATATGAGCTTTATGATCAGCTTCCTGAGATCGAACGATTAGGCCGAATAACCTGTGAACAATACTATCACCGATTGGAAGAACGGTATGTAAGTGGTCAGTTTAAAACAGCCACCCAACGATATGAAGAGCTTCTGGAGTCTCATAAGCGAATTCTCCAAAGAATTCCTCTAGGACAGATCGCCTCATACCTTGGTATAAGCCAGGAAACGCTAAGCAGAATACGAGCTAAATCCATCTGACCGCTTTTTGACATATGTCAAATAATTAATGAATGGGTGCCTCTAGGTTTGTCTCATTACCAAACATTGATTGTATGTCAAAAGAAAGAAATTTAAAACCGTCCAATGCATTTATTGGTGTATCCTGGATTGTACTTTTTGCTGGTATTATTTCATTTAATGTGGGCTTATGGAATGCCGATATGGAGCTCAGCGAGAAGGGCTACTATTTTACCGTTCTCATTTTAGGACTATTTGCCGTGATCTCTTTGCAAAAAGCAGTGAGAGACCAACTGGAGGGCATCCCAGTTACTGCAGTGTATCATGGCCTGTCGTGGGCAATTTCCCTGCTTTCAGTGCTTTTGTTAATCATAGGACTCTGGAATGCGGACTTGATGCCGAGTGAAAAAGGGTTTTATGCCATGTCCTTCGTTCTCAGCTTGTTTGCGGCCATAGCCGTACAGAAGAATGTACGGGATGCAAAAGCAGTGGACGATCAAGCATGTGAATCAAACCTAAATAACTGATCGTTTTGAACTAAACGAGACATCAGGTGGAAACACCTGGTGTTTCTCTGTGCGGTTGAATTATTAAGATGTTCTTGTATCTAAGATAGTGGCCAATTCTTTGCCATAATTTATAAACTCAAGCGTTTCATCTGTCCGTGCCAGTTTGATTTTGTTAAAAATGAGTAGTGCCTCACCATTGCTTTCTAAATGATAAATATGATGGTTTTCGAAAAAACGAATGATTTCATCTGTAAAAAATGACCGAATTTCAGATTCATTATTCCCCGTAAGAAGGAATTTCTTAGAAAAATCCGGATACATCTCAAAATCAATGTCTTTATAACCTGTAAAAGCCATTACACGATCAAATATTCTTTCAAATACCCCTTCTTTTTCCATGGTAAAAACAGGTATTTCTTTATTCAATTTTAAGACCATAAGCGTTGTGTTGAACGTTTCAGCCGTAAAGGCCTGGCCCTCATTGAAGGTTACATCGGCAATTTCCCAGGACACATCCAACTCTTCATATACTCCTTTCAGAGAATTGGATTTTCCTTCAATCGGTCTGATTTCAAAAAAGTGAAATTTCTGTAGATAAACCGTATTCCAGTCCATTTGACTGGTATATTGATAATCTTCCTTAGTTGCTAAATTTCGCAATCGTTTTTGCCTGTGCGATAATTTAGCAGAACTGGTCAAGCTAATTTTTAAAGCTCTGTTATACCCAGATGACGAAACATGAGAATCCAACCCTGTAATAAAGACGTTACCTCCTGTTTCTCTTTGCATCTTTAAGTATTCCACCAGGTAGTCCATATAAGTCATGCCTACCAATCTTGTTTCTGATAAATCAATATTGACGTCTGCCCCGGAAGGAATTTGAGCCACTAATTTATCGACCTTTAAGATGCCTAAGAAATTTGCAATTCCTCTAATTTTTAAATCGAAACCGCCATCCTGTCGCTTAATCAATTTTGTGCGCGAATGATAAACCATTTTAAAAAATTGAGAAATGGACATCCTCGCCAATAACATGTGGGTCATCAGTGCCAATAATGATCCACCAAGTAAACCAATTAATAAATTGGTATAAACCGTCAAAATCATCGTCCCAATAAAGAATAATAGTTGCTCAGTTCCCTGATCATAAGCTTGTTTGAATACTGCAGGGGATGCCAGCTTAAATCCAGTATAAACCAGTAGAATAGCAAAAGCACATAACGGTACTTGACTCATTATTGGGCTTAATACCACAATAAAAAGTAGCAGCAATAGTCCTTGATACAAATTGGACCACTTTGTCTTCCCACCATTATGGATATTGACCGTACTTCGAATAATCACAGCTATGATTGGTAAACCTCCAATTAAACCAGCTGCCATTGTACTCAACCCAATTCCCGTTAAATCCTTATTCAAATCCGTCTTTCGCTTATAAGGGTCAATTTTGTCAACTGCTTTCGCGATTGCTAGGGATTCAATACTTGTTATAATCAAAATTGAAAAGACGGTTGTCCAGAATTCAAGCGTGTCAACTTTACTGAAATTGGGGTGCATGATGGAATCCATAATGGAATCCGGAATGTCCAACAACAGATGAGGTCCTACCTCATAGGCTTTTCCAAAGAATGAAAGCGTATGTTCGTCAAAGAAATTGAAGGCATAGGCAAATGGAATGGAAAGGGCGATGACCCACATCGGGGCTGGTAAAAAATGGAAAAACCGGTTACTAATTTTGGAGTGAAACAATAATAGAAGTAAGCCTGTCAGGGAAATAATCAATACAAAAGGATTGGCTTGAGGTAAGTATACAATCGCATCGACAAGGTTTTGTATGATGCTTGGACTATCAGATTGTGTGCCCATAGCAACATGGATCTGTTTTGCCACTATGATTATCCCAATGGCTGCCAAAATGCCGTGAATTACGGAAGAATGGAAAATATCGGCTAACCGGCCCAATTTTAATAATCCCAGTATCGTCTGAAGGGCACCCGAAACAACCACTGCTGCCAATATATAATTGAAGGCCTGACCTGAACCATCGTCCATCAATGCAATGCCTAATAGTATGACACCAATGACTCCCTTTGCGGGTCCGTTAACTGATACATGCCCTCCCCGATAAAAGGTTGTTACCACACCACCAACAACGGCTGAAATGATACCTGCCATGGCAGGCGCTCCTGCTGCCAGAGCAATACCCAATGAAAGAGGTAAAGCAATAAGTGCGACACTCACCGCAGCGATTAAATCGCTTTGCCAATTTTCAATTAATCCTTGAATGCCTTTTTTGGGTACAGTCTCCATTTAATCAGTTATCCGACAGTTTGTAAAATAGTAACCTAATCACGTAAAATAGTGAATATTCGTAATTATAAGGAATGAGGGGGAAGAACAGTTAAGGAAATCGGAAGAATGAAAACGGTTTGTGTTCAATGAATGGATTTTGATAAGAGGAAAGTGTTTTTTAGTGTTCGGTAGTCAGTTTTCTATAGCCTCAAAGTGTACATTAACGTCAACTAAAATGAGTATGCTCCCAAGTGGCTAGACCAGTTTAAATTTGATTTTTGCAGATATCTTTCAGAATGCTCAGCTCGCATATTCATTTTAGTGCTGTTATATTCTTTTATTTGTTTTCGAGTTTCTGAATCTTTTCCTCTGCTTTTTCAAGTCGTTCCAACAGCTCAATCTGATAAAGTGTCAGTTCCTCAATCTTCTTTAAAAGTCGCATGTTCATATTTCCAAGATCGATTCCGTTCTCACCAATTTCTCAAGCTGAGGGGATCTCAGGAAGATGTTTGTTCTTGATTATGTACTTTTTCGTCTCTTTTAGAGTTCGTAATTCATAATCTGGTTCGAAAACATAATCAGGTACAGTTATATCTGCTAGAACCTTGACTTCAGTAGCACGAATTTGACCGTTTACAGCAAGCTTTGATTGTGGTGAATTAGTTCCAATTCCCACGTTTCCGTCATGCTCAATCACAAGTCTGTCTGATGCTGCTGTTTTAAAGAGTATTCTTTGTCCATAATTCGGACCATATGTGTTGCCAGCCTCAATAAGTAATGTGTTAGGAGTTCCATTTCCTGTTCCACCTACTTTATTAAGAGTAATTTGCCCAAATCGGTGTGAATCCGCTTGGTATATTTTTATGCCCTTTCCATCCACATTATCTATCTTAATATTTCCATTTTCGATTGATAATTTTTCACTTGCCGAAGTTGTTCCAATTCCTATATTGCCGCTTGACCCATCAAAAAATCCAATTATTCCTCCTTTACTATTGTAAACCGATAGATCTCGAAAAAACTCTTGACTTGTACCTTCTGGTGTAGCCCTGCCATCGTAATTAAATGCCAGCCCTCCACCATTAGATGCTGAACCCCAATTCTCTATTGTTGAATTTTGATTGATTACACCTTGTGCAATGTTAAATCTACTACCTGCTAAACCCACATTTCCAGAGACTTCCAAATTGTAGAATGGTGAAGCAGTTCCTATTCCGACTTTCCCGTTGACAGCCAGATGAGTACCATTATTCAAGTGAGTACCAGCAGTGTATCCGATGGCCACACCATGATACTGAGATTTGTCGCCTATATCAGGTTGGAGGTGCAATGTTGAATAATGCATTCCATAACTTCCAGAGATGTCCGAATGTCTGGAAAGAATCCATGCACGTCGGTCATTCGACTTCTTGGAAAGCCCAAACTCTACGATATTATTGCTGCTTTTTAAAATTTGAATAACGTCACCACGACTTGTGTTTGTTGGGTATTCGGCAGTTGAAGTTGCAGATTGGGTTATTGTAAGCTCAGTTCCTGCACTATTTGGGTTAATGCTGATCAAATCTGAAGTTGTGGAGCTTGTTCCATTGTCAGTCCATTGAGCAAATGCTTGAAGAGCAAGAATCGATACCTAGAAGCTTAGGAGAATATTTTTCATAGATTTTTAGGTTTAAAGCAGAATTTTGATCTGGGAGAAATTGAGTATAACGCTCAGGTAAAATGCGTGTGGCCCGAGCTTTTTTAATCGCGATAAAAGTAGCTTATCTGCCGGTGTGATCAAAGTTTCAGACTAGCACTGCTCCACACCAAATAAAAAACTCCCACGAACAAAAGCTGGTAGAAAGCACTTTAGTTTCTTGGCAGATGACTATGTAAGGTCATGCGGAATATCGTTTGTTACCTATATTGAATTAATCACTCACCAGCTATTGATTTTCTTCCAAGATGTTCAGTTAACAATTTCCATTTTCCTTCCTCTTTCCTAATTACTGATGTCCCATATCCACTTCCAGAAACTGAATTGCCATTGACTATTCCCGTCCATCTAAATTCGAATAGATAGACTCCATAAAGCTCTTCTTTGATCAACCAATTAACATTTTCAATTATATATTTTTCGTTCTTGATTATCGAAAAATTCTTCTCAAAGGCCTTTTGAACATTGCCTTTTCCAATATGTACCGTTCCATCAGAGAAAGTGACACTTGCAATTGTCGAAATCAAGGGTTCAACAATTTTCCAATCTTGAGTCATTAGAGCAACTTCGTACGACTTAACAAATTCTTGGGCATCCATAACTTACCTCTTCTTATCTATAATTAGGTGAATGACATATGACAGGTAACGCTTAGTGTATGAGTGGTAACGGATTTCTACTCACATACCTTTCGGTTTTACACCGACCTTTGTTTTATGTTTATACTTTCGTTTTAGCACTTAAACCGCTATACACCGTGTTAGATGCAGGTGTTTTAGTTAGCTATTTTTTCATTTTAGACAAAAATTCATAAAATTTTGCTGTGTCAAAAAAGACTTCAATTGAAGATATTTTATGATCGTCCAACTTGATTATTTCTGAAAAGGTAATATTTAAACCATCTCCTTTTGGTAGTATCATTTCATAATTTACCAATGCAGAAGCCTGTTCTCCAACTGAGATAATCCATTTAACAGATGCTTTTTGAACTAACTGTCTAAATTGAATATCTAATTCAACAAACTTGTCTTTACCGCTTATTTTGTCCATCGGACTAGTGAATTTCAACTCATCCGCTAATAAGGATTTCCAATCTTTATCAGTTCCAAACGTCTCAAAAAAATAAAGTACTTTTCTTTCAGTTAAATTCATTATCACATTATGTTTCCTGCGCAGTTGTTAAAATTCTTTTAATCATTGCTATTTGACCATTATGCCACATTTGATGTTTAATTGCAAAACTTAGAGACTCATATTTGGTTTTTGCAACCGGACTAGGCAATAGTGTTTGCTGCTCTAATTCAACAGGACTTAATTCTTCGATAGTTTTTAAAGTCTCTTCATGTAATAGATTCATTAGAGTCAAAATATCATTTTTTGATGGACGCTCCTCAATATATAAAAGTGGATTTGAATCTTTTTTAAAAAATTTATCCAAATAGTCAATATCAAAATTGTTTAAGAATTTCTCTGAGGCCGGTTTCACCCAGCCCACTGCATGCCAGTAGTTATTATGAACTATGTGACCTGTAATCCATCCAATATTTGTACTAATTTCAGGAGGAGTTTCCTTCCATTGGACTTCATTCAAGTTTTCTAATAAACCTTTTGTCCATTTATTAGTGAATTGAAATTCCTTTGTTAGTATTTGATTTATAGTCATTAGTTTTCTCGATTTATGAGTTTGTTTTGTTTGCATCTAACGTCCAACTATCATCCGTAAGTTGGACTTTTCAAATTTCTATAAAGTATCGGATAATACTAGCCTTTGCAAACAGCTCACTTAGCTTACGGATGATAGTGTTTGTTGTAGCTTGTTTATTACTATTTAATTGGAATATGAGTTTCTTTTAACCCTTTAGTCCATAATCTTTCGTATAACTCATTGTTACCTCCAACTTTAGCATGATGCAATAAAGTAAAACCGTGAGGACCTTTGGCGTAAATTAATTTTGGATAAACTTCTAATATTGGCATGACTATATCTGCTTTACCAAGCATGGTTAAAACAAAAAGGTTAATCCTAGCGCCTTTGGAAATAAGAAAATTAGCGATTTCTTTGTTCCCTAGGTGACCAGCTCCTTCAATGGCTTCTTCGAAATCCCCATTACCCCAGTCGTACTTACTATAAATCAAGTTCGGATATTCAGTCAACATTTCTTTTAGAGTGTTTAGATCTTTATGACCTGCTATAACAAAATCTTTGACTAACTGATCATCCAATTGATCGGAACCTTCTTGTAGTTGTGAATATCCTAAAAAAGGGACTGCTGTTGTTAGAGCTATTGTCCCTATTGAGCACTGGATGAATTTTTTTCTGTTCATAATTACTGATCTTTTGATGTGATCTCACGATTTTCAATAATTAATACATCAAATTCTTTCGAAAACATGTTTCTTGGGAAGAAAATTAGGTTCGCGTACCTGATTTTTTGAAATTAGATGGATTAGTACCCGTATGTTTTTTAAAAGCTACATTGAATGAGGTCACTGTACCAAAACCAGACATGTATGCAATAGTCGCTATTTTTTCACTCGAATATTGTCTATCCATCAATAGAGCTTTGGCTTTTTCAATTCGATATTGATTTATAAACTCATGGAAATTTTGTTTTCCTATTTCATTAATGACTTGGGAAAGCTCTCTTGAACTTATCGTTAACTTTTCAGCGACCTTATTTAATGAAAGACTCGAATCTAAATAAACCTGTTCTTCAACAAATAGTTGGTTGACTTTTTTGAAAAGTGATTCAGAAGTTGATTTATCTAACTTTGACTTTTCATACTTATCCAGTCTGAAATCATGACGATTCAGAAAAACATAAGTAAAAGCATAGATCAAAAAGGTGTAAAATATGGGTCCCGTTATGTAATGTAGGTTATAATTTAAGAAATTGCCCAGGTAATAGAACCAAATTAGCGTCACACCAAATAGGATGTTCCTGTACCAAGAAAATGTATTTTCAGAGATTAGCGAACGCTTTTTCAATAGGAGCTTCCAACTCAATACTAAATAAATACTCAAATGGACGACTACAATACCGTAATTCCAATAATTGGTAAATTCCCCATTACTAGGGATGAAAGGAATGCATAAGACTATTAGTGCGAAAGGAAACAGGTGAAAATAATTCCGTTTCGGAAAAAGCTTTTGCTTTTCCATAAGGTTCCTCCCATAAAACCACAATGATGGTCCAACGATCAAAATCCCAGAAATACCTATATTCTTTTGCCAAGCATCAAGCGCAAAGTAATAGTTAAAAACAGACTTCCCTATTCTTACCGTTAACCCCATCAACAAAAAAGCTAAAAGCAGATTCGATGTTTCTCTTTTTCCTTTTTTGACAACAAGGTAAATCGATAGAAATACTCCTTGGAATAAACCTACAGTAGCCAGAATAAGAATGATATTACTCAATATATGGATTTTAATATTCTATGGATGAGCTACAACGCTCAGGTAAAATGCTGTGTGGCCCGAGCTTTTTTTAATCGCGATAAAAGTAGCTTATCTGCCGGTGCATTCAAAGTATCAGATATGCACTGCGCTATGAAAATCAAAAACTCCCACAAGCAAAAAACAATAGAAAGCATAGAAGTTTCTTGGCGGCAGATAAGCGGGATATTTAGCAGACTCTTGGCAGATGGCTAAGTAAGGACATGCGCTATATCGTATGTTAGATGTAGTTAATTATTCAGGAGCATTTTTATCGGCTCAGATTGTTGAAGCTCAGTTAGTTCGGACCTGATCCATTTCGTATCCTCCATCCCGAATTCTGGAGTTTTATCAGTAATTGTTCGAATTAGCACTTTGTTGTTACAGAGTTCAATGGCGAAGGAAGATGAACCGATTTCTCCGCGTTCAAAAGTTAGTTCGTATTGTGAAACATTCTCATCAAATTCAGATTCAAAATTGTATGCATCTACAACTTGAATTGAATCATAATTCAATGTTAGGGATTCATTAGTAGTGGTATAGTTACCCTTGTAATAATAGTTGCTTCCTTCACAGGTTAGTATGTAATAAAACGAGTTACTATTAAGAAAAATAAGATCCGATGTGCAGCAATCGCAACGACTTAGATCCTTGCAGTTCTCTTTATCAAAGTCAGTAGTTAGTTTGAAAGCCTTTCCACTGAAAGAATTTTGAGAATAACCGAAGTTAAGTATGAAAAGAAAAATAAAAATAAGCACTTGTTTCATGGCTACATTACATCTAACATTATCAATAAACAACATATGTTGTTTATCTACCTTTCAAATATATCGTTTATGTTGTTTATCTCGCTATATGAGTACTAAACGAAAACTTCATACTTATATCAACAAAAAAAGCCCTCCCATCCCGAATAGTTCGGGAGGGAAGGCTTTCTGTATTTCTAGCTGTACGCTCTTACATCATTCCGCCCATGCCACCGCCTGGCATTGGAGGCATAGCTGCAGCTCCTTCAGCTTCTGGCTCCTCAGCAACTACACATTCGGTAGTCAATAGGAGTGAAGCAATAGATGAAGCATTTTCAAGTGCTAGCCTTGTCACTTTTGTAGGATCAATGATTCCAGCTTTGAACATGTTTACATATTCGCCACTAGCAGCATTGAATCCGTAATCTGCTTTTCCAGCAGCTACATCATTCACTACAACAGAAGCTTCACCACCTGCATTTTCTACGATGGTTCTAAGAGGTGCCTGGATTGCTGATCTTACGATAGCAACACCTGTGTTTTGATCTTCATTTTCAAGTGTCAATTTGTCAAGAGCACTCATAGCCCGGATCAATGCGACACCACCACCTGCTACGATACCTTCTTGTACAGCAGCTCTGGTTGCGTGAAGGGCATCATCTACTCGGTCTTTTTTCTCTTTCATCTCTACCTCAGTAGCAGCTCCGATGTAAAGGATAGCTACACCACCAGAAAGCTTAGCAAGTCTTTCTTGTAGTTTTTCCTTATCGTAATCAGAAGTCGTGTTCTCGATTTGCTGCTTGATCTGATTTACTCTTGCAGTAATGTCAGCTTTCTTACCAGCACCATTTACAATAGTCGTATTGTCTTTATCGATGTTGATTTTCTCAGCTGTACCCAAGTAATCAATCGTCGCATTTTCCAGTTTGTAGCCTCTTTCTTCAGAGATTACAGTACCACCTGTAAGGATGGCAATATCTTCCAGCATTGCTTTTCTTCTGTCACCGAAACCTGGAGCTTTTACTGCCGCAATTTTCAGAGATCCTCTGATTTTGTTTACCACCAAAGTAGCAAGTGCTTCACCTTCAACATCTTCAGCGATGATCAACAAAGGCTTACCGGTCTGAGCTGTAGCTTCAAGAATTGGAAGAAGTTCCTTCATGTTAGAAACTTTCTTGTCGTAGATCAAAATGTAAGGGCTTTCAAGCTCAGCTTCCATTTTGTCTGTATTTGTTACGAAGTAAGGAGAAAGGTATCCTCTGTCAAACTGCATACCTTCAACCGTTTTTACTTCTGTCTCAGTTCCTTTTGCCTCTTCTACAGTAATTACACCGTCTTTACCAACTTTATCCATCGCATCAGCAATCATCTTACCGATTTCAGGGTCGTTATTCGCTGATACAGAAGCTACCTGAGAAATCTCATCGTTTGTCTTGATATTTTTAGACTGCTTTTGAAGGTTTTCAACAACAGCGGCAACTGCTTTGTCGATACCTCTCTTCAAGTCCATCGGGTTAGCTCCGGCAGCCACATTTTTGATGCCATGGCTGAAAATAGCCTGAGTCAATACAGTTGCAGTTGTGGTACCATCACCCGCATCATCTGCAGTTTTCGATGCTACTTCTTTTACAAGCTGAGCTCCCATGTTTTCGATAGGCTCTTTTAACTCTATTTCTTTCGCTACAGAAACACCATCTTTTGTTACGTTAGGTGCTCCGAATTTTTTGTCGAGGATGACATTTCTACCTTTTGGTCCTAGTGTTACTTTAACCGCGTCAGCAAGTACGTCCACACCTTTCTTAATGCTGTCTCTTGCGTCGGTATTAAAGAATATATCCTTTGCCATTTTATTTATAGATTTTCAGTTTAATAGATTAATTATACAATTCCGTAAATATCTGATTCCTTCATGATCAAGAACTCTTTTCCATCGATCGTGATCTCAGTTCCTGAATACTTTCCGTAAAGTACCTGGTCTCCAACTTTTACATTGATCGGTTCGTCTTTCTTACCAGTACCGATAGCGACAATTTGTCCTTTTTGAGGCTTTTCTTTAGCTGTATCAGGAATAATGATACCTGAAGCTGTTTTTTCTTCAGCCGCAGCAGGTTCTACCAGAACTCTGTCAGCAAGTGGTTTGAAATTTACTTTAGACATGTTTTTAAACGTTTATAGTTTAGATGTTTTCAATTTTTTCACCATAACATCATTTTATGTGCCAATGGTTTAAGATGACATACTAAACTGACAATATTTCAGTTAGGTCCACTTTTATGACAGTTTCATCGTTTTCACTCTTGACATATTGACATCTGTAGTGTAATTTTTTCTAAAAGTTTAATGTTTATGGAAAAACTAAAGCATGACTGGTTGACTGAAGGATTGATTGATTACGAATACAAAAAGTATATTTTGCTCGCTTATCTAAAGGATATCAAGAAAAGGTTTAACCAATCTGAACTTTACCCATTTATGTCGGATTTGGTTTTCCACTACCGAAACCTCCTGAAAGTAAAGCAGAGTAAGGAGTTGATGTACGATAGCTTTCCTCAGACGCTCTCAAAAGCTGACTTTAATAAGCTTCAATTGACTTATAATAAGATCATCAACGATGATGAGGTGATGAAGCAAATAGAAGAGATTTTGCTTTTTGCACTGCCTAAAATTGAATCTACCCTGGAGGAAGGCAAAGAACTTTTTGAGTTCGTGGAAGAAAACATAGAAATGGAACCGGTAGGTGTTTCTCCCATTTATGCCAATGAAGGATATCTATTTATCAATCAAAATTCCTCGAGTGATATTTCGATTTACAGGTATCAGGTGACGTTGTTTGAGCATGCAGAAGAAAAATTCAGAAGCATTTCTACGGAGTTTTTAATGAATGAAGTCAAGGCTGTCAGCAAGACATACGAAAACATCAAATTGGAACTGACGCGAAGGATCGTTGAGCTCCCTAATCCGGCTACCTATCTGGCTGTGAGTAAATTAAAGTTCCCTCTGGAACAAACTGTTTTGCCGGTTGCCAAAAGAATGTTGGTGAGGTACTTGGCTCAACGTTAACAAACAAGAGATTTTTTGCACCTCTTGACAAAGCCAAAATAAGGTTAACTTATTAATATGTTGTTATTTTGGTCATATGAAGAGGATTTTACTGGCTATAGGAATAATAGCTGCCCTGAATAGCTATGCCCAAGATAAAGTTCTTCTAAAGGATTATCTAAAGGAAATAGAAGACACTTCTAACTACACATTCTACTACAAAAATAAATGGGTAGATTCCCTGTTTGTATCAGACCCCTCAACTAAAAGTATTGCTGGGATAAAAAGTATTGTTGAATCTTATGGGTTAAACATCTATGTGCGCTCAGATACAAACATCTTTATCTATCCGAATAAGATTGAGCTAGAAAGGGAACGTATCCTTCAAAAAAACGATGGAAGGATAGCTAATGTGAACATGTTAAGGATAGGGGATCCGTTGAATTACGACCCAGACGTTGACTATCAATTGAAAGGTGTTGTAACAGACGATTTAGGCGAATCATTGGTGGGAGTTAATGTGCTTGTAGATGGAAGTCTTGTAACCAAAACAAATGAGAGAGGGGAGTATGCGCTCGACTTGAACCCGGGTAATTATCAACTTACATTTAGCTATGTCGGACTTGAGAAAGAATCAAGATTTGTCACTTTTTATTCGTCAGGATCCGTTAATATCTCAATGTTTTCTACGGCTAACTTGCTTAACGAGGTTATCGTAGAAAGCAATTTAGAGCAAGGTAATAGTACCGGGGGTAGCGTTGGCGTTCAAAAAATAGGTATTGATAAGCTTGAAAAGCTTCCATCTTTTGCTGGCGATCTGGATGTGGTCAAAGGGGTCACGAATTTGCCAGGAGTTTCAGTCTCAGGGGAGAGTTCCTCATATCTAAATATCCGGGGTGGTGCCAACGATCAAACCCTCGTTTTGATGAACAATACCACGATATACAATCCCGGGCACCTGCTTGGATTCTTTTCTGTTTTTAACGGTGATTTCATATCTGATGTAACCGTATATAAAGGAAATATCCCTGCGAGATATGGCATAAGAGCATCTTCTGTTTTGGATGTCAAAATGAATAAGTGGGCCAAAAAGGACTTAAGTATTTACGGAGGTATTGGAATAGCAAACTCTAACCTTGGTATAAAATCTAAACTTTTTGATGACAAGTTAGACCTTCACTTTGGTGGACGGGTATCCTATGTCAATTGGATGCTGAATTTGGTTTCAGATAAGGATATTTTGAGAAGTTCGGCTCGATTTGGAGATTTAAATCTAAGCACCAGGTATTTACTCAATGAAAACAATAGTATCTTCTTTTCGAGCTACTTTGGTTCCGATTTTTTCCGATTTTCCGATAAGGTAATATATCGGTGGGCTACATTCAATAATTCAATTAAATGGACCAAAGCATTCAATGCCGATTGGATTTTAGAGACTGAGCTATTATCCAGTACCTTAAATAATGAAACGGAAAACCTACAATTGAATGATGAGTTTTCATTCGAAAATGGCATTGAGGAATATTCACTTAAGAGTGCCATTAGTAACTCAAAATTTAGTGCCGGATTTGATCTTACTTATTTTGATATCACACCTGGGAATGCGAAACCTACCTCTTCTAATTCTTTAGTAGTGGCGCAGAATATAGCGTCCGAAAAAGCATTGAACATTGGCGTTCATTCCAGCTATCTGATTAGTTTTTTAGAAAACTTCGAATTAAGTGCTGGACTTAGGCTAAATGGGTTCTTGAACTTTGGCCCTTCCATAAGGCCTGTCTATGAGGAAAATGCTCCGTTCACACGGGACAATATCGTCGGTCAAAAAATACTTGATAAAGGAGAAGTAGCATCTTCAAGATATGTTCTGGAGCCCAGAATAGGATTAAACTATGAAGTAGGCAATCAAACATTGAGAGCGGGCTACTCCCGGATAAACCAATTTCTACATTTGATTTCTAACACCGTTTTAATAAATCCTTCAACGGTTTGGAAGGCAAGCGATGAGTTTATCGAACCCACAGAAATTGATCAATACTCTGCCGGATATGAATATAGAATTCCATCTAAAAATATTTCGATTTCTGTCGATGGATTTTATAAAGAAATGAACAACCTGGTTGAATATAGAGATGGCGCTGAGTTGGTATTGAATGAGAACCTGGAGCAAGTGATTCTAAGAGGTAAAGGAATGTCCTACGGTGTGGAATTCCTCATCACAAAAGATGTTGGGTTTTTAACAGGTCTTGTATCCTACACTTATTCAAGAACATTCATTGAAGTAAATGATGAGTTTCAGGATGTAAGAATTAATAATGGTGATCGCTATCCTTTTTACTCGGACAGACCACACAACGTAAAGACAAGCTTAGACTTCAAACTTTCCAAGAAATGGACCTTATCTTCAAACTTCACATACATTACCGGGGCTCCCATAAGTGCACCGCTCAATGTGATTAGTATTGATGGAGTTGCTGTTCCTCTCTTTACAGAAAGGAATCAAGAACGAATACCTGATTACCATAGATTGGATTTAGTCGTGACCGTAAAAAGCAGGATCAGAAAAACTAAAAAGAATAATGATCGATGGGTACTTACCCTTTACAATGTTTATGGAAGGGACAATGTCGCTACCATCTTCTTCTCAAGCGAAAATGATTTACCTGCACAACCTTTTAGTCTTGTCAATATTGGTAGAATCGTTCCTACCCTCACATACAAATTTGAGTTTTAGGGATGCGATTTGGAACTATTTTCATTGTTTGGGTAGGATTGACAATTTCATGTGCAGAACCTTTTGAGTTTGATACCAAAGGTGATTTGATGATTTTGGACGGCAAGGTTTCCACTAAACTTGGCGAATCATTTATACGAATTTATAGGCTCAATGCCGACGGGTCAAGAACCTCTTTCGATGACTTTGACATTAGGATAATAGATACAGAAGGAAGAGAGTTTTTGTTTACTTCGCTAGATACAGCAACAAACACATATATTCCAAATATTTTTGGCTTTGTCGCTGAGGAAGGAATCGGATACAAAGTAGTTGCTACTCAAACTAGTGGCATGAGGCTTGAATCGGATTTTGATGTTGTTGCAGAACAAATTGATTTTGATTTTAACATAGGAGATACCACAGTTGTGGTCTCCAGCCAATCAAATGAACCTGTATTTAGACCTGCAACTACAGCCATCGCAAGCTTATCCGTAGATGGAAAGTCCTTTTTTACTAAAATGGATTTTGAATACAGGTACGAAGACTTATTTACGAAAGACACAATCAGTGTTAAGGAAGAAGATTTTGTGCTCTTTTCTTGCAATGACAGCAACAATTGCCAAAGTAAGGAAGATGTTACTGCAGGATTTACCACTCGTTTTGAGTGGTTCTTCATCCAGAGGAATCGATTTTGTGATAGCCTGGCATCCGTTACACAAATAAACTTTGTAGAGAATTGTGATGCGAGCTCAATGGGCTGTTGTGAATATAGAGAACAGTGGCCAACAGTATTTCAACTGAACGTAGAGTTTTTGTCGGAAGAATCTTTTGCATTTTGGAAGGATTTAGAGAAAATAACCAGTAGTAACGGACTCATATTGGATTCATTTCCGTTTCCACTAAAGGGAAATGTTACATGTGATGGATGTGATATAGATTTCTTTGGTTTGCTCAGAGCTTCATCAGAAACATCGAAAGAACAAATTGTGATACTTTAAACGATGATTATTACTGAATGAAAATCAACTATTATAATACGTTCATCTTCTCTTTCATGGTTTTTATTAGCTGTGCCGAACCATTTGATTTTGGTATTGAGCCACAGGTTATTGATATAGTTGATGGGAAAATCTCAACAATAGAAGGAAGATCCTACATTAGAATTTATGAATTTTTGAATGATAGTACTCAGAGAGATAAAATAGAATTAGATGTAAGGGTGGTAGATAGGAACGGAACTATTATCCAATTCATGTATGATTCAGGGAGGTTCATTCCTTCCAATCCCACTTTTAGTGGTTTGATCGGAAATAGTTACAGAATGATCGCTACAGCTACAACAGGAGAAATTTATGAATCGGAGTTTGATGCTGTTCCAGATGCTATTCAGCTTTCAATGTTTACAAAAGATACCTTTAGGTTAAGGTTGACAACATTAAACATCATAGAAGAGGTGGAAGGGGTTTCTGCAGTTGCAAGAATTCCTTCGGGGTTGTTGAATCAATATCTGAGACTCCAATTTGAATATTCTTATCTTAACCCTTTGACTTCCAAAACAGATATCACAACATTTCCAGGTCAATTTCGATTATTGGCGTGCGATTCACAAGTATGTGGACAACAAGATTCATTGAATGTTCCGGTAGGTAATACTTTCCAAACCGACTGGACTTTTTTAAATACCGAGCTCCCCGAGTGCTTAAGAGCATTTGACACACTCAACGTTAATGATCCTACTCAATGTTTTACGCCCTGTTGCACAATGATAGACGAATGGAATACTGAATTTAAGATTTATTTAGAGTCTATGACTTTTGATTCCTATAATTATTGGAAGGACATTGAAAGACTCAGAGAAAATGAGGGTCTTCTACTTGATACTTTTCCTTTTCCTTTATCTGGAAACGTCAGTTGTGTAGGGTGTAGCAACAAGGTAGTAGGTTCCGTAAGGTCTGTATCCGAAACTTTCGCCACAACAATGCAATCACTTTAGAATATTATATCACCATAAGGTTTGACTATGAACAAATTTTCATTCATTTCACTCATTTTTTGTCTTTTAAGTTTGCCGAATGCGGCTCAAGTAGATAAGGAGGTAGTTGAAAAATTTAACCAATATAAGTATTACAACACCTACGAGTATGCCTATTTAACAACTGACAAAAAATTGTATTATAGTGGAGAGACTATTGATATTGGTGTTGCTATCATGAATCAATATTTATCTCCCTCTGATCTAAGCAAGATTGTATACATAGATTTAATACACGAGGAAAATAATTTTGCCGAACAATTCATATATAGACTCGAGGATGGAGTAGTCAATGGTATTATCAACCTTCCTCTGAATATCCCTTCAGGCAATTATCAAGTTGTTGCTTCAACTAGTTTCATGAGAAACCACGACTTAGAATTTGGAGGTCACAGAGTACCTATCTACATACAGAATACAAACGAAAAACCGGAAAAAGTAGTAAAACAAATCCTTTATGAGAAGGAAGAGAAAGGTGCTGGTACAATAACGAATACTGACTTAGATCTCGAGGTGCAACAAGAGGATTCCAAATTGAGAATTAGCATGATCAATACTTCTGCAACAAGGAATAACTTGTATTTGATCTGTGAAGGATTGAGTGGTATTCAGTTGACTGCCAGAGTGAGGGCTAAGAAGGGAAAAAACAGCCTCTTACTTCCCATAGAACAGTTTAAAGGGACGTTTCAGAGGCTGATTCTTTTGGATGAGAATTTTAATATAGTCCGGATCCTTTCATTCTTTTTAAAGGGTCAAAATGTTCGACATTCCCTGAAAAAAGCCGAAGACTTTAAACGCGTTGGATATAACCAAACAAAGCTGTTTGAACTTTCTGCGATCGAAGATGAACCAGCTTTAAGATCAAGCGATAACTCATTTTTTAGGAGGATATACCGTATTTACTATAATATCCCTCTTTCTATTAATCTAGAAAACCATTCTTTTGATGAGCTAATCTCCGACTCATTAACGCAAAGCTTTTCAATTCACTCTTATCCTAAGTGGGCCGATATATTGAACGATGTGAAATCAGATAATAATGTCTCATACCTGCCTGAGAAAAATATTCAGCTTAAAGGGAAAGTATCTATTGATGGAACCACAAATGGAAAGGTTATCGGATTCCATTTTTTTAAAAATGGCCTGGACTTGACTTATCAATTAGATTCCACAGGTATATTTAATCTGGATATTGTTCTACTTGCTGGTGCGGATTATTTTAAGGCTACTTTGTATGATGAAAATTTCAATCCAATATCTGATAATTTTGAGTTGATGGTCGATAAAGGTCCTTCAACAGCATATATAGATGATGTCGTTTATTTGTCGGAAAATGAGACAGATCCACTTATTTCAAAAGAGTTAGAGTTTAAATACGTACTCTCCACCTACTCTGATTTCGATGACAAGGAAGTTCTTTTCTGGGATAATATGCGTTTTGATCAACAAAACCTGGTATCAGATTATGTCGGGTTAGAGGACTTTGAAGACTTTATCAGAGAGGCCGTACCAAATGTGAGTGTCGTTGGCGGGTCTAATAATAGAGGCGTAGAAGTATTTAACTACAAGAATGGGAATTTTGACGTACCTCAGATCGTAGCAGTCGATAATACAGTTCTCACAATTACTACCCCCTTATTTGACATTCCTTTGAACGAGATCGAATCAGTTCATACTGCCTTTAGTGAAGAAAAGCTTCAACAGATAGGCACCTCTTTCACCAAGGGCATTGTGATGATTAAAACCAGAAACAGAGATTATAGCATCCCGGAAAAATTCAAAGATCAAAATACGTTTCAAAGATTTGTTGGTTATACGGTAGGTACCTCACTTAATGCTACCTCAGATCTTTTTAGCAAGAATTCGAAGAAAATTCTTGGTGGTTCTCTTGAAACATTGAACTTCAAGGATGAAAGATTGATCAATAAAAACTTAAAAATAGAGATTCTAAAAGCAGATGGCACTTACGTTATATATGAATAAGTGGGTACTGAATACCTTTTCTTTGCCAAAAGATCCATTCTCAGAGGAGGGCTTTCTTTTTTGATACTAATTGAATAATTGTTAGCTTCATTGAGTATTTTGATACAATCTTTTTGAAGTGTTTAGAAACCACCACATTCGTCTCCTTTTTGCTTTTCTTTTTTGCCTTAGTTCAGGAGGTATTATTGGGCAGCAGTCAATAGATGATAAAATTAAGTTAGGCGACACCTTGAACTATCAAGGTTACTATGATAGCGCTCGTCAAGTTTTGATTCAAGCTAGGAACACGTTCATAGGGCAAAAAGACTCAGTTTCCCCTAAACTATATTATAAGCTAGGATACAGTTTTTTGAATTTAGGAAAATGTGATAGTGCAGAGCTAGTAATAAATAAAGGTTTAGATAAAGCTGCAGAAGATTCTCAAAGAGCTGATGGTTATCATGTATTGGCAAGAGCTTTGGCTGGTTGTTCCAATCAAAGAAAAGAAGCTAGAAAGTTCCTTCACAGATCAATAACTATCAAGGAAAACCTCTATGGGTCCCAAAGCTTGGAAGTTTCTTTTGATTATAACCTAATGGGATACATCTACCATTTTTCTGCGATGTACGACTCAGCTTTATTTTTCCTTGATAAAGCATTGGCCATTCGTATGGATCATCCGGGAATAGATCCCGTCGAATTGTCTGCAACTTACTTGTATTTAGGTAAAGTATATGAACGAAAAGGAGATCTTAAGCTAGCATTGAACTATGGCCAGCGATCACTAAATGTTAGGAGGAAACTACTTCGACCAGACCATCCAAGTACTTCTAACAGCTTAAGTGATGTGGGGAATGTTTACAAAAGATTTGGGAACCATGAGAGCGCACTGAAATACTTCCAACAGGGCCTTGAAATACGAAAGAGAACGTTGGGCGAGCAGCACATCAATGTGGCAGCTAGTTATTATTCGATGGGAACGCTCTATGGAAATATGTTTGATTACAGAGGCGCAATTCCCTTTATTGAACAAGGTAATTTGATCGTAAAAAACAAGTTTGGAGAACAAACCCCGGTACTTCATACCTATTATGCATATTTAGGACGCATGTATCACATGTCTGGTAATGGAGAGAAGGCGGCAGAGATGCTTAACCATTCATTGGAGCTCTCAGAGAAGTATCTTCCTGATAATCATCCATATAGGGCCATCATCTATAATGTCTTGGGTGAATATTATGGAGATAACAATGAATTGGATTTTCAGCAGTCTTTTTTATCTAAAGCATTGGGAATCTATCGGAATAAAGGAAATCAGACTATTAGCGAAGCTGCTGTTCTTTTTGAATTAGGTAAAGCAAGTATGACACGTGACGATTTCGATCAGGCAAAGGCTTTTTTTGATGAAAGCGTTACCATATATAAGGAGCGATTGGGTCACAAGAATGATGAAGTATCCACCGTTCACAAGCTTTTTGGTGATCTCAAAAAAAAGCAAGGTGATTTAGTTGGAGCTTTAGGTGATTACTGGAAATCCCTTGAGACACTATCCTACGAAGAGATTGACAGAAGTATTGAATTTGATTTATCTACGCTTACTCATAAGCAAAAAGCGCTTTCCAGTCTCCACCGTATAGCGAATGCGTACGTTTTGTTGTACTATCAGTCATCCAAGATTGAAGATTTGGAATATGCTCTCAAAATTTTTGAGAAAGGAATTGAACTTATGGATTTAATCGCTTCTGAATTTCAACTAGAAGATTCTCGAACACAACTCGCAAACGATACAAAAAGTTTTTTCAATGATGCTGTTAAAACAGCATTTGAACTTCATCATTTTTCAAGAGATGATTCATACAAAGAGAAACTCTTCTTTATAATTGAAAAAAGTAAGTCACCAGTTTTATCAGCGAGAATTCAGGAAAATGAAGCAAGGAGATTCTCAAGAGTACCAGATAGTTTGATTACGAAAGAAAGAGACCTCAGAGTGGAGCTTACGTATTTCAAGGGGAAGCTAAGAGACGCTAAGGCAGCCAACGATGAAAAAAATATTTCTTTTTATCAAACTGAGATGTTTCAAACACAAAATGCTTACGAGCAATTCAAAGAAGAGTTGAAACAGAGATATTCAGATTACTATACTTACAAGTATTCAAGTGAAGTAATTGGATTAGCTGAGCTCATAGAAATAATAGATCAAGATGAAACAGTAATTGAATACTACGAGGGAAAAGATGTGATCTATGCTTTTAAAATAACTAAGGCCGAGGTTTCAATTTATAAACAGGCCATTTCAGAAGATTTCAATAAGGCGCTAGAGGGTTATCAGAAGAGTTTGACTGACAACATGTTCATCGTTGATAAACCTGAGCAGGCTGACAGTATGTTTGTTGCATCTTCTTACCACCTGTTTAAAACCTTAATGGATCCAATAGGTCTCTCATCTGAGAATAAGAAAATTGTGATAATCCCCGACGGAAGACTGACCAAATTGAACTTTGGTCTGCAGATAACTGAGCCATCATCCACAAGTGAGGTGAAATATGATGAGCTAAATTACTTGTTGGCAAAGTATACCATCAGTTATGCCCACTCTGCAACCTTGAATTCTAAAGAGGCGTCTTCTGCTCCAAATAGGTATTTCGCAGGATTTGCTCCCTCATATAAGTCTTCCTCATATTCATCTCTTGATTCAAACAGTCATCCAATGACATACGCGTTGGTTAGAGATGGAAACTTACCTCTACCTGGAGCAATTGCAGAGGTTAAGGAGATCAATGATTTTCTCAATGGAAAGATCTGGTTAGAAGAGGAGGCCTCTGAAAGTAACTTTAAGCTAAATGTTGGTGCTTACTCAATAGTGCATTTGGCAATGCATAGTCTCCTCAATGATACTGAGCCTGAATTTTCCGAACTACTATTTAACAACCAAAAGGACTCTCTAAATGATGGTTATCTTACCATAGATGAAATATATAATCTGAATTTAAATGCTTCAATGGTAGTGCTAAGTGCATGCAGTAGTGGGAGCGGTGCTTTGCAGGTAGGAGAAGGTCCCATAAGTTTTTCACGAGCATTTAGCTATGCAGGGTGTCCAAGCATAGTGATGAGTTTGTGGAAGTTACCTGACGAAGCGACACACCAAATCATGGTCGATTTTTACAGGAATATTAAAGCAGGTGATGATAAAGACGTTGCACTACGGAAAGCTCAACTTTCTTATGTACAAACTACGGATGATCCCTTGTATAAACATCCATTCTTTTGGGGAAGCTTTGTTGTGCTGGGAAACACTCAGCCTGTATTACAAAAAGAATTTAAGTTGAGCTATCTTTTTCTGATAGTGGGAATTTTGCTATTGGGAGGATTTCTAATTCGGAAGAAAATGCGTTCAGCTTAGTTTTCTAAAAAATTAAGAACCTTTTCTGCCTCTATTTTTTTATAGTGAGTTGTCTTGGATACGATTACTTCAAGCACTTTCCTTGATTTTTCCATTTCTCTCATTTTTAGATATGAAACAGCCAAATACCAGCGAGATTGTTCCTCGAATCTACTTTTAATCAAGATTTTATTTTTAAACTCATCAACTGCTAGCTGATACTCCCCGGTGTATAAATGACTCAATCCTTTCAGAAAGATTGCTTGAGCTGAGGTAACCCCATTCAATTTGCTAATAGCTTCAGTATAATTTCGTTGATTGTAAGCCACAATACCTTCATTAAGGACCTCAAAAGATACTCCGTCCCGAAGGATAGCAGATATACGATAAGGATTGGTTATCTCCTCAGCGATTAAGTCTTCTAGATTCGGAGCTGAGTTTAATTGATAGACAATAATGGAGGATACTGCGATTAATATAACAGCCGCAGCAACCTTGATAAAACTAAAGGAGTTTTTTCGCTCAGTTTTATTCTTAATTAACTGTTGCTTCTTTTTTAAGAGATCATCAAGGTAATCATCGATATCTCGATCAGTTTCAAAATGCGCTCTCATGATTAAAATACCTTTTGCGATGGTTCGCGCATTATTGTCGGTAGCAATTAAATGCCTGATCTCACTCATTTTCTTCGAATCAAGAATACCATCTAAGTAATCCTGAATTAACTCAAAATTGTACGTGGTTTTCACTTTGCTATTGATTTATTTCTTTAAAAACCTGCTTCAACTTAATTCGTGCTTCTGATTTCCTATTGGCAACTGTTTTTTCAGATGAACCAACTATTTCCGCTATTTCTTTATTATCGTATCCTTGCTGATGTAATTGCCAGATCTTGTAATCCTTCTCGTTTAAGTTTGATCGGATTAAACGATCCATATTTTCAACCGTAAACGTCATTTCAATATCAGGATCCTTTTCAAGATCCATTTTATAATTATCGTTCAGTAGTCTCTTTCTACGTTCAAGCTTACTCAGATAAGAGAGACATTCATTTTTGGCAACATGAAAAATCCACGCCTCAAAATTTTCGATTTTTTCTACCTTATCGTATTGCAATAACTTGATTAAAACATCCGATGCGACATTCTCTGCTTGCTCAATGTTGCTAATCACACCAATACAATAGGCGGTTAAGTTTTTGTGATAATAGGAATAAAGCCTGCCAAAGACAGATTTGTCCCCCGAGGCAAACCTCAGCCAAAGAGATTCATGATCATCATTTTTGTTTGCGGATATATACATCACTCTACATTAACAAGACGTATCTGGAGACCCAAATTCCCGGTTTCGAAAAAAAACTAAAAAAATCACAAACTAATCCGGGAAAAATATAACTGCTATCAGTCATTAAGATATATACGAAAATTGATTGATCACCTTTTAAAGACAATACAATGAAAAAATTAACTGCCTTAGGTCTACTTGTATTAGTGTTCACCTATCATGCAAACTCGCAAACCATTAGGATTGCCAACAATAATCCTGGAGCTGTAGGAGGTACTAATGTTTATACCGGAACAACTGCACTGCAAGATGCAATTAATGCATCAACTTCAGGAGATATTATTCACGTGATCCCTAGCCAGCAAGATTATGGAGATGCACTGATTGATAATAAGTCCCTTACGATTCTTGGTTTTGGACTGAATCCTACAAGCGATATTAGTTTGAGATCGAAAGTAGATGAAATACGGTTGGATAATACGGGTGCTTCAGGCTCCAGGATTTCCGGACTGCATGTTGATGATGTTTTCATAGCCATAGATGCCACATCTGCTCATACCGTTTCAAATATATTGGTAGAGAACTGTGAAATTCACCGGCTAGTCGGGGCAGGATTCGGATTTGCAACCGCTAACTTCATATCTGGTTTAATCGTAAGAAATTGTGTTTTTAATTCATCAAATAGTACAAGTGACCCAAAAGCACTTGAACTCACCAATGCCACAGGAGTTATTATTGAAAATAATATCATTCGTGGAGAATGCTGCACAGCTGGAGCAGTACGAGCTGTGGGTGCCACAATAAGAAATAATCTGTTTTATGATGGATTGGGGACAGGGATAGGCTTTATTGATATTGAAGGTTGTGTGATTCAAAATAATATTTTCCTAAATACCAATCCAAATTCATGGGCGAATTCAGGCTCTAATAATACCTTTCAAAACAATATTAGTTACAATACCTCAGCTGATGCTTTCCCTACAACCATTAATATGAATAGTGGTTCTGGAAATATTGAAGGGGTGGATCCGATGCTAACAAACGTGCCGCTGGCTCCAGGAGGAGATCCAGATTGGAACTATGATAACGATTTCACACCAATGGTCGGTTCACCCGTCTTAAACGCAGGTACTGATGGAACTGATATTGGTCCTACGGGAGGGGCTATTCCATTTAACACTGAAGGAACATTTCTCCCTGTCATAGAGTCATTGACATTGCCTTCAGTGATTTCTCAAGGTGTTGATCTTCAAGTGAATATTAAAGCAAAAGGGAATATCACTAATGACTAGTCGATTTAAAATAGCATCCCTACAGTTTAGATTTCTTGTAATCCTTTTTCTATTGCTGATCGCATGGAGTGTCTTTTCCCAAGCTTCGATCGTTGCAATGGAGTACTACCTTGATTCTGATCCTGGGGTAGGTAATGGGATGGCTATTTCTATCACTTCAGGAGTCAATCAAGATGTTGATATTTCGATTAATACTTCCGGCCTCTTAGTAGGATTTCATGAACTGGTCGTAAGAGCCCGATACTCAGATGGGACGTGGGGTGTACAGGAATCGCAGGTGTTTTATGTTAGTCAATCTAGTGTTTCATCTGGTACGGATGTAGACGAACTAGAGTATTTTTTTGATACTGATCCGGGAGTTGGAAACGGAACAACAATTTCGGTCACTGCCGCTCAATCAATTGATGTGCTGGCAATGGTTACAGCATCTTCCTTATCACCGGGTTTTCACACATTGCATGTAAGAGCATTGAACAGTGACGGGATCTGGGGCATCCATCAATCCAGTGTACTTTATATCGATAATTTGACTGCCACAGGAACGGATGCCAATCTAACAGGAATAGAGTATTTCATCGATTCAGATCCCGGAATAGGTGCCGGAACAGTAATACCAGTAAGTCCTGCACAGGCAAGCATAGATCAAGATGTCTCATTGGCTACAAGCACTTTGCCAAATGGGAATTATACCATGGGTATGCGGGTTGTCAATGGAGGCGGAGGGTATAGTCTTACCCAGACAGCTAGCTTTCAGATCTGTACTGGAGCTACGACTGATTTCTCAGCGACTACTATTTGTGCAGGAGAAGCAACGGATTTTACTGATCTTTCGACTGATACGATGGCTGGAGATATCTATTCGTGGGACTTTGATAATGATGGAACTGAAGATGATAATACAGAAGGTAACACTACTTTCACCTATCCGACAGCCGGAACATATACAGCTGTGCTTACTATTGATAGAGCAGGGTGTGCGGTCAGCAAGGAAGTGAGTGTGACGGTTGAGTCTGTACCTGTTGCTAATGCAGGTAGTGATCAAACAATAACTGCAGATAATACTGTAATGGCAGCAAATTCGGCTGGAGTAGGAGAGACTGGAACCTGGACAGTAACTTCAGGGACAGCTACTATTTCAGAGGTTAACAACCCGACTACCGCCGTTACTGGTATAGTTACTGGACAGACTACTTTGAGGTGGACGATAGTAAATGATGTAGCATCCTGTTCATCTTTCGATGAGGTGATCATCACCAGAAATAGTGATCTGTCGGCGGAGACTGATATTCTTAGCTTCAGTTTAACCGAACAGTCTAGCCCTGCAGAGATAAACACAGCTACTCATACGGTTTCAATACTGGTAGAATTGGATACTGACCTAACGTCATTGACGCCAACGATTACGGTCTCAGATGGAGCTATTGTTTCACCTATGGGAGCGCAGAATTTTGCCAACACTGTGACCTATACTGTAACTGCAGAAGATGGTGTTACAGCACAAGATTGGGCTGTGACGGTATCAGAGCGTCCTCTTGGAATTGATATTACTGAAAATATCCAGGTTTATCCTAACCCAACAAGAGACAGGGTGTTTATCGCGTTCTCTAAACAAGAATACAATGTAAGTGTCAGTGATTTGAGCGGGAGAGTGATTTTGAATGAAAAGAACGCTGAAGAACTAACACTCAAAAATCTTTCGAATGGTACTTACTTGCTGACGATAGAATCAGGTGGAGAATCTAAAAGTGTGCGAATAATAAAGAGCAACTAAGGCAGCATACCCGTTTCAGAAACGGTTGTGCAATTTGGCGACTCAAGGAGTCGCCTTTTTTTATTTAGTTAGTTGTTGAGTCTGTAGAAGAGCTCTCGGTTAAGTCTTCCAGACCACTAGCATCTGCTGGCTGAATGGCAGGAGGAATCGCCGTGTTTTGAGCGTTATCTAAATTGGGGCTAGAAAGGATGTCCTGTTCCTGAGAGGGCTGCATGAAATTTGTTGATACTGAAAGAACTAGTAAAGCTACCGCGAAACCCCACGTCAGTTTCTCCAATAGATCCCCAGTCTTTTTTACACCCATTAATTGAGTGGTGCCAGATCCACCAAATTGACTGGAAAGCCCACCGCCTTTAGGGTTTTGTGCAAGCACAACCAAAATCAACAACACAGCTATAATGAGAATTAGCGTTACAATTACTCCGTACATTTATTTGATCTTTGAAATTAAGTCCGCAAAGTAAGATTTTTTTTCGGGATATTTCAAGATTAATGCCTCATAGATTTGAATTGCACGTTTTTTATTTCCTTGATTAAGGTAAATTTCGGCTAAATATTCTGATGCTAGGTTTGCATCCCATGAAGCGCTTTCCTCTGCTAGATCTTCGTGAGATTCATCCTCTTTTCTCTGATATTTAATGCTGGGGGATTCTTTGATGAATTTATCTATTATTTCAGATTGAGCCTTGCGGTCTGATTTCCCGTCATCTTTTTTGTCTTCCTTTTTAGTCTTTTTTGATTTACTTGTGGATTTTTCCTTAGTTGTTTTCTTTGCAGTGGTTTCCTTTTTGGAAGCAGCCTTTTTCGGAGATTCTTTTTTTGTTGCTGCTTTCTTCGCAATAGTCTTTTTAGAAGTACTTTTCTTTGAATCTGTCTTTGAAGAAGCTTTTGTTGCAGGTGCCTTTTTTGAGGTGACTGTCTTCTTTTCTTTTTCAGTTTTTACTTCTTCAGTTTTCTTTGTTTCAACTTTCTCCTGCTTGCTTTTAGGTTTTTCTTTCTCGCCTTCTATGGTTTCGGATGTCTTAGGCTTTCTCTTCGATTTTCTTTCTACAGGTTTGGCTTTAGAAAGATCGGGAAGCTTTATTTTACCCTTTGAATCTTCCTCTTTTTTCTCTTCAGTAGTTTTAGACGTTGCTGTCTTCTCAGGAGATTCCTGTTCTTCTTTTTTAACTTCCTTTTGATCATCGCTATCATCAAGGAAGCTTGTATCCATGTCTTCAGGTGGCTTTATGGTGCTTCGTTGCTCAAAACGTGAAAATCTTGGCTCTCTTATCGTTCGTTCTGCTCTTCCAAAATCTTCTTTATCTCCAGTATCATCTTCCTTGCTTTCTTCTTTTTCGATAGCCTCTTCTACCTTTTTTTCTTCAGACTCAACCTTGGGTTCCTCTACCTTCGGTTTTATATCGTCCATGGTTGATTCCGTTTCTTTCTCCTCTATCTCCTCAGACTGCTCCTTAGCCTTGTTTTCCTCTTCTTGTACCTCTGATTTTGCCTTTTCTATGATTGCTCGAGTAATTTCAAGAGCCTTTTGCTTTGCCTCATCACTTTCATTCTTTTCATTGGTTACTTGAGAAGTGTCGATTTTTTCTACCTCTTGTTGGGATGGATCATCTGTTTTATGCTCGACCTTTTTCAGTGCCTCGGAAACTGCATCTTCTTCCACAATCTTATCCTGAACCTTAGCAAATTTTTCACGGGAAGACTTAAGGTTTTTCATATCCCTTTTTAGTTCTTCTAATATGGAGTCAAGCTGACCACTTGGTAATTCCGGGATTTTAGGCTGAGGTTTGGAAGGTTTTTCTTTACTCTTATCTATCAGAGTTTTAGGCTGGGCTTTAACCGGTGGCTTTTGTGGTGATTCGGCTTTTCTTTCATTAGACTCTATCTGAGGCTTTATAACTTCCTCACGATCTCTTTGTGCTGGTTTGGATGTAGGTTGCTTTGGTTCAGTTCTTACAACCGGCTTTTCCTTCTCAACAACCTTTTGAGCTGTTACTTGTGCTTGATCCTCCTCTTCTGGCTTTGGTGGTTCTTTTAGGAAGAAAAGATCACTGCTTAGGTATTTTTTAAGAAGGATTCTGTCCGTTGAATAAATTGCGGCGGAAGCAATTCTTTTTTTGGTTTTTGGATGCTGTTTTTCCTTACTTGCTTTAGCTAATAGTAACCTTGCGCTCAGAAAATAGGGGTTTTCATTTACTATTTCCTCCAATTCCTCCAACTGTTCAGGAGTAAGCTGATTAGGTTTTCTTAGAAAGGTAAATAATTCTGTCTTGTTCACAAGATTGGTCAACGGTGTTTAAGCTAAAATTAAGCAAAATCACCAATTTGCAACGGAAGCATTGAAGATATCTAGCACTATTTGATCGAATATCTCTTCTACAAAAGCCTCTTCATCGGAGGCTAAATTCGTTGTATTGTTGTCAAAATCTTTGAAAAATGAAAATGGTCGATCAAAATCAAAGGTAGGATCTTTAATATTTACGTAAGAGGCGGACACGGTAATGGTAATTCTTGAAAGTGCTGAAAAATCAGCCTGGTTCTGATTACCTGCCGTCGCGGCAACCGGTGTAATGGTATAATTAGAGATGAAACCATCGATTTGAAGGTCTCCATTATTGTCCACTAGCTCTAAACTAGTGTTTTGCTGAAAATAGTCTTTGATATTTTCAGTGAATAAAACACTCATATTGGATGGTCCCAGCGGAGCATTGTTATAAAACGTCGAAATAGAGATCGTTTTAACATCAGGTGAAATAGATGCCCCTGTAAATGAATAAACACCACATCCGGTGCTTAAACTTATCGAAAAGAGTAAAAGAATAAGACTAAAGGTTCTCAAGTTCATATTGCTTTATCTTCCTATACAAAGTTCGTTCCGAAATCCCCAGATCTTCGGCGGCATACTTTCGCTTATTGCTATTTTTTTTTAAAGCCTTTATTATTAATTCCTTTTCTTTCTTTTCAAGCGATAAGGAGTCTTCGTGTACTTCCATTTCGTGAGTGATATCTTCAACCTCAGAGTCATAGTCATCCTGATTGGAAGATATTATAAGTGTTGGCTCGACTTCATCCTGGTCTATTTTCTCCTCGACAAATTCTTCTAGTTGTGCACCGGTGGAATCTATGTTTTGAAAGAGCGACTTGTGATCTTCCAGGATTTCTTTATCATTTTCGGCACCATCCAACATTTTGAAAACAAGCTTTTTGAGTTCAGCCATGTCTGACTTCATGTCAAAGAGGACCTTGTATAAAATATCTCTCTCAGAGAAATTATCTTTTTCATCCCCTTTGCTTACAAGTGCAGGAAGATTGCTGCCGGTTCTTGGCAAATAAGTCTGTAGTTGACTTAGCTTAATCTCACGATCCACACTCAGGACGCTTATCTGTTCCACCAGGTTTTTCAACTGTCTAATATTCCCAGGGAATCTGTGAGCTTTCAAGTATTCTTTTGCCTCTTCAGATAGTTTTATTGGCTCTGTCTTGTAGTTCTCTGAGAAATCATAGGCAAACTTCTTAAAAAGCAGGACCACATCATCTTCTCTCTCCCTAAGAGCTGGAACATAGATGGGGACTGTGCTTAATCTATAGTAGAGATCTTCTCTAAATTTCCCTTTACTAACGGCATCAAGAAGATTGACGTTAGTCGCAGCAATAACCCGAACATCAGTCTTTTGAACTTTAGATGAACCTACCTTGATAAATTCACCATTCTCAAGTACTCTTAGAAGCCTTGCTTGTGTACTTTGTGGCATTTCTCCAATTTCGTCCAGGAAGATCGTACCCCCATTTGTGACTTCAAAATAGCCTTTTCTGTCACCAGTAGCTCCTGTGAAAGCCCCTTTTTCATGCCCAAATAATTCAGAGTCAATTGTCCCTTCCGGAATTGCTCCACAGTTAATTGCAATAAACTGTCCGTGTTTTCTATGAGATAAACTATGAATGATTTTTGAGAATGACTCCTTTCCAGCCCCACTTTCTCCTGTTATAAGTACACTCATATCAGTAGGAGCGACCTGCATAGCCACTCTGATGGCATTATTCAGTTTTTCTGAATTACCAACAATCTCAAATCGCTGCTTTATAGCCTGTACCTCTGAATCTATTTTGAAACTCATACTAATTCTCCAAATAGGGTAGCAGCTGTACAATCGGTCACTTTAACATCAACATAACTCCCTTTTGGGAGGTTAGCTTCAAAAATGATTACTTTGTTGGCTGAGTTTCTACCTTGCATTTTTTCCTCTGATCGTTTGCTCTTTCCTTCAACCAATACTTTGAACGTTTTGCCTACGTCCATTTGATTTCGTTCGATAGACAGTTCTCGTTGTTTATCAATGATTTCTTGTAGTCTTCTTTTCTTTATTTCTAAAGGAATATCGTCCTTATACTTCTTGGCCGCTAAAGTTCCTGGTCGCTCCGAGTAAAAAAACATGTAAGAGAAATCATACTTAACATAATCCATTAAGGTCAAAGTGTCCTTATGTTCTTCTTCTGTCTCGGTACAGAATCCAGCAATCATATCTGAGCTTATTCCGCATTTATCTCCTAAGATCTTTCGAATCGCATCCACACGATTGAGATACCATTCTCTGTCGTATGTCCGATTCATCAACTCTAATACTCTGGAATTCCCGCTCTGCGCTGGTAAATGAATGTAATTACAAATATTTTCATACTTCTTCATGGTGTGAAGTACCTCATCAGTGATATCCTTGGGATGAGATGTCGAAAACCTGACCCGTAAGTCAGGATGCACTTTTGAGACTAACTCCAGCAAATTGGCGAAATTTACAATCTCTGCAACATCATTCTTTTTATTAAGTCTTGCTTTGTTGTTTTCTTCAGCAGACCATTTATACGAATCAACGTTTTGTCCTAAAAGAGTCACCTCTCTGTAGCCTCTTTCGAACAGTTCCCGTGCTTCCTTTACAATGGAGTGGGGGTCTCGACTTCTTTCACGTCCTCTTGTAAAAGGAACCACGCAGAATGAACACATATTATCACAGCCTCTCATAATAGAGATAAATGCAGTAACACCATTCGAGTTGAGCCTTACCGGAGAGATATCAGCATAGGTTTCTTCTCTTGAAAGAAATGTATTTATCCCTTTTTCACCCTCTTCCGCTTGTTTTACCAACTTAGGTAGATCTCTGTAAGCATCCGGTCCGAGTACAAGGTCAACAATCTTTTCTTCCTCCAATAACTTCGATTTCAATCGTTCAGCCATACATCCCAATACCCCAACAGTCACTTCTTTATTTTTCTTTTTTACACCGTTAAAAAAGTTTAGTCGATTGCGTACGGTCTGTTCTGCTTTTTCCCGAATGGAGCACGTATTAATGAGTATCACGTCTGCATGTTCTGGTGAAGAAGTTGTCCCAAATCCTTCATTCTTAAGAATCGAGGTAACGATCTCGCTATCAGAAAAATTCATCTGGCAGCCATAGCTTTCAATATAGAGTTTTCGCTTTGTGGAAGAATTTTCTTCCTCACTAACTTTATAATCACATGACTCAGCTTGGTTCTCCTCTTCCAATAAGTCTATATCTGCTATCAATCCTTGCATCCTGCAAAGATAGAACGTTCTGACATTTTGTCAGCGGGTTCCATATCGATTTTGTAGTTAGTTTTAAAAGAAAAATGGCTCATATTCAAGAGGTAAGGGGTTTCAAACCAAAGTATGGAAAAGACTGCTGGTTTGCTCCGAATAGTACGATCGTTGGTGAGGTTGAGATGAGAGATTCTTGCACCGTATGGTTTGGAGCTGTAGTACGAGGTGACGTAAACTATATTCGAATTGGGAGTAACACGAACATTCAGGATAACGTAACTATCCATGGCACTTATGAGAAAGCCGGGACAACCATAGGAAACAATGTTTCAATTGGTCACAATGCTGTCATCCACGGCTGCACCATTGAGGATAATGTGCTCATTGGTATTGGAGCTATCGTATTAGATAATGCTGTTATTAAGTCAGGATCCATCATAGGAGCCGGTACGGTAGTGCTTTCTGGGACTATTGTGGAAGAAAATTCAGTTTTTGGTGGAATACCAGGGAAAAGACTTAAAGAGATGGATGAGGAAAATAAAGAAATGCTTGGTAGAATTGCAGGAAACTATACCATGTATGCAAGCTGGTTCAAAAAATAAGATATTATGAGGATTCTAGTTAAAATTTTGTTGTCTTCGATTGCTGTTGTTATCGCATCCTATTTACTACCAGGCGTGGTGGTAGATTCGTTTATGACTGCAATTATCATTGCTGTAATCCTTTCATTACTGAATGTTACAGTTAAACCCATTTTGATCATTTTAACAATTCCACTTACAGTTTTTACCCTTGGGTTGTTTTTGATTGTGATCAATGCGTTGATTGTATTGATGGCTGATTCCCTGATCTCAGGTTTCGATGTTCACAATTTTTGGTGGGCGCTCATATTCAGCTTACTTCTTTCTTTAATCAATGCACTCCTAACCGACCTGAGTAAGGAGAAAGCTTAGAAGTAGACGGGACACTGTGGATCCTTCTTATAATTTCTCAGTTTCACTCTGTAATTGAGAAGGATTTCGTGGGTTCCCCTTGACTCATTATTCAGGGCATTAACTGTTGCGTCATAGGCATAACCTAATCTAAAGTTTTCATTCAGAATTAATTGAGTCAGGAAAACAAGAGCATCTCCACTTCTATAGGATACACCCGCGTAGGCGATTCCATCAAATATGACCGTAGCATTTAAATCCCATCCGAGCCTGCTTTGTTCTTGATATCTGATCAAAGCTGATGGGCTGAATTTAACATTTTGATTGATATCCAAAACGATCCCCCCGGTCGCATAATAATATCGGCTTTCTCTTGCTTCTGAGGTTGTTCCGTCTGCCTGTACCTGGTATAAACTGTTCTCCAAAATGTAGGGTACGGATACACCCACATACATTTTAGGGTTCGCAAAATATATACCTGTACCAAAATTAGGAGTGAATCGGGTAGGGGTTCCGGTCAAAAGTTCATCATCCTCATTGAGGATGTTTAATTCAGTAAAATCAGATTTTCGATTATCGAATCCCCCGGAAAGTCCCATTGCTAGAATTCCTGCTCCTGTTCTGATTTTATATGCACCACTCAAATAAAAAGCCGATTCCTTATGTACACCAATTATATCTTCAGAAGCTTGAATGCCTAAGCCTATTTGATTTCCATAAAATGAACTGTGCACCGATAGTATATTAGACCGGGGAGCACCATCTACGTTTATCCATTGTTTTCTATGAATAAAACTGGCACTAAGGATATTTAAACTTCCGGCATAGGCTGGGTTAAGCGCCAAACCATTGAACATGTAGGTAGAAATTACAGGTCTTTGTTGTGCAAGGGCACAACAAACCGTCATAACTATTACCAATATGGATAAAACAGTTTTTTTCATCTTCTTAAAATTATCGAACTAATTCTAAATATCCTTGAACGGGATCCTCTCCATTACCCAAATCAATTACGTAGAAGTAAGTACCTGATGGTAATCTAAGGCCTCCGCCTCCCACGTTACTAAGTCCTTCGAATCTCACGGATGTATTGTTATATCCATCAATATCGTAAATCTTTTGTCCTGCCCTGTTAAATATCTTAACGTTATTACCAGGGAAATAATCTATACAATCTACCAAGAAGAAGTCATTCTTTCCATCTGCATTTGCTGATACACCATTGTATATGGTCAAATCAGTTTCAATTGTAAATGAAGCTTCGTACTCACAACCATTTTCAGCTGTAAAATAAACCGTGTAGTCTCCAGGGAAGGCATCAATTAATCTTGAATCATCCCCAACTACCTCGCCGGTTTCGTTAAATACCCATCTGTAATCTGTCGCTAGATTGAATTCTGTGAAACCTACAATGGCTGTACCTGTAAATTGATTAGTTGATCCGTCCTCAGTTCTCAAACAAACCGAATTATTGAAAACAACTTCAAATTCAGGAATAGTAACGTCGTACTCAATATCCACTGAAGTGAATGCAGATTCACAGCCTGTGGCAATATTCGTCGCTCTTACCAGATAGGTAATAGAATCCAGGTTGAATACCTCAGGTCCGGTAGCGTAAGGAGTACTCATGTCATTCGGATCGAACCATTCAAATAAGAAGTTGTTCGTCACACCATCGACATTGGCTATAGCGCTTCCGTTGGCTGTGGAACAATTTGTTCGTCCATTATTAACTAGTACAAACGGAGCATTAGGAATAACTGCATTGTTCAATATTTCAAATGCTTCTGATGCGACACAACCAGTAATTACGTGTGTAAGCTCAACTGTATAAACACCAGCGTCTAATGAATCAGTAAAGAAGGTCGTATCTATCAAGTTACGAGCATCGTCATACCATGCAATATCAACGGATGACAGATCATCAGTACTAATGCTAGCAAATCCATCTTTTACATCAAAGCATACAGTTACGTCAGTAGTCGCCAGTTCAAAAGTTGGAAGAGTGGTAGCGTCTTCAACAGTAATTGTGGCTAAAGAGCGACAGAAACTGTCAGAATTATCAACTACAAGTACAACATAATCTCCACCAGCTATACTATCAACAAAGGTTCCTGTATATGCTGCAGTTAAAGGATCTGGATTAGTTCCTACGGTAGCTAAATCACCAATAAACCAGTAGTAACTCCAATCAGAGAACGGTCTATCTACTTCAGTAACCGGATCCTCTCTGTTGGTAATATTTACGGACATATTTCCATTAGGATTAATACAACTGGTATTTGGCTCACTCGTTGTAGATAACATTATTGGAGTGATCTCATCTACCATTTCCTCAGTATAAGTAGCGGTACATCCAGTGATTGTATTTGTTACCTCAACAGTGTAAAACCCTGCAGCAAGACCAAATACTTCGTTCGTGTTTTCGCCTGCAAGATTACCTCCACCAGTGTAATCGTCTGAAGTAAGAGGATTGCTTGTATCTGTTCCGAAATACCATTCGAAATCATAGGTTGCATTTTCTGGTTGACCATCTGCAAGAACCCTTAACCTTCCATTGGGATTGCTAGGATCACAATTGGTTTGACGATTGAATCCATCCGGTGCTGGCGCTAGGGCAATACTTGGGTATGTAAGATTTTCACCTACTTCTACTTCAAATATTGGAGTTGTGCAATTCACAATGTTATTCGTACCAATTATGTAGTAAGTACCCGCCGGAGCTGTTGTATATGCTGCTCCCGCAAAGCCTGTGAATACAGATGCAGGGCTTCCTACGGTAGGATCCACATCGTAGTATTCAAAGTCATAATCGGTTACATTGTTTCTGTTTACCGCAGTGACAGTAATGCTACCGTTTCCAGGCACACAGTTAGTGGCATCTACAATAGCTACCGCTTCAATTTCCACATTCGTTGGAACATTAGGTAACTCAAATTCTTCTGTAGTGATACATCCGGTAGAGATCCTTTCAACCTCAACAGTATAAGTTCCCGCAGCAAGGCCCGTTATTGTTGAAGTAGTAACTCCCAACGAATTTGCCGGGATGGCACCTGATCCTGAGAACCATTCAAAATTGTAATCAGGGTCTGTATCGTCTATGCCTGTAGTTACTCCTAAGCTTGCAGTAGCTCTCAATGTACCATTTGGAGTACCGCCTACAGAACACGTTGAATCCGCTACCTGAAGCTCAATGCTAACAGATGGTCTTTGTACTATGTCTTCTACTTCAAATTCCAGGCCATTGGATGGACATCCTGAACTTAGATTTCTAACCACCGCATAGTAGGTGCCTGCACTTAATTCAGTATAAATGAAGTTCGTATTATCCCCATCACCATCAGTCACCATTGGTAGTGAAAGTCCAGGATTATCATACACTTCCAACTGGAAGTTTCCAGCCATAGCCGCCTGATCAAAAGTGGTACCATCAAAAGTGGTTTCTAAAAGCTCAAACGTTCCTACATCTACTGGATTATTATCATTATCATCATCGCAAATCGTATTATTCCCGATGGAGAAGTCCGATATACTTGGGAAGACGGGTTCATTTGTGATTGTATATGTTCTCGCAATCGAACAGTTCGTATTGGTATTCGTAACCGTCACGGTGTAATCCCCTGAAGGAACTCCGGTGAGTACAGCTTCATCTTCAGTTACACCAAATTCGGTATTCACATCGTTTCCTGAAGCATCATCTACCCATTGGAATGTCAGGAATGCCTGGTTTGTATGATCGTATTTACCATCTACCAGTACTTCCAAACCACCGGTCATTGAGCTGACTGTACAGTTTTGATCGGGAGTCATACTAACAAGGGTGACAAGTGGATTTCTTGTAGAATCTTTAACGTTTATAATCGTAGTTGCTATCTGACATCCATTTGTGTTGTTGACTGCTGTAATGAAATAATCATCCGCTTCAAGGTTATCAACTTCAGTTTGAGGCGAAATACCCACTGCATTGAATACAAAAGGACCTGCTACAGAACCTCTTCTTATCTGAACTGTATAATCAGATAGATTACCAGTAATATCATTGTCATCAAGGGTAATTCGGCCGCTTGGATCATCCGGGTGACCTGCACACAGCGTATCAGCCAATGTTCTTGCCTGTATGGCTACTCTATCTATGATAGGGATGATTTGTCCTGATCCAACATTATAGGTAGCCGTTGCAGCACATCCTACATTATCCGTGCCTCCTGTTTTGGTTACTACGACCGTATAATCTCCGGTAGTCAATCCAGTCAGGGCAGTGGAGTCTGCATTGGAAGCAAGTGTTGCGCCAGTATCAGGTCCACCTGAGAAGATCGGATTAGATCCGGCAGTTGCACCTCTGAACCATGTGATGTTGTAGTCACCGATGACAATCGGATTCCCATCTTCAGTGACGTTTATTGTCAGTGTACCATCACCGGAGAACGTACCTAAATCATCACAGAAGGTATCTTCTGTAGCTACAGCGTTGATCACAGGATCTACGGTTACATCATCAATGGTTACTTCTACGGTAGTTGTAGCACAGCTACCATCAGCAGGTATTTGCTCAATAGTGAATGAGTAGGTACCTGCACCAATGTCTTCTAATCGATCATCTGTAATAGCTCCTGCACCTGATGTCACAACTGATCCGGTACCTGTACTGATCCAGGTGATCACATATGGGCTTGTATTGTCAAGAACCACAGGTGTACCATCGAGTACTACTTGCGTAATCGTGATTGAGCCATTCGGGTTGAGCGGATCGCAATTGGTATTGTTCACAGGGTCTACTCCTGCATCCAGGTCTACGGTCAATATCGGCTGATCAACTCCAACATTCAGAGTAGTTGTTGTTGAACATCCTACATTATCCGTGCCTCCTGTTTTGGTTACTACGACCGTATAATCTCCGGTAGTCAATCCAGTCAGGGCAGTGGAGTCTGCATTGGAAGCAAGTGTTGCGCCAGTATCAGGTCCACCTGAGAAGATCGGATTAGATCCGGCAGTTGCACCTCTGAACCATGTGATGTTGTAGTCACCGATGACAATCGGATTCCCATCTTCAGTGACGTTTATTGTCAGCGTACCATCACCGGAGAACGTACCTAAATCATCACAGAAGGTATCTTCTGTAGCTACAGCGTTGATCACAGGATCTACGGTTACATCATCAATGGTTACTTCTACGGTAGTTGTAGCACAGCTACCATCAGCAGGTATTTGCTCAATAGTGAATGAGTAGGTACCTGCATCAATGTCTTCTAATCGATCATCTGTAATAGCTCCTGCACCTGATGTCACAACTGATCCGGTACCTGTACTGATCCAGGTGATCACATATGGGCTTGTATTGTCAAGAACCACAGGTGTACCATCGAGTACTACTTGCGTAATCGTGATTGAGCCATTCGGGTTGAGCGGATCGCAATTGGTATTGTTCACAGGATCTACTCCTGCATCCAGGTCTACGGTCAATATCGGCTGATCAACTCCAACATTCAGAGTAGCTGTTGTTGAACATCCTACATTATCCGTGCCTCCTGTTTTGGTTACTACGACCGTATAATCTCCGGTAGTCAATCCAGTCAGGGCAGTGGAGTCTGCATTGGAAGCAAGTGTTGCGCCAGTATCAGGTCCACCTGAGAAGATCGGATTAGATCCGGCAGTTGCACCTCTGAACCATGTGATGTTGTAGTCACCGATGACAATCGGATTCCCATCTTCAGTGACGTTTATTGTCAGTGTACCATCACCGGAGAACGTACCTAAATCATCACAGAAGGTATCTTCTGTAGCTACAGCGTTGATCACAGGATCTACGGTTACATCATCAATGGTTACTTCTACGGTAGTTGTAGCACAGCTACCATCAGCAGGTATTTGCTCAATAGTGAATGAGTAGGTACCTGCACCAATGTCTTCTAATCGATCATCTGTAATAGCTCCTGCACCTGATGTCACAACTGATCCGGTACCTGTACTGATCCAGGTGATCACATATGGGCTTGTATTGTCAAGAACCACAGGTGTACCATCGAGTACTACTTGCGTAATCGTGATTGAGCCATTCGGGTTGAGCGGATCGCAATTGGTATTGTTCACAGGGTCTACTCCTGCATCCAGGTCTACGGTCAATATCGGCTGATCAACTCCAACATTCAGAGTAGTTGTTGTTGAACATCCTACATTATCCGTGCCTCCTGTTTTGGTTACTACGACCGTATAATCTCCGGTAGTCAATCCAGTCAGGGCAGTGGAGTCTGCATTGGAAGCAAGTGTTGCGCCAGTATCAGGTCCACCTGAGAAGATCGGATTAGATCCGGCAGTTGCACCTCTGAACCATGTGATGTTGTAGTCACCGATGACAATCGGATTCCCATCTTCAGTGACGTTTATTGTCAGTGTACCATCACCGGAGAACGTACCTAAATCATCACAGAAGGTATCTTCTGTAGCTACAGCGTTGATCACAGGATCTACGGTTACATCATCAATGGTTACTTCTACGGTAGTTGTAGCACAGCTACCATCAGCAGGTATTTGCTCAATAGTGAATGAGTAGGTACCTGCACCAATGTCTTCTAATCGATCATCTGTAATAGCTCCTGCACCTGATGTCACAACTGATCCGGTACCTGTACTGATCCAGGTGATCACATATGGGCTTGTATTGTCAAGAACCACAGGTGTACCATCGAGTACTACTTGCGTAATCGTGATTGAGCCATTCGGGTTGAGCGGATCGCAATTGGTATTGTTCACAGGATCTACTCCTGCATCCAGGTCTACGGTCAATATCGGCTGATCAACTCCAACATTCAGAGTAGTTGTTGTTGAACATCCTACATTATCCGTGCCTCCTGTTTTGGTTACTACGACCGTATAATCTCCGGTAGTCAATCCAGTCAGGGCAGTGGAGTCTGCATTGGAAGCAAGTGTTGCGCCAGTATCAGGTCCACCTGAGAAGATCGGATTAGATCCGGCAGTTGCACCTCTGAACCATGTGATGTTGTAGTCACCGATAATTGCTGGTGCTCCATCTTCAGTGACGTTTATTGTCAGCGTACCATCACCGGAGAACGTACCTAAATCATCACAGAAGGTATCTTCTGTAGCTACTGCGTTGATCACAGGATTTACAGGGTCTTCATCCACCACAATAGCTTCTCTTGTAGATGACACACATTCTGAAGAGTTTCTTGTTATTTCAACATAGTACGTTCCTGCAGCTAAGCCAGCCCCTCCATCGTCAAATGGATTTCCTGTGCCTAGATTAGTTCCACCAGTAGGAGCGTCAAACCAGGTAAATGTGTAATCTGCAGTTGTGGTGTTTCTAATGGATCCTCCTCCAGGTTGAGTTTCATTCACTGCTATGATCGTAATTGAACCATTATCACCTACACAGTTTACATCATCTTGAACAGTGTAGTCTACCCCTTCAGCGCCTAGCGTCAATACAGGGCTGAATTGAGTAACGGTGATCGTTTCTGATCCAACACAACCTCTTCCAGGATCTGTATTATCGGTCACCTCTACATAATAAGTACCATCAGGTAAGTCTGTCACAACTGAGCCGTTCGTACCTCCGATAACGAATCCAGTTGCGACTACATTAGCTCCTGGGCCTGCCAGGTCAAATCCTGCTGCGGCAGAAGTGCCCTCATACCAAGTGAATGTATAATCAGCAGTTGCAAATCCAGGAACCGATGCGGTAATATCTCCGGTACCAGTTCGACTTCCGGGAGTTACATCATCATCGCAACTCTCATCCACATTGTCAAGTACTATTTGAACATTCGGATCAATGGTGTTGTCGTTAATGATGAATTCAGTGATTTCAGAAACACAATCTGTTGCGGTATTGGTAGCTCTCACATAATATGTTCCTGCTGGTAATGTTGCAGCTTCTGGTCCGGTAGCACCTTGAGGGAAGGTCGCGGAGACAGTGGATGTTCCTAATGCTGTTGACTGATCAGATTCGAACCATTCAAAGGTATATCCCCCAACAGCAGAACCAACACCGTCTTGATAAACCTGGAGAACTTCAAATCTACCGTCGAAGAACCCTGTACAGTTTTGTTGGTGTTCCACATCAACATCAGTACCTAAAGCAGAATTTATCGCAACTTCGCCCAGGTCATCAGCAATCGTAAACGTGGCGATGGAAATACACTGCTCATTTGGTGTTCCATTATCAGTCACTCGAACAGTATAGGTTCCACCCTCCAGTCCGGTAACATTACTTGTCGCAGTACCAGCAAGGGCATCTCCATCTGATAAATCACCTGCGTCGAGGGGATCTCCGGTTCCTGTTCCGAAGAACCATTCAAAATTGTATCCAGCATCTGCTAACGGATTGCCTCCACTATCTACGATACGTACGTCAATTGCTCCATTAGGATCATTTAGTGGTCCATCACATATGGTGTTATCTGAAGTACCTGCAGCAACCAGTTCGATGATAGGATTCTCTGTATCATCTTCAATTGTGAAGGTATAATCAGTTGTACATCCAGTAACTGCACTGATAATTTCTAATCGATAATCTCCAGCTGTTAGATTGGTCGCATCGTTCTGATCATTATCGGGATTGAAAGGAGAAACCTCAAATGTTCCGTCTTGTCCCGGATCATACTCCCAATTGATAGTGAAATTACCATCTCCTGTGGCAGCACCTAATGCTGCGCCATCTTCTATTACGTTAGTAAACTGGAAGACTCCAAATTCATTTGTTCCTCCGGTACAATCCAAAATGTTTGTTTGAGTAAGATTTGCTGGAGCATTATCAAAATCGATGATAAGTGGACTATCAAAAATCTGAATGTCCAATGTATCAGGACATGCTGTAGCTGGAGGTATATTGCCATTATCGTTGTGAATTGCAATCACTCTATACCAACCCGCGCCTAATCCTGTTATCGTAGCGGTGTTTGTATTTGTAGTGGTTGCACCGGTAACATTACTTCCTGCTCCAGCTCCATCAGCTCCGTTAGATATAGGTTGTTGTCCATCGGCCCCAACTTCACTGAAGTCGCCATCATTATCACCATCAAAGTACCAGGTGAAATCAAAGGTACCTCCGGCAGGGTTAGATGCATCAACCTGAATTTGTCCATTATAATCCAACCCACCTGAAACGTCACATATGGTATTATCAGAGGTGTTGGCAGCATCCAGTGTCACTGAAGATTCCGGTGGTGCTGCTAGTGTTACAGTGGTAACATTCGTAATACATCTGTCAGCATCATTTATCTCAATAGCAATGGTATATGTACCTGAATCTAATCCATTGGTTACATTCAAGGAGTTAACTGTTACCGATTCCGTATCATTTGCTACCGCACTTGTAAATGTACCTTGAAGAAGTAAAGGTGAATACGTACTCAAATTAGGATCAAATGGATTGGTGCCATCCGAATCCGGTGCGATCGTTTGATCACCTTCAAACACCCAGTAGTTGAATTCATCGGGGCTGTCACCACCTGTGGTAGTAATCTGAATATCAAAACTTCCATCGTAATCGGTAGCACATCTTGTAGGATTGACAACATTGATAATGCTTAGGCTAGGAGCGTCCGTTGTGGAAAGACTGGTATTAAATACTTCTCTACAACCATTTGCATATTCTACGACTCCAGTGTAACTGATAGCCGGAAGATTCTCCATTCTTGAACTATCAATGGTCACAGGTCCTCCTGCTCCACCAAATACAGAGCTAGAGAATGTAACTCCCGGGATGGCTCTCACTACAAGGTTATCCTTGTCTGTGGTATCGGTTCCAATATACCAGTGTATAGTCACATTGCCGGTGATGTTTGTTGCTAAAGTAACGGCATCAACAAAGTCAAGAATACCATCATTTGTGAAGCATGCTGACAAAGGATCTTTGAAGACATTGTCCGGATCATAGGTTAATTCATCTCCGTTGTATCCAACAGAAATGTTTAACTGCTCAACCTGGCAAGAAGTATTATTGTCAATAGCTCGAATGCTATATATTCCTTCTGGTACATTATCAAATGAATCTGCTACACCATCTGCTGCTGTAGTCGTTGCTATTGGTATTTCAGTAGCTCCGATCGTAGCACCATCATATAATTCTACGGTGTATCCGGCAGCTCCATCTAGTGCATCCGTTGCTCCATCCACACTTGCATCAATGGTAAAGTTTATTTGACCATTTGGATTACTACAGCTATTGGAAGGATTTACGGCTCCTAGTGCAAAACCAGGATTTTCTGAATCATCAATGATCGCCTGCTGAGTAGTGTAGAAACAGCCAGAGGTAGGTTCAGTTACTTTAACAGTATAGGTTCCAGAAGGTAAACCGCTAACCACGCTATTGCTTGTACCGCTCAATACCGCCCCAGTTAATGCATTATCATTGATTCGATTAGCAACATTGGTATTAGCTCCCTGGAACCATTCTACAGTATAATCAGCAATGTCAGTGGAGGCTCCAACAGTAACTGCAACAGATAATTGACCATTCGGATCTGTAATGTCACAGCTTGTTTGATTATTAACCAGCGTAATGGTTGGAGTGAATGTTACAGGATCTTCAATAATGGTGATGGTTATACCATTGGATTCACATCCGGATTCATCTTTTTGAATGGTTAGCGTATACGTGCCTGCAGCTAAGCCGGTAAATGTATGATTATTTGCACCAGGCTGGGCAAAAGTTGTTGGAGTGCCAGTAGCTGAACTTCCAGTATACAAATTGAAAATAGGATCCGCACCTGCATTATTGGCAATGTTTGAATTATCCGCTGTAACGGTAATAGTACCATTATCTGAAGTACAGAAAGTATCTTCCGTTTTAGAAACATCTGCAGCATCAAGTGCTGGTTCATCCAATAGTTCAAGAATGGTAACCTGATTCACAGAATCACAACCTGTAGTTCTGTTTACTATCTGGACTGAATAAGTTCCTGCGCTTAACGTATCAGGAGTGCTCCATGTGCTAAGTGTACTATTCGTTGCTAAGAACACATTTTGACCAGCTGTTCCAATTCCCCTGTATACTCCTACATCCCAGTTATCAGCAGGTGTAGCATCCAAAGTGGAGAAATCGATCCCACCATTTGGAGAAGCACAACTAGTCTCATCACTATCTTTTGTGATCTGAAGGTTAGGTGATGTTAATGTCTCATCAACTTCGACTGGAACCTCTGTACTTACACAACCAGTTTCGTTGATTGTAGCTCTTACCTTATAATTTCCAGCAGCCAGATCTTCAAATATTCCATCGTCAACACCTCCAGTGTTTTCAGTTGCGATCACGACATCAGCTGCATTTAATAATTCATATGTATATGTTATTCCTACGCCTGCTGCCGGTGTTACTGCTCCTGTTGCATTTATTGTACCCGTTGGCGTCCCCGAGCAATTAATGTTATCGGTTGTTGCTATAAATCCAGCTCCAATCGTTGGGATTACAGTTCTGTCCTCAACTTCAAACTCGTATGTATTTGAACAAAGCGTAGTTGTGTTGGTGATCTCAACAGTATAAGTACCTGCTTCAAGCCCTGAGACTGTAGATGAGAGAGCTCCTGAAGCTGAAGCACCGTTTAGAGCGTCAGCATCTGTTAAATCGCCGACACCATCTAAGATATTTCCTGTTCCTGATCCAAAGTACCATTGGAAATTGTATCCGCCTGCAGGCTCAGCTCCACTAGCCATAAGCGGCGTTACTTCTATCTCCCCGTTTGGATCGATCGCCCCACCTACACAATTGGTCAGATGATCGATTGTAGAAGCACTGACATTTATTGTTATTTGATTGATATTAATTGTCACGGTGGCAGGAGTGGATTCACATCCTGTGTCTGTATCAATAACGACGATGGTATAATCTCCTTCATTGAGGCCGGATACGGTAGCGACTGTTCCGGCATAGTTGAAGTCTACATTGACATTAGCTCCCGGATCGGCGACACCTTTCTGCGTGAAAATGTTATCCGTATTGTTGACGGTCAACAAGTTTGCAGGTACGACTGAACCACCGAAATAGAATTCGAAGGTGTAGTTACCACTTCCATCAATATTGGTTGTATCGATAGCGATGGTACCGTCAGGGTAAGCCGCAGCGCCTGCACATGATTGAACATCTCCGGTTACGATATCCGCTGCAAATCCATTGAGATAAGTTGGATTAGTCGTTTCATCAATGATGGATACCTGTATGGTGGTATCACAAAGTGTGGTTTGGTTCTGAATTACCACGGTGTAAGTACCACCAGGTATTTCAGAGAGTACATTTTGTACGTCATTGTAGATAGTAGGTGTACCTGTACCAGACCCATCAAACCATGTGTAGTTGAAGTCACCTACCAGGCCTGTGTTCGGGTTGACCGTGATCTGTCCATTATACGCACCAGCTACCACGTCATCACAAACAGTATTATTTTCTGTTCCTGCATTCAATGCGGCAGGAGTGAAGTCCGGGGTAGAAGGTACTGCGTCAATTGTCACGGTGGCAGGAGTGGATTCACATCCTGTGTCTGTATCAATAACGACGATGGTATAATCTCCTTCATTGAGGCCGGATACGGTAGCGACTGTTCCGGCATAGTTGAAGTCTACATTGACATTAGCTCCCGGATCGGCGACACCTTTCTGCGTGAAAATGTTATCCGTATTGTTGACGGTCAACAAGTTTGCAGGTACGACTGAACCACCGAAATAGAATTCGAAGGTGTAGTTACCACTTCCATCAATATTGGTTGTATCGATAGCGATGGTACCGTCAGGGTAAGCCGCAGCGCCTGCACATGATTGAACATCTCCGGTTACGATATCCGCTGCAAATCCATTGAGATAAGTTGGATTAGTCGTTTCATCAATGATGGATACCTGTATGGTGGTATCACAAAGTGTGGTTTGGTTCTGAATTACCACGGTGTAAGTACCACCAGGTATTTCAGAGAGTACATTTTGTACGTCATTGTAGATAGTAGGTGTACCTGTACCAGACCCATCAAACCATGTGTAGTTGAAGTCACCTACCAGGCCTGTGTTCGGGTTGACCGTGATCTGTCCATTATACGCACCAGCTACCACGTCATCACAAACAGTATTATTTTCTGTTCCTGCATTCAATGCGGCAGGAGTGAAGTCCGGGGTAGAAGGTACTGCGTCAATTGTCACGGTGGCAGGAGTGGATTCACATCCTGTGTCTGTATCAATAACGACGATGGTATAATCTCCTTCATTGAGGCCGGATACGGTAGCGACTGTTCCGGCATAGTTGAAGTCTACATTGACATTAGCTCCCGGATCGGCGACACCTTTCTGCGTGAAAATGTTATCCGTATTGTTGACGGTCAACAAGTTTGCAGGTACGACTGAACCACCGAAATAGAATTCGAAGGTGTAGTTACCACTTCCATCAATATTGGTTGTATCGATAGCGATGGTACCGTCAGGGTAAGCCGCAGCGCCTGCACATGATTGAACATCTCCGGTTACGATATCCGCTGCAAATCCATTGAGATAAGTTGGATTAGTCGTTTCATCAATGATGGATACCTGTATGGTGGTATCACAAAGTGTGGTTTGGTTCTGAATTACCACGGTGTAAGTACCACCAGGTATTTCAGAGAGTACATTTTGTACGTCATTGTAGATAGTAGGTGTACCTGTACCAGACCCATCAAACCATGTGTAGTTGAAGTCACCTACCAGGCCTGTGTTCGGGTTGACCGTGATCTGTCCATTATACGCACCAGCTACCACGTCATCACAAACAGTATTATTTTCTGTTCCTGCATTCAATGCGGCAGGAGTGAAGTCCGGGGTAGAAGGTACTGCGTCAATTGTCACGGTGGCAGGAGTGGATTCACATCCTGTGTCTGTATCAATAACGACGATGGTATAATCTCCTTCATTGAGGCCGGATACGGTAGCGACTGTTCCGGCATAGTTGAAGTCTACATTGACATTAGCTCCCGGATCGCACCTTTCTGCGTGAAAATGTTATCCGTATTGTTGACGGTCAACAAGTTTGCAGGTACGACTGAACCACCGAAATAGAATTCGAAGGTGTAGTTACCACTTCCATCAATATTGGTTGTATCGATAGCGATGGTACCGTCAGGGTAAGCCGCAGCGCCTGCACATGATTGAACATCTCCGGTTACGATATCCGCTGCAAATCCATTGAGATAAGTTGGATTAGTCGTTTCATCAATGATGGATACCTGTATGGTGGTATCACAAAGTGTGGTTTGGTTCTGAATTACCACGGTGTAAGTACCACCAGGTATTTCAGAGAGTACATTTTGTACGTCATTGTAGATAGTAGGTGTACCTGTACCAGACCCATCAAACCATGTGTAGTTGAAGTCACCTACCAGGCCTGTGTTCGGGTTGACCGTGATCTGTCCATTATACGCACCAGCTACCACGTCATCACAAACAGTATTATTTTCTGTTCCTGCATTCAATGCGGCAGGAGTGAAGTCCGGAGTAGTTGGATCGAACCCGATAACAACCACTAAGGTATCTGAGGTACATCCTAGAGTAGATGTAGCAACTACTTTATAAGTATCATTTACAACACCAGAAAGATTGGCTGTATTACTTCCTGCTGCTGGTGCGGCATCAGTGACCAATGTTCCATCTGAGTAATACCAATCAAAATCGTAGGTTCCTGCTGGAACTACATTAATTGAAGCTGCTCCATCATACGATGTGGGATTACAGCTGGTATTGTCTGTTGGAGTTCCATTTAAACTTATTGCCGGAATTACCTGGTTTTCTGTTAAAACAAAAGATTCGGTAGTGACACAATCTGTATCGTCATGTGTAACCTCTACGGAATATTCGCCGGCCACCAGATTAGTCAACGTTGCTGTTGTCGCCCCTTGAGGATTCGTAGTGCCGTTAGACAGAGCAACACCATCAGTGATAGTAGCACCATCAAAATACCATTGGAAGCTAAAACCTACGGTAGTTTGAGTTCCCGGAGCAAAATCAGGGCTATTATCTACAACAGCACTTAATTGTCCGTTTCCATCTCCACAATCGGTTTGAGGGGAGTCCTCTGTTATAATTACGTTAGGTACATATGGATCGTCTGAGATCGTTAGTGTAAGTTCTACCGTTTCACAGCCAGTTGTAATATGCTCAGCAACAACTGTATAATCACCTGCATCAAGCCCGTCAATATCATTATCCCCTACAGTAGGACCGGTCAAAATCGGCGCACTAGAATCACTTCCATCAAACCATGTAAAACGATAATTGGTAGTCACATCTCCCTGAATGCTTACAGATAGAAATCCATTAGGGTTAAGCGCGTCACAAGAAGTATTGTCGTTAATTGTTTGGCTTGCTGTGAAAGCAGGAATGACGGTTATATCGTCCACCACGATATCCTCAAATGCAGAGCATTGCGTATCGTTATTGATTACATTGATTCTGTAATCACCAGGTGCTAAACCTGAGAAAGTAAATGGCACGGAACCATCATTTATCGTTTCATCAGAGCCTCTTTGTGAAGCTGGAGCCAAGGTATGTCCATTGAATATCTGATAGGTATATGAGGCCGGTTCTGAAGTAGGCATGGAAGCAGTAACATCAACGCTACCAGCATCGGTATCACAATTAGCATCATCTGTTACATTCGCTACAATAACAGGTTGATCTTCGTTTCGTACAATTGTAATGGGTATCTCTATTGCACCACATCCTGTAAGATTATCGTATACAACAAGTACATAATCTCCATCATCTAGGTCATTGAAAACACCTGAGGTATTTATATAGTCGGCTGTTCCGGAAGCAACTGTTCCTTCAAAGAGCTCAAATCGATAGGGGAACAGGACAAATGAAATTGTATCAACAAAGTTTCCTACAGAGTTATTGCCACCATTAGTTGATACAGCCTCAAACTGAAATCTTGTTGTAAACTGATCCGCTGGAATGGTATAATTACCTTCATAAAAAGCCCAGTCAGTATTATCTGTTGCAAAATTTCCTTGAACCACTTCTGCTCCTGGAGCTCCAATATTTACTGAGAGTTCATCAATTCCAGACCGGCCTTTGTGTGCAAATGACCAATTCAAAAATGAACCGGGTACGGTCGCAAGATCGAAGTATAAGGCAGCATCACTGTTCGCATTAATTTCAGCAAATTGATCACCATGGAAAGCATCATGAATGCCACTGGAAATGGTGTTGTTGTTATGCCAGATTTCAATTCGTTGATCTGCTGCAGTTGTACTCCAACCATCGATAAAACTTTGATCATAATTTTTAATATTCCCACTATTAAAAGATTGGTCGTGATCATTATTTGTGAGGATATCAAGATTTTCAAAACTACTGTTTATGTTCCCGATAGAAACATCTGCTACACTTCCTGGAACCACTCCGGAAGCATCGATTGAACCAAGAGCAGCTGCATCACAGCTATTGATATCGTTTTGGATAAGATTCCCCGGTGTAACCGCAAGTGATCCTGGTGTATCAGTGACATTAACTGTTCTCGTTTCAAAACATGTCGTCGCATCTTCAGTCACTCTTACTGTATAAGTTCCTTCTTCAAGTCCGCCCAGCTCAAAAGGATTATCGCTGACAAGGAAAGCCCCCGGAGCAGCTGTACCAGGCAGAGCATTTGCTGGTAGTGTGTTAGCGCCTAAGAACCATTCAAAAGTATATCCTGTAACTGTACCAGCTCCATCACCATCAGCACGTACAATACCATTTCCAGCCACACATGAGGTGTTATCCTGAACAAGTGTTGTTGCAGGAGTGGGAGCAATCGAATTGTCATTTAAAGTAACCGTCACCGAATTTGAAGGACAACCCGATGAGATGAGTGTAGCCACCACAGTGTATTCTCCTTGATCTGCAACGGTGTATGTATCACCTGTAAAATCTACTGATGGCTTTATGCTTGGTCCATCATACCATTCGAAGGTATAGTCTGAAGTATTGCCTCCAACATTGGCAGCCAATTCCCCTGTACCACCACAGGTTGTGATATGAGTAATATTTACAGTCGGGTCAGGAGGAGAAGAGACCGAAGATGAAACAGGTCTACTTTCCGATACCGTACAGCCGGAAATATCTTCTAAAACTTCTACCGTATATCCAATCGCATCAAGATTTGCAATGACATCACCTGTTCCGATAGGAGTGACCCCTTCCGTTTGAATGAACCATGTGAAACCATATCCATCAGCTGTGGTAAGCGTATCTTGCGGGATGCCCCCAACTTCTGTGGTAAAGGCAAAAGCTCCTAAAGAACCATCAGGCGTATTACACTCTGTCAAAGGGCTGATCTCATAGATATGTACATTGAACGTGGGTGTATTTAAAAGATCAATGGTAAGCGCTACGGTATCTGAATAGCAATCGGTTGTTGCGTAATACCCAACCACGTTGTAATCACCAGTCGCCATCTGCGGATACTGACTACCTTCATAAATGATGTTGCTAAAGGTAGCATCAGCTGCATCATACCATCTGAAAACAAAACCATCCGGCTCTGTGAACTCTCTAATGATATCCGGCCCTGTACCATCTACCGTAATATTGTCTATGTAGTGATTTTCTGATGAGCTGGTATTATGGATTTCAACGGTAAGTGTCAGGATAGAATCTACACCATCTGAATTTAGATTTGACAAAAATCCTCTTTCGTATGTGAAGTCGCCGAAGTGAACACCGTTGCTTAAGAAGCCAGACTCAGTGACAACATTATCGCTATCCCTAAGTTCATACGCTACTCTAACAAAGTCTCTCCACTCCCCGGAACTCTCCTGGTTGCCATCTTCGAAAATATCCAAAGAGATATTGATATCAGTGAAATCTGAAATATCGATATCTTCAGAAGTCCAGGTGACTATTCCTTCATCATCTTTGGTTCCAGTCTTTGTGGCACCAAACATATTTGAGCCATTGTAAGAAGCCACCCCAAAGAAATCGGGAGTTCGTGTTCCACCATCAGATGTCCATGCTGTCTCATCGATATCAGATGTTGCTCCGGCAGGTCGATCTTCAAAGTTCTCAACCCAAATATTTTCATTTGAAGCAGGGGTGGGACCGAAGTAATAAGCTCTTGCACTACCGTTATCTGGTTTAGTAGGATCACATTTTTCATTGTCGCTCAGCTTTTCAACCGTTAGATCAAATGTTTGAAATCCAACCAATGTACTTTGAATGTTATTACCTGTTTCGCACTCAGGAATGGTGGATGTAGGTAATGGAACAGTTAGTGGAGGGGTTCCGCCGTTATCATTGATCACAACAAATAGTTCAAAATCACCTCCTATACCTGTGATTGTTTGGCTAATGGTTAAAGTTTCATTTACTTCAAAACCTACCAGCAGTGTAACTTCAGTGTCCAGGAGAGTGGAGTTAGTTGTTCTTGGATCGCCAGCGTAATAAGAGACTGGAAGGTTTCCGGAAATATCTATATCTCCAATGTTAGTAATTTGAAAGTCGACCGTTATTTCTGCATCTGGACAAGTAGCATCCGTAGCTGATAAGATACCTACGAAATCAATATCCGGTGAGGCGAACTCAACACACCCATCTTCATTCAGGATAGGAGCCTGATTAATGAAAGTGTTTAGAGGTCGGCTAGGAAAGGGTATTAATGTTCCATCTGAATATTCACATTCACCATCAGAGAAAATAACGGAGTGATCCTGAACTTCGGTAGGAATGGTTAAATCGTCATTAATATTCACATTGTAGTATCCATGCTGATTCCATACACCTCTGGCAGGCATCCATGCTTCCCCATCTGACTCATATACTCTGATATGAGAGAATTGCGTATTCTCATATGGACTAAATGGAGTCGCGTTGTTGAAGTAACAGGAAACACATATTTCACTACTACCATCGCCATCCACATCAGCAATGACAGGGTATTCTTCTTGAGTACGTGAAACGCAGGCAATCTCTCTTCTCTCAGAAGTCGTATTGTCCCCGTTACCAACACCATCTACAATTAATAATGATTCCTCACTTCGATATACTACCTCTACTGCACCGTCTCCATCAAAGTCAAAAAGTGAACAACCTGTAAAACCAGATGATCCTTCCTTTATCGGATGGATCCAGTGGATATTAAAATTCTCATCTAATGAATAAAGTTTTTGATCCATGACGAAGTTGGCATTCAACTGACCATCTCCATCCACATCACCAATATTAATTCGACCGGGTCCTCTGACAAAGTTGTTTGTAGGATCATGATAGGTAATGACATTGCTGTTTGCCACATCCCAAAAGAAAATGGTGGTTTCGCCATCATATTCCTCTGAAGAGGTACCCAATGCTCCGGACATTAATACATCGATATTTCCGTCCAGGTTATAATCAGCGACTGATACCGATGACCACTGATCGTCCCAGCTTGGATAATACTTAGGATAATAATTGAGATTAGGATCTATATCTGTATGAATATCATCATCCATGTCCTCAATTAGCGTTCGAGTTCCTGCTGCTTCGTTGATCGCCCATATCTCATTACCTGAAATAAGTTCAAGTCCTGCACAATCGGCACAAGCTGCATCCGGTAATATATCTACTGCAATGGAGCCATGGGTATAATCTTCTTCCCAGTTTCCATCACCTGCGATAATGACTGTTCCAGTCAGTGCATCCATTACTTCATTTCGATAGTAGATTTCAACATCTCCATCCTCGTCAAAATCTGCTACTCCTGGAACACCGATTGGCATATTTACGGAAGCTCGCTCTCTCCAACGTTGTACTAATGTCCCGGTGGCTGGGTCATAGTTATATAAGGCAAGGTCATCTCCTTTATTTTGAGATACGATAATATCTCCAATTTCATCACCATCAATCTCTGCAATCACCGGAGCATTTTCAGGAGTGAATCCAATGTCTGCCGAAGCAAGTGTCTCACCTGTCGCTCCATTCAATACGAATAAATCAAGTGTTCCATAATTGTTGATGGAGATTACTTCTGGAATCCCATTTCCATCTAGATCTCCAACTGCAGGAGTAACGTGGCTGGTGGCAGATTGATCTTCGGATCCCCATTGCTGACGGATCGCAAAAGTGGTCACGTCTATATCGTCAGCACATATAACCTGATTCCCAAAAAAGAAATCATCACATGCACCATCCGTAGAACAGTCACCATCATAACAGTCGATAAGACCATCACCATCATCGTCTGTCCCGTTATCACAAATTTCTTGTGAAGTAGCAAGGAGTGATGAGAGTGAAAAAAGAGTAACAAGAATCGATTTCCAGTAGCTTTTCATGGTATTAGTTGAAATGGATACAGACATAGATACACTTTTAAGGCGTAATGTAACCCAAGAGGGAAGGTAGATAAACCCCTTGAAAATCAAAAGGTATTCCACCTTAACGTAAAGTTACACTATATTTCATGACAGAATTATATCAATATAAAATATAACTATTCAAAGGGTTTTTTTAGATAAATCGACTGTTTTCGTAGGTGAAAATCCCATTATATGGGACGGATGATTATCTAGCTAGTAGGATGCTACCAGATTTACTGGTAAGATTATTGTCGCATTTAAGTACAAAATAATAAAGACCTTCAGGCACAGGAGACCCATTAAAATTTCCATCCCAAACACAATTATTTTCAAAAGGCGCATCGCCTACAAAGATATTTCTACCTCTGGCATCAAACACATAAGCCTTGCAACCTGTAGTGTTGTCTTGAGAGGAATTTAAGATTTCCCAACAATCATTTAATCCATCACCGTTAGGTGAGAATGTTCTCTTAGGACGTAAATTATCCAGGATTATTTCAATTTGGCTTGAAACGGCACAGTCATTGTCATCTGTCCCAAAAAGTGTTACAAATGTAGACGGTTGATTCGGGAATACGGTGACCGTTTGGCTGGTAGAATCACTCATGATTTCATTTGGTCTCCACCTGACATTCGTGACGTTAAGTGCGGTAAGGGATACGAAGTTATCTTCGTCAAGTGTCACTTGATCAGGAGTTGTAAAATCAGATAGCTCAATGTCGACTAACGAGGGAAAATTAACTACCTTGACACTATCTAAAACAGTACAGCCAATATTAGTCGTAATAGATGCAACAGCATATACAGAATCTACACCGATAGGAGTGGATACATCTAGTATACTACTCGTTCCTGCGGATGTGATAATGATGGTATCATTCGGAGAAGCTGCAGCATTTCTTAAAGTCCAACTATACGTTGACACTCCAGTATTCTGTATTTCAACACTAGCTGTCTCTGCTTGACACTTTTCAAGTCTGTCTGCGGTACTGAACATCATAGAAGGAGCAGCCGATACAGTTACGTTAATTACATCCGAACTCTCACAAATATTACTTCCTCCGCCGGCATAAACTTCCGTATTTGGGTAAGAAGTATTATGTGTGACAGTATATGATCCTGTGGAAGGAAAAGTGAAATCCAAATCTTGAGTAGTAGCCGTATGAATGTCTGTTGACCCATCGTTAACGACCCATTCATATTGTAGTGTAAATCCGGCTTCACCTGTAGAAGCTGAAGTAAAAGAGGTTAGAAAATTTTCACAGGTCTCTGTAGGTCCATTGGCCACTGAGGTCGGCTCGTCTACTGAATTGATGAAATATTGTGCTGTTTCAGTAACGCATGTATTTACGTCAGTTACTTCTACTGTATAATTTCCTTCTTGATTAACAGATACAGACGCAACATCTCCAGCTCCAAAATCTGAATTATCCCTTTGCCATTGGTATGTGAAGCCATCAGACCTGAAATCGGAGACCTCAAGAGTAATATTTGTTCCAGCACAAAAATCATCCAGATCATTATTGATGATTTCTAATAAGGGAGGTTGGCTAACTTCTAAGCTGAAAGTCGTTGATTCATTAGAGAAGCATGTACCAGTTTCTTTAGCTCTAACAGTATATGTGCCTGCATCATCCAATGTAGCGTTGGTAATAACCAAATCCCCTCCTGTGGTTGTAGTTTTACTACCGTCGGGCAATGTCCACTCATATTCGGTAAAGGATCCTGCCGATGCAGATATGGTGATGTCTTCACCAAAGCATACCAGATCAGAAGGGCTTGCGAAGGTTGGAGTTGCCGGAACTATACCACCCAATAGTGTAAAGTCAGCAGTTCCTTGCTCTGAACACCCTGCCAATGTTAATGTGACACGTACAGTTGAAGGTGATGGTGAGCCGGCATCTATTTCAATTGGTGTGTTGTCAGCCGCCGGTGTTGTGATCGTTCCAGTTGCTGGTCCTTCAATTACCCATGCATAGGTTGCACCAATTCCAGGAGCTGTTTTAGTTGCTTCCAGTGTGAAGAATTCATCATAGCAAAATTCTAAATTGTTAGGAGTAATTACCGGAACAATACACGTTTCATTCAGTCTGACTCCTAAATCCCCAACTTGAGATAAGGAGACATTGTGTGTGTAAGCTAAGTCTGGTCGGGCGTCTTGATCTAAGTCTCCAATACAGACATTTCGAGCATTATTGGATGTGCTTTGTTCTACAGGAGCATTAAAGCTAATTGTGCCAGGAGTAGAATTATTATTCTCAATTGTGTAAACATTGCCGCCAACACAAGCCACTGCGATATCCAAAAGCCCATCTCCGTTTAAGTCACCAGCATCTAACCCCCAGGGAAGATTGCTTGGGATGGTAATGCTTTCGGCCACAGCGAAGGTGATATCTCCTCCGGAACCTGTACTTGTGTTTCTGAAAACTTCTACTGCTTCACTTCCTGATGTGCTACCGATGGTTCTATCTGCCGTGGTTGCTATATCATTAAATCCATCATTATCGAAATCACCAATAACCACATTTCTTCTTTGATCTTGTGTGCTTATGCCTGCGCTAAGTGAGAAGCTAATACTTCCTGAAAGACTTTGATTTTTTAAGATGAATATAGGCTGATTTGATTGAGCTGCTGGCACTACTACCACATCAGGCTTCCCATCGTTATTAAAGTCACCCAAGTCAATTGCTCCGGTAGTCAAGGCGCTTCCAACGGCTATTTCCACTGTCGTGCCAAAGGAAAAATTACCGGGAGTACTTGTGTTGGGGAATATATGAATAGTGGCATCATTTTCATTCCCCACAACCAAATCTAACTTGCCATCACCGTCAATATCTGCTGCCTTCACTCTTCTAGGTACTCGGTTATTTCCACCACCGTCTGTAGGTAGACTCAATTGTACATCCGTGTCAAAAGTCAAGGTGAAAGTTCCTGGGTTGGTGTTTTCGTAAAGGAAAATCTGCTCAACGTTGGTGCCATCATTCGTGGTAAAAATGATATCCTTATCACCGTCATTATCCAGATCTGCGCAAGTTGTGGATATAAATCCATTATTGTTGATCGGATTGTTGATAAACGCGATTTCGTTGAATGATTCAGTTGAGAACGTGCTTTGATTTTCAAGAATGGAGGCTTCCGTACCTGAAGCACTATTATGTGAAATGATGATATCATTCAGATCATCATTATTCAAATCACATAAACAAATGTCATAAGCGTCAGTTTCGGTTCCTGCTTCTAGAAACTCCGCACCAAAAGTGGGTGATGAGTTCCCACTAAAACTGATAAAGAAACGTTCACTAGACTCAGCAACAAGGTTGCCTGTGGTCTGGACTCTAATCGAACTATTCGTGGCACCAGCAGGTACTGTGGCGATTACTAAATTGGCTGATGCCGAAACCACTGTGCCTTTCACTCCTCCAAAAAAAACCTCATCTACGTTTCCAAGATTTGATCCTGAAATATTGATATTCTGTCCCACCTCAATACGGGTGGGGGAAATACTACTGATGAACGGCTTTTGTGCCATTAATAGGAAAGGGCATAAAACCAGTAAAGTGAATAGTTTTCTCATCATTCTGTCACTTGAAGTACCCAGGCTTTTGAAAGCTTAGGGATTTTTCTAAATTCATCTCGTTTCTTCCTGGTTTGGTTGATGCTTCCGGACTCATAGATTACTACATAATAGTAACCCCTACCACTGTTATATCCAACAAGGGTATCATGGTAACCCAATTGGAAAAGCTCATCACTGTAATCTTCTGCATGCTGAAATACAGAGAAGGCGCCTGCAATCACATAGTTACCCGCTGGTAACTCAAGCAGGTGGTTTCCTCGTTTGGTTACAACATGATCGTCCGATGTTCCTAATTCTTCATGGGTCCTAAAATCTTGAGTAAGTTCAGGATCACCTTTGGCGACCTCATCATGCAAATCCGGATTACTGGAAATGGTTTCTGCTTGTGCTTCATTGATCGCCCGGTCCCATTTTACGATATGCTCTGTTGATCCATCTTGATTGGTCTTCTCATACTTCACACCAATTTCTTTTGTGCCATCCGGTAAGGTACGCTCCAGGTGACCGTCATCAGAGACTTCTAATCCATCTGCTTCTGCAGTGGGTACCCAGCTTATCACTACATTTTTCTCATCAGTTCCAGGTTTTTCTAATCGTATTCCTGTTTCTTCTTCTCCAAACTGATTCACTCTGGTAATTTCTTCATGTTCTTCCTGGTGATCCCAATCATCTGCTTTTTCCGTAGGAATTTCGGCTTCCGGATCAGGCTCATCCAATACGGTAGGTTTAGCGATTGATAACGCGTCCTCATCTTCTGGTTCCGTATCTCGACTTTGCTGGAGTGCTGCTAGCTGTTTTTGTCGCTCAAGTTCAGCTTTTCTAGCTCTCTCTTCGGCAGATAATCGATGACTTTTAATAAAAGAAGAAACATGCTCTGCATGGTCTTTCTTTGTTCCAAGGTGATAGCCAAGGTTTATTTCCAGGGTGGGTCCAAGTTCTGAAGAAATGTTTGAGTTCCCTAGTTCATAAGCAAATCCTACAGCAAACTTCTCTTTGATTTTTGCTCCCGCCAAGCCAATGATACCAGCATCTTGTCTATATGAGGCACCAATCCATACCAGGTGATATAAGTGAGCTATCATTACCCCTTCAAATTGATGGGGTATCACATTGCTGTATCGATAAATTATATGTGGTTCAAAAGCGAAATCGTCATTAATGTGTCCACGATAATTCATTTTGAACAAAACATTATCAGTAGGTGCGAATTCGATATCTGATACTTGTTTTTGAGTGATAGGGTTGTAGCTGAATAGATTAGGTAAAGAAACCCCCACATTAAAATGACCGAAATGGTAGGCAACTCCAAAATCTCCTATAAAAAAAGTGGATTGATCTAAAAAATTTGCAAAGGCCGGGTCGTCAGGAGAATCAAACTCGGAGATATTGACAGAATTTATGCCGGCACCAAGTGACATGCCGAATCTAAGAAAATGCGTTCTGTCGATGTTTATTAGATATGAAGCGGAGGCTTTTGCTGCGGAAGTAGTTAGTAGCCCTTGAGTAATATTGAACGCAGCTCCACCTAATGCAATACCTCCCTGTAGCGGAACGTGGAAACTAGCATGAGATATTTGTGGAGCCCCTTCCACATTCGTCCATTGATCCCTGTACATAACGAAAATCGCAGCGTGTCCTTCTACACCCGCATATGCGGGATTATACATATAAGGATTCATGAAGAATTGATTATAAACCTGAGGTTGCTGAGCGCGCGATGTAAAAATCAAGGTGAAAAGGAACCCTAACAAGAGAAAAATCTTAGCTCTTTTCATACTAACCTTCCAGAAGCATATCGCTTTTTTCAAATAGTCCAATTGTGTTAATCTAAACCCTAAATTAGGGAAAATATTGCATTTCTTCGTACCCGTAACAAATAAGCTTTCTGTCTTTGAGACTTTTCAATTTTCCATCGTCATTTTCTTGCAACTGAAAGAAAATTGATTTTGTACATAATAGGACTCAAATGGAATTTGTATAATTACATATTGAAATAAGTCTATAATATCCATGAGGGCATTACTCATAGTTTCTTTTTTACTACTAACAGTTTCCGGAACTTTCGGACAATATTGGTTTGGTCCAAAGGTGGGTGTTAGTTATATCGATCATAACTATCAGAATAGAAATTATGAAGATACGTTCGATATTGCCAAAGATGTCAACTTTCAGGTAGGTGCAGCTTTTAATTACACAGCTACTGATATGTATTCAGTTTATGTGGAACTCATGTACGAGAAAATTGATAAAACAGTAAAAGATATTTCGACAGGAGGGGATGAAGTACGTACAAGTATGACCAATCATTTTATCACGATTCCTGCTATGTTGAGAGTAACCCTGGGTAAAGTACCTTTTCATTATTTTATTAATGGAGGCCCTCGACTAAGTTACTGGGTTGCGGGTTCAGGGAGGCAATTTCTGGAAGAGTTTATCGAACAACTACCAGATCCGGAAAGAGTAGATTTAGCAACTCGTGATTATAAGGTTGTCTTTAATAGGGATAATGTCGAACCAAACGGAAATACAGCCTTTATTAGAAAGCCAAACAGGGTTCAATTTGGCTTAACCGTGGGAGGTGGAATATTTTTCGATATCCAGGGTGGAGGACGATTGATGCTTGATGCAAGATATACCTGGGTACATAGCAATATGGGTGCTAATTCCGGTTCAAGAGATACTAATTTCGATTACGAAAACTATCGGGAAAATTTTGAATACTCACACAACATTGCATCGGTGGGGATAGCCTATCTTTTTGGTTATGATTCAGACCTGCGACGTAAAGGAAGAAGTACAAACAGGGAAAGTAATAAAAAGAAGAAATAGTATAATTATTTTAAGTTATACACCCCCTAAATGCGGTGATTTATTGATTTATTCCTACAATTACATCTAAATACCTAACTTAGATTTAGTAGCCGGTCAAATTCATTTGTTGTGGTAAAAGCATTTTTAAAATTCTTAGGGGGAGAGCAAGGTGAAGAGAAGCAAATGTTGCTTTTGCTTGGCAAGGGTTTCTTTATGGGAATACTATTGGCTACTTATGACATAGGTGCCAGTACATTATTTCTTACAGTTCTGGGTGATGAGTGGCTAGATCAGGCATTTTTTTCCGCAGGAGCTGCCGGAATAGTTTCGACTGCCCTCTTTGTCTACCTTCAGAGGAAACTCAATTTTTCTACTCTGGTAATATCCTCTACTTTCCTGATCTTACTCTTTATAGGAGGGATCAGAGCCGCTTTTGAAATTATAGGGTACGATGATCAGGTATCGGGTCAATTCCAACTTTTGCCTTTTATCCTTTTCGTGATGATTGGACCTGTTACATCAGTCATTCTTCTCGGTTTTTGGGGTGTTTTCGGCCGTGTTTTTGATTTACGACAAAGTAAAAGAATTATTGGAGGTATCGATACAGGCCAGTTGATGGCCACTATGATTGCCTTCTTCAGTATTCCTCTGCTTAATAGTATCATTGATCAGACCTATGATTTGTTATTTGTTTCTGCAATCGCCTCTCTTGGAGTCTTCATTTTTACATTGCGGTTGGCTATTACATATAACCTGGATAAAGTGACTAAAGTGGTGAAGGGAGAGGATACCGAAAAAGTGAATTTCTTCACCTTAGCTAAAAATAAATATTTAAGACTCCTGTCGATTTTTCTGATTTTTTCAATGGGTGCCGCAGTTTTTGTTGACTACACGTTCCTTAGCGCCACTGAAACAATGTATCCTGATGAGAAAGATTTAGCCAATTTTCTATCAATCTTTTCAGGGATTGTAATCGTATTCTCATTCCTCATACAGAGTTTTGTAAATGACATCATCATAGGAAAATTCGGATTAAAGGTGGCTTTGATGACAATGCCATTGATTTTGATCCTATTCACTGTAGGAGCAATTATAGTCGGACATATTTTTGGTTACGAAGAAAAGACAAATGAATATATACTTTTCTTCGTGTTAATCGCTGTAGGTAAGTTATTTATTGCATCTCTTAAAGATGCTCTTGAAAATCCTGCCTTTAAATTATTTTTTCTGCCGATTGATATCAAAATACGTTTTGATATTCAAACACGAATTGAAGGAGTAGTCAACGAGATTGCAGTTTTTGCCGCAGGGGCCGCACAAATGGCTCTTGGATTGTTGGTTTTCTTCAAATTAATTCATTATTCCTACTTCATATTGGTATTAGCCGGAGGCATTATTTATCTGGCGACCAAACTTTTTGAGGAATACAAGAATACCCTAAAGTCAACACTGGAAAAGAAGAAAGCAGGGTTGCATGGAGATGGGAAAAGGAATAAGAATAACACCTTAATTCTTCTAAAAGAGGAAGTCAAGTCAAGGGACGTTGATAGAGTTTTAAATGCATTGAAGATTTTTGAAAAACTTGAGCCTATTGAGTTTGAATTTGTACTGCTTGACTTGTTAAATAATCGTTCTCCAGTGTTAAGAGTTTACGCCTATCAAAAACTAGGTGATAGACTGTGTTGGGAGGCAGTAGAAATTGTAGAAAAAGATCTTAATACAGAAGGTAATGAAAAGGTTCTTAAAGTAGCTGAGGAATCCTATAGAAAGTTGAAAGAAGCCTCTCAGTTTAATATGACTGATGCAGCTATTAAAGATTTAGTCAGATCTACTGAAGCTGCAGATAGAGAAAAAGGTGCCCGACTTCTAGCTAAAGCATCTGAGGATAGGCATATTGCTTTTATTGTAGAGCTATTAAGAGACATTAACCCGAATGTTCGGTCCGCAGCAATGATTACTGCTGGAAAAGTTAAGCGTCCTGAACTTTGGCCGATTCTCATTGAGAACTTGCATCTATCGACCTATGGTAATGTGGCAATGTCTGCTTTGAAGGCTGCTGGAGAAGCTGCATTTCATACGATAGATACTGCATTTTACAAAACAGGACAGTATCATGCCACGATGATACGAATTATACAAGTTTTAGGTCGTATTGGAGGAAGAGGAGCGACGGAATTATTATGGAAGAAAATCGATTTTCCAGATCGAAAAATCGTTTCTCAGCTGCTGCTTAGTTTAAGCTACATTGGTTTTGTAGCAAGAGATTTCCAGTCAGCCAGGATAAAGATCGCGGTTGAAGGAGAAATTGGAGATATAGCCTGGAACATCAAGTCTTCCCTGGAGATACCTGAAGAAGATTCCATTGATCATCTTATCAAAGAAGCGATGATGGAAGAGGATATCAAGAATTATGATAATATCTTCATGCTTCTAGGTATGATCTATGACCCTCAAAGTGTTTTACTTGCTAAAGAGAATATTCAGAATGGAACGACAGAAAGTATCACTTTTGCCGTTGAGATGATTGATATTTTTGTTGAGGAAGAGCTTAAACCAAAGCTCATCCCCGTTTTAGATGAATTAAAGATCAATGACAGATTGGGAAGACTTCAGAATCACTATCCCCCTGAGGATTTCGACTCCTATGATGACCTTTTACTACAAATAATTAACAGGGATTATAATCGAATAAATCGCTATACAAAAGCATTGGCTATGTTTCGATTTAGTCAGCTAAGTAGTCACGTTACTGCTGACTTAATAGCAAATCTTTTCAATCCTGATCCATTATTATTACAAACAGCGGCTTTTGCTATGTACAGGATTAATAAAGATTCTTATCACGAACATACCAAAAGATTAAAGCCCGTTACCAAAAAAGAGTTAGATAAGGCTATTCTGCCACCGGTTTTCAGGCACGAAGATGAGGAATATCACCAAAAGCTTTTATTGATTGAGCGCGTAATCGAATTGAAAAAAATCGAAATGCTCAGGCAGATTCCAGGTGAACTGATTACTTATATGGCTGAGTGTCTGGAAGAAGTGAAAGTTAAGATGGGAACAACCATCATCCGTGAAGGTGATTCAGGGATGGAGCCGATGTATATTGTGTTGAAGGGATCGATCGATATTTATGAAGGAGATCATAAAACGGCAGAGCGAGAGAAAAGAGGAGTATTCGGGGAGAAGAATCTGATTGAGACAGATTTATTCACGTTTACAGCTTTAGCCAGAACGGAATGTACCTTACTCCTTATGAGGAAGGAAGAATTATTGAATTTGATGTCAAAGCATATAGAGATTCTTGATTGTTGGGTTGATATCATGAATGGGGTCATTGACCAGGAAGAGCCTGAGATAGTAGATGTATTATTTGGGTGATTTTGATAAAACCCTTTTGGATAGATTAAAAAAATAAGTTATTTCACCATACAAAAACTGCCTGATCGCGTCAAATGAGTAGCAATCGTACCATAGCACTGATTTATTCGGAAAAAGACGATGAAATGATCGAAGGAGGATTGAAAGGTTGGGTTACCAATTTTCACAAATTCCTATCGACTTTAATATATCAAATCACAAGAGAGAATCCAGAGATTAAGCTTATCAACGAGTCGAGTTTCTCCGTAACTGAGCTAGATGATTACAATGTTATCATAGCCGTGCTTACCTCTAATCTGGCGAAAGAAAATGTGATGATAAAAACCCTGAATTCACATGGTAAGAAGCTCAAAAATCAGGAAAAATTGTTGGCAGATGGTATCCCAAGATTTTTCAAAGTACTTAAAAGGCCATTTGATCCGGATGAACATCTACCGGAGCTAGAAGATCTGCTGACGTATGATTTCTATCTAGTGGATCCACTAACGGGTGATCCTCAGGAGTTTACGAGATTCTTTGGACTGGATGCTGAAAGAAGTTACTGGATGAAATTGGTTGATATGGCCTATGATATTAACCATGTACTTCACGCTAAAGAGAAAGCATTAGACAGTGCCTATGACAATATACCAAGAGAAAAAACAGTATACCTTGCCAGTACTGGGGTGGATATGGTTATCCAGAGAGATATTATAAAAAGAGAACTTATCAGGCATGGATATAAAGTATTGCCAGATCATAGCCTTCCTAAAGAGGCTAAGGCGCTGGATAGGATGGTAAGGGAAGATTTAGATAGATGTAGACTATCCATTCATCTGGTAGGAGAGGATTATGGTTATAAGCCCAAAGGATCGGAGCTTTCAGTGGTAGATATTCAGAACAGAGTAGCTTCTGATCACACTTATCAGATGGTGGACTATAACAAAAATGCTAAGGCTGATGAAAAAAAGCCGTTTAGTCGATTGATTTGGGTGTCTCCAGACCTGAAAAATGTCACTGAGAGACAAAAGATTTTCATTGAGGATCTTAAGAGTGATGCAGCTTCACTTGAAGAAGCGGAGGTGCTTCAGATTGCATTACAGGAACTTAAAACAATCATTCGTGAAGAACTGGTTACGGGAGGAAGGTTTAACGTCAAACGAGATATTAAGGGATTAGACCAAGAGAAAAAGGACGAGAAAATCAAAATGATCTATCTCATCGCCGATAAACGGGATGTTGATGATATTGATGACATACAATCCTATTTAAAAGAACAAGGATTCAATGTAGTATCTCCGAGTTACGAAGGAGACCTTGTTGACCTCCGGTATATTCATCAAGAGAACCTGAGAAGGTGCGACGCATCAATCATATATTTCGGTCAAGCCACCGAAGACTGGATCAAGACGAAGTTGCAGGACCTCTTAAAGGCTCCTGGATTTGGCCGTGAAAAGCCGATGACGGCAAAAGCGGTTTATTTTAAAGGGCAAAGGGAGGTTGATATGGAGCATTACAAAAAAAACAACGCCATGGTTTTGGGGAACAACGGGGGGACGTTTAGTCCTGATCACCTCAAACCTTTTCTAACTAAAATGAAAAGCTAATGAGCGAAAAAGACATTGATGTTCAAGGCCAAGAGGTTCAGGACATTGTAGACATTACCCAACTGATTAACCCCTTTCCGGGGTTACGTCCATTTGGAATAGAGGAGAGTCACCTCTTCTTTGGAAGAGAGGGACAAAGTGACGAAGTGCTCGTCAAGCTTTCAGAAAACAAATTCGTTGCAATTCTAGGTGCCTCTGGAAGCGGTAAGTCTTCCTTAATGTATTGCGGACTCATCCCAACATTATATGGAGGCTTTATGACCGAGGCAGGTTCGAATTGGCGAATTGTTGTGACCAGGCCAGGAGGTGGGCCCATTGATAACCTGGCAGAAGCCCTCTTAATTAAAGATAAAGAATACTCCAACCTTGGAGATGAAGATAAGCTGATCCGAAAAACGATCATAAGTACAGTACTCAGAAGTAGCTCATTGGGATTGGTAGAGGTCGTACGACAGCTTAAAGCAGATGATTTTCAAAATGTTTTGATTCTTGTTGACCAGTTTGAAGAGCTTTTCAGATATCGTAAACTGGAATCTGCTACCTCGGACCTGGATGAGTCTTCCGCATTTGTGAATTTATTGCTTGAGGCTATTCATCAATATGATGAGCCGGTTTATATAGCCCTGACGATGCGGTCTGATTTCATTGGTGAATGTGCACAGTTCCCTGATTTGACCCAAATGATCAACGACTCTCACTACCTGATTCCGCAAATGACCAGGGATCAGAAGCGAACGGCAATTGAAGGCCCAGTTGCAGTAGGTGGAGGTAAGATTGCGCCAAGATTGACACAACAGTTGTTGAATGATGTAGGTGATAACCCGGATCAACTTCCCATTCTTCAACACGCGTTGATGCGTACGTGGACGTATTGGACGGACAATCGTAAAATTGGTGAACCCATTGACCTGAGACATTATAACTCAATTGGTACACTTCGCGAGGCATTATCCATGCACGCAAATGAGGCCTTTGATTCTTTGAGTAAGCGTGAGAAAGAGATTTGTGAGGTCATGTTCAAAGCCCTTACCGAGCGAGGATCTGAAAATCAGGGCATTAGACGACCGACAAAACTTTCTACCATAGCAGCAATTGCCGGGGTAAATGAAGAAGAAGTTGGAAGAGTGGTTGAGCGTTTCAGAGAGCCAGGACGATCTTTATTGATGCCACCCTACGGAGTAAGGTTGGAATCAGAGACGGTCATTGATATCTCACACGAGAGCTTGATGCGTATCTGGATACGACTGAAGCGATGGCTGGATGAAGAGTCCAAGGCGGCAGAAATGTATTTGAAGCTTTCCGAAGCGGCAGAGAGATATCAGGAGGGTAAGGCCGGTCTATGGCAAATGCCTGATCTGCAGTTAGCACTCAATTGGAGAGAAGAGAACAGACCTACGCTCGTGTGGGGTCAGCGATACAACCCGGCGTTTGAAAGAACAATGGTGTTTCTGGAGACATCCGAAAAAGCCTACCTAACAGAACAACGAAACAAAGAAGTTCTTCAAAAGCGTCAGGTGAGAAGAATGCGTTTTACTGCTGTCATACTGGCAATCGCAGTATTGGTATCATTGACCTTCCTGATCTATGCGATTATTAAGGCGAATGATGCTGAAAAGGCCAAGGAAGATGCTCAGACAGAAAGAGATGCTGCGATCGAACTTCGAAAACGAGCTGAAGACCTTCAAGAAGAAGCTCTCCAGTCTGCGACTAAAGCAAGGGAGGCCCAAGCTGATGCTGAAGCGGCCAGGCAAGATGCTGAGAAAAACTTAGATTTAGCACGGGCGAATGAGAAAAGAGCAAATGATAATGCGCTTAAGGCGGAAAGGGAGTCTCAGCGAGCTCTGGAAGAACAAAAAAAGGCAGAAGAAGCAGCGGATTTAGCAAAAGAAAATGAAAATGCGGCCAAAGCTGCGCAAGCCGAAGCGCAAAAAGCAAGAGATAATGCAGAACGTCTTCGTTATCAGGCCATCGCGCAATCCATGGCGATTAAATCCAACACCATTGTGCCGGATGACCGACCGCTAGCTGAACTGAAAGGGTTGGTGGCCCTCCAGGCTTTCTTCTTTTATCAACGGAATAAAGATGCTGGCAAAGACTATAACGGAGATATTTATGCCGGGGTGTACAATGCCATTCAGGGGCTTTATGAGGTTGAATACGATGATCAGGTAATTGGAGATTCCGTTTTGAATCAATACCATAAACCGGTTGATCCTAACTCAGAAAACACGGTAGTGGGAGTGAGATCAGTTGTGTATTCCAAAGATGGGAATTACTTCTATTCTGCTAACGGTAATGGTGAAGTCATTAAATGGAATGTAGCCACGCGTGAGTGGCAGCAGATTTTTCAGAATGACGATGTGGCCCGAGTGGTGAATGTCAGCCCCAACGAAGAGTATCTTGCTTTAGGTACGGATCTTAACAACATTTTGCTATTTAATGTTAAGAATGTTGATCAGCAGCCGACCAAGATAGGTGGACATGAAGGAGGGACAGTATTCGATCTACTATTCTTACCTGACAATTCAGGCTTCATCAGTGTTGGTGTTGACAACCGCATCTTAAGAAGTGATTTTAGAACTACAAGTGAACTTGCTCGTTCCGATGTAAGAATTAATAAGATCGCCCTTTCTCCGGACGCCAAGACGCTTGTGGGAGGTGGTGAAGATGGCAATGTGTATATCTGGGATCTAACAAATATTTCCAAAGGAGCTACGACACTTGTTAATAAGTCTGTCTCTTCTGATTCTACTGGTGTAGTTTCCACCTCCAACAGGGTAAGTCCAATCAAAGCAGTGAAGTTTAGTAATAACGGTAAATTACTTGCTTACGGTACTGATGATGGAAGAATCAAGATCTGGGATTTTGAGACAGACAATCAGATTCCACCGACCTTAACAGGTTTTAGAGCACCTATTACAGATATTGAGTTTAGTCCTAACGACAGGTTAATACTGGCAACCTCAAGGAATAAGCAAGTGAGAATGTGGGATTTAAATAACCCATTTGACCTACCAATTATTTTGCAAGATTATAAAGGCTCTGGAGGAGATAACCAGGGATGGGTAAATGATGCGGATTTTAGTCCTGATGGTGAGTATTTTATTACTGCTGCAAATGATGGAAATATTAGAAGATATCCTACCAAAATCGGAAAGCTTGCTAGCGAAATTTGCTCGCACATTACAATAGGAAATATGTCTGAAAATGAATGGAAGCAATATGTGGGAGAGGGCATAACTTATGTAGAAACTTGCCGAGGAGCATCCACAAGACCTAATGATCTATAATCATTTCTTATGAAGAAATACTTTATTGTTTGTAGTTTATCTTTTTGTTCCGCTTTTGTTTTTGCTCAAACTTCCTCTCAGTGTGCCAGAGCACTATCCGAGGCAGAGTTAGCATTCGAACAAGGAAGGCTATCGGATATCATTAATGATTACACCGATGAAAGTAGTGGGTTTACCCGGTGTTTAAATAATGGTGTTTTCAGTGTAGAGGAAAAAATTAGAGCCTATAAACTTCTTACGAAGGCTTACCTTTTTCAGGATAATGAAGAGCGAGCAGAAGAGATGTTCATTGAGCTCCTGAAGGTTGATAAGGAACACCAATTAGCAGCTGAAGATCCTGCCGAACTCTATCTATTGAAAGACAAGTTTAAGACCGAACCAATTTTTAGAATTGGAATTCGAGGTGGGATCAATAAGTCATTACCAAAAGTTATTCAAGGGTTCAATACATTCGTAGTAGGAGAAAAAAGATACAACCAAAACGGAAATGACACAGGGCTTGGGATAGGCTTTTGGGGAGAAGTTTTAGCAGAGCGACATCTGACCAAAGGAATCGAAGTTGCAGCGGGATTTCAATATAGAATTGCTACTTATGAAGTAGAAGGTGACCTGGTGGATGAAAGTCTGATATATGTTGCAAAGAATATAAGCAATATGTTACGTGTACCATTAATGGTAAGGTATAATCTCAATTACGATCGGAAGGATGAAGATGGAAATAGGATTGGGTTTTTACCCTACGCTTTTTTAGGAGTATCCTACGACCTGATGCTTAAAGCAAAGTATTCCGATACAAGAAGAACAGGAGGGACAGCATACACTTTACCTGACGGAAGCGATGACTTATCATCAACCGATCAAGTTTCTTCTTCCAACGTTTCGATCCTTGGAGGTATCGGTGCGAAATTCAGGATAGGGAGAGCCAAAGTAGACTTTTTTACGTTGGAACTACGCTATGATAATTCATTATTTAACTATATCAACCCGGATAATAGGTTCGGCAATGATGACTTGTATACAGGAGTAGGGCACATAGAAGACGACCTGACATTGAATACAGTTTCCTTTTCCGTAGGATACACTAAATCACTTTACATACCAAGAAAACGTAAGCAGTACCGCTAGTATATGAAGCATTTTTTATACGTATTAATAATTTCATTCCTGGCTTTCTCATGTCAGATAGAGGATGACAATGCTCCATCTCCGGAAGACACCTTTGTCAAGTATTATGGAAATACCGGTTTTTCCTATACCATGGCAGATATGGGGGTGATCTATGATAACAATCAGGAGGTCCAAAATTTCATTTTGCTAGGGACAGAAACGAGTGAGGATTTTAGCCCGTCAATTTATGTGGCGAAGACAGATCCATTTGGTCTCATTGTAGCCGAAACAACGCTGTTCTTTAACGAGTCCAGTTCCGATATCGCCAGTAATATGACCATCACTTCCAGTGGTGATAGTATTTTGATAGTTGGAAACACAACGTTTCTAAGTGATTCAGGCGTGCCTGTGTCCGGCATTGTTTGGACCTGTTTGGATCAGGACTTGAGCCCAATAATCAACTTTCCAAGTACCGGAGGGTTGGATACCATCGTCGTGGATACAACAGCAAGCAGGAGGGGGATACGAGGAAGCGAAATTATTAAGTCCAGGGATGGAAATTTCATATTGGTTGGCAATTACGATAAGACCACCGGAGAACAACAGTACTTCAGGACGAAAATAAATGCCAGCAATCCGGATCAAAAACTGTGGTTCAGACCTCCTGTAGATGTACCGGGAGGGGTAGGACATAATCACAGGAGAGTATTTGAAGAACCCAATGGAGAGCTTGTATTCATCGGAAATGTAAGAACCATTAGTGGAGAAGGTGAAGGAGGACTCAATATTTCCTATATCCGAACGAATTCAAGTGGTGTGAATGTCAATGGAGTGAGCTATGGAATTGATGTGGGGGGTAATCTGAATTACAATGATTTGGTTCTTGATGCGGTAAAGGTAACCAATGGCTATGCGATCACCGGTACTTCAAGTTTTGGAAATAATGCACATGCTTTTATTTTGAACATACTTTCCTCAGGGGTCATCTTCGCAGAAGATACGACAGGAACGGCTTTTTTAAATAATGAAGAACCCATTAATACAAACGGAAGGGCAATAACTCAAGGAATAAGTAAAGACTTGATCATAGTAGGAGAGTACCCGGATTTTCGAATTACCAATGGTAACACTCAAATAGATAAGAGTGGTGAAATTATGTTTATGAGAGTCGATCAGCAAGGGGAGAGGGTGCCTAACTTTGAAGCTAATTTTGGACTGGAGGCTGGCGAGGATAGTGGAGTCGTCGTGGTAAGTTTACCTGACGGAAGAATTGTCATTGGTTCAACGGTTGATTTTGGTAGTGGGATCACACTCATGAGCTTAATTAAACTTAATGACACGGGTAGTATTGATGATTAAAATCTTAGAATAGTTCAATTTATACTGATTTTAGTCTTATCTCTCTAATTCTATCCTATGTCGAAAAAGCAAAGTACTATTTTGAAATAATTTTTGGTTTAAGGAAATTCACTTTAAAGATAATTGTCACCAAACTGGCGTATGCGTTGTTCACCTTTTAAGAAGCTTATCATGAGAAGTTACAGTTGCAGAAACATAGCGTTATTGAGCCTTTTATTGCTGCCTTTTTTGGTCAGATCTCAATGTACCGAAGCAAACGCTTCGACAGATGGTACGGTTGCCGGATCCATCATAGCACAATCATTTACCTCTTCATGTGATGGAAATGTAACGGATGTTTCCTTTGATTTGGGCTTAATATTAGGAGGTGATTTATCAATAACAAATGCCACCATTTCCATTCGTACAGGTAATGATCCGGCGGGAGCAATTGTAGGTTCTTCTTTGACAGGGCAAACACTAACACCCTCATCTACAAACAATTTTGATTTTTCGGGACTTGCAGTAAATGTGACGAACGGGTCAACCTATACACTAGTGATTGATGATAATGGTGATACAGATAATTTTAATATTAACAGATCATCCGCCAACCCCTATGATCCGGGAGGATCCATTTGGGTAGATGGTGCTGAAGATACAGGAACCGATGTGGTATTTTCCATCACAGTGAATGATCTTCCAACGGCCACAGCCCCCAGTGCTCCAACAGTCAACGAGGATGATACCAATGTAGCGCTTGCTGATGACATTCAAATCGCTGATGGAGATGGAGATAACCAAACACTTACCTTCACCATTACAGGGGGGACAGTTACTTTGGGAACGACTGGAATCACCTTTGGAGGAAGTGGTAATGGAAGCGCCAACTTCACTGCTTCTGGCACCCTTGCAGCTCTGAATACAGCACTGGATGCTGCGACATTTACGCCAACTCCTGATCTAAACGGTACGAATGCTGGAACCATTCAGTTTGTTTCCAATGATGGTGCAGGAAACGGAAACACAGCCTCGGTTACGTTCGATATTATAGCGCAAAATGATCCACCGTCTGCCACTGCACCCAGTGCACCAACGGTCAATGAGGATGATACAAATGTTGCCCTCGCTGATGATATTCAGGTAGCTGATGTTGATGGAGATAACCAAACATTGACATTTACCATAACCGGAGGTACAGTGACTTTAGGGACTACCGGGATCACCTTTGGGGGAAGTGGCAATGGAAGTGCCAGTTTTACCGCAGCAGGTACACTGGCTAATCTGAATACCGCATTAGATGCAGCAACCTTCACACCCACACCTGATCTTAATGGCACCAATGCAGGTACCATTCAGTTTGTATCCAATGATGGAACGATTAATGGTAATACAGCTTCCGTTACATTCAATATCGTTGCTGTCAATGATGCACCTTCTATTGCAAACTTAAATGGTGATTCATTTACATATAATGAAGGAAGTGGTGCACAGGTTATTGATCAGACGACTGTCGCCACACTTACGGACGTGGATGCTCCCACAGATCTAAACGGCGGTAATCTCACCGTGACAATTTTCTCAGGTGAAGATGCAGCAGAAGACCTGCTTTCTTTCAATACCTCAGGAACGATTAATCTGGTAGGTACCACGGCAGGTGATGATGTACAAGTTTCAGCAGTGACAATAGGAACCTTAGGAAATACAATCACCGAAGGTGCCGACCTGGTAGTCAATCTTAATGGAAGCTCTACACTCGCTGCAGTTCAAACATTAATACAGGGCATTACCTATGAAAATACGGATGGAGCTAATCCAACGACTGGTGACCGTGTGGTAAGGGTGACCGTCGATGACAATGATGGAGGAACCTCTACCTCTGCAAATAACGATGTTACAATTACTGTCGCAGGATTGAATGATGCGCCGGTAGCTACACCACCAAGTGCACCTACGGTCAATGAGGACGATACAAATGTTTCACTTGCTGATGATATCCAGGTAGCTGATGATGATGGAGATAACCAAACATTGACCTTTACCATCACTGGAGGTACGGTAACATTGGGAACTACAGGAATTACGTTTGGTGGAGGTGGCAATGGGAGTGCCAGCTTTACAGCTCAGGGAACACTTGCCAATCTAAACACTGCATTGGATGCAGCAACTTTCACACCTACACCAGACTTAAACGGTACGAATGCAGGTACCATCCAGTTTATATCTAACGACGGAACAACTGATGGTAATACCGCATCAGTCACATTCAATATTGTAGCGATCAATGATGCTCCATCCATCGCGAACCTCAATGGTGATGCTTTCACATATGATGAAGGAGATGGCGCTCAGGTTATTGATCAAGGTACTGTAGCAGCATTGACAGATGTAGATGCACCCACAGATCTAAATGGCGGTAATCTGACGGTGACAATTTTCTCAGGCGAAGATGCAGCAGAAGACCTGCTTTCTTTCAATACCTCAGGAACGATTAATCTGGTAGGTACAACGGCTGGAGATGATGTGCAGGTTTCCTTGGTTACAATAGGAACCTTGGGGAATACCATTACCGAAGGTGCCGACCTGGTCGTCAACTTGAATGCAAGTGCTACGCTAGCAGCAGTGCAAACCTTGATCCAAGGAATTACTTATGAAAATACAGATACCAATAATCCGACAGAAGGAGATAGGGTAGTAAGGGTGACCGTTGATGATAATGATGGTGGAACTTCTATTTCTACTAACAATGATGTGACAATCACCGTGCAGGAAGTCAACGATCCTCCTACGAGCTCAGACAATACGGTAACAGCGGAAGAGGATGTAACCTATACGTTTACCAACGGAAATTTTGCATTTACAGACGCAGCAGAGGGAGACGCATTTCAGCAGGTTTATGTCATATCCTTACCAAGTAGTGGAACATTGCAGTACAATGGAGTCAATGCAGTAACCGGAACAGGGACCAGCTATACGGATCGCACATTGTTTACCTACCTGGCAGATCCGGATGAAAATGGGACCTCTTTTGATTCGTTCACCTTCCAGGTGAGGGATGACGGGGGAACACCTAATGGAGGAAGTGATGTGTCAGGCACCTTTACCATGACCATTGATGTAACCGCTATCAATGATGAGCCAACGTTTGGAGCACTCTCAAACCAAGCTGTAGGATCCGGAGACGGTGCACAATCAGTATTGACTTTTATAGATCCACTCACAGACATCACCTTTGGTCCAACTGATGAAAGTGCGCAGACTGTTTTTGATTTCGTTGTTGGAATCAGTTCTGACCCCAATGGTGTCATTGGATCCATTGATATTTTGAACACCGGTGAATTGCAGTATACGCCAAATAGTCAGACACAAGGCGTAGCAATCATAGATGTACAAGTGCAGGATAATGGCGGAACTGCGGGGACAGGGGCCGATGATACTTCACCGGTGGTCCAGTTCCAGATTACGGTGACGGATAATGAGGTGCCAGAAGTAGAAAACCCAGGTACGACGGATTTTACACCTGCCGATGGGGCAACCGGAGTTGCAGCGACCAATGCATTACAAATTGTTTTTGATGAAGATGTAGTTATTGGAACAGGTAATATTGTCGTTTTTGATGCAGCTGGTCCTACACAGGTGGCGAGTGTTGATGTGACCGATGCAACCCTCGTTACAGAAACTAATGGTACTGTGGACATAGATCTGGAGAACAATTGGTTGATTCGCGGTAAAGAATATTATGTACAAATTGATGCTACAGCATTTGTGGATACCAATCAAGGGTTAGCGTATCCCGGAATTTCAAACACCGTCACTTGGAATTTTACCATGGCTACCGCAGCCTCATCCGGTCCGAACCTTTTGGCAACCATCCCTGCCAATGGCGAAACCGATGTTTTGACTAACCAACCCATCATGCTGATCTTCGATGAATTGATAGAAGAAGTAGATGGTGGTGGTGGTACGAGTAATTTTTCCCTGGATATTGAGTCTTCATTAACCGGACCCATTGCAACAGATAATGTGTTGGTTATTAATATTAGCCCCAATGATGATTCTGATTTTGGATTAAACGGTACCGTTACAAATTCCTCGAATGTTGCGATCATTAATCTTGCTGAAAACCCTGCTGTCATAACTGGTGGAATCTCATCAGGTTCACTGCCTTTCACATTCCAGGAAAATACGTTTTATAGCTTTGAGTTAGATGCCGGAGCATTTTACGATGGCAATGGTCCTGGAAATAACCAGGCGGCAATTTCGAAAGTCTACTTCCAAACGGTATTGGATGGATCTCCACCAGTCGCTGTAACCTTTACACCGGATGGCGTATCTGTTCCTTCAACAACCAACTCCATAAGTGTTCAATTTGATGAAGACGTACAGGCGGGAAGTGGAAACATCGAGATATATGCAGATACCAATCCGGATTACCTCGTGGCTTCATTCCCTTCGAATGACGCGGCAGTTACATATGGATCAGCTGCTTTTACCACAGATTTGGTGACGATTGACATTAGCGGAATTACACTTTCCGGAGGAATTACCTATTACGTAAACATAGACGCTGGAGCGTTTGAAGATGCAACAGGGAATGGATATGTTGGAATAGCTGACGAGACTACATGGAGTTTTAGTGTTGATCCGGAAACCAATATTCCGGTACTCGTATCTAGAACTCCGGACGATAATGCGACGGATGTAGCTATTGGAACTGATTTTGTGTTGGAATTTGACGAGCCTGTTTTCCAGGGAGCTGGGACCGTTTCACTTAGATTATCAGCTACGAACAGTTTAGTTCAGACACTCGATGCTTCGGCATTGACCTTTGCAGGGAACACCGTAACGCTTGATTTCGGAAGTGACCTTAGTGGATTAACACAGTACTATATTACCGTACCTTCAGGGGTTATTCAAGATAATGGAGGAACGGCGTATGATGGATTTATAACCACTTCAGCTTATAATTTCACTTCCGAAAGCGGAACAGATGTGAGTGGTCCAACAATTACACTGACCAGTCCTGATGACCTGGAAACAGATGTGGCAGTGAATAGTGATATTACCCTTATTTTCAACGAACCTGTTTCTATTCTCACTGGAAATATTGATCTGGATTATTCAGGAAATGGTGCAGGTACGGATGTTAGCATCGATGTTACCACAGGAACTGTGACGTCAAATTCAGTCACATTACCGGCAGGTTCTGTTTCAGCTTTTCCATTTGGTGAAACGGTGGATGTAACGGTGAACGCCACGACTTTTGAAGATCAGTTTTTCAATGCCAATGGATCTTATTCATTCAGTTTCGATACCGAAGCAGATTTGCAAGCCCCGATCATTACACCGGTAACTCCTGCGGATGATGCAACAGGAGTTGCTATTGCTAATCCATCATTGAATTTCACGACAGATGAGAATGTAAACCTTGGTTCCAGCGTAGATATTCGAATTCTCAGAGCCAGTGACCTGATGGCGGTTGCCACCTTGAATACCACCACCGATGCGGGTTCATTCACGGGTGATGGAACATCCTCTATCACCATGGATTTTACGGGCGTTACGCTGGATGAGGAAACAGAATATTTTGTTCAAATACCGGCCAACGCATTTCTTGATACCAGTCCAGCAACGAATGGGAACGATGCTTTTGGCGGAACGGATGAAAGCTGGTCATTCACAACCATTGCAGATGTTGTAGCTCCGACACTGGTTATAACACGTGGCACGGTGACGAATGGTGACCCGGATACCGGCACCAATGATAATCAGGTAGTGTTTGATCTTGCATTCAGCGAGCCGATTGATGATGCCACATTTTCTGTTGCTGACATCACTGTTAATGCAATAGACGTAACTTTTACTGCGCTTTCCGGAGGTGATTTGGTCAACTCAGGAGACGATCAAAATTACACATTGACGATCTTAGGCGTGACAGAAGGAGGCGCTGCAGGAGATGGTACCATTGGAATTACCGTAGGACCAACCATCAATGATCAAGCTGCTGCTCCAAATGCGATGGTTGCCGCAGAGGGTCCTTCCACAACGTTTACCATTGATCAAACAGCTCCGACTGCACCGAATGTATCCATTGCATCGAACAACGGAACCAATACGAACCAGGCAATCACTTCTGATGTAGTAACACTTACATTTAATGTAGATGATGATCTGGAAGCCGATCCCACAGTAACGTTCAGTAGTGGTGGTTCACTTGTTAATGGCGGTGTGACCGTTGGTGGCGTAAATCCCAACTATACAGCAGATTACACAGTGAGCGGCGCGGATGAAGACGGTAATGTGACATTTACTATTGACTTTACCGATGATGCTGGAAACGTAGCTACGCAGGTAACCTCTGTCGTAGGAGCAGGTGCGGCGACCAGTGTCAACATAGATAACATCACTCCTACGATAACGGTAACCACATTGGAGACCATTAACACACTGAGTCAAACACTTGAAGGTGTGTTGAGTACAAATGGTGATGCAGATGAAAGCACAGATGATCTATCCATTTCCGTGACCATTGATGGTGGCGCTCCACTAGTAGCAACCAATGACTTAGACGGAACCTGGAGTCTGAATGTATTTCAAGGGATAGGGATCTATGATATAGATGCGACCGTAACGGATCTTGCAGGTAACTCCTCAACGAACCTGAGCGATACGGATGACGAACTGCAGGTAGGAGACATCACCATCACAGCTCCGACGCTCGGTAACATTTGTATCGATGGACCTTCCAGTGGATTAGGAGCGATTATTCTAACAGAGAACAAAGAAAATGGATTCAAGGTCGGAACGGACGTTACGTTGTTCCTGAATCTTCCAAGTGACTTTGAATTTGATACCGGGGCAACCATCAGTGAAACAGGAACCCATAATGACATCAGCGGAGTGAACTTCACATACCTGGGGACACAAACGCTACGAATTGAATTCGATGTAAATAGTCTAACGAATATCGATGCACTGCGAATTGAAAACATTGCTATTCTGGCAACTGGTGCCACGCCTGCTACGCAGAATGCGACGTTTACAAATGGTACAGCATCTATTTTTGATCTGACTAATGGAGATGCAGCGGCTACATTAACCAGCGTAAGTGCGCCAAGTGCACCCAATGTGAGATTGACAAATGCTTTCGGCACCATTGTGACAGAAACAGAAATACGTGTTGGAAGCGGTACCTCTGCATTATACAATGATGGTAGCGGAACTGCATATAGATGGTATGATTATGCACTGAATCAGATTTCTACCCTTCAAAATCCTACACTGACGAACCTTACAGCTGGTGGTCCAAATGATGAAATTGGTTTTGATCACAATACGGCCGGGCTTTATACATTATATGCAAGTACCATAAATGCAGCAGGATGTGAAAGCCCGCTGACACAGGTTAACATTTTTGTTTATGATAGAACATTAAATCCGAATCAAACCAGTTTTGATGCAAGTGATAACGTAGGTACGACTATTACATTTGCAAGAGATCAGACGGTCTTTGATGGGACGTTCTCTGGTCCGGGGTTGACTGGGATTACGGAAACAGCCACGGAAGAAGAAGCAGACTTCATTCCAAGTACCGCTGGTGATGGGAGTCATCCTGTTGTGTTTGAAATTGATAATTTAACAACCGGCGAGTCGTATAGTATGGTAACTACATTCACGGTTACTAATACAGCTACTATTTTCGTTAATACTTCGAATCCCATTCCGCCAACGGTTTATTGTAATACAAGTGATGAATCAGTCATTTTTGATATTGAAATCACAGATATTCCTGCTGGCTTTTTCTTCTATGAAGTCGGGCTTTATAGTGGAAGTACTGAAGTAATTGGCGCAATAAATCCTCCAGTTTTATATTCAGTTCCAGGAATAATTTCCGGACATCTTGTGAGTGAAGGATGGACATTTGATCCTACCGACGCTGGAGCTGGGAATTACCTGGTACGAAGATTCATTGTTCCCAATGGGTCGTTAACACCAGAGTTAGATAAGTTTGAATTTGTTAATGAGACATTCACGGTAAATGAAGTGCCTACAGTACAATTGCCCGCGATATCAGACTTATGTGAAACAGATGGAATGCAGGAGTTAAGGGTGAGGATTACTACTGGAGTTGTTTCAGCTATTCAAACCCCATCAGATTTTCTAGTTTCGTATATTGGTCCTGGTACTCCAGGTATTTTAAACGTTCAGTATACTGTTTCTGGTAATCTGCTAAACCCTGCTGATCCTTTGGATACTGCGGCTAATGGTCTTTCGCTGGCTACTAACCTACCAGCTAATTACCCGGTTGGAGATTATCAATTAGACTACATATCTGAGGCCGGCTTTGATCCATTGGGTAATGGATGCACAAACTCTGCTGCACCAGAATTATTCTCGATTATAGGGAAACCAAATAAACCAGTTTTAATTACAGATTTAACTGGAATTGGTGAGCTGGACATAGATGATGATAACGGAAATAGTTTTACCGATGACTATTTCCTTGAATTTTGTTCAGGAGAAACGGTACCAAACCTTGAAGCAGACGGTTCAGGAGGTATTATAAATTGGTACACCTCTGAAGGTGGAGCCCCTGTACTTGCAAATACCACCACATTCGACGTGGCTGCAGTTTTTGGAACGAATGTCTTTACAGGAAATGTAATTCAAAACTTTTTCTTCGCCGTGACGGATGTGAATGGATGTGAGTCGGACTTCCGGCGTGTGAATGTGGCCATTAGAGATTTCCCCGCAGCAGACATTGTGAATTTACCGGTAAGCCCTTCAGGAGAACTTGAATTTGTTGGAGGTGAATTTTACTTTGAATATTGTGCTGATCCGGGGGAGAATGTAAGCCTTTCGCTGGATGATATAGAGTTGTTCTTCAGTGCAGGTACTTCTGGGAATTTGCCAGCCAATGGACTAAACTACTTTGAGATTTTCGAAGGAGATGCGACTACCCTGAGTCAGACCATCACGTTTGCTGGTGGGGGCGGTGCAATAGGCGGTAGAACGCTAGAATTGATTAGTGACATAGGATTACCTGGTGTTGCCTCATCTGATGTAGATAATGCACTAGATACAACCATCTATGTGAGAAGGGTCATCTTTGATCGGGTTTCATTGGATGGGACAGAAGAGTTTGTAGGGTGTGAAGAAACCTTATACCCCATAAACATCGCCATTTACACCCGTTCTGAGGCTCCCGGAGAAGGAGGTGGAGAATTTAGTGGAGATTTTGTGCTCGATTCCGGAACAGGAAATATTGAATATTACATGTGTCGGGATGAGCAGTTTCCGGTGAGAATTACGGACCCGCAAGTGAGCGGTAGTAATTACTTATACCGCTGGTATAGTGACGGAGCGGGTGCAAGTCCTTTGGGAGTAGCGGACCCTTTCGGAGAACGTCCTACTGCAGCTGAATTGGGAGTAGACGTTTCTACACCCAATACCTACACCGTATACACAAATCTTCGGGCAAACGTTAACCTGGCATCCGGATTTAATGATGGTGTGGCGGATTGTGAAGGCCCCATCAGACAAGTAAATGTCAATGTGTTTGATGTTCCGAATATACCTTCCGTCACCTCGGGAGGAGATTTAGGTACACCGACTAGCTCATTTGTCAATCGGGTGTATAATTTCTGTACGGAAAATGGCCAACTTGATCCAACGGTGACTTTCACAGTGGGTGATGACGTAGCTTCTTCCGGAGGACGTTTTACGTATTTCAACTGGTATGTATCAAATGCTGTTGGAGACCAGGGAACCCTGCAATCCAGAACTACGGCAACAGATGTGGATGCATTGGAACTTAGTATTTCAGGTATAGCCAACCAGACGCGATACTTCTTGGTGACACAAACCACCGATGTGATAGAGGATGTAGATGGTTCCACCATTTATGATGGATGTGAAAGCGGGGGCTATCTTGTGCAAATTAACTTTGGAAGCATACCTACCCCCGAATTCACCTATATCGGGATTACAGAGGGTAGAGGCACAACCTTTGATTTAAGTGATGCCAGCAACGTAAGTATTGCTGCTTCTTCGTTGACTATCAGGGATGCCTCAAACAATGTAGTAGGGACGTTTGATGCCATGGCCACTGATGTCAATAGCACAAACGATGAATTCACCATTAACACACTCGTTCCAGGAGAATATTCGGTTGAATATACGATCCTTTCAAACAGTTCGTGTGATAGTACCATCTACCGAAGATTGACGATTCTTGATCATTTAACGGCTGCTGAAATTCCGAATGGATATGAAGCGACCTTTGAATCAGGTAATGGGGGCTGGTTTGCTGAGTATGTCCAAACCGATGCAAAAATTGGTGGTACATTAGATGGACATCTGGGAGCAGGTGGTGCTTCATTGTTTGACGATCGTATTTCTTCGTGGGCGCTGCAAGCACCGGTAGGGTCAACGATATCCGGAGGTGGCGATGGATCGAACATTGCCTGGGTAACGGATCAATCGACTCGGACCAATTACACCAATAATGGGCAAACCACTTACTACGGCGGTGAGGTATCATTTGTATACTCACCTTCCTTCGATCTGACAGGTATTGAACGTCCGGGTGTGGGCCTATGGACCAACTCTGACTTTAACTCCTTTAGGGATGGGGTCGTGCTCCAGTTTTCTACGGATGATGGAAGGACATGGTCCAATGTAGGCTCATTTGATTCTGGCTTAGGAGCTAATGCTTCTTCCGGAAACAACTGGTATACCAATGAATCCATTACCGGGGGACCCGGTACGTCACGTCCGGGTGAAGCGACTCCTCCTGTACCATACAACCCGAACAACAGTGGATGGTCAGAAGATGCAGATTTCACACAAGAAGGATGGGTACAGTCCACGAATATTTTGACAATACCTAATAGTCAATCTCCTGAATTTGTGCGGTTTAGACTGGCACTGGGTGCTACAGGTAGTATTTCCGATACAGACCTCAGTGATGGATTTGGCTTTGATGAATTTACCATTTTTGATCGTGGAAAAGTGGTGTTGGTCGAGCAGTTCTCTTCTTCAGTTAGTCCAGCTAGTAAAACGTTCAACGATAATTTCCAGGCTGGGATCAACTCGAATGAAACGCTGCTGATCAATTATTATACTGATTTGGCTAATGACTTCTTAAATGAAGATATGTTGAATGCAAGAAATACCTCCGGACCGGGGGCCAAAGCCTCCTATTACGGAATTGAAACTGTACCTCAGGCGGTTATATCAGGAGATATTTCCAATACAACGGATGTAAACCAGGTACAGACGCTGGTACAAAAAGCGGCGCTGGATGATCAGCTATTTGATATCCAGCTGATCCCAAATACTTCACTGAGTAGTGACCAGGTGGGACTTACCAGTGCTACGTTTGATTTCAACAGCTCGAGCTCAGTTCTGGATGCAGCATCTGAAATGGTTTCGTTCCACTTCATCATTATTGAGCCGTTTGTTACAGGGCTGGACATCTCGAGAGATACAGGTAATGGTACGGTGCAGGTGTATTCACCAACGGATACCTTGTGGAATGTGATGCGTAAAGCATTGCCCGATCCTGGTGGGTTTGTGGTTTCCGGTCCAATCAATGCGACTTCAGCGCCCATTGTGTTCAATGACATTACCTGGGATGTAACCAATATTTATGGGGACTCACTGGTCATGATCGCTTATGTGCAAAACCAGGAAACACAGGAAATCTTCCAGGCGGCCGCCGTTGGCTTTGGAGGGCTAGATAATACCGTACTTGGAGTTGACGAGGAACTTAAGACATTTTCTCTATACCCGAACCCAGCAGACAAAGAGGTAACCATTGAGTTTGCAGATCCAATCACAGAAGATATTGATTGGGCGATTTTTGATCAGACGGGTAGGGAAGTAGTTAAAGGTGAATTGACTCGTGGTACTAAAACGATGACCGTGCAAACAGCTGATATGCCATCCGGATTGTACTTCATCCATCTTACGGGAGATCAGCAACAGCAGGTACGTCGTGTCATCGTGGTGCATTAAAAAATTTTAGTGATGAAGAAAATCCCTTGATGAATGCATCAAGGGATTTTTTATTTCAACATATGCTACTCTTTTCTTCGAAGTGGTAAGTATGTTGCTGCTTTGCAGTCAGCTTCATTATCAGAAATAAATAAGATGCTGAAATAAATGCAGACGGCTAATTTCTAGCATGACTTTACTAATAGTGTTAGAAGTCACCCGAAACTTGTTCTGTCGTGAACAGTCAGGAGATACTTATTAATACTTCAAAGAGACTGTCAAAGTCCTAAAACAACCTTGTTTGTCATTCTGACGAAGGAAGAATCTCTCTAAAATTTAAGGTGTAAGTTATTCTCTTAGAAAATCCTTCATACTTTAAGACAGTCTCTGCTTACTTATCTAGCTTCTAATGCTTCACAACCAGCTTTCTTTCGATCGTTTCTCCAGAATGATGTAAAACCTGTATCAAGTAGATTCCATCTTTGAATCCGGAGGTATCTATCCTTAATGCATCATTTTTATGATCTTCAATTCGGTATAGTTCCTTTCCTTGAAGGTCTGTTACGCGTAGGATCGTGTTTTCAAATGTGCCGGAAATATTCACATAATTGTTGGCTGGATTTGGATAGATACCGATATCATCCAACGAAAACTCAGATGATAACACTATTTCTTCGGAACTTGCCTCCATCTCACCCTCTGCAGAATCAGTTCGTGCGGCAGATGAGGGTGGAGGTGAACTGCAATCCAGGCTCCATATCGTGTTGTTGTCTTTATTCCAGTTTTGAACCCTATTTAAGAGCTGATCTTCATTGACTTGAATGCAGTTCAGATTGTTTGCATAAGCAAAGACATTCACCAAATTTGGATTTTGTGACAGATCAAGTGTATACAAGTTATTACTACTACAGTTCAAAGTCTGAAGATTTTCAAAACTTGCAATTCCATCCAGGCTATATATCTGTTTTGATTGTAAACTCAAGGAGCTAATATCTTTGATAATGCTATTGGATACAAAGTCATTGAGTAGATTGTCATAGCCCTCATCAATTAATGCTTGTTCAAAATTGTTATCAGGAATAAAGGTTTCGGTACAATCCTCCGTCGTTAAACCTGTATATGAGTTTTTGAACCAAGTCACATTATCTATTTGATCTTGCGTGACTTTTATACAATTAAGACTTAAGTTACCGCTGGTGAATGCTCTATTGAGATTCGCATTATTTGAAAGATCGATGCTTTTTCCAATTAGATTATTACTACAGTCAAGATGTTCCAAAGCAGTAAAATCCTGGATTCCCTCTAAACCGTATATGTTTTTGTTCGAGATATAAAGGTGGGTAATATCATCAATAGCATCCGTTACTACATAGTTATCACGAACGTTATCATAACCTAAATCGATGAGAGCAGTCTCAAAATTTGTTCCTGAAGGAATGTATGTCAACTGTTGATTTGCGCAATCCAGCGATAGCCCTGCATGTGCATCTTTTTGAATGCTTAAGTTTGGATCGTTCAATTGACTTGCACTTACTTGTATACAGGTAAGCCACTGATGGTTTCTTATATCCAGACTTTCGATCGAAGGAAAAGATGAAATATCTGGTTTCCTAAAGTTATTGCTAGATAAATTCAAATATTTGAGATTTGGCAAAGAAGCCAGAACACCCAGATCGTCATCTTGTAGACGGCATCCACTGCAATCTAAACTTTCGAGGGAAGTGAAATATTCCAGTTTGTTCAAACTTCTTATTCCATGCCCTGAGAAATCTAATTCTGTAATAGTTTCGGCCAGGGCAACAGAGATGTTGTTATCATAATAAGGACTCCAGAGATAGCCATTTTCATACAAGGCTTGTTCCCAATCTTCACCATCAATATTGATCAATTCACAATTACCTGTCGTGCGTCCAAGCCATGTGTTAATGTTCCAATAAATGGAAGGGTTATCCAATTGTTGCTGGCTGACTTTAATGCATTCCAAATTCAGATGGCCATAAATGGAGATGTGATTTAGATTTTCATTTTGAGAAAGATCCGGGGTGACGGTTAATCCACTTCCTGAAAAAACGGTATACCTAAGTTCTCTTAAGGCACTAAAATCTTCAATTCCAGTGATGTCTTGTGTCCAGTCATTGGTAATTCGTAGTTCTTCAATTGTATTGATTTTATCTGTATTCACCCAGCCATCCCTGATGTTGTCATACCCTTGCTCCATTAACAAATTTTCAAAGTTCCCACCCGGAATTGCTGTTCTGGGAATGTTTGCACAATCTGTAGATAATGAGATGTAGGATGCGATGTTCCAATTTATAGTGGGATCATTGAGCATTCCCTGACTTACCTGGATACATGATAATTCATCGGGTAGATCCCGATGGTCCACATAATTCGTATAGGTGAGGTGTTTTAATTGGGTATTGTTGGATAGATCAAGGGAAGATAAGTCGTGCCGATGTAAGTTGATGGTTTCCACTGACGTGAAATCCTGGATGCCCTGTAAGTTTGTAATGGTCGCAGGATTGTTATAATTATAAACATTGGGTATATACAATGAAGTCATTACCTCTATCAGGCCTGTTTTCACATAACCGGAAATTCCATCACTGAGCTCCGGATAATTTCTGTTGAGGTACCATTCAAACCAGGTATCTGGTATAGCCGTCAATCTTTCAGTTGAAGCAGTTGCCGTTTGTAGTCCTGTGGATTTTTGACTGTTTACAACGGCCTGTACTTTGTAGTACCACGTCGAATTAAAGTCCAAACCCGAATCTACGTATTCAGAAGCCGATCCACTTGCTGTATGAATGGCTGTAAAGGCACCATTAGGCTGAGCAGATCTACTGATTACAAATCCTGTCTCATTCCCACGAGTGCCTGACCAACTTATTTTGATGGATTCGTGTGAATTTGTGGAAGCAACAATAGTTTGTGGCTCTTTGGCCAAATAGTTAAAAGTATAAGTATCTCCCCAACAACCACCATTGAATTTGCTTCTTAAATGATATTCTCCAATAGCATTTGCAATTTTAGTTTGTGAGCTGTTACCTGTGCTGGTACCATCAGAGGTTGCCTGCCAGAACCATGTTTCATTACCTGGAGGATTATTTCTGGTAATCGTTGCTCCGTTGAAGCCATAACTAATATTGTTAATGGTTGGTGCGTCCGGACCATTGTCAATGACTACATCGATCGATCTACTTTGACTCCAGCATCCTGCACTGCTTCGTGCTCTGAGGTAGTATGTGCCACTGGAAGTTACCGGATATGGAACATTTCTATTATCCATCGAAGTTCCAAATGGATTGGTCCCTTGCCAGTACCAATTATTGGATTCTGCTGCATCTGATTTGTAAATCACGGAATACCCGCAATATGGAGTGACTCCAACTATGGCCCAGTCAGGTAGGGTAGGATATGGATTTACGGTCACATGTCCGGAGCTTCTGCTACTGGTACTCCAAAGCCCTGAACTATTATTTCTAGCTCTTAAATACCTTGTTCCTGAGCTATTCAGAGGATAAGTTTTTGCTGAGCTAGCCATGGATGTACCATTGGAACTCGTTTGCCAAAACCAGGTAATCCCTGATTGAGGGTTCCCTCTTGTAAGTGTCTTATTTCCACATGTGTTGGATGAAACAGTGATGGGATCAGGGGTAGGTGGCGGGCCAGGAGAAACTGTCACATATTTATACTTTGTAAAGAAACCTCTATTGGTGCTGATATTGGCTCTAACATATCTATTGGTGCCGGATGATGTCCACCTTACCCTAACATAGGTTTTACTTTGACTTATAATGGTGCCGCCATAAACGTAATAACTGGTGGAATAGTGAATCGCACCAGAAACATTTGCGTAGTAATAATCATAGTCATTAACATTAGCTGTACCAGGCCCGGATAGCGAAACAAATACATCATCAGCAGGACAATCATCTTCGATAGGTATCAATAATCTGGTTCTGCTTCGTTCTGATTCTTGTAAACAAGGATCTAGTATCTGGGCAGTAGTAAACAATGGAAGTATTGAACATAAGACTGCAAAGGAAAGCGAAACTACTCTTCTCATGGTAGGGATGATTAGGGGTTTAATAAAGAGGAAAAGTAGTCGATTGCCTATTAAAGTCCTATGATCCGTGTGGTCAATGAACGAGCACCTGTATTTTATGGACGAATGGTATGTTTGATTGAATAAACGGGAATCTCTATAAACTCAAATTATGTCCTAAACGACGATATTCACAATTTTCTTAGGCACCACAATCACCTTTCTGGGTTCCTTTCCATCCAGCCATTTTTGTATGGTTTCATTGCTGAGAGATCCTGTTTCTATTTCTTCCTTACTTGCTGCTGCAGGAAAACTAATCTTAGCTCTCATCTTACCATTTACGGATACGGGATATTCAATTGAATCTTCGACTAAATACTTTTCATCAAACTCGGGATAATTGGCATCCACAACGGATGCATCATTACCTAACGATGACCACAATTCTTCTGCAATATGAGGAGCAAAAGGGGAGAGGGCAATGGTCAAGGGCTCAAGAATTGAGCGTTTGTTACATTTCAACGATGATAGCTCATTCACGGCGATCATGAATGTACTGACAGAGGTGTTCAATGAGAGTCTCTCCACATCTTCAGCAATTTTTTTGATGGTGCCATGAAGTATTTTAAGTTCTTCTTTCGTTGGTTCATCCTCTGAGACGTTGAAAGAATCTTCCTGGTGAAATAGCGACCAAAATTTCCGAAGGAATTTGAATACCCCTTCAATGCCATTTGTGTTCCACGGCTTGCTTTGCTCGATGGGACCCAAAAACATTTCATACATACGAAGGGTATCTGCTCCATATCTTTCGATTAACTCATCCGGATTGACCACATTGAACTTAGACTTTGACATTTTCTCTACTTCCCAGCCACAATAGTATTTTCCATCCTCTAATACGAACTCTGCATTTGCTGTATCCGGCCGGGACGTTTTGAATGCTTCAATGTCAAGCACATCATCTTTTACAATATTGACATCTACATGAATTGGTGTCGTATCGTATTGACTTTTTAGTCCGTTGGAAATGTACTTGTTTTCACCGTTGACACGATAGGCCAAACTAGACCTACCCTGGATCATCCCCTGGTTGATAAGTTTCTTGGCATACTCATCTACTTTGATGTATCCCATGTCAAATAGAAACTTTGTCCAAAAACGTGAATACAACAAATGCCCTGTTGCATGCTCACTTCCTCCGAGATAGAAGTCTACATCCTGCCAATAATCCAGAGCTTCTTTACTACAAAATTCCTTGTAGTTGGTTGGATCCATATATCGAAAGAAATACCAGCTACTGCCTGCCCAACCGGGCATGGTCGATAATTCGTATGGATTTCCCTGATAGTTCCAATCAGTTGCTCGTCCGAGTGGGGGATCTCCGTCTTCTGTAGGAAGGTATTCATCTACTTTAGGCAAATCCAGTGGTAGTTCTTCATCCTTTACAAGTGTAGGGATTCCATCTTTATAATATACGGGGATAGGTTCACCCCAGTACCGCTGACGTCCGAAGATAGCATCGCGTAGTTTATAGTTTATTTTTCTAACACCTATGCCTCTCTTTTCTACTTCATCAATACCTCGTTCCATTGCTTCGGCAGGAGTGAGGCCATTGAGAAAGTCTGAATTGATGATCGTACCTTCTTTTGTAGGATCAGATTCTGTTTCGGTAAGCTTTTGTGCGTCATTAATGACCGTAATCGGAAGATTGAAATGCTTTGCAAAGTCAAAATCACGTTGGTCGCCACTTGGGACAGCCATAACCGCTCCAGTGCCGTATCCTGCTAATACATAATCTGCGATGTAAATTGGGATCCTTTCCTCGGAAAAAGGGTGGATCGCGTAGCTACCCGTAAACACTCCGGAAACATTCTTCGCATCACTCATACGTTCACGTTCCGAACGATTCTTAGCAGTCGCCACATAGTCTTGCACTGCTTGTTTTTGTTCTTCAGCAGTTAAACTTTCAACCAACTCACTTTCGGGAGCTAGCACCATGAACGTAACCCCAAAGAGTGTATCTATTCGAGTGGTAAAGACACGGATTTTTGTTTTGGAATCAGCAACATGAAAATCAATCTCAGCACCATAGGATTTACCAATCCAGTTTCGTTGCATCTCTTTTATTGGCTCTGGCCAATCGATTTTATCTAAGCCGGAAAGAAGTCTGTCTGCATAAGCAGTAATCCGCATGCTCCATTGAGACATTTTTTTCCTGATGACCGGATGTCCTCCTCTTTCTGAGAACCCATCTTTTACTTCATCATTAGAGAGTACGGTACCCAGCGCCGGGCACCAGTTAACAGTGGTCTCTGCCAGGTAAGTAAGTCGATATTTGAGTAGGAAATCTTCTTTTTCTTTCTCGGAAAAACTGTTCCACTCATCGGCGGAGATGATGGGGGTATCTTCATTACAAGCAGCTAGAATATCCTTGTTTCCTTCTTTTTCCAATATGTCAACTAAGCGTTCTATAGTCTCAGCCTTATCACTGGATTGATTATACCAACTGTTGTAGATCAATTTAAAAATCCACTGTGTCCATTTATAAAAGGAGGGATCACTTGTTCGTAGTTCTCTGGACCAGTCATAAGAGAATCCTAAGGAACGCAGTTGCTCCTTGTACCTGTTGATATTGTTCTCCGTGGTAATGGCAGGGTGTTGCCCCGTTTGGATAGCATATTGTTCGGCAGGTAGCCCAAAGCTATCAAAGCCCATAGGGTGTAGGACGTTAAAGCCGGAAAGCCGTTTGAATCGACCGACAATATCAGAAGCAATGTATCCCAGCGGGTGACCGACATGGAGTCCCGCCCCGGATGGATATGGAAACATATCAAGTATGTAATACTTGGGTTTGGAAGATTTATTTTGAACCTGATAGATATTGTATTCTTCCCAGCGTTGTTGCCATTTTTTCTCGATCTCCTGGAAGTTATATTCTGCCATGTCTCCTGAAATAATTTTTTAAAGCTCGCAAAGGTAAAAGATGCGAATAAGAAATGAGTATAAATATGCTGAGGGGAATATATACCGTATTGTGTGTAGATTAATATTTATGCGAATTCCATGCGTACCTTTAAAAATTAATTACATACGCATGAAATAGGTTTACAAAATGAGGAAACCCTTGAAGCTTTTGGCTGTCTTTAATACCAAACTCGATATAAAAGGGAAATGGAGCTCCACATCTGATCAATATGGTAGTATGGGGCCAGAAAAAGTTAAAAACACATGAGAACAATTTTTATTGCCGCTACTTTATCTATGATGATTACACTGGCCTATTCACAGGAAAGTGATACAACAAAAAGAGCTCAAAGGGAAATGCCTTCAGATACCATTCCAAAACCTTCTGATGAGGTTGAGGATGACAAGCCTAAGATTATTTATTATCAGAGCACCAGTTCTGAGCGGAGAAAAGAAAAGAAACGACAGGATATCAAAACGCTAAGTGGTTCGATGAGTCACAGTGGGGGGTTCGGTGCGCTTTCATTTAGAAGCACAAAGTTTCGGGAAGAATCGATGGTACTTGCAGGATTGAGGGGAGGATGGATTATTAATCGAACGTTGGGTATTGGAGCTGAAGGTCATGGAATCATACCTACAGCAACATTTGATGATGTAGAAACCGGTCAGGAAGTAAATATCCTGGGCGGATATGGAGGTATGTTTTTGGAATTGATCTTCTTCTCAAACGAAGTGGTACACGTTACTTTCCCAGTATCTGCCGGAGCGGGCTGGTTGGGGTACCATCGAACCAATGAAGATAATACCATGCTATCGTCAGGTGATAAAGAAGTAGATAGTGACGTCTTTTGGTACATCGAACCGGGTGCAGGCTTAGAATTTAATATCAGTAGAAACTTCCGATTAGCCATGGGGGTAAGTAAACGTTTTACTCAAGACCTGGAATTGCTGAATACAGATTCTGACGCTTTTGATGAACTCAATTATTTTATCACACTGAAAATAGGTGGGTTCTAGCAGATTTAGAAAAAACAGGTAAAAGTAAAAGCCCCTTCCTTTCGGTTGGGGCTTCTTCTATAGGCGATCAGGTTAGGTTATCAATCGCTTTTTCTTCGTTGCAATGGTGCAAGTTTTTCTTCGTAAGACATGGCATTCCATCTTTCTTTGTAATCTTTTTCTGATTCGATTCTTCCTTTAACTCCCACTTTAACCTTTACATACAATAACGGTCTGTTGGAAACAAGTGAAGCGGTAGAACTATGAAAATTAATGTCATAGATGGTGCCGGGATTTACCATTGTTAAAACCATTCCTTTATTATCCCTTTCATCGTTCATCCAGACAGACACCTCGTTTCTATTCAATAGTAGAGGAAGAGTTCCGTCAAAATCGAAACTATCAGGTAATCTGAACATATCGGAATAGCCATTAGCACCACCATCTTCGGTTACAGCAGCTCCTTCACTTTTCCAATTATCAGATCCATTGGAAGTAGTCCAGTCCGCTGTATTATCCTCCAGCAATGGAGCTCCTGCTGTTAGCGTTTTAATGCCAATCCAATTTTCCGCAGAAGGTGGTTTGGCATCCGGAACGCTTTTTAGGTATAGTATTGCTTCTACTACCTCGTACGCATCGCTCACTTGACCATCAATAACTTCCTTTATCTTTGAAAAGAGTAAAAGCGAATTTCCAGCCATATTTGCTTCAGCTCCACGTCTGTCAACAATCAGCACTTCACCGTAATCACTTGTACGTTCTCCATCGATTGATACATCAATAACACCATTATAGCCATCAAAACCTTCCTGAAAATAGAACTCAAAGATGCCATCTGAATTTCCGTCTTGCCCATTAGTTCCATCCGAGCCATTACAAATGGTGAAAGAAGTTAAGAGATCATCAATGGTACCATTTCCATCATTGTCGTACCCAAATGAGTACGTTTGACCTCCATCTCCACCGCATGAAGCGGAGGCACTGGTCATGATGATTTCACGACCATCCGTACCATCTGTTCCATCGCTACCGTTACAAATGATTTCTGTGGATACAAGCTCATTGTCTACTCCAGTAGTCTCATCAATATCTCCGTCACGGTTTTTGTCTAATCCAATTCTAATTTCTACACCTCCATTTGGACATGCAATGGGATCTGGTGTTGTTTCTATGATGGTATTAAGTCCGTCAGAACCGTCTGAGCCATTGGAGCCATTACATATTTGGACTGTTTGCAATACTTCATCTACAGTACCATCACCATCATCATCATAACCAAAAGTTAGCTCAACACCTCCATTGGCACAGCCTGATGTACGTGTGTTTATATTTACTATAGGACTCCTTCCATCTTCTCCGTCAATGCCATTGCAGATATATTTAGGCTCTCCGATTTTTTCTTCCAGATCCAGGGTGCCATCACCATTTGAATCTAAGCCAATTTCAATGATTATTCCTCCATTAGGACAATTATCACCTTCCGGTTCAATTGTACATTCAATCAGTGAGTTTACGCCATCGTTTCCATCGCTCCCGTTACATACGTTGTAAGTGGATTGTATTTCTTCCGTATCCAGCACCCCATTGCCATTTTCGTCAAGTCCTATCTGAATGGTAGCACCTTCGTTCTCACACGTTGTACTGGGAGTGGCAACTATTAAACTGGTGAGACCGTCAATGCCGCCATTTGTACCATCCTGGCCATTACAAACAAAAAACGCAGATTGAACTTCGTCATCATCCAACGTTTCGTTTTGATTTTGGTCTGTTCCGATTTCGACGAGTGTACCCCCATTCTCACAGTTAGATCCTGCCTCTTCTGCAGACGTACGAGCTAACAGATTGAGGCCATTGCCTGAACTCGTTCCATTACAAACATAACTTTCAGAGATGGTCTCGGACTCATCTAAAACACCATCGTTATCAGCATCTTGACCTACAGAAATTTGAATACCGCCTGCAGCGCAATTGTCGCCTGCAGCTTCATTTTCAATGCTAACAAGGGAGTTTAATCCATTGATTGTCTCAGTTGGTTCTTCTGAGCAGCTTACCACCATCAATACTATTGATAGTAGTAATAGTTTACTGGTGATTCTAAACATTGTGGTAGTGATATGATTTAATCAACCTGTAATTTAATAAATGTAATATTATTACTAAATAATATGATTATTTTAATAATTAGTAGATAATGGTTGTGTACGCTCTTTGTTCATTTATGAACATTACTTTGTTTCTTATTTTTCGTAACTAGCTGTAAAAAAGCACTTTACATTTTTTGGCATCAATGTGGTTAATAAATATTCTAAATCTAACTTTTCTCTGATGCTAACATCCACAAAACTCTTTATTCGATCACTCAAGCGAAATAAACTTTTTTCCATAGTCAATATTTTAGGACTAACGATTGGTTTTTTTGCCTCAATCCTCATTTACCTGTATGTGGATAATGAATTAAAGTATGACACTTTTCATGAAAATGGAGATAAAATTTATCGTATCAATCAGACGTTCATATGGGGAGAAGACAATCCCAATTTATTTTCGAGTACAGGTCCGGGTGTTGGCTTTGCAATCCGTGAGGAAATACCGGAGGTAAAGCATGTTGTCAGGGTTTTCGAAGCAAATGGTATGTTACCAATTATCTTCGAAAGTGCGAGTCAAGAGCGCTTCTTCAACGAAGAGTATATAGCAGCCGTTGATTCCAATTTTTTAGACGTATTTACTTTCCCATTGCTTTATGGAGATCAGGCTACATGTTTAGATAATCCCGGTTCAGTAGTACTTACTTACGAAACAGCAGATAAATTTTTTGGAAGTCAAGACATTATTGGAGCAACCATATCCATGGACAATGGAGAGCTTTTCGAAGTAACGGGTGTCTTGCAAAAGATGGAAGAAAACTCCTATCTGGGTAATGTTGATGTCTTGGTTTCACTCAACAGTATTGAAAGGATAAAAAGAAGTGACTGGAACTGGATGTGGACCATGTTCGAGACATTTATTCAACTAAATGAGGATTCTGATTCACAGATAGTTCAAGCTAAACTGGACAAGCTCCCACGAAAACACGCGGGACGGACATTAGAAATGATGGGTTACTCGTATGATGAATACATTGAAGCTGGTAAAGAATGGAATCTCTATTTACAACCATTTGAGGATATATACCTTCATTCGAACGGTATTTATAATCGAATAAGCTCTGTGGGTGATTTTAAAATAGTAGTGGCGCTCGTTGGCTCGGCAATATTTCTTATTATTCTTTCCTGTATCAATTTTATCAACTTAAGTACCGCTCAATTTACAACAAGAGCACAAGACATAGCTGTTAGAAAGGTCTTAGGAGGGAATCGAACCAGTTTCATGAAGAGGTTCTTCGGTGAGTCATTGTTTTATTGCATGCTCGCTACTGGATTATCATTGGTATTTGTATTTTATTCCATACCCTCAATCAATCAGTCTCTCGGAACCAATCTGAGTTTATCATTATCGGACCATCCGCAAATGCTTGCTTTTATTACAATTCTGATACTAATCGTTAGTGTCGTTTCTGGTTTTTATCCGTTTCTGTTTTTTAACGCGTTCAAGCCCGTGAGTGCGATGAAAGGCGAACTGAAAACAGGTAGAAAAGGCGTTAGATTAAGAAATGGAATGCTTATAGCACAATACGTCCTTTCATTCTTATTGATCATTGGCACCATTACGATCTACAAGCAATTGAATTATTTCATGAATGCTGATCTCGGCTTCAAGAAGGATAACCTCTTTTCAGTAGAGAATGTGAATTGGACCGGAGCTATAGAAGAATTTGCTCATGAATTAAGTGAAATAGATGGTGTCATAGGAGCTTCCGTATGTGATGCGATTCCACTTTTGATTACGAATGGTGACCAGTTTACTCCAGATGAGCCGGAAGCCGGATCTGTGCCATTAAACTATGCACTAGCAGATGAAAATTATGTGGACCTTCTGGAGGTAGAAATGCTTGTAGGAAGAGCTTTTGAAAACAGCTATGCAAGTGACACAGCTGGGATCATACTGAACGAAACTGCCGCAAGAACCATCGGATGGAAGGTAGATGAAAGTATCCTTAATAAGAAAATTGAAAACTGGAGCGGTACTTACCATGTCATTGGGGTGGCTAGAGATTTTAACTTTTGGACACTTCACGCACCTATCGAGCCATTTGCTATTTTTCATTCTGAATCCAATGCTCAGGGTGGTAGGCCAATCACTCGAATTATGGTCAAATCCTATGGTGATCAGGAAGATTTTAATGCACTGGTTAATCGTGTGGAAGATAAATGGAATGAGTTTGTTCCTAACCGCCCATTCGAACATGTAGTCTTATCAGATCATTTTGCTTCAAGTTATAAGACAGAAGAACGGTTTGGGAGTGTGCTTTCATTTTTTGCAATTCTTACGATTATCATTGCTTCGTTAGGATTATTTGGGATCGTGGTTTTTTCTCTGGAACAAAAGTTAAAAGAGATCGGTGTGAGAAAAGTGCTAGGAGCTTCGGTCTCCAGTATTGTTATGCTTTTCTCAAAAGGATATGTGAAGCTGTTACTGGTAGCTTTTGTTATTGCAGTACCGATAGCCTATTACTTTATGGATATATGGCTATCAGATTTTGAATATCGAATTGACATAGGTGGAGATATCTTTGGTTTTGCTCTTGGGATTCTATTAATGATTTCTTTGACAATATCCGTATTACAAACTGTGAAAGCCTCATCGATGAATCCGGCAGAAGTACTTAAGGATGAATAAGTTAAAGTTGCTTGATTATTTTCAGCGCTTCTTGTACGTGTTTTTCAGCACTGAAGTCAGCTCTGAAAGTATGAGCTACTTTCCCTTGTCGGTCAATAACGAACGTAACCCTCCCCGGAATAAGGCCAAAGAGCATCGAAGGAACTTTGAATGCTTTCAAAGCTTCTTTTTGTGGATCACTTAGAAGGATGAATGGTAATTTCCTGTTGTTTGCTACCTTCCTGTGAGATTCCACACTGTCTCCACTAATTCCAATTACTTCAGCTCCTACTTCATGAAAATCCTCATACTGATCTCTGAAACCACATGCCTGAGCGGTGCAGACTTTGGTGTTATCCTTAGGATAGAAATAGATGACCATAGGTTTACCTTTCATGTCGTGCAATGAAAAAGGTTTTCCATCCTGATCTCTTAGGGTGATAGCCGGTATAGGTTCGCCTTTATTGAGCATCTTTTTTAAATCTCAGTAGCAACAACGGTAAGATGGTTAAGTCGATTGATAACGCTATGAGCAACGAGAGACTTACAAATAGCCCAAGGTAGAAGGTCGCACCGAAGTTTGAAAAAAGATAAAGTGCAAATCCGGCACACATAATCAACGAAGTGATTAGCATGGCACTTCCGGCATGCTTGAACGTATGTAGCATCCTCGTCTCAGAATCTCTTTCATTGTTTTTTAAATAGTAACTCATCATATGAATTGTATCATCTACCGCAATGCCAAAAGCTATCGTAAAGATGATAGAAGTTGTCATTTTTAGCGATATCCCTAGCCATCCCAGAATACCTGCAACCATGATTAAAGGGATTATGTTTGGAATTAGACTGATAAAAAGCAACTTCCATGATTTGAAGTAGAGTCCCAGGATCACTCCAATGATCAGAATTGCGGTAAATAGCCCTTTGAGAAGATTGAAAGAAAGTAATTCATGACTTTTGTCAATGAGATAGGTGGTACCGGTGATCTGATATTTTATTAGGTTTCTGTCAATGTTATTTTCCAGATAAACAATCATTTTCTGATTTCTGATTTTTGTTTCATAGGAGCCTAATTCTGGAAAGAAGCCAATCAACCTACCGACTTTATTATCTTCAGTAACTAGCTTATCCAGTCTTTTAGGATCAATTCTATTTTTCAATCGGATGGTTTGCTGGAATGCAGTCTTATTATCAGGGTATCGGTAATTTTCATTCAATCCCCCATTATTAGCCATATGAAGGTACTTGATGATCGTAGCTGGTGATTGGACTTTTGCTATAGGATACTGATTAAGTAAATAGTCTTCGATTTTTACGATCTCATCCATTACTTCTTGATCCCATATGGATAATGAAGTGTCTGCAACCTCGACCCTCACTTCATATGGCTTTGATCCACCTAATTGATCATCAGCAAATTCAAAATCATTTCTTACCTCTGAATTTTTTGGTAAGTCATCCAACAAGAATGAATTGACTTTGAGTTTTGTAATTCCGGGAATCATTAAAAGAAGGACTGACGCAACTGATACCACAATGATTTTCTTATTCGTATTGAGGGCGTAAAGCCATCGCGATGGTACTTCCAATACCTTGTGATCCTTTGAGTAATCTGTTATAGTGGCCATCAATAATCCAAAAGTGAATGTGATAATAAAAGCCATTAAAATACCCACTGCGGCAAATACACCTAACAGCTGAACCGGTTCGGTATTGATCCAAATAAGGCTCAGAAAACCTATAGCTGTAGTTACCGAAGTTAACAATGTAGGAATTCCAACGATTTGCAATGCCTGCTTTATTCGATCACCCCTATTGGTACCTTCGGACTTTTTCAAGGCGTTCATCAGATGAACTGCGTCCGACATTGAAACAAAAAACAATATTGGGGGTAGAAGTGAGCTTAGTAAGTTGATTCGATATCCAATCAATGCAATGAGCCCAAATAGCCATACAATCGATAAGAGACTGATAAGAAATGGAAGAAACGCGGATTTAAGATTTCTAAATATGAGTAATAAAAGCCCAAAACTGAGAATAAGAGAACCAATCAGGAATTTTCCAAAATCATTTTGAATGTATGAAATAAAGACACCAGCTGCACTCAATTTTCCAACGAGCCTAATCTTTCCAATTCCGAATTCTTTAGCCTTTCTCCTAATTGCGGATAATAACTCTTCACTACGTCTCTGATCAGAAAAATGAGCATGGTGAAGATAGATACTAAGCGCATTTCCATCTTCACTAAAAGCGGATCGATAAAATGGGTTTCCGAAAACCCTTGAACTATCTGTTCTTAACTGATAACTGTTGGGATTCTCGGTGTGAATGAGAGGGAAAATGACCAGTCCGGTTGGACTCTTCACAACATGTTGTAGCGATAAAGGAGAATAGACGTTTTCAACATCCTTGATTTTGATGAGTGACTTCTCAAAGCCAGCAGCCAACGCCAGGAACTCCCTGTTGAATATGCCTTCCTCTTCTTCAATAATGATGTGTAAATAGTCATTGTCATACCCAAACTGATCGGTATGTTTTTGATAAGCGATACTCTCAGGGTGATTCTTTGGGAAAAACTTTTCAAATTCGAAATCAAAAGCTAAGTATTGAAGGTTCCAGCCAAATATCAATGTGATTAGTACCAGTAAACTGGTCATTATCACCTTTCCCTTTGGGGTTATTAACCGCTCGACATATTTATCTATTCGTGGGTTCAGACTTTCTTCGTTTAAAAGTTAATTTTGTTACCAAACTACGAACAGAATGCAACAATACCTGAACCTAATGCAACATATCCTTGATAATGGTACAGAAAAGGGTGATCGTACTGGCACAGGTACAAAAAGTGTGTTTGGGTATCAAATGAGATTTAATCTTAGCGAAGGATTCCCATGTGTGACAACCAAGAAATTGCATCTTCGCTCAATCATACATGAACTGCTTTGGTTTTTGCAAGGTGACCAAAATATTAAGTACCTGAAAGAAAATGGCGTCTCCATATGGGATGAGTGGGCAGACGAGCAGGGTAATCTCGGACCTGTGTACGGAGTACAGTGGAGAAGTTGGGAAACTTCAGATGGTAGAAAAATAGATCAAATCAAGAGGCTAATTGAAGGAATAAAAAATAATCCTGATAGCAGAAGACATATTGTGAGCGCATGGAATGTGGCAGATGTAGATAATATGGCGTTACCCCCTTGTCATACATTGTTTCAGTTTTATGTAGCTGACGGGAAATTAAGTTGTCAGTTGTATCAACGCAGTGCAGATGTATTTCTAGGTGTCCCATTCAACATCGCATCATATGCTTTATTTACGATAATGGTGGCACAGGTATGTGATTTAGAGCCAGGTGATTTTGTGCATACATTTGGGGATGCTCATTTGTATTCAAATCACATGGAGCAAGCTCACCTTCAACTTTCGAGGGCACCAAGAGAATTACCGACAATGAAGATTAACCCTGAAGTAAAAGATATTTTTGAGTTTAAGTTTGAAGATTTTGAGTTGATAAACTACGATCCACATCCACACATTAAAGGGGCTGTGGCAGTGTAACATTTTTGGTGGTAAAGTAGTCAACTAATCAAGAGGTATTCATGGCAGAAAGTAGTGGCATATTTGATATGATCGGACCGGTAATGATTGGACCGTCAAGTTCACATACTGCTGGTGTTGTACGAATTGGAAGGGTGACAAATAAAATTTTAGGAGGTGTTCCTGAGAATGCAGATATCATTTTCTATAATTCTTTTGCCAGAACATACGAAGGGCATGGTAGCAATAGGGCCATATTGGCAGGTTTGATGGATTTTAGGACAGAAGACAAACGTATCAAAAACGCGCTTGAGCTGACAAAGGAAGCTGGGCTGTCTTATACATTCAGGTCTATCGGAAGCGCTTCAACTTTTCATCCCAACACGGTCCGCGTGATCGCAAAAAAGGGGGATGAAAGTGTAGAGGTAGTAGGTGAGAGTAGAGGAGGCGGTGTGATTCGGATCAAAGAGGTGAATGGGTTTGATTCAAACTTCACCGCTAGTCTACACACCTTAATCATTGAAGCGGACGATGTAAAAGGTAGTATTGCATTTTTTACAGAGGTACTCTCTCAGGATGAATGCAACATTGCGACTATGACAGTGTCGAGAAAAGGCAGAAACGATCTTGCTTGTCTGATACTTGAGATGGATTCAGGAATTGATGATATAACGTTACAATATTTAAAGAAGAGGAAATGGGTTCATAAGGTTATTTATATCCCGGATATTGATAAATAATCTTAGCCACAAAAAATCAAAATAATTCACATGAAGAAACTAGGACTAATCACCACACTGATCTTGCTTGCTTTTACTGGAATGAGCCAGCAAAAGCGAGTGCTGTCATTGCAGGAATGTATAGACATAGCTGTTGAGAATAACCTTACCGTTCAAAGAAGTGAGCTCAATCTGCAATCTTCGGAAGTTGGGTTGATGCAAGCGCAGGCTCAACGTTATCCCACTTTGAATGCAAGTGGAAACTTTGGCTATAACTGGGGTAGGGGTATTGATCCAACGACCAACCAGTTTATTGATCAACGAATCAATTTCAATGGTGTAGGAGCAAACACATCAATGCCAATTATCAATGGACTTCAGGTTCACAACTCAATCAGACAAAGTAAGCTCGACGCGGAAGCTTCCAGGTTTGATTTACAAAAGGCTACCAATGATATCTCGCTTAATACTGCATTGAATTACGTGAATGTGATTTTCAATAAAGAGCTTCTTGAAAATGCCCGTTTTCAATTGGAATCTAGCAAGCAACAATTGGAGCGTACTACCTTGTTGGTGGAATCCGGGGCTTTACCGCTTGCAAATAAATTACAGTTGGAAAGTCAAGTAGCTACAAATGAAGTGAGCCTCATTACAGCTCAAAATAACCTCGATTTAGCAGTTTTGACTTTAAAACAAGGAATGTTGTTACCACCGGGTGAAGAAATAGATATTACCATACCAGACGTCACGGTTGATCAGGCAGAGATTGAACAAACCTCTATCATAGAGCTTTACAATGAAGCTTTATCTAACCAGCCAGAAATCAAAAGTGCCGAGTTGAGAGTTCAAAGTGCCGGTGTTGGTCTGGATGTTTCAAAAGGAGCTATGTACCCGACATTATCTGTAAGTGGTTCTGTCAATACCAATTACTCAGATGCATTTCAAGATATTTCCGTAGTATCTGCTACTCCTACAGGAAATTTGCAGCCAACAGCATTACAATTACAAGATGGGACTCCAATCTTTGAACAAGAGTTCGATTTGCAGCTGGCTAGTGAGACTGTACCCTTATCTACACAGTATGATAATAACCTAAACACGCGGTTATCTCTCAACTTAAATGTTCCAATATTTAATAATTTCAGGACCAGAGCAAATATTCAGCGATCTAAAATCACCTTGCAACAAGCTGAAATAAATGAGACCGAACAAAGGAATATTTTGTATCAAACAATTGAATCATCCTATCGAAATGCCGTAGCGGCAGCTAAAACGTATGATGCTTCTCTGAAGCAAGTTACCTCGTTAGAAGAAACATATCGAGCGGTCGAAAATCAGTACAATAATGGTGCAGCCAACTTTACTGATTATCAAGTGGCCAATAACAATCTTTTTCAGGCAAGAACAGACTTATCCAGAGCAAAGTTTGACTACATCTTCAGAAAAAAGATACTAGAGTTCTACCAGGGAAAACCTTTAACATTCTAAACTGATCACCAATTTTAACAAGACAATAATCATGGCTAAGAAGAAAAAATCAAGTAATAAAATTTTATACATCCTGGGAGGGGCAGTGGTCGTTTTGATCCTATTTGCTGTCATCGGTAAATCTGCAGGAATTGTTGGTCAAAAGAAAAAGATTCAGGTAGAGGTGAGCAAAGCAGAGAAGAACACCATCATTGAAAAGGTGAGTGCATCAGGCCAGGTACAACCTGTTGTTGAAATTCAACTCAGCCCCGAGGTATCTGGTGAGATCATAGAACTTAAAGTAGAGGAGGGTGATTCAGTAAGTAAAGGGGACTTTTTGTTAAGAATACGCCCGGACAATTTTCAATCTGCCTACGATCAGGCTGTGGCTGGTTTAAATCAGCAAAAAGCTGCCCTGGCTCAGGCTAAAGCTGCAAGATCAAGAGCAGCTGCTAACTTTAAAAGAGCAGAGCAAGATTTTAATCGTCAAAAAAAGCTTTTTAGTGAAAAGGTAATATCAGAAGCAGACTATCAACTAGCTGAAGCTAATTATGAAATTGCTGAGCAAGATTATGAATCAGCCAAAGAAAGTGTAAATGCTGCAGAGTATATTTTAAGTAGCGCCCAGGCGAGAGTAGCAGATGCTCGTGAAAATTTACGGTTAACTAGCCTCACTGCTCCGATGAGTGGCATTGTGTCGAAACTACCAGTGGAATTGGGTGAAACCGTATTAGGAACCTCACAATTTCAAGGTACGGAGGTAATGCGTATTGCAGATCTTTCAAAGATGGAAGTTCAAGTAGACGTGAATGAAAACGATATCATACGCATTAGTGTAGGTGACACGGCAATTATTGATGTGGATTCTTATTCATACAAAGACAAAACTTTCAAGGGCGTAGTTACACATATCGCCAATACTGCAAATGATAAAGTATCCGCTGATGCGGTAACTGAATTTGAGGTGAGGATCCAAATCTTGAATAGTTCTTATCAGGACCTCATTAAAGAGGAAGGGTTGAAGTATCCATTCCGTCCCGGAATGACAGCAAGTGTTGATATCATTACGGAAGTAAAAAAGGATATATTAACTGTGCCTCTGGCTGCCGTGACTACAAGATCAGAAAAGGGTAGCAAGAAAAAAGATGGCGATACTTCATCAACTGAAGAACTAGTTGATGAAGAAGTAGAGGAAGTGATCTTTGTATATCAAGAGGGAAAAGCAGTAAAGACAAAGGTTGAAACCGGTATAAGTGATTTTGATCGAATTGAAATTGTCTCAGGTGTCGATGCGACCACCGAAGTGATCTCGGGACCATTTCTTGCCGTATCCAAAAGATTGAAAGATGGAGATGATGTGGAAGCTAAGGGTAGAAAAGAAGAATCCAAAGAAGAAGAAACAACGGAGACGGAAGATTAATTTAGTTTATTCAGTTTTTTAAAAGAACCCGCTTAGGCGGGTTTTTTTTTGTTAAAAGTCAAGCCGATCATCATATACTATTTTTGATTTTCATAACAATCGTTCAAATTGAGGAAAATTTATGGATTACCCTTTTAAAAGGGTGTAACAATACACTCATGAAAATTAAAAACATCTTACCACTCATCATGGCAGTCTTAGTAGCCGGCTGCAGCAATCCTGATCAAATGGATAAAAAAGAATTCAAAATTGAATACGAGAAATTTACCCTGGAGAATGGACTGGAAGTTGTCCTTCATGAAGACCATTCAGATCCTATCGTGGCGGTAGCCACCCTTATGCATGTAGGTTCAAACAGGGAGAAACCGGGTCGAACTGGTTTTGCACACTTTTTTGAGCATATGTCTTTCAACGATTCTGAAAATGTTCCCAGAGGCGCAAATAGGAAATTGATTCCCGAGTGGGGAGGAAGTAGAAACGGTGGCACCTGGTCAGATGGGACCATTTACTACGAGGTGGTGCCTAAGGATGCGTTTGATAAAATCTTATGGATTGACTCAGATCGATTTGGATACATGATCAATACGGTAACAGAAGATGCACTGGAGGCTGAGAAACAAGTTGTGAAAAATGAAAAGCGACAAAGGGTAGATAATGCGCCTTATGGATATACGGACGAAATTATCCGTAAAAACCTGTACCCTGAAGGACACCCGTATAGCTGGACAGTTATTGGATCACTACCCGACCTTCAAGCGGCGACATTAGATGATGTAAAAGAATTCTATGAGCAGTACTATGGTGCAGCTAATGCAACATTGGTTATAGCCGGAGACATTGATCCGGAGGAAACAAAAGAGAAAGTAAAGCAATGGTTTGGTGAGATTAGAAGAGGACCCGATGTGGAAAAGCCGCAACCAATGCCAGTTACATTAGAGGCAACTAAATCCTTGTACTTTGAAGATGAATTCGCTAAGCTGCCGGAGTTGAGAATGGTATACCCCACAGTTGAGGATTATAATCAAGATATGTACGCCCTTAATGTTTTGGGACAGTTACTTAGTGGCAGTAAAAAGGCTCCTCTTTACCAGGTAATCGTTGAAGAAGAAAAGCTTGCTCCGAATGTTTCCACCTATCAGAGCTCTAATGAAGTGGCGGGGGAGTTTGTATTCAGGATACGTGCCAATGCAGGTGTGGATCTGGATACAGTTAAAGCGGCGTTGGAAAAAGGCTTAACTCGATTTGAGGAAAATGGTATTGACGAGAAGGACCTAAAACGGATCAAAGCAGAACTTGAAACCAATCTTTACCAGGGGGTAAGTACGGTACTGAACAAGGCTTTTCAACTTGTAACGGACAATGAATTTGGTGGAGACCCTAGCTATATCTCTAAAACAGCAAAACTGACTCAAGCAGTTACAGCTTCAGATGTTATGAATGTTTACAATAAATACATTAAAGATCAGAACTATGTAATGACAAGTGTGGTTCCTGCCGGCCAGTTGGAGCTAGCTGTTTCAGGGGGAGAAGAAGCAGAAGTATATGTTGAAGAGATTGTGGCAAATGTGGCTTCAGAAAATGTAACAAGAGGTGAAGTTGGTGAGTACGAAAAAACTGCAACAGAATTCGACCGCTCGGAACCTGATTTTGGAGAGCTACCACTTCTGAAATCTCCTGCCGTATGGGATAATTACATGGATAATGGAATGCAAGTTTTCGGAATAGAAAACAGGGAGTTACCGTTAGTTTACTTTGATATCACCATCAAAGGTGGGCATTATCATGACCCCATTGAAAAGTCGGGGGCAGCAGCATTATTGGCTGATCTAATGACAGAAGGAACACAAACCAAAACACCCGCAGAATTGGAGGAAGCGATTGGTTTACTTGGAGCAAATATCAACGTATTTGCAGGTAGAGAGGAAATTACGATCTCAGCTTCTTGTTTGGCGAGAAATTTTGCCGAGACCTTTGATTTGGTCAAAGAAGTACTACTAGAACCAAGATGGGACCAAAGCGAGTTTGATAGACTGAAACAGTCTTTAATTACAAGGTTGAAAGGAAGAGAAGCAAGCCCGACTGCAATTGCTTCAAATGTTTTTAATAAGCTTTTGTATGGAGACAATCACATCATGGGATACTCAGTTCTCGGTGCATCCCAGACTGTCGAGCGTATCACTCTGGAAGATTTGAAAAGCTACTATGAAACCTACTTTTCTCCTTCAGTTGCAAGTTTCCATGTAGCGGGTAGTGTTGGAAAAGAAGAGGTTCTTAAGCAATTAAACAATCTGAATTGGGAATCCAAAGATGTTCAGTTAGTTTCTTACGAAACTCCACCAGCTGATAATGCTGGAAACCTATATTTCATTGACTTTCCGGGTGCTAAACAATCAGTTATCTATATTGGGAAGTTGGCAATTTCAGGAATTAACCCTGAATACAACGAACTATCTTATGCGAATGAGAAACTGGGGGGAGGATCTAGTGGTCAACTTTTCCAAACATTGAGAATTGAGAAAGGCTATACCTATGGAGCTTACGCATTTGTTAGGCAAACAATGGAAGTGTCTCCATTTGTTGCTACTTCAAGTGTTAGAGCAAACGCTACATTGCCCTCTTTAGAGATCATGAAGGATATGATTGCAAATTATGCTGAGAATTTCACCCAAGAGGACGTAGATGTCACGCAAAATAAAGTGCTAAAAGCTAATACCAGGGCATTTGAAAGCTTAGGAGCTAAACTGAATATGTTGCATGAAATCAGCAAGTTTGGAAAGTCAGCTAACTTTATGGAAAGAGAGCAGTCAGAACTTACTTCAATGGATTTGGACGATTATAAAAATATGATCAACAAGTACATGAATGAGAGTAAAATGATCTATTTAGTAGTAGGAGATGGAGCCACTCAGCTAGAAGAAGTGAAGAAATTGGGTATGGGTGATCCTATTATTTTAGATATCAATGGAGACCCAATAACTCAATAGAATTATAGTAAAAAGCTGTTTCAAAATTTCTCCTCGGAGTGATTTTGGAACAGCTTTATTCTTAATCCATATTCATAGCACTCTCCACCGCATCAGTAATTTCTTGCATTTTTCTTTGCGTGTACCTTCCGGAAGTAGTGTAAACGATTTTTCCATTTGGATCTAGCACGTAAAAGTATGGTAGGTCCTTACCATCGAAGTTCAAAGCCTCTTTGTACGCCTTAAGTGTTCCTTTATAAAAAAGAACGTTGGGTTGAAGACGCTTATCGATGGTCTTTTGTAGTTTCTTCATTACCTTTTGATACGCCGGTCGTTTTGCACCTGTAAACATTGGGACAAAATACGTGTTGACATCAAAGCTGAAGTCAAAGGGACCTGGATTGGGGTTTTTGTAGATGAATTGGTTGTAAACAGGCTCGAACCAACCTTTCAAATAATCTTCGGCCTGTTTAGAATAGGCCAGGCCAATTAAGCTGTATTTTCCTGAAAGTTCACCTGGAAGATTCACAAACTCATTAGTAAGTGTTTCAGCTTCCATATCAGGGAATTGACTATTCACCTGACTAAAGCTTTTAAAGGAAAATATACAAATCAATATTATCTGTAGATAGAGGGATTTCTTCATTGTAAAGTCTTTTGATAATAAGTAATAATACATATCTGTAACGAAAGAATCTGTTTTATCTCATAAATTTCCTAATTTTCGTCCTATTACAAATAAGTATCAACCATGCAGTTAAGAAAAATCAGCTATTTGTTCAGTCTTGTAGTCCTTGTAAGTTCAGCTTTTTCACAGAATTATAAGGATTCATACCTTCAAGGTATGCAGGCCATAAAATTTGAAAAATATGACCTGGCTATTGAAAAATTCAAGGAATCCATTAAGCTTAATCCTAATTATCCGGATTCCTGGTTTTATCTAGGAAAGACATATGATCATTTAAATAATGTTCAAGCGACGATAGATTCCTATCGTAACCTTGAGAAAGTAAACCCTGATTTTAATATTAGCATTTACTACGATATTGCTAAGTCTTACATAGCATTGGATAACTTAAGGAGTGCAAGAATCTACATCAAGCGCTACCTGGAGAAGGCACCTAAAACACCTAAGTCAGAGAAACTCATTCATTTGGCAATGAATAGACTCAACTACATAGACATTAGTGCAGAGCTGAGGGCAGAAGAACCAAATACCACCGAGCCAGTTCCTATTGCAACTTTGAACAGTGTATCTGGAGACTATATGCCGCAAGTGAACCCTACAGGTACCCGACTTTATTTTACAAGTGTAAGACAAGGAGGCTTTGATTTTAAAGATGAAAATAGTGCTGAACTGGACTTTGGAGAAGATCTGTACTATTCAAAACTTGTAAACGATCAGTGGAGCGCACCTGAATTGTTGCCCCAACCGATCAATTCAAAAGCAAATGATTTTGGATCTTCATTCACGGGTGATGGGCAAACCATGGTGTATGTAAGATGTGATGAACCTGGAGCTATGGGCAGCTGTGATTTATACATCACACAACTAAACGGCAGTACCTGGAGTCAGCCAAGAAATATGGGTAATGTGGTGAATACAAAGAACTGGGAAAGCCAACCTACCATCAATACGGACGGTAATCGAATCATCTTTACTTCTGTTAGACCTGGGAGCTATGGAGCATCTGATCTTTACATGATCGAAAAGAATCACCTGGGGCTATGGGGTGTACCACAAAATCTTGGAAGTATCGTCAATACTCCTTTAAGTGAAAATAGTCCGTTCCTCGCTGCTGATGGTAAGACACTTTATTTCTCCTCCAATGGACACCCAGGTATGGGTGGAGCGGATATCTTCTATACCATCCTGGAAAATGGAAAGTGGTCAGTTCCTAAAAATCTCGGACACCCAATTAACTCTAAAGGAAACGATACCAATTTTAGTATCTCGGCTGCAGGAAATGGATACATGGCTTCATCCAGGTTAGATGAGAATAACTTCGATATCTTCAGAGTGGAGCTCCCTGATGAGCTGAAACCAAAGCCAACGGTGATTGTGCAAGGAGTGGTTTCTAATTCGGTAGATAATAAACCTTTGAGTGCATTGGTACTTATAGAGGATCTTAATTCAGGGGAATTGATTGCTACGAATAAGAGCAATACGGAAACAGGTGAGTATTTGGTAGTGCTTCCAGCTGGTCGTGATTACAGTGTTTCGGCAAATGCAGATGGTTTCTTCTTTTACTCTCAAAGCTTTGAGTTACCAAAAGACGCCTCTTACGCAGAGGTAACAAACAACATAGCGCTGGAACCTATTAAAAAAGGAACGAAGGTGGTTTTGAATAATATTTTCTTTGAAGTAGGAAAAGCTGAGTTGAAACCAATAAGCTATGTAGAACTCAATAAGGCTGTGACATTGATGAAGAACAATAAGACCATGAAAATCGAGGTGGGAGGACATACCGATAGCCAGGGAGCTGATGCAGCCAACTTAAGCTTGTCACAAAAAAGGGCTCAATCGGTGGTGGAGTATATGGTATTGGCAGGAATTGAGAGGGAAAGACTAATAGCAAAAGGCTATGGAGAAACCATTCCAATAGCAGATAATACTACAAAAGAGGGGAGAGCAAAGAATAGAAGGACTGAATTTGTTATTGTAGAATTTTAAAAAGGAATATATAAATGCAAGGGTGCCGGAAGTAACCCTTGTTTTTTTATTACGTTACTAGGCAAAGGTGAAAGATATATATTTTCGATATACATGAAGGGAAAAAATATTGGTGAGTTCGAGGAATTGGTTCTACTCACAGTTGGTATACTGCATGAAAACGCGTACGGTCTTTCTATCACAGATGAGCTTGAATCTCGCCTCAAAAGAAATGTGACCATTAGTTCTGTTCATAAAGCATTGGTGAGGTTGGAGGGGAAAGGCTATGTGAAGTCTTACATGGGAGAAGCAACGGAGGTAAGAGGAGGAAGAGCTAAGAAACTGTATCAGCTTACATCCACAGGGAAAGAAGAGCTATCCAATTCGAAGGAATTGAGAAATAGTATGTGGGATGCTGTTCCGAAAATCGTTTGGGAAGGAGGCAAGTTTTGATAAGACCTCCCGGATGGATGATGAGATTTTTTAGATGGTATTGCCGGAAAGATATGGTAGATGCTATCGAAGGAGACCTTTTGGAATTGTACGAACGAAGAGTAAAATCCTTCGGGAGGAGACGAGCTAACCTGCTCTACTTATGGAACGTGACCATGTTTTTCCAACCTTTTGCGATTAAAAGAAAATCAAAAACATACTCAAAACTTACTGTTCTAGATATGCTTAGAAATTATTTAGTGATTGCCTTTCGAACAATCAAAAAAACAAAATCAATTACGGCCATCAATGTCATAGGAATGGCCATTGGCATTTCAAGTTTCATGATGATGGCCAGCTATGTTGTGACGGAGCTATCATACGATAAATTTCATGACAAAGCTGATCGCATCATTCGGTTGTATTATTCTTATGAAACAAGAGGTGAGACAAGTGCCGTTTCTCGTGTTTCATTTCCATTAAAGTATCGATTGCTGGAAAAGTATCCTGAAGTAGAAAAGGTTGTACGATTTTATAGTAATCGCATGGATGCTTCCACACTGAAGTATGGAGATAGGCTTTTTACCGAAGGGAAGATTTACTTTACTGATCCTGAAGTATTTGAAGTATTCGATTTTCCATTGAAACAAGGAAATGCTACTACAGCCCTAAAAAGCAAGAATAGTATTGTTCTGTCTCAAGCTATGGTAAAAAAATACTTTGGCGAAGAAAATCCGATTGGAAAAACACTCATCTATAAAAACAGAGATCCATTGCAGGTCACTGGAGTATTTGAAAAATCATTTAAGTCACATCTTGATTTTGATTTTTTGGTACCTGTAGAACTTCAGCGTCAGCGATGGAAAGGGGATTCAAGCAATAAGGGTTATGATTTGGAGGAAGATTGGAAATGGTCCGGTGCATGGACTTATGTGTTATTAGAAGACGTTTCTCTTAAAGATAAATTCGATCAAAGATTGTTTAAGGATGGAACGGATTTGTTCGGTAGGGTTGAAAATCCAAGTGTAGATTTTAATTATCAATCTCAACCCATGCAAGACATTCATTTGCATTCCAACATGATCTCAGAAATCAGTGTTAATGGAAGCATTAATCAAGTCTACGCTTTTGGAGCTATCGCCATCCTTATTTTAGTGATTGCTTGCATCAACTTTATAAACCTGACTACTGCACAATCAGCCAATCGTGCAAAAGAAATAGGTCTGCGAAAAGTGATGGGTGCACATAGGAAGCATCTGATTGGGCAGTTTATCACTGAGTCAATGGTAATAACAGTTTTAAGTACAGGACTCGGGTTACTTCTGGTGGAACTACTTATCCCAGTTTTCAACTCCTTCCTGGATCAGAATATTTCTATACCTTATATCCAAGTCCCTATTCTCATCGTTTTTATTTTTCTCGGGTCACTGATGGTTGGTGGTTTGGCAGGATTCTACCCATCTTTTTACTTAAGTAAACTGAAGCCTGTTAGAATCTTGAAAGGAAAAATGGTGGATAGTAAATCCAATTTTAGTTTACGCAAGGTTCTGGTAATAACTCAGTTCATCGTCTCGAACGTTTTGATCATTGGGATTTTGGCAATTCAAATGCAAATGGATTACATCAAGGATAAGGATTTAGGTTTTGACAAAGAGCAGATCATTATCCTTGATCATGGATCTAAAATTGATGACCAATACGAGCTTTTCAGATCCAGACTGATTAACAACCCCCGAGTTTCAGAGCTGAGCCTTGGTTACGTAGCAGGAACTCATGGCTGGCAGCAGAGCTTTCGGGTGGATGGTGAAGAATTGAGTGAGGCAAAAAGCTTGGGATTCAAGCACATTAGCTATGATTTCATGGATATGTTCGATACAGAGATAGCCGCAGGAAGGAATTTTTCCAGAGAGTTCGCTACAGATTCAACAGGTGCTGTTCTTCTCAATGAGTCTGCAGTTAAGACGTTCGGTTGGACAAACGAGGAGGCTTTGGGAAAGAACTTTTCTTGGATCGGAGGTCCAGATAATAAGACTCTTTTTGAAACAAAAGTGATCGGTGTGATGAAGGATGCTAACTTCGAATCTTTGTATCAACCCGTACGTCCTAGTGTTTTCAAGTTGAGTTATTTTGGAGATGTATCCATTAAGTTCAATGTAGCAGGCAGAGAAGAACTGTTGATGGCCATTGATGAGGTTGAACAAATCTGGAATGAAATAGCTCCTAATTGGCCGTTTGAATTCACTTTCCTGGATCAGCTAATAGAAGATCAATATCAAAAAGAAGAGAAACTTGGGAGAATGATTCAGTTTTTTGCTTTTCTGGCAATATTCATCGCGTGCATGGGATTATTTGGGTTGGCTACTTTCACAGTAAAAACGAAACTTAAAGAAATCGGCATTAGAAAAGTATTAGGTGCGGGCTTGTCTGAAATCGTGTTCGGGATAATGAAGGGATTCTTGGCATTGGTCGCAATAAGTTTCATCATTTCAATTCCTATTGGGTATTTCTTATCTAACAATTGGCTTCAGGATTTTGCATACAGAATTGATTTATCTCCATTCATTTTTATTTTGGCAGGTTTAGCCTCGATCCTTGTAGCAGGCATGACTATTTTCTCTCAAAGTCTGGGAGCAGCTAAGACCAACCCCGTAGTGACTTTGCGAAACGAATAATTTAGTTAGGCAATGGAAATCGAATTTCGGATTCGTTAATCTCTATGAAATCGTGATTCAATAAAAGCTTTTCAAGATCAGGAGCTACTTCTTTCATTCTTTGAAGAAGTTGCTCTTTTTTGTCTAAACCGAATATGTAAACAAGTTTTTCTGGCACTTTCCTGTCAACGTAAGACTTTACAAAATCATCATCTTTTGTGATAATGATGTATCCTTTTTTCATGGCTAGTCTTCTGAGTTGATCGTCCTGAACACGATGCTTTGAATGGGATTTCATCTGGTTAATATGCATTGCATTTAGCCCATTGGTCTCAAATACCTCGACCAGATCAGGAGATAGATTTTCATCAATAATGAATTTCATTTTTTCAGAAACAGTTTTTAGCTAACCTTGTTTATTGCATAAACCTACTTAACTATGGCCTTACTTGGCACACTTATCAAAAAAGGAATTGAACTCAATCAGAAACTTGCATTAGATAAGCCCAACGCACAAAAGCAACAGGAAGAACAACTAATATCACTTCTTAAAACAGCAAAGAACACTGCTTTTGGTAAGTATTATGGATTTTCAGAACTATTAAAATCAGATAAACTAATCGATGATTTTAAATCGGCAGTTCCTATCCATGACTACAAGCAAATCCATGAAAGCTGGTGGGCTCAGCAACAAAAACTACCAGATATCACCTGGCCAGGGAAACCTTCATTCTTCGCATTAAGTAGTGGAACTACCGGCAAGTCTAGCAAACGAATTCCGATTACAGATGCATTTCTTCAAAGCATGAGAGATGTGGGCACGTCCTTGGTGCAGGATCTTCCAAACTATGATTTTCCGGAGGAGCTCTTTGAAAGTGAAATTCTCATGCTTAGCAGCAGTGCCAACTTAAGCAAACATGAGTATGGTCATCAGGAAGGGGAGATCAGCGGGATCAACGTCAGCAATTTTCCAGATTGGTACGGATTGTTCTATAGGCCAGGAAAAGAAATTGCAAGTATTCAGGATTGGGATGAAAGGGTAGCTCGGATTGTGGAAGAAGCTCCGAACTGGAATATAGGAGCGATTGCCGGTATTCCATCCTGGGTTTTATTGATGCTAAAGGAGGTCATAAAAGGACATAATCTTAAAACCATCCATGATATCTGGCCCAATCTTACAGTCTACGCGAGTGGCGGGGTAGCTTTTGAAACCTATAGAAAGGACTTTGAAGAGATTTGCGAAAAGCCATTAACCATCATGGATACCTACCTCGCTTCTGAGGGATTTTTCTCGTTCTCTTCACATCCAAATAGTATGGAAATGAAACTGGCATTATCTCATGGCTACTTTTATGAGTTTATTCCATTTGACGATCGAGGAGTTGATGAATATGGTCAGATTTTAGAAAATCCGGAATTTCACAATATTGAAGATATTGAACTGGATCAGGACTATGTGTTGATAATTTCTACCTGCGCGGGTGCCTGGAGATATATGATTGGAGATACAATCAAATTTACCAGCAAAGATCCACATCAAATCAAGATCACAGGTCGTACCAAGTTTTTTCTTAATGTAGTAGGTTCACAACTTTCCGAAGAAAAAATGGATGCTGCGATTCTTGAAGTTTCAAAAAGCATAGATGTCCATGTAAACGAGTATTGTGTAGCAGCCATGAAGAATGAAGACAATGAATATTATCATCAATGGGTGGTCGTTTCTAATGATAAATTAGATGAAACTGATTTCGGGGAAAAACTAGATCAGTCACTTAAGAATGCCAATAAGAATTACGGAGTTGCCAGAAGCAAAGCCTTAAAAGGAATATCTGTAAAAAACATCAGCAAAGATCAGTATCATTCGTTCCTTCAGCAAAGCAAGAAGAAAGGAGGGCAAGTAAAAACACCAAAGGTGATGGGCGAGAAGAAGATGAGAAAACTACTCGATCAGGTCTCTTGAAATGAAGGCTCTAATGCATCCTTTCCATTTATATGCAACTCAACATCTTCGATAGACATATAGTACTTCTTCATTTGGTTTTTATATGATTCTTCGATCAAATCGTGGTTAAAAATGTATCGTTTTGTGGCTAAAATTTCCTCGTGAAATCCTGCCTCAATGGCGATCTCATCGGCACGGTGTTCAACTTCTTTTTTAAATCTGTCCGAGAAGAAATATTTCAATCCATACTTGATCATATGTAGTGTGCTGTGCGGAGCATAGTCACAAATATGACCCAATTCATGCGCAAACCATCCTTTGAGTACATCTTCCGGAAGATCTGCTACTTTAAGTGATTTGCTGTCTCTCACATATTCTGCAAGTTTGACTTTATAAGTGTCAGGTCCTCCGAGTAAGTTAAATAAGGTGATGACCGGCTGAGCCTGCATGGTAGTGGCTTTGATTTTTCGCTGCTTTAGAATAAGCCTGTATTTTGAAAGCTTATCAAACTGATTAAATACCTTTAAAAAAGCTTTCCGTATATGTTCCTCGTCTACGTCTTGAAAAGTAACTGTATTCATTACAGTATCAACAAATTGAAGCTTCTACAGTTTAGGAAATTTTAAAACTCCTCTTGTAGGGTCTTGTATACCTGATCAACAGGCAGACCTACTACATTATAAAACGATCCTTTGATCCACTCAACTCCGATAAGTCCAATCCAGTCTTGAATGCCATAGCTTCCGGCTTTATCCATGGGAGAAGAAGAGGCAACATAGAAAGCAATTTCATCTTCAGTCAAGTCACTGAATTTAACCTCCGTGAGATTTGAAAATGAAATTTCCTTATCTCCGTTACTTATGCAAACACCGGTGATGACTTGATGTATTTTACCTGATAAAATTTTAAGTACTTGTTCAGCCTCTGTTGCATCTTTTGGCTTTCCAAGGATAGTGTTATTGAATATGACTACCGTATCAGCAGTTAGAATTATTCCATTTTTGAACTCACCTCTGTGAGCGTGATTCTTTTCAATAGCCAGATATTCAGCTACTTTATCCGGAGCAAGGTCTTCGGGAAATACTTCGTCAAATGGAATCGTCTTTACCTCAAATTCAAAACCAGCCTCTTTAAGTAATTGCTTCCTGCGAGGTGAGTTGGATGCCAGGATAAGATCATTGAAACGCTTCATCAAAAAATGAGTTGAATTCATCTTCTTTTATCGATCCGAACAAGAAGCCGCAAATCACCTTGGGATAGAAGTAAGTGCTTTTTTGTGGTAATGTATATCCACTGTAGCACACTTCTTTCACAGTCTCAATAGAAATGTCTTTGGTGATAATTGCGCACTGAGCTTCTCCTTTAATTACCGATGTTAGGCATTTGGCAAAGTTTCGTTCAAAGGTTAAGTTCTTGCTTCCACGTTGATCTTTTCCAAGAATGCCAAGACATTTTTCGAATACAAAGTAGTGCAACACCGTAAGATCAAGTTCTTTTATTGCTTGAGGAAAATCCCATGAAATGGTATCAATCATTTCAGGTTTTAACCTGATTTTATACGCTTCATCTCCAAGGAGTAGTCCAAATGCCCATTGCTTTCCCAGGATAACTTCATTGACGTCCGTTGCTTCTTCTATAGGCTTAATGAAAAAATATTCATCCAGCTTTTTCAATAAATCTTTTCTATCAAAATCATCCAGCCCTTTGACTACCCTATGAGTTGGCAGAATTCGCAGGTCATCAGACTCGGTATTGGTGAAGTACATCAAATGAAAGTTGTATCCTTCATTACCAGTGTGATCAGTATTGTCCTTAGATCGCTCTTGCTGATATATAAGAGAACCTTCGTATCTGTGATGCCCATCTGCCAGAATGATCTGCTTGTCTTTAATGATCTCAATGATCCTTCGGATGACTTTTACATCATGGATAACTCCAAATACATCCCGAACTCCTTGATAATCTTCTGTTTCATAGAGAGGTGTCGTCATTGCTTCATCAAGATAACTTTCAATCTCATGAGTTGGATCTGTGTAAAGACCGTGGGTAGGACTCACATTTAATTGTGTGCTATCCAGAACTTCAATACGATCATTTACAGAAAATGGCATTGTATTCTCATGCCGTAGGAGAACTTTCTCATCCCAATCATAGATTCGCATGTTTGCAATAAAGCCTTTTCTTATTCGCTCTCGGCCTGATCCAGGTAGAGTAAAATATTGATAATAGACATAAATCGATGGTAAATCATCCTGCACTATTATGCCATCATTTTTCCATGAAATGAGCCTCTTAGAAGTAGTGATGGTAGATTCATCACCTCTAGGTACAGATAAATGAATACTATTATTAGTATTTTGATAAAGGCTCTCCCGTTGTGCCTCTGAAACTACATCGAATAAGGGAGAGACTAGCTGGTCAATATTTTGAAGAAGGTCCTCGTTGTACCTCCAGGCTCTTAAAGGTCTGATTTCTGCCATTCAGTGTTAAGTTGCAAAAATTATCGATAGTAATTTTAATATAGCCGTCTCCTAATTCTTTCTCCAGATTAATTTGCCCCGTTAGAAACTAGCTGCGAGCTCGTTCTTTCCACTTATTTTTACTTTCTGTAGAAGGCTTTGAATTCGTTTTGACAGAAGCATTATTCATCAACTCATTAGCAATCAATGCAGCCACTTCTATGGTGTCACTATCAGGCTTATTCTTCAACACTTCAGGGTCATAATGAGTCTCCACGAACTTGGTAGTGAAAGATCCATCTATAAATTCTTTGTGGGTCAACACATAATCACAGAAAGGTAACGTTGTTTTCACTCCTGAAATTTGATACTCATAGATTGCCCTTCTCATACGTTCTATCGCTTCAGTTCGATCTTTTCCGTAAGAAATAAGCTTTGCAATCATTGGATCATAATAGATAGATACATCTTGACCTTCCTCATATCCATCATCTACTCTGACTCCTGCACCTTGAGGCCTTACATAGGTCTTCAGTTTTCCAGTATCAGGTAGGAAATTATTCTCAGGGTCTTCGGCATAAACCCTTACTTCCAGACTATGTCCGTTGACTGAAAGGTCATCTTGATTAAAGCTTAGCTTTTTCCCGTTAGCAATATTTATTTGCTCCTTCACAAGATCTACTCCGGTAATTAGCTCTGTAACCGGATGCTCTACCTGAAGTCGGGTGTTCATTTCCAGGAAGTAGAAATCCAGATTCTCATCAGCAATAAATTCAACGGTACCCGCCCCAAAGTAGCTACATGATTTGGCTACATTCACTGCAGCTTCACCAATTTGCGCCCTTTTTTCAGGAGTCAATACAGCAGAAGGAGCTTCTTCAATCACCTTTTGATGCCTTCGTTGAATACTACATTCTCGTTCAAAAAGATGGACAATATTTCCATGTTGATCTCCCAAAACCTGTACTTCAATATGCTTGGGTGAGGAGATGAATTTCTCGATGAAAACCTCATCATTGCCGAATGAATTTCGAGCTTCACTCATCGCACGATCCATCTGTTCTTCAAAATCCTTAGGATCATGCACGATACGCATACCTTTTCCGCCACCTCCGGCGCTTGCTTTGATCATAACCGGGTAGCCTATATCATTTGCCACTTTCTTGGCCTTATCTACATCATTAATAGGCTCGTCCATTCCGGGAACAAGTGGTACATTGAATTTTTGGACAGTTTGCTTTGAGGTAAGCTTATCGCCCATGATTCGGATTGCTTCCGGTGAAGGACCAATGAAAATAAGTCCTTCTTTTTCTACTCGTTGAGCGAAAGATGCATTTTCTGACAGGAATCCATAGCCTGGATGTATTGCATCAGCGCCTGTTTGTTTGCAGGCTTCTATGATCTTATCCTGAACAAGATATGACTCAGACGCAGGTGCCGGACCAATATTTATTGATTCATCCGCATAGGAGGCATGCGGAAGCAGTTTGTCAGCTTCGCTGTATACTGCTACAGTTTTTATTCCCATCTCACGAGCTGACCTCATAACTCGTATAGCAATTTCACCTCTATTGGCTACTAAAATCTTCTTTATGGACTTTATGGACATAGTTTTCGTTGTTGATGCAAGTTTATTGAAAAGGCTTCACTCATAATATGTGTATTCCTGCTAAATTTGCAACTTGTTTGAAAAAGAGAAGACAAGTAAATGGATTTATTTGAGAAATTACTCAGTGACAAGGGAGCATTAGGTCAATATTCGTATCTGGATCAGGATGTGAATTATTATTTCTTTCCAAAATTAGAAGGAGAAATTCAGCCAAGAATGAAATTCAAAGGTAAGGAAGTACTTGCCTGGAGTTTGAATAACTACCTGGGATTGGCTAACCATCCTGATATCAGAAAGGCTGATACTGAAGCTACAGAAAAATGGGGCTTAGGTTATCCTATGGGAGCCAGAATGATGACAGGTAATTCTGATTACCATGATCAGTTAGAGCAAGAGTTAGCCGATTTCGTAAGCAAACCAACAGGTATGCTTTTGAATTACGGATATCAGGGTATCATGTCCGTGATTGATGCTTTAGTAGATAGAAAAGATGTAGTTGTATACGATGCTGAGTGTCATGCGTGCATCATTGATGCGCTAAGAATGCATATTGGCAAGCGTTACGTATTTCCACATAATGATATTGAAAACTGTGAAGTGCAGCTTAAAAGAGCAACTAAGCTAGCTAATGAGCAAGGTGGGGGCGTATTGGTAATTACCGAAGGAGTATTTGGTATGAGCGGTAATACGGGGAAGCTTGATGAAATCGTGAAGCTGAAAGAAAAGTTTGACTTCAGATTATTGGTAGATGATGCGCATGGATTTGGTACCATGGGTGATACAGGAGCTGGAACGGGAGAGCATCTAGGATGCCAAGATGGTATTGATATTTATTTTTCAACGTTTGCTAAGTCAATGGCTAGTATAGGTGCCTTCATCGCTGGTCCAACTGATATTGTGAATCACCTAAGATATAAAGTAAGATCTCAGATCTATGCGAAATCACTTCCCATGCCACTAGTGATAGGGGGTTTAAAGCGATTGGATATGCTTAGGACTATGCCTGAGCTCAGAGAAAAGCTATGGACAATAGTGAATGCGATCCAAAATGGTTTTAAAAACAGAGGATTTAACATTGGAACTACAAATTCTCCTGTGACACCTGTCGTATTAAAAGGAGACGTCATTGAGGCATGTAACATGGTGGTTGACTTAAGAGAAAATTTTCATATTTTCTGTTCAATGGTTGTTTACCCTGTCGTACCTAAAGGTACTGTAATTCTGAGGATTATACCTACAGCGATGCACTCTTTGGAAGATGTTGAAGAGACATTGAACGCATTTGAAACGATCAAGGGCAAGCTAGACAAAGGCGTCTATAAAGAAGCTGGAGTCGAGGGAGCTTTGTTATCAAAATCTTAATATTTCTGCCATTTAAACTGTTTATTACCGATTTTAGGCCTATATTGCCAAAACTTTAAAATTTATCGATAACCTTAATTACCTTATAAAATGAAAAGATTTGAACAACTTAAGTCTATGGTTGAATCACTAGAAGCTGATTTCGAGAAATTCTACGATAAGAATAACAATGCCGCTGGTACTCGAGTGAGAAAAGGTATGCAAGAAATGAAAAATCTTGCTCAAGAGATCCGCCTAGAAGTTCAAGACATTAAGAACAAGGGATAATCAATCGATAACCAAACCGATTAAAGAAATTAGGGGGCCAAAAGGCTCCCTTTTTTTGTTGATTTGGTAGTGTAGATGAATTGATCTTCCAACTACAAAGCTCAAAAATTTGTATTTTGCATAAAATCCCTAATCATGCGTTTTTACATTCTTTTTCTCACCCTACTTAGCATCGCATGTGCGACACAAAAATCTGATTCTATGAATTCCGAAAGCTTTGTTTTCCTTGCATTAGGAGATTCTTATACCATCGGTGAAGCTGTAAATGTAGACCAAAGATGGCCTGTACAGCTGGCAAGGAAGCTTCGGAGCGATTCCATAGAGGTGGATCCCGTTATTGTTGCAACGACCGGGTGGACCACTGACGAACTTCAGGCTGGTATTGTTAAGGCAGATGTTGAAGGTACTTTCGATTTCGTTTCTTTGTTAATTGGAGTGAATAACCAATATAGAGGTTACCCCATTGAACAATATGAGCGAGAATTTAAGCAGCTTTTAGATCAAGCAATTCAATTTGCTGGCGGTAATCCATATAATGTGATGGTGGTTTCTATTCCTGATTATGGTGTTACACCATTTGCAAAGAAAAAAATGCTTGATAAAGAAAAGATTGCGAAGGAACTAGACAATTACAATGCCATTGCAGAAAAGATATCTAAACTAAGAGACGTAAAGTTCATTAACATAACACCAGACTCCAGGAATGCAAAAAATGATGCTTCACTTATTGCATCAGACGGCTTACATCCTTCCGGAAAAATGTATACCCAATGGGTAGATCAGATGTATGAATACGTATTTAACAACTTATCTTCCAGATAAATCTACTAAAAATTCAATTTCGTCGTTGATTCATAGGTATATGATAAAATACACCTATTTTTGATCCAAATCACTGCTTGTCACACAGAATCTCAATGAAGAGACTGATTATTCTTATGTGTTATGCAACGCTGATATCCTGTCAGGATAGAGTGATATGTCCTGCATTTCAGAGTACCTATATTCTGGATGATTCTACCAGGCAGGCTTATTTTTCATATGTCTGGCAGTTGGATGAAAACACAAGAACACAATTCTTAGCCAAACAAAAGGGACAGGATCCGGAGGATTCTCTTGGAGTAGTGGCACAGCCAAAAACAGACTATTATGCATACGCTGGAGAAAAGGTTGTTCCGTGGCGTTTACAAAAGCGAACAAAATATGGTATCATCAAAAATGTACCATATCCTATAAAGAATTATCGTTTGAGAACAGCACCAATGGAGAACGTGCTTGCACCAGAGCCTGTTACTAACAATTTTGTTGCATCTGATTTTGGCATTGATTCCCTGGCAATTGATTCCCTTTCAATAGCTATGGATTCTTTGGCCGTTGATTCTATTCAAACAGAGACCGCAGTTGCGGAGGAAGAGACCAGATTCCTATATGGATATGATCCAAGTGACAATTTCAATGTAGAACAGGAATACTATAATAAGTATTTTGGTTATAAATTCATTGATAATCGTCCGGAACCGAAACCAGTACCCGTAGATAGTCTTGGATCTAATGTAAGTGATTCCACGGCAGTAAAAGAACCTTTTTTTAGAGGATTATTTAAGAAGAAAAAGAAAACTTCTGCAACAGAAGAAGAAACTGATCCTGAAGATCCCCCTGTCGAAGATCCAGCCGAAGCAACTTCTGAAGAAGAAAATGGAAATGGCGGATAAAAGATTACCGGTAGTCTCGGTAATTCTTCCGTTTTATAATGCACCTTATTTAAAAGACGCTATTAATAGCATTCTTAATCAAACTTTTCAGGATTTTGAGTTGATTCTAATCGACAATTGTTCTACTGATACTTCAGTAGCAATTGCAAAATCATTCAACGAACATCCAAAGGTTACACTTGTAGAAGAAAGGAAACGAGGGGTAGTTCATGCTGCTAACGCTGGTATTTCGGTCGGTAGAGGACAATTCTTTGCCAGAATGGATGCCGATGATATAGCATTCGAAAAACGATTGGAAATACAAGTTGAAAAACTTCAGCAGGATCATATTACAGATGTAGTTTCAGGTTTAATCGAATATTTAGGTTCTAATGACAATAAAGGATTTATCCACTATATAAACTGGCTGAATACGATCATTTCATCTAAAGAGATCTACTTAAATCAGTTTGTAGAATTCCCAATCGCTAACCCCACCATGATGTTTAGAAGGGAGCTTTTTGAAAGATATGGTCTCTACAATGATGGTGACTTTCCGGAGGATTATGAGCTTTTTCTTCGATTACAATCGAATGGGGTCTATATGGAAAAAGTAGAAGAAAAGGTTCTTCAATGGAGAGATAGTGAGAACAGACTAACAAGGACAGATGCAAAATACACACAAGCAGCATTTTTTAAGATTAAGTCAAAGTATCTGGCGGCCTGGTTATCTAAAAACAATCCATATCATCCAAGAATCTATGTTTGGGGAGCAGGTAGGTTATCCAGGAGAAGAAGTGAGCATCTGATTGATCATGGTATTGATATTGTAAAATACATTGATCTCAGAGGAGGAAAAAATGTGATTCATTACGGTGATTTACCAAAGGATCAATCATGCTTCGTTGTCTCATACGTTGCAAATAGAGGAGCCAGAGTGGAAATAAGGAATTTTCTAGAGACCAGAGATTATATAGAAGGAGTCCATTACATCATGGCTTCTTAAATAAAAATCTAAAAATTTTAGTATTTGATAAAATTTACTAATTTTATAATCAAATACAAATTATGAAGTTAGCGAAAGACTTGATACTTGATGATTACTACAAACTAAGAATAACCTCTAAAAAGTTAAGTTCTGGTCGTTATCAAGTTAAGTTTTATGCGACAATTCGTGAAAGAAAAGAGCTATACGGCTATGTCTTGGTTGAAGCGGATGAGACATTAAAATCTGTTATCAGCAGGATACGCACAAGATTAAGAGAATTAGATCATAGCTCTGAGTTCAGACATTTCCACCTCTACAATGTGGGAAAACAACATCAATCTTCAAACCTTATGATTTTTGGATAATGTCATTGATAAAAAATATTAAATATCTCCGAAAGAAGCATGGTTTCACACAAGAAACATTTGCTGAAGCCCTTGGAATCAATCGTCCGTCAGTAGGAGCTTACGAAGAAGGTAGAGCTGACCCAAGGTTGACTACACTTTCGAAAATGGCAGAGCTTTTTGAAGTGACTGTGGATGAGTTAATCAATGAAGATTTGACCAGGGAGCATCGTATACCTAAACAGAATGTTAAAGTATTGGCCGTGACTGTAGATGAGAATGCCGATGAAGAATACATTCAACTTGTACCAATGAAAGCTGCAGCTGGTTATACCAATGGATATGCAGATCCGGAATACCTTACAGATTTACCGAGGTTCCACCTGCCAGTACTACCGAAAGGAGGTACATATCGGGCGTTTGAGATATCAGGTGATTCCATGCTGCCACTTGTCTCAGGAAGTATTGTGATTGGTAAGTACGTAGAGCAATTAGCCTACCTCAAGAATGGAAACACTTACGTCCTTGTGACTAAATCTGAAGGAGTAGTGTACAAACGCGTTTTTAACTATTTGGAAGAGAAAGGAAAATTATTTTTGGTATCCGATAATAAATCCTATCATCCATATGAGATAGACCCATCTGAAGTAATGGAGATATGGGAAGCTAAAGCTTATATCTCGGTGGAATTTCCAGATCCTAATGTAAGTAACGAACTTTCAATGGATCAACTGATGGGAATGATAGGTAACCTTCGAAATGACGTTGAGGAGTTAAAGAAGAATACAGACTGATTAAAATACATTTCTTTTCATCCTAAATTTGTCCTGTAATGCGAGGACAAATTTTCATATTGATACTGCTGATTCTATCTTGCTCTACCCCTAAAGATAAAATAACTGTACCTAAACTTCATGCTGAATTTTACACAGAAGCACTTGATAGGATAAACAAAGAATTGGAATCTGATCCTGAAAATACAGGATTGATCGATCAGAAACTCTTTTACTGTGACCAAATGGGATGGCCCAATACATGCATTTCAGCACTTGATGCTTACAAGAAAATGTATGGTATGAGTGGTCAGTTAATTGATCAATATGTAACCTACTACTTAAAACACGAACGATATCAATCCTTACTTGATTTGATAGAAAATTGGGATGCTGAATTCAATCTGAAATCTAATCTAAATCAAACGTATATTGAATGTCTAACAAGACTGGATAAGAATATTAGAGCAAAAGTGGAGCTTAGAAGATACCTGATATCGCACCAGTCGGAGGAAGATTTATGTTTTGCTTCAACACAATACCTGAGAATGAATGATTCACTAATGGCTGCTTACAATCTGAGTAAGCTCTATAAGAAAGATCCTGAAAGCGAACTGATGTGGACTTATGGTAATATTTTAGTTCAATTAGGATATACGACAGAAGGTTTCAATGTGATGTCAAGCTATGTGGAGAAGAATGAAATGAATCAGGATATCCAGGTAGCTTATGCAAGGCTACAGGCGGCATCTGGCGGAAGAAAGGAAGCCAGGAAAAGACTGTTGCCATTCATTACTCAAGATACCATCGCATATTTATTAGCAGATTGGTACCAGGAAGATTTGTTGTGGGATTCTGCCGCTGTGGTTTTAAAAGAACAAGTAAGGATCGACTCTACATCAAGAGAGCCTCTTTGGAGATTGGGAAATCTTTATGAAGAACGAGGTTGGTTCACTACCTCACTATCCTATTTTGAGAATCTCCACGAACTCAATTCTCAGGATACTTTAGTTCAACAGAAAATTGATCAGATACAGCGAAAAATTGCATATTTGCAGCGCTTAAAATTTGAGGAAAATAAGATTCCTGTCATAGAATTAGAACCAATTAAAAATTAGAATTAATGAGTGATCAAATCACCATTACATTACCAGATGGCTCACATAGAAAGTATCCTAAAGGAAGTACTGCATTAGATGTAGCCTTGAGTATTAGCGAAGGTTTGGCCAGAAATGTATTAGCTGCTAAAGTCAATGGTGAAGTGCGAGACTCGTCCCGTTCCATTGATGAGGATTCCGAGTTGCAATTGTTGACTTGGAACGATGAAGAAGGCAAGTCTACGATGTGGCACTCTTCTGCGCACCTAATGGCAGAAGCGTTAGAAGCCTTGTATCCTGGCATCAAGCTTGGAATTGGACCGCCTATTGAAAATGGGTTCTACTATGACATAGACTTTGGGGATATTGATTTTGATGCAGACAATCTGGAAGCCATCGAAAATAAGATGCTCGAATTAGCCCGCGAAAAGCATGAATTTACGAGGAAAGACGTCTCTAAAACTGACGCAATAGCTTATTATAAGGAGAAGGGTGATGAATATAAGTTGGAGCTAATAGATGGGTTAGAAGATGGAAGCATCACGTTCTATACACAAGGTAACTTCACAGATCTCTGCCGGGGACCACATATACCTCATACAGGATACATCAAAGCGGTGAAGATCTTGAATGTAGCAGGAGCATATTGGAGGGGAGATGAAAATAGGAAGCAACTCACAAGATTGTATGCGATCTCATTTCCTAAACAAAAGGAATTAAAAGAATACTTAGAGTTACTGGAACAAGCCAAGCAGCGAGATCATAGAAAGATTGGAAAAGAGCTTGAGTTATTTACGTTCTCTGAGAAGGTTGGAAAAGGACTACCTCTTTGGTTGCCGAAAGGAGCTGTGTTAAGAGAACGACTGGAAAACTTCATGAGGAAAGCTCAACTGAAAGCAGGGTATGATCAGGTAGTATCTCCCCATATTGGAGGAAAAGAATTATACGTTACTTCTGGTCACTACGCCAAGTATGGTGAGGATTCTTTCCAACCAATACACACGCCTGCAGAGGATGAAGAGTTTCTGTTAAAGCCGATGAATTGCCCACATCACTGTGAAATCTATAAGTCGCGTCCTAGATCTTATAAAGACCTTCCTATCAGGTATGCAGAGTTTGGAACGGTGTATCGATATGAACAAAGTGGTGAGCTTCATGGTCTTACTCGTGTAAGAGGCTTCACGCAAGATGATGCCCATATTTTTTGTCGTCAAGACCAGGTAAAGGAAGAGTTTGCTAAAGTGATAGATTTGGTACTTCATGTATTTGGCGCTTTAGGTTTCGGTGATTTTACAGCACAGGTATCACTAAGAGATAAAAAGAATCCTGATAAATACATTGGGAAGGATGAGGATTGGGATCGAGCAGAGCGTGAAATCCAGGAAGTTGCTGACGAGAAAGGGCTGCAAACAGTAGTGGAGTTTGGTGAGGCAGCATTCTATGGACCGAAACTGGATTTCATGGTAAAAGATGCTCTTGGTAGAAAATGGCAATTAGGAACGATCCAGGTAGACTACAGCCTTCCAAATAGATTTGAGTTGGAATATGTTGGCAGTGATAATCAAAAGCACAGACCTGTTATGATTCATAGAGCACCTTTTGGTTCGATGGAGCGATTCATTGCCATTCTCATTGAGAATTGCGCAGGTGATTTCCCACTTTGGTTAGCTCCGGAACAAATAGCCATATTGCCCATATCAGAGAAATATCATGATTATGCAAAGGAAGTTTTTCTGGATATGCAGGAAAATGATATACGCGGATTTATTGATGAACGAGACGAGAAGATAGGGAAGAAGATCCGTGATGCAGAAGTAAAAAAGATCCCATATATGCTCATTGTAGGAGAGAAGGAGCAGTCAGATAGTGCAGTTTCTGTTCGTCAACACGGTGTAGGGGATGTAGGATCCATGAAAAAGCAGGAGTTCGTGACTTTTTTCCAAAATAAAGTAGCTGAACTTATCAATTGATTTTTTGTTAAAGGTAAATTATCACGATATTTGCGTTTTGTTTTTGATGTTCAATTAAAATAAAGGAGTACAATCGCTAAACTAAGAAGAAGAGGCCCTTCCAGGATAAGAAAAGAAGAGCCTTACAAGGTAAATGACAAAATCACTGCACGCAAGGTAAGAGTAGTAGGAGATAATGTGAAGGTTGATGTTTATCCAATAGAGCAGGCCATAAAAATTGCCGAAGAGCAAAATTTGGATTTGGTGGAAATTTCACCGAATGCTGATCCGCCCGTTTGTAAAGTGATTGACTACTCTAAGTTCAAATACGAACAGAAGAAAAAACAAAAGGAAATTAAGGCCAAGGCACAAAAGACCGTAATCAAGGAAATACGCTTTGGTCCTAATACGGATGATCATGATTTCAATTTTAAACTGAATCATGCCATCAAGTTTTTGAAGGATGGAGCGAAGGTAAAAGCATACGTTCACTTCTACGGAAGAACGATTGTTTTTAAGGATAGGGGTGAGATCTTACTCTTAAAGTTTGCACAAGCACTTGAGGAGTATGGTAAAGTAGAGCAGCTTCCTAAAATGGAGGGTAAGCGGATGATTCTGTTTATGGCTCCTAAGCAATTAAAGAAGTAATAAAATAGAATAAAGTTAAAATGCCGAAACTTAAAACAAACTCTAGTGCTAAGAAGCGATTTAAGCTAACTGGTACAGGGAAGATTAAAAGAAAGCACGCATTCAAAAACCACATTCTGACTAAAAAGGAGACAAAGCAAAAGCGGAATCTTAGATACATGTCAGTAGTGGATAAGGCGGATGAACCAAATATCAAACGTCTTTTGAATCTGTAATTTTCAACTAATCAGATCCACCAAGTAGGTGGAGGTTAAATGTTAAACCCGGTTATTGGCTGAAAGATCCCAATTTTTTGGGACGCCAATCGCTAAACCAAAACAAAAAATGAGATCAGTAAATCATGTAGCTTCAAGAGCTCGTCGTAAGAAGATGATGAAGCATGCCAAAGGATATTTTGGTAGAAGAAAAAACGTATGGACTGTGTCCAAAAATGCCATTGAAAAAGGATGGCAATATGCTTACAGGGATAGAAAAGCAAAGAAAAGAGAATTTAGAGCCCTTTGGATCCAGCGTATCAATGCAGGAGCCAGAGAGCATGGGATGTCTTACTCAGTATTTATGGGCAAACTAAATGCGGCAGGAATCGAAATCAACAGGAAAGCACTTGCTGAATTAGCGATGAATGAGCCAAAAGCATTCAAAGCGATTGTAGATAAGGTGAAGTAAGATAAACTTTAAAAGACAGATGAAACCCTGGCAGAGATGTCAGGGTTTTGTTTTTTACATTCACCTGACCATAATCTGACATGACTAAGAAAGTATCTTAATATCTCTTTGGTGATTAATAAGACTGAAGGAAAACTCAAGTAAAGTCCCAAATAATCCTCATTTTATTCGACGAATGTCCCAATCTTATCAATTGATGGTTTGTACTTTTCGATTGATTAGCTGTACTTTAGCTAGGTTTAGACCTCAACCCTACGTATGAAACCTTTTGAGACTCAAAGAATCCTCGTTTCAATAATAGCAATATTATGCTTTACCTATAATGGATTTGCCCAGGATTGTAACTGTGTGGCCTCTACCACTGATCTCACAGTCACCAGTGGACAAACAGTAGTCGTGAATGCTTATTATCCTGGTAGCTCCAGCGCGGTACAAGGAAGTACGAGTATCACTTTAGGTGCAAAAAGAACGATTCCAGGAGCTTTTACTGATCTGGGAGGCACTATTAGTGCAGGAGATATTTTAATGATCATCCAAATGCAGGGAGTGGAGATTGATGCAACTATAGCTGACATTACTGTGACATTTGATCCGGGTGATGACATATATACCACTTCCGATTATGGTGATGGGCCTGGTGGGTTGGATCACGAAGGTTTTTTGGATAACGGCAATTACATTGCTGGACAATACGAATTTGTCATAGCCTCGAATGCTGTTGGAGCTGGAGGGGGCACTTTGACGATCGAAGACCCCTTGGCTAATTCCTACATTGCTAACACTACTCCAACCGCCACAATTGGACGTAGAACCTTCCAGGTGATCAAAGTAGGCAACTACAACGATCTTACAGTTGATGCTGGTGGTGAAATAACAACAGTTCCCTGGAATGGTACAACCGGAGGTATTATCAGTATTGATGCTTTGGGGACAATGAATTTGAATGGAACCATAGATGCTGATTTTGCTGGTTTTAGAGGAGGGCATTTGGATCTTTCCGGAGGAGATAACAGCGATCCTGATAATGGATATCGGGGAGAAGGTATAGCTTACTCCTCAACAGGTTTTTGGATATAACGATGATTTTACGACTATTTCCGGAACTACTGGACTAGCACAAGGCTATCCTGGAGGAACTGAAAACATAGATTGTGATATTACTTTCGGTACTACACTTTTTAATAACATTAATATCGTTTGGACTGCAGATAGAGGGCAGGGAGCCGCAGGTAATGCTGGAGGCGGAGGTCTTTTAAACAATGGCGGAGGCGGAGGAAGTAATGGTAGTGGTGGAGGAAATGGCGCCAATGAAGGTACCATAAGCTCTGGTGGGGGAGCGCCCATTGATGTAGAAAATGGAAGTCGACTGATCCTTGGAGGAGGCGGAGGATCCGGGGGGCAAACGGACGTATTGAACGATGGATTTCCGGAAGACGTAAATAGTGGAAGGCCTGGCGGAGGATCTGTTCTTATCCGAGCTGGCATTCTTCAAAGTACAGGAACAACAGGGGTTATCGATGCGAATGGTGATGATGGTAACACGTTTGCGGCTGCAAATGCAGCTGATCCTGATGAAGATGGATCTGGTGGTGGTGGAGGTGCCGGAGGCACAGTGATTGTCATTACGAGTTCTGAAGATTTATCAGATCTAACTATAAATTCGACTGGTGGTGACGGAGCGGGCTTAACAGGTGTACAAGTTTTCTTATCTCCTGATGGAGGGGGTGGTGGAGGAAGCGGTGGTAACGTCATGCTTGTCCGAAGAGGAGGAGAGTTTAGTGCTACACCTACAATTGATGTTGCCGGAGGTGCATTGGGAGCTACACAAGGTACTCCGGATGATACATCTACCGGGGGAGATGGAGCGATTACTCTACTCACTACTCCACCGTTAGCAAGTTTAGATTGCCCATTAATAGCTACTGCACCTGCAGCACCTGGAGGTGTTCAGGATGCAATAATCTGGTTTAATCCAGGGCAAAACGTAACCTATAATGGAACTAATCAGGTGAGTGCCTGGAATGATTTTAGTTCTAGCAACTTCACAGCAACCACCACAGCGCTGGTGGGTATTACCGGAACTACACCGGATTACATTCGGGGATCTTTTACAGATACAGAATCAACATCTAATCCAACGTTTAATTTTAATCCATCTATTTCATTCAATGAGGGAGCAAGTACGGATGACTATCTGGCTTTTACCAGTTTCAATAATTTAAGCACCGGGGCAATAACCTCATTCTCTGTAGTGAATTTTCCTGCTGCAAGCCCAAATGATCAGACCATTTTCTCATATCTGCCTAACGATAGTCAGGATGACGAACTGGATCTTGGAATTACAAACGATGGAGGTGCGGATGGAATTAGAAAACGTGTATTGGATAACTCGGTGGACCGAGCTGGTGATTTAAGAGATGATATCACAAGAATTATTGCTACGGATTATGACAATACAGATGCAAATATCTACGAAAACAATGGAGCAGCTACAAATGCCGCTTTAGTTGCCGGGACATTCGACGCAGCTGGAATATTTGTGATCGGTCAGGACCTGGATGATTTCGTCACTCCTGCGCTTGATGACACTCGTGAACTTCAGGGACAAATAGGTGAGGTTATCTACTTTAGTCGAATACTATCAGATACAGAGCGCCAACAAGTATCATCCTATTTGGGAATTAAATATGGTATCACAATAGATCAAACGACGGATCAGGATTATTTGAACTCGATTGCTGAACCAATCTATCCAGTATCTTCTGAGTCAGCTAATTATGCTGCATATGATAATGACATTGCCGGTATCGGAAGGGATGATGGTTCCGCACTTAATCAACTCAGATCAAAAAGTATTAATTCAGATGCTATTCTTACCGGAAGTCAAACCAATGGCTTCTCTGTTGATCGACAATTTGTGGTATGGGGAAATAACAATGGAGGAACAACATTCAATACCACGGAGATAAGTACGGGTATAACAAATCGTATCCAACGAGAATGGAGGGTAGCTGCTACGAATTCCCTTGATCCAGTCGATTTTATATTTGATCTCAGCAGTACAACCAACACACCTGCTCTTGGTGATAATGTAGCCTTGGTTATTGATGACGATGGCGATTTTAGCAATGGTTTTTTGCGTATTGTCTCTGCAAACTCGTGGGACGGTTCAACTGCAACTTTTGAGAATGTGACGGTGAATGATGATGAAGTGATGACAGTAGCTACAGTACCATCCTCTCCAGGAGGTGTGACAGGCTTGGTATTGTGGTTAAAATCAGACGCAGGTGTCACAACTGTTGGGGGAGATGGAACAGAAGTTACAGCTTGGAATGATCAATCAGGTGCTGGTTCCAACTTTGCAAGTCAGGTGTTTGTTACTCCAACTGAAATAGGGCCTACATTTGATGCTGAAGATGCGAATTTTAATGGGAATCCGTCATTTGGGTTTACTGACAATTACCTGGCAGTGGATGATTATACGCAATTTCCAATCGCTTCAGATTTTTCATTTATTTCAGTACTGAGGGCGGACGCAACTGCCACAGACGGTAACGGCGCGATTGTGAGTTACGGTGAAGAAGAATTTGATGTTCGTGAAATGGATGCCATCACCATAGAAGTAGATAACGGAAATGTAGATTTTGGGGCAGATGCAGATGTTAGAAGTCAAACCAACATTATGTCATTCCAGTGGGATGAAGGCAATGGGGCTGCTGATGCAGGATCTTTGTATTTAAATGCTGTCCCGGATGGCCAAAATCCAATTGCTATTACAGAACCAAATATTGAGGCAAATCTCGATTTCGTAATAGGACAAGAATCTGATAATAATGCTGGAGCTTTTGGAGCGACCGACAATTATATAGGTGACTTGGGAGAAATACTTTTATTTGATTCCTTTTTATCAGCAAGTGACCTAAACAAAATTGAATCATACCTGGCTATTAAATACGGTATTACGTTAAATGGAGGTGGTACAGATTATATTGCTTCTGATGGTGAATTCATTTACGAGATTGTAGTCATACCTGCTGACTACAATAATGATATAGCTGGAATTGGTCGCGACGACATTAGTGAGTTAGATCAACGCAAATCTTTGAGTGTGGATACAGATGCGATTGTGACGATGGCACTGACGGATAACTCTGGAACATTTGCCAGCCCAAACGCCTTCACCTCTAATCTGTCGTTCCTGGCTTGGGGAAATGACAATGACGATAATGGAACCATAGAAGATGTAACAAATGAGCTTCCTTCCAATGTACTTACCAGACTTGACCGAGAGTGGAGAGTACAAGAAAAAGGAACCGTTGGTAATGTAACTCTAGAAATAGATATCAGCGGAGTAGATCCAAACGGAGTTGAAACAGATTTTACAGGTAGAACTGCATCCAGCTTTATGATTCTCATAGATGATGGAGGCGATTTTAGTAACGGTATCACTCGTAGTTACGATCCCACCTCTTACGATGCAGTCAACGAAATCTTAACATTTGATGTTGATTTTGAAGATGACGATATTTTCACCGTTGCTACTTCAATGGCTCCAGATGGTCCTGGTGGAGTGACTAATAACCTCAACCTGTGGTTGAAAGGTGATGCAGGAGTAACATCCGTAGGAGGAGATGGTACTGAAGTGACTAACTGGGCCGATCAATCCGGCAATGGGTTGGATTTTGCGAGTCAGGTATTTAGTCCCGGAGAAACGCAGATAGGCCCTACATTGGTAAGCTCTGATGCAAATTTCAACGATTACCCATCATTTACTTTTACGGATAATTACTTAGCAAGGGATCCATTCAACTTGTTTCCGGGAACAGATTTATCCGCTATTATCGTAAGCAGACCAGATTTGACAGCAACCGGTAATAATCAGGCTATGCTTAGCTACGGAGCAGAGGTGTTTCAACTAAGAAGTCTTGATAATCTTATCATCGAGTATAATAACGGAAATAATACCATTGGATCGGATATTCTAGGTTTTACGAATATCTTATCAATTGCGGCTGATGATTTGAATGATGAAACAAATGTATTCCTGAATGGTACAGCTGATGTAAGCAATCCAAATGCTACCACGCTAGCCGGCTTTGCCAATAATGATGAGTTTGTGATTGGATATGATTCAGATAGTGATCAATCTTTAGATAACAATGAAGAATTTGTTGGAAGCATAGCAGAAATCATCCTTTACGACTCAGAGTTGACCGATACCGAGCGAACAAGGATCGAATCATACTTGGCCATCAAATACGGTATTACGTTAAACAGCGGAAATTATGATTATGAAAGTGCAGATGGAACAATATTCTTTCCAGGTAACTCAGACGCTGATTTTGCATCTCACCGAACAGATGTAGCCGGAATTGGGAGAGATGATAATTCGGTATTTGAACAATCTACATCAAGCTCCATTAATAGCACAGCCATCCTTTCTGTAACCAAGAACGGTGTATTTAATGCAGATGGACAGTTTTTTACCTGGGCACATAATGGGAGTGTAGTAGCCTCATCAACGGCTACAGATTTTCCTTCTGGGACAGAAGGTCGATTGGACCGTGTGTGGAGAGTGAAGCTGACAAATTCACCAGGAGGAACCATTGATATGACATTTGATTTATCAGGAACGACGGTAGATCAAGCTTCAGACCTCCGATTGCTTGTCGACTCAGATGGGGACTTCAGTGATGCCACGGTGCTAAATCCAGCTGTATCTCAGAATGGAAATAATTACACCTTTTCAGCTGTAGGCATTTCGAGTTTTTCTGATAAAGACTTTTTTACTCTAGCTTCGATAGATGACTCAGCCTCGCCTTTACCACTTGATTTTCTATCATTCAGTGTACTAGAAGAAGCTGGCAATGCGGCACTAAATTGGAAAACCACCAATGAAGTAAACGTGGATTATTTCGAGATTGAACGAAGTGGAAATGGGACTGATTTTGAAACAATTGGACAATTGAAAGCAAACAACGTATCTGACGCGATCAACTCTTATGATTTTGTAGATAATGCTCCATTGCAACAAGTCAATTACTACCGCATCAAACAAGTAGACTTTGATGGTGCTTTTGAATACACCTGGATTGAATTCGTCTTAATTGATGGAGACAACTGGCAAGTCAACGTGTATCCTAATCCTACCACCCATTCTTTAAATGTTACTACTTCTTTATCAACATCAGGCCGGCTGAAGGTCATAGATATGGCTGGTAAAGTGCTAATGGACTATCCAACGCAGAATGATCGGTCTAATGAGATAGACGTTTCGAGTTTAACTTCGGGAATTTATCAATTGGAATTTAACTCTGTTTTAGGTATCCAACGGGTGCGATTCGTGAAGGACTGATACTGACTATTTAGTAATTAATGAAAATGAGTATTGTGAGGAACCATTTTCTCTAAATGCGCTCTCATTTATTACAAATTTTATACGTTCCTTTTTACTCGTTCTAAGAGCTTCAAAAAGAGGATTTTTTGAATCAATGTAGATGCCTCCTGAAGCGGGTGACAGTACGTTGTACTTTTCCAGACTCCCATCTGCTCTTTCGATGGATATTTCACCATGCGAACCAACATACGAAAGTCTTATTCCCGGTTCTTCACCTTGCTCGAACAGGTCAATGGTGATTGCATCTCCATAATCAATAATCATTGCAATTAATTGCAAACCAGAGGCTGTGGAGTTTGAAAAACTGCCGTTATTGTAATACCTATATACCGTATCTTCTGAATTGGTGCTTAATTCTTTAACAATACCCCACTGGTCATATGCGTCTTGTGCAATAGAAATAATTGGCAATATGATCATTAGAAACGATGAAATAAGTCTCATTTATATTGATTTATTTGGTTTGTAGAAGAACATTTAGCTGAAACAGGAAATTAAAATTGCATCATAATCTCAATAAATAAAAAACCCACTTAAAGAAGTGGGCTAGTGCTTTACTACGCTGACAATTTCAAAATCCAGGCTTGTCAGGTAAGCATCCTCATCATACTCTGTTTAATAACTCTTGCTATTTAACAACTAAACGTTTGATTGTGTTTAGATCAGGTCCTTGCACTCTGATGAGATACATACCGGACTCAAGCTCCGATACATCAAAGACATGATTGGAAGTACCACCTTCGAATCTGATTGACTTAAGTATGGTGCCATTCATCGTAATCAGCTCGATGGATGTGGCTACACCCTCGTTGATTGTTATATTGGTTTCATTACTGGCAGGATTAGGGTAGATGCTGAGTGACACATCTTCAAACGCACCTAAACTAATTCGTTTAATTTCTGAATACTCAAACTGCCCGTCAAAATCCACTTGCTTCAGCCTGTAGTAGTTGAATCCTGAATTGATCTCCTGATGTGTATAAGTATACTCAGACAGATTGTTAGTCGACCCATTCCCTTGGACCTCACCAATTACTTCGAAAGTCAAGCCATCATTCGAGTACTCTATTTCAAATCGGTCATTGTTGATCTCTTGAGCAGTAGACCAGGTTAGTATGGCATTCCTTCCCGCTAGTTCTACTTTAAAGCTAATAAGCTCTACCGGAAGAGGTGAAACACTGTTGTATAAATAATCAGGAACAGCTGCAAACTCACCAGACTGACCTTCTGTGAAATCATTGAAATAATTTCCATCTCCGTTGGTGTCTTCTGCAATGGTCAATGTACCGTCATCGTCATCGTCATTATCTCTGAAATTAGGTAGTCCATCCCCATCAGCATTTGGAAGTGCTGCTCCAATTCCACCCTGATCCGGATCAAAAGCATCAAGGATACCATCACCATCCAAATCAATATTCCCTTCGTTAGTATCCAATATAAGGTCTCCATCATCGTCCCATGAAGGGGTACCGTCGAAGTTTGAATCGTGTCCTTCAAAAATGTCACCTAAGCCTGGACTGCCAGCGCTATCACCATCAGAGTCGGTATCCAGGTAGTCTGGGTTTCCATCTCCATCAGTGTTCACGATGGAAAGTGCGGTTCCACCATTGTCTGGATCGATACTATCAGGAAGACCGTCACCGTCTGTATCAACAAAGTTGTCAAGCGCACCATCCCTATTGGCATCCGTGCCATTATTTTCTGCAACATCCGTGATTCCATCATTGTCAGAATCACGATCAAGAAAATCTGGTAGGCCATCATCATATCCCGTTCCATTATCTGAATCCGGGTTAGCTAAAGCCGTTCCACCGTTATCTGGGTCTACATCGTTAGCTAATCCGTCATTGTCCGTATCATTAGCATTAATGTAAGACCAGAGGTATGCACCCTCATTTGTCATGTTTGCAGGTAGAGAACCACCATTCGCCTCTATCGCATCAGGTATTCCATCATTATCCGAGTCGAGATCCTGGTGATTAGGCACCCCGTCCAGATCCTGGTCAAAATTGTCGTTGATCCCATCTGAATTAATATCTGAGAACCCACTGAAGTCAGCGTCTAAATAGTTGGCTATTCCATCTGCGTCAGCGTCAGCTGAAGGGTCAGCAAGTCCATTTCCTTCCTGCAGATCAGTTAAACCATCATTATCGCTATCATTATCGGAAGCGTCTTGTATGCCATCATTGTCAGAGTCATCAGCACATGAATTGAACACTAATCCATCAAAATAGGGTAATCCTGCTACAAATTCGAAGCGAATGTATCTGGCACCACCAGTAGGGACTATGAAATTCTGTGTCTCGGCATTCGGACGTTGTGTAATATTTGTATAGGTTACCGCCCCAGTGTAATTCACATCATCTGTTGATGCTGAAAAGGTGGCTGATGAATTAGCTTGATTTGCCGAGATAGTCAGTACAATCGTCTCACCCTCAGCTACTGTTTCACCCAAATCATAAGTGATGTATTCTCCAGCTTCTACATAAGCGAGAGTGAACCTATTGTCACCACTTCCGACATAGTCAGGTGCGCCTAAACCAGCGGTTGATCTTTGGCCACCATTGTTTTCATGAACGGCAAGAGCATTACTTGTGCCATTATTGACTTTTCCAGGTCCACAGGTATTTCCATTGGATTCAAGATAATCTGGCGTGCCATTGGCTGGATTGAGATCTACATTCTCATCGGAGGTGGGTCTTCCATCACCATCATCATCACTGTCTCTCCAGTCAGATTCACTGTCACTGTCTGTATTTTGGAGTGCCACAGGCGTAGCATCAAAATCATCGTCAACACCATTGTCATTGGCATCTGTTCCGGATGGAGTATCATCCGCAACTCCGTCAGCATTATTGTCATTCGCTTCGATCAGATCCGTAACACCATCATTGTCACTGTCAGTATCCTGGAAATCAGGTATTCCATCACTATCATGATCATTGCCTGTGATATCTGTGCCTCCGTTATCGGAATCAAAGTCATCTGAGATACCATCCCCGTCTGTATCCGTTGCAGTGGGAGAGCCATTATAACTTGCTGTTGTCTGACCTTCTCTTAAGTCAAGGATCCCATCTCCATCAGCATCTAAGTCTCTGTAATCTAAATTTCCGTCACTGTCTGTATCAGTAAATGAATCAGGGAAGCCGTTTGCATTTGTGTCAGTGCCAATGGTTTCAATGGCATCCGGGATTCCATCTCCATCTGTGTCAGCATCAAATGCGTCTGCCAATCCGTCTGTATCGAAATCAGCATTTGCCAGCGCTGTACCTCCACTAAAACCTCCAACCGCATTATTGTCCACGTCATCCACTATTCCATCCCCATCAGAGTCGTTGGCTGTTGCGTATGTAGCTGAATATTGGCCGTTTTCGTCCATATTGGTAGGAAGAATACCGTCATTTGCTTCATATGCATTAGGGATTCCATCCCCATCAGTATCCAGGTCCAGTTGATCTGGAATGCCATCCCCGTCAGTATCGCTTGCTACGCAATCTGCGTATGTATAGGTGATCGCATCAAGCAAATTATTCATTGCGGTTCTTGTAATTCGGATATATTGAGCATCCCCACTTAATGTGTATGAATAGTCAGCAAGTGTAGTGCTTGATAAAGCGATACTTTGACTATTTATAAAAGCAAGTCCATCGGTTGATTGCTCAATGGAAACCCCTGCATCGGGACCCCCACCAGATTTAGCTAATGTCAAATACAGAATAACATCCGCTGGAATTGTGGTATTTAGATCTATTATGATGTTATCTCCATTACCTAAGGTTGCAGAAGCTCCATCTGGTGCTCCCAAAGCATCTGCCGGTGAGCTTACACCTGTATTAGTCTGAGAAACTCCATTTCCAGTGACTAGAGAACATGCTGCATGTGAAGCATCAGGTATACCATCATTGTTATCATCAAGATCTCTAACATTTGGAACGCCATCACCATCCGGATCATCTGTAAACTGCAGATAATCAGGATTAGGACCACCTTGGGTTAGGTCGTCAGCAAAATTCCCGTTTCCGTTGAAATCCTCGGAAGAGGATAACACACCATCATTGTCATCGTCGGTATCTCTGTAGTCAGGTCTTGTATCGGCATCCAGATCCTGAGTAGGGGCCACCACACCTGTAATGGCTCCACAAGGTGTACAATCCGGATCAAAAGCATCATCCAGTCCGTCATTATCTGTGTCACTACCTGAGGCTAATTCATCTCCCACACCATCACTATCCGTATCTCTTCCTTCCGTCCGATCAATGATGCCATCTCCGTCAGAATCTGTATCCAGAAAATCTTCAGTAGCGTCGTTATTCGTATCGGGTCTTGAAGGGGCGGTACCTCCATTGTCTGAGTCGTAGCTATTATCCCAGCCATCACCATCCGTATCTGCCCCCGCTGGTGCTACATAACTAGCACTTGTTTGTGCTTCCACATTATCTGTAATGCCGTCTCCATCAGCGTCAATATCCATGTAGTCAGCAAGGCCGTCACCGTCTGCGTCATTCATACGCTTAGTTACACTGCCGTTAAGAAGGGTAGTTCCAAAAAGATCGGGATCGAACGCATCATTGAATCCATCATTAGTAGCATCTGCAAAGTTGTCCACCATGCCATTTCCGTCTTCATCGGTCCCACCTGCTTCCACAATATCAGGGATGCCATCACCGTCACTATCCAGATCCCTGAAATCATTGACTGCATCACCATCTGTATTTGGATTTGTCAGTGCCGTCCCGCCGGTGGATGTATCTACATCGTCGACAATACCATCTCCATCTGAATCGTTTGCAAGCGCGTAAGCTGGTGAATATGCTCCGTCCTCATCCATATTAGCCGGTAGTTGTCCTCCGTTGGCTTCTACTGCATCGGGAATTCCATCATTGTCTGTGTCCTTGTCTACATGATCAGGAATGCCATCCAGATCTAAATCTCTTCGATCATCAACACCATCTGCATTTACATCCGTAAAGCCAGCTACGTCTGTATCCATATAATCCGGGATTTTATCTCCATCCGAATCTAAAGAGGGATCTACTCCTCCTGCTTCTACAATATCTGAAATTCCATTATTGTTATCATCGGAATCAACAAAGTCCAATATTTCATCAAAGTCCGAATCAATCCCACACCATGTGAAGTCATTGATGCCAATTTTTTGGAATCCATCAGGTACAATATGGTCGGCATATTTTATGACAAGGGAGTCGACTGTTTGATTTAGGCAGACCCTGACATTTGCAAAGTATTCATCATCGCTGGATATCGATCGTCCGACAATGAAATTGTTGTCTTTAAGGATATTTGCACTTCCATTAATAATGTTATCTGAGTCAAGTACGATCACATCCCCATCCCGGAAGATGTTTACAGCCATAGAGTCTAGCCATGAGTCTGTACCAAAATCTATGTCCAGTAGGTCAAAACAAAAACCTTCGAGTGGTTTGTCAAATTTGATAGTCAGTCGTGAAAAATTTGAGTTGGTGGCAAGTGTTTGGCCTACTAAAACATAATGCTCATTGTGTATTGCATCGTCAATTTCATAATCAACAGCTGCTCCGGAAGGATTGATAAAGTCGAAGGTAATGTTTGAAGCATCGACTGTGAAGACCGGACCTGGAGTATTTCCGACTGTGAAATTTTCGAAATCTAAAATTGATCCATCATCACAGGCTGAGATGTAATCCGGAATTCCATCTCCATTTGCGTCAGGTATCTCAGCAGCAGTAAGAACACCGTCTCCATCGTCATCTGTATCCCGATAATCCGGCTCTGTATCATTGTCTACAAGGTTTGCAGCCACAGCAGCCACTGTCCCTATATTATTCCCGGTTGTACCTCTTCCAAAAACACTGTCCAGGTTATCATCAATTCCATCCTGATCTGCATCAGTTCCTGCCAATGTTGCAATATCAGCTACACCATTGAAGTCGATATCGTTTCCTTCAATGAAATCACTAACACCGTCGTTATCAGAGTCTGAATCTTGATAGTCGTCTGTTCCGTCGGAATCAGAATCTGCAGGATTTCCCCCATCTAAAGGAAGATTTTCAGTGAAATCAGGAATGCCATCATTATCAGAATCAAGATCCAGCGCGTCAGGATATTGATCCAGGTCTGTATCCAGATTGTCATTCACGTTATCTCCATTGGTATCTATAAAAGTTGTGAAATCCGTATCAGCAAAATTAGGAATACCATCTCCGTCAGCGTCACCAGGAGTGTATCCCTCTTGCGTGTTAGGTATACCATCACCATCTGAATCTGTTTCTGCTGAATTTCTCGTTCCATCATTGTCAAAATCAAATGAACAATAATCAAAATCACTGATACCTATGTAAGAACCGGCATTTCCAGCAGTTGTGTTATAAACGATTTCAATTCTTTGAATGGGGATGGGGAAACATATGGTTACGTTGGAAGTAGGTGTGATGGTAAAGAAACCATTGGGAGATTCACCAATACCTTCAAACTCGTTGGTTCCATTATATTGAATATCCGCACCCTGGTTTGATAAATCACCCGCTACAATAGTATAGAGTGAATTTGAGGCATCATATGCGTTAACTGTCACAACATCATCATCATCATTATCATCTTCAATGTCAACGTCAAGTAGGTCAAAGCAAAAATCATAAAGAAGGTCTCCGTTAAAGTCAATTACATAGGTATTGGTTTCGTTATCATTTTGCTGAATGCCCCATACAGTATTGAATTCATTCACATCTGTGGGAATAAGAGTCCCACTGTACGTACTGTTAAAAGTTATTCCTCCGGATCCCGACACTGAAAAAGTAAAGTCGACGGTTTCATCCGAATAAGTATTTCCGGTCGGTTGACCTGTGTGATCATCCCAGTCCAGATCTGCTCGGGTAGCGCAATTATTTTGTGCGTACACATTGTATTGTATAAGTAATACAGTTAACGGAATGAAAAATAACAGTAGAGTTTTCCTCATATAACTAAAGCGATTTAGGTTGACATGATTCAGTTCAAGAAAGAATCACTAACCATCTGTGTTGTTTTAAGCAGTTACAGATGAGTTTGGTTAATGAGCGAAAATAGATACTAGCTTTATCAGATGATAATAATTTCGATGAAAGTGATTTGTTAGCAGATGTGTGGTATAAAACGTCAGAATAGGAGGTGATGGGTAATATATATAAACTGTCGTTTATGAAGATTTTTTGCGTCTGTAACCTGGATAAGAGCTGCTTCGGACAATATGGAATCAGCATTGTTAAGCCTGACCTCTATAAGTTTTTTGAACAAAAAAAACCTACCTCATAAGAGATAGGTTGATGTTTTGCGGTCCGGACGGGACTCGAACCCGCGACCTCCTGCGTGACAGGCAGGCATTCTAACCAACTGAACTACCGGACCTAACTACAAAAGCGATGCAAAAGTAAGGGCTTATCTTTTCTCAAACAATAGCAAAAGTGAGATTTTTCTTAATAATATTTTAAAGGTGTTAACCCCTTTCACAGTAAGTTTGTGATCTCAAATTCAACCATATGTTATTAGATTTTGAAAAACCTATTTCTGAATTAGAATCAAAGCTGGCAGATATGAAGGAGCTTGCTAATAGCAGCGACGTTGACGTATCTGATGCTATTAGTCAATTGGAGAAAAGAATATTGAAACTTAAAAAGGAGACGTTTGGTAATTTGACGCGTTGGCAAAGGGTTCAGCTTTCACGCCATCCTGAAAGACCATATACGCTGGATTACATATACGAGATTACAGATGACTTCATAGAGTTGCATGGAGATAGGACGGTGAAAGATGACAAAGCAATGGTGGGAGGTTTTGGAACATTGGATGGACAATCTGTCATGTTTATTGGCCAGCAGAAAGGAAGATCTACAAAGCAGCGCCAAATGAGGAATTTCGGTATGGCTAATCCTGAAGGTTACCGGAAAGCACTTCGACTGATGAAGTTAGCAGAGAAATTCAATAAACCTATAGTAACGCTAATTGATACCCCAGGAGCCTATCCAGGCTTGGAAGCTGAAGAAAGAGGACAGGGAGAGGCTATCGCCAGAAATCTCAAAGAGATGACGATGTTGAAGGTGCCGGTAATATGCATAATTATAGGAGAGGGGGCATCAGGTGGAGCATTGGGTATAGCTATTGGTGATAAAGTTTTTATGATGGAGAATACCTGGTACTCTGTTATTTCTCCGGAATCATGTTCTTCAATCCTGTGGAGAAGTTGGGATTATAAAGAGCAGGCTGCTGAAGCTTTGAAGTTGACTGCAGATGATATGCTCAAGAATAAACTGATAGATGGAATCATAAAAGAACCACTGGGCGGTGCACATAATGATATGACCGCAGCTTCCAAAGAACTTAAGAAAGTGATCCTTAAGGAAATTAAAGCGCTTTCAAGTAAATCTTCGAAGGATAGAATTAATGAGCGAATTGAGAAATTCTCTTCTATGGGTTCTTATCAATGATGAAAAACATCAACTGGGCGGATCATTTATTCAACTTTTTAGCCGTTATTCTCGGTGTTTCATTGGCTTTTTTTGTGAATGATAATGCTGAAACGAAGAAAAGACAGGAAGAATACAATCAAGTGATAGACTCCTTTCTCGAAGAATTTCGATCTGATTTGGATACTTATGAGGAGTATCAAATACCTGATAATAAGAATCAATTAAGGGTCATTTCAGATGTATTGAAATTGATAAATACAGGTCAGTCTGATAGCTTAGTTGAAAAATTCTCAAAAGCCATCAGCATCAATAACTATTTTCCTTCCAGTGTGACCTTTAGTTCTCTTCAATCCACTGGCAAACTGGACTTGATTGAAGACTTTGAGCTCAGAAAAGAGCTTTCTAATTATCACACAGTACTAGCAGAAGAAGCTCGGATTAGAGGGCAAATACAGGTGGATTTTTATATGAACCAATTAATGCCCTGGATTATAAAAAACACTGATTTTTCAAATCCAAGTGTAGAGCCACTGCAAGATCCGGAATTGAAGAACCTGTTAATTATATATCAAAGTTTTATTCTCAATAAAGTCACTCATTATCAATTCATGACAAAGCGAATCGGATGGCTTGAGAATAAGTTTCTCGAACTTAATCCAGTTTCAGAATGATTGCTTTTATACTTGGCGGTCTATACAAACTCTTTGGCTGGAAGGTTCAGGGTAAGAAGCCGGACGAAAAAAAGTATGTGATTATAGTGGCCCCTCATACAAGCAACTGGGACTTCTTTGTGGGCTGGGGTGCACGAAACGTAATAGGATTCAGACCAAATTTTTTGGCAAAAAGAGAATTATTCAAAATTCCTCTTGTAGGGTGGTTTCTTAAGTTTATTGGAGGAGTACCGGTGGATAGAAAAAGCAAAAAAAAGAGCACGCAGTTAGTAGACCAAGTTGTGACCTTATTTAATGAACGAGACGAGTTTGTTATGACTATTACACCAGAAGGAACTAGAAGCTATGCACCAAAATGGAAAACTGGGTTTTACAGAATAGCTCATCAGGCTGGCGTTCCAATTGTTAAAATTGGATTTGATTATGGTACGAAGACGGTATTCCTGGACGAGCCGTACTACACCAAGGGAAACATGGAGGAGGAGATCGAAGAAATCAAAGACTACTTCAGGCAATTTAAAGGAAAGAATCCGGAAAATGGGGTGAAATGAAAAAGGCCTCATTCCTGAAGCCTTTTTCGATGATGATCTTTATTTCTTAGCTGTAGCCTTCTTTCTTGTGGTTCTTCTTTTTGGCTTTACTTCCTCTTCGATGACATCTTCTACATCAGAAAGGATTCTTCCACAGTGCTCACAAACAATGATCTTTTTCTTTTCTCTAATTTCCGCTTGTTTCTGCGGAGGCACTACATTGAAGCATCCCCCACAGGCCCCTCGTTTCACGGGCACCACAGCCAAACCATTTCTCATGTTCGACCTGATTTTTTCATAAGACTTTAGAAGTCGCTCTTCAACACCTTTGGTTGCTTTAGAACGATCTTTCTCCATCTTTTCTTCGTCAGCTTCAGATTCTTTTACGATACTGTCAAGCTCTTCCTTCTTACTTTTAAGATCTTTTTCTCTTTCAGAGAGGTTGGCTTTTGTCTCCTCTATTTCTTCTTTCTTTGCATCGATTTTTTCGTGAGCCTCTTTTATCCTTTTCTCTAAAATCTGAATCTCCAACTGCTGAAGTTCCATTTCTTTTGTGATTGCATCGTATTCACGATTGTTTCTCACATTCATTTGCTGTTCCTCATACTTCTTGATGAGTTTTTCAGCATCTTTAATGGCATCTTTATTAGCAGTGATGGAATCTTCTAATTCCTTTAATTCGTCCCCTTGCTTCTCTATTCGTGTTTGATATCCTGCTATCTCATCTTCAAGGTCTTGGACTTCTTCAGGGAGTGCACCCCTTACTTTTTTTATTTCGTCAATTTTTGAGTCTAGTGCTTGTAGTTTTTCTAAAGCTTCCAGCTTTTTAGCTACTGTATTTTCCATTCAGTTTTCTATAGATATTTGATTGGATTCGTGTCTACCTGCGACAAACGGAACGCAAATTTAGCGAATTTTTTGGTTAATTTATCGTGCAACAGTTCTTTCGTGAAAACTTCACTTTCATAGTGTCCAATATCTGCAATAATGACTTCATCATTAGCCTCAAAAAAGTCGTGATATTTGAAGTCGGCAGTAACAAAAACGTCAGCTCCTTTCGCAATAGCCTGTGATAAGAGAAAACTACCAGAGCCTCCACACAATGCTACTTTTTTGATGCTTTTAGATGTCAACTTAGTATGTCTTATCGTACTCAATTCCATCTTTTCTTTGAGATGCCCGAGAAACTCCTCGGAGAGCAATTCTTTTGGCAAATGCCCGATCATTCCTGAGCCAACTTCCTGATTAATGTTTGAAAGAGGAGTGATATAATGAGCTACTTCTTCATAAGTGTGCGCTTTTTGCATGGCAGATAGCACGGCACTAAGCTTATGGTTAGCTACTAAAACTTCGACCCGGGTTTCGTCGACTGTTTCGTCTTTACCAATCTTACCTAAGGTGGGGTTACTTGATTCGTTCCCTCTAAATGTTCCTGTCCCATCCAAATGGAAGCTGCAATGATCGTAGTTGCCTACATTGCCAGCTCCAGCTTCAAACATGGCTTTTAGAACCTGATCGGTATCATCTTTGGGTATGAAAACGGTGAGCTTGGACAAAGTATCTCTTTTTGGGGATAAGATCTCCAGGTTCTCTAAACCGAGCCTGCCAGCAATCTTTCTGTTTACTCCTGTATGAATATTATCCAGATTGGTATGTATCGCATAGATTGCTATGTCGTGCTTAATTGCTTTGCGTATGCAGCGATCAATCCAGTGACGATTCCCAATTTTCTTAATTCCTTTAAAAATGAATGGATGATGAGCAATGATCAAGTTGGATTTCGTCTCGATCGCCTCATCGATCACTTTTTCTGTTATATCTAGTGTAATGAGTGCTTGTTTGATTTCGTCATCTTTTTCTCCGATAAGAAGGCCGGAATTGTCATAAGATTCCTGAAGAGATGGAGGTGCCCAAGCTTCTAAAAAGTCAGTTATTTCTCTAAGCTTCATCATATGCCTACGCAAGTATACTAGTAGCAATTCTATCAATGAGGAGAGTTCGTGAATTTATTTTAGGAACGCTTTTTGTAAAAGTCGGGAACTGGAAGCCATCTGATCTATTCAATCATTAAATTTGCCCGTGCGAATATTTTTATCCTTTATAGCGGTTTTATCAATAGTTGTTTCCTCAGCACAGATTGTAGATGATTCTACACAGCTTGTATATGGGCCTGAGACCACTTTGTTCACTACTGAGTCCAACTTGTTGAATAATATTGAAGCATATCAAAATGTGGATACTTCGATATACCTTTTTGAACGTCAATCACTTGTAAGTAAGTCGGGGAGGAAATTTCAGAACTTAGGCAATTTTGGAACGGCACTTTTCCCGATTTTCTACACTCCTCAAAGGCTTTTTGGCCGTACATCTGGTTTTGATGCTTATAGTAGGTATGCTTACCAACCCTCCGACATTAAATACTACGATACCAAATCTCCTTTTATAAGTTTGTTTGTATATCTGGGAGGCGGAAACCGAAACATTGTTGATCTTGGTTTTTCAAGAAATGTGAATCCCCATTGGAACATAGGGTTTGATTTGCGAAAAATCACGGCCAATAAGCAGCTTGCTCCTGAAAATCAGACAGATCGATTGGTGGTGGGATCATCATTTGCAGCCTATACACATTATAAGCATCCAAAGATACCATATCAACTTACAGCCAATTATTCGAGCATGAATCATGAAGTTGAGGAGCAAGGAGGCGCCAGACCAACGAGTGAAGGATTGAGATCTGACTTTTTCTTGTTTGATAACGCATTATTGAGATTGGATGAGGCTCAGGCAGTAGCCAAAATCAATAATTGGCACTTGTACCATGATTTTCAAATAGCGGAACAGTTTCAAATCTATCATACCCTGGACTACCGAAAGGAAACAAACATCTACAAAGACTTTGTAGGTGGTACAGGAGCTGGAGGGTATGATTTATACCGTGATTTTTATGATGAGTTTCTGATTGATGAAGATTCAACTCAGGAGCGATCAATATTTACTACGTTTTCAAATGAAGCCGGTCTTAAAGGGAACCTTTCTTCAGTGTTTTATCGATTCTATGCACGTTTAAGGTCTATTGATTGGCAGTATTTATTGTATGACCCGGGAGAGTCTACGGTGGAAAAATATCTCGGTACTTATGTCCGGTTTGATTGGAAGGAAAAGTTTACTGTAACAGGGAATGCAGAATATCTGGTAGGTGGCGAATATCAGTTTGGAGGTAATCTTACAAGTGATTTTTTAAATGTTAGTTACAACTCAATGAAATTCAACGTACCGTTTATATACAGTGATTACTTCGGAAATCATCATGAATGGCACAATGACTTTGAGCCGGTATTTAGTAATAAGCTTACTGGTCAAATCAGTCTGGATTTTAAATCCTTCGAAATAAGACCTAAAGTTAGTTTCACAGCATACAACAATTTCATTTATTTCGATGAGCAAATAGATCCTCAACAAGCTAGTGATGGAGTTCTACTTTCTTCTTTTGGCGGAGACTTTAATCTTCGGATATTAAATGAGAAAAGTGAGGGGTGGAACTTAGAGAATGAAGTGCTCTACTCAAATGTATCTGGAGGTGCTTCTGATTTTATGCGTGTACCTGACCTCTTTTTAAACGCCAGATATTTCTGGAGAGGAAAATGGTTTAAGGATTTGGTACCTGTGGAGGTTGGTATTGATGCTCATGGTAGAAGCTCTTATTTCGCAAATGCTTACGCACCTGAAATCCAGCAATTTTACCTGCAGAATGAGCAGGAGGTTTTTGGCTATGTGGCCGCAGATCTGTTTTTTAATATGCAGGTAGATAAATTCTTTTTCTCTCTCAAATGGACCCATTTTAATGAACCGAGAAACGATGGGTATTTCGCGACACCAAATTATCCTGGCCAACCAAAAGTGATTGATATAATTGTAAAATGGATGTTTTTTGACTGATGAACCCTGGAAAAACCACGCTTGGTCTTGAATTGCCAACGGATCCTCGTTGGGTAAATATTGCCGCAAAGAATATTGAGGATATCCTTGTTGATCATGCATATTGTGAACAGAAAGCGGCTTCTTCATGTATTTCACTCATCGTCCAATTCTCTGATAAAGAGAAGTTGGTGGATGTCCTTACCCCAGTTGTGGCAGAGGAATGGGCTCATTTTGAATTAGTGATTGAACATTTGAAAAAGAGAGGATTCAGGTTGGGTAAGCAACGGAAGGATGAGTATGTGGCCAGACTGGCTTCCATTTTAAAGAAGGGAGGTAGTAGAGAAGAGCAGTTGGTGGAGAAACTACTTATGAATGCGTTGATCGAGGCAAGGAGCTGTGAGCGATTTAAATTACTATGGAAGAATATTAATGACGAAGAGCTACAGAGGTTCTATTATGATTTGATGGTCTCAGAGGCAGGGCATTATCATAACTTCATTGATCTAGCCAAAGCGTATCTACCGGAGGAAAAAGTTGAAGCCAGATGGCGTGAGTTTTTGGCTTCAGAAGCCGAAATCATGAAGGAGTTGGCACCCAGGGCGGATCGAATGCACTGACGTTCGATTTTATACAAAAGACGTTAGATGATAAATATTGTTCAAAAGCTAAGGATGAAAATTCGATACAAAATCTATCATCCACTATCTAGTATCTAAAGTCTAATCATGTTTTTTGCTTTTTCTTTTTGGCTGCTGGAAATAGGATGTTGTTTAAGATCAATCGGTAACCCGGGGAATTAGGGTGCAGGTTTAAGTCAGTTGGCGGTTCGTTCACAAAGTGTTGGTAGTCTTCCGGATCATGACCTCCATAAAAAGTCCAAAATCCTCTTCCCAGTACACCATGTAAGTACTTTGCTTCATTAATACTTGGAGTTTGCCCCATGATGATCACATCACCTTTAACCAGTTGCTTTTTGAATCCGGTTGTTTGTCCCATGAAACCATGAATGATCTGTTGATGATTCTGTGTAAGCATAGTTGGGATTGGATCCCACTTAGCGGAAAATTCGAATAATGTGAAATAATCATTCTTTTCAACCAGCCCTCTTTCATTTGCCTGATTGTCAATATTCGAATATTCATATCTCATCGGATCTCGTTCGATTGTGAAATTTTCAAATGCAATTGTTTGAGAAAAATCCAACTTAGATTGAGCTCTTGGATCGGCAGGATCACCGTCATACATACTTTCTATGATGTCCAAACCTTCTGCGGCTAGCGCGATATCATATGTGTCAGTGGCTGAACACATTGCAAAAAGAAAACCACCACTTGCAACATAAGCTTTTATTCTTTGTACAGTTGCAAGTTTCAACTGGGAGACTTTTTTGAAGCCATGTTTTCTGGCAGACTCTTCATATTCTCGTTGCTGTTGTTGATACCAGGGGAAGTGGTGGTAGGACCGATAAAATTTACCATACTGGCCTGTGAAATCTTCATGGTGGAGGTGAAGCCAATCGTATTTAGGTAACTCATCATTCATGATCTCATCATCAAAAATGACATCATACGGTATCTCAGCATAGGTAAGAACAAGTGTGACAGCATCGTCCCATGGCTGTTTACTTTTAGGTGAATAAACCGCAACCTTTGGAAATTTTTCAAGCTTCATCACATCCATATTGGAAGATGGACTGGCAATGGTACTTAAAACGTCATTCGCTTCAGCATCAGAGATCACCTGATAAGAAACACCTCTTATGATGCATTCATTCTCGAAGGCCTGCAGGTATTTAATCATAAAGCTTCCTCCTTTATAATTAAGCATCCAATCGACTTCTACTTCTTTGGTAAGTATCCAATAAGCGATCCCATACGCCTTGAGATGATTGGTTTGCGTTTCATCCATTGGGATCATGATATATGCCGCCCGGCTGGCTATACAGACATTTAAGAAAATTAGTAACAATATTCCCCTCATATGCATCACTTTTGTATATACAACGTTAATCAAAACCGTGTGTTTTACTAATACCATCTAATGAACATTCGCGAAAACATCAAAGAAGGCATTAAGTCTATTAAAGCAAACAAGTTAAGAACTTTCTTGACCGCTGCTATTATATCCATTGGCATTACTTCGCTGGTAGGAATACTTACAGCCATCGATGGTATTCAAAATTCAATCAATAGTAGTTTTTCCAGTTTAGGTGCGAATACGTTTGATATCGAAGACAAAAGGCCGGATCGTGGTTCTTCGAGTGGGAAGAAAGCCAAGACCTATCCCAAGGTCACGTACAATCAGCTTTTAAGTTTTAAGGAAAAATACGATGGTCCCGGAGTGGTATCTATTTATACGGTAATTACGGGGATGGCGGAAATTAAATATGAATCAAAGGTCACAAATCCCAATCAGATCATACGGGGAGGGGATGAGAATTATTTGACAGTAGATGGTTATGACATAGCAAAAGGTCGCCCATTCTCAGCAACAGAGAGTCTGAATGGTAGTTATGTAGCGCTTGTAGGTAATGATGTAATCAATGACCTCTTTGATGAGAATGAAAGTCCGATTGGTAAAAAAATAAGTTTGCTTGGGTCAAAATTCAGAATTGTAGGAACTATTGCAGAACAGGGTGGGGCTAGCGGAAATTCCAATATCGACCGCACCATTATTATACCAATGCAAACCGCACGGATCATTGCTCCAGAGAGAAATTTCGGTTATGAGGTGGCTGTTGCAGTTCCAGATCCAACTCAGATGGAGCAAGCAATGGGGCAGGCCAGAGGTTTGATGAGAGCTATTCGTCAAGACCGGCCGGGAGAGGAAGATTCTTTTGATTTATCAGCAAGTAAATCTTTAGCTGAACGAATGGGTGAGATCACAGGGTACTTGAGGGCCGGTGGATTCACTATTGGATTCGTGACGTTAATAGGTGCTTCCATTGGTCTTATGAATATTATGCTTGTTTCGGTAACAGAAAGAACAAGGGAGATAGGGGTTAGAAAGGCACTTGGAGCTACACCAAAAAAAATCCGTCAACAGTTTCTTATCGAGGCAATCGTAATTTGTCAAATGGGCGGAATAGGGGGAATTATTCTTGGCATGGCCATTGGAAATGTAACCGCAACAGCGATATTCAATTCTGGTTTTGTGGTCCCATGGTTATGGATGTTCGTAGCTGTATTAATAGGTATAGTGGTGGGACTCATTTCAGGGTACATCCCTGCTCATAAGGCTTCCAGGTTAGATCCAATTGAATCGCTAAGGTTCGAATAGAAGCTTAAACGCTTAATACAGGTTGTATCTGAGCTAAAAACCGATCAAGTTGACCCTGTGTCACATGATCCATCACTACAATTTTGTACCAATTCGGATTCTCATCGTGAGTATCTGGTACCAGCATAAACTCATTGGCGATCCTTGAATCAATGTATGAGGATTTAATGGTCACGATGTTCATCACCGGTTTCCTGTAATACTCAATTCCCATATCTGTTAATTGATCACAGAGTCTATCGGTTTTTTTAAGCAGCTTCCTGATTTTCATCTTCCATCCATCTGATCCATACGTTCGCATGATCATCCATACAGCTATCGCATTTGCTCCTGATCTGCTTCCCACAAGTGTATAATCTTTCCCTTTTACATAGTTGGCTTCTTCCGTAAGTGCATAGTCCATGAAACCTTTTCTGGTGAGATATATACCCGTTCCGTATGGAGATTGGAGCATTTTATGGCCATCCAGTGTGAAAGAGTTTATCCTTGGGTGATTGAATGTAAGTTTGGAATTTGGATCAGAAAAAGGATAAATGAATCCACCAAATGCACCATCCACATGGATTTTGTAATTCAATCCCAGTAGATCGGCCCATTCAGTTATTGGGTCTATGTCATCTACCGAGCCAAACATGGTAGTACCCATATTCAGTACAATAATGAAATGTTTTTTTCCTTCCTGCTGCGATTTTTTAAGAAGCTCAAGTGATTCAAGTGATGGCTGTCGCGTCTTTTCATCAACAGGTAGAACAAGGCTGTTTAAGCTTAGAAGTGAGGCCGCCTTCGGCATGGAATAATGCGCATCTTGAGTGAATACAAGTAATGTATCTTCCGGGCTGGCATTGAACTCCTTCTCATAATAACGTTTCAAAACCCAGATGGCTTGAATGTTTGCTTCTGTACCTCCAGAAGCCACATAGCCATCATAACTTTCTTCTTTCCCTCCAAAGATTTCTTTGGCACAAAGATCAATCAGCTCTGCTTCGATTTTCTGTGTCCCCTCGAATGCTGATTCCGACTCATTAAGAGTGTGACAACCTATGTGATTTGGGTTAGCAATCATCGCTGAGAGAAAAGGGGCGTCTTTCAGGAATGGCGCATCATGATAAAATACTTCGGTATCAAGATAGGAGGCAGGTAACCCTAAAATAGGCTTGTGCCTGTAATCCAGGTTTTGTTCTAACGCACCGAAAATGATTTGCTTGATTTTTGAATGGCTGTACGATTCCCAATACATAATTATGAATTAAGACCGCAAAAATAGTTGTTAATGCAACTAAATAAAACTCTTATATGTATTTAATCTTATTATAAAGAAATACTCACACCGAAGTAAGGCATGATGTATTTAGTAGCCTCATATCCTCCTTCGGCTGTAGGAGTGAATAACCAGTAATAATCCACGCCAGTAGCTAAGAATTTATTCATATGATAAATGAATCTCATCTTAGCCAACGATCGTTCATCAAAACTGAAGGCATCACCCAGGTCATCTAAGTCTCCTTTCACATAGCTACCGTGAAAGGAAAATTTATTAGCTAAACGCTCCATATCTGCTGACAATTCAACAAAGGCAGGTGAAGCAGCTGAGATGTCATCCGGCACCATGAGACTGCCACCAAGAGATACCTTTTTCAATACATGACCTCTCAACGACCCGTAGATACCATTTTTACCTTCTGTTGTGACAAGTGAAGCAATCCTGCCGTCCTTGTTTATCTCATAGGTAGCGTTAAAGAATTGAGGGATATAGTGATCTGAGTTATTCAAGCGCTCAATTCGAATATCAGTGCTGAATACATCTGCAATGAAATGCATTCTAAAGTTCATACCTACGGACGTTCCGGATCCTGTTTTAAAATCAGTGTCACCGAGCGCAGATGCCAGCTGAGAGAGTGTATCGCTTTTGATATTTAAGCTTGAATACGAAGCGAACAAATCAATTTGAATAAAAGGTGAACTCAATAATGTTATTCCCATGTCTACACCAAATCCATTGACTCCAGATTCAGTGAATGCATATGTTGTGCTTGTAGAATCACTTGTGATGATACTGGTCTGATCTTTATCAGAAATGAATGACGTACCGACCTCAAGCGTGTTTATAATCTTTAGAGGAAAGGCTGAGAGTGGCCTTATGTAAGGCCTGGCTGCAAATAGATTAAAAGATTGAGGGTTTAAATCACTGTAAAGTAGCTCAAGTCCTATAAACCTATCGTAGTTGAAATCTGCATGGATACCCACCTTTCGTTTTTCATAGCTTGTAGTATTGGTGTAGTTATTGACTAATCCACCGTAACCAAGCATCAATCCGGAAATTTCCCCGGCCTTAATGTAAACAGGGTCATTTTTCTGAACACCATATCGGATATATCGGATCAATCGAGCCACACCAACACCATCTTCGAAGATTTCTGTGCGAATGGAATTGTCATCCAGGCCGTATAAGATTGGCACGTTTAATCCAACACCTACTTTGCCGAATTTAAACTCAGGAGAGAGTACTAATCCTACGTAATCTTTACCATCAATTTGCGTATAGGTGAGGCCACCATTGATGCTACCATCGTCATTTGGCAGAACCATGGGTTCTCGAAAGTCGCTGATAGGAGGGCGTTCTACTCGCTCTCTTTTAGGTTTGGGTTCCTCTTTACTGGGTGTCTGAAGGCTATCTATCTGGCTGATTGCGCTTGAGTCTGGCTTCAGTGTATCCAGGGGGATTAAAATTGCTTCTTGATTAACGCTATCTAGTGCTAAGCTATCCGATTTAACCTGTAGGGAGTCGAGCTTGAGATGATCGTCTTTTTTGTTACGTTTTTTCTTTTTCTTCTTTTTGCCTTCATCGGCCCATAAGTACGAATAGTCAGAATAATCATCAGATGTTTCCTGAGAATAACTTCTTGAGAAGAGAAGAAAAATGAAGAAAACAAAAATTGCAGCTGGTCTTATCATCATAAGTTTTCGAAATAGATACTTAATGAAGACACAGAATACAAAAAAAGCCCCTAAAAAGGGGCCAGATTATTTGAAATATACTTTCTCTTTCTTATTGTACTTGTTTCGATAGGCAAGTTGAAAACCGTCTTTTCCCCATTTCTTTATTTTGTAAACATATGGAACTCTCCTTCTTTCTTCAGTGAAAGAATCATAAGTTAAAATCAATTGCTTTCCGTTTAGTGTCCACTCCCCGCCCAATTTTGCATAATTATTGCGATCGTGATAGAATTTACGATCTATTCGCATGGTGAAAGTTTCTCCAATTTCAAAGTAAGGCCGCTTACTTTTTACATCAATAACTGACCACTTCTGTTTTGACTGAAGAAGTTCTTCAATTTTGGATAGCTTCTGTGCATTGGCTGAGTAGATCCCAAGGGATAGAATCAGTAATATCGTGTATAGCTTTTTCATACAATAATTATTTTAATGGTTACATGAAATGTTTATTTTGTTCGTTTCATGTTGATTGAGTTTTTTAGTACCTCTTTTCAAATACTGTGCCTCAATTTTAAAACCTATTTCCTTTTCGTCCATGAATCTTACCGAAAGAATTATTCAAACCATACGAACAATACCGGATTTTCCACAACCCGGAATTCAGTTTAAGGATATCACCCCCTTGCTGAGCGATGTTCAATTGAGCTCGGACATTACCAATCACCTCGCTGATTATTGGCTTGAAAAAGGGATTGATGTAATTGTTGGCATAGAATCCAGGGGATTTATTTGGGGGAATTCACTGGCACAGAAAATGAGAATTCCTTTTGTTCCTATTCGAAAAAAAGGAAAACTTCCAGCTGAAACACATTCATTTAAATATGATTTGGAATATGGTTCTGCTGAAATTGAAATTCATAAAGATGCAATTCAGCCTGGAAGAAAGGTTTTAATTCATGATGACTTATTAGCCACAGGAGGTACTGCACTGGCTGCGGCTGAATTGATTGAGATGTCAAATGCTCAGGTCGTAGGTTTTTCCTTTTTGGTAGAGCTTGGCTTTTTAAATGGGGAAACTACGCTGCGAGAATATTGTGAAGAAGTTCACTCATTGGTTAGGTACTAAGGTTCCCGCAACATCACCTGGATGAGATTGGCTCGACCTATAGCATTAAAACGAATGGATAAATATTTGACAGTCTTGTACTCGCCGCATCTTTCTTGTGGTGTAAGCCTATAATGAAAGAATTTTTGATTTCTATCGTAGAGTTCATGCTCTTGCGGTTTGCCTAAAAGGCTTTCAATTTCATTCTGAGTAGATTCTAATAGTATATCCTGATTTTCAATGATAGTTTCAGAGATATCAAGTCGGTAGGTATCGCAATCATTCTGACCATTTATCCATTTGTCTTTATTGAATCCTTCCATTTCCAACTGTTTATAGCATGAGGTGAAAATGACCAATAGTAAGATTAAAAGACTTTTTTCTACTTTTTCCATTGTACAATTAAGTAACATGCTGCGAAAATAACTCCAGAAATGGTGACCATTGCCCCAGCAATTGAACCATCTAATATATAACTCAGCCAGTATCCCAGTATGGAACTTAGGATACCGAATGCCGAACTAAGTATTAACATATATTTTAGCTGGTTAGTTAGGAGATAGGCAGAGGCTGCTGGAGCGATGAGAAGGGCTACTACCAAAATGGCACCCACAGATTCAAAGGAGGCAACAGTGGTCAAGGAGACCAGTCCCATCAGTCCATAATGCCACTTGGAGGTAGATATGCCAATGGCACTTGCAAACGATGGATCGAACGTAGTTATGAAAAGCTCCTTATAGAAGATTGAAATAAATAAAAGTATAATAGTCAGAACAAAAGAGAGAATGATGACTGCTTTAGGACCTATGGGGCTACCTGATGAAGTATAGAGTAAATCGATAGGTACATAAGCTATTTCTCCGTGTAGTATACAGTCCTGGTCAATGTGAGCATTTCCGGCATAGTAGGTTACTAAGATGACACCAAGCGCAAAAAGCCAGGTAAACGTCACGCCAATGGAAGCGTCGGTCTGTAGTTTCCCTTTTTGGTGAAAAAATTCTATCAGAAAAGTGGTCAGGACACCCAAGATTCCAGCACCAACTAACATCCATATTGATTGCATGCTTCCAGCGATAAAAAAGGCGATCACAATACCAGGAAGCACCGAATGTGATATCGCGTCACCAACCATTGACATTTTACGAAGTATTAGAAAAGAGCCTAATAATGCGCAACTAACAGCCACCAACGATCCGGTCAATATGATCCAAAAAGCGTCCATCTTCAATTAGTAATTTGATAATTGACAATTGACGATTCGCTGTTATTTAATTTTCCATTATCCATTTTTAATTCCTTGATGGTATGGCTGATGAGTGTGGATCTACATCTGGAAACTCTAATAGTTTTTCTAATCTCGATTCCAACTCTGGCGTGATGACATGCTCGATGGTGTCAGCATCTTCATGGACATGATCCGGAGCAATTCTCAGGTATTTGGTTAAGTAAAGCTCCCAGAGTCGATGTAACCTTGTTATTCTCTTTCCTTTTTCAAACCCTTCATTGGTAAGAAACCATGAATTACTATCTCTTTTGACATAACCATTGACGCGTAGCTTTCGAAGACCCTTGGCAAGTTGGGATGCTGAAAACTGTCTTACTAGCTGAAGGTCATCGGTGGCAACCCTATTAAAATGATTTCCACTGTTTTCACCTATTCTGTAAAAAGTCTTAAGTAGATTTTCTTCCAATAATTGCTTTTTTATTGATATTCTTCGCCATTGTCGAATAAATATCCCTTTTCCAGGAGCCAGGAAGAATGATAACAAAGCAATGATAGAGAGAATCATCACCATCCATGGACCCGTGGGCATAGATGGAGCACTATAAGAAATAAATGCTCCACTAATTCCTGAGAATGCTCCAAAGAGTGAAGCTAAAAGTATCATTCGTGAAAGGCGATTAGTCCAGTATCGTGAAGCTGCAGCCGGAGTGATTAGCATTGCAGCCATTAACACCACACCAACAGCCTGTATACCTGTTACTACAGCGAGCACAGTTATAGATGTAAGCAATAACTCTAAACGTTTGATAGGTAAGCCAATTACCTGAGCGAATTGCGGATCAAAACTGATGAGTTTAAATTCTTTGTAGAAAATGATGACAATTAATAAAACGATGAATGCCACCAGGCTGAAAGCAACTAAATCTTTTCCAACCAGAGCAGCAGCTTTTCCAAACAAAAAAGTATCCAGTCCGCTTTGTGAAGCATTCCCGGAATGTTGTATATAGGTCATCAACAAAATCCCAATCCCAAAAAATACCGATAGTGATAGACCCGTTGCAGCATCTTCTTTGATTTTAGTGTTTTGAATGATTTTATCCATCACGATTATGGATATCCATCCGGAGAAGAAAGCTCCTATAATCAATAAAAAAGGATCTTTACTACCCGTTGCTAGAAAAGAGATGCAGATACCAGGCAGTACTGCATGAGATATGACATCACCAACCAAAGACTTTTTTTTGATAAATGTGAAACATCCAACGACTGCTGAGCTTATGGAGAGGAGAATGGTTCCAAATACCACGTATTTAATATTTGGATACTGAAAAGAGAAAAATTCTATCAGTGTTTCCATTATTGTTTTTCTCTTGCCTTAAATTCTCCCTTTTGCACCAATTCACCCACCTCCGTCAGTAGGGTTAACTTACCTCCGTACGTTTCTTCCAGAAGGGTAGGAGTGAATACTTTATCTGTAGGGCCAGAAGCTACTAGCCTGAGGTTAAGTAGGATTACCCAATTGAAATAAGTTTCCACGGATTGTAAGTCATGATGTACAACCACTATCGTTTTACCTTCATGTGTCAGGTTTTGAAGAATTTTGAATATAGCCTTTTCTGTAGCCGCATCTACACCGGCAAAAGGTTCGTCAAGAAAATAGATGTCCGCATTTTGTGTAAGCGCTCTTGCCAAGAATACCCGTTGTTGCTGGCCTCCGGACAGTTGTGAGATCTGACGTTTTTGAAAGGCATCCATACCTACAAGTTCCAATGCTTTTATTGCCGCTTCCTTATCAGCTTTCCGAGGATTTTTGAATAAGCCAAGGTTTGCATAACGACCCATCAACACGACATCTAAGACAGATGCCGGGAAATCCCAGTCTACAGACTCCTTTTGTGGGACATAGCTGACTCTTTTTCGAACTTCTTCAAGCGACTCATTAAAAATCTTTACATAGCCTGAATTCATATCTATCAGATCCATTATGGACTTTATAAGAGTGGATTTACCGGCCCCATTAGGGCCAATGATCCCACACAAGGAGCCTTCCGGGATTGAAAGGTCAATCCCCCATAATACAGGTTTCTTGTCATAGCTTACAGTAAGATCGTGGATCTCGAGTACTGGATTATCTACCTGCTGAATCATTTTAGTGCGTTAACGATTGTTTCAATATTACTTTTGAACATTCCTATATAGGTGCCTTCCTCAGTCCCCAGTTCACCCATAGCATCCGAATATAAGTAGCCACCTATACTAACATGATGGCCTTTTTCTTTGCAGCCTGTCACAACTGCATTTATTGACTTTTCAGAAACACTGGTTTCAACAAAAATGGCTTTGACCTTATTTTCAATGATGAGATCAATAATATCTGCAATGTCTTTCAGACCAAAATCAGCTACCGTTGAAATACCTTGCAGACCCTCAACTCTGATATCATATGCTTCTCCAAAATAGGTGAATGCATCGTGAGCCGTAACCAGAATACGTTGCTCTCCGGGTACTTCCAGGATTCTTTTCCTAACATAAACATCCAGGCTATCCAGTTTTTTTAAATAAACGTTCGTGTTTTTCTGATATGTCTCTTTGTTGACTGAATCGAGAAGGATGAGTGCTTTGCTGGTAGCATTTACAGCATATTTCCATCTTCTTATATCAAACCATACGTGTGGGTCGTAAGCGTCTTTATAGCCTACCGCTGATTTGAGCATTTCCTTGGGCACAGCCTCTGCAGCGGCGACAACAGATTTTTGCCTGCCTAGTTTTTCTAGAATCTCACTCATCTTTCCTTCAAGTAATAACCCATTATAGACAATAAGATCTGCTTTGTTGAGTTTGGAGAGATCTCCCTGGGTCGCTTTATATAAGTGCGGATCCACTCCGGGACCCATGATTGCCTCAGCAGTGATGTTCTCCCCACCAATATTTATCACAGCATCGTAGAGCATTCCGGTAGTGGCTACTACATGCGGCAAATTGGTTTCACTTTCAGATTTTGATGAGCATCCAAGAAGAATGGAAGATATAATTATCAGGAAGTAGTATTTCATGTTAATCGATTAATGTAATCATTAGATTTTCTGCAACAGTACTCGAGATGAACTGAGGGTCACCTTTGTCAATAGTGATCGAGACAGATCCATCAAACTCCATACGATCGGTGATTTGGATTTTTGAACCAAGTTTTATTCCAAGGGAATCCAGGTGTTGAAGTAAGAGGGTATCATCATTATTGACAGCAACAATGATCCCATTTGTCCCAACTTTGACTTCAGAAATAGAAGCTCGAATAGTTTTTTTCATGATGCCCTCTTCGTTTGGAATTGGATCGCCATGTGGATCCATTGTGGGGTGACCAAGAAACTTGTCTAAGCGAGAAATGAGTTCTGGAGATTTTATGTGCTCCAATTGCTCAGCTATTTCGTGAACCTCATCCCATTTGAAGCCCAACTTCTCGACAAGGAATACTTCCCAAAGTCGATGTTTTCGAATCACATTAAGTGCTAATTTTTTACCGCTAGGTAACATGGTAGCACCTTTGTATTTCTGATAACCAATCAGCTTTTTTTGAGCCAATCTTTTAACCATGTCACTCACGGAGGCAGGAGTGGTTTTCATGCTTTCCGCCAGCGAATTTGTATTAACACTCTCTGATCCCTCATTTGATAAGTGATATAGCGCCTTGAGGTAATTCTCTTCAGTATAACTAAGCTCTTTAGACATACTGCAAAGCTAATTCATAATTTAGATTAATCTAAAAATAAATTTAGTTTAATATTTAATTTTGAATTTAATTATCTATTAATCAGGTAGTTTAATGAAGTTTGATTAAACTTTTAATTGATGTAAAAATTTTTTGCTCTTCATATTCCCAAGTCATGTCTTCTGGATAAGATTTCGGAAATAGGTAGGCAGGGTTTTCCATGATTTTGGAGAGTAGGGAGGCGTTTAATTCTTTAAAATCGACAGGAATAGCACCACCTAAAGTCTCTCCCATACTTGCCCATGTTGTATTTTTATTGACTAGATAAGGGAGCTTATATCGAGAATATTCATAGAGCTTTGTTGGGATTTTTTTTGCGTTAGCTGGTGACTCTTCATAACCAATAATACCAAGATTAGACGCTTGAATGGCATCAATTATTTTTTCATATGAAACTGGATCAAATGATATATTTAGCTCAATATTTTTATACTTTTTCTCAGCCTGTTTTAACCTCTCCTCCAAAGGCCGGTTATGAATTTGCCCTACGATTTTTAAAGAAGTATTTGGATTAATTTTATAGAACTCTTCAAATACTTGGATGGCATTTTCAATACCTCCGTATATAGAGATTGTTCCTGTAAAAAGAAGCTTAGGGTTTTCAAATTCCGATGGTTCAATTTCCAGCTTCAGTGCTTTGTTTTCAATTACTGAACTCTTGTTTTTGATAAAGGGTAATTCATCGGCATAACATTTTTCTGCAAGCCAATAATGGCTAATAAATGGTCTGCTTATATTCTCCTTAAACCTTACAAGGTAGGCATAGATTTTTCTGAAATAACTTGAATTGATGTGATAGATATTTAGAAAATAGTTTTCCTGAACATCGTAAATTATTCTACAACCGGTTACCAACTTGACAATAAGCGCGACATTGATCAATTCGTGTGTGGTGATTACCAAAACTTTGGGTCGTAGTTTAAGAATCTTGAATAAAATCTTCTCCCGCACGAATAGGCGTTTTGGCCAATTTGATCGACTAATAGCGTGAGCATGAAAGTTAATGTTTTTGTTAACGACCTCTTTTTTCCCGGTATTTCCTATGATATTAACGTCATATTTATTTGTTTTCGCTATTGATTGGGAAAGCTTCCAGAAAGCCCGTACATCATCTACAGGTTTTAATACCGAAGCGATCGTGATTTTTATCATAATTATGTAAATATTGAATATTCGATGGAATTAAAAAACCTGATAGAGGAAGCATGGGAAGATAGATCACTTGTAAACAAAAAGGATGTTGCGGTCGCGATAAAAACAGTGATCGAGGAATTGGATGGCGGAAAAAGGAGAATAGCAGAACCTTCAGGTGATGATTGGATTGTCAATGAGTGGTTAAAAAAGGCGGTCATTCTCTATTTTCCTTTAATGAAGATGCAACTCATAGAAGTTGGTCCTTTCCAATTTCATGATAAAATAAAGCTCAAGTCCGGTTATGATCAATTGGGAGTAAGGGTAGTTCCTCACGCAATTGCGAGGTACGGGGCGTTCATTCAAAAAAATACAGTATTAATGCCCAGTTATGTCAACATCGGTGCATATGTTGATGAAGGAACTATGGTTGATACCTGGGCTACTGTTGGAAGTTGTGCTCAAATTGGTAAAAACGTACATTTAAGTGGGGGTGTCGGCATAGGGGGTGTTCTAGAACCTGTTCAGGCAGCACCTGTAATCATTGAAGACAATGCCTTCATTGGTTCCAGATGTATCGTGGTTGAAGGAGTAAGAGTTGGAAAAGAAGCTGTTTTAGGAGCTAATGTGGTGTTAACTGCAAGCTCGAAAATTATAGATGTAACCGGAGGCAAACCGAAGGAATATAAAGGCTTTGTCCCGCCTGGCTCTGTGGTAATTCCCGGTACCATTCCCAAGAAGTTTCCTGCTGGGGAATATCAGGTACCTTGTGCCCTTATAATCGGAAAAAGAAAGGAAAGTACCGATAAAAAGACTTCATTAAACGAAGCGCTCAGGGAAAATAACGTTTCTGTTTAAATCATGGCATTTTAGTTGCATGTTGAAAAGAGAACCAATGTTTAAGACTATGAAACTCTTTACATTAATGCTTCTAAGCATGTTATCTCAAGCTCAATCCTTGATGGATGCTCCTCCAGTAAGTAAAGGCGAGGAGTTGAAATTTAAACTTACGTATGGATGGTTCACCATCGGTCGTGGCACCTTTCATATACAGGATGAAGAATTAATTCAGGACGGAAAAAGATGTTTGCAAATAGATGTGACAGGAAGAGCCGCGGGCTTGGCAGGGTTGTTTTCAACGTTTGATGATAGTTGGGGGGCAGTGATTGATAGCGAAACCTTTCTTCCATATCACTCTTATAGAGATCTGTCAGAAGGAGATTCTGATCTGAAAGAAGAAACACAGTTTGACTACCTGAATAATCAAGTAGTCTTCAATCAAACATATGCTTCTGAGAGTAAACCCAGACCTACTAAATATTTTGATTTGGAAGGGGATAGGGTATTTGATATGATGGGAGGATTGATGTACGCTAGAAGTATTGATTATGAAAGCTTAAATAAAGGTGACACTATCGAGTTGAGTGCTTTTTTTGATAAAAAATTCTATGATTTCAAGATGGTTTACTATGGAAAGGAGAAAGTCAAGACCAAAGTAGGAAAAATACGTTGTTATAAAGTCGTTCCTGTTATGGAAAAGAACAGCATTTTTTTAGGTGAAGACTCTATTACGTTTTGGCTTTCTGCCGATACAAATAGATTACCATTAAAGGTTGCTGCCAAGGTTAAATTTGGAACAGCGTATTGTGAACTTACTTCTTATAAAAATGTCAAAAGCGGTATTGATTTTCGATAATAGACTCTACTTTTGCCGCCTTTAGCAAAGAAAGCATGAGGTATTTAGTAATAGTTTTAATCACCATAGTCGTCGGATGTAACACCGGGGATTCAGTAAGTGGAGATGATTTGTTTGAAGATGGGAATTACAAAGGTGCGATTGAAGCCTATTCCTCTTATCTGGCAACACATCCCGATCATATCAAAAGCCTTTACAATAGAGGGAGGTCATATGAGGAAGTTGGGAATTTAGAAGGTGCTGTAAAGGACTTTGAGCAGATTATTAATCTCGATCCTAAGAACATCAATGCTTACTTAAGTTTGGCCAAAATTTCATACAATAGTTCAGATTTCAACAAAGTATTGATTCATACGGGTAATGCGATCGATCTCAATGAGAATTCGGCGCAAGCGCATTTTTTGGCTGGTAGAGCCGAGCATCAATTGGGTTATTTTGATCAAGCGTTGGAATCGTATAATAATGCTATCTCAATCAATAAAGATTTTGGAGAGGCCTACCTTTATAGAGGTGCCGTAAAAGTAGGTAAGGACAATCTGAAATCTGCTTGTGAAGACTTTAAGTTTGCCCGTTCACTTGATGTACCGGAAGCGGCAAAGGCTATAAAAGATTATTGCAACTAGCTATCTTTTAAAGTACAAAGCCAGCTATCAAGTAGCAAATCACTGCCAAGCCACCCGTAAATAATGCGTATGGAAGCTGTGTCCTAACGTGATCTATGTGATCACAGCCGGAAGCCACGGAGGCTATTAATGTAGTATCTGAAATAGGTGAGCAATGATCACCAAATACTCCACCTCCCAGTACAGCTGCCAGTACAAGATAGAGATTAGCTTCAACGGCAAAAGCCAGTGGAATCCCAATGGATATCATGATGGCAAATGTTCCCCATGATGTTCCAGTGGCAAAGGCAATGAAACTGCTGATGATAAAGATTAGCGCAGGAGCTATTTCTGGGATTAGCCAGGAAGAGGTCACCCTGGAAACGTAAATACCTGTACCCAACTCGTTGCATAAATTTCCAATTGCAAAAGCCAAGACCATTAATACCGCCATGACCATCATATCATTCATTCCTTTAAAGGATTGATTGATAAAACTCTTGATATTGATAATCTTCTGAACAGCATACATCAGTGCAGCCACTAAAAACGCTACAAAACATGCATTCAAAACGGCTTCTGATCCAGATCCATTGCTGATGCTGTACCATATCTTATCACTAAATGATCCATCCAATGTGGCATCCCAACCTCCATATATAAGAAATAAAGGCATGGTTATTACCATGATAATAATTGGTAAGATCATGTTTAACGGACTTGAAGTCCTTTCCGGTTCAGGGCTTTCATTTGAAGTACTTTCCGGTATTTTTTTCGATATTTTTTTCATCTCACCGTATTCTTTACCCGAAAGTGCAAGCCAGAATACGAATATTAAGGTAAGGATGGCATAAAAATTAAAAGGGATCGAATAGATTAAAGCTCTGAATGGATCCACACCAGGAAATGCCACCAGCAACCCCATGACATATGCTCCCCATGCGTTTAACGGAAAGAGAATGCATGAAGGAGCTGAACTCGAATCCGCGAGGTAAGCAAGCTTTTCCCTTGGGATTTTCAGTTTATCAAATAAAGGTCTGAAAATAGTACCAACTGTGAGAATAGAAATATTTGATTCTACAAAGATGAGAAAGCCTGTAAGTGCTGATACCGCCTGAACCTTGCCGGTAAAATTTTTCTGATTGGATAGCTTTAGTTGAACCCAATTGATAAATCCATTAATTCCTCCTGAATATTTTATTAGTTGAATAAGTGAACCAATGATCAAGGTGAGAACGATGGTCCGGGTGTTTCCTTTACTTTGAAACACGTCAACGAATGCACCGATCGTTGATAATAATCCTTCAAATGGGTTTCCATTATTGATGATTAAATATCCTACGAATATTCCCAGTGAAAGAGAAAATACCACTTGCTTTGTTTTGATGGCTAAGCCAATAGCAAGGAGAGGAGGTACAAGAGACCAAAAACTATAATCTGTCATGAACGGTTTAATCGATCGATTTTAATTCTTCAATTACATTACCCGATTGTGCTTTGTATGGATAAGTCGTGAAGATATAGCCAACTGCCCTTTCTATAGCACGAGTCATTTTTTTTTCTTTTCTCTGTTGCCGTAAATCGTAACTTCCCTGCCAGACCAATTTCTTATTTTGATCAACCAACTCCAGTAGCAAAACCGATTCATAAATGGTGCGACTATTTATTTGAGTAGGTGAAAATAAAAATGGATCCTGAACAGTACTGGTCTCAACTCTGGCATTAGAGGTAACTTCATATCGTAGCAAAAGATCGGGAGAGACATTAGAAGTCTGGTAGTTACGTCTACTCATTTCTTGATGAATATTCTCCTTAATTAAATCGAATATTCGGGTATTTTCTGGTGTTACATTTTTAGACTCCAGTTTGGCACTGACAAGACGATATGTTTCGAAAGACTTGAAAGGTGCTTTTAAGTTTACATAGGAAACTATCCTTGGGCTACAACTTCCTCCAATAAGGATTAATACTAAAAGCCAATTTCTCATTTAGGCTAAGTTAGAAATTTAGACTGACTAACGATTTAAATTAGAAGAAGTGGTGCGAACCACATTTAAAGATCGAAGGATTTTATTGGCTATAAAGGATGTTTCCAGACTAAATTCATGCAAGACTTCAAACCTGTCCTGATTTGAGCTTATTGCTGTAGCCAATTGATAGTCACTATGAAAACCGGTTTCATACTTTTGACTATCGGGATTAAACCATATAAGAAGCGTATCGGTCATCTAAATACATATTCTTACGAGGCTGGTTGAAAAGTAAAAATATGAATATATAATCTTTGATTTGTTCAAATAACGAATTATTTAAGGGGGTTATTACGTGTCTCATCGAAATAATATATACTTTTCATATAGATAGCACCATGTTTGAGAGAGCTTAAGAGATCGGAAGTTTATAAATGGGAAACAGAGCTTTAATTTACGTATTCATTCATTTCTTGTTGGGAGTCGCCACGGCACAGGTGCCTACTAAAATGGAGACCAATCTAGCGGGTGTTTTTCAAGGAAAATCACTTTTTATCCAAAATCCATTTGATAAAACCAATAGAGAATTTTGTATTGACAGAATTTATATTAATGAAAAACCGCTTGAGATCAATTATCGTCTAAGTGCCATCAAATTAGATTTTACTGACTTTGATCTTTATAGTCCGGTAAAGGTTCGCGTTGAACACAAGGACTCCTTATGCGCACCTATAATCATTAACCCAGAAGCAATTCTGTTTCATACCATTTTCAGATTTGAATCGATCTCATTGACTGATAGTGCCTTGGTCTGGGTTACCAAAGGAGAAACGGGGAAAGGTGAATTTGAGATTGAGCGATTGATTAACGGCGTTTGGGTAGATCAGAAAATAGTTCCCGGAATAGGTAGGTACGAAGGAGCTGAGTACACTTATTATCCAAACCTTGAGGAGGGGGCAAATAAGTATCGCATCAAATATAACTTTCCTCGAGGCAATCGTGTGAAATACCTTTATTCATGGGAATTTGATTACGATCATTATCCAGAGCCCATTGAGTTTAAACCTAAATCCGCCAAAACACGGCTATATCTTTCGCGATTTACTCGTTATGAAATCTATGATAAGGGAAGAAAGCTCGTCCTTACAGGTCAGGGTAAAGAGATCGACGTAACAGTCTTGAGACGTGGACAGTATGTCATCTATTTTAACGGAACAGATCCCGGCAGCTTTGTCAAAGAATAATCACATAATCTGAATCCCAAAGAACTTGAATAGTACTGTAAGTACAAAAAGTGACGCTAATACGATAGGGGCGAAGTAGCTTATCGCAAAATTCAAGTATTTCTGAATGATTGACCCTTTGTATCCTGGAGCTCCCTGGGCAAGTTCTTCATCAAGATTGTGTTTCTTCCAAACATGAGCTGCAAAGAAGGCAATGACGCAACCTCCTAAGGGAAGAATAGTGTCATTAGCCAGCGCTACAACAAAGGAGAGAAAATCAGTATCCTGCCCTCCATCTTTGTATGTGATGAAGCTTGTGCTGAAGAAATCTGAGTATCCGTTTCCAATCAATGAAGGAATCCCAATGATAAATATGAATAATGCGACAAACCAAGCCGCCTTTTTCCGACCTACTTTATGTTCATCAACGACATAAGATATTGGAACTTCTAGAAGCGATACGGTGGACGTTAGCGCTGCAAAACAAAGAAGTAAAAAGAATATGGTCCCAGTGGCTACCCCTAAACCTCCTCCAATTGTACCAAATATTTTTGGCAAGGTAACAAAGATTAACGCAGGACCTCTTCCGGCACCATCCATTGTTCCTTCACTCATAAAGCCAATCAGCGGAAATATCATAAGGCCAGCTAGAAAAGCAATCCCAACGTCGGTCAATGTAATAAATGCTGCTGAACTGACTATATTGTCAGATTTGTTGACATAACTTCCGTATGTAATTAAGGCACCCATTCCGAGAGATAGTGAGAAGAAAGCCTGACCCATCGCATTGTATATTACCGAAGGTGTCAGTTTAGTGAAATCCGGGATCAAATAAAATTTCAATCCATCCATCGCATTGGGAAGTGTGAACACATATCCGACAATTAACAAGATCATGATGATCAATGTAGGCATCAATATTTTTGCAGCTCTTTCAATTCCTCCCGAAACCCCCTTTGATACTACATATGCTGTGGCTAGCATAAACACTAAACCATAGGCACCTACCTTGACAACATCCTTTATGTAAGCTCCAAAATGATCAGCAATAGCAAAGTTCCCTATAATCATCTCGAAAATGTATCCGAATGCCCAACCAGCTATCACATTATAGAATGAAAGTATCAACACTCCACTGAACAACCCTAGCTTTCCAACGAAATTCCACTTTCTAAAACCCAAAGCATTAAAAGCACCAACAGGATTCCTTTGAGTTTTTCTTCCTATGGCAATCTCTGTCACCATTACAGGGTAACAAAGAATAAAACAAAATATGAGATAGATTATCACAAACGCAGCTCCACCGCCCTCACCAACTTCGTATGGAAATCCCCAAATGTTACCAAGGCCAACAGCCGATCCAGCTGCTGCCAGTATGAAACCAAGTTTACTTGAAAAGTTTCCGCGTGCGCTCATTATTCAGTTTTTAGATTTAGGTTAAAGCGCCAAATATAGCAAAAGGAGGGTACCCGCAAAGCTTAATTTTATGACCGGCTACATGAGGTCTTCTTCATCTACCTTGATCTCGTATGGGTAGTTGAATAGGTGGTTGGCTCTGATCGCATCGGCAACTCTATTGGGCACCATATCTTGCCATCCTTCTTCATCTTTTTGGATCATGTCCAAGACTTGATCGGAAATTATGTGAAGATTTTCTGTTTTTGCGTCAGGTATACTTAAAATCTTTTGATTTTCTACAAAGTAATAGAAGAGGCTTACAAGATGTCTTTCCGGATTGAAGTCGTTACCTGTCTTGATTTTGCCAGTCTGGGAATCAACGATAGGATAAACGAACAATTTCACATTGCTACCAAACAGTCGCGCGAAGGATTCGAGTATTCCGCCATCCAGGTTTTCATAATACTTTTCATCAAATATCTGGGCAAGGTTATTTAAGCCTATGATGATACCTAAGGTCTTATCCTTTATAAATTGAGATAAATACCCAGCAAGTTTATAGTGCTCCTGGTAATTAGATATCATCACATTTTGACCAAGTGAGCAAAGCAGGTCTACTCGATCAAGGTAGTCTTGCTCGTCTAGTTCTCCTGCAAGCGTCAGATCTTTAAGTGTGATTTCAACAACAGAGACGATATCTTTTGCATGGCCTAGTTCCTTTTTGAAAGCTCGCATGCCTGTAATCATCATGTCCACATTGACATGTGTGACAGGGCGAAAACGCCCCCTGAGTACAATGGCATTTTTTCTATAAATGATATCGGAAGGAAGAATAACATCCTTATCAGGGCCAAACATTGCTACTTTAGTGAGTCCATTTTTAACCAGCTTCAAGGTCATCAATCGATTATCGACGTGATGAAAATCCGGTCCGGAGATACTAAACATATCGATTTCCAGCCTGTCCTTTCTCACATTATCTACTAAAGAATCAATGATCTCTTCAGGAGTATTATAGGTGTAGCATGAATGGATCAGGTTTACTCCGACTATTCCAAGTACTTGTTGTTGCCATTCGGCATCTCTGTCTTTTAAAGAGACATGAATAATACATTCGTTTGGGGCTGATCCGGAATGTCTTTGAAATCGGATACCCATCCAACCATGTCCCACATTGCTTCTATTGTAGTTAATTACCTCTACTGTGTTTGCGAAAGCAAAAAAAGTACTCTTCTTGGCGCGATGGGTTAAGCGCTGATCGAGGAGGGAATATTCTCTATCCAGCATTCGGCATAGTTTCTCTTTGGAAACATATCGTTCACACTTTCCATAAATCGCATCACTAAATGTCATGTCGTACGCAGACATGGTCTTTGCGATTGTTCCTGAAGTTGCACCGGCTTTGAAGAAATAAGCGGCTACTTCTTGTCCACCACCTATTTCGGCAACAGTTCCATAGATTCGGTTATCGAGATTTAGCTGTAACGCTTTCTCTTTTGTAGTTAACTTTTTATTGAATTTTTCCATGGGGCGGTGGATACTGTTACCTTATGATACAAAGCTATTTTTAATTGTGGCCAAAACAAACCGTATATAAAAAAAACCGACCATCGGGTCGGTTTCTGATTTTACGCAAAATGTGCTTTTTAGTTGTACAGAGAATATGGGAATTTATTCTCGTTGATCATCACATCCGCAACAGCATGCCTTAGTTCTTTGGTATTCACCGGATCCATTTTAGTGAATCGTTTCATACCCATCAACATGACCCTTAGTTCATCTCCTTCTGCAAAGCATGCTACTGCCTCATCACCAGAATTCTTGATTTTAGTAACAGCTTCATGGAGATAAAGTTTAGCCATGTCCTGGTAAAGCTTGCTGCCTTCCTCACCATACTTAGACATTAGCTTCTCAGTTCGAAGAATAGTAGATTCTGCTACATAAACCTCGATCAACATGTCTGCAAGATTCATTAGCACTTCTTGCTCATGATCCAGCTTCGGCCCAAATTTCTCTGCTGCTTTTCCGGCAGCCATTAAAACAGCTTTCTTCAAATTTTTTATTACGTCTTTCTCCTTGGCTAAAGGTGCTGAAAGATCAGGGGTTTCGAATGAGGGAACGCCCGTTAATTCTTTACCTACTTCCATCGCAGGACCAAGGAGATCAATCTCTCCCTTCATGGCTTTTTTGAACATCATACCAACGATCAACATTCTATTGATCTCATTGGTACCTTCATAGATACGTGTGATCCTGGCATCTCTGTATGCCCGAGCCATTGGAGCTTCCTCAGAGAAGCCCATCCCACCATATACCTGTACCCCTTCGTCCACACAAAAATCCAATACCTCTGATCCGTGGATTTTGATCATAGCACATTCGATTGCATATTGCTCAACTCCTTTCATTTTGGCAGTGGTGGCATCCATGCCATCTTCCTGAAGCTTTGCAATCAGATCCTCAATATTTTGTCCTGCTCGATATGAAGCAGATTCGGTAGCATATGTTTTAGTAGCCATCTTAGCAAGCTTCTGTTTGATTGCTCCGAAGCTTGAGATAGAGACTCCAAATTGCTTTCTTTCATTCGCATAAGCAGTCGATTTTGAAGCAACATCTTTGCATCCATTGATACAACCCGCCCCGAGCTTGATTCTACCTACATTCAATACATTAACCGCGATCTTAAATCCATTTTCTCTTTCAGAAAGCAGATTCTCAACAGGCACTTTTAAATCATTGAAAAACACTTGCCTCGTCGATGACCCCTTGATTCCAAGCTTTTTCTCCTCATCGTTCATGGTGATTCCATCCCATGTGCGTTCAGCTATAAATGCAGATAATTTTTTGTCATCATCAATTTTTGCAAAAACGATCAAAAGATCTGCAAATCCGGCATTTGAGATCCACATTTTCTGGCCATTAATAAGATAGTGTTTACCATCTTCCGAAAGGGTAGCTTTTGTTTTTCCAGAGTTTGCATCAGAGCCAGCATCTGGTTCCGTCAGACAATAGCATGCCTTCCATTCACCAGTAGCAAGTTTTGGAAGGTACTTCTGCTTTTGCTCGTCCGTGCCGTAATAAAGAATGGGAAGGGTGCCGATACCGGTATGCGCACCGTATGCGGTCGAGAATGACCCAGCGACTGCCATAATATCTGCAATAAGCATTCCTGTATTAAAGCTCATCCCTAGGCCTCCATATTCTTCAGGAATTGTAACACCCAATAAACCGAGTTCTCCAGCCTTGTCCATCAGGGAAGGCATAACACCTTCTTCCATGCTCTCAATACGTTCTGTTATCGGGATAATTTCTTTGTCAATGAAGTCTTGAGTGGCGGAAGCCATCATTTTTTGCTCTTCAGAAAACTCTTCAGGAATGAAGACCTCATCCGCTGTTGTTTCCTTAATTAAGAACTCACCGCCCTTCAACGTTAATTTTTCTGCTACTTCTTCCATGTGTTGATATCTATTTTCGCTTTAGTTTAATGTAAAAATACTCTGCATGCATAACAAATATACACATATTTACTCTGCATGCATAACAAATTGAAAATATTTATGATTTCTTAATATTATTATCACCTGAGTTGTATACACTTACAATTCATCTTGAAACTATGACGTTTCAGTAACCTAACTTTGTCAATCTTTTTTGCAAGAAGAACCTTTGGAAAAAAGGCATTTATGAAACACTTCATTTTACTCATTTGTATTTGTATTTCGATCTCTTCAGCCGGTCAGGAGCCAAATAAATGTGACCTGGTTGTGAAGGTTGAAAATATCAAAAAGCTTCAGGGTTCGATAAAGATTGCGATATACAATCATGAAGATCATTTTTTGACGAAGGAGATTAGAAGTAGCGGACAAAAGATAAAGGCGAATACCATTGAATTTTCATTTTCCGGATTGGGTGAGGGGATTTATGCGATATCACTTTTCCATGATAAAAATGATAATGGAAAATTGGACGCTAATTTCATGGGGATTCCAACAGAACCGTATGCATTTTCCAACAATGCAAAGGGAATATTTGGTCCTCCGAGTTTTGAGGAGTGTAAATTCTCCATAGCCAATGGTTCAAGTGAAATTGTGATTTCACTGTGAAAAAGTATTGGGATAATCATATAATCAGTTCCATACTGATTTTTCTTTTAGGCGGAACAGTCAACATGGTTTTTCTGTGTGATAATTGCTTAGAAAGTCCTTATCTATTCTCGAAATATTTTTGGTTAAGTTCTATATATAGTGGAGTGGCCTGGATTGCTTTTTGGAAGGGTAGTGAATTTCTTGTAGTCTTTTGGGATAAACGAATTGGTTGGATCGAGGCTCCCCTAAAGCGTTTTTTAGCAAGTCTTGTCTCGATTGTGGTTTTTGTCTTTATCGTAGTATGGGTTCTGGACTTGTTTTTCGATATGCTGATTTTGGGAAAATCTTTTAGTGCTTCCATTGAAAGATCAGGATCATCATTTACCGTAACATTCCTTGTTACTTTAGCTATAAATGTTTTTATGCATGGGCGCGGCTTTCTTTATTCCTGGCGCCAGGCTGCAATAAATATTGAAAAACTAAAAACCGAACAGGTATCTACTCAATATGAAAGCTTAAAGAATCAAGTAAATCCGCATTTTCTTTTCAACTCCTTGAATGCACTTACTACGCTAGTGTATGATGATCAGGCTAAGGCTGTTGAGTTTATCAGGAAGTTGTCTCAAGTGTATAGATATGTGCTGGATAAAAAAGATGAAGAGCTGGTACCTCTGGCTGACGAGTTGGATTTCACCAGAAATTACATCTTTCTTCAAAAGATTCGTTTTGGTGATAATCTGCAAGTAGATGTTAGTGGGAATGAAATGACCAGTTATGTTCCACCTTTGGCTATTCAACTGCTGGTTGAAAATGCCATTAAACACAATGTGGTGAGTGAGCAGTATCCTTTAAAGGTGAATGTTGCGGTTAATGGAGAATATTGCACCATAACAAATAATATCAAAGAGAAATTGGATAAGGATTCCACAGGTATTGGATTAAATAATTTGAAAGCACGCTATGAATATTTATCTAGCAAGCCAGTGGAAATCAATGGTGAAGCAGGAATTTTTTCAGTAAAAATTCCTTTACTCAAACTTGAAGAATGAAGTATATAATTATTGAAGATGAACAATTGGCAGCAAAAAGATTGAGATCGCTGATCGAAGAGCTAAGACCGGATTATGAGTTTAGCGCCAAATTCGATTCAGTTGAGTCTGCCACAATTTCTCTTCCGGTACTATCTTATGATCTCCTTTTTATGGATATACAGCTGGCTGATGGTGTATCTTTTGACATTTTTGATCAGATCAGGGTAGAGAAGCCCATCATCTTTACTACTGCTTATGATGAATTTGCGCTTAAGGCTTTCAAAACCAATAGTGTTGACTATCTCTTAAAACCTATTGACCATAATGAGTTAAAGGTGGCTATTGAGAAATTTGAAAAAAACAATCATACTTCTATTGCAGGAAAAAAGGACAGTGGAAATGAGCTGAGTCAAATGGAGAAGCTCATGCAAAGTCTGAATCCAGCTGGTAAGGAGCGTTTCGTAGTTAAAGTAGGTGATCATCTAAAGTCTGTGGAAACCAAAAACATTCAATTGATTTATAGCCAGGACAAAGGAACTTACCTTTTTAGCGAAGATGGGAAACGGTTTTTGGTAGACTATACGTTAGATAAGGTCGAAAGCTTATTGAACCCTTCACAATTCTTCAGAATTTCCAGAAAATTTATCCTCAACATAAATTACATAAAGGATATCATAGCCTTCACCAACTCTAGATTAGAAGTGGTTGTTACTCATTTTGATGATGATCAAATCATTGTTGCGAGGGAGCGAGTTGGTGATTTTAAGGATTGGCTCGACAGATAACTGCCTTTTATCAAATTAATTCTTTTCTCAGACGTTTCTTACTTACTTTTGAAACTGTTAATTTTTTAGAGTGTCAATAGAGATATGGCGGTAGCACAAATGAAACGAAAGGTAGTGAGGTTCAAGAACAGCCTCCACGAAGAGTTTAACACGACGTTAAACCAGCGAGTAAATCAATATTTTAAGAACAGCAGGTACAGCAAGTATGCGAATGCTGAGATGGTAATCAAGTCGGTTTTCATGTTCAGTCTATATTTTGTACCGTACTTCATGTTCCTGTTGGGTATAGTTCAAAATCTTTGGGTCTTCTATTTAATGGCTTTCTTAATGGGCTTGGGCAAGGCAGGTATTGGATTGTCTGTGATGCATGATGCAAATCATGGGGCTTATTCCAGAAAGAAGTGGATCAATAGTATTGTTGGATATTCTTTGAATTTGGTAGGAGGAAATGCAACGAATTGGAAAATACAGCATAATGTCAAACATCACACATATACCAATGTCACAGGTATGGATGAAGATATTTCTCCTAAAGGAGGTATTCTTAGATTTGATCCCAATACACCGATTAAAAAGCATCACAAGTGGCAACATATCTATGCTTGGGTATTGTATGGTTTAATGACTATGAGTTGGATTATAGTGAAGGATGTGAGTCAGTTAGTTCAGTACACTAAAGATGGCATGCTTAGAAAGCAGACAAAGAGTATTACTAGAGCTTGGGCATGGTTGATTATTACTAAATTATTCTACTATTCTTATATTCTTGCACTACCTCTTCTATTCACCTCATTGCCCTGGTATCATATTTTGTTAGGGTTTATCCTAATGCATTACGTAGCAGGATTTACATTAGCAATAATCTTTCAACCTGCACATGTAATGGAAGACCATTCATTTGAAAGTGTTGAGAATTCAGATACGGTTGAAGAAAACTGGGCCGTGCATCAATTAAAAACTACATGTAACTTCGCTCAGAAAAATAAGATACTTTCCTGGTTTGCTGGTGGTTTGAATTATCAAATAGAGCACCATTTGTTTCCAACCGTTTGTCATGTTCACTATAGAAAAATTGCTAAAATTGTGAAGGAGACTGCTGAAGAATATGGTGTTCCATACAGATCTTATCCCACTTTTATCTCAGCACTTGTTTCACATGGGAAAATGCTGTACGTACTGGGAAGATAGACTTTTATGAAAAGTTTATTGAGTGATATTAGGAGCTGCAATGTTTGCAGCTCTTTTTTTGTTCATAAACCAAGGCCTATTGTGAGAGCTTCAAAAACTTCCAGGGTCTTAATCATTGGTCAGGCTCCTGGTCGTAAAGTTCACGAGTCGGGCATTCCATGGAACGATGCAAGTGGACGAAACCTTAGAGCCTGGTTAGGCATTAGTGAAAAAGAATTTTATGATGAGTCAAAGTTTGCGCTTCTGCCAATGGGATTTTGTTATCCAGGATCTGGCAAGTCAGGCGATTTACCTCCACGACCAGAATGCGCTCCGCTGTGGCATAGCCAGGTTTTGAATGAGCTTCGGGATGTAAAGATCACCTTATTAATAGGACAGTATGCTCAAAAGTACTATTTGAGAGAAGCAGCCAAAGAAAACCTTACGCTTACGGTAAAATCATATTCAGAGTACCTTCCTGAATTTTTGCCGCTTCCTCACCCTTCCCCGAGAAATAGGATATGGCTGAGGAAAAATCAATGGTTTGAAAAAAAGCTAATTCCTGTAATACAAAAGCGAATTGCAGAGCTTATGTGAATATGAAATTACCCAAAAAAGGGTATTGACTGTTGTAAAAAACATGATGACATTAGCTTTTTGTAATTGAGTGCTATGAAAGCTAACATTAATCGTATGGATAAATCAGATCAGTCTAGAAAGATATCCAGAGTTCTACTTGAACTCGCGGAAAAGCATTTAACTTCTCCAGAAACAAGGCATCTTATTTCTGAAGAAGGAATGGAGCGAGTAAGACAAAGACTAATTTAAATGACTATGCTGCGGAGTATAGCATGAATTATCCTGGAAAACCCTCGCTTTCCATTATCTCTTTGATCTGGTTGGTGTGCCGTGTTGTATGACCAGACATGAATAATATTCCCTGATAGGCATCTATAAGACCAAATGGAAATTGTAGATAGTAATCTCTTAGTTGGACATCTGTTGTCTTTACAAATTCCATATTCGATTTTCTCCTTTCTTTAAATGTATTCAGGGTATTTTTAAAGCTTCCAAAGCTATTAACAGGTTCAAACTCTTTTCGGGTCTTTACCTTCTGCTCTCTGCTTGTAATTAAGCCCAACAATTGATCGTCAGACATAGCTACATCCGAGCGTTTTGAAGCATCTGCTTCCTCTTTCAGACTCATTTGAACCATTCCCATGAGATTTTTTTCTGAGATAGCAAGATGCTCTAAGCATTCGGCAATTGACCAGGATTCTTCACTTGTTTTATAGTTTAGTTGGTTTTCATTTAGACCTTTTACCGCAACCATCAATTCTTGACTTGTTTGCTTGAGGTGCTGTACTGCCTTTTTTCGCTCAGCAGTAGACTGAGCAGCGACTGAAAATACCCAAGTGGTTAGGAATAAAAATGTTAGCTTTTTCATAATACTACTTTTTGTTACTGACGAATAGCGTATTTCATGATGGACAACTTTGACTATCTGTTGTTTATTTCTAAGAGATATCCAATTGAAAAGTTGGATTCACTATCGAAGATGTATGAATAGGTAGGTTCATGATAAAGTGCACTGTAAATAACATTTCCAGCTTTTAATTTCTCATTATCTCTTGGGTAAACACCTGGAGGTTTGAGCACAAAGTATCTTTTTTTACTTGATTGAATTTCGTCCTTCAGAAACTCATATATCATTCCACCCAGGATGAAACAGAGGTTTCTGTTTTTTGTCGGGACTTCAAGAAGGGCATTCCTCACTTCTCTAAAAACTGTTGTGTCCTGCACGCCACTTAAAAAATACTTTGATCCGTGGATTTCTATACTTAGTGTATCATCATTTTCAATCCATGACAGTTTACTATTTCCGGATCCGATATCTACTAAAAAGGACTCCTCTGTGAACTCCTTTGGTATTGTAGCCTTCAAAGCATATTTAGCCTCTTTTTCAGGGTCAATTGACCTAATTTTTAATCCACTTTTTGCCAGCTCATTATTGAATTTCGAAATATCTTCGATCTTCACCACGCTAGAACTAGCTATGATATGAATGTTGGATTCCTCAACTCCTTCAGCTTTTATCCTATTTCTAAAATCAAGGATTTCCTTAACCAGCGCTTGAGTATTATTTGCTCCGTAAATAATATTACTTCTTCCAAATACAGATTTTTCAAGCATCCAATTGCCGGAAATGTCTATGCTAACTATGAAGTAGTTCAAACCGAGTGAACCGAGTTCGATTGCAGCAGATAAATCTCCATTGACAGGTTTTGGCGGCTCGTATTCAAAGTTTCTTTTGGAATTGGAAGTTTCGGGCTGTTTGGGCAGAGATTTTTTAGAACCTTTATTATTTGCGTTCTCACAACTAAGAGTCCATGCTATGAATAGCAATATGGATAGATAGGTTATAAGAGATCTCATTTTATAGGTTAAGCTAATTCACGTAAATCTACAGGAACTACTTTAGAAACTCCTTGTTCTTGCATTGTCACACCATAAATAACATCTGTACTTGCCATTGTTCTCTTGTTGTGCGTAACAATTATAAACTGCGATTCCTCCGAAAATTTTCTAATGATTTCATTGAACTTATCAATGTTTGCGTCATCTAAAGGAGCATCTACCTCATCAAAAATACAGAAAGGTGCAGGCTTCAATAGATAGATCGAAAACAAAAGTGATGTGGCTGTAAGGGTTTTTTCTCCACCGGAAAGCTGATTGATGGTTAGTGGTCGCTTACCTTTAGGCTTTGCAATGATGTCTATGGTACTTTCCAAAGGTTGATCGGGATTGGTTAGAATCAAATCACAATCGTCTTCTTCTGTAAATAGCGTTCTGAAAACCTTTATGAAATTGTCTTTAATTTGTTGGAAAGCATCCATAAAGGTCTCTTTGGCAACTTCGTCAATTTCAGTAATTGTAACTAGAAGTGATTCTTTCGCATTAAGTAAATCCTCCTTCTGTCCTACAATAAAGGTGTGTCGCTCCTTAATTTCTTCAAACGCCTCCATGGCCATGGGATTTATTGGACCCATATTATCTAGCCTGTTTCTAAGTTTATCAACTTTTATTCTTAAGTCTTCTTCAGTAAATTTTTTGTAATCAGCTACGTCTTCGTCGCTTACTTTCTCAAGCTCAATGTTGAATTCTACAGAAAGACGATCTTTGACTGAATTAAGACTGATCTTGGCATCATTAAGCTTATTTTGCCATTCCATTAACGCGTGATCTATCCCTTCTCGTTGGCGCTGGGTTTCTCTTAGATTTTTTTCTTCATCATCAATTAGTCCTCTGGCTTCATAGTACTCTCGTTCTGCTTCATTCACACCATTTTCCAATGCTTCTTTTTCATCATACATGGAAACCAACTCATCGTCACTTGCCGTACTCTTCTTTACTAATTCATTGAGATTGGAAGTGGCCGATTCAAGATCTTCTCGATTTTTTTCAATTCTTTCAATTGAATTTTCGTAAGATTCTTCCTTGAATGAGATTTCCTGAAGGATGCTATTTAGCTTATTTTGCTTTTGATGGAAAATAACATTCTGCTCGTTATAAGTGGCTGATTTGGTGTCCAGTACTTCTTGCAGACTTGAAGCTTCTTCCTTTCTGGCTTCAAGGGTTTCTTCCATTTCCTCGACCTCTTTTTGTTCTTTCTCAGCTTGCGGCTTTATACTTGTTAAGGCTTCCTCAAGTTCGACTATCTGTTGTTGAATGTCTTCTCTTCGATTCTTATTGGAAGTGAGCAATTCAAGAAACTGTTCTTGTTTGGTTTGAATAGATACTTCAACTTCCTTTATTTTCGATAGCTCTTCCTTTACTTCTTCAAGGAGGGTCTCTTTTGACGAAGCTTTTAGCTCTTCAAGTTTACTTTGAAGCTTGGAGATCGTCTCTGTCTCGGAATTTTGTTTCTTCTTTAAGTCTTTGATCTCCTTCTCAAGCTTTTCCAGATTTTTAGCTCTTCCTATTCGTTTTCCTTCGAAAAGTCCGATTGAACCTCCTGAGAGTCTGAATTTCTCATGTGCCACTTTTCCCTCTTTATCTAAGAGTACAGCATCGGTCTTTCCGTCATGTGAGGGTGATTCGGAAATGTATACGTTCCAAAGAAGGTATTGAATGAGATTAGAATACTTGTTATCGAATTCGATTAATTCGATAGCCGCTTGACTATGCGCAGGATTTTGAATGTTTTCAGTCTTATATTCTGCTAAACTTTCGAGGATAAAAAAGTTAGCTTTTCCTCTGGAGGAATCCGTCAATAGATTTACTGCTTTGAGTGCATCCTCTCTCGTTTCCACGACATAGTAATTCATGAAGGGCTCAAGGAAGTTTTCAATCGCTACCCGATATTCCTCTGGACAACTGATAACGTCAGAGAGGAGAGGGGCATCTTTCCATTGCGGATTTTTTTTCAGAAACTTTATCGCTTCAGGAAAACCCTCAAGGTTATCTACAAGTGATTTAGTGAGGTTGAATTCATTCTGTTTTGCATCCAGCGTACGGTTAATCTTAGTAAGTTCTTCTTTTTTTTCTGCCAGCTGCTCTTCTGTAGACGATATTTCATTTTTGAGACTTTCTTCAACACCTTTCAGTTGTTCATATGTGTTCTGTTTATCACTTCTCTCAACAGCAATTTCATCTAATCGATTTTTGAACTCTTCCAGATTGGCGCTTTTTTCGCTAGAGTCTTCGCTGGTTTTACTGAGTTCTGACATCATCGATTTTAATTGGATGTCTTTTATTTCAATTTCTTTACTAAGTTGAAAATGATGATCCTTTTTCTCTGAATAGTAGTTGTTTAGTGAATTGAGTTTCTCTTGTGCTTCGTTGGTTAGATTCTTTTGCGATTCGTACTCATTTTTGAGTCGCTCTACTTTGGTTAGAATTTCTGTAACTTCCTTCTCAGCCTCACGTGCCTCACTTCTCAATCCTTCTAGTGAAGTAGCTGCTCGTTCACTGCTTTGCTTATCGTGGCTTATTTGCTCTTTAAGTGACCCAATTTTATCATGCAGAAACTTTTGGCGCTCATTTTTGATCTTTTTGTCACTCTCGTATTGACGTATTTTGCTTACATGCTCGTTTAAGGTCTTTTGCCTTGATGATAGAAGCTTTTCCTTATTAATTAATCCAGCTTTCGCTTTTTCAATCGCCGCTTCCTTTTCGTTTACCAATGCATTTAAGGCAAGTCTTTTATCGTTTTCGTCTTGAATTTGCTTTTGGATGGAATCGAAATGCTCTTGTTGATTGTTCATTGCTTTCTTAGCAAGTGCAATACTGGAGTTTTTGTATTCGTCTTTTAGTTCGTAATACTTCTTGGCTTGTCCTGCCTGACGTTCCAGAGATTTAAGATTCTTCTCGATTTCAAAAAGCAAATCTTCGACACGCTCCAGGTCAGCATCAGTATCACTTAACTTCTTAAGTGTTTCCTTTTTTCTGATTTTGAACTTTGAAATACCTGCAGCTTCTTCGAATAGGGTTCTTCTGGAGTTATCCTTATCATTCAGGATATCGTCCACCATCTTCAATTCTATGATAGCATAGCTATTCGATGCAATGCCTGTGTCCAGGAAAAGATTCGTAATATCCTTGAGTCGGCATACGACTCCATTGAGTAAATATTCACTTTCACCTGATCTATAATAACGACGTGTAATGGTGACTTGAGAATATTCAGTGGGAATAAGATTTTTTGTATTATCGAATGTCAGGGATACTTCTGCAAGTTGTGTAGGTTTTCGTGCTTTTGTTCCGTTAAATATCACGTTCTCCATTTTGTCTGATCGGAGAACCCGGGATTTTTGCTCTCCAAGTACCCATCTAATTGAATCAACTACATTGGATTTACCACAACCATTGGGCCCAACAATCCCTGTGATGCCTTCGTCAAAATTGATAACAACTCGATCAGCAAAACTTTTGAATCCCTTTATTTCTAACTTCGTTAATTGCATATAAGAACGTTCGATTATGAGGCGGTGAAGCGGACAAAAATATAGGATTCAATAACAAGAAGAGGGTATAAGACTGATTTTGTTAAGGTGATTTATCCACGATTTTTCCCCATTTTATTTACTCATGAATTTTTCATGTAATTATTTGAAAGATTGATCGAATAATGAAGGGTATTTCAAATGTTCGTTGCATTATTGTACATATCACTAACCAATTATGATATTCGCTTAACTTTTTGATAAAAGTCATTTATTTTTAATTAACAGATATATACCGCGAGAAAACTAGACAATGGAGAAACCTACCATTTTGTATGTAGATGATGACCAATTCAATATCACCCTATTTGAATTTAACTTCAAGAACGAATTTGAGATCCTTAATGCCACATCAGGCTCTGAAGCATTACAACTGATTAAAGATCACGATGAGATCAATGCAATTGTGAGTGATGTACGCATGCCTGAAATGGACGGCATTGAATTTATTAAGAAAGTTAAGGAAATGAAGGAGAGCCTTCCATGCTTTTTACTTACCGGATATGGTGGAGCCCAAGAAGTGGTGGACGCGATAGATCAAAATTTGATCGTAGGTTACTTTAGTAAACCTTTCGACAAAGAGAATATCATTACCACACTCAAGTCAACAATAAACGATTGACTTTGACAATAAGATTGTCATAACAGGTTAATTTAGCTACATGGATGATTTTAGTTTCTGGTGGTATATTATAGCAGCTGTCATATACTTTCTTACCCGAGGAAAGAAAAAAAAGGCTCAACCCAACAATCGTCCCGGATCCGAAAATAATCCCCCGAAAAATAAGCAGCCCAAATCTTTTGAAGAACTATTAAGAGAGATTACAGAAGGGAGAGTAGAGGAGGAAGAGCCTACTTTTGAACAAGAACCTGTTGTCATTAAAGAGGAACCCAAGAAGAGGGAAGAAGAAGCAATAAGGCTTGAAGGTGAACGAAGAGCGTTTGCCGATGAGGAAAGCAAAAGGGTTTACGAAGAATCTATAAAAATGGCGGAAGGCGCAGATATCGCTTTTGAGCCTGATGAAAAGTTTAAAGAACCTAAACTTTTTAAAGGCAAGAAAGAGGAAGATGCAGAGTGGACGATTGCCGATGAAATCCGAGACGGATTGTCTACTGATGAAGCCAAAAAGGCCGTAATCTATAGTGAGATCTTAACAAGGAAATACTAGCTTTTCAACTTAAAAGCATCTGGAAGTAGATCCTCCATTTTATGATGGGTCGCTTTTTCTGTCCGACAGAAACTGTAAACTTCCGGATTCCCAAACTCAATGATTACTTGACGGCAAGCCCCACATGGAGGAGTCGGTACATCCGTAGGTGTATATACGACGATTTTTTCGATTGTTATTTTGCCTTCCATATTAATGGCATTCGCAATGGCATTTCTTTCTGCACAAACCGTTAACCCATACGAAGCATTTTCTACGTTGCAACCTGTGTAAATTTGTCCTGAGGTTGTTAATAATGCACAACCAACGTTGAATTTACTATATGGAGCATATGCTTTTTTAGCAACCTCAATGGCCTTTACTTTTAGGATATCTATAGAATCATTCATATATCGATACTCGAATCACAAATATTGCATATTTTCGGTCAATAACTGATTAATGAGCAAAATGAAAAATCTATACCTGATAACGCTTTCACTATGCATTCTTAGCTGCACTACATCACCTAATCAGATTGTAGATGCAAATGACCTTGAAAAATTAACAGACATTCAGAAGAACCAATTGGTCAAAGCTTATCTGGAACAAGACTCTGTTTTGTTGGATAAGTTACTTCATGAGGATTACCAACTCATAGATGACAATGGAGACCGATATACGAAGGGTGATGAATTGACATATGTATCAAATTACCCGCCATCATATTCATCTCAAGAGTTTGAAATTTTAGAAATTGATATTATTGATAATGGATCGGCAGTTGTAATCGCAAAAGCTACTTTAAAAGGAATGGATGGAGAAGATGCATATATCACTACTTATACAATAAGTACCTCCTATGTAAAAATAGATGGCCTATGGAGTGCGATTAATAGTCATGTGAGTGGCGTAAATGAAGAACGCTTCCCCATGGCCAAAGACCAAGCAGATGAATAATGGGTTTTATTGCATCGTTGTAAGTAAATGATAGTTTGATTTTCTCATATCTAAATTAAACCATCGCCTATCATATGCCTCCATGTTTGATTCTCAATGACTGGTCTATTTTTTTGAGAAAAGCTTATAAACTGAAAAAGGTCCTATATCAGGACCTTTTTCAGTTTAAGAATCGTTGGTACTTATCTTTTAGTCATCTCAACGTAATTTCTTTCATTTTCTCCTATATAGACTTGCCTTGGTCTTCCGATTGGCTCGCCTTTTTCTCTCATTTCTTTCCACTGAGCAATCCAGCCAGGTAGTCTTCCGAGAGCGAACATTACAGTAAACATATCGGTTGGTATACCTAATGCCCTGTATATAATGCCGGAATAGAAATCTACATTTGGATATAGCTTTCTTTCAACGAAGTAGCTGTCATTCAATGCTTCTTCTTCCAGTCCTTTAGCAATATCTAACACAGGATCTACCACACCTAGCTTTTCGAGTACGTCATCAGCAGCTTTTTTAATGATTTTTGCTCTTGGATCGAAGTTTTTATATACTCTATGGCCGAATCCCATTAATCTGAATGGATCATCTTTGTCCTTGGCTTTGGCCATCCATTTTTTTGTATCACCACCGTCAGCTTTGATCCCTTCAAGCATCTCAATCACTGCCTGATTTGCTCCACCGTGGAGAGGTCCCCATAGTGCGTTGATACCAGCTGAGATAGATGCCCATAAGCTGGCCTGGCTTGAACCTACAACTCTCACAGTTGACGCGGAACAGTTTTGTTCGTGATCAGCGTGTAGAATGAGAAGTTTGTCAAGGGCCTTGGCTACCACAGGATCTACTTCATAGTCGTCAGCAGGAAGCGCAAACATCATGTGAAGGAAGTTAGTACAATAGTCCAACTTATTGCTAGGGTAGGTTACAGGGTGACCTATTTTCTTCTTGTATGCCCAAGCAGCAAAGGTTGGCATTTTAGCTAGCAGTCGAATGATACTTAAATTGGTTTCATCTTCAGGTCTATTTGGAAGCAAACTCTGAGGATAGTAAGCGGTCTGCGCTGTAACCAGAGATGAAAGCACACCCATTGGATGGGCAGCAGATGGAAAGCCATCTAAGATTTTTTTGATATCCTCATTAACGAGTGTGTGGTGTGTAATTTCTTTTGCAAAGCCATCAAAAGTGGTTTTTGAGGGAAGTTCACCATAAATCAATAGGTATGCTACTTCCAAAAAAGTAGAATTATCTGCCAACTGCTCTATTGGATAACCTCGATATCTAAGGATACCTTTCTCACCATCCAGAAACGTAATGGCACTTTCACAGGAGCCGGTGTTTTTAAAACCACGGTCTAACGTTATTACACCTGACTGTCCTCTTAAGGCACTTATATCTATAGCCAATTCATTTTCTGAACCCTCAATTAAAGGGAGTTCATATGTGTTTCCTTCTACGGTTATTTGGGCAGTTCTCGACATGTTATTTATCTATACTTTGCTGATTTAAAATTTCCACGAAAATAACGATTTAAATCCAGATTTTGAAGGATTAGTTCCCATTCAAAATAAGTGGTAAACCGTCATCACCACCACCTACCACAATCACCTTTGCATTAGGTGAATTGGCTATATCTTTAGTGGCTTCAATACCTCGCATTCTTAATAACTCAGGAGTTAAACTACTGTTTATAATTTTATTTGCTGCAGCCTCACCTTCAGCGGCGATACGTTTCCGCTCTGCTTCACTTTTCTCCTTGTCAAGCCTAAACTGATATGCAAGAGCTTCTTGTTCTTGCTTTAGTTTATTCTCTATCGCTGTTTTTATTTGCTCCGGCAACTTAATTGAACGTATAAGTAAGCTTTTCATCTCGACCTCATTCCCTTCAGCACTTAAAACTTCTCTGGTTTCCTCCTTGATTGCAGCTTCTACTTCAGGTCTTTTGGTCGAATAAATTTCTTCGGCGGTGTATCTACCCATTACTTGTCTCACGGTAGATCTGGCTTCCGGAATAACCAATCGCTGAATATAGTCACCTCTAAAGTTTTCGTGGATGGTGCCAATGGAACCATACTTTGGATGAAATCTTACGGTTACATCTACACTGATATTTAATCCATTTTTATCCAGGACATCCATTGTCTCTTCGATTTTACTCTCAGATACTTCATAGATGTATACATCATTCCAAGGGGCCTTTACATTCCATCCCGGACCAATGATCTTGTCTTTCTCTAATTTACCGCTGATTGATCGGAAGAGAACAGCACGTTCAGAGGCCTCTATTCGATAGAAAATTCGATTGAAAGCGGAAAGAAGTATAATTACTCCTATTACTCCTATTATTACAAAAGGTAAATATTTTCGATTGTCCATTTAGATTCAGGTTGTTTTTCGGTAAAGGTAACATGAAACATTGTCCTCAGGTTCAGAAAAGTGTGAGGTGGAAATTTATCTTCAATGATTTATTCAAGATCTTTTTTACCTTTCGAAGGAGAGAGGAATTCAATGAGTATAAACAAAAGCTTTTTTGGACATGTAAGTATGAGGTCATTTAGTTTTATTCTCATAATCAGTTTCATTTTATTTAACGCAGAAGCACAAAACCAGAAACGTGCAGACAGCCTTATAAAGGTTTGGGAGTCTGGTAAACTCGATACTTTGACTGAATTGCGGATACTTCATAGAATTACTGCCTATAGTTCTTCACCTAAGGATATAATTACCTATGGTAATGTGCTATTGAAAAAATCTAAGCTTTATAAAAATAGTTACTATAAAGCAAGGTCATACCTTATCATAGGTGTGGGATTTAGAATGAAAGGGGACGTAGAACCGGCCCTGGAAAACCTTTTTACAAGTTCAAGAATATGCGTCAAAAATAGTTTTAATCGACTTTTGGCAGAGACTTACTCTGAAATAGCTTCCGCATATACGATGGGCGGTGATTTTATTAACGCACTTAAGTATAACACCAAAGCAGTGAATGCATTTAGACTACTCGGTAGCAAGTCAGTATTGACAATGACACTGCTTAATACAGGATTTGATTATTATACACTAGAAAAATACGACACAGCCCTTTTGTACTATAATGAAGCAGAGTCTTTATTAGACTCCACCTTTAGTCCGATAGTAGAGGCTTATATAATCGGTAATCGTGCTCTGGTTAAGTGGAAAATAGGAATGCATGATGAGTCAATTATTGATTTAGAACAAGCGATCAGTATGCTGATTCCTTTAGGTGATGATTATGGGATCTCGGATTACTATAACCAATTGGGTAGCATTTATTACGAGTTGGATAGGCCTGAACAAGCAGTTTTTTATTTAGGTAAAGGCATTAAAATAGCATTAGAAGTTGACTTAAAAGAGCAGGTACGGGATGCGAGTAAACTTTTGAGCGAGATCTACCGTGAGTTTGGAGATGCTGATAGTGCCTATTTTTATCTTAATCAATACCTCGCGATGCGGGATTCTATTCAAAATGAAGAGGTAACCCGACAACTTGCCAATCAACGAGCGGATTTTGAAATTGGACTGAAGGAAGGTGAATTAAGAGCATTGGAAATAAAGCGCCGTAACCAACTAATAATGGTAGTCATGATAGGCAGTGTGCTTTTAGTGGTTGGATTTGTCGGTTACCGATACCAACAAACAAGAAGTCGTAGGAAGCTGGAGAAACAAGTGATTAATCAGCGTTTGGCTGAGCTCAAAGCGTTGAAGGCTCAAATCAATCCTCATTTTTTGTTCAATGCATTAAATTCAATACAATCCTATATTCTGGAGGATCAACATGAGGTAGCGGAAAGCTACCTGGTCAAATATGGTAAGCTTATGCGTAAGATTCTTAATCATTCGAATGAGCTTACCATACTCCTGAAGGATGCTTTAGAGTTATTAAAGTTATATGTAGAATTGGAGCAGATACGAATTGATGGTGGCTTTAAATACAAGGTAAGTATTGATGATTCCATTGATGATTCCTATGTTAAGATTCCAGCGATGATCATTCAACCCTTTGTTGAAAATGCAATTTGGCACGGAATTGCAGATTCAAAAGGTGAGGGGGTAATTGAGCTGTCAATTCATCCCCAAGGTGAGTTGATTGAAATCAATATTGAAGACAATGGAAAAGGATTTAATGTATCAAAACCATTCGTTAAATCCTCTAAAGGAGTTCGATTAGTTCAAGAACGATTAGAGTTGTTGAAAGACTCGGAGGGATCTGAATCGGTCATTGAAATTTCAAGTGAAGTTGGGAAAGGAACCAAAGTCACACTAAGGTTTCCTTCAAATTTTGGTTAATAAGATGAAAGGAGTAATCAGCATATATAAAAGGTTTTTTAAGACAGCATTGGGCTTTCTTATTATTTTTTTTAGTCTTGATGACTTAGTGGCGCAGAATCAACCACTTGCAGATAGCTTAATCAAAGTTTTAGAAAATGAAGAATTAGATACTACGGAACACTTGAGGATGTTAAGGAGAATATGTGTTTCCACTGTATCTCCCAAAGAGAAGATTTTTTATGCTGAAAAACTATATGATCTGGCCACACAAAAAAAGGATTCCTTCTACATAGTACATTCTTATATTTCTATGGGTATAGGCCTAAGGTATAAAGGGGATCTCCAGGGATCATTGAATTATCTTCTTCAGGCCTCTAAAATAAGTATCAAAAGAGGTAATGTTAAAAACCTTGCTGAGTGCTACGCGGAAATATCAACTACCTACACAGCAAATGATGATAATATAAATGCATTGAAATATAACACCAAAGCCATTCAAATGCTTAGGAAAACAGACGCTAAAGATCAATTAGCTCTAACGCTATTAAATACAGGATATGACTATTATTCGGCAGAAAAATACGATACCGCACTGTTGTATTACAATGAATCAGAACCTATACTTTCAACATTTGAAGTATTACTTCCTTTAGCCTATTTAATAGGAAATAGAGCTCTTGTAAAATGGAAGTTAGGGGAAGTTGATGAGGCTGTTTCAGACTTAAATCAAGCTATAGGAATTTTAAAAACCTACGGTGATAACTATGCTATTGCAGATTACTTTAATCAATTGGGTAATATTTCTTTGCAACAAGATAGCCTTGAAAAAGCTATTTTCAACCTAACATCCGGGGTTAGACTTGCTCAAGAAGAAGATTTAAAGGAGCAGGTACGTGATGCTAGTAAACTACTTAGTGAAATATATGATGAGTTGGGAGAATCTGATAGTGCTTATCACTACCTCAATCAATACTTAGCGATGAGGGATTCCATTCAAAATGAAGAAGTGACTCTTGAACTTGCCAATCAACGAGCGGATTTTGAAATAGGATTGAAGGAGGATGAATTAAAGCAACTGGAAATAAAACGGCGTAATCAACTAATAATGGCAGTTTCAATAAGTAGCGTGCTGTTAGTGATTGGATTTGTTGGTTACCGATACCAACAAGCAAGAAGTCGCAGAAAGCTAGAAAAACAGGTTATTAATCAGCGTTTGGCAGAGCTGAAAGCATTGAAAGCTCAAATCAATCCCCATTTTTTATTCAACGCATTAAACTCTATTCAATCCTATATTTTGGAGGATCAACATGAAGTAGCGGAAAGCTACCTGGTTAAGTATGGTAAGCTGATGCGTAAGATTCTTAATCACTCGAACGAGCTTACTACCCTTCTTAAGGATGCATTGGAGTTGTTAGAGCTATATGTAGAGCTGGAGCAAATACGAATTGATGGTGGTTTTAAATACAAGGTAAGTATTGATGATTCCATTGATGATTCCTATGTCAAAATCCCAGCGATGATCATTCAGCCTTTTATTGAGAATGCGATTTGGCATGGAATTGCAGATTCAAAAGGGAAGGGTGTAATTAAACTATCAATTCATCCTGCGGGTGAGTTGATTGAAATTATTATTGAGGACAATGGGAAAGGATTTGATACATCAAAAACTTCCAATAAATCTTCTAAGGGAGTTCATTTGGTTCGAGAACGACTAGAGCTATTGAAAGACTCAGAAGGATCTGAGTCAGCCATAGAAATTTCAAGTGAGATTGGAAAAGGAACCAAAGTATCATTGAGGTTTCCTTCAGATTTAACTTGATTTAAACCAATTTATTCTCTTGGCATCAAAATCAATTTGTTTTTGACTTGCTTGATTTCGTCATGATTCATCATCATTTTTCGAAATTCTCCATTTGCAAACATCTCGGCCTGGTCCTTATAATACGTACTAAAATAATTTCCTGATTGACCAGTAGGGAGGATACTCCAACTGTTATTTCGAGTGTCCGAAAAGTCAACAATTCTTCGAGTTGAAGGTCCAAAGTGGATGGTCAGCTCTGGTGTTTCTGTATAGGTATATCCCATATTATTCAATACTTCGTTTCCACCAGAGACCGGATATTCTCCTACATTCAAGAAGCTTATAACGTCTCCCATCGCATGCTTATGTCTAAGTTTGTGTGCATTGCCCCATCTCCAGGAAGTGTAATCGTCTCCCCAGTCATTGCTTAAATCCTGTATTGTTTTTTCGAATGCTATTTGAATAATCTCAGATCTGGTTTCTTTTACATCCGTACTGTCTATATCCCACCATTTGGAGTCTGCATTTTTAATTAAATGTTCTGCTGCTACTTTATAAGTGTGGGTTCGTTTGTAAGTGGGCCATAAATCATCTCCTATCTCATCTTTTTGAGCAGCTTTGAGAATTTCGTGCAGCCACTTTTGGAAGATTAAAGGCCGAAAATCGTCTCTACGGAAATCTGCATCCCATCTCAATAACTCCCTAAGTAAATCCCCTTTATCGGTATCTTTTATCGCTTGTAAAAGGATACCTTTCACTTGCTCCATCATCATAGATTTATCGTCTAAAAGCATATGCTTGACATCATCTACAGTAATTCCTGACTTTGGATCTAAAATTTCAGTTATTCGTTCACCTCGATCATCCGGTAGATAGTAGCCAGCATATATTACTCCGTTCACAGTATCAGGTTGATTGTTGGCGCTATGAACATATCCCCAGGATGGGTTGATGGCATGAGGATTTTTGTCAAAAGAATACATAGAGTCTGGATCATGTAATCCGGACGAGCCATCGTAGAATGTCTTGGTAGTACGTTCATCTCCTCTTTTAATGAGTTTACCAACCGCCCACCACGCTATGTTTCCTGAAGAATCGCCATACATAATGTTTAATCCCGGCCCGTGTACCATCGAGGCTGCTCTCTCAAACTGATTAACATTCTCAGCTTTCAAAAAACCATAAACGGCTTCTATCATGTAACTCTCAAAATTGGAAGTCACCCAATACATACTAACTATGTATTCCAAAGGTTCTTCTTGAAGAATATCAGATACAATTGGACCGTGAACAGTCGATCTAACATTGAAGGTAATTGCCTCTTGCCCTTTCACGTTAATGACTTCTTCCTCCGTATTGATTTGCTGCCATTCTCCTTTGTGCATGTAAGTATTGGAATCTTCCGGATGGATTTCTTCGACGTAAAAGTCCATATCGTCATTTTCAAACATGGTCAGTCCAGTGGCATGATGTTCCGAGTGCATCAATAGGGGAAAGGGAGCACCCGGAATATGATATCCATAGTATTCGCTTTGTGGTGAAATAAGATGTGATTCATACCACACAGAAGGCTGACCAAAAGCAATGTGGGGATCATTTGAAAGTATTACCTGACCACTTTCTGTTTTACTACCTGATACTACCCAACTGTTGCTGCCAATGAATTCTGGAATACCAAGGCTTTTTAGGACAGCAACTGTGTTTTTAGCGTAACTACTATATCTGTCATCAAATGACTTCAAGGTTGATTCGCCTTCATAATGATAAATATTCAAGTCATTAAGATAAGTCGAATCAAGCTTCTTGCTTAATTCGGTAAGAACAGGATCTGTAATGTGAGCATTCGAAAAACTAAAAGCCATATACGTGAGGGTCTCAAATACATTTTGTATTTCGAAAGGTGCTATCTCGAGACCCAGAATAGTGTGTTCAAGCGGTTTTGGATTGTTTTGGATATAGTTGTTAATTCCTTCGATGTAAGCTTGAACCAATGAAAGACTTTCATGATTTCTGTTGATATACTCTTTGGCTGATTTTTCAGAGTAGGTATTGAGTCCGATTGTTCTTAAGAATTTGTCATTTTGGACCATGTCCCGTCCAAAGAGTTCGGAAAGTCGACCGCTTCCGACATGCCTTAAGAGATCCATTTGCCAAAGACGTTCTTTTGCGTGGATATAACCAAGCGTTCTGTAAGCATCTTCTTCAGACTGACTATAAATGTGAGGAATACCATGTTCTGTAAAGTAAATCTCTGTTTCTTCCCTCAGTCCGTTGATTAGAACTTTACCAGAATAGGAGGGTGTAAGATTTAACTTAATATAGAAAATGTAGCCAGCTACTCCAATAATTAGAAGCAAGACTAAAAAGCCAATAATTTTTAGGATCTTCATGAAATGAATTTTGAAGCAAAATAAAAAAGCCGTCTCAATCGGAGACGGCTTTTATGTTACTCTTCTTTTATTTCCTCATAATCTTTGAAAGGAGAAGTGTCGAGATTTTCAACTGTTTCTCGGAATTCTGGCCATTTTTCTTTGTAATAACCATTTACCATTTCCATAGCTTCACTGATGTCTTTCTCGAATTTAGTGATCAGCTTATTCTCAGTTGGTCCGGGAGCATGAAGCGCGTTTGAAGTATATCTCCTGGCAGAGAAATAAGAATTATTGATGCTATTAGGAGTGCCACGTGTAATACCTTGTCGATCATCTTCTTCTCCCAAGAAGACATCTAACATACTATTCAATGTGTCAATTGTTGTTTTGCAAAGTTCAATTTGTTCTTTATATCCTTCCTTGTCTTTTTCCTTCAAATCTTTTTGAATGCCTTTAGTGATTTTAAGACTTTCTTTGATGCGATCTACTGCCTCGACCCCCATGGCATATTTAGATTCCAGGCTTTTCATAGCATTGTACTGTGCCTGAATAGCTGTATTGGACATTTGAATGCGCGGGTCGTACTTCACTTCAACTTCTGTTGAGTCTTTCTGATCTCCAAAGGTGAATCGTACTTTGTATGTTCCGGGAAGTACCGTAACACCACCAGGTTCACGGTTTCCTCTTCGATCTCTTCTACTCATGAAATTGGTTCCTTTTTCATTCATGTACCAGAAGGTTCGGTGAATTCCATTTTCCTTAGGAGCCTTTGATTTCAACGTTCGTATCAATTTATCCCCATTGAAAACTTCGACGATCAATGAGTCATAAGAAACTTTTTCTTCCTTCTCTTCTGATTTCATTTCTTCATCCGATCCCTTCTTTTTCTTTTTTCCTTTTTTCTCATCCTTCTCCACTTCTTCTTTTTTATCTGCAGGACGATTGATGGAATAGCTCAACATCGCACCGTAAGGTCTGTTTTCACCGTTGTAAAGGGCATCACCTCCGAAACGTGTTCCTTCTGCTTGTTGTGTCGCAGCAACGTACGCAACTGGAGCCGGGTAGGCTTTTAAGATTTTGGAAAGCGTATTGGCTCCACCTTTGGCAATTTCTCTAAGCGGCCTTATGTCATCCATGACCCAGATAGCTCTACCAAATGTTCCAATGACCAGGTCATGTTCTTCCGGGTGAATGATCAGGTCATACGCATTCGTAGAAGGAAAACCTTCTGAGTCCCATTTGGTCCAGTTAATCCCTGCATCCACACTCACGTAAAGTCCATCATCAGTGCCAAGAAAGAGCAAACGAGACTCAACGGGATCTTCTACAATCGATAGCGTATAGCTTGCTGCATCATTTGCATCTACAATTCGTTCCCAGGTCTGTCCATAGTTTCTGGTTCTGTAAGCGTATGGTTCATAGTTGAACCTACGGTAATCATTTGCTACAAGTAATGCCTCACCTTCATTTTTGTTGGAAGCCTTGATCTGCGTGATCCATGTTCCGTTTGGAAGTCCAGGAAGATTGGTCCCTACGTTGGTCCAGCTATCACCACCATTACGAGAAATCTGAATATTACCGTCATCCGTTCCAACCCATAGAAGGTCAGTGTTTAGTGGAGAAGGTTCGATTACAATAATGGTACAATAATTCTCTGCACCTGTCGCATCCATCGTTAGACCGCCACTCTCACCTTGTTTTTGTTTTTCAGGATCATTGGTGGTCAGGTCAGGAGAGATGATCTCCCAATTTTGGCCTCCATCCGTACTTTTATGCACAAACTGACTTCCAAAGTATACCGTTGGAGGATTTTGAGGATCTCGTGACATCCCCACATTCCAGTTGAATCGAAGCTCAACATCTCCATCGGGGTAGGTAGGTCTTACTGTTTCATTATAGCCTGTTTTTCTATCATAGATGGAAGCAAAACCCTGCTGGGAAGTAGAAATTCCATACCGGCTATTTCTTGGGTCAGGAAGAACATCAAAACCATCACCAAATGAGATTTCCTGCCAATAATGATTTCTTATACCCTGGGCCCTCCAAACATATGCTGGTCCGGCCCAGGAGCCATTATCCTGCATTCCACCATACACATTGTAAGGTGTTTCATTGTCAACAGCAATGTGATAAAATTGACCTACAGGAAGGTTTTCAACGAATCTCCAGGTTTTACCGCGATCTCTGGTAATGTTCAATCCTCCGTCATTTCCATCCATCATGAAATTAGGATCATTCGGATGAATGTACCATGCATGGTGATCTGGATGAACGCCATTATCTACGCCATAAGCAGGCATTAGTTGGGTGAATGATTTACCTCCATCGACAGAGACATTAACGTATGTGAAGATGCTATAAACTCTGTTTTCGTTTACAGGATCAACATAGATTTCAGAATAGTAGAAAGGTCTGTTTCCAATGTCACTCTTATCATTGATCTTCTTCCACTTAAACCCTCCGTCATCGGATCGATACAATGCATTCTTCTTCGATTCGATGAGTGCATAGATCACATTCGGCATGGATGGCGCTACAGCCAACCCAATTCTACCCAATTCACCTTTGGGCAATCCGTCTTCATCCGTGCGTTTTTCCCATGTTTCTCCACCATCGAATGTGATGTAAAGTCCTGAACCCGGTCCACCTGATTTAAAGAACCATGGATCTCTTTTGTGTTCCCACATCGCTGCTATCAACTTGTTTGGATTGGAGGGATCCATTATCAATTCAGCTACCCCTGATCGGATATTTGTGAATAGTATACGATCCCATGTTTTACCTCCATCAGTGGTCTTGTAAACACCTCTTTCCTGATGTTCCCCCCACGGAGAGCCGATTGCTCCAACGTAAACTGTATTAGGATCGTCTGGATGGATGATGATTCGATGGATATGTCTTGTCTTTTCCAGCCCCATCTTTTTCCAGGTCTTGCCACCATCCAATGTGCGGTAAACCCCATCACCACCATTCAATGAGTTTCTTGGGTTTCCTTCACCCGTTCCAACCCAAACCACAGAGGGATTTGATTGTTGAATCGCTAGGGCACCTATCGAGGCTGTCGTTTGATCATTGAATATAGGCTCCCAGTCGATACCTCCGCTAGTTGATTTCCATACTCCCCCAGAGGCAGATCCAACATACATGATGTCCGGGTCATCGGTTACCACATCAATGGCGGTAACCCTACCTGACATGCCTGCGGGACCGATATTTCTGGGTGCCATGTTTTTGAATGCTTCCATATCCAGCTTTTGAGCAAAAGCCAGTGAACTTAGTGAAAGAAGCATAGTGAGTAATTTGTACTTCATATTATCTAGTTTTTCTTAAATGCATTATGGAATTCGCATGAGCGATGTGATCACATTAGAGTTGAGTTAACTCATATCATGCTCATTTCATACGTCTTTTAGGTTTTTTGTAAAAAAGGTTGTTGGTAATTTATAAAGGAAGAAGCAGACAGCTAAAGAGATAATTGATGAATGGTGAATACATCCCATAAATACCCGAAACAACCAAGTGTAAATACCCGTTTACTTCTCAACGTGCGACTTTTTTCCTCCATCATATTGATGTTTAGTTTAGGTTATGCTCAAGCTCAAGACCAACCTGAATATATATTAAAGAGTATTTACTTTGGTGGGGGAAGCTACTATGTAGACGAATATCAATATGAAGAATTGAAGCATCTGGTGGATTCAGTAGCTGATATTCGGGATTATACCATCACCATCCATAGCCATACTGATAACATCGGCGGAGCTGCTTACAATGAATGGTTATCTGAAATGCGTAGTGATGCGGTCATAGAAAAATTATTGTTCTTAAATTTTAAGAATAGCCAGATCGAAAAGCGAGATTTTGGTCAGTTTAATCCAGTTTTTGACAATAACACCTGGGAGGGTAGGCAAAAGAATAGGAGAGTAGATATCATTTTCTGGCCGGTGGTTTTTTAACTTTCTCATAGTTAATGATGAGGAAAAAAAAGCACCCTGGCCATGATGTATAAAGCGAAAACGAAAGCCCAATGAATCGGCTTTATTTTGATGTAGTATCTACCTAAGGAGTGTTTGGATTTTGTGCTTTCTTTAAGTAGGTAGCCCTTTTTGGGGATTGTTTTTATGACGTGTGTTCCAACCTCTCTTCTAAGCATTGCAACTGAATGTGTAAGGAGTTGCTCTCCGGAATTATAATTCCCCCATATTTCCTGAATAATCTGATTCCTCGGAACGACCTGACCTCTTGCATCCAGTAGTATGGTTAAGATGCCCACCAGACGAGGTTCGATTCTTCTTACTTCACCAGTGAAAGTATTGATAAGTTGATTTTGGTCTACATCCAGAATCAGATTTTTGGTAACAGGCCTTTTCTTCATTCTCAACATTTTCTCAAGGTGCAATTTTCTGAAAAGTGGCTTCATACTCAATAGGTTTGACAGCTTAATCATTACAAGTGTTGCATGAAATCAATAACAAGGTCATTTATAAAAGTAAGTCTTTCAATCTTAGCAGTCTACCTCACGACTTCCATACATCATGTTTATGGGGCTTGGTTGTACAGCACGCCGTGGAGGAACCATATTGCTTACCAGGGATTGACCTGGTTACTTATCTCGTATGGAATTCTACTTTTAACCATTAGGTGGAACCGACAATGGATCAAGTGGCTGTTCGTACTTTTCTCAGGTTTTTTCTTCATTGGAGCAATCGGGCTATACGAAGGGTTTTACAACCACGTAGTTAAAAACATGCTATACTTCATAGGTTTTGGAGAAAGCCTGCTCTTAAAAATGTATCCTCCCCCAAAATATGAGTTGCCCAATGACCTAACTTTCGAATTAAGTGGTGTGTTTACTTTTATTGTGTGCGTATGGTGTTACCGAACGATGGTTGATTTTATCAAGGCTTCTGAAGTCAATTCATCTTTGGAGGGTTAATCATGATATGTGCACGATGTGTGCCGGGATCCATGATCCAAGGCGCACCGGGCGCAGGAGGGCTCAACGGCATTCCTGTACTTTCTTCAGTAGCAAATGGAATGTAAATAACGTACCTTGTGTACAAATTTTCTACTTCACCTGTTTCTTCATTCAGGTCGCCTGTGCTTACATATAAGGTGGCTCGGTCAGGCATTTCCAGAGTTCCGGCCTGAACTTCTTCTTCTCGCTTGTCAAACACTTCTTTAGCATTCAACCCTTCCGCTTTTAGTTCCCTTCCCCGCGTCATGAATGGCTCCAGACTATTGTGATATGCAGCCACGCTGAAGCCGTCTCTTGCAGGATTATCTGCCAGGCAAGTGAAATCGTTTGTGCCTTCTCTTAACGTGATAATTGCACCACTCGCATTGAATCCAAGAATAGTAGCTTCTTCCCGTTGATGTTCCGGAGCGGCTAGCACAGCAGTTTTTATTTGGAAGTCTTTATTCGGGATTTCTTGCCCAGCGCAACTGATGAATAGAATTAATAAAAGAGAAAGTGCTGCAAGATTTTTCATAGATATGGGTTTATACTTAAAGTTAAGTATTCCTGTTTGAAATACTTATTTTGCGGTATGATCGAACAGTCAACAACGGAAAGGACACTTAATCAGATAAAACTGGTCCTCTACATCTTTTTGGGAATTACGGTACTGTATTTAATGATGCAGCTCGCGAACCTGTTTGTTCCGCTTTTTTTTGCGTTATTCTTTGCTGTTTTATTTCAGCCTTTGGTGCATTTGTTCATGAGATTTTTACCAATCAATGTGAGTGTAGGACTCACCACGTTGGTCACCATGATCGTGTTCTTCTTTATTGGGTTTGGATTATTCAATGTGGTACAAGCGCTCATAGAAAACAGTGAGGTTATACTAGACAGTATATCCACAGATTTAAGGCCTTTTATTAATGATTATACTTCATATGTGGGTATAACCTTCAAAGAAGGTGAGCTCAGGGATGCTGTCGCCGAATTACTGCAGTCAGGATCATTCTGGTCGGCTTCCGGCTCATTTTTAAGCAGCTTGAGCGGAATATCAGCTTCTTTGTTATTAACGATTTTATATTTTGCAGGACTGCTTGGTGCAATCACCCAGTTCGATAAAACCATTTCGTACCTCGTAGGAGATTCCAAAAACAAAGGAAAAGCGTTAGTGACATTTAATAGAATAAAAGATTCCATTAGTACTTATATCAAGGTGAAAACCTTTGTGAGTTTGATCACCGGTTTAGCCACTGGTTTAGTTTGCTGGTTTTTTGGAATTGAATATTCTTTACTTTGGGGCTTCCTGGCGTTCGTGCTGAACTACATTCCTTATATTGGCTCACTGATTGCAATTATCCCTCCTTTGGTGCTAACGATAATAGATAGCAGTAGCGTATCTCAAGTATTGGTCGTCTTTGTTTGTCTGGAAGGCATACAGTTGACCATGGGAAATGTGATTGAACCTAAATGGATGGGGGACACATTCTCCATTAATACTGTGTCGGTTCTTTTCGGCTTTGTATTCTGGGCATTTATGTGGGGTACTGCAGGGATGCTCCTGGCTGTGCCACTTACATTTATGTGTAAGGTTGCCCTGGAAAACATGAGTCAGGCTCAGGTGTTCGTCCGACTGATGGATAAAAAAAGTTAAACCACCTTGATCAAAAAGTAATTCTTCTTTCCTCGTTGGGCTAACAAGTATTTATTCTGAAGGAGTTTGTAATCAACAATCTGATCAGGAGTCTCTATTTTACTTTTGTTGATACTTACTCCACCGCCCTGGATCATCTTTCTTGCTTCTCCTTTGGACTTAAAGATGATGTTCTTTGTGGTCTCACTCAGGAATGTAGTTGCATCTTTTCCTTCCAGCTCACTCTTAGAAACCTCTGTTTGTGGCACTCCTTCGAATACTTGAAGTAAGGTCTTCTCGTCCAGGCTTTCCAGATCTTCTGTCGTAGACTTTCCAAAAAGAATCGAGCTGGCTTTCACTGCTGTTTCAAGATCCTTTTCGGAATGAACCCTTTTCGTTAGCTCCTCCGCCAACGTTTTTTGTAGTAACCGCTGGTGTGGAGCCAGTCTATGTTCTTCTATAAATCCTTCGATTTCTTCACGATTTTTCAGACTGAAGATCTTGATGTATTTCACCACGTCCTCGTCTGAGGCGTTGATCCAATATTGATAGAATTTATAAGGAGAGGTTTTGTCAGCGTCCAGCCAGATGTTTCCCCCTTCAGATTTTCCAAACTTCGAACCATCCGCCTTGGTGATAAGAGGAGTGGTCATTGCAAAAGCCTCGCCTTGATCTTTTCTTCGTATAAGCTCTGTGCCAGTCACAATATTTCCCCATTGATCCGATCCTCCTAATTGGAGTTTGGCATTTTTATGCTTCCATAAGTAGTAGAAGTCATACCCTTGGACTAACTGGTAAGAGAATTCTGTAAACGATAAGCCTGTTTCTAACCTCGACCTGACCGAGTCTTTGGACATCATGTAATTAACTGTGATGTGTTTGCCTACATCCCGAATGAATTCGAGGAAGCTAAAATCTTTAAACCAGTCATAATTGTTGACTACTTCGGCTGCATTCTCACCTTCAAAGGAGAGGAAGCTTTCTAGTTGCTTCTTCACGCATGAGAGGTTGTGATTCAGTGTTTCTTCATCAAGCAGATTACGTTCTGCTGATTTCCCCGAAGGATCTCCAACCATTCCGGTAGCTCCACCTACAAGAGCAATGGGCTTGTGACCGCATCGTTGAAAGTGAACAAGCGTCATGATCTGAACCATGTTTCCAATATGTAGTGAATCCGCTGTAGGATCGAATCCGATATAAGCAGTGGTCATCCCTTTGTTCAGTTCCTCCTGTGTTCCGGGCATGATATCATGTACCATACCCCGCCATTTTAGTTCTTCTACAAAATCAGTCATACATATTGAATAAGTCGGCAAAAATAGAAGGCTCTTGTGTTCAGATCAACTAATTGGTTGTCTTTATGATAAAAGTAATCCAAAGTTGAATTGAGATATCATTGAGGGAACTTTGTGAACTCATATATTTGAGTTATACTAATCATACTTCGAACCAAAATCAAGATATGCGAATTGCTGTATTATCACGGAACCCTAATCTTTATTCCACTAAGAGGCTCATGGAGGCCGGAGAAAAAAAAGGCCATGAGATGTTGATCATCGACCACTCGAAGTGCAACATTGAAATCGAGAAGAAAAAACCAAAGGTATACTACAAGGGAGCGCTTATTGAGGGTGTTCATGCCATTATACCCCGGATCGGAGCTTCAGTGACATTTTTTGGGACGGCTGTCGTTCGACAGTTCGAAATGATGAATGTGTTTTCCACTGTGGAATCAGTTTCATTAGTAAGATCCAGAGATAAACTCAGGAGTTTACAAATTCTTGCCAGGGCTGGATTGGGCCTTCCTAAAACTGTTTTTACCAATTACTCGAAGGATGTAACTACACCGATAGATGCCGTGGGAGGAGCGCCTTGTGTCATTAAGTTGTTGGAAGGAACGCAGGGCCTAGGTGTGGTTCTCGCTGAAACAAAGAAGGCAGCAGAGTCAGTACTGGAAGCATTCAATGGACTGCAAGCCAGGGTTATTGTGCAAGAGTTCATCAAAGAGGCGGGGGGAGCTGATATTCGCGTGTTTGTGATTGGTGATCAGGTAGTGGGAGCTATGAAAAGACAGGGAAAAGAAGGTGAATTTAGATCCAATTTGCATCGTGGTGGTTCAGCAGAGATCATTGAGCTGTCTGATGCAGAGGAGCGTGCTGCTTTGAAAGCGGCAAAGGCCATGGGGCTTGGTGTCGCAGGAGTTGATATGCTTCAGTCATCGAGAGGTCCGCTTATCCTGGAAGTAAACTCTTCCCCCGGATTGGAAGGAATAGAGGCTGCTACCGGAAAGAATATTGCAGGGGAGATCATCAAGTATATTGAACGAAATACAGATTATGAAGATTGATAAATATCTAATAGTCAATAAGTTAATTATACTTACTTTGATTATAGATTAAAGATTTTTAATTTTCTGCTTAAATCTTTAAATTCATACTTATGAGGGCAATCTGGAAAGGTCATATTCGATTCTCAATGGTTACAATTCCTATCCGTATCTACAATGCCATAGATACTGCCCAAAAGGTACAATTCAATTTGCTATCCAAGGAGACCAATAATCCGGTCAAATATGAGAAACGGGATAAAGTGACGGGTGATGTTCTTCGACAGGAAGACATTGTGAAGGGGTATCAGTATGAGCCAGGTCAGTTCGTAATCATCGAACCAGACGATTTTGAGAAAGTCAAACTTAAAAGTACGAAGGTCATCGAGATTGAAGGGTTTGTGGACGCTAAGGAAGTGCATGAAACACTGTATGATTCTCCTTACTTCGCTGGTCCTGATGGTGACGTTGCAAGTAAGACGTATGCGTTATTGAGCCAGGCTCTGAGGGAATCGGGAAAAGTGGGCGTGGGTAAGGTGGTCTTAAGAGACAGAGAAAGTGTGGTGTTGTTGACTCCACATGATCGGGGTATCATGATTTATAAGTTACGATACCCCAATGAGGTAAGAAGCCTTAAGGATGTACCTAATGTGAGGATTGAGGAGGAAGCCGATGATGAGCAGCTAAAACTGGCAAATATGCTGATCAAGTCGATGACCAAAAAGTTTAAGAAGATTGAGTTGGAGGATAAATACAACGATGCTTTGAGAGATATGATTGACAATAAGATCAAGGGCAATGAAATCGTTTCATTTGTAGAAGAGGAACCAGAGGTGGTCGATATTATGACTGCTTTGAAAGCAAGTATCGAACAAGCGAAAGAAGAGAAGAAGCCTATGAAAAAGGCTGATAAGAAAGCGAAAGAAGAGGAAAAAGAAGTAAAACGAAAAGCTAGCTAACTTGCAATAGATGGCACGAATAGTTCAGTTTCCGGTTAATACTCCGGCCAAGCTTGGCCCCAAAAAAGCGCGGAGAAGGAAAAAGCCAAATCTTGAAGATTATGGACAGCTGAACATGTTTGATCAATTGCAGGACAATACCCCGATTGTATCACTTCCAAAGGCAGGTTCTTTTTTTGAAGAAGCATTAAAGCTGGATGAGCAGGGAAGCGTTGAGGCTGAAAAGTTCTATTTGCTGGCCATAGAAAACGAGCAAAGTGTAGAAGACGCACTCTGTAATCTGGGTATTCTCAAATCAAGCAGGGGCGACCTCACGCAGGCCATCAATTATTTGACACAATGTCTTAAAAAGAATCCAAGACACTTTGAGGCACATTACAATCTTGGTAACGTATATTCTGATTTAGGCAACCTGAAGTTAGCCAAGGTACACTATGAACTTTCCGTTGAAATTGAACCAGACTATCCGAATAGCTACTACAATCTTGGATTGGCACTTATTTCCCTTAAAAGGTATAAGGAGGCGATCCAAAGTATCAATAAATACGTAGAATTAGCTCCGAGCAATGAGCATAAAATTGCGAATGAATTAATTAAAACTCTAAATGCAATAGCCAAATGACCAAAGACAAGCATCCTGTTTTGAGCGAACATTTTGAGAGGCTGAAAGAACTTATGCCAGATGTTTACGCGAAGCACTTCAAAGAAGAGCGGGAAACAAGAAATCAAAAGCTGTTTAGGATGCTGAAGCACTCCCTGGGAGTGATCGAGGCGGTATACCTTCAAAACAGTGACAATTTCTCTATGTCCAAAGCAGAAGAATACAGTAAGATCATTGAGGAGCTAAAAGACCTTGGTTATAGCTATACGGGCCAACCGGAGTTAATAAGTCTTGCTGCCAAATTCATTATCATGAAAGCAAAAAAGCCAATGGAGAAAGCGACCGGTGGAATCCAAAGAGAGCAAGACGATCGCAAAGCCATCTGATTCATTCCTGGATTCAATACAGCTTAATCGTATACTACGTAAATAGCTGAAACGTCACATTTGTGTATATCAGCATCATCATTCCTACACTCAATGAAGAAGAGCACATCAGCACCTTATTGAAGTGTTTAGAAAACCATTCGGATAAAGATCATTTTGAAGTCATTGTAGTAGATGGCGGAAGTGACGATCAAACACTTTCTGTTGTGAGTAACTATGAGGTAAAACTCCTTTCTTCGAAATCCTGTTCACGAGCCTGCCAAATGAATCTGGGAGCGAGAGAAGCTCAAGGCCAGGTATTGTATTTCATCCATGCCGATACCATTCCTGTAGAGCGTTTTGTGTCTGATATAAAAAAAGCTGTTGATACGGGCTATCAAAGTGGTTGCTATCGCTTTAAATTTCAGAATCCCCCAAACATTCTTTTACATATCAATGGTTTTTTCACTCGGTTTCCCTTTAAATGGTGCAGAGGAGGAGATCAGACTTTTTTTATCACTAAAGAAGTATTTGATAACCTTAAAGGATTTAATGAGGATTATGTCATCATGGAAGATTACGAGTTAATGGATCGATTGGATGTCGAGAAAGTTCCTTTTACAATAATCCCTAAAAGCGTGAAGGTATCGGCCAGGAAGTATCTAAAGAATCCTTATTTCAAAGTGCAGCTTGCCAATTTCAAGGCCATGAAGATGTATAGACGAGGAGTTGCTCCCGCTCAGATCAAGAAATATTACACTCATGTACTAAATTGATTGTCCATTGAATAAAACACTATATTTAGTCTTAATAAGACTATGAGTGATATCCCTGAAAATCAGATCGAAAGCTGGCTCAAGAAACTGGAAAGGGAGAGTTGGCAATTGGAGCTTCTGGTGTCTGCCTTCACCATATTTCTACTCATTGGAGCGAACTCAGCTTTTGAAGAGTTCCTATATGGTATAAACTACAAATACAACCTTTCCGCAGGAGCACTTAATCTTTTAAGCTTATTCCTCATCATCATCCGATATTCAATCCAGGCATTGACAATATCTCTGATTGTGCATTTGATGCTCAGGGGTTTCTGGATTGGTACAATTGGGCTTAGGTCTGTGCAATCTTCTGTTGATTTTGAGAAACTGAACTATAGCAAGTTTTTCACAGAAAAGCTTAAACAAAAGGGAGTGATCAGCCTGGATAAGATGGTCGTGCAACTGGACGAGATCTGTAGCGTGATTTTTGCTTTCTCTTTCCTGATCATCTCGGTTCTCATTGCATTCGGTATGTATTTGGTGGGATTGGGGTTGATTGGATTTCTCTTATCGAAACTCACAATCGTCCTCCCAGCCCCGATTTCGACCGTGGTTTTGATCTTATCGATTTTGATCGCCTTCACCTACATGATAATGGGTTTGATCTACATGATCGACTACCTGACGCTTGGCTTTTTCAAAAAGATCAAGTGGTTTGGAAAGGTCTATTATCCGTTCTATAGGCTGTTTAATTTCATAACGCTCTCAAAGTTGAGCAAAAGCATCTATTATTATCTCATCAGTAAATTCTCTAAGAACAAAATAAGATGGGTGTTCACTTTATTGTTTGGAGTGGTGCTATTCATGTTCCTCTTTGAATTCGATCAATACAAATATTATCCGGAAGCTCAAAACCGGCTTATTGCCCCTTCCAACGCGTATGATGATGTACGACCGAATGATAAGTATATAGATCAGGTAAGCATTCCTTCACAGTTCATTGATAAACCTTTTTTTCCTGTCTTTTTAAGGTATGATCCTGCTGATAATCAGCTTATTCAATCCAATTGTCCTGATTTTGAACCATTGAAGGTAGAAGGCTTAAACTCTGAGTTGGGTATTGTAGCTACAGATGGAGGCTTTCATATCACGAAAAAGGACTACACAATTGAAGACTTTCAGCAATTACTAAATTGCCATGCATCCCTCTATCAGATATCCATCAATGATTCAGTTTATTCCGATCTGACATTCAGATTTTATGTACACCCGCAAAAAAACCAAAAAGGGCTACTGACGGTCATACCTACCGACTCGTTTAAAAATGGAGAAAACATATTGGAAGTAAAAAAAATGAGTCTTGATACAGCACAAGCACCTGTCGCAAGCGATTTTGCAAGTGTCCCATTCTGGTTTAAGAATTAGACATTTTTTTTGATCCAGCTGGCTGTCGTTTCGGCCAGTTCCTGCATAATCTCATCCTTGGCTTTGCCACTTTTCTTAGGAACATTGAAAGAATGATCCGCATGTTCAAAAACCGATAGGTCACCTTTAGGTAATTCCTTGACTACTTCATCAATCAGGTCAATGTTCGCCAGTTTATCATTCGTTCCCTGGAGGAACAATTGTGGAACAGGAACATTCGGAAGATGAGCCGCCCGATCCTTCGAGTCTCGGCCAGGCGCATGCAGAGGGAAACCGAAATAGATAATACCCATTGTATTTTCAACGAGCTTTTCTGAAAGCAGATGTGAGGCCATACGCCCCCCATAAGATTTTCCTGAGAGGAATAGCGAAAGGTCAGGGTGCAATGACTGGATATGTTCTACCACCAGCTTCCAGGCTTCAATGTTGCCTTTTGGGGACCCGGGAGACTTACGCCCTTGTTCCATGTAAGGGAAGTTGAATCGTACGACTGTCAGTCCAAGATTTACAAGTCGATGAGAAATATCAGCCATAAAACCATGGTTCATTCCTGCTCCAGCCCCATGAGCAATAATAATGATGGCCTCAGGCTCTGATGGTGCTTCAACCGTCAGACTGATTTTTCCTAGTTTATCATTTAAGAATAACTCCATGACGTAAATTTAGGCCATGGACTTGACTGTACTTGGATGTGGAGATGCTTTTGGCAATGCCGGAAGAAATAATACCTCTTTTCTAATAAGCGAAGGTGGCGAACATGTCTTATTGGACTGTGGTGCGACAACACTTGTCCGGCTCAAACATGAGAAAGTAGCCCTGGAAGATATTTCCACGATTGTGATATCCCATTTTCATGGAGATCATTATGGAGGTCTGCCTTTCTTTTTGATCAGTAGCATGTTTGAGAAACCACGTAAAAAGCCACTGACTATTGTAGGACCAAAAGGATCGGAGGAAAGGGTCTTGAACTTGCAGGAAGCGATGTATGCCGGGACAGCCGAAAAACTAAAAGCCCTTGACCTTTCGTTTTATGAGTATAAGGAGGGAACACCATTGGAGCTAGATGATAAAATCATACATGCCTGGGAGGCTGACCACAGCCCACCTTCAATACCTCACAGCATACGTTTGGAATGGAAGAAAAAAAGCATTGCATTTTCGGGCGACACTTCCTGGATCGAAAACCTGATCCCACTTTCGGATGGCACGGATGTATTCATCTGTGAGTGTAATTTTCTTGATAAAGTAAGTTTTGGACACCTGAGTTATGGCGAACTACTCGAGAAAGAGTCACTTTTCAATACTAAACAACTTTGGCTTTCACATATGGCTGATGAGGTAATTGATGCCGAAAATTTCAAACTCAACCGACTCCATGACGGTCAAAAAATCCCTTTTTAAAATGAAAGATCAAATCTTTTGGTTCGTACCTGCCATCCTGGTGACGTTGGGTATTTTCTCACTTTCTACTTTTCTATCTTTTCCAGTCCAGATAGAGGGGGTAGGGTATCTGGATAAGATTGAGCATTGTTTTGCATACTTCGTTTTGGTTCTGAGTTTTTTGATTGCATACAAGAAGGCAGGTTTTTTGACAAAGCAACTTTCTCTGAGAATCCTGGTGCTTTCTTCGCTATATGGTTTTTCACTCGAGTTAGTGCAATACCTGTTTTTTGATTATCGCTACTTCGAATGGATCGATGCGGGCGCAAATGTTTTGGGTGTGCTTTTAGGTTTTGGCGTGTTTATATTCATTGATCGTGTCAGGTAAGAAGAAGCAATACTACATCATTCATAAGCCTTTCAAAGTACTCAGTCAGTTTTCCAATGAGGATGGCAATACCGGGCTCAAAAAACTGTTCCCGGACTTACCAAAGGATGTGTACCCGGTAGGAAGGCTGGATTTGGATAGTGAGGGTTTGTTGATTCTGACGAGTGATAAATCGCTGAATTACAAATTGCTGAACCCTAAAAATAATCACCAACGGACGTATTGGGTGGAGGTAGAAGGGAGGCCGGGTAAAGAAGCCTTATCTCAGCTGGAGGCAGGAGTAGATATCAAGGTGAGTGGCAAAGTGCACCATACCAAGCCAGCAAAAGTCAAAGTCATTCATCCGACGGTGGAGGAGAGAGACCCTTCGGTTAATTACAAGAAGCACCCCAAACGAACCTGGATACAGCTATCCCTGACAGAAGGCAAAAACAGGCAGGTGAGACGAATGACCGCCAAGGTAGGTCATCCAACCTTACGGTTAATCAGGGTTGCCATTGAAGACTTGCGGCTAGAACCACTCAAGCCCGGTGAGATCACACAGATTAGTGATAAGACGATCTACAAGCTATTGAAGTTGGTGACAAAATGAACGAAAGGTTTACTTTTCTAGTGCTACTCCAAAATAATTACGGTCACCCTGAACTTGTTTCAGAGTCTCTTTGAATCTCCAAAAAAGATCATTTCGATGAGCTATGTGTTTTAGCATAATGCTATATCATCACAGCAACGTTTGATTTTTTTGATTTTTCTCTTGCCTTGTCTCAGACTCTTGGACAAAAGAATTGCGTGAAAGGGGTTCCATGAATTTTATCAAATGAAAATGTTGTCTATTTCAAATACCGACTTTATGTTTGATTGCTTATGATGTTTTGAGTTAAACGTCGTACTCGTTTGATAGCTTTTTTAAGTATGAAGAACCTAACCACCAAATTCAGGAGGAGGATACCTCCTTCATCATTAATCCTTGACGAATCATGAAATTTAATTCCATTAGGTTTTGCAAGACCCTTGTCTTCCTGTCTGCTTGCTTGCATCTACAAGCTCAGGACTTACCGAATGTGATTCCTCCATCACCCACAGCTTCCAGCATGATGAATTTCGAGGAATTACCCATTGATTACTATACAGGTCAGCCTGATATAAGAATCCCTATTTTTTCTAAAAAACTTCATAAGGATTTGGATTTCAATCTTGCATTAAGGTATTCCACTCAGGAACTTATAGTGAATTCGAGATCTAGCTGGGTAGGTACCGGATGGTCTTTAGAAGTGGGTGGAGCTATTTCTCGGACGGTAAGGGGATACGTAGACGAAGATCCGGATTGGACATCATATGGTGTTCTTCACAATCAAGATTATTGGAACTATCGCTCACTTGATTTGGCGAGTAAGAATGAATTCAATTGGAATGTGTTAGGCTCTCGAGCCAGGCGTTGGGACTCTGAGTTGGATTTGTATCAATTCAATTTTATGGGACATTCAGGACGCTTTGTCATTGTAAAAGATGGAGGTAGCTTGAAAGCAAAGCTTCTATCGATTGAGAAACACTACAAAATAGATTTGTCTTTTGATCCGACTTCTCTTAAAGTATTCTCTTTCACAATTATAGACACAAAAGGATACAGGTATACATTCGATCAGGTTGAAACTTCGATGGCCGAAATGAAATCAGGTGGTATTGATCAGAATCCTGAAAACCCAGGAGATGTGAGCTCTGGAAGCACGGATACCTGGACGTATCATTCAGCATGGTATTTAACATCAGTGAAAACTTCGCATGGTAAAGAGATTCTTTCCATAGCGTATGAGCATATGAATTATAGCTATGAAAATGCCAAATCCATTGTGGATAATGAAATTATTGACTGGGACGGTCAGAGTCCAATTCCCCATGAAGCATTGAAAAATAGTTACAACAACACGATATTAAAGCCCAGATACGCTTACTCATGGTCTGGTGTTACAGCACAAAGCTGGTATCCTAAAACTTTTAAATTCAGAGATTCAACAAGCATATCTATGCAAATATCATCTGAAGATCACCCGGAACAATCAGGGAACATCCTGGCTTCAATTTCATTAAAGGATAATCTGGGGCAGAATTATAAGCAATTCAGTTTCGAATATAGTACCATCAATGAACGACTTTGGCTGGATGGAATCAAAGAAGAAGCTGGAGAAATCAATCACTCATATAAGATAAACTATCAATCGCGCAGTACACTATCGGTATTTGAAGGCGAGCAGGATGAATGGGGTTATGATCCAGATTACAACTCTGGTGTTATTCAGGAAATAATCTATCCTACTGGAGGTAAACGTGAGTTTCACTTTGAACCTCATACGTATTCATTCATAGGATCGCAAGTTGTTGGTGACTTCTCTGGAAATTCAAATAATGAAACAGACGATAACTATACATTTTATTTTCCCAATGAAGTAATTGATACGGAAAGTAGTGCTGGGTTATTAAAAGAAATCGATTTAACCTTCACGCATGAACACAGCGCTTCAGTATATGTCAATGTTCAAGCTGAAACTGATTCTAATGCCGGAATAGAAGGCAATAATGGTGAAAGTGGTTTAATGGATGCTTCCTGGCTGAAATTGCTGGATCAAAATAACACTGAGGTTGCCAGTGTGCAGTTGAATCAAACGCATAGTGATATCCAAATACCTGCAGGAAGCTTCAGATTGATAATCGAAACTCCTCAAAGGGCAACATATACAATTAATGGAATTGTGTCCTTACGATATAAGAAATTACATACCTCAACAAGTCCGGAATTTCAACAATATTATGTGGGTGGTGGATTACGAATTAAACAGATTGATCTCTTTGATAGGCAATTTGATTCAACCCCGGAAAAAAGTGTGATTTACTCCTATGTTGATCGCAACAACTCCAGTCTTTCGTCTGGTACCATTGATGCTCTTGGATCCCAGTTCAATATCTATGAGTTGGATACCAAAAAGATGTTGTTTTCCGACGCATCCAATACTCCGGGAGCCTTTTTACCACGAGTTGTAAGGTATAAGATTACCAAAGAAGGTATGAACGTAGGTTTGTCTCGAGGTGGGTACGTAACCTATGGCAGGGTTGTAGAAAAAATGGAAGGGAATGGTAAATCCGAATTTATATACACCAGTGCGAAAACAGACCCAAGCCATGTAGATAGTCATATGTATCCATTTCCCCCTGCCCCTACCATTGATTTTAAAAGAGGCCTCCTTTTGAGTAAAACAATTTATGATCAAGCCAACCGAGTTCTTAGGAGAGAGACAAATAATTACGTTCCTGTTACTGAGAAGATCGCCCCATGGATCAAGGTGGTAGATCAGGAGATGTGTGAATGGAAACAATTTTATGATTCATATAGCCAATATTCTTCTTCAAATTTTGATTTAAGCTTACTGCCGACATTTAACAGCGGTGGCATTGGATCAGGTAATTGTGGGAATTTTCCATCTGTCTATATCTATGGGTATGCCAATGATAATTATGATTTAGAAGCTGGATGGGCACGACAAAATTCCCGTATTGTAGACAATTACAACTATCATGATGGGCAACAGATTAAAACTACCACGACCGAAACCTATGATTACAATCTGGAGAATCATCAAGTTAATGAGGTCATTGCAACATGGAAGGAGAATGGTAATACGGTTTCATCCAAGATGATGACCTATTATCCGGTTGGCTTGCCGGAGGCAGATTTTCAAAGCGATATAGGTGACCTGCGTACCTTAAACATTATTGATCTACCCCTTAGGGTTGAAAACTTCAGAAACAATGAGCTCCTTTTCACCTCTCAAAATGAGTATCAATTTTTCAATTCACCAGTAAATTATCAATTAGAGCTCAAGCGTGTTTGGATGTCAAGAGGGTCATTTCCTTTAGAGCCAAGGATTGAATTTCATTCTTACGATGAATTTGGAAATATATTGGAAATGTCAATGGCAGGTGATGCAAATCACACCACATTCTTATGGTCGTTTGGAAACTCCCATCCAGTAGCTAAAATTGAGAACATCACTTATTCAGAGTTAACTAACATTATAGACGTCAACCTGCTTGCTGAATCATTTGATGAAAGTTTCATTTCCGGTGAGTTGGATAAACTTAGAAATGCTTCGTCCTTGCAGAAATCCTTCATACATACTTTTTCCTATACCCCGGAGTATTGGGTAAAAAGGCAATCCGATCCCAGTAATTTGAAAGTAAACTATGGGTACGACCCAATTGGAAGACTGAGTGAAATAGTTGACCATAATGGTCATCTTTTGAACAGATATGAGTATCGATATAAACGGCAGAATAGATGAATCAGATGAGTAATACTAAAAAGCAAATAATCTTGAATGCCACGAGATTACTAGGATTGATCGTCATCCTGTTTTTGAGCTTTGCAGGAAATGCACAGTCATGTTCGTTGTGTCCACCAGATGGTGGTGGTGAAGGTTCAGGTTCCGGAGAGGGAGAAGGAGGAGGAACTGGAGGTGGAGAAGGAACCGGAGACCCAGATGGTTCGGTAGGTGGTATTGTTGTCACTATTTCCGGGAATCAAAATGTTGCGAAGGGTAGTACATGGACATACACGGTAGGTATATCACAAGATACATTTGGTTCACACTCTGGCTCTACTTATGATGTCTCATCAGGGGCAACTATCATTTCACAAACTGATACTACTGTGACGGTAAGGTGGGACCTATGGGCAACAGGTGAGATGGCCTGGGTTAAGGTAAGATCTGAAATATTTAGTGCTTATTATCATAGTGATAAACTATATGTGACGGTTTTTGAACAGCTCAATCCAGGATTGGTTGCTCAGCCTGCTTCTAATAGGTTTTGCAAAGGCATAGCTCCGCCTCGTATAACAAATACGCTACAGGCTTCTGGCGGACTCTCAGAAATAACCTATAAATGGAAAAAATACATAGGTGGAGTCAACACCACCGATTTTGTGACCACCGATGGCATCTTAATTGAGCCAGCATTGTGGGTGGATGCGTCTGGTACAAACGAAGAATTGTACTATGATCCTCCATCACTTAACTCCAATAGCACATTTATTCGTCAGTCCGATGCTGGTCCTGGACAAAGGAAATACTCGAATGCGATAACATACCTTGTTGAAGATCCTGATTTCAGCGCGGGGACAGTTACTTATGCCGGAGAGGAAGTTCTCCCAGGTGGTACTGTTGATATAATCGAAGGCTCACCTCTGGAAGAAACATTGACATATCAATGGCAAAAGAAAGGAGAAAGCGATAATTCTTTCATTGATATAGAAGGTGAAGTCACCAAGGATTATGATCCGGTCTCATTATCCGAGTCTACGGTATTTAGAAGAAATGCCTACTCCACTGCATGTGATATGCTCAAACATTCCAATGAAATTGTTGTGACAGTTGTTGATCTAAACTATGTCAAACAACAGGTCTATACGATTCCTATGACACCTGCAGATGCCGTAACAACAGATGGAGCTATGAGGGAAACGATTACATATTTTGATGGAATTGGAAGAACAAAGCAAGTTTCGGAAAAAGGCTATTCACCTGCTGGATTTGATTTAGTTCAGGTATTTGAATACGACGATAAGGGACGTATAGCAAATGAATATTTACCATATGTAGTTAATTCTTCAACAGGTGAATATCAGTTGAACGCGCTCACTGAAGATTATGCCTCGTCTGATCAAAGCCAATACTACCAAAGTCTTTTGAATGGAGGGACTTCCAAAGCATATGCATCTAAAAAATTTGAAGAGAGTCCTTTAAATAGGGTGGTGGAGCAAGGGTCATTTGGAGAATCCTGGCAGCCAAACGGAACCATAGGTTCAATAAAATATAAGTACCATTCAAACAAGGCCAATGAAGTCCTTTATTTTGATTTTGAAGAGGTGCTAACTGGCACATCAAGCTATTGGCATGAAGGAGAGCTTAGCGGAGTTACCACAATTGATGAAGATGGAAATGAAACGGTAGAATTCACCAATCAACAAGGTAAAACAGTGCTTAAGCAAGCAAAAATTCATGATTCATCCTGGGCGAAAACCTATTATATCTACGATAAATACAATCAACTTAGGATTGTAATACCTCCGGAAGCCTCTGTAAGGTTGAGCGAGAGTTTTTATGCCGCAGGCATCAATAGATCCGATTTTTTGAATCGATGGGCATTTATGTACGAGTACGACGAACGAGGTAGAATGACTGTGAAGAAAGTGCCTGGGTCGGATACTGTTTATATGGTATATGACCAATGGGATCGGCTGATATTGACACAGGATGGGGTGCAAAGAAGTAATCAAGAGTGGTTATTTACAAAGTATGATGTGATGGGCAGACCTGTGGTCACTGGAATAATGAATGGATCTGATGTAGCCAAAGAGAGAGATAGTGTGAGGTTGAGTAATCAACAGTATGAGGTGGTTGACACACAATCAGAAACAGGATATTCCAGCCTTACTTATCCCAGAGAAGATCAGGTTAAAACTTATTTGACAGTTACCCATTACGATGATTATGATTTTCAGTCTATGCCTCAATGGGCAAGTCTATCTTTTACCTTTATTGATCCCAATGGTCAGCTTATAAAAAGAGATAATGTCAAAGGGCAAGTTTCCGGTACGATGACTAAAACTGGATCTGGTAGTTGGATTTATAGTGTCAATTTTTACGATCAAAAGTATCGGTTGATTCAAAGTGTGTCTTCCAATCACATTGGAGGGACGGACCGAATAACAAATTATTATGATTTTATCGGGCAGGTCACCAAATCTATTACTCATCATGAAATTGGTGGAAATGAATATTTAATCACCCGCACCTATGGATATGATCATCGAGGAAGACTCGTAGACATATTACATCAGGTGGGAGATCAAGATCCGGTCCTACTTAGCACAAACACCTATAACGAAAGGGGAGAGCTAATCGAAAAGAACCTGCATGGAATAGAAGGTACCTATGCACAATCCATTGACTATACCTACAATATCAGAGGGTGGTTGACAAGCATTAACAAAAAAGGATTACCCGGATCACCAGTCAATGACGATCCCAATGATTTGTTCAGTATGGAACTGATCTACCACACCTTAATCGAAGAACTATCCAATATTAAAAACTAGAATATCATGAATACCAAGACACTTACTACCGTTTTACTCACCCTGCTTTCTATCGCTGGTTATACACAGTTTGATATTCAGAATATTTATGGTAACTGGGAAATAGATTTTGAAGCTTCAAAAGTCCTCATGACCACCGATCAACTTACACGTTTTAATGATTTAAGCGTCGAAGAACAGAGTCAAGCAAAGAGTCAGCTTGAAGATCAGGAATTTATTTTTAATTCCAATGCAGGTTTTACTGCTTTATATAATGGCAATTCTCAAAGTGGTGTCTGGAGCTTGAATGGAGATAGTCTGGTAATTGATTTCACTAATGGCTCAACGGTCAGCCATACCATCCTTAGTGCGAATGAAAGCAACATAGAGATCAGAATTATACATGATGCTACATCTCAAGCGCTATTCCATAAACTATCTCTTACTAGAAAAGAACAGTAGATGAAACGATTTTTTTATTATTTATCTCTCTTCTTAACCGGATTCTTAGTTTCTGCTCAATGTGCACTTTGTCCTCCTGATGGCGGTGGTGGAGGTGGTGATGGAGGTGGCTCTGGAGGCGGAGATGGCGGTGGTGATGGAGACCCTATTGGTGGAGGTGGTGTAGAAGTAACGGTAACATTGACCGGCTTAACATCTACAATGACCAATGCTGAGTATGATTATGATCTGGATGTTTCAGGACGCGTTTTGAGTCATGATAACACAACTTACACAGTAAATGGCGGTGTGGTCGTGTCTTCTAACTCAAGTGGTGTAAGAGTAAAATGGACATCAATTGGATCAAAATATGTTGAAGTACGTACACGTGTAAATCACACTTATTATACTAATCGCCTTAATGTAAGTGTTATTGGTATTCTACAGCCAGGGTCAGTGACCGCATCAACCACTACCACCTTTTGTGAATCCACTAATCCAGGCACGATAAATGGATCCTCTGCTACTGGTGGGGACAATAGCTACAGTTATAGATGGTTGCAGAAAACAGGAAATCCAGATACAAACTATTCAGGCTGGGCCCATGCACCGGGCTCCAATACAGGTCCATCATATAATCCCCCCAGTATCTCACTCAAAACTACCTATGTACGAAAGGTGACTTCTGCAGGGCAGTACAAATACAGTAATCCGATCACTTACCATAAGTACACTAATTCGGTAGCAGGAACGATTTCAAGTGCTTCCAATATTTGTGGTACACAAAATGTTAGCTTCAGCTTGACAGGCAAGAATGGTACGGTAAAGTACTGGAGAAAACGTTACAAAAATGGAAATGGAAGCTGGTCTTCGTGGAGTACCATCACCTCTGCAAATACCGTAAGCACATCAACTCAGCTTAGCCAATGGTCAGGTGGAACCAGAACCTGGGAAGTACAGGTTAATGTTCAAAATGGTCCTTGTAGCTCTGCATCGACGACTAAAACGATCACGGTAAATCCGACTCCTGTAGTACCATCCACTTCAATCAGTACTAACCCTACTGTCTGTGCAGGTACCTCTGTAATTTTTTCCTCCTCGTCAGGGTATGATAAATGGTATACTAGCCCGATGGGCGGCTCGGCTTTTTATACAGGTAATTCTTTCAGCCAGGTGGTCACTTCCAATACCACATTTTATGTTGCCGGGGGAAGTGCTTCATGTGGCCAGACAGCAACACGAGTTCCTGTGAGCGTGAGTGTATACGGAGATGTTTCCGGAGGAACCATCCATCATCCGGCAGTCGCAGACCCATATACGATACCCAATCCAATCACTGCAACAGCGGGAGTTGCGGAGGGTGGATTTACATATCAATGGAAGAAAAAAGCCGCTGGGTCTGGCTATTTTATGAATATTGACGGTGCGGTTAATAAAGATCTAAGCTTTGATTCTCCCGTTCAGTTTGATACACAGTACAAACGTGTAACAACCTCTAATGCCTGTGGAATTAGCGTTGAGTCAAATACGGTGACACTTCCTATTCAAAAAGTAGGTGGAACAATATCAGGTGGTGCTACCACTTGTGTTGGGGAACTCGTAGACTATCAAATTTCCTCGACTGCACCCGCTTTGGGTAACGCAAATAATACCTACCGATGGGAGGCAAAAATGGAAGGACAGGGTTGGGTAACCATTCAGGATTCGAATACAGAAGAATTCAATGTGTTTGGAAGTTTCGCAACTGTGCTGTACGATCATGGAGTGATCGAGTTTCGAAGAGGTGTGTATGACACTGATATAAATGGATACATTTACTCAAATAGTGTTGCATTTACGATTCATGAGGTCCCGGGTAATATCGTTGATCCTGGTCTTGTATTTACCTTTCAGGGCATGGAATCGACACTTAATACGTCAGGAATCACGTATTATTGGCAGGATGAAGCTGGAGGGATGGTTGAGACTCATGCTTCAAGTATTCCTGTTTCAAATCCGAATGTTTATTATTTGAGGCCAAAATCCAATGAAGGGTGCTGGGGACCTGCTATTGAGGTAAACTACAGTGCCTATCAGCCTGTGGATGCGGTGGCTGAAAGAATGTCTCATGACGCCATATTGCTCTCCTGGAATGCTGGAAATGGAAATGAAGATGCTTATGTTATTAGCAAAGCTTCCAGTGCTGAAGGTCCATACGACGTATTAGCTACCATACCTGCTACGAAGACTGAACTGCTGGATAAAGATCTGGGCATGGCAGAAACTGCATACTACAAAGTACAGGCGGTCGTAGGTATACAAAAATCAGTAGCCACTCAAACCATTTCAGCTACTACTTCGAGTACAGTTGTGCCGATCAATTACATCTACCAACAACCAAGCTACAACGGAAATATATCTGCCATCAGATGGAAGGGAATAAACGATGATCATGAGCAGGTATATGCATTTCAGTACGATGGTATCAACAGGCTGGCAGGTTCTTACTATGCTCAGCGTGGTACAGGTACATATTCGCTCAACAACGGCCGATTCTCTGTACCCCGTATTACGTACGATCAAAACGGAAACATAGAGCGTCTGATCCGACAAGGTGTGAATAGTGCCGGAGATGCTGCGATTATTGACGAACTGGTCTATGATTACGGAGACATTCATGCTAGAAGCAATCAACTACTTAGAGTTTCAGATGCTGCTGATAGTATTGGTTTTTATGATGGCAATACGGTAGGGAACGATTATGCCTATGATGCCAATGGTAACATGGTGAAGGACCTGAACAAAGGAATAGATACCATTTACTACAATCACCTGAACCTTCCGACCACTGTCATCCTGAGCAACAGCGAAGGATCTCAAGATAGCATCACCTACCTCTACGATGCAGCAGGCATCAAACTGAGTCAGGCTGTTTACAGAGGAGGGACGCTTGAAAAGAAGACTGACTACATTGGTGAGTTCATTTATGAAACAGACACGAGTGGAACACGAAAGCTCCAGCTGATCCAACATGAAGAAGGCCGAATTGTACCCAAAAGCGTTTCCCCCTCTGGAGGGGGCCAGGGGGAGGTCTTCGACTACCAATATCACCTCAAAGACCATCTCGGAAATGTGAGAGTTACGTTTAGCACAACACCCGAAAATTATCAGATGAAGGAGGACTTTGAGGGCGGTGATAATGGCTTCACAGACTTACATCAGCACACCGACTTCAATGCGAACACAACTCAACCTCACGGATCAAATGACAAGGTGGGATTACTGCAAAGTGGTGAGACGGGTGCAATGGTGTTCCTCTCGATGAATAAAGGAGATACTGTTGATCTAAGTGTGAAGGTAAATTATGAGACAGCACCGACAGGCAACAGCTTCCTGGGTACTGCATATTCGGCTCTGTTTAGCTCTTTTGATGGGGTGTATGGATCAGGAACAGAAGGCGGTGTAAGTAGTAGTTCAAGCACATTCGATAATGCACTGAACGGGATAGATATGTCAGGCAAGGGCAACAGCAGCACAGCACCAAGAGCCTTTTTGAACTATATCTTCTTCGACAGGGATATGAACTATGTTACAGCAGGGTTCTTACAGATCAGTACCGCAGCTCTGCGAACAGCTCCACACGATTATGAACAAATAGCAATCAATGACATCATAGCGGATCAGGAAGGTTACATACTGGCATATCTGAGTAATGAAAACAGTGAAGCAGTGAATATCTTCTTTGATGATATGGAAGTGTATCATGGCAAAACCAACATTGTAGAAAGCTCTGATTTTTACCCTGGGGGAGCTATGTTCAATAGGTACGAGAGAACGGCATCAGTTCCGCAAAACTGGAAGTTCCAAAGTAAAGAATGGTCGCCTGAATTACGAGTTTATCATTACGGACCTAGAGATTGGGACCCTTACACATGGAGAACGAATGCACCTGATATACTAGCAGATCTGTTCCCGGACCAGTCTCCGTACTCGCTGTTCAGAAACAACCCTGTGCGCTATACAGATCCGACGGGTATGGCTCCTATAGATATAGTTGATGGGCCTTGTGGCAATCAGCCATGTCCAGAAGGTACTCAAGCAGTGGCTTCAGTTGATGGAAGTTTAGCAGGAGCAACACCAAATATTGCAGTAGGTACGGAAGGTGCTCAGTTTAGGGATGATCAAAAAGTGATATCACCAGTAAGCAATCCAGTGATATCAAGTGAGCAGCAAGCAAGTCGAGTAGATCCAGTTGAAGGCGAAGTATCAAGACCACACAATGGAATAGATATAGTCCAAGCAGATGACGCTCAAACTGCTGGAACTGATGTAGTAGCACCGCAAAATGGAGAGGTAGTATTCCACAGGGATGGAAGCGATGAGAATGGTGCAGGAAATAGGGTTCGAATGAAGTCAAATACTGGTAATGATTACCGAATGTTCCATTTGCAAGAAGGTTCAGTTCCATCAAATATTACGGAAGGAGCTAAAGTTCAAAGGGGGCAGGTAATAGGAAAAATTGGAAATACAGGAAGAAGTACAGGAGCTCATCTTCACATGGAAGTAAGGAACTCAAGTGGAGTAGTTCAAAACCCTAGATCAGTTATTCCGGCTTTGAGAAATGCACCTTCTAAAAATGTTATACGAAACGTAAAAGTTAACTTTGATAATAGAAGATTAAATGTGATTACTACCTCACCTTTTTCAAATTGATTATGAATAAATCCATATACATATTACAAGCTTTTATACTGACAGGAATCATCATTGGATGTGGAAGTACATCTAAAAAAGAAGCAACTGAAGCAACCAATGAGCCAGAAAAGATCGTTGAAAAGAGTTCACAGAATGATGAAAAATCAGGTCAATCTTACCATAAAGTAGTAAATAATGACTTTGCTAGAAGTCCATTTAAAGTGCCTATGGAACTGAATCAGATTGAAAAATTTAATATTGATTTTACTAGGTCATTAAAAGTAGTAGAGAATACTCATAATGATGGAAAGGATACAGTTTATAGATTTAGTTATGAAGAATCATATTTTGAATTTTACAAGTCATCTCAAAGAACATTTTTTCAAAAGGCAGTAATTAAAGACAAGGAAATCAACATTGATTATATCTCAATTGGAATGTTAAAATCTGACTTTTTGGAGTTGATGGCTTTAGATGAAATTAACGAATCAATAATTGTTGTTACTGATGATGAAGAATATGCATGGCATACTTTCACCTTTAAATCAGATGAATTAATACAAGTTGTTTTGAATATGAATGTTGATTAAGAAACTCCACAATGCAAGCACATAAGACCCATCTTCGGATGGGTTTTTACTTTTACTCAATCCCTGCTACGAGCTACACACACATCCTGCCGGAAGCCCGAAGTTCCTCGGAACACCGAAAGAGTTCCCTTTCAATCCGTAGTATTCACCACACTCACCGATACAATCGGCCTCTACTCCGAAGGATGTGTCTCTTCAAGGCCAGAGAGGGCACGAGTCGCTCACTAACTTGGAGTTTTAAAAATGACAATTTTTTGTTTTAAATAGCAGTATGAAAAGCTGGCTAAGTGATCTGGTAAGTTTACTGATCGGGCAACCCGAAGAAGAAGCTCATAGCTGGCTGACAATCCTCTCCACTCTTATTTTTGTGGCTATCATCTGTGCTATTCTCTCTATGGCTCCTTTACAGTGAGTTACTCTTTGATTACTTCAAACTCTTTGGGAAACTCTGCTTTGATCCTAAAAACTTTTAGACCAATCTTGGAGGACTTCTTTAGTTCCTCCTGATTCTCTGAAAGTGGTGAACCATTGGTTTTTACTTCAATCCAGTTGAAATACTTGGCAGGAACATCCTTCACCTGCTTGATCTCCCCATCCACTTGATCAAAGAAGCTTCCCATTGGCACGCTCAAGTAATCAGGGGTAAATGTTGGGCTGTTTAGGTTGTAGTTGGAAGGCTTGCATACTCTTCTGATCTCATCTTCTATCTCATCGGGAATGCGTACTTCTACCACCTTGTTTTCAAACTTGAATGGCAGAAAGTTCTTAGGCGAGAAGTAATCAAGAATATCACGAGTGCGGATGTAGAGAAAGGGATTTTTATAAAGGCTCTTGTGTCGGCAATAGTGTTCAAATACTACTTCTCCAATATCTCCTTGCAGTCGGTTGGTTAGTTCAAAAGCTGGCATGATCCAATGAGTTTACAAGCTCTAATTTAATATCAAACCTAACACATAACATTATGTGGCAATAATTAACTATTATCACAGTTCATTTTTTAACACTTAAATTTTAAATGCTTATGGCAACAGAAAACTTGGTGTCTATCAAGATTAGTCCAGAAGACAAGACTAAAATTGATGCAGCAGTGGCAGAGCTAAATACAGTGCTCAAACCATTGCTGACTTCTCTCACACCAGAACAAAGAAGAGAGATACCGAAAATGGGAGATGGAACAGCTCCTTTTGTAGAAAAGACGCTCGATTATGCAAAGAGCAATGCAGAGTTTGCACCTCCGTATATGGATGTACCAGAAATGGAAGTGGATTTAAAAGCAGTGGAAGATTTACAATCAGTTTACCGTCCACTCTTGCAACTGATGCAACAGCTAGATGATAGCATCATGCTATCAGGTAGTGAGGCTTATGTAGCTTCATTGGCTTATTACAACACAGTGAAAATCGGATCGAGAATGAATGTGCCTAATGCAAAGGCTATTTATGATGATCTGAGGAAACGATTTGTTAAGGCAGGTACTTCTTCACCAGATAATGGAAGTGCTGAATAACTCCTTACACCATTACCAACCGCTCTGATCACCAACTTACTGATAGCATCCAAAAACAACTGGACGAAGTGATGAAGAAGATTGAAGCAGAGCATAAGAAGCGATCTGCCAAGTCCGACACTGGTAAGTCAAAGGGCAAATAGCCAACCTAATTGATTGATTGCCAACAGCTAAACCAGTAGGACGACACATGAAGCAACTCTCTTTAACATCTCCTTCATTTATTTATCTCGAAAAAGCCTTTAGAGATTGGCTTGATGTCTTGGGGTATGCCCCTTCAACAGTCTATCAACTGCCTGTAATGCTTAGAGAGTTTTTTCATTATTTGGAGCAAAAAGGACACACTCATATCAATCAGATTGATACTCCGATCATCACCGCATATTATGACGAACTATCACAGCGAAAGAACAACCGAACTGGAAGGGGATTATCCAATAACTACCTAAATGTGCATCTCTTAGCCTTTGATAAGCTCTTTGAGTACCTCAGACAAAATACTGATTATGTTCTTCCTCTTATCCCAATTGATAAAGAAAGCCCCAATTCCAAACCTGTCATTCCTCTCACCACCGATCAGATCAAGAACCTCTATGAAGCGACCCGAACCTATGAAGCTCAAAAGCCCGTGTATGCCAAGCGGGATCGAGCCATTTTAGCCATTTACTATGATTGTGGACTCAGGAGAACCGAAGGGGTAAAACTCAATATATCAGACATTCATTTAGAAAATCGCATCCTGCATGTGAAGCACGGTAAAGGCAACCAGCAACGCTTTGTTCCATTTAGTAAATCCACTGCCATTACATTCACTGATTACCTCTATGATGCCAGACCAAAACTTGCCAATCACAAGTCAAAGGATGCCTTCTTTTTGAAAAGATATGGACAAAGAGCAAATGGTCAGGACATAGCCAGAAGGCTAAAGTACATCCAGCTACACACCGATGATACCGAACTCAAACACCTTCATATCCACTTGCATTTACTCCGTCATTCCATCGCCACCCACTTACTCTATCAGGGCATGAGCCTTGAAAAAGTCGCCCAGTTCTTAGGTCATTACTCACTCAGCAGCACTCAGATTTACACGCACTTAATGGAAAAAGCCTATGGATCAAAAGTTTGAAAACTACCTACTCAAAAAAGGCTATTCCAGTAACTCCGCTCAATCTTACTCAATCAGTGTAGATGCGTTCTCCCAGTGGGCAGATAAGAAGCTCCCTGATCCTGCCTTTGCTACTTACTCCGACATGCTTGATTACCTCAAATACCTGAGAGAAAGAGACATCACTTCCAGAACCGCACAGGGCTATTTTATCGCTTTAGGTCATTACTTTGATTACCTGATCCACTGCCAAACAATCACTTCCAATCCTGTCAGATACCTGAAGATCAAAACCGATCAATCGCATACTTTATATCCAATCCTATCACGCCCACAGCTTGAAGCTCTCTACGCCAACTTTGAAAATAAGCCTCTAAGAGCTACTAAACCTTCCGCTATTGCTTCCGCCTTCCGAAGAAAAATTACTGTTGGGTTCATGGTCTATCAGGGCTTGGATACACATGCCCTGGCACAGCTTACTACCGAAGATCTGAACCTTGATGCTGGTACGATCCACATATCAGCTACACGCTCTTACAACGAAAGAACCCTCACTTTACAATCCGCTCAGATCATGGAGCTTTATCGTTATCAATCGGAGATCAGAAGTCAACTACTGGAACACTTTGCACAAAACACCAATCTACTTTTAGTTCACGGTTACGCTCAGTACAGGGATGCTCACCGTCGATTGATCCAGCGATTACAAAAGCAAGAACCTTCTATTTTATCAGCACGACACATTAGAGCTTCTGTCATCACACATTGGCTCAGAGCTTACAACCTGAGAGAAGTCCAGTATATGGCAGGGCATAGAAGTGTAATCAGCACCGAACGCTACCTTAGATCAGATACCGAAGGATTACAACTGGACATTGATCGCTTCCATCCATTGAATACTGTATGAATATTAAATTTTGTTTGCTAAATGAAACGGCACACAAGACATAATGTCAGTAAGAAGCCAATCGGCAGAATGTTTGATAAGAAAAAACGGTCAGTTTTGTAACAATTGAGTGTTTACTGACCGTTTTGGAATAGATTTTTATAAGGGACGCAAATATATTATTCTGAGGCTAACAACCAAACCACTCTACGGAGAGTGTCTCTGGCTCCATTGGTTCAGAGCAGCGTAACAATTAAATAGTCATGGCTAAAAAAGTTACAAGTAAGAAAGCTGCTTCTGCTGCTTCAAAAGTTCTCAAAGATGGTAGAACAAGCAAGACCAGTAAAACTGCTGCTGGTAGTGCCCTATCTCAGAGGGAGAAAAAAGGAAAAAAGAAGTAGTCTAATTAGGGAGGTATCATAACCTCCCTTTTTTATATCTTCCCCTCGATAATGACCTTATCGAAATTGACATATCATAATATCTCTGAAATAACTTCTGTAATCTATTGGCAAAGAACCAAAAGCCAGAATAGTACAGTAAGTGAATACTACTACCACCTCAAAGATCATTTGGGGAATGTACGAGTGACGTTCTCTACCACACCGGAGAGCTACATGATGGTGGAGACCTTTGAGACGGGTGAAGATAATGGCTGGCAGGATCTGCATAGACACACCAGCGCCAGTGCTAATACCACCCCTGGAGGTGATGAAGTAGAGCGCCTGCAAAGCGGACAGACCGGAGCTATGATCTTCCTGAGTATGAACAAAGGAGATACGGTAGATCTCAGTGTACAGGCCAACTACGAGTCTGCCCCATCCAATAATACATTCGTCGCAACGGCCTATTCATCTTTGTTTGGTACGTATAATAGCTCCTTTGCAGGAGGAGAGGCTGGCAGTACGATCGAGAATGAATTCAATGATGTGTTGAGCGGAACGAACATGGCTGGTAAGGGGAGCACCAGTAGTGCACCACGTGCTTTCCTGAATTACATCTTCTTTGATGAAGAGATGAACTATGTCACTGCAGGCTTCCAGCAGATCAGCACAGCTGCTTTGGGAACGGGTGTTCATGAAACGATCAGCATCAATGACATCATTGCGGAGCAAGAAGGATATATCTTGGCTTATCTATCCAACGAAAACCAAGAAGCCGTAAACATTCACTGGGACGATTTCACGGTATATCACGGCAAGACGAATGTGGTGAGCACGCAGGATTACTATCCTTTTGGTATGGTCATGAGATCAACCGCAAGAACCGCAAGTGTACCGCAAAGATTCAAGTACAACTCCTTTGAATTTATGGACGATCTAAATTTGAATCTCTATGACTACCTAGCAAGACAGTATGATCCAGCTATTGGAAGATTCATTAATGTTGATCCTGCAGCAGACTTGATGAGAAGACACAGTCCGTATAATTATGCCTTTGATAATCCGATAAGATATATTGATCCAGATGGAATGATGCCAACTGAAATTAACGGTGATTGTGAAAATGGCGATTGTCCTGAAACTCAACAAGAGATTGAAACAACAAATAAAGAGGAAGAACCAAATAGACTGGAGCAGTTATACAATGATTTTATGGATTTCTTAACTTCAGTTGAAATCGAAACTTCCTTTTCAGGAAAGGCGACTGGTGGATTTCAGTTTAGTATAGAAAAAGAAAAGACAGGAGGATTTACTATTAATTTCTTAAATGCGGTACTTGGAGATGTCGAAGGTGGATTAAATTTTTCATCTGAGGGTCTAGATTATGAATTTGATTTCATACCTGATGATTCTGGTGATGTTGAAATTGGACAAGAACTTAGTTTTTCTGCTTTTGAAAGAGGTGCAGGAGTAAGCCAAGAGTTCAACGTAGTAGAAAATCCTAACGATCCGTTAGGTTTTGGTTATGACAAGCATTTGATCAAAGCAAGTGCAGGTTCTAGTACTTTAGCTGCTGAAGTCGAATATGACGGTCTAAGTAATGATGTCAAAACAAGAGTCAGGGCTACACAAAGTTATCGTTTTGCTATAGGTTTAGGGTTTGAAGGTAAATTTGAAGCGTCCATGACTTGGGGTAATAAAAAGAAGCCATGAAACAACTTTGCTTATTCTTGATTTTTGAAATATCACTCTTCTCTTGCGGATATAAAAGTGAATATTCTTTAGGGAAAGGTGAACTTGTTAAGACATACTATGAGAACGGGAATCTAAAGACAGAAGGATGGATTAATAGTGATTTGAGGGATAGTTGCTGGAATTATTACAAGAATGATGGTTCATTAAAGGCTAAGGGTTGCTACGACTTGGGGTTAAAAACAGATGTATGGTATTATTATTCTGAGAATAAAATTGACAGCATTGATTGGGGTATTTACTCGGATAGCTTAAAAGGATATCAACTAAATTTTCCTAGACATTGGGAGCTTATTCCAAATTATAAAAACTCAGGAGTCTTGGCAATGTTCAATAGCTCCAAAGCAAATCCATTTTACGATAACATAAATGTGTTAATTATTGAATATGAATCTGATTTTGATCTTGAATTAGCTGTTAAGGATTATATCAAGAATTATGGTGAAGGAATCGAAGTGAGTATTACTGATAAATTACAAATCAATTCTAATGAAGCCCTTCTGACTCTCTTAAATGCTTCTGAAAGAGATACACATTTAAAGATATTTCAGGCAGCTATTAAGAGTCAAAACAACTTGTATTTGATTAGTTGTTTTTCTGATAATGAGGAATTTGTCAACTATCAAGATTTGTATAAAGAGGTGATTTTTAGCTTCAAGATATGAAAATAAGAGGTATACTTCTTGCAATCTCAATTCTACTAATTGGTGTAGGAATCTATCTTGATCTGAATGCAATCTCAAGAAGTGGAAATATGTTTTTCTTCTTGGGATTATTTATTTCTCTAATTTTGATTTTAATAGATCATAAGGAGTATGTATTCTTCTTTAGACCTAAAAAACATTTTACTGATTTTGCTTCATCAGTTGAGATATTAATTAAAAAATTCCCGAAAATATTTACAATTTTCACTGTTTTGATTGCTCTCTTAATTATTGTTTCAAACATAATTTTTAGATCGACAGACGCATACGGGAAACTGATTTCTGAATTACCAAATGATTCAGAGTATTCGATTGGTTTCATTATCTCTGGCAGTATTTCTACAAAAAGTGATTCAGAATCAGATGAGAGAGCTTGTTTTTACTTCTCACTTTATAGCTCTAAGAACTCTAGAGTAAATGCTTGTTTATATAAGAAAGAAGGTGAATGGGTAATAGATGATACTGGCATCCTATATGAGTGATTAGATGATTTATCTTCTATAGTTTTTAGATTCAAGTCTTTGTAGATACTCAGCAGTGAATACTTTTTCAGATGTCAATGCATTTTTTGGTATAGGAGTTGGTTTTTCTATTAGAAATGCTAGCTTACTAACAAGGTCTGGAGTTGGAACTGCTATTGGTGTAGCTTCTTATGGAATAGAAGGCTCACTAAGAAATGGCTTGGAATCCATGAAAAAGAGAAGTCCAGGATGTAATAATTGTACAAAAGGGTTTTAATGAAAATAAAAAGAAAGCCACTGATATATTTCTATTATCTAATTCTGCTATCTCCATTCTTGGTATCAGTAAGTAATATTGATATGGAAATGCTAAGGGTTATTGATTACCTGAAGTTGCTTTCTATTGTCTTAATAATAGGGGTATTGGTTCGACTAGTCATATACCCTTATTATTTAGTTGAGGTTGATGGTAAATTTTCTGTTCATAAAGAATTGAGTACTGTTAGTTTTAGCCTCTCTGATGTAGAAAAAGCAGGGAGGAAACCAAATTCAGATCATTTGTTTCTTATTTCTTTGAAGAATGGAAAGAAGATTAAGATTAACTCTACCAATGTTCAGCAATCAGATTTTGAGACTTTTTGGAAAAAAATAGCAAGGTTATAATGAGACTCTTTCTGTTTACATTTTTCTTTTCAATGACTTCATTACTTTTTTCACAAAAGTCATTTAGTAGTGAGTTTTTTTCCTTTAACTGTCCATCTGATTTCACCTTCAAAAGAGACGTTTTTATTGATGGATTTGTAGATGTTTTAACTGTGAATGATGAAGCTGATAGTTTGAGCCACCTGATTTATTTACATAATACAAATATTGGATCAAAGATAGATTCTAAGTATTTGGTTGATAATCCCAATCAATATATCTCTGATCTTAATTGCGAAGTACTAAGCAGTACATCCATTACTTATGCTAACTATGATGGACTTGAATTAAAGGTGAGCTTTGATGGCTATGAAGACATAGTTGGCTATATTTTCATGACAGCACATAATTCTACCTTAAGAAGAATAATATTTATGATGCCAAGTGAAGAATTTTTAGGTGAGAATTTTTCAGATGTTCAAGCTACATTGAATACCTTAAAATTAAAGTAAGAGTATCATCAAACGGATATTGACCCACCTGCATTTGTTGGTGGGTTTTTATTGTACTGGATTACAATTCTTCTGGTGGTGATTTTTTAGCCCTTGTTGGTGTTGTCACCAACAAGAATATACAGCGCATGTGGTTGGTCATAAGACCAACCTAGGCTTAGAATTTTGAGTGTTGGTGGTTTATTGGATAAAATTGATGAGTTATTTCCTTGTCATCTGCGTAATAATCCTTTTGCAAGTGACTCTACCTGTAGATTATCGAAACGTAGACTCAGAGTCCTTTTGCAAGTGACTCTGAGGAGGAGTGAAGTCGCAATCACCTCTCCAACGACAGCCTCAATCCACATAATTTCTTCGTTGTTCTTTTAGGCCTGCCATCTCTGTTCGAGCGATCTCCGCATCTACCATGGTTAGCTCTGCCATCACTTTGAATCCCTTATTCAATGGAGTGCATCTAAAATAATAGGTTTCGTCTGGAGTAAGCGTTACCTCATAAACCTGGGGATTGATGACAAAGATCCCCGAAACAAATTGGCGTTCACCCAAGTGCTGGTATTCGTCTTTGTACCAGTGCCCGTTCTTAAGCTTCACTACGACCTCATCAGGTACCACGGTACCCACGATGATCTGGGTTCCACCGTTCGCGAATTTTCTGGGTCGGTAGAAATAAATGGTAGCTGTTCCATTGACCTCCTCCGATTTTTCCTGAGAAAAAACGTCCTTGGTGCCATTTTCATAGGTTATCATAAACACTTCGCTTTTTGCTATTGTATGCATTGGCCCGGTAGGATTTTCATACACCCGATACTTTATCGTTGAAGCACTGATCTCTACTACCTTTACCCGGAGTTCATCGCCGGATTGTGTCGTGAGTATATCCTGACCATTCACCATCAAAGCGTATGCTGTTAGTAACACCATACAAAAGATTTTCATAATTCCTGTTCGTTAAAACTCCCATCCAAAGGATAATTCCAGCATAGCGAAGATGATGACCTCATCTTTTTTCTCAATCAATTCTCCCGAATCGATGTACCGCTCTTCGTTCTTCAGTGTAAAAGCAGCTCCGGCAAAAGCCCCGAGATTGATATAGCCTCCACTGCCGGATTTCCAGCGATACCCGAAGTTTGATAAGAGCGTTAGGTGATTTCCTATTTGTTCGGAGGCATCAAAGTCACCAACGTTGTATCTGGCGGTTGTCCAGCTGTAGTCCAAAAATGAACCATAGTAAAAGGCGCTGGTGGTTGAAGTAAATCCTTTTACACCTAAGCCAATCCCTGCAGAGCCAGGTGACATCTCATTGTCTTCTTCATACGTATCCCAGGCCGCATGGGTAGCTAATCCGGCATATGCGTATCTGAAATAAGGGACCACTGCCATTCTAGGTCCTACCCGAGCTTCGTATTGAATGATAGGGCCAAACTGTAAGAAACCAAGCGGGTTCACATTGATAGATCCCTTTCCAATTTCATATGGCGTGCTCTTAACCGATGTGTTCGCTGCATCGTTTTTTTTGCCAGACTCCTTAAATACATCTTTGGTTCCGTTTTCATATCGGATCATGAAGACGGACGATTTTTTTACGGTGTAACTGGGTCCGCCCAGGTTATCAAACTTCTTGTATTTGATGGACTCGGTAAGCACTTCCTCTATTTTTACTTTGAGTTCATCGCCGTTTCGCATCACAAGGATGTCTTGTGCCTGGCTTGCCCTTAATCCGAATAATAAGACTAAAAGCAAAAGAATTTTTATCATGAATTTTTGCATTGTAGTAGTATTTAAATTCAGGTAGGCAAGCTATGAGGGCCTTACTTACGGCACTACAACTGAGGTTTCCAAGGCTGGTACCCTGGTTACATGGATGCAAAAATTAATCTTTGAGCAGTTCGGAAGGATTGGTATGGTATACTTCCTTGAATGCCTTTGTGAAGTATGAATGATTATTAAAGCCTACGGAATATGCGATTTGTGAAACACTTCCTTTCTTACCTTGCAGATAGATGTATGCTTTCTTGAGTCGGTACTGTCTCAGAAAATCCGAAGCTGCACAGCCTACGATGGCCTTCATCTTACGGTGAAGCTGCACGCGACTCATGGCCAACTCTTTCGCAAACTGATCAATCGAGAACTCATGATTATCCAGTTGTTCTTCAATAACTTGTATCGCCTTTTTGAGGAAGACATCATCCATGGAAGAAACCTCTTCGCTCCTGGGGTTAGCAAGGAACTCTCTATAGAAGTGATCTCTGATCCTGAGACGCTGTTTCAGTAAACTGCTAATTCTGACTGCTAGTTCTTCCATGTCAAATGGCTTTTGCAGGTAATGATCTGCTCCTTTTTCAATGCCTTCCAGTCGGGTTTCTCTTTCAGCCTTTGCAGTAAGCATAATCACAGGTATGTGATTCGTGGTTTGGTTTTCTTTTAAACACTTCAGTAACGCTATGCCGTCTACTTTGGGCATCATGATATCTGTTATCACGAGATCCGGTATCTCTCTATTAGCAATATCAAGTCCTTCTTCACCATCTGCAGCTACAAGAGTGTAATAATCAGTACCAATTTCATGGGCGATATAATTTCTTAGATCCATGTTATCCTCAATGATCAGAATTTTAGGTTTATCCTCATCTTCTTCAGAAATAGGTTGGTCATTTATCGTTGCTTCTTGTTGCTCTACCGCATGAAACACTTTAGTCTCTTCCAGACTGATTTTTTCATCCATGTGATATGCCTTCTCATCTGTAGGGAGTGTAATTGCAAAGGATGTTAGACCGCCATCACTTGAAACCTTTATCGTTCCATGATGCAATTCAACGAACTCTTTGACCAGGGCCAGCCCGATCCCTGTTCCTTCTGCACTTTTTTGTTCGCCCTGATAAAATCGGTCAAAAATCATTTCCATTTCGCTTTTGGAAATTTCCGGACCTTCGTTTATTACAGATATTATAAGTTCACGGTCTTTCTTTTCTAAACCCAGCGCAACCTTACCTCCGGTATCCGTGAACTTGAATGCGTTGTACAAAAGATTGAGCAACACTTGCTCCAATTTTTCTTTGTCAAAAAATAGAATGATGGGAGAGGATGGGACCTGAAGATCAAATCGAATTGCCTTGTCTTGAGCAATTGATTCAAAAGAGGAAGCAATGACCTTCATAAAAGAAGTGATGTCATCTTTGCTTACCTGCAGTCTCAGCTTACCGGCTTCTAATTTAGAAAGGTCCAGCATTTGATTGATTAGGCGTAGCAATCGATCAATATTGCGGCGGATGATTTGAAAGGTCCAGTGTGTTTCAGCATCATCCATGAATCGCTTATCCAGCTGGTCTACAGGTGCAGATATCAACATGAGTGGCGTTCTAAACTCATGAGATATACCGGCAAAAAACCGTGACTTCATCTGATCCAGTTCTTCCATTTTTTTTCGTCCAACCTGTTCTATTCGAAGGTTTGTTTTCAGGCGAGCTCTGATGATAAGCGTCCGAACAATGTAACCGACCAGCATCAAAAAAGCTATGAGATATAAGGCATACGCCCACCAGGTTTTCCATGGAGCGGGTAAAATAACGACCTCCAGATTTACTCCTTCATTATTCCAGTAGCCATGCGCATTGGATCCTTTGAGCTTCAATACATACTTCCCCGGATCAAGGTTGGTATATGTAGCATATCTTCTATCTGCACCATTGAATGTCCATTCAGCATCAAATCCCTCAAGTTTATAAGCGTATTGATTATTATCGGATGAATGAAAGCTCAGGACGGAAAAGCCCACGGTAAACAGGTTTTCATTGTGTGCAAGCCTGATTTTATTCAAAGAACTTACTTCTTGTTCTACCGTAAACCCAGATGACAATTCTGTCCCGGCAGTGATCGACTCATTAAGGATTTGTACGTCGGTGATGGCAATAGGTGGAGGTGATGTGTTTTCAGGCATACAGGAAGGTGAGAAGTAATTGAAGCCATTAATGCCTCCGAAAATCAACCAGTCATCGTTCATTTTTAGATAGGCCCTGCGATTGAATTCATTGTGTTGTAACCCATCATTCTTGAAATAATTTCTAAACTTCTTTTCGTTGGGATCAAACCTGGAGAGTCCATTGTTTGTGCTGAGCCATATAAACCCTTTCCTATCTTCCAAGATCCCATAGACTACATTATTGGCAAGCCCGTCTTTGGTATTATATCTTTCAAACTCCTGTGTGGTTAAATTAAGTTTATTTAGTCCACCACCTTCCGTCCCTATCCATAAATGGCCTTTGGAATCATGATGAATTCCAAGGATCGAATTGTCACTGATAGAGTTCGGGTCGTCTTTTCGATGTTCATAGTTTTGGAAACCTACCTGCTGTGGGTTATCTACTATGGAGGTGATCTGGCTAAGCCCTTTATCAGTCCCTATCCAAATGCTGCCAGTCTTATCCTCATACAAGGTATGAATCAAATTTCCAGGCAGGTCTTTCTCTCCATTTCCAGCATATATTCTGGTAAATTGATCTGTTTCACGATTATAGAGATTCAATCCATCTATTGTACCGGCCCAAATTTGGTCTTTGCTGTCAATAAGTAATGACAGGATAACGTTGCTTGAGAGGGTCTGATCGTTGTTGGGGTCGTGTTGTTTTAAGGTAAATTTTCTTGCAACTGGATCATAAATGTTTATCCCTCCTCCAGGGGTTGCCATCCAAATATCATTATTCAGGTCTTGAATAAGTGCAATGACAGCAACTTGATTCAGACTATCCGGATGGTTTATGTCTGCTTTGATTGAACGTTTTTTAGAGAGGGTTAGACTACATTCATTCTCCGACACATGAAAAATATCAATTCCATCACCCCATAACCCGACCCACAATTCCTGCTCTTGCTCATCATATAAAAAAGCGCCCATGTCATGGTATGTCAATGATGAATGATGTCGTTGATAAGGAGAAATATGATAAAAACCTGATTGATTTTTTTTGAGATCTGTAGATTTTAATACACCACCTCCATCGGTACCAATCCAAACAAGATCCTCTCTATCCTGATAGAAAGTCAAAATATTATCCATCGTAGCTTCCATTGATTTCACATTATCTGATCTCAAAGAAGCTTTGATGGAGATGGATCCGGTCTCTTTAATAGTCAAATGATAAATTCCACCACCATCAGTTCCAACATATCCTGTAGAATCGTCAAAGAAATGAAAATCTTTGATGGGTAAATTCACCTTCGGTTCATCCAGATATGCTTCGAATTCGGGGCTGTGGATTCCTTCTGTGAAGTAATAATCGGCCAGTTTATGGTGAAATAAGGTATCAACATCCTTCGTGTTTGATCCAACCCCAAAGATTGATCCCCATTCAGTGCCTACATACATGTAACCGTTCTGGTACTCTTGTATAGCGCTGATCACTGGATCCATACCCAAACCATTCTCCAGGTAGCTTTCTTCCCTGAGGGTTAGGTTTGTCGTATCGTAGCTAAGGATCTTTCTGAGTCCCTGAGAAGTGCCCACCCATAATCGGCCCGCAGCGTCTTTTCTTAGCTTAGTTATTACTTCACTCGAGAGCTTCCAAAACACCTCCTTGTCAGGATCAAATAGGTGAAGTCCACTGTCTGTTCCTATCCATAGAAGCCCATTATCACCTTTTTCGATCGTTAAGATTCGATTACTACTTAAGCCATTGCTGTCGTCACTGGTATAAGAAGAGAAGGTTCCACTAGAAAGGCTTAATCTATTCAATCCACCATCGATTGTGCTTATCCAAATGTTCCCGGAATCATCTTCTAATAAACCACTGATATGCGTATCGCTTAATCCGTGGTGATCTAAGGATTGTGGATAATGCTTGAAACGATATCCATCAAAGCGGTTGAGCCCATCATCCGTACCGAACCACATAAACCCTCTGCTGTCTTGCAGGATAACACCTACTGAATTTTGAGAAAGCCCGTCTGTCTGATCAAATTTTTGAAAAGAAAATTGACTCCACCCAAAGCTTACCAATAGATGAATAGTAGCAAACGATGTAAAGGTCCTTAGATACTTCACAATGAATTGATCAACTATTTCACTGTAAAGGAAAGGATTAATTTGCCTTAAAAAAATAGCTTTAACTTTTGATGGGAAGCTATATGGGGTGAAGAATTATGATTTCAAGAAGCTGAAAATCAGCTTAATACCTTTCTCCACTTCTCCACCAACTGATCAGACCCATCAAATAGTGGTGGTTTGACTGTTCGCTTGCAGATCCCTGAGGCTTCCAAACCTGCTTTTAAGGAGGAAGGGTTTCCTTCTTCCATAAGCATCTTGTAGATAGGTTTCAGCTCGGTATTTTTTGATTTCGCATCCTCAATGTTGTCTTCAAGGGCCGCATTCACCATGTCTGTGAATGCCTTTGGCATGATATTCCCGATCACAGAGATCACCCCCTCACCACCCATCCTGATGATTTCCAGTGCCAGTGCATCATCTCCGGACAGAAGCAGAAAGTCTTCAGGTCTGTCATCAGCAATCTTTTTGCATTGATTCAGGTCACCGGAAGCTTCCTTCATTGCGACGATGTTGCCATGTTTGGCTAACTCAAGTGTCGTTTCAGCTTCCATATTTGATGCTGTTCTTGAGGGTACATTGTAAAGAATGATCGGGCTGGGGTAGGCATCTGCCAGTAGCCGGAAATGCCTGGTGATTCCTTCTTGTGAAGGCTTATTATAGTAGGGACTGGCGGAAAGGATAGCAGTCAAGTCAAAAGACTTTAAATCGTTCGATTTCTCGACCAAATCAAAGGTATTGTTGCCACCCAGACCAAAAACTATCGGAACCCTGCCATCAACATGATCAAAGATGGATTCAAGCATGTGAAGTTTTTCACTCCAGGTGAAGACAGGTGATTCCCCTGTGGTTCCCTGGACCACCAGGTAGTCCGCATTGCCTTTTATAATATGATCTAAAAGCTTTTTTAGTGAAGCATAATCAACACTGTAATCTTCATTTAACGGAGTAGCTAATGCGACTCCAGTACCTTTCAATTTGTCTATCATTCAGATCATTTTTAAATACTTCATCAGGTTTTCAACAGCCTGGGTTTTACTTCCTTCTAGCTTGAGCGACATCTGTAACAAATCGTAATACTGTTCAGTTTCAAACCCGATTTTGCATGTTGCTTTGCTAAGCGCCAATACATACTTGAAATTCATGTTTCCGGAAGTGTCCAGCGAAATTAGAAAATCAAATGGTTGGTTGATGAAAAATGATAAATGATCTTTTTTTATGGTTCCGGTACCTGAAATCGCCTTTTTGTCAAAAAGAAGTGGATCTTCAGTCGGTTTATCACTAAATCCAGCCTTTGCAACGTCCTTGCCATTTGCTTTGAGCTGATCCTCCAGTTCACTGACAATGGTTGTGTTGAATTCAGCAGCATTATACAGAATGCCAATGTTTCTAGCCTCGGCAAATGTACAATGTTCCTTAGAGGCAGTGGTTGGCTTGCCTTTGTGTTTAAGGAAAATGTTCTTAATCATTTTGTAAAAGTTCTCTAAATGATGATTCGTCCAAAATAGTAATTCCTAACGAATCAGCTTTTTCTTTTTTTGCCGGTCCCATATTATCTCCAGCCACAAGATAGTTAGTCTTGGAGGAGATACTGCTGGATACCTTGCCTCCATGTTGTTTAATCAGGTTTTTCAATTCATCTCTTCCGAAAGTGGTAAATACTCCTGAAACCACAAAAGAAAGCCCTTTCAGGGTATCGTTGGTGTTTTCACTCTGCTGTACCTCAAATGCAAGCCCTGCGTCTCGTAATGATGAAATGATCTGTCTGTTTTCTTCATCCTGAAAATACTCAACAACACTCTCTGCAATGCGAGTACCTATTTCATGCACACTTTCCATTTCTTCAAAGGACGCATCCATTAGACGTTCAATGGTGACAAAATGTTGAGCTAGCTTTTCTGCGACGGTCTTTCCTACATACCTGATGCCTAATCCGAAAAGAACACGCTCGAAAGGTACTTCCTTAGACTTTTCGATCGACTCGATGATATTCCTTGCAGATTTTTCTTTGATGGATCGTTTCGTAACCTCCCCGGTAGATTCATCTTCTTCTTCAAATTGAAGGTTGTTGATATCTTCAAACGACAAAGTGTACAGATCCGAAAGGTTTTTTATCAGTCCACGGCGAAGAAATCCAGCGATGGTTCTCGGTCCCAGCGATTCAATGTTCATAGCGTTTCTGCTGATGAAGTGTTCAATCCTACCTTGTACCTGTGGAGGACATGTTTCTTTGTTGGGGCAGTAATGCTGTGCTTCTCCCTCTTTTCGGATCAGCTCGCTATTGCATTCAGGGCAATTGCTGATATAGTCAATCTTCGGTGCATTATCACGTCTGCTTGCCACCTTGACGCTGACTATCTTCGGAATGATCTCTCCGCCTTTTTCCACATTGACACTGTCACCGATTCTGACATCCAGGCGTGCAATTTCATTTGCGTTGTGGAGTGAGGCACGTTTTACAGTGGTACCAGCCAGTAATACCGGTTCTAATTCTGCGACAGGGGTAATGGCACCTGTACGTCCCACCTGATAGGTGATGCCATTGAGGGTAGTCACGGCAGATTCTGCTTTAAACTTGTATGAAATCGCCCACCTCGGATTCTTGGCCGTAAATCCAAGTTCTGATTGTTGGGCGATATCATTTACCTTCAGAACGATCCCATCCGTTTCTACACTTAGCTTGTGACGTTCCTGATCCCAGAAGTTTATGTATTCCAGCACTTCATCGATGGAGTTACATTTCTTGTAAGTTGGGGAGACATTGAAACCTACGCTTTCCAGGAAATGGATTGAGTCCTCATGGTTTGTGAATGTATTTGCATCGTCCAGGTAAGAGTAGAGGTAGCAGTCAAGCTTTCTATCGGCAACAACTCTGGAATCCTGCATCTTCAACGTTCCTGAGGTAGTATTCCGGGCATTGGCATAAAGTGTCAAAAGGGTTTTCCCTTCTGCTTCCCGTTGTAAGTTTTCTTCCTGAACCCTTTCATTTAGTTTTTTGAACTGTTCTTTCGGCATAAATACCTCTCCACGTACTTCAAAAGAATCGGGGTAGTTGTCACCCTGCACTTTTAATGGGATCGATCGGATGGTCTTGACATTGGTGGTAATGTCATCTCCTTTGGTACCGTCACCCCGGGTGATGCCTCGTGTCAAAATGCCGTTCTCGTAGATCAAACTGATGGCGACTCCATCAAACTTAAGCTCACAGATGTACTCATAGTTATCTGTACCCAGTCCTTTTTTTACCCGTCCGTCAAAATCGGTTAACTCTTCCTTGGAGTACGTATTCCCAAGTGAAAGCATCGGATACTTATGTGGAATGGTTTCAAACTCTTTGGTGATGCCTCCGCCCACACGAGCGGTAGGAGAGTGTGGAAGTTTTAGTTCAGGGAAATCCAGTTCCAGTTTTTCCAGTTCCTTGAGCTTCATGTCAAACTCATAGTCAGAAATCTCTGGCTGACTTTTTTGATAGTAGAGATAATTGTGGCGATTGAGCTCATTGGTGAGCTCCTCAATTCTCTTTTTTGGTTGCAAATCTTCCATCAAAAACAAATCTATTCCATTCATGGAGATTAGGAATATTTTTTATGAAGTGGATGACACCTTTTCTATTTTCGACCTGTTTTTTAGATAAGTGGAAAAGGAATTACATATTATAAAATCTGCGTTTTCGGTTTTTTCCGAAAATGGAATCTTCGACTCCTCAGTGGATGATGTGGCGAAATGTGCTGGAGTAAGCAAGAAAACGATCTACTTTATTTTCAAATCAAAAGATACACTCGTAGAGAAAACATTTGCATGGAAGATGAAAAGCATTTCTTCGTACGTGGATGAGGTCATTGAAATGAAGCTCACGGCTATAGAGAAAATGAATATCTACGTTCAACGTATATGTGAGAGTATAGAAAGCATCTCCATGAAGGCATTTCAGGATCTTGCTAAGTTGAAGAAACTCTCCGTTCAGGCTGCTAACGAATACTTGAAAAAGGCCGTATTTGTACGATTCAACAAGTTGCTGGATCAAGCACAAAGCGAAGGTTTTACAAAACCTGATGTGCGCATTGGTGATGCTCTGATGAGCTATTGGAACCTGCTTAGCCCTTTTTTATTATTGGATTTATCTTACGACGTTCCATATGAAATTAAGACTGCACCGTCTCTTAGCGATATCATGCGAAAACGGCTACTAGAGTTGTACAGTAGTGTATTAACAGATGAAGGAAATGAGCAATTGAACAGATTGCTCGCAGGATGACTTTCGGGTTCATATCTTTGCATCATGCAGCAAAATTTCTCGGATCACCTCAACTCCAACTCCATATTTTCCATTGTCGCTACAGCTGGAAAAGTGCTAGGTGTAGATGTGTACGTAGTGGGGGGGTATGTCCGGGATTTAATTTTAAAACGACCATCTAAGGACATAGACTTTGTGTGTGTGGGAAGCGGTGTGAAGCTGGCAAATGAAGTTTCTCAACGTTTAGGAAAGGGAGCAAAGTTGTCCACCTTCAAGAATTTTGGTACTGCGGCCATTCACTTTGAAGACTTTGAATATGAGTTTGTTGGAGCCAGAAAGGAATCCTACACTCATGACTCAAGAAAGCCGGTCATTGAGGACGGCACGCTGGAAGATGATCAGAATAGAAGAGATTTCACCATCAATGCGCTGGCCATCAGTTTAAATGAATCCGATTTTGGGGAGCTAATCGATCCATTCAATGGGATGGAAGATATGCGAAATATGATTATGCGAACACCTCTGGAGCCTGGTGTTACATTTTCTGATGATCCATTACGTATGCTAAGGGCTATTAGGTTTGCGACCCAGCTGCATTTTGATATTGAGCCCGATACATTTGATGGGATTGTTCAACATGCTGAAAGGATTTGCATTGTATCACAAGAGAGAATCAGTGATGAGCTGAATAAGATTATCATGACTCCAAAGCCTTCCTACGGCTTCCAGTTATTATTCCATAGTGGCCTCTTAAAGCTCATTTTTCCAGAGATGGCCAATCTTCAGGGAGTGGAAAAAGTTAATGGCAAATCCCATAAGGATAATTTTTACCATACGTTGCAGGTGCTGGATAACATTTGTGAGATGACAGACAACCTCTGGTTACGGTGGGCTGCTATCATGCATGACATAGCCAAACCAGCAACACAACGATTCAACAATAAGGTTGGATGGACCTTTCATGGGCATGAAGATCTGGGAGCAAAATGGGTACCCAAGATTTTTAAGCGGATGAAGCTACCTATGGATGACCGCATGAGGTATGTACAGAAGCTTGTGAGATTACATTTAAGACCCATCGCTTTGGTCAATGATAAAGTCACGGATTCGGCTGTAAGAAGGATGGTATTTGAAGCAGGAGATGATGTGGTCGATTTGATGACGTTGTGCAAGGCTGATGTCACTTCTAAAAACCCGGAAAGAGTCAAAAAATATCAGGCAAACTTTAAAAAGGTAGAAAAGAAAATAGAAGAGGTAGAATCACGTGACCGGATCATGAATTTCAATCCTCCTATATCAGGGGAGCGAATCATTGAAGTGTTTAACATAGAACCTTCCAAGGTAGTGGGGGACATAAAAAATGAAATCAAAGAGGCTATTCTGGATGGGAAGATAAAGAATGATGAAGAAGAGGCATTTAAATTAATGCTTCGAATAGCTCCTAAGTATGGCCTCCAACCTGGTAAAAATTTCATTTCTTCCTCCATAAACAAATAAGTATGTTTGCACGCTGTTATTCAAACGAAATATGATAATGAAAAGAACGTTAGTTGGATTTTTTGTAATGATAACTTGTTTAACTGCTTTTTCTCAGAGTCAGGAGGTTGCTCCCGGAGATTCTGTTCCATGGGAATTGCGGAAACAATCGTTTATTTATAATACAGCCAAGATATTCAATGACCCTATTGTGGCAAGAACCGCTCTATATAGCCTACTGGCAGAAAACCCGGGCAATGTAGCGCTTTATGATTCATTGGCTATTCTCTATTTACAGTACAACCAATTTGCTTCAGCAGCTTTGGTAGCGCAGCAGGCGATGCAGATCAATCCTCAAGATATGTTCGCTGTTGAGATAGCTGCTACCAGTTTGGATAATTTGGGTGCGAAAGATCGTGCATTGACCAATTATGAGAAATTGTATTTGAATAATGGTGACATTAACACCCTCTATAAAATTTCTTTTCTGCAGTTCGAACTTAAGCGGTTTGCAGAGTCGGAGACCTCTTTAGATATCATTATCGGAGACCCACAGTCGGAAGAACGATTTATAAGGTTTCCAACAGCTGATGGTGCTGGGCAAGATGTTTCCTTGAAAGCTTCAGCAGAACGTGTAAAAGCGATGATCTTAGAGGAAAAAGGTGATATCGAGGGAGCGAAAGCAAAATACCTCGAAGTACTTGAGATGCAGCCCGGCTTTCAGATTATACAGCAACAGTTGAGGGAAATGACAAAGCCTAAATCAGAGGAGGATTAATACTATTCTTCTGATTTGTTTTTAAGGCATTCGAGCCAATTCAATAGCTCATCATAAAGCTTTTGATGATTTTCAACCAAAACTACAAGCGTGCCTTGAAGTGATGCGCTAACTGTGGCTATGGTTTGATTTTCATCGGATTCCAAGGACCAGACAAAGATTCGTTTTACCCAGTTTGCTTTACTTGTCCATGCAAAAGAAGTTGGCTTCTTGACTTGCTGGATCTGGGAGTGACCTTGCGTTCTACCTTGTTTCCACTCAAAATGTGATCCTTCTTCCAGTTCGCCCTGCAGTGCTACTCTCTTGATTTCAGGATTCCATTCAGGCCACTTTTCAATGTCAGTGAGCACATTCCACACTGTATCTATGGAAGAGTTGATGATAATCGAATGAGAATCTCTTATGCTGGCATTCTCATTTATCTTTCCTTTTTGTGCAAGTGCATTTAGTCTTTTCATTCGGAATAACTCAATAGGCTGTGAGAGCTAATTTATTCAACTTCCGAAACATCTTCGGATTTTTTTTCATCCTTCTTTAGTAAACCAGTTGTCATGACCAAACTGGTAACAATAATCACGAAAAGTAAAATTCCGGATTTAAAATCTTCAAAATAGAATTCTTCCGGGATGGAGTAAAACAATAGAAGAGTAATCAAGCCTCTAGGTGCAATGGATACGGCCCTTTTTAAATTCTCATGTTTATATGGAAGGAATGTGATAAATCGGGTAGCATAAACAATGATAAGAATGGCGATGCTTACGATTGCCACTCGTATGTCCCATAGTGTTGATAATGCGATTGAAAAGCCAAAAATCACAAAAAAGAATGTACGTATTACAAAAGCCGATTCAATGGTAATCATCAAAAAAGTTTCCTTGATATTTTCTATAGCCATTGGCCGAAGGTAATTTTTAAGCTTTCCTACAAAGAATAGTTTGTAGTTGTTTAGAATAAGTCCAAATACCAAAATGATCAGTAAAGAAGAGAGGTGCATCAGTTTGCCAACACTAAATAATAGGAACAAAACACTTATCATCAGAAAGAGCTTTACTTTCGTTTCCAGGTTTTGAAAAACGTAGATCAATACATAAGAGAGAATTACTGATGTAATGATCGTGACGACAAGCCCAAATGTGAAATCACCAGCTGCCATGATATTACTCGTAGGTTTTAGAAGTTCAACAAGGAAATAAAATATCATGATTCCCAAAATGTCCGAAAAAGTGCTCTCGTAGATATGAAACTCTTCATCTTTTTCATTCAAATTGATAACGGATGGGATAACAATGGCACTACTTAAGATGGATAATGGAGTTGCATAGACCAGAGCGGTAGACCAATCCATACCTTTAAAAGAACCATACAAGATTCCTGCGATCGAAAACATACACATTAATAAACCTGAAAGTGCGATTACGAATGACTTGGTTATGAGCTTAAATTTCTCTTTGGCAATCTTCAGTTCCAGTGCTGCTTCCAACACGATTAGGATTAAACCCAAAGTACCGAGCACCTCCAAGATTTTGATTCGTTCGAAGATTTCAAGAATTTGCTGTTTCTCGACCCCAAAAAGCCCAATAAGCTCCCTGCCAAGAACGCCAAGTACTATCAAAAGCAATACTGACGGTATACTGGACTTTTCCGATATGCGATTAAAGAGATAAGAAAGTATGATGATGATGGACGAGGCAATGATTATATAATACTCCATTTTACTAGGTTAGATTGTTAAAATTAACACGCTTAACTATTTTGGAACTAAATGATATTTGAAGAAGTTTAAATTATCATTCAAATAAATACCTATGGAAAAAGCGACCTTTGGATCCGGATGTTTTTGGTGCACAGAAGCAATGTTTCAACGACTGGATGGAGTTTCTAACGTTAAATCCGGTTACGCTGGTGGAAGTACTGAAAATCCGACCTATGAAGAAGTGTGTACAGGTAAAACTGGCCATGCAGAGGTGATTCAATTTGATTATGATCCGACTGTAATTTCATATGTTGAGCTATTGGAAGTGTTTTGGAAAACGCATGATCCGACAACACTTAATCGTCAGGGGAATGATGTAGGGACACAATACAGATCAGTCGTTTTTTATCATAGTGATGAACAAAAGGAGCTTGCAAGTTCATACAAGGAGAAGCTCGATGATTCTGATATTTGGAAAGATTCAATTGTGACTGAGATTGCTCTTTTAGATAAATTTTATCCAGCTGAAGCAAATCATGATGACTATTTCAACCAGAATGAAAGTCAGCCCTATTGTGCTTTTGTAGTAGCTCCTAAAGTTGAGAAATTCAAAAAGATTTTTGCCGATAAACTAAGTTAGTTGTAATGCTTACTTAGGTGGTGCACGTGTAACCGAATTTTATCCACACGGTTGGTCACATGCTTTACATACTTAAAGAGCTCAGTTTCGAGTAAGTATACCTGACCTGAGTATGAGTTGATTCCCACGTCATTAGCTGTTTTTTCAGAATCCCGCTCGATCTCTCGCATGGCCTTGCATTCTTCATTCATGAAATGAATGAAATCTTTCGTATCGTATTCGTCCTCGAATTTCTTAATATCCTTTAGTGTTTGTTTTACTTCTTTGTCCTTACTCGTTTTTGATAGTTTGAGTAAAACACCATAAAGGACTGTATCATAATGATGTATTTCGTCTAGAAGCGAGAAAATCTTCGTTCTGTATGCTTCATCCGTACATAACTGCTGAAGGCCAACATAGGTAGATAACTTATCTGCCTCAAGGTCCCAATCGTACGTTATTTGATCTATTTTCTCATCAAGTCGCTGTTCTTCTGATTCCTGACAAACAGCAATTAACACGAAAAAAATCAGTACACCAGTAAATAAGGTCTTCATATTTTATGAATTTAATAGCTGGTTAATCAAATTTCGGTCCACATTTGTTGCTAGTTGCTAAGATAATGCAGCCGGAATACAGTTTTTTTACGTATAAAACCGGATTTATAGTTTAAGGTTTTTACTTACTTTATAGTTAATACGATGATTCGAACATTATATTTCTTAATCTTAATATATAGTTGCTCATCCGATTTTCAAGATTCCATTGAAGTCATAGAGGCGAATAAGCTGAGTGAGTTAAAAGCAAATGGTGTGTTGGTAGTAGATATTAGAACCCAACAAGAATACGATCAGGGACATATTTCAGGGGTTGAGCATGTGGATTTTTTTCGAGCGGATTTCATGGAAGCTATGGCTCAATTTGACAAAAACAAGCCCATGATAATACATTGTGCCAAGGGGGGTAGGAGTGAAAAAGCTGCACTTAAGTTAAAAGAAGCTGGATTTGTAAAGATCTACGATTACAACGGAGGATTTTCTGATTGGAAATTGAGAGGGCTTGAAATTGAAAAATAGCCGCTGCATTAGCCAGAAACGCATATACTCCACAGAGTCTATGGCGATCGAAGCACTCATACAGTGGCATATCAGGAATAGTCCAGGTGGTACAGATGGACCTAAGAATGTCTATGAATGTGAAGAATGTGGTAACTGGCACCTCACCTCAAAAGGAATGAATCATTCAAAACTTAGGGACTCTGAAATACTGGAATATATACGGAAGGAAAGAAGGGCTTTTGAGTGGGAGCAAAAATTGAGATAAAAAAGAACCGCTTCTTTGGGCCGAAGCGGTTCAGGATTCAATCGTTTATTATGAGAAGATTAATAATTGAAAGTGAATCCTAATACAAATAGAACGAATTTTATAGAAATAGTTATATTATTTTACATTAGCGGTTACTTTAAAAAACATTAACATGAACCAAGAACAAGTACTACAAAGGCTTAAGGAAGGAAATGAAAGATTCGTATCTGATAAATTAGCTGGCGAACTAAGCAATGAAGATCGCAGAATTGCACTGGTTGCCGGACAAGCTCCATGGGCGATCATATTAAGTTGTGCTGACAGTCGGGTAGTACCGGAATTGGCATTTGATACGGGATTAGGTGAACTTTTTGTACTTCGTGTCGCAGGAAATATTGCGAATACTGATACCATAGCAAGTATTGAATATGCGGTTGCTCATCTGGGAACAGAAGTTATTGTGGTACTTGGCCATGAAAGTTGTGGTGCTGTGGGTGCAGCTCTATCAGGAGGGGATAACGGGTATAACCTTAATCATCTGTTAGCTCAAATAGAACCTGCAAAGGCACAGGCGGAAAGTAACGAAGTAAATACCGTGGTAAAAAAGAATGCAGAACTCTCTGCCAAAGATTTGTACGAACGGTCTTCAATAATACGTAACGCTGTGGATAGCGGTAAATTGAAAATTAGTTCAGCTTTTTACAATTTAGGTTCCGGGAAAGTCGATTTTCTGTAATTGGAATCGTATCAACATTTGAAGGTCAGTTACTCAACTGACCTTTTTTGATTCAGTTCAGAAAGGAAATGGTTTAATCTTTGCACTTCGAAGGCCAATTCATTCAGCCCAGTTTTTTCAAGCTCGATACGCTCTGGTTCCTGAAAGCTCCTGGTCAACTTTTTTTCTACCATGATGGAGGAATCAATAGCTTTAATGAGCTGTTCAGCCATCCCTTTGGCAAGAAATAATTGTTGATAGAAATCTGTCAACATCCGATTGTGGATGGTATAATACTCGAGTGGTTGTGCAGAATGGTTGATGCTTGCCAGGAGTGCTTCAAATTTTACTTTTGACTCTTCATGCAGTACATCAAGACGTGGAATGTAGTGATTTAGAATGAAACGCCTGATGTGGTTCAACGAAACCAATAAGTCTTTTTCGGATGATAATATGTGATTCCTAATCTTTCTTTTTTTTGTGGGATTTATCTGGTTTAAGTTACTACTTGGCAATAAACCAGCTACTCCGCCAAATCCGAAAAAGCCACCTATGGTTGCCGTCGTTCCTTTTAAAGTCTTGTAGATGTTGAACCCATTTGGAATCAATGAATAGTAATGTTGTGAGTATCCCTCTAGGTATTTTATATGTGCGAGTAGAGAATCTGGAAGTTCTAAAAATTCTTCAAAATCATTGATTGAGTTAATAATGGTCCATATTCTGGCCGAATCCGTCACTTCTAACGAACTTCGAAGATTATCCATTTCTAGGGAAAGATTAGCTACTTGAGTGTTTAGCTCTCTGAAATATCTCGGCTGATTGGTAATAGCTTCCAAATAGTTGTGTGACGCTTTAAGCTGGCTCTTGCTTAAAGGTGCGCAGGCGCTGATCAGGAGTATCAGGCTAAGGCTTATCATGTTTGAAGGCTTAGTAGCAAGCATTTTCGGTTCCAGGTGATATTAGAAGTTTGATTTTAGGTCAATATTAAACTTAAACATGCAAAGTAGCGAAAAGAACGGATCGAAACAGCAGCAGTTAATCGAGCGGATACAGAAAAAATTTAACACCTCTTATTATTGGGCTTCTTTAATCCAACTTATATCGAAAAGAGGGTGGTTCAAAAAGATGTAATCTTTTACATTTGTTCCAAACCCTAACCGCATATGTCAGTAGAATTTCAACGTAAGAAACTAGGCTATTTTTTTAGAATTCTTGATCTCAATAGCAACGGATGTCTCCAAATGGATGATTTTACGGAGATGGTCGAGAAGGTCAGGGTTACGCTTGGTTATGATCCTGAAGATAAAAACCACAAGAGGATAACCGATAAAGCTGTAAAGCTTTTTAATTCGCTCGTAAGTGACATCAAGCCATTTACCTACAATCAGGTCACTGAAGATGAGTGGATCAATTTTTTTATAGACCAAGTCATACTGACAGATGATGAAGATACACTCGATGAGTATAAGGAATTAATCTTCAATTTCATGTTTGACTTCTTTGATCAAAACAGGGATGGGTTTATTTCCAAAAAAGAGTACGAAGACTTTTACGATATCTTCGGAATAGACCGAAACTATTGTGATAAGGCATTCAGTCTTCTCGATAAGACACAAAGTTATAAGCTGTCTCGATATGATCTAATGACGGCTGTTGAAGAATTTTTTGCTTCAGAAGATACGACACTTCATGGTAACTGGATTTTTGGTAATTGGGATTCAGAGCCACATGTGATCGACCTTTAATTCAGTCCTTCAAGTATTTTTTCCTCCACAAGGTTAGGTAGTGTGACCACCAATTCCGGTGTGCGATCCATTTCCCGTTGAATGGCAAAAAGCGCTTCTTCATTTCTAGCCCAGCTACGCCTGGCAATACCATTATTTACATCAAAAAAGAGCATTCTTTTCAATCTTGCATCTGCTTCTTTCGACCCATCAAGTAACATTCCAAAACCACCATTGATAACTTCTCCCCATCCAACTCCACCGCCATTGTGGATTGACACCCAGGTAGCACCACGAAAGCTATCCCCAATGACATTGTGTATAGCCATGTCAGCAGTGAAACGACTTCCATCATAAATATTGCTGGTTTCACGAAATGGTGAATCAGTACCGCTAACGTCATGGTGATCTCTTCCCAGAACGATGGGAGCAGAGATTTCCCCCTTTTTTATAGCTAGATTAAACGCTTCGGCTATTTTAGCTCTTCCTTCTGCATCCGCATAAAGTATCCTGGCTTGTGATCCGACAACCAGTCTGTTTTGCTCAGCCTGCTCGATCCACGAGATGTTGTCCTGCATCTGCTGTTTGATTTCTGATGGTGCCTGCTGTTGGATGCCTTTCATCACTTCCAATGCGATCTGGTCAGACTTCCTCAGATCCCCTTGATTACATGATGTACATACCCACCGGAAAGGACCGAATCCATAATCGAAACACATGGGGCCTAAGATATCTTGTATGTAGGAGGGATACCTAAAATCGATACCATTGTCAGCCATGATGTCTGCTCCAGCTCGTGACGCTTCCAAAAGAAAAGCATTGCCATAGTCGAAAAAATAGGTACCTCTAACAACATGCTTATTAATTGCGGTGGCATGTCTTCTTAAAGATTCTTTTACTTTCGCTTTAAATCCTTCCGGATCTAACTTGATCATCTTGTTAGCTTCATCAAATGTAAGTCCAACGGGGTAATACCCGCCAGACCAGGGGTTATGAAGTGAGGTTTGATCTGATCCAAGCTCCACTAAAATATCCTCATCCAGGAACTTTTCCCATACGTCAACAACATTACCAACAAAAGCCAGGGAGACCACTTCACCAGCTTCTTTAGCTTTTTTTACTCGCTTGACCAAAACGTCAATATCATCAATGAGCTCATCGACCCATCCTTGTTCATGACGTTTATGAGCAGCATTGGGATTTACTTCCGCGCATACACTGATACATCTTGCTATATTTCCAGCTTTTGGTTGGGCTCCACTCATTCCTCCAAGTCCTGCAGTAAGGAAAATTTTACCCTCAGGGGTTTGACCCTTCTTCAGTTTTTTTCGGAAGGCATTCATTACTGTAATTGTAGTTCCATGTACTATACCTTGTGGGCCGATGTACATGTAAGAGCCAGCTGTCATCTGTCCATATTGTGTGACTCCAAGTGCATTGTATTTTTCCCAATCGTCCTGAGATGAATAGTTAGGGATCATCATTCCATTGGTTACCACCACCCTGGGAGCATCCTTTGATGAAGGAAATAATCCCATCGGATGGCCAGAATACATATGCAGTGTTTGCTCATCTGTCATAATAGCCAGGTATTTCATTGTTAGTAGATACTGGGCCCAATTTTGGAAGACAGCTCCATTTCCTCCGTAGGTTATGAGTTCCTCCGGGTGTTGTGCAACTGCAGGATCAAGATTATTCTGAATCATTAACATGATGGAAGCAGCCTGCAGACTTTTAGCAGGGTATTCTTCAATAGGTCGTGCAGTCATTTGATAACTGGGCATAAACCTGTACATATAAATCCTGCCAAATTCATTTAGCTCATCTGCGAACTCCCTGGCCAACTCTTTATGCCATTCTTTTGGGAAATATCTGAGTGCATTCCTTATTGCAAGTCTTTTATCCTCTTTACTGAGAATGTCTTTTCGTTTAGGTGCACGATTGACACCTGGATCCAGAGATCGCTTGGGTGGAAGTTGGCCGGGTATGCCTTGTAGGATTTGTTCTTTAAATGTCATTTCTATCAATTAGTAATTATTGAAAGCTTCACTGAACGGAGTTTCTAGAGACAGTTTATTTTTTTCCGCCGTTTTGTTAGTGAGATTAACCAACTCTTTATTCCTGACCATACCGATAGCTACTTCCATATCCTCATTCATTACTTTATCGTGATGTACATGATCTATTTTGCTTCGAATGTGTTGGTGAATCTTCTCCATGATTTTACTTGACTTCAATGGATGATGAAAATCAAGTGCTTGCGCCGCGCAGAATAATTCTACTCCAATGATTTTTTCAAGATTTTCTATGACCTGAAGTGCTTTTCTTGCACTTATTGATCCCATACTTACATGATCTTCTTGCCCAAGTGAGGTGGGAATACTATCTGCGCTGGCAGGGAAGCAGAGACTCTTATTTTCACTGACCAAAGCTGCCGTGGTGTATTGCGGAATCATAAATCCTGAATTAGTACCGGTTTCTTTCATAAGAAGCTTAGGAACTCCTGGAGTATCACCTTCAAGGCTTAGATATATTCTACGGTCTGAGATACTACCAACCTCTGCAGCAGCCAGGCAGGCATAATCCATTGGAAGCGCCATGGGCTGGCCGTGAAAGTTACCACCACTGATAGTGTGAGTAGAACTAAATACGACGGGGTTATCTGTTACAGAATTGATCTCTACTTCAAGCAGTTCTTTCACGTGTAACCATGCATTTCTGGAAGCACCATGAACTTGAGGAATGCAGCGAAGGGAGTAAGGGTCCTGCACTCTCGCACAATTTGCATGTGAATGAACTATTTCGGATCCTTCAAGAAGCTTTCCAATGAATGCTGCTACATGGACGTTTCCTTTGTGAGGCCTGACTTCATGCAATTCTCGAGCGAAGGGCTTAACAGAAGCTAGTAGCCCTTCAATCATCATAGCTCCTGCTATATCTGCATTGTAGAGTGCGTTGTGAAGTTTTTCAACAACGAGTGCAGCATGGGCTGCAATAAACTGTGTCCCGTTGATAAGACCTAGTCCCTCCTTGGCTCCAAGTTCAATTGGCTCCAGATTGGCGGCCTGGAGGTGGTCACAGGTATCTATGAATTGATTGTTTTTTTTCACCTTACCCAGTCCGATCAGGGGTAGAAAAAGATGTGCGAGTGGAGCAAGATCTCCCGAAGCACCAACAGAGCCTTGCTCTGGAACAAGTGGAATAACATCATCGTCAATATGATGGATAATTCTATCTATTGTAGACTCTTGAACTCCAGAAAACCCTTTAGCTAGCGCATGGACTTTCAAGATCAGCATCAACTTTGCTATTTCATCGCGGATCGGATTACCTAAACCTACGGCATGACTCATCAATAGATTTTTTTGCAGCTTACCTGTTTCTTCTTTGGATATCTGCGTTGTGCAAAGTGGACCAAATCCAGTGTTTATTCCGTAAACGGCTTTATCTCCATCAGCAATGGCTTTGACATCTGTTGCACTTCTTTTGATTTTGTCACGGCTGGTCTTACTTAGTATTCCTCTAAGCTCTCCTCGCGCAATAGCTAATGCTTGACTAGTGGTTAGATGGTCTTCTCCGTAATGAAAAACAGGTAACTTCTCTGCCATGGTAAAGGTTGTTATGGCAACAAAGTTACGAATTGGAGTGTATAAAAAAACCGGATAATCCTTGACTATCCGGCCTTTTAGTAACCTAATCCCATCATAATTGTATGAAGAGGATTATGAGTTATAAACCGAGAGTTCCAGAAATGGTTACACGCTTTTTTACAATTGGTATATATATTACATGAATCGGCCGTTTTTGGCTATGAAGCGCTGAGTTACCTTTCTTCTTCCTTTTGATAAGGAATATGATCCTTAAATGTTTAGAAAAAGATTTCTTGAGCTACTCGGTATGTATTTGCATGTGCCTCCAGTATGGTCTTGATATCTGCTGAATACCCGCCACCCATTGAGGCGACTATGGGGATATGATAATTTTTTGCCATCGAAATTACCAATCGATCCCGCTCCTTGCATCCCGCTATTGTTAATCCCAACCTGCCAAGTTTGTCTGTCTCCAGCACATCCACTCCCGACTGGAAGAAGATGAAATCAGGATTTACGTTTTCAAAAAGTGATTTCAAATTTTCTTCTAGGATTGCAAGGTATGTTTTATCATCAGTGCCGTCTTTCAAAGGAATGTCAAGGTCAGATTCTTCTTTATGCAGTGGATAATTGTATGCTCCGTGCATGCTGAAAGTAAAAACACGGGATTCATCTCTGAATATTTCGGCAGTCCCATTCCCCTGGTGTACATCAAGATCAATCACAAGAATTTGTTTTGCCTTACCATTATCTAAAAGATACTGTGAGGCTATGGCAATATCATTGAGCAGACAAAATCCTTCCGCCCTGTCTGTGAAAGCATGATGCGTTCCTCCAGCAATATTCATGGAAATTCCATATTGAAATGCAAACTCTGTACATTGAATGGTTCCGGCATTTATAGTTATTTCTCGTTTAACCAACTCATGCGATATAGGAAAACCGCTCCGTCGTTCCTCCTGCCGAGTGAAATTAAGCTGTTGAAGTTTTTGCCAGTAGTGGGGTTTATGAACTGCGAGGATTTCTTGTTCAGTTAATTCTCCAGGTTTGAAGAAATTGGCTTCACCTAAAGTCCCTTCATGAACCAATTGCTTAGGAAGTAAATCGTATTTTTCCATTGGAAAACGATGACCATTGGGAAGAGGGTGATTATATATCGAAGACCAAGCTACTTTGAGCATAACTGGATAACTTGGTTATAGAAAATTAGTTCAATTTTTCTTTAGGAAGCCTTAACCGAATGGACGTACCATAGCCTTCCTGGGAAGCCATCGTTATTTCACCTCCATGATCTTTTACTATTTGGTAGGCAATCGCAAGTCCGAGTCCAGTACCCTTCCCAGGATCTTTGGTTGTAAAAAAAGGATCAAATATTTTGTATTGTTTCTCCGGAGCAATTCCCTCTCCATCATCTTCAACGAAGGCATGGATATGACCATTTCGTGATTCAGTCCTCAGCATAATTGTTCCGCTAGAAGGCATAGCTTGAATGGAATTCGCTATCAAATTCAAAAAAACCTGATGCAGTTGTCCGGAGTTTCCTTTAATTGAGCTATTGGGAGCAAAGTCTCTTTTGATTTTGATACCTTTTTTTAGTTCATGGTTGAGGATATTCAAGCAGTTTTCGAAAATAAGCCGAAGATCACAATCCTGATCAAAAGTAGGGGCCTGGTAGTTAAAATGGTTTAAACTCTTAACAATATTGCCAATTCTTTGAACGCCTTCATCCATGATAACAAAGTATTTTTTTGAAGCCAGGTCAAAGTTTAACTCCTTTAATTCGCTTTTCAAACCTTCCATACTTCCTTTCAAAAAGTTCAGCGGGTTGTTTATTTCATGACTAATGCCAGCAAGCATAATTCCTAAGGACGCCATTTTTTCAGAGTGTACCAACTGAGCTTGCATTTTTTGAAGATCGTTGAGCGTCTCTTTTGCTTTGTCACTTTCCAGTATGAGCATTTCATACGTTTTATCCCTATTTCTAAACACCGCAAAAGCAACAAGACCGGTTAACAAAAAAGATAATGAAATATGAAAAAGATTGCTGATCTCAACTTCCGTTTCTGAGAGTGTAATTGAATGGATTTGATGTCTTTCAATGATGAAGGAACTGATAATAGAGAGAACAACAAAACCCAGAGCTATGATAAAGTATGCTTTTTCTCTTTTAAGATCGAAAAATAGTGGAAAGCAAAAGAGGATAGGAAAGAACGATGAAAGTACAGAATAGTCTACATTGAAGACGTGATACGTGAGCCATACGCTGAAGCTATTGATAATAAAAAGGATAGTCTTGGCTAAGCCATACATCTTTCGTGAATTGCAGAACAAAGCAATTCCTGTACATAGAAGCATGCTGGTAGCAAGGATAAAAGAAAATAGATAGCCATAATACCACCCATACCACAAGTAAAAGAGATAGGCTATTGCCGGTATTGAGGCAATAATGTTGGTTAATCGTACGATCTGAGCCTCTTCGGTCTTTAAGTTATCGGAGACTCCTAAATTGATGATTTTTTGTATCACCTTGGGTACATCTGGGTTATGGCTGATCGAATTTATAAAATTATCATTTGATAAAATACGTTTTCTGTTAAATTCCGATGAGTTATAAAGTGCTATCTTTAGAGTTAGCTCTAAACCAGATTAACCATGCCGAAAATAGATATTTCCCGTTCCATTGAGATCAATGCCTCCAAATCTGAAATATTTAAACATTTAAATGACTTCAATAATTGGATACCATGGTCTCCGTGGTTACTGATGGAGCCGGAAGCAAAGGTTACTATAGCAGAAGATGCCAAATCTTATGAGTGGGAGGGGAATCGTGTTGGATCCGGGAATATGAAAGTTCTGGAGGAAACTTCGAATGACCACATAAACTTCGAACTCAACTTCATAAAACCATGGAAGTCCTCCGCCACTACAAATTTCAAACTGGAAGAATCAGGAGACGGTACCAAAGTGACCTGGACCATGTACAGTGGACTCCCTTTCTTTCTTTTTTGGATGAAAAAAATGATGAAGGCATATGTAGGAGCTGATTATGAGCGAGGTTTGGATATGCTCAAGGCTAAAGCAGAAAATGGCGAGATTCATTCGAAACTTGAGTTTACCGGGAGTAAACAGTTTGAAGGATGCAAATGGGTAGGCATAAAGACTGATTGCATGATTGATGCCGTAGATGTCCAAATGCAAGCTGATTTTGGTGTTTTGCATGCTTATGCGGAAGAAAACAAAGAAAATACGGGCGGTCAGATGATGACAATTTATCATAAGTGGGACATTCCAAACGGAAAAGTATCCTATACAGCTGCCTTGCAAGTAAATGATTTGCCCAATGATTTACCAAACCCTTTGATAAAAGGTGAAATTGATAAAGTGAGTACCTATGTCTTAAGGCATGTAGGAAGATATCATCATTTAGGGAATGCATGGAGTACATTGTACAGCATGATCAGAAATAAAGAGTTAAAAACGATCCGAAAGATTCATCCATTTGAGCTCTATATGAATAATCCTCAAGAAACAGCTGAGAAGGATTTGATTACTGATATTTATATTCCAACTAAGTGAATTAATCCAGTCCAATAATTTTGGGCTTGCTTACGTTAGGACTTTCAAAAAATCTTGGTGCTGAGAGTGATACCTTGAAATAGAAAAATTGACCTTCAGTGGGAGCGTTGGGAAACATGGAGATTCTGAATTCAAAGGTGTCAAAAACTAAACTCTCGTTACGAATTCTAATGCCGCCACCAAGTGTAAGATACGTCTTGGAGTATGGATCAAAATTTCTCGATTCAGAAACATGTCCTATCCCGGCATGTCCATAGGTAGCGAATCTAAATCCATAGAAATACCAGGGTTGGAAGACTACATACTCAGTGGTCAGGGAAACCAGCTGATTACCGCGTATCTGATTGCCTTCTATGCTTCGAATGCGATTCTCAGCAGCAAGACTCTGGGCTAGTGGAATGGAAAGTCGATTCCCGTTGAAATAGTGGAATCTGGTAAATACCCTTGAATAAGCATTTCCGAGATCAAATAGAGGAGTGAAGTGTCTGGCATCAAACTGAATTACTTGATTGAGTCTTTCATCGTCTATGTTGAAATAGCCGGACTGAAAGTCAAACAGGAAATATCCAAAACGAGAATTGTAGGTAGAATAGATTCCTTCAAAGCCTCTGTAAGGTCGTGTGCCAAACTCTGTGTAGTCATTCCCAATGAAAATAGAGTAAATGAACCCTATGGGAACATCTTCCGTGATATTGAAGGAGAGAATATTGCGTGTCTTTAGGAAGTTTATCTTACTGAATGATAAACCACCAACGAGGAAATGATGATTCTGGAAAATGATGTTGCTATCTGCTTGTACCAGAGGCCGTTCGGAAAAATTATCATGTTCAAGTCTCAGTGCCGCACTGAGATTTTTCCTTCCCCCAAGAGGGAATGAATGTGCAGCCCAGATATCGTAGCTCTTTCGTTCCACATTAAAATCTTTCTCATAAAGCGAATCAGCAAATTCCAGGTCAAGGATTGGTTGCACATGCTCAAATGTGGCTTCTCCATAGTATTTGATTGCAGGAGAAATAAAGTCTCTTCTAAGTGTGAGGCCTTTGCTTTTTCCCAGGTAATTATCTGAGGCGAATACAGTTGCATCAATGAATGAATCTTTGATGTTTCGAACAGTATAATGAGCGTCATATCCATGAGTAGGGACTTCTTCTTTGTTATAAAAATACCCTACACCAAATTCATTACCGGTTCCCAGGATGTTTTGATTGGTAAACCCCAAACGAATTGCACTACCTTCATCTGTAGAGAGATCCAGGGACCATGGAAACCTATCCTTGGTAATTATGGTAGCGGACACATTATTGGGGTTAGTATCATCCACTTTTAGGACAATTCGAGCATCTTCTATGTATGGAAGTGAACGAATAACTCGTTCTGTATCTGCCATTTCAAAAGGATCGACAACATCTCCTTTGGAGAAGAGCAGGTGTTTACGTATCACGTCTTCTGTCGTGTGCTTGTGAAGCTTATTACTGAGCTTACCAATGCTAGACTGTGCCTTAAGTGTAGTATCATTGACAGAACCTCCAAAAAGCTCCACAAAAACGTAATCAATTGAATTGATGGTTTTGCCCTTAAATGCCTCAAAGAACGATTCACTTTTAATTGGATCTTTTGAAGAAAAGGTGTTTTGTTGTGGCCGGTTGGTTATCAGGAGGTTATAAAGCTCTTTCGTTATCTTATTGCGTCGAGCAACGGAGTAGATTGAATCATAAAATCCATCAGATAAGACATATTTATCATCGAATACCTGGTGTTCTATTTCTGAAGAGATGATGACAACTGTATCGCTTTTAGGAACAATGACCGAGTCCGCAAGCACTAAGATTTGATCTTTTCGGACGTGTATGGTATCAGATTGTGCAACGCACCAATGACTAAATAGTATCCCTATCAATCCAATAATCTTAACTGTCCCTTTCAATCCATTTATAGGTTTAGCCAATTGCACACATCAAATCCAAATGTAGCAATGCTAAACATTAATACGGTAGGAGTGAACCCGAAAAGATCTTGTTTTAATCAGTTGATGACAAACTCTTCACAAAATCTCAGTACTTGCGGACAGTTTGTAGGTTCTGCTTCAATGCATACAAGGAAATCACCAACTTCAAATTGAAACTCCAACTGATTGTTCCCTTCTCCGGGAATTTCAGTTTCAAAAAAGAGGAGTTCATCGTTTTGATAGATGGCCCAGGTATACTCTATATCATCTTTGGCTTCAAAATTAGCTGTGAATTCATAGGTGTTCCCATTTATTTGAGTGGCCTCATAGGAGATGAAAGGACACACATCTTCTACAAATATGGTCTCGCAATACTCAACGCCGGCAGTACAGTCATTTTCGGATGATTGATACTTCATACATATTTCGTGAAAACCAGCCTCAAATTCTCTTTCGAGGATATTATCTCCTTGAATGCCTGTTCCGTCTTCTTCTACCTTAAAACCGTCAATGTACCATCCATAAATAATGGGCTCATCGATCTCTGGAAAATCCGCTTCGAAAAGATAGCGATATCCTCCAAGGTACTCAGTAGTAAAGAATAGACGGGGACACTTCTTGCAAGAATCGAAAATCTTGAATAGTTCAAAGTCATTTTCTACCGAAACGGTATTGTTCTCCGCATAATCCACCACTTCAAGTGGATATACAAATTTGGGTTGTCTATCAAACCCCTGGATGAGTTCAAAATCAAAGTATGCTTCCTGGCTATCAATGGTGGTGGTATCACCTGAAATATTGATCATTTCTATGGGATACTCAAAGTCAAAACATTGCGTGTAATGCTTATCAAATTCATCTCTGAGTGTCAGGATCTCACATTCATCCAGCCGTTCAATAAATTCGTTTTCTGTTTCTATCGAATTTATCACTCCGGAATTGGAGACAACAATAGGAAATGCGATTGCATTTATGTGTTGATCAATAATGACGTTTTGGGCTACTTCTTTTAAGCCGAAAAAATCATCTACGGTTACAAACAGTTCATTATTAAATCCAAGTTGTATCGGATAGGATAGAAGAAAACAGTCACTTTCATTAGTTAGTTGGTTTTGCTCTATGGACCTTAACAAAGAAATGATGGCTGTGCTGTTAGAGAATTCAGTTTTTTCTTTTTCGTCTGGTAGTTCCAGAATGTCTTCATCAACACAAGATGATATAGTTAATAAAAAACAAAAACACAGTACGGCAACTAGAATGGATCCAGTACGATATTGTGTTTTGTTCTGCTTCATTTCTGCTCTTCGGACCTGATAAATTTCCTAAAATTAAACGGTATTGAACCGGTTGTGCTAATAAATACATGCTAAATACCTCAAAAAACTGTCTACGCGACCCGGTCATTTCGACGATAGGAGAAATCTTTAAGGTTTTTAATGAGGTGAATTAGCATAAAATCCTTCTTATAAAAACATAGATATTTCATTTCATTCAATATGACAGGTTTTTCGAGGTAAACCATAATTTTTTATTAGTACAGGAGGTATTGATGTAAAAAAGGGACTGCCCGATTGCTCAGGCAATCCCTACAACCAAACCTGATTACATCGAGACTGAAAAGATTTCGCAAACCTGGTTTTCCAGGCAATTGCCATCTTCTTTCAGGCATATTTCATATTCTACCCCTGGCTCCATCGTCCATTCGAACTGATGATCATCACTACTTCCAGCCTCTCTTACTTCTTCACCCTGAAAATCATCATTTATAAACACCTTCCAGATGTACGTGACGTCATCTCTACCTTCAAAATCAGCAGTGAACGTATAGGTATTTGTTTCTTCATTTAACTCAGAAGTGTATGAAAGTGTCTTACACTCTTTTTCAACTATTTCGATTGTTTCACAATATTCTATCTCTTCACAGTCATCATCATTCGTTACAAGGCAGATGTTGTAAGTGCCTGGCTCAAACTGCCAGAATAGTTTGTGATCTGTATCCTCACCGGGCTCATTTTCCTCATCTACTGTTTCATCATTGATTAACCATGCATATTGGATATGTTCTTTTCCAGGAAAATCCGCATAGAAGTAATAGGTGTAATCATTATCCTTTTCAGCCTCGAAAAACACTTCTTCAGGACAATCTTTCTCGATGATGATTTCTTTGCAGTAAGCTACTTCGCCACATTCATCGGTTTCTGCTACAATGCATATATTGTATTCTCCTGGTTCAAATTCAAATTCAAGGAAATTTGTACGTTCGTCAGATATTGGCTCGGATTTCACAAGATCTTCATTAACATACCAATCATATTGGATATTTTCAATGCCCTCAAAATCAGCAAAAAACTTATAGGCATAGTTATTAATCTGATCGGCTCTGAATTCAAGCCCGAGACATTCTTCTTTGTTAGGATCTTCAATGACGAATTCCACACAACCTTCAATACGCTGGTCACATGTTTCAGATTCTGCAAGAATGCAAATCTTGTACTCGCCGGGTTCAAATTTCAGCTCAAATTCAGTGGTATCTAATTCTCCTGCATCAAAGGACTCAAGAAGTACATCATTCACATAAAGATCAAACGCTATGTCGTTCAATCCACTTGCAGCAACGTAAGCAGTAAGATTAGCGCTATCAATTTCAACATCAACTTCCACGCCTGGACAGGGATTTTCATCCGTATTACAGGCGCTGACTAGTAAGACAGTGAGTAGCACTGTCAACATACTGTAAGATTTTAAAATTCTCATGGGTATTCTATTTAATTTCATCATTGAGGTTTGAAGGATTTTCCTTCGTTATTTATGCTGAAACGCGGACACCCGGTGGACACCCTACCCCCTAGGAGAGAAAAGCTGATAGTGTCATTTTTGAGTTAATCGCTAAATCGGATAGTTTTAAAATCACGAATGCCTGAGTTTAAAGATCCTTTATGCGATGAAAAGCAGTTTGATGCTTTTTATGAAGCACATGTGAAGACCCTCCGTAATTTCATCTATTACAAATTTGGAGATGCCGATCATGCCGATGATGTAACGCAAGAATCGTTCATCAGGCTTTGGAAGAATTGTGCTAAAGTAACCTTTGAAACGGCCAAGAGCTTCCTCTATAAAGTTGCCATCAACTTAAATACAAGCATTAAAAGATCGGATAAGGTGCGCTTAAAGTACACAGAAAGAGCGGTGAGAAGTGAAAGTGATCATGAATCTCCAGAGTTTGTTATTCTGGAAAAAGAATTTATGGATAGATTAAGCTCGGCCATTAGTCGGTTGCCCGATAAGCAACGCGAGGTTTTTATGATGAATCGGGTGGAGAAGAAAACCTATAAAGAGATAGCTGAGCTTTCAGGTGTCTCGGTAAAAGCAATTGAGAAATCCATGCACAAAGCATTGTTGAAGTTGAGAAAGGAGTTTGGCAATATTTAGTTTGAGGGTAGGGTATTATTACCCAGCTGCGTTAAAGTACATGAAGATAACCCATGAGGAAGAATTTTAAAGACGATAGATTTCTGGCCAGATGGCTCAATGATGAACTCACCGAAGAGGAACTAAACACCTTTAAGGAAAGCCAGGACTATGCCATTTACCAAAAGCTGATTGCTGGTGCGGAGAACATCGAGCCTGCCAAATTCGATCAGGAAAAAATAATGGCTAAAATCAAGCGAGAGAGGGATTCGATTGGTGCAAGAAAATCCAATGATACTTTTTGGATGTATGGAGCAGCTGCTTCCATATTGATACTGTTAAGCTTTGCGATCTATTCGGTCTTTTTTGGTCAAACCGAAACTGTCGTTTTGAGTGATATTGGAGAAAAGAAAAAAGTCACGCTTCCGGATGGCTCGGAAGTCATCCTCAATGCTAACTCGAGTATTACTTACGTTGAGGATTCCTGGGATGAAGAAAGAATAGTGAATCTCAATGGAGAAGCTTATTTCAAGGTAGAAAAGGGAATCGATTTTACCGTCCGCTCAAGTTCCGGGTCAGTGAGTGTTTTAGGTACGGAATTCAATGTTCAGGATTTGAAAGGGTTTTATGAAGTGATATGCTTCGAGGGGAAGGTATCAGTCGACTGTGAAGGTGAAGAAGAAATTCTTAAACCAAAGCAAGGGGTAAGAAAAAGGGAAGGTGACGTCTTTATTCGAAAGGAAATTGAAGATGAAGCCCCATCCTGGTTGAACAATAGAAGCAGCTTTCATCAAGTGCCAATACAATCAGTTTTGGCTGCCCTTAAAAATCAATACGGGATAGAGTTTAGAGGATTAGATGAATTGAAGGATGTTTCTTACACCGGAGGATTCCCGCATAATGACCTTGAGAGTGCGTTAAGACTTGTATTAGGCTCTCTTGGCTTAACATATGAATTAAAGAATGGAGTAGTTACCATTGGTGGTTAAACATGAAACACTGCTGTTCAATTATCCTACTTATTTGGTGTCTGCCATCTATGGTGCAGAGCCAGGAAACAGCGAATTCTGATAGTTTAACAGCATTGAACGTACTGCTTTCTCAGCTATCCGAAAAATATTATGTTAACTTTTCCTATGTGGATGAATTGATCTCTGGGAAGGAGATTCAGCTCAACTACGACTCTGGAAAATCATTTTCAGATGTGATTGCAGAGCTTCAAGAAAAAACGAGGTTACGATTTGAACGAGTGGGAGCAGAAGATATATTGATCCGGCCATACAATAAATATGATGAGGTCTCAATTTGTGGATATGTGATATCAGCAGATGGATCTCCGCTCATGGGAGTGACAGTCAGCTACTCGGATGCAGAGGGCACCTATACTGATGAGAATGGATTCTTTGTATTGGACTCTATTCCATATGGCTCTAGTGTTATATTTAGGTCTGTCGGTTTTTTGACAGAGCAGCATCATACAAGCAGGCTTCCATTCGACCAATGTGCTCGAATCCAAATGGGAGAATCCGTTGGAATGTTGGATGAGGTGGTGGTCAAAGACTATCTGGCCTCCGGTATTTCCAAAAGTGGAAACACGATAGTTGTTGCTCCAAAGGAGTTTAAAACTTTGGCAGGATTGGTGGAACCAGATATTATGCAAAGTATCCAACAATCTCCTGGAGTAAATAGCCCCTTTGAGACGGCTGCAGGATTGTATGTAAGAGGAGGGCTCCCGGATCAGAACCTTATCCTTTGGAATGGGATAAAAACCTATAACCAGGGGCATTTCTTTGGTATGATATCCGCATTCAATCCCTACATAACTGAAGAGGTGAGCTTTGTAAAAAATGGGACCAGTGCTAAATATGGTGGACGTGTTTCATCTGTCATTGATATCAAGACGAAACAATCGGTAGCGGATGAAATTTCCGGAGGTGCTGGTACTAATTTGCTTTATGGTGACGCGTATTTGAATATTCCCATTTTAAAGAATAAGCTATCAACTCAGTTTTCTGCTCGAAGATCATTCACGGATTTTGCAGAGACAGTAACATATGGTCAGATGGCTGATAGGGTATTTCAAAATACAAAAATTGAAGAATCATCCACTAATGATCAAGCTAATAATACATTTTACTTTAACGATTTTACAGCAAATATTTCCTGGAAAATTGATGATAATAACCTTCTGAAATTCAACTCTTTGTATAGTGAGGATGATTTAAACTTTTCAACGTCAGATGATCAGGACAGGACATATAATGATTTACTTTTTCATGCCAATGAAGGCTATATTTTGGATTGGGATCATACGAATGATCGCTTCTCAGTTAATGTGAGTACAAGCTATTCCAAATACATTCTGAAATATGAGTTTATTACTGCTTTTGCTGATACATCAGAGATTTCTTCGAAGAAGAATTTGGTCGAGGATTTTGACTTCCAACTGAACTCAGCGTATCGATTAAGCGAGAACGGTCGGCTGATTTTTGGTTATCAGTTCTTAAAGAACAACATTCAATATGCTTATGAGACCAGAGCTCCAACGTATTTACTTGTGCTCGATTCTGACAATACGACCCTGAATACACATTCAGCCTACGCAGAATATCAATACTCCTCGAAGAAGTTTTTAGTAAAGCCGGGATTAAGGTTCAATCGATACGATGAACTTAACAGGTCTTTTCTGGAACCCAGATTGTCTGCAGAGTTTTTCATTTCGGATCATTGGTCTATCAATGGCTCTGGTGAGTATCGAACACAGGTGGCTAGTCAAATTAAAGAGTCGGTGGTGAGTGATTTATCTCTGGAAAATAAGGTGTGGGCTCTAGCTTCTGACGGTCGATTTCCAATAATCAAGAGCTATCAAATTACGCTCGGGCCAAGTTTTGAGAAAAGGGGATGGCTGGTGGATTTGGAAGCTTACCAAAAACAGGTGGACGATGTAACCACCTTGACGTTTGGTTTTCTCAACCCTTCAGACAATCAGTTTCGCGAGGGAGAGAGTAGCATCATAGGTGCAGATTTCTTTCTCAAGAAAATATGGACTGGCTTCCAGTCATGGGTTAGTTATTCCTATACACGTACAGAAAACACATTTACTGGGCTTAACAATGATGAGTCTTTTCCTGGAAGTTGGAATATTGAGCACACCTTCCGTTGGACCGGCATTGCCAGTATCAAGAGCTGGGAGTTTTCATTAGGATGGATCGGGCATTCTGGAAAATCATTTACCGATGTACGGGAAACTGAAGGTCTGGAAGGACCTGTGCAGGTCTTTTTTGATGCAATCAATGCCAATAACCTTCCCAACTATCACCGGCTGGATTTTTCAGTACTGTACGAATTCTCTTCCAAAAAGTATGATCAGCTGCGATATAGATTGGGCTTGTCTGTGTTAAATCTTTACAACAGACAAAACCTTTTAAACAGGGAGTTTCGAACCACACCTACCTTGGAAAATGAACTCATTGAGACTAATGTCTATTCCTTGGGGATAACGCCGAATCTTGTATTCAGAGTTTACTGGAATTAGTATTATCTCATACCCATTGCTTTTTCACTATTGCCGGTTTCGAGATATACCGCATGCAGCAAGTTTTTGGTTTCCTGATTTTCAGGTTTTAATGAATAGGCTTTTTCAAGATATTTGATAGCCAGGTCTAAATGACCCTCTACATTGTTGAATCTATAGTAATACTTTCCCAGCTCAAAGTTTGTTTCGAAATGGTCCGTTCGCATATGAGCTACTTTGATGAACGATTCAAGCGCTTTTTCATGGTCATTATGCTGACTATTTAATTGCCCATATAGAAAAAGAATATCCGGGTTATGAGGTTCTTGCTCTATAACTTTTTTCGCAAGCATCAATGCGGAATACTTCATTCCGTTATCCATGTGTCTTAAGATTTCTACCTCGGCAAAACTCAAACTATTTGGGAATTCACTTTTGGCTTCCTTTAAAAGATGATCTACCTGATCATATTTCTTTAGGTTGTAAAGCATGGATAACAATTCTTTATAAGCGAACTCTTTTTTGTAATTTTTTTGGATCATTTTATGCCAATAACTCACAGACCTAAGCTGATCACCTATTCTTGTCGCATTTTCTGCTAGTACCTCAATAAATTCTCCAGTTGGTTCTCCAATCGTCTCAAGAATATGATTAATGTGATCCATGGTATAGAAATAGGCATTGAATTGTCTATTTGAAAATTGTTCTTCAGCTATACCTACCATAGTACCCGAAAGTTTGAGCAAACCTTCTTTCATTTCACGTTCGTGGATCTTTTCCTCATCTTTTTCTATATAGATAGTATAGGATTCGGCAATCTTTTCAGACATATCAATATGTTCTCTCAGCACATTCGCATCTTTATAGACCACAGTATTGATTTGAAAATAGTAGTACATGGTCTTCGCTATATCCTCGTCTGAATTTAAGGGCTGCTTAAGAGCTTCATTAATTTCTTTTTGCGCAAGTCCAAAATTGTGAGAATGGTAATGCTTGATGGCACGTTTGAGATAGCTACTTTGAGCCGACAGTGTGGTAGTCAATACTAATGTGAAAATGAATGTAAGTGAACTTTTCATAATACAGGATTTAGGCGATAATGAGCAAATAGAAATAAAGCAATCATATTATCAAGTGATAATTCGTCAAGCGGGCCAAAAACTCATTTGAAGATCAAAAAATATTCGGTAGGCCAAGAAACGACTCTCATGTGTATGATTTGGAACTGATATTTAAGATTTTATATTTCATTCACTTTTTATACAACAAATTGATTACTTTCACGTATTGTACAACAAATAAGGATTATGAAAGGAACACATATTGGAGAACTTGAAGAACTGGTTCTTCTAACAGTAGGCTCTCTCTACGATGAAGCCTATGGAGTGGCAGTTATGGATGAGGTGAGAGAGAAGGCTGGTCGTGACATGAACATAAGTGCTATTCACGCTGTACTGAGGAGGTTAGAAGAAAAGGGGTTGCTCAAATCGCGAATGGGTGGATCTACGAACGAGCGTGGTGGTAGAAGAAAACGACTGTTTACATTAACCAAAGAGGGTAAACTGGCTCTGGATGAAAGCATAGCGCTGAGGGCAGCTCTATACGAACGCATACCCAACATTACTTACAATTTTTCTATATGAATTACCATCCACCCAAATGGGCCGATCGGTTTCTTAGGTGGTATTGTAATCCAAGGTACCTGGAGGAGATAGAAGGAGATATCTATGAGCTTTTCGATAGGAGAGTGGAAGGACAAAGTGTAAAAATGGCTCGTCTCAAGTTTGTATGGGATGTCTTCAGATTTTTCAGATGGTCAAATATTAAAAGGACAAACTCAAAATACACAACTATGAATCATTTTACTCTTTTCGCTAACTACTTAAAGTTAGGTATGCGAAATATCAGAAGAAATCTGGTTTCTTCTTCCATTAACATTTTTGGAATGGCTATTGCCATCTGCTTTGCTATTTCTATTTTCATTTTCACGGATATCATGCGGAATATGGATTCTTTCCATTCGAAAGCAGATCGGATCTATCAGGTGACCAATTATGTAGAGCAGGAAGGGAACGAAGATCTCTGGAGTGATTCGCCCATTACGCTTGGGCCTGCTCTTGAGCGGGATCATCCATCGATTGAGGCTTTCACGAGAGTGGAATATCGCAGCGCGAGTGTGAAGTTCAAAACAGATGTTTTTGATGAACTAACGGCGTTTGTGGACACTGATTTTTTCAACATGTTTGATTTTGAGATGATCGGTGGGGATAGGAATGTGTTGTTCAACAAAAGCCAGATAGCCATTAGCAAGCGGATGGCGATCAAATATTTTGAAGATGAGGATCCCATTGGTAAGGAACTCTCTTTCAAGTTTTTAAATGGTAAGATCAAACGATTTATCGTTGGAGCTGTACTTGAAAAAGCTCCTTATAATGCCAGCTTCTGGTTTGATTTTTACATTCCCATGGAGAATTTTCGGACATTGGAATTTGAGAATACGAATGGTTGGTCTTTCATGACGGACGCCACATTTGTCATGCTTAAAAATGGGGAGTCCATCAATTCCATCCATGATTCTTTTGATTCATACATCGAAACTCAGCATAGCAGCAATCCGGAATGGAAGGTTCGATCATTTGAGCCAATACCTCTGAGAGAACTTTCTAATAAATCTTTCATGATTGTGGGATCTGTGGCCGGAGGAGGACATCCGGCAGGTACAATTGCCCTGACGGTTATTTCTATTTTTCTTCTTGGGATGGCGTGTTTCAATTTTATGAATATCTCTGTTGTGAGCGCTTCCAAACGATTAAAAGAAATTGCGCTACGGAAGGTGATGGGAAGTATCCGAAAAGAGATCATCTATCAGTTTATGACCGAAAATCTGCTTACGTGCTTTTTTGCGCTAATAGTGGGTACGCTCATGGCTTATTTTTTACTGGTCCCGTGGTTCGATATCATGGTACCCGAAATTGAGGTTAAGTTCAGAACATACGATTCCATGTCATTAGCTGTCTTTATGATATGCTTATTGCTTGTTGTAGGGATTATTTCTGGCGCCTATCCTTCATTTTATATTTCCAGGTTTGATGTCATTACCATATTCAAGGGCAAAGAAAAATTCGGATCAAAAAATCTATTTTCTAAAATTCTTCTTGGTTTCCAATTCTTCCTGGCCATCATGACAATCGTAGGTTGTTTTATTATGACCGAACAAAACATGTACCTGAGTGAAAAAGATTGGGGATATGATCCGGAGGGTACTATCTCCATATATGTTATGAATCAGGAGCAATACGAGCTTCTCGAAAATGAAATTGTGAGTCATCCTGCAATAGATCATTATACATCTTCCGATGTGCTAATCGGGAGAGGGATCAGTAAGGTTTCTATCGAGCAGGGTGATCGGCAGATTGGTGTGAGGAGAATTTCTGTATCTGAAGGTTATTTTGACACTTTTCGCTTAAGACTTAAGGAGGGGAGAGCACTGACAGATCGAGCGGAAGATTTGAAGGGCAATGTGGTAGTCAATGAGAAATTTGTTTCAGCGATGGGATGGGAGAGTGCTTTGGGAAGGACGTTTATGTATGACAGTATTCAACGCGAAGTGGTGGGTGTCGTAGAAGACTTCCATTATTATGACTTCTTTTCAGCCGTCGACCCAGTAATGATTCAAGGATTGGATCCAGATAGAGTACATTACCTAACCGTCCAGACAAACCCTTCTCAACAAGTAGAAATGGAGGCATATGCGAGAGATGTGTGGCAAAAAATAGCTCCAAATGATCCATTTGACAGGGTATTCCAGGAAGATGTCTTTGATGGATTTTACCAGGAGAATAGAAGTAATACCAGTATATTGTTGCTTATCACCGGAATCGCCATTGTCCTGGCATGCCTTGGACTGTATGGTTTATTATCATTTAACGTCCAGGGAAAACTCAAAGAGTTTAGTGTGAGAAAAGTGCTGGGAGCCGAGCCGAAGGCCATCGTGAAAATAGTGAGCAAGCAGTATATCTGGGTTTTGTTGATCTCTTTTGCAATTGGCGCTCCTTTGGGGTCGCTTGGAATGTACAACCTGATCGTTAGCATATTTCCAGATCCCAAGGACGTGACAGCACTTCCATTTATTATTTCAATGCTCATCATTCTTTTCACTTTGATCATCACAGTAGCCGGCCAAATCAATAAGGCAATTAAAGTGAATCCGGCTGATCTTCTGAGAAATGAATAAAGAGAGATTCTAATAAAATGAAAGCCATCTGAAAGGATGGCTTTTTTCGTTTAAGGATGTTTTGACTTTGAATTTTCATTGACCTGGGTAACCTATTTTTTGCATTTGCGTTATACATTGAAGTTCAATGTATATTGAATAGTTAAATCTAAGTTGACTATGATATCAAAAAACCTTACCGCAGCATCTACCAAGCCCATCATACTCGGAATACTCAAGCAAGGGAGTAGCTATGGATATTTAATTATTAAGAAGATCAAAGAGCTGTCCGGAGGTAAGCTTGAATGGTATGATGGTATGCTATATCCAGTATTACATCGCCTCGAAAAAGAAGACCTTATTAAGTCAACCTGGAATGTGTCTGATGATACACGACCAAGGAAATACTATGAAATCACGGAAAAAGGCAAACAAGCATTGATGGCTGAAAAACAACAATGGGTAGATGTGACGCAGGTACTCAACCAGCTTTGGGGAACTTCCGATCTTAATCAGTTGGGTCATGTATGATCTGGAGAAAGCCATTCAAAATTGGCTTAGGCAATTCCGAAAGCATAAAGTATTTCATGACGGCACTGTCAAGGAGATGGAAGCACATCTAAGAGACTACATTGATGATCTTATCTCAGAGGGTTTTCCAAAGCAAAGTGCATTTGAAAAAGCTGTAACTGAGTTCGGTCCACTGAAATTCACTGCCAGAGAAGAATACAAAAGTCAAAAGCCAAAATATAAATCCAATACTGCTATGTTAACCAACTATTTCAAGATAGCTGTCCGTAACTTCTGGAAGCATCGCTCATACGCCACACTGAATATTGTAGGTCTCACGATTGGACTGTCGGTGGTTTTTTTGATTGGTCTGTTTGTGAATGATGAACTTAGCTTCGATCAGTTTCATGAAAACAAAGAGCACATTTACAGGGTAGTTGAAAATCAATACTATGCTGGTCAGCCAGTATTTCCTGTGGCTGTTACTCCCACAGCATTAGGCCCTTCTTTGGAGCAGGAGTATCCTGAAATAATAAAGGCTACAAGAGCTTCTTCTGAAGTGTACAGATTCAAGTTAGAAGATCAGGAGTTGGTGGAAGAAGACGGCTTGATGGTAGACAGTCAGTTTTTTGATATGTTTTCATTCGAGGTTCTTGGCGGTAGTATTGTCTCCTTCAAGGAACGACTTGATGCACTTGTATTAACTGAGAGCCTTGCTGAAAAGTACTTTCCGGATGGAGATGCAATTGGGAAATTCATTGAGCTGGATGATGATCGGTTTGAGATACTGGCCATAATGAAAGACACACCAAAGAATTCACATTTAAATTTTAGATACCTCATCAATTTTGAGAGCTACCTGGCTGGTGATACCAGCAGAGCAAATAACTGGAGATCAAACTGGCTCTATACTTATGTACAACTTGCCCAGGGCTCAGACCTTCAAGAGGTCAATGAAAAGGTCATAGGTCAAATCAAAGCGAATAATGAAAAGTCCGTAACAGATATCTACTTACAACCACTTTTAGATATTTACCTGGGGGATGTAGACTTTACCGTGGAGGTTTCTCGAAAAGGGGAAATGCTCTATGTGAAGATATTCTCGATCATAGCCATATTCATCTTGCTCATTTCCTGTATAAACTTCATGAACCTATCTACGGCAAGGTCAGCTAAACGAGCCAAAGAGGTAGGCTTGAGAAAGACCGTGGGAGCAAGTAGGAGCCAATTAGTGGTTCAATTTCTAAGCGAATCTGTTTTATTGGCGCTGGTGTCTGTTGTATTAGCTATTGCTATTGTTGCTTTGCTACTCCCGTTTTTCAACCATACAGCCAACAAGGAATTCAGTATTCAATTATTGTTTCAGTCCCAGCTAGGAATAAAGTTGGTGATAGGGATGCTGGGAACAGCCATTATCACAGGGCTTTTTGCCGGCAGTTATCCTGCCGCGTTTCTGAGCTCCATTCAGCCCATACGAACACTCAATGCTAACGCCTCATCTACGCGCGGGAGCTTACTGAGAAAGGTTCTGGTCGTATTGCAGTTCACCATATCCATCATACTCATAATCGGGACACTCGTTATCTATAAGCAGTTTCAATTCATTCAAAATGTAGATCTTGGATATAATAAAGATCATCTCATATATCTATTTCCTCCAAGCAAGCAATCGAAGGTTTTTGCTGATGAATTAAGGAAAATTACAGGTGTTGAAGGTGTGGCACTGTCCAATCGTCATCCGTCCTATGTTCTTTCCAGCACGTCCGGGTTTAACTGGCAGGGCAAGAACCCAGATGAGACCATGCTCTTTCATTACATGGGGGTGGATGAACACTATTTATCTACTATGGAGATGAAGATCAATGAGGGTAGAGATTTCCTAAGTACCGATTCTGCGACCCTGATAATCAATGAGAGAGCACGGGAAATGATGGGATTGGAGAATCCCGTTGGACAAACAATAACCGCTTTTGGCGAACGCAAAATTGTGGGGGTGGTGGATAATTTTAATTTCAAGTCTATTCACTCTGAAATAGAACCTCTTGTGATCTTTAAATTACCCAAACCCAATCGGGTTTATGTGAGGTATGATCCGAAAGAAGAGGCTATTATCTCAACCAAGATTGAAAATGTGTGGAATGATATGTTCCCGAATAAGGAGTTTAACAGCTATTTTCTTGATAGCGATTTTAATGAGATGTATGAATCGGAAGAACGGACGGGAAAGCTCTCAACGTATTTTGCGATTTTGGCCATCATCATTTCATGTCTCGGCTTGTTTGGTCTTGTTTCGTATGCTACTGAACAAAGGAGCAAGGAGATTGGCATTCGTAAGGTTTTAGGTGCATCTATTCCACGACTCTTTATGCTATTAACTGCCGACTTTACCCGGCTTGTAGTTATTTCCTTGATCATTGCCGTTCCTGTGAGTTGGTATGTTATGAATTCATGGCTGGAAAGCTATGCCTATCGGGCGAACATTTCGGCATGGGTGTTTATTATTTCTGCTATGGTGGCTATGTTCATTGCATTCGTGACCGTAAGTTATCAGTCAATTCGAGCTTCGATCACCAATCCTGTAAACGCCTTAAGAAATGAGTAATCTGTAAGCAGGTATAGAGTGTAGTTGATGGTTTAGGTGTCTTTTTATAACAGAACCGTGAATAGCTTATTGATGTAGTCATCATCGAGCGTTTTATATTCACCAAAGACGTAATTATCTATAGTAGCTCTGCTAGATGAGAAAAAATCGTTGATTGCATCATGTAATTCGCCCTTGCTTAACCTTCCATCTTTGTTTACATCTAGTTGCTTGAAGGCAAAAATGATGTTTGCTCGTTTTAGACCTAATATTTGATACAACGATTCAAATTCATCAAAGTCAATGAAGCCATCCTTGTTGTGATCAAACAAGTCAAACAGGAATCTTACAGCTGAGACTGAAAACCATCGGATGAAATGAGATTCCTTTCCCATTTCATTATTCTTTTTCACTATTCTGACCCATTCCAGTATGCTTATTTTTCGTTCTTTGCCTGTGGTTGCTTCCATCAACAGGCGATCGAAATTTTTAAGCGTAATATATCTTAGGTATTTCGCCTCAGCTTTATTGAATAAGCCAGGTCTTGCATTTACTAACCGTTCAATGATCTCATCGATATCACGAGATTCCAGGACACCATCTTTGTTTGCATCCAGCACATAGAAGAAGAAGATCCACTTTTTTATAATGTCAGTGAGTTGCACTTTGTCTTTAATCTCAGGCATGACTAAAACCCTCTATGGTTTCTTTTCAATCTAATATCATAATTTGAAATAATCTAACTCTGCCAGTATAATTCGACTCCTTTGATATTGATTGGGATAAGGTGCATGCTTTGATGGATGAAATTCTTCAGTTCTCATTAGTTTTAACCATCATGAATGAAGAGAAAAAGATACCCGTTCCAAAGTGGCTTGAAGATCTACAACAGAAAAGCTGGGAGCCGGAAATTTTGCTCTCTGGTATTGTGCTTTATGGAATGTTTAAAGTGCCAGAGCTGTTGGATGGCTTTCAAAGCTATTACAAGTTAAATATCCATGGGAATTCGAATGACATAGATAACCTGATTGCGCTTTTTAAAACAGGAATTTATTGGCTTATCACGGGGTTGATTATGCATCTAATTTGTCGTGGCATCTGGATTGGGATGGTAGGCTTAAGTTATACCTTCCCGAAAGGTATTCAAATGGAGAAAATCCATTACAAAGAACCTTTTGCTTCAAAAGTAAGAAAGACACCAGCTTTTGAGCAGATAGTAATCAGGCTTGAGAAAGTAAGTAGCGCTTTATTCAGTATTTCATTCATGTTATTCATGAGTTTGATCGGAGGGTATTTATTTGTCCTTTTCCTCATTGTCATTCCTTTCTCCATCGCTTGGCTGGGTTTTGATATGGGCTTTGAAGGAACTGCATTTGAGATTTTTCAGGTTTATGTTCTTACTGTTTTTAGTATTGGTATTCTTGGACTTATCGATTTTGTCAGCCTCGGTTATTTCCGAAAGTTTCAGTGGATTGCCAAATTATATTGGCCATTTCATAGGCTCATTAGTTTTCTTACGCTCTCGCGTTTCTACAGACCTATCTACTATGGTATGGTCACTAACTTCAATAAATGGGTCTTTTTTGCATTTCTCCTAACTTTTTCGTTTGGTAGTATTGTTATCACCGGAAGCATGACAGATGGTATATATCCAGGGGACAACTTCTCCAGGCTGGAGATGTGGGACACAGCGCAAGGTTATTCGGTTTATGCTGGATATTACGATGATCAGAACGCTGAATTTGCCTCCGTAAGAGCTCATATCCCCTCAGATATCATTCGTGAAGACGTACTGAGATTGTTTGTTGTTGCCAATATTTCATATGAAGATGAGATGCTTGAGTATACACCACTGGACTCTTTAAGAGAACTATATCCTGATACCACTTCGGCGGCATTGGAAACAATGGTGGTTGATCGTTTCTTTCAAATATCCATTGATGAAGCACCAGTTTTGGACAACCACTGGTATTTTCATTATAAAAATCATACGAAGCAGAGAGGGTTTATTACTTACATAGATATCAGTGATCTTGACGAGGGAATGCATAAAGTGGAGGTGAAAGGGCCTAAGAAAGTATTCGATAGACGGCTCGCTACCATTCTGTTTTATCGAGATGTAACTTTAAAATCAACTCAGCAGAAAACAGAATCAAGAAAATCGGAGGATAAAGATGTTGATTTTCAACCTAAACCCTTTGGAATACGTGAGTAGTTATCTTGGACGTGGTGAAGAATATTTATTCTGATAAACTAAATAATGCGCAAATAGTAGGGATATCATCTTTAATAGGTTTGGTGATATCGATAGTCATGTTTGTGTCCAATTGGCTGATGCTCATTCATCAGGGTGAACAATTATCAGCCTACAAATTGATAGATATCTCCTTCTATTACTTTGTGCCTCTGATTACCTGGATATCAATTACTTTCCTTTTTCTAAAGATTCAAAAGTACCGGTCTCAGGAAAAGCAGAAACTAGCGGCATATGTGGTTTGGCTATTCATACTTGCAATAATTGCTAGTCCAGTAATACGGACAATTGATATCCTCTTGGATTTTAGCATAAAGTACCTCATTGGTATGACCCAATCAAGCCCCTGGGAAGTCTTGAATGACGTGTGGCTTGTGGTATTTTCTTCCATTCCGTGGGCATTTTTAAAGATTGTTATCATCGCTATACTGGTCTTCTTTTTGAAAGAAAAAAGGCAAAAACATGTCCTTCCGGTTAAAACGATTGAAGGGTTTCATCAAGTCCTCAATATTCATACGATACTTTACCTTCAATCTAAGGGGAACTATGTTACGATCTACACGCTTGAAGGTCCACACAAGATACGTACTACATTGAAAGATTTAGAATCTCAGTTAGGTACCTATTTCTTTCGGATCCATAAATCTACGATCATCAACTCTATGTATGTTAAGCAATTGAAGCACTGGAGGAATGGTGAATACCTGCTCATTATGGAGGACAGCAAGCCATTGACTTCTAGTAGAAGTTTTACGAAAGCAATCGATCACATTAAGCGAGCGATGGAAGAAAAGATGGTCGTTGCAAAACGTCCCGAATCTGAAACGGTTCGTCCCTCAGTTGCATAGACGATCTCTTTCTCTACTTTGAAATTGTCATCTTGAAATAAAAAGGATGACAATGTTCAAAAAAGTATTGCTTTTTCTGATGTCTGCAAACTATGCTCATACATTCATTGTAAATGGCTGGAGAAAGTTTGATGCAGATGGTTTTTGGTCGGGGGCTTTTATAGAGCGATGGGGCTATGGCTTATATTTTATGTATTTCATAGGAGTACTGGAATTTCTTGGGGGTATAGGCATCTTAATACCAAAAATCAACAAGTATGCTGCCTTCACACTTGCAGTAGTAATGATTGGAGCTCTCATTACTCGAATTGTGTTTGGTACAAGCTTAGGTGATGCACTCTGGATTGCGTTCAGCATGGTGACACTGCTTTACCTCTCGCTGACTTATGGAATGGATAAAGTGCTGATAAAATTAAGAGAGAAGCTAGAACGAGGGAATTAGTTTTCATCACTAAGTGATGCATTGATATTTCTCAATGCATCATCAAGCTCCACGGCAGATTGATGAAGGCTTTTGTTGATGAAATCCAGGTTCTCTTGATCTTTTGGGTCATACAGGTCAACCAATCCGAGAATTCTAGCTAATGGAGCTCGAACGATGTGAGAGTTAGACGAAAGGTAAGATTTGAGTTTTTCGTTCTTTTCTTTTAGTTCCTGTGTTCTTTGATCCACAATCTTCTCAAGGTTATTATTCATAAGCCTAATTTCTTTGTTAGCATGCTTAAGTTCTTCTGCTTGGGCTTCTATCTGTCTATGCAGCTCCATCAGGCTCATATGAGCCTTTCTGCTTCGTGAGAAGTTTTGATAAAGTAGAAAAACGACAAGTCCAAGGATCAGGATCCCTACGATCAATGTATTTCTCGTCCAGATAGCGTTAGTCAGTTGTCGGGTTTGTTCCAACTCGTATTCCCCTTGTTCTACTTCATCTCGTATACGCTTTTGGTTGAATTCATATTCAGCCTCCTGAAAGGCCATTCTTCTAGCAAGATCCTTGTTAAAAAGTGAATCACTGATCGCTTTGTAATTCTTTTGATAGGTTAAGGCTTCCTCAAGAAATCCCTGTCTTTCATACACTTCGGACAAGTATTTTAAGGCATCTCTCTTTTCTGCCCTCATTCCTGCCAGGGATGAAACTTCATCAGCATTCAAAAAATATTTCTCCGCCTCCTTAAACTGCTCCAGTTTTAAATACATCCTTCCAATATCAACCAGGGTTAAGCTCAAAAGGTATTGGTCTCGATTTTTTTTAGCTAATATTTTAGCATGGTTCAAATAAGTAAAGGCAGAGTCTGATTTATTCTGGAGCATAAATACAGCGCCAATATTATAAATGGGGTAGGTGATGGATAGCGTATCATTCAAAGTCCTGGCACGATCCATGGCTTTGCGTAAATAATAAAGGGCGGAATCATATTCTCCCTCCAGTTTATAAATGTATCCAATATTGTTTAGGGTACGACCACCACGTGAAAGATCATTTAGTTGATCAAATAGCGCATTGGCTTCTTTGAAATTCTTAAGTGCACGACGGTTATCGTCGATGGCATTATAAACCCTCGCCATGTTATTTAAACATGAAGCAATACCTGCTGTATCCTTTTCATTGCTGTAAATCGTCTTGGCATTTAGAAAGAGTTGTAATGCTCGATAGTAATCACCCATAGCTGTATGAGCAATGGCACGTCGTGTCTGAGAGTTAGCAATGCCAATGGTGTAATCTATGGATTTAGCCAGTTTCTCACTTTGTCTTCCAAGAAGGATGGTACTATCCGGGTTTAAAACCCTGACAATGAATGCCAGTCGATTCATTGCATCGACTTTCTCAATGTCATCTTTCGAATCTTGGATGATTTTGATAAGGCTATCGACCTCACTTTGTCCCCAAAGACCAATAGCAGGAATAAATAGGAGAATCGATAAAAAAATCTTGAGATTCAATGGCAAGTCAGTGATGATCCATATTTAATTTATGTACAAAAAAATTAGCATTTGATAAATTTTCGTTGAACGATGGAAACATGAAGATGTATGTATCCAATTGCTTGGCAATCCTTTCCTGCGTAACTTCATTCGATGGAAGTTAAGATCATTAACAGAACTGGTAGCCGGAAATGTGAATGTTGTAATTCATGGCTAAAACATTGGGAGCGAAGCACAAAGGAATGGGTTGAAAAGTGCAAAGCAAAGAATTGTTCTAACGATGCAAAAGTAGGAGCTCATGTAATGCGAAAGAGAGGAGATAATAGTTGGCGAATTGTACCGCTATGCCACGATTGTAAGAAACGAACAGACTTCATCACGTTGAATAAGAATACTAAAACAGCTTCTGCTGAGCAGTTTTCCTGTCAGTAAAAGGTCCTTTATTTTAACTTTCTTTCTTATACAGCAATAATCCGGAGGCGATCATAATCAATCCAATATACTGCGCAGCAGGGCTAAGCCAGGACTTAGTAAGCGCATAAGATGCAAGAGACTCGGCAGTACCAAGAAATGAGAAGTAATAAGTACCCGAATCTACCAGCAGGTGAAAGAGGATAAAAATGGATCCTAAAAGAACAAGTATTGCTGTTGGCTGATGTACCCTTTTTTTGAATCGATAGCTAGCCAGTAAAAGCAACAAACCGGGTACAATGGCGATGAATCCAAAAAAGAGGAAAAGAGCTATTTGCATCGGATTAAAGATATTGGAATATGAAAACTAATCCACTTTCCTCACTTTTTGATGTCCTGTGATGGCATCAATCATCCTGACATAGCTGATCTTTTGTCCTGAATGTAAGGAGACATAGAAAAATTGAAGACCTTCCAGTTCCACCTTGCATTTACCGAGTTCGTACCTATGAGCAATCACCTCATCACCTTCCAGTATAGGCACTCCCTCCATATCCACTAATTGAGGTGGCTGTTTCTCTTTGGGTTTCTTCTTAAAAAGATTGAACATCTAATGGTTGACTTGAAGCGTGCAATACTAAATTGATTTCATGAAGCTTCAAAAAAAAGTGTGGTGGCATAATCGTTGTGACCAGTGTTTTTAGATACATTTCAGGGTTGTCATCCTGAACGCAGTGAAGGATCTTTGTAAATTATCTATGCATTTTCAAAATCAAAGATTCTTCCCTTAGCAGCGCTGCATCTCAACTTATCAAATTTGACCGTCATTCTGAGACTGCCCGGCGGTAGACAGGTATGGCGGAAGAATCTGATTAATCAAAACACTCACCCCTTGTTGACAGTCAAAGGAGTCTGGGATGGGTCTTAGCAGTTCACCATTTCGACTGAAAGGAAAAACCTTTAATGTTGATCTTATTCAGGATAATGGAAAAACATAGTTTTAATACATAGTGAAGCGAAGCGGTATTCATAAATTCAATTAAGATCAAACTCGTTCATTCAATGAACCTAACCATTCATCCTTAAAAAGCACCTCTTTATTCATTGGTTGGACTTTTGCTTTTAAATAAAAAATTCCTTTTCAATTTTGAAAACCGAACCCTTAGTCTTGAATTCCCGGACAAAAGAATCAAGCCAAAAGGGTTTTGAAAATTTAATCAATTGAAAATGTTGTCTATATCAAATACCGCTTTTATGTTTGACGACTGACGATGCTTTGAGTTAAGCATGATACTTATTCCATAATAAAACTTACCTACAAACCTACTCTCAACACGATGACTCGAAAGCTACAATCTGCAGGAATATCTAAATTTTTTATCACTCTTGTTGCACATGGATTTTTCTATTTAAGCTTTTCTCAGGTTACTATAACTGGACCAGAAAATGTTCAGCAATATGAATCATCACACTATTCCATCAATATCAATACTCCGGGTACTGTTTTATATAGTGTGGAAGGAGGCACCATGATTCAGTCATCGGACTCACACATTGAGGTTGCCTGGAACCATTTAGGTATGGGAAGGATCGATGTTGAGGTGATTTCTCCTTCAACTGGAAATGGAAATGTTTATACACTGCAAGTTTCTGTAGCAGATAATTTTAATGATGGGTTTATGGTAGGTCCCAGGCATGTTAACGTTGAGGAAACATCGACATACCTTGTAAGGAGTTGGAACCAATTAACAGGTATAAATTGGGTTCTCCATGGTGGTGGCCAAATTCTACATACATGGAGTGAGTATGATAACGTTTATGGCCATTACGTCGAAGCAGCAGAGGTACTTTGGGATATTCCAGGCGACCATAATATCGAATTATTCGCTGATTTTGATCATTTTTCCGAAAACGTATCTGTAATTGTCCCACGGCCTGCAAACCCAACGATAGAGCCTATTCCAAATCAATGTGAAATAGAGGTAAGAATGAGCCTAGAAGGACCTTCAAGCGGATTTAATTGGTATTGGCAACAAAGTGCTAATGGTGTGGATACAGGTAATAATAACCCAGATTATATAGTATCAGAATCTTCTACCTTTTATTTGAGAGCCCAACATCATTCGAGTGGTGATTGGAGTATACCCATAAAACTTGTAGTTGATGTAGAACCTCCTCCAGCCAAACCTAGTCAGCCAAACATATCCGGTAACATCTATGGAACAAAGACCTTGAGTTACAATAATCCGTCCATTCCACCACTAGATGCCTGGTATTGGCAAGGTATCTATTATGATGGGGCCAACACAGATTTGAATGTTACCTCAAATAATTATGAGGTAACTTCCTCCGGAACTTATTATGTCCGGGCCTTGACTCATAATTGCTGGAGTGAACCAACTGCTGTATATGTGTCGGTTAAATATACCCCTGATATTCCTACTCAACCGACATTAACTTATTCAGAAGGATGTGCAAGTGCAACCCTAACCAGAAATGAACCACCTGAAGAAGTTACCTGGTACTGGCAAGGTACCAATGCAAACGGGACATCCATGGAAAATTCTGACCCAACATATACCGTTAGCGCTGGTGGTACGTATTACCTCAGACCAAAGGTAAATGGAGGGGCTTGGGGTACGAGCAGAGGTATAAACGTTACTATTGATATACCGACGCAATACAATATAATGAACGATGGTTTTACCTGTACGGACGGAAATCACTATGAGGGAATTAAATTGTCGGGCTCAGAGTCTAATATTACTTATCAACTTCGTAAAGATGGTGTAAACGTGGGTGCACCCATACAAGGAACAGGTAGTAGCATTTCTTTTGGGAATTTCGGTGATCCTTCAGAATACGGAACCTATACAATCATTGGTACAAATACCTCACTTGGATGCTCGGTCGATATGATTGGAAGTGTCTCCATTTCAGAATATGTACCTCCGGTCAACTACGCAATCACGGGAGATGGGGTCTATAATGATGGTGGAGTCTGCGACAATGATGGTCCTTTTGAAATAGGTCTGGCTAACTCGGAACTAGGTGTTTCCTATCAATTGGAAAGAGACGGCACAAATGTAGGGAGTGCTGTTTCGGGAACTGGCAATCCCATATCGTTCGGGATGTACGCTGACGTAGGTAAGTACAAAGTTGAAGCCAGGCGTGTCAACTCAGCTTGTAGAATTTATATGTCCGGAAGCTTCAGGATAGCGATATTGCCTACTGTATTCAATTTACAAGGAGATGATCAATACTATGAAGGAGCACAAGGTACTGTCTTTGAACTGAGTGGAAGTGAAACAGGTGTTTCTTACCAATTGCAAAGAGATGGAATTAGTGTTGGTTCTCCAATCGATGGAACTGGCGTTGCAATAAACTTTAGCCCACAAACAACAGCAGGAACATATTCTATACTAGCATCCAGCTTTGGATGTACGCGATCTATGAATGGAACAATTGATCTGGAAGTTATACCAACCAATATTCCACCATCACCGGATCAAAATTATGTGAGAGTAGAAGTACCACATGTTCCGGTTAATTCACAACATGCATTATCCACTTTAGGACCAAAAGATAAAAGCACCAGTTTTAACTATTCAGATGGGTTAGGAAGACCTACGATGAGTGTAGCCATGGAGGCAGGTCAGGATTTTGAAGATCTAATTCAGTTTAATGAATACAATGCTGAAGGAAGACAGGAAAACAAATACATGTCTTACCTGGTGAGCAGAGATAGTCCAGGATCGTATCAGGATTTAACGACAACTAAAAATGAGCAATCAAGTTTTTATCGGTCGGAAGTTACCAATCTACATGTCAGTATTTCAGGAGATCCAAAAGCGTATTCAAAAACTGATTGGGATGCCCGTGGGCGAGTGAAATCTGTTGTTGCACCAGGACTCGATTGGCATGCGAATGACATTAAAACAACCTATGATTATGCCATCTATGATCCGTCTTCGTTTGATTTAGCCGTTGAAGACACCTGGTTTCAGGAAGCTGTGCCTAAATGGAAAATAATAGGAGGACTCCCTTCTCGGGATGGAACATACCAAGCAAAAGAACTTTCCATAACCTCCATGGTGGATATGCAAGAGCTAAAGTCCAGAGCATTGGTGGATGTGAGAGGATTACAAATTACATCACAAGTTCATAGTCAAGGCAGATGGATTGGCTCATTCAATGTTTATGATGATTTTGGACGAGTTCGATTCGTCATACCTCCACTGCTTGCGACAATTCCATCTCCAACACAAGAACAAGTCAACGAGCTGGCGTTCCAATACGAATATGACAGCAAGGGAAGAATCAAACGAGAACGTGCTCCTGGTGCTGGTTGGGTAGAGTATGTATACGACCACTGGAACAGGCTGGTATTAACACGACATGCAGCGCAGGTAAAAAATTGCAATGAGCAAGGAGAAAACTGTGATACCTACTGGACCTATTACAAATACGATGCGCTGAACCGACGGATCATGTCCGGAGAAATTAAAGACAATAGAGATCATGAGGCTCTTCAGGCACACGTGCTGACATTTAAGGTAGCTAATCAGCGATTTGAGCAAAGAACCAACTCTTCCCTAGGGTATACAAATGATGCCTCTTTTCCCAGTTCTTCCATCTATACAGATATAGATACACTGACGGTCAACTATTTTGATGATTATGATTTTTTAAACTATTCGGGATGGGATACTGAGGGAGAAAGCTTTGACTTGTTGGTGCCGGATGGTTTTTCAGGAATTGGACAGGCACCATCTCAGGAATACATATTGCTTACAGAAGATACAGAACTAACGGGTCACCTGACGGACAAATATGCGCACCAAATGGGAGTGGTCGTGACCATTGCCCCTGAAGCCACTTTAGGTACTGATTTTGAACTCATTCTTGCAGATGCACCTTATGACAATTTATTTGGTCAACCGACAGGAAGTAAAGTGAAAATTCTGGGTTCGGAAGTCTGGCTGAATACGGCGGTCTATTATGATGAGTATAGAAGAGTAGTCCAGACCGTTTCTGAAAACCACAAAGGAGGCGTGGATCGTATCACAAATGATCTTGAGTGGGATGGGGAATTGAATAAAATATTGGTGCAACATTCCAGCGATTTTGAGCAATTAGAAATCCTTACAGAATATGAATACGCACACAATGGCCAATTACTTAAGACCTACGAAACCATAGGTGAAGGGAATCGGGTGCTGGTAGGTGATTATCATTATAATGTTCTTGGGGAATTGACTGAAAAGAATCTACACTCAGTAGATGATGGCTCTTCGTTCCTACAGTCAGTAGACTATCGTTATAATTTACAAGGAGCGATAGTTGAAATAAACAACATCGGTCTAACCGGATCAGAGAACGATCTGTTTGGGATGAGATATTATTTTGAGCGGGGAGAAGATGTGGCTGGAGCAACGACTGCTCCTCGATACGATGGTATGGTGAGTGCCATTGCCTGGAATGCGACGAACGAAACACCATCCTCTTCACCAGTAAGTGGTCCGAAAGGCAATGAAAGAAGAGCTCTTGGGTTTATATATGATGAGCAAAATCGACTTTCATCTACTTCATATGGCACCACACCTTCAGGATACACCTTCGATCAAAATGTTGGAGATTATACCATGTCAGTAGGTACTTATGATGACAATGGCAATATTCAATCATTGAATAGAAACGCAGGAGGAGAAATGGTTGACCAATTATCCTATAACTACCGACATGACAATGGCACGCCAAACAATTATGATGATGACTTTGACGTAAATAAGCTTCGAAGTGTAGATGATTCCAGCAACGGGTTGAATAAGGCGATTGGAATGGATGATCCAATGCCACAATCCGGAGACATAGTAACAGAATACGCCTACAATTCAATGGGCAATATGATTGAGGATGACAACAGGAAAATCCAAAAAATTACATATAATCTGTTTCAATTAGTAGAGTCCATTGAGTTTACGGATGGAGCAAAAGTGTCTTACATCTACGATGCAGCACGAAACCGTCTTGCAAAAGAAGTACTGGATGCTGATGGAAATTCCATTGCGAAGGTGGATTACGTCGGACTGGTAGAATACCTGGACGATGAGATCAATCAGGTGTTTACTGATGAAGGAAGAGCATATAAGCAAAATGATGTGTACCATTACGAATACTTCATTACGGATCATCAGGGCAACAACCGGGTAGCATTTGGGAACCTACCTGAGCGGAATATTTATGTAGCAACGATGGAGGACAACCGATCTAGCTATGAGACTACTCAATTTACATTCCCTACAAATAATAGTCCGATCACTGGAAACAATCATACACCTCTTGGAGCAAAAAGCATAGCATTAAATGGGGCCAATACTAACAAGCAGTTGGGACCAATGAAAGTGTTGGAGATTCAACCCAATGACGTAGTGGAAATAGAAGTATTTGCCAAGTACATTGGAAATTTCACCAACGGAACAGGTAGTGGTATTGGCGACTTTCTAAGTCTTTTCAACATCGCCAGTGCAGGTACAGGTGCAGAAGGCTCAGGAACTACTGTTCAAAGTATGCTTGCTCAGCCTAGTTTGTTCCAGTCAGGTGACAACAATAATGATGAACCGGAAGCCTACCTACAATACATATTTTTTGATGCGAATTATAATTTTGAGAATCTGGGATCAGGCTATAAATCTGTGGAAAGTGACTCCAATGGAAGCTTTTCTAAACTATCCAGTGGTGAGCTTACGTTTGGCGAGGCGGGGTACTTATTAGTGTATGTAGCAAATGAATCCGTAAACACAAATAAGGACGTATTCTTTGATGACCTGAAGATCACCCATAGCAGCGCAACAGCCAGCTTTAAAGTCTCCCAGGTAAATGATTTCTATCCCTTTGGACTCCCAATGAGTAATAGCTGGAGAAGCCCCGGGTATATTGATCCAGGATTATTGTATCAAGCACCGTTTGCGACATTGGATTCATTGACTGGCTTTTACGATTTTTTAAGTAGGAATTATGACCCGGTATTAGGAAGGTTCCCACAAGTTGATCCGGCTAACCAGTTCAATTCACCGTACTTAGGAATGGCCAATAACCCGCATCAAGTCATTGATCCGAATGGGGAATTTTCAATTGGCGATTTCTTTGCCAGTCTTGCGGGTCAATTCGCCTGGAATGCAGCAGGGAGTGCGGGACAGGCACTGGTTGGCTCTTTAAATGGAAATGGGTCATTTTCACAAAACTTCCAATCGCAGGGATTCAATATTGGAACCAATTATAATTTTGGATCAGGCTTTCCACTTAATTCAACGAGTGGTTATGGTATAACGAGTCCGCAAGGAGGTGGGAGTCCCTTATTTACAGGCTTTGGAAAAATACATCCATACTCTATTGGAACAGCTGATGGATATTTCGGCCCACTTAGAGCTGGTTACTGGGATTACGGCTCTTCTATTCGAAATCATATTATGGTTGCAAACAATTCAGGCCTTATCGCCCCAGATGGATTTAGTGCATTGGGTATTGGAGTAGCCGTCCGATCTTACCGAGCAAGATATCATCAGGTTCAATTTGCACAGTCATCAGTAAATGATAATTCTAATATCACAAGTAGACATCCGTATGATTACGGTTCATCTCTTACACTATCAGCTAGCATAGCAGTGATGGGAGGAGCACACCTCGAAGTTGGAGTTGCTTGGGATAATGATGGTGATGTAACTGGAATATTTACCTGGGGTGCTAGCGCAGGTATTGATGCATCTATTGGAATTTTGGCAAAAAGCTATACAGCTATTGATCAAAGAATCGGTTTTGATATTACGGATTTAGCTGGTGAAGGAAAATCTCAAAATGTTGGGGTTTGGTTCCTAGATGGAACTTATGGTGGGGATATAGAGCACGCATACGGTGACTTTGGAAAAACATATGTAGAGCATGGATTTGGAGTATCATTAGGTCTTCCACTTGGATATTCGTATGAAAGATCTAAGACTTCTTTATTTTGGACCAGAGGAAATTAAAAAACGAATATGATAAGATTTAATAGGAAATTTTTAATCGCTCTAATCCTTTTTCCCATAATCTTCTTTTTGTTAAGGGGACTTGGCATTCCAAATTTAGAAAACTCCTTAAATAAGCGAAGATGTGATAAAGAGAGTGAAATAAGAAAGGTCTATCTAGATGGTATTATTACTCGAATCTACATTGATACTGATAATCATAATCACAGGGTAATTTATGTAAGGGACAAATTTGGGAAGGAAGAGAAATCATTGTTATTCAATATTGAAGGTAGCGGCTTATTCGAGCTTCTGATGGAGGGTGACAGCATCTTGAAACCTATCAATAGTTTAACAATTATTGCAAAAAGAGATTCCTTGGTCATATTTGACGGAGAGCTTGACTACAACTGCCAAGAATAATTTGATTAGTAAGAAAAAACTTTTAACTATTTTAATATTTACCTCATATCGCGCAAGTCTTCCAGTGGGGCTGGGGAGATAGAGAGACTTGGGCGTAAAATAGTAGAACGAAGAACTAAAAAAATGAGCAGTAAATACAAAATGAATAACCCTGAAGGTATCTACTTCCTATCAACGGCAGTAGTGAACTGGATAGATGTATTTACACGAACGGAATACAAGGAAATCATTTTGGATAGCTTAAAATATTGCGTCAGTAAGAAAGGGATGATTTTGTATGGATATGTCATTATGACTAATCATATTCATTTGATCATAGGAAGAAGATCTGAGGGTGTTACCTTTTCTGATATGACCCGAGATTTCAAGAAGTTCACATCTAGTCAAATCATAAAGTTGATTGAGGAGAATCCTCAAGAAAGCAGAAAAGAATGGCTACTCTGGATGTTTGAAAGAGCAGGAAAGAAGAATTCCAATAATACAAGGTATCAGTTATGGCAACAAGACAATCATCCTGTTGAGTTAGCAGGTGATTGGATCGACCAAAAGTTGGAATATGTTCATAAAAATCCGGTTGAAGCGGGAATCGTCAGGGAGCCGGAAGATTATCGGTACTCCAGTGCCAGCAATTATGCTGGAATGGGAGGTTTAGTCGAGGTAATTTCAGTTTATGATGGAGAGGAGATTTAGAAATAGCGGCACAAGTCACTCCATCGCACGGGCCGTGCCGGAAGACTTGCGCCATATTATGTAATAATCTGAAATATAATGCCGGTCAAAATCTTATCTGAAAATGATTAAATGTAGTCTAACACTACAGATATTTCAGCACCAATCTATAACAAAACCAATGAAAATATCAATTCAAATAGCTATCCTAATCACCCTACTTTTAGGATTTTCTCTACATGCTCAAATAGCTCCATCTCCTGGGGCTATGGGTACCATCAACCTGAGTAATTCGGAAGATTTGTATCGAGCTCAAGTAACCGAGATTGTACCAATTTACACCATTGAAGCTGAGAATGGATACCAGGTTCCAATCCAATTGGCCTATCAAACACACGGCATTAAAGTGGACGATGTAGCCTCATCTGTAGGGTTAGGATGGGATCTTGTAGCGGGTGGAGCGATTACTCGTGTCATGAAAGATGAACCGGACGATCAGTCTACTTTCATTGAAGTCCCAGATGCTACTGCAGTTAGACATAGTGAATACGATGAATTAGCTGGTAATGATTTTCAGAGAGATATTTTCTATTTCTCATATCCTGGCGGAGGTGGAAGTTTCGTGAATAGTGGAAACAATATGAATACTAACATCAACGGAAACAATAGCTTCTATGGGCTACCATACATAGATGTAACGGTAAAATTCTATAGAACAAATGTTACCAATTCCTATTGGGAACTTACAGATACAAGAGGTATAGTTTATCGTTATGGGATTAATCAGGAAGCAAGAGAGTTGACGACAACAAAAACTGTTGAAATTGGTCAGTCTTTAAAAGATAACGCAAACTTTACCTATATATCAACTTGGTATTTGGAGGAAATCCGCTTTCCCAATCTACCCACAGCAAGTAGCATTAAGTTCTCCTATAAAAAGGATGATAATTTTATCAATGATGTATCTAATACAGAATCCATCGTTTTTGATTTAGAGCCAGATAAAACGTATTGGTACTATACAAGAGTCGAAGGTGGAGAATCTTATACTGACTACTTTACTCTAAGAAGACAAGATCGCTTTGCTTCAGAAAGTTATCCGTATAACGTACCAAATACAGGAAATGTAACAGAACCAGGCACAGGTCCTTTCGGACCAAAAGTTCCCGGATTATATGATTATAAGGTATTTGAAAAACCATGTGAAGACAATGCTGATCCGTCTCAGCAAGAATGCTATCAAACCTATAATGGGGGCTCCTGGACTCTTCATCCATATGCAGATAATTTTATAGATAATCTGATACTCACTGGAAACACTGAAGGCTATTCAGGAGACGATTTTACTACCTATAAAAAATCATCCAACCCCTCCCACAGCCAAAAAAGTTTCAGAACCACAACCGATATATATACTTCTAGTCTGGTATCAATCCAGAGTCTGAAAGCAACTGTAAATTTTAATAATCAATCGAGACTGGATTATCCAGGCTTATCACGGATTCAGAATATTGTAGTCTATGATCACACTGATGCGTTGGTTTATGATTATGAGCTAGGTCAGGAGTATTTTGACGCACGAGATTTTCACAGTGACGTTGCAGGGTTAGGAGATACCTATAATAAACGTTTGAAATTGAGCTATGTAAATCGAAATGGTCAACTTTACCGATCATTTAACTATATCAATGAACTTGATCCAAGTCTTGAATTACCTGCATGGGGAGATATAAAGCAAGATAAATTCGGGTATTACAAGAGCTCCGTGAACTCTCCATTCTCTCCCTATACAGCAAAGTATGGGATAACAGATCCTTTCAATTTTGTATACGATATCCCTTTGAACTATGGATCCAATAGGGATCCAAATGAAGATGCAAGGGCTAATATGCTTTGGAAAGTCAACTATCCAACTGGAGGGTATAAGGAATTCGAATATGGTATAAAAGCAGGAGGCGGGGTTTCTATAAGCTCAATAATGGCGAAAAATAAAAATGGAGACCTGGTTTCTCATAATTCTTATACATATGATAGAGCTAGAGCAATGGAGGCGGGATTACATGCTATTGGGGATAATGAGGTTACTTTCTTTTCTACCTCTCCTTATCTTACATTTGATCATCAAAGCCTGGCGGGTTACCGAGATGTAATTGTAAGAAATGAAATCACAGGTACTTACACCTCATACGAGTTCTATTTTCCGGCAGTAAATGATTTGAGTGAAAAGTCGAAATGGCGACTAGATGGAAGTAGTTGGACAGACTTAAATGATGATAAAGTAACTAAAGGAAGCGCTCCAATGATGTCGCCTCCTAATGTGTATCAAACTGGACTTCCAAGATTTATTACTTCATTTGATGCAGAAGATGCAATAACAAGTGTAACGGAATACATGTATGTAGATGGAGAAGTAGATCAGACGATCAGTGAACATGCCTTTTTGAGGTCAAATCAAAATTCAAAAGACTTTTATTTGGGTAGATCTATATTAGAGCTTAGACCTTTCTATTTAGAATACATAAAACAGGAGAACTTCGAGGGTGCCGAATCCACAATCACTCTCACTGACTATAACTACCACAATACCTATAAATCCTTGATTTCATCCACCCACACCTATACAATAGATGAAGAAGTAAATCCTGTTACTGATCGAGAGGTAGTTAATAGTAAGAGCTATGTTTATTATCCATCTGATGCAGATGCCATTGTTTCATTTTATGGACAAGAATCGACCATGCTAAACAAGCTAATCAACAAACACATGATCGGTGTTCCAGTAGCTACTGTTTCAGAAGTAGACTTACCAAACGATGGATATGATGGCTATTGGGTAAACGGGGCAAGTTTCACGAAATATACAGAACAGGTCGTGGATGCATTGAACACTTTCTTATTGCCTGCTACGCAGCACCAATACATCATTGATCGTCCAGATGCTGTATGGAGCAGTACATTTTCTTCTGAGATCATTCAAACATCCACATATAATGATCAAGGCCTTTTAGCGTCAAGAATCGGTCAAGACGGCATTCTTACTTCATATCTATACGATGATGAAGGCTACATGTCGAGTGTGACCGTAGATCCAGGAGTCGAAGCACTTAAAACAACCACCACCTATACCTACAAACCACTCGTTGGCCTTAGTTCTGTAACGGGTCCTGATGGTAAGACCATTTCCTATGAATACGATGATCAGAATCGACTGTTATTAACCAGAAATTTTGAAGGAAATATCTTGAAAAGGTATCGCTACAACTATCACGGAGATGAAGAAAATATTGTTGCAGACATTGAAATTACTGGAACCTTGAAAGTTGGACAGACAATTACATTGAAAGCAACGAATGTGAACCTATACGGTGAATCGGACTTCATCTGGACAGTAGATGGTATTACTAAAACAGGCCGCACAATCACACATAATTTTTTAAATGCTGGATCCAAGAATATCAAACTCAATATAAATAGTCCGGAACATGAGACACCATTTGAAGCGATAGAAACAATTTATGTCTATGAACCCACAAGCTTCACACTTATAGGTCCAAACAATGGATGTGTATTTGATGATGCAAATGGAAGTACAGCTTCAACTGAATATGAATTTTATTTAAGTAACTCAGGCTATCCCTGTACCGCTTCAGTTTCCTGGTCTTATAAAGCACCAGGAGCTGGATCTTATACAAATTTTGATGGTGGTACTACCGCGGAAAGTGGAGTATTATCCAATTCTACACTTATCCAAAGTGGAACATATACAATACGAGCAGTTGTTTCAGGATGTCACAGTGAAACTTTTACCAAGACGATCTTTTTGGATGATTGTGTAGGAGGGAGTGGTGGTCAAGGTGGTGGCAATTAAGACACAATGGATGTAGACACCTAGATCACGTATTCATCCATCGCCACCATTTACCTAACCAGGTCTTCGGTTCGGGTCGTGAGGCTTTGCTGCTCGGAGTGGGAGTGGGGGGTGCTTTTGCTTTTTGCTTTTGTTTCCTTACCTCTGCTTTTTGAAGGTTTTGTTTGTAGTGAGCTTCTTTCAGCTCTTTTCGCCGTTGTGCTTCTTGTTCTTTTCTTCGTTTTTCCTGGCGAGCCTCATACGCTTCCTTTTTGCGTTTTGCTTTCAATCTACGCTTTTCTCTTTCTTCCTCACTTAGCGTAGGCCTTTGGTTTTTACGCTGTTTGTTTCTTTCTTCTCTCTCTTCGGGTTCAGGTTTTTTCTTTGGTTCGGGAAGATCCACCTTACCCAGTACTTTCAAACCAGATAATTCTTTTTTGGGTGCCTTAATGAGTTTGATCTTATCCAGGTCAGCAGGAGTATCCTCCGACTCAAGCATCTCCAGGAGCTTATCTGTCTGGATCACTTCATCTTCGGCAGGAGCTAATTTCTCAAGCGAGGGTACCGTTTCCTGAGTTTCTTGAGCAACCTCTTTTTCAGCCGTTTCATTGGTTAACTCTATCTCGCCTTCTACCATTGCGATCTCTTCTTCCGGGGTAGCAGGGATTGGTTCCGGCTCTTCAACATCGGTTACCTCTTCTTGCGATAGTGTTGGTTCTTCCTTCTCGAAAGTTTCCGGCTCCTTTTCCTCCGGGTAAAGGTCAAAGTGGCTGAAGACCTTATCTTCCAACGCGTCATAGAGTTTAGCGTTAGCATGAAACTTTTCACCCGTTTCTTCTTCAAGATAGTCTATAATGTCAACTACCGGTATATCGTATTTCCTCGCAAGCTGTCCCAGTCTCATTGGTAATAGAAGGATAGATTAATAGTAACCGCAAATCTAGAATTTACAGGGAAATTTTTACGTTTTTTTCCAACTTGTATAATTACTCAAGGGCCACTCAACTCCAGCCCTTGAGTGATATTATTAAAAGTATGTTATCAGTCGATCTTCAAGACATTCACTTTCTCTACAGGTGAATCATTTAATCTGGTTTCGAGCACATAAAGACCATTGGTGAGCTCAGATAAATCCAAACTTAAGCTAATCTTTTGCTTCTCCTTGTAGATTTTGTGTTCCCACACGATTTGTCCGTTCAGGTTGACTAACTGAAGTAATAAGTTTCCGAGACCATCGGCTTCAAATTCAAACTGCAAATTCTGCTGTACCGGATTGGGATAGATCCTCACCTCTGGATTTAAGTCCTGATCAACAGACAGTGGTTGTTCAGACACCTCGATGTTGAAAGTTTCACTATCACTTGCCAGCCCATCGCTAACGGAGATAGTAAGTTCGTAGGAACCAGCCTGGTCTACCAATGGTGTCCAGCTAAATTCCCCCGTCGATTGGTTGAAGCTTATACCATTTGGCACAGGACTTCCTGAAAGAGAAAATTCAAGTGATTCATCCGGATTAGCATCCGTAGCGGTAGCTGTAAATGACAAGGTTTCTGTAGCGCCTATTGTTTGGTTCCCAATGGCACCTAAAACTGGAGCAACATTGGATTGCCTCACGCGTATGGTGAACGTCTCTGTCGCCGGTGACTCACCATCTGTCACCTCAACAGTCACTTCATGGAAACCAACATCGTCACTATCTACGGTCCAACTGAAGACCCCTGTTACAGCATCTATCGTCATTCCTTTAGCTACAGAAGTAGCGTCCAGGCTATAAGCAATGATTTGAGGAACGGGATCACCATCTACTGCTCCTACAGTGAAAGTTAATGTAGTTGGTGCGATAATTTCCCGATCTCTTACTGGAGTAATCGTCGGAGCATTGTTAGCTTCATTTACTGTGATCGTCAATGTTTGACTCGCACTTAGCCCGCCTGCATCGGTAACGATGACAGTAACTGTATTTGGACCGTCATAGTCTTCTCCTGGCTTCCAGCTTATCTCGCCATTCTCAAACGCGATGATACCTTTATCTGTAGAAGCCGCATCCACAGACCATGTGAATGTATCACCCACGTCTATATCAGAGACAAAGCCAAAGAATGAAAGCGCCAGACCTTCATCGGTACTTTGATCGGCGATTGGAGCCAGGCTTGGCGGATCATTCGTATTAACGACTTCTAGTTCGAAAACATCGGTTACAGATAATCCTAAATCATCGGTGGCTGTTAGCTCCACCTTGAAAACGGAAACATCATCGTTGGTAGGCGTACCTGAAAAAGTGTTGTTGACCTCATCATACGTCAACCAAACCGGGAAATCGCCACCACCTTCCAAATTGGCTTCATATGTAAAAAAAGTGCTCTGATTCTGATCGGAAAACGTGTTTGTAGGTACATCAAAATCAAAGTTACTATCTTCAAATGCTTCAACACGGACGAGTGGATTATTGATCTCTGGAGCTTCATTCAATATGTTGTACTCATAAATAAAGTCGGTACTTGTGTCTATCATATACATTTTAGTCCCATCTGGTTTAAATGCTAAGCAGAAAGAACTAAAGCTTCCTTGATCTCTGAAATTATACCGCTCATTATTTCCATCAAAATCTGCAGTTGAAACATCATACGGACTAGAAAGCGTATATGAGTTGACATCATCTCCGCTTCTACCTGCTATGTACATCTTCGTTCCATCCAAGTTAAAGGCTATTGATTGAGGTTGAGATTCTTGACCACCTACTGGAAAACTCTCCATATCTCCATCGTAAACAGCTGTCGAAACATCAAATGGGTTGGTCAAAGTATACTGGCTAATATCATCACCCGACTCGCCTAAGACAAATAGCTTGGTTCCATAACGATTAAAAACTATATCTGTCGGATTGGCTTCTTGAGAAGAGACAGAAAACGCTTCATTAATTCCGTCATAGGTGACCACTGATATATCATATGGCGAAGCAAGTGTATATTGAAAGATTTGATCTCTTGATGTGCCGATTACGAACATCTTAGTCCCATCCGAATTGAACGCCATACCGGTTGGATTGAATTCATTTGTATTTGTTCTCACGGAAAATAGAATATTATCATATATAGCCGTTGAAACATCGTATGCTTCTGTCAGCGTGTATTGATGAATTGCATCACTAGATCTCCCCATTATAAACATTCTTGTTCCATTTGGATTGAACAACATTGATTGAGGGTCGCCTTCTTGGTTTCTAACGAAGAGTCGCTCTTCATCTCCCTCGTAAATGGCGTTAGATACATCATAAGAATAATCAGTATAGAGAATTTCACCATTGTCAAACCCCCCTACAATAGCATTCGCTGCTAGGTCTTGAACTCCGGTTTCACTGGAAGCAAAATCTATATCTACCACTCCAGCACCAGAAATGTTTTGGACAGATAACGTATACTCAGCACCATTACCTGAAAATCCTGTCAAATTTGCTGTGACATTCTCGGAAATATTCAACGTAAAATCTGAGATATCTACACCTGTCACATCTTCAGCGAATGTTACTAGAAAATCTACTTCTGTGTCTGCTGGACCTGGATCTCCTATCAGTGTAATGCTTAACACTTTAGGATCCGTGATTGTAGTGGTAGTGGTTGTGTTATCGCTTGTTATAAAAGTACCATCATTAATAGCCAGAGTGAATATGGTTGTTTCTGGAGAGCCCGAAATTACACGATCATCCGAGGGATCGAATAACAACGCTCTTAAGGTCGCCTGCAAATCTTCATCTGAAGTAGTCGCAATGGTGTAAGGTCCTGTTCCAGTCAGTCCAGCACCAGAAAGTACTCCCTTCGCATTGTTGTCCAATGTAATGGTAGCTGATACATTCTGATTGTTTTGTTCCGTAATCACGATTTCCTCAAATGGAGCGACGGTTGATCTATCATTCACTTCCTGGTCAATGATTGCTCCACTGATTTCAGGAGCTACATCAAATAATAAGAATTCAAAAATGGCATCATTTACATCTCCTAAAACAAACAGTTTTGTTCCATCGGGATTAAAAGCCAAACCAAATGGATTACCGTCCAAGGAGTTCAAGAATAGTCGCTGATCATTACCATCAAATACGGCAGTTGAAACATCATATGGAGTAGATAAAGTATAAGAGTTTACATCATCACCTGAATTACCCACCAGGTATATTTTCTTTCCATTAAAAGCAAAGACAAAGGATCGTGGGTTGGATTCTTGACTGCCTACAGCTAGTCTCTCGGAGTTACCATCAAAAACAGCCGTTGATACGTCAAAAGGACTAGCAAGTGTATATTGACTGATATCATCTCCAGCTAAACCTAATACAAATAATTTGGTGCCATCGGGGTTAAAAGCTAAGTCTGTGGGAACAGTCTCTTGAGCGCTAACAGAAAAACGCTCTGCATCTCCGTCATAAACAGCAGAGAATATGTCGAATGGAATAGATAGAGAATACTGATACACGAAATCATTGTCTCCTACAATAAACATTTTCGTACCATCATTATTGAAAGCCATACCATAGGGATTTGAATCCTGCGCTCTCACAGAAAATGTTCCGGCACTTACATCGAATACAGCTGTTGAAACATCGTACGCTGTGGATAAATTGTATTGATTGATATCGTCTCCATTTGAACCTAACAAAAACATTTTAAAACCATTGTTAACAAAGACTATTTCATGAGGAGTGAATTCTTGTTCACCTACAAGTAAACGCTCTTCATCTCCAGCATATGCTCCGTTAACCAAATCAAAGGCGAATCCAACTACATGGATATTCCCCTCAAAACCTCCGGCAATAGCATTACTAGCACCGTCTTGGATCCCTGTTCCACTCGAAAGTAAATCAACGCTTAATATGCCGTGACCTGAAATCGAGCTCACTGTCACCGTATACACATCATCAACACCTGTTACACCGGTTAAGGTGGCAGAAACCTGTGCGGAAGTATTAAGTGTGAAATCTGTGATGTCTACACCGGTTACATTTTCTCTGAAAGTCACGGTAAAGTCAACGGTAGCGTCAAACGGATCCGGAGTACCAGCTACGACGATGCTCGAAACTGAAGGAACGGTGGTGGTAATCGTCGTAGTGTTACTATCAATCACTGAATTGCTACCATCTGATACTTCCACGGTAAATGTGGTCGTTTCAGTCGCTCCTCCGGACACACGATCGTCTGTCGGGTCAAATTGGAGGTTTCGCAACGTAGATTGTAAGAGCGCGGGCGAATTAGCCGCAATCGTGTAAGGGCCTGTTCCCATTAGGTCAGCACCAGAAAGTACACCCTTTGCATTATCGTCTAGTGTGATCGTTGCGGAAACATCCTGGCTGTTTCCTTCTTCAACGATTATTTCTGCGAAAGGAGCAATCGTGGATCGGTCGTTGACTAGCTGACCAGCCACAGTGCCATCGATGATCGGTGCTACGTCTGTGAGAGTATACTCGAAAATAGCATCGTTGATGGTTCCCATCATAAACATTTTGCTACCGTCAGCATTAAACGTCATGGCGAACGGGTTGGTATCCTCGGATGCAACCGACTTTCGTTCCTCGTTTCCGTCAAAGGTGGCGGTGGACACATCATAGGCTACTGACAAGGTGTATTGATTAATGTCATCCCCGGAAAATCCGAGAACATACATTTGCGTTCCGTCGTTGTTGAAGCGCATGGAAGCCGGAAGGGGTTCTTGAGACCCGACAAAGAAACGTTCAGCATCTCCATCATAGATTGCCATGGAAACGTCGTACGCCGGAGAAAGAGTGTACTGATGGATGTAATTAGTACCGTATCCAAGGATAAACATTTTCGTTCCATCTGCATTGAATGATATATCCGTAGGTACCGACTCTTGAGTGGCCACCGAAAATCGTTCCCCATCACCGTCATAGGAAGCCGTAGCTATATTGTAAGGGGCTGTAAGGCTGTATTGGTTGACGTTATCATTACTTATACCTAATACATACATCTTGGTGCCATCGTTATTAAAAACAAGGCTGTAAGGGTTACCCTCCTGATCACGAATGGAAAATGTGACATTATCAAAGCTGGCTGTAGATACATCAAAAGCTGTGGAAAGCGTATATTGATTTACATCGTCACCGGAGGTACCCAGTACATACATCTTGGTTCCGGTAGGGTTGAAGGTTAGGGCCAGTGGGTTGGTCTCTTCGCTTCCAACGAAGAACCGGTCGTTAAAACCTGTATAGGCTGCTCTGGAGACATCATAATTGAATTGAGCTAAAGATGAATAGCCAATCAGCAATAATGCCAAAGTCAGCAGCGCTGACTTAGCTCTTTTACTAAAAAAATAATAATCGGTTACGAATAACCGAAATGCGTGGTGTGGTAGTGACATTTCTAATGTTTTGAAATTGAAGATTAAATTTTTCGAAAAAAATGGGCGGAAGAAGCGTACTTCTTTGTTGCTATGCATTGTGGTGGATTAAGTGATAAATACTAAATGGAATACAGCCAGCGAAAAAGTTGTTTTCCATCCTTATGGCGAAAATATATAATTCTATTATTTAATAGAATAATACAATAAAAACAGTTTCGAAAAAATTCAAACTTTTGACAGGAGAAACACTAAAGATGATTGGTTGAAATTAATAATACCAATCGTTGAGGTTAGCTGAGGATCGATTTTGTTAGCTGTTTTTAACTTCATCTACTAAGAGCTGCCAGATACTGTCTTTGAACGCATCCCTAAAAACTCCAAAATGACCAATCTTTTTTGTTTGATAATCCCTGGGCCGCAAATGAACTGGTTTTGCGTTGGTGTTTCTGTATTTTTCAGTCATCCAGTCAACTGCCCGCTTTGGAGCAAAAGCGTCATCGTCAATGCTAATGGCTGTCAACTCTGTTTGTATCGAATCGAAGAATGATTCTTCGTTTGAAATTTCACTGAACAAATATTCCTTTTGCCTTCCCCAGCCACTCCATTGTTTTGCGACATTTTTTGGAAGGTTTTCCATTCCACTTATTCTTTTAGATGGCAGGTAATCGAAAAATCTAAGCAATACAGGAAACAAGATGTGCCAGTTCGCCCACATCTTTATTCTTCCGACACCACTCCAAAACTTCCAATAGCCAGATTGAGCTGCGACAAGGATGATCTTGTTCAATTTGGTAGATGATTTGGATAGTCCTGCAAGTTGGCCGCCTATGCTATGCCCCAGTAGGTGCTTTTTTAGAGTAGGATAGGTCTCCAAAGTGTAATTCAAAACACTTTCCAGGTCCTTTGTCCCCCAGTCAGATGCATTGTTTGTGAGCTCTTTTATTGGCTCGTTAAGGGACCGACCAATCCCGTAATAGTCAAACGTAATTACCGTGATATTTTTGGAAGACATAAACTCAGCAAACTTTTTATAAAATGATTGCCTAACCCCTGTTGCTGAGGCGATGACTAGAACGATCGCCGGATCAGTACTATCAAAGATTGTCGCTGAGAGAATTCCACTATTTGATTTGATTTGGACTTCACGCATAGGTATTGATCATAACCAGTTTATGTAACACTGAATAGGTCATTTAGCAGCTTTTTCATGTCCCAATAATCGTAATGAGAAACTAAACTCCCTTCAGTATTAAATCGAAGTACACTTACAGCTGGAATCTTAATGAACCTTCCGGTAGCGGGTTTGCCAAGTATTTCACCTGTATTGGTTCCATTTTGACTCCATTCTATCATCGCTAACCCTTCAGAAGCTGCAATGCCCTTGGTGACAAATTGCAAATCAGGAAAGGCCTTGTATATGCCCATGGCATAGGTGATTATCTCATCGCCTTTTATTTCAGCACCTAGCAAAGGATCAAAAAATACCGCATCATCCCCATATAGATATTTGAGCGCATTTAAATCCTGAGAATTCCAAACGTCGACTAAATTTCTGGCGTTAGTTTCTAACTCAATCATTAAGTTGAATTTCATTTAAGTTTCTTAAAGCTATTGTTTTTCATTAGAAGTACGGAGCATTTATCATGAGGATAATACCTTAGGGCTCTATCTGAAACATGAAATTCGTACCAGGCAATGGCTTAAAAATTCGTTTCTCTGTTAAATGGATTCTTCCAGCATATTTTCTTCAATGGAAATGAGAAACTGGGCAAGACTTTCATCTTTTTGCAAACCGAATTTCTTTCTTAGTCGGTAACGAGCTGTTTTTACACCCTGGATCGTGATGTTAAGAATAATCGCCATTTCCTTAATGGAAAGATTTAGCTTTATCAGGGCACAAAGCCTGAGTTCATGGTTGCTAATCTTAGGGTATTGTTTTAGTAGGTGAGTGAAGAAGTCTTTGTGCACATTCTCAAAATGAATTTTGAAGTCTTTCCAGGTTTGTTCCAGGTTAAAGCTTGTGTCAACCTTTCTGATGAGCTGGCCTAGTTCTTTACTTGTCTCAGGATTTAAGTTGTTTTTCTCTTTGATTCCCTTGATGTTTGCTTTGATATCCCTAAGCAATCGATCTTTTTGTATTACATTAAGGCTGTTGGTTGTGAATTCATTTTTCTTGAACTCCAACTCCTGAACAACCTTCGATCTTCTTAGTTTGGCTTGCTGCAGCTCATTGGTATAGAGTTGATTCCTTTTTATGATAAAAGCAATAAGAAGTGCTATGATGATCACCAAAGCAAGAACAATGACCAATAGAATCACTTTCCTGTTTTGTGCTGCTTTACTTTCATAGTTAAGTGCATCAATCTTTCGCTGCTTTTGCTCTGCCTCATATTTGATTTTCAGCTCTGCAATTTGGTTTCCATAGTTTTCATGAAATTCAATCGCTAAAATAGAATCTCCAATTGCCCGGTATTTATAGGCTGATTTATAATCGTTCCGTAATTCACTGATTTGACTTAGCAGAACAGTCGCCTGAGCTATTTTTCTGGTCGACTTCAACTCTTTAGCCAGAGAATAGGCGATTTCAGCCGCTTCAAAAGCTTTGATTAGTTCCTTGCCAGTCGAATGAGCTCTGGCGAGGTAGTGATACCCCTGTTGTAGTGTGCTCGTCTTAAGGTTATCTCCTTCATTAGTTACTTTTTCCAGGTAGTAGATCGCTGAATCAAGTAATCCAAGTGAAGTAAAAACCGAGCCCATGTTAATCATGGTGATGGCCAATTCGTCAACTTCAGGATTTTCCTGATAATAAGAATAGATCTTACGGTAGTCGGCTAATGCTTCTTTGTGGTTGTTGAATTGGGATTTTAAGACCGCTAAATTTCGTAGTTGTTTGATCGCCTTTCCTTCATCAATTCTCGAGTAAATCTCATAGGCTTTTTCCATCATCTCTTTTGCTTCTTTTATTTGAAAAACCCGGTAATGGGATACACCAGCGTACTCATAAGATCTGGCCTGGAGGGTATCATTTCCAACTTGTTCAGATAGCATTAGAATCGACAGTATAACTTCCAATGCTTTTTGATTTTTGTTTAAATCATGGAGGATGGAAACGAGTAAATGAGCAGATGTAACAATGGAATCCTGGTTTGATTGATTTTCCATAAACGCATTATGAGCCAGCCATGCATATTTTTCAGCAGAATCGAGCGATTGTGCTCTTAAAAAACACCTTGTAAAGGCTGTGTAATTTTCATTCTTTGGTTGGTCAGGAATCTGTGTATCGTCATCCCGACCAAAAGAGAGATGGGTGGTTATAATGAGGGATATGTAAAGCAGGAATCTCATGCAATAAAGGTTGACCTAAATTCGATTTACATCTATGCTTAAAAGAGATTTATAATTTACTTAATCCTATCAGGAAAGGAAAAGGATACACTCCTTAATGCAAATTCTTAAAAAAGGTGACTCCTGGAGCCACCTTGCCATAACTCAGATTTAAAATCCAAGTCGCCTTAGTACGTTGGTATTATTTCTTGATGAACCTATTAACATACCTCCAAGCTCCGGCCTCATCTTGAATATGTATCAGGTAAACGCCGCTTTCAAGGAAGTTTACCATTAATGCTTCTGTAGGCCTGACCATCTGTTCCATCATGACTTCTCCCTTAAGCGACAGTATGCGTATGTTAGACTCAATATCCATATGGAAGTTGATTTGATCTGAAGCCGGATTCGGAAAGAGCACAACGGATGAAGGCCTGGTTGACAGGCCGAGTATCGTTATCAAATTAAATGAGGCTGTCACTGATCCCTGGTAATTGTCATCCACTATGGTGAGTACTATTTCATAACTTCCTGCTTCGGTAGGTAGATTGGTTGACCCATCAAAAGTGAGTACATATTGAAAATCCCTCAGTGGTGCAAAGGTTATTTCCGGTTTCCTGGGAGTGCCATCTGCTTCCTGAGTGAGGTTGTCGAGCGTGATTTCAACTGATGCTTTCGCAACTACAACGGTTTGTAGTATTTCCATTGCTGATTCGTACACATCGTTTCCCTTTTGTGTTACGCTGATGGTGATTTCACCCGCTCCCAAGATGTTAAGGTGATTGCCATTCAACGCAGCAGGACCAGAAATAATCTGGTAGTCTACTGGTAATCCGGATGAGGCCGTAGCACTCAATTGATAGGAGACACCTCCAAAAACCAAATTTGGGATGCGCTCAAATTCGATCGATTGATTGAGTTTACTCGTGCTAAAGGTTATTTCATGATAAGGTGTAGCATTGGCAGAGTTGTCTAAAATAGCTCCATCATCAACGAGCAGACGATAATGTGATCCAGGATCAAGCGGTTCGGTTGGGTCTATGGTAATTACATTATCAAGGATAGAAATCCTTGAGCCATCTGAAAAGGATTCAATGATGGTTGAGGTGGTGGCATCAAGAAGTTGAATGACTCCTGAGCCTCTGACAAGATGCTGATCGTAGGTTAGAACAAAGTCAGCGTCGAGAGAAACGTCTTTTTCTCCATTGGCCGGAGCTGTGAGTTGAATATTTGGAGCGGTCACATCGGCTGTAGTAAACACCCAATCTGTTGTTGAAGAGAGGCCATTAAAGTTATTACCACTTTCATCTTGGATGGCCCCTGGCTCAACAACGACATAATAGGATATTTCATTATTCAGACCTTCAGCGATAAAGGAGAGCACATTTTCGGTAATATCTACATTACCAATATCCACGCTCAACACGTCACTGTCATCATCTGACTTTCGAATAACCATGCTTCCGCTTCCAGCTACTATTGTTTCGCTAAAAGTGATTGTTAACGATTCATTAACTGAAATATGTTGAGTTCCATTTTCAGGAGATAACGAAACAACCAATGGAGGAGAGAGGTCTTCTGTGGTAAAGCTCCACTCATCTTGTTCCAGTCCGGGGAATACATTACCAGAATGGTCTTCGATGCATGCTGCACAAACTTCAATGTATACTTGTGTATTCTCCGGTAATTCCGAGTCAAGGGTCAATTGTAAGAAATTCGCTAGTGCAAATGCTTTGGGATCATCGGTTGGGAAGCTTTCAATCAAGCTATCGTCTACGATATTTCTCAGGTTAATGGTACCACTACCTAGTTGAATGTCTTCATCAAATCCAAGAAATAAGGGTGAAGTATTCACTGCTACCGAAGATGAATTATTTTCCGGAAAAAAGGATGTGATATTCGGAGGCGTGTTATCCACAGTGGTGAAGCTCCATTCCGTCTTAGACCGCAAACCTGAAAACCCATTTCCAAGAAAGTCCGTGATGGTGGTACCATTGAAAGGATCTCCACCCTCTAGCACCACATATAGTTCGGTATTCTCCGGTAGTTCGCGCGGAGGAACATATGAAATCACATTATCGGTGATGGAAAGGTTGATGATAGGTTCAGCAAACACATAACTGTCGTCATCCATGCGTTTGATTGCCAGGATCCCGGGACCAGCTTCCAGAATGGTTCCCGGATCAAACTCGATTATAAGTGTAGCATTGAGGGCTACATCTTCTGCGCCGTTTGCAGGAGCAAGGGAAGAAACATCGGGAGGGGTATTTTCGGTAGTAAAGCTCCACGCACCTGCAGCGATCCCGGGAAACACATTACCGCTATCATCCATGATACAAGTTGCACATACTTCGATGTACATTTCAGTATCGTCAGGTAATGGTGCCGGGAAGCTGATTTCAAGTAAGCCCCCAGAGACGCTAACTGGTCCACGTCCATCGAAGACTGAAAGGCTTTTAATCAAGCTGTTATCCGAAGATCTTCTTAAGGATATGTAGCCTGTTCCCAGCTCTACAAACTCATTGAATTGGATGAAGAAATCACTACTGTTTATGTCCACGTCAATTGCTTCATGGACAGGATCTAAACTGGTGATTATGGGAGGTTCTGTATCAGCAGCCTGACAAAAACTTACAACTGGTCTTAGCAGACTTATATGACATAGGACAATGACACCAACAAGCTGAGGTAACTTGATTCTCTTTACTACATACATGGCGGAATAATTCAAATTTTTCTTCAAAAACTATAAACTTCGATTGGACTAAATTCAATCAAAGAATGGTTGAAAAGAAAGGATTTGAATCCCCGACTACCATTTGACTACTTAAAACTCATGAATGATAAATGTCGGTTCCTAAGATTGTTTTTTATGCAGCTTATAACTGAGACTTAATATGTTCCTTCTCTCTGAAGAGTGTTGTGATTTCTTTGTCCGTGAGGGATCTATTATAGATAGAAACCTCATCCATTAAACCAATATAGCCAAGTCCTAACAGAATATTGGACTTTCCATAATCCCAGGTAAAAGGATCAGCAATTTCTGACTGTGTACCGGCTAATTTCCCGTCCAGGTAGAGACTAGCCGTTCCATTTGCTGTATTCAACTGACTGAAATTGATCAGTACGTGTGTCCATTTTCCTGAAGCAAAGGGAGGCTCTTTTACCACAGGCAGCTGCTCAATGAAAATAGGATTTTCATTATCAGGACCTTCTGGTGTAGGATTCCAGCTATCTCGATCTCCAATGACACCCAACCGGAAATCCCGAGGGTTTTCCTTAGTGAAATCTACCCAGATGGCAGCATCATTATAACTCACATCCGTTATTTGGATGGGATCACAATAACCAGGTTCTAAATCCACAGCAGGATCAAGGCTTAACCAAAAAGAAACAGCACCACTCCAATCGCTGGTATTGTAGGTAATATTCTTTTCGCTGCGATAGAAAATATAACCGGAGCTCCGTTCTGTAAACTTTAGACTGTTTCCCATAAGCCCTGTGCCTTCATCAATACGAATGTCATGTTTATGCAAGCCCACTTTTGCTGAGTCTATGGACTTGATAGGAGAGGTGTATAACTGATTGTCACCCAGCGAGAAGTCTGCGTTAATTCCATTGTCAAACGAAGCGTAGAATGTTAAGGCCTCCTTAATTGGTGAGGTAGATGGTGTCTCTTCTTGGGAATCTGGTTTCTTTGTATTGCAAGCTTGGAAGCTACAGAAAAAAGCTATGAATAGCGTTATGATTCCTTTTTGGCTTTGGATGAATGTACGGATCATGAGTGAGTTGTTAGGGCTATCATTTGTTGTTTTGGAAAATTAATACATCTCGGCGAATAGAAAAGTTGAATCTAAGTCATTATGATCACCTTTGCGGGCGATTCCTCTTTCACAGCGGTAAGTGGAGTAGTTGAGTAGGGTTTGTTAGATTTATGGTTTGTCGTCATTAAACCAATCTGATGGGAAAAGCTGACATAAAACTTAAGCTCACCACAGACATCTATGTGAGTGCTGTAGATACGGAAGATGATAGCCCCACTTTCAAAGAAAAAACGGAATGACTGAAACCAACTAATTCAGCAATTTGAGGGAAGCGGCCTGTTGAAGGAACAAATAAACTGGTCACAAAAATTAACCTTGGTGAGATGGCAAGTTTCCATTAATGAACATAATGGCTGTCAAGCTCAATAGTATAAGGGAGCTCAACAATATCTTCAAAGTCATCTTTAATTACACCAAGATCTAGAGGATCAGGCATTGGTAGTTGCACACATGCTGCCCATTCACTGGATCTTAGCCTAAAGTTGGTTTGATAGGTTTCTAGCCACTCATCAAGGTTCAATGAGTCGACTAAAGGAATCTCTTCTTCAAGTCGTATTAGAAATATAGTATCCTCATCATTACGCAACATCAAAGAATCTTCAGATAGAGGATCAATTTTGAATTTAAGTATGCGACCAAGCGAACGAATCTTGAATGTGTCATTTTTGACTTCAATAGGAAAAGTAGTAGGAGACCAGAAGCCTTCTCCTGCATAGAACACATAGTCTTTGAAATATCGGTGCTCAATGTATTCTCCATTCCATCTGTTGCATTCTTTCCATGAGCCAATCAAAGGATGATCAGTAGAAGAGGTGCAACCGAAAATAAGACTAATCAAGAGCCCTTGAGCTTTTCTTATCATTCGCATAATGTTATGATGATATATTTGTCACTTCCCAATACAGAGAGTAAAGTAATCTGATTATTAAGTACTTAGGAATACTGAGGTACAAATAGGGTACATTTCGGGCTTTATTTTTAACTATTTTTCTTAGTTTATGATTCGTAAAGGCCGTTTTCGTACAATTTTGCTCGAGGTACAAGATAATATTTGAAGTGAGTGTTTACTCACGTTACTTTCCAGAATTGGGTGTTTTTCAGTCATTTTTGGTCTGAAATGGTCTCAAAAGTTTGTATCATGATTTCGCCAATTATCTACACTTGAAAAATCACAGCTTATATGGCAATACTGGTCTGGAGAATCATTGACATTGATTAATATCCATGTTCAAGATTTGCTAGCCTAACCTCAATATAAGCTTTGGATATAAAGTAGCGACTTCCTTTCCTTTCTATTCGTAATTGATTCTGACCAACCAAGGATAAGGTTTCGTCAAAAAAGATGAAATGTTTAAAATTCAGAATCAGAAAATCATTACCAAACTCAACGACTTCTGGATTTGAGGCGATATTGGTTCTCTTCTTTTTGAGTGGATCTACAAAGTTAGAGTAGAAAGATAAGGGTTCATCAGTAAGGCCAGTGAAGTTCATGAGCTCACCGCCAAAGTTGAAGGTTAGTTTTATGTCTTTTGCGAATACCCCACTTTCGTCCATTGTTTTAAGCTGCTCTTCTCCGGTTTTTGCATCTACAATGATATTGTTCCACTCGTTAATTAGGTTTTGAGCATTTACGTACCACATCATCTGTTCTGTGCTCGTTATCGATTGATAGGTGGTTCTTTTCTTAAGGGTCATGAAGCTGTTTTCTGTAGATTGTGAATACCCATTTAAGCTCCAGCTCATAATTGATATAATGATGCTAATTTGAATTATTGTTGTTTTCATGTCTTCTGATTTTAGTTTGATTTATATCACAAACCTATCAGTGACATGGGCCTGGCAGTTAGCCAAAAACTAAGAGATAACGTCCAAAATCTAAGAGCTACTCAGTGGATGAGTATTCTCTAAATTCGGTGGGTGACATGGAGGTATGAGACTTAAAGAAACGTCCAAACTTAGATACATCACTGAACTCAAGGCTATACGATATGTCAGATATCGATAACCGCGTATGCTTAAGAAGAGATTTAATTTCTGAAATAAGAGTGTTCTGTATATAAGCTTTTGGATTCTGACCGGTTTGTGAGCTGATGATTTGTGAAAAATGCTCCGGTGAAATACATAATTCGTCTGCGATATCAGACACCTTCAGGGAGGCTTTAATATTGCTATTGACAACATCTTCGAATGAGGAAACCAGCTGCGTTACTTTTGAGATCGTATCATTATTCTCATCCAATTTATATCGTATCCATATCCTTTTAATGAGGTGTAGTAGGCTCCAGAGGTATCCGTTAATCAACTGATCAGCAAACAGGTCATCCTGTTCATAGGTATACATTATCCGCTCCATTAAGCCTAGCAATTCTCGTAGATCGGTTTGATTGAGCTGTATCAGGTTGTCCAAATTGGAGTATGAGAAAAAGGGGAAATCAGCAATAAAGGAAGGTTTATCGAAAGCCATAGAAAGGAACTCTGGTTTGAAATAGATTGTGTATCCTTTTACATTCTCAAGTTCCTCTTGATCTACTTCTATTTTTTGCACTTGTCTTGGAGGTACTACCTGAAGCATACTATCACAGAGATCATGATCCAAAAATGAATAGGAGTATTTCATTTTAGCAATTTGAAACAAAGAGATGTCGTAGAAAAACTGCCTAAAGGAGGGAGTTACGATCTTCTTCGATTTATCACAAGTCTCAAGTCTGTATATATGGAAAAGATTTCGGCTATCCACTTTACGAAAATTGAACAAACTCAGGACGGGATTAAACTCTTTGTAATTATGAATATTGCTCATATACCTAGAAGGCTTATGACTTAATGAGAGCATCTCATGAGAGGATTTCAACCTTTATTAGACTCTTTGATCTGCTCATTTAAAATCGACTATTACCAAGATAAGTCATTTTATGCTTTGTTATTCTATTCCAGTCCCAAACCTTTCTTCACCAAAAACTGAAGCATAGTTTCTATAAGCCTCTTCAATTTTTGGATCTCTCCAGTTCTCCTTATCATCAATTGGGATCGTTCTGGTCTATGACCTTGTGAGATTTGCACTTTCAGATTGCCGGAAAAAGGTAGTTTTCTTGAATTGGGTAGAGTCCGTTTCTAAAGCAAAGAATGGTCTTAGGCTCCAGGGGACATTTACACCATACAATGAGTTTAGCGAAGTAAGAGTATTCACCTTTTCAGGATACTGGATACAATAAAAGCTTGTCCAATGTCCGTAGTGGCCCAGACGAATAAGTTGATTTTTTCAACTTTTCCCGTTTTGCAATCCAGTTTATTGCCTCTTTTAAATCTTGTGCTGCTTCAAGGTGTAAACCAACAATAACAGTAGAATCATAAAAATCATATGCCGGAAGAGTCAACTTCTTCCACCCCCCGATATTCACCAAGTAAACCTTGAATCCTAGTGAAGTGAATTCTTCTGCAAATGAACCGCCCTTAACTGGCAAGTCAAAAGAAGCGGTAGCCCCGGACCCCTACCATGAACCATCACGAGAGGCATATGAGTTGTTTGGGAGGTTATTTTCCGATACAGAACTTACTAAAGATATTTTCTAGCAAATCATCGGTCGTGACCTCTCCGGTAATCTCTCCTAAATGGAAGAGTGCTTGGCGGATGTCTTGGGCTACCAGGTCATTGCTCATCTGCATATTGATACCTTCAATCACTCTGTTTAATGCATCATCGGTTTGTTGTAAGCTTTGTAAGTGTCGGGCGTTGGTTACTACCACATCACTCGAAGTTTTGGTTTGCTGTACGAATGTCTTCAGTCGGGCTTTAAGGTCGTCTAAGTGTGTTTTGCCTTTGGCCGAGATGAACACTGGATCTTCACTGGTTATGGCCTGCTTTAATTCCGCTTTTGCTTCATCTACCTTATTACCAACTACCAAAAATGGGACGTTAGACTTTTTTAATCCTTCCAACTGCTCAGCAATCGAATCAACCGAATCATTCAATAAATCAACTAAATAGATCACCAGGCTGGCTTGTTGCATCTTCTCCAATGTACGCTGCACGCCGATGCTCTCTACCTTGTCATCCGTTTCACGAATACCTGCCGTATCAATGAATCGGAAGGCAATACCATCGATATAAATCTGATCTTCAATGAAGTCCCGGGTGGTCCCGGCAATGTCTGAAACAATGGCCTTTTCTTCATTAAGTAAGGCATTGAGTAGGGTAGACTTGCCTGCATTCGGTTTACCAGCGATGACCGTGGGAATACCATTTTTGATCGCATTCCCATATTCAAAGCTGGCAATCAAAGATTGAATGAGCGTCTGTATTTTGTTGATCAGATCGATCAGTCCTTGCCGGTCTGCAAACTCCACGTCCTCTTCTGCAAAGTCGAGCTCCAGTTCAATCATAGAAGCAAAATGGATCAACTCCTCTCTTAGCTTCTTGATCTCGTCACTAAACCCGCCACGCATTTGCTTCATGGCGGTCTGCTGCATGCTTGCATTTTCTGATGCGATGAGGTCAGCTACAGCTTCTGCTTGAGCAAGATCAAATCGTCCGTTCAGGAAGGCTTTTTGGGTAAACTCTCCTGGCTTAGCTAACCGGGCACCTTTGCTTACCAATAGATTGAGGATCTTTTGAAGGATGTACTGTGAGCCGTGACTGGAGATTTCAATAACATCTTCCTTGGTGTAGGAGTGAGGGCCTTTAAAAATAGATACCAACACTTCATCTATAATGGTGTTTTTATCATCTCTTATCGTGCCTAAATGAATGGTATGTGAATCAACTTTTTTTAGATCCTTTCCTTTAAAAAGCGCATTTACGATCGGGATGGTTTCTGATCCGGAAACACGGATAATTCCCAGTGCTCCTTGTCCGGGAGGGGTTGCTAAAGCGGTGATGGTGTCGTTGATGTGATACATGTCGCAAAAGTACTGGAACATGTCCGACAATTTGTAAGTGGACCATTCTGAAGATCATTGCTAAAGATCGAATCCTAAAAAGGCATTGAAACTATGAGCGAAGAAAAATGAAGTATAATATGAGTTTCAACTTAAATAGGAGATGTTAAAGTTAGGCTTACCTCTTCTCAATTAGAAAGATTCTTCGCTACATTGAGTATGACATTCTAAGTTTGATTCATTTCAGGAAAGCATGTGGAAAAATTTAATCTATGTATGTAACCATTTGGTTTCTTTTTAGTATACTTGTAACCAAAAGGTTTCATATTATGCGAAGAGATGTATTCCAAGCGATAGCAGATCCCACCAGGAGGGAGATCATTAATCGACTCTCAGATATCCCTCAAAATGTGAATGAATTAGCGGATAATTTTCAAATGTCACGTCCTGCGGTATCTAAACACATTCGAATCTTGAAGGAATGTGGCCTGTTGACTGTTGAAAAACGTGGAAGAGAACGATTCTGTCATGCACAATTAGATAAGCTGGGAGAGGTAGCTCTCTGGGTCCATCAATACCGAAGATTTTGGAACAATCGCCTGGATCAACTCGAGAAACTACTTATAGATGAAAACCAACAAAACAAACATACATGAACAACTACGGTAAACTTATTGCGCCAGATACCCTGCAGTTTGAGCGCCTACTTCCCGGGCCTATTGAGCTTGTTTGGGAGTATTTAACAGATGCAGATAAACGAAGCAAATGGTTCTGCGAAGGAACATCAAGCCATAAGCCTGGCGAAGAAATCGAATTTGTATTTCGCAATTCCCAATTGGGTTCTCCACCTGAGCCTACCCCTGACAAGTACAAGGAATACGGTGACGGGTTCGAGTCCAAGGCAGTGATCATTACATCTGAAAAACCGAATCTGTATGTCATTGAATGGGAGGGAGTGGTCCGATTTGAACTGGAAGAACAAGGCGATAAGGTCAGACTGGTGTTGACCCATGAGAAACTTCAGGATTCAAAAGAAACTCGAGTAGGAACATTGGCTGGCTGGCATACGCATTTGGACATCCTGAATGATCAACTGAACGGCAAGGAGTCCAAAGCTTTTTGGCCTGCCCACATGTCTCTTGAGGATTCGTATACAAGTAAGGTAGAATAACGATCTTGTAGGGTGCTCCGGAAACCAGTTGGTGGTGACTCAGTTTGTCTCTTACATCGTAAGCTGAGTCACCAAGGTTATTCAAAACATGCTATTAATTTTGCTTAAGAACGAAGTTTATTGGAATGATACGGTAGGTTCTTACAGTTTTTCCACGTTGTTTTCCAGGCTTCCATTTAGCAGCTTTACTAATCACGCGTATGGCCTCTTCGTCACATCCTGCTCCTATACCTTTTACTATCTGTATATCGGTCAGGCTCCCATCTTTTTCCACCACAAACTTCACAAAAACTCTACCTTGAATACCTAATCGGGCAGCTTTGTTTGGATATGCAAGGTTCTCTGCAAGATATCTCTGAAAGGCCTCATTACCGCCTACAGGTTCAGATTGTTGTTCCACTACTGTGAAAATTTCATCTACTTCTTCCTCTACTTCCTCAAAAACAGGTGCCACGTAATCTACCGTTTCTACCTCTTCATCTGCAGTCATCTCTACATCCAGCAGAACATCTACTTCTTCAACCTCGGCAGCATTATTATCGATTTCTTTTATAGTAAAGGTCTCTACCTTCGGAGGTGGAGGAGGTGGCTGCTCGTTAATAGGTATTTCTATGATCTCATCCAAATCAGAATTGATTTCACCTAGACTCATAATATCTCCTTCATCGTAGGTTTTCCAATTGAAGGCGACAACCACCATGGCAAGACTTAAGACCATGCCTATTTGTCTGTAGAGAAAAGCAAAATTTTTCTCTTTTATGAATTTCTTCCTCTTAAGCTCAATAAGATCATTCAAGTCATTCTCCTTAAGCTTTAGTTGCGCGTCTTTACTTTTTCTTTCTTTCTTTACTGTAGTCGCTGTTGGACGTGGCGCAATACCATGGATCATTCCTACGCTTGTGAATTTTAGATTCATGACTGTAATGTTTGTATATCAAATATCTCGACTCCCTGGTACTGAAATGATGAGCTAGATCATCCCTTGATATGATATTTGAAAATGAAAATCAAGAACCATGTAAGATCGCTGATACATGTTTCCATAATTTATGGCATACGTTCTATTCAGGTATTGTTTCATCATGTGATTTGTCGAGTAATACTTCGTTGATGTACCTGAGAAATAGATGTATTTTTGTTCAGCTCACGACTTGGTTTCCATTACAGAAATACTATTATTAACTTGGTATAACCAATAAAAAAAACTGATAATAAAGAGACCAGCCAGCAGGTAAGAGTAAAGGCCTCCGGTCAAAAACACAATCAAACCTCCTGCGATCAGGAGTCTGAAAAACTCTACTGGAATCCAGCTTTTTCTATTTTCCATAAGGATACCCAGCTGTGCGATGGACCACATGATGAATCCTGCCAGTGCGAGCTTAAGGTAGAAGTCATACTGTTTGAGGGTAAAGAGGAAGTATGCTGCAAAGACCAATACCATTATGAATTGAACAAAGACGTATCTTATCATTGGCAGGTGCGGATGGACATCAAATTTCTTATATGTTTCTTTATTAACCTCTGGTGCCATCTGATAGCCACCCAGTTCAATAGGTTGCCATCCGGGTTTATAGAAAAGCACCTTTAGCTTGTTCCAAAATCCTGGTGTTGATCGAACCTGATTACTCATATCCACAATGGGCAAAACATTGGCCCAGACGGGGTTCCATGTATTTGTTGGTTTTGTTACACCATAGGTCGGCTTTTCTTCCTCCTTTTGAAATGTTCCAAACATGCGATCCCAGATCATGAATGTGCCTGCGTGATTCTTGTCAATATACTTAGGGTTTCTTCCATGATGTACCCGATGATGAGAAGGGGTGTTAAATACATATTCAAACCATCTTGGAAGCTTTTCAATGGCTTCCGTATGAATCCAGAATTGATAAATGAGATTGATTCCTTTCACAGCTAGGAACGCATAGGTATTGAATCCGATCAAGGCGAGTGGGAGGTAGAATACCATTGCAAAAACTCCCCCAAAAGATGATTGCCTGAGCGCCACCGAGAGATTGTAGTCTTCACTCTGATGGTGCACCACATGGGCGGTATTCCAAAGAAAGTTGACTTCATGACTGGCTCTGTGAAACCAGTAGTACATGAGGTCCACGAGGACAAACAACAGGATATAACTCCACCATGCGTCTGGTATTGTGGCAATTCGCACATACTCATATACAAACTGGTACATGGTAATGGACAATATACCCCATATCGCGTTCATCACCTGTGATGAGATACCACAGCTGATATTGGAAATGGCATCATTTGCCCGATAGATCTTAACCTTTCTTACTGCCTGGAAAATCAATTCAAAACCAATCAATAGAAAGTAGAGTGGGATGGACAGAATAACGGGGTTGAAATCCATCTATCAAAGATAGACGCGGATGTTGAAGAGAAAAAAAAGACTTTTCCACAATGACGCTTTTTACATTGAATAGAAATGGTATTCAAATGGTATCCAAATGTCCTTTGAGGGCTCGATCATTTAAACGGATGTATCACATTTGAAACTGCTATTCCGTTATCGATCTAAATCATGCCTTCAAAATCTAAACATCTTAATCGAAGAACTTTTATCAAACAAAGTGCTATCGCTACCTCATTGGTCCCTTTCTATCCCATAAGGATTATTTCATCTTTTGAAGACACCATTGAAAGGTATGATCGATCTCGAAAAATAGTAATCATAGGAGCCGGACTAGCTGGACTCTCAGCTGCTGATGAGCTTTTGAAAAGAGGCTATCAGGTAAATATTCTTGAGGCCCAGATGAGACCAGGAGGGAGAGTTCAAACCTATCGATCGTTTGCAGATGAATTGTATGCAGACATGGGAGCAGCCCGAATACCAGAAAATCATGACCTAACCATCAAATACATTCAAGAATTTGGCCTGAAGCTTATCCCGTTTTTGCCCGAAAAAAGGGATAACATTCATTTCATAAAAGGAGAAAGAATTAGATACAAAAACAAGCCGCCCGATCTCTCAACCTATCCCGTCTCACTTACAAAAAAGGAAATCGGTCTTGGTTGGGATGGGATAGCAAGAGAGCCATTCAACGATTTAATTAGTCGGATTGGCGATCCAAAAAGTGCTGAATGGCCTCTGCCATCCATTCATTCATTTGATGAAATGAACTTAAGTCAATTCCTGCAACAAAAAGGTTATTCAGATGATGTACGTAAACTCCTGCTTCTTGGCTATGTAGAAAATCATGCGTATGATGTTTCGATGTTAGAGTGGATAAGGGAACTTTCACTGTCTTTTGGTACGAAGAGATATCGAATTGAAGGGGGAAACGATCTACTTCCCAGACGATTGGCTCAAAAGTTGAAAACCTACATTCACTATGGATCTCAGGTAATTGATCTTAATCAATCTGATACAGGTGTAACAGTACATTTCAATAGGAACGGATCGAAGTATACGCAAACAGCAGATCGAGTTATTTGTACTATTCCGCTTGGGGTTCTTAAACGGATGGGTTTTGTTCAAAGGCTATCTTCAGAAAAAGTAAATGCCATCAGGGATATGAACGTTTTTCCTTTGTCCAGGACCGTTTTGCAAATGAAAGAACGATTTTGGATAAATGATGGTCTAAGCGGTTCGGCTAAAACTGATCTTCCTTCCGAGATATGGGATCCATGTTATGAGAAAGAAGCTTTGCGGGGACTATTAGCTGTCTACTTTAAATCCTCAAAATCACTTGAGCTCGATGAGCTTTCAATGAACGATAGATCAGTATTCACTACAAAGTATTTGTCTAACGTGTTTAATACCATTGAAAATCACGTTGAGGGTGGAGTGAGTAAACAGTGGAGCAATGATAAATGGGCGGGCGGTGGCACTGTGTTGGCGGGAAAGGGAGACATGGTAAACTGTCAACACCACCTTAGTAAATCTGAAGGAAGAATCCATTTTGCAGGAGAACACACCTCTGCATACCACGGATGGATGCAAGGTGCCATTGAATCCGGAATAAGAGTAGCTAATGAAGTGTTCGCTCATCAATGAAAGTTGGCACTATGCACCAGCTTCGGTCTGATCTTGACAGATATAGGTCAAATTAGGCGAAATAAACAGCGGTATAACCAAATGATCCAAACTCCAATATGATATCAAGTGAAGTCGGAATTAAAGGTGTTTTGCTAAGTATAGTCTTGAGAATGATCAGAAGAATGTGACACTGGTAGCATGCCAAATGTTCCTTTGTATTGATCTGCTACGGGCTCGGAGTGAGGCGTTCCAGGCATCCGATTGAAAATGGACTAAATAGACGAAATGAATGTTCCTGTAAGTCCCTAAAGGGAGACAGATCAACTCGGTCACAGGATCTCTAAACTCAAATGAGACACTAAAAGCAAGAAGAAGGAATGAGGCAATATTTATAATGGCAATGATTTTTTTTCTCATAACTGAAAATAAATCTTATTGGTTAAATAATGAAGGTGACTCAACCGACTGATCTACCTTTGCCAGATGAGTCTATCTTTTTAATTCATTTATTACACAATTCATTCAGAAAATATGATCAAGGCGATTAAAGTCCTCAACCTGTTTTCCATCTTCCTTTTTGCAGCTATACTTTTATTGGTGTATGCATACTTACCGATCCAGGTGGAGTTAAATATGGAAGGAGTGGGGCAGCTACATAAACAAACTTTTTTTTACTACATCTTTTCTGGTTTCATTGTTATTAATATCGTGCTGAGACTCACCGTGAATGTGTTAATTAAGAATTTGAATGAGACCATTTCTTCTTGGGTTAAAAGCATCATCTTTATTGTTAACTTCTATCTGACGACCGTCGTAGGATTTATTGGAGTGATGAATAATGCAACACATATTGGTCCGGATAACTATGCATACCTGACTTACTTAGGTCCTGCTTTTTTGATGATTTGGCTGGTCGGGTTGATTTTTTTATTCGTTAAAAAAACCTAGCAAGACCCTCAATATCAGGTTTTTAAATTGACTTATTTCAAGTAAAACTGCTTGAAAGACTAAGGTTGTTACGTGTATCTATTGGATTTTTATCATTACTTTGGATTTTGAAAATTACTAATTTTCTTAGTTACCCTGAACTTGTATTGTCTGCAGACTGTTGCATTTCAGGTTTTTTGTAAATAACTGATTAATAAAGCTAAAGCTGGAAATAAACACTAGTTGGAGCATACCGGAAGAAAATGGCAGAAGCGATATATACCGAGGATAGTATTAAGTCACTGGATTGGAAAGAGCACATCAGGCTGAGGCCTGGTATGTATATTGGAAAGCTGGGAGATGGAAGCTCTCCAGATGATGGTATCTATGTATTGGTGAAGGAAATCATCGACAACAGCATCGATGAACACATGATGGGACATGGCAGAACGATAGAAGTGAAGGTGACAGATCATCGTGTAACAGTGAGAGATTATGGGCGAGGGATACCACTTGGAAAAGTCGTTGATTGTGTGAGCAAGATCAATACCGGAGGGAAGTATGATTCAGGTGCTTTTCAAAAGTCAGTAGGTCTGAATGGAGTAGGTACCAAAGCAGTGAATGCCTTATCCAACTACTTCAAAGTTCAGAGTTTCAGAGATGGTGAAACTAAGCTTGCAGAGTTTGAACGCGGAGAGGTAATTAATGATCAAAAGGTCCAGAAGGCTGAGGGGAGAAACGGAACACAGATCATTTTTGAGCCGGATGATTCGGTGTTTAAGAATTACCATTTTATTCCTGAATACCTGGATAACTTGATGTGGAACTACGCCTATCTGAATGCAGGACTAACCATTGTTTTGAATGGGAAGAAGTATCATTCGGAAAATGGATTAAAAGATCTACTTGAGCGTAAGACGGATGTAGAAAATATTCGATATCCGATCGTTCATCTGAGAGGCGATGATATTGAAGTTGCCTTAACTCATGCAAACCAGTATGGAGAAGAGTACTACTCGTTTGTCAATGGTCAGTATACTACACAAGGGGGCACACACCTGGCAGCTTTAAGAGAAGCCATAGTTAAGACGGTTCGTGAGTTTTACGGGAAGAACTTTGATGCAGCAGATGTGCGAAGTGCGATTGTTGGAGCTATTGCGGTGAGAGTTCAGGAGCCAGTTTTCGAAAGTCAAACAAAAACTAAGCTCGGCTCACAGAATGTTGGTCCAGATGGCCCTACGATGCGAACGTTTGTTAACGACTTTATTAAGAAAGAACTAGATAACTACCTGCATAGAAACTCAGACACGGCTGACGCACTTCTCAAACGGATTCAACAATCTGAGCGTGAGCGCAAGGAAATAGCTGGTATCAAGAAGCTGGCCAACGAGCGAGCAAAGAAGGCAAACCTTCATAACAAGAAACTAAGAGATTGCCGGATTCACTTCAACGATAAGAAAGGGGACGAGGACAGGAAGAACGAAACGATGATCTTCATCACTGAGGGAGACTCTGCTAGCGGATCGATCACTAAATCACGAAATGTACAAACACAGGCTGTATTTTCATTGAGAGGAAAACCATTCAACTGTTTTGGGCATACCAAAAAGGTCGTGTATGAAAATGAGGAGTTTAACCTCCTACAACACGCCCTGAACATTGAAGATGGTCTGGAAGGCTTACGCTACCGAAAAATAGTCATAGCAACAGATGCTGATGTGGATGGCATGCACATTCGATTGCTGCTTTTAACTTATTTCTTGCAGTTCTTTCCTGAACTGGTACGAAATAATCATATTTTCATCCTGGAGACACCATTATTTCGGGTAAGGAATAAGAAAGAGACCATTTACTGTTATTCTGAGGAAGAGCGCAAGGCGGCCATTGCTAAGCTTGGAAATAAGCCTGAGATCACACGCTTTAAAGGATTGGGAGAGATCAGTCCGGATGAGTTTGCCGGCTTTATTGGAGATGATATCAGACTAGATCCTGTAATTCTGCAGAAAGATACCAGTATTCAGGAGCTGTTGACATTCTACATGGGTAAGAATACACCTGATCGTCAGCAATTTATCATTGACAAGCTGCGGGTAGAAAAGGATTTGGTTGAAGAAGAGAAGAAGTCAGTAGCGGAGGAAGTAGTTTAAATGGAGCGTTCAAAATCATTATCAATCCACTCTGTAAAAACCTACAAGATATTTACAATTGTTACCTTATCAGGATTCGTAATATTTTATATTTTTTTTCTTGGTTTAAGCGATAGCTTGTTTAATTGGATTCTTGCAGCCGGATATGTAGTGTTATCAGTTTTTATCTGGTTTCCGCAATACAAGAAGTTTTTCTCCAAAATAAAGGAAGTAGCATATGATACAGAAAACTTGTATGTGAAGGAGGGGGACTATGAGATCCAGATACCGTTCCACCAAGTGAAAGATATTGAAATCATAAGTTTTGATGGATTATACCGGTTTAAACTATATCATCATGATCAATTTGGAAGTGAGGTGATCTGCAAGCCTTCGCTTTGGTATCCATTTAACTACAAACGTGTAGATGCTGAGCTGAATCGAATTCGATCGTTGGTAAGAAAAGCACATTGGGATTATAAGGATCAGATAGGTGTGGATAAAGCCCTACCAAGTAATTAATTGCAAAATTATTGCAAATAATATGTTTTTGTATAAAAAATACAATAAATTAGTTTTTGTATAAAAAACGCAATGAAACAATTCATACTCATGGCAGATGTGGTTGGTAGCCATGAAAAGAAGGGACAACAGCTGATGGACGCCTTTCAGGTGCTGGTGAAATGGACCAATATGATCTACGGGGAATCCATCGTATCGCCGCTAACCATCACACTTGGGGATGAATTTCAGGGTATTGTAAGCTCAGCTTCAGAAGGTGTCGATATCATCCTGGGTATGGAAGAATACATTTTAGAAGAAGAATTTGATTTTAAGCTTAGGTATGTGCTACATGAAGGGGATGTGGAGACGGAGATCAATAGAGACAAAGCATATGAAATGCTGGGACCGGGTCTGACCAATGCACGAAAGCTTTTGAATGAAATGAAGAAAGAGCATCATCGTTTCTTGATCAAAGTGAGTGCAGGAAATGAAGTGAATAAGATGATGCGAATAACACAACATTTCATTGATGGCTGGCACCCCAAAGACCGGAGTACGGTGACAGGATTCCTTCAGGGGCATGACTATAAAGCGCTTGCAAAGATTCAGCAAAAGGATGAGTCTACACTTTGGAGAAGAAGAAAAAGCCTGGCTATTGATGAATACCTATTGTGTAAAGAAATGCTACATCATTTGATCAATGAATGAGACACTGATCCATACGACCATTTTTGTGGTAGGTGAGCTGCTGGCGCTGGTCATCTTCTTTCTGGTTACGAAGATGTTTGGGAGGCAGCTAAGCTTAAGTGGAGTTTTGAGAGGAGCTTTGGAAAGGGCTTTCTTATTCATCGTATTATTGATCGAACTGCCAGCAGGAATTGCATTTTTCGGAGCGCTTAAAATTGCGACTCGCCTGAAGGACGATGATAAGATTTCAAATGACTATTTCCTGGTTGGAAATTTAGTCTCAGTACTAATTGTAATTGGATATTACCTGTTAAGTCAACATAATTTTTAGATGGGAGAAGAACACGAGAACGAACAAGAATTGCATGATGTAATCCCGATATCGGGGATGTATGAAAACTGGTTTTTGGACTATGCATCTTATGTAATATTGGAGCGTGCCGTTCCAGCAATTAACGATGGATTGAAGCCTGTGCAACGAAGAATTTTGCATGCCATGAAAGAGATGGACGATGGCAGATATAACAAAGTTGCCAACATCATCGGAAGTGCTATGCAGTACCACCCACATGGTGATGCATCTATCGGTGATGCCATCGTAAACCTGGGCCAGAAGGATCTACTCATTGATACACAGGGAAACTGGGGAGATGTGCGTACAGGTGATTCAGCTGCAGCCCCTCGATACATTGAGGCAAGGCTTTCCAAGTTTGCATTAGAAGTCATTTTCAATCCTCAGACCACTGAATGGCAACTGTCTTATGATGGAAGAAAGAAAGAACCCGTCACGTTTCCGGTTAAGTTTCCATTATTGCTGGCTCAAGGAGTAGAAGGAATTGCTGTAGGACTATCAACCAAGATGCTTCCACATAATTTCTGTGAAATTCTTCAGGGGTGCATTGCCACATTGAAAGGAAAGAAGGTCAAGCTTTATCCTGATTTCCTAACAGGTGGAAAAATTGATGTTACAGATTACAACGATGGTAAACGCGGTGGAAAGGTTCGCGTACGAGCTGTTATTGAAGAAGTTGATAAAACAACGCTTGCTATCAAAGAAATTCCTTATGGAACGACCACCACATCGTTGATTGAATCTATTGTCAAAGCAAATGACAAAGGGAAGATCAAAATCAAGCAGGTAATTGACAATACTGCAAAAGACATAGAAATTCTGGTCAATTTGGCTCCTGGAACTTCTCCGGATATCACCATGGATGCCCTATATGCATTTACCGATTGCGAGGTTTCAATCTCTCCCAATGCATGTGTGATTGTGGATGACAAACCACAGTTCCTCGGAATCACAGATATCCTAAAGCAGTCTGTAGAACAAACGGTCGACCTGCTCAGGCAGGAGCTGGAAATAGAGAAGGCTGAACTTAAGGAGAAGATATTCTTTAGTGACTTGCTCAAGATCTTCATTAACGAAGGAATGTACAAGCACCCTGATTATGAGAACTCTGGTGATCTTCAGAAGTGCTATGAAGTACTCAATGAACTGTTCAAACCATTCTTTGATCAATTCTACCGAGAGATTGAAAATGAAGATTACAAAAGACTTATCGACAAGCCGCTGAGTAGTATTACCCGCTTTGATACAAGTAAGGTGGAAGCTCAGATTAAAGACTTGCAAGAGCAAATAGAGAAGGTTGATCATAACCTCGATAATCTGACTGAATTTGCGATTGACTACTATCAAAAATTATTGGATAAGTATGGTAAGAATAGAGAGCGCAAAACGGAAATTACCAACTTCGATACGATCAACGTGACCGTGGTAGCTGCTAATAATGCCAAGCTATACGTCAATCGTCAGGATGGTTTCATTGGTTATGGATTGAAAAAAGATGAGTACGTCAGTGAGTGTTCTGATATTGATGACATCATCGCTTTCACTAAAGATGGAAAATGTGTTGTGACAAAGATCCAGGATAAAGTGTTTGTAGGAAAGGACATCCTGTATGTGGGAGTATTCAAGAAGAATGATGAACGCATGGTATACAACATGGCCTATGTAGATGCTAAATCAGGAAACTCTTACGTCAAGCGTTTTCAGGTACTATCCGTCACAAGAGACAGAGAATATGACCTTACAAAAGGAGGAAAAGGGAAAGTACATTATTTCACGGCTAATCCTAATGGAGAGGCGGAAATAGTTACTGTTTCCTTGACTCAGGCAAGTAAGGCCCGTAAGAAGGTGTTTGATTTCGATTTCTCAGAGCTTGAAATCAAAGGAAGAGGAGCAGGAGGAAATATCCTGACTAAGTACCCTGTTCGTAAGGTGGTGCTTAAAGAAGAGGGCAAGTCGACCTTGGGAGGAGTGGATATCTGGTATGATCCTACTGTGGGAAGATTGAATAGGGAAGAGCGAGGAGAACATCTCGGCAACTTCATGTCTGAAGATCAGGTGGTTGCATTTTATAAAGAAGGAAGTTATGAGACGACATCTTTTGAGCTGACGAATCATTATGATTTCAACAACGTAATGGGCATCTACAAGTTGGAGCAGGATACCTCCTTCAACGCGATTCATTACGATGGGGAATCGAAAACCCATTTTGTTAAGCGATTCATTATTGAGACCAATACACCCAATAAGAAGTTCTCGTTTGTAACAGAAGCCAGGAGTTCGAAGCTGGTATTTATTTCAAAAGGAATTGAGACAGACGTGGAGGTGACATTCAAGGAGGGAAGAAAGCATGAGAAGAAGAAACTGGATTTAATGAATCTGATTGATATTAAGGGGTGGAAAGCGATAGGAAATAAGTTGCCAATCCAACAGGTTATTTCTGTTGATTTAATCAAAGAAGAAAAACCAAAGCAGGCAGAAATTGATTTAGATGCTATCAAAAGTGAAATCCAACAGGAGGTAGAAGACGAAGAGAATCAACTTGGTTTGTTTGGAGATAAAAGTGAGTAATGATCGCTGAAGAAGTTATTGAGATTTTGAGTGAATTTGTTTCTGAAAACAAGCAAAAGCTGGTTGATGAAGTGTTGTCTAAGAGAACACGACATATCACACTTGTTTTTGAAGACATAGATAAACCTCATAACATCAGTGCGGTTCTTAGGACAGCTGAATGCATGGGAATCCAGGATCTTCATTTTATCAAGAACAAAAATGACTATTCAATCAACCCAACGATTACACAAGGAGCAGCCAAGTGGGTGACATTGCGCCATCACAATACTTCTGGTGACAACCTCAAATCATGCTATCATGAACTTAGAGAATCTGGTTATCAGATATATGCCACCTCATTGCTTGAGACCTCTCAATCAATCTACGACATAGATCCCTCAAAGAAGACGGCTATTGTTTTTGGGACAGAGGCTGATGGAATAACGAAAGAAGCAGGGAAGACAGCTGATGGATACGTTTATATTCCCATGAGTGGGTTTACTGAAAGTTTTAACCTGTCAGTAAGTGCAGCGATTTGCTTAACTGTTTTGAAGGAGAAACTAGGAAATGAATGGCCTGGAATGGGAAAGGATGAGTTAAGTATGTTGAAAGCAGAGTGGTATCGAAAGATCGTTCGTGAAGCTGATTTGATACTCAAGTCGAAAGGAGTGAATGTATGAGAGGAAAACTCCGAAAGCTTATCCACCTTGGCATTTGGATTTTAGTTACGCTTTTTCTTTTTGTTCTAGGGACAAATATCTGGGTTGTTCAATCTACTAAAAAGTTTATATATGACTCCTCCAGTGTTCCAACAAACGATGTGACACTGGTACTTGGAACTAGTAAGAGCACTTCAGATGGAAGGCCGAACAGATTCTTTGTTGAGCGTATGCATACGGCTGCTACGCTTCATACACAAAAGAAGACCAAGCACATACTTGTGAGTGGTGACAATCGAACTCAGTACTACAACGAGCCTCGCGATATGCTGAAAGCTCTGGGTGACTTGAATATACCAGAAGAGCATATCTCACTGGATTTTGCGGGTCTTAGAACGTTAGATTCTGTCGTTAGATGTAAAGAGGTTTTCGGACAAAATGAAGTCACAATAGTTACCCAGGAATTTCATTGCTATCGTTCTCTATTTATTGCGCATCATTTCAATATGAAAGCGGTAGCCGTTTCTGCAGATGACGGAGGTCCAGTGGGAAATATGCTGGCCTTGAGGGAGATACTTGCCAGGAGCTTCGCTATACTGGATCTTTACATACTGAACAGGCAACCAAAACATTTGGGTGAAGAGTTTGACCTCCCAATTTCAGATTAGCCGATCCAGAATTAGGCCCAATCCTTCAATTGCTGCAGTGCATCTTCACACTGCTTATGAATATCTTCTATAATTTCCATTGAAACCTTTTCTGGGTTGTGCTGCAGGTCCTCCAATATTTCAGCGCACCTCAGTTGGATCATCTTAGCTGATGGCTTTAGTTGGTGAGCTGATTTTGAAAGATTCGTCAAGTCATTTTTTTCGAACTCACCTTTCATTTTCTCTACCAGCTCTTTATATGTGTTTTCGAAGGTCTCAATGAACTCAGTTTTGAAATCCTCATCATCCTCGCTGAGCATCTCTATGTAGGTAAAATCAATTTTTTCCATTATTCGCTTATCCTATTTCCAAAGCTAATATCAATAAGATATTACTAGGTAAAAAACATAGATGAAATTTAGGGAGCAATGTCACTTTTAGCGACAAATATTTTTGTATTTTCGAGCCGAAAATTTGAAATCAAAAGGAATGATCCCAGAATTTGAACCCCTAAGAGAAGACGAGATAGGAGTGATCCTCAAAGCACCGGTTTACGTGGCAATACTTATCGCAGGAGCCGATGGTAAAATTGACAAATCTGAAAGAAAAGAAGCTATCGAAGTAGCGAGAAATAAACAAAGTAGGGCCAGAGAGCAACTTTCTGATTTGTATAAGTTAGTGGGAGAGCAATTTGAAGAAAATTTCACTAAACTCATAGATGAATTACCTTCGGGAACAGAAGCTAGAATATCTGCTATCACAACAGAACTAAGAAAGCTGAATTTCATACTACCCAAGATAGACAAGAACTTTTCAATTAAGTTTATTGCCAGCCTAAAGGACCTAGCTAAAAAGATCGCTGAGGCATCAGGTGGTGTATTAGGTTATTTGTCTATTAGCTACGAAGAGAGCAGGCTAATGGAATTGAAAATGATCAAGGAGATTGTTTAGATAAAATCACTAACCAAACTTAGAACCCTGATTTCGAATGCGAGATCAGGGTTTTTGTTTTATATTTCGCTTATGTACAAGTCTGGAATAGTACCTCCACTTCGGTTATGTTTTTTTATGTGGCTTGTATTTTCTATCGAATTTTACCTTCATATGGACTTTGGATATCTGGGTATCTATCCAAGAGACCTGTTCGGCTTGATTGGTGTAGTGATGGCGCCTTTACTTCACGGTAATTTTAATCATCTTGCTTCCAACACCATTCCTTTGTTGGTTCTTGGAGGAAGTCTTTTCTTTTTCTATCCGAGAATAGCCTCCAGGGTGTTTCTTCAGGCATATTTTTTTACAAACATCTTGGTTTGGGTCTTTGGGAGGCCTTTTTACCACATTGGTGCTAGCGGGCTTATATATGCTCTGGCTTCTTTTCTGGTCTTTTATGGGTTGTTCAAGCGGAACTTCAAATCAGTAATCATTAGCGCAATTGTCATTTTTCTGTATGGTGGAATGGCTTATGGCTTGTTTTCTTTTGACGAACGGATCAGTTGGGAATCCCACCTTATGGGGGCTATTGTGGGGTTAAGTACCGCTTTCACATCAAGAAGCAAATAACAAACACGTTGTGTTTATTGTTCTCTTCTGAAACTAATATTATAAATACATGCGAAAATTGATAATGATATTGGCAATTGTTCTATTTGGAGGTTGTGTAAGTCAAAAAAAGTATGAAGCTCTGAAAGAAGAACTAGCCAAATATGAAGTAGATGATACCTTTCAAAACCTTGAAACTGCTGATGTGGCATATGACAAAACCGAAGATATTACTTCATTAAAAAAGCAGGTAAACGATCTCAAGATCCAAAAGAAGAAATTAGAAATAGAGGTGAGCAACCTGGAAGAAAAACTTAAAAACTGCAATTAGAAATTACTAATATTTTTAGTAAATTTAATCTGTGGATTATTTAAAAGGAAAAGGAGCACAGATCAATGTTGCCAATAAGTTTTTGAACTTAAGAATCGACGCAGATATCGTTGATGGCGTAGATGAGAAATTATTTGATGGAAAGCCACCTGTTCAGGTATTCAATGAAACTCCCAAGAAAATAATCTCCACGAATAATAGCCCGGATCTGGGTTTGTCAGCCTCCATAAATCCATATCAGGGATGCGAACACGGATGTGTATATTGTTATGCCAGAAACTCACATGAATATTGGGGTTTTAGTGCTGGTCTGGATTTTGAAACCAAAATCATTGTAAAACCGGAAGCCCCTCAATTACTCGAAAGAGAATTTTTGAAGCCTTCATGGAAGCCTAAGGTTATCATGCTTAGTGGGAATACAGATTGCTATCAACCACTTGAACGAAAATATAGAATCACGCGAGAACTTCTTAAGGTCTTCAATAAGTACAAGCATCCGGTAGGAGTCATTACGAAGAATGCTTTGGTGACCAGAGACATTGACATTCTCAAAGACCTGGCTGAGATGAATCTGGTCCATGTGATTTTCTCGATTACCTCGCTACAGGAATCGCTAAGACAGAAACTGGAGCCCCGAACGGCAAGTGCATTAAAAAAACTGAAAGCTATGGAGGAACTTTCTAATAACGGCATCCCAACTGGTGTTATGAATGCTCCCCTAATTCCGGGTTTGAACCATCACGAGATTCCTGAGGTACTCAAGGCCGCAGCAAATGCAGGAGCCGATTTTGCCAGCTACACAGTTGTGAGGCTAAACGGACAAATCAAGACTATTTTTCATGACTGGCTCATCAAAAATTTCCCGGATCGAGCGGATAAAGTATGGCATCAAATTCAGGATCTGCATGGGGGTAATGTTAATGATAGTGAGTTTGGAAGGCGAATAAAGGGAGAGGGGAAATTTTCGGAGGTAATTAGAAAACTATTTGATGTAAGTAAAAGAAAATATTTCAGCGGAAGGACTCTTCCTTCGCTCGAAACTTCGCATTTTAGAAAAGGAGGGAACTACTCGCTTTTCTAATAAAAAACCCTGTCCCGAAGTTTCGGGATCAGGGCCTCTCTTCATACTTATCTAAACCTAGATAAGGTTACTAATAAACTCATTAATCTGTTAAATGGGAACTCATAAACCACGCACTACCGGCCAGGGCTATGTCCTTCAGAAACATCGAAGAACTTATTGGATCTTGGTTCAAGAATCCGGATAAGTGAATTAGCACAGCAAATAGCACTAGCATTAAGCCTAATAGTTGAGTCGCCAATTTGGCTTTCTTACCAATAATTATGGCTACTGCTGCTAATATCAATGCTATCCCTGTTAAGTAAACAAATACAACTGGTGCCGGTAAAAAATCTGGAACCATTCCCTTCATATCATCCGCTCCCATTAGATGGAATATACCAAACATTGCCATGGGTCCTGCATAAAGCAGTTTACCAAGAAAACCTAAGCTTTTCATAATGCGGATCGTAGGTTAGTTAATCGTTCTTCAATTTACATCTTCTCCCGATCAATCACAACTTATCTACTCAATCGTTGCTTTCAACCTGGCTTTGAGTTTTAAGCCTGTCTACCTTACCGGATTTCGTTTTAAATATTTCCTTATTGAAGAAACATAATTTTGGTTTTTCGTACTTCCCTAATTGTGAAAAGTCAATCTCGGTGTAAGGACCATTGGAAATCAGCACAACCTTATTTCCAAGTTTGGAATCAGGTATTGATCCGATGATAAACTCTTCTGTAATCTGTTCGGAAAGTATGGATTCAATTTTTTCAGGGTTTACTTTTATACCACCTGTATTGATGACAAAATCATTTCTACCGATCCACTTAAAAGACGTATTCGAAATAACATTTACGATATCATTGGTTTCAAGCCATTGGTGATGAGTAATGGCCCCTCTAACGCGCAGAGTTCCATTTGATGAACACGCTATTTCATTGTCACCTACTGTTTCAAAATAATCCTTATCAAAGGATCTTAATGCGATGTGGGATACTGTTTCAGTCATGCCGAACGTCTCGTAAACTGTAGCGTTCATACCTTCTATTACCTCAGACATGGGAGCTCCTCCTACAAGTATTACCTTGAACTGATCAATTTGATCTCTTCTTAGATTTTTAAATTGTAGCGGTACCATAGATGCCAAGTCGAAACAGGTTTCTCCCACTTCATCTATGGGGCTTGATTCGGGTTCTATGATCGTCAAGTCATGGTCAAAAAGGATTGCCCTGTATACCACCATGGCCCCCCCGATGTGTAAAGGGTTTAAGCAAAGTAATGATGTGGTGAAAGCATACTCAGGGTCAATGAATGACATGGTGGCCTGTGCACTGATTGTTATTTTTTCTTTAGATATTTTTATTTTCTTTGGAGCACCTGTTGACCCTGATGTTGTATGGTCAAATTCATTTGGACCATTGTACCACTGATGGATTAGTTTCAACACATTTTTTTCAGTATCGTTGTAAGCATTTGTTGGAAGAGGATCTTTTATAATTTCTTCTAACTTTAAACGGAAATTTTTAGAGATAACTATCACTGCACTTGGAAAACGAAGAAGTAATTGTAAATAGACTTATTAACAAAGATAAGAGGGCATTTGAACTTGTTTTTAATGAGTATTACAATATCATGGTGTTATATGCATCCCGTTTTATGGATACGCGTGAAGAGGCAGAAGAGATAACCCAGGAAGTATTTGTAAAGTTTTGGGAGAAGTGTGACACGTTATCTGAAGATTCTTCAATTAAAAGTTACTTATATCGTTCCGTCCACAATTCGTGCTTAAACACTATAAAACATGAGAAGGTAAAAGATGGTTACAGACAACATGTAATTCAAATGATGGAATCGTCCTATCAAAACGAATTCAATAATGAAGATCCTGAAAATGTTAGAAATAGAATCAATGCAGAAATTGAAAAACTACCTCCCAGATGTTGTGAAATATTTAAGCTAAGTCGATTTGAGGGATTGAAGTATCAGGAAATAGCAGATCACTTGGAGATTTCCGTTAAGACAGTGGAAGTTCAAATGGGAAAAGCTCTGAAAACACTACGCGAAAATCTACAGGATTTGAAAAATCTCAGAGATGCGAGTTAAGATACTATCGTTCCTGCTTTTGACACCACTTATTTCTCTTGGTCAAGTTGGGAATGAAGATCGTATTACTGTAGATTTTAATGACGTGGAGCTAGAAGTGATCTTCGATACTATTACTGCTCAAACAAATTATTTTTTTAGCTATAATTCGGAATTACTTCCTCAGGGAAGTCGATACACGATAGCAGTAGAAAACTATCCAATTGATCAATTCTTATCTCGATTGTTTGTCGGTACAGGATTGAAATACTCCTTTTACAAGGACCAGATTATCCTGAACTATGAGCCCCCTGAACTTGTGGTCAAGAAAAAGAACTTATTTTCTATCTCAGGAAAGGTTTATGATGATAATGGACAATCACTATCCAATGTCAATGTGTTCTTGGATGGAACGACCATTGGTGTTTCGACAGATTTGGATGGTAATTATAAACTGGAATCCATACCTCCCGGTTTTTACAATATCGTCTTTTCTCATGTAGGATATGAAAATGGGGTTTATCAAACTTCGGAGTATAATGGAGGTTCACGTATTCAAAATCACACTATGCAACTGGATTTGGGACAATTGGAAGAGGTAGAAGTGATCTCAAATAGAATTAAGAACAATGAAACCCGGTGGCAGAAATATTATGAGATATTTAGTCAAGAGCTGATAGGACAGTCTGAAAATGCACGAAGATGTGTTATAGAAAATCCTGAAATCCTGAATTTTTCTTATGAGGAAGATTCAGAGACGCTCACTGCGTACGCAGAAGATGCACTGCTTATAAGAAACGAAGTATTAGGATACCGAGTGAGTTATTTTTTAGAGTCCTTTGTGAAGCAGCAATCTAATCTAAGGTTTAGAGGTAAAATTAGATTTAGCAACCTGGAGCCCATGAGAGGAACTGAGAAAAGATCATGGAAGAAAAATAGAAAGGTAAACTACTACGGCTCATTCAATCACTTTCGTAAATCTCTTTTGGATGGAGAATTGAGGAAAGAAGGTTTCAGAATTTATGAAATCAAAAACCTTAATAAGCTTAGAACTCAGAAAGATAACGAGTTAGATATTTCTGACATTATCGTTTTTAAGGGAGACCATTACGAATTGGAATTCAAAAATTATTTAGTTGTAGAGTACCGAAAAGAAAAGGAGAGTATGCAGTTTCTATTGACAAGCGACTTTTCAAGTACCTTTTATGAAAAATTCATCAAAGATGGCGTTTTACATAAGGATCCGGGAAATCAAGTATCTATTTTAAAGTTGTTAAGAGGATCTGTTAGATTAGATTTGTCGGGTGAAATTATGGATAGGTTTGGAATCACAAAGTACGGGTATTGGTCATGGGAAAGAACTGCAGATTTAGTACCCTTAAATTATGATCCGAAATTTGATAATTTGTAAAAAAGACTTAGGGGGGAAGCATGTGTAAGTTGTTAATAACCAGACGATAAGAACAAAATGGAAGAAGTATTAGCAAAATATTTTTCTGGTGAAGCGAGCAAGGACGAAATATCTCTTGTGAATTCATGGAGAGCAGAGTCTGAAACGAATGCAGAAGCGTTTTTCGATGCAAAGAAAATTTGGTTGGAGGCAAGGCCTTTAGATGAAGCTCCCACACATATTTTAAATGATATTCTGGAACAGCCACAGGCAAAGCAAGTTCCTTTTATTTTACGTAGTTGGGTCAAATATGCCAGTGCGGCCATATTAGTATTGGCCATTTCTCTGATCTTTATTTTAAATAAAGAAGGTGCTGGTTCTAATGTTAGAATTCAAGATTTAGCCGACGGAAGTACCATCGCATTACATGAACAGTCTGAAGTCAAAATTTTAAACTTCACGGAAAATGTGCGAGAAGTAATAGTGTCTGGTAAGGCTTACTTTGATATAAAAAGAGATGAATCTCGTCCTTTTATTATCCACACAGGAAATGCCCAGGTAAAAGTTCTTGGAACGTCATTCGTCGTAGATTCTTACGGCCCTAAAACGGAAGTATGTGTGGAATCCGGTCTAGTGGAATTATCTAAGATAGTTGATGGGTCGAATGTTGCTGTAAAACTTGGAGAAGGAGAGATGGGTTTGGTGGCCGATAGCAATACCGGGATAATTAAAAAGAATAACGGAGATGTAAATTATCTGGCTTGGAAAACGAAAGTGATCACATTCGATGAATCAAGTATGTCCGAAGTGAAAGAAGTATTGGAGGATGTATATGGTATCAAGCTTGAGTTTGAAAACCCAGCATTCAAAGAATGTAAGCTTACAGCTAAATTCAATAAAAAGCGTGCGAAAGATGCCCTTGAAATTATTTCCAGAACTTTTGGCATCCAATATGACTTCTCAAACAAAAAAGCAGTTCTAAAAGGAAAGGGTTGTTAGAATCCTTTCCTCATGGAATCCATTTGATATCATCAAAGTTTGGTTTACGCTTTTCGAGGAAAGCATTTCTACCTTCCTTCGCTTCGTCAGTCATATAGGCTAATCTAGTTGCTTCACCTGCAAATACTTGCTGACCTACCATTCCATCATCAGTTAGATTAAAGGCAAACTTGAGCATCTTGATTGAGGTAGGGGACTTTGCTAAGATTTCTTGTGCCCACTGATAAGCGGTATTTTCCAGTTCATCATGTGGGATTACGGCATTAACCATACCCATTTCATAAGCTTCTTGTGCGGAATAATTTCTACCAAGAAAGAAGATCTCTCTTGCCCTTTTTTGACCTACCATCTTTGCCAGGTATGCTGATCCATAACCACCATCAAAGCTGGTAACATCTGCATCCGTTTGTTTAAATATTGCATGCTCTTTACTTGCTAGTGTCAAGTCACAGACAGTATGTAAGCTATGTCCACCTCCAACAGCCCAGCCTGGAACAACCGCAATCACTACCTTGGGCATGAATCGTATGAGCCGCTGAACTTCAAGAATATTTAACCTTGGCATACCATCATCATCAACGTATCCTTGATGCCCACGAGCATTCTGATCTCCACCACTGCAAAAAGCCCAGCCTCCATCTTTTGGTGAGGGACCTTCCCCGCTGAGCAAGACCACACCTATTCCAACATCCTCACGTGCATCTAAAAATGCCTTGTAGAGTTCACCCACTGTTTTTGGACGAAACGCATTTCGAACTTCGGGTCGGTTAAAAGCAATGCGAGCTACTTTACCGAACTTGTGATAGGTAATGTCCTCAAAATCTCCGGCCTTTTCCCATTTAATCGTTGATGTGCTCATGAATGTATTTTCTTAAGTTCTTGTATGTTTCTTGGTTTGTTTCAGGGTCAGTAAAAACTTCCATAATTTTTGTTGATTTGGAAGGCTCCCAGAATTTTTCTAACTCTTTTTTTAAATCCCTTTCATTGGCAACTGGTATATATTCCAGCTTGTTCTCGGCGCAAATATATTCTGCTGTTTTGTTATGCCTGGTCTCAAAATAATCTTCCAGCTCTGGCAATCTTGATGGACCGTTGATGAGCCTAAATATTCCGCCACCTTTGTTGTTCATAACAATTACTCTCAGGTTTTCTACTTGATAGTTATTGAAAAAAGCATTTCTATCATATAAGAAGGCTAAGTCTCCTGTGATGAGAGTGTTGAGTTTATTTGAAATCAAGGCAGTACCAAAGGAAGTAGACGTACACCCGTCGATTCCACTTGTACCTCTGTTACTGAATACGTTTAGCCCTGCTGGGCTGTCAAAAAGATCTGCAAATCGAACCGGCATGGAATTGCCTAGGTGTAAATTACCTCCTTCTGGTAGATGTTTTAGTGCGAGATAAGAAGCACTTGTTTCTGAGTATTCAGCATTATGCATAAAAGAATTGATTGCTTCACTTGTTTTCTTAGCTAGTCCATTCCATTTTTTTAGATATTCATCATTCACCTGAAGTTTTTTTAGCTGTGGCAAAAAGGACTTAATATCTTCTTGGATTAATTGTGGTGAGGATTGATAGGTATCAACCGGTACCCCAGAAGGATCAAAATGTAGATGTAGATTAGGTCTATTCTCTCTCAAAAATATCTTGAGCTTTTTAGATAGAACGGAAAGTCCTGAGGTGATTAGAACATCTGGTTTCAACTCTTCTTGATCATCGATAAAGCCATCCACATGTTTAATACCAATTTCTAAATTATTGAGAGGAGTTGATATGATAGGAAATTTATCTGTGAAGGGGGTCAGTAAGTCAGTAAGTTCTTTGTCATATCCTTGTTGGCCTATTAGTATTAGTACCTTTGAATTTTCCTTAAGGTCTATTGATGGAATAGTACTATCTGGAATTTCTGTTCCGGCTAAATCAACCTCCTTGAAGTTCAGGCTATCTGCTTCTCTTGGGTAAAAAGGTTCCTTAAACGGAATATTGATATGGACTGGTCCTTTTGGTAGTATCTGTGAATCCTGAATTGCCTCGATCAATTCACTCTGGTATTTAGAAGCACTTGTTTCACTGCTGACAAGCGGTAATTGATAAGATGCTTTTACATGATTTTTCAATGCCTCAAACTGCCGTATGGTCTGACCGTCACGTTGATCAATTAGCTCTGGTGGTCGGTCAGCCGATAAAATGATCAATGGAATTTCCCTGTAATAAGCTTCGGCAATTGCTGGTGCATAGTTTAGTAAAGCTGTTCCACTGGTGCAGCAAAGAACGACTGGCTGTTCACACTCTTGTGCTATTCCCAATGCCACAAAAGCTGCAGAACGTTCATCTGGGATGATCCATTTCTTTATTTTTTGATGTCTGGCAAAGGAAATGGTAAGGGGAGCATTTCTTGAGCCTGGAGACATCACAGCATGTCTGACCTCTAGTTGATAGCAGACTTCAGAAGTATTAAATACAGTAGGATGTGACATTTAGAAAATCAATGACTTAAGGACGTTCATTTTCATTTCAGTTTCTTCGAACTCTTTGCTTGGCGATGAGTCTTCTGTGATACCAGCACCAGCATAGAAGCGAACTACATTTTCGAAAATCTTCATACATCTGAGATTAACAAAGATATCTGTTGAGTTATCAAAATTTACCGGACCAATGAATCCAGCATAGAATTCCCGATCATAATCTTCTATATGTTTTATCCACGGCTTAGTTTGCTCTATAGGCATACCACAAACTGCAGATGTTGGGTGTAGTAACTCTAGCATCTGATCAGCCAAACCTTCAAAACTAACCTCATCATAATCCACCTTGAATTCAGTCTTTAAATGCGCAAGATTCCCAGCTTGAATTGTTTTGGGGCCATGTTCATGGAATTCCCGCAAACGAATCTTTTTGAAACAGTTAATCACATACCGACTGACGAATGCCTGCTCCTCAATTTCTTTCTGTGTCCAGGCTATTTCACTCAGATCATTGTTTTCAGATAATGACTTAGTGCCCGCCAGAGAAACAGTAATGAACCGTTCTGGATTATCGGAAATTAATGTCTCAGGAGTAGCTCCAATCCATAATCCTTTATCAGGAATGTGATATAAATTGCAGAAGGCATTGGGATAGGATTCGCATATCTTTTCAAAAAACTTCCAGGCCGAAAAGCCATCAGGTAGTTTCTCATCCTTGAATCGTGATAGCACGACCTTATCAAAAACTCCTGCTTTTATTTTCCGAATAGCCTGCGCTACTTTTATTTCAAAGTTGTTATTCCCTTTACTTATTACTTGTGGATTTGGTTTTCTAACCTCTAACTTTTGATTCAGGTTCTCAATAAGCGTGTCAATTGATATATCTTTTACCTTAGGATTAACATCGTAGGTCTGTTCCTTGATAAGTATATCAGCTGGTATGAAATATGGATTTACAGGGTGGTTTGCTTCATATGAATTAACAATGAATCCAATATCACATTTGATCAGAGAGAAATCTTCGAGCTGCTGAGCTCCATTCAGTGAAATAATTAGCTGTATTTCTTTTTGTCCAGGCATCTTCCATACTGCGAAAGCATAGTCAGCCTCTATGAGCTTTTCGATTAGCTCTTGATCGAGTTCAAGCTGCGATATATTCTTTAAATCTTTCACTTATTCCTGTCCAATATAGCCATTGTTATTCGGCTTATGGCAACCAACTGGTCATCATCGTTTTTAATTTCGATACCCCACACGTGTGTTCCTTTACCCAGATGAATAGGTTTTGCAACGCCTGTTACCACGCCACTTCTTGCTGACTTTATATGATTTGTATTGATTTCCAACCCTACGGCATTTTGTTTGTTCAAATCGATACACAGCGTTGCTCCAATACTTCCCATCGTTTCCGCAAGAGCGACAGATGCTCCTCCATGCAACAATCCCAGAGGTTGCTTTGTTCGGTGATCAACCGGCATAGTGGCTACCAAATAATCACTGCCAATTTCTGTAAATACAATTCCAAGATGTTCTACCATACATCCTTCGGACATGCTATTCACAGCATCTAATTCAAGGTAGTCGGGAAAAATTTGTTCTTTTGCCATCTTATCAGCAAACCAACGTAAAGCAAGTTTGAAAAACAAGACGATTTACATTCTTCGGCATGGAGAAACTGACTATAATAAACGAGGAATGGTTCAGGGAAGAGGTGTTAATGCGAGTCTGAATGAGAATGGAAGAAAACAGGCACGTTTGGCTGGCCAGGCTTTTAGTAGACTGTCATTTGATCATGTTTTTACTTCAGAACTGATTAGGACGAAAGAAACCATCGGTCAATTCATCTCCAATGGTACACCTATAACCAGCTTGTCAGGCTTTGATGAGATAAGCTGGGGTAATCAAGAAGGGAAAGAGGCGTCTTATGAAGCCAAAAACTTATATGCAGAAACAGTGAATGGATGGAGAAAAGGTGAGCTAAATCTCAATGTGGGAGGGGGAGAGAATCCAATTGAGGTGATGGACCGTCAGAAAGAGGCAATGGAAACGGTTTTACAAACAGATGCACGAAACATCCTGATTTGTATGCACGGACGAGCAATGAGGGTACTCTTATGTTGGTTGCTAAACTATCCACTCAATTATATGGATGGATTTCCTCACAACAATTGCTCTTACTATGTGATGGGTTATCGCCAAAATGGTTTCTATCTTAAGAATTTCAATAAAACAGATCATTTAGTGTAGATAAATTTTTGATTCTCCCTTTGAAGATGGGGTGTGATCGAACGAGGGCACTAAAGGGATTTGAATTGTATATGCTTTTGCCACGATTTCTGCTTTCACAAATCATAAGACTTTCATTGATAGTTATAGATTGAGGCTTAAGAAATTTTATTTAAAGGAATTAAATCATTCACTGTTCCTAAATATTGCACTTTAAAGTTTAAATTAAACCGTATATCATCAAAGCAAAATGAGAAAACACTTAGTTATAATTTTAATCGGATTTCTTGCCTTAGCATCTGCATGTAATCAGGAGGAAAAAGTACCGGCACTTACTATTGATGACATCAAAAACACAGTCACTTTTCAAGACGGTATTTTAAATGTCATGTCTATCATAACCTTCAACAGAAATCCGGGTTCTGTTGAAATTTTTTATGACACTGAAGCTGTTGATAATGATAATCCTGGATTAGTTAGTGTGGTTGAAGATAACGTGGTAGAGCTAAGTACCTCAATAGAAATAAGTCAAGACTTATCCATAGGTCTGGTACCTTCTGTTAATTTATCTTCAGGTATTACATTGACAGCCGAAAGCATAATTATAATAGCATCAGAAAATGGAGATTTTTGGTTGAAAATAAAGGAATATCCTATTGAATCTCGCCCGGAGGATGTTATTCCTTTTGTATTTGGAGATAAAGTATTCCTCGCTGGTTTGGATGCATTCGATGTAAGCAGATCCATCCCATACGAGATTGATATGACTACTTTAGAGATAGAAGAAAAAGAAAGGATGCCCATTAGCACCTATCGAACTGTAGGTTTTCAACTCGGTGATTTCGGATATGTAGGGGCATGTATATTTGAAGAAGAAGGTGATGGTGTTCGTTCATGTTCCGGAGATTATATAACATACATGTATAACTCTGGATCAGAAAAATGGGAGGCAAATTCAGATATTTTATCCGACCCGGGAGCTTTCAAAAAGCAACAACAAGTATCTTTTAATTTAAACGGAAAGGCCCATTTGTATGATGGTTCCTTCGGACTGATTTATCAATTTGATGAGGTTAATCAAAAGTGGGATATAATTGCTAATACGGATGCACGCGCTGGTTCACCTATTGCTGAAATAGTGAATGGTTCGCTATATGTAGGTATTGATACACCAGGTTTGTTGCATGAACTGAATCCTGGAACAGGCGAAATAATAAATAGCTATGAGTATCCAGGAAGCGAGATTCCGACGTTTAATGATATATACGTTGGTTCATTTGTCAATGATGGAAAAATTTATATTTCTTTCGGAGAAAACTATTTTTTTGATACCGAAACCAAAGAATGGGGGAACTTTGCTTTTCCTCCGGGCTTTCGAACAGAGTTTTTCACATATCAAGGTTCAATTTATCAGGTAAGTTATGGAGAAGATATTGAAACTAGAGAGCCTTCTACTTTACTATGGAGATACCATATAAAAAACTCTGAATAAATTTTTCGTAATTACTTATATCTTACAAAGTCAACAGCCTCTGCTCCGGAAACTTTGACTACTTGATTTAATGAATCATTGATCATCCACATATCAACTTTCTTTGGTATCTCATCCTTCTAGGAAGTTAAATCAATGAGTTGTATTGTTAACTCAACTATTTTCATTCCTTTCTTAAAGATAGGAAGACTCTTTCCATTGTTTATTTCTTCATCGTCTTCAAACAATGACCATTTCATTTAATGATTACATTTCTAAGATTCGCTTTTTAATAAATTACAACGATAAAATAGCCAATGGCCAAGCAGAAAATACATGCGGAAGTCGGTAAGCGAGTCATAGAGCTTTCCAATCTGGATAAGGTACTTTATCCGGATGATGGCATTGTCAAGGCGGAGATCATAGAGTACTACCTAAAATTGGCTCCCACCATACTTAATCACATAAGAGGGAGGGCGCTATCATTAGTTAGGTATCCGGATGGCATTTATGGGGAGCAGTTTTTTCAAAAACACCGCCCGGATTGGACACCTGACTGGATTGACTACAAGCGACTGGGGCAGGAACGAAAGAAAGAATATGTAGTTGCAAAAGAAGAAGCCACTTTGGTTTGGTTGGCAAATCTAGCTTGTTTAGAGATTCATCAAATCCATAGCTTTTCAGAGCACAGTGATAAACCCGACTACATCGTTTATGATCTGGATCCTCCTGAGGATGGTTCTTTTGATTTGTCTGAACTGAAGAAGATTGCTTTTGCCTTAAAGGAACACCTTGAGCGGTATAATTATCATGCCTTCGTCAAGACGACAGGTGGAAAAGGACTTCATATCTTGACCCCAATCGAAGCGAAGTATTCATTCGAAGAATGTTTTCAATCTGCAAAAAAGATTGCCTCCGATTTCATCAACAAGCATGATCAAACCACACTTCATATCAAGAAAGAGTCTAGAAAAGGCAGGGTGCTTGTTGATATCTATCGAAATCGACCCTCTCAAACTATCGTGTGCCCTTATAGCCTGAGAGGAAGGGAAGGGGCGACTGCTTCCACACCGATTACATGGGAAGAACTTGAAGACATGAAATCACTGGCTCATTGGGATTTGAAAACCACACTCGATCGTGTTCTTACTGAGGGTGACGCCTGGGAACAAATCAGGGGATGGGCAGTGCCATTACATACAGATAAAAGGGCAATTGTTGCTAAAGAACTTCCTCCTAATAAACGACATAAAACACCTGAACAACTTTCGGACTATGAAAAGAAACGAGATTTCAACAAAACGTCTGAACCAGTTCATTCGGAAATAGAGATTCCTGGAAGCAGATTTTGTATTCAACGGCATCACGCATCCCATCTCCATTATGATTTAAGGTTAGAACAAGACGGTGTACTGAAATCATGGGCCATACCTCGAGGTATGCCACCTGTTCCTGGGGTTAAACGTTTGGCTGTTCAAACAGAAGATCATCCATTGAAGTACTTAACTTTTGAGGGTGAGATACCCAAGGGTGAATACGGTGGCGGAATGATGTGGGTCTATGCTTTGGGAAAATATGAAATCACCAAAGAGAAAAAGGACGGTTTTTATTTCAGGCTATCAGGAAGGGAGCTCAGTGCGGAGTATCGGATGCATCTGATGAAGGATAAAGAATGGCTGCTAGAGCGAGTTGATAATCCTCAGCAGAATCTTCTTGACACCATCCTTAAACCCATGCTGGCAGATTCGGCCAAACGAGTTCCGGTTGGAGACTATTACTACGAGCTAAAATGGGATGGTATTCGTGCTTTAGTCTACTTGAATGAAGGTCAGCTTAGCATCTATAGTAGAAATGGCAATGACATAACCGAACAGTTCCCGGAATTGAATGTGCCTGAGCAGGCTTTTAGAATTAATAATGCAATTTTTGATTGTGAGATTGTATGCCTGGATCAGGAAGGTAGAGCAAACTTCAAAAAGGTCATCAAGAGGCTGATGAGTAAAAAGAACTTTGATTACGAATCAAAACGAACGCCTGCCTATTGCTACTTGTTTGATTGTCTCTACCTGGACGGTCGATCGCTTATGAATGATCCGCAAGATAGAAGAAGGTGGTGGATGATCGATTCGGTGAGGATAGGGGAAACAAACTACAGAATCAGCCAAACGGAAGAAGATGGTAAAGCTTTGTTTGCTGCTGCTAAAGCTCATGGCATAGAAGGTATTGTTGCTAAGCTTTCTACTGCCAAATATGTTCCTGGTAGACGTAGTGATGCATGGATCAAAGTCAAAGTCAAAGAAACCAAGGATTGCTATATCATAGGGTTTACTCAAGGTGAAGGTGAAAGGGAACGTTACTTTGGTTCATTGCAGTTAGCCGAAAAGGATGGCGAGGATTTGATTTACAGAGGTAGGGTCGGAACTGGTTTTGATGATGCTCTATTGAAGAGCCTGACTAAGCAATTTATAGCTCTCATTTCCAATGAGAAACCCATCGACGGGGAAGCGCATGAAGAGAAGAAAACAGTATGGCTCAAGCCAAAGCTTGTATGCGAGGTAGAGTACTCTATGATTACTGACAATGGAACGCTAAGAGATCCGGTATTTAAAAAGATCATAGATGATCTCTAAAGATTCTTTTATCCAAAAACCAAGCTGGGACACTTCACCCAAAACATCATTTAATAGCTAACGAGATTTCAAAATAGCGATCTGGAATTAAACATTCAAAATCATCTAACGGTTATACATAACATATATTGGAACAGTCAGGTTAAGATTCATTTTGATTTTATGAATTAATTTGAAATTGTTGTTTATTTTTCACGCAGCTATGGAAAATAATATGAAGAAAATTGTCTTGATAGATGATGATGCTACGACCAATTATCTAAATAAACTCATCATTGAAAAATCGGAACTCGTAGATGAAGTCCTGACATTTAATTCAGCACAAGAGGCATTGAATTTCTTTGATGCCGCTGAAGATCCGGAAGATGAGATGTTGGTTTTGCTTGATATTAATATGCCAATTATGAATGGATGGCAGTTTCTTGATAAGTACGAAAGCATCAAAAAGAGCACATCAAATAAGATTGTGATTTTAACCTCTTCAATTAATCCGGTGGATAAGCGACTCGCCGAAGGCAAGAAAGACATACTGGATTATAAGTCAAAACCACTTTCAGTTGATATGTTGAATGATCTGGTGAACAGCTATCTAAACTAACTTAGGCAGCTTAATGATGAAGGCTGTTCCAGCGTTTTCTTTACTTTGGATAGTAATGGATCCGTTGATGGCATTGACTCTGCTCTTCACAATAAAAAGTCCCATGCCTCGACCTTCTATACTTAAATGAAACCGCTGGTACATTTTGAAGATTTTGTCACCAAATTCGTGAAGATTTATACCTAGGCCATTATCAGTTAATTTGAGATAATAGTGAAACTCATCCTCATAACTGCTGAATTCAATTTTGAGAGACTTTTCCTGGTCAGAAAACTTCAATGAGTTTGACAGTAGATGATACAAAATATCAATCAAATAAGGCTTATACGATTTGAGCTTTTTTAAGGTGATTTCTTCATGAAGCTCGACACCTCTTTCTGATACCTCATTCTTTAGGAGGTCCAGGGCTTCCTTCAATATTTTTTCTACTGACAGCCATCTAAAGTCAGATGGTTTAGGATCACTTTCATTCAAGATAGTACTTAGTTCTTTTATCACTTTATCTACTCTTTGAGAAGAAGCAAATATCTTCGGGATGATTTCCTTATACTCAGAGATACCGGTATCAACATCTGATTTAAGAACATCCGAAAGCCCTATGATTTGAGTAAGTGGCTCTCTCAAATTATGACTGATTACGCTGTTGAATTCTTTTAAGCTTTCATTTCGTGAACGTAGTTTTTTGATTAGCTCTTCTTTCTCTTCTTTCAAAAGGTTTCTCTTTTGTTTTCCTATGGCTGCTACTATTAAATCTGATAGAGAACCTACAAATCGTTCTTCATTGATATTCCATTTTCTCACTTTGTTTTCAGTCATTACATAAGATACAAATCCAAAGAAAGCCCCATCAATTAAAATGGGTGAGTTGAGCACTGATTCAATTTTATATGGTTTGAAATAGCTCTCATATACATCGGTAAGTCTAGCATCTTTACTGACTTTGCTGACAGCCACAGTTCTGTTCTTTAGAAAATCTTTGTAAAAACGCGGAAACTGATCACGAGTAAATTCTTGAGTGGGAATTTGGTCGTTTTGTTTTCTTTCAGCTTTTGAGTGTAAATAGATCGTTTGCTTGGTGGGGTTAATACTCCAATAGGTTGCACGATCACAATCAAGTATTAATCTTGATTCTTTAAGTAGCTCTTGGATAAACTCGTCTAGATTGATTTGAGGTTTATTTAGCTTACTTGAGAACTTCAACAACATTTTAGTGAACTTAGCTTCGTCCTCTCTTGATCGAATTTCTTTTTTCTTTTGACGATATTGAAATGTGTTTAAACCCAAAATGAGGACCACAATGAAAGCCAGTCCAATGGTTATCAATTTTGCATCCTCTTCAGATTGTCTTCGCTTACTTTCCTCTTTTAAAAATTTATTTTCTGCTTCATTCAATTCCGCTTGTAACGAGATCTTCATCAAAGCTACATTGCCGATAAACTCGGCATTTCTAATGCTGTCACTTAGATTTTTATATTTTTCCAGGTAGTGAGTAGCTGAAACTATCTCAGATTGATCTATGAAGTAATTGTACAATCTTTCGTAAGAATTTATTAGCAGGTCTATGGCTTCATTTTCTTTTGAAAGAGATTCCGCTTTTTTCCAGTAATAAAGAGTGCTATCTGATGTGCCTGACCTCTCATTGGAAGAGTAGTAATTTCCAAGTTTTAAATAAGATTGTATCAGACCTCTTTGATGGGATGCCTTTCGTCTATAATCAATGGATTTTAGCATCAAGTCTATGGCTATTTGTTCAGCACCCGTTTCAAAGGCGCATTCTGCAAGTCCGAAATAACCATAACCCACTCCTCGTAAATTATTTGTTTTCAAAGCATTGGTAAGACAAGCATTAAAGTATTCCTTAGCAGAATCGATTTCACCCTTCATGAGACTTACTTCTCCAAGATTAGAGTATATAATGACGGGCTGATAATTAGTCAAGGTAGTGTTAGCTAATTCTAACGCTCTATTGAAATACCTCAGGCTTGAATCGTATACTTCCTTTCGTCGATAGACCTCTCCGATGTTGTTATGTAATCTAACGTAATCCATCGGATACTGATATGCTTCATAAGACATAGCTTCAAAGTAGTAGGTCAGCGCCTGATCCGGTAAACCTATGATTAAGAAACTATTTCCTTTGATTGTTTTAGCTCTTATGAGCCCCCTTTTATAATTCAGCTCTTTAGCTTTAGAAGTTGCCAGGTTAATATAATAGGAAGAAGCTTGCTGATCGGTCATGCTTAGTCTAAATCCTAAGTCATTCAGTACATCTACATAAATGGTGTCTGTCACTTCCAGGTTTTTTAGTACAGTCTGAAGACTATCAATCTCTCGTGTCTGGGCAAAAGACTGTGAGGCCAACGGTAGATAAAACAACAGAAATAGAAACTTCTTCATTACAAAATCTAAGGTAGCCCTTACCTTTGAAACTATGGCCTCAGATTACAATGAAATCATACGAGAAATTCAAGGATCATCGTTTGCACCGGTTTATTTTCTTCAGGGGGAAGAAACATTTTACATAGATGATATCATAAAAGAAATTGAAAATAACGCCTTGGATGAAACTCAAAAAAGCTTCAATCAAGTAGTTCTCTATGGAAAAGATACCAACCTGGTGGATGTGATTGGAGCCGCTCGACGTTATCCAATGATGGGGGACAGGCAAGTTGTGATTGTGAAAGAGGCACAAGAGATGAAGGATTGGACGAAGGACGATAAGCAGTCTCTTGTGATCAACTACATTGAAAATCCTTTACCAAGTACGATTCTGGTTTTTGGTTACAAATACAAGTCAATCGACAAAAGAACCAGGTTTGGTAAGGTAATTGAAAAGAATTCTATTTTCTTAAATGCGAAGAAGTTGTATGACAATCAGATTCCTGATTGGATTAGGAATTTTTGCAAAAACAAAGGGGTTCAAATTGAAGATGGAGCAGTGATGATGCTCTCAGAAAATATCGGAAACAACTTGCAACGACTATCAAATGAAATAGATAAATTATTGTTAAATGTAAAAGAAGGGAGTAAGATAGATGCCTCTATGGTTCAGCGATATGTGGGAATTAGTAAGGATTACAATATTTTTGAATTACAAAAGGCACTTAGTACGTTGAATAAGCAAAAGGCTCATAAGATCGCCAATTACTTTTCATCCAATCCGGGGAACAATCCGTTAGTATTAACGATCTATAGCTTATTCTCTTATTTCAGTAAACTCCTACTCATCCATCATTCGCGGGACAAGAATGAGCGAACGATCGCGAGTTTGTTGGGAGTCAACCCCTTCTTTGTGAAAGAGTATCTGATAGCAGCACGAAACTACCCTTTAGGAAAAGTGGTTCAAAACATTAAATTTTTGCATGAAGCAGATCTTCAGTCAAAAGGGATAGGCTTTGCGACAAAAAAAGAAGGTCCGGTTTTAACAGAATTGGTATACAAATTGATGAATTGACACAATTTGTTTCTAAATATTCGTTCCATTTGAGGTCAAAAACAATTTTACGTTGAGAAAGTACTTTTTTCTTCTAAGTGTAATTCTTTACCAGTTTTCTTTTTCCCAAAATGCTGTTCAAAGTAACGCTTTTTCGGAACTGAGCGCATTCGAAAACTTCCAGGCCAGGAAGTATCAAAGTGTGATCTCTGAGATTCGAATAAAGGAATCAATATCGTCTGATGAACAAATTCTGTTGTTGCTTAGCCAACTCAAGACAGGGGATGAGAATAGTGAACAGATAGAGTTCTGGCTTCAAAATAATCCCAAGCACCCGATAAAGCCACTCGTGTCATACCATCTAGGTGAGTACTTTTTCTATCAAAAAGATACTACTAAAAGTCAGCAATATTTGGCAGAAATATCCCCTAAAGAGCTCAGTAGCCAAGATGCTGCTTCCTATGGGTTCTTGTATGGTGTTATTCAACTTAATTCTGATAATTATCAAAATGCTAAAAATCTGTTCAAGTACTCCAGGAGTAGCGGCTTTGAAGGATTAGATAAACTTGATTACTATGAAGCTTTTTCTGACTACCACCTTGGAAACAGAAAAGAGTCATTGACAGGGTTTGAAAAAGTGAAAGATTCAGAAGAGTTTGGTAATTCATCGAAGTTTTTTATTGCAAAAATGAGATTGGAGAATGGAGAAGTTGACGAAGTAATTGATTTGGCTAAGGGTGAACTTTCGGAGGATAGGTCAGTAACTAATTCTGGATTTTATCAGCTGATAGGTGAAGCTTATGCTCAGAAAAATGAAATAGCTAAAGCTGATGCTTTTTTTGAAAGAGCCATTGAACTCCACCCTAAAAAACCAACAGCTGCACTCTATTACCAAGCGGGCGTAGCAAAGTTTAAGATCGGGAATGAAGATCAAGCCATTGAGTATTTGACTGAATCCGGTATACAAGGAGGTGAGTACGCTCAACTGAGTGCGCTTCAGTTGGGTAGATTACACTTAAAGAAGAAACAATATGAAGCCGCGTTAGCGGCCTATATTGAGGCCTCAGCCTCTAAAAATAGTGAAATAAAGGAGGAAGCTTATTTCCATGCGGCGACCTTAAACGCTGAACTAGAGCAATACAGTCAAGTCATCAACTATGCCGATGACTATCTTGAGAATTTTTCATCTTCTCCGAGGGCTGTAGATATTCAAAATCTTATCGCTCAGTCTTATTTAAAAACTTCAAACTATGATTTAGCTATTTCTCATTTGAAGCAGGCAGGCAATACAACACCCATTCAGCAAGAAGTTTATCAGAAGGTAACATATCAGAAGGCTATAGTATCCTTTAACGATGGTGATTTTCAAACCGCACAGCAATGGTTTGGTGAGAGCCTCAAATATGTGCCTGATCAAGTTTTGAAAGATCAATCACACTACCATTTGGGCGAGATTTCCATGCGAATTAATAGGTATGACGAAGCGATCGGACACTACAGACGTCAGTCTCACCTGGACGCCCTGTCACACTATGGGATTGGATATGCTCGCTATAATAAAGAAGATTATGCTGGTGCTATTGCTAACTTTCGGGAAGCTCGTAACTCCTCAGATAAGAATATCAGACAAGATGCCAGTGCCAGGTTAGCTGATTGCCTCTATGCGACTAAATCTTATAGACAAGCTTTGGACTTATATAATCAGCTACTTAGTGATGTCAGGTCTCCATACGTACTTTTTCAGAAAGGAATGACACAAAAGAACCTGGGCAGGGGAGATGAAGCGATCGGTACATTTAAGAAGGTATTTAATTCAAACAAGTATGGGGCCGAAGCTCGATTTCAATCTGGTATGATTCACTTCGAAGCTGCCCGTTTCACAAATGCGGAAAGTTTTTTTACGCAAGTCATTGATAATCATGCAAATACAGTATTTGTGGTACAAGCGATTTTGAATCGGGGAATATCAAGAAAAAATTCAGGAGAGCTTGACAAAGCACGCCAAGATTATGAAACAATCCTCGACAACTATATAGATGATAAAGAGGCCCTAAACGCAATATTAGGCTTGCAGGAATTGGAGCAAGCAGGATTAAGCATACCTAAGCTTGGTGGTTACATTGACCGATACAAGTCGGTGAATCCAGAAAGTGGAAGCCTTGCACTTGTTGAATTTGAATCTGCCAAAAGAAAGTACTTTGATTTCGCTTATGCCCAGGCAGCTCCAGCCTTTGAAGCATTTTTGAAAGACTATCCTAAAAGTGGGAATAGGACAGAAGCAAAGTATTACCTGGCAGACTCCTATTACAGGATTGGCGATTTTGAAAAAGCACAACCAGTCTTTAATGAATTGAAAGTGATTAGAAATCAATTTACCGGAAGAATTTTGAACAGACTTGGTGAGATCAATAGCAAACTTGAAAAAGATCAGGCAGCAATAGATGCTTATCAGCTTCTCATCGACCTTAATCTGACACCAAAAGATAACTACAATGCCCTTCAGGGTTTGATGATGCACTATTTCAAAAATGAAGCATTCAATGATGCTATTAGAATGGCTGACGGTATCATAGCCGCGAACTGGAAGCCTATCAATGGAGAACGAGAAGCTATAGTTCTTAAGGCAAGAAGTAGTTTTTTGAAAGGTGATTTGAGTTTATCCAAAAGCAGCTATGAAAGCTTATCCAAGGGCAATGATGCTTATGCCGCTGAGGCTAACTATTATCTTGGGTTGATTGCTTATGAAGAGACAGATTATAAATTATCTCTGGATCTACTCTTCGATCTAAATGCCAATTTCGGAAGTTATACCGAATGGGTTGATAAATCATACTTACTAATCTCCAAAAACTACATTGGCCTGGAAGAGCTATTTCAAGCAAAAGCAACTTTAAGATCAATTATTGAACATGCTAAAAATGAGGATGTTAAAGATGAGGCAAAGGTGCTGCTCAATGAAATAGAAAAAGGTGAGACGGTTTCTGATTCCAGCCAAACAAAAAATTGATATGAACAAAGGAGTGCTAATTATATCCCTTTTTGTCATGGCCCGTTTCAGCCTGGCTCAGAATGACAGTACACAGACACAAGGAGAGGTTGTTTCTGGTGAGATCGTCATTGAAAAAGACAAGAAAATCACCCTGCCTAAGGCCGATAAGATTTTTCTCAGATCTTCACCTCAGGCATTCGAAAATAAGCCGTTGCGTCTTGTATTCAATGTCAAAGAGCCAGATTTTGAATGGCCGGATTACAAGACAGATGTTCCATTCCAATTAGTAGAAGAACCATACCAGCTTGCTGATTATCAGAATTATCTTAAGCTAGGATATGGTAACTACAATTCGCCCTTGTTAGAAGCAGGGCTTTTTCAAAAACTTGGTCAACTGGATACTCAAGCGAAGCTATTCTATGAAAGCTTTGCCTCAGGTCCGGTAAACGAAGAAAACAGCGGTAACGCTCTAGGAAGTATAGACTTCAAGGCAGAATACACCAAAAACTCTTTCATCATTACTCCGGCTATCTCTTTTCAAAACACTCGATACCGGTTTTATGGCAACACAAATCGAGTAAATACTGGTTTTGATAGTAGTAATGACCTTGAAGTTTCAGCCAATACGTTAATTACCTCAGTTGATTTAGAAGGAAAAAAGAATGATTTTTCATATCGATTTTCTCCTCAGGTAAGCCTTGCATCTCAAAAACTGGATGCTGGAGGTGATTTGAATAAAGAATCAGTTTTTGGTGCAGATGGAGGTTTTTCCTTTAAAATCGATGATACATTTTCTACAGGCCTTTCTCTTGAAGGCAGAAGTGGGTCCTATGATGGAGGATTAAGTTATGATCGTTCGTTGATAAATATCAATCCATGGGTGACATATAAGCGAGAAAACTTGAGTATAAGGGCTGGTTTCACTATTTCATCTGGAAAAGTTGAGGATGAGTCGGATACTGGTTTTTATCCTGATCTAGGGTTTGACTATGATATTTCTAATGAATGGACAGTTTTTGGCTTTGTTAATGGGGGAGTTCGTTGGAATGGATTAACGAATATGTTGAGTCAAAATGAATTTTTGGGTGACTCACTCATAATTGTAAATCCGGAAAATACCTTCGTTATTGGTGGAGGTATTAAGGGATCTCCTGTTAAACACCTTTTTGTTGAGGCTAGTTTGACCAGAAGTAGTGTAGACGGTCTTCCTTTCTTTGTTTCATCAACAGATTCTTCAAGGTATACGATTATTTATGATTCAGATGTTGTTGATGTTGTTTCTCTAAAATCTAGTCTTACGTATATGCCTACGGCAGTTAGTACATATGGTGCGAGTATAGAGATCAATGGATATTCATTGGAATCGTTGGATAGACCCTGGCATCAACCGGCATATATTTTCAAAGCGTACACCAGTCACAATATTAAGGAGAAACTCATCGTATCCGCTTTTCTTACCAGTATTGGTGGTATAAGAGGACCAGCAGATGTTGATTTTGGGTTTGTAAAACTACCCGCTTTCACTGATCTGGGTTTTGGTGCCAAATACCTCATTTCTCGTCGAGCTTCTGCATTCATTGACATAAATAATTTGCTTAATAACGAATACGAACGATATTTGGGGTACCCGATCCGAGGACTCGCTTTCAAAATTGGTGGTCAGTACCGTTTCTGACTTCAATATTTCCTAATAATGAATTTTATTTTATCTTGGTTCGGTCAAATAAAATACTATGGCTAACGACGATAAAAACAAAGACGAACAAGATGATTTTTTCGGAGACGATGAGGATTTCGGTCTTCCAGAACTAGAGTATGAAGCCCTGGATGATGACGATGATTCAGGTTCAGAGCCTGAAAGCCCAGCTGTTGAAGAGGAGAAAGATCAGGTTTCCGAAGAAGCTACGGCCGAAGATGATGCTTCCTTTGACGATGAATTAGGTGATTCTGTTTTTGACGATGAGTCGTTAGATGATATAGAAAGTGATCTGGGAGACATGGAGGGTGAATTGGACGATATGGAAGGAGAGTTGGATGACATGGACATGGATATGGACGATGAGGAAATTCCTGACCAGGTTTCAGAGGAAGAGTTAGAAGCCGCACTAAAAGAAGAGCCTGTTGAAGATTCCAGCGATGATGTCGCGGACACCACTCCGGATTTACCGGCAGCAGATAGTTCATCTTCAGATGCAGAGGTTGATGAATTCTATGAGGAAGAGTCCTTTGATGATTTTGAAGGATCGGATTTGGAGGACGATGGTGAAGATATCCCTGATTCGGTTTTTGATAGCGATGTATTGGATGAAGATGAGTTTGCTCAATTCGAGAAAGAACTCATGGAAACCGAAGAGGAAAACATTGCAGATATGCAATCTTTTCAATCAGAGGTAGACGAAGCACCCTCAGAAAGCAAGGGTAAATTTGCTAAAGTTGTAATTATAGGAATCTTAGTGTTTGCCGCCCTTGGTACTATATTTTGGTATCTGACTCCACTCTCGGGAGATGAAAGCGGGGACCAGCCTGTGGCTGAAAAACCGGCCGAACGGGCTCCAGCCAGGAAGCCTGCAGAAACACAACCTGCAGAAACACAACCTGAGGCTACTACGAATGAAAATGATGCTGCTGCTATGGCAAATAATGAACAAGCCAATGCAGCAGATACCAGACCGGCAAATAATCAACCAAGATCGAATCCTGATAATAATGCTCAACGTAATACGCAACCAGCAGCTGCTAATCCTGTAAGTGCGGATCCCGGAACAGTCAATACACTCTCTGACAGGACTGGGAACTACTATATTGTGATAGCCAGCTTTGTTGATGGCGATATGGCAAGTGATTATGCGACAGAGCTATCCACAGCAGGTAAGAGCCCCTCAATTATTCCTCCTTTTGGAAATGCCATTACTCATCGGGTAGCTATCTCAGGATACAGCTCTTTAGCTGAAGCACAAGGTGCTGTAGTTGGTCTTAAGGCTGAATATGGAGAAGACATTTGGATTTTGAGGTATTAAAAGCACTAATTCTTAAATTAGTACGTTCAGTCTGTTTGAATGGAGAATCCATTCGTAATTCAAGATAAAAGGAACTTATGCTAATTAGTGTTATGCAAGACCCTGTCCTTGATGGACTAGAGTCAGAAGAGACGATATCATTGTTAGAGCTTCTAACTAATGGAGGCTACATGATGATTCCAATATTGTTACTTTGGATGGTAGCAATTTACATTTTTGTGGAACGCACCAGGACCCTGAGTGCTGCAGCCAAAACACCCGAATCATTTAAAGATCAAATTAGATCATTGGTTATTGCCGGTGACATCAACGGTGCTATGGTACTTTGTGGAAAAACAGATACACCTGTAGCTCGTATGATAGAAAAAGGGATAAGCAGGATAGGAAATCCACTTAAAAACATTGAGGTAAGTATTGAAAATGTGGGCAAGTTAGAGATCTATCGATTGGAAAAGAACCTGAATTTACTGGCTACAATTTCTGGTGCCGCTCCAATGATTGGTTTCCTTGGCACGGTCACAGGTATGATCCAGGCGTTCATAGCGATCGCACAGGAAGAAGGTGCTGTCAGTCCTAAGCTTCTTTCGTCAGGTATTTATGAAGCCATGATTACCACCGCGGCTGGGTTGTTTGTGGGGATACTTGCTTACCTGGGTTATAATTACCTGGTTTCAAAAGTTGGAAAAGTTATCCATACTATGGAATCCAACGTTATAGACTTTATAGACCTGCTACAAGAACCAAAGAAATAGGCTACTATGGATTTAAAGTCTAAACATAAGGTGAATGCCAGTTTTAGCATGTCGTCAATGACGGATATTATATTCTTGTTATTGATTTTCTTTATGCTCACGGCCTCATTTATTACTCCTTCGGGCTTGCCAGTCAACTTACCTTCTTCAAAGTCTTCTGAGATTGTTATGCAGAAGGTGAGTGTAACAATAACAAAGAATTTGACCTATTTTGTCAATAATCAGCGAGTAAGTCGTTCTTCATTAGAGTCTACTTTGAGGAATAATCTATCCGGTAAGGAAGGAATAGTCGTTTTGCATTGTGATGCCTCAGTACCCGTAGAGCGTTTAGTGGAAGTAGCCGGTATTGCCACGTCACTAAAGGCCAAAGTTTCAATTGCAACAAAACCGGAATAATGGGAGAGAGGGAAAAAAAGGAAGAAAAGAATAAACGCATTGGTTGGCTCACATCTGTTGGCGTGCAACTTTTGCTCCTTATTCTCTTTTATTTTATCATCGCGTGGCGAGAGCCTTTTCCACCGATTCCGGAATATGGAATTGAACTAGGTTTCACCACATCTGCTGGTGCTCCAAATACCTCATCGCCATCTCAAGAAGCACCTGAGACAGAAGAAGTACCGCAAGAGACAGATCAAGTACCATCGGAAGAAACTCCACCAGAGACATCCGACCCTGAGCCCACTCCAGAACAAGCCATTATTCCCAATGAGGTAGAATCTCCTGTGAAGGTGGAAGAGACTGAAACTGAGCAAGAAAAGGTGGCAGAAGAAATTAAAGAGGAGGTAGATTCTCGGGCAGTGATGAAGCCGTCAGAGACAGATACTGAAGATACCAGTGATAACCCAACTGAAGGGAAAGAAGAGAAGGAAGTGGATCAACGAGCCATTTACGGAAGTCAGGGTACAAACGAAGGAGATTCCGAAGGTGCTAACTTGAAATTAGCAGGCTGGGAGTGGGTTTCCCCACCAGAGCCTGATGATACTTCTAATGCATCAGGCAAGATTGTGTTTAAAATTGTTGTAGATAAAGAGGGCTACATCATTAAGATTACTACGGTAGAGTCTAACATTCCGAAGTTGACAGAACTAAAATACAGAGATGCTGTTTCAAAATTGTCTTTTGTCAAAACAGACGGTGAATCTGCTGATCAATCTTCAGGCACCATCACCTTTATCATCAAATCCAGATGACCTATGAGGAAACGCTCGAGTATCTATATACTCGACTGCCCATGTATCAGCGTGTGGGCAAATCGGCCTATAAGAAAGATCTCTCAAATACGATCAGACTACTGGATGTGCTGGACAAACCACAGCATAAGTTTAAGAGTGTTCATATCGCCGGTACGAACGGGAAAGGGAGTAGTGCTCATGCGATAGCCGCAATCCTTCAGACGGCAGGGTATAAGACAGGGCTTTATACATCACCCCATTTAAAAAACTTTACGGAGCGAATAAAGATTAATGGTGAGGAGGTGAATGAAGATTTTATCGTCAGTTTCGTAGAACGGATCAGGCCTTCGATTGAAGAGATTGAACCTTCCTTTTTTGAAATCACGGTTGCGATGGCTTTTGAATATTTCGCTTCTCAGGAAGTAGACATAGCCATTATTGAGACAGGACTAGGAGGCAGACTTGACAGTACAAATGTTATTACCCCGGAAGTATGTTTGATTACCAACATTGGATTCGATCATATGGATATGCTGGGGGATACCCTGGAACAGATTGCCACTGAAAAAGCTGGGATCATCAAGCAAGGTGTTCCTGTGGTGATTGGGGAATCACAGACGGAAACAGAACCCGTTTTCTCACAAATAGCTGAAAACAATCAAGCAACATTGATCAAAGCTGGACAATCCGTTTGGAAACCAGAAACGTTGGTACCTTCATACTTTTTAAAAAATATGGGAGGCATTGAGGCAGTGGTACATGAATTGAAACACCAAGGTTGGAATATTTCTAATAAGAATATAACTGAAGGAATTTCAAAGATGCATGAATTAACAGGACTTAAGGGCCGACTCCAAAAGCTGAGCGAACAACCTCTAATCATCGCTGATGTGAGCCATAATGAAGATGGGCTGAAGATTCTTTTTGATCAGGCGAAGCAGATGACTAAAGGAAGCATACACTTGATTTTTGGAAGCGTGAAAGACAAGAAACTTGATTCGATCTTTAAATTAATTCCGGAGGGGACGAAATGCTACTGGACCCAGTCAAACGTTCCAAGAGCATTGGAGGTTGAGGAGCTGGCCATACAAGCTGTTGTAAACAGAATCGAAGGAGAATGTTTCAAAGACGTTAATGAAGCCATTCGTACCGCTAAAGAAAAAGTGCTTCCCAACGATCTTATCTTAATTACCGGAAGCACCTTTGTCGTGGCTGAGGTTGATGGCTTATAGCGAGGTATTATTAGATACTGAGCATATTTTCTTGGTAAATTACTTATTCATCATTGCACTCAGCTATGAATAAAAAATTGATTCTATCAATTTTGGTGATAAGTATAGCGCTTGAAGCTGAATACTTTACCGAGTTATGGATATATGATGAATTATCTCAAATCCCGACTTATTTATTAATTGTCGCCTATATATCCTTCCTGATTCAAACCTTTGTTCAATTACTTCTCATTTGCTCAATCAACGTTTGGATCATATCCATTCTCGAAAAGAAATATCCCTGGGGTGACCATTTCATTGTAAGATCCATCATCGAATTTGTAGCGACCACTTCAGTTGCCTGGATTATCACCATCCCGGTTGTCCTTTATATTGATCACGGTTTTCTCATTCCACTATTTCAATTCGAAAGCGAGGGCGAAACCATTACACTATACTACAATTTACTTTATATATCCGTAGTAAATGCCTTATTCATAGTGACCTATGAAGTGGTGTTTTTGTACGGTGAAAGGGACAGAATTAAATTGGAATGGGAACAATCCAGAAATAAAGCAATTCTTACACAATTTGAAGCACTTAAAAACCAGGTGAACCCTCATTTTTTGCTTAACAGTATGCACTCCATGATCAACCTCATCCAACATGATCAGGCGAAAGCGCAAAAGTTTTGTGAGGAATTCATCAAACTGTACCGTACTGTTCTTACGTTAGAAAGAGAGCTATTGATTCCAATAAAGGAGGAAATAAGCTTTGTTAAGAGCTACATCGGGCTATATAGAATTCAATTCGAAGGTCAGGTTGAAATTGACTTTGATATTGATAATCATGTAAATGGATACATACCTCCTTTTTCTTTACAGCTACTTATCGAGAATGCCTTTAAACACAATGCCATGTCCGAAGATCGTCCATTACAAATCAGTATAAAGGAAGCTGGCAGATATCTTGAAGTTGTTAATAGCATCAACCTAAAGTCAGCTCCCAATTCTTCCACCAATGTAGGATTGACTAACTTAAAAGAACGTTATAGCTTATTGGACTCTAAAGAGGTGATCATTGAATCGGATGATTTTCATTTTAAAGCCTCGATACCTATCCTATAACAATTGGTATATATAACATGGATGTTCTCATTATCGAAGATGAATCGGATGCATTTGAACGACTTTCGCAGTTGCTCAGTGAGGTTGATCCTTCAATCCATGTCGTTGAGGTCATTCGTTCTGTAAGAGACGCTCGAAAGAAGTTGAGATCGTCATCGGCTGATTTGATTTTCATGGACATCCATTTAAATGATGGGATCAGTTTTTCAATATTCGAATCGATCGTAATCAAAACACCAATCATATTTACTACCTCACATGATGAATATGCATTAGATGCTTTTAAGGTCAATAGTATCGATTACTTACTGAAACCGATATCAAAATCAGATCTCATGCGAGCCATTGAGAAGTTCAAACGTCTTAAAATCAATCAAGTAGATTTTGAGAAGCTTAATCGATCGCTTCTAAAATCAAATTATCAGAAGCGATTCATGGTTACCGCAAAAGATCGAATTGTATCTGTCAAATCAGAGGAAGTTGCTTATTTCTATGCTACGGGTAAGATGGTCTACTTGCATAGGCACAATGGCATACGACACCTGATAGATCTTACACTTCATGATCTAGACACCTTGCTGGATCCGGATGATTTCTTTCGGATAAATCGCCAATTCATCATTCATGTTAATGCTATCAAAGAAATGCATACTTTTTCCAGAAGTAGAATAAAAGTGACGCTGGAACCATTACCTGCAGAATCAGCCATTGTTAGCTCAGAACGGGCAGCAGCATTCAAAAAATGGCTCAATCGGTAGATCAACGCATTCACTCTCAGTTTTTACGCATTCATTCTCTTTTCTTATGAAATAGGCTGATACGGTGAGATATTCACTTCTCATCACTAAACATCATACATATGAAACGTTTACTTATTATCACCATTTTTTTGGTGCCTTTTTTTATCTATTCTCAAGGCTTTACAATAAAGTCAGCATTGGCATTCTCCAAATGGACAGGAGAAGGAATAGAGATAGCACATGAAAACAGAAAAAGCATTTGTTTTGGGGTCTCTTACGGAGTTCAATTAGCTAATAATTTTATATTGAATTTCGGTGGTAGATATCTATCCAATGGTACCGTTCAACGATTCAGTGAATCGGAAGAATTCTTTGATGTTACTTACCATGAACTTCTGGTTGTAAAGACTCAAAATTTGAATATACCTGTTCTGGCTCAGTATATGTTAAATGAAAAAGTCTACTTACTTGCTGGTCCATATGCTTCATTTCTGTTGTCAGATGAAGTTACGGTAACTTATACAGAATGTATACAAGGATTTTGTACTGGTGAAAAAGAATCATTTGATTCTGAAGACTTATTGGAATCCCCAACAATTGGCTTTGAATTAGGTATTGGAGTGTTTTTTTCAAACAAGTTTCTATTTGAGGCAAACTATTTAAAAGGTCTATCATCTGTTATTGATTTAGATGATCCGGTAAAGGATCAATCATTCATGCTTACACTAGGTTATCAACTCTAAATCAATCAGAAAATGAAAAATGTAATTTGTAGCCTTAGTATAGCTGTATACTTGACTTTATTTTCAAGCTGTACCGAAGAACCTGATTTTTCTTCTCAAGGAATATTGGTTTTGAACATTTTTGATTCCAATAGTGGTAATCCGGTAGCAAATGCCAAAGTAATTGCTTACCGCTCAATAGATGACTGGGCTTTCGATGAAAGACGTGTAGATATTTTTATTTCTAACGAAGAGGGGCAAGTAATAATGGCAGAAATGAGAGAAGGGTTATACTATTTCGATATAGTAGTGAATGACAAGAACAATTGGGAAAACCCCCTTGGACATTATATTTCAGATGGATCTATTTCTGAAAGTTTTGAAGGTATACGCCGAAATATAAACGGAATTGTATCAACGACAGAAGGGAGGGAATGGCAAATACTACGTGTATACGACGATAACGGTAATAATTTGCCTCAGTATGAATGTATGACCGATAACATCGTAAATTTCACAAAGGCAGGTGCATACGAAATGCATGATCAAAATATTGACTGTGATTCAATTCCAGATTTTTTTGAAGCCAGCTGGTGGGGAATTGGTGAGGAATATATTGGATTGATCTATAATGATGGAGAAGCCTGGGCCGATCTTTATATTTCGCAGCTTACGAATAGTAGATTCATAGCGACTGAATATAAAGGTGCAGAAATCATCAATTACGAATATCAACTTTTGGATTAAATGGATAGTGCTGTCATTGTGTATCCTAAATAATCAATGACAGCACTTGTATGTGGGTTTGACAGGCTCTAATCTTCCCCCAAATGCAAATGATGCACATGTTCATCAATCACATCAATCTGTTTGGTAATCTCTACCACGTATTTCTTTAGTTCGTCTTCAAGCGCTTTAACCTCTTTTTTGTATTCCGCGCCCTTTTCTCTTCCCAGGTTATTTTCAATTTCATTGTATGTGTTACACTCTTGATGGATGAATCGTCGAAAAGATTTGGTAGTATAATCACTTTCAAGTGTTTCAATATCATCTAAGGTTGCTCTGGCTTCAGGGTCTTTACTGTTTGCAAATTTTCTTGTTACAATACCATATAAAAGTGTGTCATAGTGATGAATTTCATCAAGCATTCCAATGATTTTTTTTCTGTAGACTGATTCACCGCAAAAACTGCCTAAGCCTTCATATGTTTGCAACTTCTCTGCCTCGTTATCCCAGTTGATTCTGAGGTCATCAACAGCTTTGACTACCTCAGCTTCTTGCTCTTGAGCAAAGACTGTGACGGTAAGAAGTAAAAGAATGGAAAAGAGAGTGGTCGATTTCATGATATAATAGAATTTTTATTGCACTAGTACCTTGAGTAAGAAAAATAAGTTAACGAAGTTTTCCGAGAATATGGCGAGTAAGAATGTCATAGAGCCCGGAAAAGACATTTTTGAAAACATTCATGGAAATTGGCATGATTTCTTTGGTAATGATAATGAAATCGTGATTGAATTGGCATGTGGATGGGGAGAATATACCATTTCGTTGGCAGAAAAATTTGCAAATAAAAACTTCATTGGCATTGATATTAAGGGAGACAGGGTGTGGAGAGGGAGTCAATATGCACAAAATAATGGATTGGATAACGTGGCGTTTCTCAGAACACACATCATAGAAATACTCAATTTATTTGACAAAGATGAGGTGGATGAGATTTGGCTTACATTCCCGGATCCAAGACCTAAAGACCGGGATGAAAAACATAGACTATCCAATAAACAATTCCTGGAAAAATACAGAGCTATCTTAAAGCCTGATGGGTGGTTCAGATTTAAGACTGATAACACAGATCTATTTGAATATACCTTGCAGGTGTTAGCAGACTTTGATATTAAAGATCATGAGTTTACATTCGATCTATACAATTCTCCTTTGCTTAAAGATCATCATGACATCAAAACGAAATACGAACGTATCTGGACCGAAAAAGGAGAGAAGGTCAAGTATATGAAATTTCGGTTTGGCTAGTATTCAACAATCGTTCTTGAAGCTAAATAACCATTGTAGAAGGTCACATGAGATCGCTTAAATCTCTTCATGACTTTATCCAATTTATCAGCGTACTCTCTGGATTCATTGAGTAAATCTTCAATTGTCTGCTTAGATATTTTGGAAGCGATGTTATAAGTGATCTCTTTACCAAGACTTTGCTGATACTCATCCAGGTTTAACTTGACATCATCTATTTGGTCCTGGACTAGTCCATAGTCATGCATTTTGTCTTCATGCTTCTCGAGTAGCTCAATCATTGCTGTTACTTTCTCAGTAAATTCATCGTATGGGAGTCTGAAGTAATCTGAGTAATAATTTGAAGCCTGTTCTTTTAAGTAATCGTCCTGGATGTCTTCAGCGTAGGCTTCCAGTGTATCATCCAGAATATCCATTTTATCTGCTATTTGCTTTTTGAGATGCAGTATAGCTTGTCCCATATGAATTTTTGAGGTGTCCTCAGAACCATCCATAGCTTCTTTCATTAAGGGGATTAATTGATGTACTTTATTCTTATAGTTGCTAATGATAGGTACCGCTATCCAAACAGCAATATGATCATCTAAGTAAGCATTAGCCTGCTCGTACATCTCTATTTCCCTAACGTATGAATTCTCCATTTTTCTTGGTTTAGTTTCGGCAAATATGAAGGTTGTAAATCATAAATTATTATTTATAATTTTTATCAAAAACATAAGTAAAAATTTATGCTTTACTGACGTAGCATTAGTGATAACAATAGAAATGTGGAAGCGTCCAGCTAGGACGCCTCTTACAGTTAAATAACAACTTTGCTTATGGTTTTAATTGGTATGACTCTTCCGTTGTTGAAGAGTACATTTTCTTCGCTTAAGCCTACTACTCTTGAGGTTATTGATATCTTTCGTCCTGATTTATCTACATACTCCAGGCTACTTTCCAGGTTATATGTAGAGCCTAGTATAACAGCTCTCTTTAGGTCATGTTTTCTAAGTATTCTGCTGTCATTATTACTGAGTATGTCTGATGTTACATTATTAGGAAGTAGTGTATTATGGCGATCAGAGAAATAATATTTTATTTTCATTTTTTTACAATTTGAATTTATACATGAAATAATCCGTGTGTTGGATTTATTCAGAGATAAAATGTCAAATTGCCATATAGAATATACTTAGGACGTTTCTCAAGAATGACATCCTGAGTAATGTCCTGATGGAGAAAGTTTCCTGGATATTTGTTAGAACTGGTTGGTTTAGGTATTGATTTTTCTTTACCAAAACGTTTGTTTTCAAGATAAAGCTTAACCTCTTCAATCTCTTCAATCTCTCTTATAGACTCCTTGCTTTCGGCAGGCTGTGCCGCCATAAATATTATGGCCATTAGCCATAGTGGGATTGTTTTTAGCCCTGTCTTTAACGTTTTCATACCAAATGCATATTACCTAAAATCCATTTGATAGGTTGCATTAATTCTATTGAAAAGATTTATTGAATTCATCAACAATGCTAATGGATCTACTGTTGTTTAGATGTTTTGAATTGATATCCCAATAGATTTTTCCTGAGACTCATACTTGACATTATCTGTACTCCGGATTCTCAAAGTTCCATCGAGTACCATCGTCCCATTCTTGTCGAGAGTTTCCATAAGTAGGATATCCACCGTTCGCACGTAGCATCTTTGCTAGGTGCAACAGGTTATACGTCATGAAAGTGGTGTTCCGGTTGGTAAAGTCATTGTTTTTTGCTCCGGATTCTTCGTCAAGATAACTTGGGCCAGGACCAGCCTCACCAATCCAGCCACAATCTGCCTGAGGCGGGATGGAGTAGCCTAAATGTTGGAGTGCATAAAGCATGCTCATTGCACAGTGCTTAATACCATCTTCATTTCCGGTAATCACACAGCCACCTACTTTACCATAATAAACATATTGCCCTTTGTCATTTTGTTTGCCACTCATTCCATAAAGTCGTTCTATCAGCTTTGTTGCTACAGAAGACTTTTCTCCTAGCCAAATAGGAGTACCGATAATTAAGATGTCTGCTTTCATGACTTTTTCATAGATAGCTGGCCAATCGTCAATATCATATCCATGCTCTGTCATATCCGGATATACTCCATATGGAACTTCGTGATCTACAAATCTTAAGTATTCAATGGATACTCCTTCTTTTTCCATGATGTCCATGGAAACTTGCATCAGCCCTTGGGTATGACTTTCAAGTGGCGATTTTTTTAATGTGCAATTGATATATAAAGCGGAAAGATTGGAAAAGTCAGGTTTACTCATTGTTTTGATTTTAGATTGATGTGCATCTTTGCAAGTCTATTTTAAAACCCTCTTGAATCTAAAGAGTTTCTCTTACCAGGCCATATTTCTGTGACACAAATAAAATTACAACATATAGAGAAGACCTTTGCCGCGGAAAGAACCGCTTTTCAATGTGAGCAACTTTTGATCTCTGCAGGGAGTAAAGTAGGAATAGCAGGTGAAACTGGCTCAGGGAAGTCTACATTACTAAAGATCATTGCTGGTTTGGAAAAACCAGATTTAGGTGAAACTCTCTTCAACTCCGAACCCATTTACCCAAAGCTGGATCGCCTGATCCCAGGTCACCCCGAGATGGCATATCTATCTCAGTCCTTCGAGCTTCCAAAATTCGTTACAGTTTACGAGTTTTTAGATGATCGCCTGAATGACGAAACCGATATTCTCAGGATTACAGAAATATGTAGAATTTCACATTTGATTGAAAAGGACACGGGAGCTTTGTCAGGAGGGGAAAGGCAGAGAGTTGCTCTAGCGAAAATTCTATTAAAACGGCCTAAAGTATTACTGCTTGACGAACCATATTCCAACCTGGATCCTCATCACAAGCGAGATATGAAAGAGGTAATTGAGGAAATTGGCAGTGAGACAGGTGCTACTATTTTGATGGTTTCTCATGAACCAACTGATTTGCTTCCTTGGGCGGATGAGATTCTGGTACTGAAAGGTAGTAAGATTGTGCAGAAAGCTGAGCCCAATCAGATTTATCTGAATCCGGAAGATGTTTATGTGGCAGGGTTGTTTGGTGAGTATCAAATCATTGATGAGAAAAAATGGAAGATCGGAGACGGAAACAGGATCTTAAGGCCTGAACAGTTTACTATAGGTAAAAAAGGAAAGGAAGGAATTGTGAAGTCAATCAGGTATCAAGGTAGCCATGATTTATTGTTTGTGAAGATTGACGATGATCTTATAAAAGTAAGATCTAAATCTGGAGACCTCAAAGTAGGGGAAAGCATTGGACTGAGTTTAGAGACTAGCGTTTATCAAGAAACTGCCTCATCACTTCATCCCTAAAGGTTCTACTGATTGGTAATTTTTGATCCCCGATCTCCACTTGATTTCCTTCGATAGCATCAACTTTTCCATTATTGATGATATATTGTTTGTGTATCTGAGTAAATCGATCACTTGGAAGCTCTTCAAAAACATTTTTCATGGTATTGTGTGTGATTAGTTTTCCGTTGTTCGTATGTAGCACCACGTAATTCTGCATTGACTCCAGATAGAGAATATCCTCAAAATTCACCTTCTCCATTCGCTTGTCCGTTTTTACAAAAAAGGAATCCCTGGAATCCTGAAAGAGTGATTTAGCTTTTTCTGCAGCTTTGAGGAATCGCTCAAAGGATACTGGTTTCATAAGGTAATCAAGCACATCAAGTTCAAAGCCCTCCAATGCATATTGATCATATGCTGTGGTAAAAATCACCTTGGGTGGATTAGAGAGGCTTTTTACAAAATCCAATCCTGTCAGGTGCGGCATTTGAATATCAAGAAACAGCAGATCAGGCTTCAGCTCATCAAGCTTTGTGAGTAAATCCAAAGCAGAGCTAAACGTTCCAACGCAAGAGAGGTAGGGTAGTTTTCCCACATATCCTTCAATTCCAGACCTAGCTAAAGGTTCATCATCAACTATGCAGCATCGGATATTCATCGGATTGGCAATTTAAGCTTGGCAATAAAAACTCCTTCATGTTGGTTGATGTCTAGTTCATGACTATTGGGATAAAGTAACTCCAGTCTTCGAACCAGATTTTTCAAACCAATCCCTGAATTAGAGTGATTTTTAGTCATCATCCGATAGGTATTTTCTACTTTAAAGAGTAAGTGGTCATTATCTTCTATGGCTTCCAGCTTAATTTGAGCTTGTTCACCTTCCACATATTTGAAGGCATTTTCAACGAGTGTGATCAATAAATGTGGGTAGATCTGACCTTTTATTTGACGTAGATTTACTTTAAGGTCTAAGCCATCTCTGCGATTTTTATGTACTTCGGCATAGAGCTCAATAAACCTCATTTCCTTGTCAACCTCCACTAACTTATCTTGATCTTGATAGAGGCTATATCTCAATAATTCCGATAACTTTTCTACGCTTTTCTTTGCCTCAGGTACACTCTGATCCATTTGAAAATAGATGTTGTTGAGTCCGTTGAATAGAAAGTGCGGGCTAAACTGCTCTCTAAGAAAATTAAGTTCTGTATTTAGACGATCGTTCTCGATCTGTTGTAGCTTGACCTTACTCTGCACGAAAGCCTTTACATAAAAATTACCTCTTCTTACGGTGAAATATAGGACAATGTAGAGGGTTGGGATGATGTTGATTTGTACGAAATCACTTAATGAAAGACCATCGTCAGTTAGAGCAGCCATTGGTATAATGGTGCAATTAACAATTAATAGCGCCATACCGATCACTTTAAGTAACTCTTTTCCGAATCGCTTCAGTGTAATATCAGATGCTTCACTGCTGAAATATTTCTTCTCCTGAAACCGAATTATGTATGTAAACACATAACCAACCAGTATGACGCAAGAGAATTCAATAAGATTGACATAAAGCGGACGCTCCCAAAACTTAAAGCCCTTACCCATGGTGTCATTCACCACGCGCAAGGTGCCATAGATCATAAAGCCATAAATAGCTGGAAATATTTTATTCCAAAGGGTTTTCATATGTGAGCATCTACAAAAACCTGCCTTCTCGACCCTGGGAGAATTTTTGAAGTCAATAAAGAAATCCTTGTGTGTAGGATGTTCATCTATAGACACATGTATCTCATTTCATTCGATATGACAGGTTTTTGTTATTTAATTTGTCAAGCCGCTTTAAACTCAGCCCGCTCTTCCAATTTACTAAAGTCTTTTTGCTTCTCCTTTTTTGACAGCTCCTTTACCCCAAAAAGGAATCGCATCACTTTGTATGGTCTAATCAGATACTCATAAATCGCTACAGAAAGAATAAAGCTAGCGCTGCTTACAAATATGTATTTGGCAAGAATTCCTTCATCTACCAAGGTTACCACATAATAGCCAATTATTACGATAAGGGTCTGATGAAGGATGTAAAATGGATAAATAGCTCGATTGGCATACGCTAAAACCGGGTGAGAACGCTTAAGGAATCTCTTACCTAATGAAAGCATGGTTAGTAACCAAAACCAACCCGTAAGAGGAAGCATGGAAACGTAGAATCCTTCTAAAAAACCGGATACCTCCAGTCTGTTCCATCTAAATACATTTAAGATGATTGTACTCAAAATCGCTATTCCTAGTAATGCTCGTATGTCTTTTTCAATTCTAGTCCACATAGAAGGAGCGATTCCGGCCATGAATCCCGCGAAAAAGAAGCTACCCCAGTAGATCATCCAACCACTATCTCCTATAAGTGCATTTGTTCTATTTGTGTGGATGGTGTACGTTAAAAAAATGACAACAGTAGGTATAATTAGGATTGCATATGTTGTCAAGCTATTCTTTTGAATAAATTGATTAATCACTCCCTGAACCCGTGGTTTTCGAAGGAATAGGAAAACTGGTAGTAGGACTGCAGAGTAGATAAAAAGATATAATACGAACCACATATGATGCCACGATAGATTACCCTCTGGATAAGGAATCATTTCAAAAATAGAAGGATAAAATTCAAAGAAGTTGAACTCTGCACCGTCAAAGATTCGTTCAAAAAATACTTGAGGTGGTACAATCACCAACATGGCAAAAAACAGTGGGATCATTAATCGCAAATAGCGCTCTTTCAGATACTTCCAGGAAGTTCTTTTTCTAAGTGCCAAATAACTGCCAAAACCGGAAATAAAGAATAGGAGAGGCATTCTGAATCTACTAAGCCAGAAATTGAATTCCAACCAGAGATAACTTAATTCATCGTTTTTGATGTGCCAATCCCACTCAGCTGTGAAGATCATTGCCGTATGAAAATAAAGGACCAGGATAATCGCAATTACCCTTAGCCAGTCAATATCGTGTCGTCGTTCCATAATCATAGATGTTTTAGAAAATCGAAAGTGCAGACTCTGTCTACTCATGAGAAATTTTATTGATAACCCGTAGAAAAGTGTTGATGAGTGACATGAAATTATCCGGTATTGGAAATGATTTGGAGTTGAATAATATTTGCTGAACTAATGATTTTTGTTTCTTGATAAAATCATCTTATGAATCTTCAGCAACTCGAATATGCTTTGACACTTGAGCGCTTGGGATCTTTTACCAAAGCCGCTCGTGCACTAGAGATGACTCAACCAGCACTGAGTTTACAAATCAAAAACCTGGAGAATGAAATAGGTGTCTCACTATTTGACAGATCTAAGACAAGTGTAGAACCGACTGAAAGCGGTTTGAAGTTCTTGCTTAAGGCTGGAGAGATTGTTTCAGCAAGTAAGCAGCTAAAAAACTATGCCTTGAGCTTAGGGCAAGAATACACAGGCAAGTTAAAAATAGGAATTATACCAACCTTATCACCATTTCTTGTACCCTTGTTTTTGGATGATTTTAACCAGGCTCATGGTAAAGTTTCATTAGAGGTTCATGAATTGCTAACAGAACAGATTCTGCAGAAAATAAGGTTGGGAGAATTGGATGGAGGGATTATTTCTACACCCATTTCACGTCAAGGTATTGAACTAAAAACACTCTTTTATGAGTCATTCTTTCTCTATCAGAATCAGGATAACGAAAAAATCATCGATGCTAAGTCATTAGAGCTGGCAAATATCGACTTAGGTACATTGTGGCTGCTTGAAGAAGGCAATTGTTTTAGAGATCAGGTGAGTGACATTTGTTCCCTTAAGGATTTAAAGACACATAAAAGGCTCGAATACCATTGCAGTAACATTGATTCACTGGTACGGATGGTTGAGCATTTTGGAGGTGTGACTATTCTCCCAGAGCTCACAACATTAAGCCTGGATTCGGAACAGGAAAAGAATTTGGTACTACTCGAAAAGAAAATACGAGAGATAGGTTTCATTAGTAGAAAGCTATCAGGTAGGGAGCATTTATTTGAAGCTTTGTGTTCAACTATATTGCAGAACATTCCTAAATCTATGCGAGAGAAGGGGAGTAGAGAAATAGTTGCCCCAGGTATCAAAAACACATGGTGAACACGATCTTCTAAGCTTTAGGAACCAAGAGTTGTTTGTCTGACTAATTAAGAATGCCAACCAATATAAAAGGTCGGCATTCTGTCTTACGATAATCTTTGATATCAATCAAGAACAATCCACCCAGTAGGTTTTACTAGCGGTGTTTGTGGAGTAAGCACATTCATTAAAAGTTCTGCAAGTGACTGTGATGTTACTGCCCATAAATGTGGTGGGCTGAATCACAATAGCCAATGTACCTTGACCAGAAACCAAGATTCCTCCTGTGACAGTCCAATTTGCACCAGTAGCAAAAGCACTATTGGCGTAAATAGTGGACTGGCAGTTTTGAGGGACAGTACCTAGAAGACTAACGTATCCAGGTGCAATACACTCTTCCAACGTTACTTTTGTGAGTTCCTTATTAACAGACTTGTGGCTTGTAGTCAGTACAAGAATACCAAATAGCAAAAACCCTTGAAACACTAATTTCAACTTTTTCATAACTTCATAGCTTTTAGTTCTTAGTTAACTAATTTAAGTATTCGAAATTAATGCTAAGTAGTTATGTACTAAATAATTAATGGCTTGATGAACTATGGAACACTTTCGAGCATCCAATTGAATTCTTTTCGAGCTAGTTGGTAGTTTCGATCATCCCAGATCAAATCCACTTGCAGCGTGTCCTGACCTTTATAAATCCCATCAAGTCTTAGGTCTTTATCATTTAAATCGACATATATTCCTTTAAAGAGGGTTGTCTCATCATTTCTGAATCTCTTAATTGTTAACATATTGCTTGCACTATCTAAGCTATAATCGAAAAAGTAGGATCTTCCATATCTGACTCGAAAGGCAGAGTCAATCAATCCTATACTTCCTCTATTGCCATTATCGATGGCTAAATCCTTCCAATGTATTTCAGAGTTTATTTCAGGAGGAACCGTATCGCCATTTAAAATAAAATTTTCTACCGAGTAAAACCCACTTTCAAACGGAGGTGGAGCTGTATTATTCTTTCTGGATTCATACGCTTCATAGTAATTGTAGAATGGATATATAACAAAAATGGCAATAAATAGAGATTTTAAAATCAATCTTGCAGGCTTGAACCAAGGTTTTGTATATGGAATATTCCATGAAGTGTCAGGAGAGACCGTCTTGTTGAGCAAAAGGAAATTGAAGATCCGTTGAAGATTACTTAAGCTAATGAATAGGCAGGCGAATAGCAGTTGAAAAGAGAAGATTTTCACTGGAATATCGTAACTGATATTCAATAGAAATACGTTTGCAAAGACCCCTATTCCAAGAAGTGCCCCAAGCAGAATAGTCCTTCTATAAAGGAGAAATACGCCTACCATAGCCTCCATTAAACCACTGAAAAATTCATATCCTTTAGAGTAGCCTATGAAGTTCCATGAGAATCGCATCCCGCTAAAATGACCTAAATCTGTAGCGTAGTAGCTATTAGAAGGAGATGGCATTTGTAGTCCAAAAATCTTGATGATTCCATAGATGAAAGCAAAAAGGATGATATAATACCGAACGATATTGCGTATAATCAGGCTTCCCCATTGGTAATTGCTGCGTTTTCTATCCAGAATTGACCATATGATACTACCTATAAAAGATAAAAATAGCTGAGCGTACAGAGTAGCCCAACCCATGGAAGTATCTCCACTACCTCTTGTTGGAACCAGTTCATCTTTGATTTGAAAAACATAGCTGTTGAATAATTTCGTATAGAGTTCAGTGAACAGGTTGTTATAGGAACTGAGAAAAGCGAGCCATGGAATAGACCCAAGCCAGGACCAGATGGCAGTAGATAAGATGAAGTAAATAACAAAAAACCTAAAAATAACCAATTGGTATTTCGGTCGATCATATTCATTTTGGACTAACTCGTTCATTTTCTGTGAGAAGGTTTAGACTCAATAATAAATCACTCATATCAGTTGGAAAACGCTTTTGTTATGAATGGTTTTGATGATAAATAGTTATCATTTGGATAGAAGAAGTCTACCTGATTGACGATATCATTAAAAAATGTAAGTGGCTATGATATCGTTATCTAATGTCATTTGGTTACCTTTAATCCAAACGTCAGTAAAATTAATGAGTGAACGAAGTAACAAGTCAGGAATCATTGTATTAATCCTTGTGATTGTAATAGCCGGATCAGCAGGCGTATGGTATTTCTTAATGTATAAACCCGAACAAGAGGCGAAAGAGAAAGCACGTCTGGAACAAATTGCTCAAGCGGAGGCTGAACAAAAAAGAAAGGAACAAGCAGCGCAAAGAAAAGCTCAATACGACAAACTGATAGAAAATGCTGATCCTGAATTTGAGCAGGAAAATTGGGAAACAGCACGTTCACTTTACAATGAAGCAGCGGCTCTATTACCAAACGAGCAATACGCTAAAGATCAATTGGCTTTGGTAAATGAAAAGTTAGACGAAATAGCCGCATTGGAAGCGAAAATGGCAGCAGGAATAGTAGAAACGGTTTCTTCTCCCAATGGACGTTACTATATCATTGTTTCCAGTAGTATCGACGATGACCTAGCTATGGATTACGCTAGTAAACTGTCCAAAGAGGGGAATAATGTGAAAGTAGTTGAACATACTTCAAACGGTCGGCCTTATTATGGGGTGTCAGTTGGTGATTATGATACATGGGATCAGGCCATGAGTGCTTCTACATCATTCAGTGCATTTGAGAATGGTATTTGGATATTGAGTTATTGACCCTGGGATTCGATACCAGACGGTTCTTAATCAATCAGAAAAGTGATCCTGTCTTCGGTAGCGCTTGCCTTTTTAAATGTTTGAGGTAAAGTTGAGCACAGGCATGGGCATCACTGTAAGCATCATGATGATTAAGTTTAATTTTGTACTTCTTACTCAAATAAGCTAGCCCTCTTCTGTAAATAACCCGGGTGCAACGAACCTCAAAATCAGGTTGAGCAATATCATAAAATGCAAGCGTGTTCCTTAAACAGTTCACATCAAAATTGGCATTGTGAGCTACCACTACCTGATCTTCAATAAGATGCTTGAAATCAAACCATACTTCTTCGAATAGAGGAGCATTTTGTGTGTCTTCGGGCTGGATGCCATGAACCTGAATGTTTTTATAGTAATATTCATTCTTCGGTGGTTGTACCAACCGATTCACTTTTTCAACGATTTCACCATTCTCCATTCTAACGATACCCACCTGGCATACACTGGCCGGGTTCCAGGTAGCAGTTTCGAAATCCAAAGCTGAGAATGGTTCGAGTATCATGGATACGAAAATAAGCCGAAAGAAGAAAAGCCGTGCATATATTGCACGGCTCCATTTACTCAACTAACTGTCAACTGGTTAAACCAGTATTTTAAATAATTTGACCAAGGCAAGTATTTTCAGTGATATCAGCTGGTTAATGATATCTTCTAGGCTTCAAAATACTTGCTGAGAATCACAGATAATTATTGAAATCTTATAATTCTTTTCGAGCCAGCCTCCATTCAATGATCAGCTAACCTTAACTAACTCGATAACTTATATGAAATGAAAATGAATGGAGGTCTAAGCTTGAAAAACTGATTGAATTCTTAGTCTTTAATCTTTAATATGGTTTTGCGATGGTATTCAATATCCTTTCCCATTTCCTCTGCCCGAAGAGCAAAACTGTGTATTGCTAATCCTGAGCAATTAGTTACTTCTACTGTTTCATGATCAATCCACTTGATTTTTGATTCATCATACTCACCTTTCTTGATGAGCTCTTCTTTAAAGATTTCAGGTAGCGTGCGTTGCTCTGTTACTTCAGGTCTTTCATCTAAAGTTTTGACTGGATTCTCTTGTGTAAAAATGGTATTCATTGTGATTGTCATAATTATTTGTTTAAAGCTTAATGCAAATATGAGTGTATATGTTCATAAGTTTTTATTTATATTTTTAATATTATACATTAGCTATTAGTTATGAATTATACAATCCATCAACTCCGAGTATTTCAAAGCATATGCAAGCATAAGAGTATTACTAAGGCTTCCGAAGAACTCTATTTGACACAACCAGCGGTATCTATTCAGCTGAAGAAATTACAAGATCAATTTGAAATTCCTTTGACAGAAGTCATTGGTAGACAGTTATTTATTACTGATTTTGGCGAACAAATACTGGAAGTAAGCAATCGCATACTTAAAGAAGCGGAATCTCTTAAAACAACTGTCGATCAGTATAAGGGATTACTCTCCGGAAAAATCAGCATTTCTGTTGTTTCCACCGGTAAGTACGTAATACCATATTTTCTCAGAGAATTTGCAGAGGCTCATCCAAGAGTTGATTTAAGAATTGATGTTACGAATAAAATTCAAGTTATCGAGAGCTTAGTAAACAACGAAACGGATTTTTCACTGGTTTCCGTGTTGCCTGAAGGTATTCCAGTGGAAACACTTGAATTAATGGAAAATCAATTATACTTTATTTCAAGTGCAGACAGACCTTTCAGCAAGAAAAAGCTTCAACCAAAAGATCTATCCGATCTACCGCTAATCTTAAGAGAAAAAGGTTCAGCTACACGGATGGCTATGGAGAAGTTCATCAAAAGCAATGAGATAAAGCCAGAGAAGATCATGGAATTGACTAGTAATGAGGCTGTAAAACAAGCGGTCAATGCTGGATTAGGTGTATCAATCATGCCGTTGATTGGGCTTAGAAATGAATTAAAGAATGGTTCTTTGAAGATAGTGCCTGTAAAAGGACTTCCTATAGTTACACGCTGGAATCTGATTTATAATAAAGGAAAAAGGTTGACTCCAGCTGCTGAAGAACTTCTAAAATATATCGAAGATCATAAGAATGAGATATTCAGTAAAGAGTTTAGCTGGGTGAAGGAAGTAGAGAAAGCAAGTTGAAATTGAAGAATTATTCTGAGCATATAATTATCGAATCAAAATGCTATTCATTTAACATGTATTAGAGAATTAGCAATTAACTTAGTGATTCTAATTATTATCAAATGATAATAAAAGCCCTCCTGACAACATTAATTCTTTCATTCGGGATTTCAAACCTGGCTTACTCCAATGGTGACAGTTGGAAAAAGATACTCGTTGAAAAAAGGGGAGTGGTTGACATCTATTGGTATCCAAACAGGGTCTTAGCCCAGAATTCGCTTGACGTTATTGATGGAATTGAACACGATCTGCTTAAGTCTTTCATTAACTACTTAAATGTGAAACATGAGGTTACAATATCCATCAATTGGAAAGAGACAGAAAGTTTCGATGACGTCATAAATACAATAAAAGAATCTACCAATGGGACATTCGGAGCTTCATCTATCTCGATCACAAAAGCGCGTCGGCAATTTCTAAATTTCACTGAGCCATACATGGCGGACGTTGCTGTCCTGGTATCTAACAATTATTTGCCATTAGCACTTACTGAAAAGGAACTAAAAAAGATCTTGTCGGGTAACTCAGCTATTTCAATCAAAAACACAACGCTGGATGCATCACTGTTAAATCTTAAGGAAAGTTTAGGGTTGGATTTTGAAATCGAATACGTCCGTAATAGTGGTGAAATAGTGACTGAAATTGTTAATAAACCGAGGAGTTTTGGTTACATAGACATTGCTAATTTTTTAGATGCGATAGATCAAAATATAGCACTCAAACGACAATTCTTCTACCCGGTTAAATTAGAAGGATTAGCGTTTATTTTTCCTAAGCAATCGGATTGGAAGCCTGCGGTAGAAGACTATTTTAACAGCCAGCAATTCAATCTGGACAAATTCAGGATTATTACGAAACACTTGGGATCGGATGCTTCAGAAATTATAAGCAGAATCTCTAAATCTGCTGAAATTGGACCTTTGGAAGAAATTGTGATTTCAAACAGAGAAAAGGAAGCACAATATGCACGCCTGTTAGAAGCTATTCAAAAAGATCGGGAGACGGAAAGGTTAAATACAATACTTATCTCCATCATTATTACTGTTTTAGTCATATTAGTACTGCTGTACTTTCTTTATCGGTTAAAGTCGAAAAGCAACAAAAAGCTCTTGGAGCAACGAATCATTATTGAAGAGAGAAATGACCAGCTAAAGCATCTAAACACAGAAAAGAACAATCTTATTCAAGTTTTGGCGCATGACCTGAGATCTCCATTAGGCAATATTCAAAATGGGTCGCAGATCATAGAAGAACGAGAAGATCTGAGTAATGACGGAAAAAAGCTTCTGGGGTTCATTATTCAGTCAACCCAGAACATGACCAACTTAATTGAAAAAATTCTAGATGTTAATGCAATAGAGTCGGGTCAACACAACTTAAAGTATGAATCTTTTGATGTGGGAAGCGTCATTAAAAAGGTTGTTGAAGAGAATCAAACAAAAGCTTCAAACAAGTCAATAAGATTGATGATTGATGAGATTGGTGATCAGAAAGTCAATGCTGACATAATTTATACAAGTCAGATCATGGATAACCTGATTTCAAATGCCATTAAGTACAGCAACGAAGGATCATCTGTTTCTATTTCTACGAGCACCGAGAGAAACAAAATTAAAATTTCGGTTGCCGATGAAGGACCTGGTTTAACCAAAGAAGACCAATCAAAGATTTTCAAAAAATATCAAAGACTCAGCGCAAGACCAACCAAAGGAGAAAAATCTACTGGTCTGGGATTATCCATTGTCAAGACCTATACTGAAAAAATGGGAGGGAGCGTCTCTTACGATACCAAGGTAGGGGAAGGGACTACCTTTCATATCTTTCTGGAGAGAGCAGATTGATTGAATCCTCTGTCTAAATATTACCAAGTATTCTCAAAGGCTTTTATTTATCCAGTCACTATTTTGTGATTGATTTGAGCCATCTGCTTATTTGCTCTGAATCAATGTCCTCCTTACTTTTGATCTTAATATGTCTCAGTTTGTTTCCAGTTCCCTCCAATCTGTTATCAGGATCGGATAAGCTGTTGTCAATGTTGTAGAATCCAAGCGTTAGATGGTTTTTAGCAAACCTCAGATACGCATAGTCCTTACTCTTTGCAAAGACAGGAAATCCCCATTTAATAGCTTCAACACTTCCTGGCACAGCATTGTGGATAGTCTGACGCAGCTCTTCCAATAATGGTATTTGTTTCTCGTCAGCAGAATTAATGTAGGTTGTTACTTTATCATCTAATTTTTTGTCCATCTTATTAACTTTTGTGTTTCAAAAAGAAGCCCAATAGCAATGTAAATGCTATGCCAGTGATGAAATTGCCAGTGAAGGAATACAAACTTTGGGTTAAGGTGCTGAAGTACTCCGTTCTTTCGGCTAGTTTTTGTTCGATCTTATCAGATGGAATATTTTCTAATTCCATTTTTTCCTGAATAGCTGCCAAAAGATCAGAAACATACTCAGGGTAAATAAATTCGTAGAATAAAATCGTAAATAAAACACTAAAAACTGCAGTGGATAAACCCGTAAGCACTCCTTGTTGTAATGCTACTTTGAAGCTTAGCACCCCTCCATTTCGTTCCTTTTCCTTCTTCAGTACAAAATATATCCCAAATAAGAGCGTCAGGTAGATCATTAAAAAGAGTACGGTACCTCCAATCATTTCTCTATCGGAAGAGATGGCCTCAGGTCCTAGCATAGCTAAACCTACAAGTGTTACCATCAAGGCAGAATGGCTTAATGCAATCACGAATCCGTAGTTAATAGGTGCACGTAAATTCATTGTTCAATTTTAGTTTTTGATTGAAACGCCAAGTGTCGAAGGATTTTTGATCAAATCCGAACTTTTGAGGTTGGAAAAAAAGGTTGATTTTAGTCTTCAATGCTCATTCTGAATAGAATAAGCTATTTCTTTCAGCCCTTTTCTGTTTTTCACACCTGTTTTCTTGTAAATCTTATTGAGATGTGATTTGACAGTAGAAATATCAATAAACAAATCTTCAGCTATTTCTTGGTTTCCTTTACCTTGATTAACCAGCACCATGACTTCTTTCTCCCTTTTGCTGAGTCGTCTCAGGTACGAATATTCAAATTCATCTTTTTGCCTGGTCTTCCCTAAGAGCATTCCCAAACCGCACACCAAAACGATAAACGGTACTAATAACAAAGAATTAATATTGTTTATCTGAACGATCCCATAGGCTTGAGAGTAATGAAAAACATCAAACACCAGAACTCCCAAAGTAATCATGAGCCCAAGGATTATTACAATCTTATTTTGCTTTATTGAATCTGTGATTTTCACTTATTCCGATTGAAAAAGTCTCATATCTGTTTTAAAAGGTCATTTCTTTTCATCCTTTTGGAAAAAGCTTATTTAATCAGTGATCTCGATCTGATCACATGTTCCAACAAATGGTACTCCTGTTGTGTAGAATGCATAAGTGATTAATCCTACATAAACCTCACTGTCAAATTCAGGAGTCTGCCCGGGGAGCGCACCTGTATCGTTATAGAGAATCCATTCATCAGATTGACTTTCCACATTCATATTGGGTCTTTGCCAATACACCGTGAGTGTGCGATCTTCATTACCTACAATCCGAATGTCTGCTCTTCCATCCGGAACTATATTAGCACCAGCATCATTAACCGAAGAGGATCCATCCAACGTGTTTTTTCCTTCTATGGTATATCCGGTAGGACCTCTATGTCCAACAACCACATGGGCGGAATTAGGAGAACTTAGATCCAACACGTGAACCTGTACTCCAGCAAAATTGTAGGAATTGCTTTCATGTTCAGGAGCAGTCTGCGAGTTATCTAATTGACCTATCCCAATGTTTCTGGCAATGAACTCAAATGGAAAAGATATTCGTTTCGCATCCAGTCTCCCTTGCTGCTCATTGAAATGCAAAGTGATATTGTCATCATTATTGGTCAATTCTGCATGATACCTTCCATCCAATCTCCCGACGTTGGGCAAAGCATTTGCATTATTTGTGGTGTAGTCTAACAAGTCCCCGGTACCATCGAAAGAGTCGATGAAAGCACCATCGTTTTCGTCACCATTGTTATCATCCTTATTTGCTGCGTCATCACTTGAGCAGGAAAATAAGAGTGTCATAAAAAGAGCGGAGATAATAGCTGTACTGGTTTTCATTTTTTTATCGTTATCAAATAAAAAGAGAGCTGACTAATTCGGATGGTAAATCAATATAAAACAATATTTCAAACTCAGCTAAACTTTGGCTTCTTGTTCGAACTGAATCAAAAAATCTATGAGGTTATCTTCTGTGTTCAACCCAAGTTTTTTTCTCAATCGATACCTTGCTGTTTTCACACTGTCTGAGGCAATTCCTAAAACCTTGGCTGATTCTTTTAAATTCATGTTTAATCTTAACAATGCACAGAGTTTCAACTCCGCATTGCTAATGTCAGGGAATTCTTTTTTTAGTTCGGAGAAGAAACCGTCATGCATCTGATCAAAGGTGAGTTGGAATGTTTTCCATTCCTCATCTGATCGAAAAGTGTTGTCCACAATTTTATTAACCCTGGATAACTCTTTACTTATTTCTGTACTTGACTGCTTTTTAATCTCGTTTACCTTTTCTTTCAACTCCTCCATAAGCTGATTTTTCTGAAGGAAACTGAGTGTATAGGATGAAATCTCCTTGTTTTTGAGAATGATTTCATCATTTAGTTTTTTGAACTTGAGAGCAGCTATTTGCTGATCTTTTTTGCGTTTTAAATGGATGCTTAAAAGCAATAATCCAATGATTATGATCACAGAAACGGCTGAAACTAAAATAACATTTCTAATACCCCTTTCCTCCGCTTGTTGCTGCTCCAGTTGAGCAAGCTTTCGTTCCTTTTCTGCAGTTTGAAATTGAACTTTTAGTCTCTCCGTCTCTTGAAGTACTTTTTCACCCCTTATTTTCTCGTGCAGTTCAAACGCTTGCTTTTGATACGCATATGCAGATTCAAATTGTTCTATTCCGGAGTAAAACTCTTTGTAATAATTTAGGATCGTTAGTGTATGATCTTTTAAGTTATGCTTTTCAGCAAGAAAAAGAGCCGAATCCAGATAGATCAAGCCTTTGGGACGGTTTCCGGTTTTCAGGTAGCCAATGCCAAGGCCTGAATAGACGTGGCTCTTTAGTTCTTCAGGAGTGTCTTTCTTCAGGAAATTCTTGGCACTCAAAAAATGCGGCAGTGCTTCATTATATGCTTCTTTTTCGATGTAAACCGTCCCGATATTATGATATGTCATCGTAGTTCCATAGGTATCGCCTTTGTTGGACCTGTATTTAAGTTCCTTATTGAAGTAATAAAGTGCAGAATCATATTGCTTATTCATCATCAAAGCATTGCCCAGGTTCATTTGGCTCTGACTGATTAGCAGACTGTCGCCAACTTTTTTGAAGTGACGAAGGCTCGCTTTAAAGTATTCCAATGCTTTCTCCAGCTCGTCTAACTCACTATAAACTATTGCAACATTGATAGTCAATGACGCCATCCGCCTGATATCGTTTACTTCTGTGAATAGGTTGAGTGATTTCAAAAGATTCTCAAGGCAATCTTCGAAATAACCTCTTCTACCAAATGAAGTACCTATATTGTTATACGCCTTTGCTTCACCTTCTATATACTGGATTCTACGGGCAATATCAGCTGCCAGCACTCCTAATTTTTCCCCAGCCTCCGGATGATAATTCCAAAGACTATCAACCGTATTATTGATCCAATCAACTGTTCGTTTAGACTCAGGCATTGCTCGGATGACTTGCTCTAAGGAATCAATTTGAGCAACAGTCCGTGTGGAACACACAATAACCGCTATGAGTAGAAAGAATTTCCTCACTTCTGTGATCTGGTGATTAAGTGAAGGGAAAATATACGAAAGGATTACCTGATAGGTTAATCTTCTTCGATTAATTCAAGAACATCCATGATTTGACCATAGTCTTTATATCCTGGCCGGTCTTCTTCTGTAGCTTCAAGTTCTAATCCGGGAAACTTACCCAAATCTTGCGAATCGTCTATTCCATAACCTTTAAGAAGTTTAAGGTTACCATTGTAGTATCCTATTTGAACGTCAATTTGCTCGTATAATGATGCGTTTTCAGATTTTATAATAACAAGCTTCGCTAACTCGTCCAGGTAACTAAGATTAGATTTTAGTCGATCTAAATCATTTTCTGAATTTATGTCCAGGGAATAGATCACGGGCTTGCCTAAGAGAACCACTGGTTCTACCAGATCCATGTGCTTTATTTGAATAAAGTCTATCCGGTATTTTTTTAGAGCCTCCTTAATTTCCTCGATGCTTTTTGTTTGAAACTCACCTGCAAACTGAACTCCGGCAACCCAATCTGTGATTTCAGCAAAATCTCCTTCACTTACGAAATTGTCAGTTGTGGCATCTATGTTAAATCCAAGCACATCCACCATCATTCCGGAGCAATAGCGTGCGTCGGATAGGTTAGATATATTGCTAATTTTCACAAATGTTTTGAGTGCCATGATTTCAAAAATTTTCAGTCGCAAATAAACGCCAACAGAAATAAACATGTAATATTTATTTTCTTTTTTCCAGGTGTATTAAGAAATGGCGTACTTAAAACGTTTGCGTGGAAAGGTTGGATTTTTTAAGATTTGAGGCTGATCTGCTGTGTATTTTTGATGTATGAGATATTACTTATTTGGAACCTTCTTTTTAGCTTCTTTTTATGTCAGTTCGCAAAGTGTTTCAATCACCTTCGACGTAAACATGAATTATCAAATTGAGCAAGGTAATTTCAATCCACAATCTGAATTTGTTGACGTTGCAGGCACATTCAACAACTGGGGAAGTTCATTGCAAAGATTAGCAGACGATGATGGAGATGGAGTATGGTCTACCACGATTTCCGGATTTACCGGAGGTCAAAGTATCGAATTTAAGTTTAGGTATAATGGAGCGTGGGATGACAGGGAGGAGTTTCCAGGACCAGGTAATAATCGTGTTCATACAGTTTCTGCCACTGATGAAACACTTTCCTTCTGGTATAATGACGAAGAACCTCCGACGGGTCCGGTTTCCGCTAAACTTCAAAGCTCCAGTTCATTTTCATTTACAGGCGGATCAGTTGTTTTCACGGATAATTCCTCTGGATTAGTAGAAGAGCGCCTTTGGACTTTTGAGGGTGGCGATCCATCATCATCAACTGACAAAACAGTCTCGGTATCCTATGCTGAACCGGGGCTATATGATGTCACACTTCAGGTTTCGAACAGTTTTTCGTCTGATCAAATACTTTTGGAGGACCATATAAAAATTGAGGATCAAACAAATGCTGACCTTGAATGGTGGAATGATGCCACCTTTTATGAAATCTTTGTTAGAAGCTTCTATGATAGCGATGGAGATGGGATTGGAGATTTCAATGGCATAACAGAGAAGCTGGACTATTTAAATGATGGTGACCCAACTACTTCCACAGATTTGGGAATAACTGGAATATGGTTGATGCCCATTCATGATTCACCTAGCTACCATGGATACGACGTGAATGATTACCGATCCATCAATCCTGACTATGGGACTATGGATGACTTTAAGAACTTCCTAAGTGAAGCTCATAAAAGAGGGATTAAGGTGATCATAGATCTTGTTTTAAATCACACCTCAACAGAAATAGAATGGTTCAAAAATTCAAGTTCCTCTGCTACATCAGGCAAACGGAACTGGTACAAGTGGACGAACATCAAGCCATCTTACAATGGACCCTGGGGCCAGACGGTATGGCATGGAAGTTCCCCCAATTACTATTACGGACTTTTTTGGGGAGGAATGCCAGACCTCAATTATGAAGAAGAGGAAGTTAAAACTGAAGTGTTTGATATCACTCGTTTTTGGTTAGAAGATGTAGGTATCGATGGATTTAGATTAGATGCGGTAAAGTTCATTCATGAGAATGATGATCAGCTTGAAGATTTGTCTGAAACGCATGAGTTCTGGCGAGAATGGGTGGCAGTCACCAAGCAATCGAACCCGAACGCCTTGTCAGTAGGGGAAGCCTGGACGAGCACTGAAAAAATTGTACCTTATGTAGTTGACAATGGTCTTGATTTTTGTTTTGAGTTCGACCTTGGTTCGGCCATGGTCAATAGTATTAAGAATGGAAATGCATCAAGTGTTAGAAACCAGATAAGTAAGGTGATCAACAGTTATCCGTACTATCAGTTCGGAACCTTCGCTACTAATCATGATCAAAACCGGTTGATGAACGAATTAGATAATAGTGATGATAAAGTAAAATTGATGGCCGCAACCTATTTAACCCTTCCAGGTATCCCTTTTATCTATTACGGTGAAGAGGTTGGTATGCTAGGTCGAAAACCTGACGAAAACATCCGAAGACCCATGTCATGGAACAATAATTCCTTTGCAGGATTTTCTACTAGCTCACCTTGGATTTCACCAGCCAGTAACTATGCTGAAAACAATGTTGAAATTGGAATGCAAGATCCAAACTCTATTTTTAATTGGTATCGAAAATTGGTTCGACTAAGGAACGCTGAACCTGCTTTAAGACAAGGCTCCTATAGTGAATTTGAAGTGCAAAATCAATCAGTATTTGGTTTCTGGAGGCAACTTGAAGAACAGAAAGTACTCGTATTGATCAACTATGGTAATGATGAGGTTGTCGAAACACTTCATTCTACAGACATTTCCGGTTTAACTGCTGATCAAGCCTTTGTGGACTTTTTTGATCAGGGATTAAGAATTGATCCAAATAGTGTAACTGCGTCCTCAATCGTGATGAAACCAAATCAAGTACGAGTTTTCACGCCAGGTTCATTAACCCTCAATACCCCTGCTTCAATAGAAATTCAAGTTTATCCTAATCCTACAAATGATATACTCAATATCGCAAATAAGTCAGGTGAACCTTTAGAGGTAACACTTAGCGACTTAAAAGGTCAGGTAATCTTGCACTTTGACCACTTTAATGGAACCTTTATCAATGTTGAAAATGTTACCAGAGGAATTTATTTTCTAAAAGTTAAGCGGAACTTGGAGGAAGAAACATTCAAGGTTAAAATTGATTAGTACAAGTTACATCCGAGTAATATTCCTTTATATTTTCGCAGTTCCATTTTATATATAATAATTTCAAATAGTGTTTATTCATGGCAGTAGAATTGAAGACTGATCAGGATTTTAGCAGCTCCCTTAAAGAGAACAAGAAAGTAATCGTAAAATATTATGCAGATTGGTGTGGTAGCTGTCGACTGTTTGCCCCGAAATTCAGAAGACTCTCCGAAGATGAACGGTTTTCAGATGTAGCATTTTTAGATGTTAATGCTGAGAATAGCCCGGAAGCCAGAAAGCTGGCAGGAGTTTCAAACCTTCCTTTTTTTGCAGCTTTTAAGGATGGACAACTTGTTTCTACCATTCCTACAAGCAAAGAAGAATCGGTGATAGAACTATTGGAAAAGCTTTGACAAATGAAAATACCCGTCATCAAAAAATTGGTAGAGACCTACTCACAGGAAGAGCTCGAGAATGCGGAAATGGCAATTGCTGAAGAACAACAGCCTGAAATAGATATACCCGGGGACGATGATGGGGAACGATTGACACATGCGTATGCTTCCGTTCAGATAATCAAATCCATGAAGGCAGAAAATATGGACTTCAAAACTGCTTTAAGAGTGTATACGAGCAGAGTTAGAAGCTCAATCAATTAAGCCGTCTAAAAGACAAATAGACGGTAAATCCATTTTCCCTAAACATTACGTACATCATTCGAATGTAAACATCAGTAATTTAGCCCAATGCAAGAAACATACTTAGATACGACCAAAGACATTTATAAAAAAGCCGCTGAAACTCCGGATGTAGGGCTTTGCTGTACTACAACACCTATTTGGGCTTTTCCAGGGTTGGAAATCCCCAAAATCATGCAGGAGATGAACTATGGATGTGGGAGTACAGTAAACGCCAGAGATCTAACCAATAATCCAAAAATTCTTTACGTGGGTGTTGGTGGTGGAATGGAGTTGTTACAGTTTTCCTACTTCAGCAGACAGAAAGAAGGGGTCGTGGGAGTAGATGTAGTGGATGAGATGTTGGAGGCTTGCTCACGAAACTTCAAAGAAGCCGAAGAGCAAAACGAGTGGTTCGCATCGGATTTTGTCAGCTTAAGGAAAGGTGATGCCTTGAACCTACCAGTAGAAGATGAATCCATTGATGTAGCAGCTCAGAATTGTCTTTTCAATATTTTCCATGAAGAAGACCTTAAAACAGCGCTCAAAGAGATGTACAGAGTGTTGAAACCTCATGGTAGGCTAGTATTATCGGATCCTGTTTCTGAGGATGTGATGCCAGAGAATCTCAAAAATGATCCCGAACTGAGAGGGTTATGCTTAAGTGGAGCACTACCATTAAATGAGTATATCAAGATGATAACGGATATAGGATTTGGTACAGTCGAGATTCGAGCTAAGCGACCTTACAGAATTTTAGATACCAAGCATTACGACACCAATCAACCGATCTATATTGAAAGTGTTGAAGTGTGTGCTATCAAAGATCCAATGCCGGAAGACGGTCCATGCGTGTTTACGGGAAAAACAGCTATCTATACTGGTGAGGAAGAATATTTTGATGATCATGCGGGTCATGTATTGATGTACAATCAACCGTTGGCAGTATGCGATAAAACAGCAGCCAATCTTGCAAAAGCTTCATCTGATATTCACTTAAGTGAAAGCACTTATTTCTATGATGGTGGTGGTTGTTGCTGAGTTTGGTTAACCAGTTAAATGGTGGTTAGTATTGTCACATAGGAATTATAACTTCCACACCTAGTAGTTGTAATAATTAACACATCAACTAATTAACTAACTACTATCCAGTATCTACTAGTAGTCTAATTAGCTTATCCACTAGTTACTAATAACCAACAACTAATTAACTTTGCAATTTATTATGTATCAACCGTGGCTGTGAACCCGGCGAAGTACGAAGCAAATGAGTAAAAAAGGAAGAATTTTAGTCGCTATGAGTGGCGGCATTGATAGCTCACTCGCAGCAGTGATGCTACACGAAGAAGGATACGAGGTGATAGGCATGACCATGAAAACATGGGACTATCAGACCTCTGGAGGAAGTAGCAAAGAGACAGGCTGTTGCAGTCTGGACTCTATCAACGATGCAAGAAATATTGCAGTAAGTCTAGGATTCCCGCATTATATCATCGATATCCGCAATGAGTTTGGCGATGCAGTGATCGATTATTTCACTGACGAATACATATCTGGTAGAACACCCAATCCTTGTGTGATGTGCAATACACATATAAAATGGGACGCCTTGTTGAGACGGGCGGATAAATTGGATTGTGAGTTCATCGCTACCGGACATTATGCGAACATTCGTGAAGAGAATAGCCGCTTTGTGGTATCTAGAGGAGTTGATGGGTACAAAGATCAGTCGTATGCACTTTGGGGAATTTCACAAGAGAGTTTGAGTCGCACGAAATACCCATTGGGACATCTCAAAAAGTCTGAGATTTACGAAATGGCCAAAGAACGTCAGTTTTATGAGTTGGTGACCAAGTCAGAATCCTATGAGATCTGTTTTGTGCCTGACAATGATTATCGAGGCTTCTTAAGAAGGAGGATACCAGAGTTGGAGAAAGAAGTAGTTGGAGGAGAATTTGTTCTGGAAGATGGCTCTGTGGTGGGTGAACACGAAGGCTATCCGTTTTACACAGTGGGGCAAAGAAAAGGACTTGGAATTGCTTTAGGTTATCCGGTATATGTTACTGAAATACAGAAAGATAAGAATCGTGTTGTGTTGGGAACATTTAATGAATTGAGCAGAGATGGTATGTATGTCAAGCAGCTAAATATGCAGAAGTATGCTAGCATCGAGGGTGAACGAAAGGACACAGTCACAAAGGTGAGATACAATGACAGTGGCAATCCTGCCGTTATTGAGCAAGCTGGTGATACAATGAAAGTGTTCTTTGGGAATGGTGTTTCGGCAATCGCTCCAGGTCAGGCAGCTGTGTTTTATGAAGGGGATGACGTGATCGGTGGTGGTTGGATTCATTCAAGTTTTCATCAGAACAGAGAGAATTGAATAGATACTATATTAAAGAACTTATTCCCTCCTTGAGGTCAGTCAGACGTCTCCAGTCTAAGGGTTTGTCACTCCTTTTTTTAATCTTACTTGTAGGTTCCTGTAACGAAACAAAAGAGGTATCACCGTCAGATCTTGGGTATGACTATTATCCACTTCAAATAGGGAATTACAGCATCTATGATGTAGAAGAAATAAGATTTCTAATATCTGGTTTTGATACGTCCGTTTATCAACTCAGGGAAACGATCATTGATTCGATACCAAGTATCGATCAAACAAGGTATTTGCTGAGGAGAGATATACGCCAAAATATGTCTGATCCATGGGAAAGTGATTCTGTGTGGACAGTTACCCGGACGGCTAATTTTCTCTCCATCACTGAAAACAACATTCCTTTTATTAAACTGACCTTTCCTGTAAATCTGGGGAGAGAATGGAATGGTAATAGTTTAAATAGTAGAGGAAACGTGACCTATTACTACCAATCAATTCAAAATGCACTTATCGATAGTATAGACGTGGATAGCCACGTTCGTCTTATCATTGAAGACATAGAGGAAAACGTAACGGGTGTGGATTTAAAAAGCGAGGTGTATGCTCAGGGTGTAGGACTGGTAGAAAAGAATTATTTGACCCAAAAGAAATGTACCTCTAGCGATTGTGGAGCCGACTTAGGAGAGGTGATTGCAGGGCGTTCGCTGAAACAGACTTTAATCGAAATAGGAAATGAAGAATAGTATATTAGGTGCGCTTGTGTTGATATTAGTAAGTTTTTTTGCCAATGCGCAAACTCAGTCTGAAATAAGTCAGGTGAATAGGTACTTCATTTATTTCACTGATAAATCGAGTGATAGCTATCCTTTTTCGATCTCCAATCCTGAATCATTTCTTACATCTAGGGCCATTGAAAGAAGGAGTAAGCAGGAGATTGCCATTTCAGAGGAAGACCTACCTGTAGATCCATCCTATACGCAAGGGTTAAAAGATGCAGGAGCGGAGGTGTATTTCACTTCCAAATGGTTCAATGGAGCGCTTGCAAATGTTGATACCACTTTATTGGCTGACATAGCAATGCTCTCCTTTGTAGATAGCATCGCCTTGCTGGCAGATACAACCCGGCTTTCGAAGGAGCAAGAGACCCTTAATGTTCCGACCGAATTTGATGAACCTCCATCAGTCAATGGAAATTCTGATATTCAGTTGATCATGCTGGGAGCGGATCACATGCATGCCGATGATATAAAAGGTCAGGGTATGCTCATTGCGGTTTTAGATAATGGATTTACAGGTGTAGATCGGTATACACCCTTTCAACACCTGTGGGAAAATAACAGGATTATTGCGACGAAGGATTTTGTTCAAAACTCAGGAAATGTCTTTCAGTTTGGAGCACATGGAACCTCCGTATTTTCCATTATTGCTTCTAACTATCAGTCAGATAGTGATAATCTTATTGGGATAACTCCAGAAGCTGAATTCATCCTCTGTATTACGGAAGACAATGCAGCTGAGAACACCCTGGAAGAATATAATTGGCTATTGGGAGCTGAATTTGCCGACAGCTTAGGAGCAGATGTTATCAACGCTTCATTGGGATATAGCACATTTGACATACCCGAGCATAATTATTCTAAAGACGATTTAGACGGGCAAACATCCATTGTATCTCTAGCAGCTTCCATTGCAGCGAAAAAAGGAATGATTGTGGTGACCAGCGCTGGAAACAGTGGAAGAAGGCCTGCGCCGGGGAACCTCATCAGTCATCCTGCTGACGCCTTGGATATTCTTGCAGTTGGAAGTGTCACGCCAAGCTTTGAACGATCGGATTTTAGTTCTGTGGGACCCTCAGCTGATGGCAGAATTAAGCCGGAAGTGGCAGCATTCGGGGATGGAACAGCTGTTGTAAGAGGAAGTGGGACCATTGAACGAGGCGGTGGTACCAGTTTTGCTTCTCCTCTTATTGCAGGGTTTGCCGCCGGTATCTGGCAAGCCAATCCTGAATGGACGAGCCAGCAAGTCATTGAAGCAATAAAGAATTCTGGACATAGAGCCTACGATCCCGATTTCTCCTTAGGTTACGGAGTGCCGTCTTATGCATATGCGGTTGATGGCAAAGCGCTTAACGTACAGGATATTTTAAGCGATAAAGTAACTGTCTATCCTAATCCGTTCAGAGGAGACACATTGTATTTGATTACTGAAGGAGTTTTCAAAAAAGGGATAAATATCAGGATTCTTGACCCGAAAGGAAGCTTGATTTTTGAAGAATCCTATAAAAAGAGAGAAATCAAGGAGCGGATGGAATTGACGATCGACAGTAGCGAACAAGGAGTTTATTTCTTATTCTTGCAGACAGAAAAAGACCAGAAGGTCGTCAGGCTAATAAACTTTTAATGAAAAGATTTCACTCTAGCTTAATCATTCTTTTTATCCTCCCTCAGTTTTTATTCGCCAATGAAACAAAAATTAGTGGGACGATAAATGCTCAGGAGGGATCGATTCAACTTCTCAGATATCAAAACCCATTAACTGAAACCCTGATACTTATTGATGAGGTCTCACCAAATGTTGATGGACTATTCGATTTTCGCTTTTCATTGGACAGACAGGAGAAGTTAAAGATTTTGTTCAAAGAAAGCTCTTTTGACCTGTATCTTAACCCCGGTACTTCACTTAATGTCGAGTTGACCTATATTCAGTTTAAGAAAGCTAATGAGTTTGGTCGCAACGCAAAGTTAGATTTGGTCCGGAAATCTTCAGGTGACCAGATTCTGAATTACTTAATCGAGGTGGAATCTGATGTTAAAGAGATCAGACAAAAGCATAGAAAATCCAATGGATCATTATCTAAAAAATATATAGGTGAATTAGGTGAATTTCTAAAGAAAGAGATATCCTCAGGTGATCAAAGACAACTAAATGCTTTGGCTAATACTCCTTTCTTTGCGAATGAGATTAATTCACTCCAAAGAGCAAAATACAAAAGCGCTGATGCGCTTCTTCAATTCTTCAATGAACAGTTTCAAACATCCTCTCAAAGTTTTGATGCTTTGACCTACTTATATGGTTTGGAAATCCAAATTGAATTTTTCAGAAAACATCTAAAAGAAGATTATATAAGGTACATTTCAGAAAGCGTGTCAGCAATCGATTTAAAAACCGAAGCAAAACAGGCACTTTATTTGGGATTGTTGAGTACGGCAACAGGACGTAAGTGGGTTAGGCAATCCTCAATTCAAGAAGCACTAAAAAGATACATCACTGAAGTTGATAATGATTTTCTTACCGGAATAGCCAACGAGCTTATTCAGTTCCAGGAAAGCGATTTGCTAGGCTCTAGTATCCAAGACTTCACCTTTAAAACACTAGACGGATCTGAAGTAAGCTTTGAGCAATTCAGAGGTAAGTATTTGTTGATTGATTTCTGGGCGACATGGTGTGGTCCTTGTGTTAAATCGATGAAAAAACTCCCGGAAATACTTGCTGGATCTTCCGAAAAAGTAGAAGTTCTGTGCATTACAGATGAGAATGATCCCAATCGAATCAAAAAATTCATTCAGCGAATGTCAATTTCTTCTGATTTTCATATAGTCATTTCTAAAGATGTTGACTTGTTAAATAGTTATTTTAAGAAAAGAGCCATTCCACTTTACTATTTGATTAGTCCTGATGGAATTGTTCTTGCAAAGGCAGTAGCTGATCCAAAACAGATGATAGAAAAATATTTGAAATAATGCCCCAAAAACTCATAGCACCCTCGATACTGGCAGCTGATTTTGCGAATTTGCAGCAGGATGTTGAAATGCTCAACGAAAGCGAAGCAGACTATATTCACATAGATATCATGGATGGCATATTTGTTCCGAACATTTCATTCGGCTTTCCCGTGTGCCAGGCCATACATAAGCATGCTAAGAAACCGATGGATTTCCATTTAATGATTGAGCACGCAGATCCATATCTGGAAGAATGTATGAAAGCGGGAGCTGAGATTATTACTGTGCATGAAGAAGCATGCAGACATCTACATCGAACCGTATCAGAAATAAGGAGGTTGGGAGCAAAAGCAGGTGTGGTCATTAATCCTCATCGACCTGTTAGTGCATTAGAAGAAATTCTGCCATATGTGGACTTGGTGTTGCTAATGTCCGTTAACCCCGGTTTTGGAGGACAAAAGTTCATCGAGACAACTTTTGAGAAAACGAGGAAACTCAAAAAAATGGTGGACGAGATAAACCCTGATATCATTATCGAAATAGATGGAGGAGTGAATGATCAGAACGCTGGAGAACTTTTTAATGCAGGTGCGGATATGTTAGTAGCGGGAAGTTTCGTTTTTAAATCGGATGATCCTACTCAAACCATCGCTAACCTCAAAAAAGCCTGATCAATTGAGAGCTGGGTTTGCTTTTCTTTCAGTGGTATTCTGGTCTTTTTGTTACGCTCAGCAAGAGGTGATCGAAGGTCAAATTCTGGATCAGGATGGCGAACCAATCCCAGCCGTTAACGTAATCCTGAAGTCAGATAGATCCAAAGGAACAATCTCTAATATTGATGGCTACTTTCAATTAGAGTTAGAACCAGGACGATATGACTTGATCTTTTCCCATGTAGAATATGGAGTATATGAACTTGAAGATATTCCTACTGGTGTAAGTAGTTTCACAGTTACCATGAGACCTGCCGCTACCCGGTTAGATGATGTACAGGTAGAAGGACAAAGGGAACGAGATGGGATAGATCCGGCGACAAAAATAGATGCCAGATCGGCTCGAAATCTGCCTTCAGCTTTTGGGGATTTCAACAAGGTGCTACTCACGCTCCCTGGTGTAGCGGGAAATAATGAGCTTTCATCAGCATACAATGTTCGTGGTGGAAACTTTGATGAAAACCTTGTTTATGTGAACGATATACCGGTTTATCGACCGTTTCTTGCTAATGCAGGACGACAGGAGGGATTAAGTTTTATCAATCCGGACCTGGTCGGAGATATCAACTTCTACGCGGGTGGATGGGAGTCTAAGTATGGAGATAAACTGTCTTCTTCCCTAAATATTGATTACAAGGAGCCTGAGACGCTGGAGGGGCAGCTGAATTTTGGATTGCTCGGAGGCTCAGCATACATTGGAAGCAGTATCAGTGAGGATATTCAATATCTGTTTGGTGCAAGGCACAGAGACTCAAGGTATTTACTTGGAACACTAGAGACACAAGGTCAATATTTGCCAACTTATACGGATGCACAAGCTTTCTTCACCTTTGATCTAACTGGCAAGAATAGCAAGCAATTCAATCGTACAAAGCTAAATTGGTTACTTTCATATGCCAGAAACAGATACCTGACCTTACCTGAGTCTCAAACAACCGAGTTCGGATCTGTATCTCAAAATTTAAGAATTTCTACTGCATTTGAGGGACGTGAGGAATTAGATTATGATACGTATCAAAGTGGATTCAATCTTTCTCATAGATGGTCGGATAGATTTTTAAGTAGATGGATAGCTTCTGGTATTTATACATCAGAGCGAGAAAATTACAGCGTTGAAGGATCCTATCAATTGTGTGATATCGATAATAATCCGGGTTCCAACAGATTCAATGAATGCAGAGTGGTGAGGGCTATTGGAAGGAACTTTAGCTACGGAAGAAACAGGCTGGAAGCCCAATTATACAATGCTGAATGGAGGAACGAGTATTTGCTATCGGATTGGTCTATACTGGAGGCTGGAGTAGGTTTTCAAAGAAATATTATTGACGATGAGCTCAACGAATACGGGTTTTTGGATTCCGCTGGATTTGCAGAAGTGAACGAAAGTATCTTCAACGAACTTGATTTGGAGACCAATACGCTTACTGGTTACTTACAAACCACTATTTTCTCGAAAGATTCTATTCATGCAGTGAATGCCGGCTTTAGATTAAACTACCTTGATTATAATGGCCAGACACTTTTTAGCCCAAGACTAATTTATCGATTTAAACCTAAGTGGGAAAAAGAAACCACCTTCCGTATATCCATTGGGAAATACAGTCAGCCACCATTCTACAGGGAATTGAGAGATCAAACCGGGGAATTAAGAGAAGATGTGAAAGCCCAGGAATCCGTCCATGTCATCACAGCGATGGAACGTGTCCTGACGTGGTGGAATAGGCTTTTTTTGTTTTCAGCTGAAGCCTACTACAAAAAGCTCACGAATGTGATTGCATATGATATAGACAATGTGAGGCTAAGGTATTTTGCAAACAATGATGCTGAAGCATTTGCATATGGATTTGATTTCCGTTTAAATGGAGAATTTATTCCGGGAACACAATCATGGTTTAGCCTGGGAATACTGAAAACAAAAGAAGACATAACTGAAGACGACAAAGGATTCATACGTCGACCTTCAGATCAGAATATAAACCTTGCTTTTTACTTTGAAGATCACATGCCAGGAGATCCATCACTTCGTGTTTATGTGAATACAGTCATTGGTTCTGGCTATCCGCTAGGCCCGCCAAATGAAATAAATGCAAGAAATATTTTTTCAGGCGATGAATATTTCAGAATTGACATGGGGCTATCGAAATCATTCAAGCTAAGGAATCATAAGTATCTGAAAACCTTATGGTTAAGGGCTGAGGTATTAAACGTCTTAGGTGCTGATAATACCCTTTCATATTCATGGATACAGGATGTAACCGGTGGACAATTAGCTATACCCAATTCATTATCGGCAAGGTTTTTGAATTTCAGAATTTCAGCAGACTTTTAGGTGAAGGTTCACCTATCTTTGTTTCACCATAACAGAAAAATTGAAATGAATAGAATTACTCAATTATCCATGATAACGCTGGCCGTACTTGTGTTGGCATCATGCAATAGACAAGTAACACGACTAAATCCAGATCAGCAGGTGGACCTTAGTGGTCGCTGGAATGATACCGATTCTAAATTGGTTGCCGAAGAAATGATACAGGATGTGACTGGTCGACCATGGCACAATGATTTCAGAATAGATAACGATCGCAAACCTGTAGTTATCGTTGGGTATGTTCAAAACAAAAGTTCGGAGCACATCGAATCTGAAACTTTTATTAAAGATATTGAAAGAGAATTTATCAATTCAGGATTTGTAAGGGTGGTTTCCAATGCAGAATTCAGGGAGAAGCTAAGAGAAGAACGAGCAGAACAAGGAGAGTTTGCTTCACCTGAAACGCAAGCCCAATGGGGGAAAGAGCTTGGAGCTGACTTTATGATGTTTGGTGTTATTACCGCAGTGACAGACTCTTACAAAAAAGAAAAAGTAGTCAATTATAAGGTCAACTTGGAGCTCACTAATATTGAAACGAATGAGAAAGTTTGGCTAGGAGACAAGGAGATCAAGAAATATATCAAGAACTAAGACTATTGAGTTTGAACAGTGAGTTTTAGGCCTAATCCTGAAACTCACTGATCAGGACTTGTATTCTTACACTTTAAATCACCTCCCGTATGCCGTCTGGGACGATCATAAGAATAGTTGCAATAGCGCTCATAACAAGCAGTTGTGCTTCATTTTATCAGCTCAATTATGAATTTAATAAGAGCTTCGAACAAGGTAGAATTGAGCAAGCAGCCGATATCTTAGACCAGAACAAGAAAGCTGCTAAGAGCAAAACCCGCTTTTTATATTATGCCAACCAAGGTGTCGTAGAGCATCTCCTTGGCAACTATGAGGAGAGTAACAAGTGGTTAGAGAAAGCCTACCTCTTTGGGGAGGATTATCAAAAGAACTACTTAAACTTCGCAGCTTCATATTTCTTAAATCCTAACTTGATTGTCTACCCGGGAGAAGATCACGAGCACTTGATGTTATTATACTATAAGGCACTCAACTATCTGAAAATGGAAGATTACGAGTCTGCTTTAGTGGAGTGTAGAAGGCTAAATCAGCGGCTTTTTGAACTCGGAGATAAATATGTTTCTGAAAATAAGTATCAAAAAGATGCGTTCGTTCACAACCTAATGGGGATTATTTATGATGCTGCAGGTGATTACAATAATGCTTTTATAGCATATAGAAACTCATTGGAAATATACCAGAAGGAATACATGGAGATGTTCAACCTTACTGCACCCGATCAACTAAAGAAGGATTTGCTTCGAACTGCCTCCCTGGCAGGCTTTCCTGAAGAGCTGGATAGGTTTAGTGAAGAGTTTGGGATGGAGTATAAAACTTTGTCTCCATCAGAAGGAGGGGAACTGGTATTCTTTTGGCACAATGGCCTGGCACCAGTAAAGGATGAATGGTCGATCAGTTTTGTTGCGGTAGAAGGAGACGGTGGGCAGGTTTTCTTTCAGAATGAAGAGTATGGCTTGAATTTCCCATTCTACTACAATACAGACGATGACGATAACGCAAGTATCACAGACCTTACTGGCACACGTGTAGCCTTTCCAAAGTATGTCGAAAGACAGCCATACTTTGAGTATGCGAGCTTGGAAATTAATAACTATTATTATCCACTTGAAAAAGCCGAAGATATCAACGCTATCGCGTTTAAAACACTGAATGAACGTATGCTGGAAGAGCTAGGGAAAGGGTTGTTACGGGTAGCTCTCAAAAAGGCTGTTGAAAAACAAGTGAGAAAAGAAGATGAAACACTAGGTTTCCTGGTGGGGTTGGTAAACTTCGCTTCTGAGCAGGCAGATACAAGGAATTGGCAAACAATCCCACATTCCATCCATTATTCCAGGGTACCACTTGCAGCCGGTCATAACGAGGTTATCTTGCATGCGGAGGGATCTCGAGCAGAGAATCAACAAACCTTTTCCTTTCAAGGTGTGAAAGGAAAAACACAATTTCAAACATATCAATCCTTGGAAAGCAATGTCGCTTTCTAATCACCTTTCCAATCGCTTCTCTTCCATCGTTACATCGCCATCGGTTCGTATGTGCATTTTTATGTTGACGAGAAACTCAGAACATCCGGCATCTACAAGTGCCTGCTGTGCATTTCTTGCCACTTCCTGTGTTTTCTCATAAGGTCCTTGTATAACTGTTTCCATAGGGGTTATCAGGTATTTTAGCCCTGATTTCTGAATAACATCAATGGCAGCATCTATTTTTGAATAAACATCGCCATCTCTATCTAATGGGACTACCTGTATTGCTAAATGAATTTCTTTTTCTGTCATCGAAAACGGTTGTTAAGTCAGCGAAAATAAATCTTACAATATTTAGACGAGTACTTTTCCCTATTTACTTAAAAGGCTTTATTTTGAGGTCAATAACTAATCATTCTGAGCATGTTCACCGAGTACGAAATAGAATCAATGATTGCTTACCCAGAGGTTAAGGAGATAACGCAAACATTGAAAAAGGATTTCCTAAAAAATGAGGCTCCTTATTTAGAGATCAGTGATGAAGATTTCTTCTCACTTATTATCATGACACCCACGATAGGAATTGCGATGGCAGATGGTAAAATAAGCCTAATTGAAGAGATGGCTCTCAATAAAAAAGCAAGAAAACTGTCAAAAGGAGGTTACTTCATGAAAAAGGATCCGGTTGTCTATGCGATGAAGTTTCTGATCAAAAACTATTACAACTGGTCTGATAAGTTCCTGGACGTGCTGAAAGAGACGATCAAGATCACTTGTGGAAAAGATAACATCGCCTACGCTGATCCCAATGATAAGGATATAGACTATAATGAATATAGAGAAGCTGTTTTACATTCTCCATATATATTGATTCGATTCATTGCTAGTTTCTTTTTGGAGAATGATGAGGATATCATCAACCAGAATCATAAAGTAGGAAAAGCCGAGTATCAACGGTTGATTCTTATCGGAGAGAAACTTGAGTTGGATAAGGTCCCGGTATTTCAAATGTTTTGCAAGACTTTTAAATAATGTACTCGCCTCAGAAGCGTTGTTGGTAAGTGGTGATTCGTATTTCAACCATATTCATTCTACTTGTACTTCTAATCTCTTGTGGCAAAGATGATGTAGTTATTACCCCCGTGGATGATGAAATTCAAGCATGGCTTGATACCATGAATATCACAGCTTCCAGAGAAGATAATACGGGCATTTACTATTATCCTGAGGTGGCAAACCCTTCAGGAGCACAAGCAGCCAGCGGGAGCGTTGTAGCGATCTATTATACACTGAGTGATTTGAATGGAAATGTCATTGCCAGCCACCAGCGATCCAACGGAGACTCACTGATTTTTCAACTTGATGCAGCAGCTGTATATCCCATAGGTGTTAATACCAGTGTGAGCCTTATGCGACTTGGAGAAACTTACAACTTTGTGCTGCCACCATCCCAGGCATATCAGGAGCTTACATCAGGGGCAATCAACCATTCGTTAATCGCGTTATTGCAGGTGGAACTGGTAGGGATCCACAATGAAAGCGATTTATTCGCACAGGAATTGGTGGATATAGATAATTACATTGCCTCAAATAACCTGAATGACACAAATGCCAATCCGCTGGATCCGGTAGAATTGTTTTCAGCGTCTGGAATTTCATATAAAAGACTTAGTGCAGGCAATGGACCGCTACCACTTAATGGAGATACTATTATCGTGGATTATACAGGTAGATTTATCAATAATACAACGTTCGATTCAGGAGATGATTTTGAATGGGTATTTGGATCCGGGCAACCTCGGGAATTGTTAGCAGGCTTTAGGTTTGGTGTCTCCTTGATGCAACGCGGAGAAAGAGCCTTATTCATGATCCCATCGTCTCAAGGATATAGAGAAAGTGCACTTGTTATCCCTAATTTTATCACCAATGATCTGATTGAAGACGCAATTATCCCTGATTATGTGTCGAAAGTCCCACCTTATCGAACATTACTGTTCGAAATAACGCGGGTAAACTAACTTTACAAGGATTTGTTCACCGCACTCATACGATACGGAATTCTAAGCTTGATTCTTACGGGAATTTCCCTAAGTACATTCGCGCAAGATGATATCTACAGGAAGTACAATATCTACCGTAATCCAGTGATGGTCTTTTTGAACAAGTTTAGCATCACAGCCACCACCGGGGTAGGGATCACTAATTATTCACATCAATTAAGTGGAGTGTATTTCTATCAGGATGCTCAAAATCAGTTCATCTTTTCCAATGAAATTGAAAATCTGGGAAGCAATTTTTCCGGATATACCGATTGGCTTAACGATCCCCAGCTTGGATTTGAAACTTCGCTTGAAAATCCATTTGATGTCCCTTTTGAGTACATATCTAATCCTGTATTCAATCCCTCATTGGGTAATCAGACATTTCTCGTTGATACAGATTCGGCCAGCCTCGGTTTCAGGGGAGCTGCAAGGGGGGTGCCAATTACCCTTTCTGTTCATTACAACTATAAAGATTTTCGATTTGGACTTGGCTATACCTATGAGCTACATTATTTAAGGGAACTTAAACCAACTTCTTTTACAGAGCAAGTTAGAAATTATGAACCTAATGTTTCACGTACCAGGTATTCCAGATTATTCGGAATGGTAGGTTACAAATTCTATCAGTTTTGGAGCTATGATTTTGTCGCTGAACTTCAATTTGGGCGGATTACTGCAGGGAACCAATTCAACAAGGGAGCGATTTCCAGAGGCCTTTATACCAACCTGGGAGTGAGCATTGAAAACAACTGGTCTGAATACTTCAGAGTTATTATTCGCCCCAGCATTGATTTTAAGTCATACAGCATCACAATTCCCGATGGTTCGAGCATCAGGCACAGGTATCCTACATTTTTTATTCAGGCAGGTTTAAGTATAAACATTCCGGATATTCGTCGCTCGCCTATGAAGAGCGATCACACCCAGCTAAAGCATGTCTATACTGATCCGAGAACCGGAAGGAGAGAGGAAGTAAGGGGGCAGCCAATTTGGAAACGGCAAAACCCTAAAGTAGGTGAGAACCATCGCAGGTTATGGCGCTACAAGAGACAGAATAAGCGCAAGCTGAATCCTTCCAGGAATTGATCTAAACGGGAGAGAATTCTATTCATAGAAGACATCTTTTTCAGGTTTATTTTCGCTAAATTGCGGGTTGATTTTTTGCGAACCCAAATAAGCTTAAATGGCAGACGGAGATATCGAAAACTTATCTTCTCCAGAAGAGAATATCATCCCCATAAACATTGAGGAAGAAATGCGTGGCGCTTACATCGATTACTCGATGAGCGTTATTATATCCAGAGCACTTCCTGATGTGAGAGACGGACTTAAACCAGTTCATAGAAGAATTCTTTACGGAATGGACGAGCTGGGAGTGAACTACAACAAATCCTATAAAAAATGCGCCAGGATTGTGGGAGATGTATTAGGTAAGTACCACCCACACGGAGATACCGCGGTGTATGATACCATGGTAAGAATGGCTCAGGACTGGTCCATGAGGTACCCGCTGGTTGACGGACAAGGTAACTTTGGTTCCGTAGATGGAGATTCTCCTGCAGCCATGCGTTATACGGAAGCCAGATTACGTCGTATTTCAGAAGAGCTGCTCTCAGACATTCGGAAAAATACGGTTGACTATGTTCCGAATTACGATGATAGTACAGAGGAGCCTAGTGTATTACCTTCAAAAATCCCCAACCTACTTGTGAATGGTGCCAGTGGTATAGCAGTAGGAATGGCTACTAATATGGCGCCACATAACCTTACGGAAGTCGTAGATGGTGTGGTTGCGTACATTGATAACAATGATATCACCATTGAAGAATTGATGCAATATGTCACTGCTCCTGATTTTCCTACCGGAGCAACCATATATGGGTATCAGGGTGTGAGAGCTGCCTATGAAACCGGTAGAGGTAGAGTAGTGCTGAGAGCTAAGGCTGATTTTGATACTACCAGTACAGGCCGTGAACAGATAATTGTTACTGAAATTCCTTATCAGGTGAACAAGGCCAGTATGATTGAAAAGACTGCTGGACTTATCAATGATAAAAAGATTGAGGGGATCTCAGATATCAGGGACGAATCAGATAAGCAAGGAATGCGTGTTGTGTATGATCTTAAAAAGGACGCAATTCCAAACATTGTTTTAAATAACCTTTACAAGCAGACTGCCCTTCAGTCTTCATTCAGTGTTAATAATGTAGCACTTGTAAAAGGACGACCTAAAACACTTAATCTCAAGGATTTAATAAAGTTTTTTGTTGAGCATAGACATGAGGTAGTTGTACGAAGAACTCAATATGAGCTTGAAGAAGCGGAAAAACGAGCGCATATTTTAGAAGGGTATCTTATCGCTTTAGATAACCTTGATGAGGTCATTGAATTGATACGAAACTCTAAAGACCCTGACGAAGCACGTATTGGACTGATGGAGAAATTTAGCCTTACTGAAATTCAGGCCAAGGCTATTTTAGAAATGCGTCTTCAACGATTGACTGGACTTGAACGTGATAAAATCCAGAAAGAATACGAGGAAATACAAGCGTTGATCAAAGAATTAAAGGACATCCTTGAGAATGAGGATAGGCGTATGCAGATCATCAAAGATGAGCTTCTGGAGATGAAGGAGCGCTATGGTGATGAGCGTCGATCCGATATTGAGCACAGCGCGGATGAGTTCACCGCAGAAGATATGATTCCTGATGAAGACATGGTGATCACCATTTCACATCAAGGGTACATAAAGCGGACGGCACTCACAGAGTATCGAACACAAGGTAGAGGAGGAGTAGGTAGTAGGGGCGCTACTTCCAAGGACGATGATTTTACTGAGCATTTGTTCGTAGCTTCGGCACATAACTATTTGCTTATTTTCACAGAATTTGGTAAAGTTTTTTGGATTAAAGTATGGGAGTTGCCAGAGGGAAGTAAAGCTTCAAAAGGAAGGCCAATCCAAAACCTGATCAATATCGAATCAGACGATAAAGTGCGATCTGTGATCAACGTTAAGACCCTGGAGGATCCGGATTACATCAATAATAATTTCCTTGTAATGTGTACTCAACGAGGTATTATCAAGAAAACTTCACTGGAAGCATACAGCAGACCAAGAAGAAACGGGATCAATGCTATTACAATTAGAGAGGATGATAAACTGTTAGACGTTAATCTAACTGATGGAGATAGTCATATTGTTATCGCATGTAATAGTGGCAGGGCCATTAATTTCCATGAATCAGATGTAAGAAGTATGGGGCGTATGGCATCTGGTGTGCGTGGAATGAATATTACGGACAAAGAGTTTGTAGTTGGTATGGTTTGTGTAGACTATAAAAATCCACCGAACCTCTTAGTGGTATCCGAGAAAGGATACGGCAAACGATCTGACCTGGAAGATTATAGAATCACCAAACGTGGTGGTAAGGGGGTAAAAACCTTAAACGTTACAGATAAGACAGGAGAGCTTGTGGCAATAAAAGATGTTGTTGATGGTGATGACCTCATGATCATCAATAAGTCTGGAATTACAATAAGGATGACTGTTGACAATTTAAGAGTAATGGGAAGAGCTACTCAAGGTGTTCGACTTATCAAATTAAATGATGACGATGAAATCTCTGCGGTTGAGAAGATTTCAAATATAGAAAGCGATGAAGAAGAAGGGGGTGATGATGCTCCTGAGCAAAACGAAAACCAAAAGGATAACGAATAAACTAAAAAAAGAATAATGAGAACTTTTTTAACATTAGTATTGGCAGGTATTTGTGCTGTGGGATTTTCGCAGAAGAAACCCAAGATAAATCAAGCATTGTCTGCTATGCAAGACGGTGAATTGGCAGAAGCAAAGACCATTATAGATGAGGCGATAGTTCACGAGAAAACGAAAGATGACCCAAAAACATGGTTTTACAGAGGTCAGATTTATGCTGCTTTGGACACAGCAAATAATCAGCCGGGAGCTTTGGAAGAATCCATTAAATCCTTTGATAAAGCATTAGAATTAGATCCTGAGCAAAAGAGCGTTTCTTCATTTACTGCTGCTGGTATAGAAAATGTAGATTCCAAAAAACAAGGTTATTACGCTCATTACTATAATCTTGCCATTGCAGCCTACAACGCGGAAAATTTTGATTCAGCAGCTGACAATTTTGAAACGGCTTTCTTTATCAACCCTTCGGATACAAATGCTGTCTTGAATGCAGCGTACGCAGCGGTTGCGGCAGGTGATGATTCAAGAGCAAAAGCCAATTTTACTAAATCCTATGAAGCAGGCGTAAAAGACAAGAATATTTTCTTACAACTCTACAATTACGCGATCAAAGAAGAGGATTTCGAAGAAGGTCTGGATGTCATCAGAAAGGGGAAAGAAGTCTATCCAAACGATATAGATCTTGCTAAGTATGAGATTAACTTGCTTATTCAGCTCGACAAAACGGAAGAAGCGAAAGCGGGCCTTGAACAAGCAATAGCTGCTGACCCAGGTAACGCTGATCTTTATTTTAGCCTTGGCGTTCTTCAGGATGAACTGGGTGATAAGGAAGCCGCTATGAATTCCTATGAGAAAGCATTGGAAATCGATCCAAATCACTACAATTCCAACTTCAACATTGGAGTGGCACTTTTCAATGATGCAAATGAGCTTATCAAGGAAAGAAACGCATTGAGCTATAAGGAAGAAGCAAAGAGCAAGGCACTGACAGAAAAGATCAATGTGCAACTTAAATCAGCACTTCCGAAATGGGAAAAGCTTTACTCATTGAAGAAGGACGATCAAACGGTATTGGAAACCCTCGGTTATATCTATAATAGCCTTGGAATGAAGGATAAGTACAATAAAGTTCAGACCGAACTGGACAGTTTAGTAGGTAACTAAATCTAAAAGTGATATTGAATTTTTTTAAACTAAGCCGATCTTATTGATCGGCTTTTTAGTTGAACTTCTTATCTACTATGATCAAGGACATATTGATAAATCATGATTTTGAGCCTGAACTGATAAGTGAGATTCAACAGATAGGATATCAGAAGAGGGTCAAGTCAGGGAGTTACGTAATGGATCCTGATAATGACGAGAAAGTGATCCCCTTTGTACTTGAAGGACTTCTAAAAGTATATAGGTATAGACCGGATGGGAGTAGCGTATTACTTTACTACCTCGAAAAAGGGGAAACCTGTTCCATGTCGATAACCTGTTGTATTGAAAGAAAACGTAGTAGCGTACAGGTAATAGCAGAAGATGATTCCAGCATATGGATGATCCCTAATTCTAATCTGGACAACTGGCTTGTGAAATACCCATCCTTTCGACGCTTCATATTCAGTTCTTATCAACTTCGATACGATGAGTTAATAGATACCATTGATAGCCTGGTTTTTACGAACATGGAAGACCGTCTTTTCAAATACCTATTGGATACCAAACAGGCCACAGAATCTTTTGAGATCCATAAAACCCACCAACAGATAGCAGATGAGTTGAATACCTCCAGAGTGGTTGTGTCAAGGCTTTTGAAGAAGCTGGAGCTAGAGGAAAAAATTTCCCTAAAGCGGAATAGTATAGAAATTCTTTAGCTTGGATCATGTAACAATTGTTACGAATCGCTAGATTGACAACTGGTACTTTTGCAGCAAATGAATCGACTTAGAAATTCGCTTCCCATTTTGCAATGGCTTCCCGGCTATACCAGAGAAAATCTGAATGGAGATTTGTTCGCAGGTGTAACGGTAGGTGTAATGCTCATTCCACAAGGAATGGCCTATGCACTTATTGCTGGATTACCACCTGTGTATGGCTTGTATGCCTCCATTGTACCACAAATTATCTATGCCATTTTAGGAACTTCGAGGCAACTGTCTGTAGGACCGGTAGCCATGGACTCATTATTGGTGGCTGCCGGAGTTTCAGTTTTAGCTACGGAAGGTTCCGATAGCTACATATCATTTGCCATACTTGTTGCATTCTTTATGGGAGGATTTCAGCTTCTTCTTGGAGTTTTTCGCTTAGGATTCATCACCAACCTACTATCCAAACCTGTGATTAGTGGCTTCACATCTGCGGCAGCCCTTATTATAGGATTCAATCAGTTGAAATACCTTCTTGGAACCGATATTTTAAAGAGTAATCGGTTCTATGAAGTCATCATCAATGTCTTCAATCAGATAAATCAAACGAATGTCTATACGCTTCTTATTGGAGTAGGTGGGATGGTTCTGTTAATACTCATCAAAAGAGTGAATAAAAACATCCCAGGAGCACTCATTACGGTGATAGCTGGAATTGTTCTTGTTTACTCCCTCGGACTTGCCGATAAGGGTGTAAGTATTGTTCAAAGTATTCCTGAAGGGTTACCGACATTTCAGCTACCGGACTTTTCTCTAGGTAGATTTGGAGAAGTACTTCCTCTGGCTTTCACTATTTCCGTTATTGCTTTTATGGAGGCATTTTCTGTAGCAAAAGCTATAGAAGGAAAGAAGAAAGATCATAAGGTCATTTCAAATCAGGAGCTCATCAGTTTAGGAGCGGCCAACGTCGTTGGCTCCCTTTTTCAGTCGTATCCTGTGACAGGTGGCTTCTCTCGTTCGGCAGTAAACTATCAGGCAGGCGCCAACACACCATTATCGTCCATCATAAGTGCTGTTATTATTGGTTTGACCTTACTTTTTTTAACACCACTCTTTTATTACTTACCCCATAGCATTTTGGCTGCTATCATCTTAATGGCTGTAAGTGGCTTATTTGATCTTTCCTACATGAAAGAGTTGTGGATCAAGAACAAAAAAGAGTTCCTGGTTCTCCTTTTTACCTTCCTTGTTACACTTAATATTGGTATGGTCATAGGCATTTTCACAGGGGTTATTTTATCCATTCTTCTGTTTTTGTATCGTGCTGCTTATCCTCACATTGCCAGATTAGGACGTATAAAAGGACATCATGAATTTAGGAATATCACCAGGTTCGACAACCTGGAAACATGGCCAGGATTAGCTATTCTAAGAATAGACGCACCTTTAAGCTTTATCAACATACAAGGAATCATGGATTATATACGGGAATTGATCGATTCAGATCAGTCCATCAAGGAAATAATCATTGATTGCGGTCCGGTCAGTCACCTGGATGCAACCGCGTCTGAGGGCTTGAGAGATTTGCTCAACGAACTGAACCAGAAAGGGGTGAGGCTGGTTTTATGCGATATAATAGGCCCTGTGAGAGATACTATGAAGCAGACAGGTTTGACGAAAATTATTGGCAAAAAGAACTTGTTTCTAAGTCTGACTGATGCAGTTGAAAATGCATTAACCAATACCAAGGAATCTCATAAAAAGGTTACTCTTCAGACAAATATCAAAACGTAACAATTGTTACAAACCACAAAAACAAAGCGTCGTACTTTTGTAATAGAAATAGATAAGACAATGAAAATTGAACAGATATATACAGGATGCCTGGCACAGGGCGCATACTTTATTGAGAGTGAAGGTGAAGCGGCAATCATCGATCCGCTAAGAGAGTCTGAGCCTTATATGAAGAAAGCAGAAAAGGAAGGAGCCACTATCAAATACATTTTTGAAACACACTTTCATGCAGACTTTGTATCAGGGCATGTTGATCTGGCTAAAAAGTCAGGAGGGAAGGTGGTGTACGGTCCGGGAGCAAAAGCAGCGTATGATTTTCATGAAGCGAAAGATGGTGAAATCTTTGAGTTAGGGAATGTGAAGATCAAAGCGCTTCATACACCAGGACATACGCTTGAAAGCACAACATACTTATTGATTAATGAGAATGGGAAAGAACATGCCATTTTTAGTGGAGATACACTTTTTATTGGTGATGTGGGACGTCCGGACCTGGCTCAAAAAGGAACCTTGACGCAGGATGATCTGGCCGGCATGCTTTACGACAGCTTACGTGAAAAAGTGATGACCCTTCCTGATGATGTCGTTGTGTATCCTGCGCATGGCGCTGGGTCGGCTTGTGGGAAGAACATGAGCAAAGAGACATTTGATTTGCTAGGCAACCAAAAGAAGGTCAACTATGCATTGCGGGCAGATATGACAAAGGAGGAGTTCGTCAAAGAAGTGACAGAAGGATTGCTACCACCACCTCAGTATTTTGCTCAAAACGTAGCTATGAACAAATCTGAAGCCATCGGACTGGACGCTGTTCTCGAAAAAGGGAACATAGCGTTGGATGTAGATACATTTGAGGCGATGGCCAATCATGAAGGTGCACTTGTGCTCGACACAAGACATCAGCGTGAATTCATCAAGGAACATATCCCCAATGCTATTTTCATCGGAATAGATGGAAATTTCGCTCCTTGGGTAGGTGCTTTGATCCCTGACTTGCAGCAGCCGATTGTTTTTCTTGCCGATGAGGGCAGGGAAGAGGAAGTGGTAACTCGCCTGTCTCGTGTAGGCTATGACAATACCCTTGGCTATCTGAGAGGAGGCATGGAGGCATGGAAAGGAGCGGGAAAAGAAATTCAGAATATGGAATCCATTTCTGCGGATGAATTTGCAAAAAGATACGCAATGGGAGACATACACGTGATGGACGTGAGAAAACCTGGAGAGTTTGAAGCTGAACATGTAGAAGACGCAGAAAATATGCCTTTGGATTACATCAATGATCAAATGGAAAAAATAGATTCAGACAAAACATACCATGTTCATTGTGCAGGAGGCTACCGATCAGTCATTGCTGCATCCATCTTCAAGTCTCGCGGCTTTCATAAGTTAGTGGATGTAGCTGGAGGCTACAAGGACATTAAAGCAACAGATGTTCCAGTCACAAATTACGTATGTCCGACTACACAAAAGTAGGAAGCTAGAGTAGGTAAAATTTAACAAGACTTTCGATGGAATTTTTAAGCCAACCATGGCCGTGGTATGTGGCTGGACCACTTATTGCCTTTATTATGTTAAGTCTGCTCCTCAGTGGGAAGCGATTTGGACTGAGTAGTAATCTCAGAAGTATGTGTGCCATTATGGGAGCCGGGAAGCACTGTGATTTCTTTGACTTCAATTGGAGAGATCAGAATTGGAATCTGGTATTTGTAGCAGGTTTGATCATCGGTGGAGCAATAGCCAGCCGGTGGATGTCTAACGGAGCTGGTATTCAAATCAGTGAAGAAACAACAGAAGAATTGTTACGTATGGGCTTAACTCACCCGGGACAAAATCTGGTACCAATTGAGATATTCAATTGGGATAACCTTTTGAATATCAAAGGGTTATTAATTATCATTTTAGGTGGATTTCTTGTTGGCTTTGGAGCCAGGTATGCAGGGGGCTGCACATCAGGTCATGCCATCAGTGGGCTGAGCGATTTACAGAAGCCTTCACTCATTGCGGTGGTTGGATTCTTTATCGGAGGGTTGGTAGTGACCTACTTCATGTTACCGTACATACTTACAGCATAACAATAATATCTATGAAATTTATCAAGTTTTTGATCCTTGGAATCTTGTTTGGTATAATCCTGACAAAGGGTGAAGTGATCTCATGGTACAGGATTTATGAGATGTTTCGATTTCAGTCGTTTCATATGTACGGTGTGTTAGGCTCTGCAGTAGTATTGGGTATCATCATCATACAAGTGATTAAGCGCAAAGAAGTACGTGCCATTGATGGCAATCCCATCATGATTGCACCAAAACAGCGTAGTGTCAGTCGCTATCTGATAGGAGGAATCATATTTGGGCTAGGTTGGGCCCTAACAGGGGCATGTCCGGGACCTTTATTTATTCTGGTAGGAAATGGAGTCTCCGTTTTTATAATCACAATTGCAGCGGCTGTAGCTGGCACCTATGTGTATGGCATAATTAAACACAAGTTACCGCACTAAAAGTGCTTACTTTGCTTTTATGGGATTAACGATTGTTTTATTGCTTGCGCTGGCTGCTATTATTGGATTTGTCTGGTATGTATTTAAAGATGAAGGACCACACCATTAGCGATTTTCAAGCAAGCTTAAATTGGACATAAAAGCTGGTTCCTGCACCGATTTTGCTTTTGCACCAAATACGGCCCTGCATGGAATCAACGAATTTCTTCACAATGGAGAGGCCTATACCGCTACTATGTTCGTCACCAGTAGGCCTGGGACTCAACTTTTGATACATCTGAAACAACTTGGTTTGTTCCTTGTCTGATATGCCTGGACCTTCGTCTTTAACTTCAATCCTTGCTAAAATTTTGTCGATTTTTAGGTTTATGAATACGCTTTTTTCATTCGGAGAAAACTTAATCGCATTTGAAACAAGGTTTTCAATAACCTGATAGAGGTAGGTGGGCTCAGCACAGACAAACACTTGATCCGAAATGTCCCTGTTGATTTTGATACATTTGTTGGAAGCCTGGATCTCAAAGTCGTCACAGACGCTATTCATTATTTCAGAAAGATCAACAGAGACTAGATGCAATGCGGATAAACCCTTTTCGATCGCTTCAACATCTAAGATTTTGGTAATCATATCCGATAGTCTTCTTGCACTGTCCTCAGCGATTTGTAGTAGTGCCTGCTCATTTTCTGCTTCCGGACTTTCTCTAGCTATTTGCACAGAGGTAACAATGTTGGATAGGGGGTTTTTAAGATCATGAGCTACGATGTTAATTAGATCGTTTTTTTCATTGTTGAGTGCTTGTAATTTTTTGTTTTTTCCATCGATTAGATCGTTTTGTCTGGTGACTTCCTGGTTTACTTCAGACAGGTACTTACCAAGTCTCTTTTGTTTACGATAGTATCTAAAAATGAAACCTGAAAGCAGGAAAGTAATCGCAGCAAGAGCAATAAAAAAATTGGTCTGAAAGGTCTTTTTTTCCAGTTTCAAGGCTTGATTGGAGATCCTTGTGCGCATTTCCTCATCACGTATTTTAGCAAACATTCCTTCAATACTGTTCAAATTGTTCTTTTTCCTAATGGCCGCTTCCATAGCGTGATAAAGAGACTGATAGTATTGGAGGCTATCGATAATACGATTTTGAGAAAACAGATCTATGAGAATGTTATAGTTTGAAAGCATAATATCCTGCAGATCAAGGTTCTTAGCCAGGATCAAGCTCTTGCGAGCATAGTAAAAAGAGGAGTCAGGGTCACTTTTGATCATTAATAGACTCAGGTCTTGGTAGATTTCCGATATGTAACTCTCATCGTCAAGCACTTGAAATAGCTTCAAAGCTTGAAATAGATGCTTTTTTGCAGGATAGATGCTTCCATTTTGGACAAACATTTTACCAAGTCCTTGATAGGCGTAGGCAGCATACCGCTTTTCTCCGATCGATTTACTCGTGGTGAGTATATCGTTGTATAAGTTTCTGGCTTTCTGGAAGTTACCATTAGCTAATTCCGCCCTTGCCAGTGTGTTCAAAATGAGTAAATGCTGTGAGGAGAAGGGCTGAGATTGGGTCATATTCATGGCGTATTTCGCATAGCGTATGGCGCTATCATATTCCTTCAGGTCGTAGTAGACCTCTGAAATATTGGACATAATGATGGGTAAGTTTGGAAAAGTGGAAGATTTCTTTCCAATAAGGTATGCCAGATAATAGTAGCGCAGGGCTTCAACGTAATTGCCGGTTGTCTGGGACGTAACACCAAGGTTGTTGTAAGAAGAAGCAATCAGAATGGAGTCTTCAATCTGAATAGCTAACTCCAAAGCTTTTGTTTTGTAGTAGTGACCCGAATCGATTTCACTCATGTAGTTATATAGCCCTCCAAAGATTCTATAAGAGGTAGAAAGTAGGGAGAGATCTTCAAGCTCTTTAGAAAGTTGGATGGATTCCCTGGCATAAGGGATAACGGCATTCGGGTCAGTTGTCCAGGCGGCTTTGATGATCTCATGCAGTCGTGTCACACGAGCTTCACCAGTGGTGTGCTGAAGGTTGGTAAGCAAACTATCAAGCTTACTGGTTTGAGGAAACACATGCCATACTATAAGGAGTTGGCACGTGATGATGGTAATGGTTTTATTCATGCGCTAAGGCGTGACTTACTAAAGATAGTTGATTTAGATGGTGGTTAGAAGTTGTAGTTAACTGTTGATAAGGTACAGTAGAAGGGAATCCAGTAATTATTACTTAACATAATATAAATTATATAACAAAACTATATTTATTTCTGATACAGCCTTTGGCGATTATCGCTAAGCTTGGATTATATAATTGATATTATGTCTGCGCTCATTCTTCGCTTGCCCTCGCCACGGCGCTCGGGTAAATAATCTCCACAAGCCAACCCTCCAAGACGTATAATGGGTTCAGTGCTTCTAGCTGGGTTGTTATATAATTAGACGTTATATTAAATAGCCGCTCGGCCAGCGCACATTCCATCGCTCGGCCGTTCCCTGACCAAACGGCTATTAATAGTTTCCCACCCGCTTTCAGGCTAAGGCCTGATGACCAGCCCGAATGCAAGAGATTTCCAGGCAAAGTGTATCGTTCTATTTTTCGTTATCCGTACGATTGGTCAGTTTAATTTCAAATACGCCATTCTCAGCGATTAGGAATTGCCTGTAAAACACTTGCTTGCCAACGCTTTGTTTTGGCACAGCATACCACCAGTTCGTCATTCCTGAAGTAGCGTAGCGGATGTCAGGAATCTATCTAAAGTTCCTTGCAAAGTTCGTGATATGGAAATCTCACAATTGTTTAAAGACTGAATATCGCTTTAATAGACATCAACAATAGAAAAAGTGTTAGCAACGTGAGAATAACATATTCCTTAGGTTCAATCTTGGTGTCTGGCTTGTCTATAGTAGGTTTAGCATTCTTTCTTATTCGATACGCTTCTCTTACAATGATGTAGATAACCACGCATGAGATTGCAATTAATATGATTTGTATCGGTGATATCATAATGCGTTAATGTCGCTCAAGCCGCTGGGCTCATACTTTTCCATTGATGAAAAGTATGCAAAAATCTAGACAGAATAAAGCTTCCACCCACAGCCCAACGCATGGCCCGCTATTCTGTCAGCCAGCCCGCCTAGACGCAAAAGCTTATTTAACATAATATTGACACTACTATATTGTCCTTTTGCTTTTCACCGCGATCTCTGAACCCTCTGCCAGCATTACGCTACTTGGTGTTTGCTTGGAAAGCAGCTTAAAATCATCTCCATACACCACTCCAAAATCCACATCAATTTCATAATCCGATACTTCGTACGCTTGCCATCTAGGATGCACTACTTCATACTCAAATGTGCGTTGGTCATCTACTTTAGTGTAGCCCCAATAATGTTCAGTAATGAATTCAGTCTCTGAATTTTCTTGAATGTCAATCGGATTTGTCGAAGCTTTGACTTTAAACCTATTCTGATGCTTACCCAATTTCCATACATACTCCACCTGTAGTTGATCCGATTTAATCTCCCAAATGTGAGACATTTTCATCGTTTGATAATGCTCCTTGTAGATCTGATTAGCCACAAAGGTTAGCGCTGGTTTAGGAACGATTTCTTTAACGAAAACAACCCCTCTTTTCCATTCTCCCTTATCATAATAGCGTACATAAAATCGCAAATTCACCTCTTCAAAGTGCCTATGAAATGGGATTGGAATTCCCAACAACCGGGTATTCCTGAACATAAAGCCTACTAAGCTCACATAACATTTGCCCTCCCAAATGTCAAGTTCTGTATTATTAGGTATGTACTTCTCTAGCAGTGAAGGTTCGACCTCATAATTAGATATTGCTAGTTTACGCCATTCAGCTTTCAAAAAATTCATACTTTCAAGGTTGTTTGTGTAATAAATTGCTTAGGGCATTATCAAGTTTAGCAAACTGAAATTTATATCCTTTTTCAAGCAACTTTTGAGGGACAACTCTACGGCTTTTCAGTATTAATTCAGTCTCAGTGCGAATGATCAAGGCACCCATTTCCAACATCCATTTAGGCATAGGCATTCCAAATGGAGCTTTCAATACCTTTCTTAAGGCTTTCATGAATTGGGTATTTTTTACCGGGTTTGGCGAAGAAACATTAAAGACTCCTGATAACTCTTCATTATCTAATACAAAGTTTACTGCATTGATGAAATCTTCTTCGTGAATCCAGCTGAAATATTGATCACCACTCCCCTGCCTTCCTCCAAATCCAATTCTAGTTAAGTTTTTTAATGGTTGGAGTGCTCCACCATTCTTGCCTAAAACTATAGCTATTCTTAATGCTACTTTTCGAGTATTTGGAGTAATAGACCTAAAGAAAGTACTTTCCCATTTTTGACACACATCTACTGAAAATCCCGTTCCTATTTCGCCAGTATTCTCATCCATATCTCGATCTTCAGAATGTCGATAGATCGTAGCAGAAGATGAATTTATCCAGACTTCCGGGGGTGTTTTGCATGATTCAATTGCTTTTCCAAGAACTTTGGTTGAATTCAATCTAGTATCATATATGAGCTTCTTATTGTTCTGTGTATATCTGCAATCGACTGATTTGCCGCAAAGATTAATCAAGGCCTTTGCGCCTTCTAGTTCTTTTCTCCAATCAGTCAGATTTTCACCATCCCATTTCACAAAGGAGATGTTTCCAACTGGTTTATGCTCTGATCTGCTGAGTACAACAACTTCATAATTCAAATTTGCAAAATGCTCACTTAGCATTTTTCCTAAAAAGCCAGTTCCACCAGCTATAACAATCTTTTTCATAATCGATAGTGCCTTGCACGTTCTAATTCATCAATAGCGACCAAAAATAAGAGGGCAAAAACCCAAGGGAAAACGAAAAGTGCGAAAGTCCACAACTCATTCATCCAAGCTGGACTGATAACTCCAAGCACAATGAGCACAAACAAATACCCTAATGAGCTAAAGAAATGTATCTCAAAAAGTCTTGACTTCTTAGTGAGTTTATTCATGAGCATGAGACTCATCCCCATCTGGTAGACGCCAAGAATAAATTCAACCAGGACTACATAGCCAAATAGATTTCGTTGCGCTGGAATCTGAACAGCTAAGCTGAGAGCAATCAAAACCAAGATGCATTGTATGTAGAAATGCAGATTCTTCATGATCAAACGGCAGTTTGAACTTCATTCTTAGCTCTGTTTCTTAGTCTGAAAAAGACGAACAGATTAAAGAAATGCATTCCTCCTAAAATCAAGATGATCCCCCCTATCTTGACACTGAGTGTTTCGATAACAGCTTGAACTGTAAGAACTTCACCAAGAATTTTTAGTGTGAAAACTGCATATCCCACATTGATTAAATAGAATCCAACCACTAATAATCTGTTGACACTGTCAGCAAGAGGTTCATTCCCATGAAAAATGTCGACTAGAAATATTCGACCATTTTTGAAAAGCGTCTTGGCCACCCAAACAGTCAGGGCTATGGACAGGGTTACGTAAAGGCTGTAAGTAAGAATGTAATAGTTCATAATTGTAGTATTTAGTTAAAATTCAAATAGTTCATATATTTCAGAAAATATTGAAACATTATAATAAAAAAATATTTAAAGTTTCATGAGTAGTTTATAAAACCAGTTTTGATCAGACTTGATGAATTTGTCAAGTACACTGTCAACTTTGTATGAAAAATCCTTAAGCTCTTTTGTCATCGCTTTAAATTCCTTTACCTCTTTTCCTGTTCCTTCAACTCCCTGTACTTGCTCAAGAACCTTGATTATTGGTTCTATTTCTCTTCTTCTTCGTTCCCTGGATACTTGTCTTGCAAGCTCCCACACATCTTTTTTTGCAACAAAAAACTCTTTGCGCTCTCCAATCTTGTTGACTTTTTCAACAATACCCCAATCAAGCAGTGCCCTTAGATTCATGTTCACATTACCGCGTGACATCTGTAATTCTTCCATTACTTCCTCTGCAGAAAGAGGATCTTCTTTAATCAAAAGCAATGCATGAATCTGAGCCATGGCTTTATTTATTCCCCAGCTAGAGCCCAAGGTTCCCCAGGCCTGAATAAATTTTTGTTTTGCTTCTGTGTATTCCATATCTGAGACAAACGTATGATTAATTATTGAAGTTTCAAAACTTTTTGAAAGTTTATTATAATGATCACTTAGATCCCATTATAGCTTATTACTTCATGTTATTCACCAAAATGCCTAGATCTTCATTCCAAAGCGTATTCAATTCTAGTGCATCCTCATCAACTTCTATAAATTTTGACTCCATCAACTCGAACTCTTCTTTCGTGAAATCACAGTTTATCCATGCGTCTTCACCTCTTTCTGAAATTATATGAGACACAAATGCTCTATAGATTAAGAGAAAAGAGGCAAGTTGTTGAACAGACGAATTAACGAAGTAAGGCCTTCCGCCCTGCACACTGGTTGCATAGACTTTATCTGATTTTTCAGGGCTAATTCCAATAAGGTCACCCTGTCCTTGTACTCCTATTATTAAGAGCCTATTGAACTCCTGAAAGTAATCTGGTCCAAAATTTAGATATGGTGCTGCTGTATCAGGAAGTCCTGAGGTAGTTAAGAATTCAAGTGTAGAGTTATCTACTCGATATGGCTTGAATAATTGAATGTCAAACATATTAAGTTTTTCATCTGGCATAGACAACCATTGTTTCTCAAACTCTTGTGGGTTCATCATCATGTGTAGCAATCAACTTTGATACAACAAGAAATATAACACCAACTGATGGAGCTACTAGAGCTATAAAAAATATAAGCCATCTGAGATCTGATTTTCGTGTATCTGTTAGAGTTATTGCTGCTATCAAAGAATTAATTAGAATTGATACAGAGCTGACTATCAAAGAATATGTCCTACCAAATGTGTTCGGGAAATTATCAGGATAGATCAAATTACTAATCCAACCTGCTAGACCTCCAACAATAAAATTGTTCAAAATGAAAAAGATGATAAGGATTGTTCCATATTTCTTGAAGAGACTCTTTAGTTCAGAACTTTTAGTTGGACTCATATTCTGGCGATTTGATTCTCAAAACTATACTCTTGAAGCTGTCCAGTCGTATTTTTATTCAAATTGATTCCATACTCAGGATTCTTGACAGCAGTGTCTGTAAATAGCTGATTAGGTTCATTCCAAATCGTGCTTGGAAATAGATACTTAGTTGGTTTCTGACCATCCACAAACAAGACTAAACCAATCCAAAGATCATCTCTCAAACCCCTTTCTAGGTCAGATTTAGATACAAAAGCATAATTGGTTTTCTCGATATTGATCTGACGACATAAGATATCATACTCTGACTCCCCTACTCGATTGATTATCTTAAAATGAGCTCCTTTGTGGTTTAGATAACTCTGGATAACATGATGATTTTCAGAGAGTATGAAAGCAGTTTTCATGATGGTCTCTGCTAGCTGATCTAGTTTAGATAAAGGACGGAGTTGAGACCAGATTTGCATTATTTTATTCTTTTAAGGGTAAAATCCTAATCGCTATAAAGGTTGAAGTATTTTTTTAAAAGTGTATCATTTTTATTTTTTTCAAGGTACTCATTCAAGAACATCTTCAGTGACTTGCTCTTTTTGTATCTATCCCAATAAGATTTTGTATTTATTAGATTAACCCAATGTGGTTTAAATTTTGAATAATCAAAATTTTCAATGTCTAGTAGCCAATCAAAATAATCTGACAATCCTCTAAACTTTGAGTATTTTTCATTGCTCAAATCGATCCCTACCTTATAAGCAAGATTAATCATATCTCTAACAATTGGATATTCATCATCTTCATTTCGGTGAAAAGGTGTTCTTCTTGGTTTCTCAATGCTCTTCAAGCAGTACTCCAAATACGTATCCCAATGACTTTTCCAATCGATTATTTCGAACAGTGAAGAGGTAATGTATAAATCTGGATAAAATTCATCCTGTAGAATGCTTGTTATCCTATTTGTGACTTTTAACTTGCCCTCATGAGAAAAAAGTTGGTAATAAAGTCCTATTGAATCATCATCATGCTTTTCTGTTTGACATAAATCACATTCATCTAGACATATTTTTATGATGTATTCAACCAGTCTTTCGTCACCTATTTCGAATGTATCATGATCATTAGTAATCATGTAATTCACCGACCCAAGTATGTTCTCTCTATGAAATTCTTGTTTGTGAACTACCAGGTTAATTAGTTTTAATAAAGAGGAATCATCGAAATACTTACTCTTTCTATTTATGTAAAAAGTAAAGCCATTATATAAGTCTCCACCCATTCGAAACTTTTTATCCTTTTTGAAGAATTCAAGTATTAAATCGAGGTACTCTCGCTCCTTATTGTCATCGAATTCGATAATCCCTGCGAACACTAATAGATTTGGTAAAACCCTCTCATAGGTATGATGAAAATCTCGGATTTCAATTTCCTTTTTATCTACAAGCGATTCAAATTCGTCAAAATCAGATAGACTGTTTTCCAGCCATCTTTGAACCCCACTGCCAGCATATTTTATGGTTTCTATTTTAAACTCAATTATGGTATTTATAACATCCTTATTCTCACAATAGAAGATTACTTTCTGCACGAAGTAATCGTCAAACTTTTCAAGTCTTGAAGATGCATTTTCTGGCATTGTGTAAGCGAGGAACAATGCTTCAAGAAAATTTCTATGAATAAGATCAAACTCTAAGAAGTGATGAAAAATAACGCAGTTCCTATTAAGGAAATAATCAAATTCGGCGTAATCACAGATCAAATTGGTAATTGATGTAACATAACCAGAACCGCCTCTCTCTATAGATTTCTTATATCTTCTTATCTCCTGTAGTAGCTTATTTCCATAGTAAATCATGTGTTGATAATACCAACCATCATTTACCCAGTTTAAAAGTCTAATATTCTCAAAACCAGAAAAATATAGATGAGCTATTTCTTTTCTAGTATCTATAGATTCCAAATAATCTTTGATTTCTCTTTCTTCATCACTATCTCCAAGCTTCCAGTCAAATTGACTTTTTATTTTGGATAGATTGAAAGAGCACAGATAGTGTAGAATAGTCTTTCCCTCTTTAGAAGATTCTTCTCTTACCAAATGAAGGTATTGGTAAGATCTTTTGTAATCTTTAAATAAATAGCAGGCGAAAGCTTTCTTAAAGATCTCTTTTAACGAATCTTCTTCCTTTCTAAAACTAGCTCTCCAACTTTCTGAAAATTGCATTCTGTGGAAAAGACAAATGCAGCAATCACATTCTTTTTGATCTTGATGCTTGATTTGAATATTGTCCTTTCCTCTTTCACTAATTGAGTAAATCAAATTGGAATTAAGTGCCTTAACTATTTCGATAATATCATCAATTTGACTTTGAATTTCTGAGTCTTCTGAAGTGATTATTTCATCATTGATGGTCAATGACTTAAATACTTCAATAATTTCCGGATTATTAGTAGTAAAATGAAGGTCATTATAATATGATTGATGCTTGGCTTCCGAAAGATTAAAGGGGTATATATCTCTAAAAAAATGAGGGGGTATAAAGTTAACTTCAGTGTAGATTTCTTCTAAAGCTTGATGCATTGCTTTAATAATCGGAACACCACTCAAAGACTTCTCTAACGACTTGAATATTTGTGTCTTATCATCTGAAATATCATTAGAATCTAATTCTACTTTAGGCAACCCTTCATAATTTGCTATGAGTGAGCCAATGTTATTAAAAAACAGAACATCTTGATCTCCGACTAATTCAACTAGATCTGGGTGTAGCTTATCTCTTTTAGCTTTTCCCTCTGTAAAATCGGTATAATTTTCACTCAAAAATATTAATTGATGATCTTCTCTGCCCTTTATGTATTCTATACCCGAAAGGAAAAGCTGTGCATCATTGTTGTTATTCTTGTCTTTATGAAATGGGGCTTTATTGACCTTACTCAGGTCAATTACCTTTAGTTTTATTTCATTGGTAATGGAAAATTTCTTACCCGTATTCAACAATTCTTCTATTTCACCTATTCTTTCAAGTCTAAGCTTCTGAACTTCTGTAGATGCAAGCGTCTGACCGTCAAATCGTTTCTTAAGTATTTTGTTAGCCACACTATATTGACTCTTCAATCCTATCTCATACTTTTCGAGGACCGCCTCCTTATTCCTCTCCCACTCCTCTTCAATTAAATCAGGAACCAATATTTCTATTCCCTTAGATATCCAGAACTTGAGTGTATCAAGCTCCTTTGATTTATTCTTAGTTAGCTCGTTAAGCCAAATATTGGTGTCTGGAAGTATTATGATTTGTTTCATGACCATCCGCTTAAATCAGAAATATCGATACCTTCAATACCTTTTTTAATGATATGCCCATTAATAATTTCACTACTTTCTTCATGAATTTTTGAAGGAAATGGCTCAAATATTAGAGGTGGATATTTGACTTGTGAAAGGCTCTCTTTCAGAATTTTATTGACTTCTTGATCCTTGAAGCCATAACCAATTATTATGGCAGATTCAGAATGTTTTAGATTAATTTCAAAATGTTCAAAGACCTTAGTGTAGTAAGCTGGTTCTTTATATCTAAGAACCTTAGAATTTGTTCCACTCAAGAAATCGGGATGAAGGTTGAGCCAGTCTCTTCTATATTTTAATTTTCCATTTTCTTCGATTTCCTTACTAAAATCCATATAGTCTACCCCTGGAGCAGATTTAACAAAGACCTCAGCTCTTCCTGATTCATCATGTATTGGAAAATAGTCAATGCTTCCATGCAGTTTATATAATCTGAATTTTCTACCGTATTTGCCTGAATAAAATGGAAGTCTGACTTTATGAGTAATTCTCTTAAACCCTTCAACAACTCCATAATAAGGTGATCCTAACTCCTCGAATCCATCATCTAATTCACCATTTATCCAATCTGTAGAATTAAAGGTCTCAAATAATACATCATGGTTTAAAGTGTGGATATGAACAATATCATAGTCCTGTCCTAGTTTTTCTAATAGGTATAGAAAGCCGCCATAGATTGGATAAATTGGTTTACAAACGTGTGTCGGCTCATAGTATCTATCCCCATTACCATCCTTTAGAAAAGAAGGAATCAGCTTATTGTAAATGGTGGTAGTATTCATGATAAGATTCCCCAAATCATCTCTCTTATGCTTTCGAGAAAATTCTTTGAAAAAATCATCAAAATCACTCTTTGATTTTTCGCTGTATCCTGTAGGATCTTGGAGAAAATCATAGAATTCTTCATAGTCAAACTCAAAGTATGAACTAAAAAACTTGATCATTTCTGATAGGAAGAATTTGTAAACATTATGAGATGAGTACCAAAATATGTCTTCCTGCCCTTTTTCTAGTTTTATAAGTTCATAAGCCGTTCCAATTGTGTATTCTTCAGGATTAAAGGTCGAAATCAGTGAATTTAATTGGCCACCTGATGGGTAGCCTTTTGGGATCGAAAAGCCAGCTCCTAAAAGTATTGATACTTGTTTCATAGAATTCATCCAGTTATTACCAATCTAACTATTTCCAGGGATAATGTGCAACCTGAATTGACAATAAGAATCCAATTCTCTTTTTTAATTGAATTGGATTTATTTATTAGGAATAATATATTGTATTGACTTATCTGAATCTCAAAATGAACTTAGAATCTGAATTAAAGCCATTGTTTGCCAATCTAGGAAGAATTGATATTTATGACTATATCGGTTCTGATGAACATGAACATTTAATGCTTGAGATAAATCTTGATGAGGAATGGCTAGAATTTCTAGAAAATACAATTGACGGTGAAGAAGATCGAGAAGAATTCACCGACATAGAATATGAAAACGCTTTCAAGGCTTTATTGAATGACCGATATGGATATGATGATTTTGACCAGTTTATCGTCGATTTAATAATTGATTTTGCTAAATGGAGACATGAACCATTTGATCCAAAAGACATAAATAAATCTTTGAGAGATCTTGAAGTTAATGATTCAGAAATAAGACGCCTTAGGAAAAACCTTAGATCTATTTTTACTCTCAAAGACCAATCAAAACAACCATCAAGAAGTACAACCAAAAGTTCAGTATTAAAACGAGAGAAAGTATTTATCGTGCACGGACATGACAGTGAATCTAAGCTTGAACTGGAAAAGTTTCTTAAGAATGATCTTAACTTAAATCCTGTCATTCTATCTGATCAGATAACAGATTCTATTGAAACAATAATTGGGAAGCTAAAACGTGTTGCGGGTGATTGTTATTACTCTATCGTATTATTTACTCCCGATGATCAGACCTCTGATCAAAAAAGGAGAGCAAGACAAAATGTAGTACTAGAGTTTGGCTATTTTCTAGGTAGATATGGAGCCATCGGAGATGGAAAAATCATAGTGGTTAAAAACTCTCAAGTTGAAATTCCATCCGACATAAAGGGTGTTGTTTACTTCGAATTTTCCAATCATATAAGAGAAGTATTTTATGACATAGGAAGACATTTTAAGGAATGGCAATCAACCCATTGACCGCACACATTTGCCACTCTCCTTCCCCACTACCAACGTTCCTCACTGCGGCATGGTAATTCCTCGCTCGTGACGAGTGGCTAAAGAGTGCTCGTTCCTGCCAAGAAATGATGAGTACGTTTTTAAATGATGTTAGAGGCCGACCCTAAACTATTAATCCCGCCCAAGACCTAAGCTATATTAACATAACGCAGGACATTATATAACAAAATAGTATAATGAGCTTTTGAGCGGATTATTGATCTTCGAACTGTTTGGTTAGATATAATTCATATTATGTCTGCGCTCCGTTACTCTACGCTTGCCCTCGCCAAGCCGCTCAGGTAAATAATCTGCACAGGCCAGCCGCTTTTGCGGTAACGTTGATATGCATCCCTTTGATTGATATTCCGCTTACAATTTGAAATGGATATCTAAACTCTCTCAAGCAACTAGTGAAGCTTGTTATATAATTAGTGTTCATGTTAAATAGCCGCTCGGCCAGCGCGCTGATCCATCCGCACGGCTTGCCCTGTCCAAGCGCCATTAACAGTTTTCTCCAAACGCGCTTCCAGCTAAGGCTGGATATTGGCCATTCATCAGCAAGAGAATCTCAGGCAATACTATACTCGTGGAATGGAGAATCTAATCCAGTTGAGTTCCAATATGAAATCAAAGACGGTGTATTGACCATTTACAAGTTCCCGATTCTTGTAGATGGTAAGGAGAAATTCTTAGGTATTGAGAAATATCCTATTGATATTCTTAACGATTCTCTTTTGGCAATTCGTTCTAAAATGGGTTCAAAGTATGATAGTAAATCTTTCAGCAAAGAATAGCCTACTCTTTCTTCCACACACATTTGCCACTCTCCTTCCCTCCTGCTAGCGTTCCCTAGCCGGGCGCCCTCACTGCGGCATGGTAATTCCTCTGACTGGCCGTCTGCCTCATAACGAGTGGCAAAAGAGTGCTCGTTATTGCTAAGAAATGAGGTGATTACTTCTGATTGATGAAATAGGCCAAATCCTAAACTATTAATCCCGCCCAAGACCGAAGCTATATTAACATAACGCAGGACATCATGTAATACCTAATGATTCTTCGGCACTTACAAACTGCTTATCATTCGTTTATTTTGCAAGCATTTCAAACCAAGATCATTTATTATGAGGCGAAAAATCCCTGAATCAACGCTACCAAAACTCAATCGCTCGCAAATGATTACGCCCGAAGGCCTGCAAAAATTAAGGGATGAACATGATCAATTGTGGCGAGTGGAACGTCCGGACGTTACCGCCAAAGTGGCATGGGCCGCAAGCTTGGGAGACCGTTCAGAAAATGCAGATTACCATTACAACAAAAAACGCCTGCGGGAAATTGATAGGCGCCTCCGTTATTTGCGTAAGTGCATTGATGATTTTAAAGTCATAAACTACCACCCTAACCAGGAAGGAAAAGTGAGCTTTGGTGCCTGGGTAGAAATTAAGAATGAAGCGAAAGGCCTCCAAAAATGTTTTCGAATTGTAGGTTACGAAGAACTCATCGGTAATAAAGATTACATATCCATGGATTCCCCCATGGCGAAAGCACTACTTAATAAAAAGGTAGGTGACGAAGCGATAGTTAAAACCAAAATGGGTGATTTTGTATGGAAAATTCTTAACATAGAATATCAGAAGTAGTAGAATTAAAATAGCCTAGATAAACCATGGATTTGTCATTCTGCTCTCCAATCCAAGAATGAAAAATCGAAGATCACGAGCTCCTTTGAAAACAGACTAAAAAAGCGAATAAAAGAGTGCTCGATCCTACCAAGAGAGGAAAGAAAGTAATGAAAGGAAAGATTGCTATAAGAGACTGGCACAAAGAGGATTGCTTGAGAAAGTATAAAAGACGACCCTAAAAATCATTGGAGCCGTCTTTTAAACTAAATTGAGTCATTTATAACCTAGCAACTATTCTGCTTCGCCAGGTGCTGTGTACAACACATCTGATTTCCCGTCTCCATTGAAGTCTCCGATAACAGTACGACTCTTCAAAGGTTTGATAAAAAATTCCTTATTCCCTCGCAGATCATTCAGTGTAATAGGCTTGTTAAATGGGTAATTTAGTGAAGTCTCTGAAAAGAGATCCCATTTTTTATTGAAATGAAGTACATCTTGTTTCTCATCTCCAAAAAAGTTACCGCCTGCAGAAAATGCACCAAATGTTGTATTAGGCACTCCATCCATCACATGCCTCAAATCATGGGATACCACCTTGGATCTGCTAAAAAATGCTACTTGAAGAATTTTTGTTTCACGATCGTTTACAATAAGTAAATCATCTTCGTGACCTCCAAATTGGTTACCAATAAAGTCACCAATCAAGCACTTTTCAATATCGTAAGGACTAAAAGTGATCTGTCCCCCGGCTAATTCTAAGCTTTTCCATTCTCCCTTACATTCATATTTTATATATAAGACTTTGGTCGTACTTTCTCCCGCTCTAAATAGATCCATTTTACCGTCACCATTAAAATCTCCACTATTTATTTTAAATCTTTCGTTTGCATCCAATGTCGCTAATAGTTCTTTTTCCCAGTTTGGAGCATAATAGGCAACATATTCGGATCCGGTGTTCTGAAAAAGATCATCCAGGCCGTCACCATTGATATCCCCAATTAGAAAGTTCCCTTCTTTCTCGAACGAGGCAATTGGGACTGGTTCTTGATAAATGTCATAATACACAAAGCCTTGCCTATTTACTTCTTCCAGGTAGAAGAGGTCATCTTTTCCATCTCCATTAAAATCTCCTACCTTTAGTTTGTTTCCTCTAATCGAATTGTCGCTGACCTTAGGTAATAGGTTTCTTCCCTCAGACATGAGGTACCAACCTTGGAACCTGGCAGCATAAAGGTTTTTGAGCTTAGTCTCTGAAGCAATCCTCAGCTTAATAAAACGGCCTAATAGTGCATCGTTGCTTCTTGCAAGTTTTACATGCTTTAACAAGCCATCCCATGTTAAGGATTTTATGCCGTCTAAAGATCCATTTATTCCCAGTGGATGTGCCTGACTCTCGCTATCCATGAGGTCCAGAATAAAGGAGCTAAAGGCAATGTTTGGGTGGTTTTGCAGCTTATCGTTAAGCTGACCTATCACATCGCTGTAACTACCATTTCTAATGGCCTCATATCCTACGATAAGAGCTAATGTCCGCTTCAGATCATCATCCATGGTTTTTGATCCGGTATTGGACAAGCGGTGATACTCAAATCCTTCAATCAATTGCATCAATAGTATCGCTTCGTCCAACCGAGTACGACCAGATAAGCCGGGGAAGTTGAGTTTTAAGTAGTCGTCCTCATTAACATATGTGAAAGCCTCTTCTGTATCCTTTCCAGGTGAAATGGATACGTAAAGCTTCTCTCTAGCTTGCTGCCACATATAAAATGCATCCGTTGTTATCTCTTTTTCTACAGAGGCCCTAAACTGCAAGTATTGTTTCAGTGCCTCCGCATAGAGCTTTCCAAATACATGATCATTGTCATTTTTAGCACCTAGTGTTACATTGAACGGACTTTTCCTTTTTCCACTTGAAATCAGTATGCGATTATCCTTGACCCTCAATTCATAGGGAGTCAGGTTTCCAACTTCCGTTGGTGGGTAATAAACTGAAGGTGGAGTTTGTGTGTGATATTGAAAATGATAGACAACTGATATGTTAGGCCTCTCTCCTGGCCATCTGAACTTACCGTCTTTGTCCGTTACGGCTGTTTTCCATTTGTTTGGCGTGATGTTCTTTCTAATCTTCACAATCAGCTGTGGAACCGGGAAAGCATTTCCATTTCCATCCAATGCTTTAATAGCTCCACCAGGCCGCCACTTTCCTAATCTTCCTGATTCTTCCGCTTGTGGAACCTCCAACGGCCATCCGGCAATTTCATAGGCTTTCTGCTCCAAGCGTGCAATATCTTCTTCTCTATCCTGCACATCTGCCAGATGCTCCGGAAGGTATAAAGAAGAAAGAAGTGTGACATTTTTTAAAGGGAAAGACCCATCTGCAGGGATGATTCCATATAAGTTACCATCATTTGTCTCTTCTGCACCTACCAGATCTGAGCCATAGATCGGAAAGTCAAAAATATCTGCTGTTTCCTCTAACTCCTCATGAGACGCCTCTTCAGGTAGCTTAAAGCGAACATATTGGTAGTTTTCTTCAACGTCAATGTCCTCAGCGTTGAATGTAGGATCTTCGATTAAAACATCCAATGCCTGTTGCATGACGTCCACTGAATACGCCGTAACTATTTTGCCAGCACTAAAAGCCTGATCTGATGGATTTTCGGAGCTTAGATCATCTTGTTCACAGCTCCAGGTCATGATAAGCCCTGTTAGCAGGATGAATACCCTACTTGCAATAAATTTATTTTTTAAACTGTACATGTCTTACGATTTCTTGTTTACTTAATGAAAATGACATCTGTGGTGGCGTCTCCTGTGAAGTCCCCGAATACGAGTGAATGGATACCAGACCCAACCTGGAAGTCGTCTCTTATTTTTTCCCAGGGACCTGTCCCTCCATAACTGACATACCAGCCAGCACCTCCTTGTGAGGTCTGATCGAGGTAGCCGAATACATCATCTTTTCCATCATTATTAAAATCACCAATTCTTATTTCGGACATTGAACTAAGGCTTGAGTTTGCCTTCTCCCAGCCACCGAAAGGCAGTTGCTCTTTCCCAAAAATTATATACCTCCCAGCACCATCAGACGCTGCTTCACTAAGAATTGCCATGACATCATCCATTCCATCTCCGTTAAAATCACCTACCTGCACATCCTTCATGTGCACACTTGAATTGGTCACCTTAGTCCAGCTATGATGACTTAAAGATGCGCCTGGGTCAGCATAGACGATGTACCATCCTTTGCCTAGCCCATTGTTACCGTCCGATTGTCTCATGATGTCATCTACTCCATCACCATTAAAATCTCCGACGGCAAGTGTGGGTATTTTGGTTTTTGATTCAGAGATCTTTTTCCAGGAACCTGTAGCACCTTCAGAAATGTACCAATCATCGTTTCTTGATACAAAAACATCCGACTTGCCATCTCCATTAAAATCTCCTATCAGTGCATTTTGAATGGGATGTGTGGAGGTATTGACGTTTTCCCAACGGTGGAAACTGGAACTGTACGCAACATACCATTCCCCGTTATTCGATGTAATGAGGTCGTCTTTTCCGTCTCCATCAAAATCACCTGATTGAGTATTAGCAACGTCAATGACTGGTTGCCCTACAATGATTCCATTGCCCCTGGACCTATCAAATAGATACATGCCTTTTGTCACAGGTTCTTCACAACTTACGCATCCCCTGAATTTCTCAGCGTTAATGATTTCCTTCGTTTCAGGATGCCATTTGGTTGTTGATTCACCCAAGCGAGTAGAGGAATTCATGATGTTCTTCCCGTCATCGTTTCGAGGTGCTCCGAACAAATAAGCCATATGATGTGCATACGTCTGTACAGTAAAAGGTGTACTATATATGGACGTGACATACATAAAAGATCGCTTATATGGCTGGCACAGGCCGCTAAAATAAGCATTACCTACAACGTAATCATTTTCGTAGTTTCTTAAAATAATCAAGACCTTCCCATCAAAATCTACTTGATCCCGAGGATCTCCCAAATCTTCAGTCATCACTACTTGCTTTGTCACTCGAAATTTAATGTTGAACTCGTCAAACAAGGACTGCATGTGATTAATGTAGGATAAATGCAGTTTATTTAGTTTTCCAATATTACGCTCACCAAAAGTTTCATAGACGCCATAAGTGACTGTTGTGATGATATCTACTACACGTACTCTACATTCATCTTGGCTTTTTTCTACCTCTGTCATCCTTCCTTGTGACGCTTCCTCTACTTCCTCTGCTGTAGAGGTATATTTTCCCGAACCTTTCACGTCACTTGATCGGTAAACAATCACTTCGTTTGGTGCTTCCTCCACGCCTAAATTGGCAATGTTTTCAATAAAGACCGCTTCATCATTTACGAATATCATCGCATTAATTGTCTGGTCGTCTAGTGTGATGGTAACTTTACCACCGTCGCTAGTCGCTCCTTTATAAAAGACATCTTTCATGGTCTCTGATGCTACACGACCTCCAGCGGATATTCCATAAGATTGATAGTTATCCGCCATCAAACCTGAAGGTTCCAATTTCATCTCCCATTGATCTTCTTTTGAAAAAATCAACTTAAAAAGCGTGTTGGGTGACTGATGAACAAAGTTTGAAACGTCTTGAGTGTTAAACTGATACACTTGAAACGACTCAAACTGTTCTTTCAATAATTTGTACTTACCATCCATGTGTTCATCACTTTCATCTGTAATGAGTTTCGCCTGAAACGACGGAATGGAAGTATCTACGGATTCCGGCTCTACTTTTTCTGGCAAGTCTTGTTCGCATCCATTGATGAGCAGCAGTAAACTCAACAATGAACTGGTGATCAACAGACCACCATATCGGCCTGTAAGTTTCCATCTGGTTTTGATTTTCATAAATTAATAATTTTGATTTGATAAAATAGTGAGTAGTGTAGCTGGTTTACATTTCATTCATATTGCCTCAAAAAACACTGTTCTGAGACAATGAAATACGACATTAGCCACACTTATAAAAGAATTGTTTTACTACGTTTAGTATATTTTTTGGGACTTCCCAAACATGGGTTTTGTCAATAAACCATGAAATAGGAATGTACTGTTTGCAACAAGATCTCAGTAGAGTAGAGTAGGTACTTACTTTCAATACAATCATATTAATACCCTCTAAAAGCGTTAAGTATGTTAACCGGATTATACCAGCTGTTTTTTTCATTGTTTCAAAATACATGTGATGACCGCTTTTTAAGCGGATTATTTCATTTAGAGCGAGTCTAACTATTGCTTCTTTTTTGAAAAAAGAGGCTCCACCGGTGGAGCCCCTCTACCCATTTCCCACCTTAGAAAATGCTTCTTTAGCCGTTCTTAATGATGCGTTTCGCAATTACTCTTTCTCCGGATCGAATAATCAATGTATATACTCCTGCCCCTAACTTACTCCTGTCAATTTCAAACAAACTCCCTTCCTGAGTTGACATAATCAATCGACCATGGATGTCCGTTAAGCTCAGGTGAATATCTTCTTCAGTTTTTATGAAAAATACGTCCTGCGTTCAAAGGTCAACTAGGCAATCATTGTGGAGATTGAAATAGTATTATTTAAGTTTTGGTTTTGATTATACAAAGAAACTTGACGCAAAGAAGCTTGGTCGCCGGGATATTGACTATCTCATTTCGGACAATGTCTTGTAAATTTGGGCCATCAATATGCTACTTAGCGGTTAAGTATAAAAGGTGATATTTGGTAAAAGAATAGGCATCACGCTTCAGAAGGGCTTATCCCAAATTCTTCTTTGAATTTTTTAGAAAAATAAGAGGGACTTAAACCAATTCTGAATGCCACTTCGGCGATACTTAAACGTTGGTTCTGCAACAACTCTTTGGCGTAATGCAACTTTATGAAGTTGATAAATTGGCCCGGAGATTTATTGATAATGACTCTTAACTTTCGCTGAAGATGTCGCCTGCTAATACCTACTACCTCACATAGCGTGTTTACTCCAATATCTTTATCCATGTGCTGGTTAATACATCTGAGTATTGAAGCAATCAACGTATGGTCTTTAGATATGTCATAACTGAACAAATCATGGTGATTTGATAAACGAGTATCTGAGACTGTAAAAAGAGATAACTGTTGATCCTCAAAAAAAACATAGGTCTTGTATTGTTCTGTAAAAAGTAGATCTCTTCCAGCTATTAAATGCTTTACTATTTGGGTAATTCGTATTTGTCCATGATGTATTTTTTTCAAGAAAGCATTCACAAAAAGACTGATTTCCTCACTTAAAGTCATTTCTTCATACGCTGAAACTTCCAAAATATGTACAACTGCACCGATAGAGAAATCAGTATTTTGCATACGCTTGATTAGCGCTAGTCCACAATAAACTGCACGACTAGGGCCGTCAAACAATACTGTCAACGTTTCGCTGTAAGTGGCAGGCTTGCCATTATACTTAGTAACAGTTGTGTTTATTGCCTCTATTATATCAAAGGGTATTCTCTCGTCCGGTTTAAGGTCAAGCACCAAGACCGTAAGGAGTTGTTTACTCATATTTTTGATATGCTTGTCCATCGGTTTCAGCGAACATTATTCATCTAAAAATTTCAACAGCACTTCTCTCACCTTTCCGGCCCTCAAAACCTTTAGTTTGAAGGAGCTTCTCTCCTCTTCGCTCATCAGAAAAATAGATTTAAAAAGCGCGATGATATTTTCCTCAGAAACAATGGGTATATCGTTTACTGCTAAGATGATATCGCCTCCGATGATGATTTCTTTGTCACCGAGATAAAATGGCACATCTCCACCTTTTAGATCGGCTATGAAAGCCGGCGATAATGACACTACGCTTTGGATGAGTATACCTCCTGGTTGAGGTACATTTAATAATCTGGCCAACTCTCTATCTACAAGAACTCCATTTATCCCAGTCCACCTTCGTTTATCACTTTCCACAACCAGCTGTTTTGTAACATTGATCGTAGCAGCAAAACCTATTCCATCAAACCCACCGGACTCACTTACTATAGAACTAACAAGCCCGATAATCTCGCCTTTCATATTGAACATGGGGCCTCCCGAGTTTCCATGATTGATAGCTGCATCTGTTTGAAAAAACTCAGCAAACGTAAACCCTTCCATTCGTGACTTTTCGATGCTTTTTCCACTGATGATTCCTTTGGATAGCGAGTGTTCCAGCCCAAATGGTGTACCAATGACGAATACATCGTCTCCAATACCAACAAGGTCTGAATCTCCCAACTTAGCAACTGGATAATCACCATCGAAATAAATGAGTTTGATAAGTGCTACGTCTGCGACCGAAGCAAGCCTAACCACTTTTGCTGGAAATCTCTTGCCATCATGAAAGGTTACCATTATATGCTCAGCACTGTTTACTACATGAGCTGCGGTCAATATTTCTCCATTACTCGAAATAAGAACTCCAGATCCCTGAGAGCTTCTATAGCTTATATGACCATCTATGTTCCTCTCTTCTTCCTTAGTCTCAATCACAACAAGACTTGGTTTCACCTCTTTATAAAGGTCACTAAGCAATTGACCGTTGAGTATGCTTGGTATAGCGATGATTGCTATAATAATTATATGTTTTATCATTTTGTTATTCATTATCTTTTTTAGCCGGTACAATTGAAATTCCAAATCGGAAGAAGGATCCATTATTGAAATCATATGTTTCATGCAAAGAGTTGGATTTTCTGGTTTAGTGGTGAGTCCTTCACTTTAGCCCCCAAGAATCCAGCGACGCTGAAACCTCCGAGTTGAAGATACTGCCCTATGCTAGGCATGCTGTTTAGTAAAAGTGAGATCACCATACTGAATAGCAAGACAAAATTTATTGTCAACTTCATTCCGAGCTAGTGATGCTGGATTATTTAGCCCGTGTCCATTCAAGGTTTCGAGATATAAAACCAGCACTCACCTCAAGAAGTAAATTGTCTTCTTCTACCTCACATGCTACATCGAGGGTCTTGTCTCTTTTCCTTGAATATATCTTTCCTACCCATTTGTCTTTTTTATATTCAAGGTTAAGGATCTGTCTTTCAGGATGCTTTTCACCTTTGGAGTCAATGGGGATTCCTATGTAAACATTATCTATTTTGTAGATTTCTATTTGTGCATCACGAGTTGTCCATACTCCAATTATCTTATCTTTTTCATTCTGAGCATTCAGGTTGAACGATAGAATAAACAGGGCTAAGATGGCCCCAGGTAACGTGACAATGTTTTTCATGCAATTGTGCTTTGATTTCTGGGCGAAATTATTTTTAAGCCCATCCCACACGAAAAAAGATTTACCAAATGCCAGATTAAATGAACCAAATAACCGTTGTGAAGAATAAAGACCTTCAGTTATCAAAATCAATCATTCATGCGACAAAATGGTCACTTCATTCATTTGACCACTTTATTATAAAACTGAGTACATTCTTGTAATGATGAGTCAGGCATTATTAAGACAGAGCGATTTCTCAAAGTGGATCCATACCGATTTGGTACGCATGCTGTTATTAGCTTATCATTATCAACCTATCAGCGAAGTTTTGCAGTCCATATAGCAAGAATGCAACCTATTATGTTCGTTTTTAACTACTCTTTTATAAATCGAATGAATTGCTGTTGAGCCTGGATAAAGTAAACGCCTGAACTAAGATCACTTACATCAATACGTCCATCTACAATTTTCTTTTGAAAGACTTTACCAAGAACACTAATGATGGCTAATTGTGTTTCATCTGAATTCACAAGTAAGTGATCTGAGGCTGGGTTCGGGTAAATAGCTATGGGTGAATGATCGGAAATCGATAGTACTTCTGAATTCGCATTGATGGTAACTGTGTTAGAATATTCCGAATTTCCAGTGATATTGAACGCTGATACCCTGTAAATGTAGGATTCAGTTGCTTCGGTTGTTTGATCTCGGTATGTTGTAGCGTTAACGGTGGTTCTTACAATTTCTACAAATTCGCTATTTGTCCCTGTTTGCCTTTCTACAATAAACCCATCTTCTAATTCACCACTATGTGACCATGAAAGAACTACGCTTCCATCATCTAACCTACTAGCCATTAATGCTGTAGGAGCACTTGCGATATCTACTTCTGAAGCCGTAATGGCGAAATCACGATCGTTAACATTAAAGAAAATATTGTCAGCCGCTTTCACCATGATGCGCGCTTCCGATGTAGCTAAATTTGGCAATTTGATGACTTCAGAGCCGTCATTAGGTGCCCCCTTAACCAGAACAATATCAAAACTCTCACCTCCATTGGTAGAATAAAGAATATCAACTGCTTGACAATTAACAGGATCACTGTCTGTATTGGCTACCTCCCATTCAAGTGTCACATTGCTTAGACCATTATAAGATGGATCTACGAACAATGTAGATACTATAAATGGACCCGCCTGATCCGAGGAAGAAAAGGATACAATGTCACTGGCTATACCTGCCCCTCGTGTACTATTATCTCGTACGGTGACAACAAAATTCAAATCACGTGTTTTATGTGGCATTACTTCAAAAGATAGTTGATCAGCTGTACCGTCGATCACTTTTGAGAGCTCAGGGAAATACCTTTTGTTGTTTTCAGTTGGATTGAAGCTTCTAAACAAAGGTCCATCTCCTTCCCAAAATCGTTCGATATTAAGCTGATGACCACTAGCATAAAAATTTATATTAGCGTTTATTACATCTTCATCAAAACCTCTTTGAGTTAAATCTTCTACAAGGTCAATTATAAACTGTTCTGTATAAGCTTGATATTCTTCTACTGTTTCAAATACTTCACCATCTTCACCTATCGCAGCATATCTGACATTTTCTACCTTGGTCGCACGATCATATTGCTCCCAACAGTACGTAATAGCATCTCCGTCTGCGTCATTCCCATCTGCTTCCAAAACAAAAGGGGTATTAATGGGTATGGTAAAACCACTTTCGGGAATGCTAACCGTAGGTGGTGTATTTCCAGTGACGATCAATTCACCACAATTGTTTTCAATAGTTCTAATTATTTTTTCAATAGACCTGGCGTTGAAATAATCGAAATTTGGATAGACTAGATGATTGAAACCTGCACAACCAAAACCATACCCCATGATAGTGACACCACTTCCTATTTCATATGCATCATCAGGCGAATGACTCGTGCCACATTGAGCTGCAAATGTATGAAATGCTCCTAATTGATGACCTAATTCATGGCTAAATACTGATACATCAAAAACATACCCCTCAGGACCAAGGCTTCTACCGCTTACACCTTTGGCCTTGTCATTATCTTTGCACACAGATGATGCTGCTGCAATTCCTCCTCCCCAATCCATTAAAAAATGATGGCCTATATCATAATTATCAACGCCAATCAATTCATTTAACAAATCAGTAATTGAATCTAGATTATAGTTATTGACTGTTTCGTAGTGCGCTTCACTTTGATAGTCACTTCTGTCGGTGTAGATGATCGCATCATTATTTTCAACAAGTTCAAATGAAATGCTGGCATCTCTTTCATAAATTTCGTTTACTGTATTTACAGTAGTAGCTATTCCGCTCAAGGCTCCCTCAACCGTCCCTCCAAAATGATCAACATAATTCAAATCAGGAATAATCGCCAAACGAAGTTTAGTATGAAAATCACCAGTTCTTCTAGACGTAAAATCTGCTGCTGTAGTTCTTGCAGATGATGGATTCATTGTTTCAGTTTCCTTATTACTTTCCGCACCACAGCTCAATGTCGATATAACATCATTTACACGGTTATAATCAGCCCAACGGTAACTAACATAAACATCGCTATTCGTGCTTTCTGGGTTTATTCCATAGGCGCCTTGATCACTAAATATGGTCGCGCGAAATCCATTAATCCCTACGTTTAACCTGATTCTTTCTCCTTGTTCATTGATTCCTTTATAAGCTTTAATGTTAGGGTATTTTGCTTGAAGTTTTGGAGCCATTACACTTGATTCGGTAATTTCAAAATAACTGTCTGAACCTTCAGGCGTAGGAATGGCTATGGTCGCTTTACGGTAGGTCCTTACCTTTTTTAAAATTTCATTTAGTACTTCATTATTAAGTTGCTTTTTAGTTGAAGGTACCTCTTGCCATTTGTCTGCAACTCGCATATTGGTTGAGCTAATATCCGTCCAAGGATTTATCTCTTGCGCAAGAAGCAAGTAAGGGACCATCATTAAAAAAACCAGTAGCTTTTTCATAAGTTCTTGGTGTTAAAAGATTTGTAAATTGATTAGAAGTACAAGGCCATTGATGGCCATGAGGGTTGCTGTTTAATTATTCAGCCTTGTTCCACTCCAGATTGCGAGTTGCGAAACCAGCTCTAACTTTGAGAAGCAACGTATCTCCTTTAACCTCACATTCCACATCAAAGGTCTTGTCTCTCTTTCTGGAATATATCTTTCCTATCCATTTGTCTTTTTCATACACCAGATTGAGTATTTCAATTTCAGTATTTCGCTCTCCCCTAGTATTGATAGGGTTTCCAATGTATTGCTTATTTAGCTGATAGATTTCCACTTGTGCTTCTTGCGTTTGCCATGTGGCAATGATCTCATCTTGCCTGTTTTGTGAAAAAAGTTGTTTTGAAAAAAGGAATAAGACAAGATTTAAAAGCATCACAATCTTACGCATAGCTTGTACCATTGATTTGTGAGCAAATTATTTCTTACCTTGTGCAGATTGAAAAAAGATGAATGAACGGTCATAATTAATGAACCAAATGGTCAATGAGATGAATAAGTTGTTTGCTTAGCGAAATGAAACTTTCATGCGATGAAATGTGCATTTCATTCATTACGGCCCTGCTCCTGTAGAATCTGATTATATTATTGCAGAGAGATGAACTTAGCACTATCAAAGACCGAGCGATTCTTTAAAGTAGGCCCCTTCCTTCTTTGGTTTAGCATGCATGCTGTGATCAGCTTTGTACTGAGTGATCAGAGGAGCTTGGCTGAGACCACATATTACCTCGTTACCTATTTCTTTTTTGGTTCATTGATTATCTGGCTTTTTGGGTTTCTTCTATTTCCTAAGTATTTATCGGAGGATGGTAAGATTGACGTAAAATTGAGTCTGTTGGTCGTTCTGAATGTGACCCTGTTTATTATAGGGATTTATTCACATACTTTTATGGCCAATGTACTTAACCTGGACAAAGTAAGTGACCAATACGCTCCTAAGTCAGTGCGCATCATCCTATGGATAATGATGGTTTTTCTAGGCATTATTTACATGGCGAGTATTCGAGTTGCCAGGGTTTATTATAAAAATGCAGTCCAAAAGATTGAGCATAAGGCTCAAAGAGTTGAAGCTGAGCTGAGACTGCTAAAAAATCAAATAAGCCCTCATTTTTTATTCAATACACTCAATAATATTTATGGGCTAGCCTACATGAAAGATGAACGAGCAGCAGAGATGATTGCCAAACTGTCGAAGCTACTGCGCTATTTATTGTATGATTGCGACCAACCTAAAGTGTACTTGTATAAGGAAAAAGAACTGATTGAGCATTATTTGGGTATTCAGCTATTAAAACATGAAGATTTAATTAATGTGGATTTTTATGTTGCTGGTACCTTCAACGATCAAATGATTGCCCCTATGATTCTGATTAACTTTATTGAAAATTGTTTCAAACATTCTGATCTGGAAAGTAATCCCCAAGGTTGGATAAAAATAAGTCTTGAAGTAGATGACGGAGAACTCATTTTCAAAACGGAAAATACGATCAAAGTTGTACGGAAACCTCCAATGAACCACACAGGAATTGGACTTAAAAGTTCCTTAAAGCTACTTGACGCAAATTATCCTGAAAGACATACAATTGAGATAATGGAGGAAGATCTTATTCATCGACTGAACTTAAGAATAACCTTATGAAATTAAAGTGCCTCATAGTTGATGATGAAAATATAGCGCGTAAAATTCTTTCAGATTATGTGAGTAAAGTACCTGAACTGGAACTAGTAGCCACTTGTGGTTCTGCGCTTGAGGCACTAAGTCATATTAAAGAAGGGAACATTGATATATTATTTTTGGACATCCACATGCCAGACCTTACTGGCCTGGATTTTCTGAAAATATTACCTAACAAACCTGCCACAATTCTTACTACAGCATACTCTGAATATGCGGTTCAAAGCTATGAGTTAGATGTGGCAGACTATCTATTGAAACCTATTGATTTCGATCGATTTTATAAATCCATTGCTAAAATCATCTCAATAAAAGCCCCTCAAATTAAACACGCTTCAAATACTGATGTAATCGAGAAAACAGACAAACTCTTTATCAAGACGGACAGTAAAATCATTAAAATTGCCTTTCATGATATTATCGTTATAAATGCTGACGGTCCTTACGTGAAGATTGTTTTAAAAGATGGACGTACCATTGCTTCCTTACAGTCTATGAGTAAACTCATCCAGTTACTTCCTTCCAATTTTTTCAGAGTTCATCGATCACACATTGTAAATATTAATTACATCGATAGTATAGAAGGTAATACCATAAGACTTGGAGAAGAAAGAGTGGTGATTAGCAAGAACAATAGAGATGAATTCTTTAAAATAATTAGTAGTTCGTCATAACAAGCAAGGTAATCTAACAATAATTAGTCTTGATAATAGAACAGTTGGCAAAATAACATTCAATAATATGAAGTCGCACATATTTGCTACACTCCTTCCCTCCTGGCCTACATCCCTCACTGCGGCATAGTGATTCCTCACTCGTGACAATAACATGAAAGTATCAAATAATGACACAATAGTATCATGTACCTCCTTGTCAAATTTTTGTAACCTTGAATATTAGAATAATCAGATAATTTATCAGATATTTAATTTGAATAAGCCTTCCTACCCCCGACATGACTTGTTCAAAACTTATCCTTTTCGTTTTAGCAGCAACATTTCTCTCGTCCTCCCATGCGCAGAAATCCACGCGGGCAGATAGTCTGTTGAATGAACTCAATCAAGCTAAAGAGGATACTAACCAAGTGAACATCCTTATTGGACTTAGTGCTTTCTATTTACATGTTGAAGTGGATAAATCACTGGAATATGCTACGGAAGCTGGCGCTCTTTCCGAGAGGCTAAATTATGACAGAGGAATCATCAGAAGTCTTCGGTATACAGGTCTAAACCATCTTGAAAGAAATGATTTTTCCACAGCTAAGGCATATTATGAAAAAGGGCTTCAACTAAGTAAAGAAAAAGGCTTTGGAGATCTCTCGGTCAAATTCCTTAACAACCTGGGAGTTCTTCTTTCCATTAACCGGGAATATGAAGAAGCAAAAAAAGCATTTCTTGAAGTACTGGATATAGGCGATCTTGATGCAAAATCCAGCGCCTGTAATAACCTGGCAATTGGTTACAAATCGCAAGGCAAGTATCAACTGGCTCTTTCCTTTTATTTTAAAGCGCTCCACTATCAGGATTCTGTGGAAAGTATCCGTACATACAGTAGCGCTGTGATATTAAACAACATCGCCAATATCTATTTAGACCAAAAGGAATATGAAAAGTCGCATGAATATTTCGCTCAAGCACTTGCTATTAATCGATCAGTGGCTAACAAAAGGGGAATGGCTCAAGTACTGTTCGGTATGGGGGTCACTTATTCTGAGGAACGAAGTAATGAAACGGCACTCGCATACCTGGATAGTTCGAGAACGCTGGCCCTTGAACTCAACGATTTTAAACGAATAGCCAGGAACAATCGTGAAATCGCTGAAGTATTTATCAATGAAGACAAGCCTGATACCGCATTGGTTTTGTTAAGAGAGGGTGTTGAAATCATCAATAACAAGGACGGATCCCAGGTTTTAAAGGCCACCATTCATTACTATATCGCTGAAGCCTCATTAATGAAAGGCCTATTAAACACAGCTGAGGAATACATCAATTATAGCACTGCCGTATTTAAGGTAAAAAAAGAGAAAGAGTTGCTTCGTGAAGCTTACGAGCTATCGTCAGAAATTCAGGCCTCAAAAGGAGATTACAAAGGAGCACTAGCAGAATACAGGAAAATGTACCTGCTTCAGGATAGTCTGGAAAGGGATAAATACGCTCAGAAGGTTGCTGAGATCGGTACGATCTATGAAACACAGGAAAAAGAACAAAAAATAAAAGAACAGAAACAGGCGATAGCAATACTCTCCAGGGAAAGCGAGATCGCATTTCTCTGGAGAAACCTACTTATTGTTATTATCATCTTACTGGTTTTTGGATCATTTTTTATCTATTATCTTTTTAGATCAAGAAATAAACGTAAACAACTACTATTAGAATCTCAGGAAACCATCAACGAGAACCTGAGACAGCTGAGCGAAATTAAATCCCGTTTCTTCACCAACATCTCCCACGAATTCAGAACGCCTATTACGCTCATCAAAGGTCCTATCGACGATATGCTTCGGAACGGAGAAGAAAAACTACCTCGTGCTAAAGCCGAAATGATACATCGCCATGCAGACTACCTTCAACGTCTGGTTAACCAACTACTGGACCTGTCCAGGCTGGACGCAGGAAGTTTAGTATTGGAACCAGGCAATGGAGATCTTTACGCTTTTTTAAGAGCCCTAGGATCGGCATTTCACTCCCATGCAAGGGAGCACAAAATCACATATATCCTTTCGATTCCCAAGGGGTCATTAGATGCTTCCTTTGACCAGGATAAGCTTGAAAAGATCATCTACAATTTGCTGTCTAATGCATTTAAACATGCGGAAGAGATCGTAAAATTCCATGCGGTCTGGGAAGATGGGAAATTGTGCATCCACGTTTCTGACGATGGGAAAGGCATACCGGAAGCTGAAATCGAAAAGATCTTTGATCGGTTTTACCAGATAGATATCAGTGAAACCCGGGAGCACGAGGGAACAGGAATTGGATTGGCCCTGACCAAAGAGCTGGTGGAATTAATGAAAGGAGAAATTCATGTGAAAAGCGTAAGTGGAAAAGATACTACGTTCAGTATCGCATTGACTATTCCCACTATCGATGAGCCCACCATCATCGAAGAAATGACTCCTCCCTTGGCAATACCAGAAAAAGAGTCCATACCAGAAGGCTACCCTTCGAATAGTGAAAAACCGTTGGTCCTATTGGTTGAGGACAATGGGGATATGAGGCAATACATCTCCGAACACCTAAACGATCACTATCGAATCATCGAGGCGGCAGATGGTCAAGCTGGGCTGGATGCAGCACTAAAAGAGGTCCCTGACCTGATCATTACCGACCTGATGATGCCAAAATTAGATGGTACCATTTTGTGCGAAAGACTCAAACATGACGAAAGGACCAGCCATATCCCTATAGTCATGCTGACAGCCAAAGCGGATCAAAAAAACAAGATCAAAGGCTTAAAAACCGGGGCGGACGATTACCTGGTCAAGCCTTTTGATCAGCAAGAACTCCTTGCCAGGGTTGACAACCTGATCAAACAGCGTGCTCAACTTAGAGAACGTTTCGGCCGACAAATAAACCAGGAGCCTCGTCGGTTTACTGTTAGCTCCATTGATGAAAAGTTCCTGGAAAAAATGATCGAACAAATCGAACGAAATATTTCCAATGCCTCTTTTAGTGTACCGGAATTACAGGAATCTCTCCTGATGAGTAAAGCGCAATTGCATCGCAAAGTAAAGGCACTGACCAACTATGCACCTGGAGAATTCATACGGAACTATCGCCTGAAAAGAGCTGCACAGATCATCGAACAAAAAGGAGATAACATCACTCAGGTGGCCTACTCTGTTGGCTTCAACAGCATGTCCTACTTTGCAAAATGTTTTAGGGAACTGTACGGCGTACGTCCTTCGGAATTCATACAGGCAAAGAGCTCGACCCGAAGCTGAAACTATTTTGCCAGCTTTTGAGATGATCGTGGCAGTCAGAATAACGACGGCAATCTAGGTTTACGATCCAAAAAACCGATAGCATATGAATACTACCACCTACACTCGCATCGGGTCTATCGACCTGCTTAGAGGGCTGGTCATGGTGATTATGGCCCTGGATCATGTTAGAAATTACTTTCATTACGATGTTTTTTTCTACAGTCCGACGGACTTATCAAAAACAAGTATTGCTCTTTTCATTACCCGTTTCATCACCCACTTTTGTGCCCCTGTATTTGTTTTCTTTGCCGGAACATCCGCTTTCTTGGCAGGACAAAGGAAAGGTAAAAAAGCACTTTCAGTATGGCTTATCAAGCGAGGCATTTGGCTGATCATTGCCGAACTGACCATCATCCAGCTGGCGTGGTTCTTTAAGCTTGACTATACCACCATACTTCTACAGGTGATATGGGTGATAGGCCTGGGTATGCTATTGACGGCAGGACTGATTCATCTTCCTAAAAAGTGGACCATTGGTGTATGCCTGATAGTCATAACCTGTCATAATTTCTATGATTTTTACGCTCCTCCGGAAATATTCAGTCAGGCTTTATGGACCTTTCTGTATGCATTTGATTTTGTCAATATTGGAGGGATCCAGATTTTCAATAGTTATCCTATTATTCCGTGGGTCTTTGTCATGCCGCTGGGCTATTATTTTGGAGGATTCTACTCGCCCTCGGTGGATCCACAAAAAAGAATCAAATACCTTAAACTGTTGGGGCTTGGAGCAACAATGCTTTTCGTCCTGGCAAGATTGATTAATGTGTATGGGGATCCGAATCCCTGGTCGGTTCAAAACTCATTCAGTTTTACCATCTTATCTTTCTTTAATGTTTCGAAATACCCTCCTTCCCTATTATTCCTTATGATCACACTGGGGCCGTCCTTCCTGTTCCTGTCTTTTGCTGAAAAGTGTCAGGGATCGCTGGCACGAAAGCTAAGCATTATCGGTCAGGTTCCTATGTTTTTCTACATCTTACACTTATATGCCATTCACCTGCTCGCTGTGGTGGCTGCAATGCTCACCGGCTTTAGTTTCTCGGATATGATCATCGATGTATGGGTAACCATGCAGCCGGAGCTAAAAGGGTACGGTTTCGATTTGTGGGTCGTCTATTTGATCTGGATCTTCCTGACTATTATGTTGTATCCTATCTGTTATTGGTACAAGAACTATAAGCAAAATAACAGGGACAAATGGTGGCTTAGCTACTTGTAAGCCTGAATCATTTCGTTATTCAATGATTCAAAAAGGAGCTTCTCACATGATTATTAGCTTTTGAAAAACACTATTAATCCACTTCAAAGGGAATGGCTGTTGCATTCTGTTTTTTAAAATTTTTTGAAAAACATCTTAATTCACCTTTCCCACCTTTCAAATCCATATTAAAATAATTGAACTATTCCGTGAAACTATTGTGCTATTTTTTGATCCAATAGTGCTAGATATCAGGAAAGATATCCGGTTAATTTGACGAAAACCTATAACCAATCAATTGTCATGAAGTGAGCATAAACTTTAGGCATCCTAAATTATACCCACCGCAGGATGAATAAAGTTTGTGGGAATTCCATGTGGCATATTGAAATAAACACTATACACATGAAAAAATTTCTTTATAACCTTTATTGTCTCGCAGGGTGTTGTGCAGTCTTACTGTCTTGCAGCGAAGAAGATCAGTCTCAATTGATACCAGGTATTATAGAGCTAAGTCCAGAAAGCGGATCGGTTGGTACGCTTGTAAGTATCTCTGGTATGCATTTCAATAGAGATTTAGATAAAAATACTGTGACTATCAATGGTTCAAACGCAGAGGTCCTGGAAGCATCAACTGATCAACTTCTAGTTAGGGTCATGCCAGGAACAACTACCGGAAAAGTTGCCGTTATTGCAGATAAGCAAATGGCTACCTCAACGATTGATTTTGAAGTGATGAAAAGTCAACTGAGTGGTGTTGATACCATCGGTGTTGGTGATTCTACCAACCTATCAATTATAGATTTTCATCCAAAACAGGGTTTTATCGAAACTCCGGTTATTATTTCCGGTACTGGTTTTGGAGAGAACGTTGAAGATAATGTGGTATGGATAAATGGTGTGAGTGCCGAAATCTTAAGTGCTTCTTCCAATATTTTACGAGTAAAAGTTCTTCCGGGAACTACCTCTGGAAAATTATTTATATCAACAAATGGACAAACAGTTTCCTCTGCGATGAATTTTGACGTCATAGAAATACCCATTATTAACTCTTTCGAGCCTGCTTCTGCTGCCCCTGGTGAAGAAGTCACTATTTTTGGAAGCAACCTCAGTTGTGCTGAAGATGGCGTGATCGTTAAAGCGGGTGATTTTGAGGCAGAAGTCGTGAGTGCTTCCTCCACCCAGGTCACATTCATCGTTCCTTTTGAGGCAGTTAGCTGCTATCTTTCCGTTATTGTTCATGATCTTATGGCAACTTCATCCGAAGATCTATTTGTACCTGAACCGGTCATTAGTGATTTTTCACCAAAACGGGGATTGCCTGGTACGGAAGTCACGATCATCGGAGATCATTTTAGCCCTGTTCTGGAGTACAATGCAGTACGATTCAATGGTACTCTGGCCAACATCTTAAGCGGATCTACTTCTGAGTTGCTCGTTACTGTTCCTGATAGCGCCATCACCGGGAATCTGACGGTTTCTGTCGGCGTACAAAGCGTACAAAGCGACTCCATTTTTGAGGTTATTGTTGACATCCCTAGGGACGGGTTAGTTGCCTTTTATCCTTTTTCGGGAAATGCGAATGACCAAAGTGGAAATAATCTTAATGGGAATGTTTTTGGTGCCACCCTGGCTGTGGATAGACACGGAAACAGCAATTGCACTTACTCATTTGATGGGGGGGACGACTATATAGACATGGGAAACCCTGCAGCCCTTCAGATAAACACGACCCTTACTATTGGGGTTTGGGTTAATCTAAGGGATTATAAATCGCACCCTGTAATTCCAAACCGCCTCATAAGTAGCGCCATCCTAACCAAGATATTCTTTGATCCCAATCAGGGAGGAAATCCTAGCCGGGGATACAGAATAATGCAGGATTTTTACGGAGATGGAACTCCAGGCTGGTCTACAGCGATCTACTCTTCTGAGCAATTCACCAGTAGTTTACATGCCGGAAGTACGGCACTTGATCAATGGTTCTTTCTTGCCATGGTCATGAATGGAAATCAGTTGTTCTTTTACGAAAATGATCGACTGATCAATTCCCTCACCATGCCATCAACCATTCTTGCAGACGGTAGCCTGGGAGAGTTGAATGTAGGACGTTATAGTAACGGTTTTTATTTCAATGGATACATTGATGACCTGACCATCTATGATAGAGCCCTAAGCCAGGCAGAAGTCCAACGACTATATAACCAAACGATTACCAGGTATTGATATTCCATATCATCCGACTTTATAAAACCAAATCAAAATTGATATTATGTTATTAAAAACACCATTCCAAAGTTTGAGTCTGGGGATATTATTGTATGCTGTTTTATCCTATAGTTGTGAAAATAAAGAAGCACAATCCAGAGAGACGGTAGTAGGCGAAGGAAAAACAGATACTGAAGTATCCGGTGGTGGAATAATCTCCCCAAATGCAAGTGACCAATATTGGATCTTTCCCGAAACCAAGGATACACTTGGTTCAGGAGGTAAGTTGGAGGTTTACATCGATCACGAGAGTCATCCCCATGCTTCGTCAAGTTTTGCCAAATATGAGTTGGGGATAAATGGTGCACTTCCGGAACATAAGCATGATAAAACAGAAGAAATTGCCTATTTCCTGTCCGGACAGGGCGTAGTGATTACGTACGAAAAGGACGAACGCATAGAGACACCTGTAAAGGAAGGTTATGTGTGGTATACTGCCCCCGGAGAATGGCATTCCTTTAGAAATACCGGAAATGAACCCTTAAAGTTGGTATTTGCCGTGATCCCTAATGAAAAGAAAGGTTTACTTTCTTTCTTCAAAAAAGTGGGCGCCAAACCAGGAACAGAAGCGAGAGTCTTCAGTCCCGAAGAGTTTGGTAAACTGGCGACAGAACATGATATGATCCTAAAGCCGCCAACGACAGTTGAAGAATAAGCCTTAAATACCTCAAATGAATAGTAATACTGTAATGACTTCTTCTGAATAAAATAGAACTTTATCTTAATGACATTGAATCAACATTAAAAATTCAGGCTAGAATCACCCGGCGACACGGTTTATACCAGTCGAGGATGAATTTTTAATCAAAGATTCTATGCGACGTATTAAAATAATACACTATACACATGAATAAATAATGCTATTTCTTGACCGAAATGTATTGCTCATCTATTTAGCATTCCGCTAATTTTAAAATTACTGAATCATGCCTATTTACATGGACCTGCATATTGTACCTGGAATAGAAGCGAAACACGCTGCAGAAGCTCACCGTGCAGACCTGAAGGTCCAGGATGAATTTGGTTGCCGGTGTATGACCTATTGGGTAGATGAAGAAAGGGGCAGTGCTTTTTGTTTGATCGACGCACCCAGTGAAGAGGCAGTAAGAGAGATGCACAACAAAGCTCATGGATTAGTTCCTCATGAGATCATCCAGGTAAACAGCAACGTAGTAGAAGCCTTCCTGGGAAGAATACACGACCCTGAAACTATTGATACCAACCTGACTATTTTCAACGATCCGGCTTTTCGTATCATCATGGTCACAGATATAATGGATCTAAGACTAATGCAACATACGCTCGGGTTAAGCAAGGCCCGAGAACTCTTATCCCTACATAATACGATCATTCGTGAACAACTCCATAAATACGAAGGCAGGGAAGTAGAAATGGAAGGAGTTGGGTTTGTAAGTTCGTTTATATCTGTCTCACAGGCAGTACAGTGTGCTGTTGCCATTCAAAATGCCCTTCACGTTGCAGCAGAACTCGTTCATCTGAGAATAGGACTGCATGCCGGGATGCCGGTAAATAAGAGCCAAGCCATCTTTGGAGATGTGGTAAAATTTGCAGGAAATCTGTGCCTTATTGGGAAACCCAACCAAATCGTGTTGTCCTCGGTTATCCGTGAATTGTATAAAGACGACCTTCACCAAGCACAAACGAATGAAGATCAGCGTATGCGCTATTTGAGTCCTTCTGAAGAAAGATTTTTAGAACTCCTGGTGGAAACCCTGGATGACAATTGGACTAACACTGAGTTTAGTATTGATGATTTTTGCCATATAATGTCCATGAGTAAATCTCAATTGTATCGAAAAAGTACAGCCATCACCGGTCTATCTCCTAACCTACTCCTTCGGGAGTATCGACTGCTACAGTCTCTCGAAATACTTAAAAAAGAGAATCGAAATATTGCTCAGACAACTTTCGAGACCGGCTTCAACAGCCCCTCTTATTTTACCAGGTGTTTCCAAAAGCGGTTTGGTATTCAGCCGTTGGCCTATCTCAAGTCAATAGGCTAGCCCCTTCGGATGACGAGGTAAGATTTCATCCACTATGAGGGACAGTTTTGAAGTGATCTTGCAATAAACCGATATCACACCAAAATTCACAATTGTTTGTTAAAGACCTGATTGTACTAATCATTGAACGAATCCTGTCAGTCACTAACCCGCTCACTGTCCAATTTTGGGTGATTTAAAACTTAAACAATTCATCATGAAAACGATCACACTATTTGCATGTTCACTGCTGTTATTCGCATTGGGCACGTCTACAGCAGTAGCACAGAAAAAGAAAAACAAAGACAAAATGGAAACACTTAATATGAAAACGTACCTGATCGAACGAGAAATTCCCGGTGCAGGTGACTTAACAAACTCGGAATTAACTGGTATTTCTCAGCAATCCTGTAATGTGCTCAATGAAATGGGTCCGGAGATCAAATGGATTCACAGCTACGTAACGGAAGATAAAGTCTACTGTGTATATCAGGCGGAGAACAAAGAACTCATTGAGAAACATGCAGAAAAGGCTGGCTTTCCTGCCAACTCCATTAAGGAACTGTCCACTAAGATCAGTCCGGCCACAGCACTAAGCCCCGATAATTAGGATTAAATCACTGGTTTTACGCAAAAAGCCTCAAGTTACCTCTTGACAGGTGAATAGGTGTGTGTTTTGCGTAAGACCAGTTAACCAGCACTTTTTTTGAATTATTCAATGAAATAATTGTGCTATTTTTTGAAACAATCGTGTTAGTCATTAGGGAAAGTGGCCCCTAGCTTTGAGACAAAGTATTAAGATATAGGTAACAGATGTCGCTGCTCAAAGAATTACAGTTTTCTCTATTATTAACCATTTTAGTTGGGGGAATCTTTGCTCAAGACCTGCGGATCAACAACATCCGGTTTGAAAACAACCAGGTTAGTATTCAGTATGAAATTCTGGATACGCTGCTCACAAGACAATATACCGTAAGAGCCTACTCTTCACGTGATAATTTTCTTAATCCACTCAAACAGGTAAACGGAGCTATCGGTCACGAAATATTCCCCGGAGCAGAACGAACAATGATATGGGATGCACAGGAAGAGCTTGGTGCTGATTTTGACGGAAGTGTAGCCGTAGAGCTCAGGGCCAGGGTATATGTGCCTTTTATTCAGATTCCCTGGTTTGATGATGTAGAGGTCTTAAAAAAGAAGCGAACCTACTCCATCACATGGGCGGGTGGGCGATCAGGTAATGTACTTCACTTCGATCTGTACAATAGCAAAAAAGAGAAAGTAGCCACCTTCGCCAATGTGGCCAATGTGGGACATTACGACCTGACCATCCCAGCTGATGTAAAACCGGGCAAGGGTTACCGGTTCAAAATAAGGGATAGCAAAAATGAAGATGAGATCGTCTTTACGGAATACTTCAACATCAAGCGAAAAGTACCACTGGCCCTGCTGTTCATTCCTGTTGCGGCAGCTTCAACCGCTGCGTATAGTCTGATCAATCAGTCCGAAAATACACCGGGCGAAATACAGGACCCTATTGAACCCTCTATACGAAATTACCATAGAAGATGAGAATACTCGTTTCAATTTGCTTATCTGTTTTCAGTCTCACGCTCAAAGCTCAATGTACGTTGGGGAGTTTTTCTATAACTGGCGCGAGTAGTACCAACTCCTCTATTTCTATTTCATGGAGTGCTTCTGCAGGTGCTGATGGATACAATATTCTGAAAAGAGTCGGTTCCGGATCATACTCAGGTGCAGGTTCTTCTACCGGTACTTCAAAAACGATATCCGGATTATCCCCGGGAACTACCTACGAATTTAAAGTCATAGCTTTCTGCGAGTACCAGGTTTTCGACCCTGATATTGGTGAAACAATTACAAACATCAATACACGCGAAAGCAGCAATACCAGGACCGCCACCACAAAGCCCAACACACCGACCGTAAGATCCGCTGTAAATATCACATCAACTTCATTCACGGCAAGGTGGAATGCAGCCACGGGTGCATCTCAGGGCTATGAGCTGGATGTTTCTACCAGCCCTGCATTCAGCTCATATGTGCCAGGCTATCAGGATAAACAAGTTTCCGGGACCTCACACAGCGTAGTAGGATTATCATCTGGCACATCCTACTATTACCGGGTGAGAGCTAAAGGTGCTGGAGGAACTTCGGGAAATTCAAACACCCAAAGTGCAGAGACACTGGCAGCAATTCCCACTATTTCATCACCATCTGAAATGACCCAGACTTCTTTTCAGGCAAATTGGGAAACAGCCGAAGGTGCTGAAGATTATCTCCTCTATGTTTCAACTACAAGCAATTTCACTTCACATATTTCAGGATATAATGGAAAAGCGATCAACGCAACATCGGAGCTTATCACTAACCTGACAGCAGGTACGTCTTACTACTACCGGGTTCAGTCTGCCAATAATGGCGGCATACTTTCAGGTTACTCAGCCAGTGAAGTGGCATTACTCATTCCTGCTGAAGTCCTTACTACTTCATTGGCTATTTCCCAAACAGGCTTCATGATCCATTGGGAAGACGTATTAGGAGCAGACCGCTACATCCTGAGAGTTTCTTCAGAAGAAGATTTTAGCACCTCTCTTTCCGGTTATCCGAAAACACTAACCGACACGAGTGAGATACTTAGCGGTTTAACTCCTGGTGAGACTTACTACTATCAGGTGCAGTCTGAAAACAGCAGTGGTCTTTCCAGTGCTGAGATCAATGCGATTACATTAGTTCCGGGAGAACCTTCTGAACTATCGGTTTTCCAGTCCGGAGATACGGAATTGGAGATCATTTGGCAAAATACTACAGGAGCCGATTCGTACATCATAGACGTGGCAATGGATGAGGCGTTCGGTGCACCTCTGAATGGTTATGATAAAAAAGAGATTGCATCAAATACAGAAGTCATCACTGGACTTGATCCTGGAACACCTTATTTCATCCGGATCAAAGCGGGGAACATCAGCGGGCAATCCGGATATTCTGAGGTATTGGAGGCACTCACCATACCATTTGCTCCTGAAAACTTAGAAACAACGAGTTATGAGGCAAACCAATTTACATTGATTTGGGATGAGGTGAGCGGAATCGTGGATCATTATGAGATCCTCGTGGCGAAGGACAACACACAATTCATGGATGTGGTGAGCGGCTTTGATCCCCGGGAGGTGTCCGCCCCTCGCTCTCAGATTATCGTTAATGGACTAGAACCTAACCGGGTATATGAGGTAAAGATCCGGGCTGTCAATTCCTCAGGCAATTCGGAATATTCTACGGTCGTATCCGGGGGCACCACCAGTGCCGGCGGTGAAATACTCAGGCCGGAAATCAGTAATGTGAGTATGGCATCTGACGTATTAAATTTTGAAGTGTCAGAAGGCCTGGCTCAAATTGAACGGGTGGAATTTTTTCATAAGAAAATATCCGATACTGAATTTACAGGTCCCACCCTGCTAACGCGAATCAATCAAACCTTTCAAGTCTCCATTGACGACAGTTGGAAAGATATCTTTGGTTGGGAGTACAAGGTTATCGCCACAGACAAAATAAATGAAACAGCAACCGTTCAGGATGTAGTAGTCAATGATCCTGGAGAGCAGATTGTACCGCTAGGAAGTTTTGGAACTGCCCCGAAAAACTACTCGATCATCTCTATCCCTTATGATTTGGCGGAAGCTCGCATAAGTACTGTGTTACTTCCACTGATGCAAGGTTATGACCGATCCAGGTGGCGGTTTGTCCAGTACAAGAATGGCAAAAATGTGGACTATAACGAGGGTCTTTCTGTGCAGTCGTTTAAACGTGGTGAATCCTACTGGTTTATATCGAGCGAAGAAATAGCGTTGAACCTGGGAGCAGGGGAAATTAACATGGAAACAGTTGGTGATCCGTTTACACTGGTACTGAACGCAGGATACAACCAGATCAGCACTCCATTTCCATTCCCAATAAGCTGGTCTGATGTGTTGGATCATAACGGGAATCCTTCCGGGGTGAGTAGTGATCTTCTCATCTATGACAATGAAAACATCTCTTTCGCCATTGGCGATCAGTTGATCCCCTATTCCGGGGGATTTGTTTTTGCTGAAGATGTTATTGCACTGGAGATACCGCTATCATTTATAAATAGCTCGGGGACCAACGGCAGAGTTAGCGATCGTTCAGTGAATATCGAGACCTCCTGGCTGTGGCAGCTTCCTATCACAATAGAGCAAGGAAAAATCCGGAATGAATTGGCCATGGTAGGTATGCACAAAGACGCATCAGAAACACTTGACCGTTTTGATCTGGTTACTCCGCCTCCTTTTGCTTCCTATGCATACCTTCACACGGATCATACGCACTATAAATTATCACGGGACATAGTTAATGCACAAGCATCTTTTACCTGGAACTATACACTTTCCAATAGTGAGCATGGCATCATAAAGCTGTCATGGCCAATCGTCGAATTACCAGACGAAGCGTCCCTGATCCTTTACGATCCTCAAAATCATCATGCTTTGGATATGACCCAATCCAATCACTATCATTTCAATGGTGGTTCAAGGAATATCATCATCCACTATACAAACCAAGCACAAGCATTCATAGAGCAAATAAATACCACACCATTCGGGCTCCCCTATCCCAATCCTACTGACGGATATGTCGAAATACCCATTGCGGTATCTTTTGAGCAAGGTGAACAAACTAAGGGGCAGTTATCTATCTATGATCATACGGGAAAATTGATCTATGACACCCGCTTTACCACGGAAAATAGCGGCGTACAGAACGTACAGTGGAACGGGAGGAATGCATCCGGACATCCTGTGAATTCAGGATTGTACTTCTATAAACTAAAGATGAACAGAAATGACCAGGTGACCACATCTACCGGGAAAATTATCATTCAAAAATAAAATCAGGCTAAAATGAAACGGATCCAAATACCTTTATTCATACTCATATTTGTAGTTCCCTTTTCAGGGATCGCGCAAAATCTATCTGCCAGAACAAATGAGATGAGGCTGGATTTCTCACGCGGGCCGCTGACCAACTCCGACGGCTTACCACGAGTGGAATGGTCGCATCCCAAAGTAGACTATACCAGTTCGGAAGATCATTGGGTGAAGCTTAGCGCACTGGTATCGTCTCCGGATCCTCTTGCATTCCTCACTCTTACTATTGGGGACGATAAATCGAAAGAAACAACTGCTATACGAACTATTGAGGTGCCTGGAAATAGGACCAGTTATAAACTCCATCAATCAGTGTGGTTGCCGGAAGGTTCGTCATTTGTGAAAATCAGCGCCACAAATAGCCAGGGTGTAACCGTACACGAATCTCGTTCCATATTGGTGGGTAAGAATGCTTTTGAAAATGTGCTTGATATGGACAGAAAGGACCTTGCTTTGATCTTTGCCACAGATCGGTATGAAGAATGGGACGACCTGGTAAACCCGATCGATGATGCACACAGCATTGCCAAAGAATTAGAGGATAATTATGGCTTCCGTGTAGAAATCGTGGAAAATGCCACCAAAGAACAGGTATGGGAAAAGATCAGGGACTATGCAGACCTGAGCTATCATCCTCAAGACCAATTAATGATCTTCTTTGCGGGGCATGGCCACTATGACGAGACTTTTGGAGAAGGATATGTAGTACCAACAAATGCCAAAAGGAATGATGTATCTAAAACATCCTACATTTCTCACAACAGGTTGAGAAGCAACATTGATAACATCAAATGCAAACATCTTTTGTTGGCCATGGATGTTTGCTTCGGAGGCACGTTCGATCCTGTTTTGTCGCGTTCCCGGGCACTGGAGGATTATTCCGTACCCTCCAATGAAATGGTTGTAAGAAAACTAAGCATGCGAACCAGGAAATATATTACTTCCGGGGGCAAAGAGTATGTTTCAGATGGGATTCCGGGTCAGCACTCTCCTTTTGCGGCTAAAATGATTAAATCGTTGAGAACCAGAGGTGGTGAAGACCGTGTCCTAACGCTTTCCGAACTTAAATCAGGTATGGAAAACCTAATACTCTTACCCCGTTTTGGGTCTTTTGGTTCAGATGAGCCTGGGAGTGATTTTGTTTTCATAGCGAAATAATCATGTCATAGGGAAATATGACACAAAAATGTCTAATTGGTTTGGGAAACAGCATACTTGGATTGTACAAATCCATGCTCAACAAGTACTACTCAAAAATACCCCAGCTCATATTACCAAGCTGTCAGGAATAGATACAACTATTGTCATCACCACTCAAAGCACTGGTTTGAGGCATAAGCGCCCGGAAACCGGTTTTGACTGGCAGGCTTTTGGTCAAGAGTTGAGAGCAAAATTCTAATCACTTCTCTCTAGCTGCTATTCTACTCTAATCCCTTTAGATCACTCTTTGAATACCTGATCATATTTTCCCGTTCACTCGCGGAAAGATCCGGATCATCATCAGCAAGAACGAGGGCCTTTTTGTAATGCCTAATTGCTTTCTCATTTTGACCTACCTTCATAGAGTAATAGGCCAGGTAATAGTTCATCCGAGCGGATTCCGGATAGCTATCGTAACCAAGTTCATAAAGTCTCTGACGGTACGTGTAACCCTCATCCTTCTGCCAGGCTAGCCAACTCCGATAGTCCTTATAGAAGGACATAGAATAAGGCCGAAGATTCCCATTTCCTTTCAACTCCTTATATATCCGCTCGATTTCATTAAATCCGTCTTTCATGAATCGGTCTTTCAGAAATGCAATATTTGGTGGAGCTGGAGTGGCTTCCAAAACAAACGTGGTGTCAATCTCAGTCTGTGAGTTCAAAAAGTCGGGATCAAAAAACTCATCAGTTTCATTCCCGCCTGCCAGAGTACTTGTACGGCGGACAGGCTTGATTTTTTGGTCGAGGAATCTCAACACGAGTTCATGTGCTTGTTCGAATCCTTTTTGGGTGTTCCCCTTATGCTCACCCAGAATATTTGGAACAAAAGCATCGAACATGCCATAATTGAGCATTACGAATTCTGACATGTTCGGAAATCGGGCATAGTACCGATCAGCGTATTTTAGTTGAAAAGTATACTTTGGGTCAATCGATGGATGAGAAGAATATACGATTAAGATGGGAGCGGTAATGTTCTCTGGTAAATAAAAAACAGATTCATTCAACAGGCCTTGCTCAAAGGCGCTTGGAAGTCCTCCCTCCAGGCTGATCAGCGCTTTAAGCTTGTCGTTTCTTGAGATAGCGGCAGCACCAACGGAAGATGAGATCGCATTGGCTACAATAGCTACCCTGTCCATATCCACATTGGGTTGTTCACTCACCTTCCCCAACACAAATTCAAAATCATCAACTGCAACTTCTAACCCAATCGTCGAAACCTCTAGTCCAGACGAAAATCGACCTTTAGGCGCAAAGGCGATCACTACGTATCCATGACTCGCCAGGTATTCACATGTGATACTTTGAAATGCCGGACTGGCACCATTTGGGTAGATAACTACCGGAAATTTTTCCTTGACCGGTGTTGCATTGAGTCGACCATACACTTCCAACTCAAGCAGCTGATCAAGATGCTCGCTTGTGAAATCCTCCTTTGTACTTCCCAGTACTCCAATAGTAACATTTCCAAGGCCTTGAGTCTGTTCAATAAACGTCTGCTTAGCAGATGCCTTCTGCCCTTCTGATTCTCCGAAATCTGTTTGTCTACCTCTTAAGTAAACATAGTGTGAATAGTTGATTCGGTCACCCGATCCACGCTTTGCCGGATACCAAACATTCATCTGAAACTGACGACCCAGTTCAGAAGTGTGGTTATTGGTCAGATTTCCATCCCAATCGGAATATGGCACACCATTCCGTGTTCGATCGTAAGTAAAGATTGTTTTATAACCGACCGCATAGTCTCCCAAAACAAGATCTCCCATTATAGGTAGACGCTCGTTGGTTGCTTCCTCTACCTGGCATCCACTTAATACGATAATTATCGAAAATACAATTGGTAAACTTATCTTTTTGTTATACATGCTTTGAGCCCTTTTTTGTAGTATGACTTTGAGTTTCCAGCAAATTAGTGGCTCATGACATACATAAAGTCTCACTTTCGGTAAACAGGTCTCATCTTCAGTATGCTAAGAATTTTGAGATTTAAACTCTTTTGGTGTCATTCCGGTGAATTGCTTAAAAACTCTATTAAAGCTCGCCTTGGAATTGAACCCTGCATCTAAGGCCAGACTCAATATTTTGAGATGATCTTTTGTTGAGTCCAACAACAATTCTTTCATTTCCTCTACTCTATACTCGTTGATCAACTGATAGAAATTCTTATTCAATTCCTGATTGATGGTATCGGAAATTGAACGCTCAGATATGTCAACGGCTCTACTTAAATCTGTAAGTGATAGTTCCGGGTTTCTATAAAGTTTTTGAGTTCGTATGATCTCATCAAGTTTCCTGGCAATTTGGGATGGCTCATGGAATTCTTTTTCATCCTGTTCAAGAACAGGAACTTTGTGTGTCTGGGCTTGTCTGAACCCACTGACACTAATCCAGTATAAGATGCCTGCGTAAACGAGCAATAAAAAAGCTCTTGGATCGTCCCACTCTTTTAACGTGTATCTACCACCTGCGAGGGTGCTCGCTACTAAGAAAGAGATAAAAAGTATACAAACGCCACCGATGATGTAAATGATTTGGCTGACCCATCTCAAATCAATTCGTTCGGTATTGGAAACAGTATCAAACAATGCTCTTCGGTAGGGTTTGATTAGCCTAAAAGACAAGATCAGGTAAATGACAATGGAAAGAATTGCCGCTGATTCTAATACTTCGGCAATATGATGAAAATATGGCCATGGGTTTGCGTTTGACAATACCGCATGATAAACACTATGCAAATAGTTCAGTATGATTGGCGAGAAGTGCCACAGATCTTTCTTTCTAAATTTCGTATTTCCTGTCAGGGTTTTTATGTAGAAATAAAAGGACGGCCCTACCCAATAAGAAAGTGAAAAAGGGAGCCATGCTAGCCATTGGTAAGCATTCCAAACAGCCATGTCAAGAACCAAAGGAGTCAGTGTTAAGCACATGGACAAGATCATCAATGAAAGAAATCGATTGGCCTGCTGATTCTCCTTCTTTTCAAAAAGAAGGAAGGCGAATACAAACCCATTTATAACGGCACAAACGGTTATGAGCTGAATAGGTGAAACCTCAAATTGCATCTTACAATAGTACGCATTGATAGGGTCAAATTCAGAATCAATGAATCAGGCGCAAACCAAAAAGTTTATCATATTGAGAACTACATGAAGGGTGAGTTTTGGCGTGCATGTGGATCTGAATTTGATATCTTTTTGAGTCTGTCTCAACGATACTAAGCTTGTTCAATTGTAGGTCCTTACTATCCTATTACATAATCCTAGCAACCACTCATTTTACCTCTGCTGAAGGAAGGTATTAAGATCCAATTTCGGGAATTATAGATTAGTTATAAGTCATAATATTATGGAAGTATAAAAACACGGCTATTATGAGTAACTACCCTTCACATTCAACTAGTACAATTAATTACTTCCTCGGACTGATTGTGCTTTCAATTGTCATTCCGATAGAAATGCAATTGAAATACAACAGTTTTAAAATTCTTGACTTCCTGTTCTGGCTAACCCCACCTTGTATTATTCTTGTGAGCATTTTAGACCTTTACCTTAAGTGGCAAACCTGGTCAGGAAACCATCAAGCCCATTCATCTAATCACCGTTTACGTAAGATATTTGTAGTTTTTAAGGCTATATCAGGGTTCGCACTTATAATCATTTTCCTCACGAGTGTTATTCAAGCCATCTCGAGTCAGTTTTCGTACAACTACCAATTCCCGCTTCAACTATTCATTCCTGTGGGTATTCTACTGGTTATCGGGATCATGTTTCTTAGGGACGAAGAAACAAGTCAATGGATAGAGTCAAGATCGCGTTGGCTCTTCCCAAGAGTCAAGAAAGTTATCATATCCAGTAGTGAATGGACCAAATCTAAATTGACATTGGCAGGAGTTTGGGTCGGAAAAAGAAGGTATTTAATGGTTCTATTTATCGTTATTATCCTTGCAGCAAGTTTGCTCCCAATCCTGATCAAACCCCCTGAGATTTTTCCAAAAACCCTACATCTATCTTCTGTTTCAGATTCACTTATTGTCGATCACGACTATAATCAATCCCTTACTTTTTCCGTAGACAATACCGGAACTGAAGAACAGGAAGTTTTTCTAAGGGCTATCAACTTAAATGATCAGGATAGTTTGTTAATTGGCTTCATCGGTGAAGGAAGCGCCTTTGAATCTATCAGGTCCTCTATCATTTCATCAAATTTTTCAAAGCAATTTAAACTGATCGTACATGCAGCCAATGCAAGGTTGAGTCAATATAAAGTACTGGTGCAATTGTTTGAGTATTTACCTGAAAATGATGCGGATTCCATTAAGCTAATCGAGGATAAGATTGTGGAGATTATTGTGCGTACAACACCTCTTGAATTGGAATTTGTGAAAATCTCAGAAGACCCTACAACCCTGGGTCAGGTTTATCGTATTCGCAACCTTGGTGAAGGTACTATATCTGACTTTTCGCTCTCGCTCGACAGTTTACTTGAAGGGAAAGCAAGGATCCATCCTGAAATCACCAACTTTCGCTTTGATGTTTCACGACCCGAAATTCAGATCCTTTTAGAGCCGTTACTACATGTCGGATTTGTGTCCTTGGAGGGAAACCTGATAGCCAACGGAGGAGGTGCGTTCCCTGTTACAAAGCGAGTTTCTTTTAAAAGCCCTGCAGGTAAAAAAGTAATGCTTGCGGTAGCCAGATGCGGGTCAAAGACGCATAAAAAAGGAGAAGAATGTATCAATAAGAAAGATGTAACAGGTGAATTAAGTAGCCCCCCGGCGCATAATGGCATTACCTATGAATACAAACCACCTGCTTCCGCCCACCTAACCGTAGACACGCTTTTTGATACAAGCCCGGCCAGTGACTTAACTGAAGAAGAGAAACCTGATTCAATGATAATTTCAATTTGCGACCCCTCCGATATCGGAGACTATCATTCAGGTGTTGACCCTAAAATTATTGCTGAAGAAATGGGTCAGTTTAAGAAATGTTTAAATGATCTATTGGAAGAATTTAGTTCTACGGGTACTAAGGCGATGATTCGAAATGCAATAAACAACAAAGTTAATGTTATCCTATCGGATATTGAAGGTAAAGAGAGTTTAACCAGCGATGAGGTTGACAAGATAAATGAGCACTACTACGATGCTTCGGACACCTACTATTTATTAACAAGCGAACAAGTATGGCGCCAACGGAAAAGTGAATTTGTTTCGGCTCTTCTTCCCGAGTTGGGGGGTGAATCTAACTTAAGACTTACCGATGAGTGGTTGAAATACAGTAATGCGAGTGCACCAAATATCAGCTACTCGAATCACGCTGTACACTTTACCTGGCACTATCGTGCCCCTACAAAAAGTGGCAAACAGTATATTCTTTACTCAGCCCATGATACTCGAGGAAACAACATAAACGAAACAACAATCCTGTCAGATTCGGAGGAGTACGGGAAATGGCCTTTTGTCATTGAGCGTGAGGGAAAACTATTTGTTGCATGGCAAGTAATCGTTACGGACAACCTGCCAAGATCAAAATAAGGGTAAGTCTGGATACAGGAAAAACATGGTCACCAACTACAAGTATTGGCAATTCTGCTGAGGAATCGTACGCTCCGCAGTTGGCTTATCTGAATGGAACACTCTATGCCATTTGGGTTGAAAAAATTGGGAATTTAGCGAGTTTGAAAGCAGCATGGAGTATCAACAATGGTGAACAATTCTCGGAACCAGTTACACTTACCGACGAAATCGCTCCAGAAACAGTTGCCAAGTTTGACATTGGAGATGATTACCTGCATTTCATCTATACGAGAAAATCTGAGGGCGCCAACCAGGTTATTTATGGTGTTAAGCCACATCATAGCAACGACTTCTCTGCGATCATGCGATATAATTTAGAATCAGGAGAATCCCCGGTTGTAAGAGTCGTCGGGAATCAGGTTTACATGGCATACACTGTTAAATCAAATGGCACTTCGAAGATTCACTATCGAAATAAAAACGGAACCAATTGGAATTCACCTGTAGTCGTTTCGAAGGAATATCAGCAGGCTGAATCGCCTTCCATTTGTTTAGGAGAAGACGGTAAGCCGTGGATATTCTATCATACTGGCATTCAAGATGAGGGAAGAGTGATTGACAATCTGAACTTTATCACGAAAGGTCCCGGGCAAGACTGGTCGGAAAGTTTCAGGTTGCCTTCATTCTCTGGCAATTCCAGAAAAGCATTTCTATCTATTCGATTCAAAATCCCATGGAATAGAAGCTCTTATGGAGATTATGATGTAAGTATTCTATTCAATGGTCATGAGGTTGATTACCTGGAAAGATTTGTGCCAGAGGGGAACTTACTTTACCCAATCAACCCTTCATGGATCAAACCATATGGCAAAAATGAAGTAGAACTTCATGCCAAGCACTTTAGTCCAGCCCATTATCTTATAACCTATGATTTCTCACTGATTGCCGACATGGACTATGTGGAGCAATACGTATTTGCAAAAAATCAGAAAGAGGCAGACCGTCTTTTAGCAGCAGATCCAAAGTTTAATCATGAGTACCCAGACTTAGGCCTGTACGTGACTAAAGAGGACACAACTTTACTTGCACCTCAGAATGGTGAAGAAATTTCGCTGAAACTTGATTTGTGGAATATTGGTCAAGGTCTTAGCCAAAACGCCATTCTTGATATCTACGGTGGTCCGGAAAGTTTAGATGAAGAATCTTTTGACGATAGGTTTCTGTTGGGCCAGCGTCATTTTGACAGTATACTACCAATGGAAAAAGAGAGTCTTGACCTCCCCCTCACCTATTGGACAGGTCTGGAAAAGATCATTATCAGGGTGAGAACCCGGGAAAAGGACTTTGACCCATCCAACAACACCCATTCATTAACACTTTCAGGGCTTTACATACAAGATCCGGAATCGTATTACAAAGGAACCATCAGGATTGCTGTTTTTGACGAACCTGGTGAGCTGAGCAAGGATGTGGATATGAAGGTCTATAAGGGTGGATATTCCACCCCATTGGAGACCAGCTCCAAAAACCCGCTAATCAAAACAATGGATCCGGGCACCTACGACATATATGTAAATAATAGATCCAGTAACCTCGAACAATGGATCAGAGGAGTGAATGTTTCAGGGGATGCAAGTGCCACACGAAGCAGTCAGGCTGTAAGCCTGGATATACTTGCACAGCAGATAGAAAAAACAATAGAGCCCCTGAAATTGGACACTGTTGGAAACCAATTCAAATTCCAATTGCCTAGCTCCATCTTATTCTTTTCCGGTGAATATGAAATCAATACCTATTCCATGGAGTATTTAAAAAGAATAAAGGTGCTCATGGGCGCATACCCGTTAAGCAGCTTGATCATTGAGGGGCATACTGACAATACTGGAAATCCTGAACAGAATCTAATCTTGTCCAAAAAAAGGGCAGAATCAGTGATGCAATGGCTGGTAGAGGTGGAAGGTGTCAATAAGAACCGGCTGAAGGTGATAGGCTATGGAGATCGTTCACCTGTGGCAAGCAATAATACACCAGAAGGGCAGTCTAAAAACAGACGAGTAAGTTTCATCCTAAATAAAAATTAGTAATGAAAAATTCAAAACTGAGTTATTTAGTAATTTTTCTTTTCGTGCTTCATCCCCTGAGGGTTAAATCCCAACTTCCAGAAGTCTCGAATTGGGAGATAAAAGCTGGTCATAGAATAACAAAAGGAGTCCTAAAGATCACAGGAAGTGCCGCAGAGCTTACCGAATTTAGAAGAGGTGGTCGGGAGACCAGACTGTACAAGGGAGCTATTTCAGGCGATGTACTGACACTTGAATCACCCATGAAGAATATCTATGCCACAGAAGATTCAAGAACGTGTCACGAGTATCTCATGAATCATATTGACCAATTCCCATCATATAAATACAACCTCAAATTAAGACTTGATAGTTCTGATCGCTTAGTTGGAACGCTAGAACAACCGATTGACTTTGATTGCAATAGCGATCACGTAGTATCCAACGTCCAATCTGAACGTAGTGAAATTGAATTCAAAAGAATTCGCGATAAGCTGCATATTTATAATCAAAAGGGAGACTCAGTGTCATTATTGACGAATTTCTCAAAGCCCTTCCCTACCGTCAAAATTGACGAGTCGACAGTTTTCGTAGAAAGTGTTGGAGATAATTTAGTTTCAGTTTCATTTTCAGCAGGCATAACCGATCTACTGGCAAACTCCGTTGAAGAAAAAGCGGATATCCAAAATGTCTACCTGGAGTTTCTGGACCCCCTGAATGAAAACCTGCAATTAAGCGAGAAGCTACCTGTTAATAAAATTAGTGTGACACCTTCAAAGTGGAGTCCTTATGCACATGAATCTAGAGTAATAATTCAGGAAAAAAGGATACCTTTATACGACCACAAAATTCATGTGAATATCAAGGCGGTCAATATTCTTGGTAATGCAACAATTGCTTCTTTGATTATCAATGCGAAAAAAAATCAAACGAATAATGAAAGCGCCAACAATCAAAATCCAATAAGCTATTCCTACTTGTCACATAAAGTTTCCAATGGTGACGCTTCCGGATATGAAAACCCCGTTCAGGTAAGTGTTGTGAAATCCGATCTTATAAAATCATCCGGTGACGTCATCGGAAGTGAGACAATAACTTATAATAACAGAAGCATTAACCTAGTCCCAGATCCTGAGCCGGATAATAAAAACCAGTTATTGTACCTGGAAAGGCCCTTGATCGCCCTTGATTCTGTTCCGCCATCATTGCATGGTGAGTCAAACATCATTGATGTTATGGCCGATCAAAACTTTGAACTTGACTATAGAGATGAGAAGAAATTACTGGCTTGGACCTTCACTGCCCACAGTCCACCCAATGTATACACGTATGCGATTGGCTTAACCTACAAGCATAATATTTATTCACGAGTTTACCGTCATGGAAGCGGTTATGAAAGCACGGTAAAAAAGAACTTCAGAATAGCGAGTATAGAAGGGATTTATGATGAAGAAACAAAGGAAAAACTGATTTCGAAGGAGAACATACGTTCTGGTCTAAAAAATATTAAATTTCTTCAAAGCGACGGATGGCAATTTGAATTCAAAATCCCCTATAATAGAAATCTCATCAATAAAACTGCGCTGGTCAAGTGCCGACTTGTCAACACAAATGATAGCAATGACAGCTATGTAGACTACTTGGGTGCTTTCAAGATTGGCACATTGAAGACACTCATTGTAGGTGTAGATGGACTGTCTTTCGAAGCGGCAAACAATATGATGAACAGCAAGCGAGAACGCGGTTTTAAAATTGCATTTGGAAAGGATGATGGCATCCAGGAAAAATGTTTGTCCGCTATACCTACCATTACCTGGTGTAACTGGACGGGTATATTTAGTGGTCAAGCTCCTGGAAAGCACGGAATCACTGGCAACTCGTTCATCAATTTTAATGCTTCTGACCAAACAGGACTGATGCCTAAACTTTACGCTGTAGATGCTGTGCTTGGTCTTGATGACGATGCTCATAGTCAAGCAAAAAGCCTCTATAATACACTCGCTCCTGTTTACCCTCATAACAGAAATGAAAAACTGAGGGTTTATTCAGCTTATCAATGGTATGCAAAATCGAACGACCGTGTTGAGATGGAAAGCAGCAGTTATTTTTCTCCTAAAGGCTTGACCTTGCTACCTCATGAACGTAGTGTTGCCAGGAGAATTGACGAAAGCACTACCGCCAAGTTTTTAGGAAGTATCGCCTCCAGTCTTTTATCTGATGATGAGGAGTCAATTGATATTGTCACTTTGTATTATCCGGGACCTGACAACATTGCACATGCACTAGGTAAGGGTAATTATGACGAAGATGATGATGAAATAAACGAACAACTTAAGCCCGGCTACAAAGAACCACTACTTGGGCCAGTATTAGGATGGTTGCATGGCAAATCCATTAAATATTATCCTGAATCCAAGTTGGCTAATATCAGGTACACCATTGAGAAAGGCAAAATAAACGTTGACCGACCACTGAAGTCAATTGAGGAGCACATGGTTCAGGTTACTGACTTCTATTTCACTAAGAATGTTGATTTCTTACGAAAAAATGGACTACTTTATTCCACCCTATTTGCCCTCGCGTCTGATCATGGCCTGCATGCTTATCACAATGACCCAAAAGAATTTAATATTTACCCCAATGATGTACTAGGCCCATTAAGAAGACACTTGATTTCGTTTTTATTGAAAAACAGAGACCAAGTGGAGGATGACTATTATCAACAGTATTTGACAGAGGTAGGTCTAGACAAATTTCGTTCAATACCTGTTTTTGTAAATTCAACTACACATTATGCTGCCAATGGTGGCATGGCCCATTTGTACATACGAACCGGCTCAAATCGAATGGACAATCTGATGCTTCATGAGGCTGCCAAATTTCTGTATTTATCAGCCACGGGTGCCGTCAACCAGGAAGGAATCAGAGCTAGTAAAATCTCTCCAAAAATGAACAAACTTATTAATGGGAGTGTGGACAATGGAGCTTTAGGGAAAATACCAGCTATTTTCCTAAAAGCATGTAACTCCTCTGATTCAGAGTGCTCAAACCGCTTACAGATGAAATACCGATGGCTAAAAAGTGTTAGTAGCCTGGATGGTACTTTGAGTTTACGATCCGTACATCAATTTCTTGAATCTAGTGGAAAACGAAATCGCTGGCTAGACTTTGAAGATCGATTGATAGAACTAAATGATCAGTCATCCAAGAGCAGGTCTGGTGACATAGTGGTGTTTACAGATGGAAAGATGGGCTATCTAACAATCAATAAAGGTGATGAACTAAATGGCTGGCATGGTGGGGCTACTACTTCCGAATCGCTAATACCAATGTTTATCAATATTCCGGGAACTGTTGTTGATGAAACGTTCATCCAAAAAGGGTTTGCTGAGGCAAAAAATGAATTGTTAGAAAACACTTCGAATTCTCAATATCTGCGAAACTGGCACTTAGCACACGTACTTTACCGCATCTTCTATGAAATAGATAAGAATTAGCTGGTATAAGGTAGCAAACATATTTTTTGAAGCCCGCTCATTCACTTCCGGACCTATGGATCAATGATGGCTGGAGAATTGGGAATCAGCTATCTGGAGGGGTTATCAGACTCTCTCCTATTAACTGTAACTAGGCTCTTGTCTTACACACCTTGTCCTTATAAAAACCGCGTCAAAGCCAGGTAACTATTTGATCACTACAAAGTCCAGCTTATAGTTTTCTTTCCGTGAAGTCGATCGTTGTTTTCCATCTGTTAACTCAAATACAGACTCAGAAACATATTCTTTCAATTCTGTTACGGTGATGGCTCCATTTCCATCTAAGTCTGCTTCTCCCGTTTTTAATCCCTTCAATACAGAATAGGTAAATACCCCATTATTCCACTCAGAGGATTCCAGCGCATAGCTATTGCCGGCTGCAGCAGAGATGATGACAGCCCCGGTACCATTGCCCAGATCATTGAACATTTGCTCCATCATGGCAACAGAATTGTTACTGATGCCAAAGTGTTTGAATGCATTCACCCGAAGCTTAGAAAAGTCCTTGGCTTTAACTACGCCTGGATCACGGCTTCCAGAGATGAGTTTTTGGGTCACTTCGTCAATCTCTTCTTTGTCAATTGCCCCGGAATGACACGCATCAATCAATACCAGTTTTTTTCTTGCCGGGATACTATCCATGAGATTTTCGATCATGTTGAAAGAAATGCCGTTTTCAGAAGGATCGTTGATATCTATGTTATGTGCAGCGAAATTGAAATCAAAATTTTCATCCAACACACCATGTCCTGCCATAAACAAAATGACCTGATCGTTAACATCAGAAGTTTTCAAATGCTCCTTAAGTGCCATAAACTTATCAATATGGACGTCACCATTGAGCAACTCATGAACTACGACATCAGAGAAACCAGATGATTGTTTGAAGAAACTAGCCATGTCTTTCGCATCTTTGGAGGCATACGTGAGGTTAAGTGACTCGTTTGCATACTCCGATACTCCTACTACAATAAGATGTAGCATAGATGGCTCTTCTTGTAGATTGACAATCTCAAAACTTTCCTTGTAAGACTCGACCCCTTCCATATTATTGCAGCTCACGTCTATCACATTTCTTCCGGAATTCAATTCCACACCAATAGTTTTGATGGTTTCACTTTGTTGCAGTGGAAGACCGCCGGATCCGTAAATAGGAATATTATTTACCCAAACATTTAATTTATTCAAACTACTTTTTGGAGCTGTCATTTCGACCGTAAACTGAAATGAAGCATTATTAACAGTTAGAGGTAATTTTGATTTTTCTAAAATCGTAACCTCAGGTAAGGTGTTAGCCGAGGTAAGAAGCTCTTCGTTCATTCCTAATTTGGAAAGACGTTTCTGATAGGTTGTATACATGGCTTCCTTAAGCGTCGCATTGGCAGCTCCTAGTTGATCTAATATCAAGTCTGGCCTGTTGTATTTCAAATCAAAGTTTTCGAAATGAATCACCTTTAGCTCTTGAACAAAATGGACAAATGGTTCAGGCATCTTGGTGGTCGTATAAAAGTACTCCGGGGTGAAGATGGTGAAGTCGTTCTGATCTACCGGAACAAAGGAATAGACCTTATTGAATTTATCGATCTCAAAGACTTGAATGGTTGGATCATTGCCCATGCTATACAGCTTGTCTTTTTTGAAAACCAACTTTTTAACATATCCATCATTAGCGGTGAACTTTCTGGCTCTTTTTCGCTTTTTAACATCCCAGATGATAACCTCCGATTTGCCTCCGAACGTTTCGTCACCACTCCCCGAAGCTAACAGTTCACCGCTTTCGTTAAAGTCGATCGTCAAAACATCTGACTGATGACCCAAAAGCGTCTTCACAAGAGTTTTACTTTTAACGTCCCAAAGCTTGACGTTCCAGTCCTCTGAGCCGCTTGCCAGCAATGTTCCGCCCGGATTGAAATCTAAGTCCTTGATATCATCATTATGCCCTACAAACTCTTTGAGTTTCTGGCCCGTTTTAAGATCCCACAGCAGAACCTTGTTGTCCTCACCTCCTGTGGCTATTAGGTTACTTTCTTCACTGATTGCAATACAAATGGGTTTCTTTTTGTGACCTGATAAGAACTTTACTTCATTTCCATCTACACCATAAGCGACTTCTTTTGTGTCTCCTATAGCAGCCCAAACTTTCCCTGATTCACTTAATTCCAATGACTCAATAGCGGACCACTGCTCGATCTTATCAAGTAATTGCTTGATTGAACGATTGGTCCATTTTGATTGGACAATCGTTGACGAGCCTTGATGGCTACTTATGAAACTATTTCCATTAGAAGCGATGGTAGAGAGTGTATCCTTCATTACACCTAAGTAGTCAATTGTACTTAGATCCAAATCAAACCATAATTGTTTACCCTGTGAATGCTTTGTGCCTACTATATGATCATTGTCAGAGAGCCAAAAATTCGTGATGCGCTGTGGAAAGCGAATCTCTCTTACTTCTTTGAAGGTGGGGACATCCCAAAAGTTGATCGTGCTCCCACAGGCGACTAACAGTTCTCCATCTGGACTAAAATCCAGGCGATTTATAATTTTTTCATCTGTATCAAGCGTGTCAATGATCTTTTCTGTAGCCACATCGATAATGTTCACTTGAACATTAAGGCCATTGCTTAAAGGTACAGCCATGAGTTTTCCATCCGGCGAATAAGCAAAATCAAATAATTCTGCAGTGGATGATAGGCTAATATCTGTTATTTTCTGACCACTGGATGTTTCATAAATAGAGACCACATTACTGTAGATATTGGATGTGGTGTCCAATTGTGTGCTCAATCCTGCTATGCTCTTTGAATCTAAGCTGAACTTGATTCGATTTACACTCTCACCAGGTGTCACCAGAGAATGTAATGGTTGTAACGAAGGATAGTTCCAAAGCCTTATTTCATTCGATTTTTCACCTATTCTCTTAAATGAAGCATCTCCTCCTGCAGCTAATAAAGCGTCGTTTGGGGACATGGCGATATGATTTGGTTGCCAATGGGTTGGAAGTACATCGTTACCTCTCGATTGACTTACCTTTCCTACCTGTACGCCCAGATGATCTTCTCCCCAAAAAAGATCCCCACCCTTTCCTAATGCCAATGTTTTTATCTCGAAAGACCATTCCAAAGTTCCTTTGAATAGATTATAGCCGTGACCTGCTTTAATCCGCTTTTCGCGATCCTGCTCATGAAGATTCCAAGTGAAAATTTCACTACCTCTGGAATTTCCTGCTGCACTCAGTATGATGTTTTCCTCAACATCTATCACCACATCTGTGATTGCCTCATCGTGCCCTGCAAAAGTCCTTATTTCCCTACCTGATGTCAGATCCCAAAGTTTGACTAATTGATCGGTACCTCCGGTGACCAGGAAGCGGCCATCGCGACTAAAAGCCATGCTATTAATAAGGCCTGAATGTCCTTTTTGCACAACAATTTCAAGATCATTTTGTGCAACCGCAATATTAGCAGCAAAAAATAAGGCCAGAACTAACAATCTGTTGTTAGGCTTTATACGGAGCAAATGTCTTAAGAATGTTCTCGAATTCGTTCCACGCATTGTCCCAATCTTCAACAGGGCTGATAAAATTGATTTTAACTCGATACCTTGGGGTGCCAAACTTTTGAGTTCCTTTTAGATACAAAAACACTTCCCTGGTTCGTGAAACAGTTTTTTCTCCTGACTCACTGACGAATGTATAGATGTATTCAATCCAGGACATCATCACCTCATCATTTGGAAAAGATTCAATCGATTGACCAATCCATTCATATGCTTCATCACCCACTTGCCTGGCGTTCTTTTCGGATCTTTTCTTCCACCATTTCAAATCTTCTTCAATTGGAGGGGTGAATTTCTTAAGGGCTTTCGGTTTATAGTTGTTGGATATCAAAATTATGAGTCTGGCCTTATCATCCGATATAGGCTTGGAGGCAATAAGCGCTGAACCATAAATGCCCAATTTTTTAGTCTCTGAAAAATTGGAGGTCCAGTCATCGGGCATAGAGATTTGAAATCCAGTCCCTTCACCATAGTAGGTGGTCCACTCTGTATCAACTTCCTGAGCCATAACATAGATAGCTCCAGTTACTATTAAATAAATGAACAATAGTTTTTTCATACACTTGAACGTTTAAGTCTTATTACTAAGCTAGGAACGTTTCGTTTACTCAAAAACAAGATGTATCATTTGTGTTAAAAGATGAATCATCAATGTTAAAATCTCAATGATAGCTGTTGAGCCGAAACCACATTGAGTCTTTTTGCAAAAGCAAACAGGGATAGTTTTATCGTTTTCGTGTACTAGTTGGCCCTAAGTGTTTCAATAAAGCTGGCATCTACCCAGTAGATGTCCACATTGTTGTCATCTATCTTTCTATTGAACAACATGTATTTACCATCAGGAGTGATGGTCGGATAGGAATCCGATTCTGAGGAGTTGATCTTATCACCAAGGTTAATCGAAGGACCCCACGAACCATCTCGCTGACGAAAACTGATGTAAAGATCTGCACCGCCATATCCCTCTTCTCGCTGATCATCCCAGATTAGATAGGACTCATCCGGGGCAATCCAGGGATGAGCATTATATATTCCCAAGTCAATGTTCAGTGTTTGTGGTTCGCTACGTTTGCCGTCTGTCCAACGCGAATACCGAATGGGCTCCTCTCCGGCGGTATCAAAAAAGTACGTTCCTTTTTCTGAGGTGGTCAAGCGCATGATACGCATGTCTTCGTAAGGAGCACCAAGGCCTTTGATAGATGACCATCCCGAATCTGTCCGCTCCATGTATCGTCGACCCAAATGCATCTTTTTTCCATCTGGTGAGATGAAGGGCTCACCTAACCTTGGTCCTGTTATGGAATCTTGCCACGTACCATTTTGGTACGTATAAACGATCATGCTTGGCTTGTCCTCTTCGTCGTACCTGACAAAATAGAACTCCTTCATGTCCGGCGTGAAGGCGCTGAAAAGCTCATAAAGAGGTGTTGAAACCATGCCAGGTGCAAAAACCTCAGCAGTTAAGCCCGGCGGCTTCTGTCCGAGGTATGGCCCAGTTAATGACTTAGTATCAGCAACATCATAACTGTGGCTCTGAGCAAACCCTACATTCAATGATAGGATCCAGAAGATTGAGATTAATCGTATTGTTTTCATAGCATTACTTAGACCGGAGTGTCTCTATTATTCCAGCATCCACCCAGTAGATATCCACATTCATATTGTCATTATTACTGCTATCATCAATCCGTCTGTTGAAAAGCATGTATTTGCCGTCTGAAGTGACGGTGGCGAAGGCTTCCCATTTGTCAGAGTTGACTTTATCGCCCATATTGATCGCAGGACCCCATGAGCCATCTGCTTGACGGAAGCTGATATAAAGATCAGAGTCGCCATATCCTCCTTCTCGTTCACTGTCCCAAATCAGGTAACTTTCGTCAGGAGCAATAAAGGGATGTGCAGTCCATTCTCCTGTGTTCACCACTGGCCCCATTTCTTTTGGAGGTTGACGCCTACCGTCCTTTATTGTGGATATGCGAATCACATCACCATTTTTATAATCGTCAAAAACATAGGTGCCTTTTGCTGAAGCTGTGAGCCGCATAATGCCCCAGTCATCCCGGTCAAACATGGAGCCAAGGCTCTTGCGTTCTGACCAGCCATTACCCTCACGGTCTTTGTAGCCTTTGGCCATGTACATACGTGAACCACCAGGTGAGAATGATATTTCACCCCTTCGCCGGAATTCAGTGAATTTCTTCCATAAATTGCCTTCTTGCTTAAAGCCGATAACTACAGGTCGAAAGAGTTCCTTCTTTGAAGTGGTGAAATAAAACTCTTTCATACCTGGTGCAAACACGCCCTCGACCTCCCAGCCTTCAGTGGAGATGATACCGGGTGCAAACGGTTCCGCTACCATGCCTGGTGGTTTTTGCCCCATGAATGGCCCCTCCAGGATCGGAAAGCTGAAATCGCTCCCTGTACTTTCCTGTGAGAAGACCGTATGAAACGATATAGTCCATACCAATACGGATAGTTTCATTGTTTTCATTTTCTCATCATATGAGTTGTTATTCAGGTTGGAGTGTCTGTAAGATCTCAGTGCTCACCCAGTAGATATTTGATGTCTCGCCTTCTTTTTGTGCACTTCTATAAAACAAGTATTTCCCATCGGGAGAAACAGTTGCAGCTCCCTGACCTATATCAGTATTTATCTCAGGTCCCAAACTGTATGAGTCAGTCCAGGTTCCATTTTGATTGAAACTGACGTACAGATCACCATTATCTTCTCCAGAAGCTCTTTCAGCATCATAGATGACATAGCTTTCGTCAGGTGCTATAAATGGGTGAGCTATCCACTTGCCGTAACCATTTATTTCCTTACCCATTCTTTTCATTGTGCTATAATTACCTTCCTGGTTAACAGCGTAATAAATACCTTCATCCTCAAGCTTGTCTTCTTTCTCTTTAGAAGTAAAATATAAATTGCCATTCGCCGAAGGCGATACACACATGATCCATTCGTCTTTAAACAGTTTTTCTAACAGAAGAATGGGTTGTCCCCATCCGTTTTCATTTTTTTCAATATACCAATGGTGCAATTTTTCTGAATTCTTCTTACTACGCCATTGTTGCATTGTTAACGAATCTTCCGTTTCCAGAATCGGCCTTGTGCTGCCAAAATAGAGTCGATCTCCATTTGAGCTAAACCGAGGATGAAAATCTAAATATTCCTTGTTGGTAGAAAAAAAGGCCACAGCTGGTATTGACCATTTGCCATCGACCAATTTCATAGTATAAATGTTATGGCTCTCTCCCGGTTTTCTACGCTGGAAAAACAATTCGCTCATATCCGGACTGAAAGTGATAGAGGCCTCAGAATGATCCTCAGTTGAAACAATGCCAGGGGCAAAAATTTCTGGAATTATTCCAGGTGGCTTTTGTCCCATGTAAGGCCCTTCCAAAATTGGAAAGTCGAAATCGCTCTCTGTATTCTCTTGAGCAAAGAGACTATTAAGCGACATGATCAATGTCAGTATGAAGTATTTTGTTCTTTTCATGTTATTTTTTTCATCATCTATTGCTCCAATAACATTGGATGAAGAATTCGTTTCATTCGCTTCTTTGTAACTCCTTAAGTCTATGCCTCGCACGATTATTCTCAGGGTTCAATTCAAGTGATTTCGAATAGTTTAAGATGGCCAAATCTGTTTCTCCTGCTTTCTCACAGGCCTCTGCATAACTATCATATACCTGGTAGCTATCAGGATAGAGCGCCATATTCACCTTGAAAGTGTTTAGCGATAGTGTCATTCTATTGTCGTGGTAAAAATCATAAGCAATATCATTTATGTAGAATTCGGTCACCATTGGATGATTCGGCTCGAGTTCCTTTAAATTTTTATAAGCAATAAGTGCACTTTCAAAGTCACCTTCCAGAATGAATTCCACAGGGTATTTTTTGTCACTAGCTATCTTAGCTAAGCTTGAGACTATTGCCCCATTGTTGCGATTCAGGTACTGCAAATTGACTGTTCCATCCTCGGCACCTGATTTAAACTGAATAAACCGACTGGAATTTTTCCGAATGAACAAGCTGTCCGATACTTTGACAAGCTCTACTCCTTCTTCATCGAGTATGTTTTTGCAAAACAGTTGGTCGCCCTCTTGATAGACTTCAGCAATCACATCATCAGATTGGTATCTACCTGTAATTTCATCTACTGACGACTGTTCAATTTGCATCCTTTGATGTACCGGAATATAATTATCCCATTCATAGGCCAGGGCTACAGCCCGCATCACTTCAGCATTAAATTCCGGAAACGTGGAATTGGTCATCACCACCACACCATAACCTTTGTCTCTATGAGCCACTATCTCTGCATAAAAGCCTCTATTCCATCCGTGATGCCTTAAGTAGATTTCATCATTTCTATTCAAAAGCTGAAAGCCCAACCCGAGCGTAAATGACCATCCGGAATCACTCACACCATATGGTTTACCCATTTGTTCTGTCAGGTCTTTTGATTGCTGTACATGGGTAATGAATTTCGCATAGTCCTCGGCAGTCGTCCATAACCCGTGTGAAGCTGTTCCAGGATAGATATGTCTTCCACCTTCAACCACAGAACCATCTGTTAAATATCCTGTTGCTACCCTTGTAAACTGATCTGTTATAAGGGTTTGATCAAACGTGCTGTTGTTCATTTCTAAGGGTTGCAATACGAGTTCTTGCATGATCTCCGGGAAGGTTTTATCCTCAACATCCAGCATCATTTGTTGAATGGGCACATAACTAGCGTATGCAAAACGAACACTTTCGTCGGGCTCTTTATTTACAGTAAGCGGCTCGTTTGAGGCAGGAGGAGTTCCGTTCAATACCTGTACAAGTGTTGGGATTTCTGCCTTTATATTATATGATCCTGTTCCTCGAGGATGTATGCCAGCAGAATGATTTAAGAGATTTCGTAAGGTGACCTTCTTTTCTCTGGTAAACTCATTTTCCGGTACTTTCCAGGATTTTAAGTAACTGTTAATGTCTTCATCTAACTCTAATTTATTTTGTTCTGCGAAGCGTAATGTTCCATAGGCTGTTACGGGCATACTGGTTGAAGCGGCCTGAAAAAGTGTTTGTGTTGTTACCGGAGTTAAACTTTCCTTATCCGTCACTCCATATCCTTTTGACCATACTATTTCACCATTGTGAATTACTGCAACGCTTGCACCCGGAATGCCATAGTGTTCCATACGCTCTTCTATAGACCATGTGGAATCACCAGCTATGTGCACTCGAGTTGTCAAGCCAGTTTCTACTTTTTTAACTAAATCCGCTTTAACATTATAGTTTGACTTCTTTGTGCAGGAGTGGAAAAGTATGATGGAAAGAAAGATTGAGGTGATTTTTTTCATATTTATTCTTTGAAGAGTAAAGTCAGGTTTCATTCCTCAAGTCTTTTTAGCCACCTTTTAGCCAATGAAAAATCGGGATCAATTGTCAGTGCTTTTTCGAACATGAGCCTGGCATTTTCAAGCTGACCTTGATTTCTTCGCACAATACCCATTCCTACATATAATATCTTACCTTCAGGATACACCTGTAAGGAATATTGATAGATTTCTTCTGCGACAACTAAATTCTTACTTAGTATCATGTCAAAACCAAGGTCCATTAAGACCGATACAGGTGGCAGGATTTCATACCCGTAGCGTTTTGATAGCATTTCGAAGTGTTCTATCACTTTATCCAGGGAGTCCAGATTTTGGATGGGATTAAAGTCAGGATAGAGTGCCAGAAGAAACATGGTGAAATCTATTGCTGGCACATGGCCCTGATTCACCAATTCATCCACCTTATAGGTAAAACTCTCTGGTTTATGCTCCTCTATAGCGCCAGAGAATTCAGAAACAATATCATTCAACCCTTCATCATCGCTATATATGATGTGTAACCATCTGTTTTGCCCAAGTGTTTGTATCGGACCTGATTCTATTTTTTGTCGAAGCACCTCAGGTATGTGCATAATTGATGGACTGCTTGCGAAGTAGCCATTAAACAAAAGGGGGTTGTTGAGCAAAGTGTAAACACTGAAAAACCCACTGTTGGAAGCACCATAAAGCACTCTGAATAGAGCCGTACGGTATTTATTATCAACGTGCGGTATCAGCTCTGTTTCTAAGAAGTCAATATAATTATCAGGAATGGCCGTGTCTTTATTTTCCCTTGTTGGCAACAGAATACCATTACCTTCAGGTAAATCTATTCCAATGAGTATCATCTCAGGAATTTGTCCTTCGCCCATGTAGTCAAGTGTAGAAGCTAACATGGCGAACCGAGCTCGGTAATCTGAACCCAGCATATACATCACGGGATAGGTTTTCTTAGAACTATCATAGTTTGTAGGTAAATGGATGGATAGCGGAATAGTTTTGTTCAACACTTTTGACTGAAGCGAAGATTTTTTACCTAGAGTAACTGCCGGTTCATTGTGTTGTGTGGAACCACGAATATCAGAATCGTTTGCTTCCTTTTCTTGAGCAAAGACAGTGTTTAATAAAATGAAATTCATTGCAAAAAGCATCATCATGAGCTTAACTCTTTTAGCATTTTTGCTCATATCTTTCAAGGACTCAATTAAAGATAATTTCATGGTTGGTTTGGGTTTTTAGAGACTTTACTCCAAACTTCTCGAGTAGGTTGTGAATAACCACCGCTTAAACATGCCAACTGCTCTATGTATGTATGAACTGCTCTACTTCTACCTTCAAAACCATTTTTATACGGTTAATTTACAAGTCAAAATCACTCCTTAAATGGGCTTGAAATTCTCTCATTGTATTCTTTTGATAGGCGTTTTGCTGCTGACAAGCTCTTGTGAGCAAAAGCCTGCTATATTCAAAAATCATGGAACAGCATTCCAGTTAGGTGACAATCCGATGTGGGCGAAGAAAGTCTGGAATGATAGCAATTGGGAACGAATGATCAAATGGATTCCGGAAGATCAAATTTTCTGGTCTCGAACTCGGATTGATATTCTTAAAGCCCCGGAAAAGTTTCAGTCCTACGTCCTTCAGATAGATGCTTACGGAGAATATGAAATATTTTGGGATGGAGTCTTAATTGGCAGAAATGGAAATCCAGGACAAGAGGCAGAACTTCCCCCAGAAGGTGAATTGTGGGTTACGTACAACATTCCTACACATCTGTCAACAGAAGGAGCGCATGTGCTGGCCTTACGATTGAGTAACTATTATTTTCCTGATCATGTAGGGCGTTATGAAATAGAGATTGAAGGTTATGAAGATTTTCTCACCGATGGGCTCATCAAAACTTCCTACATGCACGTTTTCGCAGGAGCTTTTCTTATTGCATCCATTTATTTTCTTTTTCTATTCCTGAATAATAGGAAAGAATATCCCACGCTTATTTTCAGTGCATGCTGCTTTCTCATTTTTGGCCTTGTAATAACTGTTTTTAGCAAAGACTATATACCGATACATTACAGTATACATGTCATCAGATTGCAAATCATTAACTCGTTTTTGTTAGGCATTTCCTTTTTGATTCCATACTATTTCTCCATGCAATTCCCATATCCAAGGCGTGGATTATTATTAATACTATACGGAATAGTTCTCATTTCCATTTGGCTTGTTAATGGTCATGCTTTTGGTTTCAAAACTGTTAGTATGACACTGAGTATGTGGTGCTTTTCTTTTGCTATGGTCGTTTATGGAGTATACAAAAATGTAAGGGGAGCTCGCTTGGTTCTTATAACCTTACTTCTGTCTATAGCAGTATTTCTTGCCTCCGGATTTGTCGTTAGTTTGTACACTGGGTTGGGACTTATACTATTGGGTATGCTGTATTTATTAACACTTAATCTCAAGGCCCAGCGATTAGCTTATGAAAGTTCATTGGTTCAGTCTACTCGTCTTCGCTTAGAACTGCTCAAAAAGAACATCCAACCACATTTTTTGTTGAACACATTGACTTCATTGATGGACTGGGTAGAGGAGTCACCTAAGAAAGGTGTGTTATTCATAGAAGCATTGGCTAAAGAGTTCGATCTCATTAATCAAATGGAAAATGATACTTTAGTTCCGATCACACAGGAAATAGATCTGTGTCGAACACACCTAGAGATCATGGAGTACCGAAAGGAAATCAACTACCATTGGGAGGAAGACGGCATTGATCTTAATCAGAAAATACCACCGGCCATTCTTCATACCCTTCTTGAAAATGGGATCACTCACAGCTTACCGCTCGATGATAATAGCATTAGATTTAAACTGATATATGAATCAAACGATGAATGTAAGAGCTATACGTTTCTGACCTTTGCTAAAGGTTTACACGAAAAGAGCACTAAAGAAGGCACAGGTCTTAAATACATAAAGGCTCGACTCACGGAAAGCTACCAGTCAAAATGGGACTTGATCTCGGAACCCACTAAGCATGGATGGAAGAACATCATAAAAATATATTCCTGAGAAGATGAATATTTTAATCGTTGAAGATGAGGCTAGAATTGCCAGGCGAATTGAGCGAATGACCCATGCTATCCTGGGAGATTCATTGCAATCGTTGACGCATATTCATACACTTCAGGAAGCATTATCATTTATTGATTCATATACACCAGACCTGATGTTTTTGGATTTGAACTTGAATGGTGATCATGGATTCGACTTGCTTAAAAAGGCGGTTGCTCAATCTTTTCATACCATTGTGATTTCTGCATATAAGGATCAGGCGATCACGGCTTTTGAATATGGGGTCTTAGATTTTGTGCCTAAACCTTTTAATCGGGACCGCCTCGAACAAGCCTTAAATCGTTCTGTAGAAAAAACAGAAAGGAACCCAGCCAAATATCTGGCCGTAAGAAAGCGACAACACATTCAGTTGATCGATATAGAAGACGTCCTCTACATCAAGGGAGCCGGTACCTATACAGAGCTCTTCTTGACGAATGGCTCCAGGAAACTGCACGATAAATCGCTTGAGAAACTTGAAAAGCTGCTGTCTCCTTTGTTTGAACGTGTTCATAAATCGTACTTAGTCAAAATGTCGGAAGTAAAAGAAATAATTGTTCAGACCGGGAGTAAGTATTGGGTAGAATTAAGAAGCGGAGAGCGTATCCCTGTAGGAAGAACAAAATACAAGGACCTAAAGGAGAAATGGCTTTAAAAAAAAGCCGTCTACATGTGAATTAGACGGCCTTTTTTCTTTATAAGAATATTAAGTTCTATTTAATTTTGGTCACCTCCTGAAAGGTTAGGATTGGCATCTATTTCTGCCTGTGGAATCTTAAAAATCCATTCATCATTGATAGAAGGCCTGTCTATTTGCCATGCGTCTTGATACAACACTTCAGAAGCTCCAGAACCACCATCTGAAGCGTGATCAATACCCTCATCCCAGCGGATTTTATCAGTATAACCGAAACCTTCACCCCAAAGCTCTAAACGTCTCTGGAATCTAATTTCATCCATAAGTGCGGTTTGAGTAGTAAATGCAGTTTCATCAAACGCCGTATCTCGAGTATCCACTAAAGCCGCTAAGGCGGCTTGCGCCGGACCAATATTACCCTGCATAGCTTCCGCTTCCGCTTCTATCAAATACATCTCTGCACTACGCATATAAATTACATCATCAGGATCGATACCTCCAGGATTTGCTTGCTTTAACTTAAAGTGCATATACGGATGCGTATTGTGTCCTGAGGCAAGTCCATATACCGCTTTGACACTATCTACAGCAGCATCAAACTCCTCTTCAGTGGTATATCTAGGATCCGTATTATTATCAAAACCACCCAGCCCGTTCGCTGCGGAGGTATTCGAGTTTGGTACATCAATAACAAATGCTTGTCTCCTGTAATCTGTAGCAGGTATGGCGTCAACCAATCTTCGATCCGCAATTTTAGGGTTGTTTCTTATCTGACTGCCATTAAAGGTGTTACTAGCCAGATAGAAATAAGCACGAAAGAATGTTGTTTCAGCGTCTATGACGTGACTTCCCCAAATAACTTCAGATAGCGTATTTGTATTGAATCCTGAGAGCCAATCGGCCTCACTCATTAAAGGGAATCCATTTCTTGCAGCTATTGCTGACGAAGAAGCAAGTGCCCAATCTCCCATGGATAATGCCATGCGTGCCATTAGGCCATGTGCCACATTGACATTTAGTTGAGACTTAGCCACTGCGCCACTACCTATTCTTCCAGCTCCCGATCCAAAGGCGGTAATAGCTGCAGTCAGATCTTCTTCAATGAGATCATAAACCTGCTGAACTGTAGATCTCGGTTCGCTGGTATATGGCAATTCAGCTGGAACCAATTGTATTGGAACACCAGGATCCGTACTTGGATTACCAATTAAATAACCTCTGCCAAAATGCTGAACCAGTGACAGATAGGCATAAGCTCTATATGTATATGCCTGACCCAAAATCTCATAAACAACATCTCTTTCAGACTCAGGTGTCGCTAAGAGAAGTCCACCCTCTCCCTCAATACCAGCTATCAAAAGGTTGGCATGCGCAATAATGTTGTATCGATGATACCACAATAATTCATTGGTCAAGGACGTAGGAATGGTATGATCATTCCATTGCATATTATTCCTCCACCCTAGGTTATTAGCATTCGCAGAGTGAATCAGATATCCTACTAGATTATCTCCCATAGGAACCCAATAATGATTATTCGCTCTCCCGGTATTACCGCCAGGAAACACCGTTTGAGACTGAGAATACAAACCTCTATGTACTCCATTCAGAACAAGTTGCATGTTTTCTACGGTCGCCAAAGCTTCACTAGCTGCTATGGCATCTGTTGGAGTTCTATCGAGAAAATCTTCTTCACACGATGTTATTACAAAAAGTAAAAACACCAAAAAAGTCGTTTTTAATATATATGACATAATCAAATATTTTAATGTATTAAAATGACAGGTTCAACCCGAGTGATACAATTCTCCCAGGAACAAAATCATCGCCAGGTGCGGTACCTGCCAGATTATACTGAGGATCTAAACCATCTCTTTCACTTTTAAGAAACAAGTTCTCTCCGATGACAGAAATTCTTAAGCTATTAAGACCTAGCTTGTCAAGGATTGCAGGTGCGAAGTTATATCCTAAGCTAGCGTTACGAATAGCCCAAAAAGATGCATCCGTAATGAATCGATCTGATTGTGTCTGAACCAAGTCAACATTCCCAGCCTCTACTCTCGGCACATTCGTAATATCACCCGGTTGTCTCCAGGCACTTAATATATCCGGGTGCAAGGCGCGACCATAATCACTGGTGAGCATGAGGCCAGCATACGCATTGTCCAGTACGCTACCTCCTACTCCATAAGTTATCAAAAAGTTAAGGTCAAATCCTTTATAACTTACGCTATTAGAGATAGAGCCAAGGAAATCAGGAACAGCTGAATCACCCGTATATCCTCTTTGAGTAGTTGACCAGTCAGTAGTCGTTAAATGATTTCCCTCTGTGTCAAGAACGGGTACGCTGTTATTGTTTTCATCGAAATCATATTGGAAATACAATTGGTCTCCAGTTTCGGGATCAACACCAGCAGTTCTGTATAGAAAGAAATCAAATCTTGAACGTCCTTCAGTCCACCTTTTGCTACCATCAACGAATGGAGCAGGTAAGTCTGTAATCTCATTACTTAATGTAGATCCAAGTAGCGTTACACTCCACCTCAGATCATCGTTATTGATGAGATTTGCTGTCAATGATATTTCCAGTCCCTTATTGACCATCGTTCCGGCATTCACTGGCACTTCATTAATGCCGTTGCTTGGAGCTATCGGAAGTAAGTACAATAAATCTGTCACATTCCTTTGATAGTATTCCACGGAACCCTCTATGAAATCATTGAATAGACCAAAGTCTAATGCAATATCATAGTTTTCAGAAGTCTCCCAAACCAATTCCTGGTTACCCAGAGAAGACAACAAAACTCCGGGGCTGGCTGCATTTGAAGTAATATCAAACAATGCCTGGGATAAAAACCACCTGGTCAATCCCAAGTTATCTTGACCAACTTCACCATACGAAGCTCGAAGTTTCAATTGACTTATTACTGGTACATTTTGAATAAATGTCTCTTGGTCTAATAGCCAGGAGGCACCTGCCGAATAAAAAGATCCCCATCTTTTTCCATCAGAGAAAGCAGAAGAGCCGTCTCTTCTAACCGACCCACTTAGAAAATACTTGTTCTTATAATCATAATTGGCTCTGAAAAAATAGCTGTCTAATGCTCTTTCCTGAGAAGCTCCATCTAAATCAACAATATTAGAAAAGTTCGCAAATTCAAATATTCCACCCGCGGCTTCAATAGTTTTTAGCCCGTCTATGAAAGATCGTTCCCATTGAACGCTCTCATGGCCTGCTGTAAGGTCAATCGTATGATCTCCAAAATCCTTTTGGTAAGTCAAAACCTGGTTAAACGTTGTAGTACTTTGACGTAACCTTGTTTGGCTTAATCTGGCAGTAGGTTGTGCATCCCCAATCACAGGGTTTTCATATTCACTTTCAACAAAATCAGTAAAATCACCACCATAGGTCAATCTCAATTTTAGACCATCTATGATTTTAACTTCTCCAAAAGCTCTGAATCCATAGGTGTTGTCGTCATCACCTTCATTATTCAATGTTAACTCCTGAATAGCGTGGCGACCTTGATTTCTTGGTCTTGAACCAATATTAAAGTCTGCAAACCCTTCTCCATTATCCCATACAGGATTACCATTTGCATCTCTCACAATATTTCCGACTTGATCATTAACAAACACGGGATAAATGGAACCCATATTTTGAGAAAAACTAAATGGATTTACAATACTTCCAGTACCTGCCGAACTAGGTCCCCTTGTTTCTGTTAACGCAACATTGGCGGTACCACCTACTTTAAAGCGGTCTTTTATATCATATTCAGTACCTAAGCGTGCGGTCAATCGATCAAAACCTGATCGAATCACATAGCTTTCATCATCCAAATAGGATGCGGAGAAGAAGACTGAATGATCCTCTCCACCACCGGAAATGTTAACATTATAGTTGGTTCTTACACCCGTTCTTTGCAATTGATCAAACCAATCCAAACTTTGATATACTACTTCAGCATCAGGATTTAATTGACCGTTCGTACCAACAATTTGGTCATTTGGGACATTAAATGGATTGTAGCCCAGCTGATTATAGATATTTGCGGATGCAAAAGCAGGATCCCCACCAGCCGCACTGGTATTTCTAAGTGCTTCCCAGTAAGTCTCATAATATTGGCCTGGCGTTATTTGATCATAGAAAGGAACACCTCGTGTCACTCGACCAACTTGTGCTGAGGCGTTGACACGTATTCCGCCTTTACTCCCTTTTTTAGTAGTAATAATCACCACACCATTCGCAGCTCTTGAACCGTATAGTGCCGTAGAAGCAGCATCTTTTAGGACAGTGAATGATTCAATATCATCCTGGTTTAACGTATTTAATGGTGCATTGTATTGAATGCCATCCACTATAAACAGAGGGGCGGTAACACCATTCAATGTTCCTACTCCTCTAATCACTATACCTGGTCCATCGCCGGGTCCATTTGGTGAAGTAAATTGTACACCAGAAACATTTCCTTCTAACGCTGAAAGTGGGCTTGTAACTTGTCTGCTTTCAAGTTTTCTCGAGTCTACGGTTTGAGCTGCACCTGTGAATTCTCTTTTGGTTGAAGTACCATAGGCAGTGACTACCACTTCCTCTAATTCTGTAGCTCCACCCATTGAAACATCAATGGTGGTTCTCGTACCAACTGCGATTTCCTGGGTTTCAAAACCCACGTAAGAAAATACAAGTGTCGTTCCATCTTCCACAGAAATTCTAAAATTTCCGTCCAGATCGGTTTGAGTACCGGTAGTAGTGCCCTTAACAAGCACGTTTACCCCAGGTAAGCCTTCGCCTAATTCGTCGGTGACTTTACCCGATACGGTTCTCTGTGCTACTGCAAAAGCAGCAACAAAAAGAACCAAAAAACTAAGAAGTAGGATTCTCTTCATACTCTTTTTTTTGGTAAATAATTGATTTAATCTATAATAAAAGAAATGAAAATCGTTCTATGAAACAACCTTTTCGTTAGATTAATCAAAGAATATTATCGATTAAATATTTAATATTCTATTTATTAAAATTTCCAGAATAATAATTTCCGTATACAATTAATAAAACTCTATTGTTGCAGGATATTACCTGGAAATAATCGTAATGAGAGAAAGAGCCTGCATACATTTAGGTCCCTTCTAACCTCTCTTCTTCATAATAGAATGGATCATCATTAGTAGGGGAATTGGTATTTATAAATACTGAGTTTTGCTCTACTGGAATCCTAAGACTCTATCATTCCTTACTCAGAACGTCGGTCGGATTAACGTTTGCAATTCGAATGCTTTTAATGCTGATCAAAAGCAATGCTGGAACCAGCACGATTGCTACCGCAAGGAAAAATACTAGTAAACTTATATCAACACGATAAGCAAAGTCAGAGAGCCAATGGTCCATCAGCATGTAAATAAGCGGAGAGGCTACACAAAAAGCGATCAGAATCAACCAAATGAATTCTGAAGTCAGAAGTATCCATAAGTTTCCAACCGAAGCACCCAGTACTTTCCTCACACTTACCTCTTTTTGACGATTCTGCAAGACATAGGTGGCTAAACCCAATAAGCCAAGACAAGCAATCAATACAGCCAAAAAAGTAAAACAGAGCAGCAATCTCATGATGGTTTTTTCTTTGGTATATTTGGTTTGGAAATATTCGTCAAGGAAATAGCTATCGAACGAGCGATCAGGTACATACGCATTCCATACAGTTTCTATATACTCAAGCGTATTTGCTAAATCCTGGGTGTCCACTTTTAAGACAAGCTTAGATTTATTGTTGGTTTCCGTACGGTTGTAGATCACCAACGGTTCAATCTCACTGTGAAGTGACGCAAAATGAAAATCTTCAACGATCCCAATGACCTTCAAACGTTTTTGATACGAAGGAGAGTACGAATAGATTGAAGCCGAATCCAATTCTATGATACCAAGTGCTTTGGCGGCCGTTTCATTAATGATTACTGCATTGGAAGTATCCATCGAGAAAGCACGGGAGTAGTCACGACCTTCAATCAGGTCTATCCCAAGGGTTTCGATGAAATCATAATCAGCATCAAAGATTTTGACTCTAATCTTATCATCGTCTGTTTTGTGTGAAGCCCGAATATCTCCTACCCACATGCGTATCAGTTCGCCAGGGAGGCTTGTCATAAACGACATATTTTTGATGTGAGGATTTTGTAATAAATCTGTTCGAAAAGCTGCTTGATTGTCCTTAATTTTTTGGGCATAATCAAGAGGGAGTACGAGCGCCTTGTCGGTTTCAATGCCCATGTCTTTACTTTGAAAGTATTCCATTTGTTGATACACGATCAATGAACCTGCAATCAGCGAGATTGACAACACAAATTGAACTACAGACAAGCTCTTTCTGAAGAAAGGCTTGCCTTTAGATTTGGACTTGATAAAGATATCAGCAGGCCTATGTGCAGATATATAAAAGGCAGGGTATGCGCCCGCCAATATTCCAATGAGAAGGACAGAGCAGAATAAGTAAATGATATACTTAATGTTCCATAAATAGCTTGTATCCAGTTTCTTGTCAATGAGTAATTCGACAGAAGGAATCAATGATAAACTCAATATAGAAGCTAACAACACTCCCATAAATGTTATCATAATGCTTTCTATTATTAATTGTTGAATCAGTGAATTACGTTGAACTCCTAACACCTTCTTCAAGCCAATCTCTTTTGTTCGTTTGGCACTATAAGCCGTAGAGAGATTGATGAAGTTGATGCACGCAATAAGTAAAATGAAAAACCCAACACCAATAAACATGCTCACGGTAGATCTGTTACCTACAGGTTCGAATTCATACATCAATCGGGAATCAAGATAGATGGATCCTAAAGGCTGTAAATCCAGTTTTGGTAAGACAGTAGCATTTACATTTTGCTTCACTAAATCAGTTAGCTTGCTCGTCAGGTTGTCTAAATCACTGCCCTCCTCTAACACCAGGTAACTATAATTCCACATGCGACCTCTTGATTCGGTTGTGGTGCCGGTCATGAGTGAAGCTATCATTTGGGGATGGAAGTGCGAAGTGGTTGGCATTTGTTCAAATACAGCCATGACTGTATAGTCAGTCTCATTATCTCGGTTCAAGGTCTTGCCAATTGCTTTTTCAGCATTTTCGAAGTATTTGATAGCAACCTCTTCACTGATAATGATAGAATTAGGTTGAGCAATCGGATTGAGCTGATCTCCAGCAATCCATTTGAAATCAAAAACCGAATTTATTGTAGAATCAGCCCACATAAACCCATCTTCGTAGGATCCATTCACTTTTCCTTCAGCTTTCATCAATGATTTGGAACCCCAGGTTGGTACTATTCTGGTGAATGATTTCACCTCTGGAAATCGATCTTTGATCATTGGAGCCCAACGACCCTGAACAATGGCCCATGGAAGCTTTTCGCTTTTTTCCGTCAAGTCATATAACACTCGATAGATACGATCAGATTTTCGATGATGACTATCATAGCCTAATTCTGTATTGACAAAGATGAAAATGATCATTGAAGCAGCAAGACCCGACGTAAGGCCAGCAAGGCTGACTATTGAATAAGCCCAGTTCTTCGTTACCATACGCCAGGACATTTTAAGGCTGGCGCTAATGGAGGTTATCCTTAAACTAAAAAAACTATTCTCATTCAGGATAAGCTTGAGACACGTTATCCACTCAATGAAAAAGAGTATAAATGCTCGCCTCTTGTTATGTGTTTGGAGTGTTCTTTGATATACTTCTTCGAGATCTCCTTTAACATTCTCTGAAATTTCGGGTGAGATCTTTTCAATGATCCGAAAGCAAATGGTTTTTACTCTTTTCATGCTAAACGGATTTCAACATTAAGTTGAACATTTGATTTCTAATTTCATGAGCGGATGTCAATGAATCCATTCCAGCAGAAGTTAGTTTATAGAATCGCTTCTTTCTTCCGCCTCGTTCGCTAGTAGCTCCTCCCTCCCAGGACTCAACCAACCCTTTATTTTCTAAGCGTTGTAGTGCTGTGTGCAACGCTCCAATGCTGGGTTTTTTCTTTGTTCGCGAAATCATTTCATCCTTGATGCTTACGCCGTAGGCATCATTGCCCAAAACACCTATTGTAAGCATGATCAGTTCTTCGAATTCACCCAGGTAGTTCTTCTTCATTGGAAATTATTTCTTTCCTTAACGTAGAGTAAATATATTTGTTTCCTTATCGTAGAAGTATTAATAAATTCATTATCTAAGGCCTTAAATGTTTTGCCCTTAATTTATAAATTCAGGTCATTGATTTTTTTAGTTCCGGGTCTTTTGATCGCCTGTTCCCAATTCATATTGTAGCGAAAGAATAAACTCACTCAAGGAGGAATGAGTGGTATATAAGATGCCCGTTTCATTCATAAATGTGGTTGCAGGCCTATTAAGGTGAAGCCTTTCGCTATTTGCATCCGATACCCATAAATCGGTTTCTTCAAAGAATAGTCGTGTAGCGGCATAATCCCAGATGCTACCTCCACCTTTCTGCTTTTTAGGAAATTTGAAATAACAGCCTGTGGGAGCATGCATTACGCCTAGTGCATTACGTACTGCTCCAAAATCCGAATGAAATCTGATCTCCTCAATACTTCTTCCTTTTGCCCAATGACTTAGCTTGGCCATAACCAGATCAAAATATGGTTCAGACTTGAGGCTTCTATCCATGAATATTTCCAAAGATGAATGGGCGTCTACTACATTCCTGACAAAGGGTTCATTGTTCATTCGTACTCCTAATCCCTGAACAGAAGTATAGCAATCGTCCAGGTCTGGGATATAAACCACCCCAATCAGCGAATTTCCAGCTTTGGTTGCGAGTGCAATTGAAACTGCATAGCCTGTCCTGCCTTCAGTAAATGCCAGTGTACCATCCAATGGGTCAACGCACCAGAAGTAATCTTTCGAAGCTCTGGAATGATCATCTATGGTTTCCTCCGTCAAGATACCGAAATCATACTGGTAGCCAACACCTTCTAATTGACTAAGAATGATATCCTGAGCTTGAATGTCCACTGAAGTTACAATTTGAGAGGCCATTGAATTCCCCCCTTCTTTGTGCTGACTAGCTAGCTGGACACCAAATTGAGATTGAATATATTGACCCGCGGCTATAGCGGCAGAGGTGGCCGTATCACAAAGTATTTGCAATTCCTGTTTATTCAGACTCATACGTTTGTTAATTCGTCCATCACCTCTTGGGTAATACGTTGGCTATACCTGTGCATTTTCCAATGTCCTGGACTCCAGCCATCCAGAAACCGATAGAAGTCTGCCCATGCAAATTTGTATAGCTTCCTCCACTCTTGCTTAAGTAACTGATAATCAATATGTTTATCTAGCGCTATTTCAAGTTCGTTAAAATAATGTTTAAGTAACTTTTGCTCGTAAATTTCACAGTCTTCTTCATGAAAACAGCTACTGATGAAATAGGCAACATCTTTCATTCCGCATCCTCTTCCAACATATTGAAAATCAACGGCAGCCACCCTATTGGACTCCCCAAAGCAGAAGTTTGCAAGCTTAGCATCACCATGCACCAATGTTTGAAACTTAGCATTACTGAGTTGCTTATCAATGTCTTTTGCGACCATCTTGAGTGATGTATTACGCATCTTAGCAAATTCATCGGGTCTAGTGTCCAGATGCCAATAGGTACCTATTGGCCACAGTCCTTCACCTTCAGAACCCATAAATTTTCCATGAAAGTGTGCCAGCCAACCCAGGCAGGCTTTTGCAGTTTCTAATGTAATATCATCATGATGTATCCTGCTGGTGTACCCGCTCCCATTCAAATCTTCCATGATAAGCAAAAGTGATCTTCCATTTTCTAAGGTTAGATAGCTCTTGGGAACCCGGCATCTGCCATTCGTTTGACATGAAAAGTGCTGATACCATCTCCGTTCAACTTGATATGAAGTGAGTTTTCGTTGGTGTGACAGTTCCGTATTCCATCCTTTAGGATGAATCTTATCGTCTTGTAATTGAATATGCTTTACAATGACTGTGGGATATTTTCCTCCTTTTAAGAAATACCGCATGATCGCTCCATACCCACTCCACAGCGATTGAACAGGCTCAGTGCGAATGATAGTGGAAGCACCACTACTTTCTAATATTTGTATCGTGTATTTCCAACATACTGTTCATAACCCGTTCTTTTACGCTATTCTTTTCAAAAGCGAACGTGCAAGTTATAGGCATTCGAACTTATTGAAGTGTGAAGATCTAATCATGAAATGAATAGGCCCTTCCTATTCCATGTAAAATCACAAAACTGAAACTATTTATTCGACATTTACGATAAATATATTAATTTCGTTTTTGTCGAATAAATAAATAGAGACTGTGAAAGGAACTAACCTTGGAGAATTAGAGGAGATCGTACTTCTAGTAGTGGCCAATCTTTTCGATAATGCCTACGGCATTCTCATCAAGCAGGAAATTGAAGAGAAGTGTAATCGTACCATCACTATTAGCACGGTGCACAACGTACTTCAGCGACTCCATGAGAAGGACTATTTGGAATCCAGATATAGCGACCCTACACCTGAACGTGGCGGTAAACGAAAACTGCTTTTTCGCGTGACCAAGTCAGGACAGGAAGCTCTCAAAACATCTCGGACCATGCGCGAAAATCTATGGTCAGGAATACCAAAAGTAGCATTTGAATGAAAAAGGTGTTTCCTCCAAAATTTTTAATTTTTCTACTATCAAATGCTGCAATTCGGCTTTATGGGAATCTATCGAAGGTGACCTCATGGAGCTCTTCTTACTGGACTATAAGAAAAGTGGAAAGCGAAAAGCAAGATTCAATTATTTTTTGAATGCATTAGCATTTCTACGATATCATCGACTAAGAAAAAGGCAAAACTCAAAAACTCTTAATCATATGGCACTAATCAAAAACTATTTAAGAGTCTCTTTTCGAGACTTGAAAAGAAACAAAACATTCACTGCTATTAATCTTTTCGGCCTGGTTGCCGGAATGACTGTATCACTATTCATGCTTCAATATGTGCTCTTTGAAACCAGTTTCGATGATTTCAATGCGGATGCAGATCGCATTTACCGTGTGATAAATGACCGATATCAAAGTGGTGAATCGATACAACTGGGTCCTATCACCTATCCAACGATTGGGCCGACTATGAAAAAGGACTTTCCGGAAATTGAAGCATATACACGAATGACATATAGCGGTGATAATTTCATTTCTTTTGAAGATAAGCTGTTCCGTACAGGTAATTATTTGATTGCAGATGAACATTTCCCTTCGTTCTTTTCTTACGAATTTCTCAAGGGGGATCGGCAAGAATGTTTAGACGCAGCGTTCAAGATGGTGCTCACCAGAAAATTTGCAGAGCGATTGATAAAAAAAGGTCAGGATGTAACTGATCTGATAGGCAAGTCACTATATTTTAACGATCCAAGGCCTTTTATTATCACAGCGATTATGGAGAATCCTCCCAATAATTCACATTTACAATTTGATTTGATCACTTCTTACAAGTCATTTGTTGCAATAGCTGGTGAAGGTGCAGATAATAGCTGGAGATGGTCTGATTTTTATCATTATGTTAAACTAAAAAAAGAAGTAGATCCTGCGATTTTAAATGCAAAACTTGATGATTTTGGCAAACGATATTTCAAAGAGGGTGAGGTTTCAGGAAATGTAGAGAAGTTTTTTTTGCAACCTCTTAAAGAAATACACCTCGATGATTCCATGGAGTATGAAATTGGAGTAGTGACAAATGGAGTTACAGTTTGGCTTATGTTATGTATTGCCATTTTTATTGTTTGTATCGCCTGGATCAATTACATCAATCTGAATACCAGTCGGGCAATCCAACGGGCAAAGGAAGTAGGTATTCGAAAGTCTGTGGGCGCACTAAAAAGTCAAATCATCCGACAATCCTTTACAGAGACCCTTCTACTAAACCTAATCGCCTTCATCTTATCCATCGGTATGGTATTACTCTTGCAGCCAGCTTTCAGCCAGCTAACGGGGCTGGAACTAAGCATGTCAATCATTCTGTACTCATCCATATGGGGTATCCCTTTCCCATTATTACTAATTGTGGCCCTTTGGGTTGCCCTCGCTCTTGTGGCGCTCTATCCTGCTTTGCTTGTCACACAGTTTAGTACACAAGATGTTCTCAAAGGCAGCTTTCAACTCAAAGGTGAAATCACATGGCTTAGAAAAGGGATGGTAGTTTTCCAATTTTCATTGGCAGTTATTCTCATAACCGGTACCATTGCGATAGCCAGGCAAATAGAATTCATGGTCAATCAGGACCTTGGAGTAGATGTAGATAACACGATGGTCGTGTACGGACCGGTGAGGACCAACTGGGACAGCACCTTCATCAATAGGATTGATCTTTTTAAAAAAGATCTAAGCTCACTTTCCGGTGTGGAAATAGCTACCATATCTAATCGAGTGCCTGGATCAAATATGGGAAGGATCTTCCGGATCACCTCAGAAGCTGATCCTGAAGCTAAAAATCTAACTTCCAACTTTATCAACGTAGATCATGAATTCTCTGAACTATACAACGTGGAATTCATCACAGGTAGAGACTTTGAATTTGCGGACCATCATATAGAGGGTGCCATGGTTAAAAACGTCATTGTCAATGAATCAGCCATCTCTCTGTTAAAATTTAGTTCACCTGAAGATGCGATCGGCAAATCGGTTAACTTCTACAATAAAGACTGGACCATCATCGGAGTGATGAAGGATTTCCATCAAAAATCATTACATCAGAAGATTGAACCTATTTTTCTGCTTCCCTACTACGACACTGGTAACAACTTCTCTATCAAATTAACATCCCAGGTTACTCCCGCATTGGTAGAAGCAGTAGAAAAAAGATATAATCAGTATTTTCCTGGCAACTATTTTGATTATTACTTTCTTGAAGATGAAATCAAGGCACTTTATAACAACGACGTGCGAGTGAGTCGGGTATCAAATGTATTTGCTATACTATCCATTATCATTGCTGTTTTAGGGTTATACGGGCTGGTTATGATTACGATGATTCGAAAGGCGAAAGAAATTGGGATCCGGAAAGTGTTAGGGGCCAATCTAAGCCAACTATTGACAATGCTCAGCAAGGAGTTTCTCACGCTTGTCATCATTGCTGTTTTGGTGAGTGCTCCGATTAGTTACCTTGCTCTGATGGAATGGAAAGCTGGATATGCTTATTCAACTAACATTGGTTTTGGCCTCATTCTCCTGTCCTCTTTTATGCTGATTTTAATTTCGGTGCTAACTATTGGTTTTCAGACAAAAAAAATCACCAGCAATAATCCGGTGGAATCACTGCGGTATGAGTAAACCTTACTTGAGAGGATTTCAATGGAAATTTTATCTAGAATCGGCTACTGAGTATGCAAACAACTCTAACATGATATTAAGATGGAAGTACCTAATCTATATTCCTGACAGCAACTTGTGGTTTATCTGGTAAAATAATCTGAGGTCCTTCATCCTTCAGTCTTGCGTGAAGCTCAAGAAACCACAGACCTATTCCGGCTGACCCTTGCATCAGACCTGTTTGAGCGGCCAGTTCACCAGGGCTAACCCTATTTTCAGCATGTATCCATTTGATATAATTCGATTCATTGGTTCCCTTTTCGAGGATCAGGTTTGTCATTTTCCTTGAAAAATCAAGATACTTCTCATCTCCTGTTATGTCATATAGCCACATGTAGTATTCTGCTATAGAGCTAGCCCCACAGCATTTTCCAACATTGTTCCAAAAGCCTGGTGTTTGAGTCTTATCTATTCCTTCAGTCATCATATGATCTGACGAAAAGATGATTTTATCGAGCCACTTCTCATCCGAAGTGACCTCATTAAGCACATAGTAAAGACGATTTGTGCCCGTCGGCCCATGACACCAGCTGAGATAATATAGGTTTTCGTCATCAGGTAAATGATGAGGTACATATCCTTTTTCGTTCTCAATTGACTCTAAAAACTCAGCTCCCAGAATTGCAGCATCCAAAAACTTTTCATCTTTCGTTCTCTTGAATGTCTGAGCAAGAAAATAAGCAACACCTGAGGTGCCGTGCGAGAAATTATCGAGGAACCGGTCATAGTTCGGAGCGAATTTCCATCGGTATCCATTTTCTGTTTCTATAGCCTGATCCATGATACCTTCAGCCACCAAAAGTGCAAGGCTGTCAGCTTTTTCCGAATCCAGTTGTTCTGCGATATATTGGAAATACAAACCAATCCCCGCACCTCCATAAACAATATCAGGGATACTGCCCCAGTGGATACCATTTTTGGTGGCACTGGAAGATCCAGATAAGAGATCTACCGTTTGTAAGGCCGCCTTTCTGAATCGGATCTGATTGGTGTATTTATAGACTTCTGTTAATGTAAACCCTACTCCGGCCAGACCTGTATATAAACCAACTTCATTGGTTGAATAAACGGTATCCTTAAGTTGTCTCGTTAAGAAGTCTGCACCAGTAACGGCTTCAATCAAATAGGTGGTGTCTTTGGTAGTGTGATATAACTCGAGATAGAATAGGACTATGCCTGGGGTGCCACTGTATAAGGACTTGTCATAAGTGGAATTTATACTATCGGGCATCACTTTCCATGCTTTAAAATCACCGGATTGATATTGTGCTTTTTGTATGTATCCTTCGGACTTGATCGCAAGATCCAGCCATTGGTTTTCGTTATCCTTGGCACTATCCGGTTGAGTAGACATATTGCAAGCGGATAGAAAAACTAAGGAAAGTAATGTGAGGATTGAGCAATGAAAGTGATTCATTGATGATAAATAAGTTTGTATACAGCAAGTTAGAACAACTTCGTCTTAAATCAGGCTATGTTAGATTTGATTCAGCTTCTAGTTTTTCTTAGGAATACCTCTCCTAAGCCAAGCAATACCGAAGAAAACTATCGAAAAGGTTTCCCCAAAAAAAACGCCAGTTTTATGTTCTTTTATAAAAGCAAATATGGTGAATGCTAGCCCTAAAAGAATAAAAATACCAAGTATTCGATAGGTCTTTCTATAATATGGAGCATTTCCGAATTTTAGCAATACGATAATACCCATCATGAGGATAAACAAAACTGCTGATCCATTATGAATCCATCCTCTGACTATATCATCATGAATGTAGTATAAATAAAAACTATTTATCTCCTCATTAAACTTAGTGGGAACTAATGCCACTATTAAAGCAAAGAATCCTCCAAGACTAGTTAAATTATTTTCGTTAAAAACACCTATGGTTGTATCTGTGCCCCTGTATGTGATTAGAACTAGTCCGAAAGTAATAAGTATACCTGTAAAGACTGTACTCATCTTAGTATAGTAGTAATAGCTAATTGAGCTTTCGACAATACCTTGATTTCCAATTACTAATAAAGCAGGAAGAAAAAGTCCCAGATATCCTATAGTTTTCCTTAAAGAGCGATAAGAGTAATTAACGGTATTCATTATAATTAATAGGTACTAATTCCAATGGTCTACATACTCAAACACGTTGAACCACCAGAACCTGAAGTTTCTATGATAATCTTAAAGTGAACTATTTTTCGCAACAACAACAAATAGATTTATTTGGTCTAGACTCTTTAGTTGGAAATTTTAGATCAGTAAAAACCATTGTTCCAAGAAATAGCATTCCAACAATCATGGATATTATATGGGTAATTCCAAACATTCGAATAAGTTTGTCATGATTTGATTGTTCCTCTTTTATTCTATTTAATCGAGATGTAGCTGTCGAGGCAACCAAAATCCCACAAATAACCGAGAAGAGGAACAATATCAAAATGACCATAACAAACCAATAAATCCACACTTGTTCTGGCTTTCCATATGATTTCAGAACATAAGCAAATCCCCCAGCGGCTAAAGCAAGCGTGTACTTATTGAAATCAATAATTGCTTTGTAATCCATCATTCAAATATTTAACAATAAGGGCATGCATCCCTAATCAACTGTTTTTGATCAAATTCTTCGGAGCTAGCGTCTTGTACTTTTTTGCCGAGAGATAGAATCCCAGCAAATACATCTGTCTCTGTAAGTTGACCGATTTCCTGGTTTGTTCGCTTCTTGAATTCTTCGGTAATGCTATCTATAATATGCTTTTTTAGAAAACTCTCCTCACGATCGTAGATGGAATGAAGTTTTTCAAAAGGTATCCTATCAAAGGGTCTCATAGCTGACGGATCCATCTCAAACCCATTTGCTCTTAGTTTAGAAGAAATGTAATCAATTGTTGTTTGCTTTTGCATGATTGTACTTTTTAGAGGTTAGTTATTTTCCTGGAATTACTAGAGATTTTGCTCTTTGGACGCTGGTCGTGGACTCACTTTCCGTAAGCTTGCTGTAAGCGATGTATTGAGGGATAACAATGGTTTCAGTATCATAGATGTGTGATTTGATACTAGCCACCGATTGCAATGCTACAGATATCGAAGCAGTGGAAAGGTCCGTTGTTGTTGGAATGAGATCATTAATTTTTTTCGACCCTATTCCTATCACACGTACTTCTAACGATCCCTGTATTTTTTTTGCATTGGCTGAAAGGCTAAAGGGATTCGTTAAATTGATGCCCTTTTTCTTAGTTCGAACTTTCGCCACCATCCTTACGCCAATCCCAATCAGAGCGGATTTAACTGGTTTTCCATCTTGAAGTTCAATAATGGTTTGAGTTTGGGTGAAATCATAGAAGACTTCATAAGGTTGCATCAGAGGCAGATATACCAGCTCCAAAAATTTTTAGTCCTCCATCTTTGTCAACCTGATATACAGTAACACTAGAAACGATGTTAGGAAAAGAAGCAAGTAGCGTATGGTCATGTTTTACCTCACTATTTTCCTTTACCACTAATTGCCTGGTAGACGAATCATAATATTCAAATTGTCCAGAATAATGTTGCGGTATGGTAAGACCAATGAAATCAGATCTAAATACATCTTGGCCTTTGGAATAGAATGTGATTAGCAATATCAATGGAGCAATGCCTAAGGTTCCTAGTTTGATTTTCATGATGATTTTTTTAATGTTTATAAGTCAAAGTCCGCCCATATAGCGGCGTGATCTGAGGCCTGATTCCTCCAGTTGGTCACGGAAGTAAATGATCGCTCACGGCCATTTGAGAATCTTCTTAGATTGGCGATTCCTCTTCTTTCCACTCCTGCTTGTTTAAACTTCGATTTCAGCTTTGACGAAATCAGCAAATAGTCAATCTGTTGATTCTCACCCCTGTAGTGGTATGTCCACCGATCTTTAGGATCATTGAATTGCAATTCCAATGTGTCATGTAAGTCTGTAATGTTTGTTAGAGGACTGAGAGTGTTGCTGTCTGGAGTATCGTTTAAATCTCCGAGAACGACTACATAATCATTTCTTAATCTGTAGCTGTCAAGTATTTTAGAAACACGAGTGGCTTGACTTTTCCTTCTTGCATCACTTGCAGATTGGTTTCTGCCAGACTTACTTTTAAAATGATTGATTAATAAGCTTATTTTTTCTCCATCAGAGGTTTTCACATCTATCTCTAGACAGTCTCTTGAAAAGATATTCTTACCTCTTTTCTTATCGAAAATATGAGTTTGAATGTTTCCTAATGGATATCTGCTATATAATCCAACGTCAATTCCTCTAGTATCATTACCATCAATTAACATGTGGTATGGATACATACTAGCTAGTACTTCGCTGTTGAATTGTTTTAATGTAGGTCTTGATTCAGCTTCCACTACCGCCAAAATATCAGCATCTACTTCTTTAATGATTTTTTGAATGTTCTTTTGAGTTGAATCACCAAATTTTTCACGGGTAAGTTCGATAAACCCTTGCCAATCACCTCTTCCATTAGGCACAACGGCACCTCTACTTATAATTCTGAATCCGATGCTACTCTTTATGACATTGAACTTTATAAATGATTTGACTTGTTTATAAAGTGAGATAATCTTTGGTTTATCATACACATCCTTTTCAAATTCATCTTGGAGCTGAGCAATAATTTCAAGTTTTTTGTCACCATTTCTATTATTCAGAAAGTTGAAGACTCTTGGTCTTGAAAATAGGTTTTGTACATTGAAGGTTGCAACTCGTATCATGACTTCAACTATTTTGCATAACCATTTGGACCTTGGATGTTCTTAGAAGACGCATCAACATGAATGCCATCCCAAAAACCAGCAATTTCTTCACCTAAATCATAAGCATCGGTATTTGTTCTTCTCTTTTCATTCAAAAGAGACCAAATGTTCCATTCATCGTGTGCCCCCTTACTGAAGCCAGCTCCTGCCCTTAACGAGTAATACAATACGAAAGCGTCTCGAATTCCTTCCCAACTCATTCCTTTTTTAGAAACTGATTGGTCATATCTGCTCTTAAAGTCTTCATCAATATTGTATTGCGCTGAAAAGTAGTCTTCAATCGCTTTGACGATGTTCGTAGCTCCACCTTGCATAAAAAATGCACGTACGTCTGATGGTCCGATAAAGTAATATGCGCTAAAGAATCCTCCACAATTGAGCCCTCTTCGCGGAGTTGCTCCATTCCTTTTACGATCAACTAACGCATCATCATCTTCAACTAGCACTTTAGTCCACATTCGCATGTAGTCACCACCACTTGGATCTCCATTCTTTTTGATGTGGTCCTCCAAATCGATACCAAGCGTTTCTGCATGCTGCTTTAGCAAGCCTCTCCCTTCTTTCGACTCCATTTGATAAGCTGCTGGATTGAGAACATATACTCGCCTACCCCAGTCCATATAAAGTTTCCTAGCTGTATAATTAGCAATCGCCACGTTGGTAGATGTATCTCCTCCACCCCTTGGACTAATGGGACAACTCAAGTACATCACAAAATGATCATTTACAATGTTGCGGGTTATGTCCCTTCGTAGAAGTTTTATTTGCTCGTCAAATAGCGGTACCCATTCTTCGTTCCAGATGTATTTAATTGGAAAACCTTTTACAGGTTGTATTGGTTGTTCAGCTTTTTTCATGATTGTACATTTTTATCTGCCAAAACCAGATGGTTTTAGCAATTCGTTATTTCTAATGATTATAGATTCAGGGACAAATTGATTGTAGTTAGCAACAAAATCAGGGTAATAAATGCCATCAGGTAGATCGTCTTCCAAGCCATTAGGTCTACCTTGTTCATCATGCATTTTGAGTAAAGTGAACCAGTTGTTAAGTAGCCCATTGAAATGGCAGATATTCCAGGTAAGCTCGATGAACATGGCATCCAGATACATGTTGACATACTCTTCTGTAGGTTTATTTTCTTTGAATTGGTAATCCAATCCTTTTTTCTTTATCGCTTCTAGAGCAGGTGCTTCAAAAACTTTTCTCAGAGCTATTACATCGTGATCAGATACTTCATGTGCGTTCTCTCTTGCTTTAACAGCAAAGTCCAAACAGGCAAGTTGAAATTCCGAGTAAAGACCTTTCGTGTTTCTATAGGTAGCATTACCTTGTCCATCAACAAGATTCAGCATAAGCTCTTCGGCTTTTCTGTTTGGATCAGAATCACCTGTAGAATCAAGCATAGCGCTTAGTGTTCCAAAACCAATAATTGTATGATGTGTGATGGAATACCTGCTTCTATTTAGCAGACTTAGTAAGTTTATTACTAGTTCTTTCGTAATTCTATCTACGAACCCGGCCGTTGGAAATTGAACCATTTTATTGCTGTCAGCAGGATCAGGCCAATCAATGTTGGTCCCTTCATCAAAAATGAAACTGTTTGCATAGTCTACCTCTGTAAACCCGAGCTGAGGCATGGCAGCCATGGTTTTCATGAGGTTATTATGAATTCCCCATGTCCATCTGGCCTTCTCATATTCGGCTTTCATGTTGTGATTAACATTATGGAATTCTCTTGGTCGGACCCTAGGTCCATCTCCCTTTTCTGGTAAGATTAATTTTGCTTTTGGCATGATTTGATTATTTAATTGGACACTGATTTCCTTGCTTATCAACCCAGAAGAATGGAACATCAAGTTTTTGTTGCAACTTTTTGATGGCAATTTCAGCTTGGGTGTTTCCATGCATTGAGTCAGGTATATTTATGCACCCTCCATGTTCAGGTGGAGTTAATCCACGAACCAGGTTTCTGTTCGTGACACGATCCTTTCTTGAGTCATTATTGTCTGTTCCTTGGCTAGGATCTCTTTTGACCGCAGATGACCCACCTCTTGTGGACATTTGATCCGTAGTTTCTATCAACTCCCAAAGTTGCTGAGCATGGTAGCTTTGCAGTGATCCCGCAAGATTTGCTTCGATACCAACAAAATGACAGTAGTCCACAAAGAACCTTATCTCTTCAAGGGTTAGAACTCCTCCCCGTGGAAGTTTTGATCCACCATCGTCATCAAATTGAGCTAGGTCAACTAACTCTTTTGAAGAATTTAGATCTAGTAAACTAATCCTTGAAGCCTTGGTCTGGATACGTGTATCGAGCATGATAGAATCTGCTCCGGCTCTAGCCGCAGCATCAACCATTTTCTTGATCACACCCTTATCGGTTTTTCTATTTTTTGGATCATCAGATAAACCAAACCTTCCATGTGGAAAGAGGTCATTCAATGCTACCAAACTTGTTTTGGTGTTATGTGGAAGAAATCCAAATTCTATTAAACTCTTTAGAGTTACTTCTTTTGGTGAGATGAAAATTGGTTTCCCATCATCATCGCTCAGAGTACCTACTGCATATTTGATTAAGTCAATAGCGCCTTCGTGCCCTTCTTCCACAGGAAAGAATTCTTCCAAGCTAACAAGGGTTTTGATAACTCCCTCATCCTTTTTTCGAGCCTCCCAGAGGTCCAGATCTTGGACAAAAAGAACTGCCATGACCTGGCTATTAGCGAAACCCTCGGTGTTTTTAAGGGTAAAAACCACCTCTCTCAATACCTCCTCAACTAGCTCCACTTCCATACCATCAACTCCTACTTTGACATGATTTACTGGATTTACTTTTGTATCCATTGCATATGCTACTCCTATAGCAGCTTGTGCAGCTTTACCTGCAATCTCATATGGTGATTTTTGTATGGCAGTACCTGTTTCTGAACGATCGAAAAGCAATTGATCTTCACCTATATTGGTTGATAGTTGGATCTCAGCATCTCTTGTATAATTGAGGACAGAAGTTGATATCTCCATAATGTTTCTCGGTTTTATATTTCCGAGTGCACTGCGTGGGTCTTCACTGTCAATAATTCTTCCTCCGCCAAGGACTGCTTCTCTAGCCTCTTGAGGATTAAATACGCTTACTAACAATTTGCGATTCTTTGAAGTTTTCATGTTTGTAATTGGTTATTATGGTTGTGGAAATTTTTTTCCAAGCATTTGATGAATGGTGGCAGCATGTCCAACATGCCAAAATGGATGTGTTGCGAGTCCTCCCCATACATCTCCACGTGTTTCAAAATAATCTTGTAGAGACTCTGGAGGTGGGCCTAACCACGAATTTTCGTTGGCATTTTCAACTGCTTTGTAGACCCTTAATCTAACCTCATCAAAAGCTTTTAGTAAGTCTGCAAAAGGGACCTGATTGTCTATTGTTACATGTGATGGAGAATCATCCAAGAAGTATAAGTCTCTCCAATCCTGTGGTAGTGTTAATTCAGATCCTGTCAGTTGTTGTAAAAACCAGTCTTCATTCACAGCGAGGTGTCCGAAAATCCAGTTTAAAGTTTCACTCTGACCAGGAAGTCTAGCTTCAGATAGTTCAGAGCAGGTTGATAGTTCCGAAGTAAATATTTCAAGCCAACTTTTGCTGGCTTGTAGTTGCCCGATGATTAATCTTTTAGGTTCCATTATTTCTGATAGGTTATGACTGTGAATGAAAAACCCGCATTAACAAGGGTTCGATCAGCTACTGTTTCGAATAGGTGTACTTTGAAGCCTTTATCCGTAAAACCTCCAGCATTTGCTGATACAAGTGGGAGGTTATCATCAATTGACGCGGTAACTGTTACTGCATATGGTACATCAATAGGGTTTTGGAATGCTATTTCAACTTGTCCAAGAGGTGCTCTCAGATTTGGTGGAAATACTTCCACCGGAGTTTGGAATCCTTCAATTGGACTTACTTGCCAATTTTCATTTCCTGCTATCTTGACATAGTTTCCTTTTTGAAAATCAATTCTTCCAAAAGCTATTATTTTAATCTTTTCCATTTTTTCTATTTAAAAAATATATCTCCAGTAAAAGCTGCACATGGTCCTGGTATGAAGTAATAGGCTCCTTCCAAAGGTTCTATAAACCCATTCTCAACACTCATCAAATGGTCTTCGCTTCCTCTAAACATTGGGTTCATAAGCCAGATGTTATTGATGAATTCAAAACCGGTTTGTTGGATGTTATTTTGAAAGCATATGAAGTGCAATCCCTTTTTGCTTTCACCTTTTTTGTCAATCTCCCAGTAGTTGCAGCCTCTTCTCTTAATTCTGATATCTTGAGTTTTAAAGACATGTCGATCTCCGTGCTTTAATGGAGGAAACGGACCGGTAAAAGGAGCATTTGAACCTCCTCTTGCTTGAAGAATATGTGAGCAGACAGGAGCGAGTTCTACTTCTGCAGAATCGGGCTCTTTCTCTAATAGTTTATGGCTTCCATGATGTAAAACGCAACCAGTTCTTTTTTCTCTTCCTATGATTTGATTCTTTTCATCATCATGCGTGTATGCACCATTCCATTTATCTATATTTTCTTGATACTTTCTATGTACCATATATGTGCCTCCATTGTAGCCTTCAGGATCTCTGTTCAAGACATTCTCTCCAGGATAAGAAGGGGCTGGCCTAGGCAGGTAGATGTGATTTCGATAAGCATGAGGATTGTTTTCGGATAGATCCTGCATGTTACTGATTCCATCGTGCCATCCTAAATGATCCCTGCCATCTCCCCTATTAAAACCTTCATGTACAATTCTTATTTCTACATCATGTAGTTCTAAAATGACTCTTAAGTTTTCCCATAGATCGTTCACGAGAAACTTATTATTACTTTCGATATTGAAAATGAGATCAGACTCACCCTCTTCTAGCCATTGTTGGTAAGCTGCTTCATTATCATCATTACCTTTTTGGGCAACCCATTCTCTATCACCGAAGGCGTTCATTGTTCGTAGATATTTAGGCACAGGCAATGAAATGTTAAAGCGTGATGATGCTCTCCTTTCGAAAGTTCCTTCAGGAGGAAAATTTGGTATGCCTGGATTTTCCTCTCTACCGCTCAAACGCCCAAGAAAAAATGATAGCCCAAATCCAACTACCATACTGGTTTTCCAAAAATCAGTGACTGAACGTGGTTCTTCAACTCCCAGTGGTTTATGTTCTCTCTCTGGAGCCAGCTTGTCTTTCTTCAGAGATTCGATTTTTTGAAGTAACTCCACAACTGCTTTTTGATCATCAAAAGGAAGATCCACTTTAGCTATCAAAAGGAATTTTGCGGGTTTAGTATCTATTCCAGGAATGAGATTCATTGTCGTTGTTTTTCTGACAATGTTAGATTTCTGATAAAATCAAATCAATCCCTCCTTGGGGGTATTCCGCGGCTTATTTTGAGGCCTTATTGCTGAAAAAGTATTTTACTGATTTTAAATTTCATTATTAGAAGATTATGTTGACTAATAACTGAATACCTCTTGCGTGGTATTGAAATCGTTCAAAAATTCATAGATAATTACGCCCTCTAACCAATTAACCAATAATTATGAATTACAAAATTTTATCAATCGCTTTAGCTATTACACTAATAGGTGTGTTAGCTTATTTTTTAACTCGCTCGAGGTTACTAGTTGTAGATATTAGTCAAGAAAGAACCTCCGATTTTGACAAGAATAGTACAGCTCTGATTATTAAAGGAGACAGTAGTAATGAAATCAGTTTTACCAGAGAAGATCTAAAAGGTATTTTTGATATTCCAAAATTTAATAAAGTAGTTGACCTAGGTAAAGAATTAACTGAAGAATTAGAGAGAAAAAACAAACTATTAGACTCTGTAAAAACTGGGGAACCACTTACATTATACACCGCGTCTAGTAGATGGAGGAACTTTACCGAATGGAATACCAGAACAGGTAATTTTATCAGAGAAATTAAGCCAAATGGTTTTGCTTTTGGAAAATATAGAATTCGTAAAATGCTTAAAGCAATAGACGAAATTAATAAAGACATCATGAAACGTGGATATTGTGGAACCCCGGATAGTATTCCGGCTATTTGTGATAGCCTAATCTATGGTGTTCGTTTGAATTTGACATTCAACAAAGTACCTGGGAACAAGGATTACATAGATGCTTTATTCACTCCATATATTAAAAAAGAAGGTAAAAGTTACTTCCCAATTAAAACATATGGAACAAAGGAGAATAATAATGGTATGAAGATGACAGGTGATGATGATCCAAATGATTTGCTTTTAAATGCGTCAATCCCTTGTCCAAATAACTGCAATTAACTTATTTCGATGAATGAGATTCTTATTTATTCATCAATAAGTTCGCCCATTGTTGCGCTGATCATTGGTATAAACCATTTCAAACGTTTACCAAGATCAGCGCAATATATCTATGTTTTAATGGGATTGTCTTTACTATTTGATCTAACCTCTCTAGCTTTTTCTAAACTGGGAATCCCGAACCTTCATATAATTAATTTATATCTACTGGTCTTAGGGTATCTATCCATCTCTTTCTTTTGGGCATTGGATAAACGTTATTTTGGTATCTTAAAACCAGGCCGGTTGGCGTTCATTTTGTTATTTGTATTAAACTTCTTCTTCTTAGAAGGTTATGACAAACTGAATGCAATGGCTTTCTCAATTAGCTCTATTACTATTATCTGCATCAATTTGGTTTTCTTTTACAAGATTTATTCGGAAGAACAAATCTCAAGTCTTGAAAAGTTTGGCTCTTTTTGGATTGCCGTGGGTCTGCTCTTCTATTTTTCGGGAGCGATGTATTCCTTCTTGCTTTCTGCTGATATCCTTAAGGGTACGCCTGATAATTTTTACAATTCTTGGATATTGCATAACATATCCAATACACTTAAAAATATTCTAATGACCATCGGAATTTGGTGTCATATAAAGTATGGATAACGAATTAGTCCTTATAGTTGGAACAGCGGGTATGCTCTTATTAACTCTTGGAGTTATCTTATTTATTTATCTGTATCAACGAAAGCTAGGTAAACGAAAAATAGAATACCAAAAGATTAAAGACTTGCTTAAAGAACAGGAATTAAAATCAGCATATGTATTAATGGAAGGCCAAGATATGGAAAGAAAGCGTATTGCTCAGGAACTACATGACAATCTGGGGAGTATTTTTGCAACGTTACTCATGTACATCGATACTGCTAATAATTCCAAAGAGAACTCTAAGACTAAATCAATCATTAGCAAAATTCGAGAACTAACTACTAAGGCTAGTGAAGAAACAAGGCAGTTGTCTCACCAACTGGATGTTGGCGCATTGGATCGCTTTGGACTTAAGCAAGCCCTACTCGACTTGGTTCAAGCTATTGAAGAAGTTGAATCCATAGGTGTTCATCATAATATTCAACTCAGCTCCGGTTTAAATGGAATAACTACTTTCAACTTATACAGAATTATACAAGAGTTGATCACCAACACTTTGAAACATGCGGAAGCTTCTGAAATACATTTGGATGTCAATCAGATAAATGAAGAGTATATCAGTTTAATCTATTCGGATAATGGCGTTGGAATGGATGAGCATTCGACCTTTGGTATGGGATTAAAAAATATTATTTCTCGAGTTGAGAAACTTGAAGGTGAGTACAATGTAACTCCAGAAAAAAGAGGATTTCACATGACCATAGAAATACCAATAAAATGATAAGAATATTGCTAGCGGACGATCACAGTATTGTTCTGGATGGCTTGAAAGCTGTTTTAGATCAAGACGAAAAAATTGAGGTCGTAGGTACCGTATCAAATGGTGAAGAAGTATTGACATTTATTGAAAATAGGATGGTTGATTTAGTTGTCCTAGATATTAATATGCCAAAGATGGATGGCTTGAAATGTGCTAAGCGTATAAAAAAGAAATCTGAAAAAATTAAAATCATTATACTCACAATGTACGGACAACAATCTTTCATTAATGAAATGATTAAGATTGGGGTTGATGGTTGTATTCTTAAAAGCGATACAGGAATTGAGCTGAAAGGTGCAATTAAAAGGGTGATTTCGGGTAAATCTTACTTTGATCGAATACAAGTTTTTAATGGAAAGCGTAGTGAAAATTGGGCTCATCAACTTGGTAAAAGAGAAATTGAAATAGTTAAGATGATTTGTGAAGGCCATTCAAGCCAGGAGATAGCAGACAGGCTATATATTTCGCTTCATACTGTTAAATCTCATAGAAAAAATATTTTCAGGAAGGCTGAGGTTCATAGTTCAGCCGAATTGATTCAATACGCCCTAAATAACCAGATAATCTAAATAGTTCCTTTAACGTACACCCAACTCTCCAGCCAATCCCTGAAACTTACTGAACATGTCCTGATCACCAGACAACCTTGCCGCTTCCTGTAGGATAAGCAAATCGTTTCGTGAATACGATTCTTCGAATTTCAATTGTCTCCCTATTTTCTCATAAAAGAACTGGAACGTGCGATTGACTAAATATTCAGATGCTTCGGTCATCTGAAAACCCTTCATGAAAATAGCAAGTTGGAGGTCAGCATAGGACGATTCCAAATGATTATGGTAGAGATTATTAAGAGCAAATGATATGACTTCTTCTGCTTTACCTAAGTTACCATTTTGAAGATACGCCTCTATCAATGAATTCATAGCAAACTTTGTGGGGACAACCATTCGTGCATTGTAGTCCTCATGATTAAAGTAAATGTTTTCATTGCCAAGATTCCTGTAGTCGGCTTTAACAACCAGGTTTTCGTACGTTCTTTCTATATCCATTCCTGGATTCTGTTCCGCATTTTCTTTAGCAGTAAGTTTATACACCAGGCCTTCCTGAATCAGGTATTTTCTCAAGTCGATGTTAAGGCTATTCATACCAGTAAAATTGAAATAAACAGGTCTTTCCAAATTATTGGAGTAAACGACATCAAGAATTGCTAATTCACTCTTGGAGAGATAAGAGCCATTCACTTTGATGGTAAGATCACCCTGAGATGTGGGTATTATAATCGTTCTTGATGGGAGGTAGTAATATTTGTTCAGAGTACTATTTTCAAGGAGCAAGGAAGGATTTTCTCTTTGTAGAGCAAGCAGATATTTATCCCACAGTATAGGTGAGGATGTTTTTTCATAAACATATATTGCATTGTAGGGTCCGTATTCATTTCTCCCTTTCTTTAGGGTTAGTTGAAAAGATGGTGAATCATAGTACTGCCTGCTCAGCTGGTTGATGTACCAGTCTGCGTTAAAGTAGCTCATTACCTTCACTCGAACATCTGTTCGGAAACCTTCCACTTCTTGTAAGTACCACAGAGGAAACGTGTCGTTATCACCCCCTGTAAAAAGAATTGCTCCTTCTTCGCAACTTGCAAGAACATTTCTCGCATGATCAATCTGATAAGTTCTACCAGATCTATCATGATCATCCAGGTTTTGATAAAACATCCAAAGTGGTACAACCAGTAGAATTAATGCGAATGGAGTTGGGATTTTAGAAGATTTAATTATTCTCAAAATGGAGATAAAACCTAAACCTATCCAGACACAAAATGATACGTAGGAGCCTACATAGATGTAATCCCGCTCTCTTGGTTCATTCGGGGTGGCATTCAGATATATGGCCAGGAGCAGACCAGTTATAAGAAAAAACCCCAGGTTGGCAGTAAATCCAACCTTGTCTTTCTTGAGTTGAACAATCATACCAATTAGCCCGATAATTAAGGGCAACATGAAATACTGATTAGTAGCTTTGGAATATCCTATTTGTGAGCGGTCAGCAATGCCATCCTGCGGAATAAGCCATGTTGCATGTTGTATGTCGCTTGCTCTACCTGAAAAGTTCCACATGAGATATCTGCCATACATGTGCCCAAGTTGATATTTGAACATAAACTCAAGATTCTCCGAAAAACCTGGCTTCTCCCCTTTTGACAGATCTGTCCATTGCTGGTACGTTTGAATATGAGCAGGCTCATTACTGTACATTCGAGGAAGTAACGTCATGCGATGTTTATCATATTCATACGCAGGAACTTCACCCACCGGCCTATAATAGTTCCCTTCTGCTACATAGCTCGAAGCTTTACTAGATGAACCTATAATTTTTGTATCAAAGTATGGTCCATATAATAGCGGTCGGCTAGGATAAGATTCCCGGTTCATATAGGGTTTGATTTTGGCTAGATTTCCTGGGCTGAATTCATTAATCGATGGTAACCGAGCCGATCGAGTAAATAGCATTAGGTACGGTGCAAATCCCAATATGATTATAATCAAAATACTCAAAACCAACCTTGATCTCTCAAACTTCTGCCAAATGAATATAAAAACAGGTATGAGTAAAGTTATTAGTAAAATGACGCCTGAATAAAAAGGAAGTGACCAATTATTAACAAGCAGAAGATCAAACTTAAATGCCCACTCAAAAAAATCTACAGCGATGACTTTACTAATGATCAAAATCCACAATACACCTATAAAAAAAGAAACTGCCGCATGCTTCCAGCCATTTGTCCGACTCTTAGACCTCCAAATAAAAAAGCAAACAGGGAGTACAAGAATACACATGGGATGAATGCAATAGGATAAGCCCAATAAATAAGCCAATTGAAGTATCTTCTGTTTTCGTTTTAATCCTTCGAGCTTCTTGCCCACTGTGCTTTGCCAGATCAATAGCATCATAAAAAACACAGAAGGTGCATACGTTTCTGCTTCGACTGCTGAGAACCAAAATGAATCTGAAAAGGTCAGGCATAAACTACCACCTAAACTCCCAAAAAAAAGCAGTTTGGTACCGGAGGTGAGTTTTTTTCCGAAATGCGAGATCATGAGATATACAATACCAATGGTCAAGGATGAAAAGACTGCAGACATTAAATTGATGAACCAGGCTACCTTCATCACATCCCCCATAGATAGCATGGAGAATATCTTCGCAATTAAAAGCGTGAGAGGAGTTCCGGGAGTATGTGGTACCTGGAGCTTATATGCAGCAGCAATTGTTTCGGAACAATCCCATAGCGATGCAGTGGGCTCCAGTGTAAGAAGATAGGTGATAAATGAAATTAGCACAGATAATATGAAGCCTATGGATATCAGCGGAGTAGACTTGATGGACTTCCATCTTTTTTTAATTGAATATTTCTCACTCGCGAGCCCTATTGCTGGAAGTATCAAACCAATTAACAGAAGTAATGGTGAGACAGTTAGTGTCAAAACACCTAATCCATAATCAACTGGATCATAATTGATAAGAATGAGAGCTACTGATTGAAAAATAATAGAGGCTACAAAACAATAAAAAGCCCTTTTAGTGGTAATTAGTAATTTCATCCGACAAGCATATCGGAGAAGCCATACACGTTTAGTTAACCTGTGTAAAGAAGTGTTAAATCAGTGTTAAAATGATTTTTCCACTTTCAGAAACACATGTTCGATTCTATTTTTAATAAAAATACCTGTTATGAAGTTAGTTGTTAAAGTGAGTGCACTAGCAGTCTTGATAATAATCCAGACATACTGGTTTTTAAAAGCTTTCGAAGCAAATGTCAATCAGTTCGATCATACGGTATCTGTCGCACTTTTTGCTGTAGCTGATACCATGAGTGAAAATGTCAGTGTCAAAAAAAAATCTTCTAACTTCTTCTATGTCACGACCAACAGCCCCATGTCGAATCGCAAGATTGATACATTGATACGAAAGGAGTTTTACGAACGAAATCTTTTGCTGGATTATGAAGTAGGTGTTTATAATGCCGAGGACGACTCACTTGTTTACGGGAATTATGTGAAGAAAGCCATCAAATTTCCACAGGAGACTACTTGTAATGATTTGGGTGATATCAATAAGAACTTTGCAGTTCTTTTTCCAACCAGGAAGAGTTATTTAGTTGCTCAAATGGATGTTTGGATTTTCACCACCTTCGTACTGATTTTTATTTCGTGGCTTTACTTGTATCTAACAAGATACTTTCAAAATAAATCAAATAGTGGAGCAAAGCTAATGAACGATCAAATTAGCATAGGAAGCTCGTGTCTTGACTTTCACAATCAAAACCTCACCGTATGCAACGATTCTCTTTTTCGTTTGACATATAAGGAAAGTCAAATCCTAAAGCTTCTTTTTGAAAATCCTAATCAAGTCATTAACCGTGAAGTGTTCCTGAAAACGATCTGGGAGAAAGATGGATTTTTTGTAGCGAGAAGTATGGATGTTTTCATATCCAGAGTTCGCAAATACTTAAAAGAAGATCATGATATCAAAATCGAAAATTTGCGCTCCATAGGTTACAGACTGAATGTTAAGAGGTAGTGAAATGCAATAAGCACAACTGATACCAGGATAAATCATAGAATCTCACGAGAGAAGTTATTTCAAAAATTTCGAACGATAGCCTCTTTTATACGATGAATGGGTTAGAGAATGTAAAAGCATCAGATAATTTTATCCTTAGAAAACATTTAACCGCAACCATGAAGTTTTTAGCAACCCTAATTATTTGTGTCATCTCTTTTTCAGCGTTTGCTCAGGATGAAGACATAGTGGCTATTATTGATGATTTAACCGTCAAATGGGATAAACAAGCTGAGGAGCTTGGGACATTTTCAGGAATGAAATACTATTGCTCTTCTGATGTGTATCGTAAGAAGACAATTGATTTATTAGATAAGATCCATCACTATGATACAGTGCTCTACCAAGTTGTTTCCGAAAAATACAAGAACACAAAGGACAAAGAGGCTGAAGCAACGCTAGAAGATATTCTTACAGTAGAAACGGAATACACGACACCAAATTTTAAGAAATTTCTCAGTGATGAATGTACCCAATATAAGGAAGCTGGTGAGGAGTATGGCACTCAAAGCGGCTCCAAATTCTACAAAGAAGTAGAAAAAATTGAAAAAGAATTAAATAAATACGTATCAAAAATTACAGAGCGGATTGACTTAATAGATGAGCATGTTCATCATTTAAAACTAGATTGAATTGACTCATTGATATGTTAAAAATGCTTTGTCAGAATAGATCATTTGTTCAACGAACAATTTCTGCATCTCACCTAAAAGCACTCCGTTATTATAGAAATTTTTAGTCACTTTATAGGCAGAAATAACCGCCTGATGCAGTCAATCAAAATACAACCAACAAGAAATACACCAGCAGTTTTACTTGACCCTGAAAAGGGTGTTTTCAAACTTTTTGGCAGATCTAGCCCAGAAAATTCCATTCAGTTTTATGAACCTCTTAGGTTAGCGTTGGCAAATAACATTAAATCCCAAAAGGTGGATGTCCGTATTAAAATGGAATACTTTAATACCAGTTCATCCAAATGTATTTATGACCTTCTGAAGGAAGTCAAAGCGCTGAAGGATAAAGGAAAGGATGTAACAGTACGGTGGTATTATGATGAGGATGATGAAGACATGCTGGAAGCTGGAGAAGACTACAGCGACCTGTTAGACCTGTCGTTCATTTTGATTGAATACCTTCCAAAGGGACTTTACCGAAGGAGCGCCTAATTATCCATACCTAATAAAGAATTAATTTAGATTTCGCGGACAGTAGAATCTATATTCGTTTGATGAAATCTTTTTTAAGAATCCTTGTCGCCCCGATTTTGTGGCTGATCCAGGCCTGTAGCCCCTTAGGCAAACAAGTAGATATAGAGGTATCTAATAATTTTTACTACAGCAAAGATGAAACGGATATCATTTATTGCCGTATGGGCAATTGGTTTGAACTGGGAAAAACTCCTTTGAAGGCAGATGTGAAAAGCTTTGAGGTATTAAACTCCCATTTGGGCAAAGACAGAAAGCAAGCATATTATCAATCACATGTCATTCGATATCCCGAATTAGACCTCAAAAGCTTCGACGCAAGCTTAAAAGATTGGATGTGGCACATAGGGTTTGATGAGAACCGAGTTTATGTTTTTGATGAAGACATTGTGAATGGAGAATTCCAGGTGATCACTAAAATTGTCGAAGGAGCAGATCCAGATACGTTCTATCAATATGATATGAACTGGGGACGCGATAGTAGCAACCATTTTTATAGATATCAGCTTCTTAGTGTAGATTATCAAACATTTGAAATAGTCAACAACTACTTCGCTGTGGATCAAAACCAAGTGTATTTGTATTACACAGATCTCTTTGAGATTGCTGACGACATCACGCGGGATAGTTTTCAAAAGATAGATGATTTATACGTTTGCGACTCTCAATACATATTTTTCTTGTTGGATTGGCTAAACGGTGAAGAGCTTAACAAGCTTATCAGGCTCCCCTACTCCAGTTTGAATGAAGTGACTGTTTATAACGAAACTTACTTGAAAATAGACGATCGTTTCTATTATCGAGGGCAAGTGATTGAAGGACTTATAGATGAAGACATCCAAGTGCTAAGTGAAGAGTATATTAAGGATCGCAATCACGTTTATTATCAGAATAAGTTGATAGACGGAGCTGACGCTGAAAGCTTCCATTTTGATGAAAATGTATTTTCCTATCGAGACAAAAATCATCTTTATAGAGAAGATTCCATCTGGCAGAGAGAAGTGGAAAAATTGTAATATCTAACCGTGAAATCCAGAACACCATTTAAAGTTGCTCTTTCCTTACCCAAAAATGCATATAAAAAAAGTGAGCCAATTGTGTTGCATTTTGTTGTCCGCAATGTCACAAAAGATGAAAAAACCTTTTGTTTATATCATACGCCATTCGAAGGTATTCAGAATGATATTTTTGATGTTGCACTGGAAGGAAGAGAAATTCCCTATAAAGGAATGATGAAAAAAAGGGTTCCTCCAACTATCAATGACCACATTACCTTAAATTCCGATGAGCATTCAGCATGTTCTTGTGAGCTGTCTGGGTATTCGCTGAAGAAATCAGGATTATATTCCATTCAGTTTCCTGGCAATATGATCAGTAAGCTTCCCTCCTCCAATATTTGTGAATTCAGAATTATTTAGTTTACGCTCGAACCTCATTTCAAAATCATAAATGTTCTTTTTTACAAAAAGCCATATTTTGTACTAATAAATACGTCTTTAATATTTTTTAATTCGTAGGAAATAGAAGGACTCAAAACAAAAGGACACTATTTTCAGATGATATTAAAAAACCTGAAATTATTTTTTCTATTTCTTCTTAGTCAACAAGCATTTGGTCAGATGGCAAATCTGCTGGACTCTACCATCTTCATGCATGGAACTCCCTTATCGTATGTTGAGCTGGATTATAACCAAAGCCAAGATGATATAGAGACGGCCACATTAGAAATACCCCTGGGCCCCAAAGCCCAAATCCTGCGTTCTAAGACATATACATGTGGCCAAAACGAAGGGAGTGGTTTATGGATCAAATACAACCAGGAGATATACCTATACAAGAATCAGAAACTCTACTTGTCCAAAAGTGATGTAAATGAAATTGCGTCTAAGCAATTAGACAAAAAAGTAAAGCGCCTATTGAAAGGGCTCAATATGCTAGTAAGAAAATCTGATTATGCTAAGAACATCATACAAACACTTCAACAGTCTGAAAACAGATTTACTATTTCAATTGTACCAACCACTAATAGCTATGCTTTAGTGCCACTACCGAAAGGACGCTTCGGAGTTTTGAACAATAATGCATACGCTTTTCAAGTTCTTGAAACACATAATCTGGTAGTGGATTATGCAGCATTTGATCGCATAGGAAGTGGAGCTGAAATACGATGGAAATCTTCAGATAATATTATAAAGCTGGCCCATGAGTTATCTCATGCTTATGACGCCAATTTTGGTCTCCTCGATGACCGTCTCACAAAAATTAATGGGATGACCATGAGTGTAAGGGAAATTCGCGCTTTATATCATGAGAATATGATTCGTAGTGAAATGAACAAGAGTTACAGGGTAAAAGTGACAAGTGGTCGGGCCCTGATTGCCGGGAATCAGCCGTTTACTCACCCTCTACCCTACCTGGCACGTCATTGATCTCCAGGAATTAATTTGATGCTTTGAATGGTCTTTTCAAAACTCTCAGAATCATCTACATCTAAATATCCTACGGTAAACGATCTAATGATAGATTCTTTCCACAGTTTATTGTCCAACTGTTTGCCCCCGATCGAAAGCGTATCACCAATCGAACGATTCTTGGAATATGTTTCTACTCCAATTCTCAAACGGTTATCGTAATTGAGACTAGATCCATTGTAGATATTCGAAGTTAGGTAGAATACGGCTCCATTGCTGAACTTCATTTGATATTCACAAAAGCCATACTCATCCTTAGTTCTGGCCAAAGTAAACCCTTTCTGAAGCTTAAGTTCAATGAAATTATAGTTCAAATCTTGACCACAATCTTGAAAATCAAGTGTTAATGATTTGAGTCTATTGGGATTATTTTGAATGGCACAGCTCATAACTGCGAGCAACAGAAATGCAAAAGGTCCTCTTCTCATACAAGTATTTCAAAGATAATGAGACCTTATATATATGAATCGACTTTCTTCAGTTCCTCTTTTACTTCGGATAAAAACTCAGGCAACAAGCTCCAGAAATTATCTTTCTTGTAATGGGGTATTTTATCAGACAAATTCTTTAAATCGAGATTTGCCAGATTAGATTTCATTTTATGTAAATGGTCATGCGCCACTTCCCGGTCTTTCTTTTTGCTTGCTTCCCCCACTCCTTTCACTCCTTCATTGATCGAAGCAATGCTCATCCTGGCTATTTCCAATACTTGTTCATTATCTCCACCCAAAACATCGTAAAGAAACTTAAACCTTATAGATTGAGGTTTCTCGGATTTATTCTTGGTTACTTTAATCGTTTTTCCGAGCTTATTTCCAAGCGCGCTGATCTTCTTTAAGAGATCCTCCGGATCAAAAGGTTTAGTTACTATATCATTAATGCCTGTGTCTTTCATCTTTGCCCGAGACTCTGATAAAGTACTTGCTGTAAGAGCAATAATTGGTACTTTTTTAAAGTATGGATCTTCCATCTTCCTGATAGTCTTAGTCGCCTCATATCCATTCATTATGGGCATGCGCATATCCATGAGGATAAGATCAAATCCTTTTGAAAGTACTTGATCTAAAGCCTCTTTTCCGTTGTTAGCCACTACAACATCAATACCCCACAGGCTCAAAAATCCTTTTGCTATTTCCTGATTCGCCTCATTATCTTCAACAAGAAGAATCTTCTTTGCCAGATCTACATCATCAATCTTGAGCTCTTTCGGCTTTATTTTGTCAGATTCAGCCTCTTTAAAGTTGAGGTTAAAACAAAATTCAGAACCTTTATTCACCTGAGAGTTTACCGTAAGGCTACCACCCATTAATTCCACTAGCTTCTTGGATATGGACAAACCAAGCCCAGTGCCTCCTTCTTTTAATGCCAACTGGGCATTTACTTGCTTAAAGCTTTCGAAAATCTGCTCCAGATTTTCACGATTGATTCCGACACCTGTGTCACTCACACAGAAGTGAATTTCATTATCATCTGTTCTTTGCACAATCAACTTCACCGTACCTTGCTCTGTGAATTTTAAAGCATTACTTATTAGATTATTCAACACCTGGGTGAGCCTTGTATGATCAAAAACATATACATCTGATAAACCAACCCCATAATCAAAGGAAAGATTAATTGCTTTATTTGTAGGGACAGACTTCCAGGTCTCTATGATGTTATAGCATAACTCTTTTAGGTTGGCTTCTTCGGCATTGATCTCTAGCTTCCCAGCTTCTATTTTCTGAAAATCAAGGATGTCATTGATCAGAGTCAACAAATTATTACTACCAAATTTTAATAACTCTAAACGCTTATTTCCTCCCAGTTCAGGGTTTTCAAGTTCAAGCAAATGAGTCGTACCGATGATGGCGTTAAGAGGTGTTCTAATCTCATGACTCATTGTCGAAAGAAACTGTTCTTTAATTCTACCTGCAGCCTCCGCTTCTTCTTTTGCTTTTCTCAATTCATCTTCCTGATGTTTGATTTCCGTAAGGTCATTTATAAATATGATAATACCTCCAACTTTGTCTTTGGCTTTGTACCATGGATGTATTTCTCCTTTAAGCCATTGCACACTTCCATCTGCTCTTTCAAATTTTTCTACACCTGGCTTAATGACTTCACCCTGAAGCGCTCTTTGATGCATCTTCTTCCATTCCTGAGGGATCTCAGGGAAAACTTTGTAATGTGATTTCCCAATGATATCACCCTTAATATTTTGATCTGTCTTCCACTTCTTACTGGCAGAAATGTAAACCATGTGTTTATCAAACATGGCTATGGCTACCGGTGCAATGGACACAAATGTCTTTAATAGACTTTGCTCTTCCAGCATTCGATCTTGATGGATACGTTGTTCGATAATTGACCCTACCCATTTTGAAACCAATGACATAAAATCTTTTTCGTACTCAGTGAATGGTTGTTCACGTTTTGCTTTACTTATGAAATTCACCGTTCCAAATACTTTTCCGTCTACCCGATAGGTCGTACCAATGTAGGTTTCAAATGCTGTATCAGGAAAACATGGATGAGCACAATTTTTAGATTTGCCTCCATTTTCTGAATAAAATACCCTATCTGGTTTTTTAAGTGTTATATCACAATATGTTCCTCCCAGCTTATACTTTTGATTGGTCTTCGTTTTTTTCAAGTCTGAATGCATGGCCATAATTCTATATTCATCCATCCACACTTCACTAATTACCCCATTTTCGAGTTTCAAAAATTCCAGGCATAGTTTTAAACCATCGTCTAATCTTTCCTGAATGGATAAATCAGTCTTCGAACTCAGATCATTCAAGAGTCTAAGTCCTTTTTTATATTTTTCTTCATTCGCTATGGTTTGTCTGGATTCAGTAATGTCTTTGGCCACATTGTACGTGCTGATCACCTGTCCATCATGTCCATATTTAAAATCAGTAGTTTGACTGATCCATTTTACCTCACCTTTAGAAGTATTTAAAGGAAACTCAAAGTGACACGTTCTCATCTTCCTCTCTACTACCTCAGTATAAAACTGGAGAACCCGGTCTTTGTACTCTGGGGTCACATGCTCATACCAGGCTTTGCTGTTTAAATTATCCAATGTATACCCAGTGAATCTTTCCAAAGCAGGATTACCATATACGTATGTTCCGTCTCCACTCAACTCATAAACCATGTCATGCGTTTCATTCAGAAGGTTCTCATAGCGATTCTTTTTTTCAAGGAGTTGTTCATTTCTAATAGAATGGTGTTTGACCCTGGCTTTTACAAGGCTCAAAGTGAAAATGAGAACAAAAGAAGCTGCTAAAATCACTGTTATTCCAATCTGAAAATATTGAGCCAGAATGGTCTCTTCTAATTCATCATTGACTTTCATAGCTAGCTGTTCATAAATCTCAGTCAATTGATTCATATGAGGTAGAAAAGTCTCCTCATGAAGTAGTATGCGTGCCCGGAACGTTTCAATATTCTTAGCTTCTTGGATTCCGTAGCTACTTTTCAATAATTCAGTAAGCTCAGAAAATGATATCTCATACAAGTTGTCAATTTGGGCGGTTTCAATATTCAGTGAGGTCAGTTTTGCATTCAGTCTTTTGATCTGCAGGTGATTTTCCTGGAAATTCCTGAGAGCAGAATCAAAGCGTACCAAAACTGGTTCTAGTTCATCTTCATAATCCAGAAGAAGGGAATTCTTCGTGAGGAACTGACTCAACGTTCGCTGTTTTCCACAGTTAACCAGAATCTGATCCAGGTAAGTGTTTGCATCTGCAAGCCTTTGTATTTTATTGTTTGCGATGAATACAATGATGAGGACTGAGCAAACACCGATAGCAAATGCTATTAATATCCTCATGGATGTTTTTCGGATATTCAGTTCAGAAGAGTTGTGCTGGTCGATCTTCATCTGTCAACTGTGGGCGATTAAAACCATTGCAATGTAAAGGTATCTACATGATCTGCAATACTCCTTCGACAGATGTGCTTTCTCTTCCGATGAGAATATGCACTTACAAAAAAAGTAGAATGATGGATTCATTCTTCATTCTCGCCAGTATTATACCTAACTTCGCGGCTCGAAAAGAGCTATTTATGATTTCAACAGAGAACGTTTCACTGCAGTACGGAAAAAGAGTCCTATTTGACGAGGTGAATATCAACTTCACTCCTGGCAATTGCTATGGAATAATTGGGGCAAATGGAGCTGGTAAATCCACATTTTTAAAAATACTTTCAGGTGAGATTTCACCAAATTCCGGATCTGTAAAAATGGAACCTGGAAAGCGATTAGCAGTATTGAAGCAAAATCATCATGAATACGATGAGGTTTCAGTTCTGGATACTGTAATGATGGGTCACAAAGAACTTTGGGAAATCATGAAGGAAAAGGAGGCTATTTATGCCAAAGCGGATTTCACAGAAGAGGATGGAAACCGAGCTTCTGAACTGGAAGCCATGTTTGCAGATATGGATGGCTGGAATGCCGAATCCGATGCAGCAGCATTATTGAGCGGCTTGGGAATTGCGGAGGCTGATCATTATAAACTGGTGAAAGAGCTGAATGGAACCGAAAAAGTTAGGGTATTGCTGGCTCAGGCTCTTTTTGGCAACCCAGATATTCTCATTTTAGATGAGCCTACTAACGATCTTGACATTCAGACCATTACATGGCTGGAGGACCACCTTCTTGAGTTTAATAATACTTTGATTGTAGTATCTCACGATCGGCACTTTTTAGATACTGTTTGCACTCACATCGCAGATATTGATTTCGGTCAGATCAAACTATTTACTGGCAATTACACTTTTTGGTATGAATCAAGCCAGCTTGCTTTGAGTCAGCGATCTGCTGCCAACAAAAAGGCTGAAGAGAAGAAAAAGGAGCTTCAGGAATTCATCGCAAGATTCAGTGCAAATGCTGCTAAGTCCAAGCAGGCAACAAGCCGAAAGAAACTGCTAGACAAGATTAATGTCGAAGAAATACAACCGTCAAATCGTAAGTATCCTGCCATCATATTCACTCAAAAACGTACGGCTGGAGATCAAATTTTAGAGGTTGAAGGTTTATCTAAAGAGTTGGATGGACAATTTCTATTCAAAGATGTGGATTTGTTTGTCAATCGTGGAGACAAGATTGCTGTGGTTGCTGAAGATGGACTAGCGGTGACCAATTTTTTCCAAATTCTAATGGATGAGGTAAAAGCATCTACCGGCACGTTTAAGTTTGGACAAACCATCACCAAGGCATACCTGCCAAATGAAAACTCTTCCTATTTTCAATCGAATGAGAATTTGATTGACTGGCTAAGGCAGTACTCTGCTGAAGAAGAGAAAGACGAAGTTTATATCAGAGGTTTTCTTGGAAAAATGCTCTTCTCAGGTCAGGAAACGCTCAAAAAGTGCAACGTATTATCCGGAGGAGAAAAAGTGAGGTGTATGATTTCAAGGATGATGCTGCAAGGAGCAAACTTGCTGATACTTGATGAGCCTACCAATCATCTTGATCTTGAATCAATAACAGCATTTAATAATGCATTAAAGGACTTCCCCGGAACCGTTCTTTTTAGCTCACATGATCATACGTTTACGCAAACTATCGCTAACAGAGTGTTGGAGCTACGTCCTAGTGGATTTACCGACACATTGAGTACTTACGATGAATTTTTGGAGAAGAAAGCCAAGGTAGCTGTGAATGCCTAAGCTTTAAATCCAATAACCATGATGTCGTCATTCTGTCGATTGACGCCAGTCCATGCAGTCAGAAACTGCTCCGTCAATGGTTTTTGCTCCTGCATTGAAACATCCTTTTTTTCCAATAGGAACTCACCAAGTTGTTGAATGGATAGTTTCTTAAAGTCTGGTCCCCCAATCAGGTTGAATGCACCTGAACTGCAAAGGTAAAAACTAGAATTCTTTGTATTTTCTAACGAAATGGATGTGTAACTATGTCTGGTTTCTGAATTTTCACCTACCTGATGCCTTTCGCCCTCAATTATTTTTGCACGATCACCATCAACCTGGACAAGGTCCATATTAGCTCCGGCAAACTCCATTTCCTTGGTTTCTGTGTTCAGTTTAACAATGCCGACATTGGCATTGGTATTCAGTAAGATGTTGTTCTTATTCTTAAATCTCGCTTGAACTTCACGATGTAAAAATTGAAGAATAGATCCGGTAAAATCTATCGCATATCCATCAACCATCTTCTTAAGTGCGTTCATGTAGATCCGAATCATCATACTGGCTAAGTGGCCTTCTCCAACACAGGTAAACAAAGCGAGATAAACATCATTCTCATGATTATGAAGCCAGAAGCCGTCTCCACCGACTCTTCCTTTAGGCTTATTGATTACAAATGCCTGTGAAAAAAACTCTCTGAGTTTAGTTTCTTCAGGAAGAACAGAGAAATAGTTTCTCCTGGTACTATCTTCAATTTTATCAAAATTGATAATCCAGTTAGTCTCGTTACTTATTCCCTTTGTTCTTTTTTGATCTCTCATTGATAAACTACTTGATCAATCCAGGCCTAAGACTACAAATGCTTCATGATTATTCCAGTTTATTGGAATAACGTACATGGATACGCCATCTGGAATATTTAATTCTTTAGGCATTCCCTCAAACACCGTTGGCACTGAAATCATGAAGTTAGCTCCTAAGTTAGCCCTCACATTCCCTGCTACCACGTTTGATATCTCACCAGCCATATCCAGAATATCCTCATCCGAAGGATCTTCAATCCCTATAAACATATTTATCAGGTCAGCGAACATCTGCCTATTGGCCGAGATATATACAAAACCCTGCCTGCTACCGGAGATGCCAATCATACCTGTATAATCCTTTAATACCAAACCATCTGACTCCTTTAGGTAAGGAACTTTCATATTCGAATCAATTTCTGTAAGGTGCTTAAAATAATTGCTTACAGAGTTGATGAATAGGTTGCATGTTGCTTCGAATTCTTCCTTCCTACTTTCCATCTCTCTTCAGAAGTTTATCGAATGCTTTGGCAAGGTCAGTAGCATTAACTGGTTTATACATAAAGCCTCTGGCACCTCTGTCTAAAGCCGTCAGTCCGGTCAATTTATCTGCAAGTGCTGTTATTATCATTACCTTGGTATCAGGCTTAATCTTCATTATTTCCTCCAGGCAGGCGATACCATCCATTTCAGGCATGGTGATATCAAGCGTTACAACGTCAGGTTTTTCATCTATGACCATCTGTACAGCTTCAACTCCGTTAGCTGCTTGCCCAATGATTTCGAGATCATAGTTGTCAAGATTTTTTTCTATGGTTCTTCGCATTACAGAAGAATCGTCTACTATCAATAATCTCATTGTCATACTATTTCCTCCTCGTTATCTGTGGACAAAATAGGCAGTTTAATTAACATTCTGAATAGTTTACCTTCTTCTGAGTTAATTTCATATGCTCCATTGCATTCATCAATGATAGATTTAACAAGGTGCATGCCTTGTCCTCTACCTGCATGTTCATCCGTATTATCGGCTGTGGAAAAGCCCTCCTTGAAAATAAGATCCATAATCTCAGGTTCCTCGAGCTTATTTAGTTCCGTTTCCGTAATGACACCATGCTCTACTGCACGAAGTTTGATTCTTTCAATATCTAAGCCTCTACCATCATCTTCAAACCTGATAAACATTTCATGTTCATTCTTAGACAGTTCGATCAAAATTTCTCCCATAGTCGCTTTACTGGCATTCATCCGAACACTGGGAGCTTCGATTCCGTGTACAATGGAATTCCTGATCAATTGAATCATCATATCTTTAAATGGCTCAATATAAGCTTCAGGGAGTACCACATTTTCCAGGTTATCAAAAGTGAAATTCACGCTTTTTCCTACCTCTTTTGCTATCAGCTCTGCACCTCGCTCCAGGTTGTCGATTACCATAATGTTGGATACAGAGTCACCTTCCGCCGGGAATTTCTTATAGATATTGATGATCTTATAAAGCATGTCAGCTATTTCACCAATCATACGATCTGCTTCATCAACTTCATAAAGAACCGCCAAGAAATCTTTACCTCGCACCTCTTTGGATTGAAGTTCACTAATAGAATCTTCTATCTCATGGAACTTGGTTGCCATCAATTCCATACCGATGACTACCGCGTTTCCTTTCAAATTGTGAATGATATCAAAGGTGAAACTCAATAGCTCTGAATATTCATCATTGTCATTCTTCTCATACTTTTCAGAAATACTTTTGAGCATCTTACGAGAATTATGAAGGAATCCTCTGAGAATCGATGGATCAATTTTCAAGATACTTAGTACTCTTTCTGTTTCCTGCTGCTTCTTCTTCTCAGCTTCATTCAGGTGCTGTTGTAGCAAGATAGATTCTGTTTCGTCAGAGACGGTCACCATGATATTTTGAATTTTATCCTTACGATAAATTCTGGTGAATTCTACCCTGATATATTTTGTGGCTACTATACCGTTTTGCTCTGTATGGATTTTTACCTGATCAATAGGATTCAGCTGATTAACAACTTCCTCGTCCATGTCCTCATTAAAGAGGTGACGCATGAACATTTCCAATGCCTCGAGCTCACGAGGAAGTATTAATGGGCGCATGAAATTGGCAAAATTTTCACCAGCTATTCGCTCATTATTGAAAATTTCTTTCATGGCCTTTGAGTGAAACTTAGAAATTTTGAACTCTTTATCGAGAAGGAATATCCCTTGTTCGATGTTTTCAAAAACAACCAATGAAACACCGTAAATATTTTTGTATAAGAACTTGGCCTTATCTCTTTGCTTTCTTAGTTCGAATTGGGACTTTCTAATTTCCAATACCATTTTATTAAAGGTATTTGCGTATTGCCCTAATTCATCTTTGGTAGGTATAACGACTTTTTTTGTCAGGTCACCAGCCGATATTCGCTGAGTGTAGGCTTCAAGTGTACTGACATTTTTCAGTAGATTCGTCACCAATGTGGTCATAAGCCAGAAAGCGATGATTCCTATCGTTACATCAAGTATTAAGAAGGTCCAAAAATTTCTAACAGATTTACTAGCAATAATTTCCGTACGAGCCTGAATCTTATCTGACATGTAATCTTCTACACTTTTAAGTAGATTGATCTTGGTAGTGCTTGCGTCGTACCATTGATTAGGATCTTCGGAGAGTGTGTCGTTTGCAAAGAGTACTTCCCTCATGCGAGCAACTTCATTTACCTCTTCGCCTCTTACTATCTGATCGTAATACGTATTTGATTCAGAATTCGCTATAATCTTAAATGCATCCAGGTATGAATTCTGTCTTGCAACAAGCGTAGTAAACTGATTGTACAGATCAAAGTCGATGTGATTATGTGAAAAAGCCTGTGTCCCAATTGCTCTTTCAATACTTGCATACTCTTTTGATTTAAGAAAATAGATGATGGCATGTATTTGCTGAGCGATCTCTTTATCGCGTGTTTCATCTATCAACTTAATCACTGTATTTAAAGCAATATCGTTAATCTCGGAGAAGCGATTGATCGACTCTTCGGATGAAACCCGGTGCTGATCAATGCTTTTTCTCAATGTGGTGACTTTATCAAAGAAAGTATTTAGTTGATCTAAATCTGTTCGATGAAGTTCCATCAGTTCTTCCAGTTCTCCACTTGAAAGCTCATCATAGTATTTCTGAAGTGTGCTATCTGTCTTTTCGCGTTGCGCTTTGAGTTTTACTCCGAAGCTTTCTCCCTGATTTGCTAAAAAACCAGAGGAGATACTTCGCTCTTTTTGTATCTCGTGCACTACATGATTGATTTCAATCCCAACAGTAATGGCTTTATTTAGTCTCACACTGTCAGAATAATCCAGATAGTGATACCTAACCTGTAGATAATCAAACGCCAGAATGATAATGATGAGCGGAATGATTATAACCGCAAACTTTTGGCGTATAGGTAAATTTGTAAGTCTCTTTATCATGAGTTGATGATGTTCTAAGCTAGAACTTTTTCCACAACTTTAAGTAAATCATCTTCGGTGAAAGGTTTGACGATATATTCAGCTGCACCCAGCGAAAGTCCTTTGTTAACCACAGTTTGTTGACCCACTGCGCTAACCATAATTACTTTTGATGGTACCTCTTCATCTTTCAGGACTTTTAATATCTCAAAGCCCATCATATCAGGAAGAATGTTATCCAGGGTGATTAAGTCAGGCTGCAATTGTACGGCTAAGTCGATTGCACTTTCGCCGTTTTGAGCCTCTCCTACCACTTCAAAACCTGCACCTTCCATTGCAGACTTGATCAATGATCTCATGTAGATGGAGTCATCAACGATTAATACTGTTTTGCTCATTGTTAATTATTATACTGTTATCACTTTATTTAAACGATTCGACATCAAAAAAACTGATGTCAGGGTGATAATGAGTAACTATGCCAGGTCTTTAATTTTATCCACAAATTTGTTATGAAACACCCAAATAAAATCTGGGCAAATATCTAGTTCTTTTCCGTGAAAAACTGCTTTAAAATGAATTATTGATTCAAATTCCTTAGAATCCTTGACAATAAAATCATTTAATTCCGTTACTTTCAACACTTTAAGCGAAGGTACGTTACCATAAATTTCCAAGTCCAAGGAATTAGAGAACTCTGTTATAACTGCTGCGGATACCATATTGTCTATTTCTGTAAGGAATCCAAGCTTCATTATCATGCTTTCATTCGAGTCATCTTCCACAACATTTTTTGGCAGGCATGACTCGTAAAGTTTAGATACTTCTTTTTGAGAAAAGATCAAATGGCTGGTGCCTTTCAGTTCACCCATCAATTCGGTTTTGATCAGATGTACATCCTGATCAGGACCACCAAATCTATTGATGTCTAATTCAGCATTTACATAATCGATCTGCTCAATACTTATCGGACTTTGTAGGATTTGTTCCATCGAAGCTTTGGCCATGGAAAGACCATCAAAAATGAGCTTCGTAGCTACCTTCATTTCACTATCATTCAAGTCTGCAATCATTCTCTTTTTTGTAAAGTTGGTTTAATGTTTTGCGATCAAAATAGCACTTTATATGATCAAGAAATAATCATTAAGCGAACAATTAATATTCTTTATCGAGTTCTTTTAAAATCTCAAGTAATTCTTCGTTATCAAAAGGTTTTACCAGATAAAAGTTAGCCCCTTCTTCCTTTGCTTCCACTATTGCCGATTGCTGACCAACTGCACTTATCATTATCACATTCGCCTTTATTTTTCCTCTTTTTAACGCCTTCAATACATCAATGCCAGACATATCCGGAAGAATGTTATCTAACGTAATGACTTCCGGCTTTAGTTCTGTTGCGAGATCAATAGCCATTTCTCCATTTTTGGCTTCTCCTACAACTTCATATCCTTGATCTTGGAGCAAAGATTTCAAGGTGGAACGGATGTAAGTAGAATCATCTACAACTAGTACTCGCATAACTCATCAGTTTATTTTTCTATAAATGCGTGTTTTTACATCATGTATTTTGAACTTAGCCTTTCCATAATCTGGCATAATATCATAGTATCCTATGATCAAATATCCATTCTCGTTCAAGCATGAATGAAGCAGGTCCAGAACCCTTTTCTTCAATGTTTCATCAAAGTAAATCATCACATTTCGACAAAAAATGATGTCAAACTTTTCATTCATTGAATCGGTGACGAGATTGTGCCTTTGAAATTTAACATTGGTTTGATACTTAGACTTGATATTGGCATGACGATCATGAAAGTCAAAGTAATCCTCCATGTCCCTTCCCGGGAAAAATTTGAGGAAAGGCACCAGGTATTGCTTTAATGTGATCAAGGAATAATCGCCCTTCTTAGCCTTACCTAAAGCTGTCTTACTTAAGTCTGTGGCGTTGAGCTTGGCTCTGTTCATCATACCCAAGGTGTCCAACACAATGTTCATGGTGTATACTTCTTCTCCTGTAGAACATCCTGCATGCCAGATCTTTAATGTTTTATTTTCAATCTCCGGAAGAATATTATCTCTCAGCTTTATCCATACATCCGGATTTCTAAACAGTTCTGTTAGGTTTACTAACAGATCATCTATGGCATTTTGGAAAAACTCATTGTCTTTGAGGACTTTAGACCATAATTCAATGATCGAATCCATGTTGTTTTTTAGCATCAATCGTACGATACCTCGCTTCAATGATGTCCGTTCGTAGTTAGTAAAATCCAGGCCATAGCGATTATTGATCGCCTGCATGAGTGCAGTGAGTTCCTCATCACTGATCATTTCTGTAGTAATCGTTGCTATGACTTTGCTGTTTTAGTTGCTGACTGAAATAAAATATCCATCATGGAAGCCACATCAAGAACAGGACATACAGACCCAGAACCCAATATGGTTGTACCACTCAATAACACACTATTATCCAGTGGTTTAGGTATTTTTTTCTCAATAATTTCTTTCTGTCTTATGAGTTTATCAACGACCAGTCCCAATAGTCTGCCTGAATGGGAGGTAATAACCACATTGAGTTGATGTGCTGGATCCAGGTCTTTCAAGAATTCCTGTCCAAGCTCTTTTTGATCAATTACTGAAAGCTTTGGAGTTTCCAATAAGCCCTTCAGAAATATTAATGGCACTGACTTATCGTTGTAATCTACCATCAAGCTATCAGCTATTTGATGTATTTGATCTACTTTCAGATAAGTAACAGAATCAATATAAGTCAAAGGAATCGCATATTCTTGTTGAGAAACATCAAACAATAATGCCCCTTTTAAAGCAAGTGAGGAAGGTAGAATCAAATGGATATCCGTCCCCATACCCAATTCAGTATCCACCAGGACTTGACCTCCTATAGATTCTACTGATTTTTTAACTACATCCATCCCTACTCCTCTACCTGAGATATCGGTTACCTTGTCGGCGCTGGAAAATCCTGGTTCAAATATGTAACGAACCACTTCGTTTTCACTGAGGTTATCCGCAATATCCTGGGTAACCATATTTTGTCGGACAATCTTTTCCTTGATTTTTTCTGTATTTATTCCCTTTCCATCGTCTGAGACGGTCAAGGCAACACTGTCTTTCTCCAACTTAGCAGAAAGTGTCACCTTAGCGAGTGCTGGTTTTCCAGAATCTCTGCGTTCATCTGAGTTTTCGATACCGTGGGATACGGCATTCCTTACCAGGTGCACCAATGAATCACTAATGATCTTTAAAATATTTCGATCTATTTCAACCTCAGTTCCTTTTAATACCAACTCGACAGCCTTTTGTTCAGAAGCAGCTGCATCCCTCAGTACTCGATGAAACTTGTTAAATAAGAATCCCATCTGAACCATCCTGACATTCATTATTCCATAATGAAGATTGGATGAAATACGCTTCAGTCCTTCGAATTCCAGTGTACTTTTGCCTTCAACACCAAAAAGTGAAATCAGACGATCACGCTCTATGACTAGTTCCCCAACCATGTTTAGTAGATCATCCATCTTTTTTACAGGAATCTGAACGACATCAGCAAACTTGATACTGGATGTCTGAGCCGCTTCTTCTACTACTTCGTTAGACGCTCCGTTCGAATCTGCTGAATCTCCGGTCTCTTCCGGATGTTCGTCCGCTCCATCTCCGGCTCCTTCTTCACGTGCATTTTTCAGAAATACTGCTAGTTTGGTCTTAATACCTAAATAGCTAACTCGTTCACCTGAACTTACCGCATTTATTAGACCACCTAACTTATCATTGGCTCTGAAGAGACTGTCTACCAATTCTTTATCGAGTGCTATTTCCCCACCTTTGATGGCGCCAAATACATCTTCCATCGTATGGGCTAAATCGGCGATCTTATCATAGCCCATCCCCATGGCATTACCTTTAAGGGTATGAACGATACGGAAAATATTGGTGATTGCCTTTTTGCTGGAATGATCTTTTTCTAATTCAACAAAAAGCCTGTTGAGTTCCTCAAAATTTTCAAGGGCTTCCGTGAGAAACAGTTGGCGGTATTCTTCTTCTTTGGATTTCACTTATAAATTATTGACTAAGTAATTCCCTATTTCTTTGATATCTAAGATGGTATCCACAGCACCTGCTTCATGTGCTGCTTTCGGCATACCATAGATTACACTACTATCTTTATTCTGAGCAATGGTATGTCCGCCCTTCGATTTGATGAGCTTCATCCCTTCTACTCCATCTTTTCCCATCCCTGTTAAAATCACTCCAACCATTTTATTCTTATATATCTCAGCCGCACTTAGCATCATGGCATTGATCGAAGGATTATTGTACTCTTTGAATTTCTTTTCTGTAAAGTCTACTCGCACCGATTTTTTTTCTTTCTTTAAAATCAAATTGGAGTGGCCGGGACAAAAGAGGATCTTACCTGGTTCCGGGATATCGTCTTTTGCAGCAGCTACCACATTCAGTGGAGTCATGGAATCGATTCGTTGGACGAAAGGTGGAATAAATACCTGCGGCATGTGCTGACATACGATAATTGGGATGTCGAAATCTTGGGGTAGAATGGTAAGAACCCTTTCAATCGCTGTTGGTCCACCTGTAGAAGCACCGATAGCAATCAAATCAAACTTGCTGCTTTTTTTCCGTTTTAAAACTGCTTTCGGCTTTTTGATAGATGGTTCAATCGCCCTTGGTTTTGCCCTGGCAGCACTTTTTACTTTTTTGATCAGTTCGGTACTGATCTCTCGCATTTTAGACTTGTTGCGATTTGGTTTATTCATATAATCAACTGCTCCATTTTTGAGTGCCTCAAAAACAGGCTGTAGATCTGTATTTCCAACGGAACTTAAAATCAGTATTGGTGTAGGCTGTTCTTTCATGATAGCCTTGACTGCAAAGAGGCCATCATACTCTGCCATATTGAGGTCAAGAATGATCAGGTCAGGATTAAGTGCTAAGGTTTTTTCCTTAGCCTCCAATCCATTTATTGCGGTCCCTACTACTTCAATGTCATTATCTTCGGAGATTAAGTCCGAAATGAGCAATCTCATGAACGCTGAGTCGTCTACAATCAATATTTTCAGCTTATTACTCATTTTTCTTGTTTGGCAATTTTATCAGGTATAACAACTGCTTTATCACGCTTTAACATCTCAATAATATCCAGGTAGTATATTAAATCTTCATTGTCCTGAATGATCCCTTTGATGTATGAAATATCCAGGGAGGCATCTTCTATCATATTCATTTCAGACGAAATAAACTTTCCCTCTTTCTTAAATGTGGTTGGAAGTAGTGGGAGAATAAGGCTTGCCTTTACCTCGTTGTGATTGATGATCAAGAGGTATTGTGCTTCTTTGCTTTCTTCAACATGAAAACGTGCGGCAAGATCGAAAACCACATATGTATTTCCTCTAACGTTGGCGATTCCTTTGATGTGAGGTGGTGTATTAGGCGTACGAGAAAGTGTGGGTAATTGAACAATTTCTTTAACATGGTCAATCTCCATCGCGTATCGTTCTCCACCTATTTCGAATGATACAAACTGCAACGTCTGCGCTTGAATGCTCGCAATCTCTTCCTTATATTGTTTTCTTAGTTGGCTCTTACGCTCATGTAGCTCATTGACAATGTAGTGCGATATGACTGGGTCATACGATTGAATAGGTGCTTCCCGCTCTTTTACAACTTCTACTTCTTTTATCACTTCCTCTTTCTTTACAACCTTAGATTGAGGTTTTTTTGGTGCGGGTTTCTTTGCTTTTGGTTTAGGCTTTTCAATCAACTCCTTCTTCTTAGACACCACTTTTTTGGTTTTCTTTTTGGGAGCTGGCTTTTGTGCCTCGCTACTGATCAACTTTCTTTTTTTCAAATTCTTTCCAAGCGCCATAGTGATCAATTTAGTGCCAAAATTTCAGCTGCAAAAGTCATGTAGTCTTTCGCACTATTGGACGATGATGAGTAGGTAATTACACTCTGACCAAACGATGGAGCCTCTGAGGCTTTTACATTATTCCTGATCATGGATTCAAAAATTCGTATCTCATAATTTTCCTGAATGTATTCACGAACTTCTTCACTTAATTTTCTTCGTTTATCCACCATTACTGGTAAAATGCCTAAGACTTCAATGTTTCTTTTATAGGTACTGTTTATCTTGTCAATGGTCTGAATGATTTGATCCAGGCCTTGCAAGCTCAATACCTCCATAAGCATAGGTATGATCACCATGTCAGACGCATAAAGTGCGTTCACTGCCAATATAGACAATGAAGGAGGGCAATCAATTAATACAAAATCGTATTCATCAGCCAGTCCGGAGATATGAGAATTCAATACTTCATGTCTACGATCCAACTCGATCAGGGATAATTCGATATCAACCAACCTCATATCGGATGGTACAATATCCATTCCTTCCTCGGATTGGATAACTTCCTTTATTTCCACATCGCCGTTGAATACATCACAGATGGATTTTTCTATCTCTAACCCCAGGCTATAGCCTAAATTTCCCTGTGAATCCATGTCAATAAGCAGTACCTTTTTCCCCTGCTGTGCAAGTGCACTGCCCAGGTTTATAGAGGTGGTCGTTTTTCCTGTTCCACCCTTTTGATTTACAATTGATATAGTAGGCATATGCTTTTGGAAGATTCCTGGTTCGGTTCAAGTTGTTTAAACTAAATGAAAACCTTGAACTTATTCGTCTCTGGAATTATTTTTTGTTTCTTAGTTTATAATAATCTTATAAATCGTTTATTTTCTACTTCTTATTTTCATGAAATTAATATACCATGACCATTAATCCCGTTAGGTATGGTCATGATATATTCACTATTCAGTTCACCAACTTGGCCAGACTCAATAAACTTGAGCTGATTTTCAAATTTTGAGCTTCGGTAGCTGACTTGTTAATTATAAACTTCAGTTTACCTCCCTCTGTATAGAAACTAATGCCTGCACCTTGTGCCGCATAGCTTTCATCTTCTGTGACCAGCAACACTCCTTTACCTTCGATAGCTGATTTAATGGTGGAAAAAAGCTTACCTTGAGTACTTGGGAGATAGATGATATCACATCCCGAAGCATCTGCTACCCCTGATATTTTCTTCAGTTTTGCTTTTCCTCGTTGCTCGACGGTGGTTTGTAATTCAGGCAACACACGTGAGTTACCTACCACACCGATCGTTAACCCTTCTTTACCTCCGGGCCACTCTATGTAATCAACAAACTTTCCGATAAACAGGGCATGATACTTACTCAGGTCTTGTGCCTGGGCTTTATACCCCACCAGAAGCGCTGCGATGATGGTCAATAAAATTGTTTTCTTTAATCGCATGAGCCAGTTGATTAAAATGAGAATACTACACCTAACTCATAAAATGTTTCATCCTCTCCGCCATCTACGCTCAGTTGACCCACATTCATTTTAACAAGTCTGGTATCTCCAAAGTAATAGTTAATACCCCCAGTAATTCGTGTAATATCTACTTCTTCGATGGTTGCTGCATCATATCGGAAAGTGGGCTCCCATTTGTCATTCAGTTTGTAACCTGCCATCAGAAAGTAACCTGATACTTCTTCTTCTTCTATTTCAGAAGGATCATCTTCATCTGCTTCATCATATGTGCTTGTGTGGAATTCACCAGCAACATATAGTTTTCCGTTATCATACGATCCTGAGATTCCCCATATTCCAGCTCCCAATTCTTCAGCACTGTCATACTTACTTAGATGATAGTAAGTTGAAACTGTAAAGCCATTACCAAATTCAACTCCAAACTGTGCTCCGAAATCCTTGGCCTTGTTGTTATCTTCGCCAATTTCACCACCCTCGGCAAGTTCATTCAATTCTGAATTAATACCTTCTTCTGTTTCTTCAGCGTCTTCATTACCGCTTTGTAAACCGTTTACTACATAAACCGCATAGAAAGGTTGTATGTTAGCGTTCTCCGCTCCTAATTTACCTCTAAGCTGTATACCCACTGAAGACCATTCGTCCGGGGAAGCAGCAGAACTGAGGTGTCTATCATTCATTCTATTTATGTAAGGAAGCCACGAGTACTCATTAAAATCAGAGGTTGGAAGTAGAAACTTACCCACTCTTACGGTAGCTGCTCTGTTGAATTGATAGTCAAGGAATGCATACTCAATTTCGACATCTCCTCCTCCTTCTTCAAAACCAATATTAAATTCAGTAGTTAGTTTAGAAGATAACTCGCCCGTAACGAACAGATTCACTGTATTTTGCCTGAAAGAAACTTCGTCATCTGTAAATAGAATATCATTCGCGGCAAACCCGTTTAAACTTACAAAGTTGGCCAGCTTCGAGAGCGAAGTACCATATGCTCCTTTTCCTCCCCTGTCAATCAGTTTTGGTTTTTCCTCTTCAATGGTTACGTCAAAATCGTTATCCTGGGCGGATACCTGTGCTATTCCAAGAAATAGACACATGGTAGATACTAGCAGTAATTGTTTTTTCATTTGTTGATTGTTTAAGATTAATGGTTTCTTTTATAAAAATTTGATTTTCAATTAGTTGTCTAAAATATTTTTAAGGATAGATCCCTGACTTTGTAGTTGGAATTGACCAAGGCCTTCTTGTAGCTTCTTTGCCATTTCATTCATATGTCTGGATTTTTCCATGAAATTCGTCATCCCTGAAGAAAGCTCCGTTGCAGATGAAGCCACCTCTTCTGTTCCTGCAGAAGTTTGTTCTGCTATCACCACAATCGACTCAGTAATATTCACCACGTTCATGATCTTTTCTGATTGATCCGCGCTCGCAGTAAGAATTTCTTCCGAAAGCTTAAGAGTTTGTGCAGATGAAGCTGCCATGTCATTAAATACAAGACTAGCCTCAGATGAAGCTTTGACACCTGTATCCACGCTCTTGTTCATCTCTTCAATCATTTCTGCAGTCTTCATGGTATCATTACTCACATCACTGATCAGTTTTTCTATCTCTTTGGCCGAATTCCTGGAGTCTTCCGCCAACTTGCGGATTTCTTCAGCTACCACAGCAAAGCCTCGACCAGCATCACCTGCCTGAGCAGCTTCTATCGCCGCATTAAGCGCCAGTAAGTTGGTTTGAGAGGCGATCTCAGTGATCACTCCAAGTACACGTTCAATCTCTGTACTGCGCTCCTTTAACACTTTCATGGATTCATTAGCAGAAACAGAAAAATTTTCAATCTGCTGAATACTCATGGTTACATTTTCTACCATTTTGGTTCCTTTCTCACTGTCATTTACACCTTTCTTCGCAGCTCCATTAATGGATTCGGATTTGCTAGCCATATCTTTTGAGCTGGAAAGAATCACTTCCACGAGTTGTGAGGATTCATCCACCTTCCCTACCTGATTTTGGGCTCCATTGCTCATCTGGGCAATAGCACTCGCAATCTCACCCGTGCTACTACTCATTTCATCTCCGGATACCATCATTTCTGATGTAGAATGGTTCATTACTTCAGCAGTGGTTGCTATATCAACCAGTAACTTGCTCAGGTTGTCCAGTGCCATATTCAGACTATTGGTCAACTCACGAATATCACCGTTACTTTCATCACTATACCGAACAGTCAGATCACCATTAGACATGGCAACTAGAATCTCTTTTACAAGCTGTACCGGTTCTGAAATAGAGCCAAACAGTTTATTAATGGACCCAGTCAATTGCCCCCAGGCGCCTACTTTATCTTCCATATCCAGTCGGGTATTCAGTTTACCTTCCTCTGCTACTATCTGTACAGCAGAATTGGTCTCATTGATGACTTTTTTAAGGTTATCGCGCATGGAGATGAGAGACAAGCCGAGTACGTCCTCATCGCTGAGTGCTTGATACTCTGCTTCAAGATCTCCATCCTTGATTTGCTCAGCAAAACTGGAAGTAGAAGTGAACCCTTCGATAAGGGTGTTAATACCAGTGCTCATTCTTCCAATTTCATCACCCGCCTTTTCGTCTATAGGTTTTGGAATTTTACCCAGCGATAATTCACTGATCCTGTCGACTACCTTGACAAGAGGAACTGTGATTTTGCGCGAGAGCCATATGGAAATAAGCAGGGCAAAACTGATACCCATTATTCCCGAAATCCAGATAGCATTCCGTAATCCTCCAAAACTGCTAACCATTTCGGCATTGATGGTTTCCAACTCAACTTGCCGATTGGTTATCAGATTTTGCAAGCCCTCATTGACCATATCACTTTTAGGAATGATCTCGTTTTCTATCTGATCCTCCGCCATGAAGCGCAACAACGGATCTTCATAATTCTCAAAGGTCTTGAGGCTTTCCATCAAGGACTTTTGTACTTGCATCAGTTCATCAGACTTGATGATTAGATCTGTCAGCAGGGTCTTGTCTTCTCCTTCACTCATTTGATCAGCGATGTTACTCACCTTCTCCTTCAGAGTGGCATATTCACTAGCATGAATACTCCTTAATTTTTCCTTGTCCGTCTCGTAAGAGCTTACATATACCCAGTTAGTAGCGTAGGTTCTGGAGTTTTGAATGAGGTTTCTGAAGGCGGTCATATCTTCGATTACAGGATTCACTTCTTCAGATATTCTGTTAAGTGAGCTCATGGCACTCACCAGTGTAAGCACACTGAAAATACCGGTTCCCATAATGATGGTTATCAATATCAGGAAACTACCACGTATCTTCTTATTTATACTCAGTTCCTTAAACTTCAGGAAGTCTGCAACAGGTTTTGATGGTTTCATTTTAAGCGATTGATTTTTCTAAAGTAGATATTATCATATGATGATTACAAAACGTTTAGATGAATGGATTCCAATACTCGTTCATCGACTAAAAAACCCGGTTGTATAATTGACCGCCCTTGTATCTAGTTAACAAGAATCTACAATACTCAATGACACTTAAAAGCGCTAAATCAACTCCTATTCGGACTTTTTTATCCAATTCTATCTTCAATAAACCTTTAGAGTTGATCAGCTTAATTAGAGTAAGTAGTATGTTGTTATTCCCCATGTTGACTTTGTGATTTTGGATTATTCTTTTATCAAATAGCAGTATCTATATGGATAGATAAATTATCATTTGATAATACAATAATATATAGCGGTATGAAACTTCGATGGATTCTTCGATCAACTGCCAAATAGCTAGATCAAGTAAACCTGCTTGAAGACTAAGAAAGTTTGAACTTGCTTAACCCCTCTTTTAGTTTAAGGGAGATTTCGTTTAGGGACTGAGACTTGTTGATGTAATTTCATGCCGAGGTTGTGTTCCACAATCACGGAGAATTGCTAATTCTCAAGGATAGATATATCAGCTTTGTCGCTAAGGTTGAACATACCCACCTTTTCTTTGAGGTTTTTGGCGATTTCCGCGACTTCTTCAGAACGACGGGTATAGCTTTCCATGCCTGCAGATAATTCCGTAGCTGAGCTGGCTACTTGTTCCGTTCCGGCAGCAGTTTCTTCGGCTATGACAACTATTCCTTCGGTGATACTCACAACATCCTTGATATTTGTCATCTGGTCTTTGGTAGCTTCCAGTATTTGCTTGGATATCTCCAGGTTCTGATTTGATGAAGTAGCGATATCCTTAAAAGTTTCTGAGGCTTCTTTTGAAGCTGATTCTCCTCCGAGAATACTTTCATTCATTACTTCGATCACTTTTGCTGCTGCGGCTGTATCGTTTTGAACATCTGTTATCAACTTCTCTATCTCTTTGGCTGAGTTTCTTGAATCCTCTGCTAGTTTTCTGATTTCCTCAGCTACAACAGCAAATCCCCTACCGGCATCTCCTGCCTGTGCTGCTTCAATTGCAGCATTGAGTGCGAGTAGGTTAGTTTGCGAAGCGATATCAGTAATGATAGCAAGTACACGTGTGATCTCACTGGATCGCTCTGTAAGGACTTGTATGGATTTATTGGTATCGTCGGCAAATGCCTTAATATCCTTCATGCTGAACCCCACCTTGTTAACCATTTTTAATCCTGCCTCCGAGCTTTCTGATACTTTATGTGCAGCAGTATTGATCTCTTCAGCCTGGGTGCTCATCTCGTTTGCTGCCCGTTGTATGCTTTCAACAAGGTTGGAGGATTCGTCTACCTTGCTTACCTGGGCTTGAGCTCCACTGCTCATTTCAGCGATTGCTGACGCAATCTCGCCTGTATTGGTATTCATCTCCTCACTGGCGGTCAGCATTTCAGAAGATGAGTCACCGATAATGTTGGCATTTTTCACGATACCTTCGAGTAGTTCATTCAAATTACCCAAAGCGACATTCAGGTTATTCGCTAAACTCAATATGTCCCCTTTAGCATCTTCGGTATATCTAACCGTCAAGTCTCCTTCAGCCATCTTATTGGCAATTCCGTTTAAAACAGCAAACGGTCTGGAAACAGAACTCAATAAGTTGTTAATGGATTGACCAAGCTCTTTCCATGCTCCAAACTTACCTTTAGGATCTATTCTGGCACTTAAATCACCTTCTCCATCCGCCCTTTGGACAACATCATTTGTTTCGTCTATTACTGCTCGAAGGTTATTTCTCATCATGATCAGCGAAGCACCTAAGACATCATTTTCTCCGGATATTTCAAAGGTGGCATCCAGGTCTCCTTCTCCTATTTTCCTGGAAAAGTCAGATTTCTTATTAAGCTCATCCATTAATGTATTTACAGAATGAGCTATTTCCCCTAATTCATCCCTTGAGATTCTTGATATCTTTTTGGAAGCATCCAATTCCCCCTTAGCCAGATTTTTAAGCAAGCTGTTAGACCTGTCTAATGAGTTGGTGATGTTATTGGCTATTTTCCAGATCGTATAAGTCAATAATACCAAACCAATCAATCCAATAATGATTGTTTGCACAAACGTGGCGTTGAACGCTGCTGTAATCTCGGAAATTGGAACCACCATAGCTACCGCCCAGAACTGACCAGACCTACCTATTGGAATAGACGCAAGTGATACGTAAACCTCATCTTCAATTGTATCATCGTATACGCTGTAAGAAAAAGATTCACCGCTATTTACCTTATTTAAGACGTCTACGGAGCTTTTACTTATAATACTTAAGGTATCAATATTCATATTAAAAAGCGATGGATCCTTGTACGCAGTGATCACTCCACCACTGGATATCAGCAAAGCATAGCCTCTTTCATAAAAGTCGATTTTAGAAATTTCCTGAAAATCGCCAACCGACATATCAGCACCTACAAGTCCGGCAAATTCACTATTGATCTCCAATCGTAGTACAGTGGATATTCCAAGCAGGGAATCACCAGAATTAGAAGCGTAATCATAGCTTTTGTACCAATAGGGTTCGCTCAACTGTTCTTTTAGTTCACTATCACTTTTGAATGATTCGTAAATACTACTCCCTTTACTTCCATCTATCTGAGCGAGCTCAATGGATGATTTAAACACATCTCCTTCCCTGTATGAATTAAATCTTTCTCTTCCATAATACTTGTCCCATGTATCATCAATAAATCGCAGTTCCGTACTTGTCCATGTTGCATCATACTTGGGATAATTAGCCAGAACCTTGTCAAGTAATTTCTTTCTTAGATCTCTTCTCGTTTCTTCGGGAAGCCCAATATACTCTTCTGCAGCGACGGCCATCGTTCGAGCTACTGAAAGGTCTTCATCGATGATTGATTTTATTTGGTTGGCCTTTTGGAGTGCCTGAGAGTCGGCTTTATTTTTAGCCTCAGCGATCGCATTATCTCTTAGATTGAAACTGATATATCCAAGTGTTAACGTATAGATAATGATTGTCAACCCGAAGATAAACAGCATCATCTTTTTTCTTATCGTAAAGTTTTTCAACATTGGTTATTTCTGATCTAGCCGATTTCTGCAAACTTCTTCCCTGAAATCATACCCATAATATCAAACAGGATGATCATTTTCTTATCTTTCTTTATTATCCCCTTCAGGTATTTCTGTCCTGTTATGGATTTTAACCTGGAAGTGGGGAGGTCTTCTATTTCCGATTCATAAACTAATATCGTATCCGGGACTCCTGGAATGGTTATACCCATATGATATTCATCATGTTCCAAAAGTAATAAGTAAGGAACTGAATCACTTTCCACCTTTTCATTCTGGAAGAAAATCCTGAGATCTAAAACACCATAGATGTTACCTCTCACATTTACCATGCCTGTTACATAGCTGGGCATTTGCGGTACTGGTGAGGACTTTGGGCTAATAACTACTTCTTTCACCAGTTCTATCGGAATACCATAATATTCTGAGCCCGACTTGAAAACGCAATACTGCTTAGCATTATCTTCGTTTGAAGCTAACTCGACGGCCTGCTCAGACATAGCTTCTTTGGTGGACGATGAAGAAGAAGGTGTTTCCTCCACTTTTTTTTCTTCAAGTTCTTTTTTTGTAAGGTTTCTGCCTAGTGCCATTTAAATGTAAATTTCACACAACTAATAAAGTAAAACCAAATGAATTCCACCTAGATAATGATCAGTAAAATGATTAAACATCACTTTAAAATGATTAAACATCTCTAATTGTCTACGAATAAATCTGTGGGAGTTTAGTTTTGCCGCCAAAAATTACTTTGTCAGGTAGAAAAAGACATATCGCCAAAACCATTACATGGAGAATCATCGCTACTTCCACCACCTTCGCGCTGGCCATGTTTTTTTTCCGGCACGATTCAGACGCTACAGAAAAAGCTAGCTGGGTGGCCTTGATAGAGACGATCTCAAAAATGATCTTGTATTATTACCATGAAAGGATTTGGTTTAACTATCAAACAAAACTAGAAAGTGCAATACGCCATTTGCTTAAAACGATAACCTGGAGGGTCATTGCTTCCCTCTCTACGTTTATAATTACGCTGATTATTTTCAAGGATGACCCAGGAGTTATTGAAAAAGCAACCGGTGTAGCTCTAATAGAGTCACTGTTAAAAATGCTTTTTTATTACCTGCATGAACGAGCGTGGCACAGATCTAAGTTTGGTTTATCGTAGCAATAAGAGGGAAAATGAAGTCAAAAGTGTTTTGATGAAAGAAATTAAAAGATTAATCTTGAATTTAGAATTGAAGTATAACAAACCAAACTTATGAAAAAGAATATTTTTTATTATTCAATCATTGCATCTGCTTTTTTGATGTCTTCATGTGGCGGTGGAAAGAAAGCAAATGAAGAATCTACTGCGGAGAAGAAAGAGGAAATTGAGAGTTTTGTTGAGAAGGAATTTACATATCCTTTGCCTACGGCATTTGAAGTATCGCAGATGCTCAATAATGCAAACACTTCATATTCTCCAGATATCGTAAATGCACCTTCTAAAGTAGATCAATACGTAGCTACATGGCAAAAAGCAGCCAATCTGGGGGTGTACGGAGCTGACCTCAGCTACGCTGCTACATTTGATAAAACACAGGAAACGATTGATTACCTCGATGTTTCCAAGCGTCTGATTGATGAACTTAATATTACGTCTGCTTTCAATACCTCCATGGCTCAGCGTATTGAAAATAACATGGATAATGTGGACTCTTTGATCTTTATTGTGACTGAGTCTTTCTATGATACTTACAATTATTTAAACCAAAATGGTGAAGAGAAAACTTCCATCCTTGTTATTGCAGGAAGTGTTATTGAAGGATTACACATTACATGCGAGCTGGTAAAAATGAGCGAAAACAAAGGTGAGCTTATGGCTGTTTTAGCAAATCAAAAATCACAAGTTGTTAAACTGGTTGAGTTGATGGAAACACATCAGGATGATGAAAATGTTGGAAAGGTGCTACCTAATCTCAGGTATATCAGCTTGGTTTATGATCAACTCGGTGGTCAATCTGAAATGACAGAGGGACAATTTTCAGATATCTCCAACAGTGTGAAGGAGATGAGGGATCATATCGTTGGATAATCTTTTTTGAAACTATATTTTTAGAGCCTCAACAAGTGTTGAGGCTTTTTTATTAAATCCTATGACCGAATCCATCATAAATGCATTAGTCCATCTCTTTGCCATCATTGAGAGCGCCAAGGAAGATACTGACCTGGTGGATTCAGGTGAGTTAGTCATCCGGCCTTATCTTCACAAAAATCTTAACAACGAAACGCTCACCACTGAGTACATCAAACTTTTCTATGATTACCTCAACTTCTATAAGGAGCAACCTACCGCAAAGGATAATGAAGGCGTAAATATTGACAGTACCAGCATCCTCCAAATTGCCAAAATTTGCAATCAACTTAACAAAGAGTTACTGCGATCAGAACGGCTGATTGTATTTATGCAGTTGATGGAACTCATCCGCGCAGATGAGAAGGTTACTGCTAAAGAAGAGGAATTTGCAGCGCTGGTAGCGTTGAATTTCAACCTGGATCAGGAAGATGTCTCCAATCTCAAAAATTTTATTCTAAGACCGGAAAGTGAGGATATAAATAAACAAAAGCTCCTCATCATTGATAACAAGCAGACAGAGTGGCCAGAGGAAATGGCGTGGATCATCCGGAAAAAGAAGAATACGAATGAGCACAGGCATCTATACGTTCAGAATCTCTTTGGAAAAATAATAGTGCTCTATCTTAAGAGTGTAGAAACGTTTGTCTTTCGATATGATGGGCCTCTCAATCTTTATTTAGAGGGAATTAAAATCATTCCTGCTAAGTCATACATTCTCAAGCCAGGATCCATCATTAAGGGTCCGAATATTTCATCCATTTATGAGTCCGAAATCACTAAAAAGTTCATTCAGGATGAGTCCAGTACCCGCGTGGTTTTGGCGGGTGACAAAATTGAATTCAGATTTAAGAATAGCAGCAACGGACTTAAATCATTTTCTTTTTCAGAAGACTCTGGAAGACTTATTGGAATCATGGGTGGCAGTGGTACAGGGAAGAGTACGTTGATGAACATCCTGAATGGGAAGCTTCATCTGGACAGTGGTAGATTACATATCAACGGTTTTTCATTAGAGCAAGCTACTTCGGAAGGTGTGATTGGCTATGTTCCACAAGACGACCTCTTGTTCGAGGAGCTTACAGTATACCAAAACCTGTACTTTAATGCGAAGACGTGTTTCAGTGACTTTTCAGAAGATCTCATAGAGCGAACGGTTCTTAACGTTCTGGAGGATCTTGATCTGGAGGATATCAAAGACCTTAAAGTTGGTGATCCACTTAATAAAACGATCTCCGGAGGCCAAAGGAAGCGTTTAAATATTGCTCTGGAGCTTATGCGGGAGCCTTCCATCCTATTTGTAGATGAACCCACTTCCGGGCTTTCTTCTATGGACTCAGAGAAGATGATGCTCCTGTTGAAAGATTTGGGAAGAAAGGGGAAATTGGTCGTGGCTATTATACATCAACCGTCATCTGAAATATTTAAACTTTTTGATCGACTGTGGATTTTGGATAAGGGAGGCTATCCCATCTACAATGGAAATCCTATTGATGCTGTCGTCTATTTTAAGACGATGAATACTCAGGTAAATGCAGCTGAAAGCGAATGTCCCAGATGTGGAAATGTGATTCCTGAGCAAATTCTGCAAATCATTGAGGCAAGGGAAATAGATGAACGGGGAAGGTCTACACGAAAGCGAAGGGTGAATCCTTCTGTCTGGTATTCAAAATATAAAGAAAACATCCTGCCGAAATTGGTACGGCTGAAATATGACTCTGTACTTCCACCTACGAATTTCCGAATCCCAGATGGACTAAACCAATTTAAAATATTCAGTCATAGGAACCTGCTTTCTAAGATATCCAATAAACAGTATGTTTTGATCAACATGCTAGAAGCACCGTTACTCGCATTTATTTTAGGTTACTTTTCTAAGTATTCTCCAGAAAAGGTTTACGCATTCTCTGAAAACATAAACCTTCCTGTATACCTTTTCATGTCCATTGTTGTGTCTTTATTCATGGGTCTCACCGTGAGTGCTCAGGAAATTTATAAGGATAGGAAGATCCTGGAGCGTGAATCTTTTTTGAACCTCTCCAGGGTCAGTTATATCAACTCAAAAGTTATTTACCTGTTTATTCTCTCGGCGATCCAGACGCTCTCATTTGTACTTATAGGTAACTTTATTTTAGAGATCCATGGCATGACTTTGTATTATTGGGCAGTCCTATTCACCGTATCATGTTTCGCCAATATGGTAGGGCTAAATATTTCATCCGCACTGAATTCCGCTATTAATATTTACATTCTGATACCGTTCATACTGGTGCCGCAGTTACTGCTTGGAGGTGCCATGATTAAGTTCGACGAATTGCACCATTCACTGAGTAATCAGAAAAACGTACCCATTGTAGGAGATTTGATGGCTTCCCGTTGGGCCTACGAGGCATTGGCTGTAGCCCAATTCAGGTACAACGATTATGAAAAGCATTTCTTTGAAGTTAACCAGGAGATCAGTAGAACTTCAGCTTATCGTTCATTTATGATGCCGGAATTGATCAGCATCAATCGTGAAATTCTACGTGATAGTACTGACTGGAGCGATAAAGAACGCTCATTTATGATCTTGAGAAATGAGCTTAATTACCTTGCTGATATCCAGGGTATGAGGCGATTTGCTTATACTGACCAGGTGACTCCCGAGTATTTCAGTACTTCTATTGCGAAAAGGTTGAACGACTACCTGTTAAACATCAAAGACGAATTTGCTAGTGATTATTTAGAAGCACAGAAAAAACGTGACCAACTTTATGAGCAACTAGTGGAACAAATGGGTCGGGAAGGATTCATCCAACTTGAAAAGAAATATCACAATGAGTTTCTGGCTGATCTGCTTATGAATCGAGCTCATCTGGATATGGTATATCGTGGTGAGGACCAATTGATCCAAAAGAAAGACCCAATCTTTATGAGACCTTATTCTAACATCGGCAGAGCACATTTTTATGCTCCTTTCAAAGTGTTATTAGGTTTTGAAATACCAACCTTCTACTTCAACATTGCTTTTATTTGGTTCATGACCATTGTCTTGTATCTGGCATTACTTGACAACACCCTCAAGAAGGTAATTAAGTTTTTCGAACCTAAGAACAAGGACGAAGGACGCCCAAGTCTGTGGATGCGGTTTTGGGATACAATAAAGATCATTATCAGTTATCCAAGAGTCTACTCAAGGGCAGTTAAAATCAAAAAAGTAACAGAAAAAAGTAATGAACAATAATCACCTTACATCATTAATTCTACGCCTAAGCTTTGGTGGAATGATGTTGACACATGGCTGGGGTAAATTTAATAAGCTGATGGCTGGCGATTTTTCTTTTCCTAATCCGATCGGTCTAGGTTCGGAATTGAGTCTGGCACTTGCGGTGATTGGAGAATTTATCTGCCCCATTCTCTTGATTGTGGGATGGAAAACAAAATGGACTAGCATCCCTCCTGCCATCACTATGATAGTAGCTGCATTTATTGTACATGCTGATGACCCCTGGGGCAACAAAGAATTTCCATTACTCTACCTGTTCGGTTATGTAGCCATCTTTCTTTTAGGTAGTGGAAAGTATTCACTAGACTCGAAATTGAAAAGGGTTTAGAATTTGATGTTGTAGCCTATCCTGGGAGTAAGTGGTCGTTTATTCAGTGTGTTATTCTTATAATTCAAATCGTATAATAGCAACACATTCAAACTGATCTTTTGAGAGATATTAAACTTCCTTCCTGCCCCCACCAAAATAGCATATTGCCATTTTGGTGGTGCGATTGATTCCTGAAATAAGGATTTATTTTTAACCAGCTGATATTCACCATACAAAAAGAAACCTTTCACCAGATCATAACTAGCAAAAGAGCTGACACCATGAGCATCTCCTGTGAGAGAAGTAGAATCACGATCATTTAATTGCTCGCGTAGCAATAGGCCAACTCCTGTGGTGAATACTTCCGTCCATTGAAACCCTATCTGTATGTTAGCATCCAGGATAACCGGATCAGTGGATTGAACTGCAATATTTCCGTTTAAGAAGAGCCTGTTTTTCAGTGGAGTTCCTTTCAAAGATTGTTTCTTTAAGCCTTCTTCCTCTTTACTGAGATCCGGAATAGAACTGAATTTTTCCTTGGCCGTCTTCAGCGAAAGCTGGGATTTGGTAAACTCTTCAGGGGAAATATTCTTGAAAAAATTTGCCACACCTGATCGATCTACTTTTTGTATCTGGCCATATTGATCCAATTCACCATGCATCATTTGTTGCTCGATTTTAAAATCGCTCTGCTGCGCCATTTCCGGGGGTAAGTATGACTTAAGTCTTTCTTTCATTTTAAACCGATCCACAATGGTAGCACTATCGAGGCTTATGGAGTCAGGATGAAATTGATCCAGATAAGATGAGTCATATTGACCATATGTTTCATAGATTTTTTGCACCTGCTCAAAATCTCCTCTGCGAGCCAGTTCCTGAAGTGCCCAATCGACCGAATCTTCCGGTGGATGAAACTGGGTGTGGTCAACAACATATTTTTTGGGAACACTTAGGTGATATTCTCCCAGCATGAGCTCCTGTTTGTGTACTTTTGCTTCCTTCCACTTTCCGATAGCTTTTAAGCTGTCTTTATTTTGTTTCTTATACATTTTCCAGGCATCCTTTGCTGCCTTAATGCTATCCTTGGAGTAATAGGTTTTGTAGTTCTTTAGTTTAGAGCGTGCATCTTTGGACTTTTCTACTTTTTTCAGATGCTTATCTGATACGTTCACGTCAAACTTGATCTGACCATAAAGACCACCGATAATCGTAAAATAAAAGATGCAGTATATCGCTCGCAAGCAACAAAGCTAGTTAATCATTTCCACCTGTTTAACCTAATCTCATCATGCATTTAGCATGAGCAACATCAGCATTAACACGACGGATTTCGTGATCAAACTTCTATACTTCATCATCATTAGTTCCTTTTTGAGTGTCCTTGTTTGAGTGTTTGGATGTCCTTGGGTTCCAAATCTCAAAATTGATAGGAGAATTTGGTATTCAAAAGAAAAAGGTGGATCAATGAATGAAGGGGTACTTTTTAAGGACGAATGGAAGGGTTCATTGAACGAATGGTAAAGCTGAAGAGGTATAAGACACCTCTAAGGACATGTTTTGAAGCATTTTTCCGGGACTCAATGCGAAGAAGGCACAACTGAAGCAATCCCATATTCTGTAAAGCTGTAGCATTTAGGAGATTACTGTGCCAGGCTAGTGATGACGGTTCACAGAACATCTCTTAACTCTGGATGCTTTTCAAAAACTGAACGAGCAAATGGACATAAAGGCACAATACTAATTCCTTTTTCTCTGGCATCTTCTACCGCTTTCTTTACCATCTTCTCTCCAAGGCTGCTTCCACGGTAGGCATCCTCTACTTGCGTGTGATCAATGATTATACGATCAGTACCTGCTTTAGAGTATGTCATCTCAGAGGCTCGAGTACCATCGATTTCTATGTAATAAGCACCTTTGGTTTCTTGCTCTTCTTTTTTCACATCATAGTTCATTTTCGAAAGATAGTTATCAAATTTGATTTTAGATTCTGATTCGGATCTCAGTCAAAGAAAATATATCGAAATGTGAAAATCTTACTCAAAACAACCTATATAAGATCGGTCTTCCGTCACTTTATTTTATGGACACCAGCCATTGTCTTTTGGACATTGATGAGGCAATATGGACAAGACGTTATTCGACCGAATGGACTACCTCCGCTTACCTTTCTTCAGTATGTTCGTTTTCATCTAGCCCTCGGAGTTATGGCCGGGCTTCTCTTCGGAACAATGGATCATCTTTTTAGTAAATATGTCTACAAACGGGTTTCTTTTGGTAAATCAATTTTAATGGGGGTTGCCTGCTATTTGATATCAATACTTGTATTGGTGAGTTTTGGAATGAGGGCATTTACAAAAATCATACAGATTGAGTTAAACTGGGGTTTGTATAGCGAGTTTGTTTTTTCAAAGCAAATGATTCTGTTAACAGTTTACATTTTCATTGTAGGATTCATCATCGATTTTGTGAGAGAAGTAGATAAAAAGTTTGGGCCGGGGAATCTATGGAAGATGTTGAAAGGTGAGTTCTATCATCCAAAAGAAGAGAACCGTATTTTCATGTTTTTGGATTTAAAGAATTCTACTACAATCGCTGAACAGTTAGGGCACAAAAAATATAGTCAATTGATTCAGAGTTGTTTTCAAGACATTTCAGAGCTAGTGTATAGTCATAAGGCTAGTGTTTACCAGTATGTAGGTGACGAGATTGTGTTGAGTTGGTCCATTGAAGATGGATTAAAACATTTGAACTGTATCCATTTTTATTTTGACTATCAAAAATTGCTTCAGGATAAAAAATCGTATTATACTTCAAGGTTCGGAATGGTTCCTGAGTTTAAGGCTGGGTTGGAAATGGGAAGTGTAATGGTGGCAGAAGTCGGTGACATTAAAAGAGAAATCGCTTATCATGGTGATGTGCTGAATACCGCTTCCAGAATTCAGGGGTGCTGCAATAAGTTTGGGAAAACGATACTAATCTCCGAGAATTTGCAGCAATCGTTCGAAGGTCTTTTGAAAGATCATCTTGAGTTGATGGGTGACATCCAACTAAGAGGTAAGCAAAAAAATATTAAAATCTATGCGGTTAACGAAACATTTTCTGAAGCTAAGTAATCAAAGACTTTTTAATGCCTCCTTGTCCTTATTGGGTAGTTTACTTACCACCAGCTCATAACTGTGATTGATCAAATGATGGATGACACTATCCGGAACCGACCCATCTGTATCTACTGAGTTCCATTGCTTCTTGTTCATATGATAGCCGGCACGGACGTTTCCATCGTACTTCTCTCGCAGCTCAATTGCATATTCAGGATCGCATTTCAGATTGATGAATTCAAAGGAATCGATTCCTGTCAACGCATACATTTTACCCATCACTTTGAAAACCAAAGTGTCTGGACCAAATGGAGTTTCTTCTGTGGTCCCCTGTTTAGCTAAACAGTAATCTCTGAATTCTTCGATATTCATTTTGTAATTATTGGGGCAGCAATACATTTATCAGGTATTCTGAAAGCATCTACCAAGGCGACCGCATCCTGGCGCACCTCCCAGCATAGTTGATTTATCTCTTTTCTAATTGCTTTGGTTTTCACTCCGCTCATATACTCATGCTCAAGATACCAGCCTTTGTTCTTCTCTATCTGACCTAAAGCAAATAATTGAGAGAGCTTTCTTAGGATACCTCTTAAGCCATTATCCTCTACACTGTTTAAGGCTTCAATAAACTGCTCCAAAATGACTCGTTCAATATACGCATGACCGACATTCAACATATGATATTGTGTTTGGTTAAATGCATCAAATGAATCCATACCGGCATCCAGGTGTTTCCTGAATCGCTTGGCTGCAGATGTCAAAATATCTTTTTCCCGATATCTAAAAGCAGCAAGGTGAAATTCAGAGTCCAGCAAATGCTCTGAATCAGTATTTCGAATGGTAATTGGGTTCTTTTCTGAAATGCTTGTAGAAGCCATTTCGGTGATGTATTTAACCATTCCAAAGAAGTTGATATCGCTGAATTCTTTCTTAAACTCAGAAAGTCGACTTTTGGCCACTAATTGCATCAAGACTGTATTATCCCCTTCAAAAGTGGTATAGATCTCTGTATCATTTTTGAGTCTGTCAATCCTATTTTCTGATAAATAACCCTTCCCACCACACGCCTCTCTGCATTCTTGCAGTGTCTTGGTCGTATTCCATGTTCCCCACGCTTTCATTCCTGCTGCCAATGCCTCGATTTCTTGCATGTCCCCTTCTGTCCGCGACATAAAGCGATCAGTGAGATATTGCAATCCAAAATGCATCGCATAGGTGTTTGCCAACAGCGGCATAAGTCTTCGCTGATGAGTTCTGTAATTAAGAATGGGTACTTCCGAACCGTTCTGCGGACCAAACTGCTTACGTATGTCGCCATACTTAACGGCGATAGTCAAGCCAGATTTAGCAGCACTAAGGCCTGAACGGGGAATACCAATCCTTCCTCCTACCAGGGTTCCAAGCATCGTAAAAAACCTTCTGTTATCACTTGCGATTGGACTTTGAAACTGACCATTCTCGTCAACTCTCGCATATTTGTCCAGCATGTTATCATATGGTATTTCTACACGATCAAACCAAATTCTTCCGTTATCAACCCCATTCAATCCCATCTTCAATCCACAATCCTCAATCTTGACTCCATCAAAAGTATTACCGGACTCATCCCTCAGTGGAACAATGAATGCATTCACTCCATAGTCGACTTCACCAATGATCAGCTTCGCAAAGACAGTAGCCATCTGACCATGAACAGCTGCATTCCCAATGTATTCTTTACCTGCTTCATAATTTGGGGTGTGGATAATAAAACTTCTGGATTCATGCTGATAAGTTGCTTGAGTTTCCACGCCTTTCACGTTAGAACCATGCCCTGTTTCTGTCATGGCGAAGCATCCTGGTAACTTAAGACTACCAATATCTTTAAGGTATTTCTTATGATGCTTTTCTGTACCCAAAAAGTAAACACTCATTCCCCACAACCCAAACTGCACTCCAAACTTTATAACCGTGCTAAGGTCATGATAGGATAGTGTTTCCATTACAGTGAAGTACTTTTTCATGTCTCCTTCTCCACCATACGCGACAGGATAGGCAATTGAACCTAAACCCTGATCTGCAAGCAGTTTACACCAGGTTAGTACTTGCTCTCTATAGTGATTCAAATTCGTAGGATCAACATAGTCGAATGCAGGATCAGATAAGATCTTTTTTACTCTACTGATAATCTCTTTATCTGTACCATCCAGAAAATCGCCCATCTTCTCGCTATCGAAAGAGGCATGAGATTCTAATGACTCAGTTGAGGTTTCGGGCTTTCTAGCTCTCAGGTGATAAGTGGATTCTGAGGAAGCAATGCCTAACATCCTTTCTATTTCTCGGACTGAATTCTTCACATACTCATCTAAATCTGATCCTTTAAGCTCTGCTAGCTTTAAGCTGATCTCATAGAGGTTAAGTTTGTTATCTCCAATGGTTTGCTCTGTGGTAGCTCTCCATCGCTTCAATTCATCAGGAGAAGGAGGTTTTTTTGGATCTAAAAAGGAAGTAAGGAATTCACGCTCATTATCCGTAAGCCATTTTTGGTTCTCTACAAATTCGCCAATGGCCTTTATCTCCGAAGGAATCAATACTGCATCTGCCCATGCTATGTAAAAAAGTGGGAATAATGAATACAGTCTGGGATTTTGTTCCAATAAGGGAGAGCTGATCGAATGTGTCATAATAAAAAATTCTTAATGCTAAAGAACTCAAAAAAATCAATAAAGTTATTTTTAGACTAATCTAAATTTTTGTTTTGAATAAACTAATAATTATTTTTGCTTTATCATGAGAATGATAATCAAAGCAACACTGTTATTTCTACTAACGTTCCCATCTGTTCTTCGGGCGCAATACCTGTTGAAGGGTGAGATTAATGCAAATGGTGAACCTTTTCCGGGAGCTACCGTGCAATTGACTGATTCAAAAATCGGAACGATTTCTAATGCTTCCGGAGAATTTGTTTTGAAGGATATTGCTGGTGGAACCTATACAATAGAGATTCGATCTGTAGGATTTAAACTGATCAAACAGGAGATAACTGTCCCTATTTCTGAAAACTTAAGCTTTGATCTGGAAGAAAGTACACTCACGATGGATGAAGTGGTAGTAACGGGTACCATGCAACCCACTTTCGTATCACAATCCCCTGTCAAGGTTGAAGTGATCACTTCCAAACATCTGAATACATACATCCCGGCAGCAGCCACCAGTGTTGTCGAAGGAATATCACTTGTCAATGGTGTGCAGGAAGTAGTTGCTTGTGGTGTATGCTTCACCAATAGCATTTCCATCAATGGACTTCCTGGTCCTTATACAGCTGTCTTAATGGACGGCTCTCCTATTTATGGAAACCTGGCATCTGTTTATGGATTGAATGGTATTCCCAGCATGATCATTGATCGATTTGAAGTGATCAAAGGACCGAGTTCGACACTCTATGGATCAGAGGCCGTAGCTGGTGTAATCAATATCATTACGAAAGATCCTTCAACTCAACCTCTGTTCTCGGCAGATGTAATGGGCACTTCTCATTATGAGTCTTTCGGGAATTTTTCAGTCGCTCCATCCATTGGCAAGACGAAAGGATTTATAGGACTGAATTATGCCTATATCAATGATTTCGATGACAGAAACAACGATGGATTTGGAGACAATATTAATCTGGATCGAATATCCTTGTTTAGCAAATGGAATATCTACCGCCCTTTAGGAAAGCGGTTTTCCGTATCTGGTAAGTACTATTATGAAGATCGAAGAAATGGTGTAGAAGAATTCTTAAGCGATCGTAACTATCGTAAGCTAAGAGGTAATGGAGAAATCTATGGAGAGAGTATCTATACTCATCGATTTGAAGTGTTTGGCACATATGAATTTCCTATTTCTGAACGAATCCGATTGGATTACTCGCTAAGCACACACGAACAGGATTCCTATTATGGATCTGATTACTATCGGGCATCACAGGATATTGCGTTTGGAAATTTCATCTGGGACAAAACCATCAATAAGCACCAAATCACACAGGCTTAACAACTAGATATCAGACGTATGATGATAATACGATTGCCACTGAGCAGAATGGGGTAAACAAACCGAATAACCAGTTTATTCCAGGAGTTTTTACTCAAAATGAATGGACAATAAATGACCGATTCACAGCTCTTACAGGATTGAGAGTAGATCACTACGAAGATCATGGATTGATTCCGGCACCACGATTAAATCTAAAGTATAAGCCCGCTCCATGGACCACTCTTCGATCTAATTTTGGAACAGGATTTCGCATTGTAAACCTGTTCACCGAAGATCACGCATTTGTTACTGGCCAGCGAGAAGTGATCATTGAAGAAGAACTTCAACCGGAAGAATCGTATAATTTCTCCCTGAACCTTAACCATGTATATTCCATTGGGCAGAGTCAGGGTATGATTGACATTGACGCATTCTACTCTTACTTTACCAATAAGATCACGCCGGACTATGAAACTGACGGTGAGATTCGATATGCAAACACGGATGGATATGCAGTAAGCAGAGGAATTGGCATAAATATTCAGCAAGAGATGTCTTTTCCATTAGCATTTAATCTTGGAATAAACATTCAGGATGTATCAGAAACTGAAAATAATGAAACACGTCAAATTGAATTCGCTCCTGAGTGGACAGGGATACTTACCGCAAATTATCAATTAAAAAGGTGGAAGACGACTTTCGCTTATACAGCAAGACTTACTGGTCCTATGGCCTTACCAGTTGTATTTGATTTAGATGAAAACGGTGAGCCTCTTCCAAACTCAAGGCCGACCTTTTCACGAACTTTTGGTATTCATAACCTTCAGATAGCAAAAGACTTGAATAAAGGTTTCTCTATCTACGGTGGCGTACAAAATATCTTTGACTATGTGCAACCATGGTCCCCACTCACCGGTACCAATGATCCTAACACTAACTTGGGCTTTAGTGAAAGCTTTGATACCGCGTACGCATACTCTCCTATTCATGGAAGAGAATTCTATTTTGGAGTGAATTGGAATCTTAGGAGAAATTAGATTCCCAGCGCAGCACCAAATCCAATAAAGTAATCGGGAGAAACATCTGATAAACCAAATCCTCCCGTAAGATCTAGCTGAAAATTATCTTTCACCAAGTAAATCAAACCGGTATTGAATCTGTGGTCAGAATAACCATCTCCGAAGAAACCATATGGTTCAGCAAAAGCCGTCCAACCAGGTAAGAACGAATATCCTAAAACCATGGTATACAAGGTCTGGCGATCATCTTCAGCAAATGACATCCCCACGTTATAGCCTAAAGAAACAAACTCTGATAAACTGTTGGAAAAGTTTAGCCTTACTTCTGGGGTTGGCCTATTAGGTCTAAATGCTTGTTCACCATTTTCTAAAGTTACCTGACCAATAATACTCATCTGAGGAAAAGCTCCCTGCTCTCCTGCCAAATGGATTTTGGCACCTAGAGTTGTGGGACTTAATCCTGAAACAGACTCGTCACCTAAAACACCAGGAAACTCCGATCGTAGAACATTCTGAGTTATGCGAAATTCAAAACCATTGGCAATCCCAACTCTAGCGAGGAAATTTCCAATTGTCAGGTTAGTTACATCAGAAGAGGCGGATTCATATATAAATCCATATTCGATGATAGCCGAGCCTGCTGGAACAACTGCTGAAGCTGCTGATTGTGTAGGTCTGTCAGTGACGATTGCATCCTGTGCTGAAGCTTGAAAAATCAGAATCAGTAAAGGTAGAGTCAGTAATTTTTTCATGTGTGTAGTTATTTTTATAGGCCACATGGAATTCGCATAAGAATATTAATACCCTTTTTGATACGTGTGCCCTTTATGCTCATTTCATACCATGAAATTAAGCCCTTGAAATGGCTCTCACAATCATGACGATTACTGCACCCAAAAACATGAGAATCGAAATCTTATTGATGGTGTGCATCGCTTTAAGATTAAAGCTTTTAGGTCTGTTCGGATCTTTCTTCCTGAAAAAGTACGTAAGCACCTCTGTGAAATCGAAGTAATTCACTTTTTCCTTTTTCTCTATTTTATCCCATTGATTTTTTTCACTTCCCATATCGACATTGTAAACCCACAAAACTAGATAAGTGTTCAAAATTTAAGCATGAAACTCAACTCTATCTCTAAAACAACTAAATGCAAATCAGTTGCATAAACTATATTTGCATTATGATTCAGGAAAATCTCAAATCAATTCTTAAATCTCATAATCTTCGCATCACTGATTGTCGATTGGATGTCATGCAGTTTTTTCTTGATGAGAAGAACGCACTTTCTCAGGGAGACTTGGAAACTGAGTTTAAGCAATACGACAGGGTGACGCTCTATCGTACATTGAACAGCTTTCTAGATTCCGGAATCCTACATAAAATTCCTAATGCCACTGGAGTAGCTACCTACGGACTGTGTCATGAAACCTGCTCACCTGACCATCACGATCACAACCACATCCATTTTAAATGTAACAATTGCGGTCAGATTGAATGCCTGGATGATAAGACGGTACCAAAAGTTACTGTCCCCATAGGTTATCAAATTGAGGCTGTAAATATGATTGTGGATGGTGTCTGCGCCAAGTGTGCGTAATTCTATGCGATATATTCTTTCTTTACTCCTCTTCGCATTGACATGTTTGCATGCAATCGGTCAGAACAAACCTTGTAACTTGACTGTAAATGGAAGGATTCTTGATCTTGATTCCGGGGAACCTTTACCCTTTGCAACTATCACGATTCGCGGAACAACTCAAGGTGCGGTTGCAGATGAAAATGGAAACTTTACTATCGAAAATATCTGTCAAGAGGAAATTGATCTTGAAGTACGATTTGTAGGTTACAAAACAATCATCCACCATCATGACTTTCACCACTCCTCTCCTATGATATTCATGGCAGCCGATGAAACACTGCTGGAAAGTGTAGTCGTTGAGGAAGAGTTGAATGCGCATGAGCTTAAGACGATTGATGCCAAGAAAATTGAAATATTCGATCTGGAGTCTCTTGGTACTACAGCTGGAGAGGTACTGGCAACAGCATCCGGTGTGAGTACCTTAAAAACAGGTCAAAACATAGTCAAACCAATCATTCATGGACTACACTCCAACAGGGTATTGGTCATTAACAATGGTGTAAGACATGTTAATCAGGCATGGGGTGATGAACATGGAATTGAGATTGACGTTTCACAAATCGATCAAATAAGATTAATCAAGGGAGCGGCTACAGTTAGATATGGTCCTGACGCACTAGGTGGCGTTATCTTGTTTGAATCACCTTCATCTAACTATTCAAAAAAATTAAATGGTGATATAAATGCAGGGTTTGAGTCCAACGGAAGGGGGTTTAGTGGTGAATTCACCCTCCAGGAAGGATATGAAAAGGCCGCCTGGAGAGCTTCTGTTTCAGGGTCTAAGTTTGGTGATCTTAGAGCACCAAATTATTTACTTACGAACACAGGGAAAGAAGAATTAGGATTTACGACAAGTGGTAAATTCCATTTCCCGTGGATGGATATTGAAGTTCTTGTTTCGCATTTCAATCAGGAATTGGGCATACTGAGAGGTTCGGTTTCCGGTAACCTTGTAGACTTATCACGAGCTATCGAGTCTCCTAAGCCTTTGATTATCAATCCTTTTTCCTACGAAATCAATACTCCACGTCAGGAGGTTGTGCATGACTTAGCAAAACTAAGTTCTTCGCTATTTATAGGAGAGCAACAATTTGATATACAATATGCTATACAGCGTAATATCCGAAAAGAGTTTGATGTTAGAAGAGGAACCAATAATGAGATACCTGCCATCGATCTCGAATTAATTTCACAGTCATTGGATATCGATTGGGATCACCCCAGCCAAGGTGCCTGGGCAGGTACCTTTGGTATACAATTATCGACTCAGGATAATGATAATATACCAGGAACCAATACCATTCCATTTGTTCCTAATTTCAATACGCTTAACATCGGTTTGTTCGGAATTGAATCCTACAATACAGGTAATACCACCTATGAAGCTGGAATACGTTTTGATTATCAAAATTTTGATGTGAGAGGAAGAGACCGATTTAATGATATTTACAGAGATAATATCACCTACGAAAATCTCACTTTCTCTCTAGGCCTCATCAAAGATTTCAGCAAGCAGTTTTCGCTAAGAACAAATATTGGATCAGCATGGAGGGCTCCGAATATTAATGAATTGTACGCTTTCGGGAAACATGCTAACGTATTTGAATATGGGCTATGGCGTTATCAATACTTTCCAGAAAACGATAGCTTAACCACACGGCAAGTGTTAACTAATGACGATAAGGAAGTAAAAAGTGAAAGAGGACTTAAATGGATTACTACCCTGAATTTTCAAAAAAATGATCTTTCTATTGAGATTACTCCACATGTAAACTGGATCAGAAATTTCTTTTACCTCAGACCATTTGGAGTCACAACCACAGTAAGAGGAACCTTTCCTTATTTTATCTATGACCAGACAGATGCAATCTATTCAGGAATAGATATTGATGCTATAAAAAAATGGTCTAGCACATTTAACAGTGAAATTAAAGTGTCTTACATATACGCCAGGGATACAAAAAATGAACAAAATTTCGTCGGGATACCTCCTTTAAATGTTCAATTTGCAATAGAAAAGAAAGTAGGCCATTTTAATATCAAGCTTTCTACAGAATATGAAGCAACCCAACATCTAGCACCAGAAGTAATTCCGATCTCCGATTTTTTTAGAGACAATACGCTTTCAAGGGAGCGAACTGAAAGTTTTGATTTCATGGAAGCTCCGCAGGCATTTTTTCTTCTGGGAGCATCCATTGGCTATCAGAAGAATAACCTTCAAGCGTTGATTAAGGGAGAAAATCTGCTAAACACCAGTTATCGAAGGTATACGGATAATCTACGCTATTATACAGACGATATTGGCGCAAATGTAGGCATCTTCATCGCTTATACATTTTAATTACTTACAACATTGTTGCATAAATAAAGTTTCGCTATTATTGCATCATTGTTGCATCAATTAACAAAACATGAGAACATTCAAAAACTATCTTTTATTAGGACTTATCGGTTCTGGATTAACATTTTCTAGTTGTGGAGACGATGATGCTCCTGGCGAAGAATTGGAAGAGGAAGAAATTGACCAAGTAGTCCTTACATTCACTAATGCCGATGGAAACGAGTTGAAATTTGAAGCTAATGCTACTGATACGGAGGATTTCGATCTTGATGTAATCAATCTCAACGCCGGCGCTACATATACATTAACCATAGAGCTATTCAATACGGTAGAAGGTGAAAATGTAACCGAAGAAATCAGGGACGAAGCTCCAGATGAACATCAATTCTTTTTTGCATGGACAGAAGGTGTGTTTAGCGAACCATCTGGAACTGGAAATATTTCACCTGCTACTACTGATACAAATGATACAGTAGTAGGTGCCACTGGAGGGGATGTAGAATACAAAGATCTTGACAACAATCAATTACCTATCGGTTTGGAGACGGACTGGACAACTGCTCCGGCTGCTACTTCCAATGGAAGATTCAGAGTAGTGCTAAAACATCAACCTGGCGTTAAGTCTGCAACAACTACTTCAAACGATGATGGTTCCGACATAGATATCACCTGGACAATAAACATCAATGAATAAAATACTGTGTTAGAAAAATAACTATCTCTTCAAGTATCATATTAGGTTAAAATTTACTTTTAGGTAGTTATATCAGAGACCACTTCAGCTAGTGCTGAGGTGGTTTTTTTATTCTTTGATTTAAATGAATTAACCACGACATACGTTATTCTTATCAATCAATTAAAACATTCACTTTTGCAATCAATTATGCAAAAGCATTTACTCACCCTTTTACTTATTTCGAGCTACTTCTTGGGAGTTGCTCAGCAGACCATCGTCTCGGGTAAGGTTACGGAAGCTTCTACAGGAGCACCTGTCCCATTTGCCAACGTGGTTTTTACAGGTACGACCGATGGGGCCATTGCAGACTTTGATGGGAATTTTGTTGCTAAGACCTCCCGCTCAGTTGATTCTATCGAGGTGAGGTATGTCGGATATGTCACAAGATTAAAGCCTATCTCAAGGGGTACTTCTCAAAACATCAATTTTCAATTGGAAGAAGATGTGCTTACGCTACAGGAGGTGGTAGTAACTCCTGGAGAAAATCCAGCGTGGGCCATCATGAGGAAAGTGATGGAGAATAAAGACAATAATGACAAGAGAAAGTTAAATGCTTACGAATATGAAAGCTATACTAGAACGGAATTCGATATAGACAACATTTCCCACAAATTTGCTAAACGTAAATTCATGCGTGAAGCGTCTAGTGTTTTGGATAGCATCCAACAAATAGCCGGAGAAGATGGAAAACCTATCCTTCCTGTTTTCATATCAGAGGCAGTATCCAGAGTATACTACAAAAGAAGTCCAGCTGCGAAACACGAACACATGATTAAAACCCGTGTAAGTGGAGTAGGCATTACCGATGGAACATTGACTTCACAGCTGATCGGCAGTTCTTTCCAGGAATATAATTTCTATCAGAATTGGTTGAATATTACTAATAAGGAATTTATTAGTCCAATCGCTGATGGCTGGAAGCTTGTCTATGAATACGAGTTACTGGACAGCCTCAATATTGGGGATGATTTTTGCTATAAGATTGAATTTCTCCCCAAACAAGAAAAGGATCTTGCTTTTAAAGGCACCATGTGGATCACTAAAAAAGACTATGCTATTAAGCAGGTAGATGCCACCATTGATGAATCAGCCAATGTCAATTTCATAGATAAAATAAAAATCCAGCAGGAGCTTCATCGAACAGAGAATGGTGTTTGGCTTCCCTCCAAGAATCGTGTGGTTATAGATATAAAGCCAGTCTCTGAAAACACTGCAGGCTTCATAGCCAAGTTTTATGTGTCTAATAAGGATTTTATCATCAATGAAACAAAGGATGAGCGTTTCTTCATGAATCCAATTTCTATGGATGATGCAGTTCGGATATCAGACAATGATTATTGGAAGCAAGCACGACATGATTCCCTTACCAACACGGAGCAAAACGTCTTTTTGATGATTGATTCACTTAAGAATATTCCTACTATCAAGCGGATCACGGACATTATGAAGGTTATAGCAACTGGATACATAAAGACAGGACCTGTTGATATCGGTCCATACACCACTTTCTTTGGCAATAATGATATCGAAGGTATTCGCCTGGGTCTTGGGGCCAGAACGAACATCAGCTTTAGTGACAAGTGGGTTTTTGGAGGATATATGGGGTATGGATTGGATGATGAACGCTTTAAGTACAGTTTCTATACCTACACCATCCTTAACCGAAATCAATGGACACAATTAAAATATGAGCAACAGAAAGAAATAGATCAGGTATGGCTCTTAAATGATAATATTGATGCGAATAGCCTATTCTACAGCTTTAGCCGATTTGGAACACTCACCCAGCCATTTCTAAGAAACAAGTATCGATTAAGCTTTTCAAGGCAGCTAGGAACCGGATTCAATACGGAAGTGTCAGTCAAGCGGGAAGAATTTAGTCCCCTTTTTGACTTTACTTATTTCATTGATGACACTCAAACCGAAACACAATCAAGCTATCAAACATCTGAGGCTAGCTTGTCGGTACGATACGGTCGTGATGAAATCATCGTCATTAACGACAATCAACGAATAAATCTTGGTGCGATTCGAAGGCCTGTTTATGAGTTTAGCTACACCTATGGTTCAGAAATTGGAGGTGGTGACTTTGATTATCATAAACTAAAACTGTCCATCGAAAAGCGTCAAAAAATGGGATTGTTTGGTGTTTCCAATTTCAAGTTGGGCGGGGGTTATATCATCGGGACCATTCCTTATACACTTGCATTCAACCCTATAGGAAATGAAAGTCCCTTTTATGTTGGTTTTGCATTCAACCAGATGGACTTCTTCGAGTTTTCGTCAGACCGATTCGTGGAATTCAGGTATAGGCATTCATTTGAAGGCATGATTTTTAATCGGCTCCCTCTCCTGCGTAAATTAAAATGGAGGGCGCTGATTTCGGCCAATATGCTATATGGAGATCTAAGAGAGGAGAATGTTGCATTGTCATTATTCCCAACAGACTCGAATGGAAACGAGATACTCCCCTTCAGGGAATGGGAAAACAACCCATACATCGAAGTAGGTTATGGAATTGAGAATATTCTAAAGTTCTTTACTATCCAGGCTTTCCACAGACTCACCTACCGGGAGGGTGATGTGAACGGTTTTGGAATCAAAGGGAGTGTAGCCTTGAATTTTTAAGCAGGCTTACTTTTAAATCAAAGATCCTTGTTCGGCATTTAGAGGATTCTTTCATAACTTACTTAACATATAAACCAACCATGAAGTCGCACTTTTCCATTGGGATAGCTCTCCTATCCTTTGTCTTTTTTTTGATCCTTTTGAATGCCATCAATTGGCAACAGACCTCTTCTGCAGCTAAGACAATTTCCAAAAAAAGTGAATTCAAAGAACTTGATAAACGTACCAGGATGGATTTGGCGATCCAGCAGGAATTCGAACGGACCAAGGATCCTGCTTTGGGATTTGTGCCTCGAAACCGACTTTACAGAGCTTTCCTCGAAAAAGAAGCCATCATGAAAAGATTAAGGAGCAACGTTACACGTGCGGCCATAGCTGGGGTTTCATGGAAAGAAAGAGGACCTAACAATCTAGGCGGACGTACCCGAGCCATCATGATAGATCCAAATGATGTAACCAATCAAACGATCTGGTCAGCCAGTGTATCTGGAGGGTTATGGAAAACGACAGACATAAGTGTGGAGAATCCTGATTGGGTCTCCGTCGATGACTTCTTTGAAAACATGGCGATAACCACGATCGCTTATGACCCATCAAACACAATGACCATGTATTTTGGTACTGGAGAAGGTTTCTTCAACGTGGATGCCGTTCAAGGCAATGGTATCTGGAAAAGTACGGATGGCGGTGACAATTGGAATCTGCTGACAAGTACAGTTACAGATGACTTTTCAACATGCACGGGAGATGGCGACTGTAATTTCCTTTACGTAAACAAAATAGTGGTCACTTCTTCAGGTACCATATTGGCTGCCACACGAGGGAATTTCACTAACAGAGGCGGCATCATGCGATCAACCAATGGCGGAACATCCTGGACTAAGGTCCTTACAGGATTGGCCGGCCAGTTTCAATGGGCATCAGATATAGAAATTGGTGCAGATGGAGATATATATGCCAGCTTTGGCATATTCCAAAATAACAGTATATGGAAGTCTACTGACGATGGTGCAACCTGGGGAGCAAGCGAGATCTATACGTCTGCTGCCGATGAAGAACGCATAGAACTAGCTACTGCCCCCAGTAATAGTGAATACATCTATGCTTTGGTGCAGGAAGATGATAATACCATCAAAAAAATCATGCGGTCCACCAATGGAGGCTCCACCTGGAATACGTTATCTACCCCCTCCTGGTGTGATCAAAATTGCGGGGCTCCCTCCACTGATTTTACCCGTGGGCAAGCTTGGTATGACCTGACCTTAGCTGTAGATCCCAACGACGAAGATGTGGTTTACATTGGTGGAATTGATCTTTTAAGAACAACAGATGGTGGCTCTAATTGGACACAGATGACCAATTGGACAGGAACCGATGATTTTCCAGAAGTTCATGCAGATCAGCACACGATTGTTTACCAACCGGGAAGCTCTGATGTGATCTATTTTGGAAATGATGGTGGTATCTATCAAACGGTGGATGGCAGTGCCACCAGCCCAACCTTTGTGAGAAAAGAGTCAGGCTACAATACCTCTCAATTCTATTCAGTGGCCATGGAGCCAGCTGCTTTTGATCCCGGATTTATCGGGGGAACACAAGATAACGGCTCAAATAAAGTATCCAATCTGGGAATTGCTTCTATTGTTGAGGTGACAGGTGGTGATGGAGGGTTTGCCCACATTGACCAGGATAATTCCAACTTTCAGTTTACAGCATTTACAGGAGCGACACTTTCAAGATCAACCGACGGAGGTTTGACTTTTGAGCTAATTATGAATCAGCCAAACGGAGCATTTATCAATCCTTCCGATTACGATAATGTGAATGATGAATACTATTGTGGCCAAACGGGAGGCTACTACTACATTGAAAACGTGACTTCTTCAACCACCGTAAACTCTGTTACTGGACTTGGAACTGTTGAAATCACATCTTTAACTGCTTCAGAGAATACGGCAGAAAGAATATTTCTCGGACTAGATGATGGACGAGTTATTCGAGTTGATAATGCTATATCTACTATCGGGGCGACAAACATTAGTGATGCAGGTTTTCCTGCCGGCTCGGTTTCCTGTGTAGCTGTTGAAGATGGTAACGACAATCACCTGCTGGTGACGTTCTCCAACTATGGCGTTTCGAGTGTATGGGAGACAACCAATGGGGGAACGAGCTGGACCGAAGTAGAAGGCAACTTACCAGATATGCCTGTCCGTTGGGCCTTGTTTAACCCCAACAACAGCGATCAGGCATTAATCGCTACTGAATTGGGAGTATGGTCCACAGACAATCTCAATGGTGCTTCAACTGTTTGGGAAGCTTCCAACAGCGGACTGGCCAATGTACGAACGGATATGCTACAGATCAGGTCATCAGATAACCTGGTGGTAGCCGCTACTCACGGACGAGGGTTGTTTACATCTGACATTTTCGCAACGGTTCATTCAGATTTTACCGCAGACCGCAATACAGTCTATGCCGAATCCACCATCAATTTTACAGACGCTTCCTATAAAGCTACCTCCTGGGAATGGGATTTTGGAGATGGTGGTGTTTCTACCGAGGAAAACCCATCTCATACGTATAAAAGATCGGGTGTATATAATGTCACGCTTACCATCAATGGAGGTGCTGACACTCAAACTAAATCTGGCTTTATCCATGTATTGCCGAATGTGGCTACCCCTTTTAGTGCGGCTGATGGAGGAGACTTTGAATCAAATGCAACCTACTTTGGATCAGATGATCTAACAGGGGGAATTGATCTGTGGGAAAGAGGGACACCTGGTAATGCCATTACCACCCTTAATTCAGGAACAAATGGTTGGAAAACAGCCCTTTCATCAGACATCACTCAAGCTGATTATTCCTGTGCGTTGTTCTCTCCTAATTTTAACTTTAACGAGTCTGGGACATATACCTTAAGTTTTAGAAAAAGTATGGAAGTGGCCTTTGCCAATGCTCCCATTGGTGTGCAGGTGCAGTATTCTACAGATAATGGGAATAACTGGGAACGTCTCGGTGTGAATGATGACACGGAAGGAACCAATTGGTATGAAAGGGGCCCTGGGTCCGCGTCTAGCTTGGAAACAGACGTTATCTTTGACCGAATCGGATTTTCGAATCTGTATTCCAATCAGAATACTTCGTATGATGTGTCATTTCTTGCAGGCAATGCTACAGTAGCCTTTAGGTTTGTGTTGTATGTGGCTACTGGATATAGTCCTGGTGGATATACCGTAGACGGCTTCATGATTGATGATTTTGAAATCTCAGGACCAGTCAATGCAGCCAATGTGAACATCACCGAAAATGATCCGGGAACGCATCTTTCCCTGAACGGAACGACCGACTATACATCGCTTTCCAATCTGGCCATCAATGAATCCTTTACGGCCGAAATGTGGCTCTCTCCTACTTCTACTGCCGATGGGCAGACCTTTTTAGCCAAGCATGATGCAAGCGGAAACGATATCTTTAAAATGGGATTTAATAATGGTGGAATTGAAGTAGACATCAGAGGTACGGCTACCTCAGGCGGAACAAAAGAGACTGGCCTGCAACATCTGGCCGTGTCGGTGAATAAATTAACGGGTACCACCTCCGAAATCACCGTTTATAAAGACGGTGTTCAAGCTTTCCAAAACACCATTTCAGAAGTCATCGGTGATCCTGATGGATTGGACTGGGTCATCGGACAAGACTGGGATGGTGTAGCTACACCATCCGATTACTTCAGTGGTACCGTTGATGAGCTCAGAATTTGGAATTCGGTACGAACTGAGGCTGAAATCAGGGAAAACAACCATTTGATCGTGGACGGGTTAGACACAGATCTTATCGGATACTGGCAATTCAATGAAAATACCGGAGTTAGTACGGTGAACACCATCACCAGTAATAATGGAACACTCTCAGGTACATCGTGGGATGTATCATCTTCTCCTGTGGGTAAAGGAGCAAGTTATTCATCTACCATTTCTGGTGACGGACAGACTGCTTTTGGAGAATTGACCATCGATTTTTCTGGTGTTTCCGGATCGTTTGACTTGGTAGTATTTGAGATCAATAATACGCCCGTCGGAAGCATCCCTTCTGACGACTATATACTAACAGAAGAAATAAATACACCATACTACATCATTAATCAGTATGGTGCCGGAACTTTCACCAGCGCCAGCTTAGAGTATGCTTACGGAGCTGGGGTTTTTACGGAAACGGATCCTTCAAATGTGTATCTCTTTAAAAGAGACAGTAAGAGCAATGGAAGCTGGGACACATTTATCCTTGCCAATGCAGCAAACCCTTCTACGGGAGTAGCCTCTTTCAATGGTATCACTTCCTTTAGTCAAACGGCGGTTGGAACAACTTCAGAACCATTACCTGTTGAGTTACTTTATTTTGAAGCAAACAGAGACCGGCAGACCACCACCCTTACCTGGGGGACAGCTTCAGAGACAAATAATGATCGATTTGAAATCTTGAGAAGTGTTGACCAGGAAGAATGGAAAAACATAGGAACCATTTCATCCAAAGCTCCCGGAGGTACCAGTGGTAACGAACTTAATTATTCATTTGAAGATAGTGATCGTATCTCTTCTCAAATGGTCTTTTACAGGTTAAAGCAGGTTGATTTCGACGGAACAGTCATACTGAGTCAAGTCATAAACGTGAATATTGAAAACCCACTTGTAAACGAAGTTGAAGTATTTCCTAATCCGATGAAAGACATCCTGAATATTAGGTTCACAACGCTAAATGAGGCTTCCTCACACGTAAGATTAATAAGCCTTAGTGGACAGTTGGTCGTTGATCGGAAGTTGCCCAATGGTGTACCTACTCATCGATTAAACACAAGTACATTACCTAGTGGTGTTTACATATTGCATGTCACAACCGGAAATCGTTCATCGCAGATAAAGCTGAGAAAATAGATTACATAGGTGTTGTCATTTCTACTACAAAATGTATCAACATGCGGAACTTCTTCTTTGCCGGGCCACTTATATTTGCGCCGCTGCTAAATAAGCTTACAACAAACAATATTCATGCACGAACATAAAGTCCTGAACTACATTGGAGATATCCTTAAAAATCTACCTTCTGACTGGTTGGATTTGACGACACATCGATTGGATATATACAATGAAGAATTAGCCAAAACAGAATTTGTGGAAGCTTTTGAGAAGTTTTATAAAGCAAATAATTCTGAAACTTTAGTGCTTAACCAATTGCCTACAGCCTATGATTACATCCGGCTAGGACATCCCCTGTCTACGGTTTTGGAGTGGACCATTGCTAAGCTAAATCGTACCAGTCCAGAGTACGTAATTAGTTTTTCATCCCAAACAATTCCAATTCTAGCTGTTTTAAGGAAGAATTTACTAGACAACAGAAAAACTCGGATAGTATATACGAAAGATCTACCTGATTCCTTTGATGTTGAAGAGATTAAGCGGGTGTATGGCTACCACTTTGAATTGAAAAAAATTGATTCTATCGAAGAACTATCCACATTTGATGGTAGTACAATACTCGTCACAAAAAATGAAGAAATAGGACATATTGACCTCAATAACCATATTGACTTTTGTATAAATAATATTGCAACTCGGGGCAGTATTATCCTAATCAACGGTGAACATAACAAAGCCTATGTTTCAACCATTCAGCATGTGCGGCGGAGAGAAACGATTGCTATGACTCCTGCCAATTGCCTATCCGTTCTACTAGAATTGACAGGAAAGCCTTCTTCTGCAAATGAGGTGTTGGAAGTTGAAAAGAGTAAAGCATTGGTTATCAATACTATTCAAAGCATTACTGAAACCGATTCGATAGTGCCTCTTGGTTCAAGCGGTTTATCCATTCAGTATGCAATCACCATGGGATTGATCGATCATGCATTAAAAGAATACGGAGAAAAAGACATAAAAATCATTGTTCCAACCAATTGTTATGGAGGTACCAACGATCAGGCCAGAAGAGTTGCAGAATGTGTTGGAAATGTTGAGGTCCTTGACTGGTATGTAGATGGAAACTATGATATGGTTCAAAGTCTAAACAAACTGTTGGATGAAGTGGCCAATAAAGATGCTATCCCTTTCATCATTGCAGAGATCCCGACAAACCCACGGGTTGAAGTTCCTGACCTTAATCAATTACAAACAGTGTTAAGTGAGAAAAGAAAAACAGCTGCTGGTGAGAAGGCCATCGATCCTGTTTTTATTCTGGACCAAACCTTTTGTCCAAACGTGCAATTCTTGAAAGAAAATGGCTACCTATCATCAATCAGGGCTATCTCTTATGTCAGCGGGTCCAAATTCCCAAGTGGCGGTAAATGCACGGCTGGGTATTGCGTTGCTAACAAAGCAGCTGAAGGATTGATGGAGCCAATACAAAAACACCTTATTCTTTGCGATAATGAGGCCACTGACTTGCAGATCACCTTATTAGCCGAGCAGATGCCTTCCATGATTCAGCGGATAGCACACGCATATAAAAACACACGCGAGTTTGTTGACTTTATAGAAGAAACGCTACCGGAAGCAAAAATCAACTTTGTCTCTGAGGAACTAGCTCAAGAGGGCTTCACTCCCAGCGTATTCTCTTTAGATCTTCCAACTAAAGGAAGCTCGCATGCGGACAGGGAAGCATACAAAAGAGAATTGAATAACAAACTGATTAATCTCATGATCCGTGAGCTACCGCATGAAAGTAAGTACTGCGTAAGTTACGGACAGCTAAAGGGATGCTACTGGACCATTCCGGCAACCTCTACACAGGGAACAACCAAAGAGTCTGACAAAGACTATATTGCCCGGGTGTCCGTATCTCCTGATTTAGATTTGGATCGGCATAAAGAAGTGTTTGCAGATTTTGTGGAAAACATTTAAGGTACAGGTAATATCCTTACTTTCTGACCTAGACGACTTTATCTTTTATTTTAAGCCTCTACTCCTTCAGGCTCCACCCACCTTCCATGTTCTTTGATTAGCTCGATCAGCTCGTCCAGAGCGCGCTCCGACGGCACGCCACGCTTCACTACTTCCTGGCCTTTGTAAAGCGTAATTTTTCCTTTACCTGAGCCAACATACCCAAAGTCTGCATCAGCCATTTCTCCAGGTCCATTCACGATACATCCCATAATCCCTATTTTCACTCCCTTCAAATGGTCTGTACGCTTTCGGATCATGGCCGTGGTTTCTTGTAAATCAAATAATGTTCTACCGCACGAAGGGCAGGAGATATACTCAGTTTTTGTGATTCGTGTTCGGGCTGCTTGCAGAATCCCAAAAGCGGTATTGTTATAAAGCTTGAGCACTTCAACAGAAGGAACGGGGCGAGATGAAAGCATGATGCCATCACCTATTCCGTCTACCAACAAAGTACCTGCGTCGGTCGATGCATAGATCATCAATTCATCCTCTGATAAAGAGGGGTAATCATATTTTAAGACCACCGGAATCTTGATATTTCGGTTCATCAGTTCAACTACAAAACTTCGGATGCTTGCCGTTGCATGTGTGTTGCTAGAATGCAGTATAAGTACTGTATTGGCGTTTTTATCTAGAAAACCAAAGATTGTTTGGTCATAAGCATCACAATCAACTTCAATAAAGTTTAACTCATCGTGAAGGTCATTAACTAACTTAAAATCAGTAATATATGGGAATTTATTTCGCTGATCGCTAACATTTTTCCATCTATCATAGTTTTGAATTTCTTTTAGCCCGTTTGGCAACATGAAATCCAGCGGATTATTTCCTGTGTATATGAAGTCAGCTCCCAGGTCATTCATCCCCCACTTGTCTAATTCCGGAAGGTAGGAATGTCCTATAGACTTAAGGTCTTTCACATCAACCTTTTCCACCTTTGAAAAATCAGCGATCACACGGGGTACATTTTCATAACCGAAATTAAAGACTTCCTCTGTTGTTCTGCGGTGATATTCAAACGGATTAATCGCCCAGTCAGTGACTGGTTTTATTTCCTTTTGTCTAGGCTTATATTGCAGGCGATCTACCATAATCCTTGCTACGGGAGCTTCCACTTCAGGCTCTTCAGTGAGCGAGACCCTAACCGTATCACCCAACCCATCTTCCAACAAGGTTCCAATACCCACAGCCGATTTAATTCGTCCATCTTCAGCCTCACCCGCTTCGGTCACTCCCAAGTGTAATGGATAGGGCTCCAAGCCCTCCTCATCCAATTTATTTATTAAAAGTCGATACGCCTGTACCATCACCTGGGGATTGCTGCTCTTCATGGAGATCACCAGGTCCTTAAAGTCCATTTGTTCGCAAATCCGGATAAACTCCAATGCAGACTCAACCATTCCCAATGGGGTATCTCCATAGCGGCTCATAATCCGATCGGAAAGGGAGCCATGATTTGTCCCTATTCGCATGGCAGTACCATGGTGTTTACATATCTCAACGAGGGGCGAAAATTTCTCTTCTATTCGTTTCAACTCCTCTGCATATGCTTGATCCGTATATTCGATCTGCTCAAATTTCTTCTTGTCGGCATAGTTACCAGGGTTCACACGTACTTTCTCAACAATTCTGGCTGCTAATTCAGCTGCGTTTGGAGTGAAATGGATATCTGCCACCAAGGGGACGTCACACCCTCTTTTTCTAAGCTCATTTTTGATGTTTTCCAGATTCTGAGCTTCTTTAATGCTTGGTGCTGTAATACGCACATACTCACATCCTGCTTCTACCATTCGAAGCACTTGCTCGACGGATCCCATCGTGTCCATCGTGTCAACGGTAGTCATGGATTGTACTCTAATGGGATTATCCCCTCCGAGAGGCACGTCACCGATGTATACTTCTCTGGATTTCCGTCTGGAGTAATGAGTGAGGCTATTGCAGTATTTCTGGATCATATATCTCCTAATTGAGGCCTTAAGACTATGTCTTCAACAACTGTCCGTTCACTTAACCGATAGGTAGCATGGATGGTTTCAGCAATATCTTCCGGTTTCATGAATCGTTCATCCGGGAGCACCACTCCGTCCCAGCTTGGTGTCTTGACCGCTCCTGCAAGAATGGAAGTCACCCGAACTCCATACTCTTTGAGTTCCTCCCTAAGTGCCTGAGACATTCCATACAAAGCAAACTTTGAAATACTATAAGAGCCACCATTAGGGTAAGCTTTCAGACTTGCTACAGAGCAAAGATTGAATATATGTCCAGATCGATCTTGTTTCATTTGAGGAATGATTCCCCTTGACATGTGATAAGCACTGTATAGATTGGTATTGATCATTTTCTCCAGTACACCATCTTCTTCCGAATGAACCAAACCAGGAATAAAGACCCCTGTATTATTGATCAAGATCTCAACGGGTTTGGCAGTCATACGAACAAATTCAATGAAGTCCTGTGCCCCTTCTTTCGTAGAAAGATCTGCCACAAATGTATGAATCAATACATTATTAGCTTCATTGATTTCTTGCCGGAGTTCATTTAGATCAGCCTCATTTCTCGAACAAGTTACAATTGGCCAGCCATCCTTGGTGAATCGATGTACCAATGCTTTTCCGATCCCCTTCGTTCCACCTGTAATCACGACCAATCTTTCTGAATTATTCATATAAACTTTTTGGTTATTGCTTATCGTGTTATGTTTGGCAAAGCTAACAATCTTAGCTCACGCAAACTTCATGAAGAGTTTAGGGAAATTTGTCATATTCATAGGCCAGCTATTCGTAAGAAGAGAATCTTTCAAGACTTACGTGGTGCGGGTAGTGGATGAAAGTATCAAAGTAGGATACAATTCAGTATTCCTGGTGGTTATTATTTCAGCTTTCATTGGAGCAGTAACTACCGTTCAAACAGCCTATAACCTTATTTCACCATTGATACCAGACACCACCATTTCATGGGTTGTCCGTGACATGGTTTTGCTTGAATTTGCGCCAACCATTACTGCTATAGTTTATGCGGGAAAAGTTGGTTCCAATATCGCCGGTGAGCTTGGAACGATGCGTATTACTGAACAAATAGATGCGCTTGAGGTAATGGGGATCAACTCTACATCTTATCTCGTATTTCCGAAAATCATTGCTTCTGTCTTCATGTTCCCTGTTTTAGTGATCATGGCAGCCTTCATTGCGATCCTTGGAGGTTATGTAATCTCACTTGCTACCGGAGTGGTCTCCGGAACTGATTATCTGACGGGAATTCAAATCGAATTCGTTCCTTTCAGGGTAACTTTCGCATTGATTAAAGCAATTACTTATGGTTTTTTGGTTGCCTCAATTTCTTCTTTCAAAGGGTATTTTACCGTCGGAGGAGCCCTGGAAGTGGGTCAATCTTCGACAAGTGCGGTAACTCAAAGTTGTATAGCTATTCTTGTAGCAAACTTGCTACTTGCATATTTATTAGCTCCTTTTCTTACACCATGATTGCAGTCAAGAATATATCTAAATCTTTTGGTGACAAGCAGGTATTATTCAATATTGATGCTGAATTTGAGACTGGTAAAACCAACATGATCATTGGTGCCAGCGGTACAGGTAAAAGTGTTCTACTGAAATGCATCGTTGGTCTCTTGCGACCAGATGAAGGTGAGGTAACATTTGATGGACGTGATTTTGCGAATGCTAACAAGGAGGCTCAGACCGAGATACGAAGAGAGATGGGCATGCTTTTCCAGGGTGGAGCATTATTTGATAGTCTTACCGTGGAGGAGAATGTCATGTTTCCATTGAATGTATTGACCAAGCAATCGCTGGAAGAAAAAAAAGAACGTGTGAACTTCTGCCTTGAAAGGGTTGGATTAGAAAATGTCAACCTCAAAATGCCTTCTGAAATATCCGGAGGAATGAAAAAACGGGTTGGAATCGCAAGAGCAATTGTAACCAAACCCAATTACCTTTTTTGTGATGAGCCCAATTCCGGACTAGATCCCCAGACATCTATTCGAATAGATAACCTTATAAAAGACATTACGGATGAGTACAATATCACAACAGTTGTTGTATCTCATGACATGAACTCCGTATTGGAGATTGGTGATAAGGTTAATTTTATTCATCAGGGCCAATTACTTTGGGTTGGCCCCAGCGAAGAGATTGGAGATTCAGACGTTAAAGAACTTAACGACTTTGTATTTGCCGGTCGTCTAATGAAGATAGTAAAAGGTAAGTAAACGTTTATCTGACCACAAAGCGTGCCTGGATACTGATTGTCCTTATAAAAAATCCGTTTCATGAGCAAGATCGTCCGCCTTGCTGACTAATTGTGCTTGTAAGGCCAAGAGTAGCGTAGAGAAAGATAAAACTTTGCGTTATGAAAAAAGCATTAACACTAACCTTGATATGTTTTCTATGCCTTACTTGCTTCTCTCAAGACAAAAAGGCTTATAACAGAGTACTAAAATCAGCATTCCATGTACATGATACAGCCTCGACGTATGAATCCAGTCTTTACGCTGCAAAGATGTTGGAAGACATTGCTGAAAAATTTCCAAATGAATGGCTCGCTAATTATTGGGCCGCTTATATACATACCCAGTGTGGTTTGTATTATCCCAATATACCCAAAAATGCTGGTAAGGTATTTCCAGCAAATGCACAGAAGAATATAGAACTAGCAATGGAAAGATATACTGGTGATAGTTTAGAAATTCGATCTGACCTTCATGCACTTCAATCATTTGTATACTATACATACACATGGTATCCGGAAAACAAAGAAATGGATTCCGTTTACCGTATGAAATCACAGGAGCATACCCGCATAGCCTTAAATCTTAATCCAGACAACCCCATTGTTTACGTACTTATGGGTACCAATCTACTTCGAAGTGATAAAATTGAGGAGGTTACTGCAGGAAGAGCTCTATTGTATAGAGCGCAAACCATTTTTAAGCAAGTAAGCGAGCACCCGGTGATGACGGCTCACTGGAATGAAAACTGGTTGAGGTTTCGATGGTTAAAGTATTCTGATCAACGAATTAAACAAATCACTGAAGACAAAGGATAGCTGGTTTTCGTTATTGATATTGCCTGAGCTTAGCTAAGTTCGGGCAATTACCTTTACTCCTGTATGAAACGTGAAAACTCCATTCCTTCCAAAATACGAATACTTTCAGCGGTCATATTTTGGATCCTTTTTTTGAGCGTAGACATTCTTAAGAAAAACATTCTTACGATAGAAGACACCAGCTATCTCGTCTCCTATTACTTATTTGGTTTCTTTTTGTGGTTTTGCCTGACCTTCCCCTTATTTTATCTTTTCCAGCTATCTCAAAAATTTTCTGTTCTTTTCAGAATCATCTTTCTCACGCTGCTAGGACCAATTACTGGAAGTATTAAAGTAATTCTCTCATGGACTTCATTCTTTCTAACGATTGGCTTACATGAAAGAGATGTAAATCTTATTTCCTTTATCATGAAGCAAGGTTCTTTTCCCTTTGTTGAAGCGTCTATAATTGCCTGGGTTGTGTTAATCCTTTTCTTTTTAAGTGAATTATATCTGAAATATCGAGATAAATCAACAGAAGCATCCATGTTGAAATCTCAGCTTATTCAAGCCAGGCTTGAAACTTTAAAAATGCAACTTCAGCCTCATTTCTTGTTCAATGCCCATAATACCATCTCTATGCTCATAAGAACAAAAAAGTACGATCAAGCAGTTGACATGACCTCTCAACTCAGTGAGCTATTAAGAGCCACATTAAATCCTGATGAAAAAAATTTTATAAGACTGGATGATGAAGTGACATTTGCAAGGAAATTTCTAGCCATTGAATCCATCAGATTTGAAGATATATTAAATGTCGAAATTGACATTGATCCCGAATCAACAGAACTAATGGTACCCAATCTCATTTTACAACCCGTCATTGAAAATGCATTTAAACATGGTATTTCTAAACATTTGGGCAAATCCATCCTTAGATTAAAAGCCAAGAAAGTAGGTGAAAAAGTGCTTATTTCAATTTTCAATACCGGACCACAACTCCCTTCCCACTTCACCTTCAAAAACAACCGAGGTGTTGGTCTCAATAATGTAGTCTCCAGGCTTAATCAAAGTTATCAGGGTAATTATATATTCAGCTTATCTAATCGTAAAGACGGAGTAATTTGTGAAATAGAAATACCATACAATGGAAAAAATTAGAACTATCATAGCTGACGATGAGAAAAAATCGAGGGATGGTCTCAATCAATTATCAGCTGAATTCGAGGATTTACGGGTAAACGCAATATGTAAAGATGGGTTGGAAGCAATTGAAGACATAGAAACATATAAACCTGATCTGCTATTACTCGATATCCAAATGCCTGGTATCTCAGGATTTGATGTATTGAAAAGTATTTCGTACAAACCTTTCACAATTTTCATAACGGCGTATGATCAATATGCGGTGAAAGCATTTGAAGTTCATGCGCTTGACTACTTGCTAAAACCGTTTACAGATTTAAGGTTCAAAGAATCTATTACGAATGCCATTCAGATAATCAGAAGCAACCAACAACATCATACCATTGAGGCTTTAGAGAGACTTATTGCATCTACGAAACTCAATAATGACCCAAACGAAGCGATACACACTTCTGATACAACAAAAAAACTAATCATCCGAATGGACGGAAGGATCCATTTGGTAGATTTTGAAAAAATCAGTTGGATTGAAGCGTATGATTATTATGTAAGGATACATGCCGATACATCGTATCTTATCAAGGACAGCTTGAAAAAGCTAATTCAACATCTTCCACAAACTTTTTTAAGAGTGCATAAGTCTGCAATTATCAATACAAACCTGATCCATTATCTTGAACCCATCGGCCATTCCGAAATGATAGCAACTCTAAAAGGTGACATTAAAGTCAAGGTCTCCAGAAAGTATAAAGACGTATTGATGACAAGAATTTCTCAAAAGTTGTGAATTCATCTCTCCTCCAGCCTAAACAATCTTCTTTTTTTCAAGTTTATTCCTTTATTAATACAATAATCATCGAATAATTGCATTATAGTTGTGTTAGTAAGGTTAAATTTGATCTTCTAATAATACTATTTTTAAATTATGAGGCCAAACCTATTACTCACCACAGCCCTCATACTTTTTGGAACCTTGGTACACAGCCAATGTCCAGTTCTCACTACTAGCAATACCAGCTTTACTAAAAGTGGTATATGTGCACCTGTAGATGTTTTTGGCTATACGGCAAGATATGAATTCCTAAACGCTCAAAATCCTGCTGATATCATCATCAGATTTGAATGGAATGATCCAGGTAATACGGTGGATGATTTTCCTGCTCCAGCAATTGATGCAACCAATATGATCTTTGAAGCCACTGGGACAATCACCTATCCTGGCGATAATTGTGAATATGTACCTACTGTTTCACTTATCTTTCAAGGTGATGTTTGTGAAACGGCTTCACAAACTGTTGTGGTATGGGATTTGGAAGATAGTGGAGGTGGTAATCTGGCTATTAATCCCAATCCAGCAAACGTATGTGAAGAGTCTGCATTCACTGTTGAATTTGTGGACAATTCAAGGTTAAACTGCGATGCTGATTTCGAAAGTCCAGCTGTCGCCAATGGTGATGGAAGGCATACTCAGTTTGTATATGGAACGAATATAGGTCTTGCAGACATTAATCGAATCAAAGGATTGAGTCTCAATGACGGTATAGGCACTGTCAACTTAACAAATCCGGACGGCTCATACTCTGGTGGAACAACGACGATCAATGGTATCGAAGGAGTTTATTTTGGTCCGGTTGTAGCAAATCTCCCACCCCCTCTTGTTGATGATCCTAACAATATCGCTTTTCCCATTTCAGCAGCAGCAGATCCTAACAATGTCGCTGGAAATACGTTTCAAGTCACCTTATACAATTGGAATGCATGTAATCCGTACGTCCCGGATGGTCTTGGTAATCCCAATTATGCAGATGCCATCAGTATCAATGCGACTATCACACTTGTAGGAGCTCCTAACCCAGACTTCAATGTAGAAAATGACTTGGGTGATATTAACCCCGCACTATTCTGTATCAATGAAAACGTGAATGTTGATAACAATACGGGTCCCGGACCCTTTGATTACAACTGGGTACTTTATGACGGAAATACAGATACGGATCCGCAAATTGGGGACACCATCAGATTAGTTGAAAATCCAATATTTACATTTCCAACAGGAGGACAAAAACTCATCCGACTAATCGCTTCGAGAAATGATATCGGACCGGATGTGGACAATGCATGCCAGTTCATAAGTGATAGGGTCATTACAGTTTCGCCAGATGCAGTAGCTGGATTTGAATTCTATGATCCTGGTACCGGCTTGAATTTTAATCCTGATTTTTGCCAGGTAAACCCAGGTGATAACTTTGATATTGGAATTAGGGACACTACGGTACTTCTTGGTGCTCAGGTACAGTTTGAATTCTACAATCAAGGTAATCCCCCACTTCCAGGAAATACCCCTGATGCAGTTCTACCTGCAGCTCCCAGCGCCACAAATATTCCGGATTTTACAGTCAATTACACAGGGGAACAATTTGTCATTGTGAGATTAGTAGCAACTGGAGGAACTGGTTGCACAAGTATTGCCCAGGATACAATTTTCATTTATGGTCAACCGCTACCCGCATTCACTGCTGCTGATGTCTGTGAAGGCAACCGAACATCATTTACAAATATCGCAAATGCCACAAGCCTTACGGCACAGGTAAACGATGACGAGGTGGAAACCTGGGAGTGGGACTTCAGTTATGATGGTATAACATTCAATACAGAGCTTATACAAAATGATAATTCAGATTTTGATTGGTTCCTCGATGGTACGGATATCGCTACTGGAGTAGAACCAACTACCTCAGTAGATGGTACCTATACGGTGGCTTTGCGAGTGACAACTGAGAAAGGCGGATGCAACGACTTGATAGCCATTCCGGTGACCGTAGATCCAAATCCGGATGCACAGCTGTCTCATGATGCATTCATTGATCAGTGTCCGGGAGATACAATCATCTTTTCCAATGACTCTAACAACCCAACCCTTCCAGGTACCACTTATCGATTGGATATCACGCATCCTCCTTCCGGATTCAGTAGCTCCACTGTGATGGCGATATTGAATACTCCATTAACGTTTGAGAATCCCGATGATACTACCCGTACCTTCCTGGCACAACTACGGGCTGAGACACCTGACGGATGTGTCAGTTTCAGCTCGATCGAAAGGTTTAGAGTCTCTCCGGATGAAGAAGCTGAATTTGACGATCCGGCATATGATGTTTTTGATACAAATTGTTCTCCATGGAGTAGTACGATGTTTGTAGAGGCAGCAACTCAGGCGCTGAATGCCGACTCATATACCTGGACGCTTTCTGATGCTAACGGAATAATTACTGGCTACCCGATCACGCGGAATAGTGGAGATCCCAACTTCAATGAGCTTGATTATGAAATCACTAACACCACAGCTACCATACAGAACTATCAGATGGTGCTGGAAGCAGAAAAAGTAGGTATATGTATAGCAAATGATACTTTTAATATTCAAATAAGCCCCCAGCCGGGAGCTGCATTTACTTTTGAACGTACAGAAGACTGTGATCAGGTCAATTTTGTACTGGAAGCCACTCAGAAGGGATTATCCAGTTATGACTGGTCTTTTAATCCGGTACCCGACTTTACTGCAGGAGCTGGTGATGAATTCCAGATATCATATAATCGTCAGCCAGATACCGGTACTGACTTCAATGCCGAAATCACACTAATCACGACAAACCTGGCTTCATGCGAAAGTGATCCTGAAGTTCTTAACCAGACGATAGAAAGAGAAAGACCTGATTTCATTGCCGATTTCACCTTGTCTACTACTACACTTCAGCTACCTCAGAATACGGTTACCATCACCAACAACAGCACATTTGATGCATCGTATACATATGAGTGGGATTTCGGAGATGGTACTTCATTTGATGGCTTTGATCCAGTATCACATGATTACAATCGATTTGGAACGTACCAGATCACTTTGGAAATCACGGATGAGTTCTGCACTGTAGAGACTTCTCAAACCATTACGGTTCTCCCCACAGCTCCTATTTTAGACTTTGAAGCTGATATTTTGGAAGGGTGTGCTCCACTAACTGTTCAGTTTACGAACTTGTCGCAGTTTGCTGAGCCTGGTGAATTCCTTTGGGAATTCGGTGATGGAAGTATTTCACGATCTGACAACCCCACTCATACCTTTTTTGCGGGAGGTGACTTTACAGTAAGGCTAAGAGGACAAAATGAGGTTGGCGAGAATTCAGAGATTCAAAAAGAGGCTTATATTTCTGTTTATGCAAGGCCCTTCGCGGACTTTCTTGTCTCGGCAAGAGTGGTTTACATCCCTGATCAGGAAGCCATTTTTAAGAATTTAAGTGAGAATGCATCTAGCTTCTTTTGGGACTTTGGTGATGGTACTACTTCGACAGAGCCAGAGCCAAGGCATGCTTATACGGAGGAAGGATTTTATGACATAACACTTATTGCCACCAATGATTTTGGTTGTGTGGATACGTTGTTCAGATCTGCTGAAATAGAAGCCGTTGCTGGTGGTCAGGTAAATACACCAAATGCATTTACACCTAGCTTGAACGGTCCCAGTGGAGGAATAGCGGGCGAAGGTGGAGATCCTTCCAGAATCAATGATGTTTTCTTACCTCGACTCGAGGGTGTAGAGCGTTTCAGAATGCTTATCTATAATAAATGGGGCGAGCTTATTTTCGAAAGCAACTCACAAGATCGTGGCTGGGATGGGTATTATCAAAATAAACTATCCCCTTCAGGAGTATATGTTTATAAGTTAGAGCTCAGATTCTCAGATGGCAGGGATTTGACAAAAGTTGGAGATGTTACTTTGATCCGTTAAAATGAAGAGATTTTTATTCTATATCACCCTCCTATTCGTTACCTCGCTAATTTCATTGGCACAAGATGCACAATATTCTCAGTTTTATTCAAACCCCATCTATTTGAATCCCGCTTTTGCTGGTACTGGGCAGGATACCAGGCTGGTTTTTATTCACCGTATTCAGTGGCCCAATTTACCCCAGGCTTTTTCAAACAGTACGGCTTCCATCGATTATAATGCCAGCCATATAAACAGCGGATTTGGATTCATCATTACAAATGACAAGGAAGGTTCGGCCGGATTAAGAAATACGACTCCTTCTTTTATCTATACATATGAGGCAAACCTGAATAACAAAGTGGTCATTCGACCCGCATTAAAGTTTGGCTATACATTCAGAGATATTGACCGTTCTAAGCTTATTCTTGGCGATCAGGTTGATTTTGGAGTTGATGGCACGCCATCGCAAGACCCTCAGATCAATTCCATTCGATTAAAAAATCACTGGGATATCGGAGCTGGGTTGCTTATCTATACTAAAAAGAATTGGTTTGGTGTAGGGATTGATCACCTTACAAGACCAAACAGGTCCTTGCTTGAAGGAGAAGACGAGCTACCCATTAGATACTCTTTTCATATAGGAAGCCGGTACCCTCTACAAAAACTGGTAAACATAGGCACCATCGTTCCAAGTATCGCTCCCAGCATTCTCTATCGAAGGCAAGGAGAATTTCAACAATTGGATGTAGGTGCTTCCGTTCATCTTCAGCCTGCGGTTATCGGCCTGTATTACCGAGGCATGCCATTCTTAAATAATGACTTTGGACGACTCAATCAGGATGCGGTTATACTGGTAGCAGGAGTAGAATATTTCAATTTTGAATTAGGATACAGTTTTGATTTAAACCTCTCGAAGCTCGATCCGGTCAGTGGTGGTGGTGCACACGAGTTTTCTTTGGTATATAATTTTAAGATGCCCAGAGATCCGTATAAAACTCCAAGCAATAAAAAGAAACTGGGATGTCCCACTTTTGTGCAGAAATTGAATAACTAAAAAAAGGCTGTCACCTGTACACTTCCGGTGTGGATGGCACTCACGTCTTCAGACTTCCTTCCGTTATATAATAAAGACAACTGCATCCCTTTTGATATTTTTTGTTGCCAGTTAATCTGCCAGGTCTGGTTTGTTCCAGGTTGTAACGCATCCAATAGTAAGTACCCGAGATAGGAAGCAGGATCTCCCCGGAAGTCAATCTTAACTAATGAAAATATCCCTCTGAGTGAGCCTTTACCTACCTGATTCCAGGTAAGCTCTGTGCTGTATACCTGTGAAACCGAACTTTCATTGGACGATTCGGTAAACTCATTATTCTTACTTTTCCGCTCATAGCTTCCGATAAGCCGCAGCACATTCGACGGTTGCCAGATCAGTTGTGGCTTGTATGAATTTATAGCCAGATCAAAGTTTCTTGAATCCAAGAAGTCCGATTGATTAGATAATCTTCCTAATGATGTGGTAACCCTAAACGTATACTCACTGGATAAGTCAACCTTCGCGTTTGAAATCCACTCTCTGCGTTCCCTACTTTCAAACCCCTGGATAAGTAATTGTTTGTTCTCGGAAATCTGATAAGTGAAATCTCCCGCAAACCCTCTCCCATTCCTATTATAGAACAATGTGTATCGTTTCCCATCCTGTACTGCAATAAGATCAGAATCTTCAAGATTGAGGTCAAACGGATTTAATCTGTCGGAATATCCATCTGCTGTAGTCTTAAAATTCACATTAAAATTCACATTGGCAGATAGTTTGGATATAAGACTCTTTATTCCCCCTTGACTGCTCCATCTTCTGGGAAATCTAGCATCAAGAGTATGTATATAAAAGGTCTGGAAGGAGATGATGTAATCATCCGTAGGTGTGAAGATTTTCACAAAGTTGCGTTCATCTGGATTAATCGCTTCAAAGAATTCATTTAGATCCTGTACGCCATCTCCATTCGTATCTCTCCAGGTATGGGTTCCTTCGCCTGTATTCACTGGTAAATAGACAAATTCACGTCTCAATTCTCTGCTATTGCCTGTGCTATATGAAAAATTTGATCTTACACTTCGATCTAAAAAAGATTGAACCCAGTTGATACGCCCATTAATAACTTCATCTTGAATTTGATTGAGTTCAAGCTTATCATCCACCATTCTATAGTTTAGATCTGCCGTCACACTTCCCTTATCTCCGGAATAATTATAAGATGCATTCAAGTTTTTAGAAAAAAGATAATCGACCATCTCACCATTTTGTGGTAATCGATCATTCCTGATTCGGTAACTTATTCTATAGTTTGACTTACTTGAATCGGTACTGGCAAGATACCATTCCTGTGCCCGAAAATTCATTAAGGAACTAATCACACTATCTCCTTCGGAAATGGTATTTTCGTCCATTTCATACATGAATCCGGGGGCTACCTTCCACCTCCTGTAGCTTAAATCTGATCGGGAGCGAACCCATTCGGTATTTAGGTTAGCCTGATCGTTGGTTAGTCTAAAATGAGTAGAAACCAATTTAAAGTCCCCAAACTCTTCATTAAAATCTAACTGTTGCTGCCAGCCGTCAATGGCATCATTCCGTTTCCTTCTGTTGATCTCTAGTTGGAACTTATTGGCTTCATCCCGTTTAATTCCAGATTTCAAAAAGAACAAAAAATCATCTGATGGAGTTGCAGTGTTTGCATTAAAATTCCAATCCCGATCAAATAGAATAGGTCGATAGCGATCTATGAACGTAAAATCTGTCTCATCGTATTCTATAGAGACTCCTCCTATCCATTTATAACCATTGATGAATGACGGTCTTTCCTTCGACGTAAATGATAGATAATATGCTTTGCTTTGGTTGTCATTATCATCAATTTCCGAGTACAAATTATTGTCTGTGTTTGAAAAAGCAATCTCCGCTTTAGCAGTTTCATAATCGCTTACATTCATCTCTCCTGATACTGTTATTAATTCCCGACTATTTGGAAGTGGGATGAATGCTCCCGGCTCATAGTTTCCTTGAGATTCTCCACTTTGAGGAGATACCCACTCATAGATCCTTCCGTTTGCAGTGGTCTGCCTCAAAACATAGTCTCCATTGCCAAAGCCAACATCTGAGAACGTAGGATTAAATAATGGTTGATCAGGCTCAGTTACATGTTGGAATATAGTAGTTGTCTCACCATCCAGATCAATTGTATCTTTTTTAATGTATAAAATCCGATTCTCTGAGAATTGGACAGAATCAAATCCGGTGATAAAAGCCTGATCAATATTATCTCCTATTCCTCTTAGCTGATTTAAATCATTTTCATCTAAGCTAAAACCAAGGCTCGCATTCGGATTATCTCTTTCTCTGTAGTAGTTCGCTGAGAATTTAAACTTTTCGTTGGAAACACCTTGATAAGCTGAAACATTAGACCGGCTGTAGAATTGCTCAGCATACTCATAATCAACTCGGATAATGCTGAATTGTGTAATTACTATATGGTTGTTAAAAGTAATTTCTCCCAGGTTGTAGTCAATGATGTAATCTTCGTCAAAACCTCTTTGAAGTAACTTACCATCAATAAATACTTTTTCTGAGTTTGCCAGCACAATTATAAATCGTTCCCCATTTGGTCCCCTGAGCTTGTATGGTCCATTAATCCCATCTATTGGAGAGATAAATGCTGAATTAAATTTTCCTTTCGAAAGAGCACCGGAAACATTGGTTTCGTGCTTCCATTTTTGACCACCCCTGTAACTCACCTGCCCCCCCTGAATGTTTTTATAGTATTTTAAGAAGTAGCCAGATTCATCAGGCTGGGTCAATACAATATCACCTACTGTAAGGTCAAACTTATCATTGTAAAGCTTGATGAACACATTATCAAAATCCCTGATTTGTTGTGTATTTCCTTCTGGCTGATAAGGGATATTTTGATCAGTTATTACGGCCGAAATAAATAAATTATCATCAAGCTGACCATCCATTTGCAGATTTAAGGTAGAATTGACAAACAAACTCTGCCTGTTTCCAAAAGAAATCCCTCTGGAAATGGTACCATATCTGTTAACGCCTCCGAGTTCGAATAACTCCTCTCTTTCCACACGAGTTTTTTGCTTTTCAATGAAGTCATCGGGCCTTGAATCATCGTATGTTTCTATGTTTCGATTCTGATAGGTTTTTGTTAATAGATTAGACAGTACACGATAGCAAACTTCCACTGTGGGCTGTGAACTGTTTACCAATATCATTTGAGTAGAATCAACCCATTGGTAGTTGCCACTCACCCGAATAGATTCTGGTTCTATCAAAGTCGAATCAAGGGTTACTTGCTGGTTTGTGGGAATGATTCTACACTTCAGGTTGGACTGAGCCTGAATAGCATGTGAAGTGAATAGGATGCTAATCAGAAATGAGTGGCATAGAAATGTAGAAAGTTGTGCCTTCATCTTTATTGGACTCAAACCATATATTTCCTCCCGCATTCTCTATTCCTTTTTTGGCAAGCGCAAGGCCTATACCACTACCTGTTGATTTAGTACTAAAATAATTAAGGAAAATCTTATCCTTAAGTTCTTCGGGGATACCCCTCCCATTATCACTTACTGAAAGGATAGCTTTTCCTGATCTTGATTTCAAACTAATCTTGATCTCAGCTTGCTTCTCACTGACAGATTGAATGGCATTAAGTACAATATTATTGAGGATACGTCTGAAAATATCCGTATCAGCTTCTATGTGAACACCGCTTTCAAGGTCCATTGAAATATCAACTTCTTTGGAGCTGTATAACTCAGTCACCTCACGGATAATCGTTCCCCACTCAAACACCTGATTGTCAGGAGCTGGCATCTCGGCAAATGCTGAAAAAGAAGACGCAATTTGACTTAAAGTGTCCACCTGGGTAAGCAGTGAAGACAAAGTCTCATATTCCTTTGAGCCATTTTCATGCTTCCTCAACATCTGTTGGATCTTCAGTTGCATAGGTGTTAATGGATTTTTTATTTCATGAGCTACCTGCTTCGCTATCTCCTTCCAGGCCGTTTCCTTTTGACTCCTAGCAAGTGCTCTCTTACTATCTTCTAGCTTCACAAGCATTTGATTATAGTCTTTTACCAAGGAACCAATCTCATCAGATGACTCATACTCGATGGGTTTGTTTACATCCTGAAGTGTAACTCTTCTGATCTTAGCAGCAACCATTCTCAACGGTAGAAGAAGGTTATTCAAGACGGAATTACCAAAGACAAGCGCAATAATAAAAATGAATCCAAAAATGATGATAAGATTTCCAAAAACTTCGATTTGCTGTCTTCTAAGATGATTTTTAGAATCAAAAAAAGGCATGGCTATAAAACCAGCTACTTGATTGTCAATGGTGTTGACGACAGCATAGCAAACCTTATAATCCAGATTACCCACACTTTCATCTGCTATAATACTTTGATTCTCTTTCACCACCAGCTCTTCGAATACGATTGGATTTATCAGATTACTTTGAAGATTGAGATTAAAAATCTCGGGCTGGCTCGTAGCTACCAGGTATCCAGACTCATTGTAAAAGCTAAGATCTGATTGAATGTAACTACTTATTTCTGCCAACTTATAGGCACCAAGATCATCATTTACTTCCTCTATTTCATTTGAAAGAATCTCGGAGATGTAAAGTGATTGTTTAATATAACTTCTATTTATTTCATCTCTGTATGAACTATTCAGTGTATTCAGTAAGGCAAACCCTGCAATAAGTAGTGGAACAACAAAAGCCAAGCCCAAGTAAAGCTGGATTTTGCTTGTGAAATTTAGTTTGAGTCCATACTCAATAATTGAACTGGAAGCACTAAACAGTCCAAAAGCAAATAGTAGTAGTAGGAAAAAAAAGGAAAAATTTGTTAATCGGTCCTGGGCTTCATATTTCTTAGAAATGATTAAGATAGTTCTTCCATCCGTTGTTTTCACACCGTAGTAATGACGACCGTTTTTTTCAATGCCCTTTCTATATAGCTCTTGCCCATCAAAATCTTCCTTTTGTGGCCATTCACCTTGTCCAAACTTACTTCGATGAAATAAAATGTCATCTCCAGCAAAGACAGCATAATCAAAATCATTCGTAATTGAAAAGTACTTATTGTCGGTCAATAAGGCAGGATACACACTAGTAGGAACTCTTTTCTTTATTTGAAGGATAATCAATCCTACCAAATCCCCAATGTTAACTTTGCAGATATATTTAAAATTGGTGCCTTCATCTACAAAATAGATATTCTCATAATCTGACTGATTTTCAGGGGTTAATAGACTGTATTCTCTGCTAAATCGAGTGTCAAAATTTAGTTGTTGATAATCCTGAAAAACCATTTCCAGATCATACTTATTGAAGTATGGTGTTAGAAACTCACTCCGAATATGATCTTCAAGTATTCGTTTGCTCCGCTCACTTGCAATCATACTTAATTCATCATCTGTTGAAAGCTTTCTTACGGTCTGATCTAAGTAATACTCGCCCAATACATCACGTTTAAGAAGGAGATAATTCGCAAACTTCTTTTTAGAGTCTAAGATTGCACCTTCCTCGTACTTATATATGCAAAAGGCTAAAACTGTTGAAATACCAACACTCACCACTAGAATGAAAAGCAGATTAGTATAACTAAAATCTTTAAACGATTTACCCCATTGATATCTACTAGATAGTACCAGTATAGATATATGAACCACTGAAAAAGTAATAGAAAGCAGATCTAACATGCCCATAATAAGAGCGATAAATAAAGCTCCAATCAGTGCTTGGGTCATCAGTCTGCCCTTTCTTATAACACTCAATGTGACGTAGGTAAAATAGAAATAAGCTAAACATGCCAGTAGGATGCACAAGTAAGCAATTATCCGAAGCAAATTAAACTGGATTGATTGCCCTACATCTAACGATAACTGTGAGTTACTGATAATACTCCATGCAATATGAAGTACCAGACCTGATAGTGCCGTATTTACACCACTTAAAATAGCCGCACCAGATGATGACCTTTTTAACTTGTACGCATACTTGGACCAGGCTATAATCACAATGTTCAGCAGAACACAATTAATCAGAAGATCTCCGATGGTTGGATTGACAAGCGAGGACGTATACTTAATAGGATCAAATAAGTCGAATCGAGCGATAAGCTGAAATACATCAAATTGAAGGCTGACGTAGCGGATAAACAGGAGTAATACTATTGACTTCCAGAACAGTCCGTAATTCAGTTGACTAAATTTCCAATATTCTCCCAGAAGTACAATTACTATGATCAGCGCAATAATGACATCAACCGTGCTGTTAGGCATTCCACTCACCTCAAAGTAGAGTATGTCTTTGAATGAAAACCCTCCTTTTGTAGTTGATATTGAGGTTATTCCTTTGTACAACAAGTTGCTTTGTTTTTCTTCCAAATACTGATTTGTAATGGAGTAGTTTTCTAACAATTGAAGACATGATATGTACCTGCAATCTTCTTCGGTGAGTTGTTGAATCAAGAAAATTCCCTGGTCATTCTCAATAATTTCAATTGAATCAGTTGAATATTTAGAGATGAAGGGTCGATTATCGCTCCAATCCTCGAGTCTTCCTCTGCAAACTGTTCGTTTTCTAAAAATTGATTGATTATCAGTCCCACTCTTCCAATTGATAAGATCAACGTATTGCTGATCTATGACTGTCTCAAAGCTTTTCTGTGCCCTTTGACTTTCCAGATTCTTCCAATCTATGAGAAAATGATTGGCAATCAACGCAATGATGCACCCTATCAGTAAACCGATTGATAGCTTATGATTCACAAACTTGAATATACAACAATCAGGCCTTTAGCTACTCAGCTCTTCCAGATTAGGTATAAAAAAATAACTCTTGAATATCGGAAGTTGAAAGGAAACAACAGGGCTGCAACAGCAAGAATGCTAATCAAATACACATTCAATGGAGGGTCATTGAAAAAGTAGTATAAAATAAATGCTGTCACAAGAAAGATCGCTGTTGAAAAGCCGTAGCTCACATACATCGCTCCATAGAAATTACCTGGCTCCTTTTCATATCTCAGATTGCAATTTGGACAGTTCTGATGCATAGAAGACATCTTCTTTAGATTCAATACGGAGTGAGTAAAAATCTCACCTTCTCTACATCTGGGGCATTTAGTTCTTAAGACGCTCGCTAAGATTGACACGTTTTGTGGTTTTACTGTATTTATACCAAAGGAATATTAACGCAATTACAACGATATATGGGGTAAAAAAAAGAAACATAATTCCATTATTCAATCCTTCCGCCATCGATGTTTCACCTGCACTGACATTGTTTTTTATCTGGGTCCTGCACATCGCGCATTGTCCCCAGTTAATGAAAGGCATTAGCAACAAAAAAAATATACTCAACGACCTTTTCATAATTTAAACATAGTAGGGCTGGATCATGAAATAGACAATTACACCGGTAATGGATACATATAGCCAAACCGGAAAAGTGTATTTTACTATCCGCTTATGCCTTTCTATTTGATTTGTTAGGGCATAATAAAATGCAAATAATACAAACGGAACGACTAGTATTGACAGTAAAATATGACTTGCCAAAATAACGAGATAAACAACCCTGGTAGTTCCAGCCTTGAGCATTTCTTCCTCACTAAGTTCCCCATCATAATTCAAGTCGCCAAATTTAACTGACTCCACATTCGAATGATACAGGATATAGGATATGAGAAATAACACTCCCAAAAACAGAGATGTAAACATAAAAGCTCTATGAGCTGAAATATTACCTTTCTTGATCGATATCAAAGCAGCAATAAGTGCCATTACTGTCAGGGAGTTTATCGTAGCATGAACAGAAGGTAAAATTTTGACCCAACTACCAGCACCAAACTTGGAAGGAAAAAAAATAAGAAATGCTACTACCAGCGGAATAAGTATGGAAGTGAGATAAATAATCCGAAGGTATACTTTATTACCTGCTAGTTCCTTTTCCATATGATTGCTGCAGCGTTAATATGTCGAGTTCGGTTAAAAGCTGATCCACTCCCTCACGGGAGAGTTTATAACTTCCCCACAAGCCTTTATCATTGATTAAAACTAAATCAGCCTCAGATTGATTGATACAATTAAAAAAAATCTGATCTTCATAGACAAGACTGGCTTTACGCTTATCTGCAGCATAGATCACACGATTCATATAGTTGGTCTCTACAATCGAGAGTGAATCATCTTGTGAAATAATAGTGATTTCGAGATACTTTTTACAATCTTGTGGAATGTCTCCTATGAGTGTTAAAGAAAATCTGTTATCTCCGAATACTTGAAGTATCAGATACCAAACAACAGGTATCAAAAAAACTACGAATACGATTAACCTCTTTAACCCTTTGCTTTTCAACGAATGTTTATCAATAAAGAGCTTTCAAAATCGCGTCTCCTTGATAGATCATAATAAATATCAAGAAAACAACAAAAAGCATAGGGAGCACAATGGACATCTTCAGAGACTTCTTCTCGTGTCCAAGGTGCATAAATTCCGCAACGATGTAGTATGCTTTTACAATTGTTAAAGCAATAAAAACGATGATTCTCACCCATTTATGTTCATGAGGAACTGTGAAAGCTATGGCAAACTCTATAGCGGTAATTGCTGCCAAGTAAAGCATCACCTTAATGAAATTCTTGACCTTCGCCTTATTTACCGGCTGTACTTCAACTTGTGGAGTTTGATGTTCCATTATATGACAATTATAAAGATTATACTAAGTAAAAGAATGTGAATACAAATACCCAAACAAGGTCAACAAAGTGCCAGTAAAGCCCTACTTTCTCAACCATTTCATAATGGCCTCTCTTTTCAAAGATGCCAACCGTCGCTTGATAGAAGATAACAAAGTTTATAACTACTCCACTGAATACGTGGAATCCATGAAATCCTGTAATGAAAAAGAATAATGCTGCGAAGTTAGGAGGGCCGTATTGATTCTGTGAAAGTCCTGCTCCCTGAATAAAATTTCCTACTGCGTTCTTAGACATATCAGCGCCATGAATAAAGTGACTCCACTCCCAAGCCTGACATCCTAAAAATACCAAACCACCAAGGATCGTCCAAAGCATCCATTTCTCTACTCCTTTTCGATCCATTCGCTCCCCTGCCTCAACTGCAAGTACCATCGTCACGCTACTGATAATCAGTATAAATGTCATAATACCTACGAAAACTAGCGGCAACTCTACACCATGCAGGAATGGTACAGCCTCATATACTTTCTCTGGAATTGGCCAATACTCTTGAGAAAACTTAAAGTCAGCTACAGTTCCCTCATATGCAGGATGACTGAATCGAATCAAACCATATGTGATCAATAATGCTGAGAATGTAAAGGCATCAGACAAAAGAAAAAACCACATCATGAGCTTTCCATAGCTTGCCTTCATAGGTGAAACACCGCCACCCCATATGTTTTTATTATTCTCTTCTACTATTACAGCTGAATTAGCCATTCTATCAGGATTTGTAGGTTAATTATTAAAAATCAAAAATAAGTATAAATACAACCAAAGTCCACCAAGAAAATGCCAGAAAGTGGTGCACATTTCTATGCGAACCATACTCTTTGAATGGACTTGATATTTAAATGCTTTTCCTAATACGATTAGAAGGAAAATCACAGCGCCAACCAGGTGAGCGATATGTAATCCGGTAAATATATAAATGAAAGAACTGGCTGGATTTCCAACAAAATGATATCCTCCATCTACGAGTTGGCCCCAAGCCCTTATTTGCCCGACAATGAAGGCTACAGCCAACACTGCGGTAATAACTAAGCTTATTCGAATGGCCTTAATATTATTCCTCTTAGCAGATATATACGCAAAATGCATAGAAATGCTGCTAAGGATAATTATTGCGGTTGTAACTTGAAAAAGAGGTGGAAAATCGATGTATATCCAGTCACCAACCGACTTTTTAACTATATAAGCACTCGACAATGAAATAAATACCATGATCACAGACACCAAAAACAGCCACATAGCAAATTTCTGTGGATGCATGGATCTTACGTTTCCTGCTTCTATCTCTCCTGTCATAGTTTATCAATTAAAAATGTTATTTGAACAATCGGAAGGTAGATGAACGATCCGAACATGATCCTTCTAGCTTTCTGATTTGAGATATCCTTCATCAAACTAAAAGTCTGGGCCAAGAACAATACACCACAAATCGTTGCTACCACTCCACTTGTTAAACCTGTCAAACCAAAATATGTTGGAAGTAAGCCCAAAGGCAACAAAAACAACGTATAGATCATTATGTTAACCGCCGTATTCAAATCCTTAGCTCCACCTCCTGGCAATAATTTAAAGCCTGCTCTTTTGTAGTCTTCATCTGAAATCCAGGCAATGGCCCAAAAATGAGGAAACTGCCAGATAAACTGAATGCCGAAAATGATCATCGCTTCATATGATAACACACCACTTGCTGCAGCCCAACCGATTAATGGAGGAAGTGCTCCAGGGATAGCTCCAACAAAAACAGCTATTGATCCGACTCTTTTCAAAGGAGTATAAACAAATGCATAGAGGATGAGTGAAAGTGCTGAAAGTGCAGTCGCTAGCATATTAGTTGCTATCAACATCATACCCAAGCCTGCTATACCTGTGAAGATGCTAAACCATACTGCTTCTCCTTCGGATACACGATCAGAGGGGATCGGGCGGTTTTGAGTTCGCTTCATGATTGCATCGAACTTTTTCTCAATTACCTGATTAATAGTCACCGAAGAACCAGATACCAAAAAACCGGCCAATAAGAACAATATAAAGTTCCCCCAATGAAGAACAGATTGATTAGCTAAAGCATAACCAAATCCGGAAGAAAAAACGACCAGAAAAGACAATCTTGGTTTGAGTAGCTCGTAGAAAGCTTTAACCCGCTCTCCAGTAGATAAATCGATATGTGTAATTGAAGAATTCAACGACTTATTTTCAAACGCAAAGTTAAATAAAACAACATGCTAAAAATGCCTACAGCAAGAATTAAATGAAGCGGCTGTAACCAGAAAGGAAAATCAAATCGCACCATTCCAATCCCAGCTATCATAGCCAAAAAAACCATAAAGACCAGTGACATGGATGTATTAACCAACCAAACTTCTTTTGTTTTTCGGGCATAATAAGCCAACAGGACACACCCAATCAAAATCAGCCAGGAATACGATCGATGAATATAAAACGACTCAGCTAAACGTTGAGACCACTCACTTCTACGCAGGGTAGATATTAATAAATCATCTATTACTCCTCTAACCTCTGTTCCTAGTATGATCTGAGGAATAAAAAGAATAGTGGTAGCAACTGCTATGAAGAATAATGCATTATGCTTGTACGTACTCAAGCTCTTTACTCGAACATTCATCCAGATAAGAAATGCCACAATAACTAAAGCCAACAACATGTGAAATGTGATGAAACCGTGCAAAAGGTTCGTAGAAACAACTAATGAACCTACCCAACCCTGGAATCCAGTCAGTACAAAAATTCCGACTCCTACAACCGGTATCCAAAAAGAAGTCTTTCTAAAAGCAAAGGAGAAAATCATATTTAGAAATACCAATAAGCCAATTAACACACCTACCAGCCGATTGATGTATTCAATCCAGGCTTTAGTTGCACTAAACTCTTGTTCTACGAGCACAGCTGGATCTTTTGTTATTTTATCACTAAGATCAAAATAACCAAGCCGATTGAACAGGTTAGCGAGCCTTTCATTTTTTGAAATTCGTTGCTCTCTAAAGATATCCTGATAATTATCTGGCAATCCTTCAGAAGAGGTTGGAGGAATGTATGAACCAAAACATTTTGGCCAATCAGGGCATCCCATTCCAGCTCCCATAACGCGAACAATACTACCTACTAGTATCAGTACAAATACTGATACTAGTGTGATCGTATTAATTCTCAGAAAGTTTTTTTTATTAATTAATCTTTTCAACTCCAGTCAAATCTTCATCCTTAGTTAGCTCTGTTTCATGCTCAAGGTTAGATTCAGGAGTGTGAGAGTAAGGGACTGTTTGGGGGATAAAGTCATCCTCTGCACCAGGCTTACTGTAATCGTATGGCCATCTGAACACTTTTGGAATAGCTCCTATCCAATTTCCGTGTCCTGGGAATCGTGGAGTAGTCCACTCCAACGTATTTGATTTCCAAGGGTTAGCAGGTGCCAACCTACCTCTAAAGATTGAATAGAAGAAATTGAAAAGGAAAATAAATTGTGCCGCAAACGTTAAGATTGCTGCGATACTAACCAGCGCATTTAGATCACCATAAATACTGAACGTTTCAAAAGAGGTAAATGAATAATATCTTCTTGGGAATCCTGCTATTCCAATATAGTGAAGCGGGAAGAACACCAGGTAAATACCTACAAATGATAACCAGAAATGGACTTTACCTAATTTATCATCCATCATTCTTCCGAACATTTTAGGGAACCAGTGATAAACTCCGGCTAATAGACCAAAGAATGAAGCACTACCCATCACTAAGTGGAAGTGAGCCACTACGAAGTACGTATCATGCAAGTTTATATCCAGTACCGAGTTACCTAAGAAAATACCCGTCAATCCTCCTGATATGAAGAATGAGACTAAACCGATAGAAAACAACATCGCTGGCGTGAATACAATATTCCCTTTCCACAATGTAGTTATATAATTAAATGCTTTGATAGCAGACGGTACTGCAATTACCAATGTAAGAATTGTAAATACTGAGCCCAGGAATGGGTTCATACCTGTCACAAACATATGGTGAGCCCACACGATGAACGACAAGAAGCCAATTCCTAACATTGATCCAATCATTGCTTTGTATCCAAAAATTGGCTTACGTGCATTAGTGGCTATAATTTCAGAAGTGATCCCGAGGGCAGGAAGTATTACAATATATACCTCAGGATGCCCTAAAAACCAGAAAAGATGTTGATATAAAATTGGACTACCACCAACGTTTGGAAGTGCCTCTCCAGCAATAAATATCTCAGATAAATAGAAACTCGTGCCAAATGACCTATCGAAGATCAAAAGTAGAGCTGCTGAAAGTAATACAGGGAAAGAAAGCAGACCAAGAATTGCCGTGATGAAAAAAGCCCAAATAGTTAACGGCATTCGAGCGAATGACATTCCCTGTGTACGCATGTTAATCACGGTAGTGATATAGTTAATACCACCTAATAGTGATGATGCGATGAATAAGGCCATTGACACCAACCATAATGTCATTCCAAGTCCGGATCCTTGAATAGCTTGTGGAAGTGCACTTAATGGAGGATATACGGTCCATCCCCCTCCCGCTGGTCCAGTCTCAATAAAAAGCGAAATGAACATAACTACGCTGGAAGCAAAAAAGAACCAGTAAGAAAGCAGGTTCATGAAGCCGGAAGCCATATCCCTTGCGCCAATTTGAAGCGGTATAAGGAAGTTTGAGAATGTTCCACTTAACCCGGCCGTCAGTACAAAGAAGACCATAATTGTTCCATGCATGGTCACGAGGGCCAGATAGAATTCTGCATCTAATTTTCCAGCCTCAGTAATCCACTCACCCATGATCGGTCTCAACCACTCCAAACTCATTTCCGGGAATCCAAGTTGGAGTCTGAAAATAATGGAAAGTGCTCCACCGATAAGTGCCCAGAAAATTCCTGTAATCAAGAATTGCTTCGCGATGGTCTTGTGATCAGTCGAGAAAATATACTTGCTTACAAACCCCTGCTCATGATGATCGTCGTGGTGATCATCGTGTGCTAAATCTTCCTGAAGTTGTATATCTGTTACTGACATATTTTTTTATTTAGAACTGCTTGCAGCAGTTGTAACTTTTTGTTCGTTCTCAATGTTTTCAATTCCTGCAGCAATTTTTGCGGCTTCTTTTAGCTCTTCCGGAACCTGACTTAGGTAGCCAGGATTCTGCTTCAAGAATGTGTTCTCTTGACTCTCTTTATACCATGAATCATATTCATCTTGTTCTAATACAGTGATGATTCCTTTCATCCCGTAGTGACTTTTTCCACAGATCTTATTACATACTAACTCGTAGTTAAAATCAGGATTACCAGTGATTTCCCGCATCTCCACAGTACTCACAGTAGGTGTAAACCAAAACTGTGTTGGCATACCAGGTACTGCATTCATTTGCATTCTGAAATGCGGATTATACACACTATGGATCACATCACGCCCTCTAATCTTTAATAGAACTGGCTTGTCCTTTGGAAGAACTAACTGCGTAGGCATGAAATCATCATGTCCATTCTGATCTTCCAAGTCTATGCCCATGGAATTTACAGCATCAATCTTTCTAAAATCATAATTTCCAAGGGATCCATCCTTACCTGGGTACCTAAAAGCCCACGCATATTGATACCCCATTACCTCGATCACTTCTGCATTTTCAGGAGCAGGACCCGTAATGACATTCCACTGCTTTAATCCCGAAATGATCAACCAAGCAAGTACAACAGCCGGAACGATTGTCCAAATCATTTCAAGCTTATTGTTGTGCGGGTAATAATGGGCTTTGTTATTTTCCTTGTATCTATATTTCCATCCAAATCCAAAAAGAAATATCTGGGTGACGATAAATACAAATACTGTTACCGCCATTGTTATCCAGAATAAGTTTTCTGTAATTACTGCATGTTCTGAAGCAATTGGCAGATTATATGTATCATACTCCTTCATCGAGAAGTAGAAAAATGCGGCGATACCCCCTACTAAAAACAATATCATCAGTACGCCCTGAAAACTATTTCCAGGTGGTACGTGTGTTTTCTTCTTGTCCTTCTTTACAACATCAACTAACGTAGTAACTCTATAGGCTATGAATACCACAGCTAGAATTAGAATGACCGCTATTACAATGATTAAATTAAGCATAACTATCCCTCACTAATATTAAATATGATGATGCAAACTTTCTTTCAACATTGGGTGATTCTTCGCAAACAAAGGAGCCTTTGCCAGTGCATTGAATGTCACGTACAAGAAGGCACTTAAGTAAACAAGAATTAGCCCGATTTCAAGGAATCCGAAACCACCATTATCACCTACTGTTCCTGGTGAAACCATCATATAGAAGTCAAGCCAGTGACCAAATACGACAGCAGGACAAACAACTTTCAGAATTCTTGAATGCCTCTTCGCATCTCTTGTCATTAGAACTAAGAATGGGAAGAAGAAGTTTAGAATTAAATTGATAAAAAATACAGGAGCATAATGATCGTCTTTCCATCGCTCCAGGAAGTATACGGTTTCTTCTGGAATGTGTGCATAATAGATCAGCAAGAACTGAGAGAACCACACGTAAGTCCAGAAAATACTAAAAGCAAAAACAAATTTTCCTAAGTCATGAATGTGATTTTCATTGACCACAGCCAAGTAGCCTTTGTCTTTAAGTATAACTACAATAAACAGGGTCAACGCTAAACCTGCGACCCACCAACTTGCAAAAGCATACCATCCAAACATGGTACTGAACCAGTGCACATCAATTGACATGATCCAATCCCATGCAGCCATAGATGAAGATACAGCAAAGAATACCAGGAATACAGCTGAAGTCTTTCTCATCTGATACCATTTGGTGGTTCCTCCTTCCAGATCCTCAGCAAAAGCCATCTTACGTAGTTTTATGAAAAGGAGATACCAAACTCCGAAGAAGATCACTAACCTTCCTATCCAAAACGCTGGAAAAGCACCGCCTTCTAATGGCCAAAAAAAGTAAGGAGCTTTACCCTTGACAATTTCATCTCCTCCTTCTGCTGCATACAAATCAGCGTGCGTCCAATGGAAAAGGTCATGCCCTCCTATCATAAACACAACCAGCATTAATATGAATGCTATAGGCAGCCAATTTCCATAGGCAAAAGGAATCCGTTTGATCCCTGCAGACCATCCGGCCTGAGCTGCATATTGAATGGCGAAAAAGAACACACCGATGATTGCCAAACCGGCAAAAAATACATTGTTGATCCACAAGTTGGATAATAACCTTTTCACGGAAGGGCTACTACCATGGTGTCCTCCTTCATCTCCATGCGCCTCTTCTGCTCCGTGATTTTCGGCACCATAAGGCTCCTCACCGTGACCATCTGCTACAGCCTCAGAGTGATCTCCTTCTCCGTGACCACCACCATGTTCACCTGAACCCAGTGTAAAATATCCCAATACTGAAAGCACCAATCCTGTAATCAAAAATATGATTAGGCGTTTCTTCGCAGTAGCAGTAAATTCAAATCTTTCTTCTGATACCATGAGTAGATGTTAGTTCTTCTTTTGTAATTCTTTTACGTACCTCGCGATTCTCCATCGATCCTCTGGGCTCACCTGAGAGCCATGAGCCCCCATTAATCCTTTTCCAAACGTGATCACATGAAAAATATGTCCTTCAGTAATTTCCAGGTAAGCTGCTCCATTCAGGTTAGCAACCCCTGCATAAGCTTCAGCTACTTTACCGTCCGCATTTCCCTTCTCACCGTGGCAATGTTTACAGTAGCTATCGTATAGCGCTTTACCTTGCTTTACGACACTTTCATCGTCTGCATCAAACGGGCTTTCAAGCGTTGTAGCGGCAATTTCTAAATCGTCTTTCCCCAATCTCACGGGGAGTGGCTGACCTCTTCGAACGGTGTTGGCCACAGGCTCGCGCATGTTCATCTTGAATTGATTATATGGATTAGAGTTGTAAAACTCACCATGTCCATCTTCGTCATTTGAATCCAACCATGATCCTTCATCCTCATCAACTATCTGAGTCAATGGCTCATAAGGTGTTGAATGATACATCTGAGGTGCATACTCCAGACCTGTGTCGTCCACTCCGGCAGCACAAGAAGCAACTAATGCGCCTACTGTGATAATTCCTAAATATCTAAGTGTCTTTAGTCGCATTATCATTCAAATGTTTTGTTATTAACTTCCGTTGCGCCACTACCTTGCAACACTTTCTTAATGTCTGCCTCAGATTTATCATTGTGATCTAAATCAATCGCCATGACATGCTTATCATCTGTAATTCGAACATCATAGATTCGTGGTTTACCCCAAGGCTTTAGGTTGGATATTCCTAAGAAAGTACCCACCATACCAAATGAGGCCAATAGAACCGTAAGTTCGAATGTCACTGGAACAAAGGAAGGAAACGGAATGTGGTCTTTACCTCCGATAATCATTGGCCAGTCCACACCCATCATTCCAATTTGCATCGTCAAAGCCAATGTGGTACCTGTAATTCCAAACAGGAATGCAGCTATTGACAGCCAGCTCCTTTTATATCCAAGAGCGTCCTCGATCCCATGAACAGGGAATGGTGAATAAACCTCTTCGATCTTAACACCAGACTCTCTGACTGTTTTGATCGCGTCCATCAAAACATCCTCGTCATCGTAAACGCCTAATATGTAATTCGTTCCTTGAGACATATTTTAATTATCTAAATCTTATTTTAAATCCCCTCTTGCTCATCCCTATCATTCGGACTTAGTCCGTTCTCCGGTTGCTTTAATAATACTTTTTACTTCAGCCATGTTAATCACAGGGAAGAACTTCGCGAAAAGGAAAAAGGCCGTGAAGAACAATCCAAATGTAAATACATACACTCCTATATCGTACCATGTTGGATAGAACATCGCCCAACTTGATGGCAAGTAATCTCTGTGAAGAGAAGTAACTATAATTACAAATCGCTCAAACCACATTCCAATATTTACAATAATTGAAATGATAAATGTAGCAGCCAGATTGGTTCTAATCTTCTTAAACCAGAATAGCTGTGGCGAGATTACATTGCAAGTCATCATTGACCAGTATGCCCACCAGTAAGGCCCTGTTGCTCTATTGATGAATGCGTATTGCTCAGCTTCCACTCCAGAATACCATGCGATAAAGAATTCAGTAATGTATGCAATACCTACAATCGATCCAGTTACAATGATGATGATGTTCATCAATTCTACGTGTTGAATCGTGATGTAATCTTCTAGCTTATAAACTTTTCTTGTCACTAACAATAGTGTCAATACCATCGCAAACCCCGAAAATATCGCTCCTGCCACAAAGTATGGAGGAAATATAGTGGTATGCCAACCAGGAATTACTGAAGTAGCAAAGTCAAATGATACGATGGTGTGTACAGAAAGAACAAGTGGTGTTGCCAATCCGGCAAGCACCAACGAAACAGTTTCATAGTGTGCCCACGTCTTAGCTCCTCCCGTCCATCCAAAACTTAGTGCGCCGTAAATAGCCTTTGATATCTTGTTTTTAGCTCTGTCTCTGATGGTTGCAAAATCCGGGATCAACCCAATGTACCAGAATACAAGCGATACAGAGAAATAAGTTGAAATTGCGAAAACGTCCCAAAGAAGTGGAGAGTTAAAGTTTACCCAAAGCGATCCAAAAGTGTTTGGCAATGGAAGTGCCCAATAGAATCCCAACCAGGGACGACCCATATGCAGTACCGGGAACATTGCAGCGCAGATAACGGCGAAAATCGTCATGGCCTCTGAGGCTCTGTTGATTGACATTCTCCATCGTTGACGAAATAGCAAGAGTACAGCAGAAATTAGTGTTCCTGCGTGTCCGATACCAACCCACCATACAAAGTTGGTGATATCCCAGGCCCATCCTACTGTTTTATTGAGACCCCACATCCCAATTCCATCCCAGAGGGTAATCGCTACTGCGTATCCTCCGGCCAGGAGAAGTGCTAAAGAGACTGCCATCGCAAGCATCCACGTAACCGTAGGTTTTTGCTCTACTCTTCCAGCAATATCCTCAGAAACATCGTGGACTGTCTTTCCACCCGTTACTAAGGGTATCCGTACTTCTGATTCTGCGTGCATTATGCTTCTATTTTATCGTTTTCGTCTTTATTTCTTACTTTGGTTAGATACCACACATTAGGCATCACTCTAAGCTCTTCAAGTACATGATAAGCTCTATCCTCTTTTGCCTCTACACTCTTCTCGTTATACTTCAATTTCAATGTCTTAGAAATTTTGCTTTCGAGATCTTTCATATCTCCAAACACCAATGCATCTGTCGGGCATGATTTTGCACAAGCTGTCTGGATTTCCCCATCAATCGGTCTTCTACCCTCTTTCTTAGCATCTAGTTTTCCGGACTGAATTCGCTGAACACAGAAAGTACATTTCTCCATCACACCACGTGCTCTCACTGTCACATCCGGATTCAATACCATCTTACCCAGATCATTGTTCATAGGTGTGTTCTTATCGAACTTAGCATTATCATGGTATTTAAACCAGTTGAATCGACGTACTTTATAAGGACAGTTATTTGCACAATATCTTGTACCAATACATCTATTATAGGTCATCTGGTTAAGACCTTCACTTGAGTGTGTGGTTGCAGCCACCGGACATACTGTCTCGCATGGAGCACTATTACACTGTTGACACATCATTGGCTGGAAAGTGACTTCCGGATTTTCAACAGCGGCAAGCTCTTTCTGCTTCATCTCCATTATGTTCTTATCTTCTGGAGTAAGCTCGTTCTCAGGACGTGAACTGTAGTATCTATCAATACGAATCCAGTGCATTTCCCTTCTATTCAACACCTCTTCTTTTCCTACTACCGGGATGTTATTCTCCGTCTGACAAGCTACGGTACAAGTTCCACAACCAGTACATGAGTTTAGGTCAACGATCATACCCCAGTGGTGATTTGGATACTCATGTCCTTGCCATAAGGATACTGCGTGAGGTTTTACTTTTTCGCCATTAGCTAAAGAAATCTTAGGAAAGTTTCTTCCAGCCTGTGGGTCTTTTTGATATTCACCTAGCGTGGTTTCCTGAATTACAGTCTCTCTGCCAGCGTATGTCTGACTAGTCTGTGTTTGAGCAACCTTCCTAACCTCCCCTGTAAGTTCAAGAGATACATTAGAATCACTGTAATTAAGTCCTGATTCTGAAGTGCTTATCAAATTATAAGCATTCACACCAACTCCGTTACCAACTTTACCAGCTTTTGTGCGGCCATAACCTACTGCAAGTCCTACTGTTCCATATGCTTGTCCAGGCTGTGGAATAACAGGTGCCGTAACAGATTTCCCACTAACTGTCAGTGTAGCTACTTTGTAATCCATGTCACCACCTTTTACAGTCCAGTCACTTTCCCTTGCCTGACGAGGAGAAACGGTAAAATAATTATCCCAACAGGCTTTTGTAATTGGATCAGGCATTTCCTGTAGCCAAGGATTATTTGCCTGAACCCCGTCTCCTACAGAATAATTTGAGTAAAGTGCTAACTCCAGACCACCTGACTTTGCAGCTTTAAGATTTTCTGCGACGACTACTGCATCGACAGAAACACTACCAGAATCTCGAGCAGATTCTACATTATAAACACCATCGTGCAGACACTTATCAAAAAATCTATTGAAATCTCCAGTGGCTAAAGATTGCCATCCTTCTCGTATAAAATCGTAATAAGAAGCAGTGTTATCTGACCACCGAAGAAAAGATTCCTGTGCTTGTCTGGTATTAAAAATATTGTTTATAGTAGGCTGTGAAAGTGTCATATGACCTGTCACAGGCTCAAAATCGTTCCAGGATTCCAGATAATGGTGGTCAGGAGTGATGTACTTCACAGAACTATTGGTTTCATCCATTCGGTCCGAAGTAGACACGGTTGTCTTCACCTTACCCAAAGAACTGATCAATTGTTGACCCATTGGATGATCATATGCAGGATTACAGTTGTAGAAAATAACCGTTCCAACGTTTCCTCCTTTTACATCACTGATCAATTTTGCGAAAGCACTGTCACTACCTTTTCTTGTATTTATGCTACGAGATAGGTCAATGGTAGATCCATAACTTTGCAACAAATCATTGATTGCTATGACTAATAACTGAACATTCTTATCGTTAGACCCACTTACCACCAATGATTTACCTCTTGATCTCCAAAGATCATTTGCGGCTTTCTCAAGCGTGACGGTATCCTCCAGTTTCTGGGATCCTATGGTAGGAGCTCCTGCTTTCTGAGCAATTAGATTGTACAGGTTGGCTACCACTAGTCCTTCCTGAGAAGGTTTAATTGGTTGTCTATAATCTGCATTTGAACCTGTCAAAGAAAGATTTGATTCAAATGCATACAACCTTGACATTTCTTTGTTGTCAGGCCCTAATTTCCTTGTTGAAGCAAATTGCTTGTTATTGAGCGCTTGATTTGGCCAGCTGCCTAAGAAGTCTGCGGTAATCGAAACAATGGTACTTGCCTTAGCGAAATCATGTAAAGGGAAGCTTCTAGCTCCAGCTGCTTCTGCATATGCATCCAATAAGCCACTTGCAGAGATCGGGTCGTATTGCACCAATTCAACTTCACCATATTTATCCCTTAAGGCCTGAATAGCTCTGGCAGTACTGGGACTACAATTTGAATAAGATACTATGCTGACTTTACCATCATTGGCTGCCAGCTCAGTCTTTATTCTGTTATCTATGGTATCCCAATCCGTATCTTCTCCTCCGATCTTTGGATTTTGAAGACGCTCCTCATTATATAAAGAAAGAACCGAAGATTCAATTTGGGTCGTTGTGCCTCCTTCGCTTGTAATAGATAGATCATTACCTTCAATCTTGATCGGACGCCCCTCACGTGTCTTAACAACAACGGATGCAACATCATTTCCTAAAGCATAAGTCGAGGCATAGTAGTTAGCAACACCAGGATCTACATCTACTGGCTTGTTGACGTAAGGGATTGCTTTTCTAACGGGAGCCTCACACGCAGCTAAAGAAACAGCTGCCATTCCGAAACCCATCATCTTAAGAAAATCCCTACGAGATGGTTCTCCATCTCCACCATTAATTGGCAGATATTCCGGGAATTCTTTCGAGGCTCTTTCCTGGAAATCTTTTGTATTTTCCAGTTGCTCTAACCCTTTCCAGTATGTTTTATTTTGCTTCATTATACTTTTAGATCAGCTGTTTTCGAATATTATTAATAGTGACATTTAGCACATTCTAACCCACCAATATCTTCTACTTTCATTGGCTCCTTACTTTGCTCCGAATGAAGCTTCACAAGTTTATCGTAATATTCGTTTCCTTTCGTATTTACATTCGTTTCTCTGTGACAATTGATACACCACCCCATGGTTAGATTGGAATACTGATAAACAACTTCCATTTCCTTGATTGGCCCATGACATGTTTCACATTCCAGATCAGCCACATTTACGTGCTGGCTGTGATTGAAGTAAGCTAAGTCAGGAAGGTTGTGAATTCTAATCCACTCAATAGGTTTGGTGTTTGTACCGTATGTCTGTGTATCCGGATCGTAATCGATCGCGGCATAGATTTTTGCAATTTCTTCTGAAACTCCATCCTGACCTCCTACATTTTTGATCTGTGAATGGCAGTTCATGCATATGTTTGGAGATGGGATATTGGCAGATTTAGATTTATTCACTCCTGTATGACAATACTGACAATCTATCTCATATTGACCTGCGTGAAGCTGGTGCGAAAAAGCTATTGGTTGGGTTGGCTGATAACCTTGTTGAACACCTATAGTAAATGCACCATCGATCAATGTCTTTAGAACCACAATGGTAAATACAAATATGACTAAACCAATAAACGAATTGCTTTTTAAGAAAGCAGCTACATCGAACTGTTGAGAAACGACTTCTTGTTCTGCTTCGTCAAGGCCTTTTACATCTTTCAAGTGTTTTACCAGGGTTCTGGCAGCAATTATCAATGCAACCACAGCTAGTGCAAGAACAACCACCAGAATAATGATCACAGCCATCAAATAAGAGGATGATACTGTACCAGATTCACCTTCTCCAGTAACAATCACTATATCATCATCTTTTGGAGGACCCGCTAATGTCTCGGCTTGAATATATGCTAGCAATTCCATCACTTGATCATCCGTGAAAGGATAAGCAGGCATGACAGTTTTATTGTATTCCTCCCATAAAGCAACTGCTTGCTCATCTCCTGCTGCGATCATTGCTTGAGAGTTTTTGATCCAGGAATTTAACCACTCAATGGATCTCCTTTCATATACACCATTTAGAGATGGTCCTATACGAACCTCCCATATCTGATGGCACTGCGTACAGTTAGCTTTGAAAGTGGATTCGCCCGCTGCAACGATACTCTCGTCTGTAGGAATTTCCTGGGCTTGTAAAGTTGAAAATGACAAGATTCCTAAAGCAATGCTTAAGAATATTTTAGTCAGGTTCGGTGTTGTTTTAAACATGTATTCCGATGGCTTGAAATCAAACGCGTACAAAAGTAACATGGGGTTGTTGTTTTTCAAAGATGGGTTCAAAACCTCTATCATAGTTAATGAACTCACATTCCTAATTCAATGTAAATCAGACAATTACACAAAAATAAATTACAAAATATCTCCTTATTTAGAATGATTTTAAATAAGTAAAACACATTGTTTATTTCAGCATTTCGACAGGTAGCCTCTATGCATCCTACTCGTCCTTTAAATAGTCATAAAAAAGCTGATGAATTGTCGGGCGAATGTTCAACTCGTAGAGGGCTCTGTTATTTCTTGAAGGATACACACGATTAGTCAGAAAAATGAAAACAAATCTATTTTCAGGATCCGCCCACGCCAATGTTCCGGTATATCCTGAATGTCCATAGCTTCTAAAGCTGGCATCCTTAGCAACACTGCTTCGAATTGAGTCGTACTCCAATAGCGGCTTATCAAATCCCAATCCTCTCCTGTTATTATTATTAGGATATTGTACTGTGGAGAAGAGATCGATTGTTTGCGGAGATAATATTTGAAGTGTATCTACTTCTCCATTATTTATAAGCATATTAAAAATGATTCCCAGATCTTCTGCATTGCTAAATAAACCTGCATTTGCAGAAATTCCTTTCATCATAATAGCCCCTTCATCATGTACTTTTCCATGTATTGGTGCCATTCTGAAAAAAGTATCAATCTCAGTCGGAACTACCTGACTAAGTTCAAATTTTTTGAGAGGGTTAAACACCAACGTCTCTGCCTGAACTGGAGTATAAAAGTGGGTTTGAAGATAATCTTCGTATAATGTGTCTGTTAAATTGTTAACCAATTCCGGAATTAAATAGAAAAACAATCCAGAGTACCGATACATCTTTTTCTTGGACACCTTACTCCGCTTGATCAGCTTTTTGATTCTGACATAAAAATCATCATGTAGATATAAGCTATCGGTGAGCGGAAAAGAGAACCCTTCGCTTAAACCTAAAGCAACTGTTTTACGCTTGAAATCTCCGTTCTTCTTTCTGGATTCCAAATGATACGGAATCCAGGGGTACAATCCACCTTGATGCGCCATTGCTTCTCTGAATGTAACACTACCTAATTTCCCCAGTTTATCAAGATAGTTCCCGATCGGATCATCTAAGTCAATATGTCCGTCCTCGTATAACTTCATGATAGCCAAAGTACCACCAACAACTTTAGTAATCGAAGCTATATCATAGATATCATTGACAGCTACTCTCCTGTTCGAATCATAGGTATGATGTCCAAAAGATTTGAGAAAGAAAATGCTGTCATCAACACTGGCGTAGATTACACAACCTGGAAAAGCTTCTTTCTTTATAGCCTCTGTTACTATACTGTCTACCTCATTAAGCAAATTTTCGAAGCTCTGAGCTCGTACGAAAACGATTGCAAAAAATAAAAGGGTTAGTAAAGTATGTCTTAGTAGAAGCATATCCTATTTTTGGTATTTTAATTTTTGATTAGCTAAACCCAGCCCCAGTTTTGAGCTAATCTTGTTTGATGATTCAAGCAAAAACACGCACATGAAGCAGTCCAAGTATTTTATCATAGATTTTGACAGCACATTTATGCAAGTTGAAGCACTTGATGTGTTCGCAGAAATATCTCTCAAGGATAATGAAAATAAGGATAAAGCAATTGAGGAAATCAAGACAATTACAGATCAGGGCATGGAAGGCGGCATGTCGTTTAGAGAGTCATTGAAAAGAAGGATCGACATCCTCAATGCAAACAAACACGATTTACCGGAACTGATAGACAAACTTAGTTCCTTGGTATCCACCTCTTTTAAGCGAAATACAGAGTTTATTAATAAGTACAAAGAGCAAATCTACATTGTATCAAATGGCTTTAAAGACTTTATCGTCCCCATCGTAAGCAAATACGGCGTAAAACAGGAAAATGTGTTTGCCAATGAATTCTTATATGCCGAAAATGGAGACATTATTGGCTTTGACGAAGGCAATCTACTTTCTGAAAATAATGGTAAACCAAGGCAGATTGAAAACCTAAAACTTGATGGAGAAGTCTTTGTGTTAGGTGATGGGTTCACGGATTATGAAATAAAGAAAGCGGGACTTGCAAACAAATTCTATGCATTTACTGAAAATGTAAGAAGGGAAAAAATCTTAAATGAAGCAGATCATGAAGCACCATCATTGGATGAATTTCTTTTTACTCAAAAATTGGAACGAGCACACTCCTACCCCAAAAACAGAATCAAAGTACTGGTATTAGAGAACATCCATCAAGATGCGATCAAGCGATTAAAAGATGAAGGCTACCAGGTGGAAGTTCATCCTTCGGGCATGACCGAAGAAGAACTATCAGTGGCAATAAAGGATGTAAGCATTCTTGGTATTAGGTCTAAAACCAATGTGACAGAAAATGTTCTGAAGAATGCCAAACGTTTACTTGCTGTAGGAGCTTTCTGCATCGGCACAAATCAGATAGATCTTACTGCTGCACTAAAAAAGGGAGTAGCTGTTTTTAATGCTCCATTTTCCAATACAAGATCTGTGGTTGAGCTAGCCTTAGCGGAGATCATCCTTCTCATGCGCAACCTTCCTGATAAAATGAGTGCAATGCATCAGGGCAAGTGGGATAAATCTGCAGCCGGAAGCTTCGAAATTAGGGGAAAGACTTTGGGAATAATTGGCTATGGAAAGATCGGCTCACAGTTATCCGTCTTAGCTGAATCGGTAGGTATGAAGGTGCAGTACTTTGACCTGGAAGAGAAGTTAGCTTTAGGCAATGCCACAGTATGTCCAACTCTCGAGCATTTGCTTAAAAGTTCTGATGTAATAAGTGTACATGTGGATGGCAGACCTGAAAATGATGGTATGATCGGCATAAATGAATTTCAACAGATGAAAGACAATGTTGTATTTATTAACTTAAGTCGTGGACATATTGTAGATATAGATGCGCTTACTTCTAATCTAAAGAGTGGTAAAATACAGGGTGCAAGCATAGATGTATTTCCAGAGGAACCGTTAAGCAATAATCATCCATTCCAATCACCGCTAATGGGTCAAAGAAACACGATTCTCACACCTCATGTTGGAGGAAGTACGTTAGAAGCACAGGAAAACATTGCCGATTTTGTGCCTTCAAAAATCATTGAATATGTAAATACGGGATCTACAACGAATAGTGTAAATTTTCCTAATATTACACTGCCCGGCCTAAGTCAGGCTCACAGATTCATCCATATTCATAAAAACGAACCAGGGATTCTGGCTGAAATTAATAATGTTCTTGCCAAACATGGCATAAATATTGGGGGTCAATACCTAAAAACGAATGACATTATTGGGTATGTTATTACGGATATAGACAAGAATTACAAAGAACAAGTAATAAATGATCTTAAAATGGTCAGAGGTACCATAAGATTCAGAGTTTTATATTAAGTTTATACCAAATTAAAGTTAACTCCACCAACCTAAAGAGCTTATTTAAACGTATAAGCTAAATAACACGAACGAATGAGTTACTCGCTTAATTGGAAGTCAATTCAAACAAAAGAAGAGTTTGACCGTGTGGTTGAGAGCTCTAGGGAAAAGCCTGTGCTTATATTTAAGCATAGACCATCTGCTCCTGAGAGCATAAACGCGCTTAATTCTTTGGAAAGTGATTGGTCTATTTCACCAGAAGATTTGGATCTGTACATTATCGATGTGATGAAAGATAAAGCCATCGCCGAGTTGGTCACGGACGCTGCAGGAGTTATCAACGAATACCCTCAGGTTTTGCTATTTGCAGATGGTGTGACCATGTACGATGAGTCACGTGAAATGATCAACGTAAAAAAGATCAAATTAGCGCTCAAAATTATCAATAGAACTTTTAAGTGGATGGAAACAAGGGTTTAAGAACCTTGTTAAACACATACAAACTATTATTGCTCTTTGTTTGATCGAAGAGCTTTTTTATGTCCAAGAAAATCTATTTTACACCAGGTCCAGCGCAGCTATATCATACGTTTGAAGAACACTTCAAAAGAGCTTTATTCAACGATATTCCTTCAATATCTCACAGGAGCACAACTTTTATTCAAATAATGAAAGAAACAGAAGCAGCTCTCCAGGAATTGCTGGAATTACCAAAAGGATATCATATCTATTTTTTGAACTCAGCCAATGAAGCTTGGGATCGAATCATTCAAAACCTTGTAGAAAGTCAATCTCACCATTTTGCAAATGGATCTTTCAGTAAAAAGTTCTATGATTTTGCTATAGCCTATCACAAAAAAAGTACGCTTACAGAAGCGAAAGATGGTGAATTGTTCAATTCTCTGAATATACCTGAATCGACAGAGTTAATAGGTATCACTAAAAATGAAACCAGTGTTGGTTACATCTTCACCGAAGGAGAAATTGAGCAGGTTAGAAATGCCAATCCTGATAAGTTGATCGCACTTGATATAGTCAGTGCTTCTCCTTCCGTGCCTGTTAATTTTAAGAATATCGATACTGCATACTTCTCGGTTCAGAAAGCATTTGGCATGCCTGCAGGGCTTGGTGTCTGGATTGTAAATGAAAGATGTCATGAAGTAGCGGACAGAAGAGCTAGCAAAATGTCATTAGGAACTTACAGATCGCTTCCGAACCTCAAGAAATTTGGTAGTAAGCATCAAACACCGGAAACACCAAATATGCTTTTTATCTACATCCTCGGTAAAATTGTCCAGGATATGCTCAAGTTCGGAATGAAACGGTTGAGAAACGAAACCATATATAAGGCTACCCTTCTAAATCAGGCTATTGAAAATCACCATGCAGTATCTCACTTTGTAGATTCCAAAGAGCATCGATCCAAAACTACGATTGTAGCCAAAACCGAAAAAGCTGAAGCGTTCAAGTCCTTTTTTACAACAAAAGGAATCATCCTTGGAGACGGTTATGGTCCTCATAAAGAAAACCATATTAGAATAGCGAATTTCCCAACACATTCAAAAGAGTCTATTGAAATGGTGTGTGATTTGCTGAGTAAACTAGAATAATATTCTGTTACGATGAACTTTTGAGTGATATTAAGGTTTTTAATCTTGTAAACATGATTATTCATAGAATAAATATTTCGAAAAATAGATTCACACCGTTGATAGATCATGTTTGCTCAATACCTTTGCATCAAATTTTAATACAGTGATAGCACCACTCAAAAAGATCATCGTTTGCCTGGACCATACTGATAAAGATCAGGGTCTAATTGAAAATGCTTGTGAGCTAAGTAAAATAGCTGGTACAACAGAGATTACATTCTTAAATATTATTAAGGATTTCAATTTGCCGGAACCATTATTGAAAGAATTTCCAAATTTATTAGAGAAGGCACTCGAAGAAAGGAAAGATGAAATCAATGGATTATTAAATAAATATTTCAAATGCGATACTAAAACCAAGATATTGGTTAAACAGGGTGGAGAGACGAAAGAAATTCTAAAGGCTGCCAACGACCTCAAAGCTGATCTTATTATTATTGGTAGAAGGAAGGTAAGTGATTCTGTTTTGAGTACCCGTATTGCCAGAAGATCTCCTTGCAATCTGCTTGTTATTCAAGAGAAAGTAAAAATCAAGTTTGATAAGATATTCATTCCGGTTGATTTTTCAGACTATTCTTCACTTTCACTCAAGAGAACACTTCTATTGACAAAGGACCTGAAGTCAAAAATCTATCTTCAAAATGTATACCAAGTACCCTCCAGTTATAGGTACTCAGGAAAAAGTTATGAAGAGTTTGCGGACATTATGAAAGGCCATGCAAGCAAAGATTTGGAAATACTAATTAGAAATGCAGAAACTCAGTCTCAGGAACTGATCCCCGTCACTTCGCTTGATGAAAATGGCAAAGTCATTGATTTGATCATGGATGTAGCGAAAAAGAAAAAGGTTGATATGATCGTAATGGGTGCAAAAGGAAGAACGGCAACTTCTGCATTGTTTATAGGAAGTAAATCTGAGCGAATGATCAGAATCAACGACAGCATTCCATTGATGATTATCCGAAAAAAAGGAGCTGTCGCGGGTATTCTAGAGACATTAAAGGATCTCAGCTAGCTTCTTATTTTATCAAGCAAACTATTCAAAGTAGCTGATTCGCTCTCAGTAAGCTTTGTTTCTTCTTTTTCCCATTGCTGCATCCTCATATCAAGTTGATCTAGCAGGTTCAATCCATCCTGCGATATCAACACATCTACCGCTCGTCGATCTTTCGAGCATTGTTTTCTTTCGACCAACCCTTTTTCTTCTAATCGATCCACAATTCTTGAAGCATTTGAGCTTTTATCCAACATTCGATCAATAAGCAAATTCACTGTAGCCGGTTTAGGATATTGACCTCTTAAGATTCGTAGAATATTGAATTGTGGAGTTGTCAATCCGTACTCTTTAAAAACTTTAACGTGCTGTTGATTGAGCCAGGAGTTTGTATATATGATATTTACAACTGCTTTTGAATATTCACTTTTAAACTTTTCCTGTTTGATATCTTCAGAAATACCCATCTATTCATTTTAAATACGACAACATTAAATGTAACAACATCTGTCTGGAAAGGTTGCATAAATTATATTTTTGAAGGAATTAAACCTTCTTAATTTAGAAGTATCTAATAGCTGTACCTACTTGAAAACACGTTGGAAGAACTAATCATAGAGAAGATTCGTGAGGAAGAGACCCGAAATTATGGTTTCAATTTATTGGTACGTGAATATCAGGAGCGTATATATTGGCATGTTAGGAAAATGGTTATTGATCATGATGATGCCAATGATTTGGTTCAGGAAATTTTTGTAAAAGTTTGGAAAAATCTGTCAAAATTTCGTGAGGATTCCAGGCTATACACCTGGCTCTATAGAATTGCTACCAATGAATGTTTAAACTTTCTGAAGAAAAAGAAAAGACGATTTCTAATGCCTATTCATGATTTGGAAGGAGAGTTGACCGAAAAGCTGAAAAGTAGTGCTGAATTATCAGGAGATGAAGTGCAGATGAAATTACAGAAAGCTTTGCTGAAACTACCGGATAAACAACGAATGGTTTTTAATATGAAATATTTTGATGATATGAAATTTACCGATATCGCTGAGATTACAGGTACAAGCGTGGGAGCTTTGAAAGCTAATTATCATCATGCAGTGAAAAAAATTGAAGATTTTATCAATAGTGATTAAACCATTTAAGAATATGATAATCTAATACGTACGTGATGAAGCATAAATTAGATAATATTGATAAAAAGGAAGTATTTGAGGTGCCCGAGGGGTACTTTGAAGATCTTCCTTTGAAAATCCAGGCAAGGATTGATGCTGAGAAACCCAAAAGTGTTGTTCGCTCAGTTCCTAGCTGGAGCTTGGCAATGGCCGCCTCTGCCCTATTTGTTCTCGCTTTTGTATTTATATTTTCTGATAAAGAATCAACCGTAGATGACCTTTTGGCGGAAGTATCTAACGAAGAACTGGTTGCCTACCTCGATCAGATTGACTTAGATGAATATGATATTGCCAGTGCATTTGAAGATGATGTAGATGCGTTGAATCTTGAAGAAACAAATGTATTAGATGGAATTGATATGGAAGATCAAGTGCTTGATGATGTGCTATTGGAATATGATTTAGGAGATGAATATTTATGAGAATATGAAAAAATTAGTAACGGTGGTATGTATTCTAATGTCAGGTGGACTAATGGGTCAAGGGCCTAGTCCTGAAGCATTGGAAAAGATAGAGGCAGCCAAAATTGCCTTAATAACCGAAAGATTAGGGCTTACTCCCCAGCAGGCAGAAAAATTTTGGCCCATCTATAGAGAATATGGAAAACGTCGACAAGACATAAGACGTGAGTTCGATCAGGCAAGAAGGAATTTTGATCCTAACAAAGCTTCGGAAGAAGAAAACAAAAAAATGTTGGAAATGGCCAATCAGGTGAAAGAGCGACAACTAAAGCTTGAACAAACCTATTCCGAAAGAATCCTCAAAGTAATCTCTACCAGGCAACTTAATAATTTAAGAAAGGCAGAAAATGACTTTAAGGAAATGCTTCTAAGAAGAATACGAGCAGAGCAGATGAAACGACAGCAGCAGCGAAGAAATGACGGAAGACTGAAAGATCGACGCAATTAACCCAACCTTCCTACCTGATGCGTCGAACAGTCACCATATTTGTACTGCTCGCTGTGATCTTTCCTTCCTTTTCTCAGGAAAATCTAAGTTATGCGGAGCAGTTAAAAGCACTGGAAGATGAAATGGATTCATTATCCATTTTTAATCTAATAGACAGTCTATTTGCTTCTGATTTAACATCTAGTAGCGAGTTAAATGTACGGTTAAGTTTTACTACGAATGTTACCAGCGCAGGTAGAGATTATAACATTAACCAGTCAGGTGTTTCTCCAGGTATTTCTTACTATCATAAATCTGGTTTGTATGGAGATTTAGCAGGCTATTGGAACAGTGGTCTGGACCCAATTTATAATCCTACCATTCTCTCTCTTGGATACCTCGGTGGATTCAAAAATCCGAAATGGGGATATTCCCTAGATGCAGAACGATGGTTTTATAACCCCAATGATTCTTCAGAAAACCCTTTATTATACGCAATTGGTGGATCTGTTAATTACGATTTTAAGTTTGGGTTTGCCTCGGTGGATTATTCATTCCTATTTGGTGATCAAACAGCCAACCGCATTATTGGTAATCTCAGTGGAAATATCGCCTTAGGTAAATGGTGGATTTTTAAGGATATAACCTTATTTCCATCGGTTAGCTTAATTGTTGGAAATAGCGATATTACTCAGCTAAGAATTACCAGAAATCAGGTAAGAGATAGAACTGCAGAACGGATTTCAAGCCTGAATACCTTCGAAAATTTGACGGAAAACCAAAGAAAAATTATGTCGAGTCTGATTATTGGAGCTTTTAGGAGGGGAATTATTACTGAATCTCAAAGAAATAGCTTACTTGTAGATTTAGCCACTACCTCATCACTTTCACCTGAGAGTCAAGCTGCTTTAATTCAAATAGCGAATACAGAATATGAAACGGCCGAATTTGTAGATAGCGATGAGTTTGGTTTACTTAACTATGCTTTTACTCTTCCATTATCGCTTTCTGTCAATCGAATCAATATATTACTTAGCTACACATATAGCATTCCAGTACAGTTGCCCGGTGAGTTTATAAACGTAGAACCCATCGGATATTTCGGAGCATCAATTTCTTATAGAATACCTTTCAAATAATCTCTTTCAGATAGGAATAAAAACCTATCTTTGCATCCCGTAACAAGAAATAGGAAAACGCTCTTCATGTCTAAAACGAAATACATTTTTGTTACGGGCGGTGTAACATCATCCCTCGGCAAAGGAATTATTGCAGCTTCACTTGGTAAGTTACTCCAAGCCAGAGGTTTATCCGTAACAATCCAGAAATTTGATCCATACATAAACATTGATCCGGGCACATTAAATCCATATGAACATGGTGAATGTTATGTAACTAACGATGGTGCGGAAACTGACCTGGACCTTGGCCACTATGAGCGTTTCCTAAGCATCGAAACATCTCAGGCAAATAATGTTACCACTGGTAGGATTTACTATAATGTCATTCAGAAAGAAAGACAAGGTGAATTTCTTGGAAAGACAGTTCAGGTAATTCCTCATATTACAGATGAAATCAAGAACAATATTTACAAGCTTGGAGAAACAGGTAAGTATGATGTTGTCATCACAGAGATTGGTGGTTGTGTCGGTGATATCGAATCACTCCCTTTTGTAGAAGCGGTACGACAGGCTCGTTTTGAGCTGGGGCCTACCAATAGCATTTCCATACACCTTACGCTCATACCTTATCTGAAAGCATCCGGTGAATTAAAAACCAAGCCTACACAGCATTCCGTCAAAGAGCTTTTAGAAGCAGGTATTCAGCCTGACATCCTGGTATGTAGATCAGAGTATCCGATCACAAATGACATTCGTAAAAAGCTTGCCTTATTTTGCAACGTACCGATAAACTCAGTCATTGAGGCACTGGATGCACCAACTATTTATGATGTTCCGATTTTAATGCGCAAGGAAAAATTGGATGAGCGTGTACTCACCAAATTTAAAATGCCGTATAAGAAAGAACCTAAAATTGATAGATGGAAAGAATTTCTTGGTAGGCTGAAAAACCCAACGGATTCTGTGAATATTGGGCTGATAGGGAAATATGTAGAGCTTCAAGATGCATATAAGTCTATAGCTGAAGCCTTTATACATGCCGGAGCAGCCAATGAATGCAAGGTGAATGTAAAATGGATACACGCCGAAGAACTAGATGGGGACAATGTAGAGAAAGAACTTTCAGGCTTAGATGGAATTCTTGTGTCACCCGGTTTTGGAGAACGAGGTATCGAAGGCAAAATATATGCTGTTCAGTATGCCAGAGAAAACAAAATTCCTTTCTTTGGCATTTGCCTGGGAATGCAATGCGCAGTGATTGAATTCGCTAGAAATGTATTGGGCAAGAAAAAAGCAAACAGCACAGAGATGGCTAAAACGTCATATCCGGTCATTGACTTAATGGAAAGCCAGAAAAACATTAAGGATATGGGCGGGACCATGCGTTTAGGAGCGTATGTTTGCGAACTTAAAAAAGGAAGTAAGGCTCATACGGCGTATGGATCCAAAAAAATCAAGGAACGACATAGACATAGGTACGAGTTTAACAATAAGTTCCTGGAAGATTTTGAGAGTGCAGGTATGACGGCCACAGGAATTAATCCAGACACGAATCTTGTAGAGATCATGGAAATAAAAGATCATCCCTGGTTTGTGGGGACACAGTATCACCCAGAACTAAAATCAACAGTAACAGATCCTCATCCCCTATTTGTAAAATTTGTAAAAGCATCTCTAGACCACAAAAAAAGTATTGAGATATAATTCGCATTAAATGGACAGAAATCAATTCATAGGTTTAATCCTAATGTTTGGCCTTTTGGCTGTGTACTTTACTTGGTTTGCACCAGAGCCCCCAACTGAAGAGTTAACCACCCAAGAAGAGCCAATAGCCGAACCAATAGCACAAGCAACTTCAAGTGATTCGACTAATGTTTTACCAAGCATTCCAGATTCCTTGCAAAATGAAATAAATCAACAGCAATATGGTGCTTTCGCATTCGCTGCTGAGACAACTGAATCAGATAAGATTGTTGAGAACAACGAACTCAAGGTTGTATTTAGCAATAAGGGTGGAAAAATCAAGCATGTGACATTAAAAAATCACAAAGATTATCTAGGCAATCCTTTAGTGATCATGGATGAATCAAAATCCGATATCAACTTGGTAATTGATCATAACGGGAAGAAAATAAATCTTAACGATTTAGCATTCGTACCTCAAGTCAAGTCTTTTGGAGATACAACGCAAATCTCGTACCTCTTGAAGGGTGCTAATTTTTCAATAACTCAAAAGTATTTGATTCCCCCGTCTGGCTTCCAAATAGCATATAGCGTAGAAGGTACCGGATTGAACACTATATTAAATCCTACGGACGTGATTTTCAACTGGAATCACGGAACCAACAGAGCTGAAAATAATCTTGAAGATTCCCGTATTAACAGTAACGTAAGGTATCATCTTGTAAGTGGAGACACGGATGAGTTAGCTGAACGATCGACAGAATTTGAAGAGGAAACGTTAGGCAGCCAAATCAAATGGACATCTTTTAAACAAAAGTTTTTTACTTCTGCCATCATAACAAATACTCCCTTTAAATCGGGATATATCAATCAAAAAGTAGATTTTGGTGACACATCCACTGTCAAGACCATGTCTATGCAGTTTTTAATACCCTACACTGATTTTGCTAACGGTTTTTCTGCAAAGTATTACTTCGGAACCAATAATTATTCAGTGCTGAAAAAAGTCGCTCCTGAGTTTGAGGAAAACCTTGATATGGGATGGGGGCCTCTTCCTATCGTAAACAAGTACTTAATCATACCGATCTTTCACTTGTTAGAAGGATTCTTATCCAACTATGGAATCATTATTCTTATCATCGTAGTAGTCATCAGGTTGATTCTTTCACCTCTTACATGGAAGTCACACATGTCTATGGCCAAGATGAGGGTGATGAAACCGGAGCTTGATGAAATCAAAGCAAAGCACGATGGAGACATGCAAAAAGCTCAGCAAGAGCAGATGAAATTATATCAGCAGGTAGGAATTAATCCCTTAAGTGGATGTATCCCTATGTTGCTTCAGATGCCTATCTTATTTGCTTTGTTTTTCTTCTTTCCAAATGCAGTTGAATTAAGACAGCAATCCTTTTTATGGGCGCATGATTTATCTACGTATGACAGTATTATTAATCTACCGTTTGAAATTCCTTTTTATGGTGATCATGTGAGTTTATTTACATTGTTGATGACGCTTTCAACTATTTTGTACACATGGAGCAATAGTCAGATAACAACTGTGCAAGGTCCAATGAAAACCTTACAATACATGATGCCTATCATGTTCTTATTCGTTCTTAATAGTTACGCTTCCGGTCTTACATTCTACTATTTTGTTTCCAATATGGTCACCTTCGGACAAGCTGTACTCTTCAGAAAAATTATTGATGAAGACAAGATACATTCCTTACTTCAGGAGAATAAGAAAAAGAACGCCAACAAAAAGAAGTCTAAATTTCAAACAAGACTTGAGGAAGCTATGAAGGCGAGTCAGGAGGCTCAGCGCAATAAGAAAAAGAAAAAATAGTCTTTGTTGACAACTCAAAGAAAAACCTTGATTTAACGCTTATAAATCAAGGTTTTTCTTTTTTACACAAGTTATTCACAATAGGTTTATCTTGGTATCAGGTTAAATATATTTGTGTTCTTTACACTACCTTAAATCACGTTAAACAACTTAGTATGGGTAAGATTATTTCTGTTGCAAATCAAAAAGGAGGAGTCGGAAAGACTACTACCGCCATAAACCTGGCAGCCAGCCTGGCAGCACTTGAATTTAAAACGCTTATTGTGGATGCTGATCCACAGGCCAATGCAACTTCAGGAGTGGGTGTTGATCCAAAAAACGTTGAGGTTAGTGTGTATGAGTGTATGGTTGACGGAGCAAGCGCGAAAGAAAGCATCGTTGATACACAGATAAAATTTTTAGATCTCCTGCCATCACACATAGATTTGGTCGGAGCAGAAGTCGAGATGGTGAATATTGAAGAGCGTGAGGAAAAAATGAAACAAGCCCTTGAAGAGATCAAAGACGACTATGATTTCATTATCATTGACTGCTCTCCTTCATTAGGTTTAATCACTATTAATGCCTTGACTGCTTCTGATTCTGTGATTGTACCAGTACAATGCGAGTACTTCGCTTTGGAAGGCCTGGGCAAGTTGTTAAATACCATTAAGATCATACAAACAAGGCTTAATCCTGATCTGGAAATCGAAGGCATACTGCTTACTATGTATGATGTACGTTTGAATCTAGCTAACCAGGTCGTAGAGGAAGTAAAAATGCATTTTGAATCATTGGTATTCGGTACCATGATACCAAGGAATATAAAATTGAGTGAATCTCCTGGGTTTGGCATGCCGGCTATTACACATGACGCAGATAGCAAAGGGTCCATAAGTTATTTGAATTTAGCTAGAGAGATATTAGAAAGAAACGAAGTTAAAGCGGCTTGAAGAGGAAATGGCAGAGAGTAAATTCAAAAAAAGATCCGGATTAGGAAGAGGACTGGGAGCACTACTTGAGGATTCCGGTGAGAAGAAAAAAATCAGTGGATCAGGCGCTACGTCTAAGGGAGCAATCAACGAGATTGAGATCTCAAAAATTGAGACTAATCCCTGGCAACCCCGAACCGAATTCGATGAAGAAGCGCTAAATGACCTGGCTGAGTCTATAAAAGTCCAGGGTATCATTCAGCCAATCACAGTCCGCGCCCTAAGTGAAAATGAGTTTCAACTTATTTCTGGTGAACGAAGGTTACAGGCTAGTAAGAGAGCCGGCCTAAAGTCTGTTCCCGCTTATATCCGCATTGCTGATGACCAACAGATGCTGGAAATGGCGCTTATAGAGAACATCCAACGTGAAAATCTTAATGCCATTGAAATAGCCCTTTCTTACCAGCGACTGCTCGCTGAATGTGATTTAAAGCAAGAGGAACTGGGTGATCGGGTTGGAAAAAATAGAAGTACGGTTACTAATTATCTACGACTCCTAAAGCTACCACCAGATATCCAGGTTGCTTTAAGAGATAGTAAGTTGAGTATGGGACATGCGAGAGCTCTTATTTCCATAGAGGATGTTGATCGTCAGCTGGATATTTATAACCAAATCATCAAAAACGACCTTTCTGTTCGAAAGGTTGAAGAATTGGTCAGGTCCACGGGTAAAAAGAAAGAGAAAGACAAAAGCTCTGTAGAAGTAAGTCCGGAAATCAAAGAATTACAAACCAAATTATCTACTCATTTTGGCTCCAAAATCAATGTAAAAGCTGATGGGAAGAATAAAGGAGAAATCAAGATTCCTTTTAGTTCTACGGAAGACTTGAATCGAATACTGGATATACTAGATATTTAAACCAAAATCCTCAAATTAGTCTGAATTATTCAGTTTTAGGCGCGAACTTTGTATTGCATTCACCTAATTATGAGGAAGACTTTTTTGCTTTTATCTATAGTGCTATTCGCAACCCTTAGTTGCTGGGCTCAAGATGATGAAAAACCAATTTTGATCAATGACTCAACCTTTGTAAATGTTGAGGACGATGCTGAGTTGTTTGAAGAGGTTTCCGAACTGGATCCCCAACGAGCGGCAATGTTGTCTGCCTTGTTTCCCGGTTTAGGTCAAGCGTACAATAGGCAGTACTGGAAAGTACCTATTGTATTGGCAGGAGTACTCACATTTGCTCACTTCATCGACTACAACAATAAAGTTTACCATGGGCTCAGAAACGCCGCATTGCTTACAAGCAAGGGTTTACCTAATCCTTATCAATCAATTGTCACGAGTGAAAGCGCACTAACACGAAATAGAGATGTGTTTAGAAGGAACCGCGACTTCCTAATTATTTTAGGTTCCGCTTTTTATATCCTTCAAATTGTGGATGCTCACGTTTCAGCTCATCTCGATGAATTTCGCGTTAATGATAAACTTGCCTTTGGCATTGAGCCCTCAATTCAATCAACTCCTTTATTTTCGCAGGCTGTAGGAGTTTCCTTCGTACTGAAATTTTAATGGACATAGCACTGATTGGATATGGTAAAATGGGGAAAGCGATTGAAAAAATCGCTCAGGCATCAGGTCATTCCATCACCTGTAGATTAGGCATAGATGACTCTATTGACTCGATATCCAATTATAAAGTCGATATCGCAATTGAATTCACACAACCAGAATCTGCATTTAATAACCTAGCCTACTGCATTCAACATGGCATACCTGTAATATCCGGAACAACTGGTTGGACAGAACGCTTAGAGGAGATACAGGAAATCTGTGAGGCACACAAAGGAACTTTTTTATATGCGTCCAATTTCTCAATTGGCGTTAATTTATTTTTTGAACTCAATGAGTGGCTGGCGGACAAAATGTCCAATTTGTCCTTTACTCCATCAATTAAGGAAATCCATCACACTGAAAAGAAAGACAGTCCGAGTGGAACAGCAATTACCTTATCTGAAGGAATTCTTTCCTCCAGTAGTGACCTTAATGGGTGGATAAACGAAAAATCTACCGATCATAAAAAACTAGGAATAGTTTCTGAAAGAATTCCCAACGTACCTGGGACTCACACCGTAAGCTATTCGTCTCCTTTAGAATCCATTGGCATCACTCACACAGCACATGATAGAAGTGTATTTGCGGAAGGTGTGATAAAAGTGGCTGAATGGATACATACACGTAAAGGAGTTTATACAATGTCTGACTTTATAAACGATAACTGACCATATGTACTTTCATGATTTTAATCCTGCATTTGTAATCATATTCCTTGTTTTGTGGTATGTTTTGCAAGGCACAGCCTATTATAAATTCTTTGAAAAAGCAGGAAAAGAAGGCTGGAAAGGATTTGTTCCGGTACTTAACTACTACGTTCACTTAGAAATTGTAGGTCGCCCTAAGTGGTGGGTAGTATTACTTTTTGTACCCGTGATTAACTTCTTCGTTGGCCTCACCATGCACTTGGATTTGATGAAATCATTTGGTAAGTATACATACCTAGATCAGGTATTAGGTGTCGTCTTTGCACCTATCTACATGAATTACATCGCATGGTCAGATACCACATACATTAATAAAGCGACTGAGATTCCAAAGCCTAAAAAATCATTCGGCAAAGAATGGTTCGAAGCAGTAGTCTTCGCTGTTTTCTGCGCCACATTTGTCCGATGGATATTTATGGAGGCCTATGTCATTCCAACCGGATCCATGGAGCGATCATTATTAGTGGGAGATTTTTTATTTGTGAGCAAGGCTGAATATGGTCCTCGTACACCGAAGACACCACTACAAATTCCATTAACTCATCAAACCATTTGGGGTATGGAAATTCCTTCATACATCCCAGCTGTTTCATTACCAAGTCTTCGTCTCCCCTCTTTAGGAAAAGTAGAAAGAAATGACGTAGTAGTTTTCAATTATCCAGTTGACGATCACTATAATCAACGTCGTGACGGTGCTTATCATCCTATGGATCTCAAAACCCACTATATCAAACGATGTGTAGCTATTGCCGGTGAAACCATTGAAATAAGGGCCACTCAAATATATGTGAATGGTGAAGAGCAGGAGAATCCGCCATTGATGCAGCACGAATACTTTGTAAGAACCAATGAGTCAATAAGAGAACGAATTTTCGAGAAACTAAATGTAAACCCTCATAATAGCGTGACAAGATATCCTGAAGGGTATGCGGTGCTTATGCCGGAATCGGGTGCTTCAGAGTTTGAAAAACTACCCTTTGTCGAAGGTGTTACACTTCAATTAATCCCGGAAGAAAGATCAGAATCAAATATTTTTCCGAACGCGACGTATTTCCCGTGGAACAGAGACTTCTTTGGTCCTCTGACAGTACCTCAGCGAGGTATGACCATTGAAGTGAATGAGGAAAATCTTGCCATGTATGGCTCCACCATTTCGAATTATGAAGGACACGATTCAGTTGAAATTGATATAGATAAATTGACATTGAATGGAGAAGTGCTCAGCCAATATACCTTCAAGAAAGATTATTATTTTATGATGGGAGACAATCGTCACGCTTCAGATGACTCGAGGTATTGGGGATTTGTTCCAGAAGATAACATTGTAGGAGAGGCATCCTTCATCTGGATGTCTTGGGATACCAACGCCAGCTTCTTCAATAAAGTAAGATGGGGAAGACTATTCAATGGAATCAGATAGATTTTATGAGAGAAACTTTACAATAAAAGCCAGCCCAACAAAAAAACCAAGTCCGATTAAAAGGAATAACAACATAGCAAGGCACCCAGGAATGAGTGCCTTTTTTTCTTCCTCGGCACGATAATGATGTTCTAAATTTTGGCTCAATTTTTAAAAAGGTCTTCTCTCAGTTGATCCGGCACTAACCCATTATCGATCAATAGAGAGTTCGAGTGTCGTTTTCTCAAACCAGAATCATCATAAAATACAAAATCACCTTCTGGATACTTATCTGTTCTTGCAACACCCGCTATTATTGCTAGCGCTTCAGCAAGTAACTGTTCTGAAGGATCTCCCAATGGTCTCAAATTACCCAGGAAGTCCAACTCATCTACTTCAATATTAGGTTCAAGGCCATCAACATAATCAGTAAATCCAGCAGAATTGGCTAACTGACTTATAATTGGTTGAATGGCATATTTATGGTTGGGATTCAATGTAGCTGATTTTAAGTAATCTTCAGAATCATATAAAGTTACCGAGCCAACATTTTTGCCAACCGTATTAGTACCAATAAGTGTAACCTCCATAAAAGGAAGTAATCCTGCTATGACAAATTCGGAAGCTGACGCACTACTACCACTGATAAGAATGAAAATTCGATTGAGATTCAGTCGATTCATAAGGATAGTCGAGGTTTGATCACCATTTCCGTCAAAAACCGGAACAGAGGTCAGGAATAAAAGGTCTGTATTGAATTGAGACAACTTATCATTATAAATGATAGAGCCCAGGACATCAGCATCAGACGCATCTCCATAGATCATAGAAGCAAGTATGCGAGATGTAGTCAATGATCCACCACCGTTATACCTCAGATCTAAAACAAGGTCCGTAATACCCTCATTTATGAAGTTCCCAAACACATTGTTTAATTCTTCGTGATAAGCATTATTATTTACAAATTGATTATACATCAGATAACCAACTTTCGTACTTTCCACATCCAAAGTCTTTGCTACGAGAATAGGATTTTCGGACAATTCTACTGCGGTCAGATTAATGCTTTGGTTGGTTTCAGTAATAGAGCTACCATCTATTTCAGAAAGTGTGATCAAATATGTATCTCGTTCAAATAATAATGAGATATAATTATCCACAGTCAACTGGGTATTATTAACCTTAAGGAATACATCGCCGCGCCTCACCCCTGCATTGGCAGCTGGACCATCAGGAACAACATATTCGACATATGCAAGTAAGTCATCACTATCACTACTAACCCTTAGTATTCTTAATTCATATCCAAAAGATTTAGATATGCCCTGAAAAGAAGCTTCTAAAACTTCAAAGTCATCTACAATCCAGGAAAATCGATCATCTGGATGAAGTAGATCTCTAAAAAGTCCCTCTGGAGAAGAGTACCCATTCAAGAAAGAATTTAATTCACTTCTGGAAGACTTCTTGTTATCAGACAACTCTGGCACCTCTGCTTGCCAGTAGTAGAACTGATTCATGGCCAGCCATACAAACTCACTTACTTCATTATTAGCAGAAATACCATCATCCTTATTACATCCTACTAAGCCTAAGGTGGATATACAAATAATTAAAAAAACTCTTAAAAACTTCATATTTCAGTCATTCACTTAAACTACACAACTTCCGTATATGTTTCATTTATTTGTCTTCAGTACAAAATTACCAATTAATAGCTGTAAGACCCTTTGAAGTAAGATATTGGTTGGTTTTGGAAAAATGATTACATCCAAAAAAACCAGAATGTGCTGAAAATGGAGATGGGTGTGGTGCCTTGAGCACGTAATGGTTATCATTATCTATAAATGATCCCTTTTTTTGAGCATATGAACCCCACAAAAGGAAAACCACATGTTCCTTTTTCTCAGATACGACTTTCAATACTGCGTCGGTGAAAGTCTCCCACCCTCTGTTTTGATGTGATCCAGCTTTCCGTGCTTCTACCGTAAGTGTTGCATTCAGAAGCAATACGCCTTGATCTGCCCAGCGTTCCAGGTTACCAGACTCGGGTATCTGCTGTTCCAGATCGTTTTGAATCTCTTTAAAGATGTTTTGAAGAGATGGAGGATGTCGAATTCCATCAGCAACAGAAAAGCAAAGTCCGTTGGCCTGCCCTGGTCCATGATATGGATCCTGACCAACAATTACTACTTTGACATTGTCTAAAGAACAATGGTCAAATGCGCTGAAAATCTGTGAGCCGGGAGGGTAAATTCTCTTTGTAGCATATTCATCTTTTACAAAAGCAATGAGTTGTTTGAAATACTCTTTTTCAAACTCCTGATTCAAATGTTCTTTCCAGCTTTCTTCTATTTTGACACCCATCTAAAATTATCTTAATCCAGTTCTTGGTAAATTAAGTTGAATTTCTATTAAATTGTCAGCCAGGAAATGATAACTGGAGTAACCAAAGGAATAAAAGTTTCTGTTGAAACAAATTATCAGCCGGAGCATTCTCAGCCGGCCCATGAGCATTTTGTGTTCACCTATAGGATCACAATCGAAAATAATTCCAATAATACTGTACAGCTAAAAGCACGTCACTGGGATATCTATGACGCTGCATTCCCCAAACATGAAGTAGATGGTGATGGAGTTGTTGGAAAACAACCCGTTTTAGAACCCGGAGAGATACATCAATATGTATCCGGATGTAATCTTCGATCTGGCATGGGTAAGATGAAAGGGTACTACATTATGGAAAAAATTATAGATGGACGACTTTTTAATGTAGAAATACCAGAGTTTTTCATGGTTGTCCCTTTCAAACTCAACTAATTTTCATTGTTAAAGATTTATTGGTTTAGAATATTGAGCTTCTTCAGCTACAATTGGAGAGCTGTAGGCAGTCACGCACTCCATTCTCCTTTCTTGTACGACATATTTAACAATGCGATAAAACCCTCTAAAAAGTTTTCTCTTGAAAATATTGAAAAACTAAGAGTTCAGCTCAAAAGAGATCATCGACTAATAGACATTTATGACCTAAAAAACGACCAGCCATACCGACAAACAATTAGCTCAATCGCTAGACACTCTCTGAGCAAACGACGATTTTCTTCTTTCTTACACTTACTGATACAACATGTTGGCTATGGAAAAATAGTGGAAACAGGAACTTCTTTAGGTATCAACACATTATATCTTGCTGGTCCAGAAAAAGTCAGTCATGTTACTACGCTGGAAGCCTCACCTATCCTATCAGAAATTGCTAAAAAACAATTTAAAAGGCTGCTGCAACATAAGATTGATATTGTCCAAGGCACCATCCAGGAAAAATTTGAATCGGTCATTATTAAAGATCAGCCTGACATGTGTTTTTTAGATGCTGATCACAGATCGGAAGTTGTCTTATGGTCAGTAGATGCTGTTATGAAACATTGTAGTACCATTCAGTGTATCGTCATCCATGATATATATTGGTCCAGAGGTATGAAATCAGCATGGGATGCTATTATAAAAGATGATCGAATGAAACTAACCGTAGACTTATTTCAGGCAGGTTTGATATTCCCTAATGCATCAATGCCCAAACAGCATTTTACGATACGTTTTTAAAGAATCAGCGATTTTCTAATTTTGCCGCCATAATTCAAACACGATGGAAGAAAAAAATGCTCAAGAGCAACCTGAATATTTAAAGCCTTCAAAAAACAGGACTCCTGTTTTTATCATTATAACCTTTCTTCTGCTATCGGCGGTTGTATTTTTCTATTATAGGAATACCCAGCTTGAAGAAGAAAAGGAAAGGCAGCAACAAGAGATTTCAAATACATACTTAAAGCTAGATTCAGTTTCAAACGAATTAGATATCAGGATTCAAACCATCCGAGAACTTGGTGGCGAAGTTGATACCCTGGAAGCTCTCAAAGCACAACTTGAAGCAGACAAGAAACAACTTTTAGTTGATGCTGAATATCAAAGAGGACGGATCACAAAACTCAATAACAGAGTAGCAGGGTATAAAGAATTACTCCTCATAAAAGATGAAGAAATAGAACAACTAAAAGTATTAAATGAGCAATTAAGTGAAGAAAATACTTCGCTAAAAGTGGAGAAAAACCAACTCAGTCAAACCGTACAAGAGCTGGAAAAAAATAAAGAAGAACTCGCCAGCAAAGTAGCCTATGCATCAAGACTAGAAATTGATGATATGCAAATCATTGCGATCAATGATCGAGGAAAGGAAAGAACAGATGGTGAATATCGTAATCGACATATTGAGCAACTCAGAATTCAATTTACGGTAATGGAAAATGAGATTGCTCCTATTGAAGGAAAAGAGCTATTGCTCAGAGTCATCGCCCCTGATGGGAATGTGCTTTTCGATGTTACACGTGGTTCTGGTTCGTTTACATTTGAGAATCGTGAGATGTTTTTTACAGCTAAGCAGGAGATACTTTATGATCGAAACAGTCAACAAGTAAGTTTTCTCTATGATAAAGGAAGTGAATATGCTGTTGGTCAACATAAAGTGGAAGTATATACCGATGACTACTTGATGGGACAAGGTTCGTTTATGGTCAAATAGTTGCGAGTTGACCAGCTGTGAGTTTCGAATACAGAGCTAGAAACTACTCCAAGTCAGGACAATAAAGGTCTTCTTCGTAGCACAAGCGAAGAAGACATAGTCATACCTGTTGTACACTGGCATACCTGAACGGCTAAACAAAAGGAATTGCAAGCTTTGCTGTTTGACATATAAATAGCTATCTTCGCACCTCAATTTTTAGAAGAGTTCTTAAATTATTTTAAACTATGAAGAATTACGAGACGGTATTCATTTTGACTCCCGTTTTGTCTGAGGCTCAGATGAAGGATACTGTCGGAAAATTCAAGAAAGTTCTCAAAGATGGTGGCGCAGAAATCGTCAATGAAGAGAACTGGGGATTGCGCAAGCTTGCCTACCCTATTCAGCACAAAACCACTGGGTTTTATCAGCTGTTTGAATTCCGAGCAGAAACCGAATTGATTGCTAAGCTGGAGACAGAATACAGGAGAGACGAAGCGGTGATGAGATTTCTCACCACTACACTTGACAAGCACGCTGTTATTTATAACGAGCGAAGAAAGAAAGGTGAATTCAATAAGAAAGAAAACAAGAAGGAGGCAGCAAAATGACATTACAGAACGAACCTATAAACAGAGAACAGAAGAAGGAAAAGTACTGCCGATTCAAGAAGAATGGTATCAAGTACATCGATTACAAAGATCCTGACTTCTTGTTAAAGTTTGTAAATGAGCAAGGAAAGATCCTTCCTCGAAGAATTACAGGTACTAGCTTAAAGTATCAAAGAAAGGTGGCTCAAGCGATCAAAAGATCAAGACATCTTGCTTTAATGCCATATGTTGGAGATTCCCTTAAATAATTACTGACATGGAAGTTATACTAAGAGAAGACATTCAAGGCCTGGGCTACAAAAACGATACAGTAGATGTGAAACCAGGGTATGGCAGAAACTATCTTATTCCAAGGGGCATGGCAATTATTGCCAGCGCTTCTAACAAGAAGATGATAGAAGAAAATATCAGACAAGCAGCTCATAAAGCGGAAAAGGCTAAGAAAGATGCGGAGGAGATTGCAAAAAAGATCGGAGAGATCACTTTAGAGATCAAAACAAAGGCAGGAGAGAAAGGCAAGATTTTTGGAGCTATTACACCGATTCAGGTATCTGAGGCATTGTCAGCCAAGGGTCACGATATTGATAGAAAAAGAATTTCCTTTGAGCAAAAAATCAAAGAGTTGGGTGAGTATACAGTCCTGCTTGATTTACATAAGGAAGTACATCATCCTATCATCATAAAAGTGGTAGCTGAGTAATAGAATAGATAATTTATAAATAGATAAACCCTGATCCTTATGGTTCAGGGTTTTTTATTATTTCTACTTTTGAAGAAAAGTATCAACAGTGTTTAAACTTCCTTTTGATATACAAAAAGCGACTGATCAAATCAAACTTAAGGACCCTATACTTTTGATCGGCTCATGTTTTTCCGATGAGATTGGAACAAAATTGAAAGAGACTAAACTCACTTCCTTGAATAATCCTTTCGGAACTGTCTATAATCCTTACTCTATTTTCAGGCTTCTGATGAATCAAATAGATGAAGAAGATATTATAAAAAGTCAAGGAGTATATTTCCACTGGGATACACATGGAATTATTTCCTCATTGAACAAGGGAGGCGTTCAAAAAAAATTAAATGAAAAGAGGGAGGAAACCCAGAACTTTTTGAGAGATACTAAATGGCTGATAATCACACTTGGGACCGCAATCATTTATGAATTTGAAGACAAGAGAATAGTAGCCAACTGCCACAAAATACCTGACAAGAATTTTAAAAAGAGATTTTTATCTCAAACTGAGATCATCAATTCGTTTGAAGACTTGGTCAAATATCTTGATCATCTTCGCTTAGACCTTAATATCATATTCACAATTAGTCCTGTAAGGCACATAAAAGACGGATTGATAGAAAACAATCGAAGTAAGTCTATTTTGATTGATGCGGTTCATTCGATTTGTGAAGTCCATGACAATACAATGTATTTTCCCTCCTACGAAATTGTAATCGACGAACTTCGGGACTATCGCTTTTATGCAAATGATATGGTACATCCATCTGCTCAGGCTGTTGATTATGTTTGGAGTAAGTTTTCTGAAACTTTTTTTGATCCTGAGTTGATGAACTTTTTAAAAGAATGGCAAAGTATTCGTTCAGCACTTAACCACAGACCTTTTCAACCCGACTCGGAAGGCCATCAAAAATTCTTAAGAAAAATACTATCTAAGCTTGAAAAACTGAATGGAATGGTAGATGTGAGTGTTGAACTAGAACAAATTAAAAGCAAGATCAAATGAGATCTCTTTCAATTGTCTTAATCATTTTTTTTGGTTGCCAACCATCTAAGAATCACGATATGCACAAGTACACCAATGAGCTAATTAACTCAACAAGTCCCTATTTGTTACAGCACGCTCACAATCCTGTAGATTGGAGAGAATGGGGTGAGGATGCACTGAATGAAGCTAAGAAACTAGATAAACCAATACTGGTAAGCATTGGATACTCAAGTTGCCATTGGTGTCATGTGATGGAAAAAGAATCCTTTGAAGACACAGCCATCGCCAGAATCATGAATGAGCACTTTATAAATATTAAAGTGGATCGTGAGGAAAGACCTGATGTAGATCAGGTATACATGGATGCCGTCCAGGCTATGGGTCTACAAGGCGGCTGGCCTTTAAATGTGTTTCTTACTCCAGATCAAAAACCGTTCTACGGAGGCACTTACTTCCCAAAACAAGGTTGGGTGAATCTACTCACAAGCATCAATGAGGCTTTTGAAAATAACAGAAGTAAAATCAATGAATCAGCGGAGGCTTTTACCCAAAGCTTGCAAGCTAAGGAATCGGACAAGTATAAACTTGAAGGAACGACTCACAAATTATCTTCAAATGAAATTGATACAGCTTTTCAAAACCTCGCAATAAAATTCGATACCGTAGATGGAGGAATCAAAAAGTCACCGAAGTTCCCCATGCCATCTGTGTGGCAATTTCTAGCTAATCACTTTTACCAAACACGAAACGAGGAAGCACTTAACCATTTGGAATTTACACTTAAAAAAATTGCGGATGGAGGAATATACGATCACGTCGGGGGAGGTTTTGCCCGGTATAGTACAGACGAGGAGTGGCATGTCCCCCATTTTGAAAAAATGCTCTATGATAATGGTCAGCTATTGAGTCTTTACGCCACCGGATACAAACTAACGAAAAAGCTAAGGTTCAAGAAGACCATTGAAGAAACAATAGCCTGGTTAAAACGAGAGATGTTAGACCAAACTGGTGGATTTTATTCCGCACTTGATGCTGATAGCGAAGGTGAAGAAGGTAAGTTTTATGTGTGGAATTATGATGAAATCACTTCGTTAGCTGGAACTGATTCTGCAATGATCACTTCTTATTTCGATATTAGAAAAGATGGAAACTGGGAGGGAAAGAACGCTTTGAGAGTGGTCAGAGCAGAGGAAGAAATACTCCAAGAATTTGAGTTGACTCAGGAAGAGTTTCAAAGCAGGATTAATCGATTCAAAGAAAAAGCTTTAGCAAGAAGAGAAGAAAGAGTAAGACCAGGACTGGATTATAAAATTATCGCTGGGTGGAATGGGCTAGTGTTGACAGGCCTTTGTGATGCATTTCAAGCGCTACAAGATTCCTCGATACTGTCGCTTGCTGATCAAAATGCCGCTTTCATCAAGGAACAACTCGTTCGTTCAGAGAAACTTAATCGCTTTCCTGATAAAAAAATGGAAGGTTTCATGGAAGACTATGCAACAGTCATTCAAGCTTTTATAAAATATTATGAAACTACATTGGATAGAGAATACCTGGAACTGGCATATACACTCACTCAAAGAGTTGAAGAAGCCTTCTATGATGAAAGCGAAAATCTCTACTACTTTACTAGTGATGAAAATTCAAGCCTCATTGCAAGAAAGAAAGAACTATTCGACAATGTAATACCGTCTTCGAATTCCATCATGGCATGGGATCTGATTCACCTCGGCACCCACCTGTACAATGATGATATGGTGAACAAAGGAAAGTCAATGCTTGCACAAACAAAGGATTTAATCATTGCCGAGCCAGAGTATATGAGTAACTGGGGAATCTCTGTCTTGGAACTTTCAGGCAAATTGGCTGAGGTTATTGTAGTCGGTCCAAAAGCCAAAGAATATGTCAATCAGATCAATCAGAAATACCTTCCTTCTAAGATCATATCAGGAACAGAACGAGAATCAGACATTCCCCCTTTTGAACATAAATCAGCTATCGATGGAGAAACAACAATCTATGTCTGTTATGATAAATCATGCAAAAGACCCACGAAATCTGTGAGAGAGGCTCTTTCACAATTGAACTGATAGAATAAGGATTTAAGTCAATATTATCCGTTCATAGATAATCAGTTTAAAATCAGACAGCAAAGACTTTTTTCAGACTAGCTTAATAATGGGGCCTACTCTTTGTCCACAGAATTTACAGATATTTATCTTTAGGCAGTGAGAATCATTTACCTCCTCTTTATATCATTCTTCGCCACAGTATTTCTACTTCCTGTAGCGGCTCAGCATTTTCCGTTAAAACAATACATGACTGTGGATGGCATGCCTAGTAATACGGTATTTGACATTGCTCAACACCCTTCTGGGATGATGTGGTTTATAACCAAGTCTGGACCTACTTTCTACGATACTAAAGTATGGAATCCATTTTCTGATTCACTCGGCCTTCCAACGTCATCGAACTCTCAATTAGCCATCCCTAATGATACTGTCTGGGTAGCAGGACTTAACAAATCAGCCTTCACTATCCAATACTACGCGGATGATAAATGGAGCGTTTTAGAAACTCCTTTCAAAGACATAATTCGAAATAATCAAATTGAATTTGAAGTGGTATCAGATGGCCAGGAAGCATATGTTTTACTCGGTTCATCAGATAAACTTCATGTTTATGATTTTGGTAATGGTAAATGGTCAGAATACAATCTATCGGGTGCTCACATTAACAACATCCAGTATTTTAATGGGATAATTACTATTGGTACATCAAATGGGATTTTCAAGTTCAAGGATCATTCCATACAGTCACTTCCCTTACCATATTCTGAAATTCCAAACAGAAATGTCCTAAACTTCGCATATAGAAATGAGATACTCCATCTATTAGGATACAATTGGTACGCTGAGATTGAGAATGGAAAAGTCAAATATCTTTTAAATGATTTAGGTCTGAACCAGTCTGCTCTAATTACCAGTAGCAGTTTTGAGGTTGATGAATCAGGAACTGTATTCTTCGCTTCGGCATCTCCAGCAAGAGTCATTAATAAAAAAAGAAACACATGGAGTAATGTACTAATCAATGGTAAGAACGTAAATATCGGTTGCACCGGAATCCTTTCAGATTTTGAAAACAACATCTGGGTGAGTTCAACGAGAGGGCTTTATAAATTCAATGTATTGCAATTCATCAATTACGATGAATTATCCGGCTTAGCTGACGATGAGGTAACTGCCGTAATGCAATTGCAAGATGGAGCTATGCTACTGGCAAACCCTCTCCGTTTTAATATTTTGAAAAATGATAAAATAGATGTTTACAGTATAAAAAGCGATCCAACCACAATATGCCGAATCACCGATATTGAAAGGGATTTAGACGAAGGGTATATCTATATGGCAACATATGCCGGTGGTCTGCTGGCTTATGACCAAAAGAATTTTAGCAATCCAGTCATAACCATCAAGCAAAAAGACTTAACGATAACTTCTGTTGAGAACTTTAATCAAGATGTATATGTATCGAGTAGTCAGGGATTATTCAAGGTAGAAAATAGACAATTAAGAAAAATACATCCTTTTCGAGGAATAAGAAATCTGAAGAGTATTGGAAATACTTTAGTCATGTTATCCGGCTCAAATGGGATAATGATCTATGATGGAGTATCATTCCAACATTTCACATCAGAAAACCTCGATCTCAATAACGTTTTTCAAGTAATCAAGTATGAGGGGGAGATTATTTTAGCGACACTCGACGGCCTTGCTACTATCAAAGACCAAGAAATTATCCCATGGGAAAAGGTTAAGATCAAAACCCCTATTTACGGACTTTTGGTTGACAGTAAAGACAGATTCTGGATTGGAGGTGACCATGGTGTTTATCTCTATCATAATGAAACACTCAGATTATATGGTGTTAATGAAGGATTATCCGGAAATGAAATCAATAGAAATGCACTTTATGAAGATACTGAAGGTAGAGTATGGATAGGTACAGAAAAAGGCGTTTCTATATATCAAGAAGATGCTGATTTGAAAAATAATATCAATTTGGAGGTCGTAATTAATAGCATAAAAGCCCTTGAAAAAGAGGGCCTAAACTTCGCAGACCAGTTGACTTTACCATACGATTACAATAGTCTACAGATTTCGTTCTATTGTCTCTCATATGTAAATGAAGATAAAATAAATTACAGATACCGTTTAAAAAAGTCCGACGATAATTGGATAGAATTGGCCAATTCAAGGAATGATATCAGCCTAACCAATATTGAGTCAGGTAAGTACAGATTTGATATTCAAGCTAGATTCGACTCAGGTGACTGGGGTCCAATTACTTCTTTTGAATTCGAAATTAGAAAACCCTACTATCTACAATGGTGGTTTATACTGCTGGCCACAATCATGATAATAGTAGTAGCAAGAGTCATTTTTCATTTCAGATATGTAATACTAATAAGAAAGCAAAAAAAGCTAAAAGAAATTGTGACGGCACGCACACAAGAAATAAGATTACTAAATGAAAGATTGGAAGAAAAGGTAAGGGAACGGACCAAACAACTCAATGACAAAAATCTAAGACTCGAGGAATACGCATACGTAAACGCTCATTACTTAAGAGGTCCACTAACGAAGATCATGAGCGTATTGCAAATCTTGGATTCTACTGATTCCAAAGTCCCAGATATGAGGTTCATGGAGATTTTGAAGGATTCAGTAAAAGAGCTGGACGAAGTTATCTATTCTATTAATGACATATTGAAGGAACAGCGCGATTAGCACCCGTAACAACCTTAATGTTTTCTTAATTTCTGAATTCAACATTAATCTATATTTTTTGAAGAAAATGGTAGCTTCGAAGCATATTGAATGAGTCAAATCCATATTGTGAAGTAATTCTTCCCCTACCCCTCCAAGGGACTTTTACTTATCTCATTTCTCCTCAGGATAGAGAAGTTGTTGCTGCTGGATCCAGAGTAGTCGTTTCTTTCGGGAAAAAGAAGATCTATACTGGTATTGTTCTGGAGACCCATATGAAGTCACCCGAAGAATATCGACCAAAGGAACTGCTTGAAGTACTGGATAGTAAACCGATTGTTAACGAAAAGCAACTTAAGTTTTTTCAGTGGATGGCACGATATTACATGTGCTCATTCGGAGATGTCATCAATGCCGCATTACCCGCAGCTCTCAAACTTTCAAGTGAATCTTTTGTAGGAATTAATCCCGAAATAGATCCGGACTATGAAGACCTGGATGACCGAGAGTGGCAGCTACTTCGGGCATTAAAAACCAACGACCTTACCATGAAAGATGTGAGTGAGGTCCTTGAGTTGAAGCAACCTCAGCGAATCCTGAAAAAACTATCAGATAGAGGGTTGATTGACTTGTTTGAAAAAGTCAAAGACAAATACCATCCAAAGAAAGTAAGGCGCATCAGAATATCAGATTCTTTCTTAAAGGAAGAAATACTGGAGGGAGTTATCAATGAGCTGGAGACTAAAACCAAACAGCAGGAAGTAATGCTGACTTACCTGAGAAAAGTGCCGGTGCTGGATAACCCTGAGTGTAATCAAAGAGGTGTGCTTAAATCCAGTCTACTCGCCGAAGACATTAGCCCTTCTTCTCTGAAGACTTTGATCAAGAATGGAATACTTTCCGAATGGGAAGAAGTTGTTTCGCGGCTTCCCTCCCATCAGTCCGAAACTCAAGGGTCGGTAAATCTCAGCCAGGAACAGGAGTCTTGCAGAAGATCTATCTTACAATCATTCGAAAATCATAATACCGTATTACTTCATGGTGTAACCGGAAGTGGCAAAACGGAGATTTTCATTGAACTGATCAAAGAACAAGTTGATGCCGGTAAGCAGGTGCTCTATCTTCTGCCTGAAATAGCGTTGACAACACAGATCATTGCTCGTCTTCATAAAATATTTGGAGACTCTTTCGGTATATATCATTCACGCTATTCCGATAATGAGCGCGTTGAGGTCTGGAAAAAAGTATTAAACAAAGAATATCAATTCGTAGTGGGTGTTCGAAGTGCAGTGTTCCTTCCATTTTCTGATCTTAGCCTAATCATTGTAGATGAAGAGCACGAGCCCTCATACAAGCAGTTTGAACCTGCTCCCCGCTATCACGCGCGTGATGCAGCAATTTATTTGTCCACAGTTCATAAAGCACATACACTATTAGGCACAGCTACTCCGGCATTAGAAACGTATCAAAATGCATTAGATGATAAATATGGATTAGTCGAACTAACCTCAAGATTTGGTGAAGCCTATCATCCTAAAATGGAGTTTGCAAATGTCAATAGAGAACGAAAGCAACGGAAGCTAAAAGGAAACTTTACTTCTGTCCTCGTAGATGCAATCCAAGATTCTTTTGACAGAAAAGAGCAAGTCATTCTATTTCAGAATAGAAGAGGCTATGCGTCATACATCACCTGTGATAATTGCAGCAGTATTCCAAAATGTCCTAACTGTTCAGTCAGCCTTACCTATCATCAATACAACAATAAGCTCGTTTGTCATTATTGTGGCTACAATCAAAGCATGTATAGCGATTGCTTGTCATGTGGAAGTAAAGAACTAAGAAATGTAGGGTTTGGGACGGAAGAATTAGAAGAAGAAATCAAATTGCTTTTTCCTGAAGCGATCGTTCAACGAATGGACCTGGATACTACACGAAGTAAGTATGGGTATCAGCGGATTATTGAGGAATTTGAAGAAGGTAATATCGATATACTTGTTGGTACACAAATGGTAAGTAAAGGGCTGGATTTTGATCGGGTAAACCTGGTAGGCATTTTTGATACGGATCGAATGATCCACTTTCCAGACTTTCGTTCGCATGAACGAGCTTACCACCTAATTACACAGGTCAGTGGCAGAGCGGGTAGAAAATCTAAAGATGGGAAAGTGATTGTGCAGACCAATGATCCCGATCAGGAATTGCTACAACGGGCAAGGAATGGAGATTATAAATCCTTCTTTCAGTGGGAAATAAATGAACGAGAACGATTCTTCTACCCACCTTTTGCTAGAATCATTCGAATCACATTTAAGCATAGAGAAAAACATATATCCCTTCAGGCTGCTAGCTTCTTTGCTAAAGAAATGAGAAATCAACTAGGCTATCAACGAATGATTGGCCCGGTAGAACCTCTGATTGGAAAGATCAGAAATATGTATCTGCATGAAATCACATTGAAAATTGAAAAACAAGGTATTAACTTGCCTGCAGTTAAAGAATACCTCAGATCTGTGGATCTAATGATGAAACAGATGCCTGCTTTTAAGAGTGTTGGCCTGGTATTTGACGTAGATCCGATATAGCTAATAGCGAGTGAAAAATCTGTTAAGCATTCTTGTTTTATTTCTTTGGATTGTGTCGTGTGACCCTTGCGATGATTGTGATTCTGTCACATTTGAACCAACCGTGTCTTTTGTGTTCATCAATCAGGACAGTATCAACAATCTGGATGATAGCTTGGCGGTCTTCGCATTCAATGATTCGGCCTTAGTTGCAAACATAGACTCCCTCGATGTATTGAGGGATAGCTTACAAGTTGTCAGTGACTCCATCGAAAATGGGGGAAGTCTAAATAGTCAAAAAATGGATCTCGAACAGTGGATCAGTGAAAGACAAACAGATTCCCTCCTATTTACCAACAAAAATGAAGATGCGGATTCACTTACTACTGTATTCAATCAGATAAAATCAATCATCAATTCCGGGCTTATGCAAGTGGAACAAATTGAAATACTCGGAACTTCTTTTGTGGAAGTTTATGATGATATAGACAGTGCTACAAGTTGGAGCATACCTCTATCCTTCGATAAATCATTCACCCAATATGAAGTAACCATTGCTGATTTTACGGATATCATTGAGTTGGACTATGATGTTTTCCAGGAGGTGGATGAAGAAAGAAATGTGTTGGTTCGTACAGAGAACCTCAGGGTCATTGATAAGATGTACATGGAAATAGACTCGGTAAAATCTAATTGTGATGAAAATTGTATAGATGGTGAGACTGTATTTACTTTCTATTTTTAGCCTGGTAGTCTCATTCTCCTGTTTAGCCCAGGAAGACTCGGTAGCTGTTTCAAAACGATTCATTGCACCTTCGTTGCTGATTGATTATGGCAAACTGGTTACTATCCCATCCAACTTTGAAACTAAATATGAGGGAGGGCTTGAGCTAACATTTTTTGAGCATTTCCCGCTGACAATCGAGATAGGTCAGGCTACCCTTACCCCTGAAGGAGCCTATTCAAATGGTACATACCAAAGTGAAGGATACTATTATAGAGTTGGAGCTGGCTATGTCAATCAATTCAAGCCAAAAAATAACATTGGTATCTCGCTCAGGTATGCTCAGTCGACTTTCAATGAAGATGGAAGAATATTTATTGAAAGTCCTACTGGTGCACAGGAAACCTTTATTCAGAATATCAGAAGAGAAGATCTAAAAGCTTCCTGGTATGAATTAGTCGTATATTCTGATCGAAAACTGTCAGACCTATTCAGCATAGGTCTTAATCTCAGACTCAGAATTCTGGCTGACTTTGATGAGCAAAACCCCATTGATGTCTATTCTATACCTGGTTATGGTCGAGCATTTGAAAATACCACACCTGCAGCAAACTTATTTTTTAAGGTCACATTTTAGTCATGAAAAAGGAAATTTATCTCCTGTTAGTCTTTTTATTCTCCATAAGCGCGTGCGATAACACTAGTAGTCAAATTGAAACCTGGAAACAGGAAATAGCAGATACTGAGAAAGCATTTTGTGAAATGGCACAAAAAGAGGGAATTGTCAGAGCTTTTGAATTTTATGCCGCTGAAGATGGTGTAATCAAACGGGGTAAAAATGTCATAAAGGGTAAATCCGAGATAAAAGCATGGTATAAAAATGATACAAAACCGGGCGATACCCTAACGTGGATTCCGGCTTTCATAGATGTTAGCACATCAGGAGATATGGGTTATACCTACGGTGACTATCATTTTGCTTATCTGGACAGTCTCGGAAATCAAAAAGAGAGCAGAGGTATTTTCCATACTGTATGGAAGAGACAACAAGACGGAAGTTGGCGTTTTGTCTGGGATTAGATCTCAAACTCATATGAGTTTCCAATAGGCAAAAACTTGTCTTTTACAATCTCTACATTGTTCCGATCATAGGAGATTACTTGATTAGCATTAACAATAAATGATTTGTGAATTCTGATAAAATACTCCGGCAGCTCATCATTTGCTTTCTTTAGGCTGTTGTAGCCAATGATTTTCGTACCATTATTGAGATAGTATGTTATATAATTACCTAATCCTTCCAGATACAAGATTGTTGAAGGATGAATTCGATAATACCGCTTATCTGACTTGACCTCTATTTTTTCATCGTGCATTGGCTGATTGATGGACCTTTCTTCCAGGTATAAAAAAAGAATTTTCAGAGCAATGAGAAATAATGCCGTAGAATTTATAAGTATAAAGGCTCGGAGAATCGCCGAAGGTTCTAAGATGGTTACAAGATCAAAATGAATTTGTTGCTCATAAAAAAAATGTATAAAAAAGCGTTGAAGGACACTTCCCATCAACAACAATACCCCGTAGCTGGCTAGGAATAAAATAAACTTCTTTTGGAGTAAATACCTGGGTAGTAAATAGTAAAGTGAAGTATACACCACACCCATCCGAATAGGAAGCAATACAAACTCTAAAAAATAAGATGACCCGTAATCGCCATCTATCGCCCAGATAAAACCAAACAGGATGTAGTATCCGATCCAAAACACAATGTGAGTGAGTATACGTGATCCAAATAGGTAATTCATAAAATGAAAGTCCTGAGATAACCGCAGTTTACATAAAAACAGCCACTAATGAAATAACAAATTCATTTTGAAAACTTTGAAAAACTAGCATTGTGTCTTAATCAAAAACATACAAAATGAATAGAATTTTATGGGTATTAATACTTGCTGTAACTCAATCTGCATTTGGACAGGACCTTGCCAGACGAGCAAACTGGCAAGCACAAATCAGTTGGCCAGATAATAACACTCCAGGGGCAACCATCCAATCAGTAGAAAAGGGTTCTCCCTTAGAAAAAGAAGGTGTCGTTGCTGGAGATCGTATTATTCAGGTTAATGATCGTCAAATTTTGAGAACTGAAGATTGGGATTATGCTTCCTATAGTATTCGTGCAAACGAAAAGACCAATCTTTATCTTAAACGAGGGACGAATGGATTGAAGATTTCGGTCAGATTTAATCCGCTTGAAAAAGAGTATCATGAAGATCTAACAACTTACTATGAGAGTATAGTCAGTGATTATGGAATTCGTCAGCGTACCATTACAACCACTCCTGATCCTACTCGGAAGCTACCTGCCATTTTTTTAGTTCAAGGATTGAGCTGTTCCACCATTGAAAAGTATTCCAACAGATCAAGCAATTGGGTAAGAATGATCATGAGTCTTGTTGAAGAATCGGGTATGGTCGTCATGCGGGTAGATAAACCCGGTGTTGGAGATAGTGAAGGTGATTGTGGCTGTACCGACTTTAAAACTGAACTGAACGGTTATGAAACAGCTCTTAAAGAACTAAAGAATAAAAACTATGTAGATACCACCAAAATCGTAGTATACGGAGCAAGTATGGGTAGTGCAATTGCTCCCTGGTTAGCAGATAAGTATAATCTGACAGGAATAATATCAGATGGGACTTTCTTTAAGACATGGTTTGAACACATGTTGGAAATCGAGCGAAGGATTAGGCAAATGAGTGGTGATGATGAAGCTACCATCTCAAAAAAAATGAATGAAGTTTATATACCCTTCTATTATGGTATGCTTATCCAAAAGAAAAGCTACGAAGAAGTCATCAACGAATATCCGGCACTCAAGGATTACAACTACCACAGTCCTAATCATATGTATGGAAGACCCATGAAGTACTACCAGCAGTTGCAGGATTTTGATTTAGCTTCTGCTTGGGAGAAAGTAAAGGTTCCGGTCCGTATTCTTTACGGAGAGAATGATTGGATCATGTCTGAGTTTGATAATCACATGATCATTGACGTACTCAATAGAGTAAGTCATGATGATCACGAGCTTTATATCTATCCGGGGCTTGACCACTGGAACACAATACATGAATCGCCTGATGACTCCTTCAACTTTAAGACCGGCAAATGGGATCCCAAACTTCCTGAGTTAGTGATCAATTGGGCTAAAGGAATGATTGATTAACGACACCAAGCTGGAGCTATGAAGCTCTAGCTTAACTTAAACTTCCCTAGCTCTTCCTTCAATTCAGAAGCTAAAGATGAAAGCTCGGTTGATTTTTCTTTATAGGCATTCATTCCTGAGGCCAACTCAACAGCTGAGCTTGCCACTTCTTCAGTACCAGCAGCCGTTTGTTCAGCAATTACTACCACACTCTCCGTAATCCCAACAACTTCCTGAATGTTTGTAAGCTGTTTTTCAGTTGCAGACACAATCTCCTCAGATAATCCAAGTGTATGATTTGAGGATTTGGTGATTTCATTGAATATCTCCAGCGCTGCACTTGAAACAGCTGTTCCAGACTTCACACGATCACTCATTTGATCCATGGCTTTTGCTGTTTCTAATGTATCTTTTTGAACATCCGCAATTAGTTGTTCGATTCGTGTGGCTGATTGCCTGGAATCTTCTGCTAGCTTTCTAATTTCTTCTGCCACAACAGCAAATCCTCTTCCAGCATCTCCGGCCTGGGCAGCCTCAATGGCTGCATTCAGTGCCAATAAGTTCGTTTGGGCAGCAATTTCAGAGATTACCGTTAAAACTTGACTGATTTCATCTGACCTTCCTTTGAGCACATCAATGGATTCATGTGTCTTAGAAGTGTATTGCATGATCTCGGAAATTCCTTGCTTCAGTTCATCCAACATTTTCCCTCCTTTCTGACTTTTCTCTGAACCCTCAAGTGCCGCAGCGTTGATTCCTCTTGCTTTTTCTTTCATATTATTAGACGAGGTAAGTATCTGTTCTATCAGATGTGACACCTCATCCACTTTACTCACCTGAGATTGTGCGCCACTACTCATTTGACCTGTAGCGGAAGCAATTTCAGACGTACTTCTACTCATCTCCTCACCAGATGAAATCATTTCCAGTGCTGATTCATCAAACGTTGTTGCGCTTCTCATGATTGCCGTCAACAATCGTGTAAGCTGAACTTGCGCCTTATTTAAATTATCTATAAGTCGCTTGATATCTCCTTCGGCCAAGTCTTTGTATCTCTCCGTCAAATTGCCTTCGGCCATTGCATTAACAATTCCATCAATGGCAATAACAGGCTTAGCTACGGACTCTAGCAAATTATTTATAGCCTCGGAAAGGTCCATCCATGCTCCTTGCTTCCTGGAAAGATCAATACGCGCTCCTAAATTTCCCTCCTCTCCTGACTGCTTTAGTACTTCACTTGTCTCATCTAAGACCTGCTGAAGGTTTCTTCTCATGTACTCCAATTCATGTCCCAGGTCGTCTTCCTCCAAAAGGTTCATTTCCACAGAAAGATTCCCTTTTCTTATTTCCTTAGCGAAAGAAACATAGTTACTCAGACTATCTACCAATTGATTCAGGGAGGAAATCATCTCTCCTATCTCATCTTTTCTCTTAACAGTCAGCTTATGATCAATTCTTCCTTTTGCCAGATTGTTGAGACTATCTCTTACTTTCACCAAAGCATCAACGACACTATTACTAAATCTCCAGCCGATGTATAATCCTGTGAGAAGCAAGACAAAGCCAATCAACACAGTGGTTAGGATTACACCGGATAACTGATCATCCAACTCCTGTTGTTTTGCTTCAACAGCTTCATCGATTGAATCCGTATAGATACCAGATGATATTACCCAATCCATCGGTTTAAAGTGCCTGGAATACGAGAGTTTTGAATAAACCTTTTCCTCATCAGGCTTTACCATAAAGTAATCTACGAAAGCATCACCACGATTGAGAGACTGCTCTACACGTTCCTGATACAAATTCTTCCCCTCCTTGTCTTTCACGACGTTGTACTTTTCAGCACTCATCACCTTCCCATTATTTTGTGGTTTAGCAGCATGCATCACCATTGTTGGATATGGAAGCTGAGTATCCGTAATCCAGAAATATCCCTCTTTGCCGTCAAACCTAAGTTTAGAAAGCAGGTCAAGCGCAGGACTCATATCCTGACCGGAAGATTGATTGTAAGTATCCACCAATACATCGTAAGCCAGGTCAACTACGCTTTGAAGTCTAAGCTTGGCTTGTGCTTCCTGATCTCTTCTGAAAGAAATGATGTCCTCTCTGCTCTTTGAAGAAAGGTTATATATAGTGAAAACGCTAATAATAGTAATAGTAGCAATTAGCAGTAGTCCGATAAAAAGGGCAATTTTGAGTCTCAGGTTCATGACCGATGTGTTTTAAATTCACCTATTGCTTGTCATTTAGTTGGCAATTTTATTAGAAATTGTCTGTATGACAACAATTGTAGTAATTTATCAATTGATAAAATAAAGTCAAACAGCTTTACGATTCAAGTGCTATTTTTGTCGACCATCTGAAAATTACACCCCTTGAATCGCTTAACATCTGGAAAAAATATCATTCTTAGTTCACATATGACGCGAAGTATTGTTTACATCTCTCTCATAGTTCTATCAGCAGAAGTCTTTAGTCAAATCAAACTCAGTGGAGAGTTCAGACCTAGATTCGAATACAGAGATGGATACCGAACACTAAGCGAAGAAAATGAAAAAGGTGTCTTCCTGATCACACAGCGGACGCGACTAAATGCTTCATACAATGACAGTGATCGAGTTGAGACCTTTCTATCATTCCAGGATATCCGAACATGGGGACAATTTGATTTAAATAGCAGAGAGTCCACCATCGCCCTTTATCAAGCCTGGGCAAAATTTAAGATAAGAGATCGCCTCAGTATAAAAATTGGAAGGCAAGAATTCGAATATGATGATTTAAAAATCTTAAGTAACAGTACATGGAGATTACAAGCTCGATCTCACGATGCAGGTTTATTAGAATGGATGAATAAAGATTCTACACTGACTGTCCATTTAGCTGGAGGTGTAAACAATGAAGGGGAAGTTTTATTTCAGGATGTTTACACTACAGGTAATTATTACAAAAACATGGGGATGGTTTGGATCAACAAAAAATTCTCATCCACTGAAATATCGTTATTGTTTCTAGACCTGGGACAGCAGCTAGCAGACACATCTATTAATCACTTCAAAACATTGGGAATTTATGGAGTACAAAAGATTGGTGAAGCTAAACTGACAGGAAGTTTCTATCTACAAAGAGGTGAGAATCAATCGGATCAAAAGGTATCATCCAGCATGGCTTCTTTGCAGGTGGAGGTACCGATAACAAGGAAGTTAAAAGTAAGTCCTGGCTTTGACATTTTATCCGGAACTGCAGCCGAAGACTTACAAAATTCCAATTACAATGAGACAAATACGTTTATTCCATTATACGCCAGAAGACATAGATATTTTGGAATTCAGGATATGTTCTATGCTGGAGGATTTAATGTTCCCGCAGGACTAGCAGACTACTTTGTGAAATTCTCCTATAGACTAAATAACAAATGGAATACGCGTATGCATTTTCACTCCTTTTCGACATCCGAAAGTATCGTAGATATTGAAAACAATTCAGTTGAAGATGACAAGCATCTTGGCTATGAGATTGATCTATTCGTAGATTATAAACCCTACAAAAATCTAAGTGTAGGGTTTGGATATGCGCATTTTCTACCTACTGAAAGCATGGAAATAGTCAAGCAAAGAGGTGATAGCGATGAGATTGCCCATTTTGCATATATCCAACTAAACTATCGCCCTACCTTCTTCACATCAGGCCAATAATCACTTCTTGATAAAAACAATCTCAATCCTTCGATTAAGCTCTCTATTTTCATCAGTATCATTGGGATAGAGTGGTTGATTTTCTCCATAACCAACAACATTCATCCTGGCAGGGTCAATTCCTCTGCTAATTAAATAATTGTAAACCGCTAGTGCCCGATATCTTGACAAAGACAGATTAGTCTCTGGAGAACCAGAATCATCTGTATGACCTTGGATTTCGATATGCAATGTCTTGTGATGCTTGATGTAGTGAAAGAGTCGATCCAGTTCTTTATATGAATCCGGAGTAAGCAGATACAATCCAGGTTCAAACCCTATATGATTCAATATAATGTGCGTGTTGTCAGAGACATTTCCAGGTAGATCTTCCAACGAAGAATAAATCCCTTTCTCTTCCAGTTTTTGTGATTTTCGAGTGTCCTGTTCTACTGAATCTGAAGCCTGAACAATACTTACTTCCTTTTCCTTTTTCTTCAAAAGTGAAAGGCTGTCATTTCTTGCTATTTCTTCTTGACGCTGTTTACGATACTTTGCCACCCTTGCTCTGTTTAATGAATCCCTTTTAGCCTTGATGATACTGTCTTTCCTGTGCTGAACAAGGGCTGGTGACTCGAAGTAATATGATCCCAGTATCTCATGAGTAAGCCCTAATGTCGAAGCTTCATTACTGGGAGTTTCAATACCATAAGAAACTTTTCCTACCTTATTGATATTAAAAGCTAGCTCGAATATAGCTCCAAAATTTTGTCGATAGCCAACTGCCAAACTCAACTTGCTGTCGTAAGTAGACCTTATCTGACCTTCCAACTGATATTCAAAGGATTCGGTCATTCTTAGTATCACCATTGGATTCAAATTGAACTTTGGATTTGCCACTGGAATCTTAAAAGAATACGAATTGTGGTAATCCGATATGACCTCAGCGTTAATGAACCTAGCCGCAAAACCCACATCTAACAATCTATGGCTAAATGATATTCCCGCTTTATTCGTGATAGAAAGTCTTCTATCCAATGAACCTAGCTCAGGATCAACGATTTCTTCAATATTAAATCCATCAGTATTTACTCCATTGTAGCTTATTCCAAGATTAAGGCCAAATCCAATTCTGAATTTATCTTTCTTGATCAATGTATTAGAAGCAAAAAATTCCAAATTGGCTCTGTCAAGAAGATTGAAATCTTCATACTGAAAGATTGATCCGAAGGCATGTGGAGAATAAAATTTCCCAGAACTCTTTAAAGGATATTTGAAATAAAGCGTATTAGATGAGGGCCCCAATCCCTCCCACTGATACCTGTATAAGTAGCTTAGCTGACCATTCGATCCGCTATTTAGTGCCGGGTTATAAAAGCCAATTAAATCCTGATGTCCAATTAAAGTAGACTGCTGTGCCTCGAGGTATAGCGACACAAGCAACAAGAGTGAAGAGATTAAGTGAATGCGTTTCTCCATTATTTCCTTAGATAAAAACTACCCTTAATTGTTTCATTGTCAGTTTGAAAAATGTAGAAGTACACCCCTTCAGCTTTTAAGCCATTCATTAGGATAGATATCTGATTGGGCTCATTGTAAAAGTTTTCGGAAGTGTATAATCGATTGCCCCAGTTATCCAGAATTACTAATTGGTTATCAATGGTTCTATCGACACCTTTTAATTCAAAATTATCATTCAGTCCATCGCCATTAGGACTCACAAATTTGGGAAATTGGACCTCTTCCAGTTCGCTGAAAGTTACAAATTCAGAGAGCTCCACCTCGCATCCTCCTGGATTTAGGATAGTTACAGCTACAATTAATCCATCAGCGGTGAACGCCTCATCCACTTCATATATCGCGCGATTATTATCACTAAAAATCAAATACTCCGCTTCCCAAACGGCTTCCCATTCATCTATGCCTGTTACATTCAAAGCAACTTCAAAGGGTACACTTTTTTGTTGATTCCTCTCAATACTTAGACTTGCTTGAAATGAATTGACATTTTCCTTCACCTCCAAAATATTTGAAGTCCCTGAACAGGCGTCATACATCACCTCATAATAGAAAAAACCATTACCATAAAGTTCACTTTCAGGATCGATCACCAAAGATGAGTTGGCTTCATTGCTAATTGCTGCAAAACTGCCTCCGTCTACGCTATAGTACCATTGATAACTGAATACGTCAAGGTCAGGAAGATCCTGTCTGCTGGCCTGCAAGTTGATATCATTCCCAAAGCAGAATAACGTATCACCAATAACCTCAGAGGGCAATGCAAGAACATCCAGGTCATTACTTATTGAGAAGCAGGATCCAGCTTCATCTACAGCAAGGCATTGATATCTGCCTGGTTCGGTTATGGTAAGTTCCGTGCCTGAAACTCCTAGTAAGGTATCATAATTATCCGACGCTGAATTATATTTTCTCCATAGGTAATTGATGTTGGGTAGAGAAACAGTGGATAAATTATTGACTTGGACCGCTTCACTTACCTCTTCATCGTCACATACCAATATCTCAGTTGAGATGGACACCTCGCTGAATGCGATTTCAATATTTGGACGCGGATTGATTTCTACAACAAAAGGAACATTGGTACTACCGGCTATACACTCACCATCAATCACGAGAATATAAAAGTATAAAACCAGTTCTTCGGTGAGCTCCGATCCAAAAGCCCGTGTATCCACTGTTACCTCAGGACCCAAAGTTTCGCCTAACTCTACAAGCTCAATGGAGGCTTCATCTCCATCAATTTGAAAAAAAGAGTAATACCAAAAATAAGCTGGATTCTCACCTTCATAGTTGCAGGTTAGGATAATCTCGTCTCCTTCACAATACTGATTGTCACCTTCAATAGCTACTAGTACAAATTCAGGGTCAATTGGATCTGGTATTTCCACTTGAACTGATGGTGTTTCTGAAGAACAAAATGCCGTGGAGGCTACTAATTTGTAATATCCATTTAATGTGGCAATGTAGAAGTGATTGGAGCTGTCTCCAGGAGCTTCGACAAAGTTCTCATTATCCACACTGTAAAGCCATTGATAACTTGTCACAAATTCACTACCTTCTCCAAAAAGCAAAATACTTGGAATATCATCACAAGCGAAAGCCTCCCCTTCCTCAATATTTGAAATCTCGACGGTAGGTGGAGTGACAGGCACCACATTAAATTCTCTTGAAAGATCCAGGCAGCCATTTTTAATCACTTCCAAAACATAAGTGCCCCCTTCATAGTCTTGATCAGCGAGGATATTCAATGTATCATCCACACTTATCTCTGTAAACAGATCAGTATCTTCATAAAGTTGCTTCCAGGAATAGCTGTCGGCGGTTTTGTCGTAAGAGGTAAGCACCAGCTCTTCCCCACGACACACAGGTATAAAATCAAGGTTAGCTTCGTAATCATAGGCCAGTGCATTTTCTACAACCGGAAGAGGAAAAGCAGTGTCAGCAAAAATTCCGTTCGTGACTGCTCCACAGTTATCTGCTACCGTATCTATAACAACGGCAAAAACGAGTCCTCCATCATCAGGAATTCCACCCTCTTCTGGTAAAAGATTGTCCTCATTCTGAGTTAGGATCACTTCATCACCTAGTTCGATTCCGGTAAGTAGTAATGGGAAATCCAGGAGCAATCTCTCAGGTCCATTTGGTCCTGAATATGATTTTAAGCTATCCTGTGAGATGGATGCTATATGATTGACCCTTACCCATGTTACCGAAATTCCCAGAGACGTAGAAGAAAACTGAAGCGTTCGATCAGATACGGGATCATCACCACAATAAAAAAAATCATTTTGGCCAATCAATGGATCGATGTGACTGATGGCTCCTTCTGGCAAAGGCCTCCAGTAAACTGCTATGGTTGTATCATTTGAACAATTTTGCTCTGTAATTGTCAAACGATAGAAAGCGGTATCGTAGGCTTGAGCAGTTGGTTTTGATACATCAACACTTTGAGATGTTGCAATCAAGGTGAAATTGACACTATCGAGCGACTCCTCCCATCGATAGGTTGTAAACGATCTGCCATAAGAGCTTTCTAATGTAACCAAATCACTCCCTGGAATGATCGGATCATAACAATGAACAACCGACTCAATAAAGTCAACCACACTGCTATTAGACACCTCTACTTCACCTGAAATTGCCTGACAGCCAGTAGAGTCTGTGACTATCACCCGATAAAAGCCTGTCTCGATTGCAATTAATGTAGTAGAATCACTCGAGTCGGTTGTAAGATCTTCAAAAGAAGATTCTCCCAGCTCGCTAGGTACCAAAATTTGCCACTGATAGCTCTCAATGGAATCCATCTCGGTTTCTATATCTAAATAGGCTTCTCCACAAAGTTGAATCTCCGGGCGCTGAGTAATGGTAGCCTCATTGAGTATTTCAGCAAGAACAAATGTGTAAGGACTAACAGAATTGCCCAGCCTCACTCTTACTGCAAAGCTCTTATCTGCGATTAAAAAAGAAGTTATGAATTGCGATCTCCCGGTTGAACCATTCAAGGAGCCAAGAAATTGAAGTCCACCACCTGTTGATTCGTACCACTCAAACTCCAGGTTGCCATTATTAATGGAACTGGTCGCCGTAAGGGTAATGAACCCTGCCCCACAACTAGATTCATCGTTGCTTACTGGTGCTTCAAGGTTAGTTACATCCTGACCTATTGAAACTACCGGCAGGAAGAAAATTATAAGTAGCGCAAAAATTCTATTCATTGGAATCAACTATCGCCTCAGCCATTTTTTATGATATACCTGCTCCATTCTCAGCGTCTTTATCCGGGCTGACTACTACTAACTTGCCATCACTGTTTTCCGCGAACAGAAGCATTCCCTGAGACTCAATACCCATGATCTTTCTCGGCGCGAGGTTGGCCATTACGGTTACTTTCTTACCAATCATTTCCTCTGGTGTGAAATGTTTGGCGACACCACTCAGAATGGTACGGGTTTCCAATCCCATATCCACAGTGAACTTCAACAGTTTATTTGATTTCTCTACTTTTTCAGCGGTTTTGATCTCACCTACACGAAGGTCCATTTTGATAAAATCATCAAACACAACTTCATCTTTCAATGAAGGTAAATCTGGCGTGCTATTTTCTTGTTCGTTCATTTTCTTCGTTTCCAAAAGTTTGTTCACTTGTTTTTCCACTCCCTGATCTTCGATCTTATCAAAAAGTAGCTCAGCTTTATTTATTTGATGGTTTGCTGAAATCAAATCAGCAGAACCAGCATCAGCCCATTCCCAACCTTTGGTATTCAAAATGGCATTGAGTTTTTCTGATGTGAATGGTAAAAATGGCTCACACAAAATCGAAAGGTTAGCACTGATTTGCAAAGCAATATTCAATATGGTCTCTACTCTTGATTGATCTTCTTTAATCAACTTCCATGGCTCAGTATCTGCTAGATACTTATTCCCAACCCGAGCCAACTCCATCAATTGAAATAACGCCTCTCTGAACTTAAATTGATCCAGCGATGAGGCAATTTTATATGGGGCTTCTTTAAGCGCATTCAGAGCCTCTTCATCAATCGGTTGCAGTTCGTTTCTCGCAGGAACTTTTCCTTCGAAATACTTATGTGTAAGTACTACCGAACGATTCACGAAATTCCCAAAAATGGCTACAAGCTCACTATTATTTCTGGTCTGAAAATCTTTCCAGGTAAAATCATTGTCCTTCGTTTCAGGAGCATTGGCAGTAAGTGTATATCTAAGAACGTCTTGTTTCTCCGGAAACTCTTCCAAATACTCATGCAACCAAACAGCCCAGTTTCTCGAAGTAGAAATCTTATTGTTCTCTAAGTTCAAGAATTCATTCGCAGGAACGTTATCAGGTAGAATATAACTACCTTCTGCTTTCAACAACGTTGGAAAAATGATACAGTGAAAAACGATGTTATCTTTTCCTATGAAATGCAGAAGTCTGGTATCTTCTGACTTCCAATAATCCTCCCAGTTCTTACCGTTATCTTGTGCCCATTGCTTAGTTGCAGAGATATACCCTATTGGGGCATCAAACCAAACATAAAGCACCTTGCCATCTCCTCCCTCTACCGGTACAGGTATTCCCCATTTGAGGTCACGTGTCATAGGACGAGGACGCAATCCATTGTCAATCCAGCTCTTGCATTGTCCATATACATTGGATTTCCACTCCTTATGTCCTTCCAGTAACCACTCTTTCAGCCATGACTCATACTTATCTAGTGGTAAATACCAATGCTTTGTTTCCTTCATTACGGGGGCCTCACCACTTAGCATCGATTTAGGATTCTTTAGTTCAGAAGGACTCAGTGTAGATCCACAGTTTTCACATTGATCGCCATAAGCTTCATCAAAGCCACAAGTTGGACAAGTACCCTTTATGTATCTATCAGCTAAGAATTGTTGTTCCTTTTCATCAAAAAACTGCTCAGAAATCTCTTCTTCAAATTTTCCATCTGTATGCATTTTTTTAAAAAAATCAGAAGCTGTTTCATGATGTAGCTTCGAGGATGTTCTGTGATAAATATCAAAGCTGATACCAAATTTCTCGAACGAGCTCTTTATTTGATTATGGTAGAAATCCACCACTTGTTGAGGAGACTTTCCCTCCTTTCGTGCCCTTAATTCAATAGCAACACCATGTTCATCTGAACCACAGATAAAAGCCACATCTTCATCCTTACTTCTAAGATATCTTGCGTAGATATCAGCAGGTACATAAACACCTGCCAGGTGCCCTATATGAACAGGTCCATTTGCATACGGAAGAGCTGCTGTAATGGTATGTCTTTTGTATTCTTTTCCCATAAATTCGATAAGAGACCGCAAATATACTTTTTGTATTTACCTCCCATAGTGGTTTCCATGATAGTTCTTTCTAATTTTGCGGTCGAATTCAAAAATTGCGCTTTAACAGCCATATGCAAGAAATAAGAAATATTGCCATCATTGCCCACGTCGATCATGGTAAAACCACACTCGTTGATAAGATCATTTATGCAACGCAAGAGTTTAGAGAAAACCAGGAAAAAGGAGAGCTTATCCTTGACAACAATGATCTTGAAAGAGAAAGAGGGATTACCATTCTTTCTAAGAACGTGTCCGCCGAATACAAGGGGGTAAAGATCAATATCATTGATACTCCTGGTCACGCCGATTTTGGAGGTGAGGTAGAACGTGTACTAAAAATGGCTGATGGTGTAATCCTTCTAGTCGATGCTTTCGAGGGACCAATGCCGCAAACACGCTTTGTGCTAGGTAAAGCACTTGGCTTAGGATTGACTCCAATCGTGGTTGTCAATAAAGTGGATAAAGAGAACTGCAGACCTGACGAAGTGCACGAACAGGTTTTCGACTTGATGTTTTCATTAGATGCCACGGAAGAACAGCTTGATTTTCAGACACTTTACGGATCAAGTAAGCAGGGGTGGTTTGGTGAAGATTGGCAAAACCCAACAGACAACATCTTACCATTGCTAGATAAAATCATTGAAGTAATTCCTCCTGCACCGTTTAATGAAGGTGTCCCTGCCATGCAGATCACTTCCCTGGACTTTTCTTCCTTCACAGGTCGAATTGCCATTGGAAGAGTTTTCCAGGGTACGCTCAAAGAAGGTGATAACCTTGGACTAAGCAAAAAAGATGGATCGTTGAAAAAAGTCCGAATTAAGGAACTGCATGTATTTGAAGGACTTGGTAAAAGAAAAGTAACAGAAGTGCGATCCGGGGATATCTGTGCGATCACCGGAATCGAAGACTTTGATATTGGTGATACGATCACTGACTTTGAAAATCCGGAGGTGCTCCCTCGTATCGCAATCGACGAACCAACCATGAGTATGCTGTTTGCGATTAACGACTCTCCTTTCTTTGGTAAAGAGGGAAAGTTTGTGACTTCCAGACACCTTAGAGATCGTTTGATGAAGGAGTTGGAGAAAAATCTTGCCCTTAGAGTTCAGGAAACGGATTCGGAAGACAAATTCTTAGTATTTGGCAGAGGTGTACTTCACTTATCCGTACTTATTGAAACTATGAGACGAGAAGGCTATGAACTTCAGGTTGGTCAGCCTCAGGTTTTATTCAAAGAAGGTGACAATGGAGAAAAACTAGAGCCCATTGAGCATCTGGTGATCGATCTTCCGGATGAGGTTTCTGGCAAAGCAATCGAAATGGTCACTCAAAGAAAAGGTGAATTAAAAGTCATGGAGCCAAAGGGTAACATTCAACATCTTGAGTTCGAAATACCTTCGAGAGGATTAATAGGATTAAGAAACAACATGTTAACAGCGACTGCAGGAGAAGCTGTGATGACCCATAGGCTCAAAGAGTATCAACCATACAAAGGTTCAATTCCGGGTAGAATCAATGGATCACTAATCTCAATGGAAAATGGTCCTGGGACACCATATACCATTGACAAATTGCAGGATCGTGGCGTTTTCTTCATAGATCCGGGAATAGATGTTTACACCGGTCAGGTGATTGGAGAACACAGCCGCGATAATGACCTTGTAGTAAATATTCAAAAAGGTAAAAAGCTTACTAATATGCGAGCATCAGGGTCTGATAATAATGCCAGGATTGCTCCCGCGAAGAAATTCAGTTTGGAAGAAGCATTAGAATACATCCAAAAAGATGAATATGTGGAAGTGACCCCTAAATCTATTCGAATGCGAAAAATTTATCTCGACGAGAATCAGCGTAAACGCATGGCAAATGCAGAAAATTAATTAAGAAATGTAAGGGACCTAAGGTCCCTTTTTTATTGTGAAATGAATTCTTCAATGAATCCACTTAGCATGCTATTTCACGGTCTATCAGCTTTTTGTACTATTTGAGGTTAACTCACGTGTTTATCTAAAAAAAAAGTCCCATTTTAGAGAATAGAATAAAAAGGAGTTATTAATCAAAAACAGTTATGAAAAAAATTTCCATAGCACTGTGCTTGCTCATCAGTACGATGGCATTTGCACAGACAAAACTCATCGAAAAAGTCACTAAGAAAGGTGACGAGATTGTTATCCCTTATGAAAAGTACAAATTGGATAATGGTTTGACACTGATCATCCATGAGGACCATTCCGATCCGTTGGTTCATGTAGATGTAACCTATCACGTAGGTTCAGCAAGAGAAGAACTGAATAAATCTGGTTTTGCCCATTTCTTTGAACACATGATGTTCCAGGGCTCAGAAAATGTAGCTGATGAAGAACATTTTAAAATTGTCACAGAAGCTGGAGGCACTTTGAATGGAACTACGAACAGAGATCGTACAAACTACTTTGAAACAGTTCCCAGCAATCAATTAGAAACCATGCTTTGGCTTGAAGCTGACCGCATGGGGTTCTTCTTAGATGCAGTCACTCAAGAAAAATTTGAAGTACAGCGTGCCACTGTAAAGAATGAAAAGGGACAAAACTATGATAACTCACCGTACGGAAAATGGAGAGAAATCAATGCTGGAGCAATGTATCCTTTCGGACATCCTTACTCCTGGTTGACTATCGGACGACTTGAAGACCTTGATCGTGTCGATGTAAATGACCTAAAGAAATTCTTCCTGAGATGGTATGGTCCCAACAACGCGACGCTTACGGTTGGTGGTGATGTAAATCCAAAAGATGTAATCGCCAAAGTAGAAAAATATTTTGGAGTCATTCCAAGCGGACCTGAGGTAAAGCCACTTGAACTTGAACCTCCGGTTATTGACCAGGATCGATATGTTTCTTATGTAGATTCTAATATTCGATTCCCCGCTCTGCTATTCTCGTTCCCAACCGTACCAAGGTTCCATGAAGATGAAGCTGCATTGGATTGTCTGGCAGAAATCCTTGGAACGGGTAAAAGCTCTTACTTCTACAAGAAGTTTGTACTCCCAAGAAAAGCTATTCAAGCCTCAACTTTCCACCCTACCAGTGAGCACGCCGGAGAATTTACCATGTTTGCTCTCCCGTTCCCGGGTGGAACGCTCGCAGATTTTGAAACTCAGATGAGAGAAATACTGGAAGAGTTCGAGAAGAACGGAGTGACTGATGACGACATCATTAAGTTTAAGGCCAACCAGGAGCAAAGTATGATCAATGGCTTGGCCAGTGTTTCTGGAAAAGTAGGTCAACTTGCATCGTATGAGACCTTCTACGGGAATCCAAATGGCATCAAATATGACCTTGAGCGCTACTTAAGCATCACAAAAGAAGATGTCATGAGGGTCTTCAATAAGTACATCAAAGACAAGCCTGCGGTTATCCAGAGTGTGATTCCGAATGAAGAAACGGCACAGGCAAAGCCTGACAATTTCGAAATTCCAAGAGAGGGGAACAATACATTCCCTACTACTGATTACTCCGGCTTGACGTATGAGCGTCCAACCGGGGATTCTTTTGACAGAAGTAAACGTCCACCTCTTGGGCCTAACCCATCTATTAAGGTGCCTGATTTCTGGAAAGAATCGTATGCAAATGGCATAAAGGTCATTGGAACTGAAACCAATGAAATTCCGGTGGTTGCACTTCAACTTACCATCAATGGAGGCCATAAAATGGATGCGTATGCTCCTAAGAAATCTGGCTTAGCTTCGCTCACGGCAAGCATGATGAATGAAGCTACTACCAACTATACTTCTGAAGAAATCCAGGAAGAATTAAGAAAGATTGGTAGTAGTATCAACATATTCGGTGGCAATTCGTCCACTACCATGACGATATCCTCCTTGAAGAAAAACCTACCTCGAACGTTGGAAATAGCGGAGGAGATTCTTAAAAATCCTGCATTCAATCAAGAAGATTTTGATCGATTGAAGAATCAGCAGATGGAAGGAATAAAAGCGTCACAAAAGAACCCAAGCAGTATTGCCAATCAAGTATTTAACAGACTAATGTATGGTGATGAACATATCTATTCGGTATCTTCTCAGGGAATCGAAGAAACAGTTGAAAATATTACCTTGGATGATGTAAAGAGCTTTTACGACCAGTACTACTCTCCAAACGTCTCTGAGCTTGTAGTTGTAGGGGACATTTCGAAAAAAGAGATCGATGCACAATTAGGATTCTTAAAAAATTGGAAAACAAAAAACACAGTTATTCCTGAATTACCAGATCCTAAGCCGTCCGAAGACACCAAAATTTACCTGGTAGATAAGGTAGACGCACCTCAATCTCAGATAAGAATCGGTTACATCACGGATATGGAATATGACGCAACCGGAGATTACTTTAGATCCTATTTAATGAATTTCCCGCTAGGAGGAGCATTTAACAGTAGAATTAACCTAAACCTCAGAGAGGATAAAGGTTGGACTTACGGTGCTAGATCCTTTTTCAATAGTAGTGATGATCCGGGACCTTTTATGGCTTCTGCAGGAATTAAAGCAGCCGCTACTGACAGCTCAGTGGTCGAATTTATGAGAGAAATTAGTGAATATAGAGAAGGAGGCATTACGGATGATGAACTATCATTCATGAGAAGTGCCATTGGCCAGAGAGATGCAAGGAATTACGAAACTCCTCGTCAGAAAGCCAACTTCTTAAGAAGAATCAACCACTATGATCTCGATAAAAACTTTGTTGATAAGCAAAACAAAATCATAGCTACCATAACAAAAAGCGAGATCAATAGCTTAGCGGAAAAATACCTGCAAGACGAGAACCTTTACATCCTAGTTGTTGGAGATGGAGCCACGAATCGATCCAAACTTGAGAAGCTTGGATACGAAATCGTAGATGTGAATGAAAAAGGAGACATCATAAACGATAATAAAATAGATATGAAGAAGTAGCGTTACTTCTTCTACAAATAAGAAGCCGCCATCGTGCGGCTTTTTTTGTTTAGTCGTAAGCTACCATAAAAACCTCAAGCTTTCCTCTCATATAAATTAACCTCAGTTAACAAACATTCAGGAGTCTTTTAGAGTAATCTTGTACGGTTTTTGATTACACAAACCATCAGAATAGAAAAATAGATAACACACATGATAAAATCTTTCTTTACATTATTTCTCACTGCTATTATCATTTCGGTTAGTGCTCAGGATAAGTATCAAATCTACATTGATTTAACTCAGGCTGAGGAAGATCGAGTTCCAGTAGAAATCCTGGTTCCAGAAATCACAGAGGATATGGTTGAATACCATATGCCAAAAATTGTTCCGGGTACTTACAGCATTTCTGATTTTGGAAGATTTGTTGTTGATTTCAAGGCTTTTGATCGGGACGGAAACTTTTTGGAGGTTGACAACATCTCAACCAATAAGTGGAAGATTAAAGAAAGTAACAAATTGAAAAAAATCACCTACTGGATTGAAGATTCGTTTGATGAATTCAAAGGATACGGAGACAATAAAGTATTTGAGCCAGGTGGGATGAGTATCGAGGCAGATCGAGGGGTATTTGTCATGAACACGTTTGGTTTCATAGGCTATGTGGATGGATACAAATTCAAACCTTTTGAACTTACCATCAACCATCCGGAAGAGATCAAAGGTGCTACCTCATTAGTTAAAATTGATGAATCCAGCACCTCGGATACATTTTCTGCAGAGAACTATAATTTTCTCGCAGATGCACCAATTATGTACTGCAAGCCAGACATTGTAAACAAAGAAATTGCAGGTGCTAATGTCTTGGTTTCCGTTTACTCTCCAAACAATGTTCTTTCTGCGCAAGATGTGATGGATAATATTGATGAATTGATGGAAGCCCAGGCGAAATATTTAGGCGGGCAGTTACCAGTAGATCGATATGCTTACCTTATTTATCTGTTTGACGATCAGCCCATTTCAGGTTCTTGGGGAGCACTAGAGCATTCCTACTCTTCACTTTATACACTTCCCGAAATGGATCCAGAAAGAATCAGCCAAACAGTTAAAGATGTAGCAGCGCATGAATTCTTTCATATTGTCACACCGTTAAATATCCATTCAGAGGAGATTCACAACTTCAACTACATAGAACCTGAAATGAGCCAACACTTATGGCTGTATGAAGGGGTGACTGAATATTCATCACATCATGTACAGGTTAAATATGACTTATATGATCTGGAAGATTTTCTCGGTGAGATGAGAAATAAAATGAATCAGCAAGATCGATACAACGTGGACATTCCATATACAGAATTTAGCGAGAATATCCTTGAACCAAAAAATGAAAGGAGATATGGTGATGTATACGCAGGTGGAGCACTCATCGCATGGTGTCTGGACCTCACTATTATCAAATCTACTAACGGGCAAAAAGACCTTCAAACCGTCTTAAGGGAGCTAGCAAAACAATATGGTCCTATGAAGGCTTTTAAAGACGAGGATTTATTTAATGAGATCGAGCGAATCACCAATGGAGAAGTGGGAGACTTTCTTCGAAATCATATTGGTGGTAGCGACCCTCTTCCCTACAACGAAATATTGGGTTGGGCTGGAATAAGTTATTCACCAGAGAGTGAGGACATGGTAATTTCCGCCGGGAAGTTTACTCCTGCGTTGAATGAACAGCAAGAAATTTATGTGGCAGGAACAGACCAGATGAATGCTTTTGGAAAAGATTTAGGATTTAAAGTGGGAGATGTTTTATTGGAATGGAATAGTCGTCCAATTACGCTAGAAAACTATGGAGAGATTTTTGAGGCATTCTATAACACAACAGAAGCGGGACAAAAGGTGTTTGTTAAAGTAAGACGAGAAGTAAAGGGCAAAATCAAAGAAGTAAAACTGAAAGCTAAGGCTATCAAAGTGAAATCTTCTCAGAAGCATGCGTTGGCAGAATTGGAGAATCCATCACCAGAGCAGCAGAAGATTAGAACATTTTGGTTAGAGCCCCGGTCGTAACCTTATTTATTAATAAGAGTATTAATTGACAACTAATCTAAATCATGAAGAGAAACAGAATTTTTATCATCGGAGGTGTAGCTGTAGTCACCATATTGGTGTTGGTTTTCGCCAGCAGTTCATCTGATGCTAAACCCGAAGTGGTCATTCCGGTTGAGCAAGGAGAATTCGTTGTAGATATAACCACCTCTGGCGCGTTAGATGCTAAGAATTCTGTTCCAATTAAAGGGCCCCAGGGAATACGAAATTATCGAATTTGGAATCTCACTATTCAAGATATCATAGATGAAGGTACCGAGGTTAAAAAAGGTCAGTATGTGGCAAGACTTGATCCATCAGAACTGACAGGAAAAATCAAAGATGCCCAATTAGAAGTAGATCAATCACAATCACAGTACACACAAACCAAGTTAGATACTGCTCTTACTATGAGACAAGCCCGGGACGAACTTATTAATCTGGATTACGCAGTGAGAGAAAAGCAGTTGACATTGGATCAATCTCAGTTCGAACCGCCGGCGACCATTCAAAAAGCTGAAATCGATTTAGAGAAAGCTAAGAGAGCATTGAAACAAACAAAAGAGAATTATGAAATCAAACGGCAGCAAAACGTAGCAAAAATGCAGGAAGCTGCCGCAGAACTACAAGGTGATAGAAATGAATTAGAAGGTCTTCGATCATTGCAGAAAGACTTCACAATACTTGCTCCTGAGGATGGGATGCTGATTTATAAAAGAGATTGGAGTGGTAAGCCAATTAAAGCCGGGTCGCAAGTCAGCGCTTGGGATCCAACAGTAGCAACACTTCCGGACCTTTCGAAGATGCTTTCAAAAACTTATGTAAATGAAGTTGATATACGAAAAGTAAAAAGAGGTCAACCTGTGGATATTGGATTTGATGCATTCCCTGATAAGAAGCTTAAAGGTAGAGTAATTAAGGTAGCTAATGTGGGTGAACAGCGACCAAACTCAGATGCGAAGGTTTTTGAAGTAGAAATTGAAGTATTTGGTACAGATCCCCTACTCAAACCAGGGATGACCACCAGCAACAAGATCATTACAAAAGCCTTAGATAGTGCAATCTACGTTCCTTTAGAATCTCTACACTCACAGTATGATTCCATTACTTATGTCTTTAAAAAAGATGGAGGCAGGACTATAAAACAGGAAGTGATGCTGGGTGATGCAAATTCAGAATATGTCCACATTATGGCTGGACTTGACCCAAGCGATAGAGTATACTTGAGTAGTGTCGGTGGACTGCAGGGAGATGATGTATCCCTCATCCCGGAGATGGATGGAAAAAGGATGCAAAAACAGGAACCTGAACCTGAACTTGAAGAAAGTCCACAAAGGCAGTTCCCTCAAGGTAGACGAGCAAGAAGAAACTAACTCATGGATAAAGAAAGGCTTCTCGCTAATCTCCTGATCGCCATTGAGGCTGTTCTGGCAAACAGGGTACGATCAATTCTGACTGCACTTGGGATCATCTTTGGCGTGGCGGCAGTAATTGCTATGCTTGCAATTGGAAACGGTGCTCAACAAGAGATTCTGGAACAGATCAAACTGGTAGGTGTTAACAACATCATTATTGAGCCAGTGGTAGAACAGACGGAGGAAAATCTTGCTGAGGAAGAAGAGGAATCGAAAGAAAAGAAAAAATTCTCTCCCGGTCTTACACTCGATGACAAAGAGTCCATTATCAAAACCATTCCGGGAGTTCAGACAGTAAGCCCTGAGATTCTTTTGGAGACTTACATCATCAAAAATGGTATCAGGAGATCGGCCAAACTAGTTGGTGTGGAGCCCTCTTATTTTGATATCTTCAACTTCACTTTATCTGAAGGGAAGATGTTTAATCGTGTCCAGTTAGAGAAAGGTGAAGCTGTCTGTATCATAGGTAAGTCCATTAAAACAAAGTTTTTCCCTTCTGAAAACCCAATTGGAAAGATGATCAAATGTGGTCCCAATTGGCTGAAAGTAATTGGTGTACTTGATGAACGATATATCAGTGAAAGCAGCATCAGCAAACTAGGAATAAGGGATTATAACATGGACGTATACACCCCTCTTCAGACGGTCTTGGTGAGATATAAAAACAGATCTATGCTTACTGAAGAGATGATCCAGGGAGCAAATCGAGGTGGAGGTGGTAATGTCATCATCATCGGCGGTGGTAGCAGTAGTTCTAGCGATTCTGAAGCGAAAACAACAAATTATCACCAACTGGATAAATTAGTAGTGCAGGTTGATCAAACAGAGTTATTAAATCCAACAGCTGATGTGATCGTTCGAATGCTGGAAAGAAAGCACAATGAAGTGGTGGATTATGAAATAGAGATTCCTGAATTGTTGCTCAAACAACAGCAGCGAACCAACGACATATTCAGTTATGTATTGGGAGCCATTGCAGGAATCTCTCTGATTGTAGGGGGAATAGGTATCATGAATATCATGCTGGCTTCCGTACTTGAGCGGATCAAAGAAATTGGCTTGAGACTATCCATAGGTGCTAAAAAGACAGACATCATCAATCAGTTTATGTTTGAATCAATGATGATCAGTATTAGCGGCGGATTTATTGGTATTGTCCTTGGCGTACTTATGGCGTTGGCAGTTAGTCGGTTTGCAGATATACCTACTGTAATCTCCTTCGGTTCAATTTTAATTTCATTTGGAGTAGCCACTGCTATTGGATTGATCTTCGGGATTGCTCCAGCAAGGAAGGCTGCTTTACAAGATCCTATTACCTCACTTAGATATGAATAGATTACTTGTAATTATTGCTTTTATTGCAATTGTAACTACCTCCCAGGCGCAGGTAGTGTATTCGCTTGATAATATTATCGATATGGCTAAGGGTCAATCCCCATTGGCCAAGCAAGCAGAAACTCGTAAAGAAAATCGTTTCTGGCAGTACCGATTGTTCAAGTCCAATTACAATCCGCAGTTAGCACTGAGTGGCAATCTACCTGCATACAGCAATCAGTTCATTCCGGTAATCCAGGAAGACGGATCAACTCAGTTCCGTCCTGTGGAGCAAACCAACTCATCTTTGAATCTAGGTCTCTTCCAGCCCATCGCTCCCACAGGGGGAAGTATATCGGTAAATACAAGAGCAAGCCAATTTCAGGATTTGGTAATAGATGATACACGGTGGAGAAGTACGATTGTAGACCTGACACTTAATCAACCCATCTTCGCCTTTAATCAGTTGAAATGGGATCGTAAAACTGAACCCATTCGATTTGAGGAATCAAAAAGGAGCTATGTAGAAGAGATGGAGTTTGTATCCAGAACTGCAGTTACACGGTTCTTTGACTACCTGGATGCTCAGGTAAACTATCAGATTGCTGAATTCAACCTGGCAAATAATGACACGATCTATAATATCGAGAAGGGCCGGTATAATATTGGTACCGCTTCAGAAGATAAACTTTTGCAAGTTGAATTACAATTACTCCGATCGCAACAAGACTTAACTCAGGCACGATTAGATCTGCAAACTTCCAGGCTTGGACTCAGAACCTTCATAGGACTCAACGAAGGAGAAAATTTTGATCTGACTTTACCGGAAAATATCCCTGTTTTTCCAGTCAACGAGGAAATAGCGCTTCAATATGCAAAGGATAATCGCTCCGATTTCATTGCTTTCGAACGAAGAAGAATTGAGGCTGAAGCACAAGTAGCAGAAGCAAAAGGTCAGCGATTCCAAATGAATCTGAATGCTTCCTTTGGACTGAATAGCGCTGGAACCACATTTGATCAGTCCTATCAAGACGCTCAGAATCAGCAGTTTGCAAACCTTACATTGAATATTCCAATCGTGAATTGGGGACGAAATGAAGCCAGATTAAAAACCGCTTTAGCCAATAAACAACTGACAGATTATGTTATCGCGCAAGAAGAGCAGAACTTTGAACAGGAGATCATCACACAAGTACGTCAATTGGATGTGTTGAGACAACAAATTGAGATATCTAAAAAATCGGATGAGGTAGCGCAAAAACGATATGAGGTAGCGCAGAATAGGTACCTGATTGGAAAGATCGATATCACAAATTTGAATATCGCTTTAACCGAGAAAGATGCAGCTAAAAGAAGCTACATCACTGCACTTCGCAACTATTGGATAGCGTACTACGATCTCAGACGATTGACCTTATATGATTTTGCGAATAATCAGTTACTTTATTCGGTAAATGATTAGGGCATCAATCTCTTCAAACTTAATGGTTTAATAATATCCGTATTACAATATACTTAACTGATTCACGTATCTACTATAGTAGTTTCGAGTAGTTTCGGAACGTTCATTAAACTATAATAAGTATGAAAAAGCTATGGATCTCACTATCCATTGGTTGCTGCTTTTTAATCCTGAGCGGATTTAGAACAGCGAACTTTGCCAGTGCGTCTACAACAGGATGCACTGAAACAGTCAGAGGCTGTGATACGAACGGAGATGGCCAACCAGACATTTTTTACAGTCTGTCAGGTGGCCCTGCTCCTTTGCCTTCAAACTTTAATCCGGCACTTTATACCGTGCCGAATTTTGGATGCGCAAACATTACATTTAGTGTAACCTGCCCTCCTCCACCTCCACCACCACCTCCGGGAGGAGGAACAACCATCCAGGTAGAGGCTTGTGATGTTACAGGCGAAGGTCAGCCGGATGTTTTCTACAGTCTGTCAGGGGGACCTGCTCCTCTCCCAGCTGGTTTTGATCCTTCACTATACACGGTAACTCCTGGAGGATGCGACATTATATCCATTGTGATATAATAGGTGATTAATGATAAAGGCATGTTCAGACATGCCTTTATTTATGTTTTGATTTTTTACTTTTTAATCACGCGGGTTTCCATCAAAAAATGGCTGGATGAAAGTCTAACTGAATAAACACCTTGTTTTAAAGATGAAATCTTAGTCGAAGCTGTTGACCTGGATAATTTCCCTTGAAAATATACTTTCCCTGAAGCATCGATAATCAAAACATCGAATTTCTCTACAGGGACATTGATATTTACCACATCATCTACGGGATTGGGATAGATGGAATAAAATCTCGTCGTGTTTTCAGCTCTTATAACAAAACTATTTTCATAAGCCCCATCAAAATCCACTTGTTTCAACCTGTAGTAAGAAGTCTGATAGAAGTTTGTGTCATTGAATTGATAACTCTTCATTGAATTCGAATTTCCATTTCCCACAACAAAGCCGATGCTTTCAAAACTGATCCCATCAACAGACTTTTCAATGTAAAAGCCTCGATTGTTAACTTCAACTGCAGTCTGCCAGGTCAGTACTAATTTAGATCCGTTACTATTCGCTTCAAATGAAGTTAACTCGACAGGCAAGATAGAGGTGAAAGATCCCGAAGGAAATGATGTAGCAGCCGTTGCATTGCTGGTCTCTCCATCCAGCGCATTGGGCCCGCTATATGTCCAATTGCTTAGCACAAAGGTAGTTCCATCCGGACCAGTATCCTGATTCCTATACACCCAGCCATCCAGATACTCCCAGGACTGACCTGTACCATCCACATTGATATCTCCAAAAACATCGATGACAGACCCATTGAAGAAGAGCTCAAAAGCATCATCACCATTGATATTTGTCGCTGAGCTGGTATAATCTGGTGCAAAACCCATAAAATTTGTAAACTCTACTGCTTCTGAAGCTATGTAAATATATGTTCCTGCAGTAGCTGATACAGCAGGAAAAGTAAACTCTTGTCCATCTGAACCTCCCCCGTTATTCGCAGAACCAATTCCATATAAGCTGAGGTCTGCTATATCCTCATACACATACACTTCCACAGCTTTAGGTAATCCTCCGGGTATGGGACCATCAATGACACCAGAAAGCATCATTCCTTGAGCTTGACTTTTAAATGAAAAAATGCCAGCAATCAACAACAAAATAAAAGACCTCACCATCATAAATTATTAGATGGCAAAGGTACGGGAAAACTTGTGCTTACTCAGGCTTTTTACTAAATCTGACTCCAAATTTGAAAACGATAGGTCGGGCATTCAGATCATTATTTCTGTAATTGAAGTCATAGAGGATCATAGAGATCATTTGAACAAATCCTATTCTAAATTCCCGCCCTGCTCCTGCAAGTATCGCAGACTGCCATTCACTATTGAAAGCTTGTTCATTATTAAATAACGACCGGTTTAATTGTCTTTCCACCTCTGCCCATGCAAAAAATCCTTTGGGGATGTCATATCTAGTGAAAAAGCTATAGCCATATCCATCTCCGGTAAGTGTGGAGGTGGTGTCATTGCTAAACTGTTCTCTGAGGATGATACCAACTCCTCCCAGCCACTTTTTATTGATCCAATAGCCTAGCTGTAAGTTGGTGTCCAGGATAAATGGATCTGTAGATTGAATACCTAGGTTGCCTCCAAAATATAATCGATTCTTAAAGGGTTTATCTTCTAGTGAGTTTCTCTTCGTACCCTCTTCCGGATAACGTGTGTCTGGTAATTCACTGTATTTCTTTTTGAGCTTTTGGATATCTGCCTGGGCCTCTTGAAATTGTTCAGGATCAATTTTTTTGAATAAAGCCTGCGCCTGATCTGGCTTTACCAGGTTAGGATTTGGCTTAGACGGTGGTTTAAACGCCGGTAGATCAGTATTGTTACTCACGCCTCCACCCAAGGGATCATTTAGGTTACCAAGCGGATCTTCTGCTTGATTAAGTTCATCGGGCAAATACTCTCTGGCAACATTTTCAGCCAAGGCTCCTCCGCGAGCCAAAGCCACGCTATCTGCACCAACAAGTCTTGTAGAATCCAATCTTAGCTCCACTGGATTCAGAATGAGCTCGCGGTATTCAGGAGGAAAGTCAGTCTGAGTTAAAATCTGCTCAGATATCCCCAATGAATCTTCCTTTGTTAGCACGGAGATATTCAGAGAGTCCAAGCGTCGAGACCGAATGTTCTCATACTTTCTCCGATACAGCTTTCTTGCTTTCTTCTGCTCTTTGAGTTGCTTTTTAACTCGCTTTACTTCCACTTTTCGTTGTTTCGCTTCCTCCCGTGTTTGCCTAGCAGTGTTGATCGCTTTCGCATGCTTACCCGTAGGCGTAGCATCCACTTTTACCTGCGCAGAAACCAGGTAAGCGGAAAGAAGCAAAGCGAAAACAAGCGAGTTCCTTAACATGAATTCAAAGGACGATGCATTCTGTTGGTAGTTCATACCATCACATCTTCAACTTCCGCATCCCTTTAAAATACAACCACATCATTTTGAGCTTGGACCCGCCTTTCTTACGACCCATTTCCATGGCATCCCAAAGTTCTTCAGGAATTGCTTCCAATTGATTGAACTCTCCTGCTCCTTTCAGCCATTCACCTCCATCGATCGTAATAACCTCTCCATTGACATAAGCAGAATAATCAGATACTAAATAAGCTGCGAGATTGGCTAACTCCTGATGATCTCCTACACGCTGAAGTGGAACTTTCTTAGCAGGATCGTACTTCTTCTTCAGGTCACCGGGAAGTAGTCTATCCCAGGCACCTTCCGTCGGGAATGGTCCGGGAGCTATTGCGTTACTCCTTATGCCATATTTTGCCCACTCTACCGCAAGCGAACGAGTCATGGCTAAAACACCACTCTTAGCACAAGCGGAAGGAACCACATAGCCGGATCCTGTCCAGGCATAGGTAGTAACAATATTTAGCATGGTTCCTCCTCTTTTATTGGCAATCCAATCCTTGCCAACAGCAAGCGTAAAGTTATAACTCCCTTTCAGTACAATATCAACGACTGTGTCGAAAGCTCTATGTGAAAGACGTTCCGTAGGACTAATAAAATTTCCTGCTGCGTTATTGAGCAACACATCAATCCCTCCAAATTTTTCTTTTGACTCTGATATCACACGCTCAACCTGCTCATATTCCCTTACATCACAAGCCACACAATGCACCGGGTTTCCGGTTTTGGTGGTTATTTCCTGGGCTGTTTCCTCTAATACCTCCATTTTTCTACTCGTGATAACGAGGTTTGCTCCCAACTCAGAAAAATATGTTCCCATGGACTTGCCTAGCCCTGTACCGCCTCCTGTAACTATAATTGTCTTGCCCTTAAGTGAATCGGGGCTAAGCATGCCTGATGTGTGATCCATATGTTTTTATGTTTGAGAGGCAATATAGAAAAACGAGCATAAAAAAAGAGGCCCATCGGAGGCCTCTACATTCGGCAGTGAATAGAGCGGTAAGTATCTTCTTCAAAGTACTGAATTTATCAAATGATAAACAATACCCACTTTTGGGTATTTTTCATTTTTTCCACCAGCGGAATATGAGAAATATAGAAGTAAAAAAAGCTATTAATAAGGCTCCAGCATAAGTCCATTCCCCATAAATCAAATTTCCGATTCCAAAGAGAGCTGCATAGACCCCCATACTCCCAACGAATACGCTCAAAATAGCATACTTCATTTTTGATGGTCGGTTGTACTCGAAAGAAGACCATCCTGCGGGAGGCCTCACTAAACTGACAAATGAATTGAGTTTTTCTTTTGAATCAGGTGTAGTAACAAAGGCCGTAATGAGCCAGGCTAGGGTTGTGACAAGTGTCGCAATCAACAACCGAGAAGTATCGGCATCCAATCCACCTAAGCTTACAACTTCATCAGAAAGTACCAGAACAAGTACAAATGCATTGATCGTCGCGACAATCATTCCTACGATCTCTGTCCATGCGTTTATACGCCACCAAAACCACCTCAAAAGGAAAATGGCTCCCGTACCTGCACCCGATAAGAGTAAAATGGAGAACGCTTGTGATGCATTCTCTAAAATTGTTAATGCCAGTACACCGGCAATAAACATCAGCAGAACAGTTGATACTCTTCCCACAAACACAAGTTCCTTTTCACTTGCTTCCGGCTTTAAAAAGCGTTGATAAAAATCATTAACCACATAAGAAGATCCCCAATTAAGGTGTGTGCTTATTGTTGACATGTACGCGGCTATTAATGAAGCCAATACTAGTCCAAGCCAACCAGGAGATAACAATGTAAGCATCACAGGGTAAGCAATATCATCTCCAAGATATTGACTGTCGAGATCTGGAAAAGCTAATTGGATAGATTGTAAATCTGGGAATAGTATGATGGAAGCAAGAGCTACTAATATCCAGGGCCAAGGTCGAAGCGCATAATGGGCAAAATTAAAAAGCAAGGTTGCGCCCACAGCATGTTTCTCATTCTTTGCTGCCAGCATTCTTTGCGCAATGTATCCTCCTCCTCCCGGCTCAGCTCCAGGATACCATACTGACCACCACTGTACCGCCAACGGAATAATAAACATGGAAAGCATCAAAGACGTGTTGCTGAAGTCTGGCAGGATATTAAGTTTACCATTTAGTACTTCGTGGGTAAGCATTCCCTGAATACCACCTACTTGTGGCTGATCTAAAGCAACAAATGCTGCATAAATGGCACCAATGATCGCAATACCAAATTGAAAAAAATCAGTCCATATAACTCCTTTGATTCCTCCAAGAGCCGAATATAATCCAACCACCAACGAAGCAATGAGTACTGTATGGAGCGGTTCTAAGCCAAAAAGTACGGATGATATTTTAATTGCTGCCAGTGTAACAGAACCCATAATCAGGCAGTTGAAAAATACTCCCAGGTACAAGGCTCTGAAGCCTCTTAGAAAAGAGGCTGCTTTTCCTCCATATCGAAGCTCATAAAACTCCAGGTCAGTTAACACATCCGACCTTCTCCAAAGTCTAGAATATATAAACACTGTTACCATCCCTGTGATTAGAAAAGACCACCAAAGCCAGTTTTTAGCGACTCCTCCCTCCCGAACAAAACCAGTCACTAAGTTTGGGGTATCAGCGGAAAAGGTGGTAGCAACCATAGATATACCCAATAACCACCATGGCATTGACTTTCCTGCCAGGAAATATTCTTCTTTACTCTTTCCAGCTGTTTTTGAGGCTATAAAACTGATAATTAACACTGCTATGAAAAAAGCAGCGATAATGAACCAGTCTAGGGTTATCAATTGCATTTGTTGTTACTTTATTACCAATCGTTAAATCTAACATGATGAAAGTTCTTCTTAGCATGGTGTGTCTGACTATATCACTGATTTTAATGATCAGCTGTCAAAAAAGTCAGGAACACTTCACCAATAAAAAGCCTCTTGTTCAATCGTGGTATTCAAATAATGATGGCGAATGGATTCTAGTCAGGAAAGTACAATACGAGTACAATTCAAGTGGTGAGCTGGTAAAAGAACTCACAAAGAGAATAAATGATGGAACCGAAGCTCACATAGCTCAAACTACAAGGCGATACGATGAAAATGGATTGGAAACTAAAGTCATTCGTGAGACGTGGAGAGATAGCGTATGGGTCTTTGGGATACAATCCCGTTATCATTATGAAGATAATCGGATCATCAGCAGAACAGATTCAACTTCGAAATTCGTCTCTGAAATTGAATATACCTATGAAAACAACCTTCTAATAGAAGAGAAACCCAAAATTGAGCCTGGAGACACTTTACGCAACTTGATGAAGATCCAATATGGATATAATGATCATGATTTACCCGCAGTGAAAGCTTTTCCGATATGGAAAAATGGTATGTGGGTAAATTCGAGAAAAATGATTTTAGACTATAATGATGCTGGTCACCATATTCTAACAAAACGATACAATTGGAAGGATGATAAGTGGGTTGAGCATATCAGATATGATTTGACGGTTGATACTGAAGGCAACAGGCTCGAAGAACTTTGGAAACGAGTCTCAGGTGATACACTAGCTACTTTTAATAAAGTCATATACTCTTACTAGTGTAACTTTATTCATAAAGGTTGGTATTCATTGTGATTGCAACTTTTCAATAAAAAAAGCATCCTTAAAATAGAACCTTACTCCTATGCTGAAAAACTTCTTCTTGATCTCTATTCGCAACCTTAAGAAAAACGGACTTTACTCTACCATCAACATCAGTGGATTATCCATTGGAATTGTTTGCAGTGTTTTAATACTCCTTTGGGTGGCCGACGAAATTTCTTATGACAAATTTCTACCCAAATATGATCGGCTCTATCAAATTTGGATAAGCTCTGAATTTGATAACCGAGTCAACAACTGGCGCTCTGTCCCCCTACCTACCTATCAAGCATTAAAGACAGAGGATAGCAATATTCTCAACACGGTGGTAGCAGGGTGGGGTGGCGAACGGCTATTAACAGTAGATGACATTAGAATCACAAAAAGAGGATATTATGTAAGCGAAGAGTTTCTGGAAATGTTTGAGTTTCCGCTGGTATCTGGTTCACATGAAGAAGCATTAAAAGATCCTATGTCCATTGTGCTATCTGAATCTCTGGCAGGGATCTTATTTGGGGATGAGGATCCCATAGGCAGACAAGTCCGACTGGAAGATGAAGGGACACTTCAGGTTTCTGCTATTGCCAAAGATGTGCCTGAGAATTCATCTTTTCAATTCGATTATTTAGCCACCTGGAAGTATAGGGAAACCGTCAATGAGTGGGTGAAAGAGAATAGGACAAATTGGGGTAACTATTCATTCCAGGTCTTTGTGGAACTAAATAGTCCTGAACGTGAACTGGATGTAGAAGCAAGTATTGGCAATTTGATCATGGAGAAAGATGGTGAGGATGGAATGGACAAACACTTCTTTCTTCATCCCATGAAGAAGTGGCGCCTGTATTCAAACTTTGACGATGAGGGGAAGGAAAGTGGTGGTAGAAGCGATTATGTTCAGCTCTTCACCGTGATTGCAATTGTCATTTTAATCATCGCCTGTATAAATTTCATGAATCTTGCGACGGCAAGATCTGAGAAGCGAGCGAAAGAGGTGGGCATCAGAAAGAGTCTCGGATCCGATCGAAAACGACTTATCGGTCAATTTATAAGCGAATCCACTTTTATTACATTCATTGCCTTTCTGCTAGCCATCATTCTCACGGAATTAGTTCTTCCCTCTTACAGTAGTCTCGTTGACAAAGAATTATTCATTGATTACTCTTCACCAATTTTTTGGATTTCTTCTGTTGGTGGAATTTTGATTCTAGGCATCATTTCAGGTAGCTACCCCGCCTTTTACCTATCCTCCTTCAAGCCCGTCCAAACACTAAAAGGCACGCTAAAAGCAGGTAAAGGTGCTTCTACTCCAAGAAAAATCCTGGTCGTAACTCAATTCGGATTCTCGATTGTTTTAATGGTAAGTACCATCGTCATATTTCAACAGATAGATCTGGTAAAGAACAGGGACCTAGGTTATGAACAAGAAAATTTGATTGCTGTAGAACTCACTAATGATCTTGCTGATAATTACGATGTATTGAAGCAAGAGGTGCTGCAATCAGGTCTGGTGCAAAGTATGACAAGGTCAAACAGTCAGATCACTACAATCAACTCAAATAACTTCCTAGGATGGCCAGGGAAGCCAGAAAACCAACGTGTCATTTTTACCACCATTACATCTGAATATGATTATGCTGAGACCATGGGCATTGATGTATTGATGGGAAGAGATTTTTCTAAGGAGTTCGCTACAGACTCACAAGCTATTGTTATCAATAAAGCGGCTTTGGATCTTATGGGATTGGAAGAACCTGTTATTGGAACGAACCTGGATCTATGGGGAGAAAAAAGAAAGTTGATAGGAGTGGTTGACAATGTGTTGATGGGATCGCTTTATGAACCAGTAAAACCCATGTTTGTGATCCTGGATGACTGGGGTGGCTATATTTCATTACGCCTAAAGAAAACCAATGATTTGCAAGAGACGCTGGCAGGATTGGAGCAAATTTTCGAGCGACATAATCCGGCATATCCTTTTGAGTACAACTTTGCTGATGTAGAGTTTCAAAGAAAATTCACTACCATTTCGCTTACCAGGAAGCTTGCCACATTATTTGCCGCACTCGCAATCATCATTACCGGCCTGGGACTCTTTGGTCTGGCTGCTTATATGGCTGAGCAACGCACCAAGGAAATAGGAATCAGAAAGGTCCTTGGAGCAACTGTTTCTAACCTTATGGCTTTGATGTCTAAAGATTTTGCGAAGTTGGTTCTGATTTCCTTTGTAATTGCTGCGCCAGTGGCCTGGTATCTCATGGATCAGTACCTTGATAGATATACCATCCGAATAAATATCGCCTGGTGGATATTACCAATGGTAGGAACAGCTGTTCTTGGTTTTGCAATAGCCATCGTATCAGAACAGGCACGAAGAGCAGCAAAGGCGAATCCTGTGAGCTCTTTACGAAACGAGTAATTATTTTATGTATACGGTTTTAATGTTCACAAATTCTTTGATGCCATGATGAGATAATTCTCTTCCGAAACCACTTTCTTTAATTCCTCCGAATGGCAATCTTGGATCTGATTGTACCATAGCATTCACAAAACAAGATCCGGCATCAATTCTGGTCGCTGCTATTTTTTCAGCTCGTTCAGTGTCTCTGGAGAAAATGGCACTCCCAAGTCCATAGCTTGTGTCATTAGCCACTTGAATGGCTTCTTCCTCGTTTTTAACAGCTATGATTGAAGCAACAGGTCCAAATAATTCTTCATCAAAGGCAGGCATTCCTTTCTTTACATTGGTCAAAATTGTTGGTGGATAATAATAACCCCGACCTTCAGGTACTTCTCCTCCAAGCAGACATGTTGCTCCTGCTTGCTTGCTACGTTCGACTTGATCAGCAAGATTATCCCTATACTTATCTCCTACAAGTGGGCCCAAATCCACTTGATCATTGGTAGGGTCTCCAAACTTATAGCTCTGCATCTCTTTCATGAGCTTTTCCTCAAATTCATACTTTATGGATTCCGGAACAATAAAACGTTTCGCGCTGATACAGCTTTGACCATTGTTTTTTAGGCGACTAGCAACCGTCGTTTTGATTGCGTGATCTAAATCAGCATCTTCCAAAATAATGTAGGGATCGTTACCGCCCAGTTCCAACACACACTTCTTTAAAGCTTTCCCTACCTGTTCAGCTACTTCCTTACCTGCACGTGTGCTCCCCGTTAATGTGACTGCTTTTACTAAATCATGTTCAATGACATTCGATGCTTGTTCATTAGAGATATATAGGTTGGTAAAAAGGGCTTCAGGAAAGCCAGCCTCAATAAATACAGATTCGATTGCTTCAGCACAGCCAGGCACATTCGGTGCATGTTTTAGCAAAGCTGCATTTCCAGCCATTAATCCGGGAGCAGCAAACCTAAATACCTGCCAAAATGGATAGTTCCATGGCATAATCACAAATACAATACCCAAAGGCTGATAGCTTACGTAGCTACTGGATGCGTCCGTTTCTATCTTCTCATCTTCAAGAAAAGAAGCGGCATTTTCTGCATAATAATCACAGACCCATGCACATTTTTCGATTTCTGCTCGACTTTCTTTGAGCGTCTTTCCCATTTCAGATGTGATGATCATCGCTAACTCTTCTTTCCTGTTTCTGAGAATCTCAGCGATATTTTTCATACATGTAGACCGATCGGGGTATGGCTTCTTTTTCCATTCCATGAAGGCTTGATGACACCATTCGATCCGCTCTGCTACCTGTTCATCTGTGTGAGGAGTGTAGGTTTTGATAATATCCTCAGAAGCCGGGTTGATAGCCTGTATCATTTTGTTTTGAATGAATTACTTGAATCTTATAAACTCAATTTTTCTAGATTTTTGTTCCCACAGAATTCTTAATTGATTGCTCATTTATTTTCTCCAGATCTCCAAGTTTTTCAATTAAGGCCAATGCCTCTTCCACATTCTTATCTAGGTCACGAATGACTTGCTTGTCAAAAGCAGGAGTTTTCTCGGCTTCCATTTTAAAAAACTGCATTTGGTTCAAAAAATTTCTCAAAATATGATAAGATGAAGAAAGCATAGCCAGATAAATCTTAGACTTTTCTTCTTCGACTAGAACTCTATTTCGTGCTTGTATCAAGTGGATTATTAAAAACATCCCGAAGATTATCAGCGGAATGACCACCTCATCAAGCTCATAGATTTCAAGCATCGACATTAATGAAACGAATTTTTCAAAAAAATCTAGTTCATATAAAACTGTAACAACATAGAGAATTAAGGATACAGTAAAGCCGACCCATAACAATAGGGTTTGTTTCATGCTGGTTGGTTAGTTGGTTGATGATTATGAAGTTAAACAAAACAATGGTTATTCAATTATCATTACTTAAAACCTTACTCATGCTTCATACTTAATAAAAACATCTGTAATTTTGTTGTTACAACAACTATTTAAACAAAAGGACCATGGAAACCACAGCAACAGTAGTAGAAACGAGTCAGGATCAGGATTTCATGCCAATCAATGGAACTGATTATCTTGAATTGTATGTAAGTAACGCAAAGCAGGCTGCCCATTACTATAAATCTGCATTTGGTTTTAAATCTTTAGCATACGCAGGACTTGAGACAGGCATTCGGGATAAGGAATCTTATGTTGTGGTTCAGGATAAGATCCGTTTGGTTCTTACCTCCCCTCTTAAAAGTGGTACGGAGATAGGCAGACATATTGATAAACACGGAGATGGTGTAAAGGTCACCGCTTTATGGGTGGATGATGCTACAAAGGCATATGAAGAAGCGGTAAAAAGAGGAGCTAAATCTTATATGGAGCCTAATTTATTGGAAGATGAATATGGGAAAGTAGTACAATCAGGAATTCATACATATGGTGAAGTGGTTCATGTTTTTATTGAGCGGAGAGCATACAATGGAGTTTTTCTTCCAGGGTTTAGAGCATGGAACACTGAATATGATCCTGAACCTGTAGGTTTGAAATATGTAGACCATATGGTTGGTAATGTGGAGCTTGGAAAGATGAACGAATGGGTGAAGTTCTACGAAGAAGTAATGGGCTTCAAACAGATCATGTCCTTTGATGATAAAGATATTTCTACAGAGTATACAGCTTTGATGAGCAAAGTGATGAGCAACGGAAATGGACGTATTAAATTCCCAATCAATGAGCCTGCACCAGGATTGAAAAAATCTCAAGTCGATGAATATCTGGATTTCTACGAAGGAGCTGGCGTTCAACATATAGCGGTAGCCACTGATAACATTATCAAAACTGTAAGTGACTTGAAGTCACGTGGGGTTGAGTTCTTGCAAGTACCGGACACTTATTACAACGTATTGACTGATCGAGTGGGTCAAATTGACGAAGATATTGAGGCATTAAGACCTTTAGGTATTCTGGTGGATCGGGACGATGAAGGCTATTTACTTCAAATCTTTACTAAAACCGTTCAGGCCCGTCCTACCATGTTTTTTGAAATCATTCAACGCAAAGGGGCAACATCTTTTGGGAAAGGTAATTTCAAAGCTTTATTTGAAGCACTTGAACGAGAACAAGAATTACGGGGAACATTATAATATAGGGATCACCACCAATCACCCTGCTAAAAGGGGCTCAAAGAAGAGTCCCTTTTTTTATTTCATTCATCAGTAAGGAACTACGAATCCTTATTGCTTCTCAGAATAGTTCGTAAATATCTTATCCAGAAGTTGAATTAGTCGATTGTATTCTTCTTCATTGAGTCCCTCCCAAGCAAGCTTCCTAGAACTTTGCACAGCAGGCTTAGCCAACTCAATGGTTCTTGAGCCCTCAGGTGTCAATGAAACCTCAAATTTCCTACCGTCATTTTTGTCCTGCTTCCTCTCTACCAAATTCTTCTTAGCTAATAGATCGATGATCCTGGAAACAGTTGGCTTGTCTCGAAAGCTAAGATTGGCTAGATCTGTTTGGAAAAGATTTTTTTTCTCGAGCTTAGACAATATCACCCACTGTTCCGGTGTAATATCTAATCCAGCTTCTTTGAATCGATTAATTAAATCCTGTCTTACAACTTTATACGTCCGGTCGATGTAAATCCCAATCTCTTTATATTCGGCGGCCATCCGGCTAAAATAATACCTATTCAAAACTTGTCGAAAACTTCTTTTTAACTAAAATACAAGAGTTAGCATAAGGATGCGTTCTTATTGGTCATCAACTCGATTATTTTTGGGGCAAATCAGCTCAGAAGGTTGAAAAAAGTTTTAATTGTCATATCTATTTTACTGCTGGCTGGAGCAGGGTACTTCACTTATGAAAAGTGGGTTAAACATTCGAACCTAACACTTTGGAGTTTCATACCCGCCGATGCAGCATTTGTGGTTGAAGGTAAGGTGACAGAAAATCTATCCCTGCTAAAGAGCTATCCCATATGGGATGTTTTTGATAAATCCAGTGGGTTTAAAACCTTTCAATCAGGTCTTTCCTTTTTAGATTCTATAAATGGTAATGGAGGTTTTACAGCTTTATTTGAAGAAACTCCTGCCCTTGTGTCAGGACATAAGGTATCGAGTAACAGAATCGACTTTCTATTCGTAGTGAAGCTTAAGAATATTTCCCAAAATACGTTTGCAAATGCGGCCATTGGGAGGCTAAAGAAGCAAGGGTATCGCTTCAGAACCCGGAACTATAACGATTTTAGGATCAGCGAAATAAGTAGTAAGAACAAAACACTTACTTTCATTTTCTATAAAAACTTTTTCCTTGCCAGTTTCACTCCATATCTGATAGAAGATGCTGTAAGGGCCATCAGTAACACTCAAATTTTATCATTTAAAGAGAAATTCACGACTCTTTCAAACCCAAATGATGCAACCATCAATCTTTACGTAAACTACGGCAAAACCGCTGACTTGCTAAGTGCTTTCGCTACGGGCCGTTTCGATTTACCTTTCATATCCGGAAGTTACGCATTTGCAGTCGATTCCTCGACAGTACAGATTACTGGATTCTCAAAAGCATCTGAAAGTTGGTCAGACGTACACAACAACCAACCAGCTTCATTTGAAATGGCTGAGGTTGTACCGGAAAATACAGCATTTTTCCATCACATAACGTCCACTGATTTCAAAGATTGGAAATCATCTCACATAGAAACATTAAGATCAAATAATCCAAGCGTAAAAAAGATTCAGGATTCGCTAAAACTCACCTACGATTTCAACTCCGATCAAGTCTTTGATTTAATTAAAGATGAAGTCGGCATAGCTTATCTTGAATCTCCAAGAGCAAGGGATGAGCATAAATTATTCATCTTAGAAGTCAATGATATACAGGAAACGTTAAGTTTCTTTAGTCAGCTTACATCAAGAATCGCGTTGGCACGAGGAGATTCGATTTACACTGAATCTTACAGCGAAAATGAAATCAAGTTCTTACCAATTTATGATTTCCCATTCATTCTTTTTGGCGATCAGGCCAAAGGGTTTGAACAAAGCTTTTACGTCAACTATCGTAACTACCTAATATTCTCTAATGATCTTCAACAATTAAAAAATTTGGTTAGAGCAATCCAGGAAGAGAATACCTGGGGAAAATCCATTCGAATGAATGACTTTTTACAAAGAACAAACAACACCGCAAATGTGAGTTTGTATATTAACGTTCCCAGGGCTTGGAATAAAATTCTAAGTTATCTAAAACCTCAGTGGAGTGAACACTTTAAGAAGAATGCCGAGACATATCGGTCCATTGAATTAGCTGCTTTTCAATTTAGCTACCTGGATGGTCAATTTTTTACCAACTATACGTTAACACAACCTGTTACATCTCTCAAAAACATTCCAAAAACACGTCCTGATGATGGAATAAGATTCATCAGCAAGCTCACCACAAAACCATATTTACTCAAGACCCATGCTCATCGAAACTTCGATATGATCATCCAGGATAGTACGAATACGATCTACTACCTTGACCCAAGTCAAAATGCATTGTGGACTAAGGAGCTAGATGGACAGGTAGTAGGAAACATCTATCCGATAGATTACTATAAAAATGGAAAGATCCAATATGTACTCGCTACCAGACAGCAAGTACATATCATTGATCGGACGGGGGTATACATTCCTGGATTTCCTAAAAAGCTACCTAATGCTTCCAACATCGACCATATCAACTTGATAGATTATGATTTAAGTAGAAATTATAGAATTGCTATTACTAATATTGATGGCAATATCTTCCTTGCGGATAAAGATTTGAAATTACTAGACGGTTGGTCTCCAAAGCAATTCGAACGACCTGCGCTCCTACCCCTTACCCATAAGCGGCTTGGAAGAAAAGATGTCATGATATCTGTCCAGGAAAATGGAGTGATCAATCTTATGAATCGCAGAGGAGAGTTCATGAGAGGTACTCCATTTGATACACGACAATCATTGGATAAAAACTATTTCATCAGATCATCTAATTCCTTAGCAAATTCATCTATGACCATCATTTCCAAAGGTGGAGAGCTTACTGAAATCAACCTCGAAGGTGACGTTATTAAACGTGAGCAACTTTTAAAAACAAGCGTAGATGCTTCGTTCAAGTTAATATCAGATACTGGTGAAGATTCATTTATCATTATACGAAAAGAGAATAGTACGTACGATGTGTTAGACGATACCGGAAACCTTCTTTTCCAAAAAAATTACCTGTCTCAAGGCCCTATCCTTATTCAATATTATCAATTTGGGGCAGGTAAGGACCTGATCATATTCGTTGATCAGGCTAGCAAAACGCTCTACATTTATGACAAGTCCGGAAATCTTATCACAGGAAACCCTTTAAATTCGGAACATGAAGTAAGCCTGATTTATTCAAGCGCTAAAAGAGAGTTCCAGGTTTTCACCACCTGGGATACTAATCTGGAACTCTACACGTTTAGTTATTAGACTTTTATATTAAATAAACTGACTAAAACAAAAACTGTCATATCGAATACAATGAGATATCTACATTTCAATAATTAACTTACATTTATTGGGAATTAGTAGAATTCTGAGAAGATTTCTCATACAATCGAAAAAACAGTTTTTGTTGGAAGATAATTGATCCCGGAAGTCCTAATTGATCACTTCATAGTTGATTATTTGAAATCCATCTTCATAGGATCTATTATATATCGGCCGAAGTTTATTGGCCACTTTATAGTCGCCAAACAAACGAATTCCATCTCCCAGAATCACGGGATTAATCTTCAATTTTAATTCATCTATCATTCCATTTTCGAACAACCATCCGGCAAACGTCCCTCCTCCACAGAGGTATATATCGCTTCCGACCTGATGTTTTAGATCCATTAGGCGATCCAGGCAAATAGGTAGAACATGGACTTGGCTGCTTGCTTTTTCAAATGAAAGTTTATTCGAGAAGATGTAATGTTCCATATTCTGATAAGCAGGCTGGCCAGGTTTTAGTCCATATTGATACCCAAATTCGTACGTATTTCTTCCCATGATGACGGTATCAAAAGACTCCAGATCATAGAAGTATTGCTCCACACCCTCACCTTCATGAGCAAACATGCTTACATCGTTGTTTTTGCCGGCAATGTATCCATCCAGTGAGGTCGCTACGTAGTAAATAATTTTCCTCATTGCTCAAACCTTTACTGTTTTCCACTTGCCTCGTTTGAAAAGCGCAATGGCTACCACTGCATAAAGACTATGGCACAGAGCGATACAAAAGAACACCCCATTAGGCCCCCAATCGTAAACGATAGAAAGCAGATACGCGAGTGGTATTTGAATCGCCCAGAATACAATAAGACTGATAACCAGTGGTGTGTAGGTATCACCAGAGCCGTTAAAGGCCTGTCCGATCACCATACCATATGCGAAGAATATATAGCCAAAGCATATAATTCTGAGTGCCTGAATACCAATCTCGCGTACACTGTCAGTCGCTCCAAACAATGACAGTATTGGTTGGGCAAAAATGAAGAATATAATGGCGACCAGGACGAGGAAAATGGTATTCCACAAGGCGGTTCTCCAGGCAGAAGTTTCTGCCCGATCCGGCTGTCCTGCACCCAAGTTTTGACCAACAAGTGTAGCTGCTGCATTAGCCATCCCCCAAGAAGGAAGAAGGGTAAAAACAATAATTCTAAAAGCGATAGTGTATCCAGCCAATGCTTCAGATCCAAAGTTGGCTATCACTCTCACCAAGAAAATCCAGCTCGCAGATTCTACCAAAAACTGAAAAACTCCTCCTGTAGAGACCACCAACATCTCCTTGATGGTTTTCCAGCGAATAACCAGATTTTCGTACCCAATCTTCACGATTGCCTTACCGTTCAGGAGATGAAAAAGCTGATACACCACTCCAATCGACCTCCCTGTGGTGGTAGCTATCGCAGCGCCCTCCACACCAAAGGCTGGAATAGGGCCGAATCCGAAAATAAACAAAGGATCCAGGATAATATTAAGCCCATTCGCTATCCACAATGATCGCATTGCAATAGAAGCGTTTCCTGCTCCCCGGAAAATAGCATTTATTAAGAAGATTAAAATGATGCTGAGGTTACCGGCATACATAATTTTTGTATAACCGACTCCCTCGGAGATCAATGCCTGATCGCCTCCCATAAGCTGTAGGATATCTTCAGCAAAGATGAACCCGGGCACTCCGAGCAAAACACCAACCACCACAGATAAAAGAATCGCTTGAAAAGCCGCGTTATTTGCTTTATCATAGTTCTTCTCACCTACTCTTCTGGCAATAATCGCAGTAACAGCCATACTAAGACCAACAGCTATTGAATAGATGATCATCAAGACAGATTCGGTCAGTCCCACAGTCGCCACTGCATTGACGCTCACTTTAGCTACAAAGAAGACATCTACAACTGCGAACAAAGATTCCATAACCATTTCAGCGATCATCGGTATCGATAGCAACACAATGGCACGGTTAATACTCCCTGTGGTAAATTCAGTTTCTTTCCCTCTAAGGGCAGATATAAAGAGTTTGAAAACTCTGGAAATAGAGAATGATTCTTTCGTCATTTCTAAATGAAATTATAAGTTTTGGGTTGCCTAAATACAAAAGCAACCATCAGAAAATTGTTAAATAAAAGTGGTATTTGAGACACCCAGCCTAGGGGTTACCCTCTTGTGCGGCAAGAGAGTGTGGTCTTAACAATCTCAGCGAATAGAATCATAATAATGCAATTGTAATTATTTTTTTCAAATAAACAACTATTATCACCTAATATCATTAATATGAGATATGATGAATCTTCATTATCTGCAATATTTTCTTGGAAGAAAGATATTAGCTCAGAACATGATTTAGTATACATTAAGTAGATTAACACCCCTTTAATTATCTTATGATAAATAATATCTTCCCTTGCTTATTTATACCCAAAAAGTGGTAAAATGCTTATAATCTTCTAAAAATACAATTTAAGTGTACGGAATTGATTATTTTGGCACGTCATGCAGCATGATTACAGCCTGTTAGTAGAAAACCTCAAAGGAAGGAGGTACGATGAAGCTTTGCGAGAACACGTACTGTCTGATGCCTTTCATCAGTCTGGGTACGCCGATAGTCTTCTATACACCCTCGAATCTATGGTAGAAATAGATCCGTCATATGCTTATAAAGTGTATGCTAATTCCAGAAGAATACATGAAATAATTGCTAAGTCCTTAAAGAAGAGAGGATACGATGTAGATTACCGCTATCAGGGAGCTCTCAAAACATATTCCAACATTTTGCTCTATGGTGATGTGGAAATCATTGTTATTAAAAAGAACGTCTCAGATAAACCACACAGAGATATTCAAACGATGGCAATGGATCTGATGGATACACTATCGAAGGATTCCAGCTTCAAATCAGTTGACTACAGTGATAAAACAAGGATTAGGATCACCGCCCAGAAACCAACTTGTGAAATTGATATTCTGCCTTCTGTTTGGGTCAATAGTGCGGAGTATGCTAAAACTAAAAATGAAATTTATAGAGGTATAGCAGAATTTGATTTTGCAAAAAGGAAAGTCAAAAAGTATTTACCTTTCTTAAATATTGCTCGGATCAATGCAAGGGATCAACATACCAATGGAAACTTTAAGTCTCTTTCAAGGCTGCTAAAATCACTTCGTGCCGATGCAGAGGAAAAAATCCACTTAAGGGATTCTGAAATTAACGCTATCATCTACAATCTTCCTGAGTCGGCCCTAAAAATCCCATCAAGTAAGATACTTTCATTGCTTCCAAGTGTTTCGGAGCTACTATCAAAGCTCACCGCAGACTCAAATTTCTTCAGCAACATGCTTTCTCCATCAGACAAGGACCGAGTGTTTGTTGGACATCCTGAGAAAAGGGAAGAACTACAAAAGCTCAATTCTTCCCTCTCACTATTGATCAACGATCTAAAGTCAGAGCTTGAATCCTCCGGAAAATCGTTAGATACTGATATTGCTTATCTTGACCATTAGGAAAGTCCAGCCCTTTTAAGCAATGCATCAATCGTTGGTTCTTGTCCTCTAAAGTTCTTGTACAGTTCCATGGGGTGTTTAGTACCTCCTTTACTTAATATATTATTCTTGAAAGATTTGGCAATCTCAACATCAAATACGCCTTTTTCCTGAAACAATGAAAAAGCATCTGCATCCAGCACTTCAGCCCATTTATAGCTATAATACCCAGCTGCATAACCACCTGCAAAAATGTGACTAAATTGAGTACTCATACACGTATTCTCAACTTTTGGGAAAAGTTCCGTTGCAGAGAAAGCCTCATTTTCAAATTCTGGGACACGTTCTACTTTATCCGCGTCTTCTTTAGACATAGTATGCCATGCCATATCCAGCAACCCAAAGCTCAACTGTCTCACGGTGGCATATGCTTCATGGTAGGTAGAAGAGGTTTTGATACGTTCTACCAATTCCTCTGGAATCAACTCACCCGTTTCATAGTGCTTTGCGAAAAGGTCGAGGCAGTCCTTCTCATAGCACCAGTTTTCCATGATTTGAGAAGGCAATTCTACAAAATCCCAATACACACTCGTACCGGACAGGCTTTGATATTTCGTATCCGCTAACATTCCGTGCAAAGCGTGCCCAAACTCATGGAAAAGTGTCTTCACCTCATCAAACTTTAGAAGTGAAGGATGTCCTTCTGAAGAGGGTGTGAAATTGCAAACTATACTGACATGTGGAATAACTCGTTTATCATCTCTATATTCCTGACTTCTATATGAGGTCATCCATGCACCTCCCCTTTTACCTTCTCTTGGAAAAAAGTCAGCATAAAAAATAGAAACAATCTCATCGTGCTCATTATAAACTTCGAATGCCTGAACGTCTTCATGATAAATAGGTAATTCTTTATTTTCCCTGAACCTAATACCATAGAGCTTCTCCGCTGTTTTAAAAACACCAGCTATGACATTTTCGAGCTTGAAGTATGGTTTTACAAGTTCATCGTCAAGTTCATACTTCTCTTTTCTCAATTTCTCAGAATAATAAGACCAGTCCCATCGCTGAAGCTCAATATCCACTCCTCCTGAGCGAATAAAATCCTTGATTTCCTTAACCTCTTCCTTTGCTTTATCTATGCTTTTTTCCAATAGATTGTTTAAGAACTCAATTACCTTTTGAGGGGCCTCTGCCATACGTTGTTCCAGCACATAGTGTGCAAATGTGGGGTAGCCAAGAATGGATGCCAATTCAGCTTTTAGTCGGATGGTTTTTAGAATGATTTCCTGATTGTCGTACTGATTCCCTTTAAGGCACTTGCTCATGTATGCCTTATACATTTTTTCCCTCAAGGAACGATTGTCCGCATACTCCATGAAGGGAATATAACTGGGTGCTTGTAATGTGAAAATCCAGCTATCTGCCTTTCCCTTTTTTTTGGCCAGTTCGCTGGCCCTTGCCTTCACATCATCCGGAAGTCCTGCTAGATCCTCTTCATTAGTGAGGACCAATTCAAATTCATTCGTTTCAGCTAAGACATTCTCAGAAAACTTCAATGAAAGTTTAGAAAGCTCTATACTGATTTCCTTGAATCTTTTCTTTTTATCACCTTCAAGCTCCACCCCTCTTCTTACAAAATCGGTATACGTTTCATTTAGAAGTTTTCGTTGTTCTTCGCTTAAATTCAGCGCATCGCGATGCTCATAGACATGCTTTACTTTTCGAAACAGCAACTCATCCTGTTTCACCTCACTGCTGAAAGCTGAAAGCTTTGGGGACACCTCCTGAGTAATTTTTTGTATTTTATCGGAGGTTTCTGCGGAGTTGAGATTGAAAAGTATCGAAGAATTTCTACCAAGTTTTCTCCCGCTATCTTCCAACGCCTCAATCACATTTTCAAAGCCCGGAGATGAATCATCATCCTTGATATGATCGATTTCTCTTTTAGCCTCATCAAGTGAATGATCGATCGCCTCTGTGTAATGCTCAACTTGTATTTCATTGAATGGGGGTAGTTCGTGAGGTGTATTAAAGTCTGACAGTAACGGGTTTATCTTACTCATGAAATTTCGTTTGTTCAAAGATTCGCAAAGGTATAATTGATGACATACTTTTGCATCCAAATAAAGTTGACATGCGGATTATTCTATCTTTTTTGATTCTATTTTCAGCAAGCCTGACGGTATGTTCACAAGATGGTTTCGTTGACTTATCCAGCCCCTATGGATCCATCAAGACATTCCTTATAAATCTACAATCAGAATCGTACAACGATTCTTTAGCAGCACTTCCATTCAATCCCTCTGAAAGGTCGCAGGAAAAAGCGAAAAGAGCAGCAGTTAAACTCAAGCGTGTCCTGGATGGGAAAGGTCTTTATGTGTACATGGACGAAATCCCCAAATCTTTAAACTACTTTGATTCGGCATCTAAAAAAAGGAAATACATCCTATTCGACCAACACCCTGAAATCTTTGTAAGAAAGGCTGAAAATGGAAATTGGTACTTTTCAGATTCGTCTATTGATGCTACCGACGAATTATATGATGAAACTTTTCGATTTGGTACTGGAAGGTTACTTAACCTTCTCCCCAAACTTGGAACGAAAAAGACTTTTGGATTATATACATATCAGTATATCGCCATTTTTATTCTGGCGCTCATAAGTGCACTTATTTACAAGGTATTCGCCTTTATAACGGAACGGATTTTCAGTCGCATCGTAAAGCGAACTGGCTTGGCTCAAGAAACATCAGAGAAATACTTATGGTTACTTGCGAGACCAACGAGCGTTTTTATCATTGTCTTGTTGCTGATCCTCTTCACTCCCGCCCTACAGCTTCCGGCTACATACTCCAAATATGTGAATATCATTTTAAAGGTGATGCTTCCTCTCTTTGGAACAGTGATCATGTATCGACTGGTCAATATCATCAGTGTATTTTTGGCCAAAGCAGCTCAAAAGACGGAAAGCACCCTGGATGATCAGTTGGTGCCACTTTTAAGAAAAACACTGAAGACGTTTGTCATAATCATCGGTACGCTACTGATTCTTGATAACCTTCAGGTACCCATACTTCCGCTTCTAACAGGTTTATCCATTGGGGGTCTGGCATTTGCCTTAGCTGCCCAAGACACACTGAAGAATTTCTTCGGTTCCGTGATGATTTTTGTGGACAAACCATTCCAGGTTGGAGACTGGATCACCACCAATGATGTGGATGGAACTGTTGAAGAAGTAGGATTCAGATCTTCCCGTATCAGAACTTTCAGAAACTCTGTCATTTATATTCCCAACAGCAAGCTAGCGGATAATAGCATCGACAATCATGGACTTAGAAAGTACCGCAGATTTTATACACAAATTTCCATCACCTATGACACCCCACCTGAGATGATAGAGGTCTTTGTAAAAGGACTCAGGCAGATCGTAGACAATCATCCCCACACATGGAAAGAAAACTATCATGTGTATTTCAATGAAATGGCTTCCAGTTCACTGAATATTATGTTCTACATTTTCTTCGAAGTACCTACCTGGGCTGAAGAGCTAAAGTGTAGACATGAGATATTGATGAGTATTGTACGACTGGGAAGGGAATTAGGGGTGAACTTTGCATTCCCTACACAAACACTTCACATCGAAAATCTTCCAGGGCAGCCTTCTTTGTCTCCCTCATATTTATCTGGTCCGGAGGCTGAGTCTAAACTTCAAACGATCTTTAAGAAAGGATGATCATCGGCTTTATGAGTTCTCTAAAATTTCTGAACACACTCAGCCCACAAACTATTCTAGACTTATTTTATGGAAATTCCAATTACATCATCTGCGAAGAGCGCTATACATAGTAGATAAGGTTTGGAAATATTAGATTTCAAACCTTATCTAAAAAATAATAGAAAAGTCTTCTTTAAAGGATGATGTCCTTTAAGAATCATCACATGTACAATCTTTTTCTTCTTCCGAAATTCCATCAATAAATCCATTTACAAAACCTTCACCGAAAAATGTTGACGCATAACTGGATAAAACTTGAAATCCAATAGATCCCCCTCCTTTTATGCTAGCGAGTTCTTTTTTAGATAATTCTTTCATTGATTTTAAATTTTTATTAATAATAGAAACCTTGTAAGTCGAGGTTTTCACTAAGTAAACAATAATAGTTCATAATAAATTATTTAAGGTTTTTAATAATACTTTTCATTTTATCCCAACGATGGAAGCGAAGGGATGTATTCAATCCAATCAGTTATGCCATTATTATGGTTTCAATTTACCTTTTGATTGAGCCATTCTTTAATGCGGTAGAGCTTGACGAACCTGTAGATGAAAATGCACCTGGCTACACATTTGGGTATGAGGCGGGTAGGTTTATAAAAAGCTATCTTAAATACTTGTGGTTGTTTAACATAGTGACTTTGAGTCTTATATCGAGACTATTTTTCGAGCAGAGAAATCTAGTAGAGCATTTGACCATTCATGCATTTATCGTAGGGCATATATCCCTTTTAGGTGCAATTAGCTTTCCTATTACAAGAATACCATTGGTCGTGAATCCTTTGGTTTACCTGGTCATGATTGTCATGATTTTTGTTGTGTACAGAAAGTATCTAAATCCATATTTAGCAGCATTGACTTCCATCTTCATCGTTGTTCTTGGGATACTGCTTTTTATTCTTATTCCTTCACTTTTTATTATACTGAGATAGGCATCAAACCAACTCTAAAAATTTTAACTTTGGTTTTAGTCAAAAAACGACGATTTAAAATTCAGAAGTTCTAATCTGCATGAGTCTAAAACATTTCATTGGCCTACCATTATTGTTCTTCATTCAAGTTTGTGCAGCACAGATACACATAGGCTATTATCATGACCTGGAAGGATTACCGGTATATGACTTTATCGATCCCTTTCAATACAGCCCCAAGGAGAAACTAAGCTTATCACATTATTCCAATAGCTATGAAAGCGGGAAAATATATTTCTCCAATGGGAAAACTGCCAAAGGACTAATCAAATATGAAAACAAAAAAATCTGGTTCAAAAAAACCGAGAGCGACGAAAAGCTGAAGATTTTCCCGGGAGAAACTGTCGGGTTAACAATTGGCCTGGACTCTTTTTTCGTGGCGAAAGATTTTAATGTTGAGAAGCAGATGGGAGCTCAAGTGCAGGATGAACCTCAATTCATGCAGTATCTCACATCTTTCGATGGAAAGACTTATGCCAAGCATTACTTTTTTTCTTCATCTTCTATCATAGAAACGTATCAAGTTAAGAATGATGGAAACAGCTCATGGACTAGTTTTCCCAGAAACAATAAAAGGTTCAGGTCTGTGGCTTATACCTATTTTGGACATATTCCTTACCTAAAACAAAAGCTTATCAATGAATCTATTGGGTATAAGAACATGATGACGTTGATTAAGTCGGCAGAATACTATGACAAGCTTAAAAATGACGAAAATCTATATTTTGATAAATACTGGAATGAGACGGAGAAAGAGAACAGTGTTTTTCAGGCTGAGATTCAATCATTGGAAAATGACAGCATTTGGGTGATTGACTATTTTAAAGGTGCCAGCCTGCTATATCGAGCAAGGTATCATTCACTTTTCCCAAACAAAAAGCATGGTGAATTTGAGATGCTCAGTGAAGAAGGGGAAACAATCCACACTATCGAATATGATAAAAACGATATGATGGAAAAAACGGTCTCTTTTGCTAACGGGCAGCCTCATTACGCTTATCATTTTAAGGAAATGAGTCCGGGCTATCATCCTTACCTCCAGGTAGATTATAAGAAAATATATGGCCCATCCGGAGAGCTGCTCCAACGAGAAGGGAATTGGACTGAACAAGTAATATGGAAACAAGGAAGTTTCACAAATGAGTTTAGTGGCCAACAGCTTTTGAAATCGTTTCGCATAGAAGACGGACTGGAAATACACCAGATCATCGATCCATCTTATAAGTTCAAAACGAAGAAGTTACAGAATCTTTTAGATGCCTACTTCGAGGAAATCGACTTTCGAAGAGCTGCGGAAAAGAACGTACAAGGAATGTATTTCATTACCGTACGAATATCGGATAAAGGTGACATTACCGACTTCAAAGTTCATAATAGGTTACACCCCATATTGGACACGAACATCAGGTCATGGGCAAGAAAGTATTTCGAAGGACCTTATGCGATTAAGTTCAAACCTTATAAGGTAGGTAACGAAAAAGTCCATGCGGAATTCATGATCCCACTACGGTTCAGTATTTACAAGTTTTATCGAAAGCCTGCCAGCTACTATTACGACTGGAACTTCTATCACCAGATGATGTTTCAGCAGCAGATGATGCAACCGATTAGTTTACCCAATCCTCCCCCTATGCCTGGTAGGTTTTGAGGGTTTATCTTGCTAAACTTCAACTAAAAAAAGCTCGAACCTTTCTCATTTAATCCTCAGTATGTGTCGTCTTTATAGCTGTTGTTTCGTGAGGATACAAACCGAAACAGTAATTCCTAAGAGATACTTGTTTGCTGAAAGAGCTGCGGTTGTTAATTGTCTAGATAATTATTTAAAGCAGATTTCATCATCATTTCAAGAAAATCCATGTCTTGTTCTCTCAAGGTGCATGATAAAGACTGATCTTTATCTATTAAAAATAAACGACCTAAATCAATCGACTTTTGAGGATGTTTCTTCTCAACACAAGAATAGTCGAATTTGTATTCAAAAAAATCCTGTTCAAACTGTTTGGATTTAAAATTCATTATGGTTGTATCGCTAAATTGCTTTCTCAGCTTATTGTACGAAAATTTTCTAATTATAAACTTTCCATCTAAACTATCGAGCACATAAGATTCGATTGAGTGACCTACTCCTCTTTCTACAACCCAAATAGTTCTTAATATATTACTATCATATTCTTCAGTTAAAATTGAATCCCGAATTGCGTATGAATCTATCGTATAGTCTTGTGAATAGACATTTCCACAGAAAAAAAGAATCAATATCATAATTATATCTCTCATCAATATTTAAATCTCAATTGAAATGGTAATCCAGTGGAGTGGATAACTTGCTGAATGACTGTATTTTGAAATTGCACAGCACGCATTTCCATTCCTTGTCTAGCTTGATACGCTTCGCCAAATTCACTCTTGTAGATATGCCGCTTAGCATTATGATCAAAAATGTGTTTAAACTCGTGAACTACATTATTGGTTAATCCTAATTCACCAAAACTCATGCCAGCTAAGTCATCTGCTCTAACTGAGTTGTTAAGGTCGAATGCAACTGCTATGAAACTAATTGTCGACCCATTGTCATCAGGCGCATAATCATTTTTGGCCATAACTGCCGAGTTACCTGAAAGCATCACATCAACTAGTATGTTCTTTTGGCTTTTGGTAAAGCCTTCAGCATAAGAAGGTAAACCTACTTTATTAAATGCAAAATTATTTTTTTCAAATCCGGATAAACTGGATTTATCCTCAACTGCATATACCGTATGTTTTTTCAAAGAAAATCTTGCTTTGTTATATGCTTTCCTAAAAACCGGACTATTTCTTCTAAGAAATCTTAACTCGCGACGAAGAGCTCTTCTGTGCGCACGATCACCTTTGAATTTGAAAAACCTTCCATCAGGATCTACTCCATTAATTGGATTGTTACCCATTCCTAAATACCCGGACACGAATTGTCTTGCTGGGTCCACAGCTAACCACCTACCAATCAACGGATCGTACATACGAGCCTCGAAGGAACTCCACCCAGTGGTTGTATCTTTTTCTGCATATTGTCCTTGATAATCGTGTCTATAAAACTCCTGCTGCATTGGATTATTGTTGTTCCATACCTTGGCCACCGCTCCGAAAGGATAATAGTCCGTTTTCTTCAACGCGCGAGTCCCTAAAACCTGGAACGTAAAATCATCAAAGAATACATCTTTTGTACTCTCATTTACCACATAAGCATACAAATAGCCATCTTCTGTTACGACATCACTGAGAGATAACTCCGTCCAACCGCTGAGTAGTGCTGTACCATCTTCCAGAGCCATATAGTCATGATGTATCACATTGAAACTCTCATCAAATAAAATATACTGGAGATAAGCCTTCGCCTTGCTGGAATTGGTCGTAATTCCTGCCAGTATGTTTCCAATATTAGTTCCAACCGCATTGCTGAGCGCGCTTCCCTCCACTGCTACGACAGCATCATTTGCACTTTGTTCTAACAAGTCTCCCAAGCCATACGGAGTTGGTGATTCTCCACTAGTTCCTCCTTCTTTCACAAATACCTCGAGATTAATCACATCACCAGACTCAACCCTTAAGGTCGTTGTGGGACCCAGTGGCTCACCGGGATGGGTATGAGAAGCATACTGACCACCGTGACTATTGTTTACATCGAGCTGGCGTGTATTGAGGTTATCAAAGTACTGTGCTTCATATTCATCAATCCCATTCGCATCATTGTCCACTTCCATCGAGGCAGTCGCTTGCAAACCGAGTTTGGTAACAATCGCTCGTACATTGCCTAAGTGATCGGATAGTTCGTAAATGTATTTGTAATGATCAGGGTTCTTATAGGCCATGCCCAATCGTGATGCACCGTAAATCGGAAGCTCGATTTGAGCAACGCCATTGCTCGGATCATTCGCCTCTCCATTGTAAATCGCCATTACCTGGCCTGAAGCATCCCTTACATACCAATTCTCGACATTACCTACGCGCTTCATGATTCGAAAACCCCGATCATCATAGGCAAATTCCACAAGTGTATTCGCTGAATTTCCAAATTTATAGACTCGTGTGACTTTACCTGTCACGTCATATTCAATGTTAAAATCGGTCTTTTCAGGATCTGTATATTCAATGCCAATTACTTGCCCTATGCCATTATATGAAATACGATCGATATAGCCTGTCACTCTGATCAATCGATTGGTTTCAACGTGATTTGGATCATAATCCGGATCGGAAGGGCTTAAGTCATAGGAGTAAACAAAACCAAAATCATCACGCAAGCTGCTAGCATTGTTTCCATAACGTTCAATTCCGTCGATGTTGCCATTTTCATCGTATCCATCTACCGAGACGTCATAGGCATTTGTATTCGTTCCATCCACTGAATAATCCGCCTCTTTCAGTTGATATTTCTCATCATAGGTGTAGGCGTAGATCTCACCTTCTTTCATGTCGGTCGTTCGAATGCTCGCCGGTACATCCGGCGTGATTTTGAGTGATACTGTATGTCCATTGGAATTAAATCCATTTTGCAGCGTGATCGTCTTTTCAGCCCTGGCTGTCAATGATGAGGTTAACGTACTCTGATAAGAGAGCATCTGGGGGTTGTCATAATACTTTGCTTGTTTATAGTTCGAGCTATAGCTGTCTCCTTCTCCAAATACCGTTGCTCGAATGTTTCCATTGTACTGCTGAGGTACAGCATTTTCATCAAGATTTAGCGAGCCAATGCCTGTTTTAGAGGTAGCAAAATCACCTTCAAAATACTCCAACGTCATTCCAAACAGGTCTTCTTCAAAACCATTGGAGCCATCACCTCCCGGGTCCAGACTTCTGATTGGATGATTAATGGACTTCAACCATCCTTGAGGAGTATAGGTATAGTCAATCCCCTGCATATTCTCCGCTAACTCAATTCGTTTTAGAGGCCCATGTGGATAGTATTCATAGGTTGCATGCAGGTATAGATCGTACTCGGCGTGATCCTCAGGATAAACCGAGGTGTGTACGGTTTTCAATCGTTGATTCTTGTCATACGTGTAATGATGCCACAAAGCTTCACTTACATCATTTCCAAATGTTTGTGGTTGGAAACCAACTTTGATCACATTTCCTAGAAAGTCGTATGCATATTCTATTAGAAAATATCTGCGCAAATGCTTAAAATATTGAAGAAATCCGGTCACTCTGCCCTGGTCGTCGTATCCGTACCAGGATTTGACCTCTTCAGACTCTGTAAAACTTACTGCGCCACTTAAAAAGCTATCAGTTAATCCAAAATGCTGATAGATGGTCTGATCTATCGGATCACATTGAATATGAGGAGGACAATTGGGAATAAATGCGTAAAGCGTTTTATCAGCAACGTCATACGTGGTTCTGATCCAATCTGATTTTGTACCGCCAACTAGAAGACCATCCGGACTTGCAGCATTAAATGAAGTGGTTGAGGTAATCTCACCCGACTCAATCGGACGTCCTAAACCATCATAGTCCGTATAAGAGTATCGACTCTGCGTTTGATTTTCATTTAAGGAATAGCGAATTTGTCCATCTTTTCGATACTTGTATTTTGTAGTACCCGCATCCGGTTCGGTCATAGAAGTTAACCTTCCCTGGAAATCATATTCATATAGAGTGGTATAAGGTAGCTCTTCCTTAGTATCAATGGTTCCCATGGTTCCTTGACCAAATATGAATTGAGTTCCTTTGGGAGTCATAGAAGCAACCAGTTGACCTTTATTATCATAGAAGTTATAAGTGAAATCTTGATAGGTTAAGGAGTTGGAAAAATTAATGGAGCCCCCAGTGGTATTTTCATAAGAATAAATCCCAGGAGGGATTGTTCCTGAAATAGATCTGTCATTTATTAAATCGTAATAGGTCCTCCCAGTACCAGTAGTAGTTCCCCTATGGAACTCAATGGTTTCAAATCGCTTGACATTTTTAGTTACTTGGTAGAAAGATTCGCTATTTCCGATAGCTGTGGCGATCGTCATTCCCTGATCATCCATATAGGTAATTGATTGATTCCCATTCCCATCTATCACTAGTTGTTTGACTAACCTATCCGAGCTACCAAATGAACCTACTAGTATATTCCTGATTTCTGCATAGAATCTCAATTCATCATCGAATACTGGAAGAATCTTGGTAACAGCGTTTTTTCCACTTTTTAGGAAATGAAAGTCACCGGGGGAAGAAGAACTTTTGTTCTCATTGCTCCCATCCTCATAATAATTACTGACTGTGTAGGGGTAATTGGTTTCAGGAATTAAGCCTCCAGAAGTATTACTGCTGTAGTAATGTCCTAACGTATTTGGATCTGAATTATCTAATAGTTTTGGTGTTGCACCGTTCCAATCCGACTCAGTTAAATCATCTCCCTCGATGGTCGCAAAATCTGTTTGGAATCCCAGTGTATTTCTACCTATTGGGGCCGCCAAAGTCTGTCCAACTGCACGATTATCATTATCATAAAGAGGCTCGGAGGCAAATATCACATCATCTTGTGCATTCCAAGATTGTGTTTGCAACGTCAGACCCGATTTATTAAAATATAGTGCTGACTTTCCAATGACACCAGTATTATCCCTTTTGATTGTGGTAATAGAATGATAATCCGGAATGTATTCAATCACATCAATTGTTATTGAATTGGAATATACATAATCATCTCCTGAACAAGATGGGTGAAATCTTGCACGAATTTGAGTTGGCTCGTCAAAAACCTTGTTTGAATAGTTTAGAATATATGTTGATTCATTTGGTGGGCTTGCAAAATGAGAAAAAGAAGATTGACTTACCCCCTTTTTTTCCCAACGTTGTATTCTTCCTGAAGTATTGAGCAATCTCACTTGACCATCTACTGGTTCGCCTGAATAAACCGTTCTGGCTCCTAAAATTTCTCCAGGAGACGCACCATGTGGTCTGGATACGTAGTAATTTCCTCTCGTAAGCGTTTTATTAACGCATGTTGACGAGAGCGTTGCTTTCGCTGAATAGGTACCTGGCGTTCCCGTGGTATATGGATTGGCATTCGATACCCAACTTGATCCCCTGTACCAACCCGTAAAATCCGCATCCCCAGTAACGGTATACTGAAAGGTCACTGTTTCTCCCGGACAGATGTAATTGGAATGACTTCTGGTTACACTAAGCGTGCCGGAAGCAGCACTTCCGAAAGAAATTGGTTTTGAGTCGTTGATTGAAAAAGAGGAGCAATCACCAGTAGATTCTATTGGTAAACCACCTCCACCCAGGTCATCATCAATCAGACCTATCCCTCCATCTCCGCTGGAAAAGACTGCTACACTTACGCTTCCGGATGTGGCGCTACTGTTCCATTGAATCTCTGCAACAGGAGATGTTTTCCCTGAAACTACCGTACCACTAACGGCCGTCCAATTGTAGCTCAAACATGCAGGACTAGTCGAAGTTCCCGATAAGTTGGCGCTATATGTGATCCGATCGCCAGCACATGGAATCCCAATTGGAGCCTGTATTTGAACAGATTGGCCGATTGAACCAAAAACTATGAATGATAGAGAAATAAATAGTAGCTTTTTCATTTTTGGTGAGTTTTAGTTTTCGTCAAATTGTTCAATAGGACATATCTGACCAGGTGGGCACGTATCGGAACACGTATCAGAACACGTTATTGTCGTTGAGCCTGTGTAAGGTCTTACTTCTACACCCTGGCAATTTCCCAAGGACCAGTTTCTGACGATGTTACCTGAGAAACATAAGGTTCCGGATACATCATCATCGCGCATTTCGCAATATGGATCTCCTATCCAACCAGAAGGTGTACAATAATTAAATTGGACATCTTCCCGGTAGGCTGAAAATTTTAGTCCTGTTACATTGTCTGTTACGGTAACCTTTACATCTTTCGACCCCCTGAAGGTACTCGAGGTATTAAATCGGTATCTATCGACCGTTGTATTTCTAATGGTACCATCGACATTCCATCGATAGTGATAGTCACCGGATCCTTCTTCGGAGAAATTGATACTTAAATAGGTTCGATTGCTATTTGTACTTTCAGCAAATATTGACCCATACAAATTAGAAACAGTATTAGGTACTGAGCCATAGTGAATTCTTGATTCAGACACCAATACGGGACCATCACTTAACGTCTCTCTCGTAACAAATTCCAATCGGCCCATGGGATCATATTCATAATGCGTATACAGGTTGTTGGCATCAAGCGTATGGCTAAGTTCACCCCATTCATTATACACGTAACTAGTCATAGGTGCACCTATGGGATGAACCCTGAAGTCATCTATGTAGCAGTTTTCTGTTGTTTCTATCCATAGGTATATTCCATCATTTTCTATATCAAACACCTTTTCATGTAAATACCATTCACCACTTTTTTTGTCAGATATAGTGGTTAGTTCATACGGGTCAGACCCCCCACCATTATAGTAACCATAATTCAAGTGATTGGACGTACTCCAAACAGAGATCTTCAATGGTTTATCGGAACTGATATCATTCGATCCTGAAAATGTCAGTATGGTAGTATTACGTGGAGCATATAAACTTTTTTTACCGGTGTGAGATTTCACTTCTGAAACAGAAGCTGATCCTGCAAGAAATACACCTTCTCCAAAAATATCGGTTGTAAATTTTCCATTTGCTCCTGGATCCACTTCAAAACCGCTTGAATTAAATTGATCATATTGTGCATTAGCAATCGTCGACTGAACTCTGGCATTATCCAAATCGAATCTGGTTGCAGCGAAGTTTCCATTTACATCTTTTACTTCTAATGCATGTGAATTCACATCGTAAAGCGTGATTTCAGAGTTTTTTTGCCAAGAAGAATTTGAAACTAAATTCGAAAAATTAAATTCGGAATAGTCTAAAATTCTTGCTGAACCATCGTCGTAAATAGTTGTATTTTCATCTCCAATCCATGTATAGCTACCATTCCTTCTCCAAATATTTGATTGACCTTGGCTTACCGCATCAGTGCCATTCAAAGCAGACGAATATTTTTTCCATGTATAAGCTTTAGAAGAAATAAGGCCATCCTCATAATAATCTCTATCACGTAATAGAATCAAGTATTCTTCATCAAAATCAGCAGAAGAAGTAAAACTCGGGACTGAAACTTTTTTGATTTCTTCCAATGCGATTTGAGTCAAAAGATTTTTGGACTTCATATCCGTATAAGCAGGAATCTTGTAGGCAGGAGTTATACTATTCAGATACAATGTCCCATAACCATCAGATGATATCGTTTTTATTGGGAGCCCAGATCTTTTATCAAACTCAATCGTTCTGTTAATCGTTGAGATACCAGTACGAAAGTTTGTATGCTTTTCTCCTACTTGAATTGTTGGAAATTTCGTTACGTATGAAATGACTCCAATGGCTTCAAAGTCATCATTATAATCTTTTATAAACCTGGCATTGGCATAAGCTTCCTCAATGACCCCTTGATTTTCAAAATTAGACGCAATGGAAGCTTCATCCTGATATAGATATCCAGTCTCGCTTTCTGTGAATAAATTATCGTTGGTATCGTAAAACCGTACAGTTTTAAGGGCTCCAACAATTGCTGAATAATCTTTTATCTCTAATTTATGCCATCTTGAACTTGTATATTGAGTACCGTTATAGCTTCCACCATCGGGATCCGAGTCTTCAAATTCTCTATTGTGGTATAACATGTTGCTCTCATAAGTATAAAACTCGTACTCAGTTCTGCCTTTGGGAGATACCACTTCAACGTCATCTTTTAAAACATCTTGAGTAATCGTTACATTCTTATAGAAAACTCCAGGACCTGGAATAAACCTACCATACGTCAGCACATCTCCTAGTAAATCATGTCCAAATTCATGAGCATAGATCCTTTTTTCATCTTCAGACAGATCTTCAAATACAGGATCCGTTATTATCGGCTCATAAGAAGTAACTCCCGAGCTTACAAGTGAAGGATTGCTTATATCATGATATTGATAATTAATACGATTGATACTATTTCCAACACTCTCATTTTCTATAGAGGCAACTCTTAGTCCTCCACCGTAAAATGGCTGTTTATTAAAGTGGATATTCACATTCGCAATCTCTATTTCATTGAAGACTCCAGACTTAGGTATTGATGCTGAGAAAGACACATTGCTTCCGCTAACTGAAAATGAAGAAACATCAACCTCTAAATATTTCATAATAGGATTGTCATAGTCAACTCCATACCTGACGCATTCTCCACTACTATTTCTCTCGACACACGTATTAGTCGATGGATATTCCTTATAAAAGATTTTTACACTTCCTCCTGATGTAATCCCATCTAAATAATCAAGTTCACCTGAAATTACATTAGTCCCTGGATTGAAAGTTGGGTCATCCAGTGTATATGGATATGACTTTGTAAATACACTTTTTCCATAGGTGTCAGATTCATAATTAATTTTCGTTGTTGCTCCTAACGGACTAGTAATGCTTCTCAAACTCCACACATCAACGTTTTTTCCTGAAACTTCAGTCGTAATCTTATCGAGATTATTCTTGCCAGTATCTCTAAAATCACTTTTATAGAATCCCCACAAATCTTTTCTAACGCTGCTGTAAGGTGGGTTTTTAGTTTTCGAAACAAGCATATTTCTTCTGGTGGCGTTAGCAAATAATCCACCTATTTTCTTAATACGATAATTGGAGTCGTCACTTTTTGAGATAATTCTTGCATAACTATCTGATCCACCAATAACATTTACATAAACAAGATCTCCTATTTCAAAATTATAGGGAGCATCTAGTTCTATATCAGTCGTCGATTTTAGAAAAGCCGAGCCTATTTCTCCGTCCTGATAGTCAGAAATATTATATCCAAATTTTTGGGGAGGCATAGCCTGAGCTCCACTTTTACCTTTAAAAGTTAGTTGTTTAAGGGTAAGCTTCCCGCCCCTTGTGCCTATTGGAGACGGATTATTCCGATACAAATTCACGTTGGAAAAGCTATTTGGAGTTCCCTTTGAAAGTGAATAATCATGTTCGAATTCGACGGTCCTTAAAGAATTATTTATTAATGCAGTATTTCCGCTTATATCTTCAATATCTAATATATTACTCGAATAGTGCGTAGAAAGATAGTTTGGCCTATTTCCGCATGAGTTAATATTTCTCTTAAAACTGTAGTAAGTATTTCCATCGTCTTTGTTAATGTTTGTATTATCCAACTTTGAGTTGTCTACCAAAATAATTTTATCAAGCTTCAAAGTACTCAGAGGATATCTATAGTATGGATCTTCTTCACAATCCCCTTGCGGAGTTATATTATCTGGAAAAAGATATGAATTAGGACCAAGTACAACTGGATCATAGCCACCATCATCAACATTTTTCACAGTTGCATTGGTGGCATGTACCGTTTCAAAGGAAGACACACCACCCCTGCCATTGTATTGGAAAAATCTATCTCTTGCTATACCATGCGCATCTTCTCTAATAGACTTTACAAATAGTGCAGTGTGTGTAGCTGTCTTAATAGCATCCAGGTAATACAACTCCTTATACCCTTGACTAAAACTTTGAAAATTATTGTCCACATCTTTATTAAAACCAATATCAGGCGTCCTCCATCCATATTTATCTGTCCACATCCCATACTCAAATTCTACCCAATACCCCCAATCATCTTTTGATACACCATTACTTGTCCGGTCTACATAATCTGGGCCTTTCATTGCCGTAAGCAACCATGAGTAAGCGTATCTTTCAGGTTTTTTCAAATGATTGAAAGCATGTCCTCCGACAGGTTGATCATTTTCTATTCCTTTTCTCTTATCTATGTTTTCACTGTATACATGTTCGTCAAATGAGTAGACTGGTTGCATAAATTCATATTTTACACCAGACTCATTTGTGATTATGAATCCTTTTAATGAATTCCCACCACTTTCATAAACTGGCGCTATATGCTTACTACCAGGTAGACTTTGGATATTTGTAGAGGGATTCACCGATAACTCAAAAGAATTCACTTCTCCATTGAATTGAAGTGATAATGGTGCCCCCCCATCTCGTGCATCCGCATTATGATCTTCTTGAGTCATGGCGTTAGAGAAATCACCAACGAACCTAAATTTTGGTCTAATCATATTGTGCGATCCACCTAACTCTAGGTTTTTTAAATCATAAGATTCCGTACCATTCGCTTCTCTCTTCAATGTTCTTTGATTCAAATAAACCTGATGATTATATGGTCTCATACTTCCAGTCAATCCTTGCGCATTGACATTGTAGACGTCATAGTCAGATAAGACTCCATTTTTACTTGCTGCTGCTGCTTTGAGCCTATCATGCATCTCTATTGGCAAGGATCGTAACGTGACTTGTTCAGAGCCTCCGCCTGGTAACAGTCGATAAATAGCTGGACTTTTGTTTTCAATTTCATAGGTATCAAAACCAGCAGTCTCATAGTCTGATTTTTTTTCTGTGTATAGAGACCCATTTATCTCAACACCCTCAGTCTCATCTATCCAGTACCGTATATAAGTTCTTGAATAATTTAATGACAAACCAGGGACTACCGGTAATGGTAGAGAAAATCCCGAGCTTGAAGTTCTAGTTGAGATATTACCGGAGCGAGAATTATGTTGAGACGAACTTGCTCCAAAAGCGCTTACTGCAACCCCAGAACTATTTGTGTTTATGGAAGCGCCGAGAAGAGATACTGAATTAGATTTTCCAGCAGGGAGCGATATGCCGCCGGACAAACCAGCTCCGGTTTTGATTCCACTATCTTCGTTATACGATAACCCTACGGATCCTGCTACTCCGACCGGACCGTATCCCGCTTGCCCAGTCAGTGATGCACTCGCTGTGTATCCTCCAAAAGGATTTCTTCCAAAACTGGCTCCAATCCCGATTGGAGAAAATTCCTCTCTCAATCCAATGCCTAAAGAATAACCTAAACCTGTCCCTCTATAACTATCACTTGCTGTTATAACATTAGCGGACACTGAAGCGAAATCTCCTATACCGAATGAAATCCCGTAACTATTATAGGTAGTCTCTCCTCCTTCCCAAAAATCTCTCTGAGTGGTTGTAATTCCTCTGTGATCATCTGGCTGTCCATTAACATATCGTGAAATAGCACCCGGATTTAATGTCCAACCTAACCCTACCCATGATGCATCTAAGTCATTTTGAATACCCGCATGATAAGACAGACTCAAGGGAAAACTCCCGGCAGGACCAGGTATTTCCAGTAGAGGAACATTGTATACAAAATCTCCTGTTTGAAGGTTTACCAAATCCGTTGTATCAACTGGCTCAAATGAAAAGGATTCCGGAGCAGTTGGTCCACTTGTCAACGCATAAGCGATGTTTGGTGCAAACAGGCTGGATAGAAAGTTGACAATAAAAAATGCCGCAATAAGCTTGATTCGCTTTCTAATGGGTTTCATGACACCTTTCGTTCTCCTGGTTAGTGGTGTATTGAACTGTTTCTCTACGGTAGGTTTACTTTTTGACAATTTCATGGTAAGGTTTAAGTTCTGTCAGTTTAGGGGTCGTATTGATCTCTTCGAGAGAAAATCGAAATGATTTCCTCCCTGTTTTAAATCCAAATTCTTTGCTGTTAATGGAAAGCCATTCATCCTTTCCTATTTCATTCTTATTGAACACGAGCAGTACATCACTGCTTGAGCTCATACCAAACATCCGCGTATAATAGGCATCAGCCAAAGGGATCGTATCATTTTCAGAGGTTGTCAAATTCACATACTGCGGCATACGGAAAGAAAGCGTTTGAAGCTTCTCGTTAAAATCGGCCTGGCTAACCGATGTTCCATAAAGCGCATCTTTGTCATTCACCGATAATTGCATGATGAAATACATGTAGTGATTATACCTCTTGAAAGTGTTTCGAATTTTTGTTGTGTCCCTCTCTCCTTCTAATTCTTGCCAAAGAAGAAAATCATTTGGACGGAAGGTCATTTTCATCGTGGTTGGTCCGGCCTTAACCGTTTTGGACAATCCATGACTCTCATTTTCAAGATATTGATAGAGCTCTTCTTCAGAAACATACTCTGGTGTACCACAGGAAATAAGAAGTGACACCAAGCCTCCCAAAAAGCCTACTTTAAGCGGATCAATTGATCTCTCCATGTATTTAACCCATTCAATCAAAATCCCTGATAGTTGGTGTTTAATGCTTTTTGTAATTCATCTGTGATATCCAGGTGATCCTCTGCGTAAACAATATTCCCAGAGCTATTTGCTCCCAGGATGATCTCATATCCATTTCTCTTTCCATAGTCCTCAATAAATGTGTTTACCTCCGTCAATACTTGCTGAGTCATTTCATAGTCTTCCTGTTGAGACTTTTGTTGGATGCCTTTTTGATAATCTATGAATTGCTGCCTCTTCGTCCCGATCAGCTTTTCATTCAGCTCACGCTCCTTTGTTGTCATACGCTGTTTTTCGGATTCATATTTTTGGATTTCCCGATCCAGTTCGACTTTGAGCGTATCTATGTTGGCTTGCCATTGAGTGGCCTTTTGCTGAAAAGCTTGCCTGGCAACCTTCATGCCCTCATAGTTTTCCAGAAGTTGGTTGGAATCAACGTAGACAACAGCGGGTTTAAAAAACGTATGGTATAGGGCTACTGATTGCAATACAATGACAATCACAAATAATCCTATAGTAACTTGTTTAAAACTCATTTACTTATACTTAATCCTATTCTTACACTAAATTTTTTAGTTCTCAGCTGCGAAGGTGCATTGAAATTATATAGTGCCATCACACTGGTTCTAAAAAATTTATATTGAAATAATTTTCCGATCCCCACATAGGTATTCCGTTCTTTTAAAGCTGACTCTGGTTCACTCAGCGCAGTCCGCTTGATCCACTCCGACTCCAAATGAACAAAATAGGTATCCAGAAAAATGTATTCTGTAAATGCACGGATACCTTTGGTATTTAAGCTGTCTGATCCGGTAAGTGAAATATTTGTCTGATAACCTAGTCCGAGATTGATCCTTTTGTTAAGAGAATAGGTGATGGTGGGTGTTAGCTCTATCGACTCTCTGGAAGCATCGTATCGAGCATAACCTCCTATCTCAAACCTGGAAAGACCTGTTTGCCTTGATTCAAATTCTTCGGAATCATTTATTGCTAATTCCTTTTTTAGTTCATCTACTTTACGCTCCTTATACTGCTGAACAACTGCATCATCTAACTTTTCTTTGGGTATGGTCGGTTTCTCATAATTAAATTTCTCCAGGTTAGGAATGTATTGCTTTACTTGATTTCTGGGATCTGCTGGAGTCTCATCAAAGCTTTCGAATATGGATTGTGAAGCTACCTGTTTATCGACAAACGATTCTAAGTGGTTTTCTATCCTACTTGCTACCAACGAATCCGTTGGAAAAACCAGCAAGGTATCCGGCGCTACAAAAGTTGAGTCAACTCCTAAGCCATTCTTTCTAAAGGATTTTGCTAAATGTTCTTTTTCAATTTGATACTTATCTGGATTGATAGACGAATTTCCAATACTGCCGTAAGTAGAATCTAGTTTCACATGATCAGGAATTTCAGTTTTTCCTTCACTAAGAATGGATTCTTTTTTCCCGTCTAAAATTTCTGATGAACGAGCATTGACTTGCTGATTTATTGGGTAATTAGATTTTAACTCCTCCCAAGCAAAATTTTCATCCGAAAGATTTACCATCATTTGAGGTTCTGCCAATTGATTGACTGAGTGTTGTAGTTGATTGATTGATGTGGTATCCAGACCCTCAAAAACAAGTCCGTATTGTTGCAAGCGTTCTTTATCAAGGTTTGTATTCTTCTTAATGGTTCGTTTTAAACCTCGAACCTTACGCTTCTTCAAGGAATTGTACTTTCTAAATTCTTTTAATTTTCCCTTCCTTGTTTTTGTGCCCAAATCACTGAACTGGACAGTAGTGGAAGGTACAGCTAACTTGGTTTGTGCGGACAAACAATATACAAGTAGAACGAAAAAGGTGATCAGTATAGGTTTTCTTCCAGCCACTCTTAAATCACTTCATTACGGTTAGGTTTAATTAAAAGAATTGTATAGCTCTCAAGTCAGTCTAAATGAAGGTTCATTTCTTCTAACTGTTAAAGCCTTACTTAGGTAAAAATATACTTGTTCGGTAATAAAAAAATGATTTTAATGAATCAATGAATAAAGCATACCTTTTTAAGGACGAATGGTATGATCCATTGAACGAGCAGCAAACATCTGTTTAGCTACATCTTAGAAATCCATAATTCTCAAATCTTAAGAACTCTGCAATTGAGATTTTTTTTGGGTGCTCCCCAAGGTGATGATGAAATTTCATAGATATCTTTATTTGTTTAATTAGTCAACTTCTGAATCTATATTTAGAATACATTTGTTTTTATGAGATCACTCCCGGAAATTCAAAAAGAGATCAAAGTAATTATAGCCGCTGAGCTGGCGTTAAATCCAGATGAACTAGATGACTTGAAGAGTTTTCATGATATGGGTCTTGATTCAGTCAACAGTATTTTTCTTCTTGCCAAAATGGAGGAAAAACTAAACGTATATATAGACCCAATGAGTGTGTACGACAATCCTACCATCAAGTCTTTTTCGGAATACTTACTTGCGCAACTGAAATGAAACCGGCCGATCTTTGGAAACCAACCAATCCGGATTTTATTCAAAATCCTTACAAAGCTTACAGAAAGATCAGAGAGATCGACCAGACCTTCAAAGCCAACACGGGAGATTTTGTGGTGATGGGTTATCAAGACTGCAAACGTATTCTACAAGATCCCTCCTTTGAAGCCGGGCTTAGGTCAGCCTGGGTCGAAAAAATGGTTATTGAATCTGCTCGAAGAGGTGAATCTCTTCAACATGTAAAGGAAGCTATATCAGGAATGCTCATTCAGATAAATCCTCCCAAACACCAAATCATTAGAGGCGGGCTTGCGAAAACATGGCCGAGTGTAGAGGAGCTACGAAAAATATCCGAAGAAATAACTAAACAGGTTATTTCTGAACTACCCACGAAATTTGACGCAATAAGTCAAATTTGCAGAAAAATCCCTTTACAAGTAATCTGTAAGTTATTAGGCCTTCCTGCGAAAGAGATTGAGAAATATACCCTGGATGGTATCCACCTCGTCCAAATCCTTGGACCTTACCTCTCTTACAGAGATATAAAAACGATCAGTCAGTCTACCGAAAGATTACAATCATTTCTTGAAAACCACATCCTCTCCGAAAGTTATATTCCAACTGAAATAACGGAAGATATCATCCGAAACTATCCTGAAAAGGAAATGATCAACCTATTGCTTTTTCTCTTCATTGCGGGATACGAAACAACTTCATCGCTATTAGCACAATGCATTTATCACCTAATCAGAAACAATGATCATTTGCTAAATATCAAAAAATACGGAGCAAAATCTTTTATCAACGAAATACTTAGATTGTATTCTCCTGTCCAAATCACAGGTCGTACGAATACTGAACCGGTTGAATTGAGTGGACAGCATATTCCAAAGAATTCGGCGCTCACTGTATGTATTGGAGCAGCGAATGTTGATCCTTCAAGATTTGATCGACCAGAAGAACTGATTTGGAACCGCCCCAAGCGTGATCATCTTTCATTTGGCTATGGAATGCATTTTTGCCTGGGTAGCCAGCTGGCAGAAATTGAAGCAGAGGTTCTCATTGAAAAGCTATTGCCCATTCTCGACAAACTAAAGATGGTTCGTGAGCCATTGCTTAGAAATACCTTCACCATAAAAAGTTATCATTCTTTTGAATTGGAGTATAAATGAGCCTACCCAAAACAACCATAACTAATGTCTGGCAAAGTAAGTCAGCAGAACTGATTGAAGACATTATCGCTTTCTGGAAAGCTCATCGTGCCATACCTCCCAATGCCGATATCACTAAAAGGGCACAACAGGTTGTATTGGTAGTGAGGAATGAAAAAGATCAAATCATAGGAATAACCACTTCCTATTTGACCAATTATGCTCCACTAAAAAATAGCTTTTTTGTCTTTAGAGGAATGCTGGCTCCTGAGTATCGTATACCAGGGCTATTTATAAAAATGACCCTCACGACTATCCAGGTATTGGAAGATTTTTCAAAAACATTGAATGGAAAAGACCGGCCTATTGGTATCATTGCAGAGATCGAAAATCCCCATCTAAAAGAAGCCCGAATAACAAAAACACCCTCTGGAATGACGTTGATAGGATTCTCCCAAAAAGAGAATCCGATATATGCTTATTATTTTCAGGGAGCCCGGTTTTAAACTACCTCAAGTTATAAAGGGAGCCCTTGCTTATTTCATTTGATATTCGTGAACTGGACAGGTTCTTTATTTTAAGCTTAGCCCAAAACGAATCGGTTTCGAGAACATTTGATAAATCTAAATTACTGATTATTAGCTAATCACAATGTCAAAGATTTCTCCCTTTGGTCGAAATGACATGGGGAGATAGCTTCTTCATATAATTAGTCTTGTTTAATCCAGCGTTGTGTCACTTTCATTTTATCAATAGTAACTTCAATGATATAGACTCCTGTTTCCTGATCACTCATATCCAGGGAGCGGGTCCAGATCTTATGTGTTTTCTCACTTTCAAATTGATGAATGCTACGACCGGAAAGGTCTGTGACATTTATATACATATCCCCACGTAGTTCATTATCTATATTGAAGAGTATCTCATTGTTTCCTGGATTCGGATAAATTCCAAGCACGTTTCTCACTTCATCATCCAGTCCAAGAACTTCATTGACCGTCAGCGTCAACGCTTGCTCGAACGTCTCCCTTCCATCATTAGCTGCTACTCGTACAGAAAGTGAAGGATTGTCGTTAAACTCAATTGTTTCAATTAAGATCAACTGGTTCCCTTGTATCGTAAAACTATCATTATTATCTGCTCCCGTTCCATCCACCAGAGATAGGCTGTGCGTATCTCCGCTATTTGGATCCGTTACCACAATATCGGAAACTGCAGATCCGGGAAGTACACTTTCGTCAAAAGAAGTCGTTGCAAGAGCGATGGCTGTAGGTGCCTGATTTACATCGTTCACAGTCAGCACCAACGCTTGCTCGTACACATTCTCACCATCATCAGCAGCTACCAGGATATTCAACGTAGGGAAATTTTCGGCGCTTACATCCCTGGTAATCCTTAGTCCATTACCATTGATCGCAAAGAAATTGTTATGCTCGTCGTTTGTGCCGTCACCATTAGCAAGATACAGTATATGCATATCCTGAGGATTGATATCCGTGACAGTGATGCTAGCTACCTGTGTATCTTCCGCTAGGTGTTCATCAAAATTTGTAGATGACAATGAAATATTAGACGCAGGAACATTTGCATTTAAATACACTTTAAATACATCTGAATTATTTCTGATCTCCCGAACCATTATATCCGTATCATCATCGTTATCAACATCAATCAATTCAATGTCAATTCCATCGAAATCACTAATCGTCTGAGCTAAGTTAAAGGTTCCGCTCCCATCGTTAAAGAACATTTGAAGCTCAAAATCTCCAGCACCATCCACGGTTGTACTTATTATATCCAATGCACCATCTCCATTCATATCAGCAAACAACAAGTCTGTCAATTCATTGCCACTACCATCATTTACCCCACTGGTCGCAAGCGTTTGACTCACTGAAAATGAACCGGTTCCATCGTTCAGCGTGATGTCAATATCTATGTTAGTACCATTATCCCTGAAAACGGCAATATCTATTTCTCCATCACCGTTTAAATCTTCTATTTCGATCCTGTTATATCCATTATCTGCTTGTAAAGTAGTAAAAGGGCTAAATGTGGTCGAAAATGTACTACCATCCCCGCTAAAAAGTACGTCTGTTCCTGGATTTAGTCCTGCGTCTTCAATTATTACCAAAAGGTCATCATTATCGTCCCCATCAAAATCGGCAATAGCTAGATCAACAATGTTTCCGTAAGATTCCAGGTATCCGCCACCACCCGATATTTTGAACGGCAACTCCTGTTCCTGATTCAATGTGCTGTTGTCCGCTGACAACTCAAATTTTCTGAAGTAAAAGTAGTTTCCGCCACTGGAGACGGTTGCAACATCTTCTAATCCATCGTTATCAAAGTCCCCTGCTATTATACCCACGCTTTGATTGCTTATATTACCTCCACCGAAATAATATTTACCAAAATCAGAACCCTCATTTTCCACTCCCTCGATCTCGTAGTTTCGAAGAATAAAGAGATCTAAATCTCCATCATTGTCAAAATCATTAAAGACAGCATCTCTGAAATAAGCGTATGGCTCAGCAGGGCTCTTAACCAGGCCTACTCCACTATTTAATAGTATTTCAAGACGGTCGCTATTGTCTCCGATAATGAGATCATCATCTCCATCTAAGTCTATATCGCCACCTAAAAAGTTTGTTTTATTTTGATCAGAGGCAAGTAATGTAATTCCTTGTGGGTCTAAATACCCCTGTCCTAATTCTTTTAAATTGTTGATTCGAATATTTAATCCTTCAGTCCTGGTCTTAATTCCATCACTTAGAACCAAGCCCAGATCCAACTTACTTCCAAGGCTTTCCCAATCAAACGATTGATTTGTTGACAGATCGCCCGTCGTGGTATTCAAAGAAAACAGCCCAGCGTCGGTCCCGTTGAGACTTGCGCTAATCGGATCCAGATGAAAATCAGTAAATGTCAAATTCGCGAAAACGCCAGATGGAGTATTCTCATCAATAATGACATCTCCAATTATATTGGAAACGAAGGGTGCTGATTTGTCATAATAAATGTATGGATCAAAGGTTGTTGTTAAACCAACAACGTCTTCTAATCCATCAGCATCTATGTCGCCTAAAACGACAGAGGAAAAGGCGCGTGCAGCATCACCAATCTCTCCGTTCAAGCTTCTGCTTGTAGCTACAAGGGCAGAGCCATTGAATATTCCTACCTTGCTATCTGAAGTAAAACTTAACAGAAGATCGTCATTCCCATCTCCATCCAGATCACCAACTGCTACATCATTGATAACTTCGGTAGCTAGTCCCGTCACAGTAACCCCATTAAACAAAAAGTTATTTCCCTGAGCAGCCTGATTATCAAAAAGGCTGTGAACATAGCCAATGGTACCAGCATTGTCTACAGTGAAAATATCCAGGTCCGTATCTCCGTCCATGTCCAACACCGTAATCTGCTCAAAGCTGTTATAGTCATCAGCTGACAGTCCTACATCAGCTCCTGAGAAAGCAGGTGTTGCTGAAACCCCAGCCGTATTTTCCTTTACTCGGGCACTTGAACCCGAATCCCCACTACCTTGATTGAAGATAACATCCATATCACCATCTCCATCCAGGTCAGCAAACTCAAAATCTGTGATTCCCCCTGTGGCCACATTCAATGGGCTTCCCGTGGCAAAATATCCATCTCCATTATTATCAAAGTGGATCAGGTCGCCTGAACCATCTGCTATCACTAAATCTAAATCTCCATCACTATCATAATCGACGAGATCAACATCATCTGGGCAACAATATCTTGCAATGGCGCCAGGTATAAAACTTGAAGAGTACTCATACTCTTGATCTGTCAATGCAAAGTTTCCATCACCATCATTGAAAGCTAAATAGAAATAGCTTCCATCTCTAAATACTATATCAATGTCTGAATCGCCATCAACGTCCCCGAGATAGAACTCACCTTGCATGCTAAACAAACTACTCTGATACCTACTTACAAAGTCATTATTTTCGTTCTTATCAAAAATAAATCCTCTACTAGTAGTAGACATTAATACCTCCAAATCCGAATCAGAGTCAATATTAACTACTTCAACTTGCTGGTTTGTACCAAATGGATTCAAAGTAAAATCGCTCCTGTCAAATCGCATGGCAGGGTCCTGAGCCAGAGCCAGGCTGGGTATCAACGCCATGGTGCCTGCGATCATCGCTCCTTTCCTAACTACAGAGTTGGCCTCTAGTCTACTGCGGAACTTTTCAACCCTGGAGATCAGCTGATTTTTCTTCCTTCTGGATAGGGTTTGAAACTCACCTGAGCTAATGCTTTTTTCGAGTCTCTTCTTAAATTTTAAATATTTCTCTCTCGTTTTGCGGAGTGTGAGGTGGTAAATATTCATATGCGGATTGGGCGTTAGTATCAATACAACACACTAATATAATTATTCTAATGAATAGTTAACCTTTATTAAGAATAATAATTCCTTCAATTAATTGTAAAATCAGCGAACTGATCTCCATTCGCATATCTTTTCCACATCTCCAGGTACGCTTCTTCCATTCTTTTTGTCAAAGCTGAGGGTTGAAAGAAATCATTCGTCTTTTTTTGAGATCTTAAATGATCCCCCAACTTTTGAATTTTAGATTTACTACTTGCCAACTCAATAGCTATCTGAGTATATTCATCTTCAGAAAAAGCTATTAGATCAGGCAAATCCAATGCTTGCAAAAAAGAACTACACAATCTTGAGCTGACCGTACTTCCAGCAACAGTCAATACTGGAACCTCCCTCCAGAGAGCTTCCAAACATGTGGTATGCCCATTGTAAATAGGTGTGTCTAGATAGAGGTCTATCGATTCCATTCTTCGAATGTGCTCTTGTTGGCTTGTCCGTCCACAGAAAATAATTCGCGCCGGATCTATTCCCTTACTTTCAAACGCCTGACTTACATTTTGTCTAAATGGTCCTACCCCTCCATCGTAAAGCCATAGAACTGAATCAGGAACATTTTTAAGTATTTTCACCCATGACTTGAATGCTGAAGGATTGAATTTACGAGGATGGCTTAAACATCCAAAAACAAACACTTCTTTCGGCAATCCTAATTCCTCACGAGTCAATTTCTCACCAGAAGAGATCAATTCTGTATTAAAAAAATGACTGGAAGGTAAGCAAACTATTGATTCACTAAAAAACTGGCGGTTTTCATCCGTCAGCACCGACTCATCTTTGAATATATAGTCATAAAAATCTGTCTGCATGGTCTCATGCCAATCCATACAAACAACCTGAATCGGAGCAGGTCTGAGGGCTGGAATTTCAGATTTCATCCCGTAGTTATATCCGGCCAGGCTCACTAGAATATGAATACCATCATCATTTATTCGATTGGCCGCCTCAATCGAATGCAAGTCATCTAATTCAACGTAATGATCTACCAATGAACGTATATTCTGATTGATTTTATCTTCGCCACAATCAATTGAATAGCCAAATACTTCAAATTTTTCCCGGTCATGATATTTCAAAACTCCTTGTATCAAAACTCCAGCAGGATGCTTCTTGAAATACGGTGACAAGTAACCAATCTTTAGTTTTTCCTTATTTGAAGGGTACTTAAATTTCAGATGTTCACGGAGTGGTGAAACTGATCGAATCAAACTCTGAGAGAACTTTTTCGTGACAGCCGTAACTAACTCCTGGTCAAATGGATAGTATGCCAAATTGTAGACAGGAACTTCATCAGCTTGTCGATCGCTCTGAATAAATTTTTGGAGTAGGTTGGAAACTTTATTTATCATCTCCTCATACTTATCCATCCTCCCAAGTTTAGAATAGAGCAGTTGCAAAGTCAAGTTCGCCTTAAGCTCAAACTCCGGGTGTCCATCCAATTTGTTAAGGAACATTTCTGCTTTTTCCCACATTTGCTTTAGATCATATAGCACACCAAGCAAATACATCCCTTCATAGCAATGCGTATTCTTTTCTAAGTAGGGTTCCAGCAATTGAATGGCTTTATCATTTTCATGGTCGGAAATGAAAATTCGGGCAAGTCTGGTGTAAGGTTCTTCGTTTCTTGTACCGGTCCTTATAAGCTTTTCCAGTATCTCAATCCCTTCCTTTTTCTGTCCTAAACTGGAAAGCGTGGTGGCATAGGTACTTAAATATTTGTGATTATCTGGCTCAGACTTAATAGCCTTTTGAATCCATTTTAGTGCCTGACTAAAGTTGTACCTTCTATTGCTAATAACGCCCAAATTATACGAAGCAAGCGCATTGTCTGGCTCCAACATGAGAGCGTGATGGTAAAATCCTTCAGCCTCATCCAGCTTCCCCATTTTCTGCAATAGACCCGCTTTATTGCAATAAACCATAGCAACCTGATCATTCAGCTCAATGAGTCTATTATAGCAGTACATAGATTTATCGTAATCAAACACCTGCTGATAAAGATTACCCAGGTTATTGAGTGCTTGAATGTGAGAATGATCTATCTGAAGTACGCTTTCATAGAGTTTGATGGCAGCATCAAACTGACCTGTTTCTTTCAAACTCCTGGCCGCATGGAATAAAATCTGGGCGTCATTTTGATTGGCTTTAACCAGTTGATCAAAGATTGATTTGGCTTCTTCAAATCGATTCAGCTTGATTAACGTTTTACCTTTTTGAAGCAAAAAGTCTGTATTTCCTCTTTGGTATTCCAACCCCTTATTGTAACAATCAAGCGCTTCCTCAAACTTCTTCTCCTGATACCAGGATTGCCCTGTCATAAAAAGACTTTCCAAATGATTCGGCTTTAGTTTAAGGATATCAGCATACAATTTCCGTGCTTCTCTGAGCCTTCCGGATTTGTGAATATCAAGTGCAGTTCGATAATAGGTGTTGATACTAACTTTAGCCATATGCACTTTATTGGCTCTTTGTGTCGCTTTTCTTAGAAGAATCCTCCTTTTGATCTTTTTGTTCCTTAGGTGGTTCCTGCCAGAAAATACGCTTAGGGGTAATGATAGCACGTGTATGCAGATCACTCAAGTTATTTAGGATATTTGGTCGAATTACGCCAGGCAGCACATGAACATCATAGAGTTCTTTGACAACATTCTTATATTCCAATAGTCCTTCTACCCTGCTGGTTCTTAGATTCACAATCGCAACACCCGCGATCGGGTTCTTTGAAGCAATTGGCATCTTTCCAAAGTCTTTGCTGTCCTCACGGATTTTTGAAAGCCCTATAAACAAGAAGTTCTGGTAGAAAGACATACCTCTTGCAAATCCGGGAACTTCACAGATTCGCTCGTTAGACTTTGATGGAATGTGATATTTCCAAAGTTCACCATCTGCAGATTGTAGGTAGTAAATATCCTCCCCCACAAGCCTCGGACTGTGTGGCATAGAAAGCCCCTCCAAAAGAATCTCGTTGGTTTCTACGTCCATCAAGATACCTCCACCAAGCTTGTTGTCTCTCCACCCTCCGGGTACATCCGATTTTCCCAATGCCGTCACATATTTAGGGATTCCATCTTTCATGGTCATCCCGTTTAGGTGACATCTATCTCCAGGCGCAACTTCACTCACAAAATGAGGTTTCCATTTTGGCAAAAAACTAAAGCGAGGATCTAGTTGAGCGATACAAGAAAATTGAGTGATGACTGCCCATAAGCCTCCTCTTCCATAAGATATATCGTGTGTATCTACAGCCCCAGTATAATGGGAAGAACGTGGTAGATATATGGCGTCATATACATCAGGTTTGTTAGGATAGGCTTTTGCAGCATTCTGGGAACGATGGGTTAATACGATTTCATTCAAGCAAGCGATAGCCAAATGCTTTTCATGTGATGCAACACCCATAGGTTTTCTGAAATTTCTTGGAAGTTGAATCATTTGCGATTCATCCTTTGGGCTAAACATCACTACTTTACCCGTTTGATAAGTACTTAGAACCAAGCTGCTCTTTAAACCATGAAGTATCTGTGCAAACGATTTGGTGTGTTGGTAATTAAAAGGGTTCTCTTCTTCTATTCCTTGGGTATCTGCAACTGTAGCGGCTTCTTTTTCCTGCATTTCACGAATTAGGTACATGGTGAAATTACATGCTTTTGTAAAAAGAAGAAATCCGAATTACAAAATGACAACTTAAAAAGCATAAAGCTCTTACTAGGAAGGAGGATTAAGCACTTATTTGTCTAACTACCTATTTCAGTACATTTAATCAATTGGTCACTGCTGAAGCCGTAATATGATGTCCTTTCACCCAGTCAAATCGATTGAATTCCAACAGTTTGGATTCGGATTCATCGTTAAATATTTCTTCAACAACTATGAAATGTCTGTGTTTATCCTGAGAAAGATACCCCAGTAAGATATACTCCCATTCATTTCCATCCCACATGAATTTTAATACGTGTACAGAGATGACATCCTCACCGTGACTATAAGCTGAAATTAGTTTATCCCTCATATCCTTGTCTGAAACAAAAGAAGCTGTTCTCTCCCAAATTTCATCGTGCTTCATATAAGCATGGATCGTTAGGTCTCCATCTACTTTAGTATGACCATGTGATTGTTTTATTTTAAAGTGATCAAATGCATGCACTTGTGGAGCACTTACATAATATCCGGTATAAAACTGAGCTGTCGAGTTTAGCGCAGATAGTATTAATGCTATTTGGAAGATTTTTTTCACAGCTATAACTTATTAGTTTTCAGCATTTTATATTAACTCAATATTAGTAACATTTGAAGGTGTCCCGGTGATGTATTCGAATGAGGCAATGAATACTTCGACAAAAGCTATAAAACCAACAACGAAGGTATTCTTCGAGGTAGGAACTTAATTCCTAAATTCGTCCTCTCTCTGAAATAAAACCAAACTCCATGAAATTCGGAACAAAAGCACTTCATGCAGGCATAGAGCCAGATCTATCCACAGGAGCTATTATGACTCCTATCTTCCAAACGTCCACATACGTTCAGGACAAGCCGGGTGTACATAAAGGTTATGAATACGCCAGAACAAAAAACCCAACTCGAGATACGCTGGAAAAAAATTTGGCGGCACTAGAAAATGCGCAGTTCGGAAGGTGTTTTAGCTCCGGAATGAGTGCAACCGAGACTATCGTAAAGACACTGGAACCGGGCGATGAAATAATCAGCACATCAGACCTATATGGAGGTACCTACAGGCTTTTCACCAAAGTGTTTGCCAAATTCGGGATCAAATTCAACTTCATTGATATGCTGGACGTCAACAATGTTTCAGAGGCAATCACGCGCAAAACAAAACTCATCTGGATGGAAACACCGACTAATCCAATGATGAACATTTTGGACATCAGAGCTGTGACTAAAATTGGTAAACAAAATAATGTCAAAGTCGCGGTAGACAATACATTTGCTTCTCCTTACCTCCAAAACCCATTGGATGCGGGAGCAGACATTGTGATGCATTCTGTTACAAAATACATTGCCGGGCATTCAGATGTGGTCATGGGATTCCTCGGCACGAACGATTCAACTCTAGATGAACAGTTTGGTTTTATTCAGAATTCGGGCGGTGCAATACCAGGTCCACAAGACTGTTTTCTTGTGCTTCGAGGTGTTAAAACTTTACATGTACGTATGCAAAGGCACTGTGAAAACGGAGCAAAGATTGCTGAATTCTTAAGAAGTCATCCAAAAGTTGAAAAAGTATTTTGGCCAGGATTTGTCGATCATCCAAACCATCATGTTGCAAAAGCGCAGATGAATGATTTTGGTGGCATGATATCTTTTATGCAAAAAGAAGACACCCTGGAACAAGCCCATAAAACACTAAGTAGTTTCAAAATTTTCAGCCTGGCGGAATCATTAGGGGGTGTTGAGTCTCTTGTAGGTCATCCTGCCAGCATGACTCACGCCAGCATCCCCAGAGAACAAAGATTACGAGTAGGCCTAACGGATTCGCTTATTCGGCTCAGTGTAGGCATTGAGGATATTGATGATCTGATTGCAGACTTAAAGCAAGCCATAGGGTAATTAAAGTACTGAAAAACAGAATTTTTATCCGAGTAAGTCATTCACGCAACCATCTGGGCCAAAACAGGCGTTTGGCCTAAAACTGGTTATAACTAAAAAACTTGCTTATGGACAAAGTATTGCTTCGTCAAGAAGCCCATACGATTGGGAGACATGTCTCATTTCTTTTATCACTGTTCATACTTTTGGGATCTTTCATTTCAGCAAAGGCCCAGTCCAGATATTACATTGAAGATGGTCAAATTGACTTTGAGTCGGATGCTCCGTTAGAACTAATAGAAGCAACGACCACTAACATGGCTGGTGTACTTGATCTAGACAAAAAGGCATTCGCCATAGCCATTCCAATTTCTTCCTTTCATGGATTCAATAGCGCGCTGCAAAGAGAGCATTTTAACGAAAACTACATGGAGTCAGAGAAATATCCAAAAGGAATTTTTAGAGGAATAATACTAGATGAAATAAATCTACGCAAAAACGGCTATTATACAGTTACTACCCAAGGCAAATTGAATCTCCATGGCATTGAAAAAACACGAAAAGTGACCTGTGATATAGTAGTAGAGAATGGTACCATTAAAGTGAATTCGAATTTCGACGTTGAATTAGTTGATCACAACATTAAAATTCCAACCATTGTAAAACAGAAACTTTCAGAGACGATAACTATAAATGTGGATGTAAACTTCGCCACAAGAAAATGACAATATTCGGAAACAAAAAACAGAAAATACTTTCCTATTTATTCGAGTTCATCGTGCTCTTTTTAAGCATCTATTTTGCTTTTGAGTTAGAAGAACGTGATGAAGCGCAAGACTTCACTGACAGAGAGGTGGCATACCTGGCTAGCATGCACCAGGACCTTACAAAAGATATCAATCAATTAAATCGAAGAATCGTTGAATACGATGAAAAAATAAATAGCGCTTACAGGGTATTAGAAATGCTAAAGGATTCATTTAATCGAAATCAAAAAGAGATTTCGAGAGAGTTCAGATCCAATCTCTTTAACCACTTCAATTATAACCTAAACAATAGTACATTAGAAACACTGATGAATGGTGGAGACCTGAAACTCATCAAGAACCATGAATTTAAAATTCTTTTATCAGAGCTAAGTAAATCTTACATCACCACTGAACATCAATGGGAAAAATTCAACGACTACACAGAAGGTTTAGAATGGTCTGGTTTTTTTATAAACAATTTTGACATGAGCTCTTTTGAAGTGTTCAGCAGCAATCCAAATTTTTCTATACTCCTTCAAAACAGGATCAGCCATTTCATCACACTTATTGAAAGGTACTTTTTTCAACTTCAGGGTACACTGAAGAAAACAGAGGAAGTAAAGAACAAATTAGAAATAGAAATGAGAGAAAGGGAAATTTCATTTACATCCGATGATGTGATAAATAAAGGAAGCGAAGAGACACTAGATGAACTTGATAACCTCTTAGATGGCATTGAAAAAGACCCTGAAGAGGAAATTATTGATGAACAGACAGATGATTTATTGGAAGAAATAGAAGAGATGGGGAGCTAATAAGTATATTTAGACCGGCAATAAAAAATAATCCCGACCATCTTAGTCGGGATTTTTTATGCTTAGTCGAAAAGACCTTGGTTTCGGGATTAGTGGAGAATTATGGTATGAAGATAGTCACTATATTCGATCCTGAATAGCGTGTTTCGATCAACATACAGTAAATGACTAAATACAACGTTTAAATATCGATTAACAAACATGATCCAGGCTAGAAAGGCAATGCAAAAAATCTTCCATTCATTGATGGTGCAACTTGTATTTCACCATATGAAACGAAATCTTGCCTTATTGGCCGTTTGGGTTATCATCTTGGCGGCATTATCCGGTGGACTTGGCCGGGTATATGGCATTCATTACCTGTTTCTCGATCCGGAATATTTAGGAAACGTGAATTTTTGGAGCTTCTTTATCGTTGGAGTTGCTTTTGGTAACCTGATCATGGCATGGCATATTACAAGCTATATTTTAGATGGCCATAGATTTCGTTTTATTGGGGTTTTACAGAGACCTTTCACAAAATTCTCTATCAACAATAGTTTGATCCCATTATCTGTACTTGCCATTTATATCACGTTAATCATCCGATTTCAAGTACAAAATGGTCTGGCAACTAAGATGGGAATTTTCCTTTTTATTCTCGGACTTCTATTAGGAATCATTGCTATGCATTTGCTGATGATTATTTATTTCCGATTTACGAATAAAGACATATTCATCTTTCTAGCTGGCTCACTGGATAAAAAACTGAAGAAAAGTAAAGTGAGCAGGGACCGTGTGATGAGGAAGGTGAGAGAAAATAGAGCGGATGAATACAAGGTTATGAATTACCTGGACCTTAATCTGAAGGTTAGAAATACGGAACACATCAGCAACATTGGAAACAGGGAAGCCATCCTAAAAGTTTTTGACCAGAATCACTTCAATTCGGTCGTGGTGGAACTAGTCATCATAGGGGTTATTCTTCTTCTGGGCTTTTTCATGAATATAGAATTACTTCAAATACCAGCAGCTGCGAGTTCATTGTTGATTTTCGCAATCGCAGTAATGTTAGTCGGAGCAATTAGCTATTGGTTCAAAGGTTGGGGTCTGGCTTTCGCTCTATGCATTTTTGTTTTGGTGAATACAGGAGCTAAGGCTGGTTTCGGAAAGGGAATTAACGAAGCAGCAGGCCTCAACTATGATGCTACCAAGGCAGAATACTCTGTTGAAAACCTCAAGAAAGTACACTCCAAAGAGCAATACATCCATGATCAGTTACATATGCTCGAAACACTTGAATCGTGGAAATCAAAATGGCCTAATCCTAAAGATCAAAAAATGGTCTTTCTATGTGTAAGTGGTGGTGGACAGAGAGCAGCTTTATGGGCCGTCAACTCTCTTTTAAACATAGATAGTGCATTGGAAGGCACTTTGATGAATCAAACATTTTTGATCACGGGAGCTTCAGGAGGTGTTATAGGAGCCGCTTATTACCGAGAAATGTTTGCTCGAAATCCTGCTGTAGCACTAAGCCCAAACAGAGAAGAATTACTGGTTAACATGGGTAAAGACAATTTGAATCCAGTGATCTTCGGTCTTCTCGTCAATGATCTCTTTTTCAAATTGAGAACGCATGAATTTGCAGGAAGAAAATACAGCGTTGACAGGGGTTTTGTATTTGAAAAAAGTTTGAATAAAAATCTCGGTGGCATTCTTGATAAAAGATTGGGTGAATATCTAGAACTCGAGACCTCCTCTCAAATCCCGACTTTGATCATGTCTCCCACCATCGCAAATGACGGAAGGAAACTCTACATTTCTTCCCAACCAGTTTCCTATATGACCGTTTCTTCCGAGATACTTAATGAAAAACCATCCAACATTCGTGCACTCGATTTTCAGACATTTTTTAAAGCTAATTCACCAGAAGATCTAAGCTTCTTATCTGCACTTAGAATGTCGGCATCATTTCCCTACATTACTCCTAATATAAGTCTCCCTGCTGAACCCAGGGTTGAAATTATGGATGCTGGAATATCTGATAATTTTGGTGTATCAGATGCTATCAGGTTCATCTGTTCTTTTAAAGACTGGATAGAGCAACATACTGCTGGTGTGGTACTATTGGTAGTCAGAGATTCAAAGTCAGATGATCCGGTAGAAAAATTACCTAACCCGTCTGTCATAGACCGGCTAACCTATCCTATAGCCAGTGTTTATAACAACCTTACTAACATGCAGGACATCAATAATGATATCCGATTAGAGCAAATGAGATCCTGGTTTTCAGGAGAAATAGACGTGGTGGAAGTTGCTTATGATTCTTACATTGATAATGGGGGTCAGAATCAGGCTGAAAGAGCCTCATTGAGCTGGCATCTCACTTCAAAAGAGAAGCAACACATTTTGGAAAATATTGATATTCCCAGCAATAAGGAAGCGATAAACAGATTACGGCAATTACTTAAAAACTCATCAGCTCCTTAAAGCGTGAGGTTTGCCTTCTACTCACTTCTACTTCAGTACCATCTTTAAGGTATAACCGAATTGTTCCACTAAACCAAGGCTCTATTTTATCTATCCACTTCATATTGATGATTTGCTGACGGTTTGCACGAAAGAAAACCTTTGGATCTAACCTGCCTTCCATGTACTGTAACGTCTTCGGAATCATCGGTTTATGTTCATTAAAATAGATCCTTGTGTAATTATCCCAAATTTCGAATAACCGAACATCTTTAAGTGTTACAAACCAACATTTTTCTCCATCCTTTACAAACACCTGACTATTCTCACCTAATGTTTCTTTAGGTCCTTCTCTCTTTTCTAAATTTTCCTGAACACGCTGCAAAGCTATTTTTAACCTATCGTCAGTAATCGGCTTTTTTAGATAGTCAAGTGCATTATAGTCGAATGCTTTGATAGCGTATTCACTATATGCGGTGGTAAAAACAATTTGAGGTACTTCATCCAACATTTCAAGGAGTTCAAATCCATCCTTATCTGGCATTTGAATATCCAAAAACACTAAATCAGGTTTGAGTTCTTCGATCATTTGTTGTGCCTGATCTGCATTCTCAGCTTCACCAATGACCTCAACATTTTTATAGTTTTGAAGTAGAAATTGAAGCTCTTGCCTGGCTAACCTTGTGTCATCTACGATTAAAGCCTTCATCATCAAATTGGTATTTTATCTTCTCGTACAATATTTTAATTTTCTATTGGTAACTTCAGTCTGGAGCAAACCATATCCCCTTCCTGCGTAAGTTCCAGATCTGGTTCTCTATCGAAAAGGATTCTAATTCTTTCTGTCGCATTACGCAATCCGATACCATTCCCTAAATTCTTTTTGAGTTTACCTGTATTACTTACTTCCAAAAGTAAATCCTTACCTTCCTTACGTATCGAAATTAGTATATCTCCCCCATTTTTGATTTGTGAAATGCCGTGCTTCACCGCATTTTCCGCCATGAGTTGAACCAGCATAGGAGGAATCCTACATTTGCCCAAACCATCCTTGAGTATAACTTCATAATGAAGCCTGTTCTCGTAATGTATACTCTCAAGTTCAAGGTATTTGTTGACGATTTCAAGTTCCTCATCTATGGTCACCTTCTCATTGTCATTGAACTGGATAGAGTATCTGAGCAATTCAGATAAGTGAGAAACCATATCTCTTGCCTTCATATGATCTTCAAGTATCAAGGCTCGAATATTATTCAATGCATTAAAAAGAAAATGTGGATTGATTTGGGCTTTAAGCGCAATCAACTCAGCGTCCTTTACTGCTGTCTGCAGTTGCCACTTTTCGACCTCTTCTTGCTTATAATTTCTAAAAAAATAAATGATCAGGTAAACAGCAGTCCAAAGGCAGAAGTAAACGAACGTTTGAAAAGTAAACAGCAGGAAAACAGTGACACTGAATTTGTCTACAGGAATGATGTTGGTCGTGAGCATCGTATACCCAACTACTATTCCATTGGCCAAAAGTGAAAGAATAATCAAAGATGGAAGTAGACGTACAATTAGCTTCTGGATCTTGAGTTTGAGCCAACCATCGAGCTTCATTTTATAGCGCAGTAAATGCGTGGATAAGAGCATAATTACCGCACCGAAAAATTGGACAAGAATAACCCAGATGTCTACATTTTCATAAAAAAGAAATGCTATAAGTACACCTATAAATCCATAAATAGACCACCCGATTGATTGAAAAAGCCAATATGAATTACTTCTTGTCATGCTTGAATTATATCAATACAAATAAAACCGGTGATCCGTATACTGACACATCTCTTTAAAGTAAGTGGTAATTAAGTCACTTTAAGTGGAAAACAAAAAGCCCATCTGCTTAATAACAAATGGGCTTCTTTATCAAAGAGCAAATCTTATTTTAGATATTTATCTACTGGAGTGTACGGGAGATTAAACGCGTCAGAAACTCCTTCATAAACAATCTCTCCGTTTATCACATTAAGGCCCAGTTTCAATTCATCATTATCCATACATGCCTGTTTCCATCCCTTATTTGCTAATTGAATAGCGTATGGAAGTGTAGCGTTTGTTAGTGCCAATGTAGAGGTATATGGGACAGCTCCCGGCATGTTGGCCACACAATAATGTACTACATCATCGATGATAAATGTTGGATCCTCATGTGTGGTTGGTTTACACGTTTCAATACAACCTCCCTGATCCACGGCCACATCTACAAGAACGGTACCAGGCTGCATTTCCTTCAGCATATCTCTGGTGATCAAGTGAGGCGCTTTTGCACCAGGAATTAATACAGCTCCGATGATCAAATCATGCGAAGCTATGAGTTCTCTGATGTTATACTCACTGCTCATAAATGTATTCACATTTGCTGGCATCACGTCATCCAGGTATCTAAGTCTTGGAAGACTTAAATCAAGAATGGTAACATCCGCTCCCATCCCGGCAGCCATTTTTGCTGCGTTCGTTCCAACCACACCTCCGCCAAGTATCATAACTTTAGCGGGTCTAACTCCAGGGACACCACCAAGAAGAATACCTCTACCTTTCAGGGGCTTTTCGAGATATTTTGCGCCTTCCTGAACAGACATTCTTCCGGCTACCTCAGACATGGGCACTAAAAGTGGAAGTGATCTATCTGGCTTTTCAACCGTTTCATAAGCCAAACATACTGCTCCACTGTCCATCATTGCTTTGGTGAGTGGTTCATGAGATGCAAAGTGAAAGTAGGTAAATATGAGTTGGTCCTTCTTGCAAAGATTATACTCTGGTTCGATAGGTTCCTTCACCTTGATAATCATTTCTGCCATGTCGTATGTTTCCTCTATGGTAGGAAGAATCTTTGCGCCAGCTTCAATGTAATGATCATCCAAAAAACCACTGCCTTCTCCAGCCGTTGATTGGATATAAACTTCGTGACCTCTCTTGGTTAGTTCTACCACTCCAGATGGGGTAAGAGCTACACGATTTTCATTGTTTTTAATTTCTTTGGGTACGCCTATAATCATCTTGAAATACAGTTAAGGGAGGGCAAATATAGGAAGTGTAAACCATTGAAATTCCCGGTAGTCAAAATACAAAATATGCACCCATGAGTTTGGAGTATTTACAGAATATTATTCTTTAATATTAAAATAAATAATACATAATACTATAATGCCGTACTTTATAAGAGCATACAAAACAAATGCATTGAAGTCTGAATTTTAAAAAGCGACTTTTTTCAAGTATTTTTGAAAGTGATCTTAAAAGATTAATCCTTAAAACTCAAGATTATGGGCGAGGCAAAGAGTAAATCCAAAATTCCGGTTTCTAAGAAAGAGATTCTTCATGATTACCAGCTAGCTGTTGAAAGTAGGGAGGCTAGCTTGATAGGACGTAAAGAGGTGTTCATGGGAAAAGCCAAATTTGGCATTTTTGGAGATGGTAAGGAGGTACCTCAAATTGCCATGGCTAAATATTTTCAAAATGGAGATTGGCGATCAGGCTATTATCGAGATCAAACATTCATGATGGCTATCGGTCAGCTAACCACCCAACAGTTTTTTGCTCAACTTTATGCTCATACAGATGTGGAAGCGGATCCAGCCTCGGCAGGACGAATGATGAACGGCCACTTTGCCACAAGATACCTCAACGAAAAAGGGGATTGGTTGACACAAACAGATAAAAAGAATAGCAGTGCGGACATCTCTCCTACTGCGGGACAAATGCCTCGTCTCCTGGGTCTAGCCTACGCTTCAAAGCTTTACAGGGAAAACAAGTCGCTTCATGGTTATGAAGATTTCTCTATTAAAGGAAATGAAATTGCCTTCGGAACGATAGGAAATGCATCTACCTCTGAGGGTCATTTTTGGGAAACTATGAATGCTGCTGGCGTTCTTCAGGTACCGATGATCATGTCTGTGTGGGATGATGGATACGGCATTTCTGTTCCTCAGAAGTATCATACCATCAAGGAAAGTATTTCTGAGGCACTAAGTGGGTTTCAGAAAACGAAAGATGCGCCTGGATTTGAAATATTGAAAGTGAAGGCCTGGGACTACCTTGCTTTATTAGAGACATATCAAAAAGCAGTTGACTTATCCAGGAAAAAACATATTCCTTGTCTTATTCATGTTGTTGAAGTCACACAACCTCAAGGTCATTCTACATCAGGATCGCATGAAAGATATAAATCAAAAGAGCGATTAGAATGGGAGAAAAACCACGATTGCATCTTAAAGATGCGTGAATGGATTGAGCATGAAAAAATAGCCTCGAAAGAAGAATTGGATGAAATAGAAAAAGAGGCAAAACTGACAGCCAAAGAAGCAAAAGATATAGCATGGAAAGCCTACAGCAAAGATGTAAAAAAGGATGTCGAAGAAGCTCTAAGTCTAATTGAAAAAGCGGGCATTTCTTCTGATAAGAAAAACGAGATAAGCAAGATAACAGAAGATTTAAGAAAAGAATTGAATCCTGAAAAGTCGAATGTGATAAAAGCGGCAAAAAAAGCTTTAAGGTTGTTAAGAACAAATCAAACTTCCGAAAGGTCAAATCTACTCTCCTGGCTAAGTGAAAAAGAAGATCATTACTCAGAACAATTCAATTCCAAGCTCTATAGTAGATCCGACAAATCTTCTTTAAACGTTGAAACCGTTCCGGCGATATACTCTGAGAACAGTGAATTGGTTGACGGTCGTGAAGTTCTGAATGTTTGCTTTGATAACTTATTGCATAATGATCCACGTGTATTTGCTTTCGGAGAGGACGTGGGTAAGATAGGAGATGTAAATCAAGGGTTCGCCGGGCTTCAGGAAAAATATGGCGAGCTAAAAATTACAGATACCGGAATAAGGGAGACCACAATTATTGGTCAGGGCATTGGCGCGGCAATTAGAGGCTTAAGACCAATTGCCGAGATCCAATATCTCGATTACTTACTCTATGCAATCCAAACATTATCTGATGATCTTGCCACACTTCAATATCGAACATATGGAGGACAAAAAGCACCCCTGGTGATTCGGACAAGAGGTCATCGGCTGGAGGGAGTATGGCACTCTGGATCTCCTATGGGAATGATTCTACATTCCCTTCGAGGCATGTATGTATTAACTCCTCGAAACATGACTCAAGCTGCAGGATTCTACAACACATTGATGCAATCAGATGATCCAGCGTTAGTTATTGAATCACTCAATGGCTATAGACTAAAAGAGCGGGTGCCTGATAATCTATCTGACTTCAGATTAGCATTGGGCGAGCCTGAAATCCTCAGAAAAGGTACTGACGCGACAGTAGTCACCTATGGTTCCACATGCAGAATTGTGATTGAAGCAGCTAATCAACTTTCAGAGGAAGGAATTGAAATTGAAGTTATTGATGCGCAAACACTGATTCCTTTTGACAGGCCTAAGATAATTGTTGAGTCGTTGGAAAAAACAAATAGGCTCGTTGTAGTGGATGAAGATGTGGAGGGTGGTGCTTCAGCGTTTATCCTTCAACAAATCCTTGAAAGAGATAATGGTTACTATCACCTAGATTCTAAACCATTGACAATAACAGGAAAAAACCACCGACCGGCCTATGGAAGCGATGGTGACTATTTCTCAAAACCAAATGTCGAGAACATTTTTGATGAGGTTTACAATCTAATCTCCGAATCAAATCCCAATACATTCGGACCGATTTATTGAGTAATATCTGCCAGGATGATGTCGTCTGTTACGACTTCATTGCTTTTTTGTAATCCCCGGTCGTAAACAAACATTCTTACTCTGAAAACATTATCCTGCAGTGTTAATCTAAGTGTAAGTGTATTCACTTTGTAGTTAATAATACCTTCACTGGCGTCCGGATAAAGAGGTATTCTCCCATTAAAACCTGCCGCACAAGGATCAAATTCCAATGCATTGTAACTATCGGGACCGGTCTTTAATTCAAACTGAATGAATAGGTTTTGGTGAAATTCATTTTTCGAACCTAGAACCGTATCACTTTCTACTACCAAATAATTATCACAATCATAAGGTGGTACTGACGATATAGAATCTGAAAAGAATTCTGCTGATTCAGGAAAGAAAAAATATTGAGCCCCACCAGAAGTATTAAGCAGGCCTATTGGGATCCTGGAAAAAGGAGGTTTTAGTGTATCAAAATTATTAATTGTAACAACATTCAATTCCGAATCGAAAATTCCATTAAAAATATTAAAGGGTGGACCAATATCGTTTATAGGGTCCAGACCAATGTTAGAACCTCCATCCTTAAAGCTAAAAGTGATGGATAAGGTATCTAACCCTCTTCCTGCACCTTCATTTGGAGCATCAATAAATTCAATGTCTTCAAGGGCTATCTGAGGTGTATCCGGAAAAACATCTTTCTCAAAACACGCAGTAGCAACCATGACAACTATTAACCACGAATATTTAATAAGTCTACTCATATACTTGAAAACAAAAATATTCAACTTTGCCCTTAATGAAACCAAACAATGAGTTTCTTAGAAGACTTTAAAAATTCCATATTTAGAATTAACGAAGAATCCTTTGAAGATAGTTCGTTAACAGCATTCGATTATCAATATCATAACTGCTATATATATCGCTTGTATTGTGATCAACTAAAAAGAACACCAAAAACGGTAAAAAGTCTTATAGAAATTCCATTTCTTCCCATTGAGTTCTTCAAAAACCATGCTATAAAAACAGGAAACTGGAATGAGGAGCGAGTTTTCAAGAGTAGTGGAACGACTAGTACTGTCAGAAGCAAACATTATGTACGGGATTCCTCTTATTACCACACTGTTGCACGAAAGACATTTGAAAAGAAGTTTGGTAGATTAAGTGATTTTTTGGTGATAGCTATTCTACCTTCCTACCTGGCACAAGGAGACTCTTCGTTGATTAGTATGGTTGAAGACTTCATATCTCATGCAGCGGAGGGTTCCGGATTCTTCTTAGAAAAAGAGGTAGCTGAATTACTAAATTCAGACGACAAAAAACTGGTGATCGGGGTTTCTTATGCACTCTTGGACCTTACTGAAATAGAACTTGAGGTAAGAAATACTCTTTTAATTGAAACAGGAGGGATGAAAGGCAGGAAAAAGGAAATGACAAGAGAAGAACTTCATTCCTATTTGCAAAATGGCTTCAATGTAGAAAAAGTGTGGTCTGAATATGGCATGACTGAACTCTTTAGTCAAGCTTATGGACTCAATGGCAAATTCGAATTCCCTTCCTGGGCTAAGTGTTTTATAAGGGATATAAACGACCCTTTTTCATTTCTACCAAAAAGAAAAACAGGAGGAATCAACATTATTGACCTAACCAACATAGATTCTTGCTGCTTTATTGAAACAAAAGACCTGGGCAGATATGAAAATGATTACTTCGAGGTATTAGGTCGTTTTGATAATAGTGATATTCGTGGATGCAATTTGCTGATTTAGCGAAAAAAGTAAAATATTTTAACCTAATCGCTGTTGTATAGTAGATTAAATCTTCTATTTTTGGAATAGATCGTTATCAAAAGCTTGCAAACAGAATTAAACCGCTTATGAAATTAAAACTTACTATACTAGCTGTTATTATTTTGGCAATGAGTGCTTGTACTCAAAGAACTTGCCCTACTTACGCACAAGAGGACACCAAAGAAGTAAAAACAGAGCAAGCAAACGCTTAGGCTTCAACGTATTTCTTAACATCTTCAGCTTTAATTTTATCTTGTGACATAATCACAAGTCTCTCAACTACGTTTCTAAGTTCGCGTATATTACCAGTCCAATCGTACTTTTCGAGTTGGGCTATGGCTCCACTATCAATATCTTTTTTTGCAGTTCCATATTCTATAGCAACTTGGTCCAAGAAGTGATCAACCAATAACTTAATATCTTCCTTTCTATCCCTAAGAGCAGGTACCGTAATAACCATCACACTTAATCGATGATATAGATCCTCACGAAAATTACCTTCAGCAATTTCCTCTTTTAAATTTTTGTTGGTAGCCGCCAACACTCTCACATCTACACTTATGGACTTATCCCCTCCAACCCTTGTAATCTTTTTATCTTGTAGCGCCCTTAGAACCTTCGCCTGAGCGGAAAGACTCATATCGCCAATCTCATCCAAAAAAAGTGTTCCTCCGTGTGCCTGTTCAAATTTTCCAATTCGTTGTTTATGGGCAGAAGTAAACGATCCCTTTTCATGACCAAATAGTTCACTTTCTATTAATTCGGAAGGAATGGCGGCACAATTAACCTCAACCAGTGGAGCTTTGGACCTGGCGCTTTTTTCGTGAAGCCATTTAGCAACTAATTCTTTTCCAGTTCCATTTTCACCGTTGATTAGAACCCTGGCTTCTGTAGGAGCTACCTTTTCAATCGTCTCTTTTACTTCGGCTATCCCATTCGACTCACCTATGATCTCCAATCCTTTGCTTACCTTTTTGCGAAGCACTTTGGTTTCATTGTTAAGTTTGGAGCTTTCAAGCGCATTCCTTACCGTGAGTAGAATACGGTTAAGATCGGGTGGCTTTTGAATGAAGTCATAAGCTCCTTTCTTGGTCGCTTCCACTGCTGTATCGATAGTGCCATGTGCAGAAATCATAACAAATGGAACGTCCAGTCCTTCTTCAGAAACTTTGTTCAATAACTCCATACCATCCATCTTGGGCATTTTGATATCACAAAGTACCAAATCTACTTTCTCACTATCCAGAATGGTCAACGCCGCTTCCCCATCTTCAGAGGTGAGGATCTCATAGTTCTCTTCAGACAAGATATCACTCAATGCATCACGGATGCTCTTTTCGTCATCAACGATTAAAATTTTAGACATAGTCCGTTTTTCTAATTTTTAGAACAAAAAGCAAGCCAATAAGCCGGGTTCTGTTTTATCCCATCATTTATCTAGCACCGACATCACTATCGGCATCTAACGACCTACCCAATTCTACTTGAGCGAGCTACTCTCTAGCGTAGAACCTATTTGGTCTTTCAGCGTGTAAGGTTTACCATGCGGTTTCTGTCACCATCAACCCGGTGAGCTTTTACCTCACCTTTTCACCTTTTCCCATACAACAAGGCATAGGTAGTCTGTTTTCTGTGGCACTATCTCTATGCTGAACAAAATATCAGCACGCTTCCCTTTCAGAAGTACACTGCTCTGTGCTGCCCGGACTTTCCTTACTAACGAAATCGTCAGTACGATGAGTCGACTTGCGCTGCAAATGTATGATGTATTAATGAATGTCTTTACCAGTGATTTGTAACTCCCAATCATCAGCGTGTTGGGCAATCTCTGTAATCATTTCTTTTACCATATTATCGTTCAGATTCACTAGGAAATTTATAGCCTCTACCTTCAAAAAACCATCCTCAGTAATAAACTTGGTATAGGGATATTCTTTAGAAGCTTCCAAACATTCCTGATAAGGGATATTATATGTCAGCTCACAAACTTTAGATTTTAGATGGATCACTTCGCGATCATAGCCTGAATGTGAAACAATATGACCAATGACAGTCTGAAATCTTCCTCTTTTAAGAGGAACAATAATCACAGATCGACTATCATCGTATTCCCTGTATTCTCCTCCTATTTCTTTGGCATAGTATTGACTAAACTTTCTATAATCCATAATTCATCAATTTGAATATAAGATAGTCATTAATGATGAATTCTGCAGAGAAGCTTATTTGGGAGATGTACTGTCCTTTCCAGAACTGTTGTTCTGTTCCTCTTCCTCTTCTTCAAGCTCTTCCTTTCTCCGCAGGATGGCTTCTTCTCGCTTTAAAGTCAGCAATTCTCTCAGATCATTGAAAGAGTGAACGATACGTAGACTGATCCCTACCTCCTGGTTCTGATCGTTTTCATTATTAATAGGAATGCGTTGATCTGTATTTCTAAAGACTTTTGCCCTAAGTCTCCCATCTTTAGTAAGGCTATATTCTACCGACCAATCACCTACTATGTCATTCAAGACATTATCGTTGTTATCATCCTCGTTTCCAAAAGTACCCCCTCGGGTAACTTTCAGCCTGCCATTGAGGAAGGTGTAAGCAAATCTCAACTGGAAGGTATTGAATGCTTCATTATTTAGATCCGCAAGATTTACCTCTACTTCCAAATTCTCATCTATTTGACTCACCAGGTAACTTACCTGGCTTGATAAAAATTCACTTACACTGTTTCCTACTGTACCACCACCACTTAAAGTAAAGCTCTGTCTGGGGGAAAATCTTTTCAGAAAAAGCAGGCTTATCACCTGGCGGGTAAGTTCTTGTTCATCCCCTCTGATAGTTGAAAGTTGACTCTGTGACGTTTGATTAACGTCTGATTCATTTTTTAGCTGCAGGTCGAATTCAATATCAGGTGTCAGCATTCCCCCACTTATCTTCAGTACCACTAAAAAAGGAATTAAGTTTTGCGTTTGTGTCCCATCATTCCCTGCTGGGTTATCTAACTGTTCAAAAGATGCTCGTTGAGTATATGTAGCATCCAGATTCAAAATGGCATTATATGGATCTCCATACCATGTAATGGTACTACCAGGAACCACTTCAAATTCTTTGCTTATGAGATTGGGTATGGTGAAATTATATGCCCCCTCTGATATTTCGAGAGGTCCAAACATATTGAAATCACCATCTGTATCAAGTCGCAACTTAATATTACCTCTTCCCCTACCCCGTATAATGTCGCCAGACTTTATATCAAAAATAAGTTCGCAATAAGCATCGGGAGTCACTTCTATATCAAAATCGAGTGTTAATCCCTTGATATTAAAAGCATCTTCATCCTCCACTGTAAGGGTGGAATCAGAGAAATCCAGAAAAGTGATGTAATCTTCTTGTGAAACGTTGGTCCCTTCCGATATTGGGATGAAAAAGCGAGTATTTGCTTCTGTTCTGATATTAGCTCCAATATGAAGATCGTTCAAAGGACCATCCACATTTATCGTGCCTGTACCGTATGCCGACCCGTAGTAGAGATTATTGTCAACGGAGGTGGTATTTAGAAACTCAAAATTATTAGCACGAATAGTAATATCAGTTATGAGATCTTTAAAATAATTATGTCTTATCATTCCTTCAACGATTGCTCTTGAACCCTTTCTATCCATTAGGTCAAAATTCCTGAGTTGTATTGCATTCCGATTGAAATCAATCTTTCCCTGGTATATGTAATGTGTGTTTAAGTAGTTAATAGTCACCTCCCCGTTTTCGATACTAAAATCACCTACGACTTCAGGAGCATCTACTCTACCAGATAGTTTTAGTTTCCCTCCTGCATACCCATGAATCTGAGAGAAGTTCTCCTTGAGAAAAGGCTCCCCCATTCTTAAATCAGCACTATCGAACTTGATATCAAAATCAAGTTGATTCACATCTGCCAAAGGATAATAATAACCTTCTACTTCAACAGCATCAATATTTTTTCTTTCAACTTCTACTTTTGTGTAAACACTTTTCGTTGAAGGATTCCAGTTTGAACTCCCGATGACGTCCCCTACCTCCAAATCATCAAAATGGAGACCCTTTAAAAAGAAATCTCCATCAAACTTGAAAAGCTCATCACTACTCTCGTTAAATACCGAAAAATTTCCATTCAAAAAACCTTTGACTTCCATTTCCGAAAACAAGCCTACCTTATTCATATTTAAATCTTCAGTGGTGACCTGAATAGAGGTTGCAAGCGTGTCGGAATAATCACCCTGAATGGCTATAGATTCACTTTCATCGTAAATTTCAAAATTTGAAATAGAGGTTTTATTTCTCCTTATAACGATCTGGTTGGAAGGATTAAAGGACCAATTATCATCCAATAGTTTTATTTGAGAAGGTAACATCTTTATCTTGATCGAGTCATCAAATAGCATCACATTCGACTCAAGCCTGATATTACTTGCTGTTAGTGGCTGAGCCACCTCCGTTGTGATGTCAATGTTGTTATCATACCAGATTCCCTCTATCAGTAGGTCTTCTGTATATGGGACCCCTACAATGTTCTGTCTGGTAGATTCGAAAATAAAATTCGTAAGAATAGAGCCCCTTTGGATATCTTCAGATCCATTGATTTCCAATATTGGGTTATGTAATTCATTTTCTTCGAAAAAAAGCGTATCTGCTTGGACGTAGATTTGAGCATTCGCACTTTTACTTTGTCTGAAATAACCCTCAACTTCTGTTTTTCCTCCCAATCCTATGGGAAGGTTGAGTGAATCTAAATATTGAGAAATATTATCTATCTGAGCATTAATAGTCAATCGGTATCTAGCACCGCTACCTTCTAACTCAACTGTATCATCCTTCAATTTCAACTTGGAAGCATATCCTGCAGCCATAACCGGAATATCCTTTAACACATCTGAAACTTTGAATTCCCCTTGTATGGATGATTTAAACCCGGGAAAGGCAAGATCTATAATTCGTGTACTATCTTCCAAAGATCCACGAAAACGGATTGAATCTAACAAAACGGTTTTTTGATCGAGTTGCAAAATACCAGAATCAATCGCAAGCCGAGCCTTAAAGTCATCCAGGTCAAGATCAGTTACTCGTATATCAATGTGACCCTTTGCTGATAAATCTCGCTCAGTAAGGTTTAAACTATCGGCATTTAATTCCTCTATCACTATATCAACATCCAGTATTTCATGTATTTGACGGAAATCAATTTGAGCTTGTCCTTTGAGGTCGCAGTTGGGATCATGAACTTCAAACGTCCCATCAAAGAAATTTTTAGCAAACTCACCATTTGCTCTAACCGTGTCATAATTATATCCTTTGAGATCACTATTATAAATAAGCGCATTTAGGTTGAAATCCGCATTCTCCGGCTTTATCCCGCTTCCTTTAATCGCTGCTTTAAGATTCACATTCTGCACCAAATTGTTCTTTAAGAAAGTCCCAACATTTAAGTTCTTGAATTCAAGATTTCCTTCATACCGCATATTTGTGGGATCTTCAGGTATTTTGAGATTAATATCCGTGAGAACATCTCCCTGATCTGTTGAAAAGTCCCCACGAGCAACAAAGTCTTTTAAGAATCCGGCGAAGCTTCCCTTAAAATCGATTCGTCCCATTTGCTCCAGGTTTTCAGCATAATCTCCAATATATGGACGTAAATCTTTCGGAACGACGTGGGAGTCGGTTATATCAGCAAGCACGAATGTTTTAGCAAGGTTAGGAAGTCCAAATGAGCTCACTCCACCAACAAAGTAAGAATCTCCGTACCCAAACCTCGTGTCTTCAATATTAAAATCGCCTACGGTCCCCCACATTACTCCATTGATAGTTATGTCTTCCCTGACTTGATCAAGTCCAGTTATTATTCTGATATCTTGAGTAGAAATTCGTGTTTTTTCAAAATGCAGAATGAACGAAACGCTATCCACAAAATGGCCAAAATCATCAAGTCCATTGTAAAAAAATTCAAGGCTATCAGCTATGTAACTTGTTGGCGTTTTGAATGTCAGGTCGTCAACACTAAGGGATTGATTGCACAGTCTTAAATTGGTATTTAGTTCGGATATTCTGAATCCGGATTTTTGCTCTAATCCGCTAAATTCAAGAATATTTGCATTAATCGTATCGGATTTCAATTCCATCCTGGCTACACTAAAACCAGGGATTTTAAAATCTAAATTTGAAAAATCAAGCTTGCTACTATCTGGAATTCGGCTGTTGTCTCTTAGACTTAAATGCGTATCAGATAACCCAATAAAATCGATAGCGATAGGCTTTGATTCCTTTTTTACGGTATCCCTCTTTAATGCATTCAGAAAAATCGTCAGATTTAGAGGAGATTGACCATCATACTTGGTAAGCTTAAGTCGTAAATCCTTTGATGTAATTTCATCCAATTTTAAAAAATCTCCCCGAATTAAATTAATCATATTGTAATTGACAGACAAGTCGTTGGAATACACAAGCGTGTCCCCCTCAAGGTCTTTTATTAGAATGTGTTGAAAGCTTGCTTGATCCAGCCATGAGATTTTAACTTTTTCTAACGCTATCTCATGATTCGTTCGATTGGATAATGCTGTAAGCACTTTTTTGGCTAGAAATGTCTGAACTGGTGTCAATTGAAGAAGCAAAAGAACAATCAACAGAAAGGCTAAAGAATAGAATACCAATCCGGAAAATACCTTCCAGATTACCCTGCGAATTTGTGATATAGTTATCTTGGCCTTCAAAAAACAGTGGCGGTTATTTTAGGGATCGAGTCTTCTTGCGATGAAACTTCAGCATCAGTCTGTTTAAACGGCAAAGTAATCAATAATGAAATTGCCAGTCAAGCTATTCACGAACAGTACGGAGGAGTAGTTCCTGAGCTCGCATCCAGAGAACATCAAAAAAATATCGTGCCAGTTGTCGATCACGTACTTATACATGCCAATATAAACGTAAAAGACCTTGACGGGATTGCATACACCAGAGGTCCTGGTTTGCTAGGTGCATTATTGATTGGATCTAGTTTTGCGAAATCAATGGCTGCTTCCCTGGATATTCCTCTCATTCCTGTACATCATATGAAGGCGCATGTACTTGCTCATTTTATCGATGATCCCAAACCCTTATACCCTTTTATCTGCTTAACGGTAAGCGGAGGGCACACACAAATCCTGAAAGTGAACGGACCAAATGATATGATCATAATTGGCCAAACCCAAGATGATGCTGTTGGTGAAGCATTTGATAAGGCCGCCAAGCTCTTGGGATTACCCTATCCAGGAGGGCCTATGATAGACAGACTCGCCAGGGATGGAGATCCTGATAGATTCCAGTTTGCAGAATCAGAAATGCCGAACCTGGATTACTCTTTCAGCGGAATTAAGACGTCCATCCTCTATTTCCTCAGAAAGGAAGTTCAAAAGAATCCTGATTTCATCATAAACAATCTTAACGATCTGGCCGCCAGCATTCAAAAGACACTTATTTCTATGTTAATGAATAAGTTGATCAAAGCAACAAAACAAGAGAGGATTAATCAGGTAGCTATTGCAGGAGGAGTCTCAGCAAACAGTGGCTTAAGAGAGGCATTGGAAGTTGAAGCCAAGAAACATGGATGGAAGGTATTTATCCCTGATTTTCAATATTGCACTGACAATGCAGGAATGATTGCCATAAGTGGTCATCTGCTTTTTGAGGAAGGTGCATTCGGAAACTTAAGTGATAGTCCGCTTCCCAGAATGCCGTTTTAGAATCCCATTGTATATTTAGCGTTATTATGAGCAAAGAAAAGGCGAGGTTCTCAAATAATATTCAAATAAAAAATCGTAAGGCTGGTTATGAGTACGAGTTTATTGAGAAGGTGGAAGCTGGTATTATGCTTAAAGGAACAGAGATAAAATCTTTAAGAGAAGGGAAAGCAAGCATTCAAGAAGCATATTGCTTTTTTAAGAATCAAGAACTCTTTGTGAAAGGAATGAATATTTCTCCTTATACTCAGGCAAGCTTTGAAAGTCATGACATCACAAGAGATCGGAAGCTTCTGCTAAAGAAAAGAGAACTTGAAAAATTCAAATCAAAAACAGAGGAAAAGGGTTTAACTATTGTCCCTGTTAGATTATACATCAATAACAGGGGTTTAGCTAAGTTGGAAATTGCGCTTGCCAAGGGTAAAAAAATCTATGATAAGCGAGATAGTATTAAAAAGAAAGATCAAAAAAGGGAATTGGAACGGATGAAGATTTGATTTCTATGAATAGTGTATTAGTACTTAATCAAGACTACTCTCCGTTAACTGTCTGTTCGGTACAGCGCGCATTCATGCTTATATTTCTTAATAAAGCTGATATTATCACCGAAGTAGAGGAAAAAAAACTAAGATCAATCTCAAAATCTTTCCCTTTCCCCTCGATCATTAAAGTTCGTCACTATATAAACATTCCGTACAAAGGGGTGGTGATGAGTCGTCACAACATATTCAAAAGAGACGGAGGAAAATGTCAGTACTGCGGGACCAACCGTGATCTGACCATTGATCATGTGATACCCAGGTCGAAAGGTGGCAAATCTACCTGGACCAATCTGGTGACCGCTTGCAAAAAATGTAATTCTAAAAAGAGTGATTATCCACTCGATAAAGTTGGAATGAAATTAGTAAAAGCCCCGGTAAAGCCATCTTATGTTACATTCTTACGTATGAATACCGGAATGGATAGAGAAGATTGGACTCCTTATCTCAATCCTAAAAAAGCAAGTGCATAAGAAATGAGATATTTAGTTTTTGCCCTGACCTGCATGTTTGTTTTCAGTTCTTGTCAACAAGAGGATCAAGAAAAAGAACGAGAAGAAACTTTGGAACGATTTCAAGAGAAGCAAAAAGAGTTGGAAAAACAGCTTAACGATCTGAGAGAGAAATCCAAAGAAGCAGCTGAGGATGCTAAGAAAGATGTAGAATCCGCCATAAAAAAATTACAAAAGGAAAGAGAACGTGTGATAGATGAAGCCGACAAGCTAAGGAAAGCAACTAAAAAAGAACTGGAAGAAGCTCTTGATGATGCTAAAAAAGAGTATATCCGGTGGTTGAAAGAGAAGAAAAAGCAAATTCAAGAATAAAAAAACCCCGAAGATTACTCAACGGGGTTCATTTTATATATTATAAAAGTTATTGCTTAGTTCTTAGCGCCTTTCAACGACTTATAAAGAATTTTACGAGCATTGGCTTTCCTCAGTGTTTGTTCAACATCAGATACAATACCCATTTTCACCTCTGAGTCCACATTCAATGCCATCGTGATTCGATCTCTTTCTGCCTCAGTATGAGTGTCTTTCTCCTGATTAACAAAAAGTGTCAATTCCTCTGGCTCCATGAATACATCATTGGTTTGAATCCTAGGTTCAGACCCATAAGTTCCAATATTTTTTGGTTGACCAATGTAAATATGATGTACCAAAGACTTCTTCTGGATCTTGGATAATTGTGTCGCTTGAGGAAGTACCTGTTTCACCAATATTTCCTGCTCTCTCATCACAGTAGTAACCATGAAGAAGAAAAGAAGCATAAAGATGATGTCAGGCAATGCTGCCGTTGGAATATCTTGTGATGCTTTTGAATTTTTCTTAAACTTCGACATAATAACGTTTATTTATCTGGTTCTGCAATTGAGATCGCTTTCGGAATACCAGCTTTACCTTGATCATACATACGCTTTTCAACGTCAACTGATCTATCTAGTGCCAGGTACTCTTCCGCAGTAATACCTACTCTCTCCGCATATATTTCATTATATGCAGCGTGGGCGGCATCCATTACATCAATGTACAATTCATAACTTGTACCTCTATTGGCCTTAAATGAAACCACTGCTTTACCAGGGTGATCAGAAGATTCCGGGCTTTGCTTTGCTCTGGATTTCATCTGAGAAGGAAGGCTATTGTATATGTCAATACCTCCCTGATCAGGATTTCCAAAGTTTAGGATAAAAGCCTTTATTTCATCTTTCAACTCTGACATTGGTTTCGTATAAATCTCATTTTCAACCAACAATTGATCATTCGAGTTAGCTAGAATTTTAAAAATATTTCGCTCCTGGAACTCAACAATTGGTTGGTCAGGTTCCGGTGGAGGAGGTAGCTGCATCAGAATTCCTTTGTCATTTGCTATCGTGGTAGTTACCAGGAAGAAAATAAGCAAAAGGAAAGCAATGTCAGCCATAGAGCCAGAGCTCACCTCCGGAGTGCCTCTATCTTTGTTCCTCGCCATTATTCAGCTGCTTTTTTGATTTCTGTATATACAATTCCAGCGATCGCTCCTATTGCCAGGATATAAAAAGTAGTTAATCCAGCTCCTACAAGCTTCGCTGTTGTTTCAGAAGCATCGCCATAGTCACCTCCACTCGCCGTAAAAAACGAGACAAGGAATACAACGATCAATGCTCCTACACCCATCCCCATCTTTTTCAGTGATTCGGGATCCCCAAACGCCTTCGCCAAAGGCATTCCTACAGCAGCAAGAATGCAAACAGCGATAAGTATATATGATAAAAATAATCCTACATCAACCATAGTTTAATCGATTTAGATTATTTAGAAAGATTGTGCTTAACAAGAAGGTCTACCAAAGAGATAGAAGCATCTTCCATACTGTTTACGATCGAATCAACTTTTGATACAAGGTAGTTGTAGAAAAGCTGAAGAATAACCGCTACAATAAGTCCGCCTACTGTTGTCAAAAGGGCTACTTTAATACCACTAGCTACTAGTGCTGGAGATACATCACCGGCTTCTGCAATCGCATCGAATGCTTCAATCATACCTATTACCGTACCCATAAAACCAAGCATCGGAGCAAGCGAGATGAAAAGAGAGATCCAAATCATACCTCTTTCTAACTTACCCATTTCAACAGATCCATATGCAATGATCGACTTCTCAACCATTTCAATACCCTCAGACATTCTCATCAAGCCCTGAGTAAAGATAGATGCAACCGGTCCTCTTGTGTTTCTGCATACTTCCTTTGCGGCATCAGCTCCACCTGTTTGCAAAGCGTCTTCAACGTCAGCAAGTAATTTCTTTGTGTTTGTAGAAGCCATATTCAAGTGAATGATTCTTTCAATAGCAATCGCTAATCCAAGAATCAAACAAGCTAATACAATACCCATGAAAGTAGGTCCACCATCAATAAACTGTTCTTTTACTACCTGGTGAAAACCTTTAGATTGTGCTGGCTCTTCTACTGGAGCAACGATTTCAGCGATTTCTTCCACTGGCTCCTCATATACTTCTTCAGCTTGAGTGGAGTCTACAGCTGCAGAATCAGCATCTGAGTCTGAAAACTCCTGTGCCGTAGCACCAAAGGTGAATACACCTGCCAACATTAAGAGAGTCAATAACTTTTTCATAATTCAGTCTTGTAAGTTAAGTCTTCGGTTTAGTTAAATATTTAAGTTTTAGTAATTCCCAAATTTGCAATACATCCCCACAAAATTCACACCACTTATCAAAAAAATTGAACCTTTGATTAGAATGTATTCATAAAAAATTCGCAGAGAGGAAGGGATTCGAACCCTCGATACCCTTTTGGGGTATACACACTTTCCAGGCGTGCGCCTTCGACCACTCGGCCACCTCTCTGTAGACCGCCACTTTTAGACGGGCTACAAATAAATCACGAAAAATACCTTTATGCAAGTTATTCTCGCATCAAACACAATCACACCCCCTTATTCCGACGGCTGATCCATTTCTCCAGCCAAAGGATGTGTCAACATTTGGTCTATTTCTCCCCTTTCTTCCTTCTGTCCAAGCAGAAACATCATTTTTGTTACTGCCGCCTCTGTAGTAATATCCCCACCACTCAAAACCCCTATCTCAATCAATTTTTTACTTGTCTCGTACCTGCCGTGCTCTACCTCTCCTCCAATGCATTGACTTACATTCAAGATTACCTTCCCATCTGATATAGCCTTAGACAACCCTTCTATGAACCAATCAAACTTCATTGTATTGCCAGATCCAAATGACTCTAGCACGATCCCTTTCGTATCGGCATCCTGTAGAATCGATCTGACCGCATGTTCTTTAATACCTGGAAATATCTTTAATATGGAGACATTTGAATCCAACACGTTCTTGACAGTCAATATTGACCCGGGATCATGAGGTATTAGTGCTGGATAGTTGTATTCGATCTCAATTCCAGCCTCTGCCAGAACAGGATAATTCTCTGATTCAAAAGCTGCGAACGTACTGCTGCGTAACTTTTGAGCTCTTGAGCCCCTAAGCAACAAGTGATTGAAATAAACACACACTTCACTAATTATGGGATTTCCATTCGAATGGGCTGAAGCGATCTCTAACGCTGTGATTAGGTTTTCTCTTGCATCTGACCGAATCGCCCCTATCGGCATCTGAGCTCCCGTAAAAATGACAGGTTTATTCAGTCCCTCAAGCATGTAACTCAGCATCGATGAAGAGTATGCCATGGTATCGGTACCGTGCAAAATGACGAAGGCATCATACTGCGAATAGTTCTCCTCTATGATATATGCCATATCTTTCCAATCCTGAATACCAATATTGGAAGAATCTATGGGCTTGGGAAAAGAAATGACGGTCAGTTTTATCCCTAGCTGCCTAAGTTCCGGAATCCGATCCACCACTTTTCCGAAATTAAACGGAGCTAGTGCTCCGCTCGCATCTTTGACCATGCCAAACGTTCCACCTGTATAGATGATTAACACTGAGCGATCGCCGGAATCATTGATATTGACAATTTTGTATTTCAAGAATTTGTTATTTCAGACGGGAAAAATAGTTCATTTGCATTAGCTGTAGTGAGTCTGTCGACTTCTTCTAGTGTTATGTCAAGGTATTCAGCAATTTTCTGAGCTATAAGTCCCGTATACGCTGGCTCATTCCTCTTGCCACGGTATGGTGCGGGGGTTAAATAAGGGCTGTCTGTTTCCAACAAAATTTTCGTTTGATCCAGATGAGGGATCACTTCATGCATGCCACCGTTTTTGAATGTGCTAACACCCCCTAGCCCAAGATAGAACCCGAGCTCTGTTATACTTTTAGCTTGCCTCACGTTTCCGGTGAAGCAATGAAAAACACCTCTTAGTCTCCGATCAGCATATTTTTGAACCATGGCAATGGTTTCATCAATGGTTTCCCTACAGTGAATAACGATGGGCAAGTCGTGCTTTAAAGCCAACTCACACTGAAAATCAAAAGCGATCTGTTGCTGTTCCCAAAAACTTCTGTCCCAATATAGGTCTGTTCCCATCTCTCCAATGGCTAAAAAACTACGCTTGCTAATCCATTCTTCCACTAGCTGCAACTCTTGCTCATAGTTGGAATTCACCGAGCAGGGATGCAGGCCTATCATTGGATAGCAGATTTCAGGATACTTTTCCTCCAACGCCAACATCGATTCGACGGTCGTACTATCAATGTTCGGAAGCAGAATTTTTTCCACTCCCGACTCAATAGCCTTTTCTATGACCTGATCAATATCTTCTCTGAAATGTTCTAAATAAATATGGGCGTGGGTATCTATCATTTAATGGATTCAAGTTTATATCCTTTAGACTGAAAATGGTCTAGTATTACAGGGAGAAGGACCTTAAGGTTTTGAAATGATTTCTCGTTCTCATGAAAAAGAAGGATATCACCAGGCATGGCTTTTTTTAGATTATCGAGAGACTTCTTCACATTAAGCTTAGGAGAAAAGTCCGACGAAAGGTGACTCCACATAATTATTTGTTTATGCTGGAGCCCTCTGGCCTGCACCTTTTTAATCCTGCCATAAGGCGGTCTAAAAAAATTGTTTTCAATCCCTAGCCCTGTCAAAACTTCATCACATCTCTCAACATCCTCCAAATATTCAGGTACAGTTGCAGCCCATCCCTTTAGATGGTTGTAGGTGTGATTGGCTATCACATGTCCCTGAGAAACAACTTGTTCAGCAATATCTCTGTACTTATCCACATGTTCTCCTATACAAAAAAAGGAGGCTGAGGCATTATATTTTGAAAGCTCTTTAAGAATCCATCCGGTAATTTCAGGATGGGGCCCGTCATCAAACGTCAGAAAAATTGAGTTCTCAGAAGGGATATTCCAGACAAATGAAGGATACCATTTTTTTGTAATCCATGGTGTTTTGTGAAAGCGAATCATTTGTTTTGAACGAGGCAGGAAAGCATCGTAATGTCGTCATTAAAAGCCTTACTTCCCTTGAATGTATTCAACTCATTTAAAATTTCGTTGTGCAGATCGTTTAAATCAGCCGGACAGTCCTGACTGAGTATTTCATGTAATCTGTCAAATCCGAAAACCTCATCTTGCTCGTTGAAAGTCTCCGTAAGACCGTCTGTATATGTAAATAAGAAAAACTCATCCAAAGAATCCACAAGCTTTGTTTCTAGAAAAGGTAGTGGGTCAAACATTCCTAAAACGGTTGTTCCTTCATTCAAGAGTTCGAGCTTATTGTTCCTTTTGAGTAGTATCTCGTTGTGACCACAGTTGACGTATTCCATAGTCTTCGTTTTGAAATCGTATATACCGGCAAAGAACGTAATGAAGTTTTCTGCATTTCCACTGACGAAAGTCGTATGGTTCAACTCAGTGATGATCTCTTTCAGATCTTTCGTCTGCCTGACCAACGCACGAAGGGATGCCTGAAAATTGGACATGAGCAAAGCAGCCGGAACCCCTTTCCCAGAGACATCAGCAATACAGGCTAAGAATTTGTTTTCATCAATCTGTATGTAATCATAGTAGTCGCCTCCCACATCGTGATGCGGAAGATAGAACGCTTCAATTTGAAGCCGTTCGATCTTGGGTAGCTCTTTAGGGAACAGGAAGTTTTGTACTTTCTTCGCTACTTCAAGTTCACGCCTATACGCTTCCTGCTCCATTTGCTGTCTTGCGAGGCGTTTGTTTTCAATGGCCACCAGGATGATATTCGTCAGCGCATTCAAAAACCGATTTTGAGAAGCCAACTTGTTTTCAGAATCGATAAAGACCACAGACAGGAGCTTACTTTTGTGATAAACAGGGAAAACAGCATCAAACTCGTGAAAAGAGGTTGCTGCTATCCCCATCTGATTTTTCAAACTCTTATATTCTTCAGGCAAGGGACTTCCGATCAGATCTTCTTTGGTGCCAAAATTAACCCTGCAAATCCATTTGTCTTTCTGTTGTGTGTACAGCGCTAATTTATTAATCTTCAAGTCAGCCAATAGGGTAAACTTATAGATCTTCAAGAGGTCATCTTCAGGCAAGTTATTGTTTACTGCCTGGGTCACCTCCAGTAGCGCATTGAGTTGCAGGTCCTTTATGTCAATGGAAGTTTCCTTCATTGAGAATTGTGTTCAAATAGTCCTTTTTTGGAAGCAAGAAAAAAGCAAGTCACTAAATCATGTTGCTCAACCTGACCCAAATCTATTTCTACGTCTACCGACTTATAGACTTTAATCCATCCTTTTTCGATCAAACCGACCAAAATTGATTTAAGTGAATTATCCGAATAATCTGTGGTGGATTTTAAATCTTGATAAGACGTCACGAAGTATAGTTCGTCAATTACTTCAAATTCCTCATCACTCATTCAATAATTTCTTCCTTTCCATGTATATGAACCAAAGATAGAATTCAAACCCATGAATAAGACATGCATTGGATAAATTATTTGAAAGAATATAAGAATCAAGAAGCTCCTCTTACCTTTCAAAAATCGGTTTACAGAAGCTACAAAAGCGAAATCCGATAGGTATCGCAATAAAAAAACAAGAATAACAAAATAAAGATTCAGCGATCCAAGTATCCCCAGGATCAACGCTGCGTAAAAAAAGAGATAATCGAAAAAAAACAAGACAGCACTCAGCCTTACTTTCCAGTTCTTATTATGCTTCCATTTACTTGTCCAGCGTGTGCGCTGATTGATGAAAGAGGAAAATCTGGTGTGAGCAGAGGTACGAACAACGGCTGCAGGGTCTTTCAAAAAACGAGTGGAATGAGGGAACCGCTTCATTATATCGTAAAGCAAAAATTCGTCATCTCCCGAGGGAGTAAACAGATTGCTCTTGTACCCTCCAACTTCGTCAAAAGCTCTTTTCTTAAACCCAAGATTGGCGCCACTGCACATGCTGGGGTTCTCTTTATGAATTGTGACCGCTCCAAACCCAATAAGCCCGGCAAACTCTACCTGTTGTAGCCTCCCGAAAATACCCTTACCTTCAATAGATACCGGCCCGGCCACCATATTTACATCTTGACTAAACACCTTGTTGTACGCCATTAGCCAGTTGCTACTCATCCAGCAATCTGCATCGGTTGTCAGTACAGTTTCATGAGTCGATGCTTTCACACCAGCAGTCAACGCATGTTTCTTGCCTTGTTTTGTTACATCTTTCAGTGTGATAAGCTTCACTGTGACCTTGGTCCGAGAGGTAAATTGATCGATTACTTCAAGGGTCTCATCTTCTGAGAAATCATTGACAATAACCACTTCATATAAATCTTTCGGATAATCTTGCTTCTCCAAACAATCCAGTAATCGGACAATGTTCGCTGCTTCATTTCGTACCGGGACGATAATGGAAAAAGCGGTGGATGGTTTTTTAGCTGTTGGTTTATCTATTTTTCTCCACTCATATGTGAGGCTGAAGTAAAAAAGGACATGGAGTAACGTGAATGTGCCTATGATCAGGATCATTTCGCAATGTTAATCTTAATCGTATCAGGTTGAGCTGTGTTCCTTGAAAAAACGCACAGCATCCGATTCAAAGAGATCCGCATTAAAATCTTTTACCTTATTGGGTAGCGAGTGAAAATGTGATAAGGACTGCAAGATATGGGCAGCTATGGCTTTAGGGATTTTCTCCAAAGGAATCCTGGAAAATTTCTCAAAATCCAGTTGAAGATCGTAGCTATACGATTTTCTTATTTCAACGAAAACGCTCCCATGTGTTTCGGTTTTTTTGCTTACGTATGTTGGCTTTCTTGCTTTGAAGAAGAGTTCAAATTCTGGCTTCACACAAATGAGTCCTATCACCACTTTTTCAATGTCAGCACCATAGTTTTTGTCAGAAAAGTAGTTCTTTAACTCTTGAGAAAATGCAGTGATGGCATTGATCCGTTCCTGCTCTAAGTTGGTTTCTTGACTTAATGTGAATTCCATCAAGCTAAACTAATTAAATAGTAGACACACATGTCAAAGACATCCAAACGTTCAGGGCTTCCAGCATCGAAATTCAACTAGGATGTAACCTCCTGATCCGCTGAAAGCCCTCAATGACATAGTTCAAGTCTTTATCTAACCCTACCAGTAATTCCGCTTCAAATAGTCCAATAAATAATTACTATGTTAATAACGGTTTAATTTATCTGGTAGTTAACTAGGATATTTAAATAACTTATTCGAGATTATAAGTATGGTAAAGCTCTTCACCCAACTTCTACTACTAGCTTGTATTTCTTTAGAAGCCCAGGAGCATGAAACACCAATTGATACTACTTCAAATAGTACAAGTTCGTCAGAACAAAACCTAACAATAGAGCAAAGGTTAAAGGTTATCGAAGAAAAATTAGATAGAAAAGAACTACCTAAATTCACCTTAGCACCAAATAAACAATTTCAATCATTTGCTTTCGGGACAAACTTCGATCTCTTGGATGGTGCTACTCCCAATTCACTTTATGGAGATATTCTTGTCAACCTCGGAACATTTACTGAAAACGGGAGATTAAGCATGCAATTTGGAACAGTTAGGGGACGTAATTCCAATAGGAAATTCGACTCGGATAGCACTATTAACATTGACGAGTTAGTCGTTAATAATGTAACAATGGACTCATCGGGTAGAAGAATTCAATATAAAACAGAGTTATCTAATACTGTAAGTGATGAAGTCTTAAATGTCTATGGAAGATTAAACTATCTAGCATTTGATGGTAAAATAAAGATTTTCCTAAGTGGTCAACTTGAATATGTAAGGATCAAAAGCGATGTTGAACGAATTACTATAAGTAGTCCGGTAGATTCTGTTAATATTCCAAAAGAATCCATTCGGACTAACCCTAGAGCTTTTAGTATTAGTGATACAACCAAATTTGAAGAAGTTAACAGCTACTTCATGCCTTCTTTTGGAGTAACACTATTTTCTGCTTCAGATAACTTTGATTTTTCCTACACCATTATAAATGGATATAGGTTTGCAGCCTTTGAAGGTGATTCTGCTATCGAAACTGGTTATGGGTTTATAGTTCAAGGCTCGGTTCTGGAAAAAAAATCTATTGGGGCTAAACTGGGATTTGAACTAAGATACTTTCCTTCAGATGTCAGTAATGAACCTAGTTATTTTTTCTATCTGGCCAAACAGTTTAGTCTGGAAGAATTCTTTAAATTATTCTCTCCATCTAGTTCTTAGACCACCGTTGATCATAAGACCAATGATCTCCTCTGCTCTTGTTGGTCTTGTGACCAACAAGCTCTTATACTCTATTTGTGAAGCAATGGAAATAGGTAAAATATATTTTTATACCGCTTCCATCCTAAATTGGAAAACTGTTCTTATTAAGGAAGAGCCTAAAAGAATTGTACTTGAATCATTGAGTTTCTTGACTAAAGATGAGTCGGTCCAGATCCTCGCATTTGTCATTATGCCCAATCATATACACTTAATATGGAAACCATTGAAAGATAACCTTCAATTACGGTTTATGAAGTTCACAGCACAAAAATTAAAATTTTGGATTAATGATCACCATCCTGAGCTATTACCTCATTTTCTAGTCAATAAAAAAGATCGGACCTTTCAAATTTGGCAAAGAAACCCACAAGCTAAAGAACTCTATTCTCCTGAAGTACTTGAACAGAAACTAGATTATATTCATAACAATCCGTGTCAAGGAAAATGGATGTTGAGTAAAGATCCTATATCATATCTCTGGAGCTCAGCTGCTTTTTATGAAGAGGATGATGGAAGGTATTCGTTTCTCGAACATTACAAAGAATTCATTTGAGAAAACAGATTCGTTTCCACAGAATGCTTGTTGGTGAAAACACCAACAAGGGCGAAAAGAGCTATAATCATACTCAGCAGCAACTTCTGCAGGTCGTTCAGCTCCGGACTATATAGAACCGAGCTATAGAGTTTTACGAATGTTTTGTCCATTGTATTTCGATTTTATTCAATGGACGCAGAGTTATAGAAAGCGCAATAGCTGACCTAGTGATTTACTAAAATCATTAGCTTTTTTCAGAATCTATAACATATAGTGTAGCACGTTCAGCTGACAAGTATTGTAACTCGTTGATTTTGAGTAAGCTCATAGAAATATACTATGATGCGTTGCGGATCATTCTAACTGAATTCACCCAGTGAAGAATCTACTAATACTAAATGCAGACAAGGAGATATCGTAAAGTAGATTTATCTATAGGGTCCTGATACACCCAACAATATTGATAGTTACTCTTTCGACAAAATGTCGAAGCTGGTTCTTAATGATTGAGACTGCTAGAAATAGTAGTCTCTTTTTTATCCAATAAAAAAACCACCAACAAATGCAGGTGGGTTTCGGATATAAACGTTTATAGTTCAATTCAACCTATTGCTTTTCTTGAGCTTGTCTTTAAAGATATCAGCTTTGTCATTCAATGCCTTTTCATAAAGAAACGAACAAAGCTTGAAACCAATAAGAAGACCAAAAACAAGCCAAAATCCATAGTAGAAAAAAGAAGATATTGTATCAGATAGACCAACTATAGAAATAACTATCAAATACACTCCAAAGAGTATAGTGATTGCTAGGTAGATTTTATTAATCATCCCTTTTTCCATGACTCCTTTTTTTAAGTTGCGTAATACCCAATAAAACTAGTGCCAGAATTATTAAAGGTATATTTAATCCAAAGAGATATTCATTCAAAAAGATATTAGCCAATAATACCGTCCCAGCAAAAATCACTGCAACATTAGAATAGTCCATATTTAATCTTGAATTACCCAATCACTTCCATTCCATGTGTATGTTCCTTCCTGCAAAGTACTTATATCTGAGTTAACTAACTGGCTAGCTTTCCTTCCTTTTCTTTTCTCTTCTTCTTCAGCAGCTTTTTGTTCTTCTGATAATCCTCTTTCTAAATCATATGTGTCTTTCATAATATCATAATTAGTTGCGGACTGTAGCAAATGAGGATTCAACACCCTTGCTAGTGCGAGCTTGTAGCTCGTATTTCCCTTGCTAGTGCGAGCTTGTAGCTCGTATTTCACACAGAATCTATATCAATAATTCCTTTACCTCCGGCATAATCCACTGCGCTGCTGTATTTCCAATGTTCTGGTTCTGATACAAACCCAGAAACAACAGGATTCATATGAATGTAATCTAGTTTCTGATCGATTACTTCTGAACTCCAAAGCTCAATAGGTTTATTATGTTGCTGCCAAAACTGCCTTGACCTTACATTACTATTGGCTTTACCTGCTTTTTCCATCATCCACAAAATCCATTCTTTACGACTTTCTTGATTATTGTCAAAAATCTGCCGCTGAAGCTTCTTAGATGTATAAGTTTTAAAATCTCTCAAAAGATCTCCTGGATTTGAATTCTCTGCTCGGAATATGAGATGAACATGACTCGGCATGAGACAATAAGCATAAATCTCCATACCTTTCTCTTTTCTACAGAATTTTAAGCTTTCTATGACAGTGTTGAAATATTCATCTCGAACAAAAACATCTATCCAATAAACAATTGCAAAACTGACGAAGTAAAGTCCTTCTTTATTATAGAATTTATACTTTCGACTCACATGTCAAATATATCTATTCATAAATATTGGACACGAGCTAAAAGCTCGCGCCAGCGGAGGGCCTTCTGTCGAGTATGCTAAAAGGATCGCTGATGCACTTGGCGTTTCTTTGGATTATCTAGTCAGTGATGATGACAAGGAAGAAGTATTGGATAACGATACAGTGAACCGCATCAAGGACATACAAAAGCTGCCAGATACCGAGAAGGATAAAATCTTCTCCGTGATCGATGCACTAGTAAGGGATTATAAAACCAAACAGGCGTATTCATGAAAAAGGATCTCAGTATGATGATCTTTACCATTATTGTCGCCGCTATAAGTGGGTCAGCAGGATACTTCATTAAAGACAACCTTGACAAAAAAAGAGAACTGATAAGTGAGGTAAACATGGAACGCAGAGAAGTTTATCAGCAAACAGTAGATCTAATCATAAACATCTTCGCCAACACTAAATCTCAGGATTCATTAAGCATTGAGCAACAGTTGACAATGATCACTCAACTATACGACATCTATAAAAAGAACCTACTTTATGCCTCTCCTGAAGTAATTAATGCTTTCGCTGATTTCATGCAACACGCCTACCAAAATACCGGTAACGCTACGCCTCTTGAGACTAAGGCTTACTTACGGAAGCTTTCTATTCTACTAGGTGCAATGCGTACTGACCTAGGATTAAAAAACGATGGTCTTGGAAGCGATCAGCAAAATCTACTACGGGTTATGATCACTGACTTTGATCAGACTATGAACTAAAAAACCCTGCCGAAGCAGGGTCTTAGTTTATTTTACTCTTTCATAAATAATACTCGATGGTGGTTTTGTCTCTATCCAGCCAGTAGTGTGCTTGTACTCATTATGAACCAAAAGAAGGCTCCCTTCTTTCATTATCAACTTCGATCTAGTTTTAAGTGACCTGTGAGGTGATTCTGCTGATAGCAAGCTGTCCGCAGCTGATATATTGCTAAACACATATAGCGTATCATTCTCCACTTTATAGTCTCCATAAAATGTATCTTCCAATTCAGCATTTAAGTATTTGAAGTTTCCACCAGATTTAAATTCATAGACATTGTAAACATCTTCCACCACCTTAAACTGCCACTTGGTTTCCTCTAATGATGGCATTTCATCAGGCTCCTGAACATCTGCTTTCGGCACTTCTTTTTTACTCTCATTTGACTCGGTCTTGCTACTCGAAGAACTGCAAGCAAACAGGCTTAGCGTAAGAAGTAGTGTTACTATTTTATTCATTTTTTTGGCATTAGCGATTGTATTGAAAAGGGAGGTGCTGGTTTAGATTTTAGGTAAAGAACACCATTAAAATCCTGTGCATTCTCCATAAAAGTATTAAATCTATCTAAGCTGCCTTGACCACAACCTCCAGTTAAGCATCCGTGAGACCAAACTGGATTACCACCGCTATCTCTTAAGCTCTCTTGATATGGGTTGCCTCTATGGAAAAAGACCTCTGTTAAATTATCTGAGTTTGCCTTATTAGGATTTCCATTAACAGTTGGAAGTTCTCCTCCTTCATTGATTATTAATGCATTCTCTCCTGGTTTACTTGCTCTTGCTTGGAATCTTGCAGGATAAATACCTTCGGCTAAAGTTCCAAACTTCTCAGTATCTGACGGTACAGTATTGCCCTGTATTGTAGCCACAGGACCAGTTGAAGGAACAACTATTCCATCCTCAGTATAAAGCTTGAAAGTAGCAGTATTAACTGCTTCATCTCCATTTGCATCTCTATTATGAGTAGCTACCAGAACATTCTTTCCAAGATAAGTTTCCCCTGCTTTTGTAGTTTCTTGTGAGGTCGCATTGTCATCCCAGTAAATCGTTCCTTCTTCTGCTTCTACCCAATCTTCTGGTGCCATACCCGTTGGGTCAATAAATCGGATCGGATTATTTCTCTGGAACGAATAAGGAGATTGATCATAGAACTCACTAGCTAATGGATCTATTGTCGGAGTTCTCCAAATGTATGGGTCATACATTCTGGCATCAAAGTCATAAAGCTGTGTTTGCTTTTCCCATTCCTTACCCTGGTATTTGTAGTTATTAGGTGTTGAAGCGGTTCTTTGGTACTCATTGTAAGTCGCCCCGCCAGGATAGTAATCCTGCGTGCTCACCACATTCGTCTTGCCGTGATATACGGTGAAGTCATCCCAATGAACATTCACCGCTTCTTGATTTTCATTGGATAGATAAGCAAGGATATATCCTTCCTGCTCCGCAATGATGTCATTGATACTGATCGTTTCATGAACACCCGTTCCCAAAGCAGCTGTGCTGATCTGCTGGAAGCCTGCAGTGACATAGTTCATCTCTTCATCAAAGAAGATGTAATTCAGGAAAGCACGTGGTGCACTACTGGTGCTCCCCTTACCAGCCATGTTCGTTCCGCTCAACACATCATTGAATTCATTCTCGATCGTACTGCCAGCCTCTCCTCCTGCAAAGGAGCTATTATACGTACCAAACAAAGATGAATAGACCGTTGCGACGAATGTATTATTGGATGGGGCAGACTCGTAGTTGGCCTGTACACTGAGATCTACCGTATCTCCTTTGTTCATACTCAGGAAGATCATAGCACCGGTCTGTCCGCTTTGCAGGCGCTCTACTTCATCACCTCCAGGGGTGGTATTAGCACTGGCGCTGGTGTGTCTATGCAGATCCTGCCAGCCATTATCTTCACCCGTCTCAAAGGTCTCCACCATCGTGTAGCTCTCCGGTGTGGTAGAGAACGTCACTCGTACATTCCCCAAGTGGTCTTTGAGGTGGTATTGGTAGTCGTAAGCCACAGGCTTCATTACTGTTATCTCCTCGCCTGGGTTTGTGCCATTGTACAAGGCAAGTATTTCCGATTCGGACAATGCTCTACTAAAGATGTTTATTTCATCGAGAGAGCCGTTGAAGTAGAGCGGTGAGCTAGGATAGTAACGACGACCGATAGCGAAATTGCTTGAATTCACATTCATGAAGTATCCCGAAGTGTTTGCATCTCCTGTGAGGTAGGTAAGTGACTCCTGTACTCCGTCGATATAAATGGCATTTGAACTTGTTCCTACGCTGAAGATGAGGTGGTGCCACTCACCATCATTGTAGTAGTCTTGTCCTTTAACCACATATGCGTGAAGACGGATAGATCCACCCGTTTTGAGATAGATCCCTATGGATTCGTTTGCTACTCCACCTGTAACGTTACCTCCGACGTAAACATCCATTATGTCATTGGTTGTATTTCCAATGCCTGCAATTGCTTGTAGTCCGTTGATATCTGTCTTAAACCAAATGGAGAAGGTTCCAGTGCTCAAAGCTGTAAAATCTGTATCATGAGTGGACAAATCAATGTAATCATCCGCACCGTCAAAATCATAGGCTCCATTTGCAGTACCATTCATTCCTTCCACTAAAATCGCTCCGTTCACGGTTCCATTTCTTCCATTTCCACTGGCATCATTGGCATTACCATCAAGTGTAAGTGTCAGCTCAAGAGACGTATTACTTATCGGGGTTTGAACCATAGAAATCAATTCAGGCACTATCCTTCCTTCCTCATGTTGAATGAGTTCAAGTGCTCTAATTCCCGAAGTATCTGTCTCATAGATAAACTCTCCTACATAGTCAGTCGTTTTCTGAAGCGTTCCACCCTTGTAAACTACTTGCTGTAGCTTGATGCCTGCTGCATCGTAGAGGTAAGTGATAGAGTCTTGAGATCCTTCGCTATTGCTCAGGATGACAGTGGTTGGAAGGTTCAGGTGATTGTAGTAAATGGTATCTATCCCTTTATTCAGGTCCTTCACCATGTTGCCATTGGCATCATAGGCATAATCATCTCCTGTGGTATTTCCATCGTAAAAGCCTGTGGTATCGGTAGCGGCATCACTTACTGTAAGCAGTTGATTCCCGCTGTAGGTGTAGCTGAGGTCGTCCATGAAAGCCGTTGTGCTCTGTGCTCTGCGCTGCAAGCTTTCGATGTTGCCATTGAGGTCATATTGCAGGTTATCCACATCAAAACTTGCGGTATCGGTTCCGTTCGTTCTGTGGTCCGCTCCGGTCAGTCGGTTGAGCTGGTCATAGCTGTAATTATATGCCCTGGAATCATTACTCCCCGACCCTGTCGGATCAGACCACTGCATGGCAGAGATGTTGCCATTGAAATTTGTATTGGTCCCATCAATGGGGTTGGTGTTGTAGTGTAGCTCCATCCCAAAGAGATCTCCATCCAATGAACCGGACAGATCGCTGCTATTCATGCTGGTGAGCCATCCACGGATGTTGTAGGTGTAGTCCAGGGATTGGGCGAAGGCGACCCCCGTCCCTCCATGCAAATCTTTCTCTATCAACTCTCCCAGCTCGTTGTAACTGTTTTGGGAGAGCACGATCTCGTCTTCATCGTTTATCTGGTGGGTGGTGGTTAGCGGGCGGTCGGCATGATCATACTCAAATCGTCTGGTGATGGTAATGCTGTCGGCCCCATTGCTATGGTCAGTAATCGTCTTATCAACCTGACCGATGAAATCGTAATAATTGGTGACCACATCGGTCCCTCCTAAATGGTTGGTGCTTTGGGTCTGGATCACACGATACTTATCATCGTAATAGCTCACACTTCGGATGAAGATACCATCTCCGGCTTTTGTCAGCGTCCCGGTTACCTGACCCTTTACGGAATTGTTTTGAGTCAATCCGGTGGGGCTAGTGTAACCAAGACCTGCATTCGTCCAATCTGTGTGGGATTGGAAAACATAATCGTCGTAGTAGGTTAAAGTCAGGTATTCGTCTATGGCACTGGTGGGATAGGATTGGTTGCTGTATTGATGCAGTAAGGTGCTGTTGAGCGTATCATACCGATGGTTTGAGGCTGCCACCCCATCCCGGACCTGCTGGGTGGTTCCATTGATGGTAGCCAAACCAGTTATGATCGGACGATTAAGTGCATCGTACTTGGTAAAAAGCCAGGTATTTGAGGCACGCTGCACCCCATCTTGTGTCAGCACGAGCCGATCCCATTGGTCATACACCATAAAGACACTGTCTGCTCCGGGCACTTTCTTCATCGTCATCCGGTTTCGGCCATCGTAATCATACAGGAAAGCCCAGGTGTTGAGAAAGGCGGCCCTGGAAGCAGCAGACTGGCCGAAAAACTCAGTGTCTAATCTTGCGGTTGCTTCCGGGGGAAGTACCACACGCAAGCTTCCATAAATATCAAAGATGTAATACGTCTCGGCCCAGGTAGAGGCATCCACTTGGGATTTTTTCAGTATCGTTCGCCCTAGTTTATCCGTGAATTCGATCGTTTGGTTGTTGTCTTCGTCGGTGGTTGTGTTTTTGAAAAGACTACCACCCTCGTAAACGTTCTTCACATCGGTCAATATGGACTCAAAATCCCAGCTGAGCACCTCTGCTGAATCTGCAACATCGTATTTAAAGGTGACCGTGTTCTGTCCAATTTGCCAGCCATCCCCAGGGGCGCCCTGTTCTAATGGTCTATTCAATGGGCTGGATTCAAAACGGATCTCTGAATAGGCTTTATCGGAAGAATGAATGCTGGAATTCAGGTAATAATCGTGGTGCTGTGAGCCTGAATAGGTTCCATTAACTTCTTCTTTTAATGCATTAGGCTTATAGACTTGGTTCAGCGAGGCATCAACAAAGGGCAGATAGGATTTTGTTTTTCTACCCAACTCATCGTATTTAACAGGGCTTACCAGGTCCTCCTGATTTGGGCTTTGTTGTAGAGCTACCATTTGGATTGGTCTTCCCAGTCCATCATAGATCTGAGAAGAAACTACTTGCTCGGAAATATCATATATGAAAGGGTTATCCACATTGATGAGTGGCACACGGTAGGTGTAGGTAACTACTGCGTTTTCATTCATCTCCAGCTGGCTGGCTATAACGGCATCTCCTGTCGCGTGGAGAGCACCGCCTGAAGAAGTGACAGTCACCTTGTATATTCCCGGCTGGTCTGTCTCCAATTCGTTATTGGGGCCATTCTTCACTTCTATATTGTTGTGGAACCATCGGTAATTTGCATGACCCGATGAGGCTGATAAAGTTGTTTTCTGACCGGGACGAAGATTCTGAGAAACTCCAAGGTCCAGATCAGGTACGTTAAGAATAGTGACAGTGGCTATGGAAGATGCTACTTCATCACAGTTAGCATTTTGGACAATCGCCTGATACTGTGTGGTTTCCTGTACATTGGTATAATTTTGAATCGTATTGGTATTGACAATGTCTATCCAGTCTCCGGTAGTTCGGTATTGCCATTTAATGATACTACCAGTATACCCGCTCAAAGTGAGTGATCCTGTGGCTACTCCAAATGCTTCTGTACTACCAGATGTGGTACCACCAACGGATAGTGGATTTATTATGGCCTGAATGGCTATTCGATCCGTATCTGTACAGCCAGTTGAAGAATTGTGACTTGCAGCGTAGTAGGTCGTAGTAGAAGAAAGTGAAGATATTGGGTAGCTCGTACCCGTATGCAGTAAGGTACCTCCGGAACTGTACCATCGGATCGTATTGCCGTTAATTCCCGGATTGGCGGTCAACGTCAGCGACCCACTACCGCATCGTGACTGATTGGTTCCACTTGCTAGCGATGGTATTGGATTTATTATAGCCTGTAAAGCCTTTCGATCAGGGTCTGTACAGCCGGTTGAAGAATTGTGACTTGCAGCGTAGTAGGTGGTAGTGGAAGAAAGTGAAGATATTGGGTAGCTCGTACCCGTATGTAGTAAGGTACCTCCGGATGAGGCACTGTACCATCGGATCGTATTGCTGTTATTCCCCGGATTGGCAGTCAACGTCAGCGACCCACTACCACATCGTGACTGATTGGTTCCACTTGCTAGTGATGGTATTGGATTTATTATGGCCTGAATGGCTATTCGATCCGTATCTGTACAGCCAGTTGAAGAATTGTGACTTGCAGCGTAGTAGGTGGTAGTGGAAGAAAGTGAGGATATTGGATAGCTCGTACCCGTATGCAGTAAGGTACCTCCGGATGAGGCACTGTACCATCGGACCGTATTGCCGTTACTCCCAGGATTGGCGGTCAACGTCAGCGACCCACTACCACATCGTGACTGATTGGTTCCACTTGCTAGTGATGGCATTGGATTAACCGTAACAGTCGAGATATTTGTATAGTCAATTCCACATTGTGAGTCGGTTACCTTCCGTCTAAATTCTGTAGTCTGTGTTAATGACCCGATTTCAGAGGGTGAGAGAGTTATTCCACCTCCTATATTTTGCCACTGTCCACCTGATGCACGTTTTTCCCATGTATATGAATAATTTCCTGCTCCTCCAGAAGCAGCAGAGGCTGTAATTGATGCTGAAGTATTTCCCACACAAATGGTTTGATTTCCGTTTACATTCCCAGCAGTCAGGTCATCGTACACAAATACAGTGGTCACATTTGAATAAGCAATGGAGGTTCCACAACTTGACGTTTTTGAGCTCTTACGACGATAACTGGTTGAGCCATATAATAAAGTTGAGGGAGTATAGGATGCAGATATTTCCCCTGGAATATCGGACCAGTTGCTGGTGAGGTGAGCGGTCTTTTGCCACTGATATGAACTCCCATTGGTAGCACTTTGGGTATTGGAAATGATCGAGTGAGATGAACCATAACATATCGTTGAACCACTATAGTTTATTGATCCACCAGAGATGGAAGAATCAATAATGGTTCCGGCCACTCCACTTCTAAACGTACTTGCACATCCGGTAGATGTATTGTAGGCCTCAACATAATAGGTGGTACTCGAAGATAAATAAACCGTATAGCTTGTTCCAGTATGGATTGGAGTGCCACCAAAAGAAGAGGTATACCATCTTATCTGGTTACCATTAGTTCCGGACAGAGATGCAGATAACGTAACATTACCTGGTGAGCACCTTGAATCGCTTGTCGTTGATGTAACTGAGTTGACACCACAACCTCCTCCAAGCTGAGCAAAGAGACCAGGACACATGCATAGCATTAAGTAAATCAAGAGTGACGATTTAGAAATGAATATTCTCATGGTGAAGAGGTTAGTATTACTGATTGGTTAAAACTTGATTCTTAATCTGGTAATCGTAGGATTTCATTATATGCCCATTATGATCCACGACTTTCTTTAGCCTATCAAAATCATCGTACTCATAGGATTGCACAGTACCATTGGCATCACATACAGAAATAATCTTCCCACTTTTAGAATAAGTATAAGTGGTCATCTGAGCAGCTCTTGGGTACACTCTAACTTCATCAATGTGACCGGATAATAATATATCCGTCAGCCCTATTCCAACTTCGTATCGCTTCCAGGAACCACTTTCTTTCTTTCGATAAGACAGTATGTAGTCACCTGGCTTTGTTGGAGCGGCAACCAAAAAATCTCCGCTGAAACTTCGGTTTCCACTGTAACCCCCTGATACATTTCCATTAGATTCAAAACTGGTATGATAATAGTATGATGAATGAGCATCAACTATTTCGGCTATTGGTCTCAAGCCATCAGTAGACCATAAATAATGTTTTGCTAAACCGTCTTCGTATTCAACAGATTTTAATTGATGATCAGAATCATTGTATGATAAGGATTGAACCACTCTCACAGCGGTCTCTCCATTTTCATTCAGTGAGACAGATATAGGTAAAACAACATTAGGGGCAATAGAATCATATTCTATAAACCTTCTTCTCATCAATTGGCTATTATGAAAAGTAGTGGTTTGAATTGGAACTATGACATTTTCATCAAAAAGGCTGGCGTATAGTGGGTCACCATAAAAATTGTTTGTGTATTTAATGTCCTCGACTATGGTCTCAATGTCATCGCCATTACGAACTATTTTTGTTGGCATGAAATGATCCACTGAATCGCGATGTTTATATTCAATGCTTTGACTTATTTGATGGCCACCATTCTCATAGTTTAATGTGGTGGTTTTACTAACCAGATAAATATTAGTTTTTACAGAGTAATAAGCCCAGTCATATGCGTTAGCAATATCCAGGCTACCCATCTTTATTCCGACATCCGTGAACTTCGTTTCACGTAATTTTTTATATTCATATCCAGTTCGCTGAATGGGTGTGTAGGCTCCACCTGAATATCTATAATGAATTTCTTCATGAGGTAAACCAGCTAGCCATGTTGTATTAAACTTTTTAGGGAATGGGAATTTGGCAAAATCCGAAAAATTCTCAACTTCCAGACTGTCTGATAAAAAGCTATATTCCGTCTTTCCATCTTCCTTATCAACACCTTTGTATTCAGTAACATTTGTATAAAATGTATCATTGATTAAGTCTATTGCGCTATTGGAAAGACGCTGGTAAAATGATGGGGTAGATAGCTTTGTCACAAATGCGGGAACCTGGAACAACTCACCACTCGATATAGAATCTCCAAAAACCTGGTACCGAAAAGATCTAGTTAAAGTCAATGAATCTCCATCAAATAGATTGATCTCTCTAACTCTCAGCCCTCCGGTTCTGATCGTGCTATTAAAATTTGAGATATTCAGAGGATCCACATACCAGGATAAAAACACCTCGAAACCTCTGCAAACTGAATTATCAGGACCAGAAATAAAAAGACAGTTCCTGGAGTCATCATAGACTTTTACTTCCAATTTATACTGACCAGGATTCAGGTCCAGGGCTCCAGATTCTTCCGTTAATGCTTGAGAAGATCCTTGTGACAAATTCCTAAGTACGATGCTGTAATCGCATTCAGTAGATTGATAATCAACACAACCATTCAACAGTTGAAAATCAATTAGCCCTCGTAGATTGGTTGTTACTGTGAAAATGGTATCATATACATCATATCCTGGGAAACTATCAGTTTTAAACTCCGGCATTTGGTAGAAATGGATATTCTCCCTAACCAAAGGATTAACAAGCATATTTTCGAATTGACTCCCAAACTGATGACTGTTGCTTGCTTTATTCCCTTCATATATGAATTCTTTAGAAGATCCCGAAGGGTATTTAATTTCTTTTAATGTACAGGCCTTTGCAAAGACTGTATCAACACTTCTGTCTGCACCTTCAAGAACGATCTTGTATTGTTGCAAATACGATTCAGGAAGCATATGAAGTCCATTGCTTTTTCCATTATAATACCCCCAATAATCCTGTGATGTAGAGAGCTTATCTGGCAATATATGATCTTCGAAATAAGTGAATTCATGGGGAAGGTAACTCAACTGATTAGATCCATATTCATGAATTGCTTCAAGACATAATCTCTTTTTACGATAGCTTAATGAATATATATTCCAGGGACTTAGGTCCGTTGATACAAAGTACTTATACTTAAAATCAAATGTTTTGATTGGTTCATTATACTGATTAAGTATTTCTATTTGATCTAAGGCTTTGTCACCTTCAAGATCTTCCCTTGTTGTAGATCCCCATTTAAACAGTATTTTCCTATCCAGACTAATTATTGAATCTATTTTGGGGACTAAAGATGTTTTAAGATAAAAGCTCGTCATTACCCCATTTTCTACCGCAGCTCGATAAACAGGTGTTTCCATGTCTCCACTCCAAAAATCCATTTCATGGCTTCTACCACTCTTCTTCACGGTCAAATTGGAATAATGGTAGATGATGCTATCTAATTCACTGGCGTCATGTATTTCTACCAGATACCATGATTGCACATAATTAGACCCCAGATCAGCACCATTTTGAAGTCCATTTAAAGTACTGTAGTTGGTTGAAGTTGAAGTACCCACTTTCTCCACTACTTCCCTACTTTGATCTTTGGTCAAACCAAAAAAATAGTCATCTCCTTTTGGGGTGGTTAAAATCCAACCCTTAATTAAAGTACCTTCTTTAACAGCCTCTATCTTTATATCAGACAGTGGATATTGTACAAATTCACTGCTTCCCGGGTCATATATAAATCGCCCTGAATACCCATTAAAATTGTATATAAATTCATCTGGTTCCGTATCATGTTGACCATCTATGGTTTCAAACAAATAGTTTATTTGATCTTGATAGGATAGTGTTTTAAAGTTGCTTACCTCATTAGGATTACTAATAAACCCGTTTGATTTGTCATCCGGGATACCACGCATTACCCTTGTAACTAACCCTCCATAATTTAATGTCCATCCCAAACCAACGGAACTAGCTTCCTCTTCAACCTTAATTCCACCTCCATTATAGTTAAGACCGATCTTAACGTTTAAGTTTCTCCCACCTATTTCAGCCATTGGGATACTTACAATAGCCTTTCCTGTGGAATAATTGAGATTATTTATTGATTGCTTGGCAAAGGCAAATGCATCAGGCATTGGAAAACTAACCTCTGTAAAATCCTGAGAATAAGAGGTTCGGATGATTCCAAAAAACAACAAAGTGAAAAGAAGTTTGTTAAAAGCATATTTAACCATAGTCAGTATTTGAATTAAAAGAGCAAAAAACCAATTACCTATGTATAACCTAGAGCATTCTCAAGAACTTACGTTATAGGTGGTGAAAAACATAGAATAAATTAGCGGTTTGAAGTCAAGAGCAATGATAAAATACAGAGATGACGCTCCCAAAGTATCCAAGTGCTATCTTTTCTAAGACATAGCTTCTTTTGTACAATTTATTTTCTTTCAGTTTTATTAGAGATTCGGACGTTAATCGCTATCTGGTATCACCGGATTATTGATTCCATCTAAGCCTCCAAATAAAAATCAAACCAATAAATGAGGGAACTACAGTGTTGATTATCCAGATTAAAAAAACGGGAATGACGATCATTTGTAGATTCAACACATGAGGTTCAAAGAAAAGTATTCCTGAAGCCTCTCTCACCCCTAACCCTCCCAAAAAAAGTGGCAATGCAGATCTGACAAGAAATATCCAACCTATCCCTGCCACAAGTAAACCACCAGGCAACTCTGGTAAGAACACGCTAAGAAGTAAGTAAAACTGAAAGGTGAAAACGATATATCTCAGAACAGAAAGACATGTGATCCGAATGAGTGTAGACCAGTTAAGATTCTTGAAATACTGTAAGAAACGGTCTAAAGGACCTTTAAGAAGTTTTTTAAGTAATGGAACACCAAAAATAATAGCCAGTGCAAACCACCCATTCACTTCGTATTGAGTAGCAAGTTTGCTTACTCCATATAGGCCTATAATCAGTGTAAAACTTAGCATGATTCCCCGGTTGAGTATTGCAGCCGAAGTTGCTTTGTATTTATCTTGAAATTGTGAAATCCTGGAAAGAAGATCACCGGTGGTAAATGGAAGAACCCAATTGAGAGATAATCCGGATAATACTACCACCCAGGCGTCTTGAGTGGAGATGGGCTCAAATATCTTAACTGACTCTTTCCATCTTAATACTTCCATGAACCAGTTTGCAATCATCAAAAAGATGACAATAGCTAAGGTTGAAGATAATGTCTCAGGTAACTCAACCATCGAAAAATTGACTTCCTCTGCATTCAGTTTACTCATTAGAAAGTAAAGTCCCCCGACGAACAAAATGATCTTAGCCACAATGAGCAACCTCTTTTGAAGGTGGTTTGGATGGTTATTTTTAATTTGCGTCTGTGGCACTAAAGGAACGAATTATTTTAGGGATAGATCCTGGTACTAATGTAATGGGATATGGATTAATCCTTTGCAAAGGGGAAAAAATGAAAGTTATCCAATTTGGAGTCATTCACCTTGGCAAGTATAAAAATCATGAAATAAAGCTCAAGAAAATTTTTGATCGGGTAACTGAGTTGATCAAAGAATACCTTCCGGATGAAGTGGCTCTTGAAGCTCCTTTTTTTGGTAAGAATGTACAATCTATGTTGAAGCTGGGACGAGCTCAAGGTGTAGCGATGGCAGCAGCCCTCAATCGAGGAATGCCCATCCATGAATATGCTCCTAAAAAAGTAAAGCAGTCTGTGACAGGAAATGGGAATGCCAGTAAAGAACAAGTGGCTAATATGATCCAAATGCTCTTGAAGTTTGAAGATACTCCTAAGTTACTGGATGCTACAGATGCGCTGGCAGTGGCTATTTGCCATCACTATTCATCCAAATCGGGCGTAATACCTGGAAGTAAGAAGAGTTGGAAGTCATTTATAGCAGATAATCCAGGAAGAGTGAAGTAGTGTTGTATCAAAAAACCACCTTCCAATGGTCAATGTCATCTGAAATTAGTTTTCGTAAGCCTCCTTAATCTTTTTTGCTGTAGCAGCCAGTTCTTCTTTGCTTGGTGAAAGTTTCATCTTACTGAAATTCATATCGTCCACTGCATTGATCGGAATCAGATGCACGTGTGCATGAGGAACTTCTAAACCGATGACGGATACTCCGATGCGTTCGCATGAAACAACTTTTTCAATGGCTTTCGCAACGCCCTTAGAAAAGGAAAATAAACCGGCTAAGGTTTGATGATCAAGATCGAAAACATAATCAACTTCTTTCTTAGGAATAACTAACGTATGACCTTCCGCTAGAGGATTGATATCTAAAAAGGCAAGGTACTTATCATCCTCAGCTACGATATGAGCTGGGATTTCCCGATCCACAATTTTGCTGAAAATGCTAGCCATTATACTGTGATATCCAGGATCTCAAATTCCATATCTCCGGCTGGCACTTTGATCATGGCCTTCTCACCTTTTTTCTTCCCAAGAAGGCCTTTTCCAATGGGAGACTGGACTGAAATCTTTCCACTTTTCAAATCAGCCTCTTCTTCAGCAACCAACTGATAGGTTACCTCCATGTTGTTCTTCTTATTCTTGATTTTCACAGTGGAAAGTATAGACACTTTAGATGTATCGATTGAAGATTCGTCAATAATTCTGGCGTCACCAACCACTTTTTCCAACTTAGAAATCTTAAGTTCCAATAATCCCTGAGCCTCCTTCGCTGCATCATATTCCGCATTTTCACTCAAGTCTCCTTTATCGCGAGCTTCGGCAATCTGCTTAGCCATGTCTGCTCTTCCCTTGGTCTTGAGTTCATTCAATTCTGCTTTTAGCTTATCAAGACCTTCTTTCGTGTAGTAATTAACTGCCATAATTGGTTACCCCTTTAAACAAAAAATAACGGCCTCTCAGTGAAGCCGTTTTCCTGTATTATCATATTTTGATAGTGCAAATATACATTATTGATCAAGTGAAATCAAGTGAGTGGTTAATTTAAGCGACTAGTTTTGAATGAATTGGAAGCTACTTCACCGTTTTCATAAACCACCAAAATACCTTAATCGGAAAAAAGCATGCATTCACCAAAAAGAATATTAACTCCATCGGAATGTTAAAATTTGGATGGGATTAATACATAGCTTGCACAATCAAAATTGTTTAACCACCGTGATGAACTCTGCCTTTTTAGATAACTACTTCCATCAGAATCCGTCCTTCAAAGTCGCCAATAGGCAGCCTGCATTGCCAAACGTTGAGGTATTTCCTGAGGAGACAAAATCAAAAGATTTTAAGTTTGAGGTCATCTATGCAATGAATGGAAGCACATTTGAAATCGATAAGATTAATGGCATTTCAAGAATTGTATGGAGAGGTGTAGTGGATATTCAATCTGCTAAAGAGCTTGTAACCATGGGGGCAGACTCGGTTGAGTTCCAGGGCTATAAACGATTATTGCTGGATCGGTCTAATTTGGTTGAGTTTGACACAGAGGCCAGAGTATGGATACGGGAACTACTAAAGACCAGAGCCAAAAAGATTGTAAAAATGGTAGATAAACTGGCTATCGTAAAGGCCACCTCGGTCAAAGGCAGTATTTTCAGCAATTTCATTGCTACCGCTATCAAAATAGTAATGCCCAATTTAGAAATGCAGGAATTTCAAACAGAGGATGAGGCACTCAACTGGTTGACGTAATCTCTAATTTGATTTTCTCAGCGATCACTTCACTTATTTTTTTATATGATTCAAATGTCCACCCACCCACGTGTGGAGTTATGATAACATTTGCCAATGAAGTCAATTGCCTGAACATTACCTTCTCTTCACTGGTATGGTGTGTAAGTTTTTCATTCTCCAATACATCTAAACAGGCTCCATAAATCGCTCCATCGTCTAAAAACTTGATTAAATCTGCTGTTTTTAGAACTTCTCCTCTGGAGGTATTGATGAGCACTTTAAGATTGGGAAATCGCTTTAAATAGGCTTCATTGAATAAGTATCTGGTTTCATCATATAATGGGATATGGATACTTAATATTTCAGTTTCTTCCATAAACTGCTCCAACTCTACTTTTCTAACGTATTCACTTTCAAATCTCTCTTTGAACTTATCATACCCGATCACCTCGCACCCGAAACCACTTAGCTTTTCAGCAAATGACATTCCCATGTTACCCACTCCATAGACCCCTACCACCTTGTCTTTCAATTCTATTCCCCTGTTTGCTTCTCTATCCCACCTTCCATTCTTTACCTCGTAATTACCAGAAGATATTTTATGTAGCAGGCTCAACAACATTCCGAGTGCATGCTCCCCTAAAGCATCTCGGTTACCTTCGGGAGCATTGATAATCTTAATTCCTTGAGATTTCAAATATTTAGTGTCAACCTTATCCATTCCAGCTCCTGCCCTGGCCACAAATTTTAAATTTTCAGCTGCATCAATAAGTTCCTCATCGACATCTGTTTTGCTTCTTATGATGAGTCCTTCGAATTCCTGGATTATCTCCAAAATTTCCGCCCTGGTTATGAGTGGAGAGTAGACAGGTTCATATCCCTCTTTTTCCAATAATGGGAGAAGGCATTCATGAATGTCGTCGACAATAAGGATACGTTTTGAATTCATAGATTATACAATAGATGTGCTGTCGAGAAATAGACAGCCAATCCAAGCAAATCGTTCGTTGTGGTTATAAATGGACCTGACGCCAATGCCGGGTTTACTCCAAAACGATTCAGAAGTAAAGGAGTAACTGTGCCCATAAATGAAGCAAGTAACACGACAGAAAACAAAGCAATGGCCACAGTAGCCGCTAGTGGCTGTTCACGCATGAATAGAATTACGGCTCCAAAAACCATCAAAGATAATATTGCTCCGTTGACAATGGCCACCATGAACACTTTAAGTAATCGCTTCCACATGCTATCAGCGAATACATTCGGATTAGCCAAACTCTGAACGACAATGGATGATGATTGAATACCGACATTTCCTCCTGAAGCCGTAATTAGTGGAATAAAGAAAGCCAGAGCCGGCACAATAATGATTTCGTCTTTAAAGAAACCCATAAACTGGGCCCCGACCAATCCGCCGGCCATTCCAATAATTAGCCAAGGCAACCTTGCACGAGATATTTTCCATACAGTGTCGTCCTCTTCAATGTCTGAGCTGACCCCAGTCATCAACTGTCTTTCTTCATCAGCTATTTCCCGGATCACATCTATGACATCATCAATTGTAATCCTACCTACTAATTTACCTCTTGCATTCACCACTGGAACAGCTTCCAAATCGTACTTCTGCATGATACTCGCTACTTCTTCCTCGGTCGTGGAGGTTTCTACTGAAATAATTTGATCATCATAAACGTCGGCCACTTTAGCTCCTGCTTTGGCCAAAATCAGGTTTTTCACCCCCACCTTACCCAGGAGGTTTTCTTTATCATCAACAACGTAAACCGAGTAGATTTTTTGAACATTTTCAGCTTGAAGACGGATCTCCTCAATGCATTGAGATATACTCCAGTTCAGATTTGCTTTGATCAGCTCCTTAGCCATCAGCCCACCTGCCACATCTTCGTCGTACTCCAACAGTTCCATCAGGTTGGCGGCCTTTTCTTCATCCGTAATCTGCCTGATTACTTCGTTCCGATCGGCCACCCCCATCTCATACAAGATATCCGTCCCATCATCCGAATCCATAAGCTCCACAAAAGTTGCTAAATCCGGTGCTGAGAATTCCTTGATAAATTCTTCCCTAACATCTTCCTCAAGATCTTCTAGGATTAGCGCCCCTGTCTCGGGAGACAGCAGATCAAAAACATACTTGCACTCCTCAGAATCGAACTCATCAAGTAAAGCAGAAATATCTGCTGGATTTACTCCCTCTAACGTTGTTTTGATGAAATTGGAATCATGCTCATCCAGCGCTTGCTGAAATCGATCTTTAAATTCGACTGATAGCTCAAAAGTCATCACTGAATCCATGGTCAGGAGATTTTTTCAGTAAGCGAGATAAATTCTTGAACGGACAACTGCTCAGCTCTCTTATCCATTTCAGGAAGTGCTGTTGCAGATGGAGGCAAATTTAGGTCTTTTAATGCGTTGCGCAAGGTCTTTCTTCGTTTACCAAAACCGGCCTTAACCACTTTCTTAAAGTATCTTTCGTCGCACGTTAATTTCTTCACTTGGTTCCTTTTCAGTTTGATGACCGCAGACTGAACTTTTGGAGGAGGATTAAATACTCCTGGAGGTACCTTGAAGAGATATTCAATATCGAAGAATGCTTGTAGTAAAACGCTCAAAATACCATACGTTTTGGTTCCATGTGAAGCACAAATACGATCAGCTACCTCTTTTTGTATCATACATACAACTTCATCTACCTTGGAACGATCATCCCAAATTTTAAAGAAAAGCTGAGATGAAATGTTATAAGGGAAATTTCCAATTACATTAAAGGATTGCTGAGGCATTTCATACTTCAGATAATCCTGCAATAAAAATCGATCACTATAATCAGGGTACATTTCTTTTAGATAATCGATAGACTCTTTGTCCACATCCAATCCATAAAGATCCCAATTCTTTTTATCTATGAGATACTTGGTCAGTACCCCTGTACCCGGACCAATTTCGAAAACTGGATAACCTTTTTCATTTTTTAAAGCTTCAACAATTTTCATTGCAATGTTTTCATCCTTTAAAAAATGTTGACCTAAATGTTTTTTGGGTTTTATGCTTGCCAACTTATTCGCTCTTTATATAATTGACTCAAGTTTTTCGAATTAACTTCCGATCTGATAAAAGTACAGTGCAAATGGGTGAATCGTCAAGCAAAAAGAATAAACCTGTAATAGGAATTACCATCGGTGACGTCAATGGTATTGGACCGGAGGTGATTATCAAATCTCTGGAAGACAACAGAATCTTAAAACAATTTACTCCTGTCATCTATGGGTCAGGAAAAGTGATCTCATTTTATAGAAAAAATCTCAACAAAGAAAACTTTAACTACCAGCAAATATCAAGCACTGATAAAGTGGTTCACAAGAAAGTGAACGTTTTAAATGTCTGGAATGAAGCTGTGGAAATCAACCCTGGCCAGGCTAATGAAACAGGGGGTAAATACGCCGTTCTTTCTTTACAAAAGGCTGTCGCCGATTTGAAAGAGAATAAGTTAGATGCTATCGTTACTGCACCTTTAAGTAAAGACCTGGTTCAGGCAGACAATTTTAAATTTCCTGGTCACACAGAATTTTTAACACAAGAAGCAGGTGAGACCGAAAGTTTAATGTTTTTAGTCCATGATTCGCTTAGAGTGGGCGTTGTAACAGGTCATGTAGCCCTTAAAGAGGTGAGCAACAAAATCACAAAAGAGAAAATTGTGATCAAACTAAACAAGATGATCAAATCTCTTCAGAAAGATTTTGGGATCAAAAAACCAAAAATTGCCGTGCTTGGACTCAATCCACATGCAGGAGAAAATGGTTTACTCGGAAAGGAAGAGGAAGAAATCATCATACCGGCTATTAATGAAGTGAAAAGTGGACATCACATCGTGTTCGGTCCTTTCCCTTCCGATGGATTCTTTGGGATGAGTTCGTATAAACAATTTGACGGGGTACTTGCCATGTACCATGATCAGGGACTTATCCCATTTAAAACGCTTGCTTTTGACGAAGGTGTGAATTACACTGCGGGTCTTTCATTTATAAGAACTTCTCCTGATCATGGGACTGCTTTCTCTATCGCTGGCAAAAACGAGGCAGATGAGACCTCATTTCGAAATGCCTTATACCTGGCAAATGATATTATCCGCCAGAGAAACGAACATCAGTTTGAAATAGCTGATTAAAAGTAAGATATAACCTTTTCTAGTACTTGGATTCTATCTAAATTTGCGGGTCTTTATCAGGAAGTGGTAGAAAATGAAGGAGTTGAAGGATTATAAAATTGAGATTTTTGGGTTAAGTAACAAAACCCACAACTTCAGTTTTGAGTACAATGCTGATTTTTTCATGCATTTTGAAAACAGCCTGATAAGCAAGGGCAAAGGCTCTTGTGACGTTATTTTGACAAAAACAGACTCGATGATTACTCTGAACCTGAACATTGAAGGTTCTATAGAGCTGGAGTGTGATCGGTCGTTGGAGTTGTTTGATCATCCGATTAGTGTCGCAAAGGAAATCATTTTCAAATACGGAGATGAAGAGAAGGAACTAAGTGAAGATGTGTTTGTGATTTTAAAAGGTGAACAGGAAATCAATATTGCTTCGTTTTTGTATGAACTGATAAGTCTGGAGATTCCGATGAAGAAACTTCATCCAAGATTTCAGAACGAGTCAGAGTCTGACGAAATGATTTATGTATCGGAAGATAAGAATGATGACTCACAAGAGGATACTGTTGACCCCAGATGGGAAGCATTAAAAAAATTGAAATAAGACAAATTTAGATAGAGAAAGAAGATGGCGCATCCAAAACGTAAGATTTCGAAAACTAGAAGAGACAAGAGAAGAACACATTATAAAGCTACACCAAAGAGTTTTGTAATCTGTCCTACTACAGGCGAAGCTCACCTCCCACATAGAGCTTTCTGGCATGAAGGCAAACTTTACTACAAGGGTAAGGTGGTGATGGAAAAAGAAGTTTTAGCCTAAGCTAAGTCCTGATGCCTAAAATTCAAGCAGCCATAACGGGCGTCCATGGTTACGTTCCGGAAGATGTTATTACCAATAAGGATCTTGAAAAGATGGTGGATACCAACGATGAGTGGATCACCACCCGTACAGGCATCAAGAAAAGACATATACTTAAAGGAAAAGATCAGGGGACATCTGTTATGGCCGTAAAGGCTTTAGAAGGACTCCTTGAAAAAACAGGGACGAATCCTGAGGACATTGATTTAATTATTTGTTCAACCACAACTCCTGATCTTGTATTTCCAGCCACCGCAAACATTATTGCTAACAAGGTAGGAGCAGTCAACTCATTTGGTTATGACCTTCAGGCTGCCTGTTCTGGATTTTTGTATGGGTTGGCTACAGGATCTCAATTTATTGAGACCGGCAAATACAAAAAAGTAGTTGTAATAGGTGCAGATAAAATGTCTGCGATTGTTGACTACACTGACCGAGCTACTTGTATCATTTTCGGCGATGGCGCAGGTGCTGTTTTACTTGAGCCCACTGAAGAAGACTATGGCATCAAGGATTCAATTCTTAAATCTGATGGTTCCGGTGAACCTTTTCTTCATATGAAAGCCGGTGGAAGTAGAAGACCAGCTACAGAAGAAACTGTGAAAAACAGAGAGCATTTCGCTTATCAGGAAGGATCTACTGTTTTCAAATTTGCAGTGAAAAATATGGCTGATGTTGCTGCTCAAGTAATGGAACGCAATAATCTTACAGCTGATGATGTAGCATACCTTGTACCCCATCAAGCTAATAAACGCATTATCGATGCTACGGCTAATCGAATGGGTGTTGGGGAAGAAAAAGTCATGTTGAATATTGCAGAATATGGAAATACGACTAGTGGTACCATTCCACTTTGTCTATGGGATTATGAAAGCAAATTGAAGAAAGGTGACAACCTGATCCTCGCTGCATTTGGCGGGGGATTCACCTGGGGATCCATATGGGTAAAATGGGCCTACGATCCAAAATAAACTAACATACTTATTAACTAAAGATGGCAACTACAGCAGACATCAAGAATGGACTCGTCATTGAATTTAATCATGATCTGTTCAGTGTAGTCGAATTTCAACACGTAAAACCTGGAAAGGGTCCTGCTTTTGTTAGAACTAAATTAAAAAGCATCACCACAGGAAAAGTAATAGATAATACTTTCTCAGCTGGACATAAAATCACTACCGCTCGAGTGGAGCGCAGACCTTACCAATTTCTGTATAAGGACGATATGGGATATCACTGTATGGACACCAGTACGTATGAGCAGGTGGCAGTTGACGAAAGCTTGATCAATGCACCTAAATTCCTTAAAGATGGCCAGGAGGTTGAAATACTTTTTCACGCGGAAGAAGAGAAAATCCTTGGTTGTGAATTACCTCAGCATGTGATCATGACTGTGGTACAAGCTGATCCCGGAGTAAAAGGCAACACAGCAACAAATGCCACAAAAAATGCAGTACTGGAAACGGGAGCTACTATTCAGGTGCCTATGTTCATTGAACAAGATGAAGTTATCAAAGTAAATACGGTGGACGGGTCATACGTAGAGCGGGTGAAATAATTACCCATCTCCGAAAGAAATTTTATTACCTTAGTTAATCAGATTTTTTAATCAACAACTAACCTATGAAGGCTAAAGAAATCCAAGAGTTAATCAATTTCCTTTCTGAATCGGGATTGGAAGAAGTAAATATTGAAACCGATAATTTTAAGGTAAGCATCAAGAGAAGTGCGGAACAGCATGTGATTGCGGCCGCTGCAGCTCCAGCACCAGTTCCTGCAGCAGCTCCAGCTCCTGCACCACAAGCTGCACCAGCTCCAGCTCCATCTTCCGGGGGTAGTGAAGATGCACAAGCATCGAGTAGTAACCTGATAGAAATTAAATCTCCAATGATAGGTACATTCTACCGATCAGCAAATCCTGAATCACCTGCATTTGTTGAGGTAGGCAGTAGCGTGGGCGCTGGAGATACCGTATGCATCATAGAAGCAATGAAGCTTTTCAATGAGATCGAATCTGAAGTTTCTGGTAAGATCGTAAAAGTACTTGTTGACAATGCTCAGCCCGTGGAATACGATCAGCCACTTTTCCTTGTAGAGCCATCTTAAAATAGCTAAGCTATGTTTAATAAGATATTGATTGCTAACCGTGGCGAAATTGCGCTACGCATCATCCGTACATGTAAAGAAATGGGTATTAAGACAGTAGCAGTTTATTCAAAAGCTGACGCTGATAGCTTACCTGTAAGATTTGCAGATGAAGCAGTTTGTATTGGTCCAGCAGCCGGTAAGGACTCGTATCTGAAGATTCCTAATATCATTGCTGCGGCAGAAGTGACCAATGCGGATGCCATCCACCCTGGATATGGTTTCTTATCTGAAAATGCGGAATTCTCTAAAGTATGTGCTGAAAATGATATCAAGTTTATTGGTGCAAGCGAAGAAATGATCAGCAAGATGGGAGACAAAGCAACAGCGAAAGCGACGATGATTGCTGCTGGTGTTCCTGTTGTCCCAGGATCTGACGGACTGTTGGAGTCTGCAGAGCAGGGCATGAAACTGGCAAAAGAAATTGGCTATCCGGTAATGATCAAAGCAACCGCCGGTGGTGGTGGAAAAGGAATGCGACTGATCAAGGAAGAAGGTGAATTCAAAAAAGCATGGGATAGTGCCAGACAGGAGGCTGCTGCATCATTTGGTAATGACGGAATGTACATGGAGAAGTTCGTTGAAGAACCTCGTCATGTAGAGATCCAGATTGTGGGCGACAGCAAAGGAAAGGCATGCCACTTATCGGAAAGAGATTGTTCTATTCAGCGTAGACACCAAAAGTTAATAGAAGAGACTCCATCCCCTATTGTATCTCAGGAGCTAAGGGAAAAAATGGGAGCTGCAGCCATTAAAGGTGCTGAAGCTATCAAATATGAAGGCGCAGGAACTGTCGAGTTTTTGGTGGATAAGCACGGTGAATTCTACTTCATGGAGATGAACACACGAATACAGGTAGAGCACCCGATAACCGAGGAAGTGACTGACTATGACCTGATCAAAGAACAGATCAAAGTGGCGTCTGGTGAGCCCATCTCCGGCAGGAACTACTATCCTCAACTCCACTCTATTGAAGTTAGAATCAATGCAGAGGATCCTGCAAATGGATTCCGTCCAAGTCCTGGTAAGATTACAAATCTTCACTTTCCTGGTGGTCATGGGGTACGCATTGACAGCCATGTGTATGCCGGGTATGTAATTCCTCCATTCTATGATTCCATGATCGGAAAATTGATAGTAAGTGCACAGACCAGAGAAGAAGCGATCATCAAAATGAAGCGGGCGCTTGAAGAGACCGTAATCGAAGGAATCAAAACAACCATTCCTTTCCATCTTGCTATGATGGATGATGAAGCATTCAAGTCTGGTAACTTTACTACTAAGTACCTAGACACTTGGGACTTTAGTGTATTGAAGTAAGAGATATTTAATAATTTAAAAGCCCTTCATTGTAGACAGTGAGGGGCTTTTTCATTAATTCTTTAAAAATAGACTCATTTAATGCTCAAACATTTAAAGTTTATACTTCTAGCAATTCTAATAAGTTACAATAGTCTAGCCCAAACTGAAAAGATAGAATCAGTTTTTGTAGCGCTAGTGTCATCTGAATCGAATAGGCTCTATTTCGAAGAATTACAAAATCGATTAAAAGATTCTTTTAAAGATGATTATAATATTGATCCAGAGTTCTATGTCATAGAAATCCCAGATATTTATATTGATTCCACTATCATGGATTCACAAGAGAGGCGTAGAGCCTTTAAAGAAGAAGTTAAAAAACAGACATATGAAATTGATCGAGATATTTCCAAGTCCGTTAATAATTCTTCTGCTTCACATCTAATGATAATCAAGCAAATTAGACAAACAAACTATTTTGGTGGTTTTATCAATGGAGGGTTAGCAGCTGAATTCCAAGTTCTTCTTTTCGAAAAAGAAAGTGGAAGAAGGATACTAACATATGAGTATGACCATCACCACTTTAAGTTGAAAGGTATGGCAAAAATCTCATCTCGCTATATCATAAAACATCTTAAACAAAACAAATTACTCGAATCCAAATAACTCTTTAGGCTTAGGATTTTTCTACATTTTATCGAACAACCTCCCACTCTAGACCTCCAATGTATTTATAAGCCACCTTTCCCTGATCGTTCATGGCGAAAAGGTAGATCCATTGATTATCACACAGCTGTCGGATAGACTCATGTTTATCCAGAATCTTGCTCATTTCATCTACAGGTGCTTCGATGATTACGTTGAGTCGTTGTGGTTCGTGCTGGAATTTTTCTCCATCGTGAACAGACTGCCATGGAAGCCCGGTTCTTAAGTCCCCGGCAAAGCCTTCAAGAACACCTAACCCTCCTACTACATTGTGAAGTGTTTTATTACCAGAGCCGAACTTTTTGTTATCAACCGAAGAAGCGTAGTACTGAAGATTGATCCAGCTTGTCACCACCATCGGAGCTGTCATGATCAACTCTAACACTCCAAAGCCTACATCCTTTTGCCAGTTATAGTTATGCATGAAAGCTTTGCCTCCGAAATTGAGATGTGCTGTCCTATTTCGTGGTGCCACAATGAAAGAGGAGCATCCTGCTAACCCCCACTCAGGACGTACTTGCGACCAGTCTTTGCTACGTTGAATGATCTGCTTATTGATATCTCCATTACTTATCTTCATTCTTCCAGCTCTTTCAATTCTGGCGCGCTCGCCTGCTAGTTGCAATGTGTATTTGAGCTCGTTAATTTCCTTTTCGTGAGAAGCAGGTATGCATTCCCCTACGAATAAACTTACCTCATCCGTCGTGGTGTCATGCAGTGCCGGCACAAACAGTGTGCTATCTGGCAGATCTATTCCTACTTTCTTCAATTCTACCCTCACCCCTAGATCATTAAGCACAGCAGCAGCTACTTTTGCATTCGACTCTCCTGTGTGACCTCCACAAGCTCCACAATCCAGGCCTGTACCGTGCGGGTTATTCACCGTAGAAGATCCATGTCCAACGATAAGCACGGTCCGCCCGAAATTCTCTGTCAGCGACATAGCCTTCAGTGCATTAGTCGCCATCTTGATTCGATCCTCAAACGGTATTCCAGCAATATCAGTCTGCAGATGAACTCCCTTTGATTCAATTTCCTTCTTCGATAAGCCAGCTTTATCCGGATGTGGTATAGGCCTTGTCAGCCCGAAGGAATCCGTGATAAGCTTGGGTAAGAAATAAATTCCCAAAGGACTTACAAAGCTGAAACAGCTAATCGCTCCTTGTTTGAATGATTTCCAGGCTTTAAGTACTTGCTCTTTAAGAGTTCTTCTGGCGATGGCCTTATGCTCTAGATCCGAATCACCTATTCGTTCATGAATGGTGTGAGAAGTAGTCAATAACACCGGACATTGGTTCGTACCTTCCTGATGTGCAACCGGTACATATTTTATAGGGAAAGCAAAAAAACCTGCAAATCCCAACGTTTCAATGGATTCGTCTACCGCTTCCAAATTTCTCCTAAAGACCTCCGAGCGAACATCGATGCAAAAAACTGCCTGGGCTTTTGGAGGGATTGATTCTTTTTTAGTGGTACCTGCATTTATTTTCTTTATGATTTGGCGCTGATTCGCCAGATCAAAGGCTTCTTGCAGGACCAGTTTTCGAGCAAGTTTTCTATTGAAGTAAGACTGAGAAACAACTGCTTCATTGATCTGTTTGGTTTCATTCCATACCTGATCCAGGTTGCCATATTGCAAGAGTTTCTTGAGGCCCATTTCCCATACTAGCATAATAGCCAGAAACTCTTTAGTTGCATGACTCTCTTTTCCTGCAAGTCGAGCATCCCAGTCAATCCTGGCAGCAAAACCCGCCCATCCATTCATCTTCATCAGCAGACCGTTGAGATAGTGATCGAGCGATGATTCTGGGATATCTAGCTCAATGAGCGCATGCGATGCAGCTTCAAGATAATCATCTGGCAACCCTTGAACAAACTGCCTGAACCCTTTTAAACCCATAGCTCCTGTACTTCGATCTACTTCCGCTTCTCTCTTCCAAGCAGTAAATAGTGAGGTGTTTCGATCAGCAGTGTTCCAAATAGCTTGTTTGACATCAAAATAGGCAGATGCCCAGAATGAAATTCGGTCTACCATAAACCTTCTCCATTTCTTACCATTGATTTCGCTAGCTACATCAGCGAAGGTTTTAATCACATGACCAGTTTCTGATTCATGGTCATCTATGATTCGCTGAATAAATTCATCTGTATCTTCATTGATATCATACGAGTTGTCTGAAAGTGCCTTAGATATATCTTCTTTGGTTAATTTCCCTCGCTTAAGCGCTTCCAGGTAAAATGATACTGACAAGGTAGGCTGAATCTCACCACACTTATTTAAAAAATCCATCGCCCTTCCGAATTCCATTTCGGACATTCCCAGATAAGGATTGACTGCAACAAAGTTTTCAAGCGACCACAGCGGCGCAGTTCGGCTTGTTGCCTCGTTTAAGATCTCCTTAACTTCCGTAATCGAGCTTATTGATTGTTCGAGGTTCATTTTATATTCAGTTAGTTTTATAATTTCTTATGATCTAAGATCTACTTCAATTTCTTTATTCATTTCCACGCTAGACACATCCACTTCTTTACTTTCATCTATAGTGAGATTTGCCCATTTAAACTTTTCGTTCTTCAACGATCCAATCATCCGATCAAACACCACATTCACGTATAGCCCATTTCTCAAGTGTACACCCAAGCGATATCCAATTGATTTATTTTTAAGTTTTGGTGAAAATAACTGTATTAACACCACTATTGAATAAATCAGAAGTGTGATGGCAGCCGCTATTTCTACTGTCAGGAAAGGTTCATGAAATGCGGGGAGTTGGGTACCCAAAATAGCCCTTGCACCATGTTCAAGTGAGAAAAAGGAAAATGTAACAAAGAAGGCCAATGCCGCAGTTCGCAAAACAGTTTTCAGTGATCCTTTTGTATCCAACGTAGATGAAATCACTTGACTTAATCCCATAACGATGATTCCACCTGTAACAATCAGGTTAAAATCTTCCGTTGGGTTGATCTCCCACATATAGCAGAACAAGGCGTAAATCCCGAATGAGGTGAATACACTCAGCATAATTCGTCCAACGCTTCCCATTCTCTCAGGCACAATGACCTTACGAGACCTAACCGAATCAATCACACTGCCTGAGGACAAAAACGCATGTGCTTTGTAAAATGAGTGAGCAACAACGTGAAGCAATGCCGCACTATACACTCCAAAACCACAGATCAAAAGGGAGAATCCCATATGAGCAATACTCGAGTAGCCTAATGATACTTTGATCGTGGGTTGAGTCATATACACGATGGAAGCGTACATGGCCGTAAACCCTCCGATGATAATCAAAAGCAATGATCCAGAAACTGACTGTGTCATCAGATACCCGAACCTTACCATTAGGAATGGGCCTGCATTCAATAATCCGGCATGTAAAAGTGCAGATACAGGAGTTGGTGTCTCAACCACTTCTATCAACCATCCATGGGTTGGGAATTGTGCTGACTTTAGAGCAGCTGCAATAACGAGCAGCACTGAAGAAGATACCAGTGTACTATTTAAGCTACCTATATTCTGAAGTCCGGTAAAAATAACATCAAGATTACCTGTGCCAAATTCTTGATAGAGTAGAAGAAAAGCTATGAACAAACTCAAATCACCGAGTCTGGCAACAAAAAATTTCTTTCTGGCCGCTGCAATTGCTTGTGGTCTGGACCTGTAAAACACCAGAAGATAGTGCAAGCAAATGCTTGTAACGACCCAAAAAAACATCAGCTGCCCAAGGTTTCTGGAAAGAACAAGTAATTCAACTGATGCAATTGTTGTAGCTAGCCTTGCCATAAAAACAGGCTTTCGAGGATCTCCGTCCATGTAGTTTTTACTGAATCTCACCACTGTGTAGCCCATGATAGAGATCATTACCAACATGGTGGTACTCAATGAGTCGAGACGAAGAGAGAACCCAACACCTTCCAAGCCCAAGAGCAAAGATTGGGTCGTTCCATTTTGAAAAACAATTGCTACACTCACCAAAGCAATCAAAATTCCAATACCAGCAAGGTATTCCAAGGATGGCATGGATTTGAAAGAGCGATTTTTTTGAGATAAGGTAGCAAATAAAGAGAAGAGAAGAAGAATGCTTGGAGCAAGCAAAGGAATCAATATGAGTAAATGTTCTGACATAACATTGTTATTTAACAATACAAAACAAGAACTATTTTTTCATAAGTAAAAATTTATAATTTTAATCGAAAGCATAAATAATATTTATGATTAAACAACTACCCGTTTGGCTATGTCCTTTCCAATCAATAAACAGCTGATTCGTATCTTTAATAGTACTAATCTTAGGAACCTCATGAAATTATTCTTTTCTTCATTTGTGATATTTACTTCGGTATTGTGTACTGCACAGTCAACATATCGAATCATCACATCTGATATAGACAACTTTTGGTCGGCTTATGATTCGCTTATTTATGCACAAACAAAAGAAGATAGTCTAAGCATTATCCAAGTCAACTATATAGATAAAGCCACAGAAGAATTCAAGGAATTCATAAAAGCTAGAAATTTTACCGCAAAAGAGTACGTGAGGAAAATAGGAGCATATTCTAATTTTTGGCGAACAATTAGGGCAAATACTGAAAACATTCAACATAGGAAATCTGAAATAACAGAAGTATTTAATAGCCTAAAGCAAAAGCTCCCGGATTTTAAGGAACCCAAGGTTTGTTTCGCCATTGGTTGTCTGAGAACCGGAGGAACGATCTCGGGTGATCTCATCCTAATTGGTTCAGAGATTGCATCCTCAGACGATAAGGTTGACGTGTCTGAATTAACACCATGGCTGCAAAGTGTGATGGGGAACACAGGTGACATTACCTCTATGATTGCTCATGAGACGATCCACATCCAACAAGTCAATAAGGTCAAATACACACTTTTAACTGGCACTATGGCAGAAGGATCCTCAGATTTTATTACCCAAGAACTCTTAGGGAGAAATATCAACCAACTTCAATATGAATACGGTTTAGCCAATGAATGCGAACTAAAAGAAGAATTCTGGCAAGACTTGAAATCCGACCCAAAAGATTATTCTAAATGGATCTACAATGGTACTAGATCGGTAGGCAGACCAGCTGATTTAGGGTATTTCATTGGGTTTAGAATAGCCGAATCTTACTATCGCAAGCAAACTGATAAAACGGAAGCACTTAAAGTTTTACTTAATCAAAAAAAATACAAAAAAATATTTAAGGAAAGTAAATACAAAGAAGAGAGTTGTAACTAAATAATCAATTTAGGATCGATCTATTATCTGTGATTCTTTATCGTTTCTTCCAACGCTCCATACCAGCTTTCACCATACTTTCTGATCAAAGCTTCTCTTAGGAATTTGTAGACAGGTACTTTTAGTTCTTTCCCAAGATCACAGGCTGGAGAGCAGATTTGCCAACGGTCATAATTAAGGGCTTCAAAGTCTGGTAGTTTAGAGATCCTTATTGGATACAGGTGACAAGAAATAGGTTTTTTAAAATCAGTTTTACCTTCTTTATGGGCCTGTTCTATGCTACACTTGAGCACCCCGGAATTATCATAAAAAGCAAATACACACTCTTTTCCATTGATAGTTGTGGTAGAGTAGTCTCCGTCTTCATCCAGGAGATACCCTCCTTCTTTTTCCAATACCTCAATGGCTTCTTTAGTTAAATATGGTTTCACCAAATCGATGACTTCCTTGATCATAGGAAGTTCATCTTCATTTAGAGGGGCACCTAAATCTCCTTCTACACAACAGGCTCCTTTGCATTTAGTTAAATCACATACGAATTGCTCTTCAATTACATCGTCTGAAACCAATGTCTTCCCTACTTCTATCATTTATACTGACTTAATAAAAATTTTTTCAAAAATACTGAACCATTTCTTACCTAATTCGTTTTCTTCACATCTACATTATATGTAGGTACATTTAATTTGAAAACTTAAACTTAAAAACTATGATTAAAGCATTTATCATTTCTGCCCTAACTCTCCTAGGTGGGGTTGGTGCTAAAGACGTCAAAGTAGACACAAAAGCAAGTAAAGTAGAGTGGATTGGCAAAAAAGTAACTGGTCAGCACAATGGCACAATACAACTGAAAGGTGGTCGTCTGGAGATGGATGACAATGGTAATTTGACAGGAGGTCTGTTCACCATTGATATGACTACAATTTCTAATGAAGACCTTTCAGGCGAATACAAAGGAAAATTGGAAGGACACCTGAAGTCAGATGATTTTTTTGGTGTTGAAAAATATCCAACTTCTACTTTCGTGATAACAAAAGCAGTACCTCAAGGTCCAGGCAAATACAAAGTAGTTGGAAACATCACAATCAAAGGAACGACTGAAGAGATTCAATTCCCAGTTTCAGTAGAAGAAAAAGATGGTAAAGTGGTAGCTACTGCTGATATCACCATCGACAGATCTAAGTTCGACGTGAGATATGGATCAGGAAGTTTCTTCGACAATCTGGGAGACAAGACCATTTATGACAACTTCGACCTTACTGTGTCGATCGTTGCTAAATGAAGAAAGTAGTAGTGATTAGGTGATAAAAGGGCTCACTCTTCTTCAGTGAGTCTTTTTATTTTAATACCAAAAGAAACGTTCTTTTTTCCTGGAAACAGCACCCAACCTATTGTAAAACGTTATAGCTTTTTCATTAAAATTCGGCGTTTGCCATTGAATATGATTGCAACCTTCCTTCCTGCTATAATCTTTTATGAGCTTCATTAGCTTTCGCCCTACTCCTTTTCCTCTGATCTCTTCTTTCAGATAAAGACAGTCCAGATAAACATAATATTCAGCATCCCAGGTGGAAAACTGCTTGATATACGTGGCGTATCCAAGCAGCTTCCCCTGGCACTCTACTATTAAACATTGTAAGTCCTTTGAGCCAAAAAACAGATGATTAAACAAGCTTTCTTTTTTACCTGCAGGATCATATTTATTTCTTTCATAGTTCGCGTGCAAAGCACATAGTTCAATCAAACCATCCATGTCACGCTCTTCAGCTTTTCGGATCAGCATGCACATTGAATTGCGGCTCCAGCTGTTGATTCGGCACCTTCTGTTGCATATCCATCAAACTTCCACCACTCGATACCTCCAATAAGTTCTTTTACTTTAAATCCCAGTTTAGCCATTTTCAGAGCACCTTTTGTCGAAGCATTGCATCCAATTCCATCGCAGTAACATACATACGTCTTCGACTTATCCAGATGCTGTGTACTCTCTTCGTTCATTTCGCGATGAGGAAAATTGATTGCTGTCGGAATATGCTCCCTTTCATAACCAAAGGTCTGACGAGCATCGACGACTACCAGGTTGTTTTCTGACTCTAAAGCCACAAATAAATCCGAAGGGTCCATTTCAAAAGCAAGTTTGCTTTCATAGTATTTGATTTGCTCATTCATAATGAAGTTTGTTTATGGTTTGACAAACCTATCCATATGGTCATGCTCATCTTGTGATTTTGGATGAGAAGATTGAGGGGACTTGATTAATAATTTTCATCCATATTTCATAACCTCGTCTATAGAGACCTGCAAATAGTGCCCATAGCTGCTTATATTGCTTTTCTAAAATGCCCTACACAATATTCAAGTCCTCTTATATTATGCGAAAGACCCTCCTCCCTCTTTTCTCTTGTTTTTTCATAGGCATAGCTACGTACGCTCAAGACGTAGATATTAGGCTCTATCAAAAAATTCCAATGCGAGATGGTGTTAATCTATCAGCAAATATTTTCATGCCAACAAGCAGAAAAGAATCTCTTCCTGTTATCCTTGTTTATACACCATATCTCAATGACGAAGCTGTAGAGCGAGGAATGTTTTTTGCCAAAAAAGATTATGTGTTTATAAGCCTTGATTTGCGGGGAAGAGGGAATTCAGAGGGGGTATATGCTCCGTTTGAAAAAGATGGGCAGGATGGATATGATGCCATAGAGTGGATTGCCAAACAGTCATGGTCAAACGGAAAAGTAGGTATGATGGGTGGCTCCTATCGTGGAATGGTTCAATGGCTCACACTGAAAGAAAAACCAAACGCATTAAAAAGCATAGTACCAACTGCTTCTGTCGGGCCAGGGATTGATTTTCCTAAAAGCAATGGAATTTTCTACAACTACAACCTCCAATGGTTGACATTCACCAGCGGACAAGGAAGAAATGACAAGATGTTTGGAAACGGAGAATATTGGGGAGCAAAAGCAAAGAGGAAATTCACCAACCACTTACCCTTTAACCAATGGGATAAAATAGCCTTGGGAGAAGTAAATCCCATTTTCCAGAAATGGATTTCTCATCCTGATTTTGATAGTTATTGGCAAGATTTTTATCCAACATCCACTGATTATGAAAGTTTTGAAATCCCTATTCTTACTATTACAGGCTATTTTGATGCTGATCAACCGGGTGCAATGACTTATTATAAATCACATATGAGATATGGTTCAAAAGCCGGAAAAGAAAACCATTATTTATTATTAGGTCCATGGAATCATGGGGGAACCCGAAAACCAGTAACAGAGCTTGGGGGTTTCACATTCAGTGCAGATTCAAAATTGGATATGCTTCAAGCTCACCTGGAATGGTTTGACTGGACACTGAAAGGAAAAGATAAGCCTGAATTTCTAAAGGATAAAGTCAACTACTATGTGATGAATAAAAATGAGTGGCAGGACAAATCGTCTTATTCTTCGATTCCAAACGATACGCTCATTTATTATCTTTCAAGTCCATCCAGTGAGGCCAAAAACATGATTAACTCTGGTAGCCTAAAAATTACTAAAGCTGGAAATGAGCAACCGGATTCCTATATATATGATCCGCTGGATACCACTTCTAATGCTTCTTATTCAGGAGCCGATTACTATAAAGCTCCGATTGGTATGGGTGAAGAAAATCAGCTTGTTTATATCGGTGATCCATTTAAAGAAGAAAAAACAGTATTTGGCCAATTCCAATTTGGAGCTTTTATCGAGTTAGATGTAAAAGACACAGATATTGGAGTGACTTTATATGAACTGATGGCTAATGGTGAAGTCAACTATCTTGGGAATGATCAAATCAGAGCACGCTACAGAAATTCGCTTGAAAAAGCTGAACTGGTTGTTCCAGGGGAAGTAAACTTTTACAAGTTTGATGACTTTATGGTCACTGGCAGAACCATTGACAAAGGAAGCCGATTAATTTTGATTATTGAAGCAGCTACTGGGATATACACTCAAAAAAATTACAACTCAGGAAAAGACGTCTCAACGGAAAGTGGAAAGGACGCAGTAACCGCCACCGTGAAATTGCATCATTCAAATAAGTACCCCACCTATCTCAAACTTCCCGTGAAATGATGTCACTAAATAGTTGATTCCAGTGATTTGACTTGCTTTAATTAAAAGTGCTTCCATCCCTGAGCCTGCAACTCAACTATGTTTTGACTTCTGGTTACAAATGTCCTTCCTTTTTCCTTAGACTGCATGTATCCTATCGTATGAATATCTTCATGGTTTTTGATTTTCTCAAAATCGTCCTGACCAATCGTAAACAAGAGCTCATAGTCTTCTCCTCCATTCAAAGCACACGAGTTGGGATCGATACTGAATTCAGCTGCTGTTTCAAATGCTTGTTTCTCTATGGGCAGTTTATCCTCATAGATAGCCACACCAAGGCCTGATTGTTTGCAAATGTGAAATACCTCTGATGCCAGTCCGTCTGAAACATCTATCATGGATGTAGGCTGAATTCCCAAGTCTTTGAATTCATGAATAATATCCAGACGAGCCTTAGGTTTCAATTGACGCCCAACTACATAATCGTACTTATCAAGCTTAGGCTGCATGTCAGGATTAGCTAGAAACTCTTGTTTCTCCCTTTCTAAAACCTGAAGTCCTACGAATGCTCCCCCAAGGTCTCCGGTGACACAGAGGATATCATTTTCCATCGCTCCATTTCTATACACAACTTTGTCTCGCTCTACTTCTCCAAGAGCTGTTACTGAAATGATCAAGCCCGAAGATGAAGATGTCGTATCACCTCCTACAAGATCTACATTGTATTCATCACAGGCAGCTTTGACTCCTTCATAGATAGCTTCCACAGCCTCAACAGAGAATCGATTGCTTAGTCCCAGGTTGATGGTAATTTGCTTGGGTATTCCATTCATTGCTGCGATATCCGATACATTCACCGCAACCGCCTTATACCCCAGGTGTGGAAGTGGCATATAGGAAAGATCAAAGTGAACACCTTCTAATAGCATGTCTGAAGTAGTCAGTAGATATTTATCTCCCAAATCAAAGACAGCTGTATCGTCTCCGATTCCCTTGACTGTATGCTCTCCTTTAGGCTCAAACTTTTCTGCTATACGATCTATTAATCCAAACTCTCCGATCTCGCCTATTTCTGTACGTTTTTCTTCCTTCATATTTTTGATGGGATCCTTCACTGCGTTCAGGATGACACAAAAAATTATGTCATTCTGAACCTGCTGGCAAAGCAGGGAACGAAGAATCTATTAATTTTTACTCCCGAATCTCTTGACATAACTCTACCAAAACGCCATTAGCTGATTTTGGGTGAATGAAACATACCAATTTGTTGTCTGCTCCTTTAAATATCTCGGGTCGTGTGAATTGAAATCCTTCCTTTTGTAATCGCTCTAATTCTTGATGGATATCTTCTACTTCAAAGGCGATATGATGGATTCCTTCCCCACGTTTATTAATGAATTTAGCAATAGCACTATTCGGATCTGTCGCTGAAAGAAATTCAATTTTTGTTTCCCCAACTTTAAAAAAAGAGGTATCAACCTGTTCGGTTTCCACTGATTCCATTTTGTATGGTTCCTCACCAAAAAGCTTTGTATAAATCTCATTGACATCTTTCAGGTCTTTGACAGCTATACCAATATGCTCTACGTTTTTCCACATTTGAATACGGTCTTATGTACTTTTGCAAAAATGCAGGAACTTTCAGTCGATCTGAAAAGTTTACCGATATAATATAGGAAATGGAGTTACGATCAGATATTCATGTAGAATCAGCTAAGATTCAGAACGAAATAAAAAACTTTCTGGGCTTGAGAAGTGATGAAGTAATTTTCGAATTTGCCAACAACGATGGGAAGACGAAATTAGACTTAATTACTATCAACCCAAGACATAATCAATCATTCCTTTTTAAGACCATCACCGGCTTTGACAAGACAGACGTACTTCACAAAATGCTTGAGTACGTTCGTACACACAAGGAAAAGGAAAGCTCTTTTACCATTCAGTGGATGATGAAGGGAATGAACGAACTCCAAACTTCCTACTTCCGAGCAAAAAACATGTATGATGCCATGGATAAACTTTACTATGGTAGAGACATGAACAATTTGACTGTATTTAGTATAGTATTAAATCCTGTGGCGTAATGATTAATGTAACTGATAAGGCTAAAGAAGAAATCACCACTCTATTATCTAAGGAGGGAAAATCCCTAGATCACAACATTCGTGTATCTGTAAAAGGTGGTGGCTGTTCAGGATTAATGTATGATCTCTCCTTTGATCCCGAAATCCAGGATGCTGATGAGGTTTTTGAAGACAAAGGGGTAAAAATCCTGGTTGATAAAAAGAGCCTGCTCTATCTACTGGGCACCACACTGGACTTTTCTGACGGACTCAATGGCAAAGGATTTCAATTCGTCAATCCGAATGCATCCCGAACATGTGGGTGTGGAGAGAGTTTTTCGGTCTAAATAAATAAAAATGTACTAACTCATATAACAATTTAAAATAAGCTTCGTATTAAGTTGTATATACAACTCATATGAATTACCCACTTCTTGAAGCTACAGATCCTACTACTTGCCTTTCTGGTAAAATGGGTCGTATTAGCAGAATCACCGGTAATATCTTTCGAAAGCACATCAAACCTTTTGGTCTTTCTACCAGCCAGATGAGCCTGTTATTTCTTCTGTCTAAAAGAGAAGGACTTACGCAAAAAGAAATTTGCGACATTCAATGCATGGAAAAATCCTCACTCAATAGAAACCTGAAAAGACTTTTCGAAAATAACTATGCCTCAAAGGATCAATTTCCTCAAATTAACATCACAGAAAAAGGCAAAGCTTTATTAGAAAAGGCGATCCCTGCATGGAGAAAAGCAATGGAAGAAATTCGTAATCTTCTTAATGCCGATGGTGAAGAAGCGGTAAACACGGTACTCAACAAACTAAAAAACACAACACTATGACGCTACTACAACTTGGCTACTTTAGCCTTATACCATCATTGTTATTTCTTTCGGATTCACTTCAATCAACAAAACGTTTGAACCTGAGAAAGCTCGCAAAAAGAAAAAGCTTTTAGTTATTGGATTGAGTTTATGGCATGTATATATCTATCTTATTGCAAGCACGGGATTCATCCAAACGCTCTCTTTTCCTCCTCGATTTGTGTTAACGATGATCTTACCCTCTTTCATTTTTACCGGAATTTTTATTTCAAAGAATAGGGACAATGAGTGGATCAAAAACATTCCTACTTCCCGGCTGTTCTTCTTTCAATCATTTAGGATCCTTGTAGAGCTTCTATTTGCTGCTTCTGTTTCCGCTGGTATTCTCCATAAGGAAGCATCTATTCATGGATACAACTTTGACATGATCTATGCATTGACCATTCCAGTCGTTGGATATGCTGCTTTTTCTAGAAAGTCTCCTTACCTAAGGCTAGTCCGATTTTGGAACTACCTGGGACTTTTGGTTCTTGCAACCGTCATCTTTGTTTTTATGACCACAATTTATAAACCGGAGATGTATGGAGGCACAGAACCCTTGATGCCCATAGAAGCAACAACATATCCATATGTTCTCGTGGCTGGTTTTTTGATGCCCATTGCAGTTTTTATACATGTACTGTCCATTGCTCAGCTTAATAAGTTATTGAAATGAACTAAGGTGCAGAATCAAGCTTTACACCTTTTAGCAAGATCAGTCCATATCAGCTTTCAAAGCCAGTAACCTCTCATTCTCCGGATCAACGGCTAACCCTTTCTTTATGCTAGTAAGTGCTTCTTTGTGTTTTCCCATGTTGCCTTTGAAGCGAGCCAATGTGCTAAAGGGAATAGATGATCCAGGAAACAACCTTGTATTCAACTCAAATACAAATTCTGCTTTCATCAGGTCGAATGCAGCCCAAAGTACATACCCATATGTATTCAATTCGTATTCACTGACTGCTCTTCCTTGATATTCCTTTTCCAGTGAAGACATCATCTTTCTAAGCCCTTTCACGGAATAGGTATCAAACTTCTTAATCAAATCATTCACTACAGGATAAGCTGTTTCATATGGCTTTCCCTCCATCACATCTTTCAAATCCTGCTCCAGAGATATCACTGGTTCTTCCACAATTCTTCCTACCTCATTTTTCTGTGTATCATGAAAAATAAATGTCGGCACCCGATGGATATTCACCCCTGCTTCTTCCCGATCCGGAGCTTGCTTGTAGTTTTGAAATCCTGTATTTAGACAGATAACCTTAAGCTTTTCCAGTTTGAATTCGGTTTGCTCAAGCATCTTGATAAATCTTGGAACTTCTCGCTTGCTATCTCCACACCATGTTCCCATGAAGATAGTGATGGAGTCCGGTAATTGAGTAGATTTAATCGTTTCGAAATCCACATTATATTCGTCATAGGATTTCGCATACCACTCCCTGAAGGGATCTTCCTCCAATCTTTGCAGAGAGGCCTGACCTAGAATGTGAACACTTCCATCCGCTCTCGGGAATGTACGATTGAGTTGTTGTCCTGTCAGCAAGTAACCAAATAAGAATAGCGATATGGTAAATAGAATTTTCATTTTATTTTTTTGAGTCAAAAGAATGCTGGTTCTCTTCGGGATGTCGTTAATGAAGTCCTAAAGTTTCCTGAATGAAATGTTAAGGCTATTGATTTACCTCCTATGATTAATTTTAGCACATGAAAAAGTGGAATTCAGACCGATGGATAAGTATTACGGCGATTATTGCATCTCTTGGCACCTTATTTACAGTTGTCTATCAAACCAATCTCTTTCGAGAGCAACAGTACGCCTCTGTTTTGCCTTACCTAGAAATTTGGAATTCGAACGGTGAAGCCAGGTACCAACTTATTTTGGTTAATAATGGAATAGGCCCTGCTTTCATTGAAAACGTATCGATCATTTATCAAGATAGTGTCTACACTATGGACCCAGCTGTATTTCTCAATCAGATAATTTCTAAGTCTGATTCAATTGAAAATGTGGGGCATTCAAATATTGGTAAAGGAAGAATAATACCCGCTGGTACTAGAATAAATTTGCTGGAAATCTATGAAGATCAAGTGAATGCTAATAAGTTGAGATCCTGGTTTAATGGTGCTAATAAAATAAGGAAAGAAGTTCCAGAGATCGAAATTGAGTATTCTTCTGTGTATGGGGAACGATGGAGGGTCCAAAAGTACGGTCTCGAACAGCCATTGAAGTTAGATAATTAGTACGCTCTAACCTCTACACCTTTCATGTAATTGATGAATGCGCGGTTGACAACACGATTACCTCCAGGCGTTGGGTAGTCACCTGTAAAATACCAATCACCTAAATGTTGAGGACAAGCCTTGTGTAGATTATCAACTGTCTGATAAACTACTTCTACTTCCGCTTTGATTCCTTGAGGCTTCACAATTTCGGTAATCTTTTCGGAAACCTGTTCATAGGTGAACTGTTGATAAAGTTCGTTCACATGATTTACCGGATTCTTTTCAGATTGACTGGCGAGACATTTATCAAAAACTTCATCCAGCAGCTCTTCTTTATCGTGATCCTTTAAAAGTTCAAGTACTGCCCTGAAAGCGAGAAATTCTTTCATCTTGCTCATATCAATCCCGTAGCAATCAGGAAAGCGGATCTGAGGAGCAGAAGAAACAATTACGATTTTCTTTGGCTCCAATCGGTCTAGTAATGTGAGAATACTTTTTTCCAGAGTTGTACCTCGAACAATACTATCATCGATCACCACCAATGTATCTGTGCCTTTATTGATCACTTCATACGTGGTATCATACACATGTGATACAAGCTCGTCCCTACTTTCATCATCTGTAATGAACGTTCTTAATTTAGCATCTTTCAGGACTAATTTTTCTACCCTGGGTTGAAAATTAAGCATCTCTTCTATTGAGTAAGCTGATGGCTTTTCTTCCAAGATAACCTCTTTTCGTTTCTCAATCAGGTAGTTTTCTACCCCTCGCATTAAACCTAGAAAAGAGGTCTCGGCAGTATTCGGGATATAAGAAAAGACTGTATTGCGTAGGTCAAAATTGATAGCTTTTAACACCTGAGGAACAAGTAACTCACCAAGCTTTCTGCGTTCATTATAAATATCAGGATCAGTACCTCTTGAGAAATAGATTCGTTCAAATGAGCAAGACTTACGCTCCAGTGGTTCTATGAACTGTTTTTCTTCATAATCGCCATCTTTGGAAATAATAAGAGCATGTCCAGGTGTGATTTCCTGAATATCTGAATATTCGCAACCAAAAGCGGTTTTAATCGCTTGTTTCTCTGAAGTCACTACAACTACTTCATCATCCGCGTAATAATATGCAGGTCGAATACCGGCCGGATCCCTTGCTACGAATGATGCTCCATATCCGATAATTCCAGCCATAGCATAGCCTCCATCAAAATCTCTGCAGGATCTCTCCAACACTCGCTGAAGGTCTATTTCCTCCTCAATCTTATGCGTGATCTCCTCGTTTGAATATTGATCTTTGTACTTATCGAATATTCGCTGATTCTCCTCATCCAGAAAGTGACCGATTTTCTCCATTACGGTTACTGTATCTACTTTATCTTTTGGAAACTGTCCAAGACTGACGAGGATATTGAATAACTCCTCCACATTAGTCATATTGAAGTTTCCCGCCATTACCAGGTTCCTGCTTCTCCAGTTATTTTGCCTCAAAAAAGGATGGCAGTTTTCGATACTGTTCTTTCCGTGAGTCCCATACCTAAGGTGTCCCAACCAAGACTCACCTGTGAATGCATAATTTTCCTTTAACCATTCAGCGTTGGTCATGTCTGCATTCGGATCTTTTTGTGCTTTCAGATATTTCTTACTGATCTTTCCGAAAACCTCCTCAATCGGATTTGAATTGATCGTCCGGTATCTGGAGATGTATCTCAGTCCCGGTGGAATATCAATCTTAATGCTCGCTACTCCCACTCCATCTTGTCCGCGGTTGCTTTGCTTCTTCATCAGAAGATACATCTTCTTTGCAGCATATGCGGGCGTACCGTATTTATCAATGTAATATTGGAGGGGTTTCCTAAGGCGGAGGTGGGCTATGCCACATTCGTGTTTTATTGGGTCACTCATGGACGTTATTAAGGAATTGTTGCACTTCCATTAGCAATTCAGGTACAAAGAACAACAATAACAACACAATAGCGAAGAGAGTTGCAATAATTTTCGTCGAGTTAGAAAATTTGATCGACACTGAATGATCCAAATCATTCGAGGATATAAAAATGTTGTAAGGGATACGTAAATAGTAAAACAAAGCAACTACCGTAGAAAGCAATGCAATGATGAGATAAATCAAATAGACTGGAAGATGAAAGAGCTCATAAGCTTCCCAAAGGGATGAAAACAATAAAAATTTAGCTGTGAATCCCGCAAGGGGTGGAAGTCCCACAAGGGAGATTAACACCAATGTAAAAGCAATACCCACTGCGGTTTCTTTTTTCGCATACTTGTACTCACGGTTTTTAAAGATCTGCTGCGCCTCAGCTCTATCAATCAAGTAAAAAATAATTAGATTCATCAGTGCATAAACCAATGAATATATCCAGAAAGTATCTCTACTTGTATCACCATTCATAATAACCAAGGGTAGCATGAATCCTGAATGAGCGATAGCGCCAAAGCTGATCATTCGCCGAGTATTCGATTGTCTTAACGCCCCAAGAGTTCCTACTAGAATAGTCATCATGCCTAAGTATAGCATTGTTTCTACCAACCAATGATCAAAAGAAAGGTTAGCCTCAACAACAATTCTCCCAAGTAAAACCAGCCCCGCTAGTTTTGGAACAATAGAAATCACCGCAACCGCATCATTTGGCGCTGATTGATAAACTGCTGGAGTCCAGATATGAAATGGAAAAATTGAGATCTTAAAGAATAGACCGAAAACCAAAAAGAGTAAGCCGACTTGAGGAAATATGTTGTTAAATGTGTTCGCATTCCAATCTGAGAGGTATATCGTAGCTGAAGCTCCATAGATAAAGGCAATTCCAAATACCATTATGACTGAAGTCACCGCTCCAAAAAGTAAATACTTTATGGCGGCTTCATGTCCTCTTTTCTTAAGTGAGAAATTTGTAAGAATGTATGAAACAAATGAAACCAACTCTATTGACAGATATGCTATCAATAAGCTGTTAGCTTTCATTATGAAAATGGAACCAACAATCAGAGAAAGAAGAAAAAAATAAAACTCTGCACTCAATTTGTGTTCCCTTGGATACACAAGGATCAAAGACATGGAAATCAAAATCAAAGAACTGAAATTCAACGTTTGATCTGATATGGATAGACTTTTTGAAAGTAGTACACCATCGTAAGAAAGACCGATATTGAAATATAAGCCCGTCAATAAGACGGTAAGGAAGATAGTTTTATAGATAACCCCATGCTTAAAAATGAGCCCCATCACTAACAAAAGAATTGCGCCAAGCATGAGACTTGTCTCTGTCCATACAAGTTGTAAATCCTGCAAGATCTGCTCTAACTGATCTCGCAAGGTCATGGCTGGAATTTACTTATGTGAGCAGTGAAGAGTTCGATGGTCTCATTTGAGAAATCTAAAATCAATCGAGGAAAGATCCCGAGAAGTACCACTAAAACAGCAATTGGAACAAGCATAACTTTTTCCCTGAGAGTCAGGTCAAACATATATTGTTCCCATGATTGTTCACGGATAAAATACTTACCGAAAAACATACGCTGAATGGTCCAGAGAAAATATGCTGCTGAGATAATTATTCCCACAACTGCTAAAAGTCCGATCCACGCACTCAAAGTCTGGCTAGTGAACGCTCCCATCAAAACCAACAATTCGCCAACGAACCCCGATAAGCCTGGCAGCCCCAGTCCTGCAAAAAAGAATAATACAACAAAGAATGTATAAACAGGCATTCCAGAAGCCAATCCGCTGAAATTTTCCATCTGCCTGTTACCCGTTCGATCATAAATGACACCCGCTATAAGGAATAAAGCAGGAGAAATCAGTCCATGGGAGACCATATGAAAAAGCGAACCGCTTAGTCCCTGGGGTGTGATCGCGGCTAGGCCCACCAACACAAATCCCATATGGGAAACAGACGAATAAGCTACCATGCGTTTAAGATCTCTTTGCGCAAGCGCATTCATTCCACCATATAAAATTGACAAGACACCAAAAGCAGCAACCCAACCAGCATAGTGAACTGCCATATCTGGAAATATGCCATATAAAATCCTAAAAAGTCCGTAAGCTCCTACCTTCAGAAGTAAGCCGGCTAATACCACTGAAATGGGTGTCGGTGCTTCTACGTGCGCATCGGGCAACCAAGTATGAACCGGAACACTTGGCAGCTTAATACCAAAACCAACTAATAATAAAACAAAAGCCACTGCCCTTGCAGGATATCCAAGGATCAAAGCTTCTGATTTAAATGACAGCATAGAGCCTATTTCATATTGACCGTTTAACATGGCCACTAAACTGAATGTGTTTATACCTTGCTCAATCGTGCTCATATAAAGTCCAATCATCACCACGAGGATGAAAAGTGAACCAAGCAGTGTATACAAGAAAAACTTAATAGAGGCATAAGATCTTCTTTTTCCTCCCCAGATACCAATGAGGAAAAACATTGGTAAAAGCATAAATTCAAAACACAGATAAAAAAGGAAGAAGTCAAGTGACACAAAACAACCTACTATGCTGGCGCTAAGAATTAAGTATAATATGAAATAGCCTTTCGGATTTTGCTTAATGTTCCAGGAGGAAATAACTCCGATTAACAATACAAAAGTAGACAATGCCACTAATGGCAGACTTATTCCATCAACTCCTAAAAAGTATTGGATATGGATGCTTCCCATAGATCCAAAAGACATAGAAATCCAATCTGCTTTTTCTACAAATTGAAAAGCATTCACCCAACTGTCTGGCTTAAGGGATTTGTCAAAAGTAAGTAGGGCTTGAATAGATAATATTAATTGAATCGCTACAGCAGCAAATGCGAGACTTCTGAATATCGTTATCTTATTATGAGGGATTATCAACATAACCGCCGCAATAAAGATTGGAAAAAGAAAAATATAGGTTAGGATGTGCTGCATGAAGTGGCTAAAAAAGTATGATCCAACCTAAAATCAAAATAACTATGAACATTAGCCAGATTAGCTGTGTTTGTAGGTCGCGAGAGCTCAATCCTGCAAATCTTTTCCCGATAAAAGCTGACAATGAAGCAATCCAGTTTACCGGGCCATCCACCATGAAGCGGTCTACCAATGCAAGTACCTTTGAAAAGACGACAGCACTAATTGCTGAGAAATTCAAGAAAGGATCAATCAGTTTTTTGTCTAACATGCTAATGATCCTGGAAGTTTTCAATCCAATACTACTAACAAATGTGTATAGGTTCGTCAAATAAAAACCATTGAATGTCCACTTTACTCCAACGCCTTCAGGCTCTTTCATCGCTTGCAGAGAAACTGCATAATTTGATCCGGGTTTAAAGAATGCATAGGACAATGAAAATCCTGCACTGACAAGTATGAGTGATAATATGAGCGCAAGGCTGACAATGAACGAAGAAGCTGCGCTCATTGATCCCTCCCAATAATTTATTAACCAGTGCTCATGCCCGAGTGGATTTAGATTATGAAAGATCCAAATGCTGAATACAGATAAAATGATAAGAGGAACGACAAAAAGCCAGCTTTCTTTATTTGAAGTAGTTTCCAATTCAATTCTTGGTTTACCAGAAAACATCAATAAGATAGCACGACCGACATAAAAGGCAGTAAGTAGTACTGTTAGTAAAGCAAGATCAGGAATGATATAAGCCCAAGTACCTAGCTCGCTTGCCCAGCTCCATGCCGCTACAATGATGGCGTCCTTTGAGAAAAAGCCAGAAAAGAAAGGAACACCGGCTAATGCTAATCCACACAATAAGAAAGATCGGAAGGTCCATGGCAATCTTTTCTTTAAACCACCCATCACTCGAATATCCTGCGCATCAGCCTTCGAAAACTCATGTAAATGGTGAATGATTGATGCAGCCGCAAGAAACAATCCTGCTTTAAAAAAGGCATGAGTGAATAAGTGAAATAATGAAGCATCCCTTGCTCCTACGCCTATGCCTATCATCATGTACCCTAACTGAGATATCGTTGAATAAGCCAGTATTTTTTTAATATCAAATTGGTTCAGTGCACACAGTCCCCCATAAAAGGCTGTAGCAGATCCCATAATTGCTATTAACATTTGAACATCCAAATCAATATAAGGGCTAAACCTAAATAGCAGGTATACCCCAGCGGCAACCATAGTAGCAGCATGGATCAAAGCACTGACTGGAGTGGGTCCAACCATTGCTTTGGTGAGCCATCCCGAAAAAGGAACCTGGGCAGACTTACCAAAAGCGCCTATTGCAACTAATAGTGAGGGAAAAAACAAGGCAACCTCATCCATTTTTGAAAAAGAAAGCTCACCTGTTTGTCCATATAATAAGAGAATACCTGCGAGCAAACAAGCATCGGCTATCCTATTTACCATAAATGCGGTTCTTGCGGAGGCTGGAACTTCACCTTTTGAGTACCAAAAACCGATAAGGAGATAAGAAGACACTCCAACCAATTCCCAAAAAACGAATAACAGAATAAGATGATCCACCATCAGTAATCCGATCATTGAAAACACAAAAAATCCCAGCTTGGCAAAATACCTGAATACGCCCTGATCTTCGGACATGTATTTGATGGAAAAAACATGAACAAGCAAAGAGACAAACGCAACAAGCGAAATAAGAATGAGAGCAACTTTATCAATGAGAATACCTACTTCCATACCCGGTATCCATTCCCATGAAATGACCGTTGCATTTTCAAACGAAATGATAAGCAAGATTGCAATCAAAAAAGAGAATCCAACGAATATTGAAGGGATGAATCTATTTTTCAACACAAACGAAAGAAGCCCTCCTATCAGTGGTAAAGAAAACGCGACTGATAGCATCAACTCAATCATTACCTACCTCCGTTAATTCATCCATGTTGGAAACATGATGTTTTTTATAAATATTTAAGAGGATGGCTAGCGCAATGGAAACTTCACAGACTGTCATAACAACCACAAAAATGGCTATGATTTGACCGTTGATCTGGCCATCAGAATGTGAGATAATTGCCAGAAAAACGTTTCCTGCATTTAACATTAATTCTACTCCTATAAGTATGAAAATACTATTTCTCTTCGTCAATACCACAAACAACCCTGCACTAAAGAGTAAGGCCGCAAAGTAGTGATAATATGGTAACAGAATCTCAGTCACTGGATGACATTTTTGCAAGTAGCGCGACTCCTACTAAAACTACAAGAAGGATAAAAGCAATCAATTCAAAAGCAACAATGTGTTCAGTCAAGAAAGAAATGCCTATTTGCCTTACTTGATCGCCCTCGGGACTTGCTCCTTGATAGAAATTCTGTTCGGAAAGAAGATACGAAAGAATAACAAAAACAGTTATCGAAATTAATCCTGACACGACCTGATTTCTGCTTTCTGATAACACCTTCTCACCTCTTAACCTGTTGGTCATCATCACCCCAAAAGATAATAGGATGACCACCCCGCCAGCATAAAGTAAAATTTGTACTACAGCAAGCAATTCTGATCCAAGGAATACAAATACTCCAGCAATCCCAATTAGAGTTAATGCTAAAGCGTATGCTGCATGCACAATGTTTCTAGTTGAAACGATGATAGCAACTCCGACAAGTGCAATGGCTAGAATGAAGATTTGAAGGATGGTAATCACTTTTTCTTGGGTATTCTAGGTTTAAAAACGGGTTTAGCGACGGGCTTGTCCACAGATGGCTGCTCCTTCTTTATAGCTGGCAACTCCGGTTTCGCCATGATCTTCTTCTGTTGGTAGTCTTCAAATTCTTTTTTCTTCTCCTCAATTTCTTTTTCGCTCATCTTGCTAAAAGAGAAATTATGATCCAGGATGTTGGTGGTGCTAAAATCAAATTCTTTAGTCATGGTAAGACATTCAGTAGGACACACCACTGTGCATAACCCACAAAAGCAGCACTTTGCCATATCTATGTCAAACTTGGCAGCATGAATTCTCAAAGGAGTACCATCCGAAGTTTGGCCAAATATTTCCGGAGATCTCACAGGCTCGATATCAATACAGTCAACCGGGCATATTTTAGCACATTTATCACAAACAATGCAGTCATCTATTTCATTATGAAGTTGATATCGACCATGATCAGGGATAGGAATACTTTCTTTGGGATATTGAACAGTAAACGTCCCCTCTGCTCTTTCAAAATAATTTTCATCTGACACACCTTCCTTCTTTCTCTTCCTCCTTGCCTGAAAGAAATAGTGAATGGATAATGACATCCCTTTCAGAGATGTACGTATGGCTGTCGATATGTTAGATAAGTAACTCATTTAGCTGATAATCCATAATTTCCATAATGCACATAAAAATAGCATCACAATGGATAGAGGAGTTAAATATTTCCAGGATAAACTCATTAATTGATCTACTCTTAACCTGGGCAAGGTCCAGCGCACCCACATCTGAATAAAAATAAGTACTAAGGCTTTAGAAAGTAACCAAAAGGTCCCCCATATAGGTCCCGATGTAATTTCATTCAACTTGAAGGTTCCAAGGTCCGGTAAAGGCGTATTCCAGGATCCAAAGAAAAGGATAGATCCTACGATTGCAAGCAGTAGCATCATTCCATATTCCGCAAGCATAAATATCCCCCATCTGAAACCAGAATATTCGGTATGATAGCCACCGATCAATTCAGATTCGGATTCAGGAAGATCAAAAGGAGTTCTATTCGATTCAGCAAGCCCGGAAATAAAGAAAATAGAGAAGGGAATGATAAGAATTGGAAATTGAATGATATTCCAGCTTATCAATCCACTGCTGCCACTTTGAAGTAAACTTATTTTTTGCAGATCCAGTGAACCAGCTATGATGATAACACAAAGTACGCTTAACCCCAGAGGGATTTCATACGAAACAATTTGTGCCACCGACCTCATAGCCCCGTAAAGGCTGTATTTATTGTTGGAAGCCCATCCTGCCATCAGAATGCCTAAAACGTCAAGAGACACAATGGCTAAGAGCATGAATAGGCCACTTGATATATCAGAGCCAATGATCTCACTATTCATTGGAAGAACTGCATATCCTGCGAAAATTGATGCAAAAACTATTAAAGGGGCAATGAGAAAAGGGATTCTATCTATTGCCTTTGCCTTAATATCTTCTTTCTGAAGCATCTTCAGCAGATCAGCTACGGTCTGTAGGATCCCTTTATATCCTACCTCCATAGGACCTAACCTGTTTTGAATAAATGCAGCAGTCTTTCGTTCAGCATAAACGGCAAATACAACAAAAATGAGCAAGAATGAAAGATAGAATATGAATGAAATCACACTCGAATTTAATGTTGTTTACTGTTTAACAAAACGCCTGTTGACCTCTCCTTCACTATCTAGCAAACTAAGTATGTATATCCCGGATTTTAAGTTGCTTAGATCAATTTGAGTTTCAAATCCACCTTGAATGAGCTCCTTGCCAGTTAAATCCTTGATTGAAACAGAAATCACCGCCCCTCTAAGATCCTCATTTAGGGAAATGGAAAGTACGTTCTCAACTGGATTAGGATAAAGCTTTAAGTTATCATCAATCAATTTTGTAGACAGAATAATGAACTCATCAGAAATCATACTGCATGAGCCATTTGAAACCGAAACCACATACGATCCGGCTTCTGAGAATTCGATCTCATTATTTGTCTCCTGTGTCATTCCAACTCCGTTAAGGAACCATTGAACCGTCTGGCCTTCCTCAATATCAACACTTAATCGCCCCTCATTTTCGGAAATCACTGGTTTAGCTGGATATTCATTTTCATAACCAATGATCACTTCAGCACTTATTTCGTCATTACTGGCATTTTTCACCACTACGGTGTAGGTACCCGCAGCTAAACCGGAGAAAAAATTGGATGTGCTAAAAGTCCCTCCGTCAATACTATATTCAAATACTCCATCTCCATCTATTACGATTTCAAAGGAACCGTCTTCAATACCTGGGCAGGAAGCCTCTGCCACAGAGATATTTGATATCCCAAAACCTGGATCATAAACACCATTAAATTTATCGGAAAGCACACTGCATCCCCCATTTGCTACGGAAACCGAATATGAGCCGGATTGAGTTAATTTTAAACTGTTGCTTGTCTCTCCTTCCAGCTCAACACCATCAAGGAACCACTGAATTGTTTGGTTCTCTTCAATTTTGATCGTTAATTGACCGTTACTTTGGGTTATCTCTGGCGTGGTTGGATACTCATTCTCATAACCAATAATGACTTCCTCTGTCTGCTCATAGTTATATACATTTCTTACCGTCAAGTCATACGTTCCAGGTATTAATCCATCAAAAACTCCAGTAGAACCGGAACTCTCACCCCCAAGGAAAAATTCGTAGGTATCCTCCAATGATAATTGTACTTTGAAAGAACCGTCCTCAGCATCCGGACAAGATGCTTTTGTGATTTCAATATCTGAGATGGTAAATGAGGGATCGTAAAAATTCAAACTGTAATTATCAATAAATAGTGAATTCCCATTATCTGAAGTTGTTTTAAAAGCGATCTCTGCAATATCTAGACCTTCTGGCAAATCAAAAATGATCGATTCTGAAACCCATTGATCACTCGTGGGAAAGAAATATACCTGATTTTCATTCGGTGCTGTCGCTAAATCCTGACCTTTTTTGGACCACACTGACTGCCATTCACCACAAGGATCGCGATAAACTATTTCCAAAATATCCTCAGTATTCTCATCGAGTGGTGCATAAGCATAATCAAACGTTAGCTGAAAAGTCTTATCAACAGACGTATTTAGGGGGTCAAGTACGAGGTAATCTTCCTGTCCATTTGTCATAAACACTAACACAACGTAAGCCGACTTACTTCCATCTGAAGCAACTGTTGTTTGAACCCAGGTTCCAGATCCTCCACTTATTACCATCTCCTGTAAAGTCACTTCTTCAAAGGATCCAGATAAAGGAGTGCTATTCGGAATCAACTCACCCCTTACGTTTACAAAATCTGTAAACGTTTTTACGTCTTCATTTCCATCATCATCAGTTATAGTCAATGTAACATCAAATACACCATCTGTAAAATACTCAACTGTAGGATTAGCATCTGAAGAAGTAGCAGGAGTGCCTCCTTCGAAAGTCCAGGAGAATGAACTTGCATTGATGGAACGGTCAGAGTTATAATCAATGGACTCTCCTTCACATATTTCCTTATCGCTGAGATTAAACTCAGCCATCAAATATTTTGTATGAAGATAATTTCTGTCGTTCAGATAAGCGAGGTTCATCCGTTCATATTGTCCGTCAGAGAAGATATTCCGACAAGATTTAGATGAATAGGACATAATGTTTGTACCATCAGGCCTAAACAGGTCTCCATTCACATCAACTGTAGCTTCTGTATAGTTACAATCAGCATCGATCTTTCCGGATACATTTGGATCTGCCTCTGTATCACACAGCCTATCACCATTTGTATCACAGTTGGATGCAACGGGGGTACAGTCTGGTTCCACACAGCCAACAGATTCTTCACCTGGACGAATGACTACCTCATCGGTTGTTCCAGTGTTAGTTGTACCATGGGTATGATAAAGCGCAAAGAAGTGACCAATTTCATGGGGTAATGTGCTGCCATTCAATGTACAGGAGTTGTCCATAAATATGATATCGGGACCACCGGGGAAATACGCATATCCGCAATAAAATAAGCCCTCCCCATTACCAACCGAGTTGGTAAAGTAGATGTTTATTATGTCATTATAGCTGTATTTGGAAGTAAGCTCGGCCTGATCACTTCTGATAAAATCATAATACTTGTCTTCATCAATGTATTGAATATCTAAATAGAAGAAAGACATATTCGCATTGGCATAGAAAGAATTTACATTGTCTAAGGCATCCTGAAGTTCTTGCTCAGTTAACCCTCCTGTACCATCACTCCGCCTTACCACATGTGCAACGATTGCAATTTCTGATGGGGCAGCTGCTACACGAAGATCTCCTTGTTTTTCGAATTCAATTAACCTATCCAACATTTTCTGTTGGGCGAGGGTGGGTTCGGGGGTTCCGCAACTAAGATCCTGACCAACTACTTCTTGTAAAAGAATATATGAAACGATTACTAAAATTATCCTGGCAACCATCCTACAATAATATTTTCTAAGCGTAAATAATCAATTGTCATAGTATCGAAAGTGACTTTTTTTAAGACTAAAGTGACCCTATATGGCTCTTTCTTTTCTGCTTTCTGCATATTTTCCTCACTCACAATCAATTCAACCAAGCCTTCTGTAGCATCTTCTTCCAATACCTGATTTGGTTTATCCATCATTACGTCATTGCACAGAGATTGATGAACGGGTCCGGCATACTTTTTCCTTGATATAGACACAACATCTGCCTTTCCTACTGAGTAGGCTTGCATCTTTTCGAGTTCAATTGAAGAAGCATCAATAATCACAGAGACAAATTCGGTGTTGTCTTCTGTCAACTTATACACGATGAAATTGCCACAAGCCACACTGTCGCCTGAGTATGGATGCATGGTCTTCGTACCCTTATTGACCGTACAGGCAATTGAGCTAAATAAAAAGAGAGAAATAAGGATTTTATTCATATGCATTAGTTATGATCTATTATTTGGTGAATGATTGGCGGTCATTTGGTGGGTTGCTCGAATCATACTTTTTTCGTGAGTTAAATCTAATTCAATTCATTCCAAATAGGTGCTTTTTCGAGATGAACTTCTTCTCCAAAAAACAATTTCGTAGTTCGCTCAAATTCTTTCGTGAAATCAGACACAAGAAACTCATAGTTTGAGTTTTCACTCTTGTTGATCAATTGGTTATATTCCAAAAATGCTTTCAATGCTCTTGCAACGGTCTCTGCTGAATCAATGATCTCAACATTTCTTCCGTTTAATTTAAAGAACTCTTTAATGGTGTTTTTTATGATTGGGTAATGCGTACAACCTAAAATCAATGACTCAATCTGTGCCAATACCGGATTGTTTAAATACTTCCCTACAACATGCTCAGTGATCTGATCCTCATATATCCCCTCTTCTATCATAGGCACGAGCAATGGTGTAGCCAGGCTTCTCAGATCAATGTCTAACCTCAAATCATTTACCTTTTCTGAGTAGACACCTAGAGAAACTGTTCGCTTAGTCCCAATGAGTCCAATAATTTTTGACTGGCAATTTTCCCTGATATAATCAATTGTTGGGTTGATCACATCAAATACCTTCGCCTTTTTACCAACATATTCTGTCACTAAATCATAGGCTGCTGCAGAGGCAGAATTGCAAGCAATTAAAATAACCTTACATTTTCTTTGGAGCAGCATCTCAGCAATTCTGACAGAATAAGCCTGTATTGCAGCAGTAGATTTATCTCCGTATGGAAGGTGTGCTGTATCTCCGAAATAAATAACAGACTCATTAGGAAGTACTTTCTTAACCGCCCTGGCAACCGTAAGCCCTCCTATTCCACTATCGAAGATACCTATTGGATGGTCTGATTTCATTTTATAAAAAAATCCCGACAATAATTCGTCGGGATTGCAAGTAAAGAGTTAATAATTAATTGTGCTAGTCAAATTTAATCAATTCGTCATGGCAATCAAAAGGTCACTTTGCGTAATAATGTGCACCTTATTTGACTCATCCCTGACCAGAAGTGCTTTTGAATCTTTTCCAAGCATAGAGGACATCACATCTATGGTATCATGTGGAGACACAAATTGGAACGATTTGTCCATCATAGCCGCTATTGGTTGATCTCTCATCTCCGGGTCCTCAATTAACACATTGAGTATTTTACTATCGGACACACTTCCAACAAAATTCTCACCATCAACCACAGGCACTTGATCAATTCCTTTCGTATTCATTGTCTTAATAGCTTCCCCCACCTTCATCTGCTTATCTATGGTTACGAGATCAGAGCTACCATTTCTATGCAGGATGATATCCTTTGCTGTAGCAAATTTTCGTTCCTCCAGAAATCCATGATCCTTCATCCAATCGTCGTTGTATACTTTTCCCAGATACCTGGTTCCATGATCTGGTAAGATGATCACCATCACGTCATCCTCTTTTAGATGTTCTTTGGCATATTCGAGGGCACCACACACTGCTGATCCACAGGACCAGCCAACAAACAGCCCTTCCTCACGGGCTAGCCTTCTGGTCATGATCGCAGCATCCTTATCTGTTACTTTGACAATATGATCTACCATATTAAAATCCACATTCTTAGGAAGAATGTCCTCCCCTATCCCTTCGGTCAAATAAGGGTAGATTTCCTTTTCATCAAATACACCAGTCTCCTTGTATTTTTTGAAAACTGAACCATAGGAGTCTATTCCAACGGTAACGATAGCTGAGTTTTGTTCTTTCAGGTATTTAGATGTTCCGCTTATGGTCCCTCCAGTGCCCATCCCTGCAGCATAGTGTGTAATTTCACCATCTGTATCTCTCCATATTTCTGGCCCTGTAGTTTCATAATGAGAAAGTGCATTTGCAGGATGATCGTACTGGTTTGGATAGAATGAATTTGGAATATCTTTCTCTAATTGCTTAGCAACGGAGTAATACGATTTAGGGTCGTCTGGTGCTACATTAGTTGGACAAACCACTACCTCTGCCCCCATAGCTCGAAGCACGTCCATCTTTTCCTTACTCTGTTTGTCAGCAAGTGTGAAGATACACTTATACCCTTTGGCAATGGCCACCAGGGCTAATCCCATTCCAGTATTTCCTGATGTACCTTCAATGATGGTACCTCCTGGCTTCAGGATCCCTTTCTCTTCTGCATCCTCAATCATTTTCAAGGCTATCCGATCCTTGATGGAATTTCCCGGATTAAAATATTCTACTTTAACAAGGATAGTCCCCTTTATGCCTTGATTTACACTGTTCAACTTCAACAATGGGGTATTTCCAATACCTTCCGTAAGGTCGTTTAGATAGTTCATTTATGGGTTTTTAATATGTCACTGCAAAGGTAGGAAAAGCAGCTCAACATACTAAACGAATGTTTCATCGAATAAAGGCATCTAACCGACGTAATGTAAACCTATTGACGTCCCATTATTCGTAAGTTTGTATAGTATGATGAAATATATAAGACCAGTTATTTACATATTCGTTTTAGCAATTACTTTCTCATCAACCGGCCAGGAAACTTCTCTTAACAATTATACCGGCGATTGGGGCAATAATAGCTCCTGGGTTGGTGGGTGGACAGACGGTACTCCAGCATTCCTAAGCTTACCTGAATCTGCCGGTGATATAACCATTCAGGGAAACATACAAGTTGGAGATGCGACCACTTCGCAAAATCTCACATTTGCGGCTAATAATAATACTCGGGATTTCACTGTCAACGATACACTCATTGTGTACGGAGACGTGGATTTCGCCAATAAATCCATGAACCTCGTATTAGGTAACAGTGCAGTCTTAATCATTCTTGGTGACCTGGACATGAACAATAAAATAGATATCGCAAGTGGTGGCACATTAGTAGTAAGTGGAAACTTCAATAAAAATGGATCCCAGGGATCATACACAGGTGATGGGAATGTATACGCCGGATCGTTTAGTGGAGATGCGGAATCTACGATAGACGATGGTACCGGAGACGACAGTTCATTTGTAATAGATCAGTTATCAGATGATGGATTCTCAGACATTGAAGATTTTGTCACTGGCGGTGGAACTAATCCCCTACCTGTAGAACTACTTTTTTTCAATGTTGAACTAAAAGAATCTGTAGTTTTAACCTGGGCGACCTCCACGGAAATCAATAATGATTACTTCACTATTGAAAGATCAGAAGACGGAAACCATTTTTATGAAATTGCCAGGGTAAAAGGTCATGGAGATACGAACGAAGAAATCCATTATTCATTTGAAGATAAGTTTGTGTTTGCTGAGATTGAGTATTACAGGCTCAAGCAGGTTGATTTCGATGGGCAGTTCGAATATTTTGAAATTAAGATGATCACAACCAATGTGTCGAAAGAAAGCGCAACAATAACAGCGTATCCTACAATTGTCAGAAACAGCAGAATCAATGTGACATCAACCAAACCATTCCAAATCATTGATGCTTCAATAGTGAGCCTGGAAGGAAGTGAGAGCAAAAGCTTAACTCAAAACACCATTCAGGAAAACCCACTGAACTATGACATAGATTTGACTAATCTCCGGGGAGGAATCTATATCCTAAATATTTTGACTTCAGAGGGGGATCGCTTTCGATCCAGAATAGTGATAAAATAAAAAAAGGACGCTCTCTCAAGCGTCCTTACCACCAAAAATTACTCTGTCAAGAGTAATCGCCTTCATTTAGTCAACCTAATATTACGAAGTGAAGACGTTACAAAAATCGACAAGAGGCCAATACAAACCTACTTTTTAGGGTAGACAAAAGGTCTACTATTGATAACTTCCACAGAAAGCTGTTGCTAGACGTATTACTTCTTGAGGACTTTTTTCTTTTACTTTAAGAACGAGGTTTTTTCGCTTTTCGGCATCAATTCTTGAATATTTCAGAATGGTATCTGAATATTCCCAAGCGCTTTCAAACATCTGATACACTCGCTCTGCTTCGTCGGCATTGTTTTGAGAAAGAAGGCTTTGATAAAGTCCATTCAGTGCAAATCCATTTTTAGGGAAATTCACTAAGTCTTCTCGGTAAATATTTTCAGCATCGGCAAATCTTCCCATGATCATGTATAAATCTCCCAAGTGGTGACGAACAGAGAAAAACCAATCTGGTGGCTCATTGTAGCTCATTGCATCTTCAATGCCTATAGCCTTCGAAAGTAGACGTTCGGCTTTCTCATAATCATTGCTTTTCAATGCGATCTCACTTCCAAGAACATTCAGAGCAATCTCAACCACTTCTTGAGCAGAATTAATCCCAAATATCAATAACTCAGAAAAGTGAGATGTTCGTTGGATTTCATTCAGTTTTTGCAATTCCATGCGAGCGTTTGCCAATTGATTCAAATTGGCATATGCCACCCCCCTTGAATAATGCCACATAGCTGCTATATAAGGATACCTTACATCTGGTTCCTGTAAGGCCAAAATCTTCTCCCATTGAGCAAACTTGACCAAAACATTATAAGGAATGGTCATAAAGTGTTGAGTGGTCTCAAAACCTGGCTCTGCAAGCAAAGTTTTATCTATCGCATATGTCATCAAGAAAGAAGACTCTATCGCTAAGGCACCTCTACCTTCTAAAGCCGCACAAGCTGCTAGAAAATGGTAATTATGATAATAATATAAAGGAAAAGCTCCCTGAGCTTCACATTGCACCGAGTAAAGGCTGTCGGCTTTAACTGCTTCCAGGTTCACCATCGTTCCCAGATGATAATCACCCGTATTGATATACGTATGCGAAGGCATATGTACCAAATGTCCTGCTCCAGGGACAATTACTTCGCTTAATTCCTTCGAAGCTTCCAGAGCTAAACCGGGTTCACTTGAGGCTTCTGTCGCATGAATATATAAGTGATTAGCGAGCGGATGTTCTTTATCCAGAGATAATGTATTTTCCAATATACTGACGATCTGAGGAGTCCATTCTTTTGCTGGTCCTCCTTTGTAATCGTATAAGTCCCATGGATGCAGAAGCATCAAAGATTCAGCATAAAGGGTAGCTACGTCAGGATTAGCGGGGAACCTTTCAAAAACCTCCTTCATCTTAACTGCAAATGAGACAACATCTACCTGTTGAGAATTTTCGGGGTACTTGGCTTCCAAAGCATCGATTAAGCCGAGCTGCCATCCATCAACTGCAGCTTTTAGTTTTAACGCTTTTCTCACGGCCCATTTTACCTCCGCAACATCGGATACTTCCATCGAAGCATTGTAGTTGGGTCCAAGTGTATATGCCAAGCCCCAATATGCCATAGTAAAACTGCTATCTAATCGAATAGCTTCCCGAAATGAACGGGCAGCTTCACCATGATTAAATCCATAGGTAAATAAAACACCCTGGTCGAAGAACATTTTTGCATCTTCAGATGAGTATGTTACATTCATCCGGTAATCACCAATATTTGAAAATACCGGTGCTTGAAAACTTTTGGATCGGGTACCACAAGATGACAAAAGAACGATAGCTATAATCACCCCAATGATTACAGACATATATCTAAGATGCTTTGGTCGATTTCCTGATTTTTTCATAAGTTCATCTAATTTGATGAAGCAAAAATCCATGACTGAATAAAGGAAACCATATAAATAAGGTAAACATAAAGTCAGCGTCTCATCCTGGTCGATAGACAAAAAGTAGACGAAAGACCCATGCTAACCTACAGAATTCAAGAAATCATTCACTGACATCTCGGAGGGCAATTGAAGTTTCTTCTTTAATCGGTACCTGGCAGTTTTTACACTTTCAGTTGAAATCCCCATCATATCAGCTATTTCCTTGATAGAGAAATTCATTTTGACCAAGGCACACAGTTTCAAATCGTTACCTGTCAATGAAGGCTCATGTCCCAGTATTTTATCAAAAAAACCCGAATGAAGATTTTCAAATCTCAATTTAAAATCCTCCCAATCCCTATCCACCTGAAGATGTTTCTTAATGGTGCGTTCCATTCCAATAAGCTCTTTTCTGATCTCACTGGATGAATGCTTCTTAGTATGCTGAACGGAATCCATCAATTCCTCGAATAGCTGATTTTTTTGAACAAAATTGATTGTATATGAAATCAACTCCCTGTTTTTAGACTCTAGTTCCTGTTTCACTTGATCCGCCTCCTTCTTTGCCTTTTCTTCCTTCTTCTGAGCGGAGAGTTGTCTGTTTCTAATAACAAAAAAAGAAACCAAAACGATGGTTGAAATAACGATAATGAGAATAACAATCCTGGTACGTTGAATTTCAGTTCGTTGTTCCAGAATTAATATCTCACTTTCCTTTAATTCAAGCTGTCTTTTCTGTTCTGTTACTGCCAATTCCGATTCTAACCTTGCTATATTGTTAAGTGTCTGCTCATTGAAGATGCTATCTTTTTCTTCGATGTATCGATCATAAAACTGAATCGCATCATTAAGATCTCCTCTTTGTCGTGCGGTTTTATGAAGTCTTTCATAAATTTCTTTCAACCACTTGTGGGATTGTACTTTTCTTGCATACACTAAAGACTGAGCTAATAAATCATCAGCTGCTTGGATATCTTCCCGTGCGAGTTCTACATCAGCTAGCTCGATCATAGATTTGGTAATACCATTAAAGTCATCTATTCTTTTGCCCAAGTATATCGCTTTATCAAAGTAGTATTCAGCGCTATCGTAGCTTTCGATTTTAGTGTATAGCAAACCGTACCTATTGAGAATTTCAACCATGCCATATAAGAAATCATTCTTCCAATGAATGGTACCGGCCCGATCTAAAAAGTCATAAGCCTCCTCGAACTTTCCTTCCTCGATAAGGATAGTAGCTAATTTGGTATAAGTTGTAGCGATTCTTCCATGTGCCTCTTTTTTCTTGAAGAGATTAAGTGCATCAAAATAATATTTGGAAGCCAGTTCATTATCAGATCGATCTGCATAAATGAGACCAATATTCATCAAGCAATTCCCAATTCCCAATGTGTCTTTCTTCGATTCATAAATAGACAAACCATCAAGTAGGTATTCCAAGCCAAAATCATAACTACCTCTTGCCCAGTGAGCCACACCGATTACTCTGTTAGCAAAAGCGAGACCAGTGCTGTCCTTTAATATTTCAGCCAGTGCTCTGGCCTGCTGACCATAAATAATGGATTGTACAGGATTAATGATCCAATACTCATAACCAAGATTATTTAGGATTTCAACCTTGACTATATCTTCTCCATCATGATTTAGGAGTTCGTATTTTAAGCTATCGATTTTCTGAATAGCAAACGACGTAAATCCGATGAATAACAGAGTGATTATAAATGCTATTCTCATCGACAAAGTAGAGTGATCAAGTCCAATAATACGGGGTATCTACACCGAGTGTTTTATGAATTGGATTATCTTGGGTAGACATAATATCATTTTTCTATGAAATACCTGTTTCTAACGATTTTTATTCTTTTCGTTTCTACCACCTTCTCGCAGAACCCATACTTCCCTAAAGTGCTTACCATGGAGGAGCGCGCTGAAGTTATAGATAGTTGGTTAGAAGAAAGAGTTCAGACCGTTTTACCAACGATCATGCGGAGATCAGGAATAGATATGTGGATCATTATTGCAAGAGAATACAATGAAGATCCCGTAATTAAGACCCTCCTTCCTGCCACCTGGCAATCCGCTCGAAGAACCACTATGCTTATTGCTTTCGATCCGGGAGATGAAAAACCGCTAGAAACTTTCGGTATGTCTCGATATAATACAGGTAGTTTATTCAAGACGATATGGAACAAAGAAGAGCAGCCTGATCAGTGGAAAGCACTCGCAGACATGATTGCTGCAAAGGATCCTAAAAAGATTGGAATCAATAAGTCCGAGACGTTCGCTTTAGCCGATGGCATTTCTTCCACTCATTACGATATGCTACTTGAAGTACTACCAAAAAAATATCAAACAAGAATTACAGGTGCAGAAGAAATCGCGATTGGTTGGCTGGAAACCAGGACAAATAGTGAGATGATCGTTTATCAAAACATTGTTCGTTTAGCGCATCAAATTATTTCAGAAGGTTTTTCGGAAAAAGTCATACAACCTGGAGTCACTACCACAGACGATGTGGTATGGTGGTATAGAGACCGGATACGAGAGTTAGGATTTACGGCCTGGTTTCATCCCTCAGTGTCCATCCAGCGGAAAGACCCAGAGTCTTTCGATCACTTAAGATCATTTTCGGAGAGGCCCGAACATCAGGTGATATACCCTGGCGATTTGCTTCATGTCGATTTTGGCATTACCTATTTAAGGCTAAATACAGATACCCAACAACATGCCTATGTATTGAAGTTTGAAGAAAAAGAAGTGCCTGACTTCTTGAAAGATGCATTCAAGAAAGGAAACCGTGTCCAGGATATTCTAACATCCAATTTCAAAATAGGAAGAAGTGGCAATGAGATTTTAAAAGCAACTCTTAATCAATGTAAATCCGAAGGCCTAAAAGGAGTTATATATACACATCCAATTGGATACCATGGTCATGCAGCGGGACCTACCATAGGGCTATGGGATCAGCAAGGAGGCGTTCCGGGTAAAGGGGACTATCCGCTCTACCCTAATACTGCACACTCAATTGAATTAAACGCTGGAGTTTATCTCGATGAATGGGACAAGGAAATACGGATTATGCTAGAAGAAGATGCTTTCTTCGATGGAAAAAAAGTCCACTATATTGATGGAAGGCAGACTCAGATAATGACGATTCCTCGTTCTCTATTTCCGAATGAATAATGGAAAACTTTCAAATCCATTTTCCTGAAGGTCTACTGGCCAATTGCGTTTCATCGATCGTCTATTATAAGGATTTGACTCCTACTCATGACATTGAGAGATTGTTACCTGACGGCACCATAAATCTACTTATTGAGCTTAGCGAAAATCCACAATACACATTTGAGAATAACGATTTAAGTCAAAAAAGAAAGTTTATCAACTCGTGGGTTTCCGGAATGCAAACAGACTTCATTTCTATCAGTTCTTCTAAGAACAGCGAAATGATGGTTATCCAATTCAAACCCAATGGCGCCTATCCTATATTTCAAATCCCGTCTTCTGAGATTGCTAATCTAGTAATTGATGCAGATCTTATTCTCGGGGATGAAGTAACTTATTTGAGAGAACAGCTGCTCTCATTCTCGTCTGGTGAAGAAAAAATACGATTTGCTGAACAATGGCTTTTAGAGCGGTTGATAAGAACCAACCAGGTTTCAGAAGCAGTAGTTCAATATGCCATCACTGAGACCATGAGGAATCCTACAGAGATTACCATGAAATCAATCTCTGATAAAACAGGATATTCACAACAGCATTTCATCAATCTTTTCAAGAGATATGTTGGGCTCACTCCCAAGCAATATCAAAAAGTAGTTCGATTCAATCAAATTTTAGTGGAGGTTGAATCCCGACAAAATATTGATTGGGCCCGGCTTTCTCTAGACTTAGGTTATTTTGATCAGGCACATTTCATCCGTGATTTCAAAAAGTTTTCAGGATTCAGTCCTGAAAAATACCTGGATGCAAGAGGTGAGCATCTAAACTACCTACCCGTTCAATAGGTAGATAGTTACTTTAATTTTTTACAATACTTCATCAGGCTCTTTACAAAGATTTGCTTCATCATAAAAATTAAAATGATGGAAGAAGTGCAAATCAATCATTTGGCGGTGGCAGTAGCTGCTATCTCCAATTTAGTCTTAGGTGGTCTATGGTATTCTCCTGCTTTGTTTCACAATGCTTGGAAAAAAGAAAACAAACTTTCTGATGAGGATCTTAAAAAGCAAAACCCGGTAAAAGTTTTTGGAATTACACTGTTTCTTAGCTTCATTATGTCATATAACATGGCATTCTTTCTGGCTGGTGGAACTACCGATGCGATGTGGGGGCTCACCGCTGGATTCTTAACTGGGTTTGGCTGGGCAGCCTCCATTTTTACAGTGATCGGGTTATTCGAAATGCGAAGTTGGAAATATATACTTATTAACTCTGGATTCATTATCATTTACTTTACACTTATTGGATTTATTCTGGGAGTTTGGAGATGATGGCCAAGTCATCCTATCAAATTGAGCAAGAGTTAATTCAAAATTTGGAAAAAATGTCTGGACAAAGTCTTTCAAAATGGATGGAAATCATTCCATCTTCCGGACGAAGAAAGAAATCAGATATAGTGAATTGGCTTAAGGTGCACCACAGTTTTAAACACATAGATGCTTCTTTGTTGGTAGGTATTTTCCTGAACGGAGGTCAACATGTCTATTCGAAAAATGAAATCCTGATTTCATCTAAAAAGCAAACAAAAATCAAATAATCAAACTAATCTTGAATTATGAAAATATTACACTCTATACTATTCACATTTGGTCTTTTCATTTTGTCCGCCCAAAATCCAATCCAGGTCTTTGATAACTTAGTAGAAAGCACATGGATATCTGAAGGTCAGCAACTCGGAGGGTTTGTTGGGAAAACAGAATATGAATTCTCAACCGGATTGAATGGATCCATCATCTACGTCAAAACATTCACCACGGATCCAAAAACGAAGGAATTTGGTCTCAGGAACGAAGGAGTACGAGCATTCAACGCTAACTCAAAACAATTGGAATTTTATGAGTTTGATAAACTAGGAGGAATAACAAAAGGGGTTCTAATCGTCGAGGAAAAAAATATGCATTACGAATATGAATATCAAGGAATGATCCTACGGGATAGTTGGATATTCAAATCTAAAAATGAATATCAGTATATAGTAGGTACCTGGTCTGATGGAAAATGGACCAAGAAATTTCATGAAGCCACGATAAAGAGAAGATAATTTCCACAAGGCTGGCTTTTGAGTTAGCCTTTTTCCTTTCAAAATCTCAAAAATTGAAATTTTAACCGCCTAAAGTTTTAAAACTTACTTTGTTCTTTTGATCAAAACTCAAGTGAATTAACATTGCACTAACATTTAACTAATGTTGCTAAATTTATTGACCGCTAAAGTATTATACACTCACGATAGCATCAGAAGTGAAGAAGCCATCCATCAGAGCAAGTAATCTCATACTCATCTTAGAAGTAGTCCTTTTTTTAGGGTTCCTAGCCTTTATCGTACTTAACAAATACTTTCATTTTCTCTCCTAAATAGATCACCAGAAAGCCTACTTCTCTGAATAATAATCTTACTCAAATCAGATAGATTTGCCCAATGGCAGAAGCGAGCGAAAGTTATCTGGATGAACTAAATCCTCCACAAAGAGAAGGTGTAGTCAACGTAGAAGGACCCTGTATGATCATTGCAGGTGCCGGGTCTGGTAAAACACGTGTGCTTACTTTTCGAATTGCACACCTGATTCATGCTCACAATGTTGATCCGTTCAACATCATGGCATTGACATTTACGAATAAGGCTGCTCGCGAAATGCAAAAACGTATTGAGAAGATGGTGGGTGGTGAAGCGAAAAATTTATGGATGGGGACTTTTCACTCTGTCTTTGCCCGGATACTTCGTGCAGAGGCACACCGAATTGGCTATCCCAGCAACTTTACCATCTATGATACGGATGATTCTAAGTCACTGATCAAGCTTATCGTAAAGGAATTCAACCTCGATGATAAGGTTTACAAACCAAACATTGTTTATAACCGAATCTCAGGAGCTAAGAACCGTCTGGTTTCCTGGAGAGAATACCAAAATAATCCCATCTATCTAGAAGATGACACACAGAATATGCGACCAGAAATGGGTAGGATTTATAAAGCATATTCTGAAAGGTGCTTTGCAGCAGACGCCATGGATTTCGATGATTTGTTATTCAACACAAACATCCTCTTCCAGGAGCATCCTGATGTACTAAATAAGTACCAACAGCGATTTCACTATGTGATGATTGACGAGTTTCAGGATACCAATATTTCGCAGTATTTGATTGCTAAGAGGTTGGCAGCCGTCCGTCAGAATATCTGTGTGGTAGGAGATGACGCACAGAGTATCTACGCCTTTCGAGGAGCAGATATTCAAAACATTCTCAACTTTGAGAGGGATTACCCGGATCTTAAAGTTATAAGGCTGGAGCAGAATTATCGCTCCACCAAAACCATTGTAAATGCCGCAAATTCAGTTATCAACAAGAATACAGCTCAATTAAAAAAGAACGTCTGGACGGCCAATCAGGACGGTGATCTGATTGAATTGATCAAAGCCACATCCGACAATGAAGAAGGAAAACTAGTAGCATCTGCGATCTTCGAAACGAAAATGCAAAACCACCTATCAGATAAGGATTTTGCTGTTCTCTATCGCACCAATAGTCAATCCAGAGCGATAGAAGAAGCTCTTCGGAGAAACAACATTAAGTACCGTATCGTTGGCGGACTCTCTTTTTATCAACGCAAAGAAATTAAAGACCTCCTCGCCTACTTCCGATATGTGGTGAATCCCAACGACGAGTCGGCTATGAGGCGGATCATCAACTTACCCAAGCGAGGTATTGGCCCAGGCACCATCGATAAAATGGTAGTAGCAGCCAATGAACATAGGAAGTCTCTTTGGGATATCATGGAAAAAGCTTCTTCACATGTTGGAAATCGTGGGGGAACGCAAGTAGAGAATTTCGCTACACTTATCAAATCATTTCGATTGACCAACGAAAAGAAAGATGCTTACGAAACTGCTTCACATATAGCCAAAACATCCGGATTACTGAAAGAGCTTTATGAGGACAAAACCATAGAAGGAATGAACCGCTATGAGAATACGCAAGAGCTCCTCAATGCCATCAAAGAGTTTACGGATGATCCTGAAAGAGAGGACAAGAGCCTGGGGGCTTTTTTGCAAGATGTAGCGTTATTGACTGATGAAGACCGGAACCAAAAGAATGATGATGCAGTCACCTTAATGACCATTCACATGGCTAAGGGGTTGGAGTTTCCTTACGTATTTATCGTTGGGCTGGAGGAAGAACTCTTTCCATCTCAGATGATGCTGAGCAGTCGGGCTGACCTGGAAGAAGAAAGAAGATTATTTTATGTAGCAATCACACGTGCAGAGAATAAACTCTTCCTTAGCTACGCCTTGAATAGATATAGGTTCGGACGCTTAAAAAACTGTGAACCTAGTAGATTTTTGGAAGAGGTCGATCCTCAATTTATAAAGGTAAATCGCAAATTTTCTTCAAATGATCCCATCTCTCCCGGAATTAATTACGTCACAAAGAATTTCGTGAATAATGTGAAACGGGAAAATTCCGCAAAGCGATTTACTGCAAAAGTAAACCATACGCCTAGTGCCGATTTTGAGCCCAGTGACACTACCAACCTGGCCGAGGGAATGAAGGTTGAACATCCTAAATTCGGATTCGGTATTGTTACCAACATTGACGAACAGGGTTCAAATAAAAAAGCTAAAGTAGATTTTGAAAAAGCAGGTGTGAAAACCCTATTATTAAGCTTTGCTAAACTCAGGATTCTTTGATTTAGATGAAAGCTTCTTGATGAAGAATAATAATATAAATAAAACAACCAATCCTCCTGATATCATAGCCACATCATTTGAAGCAGGCTGGCTTACTGTGATCACCTGGTTACCAACAAATTGAGCATACGCCCTAAAATCATTGTCAGTGCTTAAGAAGAATTTCGTTAGTTGATCTCCGCCCCTGTAGATTCTGAAAAGATTGGTTTGATTATAGACTTCTTCAAACATAGGCAAGTAAATGCTTAGCACCTTTGGTGCGTCAGGGATTTGGGGTAAAACGAACTTTACGTCCGTTTGATGGCTTCCCAATAAAATACCGCCTGTCTCTAATTCAATGTGCTTTCCATCTACTTCCAAATGAAAGTTGTCATGGAGGTATTTCAGAAACAATTGTTTGTAGCGATCCCCTTCTATTCCTTCCAATTCCTCCTTACCATGAATGCTGCTCATTTGAGCATCAACAGCTACTTGAGCAAAGTTCATTTCTATAAACCAGCCCTCACCTGTATCTCTTAAAGTATAAGTCGCAATTTTAGCATTATGTGCGCTGGCGTGATACACCATCTCACATAAACTAATTAAAATAAATACTCTCTTCATTTACATCGGTTTTGCAAAAGCATCAACGGACTGCTTACCTGTAATGCAAGGAGGCACGTTGGTAATATCTGTTGAAGCGTGATAGTGATAGATTCCATCAGGATAGTCAGCTGTTGCGGAAGTGTGTCCATTGCACCCATCAAGATCTGTTGGTGTCACATCTCCCTGGTCATTTCCTGAATAGATTGGATATCCATCTCTGGCATATCCAATTAGCGCTGTGGAACTCTGAGCCTTACCACTACATTGAATATCATTATCTACGTCCAATAGCCCATTGGCATCCAATGTTGCGTCCATGTGAGCAGCTAAAAAATGCCAGTGGTAGTAGCCAGCCGGATCATGGTGACCTCCACATCTATCCAGGGAAGGAATTTTACCATTGTTACCCACTACTGATGGAGGTGATCCATTTATCGGAATACCATCAAGCGCCAACCCAACGAATTCCACACTTTCAATATCATCGGGAGAACTGATGTTTGAAGGGATCACTGGAATTTGAAAAGTAAGTGTGAGGTTATCATCTGGAGTTGGTGCAAGACAAGCCGCTGTTGAACCACCCATATCCACTCTTCCACCGCCTGGTACATCTGTTTCAATATTGATATCAAAGCTTCCATTACCATTAGCAACATTTGAAATGATATCGTAACCATCATTTTCCATTTTTTCAAACAAAGCGGCATTCATGACGCTGAAGCCAACTGCTTCTCCGTTCTGGGTTCCCCCATTGGCTACTCCATCTCCATCATAATTACCAAACCCACCAACATCAAACGTAGTTTCCGGGCAGAATACACTTGTATCATCAACACCACCGGGGTTGCTATCAAATACAATCTCATAGCACTTTCCAGATCCGCCCTCTGAATAATTACAATCAACAAGAGTAGCACTTTTAAAACCAGGCATTGATGTGTACTGAGAAATATCTATCACATATGAAGTGAAGCTAAAAGACGCTTCCGAGGTTCCCCCGTTACCATCAGAGGCAATCACTTTCCCCGAAAATTCAATACCAGAAGCTAAGTCGGTAATGTTAACCGAAGTAACAGTTAGACCAGTCCCTAGCTCTTGTGAACTTAATTCTACAGAATATGTGATATTGTCGCCATCTGCGTCGGTGACATCAGTCCATGAAATAGACGCTGAATTATGAGTAATATCACCGACAGTTACTGCAAAAGTACCGGGATCGTTGTTTTCTGGTGTTGCTCCATCATTATCCCCGCAGGATGTGATCAACAATAAACTTACAAGCGTAAGTGAAAGTATTCTTCTCATAGTAGTATAGTAAAGTTTGTTCAGTAGTTATGATGCTTCTTCGCGTCAAGACTTGCGCTAAAGTAGAGATTTGAATACGGCCATGAATCATCGTTTAGACATGGCTTTGAATCTTCTCGACAATACTGACGAATGGTAAGACTAAAGTGCGCAGCTATACATCTTTTAACAACTCCGTTTTTTTAGTAAATCTTACAGCAAATTGGTGAGATCTTTCGAAAAAAATTCCTTCCTTTCACTAATGATTTTCTAAAATCCATTTTCAGCTGCCATGTCTAAAAAAGACCCAATCATTCTTCCGGAAAAGTACTATTTAGACTACTTCAACTACGTACTGAATTTTGTTGAAAAACAGTATGAACATGTCTTAGATAAACCTGAATATCTTTTCTTTCAGGAGTTTCGAGATCTTTCAGAGCAGGCTAAGTGTCTATACCTAAGATTTTCAAACAGAAGGGGCGACTATTTTCGACTTAATAAAATCAACTATTCAGAGATCCCCGATTTAAACACTGCTAAAGATGAGCTTGTTTATCAGGGTTTTATTCAGGTGAATCAAAGTGTAGACCTCTATCAACTAGGTCTCTTCACAAAAAAAGAGCTATTATCCCACTTTGATTTCCTGAACCCAAGTCAACGAAAATCTGAAATCCTTTCTGAGCTAAATGAAGCTGATCTAAAAGCCATCCATGCTATTGAAGAAATCGCCCAGGTCTTAAAAAATGAGGAAGTTAGCTTTATCAAACTCCTATTCTTTGGCAATAACTATGGTCAGATGACTGATTTTGTAGTGAGAGATGTCGGGAACGTAAAAATTGAAAAGCTCGATGAAGCCAAGTTTGAACCGTGGTTTACTTCCAGGCAGGAAGCGCTTGGAGTCATGCATATAACCCAGTTGAAGCAGATGATTAAGGAAGTACAGCTTGCTGAACTGCCACTACAGGAATATCTGGACGAAATACCGTGGGAAAGTTGGCTAGCCCACCCTCGTTCTGCCGAATCAGCCTCTAAGCTTTTACTTGATTTAGGTGGTTATTTCGAAAGAAACCAATTACCTGAAATAGCTTTGAGGTATTACGAGTTTACGGAAAAAGTCCCATCGAGAGAGCGTAGGATTAGGATTTTGGATAGACAAGGAGAAAAAGAGCACGCACTAAAAGTGGCTCATCATATGCTCGAAAATCCTCAAAATGCTTCTGAGTTGACCTTCGCTCATGATTTCTTGAACCGAAAAGGAATCCGAATCGACCGAAGTATGACGAGAAGGTTGAAGAACGCACCAACTATAGAAATTCCCGAACCTAAAGGCTCAGTTGAAAAAGCAGTGCTGGAATACTTCTATGAGAAAGGATGGAATGGACTACACTCTGAAAATTATTTATGGAGAGGGTTGTTTGGACTCACTTTTTGGGAAATCATTTTCGATCCCAGTCACGGTTCCTTTCACCATCCGCTTCAAAGGCAGCCATCGGACTTGAATGAAGATTCATTTTTTAAATTACGTCAAGAGTTGCTCCAAAATCATCTCGACAGATTAAAAAATAAGAAACAATTTATTACATTCATCCAAGACGTGTATGAAACAAAATACTCCATTGCAAATCGTTTCGTTTCGTGGCATGAAGAATTGCTGGAGTCACTCTTAATGATGATCGAAAAAATCTCTTTAAAAAGCCTCAAGTCTGTATTAATTGAGATGTCGAAGAATATGAAAGACAACAGTACAGGATTCCCTGACTTATTCTTATGGAAAAAGAACGACTATCAATTTTATGAAGTGAAATCATCAAATGATCAACTTTCTGCCCAGCAACTTTTTTGGCTGAATTTTCTATCTTCTGTCAGAATTAAAGTTGAAGTCTTAAGAGTAAACTACGCCAAATAGATAAACATAGGTAACATGATCAGTCTTTGGGAAAAACAGTCTTTCTTAACTTCAGACTATTTGATTATAGGGGCTGGAATTAGTGGACTATCTACAGCTGCTTCCATCAAGGAAATGGATCCTCAGACCAGTGTTACAGTTTTGGAAAGAGGTGTACTCCCCACTGGAGCAAGTACAAAAAATGCTGGTTTTGCTTGTTTTGGAAGCCTCTCTGAATTGCTGAACGATATTCAAACATTAAGTTCTGACGGCATGGTTCAGCTAGTAGAAATGCGATGGGATGGGTTGCAAAAAACTTGTCAGCGATTAGGTAGAAGCGCAATAGACATTCAGATCAAAGGTGGGTATGAACTCATCCGTGATAACACCTCTATCATTGATGATATTTCTAATATCAATCATCTGCTGCACCCTTTCTTTCAAAGAGATGTATTTAAGCTATCAGATGAAAAAATTATGGATTTTGGATTTGGGAGAACAACGCATCTCATTGAAAACGAACTTGAAGGTCAATTGGATACCGGAAAGCTCATTTCATCTTTGTGGAATTATTGTGCCAACCTGGGAGTAAAGATCCATACAGGGTGTAACGTAGAAGATATTATTGAGGAAGAAGTAGGCGTACGAGCTAATACCCCCACAACAAGTTTCATCGCCTCAAAGATGGCCGTCTGCACGAATGCCTTTACACACAAGCTTCTTCCCAAAGAAGATTTGGACTTGGCTCCAGGAAGAGGAATAGTCATGAGCATTATTCCATCAAATAAGCTACTTTTTGAGGGTACATTTCATTACGAGCAAGGCTATTATTATTTCAGGGATTATTATGGCAAGCTATTATATGGTGGAGGAAGAAATATAGCTTTAGACGAAGAATGCACTACCAAATCAGGCATCAATTCCACTATAAAAAAGAAGTTAATTGACGACCTGGAAACCATCATCCTTCCTGATCAAAGGTATAAAATCGAAATGGAGTGGTCGGGAATTATGGCGTTTGGAAAAGATAAAATGCCTATCATTAGAAAAGTGTCAGATCGGATTACTTTGGGAGTCCGGCTTGGAGGGATGGGTGTGGCTATCGGTAGTTTGGTCGGTGAAGAAGTTGCTGAGATGGTATTTAGCTAGGCAGTAAGCTTAATAAAAAAAGTAGCTCCTCTACCTTTCTCAGATTCCAACCATATTTTGCCTCCAAGATCCTGTACATATTTTTTCACAATGGATAATCCAAGACCTGTTGAAGTTTCACCGGCAGTAGGCTTGGCACTCAATTTTTGAAATCGACTGAAAACTTTCTTTTTATCATCTTCCGAAAAGCCAGGACCCTCATCACATACTTTAAAGGTGACACTATCATAAGCGCAATCGGCGATAAGCTCTACCGAGGCATTGGGTTCTGAGAATTTAACGGCATTAGATACCAGATTTTCAAGCACCAATAACAAAAGCAAATGATCTGTACGAATGATATTATAATTCTCTGCTAATTGAACGGATAGATCGATATTCTTCTTCGCAGCAATAGGCCTGTATCTTTGAGCAATATCTCGCAATATCGAATTAACGTTCACCCGCTCTTGAAGAACTTGTACACGATTGTTTTCAAAACTGTCTACATCCAAAATCTTAGTAACCATCTGGTTAATCCTCTCTGCACTGGCCGTCACCTGAGCAAACATTTTCGTTTCGTCATCGCTTAGATCCTGGCTCATCTTTTGATCCATGATATCCATGATCATAATAATTTGACTCAATGGAGATCGAATATCGTGGGCCAGTATCCTAACAAGGTTGTTTTTCTCTTCATTCAAAGCAACAAGCTGTGCATTCCTGTTTATCAATTGTTCATTCTTGAGGCGAATATCTTCTTGCTGCTCATCAATCTGACTTCTCTGCCCAAGCAAAAGGCTGGTGTTTTTCTGGTTCTTATAAAACAAGAGACCGATCGTGATTACAAATAACGCTGATACACTTATACCAATTATCAGTATTCTGGTTGTGGCCTGCTCTCTTTCCAATTTCAGGTTTGCATTTTTTATAAGTGCCAGCTGCATTTCCTTTTCCTTCGTTAGAATAGACGTACCTAGCTCATCTCCTGTATAAATATCATCGATAAATTCATAGAGTTGTCTACCTAAATGTGAAGAAATAATGGAAGAAATCTGCTCAGCATAGTCGTCAGATTGGATAAATTCATCTAAATAGACTCTCCATTCACTTTCTTTTGGAAGAAGGAAGGAATAGCCTTGCCCTTTTACGGTGAAAAAGTTTTGTCTGGTTACTCCTTCCCCTTTCTCTACCTCAAGTAAATAAATTGGTAAGTCAACCAACCCAAATCTACCATCACCTTCTCTCACTCCTTCTATTACATTCCGCTCACTGGTTATATAGATAATGTCGAAGCTCAAGCCTAACTGATTTTTCATGCTCATGAGTAGTGACTCATATTTTGTCTCACGGATAGTGATGGCATCCATGGAAGTCATCATTTTACTCATTTCATCAAAAGAAGTCACAATTGGTGTTCCTTTACTTGTGATCAAAACCGTTATATCAGGCAGATAAGGTGCAGCAAAACTCGCATATCGTTTTCTTTCATCCGTAATTGACAGAGCAGAGACCCCTATGGCATTCTTATCAATGGAGTCTCGAACAATCTTAAGGATATGAGGGAAATCATTTGTTTTAATCCAATTCAAGAAAACTGGACGACCCTTTGCTTTCATGAACGTAGCAAATGTCGCGAACAAATCAGGTTCAATCCCCTGTAAGCTCCCATCCTTTGATTCATAAACAAAGGGGCGAGAGGTAAACCAATAAAGATTGAGCGTATCAGCTTGGGCATAACCCTTGGCAAAGGGAGATAACGCAAAAAAAAGTATCCAAGCAGGAAAGCGGCGGCACATATCGTTAAAGATGAATAAAATGTATCATTTTCAAAATTTAAGAGCTGGTTTTTTAGATGAATTTTTAAATGAAATATTCTATTTTTTAAAAACCATTGACGCCCTATTGTTGTTTAATCACTGTAAGAACTACATTCATGAACATGGCTAAAAAAGCAGTGACAAAATCATCTATAAAAAAGGGGTATCAGGATTATCTTTTGGAAGAAGGAAAAAAACCTGAAACTGTTCGCATTTTTACTAAATATCTCAAGATTAGTGATGAAGATCTCTACAAGCATTATGGATCCCTAAGGAACATTGAGTCATCCATTTGGGAAGATTATTATAACACAACACTTGAGGTTATTCAGAAAGATTCTGACTTTGAAGAAATGTCTCCAAGAGAAAAACACTTGTCTTTTCTATATACTATGTTGGAGATTGTAAAGCCCGACAGATCCTACATCTTATTCAAGCTCGAGGGTAAAAAGCCCCACGAGCTTCCGAAGGAACTTCAAAATACTCAAAAAATCATTACTCAGTCGGATATTGATTGGGCAAAAACATTTGAATTTATGCCTGGAAGGGCACAGAATGCTACACAATCAGCATATAAAAAAGTTTTGTGGTCTCATACCATCGCTACGCTACTTTTTTGGGTAAGGGATGATTCTGGAGACAGCAAAGATACAGATGTATTTATTGAAAAATCTACACGCACTGCTTTCGATATCGGTGAGCTACCAGCTTTAGATTCCATCATTGATTTAAGTAAATTTTTCCTTCAAAAAATGGGCTTCAGCAAAGTCCCTGTGTAATGGCAAAAGAACTAGATAGAATTCCCATTGGTAAGGTTAAGCGTGCCAGTAAGTTTGTGACAACCGGTGCAAAAGTTGGCGCTAATTACATCAAGGCGTATTCCAAAGCCGCCATCAAAGGAAAGCTGGATAAGGAAGAACTCGATCAGGACAATGCTAAAGACATCTATGATTCCTTAAGTGAGTTGAAGGGTAGTGCTCTTAAAATGGCCCAGTTGCTAAGCATGGATCAAAACGTTCTCCCGAAAGCGTACTCTGATAAGTTTGCGATGGCACAATACAGCGCTCCTCCACTATCCTACCCTTTGGTCAAAAAGACTTTTAAAGAGAATTTGGGAAAAGAACCAGGAGAAGTTTTTGAATCATTCACAAAAAGTGCAAGTAATGCTGCATCCATGGGACAGGTTCATAAAGCTGAGCTCAATGGAGAAAAACTAGCTGTTAAAATTCAGTATCCAGGAGTAGCAGATAGTATCAAAAGCGACTTAAAACTTGCAAAACCATTTGCGCTTAAGTTGATGAACGTAAAGGGGAAAGAAGTAGAACCTTACATGAAAGAAGTAGAAGGTAAGCTTTTGGAAGAGGCTGATTACGAATTAGAACTCAAACAGTCTCTTGAATTTGCTTCTAAATGCGCTAACGTTGAAGGCGTATTTTTTCCCAAATATTATCCTGAATTATCAGCATCTCAGATTTTGACTATGAGTTGGCTGGACGGTGAGCCGATTGGCGCATGGATGAAACGAGAACAGAAACAAGTAGATCGGGACCGTCTTGGACAAGTGCTTTGGAATTTTTACATGTACCAAATGCACGAATTAAGAATGATGCATGCAGACCCCCATCCGGGAAACTTCATCATTGATGAGAAGCATGATCTTGGCGTGATCGATTTTGGATGCATCAAGCATATTCCTGATGACTTTTATCAATCTTACTTTGAGCTAGCAAATCATACTGTTTTAGAAGATGCAGATAAGGTAAATCGATTATTCAAAGAATTAGAAATTATCCGTCCATCAGATCCACCAAAGGATGTAGAAATTGTCACCATGATGTTCACAGATCTAATTAAATTGTTATCGAGACCTTTCAATGAAGGAGTTTTTGATTTCAGCAATGAAGCATATTTCACAGAAATCTACCTTAAAGGTGAGCAAATCGGAAAAGATCCCGAAATGAATCGATTACAAGCAAGGGGCTCAAGACACTTCATTTACTTCAATCGAACGTTTTTCGGGTTGTATAACATATTGCATGCATTAAAAGCAAAGGTGGACTGTTCAGTGACCGATTTCCTGAAGTTGGCTTCCTAATTATTCTATCATTAATGGGAAAAGTTCTATTTTCGAGGGTTCGAGAATAAACTTAACATATGACCACAAAGCGAGAACCCACTTTATTAGAATCATTCATTCCAATCATTTTTCTCATTCTGTTGCTGGTCGTAAATGTTGGTATTTTCGGTAGCAATGCACTGGGTGGATCAAATCAAATCGTTCTTATCCTTTCTGCCGGAGTAGCAACCATTGTAGCCATTCGGATTGGGTACGTTTGGGAAGAAATCCAAAAAGGAATTGTGAAGAGTATCAGTTCAGCAATGGCATCTATTCTTATACTATTAATGATAGGAGCTCTGGCAGGTACCTGGATGCTTAGTGGAGTTGTTCCAGCTATGATTTACTATGGATTACAGATACTTAATCCAACCATCTTTCTTGTTGCAGCCTGTATTGTTTGTTCAATCGTTTCCATTGCGACAGGTAGTAGTTGGACCACAGCTGCAACAGTAGGTATCGCACTTATTGGTATTGGACAGGCGTTAGGCATTTCTGAAGGTCTGGTGGCTGGAGCCATACTATCCGGAGCATATTTTGGTGATAAGATGTCCCCTTTATCCGATACTACCAACCTTGCTCCCGCTATGGCAGGCACAGACTTGTTCACTCACATTCGATATATGACCATCACTACGGTACCTTCTATTGTGCTCTCATTAATTATCTTTCTCATCATCGGTTTTGCTAATTCGGGAGATGGTGCCATCGTCGGTAAGGAAGCGATCCTAGGCGCTATCGATTCGACCTTTAACATATCCGGCTGGCTATTCATTGTACCCGTTGTGGTAGTTATATTGATTATTAAAAAAATGCCAGCTCTCCCAGCATTACTAATTGGTACGATCCTGGGTGCCTTTTTTGCACTTATCTTTCAGCCCGAACTGGTAGCTGAGGCAGCATCCACGGCGAGCTTTGATGGAAAGCTGTATGATTATTTTGTTAATCTATCTCCCGGGCTAACCAATGGATTCATGGGTACCATGCAAGCCATGTTTGGAAATATTTCTTTTACTACGGGTAATGCAATCTTAGATGATCAGGGACTACTTAGTGCGTCCGGGATGGCTGGAATGCTTGGTACGATATGGCTCATCCTCTCGGCTATGATTTTTGGAGGTGTAATGGAGGGAACAGGAATGCTTAAAAGAATAGCGTCTGCAATCATTTCCAGGGTAAATTCAACAGGCTCACTTATCTCATCAACGGTTGCTACATGTATCTTCTTTAATGGTACCGCTTCGGATCAATATTTGGCTATTGTGGTACCAGGACGAATGTATGCTGACACCTATAGGAAAAAGGGACTAGCCCCTGAAAATCTGAGTAGATCTCTAGAAGACTCTGGGACCGTAACATCCGTATTGATTCCGTGGAATACATGTGGTGCTTATCATTCCAGCGTTTTGGGTGTCTCTACCGGGACCTATTTCATGTATTGCTTCTTCAACATCATCAGTCCTTTTATGACAATACTCGTTGCATATACAGGGTATAAAATCCGAAAAATTTCTGGAAAAGGTGAATAGCCGCTTTGCAGAACATATCACGAAGGAAGACATACAGGCACTCCCACTCCAGGCTTTTGAAGGAAAAATTCATGTGCTAAATACTGAAACGGAGTGCGATGATGTGGTGCAACATCTAAAGGCGTTTGATATACTCGGCTTTGACACAGAAAAGAAGCCAGCATTCAACAAGGGAGAATACAATCACACGGCTCTCGTGCAACTGTCAACACTTACGGATGCGTATCTCTTTAGATTGAATCAGATGGGATATCCTGAATCACTTTTTGACTTAATGTCTGATGTGCGAATCTTGAAATTGGGAATAAGCATCGACGATGATCTAAAGGATTTGAATAAGGCCAGAAGATTTAAACCTAGGAACTTCACAGATGTAAATGATATTGCCAGAGACTTGGGTATCAAACACATGGGGGTGAAGAAATTAGCAGCTATTTTTCTTGAAAGCAGGATTTCCAAAGGTCAACAAGTATCCAACTGGGAAGCATCAGAACTGACGCCAGCTCAGCAAAAGTATGCAGCTACTGATGCCTGGGTCTGTCTCGCCATCTATCATGAGTTGCTTAGAAAGGGGTATCTTTAGTTGGTAGAAGATTTCTCCATTTGTCGAAAAGACCGAGTCGCGTAGACAAGTTTTTTATTTGATAGCATTTTATGTCCAAAAGTGAAGCATCAGAAGAAACAGTTCAATTATACTTCGAATTATTAAAGTCGGTGGGGCTTGAGCCTAAAGGAAAAAATATGCCCTACACATCTATGAATGGAAACATGTATTCCTTTATAGCAAAAGAGGGATACGTCGCGATCAGATTATCAGAAGAAGATAAAAATGAGTTCATGGAACGGTATAATGCAGGTCCCGCTATTTCATATGGTGCCACCATGCGTGGTTATGTTCACGTACCTGATGAGATTCTCAAGAAAACAACAGAACTGAGTAACTACATGAAAAAGAGTCACGCATTCGCCCAGACACTTAAACCTAAACCAACAAAGAAAAAGTGAGATCCAGAATTTCTATTCTTTTGATCTATTTAACCGCTGGACTATTAAGCTGTTCACAAGTAAATGAGGAAAAAATAAAAGGGGTGATCTTCGACGGACCGGCATATCCTCCAATCACTGGAGAAATGCTACAATCAATTTCTGAAAGTAATGCTCAATGGGTGGCAATCACACCAGAGGCTTTCACCTATCTGAATGATCTCACAGTTAAATCTTTTTTCAGTGAAGGTCAATGGTACGGAGAATCCATTGAAGGAGCTACAATTGCTATAAAAGAAGCAAAAGCATTAGGGTTAAAAGTATTCCTTAAGCCACATATTGCTTTCACTTATGATCTATCGGAGTGGGAAGGATATGATAAGGAAATAGATAGAAAAGATAAAGAGGCTTTAAAACAACACCGGCAAGAACGTGCTGACTACATTAAAACATTACCAAAATTATCAAAAGGTACATGGAGAGGTGATTTTGAACCGCTCACAGATGAAAACTGGAAACATTGGGAAAGTCAATACGAACAATTTATTCTGGAAATGGCGGTGATGGCAGATAGTATGGGAGTAGATATGCTTAGCATAGGAGCAGAATTAAATACCAGTGCCATGAAACGTCCGCTTTTTTGGGCTTCATTGGCCAATAAAGTCAGAAGTGTTTACAAAGGAGATATAACCTTCAATGCAAACTGGTACGAATTTGATGAAATTTCTTTTTGGAATAGCCTGGATCTGATAAGCATCAGCGCATATTTTCCTGTATCCGAAGATAAAGTTCCCTCTGTGAAAAAAGCCCAAAAAGGTTGGACGGAATCCAAAAAGAAAATAGAGGCATTAAGTAACGCATATGATCTGCCGGTATTCTTTGCTGAATTTGGTTATTTGAGTTCAGAGTTTGCAGGAAAGGAACCGTGGAACGAGTATATAAGAACCAGTCCAAACGAAATCACCCAAGCTAATCTGTATGAAGCATTGTTTCAATCATTCTGGGATGAGCCATGGTTCAAAGGTTGTTTTGTTTGGAAGTGGTATTATACAGGCAATGGAGGAAATGGGTCCTATTCTCCACAAGGCAAAAAAGCATTGGAAGTTTTAGAGAAATGGTATGAGTAACATATTTAGAAATTTAGATCAAGTAAAGCCCAAGGAGCTGCTCCCGGGCTACACCGTAAAATTTATTCATTCAGAGCGAATGACACTAGCCTATTGGGACGTGAAAAAAGGAAGTCCTCTACCTGAGCATGCTCATGAGCACGAACAAGTGGCAAACGTATTAGAAGGAGAATATGAGTTAACTGTAAATGGAGTCACCAGGCGATTAAAGCCTGGAGATGTTGTAGTAATACCCTCAAACGTACCTCACTCCGGAATGGCACTCACAGATTGCAAGTTATTGGATGTCTTTGCTCCAGTACGAGAGGATTATCTAAACACTTAAAAAGCTGTTATAAGATCTTTGGAAAGTTTTATCCCTGATCAAGGCCAGGAGCCAGACTCGGATACCGTACCATCCGTATTGTAATAAATATATGTTCCACTAGAACCATCCGGACTCCAGGTGGCAGCATACCACAAGTTTCCATCAAGTTCATAGCTTAATGATCCCGAATTATCTGCATTTATCTTTACACTGATTACGAAATCAACACTGGAAACCTCAAAATCAAATGTGCCATCAACATTTTCCTTCCATTCATATTCCGTGACAGGTTCTGTTTCTGTTTCGTTGAAAATATTATAGACTTCCAGAAAACCCTCTCGAAGATCAGCTTTTGATTCTTCTGCATTGATATATAACTCAAAGTCAACTCCATTATCAGAAGTGAAGATCTGGAAAACATATTTATTGGAAAGCTCGCATAACTGATAGGCAATTGCAAAGGTCTCTCCCTCCACCGTTGATGAATAGGTATAAACAATTGCCTCTCCACCACAAGAGCCTATTGGTGTAGTTGAGGATGCTGCGCTTTGTGCATTAGAAAAATAGACAAGAAAAGATGTCAAAGCGTTTGCCAGAGATAGACTGACACCTACTTGCTGCACATTTTGATTTGTGTTATTTAAAAGATTATTAACAACAGATGGATCCACAGGTGGGTTAGACGTATCAAAGGAGAATTCAACTTCACTTAGATCAGGACCCGATTCATCTTTATCATCCCCACAAGAGATAATCATTAAAAACGATGAAATTATAGAGATCAATGCAATTCTAGATAAGTGTCTCATTGCTAATTCTTTTAAAAGTTTAACAAATTAGTATTTAAGTACAATTTACAAAGAAATCGCGTATCCTATTGGTTTTCCATATTTTAGGGCATAGAAGTCGACCTAAAAAGTAACCAATGCGTCAACTGTGCTCAATAGACTAAAAACCGTTTTCCACTGGAGTTCTGGAAAGGACTCGGCCATCGCACTCACTATCTGCTTCAAGATCATGCATTTGAGGTGGCATGTCTTGTCACCACCGTAAGCGAGGAATACAACAGGGTAACGATGCATGGAACCCCTGTACAGTTACTCAACCAACAATTGAAATCCATCGGCATTGAAAATAAATTGATCAGATTGCCTCACTCTCCTTCTATGGAAGTATATGAAAAACAGATGTCTGACATGATGGATGACCTAAAAAAGGAAGGATTTTCTCATGCGGCATTTGGAGATATTTTTCTTGAGGACCTCAAAAAATATAGAGAAATGAAGATGCAAAACCTGGATTTTAAATGTGTTTTCCCGATCTGGAAAAAGAATACCACTAAACTCATTCATAAATTCATCGAACTTGGCTTTAAAGCGGTGGTTGTAGCCGCCAATGATCAATTGGGATCCGATTTTCTTGGAAGAGAAATTGACAAAGCATTCCTTGACGATTTACCAGTAGATATTGATCCTTGTGGTGAAAATGGTGAATTTCATACTTTTTGTTATGATGGCCCCATCTTTCAACAGCCAGTAAATTTTAGACTAGGAGAAAAAGTAAAACGTTCCTATCCCAACCCTTCGGGTGAAGGGTCCGTTCATTTTTGGTTTATTGACTTACTTGAGGATTAACATGAAACATGATGAACTGAAAGATTACCTTGATCAGGTTTGGGACCTTCTAAATCAAAATGAAACCAATCATTCAAATAGAGTTCTCCAATCTAATAATCCCGCAGATATTCGGAGGAACCTATCCTCTGCTTTACCAGAAAAATCGACCCCCTTCTCCAATCTTTTGCAAACTTTTGCAAAGGAGATTCTTCCTGGCTTGAACCGCAATACCAGTCCAAACTTTGGAGCATACATCACAGGAAGTGGTAATAAAATCGGTGCACTTGCTGAGTTCATAAAAGCGTATTATAACCAGAATGGGCTAAAATGGAACAACTCCCCTATTGCTTCAGAACTTGAACAACTGGTCATTAAATGGATCTCCAATTTTTGTCTGTTGTCAGAGCATCAAAAAGGGGTACTTACATCAGGTGGCTCAATGTCCAATTTAATGGCTATGCACTTTGCACTTGCAGCACGTTATCCAAATCGTGAAATGGAAGGGCTTTACGGTGACTCAAAATTTACGGTCTATTGCTCTGATCAAACACATTCGAGTGTAGATCGTGCAATGGTTTTCCTGGGATTAGGTAGAGATCAACTGCGTAAAATCAACGTAAATGAACATTTTCAAATACAGCTAAGTGAACTTCATGATATCATCATCAAAGACATAAAAAGCGGCTTTATTCCATTAATGATTATCGGCAATGCAGGCACTACCAACACAGGAAGTATTGATGATCTCGATGGTTTGGCTGAAGTTGCTAAAAAACACAATGTATGGTTTCATGTGGATGGAGCCTATGGGTTACCGGCAAGAAGATTGCAAGCTTTAAAAGAAACATTTAAAGGAGTAGAATTAGCAGACTCCATCACCATCAATCCTCACAAATGGATGTACGTACCCTTTGAGGCCAGTTGCGTATTACTAAGAGAAATACCCCTGGCTATTCACTTTTCACCGGATTATCTTTTCACGGAGAATCCTGGGGAAAGATGGGAGTCTTCTAATCATACCATAGAGCTAACAAAAGAATTCAGAGCATTGAAAGTATGGTTCACTATGAAATACTATGGAGTAGGTCAACTCGCTGATTTTATACAGCATGACATTGAGATGATCAACTATTTATCGGATATGCTCTCTCAGATACCAAATATTGATGTCAATCCAAATCATCCACTTTCCATTTTATGCTTTAGATATGCAGATTATAGTTTGTCAGAAGACGAAAATGAACAAATCAACATTAGCACAATCAGAAGAATAGAAGCGGAAGGCAAAATATTCATTACGGGAACAAAGCTTTATGACAAAACCTATCTAAGAGTCTACTATGGAAATCCAGAACGAACAAAAAAGGATGTGGATTATATGGTGAGAGTGATCAAGGAAACATTTGAAAAGGTTTGAATAGAATCTAGTTTGGATCTTTCCGAACTTTTTCAGTCGTAATTATCGTTATCCAGACTTCATGAGTAAAAACAAAAATGTCACCTTCGCCTGGGCTTTTAAGAATATTATCTGGCCGAGACGTAAAACCATATTCATCGGATTAATTCTAATTTTAATCACCAGGCCTGCCGGTCTGGTTTTACCTTGGGCTACCCGCTATCTGATTGATGATGTAGCCGCAAACGGTGACCTGGTTTTGCTAAAATGGCTACTTCTTGCCATTGTTGGATCTCTAATTATACAAGCTGTAGGTTCATTTTTACTAACCCGTATCCTGAGTGTTGAGGCACAATACCTGATCTCGGAACTGAGAGTTAAGGTCCAGAAAAAAGTACTGTCGCTACCGATTAGCTTTTTTGATAATACCAAATCGGGAGAGCTTGTTTCAAGGATTATGACCGATGTGGAAGGCGTGAGGAATTTGGTTGGAACAGGATTGGTTCAGTTAGTAGGCGGCATTCTTACATCTGTTATTTCCGTCTTTTTCCTTATTAAGATGAATCCATACATGACGGCTCTTACCCTTGTTCCAGTTGGTGTTTTTGGTATTGTAGCACTCAAGGCATTCGGGAAAATCAGACCTATTTTTCGGGAAAGAGGGAAGATCAATGCGGAGGTGACGGGTAGGCTTACTGAAACATTGAATGGTGTTCGTGTAATTAAAGGATTTAACGCGGAAACATCTGAAAACAAAACATTTGAACGAGGAGCTATCAGACTTTACGAAAATGTAAAATCCAGTCTTACCGCTACTGCCTTTGTCTCCAGTATGGGAACATTTCTTATTGGACTGGCGAGCGCTGGTGTGCTTGGCTTGGGAGTTTATTACATTATTCAAGGAGAAATGAAAACAGGAGAGCTCCTTTCTTTTGTTTCCTTTTTAGGTTTTATGATTGCTCCCATTGTTCAAATGAGCAACATTGGAAGTCAGCTAACCGAAGCATTTGCCGGATTAGACAGATCAGAAGAGATCATGAGGATGGATCCTGAAGACATGGATGATGAAAGACCTATTATCCTTGATGAGATGCATGGGGATATCGAGTTTAAAGACGTGCACTACTCATATGATACTGGGAAAGAAGTTTTGCATGGAATCAGCCTTGAAGCACCTAAAGGATCAGTGACTGCCCTGGTTGGAAGCTCAGGATCTGGTAAATCTACCACAGCAAGCCTGGCTGCCACATTTCTGGATCCCAAGAAAGGCTCAATAACCATAGATGGGCACGATATCACAAAAGTAAACCTGGCCAGTTTCAGAAAACACCTTGGGGTGGTTCTTCAAGATGATTTTCTATTCGAAGGTACCATTCGAGAAAATATCATCTTTCCAAGGCCAGATGCGACGGAAGAAGAAGTGCAAGAAGCTGTAAAAGGAGCTTATGTAAATGAATTTACCGACAGGTTTGAGGACGGATTGGAAACGCTCGTTGGGGAACGTGGTGTAAAACTATCCGGTGGGCAACAACAGCGGATTTCCATCGCCAGAGCTATTCTTGCAGACCCAAAGATCATCATTCTAGACGAAGCAACATCCAATCTTGACACTGAGAGCGAGATGTACATTCAGAAAAGTTTAAACATGCTGATGAAGAACAGAACCACCTTCGTCATCGCTCACAGACTGAGTACAATACGACAAGCAGATCAGATTCTTGTCATCGAAGATGGGCGTATTGTTGAACGAGGTACACACGATGAACTCATTGCTTCTCAAGGTAGGTATTATGAACTCTATACCTATCAGAGTAGGATTTAGAAATTCCAAATTTGGATTACTTAAAGAATGGCTTTATATAACTTTTAATTGCTAAATCGATAAATAATTTAGCACATAAACCTTCCTTAATTAAAACCCAATTCTCAGTTACTAATTTCGGCTAATCCTATTTTACTCAAAGCCCTTTATAAAAAGCATTGTTGGTATATCCAAGGTTCACTACATTTAGCATAAATAACTAGATGTGGTGTAAGGTTAGGTCCATCACAATTAGTTGGGAACACTCACTTAAAACTATCACTCATGAAAAGCATAATTTCTATCATTCTTCTGTTTATAACTAACATATTAGCTCAAGCGCAAATAATCACTTCTGAAGTTAAGGTTGAACCAACCAATAATACTACATCCATTTCAGGAACTGTTGGGATCGGAACAAATTCTCCTACCAAGCTGCTTCATGTTAGAGGAAATCCAGAAGATGAAAACGACAGAGATATTCTTGCATATTTTGAACAATCTGCCAATTCAAGTGAAGATGCAGGAATAGCTATCAAAGGAGCAAGAAATAACAGCACACGAGCCGTTTCTTTTATCGACTTTGACATTTTTGATAATAATGAAGTAAATACCACTTTCACCATGGCTAAAATTGGTTCAGGAAAGCAGAGTACCTCTGGAGAAAATGGAAATTTGAGATTTTTTACCAACAATGGTACTGCGTTAGTAGAACATATGCGCATCAATTCGAATGGTAATGTTGGCATTAAAACTTCCGACCCGACGTATAATTTGCATGTTATTGGCTCAATCAAAGGCACTTCTCTTCATACTGATACTCAAAACTGGTCCGACTTTGTTTTTCGAGCTGATTACAGGCTCAGAACTCTTGAAGAAGTAGAAAATTACATAACCAAGAACAAACATCTGCCAGAAATTCCAAATGAAACTGAAGTTGTAAAGAACGGAATCAACCTGGGGGAGATGGATGCCAAATTGCTTCAGAAGATTGAGGAATTAACGCTATACCTGATAGAGCAGAACAAACAAAATAAAGCTCAACAAGTCAAAATAGAAGAACTTGAGAGGAAGATACATCAACTGGAAAACAAATAAGTCTTCTTTTCAATAATCAAGTATTAAAAAAACCATACAGTTTATTGACTCCCGGAAACAATACTGAGCTGATTAAAAAAGAATATTTAAAACGATCCAGCCTAAGTACCGATTTGATTAAATACTTTTAAGAGATAACTTTTTGTAACCCAAGAGCTTTAGAAACCGTCTTCTATTTGTTTTGTAATCAAAAAACAAATGAACAGATCATTTATTAGTGAGCTTGAAGAGCTGGTTTTACTTTCTGCAGCGGTGCTTCATCCAGACGCATACGCATATGCCATATCAGAAGAAATAAAAAACCAGACTGGGAAGTCCTTATCACTGGCATCCGTCCATACAGTTCTATATCGACTGGAAAAAGACGGGCTGTTAGCTTCTCACCTGGGAGGTCAAAGTGAAAAAAGAGGTGGTAGGAGTAAACGATTATTTACCCTGACACAGTCAGGAAAGAAGACTGTTGAAGAAATTCACGAAGCAAGACAAGCTATGTGGGCAAGAATCCAATCCATCTAAATATGGGTTACACTCGCGCACCAAAGAGAGGAAAAAAGTTACTCACATGGTTTTGCGATGAGGTGTGGTTGGATGAATTACTTGGTGATCTGGAGGAAGAGTATAATGACAACATTGCCAGAATAGGTAAAAGAAAGGCCAAAGCCAGATACTACTATCAAATTTTGATGCTGGCTCGACCACATATTATTAAAAAAAGAAAGTCATCCCCCATGATGTTAAGAAACTATATTAAATCGTCCTACAGAAGTCTGATCAAAAACAAAGCATACAGCATAATCAATATCCTGGGACTTACGGTAGGAATTACATGCTGTCTGTTAATCAGTTTGTATGTGCAGCACGAAATGTCGTATGACACATTTTTTAAAGACAGTGATCGAATATATCGAGTAGCCCTTGAAAGAGTATACCCTACCAACACCAGGTACTTTGGGTCTTCTCCTGTCAATCTTGCTCCCACACTTCTTGAGAATTACCCTGAAGTGGAAGAAGCCGGACGTCTACACCGACTGTTTTTTCAGAATGAGATAGAAGTCAGCATTGGGGAAAAACGTTTCATTGAAGACGAATACCTCTTCGCAGAAAACAATTTTTTCAAGATCTTTTCTTTCGAGTTCATTGAAGGAGATGCTTCTACAGCACTGGATGGAATCAATGATGTAGTTATTACAGAATCAACCGCAAAACGATTTTTTGGTGATGGCTCGGCTCTTGGTAAGACTTATAACATAGACACCACAAGTTTCCTGGTCTCGGGAGTCATCAAAGATATTCCGTCCAATTCTCATATGAGTTTCGATATTCTGGGTTCCATTCGTACCCTCCCCTTTCTTGAACAAGCCGCTTCTTCTAATAGCTGGATCAACCCATGGCTATTTACCTACATCAAATTGAAAGAAGGAGCAGATGAAAAAGATTTTGAAGAAAAATTGCCAGAAATGGTCCAAGCCTACGGGATGGCCAGCATCCTGAGTCAGTTATCAATTTCTGAAGAAGACTATCCTGATTCTGGCAATGAGTTCAACTACTTCCTACAACCAGTTGAAGAAATCCATCTCAAATCAAACCTGGATGTGGAAATCAAAGCGAACAGTAACGTGGCGTATGTATACCTCTTAATGGCTGTAGTTATTTTTATTCTAATTATCTCTTGCATCAACTTCATCAATATGGCTACCGCAAGGTCAGCTGAAAGAGCAAAGGAAGTGGGAGTAAGGAAGGTACTGGGTAGTCACAGATCGCTTTTGGTAAAACAATTCCTGACCGAAGCAAACCTTGTTTCAATTGTGGCATTTCTGCTAGCCCTTCTTACGACCTGGGTGACGTTACCATACTTCAACACCCTGGTAGAAAAAGAACTCAGCCTTGAAATACTGGTCAATCCGCTGATAATCGTCATTCTACTTACAATCATATTGACCATTGGTACCCTGGCAGGCCTCTACCCAGCTATTGTCATTTCTTCTATTAAATCAGCACTGGTGCTAAAAGGAAAATATGCAACCAGTTCCAAAGGAATATGGCTTAGAAATGCCTTAATCGTATTTCAATTCTTCATCTCCATTTCCATGATTTCCGGAATGCTCTTACTAAATAAGCAAATGACATATATGCAGAACAAGCAGCTAGGATTTGACAAGGAAAATGTCATTGTCATCGATCAGGCACAAGAACTTAGTACCGACCAGCAAGCATTCAAAAATGAACTTTTGAACATGGAAGGCATCAAAAATGTATCCTATGCGTTCGCTATGCCCGGAGAATTCATTGGAAACCTGATTGCCAAATCCGAAATTCCAGATCTACCCCAGGTTCGCACCTTTACGGTCTCGGCAGACGATGATTACATCCAGGCTTTAGGAATGGAAATGGTATCAGGCAGGGGATTTGAGCCTGATTATAACGATTCATTGAGCGTCATCATCAATGAAACTGCTGCTTTGCTACTCGGGTATGATGATGCTGTTGGAAGAAAAATTATTAATCCTAGTCCAGGTCCCAATCAATCAGGAGAGTTTAACATAGTTGGTGTGGTTAAAGACTACCATCAACAGTCCTTGCACACCGAGATTCAACCTATGGTTTTATTTAACACATCCACTCGCGCCATTATGCCCAGAATGGCAATAAAAACGGAAACAAAAGATGTACTTGGCTTGCTTCAGCATATGGAAAATAAGTGGAATGAATTTGAAAGTGACCGACCACTATCCTACTCTTTTCTTGACAAAAACCTGGATGAATTATATGAGACAGATAAAAAGACGGGGACTGTATTCTCCCTCTTTACCATGATAACCATCATCATGGCTTGTGTTGGACTATTTGGATTAGCTGCTTACGTCACAGAGCAACGAACCAAAGAGATTGGGGTAAGAAAAGTGCTTGGTGCATCGATTGGAAACATTGTGATCCTACTCTCTCTCAACTTTACCAGGCTGATCCTGATCTCATTTGGTATTGCTATGCCGCTTGTCTACCTGGGTATGGACAGATGGTTGGAAAGTTTTGCTTATCATACCAGTATTGATGTGTTCACCCTGGTAGCGTCAGGTCTGCTAACCCTAATATTAGCCTGGCTGACCATTAGCTACTACTCAATAAAAATAGCTGTTTTAAATCCCGTAAAGAGTTTAAGAAATGAGTAAGGTTATTGATGAGACCATTTATGGTTAGGCTAATACGAAAAACACATTGGAACTAAAGAGAGATATGATGAGATTTACCTTTATAGAGTAAGAATTCATCATACCTATGTCATCCATCCGAGAGTCTTTATCATTTCTGAGCAAGGATCTTATCACAGAGATAGAAGAGAGTTCAAGCATAAGAGATATCCCTGCTGAAACCGAGATTCTTAGAACTGGTCAGTATGTAAAGGTGATTCCGATCGTTTTAGAAGGAATACTTCAGGTATTTTCAAGATTCAGAGACAAAGAGCTCCTCCTTTATTACATAGAGCCTAAACAAAGTTGTATCATGTCATTCGCTGCGGGTTTGGGAAATGATCCAAGTGGTGTGTTCGCTAAAACCGAGGAAGACTCAAAAGTATTGCTGCTTCCAGTGGATAAAGTCAGAGACTGGATTAATAAATATCCTGAAATCAACACCCTTTTCTATCAGCAGTATCATCTCAGGTATAATGAGTTACTGGAAACCGTTAGTCATGTGGTCTTCGATAAGATGGATAAACGGTTGTTTGATTATTTAGTCGAAAAAAGCAAGGTAATAGACCAGAATCCAGTTAAAATATCGCATCGACAAATCGCCAGCGAACTGGGTACAGCCCGTGAAGTTGTTTCCAGGGTGGTCAAAAAACTGGAAGCAGAAGGTAAAGTTATCCAGCACAGCTACGGCATAGAAATCATCGGTATCGGTGACTAAAGTCACTGTTTAGTTACAACCTCCCATTTATGTTTGACCTATGAAAAAGGATAAGATTGCAAAGTTGATTGCGGTATGTATCACCTGCATCTTCATTGTTTATGGTCTTGTCTTGATCATTGAATTTTTCTCAAACTAAAAACAACTAGATATGAAAAAGAACATGGGATCTACAGACAGGGTAGTACGTTTTGTATTAGCAGCATTTATAGCAATTCTATATTTCACAAATACCATAACGGGTACATTAGGACTCGTCCTCCTGGTTCTGGCAGGTATTTTCGTGATTACAAGCTTTGTCAGCTTCTGTCCACTTTATGCGCCTTTTGGCTTGAGTACGTGTAAATTAAAAGAAAATACATCTGATTAATTGAATCGCTTGCGGCATTGTAACTAATCTTACAATACCGCAAGTTTCGGGTGTTTTATTGCGCAATGCCAACCTACTTTTGGTCTATCTTTAATTAGCGCAAGATGACAAGTCAAGACCAAATCAATTTTAACAGAATTGCTGATGCAATAAGCTACTTAAATCGCAACTTCAGAGAACAGCCAAACCTCGATGAGGTTGCAGAGAGGGTTCACCTGAGTCCATTTCATTTTCAGCGGATGTTCAGTAATTGGGCTGGGGTCAGTCCAAAAAAGTTCCTCCAGTTTCTTAGTCTGGAATATGCCAAAAGTCTTTTGAAAGAGCAGCAAGTCACCCTTTCAGAAGCCACGCATCAAACAGGCCTTTCAAGTACTGCGAGATTGCATGACCTATTCATCAACATAGAGGGGATGACCCCAGCAGAATACAAGCATGGTGGAAAAGACCTTAAAATCAATCATAGTTTTGCTGATAGCCCTTTCGGAGAAGTACTCATTGCAAGTACTGAAAAAGGGATATGTAGTTTGTCCTTTGTTAGCGGGAAGGACGAGTCACTGGATAAACTAAAAAGTAAGTTCCCTAACGCCACGTTTTCCCAAAAAACAGATCTTCTTCAACAAGATGCACTTTTTGTCTTCAATCATGATTGGTCTAAATTGAATCAAATTAAACTTCATTTGAAAGGAACTGCTTTTCAAGTCAAGGTATGGCAGACATTAATAAAAATACCCTCCGGAAATCTTGCAACCTACGGACAAATAGCAACAGCTATCAAAAAGCCTAAAGCTTCAAGAGCCGTAGGGACAGCTATAGGAGATAATCCCATTGCCTATCTCATTCCATGCCATCGTGTGATCCAATCCACCGGCCATTTTGGGCAATATCACTGGGGAGCAAATCGAAAAGCGGCTATTATAGGATGGGAGGCCAGTCGGCTAGCAAGCTAATGTGGTTGCACCAGGAGCTTAAAAACAACGAGTTGACACGACTTATAAGAAAGCAAACGATAACATTTGTCGGCAATTCAAAGTTGAAAATCTATGGAACGCTTCATTGCAAATCAGGGAAACGCATGAAGGATGTAAACCGGGTGTTTTTTGTTAATAGGAAAGAAGCCATAAACAGGGGTTATAGGCCATGCGGTCATTGTCTTAGGTCTGAGTACATAAAGTGGGAAAATGAAACTGTTTGAAGAAACGATAAATCCGGAAGCCAATCTTCTAAATAAGGATGGGGAAGCAAACTATTACGGTCAGATCATGGATGCTGAATCAAGCAGTCGGTATTATGAGGCACTCATGAACGGGATTGAATGGAGAAATGATGAAGCTGTCATCTTCGGTCGCCACATTGTAACCAAACGAAAGGTAGCCTGGTACGGAGATCAGTCTTTTGAATACACCTATTCCAACAAAACAAGAACGGCCCTACCCTGGACCAAGGAACTTTTAGAGCTTACAAAAATGGTCGAAAAGCATACGAATGAGTCCTACAACTCATGCTTATTAAACCTCTATCATACCGGGGATGAAGGCATGGCCTGGCACAGCGACGATGAAAAAGACCTTAAGAAAAATGGTACCATCGCATCACTTAGCTTTGGAGCCACAAGAAAATTCTCTATGAAACATCGCGATGAAAAAGACAATAAACTTTCGATCTTTCTAGAACCCGGAAGTCTGTTAGTAATGAAGGGCGCTACACAAACACATTGGCTTCACAGCCTGCCAAAATCTAAACGTGTTACTTCACCACGAATCAATCTTACATTCAGGCAGATGGTTTGATAATTACTCATTCCTGATACTTTCCGTAGGATCGGAAACTGCGGCTCTATACGTTTTGAAACTGACTGTAGCCAGGGCTATAAGCACAGTTGCGAAACCTCCGATTAAAAAGACATACCAGTAATCCATAATTTCGATCCGATAAGCAAACCCTCCGAGCCACTGCTGAATGAAATACCATCCTGCCGGTATCGCAATGATCGTTGCAACCAAAACCAGTATGATAAACTCTTTTGAGATCAGACCGATAAGCTGTTCAGCTGTTGCTCCCAAGACCTTGCGAATTCCAAGCTCTTTTTGTCGTTGCTGAGCGGCATATGCAGCCAAGCCAAAAATCCCTAAACAAGCCAGGAAGATAGAAAGGCTGGAGAATGCACTAAATATTCGAACCTGCTGCGTTTCTTTTTCATATAAATCTCCCAGGCTATCATCCAGGAATTGGTAAGACATGGGGAACCCAGGTGCCAACTCAGAAAATGTTTGATCGATAAATAATAATTGATCCCTGGCTTCATTCATATTTATTTTTACTGCCAACTTTCGGTGGTAACCTCCACAAAGAATAGCAAGCGGTTCGATTTCATCTCTTAAGGAAATAAAATGATAATCTTTCACCACACCAATAATGGGAACATTAGATATATCCCACCCAGGCATAGTTACTTTTCTGCCGAGGACCTCATCAGGAGCAATACCTAACTCCGCAACAGCCTTTTCATTGAGAACAACAGCAAATTCCTCATCTGTTGCAATCTCTTTGGAAAAGCCTCTCCCAGCCGCTATGTCTATATCCATCAAATTAAAGTATTCCGTATCTACAAAAAGTGTTCTCATCCGATTGGAAGCATCTATTCCGGTTATCTGAAAAGTGGAGGCATCATGAAATCCACCAGGCTCTCCAGATATAGATGATACCCCTAATGTATTTGCATTGGTTAGAAGACGATCTTTAAACTGATCCCTTTTTGATCTGATTTCCGAATTGTTTAGATCTATCAAAACAATCGCCTCTTTGTCAAAACCCAGATCCTTAGAGTTGAGATAGTTTGTCTGAATACCAATCAAAATACTTGCGACAATGAGAAAAATAGAAATAGCAAATTGAGTGACAACTAAAGCCTTTCTGAGTCCCACATTCTTTCCTGAAGACAACTTACTCCCACGAAGAATGGACACAGATTTGAAAGATGAAAGTAATAACGCCGGGTAAACACCAGAAGTCAGAACGACAACCAGTATAAGAGCGAAAATAAAGACCAACACATTTTGATCCAGCCAATTAAGTGTTACTTCCAGCCCAAAAAAGGAATTAAATGCTGGCAATAGCACCTCACATGCCCCAATCGAAAGCAGAATGGAAATACAAAGGATCAACAAAGACTCTGTTAAAAATTGAAATACGAGTCTGGATTTAGAACCTCCCAGAACTTTTCTCACTCCTACTTCCTTTGCACGTGTAAAGGATTGAGCAATGGAAAGATTTACGTAATTAAAACACGCGATAAATAAGATCGCAATCGTAACCACCGCTAAAGTGAAAATGGATGCGTAGTTTCCATGCTGCGCATGGTCATATCGTGTTTCGTCATTAAAATAGATATCTTCCAATGGCTCGAGCTCCAGTCCTATCTTATTCCCCGATCTTTTAAAGTCTTCCCCCAGGTACTTGTCCATAAACTGATCCAGTTTTCCATCCAACTGAGCTGCTTGTTGTGTACTAGGCACCTTTACATAGGTGTGAAGACTGTTGTTCCACCAGCCACCAAACCAATCAAATCTTTCAAAGAGATCTATGGAAAAGACCATACTGAAATCTAAATGGGTATTCGCTGGTATGTCATCCATTACGCCTGTCACAATAAACTCATACTCATTGTCGACTTCAATGATTTGGCCAATGGGATCTTCATCTCCAAAATACTTCTTGGCAGCACTATTTGAGAGCACCACCGAATTAGCTGTGGTAAGTACAGCGGATTTGTCTCCGGTTTTCAACGGATAAGAGAAAAATTCAAAAAAATTATCGTCAACGAATAATAAATCTTCTTCCATAAACCTCTTTTCACCAACTGCTACCAGTCCATTCTCAGGAAGCGTTCTGACCACTTCCTGAATGTCCTCAGGATAATCATTTACCAATGCCTCAGCATAAGGCACTGAGGTGACGCCAATCCGATAAGGCGTTCCATTCATTTCTGAAACCCGTAACGTACGATAGATTTTATCCTTATCCGTATGAAATTGATCCGTAGTGATTTCCGAATAAATGTAGGAGTATAGAAAAAAGGCAGCAACCAGGCCAAAAGCAAATCCAAAGATGCTTATGAATGATGTTGATCGATGGCGATATAAGTTTCTTAAAGTAAGTAATGGATTGAAAATAAACATGGGTCCTGAGTTTTGAATTTTGAAAGATTTAAGCGTAGCAGGTCTCAAATAATTGAATACCTGATACCAATATTTAATAGGTCTGAGAGAGGAGCCTTTCTTTTCTTTGAAGTATTGGATGAGGTTCCCCTCCAATTCTTCAACTAAGTCTTCTTTGCAGAGCCATCGGATCAGAAAAAGGGAGAGCCGGGATGGATGATCAGATCTCGCCATGGAACTTCAGATCAAATGATGGCACCTGACTCCATAGGTTGGCTCGCATCTCTTTTACCTCGTTGAGTACTGCTTTACCATCAGCTGTCAATTCGTAAATGCGCTTTCTACGTCCTCCACGCTCGTTTGTGGCTCCTCCCATTTCCGATATTAGAAAATTCTTTTTTTCAAGCCGACTGAGCGTAGTGTGCAATGCACCCATCGAAATCGATCGATTAATTTGATTCTTTATTTCATCTTTTATTCGAAGCATATATGCCTCCTCCTGCAGGATCAATACGACCAGTAGTAAAAGCTCTTCAAATTCTCCCAGATTCGTGCCTCTCATGGTATTTGTTTCTATTTTGCATATTTATACGAAGAAACGTATTTATTTGTTTTCATAAAGTAGAAAGAAATAGTTTTATCAGTTTTGATGTAGCTTAGATTCATGGATGCGATCGAGGTAATCATTCGTGCTTTGTCTCACAACCTACTTCGGTACTTTGGAGTTGCTGGACTTGCATTTCTTATCTTCTATGTGATTTTTAAATCGAAATGGTCATACTGGAAAATCCAGCATTCATTTCCTAACCAAAAGGATTATAGACGTGAAGTCATATTCTCATTAATTACGGTTATCATCTTCGTATTGGTAGCCGTTATTGTTTTTGGTTCATCTCTACGGGAGTACACCTTGAGGTATGAGACAATCGAGATTTTTGGATGGGGCTATTTTATCCTAAGTGTTTTTCTAATGATCCTACTTCATGACACATACTTCTACTGGATGCATCGTCTGATGCATCATCCGAAAATCTTCAAACTCGTACACAAGACACATCATCAATCAACCAATCCTTCGCCCTGGGCTGCCTATGCATTCCATCCGATAGAAGCATTCTTTGAAGCAAGTATCATCTTTCCGATCGTATTTCTTATTCCTTTTCACCGGATCGCCCTTCTCACTTTCCTTTTGTTTATGATTATTTACAATGTCTATGGGCATTTAGGATATGAATTGTATCCAAAAGGATTTCATAAACATTGGCTGGGCAAATGGATCAATACTTCTGTCAATCATAACCAACATCACAAGCAATTCACAGGTAATTATGGACTTTACTTTCTTATTTGGGATCGATTAATGGGCACAATAAGACCAGATTATGATGATGCGTACGAGCATAGTGACATGAAGCGTGCCAGCCATGAATGATAGGCGAATTACAGTTACCAAGCTCAAACCTGAAATAGAAATCACAACATCGCGAAGCGGTGGTCCTGGAGGTCAGCATGTCAACAAGGTGGAAACCAAAGTGACATTGCCATGGAACATAGGCAAGTCAGTGCTAATAAGCAACTCGGAAAAACAAATGATTCGTACAGCTAACAGCAATAAACTGACGAAAGAAGATGAACTGGTCGTAACTGCTGATAGCAAACGCTCGCAGATTAAAAACAAAGAGATCGCTTTTAAGAAGCTTGATCGGATGTTGGCAAAATCATTCACAAAAAAGAAGGTCCGGAAACCTTCACAACCGACCAAGGCATCCAGGAAAAAGCGGCTGGAAAATAAGCGCAAACATGCGGAGAAAAAGAGGCTAAGACAGAAGCCTATTTAACCTTAGATTTAATTAAGTATAATACTTAGCAAACTTTAGGATTATACCCCAGCAAAATAGGGTAAATGAGCCTCGTACATTTGTATCATAATAGTTAATGAAACAAACATTAATTTTCTCATAAATAGTAAGTATCAAGCATTACTTACTTCAAAAAGCAAACGATTAGGGTGATTATTTGTAGAAATTGTTTTCCGACCATTATTGGTCGGAAACTTTTCTGCAATATTTTTGGACCCAGATGAAAAAAACGCTCACAGCTTTTTTCCTAATTTTCAGTTCTGCTGCATTCTCACAGAACTTTCTCTCCTGGCAATATAATGACCGATATTTTTCTTTTTCCTTCGGTACAGGGACCTCCACTTATTTCGGTGAACTAAATAGCAAAAACAGTATCAGCACAGACCTGTCTCAATTCAGCCTGGGCTTAGAAGCCAGACTATTAAATCGTGTGGGAGCCAGACTGGACGCTACCAGCTTCAAGCTTACCGGCGATGATAAAAATGCTTCAGACAGTTCATTTCAGCGTCAAAGAAATTTATCTTTTGAATCTAAAAATTTTCACTTTCAGCTTCATCTCATATATTATATCAAACCTTATCAGGGAGATTATTACAAACGCTGGACATTCGATCCCTATTTGTTTTCCGGCGTTGGATATTTAAACTACAAGCCAACAGCTGAGCTGGGAGGAGAAAAATATGATCTACGAGAAGCCAGAACAGAAGGTGTCAGCTACAAAAAATGGGTGACTACTGTTCCACTAGGTGTAGGAGGGAAATTCAAGGTGAATGAATTTCTGAATGTAAACCTGGAAGTATCTTACCATTTTGCTTTTACAGATTATTTGGATGATGTCTCAGATGTCTATGGCACTGAGTTTTCAAACTCTACTGCCCAGTTGCTTAGTGATAGAAAAGATGAAGCAGGTGTGGTCAATCAGGAATTCTATGATCAAATTCAACCAGGATCGCGTCGAGGTAATCCTGATGATAATGACAGCTTCTTGCAAATCGGCTTAAAAGCAGAGATCTTTCTTCCTCCAGATCTTTTTACCAGAAAGACCAAGAAAGCCATTATAAAAAAACCGTCGGCCTATTGATTTTTGATCCATTCCTGGATGGAAGAAATCACATAATTCTGCTGCCTATCTGTAAGACCAGTTCCTGATGGCAGACATATTCCCTTTTCAAATATGCTCTCACAAACTCCTGAGCCTAAAAATTCAGCCGATGAATAGGCTCTATGAAGATGAAGAGGCTTCCATAGAAGCCTTGATTCGATATTCCTATCATCAAGAAAGGCGATCAAATCCTCGACTGAGCGTTCTTCATGATTGAGCAGACATGTAGTTAACCACCTATTAGAGAAATAATCGGGAGGTTCTTCTAAAAAATAGAAATCATTTGACAATGATGTTTTGTAGTGATCAAATACGGCTCTTTTCTTTTCAACGAACGATTCCAACCGTTTCATCTGGGCAAGTCCAAGACCTGCCAGGATATTACTTAACCGATAGTTGAATCCGGCTTCCTGGTGATCATATCCATACTTACCTGAATTTGCCTGTGTTGCAAGGTGAATCCCTCTTTCCCTATCAATACTTTCACAAACTAACGCGCCTCCTCCGCTTGTCGTCACGATCTTATTTCCATTGAAAGACACAACACCATATTCACCAAAGGCTCCTACCGATTGCTGATCTATTTTACTTCCCAATGATTCAGCTGCATCCTCAATTAGAACCACTCCGTATTTTTCACAGATGGATTTGATTTCCTGAATTTGAGCTGGCATTCCATACAGGTGTGTTACAATGACTGCTTTCGGAATGGTTTGCGCTGACTTTAAATACGAAAACAGTAGCTCAGGGTCAAGGTTCCATGTTTTTTCTTCACTGTCAAGGAAAATCGGTATGGCCCGCTCATACAAAACAACATTAGCACAAGCTGCAAACGTAAAGCTGCTGACCAAAATTTGATCTCCATCTCCAACTCCTGCCAAGATCAAAGCCAAATGCAATGCAGAAGTTCCTGAATTTAAAGCAATGACTGACTTTTGAGGGTAATACTTCTCAAGCTCTGCTTCAAACGCATTGAGCGATGGTCCTACCGGAGCAACCCATCCGCTTTCTAATGAGGAAGCAAGCAGCTCCTTTTCGAAATCACCAACATTCGGCGGTGAAAGGTATATCCGCTTATCGGTCATCTTTCTTGTGCGTAATCGCTGAACTTAATGGTCTTTTTTCCCTCGTAACTTGTTTTATCACGGATGAACAGGTGTGCTATGGTTTTTAAAAAAATTTTCAAATCAAGCTTGAAGGAAATCTGCTCAACATAATAAACATCATATTGCATTCTCGACTCCCAGTCAATTGTATTTCTTCCATTGACTTGAGCCCAACCCGTAATACCAGGTAATACTTCATGTCTCTTTATTTCATCCTTATTATAATAAGGCAGGTATTCCATGAGCAAAGGTCGCGGACCTACTAAAGACATTTCTCCTTTCAAAACATTGACCAGTTGTGGCAGCTCGTCCAAAGAAACAGAGCGAAGGAATTTCCCAAGCGAGGTTAAAGAAGCCTCATCGTCCTCTACTTTCATTGTCTTGAATTTGAGTAACCAAAACGGTTTACTTTCTTTACCTGGTCTAAGCTGCTTATAGAGCGGAGATGCTCCAAAATGTATCCAAAGCATAACTGTTAACAATAACATCAGTGGAAAAAGTAATATAAGCAAGATGAGTGAAAAAAGCCGATCACAGAAGGGCTTGAATCCCGCCACATAAAATTCATTTTTACTCATTGTCATAAAAATAGGCATTACAGGATTTATTTGATATTTTCACTTCCAATTGAACATGTACAATCAGCTTATAGCCCGAGTTTAAAGGACTCCACATGAAGACACTTCGTTTCGTAATTTCATTTAGCATTACACTTGCCCTCGGTATCGCCCTGAACTCTAAGATTGGAATCGCACCTCCTTTAGGAAAATTTCTTAGCCCTTTTCATGGATTTTGGCAAAATGCAGAGAATGAATCTATAAATATAATCTCTCAATCATTTGAAACAGGGCTTTCTGATAGTGTCAATATTTACTTTGATGAACTTTATATACCGCATGTATTTGCTCAAAATGAGAAAGATCTTTTTTTCACTCAAGGCTACATCACCGCTTATCATCGGCTTTGGCAGATGGAGTTTCAGCTGTATTCCGCAGCAGGAAGGTTATCCGAGATATTGGGAGGCAAACTGGGGAACGCAGATATAGTAGAAGTGGACAAAGGCATGCGTCGCATAGGCCTTAAATACGGTGCTAAAAAATCAGAAGAGCTATTTAGGCAAGAAGAACCCGAAATGTATGAATTGGTTAAATCTTATACTGATGGAGTAAATGCGTACATCGAATCTCTTTCATACAAAGATTACCCAATAGAATACAAGCTACTTGATTATGAGCCTGAGGAATGGACTCCACTAAAGTGTTTCTTACTCATCTCAAACATGAATAACATGTTATCTCGTGGTGAGCGGGATTTGGAGCACACCAATGCACTGAAGAAATGGGGACGAGAAGTATTTGAGACACTTTATCCGGAAAGACCAGATACACTCGACCCGGTTATTCCTTCCGGAACTATCTTTGATTTTGAGCCCATAGCTGTAGAAAAGCCTGAAGTCACATTCCCTTTGGAGTTTACAGATCCAATTATCAATAAGCCAAACCCGGATAATGGAAGTAACAGCTTTGTGGTAAATGGTGAAAAAACAGCCAATGGAAGAGTTATTCTTACCAACGAACCTGACTTGAGTTTAAATCTGCCAAGTATATGGTACGTCATGCATCTGAATGCTCCTACTATCAACACAATGGGTGCTACACTACCCGGAGGACCTGGTGTAATCGTTGGATACAACGATTTCATTGCCTGGGGGAATACAAATGCCAAAAGAGATTTAGTAGACTGGTATTATATCCAATTTAAAGATAAAAACAGAGATGAGTATCTGTATAATGATAACTGGGTGCCTACCAAAAAAGTGATAGAAGAGATTAAGGTGAAAGGATCATTCAGCGTCTACGATACGATTGTCTATACACATCACGGTCCGGTGGTTTATGATAGAAATTTCAATAGCAGGAGAAGTGAAATAATCAACCTCGCTATGAAATGGATCGCTCATGATGCAAGCAAGGAAATCAAAGCTCTTTACCTGGGCAATAAAGCAGCCAACTACGAAGAATTTGTTGAGGCATTCAGTTATTTCAGCGGCCCGCCGCAAAATTATTCTTTTGCTTCCGTAAGTGGAGATATTGCGCTATGGGTAAATGGAAAGTTTCCGGTGAAATGGGAGGAACAGGGTAAATTCCTCATGGATGGAAGTAACATCGATCATGAGTGGAGCACATACATGCCTCAATCACATAACCTTCACATACTAAATCCATCGCAAAATTTCCTAAGTTCCGCAAATCAACATCCTGCCGATACGCTATACCCATATTACCAATACGATCATCACTATGAGTATTACAGGGGAAGACGGATCAACGATCGCTTGAGAGTCATGGATAATATTACAGTGGAAGACATGATGGAGTTGCAACATGATAATTTCAACTACAATGCATTCGAAGCATTGCCAATGATGCTCGATAGTCTGGATTCTGCTTCCTTTACTAATCTTGAGTGGGAGTACTATAATAAGCTCAGGAATTGGGACTATTTCAACGAACCTGACCGACAAGCACCAACCATATATGAAGTGTGGTGGAGGAAACTCAATAACAAACTATGGGATGAAATTGATAGTAGTGATGTAGCCGTTTATCGTCCAAATTGGTTTAATACTGTAGACATTCTCAAAAACAATCCTGTGTTTTTCATGGTGGATAATCAAAGTACAGAGGTTGTGGAATCAACTGGTGACTTATACCGACTTACTTTCAAGGAGACCATTGAATCTCTTGAAGAGTACCTGGAAAAGGAAGGCAATTCGCTTTTATGGTACACGTACAAAAACACCACCATCAGACATTTGCTTAGAATGGGAGCTTTTAGCAAACAGAAAGTAAAAATTGGTGGTAACAGATCCATAGTGAATGCTGCGTCTTCCAATCATGGGCCATCGTGGAGAATGGTTGTAGAATTGGGAGAAGGAGAGGTCAATGCCTGGGGTGTTTATCCGGGGAGTCAATCCGGAAATCCGGGAAATCCAACTTACGGGCATATGATTGACGAATGGGCAGGCGGTGACTATTACAAAATGCTTTTCAACAAATCCATTCGAGAGGATGACGAAAAAGTTGTTCATAGCATCACTTTAAAGCCAAATTAGCATCAACGATAAACGTGTGTTTACTCCCATCGATAAAATTTGAACCTACATGAAATTAATAATAAGACTTATAGTAATTGGGACCCTCACCTATTTTCTATCACCTTTCTCCGTTTGGTGGATTGCTATGGTAATCTCATTTGTGGTGTGTTACATTTCTCCATCATCTGGATTGAATGCTTTTGTCGCAGGTTTCTTAGGTGTAGGGTTAATCTGGATGGGACATGCCTGGAACCTGGATGTCAACAACACATCCACGTTTTCCTCTAAGATTGCAGACGTTATGCAAATAGGAGATCCGATCTTGCTTGTTTTTGCTGCTGGACTTATTGGGGGATTAGCCGGAGGTTTTGCATCACTCTCCGGAACCACATTTCGTCAACTATTCGCAAAAAAGAAACAGCGGAGTATGTACAGCTGATAAACTAACTCTCTTTTACAAGCACTCCGTGTGCCACAAAAGTGATGGCGTTTCGCATCGATTCATCATATGCTACCCCCCCATCTTCGGCGTAATGTTTAGCTATGTCCTCACTTAATACTTCTTTATTTGCTATTCCTTGGATGATGACTTCCTTTCCACTGATGTCTTTAGGAACGAAAAAGCCATAGTCTTTAAACGTAACACGCACGTTTGCCCCCTCTTCATTTCTAAGTGTCATCCAGCATCCTTTCATCTGGCAAACCTCCTCAATGGTTCCTCTTACTTTGAAAGGAGTCTCCTCATCATTTACTTTCTTCAAAAAATCTTCCATAGAGATCGCCTCTGCAGAAGTGATTTCTTCACCATGGCTCGCAAATTTCTCAGAAGGTGTTGTACAGCCTGCAATGGCTATCAAAAGAATCAAAAAATACCTCATAAATGTGTTATTTGAAGCGAAGATAAACCCATTCAAAAAATTCACATAAATTTCAATTCAAAATATTTAAAGTTCACACATAACTGATTTAATATCAATTAGTTATCTATCACAAAAATAAAATTATAAAAAATCTTTTAGTTATGTGTCAAATAAAAAAAATATCCTATATTTGAATCATCATTAAATCATTAAAACCTTGTTTGAGTTATGAAAAGAAAACTATTCACAGCCCTGGCCATTATCACAGCTATGTCACTCACTACTGCATGTCAAGAGGATGCAGCCATGGAAGAAATGGATCAATTAATACAAGACACTGAATTAAGTACTGAACCTACCGAAACAACCGAAACTGGTGGAAGCACTGGGTCAGGCGGAGGAGGTTCAAATGGTTCGGGAAGCGGTGTTGGAGGTGGATAACTAACACTTTAAGGAATAAAATGAACCTTTCATGTGGTTCATGACCACTGATTGTCGAACTTCTCAAAAAACACCGAGGAATACTCGGTGTTTTTTTTTATCATTGTTCTTGAAACAGTTATCGGGGAATGAGAATATTTCTTCACTTTATTGGTATCATTTTACTTATACACACGTCACTAGCTAGTGACGTAGAGGAAGATTTGGCCACAATCAGGTCTTTCTTCCAATCTGACTGGGATTCTGCTCAAGTTCTAGCAAAAGATTTATTGATAAAGTCTGAAAAAAAGGATGACTCGTACGGGATTGTAAAATCAAATCTTTACTTGGGCTATATTCTTTACGAACAAAAAGATTATGCTAAATCAGTTCTTTACTGTTTGGAAGGAATTCGACAGGCGGATAATAGAAATTATGATAATATCGTAAAAGATAAAATTTGGTTAAGAAAAAATATAGCTAATACATTTCGTCAATTTGAAGCCAATCAACTAGCAACTATATATAATCTTGAAGCAATTGAACTAGCTCTTGAAAGTAATGACGAGGATCTACTCATAGGTTTAAAACTCAATCAAGGACTCGTTTACCAAAGTGCCGATCAATATTCAGAGGCCATTCAAATGCTTACGGGTATCCTTCCTCTTATAGAAGATAATCCTTACAGTAGAACAGAAATAATCAATCAAATAGGACTGGTTTATTTAGAAAGTAAAGATTACATAGAGTCAAAGAAATACTTTGAAGAAGTATTGGAAATACCCACTGATCAAACCTTATTCAAGGCAATGGCTTTACACAACTTGGGCGAAATCCATTACGAACTGGGGAATACGGAAAAATCCATCACTTATCTCAGGCAAGCCATCACGTTGATGAGTTCTGAAAATCAAGTTGATAACTATGGAATTTTTCTTTCCTATAGAAATATAGGAAGATATCTCTCCGAGGTTGGGGAAGAAGTAGAGGCATTGGACTTTTTGAAAAAAGCTGAGGAAATCGCTTCTTATGCAGAACATGATGCTAGTAGTTACGAGATATACAAAACATTCTCAAATATTTACTATTCAAAAGGGTTAGATGACTTAGGAAAAGAATACAGTGAAATCTTTTTCAACAAGACTGAGACTTACCTTGAGACACAAAGAGAGATTCAACGACAAGAAAAAGAGTACAATTTTGATCTCATCACAAAAAGATATTTTGACAAGGTAAAAAAGCAGGAACAGATTGCTTCTATCTTACTTTGGTCTAAAACCATCTCAGGTAGTCTCCTAGCTCTACTACTACTTACTATTGCTTACAATCGATATCAGAAAGTCCACTTGAGAAAAAGCCTGGTAAGAGAACTGGTTGAACTCAAGGTAATCGACTGAAACATAGGTTATAACCTATAGATTCCTACTACACATCCACGCCTTTTAATTTTACCAGTTTGCGTTAATTATGTTATGTGGGTATGGTGAATTCTATCTTAAAAACTATCTTCTAGCTCAAAATCACAAAGGGATCCGATTTGGATTCTCTTAACTTTCGAAATAACCAGACAGGTTACCCTGGACAGATTTTAGGGATCAATTAAAATGAGTGTAAACTTGAGGGACGGAAAGAAATTAAACCTTCAGCTTGAGTTTCTCCTTCAGCACATTTAGCATGCCTTCCTGGCGCTCGTGCAATAAGATCAGCTTGTTTTTCTGCTCTGAAGATTCCTCTATTAAATAAGTAACCAATTCTTCCAACTCGAGCACTTCATGTGATTCTGGTTGTTGTAACCTCATCTTAACAAAGAGTTCTCTGATACGAGCGTTAAGGTTGACGTGAGTCGGAGCAATCTCAGCAGAAGTGACAATATCATCATTCCACATAGGGCCCTCGCCCTTGATCAACCATTCTGCATTCAGCTTATCGTATGCCTTAAGGATTTTGAGAATTAGATCGAAGCTAGGCTTGCTTCTTCTTCCTTTGATAATATTAAAAATAACCGTTACGCTTACGTCTAATGAGTCCGAAAATGAGGTAGGATTCATATCCAATACCTTAATAAGCTTGTGAATACGATCATTTATCATGTGATAAAGGTATATAAAAGTTTAAAATAAAAAAAGAAGGGCCACATGGTAGTAACCCTTCATCATTAAGAACCAGCTATGGAAAATAGATACTCACTATCTATTATATCTCGAAATTATAAGGTTTTTAGCAACATACAAAGGATTTTTTAATTTTTTTTATCATTTGATAATATAAAAGAGGTATTTTAGATGAATGCCGTTTTTTCGGTAAGCTATCATAATTTGACGACTAACTTTCCTACTGAATTTCTGGATTCCATCCATTTGTGTGATTCCGGTAAATTATCAAATGAAAAAACCTTACCAACTACCGGTCTCAATTCATACTTCTCAATGAACTGTTTCAGTTCATTCCATATTTCTGAAGTCAGATTTTCATTCTCGGTTAAATATCCAATGTGCGAAGCAAAGACCCCCTTGCTTTCCATCGCCATTTTCATCATGTTTACTTTCGGAGCATCCAGGTAAGTCTTTACCCATGAGAAAGGATTCCATATTTTCAGATTCATGGATGCAAAGCCAATCACCACGAGCCTTCCAAACGTATCAAGTAGCCTCATACTTTTCTTAAAAACATCTCCACCTACAGTTTCTAATACACAATCTACCCTCCCTCCATCATTCATAATCGCCTCATAAAAATCATGAGTTCTATAGTTTATTGGTTTGCCTCCCAGCTTTTTAATCAGTTCAAGTTTATCCTCCTTACTTGCCGTTCCAAATATCTCACAGCCCAATGCGCTACCAATCTGAACCGCTGCAGTACCAACCCCACCAGCCGCAGCTTGTATCAAAACACGTTCTCCTTTCTCTACCCTACACAACTTCTTAAGTGCGATCCAAGCAGTCATAAAATTTACGAGGTATGCCGCATTTTCCTCCGGTGAAAAATCGTCTATCGCAGGGAAACATAAATGCTCAGAAGCACATGTATATTCAGCGTAAGATCCATATTGCTGCCCTACTATTACTTTATCACCCAATTTATATTTGGAAACACCCTCGCCCAACTCTACTATTTCTCCATAACACTCCATCCCCATGACATAGGGTTTTTTGGGTGCCCAACTGTACTGTCCTTTTCTGGAGAGGATTTCAGCATAGTTAATACCTATAGCCTCGATTTTAACTTTTACCTCTCCTCCTACCGGAGTAGGTTCACGTATTTCCTCCATTCTTAAAATCCGAGGTTTACCTGTTCTTCGTAGTTGGTATGCTTTCATATAGTAAACTATGTGACGTTTTGACTTATTGACCTTTTCTCAGTGAGATATTGTTTTAACTTCACATCAAATCTCGAGCAAAGATGAGATACCTATAGAGAATTATCATACTGATTCAAGATGAAAATGGATTTGAAATAGCTGATTTCCATTTGTCAGAATAAACTTGGGGTATTTCGTAGGTGATAAAATAATTGGAATGAAATGAAAGATACTTACTACAATAAAGAAGACTTAAAGAAATTCGGTGAAATCACCGAATGGCAAAAAGAACTGGGTGATAAATTTTTTGACTACTACGGTAGTGTTTTCCAGGAAGGAGCGCTCACAGCCAGAGAAAAATCACTGATAGCTCTAGCTGTCTCACATGCAGTTCATTGTCCTTATTGTATTGAAGCATACACGTCTGACCTTTTAAAAAAAGGAGTGGATGAAGAACAAATGATGGAGGCAGTTCATGTGACTGCCGCTATAAAAAGTGGAGCTTCACTGGTACATGGCGTACAAATGATGAATCATGTTAATGAAAAATTGATGTAAGAGGATGCTTAAATCTTTAAAGAGACAAAATCATAAGCTTTCCAGTCCTGAAGGGCAGATCGAAGTGCTGGACGATGTGACTTCCATCAACATCCCAACTTTTGAAGAAAAGCTTAATGCTATCGGGTTGTCACCTTTAAAACCTACTCAGATAGATATATTCCAAGTCAATGTAGGAAAAATGTGCAATCAGGTTTGTGCACACTGCCATGTGGACGCAGGTCCGGACAGAAAAGAGATCATGACAAGAGAGACCATGCAGCAATGCCTTGATGCGCTAAGAGGGACGGATATTAAAACTGTAGATCTGACAGGAGGTGCTCCGGAAATGAACCCCAATTTCAGATGGTTTGTAGAGGAACTCAATGCTTTGGGAAAACAGATTATTGTTAGATGTAACTTAACGATCATCCTCGCTAATCCAAAATACAATGACCTTCCCGATTTTTTTAAGAAGCACAACGTAAATGTAGTCTCAAGCCTGCCCTATTTCACTGCAAAAAGGACAGATGCTCAGCGAGGAGATGGAGTATTCGATAAGTCAATCAAAGCACTTCAGATGTTAAATTCTGTTGGATATGGCAAAGAAGGTACAGGTCTCAAACTTGATTTGGTGTATAACCCTGCAGGTGCTTTTCTTCCTGGTGATCAGAGTTCTTTAACTGCTCAATTCAAAAGGAAACTTCTTGAGTATGACATTGTATTCAATGATCTTTTTGCAATCACTAACCTTCCGGTAAGCCGCTTTCTAGAGTATCTGGTGAAAACAGAAAAGTATCAGGATTATATGGATGAACTTGTAAATGCCTTCAACCCGGCTGCTGCTCAAGGTGTGATGTGTAGAAACACCTTAAGCGTGAGTTGGGACGGCAATCTTTACGATTGTGACTTCAATCAAATGCTTGAGTTAAAAGTAAAAGCTCCTGATCATATCAGTGAATTCGACATACAAGTGTTGAAACATAGAGAAATTGTACTCAATCAACACTGCTACGGATGCACTGCAGGTGCCGGTTCCAGCTGCGGTGGAGCCACTACATAAATCACCTTGTTTTCTATGAAAAAAATAAAAATAGGTGGAGTGCCGGAACACTTCAATCTGCCTATCCATTTAGCTCAGGAAATGGGATGGTTCAAGTCGGCCGGAATTGACCTTAAATGGGAAGACTTTCCCGGAGGTTCGGGTGATATGAAAGAGGCCCTAAGAAACAACGAGGTTGACGCTTGCATTTTATTGACAGAAGGTATTGTTACAGATGTCATAAAAGGAAATCCTTCAAAGATTATCAGCGGCTTTGTTAAGACTTCACTCACATGGGGAATCCATACTTCTTCGCAGAATTCCCTGAATTCCGATGAAAATTTTTTTGATAAGAAAATTGCGATAAGCAGGTTAGGTTCCGGATCTCACCTCATGCCAATTGTCAATGCTATGATGAAAGATAAATCCATCGAAAGTCAACAACTACTGGAAGTAAAAGACATTCATGGTGGAATTCGTTCATTGAACAGTAGGGAAGCCGATGTTTTCTATTGGGAGAAATTTACCACTACACCTTATGTAGAAAGTGGTGAACTGAAAAGAATTGGAGAGTTCATTTCCCCCTGGCCATGCTTTATGATAGCAGCTACAAATCAGATTATAGATACCGAGCCGGAATTACTTCATAACCTTTTACAAGTTATCTATAGGGGTAATACTCATTTCATGAGCTTGCATAATGCTTCGGATCTTGTTGCCGAAAGGTATAAGCTGGATCATAAAGATGCGAATAGATGGTATCATGCCACTGAGTGGTATGTAAATGGTTGGGTAAGCAATAAAATGCTAGAAGGCGTAATTTTTTCACTGAAAGAAGCAGGTATCATAGACCAGAAAGCCAGCTCTAAAGGTTTGATTTGGGAGAGGGATAAGTTGAAATAAAGAAAGCCTCTGAAACCCTTTGGCTTGCAGAGACTCCTAAGTCACGAGTTGGTATCGTGTATATATGAAGAGAAATTAATTTCTGGATCGAAGTAAATAATTTGTAAAGCTCTGTCCGTTGATCTTGGTGTATTTCGCATCTATGTCATCTCTAACATCTAACCCTGCAATATCGAAATCACCACGAGCTTTCAAATATTTAATATTCAAGGATTCCTCGAATACCGCATTCTTAAAGCTTCCCCCTTCGTCGAATTCTGCATACTTAAACGTAGCATCATCGTCAAATCTTGTGTTGGAAAAGTCAGCCCTTTCATCAAACTCAGCGTACTTAAAGGTGGATTCTTTTTGAAATTTGGAACCTGAAAAATTCACTTGATCATCAAAATCCGAATACTTAAACATGGCATTTCTTTCAAAAACACAGTTTTCAAATGTCACTTTTTTATCAAAGTCAGCTGTGAAAGTATAGTTTGAAGGGTCATCATGAATGTACGCGAGCACATCATCTTCAAACGTACAATTCCTGAAAGAAATTTGCACATCTATAGACTCATCCACCTCATTGCTACCACTATTCCACCATTTAGATCTCTTTGGTAAATCGGGAAGCTTTTCATCCATATAGGTAAAATCAAGATCACCCACGATCGTCGCGTTCTCATATGAGACACTCTTCCCATCTTTCATGTCTTTCATGATTTGAGAAGCATCAACTTTAGTTTGAGCGAAACCTCGTACCACAAACATTGCGAATAGAATGAGCATCGCGATGCGTAGTTTAGATGAAAGTGATTCAGGTATGTCCATGTCTTATATTGTTCAGGTGTTTGTATTATAGATGCAGGAATTTCGAAAAAGTTGCATCTACACATTAAATACTTGAGTAAAAGACAATGGTTACAACTAAAAGTGAATCGGTTAAAAAAGGATAGTGAGTGGTTGTGCATAAAATCCAAAGGCGAGGGTTTCTCGCCTTTGGGTTGGTGTGGCCTTACCATCTTAAAAGATCATAAGGTCCAATCTAACCTCCTAATGGACTTAGTCATGAAGACTAAACCCTTAAATGAATTTACGAATTTCGAAATCGAAATCAAAGTAGAAGCCCAAGAACTTTTGATAGAACGTAAAAAAAGGTTCCCGAAAATCAGGAACCCTTATATATAAGTATGAAGAGATTCTGTAAGAATAGCCACTACAAGAACTTAAGCTCAAGTTAAGAATTCTGCATAGGCTCTCAGAATAAACATGCCAATAAGAAGCAGCATTCCTATTCTAATTTTTATTGAGGATGATTTTGATAATTCCATGGTGGTGAAACCGTTTTTTGAGTTTTATAATACAAAGATGAATTACTCCTACGAAAAGTTGCAAGCTTCGTTACATAATTCACAAATTCTTAATATTTAATTTATTCAAAATAAAAAATTGCTATCTCAAACCTTCGCAATCACAAACAATATTTTATTCTGAGCTATTAATTTAAGTGGTAAACAAAAAACCCTCGCTCATATGAAGCGAGGGCCTACTCAAAACTACTCTACCACGACTTATGAATAATCATGCTTATGACTGAAGAATTGACAATAAGGATGCCAGTAAATATTAAAAAATGTTAATTCTGCAAAACTTATCAAAAAACGATGGTTATTCATTCGCGCTAGAAGCTTCAATCGTTATTATATCAAACAAAATATCGATTTATGGATTACAACAAGTATGGATATTCAAGTAGAACCAATAAATTTTAATGCAAGTCAGGATCTGATAACTCACATAGAGGAGTTATTTAGTCCACTAACAAAATACAATGATCAAATTACTTCCATGGACATATACATGGAGTCAGCTAACGGTGATCAAAATGATAAGATGATCAAAGTAAAAGTGCTGATACCTGGTCATGAATTATTTGTTCAAGAACAGAAAAGCGATTTTGTATCTGCTGCTCAAACTGCGTATGATAAGTTGAAGCACCTATTGGCGGAACGAAAGGAACGTGATAAATCAAACTTTAAGCAACGTCCAGATAAAGTATATTAAGTTAGTTATCTTTCACAAATACCTCTAAAATCACAGAAAGTACATTTTCTAAGATCATCGGTTTGATCGAATGGATGCTCTTTACTAAATACTTCCCCTAAAAGTTGTTTCATCTTTTGCTCAAACAATTCAAGGTAGGGTCTTGAATCCGATATAGGATTTCCACTTGTCTTTAAGCGATAGTCAAAATCCTTTTGAAAGAACTGCTTAATGTTGATAAGACCCGGAATAATTTCTTGATCATGTCCATATTTTGAGGCATAGAGCCAGGCATAAAAGAAGGTTTGATAGCCTGCCTTCCTCCCAGCTTTGTATTTATAGTTAACCTCTTGATCGAACAGGTTGTCAAAGGATCCTATCTCTGTTTCATCCCTACCGGTCTTGTAATCCAGCACTCTAACACTCCCCCCTTTTTTGTCTACTCTATCAATATCTGCTCCAAGCTTCACATTGATCACTTTACCATTGGGGTTAATATCGATAAATCGCTGATACTTATCTTCTGCTTCCAGGCTGACAATTTCAAAAGGAATGTATTTCTTATCCATTTCAATCACTCGCCTCACAAATTTCCGGATAAGCTCAGCCATAACCACATTTCTGTCTTTGAATTCGAAACGCTTTTTCTTCTTCATCCCAAATTCATCCTTAAATGCCTTTTCCATAGCCCCATCTATGGAGCTCTCTAGCCTAAAAAAGTCACTTTCATCAATCAACCGAGTGCCTTTTTCAGCCATGGTATCGAGATACAAGTATTCCAGTGTTTTGTGGAGCACGTTTCCAAAATGTCGGGCATCCAGATCATCGCTCATTTCATCACCTGAAAAGAGACGTAACACATACCTGAAGTAAAACTTTAGTTTACAATCAAAATAAAGATTCAACGCTGATGCCGACAATCTTCTTTGATCTTGCTCTGGCACAACGTCGGTGTAGATCGAAAGCTTTTCCAACACATCATCCGTAGTTTCAATTAAGATGGATTTGATTTCATTTACCTGGATGGAATTACTCAGTTTCTTCCATCTCACCTCTAGCCCAGTCTCCAACTCAATTTGCCGAATGAACCGACTTACTTCCCCACTCAAGCCAAAATCGGCATACATATTATAATAAAAGGAGAGTCTTTCGCCATGATGAAATAATCGGTAAAATAGATAAGCATAGATTGCATCCTGGGTTTCAAACGTGGGTAGATCAAAAGCCTTCCGAATACGATATGGAATAAAGGAACCAGACCGCTGAGATGAAGGGAAAATATCTTCATTCATATTTAGCATGAATACATGCTTGAAGTCCAGGTTACGCGTTTCCAGCACTCCCATGATCTGTAGCCCTTCTACCGGTTCCCCACTAAAAGGAATCTTGACTGATCTTGTTGATTTCCTGAAAAGTCCCTTAAATGTCTTTATATCTATTACCGCAGTTTGCTTATCCAGAATCTCACGTAGACGAGACAACAACTGCTGAAAATGGTATAGATATTCTCTTTCTAACCCGAAACGCTCCACCACCTGGTCGCCTAAAACAGTGACAATTTCTTGTAAATAGCCAGCCAGGCTCTCGGACTCACCTACCTGACGAAAAATAGTATTCAATACAGTGGACTGGATTGTCAGAATCTCTTGCTGAAAAACACGAATCTGATTCTTTTTCTTAATCTCATTGATCAACCTATCCAGTGGGTTTTTGTCTTCCTTATATAGGTAAGGATGGCTGAGGATATCAATGGTAGGTTTATGATAAAATGAGAGTCCATTTTCCGGTGAAAAACTTGCATGCTCCTGAAGCTCAATGGCAGCTTCCAACAATCCAAACAACGGGGTGTCTTTTAGTGGATAACCCATTGTGACATTCAACTTATCCACCTGATCGGGAATCGTATTCAGAATAGGGAAAAGCATGTAATCCTGTGGTAAGACAATCACTATCTCCTCTTTCTTCACACCTTCATCCAGTAACTGATCGATCTCCTCTCCTATCAACTTAGCCTGACCAATTTCCAATGATACTCCAGTGACTTCAACCTTTTTCTCGTCGGTGATCTTTTGAAGCAATGGATTTGGGAAACTCGAACTTAAAATCGGATCCTTCGCATACCTTCTTAGAAAATCTCCTGCCTCCTGATTGAAGTCAGTCAGGTAGTAAGCATCCACATCCCATAAAATTTCAGCTTGGTGATTTGAAATGAAGTACTTAATCAATATCTCTTCAGCTGGAGTGAGTGCATTAAATCCTGCGAAAATCAAAGGTTTACCGCTATTCCATTCAATTTGATCCAGGTGCTCCGCTAGATCTCTATACACGTATGAAGTGTAGCCGATTCCCTGCTTCTTGATCCGCTCTTTGAAGGAAATGTAAACTGGATGTAAAATCTTCCAGGTTTCTACAAACTGCTCTTGTGTCTTCGTGGATACCGGCAAAAATTCCTGCCAGAACTGCCTAATGATACGCTCCTGCTCCTCATCCAAAAAGTAGAAGTCCTCGGCCAGCTGACGATCATCTTTCACATATGTGAAGAGTTGTTCCGGATTAACGAGATAATGATCTACTTCTTCGAAATCTCTTAGTAACATTTCTCCCCAGAAATAAAAAGACTCAAAACCTTCAGTTTGACCTTGATGAGCCTTGAATGCCTCATATAATTCGAAAATGAGTGTAAGTGGATCCGTCTTCTTTATGTCTGAAAAGGAAAACAGAAAATCCTCTAAACTGACGGTAGTTGGGGACCACACAGGCCTATCCACTTTTTGAGAAAGATGCTTCTTCAGAAAAAGACCTGCTCTACGATTTGGAAAAACCACTGTACAGTCTCCCAAATGGGCACTATGATGAGAGAGTAAATGATCCGCGACGCTGGTAAGAAAGGACATGCGGCAAGGTTAGTTAATTAGCACTAAATGGAAAAGTCGAGCGGATGGAACGATTTTATGCTATATTTGTTTTAACTTATTACGTAGGGTAAATCCGAACGAAATCTTTATAGTTTAGTCTATTCTGACAACAGCCAATATCAGGCTATTTTATTTCCTCAAACCTTACAAAAATCAATTATCGAACGAAAACTAAAATTATGCACGCTGCAAATCATGGCCCCTTTACCCCACTCTGGAAAAAATATAAACCTGTAGTTCTGAAGCTAATGAAGGATGCAGGAGAAGAGCCTCAAACGTATCAGTTTCAGGAGCATGAATTCATTGATCTGAATGGTCAACGTAAATCCGGATACTCTTTCAAAATGGAGGTTTATGAAAACAGAAAAAGCAATAAGCCTCGATCAAAGGTTGCAAATGATCTATTAAATGTTTTGCAATCATCCTCTACCGCTGAGGAGCTTACTAATGAAGACCCCTATCACTTTAAACTAGACAATAAGTTCGAACTGGAAGTTTCTAGAATTGAGAACTAAAAAGTAGCGTTATTTTAAAATACTTATCTCCTTCTTGATTGTTCAGGAAGGAGTTTTTTTATTCCTAAATACTAACTACATCACCACTCCCCAGGTACAAAAGATAACCTTCCGTCTCATACCCCATCTCTTTCAGTAGGTTTATGTACTCGTCTAATTGTTTGTTATCCTGAAATTTGGATCTCCCTGTTTTAAAATCAATGACTGTCGCTTTTTTTTCGTTCAAAATCACACGATCCATTCGTTTCACCTCCCCATCCCTTGGAAGTACCACAACTTCCGTTTTGACTTCTCCTTCTCCGTTGAACCAAGCTTTGATTGAATCATCTCTCCATAAGTTCATGATGAGATTTTCATAACGCTTACGATCTTCGTTGGTAATCTGCATACTACGTTCATATCGATCTAAGACCCCAGATGTATCTTCATAATGAATAATTTCCGAGAGAATTTGATGAAGCAAGATTCCTTCACTTCTGCTTTTCTCTGCTTCATCATAATAGGCTTTGCCAGTCTTTCGTACAGTCAACTTACTGCTCCATTTGTTAGAAGTATAATTTTCAAGATGGATCATTTCACCTTCTGATGGACGGTGATAGATAGGTAATTCACCAATCGAAAAAGTCTTCTTTTCTTCACTCCATCCATCAATTGAGTCCTTTTCAAAGAAGGTCCAAAGAAGTTTGCTGGCCGTACTATACATCTTCTCTTTTCGACTTGGTGGTTGCTCACAGAATACATACAATCCATTCTGGGCCCGAGTAAACGCGACATAAAGCACATTCAAACTCTCGAGGTGCCATTTTGCAAACTCTTTTTGATAGCTGTCAACGAACTGCGTATTCTCGAGTTCCGACTTGTAGTCTACGGGCAGGTTCTCTCCTTCATTATACGGGGACTGATACCAAACAGGCTTAGAACGGCTGTTCATATCAAAATTGCAAAACGGGACAAATACAATAGGGTATTGAAGTCCTTTAGATTTGTGAGAAGTAATTACTTCAACTGCATCCAATGCTCCGGTTAGCTGAACGGAACGCTTTCTACCGTTATCCTCCCACCACTCAACAAAGAGTCGAAGATCTGAACGGCTATTTTTTGAGTATTCGAGTACAGCATCCTGAAAGGCTTGCAAATACACAAACTCTGACTTGAAGCTGTTTAACTCAAACGTTCGGATCAAAACCTCAACCAACTCAAGGATCGGAAGATGTAAGAGGTGTTGTTTGAATTTTGTGAAGCTTCCTGGTAATCCTCCATTAGCAAGCTTTGAAAAGTCTTCGTGAGATGCAAACTTTTTTTGCTTGATCGATTTTTGATATCGATACGCAAGGTCGGCTTGAATGCTTATATCGTTTGGATTGATCAGGTGATTAAATGCTGACAGTATTAGTTGAACAACCTGTGAGTTTTCCAATAGCATTCCTTCTGCAGAAATCACTTCAATGAATGTTTCCGTTGTTCGACGATAATCCAATACATGATTGACAATATCCGTTGCATCTTTATTGGTGCGAACGAGGATTGCCATATCATTGAGTTTATGTCCGTCTTCCAGCAATCGCTCTATGGTCTCTACTGTACGCTCCATGGATCGTTGCTTCCATTCGTTTCGTTCTGCTTCCAAAAATTCTAGATGAACTAATCCTTCCAGATCTTTTTTTTTCTTAGCGACCAATTGTTCTGCTTCCTCATACGTCTTGCCAATCGTTTTGCCATCAGCTTCGGAAATGCTTCTTCCCATCTCCTCAATCATAATTTGAGGTAAGGCCGAAAACAATAGATTGTTGAACTCGACGATGTTTTTTGCACTTCTCCAGTTGGTATTCTTGGTTGGATCAATCGCCGTTTGTGGTATTTCCCGCTCCACTGTCTCAAGCAAAAGTGATGGATCACCTCCACGCCAACCATAGATCGATTGCTTAGCATCTCCAACAATTACATTTTCATGCCCATTCGCCAAGCTCTCCTCTAGTAGCGGGCGAAAATTGTTCCACTGAAACTGTGAAGTATCCTGAAATTCATCGATAAGAAAATGGGCATACCATGTACCTACCTTCTCATAAATGAATGGAGAGCCTGTATCATCAATGATTTGAGAAAGAAAATCCGGAAGGTCAGAGATCATGATCACTTCTTCTTCGCGTTTGTAGTCTTGCAATTTATTTGCCAGGTCTGTCATTAACCCGAGCGTATACAAGTGTTTCAAAACAGCATTGGCTGTATAGTATTCCTTTTTATTATTCTCAATGAAGTCTAAGGCTTCATTCATTAGTGGTATAAAGGATGTCTCGGCTTGTTGTATGATTTGGTCTCGTTTATCGTTAGACTTAGAAGTCCAGGCTGCTGCATCATTTCTAGCTCCTTCTACCCTTTTTGTTAGAAGTGAATCATATTCCTTTCTACGAAGCTTAGGAAAGAAACCTCCAGGGCCAGAAGTTTTATATAGTAAGTCTTCAATAGATAGCCCAGCGACTAACATGGCTTCATCAAAATGATCAGCAATTTGAGTCAGTCGATCATCAAAGTCTTTTTTAGAGTTGATGAGATCTGTTTTCAATAATCTGATTTTCTCTTTTACCTGCTCATCTACAAATTGATCTTGCGGTAGCTTTTTAAATTCCTCTTGAAATAATTGTTTCGCCAGCTTACTGACTTGCCCTTTGGTTTCATAGCCTTCGCCCTCCAGAAGTCCTTCCATGGAGAATTCTACCAACCAATCCTTTAACTGCTTATTAGTCTCAACACCTTCATAGACACTGGAAGTAATAAACTCGGCTACCTTATCCGTATCCAACTCTATTCCAAAACTTCCCTGAAGACCTATCTCGCGTGAAAAGGACCTGATCACCCGATGAAAGAAAGTATCAATGGTGGTGATATTGAAATATCCATAATGGTGTAACAAATGAGTCAGGCTGCTTTTAGCTGCTTCAATAATTTGATCTTCACTTTTTTCCAACTCATTGGAGTAGACAGATATCAGTTCATGCTTACCTCTTGCTATAGCTATGAGAAACTCCAGCACCCGTTCCTTCATTTCTTCCGCTGCTCGGTTGGTGAAAGTCACAGCTAAGATTTTCTGATAGTAGTCTTTGGATCTAAGTGCAAGCTTAAGATATTCTTTTGCCAAAGTGTAGGTTTTTCCAGAACCTGCAGATGAACGGTATATAGTGAGTGACATGCGTTACGAAAATACCAGCTCAAGATATACGAGCCTTGCAAAAGACAGATTAGTTATCCACAAAAAGACCGTTTCGGTCTTGAAAACAATGATTTCCTAAAGAAAAGATCTAATGTTACCTAAATGTTAATAAAATATTACCTCTGACTTGCTTTAATATTAACATTTAGATAACATTACGGGGTAATTGAGATAATATTAAGGAAACATTAAAGAGTTTGGAGATTATGAAAAAGCAAATATTGAGTTTAGTAATGATATTTTTTGTGGTAGGTGTTATGGCCAATGGAGGTGAAAAAAAAGCTGAAAGTCCGAAATCAATTAATTACAAAGAAGTACTCTCCAAAATAGAATATCCACGGGTATGTAAGGAAAAAGGAATCGAGGGAAAAGTTATTGTAACTGTAAAAGTGGATACTGAGGGAAAAGTGATCAATCATGAGTTTGAGTCGTACCCTTGCACTGATCTAAGAGATGCAGTAAAAAATATTTTACCAGAATTAAGGTTCACTCCTGCTACGAATGAAAAAGGAGAAGCTGTTGTAGGAAAAATTGCAGTACCAGTGAACTTCAAGTTAACTATCTAATTTAAATATTAGATCAATTTGTAAACCGTCTTGATATCTTTCAAGGCGGTTTTTTTATACTCAACCTTCTGATATTATTTACGTTTAGAAATTTTATATTTAATTTACATTTAGTAATTAAAATATAGTAACCATGAAAGAATATCAATTGGGTGAATTCGAGGAGATTGTTTTATTGACCGTTGCGATACTTCATGATGATGCCTATGGAGTATCTATTAAAGAAGATATTGAAACGCGTTTGAACCGCACTGTAAGTGTTAGTGCGCTGCAAACAGCATTGAGAAGAATGGAAAAGAAGGGTTATCTCAAATCAGAATTCGGAGAAGCTACTGCTATTAGGGGTGGTAAGCGAAAGAGGTATTTTAAGGTTACAAAAATTGGAAAAGCGGCATTGGACTATGCAAAAGAGACTCGAATGAAATTGTGGTCAGCCATGCCTGATGTATCATATGAATATGTAAAAGCATGGATAAGTCGAGGCATTCTCCCCCATCCTGGTCTACCAAATTCCTAGGATGGTTTCTCAAGGAGGACTACTATGAGGATGTACAAGGTGATCTGGAAGAAGAGTATCGATTACTGATCTCCAGCAAAGGATTAAATAAAGCTAAAAGATGGTACTCATGGCAAATCCTGCGACTCTTCAAACCGGACATGATTAAGAAAATAGAAACTCAAAACTCAATAGAAAAGGAAACGACTATGTTTAAAAACTATTTAAAAATCGGACTAAGAAACCTCTGGAAGTATAAGTCCAGCACTGTTATTAATGTTATCGGTCTTTCCACAGGAATAGCTGCATTTGTTCTGATTGCACTCTTTGTGAAAGACGAACTAAGTTATGACAAGCATCACGAACATGCAGAAAACATTTACCGTGTAACTGTTAAAAACTATACGCAAGAAGGAGATATCAGTCGACAGTGGGCCTTCGCATCGGCGGGACATGCTGAGCGCTTAAAAGAGGATTACTCGGAAATAAGTCATTCAGTGAGGTTCTACCCATGGGCTTTCCCCGATCTTGCATACAACGATAAAAAGTTTCCTAGTGAGCAAGTAGTATTTGCAGGAAATGATGTGTTTGATATTTTCTCCTTCAATTTTCTTGCTGGCAACAAGGGGACAGCATTTGAAGATTTATTTTCTCTTGTGTTGACAGAAGCGTCGGCGATTAAGATTTTTGGAGTTGATTGGGCAGAACAAAACATTGTAGGATCCCAACTCATGTTGTCCAGAGGTGATAATTCTGCTCCTTTCAAAATCACAGGTGTAATCGAGGACATGCCGGATCAACAACATTTCCACTTTGAATACCTAGCTCCAATCCGATTCCTTGAACAGTTCTTTGGTGAAGAGGCGATGAATAACGTTGGAGGAAATTATAACTGGTTGACCTATGTAAGAATGCCTGCTGGCACGGATGTGAGAAAATTAACTAATCAGGTAAATGATGAGTTTTGGGATAAGTACATTGGCACTTTTCGGTCCGGAGCTGAGGCACGTGATTTCTATGACTTTGAATTCCAGCCTTTATTGGATATTCATTTAAATTCAAATCTGGAGGGTGAGATTGAAAGAAACGGATCTCTGGAAGTGGTCATCATTTTCGGTGTTGTAGGAATACTCCTTTTACTTGTTGCCTGTGTCAATTACATGAATTTGGCCACCTCTCACTACTCAAGGAGAATGAAGGAGGTAGGCGTCCGAAAGGTCATTGGCGCATTCAAATCTGCTTTAATCAAGCAGTTCTTGCTGGAATCCATGCTTGTTGTGTTGGTCTCTATACCGCTTGTTGTTTTATTCGTACTTGCGGCACTCCCCTATCTCAATGACTTCATAGAAAAGCAGTTAACGTTCAATCCAATTTTGCAAACGGACATTCTCGTTGGGCTGGTCTTTCTTTTGCTACTGGTAGGATTTGCTGCCGGCACTTATCCAGCACTTTTTCTCTCAAGAGTGAATCTGGTCCAAGCACTGAAGGGAGAGCAATCCATCAACGCTAGCAAATGGAATTTTAGATCATTCCTGGTCACATTTCAATACATCGTAACCATAGGTTTAATATTCGCTATTGGTGTTATTGAAAGTCAGATGAAGTTTATTCAAAACTCTGATCCTGGATTTCAACGAGACGAAATGTTAAGTTTCAGGCTCCCCAGAGGTAATTATCAGAATGAAACATTGCGTCAGGAACTCCTGAACCATCCCGATATCTTAAAAGCAACTTTTTCTTCACGTATTCCAACAGGAAGACTTGCTGATAATTGGGGATCTCGTTTTTTCTCAGGAGATTCAGCTATATCCACCAGCTTCAGATTACCTGTTGTAACCGTTGATAAATATTTTCTGGATGCATATGAAATTGATTTGGTAGCTGGAGAAAATTTCAAAGATGGAATGGAGACTGAATTATTACCAGACACCATTGTACAAGGATACTATGTAATCAATGAAACCGCTGCGAGAGCATTAGATAAAAATCCTAGTGATATCATAGGAATGAAGTTAGGATACGGTCCTTCTGAAGGCAGAATTATTGGTGTAATGAAAGATTTCCATTTCGAATCGTTACACAGCCAGATTGTTCCTACACTTTTTCTGGTCAGAGATAATTTTCGAAGAGTAAGTCTCAAATTAAGTGGTGAAAATACACGTGAAGTGCTGGATCATGTGGAAAATGTATACTCACAATTTGATCCGGAAACCACAGCAGACTACCAATTTGTAGACGATCTATTTAACGAACAGTACCGAATGGAGGAAGCAGTGGGAACTCTGTTAAAGGTATTTGCTTCTATTGCCATACTGATTGGCTGCCTTGGTTTGATCGGAATGGTTGGCTTTATCATAGAAACAAAGATCAAGGAAATAGGTGTGAGAAAAGTGCTCGGTGCATCCACTGGCAACATATGGTTCATTATAAGCAATCGGTTTCTCATTTTAATAGGAATAGCCTTTGTATTGAGCCTCCCTCTTGCCTATTTCTTAATGAATGATTGGTTGGAAAACTTCGTCTATCGAACGTCTATATCCATCACACTTATTTTAGTACCAGCATTGGCAGCAATTGTTCTCACTCTATTATCTATTTCATTTCAGACAATACGTGCAACGAATGCAAATCCGGTGGAGTCTTTGAAAGACGAATAACTCAAAAACTCTGCTTATGACTTTTAGAGCACCAAAATCTTTATTCGTCCTTGTTTTACTGGGACCTTCGATAGGACTGTGTCAAAGCGATTACAAAGCAGCCATTGATGAATCGAAAGAGCTACTCGAGGAAGTATTGATAGAATTTCCAGGAGTTTCCGCTTCCGTAGTTGTAAAAGGAGAAGTTGTTTGGGAGGAGGGATTGGGATTTGCAGATGTCGAAAAGCAAGAAAAAGTGAGGCCAGATCATCGGTTTCTGTATTACAGCTTATCAAAATCCATACTCGGATCAGCTATATATACGTTGATAAAACAAGGAAAACTTGATCTTGATCATACCATTACAAGTTACCTACCGAAATTACCAGATCATTACGACAAAGTAACTATCAGGCACCTACTTGGACACACTTCGGGTGTTAGACATTACAAAAAGGGCGAATGGGTTAAGATAAGTATGGAGAAATGCATGTCACCTAAAGAAGCCATTGAAGTTTTTATCAACGATCCTTTGGAATTTGAACCAGGTTCGAAGTATCAATATAGTTCATTTGGATACGTACTACTGTCTCACTTATTGTCAGAAACCGTGAACCAGTCGTTCGACCAGTACTTTGAGGAAGAGTTTTTCTCCCCTTTTTCTGTCAATTCAGTTACTCGTCCTATCATCTCAGATCTAGTTGAAAATCAAGCCACCAGGTATGAAAAATGGAATGCTAAAAAATCCAAAGGCACAGTGGCTACCATCAACAATAGCTGCAAATTTGGTGGGGGTGGATTTATTGGTACAGCCTCTGATCTGGCATTATTTCATTCAAATATTCTAAAAACTGAAAAAGACTCAGGTATTTACCAAAGTTTGAATAGCAACGGGTTATCCAGCTATGGTTATGGACTGGGGATTAATAACAAAACGGATAACGTTTATTACTCACATACAGGTTCAGGGAGAGGTGGAAGCGCTGTTATACTTATTTACCCTAAATACGATTTGATTATTACTTTATTGGGAAATACCAAAGGTGATGGGCTTGTAAAAAACGTTGGGCAGATAGGCACCATATTCAAAAAATCAATCGACAATTAGAAACCTTTAAAATCAAACATAAAAGCCATTCTTAAGGATGGCTTTTTTTATTTATTCTTGCTTCCTAACTTAAAGTTATGATTGATAAAGTAGTATCAAATGCGGAGGAAGCTATTCAGGGAATTGAGGATAACATGACCCTTATGCTAGGTGGTTTTGGACTTTGTGGTATACCTGAAAATAGTATTGCAGCCCTTGTAAAGTCCGGCATCAAAGGATTAACCTGTATTTCCAATAATGCTGGCGTTGATGATTTTGGGCTTGGATTGTTGCTTCAAAAGAAGCAAATCAAAAAAATGATTTCATCCTATGTCGGAGAGAATGCTGAATTTGAAAGGCAAATGCTTAGCGGGGAATTAGAGGTAGATCTCATACCCCAAGGCTCATTGGCAGAACGCTGCAGGGCTGGCGGAGCAGGCATTCCTGCATTTTTTACGCCTGCCGGCTATGGCACAGAAGTAGCTGAAGGCAAAGAAGTAAGGGAATTTAATGGCAAACCGCATATACTTGAATCAGCACTCTCTGCAGATTTTGCGATAGTGAAAGCATGGAAAGGTGATCGAGCAGGTAATCTTGTGTTTAAAGGCACAGCGCGAAACTTCAATCCTCCTATGGCGATGGCTGGAAAGATCACCATTGCAGAGGTTGAAGAACTGGTTAAACCCGGAGAATTAGATCCTAATTTCATACATACGCCCGGGATATTTGTACAACGAATTTTTCAGGGAGAAAAATTCGAGAAAAGAATTGAACAACGAACCGTAAAAAATTAGTTGATTAGTATACTGGTGATTAGTGAAGCTAGTATATATAGGCTTATTAATCAATTCTCAAACAAAAACTAGTCAACTATTAACGAATAACTAATTAACTAGATCATGCTTGATAAGAATGGAATAGCCAAGCGAATAGCACAAGAACTTCAAGACAGATGGTACGTCAACCTGGGAATTGGTATACCTACTTTGGTTGCTAACTATATCCCGGAAGGTATAAGTGTTGAGTTCCAATCCGAGAATGGATTACTTGGCATGGGCCCCTTCCCTACTGAAGAAGAAGTAGATGCAGATCTCATAAACGCAGGAAAACAAACGGTAACCACACTACCAGGTGCTTCCATTTTTGATTCGTCCACCTCATTTGCAATGATCCGAGGGCAGCATGTTCAGCTTACTGTGCTTGGAGCGATGGAGGTTGCTGACAATGGTGACATTGCTAACTGGAAAATACCTGGTAAGATGGTGAAAGGGATGGGTGGAGCGATGGATTTGGTGGCATCAGCAGAAAATATTATTGTGGCGATGATGCACACAAATCGGGCAGGTGAATCTAAGTTGCTTTCAAAGTGTACACTTCCCATTACAGGTGTTAAATGTGTTAAGAAGGTGGTTACCAACCTTGCTGTAATGGATATTACACCACAAGGGTTTGAATTAGTAGAAAGAGCTCCCGGCATTTCAGTGGAAGAAATAAAAAATGCTACAGAAGGTAGATTAGTAGTAAGAGGAGATATACCTGAAATGAAGCTTTAAAAAACATAATATGAAAACTCTCCTATATAGTATTTTGCTTACCATAGCTATCGGATGCTTTGGACAAACCAATCTGGAGAAGGGCAAAAGCTATTTCGATAAAAGAGCAGAAAATGCTCAGGATTTGACCGCTAAAAAGAAATACATCAATAAATGCATCAAAATCCTTAAGAAAGAGATCAATGATCCTGAGGCCATCACACTTCTTCTCAGAGCGTATGAGTTCAAAGGGAGTTTCACTCAGCTTTCAGACAAAAAGAAAAAGGAGCTATTCAAAATAGCTGTTGACTTGGGGTCCGAAAAGGTGAAAGACTATCCGAATCATCCCGGAATCCTCTTTTATTATAGCGCAAACCTTGGAAGATGGGGTCAGGAAATTAGTATACTAAAAGCTCACAAAGAGGGCATCACTGATGATTTGAGGGAGATGCTTGAAAAGGTAGATCAGCTCGATCAAGATTTTGCTGAAGCAGGCGCAAAAAGACTTCTTGGTGGTATGCATCTGAAAATTCCCAAAGTACCATTTGTAATGACATGGCCTTCCGAGGAAAAGGCACTTGTGTTATTGGAAAATGCCTACGAAACATCTCGTGATAATCCTGCAAATGCAAAGCTTTACGCAGAAGCTTTGATTGAAAACAACTACAAAGAAGAGGGAATTGCTCTCTTAAAGCAGGTAGCTTCAAAGACTCCACGATCTCATAAATACCTGGAGGATAAGCGTGTCATTCTAGAAGCTAAAAAAATCCTCCAGAAAGAAACTTGAATGGACGTAGGTACTTTTCAGACACTCAAAGTTGATAGAATTACTCCACCAGGAGCATACTTAACCGATGGTGAAGATGACGTACTCCTGCCCAATAAGTACGTTCCTTCCAACATTAAAAAAGGACAATCACTTAAAGTTTTTGTCTACAGAGACTCGGAAGATCGAATCATATCTACTACTCAAAAACCTTACGCAAAAATTAATGAGTTCGCTTATTTAAAAGTCAAGGATGCCAATAATGTGGGTGCTTTTCTGGACTGGGGAATAGATAAGGACTTGTTGGTTCCTTTTCGAGAACAAAAGAATAAATTGAGAAAGGGGCAATGGGCACTCGTCTATCTCTATCTAGATGAGAAGTCAGATCGAATAGCAGCCACTGCCAAAGTGAACTCTCATTTTAAAAAGGAGATGACTTTGAGTGAAGGTGAGGAAGTAGAATTATTGATTGCCGGTACAACCGATCTTGGAGTCAATGTAATTGTAGAAAATGCTTATCGAGGTTTAATATTTGAAAATGACCTCTTTCATGATGTATTGGAAGGCGACCGTATTAAAGGCTTTGTGAAACAGGTACGGCCTGATGGTAAATTGGATATCAGTTTAAGAAAAGCCGGTCTTGAAAACTTAGAGCAAGGCGCTCAACAAATCCTGGATGAACTGCACGCCAATGGAGGTTCACTCCCTATTCATGATAAGAGTGATCCCGAGGAGATTCAATCTGTCCTTCAAATGAGCAAGAAAAGTTTTAAGCGATCAGTTGGTATTCTTTATAAGAAGAAACTCATCAAGTTATCCAAAAACGGCATTTTGCTAAATGAAAAACCCTGATCTGAAAACTACATCAGGGTTTGATTCCGCCGAAAAGTTATCTACTCTTCTGTTTCGTCTTCCTTGATAGCTTCAGACTTCAATTCCTCAAAAATGGTTTTGTATCTAGCCTTTAGTTCGCTATTCTTCTTCAAATCCTTTCTCAAAGAATTATATAGTCCAGCTCCAATGTCTCCCTTTATTTTCCCTTTATATACGTCGGTAAATGAAGCAATCATCGAATCATAATTTGCTTGAATGTTTTCAAATGCCGCCACTTGTTCATCGGATACTTCCAATTCCTGCAGCTTTAAAGAATCACCTTTTGTACTTCTTATTTTCACAAACAAGGTAGCTTCCAGTGTTTCGTTATTATTTATCCATTCGTTATATACTTCGGTCATGCGAGCTTTTTCGCTCTCAGCCCATGCCATCACAGTAGCGTACTTTGTCAATTCCTCATCAGTGAATGTATTCTCTTCCTGAGCGTATGACATCCCGATCAACATTGCCAAACAAATCACAAAAAATGGTTTCTTCATCTTATTTATTTAGGGTTTAAATTTTCAAAAGCCACAAGTATAATGATTAAATCCACACCATTTTTTAAAACCTAATATATGTCGCCATATTGATAAATCCTCCAAACACTTTTATACGTTTGCCCTCTTCATGAAAAGAATATTTTTTGTCACACTCTTAGGTTTGGCTGTTTCCTGCACAAAGGATTCACCAACGGCTCAGGAAATTGTAGATAAAGCCATTGAAGTTTCAGGAACTAATCAGCTGGTTGATTCAAAAGCTTCTTTCACTTTTAGAGGGATACAGTATACCTACTCCCGATCCGGAGGTAATTTCGAATATGCTAGAATTCAGATTGATACACTTGACAATGAGGTCAAAGACGTTTTAACAAATGAAGGTCTGATTCGATATATCAATGATGGAGAGACCGATATAACCAATGAAAGAAGAGAAGCATACACAAGCTCGGTCAATTCTGTTATCTACTTTGCGTTCTTGCCTGCTTCTCTAAACGACGCTGCGGTCAATAAAGAATACATAGGAGAAGTGACGATTAACAACAAGTCATATTACAAGATCAAAGTAACTTTTGATGTAGAAGGTGGTGGAGAGGATTATGAAGATGTCTTTTACTACTGGTTTGATACCGCTGACTACAGCATAGATTATCTAGCTTATAGCTATAATGAAAAGGATGGAAAAGGCATTCGCTTCCGTATTGCTTATAATTCTCGATCCGTTAATGGAGTTACTATTCAGGACTACAAGAATCATAAACCCAAGGTGAAAGATGACCTTTCTTTAGCAAATATCGACCAGGCCTATATAAATGGCGATCTGGAAGAATTATCATTGATTGAATTGGAGAACGTAGAAATTAGTCTGAATTAACATAGTCACATTAATGACTACTCTTATTAATTTCGATTGAATGAAATGGTACTTCTTTATCACGGTTGTCTTATTGGCTTCTTGCAGTCAGCAAGTTGAAAAAACGTTAAAAACTGATTTTCAACTTGTTCCAATCAACTCTCCAGCTGGTGAAAATGCAAGTCTGCCTCATTTAATTGAAGGTGCAGACGGAAATCTATACTTGAGCTGGGTAGAGAAGAAAGACTCAAATAGAGTCTCATTCAAATATTCAAAACTGGATTCAGAAAATTGGACTAGCCCGGAGTTAATTGCCAGCGGTAGTGATTGGTTTGTGAATTGGGCTGATTACCCGATGCTTACTGTAGATCAATCTGGAAACATGGTCGCTCACTATCTGGCCAAAAGCTCCTCTGGTACTTATTCTTATGATGTAAATATCGTAGTAAAACACAAAGACTCTACTAGCTGGTCTGAGCCTATAATTCCCCATAAGGATGGCACTCCTACCGAACATGGGTTTGTGACAATGCTTCCAAACGATGATGAAACCTTTACCTTGGCGTGGTTGGATGGTAGAAATACTGGTAGCGATAGTCATGATCATCATGGTGATGGGGCAATGACATTAAGAAGTGCAGTCATAGATATGAATGGTGGCGTCAGTGAAAGTGTTGAGCTTGATGCAAGGGTTTGTGATTGTTGCCAAACGGGAGGCACAACCACTAGAGAAGGACAAATAATTGTTTATCGCGACAGGTCTGTAGATGAAATCAGAGATATGGCCTATGTTACCAAAACAAAAGAAGGTTGGTCTGAGCCTAAACTTGTAGCTATTGACAACTGGAACATTGCAGGATGCCCGGTCAATGGACCAAGGATAGATGCATCCGACAGCATCATAGCTGTTGCATGGTACACCGCGGCAAATAGCAGACCAAAGATCAAAGTCGCTTTTTGGCAAAATGGAGAATTCCAAAAGCCATTCGTCATTGACGATTCTTCACCTCTAGGAAGGGTGGATATTGTTTTGAAAGATTCAGAAACTGCCTTTGTAAGCTGGCTGGATGGTGGTGAAAAATCTGTTATTAAGTTTAGAAAAGTGAATATAAGTGGTGCAATGTCTCCTGAGCAAATAGTATCAGAAACATCAGAGGCCAGAGGAAGTGGATTTCCTCAGATGGAGATATTTAACCATGAACTATTCTTTGCATGGACAAGTATTAGCGAAGATTCGACATGGGTCAAGCTCAAAAAGTTAAAACTAGAGCCCACGCTTTAGGTGAGCTCTTAATTCTATTCTGACCTCAGTCCTTTGACGGGATTTACAGTTGCAGCTTTCACAGATTCCATACTAATGGTCAACAGGGCGATGATGATTGTCGCTAGCCCTGCAAACGCAAAAACTGTCCATCCCAGACTGATCCGATACTCAAAATCAGCTAACCATTCATTCATAAAATAAATACTAATGGGAATGGCCAGAACAAGAGAAATAAAGATCAACTTCATGAAGTTGATTGTTAGAATTTGAAAAATTTTTTGAACAGAGGCTCCCAATACCTTACGAATACTTATTTCTTTAATCCGTTGCTCAATCATAAAAGCAGATAAACCAAATAATCCTAGGCAGGCAACCAGAATAGCCAATGCAGAAAAGGAAGTAAACACATTCCCTGTTCGTTCCACATCTTCATACATGGAAGCATATACATCATCCATAAATGAATATCTGATAGGTTGATTCGGCATAAAACCTTCCCAAACATTGGTTATAGCCTCCAGGGTCATCTGCATATCATCAGTTTTAACTTTGACCGGAACGATTGAACCATAACGTCCTAATCTTAGACCTAAAGGTCCGATTTCACCACGAATTGATTCAAAATGAAAATCTTCAACTATCCCGATTATAGTCCAGGTACTCCAATTTTCGACTCGCTTCCCTATTGGGTCTTCAAGGCCTAATTCACGCACAAAGGTTTCATTGACGATAATCGAAGTTGAGTCCCTCAGGCTATTCGGTTCGAAATCCCTTCCTTTTAATAACCTCATTCCTAAGGTCTGAATGTAATCATCATCTACATTCCAAATTTGAGCTCCTATAGCAACATCCTCTCTCCTTCTTCCTTCATTCCAAAACTGATTTTGGTCTCTTTTGGTACCAGAAACCGGTAAGTAGCTACTTGCAGAGACATTTAATACCTCAGGAATCGTCTTCAATTCATTTTGAAAAAGCTCTAAACGCTCTTCCAGGGTGTTAGCTCCCTGAATCAAAATAACTTGTTCTTTATCATATCCCAGATCTTTATTAAGAATAAACTTCATTTGCTTGTAAACTACAGTGGATCCTATGATCAAAATCACTGAACATGTAAATTGGAATACAACCATGATGCTCCGAAGTGTGGATGTTTTTGAGCCCTTGCTGAGTTTACCTTTAATCACTTCAATGGGACGAAAAGCTGAGAGATAAAAGGATGGATAAATACCCGAAACAATTCCTACCAACAGGATTAATCCAAAAATCACAATGTAAAGCCACCATTGGTTAAATGGTAAGGAAAGCGATTTTCCGGAAATAGTATTAAAAAAGGGAATGAAAACCCAGGCGAGAAGCACACCCGCGACTGTAGCAAAACTGGTAATCACCAACGATTCAGTAAGAAATTGTTTTATCAGATCAGTCCTGAATGATCCGACTACTTTTCTTAGTCCAACTTCCTTCGCTCGATTGGCTGATTTTGCCGTACTAAGATTCACAAAATTGATACATGCCAATACCAAAATGAAAATTGAAATAGCCGAGAATAGATAGACAATTTGAATGTCACTCTTCTTCAGTCCATCATGGATGTCCTTTGAGTACAAATGGATATTGCTGACTGGTTGTAATTCGTAAGACAGGAACTTTTCTGCCTGATCTGCCCATTTATCTCCGCGCTCTCTCAAGTATGGAATGTAAGTATCAATGAGCATCTTCGTTAGCTTCACCTTCAATTCTTCAGGATCTACCCCTTTTTTGACTTTTAAATAAACATTGTAATTGCTACAACACCAGTTAGTTTGTTCTCCATCCCAAAACTCTTCACCGGTTAATGTAAGCAGATAGTCAAATCGTAAATGGTTTAGTGAACTTGGATTTTCCATAACGCCACCTATCATCCATGGCCTTTCTGTTTCCTCTTCAAGAACGATTGTTTTACCAACTGGATTCTCACCAGGGAAAAACTTATCTGCCTTCGACTTTGAAATCACAATTGAATTTGGCTTTGAAAGTACGGTCTTAGCATCTCCGTAAACCATCTTAAAGCCCAGTATATCAATTAATTCCTGATCTGCATATGCAAATCCTTCATCAAAGGTATTTTGTGTGCGATCAGATCTTCTAACTTGATTATCTCCAGCAAAAGACCAACCACTGTAAGGTATAAGTCTTCCAGCAATTTCCACTTCAGGAAACATTTCCTGTATCATACTCGCCACCATTGGCTGATGAGCTGTCCACTGAGCTTCTTCTCCAGGTGATACATCTGTCATAATTAAGCGGTAGATGTTCTCTGCTTCAGGGTAGCTTCTATCGTGAGACATTTCCTCTATTACAAATAGTGAAATAAGTAAGCACGCGGCTATACCTATTGCAAGCCCTCCGATTTTTATAGAAGAATACATTTTGTGCTTTAGCAAATTGCGCCAAGCAACTTTTACATAGTTTTTAAACATTGACATTGTGTTAGAGTGTTTTGACCTAAATAGTTTCTTAATCGCAAATGGTCTGAATGAACTACAGACATCTGCGATAAACCCGACATTAGCTTGGATCCTTCCCTTGCGGTTCAACCTGAGTTCGTACAGTTCGTATAAGTCTCCTCGAAGTGTTTCTATCACCTTATCGGAACAGAACCACGATAAAAGAATATCAGCCCATTTTGGTGGATGATTTCTATTGGGATTCATCCAAACCCAAGTTTAGTCCTTCGATGTTTTTAGAAAATTCCAATCTGAGCTTATTGGCTTCAAGAATAGCATTCTTACCGACAGACGTCAAGGTATAGAACTTCTTCCTTCTACCCCCACGTTCTGAAGTGGCCCCTCCCTCTTGAGATTTAAGGCAGCCTTTATCTTCAAGTCTATATAAAGCGGAGTGCAGGGCGCCTATGCTAGGGCTCTTACCCGTCTTCTCCCTGAGAAGTTCTTTTACAGCTACACCATATGCCTCATCTCCCAGTGATCCTACGGCCAGAAGTACCAATTCTTCAAAAGCACCAATTTTCATTTTAATCATTATTTTCCTAAAACCAAATCAAATGTAAATAAATATATTTCCTAAAACCAAATCAAATTCAATAATTTATTTCCTATTTGCAAATGAAATATGGAGAAGCCTGACAAAAAGCTTAATTGAATATGAATAATTAAATTTTCATTCAAATCCAGTTTTGATGAAATCATTGAATATTTCAAAAAAGTTTAAAAAAATAGTAGCAGCAGGAATTCATTCGGATCACGGTTATGAAGTGATCCGCAAAGTCAAGTTTGTCAATTTCACATGTTTACTTTCTTCATTGATTGGATTAATAGCAAGCTTTGTTTCTATCTATGAAGGGATATTATTCGATACAATGATTTACTTCATTTGGTCCTTAATATTATTATTCTTGATCTATTTAAACCATTTAGGACGAATAAACCTGGTTATCATACTTATTATGACTGCTTGGCTAGCTTACCAGTTTATCAGTGTATTTTATCTATCCAATACCAACTTTTCTGAATACTATGTTATATTAAATATTCTCATATCATTCATTATTCTGGACTATTTCTGGATATCATTTATCATCTTTCTCTTGTCTCTGATCTTGTACGCCAAGGTTAATCCATCTCTCTCCTCCATTTATGAGTCCTCACTTCGATTCAGTGCCTTCTTCATAATAGTAGCTTTTTTTAAAACGGTAATTTTTGAAATAGAAAATCTGATCAAACTAAAAGCAGAAGAAGCTAATAAAGCAGAGGAAGGCAGGCTTAAGGAGGAGCAAAAGCGTGTTGAAGCAGAACTAACCTATAAAAATCGCGAACTAATCAGTTTTGCTATTCAAATCACACAGAAAAACGAATTGATCGAAACTTTAAACAGCAAACTAAAAGGAGTTAAAAGTGAGGATGTAAGTGAAATCAAACAAATTCTTAAAATGAATCAATCAATCTCACAAGATAGAGACCAGTTTGAAAATCATGTGCAGACAATCTATGAAGGGTTTTATTCCAGATTAGATTTGCAATACCCCGACCTCACCAGCAACGATCGGAAGTTAGCCGCTCTAATCAGAATGGAGTTGAGCTCAAAAGAAATCTCAACTGTCATGAATATTTCTCCTAAAAGTGTCGACCAGAGTAGGTATCGTCTGCGGCAAAAAATGGAACTAGATACAGCCGCTAACCTTTCAAAGGTTCTTCAATCCATCTGATTATATCTATGAATTCATACGATTTATCTAGTTTTTACCTTGGTGTAGAGATCATGTAGAGATCAAAAATTAGGCACCTAGTATCTCATTTCCGTCTTTCGTATGGTTTTCAAATAATACACACATGAGATACTTAGTTTATGCTATTTTCCTAATCTGTTCATTCATACTGAATGGGCAATCTTCCAACTTGATTTTTTTCACAGAGGAAGGTGAGAACTTTACACTTTATGTAAATGGTGCGAAGATTAATGAAACACCATCTCCCCGATCAAAAGCATCGGGCATTACGACAGATTTTGCACAGATCAAAATTGAATTCGAAACACCTGGAGCTCCTGTCATGAAAAGCAATTTGATGGTCGAATCTGGTAAAGAGATGACTGCCGTGATTCGAAAAAACAAGAAGGGTAAATATGTTACCAGACTTGTAAGCGTAGTAGATGCTTCTGATGAATCAACATCTGAAAAAGTGAGCATTACTAACAGTTCACCTCCTACCCAAGCACAGCCCTTAGCGTCAAATACCAACTCAAATAGGACGACTACAACTGCCACGGTTTCGACAGAAACTCCCGATAAGGAAGTAGGAATCAGCATTTCGGCAGGTGGGGAAACTTTTAATATGAGCGTTAAAACGAGTGGGGAAGAACAAGCATCTTCTAACTCTACGTCCACTGTTACTAACTCTGGCTCGACTTCAATTGGAAGTCAACTAACGGCAAGAGTGGAGGGCAGTAAGATTCTGCTAAGTGACGGGCGAGTATTCACTTTCAAGTATGTCAACTCAAATCGAATTGGGCCTGTCGTGGAAATGAAGCAGCCCGCTGGTGCACAGGTGGCTATTTCCTATGATGGTGTGGAAGCATATTCCAGTGAGGTGCCATTTGTCTACCAGGAAAATGATTGGAAAAAGAGCAAGGTATACTTTAAACTTTCTGTATCTGAACCAACTGAATCATGGTCTGTGAAACTGAAACATAATAGCAGCAAGATGATCATTGATGGGGCATCTGCCCCACAAGTAATGACAACCTTTACCCAACCAGCTGCGACTTCCGGTTGTACACGAGCAATGACTGACGGAGATTTTGGAAGAGCGAAAGAATCAATTGAAAATAAGTCGTTCGGAGATGAACAAATGACTGTATTTAAGCAGGTTATTCGCTCAAATTGTCTCTCGGTAAGTCAGGTCATTGGAATGATGGATCTTTTTACGTACGAGGATGAAAAGCTTGAGGTTGCTAAACTGGCTTATACAAAAACAGTAGATAAAGGGAATTATTATCAAGTAAATGACGCACTTACATACTCTGATTCTGTGGTGGAACTAGAGGCCTTTTTAGAGAAACAGTAAGTGGTCAGGGGGAGTAGTAAAGTGACTCCCCCAATTTCTTTATAAAAGCACAATGTCATGAAAGTATACATATTCCTGGTAGCATCGATTGCCTGCCTTGCAGCATTAGGCCAAAAAAAACTTATTAAGCAGGCTTCCGTCCTTGAATCGGCCGGACAGTTTGAACAGGCCGCAGAAAAATACCAAGAAGTATTACATAAGAATCCTACTAGAATAGAAGCCATTGATGGATTGAAACGCACTTCTCAAAAAGTGGTGGATAAAGGACTCTCGAACTTCTTCATTGCCAAAAATTCCAAAGAGCATGAAAAAGCTATCAAAGTTTTTGAAGAAGTACTCTATTATCAAAAAGAGTTAGATTATTTCAATATCTCTGTTGACATCCCTTCCTATTATTATGAAGATTATGAAGCCGAGAAAAGTGGTCTAAAAACAAAGCAGGATGCTAGTAGGAACCTGCAAATCTCCAATACTTATAATCGAGCTGTGAAGTCATTTGAGAATGAAGAGTGGATTAAGGCATGGGAATTATTAGCCAAAACACAGGGATTTAAAGAGACATCATCTTATCAAAAAGCGATAGAAGAAAAGGCCACCCGAATTTCAATAGTCTCAAATAGCAAAAACCAATTTAGCAGCGAAGAAAGGTTCAGAGGCACACTTTTGGTAGAGATTATTAAAAGGAAGAATCCGCTTATTAAAGTCATTAACCGGGACAACCTTGATCAACTCATTACAGAGCAGAAGCTTGGACTTTCAGGCTTATGGGATGAACAATCGGTCGCCTCACTAGGAAAAATTCTTGGAGTGGAAATGATGTTATTAACTCGAATTCTGAATCTTGAATTCGTAGAAGGTGATAAAGAAATACAGAATAAAACAGCATATGCAGCTTCAGTCAGAAAGGTTTACGATCCAACGACTCAAACCACCAACTCAGTCAAAGACTATCATCCGGTAGTATATCAAGAACATCATCAACCAGGTTCCTATCGGATTTCATTACAGTATCAACTGATTGATGTAAGTACCGCCGAAATTGTAGATGCGGATGTAATCTATGAAACGTACAACAGCGAGATTTTTTACGCGACTTACACAGGTGACCCCTATACCCTATTTCCTTCAGATGGCTCTTCCATTTATACGAAAGGTGAGGAAAGAAACGCCTTCCTCTCTCTTTTCAATAGCGAATCACAAAGTACCTCAAAGAAACAGATGGAGATAGAAGCTCAGAAAAAACTATCAGAAAAAGTAGCACATTCAGTAGATAATTACTTTAAAAAATGAGGCTGTTACCCATCATATTTTTGCTACTGTTTAGCTGCAAAACCTACCAGCCTCTTGCTCCACAAAAACAAGAGGAAAACAACTTAATGCAACCGGGCTGGGTTCGTCAGAAACCATCCAGTCACGAATATTTCATTGGCATTGGAAATGCACCACTTTCTGATCTGAATTACCAATCCAATGCAAAATTGGAAGCACTTGAAGACCTAAGTTCGGAAATCAGTGTTAAGATTGAATCCTCGTCGCTGCTTAGTCAAATAGAAAATAGCGCTGGTTTTAGAGAAGAGTTCAGGTCTGCAGTTATGGCTACTTCACAACAGTCCATTGAGTTGCATGAGCAGGTAGATAGTTGGAGTGACGGTCGGTTTTATTGGGTTCAGTATCGTCTTAACAAACTCAAATTTCATCAAATGCGCACCAGTAGGAAACAAAAAGCTGTTGATTTAGCTAAGAGTTTCTTTCTAACAGGCCTTGAAGCAGAAGTAACTAATGATTTAGTTCAATCGACGCATTTGTATGCACAAACTATAGAAAGTTTAAAGGATTACATCAATGAAAGAAATGAAGTGACTATAAAGGGGAAAAGCATATCGCTTACTACAGAAGCGTATGCTCGGATACTATCTTTTGCCTCCAACATTTCTATACGATCAGATTCTTTGAACTACACATTTAGGACTGGTCAGAATGTCAGAACCATCGATTTAATAGCACTAAGTGAATCTTTAATCCCTGTAAGGGATCTCCCAATTCGTGCATCCATGATTGATAACAATGAAAAGGTAACTGACAAAAACGGCAATATCAGGCTTACGGTCAATAGAAAAGCAGCAACTAATAAGCTCATAGTAACAGTTGACTTTTCGTATTTAAGGAATTATCCCATCACTTGGAAACTCATCGAAAATATCAAGCCCGAACAGCTCTACATCGATTTTTTTGCACCCCCCATTACCCTGGAAATAATTTCGACTGAAAACAACTTAACAGAGTCAATGCATCAACAAGTGATTGCCAATTTGCTTAAAAAGATACTGACAAATGAAGGTTACCGAATCATAGATTCTGAGTCTGAATATGTAGTTGAGATTGTTTCAGACACTAGAAAAGGAAGTCAACTTTCAGGTTTGTACACTTCATTCCTTGATTTAGATATTTATATAAGAAATCAGCAAAAAGAGCTCGTTTATTCTGATTCGTTTTCAAACATCAAAGGCATACACACCTCTTATAAAACGGCAGGTGTCAAAGCCTACCAAAATGTAGAAAAGGAGCTCTCAATCAAACTCAAACAGTCACTTAAAGAAAACTTCATAAACAAAGACTAAAATCATACAACTATGAAAAATCAGCTCATTTTTTTAAAAACGGCACTTATAATTGTTCTCATTTCCATACTGGGAGCTTGCAAAAACACTCCACCCCAAACAATACCTACCGATGAAGTGGAAGTCATTGTTCCATGCTCAGGATCCGAATATTTCAGTTCTTCCTCCGTGTTTAGATCCAATTCATTAGGTGAAAGTAAAGACCAAGTGGTCTCCAAAAAGAAAGCTTTGAGTAATGCCCGGGCAGATCTGGCGGCACAAGTAGAAACGACGGTAAAGGCTGTAACAGATAACTATGTAAACTCTAGAGAATTTGAGAATAAGGAAGAAGTTGAAGAAAGATTTGAGAGTTTGAATCGTGAAATTGTAAACCAAGAACTCAGTGGTTCTAAAGTGATCTGTGAAAAGCAAACTCGTACGACTAGTGGTTCTTACAAATCTTATATTGCTTTAGAGCTGGATCCAAGTTTAGTCCTGATCGCATTCAATGACCGACTTTCGGCAGATGAACAATTGAAGATCGATTACGATTATGAGAAGTTCAAAAAAACCTTCAACGAAGAAATGGAAAAGATGGGAAGGTAGTCTTAGAAGTATCTCGATCTTTCCAGGGGCAGCCTGAATAGGCTGCTTTTTATATTTTTATACCATGCAAAATTTTGAAGCTAGACTGACAGGAGGGCATCCAAACTCGCTGGGTAATACAATTGAAGTGGTAGATGATGTATTGGCCGATCCTTCAAAATTTGAGGAACTTTTCGATTGTTATCAAAGTAATGATGAAGTCGTAAGGCTCAGGGTATCCAATGCCATGAAGCGTATCTGCAAAGCCAACAAGCTACTGCTTGTGCCTTATATTGATCGAATGATTAATGAAATATCAACTATTAATCAGGCTTCCACTCAATGGACCTTAGCTACTTTATTCATCGAATTAGAAAGTGAGATGAAAGAGCATCAAAAGAAAGGAGCTCTGGAAATCATGAAAAACAACTTGGCTAACCACAAGGACTGGATCGTGCTCAATACCACAATGGATACATTAGGGAGATGGGCAGAAAAAGATGAGGAGCTACGAGCATTTTTAGCTCCTCATCTGAAAAGAATCTCTAAGGATGATCGGGCCTCTGTCAGCAAGAAAGCACTTAAAACGATTAAGGCTTTACAGCTCAATTAACCACTCATCATTCATACCTCAGTGCTTCTACAGGATTTGAAAATGAAATTTTACTAACAGCTGAAATCACGCTTAAAAAGGTCACTAAGATTAATACAAATATTGCACCAACAAAAGGCATAACCCCTACTGGCGCCTGATAAGAAAATTCAGTCACCCAGCTTTGCATCAGAAGATATGAAAGAGGCAAGCCAATAATGACGGCTACAAAGATCAGCCTGACAAACTGCCCCAAAATCATCCGCATAATCTGAGCGGAGGTAGCTCCAAGTATTTTTCTCATACCTACTTCTTTGATACGTTGATTCAATATTGCGATGGCCATACCTAGCAACCCAAGACTAGCTAAAATCAAGGCCACTAATGAGAAAACAGAAAATATCGAGAGAGTTCGCTCTTCTTGCTTGTAAAGCGAAGCAAGTGTCTGATCTAGAAACTGGTATTCGAAAGGCAATTCATTTTCTATGTTAGCATTATAAATTTCTTCAATTCTCCTGATTGTCTCTGAAAACTTCTGTCCTTCCAGTTTTACTAACAAGTTTCCCGCTCCCAGAGGTTGCACCGCCATCAAAAGTGGCTGTATTTCCTGATGCATGGATTGAAAATGAAAGTCTTTGATAACACCAATAACTCGCATTTCAAATTCGCGTCCACTTGCATCCTGTACTAGTGTCAGTCCAACTGGATTTTCAACATTCAGTTGATTTGCGAACGTTTCATTTATGATAACGCCACCTACTGAATCCTTAGCAAACGATCTGTCAAACATTCTCCCCTCTATCACTTCAAGACCCATCACTTCGTCTATTCCATAATCCACCATAATCTCAGAAACATCAATCCTGTTCTCCGGACGGTCTTTTAGGAAATATGCATGTTGGTTAAACTGCCCTCCTGGTACACTTGAAGATAACGCGGAAGACTTGATACCGTTCACGGTTTTTAGCTGAGATTGTGTTGTCCTTAACGCCTGTAAATCCACACTTCCTTTCGCAACACTAATTGGTACGTTCAAAGAAATAATTGCCTCCTGATCAAAACCAAGATCTTTATCCTTCATATACTGAAGTTGGTTATAAATAATCAAGCTACCGCTAATCAAGATGGCTGAAATGGTAAACTGAAGAACTACTAATGCACTTCTTAGACGCACCCCTCTGGAACTAGTTGTAAGCTTCCCTTTGAGTACATCTGTCGGTTTAAAAGAGGATAATGCTACAGCAGGATAAAAGCCAGCAAGCAAACCAACTCCAACACCAACGAGCAAAGCTTTAAACAGAAAAGATGTATCGAGTAAATCACTTACTTGGAAATGCTTACCACTAAGCACATTAAAACCATCAAGCAAAACAGTAGCAATTAGGATCGAAAGTGATAATGCAATCAAAGAGAAAATGATTGACTCTAAATAAAACTGACCCGAAAGATTTTTTGAGATAGCACCCAGGGTTTTTCTTACACCAATTTCTTTCGCTCTCTCAAGCGATTTTGCCGTGGTAAGATTGGTGTAATTGATTGCCGCTATAAGAATTAAGAATCCAAGCACAACTAGCAAAATATAGACGTAGAGTATGTTTCCATTATTTTCCAATTCCCACCTTAGATGAGAATTCAAATGAATAGTCTTGATCGGTTGAAGTTTAAATCTCTCTTCTCCTGAAAGAATAACCTCTTTTTGAGCGTCATCAAAATTGAGATAGCCTAGGACCCATTCAGGAATTTTAGCCTCCACTACTTTGGACGAAGCTCCCTCCACTAACTTTATGTAGTTAAAATGTCCGAAATCAGCCCAGGTCATCCAGTTGCTACCCGGATTGATTTGTTTTATCGTGAGGTACGAGATCAAACCATTAAAGTGAAAATGAGAATGTTCAGGCATATCTTCAACCACAGCAGATACTTCATTTGGCATATCATTTAGCAAAAGCTCCTGACCAATGGCACTCGAATCACCGAAATATTTCTTTGCCAGTGATTCGGAAATCACAAAAGACCATGGCTTTTTAAGAGCATCTTTATCTCCTTCAATCACTTTTAATTGAAAGATTTCCAAGAATGTCGAATCAACAAAATAGAAATCAGGCTCCTCGAAAATCACATTGGTCTTCACATTTTTTACCCGAATTTCATCCCTACTTAGCCCAGGGCCATACCATGGTGATAAACTAACAGCTTGCTCCACCTCAGGGAAATCCTGGACCATAGCCTGCGCCATTGGATGTGGGGTTCGCGTCTGTGGATTATCAGACATCCAGGCAATCCGATAGATTTGATCAGAATTTGAAAGTGTACGATCATATGACAGTTCATCCTGCACAAATAAGTATATCAGAATACTACAAGTGAACCCGACGGTAAGGCCTAGAATATTCAGGAATGAAAACAGCCCATTGCGCTTTACATTCCTACCGAAAATTTTAAAAAAATACTGAATCATGTCTTTGTTTATTTTGAGGTTAAACACATGATTCAAATCAAGTTTAGTCGCACTGTTCTGTGGTTCTTTTCGTTCGGATAGACGTTCTTCCCCATAAATCAGAACGTCCTTTTTATCCCGATATTCCGATGGGGTCAGCCCTGTTCTACGCTTAAAAGCGGTATTGAATGCAGATTTGGAGTTGTAGCCAACCATCGCAGCTACACTCTCAATCTTCACCTGTTCATGTTGCTCATCTCGCAAAATATGACAAGCTCGCCTGATCCTATACCTTGCAATCAAGTCCTGGAAACTGATCTTTAATGATTCATTCAGCACTTGTGAAAGATGATGAGTGGTTACACCAAGTTCCTTGGCAAGATTGGTCAAAGAAGCGTCATCTCTTAGATAAAACTCAGCCTCCATCACTTCTTCTATCTTGTCCAATACAGCCGCTTTGATCTGTGGATTAAGTGTTGACTTTTGGTACTTATTGCCAATGGGTATAGGGGTCAGAAATTCAGACTCCTTTAACGTCTGGTACATAACAAAGATCAGGATCGTCAGTGTGTAGCCAACAACAAAATACGGATTTGTAAGGCCCACAGATAGCAAAACCAGACCTATGAAGTTGAGAAAAATGAAATTACGAAACCATGAAAGACGACTTCCAGGATTGACAAACCATTGAAATCCGCGCTGATCAGCTTCCTGACTTAATAATCGAATGATCAGTATTCCATAAGTCATCATCACTATTGCACTGAGCACTTGATCAACGATAATCGGTGTAAAAAACAATCCAATGGAAACGAGAATAGGCAAGTAATAGATAAAAGCTATCTGACGCTTTTGAGAGAAAAAAGTTCTTGCATAAATGAAGAGAAAAACAAAGATCAATAAATAGGTCTGATAAACATTAATTGGGAAGCCAGAGACAGTGGCTGAGAATAATAAAAGGGAATACCCTAGAATTAATTTGCCCAGGTGTCTAGCCGCAGGAAACTTCATCAATAAAAGCACCAACCCGAAAAGGCTACATAGTACAAACGATGAGGCTGTCAAGACAAGCAACCAAGGTATGTGCTGAAAGCTATCCACTTGTCAAAAATGGGGAATAATTTGATAAATTCTTGAATATGAAGTCTAACGATAGATTGTATCTTCACACTTGATGATTGAACTGCATGAAACGGCCGAACTGGCTGCTAAGTATATAAATTCAACCAACAGGCATATTTTCCTTACTGGAAAGGCAGGAACCGGCAAAACCACCTTCCTTAAATACATCATCGAGCATACGTATAAGAACGCGGTTGTTGCGGCTCCTACAGGAATCGCAGCGATTAATGCCGGAGGAGTTACACTCCACTCACTGCTCCAGTTGCCGTTCGGAACATTCATACCTGAAAATACTGTTTTTTCTTCCTCCGGCGTGCCAGTAAATACGCCTCAAACTTTATTTAGAGAAAGTCGATTCAATGCATCAAAAAGGCAGCTCATCAAAGAGCTTGAACTTCTTATCATTGATGAAGTAAGTATGCTTCGTGCAGACCTACTGGATTGTATCGATCATACACTCAGATACCTGCGAAAAAAAAAGCATGAAGCTTTTGGAGGATTACAGCTTCTATTTATTGGAGACTTGATGCAGTTACCTCCTGTTGTGAAAGAGGAAGAAGCGCACTTATTAAGGAGCTACTATTCCAGTAATTATTTCTTTCAAGCGAGAGCACTTCAGGATCGGCCACCTATTCTGGTTGAACTAAAGAAAATCTTCCGACAGAGTGATCAGGAATTTATTGATCTCTTGAATCGGTTGAGGAACAATGAGCAAAATACAGACGATATTAATTGGCTCAACAGGTACTACAATCCTGATTTTGATCAGTCGAGTGAGACCGGCTACATCCATTTGACTACCCACAATTACAGAGCGGACAAGCTGAATCAAAGTAAATTACAAAGTCTGGAAAGTCCACTCCATACATTTTATGCCCATATAGAAAACGAATTCCCAGAAAATGCCTATCCAACTTCGGAAGAATTACACCTGAAAGAAGGCGCTCAGGTGATGTTCATCAAAAATGACCCAAGTGGTGAAGGACAGTTTTTTAACGGTAAAATCGGACTGATATCCAGTTTGTCTGAAGAAGAAATATGGGTCAAATTCGAAGATGGGAATGAAGTATTAGTGACGGCTTACAAATGGGAAAATAAGAGATACACATTAGATAAGGTTACCAATGAAATTGAGGAAAAGATGTTGGGAAGCTTTGAGCAATTTCCCATTAAGCTAGCTTGGGCAGTGACCGTGCATAAAAGCCAGGGTCTTACTTTTGAAAAAGCCATACTGGATATGTCAGGTACGTTTGCACCCGGTCAATTATACGTTGCTCTTTCCAGACTTACTTCTTTGAAAGGATTGGTCTTCTCTTCTCCCCTTCCAGAAAATCCACCAGCTATAGATGCCACACTTGAATCGTTCGTCAATTCATTTGAAGATGAGGAAGGATTAAAACATAACCTTCAACACGAGAGGAAAAAGTTCATTCACAATTTGAGCAAGGAAGCCTTTGATTTTACTTCACTTATTCGCGATCTGGAATATCATGAAAGAAGTTTCAATAAAGACGAAAATCGTTCACTAAAACAACAGTTTCTTCCCTGGACACATGAGTTGTTAAACGATGTGAATGAGTTATTAAAGCCAGGAAAAGGTTTTATTAACCAAGTTGGGCAGATCCTTTCGGAAGAAGGATATCTTTCTTACCTAGCTGAACGGATGGATAAAGCACAAGGATATTTCATCCCTCAATTACAGGAATTCTATAAAAGACTGGAAGATCATCGCAAGAGTCTGAGGAAAGAAGAAAAAGTAAAAGCCTACAGAAAAGAGTTGGAGAAACTTGAGGAATTATTCACTAATCAAATCCGACAAATTACTAAGCTAGTGCTACTGATTCAAAAGGCAAATAAGAACAAAATACTCTCTAAAGAAGACTTGAGAGAAGCTCCATCCTACCAAGGAAAGCGTAAACCCGGAAGTGAGAAAAAAGATAAAACTCCCACTGCTGAGATTACATTCAAACTCTTTAGAGAAGGCAAGAGCATTGCTGAAATAGCGAAAGAGCGTGGTTTTGTGGAAAGTACCATCGAAGGGCACCTTGCTCATTATGTTGAAAATGGAACGATCCCAATTCAAGACTTAGTTAAAGAAAAAAGGATTGAAAAAATCATGGAAGCTATCAAGTCAGATGCTGTTGGACTTGGTGAGATCAAATCTAAACTTCCGAAAGATTATACGTATGGAGAGATTAAACTCGTGATGGCCCATTCAACAGATCGCGTTTAGAATTATGCGTTTTTGATTCAAACACAATTCCTTAATAATCATGTTAATTTGTAGTCAGACAAGGATGACGTAAAGATGTCTCAAACATGTCGTAGTACGTGTAAAAAGCTGAAAATACCTTTGTCTCGTTTGAAAAACTAAATTAAAAGGAAATGACAGCAACTACGAAAATCAAAGAACTAAGGACAAGAAAAGGAATTTCTCAAGATGAGCTAGCGGAGAAGTCAGGACTTAGCCTACGAACAATTCAACGGATCGAAAACGGGGAAACTGAGCCACTGGGAGACTCGCTTAAGAAAATTGCGCATGCATTGGATACTACTACCGAAGAACTAGTAGACTGGGCCATTGAAGAAAATACTATCTTCATTAAAAGTATGAATCTATCAGCACTCTTCTTTTTATTATTCCCTCTACTAGGAATTATGATACCTTATATCATTTGGCACTCTAAGAAAGGGCGTATTACAAAATTAGATGAAGCAGGATCAGCACTAATTAACTTCCAAATTACATGGAACTTACTGCTATTCTTTGGTATACTATTTATTGGAGTATTGCTGATTTTTGGAGCACCGAATACATCCTTCGCTTTGTTAATTGGAATAGGATCAATATTTGTGTTTGGAGCATATGTTTACAACTTTATAATGATACTTATAAACACATCATTGATTCAGAAGGACAAATCACTTAAGTATATCCCAAGTATTAAGTTTTTATGAGAAATGTTGCCTAAACATAGATCTTTCAACTTCTAGATTAGTATTTAGGCTAACTTGTCTTCATAAACAGGCCATTTGAATCTTATGAAGAAGTTAGTCTTAATTCTATTTCTAAGCACACTTCTTTCTTGTAAAAATGATAGTAAAAATGAAGTCCTGGTACTTGGCCTTATACATGGAAGTCACCTTACTCAGCAAGAATTTTCCACCGATGTTCTGCGTGATATGGTAAGACAGATAGATCCTGATATCATCCTAGCAGAAATTCCACCAGACAGATTTGAAAAGGCCATGACTACCTATGCAGAAACAGGAGTAGTAAATGAGTCCAGAGTCGCCAGATTTCCGGAATATATAGATGTGATTATTCCTCTAACAAAAGAGATGGATTTTGAGCTTATTCCAACTGCTGCATGGACAGAAGAAATGGCTGATGCCCGACTGGAAACTATGCGAGCCATTCGAGATGATCCAAATCGTTATGAAGATTGGCAAGCATATGGACTGGCAAAATTCAAAGCAGATTCTATTAAAGAAGCCTCAGGGAGACAATTCGATCCTTATTGGATCAACTCCGATGCATATGATGAAGCAAGCGAGGTAGCACTAAGTGTTTACAACGAGCTCTTCAATGATGAATTAGGTTTAGGAGGATGGGATAACATCAACAAAGCTCACTATGCTAACATCGAAAAAGTATTGGATCGGTATTCCTATCAAAACAAACGTATAGTCATCACTTATGGAGCGGGACACAAGGGTTGGTTTTTGAGAGAGCTTAGAAAACGTGAAGACATAAAGCTTATCAATTTAGTAGAGGCGATGGATCCTGATTTTAAACGCTAACGTTGCTCAATTCAAATTGTAATAAGAGAATCAACCAGATAAGATGTCCAGTACCAATTGTTCACTTTTCTTGAAGTAATCTTCTTCTTTTGGAAGGTTTATTTCATCTTCTTCTAAAAGATGGTTAAGTACTTGGGGATGAATATAATATTCTCTTGCTGTGCTAATAGTATTACCCAGAATTTTGGCAACTCGTCTTACAATAGCTGGCTCTAGCTTTTTACGAGAGTTCCCTTCTGTTTCAGCTTTAGCCTCCTCAAATACCTGAACAGCACTGACGGTTCCTCCCCATGTTCTAAAATCTTTCGCAGAAAATTGATCATCACTGATTTTCCGAATAAAGTCATTCACGTCTCCTGAATCGATACGTTTCCTTTCTCCATCTTCTTCATACCTAAACACTTCATAGCCAGGCAGCTCATTTACCTCCAGCAATAATTTTGTAAGCTTTTTATTCTTTATAGAAATATTTCTCACCTTATTACTCTTTGCCTTATAACTAAGTTTTAGCTTATCTCCACCCTCTTCCAGATGCTTCCGTCTTAATGTGGTCAGACCGTAAGTTTCATTTTCGGATAAGTAATAGTCGTTTCCTATTCTTAAGAAATGTAGGTCCAACAGCTTTACAGCAAGGGCCAAAATCTTCGATTTTGGATAGCCCTCCTGATCTAGGTAATCATTGATCTTCTTCCGCATTTCCGGCAGTGCTTCTCCAAACTCCTTCAGTTTTTCAAATTTGTTCCGCTGACGGTACTCCATCCAATCCGGATGATATAGATACTGCTTGCGCCCCTTCTCATCTCTCCCGGTACATTGAAGGTGACCATTTTCGAGTTTACAAATCCAGGTATCTTCCCAATTAGGAGGTATCACCAACTGCTCCATTCTCTGAATCACTTTTTTATCGGCAATTTCAGTTCCTTGTTCATCAAGATAAACCATACGGTCTCCTTGCCAGATCCTGGTATACCCGGGATCTTCATCCGTGACATAGACAATGTTGGGAGGAGTTAAAGTTTTGTTCATTCATCGAAGAGATCTTTTTACTAAACCTCTATTAAGCTAAGTTGTTATCCAACTATGGCTTACAAAAAAATAGCACTTATTCTCGGAAACTGTCTTTTCCCTGATCATAGCCGACTAAATCCGGATAAGCATACACTTTTCTTCTTGGCTGAAGATGCAGGATTGTGTACACATTTTAAATATCATAAACACAAATTGGTTTTGTTTCTGTCGGCTATGAGATCTCATGCAGAAGAAATTGAAAAAAATTATCCATTGGATTATTATCAACTCACCCAACAGAATCAGGATAAAAACTATGAAGAAAAATTAAGAGAAACAATCAATTCGTATGCCGATATCCAGGAAATAGTAACCTATGACATAGAGGATCATTTCTTCGAGAATAGGATACGTAAATTCTGTAAAGAGGAAAAGCTAAAACTCACCATTATTGATTCTCCTGGCTTTATCACCACCAAAGAGAAGTTTAAAAAATTCAATGAAGAGTATAAGCCCTTTATGCAGACGTTCTATAAACAGCAGCGGAAAGATCTAGGAATTTTACTCGAAGATGATAGTGAATCTCCACTTAACGGCCAATGGTCTTTCGATGAGGACAACAGAAAGAAGCTACCAAAGAATATCAGCATTCCTGATCAACCTGTTTCCCAACCAACGGAGCATACAGCAGAAGTAAAAGAATTAGTAGATCAATTATTCGAAGATCATCCCGGAAGTACAGGAAACTTTCATTGGGCTACTACACGAAGACAGGTGCTCTATCAACTTAATGATTTCTTGAATCAGCGCTTTGAGAACTTTGGCCCTTATGAAGATGCGATAGATAGCAAAGAAGTATTTGTCTTTCACTCTGTGCTTTCACCATACATAAATATGGGATTAATAACTCCAGATGAAGTAGTTGATAGAGCGCTTGAGTACCATCAGGAACATGACACACACTTCCCTAGCGTAGAGGGATTTGTTCGTCAGATTATAGGATGGAGGGAATTTATGCGAGGTATTTATCATGAATATGATGACAAGCTAAATACCAACTATTTCAATCACAAGCGCCAAATGAAGAACTGTTGGTATGACGGAAGCACGGGAATTCCACCGTTGGATGACTCCATCAAGAAAGCTCATAAATATGGATATACCCATCATATTGAACGCTTAATGGTGCTTGGGAATATCATGCTATTATGCGAGCTCGATCCAGAGGAAGTGTATAAGTGGTTTATGGAAATGTACGTGGATTCATCTGACTGGGTGATGGCGCCTAATGTCTATGGTATGAGTCAGTTTGCCGATGGTGGCATCTTTGCTACCAAACCATATATTGGAGGAGCCAACTACATCAAAAAGATGAGCAACTATGGAAAGGGTGATTGGGAGGATACCGTAAACGGGCTTTACTGGAGATTTATTGAGGAGAATATTGAGACATTTGAAAATAACCAACGCATGTCTATGATGGTGGCTACCCTGAAAAAAATGAATCAAGAAAAGAAAGATCGGATTTTAAAAGCCGCAAATGAGTTCATTGAGAGCGTAACATACAAACAATAATTTATTTTTAAACTTCAAGTCCATTTCCACAGATGCTATTCGATCAAATAGAAAAGAATAAGCGAATGAGCGATTATTATACATCTATTGAGTTCAATTCTTCATCTGAAAAGGTATTTGAGGCAATTTCGAAAAATTTGACTTCATGGTGGGGACAACAAGATCACCTCATAAATAAAGAAGGTACTGTTTTTACCGTATCATGGGGAGAGCCTTGGTATCGATTCAAAGTTATCAGTTACACCGAAAATCAAGAAATGATTTGGGAATGTGTAGATGCCAATCAAATCATTCAAGGACTGGATGGGGTTCAAAAAGAATGGGTTGGAACTAAAGTCCACTGGAGAATAACAGAACTGGAAGATAAAACAGTCCTGAATTTCAAACACGAAGGATTGATACCAGAATTCATTTGTTTTAATGTTTGTTCCAGCTCCTGGGATAGTTTTCTAAAAGTAAGTTTGGTGCAATTTCTTGAAGGAAGTAATTGATTGAAAGACCTCATCTAGATAGCATTTTCAACTCTTACACAACGATTTTGATCAAAAGTTAAAGGAGATTTACGCCGATATTACTGAAAAGGAAATTCGTTTAACTTCTTGAGAATGAATCTTTCCTCAAAGGGAAATTGCCTCGATCTTTCATGTGCTGCCGGATAGTGTGCTAAAATCCAAGTATCGATTGAAACAAAAGCCAGGTCTTGATAGGGAGGTCGATTTAGTGAGTTATTTAAATGGAGTATGAGTATCATCCACACTTTTCCAGATAATTATCGTAATTGTAATTCACTTCCAATTCAGCTAATTTCATTCACCAATAAACTTACAAAATGAAGAATCTTAAACTACTTTATCCTGTAATCATTATCCTTTTAATCGGATGTGAAACTTCGAAGAGTTGATAAACCATTTGACTAAAGAAAATGAATCCCAAAGTAGATATCTATTTCGTCGATGGTTGTGGAAGATGTGAACTGTATCAAACTCCTCAATGCAAGGTCCATTCCTGGACAGAACCGATGCAATATTTAAGGGATCTCCTCCTCAAAAGTGAATTGAAAGAAGACTTCAAATGGAGCCAGCCATGCTATACACTGGATGGTAAAAATGTAATGATGCTAACCGCTTTAAAAGATTTTTGCTGTATCTCATTCTTCAAAGGCTCTTTGATGAAAGATCCACATAAACTCTTGATTGCACCAGGAAAAAACTCACAAGCTGATCGGTATCTTAAGTACACCTCTACTCAACAAGTAATTGTTCAAAAAGATATCATCGTTGATTACATAAAAGAAGCAATAGAGCTGGAAAAATCAGGTGCAAGAGTAGACTTCAAAGAGAAAAATGAACTGGTATTTCCTGAAGAGCTGATCCAAAAAATGAATGAAGATTCCAAATTCAAAAAAGCATTTAGTGCCTTAAGTCCCGGCCGTCAAAGGGGCTGGAACCTTCACTTTTCTTCAGCGAAACAATCATCTACCAGATTATCCCGGATTGAAAAGGCTCGACCGAAGATACTGGAGGGTAAAGGTTGGAATGAGTATTAAATACTTTTAGCATATGAAGGCAATTGTCTACGAAAAGTTTCAAGGTCCCACATCCATCCAAAACGTGAATGATCCGACACCAAAAGATCATGGAGTAGTTGTCAGGGTCACCGCAACCGGATTATGCCGCAGCGATTGGCATGGCTGGATGGGGCATGATCAAGATATTGAGCTCCCCCATGTTCCGGGGCACGAGCTCGCTGGAACTATTGAATCTGTAGGGAAGGAAGTAAGAAGCTTTAAAGTTGGTGATCGGGTAACGGTACCTTTTGTGAGCGGTTGTGGTAGTTGCTTCGAATGTAAGTCTGGGAATCATCAGGTATGTGACAATCAAAGACAACCTGGATTTACTCATTGGGGATCCTTTGCTGAGTATGTAGCACTAGATTACGCAGATACGAATTTGGTAAAACTACCTAAGGAGATTGAAGATACTACTGCTGCTATTTTAGGATGTCGATTTATCACCTCTTTTAGAGCGGTGGTTGATCAGGGCAAAATAACAGGCGGGCAATGGGTGGCTGTTCATGGATGTGGAGGTGTCGGATTATCTGCTATCATGATTGCTCATGCGCTCGGAGCTCAGATAATTGCCATCGACATCAATGAGGAAACGTTAAAGCTTTCAAAACAGCTTGGGGCTGACTTTACTATAAATGCTTCTAAATCTCCAGACGTAATAGAGGAAATCAAAGAGTTAACGAAAGGTGGTGCACATGTATCTCTTGACGCGCTGGGTAGTCAGCAAACATGCTTTAACTCAATAGCTAACCTTCGAAAAAGAGGAAAACACATACAGGTAGGACTGATGACAGGTGATCATAACCATCCAAAAGTTCCGATGGATAGAGTGTTGGCGGACGAACTGGAAATCATTGGCAGTCATGGGATGCAGACGTTTAGGTATCCACAAATGTTAGATATGATCCAAAAAGGAGTTTTGAAACCTGAAAAACTCCTAGAGAAAACCATAAGCCTTCAAGATGCAGTCACTGCTCTTACTCAAATGGATCAATTTGAAAATAGTGGTGTGCTTGTTATAAATTCGTTTACCTAGTTCACTCAAATTAGTACAGATGGAAAGAAAAAGTACGAACCCAAAAGTGCTATTCAATTCTTTACAATATGGATTTTCTCAAATTACACAATGCGAGCCTGGAAGAAATGTATTCATTTCCGGTCAGGTAGCATGGGACGAAAACTCGACCATTGTAGGTAATGGGGACCTTACAAAACAAACAATGAAGTCCTTAGAAAATTTAAAGAAAGCCATCGAGTCTGTTGGAGGAACACTTTATGATATCATGATGCTTCGCATCTACATTGTTGATTATGATACAAAAGATGGAGATATCATTAGCCAGGCCTTAAAAGATACTTTTGGGATACATAATCCTCCTTCCAGCACATGGATCAATGTAAACGGCTTAGCTAATGAAGAGTTTATGATTGAAATAGAAGCTCAGGCTGTGATATGATGAGTATGGTAAAAAAGCTTAGAGAACCTCAAGAAGGCATGAAGCCTTTTTTTAGGTTCAGTCATAGAACGCTATTCCTAATTGATGGAATTGGAGCTGTTATCTCAGCAACCTTTCTAGGTTATATCCTCATCAGGTTTAATGAATACATTGGAATGCCAATCAGCGTCTTGAAATTCCTGGCTGCTGTAGCAAAGATTTTTGCTGTTTACTCTTTTGTCAATTACTTCTTGAAACCTAAAAACTGGAGGAGATACCTTAAGCTTATTGCAATAGCCAACACCATCTACTGCCTAATAACAGTAGGTTTTGTGTTATATAACTTCCAGCATATTACCATTCTCGGTATCTCATACTTCATAGGTGAAATCATCATCATTGTTGTACTAGTCAATCTTGAATTAAAGGCCGCAAGGAACATTAAATGAACGAGTACACCATTTGCTTACACCTTTTTTAGACGATTGACTTGAGGAAATCGTCTTTCAGGAAAATCTCAAGTTATGAAAAAATTACTCTTAGCATGCTCGTTCATTTCCATTCTATTGGAGCTGAATGCTCAGAATGGAAAAATCATTACTAAACATCGAATTCAAAACTTTGATGCATTCATTGAATACATCAGGGAAACTGAATCATTAGACCCACAAGTTTACGATACATCTCGATATCGGAAATTTGATCGTTGCAGGTATCAATTGCTCGAAAAAATAGAATTATATGGTATCACTTATTTAAGTGATGGGCTTAAAATCAAAGGCTTCCTACTGCAACCAAAAAAGAGTGGAAAGTTCCCTGCGATTATCTATAACAGAGGAGGAAGTCTTGAACACGGTTCATTGACTCATCATGTAAGTTCTATAGGAATTGGAGAGCTGGCGAGACTTGCGAACGCTGGATTTGTTATAGCTGGAAGTCAGTATAGGGGAAATGGTGGAAGTGAAGGAAAAGAAGAATACGGAGGAAGTGATATCAATGACGTTGTAAATCTTGTACCCTTATTGGTCAACGAGTCCAAAGCTGACACCAGCAGGTTAGGAATGTTTGGATGGAGCAGAGGAGGTATGACCACCTTTCTAACCATGAAGCGAACAGCCAGAGGTCATTCGATCTCTATCAAGGCAGTTGCTGTAGGTTGTCCATCAACCAACTTGGTAAGATCAATAAAAGACAGACCTCCTTTGGATGAGTGGTGGGGTAGCTTTATTCCCAACTATAATTCACCCGAAAAAGAAGAGATTCTTAAGAAACGATCCGCAATCTACTGGGTAGATGAACTACCCAAGAACATTCCGCTTCTCGTTCTTCAAGGAGGTGCAGATCGTGCTGTCTCCCCTATCGAGAATTTGGAATTTGTCAGCAGGGTTCAAAAAGCAGGAATTCCTAATCGATTCATTATGTATGAAAACGGGGATCACGGGTTGAATGACTATAGAGACGAGGTTTTTGAAGAACTTACAAAGTGGTTCAGACGCTATTTGTAGAAAGATAATAGACGTTAAAAGTTTTAAAAAAAGCCCCGCCTAGGGGGCTTCTGCTGCTACCTTAGCTATCTCGCGATAACTAGTTTGGTACTGTAGATCAATTCTGATCCTTGTATCAGATTTAAAAAATAAATGCCTTCGCTTAATCCTGAGAGGTCAACTTTTATCTTATCTTCTGTTTTTAAAACCCGCTCTCCTTTTAGTGAATAAACAGATATGAAAAGGTCACTTTCAGATTCTATGTTTTCAATTTGGAGAAGATCTGAAGCTGGATTCGGATATATATTTATTGAAACATTTTCATCCGTTCCAAGTGCCATACTCTCCGTTACCACAAACGAAACCACGACATTCTCAGCTGCCTCAAAGTTGTCATTTCCGGCTTGAGAAGCGGTGACGGTCACCTGACCCGCCTCTGTTGGGGTCAGCTGATTTCCAGACAAAGTTGCTGCACCTTCTATTTCATACGAAACGGATAATCCACTAGAAGTGGAAGCGGATAATATTATTGGGCTACTATCTACTTCAAGTTCAAAATCAGGGATTTGATTAAAAGTAATGGTTTGATCCGCCTTGTTTACGGTTAGAGTTTTTTCAACATCAGGAGCATCATTGTAATTATCATTTCCCAACTGACTGGCTGTAATGGTAGCGGTACCTGCTCCAACAATGGTTACGGTTGATCCTGAAATAGTTGCTACCATTGCGTCAGAAGAGCTAAATATTACTGAGTTGCCAGAATTCCCACCTGTTGCTGCCAGATCAAAATTATCCTCTCCATAGGTCTTCAAAGGAATATCATCAAATGCAATAACCTGATCAGCCTTAATGACTTGAAAATCCCTTATCACTGCAATTGCCGCATTGTAGTCGTCATTACCTGGTTGGTTGGCTTGAATTTGGACTGCACCGGCTCCATTAATTGTCAAGGTGCTTCCATCAACTGATACCGGACCTGATACAACTTCAAATATTAAATCTAATTCTGAAGATGAGCTACCCATGAGTTCAAACGGAACATCTCCATATACCTTGTCTGTGACCTCATCAAAGGTGATGACCTGCTCTGCCTTAGCCACGCTGAATGATTTAATCACTGATGGTGCAGGATCATAATCCACATTTCCAATTTGCTCCGCTTTTATCTCCACCATGCCTGCTCCTGTCAATGTTACTGTGTTGCCATCTATTGTAGCAGGGCCCGAAACCACTTCAAATGTTACCGTCAATCCGGATGAAGAAGTAGCTATAAGATCAAAATTGGCATCACCAAATGTCTTATTGACAAGATCATCAAAGGTGATAGTCTGAGCATCACGGTGGAAAATCCATCCAATTACTCCCCCGTTATCTTCAGAGTCATATGCATTAAATGTAGCCCCACCTGTCGCTACTACATTTTGTAACTGTAAAAAATTTCCATCAACCACACCGCTGGATTGACTCAATGTCATCGTAGAAGCAACAAGTGTTTCAAAAATAATCGGATCCATTTCTGTACCCGCTAAAACAAACTCATTGGCCGTAATAGTCGGATTGGAAGAATGATTTATGGTCACCCCTGGTTCAACAGTAAATCTATTTACCGTAATACTGCTGTTTATTGAACTGGATCCAGCCTCAGTCGGATAGGTTACATTATTTAGGTTTATTGAATGAGTAGGAGATGAATTAAGTATCAATGATCCTGATACAACAATTTCAGAACTACCTCCATTAATGGTGACATTTTCTGATCCATCATCTCTGAAACTTCCTACTGTCAAAGTAGATGTGCCCAGATTCAATGTTTTGGGGTCTGTTCCCTCAAATTGAAAAAAGAAATCAACAGTCACATCCTGATCATTGGTATTGAGTGTGCCGCTTTCTATATGGATCTCGTCCGCTATGAGTGGACTGGAAAGCGTCCACGTGCCTGTAGAAATGAAATTGATGTCCTCTTGTGTCCCTGGCCCACCCTGAAAATCGATGGTTTCTGTACCTGAAGAAAGAAAATTATAGACATCAATCTCATGATTCATGTTACTGGAAAAACTTGCTGAGCCATAAATATTGATCTCTTTCCCCGGACCATCTATATAGAAGAATTGATCTGTACCTGATGCATCAATGTCATTACAATTAGCTTCAGCTATATCTATGGTTACGATCTCATTGTCCAGGCTAAACGAATTAGTATCAAAAATGACGTTATCCAAAACTCCAGGCCCAGCAACATGGAACGTACTACCTCCTGAGGTGGTCACCCAGTGATTGGCAAAATCAGACCAGTTCCCCCCATCTCCAACCCAGTAATAATCAGCTCCCGTTAACCCGGTAATCATCCACCCGGTATTGTTTCCATTATCGATGGTCTCCGTCGCATTAAAAGTTGCACCACCTGTCGCTTCAATATCCTGTAAAATCAAATAAGTGCTATTAACCGTGCCAGTTGCTTTGGACAAAGTGGCTTGTGTGCCTGCAAATGTTGAACTTATTGATATAGGGCTCACCTTGGTTCCATTCAATAGAAGGTCCCCAGAAACAGCTGTGGTCGTGCTCTCTTCAAAAGAGATATTAGATCCTTCTTTAATCGTAAGATTTTCGATGGTATTAGAACCTTCCACTTCCACAGTTCCGTCCAGAATTAAATTATAGAAACTTAAACTACGATTTGTTGTGCTCGCTATATCAATCTTTTCTAATACATGAACGGATGATGTCCCTTCATTAAAGATTGGGCTGCTGGAAGAGTTTGAAAAATCAAAATCATCACAATAAATATGACTACTTCCGGCATTAAGCGTTGCATCGATCAAATTAATATCCCTACTAGTATGTAAGGAATTGCCATTCAAATTCAACGTCCCATCCCATAGTTGTAAATCCAGACCTACAGATACTGAATCCTGAAAAGTAAAATCACCTGATCCAAAAATTGCTAAAACAGTAAATCTACCCGTCTCTCCATAAGTCAATGAGTGTGTTCCACTTCCTTCCAGGTCTACTGAATAAACATTCTTGTTTACCTCGTCCGTAAATACCGCTGAACCGTAAATATTGAGTCGCAATCCAAAGGCTTGAGACAGTGTAGGAGCATTTGTTACTCCTGTCCAGTCCATATCATTGCAATCTACCTCAAGATCAAGGGTCACAGTCTCACCTAATGCAGTGAATGAGTTAGCATCAAAGAAAACATTATCATTCCTTCCCGGGTAATCCGTATGAAAAGTGCTACCCCCGGAAGTAGTTGCCCAATGATTGGTAAAGTCAGTCCAATCACCACCATTGCCTACCCAGTAATAATTCTGAGACGCAGGCGCATTTATGGTCCAGCCTGTTGTGTTTCCGTTTCCTGTAGAATTATTTGCTGTAAATGTGGCTCCCCCGGAAGCATATATATCTGCTAAAGTGGTATAGGAAATAGCAACAGCGCCAGAAGATTGACTGATAGTCGCCTCACTTCCGGGCGAACTTGTAAAGATATTGATCGGACTATGCTTAGTACCACTAGCTACAATCCCATTGGTAGTGGTGAAGGTATCACCAGCCCTGAGTTCCAGTTCTGAACCAGCAGGAATAATAATGCTGTTAAAATTTGAGCTGTAGTCTAGAGAAAAGCTTTCTTCTGCTCCGACGAATTCAAGGTTGTAATAGGTATATGGACCTGATCCATTTAAATCACCGAAAAAGGTATTTTCTACTTTGATGGTTGATGTACCTGCATTAATCGTGTTGTTAAATCCAGAAGTATCCCATGTACGTGTTGTTATAATAGAAGATCCCAAATTAAGTACCTTGGTATCAGAAAGCTGTATTTCAAACCTGTTATCGGCATGTATCTCGTGATTATTGGTATTAAAAGTGCCAGCTCTCATAAATATCCTATTAACATCCAAATTATCCTGCAAGGACCACTCACCCCCTATTCCTTCAAACGTCACATTACAGCTACTTCCAAGTGAAGTACCTACTGAGGTGATCATATGACCCGTCGTGGTAGCTGGAAATCTTACATTATTAAAATCAGCAGTCATATCAGCGGCCATCGTCAGGGACCCATAAATGAATAAATCATTGGAATTTCCCGTGATCGTAGGGAAGTTGGTAACCCCTGTCCAGTCCATGTTGTTGCAATAGGCATACACATCCAGCGTAATAACCTGACTACTTGCACTGAATGAATTTGCATCAAAAAATACATTATCAATATTTGTTGGAGCCTGGGTGTGGAAAGTGGACCCACCCGAAGTGGTGGCCCAGTGATTTGTATAATCTGACCAATTTCCTGTGCCTCCTACCCAGTAGTAATCTTGTGAAAAGAGAAATGTACCTGGAAAGACTAAGAGAAGGATAGTTATTAGATTTTTCATAGCAGCACTTGAAATGTTCCTATTCAAGTTCACTATTAAAGCATATTGAACCAAGTATCCTGGGTAAACGACTCATATTTTGAGTGAACGACATACATGATGTCATCATCTCAGTAATAAAATTTTACAAGAAAACTTAACACTTCGGTAATCTTCCTGTTAGGATATTTGATCTTTCAAAAAATCCTATACCTAATTATGGAAAAACCTTCCTTCAAAGAAGCTTTCTGGTTTTGGCTCAAGCTGGGGTTCATTAGTTTTGGAGGGCCAGCAGGCCAGATTGCAATCATGCATGAATTTCTGGTAGACAAGAAGAAATGGATTTCAGATAGCAGGTTTCTTCATGCACTCAACTACACTATGATTCTACCCGGACCAGAAGCTCAACAACTAGCTACCTATACTGGATGGCTCTTACATGGTACCAAAGGAGGATTGATAGCAGGTTCATTCTTCATTTTGCCTTCAATGTTCATATTAGCCGGTCTTACCTCACTATACGCTACTTACGGAAACATTCCATGGGTATATTCCTTATTTGATGGTCTTAAGCCTGCGGTCATAGCAATTGTCATTTTGGCGTTGATCAAAATAGGTAAAAAATCTTTGCATACATCCTTCCATTTCATTGTAGCGATTGCGGCTTTTACTAGTATTTTTTTCTTTGACATCTCTTTTCCTATCATCATTATCTCATCACTTGTGATCGCATTTCTCACAAGAAAATTTATTCCTGCACTTTTTCGCCAAACAACTAGCGCGAAAAATCTCGCTTCAGCAGACGAGGAGAAATATTACATCAATGATTTACATAAAGTGGAAGGAGCCGGCTTTAAAGGTATTCGCCTCTTGAAACAAATCTTGATCGCCATTTTAATCTGGTGTATTCCACTTGCCCTTTTCTACTTTATATCCGATCATTTTGAATTCTGGAAAGAGCTTTCTCTCTTCTTTACCCAAGCTGCATTTGTCACATTTGGTGGTGCGTATGCGGTACTGCCCTATGTAGCCCAGATAAGTGTAGAAAAGCTTCAGTGGCTCACCGAACTACAAATGATAGACGGGCTGGCATTAGGTGAAACTACTCCGGGTCCGTTAGTCATGGTATTAGTTTTTGTTGGGTTCATGGCAGGTTACAACACCTTTAACGGATCATTGACCATGGGAGTATTAGGGTTAGTCACTACAACCGTCTATACCTTCATTCCCTGCTTTCTTTTCATTTTTGCTGGAGCTCCTATCATTGAGAAAACAAGAGATAATACTACCGTTAAGCAAGCATTGGGTATTGTTACAGCAGCAGTGGTGGGAGTAATTCTGAATCTCACTATTTATCTTGGAAGGGCTGTCATTTTTCCAAATACGTTGAATCTTGCCGAAATAGATATAATTATTGTTGGATGGATTGTTGTGTCCTTCTTTGCGATGTATCGATGGAAAATAAATATGATTACCTGGATAGGTCTTAGCGCAGCATTTGGATTGCTTAGGTATCTGATAGTCTCATAAGATCAATCAAACTTTCACCTCTTTCATTAGTTATCAATACATGGTAAAAAACTATGTAATCGTTGGAGGAAGTTCTGGAATTGGATTCGAATTGACTAAGCAACTATCAGAAGCAGGTCATAACGTAACTGTACTATCAAGAAGCAAGGGAGACTTGTCTTCTTTATCAAATGTTTCTCATATTGAACATGATGTAACTTCAGATGAAGCGCCTTCCATAGACCTTGATTCGATTGATGGATTTGTGTACTGCCCTGGCACTATCAACCTCAAGCCGTTTCATGGATTCAAACTGAAAGATTTTCAAGCTGACTTTGATGTAAATGTGAAAGGAGCAGTAAAAACACTTCAATCAGTAGTAAAAACATTGAAAAAGAATGATAATGCTTCAGTCGTTTTTTTCAGTACCGTAGCAGTATCTCAAGGCATGCCATTTCATTCATCAGTGGCAGCTAGCAAAGGTGCTTTGGAAGGAATCACCCGATCCCTTGCGGCAGAGTTGGCACCAAGCGTGCGCGTCAATTGTATCGCTCCTTCCGTTACAGACACACCATTGGCTAGCAGAATATTATCTTCCGAAGAAAAGAAGAAAAGCTCAGGCGAAAGACATGCACTCAACAGGGTTGGAACCGCAGATGAGGTGGCACGCCTTGCTGCATTCCTTCTCTCTGATGAATCTGGCTGGATGACTGGTCAAATCATTGGATTGGATGGAGGAATGTCGGCTGTAAGGCCACTATAATACCATGAAAATACTCCTTACAGGCTCTACAGGATATATTGGAAGGCGACTCTTGCCAGAATTGGTTAATGAAGGCCACCATGTGGTATGTCCTGTGCGTGATAAAAGGCGTTTCGATTTTGAAGACTTTGAAGATACATTCCTCAAATCGGTTGAGGTCATTGAATGTGACTTCCTGGATCGTGAAAGTTTAAAAGCGCTACCAAAAGATATTGATGCTGCTTACTACCTCATCCACTCACTTACCTCAAATAGCAAAGAGTTTAGCAAGCTTGAAGCAACCGCAGCGTACAATTTCAGGGATTATATTCAAGGTTCTAATTCAAAACAAATCGTGTATCTGGGCGGGATAGCGAATGATGAGCAATTGTCAGACCATCTCTCTTCAAGGAGAAACGTAGAAAGTATTTTAGAAGAGACTAAGATTCCACTCACAGTTCTCAGGTCAGCTATAATTATAGGTTCAGGTGGAGCCTCTTTTGAAATTATTAGGGATTTGGTAGAAAAACTACCAATAATGATTGCCCCAAAATGGTTAAATAGTAAATGTCAGCCAATAGGTATTTTCAACGTCATCCAATACCTCACAGGAGTTCTGGGTAATGAAAAAGCTTTTAATCAAACGTTTGATATTGGTGGAAAGGACATCCTCACCTACAAGCAAATGTTGTTACAATTCGCAGAAGTAAGAGGTCTAAAAAGGTACATTCTTACTGTTCCTGTACTTACCATCAAGCTTTCCTCCTTATGGCTTTACCTGGTCACATCTACTTCATACCGGCTGGCAAGAAACCTGGTTGACAGCATGAAAAACGAGGTTGTGGTTAAAGACAAAAGCATAGAAGAAGTCGTACCCATTGATAAATTGAGCTACAAAGAATCCCTGGAACGAACATTTCTGAAAATAGACCAGAAACAAGTTGTCTCTAGTTGGAAGGACTCCTTCGCCAACCCGAACTTTAATAACACCTTTTTACAACAACTAGAAGCACCCAAACATGGGTGTTTCACAGATGTCCGCAGCTATCCATTCGATCGTAACCCGAAAGAAGTTATTGAAAACATTTGGGCCATAGGTGGAGATAGAGGCTGGTACTATGGTAACTTTCTTTGGAAAATTCGAGGCTTTTTTGATAAGCTCGTGGGAGGAGTCGGTCTGCGAAGAGGAAGAAGAAGCCCCAGTGACCTAAAAGGTGGAGACGCATTAGATTTTTGGAGGGTGCTTTACGCAAATAAAGAAGAATGTCGCTTACTCTTATTTGCCGAAATGAAACTGCCAGGAGATGCCTGGTTAGAATTCAAGATCAAACCTTATGAAAACAAGCATTGCTTGATCCAAACTGCCACTTTTCGTCCACTGGGACTTTGGGGAAGGCTTTATTGGTATCTCGTATTGCCCTTCCATGGACCTATTTTTAGAAACATGGCTCGGAATTTAATATCTTATAAAGACTTTAATCCCCTTAGTAATTAAAGCAAATAAATTAACCTAAAATGTCCAAATCACAGGTAACCATCTTTTGGTTCAGAAGGGACTTCCGGCTGGAAGACAATAGAAGCCTATACCATGCACATCAAGAAGAACATCCTGTTCAACCCATTTTCATCTTTGATACCAATATTCTTGATGACTTGGAAAACAAAAAAGATGCTCGTGTAGAATTCATTCATCAAGAGATCATGCGCTTACAAGGTGAAGTAAGAGAGAATGATAGCACAATGGATGTCCGTATTGGGAAACCCCTTGAAGTATGGAAAAAACTACTTGATGACTATGATGTAAAGGCCGTATGGGCAAATAAGGACTATGAGCCATATGCTAGGGAGAGGGACGAAAATGTTTACAAATTGCTCGAGGAAAAAAACATTCCATTTCGAGCGAAGAAAGATCATGTTATTTTTGAAAAAGATGAAATTCTTAAAGATGATGGAGATCCCTATGTAGTTTACACCCCCTACAGCAAGAAATGGAAAAATACACTCCAAGGTGGGCATCTTAGTTCGTATAAGTCGGAAGAAGAATCGAATTGGCATAAAACAGATCCAAAAGATATACCCTCACTTGAAGAGATAGGATTTGAGCCCGCTGGGATTGAGTTCCCGGATCGTATGCTCAATGAAAGTGTTGTTGATAAATACGATGTGACCAGGGACATCCCAGCCATAAGAGGTACAAGTAGAATGAGTCTGCATCTCCGCTTTGGGACGTTAAGTATTCGGGAACTCACACGAAAGGCGAAAGAGCTAAATGAGAAATATCTCAATGAACTGATTTGGAGGGATTTTTATCAATCAATCTTATGGCATTTTCCACAAGTCGTAACCCAAAATTTCAACAGCAAATACGATGGTATCAAATGGAGAAACAATGAGGCAGAATTTGAAAAATGGAAGAAAGGAAAGACTGGTTATCCCATCGTAGACGCAGGCATGAGAGAACTCAATCAAACGGGGTTTATGCACAATAGGGTACGAATGATTGTGGCTAGTTTTTTAACCAAACATCTACTTATCGACTGGCGGTGGGGTGAAGCATACTTCGCGGAAAAGTTATTGGATTATGAACTCGCTAGCAATAATGGAGGTTGGCAGTGGGCGGCTGGAACTGGTGTAGATGCACAGCCTTACTTTCGTATTTTCAATCCATATTCTCAAACAGAAAAGTTTGATAAAGACAAAAAATATATCAACAAATGGGTGCCTGAAATTGGAACAAAACTTTATCCAGATCCTATTGTCGAGCACAAATCTGCAAGAGAAAGATGCTTAGAAGTTTACAAGGAAGGAATGAAGTGAAATCAATTTGTAGTTTTTCACTACAAACTATCATTATCAATTATTATTCAAGCATTTAACTATCAAATGTTGAAGTAATTAAATAATTCTAAAGTTAACTATAATCATTTTCCTCATCACCTAATCAGGTTGACAATTCTCTCTGTTTTCTCCATTGATTCAAGTCAGCTTTCCTCCTGCTAAATGTCAGTCTCAGACTTTTTATTTATTCAAATCTTTACGGAAAGTAAAAAGCATGGGGGATCAACTTGCGGTATCTGCTTCTCAAAAGAAAATTCGAACACAGTTCACAAAACACCTACTCAATGATTTGCAGTCGTTGGAAATCATGTTAGAAAAAGGCATGATTGAGAAAGGGATTCATCGAATTGGAGCTGAGCAGGAATTCTGTCTAATCTCAAAAAATTGGAGACCACAGAAGAAGGCTCAAGAAATTTTAGAAGCATTATCAGATCCACATTTCACAACAGAACTTGCTCGTTTCAATTTGGAAATCAACCTTGACCCTATTGAGCTAAAAGGTGACTGTTTTGGAAGATTGGAGAAGCAGCTGAGAGGCCTACTTAGTAAAGCCAAAACGGAGGCAGAAAAACGTGAAACAATGATACTGTTGACTGGTATTCTTCCCACCATCAGTAAAACGGAATTGTCCTTTGATTTTATGACACCCCAGCCTCGCTATTGGGCACTCAATGAGATAGTTAAAGGTATCAGAGGATCGGACTTCCATCTACATATTAAAGGAGTGGACGAATTAGCTATCACGCACGATTCCGTTTTAATGGAAGCCTGTAACACTAGCTTTCAAATGCACTTGCAAGTGAGTCCCGAAGATTTCGTTGACAGCTACAATTGGGCACAAGCCATAGCTGCTCCGGTACTGGGAGTATCTACAAACTCTCCTCTTCTTTTGGGCAGAGAACTTTGGAGCGAAACACGCATCGCACTTTTCCAGCAAAGTGTTGATACACGCGTCTCTACTTACGCATTGAAGGACCAGGCAGCAAGGGTGAGTTTTGGGGAAAATTGGGAAAGCGGATCTGCCGCAGATATTTTCAAAAATGATGTGGCCCAACACAAAGTTATTCTTGCCAGAGAGATGGACGAAGACTCATTAGAGGTTCTGGAAAACGGTGGTATTCCTAAACTCAAAGCACTCAATCTACATAATGGGACAATATACAGATGGAATCGTCCATGCTACGGAGTGAGTAATGGAAAACCTCATCTTCGTATTGAAAACAGGTATATACCAGCAGGACCTACCATTACCGATCAATTAGCAAACTTCGTCTTTTGGGTTGGGCTTATGATGGGAAGATCTGAAACTTATAGCAACCTAACGAACAACATGGATTTCAGGGATATCAAATCCAATTTCATAAAAGCAGCGAGAACCGGGAAAGAGACTGTTTTATGCTGGAGAGAACGAGAAGTTTCCATCAGAGACCTCATTGTTAGGGAACTACTCCCTATCGCTTATGAAGGTTTGAATAAGGTTAGCATTGAAAAAGAAACAAGAGAAAAACTCTTAGAAATTATTGAAAAACGAGCAGTAAGCCACACTGGGGCCAAATGGAGTAAAAATAGCTATCGAAAACTGAGAAAATCAATGAAGCAAGACGAGGCTTTATTGGCGTTGACTAAAATCATTTATGAAAACCAGGAAACTGAAAAACCAGTGCACGAATGGCCTGAGGCACCAGAAAATCCAAACACGCATGAATATGCAACTCAGATCGGCCATATAATGACTACACGGCTTTTTACTGTATTCGAAGATGACCTGGCAAAAATGGCAACAGAAATCATGAAGTGGAAAAACATCCATCATGTGCCTGTAGAAAATCAATCTGGTGAAATCACAGGGCTATTAACATGGACTCATATGCAGCGTTTTCAGGAAAAAAGTGAAATCTCTGAAGATGAAAGCGTTAGTGATATAATGTCGCAAAATGTTCATCTGGGCCATCCCGAAATGGCAATCTCTGAAGCCATCAGTCTGATGAAACAGCATGAAATTGGCTGTTTACCTATTGTTCATAATAAACATTTAGTAGGAATAGTCACGATCACAGATCTTATCCAATTCGATCATGATCAAAGTAAATAGTAAAGCACTGAAACAAGAAATAGAAATAGATAGGGTTATAGGAAATATTCAAGGCAACCAGCCTGGACCAACGCTTATTTTCGTAGCTGGAATACATGGAAATGAGCCCGCAGGGGTTTTCGCTCTGAAGCGAGTCTGCGATTTTATAACCTCATCCGAAATTGATATTAAAGGAAACATCTTTTTCGTAGCTGGTAATCTGAATGCTTTAAAGAAAGGAATCCGTTTTCAACACGAGGACCTCAATCGCGTCTGGACAAAAGGCAGAATGGAATTACTCCCAGATAAAATGGAGCAGTCTGAAAGTCATGAAGTCGCTGAACAAATCGAAATCAATAATCTCCTCCGCGAAATTCTGAAAAGTAATACAGGACCATTTTATTTTTTTGACATCCACACCACTTCAAGTGAGACAATTCCATTTCTAACAGTAAATGATAGTCTATTGAACAGGGCTTTCACTTCTCAATACCCTATTCCGATCATTCTTGGAATAGAAGAATATCTTAACGGACCCATTTTGAGCTACATGAATGCACAAGGTTATGTCGCATTTGGTTTCGAAGCGGGGCAACATGATGACCTAGCTTCCATTGAGAATGCGGAAGCATTTAGCTATCTATCCATGATATTTACAGGAAATCTGCCGCAAGACTCAGTTAATTTTCAACACTTCTTCAATCTCCTGGCTAAGAATACTGGCGATGTAAGAGACATTTACGAGATATTCTTTCGCTACGGAGTAAAAGAAAATGAAGCATTCAAGATGGAACCTGGCTTCTACAATTTCCAGAGGGTACAAAAGAAGCAGTTAGTAGCAACAAGTAATGGAAAAGAGATTAGAGCCAGGAAAAACGGGAGGATATTTATGCCACTATATCAAAACCAGGGATCTGATGGTTTCTTTGCGATAAGGAAAATCAAAAGCTTGTTTTTGAATATATCTACCAAACTGAGAAAATATAAATTAGATCGTATTTTGGTCTTTCTTCCCGGGGTTAGGTGGCTTGATGAACGTCAATCCGCATTGGTAATTAATAAATCCATAGCTCGATTTCTAGCCAAGCAACTCATGCATCTTTTGGGATACAGAAGCATTGAATATGGAGAAAAATACTATTTAGCTTACAATCGTGAATCCGAGTCACGAACAAATGAATATAAAAAAGCTTCTTGGTTCAATAAGCTTTACGAATCAATCTAAACGGAAGGTTTCTTACAGACCATGCCCAATAAATGAGCAAGGGATGAATGACGATTAACCTTAGCCACCCAGCCCAGGGAGGAACACACAATCCACCTTCAATACAACTTCCAATCTGGATAAAATAAACATGTGACGGAATGAAGGCCAGGAGCATCATGATAATACCAAAAACAGTCGCTTTTCTAAAAAATGGAATGAATAAGCCTATTCCAAATAGTATTTCAAAAAGCCCTGCCATAAAATTGATTCGCTCAATAAAATAGAAGTATTCTGGAATAAGCGGGTAATAGAACTCTGGATTCACAAAGTGATTTATTCCTGCCACCAGGTAAAAGAGTGATTGACCGTAAAGACTAACTCTCTTCAAATCCATTTTATTCTCCGCTCTTGATTGGCTCTTTTCAAAATTAAAAAGAAGGGGATCCACCAGATAAAATCATTAGTAATCAAGGTGTAGAAAAATCCAAAAGGAACCTTCCCTGTAGCGTAATTCATAACAAAACCTAGTGGACCAAAAATTTTTCCCAGGAATCCAACTGCCACAATTGGCCAGTGAGTCAACGGATCCTGGGCTGCCCACCAATAGCCAAGACCATACATACCGATAACCATACCCATCCCCTGCCATATCATGGTGTGAAGGGGTAGCTCCATCCCTACCAGTTCAAAGAAATGACTCGGGAATAATACAACCCAGGCTCCCCAGATAAGGTTATAAATAGCAGCGATCTTTAACGTCAAAGACATCCAGTAGGATTTCATAAACTAGCTTTTTGAATGAAACCCGTAATGAGGTGATTTGTTAGTTCGTGATACTATTCATATCTCAAGGTATCCGATGGATTCAGGTTGGCAGAGCGAACAGATTGGAGAACTACCACAGTTACTACCAGAAGCGTGGTGAAGATACCTGCTACAAGCACAATTGAAAAATCTGGGGAAATTCTGTAGGCAAAGTTATCAAGCCATTTTCCTCCGAGGAAGATAGCGACTGGAATGGCCAGTAGTGTCGCGATCCCGATCATGATCACATAGCTCTTGTTGAGTGATACGAGAATATCCAATATAGACGCGCCAAACACCTTGCGAATTCCTATCTCTTTCTGTCTACTCAGAGTAACAAAGCCTGCAATACCTATCAGCCCCATCACAGCCAGAACAATACAAATCCCTGTAAGAGAGGTTGCCAGGATTCCAGCATTTCTCTCTTTGGTATAAAGTTGATCCAGATGATCATCCAGAAACGTAAAATCGAACGGAAGGTCTTGTTCAATCTTGAGGTATGCTGCCTCAATCTTCGATACAGTCTCCAGCCAGTCATCAGACTGCAGTCGAACCAGAGAGTTATAGACCCAGTCAGGTTTTTTATGTACCTCCAGGATCAGTGATTGAGAGGGATATCTCAGGCTGAAGTAATCAAAGTCTTCAATAATTCCAGCGATGATATAGTGCTGACCATACCCGAATTCTGCGTTCTCCCATTCGGGTTCGGTCACAAGGGTTTCACCTATCAGTTCCCCAGGATCGAGACCTTTGATTGCAGCCAGTTTTTTTGCTGCTGTTTCATTGATAATCAATACACTGTCCTGACTTTCAAGTAAACTAAAGGCATCAGATTCGATATTAAGTACCTTCATTGATCCCCATGATGTATAAATATGGGTTCCATCAGAAAGTATCTCATTCGAGCCCTTCAACTGGTAGGTAAGTTGATTATACATCTCCATACCAGGTATCATTCCGGTCCCTACTTCCTCTACTTCAGGAATATTCTGGAGCTTTGTCTTCAGTAGACTGTATTTTTCCATTCCATTAATCCCGAAATACATCACCCCATCTTTCTCAAACCCGAGTTCCCGATTCTGGATGTAATCCATCTGATACCTGATGATCAGTGTCATACTCATTAAACCAACCAGCATAAAAAACTGAATGGTTAGCAGTGCATTACGGAAATTCCATATCCGATTGGTTTTGACCTGGTTCAGTTTTCCTTCAAAAAGACTAATCAAAGACTTTCTGTTAAAAATGAAGGCAGGGTACAATCCGCTAACTATACCAGTGAAAATGAGAATCAATCCTAGAACCAGGAAAACGTATGGATGGAAAAGCAGAGACTGGTTCACTTGTACTTCCATCAAGCCGTTGAAATAAGGTAATCCGGAGTAAACTGCTAACCATGCCAGAGGGAAACAAAACAGTGTAAGAAGTACCGCTTCAATCAATATTTGCCAACGGACATCCTTTGCTCTGGCTCCCATCAGTTTTCTGACTCCCAACTCTCTCTGCCTGCCGGCATACATGGCTATGGTAAGGTTGGCGTAATTGGTCCAGATGATGAGAAGAATTACGATCCCTACGAGACCAAAAGTGGCCAGATAAGCCTTGTTGGCAATCGGCTTTATTTCATAAAGCATTCCCTCCGTAAAATGTACCTGCCGAAGAGGAACATATCCAATGCCTTTTTGCAGCACATCTTCTTCATACCCGGGGTAGTACAACTCAACCTCTGCATTCAGCCTTTCAATTGTTGGCTGCACAAACATAGCTGGATTTAGTTTGAAATACGTATATGCCCCCCAGCTAGGGATTCTTTCCTGATAGACTATCATGGTAAAATCATAGTGTACATTTCCTGGTACATCTCTGATTACTCCTCCGACAATGTACTGTTCGTCCTGAATGCGAATAGTGGAGCTTATGACAGATTGATCCCTCCAGTCCTTTCCATACATTAGCCTGGCACTAGTTTCTGTAAGAACTACCCGATCAAATTGAGAAAAAGTATACGATGGCGACCCCTCAATAAACTCTTGAGGAAAGAGTCGCTGGAATTCATGACCTGTGTTGGTGAATAGAAAATTATTCATAATGAGCTTCTTGTCCCCTACATACACATAATAGTTGTCATTGGGACCTATTGGCGAATGTGAGGGGACAAAATGGCAAGCCTCCATTATTTCATCGTAGGTATTCAAATGATTTAACAATACCATCTGGGTTTCATAATCTGATTGGTAATAATCATTGAAAAACATACAGGAATAGGTCTGATCCCTGTAGTTATTAACCAGCCGATAAATATTCTGAGATTGTGGATGGGAAAAATCATAGGTCATCTCATGATGCAGGTAAAGTGTTACCAGCAGGACCGTGGAGATACCAATGGATAGCCCTGAAAGATTAAGGATATTAAATGCTTTTCTCTTTATCAGGTTCCTGGATGCAATCTTGAAATAGTTTCTAAACATAGGAATAAATTGTTTGGTCCTTGAATACTTTTCAAAAGAATAAGGTTTGAAGAATCTGAGGACATCTATGAAGTACATCCAGCGTGCCCGGACTTTACCCATGCGAGCAATCCGATGATGGTAGGCTTCATGCAGGTCACCCTGAATTTCTTCCAGAAGTTCATCAGAGCAATACCACGCCAGAAAGCGATCAAGCCATTTTGGGGGATGATGTCGATTTCTCACGCTAAATCAGGAATTTGTGACCAAAGTAATTGACGTGACTTCTTTATCTCAACAATCACTTGCTTTCCGTCCGTAGTTGGAACAAAGATTCGCTTACGCCTCCCACCTCGTTCTTCGGTGGCTCCACCCATCTCAGATTGGATAAATCCTTTATTCTCCAAACGAGAAAGCACCGTATGTATCGCACTGATTGAGATGGGTTTACCTGTATGGTTTTTATATGCTTCGCTCACCGAAAAACCATATGAGTCCTCCTCCATCATCATGATCAGAAGCAAGACTGTTTCTTCTAAATACCCAAGTTGTTTCATTTATTCAATACTTGTAGAACATAAAGTTAAAGAAAAAGCATTGATTATTTCAATACTTGTAGAACAAGTAATACTGTATCGATTTTCAAAAGGTTCCAATTATTTCAATATTTGTAGAATAAATGCAAAATAAAGCATCCATATCGACCGCATTAACTGTTTTCACCTTACTTGTTTTTTCACAATCACCGGAGAAAATAAATCTGAATCATTTACTACCTGAAGGCTATGAAATCAATTCGATCAGCTTTTCTACTGATGGTTCATTGGGCTTTTTCACTGCCAGTACGGAGTGGGAGAATCAAATACCCTACTTCATCTCTATTGATAAAGACACGTTAGTTCATCGTATCATGGAATTAGACACCATATACAATGGAGCTATCTCACCATCTGGAAAGAAGATCATTTATTGCGTTAGAGGTGGTGAATACACAACCATCTTTCTTACTAGGCGAGAAAAAACGACATGGAATTCCCCCATTAATCTGACTAAAACATCGGGTATCACCGGAGGATACTTTCATTGGTATAGCGAAAATGACCTTTACTTTTATACTCCGGACATTAATGGCGATCTGGTCTATGCGCAACTGATCGATGATCAACTTATACTACGAAAGGAGTTAGAAAGTCTCAATACCTCACACACAGAATTCAGCCCATTTGTTGGACCTCAAAAATCCTACATACTCTTCACTCGCTACCAAGAGGGTGATGAAACCCAACAAGGCATTATGATCAGCAGGAATATGGGAACGGAGGAACAACCACAATGGGGTACTCCAAAAAGGATTCAGGCCATTCCATATGGATGGGGTGCTTTTATCTTAAATCAGAAATTATATTTCACGGATGGCATCCATATTTATAGTATAAACTTTTCAATCTAAATCAAACCTTGCCTGTACCTCAATCTCCACCAGTGCTCCGGGCGAAAAAAGCCGTTCTATCTGGACCCAGGTAGCGGCTGGAGTATTTCCATCATAAAATTCCAACCTTGGTTTCACCGCTTTTTTGGTAGCCTCAATATCCGTAGTGTAAACAACCTCCTTTACAACGTGAGAAGCATTTAGACCATATACTTCAAGGGTTTTTCCAATCCGATCGAAGATTCCTTTTATTTGCTGCTCCATTGTTTCCCCTCCAGACACGGTACCGCTAACGTAAAGTGTATTTCCAACTTTCCTTCCCTGAGCATATCCCCATTCTTCTTCCCATGGACCAAAATGAAAAACTCCATTCTCATCGGGTTCAGGCTCCTGAGCGGCAGAAATAAAAGAAATCAATAGTAGAAGTAAAAAAGCATTAAGAATTTTCATGAGTAAAATGGAATTAGTTGTGGTTCTATTTACTTGTAAGTTGCTGCAAAAGTTACGTCCAAATGGTTAATGAGTGTTACAGCATGTTAAACACTTCCCTCTTATCGGAGTTAAATGGATGTTGAAACGACTTCATTACGATAAGCATCTCAATTCTACTTCAAGCCAATGGATGGTCTTTCTGCACGGAGCAGGTGGTAGCATTGCTACATGGAAGCAGCAAATAAAAGAATTTAAAGATCGATATAACTTGCTAGCGTTCGATTTAAGAGATCATGGACGATCAAAAAATGTCATCCCAAGCTATGAGCAATACAATTTTGACATTGTGGTGTCAGATATTCAGCAAGTTCTTAACGATCTTAATATTACAAAAGCGCACTTTGTGACGCTTTCGTTCGGTAGCGTTCTTATGCAAGCCATTTATAAACGCCACGCTTCAAAAGTTCAGTCGATGACATTAATCGGAGGTATTTTCAATGCTAACTGGATGATCAAAGCCTTTATACATTCGGCACGATTCCTCAATCTCTTTCTTCCCTATCGAATGATGTATCGGATTTTCTCTTTCCTGCTGATGCCGAAAAAACATCATCAGGTGGCACGTAAAGTATATCAAATGCAGGCACGGAAACTTAGCCAAAGCGAATACCTCAAATGGCTGGGGCTATATGGTGAATTCTTTACCCTGCTTCGATCTTTTCATCATCAAAACATCAAAACTCCAACCCTGATCCTGATGGGTGAAGAAGATTACTTGTTTTTACCCAGCGCCAGAACTTTCACTTCGAGCCACACCAATACACAACTACAAATCATTCCGCAAGCGGGACATATCTGTAATATTGAGAAGCCGAAAGAAGTGAACAAAGTGATCTTTAACTTCTTAAGTAATCTACCAGGCTCAGAAGAAAAACAGCCGACCAAATTCCAGTACGAAACCAGTTAATCCTAACAAGCTCCCTGGCAGATGCTAAGACTTCCTCTCCTATTCCAATTTTGTTGTGGAGGGGGACAGCAAAGAAAAAAGTATTGATCCATGCTAGTCCGATTAAAAAAACCACAAGCAGTTTCAGCCAGTTAAATTCATGAAATAGCCCAAGCGCATGTATCGCTACTTGTCCGAGCATTAGAGGCATGACTATTATTGAAATAGCCGTTGTATACCGTTGATGCCAGTTAATAAGATTGGCTTCTTCAAAGTGTGTAAACCCAGGGTAGACTACCAGTTGAGTCATCCATATCAGAATAACCAATCCAAAATCAATCAATAATCTGGCGATCATACCCTTACAACTGGAACTTATATTCAAATGTTAAGAGAATTAAATAAATTACCTTAAAACCTAATTTCATGAAAAGTTCATTCTGTCTCTTAATCTTCTTTGCTTGCATCACTCTCTGCTTTGGTCAGGTGGATAAGCGGCTAAAAGGGGTCGAAAAAGAATTGAATGAAGTCCTAGATACTTGGAAAGCTTCTGGATTTGCTGTTGCTGTTGTTGAAAACGATAAAGTCATTTATTCTAAAGGATTTGGCTATCGGGATTTCGAGAATAAAAAGCCAGCTGATGCAAATACACTTTTTGCTATCGGATCTTGTACCAAAGCTTTTACTGCTTCCTTACTCGGAATACTTGAGAAGGAGGAAAAGCTATCCTTAGATGACCATCCTTCGATGTACGTCCCGGAGTTATCTTTTTCAGATCCAGCTATCCAACAAGGAGTTACCATCAAAGACTTAATCACCCACCGTACGGGTCTTCCACGTCATGATTTTGCATGGTACTTCTTTCCTACAGACTCTAAGGACAGTCTGATCATGAAAATTAAACACCAAAAGCCATTTGCTGATTTGAGGGAGACATGGTACTACAATAATTTCATGTACCTGACTCAGGGAGTTATTGCCGAACGAATTACGGGTAAAACCTGGGAAGAAAACATTCAGGAACGAATATTCATCCCTTTAGATATGAATGATTCACGCGTTTCCAGCTATGAAGCAGAAGAATCGAATAATGTAGCAAAGGGCTATGGTGTGAAAAACGATCAAATTGATTACATGCCCTACTACAGAATATCTGGAATGTCACCAGCAGGTAGTATTTACAGTAGTGCGAATGATATGGCCAAATGGGTCAAAACATGGATCAATGGTGGTAAAAATGGATCAGATGAGCTTTTACCTGCCGGATATGTTAATCAGGCGATGAGTTCGCAAATGGTTGTTAATAGTGGCACCCCTAATCCAAAGCGTCCTGACTTGCATTTTGCTAATTACGGATATGGTTGGATGGTTTCTTCTTACAAAGGGCATTATCGGGTTGAGCATGGAGGTAACATCAACGGATTCTCAGCAAGCACCAGTTTCTTTCCAACAGACTCAGTCGGGATTGTGGTATTGGTAAACCAGAATGGATCTACCGTGACAGGTGTGGTTAGAAACATCATTGCTGACCGCATGTTAAGGGTAAAGAAAACAGATTGGAATGGTGATCTTTTCGAGGAAATTTCAAGTCAACAAAATGCTGCTGAATCTTCAACACAAGAAGACTCAAAAGTTGAAGGTACAAGACCATCCCACGTTTCGGAACAGTACACAGGAACCTATTCTAACGAAGGATATGGATCGTTTAAACTAGTCTCGAAGAATGACTCTTTGATAGCCATCTTTAAACGGTTGAATTTGTATCTCTCTCACTACCACTATGATGTTTTCACACCTCTGGAAATAAAAGAAAACGGCGTTGATTCACTGGATTTTTTAGGGCCTATTAAGTTTAATTTCAGAACAAGTAATCAAGGCGATATCGATGAATTAGCGATTCAAATAGAACCTGCTATTTCTGAACCGATTATTTTCAAACGGACGCCAAATGAAATAGCAGTAAGCACGGAACAACTTGAAAAGTATGTAGGAACGTATGCATTAGGTCCGATGGAAGCAAAAGTATATCTGAAAGAAGAGGCCTTGTATCTCTTCGTTCCCGGCCAGCCAGAATATGAACTTGGCCCAATAGCCGAACATTTATTTACCATCAAAATATTGCAGGGCTACAAGGTTGAATTCACTATCGATGAGAATGGTGATATTAATGGCTTTAAATCTATTCAGCCAAATGGTACATTCAGTGCGGAAAAGAAGAAGTAGCTAGCTCACCAACTCAATTCTTAGCCCTACGCCTAGCATCTTTTCCCCGTTAACCCATGAAGCAGTGACATGCATTTCAGTTTGATTGTCAATCGCCGGTTTAACCTTTAAAGCCATTTCTTTGCTCAAATAACCTATTTGATTTCCAAGCTTTGATAACACTTTAACCGCGTTAGGATCAAATGGATTGTCAGGTTCGGTTTCTAACCTCAGCTTATCATCTTCTTTCACCTCTTGTCTGATTATGTCCTGTCTCGAAGAACCATCCGCATTATCTTTAGATACACCAACTACTTTGGTATCATAAAGGAATACAGATGGTATTTTGATAATTTTAGCCACAACACAAATTTAACGATCATGCGTATCCTTTCCATACTGCTCCTGTTCATGTCTTCAGTACTTTTTGGCCAAGACATAAACAAGATGACCAATTCATACATCAAGCAAAACGGAGTTCAGATCATTGAAGACTTTAAAACATTACTATCAATCCCTAATGTTGCATTTGATCTACCTAATATCAATAAGAATGCTGAGTACATAAAGGCAGAGTTGGAAAAAAGAGGTGTTGAATCTAAGCTACTTAGGATGGTAGGCACACCTCCAATCGTCTATGGATATTACCCTGTAAAGGGTGCGAAGAGAACCATTGCATTTTATGTTCATTATGATGGTCAGCCAGTGGATAAGACAAAATGGTCGAATGACCCATGGAGTCCTTCCTATTACAGTGCTGCCATGTATGAAGGTGGGAAAGCGATCCCCTTTCCTAAGAGCTTTGATGAAATTAATGATGAGCAGCGTATCTATGCCCGTTCGGCAGGTGATGATAAAGCCCCAATTATAACCATCTTGAGTGCTTTGGATATGATCCAAACAAACCAAATCAAAGTTACTTCCAACCTGGTGTTTTTCTTCGAAGGTCAGGAGGAAGCTGGCTCCAGACAGTTGCAACAGTATCTCAATGACAATCGGGATTTGGTAAACGAAATCGATCTATGGCTTTTCTGTGATGGGCCCGTGCATCAATCCAGAAGACCACAACTCGTTTTTGGAGTGAGAGGTGTCACAGGAATGGAAATTACTACTTATGGTCCTAATCGACCATTGCACAGTGGGCACTATGGAAATTGGGCACCTGTTCCCGGGCAACTTTTATCAGAGCTTATTGCCAGTATGAAAGACGATGATGGTAATGTGATAATCGATGGATTCTATGATGATGTGGAAGAATTGAGTGATAACGAATTGGCAGCTTTGAAGGCCGTACCCGATATCGATACAGACCTTCAAATGGAACTAGGAATCAATAAACCTGAAGGAGTAGAATCATATTCACGAGGCTACAAGGTACGCATGCTCTTACCTTCTTTAACTATTAAAGGGTTAAGCAGTGGTAACACTGGAAAGCTTGCCAGAAATGTGGTCCCTGCCACAGCAACAGCTTCGATAGGCATGAGACTGGTCAAAGGGTGTGACCCTGAAAAACAAAAAGATCTGGTTGAAAGCCACATCAAGAAACAAGGATTCCATATTGTGCGTGAAGACCCGGATCAGGAAACCCGAATAAAATACCCCAGGATTGTGAAAGTAACCAGATCGAGTGGCTACCCAGCAGCGCGTACATCCATGGATTTGCCAATTATACAGGACGTAATTAAAAGATCAAAAGAAGTTGTTGGGGATGATCTGATTCTTCTTCCTTCACTGGGCGGTTCTCTCCCACTCTATCTATTTACGGACGAGCTAAAAAAGCCTGCTATAATTGTTCCTATAGCTAATCATGATAATAACCAACATGCCGCAGATGAGAATATGCGAATAGGAAATCTTTGGTATGGCATCAAGTTAATGGGAGCCCTGATGACAATGGATAAATAAATCAGTAAATCAATGAAGCAGTCGACTTATATTTGACGAAAATTTAACCCATGTACACATTCCTTCTTCATTTACACTCAGGCCTTCGATGGCTGATCCTTGTTGCGGTAATTATAGCCGTTCTTAAATCTCTTGTCGGCCTTTTTGGAGGAGGAGAGTATAAGAAGTTTGATAAGATTGTCGCAGTATCCTTTGTAGGAATGATGCATTTGCAGCTTGTAATCGGATTGGTACTTTATTTCTTTTATAGTCCATTTGTAACTTACAACATGACAGATCAAAATTCTCGTTTCTGGTCAGTGGAGCACATTGCTTTAATGCTCTTTGCCGTGGCAGCTGCACAAATAGGGAGATCTATCAGTAAAAAGACACAGGATGCACAAGTAAAATTTCGCTTTCAATCAATCTTCTTTGGCATCTCATTGATATTGATGCTTTTAGGAATTCCTTGGGATCGTATTTAATGAAGAATGAATAGCCTTAATTTTTAAGAGAAACTCATTGTTCTCAACTATTTACCAGAAATTCATATATCTCCTTCCACCCCTGTGGTTTTAGTTCTGCCTTAGATTCATTATCGGAATAAGCAGAGGTGAGATAGATGGCCTTGCATCCCAGATTTCTTGCAAGTTGTACATCCGAAGCTCTATCTCCAATAACGTATGAATTTGTCAGATCATAAGGTCCATCTATATATTGCTTGAGCATCCCTGTCCCTGGCTTTCGATTGGGATGGTTGTCTTTTTCAAAATGTTCGTCAATATGCACTGAGTCAAAGTGAATACCTTCGGACTCCAATAATCGCATAATGAAATTGTGAACAGGCCAGAATTCATGATCTGGAAAAGCTTCCGTACCCAACCCGTCCTGATTTGTGACCATCACAAATAGATAGTTAGTCTCTTCTTTGATTTTCTTTAGATAGTATAGTGCTTCAGGCAAAAAATCCAACTTTTCGATGGTCTCAATTTTTTCATCATCCGTTTCCTGGATAATGGTGCCATCACGATCTATGAATAAGATAGGCTGCATGTATGCGAAGATAAGTTAGACAATCATTCATTAGTCCCTGTTCAATCTTTTAGTAGGGATTTATTTAGTAGTTTTTCAAAACGATTCAAATCAACCATATCCATGAAACATTATTCTCATCTCATTATCGGTACAGGTCAGGCATTGGGCACACTCCTGGGAAAGATGATCCCTACAAAAGATTCTATTTGCGTGATTGAAGCAGATAAAGTGGGCGGAAGCTGCGTAAATTATGGATGTACACCAACCAAAACATTGGTGGCGACCGCCAAGGTATATCATCAGGCACAGCGTGGGGATTTTTATGGCTTTGGTACAGCGCGTCTCACGCTCGATTTCAAAAAGGTGAGGGATCGAATGAACAGCATTCGAAATGGTGGAAGCAACGGTTTAACGAAATGGATGAATAACACAGAAAATGTAGATCTGATTCATGGGTTAGCTCAATTTGTAGGACCCAAAGAAGTTGAGGTGGATGGTAATAGGTTGACAGCAGATAATATCTACATCAATGTCGGTACCAGACCTAGTGCACCTCCTATCAATGGGCTTGATCAGATCAACTGGTTGGACAGTGCCAAATTATTAGACCTGGAAAAAGTACCGGATCATTTAATCATCATTGGCGGAGGTTATATTGGTGTTGAGTTTGCTCAGGTATTCAGTAGGTTCGGCGCGAAAGTAAGTATCATCCAACGATCAGGTCAATTGATGCCCAAAGAGGATATTGATGTGGCGGAAACAGTTCAAGATTTTCTGGAAGAAGAAGGAATAGAAATTTATACGGGAGCCAACACCCTGAATGTTAATCAAAAAGGAGAACTTGTGGATATCACGATCGAGCAAGCTGGAAAATCCATGACTCTCGTAGGAGATCAACTACTGGTAGCTACAGGACGAGTCCCAAATAGTGATACGCTGAACCTAAATAATACCGACATCAGAACTACTGATCGAGGATACATCGAAGTAGATGATTATTGTGAAACCACAGAAAAGGGAGTGTATGCTTTAGGTGACGTCAACGGCCATGGTGGCTTTACCCATACTGCTGTTAATGATGCTGAAATTGTCTTGGATAAACTCTTTGGAGGTGACAGAACATTAAGTGGAAGAAATTTAATCTACGGCCTATTTACCGACCCTCCTTTAGGTAGAGTTGGAATGACCGAAAAAGAGGCGATCAAAAGTGGTAAACGTGTACTTAAAGCCGTGAGGCCAATGAGTAGCATTAGCCGTGCCAAAGAAATGGGTGAAACCAGGGGGTTTGCCAAACTTCTTGTTGACGCAGACACAGACCTGATATTAGGAGCAGCAATTTTAGGGGTTGGTGGAGATGAGATTATCAATATGTTTGCTACTATCATGCACTCGAACATTCCTTGTGCATATTACCGTAAAGTGGTCCTTGTTCACCCCACGGTATCCGAATTGATGCCGTGGATCTTAGATGGAATAAAAGAGGTAAGAGAAGAGGACGAGACCATTTAGAGGCAATCAAAACTAATTTAGCTGTTTAGAAATTTTTCCAATCAGTGTGTAACAATTCCATTCTACTTGGAACAAAGGAGGAAATTAAAAAACACACAGAAATGAAAAAGTTATTGATTTTATCTTCCGTTATACTTGCTACAAGTCTCTCCTTTGGTCAATCTCCGATACAAGTAGAAAAAAGTGGTTCAGGTGAAGCCATTGTTTTTCTTCCCGGATTCACAACCCCTGGATCTGTTTGGAACGAAACCATAAGCAATATCGAATCCAACTATGAAACTCATGTAGTCTCTTATGCCGGGTTCAATGGGTTAGAACCTATCGGAACTCCCTGGTACACTCCAATCAAACAAGCGTTAATTGATTACATCAAAGATGAAGCGTTGAGGAATGTGACTGTCATTGGTCACAGCATGGGCGGGAATCTGGCTACTGAACTGGCTGCTGAACTAAATGGTCGGGTAACCGGGCTCATCCTGGTTGACGCCCTACCTTGCATGCGTGAGCTAATGATGCCAGGTGTTTCTGCCAGCTCTCTTCAGTATGATAGCCCATACAACAACCAGATGCTATCCATGTCGGAAGAAGGTCTTGGACAAGTAGCTATAATGATGGCAAAAAATATGACTAACAATGAAGATAAGGTAGAAGAAATCGCTGGCTGGTCAATTGCAGCAGATCGCAAGACCTACGTGTATGGATATACAGATCTCTTGAAACTTGATTTGAGACCTGCATTGACAAATATCGAAGTGGAGACACTAATACTTGGAGCCACTTTCCCTACCAAGGAGATGTCACTTCAAACATTTGAAAAGCAATATGAGAATCTGAAAAATAAAACCATTGAGCTTGCCGACAATAGCAAACACTTTATCATGTTTGATCAGCCGGAGTGGTTCTATACTCAAATCAATAAGTACCTAGCCAAAAATGCCCAATAACCATCAGCTTTTCGAATCCCTACACACGGATTACTATTCAATGGTGTATCAGATGTGCTTGGGATTCATGAAGGGTGATGAAGATCTGGCCTCAGACCTGACGCAAGAAACATTTATTAATACCTGGAGATCGCTGGACAGGTTCAAAGGTCGCTCCAGTTACAAAACCTGGATCTATCGAATCACTGTAAATACATGCTTGAAATATATCAGGGACCACAAGTTTAAGAGTAAAGTTTTCATCGATGCTGGTATAAATCTTCCTGATATAGCACATAAGAATGAAAACCCTGAACAATCACATCAAGAACTTTATCAGGCAATTGGAAAGTTAAATGAACTAGACAGACTTATCATCATGATGGTACTGGACGAACTTGATTATGAGGAGATTGCCAGAGTGATTGGCATCAAGGAAAATAACCTGCGTGTGAAGATTCATCGGATCAAAAAGAATCTCAAAAAATTAATTGAAAATGGATGACTTATTTGACAAGCTAAAAAATCAATGGAAAGAAGCTAAACTGGATCAACCTGAAAATAAGGCTGGTACGAATGAGCTCATCCGCGAGGCAAACAAGCAACTGAAAAGTGTTGTTCATATGCATGTTGGAAACATTGCTATACTCCTTTTCACGTTGATTGGTATCTCGGCCTTTTTCTATTTCGTAGCTCGGTTTCAAAATACGCTAAGTCATATTGGGGTTAGCTTAATGATTGGTGGGCTCACACTGAGGATCCTTATTGAAGGTTACAGCATTTATAAGTCCGGAAAGATAGATCTTAGCAGCGCCACGAATGAGGCGAACAATCAATTTATCCGGTTTTATAGGTATCGCAGACAGATACATGGTCCTGTTACCATCCTGATCTTGCTCGGCTATACAGTTGGATACTATCTGCTAATTCCAGAGTTCTCGCTTTACTTCAGTCGCTTTTGGATTATCGTACTAGCAGGATCTTATCCTTTAGCTGCTGCAATTTTTGGGTTCTCCATTAGAAAAGCCATTAAGGATGAAATGAAATACTTAAATGAGGTAAAAAGACTAGGTCAAGTGATGGATAAGTAAAGATGCGCTTAATTTTTTGAGTCTTTCTATTGATAACTGGAGCGAAATCCTCTTTCCATCAGAGCAAATGATACACTTTACTGGTGTAACCATCAGCTTTTGGGCTACATTTTCTTTTCTAACCCTGCTAGGATTCGCTTCACGATTCCGATCATTCCAATTCTTATGCTTTAATTTTTGTATAAACTCGATTGGATCATTGGAGTGTACAGGTCTGCATATTTTGGTGGATCGGTAGATGAAAACCTGCAATCATTCCTTTGGATATGTATTGCAGGTGTCACGTTGGATTTGTTAATACTTCCACGGAAGTATGTTTACCTCACATATCTTTAAAACTTTTTCAAGCCAAATTAGACAAGCGACAAAAGTCACTTGTCTCTACTCTCCCTTTTCACAAATCTCCTTGATTGCCTCATCGGTACTATTTTTTCCCCAGCTAGGAGCAATGGATCTGACAGTTTGATCTTGTTGGCTAAAAAGTACTTTAGCTTTAAACAAGCTTCCACATGCGTCTTCACTGCCTCCACCCATAAATTGAGCAGTGCCATGTTGCATTCTTCCAAGTAAGTAATGTGCTCTGGGATTATCCGGATTTAGTGCTATCGCCTTGTTGAAAGAAGTAAAAGCCAGTCCGCTGTACATCATTCCCCTGGAAGCAGGGTCTACCGCAAGTTTGATCATGTTGACGTATCCTCGTAGTGCCTCAAGCTCAGAGTCATTTGGATTGATCTCCTCCCCTTTCTCTATGGCTTTCATCGCCAGGTCTAGATACTTGTCTTTGTCTTCAGGTGTCTCAAACATGGCGCTCATCCGCACATAACCAAAAGCGGCGTAATAATAAGGTTCCCAACGGTTCCCTTCAGCTTCCCCGATTCTGTAAAGTTGATTGATCACCGACTGTAGGCTTTCAACGTCACTTGATGAAAACACCGCGGGGATGTTCTTAGCCATTGCTTTTTCAAACTGGCCATTGGCTAACACGAGTGAGGCTGCTAGGATTCCAATGAATATGAATAGGTTCTTTTTCATAATTAATAAAGTTTAGTTGTTCGTTGTTTGATTTTATAAGTTTGGTAATTGATTAATTCCTTTATTTTTTGACAGTGTGATTAAAACCCCAAGAAATATGAATCTTCTGGCAGGCGGTGTTATTGCCTTCCGTGCATATACACCATCTTCATTTGGCTGACTTGCGTACTCATAGCCAAAAATGTTATTGATGCCCAACACATTGTTGATCATAGCGTGCACAATAACCTGATTACTATACAAGTAGCTAATATTGAAGCTCAAATCGTGATATGAGGGTGTTTTCCCCGACATGAAACGATCAGCATTCGGATCATTGTAAGCTCTGGGACTAGCAAATGAATACGTAACACCTAGTTGGCTTTTGATTGACTCAATGAATTTTTTGGTTACTACAGAAAAATTATGATTAGAGGCAAACGATGGTGTAAACGATCCTGGAAAGTTCTGATATTCTCTTTCTGTTTGTAGATACGAGTAACTCACCCAATAATCCAGATTGTCAATACTTTTAGAGTCTCTCCAAAACAGATCCAATCCTCGGGCATGTCCATCACCATCAAAACTGAAAGTAGATGGATCAAAGATATTTGAATACCTGGCCAGTTGATCATATCTCTTTTCGTATGCTTCTATTCGGAAGGTCTTCCCTTCGTTTACCCATTGGTAATTAGCAATATAGTGTTCAGCTAATTCCGGAGAGGTCGAATTTTCACCCAGCATAACTTGCGCCGTTGGTGCCTGATGGAATCGACCATACGCCACAGAAACCTGGCTTTTTTTTCCTGTTTTATAGGCTGCAGAAAGTCGTGGATCAATAGTTACATCTCCTGTAAGGTTGTTGTGTTCGGCACGAAGGCCTGCCTTGAATGCAAGGGCTGCAGAGACAAAAAATTCAGATTCTACGAATGATGCTGCCAGGCGCTCATCAAAATTTTGGTTTAGTGATTCTCCATCAATCAATACCTGATCTAAGTCTCTTCCCATAAGTTCACCACCCACAATAAAAGCCAATCGGTCAGAATGCTGATAATCCAATGCTAACTTGGAATGGAACCCTGTTAAGTCCTGTTCCTTGCTTGCTTGATTTAAGGAAGCAAAGTCATTGCTCCTTGTGAAAGATAAACCCGTTCGCACACCCCATTTATCCGTGATAAGTTCTCTGTATGAGGTATTGATATGTAGATAGTCATTCGTGACAGTGACCGGATGTTGTACCTCTGGATTCACTATATCTGATTCATATAAATTCATATCTGAACTGCTCAGATTGGAATACACCTTCAGCATGCCTGTTTTGCTGGTTTTCCATCGATAAGCAAAATTTCCATTAACCTCCTGAGGAGCCTTATCCCATCTTAGGTTTTGATTAACCAATGCGAAATATGGTGTGAGATTCGTATATTGAACTTTGCCGGCAACAGAGCTTTTCTCAAAAGACTGAGTGGTAGATATATCAGCTCCAACAGACATCAGTGAGATATCCGTACGATCATTTTCCGACACATCTTTAGAGTTGAGAACCAACGCTGAAGAAAGTGCTTGACCGTATTCTGCTGAATATCCTCCGGTAGAAAAACTAGTCCCTTTGAACATGAACGGTGAAAACCGACTTCTCCCAGGGGTATTTGGAGCTGAAGGACTATACTCATTATGCACCAACATGCCGTCGATAAATGTCTTGGTTTCCCTACCATCACCTCCCCTCACAAAAAGCCTCCCTGTTTCTCCCACTGCTTGTGTTCCCGGAAGTGTATTCAATGCGCCTGGAATGTCAGCTGTCGCACCTGCGGTAGTAACGATATCCAGCGGTTTAAGAACTTCACGCTTATTTTCGTCCGAAGCATTAAACGATCCCGCGGTAATCACTACCGCATTAAGTTGATTTATTTCCTCTTTGAGTTCTATGTTGAGTTTTTGACTTTTCGGGTTCAAGTAAATTTCAGAGGTATGAAATCCGATGTAAGAAGAAACCAGAGTTAGGCTGTCTGTTTCATACGTTTCGAATGAAAACTGACCGTTAATATCAGTTGTAGCGCCATCATAGGTACCCTTTAAGTATACATTCACTCCAAGAAGTGGCTCACCGAATTTATCTAAAACAGCTCCTGATATGTTAATCTGAGCATTAAGAGATGCCGAAATACTCAGTAGGATAATGGAGATTAGTGACTTCATAGTTTCAAATGCTTTGTGAGTCAAAAGTCAGGTTGAATGCACTCCATTACCAATTGTCCTTACCGAACTGTTGAATTAACCTGATGAATTGTAAATTGAGGATCAAATGCGAAAGACAATGAAGAAAACCTTATTAACACTAACCTTACTCGGAGCGATTGCTACCACATTGGTCGCTCAGAAATACGATAAGCAAATAGATAAACTGATCACCCAAACCGAAAAAGATGTCATCGAATGGAGGCATTGGTTTCATCAAAATGCAGAATTAAGCAATCGGGAATTCAAAACAGCTGAACGAATTGCTTCTATCCTAAAAGAAATCGGGTATGAACCTCAGACAGAAGTGGCCAAGACAGGAGTAGTGGCTGTTCTAAAGGGTGGTAAGCCCGGACCTGTTGTAGGTCTTCGGGCAGATATCGACGGACTTCCTGTGAAGGAGCGCGTCGAATTACCATGGGCCTCAAAGCAAATGGGAGAGTATAATGGAGAGATGGTCCCCGTCATGCATGCGTGTGGCCATGACACACACATAAGTATTCTATTAGGTGTAGCTAAAATGCTCTGGCAAATCAAAGATCAGGTTCCTGGCACAGTGAAGTTCATTTTCCAGCCTGCTGAAGAGGGTGCGCCAAAAGGAGAAGAAGGTGGTGCTAAGCTAATGGTTAAAGAAGGAGTACTAAAAAACCCTAATGTAGAAGCAATTTTTGGATTGCATATAAATGCACAAACACCTGTTGGGACACTGAAAGTCCGGCCTGAAGGCATTATGGCAGCCGTAAATTCCATGCGCATAGATATCAAGGGGAAGCAAGCACATGGATCAGCACCATGGGATGGTATCGACCCGGTGGTGACTGCTGCTCAAATCATCAATAATCTTCAATCCATTGTAAGTCGAAATATGAAACTCACGGAAGCCCCAGCAGTAATCACTATCGGCGCTATACATGGTGGAGTCAGATACAATATTATTCCAGAAGACTTATACATGTTAGGGACTATCAGAACACTGGATGCAGATATGAGAACCCAAATTCTACAGCGTATTAGAGAGGTTGCAACCAAAACTGCTGAATCGAACAATGCTGAGATCGATGTATGGATAGACGAAGGATACCCAGTCACCTACAATGAGCCTTCATTATATGAAAAAATGCTTCCTACATTAAAAAGGGCAGCCGGAGAAGAAAATGTGGAAATTATCAAGCCCATCACAGGAGCAGAGGACTTCTCATTCTTTCAAGAAGAAGTGCCAGGTCTTTACTTCTTTGTGGGTGGTTGTCCCAAAGGAACAGATCATACCAAGGTAGCAGGACATCACACTCCGGATTTTTATGTAGATGACTCTGGAATGAAATTAGGAATGAAAGCAATGATGGGATTGACTCTTGATTATATGAGTAAGAAGTAGTGTTTACATTACTGGAAATAATTCAAAACTTTCTATCTATAGTCAAAATAACTAATTCTAATTATGGTACAATACCTATGAAGAATATAATTATTTCAATTCATCTTTGAATTGTATTAATTAAATAGAAGTCAGCTATGGGTAACTTATTTAATCTCTTTGCAAAAAAAGATGCGCTTAAATTAACGAAGAGTGATTCTGGTGAGTGGATGGTAAAGAAAAACCTTAAAATCCTCTACATAGGATCCAAAGAAAAATGTCAAACCTACATGAATAGGTTAGAATTTGCGTAAATGAAATAATGCAGATAGGTGTATGAATAGAACCCCGGACATCCGGGGTTTTTTGTTAGTCTTTGTCCGCCCAAAATCCGAAAAGCCAGTTACCAGGAGCTCGCTCGTCATTTGATCGGAAGAATTCATCGACAGCCCTCATTAATTCTTTCTTGGTAATGAAGTCGTCCCCATCTCTATCCAATTTTATAAAGGCTTTTGCAGAATGTTTGATAGGAATGTGATAGCACATGAACATGTCAGAATACTCATTAACCGAAATCACACCATCATTATTCACATCAAAGGAGTCGAAAATTGAGCTAATCATATGAATCACCCAACTCTTATAAATGTGCTCATTTCCTCTTTTTAGCATGTCATCAAAGAACTCTAAGAAGTGCTCTTCATTAGCCACGCCACCCTGGTTTTCAAAGTATTTCTGAAACATTCTCCAACTCTGGATACTGCGATCTATTACCTTGTCGTATTCTTCCGTACCTGGCTTGAGTACCCACAGTAAGCAGAGGCTCTCTCCAATCTCTCTAAAATCATTTACCTCAAGTACTCCGTTTCTGTCTTGATCCAACACTACTCTGAAATAATGTGAGATCTTTTCTTTTTGTAAATCTGATAACATGTTTTGATACTAGCGGGTTTGTCAACAAGATACAAAAGAACTATTAACCTGCTAGAAAAAGACGATGAATGGAAAATTCAGTATTGTGAGTTACATCATTATTTAGATAAACCTGCTTCACCTATGGTAACAAGTAAGGCAAGTTTAATCGCTCTCACTCCGTCAATGTTAGCCCACCATTCATCAAGCGAATGAGCATTGTTTCCTCTTCCTCCTCTGCCGAGTGTAACCGAAGGTATGCCAAGTGAGATAGGGATATTACCATTTGTTGAACCTGTAGTTTCTCTTAACCGGGCACCTAGCAATATGGTAGCAGCTATTGAACGCTGTATCAATGGGGTATCTCTCGAAAGTTCTCCTGAAGGCCTGTCGCCTATAAGCTCTAGCTCGAGCATCACCTCTTCCTCTACATCGGATTGATTATAATCTTCAATAGCTCTTTGCATGTTTACTTTGAAGAGGCTATCCATCGCTCTAATCCTGGAAGGATCGATCGATCTTATATCCACTTCAAACCAAGACTCAAAGGGAATTGAGTTGACCGAAGTACCCCCTCCAATTCGGCCAATATTAAAAGACGTTTTGGGCCCATCAGCCACATATTTACTTGCTTCACTTACGAAATAATCAATGGACTTAGCCAAAGCATGATGAGGGTTTGCTAGTCCAAAAGCTCCCCATGAATGGCCCCCAGGACCTCTGAAGGTAGCTTTATATCTAACAGAACCCAATGCTTTATAGTTGACACGACCTATTGATCCACCATCAATTCCTATCCATGAATCAATCTTCAAAGAATGGTTCTCTCTGAACAGGTGTTTTACTCCTCTCAGATCTCCCAATCCTTCTTCACCAATAGTTCCTATGAAGAGCAAGTCATTTTCCGTTCGGATTTCGGCGTATTTCATGGCCTTAAGTACTTGCAGAACCATCGCCAACCCCCTGGTGTCATCCCCAACTCCAGGTGCATATAAAGTATCGCCCTTTCGTGTTACGGATACATCAGTTCCCTCAGGAAACACGGTATCCAAATGAGCATCCAACGCGACAGTCTTTTCCCTGGATATACCCTTTCTTAATGCTATAACATTACCGACCTCATCAATCCACGTGCTGTCAACACCGATATCAATAAACATTTTCTGCAATGCTTCTGCTCTTCTTCTTTCTCCATAGGGAGGGGCTGGTATTTCAGTGAGCTCAACAAGTGTATTCATTAATTGCTCATCATTATCATCGATATATTGAAAAGCCTGGAGAACCATCTTGTTTTTCAGCAGAGAGGAAATCTGTTTCGAATATTTCTTTTCGATGTTAGCCGACTTCAATTTCTCGCTCTTCTGAGCCCAAGTCGGAATCATCATGAAAAGTAAAAGACCGTATGCTATTGCACATTTCATTGTGAAAAATTAAGCTTGAGGCTGTGTCAGCCTTTCGGGTTGAAAAATAAGGTCGAGTTCTGATTTAGTCATCAGATCGTATTTAAGTACCAAGTCATAAATACTTTCATTTGATCTCAGTGCTTCTTTTGCCAGGTTACTACAGTGATCATAACCCAGGATCGGACTGAGGGCTGTGACCAATCCAATACTGTTTCGTACTGTATCAAGGCAATGTTCAACATTAGCAGTAATGCCACGAATGCATTTCTGCCTGAGAGTCATTATGCCCTTTGTTAATAGATGAATAGAATCAAATAGACTAAATACAATCACCGGTTCAAAAGCATTGAGTTCCAATTGTCCTGCTTCTACCGCCATATTCACTGTTAGATCGTTTCCTATTACTTTAAATGCAATTTGATTCACTGCTTCAGGGATAACCGGATTCACCTTCCCGGGCATAATTGAAGAGCCAGGTTGAACTGGTGGTAAATTGATTTCATTAAATCCCGCTCTCGGTCCTGAGGATAGCAATCGCAAATCATTACAAATCTTGGAAAGCTTGATCGCAATTCTTTTAATTGCTGAAGAAAACATGATGAAAGCACCTGTATCTTGAGTTGCTTCAACAAGATCCGATGCACTCACCAACGGTAAATCTGTGATTTTTTCAAGATGCTTTATAACCTGCTCTCTATACTTCAAGGTGGAGTTGATTCCAGTACCAATAGCAGTGCCTCCCATATTTACTTCCAGAAATAACTCCGCATTTTTTTCTATTCTATCAATCTCTTCCTTTAGGGTAGTAGCGTAGGCTGAAAAAGTTTGACCTAGTGTCATCGGGACAGCATCCTGTAGCTGGGTTCTTCCCATTTTTAATACATCCTTAAATTCAACAGCCTTTGACTCCAGCGCATTAATCAAACTTTTCAGCTCCTCTATCAATGGATCTTTTGCAAGGATCAACGCGATTTTAATAGCTGTTGGATATGCGTCATTTGTTGACTGAGACATATTTACATGATTGTTTGGATGACATTTCTGATAATCTCCTCTAACACAACCCATAGTTTCCAATGCTAGATTCGCAATCACCTCGTTTGCATTCATATTAGTTGAAGTTCCCGCCCCTCCTTGCATCATATCCACTGGAAAATGATCATAATAGCCACCGTTTCGTATTTTCTCACAAGCAAGACATATTGCTGATGTAATTTCTTCCGAAAGCATGTTTGTATCCTGATTGGCTAGGGCTGCTGCTTGTTTCACCATCGCAAATGCATCAATTATTTCAGGATACTTATCCAGTTTAATACCCGATAAATCAAAATTCTCAATTGCCCTAAGTGTTTGAATACCGTAAAGACATTCATTCTCAACATTTTTCTCGCCTAGAAGGTCTTTTTCTTTTCTTTTCATAGACTCTTAATTATCCCTACCATATATGAAATACATTTTTTTATAAATAAGATCAAATTGATTTTTATATGATCGCTTTAATCTTTCTTAAAAGGTATCCCGAGGCAAAAATCCAAAAGTAGTTTTTAAAGAAAATCTAATCATAGCACTTTGATAAGTATTCTTTACTACTTCAGAAAAAAGGCTGTTTGATTTTATCAAACAGCCTAAATATGATATTAATCATTAGAATTACCCTTGGACGTAACCAATAACCAGTGTTGGTGAATCATCTCCCACACCGGACTCAGTCTCTCTGCCCTGACTATTAGAAGTGGCGTTCTCACTAGGTCCGGTTGGTTCCAGTATGAAGTTGACATTATTTCCATTCATGTAATCATCTTCCTTCATGATCTCCAGGAAAAGATTTTTAAGCTCTGGTGTTTTTTGATCATCTCCTCTATCCCCAACTTCAGGCCACCCAGGTATATCCCAAACAACATTTTTAATTGTTTTTATTCTACTTGATATATTAAAAGCAGGTGCTCCTTCATATAAAGCGGCGTTCCCACTCTTTTCTCCATATATTGTCATTTGACATGGATCTGTTCCATCATCGTCAGCTTGAAACTGAATAGTAACAGATGCAATAATTGCACCATCTGGTAGAATGACGTCCCTAAATAAAACACCTACTGTTTGTAGACCTGCTGGCAATCCGGGCTCTCTCTCAAAAGTATCGAATTCACCAAGTTCTAAATCGCTACTCGTAGTGGTAACAAAGCCATCGATTTTACTTTCTTCTGCGTCATCATCACTATCTGCTAGCGGAAAGGTTATAAATATAGGCTCTGGTCCTACATAAGTAATCTCTAGGCCATTGGATTGAATATCACCAACAGTGACGGTAAGATCTCCCGAAATAAAAACTGGTACTATGACCGTTATGGACGTTGAAGTTGATGCCGTAACAGTCCCTTCTGAGCCGTTGAAATCCACCAAGTTTTCAGAAGGTGTAGTGCTAAAATTCAACCCTGTAATGACCAACTCCTGACCAGGATTTCCGTCTGTAGTACTCACTGAAGAAATAGCCGGTGAAGTAACTTCGATATCAATTGAGTTTGAAGCAGCAATACTTCCAAAAGTTTCCACAACAACTCCTCCTCCGGTTACTGCTCCTCTTGGTACCTCAGCCGTCAGTGATGTCGTAGTTGCTGAAAGTATTTTTGCTTCTAAAACACCAAACTTAACCGTGTTACCTAAAATAGCATCGTTGAAATTTTCTCCAGTAATAGTAACTGTATCTCCATAATCGACCGAAAGAGGTTCAATACTGATAATTGATGCAGTAGGTGCTATTCCATCATCTTCCTCATCTCCACATGACCATGTACCAATGGACATGATAGCTATTAATACACATATATAATGTGTATGTTTTATCGTTTTTTTCATTTTTTCTTAGTTTGATCTAATCAATTTTATTCGTGTTTTCCTTGCATTAAACAAATGATTATATCTTATTAATCATTACCATTTAATGCGATACCATTAAGGATTGGGCTCCATCAGAACATTTGAATTCAATTCATCTTGAGGGATTGCCCACTGCCAGGCAATATCACCTGCCGGTACTTCTAAGGTTAGAATCAATGCCTGATTGTGATTTGTTCCCCCGGTTCTATCAAGCGGAAGATTTAAGCGCTTCAAATCAAAAAACCTGAAGCCTTCCCCCCAAAGCTCCCAGCGTCTTTGAAGCATTATCTCATCAATTAAATCAGTCCCTGTATTAGTCGAAAGTGTATAGGAAGCATCCCTTGCCTGGGCCATTGGAAAAAGTGCTACGGCTGCCTCAGAATCCATCCCGCCTTGTCTAGCCAATGCTTCTGCTTCAATCAGATACATCTCTGAAACCCTCATATATGGCACATCAGCTCTGCTATCACCATTGGATAAAGCTAAGAATTTCTGATGTGTATAAGGGAAAAGCTGATGTCCTGCTACGAGTGACACTCCATCAGGAAAATTAGGATGTGTACCATCTACAGAAAAAATAGCCTTTCTTACATCAGTAGAAGGAATTGTATTGTACAGCTCATCACTAATCGATTTAGGATTTCCTCTCAGTTGATTTGATGAAAAATTTCGTGACATAAATCCACCCCAGTTAGTAAAATTGCTGCTTTGAATTTCATCATAGAGTGCTCCCCACATCCAGTCATCCGCTGTATAATCATTGAATCCCTGCATATAGGTAGTACTATCCATCAAATTGTATCCTTGTCTCGCTTCTGCTGCTGCAGTAGCAGCGACGGCATAGTTTCCTTGGGCCAACGCAACTCTAGCCTTTATTCCAAGAGCAATACTTCTATCAAAATGCGATGGATTTGATCGGCTATATCCTTCAAGTAAATCTATTGCATCATCTAAATCCATGTTGATTCTCTCATAAACTTCCTCTACACTGGAACGAGCGATGGGATCCACCGAAGGTTCCACTCTTAATGGTACCCCATCCTGAGTATTGTTTCCACCTGCATCATAACGTTGAGCAAAAGTCTGAACAAGTATAAAATGTGCAAATGCCCTATAGCATAAAGCTTCTCCGAGTGCTGAATCATTCTCTGTTTGCGGACCTATAGCATTTTCTGAGCCTGCAATAACTACATTAGCATTAGCGATTATCTGATACATCACATTCCATACATGTGCTACATTGGGATCGTCTGCTGCCCTATGACCGATCCACTGAACATGATCTAACCAATAATTATTAGCTCGGGCATTCTGGACTACATCTTCACCCATCCAATCGAACATTCCCATCATTGATGGATAGCCTCCTCTTCTGTTATTACCTTGCCTTGTATACATTAATCTATGCATACCATTAACTACATTAGCCATATTTGAAGTCGTTGCAACAGCGACTGCATCTGAAATATCCTCTGTGGAAGTAGTTTCTAAAAAATCATCATCACAAGAAGTAATTACCAGAACCATAGCTAAAGTGAATAGATAACTTATTGTATTCTTTTTCATCTTTTAAAAATTTTAAAAAGTGACGTTTACACCTAAAGTGATAATTCGTGGAGGAGTGAATCTATTGCTTGTAGTTCCGTTAAAATTCTGAACGGATTCCATACCTCTCCTTTGTGTCCTAAGAAACAAGTTTTCTGCATTTGCATATACTCGCACACTCTTCATACCAATGGAATTAACCATATTGACCGGCAAATCATAAGAAAATGTAATTTGCCTCAATGCAAGAAACGAAGAACTAATTAACCATCTACTGGAACCAGCATTCGCTGCTGCAGTTGTCGATACATCCATCCTGGGAACATCTGTAATATCGCCCGGTTTTTGCCATCGTCTTAATATATCTCTATGAAGTGCCCTTCCATAGGATCCCGAAGACATAAGTCGGATGTAATTGTTGTCATAAGTTTTTCCTCCAATTTGGTATACAAAAAGAACTCCAAGTTTAAAATTCTTATAGGTGAATGTATTCGTAAAACTTCCAAACAGATCAGGCAAAGCTGTTCCAACAAAAGCAAACAGGGCATCATCTTGATTCGTGGTAACTAGTGTCCCATTTACCGTACGAACATTGGCATCCTGCTCGGTCAGTCCGGACTTTGCTACATATAATGCAGATCCGTCTGACGGATCCACTCCATACCATACTCTTCTCCAATATGAAAATATAGACCCTCCCTTCACGAACTGTTTAGTTCCGTTTATAATACTGTCTTGAGGAAGCCTTGTTATCACATTTTCAACTGTAGCTGCATTTACATCCAAATTCCAGGTGAAATTTTGATTCCTAATAATATCACCGGAAATTTGAATTTCAACACCACTGTTTTCTACTGCACCAATATTCCTGTTAATGAATTCAACACCAGAACTGTTTGGAAGAGGAACTTCGAACAATAAATCTTCTGATGTTTTTTTATAATATTCGACAGTACCATTAACTCTATAATTAAAGAGAGAAAATTCTGCAGCGACATCAAATTGCTGACTGATCTCCCATCTCAAATCTCTGTTGGGAAGTGTGTTGAGCAAAAAACCTGGTTCACTCGCGTTATTAATATCAGCACCAATTGAAAATAAGCCCTGGTAAGCATAATAACTGAAGGTAGTATGACTAAGTCCACCGTCATTTCCTGCCTCTCCATAAGAACTTCTAAGTTTTAATTGATCTAAGAAACTCAATTGCATGAAGCTTTCTCTATCTACTCTCCAGGCACCTCCAACCGAGAAAAAATTACCCCACCTTGATTCTTCGCTAAATCTTGAAGACCCATCTCTTCGAAATGAAGAGGATAAGAAGTACTTTTCTCCATAATTGTATTCAACCCTGGAAAAATACCCTTCTCTGGCTAATACTCTTTCATACGAGTCTGCATCAGTAACAGTTGAAAAATTTGGTAACTCTATATTTCCAGGGGAAACAATATCCTGCTTAGCCGCTCTCGTAAAGTCTATTTCTCTATTAAAGCTCTCATGGCCCAATAAAACAGACACGTTATGTTCACCAAAGTTTTTTTCATAACTAAGTAGTTGGTTATAATTGACTGTCGTATTAATAAAATTAGACTTACTTGCTCTTCCGATATCTTGAGCATCTCCAATAATTTCGCTATCGAAATCTTCTGTAGTAAAAAAACGCTTGTCTAAGCTGGCATTTAAGGTGAATTTAAAGTTTTCAAGGAAATATAAATCCAGGAAAGTTCGACCTGAAATACTAAAAACACGATCAACATCAGTCTGTAACTGGTTTTCATAAATTACATTCCGTCCAACTTGAGCTCCTACCCTATTTGCTCCTGCGTCAAATATTTTATTACCATTTTCATCTAAGATGAACTCACCAGTCACAGGATCATGCTCAAAAACCGGATAAATAGGTCCAACAATTCTTGTTGAGCTGAATGGATTGATTGAACTGGTAGATCCAGCATCATTGGCTTGGTTTGAAACTGAAGAAGTAACGGCCATATTTAAACCTGTTTTTATCCAATCTTTTGGAGTAGCATCCAGGTTAACTCTACCCGCAACTCTTTTGAAGTCACTCCCAACTAACCAACCCTCTTCATCCAAATAAGAAAGAGATAAAAATTGCGAGGATTTTTCTGATCCTCCTCTATAACTAATATCGAAGTTTGTTCTGCTTCCTAATTGAGTTATCTCATCTTGCCAGTCCAAGTCATTTGGGTAGAGTAACTCTGCGGCTGGATTTAATTTCCCGTCTGTTCCAACTATTCGGTCGTTATCCACATTAAAGGGATTTGTGAGAAGTTGGTCGAAAATATCTGCTGAAGCAGTTTCATTCGCTAGTGCAAGAGTAACAGGATCTACTGTCCCTGGTACTGCAATCTGATTTCTTCTTGCTTCCCACATAAGCGGATAGTATTCCTTTGCAGAGACCCTTTCATATTCAGGGACGGCTCGAGACACAACACCTCTTGACAAATTCACGCTAAAATCTGATTGATCTTTTTTTCCACTTTTGGTAGTAATCATAATCAATCCATTTGCAGCAATAGATCCGTAGATAGCTGTAGAAGACGCATCTTTTAGGATGGTTATACTTTCAACGTCCTGTGGGTTAATGCTTGAAAGGGAACCGGTATAAAGAACACCATCAAGGATAAAAGCTGGTTCGTTTCCAAGATTCACGGAACCGAAACCTCTAATCCTAAAATTTGAGGAGGCCCCAGGCTGACCGTCTGACGAAGATAATTGAACTCCAGATGCACCTTGAATTGCCGAAGTGATATTAGTAATAGCTCTTCCTTCAAGTTCTTCCGCATTGATTTGAGTAGCAGCGCCTACAAAAGAACCTTTCTTAGCAGTACCATAAGCCACAACTACTACTTCATTCAAAGCTGTAATATCAGGACTCATGGTTACATCTATGACTGATCGACCACTAATCAGAATTTCCTGGGTCTGAAATCCCAGATACGAGAATACCAGCGTTGCATCTTCAGAGACAGAGATGTTAAATCTTCCATCTAAGTCAGTTATCACACCATTTGAGGTGCCCTTTTCCTGCACGGTTACCCCAGGTAATTCAACTCCTTCATCGTCCTTAACAACGCCTGAAATTTCAACATCCTTAATAAGAACTTCAATAGGTTTGTCATTCCTCCTCCGTTTCTTAGCAACCGCAATACTGTTATTAACTTGTTTGAATTTTAAATCAGATTTTTTGGAAATCTGCAATAGCACTTCTCCGACAGATATATCTGAAGACCTTAATGTCATTTTCAGATCATCTGCTAAATCGTTTGAGTAGTAGTGGAAATTATATTCAGAAACATCTTCTATATAATCCAAAATATTCCTAACCGAACTTTCAAGTAAGTTTATACTAATATTCACCTCATGTACGCTCTTCGTCTGAGCTTCAGACTCTGTAGCCAAGAGTGAAGTGAATAAAAAACTTTTTAGAACAACTAGGTAGATGGATATTTTTCCCGACATTACTAAAACTCGTAAATGTTGGTTTTTCATATTTTTGTATTGTTTAATGGATTTTAAATCTGTTAGGCTGTTATCTGCTCTGGAATTTGGCGATTTCAGCAGATAAACATTGCGCCACATATGATACTTTCATATGTGGTTTTTTTATGTCGGATGCATCTTAATATTCATTGTAAGTCGATTATTGGTTAAAAATTAGTTTCACTGTTTTCTTATTTATTTCAAATTCAAATCCCGACGAATAAGAAAGTGTATTCAAAACCGTCTCCAAATTCTCATTGTCAAAAGTTCCTTCATACTCATCAAATGATGGAATTTGACCTTCGATTTCGATCTCTACTCCATACCACTTTTTGAGTTTTAAGATAACCTCTTGAAAAGTCTCATTATCAAAAAGGAGTATACCTGAGGACCATGCTATTATGTGTTCTAAATCACTATTGCTGACCTCAATTTTTTTGTCTGAAAAAGTCTGAGCTATTTGGCCAGGGTTGAGCACTAATGAGTTATCAAAGTCATCATCCACACGTACTTTTCCCTCAATTAGTGCTACAATATGAGTTTTTGGATCATAGGAATTGACATTGAAGGATGTACCTAAAGCCACGACTTCCATTTGGGTCGTTTGAACTATGAAAGGCCTTGACTCGTCCTTAGCGACTTCAAACATGGCTTCCCCAGTTAAAGTGATACTTCTGGAAGTCTCAGTAAAATCGTCGGGATAGGTAATACTGCTACCAGCATTCAACTTCACAGTGGATCCATCTGGTAGCCTTACAGTTAGCTTCTCTCCGTAAATAGTAGACTTTGTTGTATAGGACAGTTCATGACCACCGTCAGCCTTCGATGTATTGATTTGACTTAGCACAATCAAGCTAGCTAAAATCAAAAGAGCAATAGCTGCTGCAAATGGGTACAACTTCCATGATCTTCTATTCACTGATTGATCCGGTCCAACCTTTGATTCTTCAATTCGCTCATAGAGTTGAAGATATTCACCGTTATCAAGCGTTGCTTGCTCTTTGTATTCAATTGACTGAATAATCAAAGAAGCTTCTTTTATTATCTTAATCTTTTCAGGATGCTCTTCCATCCATTTAGACCAAAATTCGTTGATTCGGTTTTCTTTCCTCAGAACCCACTTTACAAAGAGTTCATCTTTGAGAAAATCTTCAACCTGATAATTCGAATACTTTTTGCCCATAACTAATCATTATGAGCATTGAATAGTCAAAATGACCCCAAAAAAATTCTATTAAATGAAGAAAAGTAGAAAAAGGTGAGATTCAGCACCCTTTGAGCGTAGTTTATCCAGAGCCCTGTAGATCAATTTGCGAGCTGATTTGGCATTTTTTAGTAATAATGCCTCGGCTACTTCTTCATATGTCATCCCTTCATAGTAAAAAAGTAAGATGGATTTTTTCTGTTGATTGGTCAACAACAACATTCTTTCTTTCAAATCTTCCAACCGGTTTTTTATTTCCTGATCTTGAATGATCTTATCCTCAATAGATAAAGACACCAACTCAGTGGTATCCATATCAGGGAGCTGAAACCTCTTTTTTCTTTTCAACCATTCGGTATAGATACATCGAAATAGATATGATTTGATTGATCTTACCTTCGTCTTAGAATTGGAGGTCCTCAGACTCAAGAAAACATCATGAATAATATCCTTTGAAAGATCTTTATCCCTTGAGAGTTGAAAACAAAAATTATATAGATGCTCAATGTTTCTATTATAGATGATCGTGAAGGCCGTTTTATCACCTTTCCTGAATTTTTCCCAAAGCTCAAAATCATCTACTGAATCTCCTTTAGCAAAGTGATCCTTTCCGAGTGATCCATCGAATTTATAGTCAGAAGAAAAGCGATTTATTTCGAGCATGTACAATTAAGCAATGAATACAATAATATAAAAATATTGTGAAGATGAAATCAATCGCCTATTTATCATTTTAATTAAATAATGAAAATCAAAATAATTAGCAATAAGGTTTTATAAATAACAGAATTTTATACTAAGTCACTTAACTAAGCTAGTGAACCCTTAATGAATTTATTGGAAACAAAAAACCCCGATGTTTCCATCAGGGTTTATGTGATCCGCCCAGGACTCGAACCTGGAACCTACTGCTTAGAAGGCAGTTGCTCTATCCAGTTGAGCTAGCGGACCTTCAGTTCACTGCTTACGCAGTATATTATTGCGGAGAGAGGGGGATTCGAACCCCCGGTACGATTTCTCGCACGCATGTTTAGCAAACATGTGGTTTCAGCCACTCACCCACCTCTCCGTAAGCTTTTGCTTACGCTATTAAAGATCCTCATTTGGATCAAAACTTTTCAAAAAAAGTGTCCGTAAAACAGGTACACTCCGAAAAGGAGTGCAAATATAAAAGTTACCTTTAAAAAATCATTTTAAAGAAGTAAATCTTTCCTAATTTCCTTCACGAAATTGATCGCATGAATAAAACACAGATTCTTATCGCATTAGTTATTGTAAGTTTAGTAGGCATATGTGGTGTTTATATTGACCTAACTAATCTTCTGGAGACGAAAGCTCAAGCTGCAACACCAATTGAAAAAAAAGTTAAGCACGGAGAACAACGTCAATACACAAAGGATAAAAAATTAAAAACCATCGTAAACTATGATCAGGGGATTAAGCATGGCATTTCATATCTCTATCATAAGGATGGAAAAACAGTTTTACTTGCTATGCCATATGAAAATGGAAAAAGACAAGGTGTTTCCCAAAAGTATTTTGAAAACGGGAAATTATATGCTAGCACCAGCTATGAAAATGACTTACTTCATGGTCCTAGAAAATTGTTCTACTCATCCGGCCAAATAAAAGCTCAAATAAATTATGGCTATGGATTTCCTGGCTTAGGAACCAGAGAATATTTAACGGATGGTCAGCTTAAAAAAGAACTTTTTATAGTACTAAAGAAGAACGGCTCCACTATATGGTTAGACACTTCAGAACCTTGCGAAAAAAGTAAATTTTATATTGGAGAACTGATTGAAGACACCTTTCTCGATCCGATGAATAAGAAGGTTGAATTATTGATGGATGACAATGGCAAGTTCTACGTAGACACTGAGGTTTACACACCAAGCTATCTAAAATATCAAGATATTATCTGTTCATGTGAAAGCTCTCAAGGCAATCCGCTTATCCTAAAAACGAGGATATAAAATATCTAAACCCCTGTTATCCTTAAAAAATGTTAATCCATAAAAATCTAACCCCTATCATTGGTTCGATCCGTTAGATTTGCCCGCGATAAAATGCATAGGCTAGAATATGAAGTGGGTAAACACCTTAGGAACATTTGAGTTAATTATAGCCGGAATATTTTTCCTTCTTTACATAGCTTTTATGTGGCGTGTGGTATCTACTACAAAACGCCTGGGTCTTCCTGCTCGTAGGGTTGTCATCAAAATGATTCTCAGAACACTCTATTTTGCGCTTATCGTTACCTCCTTACTTGGCCCTAGTTTCGGTGATGCTTCCAGAGAAATAAAAACAGTGGGTAAAGACATTTTCATTTGCATTGACTTGAGTCAATCTATGAATGCGACAGATGTTCAACCTTCGAGACTGGAGAAAGTAAAATTCGAACTAAAAAATATTGTCGAAGCATTTAATTCAGATCGCATAGGTCTTATCATGTTTAGTAGTGAAGCGTACATGCAGTGCCCACTGACTTACGATAACAACGCTCTCAATTTGTTTATACAGACACTCAATACGGATATGGTTCCAAATTTTGGAACAGACTTTGGACCTCCACTTGAAATGGCAACAGAAAAACTTATTGCTGATGATACAGTCATCACTCGTTCCAAATCTAAAATCGCTATTCTAATAAGTGATGGAGAAGATTTTGGAGAAAATACCAATGAAGTAGCTGATGAATTGGAGTCTGAAGGAATATCACTTTTCACGCTAGGAGTGGGAACACAAAAAGGGAGCAAAATACCAACAAGGAATGGGTTTAAAACAGATAAGAGTGGTAAGGAGGTTGTTACTCAGTTAAATTCTTCTTCGCTCGAAGAATTAGCGGACAATGCGGATGGAGAATATTTTGAGATCAATGAATCAAGAAACGATGTGGCGCGTTTAATAAATGCCATTAATAATGTAGAAGGTGAGATGAGGGATGCTAAAAAAGTAGATGCCACTCAAAACAGATATTTCTATTTTCTGGGAGCAGCACTCCTACTCATGATTATGGATGTTTTATTTAGTGTAAGATTGATCAAGTTATGAAGTTTTTAATAACCATCTTTTTAGCAGTTTTACTGACAGATCCTAAAGAGATTGCCAAGATTAATTCTTTGAAAGAAGAAGCTGAAGCCGCCTTCCTTTCACAAGAATATGAATCTGCCCTATCGAAATACGTATTATTGCGAGATTCATTCGGAGTAACTGACCCTGCTATCAATCTTAATCTTGCGCATGCATATTATCACCTGGGAGATACCGCAAGTGCAAAAACCAATTATGGGAATCTGACTTCCTCAACAGACAGAAAGTTAAAGTCTATTGCTTTCCAACAACTTGGTGTGATGAACAAAGACAATGGAAAGCTTGAAGAAGCATTGCAACAACTTAAATCTTCCATAAAAACGGACCCTGCAAATCAAGATGCAAGGTATAATTACGAAGTAGTGAAGAAGTTACTTGAGGAGCAAAAACAGCAACAGCAGGATCAAGACCAACAGAACCAGGACCAGCAAAATCAGGATGGTCAGGACGAAAATCAAGAACAAAACAAGGATCAACAACAGGACGGAGAACAAGAAAATCAAGAAAATCAAGAGGGAGAACAGGAAAAGTCTGAAGAAGAAAAACAGAATCAAGAGCAGCAAGAACAAGAAAATAAAGAAGGAGAAGAACAAGAGGAGGAGAAGTCTCAGGAAGAAATGACCAAAGAGAAATTAGAAGAAATGGGTATTAGTGAAGAGAAAGCAAGACAACTTCTTGAGGCCATGAGACAAGCTGAAATTAAATATTTGCAACATCAGCGTAGAAAACCAACCAAGCGTCCTCCAAGTGGCAAACCTGACTGGTAAAATTTTACAATCTTTGCGTCCCGATCTGAACCATCGGGACTTTTTATTTATTACATAATAAAACAAAACATTAACACATAAAATGAAGGAAGCATACATCGCATCTGCCATTCGAACCCCTATTGGCAGTTTTGGAGGAAAACTCGCAGGTTTTTCAGCCACTCAACTTGGAACCTTCGCTATCAAAGGCGCTCTTGAAAAAGCTGGTATTTCCGCTGATCAGGTGAATGAAGTATACATGGGAAATGTACTATCCGCCAACTTGGGACAGGCTCCAGCCAGGCAAGCAGCTCTAGGTGCTGGTATAGGTGAAAATGTTCCTTGTACCACTGTAAATAAGGTTTGCTCTTCAGGCATGAAATCGGTGATGCTGGCTGCTCAAAGCATCATGCTTGGGATCAATGATGTAGTCGTAGCAGGCGGTATGGAAAGTATGTCTAACGTTCCTTTCTATGTTCCCAAAGCTAGATTTGGATACAAATACGGCCATGGACAGCTAGTTGATGGATTGATGCATGACGGTCTGTGGGAAGCATACAATGGGTTCCCTATGGGCAACTGTGCGGATAACACTGCTAAAGAAATGAATATTTCTCGTGAGGCTCAGGATGAGTACGCCATTAATTCGTACAAAAAAGTTGCAGCTTCTACTGAAGCAGGAGACTTCAAAGATGAAATCGTCCCTGTGGAGATTCCCCAAAGGAAGGGTGATCCTGTGGTCATGGACGAGGACGAAGAGTTCAGAAATGTGAACTTTGACAAGATCCCATCACTCCGTCCGGTTTTCGATAAAGAAGGAACAGTAACAGCAGCTAATGCTTCGACCATAAACGATGGCGCATCTGCGCTTGTTCTTGTGAGCAAGGAAAAGGCTGAGGAACTGGGATTGACACTTATTGCCAAAATCAAGGGATTTGGTGATGCAGCTCAAGAGCCACTTTGGTTTACCACCGCACCCTCTCTAGCTATTCCAAAAGCATTAGATCATGCTGGTGTTTCTAAAGACGATGTAGATTACTGGGAAGTGAACGAAGCGTTTTCAGCAGTAGCTCTAGCAAATCAGGAGAAGTTGGGTCTTGATGGAGATCAATTAAATGTTTTCGGTGGAGCAGTAGCTGTGGGTCATCCACTTGGAGCCTCTGGAGCAAGAATCATTACGACGCTCATCAATGTACTCAATAAAAAAGGAGGAACTATAGGATGTGCAGGAATCTGCAATGGTGGCGGTGGTGCTTCAGCTATAGTTATTGAGAAAGTGTAAAGAGTTAGTAACAAAGAATTAAGCCCTTTCAGAAGTTCTGAAAGGGCTTTTTTATTAACAACAGATTAAGATTTTATTTCTCCCACACCTTCTCCAGCTCTTCCAATGACCTCCCTTTAGTCTCCGGTATAAATTTCCAAGTAAGCAAGAAGGTAATCGCTATAAACCCTATGAAGATAAAATATGGAAGCGATTGATTCCAAAACTGGCCTTGATTGGCCTCACTCTCTACAACCACCGGAAATGATTGAGAGACAATATAGTTCATCCCCCACTGTGCAGATACAGCCACAGACATTGCTAAACTTCGAATCTTGTTCGGAAACATCTCTGATAGCAATACCCAAACCACCGGACCCATCGATAGTGCGAATGATCCAATGAAAATCAGGATACCTAAAAGAGATATGATTCCAACATCGTCCATTTTCAGCGTCAAACCAAGCATTAGAAATCCCACAGTCATCCCAATACAACCAAGATAAATGAGCGGCTTTCTTCCAAATTTATCTACCGTTCCCATAGCAATGAAGGTGCAAAGCAGGTTTACTCCGGCGAGAAGAATTTGCTGCTTTAGCACATCTTCCTGACCGAACCCTAGCGCTTTTTCAAAGATGTCAGCACCATAATAAAGTACCGCATTAATACCCGTAAGCTGCTGGAGTGCAGATAGGGTTGTACCGATAATTACTATGAATAGAAAAGGCTGCTTCAATAAGATAGAAGTCTTTGGTTTTTCGGATTGATCAATAGAAAGGCAGATTTCACTAAATTCCTGTTCTGCCATTTGCTCTCCGTGAAGCTTTGTCAAGACCATTCTAGCCTCATCATCTTTCCCTTTCAAGATCAACCACCGAGGACTTTTAGGGACTATGAAAAGTAAGGAGAAAAACATGATACAAGGAATAAGTTCTGACCAGAACATTAGTCTCCAGCCTTGATTGAGATTGTATTCGTAATCTCCTGTATTTCCAATGATATAAGTGACCAGAAACACCACAAAGAAACCAACCACAATAGCCAATTGGTAATAAGTTACCATCTTACCCCGTATGCTCGCAGGGGAAAGTTCAGCTATATAGGTAGGAGCGTTCATCGAAGCGATACCGATACCTAATCCTCCAATGATTCTAAAAAACACCAACAACTCTACCGATTGGGGAAATATGTCGGGCAATCCTGACCCCCATGCGGAAAGGGTAAATAATACAGCGGATAAAATCAAAGAATTCTTTCTACCGGAGGCTTTACTTATCACACCCGCTACCAATGCGCCAACAAAACAGCCAATCAGAGCGCTACTCACCACCCAGCCTTTCATAAATGCATCCAACTCAAAGTACTTACTGAAGTAAAATTGAGTACCATTGATTACACCTGTGTCATATCCAAATAATAACCCTCCAAGAGAGGACACCACAGTAATAAGCAGTAGATTTTGGTTCTTCATGAAAGCTATTTCAGGTTGATTTTTTTAGAAAGCAAGTCTTGAGAATTAGTACCAACGAATATTTCAAATTCACCAGGCTCATAGATAAGCTCTCCCTTTGAGTTGTAGAAAGACAGATCATCTTTAGACAAAGTGAAGTCAACAATAACTTCCTCCATTACATCCAGATCCATTTGCTTAAAGGCCTTGAGCTCTTTTACAGGTCTGGAAATGGATGCACTTAAGTCCCTGATATAAAGCTGCACGGTCTCCCTTCCTTCGACGTTTCCACTATTCATTAACTTAACTGAGACCTTTACTTTATTATCCACTTCTCCCACTTCAATGTCATCGTACGTGAAATCAGCATAGCTAAGTCCATAGCCAAAGGGAAATAGTGCCGACTTGTCTACATCCATGTGATGAGAATAAAAAACTGCTCCCTCATTCGCTGGTCTTCCCGTATTCAAGTGATTGTAATACAGTGGTAACTGACCCACATCTCTCGGGAAACTCATCGGAAGCTTTCCGGATGGATTAACATCTCCCGAAAGAACATCCGCTATTGCATGTCCAGCTTGAGAGCCAAGGTGCCATGCTTCTAGAATAGCGGGTATATTCTCAGCCTCCCATGAAATGGTCAGAGGCCTTCCGTTCATCAATACTAGTACAATATTCTTGTTGACTTTGTAGATCTCCTGCAAAAGATCTAACTGTAAACCTGGCAGGCCAATATCTGATCTGCTTCTTGCCTCACCTGACATATATGCCGTTTCACCCAAAGCCATAATGACTACATCTGAAGATCTGGCGACCTCAATAGCCCTAGCAAATCCTGAACGATCCTTCTCCTCTATTTCGACCTCCTGAAAAAAGTTGTTGGGACCAATGGATAGTTTACATCCCTCAGCATATTGAATGTTCATTTCACTATCAAACCTTGCTTCAAGACCTTCATACAAGGAAACTGCTGAATTAGAGACAGCAGAAGCCCTCCAGTTACCTAGAGGTGAATCTTTGTCTTTAGCCAGTGGACCAATGATCCCTAAAGTTTTGACACCTTCAAGAGGTAATAAGTCATTTTCGTTTTTAAGTAGAACGATCGATCTGGTAGCAATAGCTCTTGAAGCTTCATGATGAGTTTGATTACCTACTAGTTCTTTTTCTCGAGAAGTATCACAGTATTTAAATGGATCATCAAATAGTCCCAGGTCATACTTAAGCGTCAAAATTTGTCTTACAGCTTCGTCAATGATGAATTCGGAAATAAGGTCTTCATTCACTAAATCTACTAGGTGCTTCACAAACGCTTCTCCTTCCATATCGATATCACTCCCAGCAATTGCTGCCAGGTATGCAGCTTGCTTTTTGTCGGAAGCAACATTATGATTCATGATCTCCCCAATGGAATTCCAATCTGAAACAACTACTCCATTAAAGCCCCATTGATCACCTAGTAAATCTCTTAGTAAATACTGATTGGAGGTAGAGGGTATCCCATCAATATCATTAAATGCATTCATAAAAGTGGCAACTTCAGCCTCAACGGAAGCTTTAAATGGGGGTAGTATATAGTTGTGAAGTGTGTTTAGCCCTACGTTCACAGAATTATAATCCTTTCCAGACTCGGCAAACCCGTATCCAGCAAAGTGTTTTGCACATGCTGCTATGGAAAGCGGGTCACTTAAATCAGCTCCTTGAAATCCTTCAATGCGCGCTTGAGCTATCAAAGAACCGAGATACGGATCTTCACCAGCTCCTTCCATTACCCTTCCCCATCTCGCATCTCTGGAAATATCTACCATTGGCGCGAAAGTCCACTGAATACCTGAAGCAGCTGCTTCTGCAGCTGCGATGCGGGCAGATTCTTTCATAGCCTCTAAATCCCATGAGGCAGCCTCCGCAAGTGGCAATGGAAACATGGTTTGATATCCATGAATTACATCGTAAGCAAAAATCAATGGAATTTTAAGCCTGGTACTATCCATTACTAGCTGCTGAAGTTTACGTGTTTCCTCAGCTCCCAAAAGATTCAGCACAGATCCTACTTCTCCCTGAGTAATTCGCTCATATCTCTCTTTATGATCTGTAGCTGCATTAGGTCCCGTCATTTCAGAACCAACGGAATACTGGTTCATCTGCCCCACCTTTTCTTTCAGGGTCATTACCGAAAGTAGACTATCGACGAATTGGCTTTTATCTTTAGTCTGCCCACCCCTCTTTGGGCTGGAGCAAAGCACTATCAGTGATGCTGATAGCATCAGCAAAATCAATCGGATAATAAAGTCCATTGTTAGTAGCCGTCGTTTTGTTTTAGTGCACCATTTGCCAAGTCAATTTCCAATTGCGGAATGGGCAAAAAACCTTTCGTATTGGCATCATAAGTGACCTCATAGACCTGATCATCTCCGGTATAATTAGGACCTACTCCTGATACTGTCAATTCTGATTGAGCAACTGATTGTCCTCTTCGCAGCAAATCCCAATATCTATGCCCTTCACCGGCAAGCTCTAGCCTTCGTTCACTGAAAAGCGCATCTTCTGAATAGGCTGGAAGATCAGCCAAGCCAACCCTTTGTCTAACTCTATTGATATATGTCACATTATTTCCAATTTCTGCCGCCATTAATAGTACATCGGCAAACCGGATGGCTCTATAATTACTCATATTATGTAACTCAGGAGTTCCCACTGTACCTCTGTCAGAGAGCCTGGTAGTATATTTAGCATTATAATATCCCGTATATTGGTATGACCCTGTATTTAACGTTGTTCCAACTTCAGATAATAGCTCTGATTCCTGGAAGATCGTTGAAGCCAACCTTGGATCTCCTGACATTGCAGTAAAAAGCTTATGTGAAGGAATAGCAAACGCCCACCCACGATAATATATTGAGGAATTTTGAATCCTTGGCCCCATCATTTGGGCGGCTAAATTCCCTTCTACGTACTGCTCTGTACCCCAGTCACCTCCTACTGGTGTGCCTGCATAGGATATTTCAAAAACACTCTCTATTCCAAACTCCGTAGAGGAGAGAAACAAATCCTCAAAATTTGTTTCCAGATCATGTCCACTTGATGAAATCACATCTTCAAGTTCCGCTAACACATACGTATCATCAATGGATACTCCATCTACACTCATGCCACTACCATAAACCCCATTTTCAAAAAGATAGACCTTACCAAGCAAGGCTTTTGCCGCCCACCGCGTAGCTCTTCCAGCCTCACCAGATGGGTAAGATTCAGGGAGGTTGTTAATAGCTTCGACCAGGTCCCAGGCTATGAAATTATATGTATCTGATGGTGAAGATTGAGCTATTTTAACGTCTTCAGCACTTGCTGGAACAAAATCCAGTAAAACGATATTTTCAAAAAATCGAACAAGTTCGAAATTGAACCATGCTCTTAGAAATTTAGCTTCAGCTATGATCTGATTTCTCTCTTCCTCAGTGATATCTTCAAGAGCATTTGCTTTTTCGATCGTGAAATTAGCTCTGTATATCCCAGTATAATTTCTTACCCAAATTGATTGAACAATCTGATTTGCCGTTGTAATCTGGAATTTATTAAATTCATCTTCATCGGCACCATCTCCCGCATCCTGTCCTCCAGCATAAGCATCATCGCTTAATGTTTCTGAAATAACCAAATAAGGTGACCATGCTAAGCCAGTACCCTTCTGATGTCCTAAGACATCATAAGTAGCGAATAGAGATTCCTCTACTCGGTCAAATGTGACGAAATAATTACTCGAAAATACAGAACCCTGTGGTTCTACATCTAAAATATCGCTACTACAACTTATGAAAGTGAAAATGATAGCAAATAGAATCAGTTGTTTCAACATGTTTTCAGTCAGCTTCCTCATAATGTTCTATTTAAAAAGTGATACTTGTACCTAACCTTATTGTTCTGGGCTGTGGATAGATTCCTCTATCAATACCTGTGTCGACAACATTTGTTCCTCCTACCTCCGGATCAGAACCGCTGTAACCACTAATTGTTAGTAAGTTTTCTGCGGAAACATATATCCTCCAATTCGTGGACCCAATCTTCTCAATAATGCTACTCGGCATACGGTACCCTATTTGAATATTTCTCAATCTCAAGAAAGAACCATTCTCAATGTTCAACATATCGGATACTCGTGTATAATTTCTATTCGCATCATTGGCTACAAATCGAGGCATGGAACCTGTTGGGTTTTCCACACTCCATCTATCGAGTATGTCTGTCTGTCGGTTAGAAGTTGGGATGTCCGGTCTTCCAATACCGTTGAATACTTCAAGCCCGAATGAACCAGATAATATCGCTGAAAAATCGAAATTCTTATAACTCATATTTATACTAGCACCTACAATCCAATCTGGGAGTGGACTTCCTATGATCGTCCTATCATCATCGGTTATCTGTCCATCTCCATTGACGTCTACAAAACGAATATCACCAGGTTCCGCATCCGGCTGAATAGGAGTGCCATCACTAGCGATATGAGAGAAAACATCTGCTTGAGATCGAAAAATCCCATCTGTTTTAAATCCATAAAAACTTGTGACGGGCTGACCTTCTATTATTCTTGTCACCTCTCCAGCCAGGGCCCATGTTGCTCCTGAAATAAACCCTGACTCATCGGCTATTTTGGTCATGGTATTTTTGTTGTAGGTGGCATTCGCTTCTATTGAATAGTTAAAATCGCCTGAGCGATTTCTCCATCCGAGAATGATTTCAACACCTTCATTCTGCATCTCACCTACGTTATTGAAGGTTCCCTGTATCCCCAGTGTACCCGGAAGTCTTTCGAATTGCAAAAGCCCATCAGTTACTCTCTTATAATAGTCCAATGTTGCTGTCAAACGGTTATCGAAAAATGCAGTTTCTATAGCTAAATCAAGCTGATTGGAAGACTCCCATCGAATATCCTGATTAGCAAAAAAAGCTGGTGTCGCTCCTAAGAAAGGACTCCCTTGAAAATTATAGGCTATGTTAAAATCTACGGGAGATTCAAACGTAAAGGGTGGTATTCGATCGTTTCCATTTTGGCCCCAGGAAGCTCTTAACTTCATAAAACTCATTGCTGGAAAATCAGGGAAAAATGGTTCTTCATTTATGACCCAACTTGCTCCGAAAGACCAAAAATTTCCAAACTGGTTGTTCTCTCCAAAGTTGGATGATCCATCACGTCTGTAAGTCGCGGAAAAGGATACTCTGTCTTTGTAATCATACAAGACTCTTCCGAAAAAAGACAACAAAGCACTTTCATTCGCCCCACTACCCGCTATGTACGTAGAGTCCACTGCCAAACCTAAGTATCTTAGATTAGGATCCTGAACCGGTACCCCTTGTCCAGATCCGTTAAGATCCTCAAAACGTCTTTGTACTGAAGTCGTTCCAACTAAGAAATCAAGTTTATGATTATCGATCTTCTTCTCATATCTGGCGGTATTCTCCCACTGTAAAGAAATATTCCGAGCAAAACTTTGAAATAAACCCGTAAACTCGCGATTGTTAGTAGCAGAAAGAAAGTAGATATCATTAAAACTATTGAATTCTAAGAAACTCAGATCCATACCTAAATCTGTTTTAAAAGTCACTCCTTCTACGGGGGATAGCTCTCCAAAAATCCTCCCAAGTACTTGATCTTTACTAAATCTACCATTCTGAATTTCTAGCTGTGCTAACGGATTTACTACTTCCTGACCAACATTAATTGAAATACCATATACCCTCCCCCGAGTATTGGTCACTACCGGATTTCCAGCATAAAATCGATTAGGATCCGAAAGAATATCCGGATCATCTTCAAAAATTGGAGTTAAAGGGTCTAGATTTAAAGCACTGCCCAACTCGCTATTGAATGATCCATTGCTAGTCACACCACGTGTAGTCAAGTGGGTATAGTTTACAGATCCTCCTATTTGAAGGTATTTATTAGATTTTAAACGTCCATTAATTCTACCAATATATCTCTCTATTTTCGATCTATCTCCGCCAATAATCCCCTCTTGATTAAAATATGATACGCTAGCAGCGAAGGATGATTTATCATTCCCTCCCGTCATTGAAATTTCATGAAGCTCAATTGGAACATTTTCACTGTATAATTCTTTTTGCCAGTCTGTGTTATTTGCAGGAATTTCATTGGCCTCAAAAGGTTGGGCTAACAGGTTATTTAACCCGGCACTCGCCATTAAATTTTGATATTGTTCTGCGTCCAATACATCCACTGTTTTGGCCACATTCTGTATTCCTACATAGCCAGAATAAGTCACAGAGAATTTTCCGTCTGTTCCTGATTTAGTTGTTATTAATATGACTCCATTAGCCGCCCTTGCTCCATAGATGGATGAAGATGCTGCGTCTTTAAGAACTTCTACCGATTGAATATCTCCTGGATTAATATTATCGATGCTATTGACCTGAATTCCATCAACCAGAATCAAAGGACTATTATCACCATTCGTACCGATACCGCGAATTCTTATCACTGGTGCTTCTCCTGGTTGTCCGGATTGATTGAGTACCTGCACTCCTGCTACTTTTCCTTGTAAGGCCTGATCAACCCTTGCCACTGCTTGCTTGCTTAATTCTTCAGCACTCACGCTTTCAACTGCTCCGGTAAGTACCTTTTTCTTTCTGGTTCCATAGCCTATCACCACTACTTCCTCCAATTCCGATAGTTCCTCTTTCAAGGTAACATCTATTAGGGTTCTTCCTTCCACTTGCACTTCTTGAGTCTCAAATCCTACAAAAGTGAATACTAAAGTGGCTCCACCAGATACGTTCACCGAATAGCTTCCATCAATATTGGTTATAGCTCCATTACTAGTCCCTTTTTCAAGGACAGTTACCCCAGGCAAACCCTCTCCATTAGCATCTGTTACAGTGCCATTGATAACATTTTGCGCATATGAAATATGCGCCGAGATTAAAGAAAAGAGTATGATCTGTATTAAATGCTTCATTGATTTCCTTTTTTGTTAGCTACTCAATTAGCTTGTAGTATTTGACATAGTCTATTTCCATAGACTGTGGCCAGTTGTCCTCGTCAACACCGTGCTTTCCTCCCCAATTTCCTCCAATAGCTAGATTAAAGATGAGGTGGTAGTTATATTGATTAAAAGGCCAGCTCTTCTCGTCCTCACCATTTCTGTGAAGATGATTGTATAGTTTATCATCAACATACCACTTTAGTTCATCTTTGGTCCACTCAATAGCGTATGTATGATATTCATTCTTCACATCTTTTAATCGGATGCTGTCAACCTTGTGCGTTCCATACATGCCATTGTACTTTTCAGTATGTATTGCGCCATACACTGTATTTGGGTTATATCCTACGTGCTCAACAATATCAATTTCCCCGTCCTTTGGCCACCTGATGTTCCGTTTTAAGGTCGGAAGCATCCAAAATGCCATCCAGGTACCTTTTCCAGTTGGGAGTTTAGCTCTTATCTCTACCCTGCCATACTTCCAGTCTACTTTGTCTTTTGTTACTATTTTTCCACTTGTAAAATCTAGATTACCCATTGATTGTTTGTGAGCTTCCATAATTAGTGCTCCTTCCTTCACACGAACATGATTCGTGTCAGCCATGTAATATTGAAGCTCATTATTTCCCCATCCGCAAAGCTCAGGACACCCATCTCCGGTCACTACAGTCCAAACCGTCGAATCAAGTTCATTACCATCAAAGTGTTCTTCCCACGTTAATTCAAATACAGAGTTTGAAACTGGAAATGATTGAAAAGCTCCAATCCACAATAGTGCTAAAAACAATACTGAAAGTGAGAATATTGAATTCTTCATATTCAATCAGTTTTCTTGAAATACTCGAACGTAATCGACAATCATCTGCTGTGGAAAAATTGTACTCGCGTTAGGACTCCCAGGCCAATTCCCTCCTACGGCAACATTGAAAATGAAGAAGAACTCATTCTGAAATTCCGAAAGCTCAGATTGAGTGATATCAATGACATGATATTGTTGATCATCCATGTACCAGGTAATTGTATTGGAATCCCATATGATAGTAAACACATGAAATTCATCATTGAAAATACCGGAAGATAATTGTGTACTTCCACTAAAGTCTGCTTTGGTTCCGTTATTATCCCAATGAGCCGTACCGTGAACCACATCATCTTTTCCTTCTCCTCCACCAACTAATTCCATGATATCAATTTCACCACATGAAGGCCAACCAACAGTTCTGAAATTGGCCCCAAGCATCCACAACGCAGGCCAAATGCCTTGTCCTTTTGGAAGCTTTGCCCTAATATCAATTCTTCCGTAATTAAATTCCACCTTATTCTCGGTAGTAATTCTTGAAGAAGTGTATTGACTACTATTAAATGATTCCCTCTTTGCTTCAATAATTAGATACCCTTGATCAAGTAACGTATTCTCTTTCTTGTAATACTGTAGCTCATTATTGCCCCATCCGTTCGTACCAGTACCTATTTCGAAGTTCCAGTCGGTCTCATCTAAAGATGATCCGTCGAATTCATCATTCCAAACTAAGGTATATCCGCTATATGAGAGAGGAGTCGTATATCCATCATCACTTATTACTCCATCTTCAAGTATGATTTGAACGTTTTTAGTTTCCCGGAGGAAACGGCCTGAGGATCCATAGGCTTTTACTTCAATTGAGTAACTACCACTTGTTTCATAGGTATAGGAAATGACTCCTGTGTCATCTTCAATTGATTCCGAACCATCACCCATGCCAAATTCATAGCTCACCGCATTATTAGCCGTGGCTGTCACTTCTACGTATCCCGGTGCTTCATTGGAGATTTCGATCTCAACAACCAGGTCACTGGGATCATTAGGATCAATGCTAGAAGTCTCCTCGCTGCAAGAAATTATTATTAGCAAAAAGAACAATATAGAACTGAGCGCTTTCAATTTTATCCTTTTAAATATTGTCTACTCGTTGGCTAAGTCTAGTCCCCCCTCTCGAGGAGACTAGACCTGTTAAAACAGCTTGTTTATTCTGCAGGACTGAGTTGTACATTATCCCAATAAACCTGCTCATCTGCACCAGATGCTCCTAGATTGTACTGCAGTACAAAATTTGTATAGGTATTCTCTCCTCCAAAGTTTGTGGCATTGTCAGCAAATTGAGCACCCAGATCAAAAGTAATGTGAATCCAAGTTCCCACTTCCGCTGCTTCTACCGTATACGTATTTGTGATACTAGGTGAATTATCAGGGAAAGGGTTGTGTTCAAAAATAATCGTTAGGTCACCAGCTACTTCGGCATAAAGATCCATTTCGAATATAGGTGCATTTGCAATATCATGTTCTTGTAAAACTCCTGATCCAGGATCAAAATTTATCGCGGCTCCTGCGAATGTTTCTGCTCCGGCATTCTTCTTGAATGAGTTGACTTTACAGCTTGAATTACCTGTAACATTAAAATATGGGTTATCCACAACAGCTGAGGTAGCACCTCCAAAATCACCTAATTGAACCTCATCTTCGAAAGTAAGTAAGAATCCCCCCGAAAGGTCCTTGTCAGATGCTACATCAGTTTCGCATGTTCCAGATACAGCGGCTACTGTAGCAGTTTCAGCGTCTGTAGAACCATCATTTCCGGTCACTGTCAGTGTTACTGTGTAAGTGCCTTCAGTCGAATAGGTATATGTAGGGTTTTCTTCCGTACTGGTACCGGAATCATCCCCAAAATCCCAAGCGTATGAAACTCCGTTAACAGACGTATTCGTAAAAGTCACCATCAAAGGATTTGACTCATCCTGTTCAAAAGTAAAACCTGCAATAGGTGGAGTAAGAAGGTCTGGTTCATCATTAGGATCATCATAGCTGATGTAGTTGATCACCCAATAATTACTGATTGATGCATAATCGAAAGTGATTTGCATGGTATCTGCTCCAACACCCTCAGCCAATCGAATGTTAGCAGTAACCCCATCTACAGGCACTGTAGTTTCTCCCTCAGTACCCAATTTTGGCACACCTATCCAAGCGCCTAAACCACTCAAACTTAATGTGCCTTCTGTAGCATCATAAGAATAAGAATGTGTTCCTGATAACCAGGCACTTACGTCCGCATCATCCTTATTTATCATATTTGAGGCGGTAGCTTCGAAGCAAGTTTCAAATAAGTCTGTTCCATCAAAAACACCAAATTCTCCCCAAAATTCTCCCATATCATCAAAAATGTAATCTCCTTCTCTTGTGAAAGTAAATGTTTGTTCATACAAACAATTCCTTGTTCCATTATTGGATAGTGCAAAGAATTCAAATCGATTTCCAGCAGAACCTCCTACTCCCATCGAATTTTTTGTACGATCTAATTTCCATGTTTTAGAAGTTGTACCCGCTAAAAGCGTCAGTGCCTCATCTGGATCAATAACATCAATATCATCGGAAAAACTGCTTGTTTCTCCCGCCTCATTTGAGGCAATAAGCGTTACTGTATAAGTTCCGGCTGCACTGAATGTGTATGAAGGATTTTCCTCTTCGCTAGTTCCTACTTCGTCTCCAAAATCCCATGAGTAACTCGTGGCGTTTTGAGAAAAATTAGTAAAGTTGATCGTAGCGAAATTGTCTGTACTCACCTCAGCTTGGAAGCTTGCGATAAGTTCGTTTACGTCTCCATCATCATTATTACATGCTGTGAAGACAGCTAGTAAGATAAATGACATTAGAAGACATAAGCTCTTAGTTAAGTTATTTAGTTTCATAGTGAAATTTTTTGTTGTCTTTGTATTACTCTGTCTCACTTTAAAAAAGACATTGTCAATTTTAAGAGACACAATTCAAAAACAAGATTTTTTCACTACATCAAAAACTCATCATACTTAATTCAAGACTACATCATTATGATTAAAAAATGTATTTTTGACTGATAGGACGAATTTTTCATTTTCTCAAAAATTTCTTACCAAATTTGAAATAACTCACAAATTAATTTCTTGAAAAGGCTCATTTTTATAGTTTTTATAATTCCTATCACTTTCATTTTTGCTCAGAAGCAGGAAAGAAGAGACCTTATATCTATACCTCTCATAACAACCTTTACCCCATCAATGTATGACGGAGGTATACAAAACTGGGGAATTACTCAAGACACTAGCGGTTACATATACATTGCGAATAACTATGGATTATTAGAATTTGATGGAGCTGTTTGGAACCGATTCGAGATCCCAAGCTCTACTAAAACAAGAGCTGTTGCGATACAGAAAAGTACAAACAGAATCTTTACAAGTGGGCAAAGACAATTTGGGTACTTTGACAGATTACAGGATACTATCCTATATCGTGACTTGAGCCATTTATTTCCTGAAGGCATCCAAACCGATGAAGTCTGGGACCTTATCCCAAAGGGAAAAAGAATTTACCTGAACATAAATGGTGTTGTAGCATATTATGAAAACGACAAAATAGCACTCTATGAAGAAACTCAGAATGTAGAGTTCATCTACCCTATCGATGATGTCATATTCGCCTGCTCCTCAGAAGGCATTTATGTAATCGAAAGTGACGGCAACCTAAGAGTAAGTCCGAATAGCAGTGGAAAGGAATATCGGGGAATCATTAAAAAAGGTCAATCTTACATCCTAATTACTTACGATGGCGAAATACTAAGCTATGACAGTAAGCTTAAGATTCTTAAAACACCTATAGACAAAATTCTGTCTGAAGCAAAAGTCAACAGAGTTTTGCTTCTTTCAAACGGAAACATTGCGATTGCAACTCAGAATGATGGCTTATTAATTATAGATGAAGATTTCAATCTGATTCATCACCTCACTAAAAACAAGGGGCTCAATCACAGAACTGTGCTCTCCCTATATGAAGATCAATTTGAAAATCTTTGGGTAGGATTAAATAATGGTGTATGCGTGGTTGAACTTGGTTCACCATTTTCTCTTATTAATGAAAATCTTGGATTAGAAGGGACGGGCTATGCTGCTATAACTTACAATGGGGCTGTCTTCCTAGGTACAAGTAGTGGATTATTCTCCTTAAATAAGGATAAATCCTACCAATTAATTAACGAGACTGAGGGACTCGTAAACAATACTTCCGTGGTGAACGGAGACTTGATTCTCAGTCACCATGAAGGTGCTTTTCTGATCAAGAAAAACAGAATAGATCAATTCTTTGATGGATTTGGAACCTGGGAATTTAAGGCTCTTTCAAATGGTAAATTGTTAGGTGGTGGATACAAAGGATTTTATCTATTTGACAGGCAAGGCACCAGTTATGCTTTATCAAAAAAGTTAGATGGCATAGATGAATCATCCAGAATATTTGAATTTGCTAATGATTCTACCTTATGGATGACACATGGATACAAGGGTGCCTTCAAAATTCTATTAAAAGATACAAAAATTAAAAATGTGACTCAGTATGGCGAAGAATCGGGCTTTCCATCAAATATCCTTATAAGCGTTTATAAAATTCAAGGAGAATTGGTTTTTGCTGCAGAAACTGGCATTTACACCTATAATTCAGCTAATGACAGATTTAAACTTCATCCCACACTCAATGAATGGTTTGGTGACAGCCATGTAAGCAAAATCAGAGAATCATCAAACGGAAGCATTTTTTTTATAGCAAATGGAAAAATCGGAACGCTTCAAAAAAAAGCCATTGGACTCTATGAGAAAGAAGAGAAAAAATTTAATAGGATAAACAGATATATTAGTGATGATCTGGAAAATCTTAACATACTGGATGAAAATCGCATACTAATAGGAGCCAAAGAAGGATTTGTCCTATATCAGAAAAATAAATCTCAATCGCGTGAAAATGCGTTCAATGCATTCCTTCGAAAAGTAACTATTCAAGAGTCTGACAAAATAACCTCACAGATAAACAGTGAGTTCTTTTCAGATTTCTCAGTAAAAAATCCTCGAAACATCAAATTTGAATTCTCGTCACCATATTATGATGGCATCAATGAAATAAAATATTCATACAAACTTTCCCCCTACGATAAAGAGTGGGCAGAGTGGAGCGAAACCAATTGGAAAGAGTACACAAACCTCCCTTCGAATAAATATGAATTTAAGATAAAGGCACTTAATATATATGATGAAGAGAGTCAAGTAGCCAGCTACGCGTTTACAGTCAGCCCAAGGTGGTATGAATCCAAGACTGCATACATCGTCTATTCACTTTTGATATTTGTTGGTTTTGGAGTTGTTCTCTATACGAGAGAACGGAAGCATCAGTCTGAAAAACAAATGATTCATAAGGTGAAGGATCAGGCCCTACGATCAAAGGATGAAGAAATCACTGCTTTTTCTGAAAAGACCAGTCAGGAAATACAGGCTTTGAAGAACGCTAACCTCAAAAAAGAGATAGATCATAAGAACAGTCAACTGGCTTCTGTGACGATGCATCTACTCAGCAAAAATGAGTTTGTTTCCTCCATCAGAAAGAAGATAAGTGATGCCGTAGACTCTAAAGATGATCAGGCTCTAAAAACAGTCATTAAAGCAATTGATAAAAACTTTAGTAATGATGAAGCCTGGGAGACTTTTGCTCATCACTTTGACCAGGTACACGGAAACTTCTTCCAGAAACTTCAGCAAGAAGTCAAGCTTACTCCCCAGGAAACGAAGCTTTGTGCTTACTTAAAAATGAACATGAGCACAAAAGATATTGCCAACCTAATGAATATTACAGTTCGCGGGGTAGAGCTTGCGAGGTACCGTCTTAGAAAAAAGCTTGGGATCAATAGAGAGGTAAATCTTACCAGCTACCTAAATGAATTTTAACATCACTTCAAAATCTTCCTAATCACCCTTCCCTCTTCAAGGTATTTCTCGATCTCTTTCGCATCATCGCTTTCAATCAACAATGCTAGTTGCTCCAACTCTTTCTTATACGCGGCAATTCCTTTAAGAACCATATCCCTGTTTTCTATGAAAATTGAACTCCACATGGCTGGAGAGCTTTTTGCCAAACGAACGGTAGACTCAAAACCAGAACCTGCCAGATCCAGAATAACCTCCCCATCTTTTTCTTTGTTTAGGACCGTATGACTTAAGACATACGAGGTTACATGACTTAAGTGTGAGATATAAGCCAGGTGTCTGTCATGCTCCTCAGAACTCATTTTTGTTAAATAGAAACCTGCTTCCAAAGCAAGCTCTTCGAAAACTTTAATCCATTTACCGTCTGTCATTTCAGTATCACAAAGAACCAAATTCTTTTCAAAGAAAAGTTCCGAAAATGCCGATTCTGGACCAGAATGTTCTGTACCTGCGATCGGATGTGCTGCCAGAAATTGACTTCTTTTCTCATGACCCTCAACGACATCACAAATGGATTTTTTAGTAGATCCAAAATCAATCACAAATTGGTCGGGACGCAATAAACTCAAAACCTCAGGCAAAATAGACTTGATTCCTTTCACCGGAATTGCCAATACAATGAGGTCAGCCCAGCCAGCCGCTTTAATCAAGTCTGTAAAGGTTCGTTCAACAATGCCTAATTCTTTTGCTTTATTGGCTGTCTTCTCATCGTGATCATAGCCCGCAAAACGTAGCACCTTATTTCGTTGAAGAGCGAGAGAAAAGGACCCACCAATTAAGCCTACACCTACAATAAGTATTTTCATATTTTACAGATTGATTAACGAAATTAGGGAGTAGCCTGATATTTTTGTACTAATCCAAAAAAGTATTCGTTTGAAGATTGTTATGCAGCAAAAGTTAATTACCAGCATACTGGTTTTTTCATGCTATCTATCTACAGCCCAGCAGAAAATCCAAACCTATTATGAAAAAGGTCAACTAAAGGAAGAATACAAAGTACTAGCCGGCGATAGCAACCGAATAGATGGTGACTATAAGATGTACGATCTCACAGGTAACATCATTGTTACTGGAAATTTCAGCGATGGGAATAAGCATGGTATTTTCAAAAATTTTTATTCTGATGGTAGCCTCCAAAGAGAAACTGTATACCAAAATGATCTAAGGGAAGGACTTACCCAAGTTTTTGCACAAAATGGGAATCTGATTCAGGAAGCAACTTTTTTAAGAGATACACTGGCTGGATCGGTGAAACTATACGATGAAAACGGAAACTTAAAAGGTGAGACACTTTTTGAAAATGGTAAACCGAATGGCTTGGTTTATAGTTACTTCTCGAATGCAAAAATTAAAGAGGAAGTAAACTATAAAGATGGTAAACCAAATGGGATTACCAAACAGTATTACGAAAACGGAAATCTGAAGCTTGAAGCCAATTATGCGAATGGTCTTCTTAATGGACAATACAAAACCTACTACCCGTCCGGCAAATTGGAGATGGAAGTAATCAATGATCGAGGTGCAAAAACAGGCTCTGTAAAAAACTACCATGAAAACGGTCAACTAAAAGCAACCGGGAATTATACAGATGGAGCACTTCAAGGTAAATATCTCGTTTACTTTGACAATGGCGACATCAAAAGTGAATATCACTATAAAGATGGATATCGGACAGGAAAAGCACTAGACTACCATCTAAATGGAAAAATAAAACTTGAATCGAGTTATACGAACAGCGGACAAAATGCAATAATCAAAGAGTATAGCAGCAAAGGAGTCCAGATTGCACAGAAAGAACTCCTGGATGAATTATCCCATGGAACTTGGAAAAGATGGGACGAGAAAGGAAATCTTAAGTCAGTTTCTAAATACGAAAAAGGCAAGCTTCATGGCCTACAACAAGAATACGAAAAAGGTATGCTGATCTCTGAAACAACCTACCGATTTGGCAACAAGTACGGAGCATACAAAGCCTACTTTCCTGACAGAAGTACCAAAATAGAAGGTTCATACGAATTAAATAGACTAGAAGGTACCTATACAGTCTACCATAAAAATGGGCAAATAGAATACACTGGTGAGTATCGAAAGAATCGTCGACATGGTCCGTGGAAGTACTATGATAAAAAAGGCCGGCTCACCAAAGAGGTCACTTATAAATTCGGAGAAATCCTAAAGGAAAATAATTAAAAAGGATAACGGCATTTTAAAATTCCCGTAAAGAGAGTAATGCCGTTAAAAATTTTCACCACACTCATAATTTCAACAGTACTTTTTGGCTGTTCGAAGAAGGAAATCGTTCCACAGAGGTTCTATCCTCGAAATGATCATGAGGCATATTGGCATTCTTTGAAACAAGCAAATTTGCTAAATACAGCTTTAGGGAAGGAATGGCTAGAAGCAGCAGACAGGCCATTCAATAACCAGATCAAGATAAAGCTACCCTATCAAGAATCATTCAATATTGACGAGAAACTACCTGATGCGATAGGCTATCGGTTTAGTGCTAAAAGGGGGCAAAAGATACTGGTAGATATACAATTGATTACTAAAGATACTACTCGCGTCTTCGTGGATCTCTTTAGAGTCCAGAATGATTCGCTGGGCCAATTCCTACAAGTCGCTTCAGCAGACAGTACGTTATCTCTCGGTTTTCAGCCAAGAAGAGATGCATCTTATCTACTGAGATTACAGCCGGAGTTATTAAGAGGGGGGCAATTTACCATCACCATAGAAAACGTACCATCGTTAGCATTTCCAGTAGCAGGGAAGAATAAACGAGCAATTCAGAGCTTCTTTGGCGACCCAAGAGATGGAGGAAGAAGAGAACATCATGGTGTTGATATTTTCGCCAAACGCCACACACCAATCATCGCTCCTGTGAAAGGTGAAATAAGATTTGTAGGTGTACGCGGTTTGGGAGGAAAAGTCGTTTGGTTATATGATAGAACTACTGGAAATAATCTCTATTTCGCCCACCTCCAGGAACAGAAGGTTAAAAAATATCAGAAGGTTAATGTAGGTGATACGCTTGGAACAGTCGGGAATACAGGTAATGCCAGATACACTCCACCTCATTTACATTTCGGCATTTACAATAATGGACCGATCAATCCTTATGCGTTCATCGTACCTGAGTTTAAACCCGCCGAAGAATATCTCCCTGATACCGTTTCGCTTGGTGATGAGATAGAACTATCGAAATTGGCTTACTTGAAAAGCGAAATGGATAGAAGAGCTGAAGATCTTGATACACTTAAAGTGGGCGAAATAGTATCAATTAATGCAATCAATCATTCGTACATTAGAGTTACTTCTCAAGACGGTTTACAAGGCTTCTTAAGAAAGAGAGATCTTAACAGGTTTTGAATTAGAATTACTAATTTTCAACACATGATTCTGTTCGATACAGTAAAGAGTTTTCTTCGCGATAAGGAGTATAGAGATCTCCTGCTCACTACCTTGGTTATATTAATCATTGGGACCCTTGTCTATCACCAGCTGGAAGGGTGGAGCTATCTGGATGCTTTTTACTTTTCCTTTATTACACTTACAACCATTGGTTTTGGTGATTTCGCTCCTCAGACAGACGGTGGTAAAATATTTACCATCATATATATCATCATAGGTGTTGGAATTATTCTTTCCTTCATCAACACGCTTTACAGGCATTATGATTCTATAAAAAAAGGGAAGGGAAAAAAATAAGAGCAACTCTTCAAGTTGCTCTTAATAACCATTTATTCTAATTGAGATTTAGTTTCCGCCGAACTCTTTCTCATATTCCTTTATCTGCTCTTCAATTTTCGATTTGTCTCCAACAATCACAAGTTTCATATCCTCTGGTCGGATATATTTTGAAACAAGTTCACTTACCTGCTCTGGTGTCACCGCATAAATATTCTTCACCTTATCAGTTAAAAACGATTCTGGCAAATCATAAATATCCAAGTATGACAGCTGTCCAATGATCCCTCCCGGAGTAGAATTTTGAAGGACATAAATACCTGCTTCATAATTTTTGATACCATCCAGTTCCTCTTCAGATGGTGGCTCCTTTTGAAGCTTATAAATCTCTTTGGTTATCTCTCTAAGGGCGGGCCCTGTAACATCTGTAGTCACATCTGCCATCTCAAACCATACCGCAGACTTATATCTATCTGATATGGTGCTAAATGGAGAGTAAGTATATCCTTTATCCTCTCGGATATTACTTGTAATTCGAGACCCAAAAGAACCACCTAAAAGGGAATTAGTTATATCCAAAGCTTGATAATCCGGACTAGAAGGGTCGGCCACTGGAAGCCCAATCATAATAGTAGACTGAGGCGCATCAGGTCTATCGATCATCTGAATGTTATCTGATAATTGAGGTTCTGCCAACGGGTAATTCACTTCTGGTCCAGCCACCCAGCCGCTAAAGTTATCTTCGATGGCCTTCTGCACTACGCCCTCATCAAACTTACCTGCTACATAAACAGTCGTTCTTTTTGCACCATAGTTAGCAGCATAGAAATCCTTGATCTTGGAGAGATCATAAGAGTTCAGCATCTCATCCGTAGGAAAAATCCTTCCATATGGGTGGTCTGGATAGATAGAACTAAAGAATTGACTTCTGGCTTGTGATTGAGGTCTAGTCATACTGACACTTAATTGCCTCTTTCTGTCATTGATTAGTCTCTCAAGCTCTTCTTCCGGAAAAGCAGGATTCATCAATACATCAGCCATGAGCTCTATCGCTTTTGATGCATATTCATAGAGCACAGACACTGTAAGTGTAGTACTGTGCTGACCTACGCCAATGGAAAGGTCTCCGCCCATACCTGCTATCTGATCAGCAATTTCATTTCCAGTTCTGTTCATGCTTCCCTCCTGCATCAAATCTCCTACAAGATCACTCAGCCAAACTTCATCTGCCCCTTCATTAATATTTCCAGTTTTAATAACAACCTGAATGGTGGCTTTCGGAATAGATCCCCACTGCACCATCACCCCTGTTAATCCATTGTCTAGGGTAAACACTTCTTTTTCTGGTAGTGTAAACCCTTTAGGTTCACCTCCCGACGGAGGTGTTTCTTTTTCCTGAGCTATCCCGAGAACTGGGATCAAACAGATGAATAAGATATATTTCAATGTTAATTTCATCGCTTATTGATTTAGAGTTTCAGCAGTAGGTTTCAAAGTCAAAATGGTTCTGTTCGAAGATCTTAAATACTCTTCAATGATCGCATTAACATCCTCGACGGTCACTTTCTTAAATTCACGTTCAATTTGATTGATCCTGGACGGATCATCATCAAAAAGTGCAAAGCTGCATAATAAATCTGCCCGTCCAAACCCAAAAAAGCCACCAAGGTTATCGTATAAACTTGACCTGATTTTCACAATGGCATTATCAAGCATGTCCTGTGTGATACCCTCTGACTGCAAATTGGAAATGACATTGTCCACAGACTGAATAATACTGTCTGCTTCGGTTGTGTTATCGTAGGTTAGATTAAACATCCATTGCATAGGACCCTTGTAATTAAACATATTACCTAGGTAATTGATACCTCCCGTTACATTGGCTGTATAACCATTTTCTTTTACCAGCTCTTTATACAAAAGGCTATTGTCTCCTTGAACTAAAATCTGATCAAGTAAGCCCATCGCATAATAAGAAGTACTATTTCTTTCAGGCATGTGGTATGCGATAGCAATTGCTGGTTTAGTCGCCAGCTTATCTTCCTTTTCAAACCGTTTTTCTTCTGTTTGACGCTCTTCTGAGATATCTGGCAAAGCAGGAAGCTCTGCTGCTGGGATATCACTGAAATATTGTGCAATCCATTTTTTGGCATCCTCTATCTCAAAATCTCCTACTACAGAAATGGCCGCATTATTTGGAGAATAATAGGTGTCAAAAAAACTTTGCACATCAACTAATGTTGCTGCATCCAGATCTTCAAGATCTCCATAGAAGTTATGTGCATTATACCAGTTTTCGTTCGCATACTGAGGCATATCCAACCAAGGAAATCCTCCATATGGCTGATTAAGCACATTCACTTTCACTTCATTTTTTACCACACCTTGCTGGTTAGTCAAATTATCCTGGGTAATATCTAAGCCTCTCATTCGATCAGCTTCAGCCCACAACATGGTCTCCAGTTTATGTGATGGAACAATCTCAAAGTAGTTTGTAAAATCGAATCGTGTTGATCCATTTAAGACACCACCATTTTTCTGGACAAGGTTGATGAATTCCATCTTACCAAGGTTGTTGGAGCCCTGAAACATCATATGCTCAAAGAGGTGCGCAAAACCAGTTCTGTCTCGGGGCTCGATCCTGAAACCAATGTTATAATAAACTGCAATAACAACCGTCGGGGACGTACGATCCTGTGAAAGGATCACTTTTAAGCCATTATCTAGCTTATAATACTCTACCGGAACCTCAAATGAGGTCGATTCATTATTTTCCCCTGTTGGAGTGCAACCAGCAATCCACAATAGAGGCAAAACCATAGCCAATAATTTTAAGCGCTTCATTCGTGTAATTAAGTTAAGTTTTTAAAAGTAAATAGAAATCAGCCGAATTCGTTTATAGTTGAATTGAATTACACTGACGGTACTTTGAAATTAGTAAATAGAAAATCTACTAAACTTTCTAAGCGTTCAATAAATTAAAATTCCTTAATTCAAAATCAGACACCATACGTTGGATCAATTGGTATAAGTGATTCTGAATATGGTACCAGCTAAATCATCAGAAACAAGCATAGATCCATCCGGAGCAAATACGATATCAACGGGTCTGGCCCAGGCTGTATTTGTCTCTTTATTTAAAAAACCAGTAGCAAAATCCTCATAAGCTACTCCTTTTCCGTCCTGCTCTGTTACCATTGTGATTTTATGTCCAGTATGACCGACCTCCGGATCTCTATTCCATGAGCCATGCTCAGCAATGAATATCTTCCCCTGATATTCAGATGGAAATAACTGACTTTGACAAAACTTGAGACCAAGGGGTGCTACATGAGGCCCCAGGTTTTGCGTAGGTTGCACAAAATCAGAGCATGGATACTTGTCTCCAAACTCAGGATCTTTTAAATATCCTCCATGACAGTAGGGATAGCCAAAGTGCTGACCTGCCTCCGTAATTCTGTTTAATTCACAAGGTGGCTCTTCGTTACCTAATCTATCCCTGCCATTGTCTGTAAACCACATCTCGCCGGTCTCCGGATGCCATGTAAAGCCAACCGTATTTCTCACACCATGCGCATACACCTCACGGCCAGAACCATCAGGATTCATTCGGGTGATGCTGGCATACATCTCGTTTTTACTCTCGCAAATATTACATGGAGCACCTACCGGAATGTAAAGCTTGCCATCAGGACCAAAAGCTATATACTTCCAGCCATGGTGTCTGTCCGTCGGGAAGTCGTCATATATTTTGACAGGTTGTGAAGGATTGTCCAAATTCTCTTCGATATCGTCGAAACGCCATAATTTAGAGACCTCTGCGACGTAGAGTGAACCATCTTTGAAAGCTATGCCGTTAGGCATACGCATACCACTCGCTATTACATAGCGTTCATCTGCCTTCCAGTCTCCGTCTGTATCTTTCAATGCGTATACCTTATCGCCTCCCCTATTTCCCACGAACAAGGTACCGTTTTCTGTTAAAACCATCGAACGTGCATTCGTTACCCTTGCAAATACATCTATTTCAAATCCATCAGGTAGGCTTATAGCATCTAGCTTCAAGCCATCTGTAGAAACCAAGCCTTCGCTATCAACGACGGGTGTATCATCGACATCCTTGTTCTCGGGAGGAGTGGAAGAGCAAGACAGAAGGAACACAAGAAAAATGAAGATGCCTGATTTATTCATACTTTTAATTCTTTCTTTTATATGAAATTACCAAAGTTTATCGAAAGAAAGCATGCATAAATAGAATAAAGCTAGGAGCCTCTTATACTTTATCTATCTTTTTGGGTCACAGCTAATTCACGTTTGTTGATTCGGAAAATACTACTATCTATCTCATGGATATTCTTTGTCCAATATGTCTTTGGTAGCACACCTGAAGATGGATTTATCTTTGGCGAAAACCACAAAGTAGCTTTGAGAGGCGAATGGAATCTCGTGATGAATGAATTCTTAGATCACGATGAAGCACTCGCTAACGATGATTTTATAAAGGCTCCTGTTCCTGGCACCTGGAATGAACTTGAATGGAATGGTGAACAGATAGGCCCTTATGGCTATGGCACATATTACAAAAAGGTCATAATAGATCAAAAATCTGCAAGATCCTTAGCAATTGAAGTCTCAGAAATTAGCCTTGCCTATCGACTTTTTATTAATAATGAATTAATTGGACAAAGAGGGGTTCCCGGCATCTCCTTAGAAAAAGAGCATCCGAAGATGGATCATGGAATCTTTGATTTCAAAGCAAACACCCAGGATACCATCACAATCATCTTCCATGTAAGCAATTTCCGACACGAGAGTGGTGGGGTTTGGTATGCTCCTTACTTAGGCACTGAAACGGAACTTCGCGCTGATCATGATTTCAACAAAGGAATCACTCTAATCATTGTCGGTAGCTTTATCATTGGTGCCTTCTTCCAATTATATGTGTTCTTCAGAAGAAGAGAAGAGAAGTTCGGATTGTACTTCTTCTTGGGATCTGTCTCACTGATTATGCTAACTATCTCCAGGGGAGAAATGCTGTTATTGGATTTCTTCCCCAATACCAGTTGGATTGTACTGAAAAAAGTATTGTACCTCTCCATTTTCACTCTAGCTGCATTTAATGGGTTGTTCTTGATGGAGCTATTTCCAAAATACTTTCACAGACGTATCATCCAAGCAATGGTTGTCATTGCTTTAGCTGCTTCACTATTTACATTTATCGCTCCTCCAAAACTCGTATATGTACTCATTCCTCCTTATCATGCCTATAATGGAGTTGTTGGAATTTATATGCTTTGGTCGTTAATAAGGGCAGCATACGCTAATAAGTTTGGGGCCAGATTTCTTCTTGTTGGTTATGGGGCTGGTTTTGTAACTGCACTTCATGATATGTTGAGTTCCCAATACATCATCCAAGGCTATTCTTTCGCCATGATTCATGTGGGAACCATCATATATATACTCCAATTGCTGGCAGTAATTGCCGGCAGATACATATTCGCTTTAAATGGGAAAGAGCAGCTTTCCAATCATCTCAAAAAAGTCAATGAAGAACTTGAAGAAATGATTGCCCGAAGAACGAAGGCGCTCAGAGAGAAGAATTTCATCATTGAGACGAAAAATAGTGAACTTGAAAAAGCTATGAAAGAGAAGGACCATTTGATGGCGGTTGTAGCTCATGACTTAAAAGCCCCTTTTAATACCATTTTGAGTTTTAGCGAACTGATGACTGATGAGGTTAGTGGCAAAGCAGGCGAATTCAATGATATCATAATAAAAGTATCTCAGGACGGAAGAAAGCTCATCGATAACCTGACAGAATTGAAAACTTATGAGCAAGATAGTTTCAAGATTGAAAAGGAAGAGATAGATGTAGATACATTTTTTGATGAGAAATGTGTAAGCTTTTCTAAACTCGCCGAAGAAAAGGAAATTAGTTTTCAATCAAATCTTGACAAAGATTTTAACATTATAAAATGCAACAAATCAGTACTGGGAAGGATTGTAGACAACCTACTTTCGAATGCTGTTAAATTCACTTCTTCTCAAGGAAATGTTGAATTCACCTTTAAAGTAACTGATGACCACTTTGTAGTCCAGGTCAAAGACAATGGCCCTGGATTCAGTGATAGTGACAAGGAAAAGGCATTTGAGAAATTTCAAAAATTATCTGCCAGACCAACTGCAGGAGAAAGCTCAACCGGGCTTGGACTTTCAATCGTGAAGATACTGACTGAAAAACTCAATGGCTCAATAGAACTTATCAGCGAGCCTAATCAGGGTTCAGAATTCATCATTACGATACCTAATTCCTGAAATCATCCACTTTTTTAATCCGTTTCTCAAAACTGAGCTTGTACTTTTGCGCGCATGATTGACATCACAAATCTTTCTTACTACCTGGGAGATCGGCCACTGTATGATGAGGCCTCTCTTTTTATTGGACCCAAGGACAAAATCGGATTGATAGGGCTCAATGGGACCGGGAAATCAACTTTACTTAAAATGATGGTAGGTGGTGTGCAACCTTCAGGAGGAAAAATCTCCATGAGCAAAGACACAACAATCGGCTTTTTAAATCAAGATCTTCTCTCCTTTCAAACGGATGATTCAATTCTTTCAGTCGCAATGCAAGCCTTTGCTCCCACCCTTGAACTTCAGAAGCAGATAGATAAAGTCATCAAAGAGATGGAAGAAAACTATCGTGATGAATTGGTGGATAAACTCACCAAACTGCAAGAGCGATTTGAGGCGGAAGAAGGCTATACTCTTCAATCTCGAGCGGAAGAAATATTAGAAGGTATTGGATTTAAAACGTCTGACCTATCCCGACCATTGAGTGAATTCTCAGGAGGATGGCGAATGCGTGTAATGCTTGCGAAACTACTATTAGAGAAACCCAGTCTTTTGATGTTGGATGAGCCCACCAACCACTTGGATCTTCCTTCCATTCTGTGGATAGAAAACTATCTACAGTCCTATGAGGGTGCATACATTATCGTATCTCATGATCGTGAATTTTTGAACAGGACAGTAGATAAAATCGTGGAAGTAACCCAGGCTGATCTTCATGTATACTCTGGTAATTATGATTTTTATGAAGAAGAAAAAACACTCCGGAACGAGTTACAGCAAAATGCCTACGAAAATCAACAACAGAAAATAAGGGAAGCAGAGCGATTCATCGAACGATTCAAAGCAAAAGCGACCAAAGCAAAACAAGCACAATCCAAAATGAAAATGCTTGAAAAAATGGATCGTGTCGAGGAAGTCGTAGATGAGAATATGAAGGTGAATTTCAGGTTCAACTTCAAAACCAAATCCGGAAGGCATGTAAAGAGATTGGAAGACATTTCCAAATCGTATGGTGACTTGAAAATTCTGGAAGAAAGCACTATTGGTATAGAAAGAGGAGATAAAATTGCACTTATCGGTGCAAATGGGAAAGGTAAATCTACCTTGCTCCGAATCATCGCAGGAACAGAGCAATATGATGGTAAAGTGCAAACGGGTCATAATGTGATCAACTCATTTTATGCTCAACATCAGCTTGAATCACTCGTGGTACAGAACGATTTATTGGAAGAATTAAAACAAGCTGGTACTGGCAAAACTGAACAAGAGCTAAGGAGTGTCTTGGGTTGTTTTCTATTTTCAGACGATGAGGTTTTTAAAAAGATCAAAGTTTTGTCTGGAGGTGAAAAATCTCGTGTGGCCCTCGCAAAAACTCTCATATCTGAAGCAAACTTTCTTCTATTGGATGAGCCTACCAACCACCTCGACATGATGTCGGTGAGTATCTTGGTACAAGCACTTCAGCAGTATGAGGGTACGTTCCTTGTTGTTTCACACGATCGACACTTCATTTCACAAATCGCAAATAAAATCTGGTGGATAGAAGATCATGAAGTCAAAGAGTATCCAGGCACTTATGAAGAATTTACATGGTGGTGGGAAAAAAACAAGAAAGACAAGCTGGCAGAAAAACATGAGAGCAAAAAGAAATCCAATGCGTCAAATAGCAAACCGCGAAACAACGAGGATGAACAACGAGCCGCAAAAGAATTAAAACAAGTCGAGAACCAGATAGAACAGTTGGAAAAAGAGATTGGGAATATGGAAGCTAGACTGGCAGAACCTGAAATTTATAATAACCCAGAAGAGTACGAAAAATTGAATATCACCTATCATCAACAAAAAGAGGAACTCGATTTACTCATGAAGAAATGGGAGGAATTGGCCTAACTTTAAATCAATCTATATGGATAACTATAAGGCGCAGCTTAAGACAATCAAAATTATTCATCTGGCGATCATGGGTGGTGCTACTATTTTCGCTTTAGTCATTGCACTCATTATCACCACCAACCCAATTAATTCTGAGCAAGTTGAAATATTGAATTATATTCCTCCAGCATTTTTATTACTGGCACTCGTGATGCATCAGGTAATATTTAAAACGACTGTCAAACCTATCTTGAAAAAAGAAACTACTTTGAGTCAGAAACTGACTGCTTTTCAGTCGGGTCATATCATGAGAATAGCTCTTTTAGAAGGTGTTGCATTATTTGCTACGGTTGTCGCGTTGATTAACGGAGAGCTACTGCATCTTATTACGGTCGCCGTTATATTGGCTGTCATGTTCAAAAAATTACCCACTTCTTTTCTTCTTGAAAACGAGCTGCGTCTTTCGCGCGAAGAAAAAGAACAACTTTCATAATCAATAACTCTGTATTTGAAACATAAGCCGGGCCCAAAATATGCTAATGTGTTCCTTGGTGCAATATTTATTGTCCAGGGCGTTTTGAATCTAATGAAAGGGGGCTTTGGTTTTCATTTTTACTTCGGGATTTTTCAAATCCTATTTGGGATTTTTTTCGGATATTATGGTTATGGATTCTTAAGTCCAAAGGCTAGATATGCTCCCCGTATTACGCTTGATAATGACAGAATCACAATGAAAAGTGATATGTTTTCTAAAGCTCGAAGTATCTTCTTACAGGATATAAAACTTCTTCAGCTTAAACCTGAACAACTAACTGTAATGACCAAAGAGTTTGATTTCTCCCACTCGTTCCATTGCGATACGCTAAACAAGAATGAAATCATGGATACAATAGCAGAATATGCCATGAAAAAAAACATTCCTGTGGAGCGGGTACCTTACAGGAATGTATGACTCTACTTTGTATAACTATCTATTTGTTCCTTTAGATCTTCCATCCCTTTTAAAGCCTCAGCTTCTTCTACCTGCTCCATCGTTGCTAAGATATTAAGGCCCTTTGTTAAAGGTTGGCACCTAAAAAAGTATGTTTGATTTGCTTTGATCTCAATATCATATACTTCTGGATTTAGCTTGAACACTCCTGCCACAAAAGACCTCATTCCCAGGTGTGAATAATCAGTTTTATACCACCTTCCATTCTTAAGTTTCAGTACAACCTCATCCGGATCTACGGTACCAATAATCACTTTAGTTTTGCTATTTGCAAAAAGCTTAGGTCGATAAAAGTATATCATCGCCCTTTCTCGAACACTGATCTTGGCTTCAGTACCTAACTTTAAATCTTGCACCCTTGATCACCTCTGATAAAAAAATAGATATGACCCAGTGCCGAAAATAATATGATAATCCGGAATAATTTTCTAACACCCGATATATCACATCTTGTATATACTTTCTCGTAGTATGAATTAGAAGTGAATTTACTTTTCATCACTCACCTCACCACCCTCGAAAGACAACTCCTCCACCAAAGAACCAATATGGAGAAATAGATACTCCAATATCTCCATCTCCTCCAGTGGGCATGGATAAAAAGCCAATATTCGCCATGGGTGATAAATCGTTATCCTTATTAAAAACAAAGGCCATATTAAGATTTGTAGCCAAACCTGAGTATCCACTATCATCACTACCAGTGACCCCTATAAATCCTATTTCAGCGTCAACCTGGAATTCATGGTCCTCAACCGAAAACCGGGGACCAACTGAAGCGCCAAGACTTATAATGGTATGTTTGGTATCAAAACGCATATTAGAAACAGATGGAATGAACCTAAGATAAGGTCCAAATTGAAAGTAATCTCCAAGAGGAAATTTAGCTTTGCCTTTGATCCCAATTGATGAGCTATATCCGGAATATATTCCTCGAGCTCCATCAAAAAAAATTATCTCTTCCGCTGAGGGGAAAAAATCCAGTGAAGCATGTAATTGCATCTGAGCATGTGTTGACCATCCACTTGTAATCGCCACAATAAATATTAGAAGCTTAATGTAATTTTTCATGAGTTAAAATGTTTATGGCAAGAATAGCATTTCAATGATCATGACATTTGCATTCATGTCTCAGTCTTTAGCATTCATGTTGTATTAAACTACAGCTTGATAATGCAACACCTACTGCCGCTCTCTACAAACCTCCGACGGGGGTATATTATACACACTTTTAAAGGCGCGCGTGAAATAGGAAAGGTTATTAAATCCCACCGAATAAGCTACTTGAGATACTGATTCCTTCCTGGATTCAAGATAATCATAGGCTTTCTTTAATCGGAAGTTTCTAATGAATTCTGAAGCTGAACATCCAAGTATGGCCTTCATCTTCCTATGGAGTTGTGCTCTACTCATCGATAACTCCCTGGCAAATTGATCCACAGTAAATTCGTGATTACTCAGTTCTGATTCAATGACTTTGGCAGAATTTTTCAGAAAAGTATCTTCTAAAGAAGAAATGTCTTCTGACTTGGGGTTAATCAGAAATTCGTTATAGTAATGACTTTTTATTCTTTCCCTTTGACTTATTAAACTTCTTATCCTCACCATCAACTCCTCTATATCGAAAGGTTTACTCAAATAATGATCTGCTCCTTTTTCAATGCCTGAAAGGCGAGTTTCCCTTTCGGACTTAGCGGTAAGCATGATCACAGGGATATGGTTGGTTCGATGATCATTTCGTATAGAAGCTAATAGATCAATCCCATCCATCTCCGGCATCATGATATCTGTGATGATTAAATCGGGGATTTCAGATAGCGACTGTTCCAACCCCACCCTGCCATTTTCTGCTTGTAAAACCTGATAATCTGTTGATAACTGATCAGCCATATATGCTCTCAAGTCAAGGTTATCTTCAACGATCAATACATTTGTTTTTTCCTGATCTTTACCTGATACAACAGAAGGAATATCTTGAAAATCTTGCTCTTGTACTGCCTCGAATACTTTGGTCTTCTCTAGTTCAACCTTGATATCTTTTTCATAATAGGAATCCTTTATCGGCAGTGTTACACAAAATGATGTTTTTTCTTGATCGCTCACAACAGAAACTTCACCATGATGAATACTTGAAAATTCCTTCACCAATGCCAATCCTATCCCTGTACCTTCTGCAGATTGATTTTGTCCGTACTGATAGAACCTGTCAAAGATTTTGTCTAATTCTTCTTTTGGAATAGTTGGGCCATCATTCTCAACTCGAATTAAAATCATGTCATCATCTAATTCTACAGATAACAGCACCCATTTTGAAGCAAATTTGAATGCATTTGAAAGTAGGTTCAGCACAACATGCTCCAATTTATTCTTGTCAAAATAGAACTGAATTGGACTGATCGGAATAAAAGTGTCAAAATTCAATTTCTTGGAGTCTGCATATGATTCGAATGAGGCTACAATAGGTTTAAGCCACTGGACAAAGTCGCTTTTGTGAACCTGTAGTTTCAGTTGACCTGCCTCAAGTCTTGACAAATCCAATAATTGATTAATCAAACGTAATAGTCTTTCAGCATTTCGTTTGATCAATCCAACAGTATGAGAAGTTTCGATATCTGTCTGATGTTTTTTAGCTAATTGATCCAAAGGTGTTGAAATCAGGGTGAGAGGTGTTCTAAATTCATGTGAGATGCCAGTAAAAAACTTAGACTTTAGCTCATCCATCTCTTCCATTTTCTTTCGCTCGAGCTGCTCAATTTTCAAATTGGACTTCAGACGCTCTCGAATGGTAAATGTCCGAATGACCAAGCCTAAAATCAATATAGTGCTCACAACATACACAACATAGGCCCACCAGGTTCTCCAGGGAGGAGGCATAACATGTATACTGAGAGAGGCTATATTTTCACTCCAAACACCATCGCTGTTTGTAGCTTTAATTTCAAGCAAATAATCTCCATCATCCAAGTTGGTGAAGGTAGCCTGACGATTGAATGCATCTACATAAATCCAGTTTTCGCTAAATCCATTGAGTCTGTATGCATACTGATTTCGTGTCGGAGATGTATAGTCTAAGGCGACAAATTCTACTGTAAAAAGGTCCTCTGTATGCTCTAAGGTTATAGATTTAGTGAAATTGATATGTTTATTCAACTTGTCACCCGAAATCTCCTGAGACTCATTCAAAATTTTTAGATCAGTAAAGTAAACCGGTGGAGTAAACCTACTTGGCTTTAAGCTATCGGGATGAAAATAGTTAAAACCATTGCCACTACCGAAGAATAAAACTCCATGTGTGGACCTAAAATAAGCATCTGGATTAAACCCTTTGCTTACCAGGCCATTCGTAATATCATAATTTTTAATGATATCAGACCCAGGGTCATACTTTGTTATACCTTCATTACTACTGAGCCATAAATTCCCTTTGTCATCTTTGACTATTCCCAGCACAACATTGCTTGGCAACCCGTCTCGAGTAGTGACAAATTGAATCTCACCACTTTTCTTATTCAGCTGATTAAGTCCTCCCCCATCCGTTCCGATCCAAACCTCTCCACTTCCATCATCCAGAATGCTTAATACTGTATTATGAGCTAGCGATTTTCCGACAATACCATCATTTCCGATTTGTGAAAATCTACCGGATTTTATATCCAGATTTAACAACCCATTGCCGTAAGTACCAATCCAAAGGCTATCCACTCCGTTTTTTGAAATCGTCAAGACGGGTGCTGATCTTTCCTTATTTGAATCAGCTAAAACATAGTACCTGAACTTTCCATTCAAAGGATTATAGCTAAACAACCCATTACCAAACGTACCTACCCAAATGGTCCCCTCCTCATCCTCAAAAAGGTAAGATGCATTTTCCAATGTGTTTCCATCAATCTCTTGATAGAATGCAATTAAACTAAGGCTACTATCGTATCTGTAAACCCCGTACTCATGAGATGACACCCAGATTTCGCCATTCTTACTGATCAGAGATGACCAAATAGATTGAACTTCAAATAATTTATCTGTCCGAAGTTCACCCTCATGATTGTACTTCATAGAACCAACTTCGGCTTCTGTACTGAAATAGTATTGATCATTTTCATCCTGATGAAAACCTGTGATCACAGTATTCGAAAACTTATCCGCAAGGGCATTACCATCATGTGCTTTTATTGCACTTCCATTGGTTTCAAACCACGAAATTCCTCCCTCGGTCCCCAGCCAGATATTGGCCAGGTCATCCTCATAGATGAACCAAACACTATTATTGACCAGACTCTTATGATCCTGCCTTTTACTGACATATGTAATTAGTCCGCTTTGACCTTCATCTACTTTTACAAGTCCATTTTCCATGAAACCTGCCCAGATATCTCCTTTGCTATCTACAAAGGCATAGGCGACCCGTGACGGTGTATCATTAATAAGAAATTGTTCGAAGGTCAAAGACTCGGGTTTAAAAGAGAACAACCCTCCACCCCAACTTGCCAGCCAGAAGGTCCCATTTTTATCTTCCGCGATACATAGAATATTATCATTTACAAAGTTCTCATCCTTAGTATATCGCTTAAATGATTGTTCTGATCTGTCAAAAAGACTTAAGCCTTGTTGGGTCCCAGCCCACAACCTGTTCTGACTGTCGATAAAAAGATCATTTACCACATTACTACTTATGCTATTGATATCGTTTTCATTGAAAGCATAATTTTGAAAAATCCCGGGAGATATCATCTTCGATACACCTCCTCCATAGGTTCCAATCCAAATGGTGCCATCTTTATCCTCAACAATATCATTGACTGTGTTATAAGCTAGACTAGAAGAGTTATTAGGATCATTTTTAAAGTGTTGGAAAGAATCTGTTTCTCTATTGTAAAGTGACAATCCTCCCCCATCTGTACCAACCCAGAGGTTGCCCTTCGAATCTTCAAACAACGCCCAGACACTGTTATCTGATAAAGAAGTAGTATCTCCAGGGATATTCTGATAAATAGTGAAGGTATGGCCATCATATTTGTTGAGTCCATCGGTAGTACCAAACCACATAAAGCCATAATCATCCTTCAAAATCTCAAAAACCAGGCTATATGAAAGTCCATCTTCAACAGTGATATTGTTGAATTTGATATCCCTCTGTGAGAAGCAAAAAGGACACAAAAAAACAAGTCCAAGTATATAGCTACTGAACTTCATTGGTGAGTTAAGGTAAGTATGACCTCTAGTAAAGGTCCTTAAAAGTCCTTAAAAGTACAAATGTTACCTCCCTGGCAAAGCGTGTAACATCAGTGATAACCTTCAAGGATTGTGGGTTCTAGCTTACAGTGATCAACAAAAAATTTTCACTTATGAAAACAAAAAAAGTAAAACAATTAGCATTCAGAATAATACCAATTCTGACAATTAAATGGACATTATTGATCATCATCTTTCTGAGTTCATGTGGTAGTGATGATGAGCCCTCCAGGACAGACCTCCTCGTAGGAATCTGGGAACTTGATGAATTCAATGGTTCTAATATTCGCTCTGGAATAACGGTAGAAATAACGTTCGAACGAAACGGAGATTATGAACAAGATATCAACGATAATGGTGAAATAGAACGATACACAGGGGAATGGGAATGGAATAAAGATCAAGATAAAATAACCATTGATTACGATCAGAATTTCACCGATCTACGAATGAATATAAATGAACTCACCGCTGATGAATTAGAGTTTGACGATGGGTTAAACACTTACTTGTACATAAAAAAATGATTTGCAATCCGGAGGAACTTCTTCCTGGATTTCCTCCGGATACCTAGAACCTACAATGAAGATTTGTATTCATTCAACGCATCAGTCAATTGATGAACATTCGTGCTTACTTGTCTGTAAAAATTATCTTTTGCGATAAAAAGATACCGATAAGCAAAAATCATATTTCTAAACTCATTCTTATACAAGAAATCAGGACTCACAGATTGGCCTGAATTGAATCGGATATGCTCCATGTAATAGGGTTTTATAAAGTCACGAATATGTTCGTTTATTGAAATGTCGTACTCATTAGTTCCTCTGTAATGTTGTTCGTAAAGGTCAACCACTTTATTCCTTATTTCAAAATCTTCTATTAATTCTAGCTTTCCTGAGGATTTCAGCGATTCATATGTGGTTCTTTGAGGTGAAAAAGGTGGATTATACTGAATCGTTAAGGTATAATTCATAAGGGCTGTATCACTCTCATAGGGTCTTCCAAGACTTGCATTAGAAAGATTGACCAAAGCCTCAGAAATACGCTTATTGAACTTTTGAAGTGTATCTAACGCTTGTATATCTGTTTTTAGGTCGCTGATTAAGCTTTCAAGATACTTCTCTTCTTGCCTACTATTATTGGTTTCTTCTCTATAACTCTCCAGATAAAAAGCGATGCTAATACCCAGTATGACCACCAATAGGTTGGCAATGTGATCAAGCCAGCTAATTTTCTTCATGCTCTTAAAAATAATTTAATCAATTCACATCGATTTTCTTTCCTGAGGCGTCTACTCCAGTACTGGATTTGAAACCTGACAAAATAGAGCCCCACCAAAAATTAAACATCGATTTCTTTTCATCTCTTTTAAAATCGATAACACCAACACGAAACTTCCCGGAATCAAAATCATTGTTCTTATCAATGATAAAACTGTTTACAAAAAAGCTTTTGATTTCACTAATTACACCATCTGGCTCAGATTCCTGCTCCTCTAAAAACGAAATGGCTAAATCTTCATATACAAATTTCATCTCTCCGATAGCATGATTGCTTGTATGTGAAAATTCAAATTCGAGATCCGAAGAGCTCCCACTCTTAATCTCAACAACCGATACATAACTGATCATTCTGTTAAATACACTGAGGTCTATTGGTGACAGCTTACCTTTCACGATGGTATTATCAACATTTCTATGATTAGGAAACGATATATCCAAGTATAATTTCGATTGACCATACAATAGACATGAAGCTACCAGCCTGGGTCTGCTGACAGAATCAATCTTAAAAGACCTGAAATTTGTTAGATGACCTTCTAATGCTTCAAAAGTCATCACACCTGGCCCTTTTTCTTCTTTAACAAACTCTTCATACCTCACGCTACCATTTTCAATTCGAATTGAATCCAACGAAAAGTATATTTTTTCATCATCAAGAATATCCCTCAATAAGGGGGGAGAATTGTCTTTTGGAAACGGGAGTCTCTTGTCTCTAAAAACTTCCAGTAATGGATGATAGATTGTTGCGCTTGAAATTTTAGGTTTCTTGAGTAGAGATCCCATATCTATAATATCAAGAGTGATAGAGTCAATTGTAGCATGGAGCCAATCCACCTCGTGCCCAACATGCTTACCTATATCTTCTTTCGCTTCCGAACTCACCAAGCTGATCTCTAGAAGATCAAGAGTATTGCCATGAAAAAACATGGAAGAAACATCTAGATTATATAGTCCATTCTTTGTAGTAAACCTCACACTGTCTGCAGATAGGCTCGTCAGTTTTGCTGGAATAGTGGAAGGTTTTTCAATGTCTTGATTGGTTAAACTCTTAAGATTTGCTGATACACTTAAACTTAACATAATGCTGTCTGAATCAAATACCTGAAAATATCCATTCTTAACAATTACAGAACCTATTTCAAATGTCGGAATATCACCAGTTGTTGAATCAATGTCTTGATTTGTATCAGGTTTAGATTTATTGATATAATAATCAAGCTCAATTCCCTCGACAGAAATCTCTTGAATGTTGAATGCTTTCTTCGAAAGAAGAGGAATTAGTTCTAACTCCTGAATATGTAACAAGCCAACATTTGCTACGTATCCATCTTTTTGTCCGCTAAGGTTGAAGACTTTTAATGATCTCTGCAACACATTTATGTGAAGTGAATCATATGTCAAAAAAGGAATGGATTGAACTTCTCTTTCGATCTTGCTTTCAGCCCAATCTGCAACCAGCCTCATGATCAAATACAATATAGTGAGGCACGTAAAAAGGATAATCAATACTTTCCTAAGCATAAACTAAGATAATGGGATATCTACACTAATAAGAGAATAACAGTTTAGTTCATTTTAATTGAGTATGAAGTAGATTTTAACTTAAGTAAAGTGGATAAATCTTGATACATATTACGATTTTTGCAACATGGCATACCACCGAATTTTAATATGGATCATGTTTCTCATTATTGCAACATCTTGCAATCAAGATGAGAATGAAATAAATGACCAGGACAATCTTACCTACACGCTTCAAGAAGCTGATTATCAGTGGATGGCTAAAACCGATCTGGGTGATAAAGATCAACTTGAAAACCTTTCGGAAATAAATGGTTTCAAAGTAGCTGGAACTAATTCAGTATGGTCTGAAAATGAAATATCCACGGCTATAAACTCATTACTCTTTGTGTTTAAACAGTTTGACGAGGGACTAACTTACAAAGTGTTCTTCCAAGTTTATGATGGATCTGCTTCTAAAGAAGAATCTCAAACGCTGGAAATTAAAAGATCTGCAGTAAGAGAGTGCGATAATATTGCATGTGTTGAAACTATAGAGAAGATAACACTTACCGAAAGTGACTACCAAGTTATCGTTTCTATGAATAAAGGCTCCCTAGATCAACTTGATAATATAGGTACCTATAAGACTTTCAATATGGATCCCAGTTCTCATGCAAACTGGGAACAATCTGAAGTTGAATATGCACTCAATGGGCTATTGCTCCATCACTTCGGCAAAGAAATAGATCAAGAAATAGAGGTGGTATACGATGCTTATAATGGCACAGAAGTGGTCACACTTTCTTCAATAATAAATGTATTTGATACTTCCCCTTTCGATGTTCGAAATTACGATGAAACGACACCATCCAAATCAAATGCGACAGATCTTTACGTTCATTATATGCCATGGTATGAATCCAAGGATCATAATGGCTACTGGGGAAGTCATTGGACCATGGCCAATCAAAATCCAGATATTATTACAGATGGCAAACGACAAATAGCCTCTCACTTTTACCCATTGATTGGCCCTTATGGATCAAGCGACCCTGACCTCATAGACTATCACTTATTGTTGATGAAATATAGTGGTATAGATGGAATTTTGATCGATTGGTATGGGACCTACGATGTAAATGATTATGCCATCAACCTAGAGAATTCAAACGCATTAATCGATAAAACAGATGAATTAGGTCTTAAATATGCTATTGTATATGAGGATCGCACCACTGAGAATGTTGTGGGAAATGGATTGGCTAAATCTGCGGTTGAAGCGGCCACAGCTGATTTCTCTTACATTAAGTCCAATTATATTCAAGATGATAACTATATAATGGCCAACAATCTTGCATTACTACTCACCTTTACTCCCGTCTATATAAACAGTTCAACAGATTGGAATACTATTATCACCAATAGTGACTTCTATCCAACTTTTTTGGCGATTTGGGAACAATCAAGCGATCTGGGGAGTGTGGGTAGTGGAGAGTATAGTTGGGTTTACAATGGAAATAACGATCACATTGGAAAGCTTGATGAATACTATGGCAGTAGATACCCTACGTTTGATTTCGCTATTGGATCGGCCTATCCGGGGTTTAAGGATTTTTATCAAGAAGGTGGATGGGGAGAAGGTATAGGATGGGAGATTATTCATAACAATACCAGTGTGCTTAATCAGACGCTAAATCTTGCATCTTTGAATAAAATAGAAGCTATACAACTCGTTACCTGGAATGATTTTGGTGAAGGCACAATGATAGAACCTACTAAAGAATTTGGTTATTCCATGTTAGAGGTAGTACAAGATTTTGCCGCTGTGTCCTATTCTAGTGAACATTTAGAACAAATTTTTAAATATTATACTTTCAGAAAAGAGTTTGAAAATGATCAGTTGATCCAACTCAAACTTGATCAGGTCTTTCAATACTTAAATTCACTGCAAGTAGAGAGAGCAACCTCACTTTTAGAATCTATATAGTACTGCTTTCTTCCTTTCATAACTTTGATACATGCAAGACATTGAGATAGACAACATCGAGCTCACATACCTCAATCTCACAGATTACAACGAGCTTAAAAAGGCCATGATAGAATCTTACCAAAAGGTGGAGGATAACTATTGGGAAAAGCATGAGATTGAGAAACTCATCAACCTCTTTCCTGAAGGTCAGGTGGTGATTAAAGTGAATGGTCAACTGGCCGGATGTGCATTATCTCTGGTTGTAAAAAGTAATCTCGCCAACAAGCGTCATACATACAAGCAGGTAACAGGGAACTATACTTTTAGCACACATGATTCTGAAGGTGATGTCTTGTATGGAGTAGATTTATTCATCAAACCAGAATTTCGTGGTTTGCGACTTGGCAGAAGATTGTATGATTATCGAAAAGAGCTCTGCGAGCGTTTAAACCTGAGAAGTATCGCGTTTGGTGGTCGAATTCCCAACTACCATCGATTTGCTGAGGAGCTCTCCCCAAGGCAGTACATTGAAAAAGTCCGCAAAAAAGAAATCGATGATCCAGTTTTAAATTTTCAAATCAACAATGATTTTCATGTTTCCAAAATTTTGAAAGATTATCTTGAAGGAGATGAAGAATCGAAGGAGTATGCGGTACTTCTCGAATGGGATAATATCTATTATGAAGAAGAAACGGACCAGGCAAGTGCCATTAAGAAAGTCGTCCGTCTAGGGTTGATACAATGGCAGATGAGGCCTTACAAAGATTTGGATGAATTGATGCAACAGGCAGAATATTTTATCGATGCTGTCTCAGACTACCGTTCTGACTTTGCCCTTTTTCCTGAATTCTTCAATGCTCCTTTGATGGCGGAAAACAATCATCTTTCTGAGTCTGATGCTATAAGAGAATTAGCCAAGCATACTGATGAAATTGTCAATCGCTTTTCCAGATTAGCAGTATCCTATAACATTAACATAATTACTGGAAGCATGCCTGAAATGAAGAGTGAACGGCTGTATAATGCTGGTTATCTCTGCAGAAGAGATGGTACAATAGAACGCTACGAAAAATTGCACGTAACACCCGATGAAGCAAAAATCTGGGGCATGGAAGGAGGAAAAGAGCTACAAACATTCGATACTGACTGTGGCAAAATCGGTGTACTTATATGTTATGATGTAGAGTTTCCGGAGTTAAGTAGATTACTTGCTGATCAGGAAATGGATATTTTGTTTGTTCCCTTTCTTACCGACACTCAGAATGGGTATTCACGAGTGAGAAATTGTGCGCAAGCTAGGGCTATCGAAAATGAATGTTATGTGGCATTGGCTGGCAGTGTAGGTAATCTACCAAACGTTCATAATATGGATATCCAATTTGCTCAGTCTGTTGTATTCACACCATGTGATTTTGCTTTTCCTACAAATGGAATCAAAGCGGAAGCTACACCTAACACCGAAATGATTCTTATTGCAGATGTAGATGTAGATGATTTGCGCGAGCTTCACGAGTTTGGAAGTGTCAATAATTTGAAGGACAGAAGAAAGGATGTGTATGAATTAAAGAAAAAGTAGATTCCAATAAATACATTCAAGCAATTAGGGGTGATGTAATATTATTTTTCCTAATAAAACAATAATCACCTACTTCTATGTTGAGAACAATCATTTCTATCTTGTTTGTTGGGATTCTATTTTCTTCCCAATGTCAGTACACGCAAAATATTGATTCTATGTCCAGGAGAGAAATAAGAAACTATCTTTTGACACAAGATCAATCAAAAAAAACTTCAAATTCAATTAAGTCTCATCGCGTTTTTAGAACAACGTCACACGTCTTTTATGTCGTAAGTGGATTGTTTTTACTAAACGCTGCTGCTTCAAACGATGATTTGGAATCAATAATTGGGTTAGCTTTCGGTGGAATCTCTTTTGGTGCAGCTCTCGTTTTTACTATTCTGTCAGAAATCTCATATTCTGATGCTGTTAAAAAATACAAAGCGCGCACACCCTTAGGGAAACAATCCGGTTTCGAAATTAGAGATGCCTCAAGAATTCCATCATTCGGTTATTAGCGAAATAAACCCAGTAGATTTCAAGAGCCATTCCCGTCCTGTGCCGGGATCTTCAATTGAGTACTTTAATTGATCAAATTCATTTAGAAAGGCTCAAATATCCCATGCTTCGTTGAGCTGGGAAATGGCATGATGTCCGGTCATATCAAACTGGCAAGGCACGATAGACACGTAATTGTTGGCCAAGGCCCACTCGTCATTATCCTCTCCTTTATCATGATTAACAAAGTTTCCTACCATCCAGAAGTAGGTTCTTCCATACGGATCTTTACGTTCATCAAATTGCTCTTCCCAATTTGCATTTGCCTGACGACAAACTTTGATCCCCCTGATGGATTCTTTTTGCTTGGCCGGAAAATTCACATTCAGTGCTATCCCTTTAGGAATACCATTTTTTAAAGCCTCCTCAGTTACTTTTTTGACATATTCATCGATATGATCCATGAATGCCTCCGGATCATAATCACACAGTGAAAATCCGATAGCCGGTAATCCTTCTATCGCTCCCTCAATAGCAGCACTCATAGTTCCTGAATAAAGCACACTGATGGAACTGTTGCTTCCATGATTCACACCGGATACCACCAAGTCGATCTGCCTGTCCTTTAGAACATAGTGTTTGGCAAGCTTCACACAATCGGCCGGTGTGCCTGTACATTCATATGCTTCAATCCCCTCGAACAAATCGCTCTTCTTCAGTCGCAGGGTATCTCCAACAGTAATGGCATGTCCCATTCCAGATTGTGGACTATCAGGTGCAACCACGACTACTTCGCCAAGTTCACGAATAGTATTTACAAGTTTTCTAATGCCATGTGAAGTAATTCCATCGTCATTACTTACTAAAATCAGAGGTTTTGCCATGTATTAAATCGAATTATAAAAAGCTGTTATTCTAACCAGATCGGCCATTTCGTCAGTATCAAGTCTATTATCTTTTATAAATTTTTTGATATCTGACTGTTTCTTAGACATGAATAGTAAGAGATCCCGTTTCTTCCCATTGAAATAAGTGATTTTACCCTCACTATCCATGAAATAAAACGAATACCTAATCACAAGTTGATTAACAGCGCCTCCACCCCAATAGGCAGATGTGTTGTTAACAGTTTGTGTGACGATTTGCTCGCGAGCTAAGAGCGAGAGCTTTCCTTCATAGACCAATTCAAAGAAAACAGGGATCTTATAGCCTACATTGACCGTATAGGGAATGGAATAGAATTGACGATAGTTATTGAGGATCTGATCAAAGATTTCAAAGTAAAAAACCTTGTGGCTAGAGAAAGACTTAGTTTTTCCCCGATCAATGACAGTTAGAATATTAGCATCAAGATCATATTTCAAACTTCCGGTGACGGTATCCTTATCGGTTGTCACTAAAAAACCTTCATGGAATACTTCGGAAGAAAACCGTTGGGAAAAACTGACCAACGCACACATCAACAATATAAATCCGGCAACTCCTCTCATTTCAAAATCTCGTGTCCTAATTTATCTCGTTTAGTTTCTAAATACTTTTGATTGTGCTCGTTTGGAGCAATCTCAATTGGTATGTTTTCCACAATTTCCAGACCATAACCCATCAAACCTACACGTTTTTTTGGATTGTTGGTGATTAATCTGAGTTTAGTCACTCCAAGCTTACGCAAAATTTGAGCCCCTACTCCATAATCTCGTTGATCTGATTTAAATCCAAGTTCAAGATTAGCCTCTACTGTATCTTTTCCTTCTTCCTGAAGCTTGTAGGCTTTCAACTTATTCATCAAGCCTATGCCTCTTCCTTCCTGGTTCATGTATAACACCACACCTTTTCCTTCTTTTTCAACCATTTGCATGGCTCCATGAAGCTGTCCCCCGCAATCACATCGGCAAGAGCCAAAAATATCTCCTGTAACACATGAGCTATGCACACGAACCATTACCGGCTCACCTTCCTTCCACTCCCCTTTTATCAACGCAAGATGTTCCTCACCTGTATTTTTCTGTTTAAATGCTTTTAACTGAAAATCTCCCCAATTAGTAGGCATGTTAACCGCAATCTCCTCTTCCACCATCGATTCCTTCTTCATTCGATACTCAATCAAATCAGCGATGGACACAAGCTTTAAACCAAACTTATCTGCAATCTCTCTGCAATCCGGAAGACGAGCCATCGTTCCATCGCCCTTTAAGATTTCCACCAATACTCCTCCAGGAGTTAAGCCAGCTAGCCTGGAGAAATCAACGGCAGCTTCTGTATGACCTGCCCTTCGTAGCACTCCTCCTTGCTTAGCTTTTAGTGGAAAAATATGTCCTGGTCTCCCCAGGTCTTCCGGTTTGGTATTGGGGTTAACCAAAGCCTGAATTGTTTTCGCACGATCAGAAGTTGATATTCCCGTAGTGGTTCCATGACCAATCAAATCAACAGATACTGTAAATGGTGTTTCATAGGTAGCTGTATTCTTCCCTACCATCAAGTCAAGATCCAATTCTTTACATCTATCTTCCAAAAGTGAAGCACAGATAAGTCCTCTGCCCTCTTTTGACATAAAATTGATGATATCCGGAGTGACTTTCTCAGCGGCACAAATGAAGTCACCTTCATTCTCTCTGTCTTCATCATCAACAACAATGATTACCTCTCCATTTTTGATGGCTTCAACAGCCTCTTCTATTTTATCTAGCATTATCCTACAATAACATTTCCTAATATACCGGCAATCTCTACCGATACTTTCTTCAACTCATTTATATCATCTAAAAGTTCATCCACTTCAGACTCATTTGTCGTGTGTTTTAGCTTGTCTGTTTCTTCCTGGATCAACTGCTGGATGATCCTGAATTTTAGCCTCAACACATTGGTGTAAGTAACATCTTTTAGAAATTCCGTTTCACGTGGTACGTGAATCTGATATTTCTCACTCCAATTCTCACTGATTTCATACTTATCCGTACTTAGATCAATAACCGTCTTTCTTACCTCTTCATCCGGATGATGCAGCAAATATTCTCCATCAATGACTTCTCCCTCGTTCAGTTTTTCTCTGAATAAATCAATGATCTTTCGATAGGTCTCATTGGTAAACTGAATTTCATCTGCTTCGTTCAAAAAATATTCGATCAGGTTCTGATCGGTCATTTCCCGGGTTTGAATTTTGTTTTTACCGTAGTTCACCAACACCCGAATACTCTCCCGCTCCTGATACTCAATAATCTTTCCAATATCAAGTTTATCAATCAATTCCTCCTGCTCCATCGGAAATGGAGGTACCTCAAATTCTGGCTGTGGTGTTGAATCCGTTCGCTGCTTTTTTCTATTCTCGATCAGAATTTTATTCTGCTCAGCAACCAATACTGACTCGGCAATTCCAAGAAGATCGCTACATTCTTTAATGTATACGGTTCGCTTAACAGGATCATTGATCTTCGTGATACTGAAAACAATGTCTTTAATAACCCCAGCCTTTTTCACAGGATCATCACCTGTCTCATCCAATAAAACCTTGGTCTTGAACCGGATGATATCTTGTGCTTCCTCCGTAACAAAATCCCTGAAGCCAGCGGCTCCCAGCTGTTTCGCGTAGCTATCTGGATCTTCGCCCTCCGGTAAAGCAACTGCTTTTACGTTTAAATCACCTTCCAATAAAAGATCTATTCCGCGCATGGACGCTTTTATCCCTGCCTGGTCTCCATCAAAGATCACCGTTACATTCTCTGAATACCTTCGAATCAGTTTAACCTGATCTTCAGTAAGCGCAGTTCCGGAAGAAGCAACTACATTTTCTATACCGGTCTGATGCATAGAGATGACATCTGTGTATCCCTCTACTAAATAACAATTATCCTCTTTGCGGATCGCATTCTTGCCCTGGTACATGCCATAGAGTACTTTACTCTTATGATACAGTTCCGTCTCGGGGCTATTGATATATTTGGCCGATTTATCGGTACGGGAAAGCTTTCTGCCTCCAAAAGCAATGGTTTTTCCGGACACATTGTGGATCGGGAACATAACCCTGCTACGAAATCGATCGTAGCTCTTTCCATCTTTATCAATGATCAGTCCTGCTTCGGCAAGCAACTCTTTACTATAACCTTTCTTTGTTGCCTCATCCAGCAGTCCATCCCAAAGCTCTTTCGAGTAGCCCAGCTCAAATTTCTTTATAGTCTCTTCAGTAAAACCTCTCTCTTTAAAGTAGGTCAGACCAATTGCTTTTCCCTCTTCGGAATCATGAAGCACTCGTTGAAAGAATTCATTGGCAAAATTGAGAACAATGTAAAGGCTTTCTCGCTTATTATGAGCTTGCTGAGCTTCATCGGATTGCTCTTCTTCTTTTATTTCTATACCATACTTACCTGCGAGGTATTTGAGGGCCTCTATATAACTGAGGCCATCTACTTCCATAACAAAAGTGATGGCATCTCCTCCCTTTCCCGAACTAAAATCCTTAAAAATTCCCTTTGAAGGGACTACATAGAAAGAAGGAGTTTTTTCATTCGTAAATGGACTTAGTGCCTTATAACTCGATCCTGACCTTTTCAGGGTAACAAAATCTCCCACCACCTCGACGATATCGATGCGGTTTTTAATTTCTTCGATGGTAGATGGATGAATCAATAGTGGATTTTCAGAACCAGAATACAAAAATAGCTTATCTCAAGTCATTCCATTCAACTTGAATTGAAATTGAATTTATCTGTAATACATGCAAAAAGTTTGGAGTCACAGGTGCTCACCAACCAAAAAAAAGATCAAATGTCTTATTCCTTGTCTTAGTAAGTACTACCCACTTTTGGGTATTTTTAAGTCAAACGAAGGCCTGCCAGGAGCCTTAAAACGACGTTTATCACAATAAACTGTTAGGATACGACCAACCGATCCCAAAAACGAAGATTCTGAAGAGTTGGGAAAGAAATCCTGTAAAAAAGAAGTCAGCTTTTATGGAAAATTATTTTCCAGATTCGTTCTGAGAAGACCTAAAAACTTACAAAGGCCATTTTGGGGTGTTTACAATTTATTGCAAAAAATTAGTACCTTCATGAACAGAAACCACTTATTCTAAAGCTTAAACCACCATGAATGAGCATAAGCTTGGAGTCCTTAGGATACTAACCAATAAAGGAATTTAGTTTATCGCGAATTCCTGTTTCGGAGGATCAAATGTTCCGACGAACGGGTGGTCTTTGAAAAATAGGACAGCACACATGAAAAAAACTCTCACCCTGGTCTTAGGTATGGCTATTTCCATATCTATTCTCGCACAATTACCACAAACGCTTAGCTTTCAAGGATACCTCACAACTGATGTTGGTGAACCCATCACTACTGAATCAGGATCTCCGCTCAGTGTATCATTTTCACTTTATACAGCTGCTTCAGGAGGCACACTGGTTTGGGGGCCCGAGCCTCAAACCATTGAGGTAGATCGTGGCATATTTAGTACAGTACTTGGTACTGTGGATCCGTTGGATATTGAAGCGGATGCACCGTATTTTCTGCAAATTACAATTGGAACGGAGGACTTACCCCGAATTGCTGTTACTTCAGGACTTTATAGTTTGAGTACCAGCAACGCTGAAAATATTACAACAAATACATTGGCACTATCAAATGGCGGGACAAATGCCGATAATGCTGCGGACGCCCGCACCAACCTTGGGCTGGCAATTGGTACGGATGTTCAAGGGTTTGATGCGGATCTTACAGACTTGTCGGATGGATCGCTTACCGGATCGAAAGTTGGAACAGGAATTGATGCCTCGAATATCACAACAAATACGTTAGCACTAGTGAATGGAGGTACTGGAGCAAGTACAGCTAACATAGCCAGAACCAATCTGGGCTTAGCTATCGGTTCAGACATCCAAGCTTTTGATGCAGATCTTACTGACCTGGCAGATGGAGAGTTAACGGGATCAAAAGTGGGTTTAGGGATTAACGCATCTAACATTACCGCCAACAACCTGGCTATTGCAAACGGTGGCACAGCAGCTTCTAATGCCACTGATGCCAGATCAAACCTAGGGCTAGCTATCGGTTCAGATGTTCAAGCATACGACACAGACCTGGATGATCTGGCTGACGGATCATTGTCTGGTTCCAAAGTAGGTAGTGGGATTAATGCATCTAACATTACTGCAAATAGCCTCGCAATAGCCAATGGGGGTACAGCAGCTAATAACGCTTCTGATGCTCGGACCAATCTGGGATTGGCCATTGGAACAAACGTGCAGGCTTTTGATGCGGATCTTACCGATTTAGCGGATGGATCACTAACAGGATCCAAAGTAGGTACAGGAATCAATGCATCAAATATCACCACCAACAGTCTCGCCATTACCAATGGAGGAACTGGCGCTACTTCTGTCGCAGGGGCTAGAACCAACCTATCATTAGTACCAGGCACAAACATCCAAGCCTTTGATGCAGACTTAACTGATTTGGCGGATGGGTCACTGACCGGAAGCAAGGTAGGAACAGGAATCAATGCCTCTAATATCACAACAGGAACCCTCACAGATGCAAGGCTGGAGTCGACAATTGATGTCACAAGAATAAATACAACTGGAGGGATTCATGTTGGGGGCACTTCTGATCCAGGGACAGATAATGCAATTGTAGATGGGACACTTGGAGTAGGAGGAACACCATCAACAACTTTTGAGGTAGTACACGGAAGTAGCGGTCCATCGAGTGGAGATGGCTTGTCAATAACATCGGGATCTGACCAGTGGACTTTTTTTACATTTCCTACCAGTAGTAATCTGTTGTTGTATTACAATGATGGATTTAGAGGTCAATTTAGTAATACAGACGGTGCTTATAGTAATTCTTCCGATAGAAGTTTGAAAAAGAATATAGAAAATCTACCTGATGTGTTATCTAAAATTAATGAGTTATCAATCAGAAGTTATCACTATAAAAGTCAAGAGAATACCGTTGAAAAGGAAATAGGAGTTATAGCACAAGAGGTATTACCAATTTTCCCCTCTCTTGTTGAATATTCCGAAATAAACAATCTCTACAGTGTAAAGTATGCTCAACTTGCTCCTTTGGCCATTAAAGCTATTCAGGAACAGCAGGAAATTATTGAGTCTTTAAAAATTGAATTGGTGGCGATTAGGAAACAATTAGTAGATCAAAAGTCTGCTAATGAAAAATTACTATCTCGTCTCTCGGTTCAGGAAGAAAAAATTAATTCTCTTTTTGACCTTTTAAATACATCAAAACAAGAAGAAACAAAATCCAAATCAACCAGTATTTCAGAAAAGAAATAATAACCTAACCAACACTCACTATGAAAAAACCAATTATCCTAATTTTAGTCTGCTTGGGGCTAATTTTTCTCGAAAGTTGTAATTGTGAAGGGCCTGGGGAAGAGGAACCAACCGTCTTAGCAAAAGGGCAAGTTTTTGATTATAGTCAAAATCCCATTGAATCGGCTAAAATAAAAATTAGTTACACCTCTGAAAACGAGGAGTCTAATGTAGCTATGGGTCTGACAGATGCAAACGGAGCTTTTAGTATTGAATTACCGAAATCTAATCGTTTTGTAATCAATGTCTCGAAGGTCGGATATGGTTTCACTTCAACTACCTTTCAGGATAATGAGACTCCCTTTGATTCTATACCGAAAAGCATTTTTTATTTAAATCAAGCGACTGTTGCTACCATTGATCCGACTGTGGGGGGTACAGTGACAGTTACCAATACCCAAAGTTTCGGATCTAATTCCAGTCGTGCGGATTGGAGTCAAAGTCCGACAGGAAGCTTACCGATTGTATTAGATGATTCAGGCAGAGTAGCAAGTTTCAGAATGCCCGATCAACTAAAACAGGCTTGGGACATCCAGGTAAAGAATCAAGCACGTCTTTCAGCGACTCGTTTGCGCTTACGACCCAATACATTAGTGAATGCCCAAGGAAACGCTCCACAAGGAAATGTTTCGGTATCTATGAGCGCCATTGATGTATTCGCTCCGAATGGAATGCCAGGACGAAACATTGCCAGAACTGTAAGGGAGCAATCTGGCCCCATGCAAAGCTTTGGCGCAGTAGCTGTTGAAATATATGATAATGAACAGTCCTATAACTTGAACAGAAATCAGGAAGCCTCTGCAGAGATTGTTATGCCGATTCCAGACTGGCAACTAGAACTTGCCGAGGATTTTCCAAAATCTGTCCCTATCCTATTCTTCAACGAGGAAAGTGGTGTATGGGAAGAGGATGGACGAGCCGTATTGAATGATTCGTTGAACGCCTACGTAGGCACTATTAGTCATTTCAGTTCAATAAACTTTGACATCATAAAGACTGGGCCTTCATCTAACCTTGCTTTCACCTTCAATGTAACCACGCCTACACCTGAACCAAACGAACTTCAGCTTCCGTTTCAAGTAGAGCTAACAACAGAAGATGCTATGACAAACCAACTATTTGTAAGAACTCGAACAATAGATGCTGTAAATGGAGGAAACCCACTTTGTGACTTTGGTTCAGTAGCAGTGCCACCTGCCAATACTCAAACCACATATGGAATTTCTATGAACAGACTCCCTGAAAACAGCCCAGTAGCTGTCACCTTTTTTAATCCTGCTGCTACACCTGTTGCTCAGGCTCTTTATATATTACAAACAACCACTGGTTCGATTGATATTACAAATGATCCATGGGGTACACCAGATTGTACGCAAATTGAAACTGATTTTTACTCAAATAGTGTACTCATTAATCCTCAACAGTTCTTAGATAAGGTTACCCCATCTGAGACTGCAGATACTTTAGTCGCGATGTGTCTGGAGGGTGGTAATTACAGAGTAAGCATAGCCTCTAGGGACCTTTCTTTTGATGCTACAGTTGGCACAATTCTAAATTTCGAAAAAATTCTAGTTCTTCCAAGTGACCCAACTTGTTCATCATACCAGGACTTGACTCTCGGTACATCTACATTCACTGAGATATTTAAGACGGTTACAGGTCCTCCAGAAAATCCAGAATGGCTAGTCCAAACTTTCGAAGTTCCAATCTCGTCAATTTGTAATGATGCATCCATTGAGGGATTTACGGTTCAGATTTTCCCAAGTTCTGACCCAACGGACCTTAAAGGAACGTTTGACGTAGATGTGGCAACATGTGTCGCTCCATGAATTAATAAAAAACCTTCGCATGAAATAACTAAATGGACACTCACCACACATATACTACCCCAATGCTCCAAAAAAGAAGACCAGTTTTCTTTTTTGGAGCATTGTGCCTCTTTTTTCAAATAAGCTACGGCCAAAGCTATGAATTGAGAACGCACACCTTCTCAAACGGAGCAAATCAGGTAAGCAGTGCTTCATATATCCTGGCACCTACAGTAGGTCAACCCATCAGTGGAACTGTTTCGTCTGCTAATTATACGCTTACCGCAGGGTTTCTTCCAACAGCCATTCCTCGTCAGGCAGAACTGACACTTCAGTCTTCACTGAACTTGTCTCCTGCTGAAATACCTCCCGGAGGTACGACCAGCCTATCCTTTACTTTATCCAATAGCGGAGCGGTGGATGTTTTTGCTGTGATTTCAGCAAAAGTCTACCTATCTGTGAATAATGAGTTAGAGGCTGGAGACCTTCTATTGGATGAATTTGACATTGTTACCAACCTCACGGCTGGAGGAACATTCAATTTTCCTCAAGGCGCCAATACAAAAAGCCTTGAGGTTCCTACCAATACAGAGGTGGGAAACTATTTCATCTTGGTCGAGTTGCAGACATCTGTTCCGATTGACGAAATCAACAGCAACAATATTTTTTCACAACAGCTCATCGTTAGCAATACCACAACAGTAGATGTCACCGCACCTTCTGTCACTTCTGTAACTCCTTCCGATGTATTTACACCTTCGGAGGAAATCATAGCGGTAATCACAGATGCATCAGAGATCGAATCAGCAGCTTTGTTTTATCGCCCCATCTCAGGTACTGACTTTACCTCTGTTGGGTTAACCAAAAACGGAAGTAACTTCTTTGTGCAATTGCAGGATAGCTGGGCGGATGAAATAGGAATGGAGGGATATATCATCGCAAGTGATGTATTTGGGAATACCATAGTGGAAAATCCTAATACCCATTTTTTCCTCTATCGTGAGGTGGGTGCTACTGAAGCCATCCCATTTGTAGCTGGAGGATTTAATGGTAAGGCGGCATCCTATCGTATGTTTTCTATTCCCTATGAGCTTGATGATAAAAGTCTGGTTTCCATCTTTGATGAATTGGGCGGCTATAACCAGAACATTTGGCGTGTTTTCCACTACAGCAATGGTCAATACAACGAATTGCTGGACGGGCTAAACAACATCGCATTGGGTGATGGTTACTGGTTTAATACCACAGTTCAGGATTTCTCCATTCAAATCGGTGAAGGAACTGCGGATAATGTGAATCAAGCAAATCCATTTGAACGGAATTTCGAGCAGGGCTGGAATCAGATTGGAAACCCTTACCCTTTCACAATTAATTGGGCTGATGTCCAGAACGCAAATACTGGTTTAGGACTTGGCTCGTTGCAGACCTACCAAAATGGTAGCTATGAAACCAGCACGACATTAAATGCCTGGGAAGGAGCCTTTGTATTTTGTGAGACCGCCGGTACCGGCAGCTTTCCGGTAAGAACCAGTACATCTGGTCGCGAAAGCAAACAAGAAGATTTTGAATGGAAGCTGGATTTTACGTTGGAGTTAAAAAATCAGCGCCAATCTGGTGCTCTTGGAATGCATCGATCGGCGAGTCTGAGCAAAGATAGAATGGATGAAATTGCTGTTCCTCGATTCATTTCATTCCTTGAGATGACCACTCATCATCCTGAATATTTTGCCCCTCGCTTTTCTTCAGATATAGTTCCTATCTCAGATAGTCATGAATGGACCTTTACGATGGAGTCGAATGAAACGGGAGGTATTGCTGTATTACACTGGGATTTAACTCCTAGTACCGGTTCTTACTTCCTGTTGGATCATTCTACCTTACGAGTAATTGATATGAGCCAGGTTTCTCAAATTGAATTTCAATGGAAAAATGGCGGTCAGTTCAGTGTTTATTATTCCAAGGATGGAAATTTTATTCCAACCAACAGTATTTTGGGTCAAGCCTACCCTAACCCTTTCAGTAATCGGTTAATGATTCCAGTACTAACTAATGAGCAAGCCCAGTCACTTAGCTATCAGGTTATGGACGCTACGGGCAGGGAGATCATCCGGTCAAACAGGTCATTTCATCAGAGCGGACTGCATCTTTTGGAATGGGATGGTAAAGATACCAACGGGAACGAGGTGTCCAATGGGGTATACTTCTTTCGTATGAACTTGAACGATCAGGAAAGGATCATACGAATTGTAAAAAATAAGACTCACTAAATGGACATAATTATGAAATGAGCATGAGTACACTAACAAACCATAAGACAATTGTTATACATGCGAATTCCATGTGACCAATTAAAAAAGACAACTAAACACATGAAAAAGTACTTACTTGTCCTATTTACATGCATTTATTCGGCACTGGTTTTCAGCCAGGAGTTTTCAATGACCACCATTGAGCAAACACCCGAAAACCTTATTGTGCATTATGATTTGCTGGATACGACTAAAAATCGTACATATACGGTCTACCTCTATCTTCTAACCGATAGCACGATTGCTCCGGTTAAAGAGGTTTCAGGGGATGTGGGTCTGGAAGTACAACCAGGGGTTAATAATAAAATCACTTGGAACGCTAAAAAAGAATTAGGAAATGATTTTAAGGGAAGCATTCAACTAGAGGTTCGAGGAAAGGTGTATGTGCCCTTCATTGAATTCGAAGGATTCCCTGAGAACAAAGAGCTTAAACGAGGAAAAACGTATGAGTTTGCATGGACGGGGAAATCCAGTTCGAACATTTTGGATTTCAAGCTTTATAAAGGAGAAGATTTGATGGCCATATTACCAGAAGTAGCTAACACTGGGGACGCAAAAATTCAACTTCCCTCTTCTTTGAAACCTGGGAAATATAAATTTTACGTGACCGATTCTAGAAACAAAGATCAGGAGGTCCATTCTCCCATTTTTGTTGTTAAACCCAAGTTTCCACTTTTTCTGAAGGCCATTCCTTTAGTAGCAGCTGGTGCTGTAGGGTATTTCCTCCTTTCAAAAGAAGAAGACACTTCATTTAATGTAGAAGGACCACCAGATGTCCCAAATAATTAATAAACATTACGGCTATGAAAAAAGTTATTTTCGTCATTTTAGCATTTCCGTTGATTGTCCAGGCTCAGAGCTTTGTAGACAAAACAAACGCAATCCAAGTAGACTTCACGAAAGAAGTCACAGCTACGACTTTGCCCGTTATCACCTGGGAAACACCACGCATAGAATCTTCTTTTAGCACCGAGAAATCGATTATGCTAAAAGCACGTGTCAAATCCAGTGTAGAGCTGGAGGAGGTGAAACTAAGAATCACGTTTGGAGGGAATACCGTGGAGAAAAACATTGAGATTCCTCCCCTCCAAAACAGTTTCAATTTCGAACAAAAACTCAACCTGCGGGAAGGATCCAATATTATTGAAATTGTGGCGAAGAATAAAAATGGTGGTATAGTTGCCAGCGAACGAAGCGTTCTTCACGGTGAAGATGACATCATTTCCAGCATAGATGCCAATAGAAAAGACTATGCGTTGATCATTGCTACGGATGAATATGATTACTGGGGAGACCTTAACAATCCTATCAACGATGCAAACACCATCGGATCCATCCTAAAAGAGAAGTATGGTTTTGAAGTCGATATGATGATCAATCCATCTGTTGAAGAACTGAATGATAAAGTATATGATTACAATTCGAAGGTATTTAATCCCCAAGATCAATTGATGATCTTCGTGGCTGGTCATGGATACTTTGATGAAACACTTGAAGAGGGGTATGTGGTGGCGAGCAACTCATTAAAAGATGATAAAGGTAAGACCACCTATCTGTCTCACAATCTTTTAAGGGTTCGGCTAGACAATATCAAGTGTGAGCATATTCTTTTGGTCATGGATGTATGCTTTGGAGGAACGATTGATCCCAAGATGGCACGCGTACGAGGCAATGCTTTAGAACGTGAGGATGCCCAATATTTGGTTAAAAAACTCACTAAAAGAACGCGTAAATTTCTTACCAGTGGAAGCAAAGAATACGTTCCGGATGGCACTCCTGGAAAGCATTCTCCTTTTGCGGAAAAATTCATTCTCGCATTAAGGGAAATCGGTGGCGGAGAAGGAAGAATTCTCTCAACAACGGAGCTGATCCCCTATTTCATGAGGCTACCCACAGAGCCCAGATTCGGTAGTTTTGGAACAGATGAACCCAATAGTGACTTTGTATTTGTAGCCAAATAAAAGACATATAAAATTTAGGTGTTCATTACTGGCATTGTCATACTTTTGAACAAAAAAGTCAATGCCAAAACAAACCTCAAATCCGGTCAATATTCTATTTGTTTCCATCTCCGGACTCATCAGCGATATTGCCTGGCGATGTGTTCAGGAGGGACACACAGTCAAATATTTCATTGAAGAGGAAAGTGAAAAAGAGATCGCCAATGGTTTTGTAGAAAAAGTTGATGATTGGGAGGTGGAAGTCGATTGGGCTGATTTGATCGTCTTTGATGATGTACTTGGACAGGGCGAAAAAGCTCAAAAGCTAAGGGGAAAAGGCAAATATGTGGTCGGTGGAACTCCATATACGGATAAACTGGAGGATGACCGATCTTTTGGTCAGGCAGAATTAAAAAAACACAAAGTCAATATTCTTAACTATCATGAATTTGACTCCTTTGATACGGGTATTGAGCACATCAAAGCTAATCCTGGCAAATATGTTCTGAAACCAAGTGGAGAAGCTCAAAACATCAAGCGACTACTGTTTGTGGGTCAGGAAGAAGATGGCAGTGATGTCCTGAGGATTTTAAGTGCCTATAAAAATGCCTGGAGTGAAGAAGTAAAAATCTATCAGCTTCAGAAAAAAGTAGATACTGGGGTGGAGATTGGAGTTGGCGCATTTTTCAATGGAAAGGAATTTATATATCCCATCAACATCAACTTTGAACATAAAAAGCTATTCCCGGGAGAACTTGGTGTGGCTACTGGCGAGATGGGCACCAGTATGTTCTGGAGTGGACCCAATAAAATCTTCAACTCCACACTAAAAAAAATGGAGTCTAAATTAGCCGAAGAGGGCTATGTGGGTTATATCGATATCAATTGTATTGTAAACGGAAACGGCATCTACCCCTTGGAATTCACTTCGAGATTCGGATATCCCACCATTTCCATTCAGGCGGATGGAATGCTAAACGGCATTGGAGATTTCTTTTATCAACTAGCTAAGGGTGAAAAAGTAAGTCTTAAAAGAAAGAGTGGATTTCAAGTGGGAGCCAGGATCGTCGTTCCCCCGTTTCCTTATAAGGATCCAAAAACATTTGAAGCATTCTCGAAAGATGCTGCTATTGTGTTCAAAAAGCCAATGAACGAGGGTATCCATATTGAAGACGTGAAGATGGTGAATAACGAATGGTTGATCACAGGAGGAAGTGGAGTTGCTTTAATTGTGACAGGTTTGGGTCTGACAATGAAGCAGGCGCAGCAACAACTCTACACTCGAATTAAAAATATTATGATTCCCAACATGTATTATCGAACTGATATTGGAAATAGATGGTTTGAAGATAGTGATAAGTTACACGCTTGGGGATATCTCAGAGAGAGTTAATGTGCGTGTTCGTTTTACATAGCGACTATGGCCAATTATTGAATAATTGATTACCAAAACTGACAATTCAAGTAATTAACCTGTAGACTTTATAACTTGCGACACGAATGGAACTGACGAAGGAAAATCTACTAAAAGCACTCAGTGAAGTCATCGATCCTGACTTGAAAAAGGATTTGGTTTCATTAGGAATGATCCAAAACATTCACATTGATGGAAATAAGGCTGCATTCGATGTAGTGTTGACCACTCCAGCCTGTCCCTTGAAAGAGGTCATCAGAAAGGATTGCGAGGATAAAATCCAGAAGCATTTAGGTGATGTAAAAACCATCATCAATATGACCTCCAATGTAACCACCAGACGTGATGAGGGACCGGTACTTCCCGGAGTAAAGAACATCATTGCTGTCTCCTCCGGTAAAGGTGGTGTGGGTAAATCTACCGTAGCTTCTAATTTAGCTGTTGCGCTTGCCCGAACCGGAGCAGATGTTGGTTTAATTGATGCGGACATCTTTGGGCCTTCCATACCGACCATGTTCAATTGCGAGTTTGAGCAACCTGGGGTTGTCCAAGAAGATGGAAAAAATAAAATCGTTCCTATACAGCAATACGGCGTAAAACTGATATCCATTGGTTTCCTGACAAACAGTGAAGATGCCGTAGTTTGGAGAGGACCCATGGCTAGTTCAGCGCTGCGGCAATTCATCACAGATGCCAAATGGGGAGACCTTGATTATTTGCTTATTGATTTGCCCCCCGGAACAAGCGATATTCACCTGACGCTAGTTCAAGCAGTTCCCGTTACAGGGGCAGTAGTAGTGACAACACCTCAAAAAGTGGCTCTTGCAGATGCACAAAAAGGGATTTCCATGTTTAAGCAACCACAAATCAATGTGCCAATTTTGGGATTAGTGGAAAATATGGCCTGGTTTACTCCTGAGGAACTTCCTGATAATAAATACTTTATCTTTGGAGAAGGGGGAGGAAGAAAACTGGCTGAAAAGAATGAAATAGAGCTTTTGGGACAAATCCCAATCGTTCAATCCATTAGAGAAAGTGGTGATAACGGATATCCTGCCGCCATGAAAGATGGTGATTTGGCTGATTCCTTTAAAGAATTAGCAGAAAATGTGGCTAGACAAGTAGCAATAAGAAACGCAACTACACCGGAGACTAAAAAAGTAGAAGTGACCGTTTAATGATATGTCAGAGTTAGTAGAAAGAGTAGAAAAAGCACTGGATACCATCAGACCCTACTTAGAGGCAGATGGAGGAGATGTAAAAATCCTTGAAGTGGATAAAGATATGAATTTGGTACTGGAGCTAATGGGGAATTGTGGTTCATGTCCTATGTCAACGATGACTTTAAAAGCTGGTGTTGAAGAAGCAATTAAACGTGAAGTTCCGGAAATCAAAAGTGTACATGCCGTTAACGTTACCTCGCCAGACGATCCAAACGCAAAACTTCCATTCATTAACTAATCAACCCATGCGCATTGGGTTAGTACTTTTTTCAATGATTTTATCATTGATTATGCATGCGCAAGATCGATGTGGTTCCGCTGCGCCTTCTGACGGATCCTTTGAGGGCTGGTTGGAAAAAAGGATCAAAGAACAAGGTCTCTCTAAAGCAAAGGGTGTTCAAGCACCCATTTATCAAATTCCTGTCGTGGTTCATGTTTTTCACAAGGGCGAGCCAGTTGGCTCAGGCGTCAACCTATCCGAAGAGCGAATAGCTGCTCAGGTAGACTCACTCACTGCTGACTTCAGGAGAATGAATGCTGACCGTGTCAACACCCCTATGGAGTTTGAGTCCATTGCTGCTGACGTTGAAATTGAATTTGTGCTGGCAAAACAAGATCCTGAAGGAAACCCCACAAACGGAATCGTACGACTACAGGGCTCAAGGGATGTCTACCGAGCAAATTCGCATCGGCCTCTTTTGAGATCTGAAAGTTTCTGGCCGGCAGCAAGTTATTTAAATATATATGTCCTCGATCTACAGGTATTCATCGGATACGCATCATTTCCTTTAATTTCCCTGGAAGGCATTGCAAATGATTCTGAGGATTATCGCTTTGATGGAGTGCTCGTGGACTATGAATATTTCGGGGTGAATCCATCGGCCCCTTCATTCGAAAGTTTTGGAAGGACTCTTACTCACGAAGTGGGGCACTACATGGGACTGAGACACATATGGGGGGACGGTAATTGCAGTGTCGACGATTTTGTAGCAGATACTCCATTAGCAGATAATGATAATGGCGACTACACCTCCCCTTGTACTTTTCCCAACCCGGATGATTCGAATGTATGTGTAGTAGGCGAACCTGAAATGTTTCAAAACTACATGGACTACACAGATGATGTCTGTATGAACTTATTCACTGAAGGTCAAAAAACAAGGATGAGAACGGTGTTAGAGAATGCACAAAACCGGCTATCACTAATCTCAAGTCCAGGATTATCTGAGCCTGCACGATTTTCCGATGACCTGGCTGCCACAAATGTATTGAGCCCCAGGCAAGTCGAATGTGGTACCTCCATTAACCCCATATTGAGGGTGGTTAACTATGGAACGAACGATATTACAACGTACGATGTTCAATTACTTATCAACGGTAGTCCGGTTGGTAGCCCACAAAATGTATCTACGTCTCTTTCTCCGCTTTCTTCGGATACAGTTATGTTTGGAATGCAAACGATATTCAACAGTACAACTATTGCATTTCAAGTTAGCAATGTAAATAGTACGGCGGACGGCAACCCTTCTAACAATTCAATTACACGTGTTGTTGCCTCTACCTCTACGGAAAATCTCCCCTTTACAGAAGGATTTGAAAACGGAATAGAAGTCTTAGGAACGTTAGGAAGCTCTAATCCCTGGGAGGTTGTAAACGCTCCCAAAAATGTAAGTAATAACCAAGCTCTTATCTTCAAATCTCATGATAATACTGAATGGTTCGGAGAAAAGACCATCATTAAAACCCCGGTGATGAACTTGACAGGAATTTCAGCCGGAGATTTACTGTTTAGCTACGCTTATTCTAATCCGACTGGAGAATTTAATGATGGTTTAATGGTAAAGGCCAGTGTAGATTGCGGTGAAACCTTTCCCGACATCATATTTTCTGCCTTTGGACCCAATCTATCTACTGCGAGCGAGTCCGACACTTACTTCACTCCTGCCAATCAGCTAGAGTGGATTGATACACTTATTAACATCACCGACTATAAAGACATTGATGGGGTTCAATTTGCCTTTGTTGGAATCAATGGAAGTGGAAACAATATTTACGTGGACGATATTCAAATCCAAGAAGCTAACCTATTTGAAAATGATATAAAGCCCATAAGTTTGAATGCTCCATTACTAACTTGCTCTCAAACATCCAATCTAAGACTAAACATCAGAAATAATGGTTTTCAAACCATTTCCTCTTTTGAAGTGAAATACTATACAGAGGGTGATACTACTTTTAGAACGTTTGACAACCTTGGCATTACCTCCAGAGATTTTGCCACATTTTCTTTACCCATTGAAAATCTAAATGAAGGAACCAGTCTTTTTGGTGCAGAGATAACCAAGGTCAATAACTCTGAGGATGAGTCAATTGGTGATAATTCCATTGAAACTACTCTTTTTAAAGATGGCATTGAAGATGAATACCCGTTAACGGTAGATTTTGAATCCATGGATACATGGACCATTACAAGTGATCAAGGTGAAGGATCATTATTTGAACGGTCCTCACTTGGAAGCAATGGAGTTCTCCAAATCAATGGATTTGGTCTTAATGAGCTTGAAAATAAAAGTTGGTTTGTAAGTCCTAAGCTAAACACTGGTAGATTAGACAGTGCTAAATTATACTTTAGAGCATCATATGGTTCCAGAGATGGGTTTGATGATCGCCTGCAAGTATTGATGTCCGTTGATTGTGGAGAAAACTTTAATACAGTGCTTTTAAATGCGGACTCAGATTCGCTTTCTGTTGCTTCGGTAACAGAAGAATGGCTATCGCCTTCTGATAGTGATTGGAAAGAGTATGTTCTGGATTTAGACCATTCGTTTTTCTTCGATGAGAATATCAGAATAGCGTTTGTGTTTATTCCCGGAGGTGGTAACAACCTATTCATCGACGATATCAGTATTAGAGAAGGCGACCTACCCACTTATCAGAATTTGATTAGAGCATATCCCAATCCAGCACGTGAACGTTTCAATGTAGGGCTTAATCTTCCGGAGAAAGAATCCGTCATTATTCGCTTAGTAGATATAAGCGGACGGGTAGTTTTTGAAGAAAAGGTCAAAAATGCTTTCAACCAAATCATTGAATACAAGGCACCATCACAGGAAGGCCTCTATTTTCTTCAAATGGTCGGTAATCGATTCAACACTTCACAAAAACTGTTTATTAATCGCTAATTTATTAGGTTTATCGCGCAATAAGAATAGTATGTCATTTAAGAAACCAACCAGTATAAAAGATTTTCTACTCCATCTTCTAATTCTGTTAGGAGGAAGTGCTCTGATAGTCATCATCGTCTTTTATGTATGGTTACCTGTTAATACGAATCATGGAGAAACGATTACCGTACCGGATATTCAGGGAATGACTGTTAACGAGCTCGAAGACTTTCTAGGCAAGCGTAATTTAAGATTTGAGCCCACCGCTGATTCCAGTTACTCTCCGAATCATCCTCCCCTAGCTGTTTTAAGGCAAGTTCCGGCTCCAAATACGAAAGTGAAAGAAAATCGAAAAATCTACGTTACTCTTAATGCCGAGAAACCCCCCAAAGTAAGAATGCCTGACTTAATAGACAAATCGTTAAAGAGTGCGATGATGACCTTAAAATCCTACGATCTGAATCTGGGTGAGATAAAATATGTTCCTGATGAATTTTTTAACGTTGTGATAGAAGTAAGATCCAGGGGACAGATTGTTCTGGCAGGAGAACGAATTGAAAAAGGTTCTCCCATAGATATTACGGTTGGTAATGGTTTCGGTAATACCATTTTTCAATCACCAAACCTCATTGGTCTGGATAAAGAAGAGGCTGAATTTGTGATCATAGGTTCTGGTTTGAAAGTTGGGAAAATAAGAAACACAGATAAATCATTGGCAGGTTTCAATGCTGTAGATTCGTTAGGAAACGACATCATTGAGTATCGTGATATTTCCCCCGGGACCGTTCAGAATCAATACCCACGAGCAGAGAGAAGAGTAAAGATTGGTGATCCGGTAGACATATGGATTTATAAACCAGATTCAATTAGTAATGCAGCTACCATTCTAGATAATTAATGAGAGGATTAGCTTCTATTATATTACTATCTATTTCACACTTGTGCCTGGCACAGCTTTCTATTAAGCCAATAGCTAAAGAAAAGGCTTTTATCAAAACAAGAAAAGCCACCGACCGAATAGGTAGACAGGTCAATCAGGCCGATTTACCTTTCTGGGATGATTTTTCAATAACCACCGATTCACCCGATAGTATCAGGGTGTGGGGAACCGACACCACTTTTCAATGGAACTATGAACTCAGCAAGGATGTATTCATCAATGCTACGCTAGCAGTAAACCCTCCATCTCACAAAGTAGCCACATTTGATGGACTGGATGCAAATGGCGGATTTCATGGAGACGGAGTAGGCCTGACGGATCAATTAGTTTCAGACACCATTGATCTACAAGGAAAAATTGATGTGGTTCTTTCATTCTATTGGCAGGCTGGTGGGAATGTTGAAATTCCTGAAGAAGGAGATTCCTTGATCTTAGAGTTTTTTAATCCCAATGACATTCTTGATCCCTGGAAACGCGTTTGGAAGAAAGATGGTGGTGAACTGAATTCCAATCAAGACTCTGTATTTACACAAGAACACATCACTCTTACCTCAGACTTTTTAACAAGTAAGTTCTTGTTCCGATTTCAGTCTTTCGGTGACCAGGATGGACCCTTTGATGCATGGCATATAGATTGGGTTTATCTTAACGAAAATAGAGGGGATGATGACTTTTTCTATGAAGATGTAAGTATTAATTCACAAGCTTCTTTACTCATAGCTCCATTTCGAGCAATCCCTTTCCAGCAATTTGTTACATCTGGCTTCATTCCTGAGGTGACCACCACTTCCATGAATCTAAATCCCGAACCGGATCGAGTCGGTCCTTCCACCTTTTATAATCTTAGTATTGTTGAAAAAAGAAATGGAAATCAGTTAGCACTGGATTCTGCTTTTAACCCGGATCTCAGGACTTTCTTTAACCCCGATCCAGATGTTTTGACCCTTGTAAACGAACTTAATTTTGGCACTCAGGAGCTGAGTGTTTTGACTACATCAGATTCCGTGGTGCTAGAGACAGAAGTGAGCATGGATACCACTGATTTTCGTTTTCTAGACAATTCTCAAATAAATCTCAGAATTAATGATACCATCAGAACCCAATCACTCCTGCACGATTACTACGCATTTGATGACGGCACTGCTGAGTACGCTGTGGGTACCAATATTAACGGGGGGCAGGTTGCGGTTCAGTTTTGGCTGGAAGTATCAGACACCCTTACCTACATAGACATCTATTTTCCGAACATAGATCCACCCAGCGACGGAAGACCACTGACCTTGAATGTTTTTAAACGCTTAGATGGAGGTGAGCCTTTAAGAAGTCAGGGGATCACAATTCGTAATGGCAGCAACATTAACGAATTCACGCGGTACAAACTACAATCCCCTATCCAGCTATCAGATACTTTTTTCATTGGATATCAACAACAGGTCAATGAATACATAGGAATCGGATTCGACCGTAACAATCCGGATGCTGCTGATTATATCTTTGAGAATAGTGCAGGTGAGTGGGAACAAAACGAACGACTCAAAGGCGCATTAATGATCCGTCCTGTATTTGCATCTCCAGATTCAATTGTAACCAGCGCAAAAACAATTGAAAAACCGAAGGTTTACCCAAATCCCGTTAATGATTGGATCAAAATAGAAGGAACCTATGAAAAGATCTCCATCTCAGACTTTTCAGGTAGGGTATTGATTAACGATTCTTTCAAAACATCTCATGACTTGACGTCTTTAAAACGAGGTTTATATTTGCTTACCATTTATCGAAGAGAAGGTAGCCAAACAATAAAAATCATAAAAGAATGAATGAAGATATCACTTGCCAAGACGTCAAAGCGCGTATCCAAAAAGGAGAAAAATTCAACTTTATTGATGTTCGTGAAGAATGGGAATACGAAGAAAATAACATTGGTGCTAAACTGATACCCTTAGGTGAATTGCCGAATCGCCTTTCTGAAGTAGAGCATTTGAAAGATGAGGAGATTATCGTTCACTGCAAATCAGGTGGCAGATCGGGGCAGGCTAAGAAATTCTTAAATGCCAAAGGGTATTCGAATGTCCGAAATATGCTGGGAGGAATAACTGCTTATTTGGAACTTTAGAATCCGTCAATCACCAAAGGACGTGGGCTGAAGCATAGAATAAAAATAACCAAAGCTACCCAACCCAAAATTTTTCTTCCAGGTGTTAAATCCCTGTTATCTACTACTGGTGGATGATCCACACCTATGAATCTTCCTATCAATAAGGAAAATAGCAACCATCCGGAATACCCTTCAATTTTAAATGCTGATGCTATGAAATACTGAGCTGTCAGCATCGCGGTAGCGTAAAGAAGTCGATCTCTATTTTCTTTAAAAACGCTGAAAGAGCTCCAATAAACCAGAAACAAATACACTCCAATACTGAGTAGGAAACTACCTATTCCCTCCAGTGAGTTATTTACCAAATCGGCACTGCTGACCCACCCCAATCCAGCATAAAACAGAAAGGCGGTAAAAAGAATCCTGGAGATGATCGCATGATATTTAGGTCCGAACAAACCAAACAATACATGTCCTCCATCCAACTGTCCTATTGGAAGCAAATTAAGAGCCGTGAAAAAGAAAGCCAGAAACGCAGCAAGTAAAATCGGATAATGCATGAGTTCATTCGCACTTGGAACATACCGGTCATCTGGAGCGAGGTATTTGCGTCCCAGGTTCATCAGGATGTTATCTCCAAAGGAGATAGAGCCTGGCCTGTTTGTTTGAATAGTGTCTTGAAGACCAGCATAACCTCTTCTTGTAGAATCAAGGTCTACCTTGAGTATTACGGTATCCAAACCATTCATCTTCTCTTCAAAGTATTCACCAAACACTTCATACTCTGGATGAACTTCATAGATGTATTCGGTTTCAGGAAGTGTCTTAAAACCATATATCAAAAGAAATAGAGCCACCACAGACCCTGCAATGGGCCCGGACACGCCTACATCAAAATATTTGATTCTACTTGCGATATTCTCGCGTATCCTGATAAAAGCTCCCATAGTACCAATGGTGGGTATTCCAATGAACCCAAACCACATAGGAATATAATAAGGTAAGGAAACGCTTATTTTATGGTAGCGGGCTGTAAAATAATGTCCGAACTCGTGAAAGGTCAGGATGAGAAGAAATGGAATTGAAAAATTAAATCCGAATATGAAGTCATCCCAGGTCATCCCAAAGAAGACAAACTCACCAATGGTCCACTCCGCTCCGGCGAAAGTGGTAGTAACAATGGTAATAATAAAAAGCGCTAGCTGAATTAGCTTGATTTTGGTTTCCCTACCCAAGTCCAAAGATTTCGTTTAGTTGTTTGTCCGGATCAAATACTTGAATTGCCTTCATTCCTGCCTTTTTTGCTGCCTCCACGTTATCCAGACGATCATCCAGAAATAACATTCGTGAAGCATAAAGACCTATATCGTCGATAACAAAATTGTAACAGTTTAGGTTTGGCTTTCTCATACCAATCTCATGTGAATAGTATACCTCTTTTACAAAATCTCGCAAACTATCCCTCCCTGTCTCCATCATGATCATTTCTTCATATGCTATTTCGTGGATCATATTGGTATTAGACAGAATGAACGTGTCAAACTTTTCACCGATCTTTAAAACCTTATCCATTCGTTTTTTAGAGATAGACTTGAGCATACTATTCCATATCTGCTCAAATTGTCGCTCCCCCATCTGAGTCCCCAGAAGAGCATTGATCTTTGCTCTAAACTCATCGGGACCGATCATTCCCATTTCAAATTTCTGAAGAACAGGTGCTGTTACCACCAATTCTTCAATCTCTTCCTGATTCTTTTTTGCTACCTCCGAAAGCTTTCTGATCACTCTTGGATAATCCAAATCGATCAACACATTTCCAAAATCAAAAATTATGGCATCTATGCCTTGCAGTACATCTGACATTTCGTTGGCTATTAAGTCGCAAATATGTAATATTGCGCTCCCTTTTAAAAGAAGAATATTCGTAATTGAACGATTCTTCACCGGCCTAAACCTACCGTAGGTAGGCAGGCTCAGATGGTTAGGGTAGCTGATCGGGGCGCGTAGCTTCATAATCAGCAAGTCCCTAAAGTTTTAAATGGGCCTATAACTCAGTTGGTTAGAGTAACTGACTCATAATCAGTAAGTCCCAGGTTCGAGCCCTGGTGGGCCCACATCGTACGGAAGCTCTGTTCTAAAAAGAACGGAGCTTTTTTTATAACACATTCCGGCCGTTCATCTACTTTCCCCTTGTCTGAAAAGACTTTTCAATGCTCCTTACTTTCCCAATTGTAATAATCAGCTATGAAAAAAACCATCCTAATCTTCCTCTTTCTCACTTCTTTTCTAAGTGGGACGTTCTCTCAGAGTAATCTTTCTTTTCAATCAGTTTTAGATAGCATTCAGGTCTCTTCCAACTACCCAGGAATCGCATTCACCCACATAAATGAGCAGAATGACGTCACCGCATTTGCCAGTGGTTGGGCAGATAAAGAAAATAAGGTAAGAATGACTCCTGATCATAAACTGCATGGTGGAAGTACTGGTAAGACGGTAGTCTCTGCTTTAGTTATGCAACTCATTGAGGAAGAAAAGATTTCTTTAGAGGATAGTGTCTCGAAATACCTGGGTTCCTACGAATGGTATGAACGGCTGCCCAATGCTAACTATATTTCTATAAAAAATCTCCTGCAGCACAGTTCTGGGATCATTCGTTATGAGTTTAAAGATGAATTTTTGAGTGAGCTAAAAAGGGATCCGTCTAAAGTATGGAGACCCGAGGAATTGCTTAGCTATGTTTTTGATGAGGAACCTCCTTTCAAAGCTGGAGAAGGGTTTACATACTCAGACACTAATTACATTCTACTGGGCATGATCATAGAACGGGTCACAAATAATGATTTTTACTCAGAGGCTGAAAAAAGAATCCTAAAGCCATTGGGAATAACAAGCTTCTCGCCTACCAAAAACAACTCAATAGCCGGTATGGCTCAGGGTTACTACATCGAAGGGTCTGAATATGCGCTCGGGTTTAAGGCACCTTTTCTTATAGATGGAAAAGCACAAAACAACATGCAGTTTGAGTGGACCGGTGGTGGTTATTTCTACAAAAACGTAGATTTTGCCAAGCTATTGAAGAGTATTTATGAAGGGGAAGTATTTAGTCTGGAAGAACTTGGAGAGCAGTTTTTTGACTTTATAAATGCCCCTGAAATACAGGGGAGTTATGGTCTCGGGGTAATTAAATATGAGTTTCCTGGATTGGGTACATTCATCGGTCATTCAGGATTCTTTCCGGGTTATTATACAATGGGGTTCTATCATACAGAAACCAAACAAGTTTTCACTATGCAAATCAATTCTACAGAAACATCCCATCTCCAAAAATTCACTTCGGATTACCTTTTCCTGGTGAATAGCATACTCGCTAAAAAATGATTGGTCTTAATGAAGATTCTGACGGTTTACTATAATGACTGAACGGTAGCTTTCAAGCTCCTTCTAACTCACTTAAAATCAATTTAGCTGTTGCCGGATTAGTAGCCAGTGGGATGTTGTGTACATCACAAATACGCATTAGCATCTGAACATCCGGCTCATGAGGGTGCTTGTCCAATGGATCACGAAAGAAGATGACGGCATCTACTTTACCTTCGGCAGCCATGGACGCAATCTGAGCATCACCTCCCAGTGGACCAGAAAGTAACTTCTTCACACTTAATCCAGCTTTTTCCACATGAGACCCGGTGGTACCAGTGGCTATCAGAAAAGCTTCCTTGAGAAAGAATTTATGATCTAAAAGGAATTGTACCATCTCAGCTTTCTTTCCATCATGAGCGATAATCGCTATTGTCATTTCGAATTTATTATAAGTGGATACAATCGTCATTCTCACCAAAACAATGCATAAAGAACTGCTGTGATGATACATACAACGATCGCACTGATGTTGAATGTGGGTGAGGTTTCAAAGAGATTTTTTCGAAGTTCTATCGGCTTGTTTTCATCTGTTTTATCCAATGCGCTGATCAGGTAAATAATACCTAAAGTGGCTAGACACGTAATGAACATTTGCTGCATAAATGGAATTTCGACGAAAATCGTAGCATCAGACCAATCATTCGGAGCTACCTTGAAATAAAGTGCTATCGGGATGGATAAAATCACCCCCCAGATCGCTCCATTGTTCGTTGCTTTCTTCACAAAGAGCCCCATTAGGAATACTGCAAGAATACCTGGACTCACTAGACCTGTGTATTCCTGAATGAACTGAAATGCTTGTCCTAGATTCCCTAATTGAGGCGCTATAAAAACAGCAATGATTAGCGAAATACCAACAGTCAATCTTCCAACATTCACCGTTTGAGTAGCATTAGCATCCGGTTTGATGTATGGCTTAAAAATATCCATGGTGAAGATGGTGGCGGTCGAGTTGAGCATCGAAGCTAAAGATGAGACAATAGCCGCTACCAAAGCAGCGAGCACCAAACCTCTAAGTCCATTCGGCACCAATGTCTTGATCAGCCACGGAGCTGCATTGTCGTTAGTTACTGTCCCCTCCGCATTCACAAATCCGTTTTGGGCAGCAACTGTCCCAATCTCTCCGTTAGGATCCAGGTTCATCATGTAAGCCACAATTCCCGGCAACACTACTATTACAGGTATTAATAATTTCAAGAAAGCGGCAAACGCGATTCCTTTTTGTGACTCCTTCAAACTTTTAGCTGCTAATGTTCTTTGAATGATATACTGATTGAACCCCCAGTAATACAGGTTAGCAACCCACATCCCTCCTATCAACACACTTATACCAGGTAAATCCCACCAGGCATCTTTCCCATTAGGGGTAATGATCTCCCCTTTTGATAAGATCATGCTAAACTTCTCCGGTACCTGGTCATAGAGATATTTAAATCCATTGATGATACCACCATCTGGAGCAATAGTGTCTAGTGCAATGAAGGTAGTCACCAATCCGCCACCTACTAAAAGCACCACCTGCACTACATCTGTCCAGGCTACCGCCGATAGTCCTCCCCAAATGGAATAAGCAGCAGCAAACAGAGCAATTCCAATAATACTCGTCATCAGCAAGCTTCCATCTCCAGTACCTACGATCGTATCCAATGCCTTTGCTCCCAGATATAACACAGAGGTCAGGTTTACGAAAACAAAGAGTGCAATCCAGAATATAGCAAGAATAGTTTTGAGGTTAGAACTAAAACGCTTCTCGATAAACTCAGGGATAGTGTAAAGGCCTTTTTCTATGAAAATTGGAAGAAAATATTTACCCACAATTAACAAAGTGATAGCTGCCATCCACTCGTAAGACGCGATTGCTAAACCTATGGCAAAGCCTGAGCCTGTCATCCCAATGAATTGCTCTGCAGAGATATTAGCAGCAATCAAGGAGGCTCCAATCGCCCACCATGGCAAAGATTTTCCTGCCAAGAAATAATCCTCTGCACTTTTTTCTACTCCTTTTTTAGTTCTGGACACAAAAAGTCCCATGCAAAGGATGAGTAAGCAATAGGTCGAGAAAATGATAATATCGAGGGTACTGAATACCATAGTTTCAATCTGGTTAGTTTGTGTCTAGATAATGTTTTGATAACAAGTTTCTTAATCGTTCTGCTGCCTGTTCAGGCGTGATGTCCCGCTGTGGGTTAGCAAACATCTCATAGCCGACCATAAATTTCTTCACACTCGCTGACCTCAGTAATGGCGGATAAAATGAATAATGGAAATGCCAGCCTCGATTTTTATCCTCGTTAGTTGGTCGTTGTTGCATCCCGGCAGAATATGGGAATGGAGTCTTAAAAAGGTTATCGTATTTAATCGTAATTTCGGAGAGGATCGAAGCAAACGCCTCCTCCTCCTCCGAATTCATCTCATCGATGGAGCGAAAATGTCGACAAGGTATGACCATTGTTTCGTATGGCCAAACGGCCCAGAATGGAACCAGGCATACGAAGTAATCATTCTTACAAACGATCCTTTCTTCTGAATTTATCTCTTGTTCGAGGTAATCTCCTAAAAGACTCCTTGAATGCTTTTCATAGTATTCGTTCTGACTTTTCGTTTTCTTTTCTATTTCGTTAGGAATGCTGCTCTGTGCCCAGATCTGTCCATGTGGATGCGGGTTGCTACATCCCATTATTTCGCCTTTATTTTCAAAAATCTGAACGTTATTAATGAAAGGCTTAGACGCTAATTCCAGAAACTGCTCCTTCCAAAGCTTCACAACAGAATGAATACTCTCTACGCTCATTTCGGCCATCGTAAGCGCATGATCCGGAGAGAAGCAGACTACTCTGCAAATACCTTCTTCTGCTTTTGCCTGAAGCAACCCCTTTTCTATATTTTCATTTCCTTGATCAGGAAGAAGAGCTGCAAAGTCATTGGTGAAAACATAAGTGGAATGGTAATTGGAATTTTTATCTCCATTAGCTCGTGTATTCCCGGGACACAAGTAGCAGCCGGGATCGTATGATTCCCGGTTCTGATTTACAGCATCTTCTTGCTTTCCTTGCCATGGTCTTTTGGTTCTGTGTGGAGAAACCAGCACCCAATCTTCCGTCAAGGGATTAAATCTTCTATGTGACTTATCGAATTTCACTGATTAGCTTTCTTCAATTACATGTACTCCATCTGAAACCTCAACTGAGATCGGAGTAGATTTAATGTTAAACTCTTTTTTGTAAGCTGCCTGAATATCATCAATGAATTGATTCTCAATTCTTCTTTCAATCAAGTTAATTGTGCAGCCACCAAAACCCCCTCCCATCATTCTTGATCCCAACACTCCTTGATAATCATTGGCAAAGTCTGCGAGAAAATCTATTTCAGGACAAGTAATCTCATATCCATTTTTCATACCTTTCTGACCTCTTTTCAACAATTGTCCCACTTCATCCAAATCACCGGATTTCATCGCTTTCACTACGCTTTGTACTCTTTCATTTTCTTCTATTATGTAGTTGCATCTTCGGTAGCTCTCCTCAGACAATAATTCCTTGCAATCTTCTAACATCTTAGCATCAATATCCCTCATGGAATTCACTCCCTTATAATTCTTGGCAACCACAGCCACTCCCTCCTCAGTTTGTACGCGACGAACATTGTATCCGGAACTTGCATGACTATGTTTAACCTCGGAATTAATCAATAAGAATTTATGGTCTGATAATTTGATAGATGATGATTCATGATCCAGACTTTTACAATCAAGCAAAATGGCATGATCTTCTATACCAAAAATACTCGCATACTGATCCATGATTCCGCACATAACTCCAACAAAGTGATGCTCCGACCATTGTGCAGTGAGCGCCATTTCCTGCTTAGATAGAGTGAGATCAAACAACTCATTAAGACCGAAACAAACACCGCACTCCAGAGCAGCAGAAGAAGACAGTCCTGATCCCTGGGGTAGATCACCTGCAAATACCATGTTAAAAGGCTTAATCTTATGCCCTTCTGACACTAATTTGGCAACAACTCCAAGCACATAATTTTTCCATGAAAACTGAGTCAGTGGCTCTATATCATCCAGCGAAAACTCCAGTGACTCATCCTCATCCAAAGCGATGATCCTGCACTTATCATCAATTGAGAGAGTGATTGTAAAATAGATACCTAAATTGATTGCGGCAGGCAGCACAAATCCATCATTGTAATCCGTGTGTTCACCAATCAGATTGATCCTACCCGGTGCTCTAATCAAAAGGGGTGAATGATTCGAGAGATCACTCATTTTACTTTTTACCTTCTCTATCAACGCACTATTCATGACCTCTTAATCTTTTATTATGATGTCATTTGTTAATTCCTCAATCGATTCACATCCCAGCTGATCCATTACTTGTCTTAATTGCATACTGAGCATGTTGATTGTATGAATTCCGCCTTGTTTACCCATAGCACCCACTCCATACATGAATGTCCTACCCATAAAACACGTCTTAGCACCTGTTGCAAGACATCTTGCAATGTCTGTTCCGGATTCAATACCTCCATCCATCATCATGGTGAACTTATCTGAATATTTATTGACCAGTTTGTTCAAAGAATGAATAGTTGACTCTCCAGCATCCAATTGTCTTCCACCATGGTTGGACACAATCACTCCATCAACCCCTATCGAGACAGCCTTCTCCGCATCTTTCTCATTAACCACTCCTTTGATCACCAGCTTTCCTTTCCATTGATCCCTGAGTGCTTTTAGCTTCACTTCATTGAGTCGACCATCGAATGTATCATTCATAAATTTACCTAGCTGGCTCAGATTCATTTTTTTGGGCATGTAGGGCTTTAGCGTTGCGAAATTAGGTTGGCCATGAACAAGGGTTTGTAATACCCAATTAGGCTTACCCATGATCTGAAGTATGTTTCTCAGGGTCAGCTTTGGTGGCATACTCAAACCATTTCTAATGTCTTTATAGCGAATGCCGAAGCTCGGGGTGTCAGCAAGAGCAACCAAAACGTTACAACCATTTTTCCAAGCACGTTCAAGTACATCTTTCTTCAATTTCTCTTCAGCAGGATGATAAAGTTGAAACCAAAAATTCCCCTCGGTTACTTCTGCAACATCTTCTATGCTGTTAGTGGTTACCGTACTTAATACAAAAGGAATATTTTGGTGATAGGCAGCCTTGGCAAGCACCATTGGAGAATTAGGCCAGATCAACCCCTGAAGGCCTATTGGCGCTATACCGAAGGGTGCACTATACGTTTTCCCAAACAATTCAACAGAATGATTAACTGAATCAAGTTTCTTAATGTATTGAGGCATCAGCCTTATGTCCTGAATATCCTCATTGTTCTTTCTTAGATTTCGTTCTTCCCCAGCTCCACCTATCAAATATTCGAAGGCAAACTTTGGAATGCGCTTTTGAGCTTTGGCTCGTAAGTCTTGAGAAGATGGATATCGTGTATCGAATAAGTCCTTGTTCATCACTTATTCAATATTAAAAGTTGAAGCCTTTCCTAAATACGAAATCTCCAATCGATCCTGGGCATCCAAACATGCTTTAAAGATCGATTTCCTGATGGACAGATTTTTTCTTCCCAGACTACCGACAATAGATCGTCTCAATTCTTCTGCTTTAAATTTTCTTTTCTGATCAAAGTAGTAATAAGCAAATGAAGAGAACATGATTGACAAAGTCTCCAACCGGTCTGGTTCAGTAACTTGAAAGATAACTTCAGCCTGATTATTGATAGCATTATATGTCACCCTATAACAATTCACGACTTATGCTCCAATTGATCTTTGAATACCGACACTACAAACCAAAGTGCCATTCCTACAAGCATAATCCTATGATTCCAATTCAATGAAATGGAACTAACAAAGTAGAGAATGGGTGCGATAAGGGTAATCGCTAACCCGATATATCCTATTATAGATAATAGCTTGTTCATAATCGATTCATCCATTTACTGAAAAGAATAAAAAGTACCCCGGTCGCGATCCATGCAGGTAGTGTTAAAAACGACAGGAACGTTCCGGTACTCAGCGAAATGCTGTAAAAGACCCCCATGCTGATTACCCAAGCTAGCAGGACCGCCCAGTTAAATTGTTTATTGGACCATTCAGCGTAATTCTGTTGAATTGAAAATTTCTTAGAGAAATAATGATCGAAGAAAATGATTGCTCCAACAGGCGCTAGAATAAATCCATAAGTAGCTACAAACCCGAGTAGCTTCATCGCGAAAGCTGGAAAGATACCTGCGATTGTTGCAAGCGCTCCGGCTACTAGCGTGACTGTAAATGTTGAGGCCTTTGGCATGATGGCTTGAAAAGCAAGCCCTGCTCTATAGATGGTTGGATTAGCTGTTGTCCATCCTGCCACCACAACAAGTACTAATCCTGAAATCCCTACCGCCTGATAGGCCATTGGTCCAGGTGCTACAGGCGGAGCTTCACCATTTGCCAGTGCATTTACAGCCTCTGGTGATTGAATGAATACTGCATATAGCAAGGAAGCGCAAATCCAGGCCATAAAGTGTCCAATGTACATCCCTGCAGAAGTGGTCCACCCTGCGGTAGCTTTTTTCGCATAGCGGAAAACAGAAAGATCTGCCATTCCGAGGTGCATGGCTGCATTACAGAACCAAGCAAAGAACATTACGTGCCAGAACGTAAATTTCATTTGCCCGGGAAATGGATCACTCCCTTCTCCCCAGATCGCCCATACATCCTGAAAGGATTGTACATTCAATTGTCTGAGCGCTACTATTCCACATGCAAGGAAAACGATCACCATCCAGGGTGCTGCAATGTTGGCAAAACGGCTAACAGACTCGTACCCCTTCGCGGCAACCAGCGAAATGACAGCTCCAATAAAGATCACAATGACAACCCAACTGACACTATTAGGCATGGTGTCAGAAAGAGCTGGCATTGGCATATCAAAAGGAATCCCTACCGCAGTAGCGGAAACCGTAATCATCGAGCCCGCCAGAAAACAGAAGAGGATACCATTGGCCAGGTTGTAGACGGTCACGAGGTTTTTCCCACAGATCTTTTCCAGTTGATAGTAAAGGGTAATTCTTGATTTAGTGGCAATGGGAGCAGTAACGTAACGCCAGCTTAGTGTCGCTAGAAGGTTACCTAAGAACAGTCCTGCAATCAGGTCAAAAGCACTCACTCCTGCTGCCAGGAAAAGCGGGCCGATCATCAATTCTGTTCCTGCCGCATGTTCTCCGGCATACATTCCTAAAAAGCTCTTCCAGCTTTTATGTTCCTTTGCTGGAACAGGTTCTCGCTCATATTCATTGACCGAGTGTTCCTCCTCGATACTTATGGCTTCAATTCCTTCGCTCATTGGTTAAGTTGGTCTGCAATTCAGATGATTAAGTTTAGAATTTGCTAAAATGAATTACTTCTTTTTGCCAAAAATCCTTTTATGTCCATTGATACCTCTTCAAATTGCAAAATTTATAGCAAACTAATGACCAACCGTAGTAAGTGCATCCTGCACTGTACTGATATTTTAGATACTTCCTATTGGAATTGAATAGTGGGTTTATAACGCAGATTAATACTCTTACTGGAATCTCCACCGATCAACTTGATATTCAGTTTTTCAATCTCTAAAGGATAGGTTCCCTCAGTGACCTTGGTCGTTAATTCAACCTTATTTCCTACTTTAATCGCTGAGAATGCAATCAAAGCATAATCTCTGTATCCATCTCCTGCATCGTGGTATAGGTGACCAGCAGCTTTGCCGTCTTGGTCTAAGGATACAATCAATTCCAGATTCTTAATACTATAATCAACAGTACTCTGGATCACCACTCCTACTGGAATGATTGAACCTTCTCGAACATAAAGATCAGGTTGATAGCCATCCTCTTCCCTGGAATCTTCGAAGAGCTTGATGGATTTCCAGTCACCAAAAGGAAAGACAGGATCTTCAGCCCATTTAGGTACGATTAATAGATCAGATCCTAAGAGAAAAGCTTCATCTTCTTCTCGTAAATCACTATTACTAATATCCGCAAAAAACGCTGGTTGCATCACTGGCATACCTGTTTGACTGGATTGATAAAAGAGTGTGTATAAATAAGGCAGTAACTTATATCGACGCTCCAATGCAGTCCTGGATATTTTTTCAATTTCCTCCCCAAAAGCCCATGGTTCCTGACCGGACGTTCTCCTGATGGTATGGGCACGAGCGAAAGGATAAAACGCTCCCAGTCCAATCCAATGACCAAATAGTTCTGGAGATGTCTCCTTACTGAACCCTCCAATATCAGGACCTGAGAATGGCTGACCTGAAAGACCTAAATTCAAACTCATTGGAATGGACATTTTCAAATGCTTCCAACTGGCCACATTGTCTCCTGTCCACGTAGCAGCATAGCGATGACCTCCCAAGAAATTGGACCTGGTTAGTACAAATGGACGTTTATCAGGGTTTGCCTTTTTAATGCCTTCTCTGGAGGCCTGGACCATAAGCATGCCATACACGTTGTGATATCTGAGATGACTTCCTGATGAAATGCTGTCTCCACCAACGTGCTGATTACTTTCCGGCATGGTCCAGTCCGGTGTTCGAAATACCGCAGGTTCATTCATGTCATTCCATACACCATCGATACCTGTTGCCATAAACGGAGGGTACAAATCGGTCCACCATTTTCTTGTCTCAGGTTGGGTAAAATCAGGAAATACACAGTCTCCCGGCCAGACTTCCCCGATGTACGGTTTTCCTTCTTTCGTCTTTACCCAAAGGTCACGGTTGGTACCTTCATCGTAAACCGAATAGCCCTTTTCAACCTTCACACCCGGATCAATCATCCATATTGCTTTGAAATTTTCATTATGCAAATACTCGTTAGTAGCTTCAGGATTCGGGAAGGTTTGATCGGAAAAGGTGAATATCTTGAAGCTGTCCATGTAGTCAATATCCATCCAGATTACGTCACATGGGAGTTGCTTAAGTCGAAATGTATCAGCAATTTCTCTCACTCGCTGGTCAGTCATATAGGACCATCTGGACTGTTGGAAGCCCAATGCCCAGAGTGGTGGCATAGCAGGCTTACCTGTTAAGTCAGCTAGTGCCATGATTACCTCCTGAGGAGAATTTCTCTCAATCATCAGTACCCGAAACGGTGGTCCCTGAGATTTGAATTCAATTCTAGAACCAAGTGTGACTTCCATCTTCCAGGTGTTATCTGCTAGCACACCAAATGCGGTTCCGTCTTCCCGGACTCCCAGCACCCAAGGATGGGATTGATAAAGTCTTTGTCCACGATCTCTTTTATATTCAAAGTTTCCGGTATTCCAGAGCTTCCTTGTCGTTCCATTTCGAATAAGACCTCCAGTTACTTCTCCTGTGCCATACAAATCGGTGTTTGGATCCAGGTTCAAATAAGCATGGCTCCAACCATTTTGTGTTAAAAAATACACGTTCGTTTTTCCTCTTCCAGTAAGTGGAGCGATGACTTGTGGCTCATTGATGATAGCGAATGAAGGAGTATGTTGGGAACTATCGTAATTTGAAGGATAAAATACTGTGATGGAGTCCCTCAAAAGAAATGCCGCTTGTGCATTGACTTCAAGCACGCTTAATAGGAAAATGAATGGTATCAGAAGAGTGTGAAAGGCACGCATTTTCATTGATTAAGGTTATTGGTATTTGATAAAAACATATTTGATTTATCTCCATTCAATTTTTTTCTTCTATCCGAGTAGTATCGTTACCCAATTAAGCTCAGTGTTTTATCGACTTTTTCAAGAAAATTTTAAATCCATGCCCACAAGTCCCTCATCACCGCTCCAAATTTTCATCATCTACCTCCTGCATGCATGTATTCAACAGTTTTTCTCCTTGTAGCAATCATTAAAAAAGGCAGCCCGCCTTGCGGGCCGCCAATGCAAAGCCTTGGCTTTGCTTCCTTAGTTATCATTAGTGCCGAGCAGTTCGATTGTAAATCCGTATTTGATCTGCTCTGGTTTAATCCTGAATGGTTCATGAGGTTTTGCCCAAATAGTCCAACTATCGTCTCCACCTACTCCCATTTGCACATCATCAATATTCACGGTAATGGTTTCTCTCTCAGGAAGTTCATAAATGTGTCGCGCCTTCTGCAAATCATTCATGGTATAAGGCCAAGCGCTTGCTGAAAGTGTTGGCTCTCCAATGAATTTTATCCCCTGACCCGATGAGTTTGTAAGGCTCATCCAACGAATGTCCGTCCGGTTGTTGCTTTCCTGGGGTTGGATATAGTGAAAGAAATCCTTTGACACAGATACCTCATACTTTCCGATGGCAGCTCCCAACTTTCGATCGCTATAATTCTCATGAGGGCCTCTCCCATACCAGGTCCACGCATCGTATTGATTATCCATTTCAAATTGCCAGCCAATACGTGGAATCTCAGGATTACTTGTAGCAGGATTGAAATCTACGCTCACCTTTATTTTGCCATTACTGATGGTATAGGTAGTTACATAAGATGCAGAAACGGTAGGCAACCAATGTTCCGTTTGTACCACGACCTGCCCTTTTCCTTTTGACACACTGAATTCTTTCAACATAGCTCCTTGAAGTGCTGTCTTCCATTCCTTTTGCCTGTCTTGCACCCTACTTCCACGCTCATCATTATCTGTCAGTGGACGCCAGAAGTTTGGCTTCATTTCTGAACGAAGTAATTCATTCTCACTTTGAGTGATCAAGGAAATCCAGCCTGATGTTTTATTGAATGTGATGGAGTAACCATCTGTCTCGATCAGAAGTTGAGTATCATTTTCTTCGGTATTTATAGAAGAAATAGTCTTATCAAAACTTATAGCTCCTTTCGAATTAGGAATCAAAAACTGCTCCCAAGCCACCAGATGATCTTTCTCAGCCCAGTTTTTATCGTCTTCTAAGCTGAAGTAAAAATTTATAAAGTATTCTTTTCCTTGCTGGAAATCGATCTCAGGTATTTTGAAATCAAGAATTTCCTGAGAACTGGCGGAAACTTCTGGTAATGAAATCGTTTCTTCTTTGATCTTAACGCCATCCTCCAAGACCTCATAAGAAGCAGAATATCTTGATAGATCCGCGAAATGATGACGATTTGAGATGACGAATTTTTCCGGTTGCCAGCGGTGACGACCCATAGCTATAGGTTGGAATATTTTTTTTGCTTCCCATGTCGCTGGTTTCGGCGTTTGATCTGCATTGATGATCCCATTAAGATTAAAATTTCCATCGTGGTATTTCTCACCAAAATCACCTCCGTATACCAATTGCTCTTCTCCATTCGGATCTTTTTTGACCAAAGCCTGATCCATCCAATCCCAAATAAAAGCACCTATCAGACGCTTATTTGCTCTGATGGCATCCCAAAACTCAAACAGGTTTCCTGTACTGTTTCCCATACTGTGGGCATACTCGCACCAAACTACCGGGCGACCATCTTCTTCCTGATTGGCCATCTCCACCATGGATTCAATGTTGTTGTACATCCTACTCCGAACATCCACCCATGCCGGGTCGGATAGTGTAGTTCTCCCGTCACCATACCCATGAATGGCTTGTGCCCCTTCGTAATGAATTGGACGAGTAGGATCCGCCGCTTTCATCCAGCCAGACATGGCAGCATGATTCGGTCCATGACCTGCTTCATTTCCTAAAGACCACATGATAATGGATGGGTGATTTTTATCTCGCTCCACCATACGGATGCCTCGCTCGATGTGTGGGGTTGCCCAATCCGGGTTGTTGGACAGCACACTTCCGATTCCATGCGTTTCAATATTGGCTTCATCCATCACGTAGAGTCCATATTCGTCGCACAGCTCATAGAATCGAGGGTTATTTGGATAATGAGACGTTCGTACTGCATTGAAGTTGAATTGCTTCATTAGCAACACATCCTTGAGCATTGATTCTTCTGTAACTGCTTTTCCTCTATAGCGGTGGTGGTCATGGCGATTTACTCCAAAAAGCAGAATGGACTGGCCATTGACAAACAATTGTCCGTCTTTTATTTCTACTTCCCTGAAGCCGATCTTCGTGCTTCTCGTCTCTACCACTTTTCCTTTATCGTCTTTCAAATAGAAAACCAGTGTGTACAGATTCGGAAATTCGGCACTCCATTTCTTGGGATTTTTTATAGTCGTTTCCATCAAAGGGAAGCGGACATTTCCGCGTGGTGGATAGCGTTCCTCTACAATCTGCTTGACAGGTCGCGAAAGTTTCTCTGACAAAACTGATTTGTTCTGCTCATCAAAAAGTTGTGCCTCTAGTGACCAGTTTTCGTAGTTGGCGTTTCCAAATACTTCGATTTCAGGTCTGATTTGAAGTTGTGCATTTTCATAGTTTTCATCGAGTTCGGTACGAACAGCAAAATCATAAATCTGAACTTTAGGAGAAGCAGTCAGGTACACATCCCGATGGATTCCGCTGAGTCGCCAATGATCCTGATCTTCCAGGTAGCTTCCGTCTGACCATCGAATCACTTTGACTGCAAGTCTATTTTCTTTCTCATTCAGAAAATTGGTGATATCAAACTCTGCAGGCAATCTGCTGTCTTCACTGTACCCAATAAATTGACCATTGAGCCAAACGTACATCGCCGAACTCACCCCACCGAAATGAAGTGTTACCTGTTGATCCTTCCAGTTTTTAGGAATCGAAAAAGTCTTTATGTAAGCCCCAGCGGCATTCTCATCTGTAGGGGGAAAAGGTGGATTGACTGGCCGAAAAGGGTATTGCACGTTCGTATAGATTGGCTGACCGAATCCTTGCATCTCCCAATTAGAGGGTACTTCGATTGACGACCATCCATTTTTATTGAAATTATCTTTCTCAAACCCGTGAGGCAACTGTTCCGGAACTGCAGCCCAGAAAAAATCCCATTTTCCGTTCAACGATTGATACTTTGAACTTTCACCGATTTTGCCACTTAACGCTCTCTCTTCACTCGTAAATGAAATAGAGGTTGCCCTGGCAGGCAGCCGATTGATCTGTGTGATCGTCGGGTCTTTCCATTCCCGATCGGTTTGCCCAAAAGCAATGAAAGAAAGTAGTATAAAGCTCAAGTAAACGGGGTGTCGCATGATGTTCTTTTTGGAGATGTTTATGGTTAATCAAAAGGGTTAAAAATGCCTCCAAAATCTGATGAAAAATATGAAATCAGTGATTTGATCGCATCCTGTACTGTGCTGTGATTCTCGGGTTAAGATATTAGTATAGCCAGCGTCACCATTTTATTAGCCTATTATCATCTTTTCGCTATTATTTGTTCTGATGATATTCTCTTGTACGCTCCTTAACTTCCCTGACCAATAATGGAAATGCTGGGTACATCATCTGACCGTGATCGTTTCCATCCAATTCATAGATTTTCACTCTTTCATGTCCTGCTACTTTCATCATACGCATCATGTAAGCGTTTTCTTCATATCTGCCGAGCATCTCTAACTCCCGATCGCCCGTGATAATCAGAAGAGGAGGTGCATCTTTCCTGACATGATAAAGCGGTGCAAACTGATCAATGAGAGGTTGGTGTCGTGGTATTTCCATCTCCTTACGAATAGTAAAATGAGTGATTGCATGTCCCGAAAACGGAATGAGTCCCGCTATCTTGTCTGCATCTATATCATGATCAGCCAGGTAGCTTTTATCCAAACCTATCATATAAGTGAGATATCCACCTGCGGACATTCCAGAGATAAACACCAAGTCTTTGTTACCCCCATATCGCTCTATGTTTTTGAATACCCAAGCTGTAGCTGCGGCCACATCCTGAATACACATGATCGCTTTTACTCTTGGAGAAAGTCGATAATCCACCCCTATTACCGCAAAACCTCGATTTTTTAGGTACTCCGGAATGAAACGTTTGCCACCTGTCAAGCCTCCACCATGAAACCAAATAACCGTCGGGAAGTCTTTGATATTGGTGGGGTAATAAAGATCAAATACACACATTTTCTGCATGTAAGCATCATCAGCCATTACTTCTTTGCTGTAGTAAGGTATATCCAGCTTCGTTTCATAGCTGACAGCTTTATCAACTTGTGAAAATACAGGCTGAGCAAATATCATGAATACTAATGCTTGTAAGGATTTTACTTTCATGATACTAAAACATTTAAAATAATCTTACCTGGACAGAATAGACTGGATTTGATTCAATCCGGAAGACAGCTTCAGAATATAATATCCACCTTGAGCAGTTAGCTTTTGAGCTTCTTCATTTAGTGAAATATCGGAATACTGTTCAGGAACATACGCAAGACATGTACTTCCACTCGGCACTTCAATCATCATATTGAATCCATCACTTGCATCAATAGCCACTTTGATGGTTCCTCTCACACTTTCGACTCTTGCATTAACCTTCGTCAATCCTCCCAACTGCGGTTTTACCTGAAAGCGTGAGTAGCCGGGCTCGAGCGGATCGATCCCTGCGACTTTTTGAGAAAGCAAAGTCAGGCCTCCACCACTCCATGCGTGATTGGTGGTTCCACCTCCGTATCCTTCAGACCCAATTCCCCACCCTTCCCATAGGGTGGTGATCGTAGGATGGTTCACCATTTTTCCGAAGCGTTGCTTCATTCGACTCAATGCAAAATCCGGATATCCCATAATAAATAGGGACTCTAGAATATACTTTTCCATATAAGGACTCGCATGCATCTGTTCCTGAAGTACCTGATAAATCGACTCATATTTATCCATATCCACTAACCCGGCAACTACGGCCAAGCCTTGTGAACGATCGTCCGCCGGTCCATTATAGTTCCCAGAGCGATAATGATCTTCTTTCCAAAAAACGCTGTTGAAAGCATTTTTAAAGTCTTTCAAATGATTGGCCAGACTGTCAGCATCTCGCTGATTTCCCAAAGCATTTGCCATTTTTTGAAGTCCGGATATTGCTAATGCATACTGGGTATTAAGCAGTAATGTCATATCCTTATTAGGCCCCCAGTCACCCCAAAACCATCCACCCTGACGCATCACAAGTGTACCATCCTCCTTAAGCTTCCAGATAGATAAATACTTTTTCACAGGTTTATACCCTTGCTCGATCGTTTCCAGATCTCCAGTATGCAGGTAATAATTCCAAAATCCATATTCCCCAATGCTCATGAGCATCTGTCCGGGCAGTTCTTTACTCCAATTTCCTGCAGGCACAGGAGAAAAAAGCGTACTATCTTCTTTTTGCCAATTGACTAGCTCCAACATTCCTTTTCTCATCAATGCATCGGCATTGCGATCCAATGCATAGAACGCTTCACCACCTTCCAGCACCTCATCACCCCACCATTGTGCACGCTCCCGATCCGGACAATCCATGTAATTATCACGCATGGTTACATAAAGTGTCCGCACTGCTTTCTTCCAAAGCAAATTGAAGAACTCATCATCACATGAAAAGCTACCTGCAAACTCAGTAGTATATCCTGACTCGCGGTATTCCAAATCGAGTACTTCCACCTCTTCAGGAATCACATAATAAACCTTATGTCCATTGATCCATCCTGGAGATTCAAATTCTTGAATACCTTCTTTCGTGACGTATTCAGATCGCATGTTGTATGCTGATCCTCCATAATAATGATCGGTAAACGTGACTATGCGCTTACCAGCAGGAGCGTCAACCTTCAGGTACGGAGTAATCTGTGCATTGTAGGGTAAAGAAGCAGTTATCGTATCTCCTTGCTCAATATTTTCATAAGCCTTAAGTCCAAAATCTTTCCATTGTTGGATGGAACGTTTAATCAGTTCTCCCCATGGTTCTGTTTCTCCCTTACCTATTATCCTTGCATAATCCCAATTGGAATCGTCGAAATTTTTGGAATGCCAGTTTGGTATAGCTTGTCGAGCATCGAAGACGATATTTGATTCAGGAAGCCTCCAGTTGGGATACGGCGGAGCACTCTCTCCGAGAAACGCTGGATGTGGTATTGCTTTCCAAGAGCTGTCACTGGCAGCAATCATTTCACCGTGGTTCCATACTTCTGCGATCAAGCCTGCTTCTCCAGAACTATTATGTGAAAATCCGTCCTTACCAAAATACCAGACTAAAAGTGCTATCGTATTCTCACCATTTTTGATATATCCTGAAATATCTACCTCGTCAAAGTAGGTAGCCGATGGAGTTGGCCCTCGTTTTAGTTGGCCTTCCCGTACGATTAACGTGTCATTGAGCCACATCCAGTATTTGGAATCGGCCGCCAGACGAATAACAGTAGAACCTTCTTTATCAGCGTTGAACGATTTCCGATAGATCGACCAGGTGTTGGATGTGTCTGGCAGGTCAATAGGTTGTATCCATGAGGCTGTCCATTCTTCACTAATTGATTGATTTGATGATTTAGTCGATTGAGAAGTGCAGGATATTGTAATTATTAGGTTAAGGCATCCAAGAAGAAATCTTAATGAATAAGCGTAGTATCTCTTCCCCTCTTGAGAGGGGCTTGGCCTGCTAAATGAATCAAAGATTCTGTCTATGAAAGCGAGATTAAGGTGGAGTCTATTTAATACATAAGCTCTCATTTCATCACCGGTTTAATCCAGAAACTGTATTTATAGTTTTTTGCAGGTATCCGAAATGGTTCGTGCGGACCTGCATCGCGATTCCAGGTATTATCCCCCCCCACTCCCATTTGCAAGTGATCAATGTTCAAAGTGATGTTACCAAATTCCAATTCTTCGATTCGTTTTGTTACTGAAATATTGTCCTGAGTAAAGGGCCATGCACTTAAACTTAATGGATCATTACTTGCTTCAATACGTAAGCCCTTACCTTTTTCATTGGTGAGTTCAGCCCACCAGACTTCCGCTTTATTACTGCTCTCCTGAGGACGAACATAGTATGTGAAGTCATCCTTCACCGATTCATTATATAGCCCAAAGAATGATCCGGTTTTCTTATCTGCATAGGTTTCCAAGGGCCCTCTCCCGAACCATTTCAAGTTGTCAAATTCTTCATTGATTTGAAGCTGTAACCCCACACGTGGAATGTTGGGCAGGTTAGGAACGGTAGCTAATTCATAGCTTACATTCATCTCGCCACCTAAAACAAGATATCGAATAGTTATTTGAATACTGTCACCTTTATCTTGATAGACAGAAATCACCCCATTAGCTTCTTCATTAAAAGCAAAACTCTTCAACTCCAATTTATCGACCACCTCCTTCCAATATGCTTGTCGGTTCCTCATACCAGATGCACCGTCATTGTCGGTAGGTGCGCGCCAAAAATTAGGCTTTAGTGGCGCTTTAATTAACTCTTGGTCATTGAATTGATAACTTGAAAGAAAGCCAGTCTTTTTGTTAAAGGTGACTTTTATATTATCTGATGAAACTTCGATTTGAGCATCAGTTTCATTTTTACTAATTGGTGGATAAACGCTCCAGCCTCCTTCTGGTAACTCGTAATCTAAAAGGAATTGATCGGCAGCTACTTCATATCCTTTAGTTGCCCATTGCTTATCTTCCATCAAATGGAAGCTGACCTTAAGATAATACCGTCTTCCAGCCTCAACATCAATTTTAGGTAAGTCCAGTGTAAGTTCAGATTTCTTCCCCGGCGCTAAATCAATTGGATCTAATACACCGGAATGAATTTCCGATCCCTCCTCGGTTATGGACCAGCGTGTTTCATACTCTTTTAAATTGGTCCTGAAATGGCGATTCTCCGCAGTGTAGGTTCCGTCTTCTCCCCTTTTTACTTTGATCCTTTGCCAGACATGTTTCGCCTGCCATCCTCCGGACTTGATCTTTCCATCTGCGGAGATCAATCCTTTCTGTACCGGATTTAAATCATCTTGTGTCTGACCGAAATCTTCTCCGTGCTTCCATAGTGTCTTCCCATCATTCGATGGCTTGGCAACCAGTTGATCCCTCCAATCCCAGACGAATGCTCCTACCAATCTTGGATATTTTCGAATCGCTTCCCAATAGCCTTCCAGATCACCGGTAGAGTTAGCCTGAGAATGCGCATATTCACACCAGATCACCGGTCGGGTATCTCCCGGCTGGGTAGCGAGATCAATCATGTCTTCTGTCAGCCGATACATTCGACTCAATATATCAGTGTAAATCCGATCCTTCGGTTCGGGTTTTGGCCATCGATAACCGTAAATATTCTGGGCACCTTCGGCATGGATAGGTCGTACCGGATCGAACTCTTTGATCCATGCGGAGATCGCGGCGTGATTCGGTCCAAAGCCAGCTTCATTCCCCAGCGACCAACTGATGATACTGGGATAATTCTTATCTCGTTCTACCATTCTTATCCCTCGCTCCATGAATTGATTGTGCCAGGATGGAGTGTTACTAAGCAAAGATCCAGTGCCATGACTTTCGATGTTCGCCTCATCCATGACATAGATGCCATACTCATCGCAAAGCTCGTACCAGAAAGGAGGATTAGGATAATGGGACGATCTGGAGGCATTGACATTAAGTTTTTTCATGAGTTCAGCATCTCGTCGCATTGCTGCTTTGGTCACCGCTTTGGCGGTATTGGCATCCCAGTCGTGGCGATTTGCCCCATATAACAGAACAGGCACTCCGTTCACCTTAAACTGACCATCGCTAATATCAATCTCTCTAAAGCCAACTTTGGTACTTCTTGCCTCGACGAGCTCTCCATTTTGATCTTTTAGCGACAAGATCAAGGTATAAAGATTGGGGTATTCAGCCGACCATTTTTTCGGATTCTTAACCGGAATATTCATCAGGTTTTCAAAGGGCCGATTACCGATTACTGGATGACGTTCATTCAAAATATGCTTTACCTTCAATGACTTTACCGAATCAAAAACCGGCTTTTGATTACCATCAAAAAGTTGAGCTTCTAGCATCCAGTCTGAAATATCCAGATCTCCATAATTGATAATCTCAGGTCGGATTTGTAAAAAGGCGTCCTGATAATCCTCATCTAAATCAGTGCGGACAGCAAAGTCGTACAGCTGAACTTTTGGAGCTGCTTCCAGATACACCTCACGCGTAATGCCACTCATGCGCCAATGGTCCTGGTCCTCCAGGTAACTCCCATCACTCCACTGAGACACCTGAAGTGAGATGGTCACTTCTCTTTCGTTGAGGTATGGTGTGATATCAAACTCAGCCGGTAGGCGATTGTCCTCACTGTAGCCCACCATTTTTCCGTTGATCCAAACCGTCAGTGCGGAAGAGGCCGCTCCTACATGAAGAGTAATTTGCAAGTCCTTCCAATTTTTGGGTAGGGAAATTGTCTTCCGGTAACATCCCGTCGGATTATAATCTTTAGGGATATTTGGCTGCTTTACCCCTTTTTTCTCCCAGATCTGATGCGTAAGCCTTTGCCAAGGCTTTCCATACCCATGCATTTCCCAGTTTGATGGAACAGGAATCGTTTTCCTATTAAGCTGATCATTTTGATGAAATCCTTGAGGCACCAAGTTTGGTGCTTCGAAGTATTTAAAATTCCAATTACCGTTCAAGGAAAGTTTCCGTGGAGATTTATCTCTATTGCCCTCAAGGGCAAGTTCTTCAGATGGAAAGGAGATGGAGGTAGCCCGTGCGGGTAGCTTGTTGATGTTGACGACTTCAGGATTTTGCCAGGGGTGCTGGGCGTTAGTAGGTTGTAAGCAAAGAATTAATAGATAAGTGATGATACAAAGTTTAATTGATAGTCGACAATTGGCGGTCAACAGGTTGCTGTGGACTGATTGCTGTGGACTAAATGCTATGAATTGATTCCTATTCTGCATAAAACCTCACTTTTTTACCCCCCACCTGCAATGTATAATAACCTGGCTCAAATATCGGATCGCCGTTTTCATCCGGATACGTAAGGTGCTCTTTTTTGATATTGAATGTTGCGGTGACTTGATCGCCACCTTCTAATTGAACTTTTTCAAAGTGTTTCAACATTTTTACGGGACGGGTGATGGTTCCTACCTCATCGGTCAGAAACCAAAGAATAGATTCTTTTCCTGCTATATCTCCGGTATTAGAAAGTTGGATTTCGGCTGTAATTTGGTCCGAAAAGATCGTGTCGGATAGCGTCAGATTTTCATAGGTAAATCCAGAGTAGCTCAACCCATATCCAAAAGGATACAAGTAGGTGTCCTTATCAGTATTCTTATGGTGGTAAGCATTATTATGTCCAACGTAAGCCGGATAGCTAATAGATAACTTTCCACTTGGGTTTACATTTCCAGAAAGGATATCTGCAATTGCTTCAGCTCCTTCAAAACCGGGTAATCCAGCCCATATCACTCCAGCCAATCGTTCTTCAACGTCTGTAAAGATCCTCGGACGTCCTTCGATCAAAACCAGCACTACAGGTAATCCGGTCTCTACAGCAGTCCTGATCAGTTCCATTTCTTCTTTAGCTAACGACAAGTCGTTGATGTTTCCTTCAAACTCAGTATAAGGTTGTTCCCCTGTGGCGACCACTATGACATCCGAAGCTGATGCCATCTTTTTAATATCAGAAGCAGATACTGCGTGTCCAACATTTCCGAATTGCTGCTCCAGAGCGGTCTTGACCGTGAGCATATCTTTCGGGTATCGCTCTTCCGCAGCTCCCTGCCATTCAATCGTCCAGCCACCTGCCAGGTTCTTTTTAGAATTCGCTGACATACCTGTTAAAAGGACTCTGGTGTTCGTTGATAGAGGCAAAACCGGCTTCTTCCCAACTAAATCATTTTTTAGAAGCACGATGGATTCCCTGGCGGTTTCCAAAGCCATCTTCCGATGTTCATCCGATCCTATGCGATCAAATCGATCGTTGCGTGGTGTTAGGTTATCAAATAACCCTAGCTCGAACTTGAGTGTCAAGATCCTCCTAACAGATTCGTCAATTCTACTTTCAGTAATTCGTCCTTCCTCTACCAATTCTTTCAGGTACTTACAGAAATTAATGCTTGTAGCTGTCATCGACATATCGATTCCTGCCTGAATGGCCTTAAATGTTGCTTCCTTTTCATTTGCAGCTACCCTATGGGTACGCACCAGTTTTTGGATATCTCCCCAGTCAGTGACCGCTACTCCTTCAAATCCCATTTCATCTCTCAGGAGATTTCTCAGAATTTTAGATGATGCGTGTGCAGGAACTCCATTGATTTCCCCACTGTTGATCATTACCGTTTTAATACCAGCATCAAAAGAGGTCTGAAACGATGGACGGAAAAACTCATGAAGGTATTGATCCGGAACATGCACAGGCGTGCGATCCCAGCCTGAGCGGGGATCCGAATACCCAATGAAATGCTTGGCGCAGGCTGCTACTTTGTACGGTGCTGAATTCGAGGAATCTTGCAACGCCTCCACAAAGGCTTTCCCCATATCAGAAGCAACTAGAGGATCTTCACCGAAAGTCTCCCAAAGCCTAGGCCAATAGTGATTGATTCCTAAATCTAAAACCGGTGCAAAAATCCAGTGATGCCCTAGATCTGCTGATTCCCTGACCGTAACCCTGCCCATCTGAGCAGCAAACGCAGGATTGAAAGTAGCAGCCAAATTGATTGGCTGTGGAAAAATGGTTGCGCCTTCCAAGAAATCTGCCCCATGCACATGATCGATCCCATAGATAATTGGAATGTCCAATCTTGATTCCTCAATAGCTATCTCCCGTAATCGCTTAGAGAATCGATACCAGTCTTCAGCAGGGGCGGCATTCCCGTTAAGGAAAGACCCGATTTTGTATTCTTGAAGCAATTTTCTTGTTTTCTCTTCATCAAGTATGATATCCTGATTTTGACCAGTGGTGTTGATCATGCTGATGTTCAACTGCGTCATCTGGCCGATCTTTTCTTCCAACGACATTTGGGAGAGTAGGTCTTCGACTCTTTGATCACTTTTTTTGGAAGGGGAAAATTGACAAGAATAGAAAAGACAACAAATAAAGAATGTAAATTGAAATAGGGTAAAGCGGGTACTCATCAACTCAATGTTGTTTAGTTTTTGGTTTGCGTTATCAATTGAGAAAATTAACCGACCTTATTTTTTGATCCATCCTGTAGTATATGGTAAGAGACTACCTATTTGTTCTTGTTAGCCTAAAGAAAAATATCTCAATACCCTCAGGTTGAATCTACTTCTTGAAAACCTTAATAGTTCTTTCATTATTTAATCGAAGTACATAGGCCCCTTTTTTTAGATAAGACAAGTCGACAGGATCATTTTTATTTATGAGAAGATTAATTACCTGCCTACCTGTCAAATCTATGATTTGGATATGGTTTTTATTTTGTGTGAGATTATTAATTTTTAACGCATTCTTGAATGGATTCGGATAAACCGATAACTCAGGAACATTTGAACGAGTATTTAGCACAGCTGAAATATCTAAACTAAAAGTCCTTTCTGAGGGGGTTGATTGTACTGTATCAATTCCGTCGGTCACTGAAACAGACCAGCTTACTGATTGATCACCACCCAATTCCTGAACCTTAACGTAGATAGAGGTATCATCCAATACTTCATATTCCAATTCCTGAGACCCAAAGTTTATTTTCAGCATGTATTTGAGTTGATCCACATCGACCGATTTATTCCAGGTAAATTTTATAGAATCATCTTCTATCAGCTCAAGGTTTGCCGACTCTGCTGGTTCGATCATATCAAAGGAAGCTGGAGTTTGATTTCCTGAATAAACTGCAGATCCTAAATCAGCGCCAATATCCTCTAGGCCTTGGATATTGTAGTGGATTCCATCAGACTTCATGAATCCTAAGCTGACAAAATTCTCAGTTTTATTATATCCTATGAATGTTAAAGGGTCTTCTGCAGCTACTTCTCGCTGTACACCCCGTATTGCAGAGAATGCATCGTCAATGGAAGAATTAAGCGTGTAGGGTCCTATTTCAACGATAAAGAAGGGTACTGGGCCATATTCTGCTCGAAATCTGGCAATCAGATCCACCAAAGCCGTTTTATATTGAGCTGCTGTAACCGCTCCATCTGTCAATCCTTCATTTTCTCCCTGTGCCCAAATGATCCCGGAAAGAGAAACATTGGATTTTTTAATAGCATCCGTTGTTTTAAAGAGAGCATTTCCAAAATGTACTCCCGATGAACTCCAATTTCCATTACCAATATCTGCTGCCGGTAGTAGCGCAGATCCTCCCTTTGCGGCATGAACAATCACCAAATCCAATCTGCTGGCTTCATGATAACTCTGAGTAAAGGCCGGAACAAAACTTCCAATGTTTGCTGCTTCGAAGCTGAGTTCGTTTACTCCGACTGGGTCTGCAACTGCAACTAATCGATCTAAGTTGTATTGATATTCCTGCGCGTAGGCTCCAGGCTGGATGGAAGAATTAACATCAGCTCGACCCCTTGCATTACTTTGCCCCGCAATCAGGAACAATTTTGATTGTGCCGCCAGCGATTCAAAAACCAGGAATAAGATCAAAAAGCCATACAATCTCATCTGTAATAATTATTTTGCTTCTTCTCTAAATTCCGATAGTCGTTGTTTCATAGCTGCTATTTCATTAACATAATCAGGATCTGCCATTCGGTTAGTCACCTCATCTTTGTCCAGATTACGATCGTAAAATTCTTCGAACATGACATTGTCAAATTCTCGATTCAGAAAATATTTCATATACTTATAATCCTCCGTAACTACTCCTTCTGTACTTGGAATGTAATACGCATCAGACGATGGCCACAGATGCTCATATAAAAACTCTGTTCTCCATTCTTCACTCGTTCCATTTATCAAGTCTGTGAGATCTTTACCTTGCATGATAGAAGGAATAGAGATATCAGCCAAGCTAAGGAGTGTAGGAGCTATGTCTATATTTAGTGCCATTTGCTCTATCACCATCGCCTTTGGAGCTTCTGGTCTTGGGTCGTAAATAATCATAGGAACTCTGATAGATGGATCGCTTCCATACCACTTCCCGGCAAACCCATATTCTCCAAGGTAGAAGCCATTATCACTTGTGAAAACAATTAATGTATTTTCATGGAGGTTTAATGCTTCTAGCTTCTCTCGAATGCGACCAATTACTACATCAACTCCATACACAAGCTGATAATACTTTTTAACATTCTCCTGATATTTCTCAGGGGTCTCGAATCTATCCACCCAACGATTTCTCGCCACATTGTTAGCTCCATTCGCATTCGTAATAAAATCATCCGGAAAGTAATTGAAATAGGCATTGTCCGCGGCTGCCGGTGCTTCAACAGTCTCTGATTGATATAACCCTGCATATGCTGCATCTGGCAGAAAAAATCCTGGGTCACCTTCCACATGAGGAGCTTTAAAACTCATGGACAATAAAAAAGGATTTTCTGAATCAGTCTGCAGATCCAGAAAATCCAGTGCTTGATTACCCATCTTTTCAGTGAGGTGGATGTTCTTTCCCTCATAGTTTGCATTATACGACCCTTGCCCGTTGAAACCTGCCCAATAGTCAAAGTACTTTTCTATGGTACTTTGTCCTATATTGCCTACACCAAACTTGCCTACAAAGCCTGTATTGTAACCGTTTGCTTTAAAAAGAGCTGGGTACGAACTGGCATACTGAGCTTCCGTTAAGCTTTCCCCGAAATCCCAGATATCATGCCTTCGCGCGTATTGCCCTGTCAATATGCTGGCTCTACTCATCGCACAAATGGAGGTAGTTACATAGGCATTTTTAAAGTAAACACCCTGTTCTGCCAGCGCATCCATATTTGGTGTTTGTAGGATAGCATTTCCCGTAAAACTTAACGCATCAAACCTTTGGTCATCTGTAAGTAAGAAGATAATATTAGGCTTATTGGGATCTCCATTTCCTCCTTCCTTTTCTTTATCATCTTCCTTTTCAGTACCTACTCCCGGTTTACCCAGATGGTCGTCTTTGCATGAAAACAGACTCAATAGCAGACTTAGTACGATTACTTCCGGCATATATATGTTTTTAAACCACATTATTTTAAACTTCATTCATTCTACTTTGCGGAAAGGATAATTCTTGAAATCCTGGTTTTTCCTTCCGTTCTCAATACACTCATATAGATACCAGGAGCGACCTTACCGCCTGATTCATTGATCCCGTTCCATTCAATTTGATGCCTTCCAGCCTTTAGTTCAGCTGATGCTAGTGTTTTGATAAGTCGACCATCCATACTTATGATCTTCAACTCAGTTTCTGAACTCTCCTCCAGATCAAACGAAATGGTGGTACTTTCAGCAAATGGGTTGGGATAATTGACAAACGTACCTTCGTCGAGTTGCAACCCGAGCACCGGACCAGCGTCGGAAGTTGATAAGGTTACAGAAGTATATGTTGACCCAAAACGTATGTCATCAAACGAAGTAGTCAATGATGGCGCTCCTTCGGACTTAATGAATATTCCATTAAAGCCATCATTTAATGATTCAGAGGCTATCTTAACGTCAGCAGTAGCGGTATCAAGATCTGCTAACTCCGGATCTGGATTGATCCAAAGGTATGCTGAATCAGGGCGTGGATCACCACTCATTTGTACCTTCATCACTAACCAATAGCTTCCTGTTCCCTGAACATCACTTATCGGTCGTCTTCCAGAAGCTCTATCATCCATTCCCAGAAATCCATTGGAGCTTCCGAAAACACGGCCCATCGCCAGGCGTTGATCCTGAGGTGATTCAAAGCTTGTGTTCCAGAGATACACCTGCCCTACATTTCCCCCTCCGGAAGAACCTTCACCAAAGTCCATGAAGGCACTCAACCAATAGGCATTGCCATCGTCGGTAACAGGAGTAAGGAGTTCTCGGCCATATCTGACATTCCCATTCGTATTGGTCAATGTAACTTTGTTGCTCTTTCCTTTTATTCCTAATGAACCGACTTCTAATGCACCAGAAGTAACCAGGCCTACTTCCTCTGTTCCTACAGATTGCCATCCTTCATTCCATTGTTCGTTTGTAAAACCCTGGCCAACAAGTGGGCCTTCGCTATAAGCAAAAATATCCTGGGCTATTAGGTCAGGATCTACCTCTTCCTCCAGCCTGCTTATATCGCTGAAACTAAATCCAAACCGAATTTCATCAAAGGTCGCTTCACTCGGAGTGAATCCCTGGAACGATAAACGGATTCCGTCAAAATTTGAGAATATAAATTCGTCACTCGAAATGCCATCCACAACAATATCTGCCAATTCATCTTGAGGTGGAATGCTGGGCTCAGGATTGATCCAAACATAGACTGTATCTCCATTGGCATCACCCGATAATTCAATTTTAGCGACAATCCAATTTGTACCTTTCACTTCAACATCTGAAGCTTTACTTGCGCCATTCCAGGTAACACCTACCGTACTGAGTCCGGCTGCACCGCCAAAACCGATCAACTCTTCAGACCCATTCAGAAGGCTCAATTTACTCGACTTGGTCACCTGAAAGTCGTCAGACTCCATTAAAAAACTGACCCAGATCGATCCGCCACCATCTATCAGCGTTGGTCTGATTTTCCTATCATAAATGGTCGTGTCTTTTTCTCCATCTGTAATCGATAATGTGACGCTTCCTCCTTCAATCACGGTAAGGCTGTTATCCAAGCTCTCCGCATTCAATGTTGCATCATCACCGCTCACTTTCATCCATGTTGTAGCCCATGGATCTTCGATGACTCCAGCACCATCCAATGAACTACCAGCTGTAAAATTGAATCCTTCGTATCCGGCAGTAGGCAAGAATATTTGCTCCACATCCCGAAGGTCTCCAGGAGTTATATCTGCAAATGAATTACCGATGTACAGATCATCTACAATCGTTTCGATACCTACAGGCCCATCATGTTTGATCATCAGACCATCAAAACCATCAGCTAATGCAGTGGTTGATGTGGAAGCAATAGCCTGACTAACAGATGGTTCTGAACCAGGGGCTGGATCGGCAAATAGATAAACACTATCAGCTTGATTGTCACCCGTAGTTACAATCTTAGCTACGATCCAATGTGTGGTGTCACCTTCAATCTCTGATAGGTTATTCCCTGCGGTACCACCTGTGAGTTTAAGATTATCACTGTCAAAATCGATCCCTATCGAAAGCAATTGACCTGCACCACCAGTTGCTGCTACCTCGGATACATCTGCCAGAACAAGCTGAGAGACGTTTGCTCCTCCATTCCGACGGGTCTTGGCCCAGTAACCCAACCAATAGGTTCTAGCCGCATCGAGATAAGGAGTTTCAAATTCGCGATAGGCTCGTATACCGGTTGACTGAGAAATGAGATCCCATTCCATGGCATTAGCAACGGTTCCTTTTAGGTTAAACTGAGACTCAATACTGTCTTCCACAATCGTAATCCCTCCCTTCAAATGAACCCATGGACCATTCCATCCGGAACCTTCGTCAGCAAGTGAAGTTGAATCCGTAAGGGATGCACCTACTGAATAATCAAATTTATCGAATGCCACCTCAGGAGGATTAGGAGGGAATACCTTTTCCAAATCATCCGGGGTGATCTCACTGAAGGAGTTTCCTATGTAGAGATTATCTACAATTGTTCTTAATCCTTGCGGTCCATCATGTTTAATAAAAATACCATTCCAGCCGCTATTTAACGTATTTACTGTAACATCAGCTACTGCTTCACTGTCATCCGGTTCTTCTCCTGGTGTAGGATCCACAAACAGAAGTATTTGCTCGTCGCTAGCATCCCCTGAAGTAATAATCTTTGCCACAATCCAGCGTGCAGTATCTCCTGGAATTCCAGAGTCCGATGTGCCCGTACCTCTGTCAATCTGAATGTTGTTGTTACTGAAATTTATTCCAAACCCGACGAGTTGTCCTGCTCCCCCACTTGCAGCAACAACTGAAGTATCGCATAGCATAATCTGGTTAACATTGCCTGTCACTGTACGTTCCGAATCCGCCCAATACCCTAACCAATACGTAAGGCCATTGTCCTCGTAAGGAGTTTCCAATCCTCTGTACGCACGTATGGTGTTATTTGAATTCAACAGATCCAGATCCATGGCATTTTTTCGAGTAGCCTTCAACACACTGTATTCGAAATTGACAATACTATCTTCTGAGAAGTAAGTATTTCCTTTTAAGGCAGTCCAGGGTCCGTTCCAGCCGTCTCCTTTTGTACCTACAGTTTCAGTTGTCCTTAAGGTATCGGTTGTGGCGTAATTAAATTGATCAAATGCAGGAGTGGGGGCATTACTCAAAATACTTAAGTCATCTGGAGTGATATCCTCGAAAGTATTTCCAATGTATAGGTTATCTACCAAAGTTCGTAATCCTTGAGGCCCATCATGTTTAATAAATACCCCATTCCAACCGCTGTTAAGGGTGTTTAAGGTCACATCTGCATCTGCATCCAAATCATTGGGTTCTACCCCAGGAGTAGGGTCCACAAATAATAAGATTCGATCATCACTGGCATCACCAGTCGTAATAATCTTTGCCACAATCCAACGTGCCACATCACCTGATATCATTGTGTTTCTGGTACCTGTCCCACGATCAATTTGGATATTATCGTTATCGAAATTGACACCAAAACCGACCAGTTGACCACTTCCTCCACTTGCAGCAACAGCTGAAGTGTCACATAGCATTATCTGATTGACATTGGCTCCCCCTGTACGCTCAGTCTGAGCCCAGTACCCAAGCCAGTATGTTTGTCCATTATCTAAATAGGGTGTCTCGAGCCCTCGATACGCTCTGATTGTATTGAGTGAATTCAATAAATCCAGGTCCATAACATTTTGGGATGTAGCACGAAGTACAGAGGTGCTGAAATTGGCGATACTATCTTCTTGAAAGTAGGTGTTCCCTTTCAAAGCTGTCCATGGACCGTTCCATCCATCACCCTTCATTCCTACAGCTTCGATCGTTCTCAGTGTATCTGTGGTGGCATAATTAAATTGATCAAATGCTGGAGAGGCTAACGTATACAAGTCATCGGGAGTGATTTCCGCGAATGTGTTGCCTATATATAAGTTATCTACAAGGGTACGTATTCCTTGAGGCCCATCATGTTTAATAAAAACTCCATTCCACCCACTGTTTAAGGTGTTCACGGTGACACTTGCATCTGCATCTACATCGTTGGGCTCTATCCCAGGGGTAGGATCTACAAATAATAAAATCTGATCATCCGTTGCGTCACCTGTAGTGATAATCTTTGCCACTATCCAATGCGCGGAAGTACTCGCTATACCTGTGTTTCTAGTGCCTGTACCACGGTCAATCTGTATATTGTCATTATCGAAGTTAACACCAAAACCGACTAGTTGACCATTTCCACCACTTGCAGCAACCGCTGAGGTATCACACAACATAATTTGATTAACATTCGCTCCTCCTGTACGTTCAGTTCGTGCCCAGTAACCCAGCCAGTATGTTTGTCCATTATCCAAATAGGGCGTCTCAAGTCCTCTGTAGGCCCTGACGGTATTGTTCGAATTGAGCAGATCTAGATCCATGAGGTTCTTGGAAGTCGCTCGAAGTACAGAATTATTAAAATTGACAATACTGTCTTCTTCAAAGTAGGTATTTCCCTTCAGGGCAGTCCAGGGGCCGTTCCAGCCGTCTCCTTTTGTTCCTACTGTCTCAATGGTCCTTAAGGTATCCGTCGTGACGTAATTGAATTTATCAAATGCAGGTGTTTGAGCCGATGCAATGTAGGATCCAATAATAAAAAGCAATAAGTATATATATTTTTTCATGTGTATAGTTGTTTTTTTATGGTCACATGGAATTCGCATAAGTAACCGATTCGCCACAGCGATTCATCCTTGTTGTTATGTTTTTTGGAGCTTATGCTCATTTCATGGTAGTCATTTTTAAATTCCCCATTTACTCCCAACCATCATTTTGAACATATCCATACGTGGTGACTTGCTCTGCCGGTAGACCTAGAAGTAGTCGAATGTTGGCATATGCACTCGGTTCCAGGTAATTCTCCTTTACAGCAATTTCTTCCAGTCCATGAGCGGTCATTAAATCAGTTAAAAAGCCTGGGTCACGTGCTTCTATTCTTAGTAAATCGAACCACCGTTTATTCTCAAATGCAAGCTCAATCCTTCTTTCTTTTAAAATCAACAATCTCAAATCTTCAGCAGTCGAAAAATCAAGCCCTCGAACGAGGGGATCCAGACCAGCTCTATTGCGCACACGGTTCAATAAGAGGATAGATGCATCAGGTAGTGATCCAAATGAGGCTTCATTGTAGGCCTCAGCGAGGAGTAACAATGCATCTGCATATCGAAATACCGGGTAATTCACATCAGAACCCACTATCCCTGCCTCATTTAAAAACTCATAGTTGTATTTATTAATGTATGGCACAGGAAGGCCACCAGTTGCAAGTCTTTCGAAGTATGCTATTGAAACACTTTCACGGAGATCTCCAGTTTCAAATTCGTCTATTAAATCCTGGGTGGGTTGATTCTTACCCGCTTCGCCTTGAGCATTTATGGAAGAGATTACTCCACCACTGGAATTTGCTGGAACCCAATTTCTAAAGAAACCTGCAGCCTGCTGAACATCTACTTCAAATTGTATTTCGAAAATGGACTCAGGTCCATTCTTGAAAGCCGGATCAAAGTTTTCTTCATAGTTTGCATTCAACATATATCCCAGCGTTCTGACTTCTTCTAAAACAGTAATTGCATTAGCATAGTCTTGAACAGAGAGATATACTTCTCCTAGCAGGGTCAGTGCAGCTCCCCTTGTAACGCGCCCGGTATTATCAGAATCATAAGACTGTGGCAGCAAGTCAGCTGCACTTTCTAAATCTGAAATAATTATCTGATCATATACCACTGAAACTGCAGACCTTGGAATATTTGCGAAGACCGGTCTATCAGATATACCTTCAACTGTTATCTCAATGACTGGTACTTCCCCGAAGAGGCGAACCAGGTTGTGGTAATAAAATGCTCGAAAAAATCGAGCTTCTCCCTCGACCCTATCTTGTGTTGTTGCAGACTCAAAACGAAGATCAGGATCAGGATCAGTCATGGCATCTATAAGGATATTGCTTCTATATATCCCCTGGTAACTTCCTAGCCAATAGGTCTGAATTAGCTGACTTCCAGCGCTTAGAATAAATTCATCAACCAACTGAGGTCGTTCCCTGTTGCTTAGTGTATCATTCGAGGTATTATCAGATCTAATCTCTCCCCACTTCCACTGCTCTCCAACATAAATATTTCTAAACTGACGGTACATAGCCGTGACCGCCTGCTCAACTTCCAGTTCCGTATCTAAAAAGTTTCGAGGAACCACTCGTGTTTTGGGCTCTGCTTCTAGAAAATCATTACATCCCAGAATAAATGAAAGTAAAACTATTGGAAGAAAGTATTTGATTTTTTTCATGTTACTAAGCGATTAAAGTGTTAGACGAATGCCTCCGGTGAAAATTCTAGCAATTGGATAGCTGCCAAAATTTACATTTGGTCTCAGTGCACCAGCACTTGCCCTGCCGGCTTCCGGGTTACCGTCAAAAGGTGAGAAAATGAATGCATTCTGCACACTTACGTAGACTGAACCACTTGTTAGAAAATCCAACTGATCTCTAAAAGTGCTTACAAAATCATAGGTTAAAGTGATGTTTCTCACCGCCAGATATCCAGCATCTTTTACGTGGGCACTATTGGCCCATCTCCATGGACGATCGCCCCCGGCCGTTCCTGGTACTGTTTTAGTGTGTGGGTCATCCCCAGGACGATAGCGATTAAGCACATTTCTATGGATGTTGAATGTGCTTAGGTCTTCCCTACCGTTTACAGGATCAAAGTTATTCAGCAACTCAAAGGTTCGGTCATACACTTGCTGACCTACGACGCCAGTCATCAGAATTTTAAGACTGAGTGGTCCATATGTGAAATAGTTATTGAATCCGAAAGTAAAGTCAGGATTCGCATCTCCAATTACTACACCATCACCAGAGATATCGATTCCGCCATTTCCATTTGCATCAAAAAATTTTGCTGAGCCCACTACAGGTGCACCGCCACCACCATTATATCCTGGCACTCCAGGAAGGAGATTTCCTGCATCATCAAAGTCATCTTCGGTGTAAAGACCTTCATATCGCAGACCATAGAATAATCCTAGTGGATCCCCCACTCTTATTTGGAATAAATGACTATTCCCACCATTTACTGCTTCTCTAAAGATTGGAAAGTTATCCTCTCCCAACCTTGTGACGATCGTTTCATTAAAGGTCACATTAATGTCAGAATCCCATCTAAATTTTCCCTTGCCAATATTTACAGCTCTAAGCATTAGCTCAAGACCTTCCGTGCGTAAGTCACCAATATTTCCAAAGACGTTAGTGAATCCGGTCACCCATGGCAGGGACTGATTATTAAGAAGGTTAAAAATATTTCTCCGGTAAACATCTGCTTCAAATATGATTCTATTTCCCAAAAAACCAAGATCGATACCTGCTGCAAACTCTTCTGTTTCTTCCCAGGTAAGGTCAGCATTTGGAACATCTCCTCCTCCGGCAGCTCGCCCTTGTGATAATTGTCCACCAAAGACATAGGAATTTCCTCCTAACCTAACTCCACCAAGCGCCCTAAAATCAGGAATTCTATTATTACCAAGTTGTCCATAAGAGCCTTCAATGAGTATGTTATTTATAATATTATCTATTCCAAGATTCTTGAAGAATTGTTCATTGGATATCCTCCATCCAACAGCAGCCGAAGGAAAGTCAGCAAACCTCACACGCTCACCAAATCTAGAAGATCCGTCTCTACGCCAGGCTCCCGTTAGAAAATACCGATCTTTATAGTTGTACTTTACGCGCCCTATATAAGATACCTGACTATTGAAAGCATCCGTTGGAAATGTTGTGAAATTAAAGGCAGGGATATCTGTGCCAGGAACTACCCTGGAAACGTTATCTGAGTTTGGAAGCTTGAAGGGTTCCAATAGGTTTGTAGTTTGAGTTGCCTGACCAAACCCCTCTGATTTTTGTAGTGTAAAAGCTCCTAAAACATCCAGATTATGTGCTTGATTAAAAGTCTTTGAATAGGTTATTAAATTCTCATTTTGCCATCTAAAGCTTTCTCCATAATTGAAAGTAGCTGTCGCTGGAGCTAGTCGATCTGGATCTAAGTTTGGATTAAATGCATCACCTGGAAGCGGAGGAGCATATCCTTGTACTCTATTTGCAATAATACTTACTCCGAAAGTGGGTTTGATTTTTAGCCCTTTAATTGGCTCGTACTCGAGGTAGGTATTAGCGTTGAATTGGTTGGTAGTCTGTGTATTTTCTCTCACTTTTTGCTCATACACTGGACTCACCTGTCTACCTACTATTAGATCAGAAAATTCCCATGGCACCAAATCTCCACTTCTATCTCTCACTCTTACATCCGGACCCAGCCATTGACTTGTGAGCACCGTTCCTAATACACTAAAAGTAGCGCTCGCTGGATCTGTCCCTCCATTACGCTGAAAAATGGCTTGTGAAGGTGTCATTCTAAAACCAAACTTCACCTTGTCACCCATTTTAGTGTCAATATTGGCCCTAATTGAATATCGCTTAAACCCGGTTTCAATTACGGTACCTTGCTGGTCAAGGTAGTTAGCTGAAATGAAATAATTAACATTTTTACTCCCGCCTGACGCACTGATATTATAGTTCTGCATCAATGCATCTTGTGTTATTTCATCAAACCAATCAGTTCCTTCTCCATAGTTTGCTGGATCAACAACATTATTAGTTGCTAATATTTCAGCCGTAGGAAATTCTCCATTGTCTGCAAAATACTGGTCTTCCCATTTTTCCCTATTGAATTGCGCTAGCTCTCTGGCATTTAGAACCTGCGGTTTCACGATATCCGGCACTACCTGAAGTCCTACATAACTATCAAAGCTGATGCGGGTAGCTCCATCCCTTCCTGATTTAGTTGTAATAATAATTACACCACCGCTTGCACGTGAACCATATAAAGAAGCAGATGCCGCATCTTTTAATACTGTAATAGACTCAATATCTCCTGGAGCTATACCTGCTAAAGGGTTGTTAAATTGATCGTTGGTATTCCCATATATAAATCCATCAACCACAAAGAGTGGTTGATTTCCGATTCCTTCTTCAGAAATGGAGCTTATCCCCCTGATATTGATTGACGGAGCACCTCCGGGTACACCCGTATTGAATCTTACATTTACCCCAGCAACTTGTCCCGCCAGAGCCTCTTCAAATGTGGTGATGGGCTGCTTATCAAGCGTTTTTGATTTTACAGTCGCCACAGAGCCGATTAATTCTGACTTTGGGGTATTCCCATAGCCTGTGACCACTACCTCATCCAATGCTTGTAAATCAGCTTTAAGCGTTATATCTATAACTGTACGATCCCCAATCTCGACCTCCTGATCTAAAAAACCCACGTAAGAAATCACCAAAATTTCATCATCGTCCTCCACTTCTAACCGATAATTTCCATCGATATCTGTTATAACCCCCCTTGTTGTTCCTTTAATATAGACCGATGCTCCAGGAAGCCCCTCTCCTGTATCATCAACTACTTTTCCACTCACGGTTCGTTGCTGGAGGGTTTCTTTTGTCAGTCTGTCTTTATCCGATCGAATCTTATCCTTCTTACTTATAGGAGCTGATTGTGTCTCAAAATCCCTCTTCTTTATTGCTCTCTTATTCTCAATCTCTTTTTGAGGTTTTATCACATAGATATCTTCACTGAGCAGTTCAAAACCTAAGTCATGAGGTCGCAGTAAGGTCGATAAATACTCAGCTAGCTCATTCTTTCTTAGTTTCTTTCTTAGTTTCTCTTTCTCGATTGAAATGTTACTCAAAAGATCATCGTCGTAATTGAAATAAACACCTATTTCACGTTCAATCCAGAATAAGTGATCTTTCAGATCTACACGAACAGGCTTTTGGCTACTTACTTTATCAGTCGCTGATACCTCCATTGCCAACAAATTCTGCGAGGCTAGTGTAAATGAGGACATCACTAATAGAAGTAGTAAGAAGCATTTAGGTAGGATTTTCTTCATAATTGCTCTTTTCGTTTAATAATGAGGACATTTTTCTTTCTTTCAATAGATAGATCGAAAGCTTTAGCGAGTGATTCGATCAAAACTTCTACGTTCTCCGACGGAATCACTCCGGTAAACTTCCTATCAGCTAATGCGCCATCCAGGAAGAATACATCAATATCATAGTTGTTCTTTAAGAGGTCACTTACTTCCGAAAGACTCTTGCTTCTGAATACGAGGTTCCCCTCTTTCCAAAAAGTGAAGTCTTTAAGTTCGATTGCTTCTATTTTAAGTGTTTGATTTTTTCCATTGAATGAAACCAAGTCCCCTGGAACCATTTGCAAGCGTTCTTGATTTTTGGACTTAAACTCTACTTTTCCCTCTGTCAACAATACATTGGTATTTCGTTCTCTTGCATACACATTGAATTTGGTGCCAAGAACATTGATTTCATTTCCATTGGCTTCTACTACAAATTTTTGGTTATTGTCTTTGTGCTCAATTTCAAAGTAAGCCTCTCCTTTAAGCCAGACCTTTCTCACTTTATCATCACCCCAATTATCCTGGTAGGTTATAGTAGAATTAGCATTTAAGGTCACTAAGCTGCCATCCTTTAGTCTCACTGTCTTTGTTTCTCCATAATCAGATGAAATAGCATATCTGGTATTGTTTTCCTCTTCAGGGTATAGATTAATGGCGAGAAGTGAGCTTATGGCCACCACAATTGATGCAACAAGAAAAAGTTTATTCTTTCCAGGTTTCTTTTTAGGAATATTATGGTCATGAAAAAGGAACCTTTGCTTGGTTTGCTTTAGTGTGGTCTCTTTTTCGTCTACGGCGGACTCAATGGAATCCCATAAATCGTTAACTTCCTTTTCTGTGAGAAATTGATCCTCAAACTGAATGGTCAATACTAATTGCCTTGCTTTTTGAATATCATCAAATCGATGTGGGTTCTCATTAAGCCATTCAGTCCAAAAGCCATTAGTTTCTTCGTCCGGGTTGATGACCCAATTTTTAAAATTATCGTCTAACGCAAAATCTTGTATGGTGTAATCGGAGTATTGCACTAATTCTTTTACCTTTTACTACTAAGAGGAAAAGGTTTGTCTGATTTCTACTCCCTACAAGAACTTTTTTGTGAAATTTATAATTATTTAAACAAAAGGGTTATTAAAGTATGATATTATCAATTATAAGATTCATTAAATAAAAATTTGATAATTTCCCGTAGGGTAATGACCAAGGAGAGTGAGGGTTTAGCAGAGTACAGATTTGAGCTTTTTCATTGCTCGCCACGCTAGATTGTAAGCCGTTTTTATATCTACATTCATCAAGGTGGACGACTCCTCGTATGAATAGCCTTTTTCGAAAATCAAGAACAAAATTTCTCTTTGACGATCGGGTAGTTTCTTCAACGCACTGCTAACTGCTGTTTGAAGCTCAGTTTTTCTTATATCCGAAATGATTGTGTTCTCAATAGATTTAACCTGAACGTCCTCATCAGAGATATGCTGTTGGAGTTTGATGTGAAGCTTTCTATCAGATTTAAGCCTTGATAGAATTTTTCTACGTAAAGATGTATACAAATAATACTCGATCTGGACAGTCCTACTCAATCTTTCTCTTTTTGTCCATAAATCAATGAACAAGTCCTGTATGCAGTCTTTCACTAAAGTGGAATCTTTACAGACCTTAAGACCGTAGCTATACAATTTATTAATGTAAATCTCATAGATTTTACGAAAGGCTACCTTATCACCCAACTGAAAACAATTCCACAGTTGGCTCTCTTCTTCAACTGGGTTTATGGATGCTGTATTTAATCGGTCTGCCATTAGTTGATGCAAATGATTCAACAGAATGGAGTTTTTATTAAAAAAACATCAATAAATAAGCTCTAATTTCTGTTTTTATTAGCGAATCATCAACAAGTGTAAACATCCCAGAATAAGGCACCATCCTGTACTGTACTGGTCGTGGATATATTAAATTAAGTAGTTAATAACGCTTCTATATGGAAATTCCGCATTATGGAAAAAAACGGGGAATGCTCTTCAATCACCAAGATAATTAGGGTTAGGAGAAGGGTTTTTAGCCTCTACTCGAGCTTTCCACTCTTGTAATTCTCTGAGGAGATCTTCCTTTATTTCGATCTCTGTGTTTGCCAGATTATTTAGTTCTTCAGGGTCCTTCACCAAATTGTATAGCTCATGACTTTCTTCCTCATAAAAATAAATGAGTTTATAATCTCCCTTTCTTATCGCCGATGCAGGCAGTCCCCCTTGTGGACTGTAGTGAGGAACATGGAAGAAAATAGGTTTGATTTGATCTTCACCTCTTGTAATTGGGAGAAGAGATTTCCCATCCGATGTAAAATCATGCCTTTCTAATAAATCCAGTATTGTGTTGTGAATATCTGTGCCCGAAACGGGGGTATGATTATCTCCTCCTTGAAATAACGTTTCATTATAAATGATGAAAGGTACGCGAATGCCTCCTTCGTACAAATAGCCTTTTCCTTCATTCAAAGGAAAGTTATCTGTGGGTGGGGTATGCTTTGCAAAAGCGGGAACTTCCTGAACAGAAAGTCCTCCATTGTCAGAAGTGAAAAATATCACTGTATTTTCCAACAAACCAAAGCTATCTAGTGAATCTACAAGCCGACCCACATTACGGTCTATGGATTCCACCATTGCCGCATAATGTGGATTAGGAATAGGGCCATCATCAACACCACCTGCTTTTTCTACATACTTTTCTACTAAGTCAGTTGGACCTTCAATTGGAACGTGGGGAGAATAGAAATTCAGATAAGCAAGAAACTCACCTTCTACTTCACCTATATAATCGATGAAATGGTCAGTTAACTTATCCGTTAAATAATCTCCAGGTTCTGAATCCGCTTTGATATCATCCATCGCATGATTAAAAAACGGAAAGTGAAATGTGTTAGGAAGACCGTGATAATTAGCTGCATACGTGTGATCAAAACCCTGGCTTGTAGGCCTGAATTCACCTCCTCCCAAATGCCATTTACCTATGTAAGCTGTCGTATAGCCCTCTCTTTTCACTGCTTCAGCTGTGGTGTAGTGTTCTAATTTTAATGATTGATCGATTGGAGGTGTTTTCAGTTTTTGATTGGGACCAGCAGGTTGATTCCCATGTATGTGTTCTGTAATATTCACCCGTACTGGATGTAAACCTGTCACTATACTAGCCCGTGAGGGACTACAAAGAGATGCTGGTGCATAGCCATTCGTAAATCGAATTCCTTTTGATGCCAGCTGATCTAAATGAGGCGTTTCTATAAAGTCATTACCATAACTGCTGAGATCACTCCAACCTAAATCATCGGCAACAATGACGATGATATTAGGTTTCTCGAGAAATGCAGGTTGATCGGTTCCTGATTTGCATCCGGAAACACCCGAAATTATTAGCAATGATAAGATCCAAATAGGTTGCAAGCATCTTTTCCCCATCTCTTAATACTTTAAAAACATTTTTCTGGTAAATTGACGATCTGCTGTTTGGACTTTGAGAACAATCAATCCGGTATATTTATTCATTAAGTGATCATCGAAATACTTCCGTGAGTTGATCCTCTCGGCGTTAAAAATTAGTTGACCTGACAATGTGTATGCAGCTACTTTTTTGATCTCCGTAGGTGATTCTATTGACAGTCCTTCACTAGAAAGTCGAATCAACGGCTCAGAGGTTTTTTCACTGCTGACAGAAGTGACAGTACTTTCCAATCCAATTTTCAGTGTACTTAACGAATATGGAGTTGACACAAACTCTATTTCAGAAAGGGGGCTTTCGTATATCTCATTCAAAACTTCTTCATCGTCTCTAGTCGCATCCGTTCTGGTGGCTTTGATGCCTAACATTGGTACGTTTACTCCATTGTTGTCCAATGAAATTGTGACCTTTCTGTTGACACTTAGATAATTAGCTACTTGAATGTAAACTGTATCAACATTTGGATGCTTGAATGCTACGATATCCCCACTAGCAAAGTCTGTAACCTCAAATGATAGCACATCGGAAAAAGCAGGTTGTGCAGTAGTGAGCTGCTTGTACGCATAATAATGTTTGTACGGAATTGGATTAGTTGATTGCCATGCAACTTGGATCAGCCCAGGCGGCTCGAAATCACCCGGATAGTTATTCATAAAATAATACCAGGCACTCACCCCATTATTCACGGCGACACTAAAAATCCTTGCTAGAGATAAAACAGTTCGCACTTCTTCAGACACTGGCAAATTTCCAAGGTCGTCAATTCCTCCAGAATTTCTTGCAGCATGCGTCTCAGATTGGTGGAAGGGTTTGTCTCCAATTTCTACTAAAATCTCTTGAAAAAGATCACTTCTTGCACCATTGTTATATTGATGTGTAGCCACAATATCAATCTGATCCCAGGCTTCCGGGTAATTTTCCTTGAAATACCTGATATAGTCTAAACAGCCATTGGGGGAGAAAGAGCTGGGCCCCATGATAAGTGGGATTTTAATGCCGGAAGTATTGATACTTGGATCATTCAGCATGGCCTTAAATTTTGGGACTGCTTCTGAAAAGATGAGTGCTACACCTCTTTCGGTATCGCCATCGTACCCATACTCATACTGCCTACAAGAATTACCCGTACACGGGTTGATCAGATCCGGCTCATTAACCACATTGAAGACTTCAATCTCCAGGTCATTGTTTTTGTAATATTGGAAAATTTGAAAATACCAATCCGCTAACTTATCGTAAATCTCCGGGTCATCTGTGTCAAGCACTCGGTAGGTGTTGCCATTAACCACCTGATTTGTCCGTAGATTATCAGGGAATTTATTACCCACCATGGCTATTTTAATTTCCGGATTGTAAGCCATAGCAGCCTTGAAATAATCGACTCTACGTTGAAAATACTCAGGATCATCGGAAGGGTATCTTTCATCGGGATAATCCTGCAAGTACTGCATGTTTAGGTCTTTATTTACCAACCGCACAGCTTTATCCTGATTTTCAGTATTCATGCTAAAATGGTGTCCCAAGAATAGGCTGACAGCAACACCAGCACCTTCAAATTCCTGTTGAGTGTCATCCAGTTTAATGGTTAAACTCTGGGCCGAAAGACCCAGAGTCATTGCTAACATTACTATGATAAAGTAACAAAATCTCATACTTAACTATTTATCTAACAAGAGCACTCGTCCTATTGTATATTTTTCTCCACTCAGGAACTTATAGAAATATATTCCCTGAGATAATCTTGCTCCATCCTTACCTGTTCCATCCCATGTAATCCGATGTTCACCTTTTGGTTGATCTCCGTCAAGAATTTTGACCAATTCCCTACCGTTTAAGTCCAAAATTGACAATTGTACTTGACCTCTATTTTCTAATGAAAAGTTAAAGGTGGTACTCTCCCTAAAGGGGTTTGGATAGTTTACCAAATTTGAACCTTCTGAAAGACCCAATGGACCTTCTCCGCTATCGCCAACAGGTACTACACTTTCAAATGTTGTCCCGAAATGAATCTCATCCATGGATATTTCGGTAACACCCCCTTCTGCTCTAAAGAAAACGCTGGAAATACCATCGTTCAAGCTGGTTACACTGAGCTCAGCATCTGGAAAATCGAGTTCCGGTCCAGCTTCCGGATCAGGATTCATCCATAAGGTCACTAGATCTGCTTCATCGTCTCCTGAAAACTGTATCCTTGCCACATACCAATTATTCTGTTCCGCAGCAGTAGTTGTCTTAACAAATTCACCACTACCAGCAATGTCTAGTATAGAAACCTCTGCATCCGGATTTCTCTTTCCAAACAGTACTGTATTATCTCCTGATGCATTTCCAAATCCTCCTTGTCCCACATTTTGATTTGCTTTCCCAATAAATGAAAACCAATACTCATTGCCATCATCTTGAATTGGGTTAGCAAGTATTCGAGCGAATCTACCCGGACCCGTTCCGGTTCCTCCAAATACGGTAGCACTATTGTCTTTTCCTCTTATACCAGAAACAGACAGATTTCCAGCGTCTATACTTGCTGGGCCTCCACCACCAGCTCCAAATGACCATGGGCCTGCCCATTGATCTCCTGATGAGCCAAGGCCCAATAATGATTCACCTTCCGGATATCTAAATTGGTCTCTGGCTATCAGGTTCTCTGGAACCTCTTCTTCTACGGTAGTAATATCAGAAAAACTAAAACCAAGCCGTAGTTCATCTAAAGCATAAGTAACAGATGGACCTCCTGATGCTGAGAGCCGAATACCATCAAAGCCACTATTAAGAGCTAATCGGTTTTCTGATGTTTCATCAACCACTAAATCTGCCCGATTTACATCTGGCTGAATTTCCGGATTAGGATTTACCCATAAGTAAAAATCCTCCGGGTTATCATCCCCTGAGAAATCAATACGAACGACTATCCAATTTTCACCTTCAGAATCAGTATTGGAAATAAATTCAAATACTTCCGGATCCCAGATGAGTCCAATTCTATTAAACCCAGCTGTTCGTCCAAATCCTATCTTCTCCTCTATACCGTCCATCAAGATTACTTTCGCTTCCGTATTAATACTTGTTGCAGATCTGAAGTCTATTAGAAAACTCATCCATACTGAACCGCCATCATCTGAAAATCTACCGGATAATCCACGATCATATTGAATAGCATCGGTAGTGTAGTTTACCAGTGCTTTATTTCCTTCAGTAATTGTAAATTCTGTTTCAATACTGCCCGATTCCATCACAATATCATCTCCTGCGGTTTGCACCCATGGTCCTGCCCAGCCATCCGATCGAATTCCATTTGAAACTAAATTGGCATCAGCCATGTAATCAAAACCTTCGTAAGTCGGGCCGGCGGTGAAGAGGAACTCAATATCCACTAAATCGCCAGGAATTACTTCTGAATAGCTGGACCCTAAGTAAATATCGTCAAGAAGTGTAGTGGTAGCTCCAGCGTCATTTTTATAGCCAATTGCATCCCAGCCTCCATTCAATTCTGTGGCAGCAAATTTTAATAACTCATCACCTACGGAGGGTTCTACATTCGGGTCTGGATTCAAAAATAGTCTTATGGTATCGCTGGCAACAGTACCATTTGTTTCAATTCTTGCTACCAACCAATGGGTTCCCTCAGCCACATCTGTTGCTACTGTTTGACCAAACGGCCCAAACGAGCCGATGGCAAGCGATCCTGCTGACGTCCACTTACCAATTGCCGCGAATTGTCCATTCCCACCGGAAGCTTCAAGTACTTCCGTATCATTGTTTACAAGCATCACGACTGACACATCACCACCAGTAGTAGAGTTAAACTCTGCGAAAAAACTTAACCAATAAGTAAGGCCATTATCTTCATAGCGAGTCTCCAACGGTCGCATCATTCTGGTGGCACCCGCTGATGCATCAATTTGCACGACGTTTGGAAGTGTTTGCCTGAATATATCCACGTTTGCAATAGAGTCAATGACTATGCTTAGATCAGGGCCAGAAACAATTTGCCACGGACCTGACCAACCGTTCTCAGCCGCACCTTGACCACCTATTGTACCCGCTGTATAGTTAAAATCCTCAAACGCTGGTTCGGGGAAAGCAACATTTGCAAGATCCTCCGGAACTATATCTTGATAATCAAGCGCTAAATAAATGTCATCAATAAGTGCCTGGGTTGCACCCGAGGTATATTTGAAACCTATCTCCTGAAATCCGTTATTTAGTTTAGTGGTTGAAAATTTGGCCAATTCTGTACCTACGGAAGGTTCCGTAGACAGGTCGGGATTAATGAATAACCTAACAGTATCGGCTTCAGCATCGCCGGACATCTCTAATTTAGCCACCAACCAATAAGAACCATTTGCGCCCACTTGTGCCTGAATAGAAGCAAAAGGAGCACCAAAACTCATTATACCTAGCTCATCTGAGGCATTTCTTTTTCCAAAAGAAACTGGTTGTCCAGCTCCTCCTGATCCTACAAATGTTGTATCAGCTAAAATCAGTAAGAGCTCACCTCCATCCAGATCTGCGTCAGCAAAATTGGCATTAAATCCAAACCAATAATTCTGTCCGTGATCTATGTATCTATTTTCAAGTCTTCTCGACATTCTTGTATTGCTTAATGTCCCATCAATAAGCAATGAATTTCCACCGGTCGTTACTAAGAGTTCCGGATTAGAAATAGATGTTGATGAAATAACATGATCCGATCCGGATATCAATTCCCATGGTCCATTCCATCCATCTCCGGTTCCTCCTTGTGTATCTAATCCGTTTCCTGCGGTATAGTCAAACTTTTCAGATACAGGTAAGTACTTCTGGATATCAAGTGCTGTGGCAGGAATCACATCCGAATAGTTGTTTCCAATGTACACATCATCGTAAGCCACCACATTTGGTGGGTTTGCTTCTGCTCTGATAAGCACACTATTCAACGTTTTACCATCCAATCCAGTACCTGTATAGGTCAAAATCGCGTCTCCATCATCAGGGATTACATCTGGATCAGGATTGACAAAAAGCCTTACTACATCATCACCAGCACCTCCAGAGTAGCTTATTTTGGCTACAAGCCAATTTTCTCTTAAAAGGTCGACTGAACCAGTTTGTTGGAAAGCACCATTCGGGCCTAATGCAAGGTTCCCATTAAAGATCTTTCCTATAACCAGATCAAGGGAAGCACCAGCAGGTGCAGTGCTTTCTGTTAGTATGAAATTAGTTACGTTACCACCCGAGCTATCAATACGCATACTGAACCCGAGCCAATACTCATTTCCATCATCGGTCAGAGGAGTAGAAAATTGACGCAGATACCTAATGTTTCCTGAGCTTTCACCAGTATTCTTGGAAAATTTTAGTAGCGTTCCACTAGCTTTTCCTGTCCTGTAGTTTTTAATGGTATCCTCTGTTACATTTTGCTCAGGACCATCTAAAATCCATCCTGAGGCCCAGCCCATACCGCCATTGGCCCCCGCTAATGGTCCATCGACCGTATAATCAAAATCCTCCGATACTATGACCTGGGCATTCAATAAGCCAGTTACGATCATCGAGAAAAATAAAATCAAGTAATGCTTTTTCATATATTTTGGATTAGATCGTTTTACATTATTCCCAATCATCATTTTGGGTATAGCCGAATTGGATGCGCTGATTCGTAGGAATTGCAAGTAAGGTTCGGATATTAGTGTAGGCCTCAGCCGGTACTGTTCCTCCATCTCCTAATATGCCTTTCTCCGCTCTTTGTTGATCACCATGAGCCATCATTACTGCTTCTGCTTGACCAGTTCTTACCAGGTCAAACCATCGATGATTTTCGAAAGCAAGTTCTCTTCTGCGTTCATCCGCGATGATTTGAAGAAGCTCCGCCTGAGAGGCGGGGTTGATTGGGCCCACACCCGATCGTAAACGAATGATGTTGATCGTACCAACAGCAGTTTGGTCTACCGTTTCCAAATCTCTTACTCTACATTCAGCTAGCATAAGAAGTGCGTCTGCGTATCGGAACATTGGCCAATTCACATTGGTTATCCCTATGTCAAGAAAATCAAAAGCGTATTTTCTCATCCATGGAATTGTATCCGTATCAGTAATGTAAAAGCCTACATTATGAGCTAGTCGGTCATCATCATCTTCATACAGATCAATCAGATCTTGTGTTGGTTGATTCTGACCTGCTCTGGATTGAGCTAATTGACCGAAGGCCAATAGATCACCTCCACTATTATAGGGGACAAAAGAAGTGACATAGTTAGACCCCTGACCTAAATCAAAATCGTAACCAATTTCAAATATCAGTTCACTATTATGTTTATTAGCAGGATCAAATACATCAGAATAGTTACTTACAAGGGAGTAACCCAAAGTTCTAATCTCTTCCAGAAATGGAATCGCATCCCCATATTCCCCACGAGCCATATGCATTTTAGCTTTTAACATAAGTGCTGCGCCCCTGGTAGCTCTTCCAACATTTTCTGAATCCCACGCTTCAGGTAATGACGCAATGGCTTGATCAATATTTGAGAACAGTGTATCGTATACAACATCAGCACTTACTCGAGTAGTAAATTCTGCAGTAAGCGCCTCATCTACGTTGGTTACGGTAGACAAGGGAAGTGGAATGTCACCATACAACCTTACCAGGTTGAACAAATACCACGTACGAAGGAAATAAACTTCTCCTTTCCTCTGATCCTTTAATGATGAACTTGAAAATGGTACGTTATCTATGTTTTCCAATACATAGGTACATCTGGTAACTCCATCATATGCCTCACTCCAGTAGTTTGCAATGTTGGGGTTATCCGCATTCATGAGGAATCCATCCAATTGCTCATTCAAGATCCCCCCCCTATCATCAGGATTATATTGAAAGCTGCTATTATCAGATCTATTTTCCCCCAATCTCCACTGAAGCCCTTGATGGATAGCCCTGTTTTTTACGTATGCAGCATTGACAGCTCTTGTAACTTCATTTTCATTTTTAAAAAAATCATCTACTGTGAACGATGTTTCCGGAGCAACTTCTAAAAAGTCATCGCAGCTTCCCAATGCCAGACAACCTATCAGAATAATGAATTGTAATTTTATTTTCATGACGTTCAAATTCTTAGTTAAATGTGACATTAAGACCCAAAGTGTAAATTCTGGCTATTGGAAAACTTCCTTGAAAGACGTTTCGTACCAAGGTATTATCTCCCACCCTGGCTATTTCAGGATGACCCAAGTCAAATTCTTTATAAATAAAGAATGGGTTCTGAACGCTTCCGTAAACTCTCAGTCTGTTGAATACCTTAGTTTTCCAATCCTTAGGATTAAGTGTGTAACCCAAGGTGATATTTGTAACTGCTAAAAAGTCATTGTCTTTTACAGAGTCAGAATTTGGAATTCTCCACTTTTCAGTACCTGAAACTGTAGTCGGTATTCGTTTGGTAGCGGGATCATCTCCTGGTCTGAATCGGTTTTCAATCTCAGTCAACACATTGAAGACACCATCCAGGTTTTCGGTACTTTGTTTACTCAAGTCAAAAATTTGCCCTCCAACCTCTCCGTTCATAATCACCGTTAAATCGAAATTTTGGTAATTGAAACGATGTGTGATACCATAGAAAAAATCTGGAAGTGGGTTGCCTAAGATCACATAATCTTCTTCTTCTTCAAGCTGACCATCTCCGTCTCCATCCAAATACTTGAGAGAGCCTTCAACTGCACCGGGATACTTAGGAACGTCAGGATCGTCAATTTCCTCTTGTGTGAATAATCCCAAGATTTGCAATCCTCGAAAATTTCCAATTGGAAGTCCTTCCCTGGTAATCGTAAAAGATGAGCCATTACCTGCAGCGCCTCTAAGCAATTGCTCATTTTCTATTTCTTCTACTTCATTGATATTTCTAGTGAAATTCAAGTTTACATCATAGCTCAGTCCTCCAATGTTTACCAGATCTTGTGTGTTGAGCTCTATCTCTATTCCCTGATTTCTAAATGATCCTCCATTGCCTGGAATGGAACTAAATCCAGTAGTAACAGGAATAGGGATATTAGTTAGGAAATCTACCGTACGCATATTGTAGTAATCCAGAGCCAGGTAAATACGATTATCCAGAATACCTAAATCGAGTCCTATGTCTAGCTCTTCCGTTTCTTCCCAAACAACCAAATCATTAGGAAGACCATTAACAACACTTCCTGGTGCCAGGGTTACATCATTGCCCGTACCGAATACATAATTAACTTGCCCTACATTTCCTTGTGCTGCAAAATTTCCAATGGGTGAATTGGATCCACCAAAACCATAAGCAACTTCAAGTTTTACATCACTAAGAATGCCTTTTAAACCATCCCAAAATGATTCATTGGAAAGCCTCCAGGCGAGGGCCGCAGATGGGAAGAATGCATATCTTTCTTCTCTGCCAAATTTGGAAGATCCATCTACCCTTCCTGATGCTGTCAAATAATATTTATCGTCAAATACATAATTGACTCTGCCCAGGTAGGAAATCAAACGATTTTGTGTACTTCCTATACCCCCTGTGAAATTATTTACATTCTCAGTATCTACATTCCCAGAAGATACCGGCAGTCTAAAACTCTCTTCAATGAGATTCCTTGCATTGATACCTACTCCTTCAGACCTACGCTTTTCCATGGTATATCCAAAGAGTGCTGTGATATCGTGTTGAGCAATTTTCTTTGTGTATCTAAGTGTGTTTTCCCAAACCCAGTTTTTTCTACTCTCCTCTGAGTACCCAGCTGTCGCCAATCCACTTCCTTCAGGATTCGGTTGAAGCGAGGTACCCGGAAGTCTGGAAGGAGTAAATGTGTTCACATTTCTTGTATTGAAATTATACCCAAATGAGGTTTTTGCAGACAAACCATCAATGATCTTTACTTCCAAATTTGTTCCGGTCAACATAGAAAGATTTTCCCTCTCATCTCTGTTCCATTCCATCTTTGCTACAGGACTCGCAACCCAAAAAGTTGTCAAATCACCTAGGGCGGCTCCATAAAGATTTCCTCTTCGATCTCTTACCGGAGCAGATGGATCCGCCCAGTATGTTGATAATACTGAACCAAAAACACCAAAACCGCTTGAAGCATTAGGATCTGTATTTCCACCTGTCCTTAGTGTATAGCTAGGGGCCAAATTGATTCCATAAGTAATGCGATCAGATATTTTCCCTTGAATTTTAGCTAGTGCATTGTATCGCTCAAATTCTGTATTTATCACAACACCCTCCTGCTGAAGATGCCCGACCGAGATACTGTAATTTATGTTACTTGTGCCTCCAGTCATGTTTAAATTGTGCTCTTGAAAGATTCCAGCCTGTGTTAGTTCTTCAAACCAGTCTGTGCCTTCTCCGTATTGGTCCGGATTTCTAAATTCTATTGGGATATCATCTTCAGTCGGTTCATTTCCTTGAGCACGGATATTATCCTCTATTCGTTCTCGCTGAAAGCGAGCAAGCTGAGTGGCATTCATTACATCCGGCTTCTGATAATCAGGAATGTCCTGCACTCCGAATTTGCTGCTTAATGTAATTATCGGTTTTCCTACCTTGCCTCCTTTCGTTGTGATAATAACTACTCCATTGGCTGCACGTGATCCATAAATAGCTTTGGCTGATACATCCTTAAGAATGCTAATTGATTCTATGTCAGCAGTTGAGAGCCAATTCAAACTGAAATTATCACCACCTCCTCCAATGTTTCCTATCGGGAAACCGTCTACCACATATAGTGGATCATTATTGGAATTAGAGCCTACACCTCGTATGGTTACTGATACTCCTCCTCCAGGCTGACCAGATTGTCTGGTTTGCACCCCAGCTGATAACCCCTTTAATGCCTGGTCAAACGATGTAACAGGCAACTCCCGAATCTGATCATCATCAATCTTTGTTACGGCTCCAATTAAATCAGCGCGGCGTTGTTGTCCATACCCCACCACCACGACTTCATTAAGGGCTGTCAGATCTTCAGTCATCTGCACATCAATAACAGTTCTTCCGTTGACTTCTACTTCCTGTTCTGCAAATCCTACATAACTAAATACCAACACAGCTGAAGATTCTACTTCAGCTATACGATAATTGCCGTCCAGATCGGAAATCGCTCCTGATGTGGTCCCTTTTATCATGATAGTCACACCAGGTAAAGGATCACCCGTTTCCTGATCAGATATCTTGCCTGAAACGGTGATGCCCTGCACCACAATCTCCACCCTTGACTCACGCTTGATGTTTTTTAATTTTTGTACATCTATGTACTCATTCTCTTGCCGGAATTTCAGCGAAGTTTCCTTTGAGACATTGAGCAGAATATCCATCACAGACCAATCTTTTTGTTCCAGCGTGATGGTTTTTTGAATTCTACTTATTTCTTCGGCATCATATCCAAATTGAAATTTGGTTTCTCGCTCTATTACTCTTAAGACATTTTCTACCTTCTCCGCATCAAATGATACGTTTATATATACCTCTTTTACGCTTTTTACTTGAGCATTTACCTCCGAGGCTAAAAGAAAGTTGGTGAGAAACGCATAAATGAGCAGGCTGTATGACGATAATTTTGTCATCATTAATAAGACGTTTCGTAATTTTGTATTCATAAGCAATCTCGATTCATGTTAGTGATCAGTTTGTTTGGCCTCCTGCTGTCATTCCCCAATGCGCGTCAGGAGGTTTTTTTGTTTAGGTCATTCTCTAAAATTTATTTCTATATAATTTTTATCTATAGCGAAATCAAAATTTTCGACAAATGAAATTCTTGATAATACGGTCGCCAGGTCTTTATTCTTGAATTCTCCATTGTATTTCCAGGCTTTCTTCGGTTTGTTTTTCAAGTCAATTTCGACTCCAAACCATACTTCGATTGATGTTATAACTTCTTCCAGGTCTGCATCTTTAAAATATAGGAGGCCATCTTTCCAGTCCAGAAGCTTACTATCCATAATTATTTTTTTGTGGAGCTTGTTCTCCGACTTATCAAATACAACTAGTTCATTCGGATGTAACACCTCCTTCAATAGCTCATTTTGATCTGTTTCAATCAGTACTTTACCAGTAATTAGAGACACCTCTACATAATTCTTTTCTTCATATGCCAAAACATTGAAAGAGGTTCCCAATGCTGTAGTTACCAAGTCATTCGAATGAACTTCAAACGGACGAGAAGTATCTCTGAATACATCGAAAAAAGCCTCACCTGATAGCGAAACCAATCGTGTTTCTCCCACTTCTTTATAATGAATTTTACTATTTGAATTCAGCCAAACCTTGGTGCCATCCGGTAGCTTAAATCTACTTTTCTGACCTTTAGGATTTTCCTTATGAAAAAAGTTGTTTGTTACTTCCGCTTCAAGTAATGCCGAGTCGGATGATTGATATGCCATGTAAAATGACACCACCAACATTGAGATAACTGCCGCTATTTTCAATAGTTTGCCAGACCATCCAACCTTCTTTTCAAATGAAAGTTTTTTGAGTTTTTTCTTACCAATAATTGCTTGAAGTACATCATCAAAATCGCCTTGAGATAGCGTCCTTTCTTCAAAGGAAATGGAAAGAATAAACCTACGTGCATCATAAAGCATCTCTTTTTTATCTGGATGAGCTTCCATCCACTTTTCCCAAAACAAAGTTGAATTTGAAGTGGGACTCAAAACCCATTTCTTAAATTCAGGGTTAGCTATTAGATCCTCTACGGTTTCGAATGTATCGTGCTGTTTCATCAGTGTTCTGATTATATAAGCCCTTAACATTCAATATGACATCAAAAAAAAATTACTTTTTTTTAAAAAATTTTTAAATCTGTAACGGTGCGGAGGGAAGAATTTGCTAAAACTGTAAAATTTTGACTAATTATTGGGACTTTGGAAGCTTTTACGAAGTTCCTTGATAGCTCTGTAAATAAGATTTCTAGCTGCTCTGGTCTGTGAGAACCCCATCAACTCTTTAATCTGATCATATGATAGATCCTCATAGAAATAAAAATAAATGGCTTCTCTTTGACGAACCGTAAGATTCTTTATTCCAGCATGCAAAAGATTCGTTCTTCTTTGATCAATCTGATTTTGAATGATCGTATGCTCAATGTGATGAGTGATTTGGAAAGGAAATTCTTGAACTAATTGATACCTGTCTCTTTTTTTGATGAATTTGAGAATTTTTCTTCGAATAGCTTTATATAGGTATAACTTTATTGAATCTGTATTTGATAAACTAGCTCTATTCTTTCTTATTTCTATGAATAAATCCTGAATAAGATCTTTCAAACAATCTCTATCACGTAAGAATTGTAAACCATAATTAGCAAGTAAATGAAAATGCTTTTCATAAATAAATATGAAGGCTGATTCACTTCCTTCTTTAAAGGATTTCCATAATGACAAATCATCTGTTGATGTACCTTGATTGGCAGAACTGAGGGAAGCCCAATTTTCTGACTTTAAGGGATTTAACAAATGATTCTTCGCAGGCATTCTATTAAGGGCAAATGTTGTTTAACAGCTTTCAACAATACGCAATGAATTTCAATATTTCAAAAAATCATTCAACTCTATTGAATTTTTTAAAATTTCATACAACTGCTATTTAAATATTTTCAATCATAATCAATTGAGCTATAGATAGATAGAATGTGGAGCATGATAGAACAGGATAGTTTTCCGGGTAAAACATGATTTATTTCTGCCTATCCTTCTCGTTTTATCCACTCAATATGATTAAACTAATTAAGACTTTTTGCTCCGTATCTATTATTACATTATGCAGTTCTATACATGGTCAAACCATCATTAATAACAACCTTCCTAAACTAGATATTAATGAAAAAATCGTTGATGCACATGACGGCCGAGTAATCAAATTCGGGAAGAAGTTCTATTGGTATGGCACACGGTATGGTGACACCAATGGATTTACCAAAGAAAATAAGTACGTAGTATATAGTTCGAAGGATATGATGACCTGGAAACTTGAGGGCGATCTCCTTAAAGATGCTCCTGAAGGCGTTCATTATCGCCCACATGTCATTTATAATGAACAAACCAAGAAATATATTCTTTGGTATAACTGGTATCCCAAACTATGGGATGGCCAGTTTGGTGTAGCCGTGAGCAAATCGCCAGAAGGACCTTTCGAGATTGTTAATCCAGATGCAAAAGTTTCCAAATCCGCGATTGGTGTTGGAGATCTGGGACTATTTGTTGACGATGACAACATTGCTTATATCTCATATAATAGTATTCAAAATCATCAACTGGTGGTGGAAAGGCTAAATGCAGATTACACAGAATCTACGCTCGAGACAAGTGACCTTATAGCCGAGCATGTTGAAGCCGGCTCAATGTTTAAGAAGGATGGAACTTACTATTTACTCACGGATTATACTTGTTGCTTTTGCAATTATGGATCAGGGGCCCGGGTTTACACCTCAACAGATCCGCTTGGACCGTATGAGTTTTCCAGTAACATCAATCGTTTTCCAGGCAAGTATGCCCCTGAACTTTCAGACGGATTTACGAATATAAATCTTACCTACCAACTTAAAAAAGAGAATAATCTGGTGATTGATAACATGAATGAAGCCCCAATCACTTCTATACAGATTGATGTCTTTACTGGAAATAGAAATGGGCTTTGTGGAGCAGTTGATTCTGCTTGGGTGCATCCACCTATTAAAGTACCTGAGTTTTTATTTTCTGCTAATAGAAATACCATTACTCCCTTAAATAAGAAAATTCAGAAAATAGGACTAAGGAATATCTTAACTTATGAATTTAAAGCTTTCAAAGCTCTAGATATCGAAGTGGATGTATCAAATTATCCATACGATCAATTATCACTAGTTGAGATAGGGATCAACGGAGGGAAGGATAATATCATGGTTTTCGAAGATGGGCAAGGAGTGGGCAAGGCGCCCATTATTCCTGCTCAGCAATCTTATGTAATGGAGCTTCCCACCAAAGATGGCATCCAGTATATCTGGATGGGCGATCTCTGGGGATCTGCTACTGATAATGTAAAAGGCCATGATTTTCAATATTGGAGTGCTCCGCTAAAGTTCAATAAAGATGGCTCCATTCAGCGTATGCAATGGGCAGATGAATGGGAAGTGAAGCTAGATTGATCAACCTTCTCAAAAAATTATTATCATGAAAATCAATGTTGGCCTATTTGCTATTGGCTTAGATACTTACTGGTCACAATTTGACGGTCTGCTCAATCGACTGCTTGGGTATCATCAGCAAATCGCAGATCAAATTTCGAAGGAAGCAACCGTCACCAATGTGGGGATGGTAGACAGTTCCGAGAGCGTAAGAAAGGCGGTTTCGACATTTGATTCGACTAAGCTTGACCTATTGATCGTAAACATCTCCACTTATGGTCTTTCGCAAAACATCCTTCCAATCGTTAAAGAAGCGAGAGTTCCTACGCTCATTCTAAATCTTCAACCTACCGCTGCAATCGATTATGATTTCATCAATGGATTGAAAGACAGAGGAAAAATGACAGGAGAGTGGCTTGCTTATTGTCAGGCATGTGTTGCTCCGGAAGTAGGAGGAGTGTTTTCAAAAGCTAATATTCCGATAAGGCTGGTGTCAGGACATCTGGAAGATCCAGAAGTATGGACAGATATTTCCGAGTGGATAAAGGCCGCAGAAGTGGTGAAAACCATGACGAAGAATCGTGTAGGAATTATGGGGCATTACTATCATGGAATGCTTGACGTTTATAGTGACCTCACCCGATACTCTGCTGTTTTGGGAAGTGAATTTCAAATCCTTGAATTCGGAGAGTTGAAAGCTTTTCGTGAAAAAGTTACAAAAGGGGAAATAAGCAAAAAACGCCAGGAGTTTGAATCTTCTTTCAAGGTCTCTGCTGAATGCGAAGATGATGAGCTAGATCGAGCAGCGATCACTTCTATCGCTTTGGATAAGTTGATCGGTGAATATAGCCTTGACTCACTTGCTTACTACTACGAGGGCAAAGGTGATTCTCAATATGAGGACATTGTTACTTCACTTATTCCCGGTTTCACCTTGCTAACAGGTAATCACATTCCAGTAGCTGGTGAATATGAGGTAAAGAATGTTCATGCGATGAAAATCATGGATTCACTAAATGCCGGAGGATCTTTTGCAGAATTCTATGCAATGGACTTCAATGATGATGTGATTCTACTTGGACATGATGGTCCTGCACACTTCTCCATTGCAGAAGGTAAAGTAGGACTCGTTCCTGTTCCTGTGTATCATGGTAAACCGGGCAAGGGCTTATCAATTCAGATGGAAGTCGCTCATGGAGATGTGACTATCCTATCGGTTTGTGAGGGTAGAGATGGTTCGCTGTTTCTACTCTGTGCAGAAGGTAGATCTGTGGTAGGGCCTATATTACAAATTGGCAACACCAACAGTCGATACAAGTTCAATCTTAAACCGAAAGACTTCATTAATCAATGGAGTAAGGCAGGTCCCTCCCATCATATGGCGATTGGTGTGGGACATGTGGCTAGTCAAATAGAAAAATTCGCTGACCTTATAGGCATTGACTTTATCAAAATCTGCTAACCTATGATCAGTTCAGCATTGGGAATCTTCTTTCATGCTCTGGGTGGTTTTGCCTCTGGCAGCTTCTATCTCCCTCTCAAAAAAATCACGAAGTGGAGTTGGGAGTCTGGATGGTTAGTCAACGGCTTTTTCGCATGGATTATCATGCCTTGGGTAGTGGCTATCCTCACAGTACCGGACCTCATAAATTTGATAAGAAATGCTGAATCTTCAACGCTGTTCTGGAGCTATTTTTTTGGAGTATTATGGGGTGTTGGTGGGCTTACTTTTGGATTAACTATGCGCTATCTCGGAATCGGGCTTGGTATGGCAATGGCTCTTGGGTTGACAGCCGCTTTCGGCACACTTATCCCTCCGATCTATGATGGATCATTCACGGATATAATTCAAACGGCTAACGGTCAAATAGTCCTCAGTGGAGTACTAGTATCGTTTCTGGGAATCTTCCTCTGCGGTAAAGCTGGAGTCATGAAAGAAAATGTCCTTAGTGACGATCAAAAGAAAGAAGGCATCAAAGAATTTGATTTGAAAAAAGGACTCATAGTCGCATTCTTTGCTGGCATCATGAGTTCATGCTTTGCATTCGGTATTCAAGCCGGAGCTCCGCTTGCTACATCGGCGGGATTATCCGGCACCAATGAATTGTGGGTCAATGGACCTGTATTTATTGTCATTCTATTAGGTGGAGCCACGACCAACTTTATCTGGTGTATTTTCTTAAACATCAAAAACAAATCGTGGCAGGACTATAAAAACTCTTCGAGCCATCTAAAAACTAACTATTTGTTTGCTGCTTTAGCTGGGATCACATGGTACTTACAATTCATGTTTTATGGTATGGGCACAACCCAAATGGGTGAGCATGATTTTGCCAGCTGGTCTATCCATATGGCATTCATTATTGTTTTTAGCTCTATGTGGGGATTGATCACCAAAGAATGGAAAGGAGTAGATAGAAAAGTCCTGACCGTACTTGGAGCTGGAATTTTCGTCTTAATTCTAAGTACAATTATTATTGGGATGGCAGAGCAGATTGCTTCAAGTTTCTAGTTCAAAGCGAATTCCGCTCAATGAAAACAAAGTCATTCTTCTCTTGGATCAGTTTCTTCGATTTGATCATGTTGGCCACTGATTTACCCATCGCTTTAAAGTCAGTGGTCATAACGGTTATACCGTTTTCAAGGATCTCTTTTAGCGGTGTTTCGTTGTAGGAAATAATTCCTACATCTGCTCCTGTTTTCAGGCCTTTACCTCTAATTGCTTTAATTAGGTTAATCAAGTCATTCTCATCAATAACAATATAAAGATCCCCCTTATTCACTTTGTGATCCTCCTCTACCTCATCCATTTCATGAACTTCCAGGTTATGCTGACGGCCAAAGTCATTGAAACCTAAAATAATCTCCTTGGGGTATGGGTAGATCTCATTCACAGGAAAGACCAAATAGACTTTTTTATATTTCTTTATCTCCTTAATATTCTCGTTGAGTGCTTCAAAAATATCCTCCCTAAAATCCTGATAAACGTTACCGAAATTTCCTACTAACTCGGGAATATGTCTGTCTAAAATTATCAATTCTGTATCGGGAATTTTCTTCAATGTACTCTTGATTCGATCATCGATCACATGAAAATTTGGCATCACTACATAGTAGGAATACTCGCCTAATTTCTTAGATACCAGATTATCAAAGATCTCGGGATCACAGTGATGTATGTATAGATCTACATATGCCGTATCTCCGAGTCCTCTAACGATAGAATCATAAATCATCTTCTTGTAGGGACTCAACTTGTTAAAAATGAGACATACATGGATTTTAGAAACCAGATCCGTATTGGCGATAAAGTAGCCTTTCCCCTTCACACTTGTAATGAAGTTCTTTTCCTTAAGGTGTGAATAAGCCTTCTCTACTGTATCGCGGGAAAGAAGGTACGTTTCACTAATTGCGTTGATGGATGGAATCTTATCACCAATGTTTAGTTGCTTCTTCTCAATCCCGTTTATCACAGAATCAATGATTTGCTTGTATTTCGGTGTTCGTGATTCCGGATTGATGCTAAATTCCCACATAGACAGATATTTCTACTACAAGTATATAACTTTTGGAACGTGATTTTGTCAGCATAGTACAGGATGCAAAACCTCTACATAGCACATTACTTTGACTCCCAAACACATTAACCCAATATGGAAGTTTCTGAAGCCACATCTAAATTGGTTGAAAATCGCTGGGACGATAAGAAAGCAGAGAGCTTAAAGTCAAGCGAAATAGACTTATTACTTTATCGCTCCAATATCCTGGGAGCAGACCTTCGAGTGACAAACTATGGAGGTGGAAATACCAGCTGTAAAACAATCGAAATTGATCCGCTCACCGGTGAAGAAACAAAGGTAATGTGGGTAAAAGGTTCCGGTGGAGATATCGGGACATTAAAAAGAAGTGGCTTAGCTGGATTGTATTTAGATCGCTTAAACAGTCTGAAAAAGAGATACCGAGGGCTTGAGCATGAAGATGAAATGGTTGAGCTTTTTAATCACTGCATTTTTGACCTTGATTCTAAAGCCCCTTCCATAGATACACCGCTTCACGCATTTTTACCATTTGATCATATCGATCACCTTCACCCGGATGCAATTATTGCAATTGCCGCAGCAAAGGACGGTGAGAAGATTATGAAGGAGCTTTGGGGAGATAAAATGGCGTGGATTCCATGGCAGAGACCTGGATTTGATTTGGCACTACAGCTCGAAAAAGCACTAAATGATAATCCTGGAATCGAAGGAATTATACTTGGTGGACATGGCTTGTTTACTTGGGGAGATACTGCAAAACAATGCTATGAAAATAGCCTCGATAAAATCAATACGGCTATCGAGTATTTGGAGAATAATTATGGAGCAAAAAGACCCGTTTTTGGTGGCTCAATAGTGAACTCTCCGGATAATGAGACGATAAAAAATCAAGCTGCCGCGCTTGCCCCTACGCTGAGAGGGCTGTGTAGCAGCGAAAACAGAATGGTAGGTCATTTCACTGCTAATCAAGCGGTACTTGAGTTTATCAATAGTAAGGATCTGGAGAAACTAGCTCCGATGGGCACCAGCTGCCCGGATCACTTCTTAAGAACGAAGATCAAGCCTTTAGTTTTAGACCTGACTCCAGAAGAAGATCTATCAGACTTAGGTGCAATCAAAGATCGATTGATCCCTCTTTTTGAGGACTACAGAAAAGATTACAAAAACTACTACGAGTCGTGCAAGCGATCCAACAGCCCGGCTATGAGAGATCCCAATCCGGTGATCATTCTATGGCCAGGTATCGGAATGTTTTCATTTGCTAAAAACAAGCAAACGGCACGTGTAGCAAGCGAATTTTACATCAACGCCATCAATGTGATGAAAGGTGCTGAGGCAGTAAGCTCTTACACTTCTCTCCCACTTCAGGAAGCGTTCGATATTGAGTATTGGTTGCTGGAAGAAGCCAAGCTTCAGCGGATGCCAAAAGAACAGCCTTTGAGTAGAAAAATCGCTTTAGTCACTGGTTCCGGAGGTGGTATTGGAAAAGCAATCGCAGATAAATTCATCAGCGAGGGTGCCTGCGTGGTGTTCACTGATGTAGATAAAGATCGTGTGAAAAACGCATCAAAAGAATATTCAACTGATCAGGCAATTGCCGTTCACCTGGACGTAACTAGTAGTGATCGCATTAATGACTCATACAAGGAAGCGAGTCTTGCTTTCGGCGGGATAGATATCGTTGTGAATTGTGCCGGACTAGCTATTTCCAAGCCTATTGCTGAAACAGCTGAGAGTGACTGGGATTTACTACAGGATGTCATCGTGAAGGGTCAGTTTATGGTGTCAAAAGCGGGTGTAAAAATGATGAGAGAGCAAGCATTAGGTGGTGATATTGTAAATATCGCCAGCAAGAACGGACTTGTATCCGGACCAAACAACGCCGGGTATGGTACCGCCAAAGCAGCTCAAACGCACATGTCGAGATTACTGGCTGCCGAGCTAGGTCCTGACAAGATCAAAGTAAATGTGGTAAATCCTGACGCGGTGATCGAAGGCAGCAAGATTTGGGAAGGTAAATGGGCGGAGGGCAGAGCCAAAGCCTATGGAATTTCTGTCGAGGAGCTTCCAGCACACTACGCCAAGCGGACATTAATGAACGAGATCATAGGTACGGCAGACATTGCCAATGCAGCTTTTGCCTATGTAAACGGACTTCTATCCAAATCCACAGGAAACATCCTCAATGTGGACGGTGGAGTAGCAGCGGCTTTTGTTAGATAAAATCAATTTTCGATATCACTTACAAGTGAGTGATATCGAACTTTTCTACCCAACCCAAAATGATTAAACCTAACCTCTATGTATGGATCATTCTGTTATTAGGTTTATCATCATGCCTTAATCAAACTGGAAAATTTAAGGTTTATAGCCTCACACTCAACCATCGTAGTGATACCATTTGCATTTCTCCAGGAAGGCTATCATTTAGCTGGCAGGTAGAAGATGTGCCTGGAATATCTCAGACGCATTACCACTTACAGGTCTCGAGTAATCCGGACTTCTCAGGTGAATCAATCATCTACGATTCAGATAAAAAACAATCAAGTCAATCCCAAAACGTAAAACCCGACATCACTCTACCCCACTCAAGCATACTCCACTGGAGAGTAAAAATATGCGACAATACTGATGCGGAGAGTAGTTGGAGTGAGCCTATGCAATTCTATACTGCTCCGGATTGGAAGGCTGATTGGATAAGCACACGGGAGCATGAAGTTTCTCTTAAAAGAAGGAGAATGGGCACTTTTGAGCAGAAGGAATTCAAAAATTCTGAAGACTCCATTGCTGTCTATATGCAAAAAGACTTCTCTGTTGAAAAAGAGGTTAAAAGAGCGCATGCTTACATTTCAGGACTTGGGTATTATGAGCTTCAAATTAATGGAAAGCTGATAGGCGATCAAGTCCTTGATCCGGCCTTTTCTGATTTTCAAAAGACCGTATATTTCAACACACTAGAAGTAACTGAAGCCCTTCAACAAGGAAGCAACGTCATTGACATCACCCTGGGTAATGGGTTTTACAATCTATACACCCAAAATCTTTTCATGCTGGATCAATCGGAGTGGAAAGCTCCTCACAAGCTACTTTTTCAAATGCACATTGAATATACAGATGGTAGTTCTGAAATTATTACATCAGATAAATCATGGAAATGGGGAACTGGCCCTATTGTCTTCAATAGTATCATGGGAGGAGAGACAGTTGATACACAAAAGGAAATCACAATCGATAAGCCTGTTGTACTCAGCGAAGGACCTGGAGGTGAGCTGACTCCTCAATACATTCCTTCTATGAAAGTGAATCAACGGATTTCTCCCAAGTCCATACAAAAACTAGATAGCAACACCTATGTTGTGGATTTTGGAGAAAATATCACGGGAAGTATTGCATTGGATATTCCTGAAACAAACTCCGGAAGATTGATAAAGGCCTTTTACAATGAGGTAGTTGATTCAGTTGGATATCTAGTTAAAGATTATAGTAAAACACATACGAAAGGAAGATTTCAGGAAGATCGTATCATTACAAATGGCCAAGCGTTTCAATTCAAGAACCATTTTTCCTATTTCGGGTTCCGTTATGCTCAGATTGAAAACTACCCGGGAGGGTTAAATGAGAGCAACATTTATGCTAGATCCATTCATACCGAATTACAAGAAGAAAGCACATTTAGCAGTTCTAATGATAGACTCAATCAACTTGATGTGGCCATTTCCCGAACACTGAAAAACAGCATTCACAGCATGCCTGGAGAGGAGCCTACTCGAGAGAAAATGGGATGGACCTTTGATGCAGGCATGAATACCATGGAGTCCTACCTCTACTATTTCAATAGCATCAATGCGTATGAAAAATATCTTGATGACTTAGTAGATACCCAAGAGCCTGGTGGGCACATTGCCCCCATTGTACCAACAAATGGGTGGGGATTTGTCGAAGAAGATGGCTCACCTATTTTGTACGATGACCCATGGTGGGGAGGCACCATTTTGTATGTGATGGATGAGCTAGTGAATTGGACAGGTGACAGCTCTTATTACAAAGACAACTATCAGGCATTAAAGGATTACACTGATTTTGTCTATTCCACTGCGGATGAAAACATGATCGTCCACTGGTCGCTTGGTGATTGGCTGGATCCTCGAAACTTTTGGTATGGATGGGGTCCCGGATTGACCAGCATCGAGACTACTTCTACTCTTGGGCTCTATTATCTGGCAGATGGTACTGCACGTATCGCTGATCAGCTTGGGTATTCTGAAGATCAGACTAAATATGAAGAAATTGCCAAAGACATCAAATCCGCCTTTTTTGAGCATCTCTACAACTCAAACGAAATTAATGACTCCTTATCTCAAACAGGGCATGCACTTCCGCTTTGGTTGGATGCTGTGCCTGAGACCATGGAGGATTCAGTCTATCAAAATCTATTGGATGCCATTCACGAAGTAGATGATCATATTTTCAGTGGCTTCATCGGGATCAAACCTATACTTGATGTACTCGCCTGGAAAGGAGATAAACAGTTAGCTTTTGATATGATCATGCAAGAGGAATCCCCTGGTTGGCTCCACATGGTCAAAAACGAATATTCTACAGTGGGAGAAAACCTGAATGCAAAAGGATATGGAACTGGTCATCACCCTTTTGCAACAAACGTGGGGTATTGGTTTTATAAGTATATGCTTGGTTTTCAAGCTTCCGGTGGCGGGTGGGAATCTATGAAAATTGCTCCATTTCTTCCGACGCAATTGTATCATATTGAAGGTGAAATTCAACTACCATATGGGAAAGCTTCTATTTCAATTGCGAGAGAGGGAGATCAGGTGAAATATGAGATTTCAATTCCATTCAATACGGAAGCTGAGTTTATTCCTTACAGAGAGGTTGATGAAGGAATCGAATCGTACTCAACAAACGAATCTGGAAATATCATTCTGAAAGCAGGTAAACATTCATTCACCTCTACTCTCAATAAATGAAATGAATAGATACATCTTCATATTACTCATCCCGATTGGATTTAGCTGCACAAAGTCTGTAGTTGAGATTCCAGAGAAACCGAATATTATTCTCATTGTTGCTGACGATCTTGGGTACTCAGACCTGTCCTGCTATGGCTCTCCATTGATAGAGTCACCTAACTTAGATAGGCTTGCAAGTGAAGGAATCCAGTTTACCAGAGGGTATGCAGCTGCGCCACTTTGTAGTCCTACAAGAGCAAGTATTGTAACCGGATTGAACCCGGCAAGAATAAACCTCACAGTTCATATTCACGGTCACCCTCCTACTCCAAAAAACCAAAAATTTATTACTCCAAAAACGGAACAGGGACTGGATACCTCTTTGGTAACTATGCCTGAGATGTTATCAGCACAAGGATACAAAACCGCTCATATCGGGAAGTGGCACTTGGGCGGTGGGCAACATAGCCCCTGGTTCCAAGGATATGATCTGGCTTATGGAGGATCGTGGGCCGCATTACCAGGGAGCTTTTTCCATCCTTTCTTTGGTGGGAATGCTTATCAAAAGTTGAAAGAAGATTCGAAGGAAGGAGACTATCTAACGGATGTATTAACAAACAAAGCGTTGGAATTCATTAATGATCAAAAAGACTCCACCTTTTTCCTCGCACTCAACTACTACTCCCCTCACGTGCCTATTGAGGCGAAAGAGGATAAAGTGAAGAAATATCAGCAAAAGGCTGATTCCTTGGGAATTGATTTACCAAATGCTGAGTATGCAGCTATGGTAGAGTCTATCGATGAGAATGTGGGTCGAATCATGGATTTGGTAACAGAACTGGATCTAGAAGAAAACACCCTGATTGTATTCGTTTCAGACAATGGAGGTTTGCATGTGCCTTCTACTCCGGCTTTTATCAAGCATACTCCACCTACTAAAAATGATCCGTTGAGGGAAGGAAAAGGAACCGCCTACGAAGGTGGAATTCGGGAGCCGTTTATTTTCAGATGGAAGGGAGTTATTGAGGCAAATCAAAAATCTAATCAATCCATTTCTACCAATGACTTGATGAATACGTTTAGCTCATTGGCTACAAGCAATTACAAAACGGAAGATGGAATAGACATCACTCCAGCCTTCTTTGGAAAAGAGCTACCCTATCGAAAGCTATTTACTCATTTTCCGCACTATACACATCAAGGCGGGAAACCCGCCGGAGTGGTTCACAGTGGAGACTTCAAACTGATTCATTGGTATGAGTCTGATAGCGTAGAGCTTTACAATGTCGTTGAGGATATTGGAGAGACAAAAAATATTGCTGCAAAAAATCAAATGGTGGTAGATTCACTGTTCGCATCTTTGAAACAATGGAAGAAGTCCATCGGAGCGAAAGAAATAGTACCGAACCTTGAATATGAACCGCTGAATAATTATTAGAAACGCCTATGAGAATAACAACCGACCAGATATCAGACTTCAATAAGAGCCATGAAAAATCTCATCAAGAAGAATTTTCATTCTTAGCTGAGAAACTACAAAAGGGAAATACGGATGTTGAAAAGGTCATTTCTACTCTTAAAGATTTTCAGATAGCGATCCCGAGCTGGGCACTGGGAACCGGAGGCACCCGTTTCGGCCGATTCCCCGAAGGAGGTGAACCAAGAAATCTCGATGATAAACTTGAAGATGTAGGGCTTATTCATGCTTTGAATAGGTCGAGTGGAGCGATCTCCCTTCACATTCCATGGGACATTCCGGAAGATTTTGATGCATTGATGTCTTCTGCAAAAGAGTTGGATCTTGAGTTTGATGCGGTAAACTCAAACACTTTTCAGGATCAATCAGGGCAAAAGCACAGCTATAAGCACGGATCCATATCCAGTATAGAAGAGGACGTACGAAAACAGGCGGTTGAACACAATATTGATGTGATCAAGCTAGGAGATAAATTGGGATCGAAAGCCCTGACTGTTTGGTTGGCCGATGGGAGTAACTTCCCCGGACAGGTAAACTTCAGGAAGCGTTTTGAAAAAACGTTTCAGTCACTGGAAGAAATCTACAAAGAGCTGCCAAATGATTGGAAAATGCTCATTGAGTACAAACCTTATGAGCCAAATTTCTACTCCATGGTTATTCCTGATTGGGGTACTTCATTCAACCTCGCAAGCAAGCTTGGAGACAAAGCATACACACTTGTCGATTTGGGGCATCATCTTCCAAATACGAATATTGAGCAGATTGTTGCCATTCTGATGATGGAAGAAAAACTGGGTGGTTTCCACTTCAATGATTCCAAATATGGGGATGACGATCTATCTGTAGGATCATTGAAACCTTATCAGCTCTTCCTGATTTTCGCTGAGTTAGTTTTAGGCAATAAAGAAACCAAGAACCCTACCCCTGCCTGGATGATTGATGCCAGTCACAACCTGAAAGATCCAATCGAAGACCTGCTTCAATCGACAGAAGCAATTATGATAGCGCACGCTCAGGCGTTGTTGATCGACTTTAACGACCTGGAAGAGGCTAGACAGAATAATGATGCCGTAAGAGCTCAACAAATTCTTCAAAATACTTTTAGAACGGATGTAAGACCATTAGTAAAAGAGGCAATGAAGAGAAGCAATGGTTGTCTTGATCCGGTCGGCTTCTACCGTGAGCATAAGATTCGTGAAAAAATGACGAAAGACAGAGGAAGTAATTCAGTAGCTTCCGGTCTATAGTACGAATCCCATCAATAGGATGTATTAATGACGAAAGCTATTGCCATATTCGACATTGGTAAGACCAATAAGAAATTCTTCCTTTTCAATCATTCGTTTGAGGTATTGGAAAAAGAAAGCATCTTGTTTGAGGAAACGATGGACGAAGATGGCTTTCCGTGTGAAGATTTAGAAAAACTCATCTCCTGGGTGCAGGCTATTTTCAATAAGTTCAACGCACTCAAAAAATATGAGATCACACATCTCAATTTCTCTACGTATGGTGCCAGTCTTGTCTACCTGGATCACCAAGGGAATCCAATCCTTCCGTTCTATAATTATCTAAAACCTGTTCGAGATGAATTCTCGGAGCTATTTGACGAAAAGTATGACACCAAACAGATATCGTTAGAATCATGCTCTTCAAGTCTTGAGTTACTGAATAGCGGATTTCAGCTCTTTTGGATGAAGTACCGACATCCAAAGAAGTATGCGCAGGTGAAGCAGGTAATGCATTTCCCGCAATACCTTGCTTACCTCTTCCACAATCAGGTTCTTGCTGATTACACATCTATCGGTTGTCACACCCGACTATGGGATTTTGAAAATATGAAGTACCATAGATGGACAGAATTAGAGGAAGTCCACCGTTTGCTTCCTCTTCCAGTAGCTTCAGATCAGCTTCATCAAGGAAAAAAGAATATCAAAATTGGTGTAGGCATTCATGACAGTTCTGCTGCTTTAATTCCCTATCTGAAAAAATCCAAGAAGCCATTCATTCTTCTTTCAACAGGAACCTGGAACATTTGTCTCAATCCATTCAATGAGGAAAGTCTTACTCAAGATGACCTGGATGCAGATTGCTTATTCTTCCTGGCCCCCAACGCTAATCACGTCAAAGCCAGCAGAGCGATGCTTGGTGCGGAACATGAATTTCAGGTCAATAAGTTGATCGAACATTTCAAAAAAACACCAGGTGATTACTGGAATCTTAAGTTTGATCAAGAGCGATACAAAAGAATCATTATGGAGTCGAAGGGTCAAATACTGAAACCAAAAAGGGTAAAAAACAGGAAGATATTGAGTCAGTTCAAACTGATCAAGACGAATCCTTACGGCAATTTTGAGGATGCCTATTTCTTCCTCGTTCACAGCTTAATATCCATCCAACTCCAGTCTTTAAACCTTGTCAACATATCTTCTTTCGAGCAACTCTACATCGATGGTGGATTTGTCAATAATGATGTATTTGTAAAAGCACTTGGATACCATCTCCCCACCGTCAAAATCATCGAAAGCGAGAATCCAATCGGCTCAGCCTTGGGTGCAGCTATGGTAATGTTTTAAAGCTCAATTACCACTAATTCTCTCTTCTATATATTTTACTACTGTTTCGATCTCTTCATTGGAAAGTTCGTTAGAGAAAGATCTCATAACCGTAAGGGGGCTTCCCTTGGACACAATTTCCACCTTTTGTTCCGTACTAAGTCTTGACTTGGTGAGATCAGCAGCTTGAAAAAGGCCCTTTCTTCCATCCTTTCCATGACATTCTGCACAAATAGTATTAAAAATGACCTCACCTTTATCTAAACCGGACAAAGTGATTATTTCTGGATGATCTTTTTCAAAAGAGCTTTTGGTACTTGGAAAACTAGGACTATCAGTGAAAGAACTATAACCAGAAACTATGAGAACAATAATTCCCAACAGAGACGCTCGCACAAAATTCATTTTAGAAACTCTACTAGACCAAAATAATAAGGCCAATAGCAGAATCTTAAGAAGGTGATATAATTCTATTTGACCCAAGATAAAGATTGGATAGAGGCCGGTAATCAGGAGTAGACCTACGAAGACGTAATCCGGAATACGAAACTTTCTTCTAATAATCGTTTGATATTCGGGATCACTTACTCCAAAAACAGAAATAATCAGTCTAAGAAGAAGATAAATAAGGAATAGCACTCCAATTCCTGCATGTATCAGTACAATATTATTTCCCATGTAATCAAATTACAGATTCATGATTAGTAGATTAGAAGGACTATTTGAATCACCAGACTTTTTATGCAACTCACACAATCTATTATGTAGAATATATCCTTTCACGCATAAATCAATTCTGCACCAAGTATGATTGCAGGTTTCCTTTATTAACTTAACCCTAAAAGCTTGAAGAAAGAGGTTTATTTTCATACCGTATTTTGGTTCTTTTATATGGCCATATTCACCTTTGTTGAGGGTGGATATAGCAATCAATTTCATGAGGCATTTTATATGGAGCTAGGTTACCTACCATTTAGGTTAGCCGTCGTTTACCTTAATTATTTCTGGCTTTTACCCCAATTACTTTTAAGAAGAAGAGTCACTTCTTATCTGGTTTATTCTATCATTAGCATTCTTATGGCTAGTTTTTTAAATAGGCTGTTTTTCTATCACTATCTAAATGCCATCATCTTCCCGGGTTGGGATCAAGGTGAATTTTTTCAAGCTTATAAATTCCTACAGTCCGCTATGATCATTACATCGCCAATGATTTTTCTTATCGGTTTGATTGTTATGAAAAGATGGGTGAGTTCTGAACGAAAAGCTGAGCAATTTGAAAGTGAGAAAATCAGGGCTGAATTGAGTTACCTGAGATCCCAGATTAATCCACACTTCTTTTTTAATACCTTAAATACATTGTACGGATTGGCCTTAAAAAAATCAGACCGAACAGCAGAAGTAGTGATGAAGCTTTCTGAGTTGATGAGTTATATACTCTATGAGGCTGACAGAGAATTAGTCCCATTATCGAAAGAGATTGAGCAAATTGAACGTTACATAGACTTAGAACAAATTCGTTATGAAAATAGGTTTGAAACTGAATTGGAAGTCAAAGGTGATATAGATCAGGTTAGTATTCCTCCATTAATTCTATTACCATTTGTCGAGAATAGTTTTAAGCATGGCGTGAACAAAAGTTCAAAAGACGGCTGGATCTTCATACTAATAGATGCTTCCACCCATGAGTTACGATTCCTTATTAAAAACAAGGTGTTCTCTAGCGTAGAGAAGAGGGACGAAAAAAACGGAGTTGGAATTGCGAACGTTGAAAGAAGGCTTAATCTACTGTACCCACATAGCCATTCTATTAGCTGCCAGCGATTAGAAGATACATTCGTTGTTGAGATAACCATTAGAAAGGAACATGATGCTTAATTGTTTGATCGTTGATGATGAACCTATAGCTCAGGATATATTAGAAGAATATCTTGAGCCCTTTGACCAAATAAATATTGTCGGCAAGTGTAACAATGCAATTGATGCAAGTTTGTTACTGCATGAGCAAATCGTAGATCTGATCTTTTTGGATATTGAAATGCCCCATCTTGATGGACTTTCCTTCTTAAAAAGCCTGGAGTACCCACCAAAAATCATTATTACAACTGCATATAGAGAGTATGCTTTGGAGGGGCACGAGCTTAATGTGGTTGACTACCTATTGAAACCCATTTCAATGGAAAGATTTATTAAGGCACTGAATCGGATTTTAATAAATCCTTCTCGTACACTGCCACAAAGTAAGCCTTATATCTATTTGAAAGTAGATATGAAAATGGTTCAGGTTTTCCTGGAGGAGGTCATGTACATCCAGGGATTAAGTAACTACGTCCGCGTCTTTTGTGAAGAAAGAACGCTTATCACCTACCAGAAGCTAAGTCATCTGCAGGAGGTTCTACCACATGAGATTTTTTTCAGATGCCATAGATCATATATAGTCAACATCTCAAAGATTAATTCATATACCAGTCACGACCTTGAGGTTGGGAAAAATGAAATTCCTATTGGTGGTAGTTACAAGAATGAAATCATGAAGACGCTAGAAAACTTTCAAGCCTAAAACGATATTAGACTTTCCTTGCAGTTATCTCAGAACCAGGGATTTTCACAGTTAATGACTGGACCAAATCATTCTTCCAGTCAAATGTTATCCTTACCGAAGGTGCCCCATTATAGGTGAAAAGATTATCTCCAATTTTATACAATGCTCCTCCGAATTCACCGATTGCTCCTATTGAAAGTGCTTTCCGCATATTAAGCTTAATAGAAAAACCCTCATTCTCTTTTTCTCCGTACTTGTAATCACCCAAGTATTTTGGCTTATCTTCTTCCTTTACATCTTCATAAGTTTCGCCCCCGGCATCCCCTAGTTCTTCCAAATAATCAATAAGCTTTTTACAATCTTCTATTTGAGTTGCAGTCATTTTATCTTTCATTCTAAGTCCCGCATGGGCGTGATCGAGTAGGCTTATTCCATGTGGGCCTGGTGTTTTCTGTATACCAGGCGTATATTCAATCATCCCTTTGACCACCTTGTATGCGCCAAGAACTGTATAAGTAAAAATATTAGGGCGAGCCCCCTTACTAAGTAAATATTGAACAATATCACGCCGACCTACATGTGAAGCTGCTCCTATCGCTGATTCGAAATCCCCAAACCTCCACTCCCAGGTAGCACTTGCCAACTCGGGTCTTTCCTCCACAAGTTGTTTCACTCGTACCAGATCAAAATGCGATTTACCCACCACTTCACCTACTAGCTCAGGATCCAAAGAAGGATATGCCGGATAGGGTTTACCAGGGGTGTAATCTGTTAATTGACTTCCTGCCAGAGGGAGGGATATTCCTATAAATCCAAACCCGGAAACCTGAAGCGCTTTTCTTCTCGAAATTTTTACCATGGTGTTTTTCATTTTAGTTTTTACGAATCCAAAAGGATGCACCAGCCTCTTTCCATTCATTCTCTCCTTCTCTGGATTTATGATAAGTCACTGCCATCACACCCCACCCACAACTTTATTAAGAGATCCCCTAGGGGCTAGAATATCTTCACAATTGAATGATTAGACATAAGAAAGAAAGCTGATAAGAGTAATTGACATCTCATTTTAGCATAGTTTTTAAAATTACTGGATCACTTAGCTTCTGATCAATTGATCCATCATCATTCACTTTCTGAAATTGAGCATTGGCTACAAAATAAAATTCATCTTCAACCATCACTCCAGTTGTTGGGTGATCCATCTCAGGGTGATTATCAACCAGTATCCTTTCCCTCATGATTGCATCAAGAGGCTGACTTAGGTCATATTGAGTCACTCTATTTAGGTCAGCCTGAACACCAATTAAGGTGTTTCTGAAGAAATACAAGCCATCTATGCTCTCACGGTGTTTAATCTTCACATCATTGGCCACATTAAGGTTTAATGCTTCACCAGTAGAAAGATCAACTTTTGCTATGCCCTCAGCATGTGCAACAAACAGATATCTATCATCATCAGAGATATCCATGCCGTTTGGATATTTGATGAAATCACTCTCAACAAATAACTCAAGCTCATCAGCATTTCTGTCAATCATGTAAATGGAGTGCTCTTGAAACATGTGACTCGCATACACGTCTCCATTTTCATGAATAACTAAATCGTTAAAAAAGTGAACTTCACCAGGGGCTTCCAGGGTATATTTTCTGATCAGTTCCCCAGTGGTAAGATCTACTTTAAAAATCCCCGCAGGACGACCCTCTTGTTCATCCGCTTTATCATATCCTAGAAGATTGCTTCCTCCCGAACTACAAAACCACAGTTGATTTCTTTTCGAATCTACTTTTATACCAATTACCATCCATTGTCCGAAGCTCCCACCTTCCACCAATGTGGTTTGCTTTCCGTCTTCATCTATTTTGGTAATTGTCCCGTATCGTGTACTGCCCACATAAAAGGATTTTGTGTTTGTATCATATGCTACACTTTCGGGTAGGAGGTCATTCTTTGGTATCGTAAATGAAACATCACTTTTTAAGGTCTGAGCGCTTGCTATCCTGGTTGAAAAAAGACTTAATACAAGAAGAAGGATTTGAGTGTTTTTAATCATTGATTGTTCTGATTGTTCTTATTCCAAGGTACGTTCAAAGCAATCTGAGTTTTTACTTACTATCTAAACACTGGTTTCTATTATTTTAAAAGAGAAGATCCTTATGCGAAAACCAAAAACTCAAATAAGTATTCATTCATCATTGAAACAACGTAATTAAAAACCAAACCTCAAGAGGTTTTTATAATCTCGCTCCTACCCGTATTTTTGAATCTATGCCAAACAATATTTCCGTAGATTCCAAGCTTCCATCGTCTGGAACAACCATTTTTACTGTGATGTCCAGGCTGGCCACAGAGCATAAAGCCATCAATCTTGGACAGGGGTTTCCTGATTTTGAATGTGACGAAAAACTTAAAGACCTTGTGGCCAGATATGTAAAGGAAGGAATGAATCAGTATTGTCCGTTAGCCGGACTACCTAAACTGAATCAAACACTAGCGAATAAGATCAAGCATGTATATGGGACTGAACTTGATCCAGGTACACAAATCTGCGTTACGGCTGGAGCGACACAAGCTTTGTATACAGCCATCATGGCGTTAGTCAATAAAGGAGACGAAGTGATCATATTCGAGCCAGCCTATGATTGTTATACTCCACAAATTCATTTGGCTGGAGGAGCGGTTAAGCCATATACCATGACTTACCCCGATTATGGCATTGACTGGAACAGGGTGAATGATATGGTCACTTACAAGACCCGAATGATTATCATCAACACACCTCATAATCCGAGCGGTACAATCCTTACAGATGAGGACATGAAAGCACTTGAGGATATCGTCAAGAACAGGAATATCGTGGTGTTGAGTGATGAAGTGTACGAACACTTGATATATGACGGGGAAGAACATCAAAGTGTGATGCGCTACCCTACCCTGTTCAATCAGTCCATGGCGGTATTTTCCTTCGGAAAAACACTTCATGCGACCGGATGGAAGATGGGATATGTCGTCGGTCCTGAATATCTAATGGATGAATTTAAATCCATCCATCAGTGGAATGTATTCTGTGTCAACTCTTTTGTACAATTCGCTATCGCAGATTACTTAGCTGAGCCAAAACATTATGAGTATCTTCCTGGCTTCTTTCAGCAAAAAAGAGATGCGATGAATGAGCTACTTGCTGAAGTCCCACTAAAGCCTAAAGTAGCCAAAGGAACCTACTTTCAAGCCTACAGCTACGAAGGAATTAGTGAGTTGAATGATCTGGATTTCGCGAAGTACCTAACCTCAGAAATTGGGGTGGCTGCCATACCTATGTCACCTTTTTATACCAATTCTCCCGGAGATAAAGTGATTAGGTTGTGCTTTGCAAAGCAGGAAAAGACCATTGAAGCAGCAGCAGAACGATTATTGAAGTTGAAAGGTTAGTATGGTGATCTATTTAGAAAAAATAGATTCTGAAACAAGTTCAGAATGACGAATAGTACTGAGAAAACATATTTTTACGATTACGAGCATCCCATCATTCAAGAAATCGTCGAGGAATTTAAGGATGATTCTCTGCATGCTAAAGAAAAGGCCGTAAAGCTTTATTTAAAAATTCGGGATGGATGGAGGTACAATCCTTACGATATTTCATTCAACGAGGAAGCGTTAAAGGCAAGTAATATTGCTCAAAAATCCCATGGGCACTGTATTGATAAATCCATTCTTTACATCACCTGTTTGCGTGCACTGGGAATACCTGCTAAGCTGCATTTGGCAAAAGTGAAGAATCACATCGCTGTTGAGAGGCTTACAGAGAAATTTGGAACGAACGAACTTACCCCACATGGAATGGTGGATGTATATCTAAATGGAAAGTGGATAAAAGCTACCCCAGCATTCAATGCTGAGCTATGCAGGCTTACCGGCGTAGACCCTCTTCCCTTTGATGGAGAAAACGATTCCATCTTTCAGCAGTTTAATGAAGATGGAGATGAGTTTATGGAATACCTGGAGGATTATGGCTCCTTCGAGGACGTACCGACAACATTCATCTATGAGAATATGAAAGAAAACTACCCGAATATCATCAATCTGGTCAATGAAGCTGGGGAGTTGAAGATTTAGAGATGCTTCGTACCTCAGCATGACAGCACTGAGAGTAATTTGGAAGGTAAGTTACTCTATGCAGCTCTGAACTTAAATCGAAGTGTCATCCTGAACGAAGTGAAGGATCTCATGGTTAGAATTAAAAATTAATACTGAAACTTAAAAATGGCAGAAACGTCACACTGGACAGGATCAGAAAAGTACCTATGCGATCCGGAACTTGCACAAGCCTTTCACATGGCACGGACGCTTGGCATGCCGCTTCTCATCGAAGGTGAGCCCGGCACTGGTAAAACAGAATTGCCGATTCACTATGCGCAAGACAGAGATTTACACCTGGAAGTTTATCCGGTTGGATCAAAGAGTAATGTAGAGCAGTTTGTGGCCCGCTTTGATCATGTCAAATATTTGAGGGACTCTCAAATTGAAGTGTTAAATGCTCAGCGAGAAGAAAAGGGATTAGATACTAAGCTATCAACCGGTGGAAGAAATCCGGAATCACTCTCGGACTATGTGGTGAAAGGGCCAGCAGCCACCGCTTACAGCAAACCGAATTCTGTGTTGCTGATCGATGAGATTGATAAAGCTCCGCGTGAGTTTCCAAACGATCTCTTGTATGCATTAAGCCACAGAAAATTCATCATGCCCGAATCTGGTGAAGTCATCGAGGCGAGCGAAGAAGATATGCCGGCAATCATCATTACATCTAATCGTGAACAGGAATTACCGACCGCATTCAAAGGAAGGTGTATCTATCACTACATCCACTTCCCGGAGAAAGATATAATGGAGAAGATTATTGAAAAACATCACCCTGGACTCAATGAGCAAGTAGTGAAAGTCGCTTTGGACGTATTCTATCACCTAAGAAGACTGGGTCTGGAAAGATCTCCTACGACACGCGAAATCCTGAATTGGCTTAAATACATGAGCGATATTGCACCGAAAGAAGCAGTAAAGAAAATTGAAGGATTGGAGGGTATTGGAGCACTGATCAAAACCCAAACCGATATGGAGCGAGTAAATCGCATGATCAGTGCGGACAACAATTTTGGAGGACCTTCGTGGAACTAACTTATGCTAAGCTCACTACCAGAAGCCTTTCGTAAACACGGACTTAAAGCGGATGTCCGCACGTTGCTCGTGCTGAGAAAAGCGATGCAGAAAGGACTGGTACGTACACTAGGCGATCTACACAATGCACTAAAAGGACTGGTGGTTAAGGAGCCTGAAGACATAGGGCCTTTTACCAAAGCGTACTACGAGTATTTTCTTCACGTCCCTATCGCTCCCGGTCAGACGCTGGAAGATGCCATTTTAAGATCGGAGACATTTAAGCAATGGAAAACGCAATACATCGACGAAGCAGACAAGGATATTGATCTGACAGAAGAAGACTTAGTCAACAAGTTTTTGGATGATGTGCACCTCACTTCTTACGATATCAAGGAAGTCATCAACGGAAAGGAAATCTGGGACAAAGACAATCCCGACTTAGAAGACAAGGACCCATTAAATCCAGGCCATCAGCCAGCTAAACGAGTGCTGGATAAAATGGCTGATTACTCTGACCTGACGCTTGAAGAGTTACTTGAGCGAATGGAAAAAGTGCGTGATCAGCAGAGATCGCATCACAGCGGCGGCAGCCATTGGATTGGTACTGGAGGAATCTCTCCTTATGGACATGGAGGAGCAGCCAAAAACGGCATTCGTGTAGGTGGACAAGGTGGCGGACGCATGGCCAGAAAGGTCATTGGAGACAAAAACTACTTCCCTATAGATCGGGATGCTATCCTGAATGACAACAATGTAGATGCCGCTCTCGCCTCCATTAAAGGGGTAATTGAAGAAAGTGCAATTGAGAAGTTAGATATTCCTAAAACCATCAAAACTGGCCTAAAAAGAGGTGGATTCTTCATTCCCGAACTATCCAGTGAAAAGAATGAAGAACTCAAGATCATTGTTCTGATAGATAATGGTGGTTACTCCATGGCTCCCTATGTGAGAAGCGTGCAGCAGCTTTTCCGCAAGATGAAGACCCGATTCGCGCACGATCTGGAGGTATTCTATTTCCACAATACAATCTACGATCGGGTGTGGATCGATGAGCGCAGATCTACCTATATCTCTATTGATAAGCTGCTGATGTACAATAAGAACTATCGGGTGTTCTTCATCGGTGATTCTGCAATGGCGCCTTACGAGCTCAACTCTTTGAGTATCCAGAATATTCAATCCATCGTCAGGAAGTTTAAAAAATCTGTCTGGCTAAATCCTGAACCACTTCGCTACTGGCCAGGGACTTACACCATCCAGGTGATGAAAGAGTTGGTACCTATGTTCCCACTCACTCCACATGGAATAGAACGTGCGGTGAGAGAAATGAATAAGAAGAATATAGGTGAGTAGCAAATAATTTGGACCTTGAGGTAGCGAAGATTTTATTTTAAAATTAGAATTCCTACGCAACCTTTTCAAACCAAATTATCGTCATGGTTATATCTACTTTATTCTAGATTGATAGTGATCAAAAGAAAAGTAGAAGAAAGTCTATCATCATTATGAAATCAAATTATCTGGTCTCGACAAAAATTCCGACTCGTTTTGGTGACTTCCATGTTAAAGCTTATCAATATGTTGTCAATGAATATCCGAATCTAGCGATTCATACAGATGTAATTGATACGGAAAAACCTCTTGATGTAAGGGTACATTCTGAATGCATGACTGGAGACGTTTTTGGGTCTGCTAAATGCGATTGTGGTGAACAACTTGACTATTCATTGAAATGGATACATGAACACAATGGTGTATTAATCTATTTACGACAAGAAGGAAGAGGCATTGGGCTAGTCAACAAACTACATGCGTACAACTTACAAGCACAGGGTCATGACACACTGAATGCTAATTTAGCGCTTGGATTCCACGCAGATTCCCGAGATTATACACCCGCAATTGACATCCTAAAAGATCTCAATATCACGGATATTAGAATTTTGACAAACAATCCTCTAAAAGTTCATGCTTTTGATGATTCGGGTATTAACGTGATAGAGCGTCTGCCAATTGAAATTGAGCCTCATTCTAATAACATCGACTACCTGCGCACCAAAAAAAATCAAATGGGACATCTTATAAATTCTAAACTGATATGATTCTTTGGAACACTCTTCTGGAACTGAAGCGCATGATTGACAAAGAAGACTCATTGCCAAACAAGATTTCCATTAATTTAATTTCTAAACGAGGTATCGAGATAAACTCTCAAAAGAAATTAAATGAAGGCCTTGTCATTCACTTGAATGGAAGCTGTAGTGATCCCTTTGGGCAAGACTTCTTTCATATGGAATTGGCCAATGAAGTGGAGTTACTCGAAAAAGATCTTGAATTATTCCATCTTTATTTCCCGTACACATGTCTGAATTTTTTTGGAGCAAAAAGGAAAAAGAGTTACGCTATATCGCATTTTGCGCAAACACTTGACGGACGTATTGCCTCTTGTGCGGGCGATAGTAAATGGATTGGCAATGACGAAAACCTGGTACATGCTCACCGCATGAGAGCACTGTGTGATGCAATCCTTGTCGGTTCCAAAACCGTGGAAATAGATAATCCAAGGTTAAACGTTAGAAAAGTCGTTGGACATGATCCTATTAAAGTTGTAGTAGGTGGTAACGGTCAACTTAACAATGGAAATTTTCATGCCATTACGCCTGAGACCATCGTATTCAAGAATCAAAGTTACGAAGGAGAGTGTTTTGATTGTATTGTGATCCCAAAATCACCCCATTATGATCCAAACAAAGTGTTGGAAATATTGGCTAGTAAAGGCATTTATTCGGTTTATATCGAAGGAGGTTCTTTTACAACATCCAGTTTCTTAAAAAGCAAAGCGCTAGATCAAGTACAGTTACATTTTTCCAATAAAATATTAGGTTCAGGAACAAATTCATTCCTGGTAGATGGCATATCCACGGTTAAAGAATCCATAACTTTCAAAGACTGTCAGTACTATAAAATGGGAAGTGAAATGATGTTTGTTGGTACGACAAATTAATGGAACACACGGCTCACATATTATGGCACACAAAAGACAAAAGCTGGATTAATAAAGAGAAGCTTTTCTATATTGAAAATCAAGAAAGTCTTCTTGTAGAGTCAATATATTCTTTAATTAGTCATGGGACAGAAAGGATTGTAACAACCAGTCAATTATCCACCAAAACAGCTGAAAAGATGTCGGTCCCCTATATGAAAGGGTCACTTACAGACATATTTAGTTATGGCTATTCCATGGTAGGGAAAGTTATAGAAGGCAGTAAGGAGTATGTAGGAAGGTACGTACACTTCATGCATCCGCATCAGGACTTTAGCGTCGTAACTGAGAAAGACATCTTTACGATCCCGGATGGAATCGATTTAAAAACAGCCTCACTTGCCAGCAATTTAGAAACTGTTATAAATGCATTTTGGGATGCTGGATTGGAGCTTGGAGATAAAGTGCAAGTAATTGGTTATGGAATGATTGGTGCTCTTCTATCCAAGCTTATTAAGGCAACACCAGGAGTTTCACTTACTATTGAAGAATCGAATAAAAAAAGACGAGAACTTGCAGGTTCTCATGGACACAACGCCCAAGAGACAAACAACTCCATTGAATATGATGTGGTTTTCAACACATCTGCCGGAGACGGTTCATTACAAAAAGCTTTGGAGAATACCCGATTAGATGGTAAGGTTATAGAGCTAAGTTGGTATGGTGCCAAAAGCACCCTCCTAGAATTGGGGAATGATTTTCATTATGGTAGAAAAAAGATTTTTTCATCTCAAGTAAGTCATATCCCGTTCCGTAAACAGCCCAGATGGAATTATATAAATAGAAAAGAGCTTGTCTTCCAGCTGTTATTAGAACTTGATTTCTCAAATCTTCTTACTTCAGAAATTCCATTTTCTGATACACCCGGATTTTATCAAAACCTAAGGAAGGATAAAATCTCAGATTTAAGCACTGTTATAAAATATAAATGATAAAGTAATGTTTACAGTAACTGTAAAAGATCATATCATGATTGCGCACTCATTACCGGATCCCTTCTTCGGACCTGCGCAACATATGCATGGCGCCACTTTTTCCGTCGAGGCTGTTTTTTCTAGCAAAGAATTAAGTGATAAAAATGTCGTACTTGACATTGGTGAGGCTTCATCAATTTTAAAAGAAGTACTAGCAAAACTAGCTTATAAAAACTTGGATGAAATCCCTGAGCTAAAGGATCAACTTACTACAACAGAATTCATGGCCAAATACATCCATGATAAGATTAAGAAAAAAGTCGAGGATCATTTATCTCTAAGAATCATACTTCATGAAAATCCATTAGCATCGGCTTCTTACGAAGGCTAGACTGTTATGAATTCTCGACTTGTCATATTAACCACTCATTTTGGGACAAACTTTTCCGGTGGATCAACGGCAACTTGCGAGATATTTTCGCGTATCGAACAAGAATTTGAAGAAATATTTGTAATCGGAACTCAACTTGGAAATCATCCCTTTAAGGCACTTCAATTTTTAAGATATAAGAATTGGTTTCATGCAGTTCAATTGATCAAATCTTTAAACCAATCAGGTACGATTTTTTACGGTGACTTCTATAATTCTTTTCTGTATGCAATGGCTAGAGTTCCTTACTATTTTACCTATCATGATAACTGGCCAGAGCTAGGAAAATTATCTTTAAAGAACAAAGTACTAGGAACTTATTATTGGTTCTTTTATTTGCTCATTTTCAGTACAGCCAAGTTAGTTATCACCGTATCACGATTTAAAGAGGAAACTATCCAAAAGTTTGTAAAAAATCTGGTTGTGATAAGAAACGGAGTAAATAAAACAAATCATTGCTTAGGCAGTAAAGCGATCAATCCAACCAGATTGCTGATGGTTGGTACTGTTGAAAATAGAAAGTACAAAAAAGCGATCAATTTGTTCTCGAGAATAGAGGAGAGCGATTTAGAGTTAGAAATTGATATTTACGGACATATCAAAGAGAGATCAGTAGCTAAAAAACTTTCAGCTTTTAATTTCATCAATCTAAGGGGGTTTTCTTCATCTATCCCTTATAAGGAATACAAATGTTTATTGCATACATCGCTCATGGAAAACCTTTCAATGGTATGGTGTGAGGCAATTGATAATGGCTTACCCGTCATAACTTTTTCTGTTGGCGGTGCTGTAGAAGTCATAGACGAAACTAGGGGAATATTAGTAGATCCCTACAACATAGATCAGATGATTAATGCTATCGAAAATTTAGAATCTCACAATCAATTAATTAGAGAAAGTGGCAAGCTAAGTAAAGAGTATTCATGGAAGCTAGCTAGTGAAAAATACCTGCGATTATTTTCATCAGAAAAATCAAATAATTATGGATTCAATTACCAGACAACTAGAGATAAAAAACTGGTTTGACAATGTGTATCAAACTAAAGAATTCAAATACCTGAGGCCAATAGAGGCTTACGAGATTTTTGGAACCCTACTTTCGCCATTTAAAGGACAAAAACATTTGGATGTCGCATGCGGTCTTGGACTGTTATTAAAAGTACTTAATAGTAAAGGGACACACTCCTCGGGGATTGATATTTCAGAGGTTGCTGTGTCAAAAGCCAAAGAACTGAATCCTGAATCCAACATCAAACAAGCTAATGCGGAGAGCCTTCCATTTGATAATGATTCATTTGATTCCATTAGCTGTATTGGTTCGCTAGAACGAATGATGAACAGAAAAAAAGCGCTTCAAGAGCAGTTAAGAGTAGGAAAGAAAGGAGCTAAATATCTCTATATGGTAAGAAATTCTGATCACTGGCTTTGGAAATACATTCAGAAACCTCTTGGTAGGTACAACAAAACGGGTCATCAGGATGCTAAAAATTTCGAAGAATGGAAAATGTTATTTGAGGAATGTGGATTTAGATACATTGATGTGTTTCCAGATCACTGGCCTTTTCTGAAAGTAATGACAACCATTTTGCCCAGAAGCAAATGGGATTTTGGTAAAATCCGAAAATTTCCAAGACCCACTAAAAGTGCTTATGAATTGATTTTTCTTTTAGAAAAAGTATGAATCCTGTTTCTGAAATCTATGACAAATTGTTTTTGTTCGAATCTTCTCGTAAGAAGAAACCATATCCTGTCCACAAAAAATTAAAACCACCATCCAATGATCTTCTAAGTCTGGTTTCTAAAGAAATAGTCTTTGACAAAAATGACAAGATACTGGATGCTGGCTGTGGAAATGGCCATACGTTGTTCTTCTTAAACGAAAAATTTGGCTGTAAAGGAAAGGGAATAAGTATTAGCCAGTTGGAAGTGGATTTCGCTAACAAATTCGCCAGGCGAATCAAGAAGAACGACCATTTGTCTTTTGAACTAAAAAGCTATGATGATCCTCTAGGACTGAGATACGATAAAATATTTGCAATAGAATCACTTAAGCACAGTAAATCAATATCCTATTCACTTGAAAACCTTTTCAAAGGTCTGGAGCGAAACGGAACAATAGTTATTGCCGATGATTTTAAGTTAAAAGACTCAAAAAATCTGGAGAATCAAACTGATCTATGGGAGGCTAATAGTTTTATGTCAAGGCATTTATTCGATAAGATTTTGAAGGCGAGCATTTTAGATCCGTTAAAGATCAGGAAAATAGATTTAACAAGATATGTATCCGTAAGACCCAAAGTCCTATTGCAAACCATGATCTTTTTTGTAGAATTTTTTCTAAGGTTTGCTGCAAAAAGGAAGAGGAATCTTAACACATATCTAGGGGGGCTAAAATTGGAACTGGGATATGCAAGAAAGGAGGTAACTTATGACCTACTATTTATTTCAATAAAAGAAAGAGATAGTACGGCCTTTTGTTTAACTCAAAACGGTTCATACTAATTTTCCAGAAGCTCTGAAATGCAATGCTAAAGTCCATTAAAAAGTATTTATTCAAGACAATTCTACCTTATCAAAACTATACATTGGTAGTATTGAAGAATGCAGTCAAGAGATTGGTAAATCAAAAAAGACAAAACAAGTATCTTTTTATTCTAGGAGCGACACATAGTGGTACAACATTGATGAATGAACTATTGTCCAGTTCTAAAAATGCTTCTACCAACAATAGAAAACATACAAGAGAAGGTCAGCTGTTGCCTACAGTAGCTGACCACATGTTTTCACATAGCCAACAATGGAATGAAAAGCTCAACTTGGATTGGAATTTTATATTTAATGAGTGGAGAAAATACTGGGACACTACAAAACCGATTTTAATTGAAAAAAGTCCCCCTAACCTATTAAGGGCATTCTCCATCGAAAAAGTCTTCACCCCTTCTTATTTTGTAATTTTCGTTAGAGATCCTTACGCTCATTGTGAAACATTTATAAGGAAAAACAAATACTCCGCGACGGAATCAGCTCGCTTTATTATTAATACTCTTAAATACCAAAAAAGAAATCTAGAGCTTCTTAAAAATACGATATTAATCAGCTATGAAGTTGTGGTTGAAAAACCCGATATATTTAAAGACGAGATTGCGAGCTTTATTCCTCAATTAAGCGATTTGAGAATAGAGGGCGAATTCAAAGCGCATAATTATTATAACAACCCTCAACCATTGAAAAATTTTAATGCTGAGAAAATTGCCAGATTGAAGAAATCAGAGATCGAAGAAATTAATGAGGTCTTCAATTCAGAAAAAAAACTTATTGAATTCTTCGGGTATAATCTTCTGAAGACTAACAGATTAGAAGTCACAAAAACACCGTGTAGTCAAAATTAATAGTGAAAGACATATTAATCCATATTGGATACCATAAGACTGGCACTTCATGGTTACAAAATGAAATATTCACTTCAGACAGTGATTTCTTCATTCCTTTATCCAATAATAAAAAAGGACATTCTACCATTGCCAGAGACTTCATTTACAATTCCGAAGGATATCTTTTGAATTCATTTGATGATAATGTGCAAGTAATTAAACAGAATTTAAATGACCTTTTAGGTACGTCGAATCTAATTGACAGAGTGCCGGTTATTTCACATGAACGCCTTTCCGGAAATCCTCATAGCTCCGGGTTTGACGCATCCATCATTTCTAGAAGGATCAAAAATATATTTCCACAGGCCAAAATTCTTATAATAATAAGGGAGCAATGCTCATGGATTCTTTCAAACTACTTTCAATACCTATCTATCGGAGGAACACACGGAATCAAAAAATATCTTAATACAACATATGATGGAAAAAGACCTAATTTTTCTCCGGACCATGTCAAATATCATCATCTAATAGAAGTCTATCATGAGAAATTTGGGAAGAAAAATGTTTTGGTTTTTCCGTACGAGTTGCTCAATTCAGATAAAGTGACATTTCTGAAACAGCTAGGCAGTCTCGTTAAAAAACAAATCAACTTGATGGATGAAACTGTTTTTGATAAAAGATACAATGTAAAAAAAAATCATCACACAAATTATCAATTCCGGTTTCTAAATACGCTCATTTATTCGTCCTCTGTAAATAATTATTCATGGTTATATTCTAAATATAACAGGGCCTTAGCGATTTCAACTAAGAAGTTTATTTCACTTTTTTCCTCAAATGAAAGAAATGAATCAACCAAAATTAAGCTTTATGCATACATAAAAAATTGGGCTGGAAACAGGTTTGATGAGTCAAATCAAATAACTCATGAACTTACAAAGCTGGACTTACATAAACTGAATTATTCGTTACCAACTAAATAATTTCGTTCCCTTCATCAAGCATGAAATTATTCCTACAATTCAATGTTAAGGTGCTCTGATAAAAGGTTATTGCTTTCTTCATAAAAAGAATTCAGAAGAGCTTCAGCATCTTTATCATTTTCCTTTTTGGGAGCTACATTGAATTTCTCTGATACAATTTTAGAAAAATCATAAGCTGGAAGATTTAAAAAGCATCTCACTTCTTCCATCAATAAAAGTGCTTTCTTTGGATTCTCAAGGTCTTTGCTTTTCAGGATAAGAAATTGGTCTGAGTCAAAATGTTTCTTCCACTTATTTATTATTTCATAGTATAACCCTTGATGAATTAGTCGAGCCCCCAAACCACTGTTGAAAGCCTTTATTTCTTGTTCAATAGAAGGTATCAACTCTCCCATGTTGTATCCTGATCTTCCCTCATTTGTGAACCGTTGAAACATCCTCCAATGAGAAATAAACCTTTTTGTTGGCTCTCTAAGTAAGAAAATAATTTTGACTTTCGGTAACAGTGTCTTAATAACAGAAGGATCCGCCGCAAAATTGTACGTCGCAGATGCTTCACCTGTAATATAGACCTGTCCTTTCCTCCTTTCTTTTTCAAAAGTTGTTTCAATGATTTTTCCCCCAGGGTCTAGTATAGGCCAGTTAAGCAAGCTATTATCTCTTGATTTTTTGGGTGGAAAATTCGTTAAATACTTTGGGTAACGAACAAAAGCCTTCAGCAAAGACTTATTGTTGAAGAACCCAGGTTCTTTGTACGCTCCAGGTAAAACCGATGGATGGTCAATCAAATACCTGAAGAGCGAAGTAGATGCACATTTGACTCCACCGATTATAATAAAGGATGGTTTCATTCTTTTACTTATCATATCTTCTTTGCGATTATGATTTTCTTTACTTCAAGTAGATCTTCCTTGTCTATAAATATTGCTATCACACATGCGACCCAAAGAAACTGTAGCAGCCCAAATAGATTAGGTGATAGAAGAAAGTACTCTACCAGGTATTTGATTGATATCATCCCTAACATAGTCATCACTAACAGTCTTAAATTTGAAAAGACACGATGAGGAGTTTTTGATTTTGAGAAGGAACGGTAATAAAATATAAATTCAATTGTGTATGTGGTACCTACGGCAATAAGTACCCCTTTTATTCCATACTGAATTAGAAGAGGTATCAAACAAACCATTAATCCTGTACTCATAAGAGAATAAAGAGATATAAGTCTTGTTTTACTTAGATGGAAAAGCTGCAGTCTCGGTACTTTAATGAGCATCTTGGGTAAGATCACGAAAGAACCAAGGAGGAAGTAAGGCACTATTTCCAGGTATTTTGTCTGAGAAGTAATGAGATCCAGATTACTTCCTATCATAACCACCCCTGAAACAGAAAAAACACTCAGCATCACAAATCGACTAAATAGCTGTTCAATTTTTTTCCCGTTGCTCTTAACATCCTGGAGATATTTAAAAAAGATAGGTCTTATTGCCATGCTATATGATTTATTTAGCAATAGACAAGCTCCGAGAATAGTCATCAATACGCTGTAAATACCAACCTTTTCCAATGAAAGGAACTTCTCCAAAAAGATTCTATCCCCCGATTGCTGGATCCAAGCTAGATACAATGTCAAGATCATCGGTAAGGACATCTTAATACCCCTTTTTAAGATATCTATATCAATATTTAAGGTCAATAATTCACGATTCCGAACCATAATAAGTGATACGACTAGCAGGCTTGCGATAAAACTTCCATATAAAGATCCTTCATAACCCATACGGAAATAAACAATGAAAAAGAATTGAAGCACACTGCTGGTTAGCACGAAAAGAATCGATAAAAATGACAGTTCTCTGAGACTATAATTATTTCTTAAAAAAATGAAAAATACACTCTGAATCAACCCGAGTAAAGTAGTTCCTAAAACTACTATTCCGTAAGGATAAAAATCAACTTGAACCGCACTGAAAAGGTATCCAAAAACCATGGGACCAGCAATAGTAAAAATGCCAAAAGTGGCCAAACCAATAAAAATGGAAGAAGATAGTATGCTGCTTTCAAAGCGAAATGTATCACTTGATTTAAAGTAATCTACGCCAGCCGAAATATTCAATTGCAGTATACCTACGACTCCATAAAAAGACCCGAAAACATTCAAAATAGATAAAATACCATAGTCTGAAGGAGTCAGATACTTCATATAAATAGGCAATAAGAAAAATTTAATTCCTGATGGTAAAACAAATAGAAACAGATAAACAAGAGTAGCGCTAGCCGATTGACCAGAAAGGCTTTTTTTATTGCTGCGTCCATATTTCGACTGTTCTGTAATCATAGTGATCTCAAATCAAGATACATGGTCAAGGCAAAGGAAATAAAGATTAAAAGTGAAGAAAGTTGAAGGACAAGAATCGCAAATCCTTGAGGCACTATGAATATAAGAATAAGGCTGATGAAAAAAATTACCGCAATGGAGGCTCTTGCTTTTTTAGGTAATAATTCATGCTCTTGTTTTGACCATGAAAACAGAATGACATAAAGGTATCTAAGACCTCCCGGAATCAATATCCACCAACCAACTACTCCATCGTTATAATGAATCCATGAGATAGCCAGGACAAGAAATGCATCAGTTTCCATGTCCAGGTTCCCACCAACTTCAGACGCCTGATTGAATTTACGGGCTATTAATCCATCGACTCCATCCAAACATATTGCTATTAGAAACCCAATAAACAATTCTTTTGGAGATAAAAAAAAGTGAAAACCAAAAAGGCAAGAGGTTAACAAAAGTCTAAAAATGGTTATCAGATTTGGTAGTCCAATTCCGAATGGCAACCCTTTTGAGTATTTGGGTATAAGAATTATATAGACGCCAAACAGTACTGCTACCGTAAAAAGCCAAATAGCATTTGACCCCATTAGGATAGCTATTGTACAGCCTGCTACATTAACAATAGATATCGTAAGTGACCATATCCTGTAAAACTTGCTATAGTTGTAGGCCGTGAGGTTCATACTCTGGTAATTTCAAATAGTTCATCCCATAATTTTTCATAAACTCCCTTAGGAAAATCGAATAGAGACCTGCATGCTTCAAGTCCCTGGAGCATTCATGCAGTTCAGGATCGAAACCATACTCCTTAAATCCTGCAAGAAATTCTTGATTTTTGGAAAGGATATGAATTGGAGTTGATAGTCCATGCTTCCCTGGATCGCATAGAATAGGAGGTTGATGATCCCCTATTATCAAAAAAATATCTTCACCATTTCCATAATTCAATACAAACTGTCTAATATTTTCAAATTGGTATTTAATAGATTTGGAATAATCCTCTTTTTCTGGCTGTTTCAAAAAACCTTTATGGATATGTTTACTTCCGTTTTTATGATTCAATGATTTCCAGTTCTCCGTTATTTCAGGACTAATAAACGGAGAATGCGAATTTTTTGTGAGATAGAAGAAAGTATAAGGTAAATGCTTATTCTCTTTTATTATTTCCATCGTCCTGTTCATTGCATATTGATCAGGAGGACATTCTCCCCAGCCATAAACATCTCCAGTATATTTTAAGACATCATTCAAGATCCACTGATCAATGCTATAGAACTTACGCATTTCATCGTAAGGGACACTGATTCCTTTAATGGGACTTATTGGATTCAAATTGTAGTTTACATATCCAAGGTTTCTGAAAATTTTCAAAAGGCTGTTACTGCTTGCAAAATTCTCATCGTGCAAATAGTTTTCGAAAATCGTGTTATTATTAATTTCTATTCCATAAAGAACAGATGAGTAAGTAAGCCAAGATTGACCTCCGATGGTTGTGGACTCGCTAAAATTTGAGATCATGTCCCAACCTTTACCCAACAAGCCTTCTCTGAACTCATGAAAGACCTGGTTTGATTTTGAAGATAATTCCTCATCATTATAAAAAAACGACCCATAAGATTCAATGAAAATGAAATGGATATTTGGTTTATTTGATCCAACGTCAAAATCTATTGACTCTCTTCTTCTCTTATAATCTAAACCTATTTGATTCTTGGAAAAAGATCTATTTTCAATACTTCTTTGAATATTTTTCAATATTTCAATTAAGACAAAATGATATCTTAAATAGATATCATTAGGATAATTTCTGTAGAAACCGTGCTTCTGAAGAGATCTGATAAAAACCAAAAACCAAAAAGAGGCAAAAATCAAAAATGTAATTGAAAGATCGAGTGATGTGATGAATTCTAAATATTGGAGATATAGCTGTGATATAAAGTAAATTAATAGCAAACCACTTGAGGCAAAAAAGATCGTCTTAATCTTGCTTTCGTGCCATACAATGCTGATTGCATTTGCAACTAACCTGGAATCATTAAAAAAATTAGGCTCATAGTTATAAATCACTCTAAATGTATACTGATAAATATTGAAAATCAGGAACGGTATGTACAGAAGTACTGTATAGCCAAGATCTATCCCAAATAATCTGCAGACCATAAAGGTCAGGGAAATTTCAATGGAAAATCTGAAAATATCGAGATTCTCACTTGCTGTGAGTCCCAGCTGTCTGTTTACCCTATAATCTGAAATAAAGGGTAAAAAAGAAGATACTCTATAGGTATAGATATAGGATATGCTATAAAAAATAGAATTAAAGAAAATAAACCCAGCGAAAAAAAGAAGTTCTTCTGTTAATCCAATCATTTCGTACATATCGATTTAAGTTTATTTTTCCATCTTTCTGGAATTCTTCTTTTTATTTCATTCAAGAAATTTTTTCCACTAGCGTCGGAATCGATCATTTCAATATTGTCCCACACCTGAAGTTTAGCCTGCACTTCTTTCAACGCATTTTTAGACATTCTAAGAAGCCGACCATCGCCATGAATGGGATTTATTTCTGATTGTTCCAGTATCTTAGGTATTTGATATGGTCCTACTTGGATCCGCTCAATTCCAGCTTTTTCAAGTAAGCCTGAAACGATGACATCATCAGCCTGAGAAAAAGAGTCTTCATTGACCATGTCATTCAAATCACTGTCTACAATCCAAGATGGATTGAGTACATACATTCCAAAACCTTGAACGGTATCTACTTTGATATCAAAAGAATTGTCAGTTAAAAAGGTGAATGCGTTGGACTGTACCTTCGAGGCTGTTGCGACTCTTTCCAGAATTTCTGGTTTTTTCGGAAAAATCCCACCCGAAAAGCAATATGAACCCTCATTGGACTGATACCTCTTTAATAATATTTCCATGGAATTCTTTTGGTAAGAGCAATCATCATCAACAATGAATATCAGAATGTCTTTTTCTCCAGAATAGTCTTTCAATGGATAATACCACTTATTTACCGATCCAAAATCGGTATCTCTGATTTTAATTTTGATCTTGGATTCGTAGGATCTTAGAAAGGTAGGGTAATCAAATCCGGATTTCGTTTTTTTACAGTAAGCTGGAGTCTGTATGTGTATTTCATCAGGCTCAATAGTTTGCTCCAGTAGTGAATTAATCACTGGTTCTATATAGTTGATTCTTGTTGGAATAGTCGCGAAGGACACAATTATTCCAGGTCTGGATTTATCAAGCATATCCTCTAATTGCTTTTAAGTCATCAAACGCCTTGATATCAAATTCAAAACAAAATGATGCGTTATTGCCTAGACGAACAATTCCATTATTTTGGTTGCTTGATAATTAGATTTAAACCCTGTTAATTTTGTATTTGGTTCGGCAGGAGAAAAGAATATTGAGTAAGATTAAATCTTGTTCGCTAAAATCTCAACCTAAATCCATAGACAGGAAACCCTTTTTGTAGAAAATCCAGATCCTCTGACCGCTCAAACCATAGCTTTTCATACATTCCCCAAGCAATCTTCATAGCATCAGTGGTATGAATAATCACCTGACCCAATCCTTCTTTTTTTGCTTTCTCGATACAAGCGATGGAAAGTTTTTTACCAATTCCTCCTCCTCTGGCTTCAGGTGAGACAGCCAGCAATCTGAATCCTGCTGCATTTTTTTCCTGTGTTGCAGTCCCTCCTGAACCATAGTCCTTCATATCTCCGATATACACTACTGCTCCCACAAGCTTATCTGAATCTTTAGCTACCAGTATATCCACACTTTCCTTTTCTGCAAATGCCGCGATGTTCTTCAGCATTTTATAGTAAGTAGGCTGTTCTTCAGGTGAAGGAAATCCTTGCAAGTTGGAATAAACCTGAACCATGAGCATACCAATCTCTTTATAGTCATCCTTTACTGCACTCTTGATTTCAATGCCCATGATTGTTTTTGGTAAAAATGAAAAACACCTGGATAAACAGCAAGGTTCCTAATAACCTACATCGATTGGAGTGAACAGTGAAAACTGTATGCAATAGTCTTCTTAATAGTCAGGATACAGGTATGGTCCGTTTTAACACCCACATAGCGGGATAAGCAACATAAAAGGTATATTTGAAAGGTGGATAAACGATATTTGTTGTTTTATTCACTAGTTAGCAAACACATCTGTATGGATTCACTAGCTATTTGGGAGCAATTTTATTCTGAAGGTCTAGAGAACAAAATATCTCTTGACAATGAAGAGAAAAAATACTTATACTACTTCATCGACTTAATTCACCAGATAGAGATGGGTGGGTTCTTATACAACCAAAGTCCAACAACTGAAATTGAAAACAATTACTTACCCTATATTGATAGCCTTAACTTTTTTAAAAGAAGAGAACTCGCTGAAGAACTTTCTAACTACAATAGACTTTATCAAAAATCCCTACAAAAATGGAAGGAGGGACAGGACAAACGGATTCTTGATAAATTCATGATCACCGACTGGAAAACAAGCTTACCCAATCTTCTTCGTAAACTAACTAAACGCTAACAAACACTAAGATGAATATGTGTACAGAGCTCTTGGGCTTACTCTTGCCACCTTTCTATCATCCCACAGGCCAGAGTAGATAAATAGTCATAATGGAAATGATGAAGTAAGTAGTCAATGTCGCCGCACCTGCATAATCTTGTGCCACTCGCTGACCAAAGAAAAGAGCAAGAATGGATAGAGTAGAAAGCTGTGCCCCTATCAAGCCTATTTGCCCACCTTCTCCCAAAAGAATGAATAGAATCCCAACTGCGGAGAATGTTCCTGCCATTACTTCCAATAGGGTAATCATCGGCATCATTAAGCCGACCATGTTTTTAAGCGGGCTTTTTGAAAAATGACTCTCTAACCATTCCTTATTTCCCTTGTAATTAAAGACTTTATCCAATCCAGATTGAAGAAACAGAATAGCCAGGAATGCCAGGCAAAGAATGGGAGCTGAAAGCAAGAGTATTTTCATTTCTATTCGTTTATTGAGGCGGTCAAGATAAATAACTAAAGTCGATTTAAGAAAGTCTACTATCTTCGTTCTATGTCATCAGCACTAAAGAATTCCATTCTTATTCTGGCGCTCGCGGTGCTTTTACCAATCTCCATTTTTACCGTTGTAGAAATCGCCTCATTGAATGAGAATGAGAAAATGTTGGAACAGGTTTATCGTGAGCAATTAGATGGTATCATCTTCTCCATAAACCAATATGGAGCTGATTTATTCGATTTCTACATCCAGCAAGTAGACTACACCTATGAGCAAGGAGGCGCTGAAGCCCTCATGCAACCGGGGGCAATAGAAGGTAACCTGGCAATCGAATTCATTGCATTGAAGAATAACGAAAATACTTTCCTAATTGATCTTAACGAACCCGACGACCTGAAGGCTCTGGATACAGACAGTGTTTTCAATACCCATCCTCAGTTGATAGAACGGCTTATTAGATACAAAGAAGCGGACTATATCAAACAGGAGATATTGGGAAATATCAGTTTGTCAAATCAAACACTACAAGTCAATTTGATAATAGTAGGCGAAAACACACCTTGCCTTGTTTTTCTGAATCCTGTTACTTTCATCGAGGATTTACTAGCCCCTAAGATTCAACAAATCACCACCCAGGTCATCAATGTATCTATCGATGATACACTTTCGAACAACATCATTTATCAATCTGAAAACCTACCGGAAGGAATTATACAGACTGGCTCTCTAGTAAAAACTCCAAGCTGCAATATCAATGTAAGCCTCGAAGCAGCTTCTGTGACAGACCTAATCGCCTATCGCACCAAAAGAAACCTGATTGCACTATCTGCTATGGTTTCTATTATTATTATTGGAATGATACTGATTATCAGAAACCTGAGAAAAGAAATGCAGCTCAACAAAGCTAAAGCTGACTTTGTAGCAAATGTTTCTCACGAAATACGCACACCTCTCGCGCTGATTAGCATATTTAATGAAACACTGCTTCTTGGCAGAGTTAAAGAGGAAAAGAAGAAGGAGTATTACGAAATTATCTCAAAGGAAACCTCCAGATTAAAAAACATCGTAAACAAAATTCTCTCCTTTAGCCAGATTGATGCCAATAAGAAATCATACAATTTTTCTCGAATCAATCCGGACCATAAAGTCAATGAAGTCATCAACTCGTATTCTTATCACCTTTCTGAAAAAGGGTTTGAATATGAAATAAAATTGAATGGAAATGGAGAGATCAATGCAGATGAGGAAGCCTTTGCGGAAGTAATTATCAATTTGATTGATAATGCGATGAAATACAGCAATGAAGAGAAATTCATTCGAATTGGCTCCTTTGTTGAAGGAAATACCTATCAATTAAGTATTGAGGATAAAGGCATGGGTATTGATTCAAAACATCAAAAGAGCATTTTCGAAAAGTTTTACCGCGTGGAAGGTGGTGATGTCCATAACACGAAAGGTACCGGATTGGGATTATCTCTTGTCTCTGAAATAGTGAAAGCTCACGGCGGTAGCATTGAAGTAGTGAGCAAACCCGGTGAAGGCAGTACATTCATCCTTAAATTTCCCGTTCTATGAGTACGCACATTTTGATTGTAGATGACGAAAGTAACATGCGTCGTGGCTTAAGAGATAACCTTGAGTTTGAAGGATATGAAGTGTCTGAAGCAGAAGATGGTGTTCATGCGCTAGAGACATTAAAAGAAATCAAACCGGATCTTATTGTCCTGGATGTAATGATGCCAAGACTGAGTGGTTTTGAGGTTTGCAAAACGTTAAGAAGAGAAGGAAATAATGTACCCATCATTCTTTTAACCGCAAAGGGTGAGGAAATAGACAAAGTTCTTGGACTTGAAATAGGTGCTGATGATTACGTTCAAAAACCATTTTCCATTCGAGAGTTGATCGCTCGCGTAAAAGCAATTCTCCGAAGAAGCGGAGAATCATCCAGTGATGAGCTCACCACAATTGGCCAATTGACTGTTGACTTCAAGAAATATACGGCGACCAAATCCGGAGGTGAAGAGAAGCTCTCGCACAAGGAATTTGAGATTCTACAATACCTCATTGACCATCAGGGAGAAACCGTGGATCGCTACGAATTGCTAAAAAATGTGTGGGGATATAATGAACAACCCACTACCCGAACTGTCGATAACTTCATTGTTCGTTTGAGACAAAAAATTGAAACAGATCCTTCAAAACCCAAGCATATCATCACAGTGCATGGATCCGGATATAAGCTAATTCAATGATTTTTCAAGTCTGTGACATTCTTTTACATTCCTTTACTGGAGTGTGACATCTACTGATATATGGGTTCGTTGATTTACAGTACAAACTCAGGAACCCAAAACAGACTCAAAATGAAAGCACTCACCACCTTCACGATTCTTCTCCTCCCTTTACTAAGTATTGCCCAGGAAGTGGGCTATGTAAAAATGAGAAGCTTCAAAAAACCAATTGTTCAGGCAGAGATCAATGGCAAAAAGGGTTATTTCCTAATAGATACAGGAGCTGACATTTCAATCATTAATGCTTCAGACCTAAAACGATATAAGTTGGAAGTTGCCAAAATCTATGGGGATCATAAAAGAGCGATGAGTGTAAATGGAGACAAAACCATAGTGATGAAAATAAAAAATGCTGAAGTACAATTTGACAATCAGTTTAATCATAAAGACTTTTATAGTTTAAATATAGAATCTGTAATCAGAACCATTGAAGCAAAAACCAACTTAACCATTAGTGGTATACTCGGATCTGATTGGCTCATGAAATACAATTGTGTGATTGACTATAACCAAAGGCATATTATATTGGTGGAAAGTCGCAGTAAAAAGCATATAGCAGTAAGATGAGACTTAGAATAATCACAGCATTAATGCTCTCTTCCTGTTTCGTTTTTGCACAAAGAACGAAAGTGCTGGAACTTTCTCAAAAGTGGAGATTTACCATAGGAGATAGAGAAGAATACGTAGATCCAAACTACGACGATTCCAGCTGGGAGAAAATAAGAGTGGGGACTCCCTGGGAAAACGAAGGATTTGCTAACTACAACGGATATGCCTGGTACCGATATGAATTTGACGGAAGCGATCTTCAGGGGTATCAGAATCTCCTGATCAACCTGGGATATATCGATGACGTACATGAAGCCTATCTAAATGGAACAATTATTGGATTTAAGGGGTCTTTCCCACCTAATTTCTACACAGCATATGACGCTCTAAACGAATATGCTCTTCCCGAATCAGCCATCAATAGAAATGGTAAAAATATCATAGGTATTAAGGTCTACGATGTATATAAAGATGGTGGAATGGTAAAAGGAACCCCTACCATCTATTTTGAAGTGGATGTATTGGAGGACTTCTACAGTCTGGAAGGAGTATGGAAATTCACCACAAGGAGAGATTCCTACTGGGAAGAGTTAGATTATGATGATGATGAATGGGAAAACATAGTAGTTCCAAGCTACTGGAGAAGTAAACACATTAAAAAGAGTGGCGGATTTGGATGGTACCGAAAAGAATTCACTATACCTTCTAGGCTTAGGGATAAAGACATCTTTTTGATCCTAGGTAAGATTGATGACTTTGATTACACCTATGTAAATGGAAAACTTGTTGGCCGAACAAAAGACTTTCTTCCTTTCGGAGAGAGCAATAGCTGGAGTGAACTCCGAGTATACAAAGTACCCAGAGAACTTCTGAATCAAACTGGAAAAAATGTCATTAGCGTAGCGGTAGAGGATATTGGCATAGATGCGGGTATCTATGATGGCCCCATCGGTATTGCCGAAAAAGTATCGTCCAAAGCATTTAGGGATTGATTGGCATTTCTTTCACTTATACAATCCATAATTTTTATTAATTGAAAAATGTAAACACGCAATTCGGATATTCGTTATAATAGCAATACTATCAAAATAAATAGTTATGCTTAAACAAAGAATTGCTTTACTATTGGTTCTCTTATTTGCAATACTCTTAAGGGCCAGTGCAAAATCCAACTACTGGATTAAGGAGGGTGACAAAGCAGTCGCCCGCCAGGAAATTCAATTGTCTATTACTTACTATACAAAAGCAATTGATGATAATCCAAGGTTGGTGCTTCCATACTTGAAAAGAGCACAAGCTTATCGTCTGGCAGGACAGTTAAAAGAATCTGCTATTGATATAAGAATAGCGATGAGTATCGATCCTCGGTATGTTAAGGCGTATTCTCAACGAAGTAAATCTCCTGGAATATGAAAACTAGAACACTTCACCGAATTCTTGAAGGTACATTTCTTTTCTCTATCATAGTACTCATTTATGCACTATCCATATTTTCTGCAAAAGGCCAAATGAGCGTCGACTATGCACACAGCTATGGGAATTTAGGGTACTTAGACGAAGGAGATTTTAGAAGAGAAAAGATATTCTTTAAAAGCACTTTTACGCTTCCCCAAATCAAACCACGATCCGAAAAACCATCACTCAAAGAATGGAGTAATGAAGATCGTTTGAATCAGCCTCAACTGAAATTACAGCATAACACTATCAGAAAGCGAAGGCGATCTAAATTCAATCCGTTACAAGCTCCAAATGTTATTATTCCTTTTTAGTGGTTCATTATTTCCACTAAACGCATCAGTTCGTTGCTAATAGGTTTCGTTTTGCTGATTGCGAGTTTAAAACTTGTGTAGGTAACTTCATCGTCAATAATACCTGCCATAACATTGCTTTTCCCATTTACTAATCCTTCTACTGCTGCCATTCCAAGCCTGCTTGCAAGTATTCGATCCAAAGATGTAGGTGAACCTCCTCGTTGTAAGTGACCTAGAGTGGATACGCGTATATCCAGTTTGGGTAACTTCTTCATTACTTTATTAGCTATTTCATGTGCGTTTCCTTGCTCATCACCTTCAGCTACAATAACAATTGCAGATGTTTTCTCTTTGTCACGGCCTTTGTTTAGCGTATCTATCACATCCTGAATGGTAGTGGATGTTTCAGGAACCATCACCAGCTCAGCACCTCCTCCAATTCCGCAATGAATGGCAATATATCCTGAATGACGCCCCATTACCTCAATAAAGAATACACGATCATGAGAGTTTGCAGTATCCCTTATTTTATCTATTGCTTCAAGTGCAGTATTAACTGCAGTATCAAATCCAATGGTATAATCAGAGCCGTACAAATCATTATCGATCGTTCCTGGTGCCCCCACTGTAGGAATACCGTATTCTTCATAAAAAATATTAGCCCCCGTGAATGTACCATCACCTCCGATAGCCACAAGTCCCTCAATACCTTTTGCCTTAAGTTGCTCGTAGGCCCTCTTCCGACCTTCCTTGGTCTTAAAATCCTCACTTCTTGCCGATTTTAGTAGGGTGCCTCCTTTCTGAAGAATATTACTTACAGAATAGGATTTCATCAGATACATATCTCCACTAATGATGCCATTGTACCCGTATCTAATACCATATACATTTAGCCCTAGACTGAGTCCCGTACGGACCACTGATCTTACACAAGCATTCATTCCCGGTGCATCTCCTCCGGATGTAAAAACTCCAATATTCTTCATTTCTTTATTCACTTGTTTAAACATAGCAATCAGTCTCAAGGGATTGCTATGTCAAGTTCATGTTTTAGTTATCAAGATATTTCCAAACAAGACTACTTGCTCCTAAAATTGGAGCATCATCATCTTTCAAGCCTGAGGGTTGTAGTTGTATCTTCTTATCTCGGAATAATGGCATTAAAAAATGATCCATGTTTTCCTGAGCGGGGGTAAAGATATGGTCACCTGCATTGGCTAAGCCACCCAACAAAAATATAGCTTCAGGGTCAGTATGCACGATAAAATCGGATAATTTCATACCCAAAACTCTACCCGTGTATTTAAATGCTTCAATCGCTATCTTATCCCCCTTAGCTGCGGCCTCTGTAATGGTTCTTGTACTTAAGTCATCAAAACTGATTGACCTCAAAATACTAGGCTCAGTATAATCGGCCAAAAGCTTGTAAACTGTTCTACGGATTCCGGTGGCGCTTACATACGTCTCCAGACACCCTCTTTTTCCGCAAGCACAATATCTTCCATTTGCGTTTACCAACGTATGACCAAGCTCCCCTGCAAATCCGTGTTTACCATAAACCAAATCTCCGTTTATGACAATCCCACTACCCAGGCCTGTACCGACTGTTAAAACGACAAAATCCTTCATTTCCTTTGCTTTACCATATACCATCTCACCAAGAGCAGCAGCATTTGCATCATTTGTTAATATGCATTTTAACCCAAATATTTTCTCGACCTCATCAGCAAAGTTTGTAACTCCTTTCCATGGAAGATTGGGTGGATTGACAATTGTGCCACTATAATAATTAGCATTGGGCGCACCGACCCCCACACCAATCACTTCATCCAATGAATGTATTTTTTCAATTTCAGTCTTAAGTGTGCTGATAAACTGTTTGTAATCCTGAAATTGCTGCGTTTTGATCCTTGATTGTACTAAAATATTACCATCTCGATCTGCAATCCCAAACTTGGAGTTTGTACCACCTATGTCAATTCCTATGGCGAGTTTATTCATGTATATTATGTCTATGTCCGACTATCATCGAAATTTCGCAATAAGATCCTTCAGATCTATGTAAAATCATTCCGAACTTCAATGGTGTTTATCCAGCTAAGTTAAGCTTCTCCTTGCTTCATTGCTATCTCATCAGAGTCATCTACTCTGAGGCACAGTAAGCCACCAATGATCATTGAGGCACCTCCAATCACGATGGCATAGATAAACTCGCTATTGAAGAATGTAGTAACCAGAAATCCAAGAATACTTGCTGCCACAATCTGAGGAATCACAATAAAGAAATTGAATATACCCATGTAATAGCCCATTTTCTTGGGAGGCAAGGAACCTGAAAGCATCGCATAAGGTATTGATAGGATACTCGCCCAGGCAATGCCAACCCCTACCATGGAAGCGATGAGCCACATTGGGTTAGAAATAAAGTAAAAAGAGATCAATCCTACTCCACCACAAGTTAATGCAATGAGATGCGTCACCTTTCTACTGGTAAACCTGGCTAAATATGGAAGAGCAAGCGCGGCTAAAGCAGCTACGCCATTATAGTTTCCAAAAAGTGAAGAAACCCAATCCGCACCATTATTATAAGCAGTGCTTCTAGGGTCAGTCGACATATATATATGGGAAGTCACCGCACTGGTACTGTATATCCACATTGCGAACAGCGCGAACCATGAGAAGAACTGTACGTAAGCCAGTTGTACCATGGTTTTAGGCATATTTTGAAAATCCCTTACAATCTGAACAAAGCCATTATAATAATGATTTTTACGCATCAGGAATGAGGCTACTGTGAATGACAAACCAAACATTCCAAATATTCCACACAAAACGTACAGTTGAGGCTCTAGGCGGGCGAGGTAAAACCATATAGCAAGAGCTAATCCAATACCCAGCATGATAAGTCCTCTTATCAAGTATTGATTTGGAGTGTATCGGATAACCAGTGGCTCTCTTTCCTTTTTCTTTTCTTCTCCCAAATCCTCAGGAGGGTATTCTTTAGTTGTAAAAACAGTCCACATGACTGCAGTAAAAAAAGCTATTGCACCTACATAAAATGACCACTTTACGTTTGGCGGAATCTCTCCTGCTGGAGCGGAGTTTGGAACGTTCAAGAGATTTGTAAAAATCCAAGGTAGGTAGGAAGCCACTATAGCGCCTACTCCTATGAAGAAGCTCTGCATAGCAAACCCTTGCGTTCGCTGCTCTGGAGGCATCATATCTCCTACAAAAGCACGGAATGGTTCCATACTAATATTAATGGATGCATCCATTATCCAAAGTGTACCAATCGCCATCCAAAGTACTGGCGAATTTGGCATCATGATGAGTGCAACCGTTGAGAGTATCGCTCCAACAGCAAAATAAGGCCTTCTTCTCCCCCATTTCGGATGCCACGTACGGTCACTATAGTAACCGATGATTGGCTGTACAATTAAACCTGTTACCGGTGCTGCCAGCCAGTAAAAGGCGAGGTTTTTTGTATCCCCTCCCAGAGTCTCGAAAATACGACTGGTATTCGCATTTTGAAGTGCGAAACCAAACTGGATTCCCAGGAATCCAAAACTCATATTCCAAATCTGCCAAAAGCTCAGTTTCGGCTTTTCAGAGCTTAATGAAATGTTACTCATCGCCACCTACTTTTGTACTTACAATATATTGATAAGGAGAAAGTGTAACTGCTCCACTGCTAAAATCCACTTCCTTTCCTGTGAATTCATCTTTCAAAACTCCAATATCAGAAAGCGTTACTTCTTGCTCAGCATCAGTCAAGTTTACAACCACAGTCACTTCATTACCAGAAGAGGTTCGTGTGAATGAAGAAACATTAGGATTCGCATCATCCAGGAAAACAGGATCACCACCAAATTCTCCATTGTATAAAGCTTCGTTGTTGTGTTTGATCTCCAAGAGCTTGGTATAAAAGTCTTGATATTTCACATCGCTCCAATCGATGGTATCTTTATCAAAGAATCTCAAACGTTTATCCAAACCAGCTTCTTGACCACTGTAGATCAAAGACATACCTCTAACTGTAAAGGTCCATACCGCATACGCTTGATGACCGTCACCCAATCGTTCAAATACAGTTCCATTCCAGGAATTCTCATCATGATTTGTAGTGAAAACCATTCGAAAATCTTCATCATCATATCTCGTAATATCCCCTTGAATTAAACTCTCCAAAGTATCAACATTGATCTCGCCTTTAGCCGTTTGATTCATCCAATGGTGAGGACCCCATCCGTAGGTCATGTGGAAAGCATCATCATGCATTTTAGGTTCATCCCACTCAGCCAGCATAAAAAGGTCTTTAACCTGATCTAAAGTATCCTTGGCAGCATTCCAAAATTCCATAGGTACTTCGCCTGCTACATCACATCTAAATCCATCAATATCTGTCTCGGTCACCCACCACTTCATTTCTGTGATCATATCCTGACGCATATCTATATTGTCGTAATTAAGGTCCGCAACATCTGTCCAATCTGTACCAGCAGGCCATGTAACATTTCCTAACGAATCTGTATTATGATACCCCTCAATTTCTGTCCAGGCATGGTCGAAAGACGTGTGATTCGCTACCCAATCAAGGATAACCAACATTCCACGTTCATGTGCTTCAACAACCATCGATCTAAAATCTTCTGCTGTGCCAAAGTTTGGATTGATATCTGTGTAATCCTGAATGGAATAGTAGCTCCCTAAAGGTCCCTTTCTGCTTTTCTTCCCAATTGGCTGAACAGGCATTAACCAAAGGATATCTACACCCATGGCTTGCAATCTTGGGAGGTGAGCTTGAAACGCCTTGATCGTACCCTCCGGGGTGTACTGTCGAATATTCACTTCATAAATATTCATCGCTTTCGCTCGTTCGGGAAAACTATCCCCACTTTCCTGAGAATCTTGGGACTCTCTCGAAGTTGATAGGTTGGTGCAAGAGCTAAGGATAAAGAGAAGTAAGGTTAGGTTGGTTAATAATTTCATGTGTATATATTTCTTGGCCTAATAGGATGTCCTAAAGTTTATTTTAGGGTAATAAAACCACTTTATAGACATTTTTATTTTAACTAATTGTAGGTTATCATTTCAAAAGAGAATGCCGGAAGTGTCAACTGCTCACCATCAAGAGCACCGAAAAAATTGACTTTGCCTCCCTCAGGAACTTCGGTGCTAAACGTTTGATTCCCAGTATTGAAAACAGCAATCACTTCATTATCAAAGTACTTCCTGGATATAACCAGGTATCCATCTCCCTCTTCCAAAATTTCAGTATCACCATAAATCAATGCCAGGTTATTTCTTCTTATTTGAATCATTCTTTTTGCACGTTCCTTGGTAGCCTGCTGGTACCGATCGAGATCATCAAACTGCATCTGACGTCTGTTATCCGGATCATTACCACCGGGTGACCCGTATTCATCACCATAGTAAATACAAGGGATACCCGGTATCGTCATCATGTAAGCAGTTAAAGCGGATAGCTTTTGATAGGCTAACGTATCCTGAAGTGTAATCTCACGGTTCCACCCAGCGTATTTGGTATCTTCACCAAACTCCAATGAACCATCAGCATATGAAATAAACCTTGGTCGATCCTGATTTCCAGTAATATATCCCATCAAATTGTGATCACCATAGAACTTAATGCTCTCTCGTAATGAATTAGCCAGATCTTTCATTGATCCTCCTCCTGCAAAAGCAGAAACAGCACGATCATACATGTTGAAATCGAATTGAGCATCGAGCATGCCTGTAGATATATAGCTCTTAATCAGTTCATGGCTTCCATAAGTTTCACCTATTTGAAAAACCGGCTGTCCGGTTTCCATCACAACTTGCTTTTTAATTTTCTCAGTCAAAACTCTCCAAAAGATTTCAGGGATATGCTTAGTGGCATCATGCCTGAATCCATCAATACCATATTCCTTCAGCCAAAAGACAGCTGAATCTGTCATTGGATCTACCGTCTCCATTTTGGAAAGATCAAGTGTTGGCATAAATGTATCAAACCAGGTAGTCAATCGGTGATCATCCCATCTTTCTGTATTGAGTGAACCATCTGGTAAATAAAGGTTAGTCGCCCAGTCGGGATTTTCCTTATATATTGGATGTTGTTCGTGCACATGATTGGCCACATAATCCAATAGGATGTTCATATCAGAATCATGTGCTGCATTCACCAACTGCTGAAACTCTTCTCCCGAGCCAAACCGATAGTCTACCCTCACATTCGAAATAGGCCAATAGCCATGATATGCCGAAAAGCTGGTTTGGGGTTCAGGGTATTTACCAAATGCTCCTTCTGGATTTTGCGTGATCGGCGAGAGCCACACGGTATTGGTGCCCAGGTCCTGAAAATAACCTTCTTGAATTTTTTGAGTAACACCAGCAAGGTCACCTCCAAAGTAATCTGCTTTAGGGTGCACTTCCGGAATGTTCAATGGTTTATCATTGGATGGATTACCATTATTGAACCGGTCAACCATCAAGAAATACATCACCATCGATTCAAAATCCGAACGATCCAACTGATCATTCGAAACGAGTACTTTTCCTTGATGCAATGGAATAAGAACATCATTACTTACCCCTTCATCATTAAACGCCCAGAGCCTAATCTTAGACCGTTTTACTTTTCCGGCATTAGCTGGTATCGATAGCCTAATCTCATCATTTTCTATCGATACAAATTCATCGGGAATAAGCGTATTATTCCAATATGCGTAGATGGATGAAATTGCATTGTTTGAAGTTAGCGTGATTTCAGTTGACGTATAATTCTCCGTTTTAACTTTCGGTATCTCATTCAGATCCGGGCCTGCTATCTTGATAACGGAGTTCCATCCTCCCATCCCATTGGAGATTGAATCTGGATTCAGAGGGTCAAGCATCTCCTTCCCATCCACTACATAGAGATATTGATATGTTCCGGCCGGGAGCAATTCATATGTAGAATAATTATTTCCCGTCTTCTCAAGTACAGTGTTATTTGGATTCCATGCATTAAATTCACCTTTAATCATTACCTTTTTTTCTCCACCTTTAGGCTGATATAAAAAAGAATACATGGTCTTTTTGGTCCGTTTTAATAACACACTCTCTCCAATTCCTTCTGACCAAAAAGTGAGGTTATAAAGTGGTTGTTTTGGTCGACCTGTTATTCTTAAAATAGAGTTATTGATTTCCAAATTAAAAGGACCATCCGTCGTAATCGAATCCAATCGTTCCGGACTTAAAACATAGTCTTCAAGTGCTATATTCGTAGTTTGTAAGTCAAGCTGGATTGGGGTAGCAGATCCTATAATAAGCGGATTCTCAAGTATAAGAAGATCCTTATTTTCTCCACAACTGAGAAGGATAACAAGACTACCAATTAAAAACAACTTCTTCATCGGAGTATTCTATTTCGGTAATAAATACATTTTCAGATTTAAGATTATCTCTCCGGTCTTTTTCGAATGGATCGAAATTGGAAATTGGTTGAACGTAAGAATAGCACTGCTTTTTCAGTATTCCTTCACTCCAGTCTTTCAATTCTACTTCCTCAAATCCATGCAGCATTAGTTTTAGTGTTTTGATTTTGGATGCGTATTGGCCTTGAGCCTTTCCTAGGGTAAGTGATTTATTTTGAGGATCAAAGTTTATAGACCTACGATGGAAAACACCACTTCTGTTTTGGTAAGTTACCCCATCATCTTCGTAGTAAGCTGTCTCATTGGAATCCTTCCCATTATAGATATGCAATTCCAGTACTTCACCCACATTTTTAGAATTTTGTGAGGCTTCACCGTATACAGGTATCACGGAAGAAGCTTTAATAAAAAGTGGTAAATGCTCGAGTGCATACTCTCTAATCATTTCTTGACCACCTCTTATTTTTTCATCTGTAAAAAATTCAAACCATTCTCCTTCAGGAAGATAGACTTTTCCAAATCGTTGATCACTCGCCAAAGGTGCTACTAGAATACCATCTCCAAAAAGGTATTGGTTTTCGTAATCCGCTTCGTAGATTTTATCATCGGTGGTATAGTCAATACACAAACTTCTTGTAATAGGCATCCCCAGTTCAGAAGCTTGCAAAAAGGTATGATAGATATATGGCATTAACTTATATCGAAGCTTGATATAATTCGCTGAAATCTCTTCTACCTCCTCTCCGTAAGACCATGGCTCTGAATCATGGGAATTGATCATTGAATGTCCTCTGAAGAAAGGCGAAAACGCACCAATCTGGATCCATCGAGCAAAAAGATTGCTTTGTCCATTTCCAGCAAATCCACCTACATCATATCCCGAAAAAGGTACTCCCGAAAGACCTAGGCTATTCACCATACGCACACCTAAAAGCATGTGCTCATCGTTGGCCACATTGTCTCCTGTCCACAAGGCACTGTAACGCTGAACCCCAGCGAAACCGGCTCGGGTCAAAATAAATGGTCTTTTGCCACTAAGGTTTGCTGCTGCTCCTTCATACGCACTTCGTGCCATCAGCATGCCATATATATTTCTTCCTTTACGTGTGGTGGCTCCTTCGCCTTCAAATTCAAATTCAATGTTTTCTGGCAGCATCTGCCCCCATGTGGCGATTTCATTCATATCATTCCAGAAGCCTTTAATACCTACATCAGTGTATGATTTCATCATATCCGTCCACCATTTGCGTGTTTCTGATTTAGTGAAATCAGGAAAATGACACCATCCTGGCCAAACTTCACCCTCGTAATAAGTTCCGTCAGGATATTTAAGAAAAACATCTTTCTTCTTACCTGAAGTGTAGGGCTTGTAGTTTTCTTCTGTCTTTATTCCAGGATCACAGATGACGACTACTTCAAATCCCATTTCCTTTAGTAAGTCTATCATCTGGTCGGGATAAGGGAATCGTTCTTTATCCCAACTAAAGATCTTGTACTGATCCATATAGTGGATGTCCAATACGATAACATCAGCGGGTATGTCCTTATCTCTGAATTTTTTTGCCACATCAAGCACCTCAGTATCAGGATAATAACTATATCTACACTGCTGATAACCAATGCTCCACATCGGGGGTAGCGACATTCTCCCAGTCAGCCATGAATACGATTGAATGATTTCTGATACAGACCCTGTGAAGAAGTAATAATCCATATCTCCTGAGTCTACCGAAAAACTGGAGAAACGATTATTAGAAGCTCCGAAATTGAAATGACTCTTATATGAATTATCTACAAAAATTCCATAGCTCAAGTCTCCATGGATACCCATGTAGAACGGAATTGAAGCATACAATGGATCTGCTTCAATATCGTAAGCAAAATGATCTGTATTCCAATTCTGATAACCATTGCCCTTCCGATCAAGTGGTCCGGTTTTTTCTCCGAGTCCAACAAATCGTTCACCTTTCTGCAATTTCTTGTAGACGGTTACCTGTTCTCCTTGTGTCTGAATTCCAAGACCAGGATCGTCTTGGTTGATAATCTTTCCTTCTTTGCTTAGAAAAGTGAACGTGATAGATTCCTTTGTGATTACCAAATCAAAGCTATCAGAAGTGATAATAATAGAGTCGTCATGCTCCTCTACTTTAAAAGCTACCTTTTCAGGTTTACCCACGACAGAATAAGGATTCACATCACTTGAATCACCTATCTGATGAATCCGTACAACGCCTTGTCGATAAAATGTAATATCATATTTATGGGAGTCCGTATAGACATACAAGCCATTATTTTTTTCTTCATAAGACTTAATCTTTCCACCCATTCTAATCCGTTTTTTTCCTTCCTTATCAGCAATATCCAACATAATTATTCACCTTAGTTGAGTCTTGTGTTAAGGTCAAATTAATGAATATTATTAGAGCCTAGGGTACTGTTATTTGAAAAAAAATAACGCAAACGGTTGCGAAAGAGCTTGATAATGAAGATTTTGTAAAAATCACACCTTTTTCGAAGAGTCTCTGAGCAACAATTGCGTTGGGAGCTTCATTGATTCAAACGCCACATCTTCCTCTCCACCGTCAATTTGTTTAATCAATAATTCCGCAGCATGCTGCCCCATTTCAAAACCCGGCTGCTCTATTGTAGTAATGGAAGGATTAGTCAACGCAGTGAACTGCCAATTGCTAAATCCAACCACACCAAAATCTTGCGGCACATTTTTCCCGTATTTCTGAGCTGCTTTGATCGCACCCATAGCTGCAAGGTCATTCGAGGCAAAAAGTGCATCAGGACTTTTGGTCTTCAGCAGTTCAAATGTGGCACTGTAAGCATCACTCTCGTCAGAAGCCTTACCAAAGACAACTAAATCTTCATCCACAGAAAGTCCAACATCTTCATGTGCTTTCTTGTATCCATTTAGTCGCTCTGTAGTAATATCGAGGTTTTGTGGTCCCGCCAAATGACCAATTCGTTTATATCCTTGCTGAATTAAGTGCTCAGTGGCCTGGTAACCTCCAAGAAAATCATCTACCGTCACCTTGCTAGTCTCAATGGTATCGGCTACCCGATCAAAAAACACGATCGGCAAACCCTTTTGGATCATCGCCTCAAAATGACTGTAGTCAAAAGACTCTCTGGAAAGAGACACCAGAATTCCATCAACTCTATTATTAAATAATGTCTGTAAGTTCATCATTTCCCGATCCACCGACTCATTGGATTGGGTGATGATCACATTGTATCCTCGACTTTGAGCAATGTCTTCAATTCCACTGATGACGGTCGAGAAAAAGAAGTGAACTATTTCCGGAACAATAACTCCGATCGTGTTGGATTTACTGTACCGCAAACTCAGTGCTAAAGAGTTGGGTTGATAGTTTAATTCTTCAGCAACACGCCTAACGGCTTTCTTCGTTTCTTCACTGATTTCAAAATGATCTTTCAGAGCACGCGAAACCGTTGAGGGCGAAATACCCAATTCTCTTGCTATATCCTTGATGGTTGTTGTTTGCCTTTTCATACTCGAAAATTACGTAAATGAGTGAAATCCTGGAAGGACCTTTTGTAAAAGTCTGAAACGCAAACGTTTGCAGAAAAAAAAGTCCGTAAAAAGTTCCTAAAAGTGTTGTTTGGAATTTCTGAATTCATAAAATTCGGAATGTGGGTGTTAAGAAAACATGAATTTTTTACCACCGAAACTGATAGAATTTAACTTAAAATTTAACAACAAATTAAGATGAAAAAAGCACTTAATTCCCTTAGTATTTTAGCAGTGTTAGGGGCACTGATTTTCGTCACATCTTGTGGTGATGATGACGGTGGTGGTATCGATCTTGGAGGTGATGATGGCTCGTTCGTAGTAGCAGATGGATTATACATTGCGGGAGTTTCCAGCTCAGACACAACCGTTATTACTGGTAATAAACTAAATGCATTGCTAGTAGAAGATGAAGGTTTCGGAACGAAAGAAAGATCAGGTTTCTTTGGAACATACACTTATCTTGAGGCCGGTTCCTTTCTTTTTATCGAAGTGGATGATCAAGAAGCGTTGAATGTTTACGGAGGAGCTACTTCAGAATACAATGATGACGAAGCTGATAATACAGATGATTACACGGGAGGATACACTGTAGTTGATCTTTCTGGTACAGCCAGTACTTTCAATGTTGCAGCAGATGGTTTTTATTACGTAACATTTGATACGCAAAGTGATGAGGCACTTATTGTAAAAATAGATTCCTGGGGAGCTATTGGGGGTGCGGTATTCTCAGACGCTTGTACCAGTGATGGGTTCAATGCGGATGTTGATCTCGATGCTGAAGTTAGCACCAGTGCCGATGGTGCTTCTTATAAAGGAACTGGTATCATTCTAAAGGACTCTGAGTTTAAAGTAAGATTCAACAATAGTTGGAAGATTGACCGTAGAACAGATAAGTCTAGTTTCGATGATGTTAACGGTTATGTTGCGCTTACTAATCTTGGAGGCACTCCTTCTGCTTTGGAAGAGGGCGGTGCTAATATTAGTCTTTCCGATAATTCAATTGATAACGGGATATATGACATCACTTTCAGCATTGATGAGAACGGTGTAGCATCAATCGAATTAACAAGTACTGGAGAAGCACCTGTATGTGACTTTGATCCGGATAACTTCACTTGGGGAATCATTGGCTCAGCTACGCAGGGAGATCCAGGAAATGGAACAAGTGTATGTGACGACAGTGGAACAGGTACTGCAACTGACGGATGGAATAATGAAAAGCGATTGGTTTACATCAATGGTGATGGCGGAGTACACAAATGGAGAGGAGTATTTCCATTAGCAGGCGGCACTGAAAATAATGCATTCAAATTCAGAACTGATTGTACTTGGGCAACTAAACTTATACCTACGAATGCGACCTTCACAGACAATACTGAAGCAGGAACAATTACTGATGATGGAGACACAAACACAGATGGTCAGTGGTTTGTAGCTGATGGTAAATCAGGGTTCTACTACCTTATCATCTCTACAGCAGATAATGGTGAAACATGGGATATCACAATAGATGAGGCTGAATTCCAACTAATTGGAGACGGAAGCCCTGTAGGTAACTGGGATGGCGCAAACGGCCAGGCCATGACTTATAATGACGATCTGGCATCATGGACTGGTTCTGGTACTTTCACTACAGATGGATGGAAGTTCATAGTGAACAACAGCTTTGATTACAATTTGGGAGGTACGTTAGATGGAACTACTGCCCTATTATTTAATCTTGACGTAGCAACCATATCAGCAGCCGGCGATTATGATGTGACTATTTCAACTGCAGATGGTGGTGTGACTTATACCGCAGAAGCTACAGCTAGTGCAGCCAGACAATAAATTCTCGTAATACTAAACTTTAAAAGCTGCCTCTCTGGGCAGCTTTTTTTTACTCTATTTTCTTATGAAAAAGATCCTCACCTTTATTTCTTTCCTAACCTCCCTTGTTTTACTAGGACAAACAAGCATTGATCCAACCATCACCCCCAACTTTTTTGGTGCAGATGACGAAATTACGATTACCTATGACGTAACTGGGACAGCACTTCAAAACCTAAATGAAGCATGGATATGGATGTGGGTACCAGGCATGGGGATCGATGCTGCGTCCAACATCAATCCTGCAAATTCAAATTCTGCTGCTACAGATGTTGCTAAGTTTACAAGATCGACGGGGAATTCAGGTGAAGTGTATTTTTCTATTACGTTAATACCCACTGATTTTCTAAGCACCTCGAAGGAAGATATCGAAAGCATCGGAATAATCTTGAAAGGGAATGACTGGAGCAATGGTCAAACGGCCGATTACATTGCCGAAATTTCCGAAGGCTTTACCATTGTGATGGATAATCCATCTGGGAATTATGGCTTTTATGAATCATCAACCACACTTGACATAGATATTCGCACATCAGAATCAGCAACCATTGAGATTCTTGTTGATGAAGTATCTATAGCTTCACAAGCGGATGTTACATCTCTTTCATCAACTCACACAGTAATTGATAACGGAAACGTACACATCATTAAAGCAACTGCTAATAATGGAACAGAAACTATAGAAACATCTTACTCCTACACGCTCACCCCAAGCCCTCCCACAGTTTCCTTGCCGATAGGATTACAAGACGGAATTAACTATAGCTCAGATCTTACTAAATCTACGGTCGTACTTCGGGCACCTAATAAATCACATGTTTTTGTCATCGGAGATTTCAATGATTGGTCCTTAAGCAACGATTACTTGATGAATAAGGATGGTGAAGTATTCTGGTTAGAAATTGAAGGATTAACGGCTGGTGAAGAATATTTATTCCAATATCTGGTTGATGGTGAAATAAAAATTGCTGATCCCTATGCTGAAAAAATATCCTCCCCATTTGACGATCCGAATATCATTGAAGAAAACAGGTATCCAAATCTAAAAGAATACCCAAGTAATGAAACAAGTGAAGCAGCCAGCTACTTGCAGACCAATCAAGAAGATTTTATATGGGCAGACTTCACCAGACCAGACCAAAAAGACTTAATCATTTACGAACTGTTGATACGGGATTTCACAGAAGAGCGTACATATGATGCCGTTACAGAACGTTTGGATTACTTGCAGGATCTTGGAGTTAACGCCATCGAGTTGATGCCTATTCAGGAATTCGAAGGAAACATCAGTTGGGGATACAATCCAGCATTCATGTTCGCAATAGACAAATATTACGGTACAGAACTCGACTTGAAAACACTTATTGACGAAGCACATAAACGAGGAATGGCTGTAATTCTGGATATCGTCTTAAATCATCACTTTGGAAGAAACTCCTTGGTCAGACTTTATAATGAAGGGCTTTATGGCAATCCCACAGCAGAAAACCCTTGGTTTAATACAACTGCTAAACACGACTTCAATGTAGGGTATGATATGGATCATGAAAACGAATTAACTGAGGATTATGTGGACAGAGTGGTGGCATATTGGTTAGAAGAGTACAATGTGGATGGATATCGATTTGATTTATCAAAAGGGTTTACCCAAAAGAATTCATTAGGAAACATAGGTTTATGGGGTAATTACGATGCTTCCAGGGTGGCCATATGGAAACGTATTTCAGATGTCATTTGGTCTCAAGATCTAACTGCGTATGTAATTCTGGAACACTTTGCTGACAATTCTGAAGAAAAAGAACTCGCCGAATATGGGATGATGCTTTGGGGTAACATGAACCATACCTACATCAATGCCTCCAAAGGAAGCTCCTCCTCTTTGAGCCAGACATATCACGAAAATAGAGGTTGGTCAGTTCCCAATCTGGTCAGTTACATGGAAAGCCATGATGAAGAAAGATTAATGTGGCAACTACAAAAGTCGATGAGTGAAAATGAAGCGATCGAACGCTCAAAAATGGCAGCAGCTTTCTTCCTTACCGTACCCGGTCCTAAAATGATCTGGCAGTTTGGAGAATTCGGTTACGATGAAGAGCTCAATAATGATCGATTGGGGATTAAGCCAACAAGATGGGAATACTTGGAAGAAGTGAATAGGAAGAAGCTTTTCGACTTGTACAAATCCTTGATCCATTTAAGGACACAGACAGATTACATTGAGATCGAAAACTTCGAGTGGAGTGCCTCCGGATTTATAAAAACAATCAATATTGATGACGAAGAAGTGTCTATCTATTTGATTGGGAATTTTGACAATGAAAGTCAAACCGGAAACCATAATTTTCCTAAGTCCGGAACATGGTATGATTATTTCAGTGGTGAAGTGATAGAAGTACAAAACACTACCGAAGAAATTCAATTAGGTCCAGGAACATGGTATATGTACACTTCTGAGCCAATCGAAAACTACATAGAAGATCAACGAATCACACTCAGTGTACAAGAATCTTTAGCTTCTCTTATTTATCCTAATCCTGCAATCAATGTAGTTGAAGTTATGGAGTGGAATGCGTATGATTCATTCACCCTAAGTGATATGTCAGGTAAAGTGATTCACAGTGGTCGTATGGGTGGTCCACAAATAGATATTTCCAACGTGAAATCTGGTGTTTATAACCTTCAGTTATACAAAGGTTCTAGTGGAAAAGGACAAAGATTGATCATCGATAAGTAAAAAAGACTTGTTCTTAACACAATGAAAATATCAACGCTTAGAATATCGCTAAATCGAAAACGTTTGCGTAGAAAAATCCACTAAAAAGCCCTGAAAATCATGGATTTACGTTGAGGAATTGGTAAAATTGATGTGTTAAATTCATGTGAATTCCATGCCGTTTTCACTCTGGATTTCTTACTCTTTTTTGAAACATATTTCACAACAATGATTAAAGTCAGCAGAAGGACAGGAGCTTTTAAAATTTGGATGGTAATTAGTTTTCTAGCCTCATCTATTTTTCTTCAGGCCCAGCAAACAGTATCCGGTATAGTTACCGATGCATTAGACGGAACGACACTACCTGGCGTTACAGTTCAGGTAAAAGGCACTCAAAATGGTGCCATTACAGATATCGACGGAAAATATACCCTTTCAGTATCTCCTGAAGATGTACTTGTATTTACCTACGTAGGATACAGTTCAGTTGAGCAGACTGTAGGGCAAAGAACAGATATTAGTATAGCTCTACAAACCGATGTTCAGGAACTATCTGAGATAGTTGTAATCGGTTATGGGCAGGTGGAAAAAGGTGATGTTACTGGTGTAGTCAACAAAATCGATGAGAAAGAATTTAACAAGGGAATGATTGTTTCACCCGAACGCCTGATAGCTGGTAAAGTAGCTGGTGTTCAGATTACACCTAACAGCGGTGAGCCCGGCGGAGGCACATCAATTGTAATTCGAGGTGGATCGACGTTAGGTGGAGGAAGTGCACCACTATATGTGGTTGATGGTGTTGTTCTGTCCTCTGGAGGTGTCGCTGGAACAAGAAATCCACTAAGCTTCATCAATCCTGCAGATATCGCAGATATAACTATTTTGAAAGATGCTTCTGCGGCAGCAATTTATGGATCGCAAGGAGCAGCAGGAGTAATAATCATCACAACTAAGAGCGGTACTTCTGGTAAGCCTAAATTCACTTATGATGGATCCGTTTCTGTTTCAAGCATTGTTGGTCGCACCAACATGCTTAATACAGAAGAATTCATCTTTACCGTTGAAAGACAAGCGCCTCAAAATCGTGATGATCTCGGTGTGGATGAAGTATTATCGAATACAGATTGGTTTGATGAAATTACAAGAACAGCAGTTGGCCAAAATCATAATCTATCATCATCTTTTGGATTAGGAGCAAATACCAAAAGCAGGGTTTCTCTAAATTATCAGAATCTCGATGGTGTAATCAACACATCCAATACTGAAAGAATAGCGGGATCATTAAATATTAATCATAAAGCATTAAATGGAGATTTGACTTTGACATGGAACTCGAAACATGCTGTCATAAATAATCGATTCGCTCCAAATGAAACAGGTAATGCATTAATAATGGCACCTACACAGCCTATTCGAGATACAGACTCTACTTATTTCCAATGGCAAAATCCACTTGCGCCAGGAAACCCTGTTTCTTCCATTGACAGAACATTCAATATTGGTCGATCAATCAGGAATCTTTATTCTCTAAATATAGAGTACAAAATACCATTCATTCAGGGTTTAAGTTTTAATGCTATCGGTTCCTACGACAAATCAGATGGGCTTAGTCAGGTGGTTACCAGAGTAGCTAATAGAAATCAGGATACCGGAGGTTTCTCGTATCAAGAAGATAATGATATTAGTAGGAATCTTGAAAGTTACTTTTCGTATAAAACAAGTGTAAGCGGGTTCGACCTGGATTTTACGTTGGGTTATTCTTATTATGACAGGAGTTTTAATGTTGACAGAAACCTACAGCTTAGAGAGGGTACTGGAAACGAAATCAATTCAGATTCCTTAAGAATAGATTCTCCGGATCAGTACTTATCAGATGATCAATTGGATGCTCTTTCTCCATTTCTTGTGTCACCTCAAGTTTTCCAAGAGGCAAACTCTCGTCTCATTTCTTATTTCGCAAGAGCTAATATTCAATTCAAAGATAGGTATCTACTTACTGCTTCGCTTCGTCGCGACGGTACCTCAAGAATTAGTGACACAGGCGAGCCTTGGAGATTTTTTCCGTCACTCGCTTTTGGCTGGAGAATTATTGATGAACCGTTCATGGAATCGACCCAAAATGTATTGAGCAATTTGAAGTTAAGAGTAGGGTACGGTGAATTAGGTGATCAGCGTAACATTGGAGATTTCGACAACATTTTCTTCTACGCAAGAGGAGATGATCGAGTTCAATACATTCTTGGAAATGATACTATCAATACTGTTCGCCCGAATCCTGTTGATGAGGGTGTAACATGGGAAACCACGAATACACTCAATTTTGGATTAGATTTTGGTCTATTTGAGGGTAGAATCAATGGTTCAATAGACTATTATAATAAAGTCACTTCTGATATTTTATTGGATATTATATTCCCGATTGGACTTATTCCGGGAGATAGAGCAACCACCAATGTGGCCTCTTTTGAGAGTAATGGATTTGAATTAATGCTTAACTCGGTAGTTGTAGATAAGCCAGACCTCAGAGTGGACCTTAATTTTAATGCCGCTTATAACCAAAACGAAATAACAAAACTCAATAGAAGTAATGATCCTGACGATCCGGGAATAAGAAGAAGTGGTATATCAGGAGATGTTGGCAGAACCATACAAGTATGGAGAGTTGGTGCGAATAATACCGCTTTTTATGTCTGGGAACACAAAAAAGATGCGAACGGAAACATTCTTACAGATGGAGAAGACCATAACGGAGACGGACTAGCAAATGATCTCGATATTTATGTTGATCAAAACGAAGATGGTCAGATTAATGAAAATGATCTTATCATTTACAAGCAAGCTGCTCCCGATTGGATCTTTGGTTTGACAACTAACATCCAGTATAAAAAATTCGACCTTGCTATGACTTTTAGAGGGTCAATTGGAAATTATGTGTACAACAACGTTTTTTCCCAGTATGGAAATTTTGAAGGTGTTCAAGGAGCAAATTTTGCAAATAACATCCATAGATCCGCATATGAAACCGGATTCAATGAAAGACAGCTTCTTTCAAGTTATTATGTACAAAATGCATCTTTTGTCAAACTAGATAATATCACACTAGGTTATAATTTCACGATCAATGATCAGTTTAATGGAAAAGTTTATTTAACAGGAACTAATCTGTTTAACATTTCCCCTTATGAAGGAATAGATCCAGAAGTAGGAGGAATAAATGGGATAGATAATAATGCTTATCCAGTCTCCAGAATGTATATACTCGGTTTAAATCTTAATTTTTAATAGAGCAATGAAAAAATCTATCGTATTAACACTAATTATTGCTTTGAGCTCTTGCTCAGATATATCAATTGATCCTCCTTCTTTTGGCGATGATGAAGCGACCATTTTCAGTAATTTTGAGGGCTACCAAGCCTATATTGCTAAAGTTTATGCGTCCTTGACATTAACCGGACAGCAAGGAGCGGCGGGGCAAGCTGACTTATCAGTTATTAATGATGAAGGATTTTCAAGTTATTTACGAGTTTGGTGGAAGGCCCAGGAATTAACAACTGACGAAGCTGTTATTGCGTGGCAAGATGCGGGCATTAGAGATCTCCACAATCATGCCTGGAGCTCAGATAACCAATTTGTAAGGGTACTTTATTACCGCATATTTTACACTATTTCTTTAGCAAATGACTTCCTGAGAGTTTCAGAAACATTACCTGAAGGTCTTTCCACACAAGAAATAGAAGAAATAAACCGATATAGAGCTGAAGCTAGATTTATCAGGGCATTTGCTTACTGGCACGCACTGGATCATTTTAGAAATATAGTCTTGATAACTTCTATTACAGCTGATCTACCTAATCAAGAAGAACCTGAAGTGATTTTCAACTTTATCATAGATGAACTCAATGATATTGAAGACAATCTGTTTTCTCCAGGTCAAGGCAGCCACCCCTACGGACGGATAGATCAAGGTGCTGTCTGGATGTTAAAAGCTAAAATGTTCTTAAATTCTACAGTCTACAGCGGGGTTGACAGATATGATTTAGCCATAATTGAAGCCAATAAGGTTATTAATTCCGGCTCTTACAGCATACATGATACCTATCAAGAGCTATTTATGGGGGACAATGACCTTAGAACTAATGAAATAATCTGGCCTATTGTTCACGATGGACTTGTTTCACAGACGTGGGGTGGAACTACTACAATTATCCGAGGGGGAATTGGAGGTGCCATGATGGATGATATGAGAAACGGAACCGATTTTGAAGATGAGGCGGCAAGAACATATGGTGTACCTTCAGGATGGGGTGGCTATAGAACCACTAGCTCACTTGTTGAAAAATTCCCTGATGCCTCTACCGACCCAGATGGTAATAGTCCTGATGGTAGAGCTATATTTTTCACTGAAGGTCAATCTCTTGAAATAGAAGACTTAGGTGATTTCGAAGATGGGTATGCAGTACCAAAATTCAACAATATTGAAGCATCTACTGGCCAGAGAGCACCCGGTGTGGATCAAGTAAGTACTGATTATCCAGTCTTCAGATTAGCAGAAGCATATTTGATATTAGCAGAAGCAGAAATAGAAGAAAACGGATCCATTAGTACGATTACCTTGGGGTACTTGAATGAATTGAGACAAAGAGCCTATGGAGATAACAGTGGAGATGTTACAATTGCAGATGTCACGTTAGACTGGATATTAGATGAAAGAGCAAGAGAATTATACCTTGAAGCAACTCGGAGAACAGATTTAATCAGACATGGTAAGTTTACTGGAGGAGATTATATCTGGCCTTGGAAAGGAGGGATTGAAGAAGGTGTAGCGACTCCATCTCATCTTGATATATTTCCAATTCCAGCTTCTGACCTAATTGCAAACCCGAGATTAGATCAGAACGATGGTTATGGAGGTCAATAACTAAATGACTTAAATCATAAGAGCGACCATTGTGGTCGCTTTTTTTATCTCCTATCCTAAACACGAACTCTCAAATCAAATGAAACACCTTACCTATATTCTGCTCTGTTTACCGCTCATTTCCTTTTCTCAGAAAAGTCTGACCCATGTTGATCCGCCTTTCTGGTGGACGAATATGCCGTCAGAAGAGCTGCAAATCATGCTACATGGTGAAGGTATTGGTCAGCTGGAACCATCCCTGGATTATGATGGCGTAAAAATCAGTTCCGTAGATAGATTACCAAATGCAAACTACTTAATCCTAAATCTATCCATAGGTGAGAATACTTCAACAGGAACTTTCCAAATCAATCTGAGAGAAGGTAAAAAAACACGGATAAAAGTCAAATATGAGCTTAAAGACCGGGCCTCTGTTATCAACAGAAACTTAGGGTTTGATGCCAGTGATGTGATCTATCTACTAATGCCTGACCGATTTGCTAATGGCAACCCTGAAAATGATGTAGTAGAAGGCATGCTGGAAGGTGTTGATCGATCCAATCCGGATGCACGACATGGAGGAGATATCAAAGGTGTAAGGGATAACCTGGAGTACATAAAAGAATTGGGCATGACTGCTGTATGGCTCACCCCTACTTTTGAAAATGATCAAACACCCGAATACGGAGCTTATCATGGATATGCGGCTACTGATTTATACAAAATCGATCGACGCTTCGGGTCCAATGAGGAATTCAAGGCCTTCGTTGAAAAATGCCATGATATGGAATTAAAGGTGATCATGGATATGATCCATAACCATATTGGGGATCAACATTGGTGGTTAAAAGACTTACCTTCAGATGATTGGTTTCATGATATCAAAGAATATGGAACTACCAATTTTAGAGGCGAAGTTCAATCCGATCCATATGCTTCAAAATACGATACTGACAAGCTCATCAAAGGTTGGTTTGTTCCAGAATTGGCAGATCTCGATCAACGAAACCCAGTACTAGCAAAGTACCTCATCCAGAACTCCATTTGGTGGATCGAGTACTCAGGGGTAGACGGTATTCGTATGGACACCTATGTCTATCCTTATAAGGAATATCTAACCAATTGGGTGTCGGAAGTTCTCACCTCCTATCCTGATTTTAATATTGTAGGCGAATCTTGGGTCAATGAAGTAAGCCATGAATCTTATTGGCAGACAGGAGCTCCTGGGACGGATGGGTATGACTCAAAGCTACCTAGTGTCACAGATTTTCAGGTTACATTTTCTGTCGATAAAGCGCTGACAGAAGATTTTGGATGGGATACTGGCTTAAGAAGATTGTACTATACCATATCACAGGATCGGCTTTATGCGGACCCTATGAAAAATGTAATATTCCTTGATAACCACGATTTAGAACGATTTGCTAATAGAGTGAAAAACGATTTCGATCTATTCAAAATGGGATATACCTACCTGATGACCATCCGTGGAATACCTCAAGTCTATTATGGAACGGAACTTTTTCTCGGTAATACTTCTGCCGGTAGCTGGGCAAAGCAACGAGCTGACATGATTGGAGGCTGGAATGAAGACCAGCGATCCGTATTCAATGCCGATGAACGTACAAATCAGGAAAAAGAAGCTTTCGAGTTCATCAAAAAGATTACCAACTGGAGAAAAAATGCGGAAGCAATCCATAGGGGAAGATTGACTCACTTTATACCTGAGGATAACACCTATGTCTATTTCAGGTACACAGACAATGAAACGGTGATGGTAGTTATGAATAGAAATGAAGAAGCTATAGTGATCGGAAGAGATAGATTCAAAGAGTTTCTTGATGACTATTCTAAAGGAATCAATATCGTGGATGGATCGATCATCAATGTCGAATCTGATTTTGAGGTCGGACCCAAGCAAACAGCCATTTTTGAACTGAAAAAATAAGTCCTCCACTCATGTAACTTCGCTCCTACTTCAGATTAATTTGAGATAAACTTGTTGTCGCAACTTAATCTTGAAGATAAATGAGAAAGTTATTTATACTATTTCTCTGTACTCTGGTTTCGTTATCCTGGGCACAAGAAGAGAAAAAAAAAGAGTCAGACTCTACAAAGAAAGCAACTAAAGAATTGCCTTTGGAGCCGGAGCGAAAAATCCAGCTCAAGACCAATGAAGGTACCTGGATCTCGCTAGACATTAGTCCAGATGGTAAGACCATCGCATTTGATATGATGGGAGACATCTACACCATTCCCATCACAGGGGGAAAGGCCACACCAGTTACCTCAGGAATGGCGTTTGACACCCATCCTCGCTTCAGTCCTGATGGCAAATCACTTGTTTTCACTTCAGATAAAAGTGGATCAGAAAATATCTGGACTCTTGATTTAACTGACGAAGAAGCTGAACCTAACCAAATCACAAAAGATAAGGACAAATACTATCAGGCGGCCGAATGGACTCCCGATGGTAAATACATTATTGCCTCCAAAGGAGGAAGGGTACTTAAGCTTCACATGTATCACAAAGATGGAGGAAGCGGTATTCAGCTTATCAAAAAACCAGACCCACTTCAAACGGTTGAGCCTGCATTTGGAGCGGACGAGAGATATATCTGGTTTGCCAGAAGAAATGGTTCATGGCAATACAATGCCGCAATGCCGCAATATCAGATTGCAACATACGATAGGGAAACTGGCGAAATTGCTACACAAACCAATCAATATGGCTCAGCCTTTTCCCCTACCCTCTCTTCTGATGGAAAATGGCTGATATATGGTACAAGATACAATACCCAAACGGGTTTAATGAAGCGAAACTTGCAGACAGGGACCGAAAGCTGGCTTGCTTTTCCGGTAAGAAGGGATGACCAGGAATCAAGAGCCCGACTAGGTGTTTATCCTGCCATGTCTTTTACTCCTGACAATCAACACGTAGTTGCCTCGTACGGAGGAAAAATCTGGAAGATTCCCGTCAATGGAGGAGACGCGACTGAAATTCCATTCGAAGTAGATGAGGAGCTCGATTTTGGACCGATGGTACAATTTGATTACCCTATTCTGGATGAAAAAGAAATGATTGTCAATCAAATCCGTGATGCGGTAAGGTCTCCGGATGGCAACAAGATCGCTTTCACTGCACTTAATAGGCTTTATGTAATGGATTATCCTGATGGGGAGCCTAAACGTTTAACCAAAAATAATTTTACGGAGGCGCTTCCAGCATGGTCTCCCGATGGTCAGTTTGTGGCATATGTAACCTGGGAAGGAACCGAAGGAAATATTTATAAAGTGAAAGCAAGTGGAGGTAGACCAATTAAAGTAACCAACCAGTCGGGTACTTATATGAATCTGGCCTGGGATAAAAAGACCAATCGTATTGCTTTTGTATATGGCCCATCACAAGCCTATGAAAATGCTGTCAATCCTTTCAGTTTTGGAGCCCAGACGTTTATTGGATGGGTCCATAGCAATGGAGGAAATGTGAATAAGATCAAAGCTTCCGGTGGTAGAGGCAACCTGCACTTTGTAGAAGGAAATGATCGAATCTACGCCTATCATTTTAACAAAGGCTTGATCTCTATGAGGTGGGATGGCACAGATGAAAAGGAACATCTAAAGGTAACAGGAATCATGACCTACCCTGCCCTTGTTCACCACAACCATGCGTTGGAAGAATCATATACAGAACCTCAACGCAAACCAAGTAACGCTCAGTACATCACTATGGCGCCAAGAGGCGATCGTGCGTTGGCGAGAATAAACAACGATGTATTTGTAGTAACAGTACCGCCCGTTGGAGCAGAAACCGTCTCAATTTCTGTCTCAAATCCAGACAATGCTTCTTTTCCATCATGGAAGCTAACGACTTTCGGAGGAGAATTTGCGCACTGGAACACCGATGGGAATACCGTCAATTTTACATTGGGTAACGCGTATTTCGCTTATGATATGACCGAAGCAGAGCGCGTCAAAAAAGAAATAGAAGAAAAGAAAAAGAAGGAAAAAGAGGAGAAGGATAAGAAAAAAGAAGAGGAGGGTGGAGAAGCTGATTCAGAAAAGGAGGGCGAAGACACTAAAGATGAAGAAGAAAAAGAAGATGAAGGATATAAACCTTCTGAAATCAGAGTTGAGGTCAAAGTAGAAAAAGACATTCCGGACGGAACCATCCTGCTATCAGGAGCGAGGATTATCACTATGAACGGTGATGAGATAATCGAAAGTGGAGACATTTTAGTAGAAAATGCGCGTATTAAAGCAGTGGGATTAAAAGGTTCCCTGGAAGTACCACGTGGAGTCAAGACCATCGATTTATCAGGTAAGACAATTACTCCAGGTTTTGTGGATACACACGCTCACATGTGGCCAAATTGGGGACTTCAAAAAAATCAGGTTTGGATGTATGCTGCAAATCTGGCATATGGTGTTACTACAACAAGAGATCCTCAAACAGCCACGACAGATGTACTGACTTACGCAGATATGGTGGAAACTGGAGATTTGCTCGGGCCGAGGGTATACTCGACCGGTCCCGGTGTTGGATTCTGGTATTATAACATCAAGAGTTTAAAACATGCTCAGAATGTGTTGAAACAATACTCTGAGTATTACAACACGAAAACCATCAAGATGTACATGACTGGAAATCGCCAGCATAGACAATGGATCATTCAGGCAGCCAAAGAACAAGAGCTGATGCCAACCACCGAAGGAGCCTTGGATATGAAGTTAAACCTGACTCAACTCATCGACGGCTATCCTGGCCATGAGCACTCCTTCCCTATTCATCCCATTTATGGAGATGTAACACAACTCGTCGCTAAAGCTCAAATGGCTTATACTCCTACTCTTTTAGTTTCATATGGAGGTCCATGGGCCGAGGAGTATTATTATTCAACTGAGGATGTCGTAGGAGATGAGAAGTTGAATTTCTTTACACCCAAAATTGAAGTGGATCAGAAAGCCAGGAGAAGAAGAGCGTGGTTTATTCCTGAGGAGCATATTTTTTCTCGCCATGGAGAGTTTGTAGGTGATTTGGTCAAAGCAGGAGGCCTTGCCGGTGTTGGATCCCACGGACAGCTTCAAGGGCTTGGCTATCACTGGGAGCTTTGTGCCATACAAAGCGGCGGAATGCCTGAAATAGATGCTTTAAAAGTCGCAACTATCCTTGGTGCAAAAGCCATTGGTTTAAGTAAGGATTTAGGATCCATTGAGGAAGGAAAGTTGGCTGATTTGGTAATCATGAATCAAAACCCGTTGGATGATATCCGAAACACCAATACCATTAGTCAGGTAATGAAGAATGGCCGATTATATGATGGGAATACACTGAATGAAGTTTATCCGAACGAAAGGAAGGCTCCAAAATTCTATTGGTCCAAAGGAGGTCCGGATAAGATGAGTCTTCCAGGAGAGAAATAAACCTATTCTGTTCATCCTGAAGAGAACAGAGAATAAAATGAAAAAGCCGAACTTAATGGTTCGGCTTTTTATTTCCTAATTTTACCTATCTGATTTCTATTAACAGCATTATGGTATTTCAAAAATGATCACTCGTTCATCAAAACTACTTTGGCTTTTAGTTTCAATACTCATTTACTCATGCTCGAATACTGATGAAGATCTCAAAACGGATGAGTTCCTGGAAGTTTCTGACTTCAACAAAACTGTAGAGGCACCTTTGCAAAATGGTGATGTGATAGGCAAAATTTCTGTGAACACGTCAGAGTCAGACTTAATCTATCGAATACAGTCCCAAGATCCAGATGGTGCCATATCCATCGATGAAAATACAGGAATTTTAGCCGTGTCGGATATTACGAAGTTTGATTTTGAAAATGAGGCAATAATTACCGGGAAAATAGAAGTTATATCCGGTGAACTTAGATCTGAATTAATCTTTAAAATAACTCTAAGTAGTTTTTCAACTTATGAACTGGAAGTAATTGACTACTTTAAAGAGATTGCTCTCGGATTCGAGTTTGGAAGTGCCAGTCAAATCACACGAAGGTGGGAAAATGACATGAGAATATTTGTAGGAGGATCACCCTCTGCCTCATTATCAAGTGAACTGGACAAAATCATTGAGGAAATAAATGATCTAACCACATCTTTTTCAGTACGAACAGTAAGTGATTCCAGCCAATCGAATTATTATATTTTTTTCGGCTCAGCCAGTGATTTTGGAAATATATTTCCTGATCAATCTGGTTTAGCTCAGTCAAATTGGGGCCTGTTTTTTCTATTCTGGAATTCCGCCAATCAACTGAATAGTGGTTATATGTATGTAGACATATTCAGAGCTTCTAGTTTAGAACAGCGACATCTTTTAAGGGAAGAGTTGACCCAGTCACTGGGTCTTGCCAGAGATTCAGACCAATACAGTGAAAGTATCTTTCAACAATCATTTAACACTAAAACAACACAGTATGCTGAGATTGATGAAGATCTTATCTGGCTACTTTATCATCCCGACATGAGTGTGGGATTAAACTCAGTAGAAGTTGATAAAGTATTGAGGTCTATTATCTCAAAAGAATGGTAGTTAGCCACATTCGTATGAATAAAAGAATGTATAAGCCGAACAATATAGCTCGGCTTATATTCATTTCAACTACTGGGAATTTTCAAACTTTTGCAACCGCTCAATATCTCTATCTATTGAGAGAATTAAAATACAGGTAGCTGTGCAAAAAACAGGGCTTGTGATGCAATGATGGCCGTTCCAACTTCCATCTTCATTCTGAATGCTCAAAATCCTCCCCGATGTTTTGTCATACCATTCTTTCCAATCATCTCCTCCGGCAATGACAATAGATTCACCCGTTTGAAGAAAACTCAAGAATTCCTCTCCTCCATTGTTCCCGAAACCATTTAGAACATCTTCCTCCTGAGCCTTATCCTTGGCAGATTCATAGACGTTATAGCTGGTAGCCAGCCTCGAAGCTTCATCCATACTTAATCCCAACTCTTCTAGTACTTCTTCCGAAACCCGTGTATCACGATCAATTTTCCCACTCCTAATTCCATCATCCATCAGATCCTTTACCTTCTTCGCTTCCCTGGCACTCGCTCTTACAGACCCTGAAATAGCATATAACATTACTCCAGCTCCACGTGCGGTATTCACACGACCAGATTCAGCATCATAATTGCTTTTCTGGAATTCTCTTGCTGCACTTAGCTTCCGCCTGTCGATCACTATTTCATTCAACTCTGCCGCTTCAAGTGCCTGATTAGCAAATGAGGACTGAAGCACTCCTGCCCATCCATCTCCCTGCAGGCTACCGTCGTTCGCCTGGTTTGCTTCTATTCTTTTCACACATTTTGCCAATGCATTTTTGACTCGCTGTTTAACATGCTTATCAAGATCATTCAAACCAAGAACATTATTAAAGAATTGTGCTGTCAGAACTACGTCAATATTATCACCCAATTTCGTCTGAATCTGTGTACCGGCAAGGTCTGTGATTTTCAGTTGATCATCCGGCGTGTTTTCTACGGTTTTAAGCAGATACTCCAAAGCTCTATTAAGTTGGGCTGAATAATTCCCCTTCTTTAATGTGCTTCCGCTCCTCATGATTGCCATGCCAACCATCGAAGTAGTAGCTGGGTCCGTCCGCACAGCATGCGGATCTCTAATGTGTTGCATGGAATGGCTTCCTGCACCCCAGCCACCATTTTCATGCTGAGAGCCCATCAAAAACTGTAGTCCAGAATTCAGAGACTCCTCTACCGCCTCAAAATTCTTATGCTTTTCGAACCCTTCAGAAGATTCTTCTCCAAATAATGTTCTAAACGTACATCCTTTTGAACCGCAAATTTCCAGATGCTTATGATCGTGTGGGTTTTTGTTATGTATTTTAAACCCAGATGTCAGCGCTACAATACTTGTAATTACAAGGACAACTCCTGTTACTTTCATTCGTGTTTTCATGTGTACTTCTTTAAATTTTCAACGGTACACACGGAATTCACATAAACCTTAATCATTCCAAGATTGGTATTTTTCAAGACTTATGCTCATTTCATGTTGATACCCCTTTTGTTAAACTTTTGGAATTGAGATGCTGGTATCAGAAGAATTCCACAAAGTTTTTTGAATCATGCAATTGAAAACAAGAATATCAGTCTTACAAAAGGCTTTGAATATGAAGTCTAGGATCAGGAATAATAGATATAAGAGTAAGTAATATAGTCACGATCCGGTTTCCCTCTCAATTGCCAATTCCACCAAACGGTCGATCAAGTCTGGGTAACTCAACCCCGCTACTTTCCAGAGCTTAGGGTACATGCTTATACTGGTAAAACCAGGTATCGTATTTACTTCATTTACGAAAACATCTCCATCCTCTGTCAAAAACATATCAACTCTGGACATACCCTCACAATCCAGTGCTCTGTACGCCTTCAAAGCAGTTTCTTTCAATTTTGGAAGATGATTTTTATCCACTTCGGCAGGAATAACAATCTCAGCCTGAGAAGCTGCGTCATACTTTTCATTGAATGAATAAAAATTTCCAGATTGTACTTCTCCAACTCCGGTAGCTTCAGGATGTTGATTTCCCAACACGGCACATTCCAGCTCCTTACCAGAAATGCTCTTTTCTACCAACACCTTCCGATCATAATTAAATGAATCCTTTATTGCATGATCCCATTCTTCCTCGCTTGCTACCCGATGCACACCCACTGATGATCCCATATTCGCTGGTTTTACGAAAAGGACATCTCCCAATTGTTCCCTGACTTGTTCAAAAGTAGGGACCACATCACCGTTGAGGATTAATATCCAATCTGCAACTTTAATTCCACGGTCTCTCAATAACCTCTTCGTCACGTCTTTATCCATAGAAACTGCAGAACCTAACACGTCCGGGCCTACAAATGGAATCTTCAAAAGTCTCAGCAACCCCTGAATGGTACCATCTTCACCATTTGGTCCATGTAAAATCGGAAAAGCAACATCAACTTTTACCAGAGGTTCTCCATCACAATAAAAACAGCAACTGTTTCCTGGGTATATCGTTACAGGAGCACCCTGATTTGATATTTTATCCGACAGCTCCTCCTCGCTTACCAGCCGCCAATCACCTTGTTCAGAAATACCAAAGATGAGAATATTGTATTTCGATCGATCTATCTCCTTAAGAATGTTTTTAGCTGACCTAACAGAAATAGCATGTTCCGGAGACTGCCCTCCACAGAGTATCAGTAAATTTTTCATATTGCCTATGTTGACAAATTTATTTTAGTCATAAATCTCTCTCAGTTCAAAATCATCTCCTTTTCCAAACTGTATTAACTCACTCATCAGATAGCTTTCCATTGAAAACAAATCCTTTAACTTATAATCGTTTCTTCCAATGACCTCCTGGAGAATGAACTCACTTTTTTCTCCATAATTGATCAAACGATACTTTTTACCAACCCTCATACTGGAAAATGCTAATCCGCTCATGAAGCAATATTATTGAGGCAATTTTGATTTATTTTTACTTTATGAAAAAAAATCTGTTTCTACTCGTATTTTCATTTTTCATTCTCTTCACAAGCTGCGACGATGATGATCAATCAGGGTCATTCGTAGGAGTATGGATAGGAAATAATATTTCCGTATTCGACTGTAATAGAGATTCAGACAACTCAGACCGAAGCATCCGATGTGATGACGCTTCATGTTATCGACTGGAGCTTAATGCAAATAAAACATTTTCTTATCAGGAAGGACTACCAACACGAAGTGGAACATGGTCTCCTTCAGGAGGTTTGACGTTATGTGTTGAAGAGGATGGTGAACAGGTGTGTGAAACTTATGCGGTCGCTCTTACCAGTTCTACCCTTGTGATTTCTACAACCAATGAAACAGTAGGATGTACAACAGCTGTAAGTTTTGTACGTGAGACAGAAGCAGATGATTCTTCAGAACAGTGATCAGTCCTCGATCAGTTCACCCATATTGTATTCATATTCGATTTTAAGGTTGCCCTCCTGATCATACCACCTGGCTTGGCCATGGATTTTTCCTTCTATGTAGTTTGACTCTTCCATGATGGTTCCATCCACGTAAAATTTTTGTTGCAAACCATTTAAATTCCCTTTTTGGTAATTTCTTTTTTCCACAACGTTCCTTCTTTTGAAGATCAGGTACTCACCATTGAGTAGGTCGTTGGAATAAGAAGCTTTAGTTTCTACATAGCCTAAATTGTCAAAAAGTAATTGAACACCCTGTATGTGTCCATTGAGGTAGGTAGTTATAGACTGAACTTTTCCTTCCGAATCGTAAGTTGTCCAACTGCCATGGTAACGGCCGTTTAAAAAATCACCTTCACCGATTATTAAATCACCCGATTTTAGAATGGCTTTTTGAAGTCCGGGGATGTTCGCATAGTCTTGAAGAATTGCACCTTCAGGAATTTGATTTTCTTCTATGGGATCATTATTTGAAGTATTTGAACCACCACAGGCATACATTGCGAATGCCAAAATCCAAATTTTTTGCTTCATTTTCGGTTTAATATTTTAGGCAATATTTCGTTGGATATCTTGTCTTTATTATGAAAGACTACATAAAGACCACAAAGAAAAACGATAAGGGCGTAGTAAAAAAGTTGTCCTTTATCATTCATAACTTCTATTCCTAGAATGGTTAAATGCATTCCAATAGCCCCTATCATAAGCCCAATGGCCAATATACCGCCTGCCCAAGCTGTTCTTGGAATGATTAATAGCACACAAGCAATTAATTCTGATATGCCTACTAACCATCTACCCCACGGCTCCATACCTACCGTTTTGAAAATGTACATAGACTCTGGAGATCCAGTAAATTTGAAATAAAGCGTCTGTCCCATTATAATAGCAGCAGCAAGACGCGCAATGATGTAGGCGATTTTTCTTAGCATGATTAAAGTGATTTAAGGTGAAATTATAAAGATTTTGAGAAAGCTAAAGAAGCTCAATAAAATATATTGGATTTACGGTGGAGTCATGGGCCTGTTAATGATTGTCCTTGAGATTGTTCATTACCGAACCATCGTTAGAGATTTGAAAGTAGAAGTATATGGGGTCATTGTAGGCGTGCTATTCCTTGTATTTGGTGTTTGGCTGGGCTCAAGTTTGATTAAGCGCAATGCTCCGGATAAATATGATCCGAAAAAGTTAGGATTAAGCAATCGCGAAGTAGAGGTTTTGGAACTATTAGCTGCGGGATTCTCTAACCAGGAAATAGCTGATAAACTTTTCGTGTCTCTCAACACTGCTAAAACCCATATATCAAACATTTATACGAAACTCAATGTAAAACGCAGAACTCAAGCTATTCAGAAAGCTCGGGATATGGCCCTAATCATTCCCTCTAAAGAATGATTATCATTAAATCACCCGAAAGGATGAAGAAAATATCTAACAGAACCAGGTGATTTGAAGAAAAAAGAAAACATATGAAAAAGAAAACAGCATTAAAATACGGACTAATAAGTGGTGGACTTATCATAAGCTCATGGTTCATTTCACTTGGATTTGAAGAAACTACGGATTTTGGAATGGCCGAAATTATCGGGTACGCGATAATGATTATTGCACTAAGTGCGGTATTTATGGGCATCAAAAGTATCAGGGATGAAAAAGGTTCTTTGACATTTAAGGATGGTTTTTTGAATGGATTGGCAATCACATTGGTCGCCTCGACAATATACGTGATTGGATGGATGATTTATGTCCCAAGTTTTGCTCCTGACTTTGCCGATAAGTATGGAGCCTCTCAGGTGGAGATAATTGAACAATCAGAGCTTAGTCCTCAAGAAAAAGAAGAACAAATTCAAGATATGAATGAGTGGATCGAAACATATAAACAGCCTCATGTTATGGCAGCTATGACTTTCGTTGAGATTTTTCCTGTAGGTGTTATTATTACCCTAATATCTGCTCTTATATTGAAGAGAAAATAGATTCTATCTAACTTTCCTAAATGATAAGAAAAGACTTAGTAATCATAGCGGCGGCCCTATTACTGGGCTGCACTAGCTCTACCAAAGAAAGCACTGACACAGTCGACACGCCACTCGAGAAAAGTGTTGGGTCATATATCCCGGAAGATATACTATCCACCGTTACCAGTAAGCGTCGGGGAAAGCTGAAGCGTCTTGAAGCAGATGGAGCGGCATGGTTTAGTTTTAACTTAACAGATAATTTTAAAGAGCTGAAAATCATTATCACAAACAAGGAGGGGTCCACCGAATTCATTTGGCCAGTTGCTGACATTCGTCAGACATCAGAGAATGTGCAGATTCAAAATGAGTACTCGGAAGAACTCATCAAGGTAGATCTGCTCATTATAGAAAATGAAGTAAAATTCTATTTCAATGAATACATCCGGTTTTCATACAATGAAAACCTTATTTCATCCAGTAACATGATTGAGGTTTACCTGGATCAAGAGTTAAAGGATTTACCTGGAGTGTTGAGTGATATTGGTAATTAATTATCAATCAGCGAATTTTACAGCAAAAACCATTAAACTTGAAATTAGAATACAGCCCGAACCAATATGAAATCTTTACAAAAAATCCTTGTCCTTTCATTCGTAGCAACTTTTGCGTTTGGCTGTACAAGTACCTCCTCCAAGAGTGGAAATGAAAAAAGCAAAGAACAATTAGCAGAAGAAAAGACCATCCACGACCTTGAGCAATTAATGGCGGATCTTCCCGAACCTTCACTGGTTCCATTTACACTTAAATCCATTGGAGCAGATTATGACAAGGCTCATATCAATTCATTGGATGGCATAGAAGGCTATAAAAGTAATCGAGACAAAATGGCGCTCAATATGGGTGTTTATGCATCAGATATTAGTTATATGGCTGCATATGGTCATGAAGAGGACTGCATAGAATATCTGAAGGCATCTCATTCGATGGCGGAATTTTTGGGAGATTCTGCGATTTACAATGAAGGTGATCTAAATGAATTCAGAGGGCATATCTCAGATCAAAACGAAGAGGAAATTTCTAAAATTCTTCACCGCCTGTTTCTAGAAACAAGCGTGAAGATGGAAGAAGATCATCACCTTACAATGGCAGGTTTGGCGCTGACTGGAAGTTTCGTAGAAGGACTTTATCAAGCAGTAATTACGATCGAAACATTCCCTGAAACACTAGAAAATGAGAAACTACTCGAGCCGTTGGTAAAAATCGTTTTAGGTGAGGAAAAGGCATTGTTGGATATCATTGCAGTACTAAATGATTTACCGTTTGACGATACAATAGCCGAAATGATAACCGAGTTATCTATTTTGGATAGACTTTACAAAGGGGATCTACAGGAAATTGAAGAAAAGATGCAAAGTGATCCTGATTTCATTCTGACAAAAGATGTCATGCGTGATATTACGCTGGAAGTCAAACGAATCAGAAGGCAAATCACAGAATAACATTCCAAGAGAAACGATCAAAAGCATTGAGAATTTTCAGTGCTTTTTTTATATAAAAAAACCCTGATGTTACCATCAGGGCTGTTTGGCTTGATTACAAAAGGATAACTACTTATCCTCTTTTTTCTTTTTAGGGGCTGCTTTCTTAGGTGCCGCCTTTTTTGTTTCTTTCTTCTCAGCTTTAGGTGTTGTCTCCTTTTTCTCTGCCTTAGGTTCAGCTTTTTTCTTTGGTGCCGCTTTCTTAGGTGCTGCTTTTTTTGTTTCCTTCTTCGGAGCTTCAACAGTCGCTTCAGCCTTAGGTGCAGCTTCTTTTTTAGGTGTCTCTACCTTCTCAGCTTTTGGCTCGGCTTTTTTAGACTTAGCTTTTTTTGCGAACTCAGCCTTAATTTCTTCAATGTCAACTTTTTTAATAGCAGGAACAGTATTGAGACGCTTCATGGTGTTCACTCTGTTCTTAGCGACATTTTTATTTTTTCTTCCTTTTCTTTCTAGTCTTGTTACGGCCATTTTCCTGGTCTTCTAATGTGAAATGAGCCGCAAATTTAGGGGATTATGTAGTTTTGTCCAAAACGAATTATCAATGTCTAAAAGTAAGCCTACACTTCCCAGAGGCACGCGTGATTTTGGTCCGGAAATTTCTGCTAAACGAAGCTACATTATCGATAAGATTAGACAGAACTTCATCAAGTACGGCTTTAGCCAATTGGAAACGCCATCTATGGAAAACCTTTCTGTACTAACAGGGAAGTATGGAGATGAAGGAGATCAATTACTATATAAAATTCTTAATTCAGGCGACTACCTAAGTAAAACATCCATAGAGGACTATTCCAAAGGCAGTAAGTATCTCACAACCAAAATAGCAGAAAAAGGTCTACGATACGATTTAACTGTACCATTTGCACGTTACGTGGTGATGAACCAACATGAAATTTCGTTCCCCTTCAAGAGATTTCAGATTCAGCCTGTTTGGCGTGCAGACCGACCACAAAAAGGAAGGTATCGTGAATTCTATCAATGTGATGCTGACATCATAGGGAGTACGGGAATTTGGAATGAAGTAGAACTAACCCTTCTCTTCAATGATGTATTTGATGATTTAGGCTTGGAGGATTATGTGATTAAAATCAATCACAGGGAAATCTTATTCATGTTAGCGGAGTATGTTGGGTTGAAGGAAATGACGGTAGCCTTCTGTGCCGAGATTGACAAACTAGATAAGATCGGAGAAGAAAAAGTCATTGAAAATGTAGAGGCGTTGGGTGCAGACAAAACAAAGATTCGGGAAGTCATGAATATCTTTTCAGTAGATGATAGAAATGTTATGATCAGCAAGATCATGAAGCTTAACAAAAACAATTCAGGCGCTCGACAAATCATTTCTTATTTTGAAAGCCTTGAGCACTTCAGTGATAAAAATTTAAAAGTTGAATTAGATCTCTCACTGGCCAGAGGTCTCTCCTACTACACAGGCATGATCTATGAAGTAAAACCTACCAGTGTGAAAATGGGGAGCATCTGTGGTGGGGGTCGTTACGATAATCTCACAGGTATCTTTGGCCTTGATGGAATTTCTGGGATCGGCATTTCTTTTGGCTTAGATCGTATTTATGACGTGCTGGAGGAGCTCAATCTTTTTCCTGAAAATATTTCCCAGCCCCTGGATGTCCTCATTATTCATTTCAGTGAAGAAAATCTCAATCATGGCCAGTCGGTAGTAATGGATCTAAGAGACGCGGGGATTCGGGCAGACCTTTACCCAGAGTCGGAAAAGATCAAAAAGCAATTCACCTTCGCAGATAAAATCCAGGCACCATATACATTGGTAATAGGTGATAATGAAATGCAGTCCGGAGCATATATGCTAAAGAATATGCAGTCTGGAGAACAAAAACCGATGAAATTGGATGAAATAATCCAGCTTTTTAAAGGTTAACTTTACAAAGCTTGTTGTTTAGTCTAGTTTGATATTTCGCCAGATATATATTGTAATTGTGATTATCAGCCTTCCACTAGGTGCCAAGGGCCAGGTATTTAGTAGCAAGGGACGTTTCTCCGTGGAATTCAACAGAGGTTGTAATCCCTTGACAGTCAACATTGTGGAGCATGATGGTTTTGGAAGTGTTACCCGACAATATTATTATTTCGAAGATGCAGATATTACTAATAGTAAAACATTCTCATACCAGGATCCAGGCGTATATCAAATAGTTCAGGTAGTCGGTGTTGATGGGATACCAGATAAAACCGATACGTTATTCGTTGAAGTGCTGGAAGCGAGAAAACCGCAGGTGACATTCAATAAATGCAACGGTCTTCAACTATCTGTCACATCACAAGACTCCTACTATGACAGCATTCGGGTCTATTTCACCCAAGATGACTCTACAACGTTATTAACAGATCAGCAGACCACATTTAGTTATAGCTCACCTGGTCTTCAAATGATAGGACTTGAAGGCTTTTTTAATAATGCGGATGAAGTATGCTCACAATTCTTTGATGAAATCGTGCCCATACCGACGCTATCTGCCCCAGAGATTCAAAATGCATCCATAAAGGAAACCTGCAGAGACTTCTACTCACTCTACCTTGAATTAGACGCAATTGACACCCTCACTACATATTGGGTCAACCTCATCCAAGGTGGGAATTCACAACTATTTGATGGTTTTTTAAATCAAACGTCGGTTGTGATCCCTGGAATCCCATTTAATGAAACAGACTTTTGTATCAACATTGAAGCACATGACCCATGCAGCAACATTTCTGTGTTTAGTAATGATTTCTGTGATTCCCCAACCGAATTATCTTTATCACCCTTCGAAAACTTGTATTCATCCTATGATTCTTCAGGTATATATATCAATCTAGATGATGTGAACATTGGCACATTTAATATCTATAGAAAGTTGGATGGTGATGAATTCGAATTCAGATCAAGTCAAACCACATCATTTACTGATAGGATTGGTTCTAATGGTCGTAAGTATTTGTACCGCATCGATTATATTGATAGTTGCAATCAGGTACTCTTTACAGCTGAAACCAATCCTCCTTTTGTAGATGTTGACAAGGAAAGTACGAATACGTATAATGTGATATTTACGAGCCCTTCAAATTCACTTTCTGAAATACCCGAGAATCGATACCAGGCCGGGAATGATTTCTCACAATCCTCCGATATCATCTCTAGCGCCCAATTCACTGTTCAACTTGATGCAAAAGATGGGAGCCCAAGGCAGTTCATCACTGCCACCTCTGAGTATTCCAACGGAATCACTCTGAAATCTAACGCACAAACTGTGAGACACGAATTAGTCATCTATGTACCCACAGCCTTTACTCCAAACAATGATGGACTTAACGATACATTGGAACTGTTCGGTTTACCAACTGAAACAGCCACTACAAATATTTACAATCGATGGGGGCAAAAAGTATATTCATCCATGCAGCCATCTCCCGGATGGGACGGAAGAATAAATGGATCTTTGGCGAATGAAGGAACTTATCTCTACGAAATCATATTTGAAACAGCAGACGGAGAAGTACGATCACAAAGAGGTACTTTTGCATTGATAAAAAAATAGAAGGATTATGTTCGATATGATGAAAATGATGGGCAAGGTGAAGGAGATGCAATCCAAAATGAAAGAAGCCCAGGAACAATTGAAGGATTTAAGAGCTGAAGGTGAATCCGGTGGTGGAATGGTGAAAGCGACTGCCAATGGAAACAAAGAACTTATTGCATTACATATTGATGAATCAATCGTTAATGGTACTGATAAAGATATGATGCGTGATTTGATCATAGCTGCGGTTAACAAAGCGGTATATGAAGCGGATATATTATCGAAAGAACATATCAAAAAATCGACAGAAGGACTGATGCCTAACATTCCTGGCATGGACCTTTCCGGAATGATGTAGATGACCAACGTCGCAATTGTAATACTCAACTATAATGGCGAGGACTATTTAAGTACGTTTCTTCCTCCTGTCCTTGCGCACTCCAAAAAAGCTCAACTTATTGTAGCTGACAATGCTTCCACTGATGGTTCGGTCAATTTACTTAAGTCTGATTTTCCAATGGTCCAACTCATTGAGTTGGAGCAAAATTTTGGTTTTGCCGGTGGATATAATGAAGCTTTAAAAGAAGCAGAAGCTGAATATTTTGTTCTGCTTAATTCTGATATAGAAGTAAGTCCTAATTGGTTGGATCCACTAATTGGTTTTCTTGACGAGAATGATACCTATGCCGCGTGTCAGCCAAAGATCAAAGACTACAACCACAGAGCAAGATTCGAATATGCCGGTGCTTGTGGTGGTTTTATTGATACACTTGGGTATCCTTATTGTAGAGGACGTCTATTCGATGAAATAGAAATTGATAGTGGCCAATACAATGAAGCTCAGGATATTTTCTGGGCTTCAGGAGCATGCATGGTTATACGATCCAAGATTTTCTTTGAACTTGGAGGATTCGATTCAGATTTCTTTGCACACATGGAAGAAATTGACCTTTGTTGGCGGATTCAGAGCAATGGATACCGGATTAAATGTTTACCAGAATCAACCGTTTATCATGTTGGTGGTGGAACTCTAAATAAAACAAGTCCATTTAAAACGTACCTCAACTTTAGAAACGGGCTGTATCTTCTTTTAAAAAATCTCCCCCTTTCCAGTCTTATTTTTAAACTCCCAGCAAGATTAATAATGGATTGGATCGCTGCTTTTAAATTCGTAGGAGAGGGCAATATCAAACATTCTATAGCAATCATCAAAGCTCACTGGTCTTTTCTGTACAGATTTCTGAAAATACTAGGTAAGCGAAAGCAGCTATCGGGAACTCCCAATCAGAAATCCATCGTATTTCAATATTATGTTCAGGGTAAAAGAAGATTCAGTGAGCTTTAATAATACCAAAGTGTATTATTTCTCCTTCTTAAGTGCTTACGGAAGTTCATTACGAAAGCTAATGCCAGATAGACAATCAAGGGCGATCCAAAAGTCAGAAATGACGTATAAATAAAGAATAATCGTATGCTGGAAGTAGGGATTCGCAACTTCTCCCCAAGTCGGGTACATACTCCAAAAGCATACTTTTCAAAAAAATCTTGCATTATCCCACTTTATAGCTCAAAATTAAACAATACCTATCACAAGATAGTTAAAAGAAAGATACGTATGATTGATATTTTCGATTAATTTTGCGAGCACTAGAACTAAGAATTATACTATTTATTGTTTGTACAATTAAAAAACTGAATCAAATGAAAAAATTTAACCTAGCCATGGCATTTGCTGCCGGAGCGATTTTGCTTTCCGGTTGTAAGCTTGACAAAATGATAAAATTGGCTCAGGAGAATGATCTTCAAGTTAATCCTAATCCACTTGAAGTACACGGCGGAAACGTTCCTTTTGAGATGAGTGCTGTACTTCCTCCCAAAATTCTTCCTGCGAATACCAGCTTTACCTTAAACACAATCTATGTGTACGGTGATCAGGAAGTAAGTGTAGGCTCAATTGAGTTTACAGCTGATGATTTCCCTAACAGCTCAAGCACGACTTCAAGGAAGTCTCAAAATTTTTCTTTCCCATATCAAGAAGGTATGAATCCTGGAACACTTTACGTTCAAGGTGTTGCGACAGATACCAGAAACGGAAAGACTAAAGAGTCTGACAGACTAGCTGTCGCACAAGGCCTCATCATGACTTCTGCATGGGTTAAGGATGTGGCAATGGCATCATATGCTGATCACGGCTATAACGACAAAGAAGAGTTAGTCCCTACAAATGTAGATTTCTACTTCGATCAGGGAAAATCTAATCTTAGAACTTCACTTTCTTACGATGGAGTATCAAACAGATCTAAAAGAGACAATCTTAGCGGCTTCATTGCTGAGAAAAATGTAACCAGGACAGTTACAATTACTGGTACTCACTCTCCAGAAGGTACTGAAACTGTGAACAGCGATTTATCTGAAAATAGAGCAAAAGAAATCGAGAAGTTCTACAGAAATAGAATGGATCGTTATGATTATAAGGGAGCGGCAGATTCTATCGACTTCATCTTAAAACCTGTAGTTCAGGACTGGAGCGCCTTCAAAGCTGCTCTTGCTTCTTACGAAGGAATTGATGCAGACGAAAAAGCGAATTATAATAACATCATTAATGGAACAGGATCTTTCGTAGAAAAAGAGAAAGAATTACAAAAGCTTTCTTCTTATAAAAAGGTGTTCAAAGATGTATATCCAGGTTTGAGATCCGCGAAAACTGAAGTATTGACTGTTAAGCCTAAGAAGTCTAACGCTGAAATCGCAGTACTAGCTAAAGCAATTGTAAACGGTGATGCTGATGCTGACACGCTTTCAATCGAAGAGTTGATGTTTAGTGCTACACTTACTCCATCTCTTGAGGAAAAAGCTTCTATCTACAAGGCTGCCGCAGATAAATCAGGAATGTGGCAAGCACACAACAACCTAGCAGCTGCTCATATTGAGATGGCTAAGAAAGGTGATCAGTCAAAGCTGGATGGCGCTGCTACTCAACTAGAAATCGCAGCTAACAAAAATGGAAACTCCGCTGAAGTACAATCAAATATGGCTGCAGTTCAAATCCTTCAAGGAGATTACGATGCGGCTTACGAGACATTAGGTGGTGTTAGCTCTTCATCTAACGATATTAATGGAAAAGTAAATGCTATGAAAGGTGCTGTGGAGGTAAGAATGGCTGAGTATGATAAAGCTAAAGCTTCATTTACTTCTGCTGCAAATAGCGAAAATGTAATGATCGACAGAGGACTTGCATATTTACTAAGTGGAGACTATACAATGGCGGATGCAGAATTCAAGCAAGTAGAAAGAGCAGATGCATATTATCTGTTAGCTGTTTCTGCTGCTAGACAAAATAATGCTTCCGGAGTTGGATCCAACCTTAAGAAAGCAGTTGATGCAGAGCCTTCTTACAAAGACATGGCTTTGAATGACCTTGAATTCACAAACTTTGCTGATGCCGTAAATGAGGCTGTTAAGTAAGTGACCGTATATTAAGAAATTAAACCCCGGCATTTCTGCCGGGGTTTTTTTATGACTAAAAACTAAACTCCTCTTTTTCAAATTACCTGTAAAAATCAACGGAAATAAGCCTTTGATCATTAATTTAGCGGCTCGTAAAAAACGTCTATCATGAGAGAAATTCAATTCAGAGAAGCATTAGGTGAAGCAATGAGTGAAGAGATGAGAAGAGATGAAAATATCTTTCTCATGGGAGAAGAAGTGGCTGAATATAATGGAGCCTATAAAGTAAGCCAGGGTATGCTTGATGAATTTGGAGCAAAAAGGGTGATAGATACACCGATAACGGAACTTGGATTTGCTGGAGTAGGCGTTGGTGCTGCCATGAATGGATTGAGACCAATCATTGAATTCATGACATTCAACTTTTCGCTGGTGGCCATTGATCAGGTAATCAATAGTGCAGCTAAAATGCTTTCAATGTCTGCAGGGCAATATCAAGTACCGATTGTATTCAGAGGTCCTACCGGGAATGCAGGACAATTAAGTCAGCAACATTCGCAAAACTTTGAGAATTGGTATGCCAATACCGCAGGTCTTAAAGTGGTTGTTCCGTCTAACCCGTATGATGCAAAAGGACTGCTCAAGACAGCAATCAGAGATGATAATCCTGTCATCTTCATGGAATCTGAATTGATGTATGGAGATAAAGGAGAGGTACCAGAAGAAGAATACCTTCTGGAAATTGGAAAAGCCAATGTTGTAAGAGAAGGATCCGATGTTACCCTTGTCTCCTTTGGGAAAATGATGAAGGTCGCTGATAAAGCAGCCGAAGAATTGGCGAAAGAAGGAACAGAAGCAGAAGTAATTGACTTGAGATCGGTCAGGCCTATCGATTATACTACAATTGTCGAGTCAGTGAAGAAAACCAACAGACTAGTGATCGTAGAGGAAGCATGGCCACTGGCATCCATCTCATCCGAAATAAGTCATCATGTCCAACGAAATGCATTTGACTGGTTGGATGCTCCAATTCACAGAATCACAAACAAAGACGTTTCACTTCCCTATGCCCCTACCCTTATCGAGGAAGTACTACCTAATGTAGATCGTACCATCGAAGCGATCAAAGCGGTTACATATCAGAATTAAACTTCAAGATTATACCGTTTAAGTAGTGACCTAATGTGAAGATTGGGTTAATAAGTTGTCCATGATAGTTATTCTTCAATAATCCGAAGTAGATTCACTTTCAGGTCGATCGAATGACCAGTGATATCCAATGTATGCTCAAATGAAAAAGTACGCATTTCTTATAACTATTCTACCATTTATTCTCCAAGGCCAACAAGCTGACGTGACCATCAATAAAACCATTAATCAGATTGCGTTCGGCTCATGTAGCAAGCAAGACCAGCCTGAAAAACAGCTTTGGGAGGAGATTAATCTACTGCAACCCGACCTTTGGATATGGTTAGGTGACAATATTTATGGCGACTCTGAAGATATGAAAGTCATGAGGGAAAAGTACGACCGGCAAAAATCTCATCCTGAATACAAAAAACTGCTTAAACAAACCGATGTTATCGGGATTTGGGATGATCATGACTATGGCGTAAACGACGGTGGCAAAGAATACCCTGCTAAAAGAGAAAGTAAAGAGGAGCTATTTCGATTTCTGGATGTCACTAAAAATCATCCAGCAAGAGAGAGAAAAGGAGCCTATCAATCTTATACTTTTCAAGGAAGCAGAAGGTTAAAAATTATTTTGCTCGATACCAGGTATTTTAGAGATTCCCTCAAATGGGAACGTCCTCCTGGTGGTTACAAGAGCTCGTTAACCAATAAGACAGGGGATATTTTAGGGGAAGATCAGTGGGAATGGCTAACAGAGCAATTAAGTGAAGAAGAAATTGATTTATTCATAATTGCTTCGGGCATTCAGATCATACCTCACGAGCATCAATGGGAGAAATGGAGTAATTTTCCTGTTGCCAGGGAGAGGCTAATGAATAGCCTAAAAAAAGTTGCATCGCCTATGATTCTATTATCTGGGGATCGACATTGGTCAGAGGTATCCAGGATTGACTTGGAAGGATACCCTTACCCGCTTTACGAATTTACATCCAGCAGCCTCACTTCTCCGCTGGACACCAGGGAGGAAGATACCAACAATTACCGGGAAAAACGGGTGGTCTTTGATCCAAACTTTGCACACCTTGACCTTTCATGGACAGGTTCATGGTCGAAAAAAATATTGAATTTGGAATTGAATTATTTTGGTAAAGACAGTAAAGTCTATCAGACACATTTAGTACAATTCAAATACTAAAATTCACCCCCGCCATCTCCATCATAGGATCGCTCACCTCTTTGTCTCTGCTTCTTTTGATTTAGACGGTAGGTAAAGGAAAGCGTGGTAGTCGTAGACCTCCACTGAAATTCACTCAGCTGATTTGATCGCTCATTGGAAATCTCACTTCTATATCGTCTGGAATTGAACAAATCGCTTACATTAAAAGCAATTGTTCCGTTCCCCTTCAAAACATCTCGTGACATACCAATATCTACAGAAGTAATCGATAAGGTTCTGCCCTGAACAGTATTCCTTGGAGCCCTATAATTTACATTCACCTGGGCGTCAAACAATTTTTCAAATTTGAAATTATTACTCATTCGAGTCGTTAGCGTAGTTGCCTGAGCTCCATTGAAAGCAAGTGTTTCCTCACCAAATTGGACACTTCCACTGGGAACAATACTTCGATAAAAGTTCACATTACCACTTACACGATACCACTTCGTAAAATCTCTCGAAATATTCACTTCTACACCATAAGCGTCCTCAGTTGAAACATTATAAGGTCTGGTAAACGTAATACCCTCTTCTGTCGTATTCCTCAGACGCTGCACTCCTCCCTCTGTATGTCGATAATAAATTCCGGTATACAAAGAGCCGGATTGAGTGTTTAATAGATAACCTATTTCATAAGAGTCTGTGAACTCAGGTTGCAAATTTGGGTTCCCCAACCAGAAATTCCTGCTATCTGATATCGAAGTGAAGGGATTTAAGCTACGACCTCTTGGCCTACTGATCCTTCTACTGTAGCTAGCCTGTATGGCCTGAGTTTTCGTTATCTGATACGTCAAAAAGGCACTTGGGAAAAGATTCCCATAATTCTGCACATTTCGATCATCATCAGTTTTCTGAAAAGTTACCAATCGTGTCTGCTCGAATCTTACTCCCAATTGCCATGACAGCTTGTTGATTTTATTACTTACGATTCCATAGATAGCTAATACATCTTCTTCGTACTCAAACTCGTTAGAAAAAGCTGAATCGACCTCAAAAACGCCTGATTCCGTTTGCTCAGTCACGACGTAATCGTTCCCTACCAATCTATCGGTATATCTAGTCCCGACCTCCAATTTACCATCCTTTCCAAATGGATGTATGTAGTCTGACTGAATCATGAATCGCTCTTCTATTTCATCATTATTTGATCGCTGTATAAGAATAGGAAATTGATTCGCCTGATCAGCACCTATGGTCTCAATGAGATCACTACTCTCTTGCTCATTGTTATTTTGGTATTGAAAATCAAAGGTTAGTTTTTGATTCTTTCGTTCGAAATTTCTGGTGTAGTTTATGGCATATTCAAGATTCTCATCTCCTTCTCCTTCATCATCACTTCTGAAGGAAATGGAATCAGCTCCTGATTGTGGATAGAAATCATCATACACCAATCTTGTTTCATTATTTTCGTCTGCAAAGCGATACAAGAATGAAAGTGTAAGCGTATTATTATCGTTTAAGTAGATATCCGAACCAAACCGTGTGGAGTAGCTTATACCTCCCCTGTCGTGTCTACGATCCCTATCAGTGATCAAAATAGGTGTATCTTTTGCCGGAGTGTCAAAAAAAGTTTGATCGGATGCTCCACTACCGTTGTATCGACGATAATTCACTCCGAAATTGGTAAAAAAATTGATCCAGTTTCTACGAAAATTGAGATTTACAGAACCGCCATGATTGGCAGGTGTCCCTACATTAGCCTGAAAACTTCCATTAACTCCTTTCTTTTTATCCTTTTTCAAAACGATGTTGATGATGCCGGCAAGTCCTTCAGCATCGTACCTGGCAGACGGATTGGTTATCACCTCCACACTTTCTACCAAATTGCTGTTTAGTTGGCGCAAAGCATCATTACTACTTAACCCAACCAAACCAGAGGGTTTTCCGTCAATCAGTATCCGTACATTTTCACTTCCTCTCAAACTTACATTGCCTTCTACGTCCACCTGTACAGATGGAAGATTATCCAGGATATCGGTGGCACTTCCACCTAGATTACTTAAGTCTTTTCCGATATTAAAGACTTTTTTATCCAGTGTCATTTCCATCTGGGTTCGTTCAGCCTGCACAACCACTTCTTCCAGTAGCGTCTCATTCTCCCTAAATTCTACCATACCAGCATCGTAAATCGGATGCTCTTTATTTACGCTGATACCGGATAACATCACGTCCTTAAATCCCATGAATTGAATACGTAAATAGTAGCTACCTTTTTCAACGGGTATGTTAAAAACACCTGACACATCCGTAAGTCCGCCTGTTGCTAAGGAAGAATCCGCTTTATTAAAAGCACTTACGGTTGCGAATTCCACCGGCTGTTTTGTTGAGGCATTTACAAGTTTGCCTTTTATAGCAAATTTCGGAGAAGCCATCTCTTTGGGAGCTTGACCAAAAACTGATATCCACAGAACAAAATTTAATATTAGAATTAGGAATCCTCTTCGTTTCATAGCATTATACCAACAAAGAGACTCAATATATGTTTATACCTATTTCTCTTTTTATGTGGCTGGCGAAAGAAAGCAATCGATGGAAAAATAGCATTTTGGCTTTCTGCAAGTTCTTACACGAACGGTCGTACGCTTGGACTGATAATTTTCTAACTTAGAAGTCAATCAAATTTAAACAGCTAGGACTATGAAAAAAATCTTGAATTATGCCTTCCTTTCAATTCTTGCCATATCTACAATGGCTCAGGGCGGGCTTGGCTATCAGGAGCCACCGAAGGAAATTAAAGAGTTAGTGGATGCCCCGCTTGCACCGTCCGTTCGAATAGGTAATGACGGTGAAGATGTAGTATTGCTATACCGTAATGCATACAAGACGATCGCTGAACTCTCAGAGGAAGAAATGAGATTAGGTGGCTTGCGAATTAATCCTGTAACTAATATTGGAAGTCGCACAACTTTTTACAATAATATTAAAGTAAAGAAGGCCTTTGATAAAGACGCAAAGCAAGTAACTGGATTGCCAGAAAACTCACGCTTAGCATATTTCAGCTGGTCACCGAATGAAAGCATGATGGCTTTCACGAATACCACCTCTACTGGAGTCGAACTTTGGGTGCTGGATGTCGAAAAAGGAACTGCAAAAAAACTTACCAATGCAGGCGCCAATGCCAACATGGGGTGGCCAATGGTTTGGGCTGCAGACAGTAAGAGCTTGTTGGTAAAAATGCTTCCTTCTGATAGACAACCGTTAGTTGATGCTAAAACAGCAGTACCAACCGGACCAACAGTTACAGTGAGCAGCGGCGCAAAAGCACAAAACCGTACATATCAGGATCTGCTTAAAAACCCAACGGATGAAGATAATTTTGAGCAGTTGGCTCGCTCAGAAATTCACAAAGTGATGATTGATGGTAACTCTTCAAAGTGGATGGATACTGGAATGTATCGAGGGATGAATTTCTCACCAGATGGTGAGTATGTGATAGTTACTAAAGTTAAAAAACCGTTTTCATACCTCGTACCTTACTATAGGTTTGCATCGGAGACCGCCATTTTTGACAAAAATGGTAAGCAAGTGAAAATGCTTCTAGACATGCCAGTGGATGAGGTAAGGCCTAAAGGTTTCATGGCTACCACCGACAAGCCAAGAGGATTCAGATGGAGAGGAGATAAACCTGCTACCGTAGTTTGGGCGCAAGCACTTGATGGCGGTGATCCGGAAGCAGAGGTAGAATACCATGATGAGGCGTTTGAACTACCAGCCCCATTTAAGGGAGAAGCACGATCCATCATGAAAATGAAAAACCGATTTTCAGGTATAACCTGGGGAAACGATGAAGTTGCCGTAGCGTATGATTACTGGTGGGATAATAGAAACACAAAAACGTATGTCTTCAATCCTTCCGATAACTCAGTAGAGCCAAAGATCATTTTCGACAGAAACTATCAGGATGCTTACAGTAATCCAGGAAATTTCGTGACATCTAAAAACAAGCTGAATCAATATGTCCTTTCTATGGACAAGGGAAATGCTTATCTGATGGGGGATGGTTTTACAAAAGAAGGCCAGTTCCCGTTTGTAGACCAAATGAATCTGAGCAACGGTAAAAAAGAACGACTTTATCAATCTACTTATACTGACAAGGTAGAAGACCTGGTCTACGCATTGAATATGAGTAAAGGTGAAATATTGATACGATTAGAATCACCTACAGAATATCCAAACTACTACGTTCGAAACATCAAAAAGAAAGTAGCCCTTAAACCTATTACACAGTTTGATAATCCATTTAAGGCAATGATGGAAGTAGAAAAGGAGGTCATCACTTATAAGCGTGATGACGATGTTGAGCTTACGGGAACACTATATCTTCCAATCGGCTATGATAAAGAAAAAAAGGAGAAGATGCCTATGATCCTATGGGCCTATCCCAGGGAATACAAAGACAAGTCAAGTGCTGGGCAAAATACAACGAATCCAAATGAGTTCATTTACCCGTGGTATGGATCACCCGTATTCTGGGTGACACGTGGATATGTTGTACTCGATGATGCTGCTTTTCCAATTGTTGGTGAAGGTGACGAAGAACCAAATGATAGCTTTAGAAAACAATTGGTTGCCAATGCAAAAGCGGCAATCGATGCAGTAGATGAAATGGGGTATATAGACAGAAATCGTGTGGGTGTTGGAGGGCACTCCTATGGTGCTTTTATGGTTGCAAATCTCTTAAGTCACTCCAATCTGTTTGCTGCGGGAATTGCAAGGAGTGGTGCTTACAACAGAACACTCACTCCTTTTGGCTTTCAAAGTGAAGAGCGATCCTACTGGGAAGCTCCGGAAGTGTATTATACCATGTCTCCATTTATGCATGCAGATAAGATGAAGACTCCCCTACTTCTGGTCCATGGTGAAGCAGACAATAACTCGGGGACTTACCCTATGCAAAGTGAGCGGTATTTCAACGCACTAAAAGGATTGGGAGGACCAGCAAGACTGGTAATGTTGCCAAAAGAGAGTCATGGCTATCGCGCCAAAGAAAGTATTATGCATGTACTTTGGGAGCAAGATCAGTGGCTGGAAGAGCATGTTAAGAACCGTGATCCGATGGAAACCACCGTTCAAATGGACAAATAGAGACAGTTAACAACAAGATTGGCCGGACCGGGAGGTTCGGCTTTTTTATTTATACCTATCGTATGGGGTTAGATTTGTAAAATCTCACCCAGACTCTTAATAAAGTCGAATATGTGAGGTATCTCAAACTTTATCCTTCAGTAAACGTACCTTAAGAAATATGTTCGTCATTTTCGAAATCTTAGGATATCTTATAATTGAATTTCTTTTTGCTCTTCCTGGAGCATTTATCCGATGGATTCATCTAAAAATATCCGGAAAGGAGAACAAACGAAAAGAGTACTCAACACAAAAAGCTGGCTGGTACTACATAGCTGGGCTCATTTTAGTGATGGTGATCTCACTCTCCCTACAACTCAATCATTAGATAGTCAATAAACAAGTTTCAATGTGGAAGAGGTATAAAATTACTGGAATCTTAGGGTTATCTGCTGTGGTCGTACTTGCAACAGCATTAATAATATTTGGATTTTTAAACAACGAATTCAGCTTTTATCATGATTTCATTAGTAAGCTTGGAGCTTTAGGAGCACAAAATGCTTTAGGATGGAATTTGATTGGCTTTGCGTTAGTCGGTTTTTTATTATTTGGATTTGGTTTAACCTATGGACTTCTTCTAAAGGATAAACTACTGGCAATCCTCCTGTCACTGTTCGGAATAGGTTTCGCTTTGACTTCCATACCGATGGATATGCAACAGTCGACTTCTCCCGTCTCGAAGGCACATATTGTGGTCATTTGTCTGGGACTTGCATTCTGGTTGTTTGGCTTATCCCGAATGGGATACAATCAACGGTTAGACAAAAAAATTAGAAATAGAGCCAACATGACCTCAATACTACTCGTAACAGCAATGGTAGGATTTGTGCTTGGGTTATGGTCCATGCCAACTACTCATCGGCTCGTCTTTGGAGTCGTGTTTGGTTGGACAACCATAACTTCGTTGGAGTTAATTACAAGTAAGAAAGAGTTTAGCCATTGAAGTTCAGATCAGGCACCTAAAAACCCTGCAACAATAAAACCCAGATAGGTCCCTAATCCTGAACCGAGTGATCCCGCTAAAATAGCCGGAAGAATCAAGTCATTTCTTTTGACACTTTTTGCCAATGCAAGTGCAGTGCTGGCACCTCCAATATTTGCCTGAGAAGCTATAGCAATGACTGACCAGTCAAATTTGAAAAGAAAGCCACATATGATCAGAAATAGTCCGTGGATCAAAACGATCATGATCGTAAAAAAGAAAATATCGAAGGCGTGTACACCTACTTCAACCAATGCACCTAATTCACAAAAAGCTCCGACCACAGCTAAAAACAAGTACACTGAGAACATACCTAAAAGCTTAGCTCCGGAAATAGATTGTATGACTTTAGACTGAGCCATAATTAATGCAATGGTGGTGAGTATTAGAATAGAAGGAAATGTTATTCCCCAATCTGATAAGACACGCGCCAATTCATCAGAAATAATCAATGTAACTCCACCTAATAGCAGCATTAAAGCTAAACTTCTGGGTCCAAGAGATTCTACTTCTCTTTCCAGTAAAGAACCTTGATCACTTTCACCATGCTCATTACTTGAAATCTTCCCGTGCGGCCTCATTCTTTGCATTACAACAGGAATGCTTAATGTTACAATCATCCAAATCGCAGTAACGATGTTGTCCGCTACCACGACACCAGTAAAAGTTGCTCCTTCTCGAAATACTTCATAGTGTAGGGCAATCGCATTGAAATTAGCGCTACCTCCCGTATATGTACCGGTCATCATTCCAGCAATAGCAGCTGCTTGTTCTCCAAATACTTCCTGATAATTAATGAGATTCAAAGCCAGAATTACTCCTAACATGGTCCCTACACTACCTAATAAAAAGGTTATTAGCATGGGAAGTCCAGCCTTTCTCAATTCTTTTAGATTTACACCTAAGAGCAAATAAAAAATACTCGCAGGAGCTACATATTTAAAAACACCTTCATATATAGGACTTGAATCTGAAGCCGATGGAATTAGACCCGCATTAGCGACTATGGCCCCAAGGATGATGACCAAAAGTGAGCTACTAATATGCTTTAGAAACGTATGCTTACAAAGGTACTCACTAAGGAATACTAGAAAGAACAGAACCGACAGGACGTATATTGGCTGTGAAGTCATCATACGAAAATAACCATCATATAATATTCACCTCACGCTCCAGCTCAATTCCATACTTATTTTGAATGGATTTTTTTATTTCATTGGATAACTTGAAAATATCTTTTCCTCTACCCTTACCATAATTGACAAGCACAAGTGCTTGTTTTTCATGAACTCCAATGTCTCCATCTCGATAACCCTTCCAACCTGCATTTTCAATTAGCCAGCCTGCCGGAATTTTTATGGAATCACCATCGATTGGATAGCTTTTGATGTCTGGAAACTGAGCTTCTAATGCCTCAAAGTGAAGCTTTTCAATAATGGGATTCTTAAAGAAGCTACCGGCGTTACCGATATCTATGGGGTCCGGCAGTTTAGATTGACGGATATTTATGACTGCTTGACTTACGTTCTTCAAAGTCAATTCACCAACACCCATTTCCTCTAAAGTATCCTTTAAAGCACCATACGAAATATTAAAAACAGGTTTTTTAGATAGTTTGAAAAATACCTTGGTGATTACGTATTCATCTTTAAGCTCACCTTTAAAAATTGAATAGCGATACCCAAACTTACAATCCTCTTTAAAGAATGATGCCGTCTTGCCTGTTTTAATCTCATACGCCTCTAAGGAATGAAATACTTCTTTTAACTCAACTCCATAAGCTCCAATATTTTGCATAGGTGCGGCTCCAACAGTTCCCGGTATAAGTGAAAGATTCTCAACTCCTCCATACCCTCTTTCTACACACCACAACACAAACTGATGCCAGTTTTCACCCGCCCCTACTGACACTAATACATCCTCTTCAGTTTCATTTTGGACTTGAATTCCTCTAATCTCATTTTTAGCAATAATTCCGGTAAACCCCCTTGTAAACAGGATGTTGGAACCTCCTCCAAGGATCATTTTCTTTTGAGATCGAAAACGACCCGTTTGAAAAATCTCATCAAGGTCTTCGATAGAGTCTACAATCGCCAAAAAACCAGCATTCTCATCCAGCCCAAATGTATTGTATGGTTTTAAAGAAACGTTTTGCTGCACTATCACTGTACTTACATTAGAGTTAACACGAAATTACCCAATCAAACATTTAAGAGATTAGCAGATCTCACCTTCCATCTAGGTCAATACCTTTGAAGTGAACCACCGTACATCTTTCTATATAGTCTTCCATTCCTTTTGGTATGAATGCTTTGTTCCAATTTCCTCCTACAAATGCTTCAATAGAATCAACACTGTTCCATCTTGAAATCATAAGAAATTCATTTGAGCTACTTTCAATTGGGCCCGCAATTTCCAATGAAATAAGGCCTGAAGCATTTTGAGTTATTGGAACTGAAATTTCCCTGAACTTAATTTCGAATTCCTCTTTTACTTCAGGATAAACATGAGCAACAAAAATTCTAACAATCATACTTGTTAATGGATATTTAGGAAAACTCCTGATTAAATGTATGTAACCCAATCAAAGGAGAAACTGGTTGTAATCAGATTTTACTTTTTTTCGTAAACAACCTCACCACCGATGACTGTCATCATCACATTTGTATTCAGAATCTCATCCTCAGGTATGGTCATGATGTTCTTATCGAAAATTGTCAAATCTGCCCATTTTCCAACTTCAATGCTGCCCTTTCGATCTTCTCTAAAAGCAGCAAAAGCAGCATCCAACGTGTAAGATCGTAAAGCCTGCTCTCTTGTCATTTTTTCGGCTGCTTCATAACCTCCCTCAGGATTCCCTTTCAAAGTTCGTCGGCTCACAGAAGCATACAAACTAGCCAAAGGTGTAATTGGCTCTACTGGCGCATCCGTTCCATTCACAATCTTAGCACCGGACTGAAGAAGCGTTTGCCACATGTAGGCTCCCCATTCTATCCGCTGCTGCCCCAAACGATCAATCGCCCAAGGCCTATCAGAGGCCATGTGGATCGCCTGCATGGAGGGGATTACTCCCATTTCTGCAAATCTCGGAATGTCATCAGGATGAAAATGTTGTGCATGCTCTATTCTGAACCTGGGTTCTTTAGGAGCACTTTCGGGATAAAGCTTAAAAGTTCTTTCGTAGATATCTAGTACCTCTCTATTCGCCCTATCTCCTATAGCATGTACACAGACCTGGAAACCAGCTTTGTAGGCCTTATTTGTAATTTCTTCAATGTCTTCCATAGGCATCACATTATGTCCATGGACTCCAGGAGCATCAGAATACTCTTCCAGTAACCATGCACCTCTTGATCCTAAAGCACCATCAGCATAAAGTTTCACCGATCTGACAGTCAATTGATTGTTATATAAATCTTCTTCTATCCCATTTTTGAAGTATTCATCAAGCAACGCTTCGTCCCGACCATTCAACATCACATACAAGCGAAGTTTTAAATCTCCTTTCTCTGCAAACTCTTTATACAAGTTGATATGTTGTGGGCCTGATCCCGCTTGATGAAAACCAGTAATACCATATTTAAAGCACTGCTCAAGTGCTAATTTCAGTGCTTGTTCATCACTTTCCTTAGTCGCCTCCGGGATCGCTTTTGTAACGAGACCTTGAGCTGTCTCATTAAAAATGCCTGTAGGCTCGCCACTTACCTGCATAAAAATCTCCCCACCGTCAGGTTGGGGAGTATTTGAATCAATTCCTGCCACTTCCATTGCTTTGGCATTGGCTAAAGCCGCATGCCCACTCGCATGTTTCAAATAAACAGGATGATTTGGAACAGCTTCACTTAATAAGTCGTGTGTTGGGAAACCATTCGTCATCTCCGGTTTCTCTGTCCATTTATCCTGGTGCCAACCTCGTCCGGTAATCCATGTTCCATCAGGAGTATTGGCAGCTCGTTCAGCAACCATATCTACAACCTCCTGATAGCTTTTGGCTTCCCTTAAATCAACATTCAACAGATTATATCCCACACCCATGATGTGCGCGTGCCCCTCGACTAAACCTGGAACCAAGGTCTTACCATCAAGATCTACCTCTTTAGTTTGGCTTCCAACGAATGCCATTACCCCCTCTTTACTTCCTACATACAAAAAAGTATCTGCTTTGATGGCGACTGCCTCTACATTAGGGTTTGATTCGTCCATCGTATAGATTGGACCATTGATGAATACCCAATCCGCTGAAATAGCTGAGACTTCTTTAGGAGGGTTGCAAGATGAAATAATTAATACAATTATTACACAGATGGTTAGATGTCTTTTCATAGGAATGATATATTCGCTCAAATTTTTAATGTTTCAAAAATAATCTATAATGAAATCTAAATTCACCTATCTGATCTGTGTCATCCTTCCCTTCTTTATGTATGCTCAAACTCCAACCATGGAGAGTTCCCCGGGAGAGAGCACATACTCAGATACTAACTCAAATGAAAGCTCCATCGAAAGAGTTAGATCACTCAGAAATAAAATTGAAAGAAAGAAAGAGAAACTTGAAGGCCTTTACATTATTGAAGAGGAAACTTTAGCTACTTATGGTGGAGGCACAAGAATCATTAAAACTGAGGTCAAAAAACATATTTACAGAACGGGAAAGATTCTTATTACAGATCAGGAAAATAAATTGCTATCTGTGGATGAAAAAGATTACGAAAAAAGACTGGAGATTCTAAAAGAAATTGATAGGGTACAGGGAAAACTACACTTTTATATAACACAACGTAATACCCGTCCAACAGAAAAGCTTCTAAAAAAGCTGAAGGATCCTGAAGAGATTCGTCCGGTTTTCTTTAATGAAGAATCACAATAAGCACTTTATTATCAATCTAATTCCCTAAATTTGCGCTCCGCTTCAAAAAGGAGCGCCTTGATTTTTCAGGGTTTGTTAAACCAAAATGCTAGTCGGATTTGACTCCATTCGTTCTAGTGTACCTAATTAGGGGTCATTTTTTATTATGGCAAAGAAAGAAGTTAATGCCCAAACCGAAGGTGAGAAAGCTGAAGTAAAGGCAACCGCTACAAAGGCTAAAAAGACTACAGCCAAGAAAGCAACCACAAAAAAGACGGAAGAAGCAGAAGTTAAGGAAGAAAAAAAGTCTACTGCTAAAGCTTCCGTAAAGAAAGAAACAAAAGCCAAAGCTGAGACTGCAGAAAAGCCCAAAGCTGAAGCAAAAAAAACTGCTAAAAAAGAGGAGGCAAAAGTAGAGGCAAAAGTAGAAGCTAAAGCTGAAGAGCCTAAAAAGGAGAAAAAAGAAGCTCCAAAGGCTAAAAATGAAGAAAAGAAAGAAGAGTCTAAGGCTAAGAAAGAAACGAAGAAAGCTGCTCCAGTGCTTGTTTCCGAGCCGGAAGATGATTTCGATTTCGACAGTGATGGTTTTGAAGATGAGTATTCAGAAGATGATCGTAAGGCGATGGAGAAGCTTTATGAAGATACATTGACAGAAATCACAGAGAAAGAACTTATAAGCGGAACTGTAGTAGGTATTACTGACCGTGAAGTAATCGTCAACATTGGCTTCAAATCAGATGGACTGGTTTCTCTTTCAGAATTCAGAGATATGCCTGACCTAAAAGCTGGCGATGAAGTTCAGGTCTATATTGAGGAACAAGAAAATGCAAACGGTCAGCTTGTTCTTTCAAGAAGAAAAGCAAAAATTGTTAAAGCCTGGGAATCAATTCAAAATGCACTTGATAACGATGAAGTGATTGAAGGTTTTGTAAAACGAAGAACTAAAGGTGGTCTTATAGTAGATGTGTATGGAGTGGAAGCCTTCCTTCCTGGTTCACAAATAGACGTTAAGCCTATCCGTGATTTCGATGTATTCGTTGGAAAATCTATGGAGGTGAAAGTTGTGAAAATCAATTATACGAATGATAACGTTGTTGTTTCTCACAAGGTGCTTATCGAGAAAGATATTGAAGAACAAAAAGCTGAAATCCTCAACAACCTTGAGAAAGGTCAGGTACTTGAAGGTGTAATCAAGAATATGACAAACTTCGGGGTATTCATCGACCTTGGAGGAGTAGATGGCCTTCTTCACATTACAGATATTTCATGGGGTCGTATCAATCACCCTGAGGAAGTGCTTTCTCTAGATGAAAAAGTAAATGTTGTAGTACTTGATTTCGACGATAACAAGCAGCGAATTTCTCTTGGCATGAAACAACTTACGGATCATCCATGGGATTCGCTTGATAAGGATATTGATGTTGGATCTAAGGTGAAAGGTAAGATCGTAAATGTTGCTGATTATGGTGCATTCCTCGAAATCATACCTGGCGTTGAAGGTCTGATCCACGTTTCAGAGATGTCATGGTCTCAGCATCTAAGAAATCCTTCTGATTTCTTGAATGTAGGAGACGAAATCGAAGCTGTAGTTCTTACTATTGATAGAGAAGAACGTAAGATGTCTTGTGGCATCAAGCAGCTTACAGAGGATCCATGGACCAAGCAAGATGTACTTACTAAGTATGCTGTGGGAACTGAACACAAAGGGACAGTGAGGAACCTTACAAACTTTGGTCTATTCATTGAACTTGAAGAAGGTATCGATGGTTTAGTACACGTTTCTGATCTTTCATGGACGAAGAAAATCAAACATCCTTCTGAGTTCGTGAAAGTTGGAGAAGATTTGGAAGTGAAGGTAATGGAGCTTGATGTTGAAAACAGAAGGCTGGCCTTGAGTCATAAGCATTTGGAAGAAAATCCTTGGGATACATTTGAAACAGTCTTCACAAAAGGATCCGTACACAAATGCACGATCACACATGTATCTGATAAGTCAGCTACTTTAGAGCTACCGTATGGTCTTGAAGGTCATGTGATGCCTAAAAACCTGAAGAAAGAAGACGGTTCAATGGCTTCAGAAGGAGAAACCTTAGAATTCAAAGTATTAGACTTCTCTAAAGACGATAAGCGAATCTTGCTTTCTCATACTTCTGTGTGGGATAAGGAAGCTGAGCAGCCTAAAACTGCAGCTAAAAAGTCTGGAGGTAAAAAAGGAAATACGCTTGATAAGATTAACAAAGAAGTTGAGAAATCAACACTTGGAGATCTTGATGCACTTTCTGCTTTGAAAGACAAGATGGAAGATGCTGGTAAGGAAACTAAAGCAAAAGCGAAGAAAGAAGAAAAGTAAATCTTTCATAAACACTAGCCACCTACCTATTGGTAGGTGGCTCTTTTTTTCTACTTTTGCAGCATAAAAATGGCGCTATGGCCGAGCGGCTAGGCAGAGGTCTGCAAAACCTTTTACAGCGGTTCGAATCCGCTTAGCGCCTCTAAAAAAAGCGACTTTATGTCGCTTTTTTTGTTACCAGACATGGCGGACAGGATGGTTTTAGTTAATCACATTATCTTAGATTCGGAATATAGATCATACGCGGCTACAAATACATCTCCGACATGACGGGCATCAACGTTGTAACTTGCCAACTCAGATCTTTCCATCAAATAGACTGCTCGATAGTCCTTCTCTATTTCATCCCAGAGAATGACCAGGTAATTAAATCGAATCTTACTCGCTCTACCTTCTACTAACCAATTCTCGAAACGATCCTCATCCAGAGAATTTTTGAAATCAAGATTTTCAAACATAAAAAGCTCTCATATGATTTTTTTTTACAAAGATGATTTGACAGATCAATTATATACCTCAAGAAAGGAATAAAATACTAAAAGAAACATTAAAGTTATCATTAGAAAAAAATGCTGTCCAAATGAAATTGAAAACTCCAAAAAGTGGTTATACTTTTGCACACTTAAAATTTCAAACCAAAGATCAATTATGTCTACAAAAATCGGTATTAATGGATTTGGGCGAATAGGAAGATTAAGCTTTCGCGCACTCCTGGAGAAAAACAATGTAGAGGTTGCCGCTATCAACGACCTTACTGATACTCATACACTTGCTCACCTACTAAAGTATGACTCTAATCATGGAAGATTCCCGGGTACTGTAGAAGCGGATGACAAGAATCTGATTGTAAATGGAAAAACAATTCCCGTATATGCAGAACGAGATCCTGAAAACCTTCCTTGGGGTGATCTTGGTGTTGAAATCGTATTGGAGTCAACAGGTATTTTCGTAGACGAAGCTGGTTCCGGTAAACATCTTAAAGCTGGTGCTAAAAAGGTCGTTATTTCTGCTCCTGCTAAAGGTAATATCCCAACAGTAGTACTAGGAGTAAATGATGATATTCTTAGCGGCGAAGAGACCATACTTTCGAATGCCTCTTGTACAACAAACTGCTTGGCTCCTATGGCTAAAGTACTGGATGACAATTTCGGAATCGAGAAAGGATACATCACGACCGTTCATGCCTATACTGCAGATCAGCGAATCCAGGATGCTCCTCACAAAGATTTGAGAAGAGCACGAGCAGGTGCCGTATCGATCATCCCTACCTCTACAGGGGCTGCTAAAGCAGTGGGATTGGTACTTCCACATCTTAATGGAAAACTAGATGGTATCGCCATGAGAGTTCCTACTCCTACGGGCTCATTAACGGATCTTACGTGCGTCGTGAAAAAAGAAGTTACGGCTGATGAAGTAAATGCCGCCATGAAAGCAGCAGCTGAAGGACCCATGAAGGGTATTTTGGAATACACAGAGGATCCAATCGTCAGTGTAGATATCATTGGAAACCCTCACTCTAACATCTTCGACTCTAAGCTTACTTCCTCTAGTGGTACGCTCGTGAAAGTAGTAGGATGGTATGACAATGAGGCTGGTTATTCAAACAGAGCTGCCGACTTGATCAGCAAGCTAGCTTGATTTGCATAAAGAATTAAAACGAAAAAAGGGACTCGATCGAGTCCCTTTTTTATTCTTTCACTTTTTTATGAATTAATCTAAATTGTTCAGCCCATTCACTGCCAATTCCTCTCCAAATAAGTTTGTTTTTTTCAAACTCAACAATCCACATTGAATCGTCACCTGCTCCAGAATCACTATCAAGCATTAATCTACTTTGTGATAGATCATAGAAAAATTTACCTGTATTTTTTCCATAAGGATCTCCTCCTGATTCAAATGACCCATCATCTTTAAAGATTATGAATCGGTTTGATTTAGGATTATGTTCAGCACTTACATCATTTCCGTCTTGAATCACTTGTTCCATCTCCCATCTTCCAATAAGTGGGGTGTCCTTCTGGCCATAACTGAAAAAGGAAACTACCATGAGTAAAAAGAATGAGAATTTCATACTTTAAGCAATGTTTGTATAAACAGCCTGCACGTCATCGTCATCTTCAATCTTGTCGAGCATCTTTTCAATATCCTCCAACTGATCATCATTGAACTCAACAGGATTCGTGGGGATACGCTTCAATGTGGCCTTTTTAACTTCTACTCCAAGATCATCGAGTACTTTGGACATATCTCCAAAATTGGTGTAATCCGCATAGGCATAGATCATTCCTTCATTTTCCTCAATCTCTTCCAATCCTCCATCAATTAATGATAATTCCAACTCTTCAACATCCATCTCTTCAGTCTTTTGAAATTCAAACACTGCCTTTCTTGAAAACATGTATTCTAAAGAGCCAGAAGGAGCAAAACCTCCCCCTGCCTTGTTAAAATAGGACTTCACATTGGCAACTGTTCTTGTCGTATTATCCGTAGCAGCCTCCACAAAAACCAGCACTCCGTGAGGGCCCTTGCCTTCATACGTCACCTCATGAATTTCGTCTATATCCTTCCCAGAAGCCCGCTTAATGGCGTTCTCAATGTTATCCTTCGGCATATTTTCTGCCTTGGCGTTCTGAATAGCGGTTCTTAGCTTCGCATTCATTTCAGGGTCAGGCCCACCCTCTTTTACGGCTACTGTAATTGCCTTTGATAATTTGGGAAAGACTTTACTCATCTTGTCCCACCGCTTTTCTTTAGCTGCTCGCCGATATTCAAACGCTCTTCCCATTGGAAATTAAATTTTAAGGAATTGCAAATTAAGTTGAAGGGTAGTTTAAAATCAACACTAAAGAAGAATCTACTAGGCTGTTACTAAAAATTGCTGTAACCAATCTTCAGCCCTACTCTCATCGGTAAAAAGTTTAGTGGGATTCTTTGGCTTACTAACTGTGATGAAAAAGTTTCCGATCATTTTAGTTACAGAAGAGTTAATTAGTAATGCACTAGCAGTCACCAAATCATTCCCTTCATTAGCCATGAAGTCACGAGCTTCTTTCGAAGTTGACTTCACATTTCGTATATCAAAGAGACTCGGATATTCCTGACCTTCTTTAAATGTAACTCTAGCGTCAACAATTTCCTTTGCAGTATCCAAATCTAAAAGATCTATATTTTTATAGGTCATCCTGAAAATACCATTATTAATGGCTAAATGGACATATTTGGTGTCTAATTCTTTCTCCATACGAATAATACTTAGGCATGATACGTGAATTACGTATTTTGTCTACCTCCGTAATACACTCTAATATACCAATTACTTCACAAATAGTTTTGATCCATCAATTAATCACGATTTAAATTCTAATCAGATGGCAAAGATTATTCACAACAACATTTTAGACACAGTGGATTCAGTTTTTTCTGTTTCCAAAGAAAAAGGGTCACTTCACCTCCATGCAGATGAGGATATTCTGGATGGAAGACACCTTTCAATCAACGGAAGTAAGGTATTACACTTTGGCACTTGTGGCTATTTAGGTTTAGAACAACATCCTAAATTGAAACAGGGAGCAATGGAAGCCATTGAAAAGTATGGCGTACAATTTCCTATGTCTCGTACTTACATTTCTAACCCATTATACAAAAAGCTGGAAGAGAAAATCCATGAAATGTACGATGCTCCAGTGGTAATCTCCAAAAACTGCACTTTAGCTCACCTTACCACAATTCCAATAATTATCAGACAAAATGATCTAATTATATTGGATCACCTGGTGCATACTAGTGTTCAGGAAGCTTCTAAGAAAATGCTTTCTCAGGGTGTTACCATTGAAATGGTACGTCACAATAACCTTGAAATGCTAGAAGAAATCGTTAAAAAGAATCGAAGTAAGTATGATCGAATCTGGTACATGGCGGATGGCGTATATTCAATGTATGGAGACTATGCTCCTATCAAGGAAATGATCGCCCTTGCTGAAAAGTATGAGCAACTTCACCTATATGTCGACGATGCACATGGAACTAGCTGGGCTGGTAAACATGGTACCGGCTATGTAATGAGTCAAATGGATCACAAGCTTTATAGAAAAATGATCCTTACTTCTAACCTTGGAAAAGCTTTTGGCGCATGTGGCGGTCTTACATTATTCCCTAATGAAGAGTTTCAACGGAAAGTTAATGTATTTGGCGGTCCGCTTAGTTTCTCAGTACAGATTGAACCTCCCACATTGGGAGCAGCGCTGGCATCAGCAGAGCTTCATCTGAGTGATGAAATCTATGAGATGCAAGATGATTTGAGGGATAAAATCAACTATTTTAATTCACTTCTCAAGAAGACAAACTTGCCACTTGTAGAAGAAAATGATAGCCCTATCTTCTTCATTGGCGTGGGTACCATGGATATGGGTAACTACATTGTGAGAGAGATGGTGAAAGATGGCGTATATGTCAACATAGGACCATACCCTGCTGTCCCCGCCAAAAACATCGGAATTCGAATCACCATGTCAAGACATAATACCCTGGAGGATATTGAAGTCTTAGTCGATAAGTTGGAATATCATTTTGAAAGAGCTCTTGAAGCAACAGGACAAACATTGAATAAAATTCATAAAGCTTTCAGAATGAAGCCTGCAGAAATCGAAAAGGAAAGCAAGCCGGCTCAACTTGAAAGTCAACGTCCTCTAAGTATTTCTAAATATGATAGTATTACTAAAATAGATCAAAAAGAGTGGGATGATCATTTGGGTAATCGAGGTATGTTCGACTGGAATGGACTATATCTCCTGGAAAGAGCTTTTAAAAACAATAAAGTAGAAGCAAACAACTGGAACTGGGAGTATTTTATTGCGAGAGATAAAGAAGATCAAGTCGTTCTGATGACCTTTTATATAAGTGCTTCATACAAAGAAGATATTTTCTCAAGAGCTTCCATTTCCATAGCACTGGAGAAAGAACGAGAGGTCAATCCGGATTACCTAATCTCAAAGGGAGTTTTTATAGGGAGTCTATTCACTGAAGGAAATCACATTTACATTAACAGAGAGAGTGATGAATGGCAAAATGCAATGCGCCAATTATTCGATTCGCTTTATGAGTTCCAGGAGAAGGAAGAAGCAACTAATATCATGTTCAGAGACCTGGATGCAGGAGACAAAGAGTTGGATGAATTTATGATCGAAAATGGTTTCGTTAAGATTGATCTTCCTGAATCATGTATCGTGGATAATTTGGAGTGGGATTCAGAAGAAGAATTCATTGAAGGATTGACTAAAGAAAGCAAGAAAAACTTCAAGCGATACATTAAGAAGTATGAGCACTTATGTGATGTTGAATTTAGAGATGAACTTAATCCGGAGGAATTAGCTCACGCATTGAAACTGCATAAAGCAGTCAATGAGAAAAACATGGCCATCAACTCATTCTTGTTTCCAGACAGTGTATTTGAGGAGATGGTATACGATCCTAATTGGGAATTTGTAGTAGTCAAAGTGAAACCAGAATATCAGTCCGAATCAACAGATAAGCCGATTGTGGTATGCTTTTGTCATAAGAATACACATAAAGTGTACAGCTTCATGTTAACGGCGATTGATTATGACTATGTATATGACTACTCCGCATACCGTATAGCCCTTTGGGCGATGGTAAAACGAGCAAAAGAGCTTGGTTGTAAGCAAGCGAACTTTGGGATTTCCGCTACTGTGGAGAAGAAAAGAGTGGGTGCAAGACCACATAACCGTGTAGGTTATTTTCAAGCGAAAGACAATTACGCAATGGAAATGATGGAAGTGACTATTGCAAAAGAGCGTGATTAGTCTATGCCAGACTGATGTCCATGGTCCTTTATAGGACCGTGGACTTAACTTAAAATCTACACAATCATGGAAGAATTAATAAAAAATACATTGAAAGAACGAATCGAAGAAATCAGCGAATTGATCTTCGAGGTAGCCAACGGAAACTTTGACTATACTATAGAACCGTCAGGAGAGGATGATGAACTGGATGCGATCATCTACGGTGTAAACATGCTAGGACAGGAGCTTAAAACATCCACCGTATCCAAAAACCATATGCAAAGCATGTATGACGGTGTGATTGACATGATGGTCATCATGGATACGGACATGAATATTAAGACAGTCAATGACGCCTTCACACAGTTCACCAACAAACGTCCTGATCAGGTCATTGGCAGACACTTGGGAGAAATTGTGGATTTGCTAAATAACAGAGATCTGCTTATCAAAATTAACCGGCAATTAGACACAAACGGAAAATTTCATAACGCCGAACTGCTCTTCAAAACTGAGACAGGAACAATTCCTACCTCCTCTTCTTTTTCATGCCTGAAAAATGCCAACGGCAAAAAAGAAGGGATCATGATCGTAGCGAAAGATATTACACAGATCAAAGAAACCGAACAAAAACTCATTGAGGCTAAAGAAGCCGCTGAAGAAGCCAACAAATCCAAAGGAAGGTTTTTATCAAACATGAGTCATGAGATAAGAACGCCTCTAAATGGCATCATTGGGTTTACTGACATGCTTAAAACCACCGATCTTGATGAAGATCAGCATGAATATGTGGAGATGATCAGCAATTCGGGTACCAATCTATCCAAACTTCTTAATGATGTACTGGACTTAAATAAGATAGACCTGGACAGACTTACATTAGAAGAAATTCCATACGATTTTAGAGCTACGTTTACTTCAAATCTGAACCCATATACTTATACTGCTAAAGAAAAAGGAATAGAATTCAAGTACTCTTTTGACAGGAGCGTACCCAAAACTATCATTGGAGATCCAACCAGATTAAATCAAATTTTGGTAAATCTGGTGGGTAATGGAATCAAATTCACAGAGAATGGTAGTGTAGAAGTGTTGTTTTCCACCACCAAAAAGGGAAATGATCTACTCCTGACTTGTTCGGTGACGGATACTGGAATCGGGATTGCAAAGGAAAAACAACAGCTGGTTTTTGATCGTTTCAGTCAGTCCGATAATTCTATCACACGTAAATTCGGTGGTTCCGGATTGGGCCTTGCTATTTCAAGGCAGCTTGTCGAATTGATGGGTGGAACAATCAAAATTATAAGTCCTCCTTTTGATAAAGAGCATGGAACAACTTTTCAGTTCGAAATTCCAGTAAAAGTAGGGAGCGAAATCAGGAATGACGATATCCAAGATGCTGATTATGAATTTGGTGAAGTATCTATTCTTGCAGTCGATGACAATAAGGTTAACCTGGTACTTCTGGAAAGAATGCTTTCAAAAGTGGGCGCAAAAGTAACTACAGCAATGGATGGGCAGGAAGCCATTAAACAGGCAAAACAAATGGATTTCGATATGATCTTAATGGATATACAAATGCCCGTAATGGATGGCCTAACTGCCGCAAGAACGTTGAGAAAATCAGACTATAAAAAACCGATTCTTGCACTGTCAGCCAATGTAGATACCGAAAATATAACAAGGATCAGAGCGGCTGGAATGGAAGATTTTCTCCAAAAACCTTTTCACAGACCTCAATTAATGAATTTATTGAAGAAGTGGGTTGAACGTTAAGGAGAAGTCTGTCTGCTCTTCCATACCACATTGAACACAACACCGGTAAGGACGAGAGCCATACCTCCATAGGTAACCAGATTATATGTTTCATCGAACAAAAAGAAGCCGAATGCAAGTGAATATATAATTCCTATATAAGTCAGTATGGAAACTTTGTTAAGTTCTTCATACTGATAAGCTTTGGTCATGAGGAATTGGGCTATTTGAGTGAAAATACCCACCATAATTAATATCAACCAATCCATACCCAAAGGTTGGACCCAAACAAACATAGACCAGACCGCTGATATAGGAAGCATGATCAATGGAAAGTAGAAGATGATGACTAAAGGATGTTCGTCGGTTTTCAATTTCCGTATGAAATTATACGCCAATCCCATGAAGACAGACGCACTGATTCCCATGACCAAGTGAATGAAAGATATTCGTGGATCAAATCCTTGTATGACCAAGACCCCTCCAAAACTTATTGCAAAAAATAGCCATTGAATATTTTTTACCTGCTCTCCAACCAAAAAAACACCTATAACAGCTGTAAAAATGGGAGCTAGATACTGCAGCGTAGATGCAGTGGCAAGCGGTATTTGCTGCAAGAGCGAAAAATAGATCACTAAAGCGATAGCTCCAGCCACCCCTCTCCCTATTAAAATGGGTTTATTCTTTCCCCAAACATTGACCCTTTGACGTTTTAGAAAATAGACACTAATAACAAGAGAAATAATGGATCGGAATAAAATGATCTCAATCGCAGGGATATGTGGAACAAGCTTCACACACACTTTCATCAAAGTGAAAGTGAATGAAGCAAATAGCATATATCGTACTCCCTGACTCAACTTTAGGAAGTGATGATTCCGTCTTTAATTTCCAGCTTTCTATCTGCCATCCCAGCTAATTCCATATTGTGAGTTACAATAACAAATGTCTGTCCCATTTGATTTCTAAGGTCGAAGAATAGTTTATGCAAATCGTCTGCACTTTGTGAATCCAGGTTACCACTCGGTTCGTCCGCAAATACAATAGATGGGTTGTTGATTAACGCTCTTGCTACAGATACGCGCTGTTGTTCTCCCCCGGATAGTTCAGATGGCTTGTGGTCCTTTCGATCACTCAAGTCCAGGGATTCCAGCAACTTCTCTCCCCTCCTCCTGGCTCCCTGATCTCCTTTGATAAAAGCAGGAATGCACACATTTTCGATGGCTGTAAATTCAGGAAAAAGGTTATGAAATTGAAAAATGAAGCCAATTTCTTCGTTTCTGAATTTGGATAACTTTTTGGATCTCAAGCTAGAAATTTCTACACTATTCAATGAAACGCTACCCTTATCTGCGCTATCCAATGTCCCTAGAATATGTAACAAGGTACTCTTACCGGCTCCAGAAGATCCAACAATGCTCACGACCTCTTCCCTATCGATTGAAAGGTCGATCCCTTTAAGTACTTCTAACCCATTGTACGACTTATGAATGTTTTCAGCTTTGAGCATGGCGGCAAAGATATCAGGATACTTTAGATTTTAGTGAACACATCCATTCCCAACTTGGTTATACGTTTTTGATCCTTTAGCTTCGCAGAAAATTTATAAGTCAATGAACATTCACGAATACCAGGCCAAAGAAATACTTAAGTCTTACGGAGTTACTATTCAGGAAGGTGTAGTCGCTGATACTCCTGATAAAGCTATAGAAGCTGCCAAAGAGTTGAATAGAGAAACGGGAACTGAGTGGTATGTAATTAAAGCTCAAATTCATGCAGGAGGAAGAGGTAAAGGAAAGGTTAATGAGACCGGATCCAATGGAGTGGTATTAGCTAAAAGTCTTGAAGAAGTTGCTCCAAAAGCAAAAGATATATTGGGAGGAACTCTTGTTACACACCAAACAGGTGCTGAAGGAAAGAAGGTGAATAAGGTTTTAATTGCTCAGGATGTTTATTATCCTGGAGAATCGGATCCTAAAGAATATTACCTGTCTATCCTTTTAGACAGAGCTTCCGGAAAGAATGTTATCATGGCATCTACTGAAGGTGGCATGGACATTGAAACAGTGGCTGAAGAGACCCCTGATAAAATTGTTAAAGAATGGATTGATCCAGCTGTAGGACTTCAAGGGTTCCAGGCTAGAAAAGTAGCTTTCGCACTGGGCCTGGAAGGGGATGCTTTTAAAGGCATGGTGAAATTCATTAATTCTTTGTACAAAGCCTACGTATCTACTGATGCCTCTCAATTTGAAATCAATCCGGTTCTAAAAACATCAGATAATAAAATTCTGGCTGTTGATGCCAAGGTGAATATTGATGACAATGCCCTATATAGACACAAGGATATCGCTGAGTTGAGAGATTTAACGGAGGAAGACCCCCTAGAAGTAGAAGCTGGAAAGTCAGGATTGAATTATGTGAAGCTGGATGGGAACGTTGGGTGTATGGTGAATGGCGCAGGCCTTGCGATGGCAACAATGGATATCATTAAGCTATCTGGAGGAGAACCAGCTAACTTCCTGGATGTTGGAGGTGGAGCCAACGCGCAAACAGTGGAAGCGGGCTTTAGGATTATCCTAAAAGACCCTAATGTTAAAGCCATTCTTATCAACATCTTTGGTGGAATCGTAAGATGCGACCGGGTAGCTACCGGGGTTGTGGAGGCATATAAAAATATTGGTGACATCAATGTGCCGATCATCGTGAGACTACAGGGGACGAATGCCGAAGAAGGTGCAAAAATCATTGAAGAGTCTGGGCTTAAAGTAACATCTGCTATCGTTCTTAAAGATGCCGCAGAAAAAGTAAAAGAGGTCCTTTCATGAGATAATCCAGTTATCTGCTGAGTCTTATTGAAAATTGCAAAAAACATAGATATTTCATTTCATTCAATATGACAGTTTTTTTGAATAAATAAGTTTTAATCAGAACACAGGTAAATATTAGAATTATATACTCCATTAGGGGTTTAAACTTTAAAGCTTGCCATAGTTGAAAATTCACAACTATGGCTTTTTTACGACTTACACTTATTGGATTAATCTTTTTGCTCACCCGTTGCTCATCCGATGAGCCTCGGACAGATCGCAGAATTGAGCTCATTGCGGGGAACGACTCATTTGGTAAAACCTGGCAAATTGACCGAATTGAAATAGAAATAGGCACTGTTCTTCCTCATCGGTGTGTCACAGACAATTTCATTACCTACTTTCCTTCCGGCCGCTATGAAATCAACGAAGGTGCTTCTAAATGCAATCCGGAAGATCCTCCCGGTAAGCAAGGAACTTGGTTCCTGAATGATGATGAGAATGTACTCACCGTGCAAGTAGGTGATAGTACTCAGCTCTGGAATATCAATTTCTTAAGTTCTGATTCACATAGCATAACGGGCTCATTCAAAGAAGGTAGTAGAACTTATGAATTGGTTTTATCGAAATAAATCAGGGATTCAAAGAATCAGACCGCAAGTAATTGGGGGTAAATGAGATTCAATTGGACTTATACACGACAACAAAATAATTAAGTTATGAGTTACGTGAGATTTTTCCTATCCATATTAACGGTGATTGTTTTGCTTGTCATGTTGAGTTGATCGAACGTTAAACGAAAATAATCACCGCTAGTAGTAAAAAAGCCTTCTCGAAATCGAGAAGGCTTTTCTTTTTGTACACCCGGAAGGAGTCGATCGCAGCGGCGAACCGCCCCTCAACCTCTGGAGTGCTGATATTAGATCAGTATTTGTGCACTCGGAAGGATTCGAACCCTCAACCCCCAGAGCCGAAATCTGGTATTCTATCCAGTTGAACTACGAGTGCAATAAATATTCTTAATTAAGAAGAATCCTAAAACCGAAATCCAGCGCTCTATCGCAACGGAGAACCGTCCGGTTGAGCTACACATGCTCATTTCAGGTGCGCAAATATAGAATGAATGGTATTAAAAAGAAATCTTATCTACAGAGCCAAATCCCATGGACTCTACCTTACCGTTTTTGTTCTTACCCTCAATCTTGACCAGGTCTACTTCAACCTCCAATTTATCGTTGTTGGTCTTTACCAAAATTACGCGATAAGTAGTAACACCCTTCTTCCTCTTCAAGGACTCTTTAAAACTTATCCTTTTTACCTGACTGAAAGGCACAGTTTCACCTTGTCCCCGGTAAGAATATGTTAAACTTGAATTGCTTGATTTCAAATCGCTCTGATAAATGCGATACTCGCTCAAAAGTGTTTCGTCACCATTATTTTTTACAATGGTCACGGGTGTTTGAGAAAGGGAGAATAAAATAGATATCAAGAATAACTTCATATGTATAGTCTTTAATGATCATATTAAGCTCTAAAAGGCGAACTTTCATAAATAAATATCCTTTTAAAAGCTCTTTATCCATAGCAAAACTCAATTCATGGATAAATTCAATTTTATATTACTAAGTTACAAAATCAAATGACTCATTCGATATAAATAGCGCTATATTTATGCCAAAAAAGGAATGAAAGGAAAAGATTCGATGAATTTCTCAGAATGGGTGGATACACTGACGGTAACAGATGTTTCCAATATTTTTTTGATCATTATCTTTTCGATCGTTATTGTATGGCTGGTGATAAGGACATTTCGAAATAAACCCTCCGCTTAAAGTTTCGCAGAGCAGTTTTTGCAAAAGATCGCATCCGCATCATGACCGGCTTTGCCACATGCGACACACGTCCTACTTTTCTTTTTTGATTTTTTCTGATCTCGTTCGGCTTGTGCGATTTCCGTCGTTACGATCCCGGTAGGCACTGCGATGATGGCATACCCCATAAGCATCAACATGGAAGCAACAGCCTGCCCTAAGACAGTTTGGGGGGCTATATCTCCATAACCAACCGTAGTTACTGTTACAATGGCCCAATAAATACTTCGCGGTATACTGGTAAAACCACTTTCTCCTCCTTCTATCATATACATCACTGTACCCATAATCATAACCAACGTGGTAACTGCCCCTAGAAAGACCAGAATCTTATGACGGCTGGCAGCTAATGCATTCGATAAGACAGAGGCCTCCTTTAAGTACCTTCCAAGCTTTAATATCCTGAATATCCGAAGCAGACGAATGGATCGAATAACCACCAAATAACTACCCCCTGCCACAAAAAGAGTCAGATATGTAGGCAGTGTGGCCAGTAAATCGATAATCCCAAAAAAACTTAATGCATACTTTTTTGGTTGTGTAGTAATAATAAGCCTTAATAAATATTCGATCGTAAACAGAATGGTAAAGGACCACTCCAGAAAGAAAAATATGGTCTCATATTCCGCCTTAACTTCTTTGACACTTTCCAGCATCACACTTAGTACACTGAGCACAATGGCCCACAACAAGACAATATCGAAGAGCTTTCCTGCTGGAGTATCCGTACCGAAAACAACCTCAAACAGTTGTTTTCTAAGCTTTGGAAAATATTTGAAGTCTGGTTTAGACATAATTTTAAAATTAAGTCAACGTTTTGACCCATAAAAGTGTCTTATGTTGAAACAATGCTCTGCATGCAGAGTTTATTTATTATTTTTATATTAGCACGTTAACTTAAAACCAAATACAATGAAAAAATCTATTTTGAAGTATTTCAAATTCTTTACCCTAGTCGGTATTATGGCGTCATTCATCGCGATGACCAGCTGTAGTGATGATGACGGTGGTGATGGAGGAGATGAGCCTACTGAAACTGTCTGGGGACTAGTAGAAGGCACCTCCAACCTATCTCTTTTAAAAACTGAGCTTGAGGTATTCGCTGATCTTGTAGCAACGCTAGATAACGAAGATGCTAATCTTACAGTTTTTGCTCCCACTGACGCGGCTTTGACTACACTTCTTGGTACTCTTGGGCTAGAAGATTTCAGCAGCGTGAATGCAGATATTGCTAGAGCAGTATTAGCTTACCATGTTGTTACAACATCTAGAATTGCATCGGGTGATGTTACGGAGGGTTCTACCTTCACAACAGCACAGGGAGAAGTTATTACCGTTGGAGCTGGTGGTGTGCTTGTTTCGGGAGCTACTTCAGATTCAGAGATTTCCACTGCAGATATTCAGGCTACTAATGGTGTAGTACACTTGATTAGTGTTGTTCTGGTACCTCCAACTATTGGCGCACAAATTGTAGCTACGCTTGGAACAGTAGCTCAACCAGTGCTATTAGGTAAAGATTTTACAACTTTAGCAGCAGCAATCACAGTGGCAGATTCAGATAACGTAACTGGTGGAGCGGACGAAGGAGAAGCTACTCTTCTAAGTTTACTCGCTAACAGAGAGCTGACTGGAGCAGACCAGATCACTGTATTTGCACCAACAAATGCAACTTTTGAAGCAGCTCAAATCACTGCTACTACTTACGATGCAGCTACATGGGAAAATATCTTAAAACATCATATCGTTGCTGGTGGTGGTGAAGGGACTGAAGACGATATTCCTACGCTAGGAGAAGATGATTTAACTACTGGAGCTTCCTATACTACTAATCTTGGATTGAATCTTACATTTGCAGTAACAGGAACTCCTAGTGCGACAGTTGCTGCAGTTAATCCAAATGCTCCTGGAATCCTTATTGATTCAGATGGTGATTTGAATGTACAAGATCCTAGTACTTGGGCTACTGGAGCCAACGCGGAAATCGTACTTCTTGATGCAGACGGTGGATCAGCTAATGGTAGAGTGCATGTAATTGCTGGAGTACTAGCTCCACCAACATCTGCCAGACAATAAGAAAAAAGTAAGTGAATAAAAAAAGCCTGCTTCCGCAGGCTTTTTTATTATCTAATACGCTATAAAATTAAATTTCTCCTGTCAATATTTGATTGATAAATACTGCTGAGAGATTTACAATTTCCTTAGCCGTCTCATCTTCTACTCCTTCTGAAAAGTAGCCTACATGCTGATCACTTCCTTCAATAAAAACAAATTGATTCGCAACATTTGCTACATCAAGTGCTTCTTTTAGCTCGCAAGATCCATAAGCCAGAATTGCAAACGGAAATACATCAGTCGCTTCGTAATTACAAGGAACTACAGGATCGTTCTCTTCATGCACCATGAAAACTGGTGGATCATCTGAAGTAATCCAGACATCTCGGAATAAGGAACCAGAAAAGCTTATTACACCTTTAACCTCTGAAGAAACATCAATTTCATTGCTATTTCCAGCGAACCCTCCATGTGTATTCAAGTGACCTAAAAGATAATCCGGAATTGCATCATCTGACTCATCCAAGTACCCAATATGATTGGCCATAATGGCACCTGCGGAGACTCCACCAGCAAAAATTAAATCAGGATCAACTCTGTAATTATTTTCAGTTTGTGCATCATTTCTTAGATATCTGATAGCAGCCTTCATATCCCCTAATGTAAGGACCACTCCTTCGCTGAAAGCAACTGAATCACTTATTGTTTGATCATTAATCAATCGATATCCTATGCTTGCGACCACATAGCCCTTCATAGCATAAGCAGTGCATAGCTCTTTCAAAGAAGTTTTTGTTCCACTTACAAAAGCCCCTCCGTGAGCCAATACTAATAAAGGTCTATTATTGGTTGCATCACCTGAAGGCTCATATATATCTAAAAACAGGCTTTGTGTTATTCCAACCAGTGCAGCGTTTTCACCATATTTAATATCTAGAGTTACGTCGACTTCATTGAAGATATCATCTACATATCTGGTACCAGAAGGTCCATCGTCATCTCCACAGGCAAAAAGGATAGCTCCAAGCAAAATCAAAGTTATTTTCTTCATCTCTTAAAATTTATATTTACAAAAAAGCCGCTATCACTGATAGCGGCTTATATTAAGTTCTTTTGATTAATTCATTAACTCATCAAACGTCAATGAAACATAGTAAATAGATCCAATGTTTGGTCCTCCTAAACTTTGAAGGTAGGTGTTTCCAAGTATGTTAGATCCTCCGAGTTTGACTATGGATTTTAGCTCTTCTAATTTATAAGATACTTGAGCGTCGAAAGTACTATAAGAAGGAACATCGCCTATCGCAAAAGAAGATTCCCAACGGAATGCGTCCTGCCATCTGTAAGTCAAATTGAATCCGATCTTGTCTGTAAGTTTTCGGTTACCAAAATTGATATTGTATTTATGCTCAGGTGTATTAAACTCACTCAAGTTATTCTCCGTAAATCCACCATTCAGCTTGTTCCAACTGTAATTACCTCCAATAGTATAACCCCTAGGGAGGTTATATGTCAAACCTAGCGCTGCTCCTTGAGAGGTAACCTCATCATCCAGGTTACTATAAATCTGTGCGGTGTTACCAGTGAAAGTACCATTGCTTTCTAGTGTTAGTGCACTGCCGTTTAAGATTGTCAAGTAGTTAGGTGTTCCTTCCAGAGAAGGATCAGGAGCTGTCGCACTTGTATATTCATCAGCTACTACAATTCTAATCTGTGTGATAAAATTTGTATAAGTATTGTGATAATATACAGCATCTACCAACAGCTTGTTTCCTATCAAACTTTTGTAACCTACCTCAATGGATCTTACTTCCTCAGGAACTACTGGGTTAACATCAGCAGTAGTAAAGGTTTCTAATTCGCCTGCTGCTGCTGCAATGTCTCCTGTAGCAAAAACAGTATTTCTAAATGCATTAACAGAGCCACCTGTGAAAGCCAATGGCACTCCTGTACTGCTAGTTCTGTCTAGCTCATAACGATCATAGTTACTCTGAAGTCCTCCCAAAAGTCGAGTAGAAATTGTGTTCAAATCTATAAATTGACCTTGAGTAGTAGGATTTCTAAAGCCCGTCTGGAAAGAAGCTCTGATGTTGTGATCGTTTGCAACTGTATATACTGCAGAAATTCGTGGGTTCACCTGACCATCAAAATTTTCATTTTTATCAAACCTAACAGACCCGCTCAATTTCAAGTCATCTGTCACATTCTTACCAAACTGAACGTAAGCTCCAAATTCGTTTATCTGAATACCTCCGTCTTGATCGGGGAATATTGTCCCTTCAGACCTTAAGTCAAAGATTCGATAACTACCTCCAGCTTGAAACTCCATGAAATCAATTTGATTTTTGAAATCGTACTGGGCGTCTGCTTGATACATTTTGGTAGCGTCGCTGAATTTTGGCCCAAATGGAATCGTTCCATCTAGTTCTTCTTCTTTAATTCGTTGGAACTCCGCTGCTTGCTCTATGGGATCTAGAGGAAAGTATACGTTATCATTTTGCTGCCTGGCGTAATTATGTGCTGTTTGGGATACAAGCAACTGTTGGTCAGCTGGAAGATTTTGAAAATCTCCGGGATTAAGACCTTGCTGATTCAACGATTCCAGATAGTTTACGCCGTATGTTGCTAACCAGGTGGATACTGCTCCTCCACTTCGATTATCATTCATCTTCAGAGCCAAAAACTCTGTAATATAGGAGTCACCTGAATCCTCAAATGTACCATATGCTCTTACAAAGAAGTTATCAGCACGTAATTGTAAACGATGTTGTTGAATGCTGAAGTTCGACAAGGAATATCTCTGAGCGCCTGTATAAATACTGGTTCCAAATCCTCCATTATACAAGTAACTCAATTCAAGATCATCATTCAATCGGTAATATAAACCTGTATTAAACTTTAAATTTTCGGCTCCATAATCGATCAAGTCTACCTCTTCCCATGGAGTTACAGAAACAACATGGTTTGGTAAATCACCTGCTTGAGCGTAGGAGTTGGCACTTAAACCAGGACCAAAATTCCTCGAACTTGCTAGTGCACTAAAGGTTGAACTAAATGGAAAGATCGCAAGGTTTATAGCTGCCTCATCACCATGAAAGTGTAATCTATCTGCTCCTGGGTTTTCACCACCGATACTGGCAAATGGGTTGTTTGCTGCATTTCTGTCAAAATCATCTGTGCCATGCCAATCATCTGCATAGGAATAGGTGGCGTTTACCTTGAAAGCGAATTTGTTATTAAAGGCCTTTGCGTATCTAAGAGAGAATGTGTTCATTAGAGCAGCATCCTGATCTGCGTCACTTCCAACATGATTCACACCAGTTTTTATATGAGCACTTAATCCCTGATACTCAAAAGGATTCTTACTATTAACCAATAGAATACCGTTGAATGCATTTGGACCATAAAGTGCTGAAGATGCACCAGGTATTAGTTCTACACTTTCAACATCGAGCACCGATGGCCCATTTAGGTTTCCAATTGGGAAGTTTAGTGCTGGAGCCTGTGTATCCATCCCATCGATCAGCTGTACAAATCGTGTGTTTCCGGTGGAACCAAAACCTCTTGCATTGATGATCTGAAAATTGATACTACTTGATGCAACATCAACTCCTTTAAGATTTGCAATGGCTTTATAGTAAGTGTCAGCAGAAGTGTTTTGTACGGCGAGAATGTCCATTTTTTCAATACTCACCGGGGATTGCAGAATATTCTCCTCCACCCTGGATGCCGAAACAACCACTTCCTGACCTAACAATGTTGACTCGGCCAATTGGATATCCAATGTTTGACCCGAGGCTGTTACTTCAACCTCCTGCCTTTCATATCCAACGTAGGTGATAATTAATGTAATAGGAGGTGCGGACTGTACGGACAATGAAAAATCTCCGTTTACGTCGGATATTGTTCCCAAAACGGTTCCCTTTACCAAAATCTGGGTCCCGATTAGAGGCTCACCGGTCTCTGCATCCATTATTTTTCCTGATACAGTCGTTTGCGCATAAATAAATCCAACACATAGGGTTAAACACGCAGTAAAAATCCATTTAGTAATGTTTCTGCTCATAAGGGTTGTTGTTTTAAGCAAATAAAATTCGGCTTTTGATTAGAAAATTAAGCATTAATTTCAGCAAGTAACAATTTTAGCAATATGAAATTAACATATTGTTATGCATGCATAATATTAGTGATTTTTCAGCAAACCATGCATGATATTGAAAAGGTATTTATGACATTAACCTTCATTCTTTACATGCTCTACCAGCTTGTCGCATAGCGCGCTGATCTCTTGATTCATGTATTCATCACCCGTTGCATTCAAGACACTTTGAGCCAGGCCGCCCAAACAATCAATGTAAAAATGTTTCATTTCATCCATCGGCATATCTTTCGACCAAAGATCTATCCGCATGGTATTCTTATTTTCATGATCCCAAAGTGACAGACTTATTGACTTAGTCTCAGAAAGACCCTCATGTTCTTTTTCGTCCGCATCCCACATAATCTTTTCCGGAATGTTCTCTTTGTCCAGTTCTACCACGAACTTAATTTCTGACTTTCTCATGTATATCTAGTTGGTTTATATGATTCCCAGAATCTAGGGAAGTGAATTTCTAAATGATCTAAAGCGAGTGGCTGATTCATCATCAACCAATGTATTGCAACCTCGATCTGCCACAACTCCTTCTATGTCCTCTACCCTTTCAGGTATCAAATTATGCGCTCCAATAAAAGCAGCTTGCTTGTCCGCTTGTACATTCAAAATTCTGAAGAAGACCAGCGCTTCTGAATCACAAGATTGATCCGTTGCTGATAATAAAGAAATGGCAAGCGTATCGGCTTGAATTTCATTTGAGCGTGATATTTCGAGGAAGCTACCAGATAGATCGAGATCTTGAATAATCTCTCGTAATGATTCCTCCTCCCCCGACCTTGTAATGGACCTTAGATTGTTAACCCCATATTTAAAGAAAAGTGTTTCGGTCATATGAGATTGATCAATATGCGCAATCAAATGAGCAAGTAATCCAGAAAATTGATCTTCGTTCTCAAGAAAAAATATCATCCCGGAACTCACATACAAATAACCACCGGGTAAAGCAAACGCACGTCTACTTTCATCGTCCATAATCGCTATGGTCCATGTAAATTCCTCACTCTTTGAAATAGCCGATGAGCCTGTAAGCTCAGCTAATCTGGAATTCACATATCCGTACGGAATGGTGTTCCCCTCTTGCGGGATGACATTATATTCTGCGTCTTGATTGATGATTTGAGAAAGCTTTTCTCCCAGTAAAATCTCGTCTTCCTCTGTAAAGTCAGTCAGTTCATCTGTCTTTCTGCAGGCCGTAACAACAGAAGCCGAAACAATTAAAACGGATATGGCTTTATACAGAAATTTCATTTTAAAATCTTTAGGGCATCTTCACGATCCTGGAAAAGTTGCTTTTTGAGATCTTCAATGGTCTCAAATTTTTTTTCTTTTCGAAGAGCTTTCACAAACTCAACGCTGATATACGTTCCATAGATATCCTGATCAAAATTAAAAAGATGTGCTTCAATGGTCCTGTTTACTCCTGAAACTGTTGGTTTGAAGCCAATATTCAACATTCCATTATATACCTCTTCCTTGATGTTAACTTTTACTGCATAAGCACCATCAGATGGCAAAAGTTTGTAGTCCTCGTCAATCTGTATATTGGCAGTAGGGAAATCAATGGATCTGCCTTGCTTATTTCCATCCACTACTTTACCTCTTAAGGTATAATTTCTTCCTAAAAGGGAATTTGCTAAATGGATTTCTCCGTTATTCAGTGTGTTTCTAATCTTGGTTGAGCTGATCCCCACATGATCTATTTCTTGTTTAGAAATCTCATTGACTGCAAATCCATATTTGTTCGCATTATCCTTTAAAAAATGAATATTACCCTCCCTATTATTACCAAAGTGATGATCGTACCCGATAAACAGTTGCTTGGTACCTACTTTATTTACCAGGATATCACTCACAAATTCATCCGCACTTAAATTGGAGAACTCTGGTGTAAAGGCTATTTTCAGAATGTAATCCACGCCTAAGTCAAAGATAAGCTTCGCTTTCTCATCAAATGTGGTCAATAGCTTCAACTTCTCAGCATCTTTATTCAGAATGAACCTTGGATGAGGCCAAAAGGTAATAAGTACACTTTTACCATTATTCTTTTTCGCTTCAGAAACAAGCCTTTTGAGTATTGCCTGATGACCCAGATGCACACCATCGAATGTTCCAATGGTAACTACAGCATAGCCTGGTTTTTCAAAATCTTCTATGTGATCAATTACCCTCATTGTACTTTTGAATGAAATCATCCAACTCCATTGCATCAGATAACTTAAAATCCCCCACACTGGTTCGAACAAGTTTTTTAAGATATGCGCCTACGCCGATGTTTTGACCAAAATCATGCGCCAAGCTTCTGATATACGTTCCTTTTGAGCATGACACCTTAAATGCAATTTCAGGTAGATTCTCAGTATCTATTTCGAAGGAATGGATCTTTATCGACCTTGGCTCAAGTTTGACCTCCTTATTTTTGCGTGCTTTTTTGTAGGCTCGCTCTCCATTGATTTTCACGGCAGAATGAGCGGGAGGAATCTGTTGAATTTCGCCTATGAAAGCAATCTTAGCTGTTTCGAAATCTGATTCAATGACAGAAGACCAATCTGATTCACTATCAAACTCGGTCTCTAAATCATACGAAGGAGTGGTCTTGCCTATTTCGATGATTCCTTCATATGTTTTGTCCAATCCTTGAAGCTCATTGAGCTTTTTTGTGAATTTTCCTGTGCCAATAATCAGTAATCCGGTTGCAAGAGGATCCAATGTTCCTGCATGACCGATTTTCTTCACTTTTAGCGTGTACCTAAGCTTCTTGACCACATCGAAAGATGTCCAATTGACAGGTTTGTTAATTAGCAAAAGTCTGCCTTCTTCGAATGTATTTTGCATTATGCAGCTACAATAGCGATCGTTCCGACGATAAAACAATAGACGGCAAAGTAGGTCAGTTTTCCCTTTCTTACAATTTTAAGCATCCATTTGCATGCTAAAAACCCAGACAAAAAGGCTCCTAAAAAACCTATTGCTAGGCTTAGAGGATCAATTGAGTGCTCAGACGGCTCTTCTACATAGTCCAATAGCTGTAACATACTAGCTCCCAGTATCGGTATAAGAACCATTAGAAATGAAAATCTAGCCGCTTTTGATCGCTCTACTCCTAAGATCAATGCAGTAGCTATGGTTGAACCTGACCTTGAAATACCTGGCAACACAGCAAGAGCCTGGGAAATGCCTATAAGAATTGCATTTGTGTACCCTACAGATCCATCCCCATCCTTCTTGAAATGGGCGAATAACAATAACCCTCCAGTGATTAATAACATTGTTCCCACCAGAACCAGGTTTCCTGTGAAAAGCGACTCAATCTGATCTTTAAAAAAAATTCCAACAATGAAAACAGGAATCATGGATAGAATAATCTTCAATGTAAACTCTACCGATTTATTCCATCGAAACTTTAAAATATCCGAGATCAAAATGCCAATGTCTCTTTTGAAGACTACAATGGTTGCTAAAGCTGTTGCCATATGAACGACAATCGCAAATAATAAATTATCCGAACTCTCAGCATTAAGCAAAACCGAACCTATTTCTAAATGCCCACTACTGCTTACTGGCAAGAATTCAGTAAGGCCTTGAATTATGCCCAAAATAAGGGCTTCAAACCAATTCATTCAGTTTCTGACTTTGTCTTTGGCTTGTAAAAGATGGCAACAAACTGAATGATAAAACCGATCATCACAGTGATTGGACCTAGGGTTAGCCCAAGAAATCCGAAACCATAAGGTTCAGTATCCAGGGTCATAAGTATGAAGCCTATCGCGAGGATCAAAACCCCTGCAATCATGATGATATAATTTGCTTTTGAAAAAGCCAGTTTTCTTTTTTCTGACATATCAGTATAGTTCGTCCAGAGACATTTTTAAGTATTTTCTGACAGCTCTAAGGGAGCTAAAATATCCTACAATTACTCCCATCACCAGAATCAGTGCAAATAGAATTAAAAAACCTTTAAAATCTTGTAAATCTTTCAGACCTGGTATGATTTCATTCATGTAAACGGTAAATCCATAAATGATCCCAGAAGCCAAAGCACCTGCCAAAAGACCATAAAATATAGATCTGTATAGGAAAGGCCTTTGAATAAAGCTGCTGGTCGCACCAACCAGCTGCATACTCCGTATCAGGAACCGTTGAGAAAATAAGGCCAGCTTAATGGTGTTATTTATCAGAATGATAACCACAAACAACGCAAAAATGGCAATTCCAATAAGTATGAAGCCTATTTTAGTAAGATTCTCATTTATACTTTCAACCAGGCTTTCTTCATATTCAACTTCAAAAACACCTCTCACCCCCTCCAATTCTTTCTTTATCGCATTCAGGCTATCAACAGCTTGATATTCTCTCTTGATTTTGATTGTGAATAGATCTCTTAAAGGATTGTCTCCTAAAAAGTCTTTAAAGTCTTCACCCGTAGCTTCTACAAACTGTTTTGCTGCCTCCTCTCTTGACACCCATACCACCTGAGGTTCCTCTTTCACTAAAATATATGGCCTGGAAGAAAGCAACGTTCTGATTTTTGTAATATCAGACTGGGACATGTTTTTGTTCAGATAAACCTGAACTTCTATATTTTCTTGAATGCGGGTACTCAGTCTATTGCTATGCAAAATCAACCAGCCAAACAATCCCAAAACCAAAAGCGCCAATGTGATACTAAACACAACACTAGCAAAAGGATAACTTCCTAGCTTTCTTTTTCTTCTGGTCTTCTTATCTTCCATTGAACCACGAATTTAGGTAAATGAAGTCTAGTAGTGAAGTCTTACAAACCCAATAAATTAGATTAACTATCTGGCAGCATCCTTAATTACAAACTCCTGAAGAAGCCTACCTTGCTTTACAAGGTCATTATTCTTTATAGGATCGGCTTTCCTTCCCCGGTGTTTTTCATAATGGATTCTTTCATCTATTAGGTAAAACCTACTTTCCCAGGCTCCAATACCCTTGAAGTTTTTCCATAATGGGGTTTCTTTAGACTCCTGGAAATATTCAAACGTTTGATAGACGTAAATTAGTTTGTCACCATCGAAGTACCATTCTGAGGACAAAGTACCTTCTTCAAATGTGCTCGTAGTTATTATCCTATTAAAGAGGTTGTTTAGATGGTATGCAGTAATATAAGTACCAAAGCTTTCCTCGCCACTGAATTGTTTTTTCGTATTTATCCAATGAATATCTGTTGAATTTTGATATATCGAAGAGGTAATCTCTCTGATATTCGTAACTATGGAAGTATCTCCTCTAGCTATTTCCTGACCATTAATGAAGCTTAATGATATGCCAAAGACAAGTATTTCGACAAAGAGTTTGATTTGATGCATCTATGATAGTTATAGCCAAATTACTAATTCATATAAAGTTTGATGAATTAGATCCTATACCTGATATTAACTATAACAATCGGCAACTTTTCTCCCCGTAGAGGAGATTCAGAATCATTTATTCTTTCTGATAAAGTCGAGTTCTTCTATCAGTTTCTTATCGGATACCTTAGGAAGTTCTATCAAACGATCTGTCGTCCCTACCGTATAGTATTCTGACAAATAGTAGACGTAGATTCTTCTACCTGAAGCACTGTTTATCTCCAGAATTTCATAGGTGTCCTTATTGAAATCTCCACTTAAGAAGAGCTTACCATCATAATATTTGTATTTAATGGTACCTTTTCTGTTTTCTGATTTGACGTCAATCGGCTCTTCTTCAATTTCAGCAGAAGCATTCTCCGGAAGCGCATCCAGATTTGTGGATCTAAAAGATTTATCTTCATCCACCAATGCTACGTCGGGAGCAGCAACATCGGGAGTGAAAGTCGGTACTTCTTCATCTGTTTTGACAATAGTTTTTTCTGTAGTCTCAATCTGCTTAGAAGAAGGATTATCCTCAGCCAGGACAACTTCTTTCAATTCGTCGGATGGCTGTGGTTTTTCTAGTTCAATACTTTCATTTATGACAGGTGAATCCTCTTCACCTAAAGCGATTACATCGTAAGTAATTGATTCCTCTATTGGAGCATCTATTGAGATGGGTTTTTCAACGTTTGTAGAAGTATCCTTCTCTCCAAACATATATATACCTCCGCCGATTAATGAAGCTACCACAACACCTCCAAGAGATTTAACAAGCGCTGATTGTTGCACAAATCCAACCCAACCAGGTCCTACGTTGATCGCTTCTAGCCTAGTCTTGAGCTCTGCCTTGCGATATTCTTTTAATCCATTCACTATGTCAGCTTGAAAGTCTGCTTCAGCTTTAAGCGAAGGGTCAGCTTCCAACTTGGCTTTGAATGCTGCTGTCTCTTTTTCACTCATTAGGCCTGAGTGATAATGGTCGATTTGCTCTTGTTGATGTGGTGTCATTCTATTAGTCAAAAAAGTCTTCGGTGGTATACTTACTTTTTATTAAACTATCCAGTTTCTTCTTACACTTATACTTCTTTGTTTTGGCTGTATCCGTATTTGCGAAATTCATTTTCTTCGCTATGTCCGGCATTCCCAATCCATCAAAGTAGTAATAGGTCAATACTTTCTTACACACATCCCCCAACTGACCTATACAGTCCATGACGATCTTTAGTCGCTCTTTGTCGTCGTGCTTTTGATGTTCTTCTCCATCTACAGCTTCCGAGCTGAGTCGACTTTTTCGATCCAATTCCTTTCTCCACTGATTGAGACAAATGCTGTATAAGTAGGTGCTGATTTTAGAAGTCAAAACCAGCTTACCGCTTGCAGCTTTCTGCCAAAAAGCGAGTAAGGCCTCTTGATATACATCTTTCGCCTCATCCTCTGTCCCACTATTGGACAGTACTATCTTGGTCATCATTCTATAATATTTCTTATATAGATGATCAAGCATTCGTTCATCTCCGCGACTGATTCGCTCAAGAATCTCACTGTCCTTCATACACCAAGCTAGTTTTAAATACGATTTATTATCAATTGGTAACCCCTACATGGTGAGTTTTAGGGATTACGAGTGTAAAATACGCTATTTCTTACGTTAATTCAATGATAGATTGCTCAACCACGCCATATACTCGATCGGCTTTTTTTGGTCTGATTTTCTTAATTCCAGTAAACTGACCAAAGGCTGGAAGCAGCCCATACGTTTCTGTGAAATAAAAACAGGGCATGGTCACACTTTGTTTAGCCCTTCCTCTGACGGTAACGCCTGGATGTATATGCCCAGAAATATTAAAAAGCTCGCTTTCTTTCCTAATGTGAGTAAAAGAAAAAGGATCAAGTTCCAATTCTGACACCAAGGCTATTGATTTCGGATACTCATCCAATATATCATGATTGCCTTCAACAAGTGTGAAACTCAGTGAATCATAGTGATTGAGAAATTTCATAAAGTCTTCCCATTCATTATTATGAAAACTATGAAACAAATCACCTAACAGAATCACTTCTTTAGGCTTGAACGTCAGGATCAAGCTTTCAAGCAATTGAAGGTCAGCTAGATGAACTTTTCTAGAAACTGGAATCCCATGTTTTCGAAAATGACCTGCCTTTCCTAAATGTAAATCCGAAAGTACAAGGATCTGTTTATTCTCCCAATAAATGGCTTTCTCAGGAAGCAGTATAAGCTCCTCTTCCTTGATCTGAATTGATAGGTTACCCACCGGAATAAGGAAGCCATGTTTGTGTTCGGTAAAAGAACAATAAATAACCTCTTACTTTCAGGTTTCCTTCTTCTATCCAAAGCTTACAATCATAGATGTTTCCATTTTCAGGATCCAGGATCTCTCCTTTTTTATATTCATCATCCCCTTTGTTATACTTCATATCAGTAATTATTTCCATACCAATAATTTTCTGGCCTGCACGATGATCCTCACATTCATCACAGACGGGATCAGGATCTTCTCCGGGATCTCTGAATAGCTTAACTATTTTTCCAAAGTACTTACCCTCTTGCTCGTAGATCTCAACGATAGATCTTTCTTTACCACTTTCATCATCGATTGTTTTCCACTTTCCAACAATTAAGGATTGACCAAAACCAAGGAATGCACATAGTATGATTGATATCGAAAATATGTATTTCATTTTATTAGAATTATGAAGGTAAAATTAAGCTTAATCAAAGGCTCGCTCAAGCTCCATTTGCATTTTTAGTATTCTGTCTGTCACATCTTCGTTGCTCAATTTTTGCCTACGGATCACACTGACTAAAATAGGGAATGCAAAAGGTGTCGGTTTTTGAACTTCCTTTAATACAATCCTTTGGGTATTGATTCGTCTTATCGCCTCCATAAACCTGGATTGATCAAGCTGTAAGTTCATTACTTCATCAATTGATTGTCTGATGAGCAAGTTACTTTCATCATAAGTAGCAAATACTTTGTATAAAATACCCGATGAAGCCTGAAGGTGCCTGGCTCTGATGGTTTTTCCAGGATAGCCCTGAAAAATCAAACCGGCGATGGTGGCTACATCCCTGAAAGTACGTTGGGCCATCTCAGTCATGTTAATGGATTGATTTAAGTCTTCGAAAAGATGTTCCTCCGAAAATAAGTCTAATTCAAGAGCCTCCTCGATGGCAACCTCCTGATCAGATAGTAATTCAAACCCATAATCATTCATGGATATAGAGAAGGTAATCTTTTGGTTTTTACTTAGGCGGTAAGCAATCAATCCTCCCAACACTTCATGCACGAACATTCCTTCAAACGTGAAAAAGAATAAGTGATGACCGAAATCCGTTTCTACCTTCTCAATTAGAAGTGTATCCTTTCCGGGAACTGTCGACATTTTACTTTGGAGATCGAGAATTGGTTTTATCTTGCGCAATTCCTCCGATTCAAATTTGCCTTCGGTACTCGCTTGTAGCTTCTCTCTTATCTGATCCGAAAGTAATGAAGAGAGCGGCAACCTGCCTCCGCCCCAAGCTGGGGTCTTCCCTGATTTCTTCTTGGATTTCTTTACAAGAACTGTCAAGTGTTTTATCCTGATGAATTCAAGGTTCTGCCCAGCAAACCAAAAGGTATCTCCAGGGTTCAATTTGGAGACAAAGCTTTCTTCAACTGTCCCTAAGTGGCCTCCTGAAATGAATCGAACACTCATAGCTGGGTCTCCAACTATGGTACCAATGGATAATTTATGCCGAAGTGCTGCTTTTTTATTGACAATTTTATAAATGCCATGGTCATTATAAACTCGGGCAAACTCATCGTATTCGCCCAAAGTACTCCCCCCTGTTGTAATGAACTCAAGGGCCCAATTCCATTCATCTGCTGTTAAATGTCTAAAACAATAGGTTTGTTTTATCTCTTCCAGAATTTCTAAAGGACGAAAACCTCCACTTACAGCAAGTGTCACTAAGTATTGCACAAGTACATCCATGCACTTTCCCAACGGCTTTCGTTGTTCAAATTTCCCTTCCTTAACCGAATCCCTAAGTGCTGCTCCTTCTATTAACTCTAAAGAATGAGTTGGAACAAAAAAAATTCGACTTACTTCCCCAGGCCCATGTCCACTCCTTCCAGCCCTTTGCTGGAAACGGGAGACTCCCTTGGGACTACCAATTTGAATCACTGTATCAACTGGACGAAAATCCACACCCAAATCCAAACTGGACGTGCACACAACCAGTTTAAGCTTCCCTTCATGCAGCGCGTCCTCTACCCAGGAACGTATATTTTGATCCATAGATCCATGATGCATTGCTATAATACCTGCTAATTCAGGTGCTTCATTCAAAATAGCCTGATACCAAAGTTCTGTCTGTGATCGTGTATTGGTAAAAAGTAATGTGGTATTACTCTTTTTAATAATTGGAAGCACTTTATCCAGTAAACGTGTTCCTAAATAGCCAGACCATGGAAACCGTTCTACTTCATCCGGAAGGATCGATTCCACTTCTATTTTCTTGTCAATATTAGCTTTAATACTGATGGCTTTTTCTTTTAAATCCTCACCAAGTAAAACTCGTCTTGCTTGAGGCAGATTACCAATGGTTGCCGAGATACCCCAGATCTTGAGTCGGTTCTCGGTCAGATTCTTTAGCCTGGAAATAGCTAACTCAGTGGCAACTCCGCGTTTGGTTCCTATCAACTCATGCCACTCGTCAACGATGATGCTCTTGACATTTTTTAGATAGTTTGGATAGTCACTTTGACTCAATAAAATATGAAGACTTTCAGGTGTGATAACCAGACATTGAGGTGCTTGTTTCTTTTGTTTTTGTCGTTCTGAAGTTGGTGTATCACCAGTCCTCAAACCGATCTTCCAACGCAGATCAACATCATCACAAAAAGACTGCATGGCGCTCTGGATATCCTTAGCTAAAGCTCTTAGAGGTGTTATCCAGAGAATTTGAAGCTCAGGTTTTACTTCATGCTTTTCATGGTACTTTAAAAACTCCAGCACACATGGAATCCAAAGTGCATAGGTTTTGCCAGAACCAGTGGGCGCATTCAGTAGGCCGCTTTTCCCATTCAAATATGCTTTCCAGGTCTTTCGTTGAAATTCAAAAGATTTCCACTTTTTGGATTGAAACCAATCCTCAGCTATCTCAAATAAAGCTTTCTCTGTCACGTAAGGAAGTTAAGTAAAGACATAAAAAAACCCTGACTATTAAGACAGGGTTTCAACTTCTTTTATAGAAATATGTTTACTCAACAATACTTGCTTCCGCTTTCGCCTCTTCGATTTCAGCAACAGCTTTCTCATCAAGTTTAATTTCCTTCACTTCAACTGCATTAGAAGTATGACTCCCAGATCCATATACTTCACCTAAAATGGGAGCTATCACAAGACCAACAAGACATGTCAACTTAATCAAAATGTTCATAGAAGGACCAGAAGTATCTTTGAACGGATCACCTACAGTATCACCAGTCACTGCCGCTTTATGTGCTTCAGAACCTTTGTAGGTCATCTCACCATCGATCTCAATACCTGCTTCGAATGATTTCTTCGCGTTATCCCATGCGCCACCAGCGTTGTTTTGGAAGATTGCCCATAGCACACCAGAAACAGCAACACCGGCCATATAGCTACCAAGTGCCTCAGGCCCCATGAAAAAGCCAATTAGAATGGGAGCGATAATCGTGATTGCACCCGGGAGCATCATTTCTCTCAATGCTGCTTTTGTGGAGATGTCTACACACTTACCATACTCCGGCTTTCCAGTCCCTTCCATGATTCCTGGAATTTCCTTAAACTGTCTTCTAACCTCTTTCACCATTTCCATAGCTGCCTTACCTACAGATCTCATTGCAAGTGCCGAGAATACTACAGGAACCATACCTCCGATGAAAAGCGCCGCTAGAACGTCGGCTTTAAAGATGTTTATCCCGTCTATCCCTGTGAATGTTACGTACGCTGCGAATAGTGCCAATGCAGTTAAGGCTGCAGAAGCAATTGCAAATCCTTTACCGATCGCTGCAGTGGTGTTACCTACAGAGTCAAGGATATCTGTTTTTTCCCTCACATCTTCAGGTAGCTCACTCATCTCAGCGATACCACCTGCATTATCAGCGATTGGGCCAAAGGCGTCAATCGCCAACTGCATCGCTGTAGTTGCCATCATTGCAGAAGCTGCAATACCTACTCCGTAGAAACCAGCCAGCTCATATGCTCCCCAGATCGCACCAGCAAAAAGAAGAATTGGAGCGAACGTAGAAATCATGCCTGTAGAAAGACCAGCAATGATATTTGTAGCAGCTCCGGTAGCAGAATTTTGAACAATATCTACAACAGGTTTCTTACCAAGACCAGTATAGTATTCAGTGAAGTAAGAAATTAAACCTCCTACTGCCAAACCTACCAATACAGCTCCGAATACGCTGAATGATGTCACTGTCTGATCACCTTCACCAAAGAATACCATGGTCATTTCTGCTGGAAGGATTAGATCAATCAAGAAATAACAAGCAATCGCGGTAAGGATAATTGATCCCCAGTTCCCTTTATTTAAAGCGGCTTGAACCTGAGCTTCCTTCGCGTCATTTCCTGATACTTTAATCAACATAGTACCAAGGATTGAGAATACGATTCCAAGACCTGCAATTACTAATGGAAGCAAGATTGGGCCAATACCATTGAATTGATCTGTAATAGATCCACCCATATCTCTGATCACATAGTTCCCCAGCACCATGGATGCCAATACGGTAGCTACATAAGAACCAAAAAGATCAGCACCCATACCTGCAACATCTCCTACGTTATCTCCTACGTTATCAGCAATGGTTGCTGGGTTTCTTGGGTCATCTTCAGGAATTCCAGCCTCTACCTTACCTACCAGGTCAGCTCCTACGTCAGCAGCTTTTGTGTAGATACCTCCACCTACTCTGGCAAATAGCGCAATGGACTCTGCACCAAGAGAGAAACCTGCCAGTGCCTCAAGCACTACAGTCATATCGTTTACTCCATTGGTAGTCCATTCACCACCCATGAAGAATTGGAATAACAAAATAAATAGAATACTTAGTCCGAATACGGCGAGACCTGCTACTCCAAGTCCCATTACAGTACCACCTGTAAAAGATACTTTCAATGCCTGTGGAAGGCTTGTTCTTGCAGCTTGTGTAGTTCTTACGTTTGCAGCTGTAGCGATTCTCATTCCGATATTTCCAGCCCATGCCGAAAAGAATGCCCCTATAATGAAAGCAACAATGATGAACCAATGTGTGGTTTCTACAAGTGAAGAAATCACTCCCAGTAGAATACCTGCGATAACTACGAAAATTGCTAAAATTCGATATTCAGCACTAAGAAATGCCAAGGCCCCTTCTCTGATGTAATTAGCAAGCTCTTGCATCTTATTTTCACCGGCATCCTGCTTGTATACCCAGCGGGATTTGATGATCATTACAACGAGCCCAAGAAGCCCAAGGGCAGGCACTAAATAGATTAATTTATCCATGATTTTTTAAATGGTTTTCAAAAACAGTGCGCAAAGATATGCTAACTAGTTTTTATACAAAACCAATCAAGGAACTTTAGAAAATTAAGAATTCCAGTACTACTTGGTATTAGAGTTGATGTAATTCAGAAACTCGTTCTTTACGTTCTGATCCTCAAATTTGCCAGAGAAGTAAGCTGTTCCAGTCTGACTATTGGTGTCATTTACTCCCCTTGATGACACACACATGTGGGAGGCATCCATTACCACAGCTATATCTTCCGTATGAAGAATTGACCTGAGCTCATTCCCTATTTGAACGGTTAATCTTTCTTGTACTTGAGGACGCTTGGCGTAATATTGCACAATCCGGTTGATTTTTGATAAGCCTATAACATTCCCATTTGGGAAATAGGCGACATGCGCTTTTCCGTATATAGGTACAAAATGATGCTCACAGTGAGAGTAGAAGGTAATATCCTTCTCGACTAGCATTTGATCATACTTGTATTTGTTTTCAAACAAACGTACTTCCGGTTTATTTGCGGGATTTAATCCCGAAAACACTTCTTGAACATACATTTTCGCAACTCTTCTGGGTGTTCCAGATAGACTATCATCTTCAAGATCAAGCCCTAAGACATGCATGATCTCCTTAAAATGCTTAGCTATCAATTCTATCTTCAGATCGTCATCTTGTTCAAATGCATCCGGACGAAGAGGTGTATCATACGAAGAGCCTACGTGGCTGTCAGCATATTCATCGTGAGCTTCACTATGGATATTCGACGAAGTTTCTTTCTGTTTCATAAAGTGTTATTTTCATCTCGTACCGATCCTCTATCTCTGGGCGTAACAAATCATAGATGACTTTGACGATATTTTCAGCAGTTGGATTCAGATTTTTAAATTCTGTTACATCTAAATTAAGGTTTTTATGATCGAATCGGTTCAATATGTTTTTTTTGATCAGATCACTTAATTTTTTCATATCGTACACATATCCGGTTTCTTGATCTACTTCACCAGTTAGTGTCACGATGACCTCATAATTATGTCCATGCCAGTTTGGATTGTTACACTTTCCAAAAACAGCCTCATTTTTCTCATCACTCCATTCCGGATTATACAAACGATGAGCAGCGTTGAAATGCTCTTTTCTATTGATTGAAACTCTTGGCATGTTGCAAAATTACTGGAACCTATAACAACCCCTTGCATAAAGATGTTTCGGATCGTTATGAATTTATTTTGATGTGTGGTTGTTTTGCTTCCAAATTTTAATCGTGGAGATAGCAGAAATCAAGAAAAAAATTCAGGAGTACACTTCTGATGGAAAAAAGATGTTTACTACATCATCATTCCAGACACATAGTATTCCCATGCTTCATATCATCAGTCAGATCAATAATACCATACCTGTCTATTTTATCAATACAGGCTACTTGTTCCCGGAGACTGTCTCATTCAGAGATGAAATAGCTGAAAAGTTTAGCCTAACAATTGTGGATCTAAAACCTGACACCCCAAAGTACTTACAACGTGAATCAAACGGAAAACTGATGTTCACAACCGATCCAGACCATTGCTGCTATCTAAACAAGACCCAGCCCATGGAGCGAGTGATGGCTGCTCATGACGTTTGGATCAATGGAGTGAGAGCAGATCAAAGTGCTGTGAGAAAAGCCATGAAAGTGGAGCAATCCGCACCATATGATAGTATCCGCTTTCATCCAATGCTGGATTGGGATAAACGAAAAATTTTCGCATATATCAAAGAACATAACCTACCTAAACATCCCTTGGATGCGAAAGGATATATCAGCATCGGGTGCGAACCCTGTACACGTAAAATAGACCTGGATATGCAGGAACGAGAAGCCAGGTGGTTCGGACTCAATAAAGTAGAATGTGGTCTCCATACGGATCTAGTAAAATAATATTTACCAATCAACCAAATCATGAAAGTACTCATCACCGGTGGAGCCGGATATGTAGGAACCAAGCTTGTAAAGCACTTAGTGGGTCAATCCGAGATTGAAAAAATTCTTATCTACGACAATCTCAGCAAAGGGAATCACAATTTTTTCCTCGGAAATAAATTTGAAAACCCTAAGAAAATTCAATCATATCAAGGTGATATTCTTGATACGCGTCAGTTAAGAAAATTAATGAAAGATGTCGATGTAGTTGTTCATCTGGCCGCTATTGTAACCACTCCTTTTGCAAATACGGACCCTCACTTTTATGAACAAGTAAATCACTGGGGTACAGCGGAAGTGGTATATGCAGCGGAAGAATCAGACATCTCAAAATTCATCTACCTGAGTAGTACTTCCGTTTATGGAGCCAGCGATCACATTGCCAGCGATGATACCATTCCTGCCCCATCTACTTTTTATGGAATCTCTAAGCTTCGTGGGGAAGAGCATGTGAATAGATTAGGTGAAAAGAAAAATTCGATTATAATAAGGGGTGGTAATGTATATGGCTATAGTAAATCCATGCGTTTTGACGCAGTAATCAATCGTTTCATGTTTGATGCCAACTTCACAAATCGTATTCAGATCAACGGGAATGGTAAGCAATCCAGGGCTTTTATCCATATAGATGCACTCGCTAGCAGCCTGGCACAGAGTGTGACAAAAGAGGTTACAAGTGGAACTTACAACCTTGTCGACAAAAACCTCCAGATCCTTGATCTGGTGGATGTCTTAAAAGAAATCTATCCCTCTCTGGAGTTCTTATTTACCAATCAGCATATGAATCTGAGAGAATTAAAGGTTGACCCGAGTACTAAATTATTTAACTATATAGATCGCTTTGAAAGCAGGGATTTAAAAACCGAACTTGAAGAGTTTAAAGGAAGATTTGCTTTTTAAACATACTTCGTAATTTTACGTATAAATTTATGTAATTTTACAATGGTGAAAGAATACAAACTCGAAGAAGCCAAAATCTCACAAGTAAAAGAAGCAGCTGCTGCATACAATCTAGCTAGAGAAGAGATGGCTGGTATCTTAGGTGTCTCCGAAAAAACGTACTACAACATGATGCAAAAGCCCCAATTAGATACCGATAAATCTGACAGGTTTCATTTCATTCAGCAAATATTAAAATCAGGAGCAGAGGCGCTTGGTTCAAAAGCAAGCCTTTCTAAATGGCTAAAGACCCCACAACCAATGCTGGATGGCTATATTCCCCTCGATATGATGCGTAGTATCACCGGAGCAAATCGTGTCCTTCAAATCTTAGGTCGGATCAAACACGGAATCACTGCTTGATCGTTTATCGTCTCACTCTTCCTAATTATGCTAATGATCTGAATGGAACAGGTGCTGCCATCTATGGTGGTCGTTGGAATTCAATTGGAAACTTCATGTTATATACCGCTCAAACTAGTTCATTGAGTATTCTTGAGCACCTTGCACATATAATTGGTGCTGAACCAGTGAAGTATGTTCTAACGACATTGATCGTAAAAAATCACATTGAAGAGCTCCAGACAAATTCACTTCGAAAAAATTGGCAAGCTAATGAAACCTTGTCTCAGGAAATTGGAGATCAATGGATAAGAAATCGAGAAAGTGCTGTTTTAAGTGTACCATCTGTCATCAATCCTTTGGAGAGGAATATTCTAATAAATCCTAACCATCCACAATTGGATCTTGCAATAGAAAATCAAGACTGGTATGTATATGACGCCAGACTGTTGAAGAAATAATTAGCTATTTCACTCTTCCAACACGGATAAAAAAAGGAAAACGAGCTATTCGCTTTCCTGAATTCCATTTCTGAGCTAATTGATCATGTAATGAATCAATTGGTGAATGACCATTCTTCTTGATGTAATGCTGTACAGCAGACCAGGTGCTGATATATCCAACTAATTCATCGAGTGTCACTTCTTTCTCCATTTGAAACTTAGGAACGTCCCCTATCTCATTATAAGGAAACGGGATGGTTTGATAGCCTGCCTCAATATGATCCCGTTCGGGATCCCAATACGGTTTTGTGATGTTCCAGTAGAAATGATCAATGATAGGCTGAACCTCTTCATCTACTTGCACTAACGCATATCCAAAAAGAGCAATTACTCCGCTCGGCTTCAAAACCATCTTTACCTCCTCATTAAATCGCTGGTGATCAAACCAATGAGCAGCCTGGGCCACCGTCACCAAGTCAAAATGGCTATCCGGAAAATTGGTCTTCTCTGCAGGTTGTTTTGAGTACTGAATATTTTCTTTTTGGATAGCATTAGCCAACTGCTTTTCACTGATATCTGTAGCACATACTTCCTCAAAATGATCGGCAAGCTTCACTGCCAGCTGTCCATTTCCTGTTCCACAGTCCCAGCATCGATCTTTGGTTTCAGAAAGGGATACTAAATAGTTCACCAATTCCTGTGGATAGACAGGCCGAAACTTTGCATAATCGTCCGACTGAGTAGAGAAATTATCTTTCATTATAAGTCCACAGTTTTCTGTCGACAGTCGACTGAATGACTGCTGACTATCACCCCATCATTAAGACTTTCCAGGCAGTGTCCACCTCACCTTCATTCAGTAGATCAGCGGCTAATTTGTGAAGTTCTAATTGGATATTTTCCTCGTCATCGAAAGAATCTAGAATTGCGCGTACTTCGGGCTCACTTGAGAAATCTTTTACATCTTCTTCACTAGGCAAGGACTCTACATTTCCCAGCATTCCTAAATGATTACCTGTAAGTACAGTACTTGTTCTTATTTGATCCGGAATTTGATCGACTCCTATTCCCATGGTTGCTAGAGGTTTGGCCACTTTAAATATAGCATCTCCGGAGGAACGGACATACCAATCTCCTCCCATTCTACCAACCGTATCAATTTTGTTAGGATCAATCTTTCCATCCTCATCCAAAATCTCGTCTTTGATGTGGATGTAGAGCACCTCGCAGATAACTAGTTGACCGGCTCCTCCCTGATTGCCTAACGATTTCACCTCCAAAACTTTACACTCAAAAGAAACGGGTGCCTCAGCTACAATAGGAGGTTTGACATGTGTTGACTTTCGTTCTGTAAATCCAGCCTTTATAAACTCATTTACTCCTTTCTCATACTCTGTGCTGCTCAATGACATTTGCTGAACCATATCATAGGATACAATATTGATGGTACACTCTGCATGCTCTAATACATTTTCCAACGTGTGCTTTGTGGTGTTATCTCGTCCCCTTCTTGCCGGGGAGAAGATTAGCACTGGAGGATTTGCACTGAATACATTGAAGAAGCTGAAGGGGCTAAGGTTTACATTTCCTTTTTTATCGACAGTGCTTGCAAATGCTACAGGACGTGGTGATACTGCTCCCAGAAGGTAGCCATGCAGTTTTGGAACGGGTATTTCTTTTGGATCGATTTTCATATAAAATTCTTTTTATCGTCATCGCGAGCTTTGCGAAGCTATCTTTTCATTAAAAGAGATTGCTTCAGTCATTCTTCGGCGGTCCGATCACAATGATGTAACAAAGTTTATTTTGCTGGAAGCACTTTAGTACTCACCTCTCCAAAACCAACACGCACGCCATTCTGTTCCGCATGACCTCTCATGATTACTGTATCCCCATCCAGAATGAACTTACGCTCACTGCCATCAGACATGGATACAGGCTTTGTTCCTCTCCAGGATATTTCTAGCATAGATCCAAACTGACTTGGTTCTGATCCTGAGATCGTACCACTTCCATACATGTCTCCTGTCTTGATGTTGCAGCCATTCACGGTGTGGTGCGCCAACTGCTGGGCCATGTTCCAATACATAAATTTAAAATTCGAGTTTGTCACCACCTTCTCTTCATTCTCCTCCGCTTGAATCGCTACTTCCAGGTTAATATCGAAGTGCTTATTCCCATCGTATTTCAAATACGGTAACACTTCGGGATCCTGCTTTGGTCCGGGGATTCTAAACGGCTCCAAAGCATCCAAAGTCACTATCCACGGAGAAATGGAAGAAGCAAAGTTCTTGGCCAGGAATGGGCCTAACGGCACATACTCCCATTTTTGAATATCACGCGCCGACCAGTCATTGAATAGCACCATGCCGAAGATGTGGTCTTCAGCATTGTCAGTGGAAATAGATTCTCCAAGTTCATTTTCGCCACACGTGATGAAGGCCATCTCTAACTCAAAGTCTAACAGCTTACATGGGCCGAAGACCGGCGGTTCATCATCGTTTGGTCTTTGCTGACCTTTTGGTCGGTGGATTGGCACACCTGACTCGATGATTGAAGAAGCCCTGCCATGGTAGCCCACAGGTATGTGTTTCCAGTTGGGTAGCAGCGCATTGTCCGGATCGCGAAACATACTACCAACATTGAAAGCATGCTGCTCACTGCTATAAAAATCTGTGTAATCCCCAATTTGAACAGGCAGGCACATTTTGACCTGGTCCATTGGAAGTAACAACGAACCCACTGAAAAATGGCTTTTCAATTCTTCATTCCCTTCCTGTAGTAACTCTGATAATCGATTTCTTACGGTACCCCCCATTTTTCTGCCTAATGAAAGGAAATTATTGAGGGTGTCTTGTTCGAAAATCTTCTCGGGCAAGCCCAGTCCATCCAGAAATCCATGACTTTGAAGTGCGGCAAGATCCAATACCTTATCTCCGATAGCTACTCCTGCTCGCTTATATCCATCTTGCTTGAAGACACCAAATGGAAGGTTTTGAATAGGAAAGTCGGAGTTTTCAGGTATTTCTACCCATGTTTTAAGTTTTGGATTATTTGCTGCTATTTCCATTGATTTGATTTTATTCTGATACTGCAAATATGCAAGGCATAAATCCCATTGCCAAAGGCTAAAAGAAGCCAGAGAGCTACTAAATTTGCCGATTCAAAAAAATTAATCGGAAGAAAGAGCAAGCATGAGCATTTCTGCACAATACGACCCTACGAAAGTTGAAGATAAATGGTACCAGTACTGGCTGGATAAGAACTTTTTCCATGCCACACCGAAATCTGGGAAAGAGGCCTACACGATCGTCATTCCTCCTCCTAATGTCACTGGTGTTCTTCACATGGGGCACATGCTCAACAATACCATTCAGGATATACTGACAAGAAAAGCTCGGATGGAAGGCAAAGAAGCTTGCTGGGTTCCAGGTACAGACCATGCTTCAATCGCTACGGAAGCCAAGGTCGTGAAGATGCTACGGGAAAAAGGAATCAAGAAAAGTGATCTCACCAGAGATGAATTCATGAAACATGCCTGGGAATGGAAAGAGAAATATGGAGGAATCATCCTGGAACAATTGAAAAAGCTAGGGGCTTCCTGTGATTGGGAACGAACAAGTTTCACCATGGATGATGGCTACTACCAGGCAGTTATTCGTCAGTTCGTAGACTTGTTTAATAAAGGATACATCTACCGTGGATTGCGGATGGTAAACTGGGATTGCGAAGCACAAACCACCATTTCGAACGAGGAAGTGATCTACAAAGAGGATGGAGAAAAGGCGATCCTCTATCATGTAAAATATCAAATCAAGGATTCTGATGATTTCGTAACTATTGCAACTCAGCGACCTGAAACGATCATGGGTGATACAGCCATTGCTGTGAATCCGAATGATGATCGATTCAAACACCTGATTGGAAAGAAGGCATTGGTTCCTTTCATCAATCGCGAAATACCAATCATAGGTGATGATTATGTGGAGTTGGATTTTGGTACGGGCTGCCTGAAAGTAACACCTGCCCATGATCCTAATGACTATGAAATAGGTCAGCGTCACAATTTAGAAATCGTAGATACGATCAACCTGGACGGCACTTTGAATGAGAAGTGTGAGATCGAAAAGTATGTTGGTGAAGACCGCTTCAAGGTGCGGAAGATGATCGTTAAGGATCTGAAAGCTGCTGAGATCCTTGTGAAAGAGGAAGAGTTCATCACAAAGATCGGTCGTTCTGAGCGAACAGACTCTGTGGTGGAGCCAAAGCTTTCATTGCAATGGTTCATCAAAATGAAAGAGATTTCGAAGAAGGCGCATCAGGCAGTAATGGATGATGAGGTGAGATTGATGCCTCCAAAATTCAAAAACACCTACAACCACTGGATGGAGAATGTTCGTGACTGGAACATCTCACGTCAGCTTTGGTGGGGACACAGAATTCCTGCTTACTACTTCGGTGAAGGTGAGAATGATTTCGTGGTAGCGGAAATGCTGGAACAAGCCATAGAAGAAGCCAGAAAGACAACCGGAAATAATAATCTGACCGCTGATGATCTTCGACAGGATGAAGATGTACTTGATACCTGGGCATCATCTAATCTTTGGCCAATTGCCGTTTTTGATGGGTTCAATGAGAAGTGCTTTGATAAGTCTACAGGCAAAATTGATAAGAGCAAGAATGAAGAATTGAGTTTCTTCTATCCTACTCAGACCTTGGTGACCGCTCCTGAAATTCTTTTCTTCTGGGTGGCGCGAATGATCATTGCCGGATATGAATACCTGGACGAGAAGCCGTTTGAACATGTGTATTTGACAGGGATCGTTCGCGATAAGCAGCGAAGAAAGATGTCCAAGTCATTGGGTAACTCTCCCGATCCATTGGATCTGATCAAGCAGTATGGTGCAGATGGCGTACGAACAGGAATGCTATTTAGCTCGCCCGCAGGTAATGATCTGCTTTTTGACGAGAAGCTGGTGGAGCAAGGAAGAAACTTCTCGAATAAGATCTGGAATGCTTTCCGTCTGGTGAAAGGATGGGAAACTACCTCCGATGCTCAACCGGAAGTGAATAAGCAAGCAATCATCTGGTTTGAAAATAAATTCAACAAGGCGCTGACTGAACTCGAGGATCATTTCTTCAAGTTCCGTATGTCGGATGCGCTGATGACTGTATATAAGCTGATCTGGAATGACTTCTGTAGTTGGTACCTGGAGTGGATCAAGCCTGAATATGGTAAACCTATCGATGAAAAAACCCACAGTGCGACGATCGAGCTGTTTGAAAAAGTGCTGAAGGTACTTCATCCTTTTATGCCGTTTATTACCGAAGAGCTTTGGCATGAGCTGAAAGACCGAAAAGATGGCGAGGCAATCATTGTTGCTGAGTGGCCAGCGGCTGAAAGTTTTGATGAAGGGGTATTGAAAGAGGCTGACCTTTTGTTTGAGATCACTTCGAGCTTACGTAATATCCGAAACTCGAAAGGTATTTCCCCCAAGGAAAGCCTGGATCTCATTACGAAAGCATCCATTGATTCTATTGGAGAGTCACTTCAAAAACTGGCTAACCTTTCTGACATTAAATCTGATGACAAGCCTGCAAATGTGTTCAGTTTTGTAGTAGGGTCGGATGAATACTTTATTCCTGCTTCTGAAAACATTGATACGGAGGCTGAGAAGAAGAAGATAGAGGAAGAGCTGAACTACACACGTGGATTCATGAAGTCTGTGGAGAAAAAGCTCTCGAATGAGCGCTTCGTGAATAATGCTCCTGAACAGGTAGTAGCCAATGAGCGTAAAAAGTTGGCAGACGCAGAAGCGAAGGTTAAGACGTTGGAAGAAAGTTTGGCGAGTCTTTAGTTAGTTGGTTGACTGGTGAATTCATTGATTAGTGCAGTTTCTCTTCGCTTAGGTTCTTACGAATTGCTTGGAAGAATTACAGATTGTAGGGTTTAACATTCCCTCCTTTCCTAAGTTAAAAACTCCTTTCCTTGAGTGGGAATTACTTTGATTTTAGTGTCATTCCGAGGTACGAGGAATCTTTACATATTGATGATGTGGATTTCTATTTGCATGCCTACCGAGGGTAGGTCGAAATGACATGAAAACGATCAATAATCAGAGATCAAATCCTCATCGAGGACATCTTCTCCTACTATTCCTATCTTTTTCTTTAAAGTAAATCTTCCCGTCTTTCCAGTCAGTTCCTCTGCAATTTGAGAAATATCATAAGAGAGGTCTGAATAGCTCTGCATGATATCAGAAACGTGTTTGGCTGAGGTAGCTGCTTGCTCCGATCCTGCTGCCGTTTGTTCTGAGATCACCACAATTTGCTCTATCAGTGAAACGATTTGTTTGATATCATCTGTCTGCTTTTTGGTAGAAATTACAATATCATTTGACATGTTTAATGTTTCATTGTAGCTACCCAAAATTTCATTGAAAGATGATTGCGCATCCTTCACGGAACTATCACTTTCTTTCACCACTCCATTCATATCGGCTATGAACTTACTTGTGTCCGTAGCGGACTTCTGTACGTTCAATACCAATTGTTCTATTTCCTTCGCCGAATTTTGTGATTGCTCGGCCAACTTTCTAATCTCACTTGCTATCACCGCAAATCCTTTTCCTGCATCACCAGCCTGCGCTGCTTCAATAGAGGCATTCAATGCAAGTAAATTCGTCTGAGAGGCAATACTTTGGATGATACTTAGAATACCTGATATTTCAGAAGAGTATTTCGACAAATCATTGATTGATTCGGTGCTTTTCTCAAAAAAATGGAGAATATCCTTCATTCCTGTCCCTACTTTTTCAATCGTTTCCACCCCACCTTTACTCTTATTTACACCACTCTCAGAAGCTCCATTGATTGTATTAGCCTGTTCACTGATCTGTCTTGATGCAGTCATAATATTTTCAACGAGAGCTGATGTATCGTTTACCTGCATCACCTGACTGCCCGCACCTCCGCTGATCTCGGAAATCACTTGTGACATCTCCGTAATCTGCAGATTTACTTTCTCACTATTTTCATTACTGGTATGAGCAATGGATTTGATTCGTTCTGCCTGATCTACGATATCCGTTATAAGGTTAGAAACATTATCCAGAGCAGAGTTCAGATTATTGGCTAGCTCAGTGATCTCCCCTTTGCTTTCCTTGCTAAAACGTTCCGTTAAGTCACCTTTCGAAAGGTGACCTACAATCCGATCAAGCTCTGCGAATGGAATCAACAGCGATTCGAATAGTGCATTGATGGATTCTCCCAGTTTCTTCCATTCGCCTGTTTGTGAATTTGCCTCCATCCGTATGCTATAATTTCCAGACTCAACCACGTGATTTATGATCTCCTGGGTTTCGTTGACAGCACTAAGTAAGTTTTCCTGCTGCTTCTCCAGCTCCAAGCGTTGGCTATCAGACTCTGAGCTTTTCAACTCCAGTTGCTCCTTTTGTTCCAAAATATTCCGTTCAAATTTAAGGTTGATGGATACCAGCAGGTACAACTCAAAAAGGATGATGAATGAGGTAGCAGTTGTAGAAATATTGTACTTCAGCATGGATGGATCTTTAAACGGCAATTCTGAAACTGGCAGACCCAATACAGATTGAATTTGATCGAAAAAGAGATAGCATAAGAACAGCCCGATCAAGGTAACATTGAAAAAAAATCGTTCTCTCTTGAAATCAAAAATCACTGCTGTGCCAACGATGACTGGCCAGAGATGAAGTTTAGTTGTTGGTAAGCGCATTATTCCGGGATCAATGCCCTTCGCAACAAATTGAAGATTGAAATAATAGAATGACAGAATCAAATAAAGCGCTACTCCAAACAATAAGAATAATCGGCCATACATGTGTTGTCCTATTCTTATCAGAGCAAAACTTATCACCAACACTGGAATAAGTGAAAGTGTTTCTATTGCAGCTTCTGCTACCCCTGATACAATCTGCACCACACTAAGAATAGTGAGCAATGGGAATAGAAAAATAATGAGGCAATTAGAGTAGAAGATCCTGTTTTTAACAATATCTTCCATACCGGAATTAGTCCCAGCATAAAGGATTTCTCTTTTAAACCAGTTCATAATGCTTGGTCTTAATGTTTAGATAGTGAGACGTTAAAAAAAACGAAAGTTTTCTGATTCTCCTAGCAAGTAGCTTATTTAAACCAGTATTTAGGAAATTATTTTCGTTGAATCAGATTCTGGCTGCCATAAACAAGCTAATATCCTTAAAAGCAAGATTGAAACGTTTTGCCAACGCCAAATTCGTAAGACTGCCTTTATAGGAATAGACCCCTTTTTGAAGCCATGGATGTGTATAGATCATCTCATCAAAACCTCCACAGTCTCCAGCATCCAGCAAAATCGGTGTAAATATGTTAGAAATAGCAAGGGACGCGGTTCTGGCAACCCTTGAAGCTATATTGGGCACACAATAATGCGTCACATCGTGCTTGACAAATGTCGGTTTGTTATGATTGGTAAGCTGTGATGTCTCAATGCATCCACCCTGATCAATCGCTACATCGATGATGACAGACCCGGGCTTCATATTCATCACCATGTCTTCCGTAACCAATACTTTACTTTGACCTTTTTCTAATCTTAGCGCACCAATCAATACATCAGCTTCTTTGATCTCTTTCTCCAAAAGAGAAGTATCGAATGTAGAAGTAAATATTTCCTTTCCTAATGTGTGCTTTAGTCTGCGCATCTTATAGATGTGGTTATCAAAAACACGAACTTCGGCACCATGTCCCAACGCTGCTCTAGCAGCGAATTCAGCCACGGTTCCGGCACCAATAATCACAACTCTCGTCGGAGGCACGCCTGTAATACCACCAACTATGATGCCTCTACCTCCTCGTGTACTACTCAGGTACTCTGCAGCAATCATCATCACTGCACTGCCAGCAATTTCGCTCATAGCACGAACCAACGGTAACCCTCCTGCTTTGTCTTGAATAAACTCGTAACCTATTGCAATCAATTTTTTTTTGTTGATTGCTTCAAGGTATTCTGCATTTTGTTTGCCAGCCTGGAAAGCCGATAAAAGGGTGCTTCCGGGCTTCATCATTTCAATTTCTTTGATGGTAGGAGGCTCCACCTTCAAAATAGTGCGACACTCAAATACTTCATTTGCACGGTAGGCGATTCGAGCTCCTACATCACTGTATTCCTTGTCGGAAAAGTTAGCGGACTCACCTGCGTTAGATTCAATAATCACCTCATGGCCATTAGCTACTAACACTCCTACCGAAGCTGGTTTTAGCGGCATACGTCGCTCCTGATCAGCAATTTCCTGTGGAACACCTATCTGTAAAGATTGATGTTTCTTAGAAATTTTTGCTGGCGCTTCCTGTGGATACAAAGACTGCTCCTGTGCTAGCTTAGCAAATCCTGACTTTGAGGTTTCGTTCATTTGTGAGGTTTAGCTGTTAGTGATCGGGCTTTATCACCTACTAATTTAATGCTTATTTGTAGGTATTCATCAGGAAGCAACGGTGAGACAATTTCCGGCCATTCCAATAGGCATAGATTACCTGAGAATAAGTAATCTTCAACTCCAATATCTATTGCCTCCTCCATATCTTTTAGCCGATAAAAATCAAAATGATAAATCTCACTTTCTAAAGCTTCATACTCATTGACAATGGAAAAAGTAGGCGAACTCATTTCATTGGAGACACCTAGTTCCTCACATATTTTTTTTATCAATGTAGTTTTACCAGCTCCCATTTCACCTTTAAAACACCAAACTTTTATATGTCTAAAATTACTAATGAGCTTCCTTGCCACTTCATGCAGCTCGCTTTCAATGTAATTGGGTACGGTCATTTGTTAGAGAGTGTGATAAAAGGAATGATGATTTCTTCCATAGAGATTCCGCCATGTTGAAAGGTATCTTTATACATTCTCACGTAGTGATTATAGTTGTTAGGGTAAGCAAAGAAATGATCTTCGTTAGCAAAAGCATAAGAGGAGCTTACATGCGGTTTAGGTAACCCGAATTTTTCTGGCTCACGAGTATAAAAAACTTCATCCTCGTCAAATGCGAGATTTCTTCCCACTTTGTATCGCAAGTTGGTATTTGTTTTTCTATCACCAACAATCTTCTGCGCCTTATTTACCCTGATTGTACCATGATCTGTGGTAATCATTACCTTAACACTTTGATTGGCAAGAGCCTTCAATGTGTCAAACAAAGTTGAGTGCGTAAACCACGACTTTGTGATTGATCGGTAGGCCGACTCGTCAGGTGCAAGCTCCCGGATCATTTGCATATCGGTCCTTGCATGCGAAAGCATGTCTACAAAGTTGAACACGATTGCATTCAAGGTATTATTCACCAGATTCCGTATACTCTCTGCTACCTGTTTACCCTCCTCTGCTTTTAAAATCTTGTGATAAGAAAATTTATCTCGAATCTGGTTGCGAGCCATATTTGCTTCTAGCAATTCCTTTTCGTGCAAATTCTTCCCCTCATCTTCTTCTTCATCCACCCATAGGTCGGGATATCGCTTCGAAATATCCAATGGAGTGAGCCCCGCAAAAAGTGCATTTCTTGCATATGAGGTAGTGGTTGGAAGAATGGAAAAGTAAAGTTCTTCACTCTCGATAGAAAAAAGTTGTGAAATCTCGGGTTCGATAATTTTCCACTGATCGTATCTTAAATTGTCAATTACAATGAGGAATATCGGTTCATCACCTATTTCTGGAAAGACCCGCTGCTTAAGCAGATTATGAGAAAGTAGTGGTCGTTCAATGTCAGGATCTGTAATCCAGGATTCGTAGTTTGATGTTACAAACGATGAGAAATTGACATCTGCCTCCACCTTCTGTGCATTCAGCACTTCGACCATACTCTTATCCTGAGTATCATCAATCTGGAGCTCCCAGTAGACCAGCTTACGATAGATGTCCATCCAATCGTTGTGGTCCTGAGCATCCATCACGCTCATTGAGAGTTGCTGGAAATCTTTCTGATAGCCCAGGTTTGTCTTCTCTGAGATGATCCGTTTATTATCCAGAATTTTTTTGACGGAGAGCAAAATCTGATTTGGATTCAGTGGCTTGATGAGGTAATCGGCGATTTTGGCGCCAATCGCTTCTTCCATAATTTCTTCAGCTTCATTTTTTGTTATCATCACCACGGGAAGATTGGGATGGGTTGACTTAATGTAATTCAACGTTTCCAGACCACTCATGCCCGGCATGTTTTCATCTAGAAAGACAATATCAAAATAATTGTGATCAATTTCTTCCAGGGCATCCGATCCACTATTGACAGGAGTCAGTTGATATCCTTTTTGTTCCAAAAATAAAATGTGGGGCTTCAAAAGTTCGATTTCATCGTCCGCCCATAAGATTTTAAATTGCTGCATAAATTGTCAATAATGGCATTTGATTGCTAAGTAAATCAAACACTCAGTTGAACAAAAGGAAAATCCTGAATGATCCGGTTTATGGATTCATTAATATACCCAACGATCTCATTTTTGACATCATCGAGCATCGTTATTTTCAGCGCCTGCGAAGAATAAAGCAACTTGGACTTACCGATCTTGTATATCCAGGAGCACTTCACACTCGATTTCACCATGCACTTGGCGCTTTGGATCTGATGAGAAGAGCTTTAAATAGCTTAAGCGATAAAGGAGTGGAAATCTCCGAAGAGGAGCGACAGGCTAGCATGTTGGCTATTTTACTTCATGATATAGGTCATGGTCCTTTTTCACATACACTTGAATTTTCGCTATTCCAGGAAGTCCACCATGAGCAAATAAGCATCTGGATGATGGAGCGACTGAACAAGGATTTTGATGGTGCCTTAGATCTGACATTGGATATTTTTCAGGATGACTATAAGCGTTCATTTTTTCATCAATTGGTCTCCAGTCAGCTAGACATTGATCGATTAGATTACTTGAAACGAGATTCTTTTTTTACAGGTGTTTACGAAGGTTCTATTGGTTCTGAGCGGATCATAAAGATGCTTAATGTGGTAAGCGATCAGCTTGTGGTAGAAGAAAAAGGGATCTATAGCATCGAAAATTTCCTAAGCGCACGAAGGCTGATGTATTGGCAAGTGTATCTGCACAAAACAGCTGTCAGCGCTGAAATGATGTTGATCGAGCTGATCAAAAGAGCTAAAGAACTGACTCAAGAGGGTGAAAAAGTGATGGCAACACCCGCTCTTACCATATTTCTTGAGCAAAATCTGACTGCCGTAGATTTTAAGGATGATCCCGATATATTGGAAGTATATGCCCTGTTAGATGACAATGACATTTGGGGATCCGTCAAGTTTTGGCAAGATCATGATGATGTAGTCTTGCGAAAACTCAGTCAGATGCTGCTGGAGCGAAAATTGTTAGGTATTTCTTTTTCCAGTGACCCCATCGGGAGAATTGTCACGGATGATCTGATTCAAAAGGCCAGTCAGTTATATTCGTGCTCCGAGAAAGAGGCAGCATACTTTATCAAAACCGGTTCAGTAAGTAACTCAGCATACATTGCTTCCAATGAATCAATTAAAATCTTAAGGAAAAGTGGGGATGTTATAGATGTGGCGGAGGCGAGTGATCTTCCAAATATCAAAGCGATGAGTAAAATCGTAACAAAACATTATCTATGTGCTCCAAAAGAGTTGATTTAGCTTGAAAGTAGGATGACGATAAAAGGAATCGACATAGGTAAGAAGTTCGGTAAAAACTGGGTTTTCCGAAATCTGAATTTCGAAGTAAAAGCAGATTGCATGACCGCCATTGTAGGTAAAAATGGTGCAGGGAAATCGACGCTACTTCAAATCATCTCAGGATATTTAACTCCTTCTGAAGGATCTGTTCAAATTGATAATACCTCACTTGAAGAGGCTGAAATTGGTATTACTTTAATAGGTCCCTACACAGAAACGGTAGAAGAATTCACTTTGAGAGAATTTCTCGATTTTCATCAAAAGTTCAAACAAGCAACGATTTCCGTTGATGAAATGGCCCAACGCGCTTCATTGCCTTTGGATAAACAAATCCTTGACTTTTCTACAGGAATGAAACAAAGAACCAAATTAATTACCGCCTTCTACTTCGAAAATGATCTCATACTTATGGATGAACCAACTTCAAACCTGGATGAAGAAGGATTTCAATGGTGGAAAAATTCACTGGAATTCATTGAAAATAAGCTTGTGGTGATTGCTTCCAATGATCAGAAAGAGATAGAAACATGTTCAAACAGGCTTAGTCTTTAAAAAATCTCACCGAGTCACTCCCGGAGTGAGTCTTTGAGATTCAGAAGAAATAAATAAAAACTTCTTTTGAAATAAGAGAATAACCCTTTGGTGAATAAAAGGATGAGGGTCACCAGAAGTCACTCCCGAAGGGAGTCTCTGAGATTTTAGAATACGATTTAATTCCAGGAAAGAGGTCCTAAATCAAAGAAGACTAGAAAATCTGGTTCTTTTCAAAAAGTATAGATGGGATTATCAACAGCATATATTCCCTGCGGAAATGACTGCAGGATGGGAAAATAAACAAGAAATTGACTCCTAAAGGGAGTCTTTGAACTATTAAAACTGCCTAAAATCCACAACTCAAAGTGATAATGTCGTGAATAGCAATACGTTTAATAAGCTAAAAAAAACACTCCATCGAATAATTTCTTGTACTTTTTAAAGTTAACTAGGTAATAAATGTAGAAAAGTTCTACTTTTGAATGAACCTTATATCTAATCAGACAATTATTTAGATTTTAATTTTAATTATGAAAAGATTATCAAACTTACTTGCTGCCTTAGTTTTTGCTTCCTTAGTTATTTTTATGTCGTGCGGTGGTGGTGGTGATGATCCAGGTACTACTGATTTAGAGATTGATGTACAAAACCTGACTGTTTCAGGTGGTTGGACAGCTTCAAGTGTACAAAACAATAACGAAGCTCCAGATGGAAATTGGGATGGTTTTGAACTTACCTTCCAGGGTAATGTGGATGGTGGCACATACACAACAAATGTGAATACACTTAATCCTGATAACGATTTTACTGCTGTATGGCCTGCCAGTGGCAGTTGGACCATCAGTGATGATGGCAACACGATTACGCGAAGTGATGGGGTGGCAATATCAGTGGATAATATTACTGAAACTGGTTTAAGTCTTTCCTTCACAGTTGCAGGTGGAGCCAGAGTAAGTGGAATCCCGGGAAACTGGACATTTGTCTTCGGCAATTAGTAGAGATTTTAAATAGAAAATCAGAATTTAGGGTAACTTTGAGTTACCCTTTTTTTATGCTCATCGAGAAAAAATACTTCGTTCAGGACAAAAATTATCTATTAAAGTCCGTACAAGCATTTTCCAAGGAAAGCTTACTCAACGAGTGGCTCCATATGATTCTTCAAGCGTATCACTTACAGCACAACCCTATGGGACTGGAAGATGATTTCATCATTGAGCTGAAGAGTAAAATCCACAGAGGAAAAGAACTTCTGTCTGAAAACTATGATGTGCTAGCGGCCATATATAGGCATGATCATTCTGATAACCAGCTAGAGATTATGTGGGATGGTCGATCTCATATGGAGGCATATGATTCGGACTGGAAGGCTATGTACGATTATTGGATAAAAAACCTTTCTTTGGTAAAGGAAATCCAGCGTCCTATCATTAAGTATGCAGTATCCGATAGCGATTTAAATCACGCATTCCTGGCTCAATCCATAAGAAGAGCTGTCTTATCCCATTTTGGAATGAGGCTCAGGTCCACAACGCTGTATAAGGTCAGCGCTTAAGCTGTACCACCACTAACATCCACTCCCAAAGGGAGTGGGACTGAGGAATCAGTATTTGAATTTACTACTGAGAACGTCTAAAATAAAGGGATTAAGAAAAAGAATACCCTCCCTCAGAAGGGGAAGTACGATAACAAATCTATAGATTCCCTGCCGGAATGACTTTTAGTTCAAAAATGAATTATAAGCAAGTTCTAGCTGGGGAGATCAGTGTTTCAACCTGCACACTTTGCAGAACTTTTGTTTACCAGGAGGTCTCTTTTTTGGAGGTCTTTTATGACCAAAAAAACTCTTTCCTTTCTTAGCTTCACGTCTTTCCACTTTGGCCAGCTTATATTCCTTCTTGGCGTTTGCTTTTTGTCTTTTTAGTACATTGGCACGGAAATCTTCAACTTCAGATTTCACGGTCGATTTGTTTGCAGTATTATTCTTTTTGGAAGATTTGAAAAGCCCTTTTTTTTCAACTTTGGAAGCCTGGTAACGTGGAAGGGGTTGTTTTGGGGTCTCGGCGCTTCGCGTGTTTTGACCAACACATAAGAAAACCCCCAAAATTAATATTGTTGTTAATAAAACCTTTTGCATAACACTTATCCTACAATCACAAAACGAAATAAGGATTAATTATTGCTAGATAAATAAAAAATAGATTGAATCACAAAAGTGGTTAATATTTTGCATTAAGTGTTATTAGCAGATCAAACCATTTTATTTTTCCGGTTGTTTATGAATTTTCAATGAGAAAATTATTCCTTTTAATTCTCCTTCTTCCGTTCCTCTGCAACAGTCAGATCGTTCGTGAAAATGAACTTAAGCTTAAAATAGAACAAGGAGCCCAACTGATGGCGCATGGTAAATACGACAGTGCCCAGGTACTTTTTCAATTTGTCCTTCAAAACATGGAGAAGCTCCCATCTGAGATGGCTTACTTATTTGGGAGAAATAGTTTTCATTTAGGTAAATACAAACAAAGCATCAATTGGTTGAATAAATACATTCAACTAAAGGGTACAAAAGGAAAATATTATGAGCCGGCTATTCAGTACTTGCAATTTTCAGAGGACGAGTACCTAAAGATACAGCGATCACAAGCCAAACGTTTTAAGCAAGATTTGGAAGAAGCTAATTATGATTGCGGTGGACTCGAAAAGATGCTGTGTCCCGTTTGTCATGGCTCAGGAGTCGTCATCCAAGCTGGACTTTTTGAAGAAGTCTACAATACCTGTCCCTACTCTCTTGGAGAAGGATATCTTTCGTGTGAAGAATACAACTTATTTATGAGAGGAGAACTGGAACCAAAAAATACCCGTTAGGAAAGGCGATTTTTAAAATCCACATAGCCAAACTCACGTACCAGTTCGAAAGCACCATCCACTCTTTTGATGGCTATCGATGGGTGAGCTACTCCATTGAAGGTAGTGGTTTTCACCATGGTATAGTGAATCATATCCTTAAATATGATCGGATCACCAGGGTTTAACGGTTGCTCAAACCAGTAATCTTCCAGAAAATCGCCAGCAAGGCAACTCACACCTCCAAGCCTATAAGGGTACCACCCTTCTCTTTTTTCATCAGATCCATTTTCCAGCGTAGGACGATAAGGCATCTCCAAACAATCAGGCATATGGCAGGTAAATGACCCGTCAAAAATGGCCGTTTTTTTACCTCCATTTTCGACAACATCAAGCACGGTAGTATGCAGGTCCCCTGTTTGCCAGGCAAATGCACTACCAGGTTCCAGAATGATATCAATGCTATACTTTCTTTTGAAGTCCTTTAACAATTGGATCAAGTGGTCAACATTATACCCTTCTCGTGTCATCAAATGCCCTCCTCCGAAATTAATCCATTTCAAACCTGGTAAGTATTCTCCAAACTTGTCTTCCATAGCAGCTAAAACCTGCTCCAAAGCAAAGGAATCTGACTCGCATAAGACATGGAAATGTAAACCTTCAACTCGTTCAGGCAATGTTTGAAGTCCTTGCCGGGTCACTCCCAGTCTTGAGAGCGGACTTGACGGGTTATACAGATCTGTTTCTACATCCGACCATTCCGGATTGACCCTGAGTCCTACACTTACATTTTCTGGTACGCTATCAATGAATTTTGAATACTGTGATAATGAATTGAAGGTGATGTGAGAAGATTTGGATACGATCTCGGAAAAGTCCTGATCAGAATAGGCAACACAATATGTATGAGATTTCACTCCCATCTCCTCATAACAAAGCTTCACCTCGTTCAGAGAGCTAGCGGTAGCTCCTCTGACATACTTCTTGACGATTGGGAAAGCACTCCACATGGCAAACCCTTTGAACGCCAGAATTATTTGAACACCAGCACTTTTTTGAACGTGATCAATCAGTTCCAGATTGCGGATGAGTTGTTGCTCATTGAGTACGAAACAAGGTGTGGGAATGTTCACTTTGAGTACCTCTCGTAGATAATATTCAAATGATGTTTACAGTGCCCGGCAATAATATATCCCAATGCCTCAACTGAAATATTCACGCCACTTGCCAATCCTGTTTGCTCCCTTATCTCCTGACTGAATGATGTAAACAGGTCTACCGATGAAGCCCGAACGTTTGTAAATTCGGTCATAAGACTGTGAATCGAGCGCTCTCCTGCATTGGATTCAGGCACGTAATCATTTTGCTCAAATCCGGAAATCTCAGAAGGATCATTTCTTCCAAAACGTAACGCTCTGTAAGCAAAAATCCGTTCTGCGTCAGTAACGTGTTGAATTACTTCCTTGATACTCCATTTGTCATTGGCATACCTATAATTACCCTGACTTTCGCTCAGGTTCTTACCAAATTCTAAGAATTCATCTCCGGTCTTCAATAGCAGCGGCACCAGCTCTCCTTCTCCAAGTGACAGCACATAGCCACGATAAAATTCAGGTACCTTTTGAATATCAATCATAGTTTAATCCATTTCCAAATCAACATCGTGCTTTTCATGCCATGGAAGTCCTGAACTTGCCAATTTTTCAAGGAAAGGATCAGAGTCAAACTCTTCCACGTTAAAAACACCTGCTCCGGTCCATTTACCTGTCAACATCATGCAGGCACCTACCATGGCAGGAACTCCTGTAGTATATGAAACGCCTTGCGCACCTGTTTCACCATATGCGGCCTTGTGACTACAGTTATTCCAGATATAATAAGTTTTCTCCTCTCCATTTTTCAGTCCTTTGATCCTGCATCCAATAGAAGTCTCCCCTTCGTAATTCTCACCTAGCTCCCCAGGATTTGGTAATACAGCTTTTAAAAACTGTAAAGGAACGATCTCCTTACCCTCATAATTGACTGGTTCGATGGAGGCCATTCCAATGTTTTGGATCACCCTTAAGTGAGTGAGGTACTCATCCCCGAACGTCATCCAGAATCGAGCTCGCTTTATAGTCGGATAATTTTTTACCAGAGACTCCAACTCTTCATGGTACAGCAGGTAGGAAGGCCTCTTCCCGATGTTTGGGTAATCCAGGTCTTTTCGAAATTCAAAAGGATTCGTCTCTACCCACTTACCATCTTCCCAGTATTTCCCATTCTGCGTGATCTCACGAATATTGATCTCCGGGTTGAAATTGGTGGCAAACGCTTTACCATGATCACCTGCATTGCAATCCACAATGTCGAGATAGTGAATTTCATCAAAAAAGTGCTTTGCTGCCCTGGAAGTAAATACCCCTGTCACTCCCGGGTCAAAACCACATCCAAGTACAGCAGTGAGACCGGCTTCTTGGAAGCGATCCTGGTATACCCATTGCCATTTGTATTCGAATTTAGCCTCCTCCGGCGGCTCATAATTTGCGGTATCCAGGTAATGAACTCCTGACTTCAGGCATGCATCCATAATGGTAAGATCCTGGTAAGGTAGAGCCACATTTATAACCATTTTAGGTTTATGTCTTTCAAATAGTGTCACTACCTGATCTACATGGTCCGCATCAACCTGATCTGTTATAATCTTGACTCCAGTACTTTTCTCTACATCCTTAGCGATATCATCACACTTGGATTTTGTTCTGGATGCCAATACGATTTCTGAAAATACCTCTTGATTTTGAGCACATTTAAAGGCCGTTACTCTACCAACTCCTCCGGCTCCTATTATTACAATTTTGGACATACTTGATTGAGATTTTGCCCAAATTTAGCAGGAAGATTTTCAAAGAATAAATCGATACGTGTATTTAATTAAGAATGTATTTGTGCCTTCAATATTCCCTAAATCACTACTCAACTCACGGAACGAATTTCTCATCGGATTTGAATCAGCAGAACCACTACTTGACCAAACCAAAAACAAAGTTGAACCTGGAATATATTCCCATCTGAGTACGGTATTCGATTGGAAAATCACATTTGTGAATGATGGGTTGGACAAGGTATACACCCCATCCGGATCATAGTCGTGAATGTAATATTCGTCTCGGAGTGTATTGTAAGAAGATTCAAGCGTATGATATCTGCTCTCAAAATTTTCTGCGTTTGGAAGGTGTACCTTCTTAAACTCACTAAAGTTGACGGAAGCAAGGAATGGCTGTGCCCAAAATTCAATGGTCAAATTAGGTGTAATATTATAATTCATACGAGCTGAAACACTATAACCTCTTTGCTCCACACGGCCCAGGAGATATTCTTCCTGCTTTTCAAATTCATCTGTTTGGATGTACTGTAGATTATTCCTATTCCAATTGACACTGGGTGACAAAGAAATCTGAAGCGCGTCCATTGGCCTGATGTTGATATCCAATTCCAGCCCCACACTTTTTCTGAAATCATTTTTTCCCCAATTAAACCAGTTGTTCAAGGATACTCGAACGTTTTTCCTACTGTTGGAGCTAATCCCATACCAGTAATTAATATTTCCAGGATACTTTATTGAAGGCCCTCCTCTCAAGTCTGCATTGGATGCTCTATTTCCACCAATCCACATTCCCTGTCCAAAACTCCAATAATTTTTAAATTCCCAATTCATGTTAAAATTTATCCCTCGATTCGTAATGGTCCCACCAAAATCATTGTTGTATTCGCTATAGATATTATAGCTCTGAGTTCGAAACATATTCGTGACCTTATTCACTCTATACTGGGTCCAAAACCAATTATTTATATCGTCAGTTTGTCTCAGAAAACCGGCATCATTAAGCACCAATTCAGGTGATCGATAATTCGACCCGACTGTCCATCTCCAGTTGCCACTTCGCTTGCCAAAACGAAGAGAAGCAGCCGAACCTACAAGACTTGTTCGGGTTGAGTCTACTTCTTTATGATTATTATTAGGTCTTTGGAAGAAACGTTCAGAAGAGGTCTGTGTCTCATAGATCGCTCCTTGCGTACCCTCTACACGACTAAACATAGCTCTGAGTTCGAAACCATATTTTCTGTCTTTGAAGTTATGATCTATATCTACACCGGCACTTGTGGCATTATCGTGCAATAATTCAAGCTCATTGCCACGATTATTGAATCTTCTCACATTGGTGGCCATTGCACCTACTACAGTCTTTCCTCCGTCTATATCTTGCTGAGCTCGAGCAACCAAAAAATTTGTATAAGGTTCAACAATCTCAGATCCCCTCGTTCCATCTTCGTACACCACATCGGCATGTTCTCTATTCGTAAGTGATTCAAGAATCCCCCATGAAAAGCCCTTAGCATTTTTACCTGTGATTTTTGCTGCTCCCAGAATTCGTGTATTGCTAGGTCTATCAATGTATTCAATATTTTCAGGCCGTCCATGGGGCCTTCCTCCTACTCTTCTGGAATAAAATAGATTATTAGGACCTCCACTTGTTCGAAAAGAAAGCAGGTTGCTTCCTTCCAGAAAAAAGGGTCTGCGTTCTCTGAAAAATAGTTGAAAGGCTGATAAATTTACTTGGGAAGGATCCGCATCTACCTGACCAAAATCAGGATTAAACGTCAAATCAAGAGTAATATCAGAAGTGATCCCGATTTTGGCGTCCAAACCTACATTTGTTTCAAACTCTTGACCACTATCCCGAAACGGATTTCCTTCTTCTTTAGGATATTTTTGGTACGAAGTAACCAGGTAAGGCTGAATTTCAAGTTGTTTCTGTGGTTTTATACCTTTAATTCCATTCAATTCACCAAAGAGATGAACCCATCCCTGAGCATTGGGATCAGCTGCCTGCCAGGTAGACCATTCGTCCTTTCGAAAAACAAACCGTGACACCTGAAGTCCCCAGATATGTAATTCTTTGTTTGCGAATCTTAACTGAGAAAGTGGGATCTTGAATTCCGCAATCCAGCCTTCATCATCAATGCTGGTTCTCAAATACCATATGGGGTCCCATGTGGCATCCCAGTCATCCCCATTATTAGAAACATATTCTTCCCCTTTTACTCCAGAGACGGATGCAGAAAAAGAAAAGGCTGTTCGTTTGTCAAAGTAGCTATCAAACATTATTGCGACCCTGTCTCCATCGAATCCATCTCTCCTGGACATTCGCTTTACGATTTTCTCAGGCTCATCATCAAGTGCTTTAATGGCCACATAAATAAATTTGGCATCATATAAGACCTTGAATTTGGTTTCTTGTGAAGGCTTAGCCTCGTAATCAGGACGATGACCAATAAAATCGCCACCCCATTCCACTTGATCCCATGCCTCATCTGAAAGCTTCCCATCAATGACGATTTCAGATCTTAACCTATCTGTAGTGTAAGACTTTTTCGCCGGAAGGTTTCCCTGGGAGAACAATAGAAAAACCGAAGATAATAGACAGAAAGCAACGATCCCTCTTCGTTGGAGCATGGTTTTGAGTTAGTTGACGAATAAATGACTATGCAAAACTAAAAGGATTGCATACCAACTATACTGCCGTTTAGAGCAAGAGTTACATGTTTTATGCGAAACGAGCCTTTCTTTGGATGAAAGGCTACTTTAGGGTATATCTGATACCTGTTTGCAAGACAAACCTTGAAGGAACGTTTGATGCCAAACTAATAGGTGTAATGGAATGTCTGTAATTGGGTTCAATGGTAAAATCAAACTTATCAAAAATAGAATATCCAAATTCCATTCCTCCAATTCCATCAAATGACCATTCATTATACAGGCCTATTTGGTCACTATTAAGAATTTGGTTTGTTGGGTCTGATATACTACCGTTTACTAAATAGTTCGCTGCTAACCCCGCATTTACTCTCAAACTGAATCGCTTATTTACAACAAAATATCCAGCTTTAAGTGGAATGGACGCAAATTGAACACGATTGTTAACCTCCACCTCATGATCGTAATTTCTTTCCACTTCAATGGTGGCTTCTCTAGAAGATAAGGAAGGTGTGACTATATCTCCCCCATCAACACCTCCAAGTCCACCATCTTCAAAGTTTGTATTATCTATTGTAAAAACATCCAATACGTTAATCGAGGCAGTACCACTATTATCTACATTCGTATATGCGAGCCCGCTTTCAAGCGTCCACCTCTCATTGATTTGAACTCCAAAATCAAAGGACACACTGGTAGCTATCGCTTGATTCATTTCAGGTGAGATGTTTGTTGTAGGATTTACAAAATTTCCTGAACCAATGGCTGAGGCTAATCCAGCAGGGTTAAGTGAATTTGATAACGTAGATCCACCAATATTTCCGTCAAATGTGCCTGCCCCTGCTCCAACACCTGCCCACATCCGTGAGTCTTGCTGGTCATTTTTTTGACTGGCATTGTAAGAAGAGCTTAAGGTAGAATACCTGTAAATCTCATGCTGACTTTCTACCAAGGCAAGGCTAGGTCTTCTATTTGCTAAAAACACAGCATCTTGACTATCAGCATAATTCTCCAGATCTGATCTCCTAACATTGTCTGAAGAAGGTTCTATCCTGGAGAAATTCAATTCCTGATTTGTTTGACCTGAGAACCGTGTCCGGTAATAATTGTCATAATTAATTCTATTCGACAACAAAGCATTATAAGAGGCTGTATCATCATTACCGGATTCAGAGACCTTACTTTGTTTCAAATTCGTTGGCGCCAGCAAAACGCCTAATAGCAAGGCTGCTATGAAAAGAGCTGCAATCGACAACCACTTATAAAAACTCTGTTGGCCTTGATGAAAGCTAACAAAATCAGCATTCATGGAATTTTCAATATCATTCCATATACTGCTCGGAGTTTTTACTGTTTGTCCTTCAAACTTCTCTCGGATCTGATCTTCAAATGTTTTTCGACCCATACCTTATCTGATCTCTCTGCATAACCTTTTCTGCCAATAATGTCTTAGCTCTTGAGTATTGGGATTTAGACGTTCCTTCGCTTATCTGAAGCTTCTTTGCAATCTCATGATGCTTATATCCCTCAATCGCGAATAAGTTGAATATTACCTGACATCCTGTTGGGAGTTCTCTGATTAAGTTAAGGAGTTCTTCATAACTCAACTCCGAAATAATCGATTCTTTCTCACTCCAATCATCCAGCTCATTTACGTCCACCATCGGATATAAATAGAGCTTACTCCGTTGATGATTCAGGGCCGTATTCACTACTATACGCTTTATCCAATACGCCAATGAAGAGTCTTTTCTAAAGTTCTTGATATTCTTAAAGACCTTAATGAAAGACTCTTGTAAAATATCCTCAGCTTCCTGTTGCATTTTTGAATAGCGTAATGCTACCAAATACATTCCGTCACAGTACTTATCGTACAGTGCCTGTTGATATTCTCGTTTACCCTTCTGGCAGCCTTTTATCAATTTTTCCTCAGAAACTGACATACATGTTGGCATTTAAATAGACCCAAAGCTGAATATTATAGTTGTAATCTATAATTTGTGAATTATTACTATAAAGTTATGAAGAACCTACTGATTGTAGCAATTTCTTTACTATTAATTCAATGTGAGCCAGTGGTGCCACAAAAAGATGTATCGAATAAAAAGATTGTGTACAACAATTATGAGTATGAGGATATTGTCGGTTTTGTGAAACTAGCACCAATGGAAAATGGTGTTTTCAAAGAGTTGGAACATCCAGTCATCAACCTACTCAGTTCAAACCAACTTCACCTTACGTTCGATTTGCTTACGGATAAGTTTGAAAACCTGGGAGCTAAAATCTACCATTGTAATAAGGACTGGAACAAGTCCATGCTTCGTGATATGGAATTTTTGTCCCAAATAAATAATTTTCGAATTACAGAATTCGATTACTCCGTAAACACAGTTCAACCTTATATAAACTATCGTTTAAACCTGCCTAAGCCTATTATCTCGGGAAACTATCTTATTTCGGTCTTCAGGCGTGCCAATCCTAATGACATCCTATTCACACGTAGATTTTTGGTTATAGAAGGAATCGCTTCAATAAATCATACGGTCAGAGTGAGTACGACAATAGACAAGAGAGATCAAAATCACCAAATCGAGTATGGGGTCAATTATGGGGATCTTTTTGTGAATACTCCAACGAAGGACATTCAAACGGTTCTTCTTCAGAATCATAACTGGAACACTGCGATTTCGAACATACCTCCAACATTAATAAGAGCCAATGAAGGCTTTATGGAATTTAGACATTTAGACTTGACCACCAACTTCCCCGGCTGGAACGAATTCCGATTTGCTGACCTAAGGACGTTGAGTGTCGCAGGAAGAAATGTAGCCCGAGTCACTAACACAGGTTCGAAAATTTTAGCTCCCCTGAAAATGGATGGTAGCAAAGCGAATGTCCCATATACATTGAATTTTCAGGATATAAATGGAAACTACATCATCCAAAACAATGATCCGGGAGAAGATCTACTTAACGCGGACTATGCTGAAACTACCTTCTCTTTGAAATCAAATCCCATAAACGGAGACGTGTTCGTTGTAGGGCAATTCAATAACTGGAACCTATCAGATAACAATAGGATGCGATATACCAACCAAAATGGAATTGGAAGGTATGAAACGACAATTAAATTGAAACAGGGATACTATGAATATCAATATTTAGTAAAAAGCATTGAAAGGGAACCCTATTTATTTGAGGGGAGTCATTTTCAAGCTGAAAATGAGTACGAAATCCTTGTTTACTACCGAAAGCCCGGGAACATCAATGATCAACTTATCGGATATAAGCGGTTCAGGTCAATAGATGATCTGTAAATGTCTTAGACATTGAATCGGAAATGCATTACATCCCCATCTGATACAACGTACTCTTTGCCCTCAATGGATAATTTTCCTGCCTCTCTACAGCCAGCCTCAGATTTGTATTGTTGATAATCCGGAATCTTTATAACCTCCGCTTTTATAAAGCCTTTTTCAAAATCTGTATGGATTACCCCAGCAGCCTGAGGAGCTTTCCAGCCTCTCTTGATAGTCCAGGCTCTTACCTCCGTTTCACCAGCAGTAAAGTAGGTAATGAGGTCAAGAAGTGCATAGGAAGCTTTGATGAGTCTATTCAAACCGGACTCTTTCAAACCATATTCCTCCAGGAACATTTGCTTTTCTTCTGGGTCTTCAAATTCAGCGATCTGAGCTTCCAGTCCAGCTGAAACCAAAATCAACTGAGCATCTTCGTTTACTATATTATCCTCCAGTCTTTTACTCCATTCATTACCTGTGTTAATCGATTCCTCATCCACATTTGCTACATAAATGATTGGTTTATCTGTCAACAATTGCAAAGTTTTGATCCATGCCCTATGTTCTTTATCCATGTTCAGAGACCGTGCATTTTGTCCACTTTCCAGGTGTGTTTTGAATTGCAATAAAATCTCATACTCTGCTTTGGCGTCTTTGTCGCCTGACTTGGCGATCTTTTGTACTCTTTCGATCCGCTTATCAATGGATTCCAGATCTTTCAATTGAAGCTCTGTATCGATCACCTCTTTATCTTCAACCGGATCTACTTTGCCCGACACGTGCACAATGTTATCGTTATCAAAGCAACGGATTACATGTATAATCGCGTCAACTTCCCTGATGTTGGCCAGAAATTGATTACCTAGTCCTTCCCCCTTGCTGGCCCCTTTAACCAAGCCGGCAATATCTACGAATTCAATAACCGTTGGCAATACTTTCTTCGGGTTTACAAGATCCGCTAGAATCTTAAGTCGCTCATCTGGTACGGTTATAACACCCACATTAGGTTCAATGGTACAAAAGGGGAAGTTGGCGGCTTCCGCTTTAGCGTTTGACAAAGCATTGAAAAGTGTCGATTTGCCTACATTAGGTAGTCCTACTATACCACATTGTAATCCCATGGATCAAAATTTAAGTCAAGGATAAATTATTTTGAGGGCGCAAAGCTAGTACAGAATACAATAAAAAAAGCCTCCCGATTTTCACCGGGAAGCCTCTCTCTTCATACTTATAAAAAAGTTATTTTAATCCCATTTCAATTCTGAGTCGGTCTCAGAAACTTCCGCATTTGCCACCTCTCCTTCATCTACTCGATCAAACTGCGTAAAATCCACTTCAGGCATCAATTCGTCCTTCACATGACTCACAGTGGAATTCAAGGCATTCACGAATTTATTAAAGTCTTCTTTGTACAAAAAGATTTTGTGCTTTTCGTAAAAAAAACCATCATCTTTTGGTTTCCTCTTACTCTCTGTAATCGTTAAATAATAGTCATTTGACCTTGTCGCTTTCACATCAAAAAAGTAAGTACGCTTTCCCGCCTTTACTCTCTCAGAATAGATCTCGTCTCTTCCTTTTTCGTTATTATCTTCCACTTGTCTAAAATTTGTGTTAGGTGTTAGTTTTTTACTAAAATCGGGGCTAAATATACTGCTTTATATTTTTTATCTGCAAAACAAAGCGTGGTTTCCACGTTCAATAGTAATATATGACTTCAAATATTGCCGAAATCAACCAGTATGATAACCTGGGCCTAATAGCCAAACAGCTCGTGGATGGTTTCATTACAGGATTACACAAATCACCATATCATGGATTTTCAGTAGAGTTTGCCGAACATAAGCTGTACAACTTTGGTGAAAGTACCAGACATATCGATTGGAAAGTATTTTCCAGAACCGATCGCCTCTACACGAAACAGTACGAGGAAGAAACTAATCTTAGATGTCGCATACTTATTGATAATTCTGCTTCGATGCACTATCCAAAAAAAGGTAAGGATAAACTTCGATTCTCAATTTTTGGAGCATCAGCACTTTCATATCTTCTTACGAAACAAAGGGACGTAGTGGGTCTAACGGTGTTTTCTGACAAAGTCGAAGAAGAAACAGATTTACGAAGTACTAAAGCTCATTTGAATACCATTCTAACCAAGCTTTCGGCACTCCCAGATCAGAAAGTCGAGACGAAAACAGATATCAGTTCTGTATTGCATGAAATGGCCGACAAAATCCACAAGAGATCTTTGGTAATTATTTTCTCAGACATGTTTCAAAATGCGAACGAAGAAGATCTTTTAAGTGCATTACAACATCTAAAGCACAACAAACATGAGGTGATCCTCTTCCATGTTTCTGATTATGAAACAGAATTAAATTTCAAATTTGATGACAGACCATACAGGTTCATCGATATGGAGACACAGAAAAGCGTCAAAGTGAATCCACATGAGGTAAAAGATCTTTATAGAAAAGAGATGTCGCAATTCTATCAGGATCTAAAAATCAAATGTGGGATGATGAAAGTGGATTTCGTCCCTGTCAACACCAATGATTCGTTTGATAAAATTCTCGGAGCTTATCTAATTAAAAGAAAGAAAATGAGGTGATTGATTTGAAGATTAATCGATTAATCTTCAAATCAATTCATTATCAAATTAAAGATGCAACCACTCTTTCTTAGCTTGTAGCTCTTCTTCTGTCTCTACGTAATCAGGATCCGGCACACAACAATCTACCGGGCACACGGCCGCACATTGTGGCTCTTCATGAAATCCTGTGCATTCAGTGCACTTTCCCGGAACTATATAGTAAAACTCGTCTGATACAGGTTCTTGAACTTCTTTAGCATCTACCTTGGAGCCATCCTCCATTTCTATATCCTGCAAATCTGTTCCATCTGCCCACTTCCATTCTACTCCTCCTTCATATATAGCAGTGTTCGGACATTCAGGCTCACATGCACCACAGTTGATGCATTCATCGGTAATCATTATCGCCATAAAAAAAGCTTTTTTTCTTATTCTTAAATCAGTGAACAAAATTAATCGCAATAAGTTTGCAGCCCAATTGACTCAGTTGACTTATTTACTTTTTTTATGAGAAAAGAGGAAAAAATTCAGGCTTTTGCCTCACTAGGAGAAAAGATATCCAATTTGTCTACAGATGAACTTTCTTCATTGGCTGAAAGTGCACGAAACCAAAATGGATGGTTTAGTGAAGAAAATGTTAAAAATGCATTTGAAGGGCTTACTCATATGCTTCAAAAAGATAAGCTATCTAAATGGCTGGAGTCATATGATGCAGTCCCGGAAACACCAAGAATTATTGGATTAGTAATGGCCGGAAACATTCCATTGGTTGGATTTCATGATTTGCTCTCCGTTCTTATCTCCGGACATTTTGCAGCTGTAAAACCTAGTAGTGATGATCATTTTCTAACCAAAACAATTATTGATTGGATCACAGAAATCGAGCCCAGATTTAAAAAGAATATTGAATTAAGAGATAAACTAACCGGTATTGATGCCGTCATCGCAACGGGAAGTGATAACACCGCCAGATATTTTGAATACTATTTCAATGATATTCCAAGCATCATCCGAAAGAATAGAACTTCAATAGCTATTTTGAAAGGATCCGAAACCTCAGAAGAGCTCGAAGATTTAGGTCAGGATATATTCAGTTATTTCGGTCTGGGATGTCGAAATGTATCCAAAGTTTTTACCCCAAAAGGATACGATCTTAGAGAAGCTTTCCCACAGTTTGAATCCTATTCCGGTGTAGTAGATCATCACAAGTACAGAAATAACTACGATTATCATAAATCCATTTACCTGGTCAACAAGACTCCTCATTTGGATACCGGATTTTTACTGGTGACATCAACAGATGAATTGGTTTCACCTATCAGCGTTCTTTTTCATCAGGAGTATGACTCAGAAGAAAATCTCGCAAACATATTGGAGACCAAAAAAGAAAAAATCCAATGCATTGTAGGAAAAGATCATACTCCTTTTGGCAAGGCACAGAGACCAGAATTATGGGATTATGCTGATAATGTAGATACCCTAAAATTCTTGGAAAAGTTGTGAGCCTTCGGGTTGCTTTTCCATATCACGTCATACCAATTATCTTTGCGCGCCTCTCATTAGAGAGAAAATTAACCTTGAATTTTAAAGAGAAACATGAACTATAAAGAATACCTAAAAGAGATCGATGAGCGAAAGGCACAAGGATTACAACCTAAGCCGATCGAAGATGCTGGGCTGCTGAGTGAGATCATTGAGCAGATAAAAGACCTGAACAATGAACATCGAAAAGATTCTTTAAACTTCTTTATCTACAATACTTTGCCGGGTACTACAAGTGCTGCCGGAGCAAAAGCAGCATTTCTAAAAGAAATCATTCTTGGTCAATCCGTGGTTGAGGAAATAACACCTGACTTTGCATTTGAGCTACTATCTCATATGAAAGGTGGGCCATCCATCAACGTATTGCTCGACTTAGCTTTAGGTGATGATGAAGCGATTGCTTCAAAAGCTGCAGAGGTACTAAAAACTCAGGTATTTCTTTATGATGCAGACACTGCTCGTTTGAAAGCAGCATATGAATCGGGTAATTCCATCGCTAAAGATATTTTGGAGAGCTATGCGAAAGCAGAATTCTTCACCAAGCTTCCAGAGGTAGACGAAGAAATCCAAATCGTAACGTTCATTGCTGGTGAGGGCGATATCTCCACCGATTTGCTTTCCCCGGGTGCGGATGCCCACTCCAGATCCGATCGTGAACTTCACGGCCAGTGTATTTTCGAGCACAACAAAGAAATGCAACAAGAGCTGTCCGCACTGAAAGCACAACATCCGGACAAGCGCGTCATGTTAATTGCTGAGAAAGGCACTATGGGTGTAGGTTCTTCAAGAATGTCAGGGGTAAACAACGTTGCATTGTGGACTGGCATTCCATCTAGTAAGTATGTTCCGTTTGTTAACATCGCTCCGATCATCGCAGGTACCAATGGCATTTCGCCGATCTTCCTGACGACCGTAGGTGTGACCGGCGGGATCGGGATCGATCTGAAAAACTGGGTAAAGAAAAAGGATGCCAATGACAATACCGTAGTAGATGCAGATGGCGAGCCGATTTTGGAGCAAGCCTATTCGGTAGAAACCGGGACGGTATTGACCATCAATACCAAAAAGAAAAAACTATACAATGGCGACCAGGAACTGATTGATATTTCCAGCTCGCTTACTCCACAAAAGATGGAGTTCATCAAAGCAGGTGGCTCCTATGCGGTCGTATTCGGTAAGAAAATACAAACGTTCGCTGCAAAGACCTTAGGTATTGAAGCGCCAGTTGTGTACGCTCCTTCCAAAGAGATCTCTCATGAAGGACAAGGACTAACAGCTGTTGAGAAAATCTTCAATAAAAATGCAGTCGGCACCACTCGGGGCAAAACCTTGCATGCAGGTTCGGATGTACGTGTGGAAGTAAACATTGTCGGTTCGCAGGACACGACCGGTTTGATGACGGCACAGGAGCTAGAAGCGATGGCGGCTACTACCATCTCTCCCATCGTGGATGGTGCGTACCAGTCAGGTTGTCACACCGCTTCGGTTTGGGATAAAAAAGCGCAAGCGAACATTCCAAAGCTGATGCAGTTCATGAATGACTTTGGACTCATCACAGGTCGTGACCCGAAAGGAAACTACCACGCCATGACCGATGTGATTCATAAGGTATTGAATGACATCACAGTGGATGACTGGGCGGTGATTATTGGGGGTGACTCCCACACCAGGATGTCCAAAGGTGTTGCTTTTGGAGCAGACTCTGGAACGGTAGCGTTGGCACTGGCAACTGGAGAAGCTTCCATGCCGATCCCGGAATCGGTGAAAGTGACCTTCAAAGGTGAGATGAAGTCTTATATGGACTTCCGTGACGTAGTACACGCAACGCAGGCACAGATGCTGGCACAGTTCGACGGAGAGAATGTGTTCCAGGGAAGAGTGATCGAGGTACACATTGGTACGCTTACTTCCGATCAGGCATTCACATTCACCGACTGGACTGCTGAAATGAAAGCAAAGGCTTCCATCTGTATTTCTGAGGATGAAACCCTGATAGAATCACTGGAAATTGCCAAAGGCAGGATCCAGATCATGATCGAGAAGGGCATGGACAATGAAAAGAAAGTTCTCCAGGGCTTGATCGATATTGCAGACAAGCGCATCACTGAAATCAAATCAGGAGAGAAACCGGCATTGAAGCCTGATGCAGATGCAAAATACTATGCCGAGGTAGTCGTGGATCTGGATCAGATTGCAGAGCCGATGATTGCCGACCCTGATGTGAACAACATCGACGTGTCCAAGCGATACACTCACGATACCATCCGACCATTATCGTATTATGGTGGAGAGAAAAAGGTAGATCTTGGTTTCGTAGGATCATGCATGGTACACAAAGGCGACATGAAGATCTTGGCGCAGATGCTTAAGAATATTGAAAAGCAAAACGGAAAAGTAGAATTCCAGGCACCTCTCGTAGTAGCTCCTCCTACTTACAACATTGTGGATGAGCTTAAAGAAGAAGGAGATTGGGAAGTGTTGCAGAAGTATTCCGGGTTCGAGTTTGATGATGATAAACCTAAGAGTGATGCCCGTACCAAGTATGAAAACATCCTGTACCTGGAGCGTCCCGGATGTAACCTCTGCATGGGGAACCAGGAAAAAGCAGAACCGGGTGATACGGTGATGGCCACCTCTACCCGTCTATTCAAAGGAAGAGTAGTGAAAGACGGAGAAGACAAAAAAGGTGAATCCTTACTCTCTTCTACTCCTGTAGTGGTGCTCTCCACTATTCTTGGAAGAACGCCTAAAATCGAAGAATATGAGGCAGCAGTGGAAGGAATCAACTTGACGAAGTTTAAGCCATCAGGTAAGCAGTTGGTGAGGTAAACACCACAGTTCTCTTAAAATATCAAAGCCCGATTCGTGAGAGTTGGGCTTTTTTATTGACTGATAAGAGTAGGAGAAAACGGTATATTTGAAGTATAGTAGACTTGAGTTCGAAAATAAGTTGAAAAGAAATCCAATGAAATTTTTAGCGCTAGATGTTGAAACAGCCAACTCGGACTACTCTAGTCTTTGTCAATTAGGAGTTGCTCAGTTTGAAAACGGACAAGTTATTGATAGTTGGAGTATACTATTGAACCCAGAAGATTATTTTGACTATTTCAACGTTGAACTTCACGGAATTGATGAGAATAAGGTTAAGAACGCTCCAACTTTTCCAGATATCTATACAGATCTTACGGCATGGATCAATGAACGAGTGACTGTGCATCATATGCCGTTTGATCGAGTCGCAATTTCAAGAGCCTGCGAAAAATATGAACTTCCTTTAATCTCGCCTATTTGGCTTGACTCAGCTAAAATAGCGAGAAGAACTTGGGAAGAAGTAGCGTACAGAGGATTTGGTCTGGCTAATCTAGCAGAGATGCTAAACTTTGAATTTGCTCATCATGATGCACTTGAGGATGCAATTGCCGCCGGTTATGTTGTAACCGAGGCATCTAAAATACAGGAGCTATCAATTGAGGATTGGATCGAACGAGTAAAGAAACCCCTAACAATTTATAAAGATGGGGCATCCACGATAAAACTCGATGGTAACCCTGATGGCCCTTTATTTGGTGAGGAATTAGTCTTCACTGGAACACTTTCGATGACTCGTGCAGAAGCTGGAAAGATTGCAGCAGAACTAGGTTGCAACGTAACGAACTCAGTAACAAAAAAGACAACCATGATTGTAGTTGGAGTTCAAGACTCATTTAAACTCGCTGGTTATGAGAAGAGCTCAAAACATAGAAAAGCTGAAAAACTCATTAAAGAGAAGGGGCAAAATATCAGAATACTTTCAGAAACTGATTTTGAGCGAATATTTGAACTAGAATAACCTCTCCCTTTGGAGCGCGGAAGTTACTTCCGTGCTTATTCATATAATGTAATCACCCCCAGCTAGCGCTAGTTTGCAACGAGTGCAATTGATTTATATCCTCACCCTCCCAGCCTAGGTTCGTGTCCTCACGAACCATCTATCAATTCGGAAAGTGGTTTGTGGAGACACAAACCATGGCTAAAAGCATCATTAGTATGGGAAAGTCCATTCTCACATATCTTTGCAACATGGCGGTAAAAAGGCAAGTGACAGATTGGTTACCCATCACCATGAAAGAGGTAGAGATGCGAGGATGGGAACAGTTGGATGTGGTGATCGTTTCAGGTGACGCCTATGTGGATCACCCGGCCTTCGGGACCGCTGTAATCGGTAGGATCATCGAGAGTGAAGGACTCAAAGTGGGGATCATCCCCCAACCCAATTGGCGTGATGATCTGCGTGACTTCAAAAAATTCGGTGCACCCAAGCTATTCTTCGGTGTGACGTCCGGCTGCATGGACTCCATGGTAAACCACTACACCGCTAACAAACGAAAACGATCCAATGATGCCTACACCCCGGGAGGAGAACCCAACTTTCGCCCGGACTATGCCACAGTCGTATACTCCAACATCCTCAAAGAACTTTATCCGGACGTGCCTGTCGTGATTGGTGGCGTAGAGGCCAGTCTCCGACGGGTGACACATTACGATTATTGGTCAGATACCTTAAAACCTTCTATCCTGCTGGACAGTAAAGCAGATCTTTTGGTCTATGGCATGGGCGAGCAACCACTCCGATCACTCATTAGATTGCTGAAAAAGGGTGTTCCGCTCGACCAGATTCAGAACATACCTCAGACCAGCTACCTGATTCCCAGGAAAGCAGAGGTCGCTCCTTTTGATGAGTGTGAGACTATTTACCTTAATTCTCATGAAAAATGCCTGCGAGATAAAAAGGCTTATGCCAAAAACTTCAAGCATGTAGAGCAGGAATCAAACAAGCTACAGGCAGATCGTATCATTCAGGCAGCCAGTGACTACCAGATCGTGATCAACCCGCCGTACTACACCATGACGGAGCAGGAAATGGATCAGTCATTTGATCTTCCCTATACCCGGCTGCCACACCCTAAGTACGCAAAGCGTGGAACCATCCCTGCGTATGAGATGATCAAGTTCTCGATCAACATGCATCGTGGTTGCTTTGGTGGTTGTAGCTTCTGTACCATCTCAGCGCATCAGGGAAAATTTATCGCCAGTCGTAGCGAAGAATCCATCATGAAAGAAGTGGATAAGGTCACGCAGATGGAAGACTTCAAAGGATACATTTCTGACCTGGGCGGCCCAAGTGCTAATATGTACAAGCTCAAAGGCAAGGTGCAGAGCATCTGTGACAGATGTGTGAGTCCTTCCTGCATCCACCCGGTGGTGTGCTCTAACCTTGATACCGATCACACCCCAATGACGGAGCTCTATAAGAAAGTAGATCAACATCCAAAAGTGAAGAAGGCGTTCGTGGGTAGTGGTATTCGATACGATTTACTCGTAAAGGGCTATAATAAAAACGCTAACGACAGCATCGATACCTACATGGAGCAGGTGGTCTCTAGGCACGTCTCAGGTAGATTGAAAGTAGCCCCTGAACATACCTCCGATGATACCCTCAAGATTATGCGAAAGCCTTCCTTCAAGCATTTTCATGAGTTCAAAAGAAAGTTTGATAAGATCAACCAGAAGCTGGGGTTAAAACAGCAGTTGATCCCCTATTTCATTTCCAGTCACCCGGGTTGCAAGGAAGAGGATATGGCCAACCTGGCGGCCGAGACCAAGGACATGGGGTTTAAACTGGAGCAGGTACAAGACTTTACTCCTACTCCAATGACGGTTGCCACTGTGATCTATTACTCCGGCTATCACCCTTACACGCTGCAACAGTCTTATGTTGCAAAAACTGATAAAGAGAAGAAAAACCAGCACATGTTTTTCTTCTGGCACAAGAAGGAATACCAACAACGAATAAAAGACAAACTCCTTAACAAAGGACGAGGTGACCTGGTAGCCAAGCTCCTCGGATACACATTTGGAAAGAAGGAAGATAAAAACAGAGGCTTCAGTAAAAAGCGAAAATCCAGGAGGTAGCCATCTCTCCTCAGACAGCCAACTTCCATTTATTCGAACTTTAGTCAGGTTTTAGTGTTTATTTTTAAGGATATTGTTGCCAGACGGCCATTATATAATCGTAAACCTTAAAATACCATTTTATGCCTCAGGACTTTTTTGGAATCGAAAAACAACTTCAATCTCCTATCGGGGATCAAAAATATTTTAGCCTTCACGACCTGGCACAAAAGAAGCCGGTAGTTAAAAAGCTCCCTTACTCCATCCGGATTTTACTTGAGAATGCCATCCGAAACTACGATGGGTTTGCAGTGACTGAAGAGCACCTGGAGACCATCCTCAACTGGAAGGAAACTGCTGGGAAAAAAGACATTCCTTATAGTCCGGCCAGAGTATTAATGCAGGATTTTACTGGCGTTCCTGCTGTAGTAGATATTGCATCTATTCGGGCAGAGGTAGCCAGAAAAGGTAAAGACACAAGCAAAACCAACCCAGTCGTTCCGGCGGACATGGTAATAGATCACTCAGTTGTAGTAGACCATTTCGGAACGGCAGATTCCTATGAGAAGAACGTGAAGCTGGAGTATGAGCGAAATGAGGAACGATACAAATTGCTAAAATGGGGACAGCAGGCATTCTCCAATTTTAGTGTAGTGCCTCCAGGCATGGGTATTTGCCACCAGGTAAACCTTGAGTACCTGGCGAAAGGTGTGATTGAACGAGATGGATATCTATTTCCTGATACATTGGTTGGTACCGATTCGCATACCCCGATGGTGAATGGAATTGGTGTGCTTGGGTGGGGTGTTGGAGGCATTGAGGCAGAAGCCGCCATGTTGGGTCAACCGATTTACATGATTCTTCCTCAAGTGATTGGTTTGAAGATCACAGGCAAAATGAAAGAAGGTACTACTTCGACTGATTTAGTATTGACCATCACCAAATTACTGAGAGATTATGGTGTGGTAGGAAAATTTGTGGAAGTATTTGGACCTGGATTAGCAAATCTGGCCGTGACAGACAGAGCCACCATCTCCAACATGTCACCAGAATTTGGTTGTACGGATACCCACTGGCCAATCGATGCACAGACATTGGATTACATGCGAAAAACATCCAGACCGGATAAGCATGTGGACATGGTGGAAGCTTATGCAAAAGCGAATCTGTTATGGAGAGACGACAATGCGGAGATTGAATATACGGACGTTATAGAGTTAGATCTTGGAACGGTGGAGCCTACGATTTCCGGACCCAAGAAACCACAGCAAAAGATATTATTAAGAGAAGCAAAGAACTCTGTCATTAGCTTGCTCAAAGAGCACGGCAGGGAATACATCGCTATCACCAACCGCACAGCGGACTGGGCAAACGAAGGTGGACAACCTGCACCTACAGTAAAGACTGGAAATGGTGTACGAAGCGTCAACATTGATTTGAATGGTGAAGAAGTGGCGCTTTCGGATGCTTCGGTAGTAATGGCAGCTATCACTTCATGCACAAATACCTCCAACCCAAGCGTGATGATTGGTGCGGGCTTAGTTGCGAAGAAAGCAGTAGAAAAAGGATTGACAATCAAGCCATGGGTGAAGACTTCATTGGCTCCAGGCTCAAGGGTGGTGACAGAATATTTAGAAAAATCAAAGTTGCTTCCGTTCCTTGAAGAACTGAAGTTTTACACTGTGGGATACGGATGTACGACTTGTATAGGAAACTCAGGGGATATGATGCCGTCGGTACAGCAAGCAGTGATCGAAAATGACTTAGTTGTGAGTTCAGTACTATCAGGAAATAGGAACTTTGAAGCGAGGATTCACCCGAACATTAAAATGAATTTCCTTGCCTCACCGATGTTGGTCGTTGCGTATGCTATAGCAGGTCACACGGATTTCGATATGAACTCTGAACCACTGGGTCACGATAAAGAAGGAAATCCGGTATTCTTAAGAGATATCTGGCCTACTTCACATGAGATCAATGATGTAATGACCAGCGTGCTGAGTCCGGAAGACTACAAAAATAATTATGCAACCATTTTTGATGGAGATGATACCTGGCAAAACCTGGCTGCACCGAAAGGTAAAACGTATGATTGGGATTCGAATTCTACTTACATCCAAGAAGCACCATTCTTCAAGAATATTTCAGAAGAAGTTCCAGAGCCAGACGATATCAAGGGCGCGAAAGTTCTTTTACAACTTGGAGATGCTGTAACGACTGACCACATCTCCCCTGCCGGAAAATTCTTACCTGAACATCCTGCTGGCAAGTATCTTGTCAACAATGGCGTAGAGAAAAGAGATTTCAACTCTTATGGTTCCAGAAGAGGAAACCATGAGGTAATGATGCGGGGAACCTTTGCCAATGTGAGGATTAAGAACAAGCTCGCCACTAAAGAAGGCGGTTGGACAACTTACATCCCGACAGGGGAAGAAATGACCGTATTTGACGCCTCCATGAAATATCAGGAAGAAGGAACACCACTGGTAGTGATTGGAGGAAAAGAATATGGATCCGGATCTTCCAGAGACTGGGCGGCAAAGGGAACACAACTCTTAGGCGTAAAGGCGGTGATCACCGAAAGTTATGAGCGCATCCACAGATCCAACTTAGTTGGAATGGGTGTACTTCCGCTGCAATTTGCAGAGGGTGAGACACAAGATTCACTTGGATTGACAGGTAAAGAAACGTATGACATCTCAGGTGTCTCAGACGGTCTTACCCCTGGAAAAATGGTGGATGTTACTGCAACAAAAGAAGATGGGTCTAAAGTGGAGTTTCAGGCCAAAGTACGACTCGATTCCGGAGTGGATGTCGAGTATTACAAACATGGAGGAATCTTGAATTATGTGCTAAGAAACTTCCTTAAAAACGATAATTAAGTAAGAAAAAACAACCATTTATAAAAGTCTGCGCCTCTAGGTGTAGACTTTTTTTGTTCGCAACTTTTTTGGTAGTAAAATTATCCTTGATAAGAACCAGATTTTTTACTTAAAACAGGAAAAATGCAAAAAACACCTTTTCTAATCGTCTTAGCTTTTCTTTTTGCGTGCGGAACGCAGGAACAAGCTTTCGAGACCAAAACAGCCACAGAAGATGGCTACACGTATGAATATGTAACAGGTGATGCGATGAACACACGCATCTACACACTTGAAAATGGACTAAAAGTCTATTTAAGTGATTATGAAAATGCTCCACGAGTACATGTTTTCTTACCCGTAAAAGCAGGAGGAAAAAATGATCCGGCTGACAACACAGGTTTAGCTCACTACCTCGAGCACATGATGTTCAAGGGAAATAATGAGTTTGGAACTGTTGATTATGAAGCTGAAGTTGTCATGCTTGACAGTATCGAACAGATGTTCAATTATTATGCGACACTAACCAGTGCTTCGGATAGAAAAGATTATTATAAAAAAATAGACGACTATTCGAATAAGGCAGCAGAGTATGCCATTCCTAATGAGTATGACAAAATGATCTCATTGATCGGTGGAAAAGGATTAAATGCCTACACCACAGAAGATCGAACGGTTTACACTGTAGATATCCCCTCAAATGAGATTCCTCGTTTTCTTGAGATCGAAGGATCAAGATTTAGGAAGATTGTCAATAGACTTTTTCATACAGAGTTAGAGGCGGTGTATGAAGAAAAAAACCGATCATTAGACAATGACTATTGGAAAGTATTTGAGTCTATGTACACCACAATGTTCAAAGAACATCCTTACGGTACACAAACAGTTATTGGAACCATTGAGCACTTAAAAAATCCATCGATAACAGAAATCAAAAACTACTTTGATACTTATTACAAACCAAACAATGTCGCGATCTGCATGAGCGGTGACATTGACTACAATGAAACAATCAAACTGATTGATCAGTATTTTGGAAATTGGGGACCAAACGAATCCCTGCCTCAATGGAATAAAGTAGTCGAGGAACCTATCACAGAACCTAGAGTGGCGGAGGTGTATGGTCCGGATGCTGAATTCCTAAACATCGGTTTCCGATTTGACGGCACCAGTTCTGATGACTTCATCAAAGTCAAGTTGATTGACATGATCCTTAATAATTCAGAAGCTGGATTGATCGATCTGAATTTGAAACAAAAGCAAGCTGTATTGAATGCCGGATCATATGTGAATGACATGAATGATTATTCGATCCATACCATCTATGGGAATGCAAAACAAAATCAGTCTTTGGAAGAAGTGAAAGATTTGGTTCTGGAACAGATCGATTTACTTAAAAAGGGAGAATTTGAAGATTGGTTACTAGAGGCGGTGATCACCGATTTTAAAACTTCAAAGATGAAAGGCCTGGAAAGTAACTGGTCTCGTGCAAACCAGATGGTGATGGCATTTACGAATAACATGGATTGGAGCAGCTACATTCAGGAGATCGATAAAATGGAGCAGATCACGAAAGAAGAACTCGTTCAGTTTGCGAACGAAAACTATAACGAAAACTACGTTGTGGTTTACAAGCGAAATGGAGAAGATCCAAATAAACAAAAGGTGGAGAAGCCTGAGATCACTAAAGTGCCTCTTAACAGAGATACCAAGTCTGATTTCCACTTAGCCATCACAAATAAAGAAGTTGATAAACTCACACCTAAGTTTGTGAACTATTCAGAAGATGTTGATCAGTTTTCAGTTAACAATGTAACTGTATTGTCCAAAAAGAATGTTGAAAACGAATTATTCGAACTCACATACTTGCTTGATATGGGAAAAAATGCAGATCCCAAATTATCTCTGGCAGTTCAGTATCTGGAGTTCATTGGCAATGATCAGTATTCGGCTGAAGAGTTTAAGAAAGAACTTTATAAACTAGGCTGTAGCTTCAATGTATTCGCGTCAACCGAAAGAACCTACGTTACATTATCAGGTCTTGATGAGAATATGGAGAAAGCAACTGAGCTCTTCGAAAGCCTTCTGGCTAACCCGGCACCTGACCAGGATGCATTGGATAAAATGATAGACAGAACCTTTAAATCTCGCTCTGATGCCAAAAAGAATAAAGGAACAATTCTTTGGAGTGGGCTCTATAACTATGGAAAATACGGATCCGATAATCCATTTAACGATGTTTTGGAAAACTATGAGCTTCAAGAGATCCAGGCGGAAGAACTTACAGAGATCATTAAGGGAATCACTCGTTTGCCTCATAAAGTGTTATACTACGGACCTAGAGCAGAAAGTGGTGTAAGCAAGTTTTTGGCTACCTATCATACCGTTCCAGGTGAGTTTGATCCGGTTCCTGAATTGAAAAAATATGCAGAACAGGATATCAATGATCCTAAAGTGTACTGGACTGATTATGATATGGTTCAAACAGAAATAGTCTTTTTAGCTAAGGGTGAAAGCTATGATGCCAAAAATGAGCCAGCTGTCAGAATGTTCAATGAATATTTTGGTGGTGGAATGAACAGCATTGTCTTCCAGGAAATTCGTGAGGCTCAAGGATTAGCATATTCAGTATTCTCAAGTTTTTCACAGCCTTCTAAGAAAGAGAAAGCCAATTATTTATTCGCCTATGTTGGAACCCAAGCGGACAAACAAGCAGAAGCTATGAATGCCATGATGGACTTGATAAATAACATGCCTGAGTCAGAGGAAGCTTTCAACATCGCTAAAGAAGCCATTTTGAATAAAATAGAAAGCGAGCGAGTAACAGGATCTGGTGTTATTTGGAATTACATCAGCGCTCAAGATAAAGGGTTGGATTACGACATTCGAAAAGATGTATATGAGCAGGTGAAAGGAATGACTTTTGCTGACCTTTCCAACTTCCACGAAAAGTACATCAAGGATAAAAACTATGTAACCGTATTGGTGGGTTCAAGAGATAAAATAGACTTTGAGAATCTTAAAAAGTACGGCGAAGTAAATGAAGTCCAATTAGATGAACTATTTGGATATAAGGATCCAGTCGAAGTTATGACTAAATAATACTAAAGCCCCTTTTAAGGGGCTTTTTTTATATCATACTGGCAAGGGTAAATGAAACCTCTCTTATTTCTTGATTACCACTCTTAATCTGCATTTTTATTCGTTTACCCTCCTTTTGAAGAAAAAGGCCTAACAATTCATTTGAATTTTTACTTGACAGTTTTTCGCCCTGAATTGAAATTACCCGGTCCCCAATCTTCACTCCTGCTCTTGATGCGGGCGAATTACTCAGAACGTGTGACACCATAAATTCATCAGCATTCGAAATGCTTGCATCAACCTTTAAACCACTCAGATCATATTCAAATGAGTTTGAAAAAGACCTGTTTTTTCTTAAGAATACCACACCTCCACTATAGTCAAAGATTAAGTCAAAACGACTTAAAATTCCCATACCGATGGATCCTGTTTCTTTTGCTGAACCTACCTCATTCTTTGTAAATGAAGCAATCACATTTTCGAAACGAAAATCGGCGATTCGCATTTCACGAACTCTCCCAACATAGCCTTCAATAGGTCCTGAAGGACCTGTCCCAAGTGGAATTTCCAGCTTGCGAGCTGGCAAATGAAACAAGTTAGAATCGCTGTTGAACAACATGGTATGAGTAGCACCCGTCTTTAACTGGAATTTTTTTGACTCTCTATCCCAATTTTCGAATACAATATCGGTGGAAACAAAAGCTCTTCGTGCCGTGATCTCTAAAGGTAGTTTGGAATAGCCACGTGGAGTATCGAATTGATTCTTCGGATATAGGATCAATTGTCTTTTTGAGTGATCAATGTGGACAATTAAGGAGCCGAATAAGTCATATCCAATAACCCCATTCACCCTCATTCTAGCCAAGTTTGATAGATTCATGAAGTCGTTTTCTAATACCATCATCGAATGATTAGCCGAAGTAGAAGCTGCACCTATGGATAATTGAATACCATTGGCTGAATAACCGTAACTGGGTTTTCCATCTACGTTTCCCAGGGGAATTTTTCGGAGATAGTTCATCCCCAGTGCATCTCCAATTGATTTCTCTGAAAGAATTGTATACTCAACAGAAGTATCCAAAATGAACTTCAACGTCACTTCTTTGTTAAAAGTGATGGGTATGATTATCAGATTGTTAGAACGTTCAAATGGAATTTCTACCTTCCCTGAATCTAAAGGAATAGAGAAACCGATTTGAGCCTGAGCTAATATAACAGAGCTGCAAATAGCTAGAGATAACAATATTCTTTTCATCTGGTTGATTTGTCTACTAACAACAAATTGTTAATCCTAACCCACTATTTGGAACGGTAATAACTTTTTAACTTTAAGCTAATTAGATACCTAAACTATGAAAACTAACACGATTAAGACCCTGACTATTCTTATGATTGCTTTCATTGTGTACGCTTGTTCCTCCCCGCAAAAAGGAGGAGCCGAAGACGCCAATGATGCTACAAAATCTGAAATTACATTAACAAAGGCTCCTCCATCACCGGAGTTTCCAATAGCAAATCTGATTAAAAGAGGAGATGCTGCAGTCACTCCTACGGACAGTACATTCGTTGTAAACTATACATTTGATGTACAGAATTACGAGTTGGGGATGCCTACGGAAGACTATGAAACGAGAGGTATTGCAAATTCAGGAAAAGGACAACATATTCATTTTATAGTAAACAATGGGCCATATGCGGCTCATTATATGCCTGGAGTGAATGAAAATCTAGAAGCAGGAAACTATGTTGTTTTGGCGTTCCTTTCAAGATCGTATCACGAAAGCGTCAAGAGTCCCGATGCTTTCCATGTTGAAAATTTGGTCGTGGGTGACATAGAGGCAGATTCGGCTGACCTCACTGCACCACACTTATTCTATAGTAGACCTAAAGGAACATATAGTGGCGATGATACCAACAAAGTAATGCTGGATTTCTACCTTCTTAATACTACCCTGTCTCCCACTGGAAATAAGGTTAAAGCCACAATCAATGGAAACGAATTTATCATTGACGAATGGGCTCCATTTTATATCGAAGGACTTCCGATGGGGGAAGCTACGATAAAGCTTGAATTGATTGATGCAAATGGAAATTCAGTAGAAGGCCCGTTCAACACAGTAGAGCGTTCGATCACACTATCAGAATAACCACAGAATAACCAGAAGAACATAATAGTTCAATAAAAATGCATCTCAAAAGATCATGATTAAATGACTTTTGAGATGCATTTTTTAATCAAAGGTTACTGTTTGGACCATTCTTTGTCGAAGTGGGATACCCCGATAACTACCCGGAACCCACTTTTCCGAATCAGTAAGTGCCTTTCTCACAACCGATTCAAATTTTGGACCAAGAGAGTAGTAAAAACGAATATTCGAATAGGAACCATCCTTCTCGATCACAAAGAAAACAAACATGGTTCCTGTCTTTCGCTTCCGTTTACTTCTCTGTGGATGTTCAATTGTTCTGAAAATCCTGTTAAACTTTTCTTTTCCTCCGGGATATTCAGAGTTAACACTAATCTCTTCGTAATGATACACCACACCTTTATAATAGCTCTCACCATGAATTAGCTTATTTTCCTCATAATTCTCTCTATAGATTACTTGCCCCTCCGAATTATAACCAATCCAGGATCCATTTTTTCTGCCATTTGCAATATCTCCTTGTTCGGCAAGTGATCCATCAAAATAAAATGTTTGAGCAAATCCCTCTCCTTCCACGACTGACTGTTTACCCTCTTCGAAATAGAATTCTCGAATTTCCTCAAAGTAGTCCAACCCAACCTGATCTTCTTCTGGTATTCCATAAAACACCCCCATCAATTGGCCACTAGGATACCATCGCTTGAACTGACCGTATGGCTTTCCTTTTTTGTAGACCGATTTTTCAAAAACTCCCGCATTTTTATGATACTTCACAACCTCCCCTTGGATGAAATTTTCAATACTGTACCCTTCCATCGCCAGATTCCCACTCAAAAAATACCGTCTTACTTCACCCGTGGCGAACTTATTTACCTCAAAAATGGAAGCATCACTACGTGAATAAGTCTCAAGATCATATGTTCTATAGTAAGTCGTATCCTGACCATTAGACAGGTGAAAATTTAATACCAATAGAAGTGATAGAAGCTTCTTCATGTTAATCTAACCATTCAGCTACGAATAAGTTAGTATCCCTGGTTCCTCCATTGTTTCTGTTGGAAGCCCAAACAAGGTATTTTCCATCCGGGCTAAACATAGGAAAAGAATCGAATGTATCATCAAAAGTGATTTGTTCTAAATCCGATCCATCGAGATTGATCATAAATAGATTGAATGGAAAACCTCTTTCCGACTGGTGATTGGAAGAAAAAATTATTTTTTTCCCATCAGGACTAAAAAATGGTGCCCAATTGGCATTACCCAATTCAGTAATCTTCCTGGTGTCTGATCCATCGGCATTCGCCACATATAGTTCCATTTTGGTAGGCTGTACCAGTCCCTGATCCAGGAGTTCTTCATATTCGGCTATGTCTTCGGCTGTCTTTGGTCTGGATGCACGCCAGACTATTTTCGATCCGTCTGGCGAAAAGAAAGCTCCACCGTCATACCCTAGTTCATCCGTTAGCTGAACAACATCAGAACCATCCAGATTCATGGTGTATAGCTCCAGGTCTCCAGATCTTGTAGAAGTGAATATGATCCGATCACCATTAGGAGAAACAGTGGCCTCTGCATCGTACCCAGGTTCATCTGTCAACTGATTTACAATTTCACCTTGTCTATTAGCGACAAAGATGTCATATCCCTCGTAGATCGGCCATACGTATTTACCAGAGCTCCGCTCCGGTGTAGGAGGACAAAGTGTATCAGCTAAATGCGTCGATCCATAGACTACAAGGGAATCACCTGGCAAGAAATAAGAGCAAGTCGTCCTCCCCTGGCCATTACTTATCATTTGTGGCCTTTCTCCTCTCATCACAGATTCAATATTCAATGTGAAAATCTGATCACATTCAACCCCCCAGTCCTTGAAATCAGATTGAAATACAAGGCTCTTTCCGTCAAAGCTCCAATACGCTTCTGCATTGTTTCCTCCCCAGGTAAGCTGTCGTACATTCTTGAGATGAATTTCGCTTTCATACTTTAAAGAATCTACTGTTTCGGCCTTTTGATCTTGAGTATTATCCTTTTTTGACGATTGTTGACAAGAGACTGTGATAAGCACCACAATCGATAATGTAAAGTTTTTCATGTGAGACTAAGTAATAGTGACTGGTTGGTATCTTTAGGCACGAAAATAAAGGATAACAAATCACATGAAAAATCTTATTAGAATCCTGTTTCTTATTTCTCTCACAATTTCCTGCCAAAAGAAGGAAGAATATTCTCCCATTCAAGCCATTTATGAGGATATAAAAATACTATCTAGTGATTCTTTAATGGGTCGAGAAGTAGGCTCGGAAGGAGAAAAAATGGCAGCAGAACATATTGTCAATGAATTCGCGAAAGCTAATCTGAAGCCAGCAGGTACAGATGGATTTTACCAATCTTTTTTTGTAAAAGACACCAGCAATCCACACGCTCAACCTTCTTCAGAAAATGGAGAAAACGGAATCACAGGATATAATGTGATTGGAAAACTTGACCATTCTTCAAAAGAAATGATCATCATTGGTGCTCACTATGATCATTTGGGCATGGGGGGATTTTCTTCGCTACACCGTGGTGAGGAAGCAGTACATAATGGAGCAGATGACAATGCAAGCGGTGTAGCTGCAATGCTCCATCTCGCCCGAGTATTGGGTAGTAAGGATTTAAAGAGGGATATTCTTTTCATTGGAATGTCCGGAGAAGAAAAAGGGCTTTGGGGATCAAACTATTTCACTAAAAATCCGACAATAGAAATAGGACAAGTAAACTTCATGATAAATATGGACATGGTCGGAAGATTGGATGAGTCTCGAGGACTCGCCATCAATGGTACTGGCACATCTCCTGCCTGGAACGAACTTTTGGATGAGGTGAATAAGGATAGCATCAAATTGATCAAAAGTGAATCAGGTACAGGACCATCCGACCACACCTCCTTCTACCTACAGGACATTCCTGTATTACATTTTTTCACTGGACAGCACGAAGACTATCACAAGCCAGGTGATGATTTAAACAAGATAAATATTGAAGGTATTCTTAAAATCGCTGATTTCATCGAACGAGTAATTATAAACTTGGATCAAGAAGATCGATTGGCGTTTACAAAGACCAAAGATGAATCAAACAGTACTCCAAGATTTACTGTAACCATGGGGGTCATTCCCGACTATCTATTTGATGGTGAAGGAATGCGTATTGATGGTGTAAGTGAAGATAAGCCTGCAAAAAAAGCAGGAATTCAAAAAGGTGATATTGTTATCCAGTTAGGTGATAGTAGCATCGTCAATATGATGAGTTATATGAAGGCCTTAAGTACCTTTAAGAAAGGAGATGCAACCACTGTGGTGGTGGATCGATCAGGTGAAGAAATAAAGTTTGAAATTGTTTTTTGACCGCTCAAACAAAAATCATAGGCATTTTTACAATCAGCTAGTGGTACAATTTCATTCATCTGTTGTGTGTTTGAATATTGAAACCACTATGAGAAAAATTCCTTTTTTAATCTTTATTTTATCCATCCAACTAGGATACAGCCAAAGTCTCAGAGCCCTTTACCAGGAAGGTGTTAAAGCTTATGAAGCAAATAACTATGAGCTCTTCAGAGATAAAATGGAGCAAATCAATAATATGCGACCCAATTATCCAGCTGTGGTATACAATCTAGCCGGAGGATACTCTTTGACTGGGAGCAATGAGATGGCACTTAAAACATTGAACCAATATATACTGATGGATGCCATAACAGATTTTACCCAGGATTCAGATTTCAAATCCCTGATTGGGGAAACTCAATTTGAGAAACTATTGAAGAAAAGGGAATTACTTTCTTCTCCAATAAAAGTTGATCAAGCATATAGTTTTCCTGTTCTATACGCGCACCCCGAGTCCATTACCTACTCGCAAGACCAGAAGTCGTTTTTTATCGGAGGGGTCAGGGATGGTGCCATTTGGAAAGTACAACCAAATGAAGAACCAATTCTTTGGGCTAAATCTGAAAAGAATTCATGGTCAGTTATGGGACTTCAGGTCTCTCAGGATGAAAAATTTCTATGGGCATGTACCGCTGCAATGAGTAATTATCAAAATTTCGAGCAACATGAAGAGGGTTATGCAAGTGTGTTACAATACAGCTTATCATCAGGTGAACTTCTCCAAACCTACGCTCTCCCCGGAGGACACAACTTCGGAGACCTAATCGTTGATCGGAAAGGAAATGTTTTCATATCAGATGGAGTCGCCAACAAACTGTATTGGGTAGAAGCCAGATCAAAAAAACTTGAAGAATTTTATGATTTATCCGACGAAGTTTTCAATCTACAAGGCCTGACCTTTGGTGAAAAAGAAAACGAAATCTTTCTAAGCGATTACATTGATGGTATTTATAAACTAGACTTAAAGGACAAATCACTTATTAAACTTGATGTTAAATCAGACAAAATACTTATTAAAGGTATCGATGGGCTCTATTATCGAGATGGCTCTCTTATAGGATTACATAATGGCACAAAGCCTAACCGGATAGTAAAATATTTTTTATCCGAGGATAGAAGTTCAATCCTCAGCAAAAAAGTGGTCTCACAAGCTGACATTCTTGGAGAACCCACTCAGGGTGTCTGGATACAAGAAAAATTCTATTACATCTCTAACAGTCCTTGGGCTTCCTATGATCCGGATGGTAATTTTACTCCTAGCGAAAAAAATCTTATCATTGGGGTTATCGAATGAGTCCACTTGTTAACCACTTGGTCGTCAAATAAGTATGGAAGAGTATTTAATTACAATAGCTGCTGATCAAAAGCGAGGATTGACTGAAGTAGAAGAGGCCCATTGTATCAGCGAATATGGGAAATGGGCTGAGAGTCTTGAAGAAAAACATGTCACAGCGAGAAGACTAGCGATGGAACCTGGGATAACATTGCCTAGCAAAAGAAATCTGACAACAGATGGACCATTTGCAGAAGCAAAAGAGTTGATTGCAGGTATCATTGTGATTCAAGCAAGCACAATTGATGAAGCTAAAGAAATAACAAATTCTTGCCCACTTAGAGAATATTTCCAGCTTTTCCTCAAGAAAATCAATTAGAAAACAACCTTTTTTGAGTGTAACCATTCTTACAAATTGATCGTAGTACTATGCAATAACAAGTACTAATCATTACATATATTAAATTAACTATTGATGCAACCTTTCGTCTTTAGGTTACATCAACTATTCAAAAGGAAACCTAAACTCAAAAACCTATGACACATTCTACACAAAAAGCTAAAGCGACAATATTTCTGCTTTTAACTACTTTTTTCAGCTTCTGCTTCGCACAAGATGAAGGGTTTATTTATGGAAGAATTACCACGGAAGACGGTGATAAATATGAAGGTCCGATACGTTGGGGCAAAGAAGAAGTCTACTGGACTGACATGTTTAATGCTTCAAAAAGGGAAAACAAAAACCTTGATTACCTCTCAAATAGAGAGCTAGATGATCTGGAGGATCGTTACTATAATCGCAATAACAACCTGGTATCCAGATTTATCAATATCGAATGGAATGATGACGACAATCGTTTTGTTCACGAGTTTTCTACCGAATTTGGAAATCTCAAAGCATTAAGGATTCGCTCAAATAATCGTGTAGAAGTGAAGCTTAAAAATGACGAGATCATTGAAGTGGGTGGTAGCGGCTACAATGATATTGGAGCTAAACTCAGGGTTATGGACAGAGAGCTGGGGAAAATAAGTATTTCATGGAGTAACATTGAAAAAGTTGAGTTTCTTCCTACACCTTCAAATCTGGATGAAAAATTTGGAGAGCCATTATATGGCACGGTAATCTGCGATCTTGGAGAATTCACAGGGTTCATTCAGTGGGATCATGATGAGCGGGTTGGAACCGATGTGTTGGACGGAGAAGAAGACGGGGATGACTATGAAATCGCTTTCAGTAAAATTGAATCCATTGAAAGAGATGGCTTCAGTAGCAGTCTGGTCACGTTGAAATCTGGAAGAGAGCTTGACTTAAGAGGAACTAATGATGTTGACGATGATAATAAAGGAATTATAGTAACTGTCAAAGGACTGGGGAGAGTGGATATTGATTGGGACGAATTCGATAAGGTCACATTCAAGGATGCACCAGGCTCAGGTCCTTCCTACAGCGAGTTCTCCTCACCCAAAAAGATTTCGGGAACTGTGGAAGTTGATAATGGAGATAAATACAGTGGAGAAATCATATTCGATTTGGACGAAGAATACACATTCGAGCTTCTTAACGGTGAAAATGATGACGTGAAATTCATTATACCATTCAGAAACATTTCAGCGGTAACTCCCAGAGGATCTTATTCAGCCCATGTCACGCTTAAGGGTGGAGATAAATTGACACTCGAAGATGGTCAGGATGTAACGGACAAAAACCTTGGAGTCCTGATAAAAACGAATGGAGATAGAGTTTACGTACCGTGGGATCGGATAGAAACCATATCATTCAACTAGGATTTACTCAAACTAACTCAAAGGACAAAAACTCAAAGTCATGCTTAAGAATTATTTCAATGTTGCTTTTCGCAACCTGCTAAAGCATAAGTTTTATTCATTAATAAACATATTGGGGCTTTCCATAGGTCTTACCTGCTTTTTAATGATATCACTCTATGTAGTTGATGAATTGAGCTACGATCAATTCCATAGTGATGCAGATCGCATCTATCGAATGGATTTCAGTGGTACTATTAACGGATCTGAATTTATTACAGCTCTTGCAAGTGCACCTACCGGTCCAACCATGCCGGCTGAATTCCCGGAAGTTGAGGAATCTATTCGCTTTCGAGGATCAGGTAACTGGACTGTAAGAAGGAAAGAAGAGACCAATGCCTACAATGAAGAGGACGTGGTTTTTGTTGACAAAAATTTCTTCACCTTCTGGGATTTCAATTTGATAAATGGCGATCCCGAGACGTGTTTAGAGAGACCTAATACACTAGTTATCAGTCAATCTAACGCTAAAAAAATCTTTGGTGATGATGATCCGATTGGAGAAATTGTAGTGCTTGATAGTGATGAAGATTGGGAAATCACCGGCGTTTATGAAGACATGCCCTCCAATTCACATTTTGATTATGGAGTAATGCTTAGCATGGAAAGCAGAGAGGAAGCCAAACAAAAATTTTGGATGAGCTTCAATTTCAACACCTATCTCAAATTAAAGGAGGGAACAGATCCTGCAAAACTCGAAGCAAAATTTCCTGATCTTATTGAAAAATATATTGGCCCTGAAATTGAGCAGTTCATGGGTGCCTCAATGGAAGAATTTGCTGAGGCTGGAAATAGTGCAGGGTTTTACCTATTTCCTCTGACGGACATACACTTACAATCGGATAAACTTGGTGAGCTCGGCGCAAATGGAGATATCAAATACGTTTTGATCTTCACGGCCATTGCACTCTTCATTCTGATTCTTGCTTGCATCAATTTCATGAATTTATCTACCGCTAGATCGGCAGGTCGAGCCAAGGAAGTTGGAGTCCGTAAGGTTATGGGAGCCTACAAAAGCCAGCTCAGAAAGCAATTTTTGACTGAAGCATTTCTAATTACATTTATTTCTATCGTCATTGCTTACACGCTATCCTTCATACTTCTTGATCAGTTCAATTTATTGGCTGATAAAGAAATGAGATTCGAAAGTCTTCTTTCACCAGAGTTTATTGCCATCATGATTGGTGTGCTTATCGTGGTAGGCTTCTTAGCTGGAAGCTATCCTGCATTTTTCCTCTCACGATTCAGACCCGTAGAAGTCTTGAAAGGTAAATTGAATCTCGGTCTTAAGGGAGGTGGCCTTAGAAGTACATTGGTAGTTCTGCAGTTCTGCGTAAGCATCATCATGATCATTGGAACTGCCATTGTGTACCAGCAGCTCTCCTACATTCAAAATAAAAAGCTTGGATTCTCAAAAGATCACGTGTTACTGGTACATAATCCCTGGATGATGGGAGATAAATCAGAATCCTACAAAAACGAAGTGACCCAGTTCGCCAACGTTAAATCGGCAACTCTTTCAGGTTTTCTACCAGTTCCAAGTAACAACAACAATAACCTTTGGTTTCCAGGATCCAATCCAACCAAAGATGAAAGCTATGTTTTTAGTGAGTTTAGAGTAGATCACGATTACTTAAAAACACTAAACATAGAAATTAAAGAGGGTCGTGACTTTTCAAGAGATTTCCCTAGTGATAGTTCTGCCATACTACTGAATGAAGCAGCAGTGGAGCGCCTGGGTTGGGATGACGCAATAGGCAAAAAACTATCTACATACGGTGGCTCACAAGAAGAGCCTATAGTAGAAACATTTACGGTAATAGGCATTGTTAAAAACTTTCACTTTCAAAGTTTAAGGAACCGAATTGAGCCTCTCCTATTTGAATTGGGCAGAAGTAGAGGCTTTCTCAGCTTGAAAATTGATTCGGAAAATATTCCGGCAACCATCTCGTATTTAGAAGACAAATGGGTTGAGTTTGCTCCAGGACAACCATTCGAGTACAGCTTCCTGGATCAGCGATTCAATGACATGTATGAAAGTGAGCAAAAGCTAGGACAGATTTTCGGAGTATTCTCCTTTCTTGCAATTTTTATTGCATGCTTAGGTCTCTATGGGTTGGCCGCATTTACAGCAGAGCAGAGAAAAAAGGAAATAGGTATTCGAAAAGTGTTGGGAGCTTCTATTTCCAGCATCATTACCCTACTATCAAAGGAATTCCTGAAACTGGTTGGCATAGCGTTCATCCTCGGTTCTATCATCGCAGGTTTTTTGATGGACAAATGGCTGGAAGACTTTGAGAATAGAACCAACCTCAACTTAATGGTCTTCTTATTGGCTGGAATATTGGCTCTGGTGATTGCATGGGTCACCATGAGCTACCAGTCATGGAATGCTGCACGGGTAAATCCAGTTAAGTCCTTGAAGGATGAGTAATATGAGATTAAATCTGTAATAAACTAGCTGTCTTTCTACTCACTGTTTATAAGCTATCCTAGACGTATGCGATCCGCTTTCCAGCGGATCGCATACCCTTTTATATAAATGCAAGACAATAATTATACAACAACCCAATAGCGATGGCTAATCCAAAGCTGATAAAGGTCCCTATTAAAATATACTCCGTAAGTTTACGATCTTTCGATTTCGATAAATCTCCAAATCGAAAAACAGATTTAGCCGCCAATAAAAAGCCTATAGATTCCCAAAACCCGACAATCACAAAAAAGAAGATAAACAACCGTTCCAAAATTCCTATATACTTACCTGCTTGATCAAGTGAATCAGAAGAAAAGTCCTCCCCTACCGTCCAAACCGACAAAATAGTTTTCATAACTACTGATGATACGATCGTCACCATAATTATTGCAATTGCGAATAGTAAAATCTTTTCATCAAAAACTACGAGAGCCGAAAGGTCATAAGGCTCGTAGATAAACGCTATGATAATTACAACTAAAAAGTGAGCCGTCTGGTCGGAGAAAAAAAGTACACGTTTATCCATTTTATCGTAAAGCAAAAGTTTGCTAAGGTCGATGAAGTAATGACTAAAAATAGTCACAGTAATAGCAATCCAATAAGTAAGAGGATCTCCTATTATCATGATAAGCAGTAGTAAGTGTACCAATAGATGTATATATAAATAGGAAGAACGATAAGTAAACTTAATCTTATGCTCTACCCATTTGGAAGGCTGTAATACAAAATCCCCGATAAGATGGATCAATATCAGTTTAAGCGTGAGTATCATACAAATTTGTTCTTAGCTGGACTGTTCTTTTTAGCTGATTACGTTAAATAAAATTACTAAAATTTTTAGTAATTCATCACTTTATGTTTAATCTCTTTCTCGAAGTATCTTTTTAATTTTTGGATAGTATGAAAGCCAGCTCGCTTGAGTGCAGCACTGATGTTACTTTGGGATTTTCCTAATCTATCGGCTAATTCCATCTGAGTAATTTGCTCATTTAGAAGTGATATAGCAATTGTTTCTGCTGAATTGGGAGTCCACTCGTCTATTGTGAGGGAGGCAAGCTCAAAGGCCATATTCATGTATTCATCGAACGCACTCCAGGGTGTTCTAATACCCAGATTCTGTTTACTTAATGAATCAAAACATTCTCCTGAATAGATATAAGCAGGTCCGTTAGATAAGGTGATCTTATTTGATTCATAATTCTTTTCACCTATACCGATAGCAATTCTAGCATCCAACTTTGGAATGCATTTTATTTGTGATTTGATGAAAAGCGAAGCTCTGAATGAATCGATTGGATCTACTTCTAACTGAAAACTGTCTCCCCTGTAAATCTCCCAAACCTTAGGTGTAGAACCAAAAGAAGAAAGCGTCTTCTCCAACTTTCCCATCCATTGTTGGGCATTGACAATTCTTGAGTTGATGATATCTCCCGTTATAATACTTGTTAATTCCAATATCTTCTTAATTAAGGATAAAGTTAAATATATCATAAATAGAGAATAATAAAAAATATCTTCTTTAATAAAGATATTTCAATCTTGCGAATCTGAGATATCACTCAACTTCAAACAAGTTTTCCACATTTGGCCAGGGATCTACCTTCGACAATTATTTGTTTTTTTATTTGTATTTAGATTGTATTTCTTCAGTCTGGCTAAATCTTAATTCGTCTGATATGTACCTGATTTTTGATACGGAAACCACTGGCCTACCACACAATAAAACTGCCCCTGTCGAGGATCTGGACAATTGGCCAAGGCTTGTACAGATAGCCTGGCAGTTGCACGACCATTCTGGAAAGCTGCTATCCTCAGGTAATCACATCATTAAACCAGAAGGGTTTACAATTCCATTTAATGCGGAAAAAATACACGGTATATCTACTCAACGAGCGCTAGAAGTTGGAGAAGATCTCTCAGAAGTGCTTGACATCTTCTCGAAAGATGTCGAACGAGCCGAAGTACTGGTAGGTCATAACATTGAGTTTGATAACAAGATCATCGGTGCTGAGTACCTCAGAACCCAAAAAGCAAATCTTTTGGCAGATGCCAAAAACATTGATACTGCAGAGGACACCAAAGAGTTTTGCCAACTCCAGGGCGGTATCGGTGGAAGGCTAAAGTCTCCAAAGTTGATCGAGCTATATGAAAAACTTTTCGGAGAACCATTCGACGATGCACACGATGCGGCATATGATGTAGATGCTACTGCCAAGGCGTTCTTTGAATGCCTCAAAAGATCGGTCATCCCAACAATAGATGATACCCAACCAGATCAGATTGAATACGAAGCACCAGATCTGGATGCAGCAAATTTCGCCATAAAGCGGGAGAAGTCTTCAGGCAAGATTGGTACAGAGGTCGTTGATGCCAAGGACATTAAAGGAGCCTTTTCCCACCTGCACGGGCACTCTCAATTCTCCGTATTACAAGCCACCCCGGATGTAGGAGCCATCATTGCCAAAGCCAAGCAATATGAAATGCCTGCGGTCGCCATGACTGATCTAGGCAATATGTTCGGCGCTTTCAAATTTGTGAAAGCCGCCAAAGGTGCCGGAATCAAACCCATCATTGGTTGCGAATTCTATGTGGCTGAGGAACGGTTAAAGCTCCAATTTACCAAAGACAATCCGGACAAGCGATTTAAACAAGTACTACTGGCTAAATCCAAAAAAGGGTACGAAAACCTGATCAAGCTTAGCTCCCTTGCTTACAAGGAGGGAAACTATGGGCTCTTTCCCAGGATTGACAAGGCACTCATCGAAGCACACAAGGAAGATGTCATAGCGCTTAGTGGAAGCCTGGGAGGAGAAATACCTCATTTGGTTTTAAATGTAGGAGAAACGCAGGCAGAAGAAGCTTTACTCTACTGGAAAAACTTATTTGGAGATGATTTCTACCTGGAGATCAACCGCCACGATCTGGAAGAAGAAAACAGGCTCAATGAAATATTGGTAGGTTTCGCCAGAAAGCACGATATCAAGCTCATTGCTGCGAATGAATTTTTCTATCTGGATAAAGAAGATGCCAAAGCACACGACGTTCTAATCTGTATCAAAGAAAATGAAAGGCAAAGTACGCCTATCGGAAGAGGACGTGGGTACCGACCAGGTTTACCAAACGAAAACTACTATTTTAAAAATCAACAAGAGATGAAAGAAGCCTTTGGAGATATTCCTGAGGCGATTGAAAACATCTCCGGATTAGTAGACAAAATAGAAGAGTACAGCCTTGAACGTGAAGTATTACTCCCTGCTTTTGATATTCCCGAAGAATTCAAAAATTCGGAAGACGAGAAAGATGGAGGAAAAAGAGGTGAGAATGCTTATCTAAAACATTTAACCTATGAAGGCGCCAAGAAAAGGTATTCTGAAATCACAGAAGAAATTCAAGAAAGACTTGATTTCGAGCTTGCTACTATTGAAAATACCGGGTATCCTGGGTATTTCCTGATCGTACAGGATTTCACAGCTAAGGCCAGAGAAATGGGTGTTTCTGTCGGGCCGGGTCGTGGATCTGCTGCAGGTTCCGCGGTGGCCTATTGCATCGGAATTACGAATGTCGACCCAATCGCGTATGATCTCCTTTTTGAGCGTTTTCTTAATCCGGACAGGGTATCGCTTCCCGATATTGATATTGACTTTGATAATGAGGGTCGGGAGAAAGTTATCAACTATGTGATTGATAAATACGGAAACGATCAGGTTGCTCAGATCATCACTTATGGTACCATGGCACCTAAGTCGGCTATTCGGGATGCAGGACGTGTGATGGAACTCCCACTTCCGGAAACAGATGCCATTGCAAAACTTGTACCGGAACGTCCGGGAGCCAAGTTCACAACGGTGTTCGAAGAAGTGAAAGAGCTCGAAGACCTGAAAAAAGGGAAAGATCTTCCTTCACAGGTTTTGAATCAGGCGGTAGTGCTGGAGGGCTCGCTTAGAAATACAGGCGTTCATGCTTGCGGGGTGATCATCACTCCGGATGAGATGAGCAAGTTTGTGCCACTTGCCAAATCCAAGGATTCGGACATGATGGTAACCCAGTTCGACAACAGTGTGGTTGAATCTGCCGGCATGTTGAAGATGGACTTCCTCGGCTTGAAAACACTTTCCATCATCAAAACGGCGGTAGAGAATGTGGAGAAAAGGCATGGAATCAAAATAGATATTGATGCCATCCCCCTGGATGACCAAAAGACTTACGAACTCTATCAGCGAGGAGAAACGAATGGAACATTCCAGTTTGAGTCTCCCGGGATGCAGAAACACCTTCGGTCTTTGAAACCGGATAAGTTCGAAGATCTCATTGCCATGAACGCACTGTACCGCCCGGGACCGATGGAATACATTCCAAACTTCATTGCCAGGAAGCATGGTAAGGAGCCTATCGCCTATGATATCCCCGACATGGAGGAATACCTTGCAGAAACGTATGGTATCACCGTCTACCAAGAGCAGGTGATGCTTCTCTCCCAGTCGCTTGCAGGATTTACCAAAGGTGAAGCGGATGTTTTACGTAAGGCCATGGGTAAGAAGAAGCGGGATGTGCTGGATGAGATGAAACCTAAATTCATCGAGCAGGCAAAAGAAAAGGGTCATCCTGAAGATAAATTGGAGAAGGTATGGACAGACTGGGAAGCATTTGCGGCCTACGCTTTCAACAAGTCACACAGTACCTGCTATTCGGTTGTCGCCTACCATACAGGATATTTAAAAGCTAACTACCCGGCAGAGTACATGGCCTCTGTTCTGACACACAATCAAAGCAGCATTGATAAGGTCAGCTTCTTCATGGAAGAGTGTAAGAACCGTGGAATTAAAGTTCTTGGCCCACATGTCAACGAATCGCAGAAAGACTTTGCCGTAAACGCTGAAGGCGAAATTCGATTCGGGATGGGTGCCATTAAAGGTACAGGCGAATCTGCTGTCATGGCGATTATTGAAGAGCGTGATGAGAAAGGACCATTTAACGATGTGTTTGATTTTGCCAAGAGGGTGAATTTGCGAACGGTGAATAAAAAGTCGTTTGAAAGTCTGGCCAAAGCTGGTGCTTTTGACTGTTTTGAAGACTACCACAGAAGACAATATGTAGAGCAAGATGAAGAAGGCTCTTCACTGATTGAAAAATCCATTCGATATGCAAACCGCATGCAGGAAGAAGAAGCCAGTGCCCAATCATCTCTATTTGGAGGTGCATCTGGAACCGATATAACCAAACCGAAAGTTGGACGCATAGAACCTTACGGAGATATCGAAAAGCTGAACATCGAAAAGGAAATGGTGGGCCTCTATATTTCTGGCCATCCACTGAACCAGTTCAAGTTTGAGATGGACCACTTGACCAATGCGGGCATTCACCATTTATCTGAACCTGAAAAGCTTCAAGGGCGAGAGATACGAATAGGTGGGATTGTGACGGACGTACAGCATCGAACCTCGAAGAAGGGAAATCCTTTTGGTCAATTCACCCTGGAGGATTTTAATGACAATTATACGTTCTATCTGTTTTCGAAAGATTACCTCCAATTCAAGCCTATGCTGGAAAAAGGCTGGTTTCTCTATCTCTCAGGAAACGTGCAAAACAGATGGAACAGTGAAGAGCTGGAATTCAAGATCCAGAACATCGAGCATTTGAGTGAGATCCGGGACAAAATGACGAAGGGGCTTGAGTTGAAGATGCGATTAAATGACGTGAATGCTTCTATCGTCAATGAAATTGAGCGAATCGCTGAGCAACATCCGGGCAAATCACTATTGAAAATGTCATTAGTGGGCGTACATGAAGAAAGAGCCATCAATCTGGAAATGCTCAGTAGAAAGTACACCATTGACCCTACCGATGAGATGGTGAAGGAGCTGGAAACCATTGAAGAATTGAGGTACAGGGTGCTGCTGCAAAAGGGCTAAATGAAATAGGTCAAATTACTGAAGATCTCGCTCGTGCGGGATGATATGACCTTAAATGTTCGTTTAACATCTACATAGCGGCATAAGAGACATAAAAGGTATATTTGATAAGGTTGAAAACACACATATATGTGTTATACATAATGTTACAGGTAACCACCCAAAAAATGACTCTGCAAGAAATCATAAAACTGATATATGAAAAAACGATTCCTGAACTCAAGCAACTTTGTGCAAAAGGGGTTGATTTAAAAGTCACAGATCCATATGATCAAAGTAACATTTTGATTGCATATTCGGGATACGGATATGCAAACAAATATGAACAGGCTGAAATGGTTGATTTCCTTTTGAATTGTGGTTTAGACATCAACCACCAAAAGAACAAAAGAGATCACGAACTGTCTGCCCTTCATATGGCTGTTGCGAACCATCATTTGAAAATTGTACAAACTTTAATTTATAGAGGAGCGAACATTGAAATACAAGACTCAACAGGAAATACCCCTCTTTTTAATGCCATTTCTGAATACAGAGGCGAAGATAAAATAATGGAAATTATCCAACTTTTGTTGAAGTCTGGAGCTTCACTTGACATTAAGAACACTAAAAATTACTCAGCTAGAAATCTAATAGAACGAAGAGCAAAAGGCATAGAACAGGGTTTAAATCCAGCCTCTTGGGATTTACGAAGTTTATTGACTTGAGGCATTAAAAGCTGGTAACAAACGATATCAGGCATGGCCTTACTTGACCATACGTTCATCTGTTGATTTGCTTTCTACTTCCATCTGCTCGTGAGAGATTTTATCAGGAATGGCGCAGTGCGAGTCTGATGCTTTGAATGCCCCCTTGCCCGGCGCGGACAGATAAGCTACTTTTAAGTAATTAATTAAGCCTGGAGGCCACAGCGCAATATCTGGGCGTAACGTGAAATGTGAAAAATAAAATTGTGCGAATATCAGCCTACTTAATCTTATTATTATTCTATTTGAACGAAGCATATTCTCAGTCTAACATTGTTTGGTCTGATGTGATTAATGAGGCAGAAGATGTTTATCATGTTGGTTCATACGACAATAGCTTCTTTCAAATATTGAAAAAAGACAAAAATGTTTTTATTCAAAAGTTCAACTATTCCTTATCGGAACCAAAGGAATTTGAACTTAAACTCCCTGCATCAGTGGAAGAAAAAAAGATGGATCTAAGGTTTGTTCTTCCCTTGAAAAATAACCTGATGTTTCTGGCATCTAAGGGATATGTTAAGGGAAATGGAGACCCCTTACCTTACCTTCTAAGAAAAAGCTCACAATACTCGCAAGTAAGCTGGATAATGAATTTTGAAGGTAAAATCAACAATAATGCAATTGATCTTTTTGATAAAAAACAAAAGATAAATGATTATAAAGATGAGATTTGGTTTGAGAGTAGTCCAGATAGTACATATGCAATGTCAGTATATGCCAACTATAATTCAATTGGTAATGAAATAGAGGTTGCTATTCAATTAACGAACACTTTAGCTTATGAAAATAAGCTGAGCTACAACTTTACCGTAGAAAGAGTATGGGTAAAGCCAAAAGGAAAATTGAATAAAATAAATATTCAAGATTTTGTTATCGGAAACAATGGATATGCTTATGCCCTCATTGAATATGGAGATCGCCCTTCCACAAATCTTGATAAATGGACAAATGAGACTGGCTTACTTAAAGTTTCATTGTTTGAGAAAAAAATATCTTATCTCAAACTATCGTCACAATTAATTCCGAAGGGCAATACGATGTTGAAGATTAATGACGATGAACGTATTATTTGTATTGGAAACTATAGAAAAGATAGAGGGGATATAAACTATCAATACATATTATGGGAAATTGACGGCAAAGAACTAGAGATATCCAATAGGTCGGATTACTCATCTCCAGAGGAGTTTAATAAATTCTATAGTTATGGTGGAGGCATGGAAATAGCCGGCATTAGAGAACTGAAACCAACCTATTTTCATAATAGGCTACATGTTGCGGAAAATTCCATGCTGCATATAATCGAAGGAGCTGAGGTCGCTAGCTCAATAGGAAAGGATTTTCGATTTTATGACCTGCTGATTATGTATCATTCATTTAGTGATAATACAACTAAGTTCTACAGAATACCTAAAAGGCAATTCACAAAAGGTGATAAAGGACTTTATTCTGGGTATGCGATCGTACAAACTAAAAATGACTACCAAATCATTTTTAACGATAACCCTGAAAATTTACAATATAGCACCAGTATGAAATCGAAAAATATTGGAAACCCTAAAAAATCACTGACCGTCAAAATGTCGATAAGTAAAATTTCTGGGGAATTAAGTGGTAAAAAGACAATTTACGATAACTCTAAAAATGAGTTTACTTTTTGTCCCAGATATACTTTCCAATCTCCAAAACACCAGAAGATTGTCCGAAGGCAGAAAGGAGATCAAATTCAATATGGTTTTCTATCAGAGTAAAATCGCATAACAAGTGACAAGCTCAATGAGCAAACTGAGCCAACAAACCATGGCTAAGCAATATTAAAGTGCTGATTGATGCTGATCTATTGATTTGACGGGTTAAAGAGGCACTCGTTACAAACGAGCGCCAGTTAAGGAGTATCTGAAACTTGTTTTTCATTAGTTGATTTTTTCGAGTTTAGCAAAACCTACAGTCTTACGATATACATCCGGAGATACTCCCACTTTCTTCTTGAATAAGCGACTGAAATAAAACTCATCTTGATAACCTAGTTCAGCGCTTACCTTCTTAACTGATTTAGAGGTTAAGTAAAGCTCTCTTTTTGCCTCCACTAAAATGCGTCTTACAATTAAATCAGTCAATGTCTGATTCAGGTATTTCTTTGTAATCTTAGCGAGTGTCTTCGAACTAACACAGAGCAAATCTGCATAGTCTTGAGGTGCATGTACTTCACAGAATTTATCTTCAATCAGATCAATAAGGTTCTGTATAACTTCTGACTGATGTCCCGATGGTTTGGTAGGGTTATGCTCGTCAAATTGCTTTTTCTGCCTTACCGCTTCAATCAAAAAAATCTTAAGATAGGCGACCAAAACTTCATGCTGTGCGATGCTTTCTTTCTCCATTTCCCTTGATAATTGATCAACAAGACTATTAAAGGTGTCCATTTGATCGATCTTAAAATAGGGAGGCTGGTCAAAATTGTTAAAGAGTACACCTTCCGTTTCAACTTCATTTTGATGACGATAAGTACAGAAAAAATCGGGATGGAAATTCAATAAGATTCCCGAGCAATTATTTCTTGAGGTGATCATATGAGGCTGAAAGGGAGCAAGACAAATCATATAACTCCCATCGAGCTCATGCTCTAAAACATCCACCAGGAGTTTAAAACTGCTTGCATTTAAAATGATCAGTGAGTAATAATTTTTTCTCTGAACATGATCGAACTGAGAAAGATCTTTGAATTGCTCGAGTCGAAATGCCAATTCACCATTTTGTTTATCGATAATGATTTGCGCCATTTGCTTACATACTTTTTTCATTGAAAGAATGGAAAAGTTGGGGAGTGTATTCACTCCCCAACTAATGTAATCATTTATTTTGAGGCTAATATGTCTATCCTCTGAATAGCATCAGCATCAAATCCTTCTAAAATAAGCGGAGCATTTTCCATTAGTGCAGCTGCTACTTCCCCATTAAGATGGGCATTTCTTCCAGCATCCTTAGCAAATGTGTCAAATATGGCATAGGTATCACTGTCGATTTGTATTGCATACCATGATACAGTTTTAGGTTCTTCGTTTACTAGTTCTTTGCCGGCTAGAAGAAAGTTTTCCACTTCGGAAGTTTTACCCTCTTTTGCTTTCATGATAACCAACAATCCTTTGTTTTCGTCTCCTCTTGAAAGCTTGTTAGCTAGCAAGTCAACAGGCCGTATGCTAACGCTAACCTCAAAATCTACTAACAAATCATCTGCACTACCTAAAAGTGCTTTCGCTACTTCGCCTTTCAAATGTGCCTGTCTTCCCTCATCATTAGTAAATGTGTCAAATATTCCAAATGTATTATCGTCTATCTGAAATGCATACCAAGACTCAGTAGCTGGTTCATCATTAACTAAAGAAAGTCCTTCTAATAAAAAATCTTTTACAGCTTGTTCTTTGCCTGGCTTTGCTTTCATAGTTACCAGCAGGCCAATTCTTTCTTTTGCAGTGTTTCCCATTTTGCTCTTGTTTGAGTTTGAAAAAGTTTGTGTTGAAAATCCTAGAAGTGCGACTAAGATTGTCGTTGTTAGAATCTTGCTTTTAATCATCTTCTTAAATTTTGTTACACTGCAATATTCCGGAAGTTCGAAGGCTCCTGGAATGGATTTTTGGAACGAAGGCATGGACAATTTTCCCTATCTGAAATAGCTCATAAGAAATGATAAACTCAATGAACAACAGAAGTCAAAGGCAATTTTCAGTACGAAACACTAAATTTAGAATCAATTTGAAAGGATATGCTCACTGGGCTTATCTGGACATTACCTGCAATGAGAGTTGTTAAAATAAAGCAATGAAGAATATCACGTAAGATAAATGCGACTAACCATTATTGCCACCTGTTTCTTTCTTTCAATCTCTTCCTACGGGCAAAGAAAACCTGTCATCAACCTTCCTGAAATTGGAATTGAAGATGCTGGATTCAATCGAGATTCCATAGATGACCTTTATACAAGAATTGAAAATTTTGAGAACAAAGATTTTAGAGGGTTGGTGGTTATCAAAGACAATAAAATAGTCGTTGAGTGGTATTTCAATACTTTTTGGCGGAATCACATTCATGATATCAGATCCGCTGGTAAGAGTATTACATCTTTACTCTTAGGTGTAGCTATTCAAGAGGATTTGATCCAAAACTTGGATCAGGATGTTTACTCTTTCTTCCCTGTAGAGAAATATCCCGCCATAAATGATGATTATAAGAAGATCAAGATCAAACACCTACTCGATATGAGTTCAGGTCTGAACGCAGATTCTGATGACTCACAAACCCCTGGCAATGCAGCCCAATGGATAGGAAATGACGAATGGGTTAGATATATCTTGAGTATCTCAATGATGGAAGAACCAGGTAAAAGATGGGTTTACGCAGACATAAACGCAGCACTAATTGGAGCAATAATTGAAGAAAAATCCGGAATGAGTCTTAGAGATTTTGCCAAGGAAAAAGTATTTGACCCCTTGGATATTAAGGAGTTCTATTGGTACACGAACGTTTCAAATCAAACGGTAGCTGCCGGAACTTTATATCTATCCACTTTAGATTTTGCTAAACTTGGTGTCTTAGTATCAAACAATGGACAATGGGGCGAAAAGCAAATAATTCAGTCAGATTATGTAGATAGATTGCTGAAACATAAAGTATTCGATTTGACGGATTACTGGTTTCTAACTGATTCTTATGGGATGCTTTGGTATAAAGCTGAAAGAACATATAACAGTAAAAAATTCGATTACCTATTCGCTTCAGGAAACGGAGGGAATCACCTGGTAGTTGTTCCTGAAGAAAACTTAGTAGTAGCATTGACCTCAAGTGCATATGGTCAAGGTTATCCTCATAGAAGAGCTTATGTAATTCTCGAGAAAATTCTAAGTGCGTTGGAGAGATAATGATATCAGTTAAAAGTAGGTAACTAGACATTGAAACCTCTGACAAAGCTCTCAATCTGGCTATGGAATGCTAAAAGGCCCACCCGCCAGCGCCGGTGTGGCCGCAGGATGTGAGCGATGGGGCGTCCCAAAGGTTCCAAACAGCTTCAATTTCAAACTAATTGTCAAGACAACAACAATCCCATCTTTTAGGTTAGCCGTATAAACTATTCAAACTACTTTTGTGTTCGATACACAAGCAACCAAAAATTCAATTATAAGAAAATGGCAAAAGCAGTAGAAATCACAGATAGCAACTTCGAAGAAATTATCAACTCTGATCAGCCCGTACTGGTAGACTTCTGGGCAGAATGGTGTGGACCATGTAAAATGATCGGCCCTGTTGTAGAAGAATTAGCAGGGGACTTTGAAGGAAAGGCTGTCATCGGTAAAGTAGACGTAGATGCTAATCCTGAAGTATCCGCAAAATTTGGAATCCGTTCCATCCCTACCCTCCTGGTTTTTAAAAACGGAGAAATTGTAGACAAGCAAATTGGCGCAGTGCCTAAGAACGTATTGAGCGATAAACTTACCGCTCAGATGGCATAAGCAGCCAAAAAGAGATTTTAATCAGCCTCGATTCATCAGGAGTCGGGGCTTTTTTGTTTATTAGCTACATGAGATTCCGACTTTACTCAATGTGCATATTCTCCACACTTATAGGTTTCTCTCAAATATTCGTTCCCATAGAAACTGGTAATCGCAAGTCTACTCAGGAAATTAAGCTCACCGATATTGGAAGATTTGGAATTATCCGAAAAGCTCGCAAGGAATTTGCAGAGCACTTTCATACCGGAATAGATATCCAGAGACCGGAAAAAAACTATTCAGAGCCACCATTGATCTTTCCAATTGCCCCAGGCAAAGTTATCAGCAAAAGAGAAGATGGCCCCTATTCGCAACTAATCATCGAACACCGATTAGGAGATTTAGCATTCTGGACACTTTATGAACACATCTCGTCCATTTCTGTGGAACTAAATGAGATGGTACATCCCTACAGACCCATCGCAAGATTCTATACTCGAAAGGAGTTGGATGTTTACGGTTGGCAGTTTGATCACTTCCATTTTGAAATTTTGAAGGTTCGACCTGTAGAGTTAAACCCCAATTCTGTGACACCAGAAAGAAAGTTCGGGTCGTATACATTGGTTTGCTACGATCAAAAAACACTGGAAAAGTATTTCTATAATCCCATTGAATTTCTGGAAAAGAACCTTTGATGTAAAAATCCTAACTACACCACCTCCTCCCCGTTAACCTGGCAAAACCTATCTCAAACTATGAAAAAAATACTCATAAGACTGGGCATAACGATTTCCCCTCCAGTCATCGCTTTGATTGCTTTCATCCTTTTCCCGGGAGCATCATACGCCCACAAAACATTTGTAAACCAAGTCAGCATCTATCATAATTCGACGCTCGATTTAAATTATGAGAAAGTAGTTATGGATGCTATAAACATTGTGAGCCTTTCAGAACTATATGATCCGGACTTTTCAATCGATTTATGTTTAGACGATCAGTCTATCTATCCTGATATAATCAATCGAGTCAAAGGTCCTGCCTTTGGGTTCGGGCTTGCGAATAAGGTCATTTTAAAGTGTGAAGCTGATTTCACTAAAAACAAGGCTTTTGGTTACGGAGAGGCCTGGAATTTGACCGGATTAATCGCTCATGAAATGGTCCATACCTACCAATACAATGCTTATGGTTTCAGTACGCTAAGCACTCCATCATGGAAACTAGAGGGATATGCAGAATACATTTCTCGAAATCAATATGGATCGGACCACCTTCGCCAGAGCATTGCCTTTATGGAAAAAGAGCAAGAAAGGGAGGGAGATAAATTTTGGTTTTGGATTAAGCTGAAAGACGAAACCGGAATACCTTCCGAGTATCTACGAAGCAAAAACCTGGTTCACTACCTTATTGAAATAGAAGGATTGTCTTATCATCAAATCAGAAAAGATGAACGATCAAGAGAAGACATTAAACTTGCCATGATGAATTGGCACCAATCCAAGAATCTATGAAACTACTATCACACTCCTCCCCTATTTTTCCTGTAGACGACCCTCTGAAAACCGCCGAGTATTACAGAGATGTTCTAGGATTTGATATCAATTTTAAGTGGGGGGATCCTCCCACTTACATCGTTCTAAATAGAGATGATGCAGTAGGAATACACCTGGTGAAGAAAGAAGACAATTACACACCTTCAAAAAATCATGTTTCACTATTCATATTTACGCATGATGTAGATGCTCTGTATGAAGAATACGAAAGATCAGGAGCAAATATCACCGCGACAATTGGGGACAGAGATTATGGAATGCGCGATTTTGATGTCACAGATCCTAATGGTTTTATTCTATCTTTCGGGCAGGGAATCTAAATTTTAAGTATGATAATCAATTTAATATCCGGGCCGAGGAATATTTCGACTGCCCTCATGTATTCCTTCGCGCAGCATTCAAAAATCAAAGTTATAGATGAACCTTTCTATGCCTATTATCTAAATGTGACGGGACTTGATCACCCGGGAAGAGAAGAGACACTGGCAAGTATGAAGTCCGATCCCCAGGAAATTCTACAGGAGATTAGAGCATTGGATAAAGAAAATGAAGTCATTTTCATAAAAAACATGGCGCATCATCATGTAGGATTGGATTGGATGTACTTAAATGAAATGAGGAATGTATTTCTAATTCGTGACCCTAAGCAATTAATTGCTTCATTTGCTCAGGTGATACACCAACCAACACTTCAAGACATTGGACTTAAAGAAGAAGCTGAGCTTCTTGAACATGTCGCTGAGCACGGCACGTATCCACCAATAATCATAGATTCCAACGATATCCTCTCCGATCCTGAAGAAAAGCTTTCAAAGCTTTGCTCACATCTTGAAATTTCATTTGAGAAGGCAATGTTGAATTGGGAAAGGGGTGCCATCCCCGAAGATGGAAGTTGGGCAAAGTACTGGTATAAGAATGTGCATAATAGCACAGGGTTCACCAAACAAAAAACCAGCGAAAGACCTCTGCCAGAGCACTGTTTAGACTTGTACAATGAGGCGAAACCTTATTATGATAAGTTGAAGATGTATGCTTAATTGCATATAAATATCCAGGAATCATATGCTTCAGAAGTACAATCCAAAAAATGCAGATATCCAGGTTTGGGTAGGTGACAGACTCTACCATAGAAATGAGGCTAAAGTATCTGTGTTTGACAGTACTGTGCAAGGTGGAGATGCGGTATGGGAAGGTTCGCGCGTGTATAAAGAAGGTGTTCTTCACTTAGATCGTCACATTGATAGACTATTTGCCTCAGCAAAGGCCTTGGCTTTTGAGCATATACCGACACGGGAATTTGTGAAAAGTGCGATCAAGCAGACCTTAGAAGCAAATCAAATGACTCAGGATACATTGATGCGGATCACCCTGAGCAGAGGCGAGAAGATCACTTCAGGTATGGATCCAAGGCTAAACCAAAAAGGTAGTTGCCTCATTGTACTAGCGGAATGGAAACCATTGGTTTATGACAATGATTCAGGTATTAGAGTGATCACTTCTACTCAAAGAAGGAATGGTCCTCAGTTTCTAGACAGCAAAATCCACCACAACAACTTATTGAATAACATACTCGCAAAGATCCAGGCCAATTTCGCTGGTGTAGATGCAGGCATAATGCTGGATGAACGAGGTTTTATTGCTGAGCTTAATGATACCAACCTATTCATGGTTAAGGACAAAGTTCTTTACACCCCATTCGCAAATGCTTGTTTACATGGAATCACCCGAGGCTATGTGCTGGAACTTGCTCAGAAGAACAATATTCCTTTTCAGGAAAGAAATCTCAGTTTAGTTGAATTTTATAATGCGGATGAGGTCTTCGCTACCGGGACAATGGGGGAACTTACACCCGTGAAAGAAATAGATGGCAGAGTTATTGAGAATAAAGCTGGATCAAACCTTCGAAAAAGATTGAGTGATTTGATGAAAGCCAGTCTCCCCCAAAAGTGTGAAAAGCTGTAATCTTCCAAACATACGTAAATCACGTAATCTTTCATTTTACGAGAATCACTCTCATACAGGCTTGACTTCCATTGCATCTTTGAAGTAGAATTAAAAGATAAAAAGTTATGGAAGCAATCTATTTAAACCAATTAATGGACATGTCAGTAGACTACCATGTCAATGGGACAACACTAAAAAGAAATGTAGTGGCTGGTAAGAAAGACGCATATGGTAAAATGTGGGTGTTGGTAGAAACTATTGGAGCAAATAATTCTAACAAGCAATGGGTAGAATTAAATTTCTTCAAAAAGTGGTTAAGTCAGGTTGGAATAGCTGCCTAAAGTCCGGTTATTGATTATACCAATCTTTTAATCGTACCTCAATATCCAGTTGGGCTTCATCGACCCGGCTTTTAAATGATTCAACATCACTTAAGCCGCCTTTACCGCGATAGTGATATGGATATATAATCCTTGGTTGAAAATCTTTCACTGCACTGGCAGCTTGATCGATATTCATGGTGTATGGTAAATTCATACACACAAAAGCAACATCGACATTATTCAAATTTCGCATTTCAGGGATATCTTCCGTATCACCGGATATATAAATACGTTTCCCTCCCATCGTTAGCAAATAACCATTTCCTCTCCCCTTCGGATGCCTGGAATCATCCGTTTCCGGCAAATTGTACATGGGTATTGCTAAGATTTCCATCTCTTCAAATACAATTGTTTGTCCATTTCCAATAGCTGCTGTTCTCCTTGCCATTTCTTCAGGCAACTTTTCCTTTACTGCCTGAGGTGTAACAAATTGAGCACGTCTTGTATCCAGTGCATTCAATGTCTTTTGATTCAGATGATCACCATGAATATCCGTAATCAAGATTAAGGATGGATTTTTAATGCCTTGAAAACGCTCCGCACCCCCATATGGATCGATATAAATTGTTTGGTCTTTCCAGATTAGAACCAACGTACCATGAAGTATTGGCTGAATGATTAAGTCACCATCATTTGTTGCAATTGTATCAGCACTTTCCAGATTTTGTGCTGAAAGTGAGCATGTCAAAAGAATAAAAATGATTGTTGCTACTTTTTTCATAATGCTAAACTCATTCAGAAGAACCATCCATTTAAAATGTTGCTTTGGCTAAATAAATAGGCTCCAGGTTTGAATCCTGATTTCTAATCATTGATTACCACCTTTTCCATCACATCATCTTCTCTTATTTGATCAATGACATCTAAGCCCTCAATCACTTTGCCGAACACTGTGTGATTTCGATCTAGGTGAGCCACGTTATCCCGGTTATGACAGATAAAGAATTGAGAACCTCCGGTATTTCTTCCTGCATGAGCCATAGAGAGTACCCCTCTATCATGATATTGATTATCGCCATCCAACTCGCAATCGATTTGATAGCCTGGTCCACCGGTACCATCCCCTTTTGGACAACCACCCTGAATTACAAAGTTTGGGATCACCCTGTGGAACGTGAGCCCATCATAATAACCGTCATTGGCCAGATCAACGAAGTTTTTTACTGTATTGGGAGCATCCTTTTCAAAGAATTCAATTTTCATGACTCCCTTTTTTGTGTGTATTTCTGCTGTTTTCATATCTGCGGCAAAGGTAACCGCATCTGTTAAAAGATATTAATTTATGTGAATGGGGTAACCATGAGCTTGAATAATAAGTACAATTACCTATCACTTAACTCAAATCCTATGCTCAAAAACTATTTCCTGGTGGCAATTCGACACCTAAAGCGCCAACCCGGCTATGCGCTACTCAACATTTTAGGACTAACTATTGGGATAGCTTCTGCTCTGCTTATCGTACTATATCTCAATCAAGAAACAAGTTTTGATAAGCATCATCCAAATGCCAATAACATTTATAGAATATCTGCAGACATCACCGAACCAGATAATGCGTTCCGGTGGGCAGTGACCCAGCCTCCCCTTGGCAAGACAGTTAAGGAGGAATTTCAAGAAATCAAGCAGTTCACGCGCTTTGCTGCGGGAGGACCGGCACGTTTCCGGTTTGATAACAGGAGCTATGAGGCTGAGGATTGGTATTTAGTAGATTCTACCGTTTTCAACGTATTTAAGGTAGATTTTTTACAAGGAGATCCTTCCACAGCATTAGAAGGCCCCAACAGCGTAGTAATAAATGAAACCCTTGCTCAAAAAGTTTTTAAAGGTGAAAGCCCAATGGGAAAACTACTTGAAACAGAAAACTTTAGCTACAAGGTAACAGGTGTCTATAGAGATATTCCAACCACATCCCACATTCGACCAGATGCTATGGCTTCTTTCAGCACCAATGAGCAATATGCAAACTCTCAAAGTTGGGGAGGGTTCCGTTTGTACACTTATGTAGTGCTGAATGATGGAGTAGATCCAGCTTATGTGGAGAAACGATTAAATGATGAGATCATTACTAAATATGTAGCCACCGTTTTTGATCAATATGATATTAAGATCAAGTATGAGATGATCAATATTCAAGACATCCATTTGTATTCTGATTTTGAAGGTGAGCCCACAGCTTTAGGCAACATTGACTACATATACATTTTCCTGGCGGTGGCAATTTTCCTTGTGCTAATTGCCTGTATCAACTACATGAACTTAGCAACCGCACGGTCAATGAGGAGGTCACTGGAAGTAGGTATTAGAAAAGTAATGGGTGCAGTCAGGGCTGCTCTTATCAGGCAGTTCATTGTAGAGTCTGTGCTTATTGCTCTTGTATCAATGATCATCAGTATTCTTATTCTACTTCTGGTGGTGCCCATAATCAATAATCAGTTAGGTACGTCTCTCTTGTTAGTAGATCTGCTATCTACCGAAGTTATTTTGACCCTGGTCGGAATACTACTTTTTACGGGACTAATCAGTGGCTCTTACCCAGCATTTTATCTTTCCGGATTTAGCCCTATCAAGGCAATCAAAGGAGGAGCTGGAAGCAAAAGAACCGGTAATGTCTGGCTAAGAAGAATACTTGTTGGGATTCAATTCTCCATTTCTATTTTTATGCTGATTGGTACACTTGTGATCTATCAACAAATGCAATTTGTACGAAATGCGGATCTTGGATTTGATAAAGAACAGGTAGTCAATTTCACACTCAATAGGAATTCAAGTGAACGTTAGGAGACACTAAGGACGGAGCTTCTTAAAAGTCCTGACATTTCAAATGCCTCCACTTCTACGGTAGTTCCTGGTAATGGGTTTGGAAAAAACGTCATGTCGGTTGAAACTAATGAAGGAGTAATGGAAGATTATGGAGTGGATTGGTTTGGAGTAGATTACGACTATGCCGATGTACTTGGCATTGAGATGGTGGAAGGTCGAGCATTTTCTCGCGAATTCTCTAGCGATACAGCTACAGCTGTAATCATCAATGAAGCAATGGTATCCAGAATGGGATGGGACCACCCAATAGGCAAACGCTTTCAGTTCGATCGAGACAGCACAGTATTTCATAAAGTCATAGGTGTAATGCGAGATTTTCATCATCGGTCTTTATATAACCCAATTGAGTCTTTTATGATTTTCCCCAGTTTGAATAATCGTCAGGCAATGGTGAAAATCGATGGGAATATTGATCAGGGACTTGATCATATCGAGGCTAGCTGGCAAAAACTATTCCCAAATATGCCATTTGAATATCAGTTTTTAGATCAGAATTTTATGCAAGATTATGAAAGTGATCAGCTTAGAGGCAGATTGTTCCTTGGTTTCGCATTAATGATGATCATTATATCAGGGCTTGGATTATTGGGGCTGGCTTCTTTTACCGCTGAGCAGCGAACCAAAGAAATAAGTGTAAGAAAAGTGCTCGGGGCAGACGTGAAGGGATTGGTGATGCTTTTGGTCAAAGATTTTATTTGGCTAGTTCTTGTAGGTGCTTTACCGGCTTTTATTATCGGTTACAAAATCATGAATAATTGGCTAAGTGATTTTGAATATCACACAGAAATCAACTTGGTTTTATTTGTAATAGTGCTATTGATCGTTATGGCCTTTGTGATGATGACCACCGGATTCCAAGCGTATAAAGCAGCAACTGTAAATCCCTCAGAAAATCTCAAATACGAGTAAAAAAAAGGCTCCTTGAAATATTTCAAGGAGCCTTTTATATTCTTTCAGTATAAAAACTATTCAGGCACTATTTCCTCCACCGTCAGTGTCTGATTAATGGAAGCCACTCCAAATGATTGAATATGAAGTGTATTTTCAATTATACCGTTCTCACCAAAATTTGGCAGAAGCCTTACATAAATATCTACCGGACCGGCTGTCAATTCCTCTACAGTGGCTGAAACAGTATTACTAAAGTCTGATCCATTCCTGGATAATTCCAAAATATCAGTACCAGGAGGGCCTGTAAATCCTAATAGAGCAAACCCCTGAAGAGTACCAGATGAGAGGCTTAAAGTATACATTTTAGTGTCTGAATATTGACCACTGATTACTTGTCCGAAATCTGTGCCTTCGTCGGTTTCTAAATTCAGAGTGGCTATTTCAGTTAAATCCAGGTCGTCCAGATTTCTTAGCAACAATCCAACGCCACCGGAAATAACTGTGGCAATACCAGTCATGTTTCCAACTCCTACAGGAATGACTTCTCCGTCAAAATCGGAACCACTTCTAAAAAATGAATTTATAAATCCATTCGATTTAGTGTTAAAAAAGCCAAAAATATTACCATCAAATGTTTCTTCACCATCAACATCCCAGAAAGCAAGGTCGCTAACTGTAACTAACCTGGATTGATAGTTGCCTGTTTGTAGTTCAGCTGGGGTAATTACTTCTGGATCAGGAAGCGTACCTGCTCCTAAATCTTCAATGACTGACAAAGCTATCCCACTAACTTGTACAATTCCACTTACTTCCTCGAGTGTCCCACCTGCTAAGTTGATAATAAGCTCATCACCTAGATCAAAATTAGTATTACTTGCTTCAAGTTTAATAAATATTCCATCTGTATTATCTTGGACTACAATACTTCTACCTGAGAAATCATTGATATTCGATTTTTCAGAAATCACTACTCCCTTAATGTATCCATCAGTCAAAGATTTACTTCCATTAGCTTCAAAATCCGTTCTTAATGAAGCTATAGTAAGTGGGTCTTCATCATCATCTGTAATTGTAATTGTATTAACCAAATCATCTCCCAATTCAACACTACCCGTAGCTTCTGTAATGGTGAAAATGACCGTTCTATCTGGATTTTGTACATTATCATCTACAGTTGAAAGTTTTATGCTTTTAGATGTATCTCCTGTCTTAACCTCAATAGTCAAAGACTCAGAAGATACCACCGGATCGGTTGTGTAATTGGTAGAATAAACCGCAGAACCTGCGACTCCAACTGTAATTGATCCATCAGCCATAGCTGCTTCCGAAAATGAAATAATGACTTCATCCTCACCACCGTTTTCTTCTATTATCAATGAAGAGCTAGAAAAAGATACACTAGCAGGTTGCTCATCGTCCGTAATGGTAACAGAAAATTCAATATCACTTCCTAATTGAATTCCCTCCGAGGCATTAGTGATTTTAAATGTTGCTACTCTTTCGCCATCAAGTTCACTATTATTGATGGGCGTAAATGAGAATGCCTTTGATACATCTCCTATAGCAACATCGATAGTTACTGACCCTGAAGATCCATCAGGACTAGTGGTGTAATCTTCACCATAAACCGCAGAACCTGATACCTCTACTTGAAAGCTTCCTTCAATAGGTGCCACACTCCCAAACAGAATAGTTACATTGTTAGCCTCGCCGTTTTCAGAAACACTAAGTGATGTAGTGGAAAAATTAACGTTGATCGGGTTAATTTCTGAGGTTCCCTCATCATCCCCACAAGAGATTATGAAAGCTAGACATAATCCCAGAAGAATATTTTTTAAAGTTAATTTCATGTCAAGAAAATAAATTTGGTGGTGCGAAATTAAGAATCTTGTAATTATCATATCAACCAAAATCTGATTTTGATGGTAGCAAAAAAGTCCCTACAACTGTAGGGACTTCAAATTAGGCTATCTATTTTGTCTAATTATCTCAAAAACAACATTTCTCTATATTTTGGCAGAGGCCAATCTTCATCATCAACAAGTAGCTCCAGCTTATCTACTGCGTATCTCAGCTTGTCAAAGTACTTACCTTTCACATTGTCACTATATTCGATCGCTTTCTCTCTTGTATCTTCTATTTCATTGATTCTTCTACGCTCTGCAGTCATTTCGTGAGTGAATTTTCTCACATTGTTGATATGTGTGGAAATCTCTTCGATCGTTTTTTTAATCTCTGATGAATCTAATCCCAGATCGTTCAATCCTTTCGCATTTTGAATCAACTTAGACTGATATTTCACAGCAGTAGGGATGATGTGGTTAGATGCAATATCTCCCATCACTCTGGATTCAATCTGTACCTTCATGATGTAGTTTTCAAGACGAATCTCGTGACGAGCCTCCACCTCAACTTTATTCATCACTTTATGCTTCTCAAAAAGCTTAATAGCCTTATCTGTTACTGAGAAATCCAGTGCCTTTGGTGTCTCTTTTATATTAGAAAGCTTTCTCTTTTCAGCTTCTTTCACCCATTCATCTGAATACCCATCTCCTTCAAATCGAATATTCTTCGATTCTTTGATATAGTCCCTTAGAACATCAATGATTGCCAACCTTCTGTCTTTTCCACCATCAATCAGTTTAGAAACCTTAGTATGAAAATCTGTTAGCTGCTCTGCAACAATCAAATTCAGGATCATCATTGGATCGGAAACATTGGCATCCGAACCTACTGCTCTGAATTCAAATTTATTCCCTGTGAAAGCAAAAGGAGAGGTTCTATTTCTGTCTGTATTATCAAGAATAATTTCAGGAATCTGATCGATACCTAACTTCATATAAAGGTTATCTCCTTTTTCTATCGCTACATCTCCGGACTCTTCCAGTTTGTCTAATACCTTGGTAAGTGTAGAGCCAATGAAGACTGAAATGATCGCTGGGGGAGCTTCATTCGCACCAAGCCTGAAGTCATTTCCTGCAGAAGCAATACTTGCACGAAGCATATCTGCGTATTCATGAACGGCTTTTATCGTTGTTACAAAGAATGTAAGGAATTGAAGGTTCTCTCTTGCACTGCTGCTTGGCTGATAGAGATTTACTCCTGTATCAGTCACTAATGACCAGTTGTTGTGTTTTCCACTTCCATTTAATCCTGCGAAAGGCTTCTCATGAAAAATCACTCGAAGATCATGTTTGTTGGCTACCTTCTCCATCACATCTTTCAAAAGCTGATTTTGATCGGTCGCAGTATTTACCGTTCCATACATTGGTGCTACTTCGTACTGGCCGGGAGCCACCTCATTGTGACGAGTCATCAAAGGGATACCCAGTCTGTGAGCTTCAATTTCATAATCTTTCATGAAATCGTAAACTCGAGTTGGGATTGTTCCAAAGTAGTGATCATCCAATTGCTGGCCTCTTGCCGGATTGTGTCCAAACACTGTTCTCCCACCCATTACTAAGTCAGGACGTGCATTATAAAGGGCCTTATCTACCAGGAAGTACTCCTGTTCCCATCCGAGAGAAGCGTTTACTTTAGAGACGTTTCTATCAAAAAGCTTACACACCTTGACGGCAGCTTTATCAACAGCTTCCAAAGCTTTCAAAAGAGGTGCTTTGTAATCCAAAGCCTCTCCCGTATAAGCAACAAAGATAGTTGGAATGCATAGTGTCTTCCCATAAATGAAAATTGGTGAAGATGGATCCCAGGCAGTATATCCCCTAGCCTCGAATGTGCTTCTTATTCCACCATTAGGAAAAGAAGAAGCGTCCGGTTCTTGTTGTACCAGAGCTTCAGCTCTGAAGTTTTCAATTCCTTTACTTGGATCGAAAAATGAATCGTGCTTCTCAGCTGTAGCACCTGTTAGTGGCTGAAACCAGTGAGTGTAGTGCGTGACACCTCGCTCCAATGCCCAGTTCTTTACTGCTGCTGCTAGCGCATCTGCAGTTTCAATATCTATTTTCTTACGATTCTCAATCGCATAGCTCACCTTCTTGAAGATGTCTGGTGATAAAGTTGCTTGCATCTGGGCTTTTGAAAAAGCCATCTCTCCGAAATAATCGGAAATACGCTTCGAAGGCGCTTTTACATCCACCTTCTTCCTGGTTTGAACTAAATTAAGGGCTTGGTTTCTGAGTGTTGCCATGGTTTATATTATTTCGAATAAAATTTTACCTCAAAAGTAATAATTTAACAAACAATCTTTGATAACAGGGTTTTTTTTGAACTAAAAAATCAATTTTTTACAAAAATCACCTTTGTATAGTTACAAATTACACCATACATGTCAGTTTTTTATCAAAAAAACCTCACAGAGGGCAAAAACACATTATCAGAAGAAGAGTCGAAACATTGTGCTTTAGTGTTAAGACATAAAGAAGGGGATGAAATCAAAGTATTTGATGGAATTGGAGGTAAACATGATGCAGTTTTAACCTATGTTTCGAAAAAAAGCTGTGAATTTGAAATAATTAGGTCTGTAAAGACTTCATTAAAAAAATTCAGTATTCATCTAGGAATAGCACCAACAAAAAATGCGGATAGGATGGAATGGATGGTTGAAAAGCTATCAGAGCTAGGGGTCGATGAAATCACTTTGCTGGAAACTGCGCACAGCGAGCGTAGAAAGTTGAGGTTGGACAGATTGGAAAAGAAAGCCATCAGCGCAATGAAACAATCCGGAAACCCTTTTTTATTGAAAATCAATCCTTTGGTTGGTCTTGATAACTTTATCATGACTTCAAATGCAGATATTAAGCTAATCACACATGTCGATGATAAGAATGATTATTTCAGCGACCTAATAAAACCAAATAAAAGCATTGCCATACTTGTTGGTCCGGAAGGGGATTTTAGTGGCGAAGAAATACGAATAGCTCAGATGCATGGTTTTAAAACAGCCTCTCTTGGGCAGAATGTGCTAAGAACCGAAACAGCAGGTATCTCGGTCTGCTGCATGGTAAATGTTGTAAATAAGTATTAGCTAATGATTGCAATCCAGCTATTCTTTTCCATTCAAAAACGATAGCTGAAATTGTTTCCTTCGATATTGACATCAAAAAACTCAGACGTAATACGGTCGACGATCCAAAAATCTCCATCTGAGAAAATCAGTGAATCAGTAAAAAGTATATTACCATCAGTTGGAAAAGAAGCATTGGCTCTCCCCACATAGCTAGTATCATAGCTTGTACAAGCTGCATTTCGAACAATTGCAGAAATATCGAGTGAGTCAGCTGATGAGGCATTCACTTCTGAGATTAGAAGAAAAACCGAGTCAGTGCATACTGTAGAATTTACAACCTGCGTCCACGTCTTTGTTGAACCTCCTGATAAGAGTCTTTCTACCTGGTAGTGCCATAAACCCGGTGGTACCTCCTCTTCGGTACAATTGCTAAAAACCAGAAAAGAAAGTAAAATTAGAATTTTAGCGCGCATTACCCGTCCTATCAATCACCACATAGCCCAACTCGTCTGAATCTAAAGGAAGATCTTCTTCCGGATAAAGTAAGATCGTTAACTCTTGTGTAAGATCATCAAACTTAAAATCAACTGGTTTTTTTGATACGGTAACCACCGTTCCCCAATTCAACTGACCAGTAGGTGTATAGCTCACAACAACAAAGTTGTTTTCGCTCGCGGAGGTATTGTGGATATAAAAGCTCTCAGAACCCTGGATCGTAGGAAGCGAGTCACTTTCATATTGAACTGCTTCAGCACCCGGTAAATCAAAATCTAATTTCCATTTAGCAATTCTATCTGGTCCGAATGAAGCCACATATCCTTTTTTAGTTTTCAGATTAGCTCCATAAACCACCACTTCTTCAGCAGTTTTTACAGGAACATCCAGGGTCATAAAGCCCGATTCCGGAGCATCTTGTACGTAGAGAGGATACTTGATTTCTTCGTCTTCGGCATCCACACCCCACCTATCTAATTCAGCCCAGTAATCCACTGAATTTTGTAACCATTCCACCTGTCTTCTTGACCAGATTTGCATCTCAAGGACATATTTAGAAGCAGTAACGTACTCCTGGAAGAAACTTTCTATATAATCCGTATATTTCTTCTTAGCCGTTTCCAAATCGTCTGAAGTGATCGACTCAACCAGCAGGTTCATTGCTTTCGCGTTTGCCAAGGCAACTTCATAAATAGCTAACTGTGGTCCTACAAGAGACGAATCGAGCAGCGAAGGATTGATCTGTAAATCAACATTTCTGATAATTCTTGCTTCGTACATTTCTGCTTTCAGGAGTTTCTCAGCCGTAGATTCAGGGTCGTAATTATCAAATTGGCTTGCTAACTCCTCAGGAAAAAGTCCTATTTCAACATCCTGACTACTTTTCACCTTCTTTTTCTTCTCCCGAACTTCTTCTGCATAATTCTTGACCATGGTTTTGAACAATGCGACTCCTCCAATAATTTGAGATTTAGTTTCGCGCGCCCATTCTTCAAAATTCCAAATTGAGATTGTTCCTGAGCGAAGCTCTGAAGCATTCATACCATCAACCCCATAGTTAGCAATTGTTTTAAGCTCTGGATCTTGGATGTATTTATCAGATCCCAACTCTTTCGCTAAACCCTGAACATCTTTGGCTTTACCCACGGCTTGTTTACCACTCAACTCAACTTGATTTAATTGCTCTTGAATCTCAGCATCCGCACCAATTAATAAATTGTTGTATTTAGCAAACTGCTGTGTGATCTCTTTGTATTGATTCATAGCAGCTGACTGGTTATCCTCAATTTCCGACACCATTCGATGCATGTCCTTAACGCTAGCTATTCGTGTCTCTATCGCTTCTACTTTGTTTTCAATATCGAGATGAACGTCAGATACTTTGATTCCAAATTTCCCGGTCCTTAGATCCCTTCTAAAAAAAGATTGGTAGTATTCATCATTCTTCTTTAACTCTTTTTCATCTATCAAGCTTTTAGCTTTCTCAAAAAAGAAAACCGCCGAATCGCCTACCTCATATACTTTAGATGAATCATCTACCACGTTGTACTTCAGAAATCTATCTTCCAACCACAAACCCATTTGAAGATTAGGGTTTGCTTCTTCCCCTTTTTTGGGATCTGATAAATATTGAATGAGCTGAGCACCAGCCTCTTCGTAATTTTTAGCAGCAAGCTGAGGATAAAGATCTTTGTATTTGATTTTTTGACCTGATACTTGGGTACATAAAATCGTAAGTGTGACTAAGGCTATTGACTTCAGTTTCATATGCATGGCAGGAATTATACAACTGCTAATTTATAAAAATACCAAGTGTCTTTATAAAAATTTAGTGAAACTCATATTGGTAGCATATGAATTATTTGTATGGAATATACGTATTCAATTAAGTTCAATGAATGTAAAATGAAACGAAAAGTTAAGCGAGAACTCATTGAATGGATTCTCATACTTTCTATAGCAGGTATTATTTACGTTGGTGGATGGCATACGGAAGTTATTGGTAAGATCCAGCAGGCAGTTCTCGCCACTGGCATTATCTCGCCAGATTATGCTAAAGATGAAAAAACCGCCTCTTATAATTTTTGGTTTGAAGATATGTCTGGTAAGCAAATTTCATTTACTGAGTATCAAGGAAAAGTAGTCTTTATCAATTTTTGGGCAACCTGGTGTCCTCCGTGCATTGCCGAAATGCCAGATATAAACTCACTTTATTCCGAGACCAAAGACCAAATTCAGTTTGTTATGATTTCACTTGATCAAGATGAACGCAAAGCAAGGGAATTCATACAGCGTAAGAATTTTAAGTTTCCAGTATATTTCCTTAGATCAACCTTACCACCGGTTTATGACACGCATTCAATTCCCACCACTTATGTGCTCGATACCAACGGTGTAGTTAAGGTTGAAAACCATGGAATGGCCAAATACAATACTGAAGAGTTCAAAGCCTTTCTTTTGGAATTATCGACAAATAATGGATCAAGCGGGGATGCTTTTGACATTTAGATAATGGTACATTAATCTTTCATTTCATAAATCTCACACACATAGTCATATTGTTTAACAGGGGATGAACAAATTTTCACTTGATCTCGTGCTCTTTTTCCTAAAAATCAAAACAACCCGATAAAAAAAGTATTCCTGTTATAGCTAATGTAAAACGCAACGCATGTTTGATTCTTCGTAGGAGTTAGCTATTCTTGCCGCTCTTTTATCTCCTGTACCTTGTTCTCAATATCAAGGTGAATGTCAGAAACTTTGACCAAAAATTTACCACTTCGAAGGTCTCTCCTTAAGAACTCCTGATAGTATTTATCATTCTTCTTTACTTCTTTTTTATCAATCAGCGTCATAGCCTTTTCAAGGAAGAAAAGTGCTGAATCCCTTACTTCATTAAATCGATTGGTGCCCGTATCATCCATTTTCATAAATCGATTATGTAGCCACAGTCCCATTTGCAAATTTGCATTGGCTTCACTTTTATTTTCTTCTATTTCCAAATACTTTTTTAAGCGTGGGATACCACTGCTATATTCTTTTGCTGCTAGACTAGGATATAGATCCTTGTATTTCATTTTTTGAGCATTCAGTCCTAAAGAAAACAATTGAGAAACTATGACAAGAATTATCAAATTGATTTGCATACTGGAATTGGATTAGTTGATTAATTTCATTTAAACTCGATGAGTTTAGCGGATACACCCGTCAGTACTGCTAAACGATAAATTATCCTGGAAGCAACATTTGCATCCCATGAATCGCTACCGGCTTCACATACATCGAACCCGACTATTTTTTTACCTGCTCTGACAATCTGTTCCAATAAGAATACGGTGCTACTAAACTGTAAACCTCCTGGCACAGGTGTTCCCGTATTAGGACAAAGAGATGGATCCAAACCATCCATATCGAAACTAATGTAAATACACTCAGGAAGTGTCTCTATGATCTCATGAACCTGCTCTTTCCAGGAAATTTCATTAAAAAGTTTATGATGAATCTCTTCATCATAAAAGACATGAATGGGTTTGTCAGATTTGGCAATATATTCTTCTTCCTCTTTACAGAAGTCACGTATACCTACTTGTGTCAATGAACTTACACCTTTTTCTTTTAGCGCATTATGCATGATACTAGCATGGGAGTATCTAAATCCTTCATATGCATTCCTTAAATCCATATGGGCATCAATTTGAAGAATTCCAAAGTCTCCTCTTTTTGCTAAAGAACGGATCAATCCAAGGGGAGATGAATGGTCACCACCAATGATTGCGACAATTTTATCCAAATCCAGTAGTGATGCTGAAACTTCTTCGACTTTTGAATGTGTTTCCGAGCAAAATTCATTGATATAATCAACCTGATCCTTTTCAGGCTCTCTCCCCGATTCAAGTGCCTTTATCACGTTAATAGCCCTGCCTCGATGGATTTCATTTTGACTGGCTTTTATAAAGCGATCTGAAAATGCCATTTTTAGTCTCCAAGGATCAACAATGGAAGGCAATGAAAGATCTAATTGAGTAGATTCATCTAAAATAAGATCAGGAGCCTTTGAAGTGCCCTGGCCATACGATACTGTCACATCCAGGTGAACCGGCAAAAAAATCAAGTCTGATTCTTCCTGTGTGTAAGGCAACCCAAAAATGTTACCTTTTTTTCCTACAGAACTTGGATCATACATCGAAGTTGTTTGGATGATAGTAGCCCTCAAAAATACCGATAGCTTGAGAAAGTTCCGACCAACTTTGATTTTCAATACTTATGGTAATAACTCCAGCAGGATCCATGCTATCTACGGGAGCTCCTGTAATATACTCACCAAAAAAAGTTATGGTAGGATTATGGCCTATAAGTGCCACTGAATGATGTTCATCAGATAACTCATTGATGGTGGATAATAATTCCCTAACTGAGGCATTGTAGATAACATCTTTGTATTCAATAATATGCTCATTAATGCCCAATTCCTCCACTAAATTAATTGCAGTTTCTCGAGCCCTAAGTGCAGTACTGCTCAGAATAATGTGTGGATCAAACGAAACATTAATGAGGTGTCTTCCCAGTGCTCTCACGGCCGCCTGCCCTTCATGAGTAAGTTTTCTCTCAAAATCAGGTTTATCATTAGGATGTTCAGCATATGAATGTCTGATTAAGTAAAGTTTTCTAGACATTGGTTAGATTTTATAAATCTAAAGATAATGCAATGTCATTAGGTCTATGAATTGCAGATAATTAAGTTTTTTCAAAATTGTTTTGAACAGGATTTAATTACTCGTGTTATGTTTACGCGCAAATTCGGTTCAACACCAATCACCTGAACCAAAAAAAGAATTATTCATTATGGGAAAGAATCTTGTCATCGTAGAATCACCTGCTAAAGCAAAAACCATCGAAGGTTATTTAGGAAAAGATTTTGAGGTCAAATCCTCTTATGGTCATGTTCGTGATCTTCCAAAAGATGATTCCGCGATTGACATTGAAAATGGCTTCACGCCTACTTATGAGATTTCTAAAGACAAGAAGGATGTTGTCAAAGAACTAAAAAAACTGGCCAAGGAAGCAGAAACCATTTATCTCGCATCGGATGATGACCGAGAAGGAGAAGCCATCAGCTGGCATCTGTCTGAGGCATTGGACCTGGACGACAAGAAGACTAGAAGAATTGTATTTCGAGAGATCACCAAAAATGCAATTCAAAATGCAATTCAAAACCCGAGAGGAATAGATATTGACCTGGTAAACGCTCAGCAAGCCCGAAGAATACTTGATCGTTTGGTGGGTTTCGAGTTGTCTCCTATTCTTTGGAAAAAAATCAAGGGTGGTCTATCGGCTGGTAGAGTTCAATCAGTTGCGGTTCGTTTGGTGGTAGAGCGTGAACGGGAAATCGCGAAATTCAAACCAGAGTCTTCCTTCAAGATCACTGCTGAATTCACATTGGATGCTGGAAAAATCTTAAAAGCCGAGCTACCAAAAAAGTTTAGCAACGAGGAAGAAGCAACCAATTTTCTAAATAAGTGCAGTGGAGCTGATTTCACCATTGAAAACCTGGAAACCAAACCAGGAAAGAAATCACCTGCTCCTCCGTTTACTACCTCAACATTACAGCAAGAGGCTAGTAGAAAGCTTGGTTATTCTGTGGCACGAACCATGTCAATAGCTCAAAAATTGTATGAAGCTGGTAAAATCTCATACATGAGGACAGATTCCCTTAATCTATCTGAAGAGGCCTTGAGCAGTGCTGCTAACACAATCAAATCAAATTATGGTAATGATTATGCTGAACGAAGAACATTCAAAACGAAGAGTTCTGGGGCTCAGGAAGCACACGAAGCTATACGTCCGACTGACTTTGGTGTCCAAAATGCGGGGAAAGATGATGCCGAAAAAAGACTCTATGAGTTAATTTGGAAAAGAGCCATCGCTTCCCAAATGGCAGAAGCTAAATTGGAAAAAACAACTGCTACAGTGGGTATTTCAACAACAGATGAAAAACTGGTTGCAAAAGGTGAAGTAGTTAAGTTTGAAGGGTTCTTAAAGGTCTATATAGAGTCCACTGATGATGAAAATGGAGAAGAAGAAAACAGCAATATGCTTCCACCACTGACCGTAGGTCAAAACCTTGATCTTAAAGCCATTTTGGCTAAGCAGGGATTCACTCGGCATCCTCCCAGATATACCGAAGCAAGTCTGGTAAAGAAGCTTGAAGAGATGGGTATTGGAAGACCATCGACTTATGCACCTACGATATCCACTGTTCAAAAAAGAAATTATGTAGAAAAAGACGCTCGTGAGGGTCATGAACGAATCTCTATCGAGTGCTTATTGAAAGATGGTGAAGTGACCAGAAAAGAGGCTACTGAAATAACAGGAGCCGAAAAAAATAAGCTTTTTCCCACCAATACTGCTATGGTTGTTAATGACTTTTTGGTGGATCACTTCCCTGATGTTATCGACTATCATTTTACTGCTGATGTAGAACAACAATTTGATGACATTGCTCATGGCAAGACAGTGTGGAACAAAATGATAGATAATTTCTATGGTGGATTTCACTCCACGGTGGAGAAATCAGCAGACCTTGACAGAGCGTCTGTAAACCAGGTTCGTGAACTCGGAGAGGATCCAAAGAGCGGTGAAAAGATTTATGCCAGACATGGGAAATATGGTGCCTATGTCCAAAAAGGAGAATTAATTGAAGGAGAAGAAAAACCTCAATATGCCAGCTTAAAACATGGCCAATTTATGGATACTATCACCCTTGATGAAGCACTGGAATTATTCAAGTTACCAAGGGAAGTTGGCTCCTTCGAAGACAAGCCAATTACTGCTGCTGTTGGAAGGTACGGCCCGTACATTCGACATGATGGAAAGTTTGTGTCTCTCAAAAAAGAACAAGATCCGCTTTCAATCACTGAAGCTGAAGCAATAGAACTCATTCATGAGAAAAGAGAAGCAGATGCCAACAAATACATAAAAACCTTTGATGAAGATCCTGAAGTGTTTGTATTGAATGGCAGATATGGTCCTTACATAAAGTTTGGAACCAAAAATGTTAAAATCCCCAAGGACAAAAAACCCGAAGAGCTCACCTTTGAAGAATGTAAAGAACTGGCTGAAAAAGCTCCGGAAAAAAAAGGGAGAGGCGGTAGAAAAGCTGCAACTAAAAAAAAATAGCCCTGAATTGAAATAAATTCGGGAATCAAAGAACTAACCTAGTTATACGTGTCAGAAGATTTCTTCAAATCGTACGTAGAGCAGAACATGTCATTGATCATGCATCTATGCCGAGCGTACTCACGAGATGAAGAATCCTTGAAAGACCTGGTTCAGGAGGTGACATTGCAGTTATGGAGATCTCATAAATCTTTCAAGGGCAATTCTCAACTATCCACCTGGGTTTATCGAGTTACATTAAATGTTTGTCTGTCACATTCAAAAAAAATAAAGCGAAGACCGGAAACAGTACCTATAGAATGGGGCGCAGGAGCAGTGGTGGAAAAAGACCCGGAGATTGAACAAATACAAAGATTGTACGCTGGGATCAAACAACTGAACGAAGCAGACAGAGCCATTGTACTGCTTTATCTGGAAGACAAAAGCTACAAGGAGATGAGTGAGATTTTGGGTATTACGGTTAGTAATGTTGGGGTTAAAGTGAATCGGTTGAAAGAAAGACTTAAGTCAATTATTAATGGCTGAGGAATTAGATATAAAGTCCATTTGGGAAAAAGGTAAGGAACTTGAAGACCCTTCTTCATTGGAAATAAATACATTGGAGAAAAAGGGTACGAAAACTACCCTTTATTGGATCAAAGTGATTCTTTGGATAGAGTTCTCGTTGAATTTAGTCCTTGCTCCACTCTCTATTCTGTATGCTTTAAATCGAGGAGACTCTACCGGCCTTATCATTTTCTATCTTGTAGTAACAATCATCTATTTAATCTACTATCAGTTTTTAATAAAAAAGATAAATCAATTCAACTATGATGGTAACGTTGTAAAAAGTTTGAAAAAGGTTTATGGATACCTCAGATTTTATTTATTGCATTATAAAGTAGTTATCTGGTTATCACTAATAATAGGCTTTATTTATGGGTTTACTGGACCCGAAAATCGTGAGGGGCTTGATAAGATAAATTCAACAGAAGGTTGGATAATCGTTATAAGTATCACTGTTGTGATTGTTGGGATCTTCGGAGGAATTTTACATGGGTTGGTGAATCTTATCTACGGAAGAAAAATCAAACGGCTAAAGAAAACTCTTCAGGACCTGCAAAAAGAAGAGTAGTAAAATAGTCTCAAATCAATCTTCATTAAAGCAAAAAGGGTGAAAACCTTCGCAGGTCTCACCCTTTCAATACTGCAACTGCCGTAGCAACTGCAATATTCCAAGCTACTGTTCAGAACCCTTTCAGACGCATCTCCGAGAGTTGCCTCTACGGCTGCTTTTCTTCTTCAATTTTTCAAACTTCGCCGACCCAAGCCAAACTTAAAACCGACTTCCCTTTGAGCAACTGGAAATTTATGTTTCAGTTTCTTATCCCTTGCTTGATGATACTAAAGTAGTCCCTAAATTTGCTTGTACAAAATATGTAACCACTTAGTTTTCAACAAGTTTTACCCTACTTTTCCACGAGTTTATCCACACTTGGTCATACAACCGCCTGTAGCTTCTCTCTTAGCAATTTCTTTATCTCAGGAATTGAATCATAAAGTTGTTCATACGAATCAATAATGAAATACTCTGTTTGAAACTTGTCTTTTCTATATGGAGTATCAAGCATATGCTCAATACTAAAAAGATGTTTAGGAGGCTCATCACTCAAGGAAAACTTAGTCTCGCCAGCCGAAGACAAAATCCCCGCCCCATAGATTCGTAATCCTTCTTCTTCCTGAATCAGTCCAAACTCTACCGTAAACCAATACACTCTGGAAAGGAGCTCTATCGCATAATCGTTACCAACATATTCCAGCCCAATCTTGCTTAATTCCTCCAGGAAGTCAACAAAATGCTGATTGGTCAAAAGAGGCACGTGCGCAAACACGTCGTGAAACATATCCGGTTCCTCCAGGTAGTCGAGCTCTTTCATTTTCCTAAGCCAGGTGGTGGCTGGGAATCTTCGATTAGCCATGAGCTCAAAGAATGTGTAATCCGGAACGATACCTGGAACAACTGCCAACCTCCAACCTGTAGTATCATGAAGTATCTGATTCGTTTCTTTGAAATCAGGAATTAGTCCGGTCTCAAAATCTGCAATCCTCAATCCTTCCATATAAGCCTGACTTGCATGCGTAGGAAATTGTTTCATTTGGCGATCAAAGAGGATTTTCCAAACCTCAAAGTCTTCGTCATTGTAGTTTTCGTAGATCTGTCGCATACTAGTTGTTGGTAATATTATCGAGCATTCTTAGTTTTTCTATCAACTGATTTGCTTCATTGAAATCCAATGTTTGTTGTCCATCAGAAAAAGCTACTTCAGGTTTGCAGTGTGTTTCAAAAATCACCCCATCCGCTCCTGCTACTGTGGAGGCCATGGCTATCTGTCCTACATGATCCCGGATTCCGATTCCATGTGAGGGATCTGCTATCACAGGGAGATGAGATTTTTCTTTTAGAATAGGTATAGCATTGATGTCGAATGTATTTCTTGAGGCTTTTTCATAAGTTCTTATCCCTCGTTCGCACAATAGTAATCGCTCATTTCCACCAGAAAACACATACTCCGCACTATACAATAGTTCATCGATGGTTCCTGAAATTCCCCGTTTAATCATGACAGGCTTATCTACCCTTCCAAGCTCATCCAAAAGGTTATAATTCTGTGTATTTCTAGCTCCTACCTGAAAGATATCTACATAGTCATGCATAGGTTCAATCTGAGATACCTGCATTACTTCTGAAATGATTTTGATTCCATTTTCCTTAGCTAATTGGTACCACAACTTCAATCCATCTATTCCCAAACCTCTAAAAGAATAAGGTGAACTACGAGGCTTATAGACACCCCCCCTCATGATTTGGATATTATTTGCCTTGAGAAAGTTGATTGTATCCAAAATATTCTCTTCTCCCTCAATGGAGCAGGGTCCGGCCATTAAAGCAAAATGACCCCCTCCAATCTTTACACCATCTCCAAGATCAATGACCGTCTGGTTTACTTTCCATTTAGCAGAGACTAACTTGTAATCATCAGAAACTACATGGATGTCCTTGATCCCTTCTTTGTGTCCAATCTTCCGAATGTCGAATTTCTTTTTGCCTGTGCCTACCAGGTAGTTTCCATACTGAGTTTCAACACGTGTAGTTTTGTATTTTAAAGATTGAAGTTCTTGTTCCAATGAACTCAACACTTCCCCATTGACTCCCTTTTCTAATTGTATGATCATACTTCTTTTATTCCTTTAACAAACTTTCTAATTGCTTCATCCGAAGCATCTTCCTTCAATTGTTTGATGAATGCACTTCCTATAATGGCACCATGTGAATGATTACAGGCTGACTTGTAAGTTTCGTTATCTGATATTCCAAAACCTATGAGCGTCGGATTTCTTAAGCTCATCGACTGAATTCTTTTGAAATACGCTATCTGTCCATCTTGCACTCCCTTTTTCGCCCCTGTGATACTGGAGGAGGAAACCACATAAATGAAGCCATGTGATTTGCTGTCAATCTCTCTGATTCTTGAATCTGAAGTGTTCGGACTTATGAGGAATATATTATGAATCCCATTCGATTTAAAATGAGTTTGATATTCTTGCAAATATTCTTGCATAGGTAAATCAGGAACGATAATCCCGTCCACACCAACTTCTGCACACTTCTTACAAAAACGCTCTATTCCAAACTGAATAATCGGATTAACATATCCCATTAATAAGACAGGCATAGTAATTCCTTGCCTCAATTCTTGAAGCTGAGCAAAAAGTCTTTCGATGGTCATGCCATTTTCTAAAGCGTGCTGTGAGCTCTCTTGGATTGTTGGCCCATCAGCAACTGGATCTGAAAACGGGATTCCAATTTCAAGCATATCAGCTCCGGCTTTTTCCAGTGATCCGGCAATTCTCAGTGTATCTTCCAAATCAGGAAACCCGGCTGTAAAATAGATATTTAGAATATCCTTTTTTTCCTGAAAAACCTGATCAATTCTATTTGTTATCAACTGATCTTCCATGTATCAATATTTTCCCCATTTAATATATGTCTCTAAGTCCTTATCTCCCCTTCCTGAGAGGTTAACAACAACAACTTCATCTTTCTCAAATTTCCGATTACCGAAAACAGCCAATGCATGTGATGTTTCTATGGCCGGGATAATTCCTTCCAGTTTGCTCAGCTCAATTCCAGCCATCATTGCCTCCTCGTCTGTGACACTATAAAACTCTGCTCTTCCGGCATCAAAAAGATGGGCATGCATCGGTCCTATCCCGGGGTAATCAAGTCCCGCCGAAATACTGTAAGGCTCTATAACCTGCCCATCGTCCGTCTGCATTAAAAGGGTCTTACTTCCATGAAGCACACCTGACTTTCCAAGTGCTGTAGTAGCAGCAGACTTTCCAGTCAATACACCCAGACCAGCTGCTTCGGCAGCAATTAGATTTACTTCCTTTTTATCCAAAAAATGATAGAATGCTCCTGCAGCATTGCTACCTCCCCCTACACATGCAATCACATGATCTGGAGTGTTTCTTCCTTCCGTTTCCTGCAGCTGTTTTTGAATTTCATCACTTATCACTGACTGGAACCTCGCGACCATATCGGGATATGGATGTGGCCCCACTACCGAACCTATGATATAATGCGTATCATCCGGATGATTGATCCAATGGCGCATAGCCTCATTTGTTGCATCTTTCAGTGTTTTACTTCCCGAAATAGCTGGTTTAACCTCTGCTCCCAAAATTTTCATTCGCTCAACGTTGGGCTTTTGACGAGTCATATCGATTTCGCCCATATAGACAACACAATCCATTCCCATCAGCGCACAAACCGTAGCAGTAGCAACCCCATGCTGTCCTGCACCCGTTTCGGCAATGATCTTGTTTTTACCTAACCGTTTTGCGAGCAATATTTGACCAATGGTGTTGTTCACTTTGTGTGCACCAGTATGACACAAATCCTCTCTTTTAAGGTAAATTTTTGTGTTGTATTTATCAGAAAGCCTCGAGGCTAAATAAAGTGGAGTAGGGCGTCCTACAAACGTCCTTAACAGATGGTTAAACTCATTTTTAAAATCTTCAGAATTAAGAATTTCCAGATAGCTCTCCCTTAACTCTTCCACATTAGGATAGAGCATTTCAGGGATGTAGGCACCTCCAAATTTTCCGTAATATCCTTTTTGATCTACCTGGTAATTCATAAGACTGCCTTTAATGCTTTGATTTTCTCCAAATCTTTCAATCCTGGTTCTACCTCAAAACGACTGTTCACATCTATTCCTGCCAGGCCCTCGATCTCCATCGATTTAATGGTTGGAATATCTTCAAGTTGGATCCCACCGCTCAGAAAAAATGGTATGTCGAGATTGTAATTCTTGAGAATATTCCAATCAAAATGTCTACCTGAGCCTCCGTAGTTAACAGATGCCGTGTCAAACAGAAAGTAATCAGCTATCCCCTGATAATTCTTTGCATAAAAAGGAATGGAGTCCATTACTCTGAACACTTTTATGACTTTTAAACCATTCTCCTTGATTACGTTAGCGAAAGAGAGATCCTCATCTCCATGCAACTGGATGTATTCCAACCCGTATCGTTCTGCTATCTCAATGATCTTTTCATGTTCTTCGTTCACGAAAACACCCACTTTGTGAATACTTAGCGGAATTCTCATAATCATGTTTTCATCTAATCCATCGGCATAGCGTGGTGATTTAGGATAGAAAATAAATCCCATAAAATCAGGTCTTAACTCCACCAGCTCTTGAATATTCTTTGAGTCACGCATGCCACATACTTTTAGCTTTAGTTCACTCATACTAATTGCTTTATAAATTCTTTGGCCGCTTTTTCAGGCCTGCCGCTTTTCATAAAGGTCTCTCCAATGAGAAACCCCTCAAAACCGTGCTTCTTCAAATCCTTTATAGTTTCGGGATTCGCAATTCCACTCTCAGAGACCTTTAAAAACTCATTAGGAATAAGCTCGGCCAAATCATAGGAAGTCTTGATATCCGTAACAAAAGTTTTAAGGTTTCGATTGTTTACGCCTATTAAATCAACCTTATCTGTTAAACTACTGTTTAGTTCTTTTTCATTATGAACTTCCAACAAAACCTCCATTCCGAGACTTTGCGCAAGACCACCTAGCTCTTCAATTTCTTTTTTTGTCAGTACAGCTGCAATTAATAAAATAACGTCAGCGCCAATAGATTTTGCCTCAACAACCTGATACTCATCAATCATGAAATCTTTGCGAAGTATTGGACAAAAATTAAAGGATCGCGCAATTTTCAAATCTTCCGAGTCACCCCCGAAATACTTTTTATCTGTCAATATGGAAAGACCCGATGCACCACCCTGCATATATCCTATTGAGGTCCTTTCTACCGATACATGGGGATTGATATCACCTTTTGATGGTGACTTTCGCTTGATTTCAGCAATAATTCCGGATTTATCCACTCGTCGTAAATATTTTTTAAGAGAAACAGGCTTCCCTTCAAAATATGTGCTTTGTTCCAATAGTTTAACTGGATAGAGCTCCTTATTGGCTGCTACTTCCACTCTTTTATGTGCTACTATTTCCTGAAGGATATCCATTTAGTTGTTTATGCTTAAAAAATTCTTAAAAGATTTCATTGCTCGACCGCTTTCCAAAGATTCTTTTGCTGCTTCAATGCCCTCGTTAAAAGGTGCCCGATTAACCGTAGTAATGGCAAGACCTGCATTTGATAATACCGCACTATTCTGTGCTTTAGTTCCATTACCACTGAGTATCTGATTAAAGATCTTTGCTGAATCTTCTACGGTTTCTCCACCATGCAGTTCTTCTTGTTTCAAAGTATTAAACCCCAACTGTTTAGGTGAAACAATAGCCTCTTCAATATTCGAAACAAGCTTAAAATCACTCGTTAATGAAATCTCATCATATCCATCCAAGGAATGAACGATTGAGAAATTTTTAGTGGTATTTTGATAAAGATATCCATATAGCCGAGCTAACTCAAGACTGAAAACACCAACCAATTGATTTGGTGGGAATGCCGGGTTAACCATAGGCCCCAGCATATTGAAGAAAGTTTTTACACCTAATTCCTTTCGGATCGGAGCTACATTTTTCATGGCAGGGTGAAAAAGCGGCGCATGCATAAAGCAGATACCGGATTTATCAATTGAATGTCTCATTTGATCCGGATCTCCCGAGAATTTGACACCCAAAAATTCCAAGACATTGGACGAACCACTCACTGAAGAAACCCCGTAATTTCCGTGTTTTGCTACATTTACTCCTGCTCCAGCTACAATAAATGAAGAAATAGTGGAGATATTAAATGTATTCTTTCCATCACCACCAGTGCCACAAACATCGATGCTGTTATAACCTTCCAGATCAACCGAATTACATAATTCCAACATAGCATCCCGAAATCCCTCAAGCTCTTCAACTCGAATTGTTCTCATCAAGTAGACGGTCAAGAAAGAAGCAATTTGACTGTTGTTGTATTGACCTGTAGCTAAGCCTGTCAAAACCTCTTTTGCTTCATCTCTTGATAAAATCTGATTATTTATCAATCTATCTAGTATTTCCTTCATAACTCCAACCAGTTTTTAATGATCTGTTTACCATGTTCTGTCATAATCGATTCCGGATGGAATTGAACACCTCTAACATTGTAATCACGATGTTTCACCGACATGATATTACCATTCTCAGCAACACTTGTCACAATTAGATCCGAAGGAACATGCTCTTTCTCAATCACCCATGAGTGATACCTACAAACATTGAATGATGATGGTAATCCCTTGAAAAGTTTGTCATTTTCAATAATTTCAATTGGAGTAACCATCCCGTGATACACATGTGGGAGATTATAGAGTTTTCCTCCAAAAGCTTCCCCTATCGCCTGGTGTCCGAGACAAACTCCCAGTATGTTTTTAGTTTGTGCATAGGTATGAATTACTTCTGGCATGAGTCCTCCGTCCATGGGGACTCCCGGACCAGGGGAAAGAAGCACATAGTCGAATGCTTTAATCTCATTCAAATCAAATTGATCATTCCTCGCGATTCGTGTAGCTTCTTCCAGGCCTAATTCCCTCAATATATGCACAAGGTTGTAGGTAAATGAGTCGTAATTATCTATTACAAAAACTTTCTTCATAATCTCTCGGCTTCTTTTATAGCATGTTCCAATGCTCCAATTTTGTTATAAACTTCTTGTAACTCACTCTCAGGTTTCGATTGTGCTACCACACCAGCACCAGCCTGGAATTTCAAAATATTATCCTTACTCAAAAAGCTTCTGATCATAATTGCATGATTGAAGTTCCCGTCAAAATCCATGAATCCGACTGCTCCACCATAAAACCCACGAGGGGTCTCTTCATTTTCTTCGATGATTTCCATTGCACGGATTTTTGGCGCCCCGGATAAAGTGCCTGCTGGAAAAGTTTCAGCTACAATATCCATAAATGACGCCTCTGGTTTTATTTCACCGGTCACTTTGGATACCAAATGAATGACGTGAGAGTAGTACTGGACCTCTTTATAGGTCTCTACTTTCACATTATCGCAACTATAGCTCAAATCATTTCTGGCAAGATCTACCAACATGATGTGTTCTGAATCTTCTTTTGGATCCTTTAATAATTTTTCGGCCAACGCCGAATCAGCTCTATCATCACCTGTCCGTTTGAATGTTCCCGCTATAGGATGTATTTCGGCTTTTCTGTCTTTCAAGACAATTTGTGCCTCAGGAGAAGAACCAAAAATCCGGAAACTACCATAATCAAAATAGAATAGGTAAGGCGAAGGATTGACAGAACGGAGCGTACGATACACCTGAAAATCGTCTCCCTGATAAGGTACTTTAAAATTGCGTGAAAGGACTACTTGAAACACATCACCTATGTGACAATGATGTATGCCCCTATTGACCATTTCTAAATATTCATCGTCTGTCTTATTAGAAGTTTTATCTCCGACAGTTTTAAAAGGATAACCAGGAATATTTCGCTGTTGAATAAGTGAGATGACTTCATTAAATAACTCATCATTTGGCTCTTCAATGTAAGCTTCAATGATGTGGCATTCATTTTTGAAATGATCCAGAGCGATGATAAACTGGAACAGGTGATATTGCGAGACCGGAATTTGATCGTCTACTTCTTTTATATCTAAATCACCGAATTGTGCTTTCGCATCGTAATTGAAATACCCAAATAGTCCTGATCGTATGAACCCACTGTTTGATTCCGATTCAAAACCATGCGCAAATTCCTCTATTTCTTCCTTTAGACTATAAGTACTAAAGCTCTCTTCATCCTTGTTTGGAAGTTTTCTTTCAATTGAATTTCTATAGGCTCTAACATAAGCCAATGGTGAACAACAGATGTACGAAAAGCTATTCTCTGCTCCATGATAATCCGAGCTCTCCAATAGGTATGAATTTGCAAATCTGTCCCTTAACTTTAGAAAGATGCTTACTGGAGTAATGGTATCTGCCAGAAGCTTACGTTCTCTTGTCTTAATTTTAATTTTACTCATAGCTAAAAACAAAAAAACCCTGACGATAACTGTCAGGGTTTGATTTTATTTAAACACAGCAGTGACTCGTCAACAAATATTTTTGCTGCTATGCCACCACCAATATTTTACTGCATTGTTCATTATTGCTGCTAAGCTAAATTCAATTGCATCTAAAAAACAAGTTCACATCGAAAAATATGATTTTTTTTCCTCCACTCATGTAACAGTTTCTGCCTATTGAGGTTTTTAAACTAAATTTCCGGCATGTTATCGCATGAAGAACAAATAAGTATACTCGCACATCTATCAAAAGCGGATAATGTAGTTGCCGAAGAAGAATATAGATTAATATTATTCATAGCTGATGGACTTGGTCTTTCTGAGGAAAAAACAGCTGAAATAATCAACAACCCCCGACCTATTCCTAAGCTTAAAGACTTACCCCCTGATGAGAAGTTTAATTACCTATTCAATATCATCAGAATGATGAAGGCAGATGGAAAGGTTCACTCTAACGAAATCAAATTCTGCGAGAAACTGGCTATTAATTTGGGATACAAGCCAGGGGTGATTGCTGATTTGTCTGCTTATATTTATAAAGATCCTAGTATCAATTCCAACAAGAATTTCTTAAGATCAATCGCCGATCAGCATCTAATCCCAATGGATGAGCAAGATTAATAAGTTACACGTTCTACTTTTCCTGATCTCACTTAACGTCCTTGCTCAAAATGAGCAAGGTGCTGTCTCCTACCCGATCATAAAATCTGATACCCCAATAAAAATGGATGGTGTTTTGGATGAAGACGTGTGGCAGAATGCATCCAAAGGTGGGGGCTTCTTTCAATCATACCCAACCGACGATCAGCCTGCTCAGGATTCCACTCAGTTCATGATTGCTTATGATGATCAGTTTGTCTACGTTGGGGTCATCTGTTATGATTATACACCAGGCGACCCTATTACAAATACGCTAAGAAGAGATTTTTCATGGATACAAAATGATAATGTCAGTATTTACATAGACCCCTATAATGACAAGTCTAATGGGTTTACCTTTCAGGTGACCCCCGACAATGTACAACGGGAAGGGCTTGTGGTACTCGGTGGGGATGTACAAGACGACTGGGACAACAAATGGTATAGCGGGGTAAGCAAGGGTCAAAATGTTTGGTATGCCGAAATGGCCATTCCATTTAAAAGTATTCGATATAATAGTGTCCCACAATGGAATATTCAGTTCATAAGGAATAACCAGAAAAGCAATGAACGAACGACCTGGATTCAAGTACCTCAACAATTTAGATCCAGTGATATGACCTACACTGGAAGCCTCAATTGGGACACCCCTCCTCCTGAAGCAGGCACGAACATTACCCTAATTCCTTATGTAAGTGCCAACGCTGGTAAAGACTTTGAAGAAAATACATCTGAGACAAAAGCAGATGCTGGTTTTGATGCGAAAATTGGACTGACCAATTCCCTCAACCTAGACTTAACTTTCAATCCTGATTTCTCTCAGGTGGAGGTAGATCAGCAGGTAACCAACCTTCAACGATTCGAGATCGGTTTCCCTGAACGCAGACAGTTTTTCCTTGAAAATCAAGATCTATTTGCCCAAAATGGCTTTCGGCAGACCCGTCCTTTCTTTTCCAGAAGGATAGGTATCCAAGGTTCTGGAAGCACCCAAAGAAATGTGCCAATTATTGGTGGAGCGAGAGTTAGTGGAAAAATAGGTAAGAATTGGCGTATTGGTGTCTTAAATATGGTGACCAATGAAGACGAAACTTCAGAAGAAATCAGTCCTGCTCAAAACTATTCCGTTGCGGTAGTAGAGCGGCAAATCTTCAGGAGATCAAGAATCAGTGCAGTGTTTGTAGGACGTACCAATCTCGGAACAGCTGCTCTTGACTCTTTCAGAGTAAATAACGAAAACCAGGTAGTGGATGAGTTTGGTAGAAGCGTGGATGAAAAAGATACACTGCTTACATTGTCCAAATACAATTACGTATATGGAATAGACTATAACCTGGCAACTATCAATAACAGTTGGGAGGGTAATTTTTATTATCACCGTTCCGTAGATCCTGAAAGAAAATCTGATGCCCAGAGTTATGGTGCATTTCTGAGATATCAAACGACCAAGATCAATCTCAGAGGTTTTGTTAGAGCGGTTGGGGAAGGATATAATGCAGAAGTTGGATTTGTCCCTAGAAAAGACGTTTTTACTGGAGGGGGAAGATTAGATCTTAACTACTTTACAGATGGGGCCGTCCAACGACATGGTCCTTCTATTGGTGGCAATATATTATTTGATCGTGATTGGAATGAACTTGACAACTCGGTTTCCGGAGATTATGAAATTCAATTCCTAAATACTTCACAGATTGAAGTAGGCGCCAGAAGACAATCAGTGAAGCTTACTCGTGAATTTAATCCATCTGGAACAGATGGAGGAGAAGAGCTACCGGAAGGTTCTGTCCAAACATGGTCCGATTACAGAATTTCATACAGTTCAGATAATAGAAAAGTATTTACGTATGCTGGCGAACTGATCTATGGAGGTTTTTATAATGGGAATCGATTAAACACAAGTTTAAGTCTGCTTTATAGGTTTCAACCAATCATTCAAATAGGAATAGATGCTGAATTTAATCGAATTGAGTTACCAGATCCATTCACTGATGCCGACTTGTTATTGATAGGTCCCAGATTTGATTTAACTCTTTCAAACCAGGTATTCTTTACTTCCTTCATCCAATATAATACTCAGGATGAAAATCTGGGTCATAACTCAAGGTTTCAATGGCGTTTTAAACCAGTATCAGATCTCTTTATTGTATACACTGACAATTACTTTACAGAGAACTTCTCTACTCGAAACAGAGCCCTGGTCGTTAAACTCAGCTACTGGTTAAACCTTTAAGCAGCTTGCTTAGCTTGTGGCGTAAAGCCTTGTTCTCTCAACTTCTTGATTCTGGAATTCATTATAAAAAACCAGACGGGTGGAATAGTGGCTAACATCATCATTCCCGGATAACCGGTAGGCATTTGCGGGCTTTCATCTATATGTCTCAGAATCTGATACTTACGACTTGCTATGTAATGATGATCTGAGTGCCTTGACAGTTCAAATAGAATAATACGTCCAACCATGTGATCAGAATTCCACGAGTGGTGAGGCATTACCCGCTCATAAACCTCCCCCTTCTTGTCTCTTTCCAATCCATAATGTTCAATATAATTGACTGTTTCGAGTAATAAGAATCCCATAGTGGCAGCCAGAATAAAGAATCCCATAACAATCCATCCAAATAACAAGCCTATTCCTATGGTAAACACAATTTGAATCAGCTGAAACTGTAGCATTTCGTTTTTCAATGAAAAAGCAGATAAGCCCTTCTTCTTTAACCTTTTTGCCTCCAGCTTCCATGCAGATAAATAAGCAAAAACCACCGATCGGATCCAGAAACTATATAACATCTCCCCATAGCGTGCCGACGAAGGATCTTCCTTCGTACTCACATTTTTATGGTGTCCTCGATTGTGCTCGATGAAAAAGTGCATGTACAGAGATGTCAGTAATAAAGCCTTCGCCATAAATTGCTCATATTTCTTGCTTCTGTGTCCTAATTCGTGAGCTACATTTATTCCGATCACCCCACATAGGAGTCCCATAGAAGTAATCCTTCCAATCTTATCTACAAGTGTGAGACCTGCTTCCTGCATGGAGAAAAGAAAAACGATCAACATACCAAATTGAATTGGAACCATGATATAAAGCTGCCAATCATAAATTGGATCATCTTTTCGCTGTTTCTCCTTGTCAGGGGTCAGGTTGTTTGGATTAGGTTTATACAATAGTTCTAAAAGTGGAATAAAAGCAAATGACTCGATAAGTGGCAAATAAGTATACCATCCATGGGAATTAAAGCTTATCCATGCCAGGATAGGTAAAATCAGTACATTCATGTACTTGAGTGCATTCAACTTTTTCTTATTCCAAATCATCTCTCTTTTTGCTTATTGAAATCATATAGCCAACAGTGAACCCGACAACCCAATGGTTAGATATATCCGGAGTTTCTGTTGTCAAATCCCCTGGATTAATAAAATTACTGAAACTGTAACTAAAAAAACCTTCTATTTGAAATGTTCCAATGGATAAATCTCTGAAAACACCTCCCCCCAACCGAGCTCCATATCCGAGCGTTCGATCTCTGGTTTCATCATATGTATAAAAATCATCACCAATCAAATCATCTTCATTGGGAGCTTGATCTAAGTCATCATCGATTAAAAATTCCATATACAAACCAGCAGATAAGAAATACTTGTTTTTACCTCCAAAATAACCGATACCTTCCAGAGGGATCTCGAGGTAGCTCATCCGAGCGGTATAAGTTGGCTCATTCGTGAGAAATGTCTGTTTCCATCCCTTTTGGACATAATTAACTCCCAATTGAATCCCTGAATTCAGAAAAGAATCGTTCTCCCTGGGAAAATGTCTTAAGAACACACCCCCAGTGATTCCCGGAAGAAACGTCGTGTTTACGTTAAGATTAAAAATGGTGTGTTCAATAAAAGCTGACGAAGCATGCCCCCCTGCCTTAATTCCCACATATGTTTTTTGTGCCTTCAACATCTGCGCTAAACAGATGAGACACACCAGCCCGATCAGCCTCATTGAAATTATTTCTTTTTAGATGTTTTTTTCGCAGGTTGTTCCATTACCTTCTTATTTGCACTTCTGGGCCTGGAAACACCATACGTTCCTTTCGATATTTTACCTCTTCTGGTTTTTTTATCTCCCTTCCCCATAATTGTATTTTCTTTCAAAAATAAAATAATCACTAAAATGCTCAAGGAAATCATTATCCTTGAGTTAAATGATTACAACATGGACCAACCCCTTATCACAAATGATGCCGTAATTTTAGGCATACTCATGCTCATGTTGGGCATGGTTTTCTACACGTCATCGCTGGATCATCCTTTCTGGAAAAAATTTTACACGTACATTCCAGCACTTTTAGTTTGCTATTTCTTGCCATCTGTCCTTAAGGCAGTAGGTCTTATTGATCCAGGTAAATCGCAGCTATACTTTATGGCTTCTCGATATCTGTTACCAGCAAGTTTAGTCTTGCTTACAATAAGTGTAGATCTAAAAGAAATTGCCAAACTGGGATCAAAAGCAGTTATCATGTTTGTCACAGGGACGGTTGGGATTATGATTGGAGGCCCGTTGACAATCATCATATTTTCTCAAGTAGCACCCGACCTTGTGGGTGGAGTGGCTCCCGATGAAGTTTGGAGAGGCATGACCACTATTGCAGGTTCCTGGATTGGCGGAGGAGCTAATCAGGCTACTATGAAAGAAGTTTTTGAGGTGAGCGATGAGCTCTTTTCCAAGATGGTGACCGTAGATATCATTGTCGGAAATACGTGGCTAGGTGTACTAATTGCCGGAGTAGCCGTAACCAAACTCATCGATCGAAAGTTGAAAGCGGACGCCTCTGCCATCGAGCATTTAAAACAAAAAATGGAAGATTACCAGGCAAGTGTGTCAAGAATTCCTACACTAACAGACCTGATGAAAATTCTAATGGTGGGGTTTTCATGTACCGGATTCGCTCATTTATGTAGCGACCTGATTGTACCATATTTGAAGCAGTTTCCCACACTACAGCAATACAGTCTGACTTCCGGATTCTTTTGGATCGTTGTAGTAGCAACAACGCTAGGTGTGACTCTATCCTTTACAAAGTTAAGAGCACTCGAAGGAGTCGGGGCATCCAGAATGGGAAGGGCCTTTGTTTATATCCTTGTAGCTACCATTGGAATGAATATGGATATACTAGCCATTTTTTCGAACCCCGGCTATTTCTTTTTAGGAATCACCTGGATTCTTTTCCATGTATTGCTATTAGCTATTGTTGCCAAACTGATCAAAGCACCCTATTTCTTCATTGCGGTTGGGAGTACCGCCAATGTAGGCGGAGCTGCCTCAGCTCCTGTTATTGCTACCGAGTTTCATCCTTCCCTCGCACCAGTTGGGGTACTGATGGCTGTACTTGGCTATGCTTTAGGAACTTACGGCGCATATTTATGTGGATTAATGATGCAAGCTGTCGCAGGATAACTGCTTTCTCCAGTCAAAAGGAAGAATCTTTACCTTGAGCAAGTAGATTCTTCATCACAGTCAGAATAACAATATGTAATAATAGTAGCACTAACCCTTCAAAGAAGGGGACTAAAATCCATGAAGCAGAAACACATCGATATCTCCATTAAAGCCTCTTACTACACACTAAATGAGTTGACAGATAAAACCGAGAGGGTGTGGCTCGTATTCCATGGTTACGGTCAACTTGCCGAATTCTTTATAAAAAAATTTGAAGGACTAGATCCTGAGAAAAACTTCATCATTGCTCCACAGGGACTTTCTAAATATTACCTGGAAGGTGTATACGGTCGTGTAGGCGCCTCTTGGATGACGAAGGAAGACCGTCTCACAGAGATAGACAATCAATACAGTTACATTCAGTCTGTCTTAGAAAGTGTGGGTGATATCAGTGAAAAAGAATTAATCTATTTCGGCTTCTCTCAAGGTACAGCTACCATGGGAAGGTTCGCAGCTTATTCCAAAACCCCATTCAGTCAAATGATCATATGGGCGGGCACCTTCCCTCCGGATACTAATTCGAATGACTGGAAGTATCTCACCGGAAACGAGGAAATTCACTACTATACCAGTCGAGAAGATAAATACTTCAAGGAGGAAATGATTGATAATCAAAAGAATACACTGATGGCTGCTATGAACCGCAATCCGGAACTGCACTGGTATAATGGAGGACACAGAGTCATTCCTGAGATTGTGAGTCAGCTATAAATTCCACACTCCCGTATCCCTATATATTTCCAATCAGCGTAGGAATTTCTATTTTAATGTGAGCGGTGCTTATTGAATGATATTCTTTTCTAAATTTCAAGAATGAAAAGACTCATACTACTCACCCTTTTTGTTCCTGCATTCAGTTTTGCTCAACACGAGGAAGCCATCAAAAAAATCTATGACGAAGCGTTAACAAAAGGACGTGCTTATGAAGACCTGCGTGTTTTATGCAAAGACATTGGGCACAGACTTTCCGGCTCACCAGGAGCCGCCGCGGCAGTAGAATACACCAAGCAGCTCATGGAATCCTATGGTTTCGATACCGTGTATTTACAACCTGTTATGGTACCTCACTGGGTCCGTGGCAAAAAAGAGATTGTTCGTGCACTCAACTCCAATAAACATGGCACATTTGAAATGAATGCCCTTGCCTTGGGTAACTCAGTAGGAACAGGTCCGGAAGGTGTACTTGCTGAAGTAATCGAGGTAAGTGGCATTGATGAGGTCAATAAACTTGGCAAAAAAGTAGAAGGCAAGATTGTGTTTTACAATGGAGCTATGGACCCGACCATCGTCAACACGTTTGGAGCGTATGGAGGTGCTGTAATTCAGCGTTCATCCGGAGCTTCCGAGGCAGCAAAATATGGTGCAAAAGCGATTATCATTCGATCTGTTACCAATCGTCATGATGACATTCCACACACAGGATCTTTACGATACAAAGCGCTTATTAATCAAATTCCAGCAGTCGCCATTAGTACCAATGATGCTAACCAATTGAGTCAGATTTTGAAAGAACAGCAACTAAATGTGTACATCGAAACACATTGTCAAATGCTACCAGATATACTTTCCTATAATGTCATTGGTGAACTCAGAGGATCCAAGTTTCCAGATGAAATCATTGCTGTGGGTGGCCACCTGGATTCCTGGGATGTAGGTGAAGGAGCGCATGATGATGGAAGCGGTTGCATCCAGGCTATCGAAGCAGTAAGATTATTTAAAGCGCTGGGAATCACTCCTAAAAGGACGTTACGTGCTGTCATGTGGATGAACGAAGAAAATGGTCTGAGAGGTGGAGTTGAATACGCCAGAATAGCTAAGGAAAAAAGAGAAAATCATATTGCAGCATTGGAATCTGACTCAGGTGGATTTCAGCCGCTCGGTTTTTCTTCTTCAGGAACAGATGAGCAAAAAGCAAGAATCAAATCATGGAGGGATTACTTTCTTCCCTACCGGGTTTGGGACTTTGAGCAGAATGGTGGAGGAGCGGATATAGGCCCATTGCAATCTCAAGGTACCTTATTGATTGGTTTGAGACCGAGTACACAACGCTACTTTATTTATCATCATACCCCGGCAGATGTCTTTGAGGCCGTTGATAGACGAGAATTGGAACTTGGCGCTGCAAGTATGAGTGCCATGATGTACCTTCTGGATCGAGAGGGTTTAAACTAGTGCTTCTGATATAAAATAATACTTAAAGGAATTTATGGCATAATTCTACTTAGCCTCATAACTTTCAGTATGAAAATACTCCTACTTGGGGCTACCGGACGAACGGGAAAATGGGTTTTAGATTATGCGTTAAAAGCTGGATATGAGGTTCACTGCCTTTCCAGAAAAACGGAACGCATAAATACCAGGGAAGGACTGACTGTATTTGAAGGTAATCCTATTATTCCTGAGGATTTAGAAAGGGCAATTGAATCTTGTAAGTCGGTTATCAGCGTCCTAAATATCTCCAGAACATCCGACTTCCCATGGGCTAAGCTACGGACACCAAAAAATTACTTATCGAAGGTAATGAAAAACCTGGTTTCCATCTCTGAAGGAAACAAAATAGAGCGAATAGTTCTATGTTCGGCATGGGGAGTATCCGAAACAAAAAAAGACCTTCCGGGCTGGTTTCGATGGTTTATTAACAATAGCAATATTGGGTTGTCATACAATGATCACGAAAGACAAGAAAAGATACTTTCAGAATCAAAACTTAATTGGACCATTATTCGTCCGGTCGGCTTGACTAATTCCAAAAGTGAGCAGGGAATAAAGGAATCGTTTGGCAATACACCTAAACCATCACTACTAATAAGTAGGAAAAGTGTTGCACGGTATCTCATGGATAGCCTGAAAAATGATGAATTAATTAGAGCTAAGGTTGTAATCTCAAAAGCGTAGATCATGGAAAAGAAAAACAGTGTATACATCGCTACTAGTTTGGATGGACGGATTGCGGATCGTGATGAAGGAATCGCCTGGCTGGATTCCATTCCGATACCGGAAGGCGAGGATATGGGCTACCACGCTTTCACGAAAGATATTGATGCATCACTCATGGGACGAAACACGTTTGAGGCAGTCTTGGGATTTGATGTGGAATGGCCCTATCAAAAGCCCGTGTTTGTTTTAAGCAATTCGCTCCAGAAAATACCAGAAAGTCATGAGGAAAAAGCTTTTCTAGTCAAAGGCACTTTGAAAGAAGTCCTTAAAAAAGTCCATAAACAAGGATACTTAAGGCTCTATGTTGATGGAGGACGTACGATTCAAAGCTTTCTGGCTGAAGACTTGATAGATGAAATGATCATTACCACCTTCCCCATCGTATTAGGTGGAGGCCCCACCCTTTTCTCAGAATTTCAGAAAGAGTTACCATTTGAACTTATGAAGTCAAAAGTGTATTTTGATCAATTGGTCCAGAACCATTTTGTAAGGAAGCGAGCGCAATGATGCAGACTGAACGATTGGTACTTCGACTCATCACCGAAGCAGATGGTGCTTTCTTGCATCAATTGATGAATACACCCAAATGGTACAAATACATTGGGGATAGAAAGGTAAGAAACGAAGAAGATGCCATCCAATACATACGCAATTGGATGCATCCTGACATTAAAGTGAAAGGGTTTGTCAATCATGTGTTGATTGAGAAGGTTTCAGGTCTTGCTGTTGGTACTTGCAGCTTGCATGATCGTGAAGGTGTAAAAGGAATGGACGTGGGTTATGCACTTTTGCCAGAGTTTGAAGGAAAAGGCTATGCTACTGAAGGTGCAAAGGCCATGATCGAGCTTGCTTTCAGCACCTACAATCAAACTCAGGTTAGTGCAATTACAAACGAAGAGAATGAAGCCTCTGGCAGGCTATTGGAAAAAATTGGATTTGTAAAGCAGGGATATGTTCAGCTTCCTAATTCACCCGAAATGATAAGGTTATATGTGCTTGAGAATATGTAACTAATTGCTTTCTACGCCGATTTGAGCATTTTCACGAACCTTACCTAAGATTTCAATAAAAGAAGGCTGATCTCGAATGGCATTGAAGGCTACCTCATTAGCCAATAAATCTAAATTCTTAAACCCTTCATTGGCCAGTAGTCCAAGATGGTCAATGGCTTCCTGCTTCTTTCCTTGCATAGCCGACACCTTGGCATACCACCAATATTTGATCTTTAGATTATCGGTAAGTTCAGACCAGATATCCACACATATCAATGCTTTCTCATATTGTTTTTGACCAATCAGTCGAAAACCAGTCTCATAACTTGATGCACGGATATAATCCAGCACCCTGTCATACATCAAATATTTACTGATTTTTTTACTCTTGGCTCGTTGGTTTTTAATAGACTGAATGGAATTAATCAGCATCTTATAGGTATATCTATCGCCTCCCCGTATCGCTTTGGTTAACGAATCACCAAATTGAAGCCTCAGGCTTATCTCCTTCTTGAAAAGTTTCTGTTCTTCCTTCTCAAGTTTTTCATTGACCTTTTCAAACTGGGCACCTCTATTGATATCACTTGTTAAATAATTCCTGGTCATAGCAACATCTACTTGTGAGACAGAGTCACTAAAGGCATCTAACTTCAACTTAAGTGAAGCAGATAAACCATCCTGGTAGTCTTTCTTACCAGTATTCACAAACATCCACTCTATCGCTATCTTAAAGTCTGATGCACTTGCCCATTGATGAGCGAACTCACTTACGATCAAAATATTTTTCTTATCCCACCCATCCAGTGTTTTTGCAAAAAGCTTATGTTCCTGATAGTTCATATCCTTATGGCCTACCAATCCAGCGTAGAGAAATTCAGAATTCTTTGACATCTTATAATGATCCCTCGGTGGCTGAGCAGCTCCAACTCCAATTACCCCACGAATTTTTTTAGTAATCACTGCTATCGATAATGCCAATCTGGATCCACCTGAAAAACCAGAGGTGAAAACTCGATCTGAGTCTATGGATAATCGGTTCTGTGTATCCAGGAACATGGCGTCAGCAGCATCAAACCCCACATCCCAACTTCCATTTCTGGAGTTATTGGAACACACGATTATAAAGCCCAGCTCTTCAGCAACATCCTTGTATTTTGTTACAGGGAGGCTACCTCTGGCAGCAGGTTCGAAAACATAGACTATAGGCCAGGTCTCAGAGTTATTGTACTCTGTAGGGATATAAGCAGCATAGGTTTGCGTTGTATCCTGCTCACAAACAACCCTTTCTTCTATTTCTCCAATGCTAATACCCTGACCGGGAAGAACAAATGGAAGAAAGGCTATCCAAAAGCATAATGTATTATGCAGACGCATTGTATTTATAACAGTTAGCCTTAGACGATCACTTACATAAAAAGAAAAGGTCAAAATAACTTTTTGACCTTTTCAAAGTATTACTCACTTACGATTAATTATCCCACCAAAGAGGAGTCTGTAAATTACCATCCTTGATAGGTACATTCGTATTATTCAAATCGATCTCAGTCTGTGGATAAGATACCCTTCGAGGGATCTCACCGTTCAGGTTAAACGAATTAGAACCATTTGGATTTGGAGTTAAGACCGGGAATCCCGTTCTTCTAAAATCCGTCCATGGCTCGAGTCCGTTAGAATACATCGCAATGTATTTCTGAGTTATGATTTGCTCCAGTCTTGCATTGTCGTCTGCCAAACCTGCTAATGCAGAGTTTGTTGCCACATATGCTGCATCACTAGAGCCTCCAGTTACCTTAGCTATCGATGCTGTTATTGCCTCTGTTAAAGCTGCTTCAGCAGCAGGGATATCATTGTTATTCATTAATTCAATCTCTGCTTCAATAAACTTCATCTCCGTATAGCTCGCCATCACAACCGGTGCATTGATGTTGGTATAAAATGTTCCCGCATCAAATGTGGTTGAAAATCCGGATGGATCCGGAGTAGCAGAGTTGTCCGGTAAGAGCAAAGCAGACCTCCTAGGATCATTTAAACCATTCAACAAGTCAAAGAAATAGGAGTCAATAATAATATTTCCTGCTCTATCCTGTGAAAACTGATACGCCGGATTGGTCTCGTTTGGATTAGACCCAAAAGACATTTGCAAATCACCTGCACTGGAAGTCATCGCGTTAGCCAACGCAGCTTCCGCTGCAGCATAAGCTGTAGCTCCCTGTATTTTAGTAAGCCTCATATGATACTTGGCCTTCAGCGCATAGGCGGCTGCAATCCAGCTGGCTGTAGAACCTCCGTAGATCAGATCCTCTGCTCCTAATGCAGGTCCATTACCAGCAGGTCCGCTTAGCTGGGCTATACCATCATCTAAAAGCTGCTGAATGGTGGTATAAATTTGCTCCTGCGTATCATACGTAGGCTGAAAATTATCCTCTCTCGCACCAAAAGCAGTTGAATAAGGGACGTCACCAAACATATCCGTCATGGAGCCAATACCATGCGCGATCATGATGTTGGTCATTCCCAACGTATGGTTGGAACCCTCAGCTGTCACTTTTTCTCTCACAATGACCAACGGTTGTAATACCGCTGTATACATACGGAAAAAGATCCCATCTCCATCAGCAGGTACCCACAGGTACTCATAGTTCTGGAATTGCTGTGCATTAATACCCTGGAATTGCTGTGTAAACAACCCACTGAGCCGTACCAACTCTCCACCTATGACCCATGCCAAACCAGCCTGTGAGGCAGGAATAATCGCTTGTGCTGATACATCTGATGGTGTAGCAGGGCTTACATTAATTCCTTCGTCAAAATCACAAGAAGCTGTGACTACAAAGAGTAATGTTATGATTGATAATATTTTAAGTTTCATTTTCTTCTTCTAATTAAAATGTAACATTCAACTTGAAACCGTAGCTTCTTGTATTCGGGTTATTGAAGTAATCATACCCAAACACATTACTGGAAGAACCTGTCAAGTTCGTTTCAGGATCAATCCCGGTGTAATCTGTAATCAGAAATACATTTCTTGCATTAAGATTCACGCTAACGGCTGAGAATGGCAGGTTGGTCAGTAGAGACGATGGTAAGGTGTACGTAAGATTAACATCTCTCAAACGGATCCAAGACCCATCTTGTACAGTCAATTCATCCAAGCCTACAAAACCATATGCCTGATAGTAGTTCGAGCCTCCATCAGTACCACCAATCACAGTTGATACTGTATTGATTGTTTCTGTTGGATTACCATTAGCGTCAGCTGCCACACCATCAAATACCACCACCTCGTTTCTGTTGAGTGTTTCTGCACCCACACCAAAGTTGTTCAATACCCCGGAAGTTCCGTTGTATACATCACCACCTTTTCTGAAATCGAAAAGCATTGAAAGTTCTAAGTTTTTGTAGCTAAATGTGTTTCTGAAACCAAGGGTGAAGTCAGGGTTAGGATCTCCCACTTTTCCATCTGTTGGATCTTGTAGCGGCAGTCCTGTTGTTTGACTGATCACTTTTCTTCCCTGATCATCTCTCAAGAATCTTGTGCCGAAGAAGATACCATAAGGCTCTCCAGCCTGGATTCGCTGCGTACCGAATGGATCTATCGTAATTACATCTAAGCCAGGTGCTATTTTGTTGACAATTGATTCATAAGTATTAAATATCAATCCAACTTCATATCCAAAGTCACCAGATTTTACCACACTTCCAGTCAGTACAGCTTCAATACCTCTATTCTCAATTTCACCCGCGTTAATCACTCGCTGTGCATAACCTGAAGTATAAGGAAGATCAACACTGATAATTGCATCCTCAGTTAAAGATCTGTACAACGTGATGTCTGTTGTAATTCTGCCATTAAATAACCTTAAGTCAGTTCCAACTTCGATGGTTGTAGTGAATTCAGGCTTCAGCTCCGGATTACCAAGAATATTGTTTGGAATAAACGAGTTCGTTCCAAGTGCAGGGAAAAGTGTTCCGTTTGGAGTAGTCCATCCATCTCTCACTCTAGCCTGTGTAAATACCGTCTCAGTAAATCCGAAAGGAGCGTCATTACCTACTTTACCCCAGGATACTCTCAACTTACCGTAAGGTAGGGTAGTCCCAAGATCAAAGTTTTCGGTAAACGCCCATCCTAGGGCAACCGCTGGATAGAAGAATGAATTATTTGCCGATCCAAGTGTTGAAGACCAGTCATTTCTACCAGTCAAGTTTAGATAAAGCATCTCCTGGTAGGATAATCTGAAATCTCCGTATACACCGTAGAGCTGCTTAGCAGTTGGACGTTCTACCACACTGAATGAACGAGCACTGGCCGCATTGAAAAATCCTCGTGAAGCCAGACCTTGTCCATCTTCTCTTCGGTTGTCTACCTTCTTGTCATAGTAGTTCCATCCGATGGTAGCATTCAAATAAAAATCAGATGACAGTTCTTTTTGGATCAACCCGTAAACATCTACGGTCAAATCTGAATTGTCAATGGCCTGGTTGATTACCTGACCAGCACCGAATGAACCCGATCCAATGTCATTTCTGAATTTTCTAAAGTCAGAATAATGATCGATTCCGGCACGTGTTGAAACAGTCAGCCAATCCGTAAGCTCATAGCTTAACTGGCCAAAACCAATCACTCTGTTTACATTATCAGTCGTGAAGTTCTTAAAAACCGTCCAATACGGGTTGTCATAGATAGCTCCTCCACCAATCTCACCTCGATATGCTCTTGGAATTCCAGTATCCAGGAACTGATATGCAGATGGATTTTCTGCCGGATCAACTCCACCCCTGTTATCAAACGAAGGTGTCGTCCGTAGCAAGCCCAACATTACACCAGAAGTGTTGGATCCATTCTGTACTCTCACACCTCCACTGTTAATGAAGTTAGCAGAGAATGTAGACTTCAATCGATCTGTAAGGTTTGCCGAGATAGTCGCCTTGATGGAAGATCGCTCAAACGTATTGTTCGGAATGATCCCTTCTTGTGTCAAGTAACCCGCCGAGAAATAATAATTGACAATGTCTGTTCCTCCGCTTGCACTGATGTAGTGGTTTGCGGTGATACCCGTTTCAAAGAAATCGCCTGTATTGTCAAACGATTGTGGAACTGCATTGGTAGCATTAGGATCGCTGGCTGCTACAATTGCTCCATTTGGATACCATCTGGAAGGCACACTTGAAACCCTTAGATCAGAAATCAGGGGTCCCCAACTGAATCCTTCAAACGTCTCAGGACCTCTGTAGGTAGGCACAAAAATTCCTGAATCCTCAAAGGTCTCAGTAGGCCTCCCTTGTGCATAGATGGTCTGAAGATCAGGAAGTTTATTCACTCGGTCGATGGTCATTCCAAAAGAGTAATTGATTTTCGCTTGTCCTTTGGCTCCCCTTTTTGTGGTGATGATGACCGCACCGTTTCCTGCACGTACACCATATAACGCCGTTGCTGCCGGACCTTTTAATACGGTCAGACTTGCAATGTCATTCGGGTTGATATCGATTGCTCTGTTAGAGTTATTTACCCCTCCGGATCCCAAATCAGCTACTGCATCTTCTGGTGAATCAGCTGTGTTGAACGTACTGTTATCAATTGGAATACCATCCACTACAAATAAAGGAGTGTTAGATCCCTGAATTGTGCTGTTACCTCGAATTCGAATCTGAGCTGCCGCACCAGCTGCTCCCCCCGCACTTGTCACCTGAACCCCGGCGGCTTTACCAGCCAGCCCTGCTACCAGGTTTACTTCATTCGCTCGATCTACTTCCTCACCACCCACTTCCTGGATGGAATAACCAAGATCTCGCTTTTTAGCGGTTAGTCCTATGGCCGTAACAACGATTTCCTGCAGTTCGGTTGCACCCCCGAGGGTAACATCCACCACAGATCGGTTGCCTACGTCCACTTCTTGAGTTTGAAAACCTACATAAGAGAAAACAAGGACCGCACCATCTTGAACAGATAGTCGATAATTTCCTTGCAAGTCAGTAGTAGTACCGGTTGATGTGCCTTTGATCACAACATTCACTCCAAGTAGCGGCTCACCCGTGTCGTCGTAAACCGTACCTGAAACAGTCCTTTGAGCTATCACACATGTAATAGCAGAAAAGAATAAAACAAAAGCAAGTAGAGTGTTTTTCATGCTTTATTCGATTAATTGTAAAAAAAATGTGTTAAAACACTAATTAAGTACTATTTCCACCCGGCTCTTCGGAATTGTTTCTTTCTTTCTTACAATTATTTAATGTTTTTTTTGACTATATGACTTGGAAGAGAACTGCTAATCAAAGTCTGTGATCGAGTGAATACAACCATCATTTCGTTAAATGAAATTCACCTCTTCACGACGGATTGCAAGACTGAAACCAGTGTTCACCCTCACTACAAAAAACCCTCTGATTCTTAAGTTTAAAATGATTTATTCGCTTGGCTCAAACCAACCTTTCCATGCATATTTACAACCATGGATTCACTGACCAGTGTTTTAGCCATTATACTATGTATAGGTCTTACTCAAGGAGTTGTCTTTGCGATTATCCTTTGGCGTAAATCCAGTCATGACTGGGTTGCAAACAGGTATAAAGCACTACTTCTACTGGTTCTTTCATACGGACTCTTAAACCAAGTACTTCGGCTTTTCGGAATCGGCTACTATGACACATGGTATCACCTTACGCTCGACCTTAGCTGGGCATATGGTCCGTTACTTTTTTTATATGTGAAAGCACAAACTCAGCCTTACTATCGGTTTGAGAAAAAAGATCGCTGGGTGCTTGTTCCCATTATCGTTCAGATCATATGCAGTATCTACGTCAGATCACAGAATTTCTTTTGGGACGGAACGAGGGAAAGCCTTACCTGGCTAGGGTATTATGGTTATGCCTACTGGCGGAATTACTCAACAGTTCCCATCATAGCTAGCCTACTTATCATCTACTTCTCGTATCGATCATTACAGCTTTTGAAGCAACTGGATCCCAACGATGTTGATCAAAAGAATTTTACCTGGGTAAAGAACCTGATCAAATCATTCGGTTCATATTACATCGTAGTATTTATTATTCTTATACTGGATTTGATCATCTATGTAACTACTGTAAGCACTGACTACTATTACTTCACCCGTTTTTATTATTATCCTTTCTTTATTGGTATTGCCATCCTGATCTATTGGTTTGGCATATCCAGTGTCATCCGAAGTGACCAACGCGTGCTAAAGGTCAGAAAGCAACTTTCTGATCAGGAGCAAGCTCAACTGGAAAAGCTGGCTGAGCAATTACAATCGATAATGAAGGAAGAAAAGCTATATAAAGATGCTGAGCTAACGCTTGCTGCGCTCTCCGATCGACTGGAAATCAAATCGTATTTGCTTACCAAAACACTCAATGAAATTCTTCACCGGACATTCACGGACTATGTCAATGAATATCGGGTAAAAGAAATAGAGCGATTGATCAAAGACCCATCAAATGATAAATACACCCTTCTTTCTCTCGCCTATGATGCAGGCTTCAATTCCAAATCTTCTTTCAATCGTGCGGTAAAGAAGCATTTGGGCATTGCACCAAGCGGACTTAAGCAAAAAAACTAGACGTGTCAATTAGCTAATTGAGACTTTTGTAGAAATCAGAATAGGTCTCATTTCGCAAATTGAGGCGCTTCTACCATCTGAATTACTGAACCTTGTTTCATAATTCTTAAAACTCAAAACAATTATGAAAACAATTATTTTAGTCTCAATCACCCTGCTATTTGTAAACCTTGATGTACAGGCGCAAGAATCAACAGATGTACTACTCGGAACGTGGAAACTGGACATGAGTCCGCAAAACAATACAGATGACAACTTCGCCATGATGGAAATTACCAGTGTGAAGAACGACAAATTAAAAGGGACATTTTATCGCAAAGGTGTGAAGCTGGAAAATGGGCAACTCAACACACAGACAGGCACGATCTATGGAGCGCTAATGTCCGGGGATAATAGTGGCAGCTACAACACCTCTTTCTATTATAAGGATGGCAAGCTCTACGGTACCACTCATGCGGTAGATCGGGAATTTCTTTCCGTGTGGGTTGCTACGAAGGAATGATCATTTCATAACCCGTCCCTATCCCCTCCCCGGAGGGGAATAGTACATACTATATTATAGTTAATACTAGTTCTTATCTTCCTTGGCCCTTTTGATAGCCTCTTCACCTTCTTGTCTATCTTATCAAAATCCACCTGACCTCCGTAGTTGCCATACTCGGAAAACTCAGCGAATTCCGCATATTCTCCGTAATTGGCATAGTCACCCAGGTTCTCAAATAGTTCTTTTATTTCCTGACCGATTTCTATTTCAATATCTGCCAGGTCGGACAGGGCTGCTGTGCTCGCCAGAACGGATAGTTCTGAGAGTTCGGACAATTCGGAGAGAGCGGATAGCTCAACTAGTTCTGAGAGTTCGGAAAGCTCCGATAACTCCGCCAACTTGGAAAGTTCTGATAACTGGGAAATACCTTCTACTTTTCTTAGTCCTTCCTTGCGGGACTCTTTAGTATCCTGCCCAAATCCATACAACGAGATACCAGCAATGAGGAATAGCAATATGATTCTTTTCATTTTGAGTGTGTTTTATTGAAGTACCAGTGGATTGGTGAAAGGTTACATAACGGACATTAAAATACACGGATTATAAATAGTCCCTATCCAGCTATTCCGTTGATTTCAATAGTTTTAATGTTAAGACTTAATAAGTCACCACTGTAAAATGAAGGATATGAAAAAAATCAAGATGATCATTTTAGCTTCCGTATTAGCTTTTGGATGCGACACTGAGGAAAAAACGAAATACGAAATTGCTGGTGAACAAAGTAAAATCATAAAAGAAATGATTGATGCGGTAAATGAAAAGAATGCAGAAGCTTATGTCAGAGGTTTCGCTGATAATGTTCAAGTACTGGTCGAAACTGAAGTGAAGGTAAACGGGAAGAACGATTTAATCAAAAACAGGTCTAAACACTTTGAAAATCATCCACATGTTCGTTCCGAAATCCAGCATTTGGTAGAGATTGATAACAAAGTAGTCCTGCACGACAAAGTTTGGCTCGACGAGTCTGACAATGTAGGTCAAGACATTGTAGAAATCTTCACCTTTGAAAATGGACAGGTGGTTAAAGTTGAAGTAATTCAACCTAATAATTTGTTTAATAACTAATGTGATTGTTTCCTTATCATGTGGAGATATTGAAGGTTTGAGAAGACACAAACTTCGGCTTGATACAGCCCTAGTTCACGTCTACAAAATCATGGCAAAAGATTACTAATTTCAAACCCTTTCAAAAGACTCACAATAAGCTCGTAAAATCATTAATTACTACTCAATGAATAGATACTTTATTCTCATAACTCTTGTCTTGTTTTTAACTGGATGCGGCAATGAAAAAGCAACTAGAACGGAGATGGTTGCAACATACTATACTGCTTTTGACACATCCAACTTTGATGAAATCAAATCAGTTATTGACGAAAGTTTTATCATGGTCGATGGAGAATATGAGACTACTTACTCTCAAGATAGTTTTTACGAGCAATTCAAGTGGGACTCAGTATTCCAACCAACATATAAGATCATAGAAATGGCAGAACAGGATAATCAGGTAATTGCGACCGTGGCTTCCAGTTCTCTTCGATATGCATTTCTGGAAAACGATCCATTGATATGCAGATTTAAGGTTTCTTTCAATTCAGATAAAATTTCCAAAATTGAAGCTACCAGCTACGTGGACACTGATTGGAAAATCTGGCAGACTAAAGTAGACTCTTTGGTCAGCTGGGTAAGCACTAATCATCCTGAACTTGATGGGTTTATTCATGACCTGTCAATGCAAGGAGCAATGGATTATTTGGAAGCAATAGACTTGTATGAGAGTAGAAAAGCCGCTTTGTAAGTATGGAAAACATCCTCTCATTCTTCAATAACATCCAACCCCTCTCTGAGAGGACTATGGGTTTAATGGCACAAATCTTTGTACCAGGCGAACTGAAGAAAGGGGAATACTTTATACGAAAAGGGCAGTATGCAAAAGAGATAGCCTTCCTGGAAAAAGGCATTGTCAGGGCCTATTACATAGACCAGGAAGGGAAAGAATATAATAAGACGTTCTTTTCTGCTCCTTCCATTATTGGCTCCTATGCAGCACTTATCAGCAAGCAAAAAAATTCGGTAGCACAACAGGCACTAACTGATTGCACCATCTGGAAAGCCTCTTTTCATAAAATAGAGGAATTATCAGAGGGGAATTTCGAAATCGAGCGATTGAGAAGAATCATTGCAGAAGGCTACTTCTTAAGCAACGAGAAAAAGGAAATTGAGATGGCACTCCTGGATGCTGAAAAACGCTACCTTATCCTACAAAAGGAATATCCAGGAATTGAACTGGAAATACCCCAGTATCATATTGCAGCATATCTGGGTATCAGCCCAACACAGCTGAGCAGAATAAGAAAGAAGCTGGCTGAGTAGCTTCATTTCTTTACATATGTAAATGCATCCGGCTTTTTTGCACCTCTTCTTTGTAATAGTATTTACTCAACAACATTTATTACAATGGAAAACAAAGAGATCGCCTTTTTCAGAGCCTTTTTTATCGTTTCAGCCCTCTGGAATTTAATAGGAGCCATTTTCGGCTATTTCAATACCGCATACACCTTTCAGGGATTATTTAATAGAGAACTGACCGATTCGCTCTACTACTCCATCTATCAAGGCGCATGGGGAACAACTTTAGTCTATTTCATCGGTTACTCCATAGTTGCTTACAACCCACTAAAGCACACAGGAATCGTGATCGTTGGTGGGATTGGAAAAATAGGGTTCGCCATTTCGTTACTTAAGTTTTATTTGTCGGGTATTGCAGGACCAATTGTATTTGTGATCATCATCGGTGATTTCATTTTTGGTCTCTTGTTCGTGTACTATTTCGTGAGACTGTACAAAACCAATCAATCGATCATATAGCCTCCCAATTATGAATATGAAGGTGTTTTTATGGCTATTTAGCTCCTGTATACTCCTATCATTCCGAGCCTATCCACAAGCCTTATGGGAGATTGATAAGGATAAAGATGGCATTATAGTATATACACGATTAGAAGGAAACTCGGAGTTCAAATCATTTAAAGCCATTACCCGGGTGGATGCCTCACAAGTTGAAATCATCAAACTGCTCAAAGATGCCGGCAACTATAAAAAATGGTATGGCTACACCAGAACGTCCATGCTTCTAAAAGAAGAGAAAGATGTGCAGTACAATTACGTTGAAACGATATTTCCCTGGCCCTACAGCAATAGGGACATGGTATACCGAATGTCCATTGATACATCAAATCCATCGGAACCCAAACTATTCCTGAAAGGGTTACCCGATTATATCCCTGAAAAGAAAGGAATCGTGCGCATGAAAAAGGCGGAGGGATACATTGAGTTGAGATCAGTAGATAATCAAACGGAAGTCACCTATGTGTTTCACTCTGAACCCAACAAAAACATTCCAGCATGGCTGGCAAACAAATCAATCGCTGAACTTCCATTTAAGACACTTCAGGGACTTAGAGAAATACTTGAAGAGTGAAACAAAACCTGTAGTAAATCACGATAATCAGGCAATTTTCATTACTTTAAATGTCTCTTCGCTCGTAAAAGAGACACCCAATCGTGACACAACAGAAAGTTATAATCGAACAAGTCAAAGCACTTATTCATAAGGAGCGATCTAACACCATTCTTGAACATCTAAAGACCTGGTTTCATGGAGACGAAAATCATTATTTCGGAAACATCACAGGTAACAAATTTCAAATCTGGAGATTCACACGAGGAGCACAAGGATTTCACCCCGTCATTCATGGTGAGGTGTTGACTGATCAATACGATGAGCCCACGATCAACCTGAGACCCGTTTTGAATCCACTTGGATACGTGCAATCGGTAGTTGGCATACTGGGAATCATCATCCTGACAATTTATATCTTACCTTATGACACCAGCTTATTCATCGGCTTTTTGATAGCATTTGGACTTACAATGACGATAGCAGGAATCGTTTATTTTATCTATAGGTACGAGACGAAGCATCACATGGAGCAACTCAAAGAACGATTGAATCGATATTTAATCTCTAAGTGAACCAGCATGGAATGACATACGCGATGCTTACTACTTGCTGATCACTTGTAATAACCTGTTGATTAGATTTGTTTTCAAACAACAAATAGATCTACAAAATGGCAAAGATCAAGGCAAATAAACGAACACTCATTCGCTGGAAAGTTTACATCGATCGAGCACGCATGTACATCGGGTATGCTCAATTTTTAATGATCTTATTCGTCCTACTGGAAGCTTATAAGAGCACAACAATAGGTGAACTTATATTTAATAATTTACTGATTTCCATGCCCATTCTATTTGTCTTGTTTATAGTCTCGTCGCTGATCATTGGACGAATTGACACAGTGCTCGGATTGCGAGAAGAGGAGCTCAGAAATGCTTCAACTTCAAATCCTGTGATGAGGGAACTACTTGCAAAAATGAACGAATTGACAGAGGAAATTCAAACATTGAAAGAAAACAGGAACTAATAAAATCGCTATTTCTTGATGATTGTGAAATAAGAGAGAGATGGAATTAAATATTAGAACGCTAGAGCAAGAAAACATCGCTGAGTTCATTGAGCTGATCAAATTGTTTGAAGACGTATTCGAGATGAAGGATTTTTCAATGCCCAGCACGCAGCATCTTCAAAAGCTTTTAAATAGTGACGCGTTCATTGTTTTTGTTGCGGAGCACAACGGCAAAATCGTTGGTGGATTAACCACGTATTTACTGGAGCAATACTATTCAGAACGGCCACTTGCCTACATTTTTGATTTAGCCGTGGATACCATGCTGCAAAGGCAAGGAATTGGAAAAAAGCTCATCAAAGCGACGAACGAGTACTACAAGGACCGGGGGTTTGAGGAAGTCTTTGTGCAAGCAGATAAGGTGGATGATTACGCAATTGATTTCTATCGAAAAACAAGCCCCTCAGAAGAAGAGGATGTTTCTCACTTTTATTATCAATTGAACAGATAGGATGAGCCAAATCAATGTAGAAGGCAAGGATGCATCACTTTAAAGCCATATTGGAAATCATTGTTGGAAATCCTTTTGTGCATGTTCCAGCTGAAATACTCGAGGCGATTTTTCAGCAAGCAGGAAAAACCAAAGGATACATTCCAATCAAAGGAACGATCAATGGCAAGCCGTTCCAACAAACTCTCGTGAAATACAGTGGAGATTGGAGACTCTATGTCAATATGCAAATGCTTAAGAATTCACCCAGGCGCATTGGAGAAGAAATTGAGGTGACCATTGTATACGACCCCAGCGACCGAACGATCGAACCTCACCCAAAATTGGCCAAAGCTTTATCAGAAAATAAACAAGCAAAAGCAGCATTCGACAACCTACCCCCCTCCAGGCAAAAGGAAATTATTCGCTACATCTCGCATTTAAAAACGGAAAAGAGCGTGGATCAAAATGTTGAACGAGCCATCGACTTTCTTCTAGGCAAAGGACCGTTTGTAGGAAGAGAAAAACCTTAAATCATCTTTACATTAATGTTGGTAACTTACCTCAGCTAGTGCTCGCTTGTAACGAGTGCCCATTCGAGGGTTTGTGAGGCACAAACCTTTGCAGGAGAGCTTATCCATACTTAAGCAACCATTCCAATGATAAATGAGTTATGGCTAATGTACACTTACAGAACTGTTGATCCTGTGGTTTATGCATGATAGGGGCTGACGGAATATGGCAAAACACCATTAGTGAGTTGACGGTATTAAACATGAAATTATTCGTGCATGATTAGATCATACTTTTTAACCGTCATTTTATGCCTGGCTTATTCCAGCTTATCGGCACAAAACTTACAACAACAATATCCGGGATTACATGGTTTTCTCGCTAGCAACTCCAGTACACCACCTGCCGAATACAATGCAGGAATTGGATTTTATTCTGCCGTATGGTCATTAACCCCTGAACCCATTTCAGGTTTTCAAGTAGGCCTGCCCGGCACCTGGTTGACACCTGACAATAGTGACAATACCACAGAGCCTCTTTGCCCGATAGGTACTTTCGCAAGAGACAATTGGCCAGAAAGAGGACCTACTTATGCCGATGTATTTCAGACCATAGAGGGTGGTTTAGGTTATTGGGCTGCAAATCAGTTTCAATATGGTCCTCCTAAATACAGCATGAACAGCACGCCTAACTGTTATAGTGAACAAGTTGCTTCGCCGGGATGGCGATTTTTCAGTAGCTCTACTCCACTTCCTGATGAAGCGTTAGGTATTGCCCAACTGAGTAATCGCCTGATCATTCCACCAGATGGTTTGCCTTTCGAGGGATCGCCGAATGGAGAATTTTTGGGTTATGGCTACTTATCCCTGCCTTTAACCGATACCAAGACCAATCCTCATATCATTGGTAATAATAATTGGACCTTATTTCTAAATGCTAAGAATTTTAAAGGGGTTCTCGCGCTCTTCGTACCAGACGTCTGGACAAAAGTATCAGAAGGACAAGCTTTTGGCGAAGGGAGAGGATTAGATTCAAAGCCTATAAGACCAGGAGGCCTTGGCGGCACCATGGAAATTAGTACGGTACCTTATTTTTCGGAAGAGATCGATGGTACGACCTACACCAAAATTCCTCAAATTCAATTTCCTGTAGACGCAAACAACGAAACTACTTTAGTGAGGGATCTTGCTTATTATTCCCAAGATGCGATATACGATGACATTTTAAACTGGAAGAATGGGAGTGCCGTTATTCCATCCGGAACGTTTAATAGTAATGGGGTCTACCTTCCGGAAATGTCTACTTCTCCAGTAAGCTATAGCCAAAATGGTGAAGTAATCAACGGCATCAATGAAATAGTGCAACCTACCATTTTTAGCGACCAGTCTTTTGGATTGATTTGGGATAATCCAGGAAATGAAGTCATGGCCAAATTCCCTCAATATTTTAGAGATGATGGTGCTACCAGAACGGCTATTACTGAAGCGGAAATACCTACAGGTAGCGCATTGCTCAATGCCTCATTTGAAACACCTAATACAAGTCAGTTTGTTTACGAAGCAGAGATGGTTGGCGCGTGGGATGACCCTGCTTCTGACCCTTTTCATGTGCAACTAGTAGATGGATCCATACTTACTTATCGGTGGTATAAGTTTATCGACCAGCCTGTATTTAGACAGTATAATTGGACGGAAGAAGAACGAAATAAACTTCAATTTTTAGTAGAGCAAATGCATCAAAACTGGACAATAGATCAGGAATACATGCATCCACTTAGCAAAGGAGAGTTGGTTTCGTTCGATAGCAATTTAATCGTTACTCCTCCTTCAGGATTAGAATTTGGTTACGTACCAATAGTGACACGTCAATCTTCTATTAGCAATGTACTATCTATTCGAGAGGTCAATAGGCTAACCGATCAATTATCCATCTATCCCAACCCCATTAGGAATAGCTTCACTATCAATAACACGAGTAACAAAAAACTGAAATATAAAATTATTGCTCTCGATGGAAGAATAATACAAAAAGGAGCTATATCAACAGGTGAGAACAGGCTTAATGTTCCAAGCCATAGCTCAGGACTTTTTATTTTGCATTTGATTGATTCGGAGGAAGGTTTCTATGCCAAATTCAAAATATTAAAACTGTAAATATATCGGAAGAAGTACTAAAGGAAGAACGTTTGCCAGAAGTCTACCGCACGAAATGGAATAATATTCTTGAATAGAAGAATATTTCTCTTGCCCAATCGCCTTTTATGGCCTTCAATGCAGATTACTGTTTTAATCGTTATCTTGCTAAGTAATATTATTTACCTTTCATAGCGTAAGAGCCGCTTTAATAAACTGTACTTGTATGAAAAGACAGATTAAAAAAATCACCAGAATCATGTTAGCTTGTTTCTTAGCTGGGGTGATATTATCTGCTTGTGGAGACGATGGGGACGAAATATTTGATAACGTAGATCCACAGGAGGAGAATGCGACGGATGAAACTAAAGATAAAAAGGAGAAACCAAATAGGACAATTAAGAAAGGTTAATTACCAGCTTAAATTAAATTAATATTCACCATGATAAAGCATTTCAAATTTAGAAGTCAGTGGATCAGTACTCTTTGCATCGCTATTGCTTCTTTTTCCTGTATGCAGGAAAAAGATATTGAGATTTCAGATCCCTCGATGAAAGTTGTCTTCGATTCAAAATTGGAAGAAGTTTTGAATATCATGGATTCCGATCCAAACTTAGCCATTGATCAATTAGATAATCTTATTTTAGAAGCAGAAAAGTTGCATTCTGAATATTACGCTGGCAAAGCAAAATGGTATAAAGGGTATATATATGATGATATCCTGGAAGATGTTTCTCAAGCTTACCTACATTATAATGAGGCATTGAAGGATGTGCTACAGACAGATGACTCATCCCTAAAAATGAAGATTTATAATAATTTAGGAGTTCTATATCGGTTTTACGGACAATATGATGCCGCTATTAACAATTATGAGTCAGCCTTGAAGCTAGAGGATGACTTAACCACAAAACAGCTTTCCAATCTTTATTACAACTATGGATCAGCATGGCGGTTGAAAGGTGATGAAACCTCATTCAAGAAAGCTGAACAAGCTTTTACGAAATCATTAAAATATGCTAAAGAAATTGATTATCATGAAAACATAGCCGACATACACAACTATATAGGGTTGATGTATAAGGACATGAAAAATTATGAGATAGCTAGAAGTGCCTATAATAATACCATTAGAACCTACATTGAGAACGAAGAATTTCATCACAGTGTAGGACTAGCCTATCATGGAATAGGGGTCACCTACATGGAAGAAGAAAATACCGAAGCAGCAATACGTGCATTCAACAAAGCACTTGAATATAAAAAGAATAGTGGATCTATTTTTATCACTATGTACGATCTAGGAACTATTTTGATGAATGATGGTAGAAGGGATGAAGCAATAGCTGTTTGGAAGGATGCGCTCAACGAAAAACATAAAAAGAATAGTATCGATCAAGTAAAAATCTATGCAGATCTTACAGAAGCACTTCAATTGAATAATGAATATGAAGAGGCGCTCGGCTATTCTCAAATCTTTAATTCAAGTGTTCAGAACATCCTGGAAGAAGAGAAACAGTACAAAGCAAAGAACGACCAGGTATTGTTTGCAAACATCATAAAAGAATATGAAGAGTTTAGTAGGCCAGTGCCTTATTTTCAGCGGCCATTGGTAATCATATCTACCCTTCTTGGTGGTGTTATTTTGGTATATATGTTTTCTTTTGTTTACTATAGATCCAAATTCAGAAGAAAGGTATCAGAGACCGTATCAGAAATCCAGTCAGAATTTCTTCATATCAAGGTTGATTAGCTTTTTTATTACCAATAATCTCTGCAAGATTGTCCTGCATGATATAGAATTCCTCTAGTTTATTACTGTAAGCAAGGAAAATGGCACGCAGGTCTCCAAAGATCTTGTTACGGTCTATTTCATTAAGTTCATCTTCCTCCAACTTCTTGAGTTTATCTCCAAACAACGTAGTGAATCGATCTAGATCCTTACGCGTTAGTTGATATTCATTATTGGAGGCCTCACTTAGCATATTCTCTAATTTGACCTCTGTATCATGTTCAATCTGAAACTCTTCAAAATTGGACTCTGTGAGCTCTTTAGTAACAAAGAGATGAAGGTTGATTTTGAATTCAGCTGCGATCGTACGTAACACTTCCGGTTTGGGGATTACATTGTGCTCATACTTATTGATATTATGTGCGGGAACGTCAATGATCTCACCAAATTCGCTTTGACTTTTAATGTTCTTTAGCTTTCTGAGCGCCCTGATATTTTTGTTTATTATATCCAAAGAATTGATTGTTGGCTTAATATTACTATTTATAAGAATATTTTTCTCACATTTTCCTAAGAATATTTTTCTATGTAGCTATTAATCAGATACTTAAGATTAGGCTCCATTTATTGAAAATAAAATTGTTACTTATTAAAAAACAACATTTTATTTGTTAAGTCTTCTTCACTTACAAGTTGAGTGGTCACATTAATTACCCGTTCAGAATCAGCTAAGGGTAAAAAGCATCACATGATAGTGGTGCTTTTTTATTTATTACATGATCTGTAGAGACACAAACCTTGACGAAGGGACTTAATAGTTTAGCTCAACCTCCCTTCCAACCACAAAAATCCAAACGCTAAGACAAGTACAGAGAAGAAGATCCATTTAGAAAGTGGTTTTTGGATCTTTACTAGCTGTGTCTCATTTGTATCATTCACGCTTACAAAAGCAGCAGTCATTTCTCGTTTTTGCTTTACTTTTTGAGCCCTCCAATCTTCAGGTCCAAAGACAAAAAAATCGTATTGCTTCTCTCCCATGCTTATTCGGTTCCAGCCTTTGGTAGTGGGCCAGGCTGTAGCTGTGAATACCCCAGGTTGGTGCCATTTTTCTTTAATAGCTAAGCGACTTGTGCCTAAGTAAATAGGTTTTTCATCACGACTTCTAAAAGTAAATTCGGTAGGTTCATCTACTCGTGAGAAACCAGGGGTCTGTATATCTGCATCCTTTAGCTCAATCCCCACAATGGGCTGCAATAAGGCATTCCATAAATCACTATACAAGGCATCATGCCCTTTTAGCTGCAGTTGGTAAGTTGCATTCACCAATGGCAGCATCACATTACCCAATCCTACTTCATGTAAATGTCCAATTGTGTTTCCCTGGAACGTAATCTCCTGGTCGTTCCCAAAAGAGGAAATCATCTTTTCCAGCTCCACCGTTTGCTGACTGGCCTTCAGGCTTACTATCTGTGTCTGGGTTGGTCGTATTCTCAACCAGATATTAGATACTTCATCCATCCAAATAATTCCAAGAGCACCTTTTTTTAACATGGTATTTACATTTTGCTGCTCGCTATACGATAATTCATCGTAGCTCTTCTTATCCAACATTATGACTTTGAAATCCTTCAAGAGACTCTTAGAGAGTCGGCTCAAGGATCGGCTATCCAAATTCGTGAATGACTCGTGGAACGTTTCTTTGGAAACTTGCAATCGTTCTGTTACCCCATAGCCTTGTGCTCTCAAAAGGTTCTTCAAAAACCGGATCTCAAACGAGGGCGCACTGGTCAAGATCAAGGTGTTAAACCCAGATCGTTCAATAACCCGCATCGGAACTAATTCGGTAAACAGCGTATCCTCCCCTCTCACGCCAGTCAGTTCGAACGCCAGGTTTCCGGCTATGGTTGGCTTTATCTCAAAGGTGACTACTTCATTTCCAGCATCGATAGATTGTTTGGAAGTCTCAATCCCTGCTCCTGACAGTGATACATTCATAGAGTCGTTTGCTGCAATTCGAAACGAAAGAGATGATCGGGTGTTAGTCATAGCTTCATTAGCACTAACTTCCAGTGGCCCTTCCGCTTGCTGTATAGGTTTAAGGTATTCCAACGGATGTACCACCTGTTCCAATTCCCAGGTTTCCAGTCCATCTCCCAAAACCACTAGTTTTTCAATTTCTCGGGTTGCCTTCAACTCCAGATAAGCGCCGAAGCTTTCAATGATAGTATATCCATTCTTTCTCAGACTGTCTGTATTGATTGAAAATAGTGAATCGGTTACCAGGGCCGCTTTCACTTGTTCTGCATCTGACCGTAGATAGGGCCTTACATACAATCCTAAAAGGGAGCTGATGATCAGTACATTTGCCAGCACACGCCACACCCTTCCCTTCGCACTTCGTGATAGCACGTCCCAAAAGATCAGCAGTGACAATAATGCCAAAGCAATGGACAAGACCCACCATTCTGCCATGTACTCAAACATCATGGGCGATCACTGTTTGTGAGTGACTCAATAAATGCATCAGTATACGCATCATCGGACTGATTATCAACCGATGGTAACGTGTTCTCCTGTGGAATGACACCTTCCAGTACTTTTTGGAGTTTTCTTAGACTATGGATGTCAGTCTCTTCCAACTGCTCCTTATTCAAAAGGGTTTTTAACTGATTAAGGGGAACGAGGTATTTCCCTGGCTGCTCTATTGCTAATCCGGCCAATTCATTTCCAGCGGCTTGCATCACTGCTTTCACTCTTACGTCCCATCTGATAGCATCTAATGGTGTTTCAGCAATCCATTGAATGGCCTCCCGAATGGCTGGATAAGTGGTTTCCATTTCGACCGTCTCCTGGAATGGCCGTTCATTCAGCTCTCTAAGTTTGCCCGTCAATCGGCTTTCATCTTCATTCACAGGTGGTGGATCAAAACCGATACGCTGCACATAGATCCGCGCGTGATTCCGGATCTCCTTCAACAACTCATGTGCTTTCATTTGGTACGGCAGTGACTGCTTTGGCTTATACAATCGGAGATATAATTCGGCATCCCACATCTCGTTCAACGCTGCACGCAGCTTGGATTTTAACGATTGGGTATAAAATGTGGCAGTCTCTTCATCTTCGTGATTATGCATGAATTGCTCCAGCAAGCTATGCTCTTCCGCAGCATCTTTGTGTTCATGGTCGTGATCGTGATCCTCTCCTTCTGTTCCCCGGTCCATCCACTGACCTTCTTCGTTTTCCGCATCGGTATCGTGTCCAAATTCCTCAAGTACATCATCCTCATCAGCGCTGAATTCTTCAGGTTCATCCTGTATTTCTAACCCACTGTCCTCCTCTTCTCCGATGAACTGTCCATACTTCAGGCGCAATTGTTTCTGATCATACCCCAACGCATTGCTTCCAAAATCGAATTCGTATTCAGTCAATTGATCTTGTTCCTCAATTAGTTTTTTGGTATCGATGATGATCTGCAGCTGGCTTCTGAAGAAATCCGGCATAAGATCCACTCCCAAAGCCCCTTGTAGGGAAAATTCAACAACGGTAGTGTCAGTAAGCATAATGAAATAGGTATCCGTTCGTGATTGCTGACGCTGTGGCTGCTTGTTATCAAAGGCAATGACGTAAAAATAGAGCTCGTTCCCTGGCTCCATGCCCAGTTCATCCAGATCAAAAGAAATAGGATATACGACCTTCTTTCCTCTCACTTTGCGCTGAAAATCAATCTGCTGCTCCCGAAACTTTACCGATTCACCCGAGCCTTTCGTGATGGTCGCCACAATATATCCATCGGTTAGTCCATAATCATCAGAAATGGACACATTCATATCCACGGATAGGTTTTTGCGGTAATCTATGCGCTGGAATGGAGGAATGCCTGTCACGACAATCTCCGGTTTCTCGTCTGGCATCACATTGAGTTCGAAATAGGGCGAAGAGATGGTCTGGCCTTCGTCATCCAGGTAATTGAGGGTGTAGAGGCTGCTCTTAAGTGCCTTTATTTTAATCTTATAGGTGTCCTTGGTAAATGCAGCGGCTAAACTATCCCCACTGCTAAAGCGCATCCAAACAGCTTTAGGTATTCCGTCAAATTTCAGCTCCCAACTCATAGTTGATTGTTCCGGAACGGAGATATCAAACTCTAAATGTTTTCTGGTGCGCATGCCTGTATAAGAAGGTGGGGATGAATAGATACGGAAACTTGAGAGAAAGATCGAATCTGAAGTTGGGATCACGGCTCCATCTGCCCCGGATATAGTCTTAATGAATGAATTACTCCGCTCAACAGTTGAGGGACCCGCAAAAAGAGAATATCCAACTAAACCAATGATCAGCATAGATCCAATGATGTACAGGTTCTTCCAGGAGACCGGGTAGTGAAAGGAAGGTAATTGCTGCGCCAAAGCTTCATTCACCCGTTGCTGTTGCAGCGATTGAAGTGCTCCTTCTGGCGCTTGAAAAAGTAGATCCGTGCTATACTCTACCGGACGATACTGCTTATTGACCAGCTTTACGATATCCTCCTGTGAGGGAAGCTGTTGTAATTCCATCAGGACCAAAACCACAGCTAAAATTCCAACAACAACCAGCGCATACCATGGAGCATCCATACCGTTCACAACAAAGGCAATACCCGAGAACAGTGCTATCCAAAGGAAACACTTAAAGAAAATGCGATCTTTCCACTTTTTCCTGACGGTATGTAATGCGGAGCTGCTCATACAGAAATCTTCATGGATTTATAACTCAATCGTCTTTCCAATACCAAAATGACCAATAATGCAATCCATAGGTACGGAGCAGCATTATCGGCAGCTGCTAAGGATGTAGCTTCTCTACTCTTATATGAAAAAGTATTCGGATCGACAGTAAGTAGCTCGTTCTCTACGTCTTCAAAACGGTCATCTACAAACGCGTTTAATAGTTTTCGTGGCAACTCCAATTGGATGGCTTCTTCACTTGAAAGATCGCTGCTTACATGGATCAAACGTTTACCAGAATACTTCAAACCGAATATATCCTGATCTACGGCAATAACATTCATCTCAACCGGCCTTGCTTCACCAGATAGCCAAATGATCCAGTCTGCCTTATTCATGGTTTCAGATTGCTTCAAGGTAATGGTCGAAACATTTTGGATAGAAGATAAGGCCGCATGAAAGATCGCTCCCAGATCTTCATAGGCTGTACTCACTTCCATGAAGTACGTTACTTCTATGGGCGTCCCACTAGCAGATTCAGTTTGTTCGTATGTAGTGGACCACTCATCATAGGATGCAGTTAACAAATAATTTACTCCATCTTTGGATAGTTCGGCCAATTGGGATGTCTTCACTTCGCCCGGGGGTTTTATCCACTCACAAATGGCAGGTAGGTTTTTTCGCTTTCCAATAAATGCTTGTTGATGTAAAGGGGAAATGACGATGATGCATTCAGCTCGAGTGATTGGAATATCACCAAGTAAATCCCAGTAATCAGAAGTTTGTAAATTAACTGGCTGATCAATGGACGGATAGTCTTTGGCTAGCCATCGAACTTCCACTCCTTCTTCTATGGTATCCAGCAACTGGGTAACTACTGCAGAACCCTGGTAAAATGCATCCAACAAATACATCCGTGGTGCCTTATCTTCTTGAGACGGAATTTGCATATCCGCCATAAGGAAAACCATCAGCGTTAAGAGTACCAACCTAAGCATCAGCAACAACCATTGACTGGGCATGATCGATCGGGTTGTTCGGGTCTCTGATTCTCTCAAAAACCGAAGGCTACCAAAGGATACTGTCTTCTTCGCATCTTTGCTCCATAAATGAATAAGGATGGGCACCAGCAAAGCGCTTAATCCAATCAGAAAATATGGAGCTAAAAATGACATTATAATAATCGTTTTCTTCGATTGATGAATGTATTAACCAAAGTGGCTATTGATACCGTAAAATCAATAGTGTGATAGTCGATTCCTGCAAACAGGAAATCATGTGACAATTCCTTTTTCCAGCCACTCACCTGCTTTTGATAACTCTCTCTCAATAGTTGGGGATTCAATTGAGTTGCTATCCCTGTTTCAAGGTCTTTCAACTTAATAGCGTTTCCAAAATCCAGTGATTCTTCTTTTTCGCCCATCAGGTGGAAGACAATCACTTCATTTCGTGGTGATTTCAAGGATTTGATGAACTGCATCATCTCCTCCTCTTCATCATACATATCAGTCATGAAGACAAACAGCTCCTTTGATTTACGTTGTTCAATGAATGGAGCCTGAAACTGTACCGTCTCTTCCAGATTCTGCAAGCTTAGCAAAAAACGATTCCAGTGTTTCTTGTCATTTCCGGATTTCATGCTGATACTATCTGCAAGGCTAATCCAGTCTCCGTTTTGCAATGCCACGTACGCGAGCACACCACATAACATTTTTGCCGCATCTAACTTAGACCAGCCGCCCTCTTCATAGTTCATGGACCTGGAGGTGTCAATTATGAAAGTAACATCTATGTTTGTTTCAACTTCGGATTGCTTGATGTAAAACTTATCAGTTCGCGCATACATTTTCCAGTCCAACTGCCGTAAATCATCCCCTTGACTATATGGTCGATACTGACTGAATTCTATACCTGTTCCTAGTCTTCTACTTTGTTTGATGCCATGATATTCACCCATTGCCAATGAACGGATCGCCCAATCAAATTCATGAATTGATGAAACAACTTCCGGATCGATTTGAAACAAGCTCCCAGACATACTACACGTCTTTAAGGAAAGGTTCTAACAGATCGTCTGTTGTTTTCTTTTCCGACTCAGCTTTGAAGTTGAGTAATATCCTGTGTCGCAACGCAGGGAGCAAAACCGCTTTAACGTCCTCTGGAGTTACGGAAAACCGTCCGTTCATCAATGCGTGAGCTTTGGAAGCCATGATCACTGCCTGACCAGCTCGGGGACCAGCACCAAAATCCACATAATTTCTGACTCCTTCAACCTGGCTCACATCTGGACGTGTGGAACGTACCAACTGACTGATCGATTTGATCAAATCGTCTGAAATGAACACTTCCCGTACCAGTTCTTGCAGTCGGATAATCTCTTTGCCTTTTAAAACCGACTTGATTTCGGCATTCATTTTTCCGGTCGTCAACTTGAGTATCTCTTCTTCTTCCTGCTCTGTCGGATAGCCGATCTTCACATATAGCAGAAAGCGATCCACCTGCGCTTCAGGCAAAGGAAATGTACCCGATTGTTCCAATGGATTCTGAGTCGCCAACATAAAAAAAGGGCGATCCATACGGTAGTCTTTTCCTGCGTAGGTGACCTTATATTCTTGCATCACTTCCAACAGTGCTGCTTGTGTTTTTGGCGGGGTTCGGTTGATCTCGTCCGCCAGCAATACATTGGTAAAGACCGGTCCCTGAATGTATTTGAAAGACTTATGCCCACTTTCATCTTGCTCAATGACTTCCGTACCTAAAATATCCGTAGGCATCAGATCAGGTGTAAATTGTATACGATTAAAATCGAGATTGAGGGCTTTGGCCATGGATTTGATCATGAGCGTTTTGGCAAGCCCGGGTAGTCCTTCGAGTAATACATGGCCACCAGCTAGCATACCAATGATTAGTTGATCCATCACCTCTTCTTGCCCTACGACAACTTTGTGAATTTCCTTTTTCAGCGATTGAAGCTTCTCTACGAGATCGCCTACTTCTTTTTCTAGTTTATCTAAGTTTTTGTCCATTTCAAAATTCTAATCAAGCAATCAGCTTGTCAATGCATAGGTGATAATATTTACACTAAATCGGGTATTATCAATTTTATACCAGCGCTTGTTTCGAAAATCATAGTCCCACTCACACCCATAGTCCTTGTTGCTATATAATACGCCTATTCTTCCATCTACTTCCACAGCTTTTAAGTAGTCATGCACCAAATCATCTCCCCATCCATTGAGTTCCTGAGAGGTTGTGGGTGGACCATCAAACTCAAAAAAACTTCTGTAGAGTATGTGATCATTGGGTATCTTTTTTAACTCCCCCACTCCAAAAAGATCTTCCATCTGTGTTTCAAAAGACTTGGCAAAAAGCCCTTCAATATCATGATTACAGTCATCCACAAATACAAATCCTCCATTCTCCACATAGGATTTAAAGTTTCTTGCTTCATCGCTCGTGAACTGTACTAGCTTATGCCCGGACAAATAGCAAAAAGGTGATTCAAATACATCGCTGCTACTTAGGGGTACGATCTTCTCTACTGTATCTACAGGAATGGTGGTATACTGCACGAGTGAATGCATGATATTTGACGGCATACGCTGATCTACGTCCCAGTCGCCAGATCCGTATTGCAGTCTGGTAAAAAAGAATGGATTATTGGTTGTGACCTTTCGCATATATTCTAAACACTGAATACCAAATTAAGTGTTTCAATTTCCATCTCCATTTAGAAATTTACCAGTGGTTGTTTGGAAGGATTAAGTAGAAGATTAAACAACGCACATGTTCTAGAGGTCACAAAAAATTGAAAACCTGACACAAGAAATGCTAGTAAGGTATGATCAAAAAAGGCTACTCGTGAATGTGAGTAGCCTTCCATTTTCATTAAATCAGTTTTTACACCGCGTCTGATAAACTAGTAAACGTAAAATCACGCACTTTCATATATGGAATGAGATTTCCATTGATACGAACCTGCTGTCCTAACGTCTCCAGATTGTTAAGCATAATAATCGGGCTTTCGTTGAAACGGAAATTCTTAACCGGATGCTTAATCTTACCATTCTCAATATAGAACGTACCATCTCTAGTGAGTCCCGTATATAGGAGCGTCTGTGGGTCTACTGTCCGGATGTACCACAAACGTGTAACCAAAATACCTTTTTTCGTATCTTTAATCATATCCTCCAATGAAGCATCTCCGCCTTCCATGATGCCATTAGCCGGGAATGGAACGGGATCAACACCTTTTTCCTTTGCCCAATAGCGAGAGTATGCAAGGTTCTTAACTACTCCGCCTTTTAGCCAATCCATTTTTTTCACCGCCTGACCGTTTCCATTCCAGGTGGGTGCCGGAACAAGTGGGTGCTGAGGATCGGAGTAGATATTTATTCGCTCATCCACAATTTTCTCACCAAGCTTAGTTCCTCCTCCTTCTTTCGACATAAAGCTTCTACCTTCATCAGCTGTGCGAGCATTGAATGATCCGAACATATTCTGAAGCAACTGAACAGAAGCAGCAGGCTCAAGGATCACCGTGTATTTTCCAGGCTCTATCGCTTTTGCATTTCGTGATTGAAGTGCCTTATCAATCGCTACTGCCGAGGCTTCTTCGTCGTTAAATTTATTCACATCATTTACATCACGGGTTACCCATCCCGAACCTGTTCCATCATTGGTTCTCATCGTTACAGTGAAGTTGAGGTTCGTCGATTGATTGTAAGCAAACAATCCCTTACTGTTCGCCATAGCTGCGAAGTTTGCAGAGTCGTTCAGGAACCCGGCGGATGTTACATCTTTGGCCCGGGCAGGCTCAATGCTCTTTGCTGCCACGTCTGCACGATAATCAGGCGTGATCTTCGCTGTGGACTCAAAAAACTCCTTGGACTCATCGTATTCCTGCGGGCCCATTGGAGGCATAAACTCAGGGTTTTCTGGTGCTAATTTGGCCAACTCTTCGGAGGTTTTTACAGCACGTGCAATCGCTTCATCTGTAAACTCATCCAGGGTAGCTACACCTACTCTATTTCCAAAACTGGATTGAACCACCATGTTTTGATTATTCTGATATCCTGCTGTAGAAACAGTATTTCTTGCGTACCTGATATTGCCACTATTATTACCGGAAAGGTTGACTTCACAGGTCTCAGCTTTTGAATAGGAAAGCGCCTTATCTAAAAGTTGTTTCGCTTCTTCTTTCGTATATATTGCCATTTTTTTTGTCTTAAGTTGATCAAATATTTCTACCTGTGTTAATCACATTGATACCGTTGAAACGTGTCGTCGATGATCCATGTGATACTGCACTGATCTGAGAAGGCTGTCCCTTTCCATCAAAGAAAGATCCAAACATTCGATAGTCAGACTCATCGCAAATAGCTGCACATGAATTCCAGAACTCTTGTGTGTTGGACTGATAAGCCACATCATTCAACATACCGGTGACCTCTCCGTTTTTGATTTCGTAGAATACTGTACCTCCAAACTGGAAGTTGTATCGCTGCTGATCAATCGAGTACGATCCTCGTCCTGCTATGTAGATACCTTTCTCAACATCTTTGATCATATCCATGGCTGACAATTTTTCCTTACCAGGGCGTAATGAAACGTTTGGCATACGCTGAAACTGCACGTCATTCCACGACTGTGAGTAGCAGCAACCGTGCGATTCTTTTTGATCAATCATGTGCACCTGGTCTCTGATTGCCTGATAGTTTACTAGTACACCATCTTTGACCAGATCCCACTCTTTGCACTCCACCCCTTCATCATCATATCCAACAGCACCAAGTGAACCTACCTGCTTCTTGTCTGCAACAAGGTTCACCAGTTTACTTCCGTACTCAAAATCTTTTGATTTCCACTTATCCAGTGTGGCAAAAGAAGTACCCGCATAGTTAGCTTCATATCCTAACACTCTGTCCAACTCAAGTGGATGCCCTACGGATTCATGGATGGTTAGGCCTAAGTGATTAGGCTCCAGTACCAGGTCATACTTCCCTGGCTCTACTGATTTGGTATTCTCTGAAAGCATTTCTTTTGCGTGAAGCGCTGCATCGGTAGCATCCGCGATGATGTCGTATCTGTTTCTAAACATCTTCACTCCACCAGGACCTTCAATCATTTCATTTGGATCTGGTTCCATGTACTCATAGCCCAGTCCCATTGGGGCACTCAGCCCTTGTCTCGACTTGAACTTTCCAGCCTTTGGATCGATGGCCGTCACCTGCATGAATGGCCATATTCTGTGAACATCCTGGTCGATGTATGATCCTTCGGTCGAGGCAAAATACTTCTGTTCGTTTACCTGGAAGATTGCTGAATTGACATAGTTAGCACCCTTTTCCATTGCGGCGGCATTTGCGCTCAGTAACAGGTCCGCCTTTTCAGAAATCGGCACTTCAATGGCATTTCGTTTAATGGGCGTCTTCCATGAAACTTCACCGTGAGATTTAACAGGCGCAAGCACCACAGGTTCTTTCTGAATCTTGCTATTGGCTTTCGCAATCTGAACGGCGATCTCTGCTGCCTTCTTGATTCCGCCAGGTGTTACATCAATGGTGGAGGAGAATCCCCAGGTACCATTTGCGATGACGCGAACACCTACTCCAAAAGATTCGGTGTTGACCACATTTTGAACTTTGTCTTCTCTCGTGAAAATAAACTGATTGAGATATCTCCCAATTCTTACATCTGCATAGCTGGCACCTGCTGATTTAGCTGCATTCAGTCCTACATCAGAAAGCATTTTCTTTTGTTGAACATCTATACCATCAGCTAATAATGCCTCTAATGGAACGGATTTACCCATCATTGGAAACGGGAGCATCGCTGCACCTGCTCCCAGACCGGCAATCTGAATAAAATCTCTTCTTTTCAAAGCTTAATGATTTTAGTTGATAATACTTTTTAATTTGGTTTGGTAAGAGGAATCGTTTCTGACCCTTTGTATGGAAGTTAGAAAATCTTATCGCAGAATGGAATCATTTTTACGTAAGTGGTAAGAAACAAGGCATCATTGACCATCAGTCAGAATCAAAAACTTCTTGCATCAGTGACATTCCCTTGTCACTTGCTTAACTTACTTTGCGCGTATGGATCATCGGAAGATCATTCATATCGATATGGATGCCTTTTACGCTTCTGTGGAGCAGCTGGATAATCCAGCATTGAGGGGAAAGCCTGTTGCTGTAGGAGGAAATTCTCGACGTGGAGTAGTGGCGGCCGCCAGCTACGAAGCTCGAAAATTTGGAGTCAGGTCAGCCATGCCATCTGCAAAAGCGGCAAAATTGTGTCCTGACTTAATTTTTGTATCCCACAGGTTCCCAAGGTACAAAGAGCTTTCCAGACAAATACGAGATATTTTCTTTGAATACACCGATCTGGTAGAACCTCTTTCATTAGATGAAGCCTACCTTGATGTGACGGAAAACAAAATTGGGTTGAATTCCGCCACACTGATTGCTCGTGAGATCAAAAAGAAGATCAAAGACCGGACCGGCCTCATCGCCTCTGCAGGTATCTCCTACAATAAGTTTCTAGCTAAAACCGCTTCTGATATGGATAAGCCAGATGGCCTCTATGTAATTCTCCCGGAAGAGGCGGAAGACTTTGTAGCCAAGCTCCCTGTACATCGATTTCATGGCATTGGGAAGGTCACTGCTGAAAAGATGGTCAATGCAGGGATTTTCACGGGTAAGGATTTACGAAAGAAATCGCTTGATGATTTGAAACTCCGCTATGGAAAGTCGGGACAGTATTATTATAATATTTGTCGTGGAATTGATCATCGAAGTGTTCAGCCTGTCAGAGAGACGAAATCAGTGAGTGCCGAACGAACCTTTGATGAGAACTTACATGGAATGGAGGAAATTCAACAAGAGCTTGAACGAATCGCTAAAATCTCGTTCGATCGATATGATAGAAGTAAAGCTATGCATGGGCACACCATCACCATTAAGATCAAATACGGTGATTTCGAACAAATTACCAGAAGCAAGACACTTGAAAAGCCTATTGATCATGAAGGTATTTATGTTAAAACAGCTCTAGCATGTATCACAGAAGATTTAGTGCGCGATGTGGGAATCCGCTTGATAGGTGTTGGTATTTCTAACTTCAGAAAAGAAGAAGAGGCTCAGGAACCCAGTCAACTAACACTTAATTTTTAGTATCTGAATCCTCGTCATTATCTAGGAGGTGATCTAAATCATATTCTGGTGGGAATGGGCTTAACTCCTCCTTTTGCTTGATTTGTTTTTCCACTTTCTTCCTGGTATTACTTCTTCCGATCAAAAAGTTCAACCCAATTCTTGCATCCATACTTTGCAAGTTGGCCGGATTCTTTCCTGCATTTAGAATGTTATCAAAAGCTCCATAAAGTTGCACTAGCCCAAACATTGCTGCAAAGCCAGCTCCTACCTTTATTGGCCTAAATTGCTCTTTCACAATGGATGTAGATAAAGTAAGGATTTTACCGAATTGATGGGTATAACCAACACCAAATCCAATTTCCGATTCTCCGTAAGAAGAACCGGCATACGACACGGTTCCTGAAACACGTCCTTTATCAAGCACACTGTATGATGCTCCCAGAATGAGTCTTGTGCCTACTGGTGTTCGGAAGGACTCGCTGGTGGTATCCCTAACAGACCAAACATCAATGCTGTCTTCCAGTGCCTGACTTAGATCGATATCTTCCAAATCCTCGAATCCTCCCAGTGAAATCTCATTGTTCACAAACGTGTAGTTCTCAATATCCTGCTTCCATTTAATAAAACCTAAATCATTCATTGATAGAAATCCTGTAAGTCTATTATTTACCTCTAACTCAGCCCCCAGATCCACAGCAAATCCTGTGTTTGAATTATTTCCAAAACCAGTTAAATAGCTTATGCGATTATCACCTTCCAACTCATTGAAACCTGCTGTTCTAAACCTGGCATCATTAAACACCACAGATAAATCGTAAGAAGTGGGATCAGTATACATACTAATAGAGGCATTTTCAGCGGAACTTGCGTGTGCAATTCCCTGGAGCAATTTAAATCTACCACCTACCCTTAACCTTTTATCTTGTAGAATCAGCATTTCTTGCATGTATCCTATTCCTAATTCACTAAAGGCAATTCCTCCTCCATTGATCTCTTTCTCTTCCACTCTTTGCCCAATGAAATTACCATTACCATTTACAAAATAATTCAGGAATTGTATCGGATATCGCATTCCGCCAGCATACCTCATGTTGTAAAAAAGCGTGAATGCTTTGTCTCCAACCCTAATACCAAATTGAAAAAGTGATACCTCTCCCTTGAATCTAAGATTATCTCCTTCCTTCAAGTTATCCAGTAACCCTACAACATCCACCTTAACCGAATCGGTACCTTCTACCGGAACCATCAACTGATTGTAGCTAAAAGCATTATTCATTTTTACGTTCAGGCCGGACAATACGGGTAACGAAAAATATAACTTAGCATCAGGAAAAAAAGCGGCGTTATGCATGCTGGACTGAGGCGTAGCATTGCCCAGATGATAAAAGGTGATATCTGACTGTCCTTTTGAAAGAATGGACAATAAGACTATTGCGGAAATAAATACAATCAACTTTTTCATAATTCCACCTCCACTGTTCCTTCTGCTGTAATAAATATTTCTAAACTATAATCTGAAAAGATTTTGACAAATGTTCCACCTTCATTGTCGAAGGTAAAGACATTAACCGTTGCTATTATCTCTTCTGAATTTAGGAAAGCATCAATCCCCTCCTCATTCAACCGAACTATTGCATTACTTTCTGCTGATGAGGATGTCCTTCCATCCGACCCAACCTGTGGCGACTCAATGAGGTCAATCGAGGCTATTTGATAGAGCTCATTTCCTTCTTCATCTCTAAAGCTTAAATCAAGCGATCCATTGAATGGAAGGTCATTGACAATTCTTGCATTTATGATCAAAGAGTCAGCACTTTCAAGATCATTCCCTGAAATATCCAACTCAAAATCCTTCGAAAATCCATCCATTCTGAAGTCCAGCGGTATTTCAACTGTGGTTCTAATCTCAATGTAACTACTATCAAACATGTAGTTATTCAGATTATCAGAGCCTGATGGATTTGGAATGGCAGCAACTGAAAAAAGGAGATTCTCCGGTGTATTGTTAAGTAGTTCGTCAATGTTGCTATTTGTAATATCTATTGAAAAAGAAGAATTGATGGACTGACCTAGTTGACTGTTGTTTGGGGCATCAACAAATTGTAGTTCATCTACCACCTCACCTGCCAATGCTGTTTCTATGTTTGAATCATCGATGGATTTGATTCCGTTCAACGAAACACCTAATTCTATTCCAAATAGATTAACGAAATCCATCGTGATAGACGGATTTCTTAGAAATAGCCCTCCCTCATTGAATTCATCAAATGAGGAAAATTCGGTGGTGTCATTCTGAACATCAACTGCATCAGATCCAAAATCACCAAAAATCGCGGAGAACTCGGGATTTTGAAAAGATAGTTCTATGGTCACCTCTTCAGCAGAATTGATAGGTGTACTCGCCGGAATTGTGAATGTCATATCCAGCGAAACATTAAAAATATTTGAAGCTCCTACACGTTCAGCCACATTCTTCAATCCATTAAGAGGTATTGATTCTGATTTACTACCCTCCCCTTGGTTTAACGTGTTTGAAAAAATGACCGGATTGTTTGAAGCATCTTTGACATCAATCAAGGTGAAAACGTATTCGATCTGGGCATCAAAATCAGAGGAAAGTGTGTATTCCAGAGTGCCTCCCTTGAAGAAGGTAGAGTCTATTTTTTCACCGCCTTCTGAGCTGAACTCGAAATCAAAGGTTTCGGTTGGGATAACTACTACATTTTCAGAAGGTTGAGCTGGAATATCTACGTCAAAAGGAGTGTAGCTGTCAGTGTTACTTATTTCATCCTCCAGAAATATAAACTCTGCTATGTCATCGAAAATGGAGGTGTCCTGGTGTATAAACGATAATGAAAGATCGTCTCCTTCGGACACTTGAAGTGTTTCATCTTCCAATGTTTCAATCAATTCACCAGCAGAATACGTGATTGTTCCCAGATTTAGGGCAAACGTATTTTTGATGGTGGGCCCTTGCACTTTGTCCAATTCAATTGAACTAAAGTCACAGGCGCTTATGAAAAACAAGAACAGAAGTGCTGTCCTTTGAAAAACTATTGTTCTCACTACTTATTTATTAATAAGGTCTTTAATTGGTTAATTCAAAAAATCAGGCGGGTTGGTCGATGGATTCTGTATAAGACAGATCCTAATTCATTCCTATTAGATGTCTTCTTTCCATTAATCTTTCGCTCTTTTCAAAAAAATAAAATCTCCTCCTTCATCTCCAGCCTGAGTAATGGGTCCGTACTGGGGTACTTGCCCGTTTGGACTGTTATTTATTACCGCAGTTTTAAAATTCCTGAATAACTGATCTGCTGAAAGTAGAGGAGCCTGGTTGTTTATCAGATTTTTCAATAAATATTCAATGAATACACTCTTATCCGGAACTGTTTTGAGTGTCCCACTGGTCATTGCTTTTCGACTTGGAAGCTTGTAAACCTCAAGTATAGCTCTGCTGTTCTCAAACACTGCGCGCTCTTTGAGAATTCCTCCACTAAAGCAAGCATCTGAAATTAAAAGTGTATGCTTGGACTTAATCCCGCCAACGTAATCACGAAGGGTACTATTGGATAACCAATAAGATTTAGAGTCCAATGAAGCATCGCTTGGCAACCAATAGCCCTGATTTAATTGAGCATTCCAGATGCCATGGCCCGCATAAAAAATCAATAAATTATCTTTTTCTGTGACTACTCCTGTTAGCTCATCAAGTGCTTCTATGATGTCTTCACGCTTGGGGTTTTCCAGAACGGTTACATTCTCCTGATCAAACGAATAATGATACGTCAATACCCCAGCTAATTGTTCTGCATCATTCAATGGGTTATCTAAATCTTGAATTTCATCATCTTGATATTCATTGATTCCAATGATTAAGGCAAAATACCTTCTCTTACTCAATTCATTTACCAGCGCCTTTCCAACAGCGTCACTGTCAGCAACGCTCTGCATCGTACCCTTAGCTTCATCATTTCCAGCTATTATTGTATTAACTGTTTTCTCCTTTACTAAGGTGATTGATCCCGAAACCAAAGGTGGACATGTTTTTAGTTTGGCGTCCCCTTTCCATCTACCAGTGAGTGTTTGTTGACCATTATTCAAGCTGTACTTCAGCTCACTATTCGACATGCAAGCCATGCCACTCTTTACAAGCGATTCAACTGGTTTCAATGTTAGCTTAGAACCCCTAAGGTTTCCTTCGACGGTATACCTGATTTCATTTTTCGAATTCTCAGCCTTCACTTCGACTATGCCAGAAACTAGCGTTTCTTTCTGACTAAGCACATACTTGACCTGGGAATGCTCTTTCATGAAAGTTGAGCTTCCTATCCATGTTCCCGAAACATCAATTGATTGTGAATATAAGCAGGTGCTTAGCGTGGTGATCAGAGCGAAAAGGGTGAATCTCATGCCATGAAATTACGCTTTCCATAAGCGAATCTCTAATTCTTTCGACTAAGCAGGAGTGGTCATTAGACTAAATGCTATTTGGCACCTATAAATAAGAACAGCCTTCTATTTCAAGTATTACCCCTTCACCATAAGCTGAAGAAGGAGTCTGGAAACCTGATTTGAAATCGCCCGATAGTATCTTTTTAGCAATGTTCACTGAGGTAAGTGCGGTAAGCGTGTAACCATTCGGTGTTTTCAACCTCGCCTCTACATCTTGATTTCCATCTGATACTTTTCCCCACAGGTACATGCAAGATGCCTTTCTTCGCTTTGCTTTGGGTCCATCCGGACGTTTTTCCATCTGTCGTAAAAGAAAGTTTTTGACCGTACGTGATCGCAACATGAAGGACAAACGCATGGCTCTTCTGACCTTTGTCAACTGTTGTTCTGTAGTACCCGAAAACACTTCAATATTCGGAATTCCAGTACTATGGTAGGCCGTTGAAACGTCTCCCCATGAGATACCCATGGATATTTGAGTAAAGTCTCCGTAATTAACTTCCAGCGTTGATTTTCCCATAGGAATTCCTTCATAATCACCGTCTCTTCTTCTTGTTTGTGGCTCACCCAAGTTTTCAATCATTGTTTTGGCAGTGCCTCTTGAAAGCTTTCCGCTTCTACTCACAAAAGCCAATTTTAAATCTGTCGCAGAAGGGAGCTTGTTATGAAGATGTTTCGCCAAACAATCAGATGGTACCACATCGAATCCAGCACCTGGTAATAACATGAGACCCTTATCCTTTGCTTTTTTATCGTATTCTTTTATTAAATCAAAAACCTGAAATTCTCCCGTTATATCCAGGTAGTGTGTGTTTGTTGCTAGGCAAGCCTGAACCATCTCTTTTGCAGTATAAACAAATGGTCCACCACAATGAATAACTACTTCCCCTCTTTGCAGCCATTTTTCAAGCTTTTCTCTCTCGTTAACTTCAAATACATCATACTCCAATCCGTGTTTATTGGCGTAGGTCATTGCCTTTTCAGCGTCTCTGCCAGCAATAATTGGTTTAATACCATGTTCGAGACACTTGTCCACAATCAGCCTACCGGTATACCCGTAGGCACCATAGATTAGGAGGTTATTCATTCGGTGAAGGTAATCATTCAATCCTTAAGGGCTAATACCAGCCACTCAATTCAAACTTTTCTTTTGATGAATCAAGAATCTTGCCTTTTTCACACTTCAAAACTCTGTGTGGGAATTTTTCTATGAACTTATGATTATGTGTAGCCATTAGTACTGCTGTACCACTAGTATTGATTTCTTCGAAAAGTTTAAGTATTCCGTCGCTGACGTCTGGATCAAGATTACCCGTGGGCTCATCGGCAATCAAAATTTGTGGTTCATTAATCATCGCTCTTGCGATGACCACACGCTGCTGCTCCCCTCCTGAAAGTTGGTGAGGCATTTTAGCGGAGATGGCCCCCAATCCTACACGCATAAGTACTTCAGCGATTCTATTTTTCATCTTTGCTGGCTCCTTCCATCCAGTTGCTTTCATCACGAATGTGAGGTTTTCTGCTACCGAACGATCGTAGAATAATTCAAAGTCCTGAAAAATGATCCCTATTTTTCGTCTTAGATAAGGAACGTCTTTGTGTTTAATGTTGCTCACAGCATATCCAGCAACCTCAGCATGTCCAAGTCGCAATGGAAGATCAGCATAGAGTGTCTTTAAAAGAGACGATTTTCCACTACCTGTTCTTCCTATGAGATAGACAAATTCTCCTTTGTCAATCGTAAAATCGATATCATTAAGAACGGTATGATCTTCCTGAAATATTGAAGCATTGGAAACTCTAACAACAGGCTCTTGGGAAAATGTCATTGATTACTATATCTCAAGTTTTTGGAGCTTGCCATATGGCAAGCCCTGAATCAGATTTTTCAACTCCTGATCCTTCCCTTCAAGGCCAAATTTATCCATTCGTTTCAATGGACGGTCCGTTCTGAAATAAGCTACCAGAACGAAATCTTGATCCCTAATTTGAATGTAATCAGGAATTTTAGCTTTGCCTTTGACCTTGATGATGTACATTTCTTCTAAATTAAGTAAATCTACTGCTTCCATCATCAACCAAGGGTTAACTTATTTGTTTGTTTTTTTATAATCGGACAGAAATTTTTCTAATCCACTATCTGTTAACGGGTGTTTCAATAGTCCAGTTATGACATTTAGCGGACAAGTAGCTACATCTGCTCCAATTTCCGCACACTGAATTAAGTGCATGTTGTGTCTGATTGAGGCCGCCAAAACTTCTGTTTCAAAGCCATAATTATCAAAGATCCCTACAATTTGCTCGATCAATGCTAATCCATCTGTGCACACATCATCAAGCCTCCCAATAAATGGTGAAACATAACTAGCCCCTGCTTTAGCAGCTAGCATCGCCTGTCCTGCATTAAAGATCAAGGTACAATTGGTTCTGATCCCTTCTGCGGTCAAAGCGGATATTGCTTTCACTCCATCCTTGATCATGGGGATCTTTACTACAATTTTGTCATCGATCTTTGCCAACTCTTTTCCTTCAGCAATCATCTTGTCAAATTCAGTCGCGATCACTTCAGCACTCACATTATCATCTACAATATCACAAATGTCTTTGTAGTGCTTAAGGATATTGGATTCACCCGTGATTCCTTCCTTAGCCATTAAGGACGGATTAGTGGTCACACCATCGAGTACGCCTAAGTCTTGCGCCTCTCTGATCTCATCAAGGTTTGCTGTATCAATGAAGAATTTCATCTGAATTTGGTTAATTGTGAAGAATAGAAAAGAAAAATGGCAAACGAAGCATCGCACCGCTACAACCACCTACCCTTGCTACCGTCAGGTCCTGGGGGATTCAGTAGGAGCTGGTCGTACCCGTTTGCCGCTGCAAAATTAGTAAATAGATTAGAAGGATGTAAGGATATTTTTATATTAGTATTCTTCCAGATGACGGTAAAAATTTTCCTCCTCCTTTATCGGATCATTTTCCTCTTTTTCTGATTCATAAACAGCCTCTTCCTCCTCTATGCGATCGTCAAAATCAGAGTGATTGTTTATAAAGTCAGACTCGAATATTTCCATGCTTCAAAAATATTTAAATACAAGCACGAAAAGTGAAAAATGAAATTATGATTGAGTAACGTTTGTGTTACCTCTGAAACTCTTTCAATATTTCAACCAATTCGCTTAACATCATAGCTGTGGCTCCCCAAACTACTCGATCTTCTAAATCATAATAAGGACATAGCATCCGAAAACCGTTTCGAACAGTCATTTCCTTTTCTCTAGCATTGTCTGGAATCACCAGTTGTTGTATAGTTGGAGTAACTATCTCTTCTACTTCCCTGGGTTCAGGTAAAAAACTCGGGCGATAATTTATTTTACCAACAACAGGCAGTACCATATAATTGCTTGCAGCTACAAAGAATTCTGAGAGGTTACCTAAAACCTCAATATTAGTTGCATCAACTCCAATCTCTTCATTAGCTTCTCTTAAAGCAGTATCTATTAAATCTCTATCTCCCAGTTCAAACCTGCCACCTGGTAAAGCCATTTGCCCGCTATGAATACCTTCATAAGTAGGCCTTTGAATAAGTGGGAAACGTACCTCATCGTTTTCTTCGTAGAGTAAAATAAGCACGCCTCCTTTTCTTGGGGGTGTGGTATGCTTTAATCTCAAAGGCGCCCCATCAGCCATTTTTGGTTTCATTCTCTGGTGCGCTAGGTCTCCCGGCATGGGTAATTTCACACGCTTCTCCAAGAATCTGGTTAGTTCATCGAAATTCATTTGACCGCAAATTAAGCATGGCTGTTTGATTTTAATTTTTATTTAACTTGCTAGATGCACCCTAATCATACTCAATGGAAGACATACCTGGTTATGTTTCGGCCACTTTTGTGGCTATTGTAATAGCTGTTCTAGGATTTATTTATTACGCAGTTAATGCCGCTACTCCTGGAAAGAAAAATATTACACCTTCCATTGTAATCACATTGCTTCTTGGCTGGCTGTTTTTCGTTTCTCTTCAAACATTCAATGGCTATTTTACCAACCTCTCAGGAACTCCACGACTACCGATGTTTGCGGGAATTACAGGAATCATCATATTGCTCCTGTTTGTCTGGCCCAGATCACGCGTCATATTGATGAATATGCCTATCACCACACTTCACTATATTCACATAGTGAGGGTACCGATCGAAATGGTACTTTGGTGGCTCGCCGTTTCCCAGGCAATCCCACTTGATATGACTTTTGAAGGAAGAAACCTTGACATTATTTCGGGTATTTCAGCCCCTTTTGCGGCGGTGTTCATGGTGGGCACACGAAGTAAGAGCAGAATTGGAGCTATCATTTGGAATTTGATCGCCCTAGCATTGCTCTTCAATATTGTACGCATGGCTATTTCTTATATGCCTTACTTCTTTACTCCTTCAGGTAACGAGGTAGCTAACCTGGGCGTATTCTATTTTCCCTATGTTCTGCTTCCTACCTTCATTGTTCCTTCCATCCTTTTTTGTCATCTGGTTTCTATATACCAACTCGCATTCAAAAAGGATCAATCACAGTTTTGATTCAAGGCTTCTGTGCTTCTGATTTCATTCTTACTAACCCCTTTTTCCCAGGATAAACAAGCCATCTCCTTATCTCCATTTTTAAAATGAGTCATTCCGACATAGTAGTACAACTCATCTATAAACTCATCTGTTCTTTCTGCTCTTTTAAAAAGGTTCAGTGCCTTGGTGTAGTTCTCGGACATCAAATAGTAGATTCCTTTATTTCGATAAGCCCAGCCATTTTTTGGATTTAATACAATGCTTCGATTGATGTCTTCTAGCGCGACTTCAGGATTTCCCATTTGCAGGTGTATAAACCCACGATTGTTCAAGAAATAAGCTTCACCGGGCACTTCATCCAATGCACGATTAATTTCAGCAAGTGCTTTTTCATAATTCTCTTTCTTCACCTCAATAAGACTTAGTAAACTAAGTGCGTTTGGATCACTTTCATTCAAAACCAAAGCTCGATTGATCAAACTTGTTGCTGAATCGTATGCTTCAAGAAAGTAATAAATGGTAGCTTTATTGATGATTGTTTCCGGATTTGACGGATTTAAATCATCCGATTTTTCAAAGTTTCCAAGTGCTTCTTCATAGTTTCTCATTTTAGTCAGCACCAGCCCTTTATAGAAAAAAACAAATGCCGAATCATTTGTTAAACCCTGTATTGTTTTTATATCATCGAGTGCATTTTTATATTGACCGATTTCCTCATAAGCGTAGGCACGATTAAAAAGCGCATCTAAGTAATTTGATTTTATTTGAATGGCCTGATTGTAGTCCAGAATAGCCTCATATGGGTGATCTGATTCAATCTTCGCTACGCCCCTGTTGTTTAGTGCATCTGCAAATGAAGCATCCTCTTTCAAGGATTGATTGTAGAGTTGAATAGCCTGTTCATAGTTGCCATCCTGAAGCGCAATATTCCCCAGATTAAAAAATCTATCACGTCTTTCCAAAGAAGACTCACAACCAGTAAGGAAAATTAACAGTAGTAAAACAATCAATGGTCTGTTCATAGTTTATCAACAAAAAAGCCCGCACAAAAGTATGCAGGCTTAGCTCGATAAGTTGATCTTTTTGACTAAGATTTTCGGACTGATCCTCCACTACTGGAGTCTGCATTAATATTTTTGGGATCGCCTTTATATCTCACAGATCCTCCACTACTTGCCCTTCCATCGATTCTATTGCTAACATTTACCCGGATAGACCCTCCACTACTTGCTCGTGCTTCCACTTCTTCACTTTCAAGGTCATATCCATCGTAATCCCCTGAGCTACTCGCTTCAACATCTTGTCTTTTGGTAATTCCCGCAATCTCAATCTCACCCGCACTCGAAACATCTGCTTCAATTTCATTTGCTTCAACCTCCAGGTTTGCATCTCCTGCACTGCCAGCGTCTATATTTAGTTCATCCGCATTCTTAATTTTCGCATCTATATCACCTGCGCTGCTTACATTCACATCGAAATCTGCTCCATTAGCATCAATAACTCCTCTTGAGGTGATGGAAGCCGCCGAAGATGCTGAGATTGACTCCAGGGACTTGTACGTTACATAAACTTCTACGTCTACGTTCCTCCAATTATTACCATCCAGATGAATCTTCAGTCTGCCACCACTTACTTCAGTCAATACATCTTCGATATCAATATTGTCTGTCACAATTCTGGCTTCTTCTTTGTCTCCTTTCTCTAAATAGACGTCAATTGCTTCATGTGCAGAAACTTCAGAAAAAGAGGAAAGGCTCCTGGTTTCTTCTGACTGTGCAAATGTGAATCCTGCGGTTAGTATTCCTAAAACGATTGTTAAAAATGATTTTTTCATATCTCCTTTACTTTTACTTTGGTTTTTAAATAGTGAGATCCTTAAAAAGGAACCTATCATAAAAGATTATGAAAAAATCGAAAGGTTGCAGTCTAGAGTGAAGATTTATAATTCTTTTTAAAATCCTCCCATTTGGTTGTTTTAAAATGATCTCCTCCGATGTATTCCAGTATGGGTTCCATCTGGTCGGGCTTCAAATAGCCGGCAATAGGCTGAATAATTCTTAACTCTTCATCCATAAAAACAGTGGTTGGATAGCTGAGTTGATTTCTTGTGAGCGCTGCTGCAAGCTCATGAACACCTCTACGTCCTGAAGGGACATAGTTAAATGTATGTCCCCTGAATTCTACAGATTCCTTTTGCTCGGCATTGAATTTAACAGCATAAAAATTCTCATTAATATATCCCGCAATTGATTGCTGACTGTACGTCTTTTTATCCATTACTTTACACCACCCACACCAATCAGTATAAAGGTCAATTAATAACTTCTTCGGCTTTTTTTCGTGAAGCGCAATAGCTTCTTCAAAAGTCAACCATTCAACTTCTTCTGTCTTAGGAGGATTAAAAGAGGTCAATCCTAAGAATACTGAAAGAACTAATAAATATTTTAGCAATTGCATGACTCTATAACGTGTGTTGCCAGTTCGTTAGTTTCACTATACAAATATAAAGCCAATGAAAGTAGGTCTTCTATCAGACACTCATGGATACTTGGATTCCAAAATTTTTGAGTACTTCAAAGAAGTGGATGAGATCTGGCATGCAGGAGACATTGGGACAATAGAAGTACTTGAAGCATTAAGGGCTTTCAAACCAACTATTGCAGTGTGGGGTAATATTGATGGGGGAAAGTTGCGAGTAGAATGTAAGGAAGGAGAAATATTTGAGCGTGAGGGAGTACGGGTCATGATCACCCACATTGCAGGTAAGCCCCCCAAATACAACTCGAAAGTGCTCAGTTATATAAAAGAATACCGACCAAAGCTCTTGGTGTGTGGGCATTCACATATATTGAAAATAATGCCAGATAAGCAAAACAGTCTTCTTTTCATGAACCCAGGTGCTGCCGGCAAGCATGGTTTTCATAAGGTAAAAACACTCCTGAGATTTGAAATAAAAAATGGAGAGATCAAAAATCTCGAAGTTGTAGAATTAGGACCAAGAGCAAATCTAAGTAAGTGATGCAGGGTATCTTGAAATTAGCCAGGGTTCAAGTATTCATCATTCCACTCTTCTTTATTAGTAAAGCATGGTTGAGACCTTACGTACTTGATAGAGACTTCCACCCAACTTTAGATATTATCGTTCTTTCGTTACCTAATTTTTATGAGGGAATAATCGGTGTACTAACAATCTCCGGCATTTGGTTTTACATCAATCATAAGTGGATTAGTCCTGGAAAACATGTAGATCCTAAATGGATTTATTTCTTCTCAACAGTCTTAGCAGCGATATATGTAATCACTCAAGAGCTTAAAATCCACAACCTTGGAGGTAATAATGTTTATGATCCTTATGACATTTTATTTTCTATCGTTGGACTTGTCATTGGATACATAATAGTGCTGAAAATTCAACCTCAGATAAGGCATTGATTCTAATACAGAGAACATTTACTTAGTATTCAGTAAGTAGATTTATGACTTAAGTCAGTGTTCACTATTTGTCTATCGTTTAACTTGTAACCAATGATCTTAATCTCGATATTACTTAAAATGTAACATCTTTTAAAAGATTATTAAACATGCGATTGGACATCAAATTCACCTTAAGACGAATTCTGAAGAATAGATTCAGTGCATTTATTAATGTAATGGGGTTGACCATTGGAATTTTCGTCACCATTGCCTTAATCAATTTTTACATCCAGGAAAGCACCTATGACCACCACCATGAAAAAGTAGATCGTACGTTCAAAGCAATCAGTCGCGTCGATTTTAATAAAGGTGCACCAAACGTATTCCCTATTACTTTCGGAACACTGGCTGAAAGCATTCTGCTCAACTTCAATGAAGTAGAGCAAGTTGCCCGTATGTACGGCCCAACTAATGTGGAATTGGATCTTGAAACCCAGCGATTCAACGATATCCGATTGTTTCAAATGGATTATTCCTTTTTTCAAATATTTGATTTTCCAGACTTTAGCCCTTCTGTTTTTAACTCACCAAACAATGCGATCATCAGTTATGAAGCTGCGCAAAAACTATTTAATGGTGACGCCATTGGAAAGCAAATCACGGTTGAGAATATCACCTATACCATTTCGGCGATAACTTTTATTCCCAAAAACACGGTTTTTAAATTTGACATAGCACTTCCACTACAAGGGATACATGATTTCGAAGCGATGGTTAATGGTGGTATGGAATTCGAAACTTATGTGACACTGAAAGAAGGGGTTGATCCTGTAAGAGTAAGAAGTGCTTTGTCCGACCACTACAATCAACTGATGAAGGCCAAGTGGCCCAACTACGAGCCTTCTAATTTCTTTTTGCCATTAAAAGAGACATATCTAAATGATGTTGGCGTGCGAAATCGACTCGGGAACGGAGACTCAAATCAACTCACCATCCTATTCACCATTGCCCTTGTAGTCTTGATTTTAGCGTTGATCAATTACATAAACCTTCAGATAGCCAGCAACCATTCGCGGTTACTTGAGCTACGAGTGAGAAAAATCATGGGTGCGGATAAAGCAGTATTGATGAAGCAGAGTGTGATTGAATCGTCTATTTTACTAATATCTTCTACGGTAATTGCGATAGGTCTGCTTGAAATATTTTACTCATCTGATCTTCGCAATTTGTTTGGAAAAGATGTCTTCGCAATTCGAGATTGGGCTTTAGATCAATGGGGTATCCTTGCTGTTGTGGTGATCATTCTTGGACTCATTGCGGGCACCATCCCCTCACTAAAATTATTCAATCAAAGCCGATTAACACAGCAGATGATTGGAAGCAAGAAACTTAGTAAGCTTACCATTGGGCTTGTGATATTTCAATTCTTTGTAACAGCCTCATTACTAACGACCATCCTGTTTGTAAACAAACAGATGGACTTCATCAGGAAGCAGTCTCAAGGATACAGTACTGAGCAGGTGGTAGTAGTGGATAACTTGAGCGATCATCAAAAAGAGAGCTATGAACTCATCAGATCTCAGCTACTACGGCATCCACAAATTATGAATGTAGCAGCAGCACAAAGTGCTCCTGGTAGAGGAGGAAGTGGGCAGTTTGTTTATAGAAAAGACAAATCTCCTGACGATGGTATTGAAATTGCCCACATTCGAACGCTTGAAGGCTATGCCAATACCCTAGAACTAAACTTTTTAGCAGGAACGGATTTCACAATTAAAAAACCTGGAAGTGAGCATCAGTTTATACTTAATGAATTGGCTGCCCAAGAACTTTTCAACGATGATGAACAGGTGATTGGGTCCATCATCAATATGAGTGGTCGTGAAGGAAGAATAGTTGGGGTAGTAGAAAATTTCCACTTTCTTTCACTAAAATATAATGTTAGCCCTTTGGCACTAAATGTAGAAGAGCCTTACAAAGCAATTCTTCTTATAAAGGTACAAACAGATAATGTGGCTGATGGGCTAAATCAAATTGAAAGGGTATTGAAAGCTGTCGACCCTCCCTACGTCTTCGACTACCAGTTTTTAGACGATCAGTTTGACTATGTATATCAATCAGAGATCAGAATGAAAAAAATTGCCACCTATGCCACAGGTATCGCTTTTTCAATTTCAATAATGGGATTACTTGCGCTCAGTCTCTTTGTAATCAATTCCAAAGTCAAAGAAATCGCAATCAGAAAAACACTAGGTGGAAGTCACAGTCATATCTTCCTAAAGCTATCATCCCAATTAATGACCTGGATAATCATTGGCAACCTGACCGCAATACCAGTAACCTACTACATCGCAAATACATGGATTCAGGAATTTATCTATCGGATCAGTATTAACAACCTTCTCTGGATGTGTGCTTTATCTACATTTATTACACTTTGTGTAGGGCTATTGATCATCTTAAGAAAGCTGTATAGGACGATGACCATGAATCCTGTGGAATTCCTGAAGTACGAATAAATAATTTTTCTTCATTTTTATGCAACCCTTCAAATTTTCAATTGTATTTGATTTACAATTATGAATGAAACAATGTCAATCAATTATATATTTGATTGACATTTATGAAAGTAATATGAAAATCAAATCTTATCAATTGGGAGAATTGGAGGAGCTTGTCCTGATGATCGTTGCTATCCTTAACGAAGAAGCTTATGGTGTAAAGGTGATGGATGAGATCGAAAAGCAAATCAATAGGAAAGTGAACATCAGTGCTGTACACACAGTGCTTGACAGATTAGAAAAAAAGCATTTCTTAAGTTCTTATATGGGAGGTGCTAGTGCAGAAAGAGGAGGAAGAAGAAAACGCCTTTTCAAGATTACTGCGGAAGGCTCAAGAGCACTGACCTACGTGCATCAGACGAGAAATAAGCTTTATCAACAAATCTCTAAAACGATCTTGGGAATCGCATGAAGAAAAAAAGTCCACCAAATTGGATGTTGAATTTGCTTCGATTCTGCTGCAAGGATCGATACATTGAACAAATAGAGGGGGATCTTCTTGAATTGTTCGAAAGGGATAGATCTTCCAGAAAATTCATCTGGAATGGCTTCCGATTTTTCAGATTGAGATACTTAAAAGGAATAGATGATTACAAACAATTAACCACACTTGCAATGATCAAAAATTACATAAAAGTGGCGTTAAGAGCGCTGATGAGACAAAAGTCTTATGCTATCATTAATATCTCAGGGCTAGCCGTAGCATTGGCATCAGCCATGCTTATATCCATGTACATCCTACATGAAAAAAGCTTTGATATTTTCTTTCCAAATGCTGAGAGAATGTACCGGGTAGTGAACGGAGATAACGGGAAATGGACTCCTACTTTATTAGCACAGACAATTGAAGCTGAGATACCTCAGGTGGAAGCAGCGACTAAATTAAACGGATTAAGTGAATCCTTTTTTGAAGTAGGAAACAAGGGAATTCTTCAAGAGGGAGGACTTTGGGTTGACGAAAGTTTCTTAACCGTTTTTGATATTGAATTGCTTCAGGGAAGCAAAAAGTATGCACTTTCAGAGCCAGATCATATTGTATTGACTCAAAAAATGAAGGAAAAGTATTTTCCAGAACAATCTGCGATGGATCAGACGATAAGTATTGATGGAGATCAATTTAAAGTCGTGGGGATAGTTAATGATCCTCCCAAAAACACACACATTCCTTATAAATATATTGTGGCCAATCCAGTGGATCCTGAGCAAAAATATTACTGGAGTGGTAATAACACGTTCACTTATCTTAAACTCAAAGAGAACGCTCGACCTCAAGATGTATCTATCCTATTGGCGAATCTTTACGAGGAGAAAGTAGGACCGGATTACATCCAATACACTGGACATGAAACATTTGAGGCGTTGGTTAAGGAATATCCAAACCGAAATTTTGCTTTTACCATGTTTCCAGTTTTAGATATTCATTTGAAAAAGCCACATTTCAGCATGGGTTCTCGTGGAGATGAGGATAGTATATTGATTTTTAGTTTGATTGCTATTTTCATCTTAGTTATTGCGTGTATCAATTATATCAATTTATCCACTGCAAGATCCTCGGTTAGATCAAAAGAGGTGGGAATTAGAAAATCGCTTGGATCACGAAAGAAAAACATCATTCTGCAATTCCTTACTGAATCGATACTTATTACATTCATTTCAGTATTTTTTGCTTGCATTCTGGCATTTATTTCTCTTGATCTTTTCAATAGTCTCACACAAAGAGAGTTCGTTGGTTCAGACCTATTCACTCCGAGTAACATACTAATTTTAGGAGTTTTGCTCATTATTGTTGGCCCATTGGCCGGTGGCTATCCGGCTTATGTGATGTCCAGATTCAATCCAATTCAAGCTCTAAAAGGGGGTGTATCTCAAAACGGAAAATCAATTCTCAGGAACATTTTGGTAGCATTTCAATTCGCTACCTCAGTCTTTCTAATAGCTATCACGCTAGTGATTTACTTACAGGTAGATTTTATGAAGTCACAAGATCTGGGGATAGATATAAAAAATACGCTTGTAGTAAGTAATGGTACGTGGCTTGAAAACAAGTATGGCGTACTCAGGAGTGAGCTTCAGAAAAAACCGTATGTAGGAGAAGTCAGCAAAGCAAGCAACGTTCCTTTTTATGGTTTCCCGGATTATGGATACTCAGTTCCTAATCAAAGCGGCCAAGCATTTAGTCCAAACAATGTTTTCATTGCGCCGGGAGTAGAAAAAGTTTTTAATATGGAACTCTTAGATGGACGATTCTTCAAAGAAAACTTTGCATCTGATACCGCTTCAGTAATCATCAATCAAGCGCTAGCGAAGCAACTCGGCTGGGAAGATCCAATAGGAAAAAAAGTAGAGCGAAGTGACAACATATACACGGTAGTAGGTTTGGTTAAGGACTTCAATTATTCATCGCTCAAAAGAGATGTTCAATCAATGATCATGAGATATGGTCCAGGAAGTCAGGAAATTGGGATCTACCACCAGAATTATATTCTAATTCAATTCTCAAATCAGAATCTGAAAAAAGTCTATGAGGATGTTGAAAACGAGTGGAATAAGGTTGCAGGGGGCTATCCTTTTGAAGCTAGATTCTTGGACGATACATTTCAGCAAATGTTCCAAGCAGAAAAGAGATTTGGGATGACGTTTAGCACTTTTTCAGGAATGGCTATTTTCATTGCACTTCTGGGGTTGTTTGCTCTCACAACCTTCGTGCTACAAAGGCGCTTTAAGGAAATTGCTGTAAGAAAGGTATTGGGTGCATCTGTTTCTTCACTTATCAATATGATTATCAGGGATTTTACTAAGTTGATATTACTAGGAAGTGTGATAGGAATAGGAGCCGCATTCTACTGGCTTACCGATTGGCTTCAAGGATACAGCTACCGAATCGAGTTATCCTGGTACCTTCTGGTGATTCCAATTTTGATCATATTGATATTGACATGGCTAGTAGTAAGCGCCAAATCATATAAAGCAGCCGTAACGAATCCCGCTCATGCGCTAAAGGATGAATAATTAAGTAGTATCAGTTTCTAAAAAGCAGCCTTCAGGCTGCTTTTTTTATTTCTTGATACAGAATGATGTCATCCAGTATGGATGATCAACCACTTATCATTTCTTGAAACCAGGTATCAATAAAATAAAATATCTTGATAACAAACAGAAAGCTAAGTGCATCATACTAATCTAAAAGAGAATCACAATGAGTTTAACAATTAAGAACCTATCTAAGACGTACAGCAATGGTGTACGAGCGCTAAATGATGTCTCTTTAGACATCCCTACTGGCATGTTTGGCCTTTTAGGACCTAATGGAGCCGGAAAATCCAGCCTTATGCGAACCATAGCCACTTTGCAAGAACCAGACACAGGAAGTATTATGCTAGGAGATCTTGATGTATTGAGGGAAAAAGACGAGGTAAGAAAAATCCTGGGGTACCTGCCTCAGGAGTTTGGAGTATACCCTAAAATCAGTGCAGAAACATTGCTGGATCACCTGGCCGTTCTGAAAGGAGTATCACATAGCAAAGAACGAAAAGAACTGGTGGAATCACTGCTACACAAAACGAACCTCTGGCAATCAAGAAAGAAAAATCTAGGAGGATACTCAGGTGGTATGAAACAGCGTTTTGGGATCGCTCAAGCCTTGTTATCTAATCCCAAACTGATTATCGTTGACGAGCCTACCGCCGGACTTGATCCTGCTGAGAGAAATCGATTTCTAAACCTTTTGAGTGAATTGGGAGAAAACACAGTGGTTATTCTAAGTACACACATTGTAGACGATGTAAAAGAGCTTTGTACAAACATGGCAATAATCAATCATGGCACTTTACTGTATCAAGGGAGCCCATCAAGTGCATTGGATAAGATCAAAGGAAAAGTTTGGAGAAAGACTATTGAGAAAGGTGAGTTGGAGCAATATCAAGGTGATTTTACTGTAATCTCTGATCGCCTAATAGCTGGTAAACCTGAAATCCACGTACTTGCTGATTCTAATCCTGATCCATCTTTTGAAATCGTTGAGGCTGATCTGGAAGATGTATATTTCTCTCACATATTATCGGTAAATCAACCAGAGGCAGTTCCAGCTTAATTCTCACTAAACATTCAAAATCATGTGGTTTAAAATATTAAAATTCGAGCTTCAGTATCGCAAAAAACGCCCTGCCACTTATGTTTACTTTGCCATCTTATTCCTGATGGCAGTATTGACCATGAGCACCGACATTATCCAGGTTGGTGGAGGTTCAGGTTTAGTTAAAGAAAATTCCCCTACTACCATTGCCAATATGATGGCCATCTTATCTGGTATTATGATGATGATCACATCGGCAATCATGGGTGTGGCTGTTCTAAGAGACTTTGAGCATAATACAGAGTCAATGATATTCACCACCCCAATTACCAAGTTTGATTATCTCTTAGGTAGATTTCTTGGGTCCTTTTTAGTAGTGCTATTTGCTTTCTCAGGAATGATGCTAGGCTTCATGATTGGAGAGTTTTTTAACCCCGATAAGGATAAAATGCTTCCATTCAACTTTTACCATTACATCCAGCCTTTTTCCTCCATTGTATTAACAAACCTCTTCTTCACCAGTGCATTATTCTTCGTTACTGGTGCTCTAGGTAGGAAGATGGTCACAGTGTATGTGCAGTGGATTTTACTATTTGCTGTTTATCAGGTAGCACTCATTCTTACTAGAGAGGTCGATAACCGAGACTTAGCCGCACTGATTGATCCTTTCGCGATCAGAACGATACAGAATAAAATTCAGTATTGGACCGTAGCAGAACAGAATAGCATGGTGGTCCCTTTTGAAGGTGTGATTATGTGGAACCGCTTAATGTGGACGGGAATCGGTCTACTCACATTCATCATCGGTTATTTCTCATTCAATTTTAATGTGGTGAGAAAATCATGGTTTAAAAAGAAAGCTTCAAAAGCAGAAACTACATCCAAAACCAGCATTACCATTCCTTCTGTTAATTTCAGTTTCGGATTTAAGACCTATCTCCTGCAGCTTCGCAAACAGACCTGGTTCTATTTCAAGACAGTAATAAGAGGCATTCCATTTCAAGCAATCATCGTATTTGGTCTCTTTTTAATGATTGTAAACTCATTTTTTGTAGGAAGGGTTTTTGGAACATACACCTATCCCACTACCTACCTGATGTTGGAATTGATAACGGGCTCCTTTGGGTTATTCTTTCTAATTATTCTTGTTTTCTATTCAGGAGAATTGGTATGGAGAGAGCGGGATGTCAAAATCCATCTAATTCAAGACGCACTTCCAATGCCTGATTTTATTAGCCTGGTGAGCAAATTTTTAGGACTGCTACTTGTATTCGTAGTACTCAATCTGGTGCTGATAGCCTCAGGGGTTTTGATCCAGGCATTCAAAGGTTACTATAAGTTCGATCTTCCAGTGTATTTCTACACAATGTTTACTGAGACATTCTCATTCGTTATATTATTTTCTCTATTGGCATTTTTTGTTCAGGTTATGGTGAACAACAAGTTCCTTGGACATGCAGTGGTCATTGTATTTTTTATTGCAACAGGGATACTTGATTTACTTGGGTTAGAACACAGCTTGTTTCAGTTTGGAAGTGCCAGTCTTGGTACCTACTCAGAGATGAATGGGTTTGGTCACTTTGTAACCAGTTTTTCCTGGTTTGATTTATACTGGCTCGCTTTCAGTGTTTTTCTTTTTGGAGTCGCGGTAGTCTTTGCCGTTAGAGGCTCAGAGGCTGCCATGAAATGGAGATGGCATATTGGTAAGCTTAGATTATCCAGACCAATACTCACATTGATCATTACTACTTTTCTCACTTTCATACTATCCGGATGCTATATTTTCTATAATACCAATATTGAAAATACATATCGGAATTCGGATGATCAGGAAGCATTGCAAGCAGACTATGAGCGTGCTTTAAAAAAGTATGAGTTTGTTAAACAACCCAAGATTACCCGAATGAACGTGAAGTCTGAGTTGTATCCCTATGATAGAGATTACAGCATGGAAGGCACCTACACACTCAAAAACTTTGAAAACCAGCCAATAGATAGTATTCATCTTCAATTGGGATTAGACGAGGACCTGAATTATGAAGAAGTAACATTTAGCAATCCTACAACCATCGTTGAAAGCTATGATCAATACCGTTACTACATCCATAAGTTGGAAGCTCCTTTGATGCCCGGGGATTCGATAACTTTGAGTTTTAAATATGTGCTTGATACAGAAGGATTTAAAGAGTCGGGTTCAAATACCAGTATTGTATACAACGGTACTTTCTTGAATAACAGCAGCTTCCCAAGCCTTGGTTATAGCTCGGGAAATGAACTTGGAAGTGATGATGACAGAAAGGATAATGATCTCACTCCAAAAGAACGCATGATGCCACGTGACAATCCGATAGGTCTTCGCCAAAATTTCATTAGCGATGATTCCCATGGGATAGACTTTGAAATTATTGTTGGCACTGTGCCAGATCAAATTGCAATCGCTCCAGGATACCTGCAAAGAGAATGGGAGGAAAATGGCAGGAGATACTTTCATTATAAAATGGACCAGCCAATGATGCCCTTTTTCAACATTGTTTCAGCGAGATATGAAGTCACTAAAGATCTGACATCTATCTCCATGAATGACTCTTCATCAAAGGATATTGAGCTGGGCATTTACTACCACAAGGGTCATGAATATAACCTTGAGAGTATGATGAAAGGAATGAAACATTCATTTAAATACTTCTCTGAGAACTTTAGCCCATACCAGTATCGGCAGATGAGAATTCTGGAATTCCCTCGATATGCTTCATTTGCTCAGTCTTTCGCGAATACCGTTCCTTTCTCAGAAGCTATTGGATTTATGGTAAAAGTGGAGGAAGAGGACGATGTGGACGTGACATATTTTGTCACAGCACATGAACTTGCTCACCAGTGGTGGGGTCATCAACTATTCCCTGCAAATGTTCAGGGAAGTGCCGTACTATCAGAAACACTTTCACAATACTCTGCCTTAATGGTAATGAAACAAGAATATCCACAAGAACACATCAAGGAATTCCTCAAAGAGGAGCTCAACAGATACCTCAGAGGACGAACTACTGAACAGAAAAAGGAAATGCCATTGGCTTTAGCAGAGAATCAGGCCTACATCCATTATGGAAAAGGAGCAAACATCATGTACTCACTTCAGGATTATATAGGTGAGGATAGTGTAAACATGGCTTTAAGAAGACTGATCAACGATTGGGGATTTGGTTCTTTAGAGAGAAACGGACGATATGCGACAACCATAGACCTCATAGATTACCTCCGGGAGGTGACTCCTGATTCGATGCAAAGTGTGATCACGGATTTCTTTGATAAGATCATTTTATATGAAAATAAAGTTGATGAAGTAACATATCAGGAGGTAAGTGATAAATTCCTGGTTACTCTCGATTTAAATACCAAGAAAATGGAATCAGATAGTCTTGGATTCTCAAAACAAGTGGAAATTAATGACTGGATAGATGTTGGGGTCTATGCCAAAAATGAAGAAGGAGAAGATAAATTGATTTACCTGCAAAAGCACAAATTCACAAGTGAAGATAATGTGATCGAGATCAAAGTCAATCAAAAACCATCTTCGGCTGGAGTAGATCCACTCAATAAATTGATAGATAGAAATCCAAATGATAACACCAAGAAGGTCACACTCAAAGAATCAACATAAGTAAAAAGCAGCCTTAAGGGCTGCTTTTTACATTAACAGCAATCTATCCTCTGTAGGTTTTATAGGATCGGGAAGATCGGTTTCTTCCAGCATCTGACGGATATCTATTTCTATTCCTACGGCCATTGAAGAGATAGGCACATCATTATAGAGTCCTTCAAAAGGATTTTCACTGTAATCACCAATCATCTCCATGGTCCAAAATACCCAGGAACCGATCACAGAAAAAGGTATACTTAGCCAAATTGTCCATCCCATCGATCCGTCAGCAAACACATCTATCATACCAAAGGGAAGAAGTAGAATAAAAATGACTGTAAAGAAAAAGTTGACAGTGGCGTATTGCCTTGGAAATGGGAAGTTCTTTATACGTTCTGATTTCCCTTGGAGTCCATACAGTTCTGTAATAAGACCTTGCAACTGCAAATGGCGGAAATGCTCTAATGGACCCTGCGTACGCTGTTCCATCAGGTCTTTTGTTTGAAGTGAGAGTAAATGAGAAGCTGGATTACCCTTACTCATAATGTAGTTATAATCATCGTCAGATAAGTAGTCTCTCAATTTTTCAAATTTCTTTTCATCATATTGAGTACCAAGATTCTCCCTGAATTCTTGATCTTTTTGACTGGTATGTTCCCAATTTGCTACTTTTCTAAGTTGAATAGTAAGGGCATGTAACCAAGCTACATGTCGATGTACCAGTCTCTTTCTTATAGCATTCAGTTCCTCTTCGGTTTTTGAAACGAGTGTTCCCTCATTATGAATAAAATCACGAGCCATTACAGTAAAAGATCTGGAAGCATTCACAATACCACCCCAAATCTTACGTGCTTCCCAAAGCCGCTCGTACGATGAATTATTTTTAAATCCCAGATAAAAAGCTACAGCAATACCTATCAAGGAGATGGGTTGCCACGGAATACTCATCCATTTCAAATCGAGGAAATAATACAAAAGCACTGGAATACTGTCCAGGACAATAAACATAAAAATGAATTTTAAGCCCCATCGAAGGGTCTCAAACAATCCATATCTTCTGCCTGCTTGCATAGGTTAGTCAGTTTACCATTTAAAGGTATAGAATATCCCAGAAGTGATTTTAATCATATGCACGATTGACTATAGTCTTAATCCTTAACGAACTGGTAAAATACCTTGAGTCCATAATCAAACGGGATTTAACATGAAGGAAATCACTAACGGAGAAACTCCTGAGATTACAGCTGAGGATCTTCAGCGAATAAATTCAAAAGAAGGAATTAAGAAACTGCTCCGTGAAAAGAATCATGATATCGAAAAGCTCATGTTTTCACTCAATTACGAGCATGAATTAAAGCAGCTTCAGATTGAATTGGTGAAGCTACAACGAGATGTATATCTCAATAATCGAAGAGTGGCGATCATATTCGAAGGAAGAGATGCTGCGGGTAAGGGTGGAAACATCAGAAGATTTATTGAGCACCTCAATCCCAGGTCTATGCGAGTGGTGGCTCTTAGTAAACCAACAGAAATAGAAAAAGGCCAGTGGTATTTTCAGCGCTACGTAAACACATTGCCTAATCCGAGAGAAATCACCTTTTATGATCGTAGTTGGTATAATCGAGCTGTGGTGGAACCCGTGATGGGCTTCTGTTCTGATAAAGAGTATAAAACCTTTTTACAACAGGTACCTGAATTTGAGCACATGCTGTACGAAGATGGAGTGGAGATTATTAAATTTTGGTTATCCATTTCTAAGCAGGAACAGAAAAAACGTTTCGACTCAAGGAAAGACGATCCGCTTAAGCAATGGAAGCTGAGCCCCATAGATGAAAAGGCGCAAGAACATTGGGACGACTACACTCATTACAAGCAAGAGATGTTTTCTAAAACGCATATGTCCTATAGTCCCTGGATTATCATTGAGGCAAATAATAAGAAAAAAGCAAGGTTAGAAACCATTCGATATGTGTTAAACCATCTTGATTACGAAGGAAAAGACCTGGCAAATATTTCATTAAACCCTGACCCTGAAGTAGCCATGCGTTATCACAGGGCATCATTATCTAGTGACTAAACCCAAAGCAAACATGAAAAAAAGAGAAAAAGTAGCCAACGTGATGACCAAAGATGTGATCACCGTAAATGTCAATAACTCACTAAAAGAAGCAAATGATACCTTCAGCAAAAACAATATCCGACACATACCAGTGGTATCCGGTGAGACATTGATTGGTATTTTAAGTAAAACAGATATCTTAAGAATCAGTTTTGGAGATACTTTTGGAGATGAGCAAACAGGTTCTGATGAAGCAATTTTTGATATGCTTTCAATCAACCAGGTAATGAAGCATAGTCCATTAACTGTAAGCTCTGAAAATACGGTCAAAGAGGCTGCAGAAATTTTAGCAGATAAAGAGTTTCACGCACTTCCTGTAGTCGATAATGATAAACTTGTTGGCATCATCACAACCACAGATATAATCAAATATTTCTTAGAGCAATATTAAAATTAAGGGCCTACGGGCCCTTTGATTTTGCCTAATTACCGCTAGCATAATCTGGTTTCTATCAGACAGAGAGGATGTTTAATTTTATAAGAAATAAACACCTCAAAGTATGCGATTTATTCACTCACTACTTTTCATTTCCTTGTGTTTGGCACTTTCTGCACAGGATGTTCCTGGTTATTCAGGTAAATTCAACGCAATTGATCGAATGCTCGAACCACCTAGCCCCTACCGAACCGCATCTGGAGCGCCAGGAGAGGACTATTGGCAACAAAAAGCTGACTATAAAATAAAAGCTTCCATAGATGAGAATACGAATGAACTTATGGGTGAAGAAACGATCACCTATTACAATAACTCTCCTCATGATTTGAAATTTCTATGGCTCAACATTGAGCAAAATGTGAATAGAAAAGAAAATGAAGACTTTGGTGATGTACTTGGAGGTGTTCGGGATTCCATTTCATCCTTACAAATGCAATATCTTGTTCGTCCTATAGACTTTCCAGCAGGAACAGAAATTCAGTGGATTAAAGATGACTCAGGTAAGCCACTAGAACACATAGTAAACAATACCCTTTTGAGAATCAATCTTCCTTCTCCTTTGAAATCGGGAGAAAATGTGACGTTCTCCATCAAATGGAAAAATTATATCACCGACAGAGCCAAGTTTTTACTATCCAGAGAAGGATACGAGTATTTTCCGGAAGATGACAACAAAGTCTTTTTGCTTGGTCATTGGTTCCCACGAATGGCGGTATACAATGACACGGAAGGATGGCAAAACAAACAATTCAGAAGATTAGGTGAGTTTGCCCTCGAATTTGGAGATTATGAAGTGGAATTGACAGTACCAGAGGATCACATTGTAGCAGGTACAGGAGAGTTAATAAATGAGAGTGAAGTACTTACCAAAACACAACGAGACAGACTGGTCAAAGCTCGCAATTCCTTTGACGATCAGCTTTTCATTATCACTCCGGAGGAGGCTGAGAAAAACGAAAAGAATAAATCAAATGGTACTAAGACGTGGAAGTTCAATGCAAAGAATGTGAGAGATGTAGCTTTCGCAAGTAGCCGGAAATTTATCTGGGATGCGATGGCTGTAAAATTGTCTACCAACACTGTGATGGCTATGTCATTCTATCCAAAGGAAGGTCTTCCTGTTTGGACAGAAGAATCTACTAACGCAATAAAACAAGCATTAGAAGTTTATTCGGAGGCTACTTTCGATTATCCATATCCAGTAGCAATCTCTGTAAACACATCGAACATTGGAATGGAGTTTCCGATGATTTCATTTAATGGAGGGCGTCCAAGGAATGGACTAATCAGCGAACAGGCTCGTAGAGGAATGACAAGTACCATTATTCATGAGGTGGGACACAATTGGTTTCCCATGATCGTAAGTTCAGATGAAAGAAAGTGGATGTGGATGGATGAAGGGCTGAATACCTTTCTCCACCAAAGAACCTTGGCGGAGCGATATCCACAATGGTCCAGTACAAGACCAAAAGACATCATTCCTTTTATGATGGGAGACCAAAAGACGCTCCGACCAATCATGACAAATTCAGATAATGATCTGCTCTTCCAGATGGGTGCCAACTTTTATCAAAAACCTACTGTCGGCCTTCAGATGCTTCGGGAGACAATCGTTGGAAAAGAACTATTTGATATAGCTTTTAAAGAATATGCCAATCGCTGGAAGTACAAACATCCAAATCCCTCAGACTTGTTCAGAACCTTAGAAGATGGTACTGCAACAGATCTGGACTGGTTTTTTAAAGGATGGTTTTTTACAACGGAGACAGTAGATGTTGATCTTGCAGAAGTCAAATGGTTTCAGCTAAAAGAAGAAGAGACTACTGTGGAAAATAAAAGTAGAAAAGGAGATAAAAAACGCATTTCCGGATCCGGAAGTGAGGAAGACGGCATGAATTTCTCAGACGGCCCGCAACCATTTACCATGGCCCCAACAAATGATGGAGGATATGGTCAGTTTCTCAGTAGACTTGATGAAGGGAAAATGAGGGATCAGCTTTCAGGTAAGCACATTTATGAGTTGACATTCAAAAACCGAGGTGGTCTAGTAATGCCTGTAATTATCGAATGGACATACACAGATGGGACAACAGAAATACAGCAACTTCCGGCAGAAATATGGAGACTTAATGAAGCTGAAGTGACAAAAACTTTTCTTAAAGACAAACAAGTCACTAATATTGTGGTAGATCCTAAACAACAGCTTCCTGACGTAAATATGGATAACAATGTATTCCCAAGAGAAGCTGAAGTAGATAAATTTGAGGAGATGAAGGATGGTAAGTAGATCCTGATATTAAGGTTACCCTTTCTTCTAATAACGTATCAATAAAGAACTAAACCACCGCGTATGGCAGACAATGGAGATATTATCCCAAGCATAAGGTTCAACCAGAATACAGGACTACTTAAAATTGAAGGCAGATCATTAATGCGTGATGTTCAGGACTTTTATTTGCCAATTATCGAGCAAGTCAAAAAAACTACTGTTCCAACATTTATAGTTGAATTAAAACTGGAACATTTTGATACCGGTACCATGAAATGCCTTTATCAACTCATGCTCGTTTTAAAGGAAAAACAGTCGATGGGTGCTATGCTCATGATCAGATGGTTTAGTGATGAAGGCGATGAAGATCACAAGGAGTTAGGTGAAGATCTGGAAAACAGATCAGGTATTCCATTTCAGTACGTAGATAACAAATAAGTCACATTTCAATTGCTAATAATTACCCCTTTAGAAATCGATGTTTGATTTTTTCTAAGCATTCTCCCTATTTTTTTTGGTATTAGAAAACCCATTTTAGCAAATTTCGTATTTGTAGAATATATTCAATTACTACATTTACGAAAATTGATATTATGAAAGGCACTCACCTTGGTGAATTCGAAGAGCTTGTTTTATTGATCATAGGAGTTCTTTATCCGGACGCATATGGATTGGCTATAAAGCAAGAAGTAGAAAATCAGACCAATAGATCTCCGGCCATTGGAGCCATTCACTCCGTGCTCAATCGCCTGGAAGAGAAAGGATTTCTCAAATCCCATCTAGCAGAGGCTACTCATGAAAGAGGTGGACGCAGAAAAAAGCTGTATGAAATCACAGCCTCTGGAAAGCAAGCGGTAGCTTATAATCGATCACTCAGAAATACGCTTTGGGATCAAATTCCGGAAATAGCCTGGAAAAATCTGTAGTATGAAAAAGCGCAAAGACAACTTTTCTCCACCTCGTACCGCAGACAGGTTTCTGGAATGGTTCTGCAAAAGCGAATGGGTTGAACCTGTTAAGGGAGACCTTTTTGAACAATATCAAATTGACAGATCTAACAAAAACCGGTGGAGAGCTAATCTTCTCTATTGGAGAAATGTCATGAATTTTCTACGCCCCTTCGCCCTCAAAAAAAGTATAACCAAATCAAACCACACTGCTATGTTTACTAATGTCCTAAAGACTTTCTTCAGAAATCTAAGAAGAAACCCATTACAGAATTTCATCAATATATTCGGCCTAAGTATCGGGTTGGTGGTGGTTTTTTTGACCATGCTCTGGGTCAGTTACCATTCCAGTTTCGACAACTTCCACAAGGAGCCTGAGTCTATATACAAGGTGATGACCAATAACATTGGTTCTTCCGGTGAGATCCAAACATCAAACGGTGCGATATACGAAGTGATGGCAGATGCGGAAGTCTCCATACCACAGATCAAACATGTCACTAAAATGATTTCCAACTGGCGATGGCCATCCGAGCAGTGCTTTAAAATAGATGAAAACAGATCGTGCATTTACACTAAGGGGATCTACGCAGATTCTGCCTTCTTCAAAATCTTCGATTTCAAAATTCTTGCAGGTGATCAAAATCCACTACTCAAACCAAAGAATATTGCGCTATCCAAGTCATTAGCCAAAAAACTTTATGGTGATGAAAATCCTATAGGGAAGATTTACCGTATGGATAATCACTTTGAGGTGACTATATCTGCCATTTTCGAAGATGTTCCTAAAAACTCATCCCTACAATTTGAATTCATCGCTCCATTGGATATTGCGTATATGCTTTGGGGAACTACAACAGACAATATCAAAGAATACTCTTTTATTACCTACACAAGGATACTCGATGCAAATCCGGATGAGATAGAAGAACAAATCCAGGATCTTTCTATATCTCAGAAATATGAAGACTCTAAAATCTTACTACACCCACTGAATAAAGTTCATTTATACAATGATTTCAAAAATGGCGAGGCATCTGGTGGACTAATTCTCTACATGAGAATCATTGGCTTGTTTGCCATCTTCATCCTGATTATGTCAATCGTCAACTTCATCAACTTGATCACAGCTCAAGCTACCATGCGAGGAAAAGAGATTGCGGTGAGAAAAGTAAACGGTGCAAGCAAGTCTACTCTTCACTTACAGTTCTTATTCGAAACACTCCTGAAAGTATGCTTTGCTTCACTTTTAGCATTACTGGCATCTATAGTGTTATTGGATCGGCTAAACAGAATTATAGATGAGAGTATCCATATTGATCTGGATATTTCCTTTATACTTCAGGTATCAGCGATCATCCTGGTCACTACACTATTATCTGGAATATATCCAGCTCTGATACTCTCTCGATTCAATCCCATTCGCATTTTAAAGAATATGCAATTTGGGAAACTGAGTAAGAGCCAGATCAGAAAATGGCTGACTATTGCTCAGGTAAGCATTTCGGGGATGATCGTAATTCTCACATCCGGTTTTTACCTACAATTGGATTACATCCAAAATCAAAGCATCGGGTATGACAGGGAAGGCATAATGATGATGGAGCCTACTTATAGACACATTAAAAATTTTGAAGCTTTTAAAAACAAACTAACCGAACACACCTTAATTAAATCTGTGGGTGCCAGCAATGCGAATATGATCAACGCAAGTTATTTCACCGATCAGGTTTCATGGCTAAATAAGAACCCTAATGAAAAAACACAATTCAAAGCTATTGGAGGTACAAGAGGGTTATTTGATGTTTTTGAATTGGATTTCCTTCAAGGAGAAGGCTTTAACCAGATCGATACTGCCAGACAAGTTATTTTAAGTGAAAAATCTCTTCAGGTGATGGGACTAGAAGACCCAATTAACAAACGAATTACAGCTTTCGGTGCAGCATTCAAGATCGTCGGAGTTGTTAAAGACCTTAGCACAAACTCCCTTCATGAAAACATTGCCCCTACTATCTATTATCAGGTTCCAGTTCAAAATACAGGTACCATTTACATAAGATATGACATTACAAATCCTGTAGCTTCGATTGAATTCATAGAAAATCAGTACGATGAATTAGAGCCTTTTTTCAACATGAAATACCAGATACTTGATGATGAATATCAACAGTTGTATGATGAAGAAAAGAAAGTAAGTAAACTCTCCTTATTTGTCATGATTGTCAGTCTTATCATCGCCCTGATGGGAATTCTTGGACTGTCTACCTTTAATATTCTAAGAAGATATAAGGAGATCGGACTGAGAAAGGTTTTTGGAGCCAATGCTTCGCAGATTATCCAATTGCTTTCTAAAGAGTTTGTATGGATTGCAGTCATTGCAAACCTCATCGCCTGGCCTCTTAGTCTTTTATTGATGGATCAGTGGTTATCCAATTTTGCTTATCGTATTGATACTCCGTATCACATATTGCTTGTAAATCTTTTTATAACTCTAGGAGTAATTTTTGTTATGGTTTGTTTCCAGTCGCTAAAAGCCGCTACACTCAACCCTGTGAATGTGATTAGAAATGAGTAAAACAAAAAAAGCCTCACTTGATGTGAGGCTTTTTTTTTAGTCCGGTACTATTATTCTTTCGTTCCCTGAACGGTAACTCCAAATTGCTTCAACTCCATTGACATGGTAGTCTTATCTCCACTATCATCAAAGCCAATGACAACCTGTCCATCCAGCGACACATATTTATCATCTTTAGGAAGCACTACAACGTTCATTCCTGCTGCTGGTACTCTCACTTTAACTAATCCTTCGTCATTCTCCATGAATGCTTGAATATTGAAATTGGCTACAGTGTAAGTTCCATAGATGTATTCCGGTACCTCTACACCTGCCATTCGCTCTTGAAGTGATGGATAAAAATTATCCGAATCATCCAAATCAGGAAGGCTTGCATTCACCGCGATAGTTTCTATTTCCTTATAGTTGGGAATAGAAATGTCAAATTTATCCGCCTCAGAAAAAGCCTTTGCCGACATAGAAACTTCGTAATCAGATCCGTCCTTATAAACCACCTCTACTTTTACTGGCACTGGTCTATTGCCAGCATTTGAAATTGAAAGCTTATCTTTCTTAATTCCTTCAATTTTCACATCCGGATAACCGTATTCAAAAAACCATGGCTTCCAAAGCCAACTTAAATCCTCTCCACTCACATTTTCGAATGTATAGAAAAAGTCATAAGGAATAGGAGATTTCTTAGCCCATCTCCTGATGTATTCCTGATATGCCTTCAAAAACATCTCATCACCAAGATGAAAGTGTAGCATTGAATAAACAAACGATGGAAGCGGATAGGAAGCATAACCATAATTGGTTCCATCCATGAATTGAGATGAAGTAATCAAAGGCAGATCTTCATACTGCCCCTGCATACCTCCTACACTACCCTTGAAACTTGTGAATATCGGAGAATCATCATCTTGAAAATATCGATTCGTAACGACAGAAGTCACATAATCTGCCCAGCCTTCATCCATCCATGCAAATCTTCGCTCATTTACACGGACGTACATCGGGAAGTACATGTGATACATCTCATGAACAGTCACACCTAATCCCGGACCTCCATTATAAGCCATCATAGGAAACTCCATTCCGCCACCACCAAGTCCAATGAAAGTTGTAAACCGAGGGTATGGATATGGAATCCCCGGAAAATCTTCCGAAAAGTGTTTCATAGTTTTTTGCTGATTAGGTGTCATCGCAGCAAAAGCCGGGGTGTTGCCAGTGGGATACACTGAGCTAATCAAAACATCCCTCCCATCTACCTGTTGAGAAGCAGCATTCCATTCGTAGTGATCACTCATCGCAAAAGCAAAATCCGGAACTTCATCTGCTTTAAACTTCCAAACGCCTGATTTATAGGTTAAACCCTTGGAAACATCCTCAGCTGAGACAATATCCATCGGCTCTGTTGCTGTCAACGCCTTATTGTATCTATTCAAAATATCATCGGGAAAGACCTCTTCTGGGTTTTGTAAAACTCCAGTCGCCCACATGGTAAACGTTTCCGGAATAGTGAATTCTATATCAAAATTTGCAAGGTTATTGTAGAATTCTGTCCTTAAGGAATAACTCTGGGTATCCCACCCAAACACATCATCATATACAGCAACCTGTGGGTACCAATATGCTACAAAGAAAGATGTACTATCCGCAACACCTGTTCTCCTGTTGGTGTACGGCACAAACTGCTTCCAGTTGATGGCCAGATCAATGCTCTCTCCACTTTTCAATGGCTCAGATAATCTGATGAAAATATTTGTTCCGCTTCTGGTAAAGGATCTACTCTCCATGTCTACAGAATCTCCTCTCACCTTTACCATATCCAGCATCACCCCTTCATCAATGTCTCGTGGATCTACTCTGGATGCTCTGGGATTCGCTTTTCTAAATACATCATTGTAAAGCCTTACAACAATCGTAGAAAGATCCTTCGGGCTGTTGTTCACATAAGTTATTTCTGACATACCAGCAATCTCTCTGGAAGCTGGATCGATGGAAGCTTTAATCTTATAATCCACCGTATTATGCCAATAGTTAGGCCCTGGTTTCCCATCATATGAGCGGGAGCCATTCTTATAAGCCTCTTGCATCTCTCTTGGCATAAAGAAACGGTTCTCTTGCGCCATGGTCGACCCAAGGAACAGAAACATCGTTAGGGTAATTATATTCTTCATAGGTAATTATTTTGATTTACATGATATGTAAAGAAAATAAATAGTCTTTCAGAACTACAACCAATCATGTAAAATGACTAGACAGATCAAATATTAATATTTGTTAATAAATGAAATCAACGGATAATACCGTTGTATTACTACATACATAGTAATATATTTAAGGTTCTTTGAAAAAATTATCAATTAAACCATTCATTATGATCCTTAATCGATTTTCGAAATACCTTTTACTCGTAGGCTTGATATGCTCGAGTCTTTTATCCTTCACACAGGAGAAGGACATTTCAGGCGATATTCAAAAACCACTCACCAGCACTATTCCATCAGATCCAAGTGTACGAATAGGAAAACTGGAGAACGGATTAACCTACTACATCAAACAAAACGAACGACCAGAAGACAAAATTGAGTTCAGGCTTGTAGTAAATGCGGGCTCAATTCTGGAAAATGAAGATCAGCAAGGCCTAGCTCACTTTGTAGAGCACATGGCTTTCAACGGAAGTAAAAACTTCAAAAAAAATGAACTTGTTAATTATCTACAGTCTATCGGTGTAGAATTTGGAGCTGATTTGAATGCTTATACAAGTTTTGACGAAACAGTCTACATGCTCCCTATACCTACCGAAGACCCAGCTGTGGTTGACAAAGGAATGAAAGTCCTCGAAGACTGGGCAAGTGGGATCGAATTTTCTGAAGAGGAAATAGATAAGGAGAGAGGGGTCGTCATCGAAGAATGGAGGCTAGGTCAGGGTGCTAATCAGCGTATGAGAGATCGGTGGTTCCCGATAATGTTTAGGAATTCGCAATATGCTGAGAGATTACCTATAGGGAAGAAAGAGGTAATTGAAAATGCGAGCTACGAAACAATAAGAAATTTCTACAAGGATTGGTACCGTCCTGACTTGATGGCGGTAATAGCAGTTGGTGATCTGGAACCTGATGAAATGGAAAAGCAGATCAAAAAACGGTTTGGAAAACTGCAAAATCCGAAAAAAGCTCGAGAAAGGAAAGAATTTGAGGTTCCCAATCATCAGGAAACTTACGTAGCAATTGAGCAGGACAAAGAGGCTTCATTCACACAAGTTCAGCTGGTCTACAAGCAGGAAGATAATGCTGACATGGAAACCCTGGCGGATTATCGCAGGCAACTTACCTACAACCTATTCAATAGCATGCTGAATCAGCGATTAAACGAACTCAGACAATCTGCAGAGCCGCCATTTGTATTTGCCAGTACAGGCTACCGAAACATGGTTAGAACGAAAAAAACATACTCTTCTTTTGCCATGGTTGGCGAAGATGGAATCATGAATGGACTCCAAGCTCTTGTAAGGGAGAATGAGCGAGTAAAAAGATACGGCTTCACAGAAGGGGAGCTTGAGCGGGCGAAGAAAAGAATGCTAAATAGCATGGAGAAGCAAATGAAAGAGCAGGATAAGACTGAAAGCAGAAGACTCGCTTCCAGGTATGTTTCTTCGTTTCTCAATGAATCAACGGTCGTTTCACCGGAATTCTCATACAAGTTCGCAAAACAACAATTCGATAATGTATCGGTAGATGAAATCAACAAATATGCTCCAAAGTGGATCAAAGAAAGTGATCGGGTAGTTGTGATCACTGGTCCTGAACGGGATAATAAAGATGTAACCGAAGAAAGTGTTCGATCTTTATTAAGAGAAATGGAAGCGGCAGAATTAGAGGCCTACGAAGATGAAGTGAGTGGTGCTGAGCTAATGACATCCATGCCTAAAAAGGGAACCATCAAATCAGAAAAAGCCCTTGATAATATCGAAGCTACAGAAATTACACTATCCAATGGCGTGACAGTAGTACTCAAGTCAACTGACTTCAAAAATGATGAAATCCTTATGAGCGCATACAGCCATGGTGGTCATTCATTATATGGGGACGAAGACTATCAAAATGCATCCTACGCAGGAAGCATCATCGGAGAAAGTGGTGTCGCGGACTTTTCTAAAACAGATTTAGACAAATTATTTGCTGGCAAGACGGTGCAAGTTAGACCTTATGTAGGCACATATAGTGAAGGTCTGAATGGAAGTGCTGCTCCTAAAGATCTGGAGACCATGATGCAAATGATTCACCTATTCTTTACTCAACCTAGAAAAGATAAGGAAAGCTTTGAATCTTACAAGATGCGGAATACGATGTTGTATCAAAACCTCATGTCCAATCCACAATTTTACTTTCAGAATGAGAGTATCAAGATTTTAAGTCAAAATCACCCTCGTGTTGGTTTTCCTACAGCAGAAGAACTTTCTCAAATTGATCTGGACAGAGCTTACACCATTTATAATGAGCGGTTTAACGACCCATCCAGCTTTACTTTCTTTTTAGTAGGAAATTTTGATACCGATAAAGTCAAGCCCATGCTGGAGACCTATTTGGCCAGCATCCCTACTTCCAATAGGGAAGAAACCTGGAAAGATCTTGGGATTCGTCCGCCGAAAGGAAAGCTTGAAAAAATTGTAAATAAAGGAACCGATCCTAAGAGCCAGGTTTCCATAAACTTCAGAGGGGATGCAGCATACAATGTTGAAGAATCTTACAACCTAAGAAGTTTAGGTGAAGTGATGACCAACCGGCTCATTGATTTGATTAGAGAAGAAAAAAGTGGTGTTTATGGAGTAGGTGCAAGAGGGTCTATGAGTAAACGTCCATACGAGAGTTATTCATTCTCAATATCATTCCCATGTGCTCCTGAGAATGTAGCCGAATTGAAACAGGCAGTATATGATGAAATTGCTTTGATCAAGGAGAAAGGAATTACAGAAGAAGACCTGAATGAAATAAAAGAAGCGCAACGAATCGATAGAAAAGAGAGTTTGAAAGAAAACAGATACTGGCTAAATAGAATGAGTAGTTTTTACTCGAATGACCGACCTATAGCTGAATTTAACGACTATGATCAATTGATCGAAAAGCTAAAAGCAGAAGACATTCAGAAAGCTGCAAAGAATTATCTGGTAGAGGATAATCTAATCGAGATCGTTTTGATGCCAGAAGAGTAAATAAAAACATAAGACCCCAATTGAAATCCTCCCTACTCTAGTAGGGAGGATTTTTTTATCCCACAATGTTAAAGATTCTTAAATACTTAATAATCAGCCTTTTATTGAAGATATTTGATATGTGAGGATATTCTTAATTACATTTTTCCTAAGCATCTCATTCGTTGGATTTTCTCAAAGAGATGATCTTCATGGTACGGTAATCGACTCAATATCGGGAGATGGCCTCATCGGGGTTCACATTGGTAATCTGAATTCCAAAAAACTAACCGTCACTTCAATAGATGGAGATTTTTCCATCCCCGTAAAAGAAAATGATACACTGGTAATATCTCATATTGGTTACAAAAAAGAAACATTTATAGTCGCGACGGGCTGGTCAGATAATCTTATTATTTCCCTGACTCCACAAGCTATAAAGCTTGACGAGGTACAGGTCTCACTCCTTCCTGAGTATCAAAGATTTAAGCAGTTGGTTATAGAAACACAGCCTATGGACTCATCCCTCGTCGTTTTCGGGTTAGATGCCATCCCTCTGGATGCCTACGAAAAATCAGCGAACGAATTGAAAGTTGGACCTACTGATCTAATGGCGCCAGCTATTGGGATTGGATTTGATCTGGGAAAACTCACCAAAAGACACAAAGAAAAGAAGAAGCTTCAAAAAATTCTGGCAAGAAGGGAGCTGGAGCGTGTGGCCTATCAGAAGTTCAATAGAGAATGGGTCGCCGAAGAAACGAATCTAGATGGTGATGAGTTAACAGACTTTATCGCTTTCTGTCAGTTTACTCCTGAATATATAGTCAATACCAGACTCTATGATATCCGTAAAAAAATGATGGCTCTTTTGGAGAAATTCGAAGAAAAAAGATCACATAAGAAGGAAGAAAATCGATTTTCCCCCGGTGCTTTACAAGTCATTATCCCAGACATAATAGAGCAATTGCTTGAATCTAAAGTTGCGATATATTCGGACCCAGATATCAAAAAATATAATAGGACTAAAATCATCAAAAACTCAAATCATCATGCTTAAGAATTATTTAAAGGTTTCTATTAGAAATCTCAGAAAGCATTTTTCTTATTCCTTCATCAATATTTTTGGACTGACAGTTGGCTTGGCCTGTACACTAGTCATAGGCATCTGGGTATTTCAAGAATACAGCTACGATCGACACTTTGATGATGCCGATAAAATCCATCGAATAGGTGTTAATTTCTTTAATGTTGGAAATATGTCCATTGGTCCTGAGATTCTAAAAGAAAAGCTCAAAGTATATCCTGAAACCAAGTATGTGACAACTCTAAAAACCGTAGGAGATGTGGATGTTGTTTATAACAATAGGCAAGTCACTGTTGAAAGTACTTTTCAGATTGATGAGGATTATTTCAAGATATTCTCTTATGATTTTGTTCACGGAGACAGGCTGTCAGCCATGGAGCAACCAGAGAGTATTGTAATAACTACAGAGGTAGCCAATGAAATATTTGGAAGAACTGATGTAGTAAATGAAGTTGTTCAATTCAAAGACAATCCTAAGTTTTATACAATTACAGGTGTTGTAAAATTGGAGGGTAATTCTCACGTTCCTGTGAAAATGTGGTACTCTATTCCTAAAGCTCACAACCAATACAGCTGGACATCTGCATCCTCTTACATCTATGCTTACGTCGATTCTAAAAAATCCGGATTCAGACTGAAAGAAATGTTGGATGATCAATTAGAAGAAATACGCATCCAATTTGCACCGGATCAAGATATTGAAGCATTTAAAGCTTCCGGCATGTATCAATTTTTTCCGATGAAGTTGACAGATATTCACTTAAAGTCATCTTTGAAGTTCGAACCGTCACCAGCAGGGAATGAACAAACAACCAGGGTATTCGCAGGGATTGCAATTTTGATTCTTGTACTCGCAAGCATCAATTTTATCAACATTTCTACAGCACGCTCAGTAACCAGAGCTAAAGAAGTCGGAATAAGGAAATCGCTAGGTACAAGGAGTAACGAACTCATATTTCAGTTCACTTTAGAGTCTATGATCATCTGTTTGATTTCAGTGACTTTAGCGATAGGTGTGGGTGAGCTGTTTTTAAATCTATTTGAGAGAATCACGGGACTTGAGCTTCTAAAAACACTTTTTCAATCAGTGAACCAATTTATTTTCATTTATGTAGGTGCCATTCTCTTAGGAATTATTGCAGGAATCTATCCTGCTATCTATCTAACAAGGTTTAAACCAGTGAAAGTGCTGAAAGGACAGATAGATGTGAAAGAGAAAGGCGGACTCAGGAATGGTCTCGTCCTATTTCAGTTTTCTATTTCTATCTGCTTGCTCATTGTGTCCATATTCATTTATCGTCAATTGAGCTTTATTGAGAACAAGGATATGGGATTTGAAATGGATAATGTGATGGTGTTAAATAATATCAGAAAAGTAAAAGAGCACAGTAACTTTCTTAAGGATGAGCTATCCAAAAAATCATATGTACAGTCTGCCAGCCTAAACGATCGTATGCCTGCCTCTACAATGTTGTCCGTCACTTCGCTAAAAGATGAAGAGGAAAATGAAGTTTGGATACAGCAATTCGGAGGGGACGAGAACATGCTTGACTGCCTAGGCTTTCGATTAATCGAGGGGAGGAATTTTTCAGAGAATATAGCCACCGATACTTCGGCTATTATCTTAAATGAATCTGCAGTTGCAGAACTTGGACTCACTGATCCGGTTGGTAAAACACTAAATAACGGATATCACAAGGTCATTGGTGTTATTAGTGATTTCAACTATGAAAGCCTAAAAAAACAGGTAGAGCCTGCTATGCTAAGCTTGGCTACACACGATAATTATAACCTTTCCATCAAGTTCTCAGGAAGTAGCACCCAAGAATTGATCAATGATATTGAAAAACTCTGGTCTGGATTCGGTGTGGAAGCAGAACCTGGCTACTACTTTCTTGATGAAAACTTTACAAAACTCGTTGAAAAGGAAAAAGTGCTTTCTAAAGCCATCCTCCTTTTTACTGGCCTTGCGATGTTTATTTCATGCCTTGGGTTATACGGTCTTTCGATTTTTACCGCTCAGCAAAGAACAAAAGAAATTGGTATTAGAAGAGTACTTGGAGCGTCTATTGCAAACATTACACGACTTCTATCTAATAACTTTGCAAAACCAATAATCATTGCATTCATAATTGCTACCCCAATCGCTTATGTAGTAACTAATCATTGGCTGGCTGATTATGCATACCGTGTAGATATTGGAGTTTTGCCATTCATATTAGGTGGATCCATTGCCTTGATTTTAGGAATAATTACTATTTCCTGGCAGTCCATCAAAGCAGCTCTTAAAAATCCAGTTTTAAGCTTAAGAAGTGAATAATCTTTGCTTTAAGAATCAAAAGGCAAGTAATGTAGATTTCAGAGTTAATTAAAGGAAAATCTTTAATTTGTATAATAAATATCTAGCTATGAAACCAACTACTCTGATTAAATCATCGGGAGCTACTCTCCTTCTGCTTGGAGTTATTCATTTACTGGCTCATTTTTTAGGTCCAAAGAGCGAGGAAGTTCCGGAGGTCATTCAATTGATGAATGAATTTACCATTGAAATGATGGGAACATATACCCTCATGCAGTTTCATCAGGGATTTAGCCTCATGACAGGGGTATTCATGATATCATTAGGAATGATTCATGTTACCCAGGTAGATAAGATTAATCGATCCTTCTTGAAGACACTGATTTCAATCAATTTACTAGCCTTGTTAATTTCAGCAATCTATTTTCATCCTTTGGCATATGGAATGATCGCATTATCCACCATCATGCAAATAATCGCTTTTAGCAAGTACAAAAGCTAGAACGCTTCACTCAAACCAATATAGATTGCAATTTGCCCTCCCCGAGCAACCCCTATATCTCCACGGATATTCAGTTTTTTCTCGGGTATAGCGGCAAATCTTCCTCCGATACCACCCACGTATTTAAATTCAGATAGTTCAAAATCACCGGGATTAAAGGCCACATCCCCTACCCCAGCGAATACCGTGAATCCAAGCCTCCAAAAAAGAGGTCTTCTGTATTCAACCTGAGTGTAAACCATTTGTCGATCACGGTAGAGGCTGGCATTAGAGATACCTCTAAGTCGTTCGTCTCCCCCTAGCTGTGGGAGTTTGTAAAATGGTATGTCTGTTCCAGTAGTAATATTTGCTCTCAATTGTAATGCGAGGATATTATCTTCATTACCAATGGATATGTATTTCCGAAAATCAGCTAAATGACTGGTAAAGCTAAAATCACCAATATGATTAAACAAAGACCTGACCGTAACCAAATATCCACTTGATGGGTAAATGGTATTATTTCGTGTATCAAACCTCCAGGTGGGACCTATTGCTAACAGAGTTCCACCCTCAAGTCCGGGTACGTTATCTGATTCGAGCATACCATCTGTCTCTACATCACGAATTGAATTAGTTTGTGCATCAAATGCGATACCCAAAAAGGAAGTAGCATTCAAAAGCTTCAAATATTGTCCTTCCAACTGGAAGAAAATATTCGTGTAGCTTTCAGAAATATCGGGATCATTGTCGTTTCCTATCCCGAAATAAAAATCCGGAAAGTTGAAATAGCGCACTGAGCCATTCAGGTTATGTCCCTTCGAAGTGAAGTAATTCAAATTGACTGCTGAGATAATCTGATTTTTAAAGGTGTAAAGGAAAAATGGAGAGATGGTAGATTCTCGCTCAAATTTCGAATTGGTCTGTTTTTCATTTCCCAATACCCAGATAGCCGCCGCTCCAAACTGAACACTTGTTTCCGGGGCGAAACTCAAAGCTGGGAATAAGGCGAAAGAGTTTTTCTTTCGTTTCGTAGTATCTGATTCCTGTCCTTGTAGATTTGAACTTAAAATCAAAAAACAAATAACAATATATCCCTGAATTTTTCTCTCGAATCTCACACAGATCAATTATGAAATTTCACACATCTGCAGCTCAGGTAGTGACTGTCACCGACTTTTGAATGGTAGATGTTTTCGTCTCCTTTTTTCAGGGTGATGATTCCAGCAGAATTAGTATCCTTAAGTTCATTATCCCACCAGTTTCCATGAACGCCAATTCCTTTAAAGGTTCCGTCAGGTTGGCCAAATCCTCCAAATAACATATCCATGTCGCTCTCTTTACCCTCGATCAAATATTTTCCTGAGTGATGCCATCCACCAAAAAAATGGAAAAGGTGTCTCCACTCATGGATTGTCGGAACATGCCATCCTTCGGGGCAAGCACGATTCGCTTGTTCATAGTTATAGAGTCTACCAAAACTATTCGCATACTCTGGTGTATCATTATAGGTCTTTGAACCTGAAACGTTAAACCTCACGTTCTCAGCATACCATGTACGTTCAATGGTTCCTCCATGCTGCTCTCGCATAAATGTGATTGTCTTGTACACCTGACCGTCTCTTGGATCGGTGTAAGTTCCCATCTTATGAGAGAAGTGTTTATTCTTGGATTCCCTGCTTTGTGATGAGGCACAAAAGACCCCAGTGATGAGAAGAATCGTTAAAAGAATCGGCTTTTTCATATTTCGGTGATTTATCAGCAAAATAAGAAAACATATCTTCTAATCCTGAACCTCAACAATCATTTCGATCTCCACAGCTATATTTCGGGGAAGTGATCCCATCCCAACGGCAGCACGGGCATGTTTTCCTCGCTCTCCAAAAACCTCCACGATGGTATCTGAAAATCCATTAATCACTTCAGGTTGGTTTCCAAAATCAGGAAGACAATTTACCATACCCAAGACTTTAACAACTCTCACCACTTTGTTAAGATCACCAATTTCCATCTTTAAAGCAGCTAATTGTGCAGCTGCTACCAGTCGGGCAGCTTCATAGCCTTCCTCAACTGTTAGATCTTTCCCAACTTTCCCCGTAACATAGCCCCCTTCTGGCCTGGTAGGTCCCTTTCCTGCAAGAAACACCAAATTTCCGGTTCTAACAGCATGGACATAGTTAGCAACAGGAGCGGAAAGTTCTGGAATTATAATTCTTTTTTCAGTTATACGTGATTCTACATCGTAATCATAAAGTTCTTCTTTGGGTTGGTCGGACACTTCGTGTGTATGATCATGGCTGTGTTGACAGCTAATCATGAAAGAGATAAATGTGACGAGGAGTATGGGCTTTTTCATTTCCAGGTAATTTTTATCCTAAGGTAAAACAAAAATGGCGACCCATTGGGTCGCCATTTTGAAACTGATCTATTAAAATTTATCGCTTGATCAATGTGTTAGATGTTTTGAATGAACCGTCATGTGAAGTGACTGTAACGATGTACACACCATTTGCCAGATTAGCTGCCTCAATAGCCGCTGTTACCTTTCCAGCAGAGGCTTCTACCACACGCTCTGTTATAATCAACCCGTTACTGTCGTGTACACGAACAGTATACTTTCCTTTGGCTTCCACCTTCATTACCACCCCGATTTCATCCTTGAACGGGTTAGGGAATGCAATGGCACTATCATCCTCTTCATCCGGAATAGTGTTAGCCAATCCAAACTCTACAGGTGCTGCCCCTGAGAAGTGAGAGTTGATACAGTGAATACCATCTAGATTAAATCCATCTGCATTCTCTCCAAAAAATGCGGGATTTGAAGTATCTACAATTCGCACATATTCAATCTCCATCAGCCCAGCAGCAGCTATATCAAAGTCTGTATCCTTGCATGCAGAACCTACATAGATGTAGTCCATTCCATCCATAGACACAAATACATCAGCTGTCTCTGGATATGACTCGCACGATTTATTAACGTCATTATATGATGTCTCAATCACACTGAAATCATTCCCAGGCTGATCTACAATAATATTAGAAAGTCTGATATCGATAGAGCCACCAAAACCTAATGAAACAAAATTGTACTCATCGTTCTCTTCAGGCGCTCCTAATACATTGCCCAGATCGCTTCTTCTTCCTAAGACCTCTTTACCATTTGCTCTAAGTCCTTGATCAAAAGCAACAACCTCTCCGGCGCTACAAGAATTGTCTACATCACACATCTCTCCACTTGAAGCTTTCACTTTCTGCTGCTCATTTCCATTTTCATCCAACCACTTAATCCTGGTCGTATTTGGTCCTGGAACAGCAAGCGTAAAGAAGAATGTATCCGTACCCCCTTCTGCCCATAGCGTACTGGTCTGAGAAGTTCCAACGACTTCCCAGGTAACCAAAACTCTAAATGGATTTACATTTCTCACCCTCCATCTTCTGAACAGATCAGGGTTGTTGCTACACACTGAAGTGAGATTCAGATCCAAAACTTCACAAGCTGTATCAATAGAGGATACAGTAGTGTCTTGTACCGCATCATCTTCGTCCAGCCATCTTAAATTGAACGTATTAGGACGATCTAATTGTGTAGGAGTCGTTATGAAATTGTCGCCCGGCGCTAATAGTACATCATCAAATTGACTGGTACCAATCAGGAACCAGAAAGCATCCCATTCAAAAGTATTTGGGTTGGTCACTTTCCATCTTCTCTCAATATCAGGATTGTCTGAACATACAGCTTCAACGATCATGTCGAGAACTATAAACTCCTCAACAATCAAATTCACGACCACTTCCGCCACTGGTGTATTGGGATCATTGCTTTCAATCAAGATGCTTTGTGTATACGTCCCCGGAGCTAACGTTTCTGCAGAAACTTGTATTCCAATTTCATCCTCACCTCCAGGTTTGATCAGTCCACTCTCTCCCGATGTAATTGTTAAAAAATCTGGAGTAGAGACAACATTGTAATTCAAATCTCCTCCTCCTGGATTACTAATTGATAAACTAGAATCAGCTGTAAACCCTTCAAATAGTGTTATATCAATTGGATTAGGAAATAGGTCGATTGTCGGAGGTGGTAGTACGGTTAGGAATGCCGGCACTATAACCTCAGGATTTCTCAAATCATCACTACATACAACGAGATTTGATGTGTAAGAGCCTACCTCTAGAACGGTGGCATCAAATGTCACCTCAATATCGACAGACGTACCGCCAGGAACTACTCCTTCAGATTGATTTACAGTAAGCCAAGGCACACCAATCACTACATCATCGATCTGAGCATACCAGTCAAAATCACCAGTGTTCGGATCATAGTACCTCCATCTCACCTGGAATGAAGAAGCTCCGGATAAGAACGGATCCAAATCAATAGACACCAATTCTCCAGGAGTACTGCGGAATGCTCCGTGATCTTCATTCCAACTAAGCATAGTTGTCCAGGTTACGCCACCGTCTGTGGTTATATCAACATCAAAGAAATCCAAACCAAGGAAATTCTGATAGTTGACTTTGTATTCAAGAAACAACCCAGTTTTACCTGTTGCATCAATCACCGGAGTGATTAATTCAGCGTCAAACTCAGCAGGCCCGAATGCATCACTACTCACCGTGGCAGCTTCACCTGTACCAGAATAGTTTCCTTCACCTACATCTGCCGAGAACCCCCATGCTACACCGTTTCCTTCATTGTCTATGGCAGCCCATCCGGCTGGTGGAAAGATTCCACCTTCAAAGCTTTCTGTAAATACAGAAACAGCTCCTAGAATGCCTATTGGTGTACTCGAGCCATCGGAAATAATTGGATCGGAATTGTCCATTGCTAGCTTTTCCAATACCCTTGAGTCATTTTTCCAATCTTGTGAGGATGGAATCGAATTTTCGTTGGTATCAAAACCTTGAACTACCAACTCTCCTTCAATATTGATTTTGAAGTTGAGATCTGCCACTCCTTCGTTAGCGATTGTAAGAATCTGGGTAGTTGTCTCGCTCATTGCTAACGTAGCTTTCAACGAGTCAGGATTAACAACAATAATCTGAGGATCTATAACAGTAAGTGTGGTAGGAACCACAACAGGGTTATTATCCGGATCATTGTTGATGATTACCAAATCTTCTTCGTAAACTCCACCTTCCAGGTTAGTAGCATCGAATGTTATCTGGACATCAAAAGACTCTCCTGAAGGAACCACACCTACTGCTGGAGAAGCCGAAAGGCTTAGTTCAGGAATAATACCATCCACAATTTGTAGGTTGTCAATATCCATAATCGGATCTGGAACTTCCATCAAACTCAAGAGAACCACTTGCTCTATTGAGCCAGCAAAACCATTTCCTGAGAAAATAGCTACATTATCAAAATAGATTGTGAAATCGTTTGATACTCGTTCGACTTCAATTTTTACTTCGAAATATCCTTCTGGTACTTCCACAGGAATAGTCAAAAACTCTCCACCATTGTCTGACACAAGTACCCTGACACTATCGTCTGCATCAAAGCTTAATCGAGTGATGAGGAATCCTTGTGTTGGGGATTGCGGGATAATCTGCCAGGTCACGCCTTCACCTTCAAGATTTACTAACATAGAAGTGGAAGAAATATCTTCCTCACCTATGCCAACTTGTGGACTGAACGCTAATGTTTGGCCAAGCCCATCAGACACGCTTCTAATGTGCTGATCCTGTCCTCCTGGATTGGAACCATCTATCACCCAATTCACAAACTGACCAGACCATCCTTGCTGCAAATTAATGTCCCCAAGATCGAACGTCTCAAAATTGGTTGCATATAAAACATCAGAGAATTCAACAGGTGGCTCGATTGCATATGCCGCACCAGGGGCCTGAATGGCTCTAGTACTAAATGGATCAAATACACCATCTCGCCTACTTTTTGTATTCTTCACTTCAGAAGCTTGCGAAGAAGTAGAGGTTGTTACTTCACCAACGTTTCGGAAGTTATCCTCAAATTGGAAATCGAGTGCACTTTCCCCTGAATTGGTAATTGTTAATGTCTGCGTAGCTTTTCTTCCAGCCACCAACTCTTCTGTAAGAGACGTAGGATCTACAGAAATCTCTGCAGCTTCAAGCTCTTCCATTGATACTACTACTCCAACCACAGGGGTATTGGCAGCATTGCTGTTTACGATGATGCCTGCCACGTAGAATCCAGGATCAACTACTGTAGGGTCAAATTGCAATTCAATCTGTGCTGTCTCACCTACGGGAACGGTACCTGAAGTTTGATCAAGTGCCAACCAGACCTCTGTGTTTTCATTGATAACTACATCATCAATTTGAGCATACCAATCAAAATCACCTGTATTTGGGTCATAATATCTCCATCGCAGCATCATCTCTGAAGCACCTGCAAGTGATGCATCCAAATTGATATTTACTTGCTCTCCTGGTAGGTTCCTGAAAGCTCCATGATCTTCATTCCAGCTCAAGAGATTTGTCCAGGTGGCACCTCCGTCAGTACTGATATCCAGATCAAGAAAATCGAGACCAGCTAGGTTTTGATAGTTCACATTATAGGTAAGGCTAAGGTTAGACTTTCCAGCCACATTTATAACCGGTGTTCTTAACTCAGTATCGAACTCTGCCGGACCAAATGCATCACTACTCACAGTTGCAGCTTCACCGGACCCGCTATAATTAGCCTCGCCGACATCAGCTGAGAATCCCCATGCCACTCCAGTACCTTCATTATCTACCACTGTCCATCCCGACGGTGGAAATACTCCTCCTTCAAAGTCTTCCGAGAAGATTTCTTCACCAATGGTGATAAGCAGAGGTTCCGGATCCAGATCTTCAATTTTAGGTGAGAGTAAACGATCCTGTTCCAGCTTAGCTTGCACTCGACCATCCAACAGTACTTCATTCGTACTCATTGCATGCAGTTGATCAGATAGCTCAGTAGCTGTAACTCCTATATCAGCTCCTATTACAGTTAAATCAAAATTAAGTGGATTACCACCTGTATTTTCGATGCTCACAATTCGTGTTTCTGGCTTGTTGAAATCTACAACTGCTTGCACCACCGTAGGATCTACAAATATGGTAGGATCTCCAGTCACTGATAAGGTGGCAGGAACGATCACAGACTCATCTGCTCCTCCATTGATGGATGCCACAATGTTAGTTGTAAAGGTTCCAAAGTCTTGCTCAGTTGCATCAAACGTCACTACAAGATCTACCGCGGTACCTGCTGGTATTGTCCCTGAGATTGGATCTACCGAAAGGAAAGGAACACCCCGCTCAACTTCACCATCAAGGATCTGTAACTCATCCAAATCGAATGTTGGGCCCGCAATTTCCATCGCAGATAATAATACCAGTTGCTCAATATCACCTGCAAAACCTAGCCCGCTGAATACCTCCTCATCATCAAAGAAGATTTTAAAATCAAAGGTGGTTCTATCCACTTCTATATCGACCTTGAAATAACCTGATGGAGTAGATATGCCAAGAGGTTGGAAGATGCTGCCACCAAGTCCATCTGAAACAAGTGCATCTACACTCCCATCCGGATTGAACCTCAACCTCGTATTGACGAATTCTGCTGTGTTTGATTGAGGGATAAGTTCCCAAGTGACACCTGTCCCTTGCACATTGACTCTGGCAGAGACTGAAGAAATTGGCTCGGTACCTATTGGAACAGCTGGAGAAAATGCCAGCGTCTGCCCGAGCCCGTCTGACACACTTCGTATATGTTGACTTCCTTCTGATGGGTTTGAAGTGTCAATAACCCAGTTCACAAACTGACCTATCCAACCATCTTGACCGTTTATATCACCAAGCAAAAATCCCTCAAACCCGGTAGCGTATTGCTCTGTAGCTAAAAGTTGAACAGGTTGATCTGAAATAGCATTTATTCCAAGCGGATCCACCTTCTCACCCGTGAATGGAGTAGTTCGTTTCACCATTTTCTGCCCTGCACGACCTGGAGCCAGTGTAACTGTACGTGCGCTTACACCTATTCCACCATCAGCATCTTCCAATGTGATATCAAACGTCACATCTTCATCACTGATGTTTGTAAGTGATAATATCTGTGTTGACGTTTGACCTTTTTCCAACGATTCTGTTAGCTCAGTTGGATTAGCGACAACTAATTCCAAAGGAGCATCGAAGAAGCGAACATCATCGATCGCCATGTCTCCAAGGAATCCATCAGTCACCACTGCTCCGCGAATACCTCTAAAAACTACGCGTACGGAATCACTAAATCCTGCAAGCGAAATAATTTGAAGTTGATAAGGATCTGTTTGGGCTGTCTGAACAGGTCCTGTTCGTGTGAATACGTTTGTTGTATCGTCATTCACATCATCAATCACATCCACCTCAAAAGAGACAATATCGTCTCCAAACAAATGATACCAGAATTCGAATGAAGGATTTTCCAGCTCATTAATTGCTATTGGAGGTGTGGTGAGTTCTGTGGTGTCACCAACTGCTCCACCTGAAGCCTCTGTATAGACGTAAAAACCACTTGCTGTTCCAGTAGTATGATCTACCAATGGTCCAGTGCCATTATTGAAACCACCTGTCGGAGTAGGCCCGCTAATCACGGTCCAGGTATAAGGTGGATCGGATGTTACTACCCAATCTCTGGGAAATGAACCAGGGCCATCTTCTCCATCTTCAAAGTCTTCTAAATATGGAAACTCTGTAATGATTAAAGGTGGAGGGTTAACCGTCACATTGAATACATCATTTGCTTCATTGGACGATGCATCCGTAGCAGTAAGTGTTATTATTGCTTCTCCGAAAAGATCGGTTGTGTAAGTAAGTGTAAGGTCGGTTCCGGAAAGCGAGGCAGAAACCAAACCTGGATTATCGCTTGAAACAGATAATGTCAGTGTTTCTGGAGGATCAGTATTTGATTGAAAAACATTACTTACATCAATCACAGTCGGAAGACTGTTTACATCCACTTCTACATCTGCAACCGGATTGATAAGCGATATCGGAGGTGGTGTTACTTCAAAATTTGCCGAATAAAGTCCATTTCCGTGCGTACCCAGAACTACCAGACCATCGGTATCTCTTTTTCTTATTTGTTCAATCACCACATTGCCAATTCCATTGGGATCTTCTTGGGTCCAGACAGTAGCAGCTCCATTAAGCTGATCAGTTGAATAGAGTCCCACACTAGTCGCTGCGAAAAACCGATCATTAAAACCAATTCGGGTAACCCATCTTACAGATGGCCCAGAACCTGAACCGTCGGGATTTTCCTCCAGGTTGCCACTCACATCGGTCCAATTGCTTCCTCCATCCGTAGATCTGAAAATACTCACTACACTATAATTTGAGAAGGCTACAATTACATCATTCGCATCATTCGGATTTACATCGATGCTGGTTACATTCGCACCGCCAGGGAAATTTGTACCCGTCACATCAACCCCCGTTGGGTTGCCCACGTTGGCATTATCCACACGTACCACTTGACCTCCGGTCGTTCCAATGTAAACTACATTGGCTGGGCTTGTAGAGATTCCAATAGCTGAGGCAGTCCCTGAAAGAGAGGCATTTGTCATGGCTGTCCACCCTACGGTTGGAGTGGCGGCTGGTAGGTTGTCATTTCTCCATACAATAGAACCTGCTGCCATGTACATAATATCCCGGTCGTTAGGATCCAGCTCAAATGGATTAACAAACAAGAATCCTCCAGCTCCGTTCGGAGTAATGAAATCCTGTGTTAGCGGAACATCGCTATCAGCATCTGAGTATTGTTGTCTGAAGGTAGTGCCATTTTGGAAGGATACATATCGAAAAGTACCATCCTCATTGAAGGCATTATAAGAACCATCAGCACCAGCCACAACCGTCCAAGGATTGGTAGATCCAGTATTGTTGGTAAACCAGGTACTTTGATCCTGGAATCCAGCTTGCAGTTGATTTCCTGGTCCTATTGAAAGTGCATATGTCTGTGTAGTTAGGTATCCATTATTGAGATCAGACCAAGTTACGGATTCATTGCCGAAAGGCCCTCCCGCATCGAAAGCAGTAATATCATTTGTCAAAGAAAGTCCTCCATCATGGCTTGAAATTGCCATATTAGGATTCGCAGTGAAAAACTCTAACCCGTGATGATCAGGGTGCTGGTTGGTATATAAACTTACGTTGTTAGTTACCGCGTATCCACCAACCCAGTTGTCATCTCCAATTGGTGTAGCAAATCCATCAAAAGATCTGTAAAGGTTTGTTCCTCCCAGGAAAACCAGATTTTCATCGTTCGGATGAACTCTCACAATCAGGTTGTATCCACCCTGAGGATTAAAGTTTCCAACAGAACCCCCAAGTGCTGGAACGTTGGCAGATCTGTCTTCCCAAACGCCTCCTGCGCCTGATCCATCACCCGATACATAGGTGTACTTCCATATACTCATTCCCAGTGTACCTGCTCCTGGAGTGACAGAAAGTAGATATAGTACATTCTCATTACTTGGTGCGGTATGTACTACCGTCCTATTGAAATTAGCTGGAAATCCAACAGGCGTGATATTGGTCCAGGTTCCTGGAGCACCATCTGTTGTTCGGTATATACCTGCATTCACAGCACCACTGGCAAGTGCCGCATACAAAACTCCGGAGGAAGTAATGTGAATATCAGATTCATTGTCAAAAGTCCCTTCCAAAACTTGCTCAAACGTAGCACCACCATCTGTAGACCGATGCACCCCGTTGAAAGTAGCAACATACAAATTTCCATTCGTTGGATCTATGTCAACCCCAAATATTAAATCAAAGGGATCTGCCGATGAAAAGCTCTCTGGAGTAGTATTTTGAGTTGCTGGTAAAACACTGAATGTCAGCCCCCCATCTGTAGACTTATAAACGCCGTTTCCAGCAAAGAAAGCACCACCATCAGATGCTGAATTACCAATTCTCTCCCCGGTAGCATAATACCATATATTTTCGAATCCAGCCCGTGGATCTTGTACGATATCTGTTATACTGGGATGTTCCTGACCGGGTGTGAGTTTGACCCATGTGGCTCCTTGATCTGTTGATCTCCACAAACCTCCTGAAACACCTCCAGCTAAAATCACATTTTCATTGGTCCGGTCAATGGCAAGTGCTCGTGTTCTCCCTCCAACATTGAAAGGTCCTCTGTTAATCCAGGGACTGGACTGATCTCCAGGTTCCATAATGGGCGAAATATCGAACTGCGCCCTGCTCAAACCAGATTGAACAGACCTAGCAAATTCCATTTCCAACCGTTCAATATCCTCAGGAATTTTACCCGATCTCGGATCCTTCAATCTCTGCCAGTCATATTCGGCTCTTAGAAATGGATTATCGATTTTGTCGGTAATCTGTAAGCCCGGATTTTGCATCTTCATCAACTTTTTATGGTTGTATCGAATGCTCGGTCTAGCTTGAATATTGTCCTGTTCCTTTTTTACTTGCGCCGAGGACATATTTGGCACAAGTGATGCTAATAGTATGACCATCAACATCAGCAAAACATTAGGTTTGTTTTTCATGGTAGGTACTTGTTAAAAGGTTGTATTAGTTCATTTTATCATATTCATTTATCTCATATGTACTATTTCCACCAAGCAAATCATTGCTTAGCTTTTGCTTTACATCAGCTAAAAATGCTTCTCCGGAGGTCAATCCGGGAAGGGGATTCTCACGATTGGGAAATAGAGATTCTGTGGGGAGTAGCGTAGTAGCGAATCTCACTTCTATGGTATCACCAATGTTGAGGGTTCTGTTAAACCCTGAACCATAGCCAACAATGTTAGCTATTTTGACCAGCGCCCAACAAGGATTTTGTTGACACAGTGTCGTCTCATCTTTAGGGGAAGAACGTGAAATTAAAATTCCATAGATTCTGGCATGATCAGGAGGTATATCCTGACTACCTGAGCTCCGAGTAGAGCCAATAGTTACAGTGAGGGCAAATGCCCAAATGGTGAGTATCCAAGCCATAGTTCGTTCATTTTAGTCTTCTTTCAAGAAGCAAAAAGAGACCTGATTGCCATAGCTAAAAATCAATCACGCTCATAAGCTAAATGAGAAGAAAAAAAATGTGCTGGTTGAACTAGACCATCTAAGATTGTGATTTTTTATGAGAAAATAAAACTTTGTACAGAATTTCATTCTGAAAAATGAAACTTTCACCTCATTTTATCAAATGATCATAACACATGTGTATACACATATTTTGATATATAACAAAAAAAAGCATCTTTCAGATGCTCTTTTAAAGACATTATAGTGATACAGATTATTTCATACTATCATCCCTAATGGATTTGAATTCGGATCCTTCTTTCCATACTGGCCAATCGCTGGAATTTGCTACCTTGATCCCTACCTCCATTAAAAGATTTCCATCCAGTGCCATTCCGTCAAACGTCCAATGTTCAGCATACTCATCCTGAGGCATATGATATTGAGTCCTTAGATATAATTGATTTAAACTATCTATGTAAGCTATTCCTTTCGTCATATGTTCGTATGACCCAGAAGCGTATAAAGCAGGGATACCAACTTTCGCAAATTGGAAGTGATCTGAACGAAAGAAATATCCTTTTCCCGGTTCCGGATCAGGAATAATATATCTTCCCTGCTTTTTCGCAATTTCTTCAGCGATATCTTCCAATTCGGACTGACCATAACCAACAACTGTAAGGTCCTTCATCGGGCCCCATGCGGTGATACCATCCATATTGATATTTGCTACCGTCTGAGATGGAGGATAGATTGGATTTTGAGCATAATGTTTTGACCCCAAAAGACCTTGTTCCTCCGCCGTTACTGCAAGAAATACTACTGAACGCCCGGGTTGCTCCATTTTAGTCATGGCCTCAGCAATTCCTAACATAGTGGCTGTTCCTGAAGCATTATCATGTGCACCATTGTAAATGCTATCACCATCTATTTCCTGCCCTATTCCAAGATGATCCCAGTGAGCAGAATAAATAACGTATTCATTCGGTTGTTCTGAACCTGATATCATACCCACAACATTCTTCGAAACATCTTTCTTAATTTTATTTTGGACAGTCACGGAGGTAGTAAGTCCAAGTTCAATTGCTTTAAAATCCTCTTCTCTGGATCTGGCAGCAAAATTTCTCATATCAACTTCAGAAGCTTCGAATATCTGAATTGCAGCATCTCTTGTGATCCAACCGAGAATATCAGGTTGATACGATCCACCCGTTTGATCAAGGTATAAACTAGCTCCAGACCAGGAGTTTCTTACAACAGACCAATCATACCCCGCTGGGACGGTTTCATGAATAATCAGGCATCCAGCGGCTCCTTGCCTGGCAGCCTCCTCATATTTGTAGGTCCATCGGCCGTAATATGTCATGGTTTCTCCTTTAAACAAAGTAGAGTCTTCAGATGCAAATCCAGGATCATTTACCAGCACTATCACAGTTTTTCCCTTCACATCTAATCCTTCATAATCATTCCATCCATATTCGGGGGCTACAACACCATAGCCTGCAAAAATTAACTCAGATGCATCCAGTGAGGTTTGCTCAACAACTTGTTCCGTATATACGACAAAATCATCTAATACATTAAGTTCCACAGCTTCACCATTCCCTTTAATGACCATTTTCTCTGATGGTATGGCAGTAAGTTCAACTAACGGAACCTCCTGAATAAACGAATCTCCATTCCCTGGCTCTAAACCATATGATTTGAATTGATCAACTAAGTATTCAACGGTCTTTATCTCACCTTCCGTGAAAGGCTTCCTTCCCTGAAATTCATCAGATGATAGTGTAATCAAATGCGCCTTAAGTGATTCTTCAGAAATTTTAGGATTCTCAGATTTACTCTCTTCAGTTCCACAAGAAAAAATAAGTCCTCCCAGAAATGTAAGTAGATATGCGTGTTTCATTTTAAGATTAGTTTCTAAAAACCGCCAAGATAATTGAATTGAAGAACACCGGATTATTCTTAACTTCGGATTTCCTAACCATCTATATAAACAATAATGAAAAGAATACTGACAATACTTACACTGGCTCTTTTTTTGAGCCAGTGCACAACCCCAACAAAAGATGAACCTCACAAAGAATTAAGCGAAATGGAGAAGAAACTTTCCATTTATAAAGAGGTGAAGCTAACAACAGACATCAGCCAATTGAGCGAATCTGAAAAACAAATGATCCCACTAATGATTGAGACTTCTAAGATTATGGATGAACTTTTCTGGTATGAAGCATACGGGAAAAAGGATTCTTTACTTTCAGCTACAGAAGATGAAGCTACCAGGAAATACATTCAGATCAACTACGGGCCATGGGATCGACTCGATGATAACGGACCATTCTTGACAGGCGTAGGTACTAAGCCATTAGGAGCTAATTTTTATCCTTCAGATATGACAAAAGAAGAGTTTGAAGCTGCTGAACTAAATGAAAAAACCAGTTTGTATACTTTTATTCGAAGAGATGAAGGAGGAAATCTCAAGACAGTGCCTTACAACGAAATGTTTGCTGAACAAGTGCAGCGGGCGGCAAGCCTTTTACGTCAGTGCTCTGAATTAGCTGAAGATGAGGGACTAAAAACTTATTTATCACTGAGAGCTGATGCACTTGAAACCGACAGCTACCAACCGTCTGATATGGCATGGATGGAGATGAAATCCAATGGATTAGATTTTGTAGTAGGACCGATAGAAAACTATGAAGATAAGCTGTACAATTACAAAGCTGCTCACGAAGCGTATGTATTAGTCAAAGACAAGAGTTGGAGTGAACGTCTGGCTAAATATGCTGAGTTTCTACCTGAACTGCAGAGAGGCTTGCCTGTTGCCGACGAATACAAAGTTGAAACACCCGGCACTGATGCCGACCTTAATGCATACGATGTGGTGTATTATGCTGGGGATTGCAATTCCGGATCTAAGACAATTGCCATTAACTTACCAAACGACGAAGAGGTGCAGCTTGCTAAAGGCTCAAGAAGACTGCAACTTAAAAATGCGATGCAAGCCAAGTTTGACAATATTTTGGTGCCCATTGCTGATGTCCTTATCCACCCGGATCAACGCAAGCATATTACCTTCGATGCATTCTTTGGCAACACCATGTTTCATGAGGTAGCACATGGATTAGGTATAAAAAATACAATAAATGGAAAGGGGACCGTTCGAAATGCTCTGAAAGAACATTCTTCAGCTTTGGAGGAAGGTAAAGCTGATATTTTAGGTCTTTACATGATCACTCAACTGAATGAAAAAGGAGAGATCGAAGGGGATTTAAATGACTACTATGTGACTTTTATGGCCGGTATTTTTAGGTCTGTTAGATTTGGAGCAGCCAGCTCTCATGGAAAAGCTAATATGATAAGATTCAATTTTTTCAATGAATATGGGGCTTTCTCCAAGGATGAAACGACAGGCACTTACAAAGTAGATTTTAACAAAATGAGGGAAGCAATGAATGCCCTTTCTGAAAAAATTCTTACTCTTCAAGGGAACGGCGATTATGAAGGAGTGGCCAAACTAGTAGCTGAAAAGGGTAAGATTGGAGAAATTTTAAAAGCAGAGCTGGATAGACTCTCAGAAAAAAATATCCCAGTAGATATTGTATTTGAACAGGGTGTAGAAGTATTAGGATTATAATGGAAAAAAAGAAAATTAATGGATATCCACATGTTTCTTATGACAGAGACGTGTATAGCTTAGAAGAAGCGGAGGCAAGAGCTAAAGCATATTATGAATGGTTAGATACCAGACGAACTGTAAGAGATATATCAGATAAGCCGGTAAGCAAAGATTTGATTGAAAACCTTATCATGGCTGGTTCTACTGCTCCATCTGGTGCACATAAGCAACCCTGGACTTTTTGTGCCATTTCCAATCCGGAAATGAAGAAGTCGATTCGTGAGGCTGCTGAAAAAGAAGAATATGACAGTTATCATGGTCGAATGAGTGAACGCTGGATCAACGATTTAGCTCCGATAGGAACGGATTGGAACAAACCTTTTTTAGAGGAAGCACCGTGGCTAGTAGTCATATTCAAACGTGTTTATGAAACGGTAGATGGCGAAAAAAGTAACAACTACTACGTAAATGAATCGGTAGGAATTGCTTGCGGTATGATTATTTCGGCTATCCATAAGGCTGGCTTGGTGACATTGACCCATACGCCTTCTCCGATGAACTTCCTCACCAAAATTCTAAATAGACCGGATAATGAGCGTCCTTATCTTCTGCTACCTATCGGATACCCTAAGGAGGAAGTTTATGTCCCGGACTTGCATAGAAAGCCATTGGAAGATGTGGCCGTCTTTTATGAATAATGGCAGGAAAGTGAAGTATTTTGTCAGGATATATAATTAGCATTCCTATAGCTTCACGTATGAAATCCACTTAATCACAAGTAGCATGTGGTAGAAGTTTAAAGCTCTTCTGATTGTTTCAGAAGAGCTTTTTTTATCTTTAGTCAACAAGCAATTACCGCCATGTTAAGAAAATTACTACTCTACTTTCAATTCATATTAATCACAGGAGCTGTATTAAGTCAGACAGCTCAGGGACTTATTGATCGCTCCAAAAGTTTCATCAGAGTGAATGAAGATAGTGCTTTCTTTTACATAGAAAATGCGCTCAAGATCATTCCACAGGGAAATAATTCTTTAAAAATTAAGGCATTAAGATGGAAAGGTGAGCTCATGCATTATTATGGGTACAACCTACAAGATTTGGAAATCTTGCTTGGCCAAGCTGTTAAACTTGCTGAGCAAAATGAAATGTGGAGTATTGTATGTGAGATCTATATTGATCTGGGCTATTTCCATCGATACAGAAATAAATACCCAAAAGCCGATGATTATTATGCAAAGTCACTGGCAATTGCAGAGGAAAAACAGTTACCAGAAAAAAGGGCAGACGCAAACAATGCTATGGGTGCAATCAATTATTATAAGGGAAACCATACGGAAGCCCTTAATCACTATAAAGAGGCAGTCAAATATTACGCTGAAACCCAGGATTCACTCAAGATCTCTAAAGCTTACAACAACATTGCGATTATCTATAAAAACCAAAGAAGCTATGAAAAAGCCATTGAGTATTACACTAAATCAATATCTATTTACGAAAAATCACCGGACTTTAAAGAAGCAATTCTGAGAAACAGAATTTACAACCTATCACGAGCATATACTGAAAATGGTAATTATGAGCTAGCTGAAAAGACTATTCGCAGGATGATAGCTTTGGACAAAGCCGAAACATCTGAACCTGAGAGCTATATCATTAGCTTGATTACGCTTCTTGAACATTTCATTGATAGCAAGCAATTTGATCGTGCTTTTGATTTTGAAAAGGAAATAGAACATACATTGGATTCCATGGAGCTAACCAAAATGCTTCCGGAAGTTCATATGAGACTTGCCTGGGCGTACCAGGATTTTGGTGATTTAGATTCAGCCTTATATTATTTAAAACTTCATGAACCTCATTATGTCTCCAATAGAGATGAACAGTTGAGCTATGAATTTTACAAGAATATCTCCGAAATACTATTAGAGATTTCCCCGAAAGAAGCTCCGCGATACGCCTACGATGGGCTAAAACTGGCCCAGGAGATTGAAATAAAAGAATGGATTTACAAAATGCATTTGCTTTTATATAAGGCTCATAAGCTCTTGAATAATGTAGATCAGGCACTCAATCACCACGAACTGTATCACTCCTATCAAGATTCCCTATGGAATGAAGAAAAATCAATTGAGGTGGGTATCATGCAAAATGAAATTGAGCTTGTTGAAGCTGAGGCTAAAAATGAACTTTTACGAACCATGGCTACCCTGCAATCACAACAGATTCGTTCTCAGAATATCGTCATCGGAGCTATCGCTGTGATATCGATTTTGCTTATTGTTATAGCTCTGCTGTTCCGAAAGCAATTGAAGGAAAGAAAGCTTCTTTTAGAAAAAATAGAAGCTCAATCCAACAAATTACATGAGCTTGACAAAGCAAAGACCCGGTTCTTTGCAAACATCTCTCATGATCTTAGATCACCTCTAACCTTAATTCTAGGGGCACTCGATCGAATTACTGAAAGAGATTACGATATTTTAGACAAAGAGTCGCGCGAACTACTTGACACTGGGATCAAAAATGGGAAGAGGCTTCTATACATGGCCGATGAAATCATGGATCTCACAAGGCTCGAAGAAGGAAAGGTAAATCTGGAATTGCAGTATGTTAAGATCGTGCCTTACCTCCGGCTACTAACAAAGATGTTTAGTAGCGCAGCGGATATCAAGTCGATAGAATTGAAATTCACCAATCATGCAGACGATGAGACAGTATTACAAATCGATCCTCATCAGTTTGAAAAGATCATTTATAACTTACTCTCGAATGCCATCAAATTCACACCTGAAAATGGGAGAGTTGATGTTCAGTTGTCTGCAGAAAAAGCTCATTTGGAAATATCGATATCTGATTCAGGACCGGGAATCCCAAAAGAGAGTCTTGATCTAATTTTCAACCGATATTATCAATCATCAAAATCGAGCGTATCTCAAGCAGGTGTGGGCATTGGTTTAGCCCTGGTCAAAGAATTAATCGAACTTCACAGAGGCACAATCCAAGCATCCAGCGGAGGTAGTGGATCTGTTTTTACCATCAGACTCCCTTTCAAAAAAAGTGATTGGGTTTCGAAAGCCATTGTTCCGGAAAGATCTTTGGATGTGGTCACCAGAAATTCACTCTGGGTGGACCTACAGGAAGAAAAGGAGAGGCTTCAAATACCAGGTATCCGAAATCAAAATGCCGACGCGAAAGCAGTTCTCATTGTCGAAGATCATAAAGAATTGAGAATGTACCTTCAGAGTATACTTGGTTCTGAATACCGAATTTTCCTTGCCTCTAATGGAACTACTGCCCTGGACATACTTCAATCTGAAAACATTGATTTAATTATCACTGACTTGATGATGCCTTATATGGACGGCTTTGAATTGGTCGATCAACTTAAAAAAGATAAGGAACTGAAAAAAATACCGGTAGTAGTTGTCAGTGCGCGAACGGACAAAAAAGAAAAACTTGATCTAATTTCTAAAGGGGCAGAAGATGTGATAAGCAAACCTTTTGACAAAGATGAACTCCTTGTAAGGATCAAAAACATCATGGCTAAAGAATGGGATTCGAATACGTCTCTCTCAAAGCTATATGGAGAGACTGCAGAAGAATTTGAAAAGAACATCATGCACAGGTTGGAGACGCTCATCATCAGACGGATAGATGATGCTCATCTTTCTGTGTTGGATCTTGCAGATGAAATGGCAGCCAGTGAGCGGAAAGTTTATCGCATGATTAAGAAAATTTCAGGGTTGACTCCTTATGAACTTATCAAAGAAGTCAGATGGCAATACCTCGAAAACTATTTGAAAGAAAATAAGATCAGAACTGCTACTGAGGCAGCCCAATTGATTGGTATGAATAATGTAAGTTCATTTTCAAGCCAGTATGAAAAGCGCTTTGGTCACCCATTCAAGACTGTTTTGAGCAGTTGAATCTTTTTGGCAGGATTTAGCAGACATTTGGCAGGATTTAAAAATTAAACCTTTTCAATTTCGATATATCAAATTGATTAAAAAGACCGCCATGAAATCTACTTCACTCACAAAAGTCATTTGGTACAATACAATAATTCACCAATACCAGTCAGGATCCTTAAGGGATTTTCAACAATTGACATCAAACTCAACAAATCCTCAAGAAATTCAGCCTTTAGAAAGGTTTAATGATGCTTCGGATAAAATATTGAACAAGATTGTAGGTGAGCTGAATAAATGTAGACCTCACATCTAAGACATCCCCTGACTAGGGATTTTTGACTATAGCTGGTTGACATCCCGACGGTTCCCGTCGGGATTTTTTATCTTTGACGATCATTAACCACACCCTACTAATGAGAGCGTTCTGTACGATATTATTATCTATCCCTTTTATGTTATTCGGCCAGGCAAAAACGGCCGAACAGTTAACCAATCAAGGCTTGAAAAAATTCAACATTGAAAGAGCAGAAATACAATATGTGATTTCCGGAGATGCCAAAGGCGAGGAAATAATGGTTTTTGACTCATATGGATGGAAGAGTCTACGTAACAGTACCATGACGTTCGAGCTTTATGGTATCACAAGCAAACAGTCATTGTTGGAAATAACCAACGGCGATTTCGTTTACCGGCTAAATGATGAAGATTCGACCTATGTAGTTAGAAAAGATTTGAAATGGAGTCAACAGGCCACTCATAAGAGTCCTGATCAGGTATCTGAAGCTATCCTATTCGCTATGGGTGGACAGCAAAAAACAGATTCCACTTTACTAGATAAAACATGTCAGGTATGGACTTTTCAAGGAAAAGCCATACAGGAACTTTGGGTTTGGAATGGGTTGGTGTTGAAAAGAAAAGCCAAATTAGGAGATCGAATGATCATCACCACTGCTAACAGCGTTGAGATCGACATAGAGTCAATCGAAACAATATTTCAAATCCCCAGCTTTTACAAGGAAAAAAATTAATGCAAAAATTCTTCTTAATCAGTGCTTCTATATCAGGAATACTCGCTGTTTCACTTGGTGCTTTTGGCGCTCACGCCCTAAAAGCCAAGCTTGAAGCTTCCGGATACCTCGAAACGTATCAGACTGCTGTAGCCTATCAATTCTATCATACACTTGCCCTTTTAGCCATATCCTTTTTTGCCACGAGAGTGGAAAGTCAATGGCTTCATTATGCAGGCTACAGCATGATCGCTGGTATTTTCGTTTTTAGTGGTTCTCTTTATATTTTATGCTTTACCGGTATAAAAATGCTGGGTGCTGTCACACCTTTGGGAGGACTTGCTTTTATCGCTGGATGGTTTTTATTGCTTATGACTGCAATAAAGAATCTATAGTACTAAAAAGTAAGTCTCAAAATACCATCACCCATAATAATCACTTTCTACTAGTACAGTTAATCCTTCTTCTGTTATCCACTCAATCGATACATCATTCTGGTTGTTGAAATCTGTTTTATTGATATATATGATCATGGACGATCCTTCAAGCAATATTCCATTTTTCTCAGAAAGAGCCAGCTTATACTCAAATGCTGACTCGCTGGAAAACTTCAGGCACTCAACAATGATCCCGTCCTGATTGAGGTTTTTGATATCCTCATTTCCAAGTCTGATCCTAATTGTGTTCTTATGAATCCTAATCTTCATGTGTAAGATATTGTTTTTAAAAGGCACACAAGGAATTCGTATAAGTTACATTCATCCTCAATTGACGTGCTTACTTTTTATCCTCATTTCATGGCTGAATTCGGAAAAAAGGATAGACGTCCCCTTTTTTAAATGCTTTTTTTTCTGCTGGCAATGACAAATATCCATCAGTAAGAGACATGTTAGCCAAATCACCGGAACCATTGCCGGATGATGGATTTGCCATTAGCATTCCATTTTCATTGCTTAGACCAGCAGACACAAAATACCTTAAGTTTTTTTCGAATCGGACATCCTGAGTTAATGCTGCATATTCCTGTTGTTGTGGGATTTCCAATGAACGATTCAGCCAATGCCTGAAATACACGGTAAAGCATACCAACGTGGAAACTGGATTGCCTGGAAAACCAAACACAGTAGTTGTCTCGTTACTTCCAAACCATAAGGGCTTACCGGGGCGCTGCGCTATCCGATGGAAATGTTTCTTAACCAGAAGTTTTTCCAAAACATCTGGAATAAAATCCCTTTTTCCCATAGACACACCCCCGCTCATTAACACGACATCATATTCCCTCAGCATAGAAGAAAGACTGGATTCAATCTCTTCCCATTCATCATTAATGTGGAAAGCCTTGTATTCGATTTCCATTTGATCAAGCAGTACTGCTAACGTATTCACATTAGATTTTCTGATCTGATGAGGTAATGGTGTCTGATCTATCTCAACCAACTCATTGCCTGTGGAAATCACTGCTATTTTAGGTAGTTTTTTGACTTGGACCCTCTCCTTCCCTACAGTAACAAGGATCCCCAAATCACCATGATTGAGCTGTTTTCCCGCTGGAATGAGTAAATCATTTGACTTTGCATCTTTCCCTTGATCGTGGATGTTCTGTCTCTCGTTAATCTCACTAATCATCACACTAGCCTGACCATCTTCAATCTCGGTATCTTCGTAACGAATGACCGCATTCGCTCCATTAGGCACCACCGCTCCTGTCATGATTTCCAGGCAAGTGCCTCTTTCCAAATCTTGAATGGGTGCACCAGCAAACTGTTCACCAGCAACAGGGAATGATCGCATTCCATCGTTCCAGTCCTGAATGGAGATAGCTATCCCATCCATTGCGGCCCGATTAAATGGAGGAAAATCTCTGTCTGCTTTTATATCCTCAGCCAGTATACGCCCAACTACTTTGTTGAATGGAACTCCTTCTGTTCCAAAATCCCTGGTTTGATTTTCAATAATCTTTAATGCTTCTTCTACAGCTATCATAACTACTTCATAATTAAGAAAAACATGTGATAATCTTCCATCTCGGAGGGCTGGCCTTGAAAGTTTGACGGGCCAGCGCTGGCTTGTGGACTGATAGCTTTCAAGCCAGCAATTAAGTATTACGTTTGTATTTCTAAATCATTCTAAAATATCTGCTCTAAGATATAAGAATCGACTCTATAAAATATCCACCTTTAAACGCTCAGGAGGGCAGACCAGAAAATTTGGAGCGGTGGAGGTGGGCAAAGGGTATGGCTTTAAAATTTTCCGCCAGGCGGTCCGATTGACCCAAAAACGAATCGCAACGGCGAACCGTCAAAAAACTCAAGGCTATGATCGCAGCGGCGAACCGCCAAATTCCTAAAATTCAGCTTGTTAAGCAACATAAATCCAAATCGCACCGGCGACCCGGTCGCTACGCTCAAATAGCGGATTTATATTTATGAACTTCTATGGCTGAATTTCTTTACGGAATTGATTCAAAGGCCTCTGCATATCAATGGAATAGCCTGGATCTCAGATCAAAGTATCATCAAAGGAAAATCATATTTCATTCGAAAAAATTCAGATTGGATTCAAATAAGAATGCCAAAAAAATGTTGTAAAACAATTCTTACCCCAACATACAATACCAATAAAGCTGTGAGTCCTTTGATGATATTCAAATCCATTCGAATCGATAGTTGAGAGCCTATCAATCCTCCTAAAAAAACTGAGCCTAAAATCGGCAATGCGCTTTGCATCTCTAATACAAATGTCCTTCTAATTAGCATTCCTGAAATACCAGCGATCGAATTCACCAGAATAAACACGGATGCAAGAGATGCTACAATTTTAGCATTCTTCCATTGCATCAGATTGAGTGTAGGGGATAAAAAAATACCTCCTCCAATCCCAACCAGACCAGAAAGTAAACCAATTCCTCCTCCTATTATCATGGAACTACTTGTATTCAGTCTTCTTGAAAGACGTCCCCGTTTGAGCATCTGCAAGACAAGGAAGACAGCAGCTAAAATCAAGGCACTACCCAACAAGACGAAAAAAGCTTTCTCGGAAAGTCGGAGCTGAGCTCCGATAAACGCAAGTGGAACGCTCAATAAAATAAAAGGCCAAAAAGATGACCAATCAAATACTTTTTGCCTCCAGAAAACAAATGTTCCGATGGAGACAACCATAACATTCAATACCAAAGCGAGTGTTCTAACCTCATAAAAACCAACAAAAACCAAGCTCAATATGGCCAGGTAACTAGACCCACCTCCAAAACCGATGGAGGAATAAAAAAGGGCAATAACAAAGAAAATCAGGAACAAGATGAGCTCATTCATAAGGAACTGTATCCTCCTTTCATTTGGTACACTTCCACCTCTGGAAATCCTGCTTTAATAATCGCAGAGGCTTGTCGTGTAGTGAGGCCTTTGTTGCAAACCAGAATAAGGCTCCTTCCATTTTCAGGATGAAACGAAGATATGATCTCCATTGGAAAATTGTCAAAACGTTCATCATGGAATGAGTGATAATCACTTTCTCCTCTCACATCGATCATTTGAAAATCCTTCTCATCAACCGTTTCCAACTCTTGCCAGGTAAGCCATTTATCCTCTTGTTTTTTGTTCACCGACTGAACTAGAGGTTGCTTAGCTAATTCAAACACATGGTGTTCATTATTCATGGCATCAACGACCAATAGTTTTCCAGCCAAGGATTGTCCAATACCCGTTAGGACCTTTACCGCTTCCATCGCCTGATAGGTGCCAATGATTCCCGGTAGCACTCCCAGCACACCAATTTCATTGCAATTTTCAACCTTTGCTGAATCATCAGGAAACACATCACGATACGTACAACTCCCTTCGTAGTTAAAGACACTCACATGACCTTCATGTCTGTATAGTGCTCCGTAAACAAAAGGAATACCTGCATCCACACAAGCGTCATTGATCAGATATCGGGCTTCAATGCTGTCTGTACAGTCAATCACCAGATCGATACCAGTAATGTACTCATGTGCATTTCCCTTTGTAAGCATCTTAGGGGTGATAGAAATTGATATCTCAGGATTTAGTTGTTGAAGTTTGGACTGAGCCACTTCTACTTTCAACTTTCCTACGTCATTGCTTCCGTATAAGACCTGTCGCTGTAGGTTGCTAAGGGAAACGGTATCGGCATCCATGATGCAGATATTTCCTACACCCATACCTGTGAGGTATTGCATTACAGGAATACCCAAGCCTCCGGCTCCAATAATTAAAATGTTAGCGCTTTCTAACTTATGCTGTCCTTTAACACCAAAGTCCGGTAAAACCAATTGTCGTTGATAGCGCTCGACATTCATCCAATCAACGATTTAGCATGTTGATACTCGTCCGGATTATTGGCGTTGTACAACTCCAGATCATTCACTGGATACACCAATTCAATATCCTTATCAATCAAGAATTTTCTTGGACATCTTCTGTCTTCGACAATGTAGTGCTGCTTCAATAGCTCTTCTACTTCTGGCTCCCAAATCGCTGCGAGTGGTTCTGGTAGGCCGCTCTCTTTCGTCGCAAAAGCAGTAGCAACCTTGTTCTTATTTCTCTTAGCTATCAATTGTTGGATCGTCTGTTCATTTACAAATGGCATATCCACCGCAAGCACCAACCAGGCTTTATCTGGAAATTGGGTCATGGCACTTAGAATTCCACTGATCGGTCCTCCTTGTGGGTAAGCATCTGCTATGACTTGATCTGTAAACTCTGGTTTCTTACTCTCATCCTTTACCGACACGAATGCCTTGGAGACAAGCGAAGAGACCAACTCATACATGAATTCAACATGTGGCTTCCCATGATAGTCAAGAGAAGACTTGTCTGTGCCCATCCGGGAGCTTTGACCTCCCATTAATATTAATCCATATAGATCATCTGTCATAGTCACGCTTCCCTCCTTTCTTTTCAATTAGTTGAGTAGGCCCAAGTTGGATGTCATGGCTCAGAGCCTTACACATATCATAAATACAAAGTGCTGCCACCGATGCTCCGGTCAATGCCTCCATCTCAACGCCCGTTTGTCCATTGGTCTTCACAAAGCATTCAATCTCGAATCCACTATCTGTGGGTTCAATTTGAACATCTGCCTTAGAGATGGGGATGTTATGGCACAATGGAATCAAGTCCCATGTTTTCTTTACCGCTCCTATACCTGCTAGCACAGCTGTTTGCACCAGGTTTCCTTTTTTGGTATTAAAGCCCGATGCTTTGATGGCAGCAAAGGCTTCTTCCGGGAAATGTACGATTGATCGTGCTCTAGCAATACGTTCTGTCATTGCCTTTTGAGAGACATCCACCATGTGGACATTTCCTTCTTTATCAATATGTGTTAGTTCTTCACTCATCCTCCTAATGTGGTCATTGATGAATAGCTATGTTCGTTTTCTTCTGCAGCCGCAAACCCGTCCACTGGCTTGTTTTGCACAGCCAATATCAGCGCTTCTTTGATTAATGCCTCCGATGCTCTACCCCTAATCATCTCCTTTAGATTCAACCCTTCTTTTCCGTACAGGCAGGTTCGTACTTCTCCCGTGGAAGAAAGCCTCAGTCGATTGCAAGTACCACAAAAGGTTCTACTGAAAGATGGAATGACTCCAAAGGAACCTTTGAATCCCTCTATTCGATAGTTCATAGAAGTGGATGAGGGTTCATCAATCAGCTTGGTGAAAGCATACTTATCCTCAATACGAAATAGAATTTCTCGATAGTCCATTACTTCCCTTTTCTGTACTCCTGAACCATTGAATGGCATTTCTTCCAGGAATCGAACCGAGACCAGATGCATTTCAGCCAAACCAAGTAATGGTAGGATCTGATGTTCATTCAACCCCTTCATCACTACGCAGTTGATCTTGAGGTTAAAACCACGTTCGATCATTTCATAAAGTGCGCGCTGTACCTCCTCAAACTCATCCCTTCTGGTAATGCCTTGAAAATTCTCTTTGTCCAGGCTATCCAGGCTCACATTGATGTCTTTGATACCTAGGTTTTCTAATTCATCCAGATAAGGCCGGATAAGTGTGATATTGGAAGTGATACTGACTTTCTCTAAAAAAGGTTTTTCCGAAAGGGATTTCAAAAAAGTGATCAGATCAGCTCGTACAAATGGTTCACCTCCTGTTATTCTTACTTTGCTTACACCAAGCGAACCCATAATATCTACCAGGTAGAGCAGTTCCTCATATGTCAACAAATGTTCTTTAGGTGAAAACTTAAGTCCTCGTTCGGGCATGCAATAGGTACACCGTAGATTGCATCGGTCTGTTACTGACAACCTCAGGTAGTCAATGGTGCGTCCGAATTTGTCTTGAAGCCTATCCATGATTCAAGGTGTTGGAGTCACCCAGTGACTGCTATCGGTGAAAAATTCTTTCTTCCAGATCGGAACCGATTTCTTCAGCTCGTCGATCAAAAACTGACACGCTGGAAAGGCTTCTTTTCTATGAGAAGATGCCACCCCAACGACAACAACCGGCTCCCCTACTCCCTTCTTTCCGACCGCATGAATAAGAATAGCTTGGTGCAGTCCCCATTTAGCAATCGCTTCCTCTCTGATCTTCTCCATCTCTGTCAACGCCATCTCATCGTATGCTTCAAAGCTCAATTCCGTCACCCCTGAGTCTGGCTTTGCAGGTGTATGGTTTCTCACCGTACCCACAAATATACAAGTGCCTCCTGCTTTAGGATTGGCAAGCTGTTTATATACCTCATTGAGGTCAATATGTTCAACTAGTTGTACCAATTCATTTACCCTCCCGATACTGGTGGTATCAAGGCGATTTCATCACCTACGCTGATGGGGTCCTGGTCCTGAACGTACTTCTTGTTTACGGCTATTGCAACCGTGGACCATACAATGGTGGGGTACTCGTTACCTAAGTAATCTCGCAGTGATTTTACATCGATCAACTCCCTATTTACCTCCAACTCAGATCCCAGTACCTCCTTCACATGACCAAAAGCTTTCACCACTATCATATACAGTAAAAATAGGCATTTAGCAGGTAAAATCTCCACTTTTAAGGGCATGACTTTTGTCATCCGGATTCCATTCGTTCATTTGGAAGAGAACAGACATCAAGCGTCGGAGCAATTGCTCCCGCTATCCGCTGTATCTTTTGAACCTTTCCAATCCCCTACCCAGCAAAAGGATGCCGCTCCTATCGGGTCTGGTTGGAAAGAGTGAAGCTTCGATCCTCATTCTTTTACATCATTGTGAAGGTTGATAAAACCTGAAGCAATCTTAATGTTAGGAATCGCCAACCTGCCTGCAGCCGGCGGGTGAAGCGATTTCCTTATTCGTGGGAACTACCTTGCTCCACTCCTAGTGACGTTTCTTTACCTTATCCTGTCATTTCGACGAAGGAGAAATCTTTAAATCACCTTAGCTTTTCCAACAATCTCAAGTTAATATCTCTCCCTACGGTCGAGATGACAATAACGTAGAATTACAGAAAGATTCCTGACCTGTTCTAGGTACTTCCGAAACCAGGAGATGCCGGAATAAATTCGGTAAAGACTACCTATCTTTATAATATGCCAGCTCACAACCATCTTCGAATTAAAGACACACCCAAAGTCTCTGTAGGACCCAAATCGGTAACAAACGCTAGCCGCATGGTTTTGCGAGCCATGCCCGCATGGAAAGCACTAAAAATCCTGAAAAAGCTAAACCAGAAAAAAGGAATCGACTGTCCGGGATGCGCTTGGCCCGACCCGGAAAAACGATCCAAACTTGGAGAATTTTGTGAGAATGGCGTAAAAGCCATTGCTGAAGAAGCCCAACACAGACTGGCAGATGAAGCCTTCTTCAAACAGCATCTCATTGAATCGTTGCGAAAGAAAAGTGATTACTGGCTGGGGCAGCAAGGCCGGTTGGCTCAACCTGTGATCAAAAAAGAAGGGGGTACCAGGTATGAACCTATCAAGTGGAAAGAAGCTTTTTCTTTGATCGGAGATAAGCTGAAGAGCTTAGACCATCCAGATAAAGCAGTCTTCTATACTTCCGGCCGGACCAGTAACGAGGCAGCCTTTCTCTATCAACTGTTCGTTCGAAAATTTGGCACCAACAACCTCCCCGATTGCTCCAACATGTGTCACGAATCCAGTGGAGTCGGGTTGAATGAGACGTTAGGTATCGGTAAGGGTTCCGTAACCCTCGAAGACTTTGAACATACAGAGATCATTTTGATATTTGGACAGAACCCAGGCACCAATCATCCCAGAATGTTGAGCTCGCTGGAGAAAGCCAAACAAAATGGATCTAAAATCATTGTCATCAATCCATTGAAGGAGGTAGCATTACTCAAATTCAAGAACCCACAGAAAGTAAAAGGATGGGTAGGAAAAGCTACGTCTATTGCAGACTTGTACCTGCAGGTCAAGATCAACCAGGATGTCGCCTTACTCAAAGCATGGCTGAAGTTGCTCATCAAAGATGAAAGCTGCCTCGATCAGGAGTTTATCTCCAATAAAACTGAAGGATTTGAAGCATTGAAAGCGGATCTGGAGCAGTATTCACTCGATGACTTAATTAATCAAACAGGTCTTTCAAAAGCGGACGTACTACTCAGTGCACATTGGTTGGCCAGCAAAAATAAGATCATTGCCTGTTGGGCAATGGGGCTAACCCAACACGTAAACGCGGTAGACAACATTCGTGAAATCGTTAATCTGTTGTTACTAAAAGGAAGCATCGGAAAAAAAGGAGCCGGCACCTGTCCGGTTCGTGGACATAGCAATGTACAAGGCGATCGGACCATGGGCATCTGGGAGCGACCTACCAAATCCTGGACCGACAAACTCAAAGAGGTCTTCAACTTTGACGTACCGGAATCTCCAGGTTACAATGTGGTAGAAGCCATAGAAGCCATGAATGAAGAAAAAGTGAGCTTTTTTATGGCTCTGGGTGGCAATCTATTACCAGCAGCTCCCGATACTTTATTGACCGAGCAAGCCTTAAAGAACTGCGACATGACCGTCCATATCAGCACTAAGCTCAATCGAACTCATCTTGCTACGGGAAACACTTCCTTAATCTTACCATGTCTTGGACGGACGGACAAACATATTCAGAATGGAAAAGAACAGGTAGTTACCGTAGAGAACTCCATGGGCGTAGTACATGGGTCACATGGCAGCCTCACTCCACCATCTCCTCACTTGAAAAGTGAACCTGAAATTGTGTCTTCCATCGCAGCTGCTACGTTAAGAAACGACGACATTGATTGGTTGCGGCTGATTGAAGACTATGATAACATCCGAGATTTAATTGCTAAAGCGATTAAAGGATTTAAAGACTATAATCGACGATTGAAGCAAAACAATGGATTTGAGCTACCCAATGGAGTGCGGATTGGAGAATTCAACACAACTTCCAAAAAAGCCCACTTCACAGTTAATCAGCTAGCAGAAAAAATCCCAGAAGGACATGCATATACTATGATGACGATTAGAAGTCACGATCAATTCAACACGACGGTGTATGGCATGGATGATCGCTACCGGGGAATTTTTGGTGGAAGAAATGTGGTTTTCATGAATGTAGCAGATATGGAAAAAGAAGGGTTAGTGAAAGGAGAGCAAGTCGAACTTTGGAATAGCTATGGTTCTGAACGAAAGGTATCTGGATTTACTATAGTACCATATGACATTCCTGAAGGGTGTTTGGCTACCTATTTTCCGGAGGCCAACCCATTGGTGCCGTTGAATTTGTTTGCAAGGAAAAGTCACACTCCAGCTTCTAAGTCTGTGGGTGTAAACATTAGAAAACAAGAATGATGGTCATTACTAAAAAAACTGTCTTAGGCGACCCGGTCTTTTCGACGATAGGAGAAATATTTAAAAAAACTTTCAACAACTTCCAATTGAAAATTCCTCTTAATAAATCTATAGATATCTCATTTCATTCGATATGACAGTTTTTTTTAATAGCCAAAGTTGATAGCACTGAGAATATGAAACTATTATCCATACATGTTGGTCAGATCCGTGAGGTTGAATACCAAGGAAAAATCATCACAACTGGTATTTTCAAGCAAGAAGTAAGCGGCCCTAGAAAAGTAACGAAACTCAGTTTGGAGGGAGACAAGCAGGCCGACCTCACCGTCCATGGGGGTGAAAACAAGGCAGTGTATGCATATCCCGCAGAACATTATGATTTCTGGGAAGAAAAACGCCCAGACCTGGAGTTTTACCCGGGAGTATTTGGAGAAAACTTATCTATCAATGGATTGAGCGAAAAAGACGTGTGTGTGGGTGACGTATACAAAATTGGGTCAGTGGTTTTTTCGGTTACCACTCCTCGGCTTCCTTGTTTCAAGCTGGGCATCAAGATGGGTGATCCTTCCATTATCCGGGACTTCATGCAAGCCAACAAAAGCGGCTTCTACTTCAAAGTGCTTGAAGAAGGTTTGGTGGATGCTGGTGATACCATTGAAAAATTGAGTGATGACGAATACGGCTTATCCATCAAGGAACTGGTAGACTTATACTCTACCGAAAAACAAAACAAAGAGTTGTTACAAAAAGCCATCAACTCTCCTAGCCTTCAATCGGATTGGCGCGATGATTTTGAGATGAAGTTACAGAGGCTTAGAAATGGCTAATGAGATATCTTTAGGGAGTGAAAATGCTTATGCGAGAGTATTTATCACCAACCAAAAGTGCCTATACCTCCTTTGAATGGGCCGACAATCGCTTTAGTTATCCATCCTCCATAGAAGTCTCCCTCCTGAGCCTGGACCAACTCATCATTCACATAACAAGCGTCCATTTTGTGCGCATATACGGCTACCGTATCTTTTAGCTGTGAATAGGCGTTTGATGGCTGTTTGTATCCCCAGCCCGCGGCGTAGGCAACTTGCCCTCCAGATTCGATATCGTAATAATTGGCAGATCCCTTAAACTCACAAAAGGAGCCTCCATTAGTTTCCCTTAGCGTGCCTTCTTTAAAATCATTGACCGGAATATAATATGTCGGAGGGTGACTGGTTTCCAACATACGGAAGCATTGATTAGAGTCCACAATAACTATGCCTCCAAAAACAATGCGTATATGACCACTAAACCGTTCTAAGCGCGGTGGACGAGGATAGTCCCAAACAGACTCCTGTCCAGGTACTGGCTTTATCCTTTTTCTAAGCATACTTTATCAACCACAGGTCCTTGTGGATTGTTGGGGGTGAAGTTGGCCGTGAGACAATAAATGAACTAAAAAAGTGCTAACTCATCTTGGGTAAGAAAAATTGAATTCCAAAACTTCTACTAGATTTCCTTTCCCTTCAGCAGGGATCCTTCTAGAAGTACTCATAGGCTTAAATTTGGGTAGGGTTTTAAAGAGGCGTAGAGCTTCATTACTGTGCCAATCATCATAAGATTCTAGAATAATAGGAAAACCAAGACTTCCATCCTTATAAAGAATAAATGCAATTTTTACTTGTGCTACTGTATCTGGCATAGATCCCGGTGAATTTCGCTTCCTATTGATATCCTCCTGAAAATCCTTATCACCCCGAAAAGGAAATCTATCGTCATAGAACATTCCTAAACTATCCTTGATTGCAAGATCATGCATTATTTCATAAAAGTCTATTTCTGCATTTTGTTGCTGAAGAGTTAAAGAAACAATTCTGTTCTTATAGGTTATCCTGTACATATTATCAGGGTATGAATTCCATATAGGTGGTGGCTCATGAAAAGTTCCATATATCCATTTACCAAAAAATATAAATTTTCGTCTAATGGGTCTGGAAACATATTCTGAAAGTCCCAACTCATTTCTTATAATAGGCAAAAAATCCAATCGGACATTTTCAGTTAGAAAAACACGTTTCAAGATAAGTGGAGGATGTAGGTGATCCCAGTAATTATCATTTCCTACGATTTTAATATAACATTCCTGCCTATATGGGACTCTGATACTGAAAAATCCTAGTGAATCAGCCTTGGACCTAAAAAATAAGGAATCAGGAAATTCAGAATGGAAAACTTCTATCTCAGCTGTATGATCCCAAAATGCATTTTCGTTTTCAAGATAAGCCTCGACAGAGATATCATTTTGAATGGCATCAAGATTAGTTGGTGGCTTTAAGGCTACTACCCTACCAGAAATGAATTGGGAATGTACGTGCAGGTTACAACATAACATCAATAGGATGAAAGATACGATTTTGAGAACGGTCATAATTCTTTTCAACACACTTATCTCAACGTTCAAAAATTATACCAGCTCATAAACCTTAAATAATCGAATTATGTCTTGAACTTCAATCTAGTCCTCGTTTGTAATTGGGTCAAGTAGACTTGGGTTCTATACCACTGTTGGTCTTTTGACCCCATCAGGCATGCTGATTAGTGTTTATTGGTGACACCAACAAGGGTAGAGAACTCTTTCCCGGTCAGCACCAAAAAAAGAGCAGAAGAAATCCCAGCAGAGCCAAAGACCATACACATGACCATGATCTGATATCGAACGGCTATCAAAGGAGAAACTCCCGACAAAATTTGTCCGGTCATCATACCGGGTAAAGAAACCAATCCTACCGCAAAAAGGGAGTTAATCATCGGTATTAAAGAAGCCTGAAAAGCTACTGTCCTTGACCGATCATATGTTTCTCCCCTTTGCAACTCAGACTCCATCCGTTCACCTGCCAAACTGATACTGTTCATGGCATTAGCAAAAATCATCCCGGCTAGAGGGATCATATAACTTGGTAAAAACCATGGATTTAGTTCCAATACGACTTGTGTGATCAATACCAATGTGATGCCCCCTCCAACGATAATTGCATAAAAACACTTTACATATAGTTTTTTCTTTGGAATATCAATGGTGCGAAGGGCAATCCAGCTGGACGAGAGTAACATGATCGTAAGAACCCCCATCACAACCCATGAGTTTTCTGTATTAAAGATGAAGGCTAACAGATATCCTACCAGCAATAGTTGAATCAACATTCTAAACATTGCATAAATAGAATTTTTATAGTTCATCTTCCATCTCCACAAAATAATAATGACGACCAAAACAGGAATAAATGCTAACAGAAGGTTTCCAAAGGGTATGGTTTGCAATGAGTTCATAGTTGTATGACGTAAGAAATTGACAGCAACAAGTTAGAATAATATTAGTTGAGGCTATCTTATTTAAGCAAGTTCCCATACCCTATTTGATCTCCTTCATTATTAAATATCTCGTAAGCAGGACCTCCTTTTTTAATACCGTATGAAGTCAGATTGCCATCTGAATCGTAGATATTGAATCGATTATCATCTAACATTTTACCATATCCCTGATATTCCCCTTTCCTATCATAGATATTGAACCTCTCATCGCTCATCATTTGAAGATAAGAAATGAAGTTTCCTTTAAGATCATAATTAATATATCGTTCGTTAGCTGTCATTTGATCTTCTGAAGTACCGAAATGGATACATTGCAAAAAGATGTTCATAAAAAGAAGGACAAAATCAGAAGAAGGGACGAAAAATGTTATGAGCTAAATCAGTTCTAAGCCTCTTTTATTTCATATGAATGGCTTTCAACTATTAAGAGAAGAGGACGATTTCGCAGTTTTAAGTGGTGTCGTTTATCCTTTGCGGAGAATTTTATCCATCTTTCTGCCTTTTGCCAATTCATCTACCAACTTGTCCATATATCTTGCTTGTTTTGTTAAAGGGGTATCAATTTCTTCAATCCTATAACCGCAAATTGCGCCAGTAATTAATACAGCATTTGGATTCAGATCTGCTTCAGAAAAAAAAGTTTCGATAGTCACCTTTTTGTCAATGAGTTCCTGCAGCTTTTTATTATCAAAACCTGTTAACCATTCTATAACCTGATGCAGTTCTTCTTTTGTCCGACCATTCTTTTCAAGTCTGCTCACATAATGAGGATATACTGAGGCAAAAACTATTTTGGCTACCCGTTCATCGTGTTCTGGTGTTGTCTTCATACGCTAGATTCAATAGCTCATTTATGGCTATTACTGATTTGAATTTTTATCAACTAAATATACTATCCTACCTCCTGCACTACGCCTTGCTCCGCTATCGCAAACGGCTGATGGTAGTATCGCTGGCCGGTAGCCTGGTACATCGCATTGGCTAGTGCTGCGGAGATTGGAGGCAAGGAAGGCTCACCCAATCCTGTTGGATCTATTCCATTGTCCACAAAGAATGTTTCTATCTCTACCGGCGCTTCGGAGTGTCTGATTAATCGGTAGCCATTGAAGTTCTCCTGCTGTGGTGCGCCATCCTTAAACTGGATACGGCTGTACATTGCATGTCCAATTCCATCAATAATCCCTCCCTGGATCTGGTTCAGTGCACCCTCCACATTCACCACAATACCACAATCAACTGCACACCACACCTTCTTGATCTTCAAGTCATTGCCATCTTTTTCCATGTCAAGCACCTGTGCCACGTAGGAGTTGTGACAATAGTAGGCAGACACCCCACGGTGAATACCTGGTGTCTCTTCGCCCCAGCCAGACTTTTCTTTCACCAACTTAAGTACTCCTGCATATCGTTCAGGATCATAGTCATTCACCTCTCCTACCGGATTGTTGATCGCACGATCAAAGAGCTCCAGTCGTAAGTCAATCGGATCTTTACCCATCTCTTCAGCTACTTCATCTATGAAGGATTGCTCTGCTCCTGCAATAAAATTGGATCGTGGTGCTCTCCAGGCACCTGTGGATATATTCGTGGGCACACGTGCAGATTCAATCATGAAGTCATCCAATGTTCCAGCAGGGAATCGATTTGGGAACAATGGACTGGAAGGTAGTCCTGCGCCTTTCACATGCCATCCGATCAGGTTGTTGCTATCATCGAGTGCTGCTTTGTACACCACTCGATATGCCGGGCGATACGTCCCTTGGGTCATATCGTCTTCTCTTGTATACACTAGCTTAACCGGTGCTTTGATTTTTTGTGAGATCACCGCCGCTTCGATCCCGAAGTGACCATACAGTCTTCTTCCAAATCCTCCTCCCATTCGTGTCATCTGAACAGATACTTGATCTTCAGTCATTCCCAAGACTGCAGCCGCAGACGCTCTTAAGTATTCCGGTGTTTGAATAGGACCGATCAATTCTGCATTGGTATCAGTCACGTGGGCAAAGAAGTTCATTGGCTCCATCGGATTATGCGCCAGAAATGGCGCACTGTATACCCGCTCGATCACTCGGCTGGCCTTGGTCATCATTGCCTTCGCATTTCCATCATCTCGAAGCGTTTCTACTTCTCCAGCGAGTGCCTCAACCAATTTCTGTTCATGGTCTTCGGTATTCTCCAGAGGGGTTTCCACCTCCCACTCAATCTTCAATGCTTTCTTGGCTTTCATCACCTGCCAGGTACTTTCTCCTACTATCGCTACCAACTCAGGGAATGCATTCGTATCGGACCACTGCTTGTTTTCTACTCCTGCATTGACTACAAAAACGTCCTTGATCCCAGACATCCCTTTGACTTCTGAATCGTCCATGGATTTCAATTTCATTCCAAAAGCAGGGGGATGAACGATCATCGCAATATGCATGCCTTCACGTTCGAAATCTAAACCGAATAATGGTTCTCCTGTCACGATCTTCTTAGCATCCACATTCTTGACATTACCTCCGATCAACTTAAAGTCGTTGTTGTCCTTGAGTTCAACCTCTTCGGGTACAGTTAGCAACGCTGCTGCTGAAGCCAACTCACCATAGCTAAGTGATTGATCGCCATACTTCACGTAACCGGATTCTGTGGAAAGCTCACCAACTGAAACATTCCATTGTTTTGCAGCAGCTTCCATCAACATCCTTCTTCCAGTTGCTCCTGCCATACGCAATCCGCGCCATCCTTGACGAATCGATTGACTACCTCCCGCTAACTGTCTGCTGTATTTTACCGTGTTGAGGTCAGCCTGCTCAACGATCACTTTTTTCCAGTCCACATCCAATTCTTCTGCCACAATCATCGGCATGGATGTTTTTACATTTTGACCTATTTCAGGATTCGGTGAAAAGATAGTCACCGTGCCATTGTCTCCTACTTTAATATAGGCATTGATATCAAACCATTCATCCGGAAGTTGTGCTACCTCCTCTGGTGTACTACATGAGCTTGCCAGCCAGCTAAATCCCAACATCATCCCACCACCAGCAGCAGCAGAAACTTTTAAGAACGACCGTCTATTTATTTGTGTCTTGATGAGTGTCATTGCAAATACTGTTTAGGTGAGTTTAGAAAGTTTTTCAGCAGCTGTTTTCACCGCTTGATTGATTCGGATGTAGGTGCCGCACCGACAAATGTTTCCATTCATAGCTTGAGCAATCTCCTCCTCAGAAGGATTCGGGTTTTGTTTCAGGAAAGCTGCTGCATTCATAATTTGTCCTGCCTGACAGTAGCCACACTGTGGAACATCATGCTCCAGCCATGCTTCCTGTACCGGATGATCTCCTTTTTCCGACAACCCTTCAATGGTGGTCAACTTCATATCGTTCACCGCTGAAATGGGAAGTGAACAGCTTCGAATCGCATTACCATTGGCATGAATGGTGCATGCACCACATTGTGCAATTCCACACCCAAACTTCGTCCCGACAAGTTTGAGGTGATCACGAAGAACCCATAAGATAGGTGTATCTGCATCAACATCAACTTGATGTTGTTTACCGTTGACGTTAATTGAGTAGGAAGCCATAGCCAAGATTATTTTTTACTTCCCTCAAATTACTAAAATCATACAAGAATTGCATGTATATTCTACAAACGACAAGTTTATTATGCTATTCAGCAGTCGAGTGACCAGACATTTTTCATAACTTCATAATTTAGAATGATACTATGAAACAAGAAATAGATAAGCCACTTAAGAACCTGATAGATAACTTACCTCAAGCAGGTGAGCTGATGTGGATTGGTGTTCGTCCAGTGCGAAAGCAACCATTAGTCAGTCATAAGACAGTGGAAGTAACCAAGAAACACGGGTTGGATGGGGATCATTTTGCTTCGACCTACAGCACAAAGCGGCAGGTCACCTTGATCCAACAAGAACACCTGTATGCAGTAGCCAGTATGCTAGGTCTTGAATCCATTGATCCGGGCTTGACCCGTAGAAATCTGGTCGTCAAAGGCATCAACTTGTTTGCTCTCCGTGATCAACAATTCAGCATAGGAAAAGTAGTATTTGAAGGGACAGGATACTGTCATCCATGCTCAAGAATGGAGCAGAACCTGGGCAGTGGTGGATACAATGCTATGAGAGGACATGGAGGGATCACGGCCAAAGTGATACAGGGAGGAACAATAAACGTAGGAGATCAAATCAATAAGCGATAAATGGCAGTAGCTATTTACATGGACTACAATGCCACAACTCCTGTTGATCCGAGAGTGCTTGACCGCATGCTCCCCCATTTCACAGAAAGATTTGGCAATGCGGCAAGTAAAAGTCACCCGTTTGGATGGGCTGCAGAAGAAGCAGTTGGCCTAGCACGAGAACAGATAGCTCTTTTGATTGGAGCCAAAGCAAAAGAAATTACATTCACCTCAGGTGCTACCGAATCCATCAATTTGGCCATTAAAGGCTTAAATAAAAAAGGACATATTATCACCGTATCCACCGAACATAAAGCGGTATTGGATGTCATGGCATCCATGGAACAGCTTGGTAATCAGGTGACCTATCTTCCTGTTCAATCTGATGGGCTCATTGATTTGACTGTTATAGAAAAAGCTATTCAAACAGATACCTATCTCATTTGTATCATGCTGGCTAACAATGAGACGGGTGTTATTCAACCCATTGAAGAAATCAGCCTGATTGCTAAGAAACATGATGCTTTGCTGATGAGTGATGCCACCCAGGCTGTAGGAAAGATACCAGTCAATGTAGAAAAGATGGGAATTGACCTAATGACCTTTTCCAGTCATAAGATGTATGGTCCCAAGGGGGTCGGTGCGCTTTATGTAAGGAGTAAACATCCGAAAGTTAAGCTACAACCTCAAATTGAAGGTGGCGGTCATGAAAAAGGATTGCGCTCTGGCACCTTGAACGTGCCTGGGATCGTTGGTTTTAGAAGTGCGTGTGAAATTGCATCTAAAGAAATGGATCAGGATTCGCGTAAGTTGAAAACACTTAGAGACACCCTTGAAGATGAGTTATTGAAAATCCCTGAAACTACGGTCAATGGCAATGTTGAAGCTAGACTCACTCACACTACCAACATCTCCTTTGGTGATGTGAACGGTGAGAAGCTCTTGCTCGCCCTGAAGGATATCTCTGTTTCTAACGGGTCTGCTTGCACATCTGCCATCTCTGAGCCTTCACATGTGTTGATCAACATGGGTGTACCTGAACAACTCACGTATGCTTCTTTACGATTTAGTCTGGGTAGATTTACTACGAAAGAAGAGGTTGATTTTGCCATAACTAAAGTCAAGGAAGTCGTGAACCAACTAAGAAATTAGCGATGCGAGAAGTTGATGCCATCATCAAAGCGTATGAACATGCTACAGAAAAAGGACTTAAAACGGTCCTGGCTACTGTTGTACACGTTGAAGGCTCCTCCTACCGAAGGCCCAGTGCCAGAATGTTGGTAGATGAACATGGGATGATCACCGGTGCTATCAGCGGCGGATGTCTTGAAGGCGATGCACTTAGAAAAGCACTCTATGCATTGGTCCAAAACAAGAATACGCTGGTAACTTATGATACCAATGATGAGGATGATGCGATCGTAGGTGCTCAACTTGGATGCAATGGAGTAATTCAGGTCTTGTTCGAACCCATTAATCCTGAGAATTCTAAAAATCCTATTCAGCTCATCAAAGAGGCTGTTTCTACTAAAAAGCCATGTGTATTGATCGTCCTTTTTAACCTGGCACAAAAAAATGACTCACATTTGGGCACATCACTTTTGATCCATGAGGAACAACAACTCAACGGGTCGTTGGATGATGCGGCATTAGCAGATTCCATTCAAAAAGATGCGCAGGTGGTATTGAAACGGAAATCTTCCTTGTTTCGGGCATACATCCACGCAGAGAAACAAACCAATGTTTTTATCGAGTATTTTGCTCCTCCAGTGACCATCGTAGTTGTTGGAGCTGGTAACGACACCCAGGTATTGACCAAAATGGCTGACCTGTTAGGCTGGATGGTTTATGTGGTAGACGGACGACAAGAGCTGGCTACTCACGATCGATTTGTCAGTTCATGTCAGGTAATTGTCTCCAAACCGGAAGCGGTTTTAGAAAATATCACTATCGATGAGCGAACCGTTTTCGTGCTCATGACACACAACTACCATTATGATATTAGTGTGTTGAAAACACTCATCCCATTGATTCAAATTCCCTACATTGGCATCCTTGGCCCCAAAAAGAAATTCGATCGAATGCTGGATGATTTGAAGCAAGAACGAATCGAGGTGAGTAAGGAACGATTAAATGATATCTATGCTCCCATCGGATTGGAGATCGGGGCAGAAACTCCAGAAGAAATCGCACTATCTGTTCTAGCTGAAATTAAAGCAGTATTAGAAGATGTGAAAGGTGGTTTACTCAGAGACAAAGAAGGTCCGATCCACACTAAGGATAACACCCAGTTTGATTCAATACAAATATGAAAACTGGACTGATCATCTTAGCTGCGGGAGAATCCAGGAGACTTGGAAGGCCTAAGCAGCTTCTCTCCTATAAGGACTCTTCTCTGTTGCAGCGTAGCATCGATATGACTAAAAGAACCTATTGTGAACCTAAATTTTTGATCTTAGGAGCTTACGCAGATAAAATCAAAAAAGAAATCAATTCAGAAGGTATAGAAATCATCATCAATAGCGACTGGAAAGAAGGCATTGCCAGTTCCATTCGAACAGGGCTTTCAACGATTATAGAAAATCATCCCTCAGTAGAGCATGTATTGTTCCTTTTATCTGATCAACCCTACCTGACGGCTGATCACCTTGAAGAGTTGATAGCCAAACATCAAGATGATCAATTCTGTATCACCGGATCCAAATATGCTAACCAAATCGGTGTTCCTGTTATTTTCAGCTATCATTACTTTGAAGAGTTGCTTTCACTGAGAGGTGATCAAGGAGCCAAGAAAATTATCATCCAACATCCTGAATCGACTCAAGGTGTTCCATTCAAAAGTGGTGAAATTGATATTGATACGGAAGAAGATTACCAAAAGCTCAATTAGAAAATAAAAAACCCTGGCACGCACATATCAAACCTCTTGTAAAGAAAGATTATGAGCTAGTTGGCACATTCGATGATCCCCATAGTGGGCGTGATCTAGCGTACCAAACAAACCCATTTTTGGTAAAATTCTCAGGTTTGTATACTGCTATACCAGAGCAAAGCAAATGTAATCCTTTGTGAGAAAAATTGATTTATGAAAACGTTTAATCGATACTCGAAAACAAAGCGCTTTATATCAGGTAGTAATTTTCCGACAAATGATGCCACATTTCCGACATTTTTAAGTTCACCCAACTATGCATCCTCGAAAGCAAGCCCGTTGCTATAAGCCTTTCTTCAGCATACTTCACATAACTGTTCATACTCAATTGGGCTGGCCTCCTCAAATTCAATTCTTGTATTTTCTTTAACTGATTTCTTCAAGAGACCTCTTGCCCTGGCAAGATTGGATTTGGATGTACCCACTGAGATTTTTAGCATTTTTGAAATCTCATGGTGTTTATACCCATCAATTGCATAAAGGTTGAACACCGTCCGGTATGCTGGTGGCAGATTCTGTACCTGAAGTAGTAAGTCATCATATGACATTTGAGCTGTTATCAACTCTTCTGAGGTTATATCGTAGGTGGCATTCCCCATTCCTTCGATAAAGTAGTACTTCTTATTTTTTTGATATAAGTCGGCTGCAGTATTAATGATAATTCTTCTTAGCCAGGCTTTAAAATTGGTGTTCTCAAACTTCCGAATGGATTTGAACACCTTCAAAAAACTATCATTGACGATCTCCAAAGCGTCCTCATAGTCTGAAGAATACCTCAAGGCAATACTCATAGCATAGGAAAAAAAATGTTGATACAATTCCTTTTCATTACCCTTCTTGCCCTTCTGACAATTATCTACCAAAGTAACCTCGTTCATGCGTCAGACTTTGACTCTAAAACCATAACTCCTAATTTGGAATAGGTAATTGCCTTTTGAATAGGAGTTATCTTCAAAAAGTCTGCTCTAAAAAACTTACAACTCCTTAACCTCAAAAACTCCCTCGCAACTACTATTACCATTATAAAAGCAATTTTAGTCCGAAGTGAAATCATTAAATATTACAAAACCGTCTTTCTTGAGTAATATTCCGACATTTAGAAGTTTTGGATCTAAAACGATGTGTGGATAAATGAAATGACTTCTATCACAAGTATCTTATCATGGGCATGAGTTGGCAGAAATCAACTCTTGAACCTCATTTTTCCCATTTCGATAGATATTGCCGATTTAGCCAAAATAGTAAAAATGAATGCACCCATGGCCCAAATTCCGATTGTAACCCCAATTTCAATCCAGGTAGGTACATACTCCACAATATCTCCCCATGAGCCAGGAATGAAGCCAGGAATGATTAACCCCATGCCTTTTTCTATCCAGATTCCAACGAAAAGGCAAATACAAGCAAATGTTAACCATCGATAGCTCTTCAAAATTAAGTGCATCGTTAGTATTCCAGTTGCAACTACATTCAATATTAATGAAGCATACGTCCAGGGGACCAACCCTGTTTTCCCATGTAATCCAAAGAAAAGGTAGACGGCACTCAGACTGTGATGTGTTTGTGCATAGAATTCCTTGAATAATTCAGAAATAAGCATAATGAGATTGACTTGAGCGGCTATTGTCACTACCATTGCCAACTTTGCAAATGACTTCTTAGCTATTTTGTAGTCGGTGTACCTGGAAATAATCTCCAAAATAATAATGATCAGTGCAGGTCCTGCAGCAAATGCTGAGGCAAGAAACCTTGGACCAAGTAGTGAACTGTTCCAAAAAGGTCTGGCTGGAAGTCCGGCATAAAGGAAAGCGGTAACCATATGAATACCTACCGCCCAAAAAACAGAGATCATCGCTCCCGGGAGGTAAAAACTCTTTTTCGGCTCCTTATTCTGATATCGCGACATCAGAATATATAACGGTATCGTAATATTGATAAACAAATATCCATTCAATACAATCACATCCCATGCAAGCATGGACTGAGGGAAATTGAATAGTCCTACCCCGGGAATTAAATGCCATGCTCTGCCAGGACCACCAAGATCAACTGTAACGAATGCAAGGCACATAATCAATGCTGCTACAGCAAGTCCTTCTCCAATCAATACGGCCTTTGAAAAATCAACATCTTTAAGTACATAGGTAGGCATCACCAACATCACAGCCGCAGCTGCTACACCTACTAAAAATGTAAAGTTGGAGATGTATAGTCCCCAGCTCACATGATCGCTCATCCCTGTCACCACCAATCCTTTACTGAGCTGTTGGTAATAACAGTATGCTCCAAGTAACATAAAAAAGGTCAAGACTCCCATCCAAATGTGGTAGGATTTTGAACCTTGCATCGAATTGGAAATGCTGTCTTTGACAAGCGAACTGAAAATTTTTAATTGGCTCATATTGCTTAATCCATGAAATACCAAAACTTAGGTTCTGTGCCCAAATCTTCTTTGAGCCTAAAGACCTTCTTATTTTCAAGCACCCACCTGATCTCACTATTCGGATCGAGGATATTCCCAAATATCCGAGCCCCTGTTGGACAAGCTTCCACACAAGCAGGATTCTTTCCATTTCGGGAGCGTTGAATGCAAAACGTACATTTCTCCATCACTCCATTCTTCCTTAATCGGTTTCCCAGGTAATGTTGGTCTTTATTTACTTCTTCTTCCGGAACTTCCGGTTGCTGCCAGTTGAACCTCCTACCGTCGTAGGGACATGCAGCCATGCAGTACCTGCAACCAATACACCAATCATAATCGATCACTACAATTCCATCTTTTTCTTTCCAGGTCGCTTTTACCGGACATACATCGACACATGGTGGATTTTCACAATGAAAGCATTGTGTACCCATATAGAAATGTCCTTCGGCAGGTACTTCGTGGAAATAGTCATCTTCCGCTAGTTCAAAATTGATTTGTCCATTCTTATGTTCGTGGATGCGGATGTATTGCATTTCAGAACGTCTGTCCTGATTGTTTTCTTCTACGCAAGCATTCACACAATCCATGTATCCCTGACACTTTGAAATATTGAAGGCATATCCAAAAAGGACATCTTCAGAGGCGTCTGTAGTGGATACATTGATCTTCTTTCCGGTATTTAGCTCATAAAGTCGTTCAAGTCGCTTTACCGTATCCTTACGCTCTTTATCTGTCATGACACGATAATTCTCCTTAAAAAATTCATCCCATTTAAGACCACTCACTTCTTTCGCATCCTCGGCACCAATTACGCTACAAGCAGAGGAGGCCATACCTGCTCCAGTCAAAAGACCTAGTGTTAGCTTCTTCAGCGCTCCCCGCCTGCTGGTTTTGGCATCCCCTGTCTGACTAAAGCCCATATCATTGATTGGAGCTGATGGTTGCTCATTTCGGCAGTTACAGTTTTGTCCACATGAATTGTTCTGTTCCATTATTCAATGATTTTGTGCTTCACTTTTTTTCGTATTTAACCTTGATGGCCATCTCTTTTCAAAGGCAGGCTTATGCGGATTATGACATCCTACACAGGTCTGTGATACGCGGGGTGGTAACCATCCTCTTAATCGCTTACTATGAGAACCTCCTTCCCAATCCTTAAGCTGGGAAGAATGACATTGACCACACTGCTGATACGAATGATCAAAGCTGATGCTTGCTTTTGTCAATGATGTGAGCTCATCGGGCCTGTCCATATTATGACACGTCATACAATTCATAGATATGGGATGGGCATGGGACAACTCAACATCCAAATGAGCGCTGATCCCTTTATTTAGTTTCTTTAATTCGTCCACAGGTTTGGTGTGACAGTTGGAACATGGAAATTTGGTCATCTGTTGAATTCTTGATGGTACCAAAAACTGTGAATCCCTTTCTTGCATCTGAGTCAACACTGTAGCAATCTCAAGGTCTTCCAGACGTTCAAAGCTGTCAAAGTCATACATTACAGTATCGGTATGACTCCTAATTAAATCCAGATTGGATTCCTTATGCCCTCCGGAGCAGCCTAGTAAACAAACACCCAAAAAAGTGATAGACAATATCTTTAAATCCTTCATTCCGTCCCTCCTTTCTCTTCTACGGATTTACGTACCCATGTAATTTGACGGTTGTTCGTTGGTGCATGGCACTGCAGGCAGTTCACCCGCTCGGGATGACTAACCCTTATTTCTTTAGGTGCAGCAGGCGAACCATGGCACGAGAGGCAACTACCCCGAACCTGAAAGTCATGCGGGATTGGAGGTGGACTCCCATCCAAAACACCTGAACCAATACGTTTAGGGGCAGATCGTTCAAATTGACTGGCTACAAAAAGATTGGTCGTTTTCTTAGGCACATGACACTGATTACAATTGAGGAGATCTGGATGTGGAGTGATGGGCGCAAATGCTTTGAAGCGATCTACATAGCCTCCACTGGTATGACATTGCAAACAGGTCTTACCTCCAATGCCTTTTTCACTCAAAAGGGGATGTGGAATCAAAGGTGGAGCCCCATCATACGCGCGATTCTTGTAATAATCTCTTAATCTTTTCTCACTTTCTATCGGAGAAAGTTCTTTAAACTCATAGGCCAAATCCTGAAGGTTAAACACTTCTTGCTCCAACATGGGGGTAGGAACCACATCATCTGTTTCAGCTGTAATCACAGTAGCACTAATATTTGATTGCCGAATGCTTAGATCGAATATGACGATGACGGAGATCATCAAGAGGATAATGAAGAAGATAATGGCTTTTCCATTCATATACCATTGGTTTTATGTTCATAGGCGCATATGTAATTCGCTATATTTTTATGCATCCCATCATCGATATAGTTACCAATTCCGCTCATTTCATACTTTCTCAATTCGCACCGCACATTTTTTATAGTCCGGTTGTTTGGAAATAGGACAAAAAGCATCCAGCGTAAGCTCGTTGATCAAGAACGACTCGTCGAAGAATGGAACAAATACCTGACCCGGAGTGGGATTGCCTCTTTGGTCTACCGAAGCATCCATCACGATCTCTCCGCGTCTTGAAATGATCCTCACCTTGTCACCATGACGGATGTTCAACCTTTTCGCATCATCAGGATTTAACTCAACATAGCTTTTTGGAACAGCTTGATGTAGTATGGGGACACGGCGTGTCATGGAGCCTGTATGCCAGTGTTCCAATACTCTCCCGGTATTTAGCCAGAATGAATATGCTGCGTCCGGTACTTCTGGAGCTGGCTCATATGGCCGTGCCCATATCCAGGCTTTACCTCCAGGCTTACCATAAAAGTCATAGGTATCTCCTTTACATGCAGGGTCGTATTTCCCGTGATAACGCCACTTGGTTTCTTTTCCGTCGACGAATGGCCACTGCAGTCCTGAATTCGCTTTTAATTCTTCATAAGGTGCCATACCATGTTTCTTACCCGCATGGAAACGAGAATATTCCTTCCATATCTCTTCAATATGTGTTTCTTCACTCCACGGGAAGAGTTCTTCGTACCCTAGCCTTCTAGCTACTTCAATTAGTTGCCAGGTATCACTCATGGCCTCACCCGGAGGCTTCAGCAACTGATTAAAGTGCTGGGTTCTGCGCTCAGAATTTCCATACATCCCTTCTCGTTCGATCCACATCGCCGAAGGAAGTACAACATCCGCTATATCTGTAGTTGGTGTTGGATACACATCGGACACTACGATGAATCGATCGTCTTTTTTTGCTCCATTTCTATAGCGATTCAAATGGGGCATAGTCACCATTGGATTTGTAACCTGGATCCACATGAAACGGATGTCCCCCCGATCCAGCGCCCTGAACATTGAAACTGTATGATGTGAGGGTTTGGATGGAATATTTTCCACCGGTACTTTCCAAATTTCAGCGGCCATCTCCCTATCTTTTTCGTTCATCACCACACCATGTGGCAGCTTATGAGTTAAGGTTCCCACCTCACGAACGGTACCACATGCACTGGGCTGCCCGGTTAGGGAAAATGGACTATTACCCGGTGTTGAAATTTTACCTGTAAGTAGATGAATGTTATAAATTAGATTATTGATCCAAGTCCCGCGAGTGTGTTGGTTAGTTCCCATACACCAAAGCGACATGACTTTATTATTAGGATTTCCATATAGTGATGCCAGGTACTTAATATCTTTTGCTGATACGCCACTATATTCAGCCACTTTTTCTGGCGAGTAATCTTCAAGAAAGCTTTCAAAAGCTTCAAAGTCTATGTTCTTGGCTTCATCTTTAAAAGCAAAGTGCTCTTCAAGTCCATATCCGATATTGGTCTTTCCTTCTTTGATCGCACAATGTTTTTCAACGAAAGCGGTGTTCACCCACCTGTTTTTTACAATCTCATAGCAGATAGCATTAGCAATAGCAAGATCAGTTTGTGGGCTAAAAAGAATGGATCTATCCGCTGCATGCGAGGTACGCGTTGTACGAGTGGCCAAGTCAATAATCTTAACAGGACGTTTCAAGCGATTGTCAAGTAACCGAGAAAACAGGACCGGGTGCATCTCAGCCATATTGTTTCCCCACAGTACAAAGACATCTGCATGATCAATATCTTCATAGCAGCCCATAGGTTCATCGAGACCAAATGAAGAAAGAAACCCTGTAACTGCACTAGCCATACACAACCGTGCATTGGCCTCTACATTGTTCGTACCAATGGCTCCTTTGAAAAATTTAGAGGCTACATAGCCATCAGGAATGGTCCATTGTCCTGATCCATAGATGGATACTGAGTCTTTTCCAGTTTCTTCAATAGTAGATTTCAATTTAGAAGCAACCAAGTCCAGTGCTTCTTTCATAGTGGACTCCACCAGCCTTCCGTTTTTCCGAATCAATGGTTTTGTCAATCGGTCAGTACCATAAAGAGCCAGAATGGAGTGGTATCCCTTCACACAGCATAGGCCTTTGTTTACCGGACTATTGGGGTCGCCCTTAACTGCCACAGCCTTCCCATCGCTTACCCCAACCTTTAGTCCACAACCGACACCACAGAAACGACAAGGTGTTTTTTTCCATGAAACATCCAGGACACCTAGTTGTTCAATCATTCGGTTTTGTTCTTCCGCAAAAACGATTCCCGGAAACATTGCAGCAGCGGTGGCAATGGCGGAAGCACGTGCAGCTATCCGTAAAAATTGCCGCCTGCTTAGCTCGTTATTTTCAGTTACTTCATTCATATCCTGACACCAAAGAAATGTGTTTAATGTTTCGATTAGATTCTATTTGCTCCAGCAGCACTTTATCCTCATATTCCGTTTCGGTATCTGTTACCAAGACTAAGACCTCCTGATTTTCCGCTGGATGAATTTCACATCCTTCTAATTTCCCAATTTCATTTATCAGGTGCCGTTTCTGCTCTGGTTGAGGGATTATTATGTAGCTCTTGATGGGCATAGGTTAGGTTTGTAATTCAAGTTGCAGATCGTTTCGCATATATGAAATGACTTTTATCATACAGCTATTCTTTTGATCTTATTCTTGGAAAAGGTCAGCGAATACCGGCTGATCAGGTAAAAGAAGATTAGGTTTGTCATGTTCCCAAAACTGAGATATCGTTTCTGAAATATTCATGATAAAGAACATTAGAAAAAATGATATTAATCAATCGAAAAAAAATGAAGGATTCTTCTTGAAAAAGACTCGCTATTAGTCGTCAGACTTCCGGGTTAGGCTCTGCCTTAAAATCTTTAGGATTTTTGTATCAACTGCAAGCTAGAAGTGAAGCATAACTTAGTAAAAATCAAAAAAGCCACTCAAAACTGAGTGGCTTTTTAGCAGTCCCTAGGGGAATCGAACCCCTGTTTCCAGGATGAAAACCTGGCGTCCTAACCCCTAGACGAAGGGACCGGATTTTATTTAATAATTGTCCTGTTATAACAGAATCTTAGTTCCCAAAATCCAGGTTTTTTTTAAAAACCTGTCGCCCTTACCGGGCCGTGCCTAACCCCTAAACGAAGGGACCAGTTGTGTTTGGGAGTGCAAATATAGAATGCCTCCTCAGTTTTACAAATAAGTGAATTAAAAAAATTTATAGATCGTGTTAATCCAGGGATTCTTTCAACTTATAAATGGATACTCCCAGCAGGTAAGAGTTCGTGATGAGGGTCTTGTTGTACTCTATTTCACTCTTCAGAGAGTCATAGCCACCACCTGAGGTTGATAGCACACTACCACGCTCATTTCTTAGGCCATCGATAAGGATCACTCCACTAATAATGAAACCAAGAATAAAAGAGAATACTTTAACCGAGGCGTTTCTTTTCAATTGTGCTTTCATATGACTCACGTTTTACTATTAGTATCCAGTTTGTCTGAATTATTACAGTTCTACGAAAAAAAAATTAAAAAGATGTTTCCGTAGGTTCAGGCTGACTTTTTAGAATCATATGAACTGACCTTAAGTTGGCCTTTTTCGACTTTTAACAGATTCGAAGTATCACCCAAAACTTCATCGATCAACCCATATTCTTTTGCTTCCAGTGCATTTAAAAATCGATCTCTTCTGAAGAATTCCTCAATTTCCTCACCACTTCTTCCAGTATTTTTTCCAATGATGTGAAACAGTTGTGCTTGTATTCTTTCCTGCTCATGAGTAGCAATCCGTACATCCTCTGTATACCCTTTAGACCCCCCGCCAGCGGGATGTTGATGAATAGTTGCCTGAGGTAATGCGAACCGTTTGCCTTTCTCGCCTGATGATAATAAAGCCGTTCCCATGCTTCCAGAAAATCCTACAGCTACGGTCGAAACAGGTGCTGATATCATCTGCATGGCGTCATAAATGGCAAATCCAGCGTATACGGATCCACCGGGAGACTGAATGTACATGTCAATCTGTGCCTCCGAATTTTGACTGTTTAAATAGAGCAACTGAGCGACGATAAGATTGGCGACCTGATCATCAATACTGGATCCCAAAAATATGATACGCTCTTTTAGTAGCAGACTAAAGATATCATAGGATCGTTCTCCACGACTTGTTTGGTCGATGACCATCGGAATTAAATGGGATTGGATATTCATACTATGTCTTATTTGAAAATGGATAAAATTCTTCTTTGAAAGGAGGTGTACTTTGGGGAGGAAAAGACCATTCGTTCTGTTTCCATAATCTCCTTTTCAAGCTTTTTTCTTCCATAAAGCGCTATAATTTCATAGGCTTTCCTTTGCCAATTCTCATTTTCAGCCATACCAGGAGTAGTCAAAATTTTTGCCTGAGTGATCAATTTATTAGGATAGTCACCTTCTTTGAAAATCCACTCCTCCAATTCTTTTATTTCAACTAATGAAATCCTCATATTCTAATGACTTTTGTTTTACCTGGTCTCTCACCTTTTCAAGACACTTAAATTTTTGAACCGTCGCTGATCGTTCACTTTTATAACCAAAACGTTTAGATAATTCCCCCATGCTACGTTTTTCGAAATAGAACGATTGAAGTAGCTCCATACATTTCTGACCGGAAACTTCCAAAAACCTTAGCAACTTTTCAGTCAAGGGCTCTTTTTCAACTTCTTCTGCCGCATCAACAGTTTCGATTGGGTCGAACTGGACGGCTCGATGTGATTTAAACCAGAGGTTTTTTACGATTCCCATTAGATAAGCATTGTCATTCAGCTCCACCTGAAAATCATTCCGTGAGCTTTTTTCATAAAACCTCATAAGTGCTTCTTGAAAAATCTCTTTCGCATCTTCCAGGTTGCCACCTCTTCGTCTTATAAATAAAGCTACTGAAGGAAAAAGCTCTTCATAACAGGTAGCAATCGACTGCTTTCTATTGCTGATGCACTTTTCTGTCTCCATAACTACATGTTGTTTGTGTTATATTATAATGTGCCTCTTGAAGAGGATATATCACCTTTTAATTTAAGTTTTATATCACATTTAAAATAAAAAAGCCTCTCACATTGCGTCAGAGGCTTTCTGTTTCTATTTGAGATGCTCTACCAGATAATGACTCTTTCTTCTTCGGACTTCCAAAGCTCATCGCCTTCTTTGATATCAAACGCCTGGTAAAAAGTTTCCATATTTGACAAGGGCCCTACTGCTCTGAACATGCCTGGAGAGTGTGGATCGGTCAATACCTGGGTACGAAGTGTTTCATCCCTGTATTTTGTTCTCCAAATGGTAGCCCACGAAATAAATAATCGTTGCTCAGGTGTAAATCCGTCGATTAGTCCAGGGTTTCCATTCTCAGCCAGATGAATTTGTAATCCATCATATGCGGCATTTAGTCCTCCAAGGTCTCCAATATTTTCACCCAACGTGAGTTTACCTTGTACATATACGCTATCCAGAGCTTCATATGCGTCATATTGAGCAATGAGTTTCTCGCTACGTTCTTCGAATCGCTTCTTATCCTCATCAGTCCACCAATTCACCATATTTCCCTGAAAATCAAACCTACTTCCCTGATCATCAAACCCGTGAGAAATCTCATGCCCTATTACAGCTCCCATACCTCCGTAATTCACAGCAGCATCCGCAGTATAATTATAGAACGGTGGCTGAAGTATTGCAGCAGGGAACACAATTTCGTTGTTCAAAGGATTGAAATAAGCATTCACTGTTTGAGGATTCATTTGCCAGCGTTGCTTATCAACCGGTTCACCAATTTCTTTGATGTTTTCCTGAAATTGCCACCTCCAGGCATTTTCCATGTTGCCAAAGTAGCTGTACGTCTCGCCGCTATTCTCAACCTGCAAGGTGGAGTAATCCCTCCATTTATCCGGATAACCAATCTTTACCGTCAGGTTATTCAACTTTTTTAGCGCTTGTTCTTTAGTCTCTTCTGACATCCATTCCAGGTTCCTGATTCGTTTATCAAATGCCTTCATAAGATTGCCGACCATTTCCTCAGCACTGGCTTTCGCTTCCGGTGGGAACGTTTCCGCTACGTACACTTTACCAATAGCTTCCCCAATAACACCATTTGTAGTAGCAAGTACTCGTTCTGATCTTGGTCTCATTTGCTCCGTTCCACGGATCACCTTCCCGTAGAAATCAAAATTTGCCTGTACCATATCATTGCTTAGGAAATTGGCCGCTTGATTGACTACATTCCATCTTAGGTAGTTCTTGACTTTGTTTATGTCCACCTCATTGATAGTCGCGGTTACTTCTTTCATGAACTTTGGCTGTAGTACAATCAGCGTATCCACTCTGGAAAGATCTACTCCAGTCTTATTCAAATACGACTCCCAATTGATCGCCGGAGATAACTCTTGAAGTCCTTCCACCGGCATTGGGTTATACAGAGCCGGAATATTTCTTGCCTCAATTGGAGTCAATGAAGCCAAAGCCAACCTATTTTCGATTTCCATTACATCCTGAGCAACAGCATCAGAACTGCCAGGCGCACCTGCTAGGCTCATCATTCTTGCAACATGAGCGACATACTTCTCTCTGATTTCCTTTGACTTTGCATCTTCCTTCGTATAGTAATCCCTATTCGGCAAACCTAATCCTCCTGCGGTTACATAAAGTGAGTTTATCTTACTATCCATCAAGTTAGCAAAAGAGGCTACCCCATGAAATGGACCATAGCCAGAACTGTGCATCTCGGCAAGCAGATTCTGCAAATCTTCATTGGACTCCAGTGCATCAATTTGATCCATCCATTTAGCTAATGGTTTGGTACCAACACGCTCCGCCAATGTGGAGTCCATGCCAACCGCGAAAAAGTCAATGGCTTTTCTTTCGTCAGTTCCATCACCAAAATCAGGGTTTTGTGCTGATCGCTCCATGATGTCTAACATGATCTTATCATTTTTTTCTCTTAGCTCAGGAAAACCACCCCAGCGCCCTTCATCCGCTGGGATTTCTGTCTTGTCCAACCAGTTTCCATTCGCAAAACGATAGAAATCCTTTTTAGGATCTACTCCTTCTCCCATCATGTTTGTATCAAGTCCGGGAGGCATTTCTTTTTTTGCTGCAGTTTTCTCAGCTGTGCCGCAAGCTGCCAATATTAAAACTGTTAATAAGGTTAAGATTGTGTTTCGCATTGTAATCTTTTAGTTCAATTGATCTTTAAAAGTATGCAAATGAAACCCATACACCTACACTTCTTAATGTGAGAGGGTTAATTGGAGGATAAAAGCACAAAATCAATCAATGAATAGCTAATCGTTAACAATGACAATCGGAAAGTCCTGTCCTCGGCTGAAGGTGTGTGGATATTGTGGACTGCCTTTATATTGAATACTAAGCTCAGGTACCTGATCATCCAAATACCCCTTGAGTTCATAAATGGTGACCTTGCCATCTTGTGGAGAACCGTCGGCCTCTCCAGAAAGCCCTTTAAGCAATGCATAGGTAAACAATCCATGTCCAAGTGACTCGAACTCGGTAGCATATTGCTCGCTTCCAGCGGATGCCATCACATGAATACCTGAACTTCTGGATAGCTGAGCGATTGCTTTCTCTTCCGGAGCACCTCGTTGAAGTAGAATTTCACCAGCGCCACCTGATTGACAAGCATCCATGATAATGAGCTGCTTTAATGCCTTGATCTCCAACATGGCTTGCTGCAATACATTAGCCTCGATTCCAAACTCGTCAATTTTATCACTGTCATATAAACGGCTGGCGCCAGAGGAGACAAGGTAAAACTTATTGTCAACGATACTGCCGTGACCTGCATAGTAGAAGACGAATACATCATTCATTGATACCTGATCTCGAAGTTGATTGATCCTTTGAAGGATATTTTCTTTAGTAGCATCGCGATCATAAATTTGATGAAGTTTCACATTGGCATAAATTGTCTCTCCTTGCTTCTTCATCTGTTTTGCAAAAGAGTCTGCATCAGTTTTGGCATAGTTAAGATTCAAAGCTTGATTCTCATATTCATTGATACCCACAGCCAAAATGTGGCAAGTACTTCCAGGCACCTTACTATTAGAAAAAAGTTTCACACGCGCCTTGTTAGATTCCACATTCGATGATGATGAAGCAGTAGCCATGAATTCGTTGTGACCGGCTACCAGCGGAAATTCAATAGTATAGATCTTTGCATTTTTATCTGATCGTACTTTCTGTACTTGAGGTTCCAAAACGACTCGCCTGCCGTTGTGGAATAGTTTTAAGTCCTTGATGCCCCCTCCTGTATCTTCTGCTTTGAGATAGAGCTTTGCATTTTCATCCGCAACAAAACCTGAAAGCTTGAGGACTGGTGGAGGAGATTGGTTGATCAAGCTCCCCATAGATTTTTTACCCCCTCTCTGAGTAGAAAAAATATTTTCCACCAAACCGGGAACGTAGAATTTATCCATTACTTGCTCTGCTCCCACTACCTCCATTCCTCTCACAAAGTGGATGTTAGAGATGGCGTCATCTGTCGCATCAAAATACCCATCCGGCGTTTTTATCATCCAGTCGTTTTTCCCAATCTGGATATGCTCAAAAAGTTCTTGTGCTTTCTCCAAATCCCAGAATTTGGTTACTCCATCCACATCAGAAGACATCATTAGATTCTTATCTATTTGAAGTCCATTGATCTCAGCCTGATGTCCTGGCAGTTTTTTTTCAACCTCACCAGTTTGTAAATCCCAAAAAGTGATCAATCGATCTGATCCGGCTGAGATCAATTGCTCATTCATCATTTCTGCTTCAAATACCGGTTTCCCAGAATTAAATCTCCTCTTTATGAGACCACTATACAAATCCCACAGTATAATCTTACCATCCCAGCCAGTTGTTAGAATCTCATTTCCATTAACCTTGATGGATGTAACATTGTCTGTATGCCCAACAAATTCTTTGACAAACCGCTTTGTTTCTACCTCCAGAAGTTTTAATGATTTATCCAACAAGCCTGTGACCAGATAAGCATCATTATCCGTAAATTCAATTGCGTAAGCTGAGGCTCCCTCATTGTACACATAACTGTATCGATCCCACGTGTCCGTATTCCAAAAGCTGATTAAACCATCCCAAGAGCCACTTGCAAGTAACTTCCCATCGTTGCTGAGTGCGATATCAAATATAGGTTCACGATGGGCATTGATCACTTTCTTTTTCTTGCCTGAAGATTCATCCCAAATAATGATCTTACCGTCACCGGCACCTGTAGCAATGGTTTTCTCATTGATTCGCTCGAAACAAAGAATTCCTTTTTCGTGTCCATTGTACTCCATAGATATGGAAGCACCTTTCACATTCCATTTGCGCGCTTTATCCCCGGTCTTTCCGACAAAAAGGCTTTGATTGTCCAGAAAACGAGCGGGTTTGTACTTTACCCATTTTGCAATATAATGCTGCCAGTAATTTCCAAGATCATAATCAAGACCTGTGGTAGAACGGTTGAGGATACCATCGAATCGTTGAATTTCATTGCCATCAAAATCAGTCAGAATGACTACCTTATCAATCGCGATCAATAATTGTTTTTCAAGGGGATGGAAGGAAACATCATTGATTTCTTCTTCATAGGCTAATTGACTGATTAACTCATTTGTCTCATTCGCAAAAACAAAAATGGAGTCTTCTGTAGCACCCAGGTAATAATCTCCAGTCTGATGATAATCAGTAGAAGTGATATCATCAAAATCTTCTCTGAATGAGGATACAACCGTACCAGTCTGTAAATCATATTTCACGAAGGACGTCCCATTAGAGAGTTTTAATAAATATCGTCCTTCCGGACTGAAGGTCGATCGTGTTCCACAACCACCACAGTAACCCTTCTCAGGCTTTAGTTCGTATTTCAAAGACCAATCAGACGTATTATAGAGCTTCACTGTGCGCTGGTCTTCACCTACAGCAAGATACCGACCATCCGGACTAAAATTTACGTCAACTCCATATCCCACCCCTCTATCAGAATTAACACGAAGCTTTTTCAGAAGTTTGAAGCCCTTGACTTGGTAAACATCCAAAGAGTCTGCATAACCACCAATGACCAGCATTTTTCCATCCGGACTAAAATTAACTGTTGTAACAAATTGGCCGTAAGAAGAAGTCTGCCATAACATCTCACCTGTTTCCAGTTTCCAAACACCAGCTGTACCATCAGCACTACTCGTGGCAAGCAGTCCATTTTCCACTGAAAAGGCATTTACCGTATGGTCATGTCCCAGATAACTTCTTATCTCCATACCTGTGAGTGCATCCCATAGCCTTGCTGATTTATCTCTGCTTGCCGTAATAAGATACCTCCCATCTTTGCTGAATCTGGCTGATTTTACTGCTTCACCATGCCCTTTTTGAATGACAGCTTTAAATGACTGAGCCTCTGCAATGCAAAGGCTCATAATTATTGATACTGAAAAAATTATTGATTTCACAGTGGATTTTAATCTTTCAAATGTGTAGTCCAAACTGGTACTTTTGCATGATTTACCACATCTTCAGCAATACTGCCGGCAAGGAAGTGCCCTACACCTTTCCTTTGATGTGTACCCAATGCGATCATATCTGCCTGAATATCTTCCGCGTAAAGTATAATTCCGTCTTCCTCATTTTTATAGTTATAGATCTCTATTGTACAGTTTTCTATCCCATACTTCTTAACAAACTCTTCCATCTGCTTGGTATCATGCCTGGTAGAAGTGAAGCTAGCAGGTGTATTGATTTTAACAATATTCAGCTGCGCTTCAAACATTCTTTGCAAATCCATGAGTTGTCCGATGAAATGATCATCTGTATGCTGGAAATCTGAAGCAAAAACAATTTTTTCGATCGGTTCAAGTTCGCATTTATCCTGAATAGTAATGACCGGACAACTGGCCTGCCTTACAATTTTTTCCGCATTAGATCCAACAAAGAATTCATTAAGTCCATCGGCTCCTTCTGTACCAACAATAAGCAGGCTTACTTTTTCCTCCGTAATCTGATCAATGACATTTTTAAATGGATTTCCAAGTTGAATTTTTGTTGAAATTTTATCGTCAGAATACTTAGCACTTGAGACAACTTCTGCCAGTTTTCCTTGCACAGTTTCATACATCTTTTTGATATACAACTGCTCCATAGGATCCTCAAACTGAATACCCATAGTTTTAAAACTGTCTGCTGTCGGATGCTCAATCACATTTAGTAACATAATCTCGCTATCGGCTTTATCTGCAATCTGACAAGCAAGATCCAGAGCATGTTCTGAAACTTTAGAAAAATCGTAAGGGACTAATATTTTCTTCATTTTTGGTCGAATATTTATTCACTTCCAAGATAATGAAAAATGATTGTCAAAATAGTTTTTTGATTAAAATCATAGGCGCGCATGCGCTTTGTTAGCTATGTCCAAAACTGGCCCAAAGAAAACAATATTGAAAAAAGCAATACAGATATAGCCATTTGCTTGAGGTAAGGATCTAGTTTCTTAGATGGAATATTGGCCACCGCATTCATATTCTTCAGTAATAGAACACCAACCAACACAAATAATAAATTGATCCAGCTATGATAATTAAGGAATACATAAAACGTACTGGACAATAGGCCTCCTGTAAGTAGAAATCGATGATAGACAACCGCTTTTTCTCTTCCAATACGTACAGGAATGGAGTTTTTACCAGACGCTTTATCTGATTCAATATCGCGAATGTTATTCACATTCAATACTCCTACGCTAAAAAGGCCTAATGAGGTAGCCGGTAGAAGAATTTGCCAGTTAAGTTCCCTTACTTGCAGGTAATACGTTCCAAAAACCAGTACCAGACCGAAGAAAATAAAAACGAACACATCACCAAATCCTGCGTATCCATATGGATTTCTCCCCACTGTATACTTTATAGCAGAAGCTATTCCAATCAATCCAAGAGAAAGAAAAATTGTCGCAGATTTCAAATCATCAGGGAATGTGAAATAAAGTAAGAACAGACCAGAAAATAGGGCCAATGTGGAAAAAATGATCATGGCTATTTTCATGGCCTTAGACGTTATCTTACCAGAACTTACCATTCTTTCCTCACCTGTTCTATTTGTATCCACACCAGAGGTAGCATCTCCATAGTCATTGGCCAGATTAGAAAGTATTTGTAAGAAAATAGCAGTAACAAGTGATAGCGTAGCAATAGTAGAGTTTAGATCAACTGAGTTTCCGGCCAAAGAAATACCAACGAGCCATCCAGAAATGGCCAAAGGCAATGTTCGTAACCGGAAGGCTTTGATCCAGGATTTCATTTTTGTATTATTTTAAATAAAGCATGCATGGAATTCACTCGACAACATTCATCATTGGTTGGTATCTCTGCTGCTATGCTCATTCCATGTTACATTCTTTCTGGTACTTCAATACCTAGTAGCGCCATGCCTTCCCTAATAAGCTTAGCTGTCAAAGATGAAAGGATCACTCGGAAAGCGAGTTTATCTTTATTCTCTTCATTAAAAATTGGTACTTCCTGGTAGAATCCATTGTATTCTTTTGCAAGGTCGTATACGTATTGCGCCATAACTGCCGGGGAATAATCCTTACCTGCTTCTTGAAGTGATTTCGGATATTCTGATATTCTAAATATTAAATCGACTTCTCTTGTACTCAATTCACCAACTTTATCAACTAAAAAAAGTTTGCCAACTTCCAGTGACTCAGCTCTTCTCATAATAGCGGAAATACGAGCATGTGTGTATTGAATAAAGGGCCCGGTATGACCTTGGAATTCAATGGACTCTTGCGGATTGAAGAGCATTCTTTTCTTGGGATCAACCTTGAGAAGAAAGTATTTCAGCGCACCTAGACCTAGGGTTCGATAAAGTTCTTTCGCCTCTTTCTCATCCATTCCTTCAATCTTTCCAAGCTCGCGTGTATGCTTCTCTGCCGTGTCAAACATTTCTCGCAAGAGGTCATCAGCGTCTACGACCGTCCCTTCTCTTGATTTCATTTTACCAGAAGGCAGATCCACCATTCCATAAGATAGATGATAAAGACCATCAGCATAGCTTCTCCCCAATTTTTTCATAATCGCGAAAAGAACCTTAAAATGATAGTCTTGCTCATTACCCACAACGAAAACTGATTTATCAAAGGGAAAGTCATTGTGTTTCATATCACACGTACCCATATCCTGCGTCATGTATACGGCTGTTCCATCCGATCTAAGGACAAGTTTTTCATCAAGTCCATCTTCAGATAGATCTACCCATACGGAACCATTTTCCTTCTTGAAGAAAACTCCTTTTTGAAGACCTTCCTCCACCAACTCTTTTCCTAAAAGGTAAGTGTTCGATTCTTTATACATGGTATCGAACTTGATACCCATGGTTTCATAGGTTTTATCAAAACCCTGGTATACCCAGTTGTTCATTTGCTCCCATAAGGCGACTGTTTCTTTATCACCACTCTCCCATTTTCGGAGCATCTCTTGCGCTTGTTTTATCGATTGAGCCTCTTTTTTCGCCTCTTCTGGATCTATACCCTCGTTCACTAGGTCATTGATCTCTTCTTTATACATCTGATCGAAAAGAACATAATACTTTCCTATTAAGTGATCACCCTTTAATCCCGCACTTTCAGGTGTTTCACCGTTTCCCATTTTCTGGTAAGCCAACATCGATTTGCAGATGTGAACACCTCTATCATTTACCAGATTAACCTTTCTAACTTCGAAACCATTGGCTTCAAGAATCCGTGAAGCCGAATCTCCGAGAAAATTATTTCTTAGATGTCCAAGATGAAGGGGTTTATTGGTGTTGGGTGACGAAAACTCTACCATCACCTTCTGACCATTCGAGGATATTTTATGAAAGTTTTTGTTCTCAGATATATTCAACAACGTCTCGGTCCAGGCTAAATCCGTGAGTTCCAGATTTAAAAATCCTTTCACCACATTAAACCCTTGAATAATATCTACATTGGCCGCCAACCATTCACCTATTTGGGTTCCTGATGCCTCAGGGCTTCCTTTAGTGATTTTCAAGAATGGAAAAACCACAAACGTATAGCTTCCTTCAAATTCTTTCCTAGTTGGTTGAAGTGCTACTGAATCTATTGGTAGCTCATGATCATAAAGTGCATTAAATGCATCAGATACTGATTTTTGCAGCTTATTTTCTAGCATTCTTACTCGGTAATTAATTGTTTTGGCAGGAAAACTTCAGCCATCATACACCGGACACTTCCCCCTCCCAGTCTTTCTATTGTAGGAATCGGGCTATAAAGAATTTCACCATGTTGTTCTAGCGATTTGATTTGGTCCTCAGTAAGGCTCTCATAGGCAGCATGAGACATGATTGTGAATCGATCGTTGCGATCATTCATCACCTGGAGCATATTTCCAGCAAATTGATTCATTTGTTCCTCTGTGATTTCTATGATCTGTTTCCCCGCTTTCTGAAGTGAAAAAACAACCCGTTCTCTTTCTACTGTATTGTCAATACTATTGAGACAAACAATGGCGTATTCTTCACCAATAGCCATCATTACATTGGTGTGATAAATGGGTAAACGTTCATTATCTACATCCTGAAAAGATGTAAAAGTCACTGACTCATATCCGGTTTTCTCACAAAAAACCTCTAGAACTTCGCTATTGGTACGTTCGGAGATAGAGGCATAAACGATTTTATTAGGACGATCTAATATCATACTTCCCGTTCCTTCCAAAAATTTGTTGTTGTTCTCCCAATGAGCGAAACTAAGCACGGTATTGACTAAGAATTTTTCCTGAAGCTTCTTGATCACATCGTCCCTTCTCTCTGCTCTCCTATTTTCTGCATACATGGGATAGGTAAGGATTGTTCCATCGTCATGAAAAGAGATCCAATTATTTGGGAAAATTGAATCTGGCGTCTTGTTTGAATTATGATCCTCAAACACAAATACATCAATCCCTTTCTCTCTTAATTTTTCTACAAACAAGTCAAATTCAGCAAGCGCCCTTTCTTGTATTTCATTTGCAGAAATTCCTTCCAGATCACCTTGAAAAAAATTGTTTGATGCAGTCTCCTCGTTCTTTCTGAACGAGGAGGGTCTAACCATGAAAAGTGTATTGGTTATTTGATTAGTCATATCTTCTTCTAAGTGGCATGGTTGAACATCTCAATAATCCCTCCATTTTTGCGGTCTCACGATAGTTGACTTCTTCAACAACCATCCCCCAAGACCTTAGCTGTTCGTTCAATCGAACAAAGCTCTTATCTGAAATAACTACCATAGGACTTATTGAAAAGAAATTCGAGTTCATTTCATACATTTCCTCCTTGGTTATCTCGAATATGTTTTCCTTCCCAAAAAAGTCAATCAAAAAAGTAACATCTTCTTTATTCTTAAAGCCACCAGGATAGATCACAGCTTTATCCTTCCCCACTGGTTGAAAACAGCAATCCAGATGTAGCGCATTTTCTCGTGGATCATCATCGGACTTTACTAACTCAAATGCTTTGATCGTATACTCATGGAATGTCTTTTTTAGATATTCCACTGCCTCTTCGTTGGTTCTGGCTACAGTATATTTTTCAAAGTCGCTGGCTTTTGAATATCCCACAAAGATGTATTCACCCCATGGCATGATATCACCTCCCTCCATTCGTTCATGCTCATCGGGCAACAGCACTGTTTCCACCTGATTTGTGATGTACTCAATGCCATCTGATTCCAATTTTCGCTCTGGAGTCACACATGGTACGACCAATTTGTTGCCAATTACAAAGGCTATGTCTCTAGCAAAGATCTGATTTAAGTCTTTGATACTTTCCGGACGATACACCTTCACTCCATGCTTTTTGAGTACAGCGTCTACTTCTTCCATTTCCCTGATCAAGTCTTCTTCTGCTGGAAAAGTACCAGCTAGTATATGTTCTTTGGATTTGGGATCATACGTTTTAGCTAATTCCGGTATTCCTCCCATATCATGAGCAGTTCCTAAAATGACAGCTTCGAGTGGGGCAGTCTCGTCTAAAATTTTTACTTGGATCATGTTGGTTTGAAAAATCGCACAAAATTAGCAGGATTAATCCGGCTAACCATTCCGATTTTCAAAACAAATTGAATGTATTTTGTTTTTTCAGATAAGCAATTAACGGATAAATTGCGTCGACTTTTTTATAAGAGCTCATGAGAAAATATGCAGATCTGATTGATCAGACATTCTATTTCCCTACCAAGGAATTCAAAGTGGAAAAAGATGTCCTTCATTTCCATGGAGTGAATTTGATGGAAATCATCAAAGAATATGGTACTCCTCTAAAATTGAGTTATTTACCAAAGATTGAAGAAAACATTGCATTTGCTTACAAGATCTTCAATGATGCCATTAATAAGCACAAATATGAAGGATCATATACGTACGCTTATTGCACCAAGAGTTCTCATTTTAGGTTTGTTGTGGAGGAAGCTTTATCCAGTAATGCTCATATCGAAACATCTTCCGCGTACGATATACCTATAGTTAGGAGCATGTATCAATCAGGCAAATTAACGAAGCACCACTACATCATCTGTAATGGATTTAAGCGCCCACTCTATGTAGAGGAAGTAGCCGGACTTTTAAACGATGGGTTCGTTAATTGTGTACCTGTATTGGATAACCTAAACGAGCTCAACTACTACAAACAGCACGTAAATGATGAGTTCAAGATCGGAATAAGGATTGCTGCGGACGAAGAACCTAATTTCGCGTTTTACACTTCCAGGCTGGGGATAAGATACGGCGACATTCTTCCTTACTACAAAGAACAAATCAAGGGGTCGAATGCTCAGCTGAAAATGCTTCACTTCTTTATAAACACAGGCATCAAAGACACGGCTTATTATTGGAGTGAATTAAGTCGATTTATTTACAAATATTGTGAATTAAAAAAGATTTGCCCCGAACTGGATACGATAGATATTGGGGGCGGATTCCCTATAAAAAACTCCTTGCATTTCGAATATGATTACGAGTACATGGCCGAGCAAATTATTGAGAATATTCAATGGATCTGTAAAAAAAACCACGTACCTGTTCCTAACATTTTTACTGAGTTTGGAAGCTTTACTGTTGGTGAAAGTGGTGCCACCATTTATTCTGTACTTGACCAAAAATTACAAAATGATAAAGAGCTTTGGTATATGATGGATGGTTCCTTTATTACTCATATGCCGGACGTTTGGGGATTGAACGAAAAATACATCATGCTTCCTATCAACCATTGGAAGAGTCCATATCACAAAGTAAATCTCGGTGGTCTCACATGTGACAGCATGGACTATTATGATGCTGAAGCTCATATAGGTGAAGTTTTCCTTCCTCAATTTGATGAAAACGAGACACTTTATTTTGGCTTTTTTCATACAGGTGCATACCAAGAATCCCTGGGGGGATATGGAGGCATACAACACTGCCTAATTCCTGCCCCCAAGCACATCATTATAGACAAAGATGAGAATGGAAAAGTAACACACACACTTTTTTCAGCTGAACAAAAAAGTGAGGCAATGATGAAGATTTTGGGGTATTGAGTGGCTTAACATTTTTTAAAAACTAGCGGCTTTATCATTCCGTTGTACAATTCATTTATTTTTGGAAATTCCAAGCTATTTAAATGAGTAAGAATTTAGTCGTCATACCAACCTACAACGAGTGTGAAAACATTCGAGACATTATCGTGGTGACACGAATGCTTACTCCTTTATTTGATGTTCTGGTTGTCGATGATGGATCTCCTGATGGAACAGCCGATATTGTAAAAGAGGAGATGAAAAAAACACCTAATCGAATCTTCCTGATTGAAAGAGAAGGAAAACTTGGATTGGGAACGGCATACATTACTGGATTTAAGTGGGCCATTGAAAAAGGGTACGATTACATCTGTGAAATGGATGCAGATTTTTCTCACGACCCGAATGATTTGGTAAAACTACATGCCGCATGTGAGGAAGGTGCTGACATAGCCATTGGAAGCAGGTATGTGACAGGGGTGAATGTGGTAAATTGGCCAATGGGCAGGGTTCTCATGAGTTATTTCGCAAGTTTCTATGTGAGAATCATCACAGGAATGCCTTTTCGGGATAGTACGGCTGGATTTAAATGCTACAGCAGACGCGTATTTGACAAGTTGGATTTAGATAAAATCAACTTTATTGGCTATGCTTTTCAAATAGAAATGAAATTCAATGCCTGGAAACATGGATTTAAGATTAAGGAAGTACCAATCATTTTCACCGACAGAACAAAAGGCACCTCCAAAATGTCAAAGGGAATCTTCAAAGAAGCCATCTTTGGAGTATTACAGATGAAGATCAAAAGCCTATTCAAGAAATACGAGCCTATATAGGATTAATCAAATCGGATAGCCTTTACAGGTCTCACCTTAGAAATAATTGCCACGGGAATCAAAAGCGTCAGTCCTATCAAGGCTAATACAAGCAAGTTTAGAGCCACTATATTCAGAAAACTAAACTCAATAGGAACATGCGTCATATAATAGTTGGCGGCATCTAATGGGATTACTTTAAAATAAAACTGGACAAAGCCAAGTCCCAAACCAATTAGATTACCCCAAATCAGGCCCTGGACTATCAATTGCAAGCCATTGAAAACGAACACTCTTCGGATCAGTAGATTCGACGCTCCAAGGGATTTTAATACACCAATCATTTGAGTACGTTCCATAATCAATATTAAGAGAATGGAGATGATACTGGTTCCGGAAACAAACAGGATAATCGCAAGCAGTATGACAACATTACGGTTGAGTAAATTCAACCAGTCAAAAATCTGGATGTAACGATCTGTTACTTTATCAACATATAAGTCAATGTCTAACAAGTTAAATAACTCATCTTCTGCTTCTTCTAACTTGTCTGTATCTGATATGAAAACTTCGATACCACCTGCTAAAGAATCGGGCCAATTATTAATTCTTCTGACCAAATTCAAATCACCTAGGATGATCTTTTCGTCAAACTCCTCCAGTCCCGTTTCATAGATTCCAGTCACTTGCAGTCTTCGAAAACGTGGTGGATTTTGAACGAAGTAGATGGTGGTTTCATCGCCAACTTCCAGTTCCAGGTAATTTGCTATTCGTTGGCTTAATGCTACCTCTGTAGAGTAGGTTTCACTTTTCAGGTTTGGAAATCGACCTTTCAAGATGTGTTTTTTAAACCCTGCTGTATCAAAATTTTGATCTATCCCTTTGAAAATTACACCTTGAATTTCTCCCCTTTCGGTATACCCCAGCTCATTATCAGACTTTTTCCTGGCCTGAAGCAACCCTGCTTTCATAGCGTATGGTTGCACACGCTCAGTAAGCGGGTAATTGTTTAGTTGATTTATCAGTGAATCATCCACCGTGATCGATGTTTCTTCAAATGAAGTTGACAGGGTGTATTTGGAAATGATCAAATGCCCACTGAAGCTATAAATCTTGTCTTTAATCTCTTTTTTGAATCCAAAAAGGACCATAAATGCAATCAACAGTACGGCTAAGCCAAGTCCTATACTTATCACAGCAATTCTATTGATGATAGAAGAAAAAGAACCTACTGATTCTTTTGAGATGCGCTTAGATATAAAAAAAGGAAGATTCATATACTGGGATGCAAAATAGGGTTTTCAAAACAGTCTGAACAAACGAACTTGAATAATTCAGTAATCAAATAATGCGAACTATCTTAGAGACTATATGTCTAAAGTATTTACACTCCTTATTCTTGGTCTTGTTTCGTGCTACCAACCAAATGCTGAAATCAGGGAAAAAGTAAAGCCTGGTGCGTATAACCTGGAAGAATATTTACCCATTCTTCTAGGAAAACGTATCGGATTGACCGTAAATCATAGTTCATTAATTAAGAACACTCATCTAACGGATACACTTCAATCGTTAAAAGTCAACGTCTCAAAAGTCTTCACTCCTGAACATGGATTTACCGGAACAGTAAGTGATGGAGTTAAGGTAGCATATGACAGTGTAAACGCCTCCTTTGAATTGATCTCGCTTTATGGAAAAAACAAAAAACCTTCGATTGAACAAGTATCCGACCTTGACATCATGGTCTTCGACATTCAAGATGTCGGAACCAGATTTTATACATATATAAGCACGATGCATTACGTGATGGAAGCATGTGCTGAAAATAGCATTCCACTAATCATTCTTGACCGCCCTAACCCTAATGGCAGCTACGTGGATGGACCTATTTTGGAGATAAAGTTCCAATCTTTTGTTGGGATGCATCCCATCCCGATCGTTCATGGGTTAACGGTGGGAGAACTCGCCCAAATGATCAATCAAGAAGGATGGCTAGCTAATGGTGTAAAGGTGGATTTGACAGTCATAAAAGTTAAAAACTGGGATCATAATACCAGGTTTTCGCTACCGGTAAAACCTTCCCCTAATCTTCCTAATGACCTAAGCATTGCGCTATATCCTAGTCTATGTTTGTTTGAAGGAACAATTATGTCTGTTGGGAGAGGTACTGATCATGCATTCCAACAAATTGGTCATCCGGACTATCCAGATGGATCCTATTCATTTATCCCTGAATCACGAGAAGGTGCTAAATGGCCTCCATATGAGGATTTGGTTTGCTATGGACAATCATGGATTGGTACAAAACCACGTTATCAATTTACACTTCAGCCCTTAATCGATGCATACCAAAAGATGGATCGATCAGATTTCTTCAATGACTATTTCAACAGGCTGGCAGGAACTGATCAACTACAAAAACAAATAGAAGACGGAATGAGCGAAGCTGAAATCCGTAAGACCTGGAAGATTTCATTGGAAGATTTCAAACAAAAGCGGACCAAATACCTATTATATAATTAACTCAACATGGAGAAAAGAAATAAAATCATTTATTGGATTGCAACAGGCTTGCTTAGTTTAATGATGACCATGTCGTCATTAATGTACTTCATCAAAACAGAAGAAGTATCTGAGATTTTCAAAAGTCTGGGTTATAATGACAGGATCGTTATTCCACTCGCCACTCTCAAAATACTTGGTATTATAACCATCTTAACAAATTTATCTAAGACACTGAAGGAGTGGGCATACTTTGGCTTTTTACTTGATTTCGTACTTGCCCTGGAAGGGCACTTATCGGCTAACGACGGAGGTCATTACACGGCTGTAGCCGCCATTGCTCTCTGGGTAATCTCTTATAGCTACAATAAAAAAGTGTACGCTTAGATGGATTATCAAGGTATTCTGAATGAAATTCAAAGTAAAGTAGACTGTGAACAACTCCCGGGTAAGGTAGCTTCTTACATTCCTGAATTGGCAAAAATCTCATCCAGTAAGTTCGGAATGCATCTATGCAGTGTCGAGGGCGAAGAATTTTGTTTTGGAGATTCCGAAGAACGATTTTCCATTCAAAGTATAACTAAGGTTCTCACACTTTCCCTTGCATTGCTTAAAGAAGGTGAAGCAGTATGGGAGCGTGTAGGTGTGGAACCCTCTGGTGATCCATTCAACTCATTGGTCCAGTTGGAATATGAAAATGGCATTCCTCGAAATCCTTTGATCAACTCAGGAGCCATTGTCATATGCGATATTTTACTCAGCCACTTAAAAGATCCTAAAAAAGAATACCTGGAGTTTGTAAGAGTGATCGCCGATAATGAAACAATTGATTACAACGAGAAAGTAGCCGAATCCGAAAAAATGGAGGGTCATCATAATCGTGCGATGGTAAACCTCATAAAGGCTTTTGGCAATATTCGCCATGATGCTGAAGAAGTATTGGGTTTTTATTTTTATACCTGTTCGATAAGCATGTCTTGCAAAGAACTAGCAAGAACATTCAAACTGTACGCCAATCATGGCTGCCTTCACTCTACTGGAGAACAAATACTATCAGTCAAACGAACCAAAAGGATCAATGCACTTATGCAAACCTGCGGTTTTTATGACGAAGCTGGCGAGTTTTCGTTCCGTGTAGGACTGCCTGGTAAAAGTGGAGTTGGAGGTGGTATCGTTGCGATTTATCCAAACATGTATAGTGTAGCTGTATGGAGTCCTAAGTTGAACGAAAAAGGAAACTCTACTTCGGGAATGCTTTCTTTAGAACTATTAACTGATATAACCGGATCGTCCATTTTTTAAAGCTATCAATATGTCAAACACTGATTTAATCATAGAAGAACGAAGCAGAGATATTGGAGATTTTCTGGTGGGTCGGTTGATCCCATTTCGAAAGAAGCGCATGGTTGGGCCATTTATCTTCATCGATCACATGGGTCCATCTCAAATAGGTCCTGATCATTACCTGGATATTGATCAACATCCACACATTGGTTTATCTACGTTGACTTATCTTTTTGAAGGTGAAATCCAACATCAGGATAGTGTCGGTTCAGATCAACTCATTAAGCCTGGATCAATCAACTGGATGACAGCTGGCAAAGGTGTGTCGCACACAGAACGCACCCCTGAATCTTTAAGAGACGGCAGATCGTACACCATGCATGGCTACCAGATTTGGGTGGCATTACCCAAAGAAAAAGAAGACATGGAGCCTGAATTTCACCACCTTGACGGATCTCAACTCCCAACCTGGTCGAATGATGGAGCACATTTCAAACTGGTGGCAGGTAAAGGATTTGGCCGAGAATCTCCCCTACCCGTATACTCCAATTTGTTTATGATCGAGATTAAAACGACAGAAGATTATGAACTTTACATAAAAGGTGAGCTAAGCGGTGAAATCGGATTCTGCATTGTAGAGGGAGAGATAACTGCTTGTGATAACAACATTAAAAAAGGGAATATGCTGGTCTCTAAAACTGACAATGAATGTTCAGTTAACATAGCTGGTAATTCCTGTGTACTACTTTTTGGAGGCGAACCTTTTCCCGAGGAACGCTTCATCTTCTGGAATTTTGTATCTTCAAGCAAAGACAAAATTGAAGAAGCTAAAAGGCAATGGGAAAACAGCACATTTCCGATGATGCAAAATGATAACACATATATTCCGCTACCCTAAAAATTTAAAATTATGAGAGCAAATTGGTTTGAACTTCCAGTCAACGACATGAATCGTGCTAAGGCATTTTATGAGTCCATCTTTCAAATAAATATGGGGGATGATTTTGCTATGGGAACCTCGGTAATGTCGTTTTTTCCCTTCGAGACGGATGCTGAAGGAGCCACAGGAACCCTCATTCAACAAGAAACCTACATCCCTTCGCACGAAGGAGCCTTGGTTTATTTTTCTGTTAAAGAAATAGACGATGTACTTCCTAGAATAACTTCATCGGGAGGCAAAATCATCAACGAGAAAATGAGTATTGGAGAACACGGATTTGTTGCTCACTTTGAAGATTGTGAAGGAAATCGTGTAGCACTCCACCAAAAGGCTTAATCATAAAGAAAAACTTATGCAACAAAATCCTGCAGAAAGCATTGCCGAGATCCTTCTCAACAAATCAACCATCAAACAACAGGCGTACAGAAATGTATGCAAGGCCTTCAAACAGTTGAAAGATGAGGCAAAGAGCTTGATAAAAGAGCTTTCCAAAAAAACATCAGAAAGGGATAGCGACATCCAACTTAAAGTCATCCCCGTCAGTGATCAAGAATTTCATGTAAGAGTAGCTGGTGATCTTCTTGTGTTTGTTTTACATACAAACATTATAACACTCACAGACGAGTACGATTACAACAAGTCAGAGTATGTGGCAGAAAAACCAGTTAGAAAGTATTTGGGACAAATTAACGTCTATAATTTCATGTCTGATTCTTTTGAGTTTAACCGTTTGAATGATCCAGGATATTTACTGGCCCGTCTGATGATTAACTTTGAAAACCACTTTATAGTTGAAGGTGATCGACAAATCGGATTCATGTTTGAATCTGTTTCTGGAAAACCTCTTGAAAAGACAGATCTCAACATATTGATCAGGCTGATTATAGCTCAGGCTGCAGAAAATGATCTGATAGCACCTCCCTTTCCAAAAATCAGAAGGATAACCGTCAAGGAAAAAATGGAACGAACACAGTCTCTTGGAGCCGGGAACAAGATCGGATTTCAAATGAGTTATCAAAACAACATGGAGAAAGGCTGATGTTAACGACATGCTAAACCAGAGCATCAACTTAACTGATTGATTTCAATTCCGTACTAAAATGAAAATCACTTGAAAATGAAGCATTTAATCCTGATTATGTTGATAGGTATTTATATATCGGCATGCCAGCAACAACCTAAAGAAGAATGGATTATTGCCCTTAAAACAGATCGAGACGGGAATGTGATGAGTGGAAGCAAAGAAAAACTTATCAACGCTATTCGAGGAGGTTCAGATCTAAAACTAGGATGGGGTTGGAAAACTGAGGATAAATCCCTGGAGCATGTAGCTATACCCAACTGGATAGGTATACTTAATGAAAAGGAAGTCTATGTTTACCTTGATCACCAGGTGCTTTCTTCTATTGATTGGGAGAATCTGAGACCACATTATCAGGATTCGTCGCTCGTGGGAAAAGAATGGAGAGTTGCTATAAGTACAGATGGATCTTTTGATGCTGTATGGATTGATAGGGAAAACAACACTTTAGAGAGGAGAATGCCTCAAAATCACATTATGACGTGGTGGACGAAAAGCAGTCAGAGCCAAGTTCCTCTTTTCCTGGAAGAATAATCACATCAAAATCAATTCATGAAAAAAATCATCTACATTATTTCGATTCTAATCAGCATCCGGGGTTTTTCTCAATCAAACTGGAAATTGATCTATCATAATGATGAAAATGGAATTACCTTAAATGGAACTATTGAGGCACTGAGAAATGCCGTAGAATCAGGTGAGACTATCAGGATTGGATGGGGATCAAAACGTGTGACCCATGTTGCTGAGGCATCTTTTCTTACTATCATGGAAGATTCCATTGTCTTCGCACAAATTAGACCTATTATCGGTCAAACTCCCAATTTCGAAACTGCTGAAATTACATTTAAAGAAAACCTTGAATGGTCTTTCATAGGTGGTACCAATGGAAAGATGACAACCATGATGAGAAACATGATCACTGGGGAGATCGTAGGACACAGAACAAGACAAAGCTCATTCAAATGGTTTATTGAGCAAGATTAGTCCATGTTTTGAAGTTCTTCTTCCGTAAAATCTGTTGGTTTTCCCAAATGCTCAAATTGGTCAATCTCTTCTTTAAATTCCTTCAGCCTGATCCCTACCCTTTTATATGCCGGTCCACCAAGAGGTAGGTGAACAGGAGGATCATCCAATGTAGTCACCTCATACATCGCATTGGATGCTTTTACCGGATCTCCAACCTGGTTGCCACTCACTTCACGGATAGATTCCATATTCTTGTTTGCAGACTCATTGTATTCGTCAATGCTTGATTCATTGTAAGTAGCAGATCTTCCGGCCCAATCTGTCCTAAAAGGACCAGGCTCAATATTCGTCACTTTTATTCCAATATGCTTCGTCTCCGCAGCAAGTGCCTCACCTATTCCCTCCAAAGCAAACTTGCTACCATTGTAAATGCCAACACCAGGAAATCCATTCAGACCGGCAATGGAAGTTATGTTTAAAATATGCCCACTTCGTTGCTTTCTCATAAAAGGTAACGCAAGTTTCATCATCCGCACACATCCAAACACATTTACATCAAATTGCCGTTGAATTTCATCCTCCTCTGTTTCCTCTATTGGGCCCAGTGTACCATAACCAGCATTGTTCACCAACACGTCTAATCGACCATAATGTTCTTGAATTAACTTAGCTGCCTGATCAATGGTATCCTGCTTTTGAACATCCAAGATTACAGCCTTCACTAATTCTGGATTAATGGCTTCCAAATCAGGAATCTGTTCTTTCTTACGAACTGTTCCAATTGCGATTTCACCTTTCCCAGCCACCACTTTTACAAGCTCACGACCAAATCCTGTCGAACATCCGGTAATTAACCAAACACGTCTATCCATATTTTCCTTAGTTTGAATTGGTCAACACGGACATAGAAGAAAATGTTCAGGTTGACTCCAAATCTGTGTTACAACAGTACGAAAATCTTTTGTTGAGTTTCCCGGATAAGGAAAAAAGAGATCAAAAAAGCCAATTCAACGAATAATTGGCCGCCAACCATAGAATCTTATTTAATGAAATGTGGTCAATTTAATGGAACTCATTAAATTCATGTTCCATTCAAACAACTAATAGTCATGAAGAAACTAACCTACCTATTCGCAATCGTTGTTGCAGCTTCTGTTTCTTATTCACAAGCACCAATAACCACCATACCTTTTGAGCTTTTTGGTGATCATATTATCATCAAAGTAAGTGTGGACGATTCGGAACCCCTCGATTTCATTTTTGATACAGGATCTGGATATACCGTAATAGATAATGATATTGCCAATGAGCTTAAATTAGAAGGAAAAGAAATAGAAATGAACCAGACTTCTTCGGCCTGGCATCTAATCAAACACAACACCATCGCAATTAATCATTTCCTGATGGAAAAAAACACGAAAGTTTATTCCACGGATTTGGATCACCTGGAGATAAGCTTAGGGATGGACCTGGATGGAATTATTGGTTATGATCTATTGAGACATCACTCTATTTATATCAATTTCGATACAAAAACGATGAATATCTATGATCATAGCAACTCTCCTAAACGAGGAGATGCCATTCCATTCACTCTCCACGTTACGATTCCCGTGATTGAAGGAAATGTTGTATTAAACAATGGAGAAGCGCATCCTGGAACATTCTTTGTAATGACAGGAGCCGGTACCACGTTAGACTTCAATTCTCCTTATGCCCAACAGTGGGATGTAATTCACAAAACAGGCAAACACTATTCATATCTTGTAAAAGGACTTGCTGAGGAAGAGACTCCACATTATGAAGGGCATGTTCAGTCATTCACTTTTGGTAATCAAACCATTGAAGACCTTCCAATAGGCATAAGTACTGCAACAACCGGTATACAGGCTGACAAAAAAGTTTCCGGAATCATAGGATCGCAGATTTTGAGAATGTACAACATGACCATTGACTATGGTACCAAAATGATTTACCTGGAAAAAGATGTAACCTATGATGCAAATTTCAAGGTAAATTGTAGTGGCATAGATGTACAGCTTTCGAAAGATAAGAAACGCGTGCTCATTCATCAGGTTTTTGAAAACAGTCCGGCATCCGAGGCTGGCATTAACGTGAATGACGAGCTAGTAAAGATTAACGGTAAATCGATGCTGGAAATAAACCTGGCGGAGGTTAAGAAGATGCTAAAAAAGGAAGGAGAAACTGTAGAACTGGTTATAGATCAAGGTGGAAAAGAAAAAACCGTCTCTTTAGCACTCAGATCATTGATCTATTAATTGAAGGTTTGATTTCTTTGCGCACATGAGCAAAGATCTTCGAATCGTTTTTCTTGGCACTCCAGATTTTGCAGCGGCCAGCCTCAAAATATTAGTTGAAAACGAGGTGAACGTTGTGGCTGTTGTCACTGCACCCGATAAACCTAAAGGTCGGGGCAAGAAGATGGGTATGTCCGCCGTGAAAGAGTATGCGCTGAAAGCCGAACTACCTGTTCTCCAACCAACAAACCTTAAGTCACCTGATTTTATGAAGGAACTAGAGGGTTACAATGCAGATTTGCAAATTGTAGTCGCTTTCAGGATGCTACCAGTTGCGGTTTGGGATATGCCTTCATTAGGTACATTCAATCTACATGCTTCACTCCTGCCTCACTATCGCGGAGCAGCTCCAATCAACTGGGCCATCATCAATGGTGAGAAGGAAACAGGTGTGACGACTTTTTTTTTGAAGCACGAAATCGATACTGGAGAAATCATTTATCAGGAGAAAGAACCCATACATGATGATGACAATGTCGGCACGCTTTATAACCGACTGATGAACAAAGGTGCCAATCTTGTATTGAAAACGGTTAGAGCAATTGAGAAAGGTGATTACATCAGAACTCCACAGCAAATAAGTGGTGAAGTCAATCATGCCCCTAAAATCTTCAAAGAGGATTGCAAGATAGATTGGCAAAAACCATCTGAGTCTGTAAGGAATTTCATTCGAGGCATGGCTCCTTATCCCGCAGCATGGTCTGAATTACAAGGGAAAACAGTTAAGATCTTCGAAGTTCGAAAATCAAGTGAAGGGACAAACAAACCTATCGGCGAGTTCTACTCTGATGGAAAAAACTATCTGAGAGTTAATACTAAAGATGGTACATTGGAAGTCACCGATCTACAATTAGAAGGGAAAAAACGTATGCCGGTAGGAGAATTTCTCAGAGGATTTCAGTTTGATTGAAAATCACTTTTTGCTGAAAATCTAGAATGGAAGGCTCAAAGGACCAATAATCAGTGTGAGGGTAACCCATGTGGGCCAATCGTCTTTTTTGATGTGAGAAACAATCAAATTAAGTACCAGCGTTCCCAGAAAAATCAGTAGTAATAGTTCCATTCCTTCGATATATCGAAATTCAAACGTTTTGGTCGATATAAAGTTACTTTCTTCAATGAAATCTAAGTACCCTTGCATTTAGGTCATAATATTAAATCGATATACAGACTTATGATTGTTTCCATGATAGCCGCGATGGGTAAAAATCGAGTGATCGGTAAAGACAATGATATCCCCTGGCATTTGCCAGATGATTTCAAGTACTTCAAGAACACCACCAAAGGGCATCATGTAATAATGGGTCGCAAAAACTGGGAATCCTTACCTCATACCTTTCAACCACTTCCTGGAAGACCCAATCTGGTAATTACCCGACAGGAAACATATCAGGCAGAAGGTGCCCAGATCCTACCATCACTAGAGGATGCACTCAAAGCAGCAGAAGAAAATCAAGAAGAAGAAGCATTCATCATAGGTGGTGGCGAAATCTATCGGATGGGCCTTGCTTATGCAGATCGTATTTATTTAACTGAGATTGACGGAGAATTCGACGGGCAGGTCACCTTCCCGGAATTTGATAAATCAATGTGGCAAGAGCGGACCCGAGAACACCATCAAAAGGATGATAGGCATGCCTATGCATTTGATTTTGTCGTATATTCAAAAGAGGTAATCAATTATTAATTATGGATATTCAATCGCACAAACGAACATTAGGCATCATCCACATTGTATACGGATCACTACTGGCAATCACTTTTATGTTTATAGGGAGCCTTGTCTCCATACTTTTCCCATTTATTGCGGAAGAGATATCAAACGAAGTAGGAAAAGATGCAGATGAAGCGCTTTTCCTTGTAAGCTCGATCATCCGAGTTGTATTCGTTCTATTGTTGCTATTCTCTGCTTTACCTTCATTCATCGCGGGTATTGGGTTACTTCAAAAAAAGAGTTGGGGAGTCATCCTTGCATTGGTTGCTGGCTGTATCTCTATTTTCAGTTTCCCTTTTGGAACGGCTGTTGGGGTATATAGCATTTACGTGTTTATCGAAAACAATAAGCATAAGAATGACCAAGGTCAAGAATAGTGTAGTTTGGCTTACAGGGGCCAGTTCGGGTATCGGCGAACAACTTGCTTATCAGCTAGCAGAAAAAGGTGCCAAGCTAGTCTTATCTGCCCGAAGAATGGAAGAGCTTGAAAGGGTAAAAGCCAAATGCAATTCTGACCATGTAGAAACCCTAAGCCTGGATCTTGAGGATAGTTTTTCCTTAAAGCAACGATCAAAGGAAGTCGGGACAATTTTTGGGGAAGTTGATATTTTGATCAACAATGGCGGAATTAGCCAAAGAGATACGATTCTTAATACCAGCCTAGAAGTCGATCGCAAGCTAATGGAAGTCAACTATTTTGGATCAATCACATTATCCAAAATGCTACTTCCTGAAATGGTAAATAGAAAAAAGGGGCATCACGTCATTGTTACTTCTACGGTGGGGATCATCAATACTCCATATCGATCCGGGTATGGCGCATCAAAACATGCACTACATGGGTTCTATGATGCACTACGAGCCGAACATCATGAAGATAACATTAAAGTAACCATCGTACTTCCAGGCTATATCAAAACGAACATTTCATACAATGCACTTACTGGGGATGGGAGCCAGCAAAACAAAATGGATCCGGGGCAAGAGCATGGAATGTCACCAGAAAAGTGTGCAAAACTGATTATTAGGGCCATAGAATCAAATAAGCAAGAGGCTTATATTGGAGGTATGAAAGAAAAGATGGGGATTTATTTGAAACGTTTTTGGCCCACAGCAGCAGCCAAGGCAATTAGAAAATTGAGAGTTACCTAGTGCGATCTATCCTCACAATATCGCTTTTATGGATTACATCCATTGGTGTAGCACAAACCAAGCTGCTGAAAACCAAATCATTCTCTGAACTTAAATTAGATGATCAATGGATATATGTTAAGCTTGATGGCTCCAGTAGCAATTCAGCTTTAAAAGCCCTTAGTCAAGAAAAAAAAAGTCTTGGTAAGTCCGGTTCCGGATCCATTAAAAATCTGATAAAGGTTAAAGTACCTGAAGGAAAAGATCCAATTACGTTTTGCAATGAGCTACGGAGGAATGAAGGCCTAATCTATGCAGATCCAATCATTGAATATCAGCTTTTATCAACAACATCTGATCCACTGGCGTCCAATCAATATTATCTGGACAAAATCAGTGCATATGACGCATGGGATATCACTACAGGTGATGATGATATCACCATTGGAATTATTGACTCTGGCTTAGACACTGATCATGAGGATCTGATCAATAACCTGTGGTTAAATACCGACGACCCAATAGATGGAATTGATAATGACGAAAATGGCTTTATCGACGATTATACCGGATATGATTTTGCCGATAGTGATACAGACCCTAACATTCAAAATGGAAATCATGGTATGATTGTCGGTGGTATAGCTGGAGCCACAGCCAATAATGGAAAAGGGATTGCAGGTGTAGGGTACAACACAAAAGTAGCAGCTCTAAAAGGATTTCGATCATCGAATGGCACAAGTAACGGTCTTTACGATGCAATCATCTACGCAGCAGATAATGGTTTTGAAGTAGTCAATTTATCATGGGGAAGGATGGGGCAGCCATTACAATCGGAGCAGGATATTATCAATTATGCTGTTCTCGAAAAAGATATGATCGTAGTTGCTGCAGCCGGCAATGAAGGAGGAAAACCAACGGAAGAAAACAAATGGTATCCTGCGAGTTATGATCATGTGCTATCTGTAGGAGCTTCTGACGAAAATGACAATAAGTCGTCGGGTTCGAGCTTCAATTATTCTGTAGATCTTGTTGCACCAGGAGTTTCCATGTATTCAACAGTAAAAAATGATGGGTATGCTGATGGCGGTCCGGGAACTTCCTTTGCCTCCCCTCAGGTGGCGGCCGCTGCAGCCTTGGTTAAAGATCAATTTCCAAGTCTTAATGCAATCCAGATTATGGAGCGAGTGAGAGCAACATCTGATGATATTTACGATATCGGGAGCAATAGCATATACGAGGGCAAATTAGGTAAAGGCAGGCTAAATGTACACAGAGCGGTTAGTGAAACAAATGTCAAATCACTAAGAGCAGAAAATCCTTCGCTGAGTACCAGATTTGGAGAAACAGTTTTTTTCGGAGACACGGTCCAGGTAACGGCTACACTATCCAACTACCTGAGTGCTATCAATAATCCACAAATAACTATCAGTTCACCAAACAGTGATTTCACAATATCACAAGGATTTTTCTCCCCCGGATACATGGGGACTATGGACTCATCAGAAATTTCCTTCGAGGTAATCCTGGATGAAAATATTGCACCGGAAACTACGATTGGAATAAGACTAGATTACTCAGGAGTAGGCTACAATGATTTCCAATACCTTGATGTGATCACCTCCCCAGATTATGCTGACTTTGGTAACGAAAAGCTGAGTATGACCATCAGTGGAAATGGTAATACAGGACTAGATACTTACGGGGTGGATCCGAAAGGTTCAGGCTTCCAATATTTGCTTGACACGATTATGAATTATATGGGAATGATGATTGCTACCAATAGTATCGAAGTTTCAGATAATATCATATCAAATTATTCCAGTGAGGCAAGAGCACAGGACTTTGGCGTGCAGAAGAATTACAAATTGTACCACCATCCAGGTGCTGACCATTTTGGATACTCAGAATTCACAGACATCAACCGTCCCCTAATAATTGAGCAATCCAACATCGCCTGGGAAAATGAAAACTTCATGATACTCAGATACCGTATCATAAACAATTCTACTTCTGCAATCAATAACCTGTCAGTAGGATTCTTTGCAGATTGGGATCTGGATGAAAAAACAGAGAATTATGCCGAGTATGATGAAACGGATCATTATGCTTATGTTAGAAATTTGTCAAACGACCTATTTGGCGGAATTCAAGTATTGGGCGGAGACATTATGGAATACAGTGTTCTTGATATGGGAGCATTCAATGGAAACAGTAATGACGTTGATAATGTTTTCAGTAATGCCACAAAGTATGATTTTCTTGTAAATCAAAATGTGCTTACCGCAGGAGATCAGGGAGCTGGTAATGATGTCGCCACTATCAATGGGGTGACTATCAATACACTTAATGCCTATGAAGAGACGTTTGTAAATGTCATTTACGCTGTAGCCACCAGTCAAGCGAATCTTGAAACTGAATTTACCGATGCAATTGGTCAGTTAAACGATTTCATACTTAAACCGAGAGTATTGGAAACAGTGTTCACATGTGATGGATTTGCAGTAGAAATAGATCCAGAAGAAGGAGTTCAATATGAATTTTACGAAGATCCACTGGCTCAAGATCTTATTAGTACAGCTGAATCGATTAATGTTACCACTTCGAATGATACCACCTTTTATGTCAAAAACGTAGATGAAAACTACCCCTCAGACATATTTGAAATCAGACTAAAGCTCCTCGACGAAATAGCAGATTTTAAAATGTCAACGGATACTTTATACCTTGATCATCCCACCACCAATGTGGTTCAGTTTGAAGATCAAAGTCTTGATGCTGTCTCATGGAGTTGGGATTTTGACGAGGGGACTTCCTCTTCCATCCAAAACCCTTCTCTATCTTTCTCTGAAACGGGTACTTACAACATTTCTCTTTCCATAGAAAATACTCAAGGATGTGTAGATGTCATTTCGAAAGATTTAGTGGTAGCCAATCGACCTTCGTCTCCGAATTTGGCTGATTTGATTATTTGTCCAGGAGAAAATGTTACTCTAAATGACCCAATTGCGGATAAGCTTAAGGTCTACACTTTTCAGGATCAAATTGTCCCTACGACATCTGGCACAACCACCTCGATAAATAATGTTTTAATCGACACCACCATTTACGTAAGTGGTGTTTATGGATCCTTTGAAAGTGAGAAAATACCACTTCGAATTGATGTTCTCGAAGTATCCGGGAATATCGGCTCTTATCCTGATACTACCTCTTCCGTTCACAACATTCAGTTAGTAGCTGAAAATATTTCCCCTGGATCTTCCTTGCAGTGGTACCTTGAGGGAGAACCAACGGGATCAAATGAAAGTGTCATTATAGAAGCCCTTGAAGGATCATCCACTGTAAGTCTTGACATCATAAGTGAAGATGCTTGCACGAAGAACCTAACTAAAACCATAAATATCAGTACTTCCCCGTTTGCTTCGCAAGATGATCTTGTCTCCTGCGCCAAGGAACTTGTTACCATTCGACCTGGAAATGGAACTACTTTCGGCTTCTATGAAGATCCCGAGCTAACCCGGCTTATCAAGAAAGGAACCTCGCTAACCACCAACGAATACACCAAAGTCTATGTGGTGGGGCTAGATGATGGACTGCCTGGACTGCCTGTTGAGGTCAATATTATTAATGAAGAGATTGAAGTAGACATTTCGTATATAGAAAAACAAATTGGAGAAAAATACCAGGTTGACTTATCAGTAAATACTAATGATGACGTAATAAATTACGAATGGTATGTTAATGGAGATTTGACAGAGACAATTGTCAACCCAACCCTTTTCTTTCATGATGAAGGTTACGAGATCGTACTTAAAGTTCTTTCTGTATCCGGATGCGCTGCAAGCGACACGTTGAACCTGGATTTTAGCCCTCCATTAGCTATCGATAATGATAAGCACATGTTTGTCTATCCAAATCCGAATCAAGGATATCTTACTTTTGAGCACACAAATGCAATACTGGAGGTTCAAATCTTGAGTCTTGATGGTAAACTTCTTTTTGAAAAAAAGAGAGCGTTGAGTAATCTTGACATTTCCTTCTTACCTAAAGGAATCTATCTGGTAAAGATGATCACCCAGAATGAAACATTCCATCAACAGCTTGTAGTCGAATAACTACTGGATCATTTTTTCTACAAATTCTTCATCATAGGTCATTTCATATCCCCAATACCACATCTGTTTTTTGATCCAATTAACCCTGGATTGTACGTACGGGCTTGGTCTTACAGCCGAATATCGCTTAGGATTTGGAAGAATGGCTGCTAGCCTAGCCGCCTGAGTGATTGTTAGATCGTCTGCTGACTTCTTGAAATATATCTGAGAAGCCGCCTCAGCACCAAATATTCCATTACCAAACTCCGCGATATTTAAATATACTTCCATGATGCGTTCTTTACTCCACAACATCTCAATCAGCAAAGAAAAATACAACTCTGCAACTTTACGAATCCAGTTTCTATCTGGCCACAGAAAAACGTTTTTAGCCACTTGCTGAGTAATCGTACTAGCACCTCTCATTTTTTTTCCTTTCCGATTCGCTAGTTCAGCCTCCTTTATTGATCTGAAATCAAGGCCATCATGGAGTAAAAAATTTTGATCTTCAGCACACATAACTGCTAACTGAAGTCTTCCGGAAATCTTTTCTAAATTCTTCCATTCATATCTTATTTCCTTGGTTTGCCCTTCAATGACCATCAACTTCGTAACCGGAATGGTCATGTATTTATAAACCAACACCCATATCAAAGCCAGGATATTAAATAGCAAAATCAACCCTGCTACTAATTTGATAATATGGTTTAGTACTTTTTTCAGATGACCTGAACTAATTTAGGGTTTATGAGATACATTTTGCTGGTTGTATTTGGTCTTTTCATCACCTCCATTTTTGCCCAAAAAGGCGATTTTTTAATCACCAATCACTTACCAAAGCATTCTAATATAGATAATTCCAACTTTGAAATCACTAGTGATAGCAAAGGAAGGCTTTGTATAGCAAACAGATCCGGGGTTTTAAAGTACGACGGAGAAGCATGGGACTATTATAAAACACCTTCTGCTGCACTTTCATTGGCGGTAGATTCCACTGATATAGTCTATGTAGGTTGCATAGGAAGTGTTGGAATTATAGACTTCCACAATCGAAAAATTGCTTATAAGCCATTAGTCCAGTCTGATACCCTATCGGACCTTTTTTTAGAAACAGTACATTTCAAAAACAAGGTGTATTTCTTGGGCAATAAAAATCTTTTTGTATATGAAATTGATACTAAAAATATCTCTCACTACACAGGGGACTTCATAAACATTTACAAACTGGATACGCAAATATTTGTAAATGCTGCAAATGACGAGACGTATCTCATCGCTGATTCACTTACCTCTATATCGCCTCAGCAAAAAATTGCATATAGTGACAGTCGAAAAGGAAAACCGGATCTCTCTGTCAGCTTTGACAATGAGCTATTCAGATTTGAAGATCATAAACTCAAACCACTAACACAAAGTAAGTACATAAAAGATCGTGGAGCAGTGGTTAAGGAAATCCAATGGTTGAATGACTCCTTATTCGTATGCTCAACCTTCGAAAAAGGGCTCATTCTTTTCAATATTAATGACCCTGATTATGTAGAAGTAACTGATTATCAGGCTGGCCTACCAGATAATGAGATTTATACCATACATGCAGACAAATCCAATGGAATTTGGGCAGCACATCAATTTGGTATCACACATGTGGCTCCTTTATTTCCAGCTTATAGCTATTCACACTTTCCTGGTCTGGAAGGAAATCTAACCAGCGTATCAGATTACAATAATGAACTCTGGGTAACAACCAGTCTGGGCCTTTTTTATTTCGACATAGATACCATTTATGAAAACAAAGTCTACTATGCAGTAAAAAATAAAAGCAAAAAAATACCTTCACAGGTTAAAAAAGTCACTACCACATCAAAAAAAGATGAGAAGAAAAAGCCTTTTCTCAAGCGTCTTTTTAACAAAAATGAAAGAGCAAATCAGGAAGAAAATGATAAAAAGAAAAAAGGCTTTTTCAATGCTATAGCAGATTTTTTCGATGAGGATACGGAGCTCATAAAAGTAAAAGAAAAGAAAGGTGGAGGAAATAAATATGTACGAAGAGTTAAAAAAGTACCTGTTGATGTAAACTACACATTTAAAAAGATCAATGGAGCTAATGGCAAATTTTTATCGGTCATTCCATTCAAAGATCGTCTGTTAGCTATCAGCACTTCAGGAATTTATGAAGTGTCAAAAAAAGATGATGCTCAAATTATCATACCAGAGAACGTTAGATCATTCCTCATTGACAGTAAAGACCAATTGATTATCAGCACAATGGATCTCGAGGTGAAAGTTTATCATCTGGAAGGGGATATCTGGATTGAACTGGTGAGCGAGCAAATCAATGATATTGTAGTGAGCATGCGAGAAGCAGATGACCGGTCGATTTGGATGGCAGGTAGCTCAGCTATTTATCGAACAAATACGACCGATTCTACATTAATAATTAAAGATGAACTTGCGTTAAATAATATTTTTCTTGATAACGTAAATATTCTAAACAAGAATGATACACTCTATTTTATCAACTCTATCGGATACTATTACTATGATTCTAAAGGAGACGAAGTTGTTGAGGATGAAACATTGAAAACCAAGATAGGTGTCCCGATACATCACCTATATGATCCTGTTGAAAAAGGAGTTTGGGTATTCAATGGAAAAGTATGGCATCACCTAAAGGAAACTGGTGCTATAGAGAAATTAGAATATCTTGGATTGTTTCCTGATCTAAGAGCTATTTCAATAGACAGAGATTCAGATAAATTGTGGCTCATCACGCAAAGCAATGAGCTTCTCAAATATGACCCTTCAAAAAAAGGAGGATTAGAGGCTTACAACTTTTTCTTGAAAAAGGTGTCCAACGAAAATGGTGAAATTGATCAGTCTGAAAAATTTACGCTTAGTTACAATGAAAATTTCTTGAGTGTAGAACTATCTAAGCCTGATTTTCTTGGCCTTTTGAATCCTGAGTTTCAGTATAAACTCATGGGGCTTCATAATGACTGGTCTGAATGGACAAGAAGTAAATCCATCGATTTTAGCTTTTTGCCTGAGGGGAGCTACCGATTGAATGTACGATCAAAAGATGCTTTTGGAAGAATAGAAGAAGGGGAAGTGCTCTCTTTTTCAGTTAAACCTCCCTATTGGCAAACACCTTGGTTTTATGCCATTCAAATAATCTTTTTTGGAGGGTTGGTTTATTTTTCCACGCGACTAAATCAGGATAGCTCGAAAAACAGATTACTTAGAAGCGGACTGACCTTGCTTACGCTTGTATTAATTATTGAATTCCTTCAAAGCGCTATAGGGTCACTTTTTAGCTTTAAAAGCACCCCTGTAGTTGACTTCCTCTTGGATGCATGCATTGCATTTATCATTTTCCCATTAGAAAGGTTGCTACGCGAACTTATGACAAAGGGGAAAGTGAAAGTAAAGGTCAAAATTGATAAAGGACAGCTGCCGTTAGTCGGCAAGAACTCCTCTTCCAAATAGCCAGTTGCCCGGAGCATCAGCATCGTCACTTCGGAAAAATTCCTTTACCGCCTTTATGAGTTCCCCTCTACTGATTAGGTCATCCTTATTGAGGTCCAGTTTCCTAAAAGCTTTGGCCGCAAATCGCACCTCTATCCGATAACCCACAAAAAGGTCGATAAACTCATCAAGGTTGATGTAACCGTCCTTGTCCGTGTCGAAATTATCAAATATCTCACCTACATATTCTTCCACATAGGTATTGAAGATATCCTCATTTCCGTTAATGATTACCTCTTCCGCGAAATGGATCCAGTGATCCCAATTCGCACGTCCTTCATTGTTGTTTACAAAAAGATTAAATCGATTCCAGCCATCTTCGAATCGTTTCTGAACCTTATCATATTTGGCTTCTCCTTCTTTTATTCCCCAAAGAATGCATAGGTTTTCGGCAATCCCGACAAAGTCCTCCTTTTCAATGATACCATTTCGATCATAGTCCAGGACGTAAAAAAAACGTTCTAACTTATTGAGTTGTAGTTCCGTAAGCATACCGGTGATTTTCTGCGAAAATAACTAATCTTGTTCTTTAAAGACTTTTTTCAACAATTCTGTTGTTCGCTCCGCTGGGTTAGCACGTATCTCTTTCTCTTCTTTAGCGATCATAAAAAACAGTCCCTCCATTGCTTTTTCAGTTGCATAACCCTGTAAATCTGGATTTACATCATCCACCAAAGGTATTTTATTGTACCTCGAAATGATCTCCGAATAGTATCTCGTTGCGTTGGTATTATCTAACGCCTTTTTAACGATTGGAGAAAATTTGTTTCTCAATTGATCGCTTGTCGTTCTCCTTAAATAATTAGTAGCAGCCTCTTTATCCTCTCCTTTGAGGATATTCCATGCATCAGAGATTGTCATTTGCTTAATAGCACTCACAAAAATTGGCTTTGCCTCTTTGGCTGCCTCCTCAGCGCCTCGATTCAAGGTTTTGACGAATCTATCCACTTCGTTTCCTAAGCCAATATCACGGAGTGTGTTCTCTACCTTCTGCACATCAGGAGGAAAAGGGATTTTGATTTTAGGATTTTTAAAGTAACCATCTACCCTACCTACACTTTGAGTCCCAGTTGTTACACCTTTAACTAAAGCTTCCTTTAGCCCGCTGGCAACTTGTTCGGACGTAAGCCCTTCTTCTAAACCTATAGCATCTGTTATCGATTGTATCTGCTGTGCGGTACATCCAAAAAATATTAAGGCGAATGATAAAATTTTAAATCGTGAGTTCATGGTCAAATCGTATTTTTGAGCAGCTTTAAAAGTAGCGAATATTCTAACACTGTCAGAGTTAAACATCTATGCCTGCAAAAGCAATACTAATTTCCATAGGAGACGAAATTTTATACGGACAAACACTCGATACTAATTCTCATTGGATCAGTGGTGCGTTGGATAATCTGGGAATTCGTGTCATAAGAAAAATCACCATTGGAGATACCAGAGAGGAGATTTTAGAAGCCTTTGGCGAGGGTGAGAAATTAGCTGATATCATTTTGATAACAGGAGGCTTGGGTCCCACCAATGATGACCTAACAAAGCCTTGTCTGGTTGAATACTTTGATACCCATTTAACAAGAAATGAAGAAGTCCTGGAAAACATTCGAAATATGTTTTCAAAAGCCGGATGGGAAATCTCTGAATCGAATGAAGAACAAGCAGATCTGCCTGCTACCTGTACTCCGATCATCAATACCATCGGGACTGCATCCGGAATGTGGTTTGACTTTAAGGGCAAAGTCATGGTTTCTATGCCCGGAGTTCCCTTTGAAATGAAACATATGATGCAGAAAAGCATTCTTCCTAAACTAAAAGAGCTGTTTATCGAGGATGGAATATATCATCGAATGATTCGAACCATTGGAATCGGCGAATCCAAGTTAGCGGAGATCATTAAAGATTGGGAAAATCAACTTCCAACGGACATCAAACTCGCATACCTCCCAACTATGGGGGCTGTTAAACTCAGGCTGACTACTTCAGGTGATGGTGAAGATGTCAAACTAAAAGTACAGAATGAAATTGATAAAGTGCTTCCTCTCATCAATTCCTATGTATATGGATTTGATGATGAAGAAATAGAGGAAGCAATCGGCAGGATGCTAAAGGATATGAAGTTCAAACTAGCTGTAGCAGAAAGCTGCACTGGTGGATATCTATCTCACAAAATCACTTCGGTTGCCGGAAGTTCTGAGTGGTTTACTGGCTCAATGGTTCCTTACTCAAACGATTTAAAACAACATGAATTAGGGGTAGATCAAAAAATCATTGAAGAACATGGGGCTGTCAGTGAGCCTGTTGTTTTAGCTTTGGCTAAAAATGTGAGAACCAAATTCGGCAGTGATGTAGGAATATCTGTCAGCGGTATTGCAGGCCCAGGGGGAGGATCAGAAGAAAAACCCGTTGGAACTGTCTGGATTGGTTATTCCGATAAGAAACGAACGGTGGCGAAACTGTTTCGTTTTATCAGAGATCGGGAAGTAAACATAAAGTATAGTGCGGTCGCAGCACTAAACATGATTAGAATAAACTTAGATAAGGATTGACAAAATTATTATCTTTGAAAAGCAAATAAACAACCTCAAACAAAATATAATATGGCAACTGTAGAAATGGTGATGCCGAAAATGGGCGAAAGTGTGATGGAGGGTACTGTACTTTCCTGGCTGAAGAACGTTGGAGACACCATCGAAGAAGATGAATCGATCCTGGAGGTAGCTACAGATAAAGTAGATACAGAAATTCCAGCAACGCATGGAGGTGTATTAAAAGAAATTCTCGCTCAAGAGGGTGACGTGATTGAAGTAGGCAAACCTATAGCTGTGATAGAAACAGATGGAGAAGCAGATGGCTCTACCCCTACCACTTCTGATGCTCCTAAAGAAGAATCCCCTGTGGATAAGGCTGAAGAAATTCTTCAAACAGCTATTAGCACAGCTTCCGCTTCTGCAAGTAATGGTTCTGCAGTTCCGAGAACTTCAGATTCTGGAAAATTCTTTTCACCGTTGGTGAGAAGCATTGCAAAAGAGGAAGGTATTTCTGTAGCTGAACTGGAATCCATCAATGGATCAGGTAAAGAGGGAAGAGTGACTAAGAATGACATTCTTAGCTATGTAAAAACACGAACTTCCGGTGGGTCAACTCAAACTGCACCCGCCGCAGCTCCTTCCATGCCATCTGCTTCACATCAACCTATGCCTGTAGCCGTTGACGGAGGTGATGAAATCATCGAAATGGATCGCATGCGTAAAATGATTGCTGAGCGCATGGTTGCTTCCAAACATATTTCTCCACACGTGACTTCTTTCGTAGAAGCAGATGTAACCAAGGTAGTAGCCTGGAGAAACAAAGTGAAAAACGAATTCTTGAATAGGGAAGGTGAGAAACTCACTTTTACTCCTATTCTAATTGAGGCTATTGTGAAGGCTATTAAAGATTTCCCTCTAATAAATGTTCAGGTAGACGGGAATAACATCGTAAAAAAGAAAGCCATAAACATAGGAATGGCAACAGCTCTTCCTACCGGTAATCTTATCGTTCCAGTCATTCACAATGCAGATCAATTGAGCCTAGTGGGGATTACCAAAAAGGTAAATGATCTGGCCAGACGAGCAAGAGAAAACAAGCTAAAGCCAGATGAACTTCAAGGTGGTACCTATACCGTATCTAATGTAGGTTCTTTCGGAAACGTAATGGGCACTCCGATTATCATGCAGCCACAGGTTGCCATCATGGCCCTTGGAGCGATTCAGAAAAAACCTTCTGTGGTAGAAACACCAGAAGGAGATATGATTGGGATTAGAAGTAAAATGTTCCTCTCCCACAGTTACGATCATAGAGTAGTTGATGGAGCTTTGGGGGGTATGTTTGTACGAAAAGTAGCGGATTACTTAGAAGAATACGATCTGAACAGAGGTATCTAAACAAAACAAATGTGGCGCATACTCACCGCCATCAGCATTACGATCATGCAGAAGGCAATATAAAAATTGCCTTCTTTTTAAATCTTGCTTTTGCTATTGTTGAAATCATTGGGGGATTGTGGACCAACAGTGTAGCAATACTTTCAGATGCTCTTCATGATTTCGGAGATAGCTTGACACTTGGTATTTCCTGGTATTTTGCTAAAATAGCCCAACGAAAAGAAGATCAAAACTTCTCCTACGGCTATACACGATTCTCGGTACTTGGAGCCCTTGTCAATTCAATAGTACTTGTGTCCGGATCGATTTTCATTATCGTTGAGGCAATACCAAGATTACTAAACCCTGTTAATCCTCACACGGAAGGGATGATCTATTTGGCTATTGGAGGTGTCATTTTCAATGGCGCAGCGGCTTTTCGTTTAAGTAAAGGAAAAAGTCTCAATGAACGAGCTGTATACACACACCTGCTTGAGGATATTCTTGGTTGGATTGCGGTGTTGGTAGGATCTATAATTATGCATTTATGGGAGCTACCCATTATTGATCCTATTCTTTCAGTTATGATCGCTATTTACATTTTATACAATGTATTTAAAAACCTGAAGGAGAGTTTTAGGATTATCCTCCAGGGAACTCCTAAGGATATTAATATTGAGAAGGTGCACCAAGTTGTGAAAAGCATCCCTGGAGTTTTGGATGTTCATGATTGTCATACCTGGTCAATGGATGGCGATTACCATATCCTTTCTATTCACTTAGCAATTGAAGAGGATCTTCCTTTATCAAAATTGAAGGGCATAAAAGTGATCGCTAAACAAGAATTATCAAAGCTTGGTATCAACCACACGACTATTGAGTTTGAAACTTCTGCAGAAGACTGCAGTCAATTTTGAATTATAAATTTTAAATGTTTAATGATTATATCTTCGTAGTGTGAAGGAAAACGTGCAATGAATAAATTATTCTTCAAATCATCATTTAGGCATTCAAAATTTAACATTCTCTTTTTGATTGTATTTGCGCTTCTCCTGTTCTCCTTAAAAAGTCAAAGTCAAAGTAAGCGGCTTGTCAGGGAGCTACAAGTAGAAAATGACAATGATGCCTACACATTAAACCTTACCCGGGATCAGTATTACAGTAATGGGGTAGCACTTCGTTATCGAATGTTGATTGATTCATCAAAATGGAAATCAGGTTTTCAGAAAGTCATCAGGGCGTATGAATTAAATCACCGTATTTACAGCCCCAGACATCTTTGGTGGGAAAATGTTGAGGATATGGACAGGCCTTATGCAGGTCAGATAACCATAGCTGGCTCAAATGAATATTATTTTGAAAGTGAGTCCTATTTGAGGTTAGAAGTAGAATTAGGCTGGATGGGACCCGCTCTCAGGACTGGTGACTTACAGTATCAATGGCACAAAACCTTTGGCATGCAATTACCTCTTGGATGGGACTATGAAATCAATGATGCACCTATACTTAACGGATACGGAACATTCACGAAAACATTAGCAAAAGGTAAAGGATTGGATCTGTCATCGGAATCCAATATTGCATTTGGAACCACCTTCACTCATATTAGACAGGAGTTTATCGTTAGAACTGGGAAATTCAAATCCATACAGGAATCTACTCAATATAACGGCGTATTAGGTATTGAAAATGATGAACCTGGTAATCATGAGTTCTTTTTTTTTATTAGCCCAGGATTGGAATATGTGGCTTATAATGCCACCATAGAAGGGAGTCTTTTGGGAAAAGAGTCAATCTATACTGAAACTCGTGAACCCTTCGTATTTCAAGTGCGGGCAGGCGTTATGGCTAGCTGGACCAAGTTTGATATTGCGTTACTCTATCATCGTCGTACAAAAGAAACCACTGAAGCAACCTATCATAAATATGTTGGAGTACGGATGAATCAGCGGTTTTAAGTCAAATCGAAATTTCTTCTTTGTCTCTTACGTTCGCTAGCTGCCTTAGCTGCTTTTGAATCTCAGCTAATTGAAGCTGAAGCTTTTTATTTTCCTCAGAAACAAAATCTTTAATGTGTTCCTCCTCTTCTTTCAAATCTTTTAAGGAAACTTCGTTCATGGTATTTACCACGATAGCGATGAAGATATTGAGTGTGGTATAAGTTGCTATCAATATAAAAGAGATGAAAAACACTCCAGCAAACTGAACACCATCCATCACGGGTCTGGCAATGGCAGAAGACCAACTTTCCAACGTCATGATTTGGAATAACGTGTAGAAAGCCCTTCCCATATTTCCAAAATACTTTGGATAAAGCTCTCCAAACAAGTTTACGCCTATAACCGAGTATACATAAAAAACAATAGTGAGCAACACGATAATCCAACCAATACTTGGAAGCGACTTAACAAGTGATTCTATGATCAATCGCAGTTTTGGAATGCTTTTCAACAATCGCAACGTACGAACAATCCTTAATGCTCGAAATACAGAAAAAGATCCCGCCGCTGGAACAAGGGAAATGGCGATGACCAAAAAGTCAAATACGTTCCAAGGATCTTTAAAGAATCCTATCTTATAAACGAATACCTTAAGAATTATCTCGATACTGAATAGTACTAGGATTATTAAATCAATCAAATCAATGATCTCCCCATAGTGAATCATAACTACCGGAGAAGTCTCTAAACCAATCAATATTGAGTTGATAACGATGACGGATGTAATGATTGATTGAAACATCCTTGACTCAAAAAAGAGTTTTAGTTTATCTCTAAGAGTCCCCGTATACGAAATGGTTAAAAAATGCATTAAATAATGTTAGTTGAATAAAAAAAGAGAGAAGGAATGCCATATCCGGACACCCCTCCCTCCACTCTACTAATGAACTACAACTTACTACTACTGTCCTTGTCCTAATGAATATCCTCTTACACCGTCAAACTCATAAAGATTTTCGGTTTTAATCACATCTATTCCTTCCAGCAAGGCTTTCGATAAAACCTCAGGAATACTGGTTTTGTTGGCTGGATGTCCATTCTCCACTTCGAACCTGCATCTCCAGTGATCTGTACAGAACGTCTCTTCAAATCCCTCTGGCCAAACCTTTACCCCTCTATTCGTGATCATACTGAGCTTAATATCACTTTCCAAATTCTTCAACTTCATTGCCAAATCATCTACTCTACCTCCATCCCAGTCCACGAATACATCTACTCCTTTAAGTACTTTTTCCGCCTTTGGTCTTCGTTTGTAGGTAGGCAGATTCAGTTTCACATCTTTGGCGAATGACGCTGATTTGATGTGCTCGGGACGCTTACCTAATCTTTCAATCACAGCATCCGCAAATTCCTTTGTACCCACTAATTCCTTACTGATGTCATCTTTATAAATATCTGCCGTATGAATACCATCTTCGATCGTGCATGCCCAGGCGTTAAGTACCTTCTCAGCTACATCCTGCTGTCCAATATGATTTAACATCATAACTGCACCACGTAACAAACCAGATGGATTGGCAACATTCTGTCCAGCTATATCCGGTGCGGATCCATGAATCGCTTCAAACATGGCACACGTTGCTCCAATGTTAGATGACCCTGCCAACCCAACAGAACCAGAGATTTGAGCTGTAATATCTGATACAACATCTCCATATAAATTGGGCATCACCACCACATCAAACATTTCAGGAGTATCAGCTAATCGGGCCGCTCCTATATCAATGATCCAGTTATCAGACTCAATATCAGGGTATTCCTGTGCTATTTCTTTGAATACTTTATGGAACAATCCATCTGTATGTTTCATGATATTGTCTTTGGTAAAGCAGCTCACTTTCTTTCTATTGTAAAGCTTAGCATACTCAAAAGCATATCGTATGATCTTTTCGCATCCAGGTCTTGTAATCAGCTTTAAACATTGTACTACCTCATCTGTTTGCTGATGCTCTATACCTGCGTAAAGGTCTTCTTCATTCTCACGAATGACTACTACATCCATTTCAGGATGTTTGGTTTTTACAAATGGGTGAAAGCTATTACAAGGACGAACATTGGCATATAATCCCAACGTTTTGCGCATCGTTACATTCAAGCTCTTGTACCCTCCTCCTTGTGGAGTAGTGATTGGAGCTTTAAGAAAAATTTTGTTTTTTCGAATACTATCCCACGCAGATTTATCAATTCCACTGGTGTTGCCTGACAGATATACTTTTTCCCCAACCTGTATTTCTTCCCATTCTATTCTAGCTTCTGCAGCTCTAAGAATCTCCATGGTGGCGTCCATAATTTCAGGACCTATACCGTCTCCTTTTGCGAAAGTTACTTTTTGCATCATGTTGTTTATTGTCTGAATACATGACGCAAAAGAAGCGAAAGTGTTTATAAATTTTAATTTATGTTTTTTATGATTTACATAAACATTAATTAATGTAAATCAATTCTGTTTTAAGATTCTTCCCTCAAACAAACTACCTTCTATCAATTCGATTTTGACCAGGTAATGACCTTCCGGTAATGCTGACGTATCAATAGATGAAGATGAAGGAGAAGTAATCATTTTCTGGGGTTTGCCATTCAAATCATAAAAAGCGATACGTTTAATATAAGATGGATCTATCCCGTTAAAATAAACTTCTTCCCGAACCGGATTTGGATAAAGAAGAACTTTCTGTTGATTCAATTCATCAGCCACAAGAACGATTTCGGAGTATTCATACGTTCCATCATAATCCACCATCTTCAAGCGGTAATAGTATGCTCCTTCTACATTCTTATCCAGATAACTATAATCCTTTCTTTCATTGGCATTACCATGTGCTGCCACAGATCCTATTGTCTGAAAATCGTCTTCAAGTATTTCTCTCCGCTCTATTTGAAAGAGCTCAGCATTCACTTCAGTCAGCGTGGACCAGAAAAGTTGAATGTTCGAGTCTCGATATTCCCCTTTGAAACCCAGTAATTCAACAGGCAAAGGATTAGCAACATTATCTGTAGTATAGATCGTGAAATCGCTGAAGCTAGACGTCCTACCAGTGATCGTGTAAGGGTCTGATCCCCCTGCTCCAACCAGCACGATCTCAGACCAATTGGCTCCATCGAATCGAGCCATACCTAAAGTGCCAGGGTCTGAGGCATTGTCTCCACTTGTAATTTCTAAAGTTACATCTGTATTACCAGGTGTACCGGTTACCACGTCTAAATCCCAATACCTGAAATTCAAGGTACTCTCGATATCGCCCGTCAACTGAGTACTTGTTACACCAACGAGATCTGTTTCAATATCACCAGCGGTCGTTTCTGCAACATGAGATACTAAGAATGTGGTAGCGTTGGTTGGGTTCAGAATGGCAGGTCTATAAGCTCCAGCGTCTCCTACGGGGAATGTGAAGCTTCCCGCTGCAGCAATCGCAGTTTCAATTTTTCCTTCAATGTGATTAGCGTCTGAGAACGTGCCTAGCACAGCATTATTTAGTGTAAGTGTGGGATCATCTGATTTGTCTCCATCGTCTAAATCAATGTCCAAAAAGCCGGTGGAGATATCCAGTGTATTATTGATTTCCAGATTGGTGAGAATGAACAGGGTATCACCCAAAGTAATATTATCTATCGTAGTACCCGATTCAGGATTCAGGGAAACATTCTTTGAAACGGTAAGTGTCTCAGCATAATTATCCTGAATGATGGTAATGGTCCCATCCGCATCGATCAAATCATGCCCTTCCTGGATTCGTTCCCCTAAGGTTTGAGTTCCTGATGTGCCCACAAACAATGAAGATAAATCCGGTTGAAATCCAGGTGTTCCTCCATCTGTATCAGTACCAGATCCCAACCATGGTGTGAAGTCTACGCCCGTTAAGTCCATGAACCCCTCAATGATAGTCTGATCTGTTTCACCAAGCCAATTACCAGACATGTCTACCGTACCGCCTGTTTGAATATCTGCGAGATCCCCATTTGTATTTTGATCAAAGCTGTTGTTCTGAGCAGTAATAACCCCATTTTGCTGTGCAAGGAGCGTACTTACAGTACCTGTGCTTGAACCTGGGTTTACCAGGAAGCTATTGGAAATATTAATTGAGCCTGACGCAAACACCACCAGGGCTGAACCAATACTTGCTGGATTAGAGCCATTGTCCGATAACGTGGAATTTGAAATAGTAGTAGTCGCGTTGGCACCACGAGTATAGACCCCTCTATTCAGATTGTCTGAAACAATTGAATTTGAAATGGATACATCTATTGAAATCAAATCACTGGTCCCTGTGGAAGGCTCACCACTATTAAAATCAGCCACATAAATTCCCGAATAATCGTTAGCAGTATTTCCCACTCCAGAAATATTCACATTAGAAATACTTGCGCTGATATCATCAGCATCAGTGGCACTCCCGGAACCCAAAGTAGAGAACACGCCCAGGTAAATTCCGGCCTGAGCATCCGGAGCTAGTACATCTGCATCTGGTCCAATGAAATCCATCATTGTCACATTTTGAATAGTCACTGTGCTTGGACTGTAATTACCGGTTCCATCGGCGTTATCGACCTCTATCCCTTTGGTGCAATCTGAAATGTTGCCGCCATCAATAACCAGATCAGTACTAGAAGTCAAGGCAAAACCAAAAATTCCGAATGACGCATTTGATACATCATTTCCGGATATATCTACATCTGCTGAACCGCTAACATTACTTACAAAGACTCCCACGCTCGGATTGGTCGCTGTTAATGGATCTTCCAGATTCAGCATTTCAATGGCATTATTAGAAAGAGTAATAGTACCTGAAGTCACACTACTTAGTCCTATTCCCGAGCTATTCGAATAGATGACATTATTAGCAGCTGTAAATCCTGAAAATCCGGTATTGCTAATAGCTGTACTATGATTTGAAGAGGTATTGTCCGTACCAAACTGGAAGCCATCAATGGTTAAATCATTGGTGCTAACTATAATTCCTACACTTGTACTCGAAGGTTCGATGATTGATTCCGCAGTTCTAGTTCCGGATCCAGCTACTCCTTGATTTGCTCCATTCAATGTCAGTGACTTGCTTATGGTCAGGCTTTCAGGGTATGTTCCAGCATTCACTGTTACTGTACCACTAGCATCCACAAGGCTGATCCCTTCCTCGACCCTGCCCGAAACTCCGGTCTGTGAACCTGAGACTCCAACAATTAAATCACTAAAATCACCTTGAAATCCCGCTGTTCCACCTTCCGTATCCGTACTTAAAGCTAACCACGGTGTAAAATCGTTCGAAGCACCTACACGAGCATGTATGGTTGGTTCATCCGTCGTACCGAAATAGTTTCCGGATAAATCAATACCGGACGTCTCAGCTATGAAACCATTTCCATTGTTATCCAGGCTACAATCACTCACCGTTAGACTACCTCCTGTAGAAATATGGAGCCCGGAAACATAGTATCCGGCACCTATGTCTTCAGGAGCACTTAATGTCGCCGGATTTGTGATAAAGCAATTTGAAACAGTGGTGATTGAGCCTTCTCTCCCAATTATACTAAACCCAAAATTTCCACCACTTGCGTGAGGATTAAACCCATTACCTGTAATAGAAGTCTGAGTGATATTGGTTACTGCATCAGCTCCACGGGTATATATCCCTCTATTTTCATTGTCATGAATATTGCAATTCGTGATGGCAGCATTAATTCCTGCTCCATTACTTGCGGAAGGAAAGTCTCCAATAATAATTCCTGAGTTATTGGATGCGCCCGTTGCTGCGCCGTTTCCAACTCCTGAGATATCTAAATTATCCATTGTAATGGTGAGGTCATCGACCCCTGTTCCCCCAGCTGAGACCACATAAACCCCAACTTCAGTATCCGGATTCACTACGTCAGTATCTGTCACAAAACCGGACATAGTTACGTTTTGAATGGTTAGCATGGAGGGACTAAAGCCGCCCATACCATCTGTATTTAAAGGAATAATCCCTGCGGTACACCCTGTGTACGTTCCACCATCAATGATGGCTTCCACACTGGAAGTCAAGGCATAGGTCGAAATTCCAATTCCTGCATTGGAAATGTCATTACCTGTAATATTTGCATCAGTATCACCTGAGATATTAGAAAGAGCAATCCCTACACTGCCATTCGTAGCATTCGTAGCATCTTCTACTGCCAACATCGAGACCAGGTTATCGGATATATCAACTGTTCCAGTCGCTGATCCGGAAATCGAGATTCCGGTAGAGTTTGCATAGATAATATTATTAGTAACCGCAATGGTACTACTAATGGATGCCAATATGCCCCCTGTAGCATTTGAGGTGCTTCCATCTGTTCCGATTTGAATACCATCGATCGTAACATCATCCGATGAAATGGTAAGAGCGGTTGACAAAGTACCTGGATCAACCCGAGATTCAGTCCCTCTGATTGCGTTTCCTGCCACACCTTGATTAGCTCCATTAATCGTTAATGGTTTTGATATGGTAAGATTTTCCGTGTAATTGCCCCCGGCCACTGTCACTGTTCCAGCAGATAATACCAAATCAATTCCTGACTGAATTAACTGCTTGGGATTCCCCACTGTTCCCAGCCCACTATCATCTGTGGCTGCAGCATCCACAAATACATTCACCAGACCATTCTCTGATCCGATGGTCGATCTAACTTGTTGGAAATCGTTTATGTCATTATCTGTATCTGTTCCATTTGCTATCCTGGCAACTGATTCATCATCTATACTATTAGCGTCTCCCCCGCTAGCAGCGCCATCAGGAGCCCCATCACCATTACCATCCCCCTCATCATCGTCCCCAATTTCCACATCGTCCACGAGAGAACCATCCGGATGGAACAATTCAATGAACACACTATTATTCATTTCCTCAGACCCTGTTGGGTTTCCCAGCACTACATAATCGCCCACCTGGGTATTCACAAAGCTTCCTGAGCCGACATAGTTCACCACCTGAAATGCTCCACTTGAGGTCAAGTCGCCCGAAAAAACACCACCATCATCAACTCTGATGGTCCATTTCGTCAGGTTCAATCCAGAGGTTCCAATGTAAAGCTCGATCCATTCATCTGTTCCTGAAGCTCCACCTCCACCTGGAGTGCTCGTAAATCCGCCCCCTTCCCAATCTTGCTGTGGGTCAGTAACAACTTCATTTATGAGGACAATACCACTAGGTGAATTAGAGGTACCCAGTGTCGCCCTTGTCAACACAAAATCATCAGCTTCCACATCAGTATCCTGTCCGTTCGGTATTCTGGCAACAGATTCATCATCTACTCCTGAAGCATTACCTGTAAACATGGTACCACTTGCACCATCAATGAAAATTTGATCTATGATATTCGGCGTGGGGGTATTGTCATCTTCTAGTGTAATAGTTACCCCACTGTTATTTATCTCATTTCCTCCATCAGGATTACCTAAGATGATATAATCTCCTGCAACCGTGTTAGAAAGTGATCCACTACCAATATAATTGACAACATCAAAGGCACCTGTGTTGGTAAGATCTCCGGAAAAGGGCACTCCGTCATCGACAGTTATCGTCCATCCGGTTAAATCCAGCCCTCCTACACTGATATAAAGCTCAATCCATTCATCATCAGAACCAGCGGTACCTCCAGGAGTTGGATCAGTGAATCCACCAGAACTCCAATTCTGTTGAGGGTCAGTAATGACTTCATTTACGACAACTTGACTATACAAATCAGGTATCAACAAACAAGTAAGAACTACGAGTAAGGCGTAAGTTTTTGGGAATTTTTGTCGGGAGTGCCTTTTAAACTTATTGAAAAAAGAGTACTTCCTTGACAAAACCCCGTGGTGAGTGGGCGTGATCAAGTCCATGCTGTGTGTGGTTTACAATAGTAAATTACGCAATAATTGAGGAAAAGTCTACAGATTTTGTGTTAACGAATGGTTTACATTTAGTAGACAGATCACCAAACCGATTTGTGTCAAACTAATTTCTCAATCTTTTCCTGTGCTTCCTGAATGTCTTCCTGATCCGGGTATTCTTTCTCCACAAGTGCGTGGGTAGATGGGTTTAAGGTTATTTCGATCATCATTGGAAAGTGATCAGATCCAAAGTTTGTCACTCTGAACATATTTACAATTCTAAAATGATGACTCAAAAAGAAATGATCCAGTGGCCATCTTAAAAATGGTCTTTGCGCATGGAACGTGTTGTAAAAACCACGGCCTATTCTTGGATCTAGAAGGCCACTGATTCGCATGAAAAGTCTCGTCGTATGCGACCAGGCCACATCGTTCATATCACCTGCAACAATCACAGGTAGTTTTGAATTTGCAGCCATTTTGCCAACAATCACGAGTTCAGCATCACGAGGTGTTGAAGTATCATTCTCACCTGGTGCTGGAGGTTTCGGATGGAGTCCATAAAACCTGATCCAATCGTTGGAAGGCAATCGTAACTCACAGTAAATGGATGGTACGTCTGACTCTATCAAAAATTCTACTTTTTGTTTTCGCAAAGGTCGTTTGGAATAGAGCATCATTCCGTAGGTGTTGTCCAGCGGATAAATAATACTACTTGAATATAGCTTGCTAAAAGTAGAATCAACCGCATTGCTCCAATGCTCATTTGTCTCTACAAGAAATAATACATCCGGATCCTCTTTTTTTACCAAATCGATCAACCCCTGATAATTAGTATTGCTCATGAGAACATTGACTGAAAGTATTTTTAGATCACCAGTTTCTTTTAGGCTTGCAGGAAGCGATTTTTTCCTTAACCCGGTATAAGGAAGTATGACGGTCAGTCTATAAATGAACAAGGCCATACTAAACCAGACCAAAAATCCATCTACGAAATTTTGAGGTTCGATAGCTAACCAACCAAGAAGAACCAGAAGCCCGAGGAAGGTAAACTGAACATAAGGAAAGTCAAACCCCCTGATCCACCACTCTTCTCTCTTTGATAAAGGAGCTAATGCCGAAATGATAAAAACAAAGCTAACAATGATTAGGACGACCTTCATTCAGTGAAGATACCACCATAATTAAAATACACAGACTAGAATCCATGAATATTTGTATAAGCAAATATACTTCGTAAGAAAATTTTCATTTTATATCAAAAACTGGATAAATATTATTTGGAATATTGATTTATAAAATAGTAATGAAGTAATATATTCTGCATTATATAAATAATTAAAATAATAAGTTATAATAAACAATTAAACAGAATATTTTTCTTAAATATTGCAACCTTTCAAAATAATTACCCGTTTATAATATTATGTATTTGTAAAAGCAACTACACAAATAGTTAAATTATGTTTCACTCTAAATTTTGAAAACCTATGATCTTACTTGGTATTTTAATTATCCTATTCGGACTATTTATGTTTTATCTACGTCCTCAATTGAGCGATCGAGACCAATTTGAGGATGGAGTGCTGATCAGAAGGAAGGCTCCTCCTTTCTTCCTGATGTTTTCGAAGAGAATATCTCTTTTCATTGCGGGAACTGGTTTTTTAGTAGCTATGCTACCTTACTTGTTCTTTTGGGCTGAACCAGGGTATCAATACTTTTTGGTTTATCCGACCGGCCACAGTGATGTGGTCATGAATCAGGGAATAAAGTGGCGGGGATTTGCAAAAGTGGTTCCATGGCAAAAGTATATTGATGTGAAAGTGGTTGAAAGCGGTGATGAAATAAAGGATATAGAGGGTCTAATGAATCCCATTCCTATTCGATTCATCGACCAGGTAACCGCAGAGGTAAAAATCTCAGGACGGTTCCAACTGCCAACGGTCGAGGAGGATTTTATCACCTTGGCCATCAAATACCGAACAATGGACAATCTGGTCCAGAACACGCTGATCCCGACGATCAGAGAGCAGACCAACAATACTGGCTATATGTACGCAGCGCAGGATTATATATCTGGTGAGGCTCAGAGCTTCAGACAAACCCTTGATGAGCAACTGAAAGATGGAGCCTACGCCGTAATCAAGATCGAGCACAAGGACACGGTTTATGCCGAAGTGCAGAAAACAAGCTCCTCACGTGAAATCAAAGAGATACGTACAAGCTATACAGTGGAGAAAGTCCTGGAGAATGGGTTACCAAAGCGTATTCCACATGAGCTCACAGAAAACAACATCATCGTTTCCCAGGTGATTGTAGACGATGTGATTCTTGAGCCAATCTTTAAGCAGAGGCTTGAGGCTCAAAGGGACGAATCTGCGAAGCGTCAGATTGAGCAGCAAAAAGTGGAGACTGCAAAGGCAGCTCAGGCTAGGATTATCGCAGAAGGTGAGCGTGATAAATCAGCAGAGCGTGTAAACCAGGAAAAAGAGCAGGTAAAGCAGCTGATCGCGATTGAGACAAAGCTTAAGCAAGAGCGTACTAACAAAGAGCTGGCGGCTATCGCGCTTGAGACCGAGCGATTGTTAGCACAGCAAAAGAAGGTGTCTGCCGACGCAAAGGCTTACGAGAATGCGAAACTGGTAAGTGCTGGACTTACCCCCCAGGAAAAAGCCGAATGGCAATATAAAACCTCGGTGGGTGTGGCTGCAGAACTCAGCAAACTGACCTTCCCTTCTACGATGATTATTGGAGGAGAAGAAAAGGGAGGCACACCGTTAGAGTCACTGATTGGAGCCGCGATGGCAAAACAGCTCACCACGGACAATGCAAAGTTCGGAAACTAGTCTAAAGAGGCGAAAGCCTCTTTTATTCTTATTTTTTTTCAACATCTAAAAAAAGCTTATACAATGAAAGAACTACAAATATTCAATCTTGCCCTTGTAATTGCTGCGATAATTATAATTGGGGTGATTATATACTTTTCAATCAAAATAGTAAAGCAACAAACTGCGATAATCATTGAGTGATTTGGAAAATTTAACTCAATAAGGCTAGCTGGATTTAATTTGATTATTCCAGGAATCGATCAAGTTGCTGGTGAACTTAGTCTTAAGATTCGGCAACTTGATGTAGAAGTTGAGACAAAAACCAAGGATGATGTCTTCTTACGTGTCAATATTTCGGTTCAGCATCAGATAATTAGAGATTCCATTTATGAGGCGTTTTACAAGTTGACAAATTCTAGAGATCAAATTACGTCTTACGTATTTGACACAGTCAGAGCACAGGTCCCCACCATGAAACTTGATGATGTTTTTGTCAAAAAAGATGAAATCGCCATTGCAATAAAAAGAGAACTGGAAAAGGCAATGCAAGAGTACGGTTATCAAATAATTAAAGCATTGGTAACTGATATTGACCCTGATCAGGAAGTCAAGAAATCCATGAACCAGATTAATGCTGCAGAAAGAATGAAAGTAGCAGCAGAGTTCGAGGCAGAAGCTGAGCGAATAAAAATTGTTGCTAAAGCTAAAGCAGATGCAGAAAGCAAAAAGCTTCAGGGTCAAGGAACCGCTGACCAACGAAGGGAGATTGCTAAGGGGTTGGAACAGTCGGTGGAGATGTTGAACAAAGTTGGAATTGGATCACAAGAAGCGTCTTCTCTTATTGTTATAACTCAACATTATGATACCCTTCAATCTATGGGAGAAAATGCTAATAGCAATGTTGTCCTGTTACCAAACTCCCCAAGTACAGCTAGTGATATGATGTCCAATTTGATTGCCTCTTTGACAACAGCAGAACAAATTAGGAATGTAAAAAAGCTAGATAACTCGTAAAATGAATCAAGCAATTAGTCTTTAATGACAAAATAGCTAAAACAAACCACGCAATTTTGGAAACTAGATGAAAGAGGCTTGTGCCTCTTTTTTATTGCAATACGATTGACGTACTTTTAGAAGCAGGCCTGCTAGGCCTTTATTCAAGGAAGTTTATGGAAGTATTTTTTTACGGATTATTCATGGACAAAAATGTTCTAATGAACAACGGAATTAATCCATCCAATCCCAGAAAAGGATTTGTTAAAGATTATACCCTAAAAATCGGAAATCGAGCCTCGTTGATTCCACTCAAAAACGAACGAGCCCATGGGATCGTGATGCAGGTAGATGATGATGAACTGACCAGGCTATATGGCGAAAAGAGTGTTGCAGACTACATTCCTGAAAAAGTAGATGTCATTATAGAAACTGGTGAGCAACTGGAAGCCATTTGCTATAACCTACCACTTGAATTGCTAACAGGCACTAATGAATCTTATGCCGAATCTCTTTATAAACTCTCAAAAAAGCTTGATTTTCCTAAAGAATACCTTAATGTGATCCGTGAAAACTTCTCTGAAGAAAAGTCGTAGGCGGGATGAAATAGCTCTCTCCTGTGTTACTCCACCAGATCCTGATAGCATTCACCATCCCATACCTGGCATTTGATTGAATCACGGAGCACCCTTGGTTTGAATAGCGGTTTACCCATTAAGATTCTGCCACATTCTTGAATTCCCTCAATAATGGATGGATGTGGGTGAATTAGCTCAGCCAACTCTTTAATGCTTTTATCCTGAGATATTAGCAAGGCCACTGCCTGAATGGCGCTCGATGCATGCTCTCCAACCACTCGCATTCCTAAGATATTCATATGCTCATCATTGGTCACCAATACTTTGATGAATCCCTGAGTGTTTCGCATGGCCGTGGCTCTTGGAATTGTTTCATAATTCAAGCTCACCATTTTGTACTCCAATTCAGCCTGCTTGGCCTGTATCTCATTCATTCCAACTCCAGCCACCTCCGGATCTAAAAACATGATCGTAGAGATGTTCTTATAGATCAAAGGCTGTTCCGGTTTACCAAAAATTCTTTCTATCGCGTATCTTCCCTCTAGTTCGCCCACATTTACCAATGAGATATCGGCAGTGATATCTCCCACTGCATAGATATTGGATACCGAGGTTTGTGTCAAATCATCTTTTATTCCCCGATTATCTACCTCCACCCCAATCTTATCATCAATCAGCTGATCGTATTGTGGAACTCTCCCAATGGAAATCAACCCTTTCTCAACCCTGAAGCTTTCTTTTGTACCATCGGTGTATTCCAGAATATAAACCACCTCTCCTTCATCAATCTTCATTTCCACCAATTGCGAATTTCTATGAATAAGTACCCCCTTCTGTTCGAGGTTCTTTTCGATCACTTTTACCACATCTTCATCTTCGAAAGGGAGTATACGGTCCCCTTTATCAATAAGATGCACTTTGGTTTGTCCGAAGTTTGAAAAAATGGTAGCAAACTCACACCCGATGACTCCAGCCCCTACAATCACAATGGACTTGGGGAATTTTTTAAGATTGTTCAGTCCATCAGATGTAAACACAATCGCTTCATCGATGGGAAGATGAGGGAGTTTTCGAGGAACACTTCCGGTGGCCAAAATGATGTATTCTGCTTCTATGGATTGATCATGACCGTTCCCGGTTACTTCGACGGTATGCTTATCCTTTACATGGCCTGTTCCATGAATGTATTCAAACAACTCATCCCCCAACCCTAGATTGATATTTTCCATATGATGAGTTAACAGATTGACACGTTGATCTACTGCCTGAGCCACCTCTCCCTTCACCTTTTCAAAACTGTATTCGGTAGAGTTGAGATTCAATGTACTCCCGTTGAGATTCAACATGCGAGCTTCCCGGGAAATTTCCCACCAGGTTTTACTCCAAAGCGCTCCTTGATGGATGCCAGCTCCTCCTAGCTTATTCTTTTCAATAAGTGCGACACGTTTTCCAAAATCAATGGCTCTCATTGCGGCTGCATATCCAGCCGGGCCGCCACCTATGACGCAGACGTCAAATTTCTTCATTTGGCTAGGCGATTGTTTCCATAAATATAAGGATTTGAGGGATTTTAAACGACCCTAATTAGAACGGCTTGAAAATTGAGTCGACAAACTTCACTTCTAGCCTGAATTGATCACAAAAAAAGTGATACTTAAAAGCACCACTTTTGAATTTCATAAAAGTTCCTTTTAGACCTGGTTGTTCAGCATCACTGGCATAACCAGCATGAGAATATCCTCTTCTTCGTCTTTTTCATTGGGAGTGATGATACCTGCTTTATTGGGTGCGCTAAGCTTTAAGGTAATTTCGTCCGAATCGATGTTGCCAAGCATCTCCACCAAGAATTTGGCATTAAATCCAATCTCCAGGTCTTCTCCGTCGTGCTCACATGAAAGTCGTTCGTTTGCTTCATTGGAGAAATCTAAGTCCTCCGCTGAGATCATTAGTTCGCTTCCTGTAATCTTAAGCCTAACCTGGTGGGTAGTCTTATTGGCATAGATAGCTATACGCTTTAAAGAACTCAACAAATCATCCTTCTTAACGACCACATTGTTGTTATTATCAAGCGGAATCACATTCTCGTAATCAGGGAAACGTTCATCAATCAAACGACAAATCATTTTTACTTGATTGAAGTTGAAAAACGCATTCGAAGCGTTGAACTCAACGTTCACATTGGTCAATTCCGCAGGAAGTGTCGCTTTCAAAAGTGTAAGTGCTTTTCTTGGGATAATCATACTATGCCCCATATCGGCAGCTACATCCACTCTTCTATACCTGATCAAACGATGGCTATCCGTAGCAACAAAGGTGGTGTTAGTTTCATCCAGTTTCACAAATACACCAGTCATCGCCGGTCTCAGCTCATCATTTGAAGTAGCGAAAATTGTATTGTTTATCGCTCTTCCCAGCACTTCAGAAGACATATTCACGGAATATCCATCAGAAACGGTCGGGATCTTTGGAAAATCGGTTGCGTTCTCTCCTGCCAACTTATACCTTCCATTATCAGAATTGATTTCAATACTGTATGTATTATTATCAATTGAAAAAGTAACTGGCTGTTCGGGTAAATTTCTTAGGGTCTCAAGCAAAATTTTAGCAGGAATGGCAATGCTGCCATCTTCCTTTGCTTCCACCTGGAGCTCCGTGATCATACTGGTTTGAAGATCAGAAGCGGTTACCGTCAGATTTCCGTCACTGATTTCAAAAAGAAAATTTTCTAAAATTGGTACAACGGGGTTCGTTGTGATCACACCATTGATAGCTGAAAGTTGCTTTAAAAGGTAGGATGATGATACAATAAATTTCATAGGTATAGTAAAAGCTTAGTGAGTAGGAGTTACCTCCTGTTTTCGGGTCGCTAATTTAAACACAAAAAGCGAGATAAACAGTTGATTCAATATCAGTTGACTGGGTCCGGATTTGTTAAAATTTGACTCATCCGTCTAGCGTCAATGACCATGTTTATGGAATCAGATTGCTTTACCAAGTGAAACCTTTGACCGGAAAGGGATGGAAATACTTCCAGTTTAATCGTATACTCAAATTTAATATCCTCAATTTCTACGGTTGCCATTGGTTGAGTCTTAGCCAGGCTATCTAGTTCTATGAATCTTCCTGGAGAAATCATCTCATTAGCTTGAAAGCTCTGAAACTGATTTAAGTAAGCCACAACAGACGAACTATCTTGTGGAGCTTCGTCATTGATTTTAAAGAACTGATCATCAAAGACAATTTGAAAGTTATCATTCGAGTTGTTCGTCACCTTCAAGACCTGGATGGTCCTCCAGCTACCATCAAAAATCAATCGATCTCTCCATTGATCCGGGTGTAAGTCAAAGAGGTCAATCACCTGATCTCTGTATCCGGGAACTACTACTTCCTTAGCAACCCCATTAACGATGAAATACGATTTGGTTTTTGTAGGGTTGGAACCATACTGAAATCTGTATCTAGAATTAAATGCAAATTCTATTTCCGCATTCCCAAGTATTGAACCTTTCCAATCACCTACGTTTCTTCTTACCTCCACCTTCCTAAGAACTGAGATCAAAGTATTGATAAAATTCTGATCAGCTAGGTATTGATCGTTTATAATCCACCCATCCCCTGTAAGTGCTATTTCTACCGTATCCTCTGCATCAGTAAAAAGAAACTTACTCACCTGGTCAATGTCCTCTCCCAGAAAATAGGTTTGTGCTTGTGAGGTATTTGATCTATGATCTGAAAAGAATAACCATAGGTTTACACCTAGCAGCAATACGATGACAATGATATATTTCGCTGTTTTTCTCACGATTTACTGAATTTTCTTTTCCTTAAATACCATTTGAGTATTCCAATAATCAGAATTAACACAACCGGAATCACCAAATTCACTATCTGAATGGACGTACGATCATTTTGGACTTTAACACGATCAAGAGGTCTGATTTTGACCTGCCTGGAACGAGTTTCAACAAGTCCTGAATCATCTACTAAATAATCCAGTATGTTTAGTATAAATTCTTCATTCGCATAGGTCGTTTTTGTAAATGCCTCTACCCCCAAACCAAGCGGCTCGCCAGTTTCAGGATCAAACTCATTTCGTATGATATCTCCATCTCCAATAACGATCACCTTTCCTGGTTCTCCTTTAGAAATGAATTGATTCTTATCAAAATCCTTTGGAACAAGTCTGTTAGCATAGAGTGACGTGAAATTCCCTTCCAACAAATAGCCAACCGTTTTAGAACCATCAGTAAACCTTTCAGGAATTAGTTCATCCCGGAGATCATTGAAAGCCACTTTGACAGGAGGTCCAAGTAACTTAGTGTATGGACTCGTAGTTATAAGCGGAGTTTTCTTTATTCCCTGAGCTTTAACCGTATCTATCTCAGAAACAAATCTTCCCAGAATCGCATCCAGGTTTCTCACAGATGGGTGTTTACTGAAGTTAGTCAGTACAGGAAAAAAGGGCCATGGGATCATCTGGATTTGAGGTTGATTTCCCATGTTGCCTGCCACCACAGGAAATTGCCCACTGTTGACATCCAGGACAAAATTCTGATTTACTCTCACTCCGTACTTAAAAAGCTGATCTGTAAGATTGGTTTCATAGGGAATAGCCACAGTACCCACACCAGAAGCACTATCCATATTAACACTCAAAGCGTCAATAAAGTAAACCAAATTTCCCCCTTTCATCAGATACTGATCAATTAGAAATTTTTCTTCCTCGGTGAATGGTTGAGTAGGCTTACCGATTACAATCGCATCGTAACCCGAAAGCTCTTTTTTTCCTTCTAACGAAATATTGAATAAATCGAATTTGGACAGTACCGTGTTTCTAAAACCGGCTATTTCTAAAGAATCAGGTGATCCATGACCAGTAACGTAACCAATTCTTTTTATTCCACCTCCATTTAATTGGGCAATAGCTGAAGCCAGCTCATATTCTAATCCTTCTATGCTTTGATTTAGAATCCCTTCGGGACCAGCCGCGCTGCTACCTTTAAGCAAATTGATAGGTAATTCTGTTAACCCCTTGGAAACCAATCCTCCCGGAAAAATCAGCTTTTCCATCTTATCACCCTCAGCATTCTTGTAGTTAAGGTTAGTTGCCTGGACACCTTTATCTATCAATGACTGGTAAAATTGATTCCTGGCCTGAAGGTTAGTGGCCTGAGCTGGGTCGGTGAATTTATAGCTCACCCTGTTCCCACTCTCGAGTGAAAATTGATCTAGCATCTCACCGATCGATTTCCGAAAACGCTCGAAATTAGAAGGCAGATCACCTGCCAAAAATATTTCGAAATATACCTCCTCATCAAGCGATTGTAGTAGGTCCTTTGTTGCTTTGGAAACTGTGTAGCGTTTCTCCTCTGTTAAATCTATACGAGACCTGTATCTTAAGGCTAACTGGTTCACTAACCATACAGAAAGCAACACAATCAGCGTTTGTAAAATGATTTTTTGTTTTGTTGCCCTCATCCTTTCTGCACGTTTAATACGATTCGTGTGACATGCAGAATCAATACAATCATCGATAGGAAGTAAATCACATCTGCAAGGTCAATCAGCCCTTTACTCAAGGTTTCGTAGTGGGATAATATCCCAACCTGTTCGATGACATATGATGTTTCAGACCAAATATTGATGGATGCTATTGAATCAAAACCAGCATATAATGCAAAGCAGAGAAATGAGGCTAGAATGAAAGAAACGATCTGATTCCCTGTAAGGGCCGAAGACAAAACTCCTATTGCTGTAAAGATTCCACCAAGAAGGATCAATCCAATATATGAACCTATAATGCCGGCTGTATCGATATTGCCAACAGGATTACCCAGATAAGAAAGAGTAAAGTAATAGAACAAGGTAGGTAGAACTGCAAAAATCACTAGGATGAACCCCGCTAAAAATTTTCCTAACACGATATCTACATCTCTAAAAGGTAGGGTGTAGAGAAGTTCTATAGTGCCATTCCTCTTTTCTTCAGCAAACGCTTTCATAGTAATGGCGGGAATTAAAAACATGAAAACATAAGGTGCCAGAGCGAACAAAGTTTCCATGCTTGCATATCCATAGTCCAATACGTTGGTATCAGGAAATACCCACATCAGTAAGCTTATCCCTGTCAGGAATATCCCTATCACCACATAAGCGATTAAAGAGTCTAAAAACTCGTTGATTTCCTTTTTCAGAATAGTAATCATGATCTTTTGGTCAATTCCTCAAATATTCCTTCTAATGATTGTTCCTCTTTCGCAATTGATATTAGCGGTAACGCATTATCACCTACTACTTTCATAATAGTTTTTCTAGGATCATTTTCAGCTAAAAACAGGTAGGATGATGATGCTATCTGCTGCACCTTTATGCCATCCATGTCGAAAAGTCCAACATCCACTCCAAACTCAAATTCAACTTTATAACTAATCATTCCTGCTGCTGAATCTTTTAGCGCTTTCACATCATTATCAGCTACGATCTTGCCTTTATTGATAATCACTACTTTATCGCAAAGAGCCTCCACTTCCTGCATAATATGTGTTGATAAAATGACTGTTTTATCCTTGCTTGCTTCTTTAATGACAGTTCTAATTTCCTTGAGTTGGTTTGGGTCCAGACCACTTGTGGGCTCATCTAAAATCAACACTTCCGGATCATGGATGAGCGCTTGCGCTAAACCCACCCTTTGGCGATAGCCCTTGGATAAAGCTCCTATTTTTTTATGCTTCTCTATCTGAAGTCCACACAATTCGATCATCTCGTTTACTCTGGCATTGCGATTCTTTATTTGATAGGCTGAACCAACGAAACTAAGGTATTCTTTCACATACATTTCCAAATAGAGAGGATTATGCTCTGGTAGATATCCAGTCAGGTACTTAACTTTCAATGGCTCTTCATTAACCGCTATTCCTGCAACAGAAACGATCCCGCTCGTTGAAGTTATATAGCCTGTTGCTATCTTCATAGTAGTAGATTTCCCTGCTCCATTTGGACCCAAAAAACCTGTGATTTTTCCTTTTGGAGCCTCAAAAGAGATGTCATCAAGTGCTTTCTGACTTCCGTACAATTTGGTTAGATGATTTACTAGGATGGACATTTTGAACTAAATACTGTTCTTTCGGTTTACAGGTATGTTGTTTATTTGCGGTTCAACAACCAAAAACGCAATTATCGGGCAAATATTTCTATATGAGCCTACAACTACAAACAGATTTACTGAATCTACATGATAACTATCATCAGCGGCACCAACCGAAAGAATTCTATTTCGAGGCAAATAGCCTCCCAATATCAGGAAATCCTAAATGAATTGGGAGTAGACTCCACCATCATAGATCTCGAAAAACTGCCTCGTGATTTTATTTCTTCAGCTCTATACGAAAATCAGGGGACGAATCCTGATTTCAATCCCATTTCGCATCAAATGAAAGAATCTAAAAAATTTGTATTCATAACACCTGAATACAACGGATCCTTTCCAGGAATACTAAAAACGTTTATTGATGCGCTTGATTTTCCTGGCACGTTGAAAGGAAAGAAATGTGCTATTGTTGGTCTATCCTCTGGAATACAAGGTGGCGTAATGGCCATGAGTCATCTTACAGATATATTCAATTATCTTGGGATGCATGTTTTGGCATTGAAACCAAAACTGGTGAAGATCAACCAGAAAATGGAAAATGGTAAGGTAATAGATGAATCCGACCTAAGAAGGCTCAAAGGGCAAGCCGAAGAATTTATTCAATTCTGATCTGAGTTAATCTGAAGAAATTCCCATTCGAACGAGGATATTAAGCATTTGCTTGAGGATTAAAAAATCCAAAAACGACCGATTTTGGTCGTTTGTCGTCACTTGATGGTGATTTGTAGGATTTGTCTAAGCTAAAATCAAACTCCTTAGTAACTTCAACCTTCAATCGGCTTTAGTAAGGCAATGATCAGAGCAATTTTCCTCACCTTCTGTTTGAGTATGGGGCTATGGACCCAAGGACAAAGCTGTCTACAAAAATTGGATAGTGCTGAATACTACAAATATACCAGCCCACTGAAGGCCAAATTCTATGCTAATTCACTACTTAGCGACCTGGATTCAGCTCTTTGCGTTTCCGAAATAGGTATAGCAGGGTTGTATAATAATGTCGGATTGATTTTATGGGAAGTTAATGACAAACAACGGAGTTTGAATGCGTTTCACAATGGATTGAGTCATGAAGTAGCTAAAAAGGATTCTGTAAATGCGGATTTGATTGGTATCTACTACAACTTATCGGCTCTTTATCAAGAATTGGGGGAGTTTAATAATGCATCAAAATTCTTGAAGCTGGCTGGCAGAACAACTCAAAAAGCATTTGCAGATGATATAGAAGCACAAATCAGATATTTATTCAGACAAGGTGTCTTTCATCGGGAAGTAGGAAACTTCCAGGAAAGTCTGGATGCGTTGAATGGAGCCATTGAAACCGGAACAGGGTTTAGTGATTCAATAAGTATCGCCCTGCAAATTGAACTAGGGACTACTTATCGTCATTTCGGCGATCTTCAAAAAAGCGAGCAAGAATTGATGGCGGCCGTAGAAATGGCAAAAGAACAGGATGAAATGCAGTACTTCCGTGCCATTGATCGACTATCGGCTCTAAAAATTGAACAGGGGGAGTATTCGGATTCAGAAAATTACCTACTTCATAATCTTGAAAAAAAGACAAGTACTTACGATGATAATCCAGTTATGATGTTGGAAACACTCAACGGACTAAGTGTATTGTATTACCGTTTGAATGATCTTCAATCTGCAAGTAAATACATGGATCAGGCATTGAGCGTGGCAGGTAATATAAGGACAATAAGACCTTACATGATCAATAATCTTGGAACGATTTATAAAAGACAAGGTGAAATTGAAAAGGCAGAAGAGTGCTTTAAGGAAAGTGCGGAAGGTTTCCAACAGCTCTTCGGATCAATGAATCCTGATTATGCAAGTAGCATAAGCAACCTTGCAAGTATCTATAAGGACAAGGGTGAACTTGCCAAAGCACTGGATCTGTATATGAAAGTGTTGGATATGGATAAAGTCATATATGGAACGGAACATGCCAACTACGCTACTTCACTTAACAATGTCGCACTACTTTACCTCCAATTTGGGAATTTTTCATTAGCCGGAAAGCTGCTTACCCAAGCAAAAGAAATCCGTGCCCATACACTTGGTAACTATCACCCATTGTATATAAAAACGGTCAATGATCTAGGGCTTTATTACATGATCATCGAGGATTATCAATCTGCCATGGAATCCTTTGATCATGCGCTCTCTGCTGAGATTAAGCACATGCAAGACATATTTCCAGTTTTGACAGACAAGCAACGAAAGCTTTATTTTGATGAAACCAGGTATAACATTGAACGTTTTTGCTCGCTGGCGTTTAGAGATGAAAACATCAATACAACGTATGCAGAAAACGCGTTAAACCACTTTTTAAATACACGCGGAATTCTTTTTTATGCTTCTGAAAAGATGCGTAAACTCATTCAAAACAGTGGCGACAACAAAATAAAGCGTGATTACAATACCTGGAGAGAAAAAAAATACAGCTTGGCGCAGGCTTACTTGTTAACAGAAGAAGACCGTATCAAGCAAGGGATTTCAATTAGTAAACTAGAGGAGGAGTGTGCCCAGCTAGAGAAAGATTTAGCCAGGAAGTTCAAAGTTTTTGCAGATCAAGAACGCACGACTTATCATCATTGGGCGGAAATCAGTAACTCACTTCCTGATGGTACGGCAATGATTGACGTCATCCAGTATAAAAACTACAATGTAACTGTCGCGGATGAAGAAATCAATCAAGGGTTTGAAGATGAGTCTAACTACGTTGCTTTTGTAATCAAGCAAGACAGTGTGATTATTCCTGTTAAGCTTTCTTCCAAGGACTTCACAAGAGGATTCGCGACTTATCGCAACTCATTGAAATTTGGTGTGAAAGATAAACTAAGCTATGAGGTATTTTGGAAGCCTATTGATGATCAACTCCATGATATAAATAAGCTCTATGTGTCTAACGACGGCATATATCATAAATTAAATCCTGTTGTCTTCTTCGATAATACCACAGGACAGTATATGGCTGATAAATACGATGTGATCAACATCACCAGTGGAAAAGACTTGCTCTATCATGAGGACCAACAATTCATCCAGGAAACCAAAATTTTTGGTAACCCGGATTTTTCTAAGATTGAAGGTTATTCATTGAAACAGTTGCCTGGAGCAGAGCGAGAAGCCAGTGACATTACAAATATCCTTGATGTAAGAAAATGGGAAACCGAAACCTTCTATTTCTCAGATGCCACTGAAGATAAAATCAAGAGCTTTTCAAATCCTGGCATTATTCATATAGCTACCCATGGTTATTTTATTGAGGACCCGAATCATACAGACCCTTTACATAGTTCAGGACTGTTTTTAAGTAGAAATGAGTCTAGTGAAAACGATGGACTACTTTCCGCTTACGAAGCGATGAATTTGGTGCTTGATCAAACAAACTTGGTGGTGTTGGCTGCTTGTGAGACAGGATTGGGGAAGGTGCAGAATGGTGAAGGGGTATTTGGGTTGCAAAGAGCTTTCCTTGTTGCTGGTGCAGAAAATGTCCTCCTTTCGTTGGTTAAGATAAATGATCAGGCTGCCCGAAAATTCATGAATCTTTTCTATGAAAAACTATTGGAGGTAAAAGACCCGCAATTAGCCTTTTTCAACGCTCGATCAGATTTTAGAAAGATAGATTCTAATCCTTATAACTGGGGAGCCTATATTCTAGTGTCTAAAGGTTAGCTTTTGGGATCACTGAAGAGCGATGCATCTTCCTCACTTACCAGAAATTTTATTGAAGCTTTTGAACCCTGATCTCTAAAAATACGAATAGTATTTCCTGGAGTAAGTTTTCCTTTTCGCTTTCCATTCCATTCTTCTAAATCTTTCTTGTCTACGTTAATGGATTTCGCCAGCTCTTCAAGGCCCATCCCTTTTCTTAAAATAAAGGTGTTAGCTCTCTCAAAATTGATTGGATCTACAGTCTTCACAATGATCTCCACCCTCCTTCTAAAAATTCGTTTGAACCAGTGATCACCCGTGCCTTCAGAAGGTATTTCACCCCTTGGAAATACGTTAATTGAGGCAGAGTCGATACCAAGTGATATTAAGTATTCTTTGGCTGTTTGTCCTCGAGATTCGCTAAGAGCCAAGTTAGCTTTGGTCGGACCAATACTATCTGTAAATGCTAAGATATCAATGGATAATATGTTTTTGTTCTCCAACTGACCCACCAAACTATTGAGTGCAGCTTTTGCTTCAGGTCTAAGGCTGGCTAACCCGTAATCATAATAGAGTTTTTCGAACGCTATTTCACCGACTTCTCCAGTATTTTCAGCATCATCTTGAATGATCCTTGGTTTAGGCTTAGATGGTCTTATTGGTTCAAATAGGTCATAACCAGCATAATCCTCCACTCTAAATGTCACCAGGTCTAAAGATTGAGTATCCTTGAACTTTGAGGCCAACCTGGAATCTATCAAAGACTCACCGGATATCAATAGTGATAAGAAAAGTCTTTCATCGCTTACATTGAATTGAAAAATATCCAGATCTTCATTATTTGCTCGATTCGTTGAAAGAAACCCTATTGAGTCCGAAACATTAAAATACGTATCATCAAGAGCAGAATTAAACGGGTTCCCAAGATTATAAATCTGAGGTTCAAAGAAAGATTCACCCTTTGCAGCATATAAATCATAACCACCATATCCAACATGCCCTTCGCTGGCAAAAAGCAGGCACTGAAAAGCAGATGAATAATAGGGTGTAATCTCATTCTCGGGAGTATTGATCACAGCACCCATATTGATTGCAGGGGTCCATGACTCTTTTTCCAACCCTTTGAGACTCATCCAAATATCGCGTCCACCTATTCCTCCACTCCGATCAGAAATGAAAAACAAGGTGTCTCCGGATGATGAAATCGAGGGTTGCCTATTGTCAGATCCTGGTTCATTTATATAGTCATTTAATTGAACAGGATCGGTCCATTCACCTTCTTCAAGGTAGCTTACCACAATGCCACATGCCGTTCCTTGCTCATCCCAACATGATCTAAAATAGAAGGTTCTTCCATCACTCGTAAAAGATCCGGATCCTTCAGGCCACCGGTTGCTTAAACGTGAAAATTTCTGATCCGATGATGCAAATCTCCACCTATCGCCTCCTCTGTTTTCATAAGCTGCCAGGTCTGGCAAAAGTCCCTCATTTTGCAAACCAGGATATTGAACGCCCGGAAGATTTCTTGTTGTTGCTAATACCAGATGATTGTTTGAAGGATTAACTATTGCCCCAAAGTCGTGGAATTTGGAATTAATTCCTTCCATAACGGAGATTGTGAATCCACGATCGGCCCTTTCTTGACGCAGGGCCAACTGACAGCCTTCTCGTTGCTTTCGAGATAGCTCTATTAAATACGGTTCAGCGTCTGGAATTGATATTAAGAACACATACAATGAATCAGCTTCTGAAAATCTGCTCTCCCGTTTTAACATGTTTGCATATGCATAGAGCGATTGCGCCCGGTATTCATGGTTTGGAGTATTACTCAATATGAGATACTGTTCTTTTGCTTCTTCATACTGGAATGTACGTTCGTAACAGCTAGCTAATCTAAACCTTGCAAAATAGTTTTCTTTGTCTATACCAGCTATTTTATCGTAAAACTCGATAGCAGGTTGATACCTACCACTTTGATAAAGATCATCAGCATAAGTCAACATTTTGGGGACAGATTGTGACAATCCAAATAAAGCGATCATCAAAAATGCTGCAATCAGAAGTACCTTTCGCATTAGAATATTGGGCTAGATATATTGCTAAATGGATTGGATAGATCCAGATTGTAAGTTAATGAAACTTCGTATGTGGGCAGTTGCTCTCCCAGTGAATCATTGATATCGAATGATTGTGTATTGAGGTCAAGGCTGAAACCAATTCTTAGATTCTCTATCTCAAATCCTGTAAGCACAATAATGGAATCTTCAAAACGATACCATGAACCTACCTGCAACTGCACTGATTTTTTTGCTGCTGGTGAGCTAACCAAGGTTGAGAGGTAAAGTCCAGTATTTATCTGAGTAGTTCCCTGGGAATACAGTACATAGGCGGATGGATGGACATACCATCTAGGTGACATTGAAAACTTTGAGGATCCAAAAGCTTTAAACAAAAAACTTTTCCTGGCTCCTTCAAGTCCATCAATCTTTACATTCGGTCTGTTTAGATTATCAACTCCAACACCCAAAATGATACTTTTGTCTCTTACGTATCTGTTTTCATTATCAAAGGCGGTGTAAATAACCCCAAAGTTGAAAATGGGGTAAAGGACCGGATTAGATCCAATATCTTCTCCAGAAAGTGTATCATCAAAGCCGAAATACCTATTGTACTGAGAACCCCACATCAGTGAGCTACCGTCAATTCGATTCTCCGCAAGACCACCCTGCAATCCAAAAATGACATTCTGATTACTCAAGCGACTCAATCTTATGGAATATGCACCAGTGAGTAATACCTTTCTAGAGCTGTATATACCTTCAAAACCTCTCTTTTCCTGAAAAAAAGTAATACCAGCTCCACCTACCTGATAGTCTTTACTCGTGGTTTTTTTGAATGGGTATGTAAAGGTGACTTGCATCAATTCCAGATAAGAATCAGAATTTGGGGAGCCTCCTCGCTTATAGTTAGTATTGAATGATGGATTGGGAACCGTACCAGTAAATGCCGGATTTAAAACCGTCCCGCTCGCAAAATATTGTGAGAATTGTCCCTCTTGGCCTTTCAAAATGAAGACGCTAATCAGGAAACAGCAAAAGAGGTGAGCTTTATTCATTTCACAAGAAGCACTGAGCCGGTTTTGGTGTATTCACCTGATTCCGCAACTATGCGGACATTATAGTAATAAACTCCATCAGGTGCTTCCTGACCAGAAGTTAGAATTCCATTCCACCCGTATGATCCCAGATCAAGCTCAACTCCGGCTTGATTAATGCTATAAACTTCTTTGTTAAAGGAATCATAGACAGCAAATGATACAGAGCTTATAGAGGTTCCATCCAGGTATGGCCTAAAGACCCGATTATCCTCTATTGCACTATTAGGTGCAAAAGCGTTGGGCATGTAAAACTCAGGTTCAACAATGACTGGAATTAACGCGATAGCCAGTCTTCTACCTTCATTCGTAATCCAGATGCTTTCATCTGAGGTGATAGCACCTTCAGTAAAATCAGCATCCGCGCCAGAAACTGTTCCGCTTAACGCATGAAACAACGTGTCTTGTTTTGAGAAAAGAACTACCGCAGGCTCGTACGCATTAGATCTGATATTCTCGCCATTGGATAGGTTTTGAAGATCAACTCCTGAAAAGTTGACTGATACTTGTGCATTGACAGAATCGCCAGAGACTCGAAGAATCCACTCTACCTCATCACTTATCCCAACCATTTCCTCATCTGGTAAGAGTGAATTAGGATTTGGTATTCTACATTCTACACTGACCACTGCTCCATTGGGTAGGTTAGAAACAGTCACATAATTTGGTGAGCCGTTCACTCCCATCGGAAAAGTGACCGGTCGACCTTGTGAGATTCCTACAAGCTTACCTTCTACATACCCCTCACCTGCTCCCTCTGAACTACCGCTAACCAAAAGATCATCTTCATCTTCTGCTTCAATCACACCATTATCAGTCATTAGAGAACCAGATACAATAACGCGATCAGTTAGGAGGGTAAGCGTACCTTGTTTATCTACCACAAAATCTCCTACGTTTAAGGTATCTCCATTGAGTGTTTGGTCGGTTCGTCCCGTGAATTTGATATTTCCAACATTGGTGTTAAGAACAAAGTCCATGTCACTGTAGCTAACGATTGTTCCATCATTTGTGACCGAACCATCAAAGCTGGTGTTGCCACCAAAAAAGAAGATCGTACTTTGACCGAGATATAATGATGTCTGCTCACCAAAGGAAATCGATTGTGCTGAGGTGGCTAAAGCCAGAAAGGACAGTATTAAATGTAAGAGATATCTCATCTTACTGATCTTATTTAGAAGTTCTGCTAATTTCTACCCAACGTGACCCTACAAATACCAAATGAAGTGTACTGAAAGCTCCTATCGGATTAAATGATCCTGTTTCTAAATCAATAGATGCACTTTCTCCAAAATCTGCAGCTCCGTCAGTAATCAAAATTATTTCTTGTCCTTGAGCACCAGCACCAATGTTGTTTATAGAAGCACCTACAGCTACACGAATAATGCGTGAGGTCGGTGTGAATCCATCGTTAACTGGTCCTGAAGGTGGTGAAATCAGATTACTTGCCACCGTTAATTCTCCATTCACTTGAATGTTGTTGGCATTCGAAGAACCTAATGATACGTCCTGATCAAGTGCTACAGTACCTGAAACACTCAATGTAGCGCCCACACTTATATCCCCATTTACATCCAATGTTGACCCAGGTGTTATTGTACCAACACCCACACGACCATTTACATTATCTACATATAAGTTTCTTGTTATGCTACTTCCAAATGCAATATCCCTGTCTTGATAGTGTCTGAAATCTACCGTTTGATCTGTATCATTATAATCGATTACGAATCCTGTATTCTGATTGGCTGCCCCACTGGCTGCATTTGTCATTTGAAAGGAGATTCCTCCAGCACCATTTAAGTGGAATTCTCTTCTTGGTAGGTTTGTTCCAATCCCAACAGCTCCATTAATGAGAACAGCTCCGTCTGTTCCTCCACCACTGGTACCTGCATTTAATCTAATATTTCCTCCGGCAGATGACCCGCCTCCATTACCCGCGGTTATGTTAACATCTCCTGCAGTATCTCCACCAGAGCTTAGAGTACTTCCTGCTGTAATTGAAATGGGCCCTGCATTTCCTCCTATAGCAGCTCCGTCCCCGGCTTTTAGAGTTATAGCCCCACCTAATCCTGAACCTCCACCGCCATTGCCATTACCTCCATCGATGGTTATACTTCCTCCATCTCCAGGAGACGTTCCACCGTTGATATCTACATCACCACCAGCATTATTATCCGAGCCTCCACCATTTAAAACCAGGTTCCCACCATCAATACCTAAACCAGTGCCGGGGGATACCGTAAGACTGTTGCCACCAGCTCCGTCTTCAATTCTAATTTGTCTGTTGGTTCCGTTGGCAAATGTGATGTCAGAATTAAGATTTGTTACTGCACCTCCCGTGAGACTTACCCAACCGCCCGGGGAACCATCAGTGTTTCCTTCAAAATCAGATCCGGTCCATTGAATCATCCCTGCTGTTTCTTCTCCCGGATCCGGTGAACCCAACTCAAGTCCTCCATCAACGCTAATGTTTCCATCATTTCTCATACCCATCCAGCTGCCAACATCACCACTATTAGAAATATCCACTAGTGAATTTGCAGCACCGTTTGGTACATGCAAAAATTGAATCTCTCCATCATCAAAGAAGATAAAGCTTGCAGAGTCAGTACCATTGGTTCTCCTCAATTGATTATCAGTTGCACTGGCATAATCAGGATAAACATTAGACAATATGGCATCTCCATTTATTCCTTCGGTTGCATTTTCAAAATGGCTTAAGCCAAATTCACCTCCAATTTGCAAAGATGATCTCGGATCGTCTGTTCCAATACCTACACTGTAAGTAGAGTTTGCTGCAATTCCATCTCCCAAGATAATGGTACCATCTTGTGAAGCATTCGTGTTTGCACCAATTGCCACAGATCTAAGCCCTGTAGAAGTAGTATTGAATCCCAATGCAACTGTGTTTGAACCTCCAGCCTCCGCTAAATGACCAACTGCTACTGCGTTACCAGTCAATCCACCACTGGTAATGGCTCCTGATCCGATAATTGTATTTCCACTTCCTGTCGTTAAAGGCGTTCCTCCATTCGCGGCATTTCTTCCTATGAGGACATTATCTGTTCCTGAAGTCAATCCATTCCCTGCATCTAATCCGTAAACCGTATTATTTATGCCCGTTACTGCTGGTGCGGCATTTGTACCTCCTATAATAGAACCTGCAGTAGGTTCTGCAACCAGGCTGGTTAAATCACTCAAAAGAGCAATTGTTCCATCTTGATCTGGTAAATTGAATGTCCGTGTTATTCCAGTACCAATCGTTGCTAAGTCGAACTGAGCTCTTTTGGTACCATCTCCGTCATCTTCCAGAGTAAAAACATTATCTCTCTGTGTCAGGTTTGCCCCGGCAATGGCTCCTCCGGTCACGTCAATGGAACTGAAACTAGCATTAGCTGTGAAAGAAGCTGGTGCTTGTACATTAAGGTTTCCACCACCATTGGAAATCTGTAGATCGTTTCCAACTGTAGGTGATATTGCTGCAGGGGCTGTAAGGGTACCTCCTAAGTCGATGTTATTCGTATTGATTGTCACGCCATTACCTGAGTTTAATGGAGATGTAGGAGCGACTGGTACCCAATTCGTACCATTATATTCTAACACTTCTCCACCTATGGCTCCTCCATTTGTTAGTAAAATCGGGTCTACTGCAGCTACGGATAACTCGTTCCCAGTTGTACCATCACCTATTATTGAAGTCCCATCTGATAAAGTCACTGTGCTTGGAGCGACTGGTACCCAATTCGTACCATTATATTCTAACACTTCTCCTCCTATGGCTCCTCCGTTCGTTAGTAAGATCGGATCTACTGCAGCTACGGATAACTCATTCCCAGTTGTACCATCACCTATTATTGAAGTCCCATCTGATAAAGTCACTGTGCTTGGAGTGACTGGTACCCAATTCGTACCATTATATTCTAACACTTCTCCTCCTATGGCTCCTCCATTTGTTAGTAAAATCGGGTCTACTGCAGCTACGGATAACTCATTCCCAGTTGTACCATCACCTATTATTGAAGTCCCATCTGATAAAGTCACTGTGCTTGGAGTGACTGGTACCCAATTCGTACCATTATATTCTAACACTTCTCCTCCTATGGCTCCTCCATTTGTTAGTAAAATCGGGTCTACTGCAGCTACGGATAACTCATTCCCAGTTGTACCATCACCTATTATTGAAGTCCCATCTGATAAAGTCACTGTGCTTGGAGTGACTGGTACCCAATTCGTACCATTATATTCTAACACTTCTCCTCCTATGGCTCCTCCATTTGTTAGTAAAATCGGGTCTACTGCAGCTACGGATAACTCATTCCCAGTTGTACCATCCCCAATGATCGAGGTTCCGTCTGATAATGTAGACGCAATTACACCTGTCAACGCACTACCATCTAGTATCGGTAAAGCTCCACCAGTTTGTACTTGAACCAAATTTCCATCTGCTACTCCAGCATCAAGTGTCGCAGCGGATCCTAAACCTGTAATCTTAGCAACTGATACATCATTTACATCCGTATCCGTTATCGTCCCATCTGCTATTTCTAAGGAAGAAACTACTCCAACTCCAATATTAAGTCCGCTCTGAAAATCCCCGGTTATGTCACCCGCAGCTGGAACCGTAGTTAGCGCTAAATCATCCGTTGCATCCAAATCAAGGTTTGGTGCTCCCGTAATTTTACCTACAGCAACATCTCCAACATCAGCATCTGTGATGGTTCCATCTGAGATTTCAAGAGAAGTAACGATCCCGGGATTTATTTGAAATCCACTGGAGTAATCTCCGGAAATATCACCAGCAGCAGGAGCTGAAGTCAATGTCAAGTCATCAGTAGCGTCTATATCCAAATTAGGAGGTGTATTAATGACGTTTGCGAAATCTACAAAGTCCAAATAAGCTCCTCCGTCTCCTCCGGTAATTAGAATATTCCCACCATCAGTTGAAACAGGATCTTGAGAAGGGCGTGTATCTACATAATCCTTGGTAGCAACATCCTGTGGGTCAGTAGGATTAGCTACATTTTTTATTTGATTTCCGGCAGCATCATTTGACTGAGACAATACGTTAGCAAGATCCTGCTCATCTGTATTACTCATCTGCACCCATCCTGGATTCACCCAGAAATAAAACCCGTTATCATCTGTATCGAATACCATCAGACCATTATCCGTAGCGGTCAAGGCCATTGTGATTCTTTGGGCGGTCGTCAATGAGGGAACGAGCAGACCCTGATCCCCATTGGGAGATACCAGGTGGAGTACGGCATTGGGATTGGGAGTTTCTGTATTGATCCCAGCTGTAAATTCCTGCGAATCAGCATCAAACAATATGAATATTAAAAGAAATGAAGTGGTTAGTTTTAAGAGGGCTTTCATGACTAAAGACTATTATGGTAGTCTTCAAAATTATAGGTTTTAATCCCCTACAAGTCAATAAAATAGATCAATTCGATATAGCCCCAAATTTGTTAGATGTGTCCTGATTTAGAGGCAATGAAGAAGAAGTCAATTTGGATAAAATACTATCAAAATGACAATTAAAGTCATAAATTTCTAATCAAGTTTGGAACGCCTAAATGAAATTTAGCGTTAATTTTTATTGCTTTATAATCTTAATTAGCCTATTGGATTCCAAGTCTTTGAACTTTAAAAAGTACATTCCTTCTGGATAAGCATATAGCGAAATAGTACCCTCAAATGATTTGCCATATCTACTAAACTTTCTGGATTGCACTATTTTCCCATCAGAACTCAGCACCTCTACGATCAAAAAACCATCTATGGTTTCATTTTCAAGTGAGACTCTAAAAATCCCATCTTGTGATGGATTTGGCCATATTTTGAAATCTTCATTGGACTCATTCAAATCAAGTGTTAGTACAATCTCTAACGTCTCAGTGAATTCACAAGCACCATCATCGGAAGTGACTACCACTTCATAGATACCAGGTTCCAAATCATTAAAAAGAAATGTGTCCCCAAATGTTATACCGCCATCTATGCTGTATTGATAGCCTACACTACCAGAAGCTGAGATATTGATAGAGCCAGACTCATTTGCGGTAGCATCTACCTTGCTTACTTCAACGGAAAGATTACAAACAAACCCGACACATATTTCTGTATTTTGTGAAGACCCAAATTGACCATCACTTTCAAAAATGACTTCTCCGTCTGATCCTATAAGTGAATAAGAACCCTCACCAAAATCACAACAAATGCCATCCGATTCTGCATCTAATATGGAAAACATATAACACTGATCTTTTTGCAGGCATATTGATTCTACAATGTTAGCACTAGATTCTGCATAGGGTCCACCGGAAGCAACTACCTCATTTGATGAATTGGTTACATTCCATGTGGTTTCTGTCGGAAATAAATCGGTTATGAGGCTAAATATCACTTTATCAGAATCTTCAATAAAATCAATGCTCACTGATACCTCATCATTACTAACGTCCTGGTCTAACCCTCCATTTGGATTAGCAACAGCTATTTTTAACTCATTTATTCCCGAGTCAAAGTTCTGGAATTCTACTTCAACCTGCTCAGATTCGTTTGTTATCAATGTTCCGGTCCAGGGAATTGTCTCTTGCAATTGATCATTCACTAGAAGGTTAATATCAAGTGTAGTCAATGTGTTTCCACCCTTGTTAGTAAGCTTTAATTCTGTTAATAGACTTTCAGTACAAACCTCACTTTCAATTTCGGCCTCAACTGCCGCGTCCAGAGCTACCACACTATTGATCATTGACTCAAACAAATCGTTTTGACTCTCTTCGTCTTCGGCAAATTGTATATTAAAGCCAATCTTGTATTCACCAATCATTGATAGATCTACAGGTACCGAAAAGGTGTGTTCAAACGCATCCTGAGGATTCAATGTCGTATTAATATTATCTGTAACAATGAGATTATCATCCACTAAAAGTTGAACATCAAAATCAGATACTGGATTACTACCAGTATTGTTTATCTCAACTGTAATTGATTCCGCATTTGAAAATGTGCCAAATTCTGCTGGAGCAACCATATTCGTAGCGGCTAAATCATTAGCTCTTCTTTCTAATTGAAAAGAAAATATTCTTGTAACTGCATCATTTATGCCGTTTCCAGCGTATTCGGAGGTGTACCAAAATGTCATGTCATCCACCGGATCCACATTCATTTGGGCGTAATCCCCAAACCTCGTAGATGAGTTGATGACATTGGTTCCAGCCACGACTTCTGTTTCTTGCACAGACATAAGCCCCAATGGATCGTCGGCAAATCTCCCAGTAAATCGAATTCCTACGAAATCATTTTCTCCGCTAACATTGTAAGCTAATCCAATGTTACCATTCCCATCCATTGCTATAGCACCCATAAATCGATGCAGATCATCATCCGGAGCTAATGTGCTTTCTTGATAGAGCGTCCAATCTCCTCCACCCGATCTTCTTAATTCCATCCATCGGATACCAGAGATATTTTCACCATTGGTTGCATCGGTTATAAAATTTAGAACCATAGACTCATGCGTTCCAAAGTTTCGATAGTGAGGAACATTCATGATCACTTCAGGAATTCCATCTAATCCTAAGCCATCTTTCTGCGGAATACAAGCGAACCCTAGGCCAGCATCTGCACAGGGAAACCCATCAAACGGAGTAGTTATTATAGAAGTAAGCGTAGCAGTTGTGTTAGCTGGGGTTTCAAAATCGACATCAAAAGAGTAAATTTCAACAACATCATTGGCTACCTCCCCCCATGAAGAATCATTAATTTTTACAACCATCGGGTTGTTATCTGGGGGAGCAGTGCTTCCATTCCAATCAACAGGAGTGGTGACATAAAATCCAGCTTCAGTGTCTGAGTTTCCTCCAATAGCCACCCTTTGAATGGTTACAGACTCTTCACCTGCGATCAGAGCACTTCTATCGATGAAGTATTGATGGAGGGTAGAAGCTCCTCCTTCGTTTGTGGTAACCGTATAGGCATTATTCCAAATTCCATACTTAGGATAATCAGGAAATTCAGGTGTAGAAAAGGAATAAACAAAATAAGAGCCTAACGGATCGTTAGTCTCACTTATCGCAACAAGCAGATTTGCAGGATCCGCAAACTCAGTAACCAACCACCTATCAACTTCTTGATCAAATAGAATGATGGGATCGCCTAAAGATGTCTCACCTATTGAGGCCCAAAGTGAATTTCCAGTCAAGGTGTCAATTGGAGTTCCATCTTTTTGATACACACAAATTTCAGTTGCATTGATTGCCTGTAAGTAATAATTGGAACCAATTGCTCCTGTCGGATCTTGCGGATCAGAACCATTGGTCAGACCATCTCTGTTTACTATAGGTTCAATAATCACCCTGGTTCTTTGTGATGGAAAAGATGTTTGGCGGATTGGATCAGGGCCAAGGTGTTCAAGGTCAGGTTTCGTGACCTTACTTAATCCTCGTCCAAAAAAATTGGGATGAACCTTTTTGTTCTTCTTATCCAGGGCTAGCTTTTCACTGCTCTTTGATGCCAGCTGACTAAGCTGATCAAACCTTCCGGTAGATCCTAAAAAGACGGCTTTAGTATTTCTTACATCAATGTCCTTAACCTTTTCCTTACTGCTCTGACTGAACGATAAGAAATATGTTAAAACACCCAGAATAAGTAAATATTTCCTCATAGATCAATTTTTTATAGGCTTAGTTCTTCCTGATTTAGTATTGGTATTTGACTCCATGGACGTACCGTTGCTTACATCTGAAACCTTCAACACCCTACTTTCCAACTCTAATTTCTCCTTCAACTTTTTTATATCTTGATCACTCAAATGATCAATCTTAATCATCCATTGATTTTGGGACCTACTGACTCTCTTAGTTTCTTTGATATTGAACGACCTGATTATCTCTAAGTCTGTTGGATCGACATTGTTTGCAAGAAGTACCAGCATATGATCAACCTTTTGTTGTTCAGAGACTTCTGTCAGATTCGATTGACTTGATTTACAAAAAGTGAGTAGCAAAACGACTGAGAAGAAAGAAGCAATGGTGCGCATGAATCAATAAACTTTACATGTGTTAGTAAATCTAATCATAATAAAACCCTAACAAGTTAAAGTTAAGATCCGTGGTACAGCTTTAATGCTCCTTCCATGCATCTTTCTCCATCCATGGCCGCTGATACAATTCCACCTGCGTATCCTGCACCCTCTGCACAGGGAAAAAACCTTTTCACTTCCATATGTTCACAAGTTTCTTTGTCCCTTGGTATTCTTACTGGTGATGATGTCCTGCTCTCAACCCCTATGATTTGCGCTTCGTTAGTCAAATACCCTTTCATTTTTTTACCAAAATATTGAAATCCTTGTCTAAGCCTTTTGACAATAAAATCTGGTAAGACCTCACTCATATCTACAGAATTTAATCCAGGTTGATAAGATGTGTCTAAGAGTGAGTTAGATACTTGTTTATTTACAAAATCAACCATTTTTTGAGAAGGTGCTACCTGGGATTTCCCACCCAACGTCCAAGCCTGCCTCTCCACAGAAGCCTGGAATTCCATAGCCGCTAGCTCATTATATTTCCTAAATTCAGGGATATCTTCAAGTTCAACAGCCACAACCATACCAGAGTTTGCATACTTACTATCCCTTCGTGAAGGACTCATTCCATTTACTACAAGTTCTCCCGGAGATGTTGCCGCGGGAACGATGAATCCGCCAGGGCACATACAGAAAGAAAAAACGCCTCTTTCCTTTCCTTTGAGTGTAGTCTGAGACACCAGCGAATAAGCAGAGGCAGGCAGGTAATCACCCCTATCTTCACACTTATACTGAATCTGATCGATTAGTTGTTGGGGATGCTCAATCCGAACACCTAAAGCAAAAGGTTTTGATTCAATCTTAACATTTTTTCTTTGGCACAAACGAAAAATGTCGCGTGCAGAATGGCCGGTAGCAAGAATAACCGCAATACCATTTACTTCACCATCATCCGTCATCACACCTTTCATTTCTCCATTTTGAATGACAAAATCAGTAACTTTCGTGTTAAAATACACTTCTCCTCCAGCAGCCTCAATTGTTTCCCTAAGAGCGGTAACCAGCTTTGGTAGTTTGTTGGTACCAATATGAGGGTGAGCTTCAAATAAAATCTCAGAAGTTGCGCCATGAGCTACCAGGATTTCAAAAACCCTCCTTATGCTTCCTCGTTTCTTGGAACGAGTGTATAATTTTCCGTCTGAATATGTTCCTGCTCCTCCTTCACCAAAACAGTAGTTACTTTCTGGGTTGACTATATGATCTTTATTAATGGCTGCTAAGTCTCTCCTCCTGGTGCGTACATCTTTACCACGTTCTAGAATGATAGGTTTTAGCCCGTTTTCGATGGCTTTAAGAGCAGCGAATAGTCCAGCAGGACCAGCACCGACAATGACAACTGGATCAGCATTAGATACATCATGATCTTTCTTAAAGTACTCTACATAATTAACTTCAGGAGGTGTATCTCTAATTTCAACTCTAAGATTAACCTTTATATTTTTTTGTCGTGCATCTACAGACCTTCTCAAGATATCAAAGAATTGTCCTCCTTTCTTCAATCCATTCTGATGAAGATACTTTTCTAATTCTTCCGAATCAAAACCCACTTTAGGAGGTACTACCAACTCATGTACAGGCATGTTGCAAAGGTAAAGTAGCTGTATTCAGGCTAACAATAGTCTGTTATCTTTATTGAATGAATATCTTAGAACACTTGCAAAAAATTACTGACTACTTCTCACCAAAAGTCATCGGAGAAGTCAATGATGTTTATGTGAAAGTTGCAAAAATCAAGGGGGAAGACATTCCCTGGCACAATCATGCCAACGAAGATGAAGCTTTTTTTATTCTCGATGGAGAACTTCTATTTGAAGAAGAAGGCAAACCTTCGTTCATCATGAAAAAAGGGGATTTTTATGTAGTAAAGCAAGGTGTAAATCATCGTGTTTCTTCAGTGGATGAATGTCAGATCATGCTTATAGAAAACAAATCTACCGCACATACAGGAACCGTAGAATCAGTTATTACCAAGAGCATTGAAGACCAATTAAAATAGTTTTTCCATTTTTTTCGAATTTACTGTAAGAAATCGGTTGGTGACCGGACTAGTAGTATACCGATTCGGAACATGAAGGAAAACGAGCAACGTGATATTTTCAATGACTGGCTTGATCAGCACAGGGCACTACTGTTTAAAGTGATAAGGGCTTATGCGGTACATGAAGAGGATCAGGACGATCTCTTTCAGGACATCAGCCTTCAGATCTGGAGGTCAATACCCAATTTTAAAGGAGCATCTGCAGTGACCACCTGGCTCTATCGTATTGCATTGAATACCGCAATCAAATGGAGCACAAAGCAGAAAAAACATGTAGAGGGTCATCAGGAAATTGGTGAAGTATCACATGTTTTGAAATCTCATGAAGAACAGGATAACGAGCGAGTAAAATGGCTTTATCAGGAAATCCAAAAGTTCAACGAAATTGATCGTTCATTGAGTTTACTTCTATTGGAAGGATATAGCTATAAAGAAATGGCGCTTATGATAGGGATTTCGGAAAGTAATGTAGGTGTGAAAATTCACCGAATCAAAGAACATTTAGTAAAAAACTCTAAAAAAATTGAACATCATGGAGTTTGAGGAAATGCAAAAAATATGGAATGAACAAAAAGGAGAAACTATGTACGCAATAGATGAAAGTGCGCTTCACAGAAGCATTATACGAAAAAAATATGGAATGAGCAGGAAGATCAATACCATTGAATTAAGTCTTATATTCATCAATTCAGTTGTTTCACTCATCTTACTAATAGATGCCATTGTTGATCGGGAAGGATTTTGGGATTACGTAGGTGCTTTTGTTATGGGATTGACTGTACTTTTCCTATTATTTTTCAGGTCAAGAAGGAAAAAGAAGGAAAACACTTTTGATAGATCCATGCTGGGCGAATTAGACCATGCGATTTCCAATAGCCACTCAATCTTGCAAATCGCCTCTATGATGATCTATTACTACTTAATACCTGTTGGTATATATTCCATCGGCAAAATGATCTACTTTGGAGCCTCCATTGAAAAATGGTTGCTCATAATGGGTTTTTATATATTGGCATTCCTGCTCATAAGATGGGAGCGCAAAACCTGTCATGTTCCACGTAAAAATCGCTTGGTAGCCCTTAAGAAGAAAATCTTAGAGAGCTAGTCTCTAAGCCTTAGGATACAAGATATTCTAAGGCTTTATCCTTTGTTTCGAAAGCTGAAATTTTATTCTTCACCACGAGATTATACCCGCTGAGTAGCACTTTTTTTATCCCCGTTATACCTATGGTGGCTGCTTTTTCTACTTTGCTATCAAAAGTTTCACGACCTGCTCTTTTAGCTTCTGACATGAATTCCGAACTACCATGCGTCCCAGTAAAATCACTCAGCGTCAGAGCTTTTCCTGGTACTTTTTTCACAAATATCTCCGCATCTTTTAATGTACTGATCAATTCGTCCTTTGTTTTGCATGAACTATAATCAATAAAAATAATCTGGTGTCCCTGGTGGCTAATAAAATTTGTAGGCATTGATGGTTTTATTTTTCGCTGCAAAACTAGAGCGTTAAATAACCAACAGTCTGGACGGTCATCGATCAAATGTATGTACTGGGCTAAAATTATCGCTTATTCTACAGGGTCATAGCCACTACCACCCCACGGATGACACCTACTTATTCGTTTAATTCCCATCCAAAGACCTTTCAAACCATATTTTTGAATTGCTTCTTTGGCATACTGTGAGCATGTAGGAGTATACCTGCAACTATTTGGAAATAGGGGAGAGATGGAATACTGATATATCAGTATCGGAAATATGAGAATTTTCTTGAGAATGTTGGTCACGTTACAAAAGTATCGTTCAAAATTTGGAAGCCCACCAAAAAAGCATTCTGTTTGTCAGATTGTGTAATTCATTCGGAAGCTTAAGAATCTTGAACTTAAAACTTACTCAAGTACTCTGTTTCGTAGCATTGATGATCAGTGCCTTCCTTCAAGCCCAGGAAGATTCCACAAGAACATTGGTCGTTAAAGATATTGTGATCGAAGGAAACTATAAGACCAAACCTCAAATCATCACCAGGGAGCTAAGTTTTCAAAAGGGGCAATCATACAAAAAATACCAACTGGATAGTATGTTTATATGGGATAGAAATCGCATCTATAACACAAACCTGTTCAATGAAGTCTCGATAAATCTTTCACAATTAGAATATGACAGCACTACGGTACAAATTGTAGTAGATGAAAGATGGTACATCTATCCTTTCCCTATTTTCAGATTGACTGATAGAAACTTCAACGATTGGTGGGTGAATAGAGATAGAGACCTTAGCAGGGTCAATTATGGTATTAAAATCACGCAGTTCAATTTCAGAGGAAGGAATGAAACACTTCGGCTCTGGCTACAAACTGGATTTGAAACGGTAATCAATCTTTTCTATAACATACCCTATATAGATAAGCAACAAAAGAATGGGCTGCTATTCAGCTCCAGCTATTTCGAAGCAAAGAACGTTCCGGTAACCACTATCGAAAATATCAGAAGATTCACTTCTTCAAGAGAGAATATCCTGAGGAGGGCATATACTAATACAATTGTTCACACCTATAGAAAATCTTTCTATTCATTCCATCATACCAGCTTTGGTCACTTAAGGGTAGATGTAGCAGACACAATAGCAGATCTTAACCCCAATTACTTAGGTGAAAGTAGAACCCAACAACAATATTTCTCGCTGGGATATAGCTATGTATGGGATAAGCGTAACAACGTAAATTATCCCACAAATGGAGAATGGTATCGTCTAAGCCTTACAAAAAACGGATTGGGTATCTTCAACGATGGAGTAGATTTCTGGAGCGCGAGAGCAAGGCTTACTAAATACTGGAAATTCAAAGACAATTTCTTTCTGGTCTCTAATGTATCGCTCATGAGCACTTTTCCCGCGGAAGATAGAAGCTATTTTAATTACAGATCAATTGGTTTTTTAAAAGAGGTTTTGAGGGGATATGAGCTTCGAATCATTGAAGCCAGCTCCTATGCTTTGCAACGAAATGAATTTAAGCATCAGCTGTTTGGAAGAAAATACGATATCAAAAAAGTAATGCCACTCAGACAATTTCAAACATTTCCCATTACAGTATACGGAAAAATATTTTTTGATCAGGGCTATGCAGTTGGTTATCCAAACTATGACGGTAGTGACTTACTAACAGATCAATATTTGTATAGCATGGGAACGGGTGTTGATCTGGTTATAGTCAATGACATTACTTTTAGATTTGAATTCTCAAGAAACTCGGAAGATCAGAATCATTTCTTCATTAATCTACTATCCCTTTTCTAATCAAATTTTTTCCATTTTCTCTTCACACCTCTCTTATAGAAATACCATTGTCCAACTTTCTCCCCTGCCTTCCATTCTCCCTCATAGGTGGCATTCCCATCTTCGTCGTAATACTTCCATCGTCCTGATTCTTTACCATTGACTAATTCTCCTTCCTGACTAAGTCTTCCATTCTCAAGATAAAACTTCCAAAATCCGTTAGGAACTCCTTCCTTGTAAACTCCCTTCCTTTTATAATTTCCGTTTTCGTAGTAAAAAATCCATTCCCCTTCATAAAGTCCTTTATCAAAAACCCCTTTCTTTTCAACTTTCCCTTCTGGATAAAAATAGATTGACGAATCTTGTAACAACCCCTCCTTCCATCGTTCATGAGCGATCAAATTACCTTTTTCTTCATAGTAAAACTGACTACCATGTAAAACCTCTCCTTCTTTGTAAAATAATTGAGCATTACGTACACCAGAGGGATAAAAATAAGCCCATTCCATCACCTTCCTCCCATCATCAGTTCGCTTTCCAAAAGCTTTAATACTTCCATTATCATAATACAACGTGTCCACATTCTGACTGGCAACTTGTATTGATGAAAATAAAATGGCTATTGAAAAAACAAACTTCATCCCAATATTTAAATGGATCATAATTTACATTTATTGATATAAAGCTACCAAATGCATACTTTGCAGTATGAAGCATCTCGCCTCCATTTTTGCTTTGCTTTTTTCACTTCTTTTATCAGCGCAAATAGGTTCTTTTAATCTAGGCGGAAGAAGTGCAGGTATGGCAGGCTCATCACTTACCTTTGGGGATGAATACAGTCTGTTCAACAATGTAGGAGGACTAGGGAGGTTGGAAAATCATGCTGCTTTTGCTGGATATCAAAACAGGTATGGGGTTTCCGAATTCCAGGTAATAGGTGCCGGAGCGATCTATTCTGCAGAAATTGGGAATGCTGGAGTTGGATTTTACAAATTCGGAGATGATATATACAGTGAGCAAAGACTTCATCTGGCAGTAAGTAACAAAATTCAGATGGTCAGTCTTGGTATTGGAATAGACCTTTTGCAGTACGATATTTCAACTATCGGCACAACTCAGACATTGGCAATCCAGTTTGGTGGTATTGCTGAGATCACACCTCAGCTCAGATTTGGTGCACATATTTTTAACCTCAATCAAGCAGAAGCAAGCAGTGAAAGTGGAGAAAAGATTCCTACAGTTATGAAAGCAGGTATTTCTTACTTGCCTTCGGATGAATTAATTATATCTACGGAGGTTGAAAAAGATCTGGATTTCGATGAGGTATTCAAAATAGGTATTGAGTACCGGATCATAAGAAATGTATTTCTTCGAACTGGAATCAGCACACAGCCATTTTTAGGTGCTTTTGGAGTCGGATTTCATCCCAAAAACCTGAAGTTTGACTATGCCTTTTCGAATGAATCAAGATTAGGAAGCATTCACGAAATATCCATTGCATATTCTCTTGAGAAATGAGAAAGACACTTCTCATAGGACTCTGTTTGATTTCATTCTTTCTAAAAGGCCAAAATGATGAGATCGACCTGGAGGTTTTCGCTGAACGACTATTCCAGATTCAAGACGAAGACATTGCCTACGAGGATATATATGAGTCACTGCTCCTATACTATAGCAACAAACTCAACCTTAATAAGGTACAACCTGAAGAACTCGCATCATTATATATACTCAGTCCCGCACAGCTATCTAATTTCTTTAGCTATAGGGACCAGTTTGGAGATTTTCTGTCACTCAATGAACTACAGGCAATTCCCGAAATGGATCTGGAAACCATAAGACTCCTTCGGCCATTCATCACAGTGGAGGAGTCTGCAAACGATAATCGACCTTTGATTCAACGAATACTTGAGGAGGATAACAACTATCTACTTCTTAGGTATACCAGGCGGTTAGAAAAGCAACTCGGCTACACTGAAGCGTTACCTTTAGACACCATCTTCATCAGGGATGAACAGGATAACATAACGGATACACTGACCTCCAGGCCCACAAGGTATCTTGGTTCCCCAAACAAACTATACGGAAGATTCAGAACAAGCCGACGAGGGGACTTTAGCTTTGGATTCACGTTCGAAAAAGATCAGGGGGAGAGATTCACATTTAATGAAGGTCAAAACGGTTTCGATTTCTACTCATATCATCTTCTCCTTGAGAACAAGTTGGGTTTTTCGAAGATTATGCTTGGAGATTTTCAAATACAGTCTGGTCAAGGAATTGTTTTTGGAGCGGGATTCAATGCAGGCAAAGGTGCTGAAACAGTGAATACAACAAAAAGAAATAGCTTAGGAATTCGACCATATACTTCTGTATTGGAGTCAGGCTTCTTCAGAGGGGTAGGCCTTTCAAAGACATTTGGTGATTTGGAAGTAACACTCTTCTATTCCAACCTAAGTCAGGATGGGAATATCCAATCCGATACCACTTTTTCCGATTTTGATGAGTTTGTCAATTCCATTCAAAATACTGGCTTTCATCGAACTCCATCCGAATTTGTTACGAAGAATCAAATTGAAGAACAGTCCTTTGGCGGTGTTATCCAATACAAACCAAACAGGCGATTTTCAATAGGGGTCTCAGGACTCAATAGTAAGTACAGCACTCCTCTGCAACGAAAACCAAATAATTATAATCAGTTTGAGTTCAAAGGAGATCACAATTATATCACCTCCTTGTTTGTCAATTACACCTGGCAAAACATTACTTTCTTTAGTGAAGCAGCTCAGTCAAAAAGTGGCGGAATTGGAGCTGTAGGGGGATTGGTTGCTAGTCTATCCAGTATTGTGGATATCGCAATGGTTTTAAGAAACTACGATAAGGATTTTCACTCGTTTTATGGGAATGCTTTTTCAGAAAACTCTCGCAACATTAACGAAAAAGGCACTTATTGGGGGCTATCTATTAAGCCAAATAGAAAACACAAACTCAACATTTATTACGATAGATTTAGATTTCCATGGCTAAGATTTAGAACAGAAGCACCCTCTGTAGGAAATGAATGGTTGGGAAGGTATTCTTATTTTCCTACCAGGCAGGTAGCACTCTATGCACAAATTAGAGAACAAACTCGCCAGGTCACCATTCCAAATGACAATTTAAACAGATTAGTTAATCAAGTGAAACGGAACTACATATTCAATGTGGATTATGAACTTAAGCCATGGTTAAGACTCAAAACTAAGGTTCAAAGTAGCACGCAAAGCGAAGGAAAAGAATTCACTAAAGGGTTTGCAATCATTCAAGATGTAAACTTTGATTGGTGGAAATTAAAATTCAATACAAGAATGGCTTTGTTCGAAACCGATGATTTCGATAATGCACAATATGTCTATGAAAGTGATGTACTATACGCATTTTCGATTCCTGCATATAATGGCACAGGTATCCGAACGTATGCCATGGTAAGATATGACCCACTCAAAAATCTCTCTGTCTGGTTGAGATATGCTCGTTTTAGTTTCAGAGACAGAGAAGTCGTAGGCTCTGGCTTAGAGGAATCTCAAGAGAATACCTCTTCAGAAGTGAAGGCAATGCTACGATTTAAGTTTTGAGATATCATCTGTTGAATTTCTTTTCTCACTGTTCTGGATTAGGTTTACTTGCATAATGGAATCAATAAAAGATCTTTGGGAAAGTCTCATAGAGTTTCTAAAAAAAGTTGGTGAAGTTTTTACGACCAACCTTTTCAACCTGGGGAAAAGTGAAATTAGTCTGGGGACCATCATCTATTTCGTATTAAGTTTCATTATACTCACCTTTCTGGCAAAGCGTTTCCGAAACCTTCTGGTAAATAAAATATTGGTCAAAGCCAATATGGATCGTGGAGCAAGAAACTCGATTGGCCTCATCGCCAGGGTCATGCTCATGTTTGTCGGCTCCATCTTCATCATTCAGAGCGCCGGTATTGACATGAGTTCTTTAAGCTTATTAGCTGGAGCATTGGGTGTAGGTATTGGGTTCGGCCTTCAAAACATTACCGACAACTTCATTTCAGGTATCATTATCCTATTTGAAAAACCCATTAAAGTGGGCGATCGAATAGTTGTTGGAGATATTGAAGGTGATGTGATTAATATATCCGTGCGTGCTACCACTATCCTTACGAATGAGAATGTGTCCATCATTGTACCAAACTCTGAGTTCATCTCATCAAGGGTGATCAATTGGAGTCACAATGATCGAAATATTCGCTTTGATATACCCGTAGGAGTAAGTTATAAGGAAGATCCGGAGGCTGTTAGGAAGGTTTTGATGAACGTAGCGGAAGAGAATGATCATGTTTTAAAACATCCCGAACCGGTCGTATTTTTTGATGAGTTTGCAGACAGCTCTCTCAATTTCACGTTGGCCGTCTGGACCTCCACACATACAGATAAGCCACGAAGGCTAAAAACAGAACTCTACTTTTCAATTTTTGAGGAATTCAAAGAACAAGGGATCGAAATACCGTTCCCTCAACGAGATGTACATATTAAATCTCAACCCAAAGATTAAGCTGCTTTGTCTGTGTCGTCTTCGCTGTTTCTAGCTTCTTTGCTAGTAGCCTTAAGTTCTTTTTCCAAACTCACTCCTTCGAATTCCATATCTGCACTGATTTTTCCAGCATAAAAAAGCTCTTGTATTTGCTTAGCCGTTAAAGAACTATTGTCAGGACTCCATCCAGGAGGGCCAAAGATGTACATAAATGCTTCTTTGAAACTCTTCGCTTTTTTTACATCGTTGATTATATCCACAAAAATATGGGTGTTGAGCTTTATGGGATTATATGTCTCAGGGCTTTTCAAAATACCATAATGTGGATTAATTCCTTTAATTGTATTCTGCCAGGTACCGAAAATATGATCCCAGATCAATAGTATTCCTCCGTGATTTTTATCCAGGTATTCAATATTGCTCGAATGATGAACTGCATGAACGTGAGGGTTATTAAATATTTTACCAAAGAAGCCCAGAGAACCGATCAGTTTAGTATGTAAAAAATACTGGTAAGTAGCATTAATTATTAGTGCAGATCCAATCATAATTGGCTCAAAACCAATAGCTGCCATCCATAGCCAAAAAATTGGTTTATAGAAGGTAATGAACCATCCATTTCGAATGCTTACAGCAAGATTGAAGTTTTTTGAAGAGTGATGAGGAACGTGAGCCGCCCATAATAATCTGACCGTATGGCTCCATCGATGGTGCCAGTAAAAGTTAAAATCATCAGCTATAATTGCCAGAATCCAGGCCCACCAGGCCCATCCGATAGTCGTATATCCAAGATATTCAGCTCTCAAAGGCTCAAATAGATTAAAAACTCCTTGGAAGATTACTGCTACAGTAAATGCTTTAGTAAAAAAAGAAACGAAAGCAGCACCAAGAGCTATTCCGAATCCTGCTAGTGAATCCTTTAATTCATAATCGTGTTTTGCGACCTTGTATTCAACTACCATGAAAAGTAGAAGAATGGGAAAGATGTAAATCATTTTGTCGCCGACGTTAAACTCTGGCATGCCTATTAGTTTATTTTTGGTTGCTGCAAGATTACGTCACAAAAAATTGGAATGTAAATAAATCACTGAAATTAATTATCCGAAATTGACATATTTGAATGATAGGTTCAGAATGAATCTTATCAAAGAAAGAATCACTAAAAGCAACAACTATGATTTAGCTTTCTTTGAAGGAAAAACATCCTTTTATTTATTTAGTTTAACGAAAAACAAAACTGTGTTATGAAGAAAATCTTATCTATCGTTTTGGCAATCACTGCTTTTTATTGCTCCAATGCACAGACCAGAGCAGAGCTAGTAGCAGAGATGAAATCCAAAAAGGATTCCATAGCGGTCTTACAAAAGAAAGTCAATGATATTCAAGCTAAAATAAAAGCAATTCCTGGTTGGAGATTTGGAGCATTTGGAACCATAGGAGGTAGTCTGTCTCGTTTCAATAACTGGTACGCCCAGGCTATTCCTAATAATACCTCAGGTAATATTGGATTTACTTTCAATACGTTTGCCAATTTAAGACAAGACAACTATTTCTGGAGAAACAACGCCAGTATGAATCTCGGTTGGGTGAGACTCGATAATAGAGATGTAGATACTGATTCTGAAGACTTTGAGGTTACAAATGATGTATTTCAACTTACTTCTTTATTCGGATGGAATCTAAGCAAAACACTTGCTGTCTCTGCATTGACAGAATATAGAACAACATTAATTGAGGATTTAAACAATCCGGGTTACCTTGATATAGGGGCTGGAGGTACTTGGACTCCAGTTGATGAATTGGTTGTAGTGGTTCACCCGGTCAACTATAACCTTGTTTTTAGTGATGAAGAAACCATTTACGAATCATCTTTAGGAGCAAAAATCGTTGTAGACTATACAAACAAAATTGGTCAGATAAGCTTTAAAAGTAATTTCTCTTCCTTTTTTAGTTACGAAAGTGATGACCTGAATAATTATACCTGGACAAACGGATTCAGCTACAGTATTTGGAAGTCACTCGGAGTTGGTTTTGATTTCGCTCTGAGAAGCAACAAGCAGGAAGCATTGGACTACTCAATCAATACGCTTGGCAACACTGGTGAAACGTTTGAGACTGTAGATAACGATTTACAATCATTTTGGATATTTGGGGTGAGTTACTCTTTCTAATCAGTTCAAAATTCAAGAAATATCGAAACAACAAAGGGCCGACTTAAGTCGGCCCTTTTATTTTCATCCAAAGTTTGCTTTTTGACTTCAGTTATAAGTGTTGGTCTTAAGATCGTTTTCTTTTAAAATTCTCCTCATGATTTTACCAACATTAGATTTGGGAAGATCATCAGTAAAGGCAATGTACTTTGGACGTTTGTAACCCGTTAGGTTTTCTTTACAATGCTCCAAGATCTCTTCCTCTGTAAGACTATCATCTGCTTTTACAATATATGCCTTGACCGCTTCTGTTGATTTCTTATCCGGCACTGCTATGACTCCAACTTCCAGTACCTTCTCGTGAAGTGCGATGCAATCCTCAACCTCATTTGGATATACATTGAATCCAGACACCAGGATCATTTCCTTCTTTCTGTCAACTATTTTGAAGAATCCGTCTTCGTTCATTACAGCAATATCTCCTGTTTTAAACCAGTCTTTATGAAAGCAGTTTTTAGTTTCTTCTGGTTTATTCCAATATCCCTGAAATACCTGTGGCCCTCTGGCGCAGAGTTCTCCTCTCTCACCAGCTTTCACCTCTTTACCATCATCATCAAGTATTAACACTTCGGTGCTAGGAATTGGCATTCCAATAAAACCTGTCTCAGCATCCTTCCGTAGAGGGTTAGCAGTTAAAACAGGAGATGTCTCAGTTAATCCGTAACCTTCGGATACCGGGGTGCCTGTCACTTCGAACCATTTATCAGCAACATATTTTTGAAGGGCCATTCCTCCAGCGAACGAGAACTTCACCCTGGAAAAATCCAAATCCTTAAACTTGGGTTGGTTCAGCAATCCATTAAATAACGTATTCACCCCTGTTAATATCGTCCACTGATGTCGTCCTAAGTCTTTTAGGAACGCCTTCATATCTCTTGGATTAGTGACTAATACATTTCTTGCTCCGATTCTCATAGTCATCAAGGCATTGCATGTAAGAGCAAAAATGTGATACATGGGTAATGCTGTAATAAAAATCTCTTTTCTTTCCTCCAGACCACCATGCAGCATCCATTCACAAACTTGCTCCATATTCGCATTCACATTTCGATGAGTTAGCATTGCACCTTTTGAAACCCCTGTTGTTCCACCAGTATACTGTAGAAAAGCCAATTCAGAGCTTGCAATCTCTACTGGAGAAAATTCCTTTTCCGAACCTCTTTTTAAGACTTCTTTCAGAGGTATTGAATCCGGAAGGTTATAGGAAGGCACCATCTTCTTGATGTTCTTCACTACAAAATTCACAATGCTACCCTTTAGTCCACCAATCATATCTCCAATTTTGGTTACAATGACTGTTTCAATCTGCGTCTCCTTTAAAATTTCTTCAAGGTTGCTGGCGAAATTTTCTACAATCACGATGGCCTTCGCACCCGAATCGTTAAACTGATGAAGCATCTCACTTGGTGTATATAGCGGGTTTGTATTAACTACCACCATTCCTGCTTTCAATGAGCCATATAGTGCCACCGGATACTGGAGTAGATTAGGCATCTGAATGGCTATCCTATCTCCCTTTTTAAGATTTGTATGATTTTGCAAGTAGGAGGCAAATTGGTTGATGAGCTCACCAAGCTCAGAAAAGGACATTTCCTTTCCCATATTCTCAAAGGCAACAAGATCCTTATATATTGAAATCCTGTCATCAATCATTTGTGGCAATGATTGGTATTTATCAGGATCAATTTCGTGTTTCACACCTTCAGGGTAACTTTTATGCCACGGTTGTTTATTCATAATAACTGTTCTAGAATTTGGGCTAACTATCTTAAAACAGATAAAGATAAACTATGCTTCTTAAGGCTAAAGCAAAAAAACAAAAAAAGGCCCTGGCACCCCTACCAAGACCTAAATAAACAACATTAACCCAAAGCTGTAGAGGGAGGATTCGAACCTCCACGGAGCGGTTAGCCCCCTACGTTCTCTCGCGGTATAAACCGCGAGAGAACTTATGGGATTTATCCCTTATCTCCACCCCCGAGAGAGGAGGGCATGTCTGCCAGTTTCACCACTCTACAGTGTATTTTGATGATTCAAAAATAACAGAATGATTATTTTATTGAAAAAAATTCAATAATTTAGTTAAAAATTTACATATAAATTAATTTAAAACGTTTTAAAATAGAAAATTCACAATTTAACCTTAATCAAATGAGTAAAAATTATGAAATTGACAATGTAGATCTTAAGATTCTGAACATCTTATCCGAGGATGCTAAAATGCCTTACACTGAGGTAGCCAAAAAAGTATTTGTATCAGGAGGTACGGTACATGTACGAATGAAAAAAATGGAAGAAATGGGTATTGTGAAGGGGACCACACTTAAAATAGACTATGGCAAATTAGGCTATGATATCACCTGTTTCCTTGGTATTTATCTTGAAAAGAGCTCACTCTATGATAAAGTAGTGGCCGAGCTAAAGGAAATAAGTGAAATATCTACAATCAGATATACAACAGGTAATTACAACATCTTCTGTAAAATTTATTGTAAAGACACCCAGCACCTGAAGGACGTATTGCATGATAAGATTCAAAAAGTGGATGGAATAGAAAGCACAGAGACATTTATTTCGCTAGAAGAGAGTGTAAACAAACACCTTGTGTTTTAGATAATTTTCGTTTGTGTGAACCTTCCTGCAAGTTCCTTGTTCTTATTTAGAATTGCTATAAATAAGGTGTAACTTTGCACTTTAGAAATGAAGGTTAAATGAGTACTGACGAACAAATATTAGAAGAATTCACCTCCAAGGAATACGAGCACGGTTGGTCCGTGGATTTTGAAGCAGATGAAGCTCCTTTGGGTATCAATGAAGATATCGTTCGTTTCATTTCAGCTAAGAAAGAAGAACCTGAATGGTTACTAGAATGGCGTCTGAAAGCCTTCAGACAATGGGAGAAAATGAAAGAGCCAAATTGGGCAAATGTCAATTATCCTAGAATCGACTATCAGGCAATAAAATATTATTCAGCTCCCAAGCAAGACAAAAAACCGAAGAGTCTGGATGAAGTAGATCCTGAGTTGCTTAAGACTTTTGAAAGATTAGGTATTTCCCTTCAAGAACAAAAGAGACTTACGGGAGTTGCCGTCGATGCAGTGATAGATTCTGTATCTGTTGCTACTACTTTTAAAGAGAAGCTCTCTGAGCTCGGTGTTATTTTCTGTTCTTTTAGTGAGGCAGTACAAGAACATCCTGAACTTGTAAAAAAATATTTAGGATCAGTGGTTCCTGCCAATGACAATTATTTTGCAGCTCTAAATTCAGCTGTGTTTTCAGATGGGTCATTCTGTTACATCCCTAAAGGAGTGAGGTGCCCGATGGAGCTATCTACTTACTTCAGAATCAATGCAGCAAATACTGGTCAATTTGAAAGAACCTTGATAGTAGCTGACGATGATAGCTATGTTAGTTACTTGGAAGGCTGTACCGCTCCTATGCGGGATGAAAATCAACTTCACGCTGCAGTCGTAGAAATTTACGCTGCTAAGAATGCTGAAGTAAAATATTCTACCGTTCAAAACTGGTATCCGGGTGATAAAAATGGTAAGGGTGGGATTTACAATTTTGTAACCAAGAGAGGTATATGCTCTGGTGATCATTCTAAAATTTCCTGGACACAAGTAGAAACAGGTTCAGCCGTGACATGGAAATACCCATCCTGCATACTTAAAGGAGATCATTCGGTCGGAGAGTTTTATTCTGTAGCAGTTACAAATAACTACCAGCAAGCAGATACCGGAACTAAGATGATTCATCTCGGCAAAAACACTCGATCCAGAATTGTATCTAAGGGTATTTCAGCAGGAAAATCACAAAATAGCTACAGAGGACAGGTAGAGGTGATGAAAAGAGCAGAAAATGCCAGAAACTTCTCACAATGTGACTCTTTACTTATGGGGGACAAATGTGGCGCACACACTTTCCCATATATCGATATCAAAAACAAGACCGCTCAGGTAGAGCATGAAGCGACCACCTCCAAGATTGGTCAGGATCAAATATTCTATTGCCAGCAAAGAGGAATTGATGAGGAAACTGCAGTCGCCTTAATTGTCAATGGTTTCGCAAAAGAGGTGATGAATAAACTCCCCATGGAGTTTGCTGTAGAAGCTCAAAAACTTTTAGCACTTACCCTTGAGGGTAGTGTAGGTTAAAAATCAGAAAGACACATGATTTCAATTAAAAATTTACATGCCTCTATTGAGGATAAAGAAATTCTCAGAGGTATAGATTTAGAAGTTAAAGCCGGCGAAGTACATGCAATCATGGGACCAAATGGTTCAGGAAAGAGCACATTGGCCTCTGTTTTAGCAGGACGAGAGGAATATGAAGTGACAGACGGATCGGTCTCTTTCGAAGGAGAAGATTTACTCGAACTTGGAGCAGAGGAAAGAGCTCAAAAAGGAATATTCCTCGCTTTTCAGTATCCGGTAGAAATTCCTGGTGTTTCTACCACCAACTTCTTGAAAACAGCACTAAATCAAGTCAGAGAAAGTCGAGGTGAGAAACCTTTAGATGCAGTAAACTTCCTGAAGATGATGAAGGAAAAGATGAAACTGGTGGATATAGACCAGGCGCTTCTAAGTCGATCATTGAATGAAGGATTCTCAGGTGGAGAAAAGAAGAGAAATGAAATTTTTCAGATGGCAATGCTTGAGCCAAAGCTTTCCATCCTTGATGAAACTGATTCAGGCTTAGATATCGATGCTTTACGAATCGTAGCAGATGGTGTAAACAAGCTGAAAACAAATAAGACTGCCACTATAGTGGTGACGCATTACCAGCGTTTGCTGGATTACATTGTACCAGACTATGTTCATGTCCTTTATAAAGGTAAGATTGTAAAGTCGGGTGATAAGAGCCTCGCACTAGAATTGGAGGAAAAAGGATACGATTGGGTTAAAGAAGAAGTAGCAGCGGTATGATGACTGAAACATCTGGAATACTCAATCAGCTTGAATCGAGCTTCAAAGGCAACAAAAGCCAGGAAAAAGCATTCACTATGCTTCAGGAAGTAGGTTTGCCCAAACGAAAATCTGAAGCTTATAAGTTTACTCCAATCACTTCTTTAATTGAAAAGAATGTGGATTTGGAAATGGTTGGAATCGAGCTGTTTTCAGAAGATAAATTCTACTCTGAAGAAGGTAGTCATCTGGTATTTATCAATGGAATTTTCTCTGAGGAAAAATCTAGGCCGACGAAGAGTTTAAATTTTGAAGTCAATGAGGTTTCTGAAGGAAGACATGATCCATTCAGTTTGCTAAATGCTGCGTTCGCATCCAACGAGCTCGCAATCTATTCAGGAGATGATCAGCCGATATTCATCTATCATTTTAATGCAAATGGGTTTTCAAATCCAAGAATTAAGGTAAATGTAGCAGGAGGTGATTCCATTAGAATTGTTGAAAAACTCATCACTCCAGATCATGTAAAAACATTCACTAATTCTTACATCCAATTCTCGGTTGGTAAGAATGCTTTTGCATATCATTCCAAAGTACAAAATTATAACGCAGAGACGTTTGCTCATGAAACAGTTTTTGCAGAGGTAGAAAGAGACAGTCATTTCTATAATAACACCTATTCATTTGACGGAGCACTGATCCGTAACAATCTTACCATCAATCTCGACGATGAGAACTGTGAAGGTCACATGTACGGCCTTTTTTTACTGGATAAAAAATCACATGTAGATAACAATACCTCCGTAGATCACATGAAGCCAAACTCGTATAGCAACGAGCTATATAAAGGAATTCTGGACGAAAAATCCACTGGAGTATTTAATGGTAAAATCTACGTCCGACAGGATGCACAAAAAACAAACGCCTTCCAATCGAACAACAATATTCTTCTTTCCGAGGATGCTACCCTTCATACCAAGCCACAACTTGAAATTTGGGCGGATGATGTCAAATGTTCACACGGCTGCACGTCCGGACAACTTGATGACGATGCTATATTCTATTTGAGAGCCAGAGGCATCAATGAAAAAAGTGCAAAAGCAATGATCCTAAATGCTTTTGCAACAGAAACGATGGAGCATGTAAAAAGTGAAGCTGTTAAAGAAGAGATTCAACAATTAATTGATCTAAAACTTGCTTAGATGGACACCCAAGTTGCTGCTTTAGATATTCAAAAAATTCGAGAAGAATTTCCTATTCTTGATCAAGAAGTTAATGGAAAACCACTCATCTATTTTGACAATGCAGCATCTTCGCAGACAGCAAAGCGGGTAATTGATTCGTTAGTTCAATTCTACGAAAAGGATCATGCCAATATTCACAGAGGTATTCACACACTGGCAGAACGGTCAACAAAGGCATTTGAGGAAACGCGCGAAAGGGTACATCAATTCATCAATTCTGCAGAAGTAGATGAAATTGTTTTCACGAAAGGGACAACAGAAAGTATCAATCTTGTTGCTTATTCATGGGGATCAAAATACCTGAAAAAAGGAGATGAGATTTTAATTTCGCAACTGGAACACCATTCAAACATTGTCCCCTGGCAGCTGGTGGCCGAGCGAACTGGAGCCAAAATCAAAATCATCCCCATCAATCAAGCTGGTGAAATTTTGATAGATGGATATAAAAAACTATTGAGTTCAAAAACACGGCTGGTAGCTGTGAATTATGTTTCGAACTCCCTGGGAACCATCAATCCGGTTAAGGAAATTATTACTGCTGCCAGAGAGGTTGGGGCAACTTCATTAATCGACGCTGCTCAAGCTTCTCCGCATATCAAAATTGACGTGCAAGAACTGGATTGCGACTTTCTGGCATTGTCCAGTCATAAGATGTATGGACCTACAGGGGTTGGCGTTCTTTATGGTAAAAGAGAAGTCTTGGAAGCTATGCCCCCATATCAAGGAGGTGGTGAGATGATCAAAGATGTATCTTTTAATGGTACCACTTTCAACGACATCCCATATAAGTTTGAAGCGGGTACACCGAACATCGGAGAAGTTATTGCATTCAAATATGCCATGGATTTCATCGATGAGCTGGGACACGAAAATATCCAAGCTTACGAGCATGAGCTATTGGAATATGCAAATGAAAAGCTGGAAGACATTCCGGGTTTTATCCCTATTGGGACAGCAAAAGAGAAAGCAAGTGTACTTTCCTTCCTAATTCAGGATGTACATCAGTATGATTTAGGCCAATTCTTAGATGCTAAAGGTATAGCCGTAAGAACAGGGCATCATTGTACGCAACCTTTAATGGATTTTTTCGAGATTGATGGAACAGTTCGAGCTTCATTTGCGGTTTACAATACCAAAGAAGAAATAGATGTTTTTGCAGAAGCTCTGCGAAATATCGTAGCGCGATTCAGTTAAATGGACCAGATCAAACAACGACAGGAAGAGATTATTGAAGAATTCGCCATGCTAGATGGTGACATGGAGATGACACTGGATTACATCATGGAACTAGGTAACGAACTGGGAAATTTTCCAGAAGAAGCCAGAATTGAGGATAATATTGTGAAGGGGTGTCAATCCAAAGTATGGATGATCGCAGATCTGGAAAATGGTCGTGTCAATTTTAAAGCAGATTCCAACACTGCTATCACCAAAGGATTGGTGAGCCTATTGGTAAGGGTGTTGAATCAATCTCCACCAAAAGATGTTTTGAAAGCAGAGATTTATTTTCCAAAACAAATTGGAATGGATCGGTTCATAGGTACCCAACGATCAAATGGGTTTGCCGCAATGGTCAAGCAGATGAGAATGTATGCGTTGGCGCTGACAGCAAAACAAGAGTCATGAGTGAAGCAAAGACAAATAACGACACACTTGCACTTAAGGAAGAAATTGTTCGAGCAATCAAAAATGTCTATGATCCGGAAATACCGGTAGACGTTTATGAGCTCGGGCTGATCTATGAGATCAACATTCTCCCAATAAACAATGTTGAGATTGTTATGACGTTAACCTCTCCCTCCTGCCCTGCGGCAGAGAGTATCCCAAGTGAAATTGAGATGAACGTGAAGGCAGTGGAAGGTGTTAATGATGTGAATATAGAATTGACCTTTGATCCACCTTATGCTACAGACATGATGTCTGAGGAAGCAAAGTTGGAACTTGGATTTATGTAAAAAACAAAATTTAAAACGAATAAGAATATGTATCCTGCGGAATTAGTAGCTCCGATGAAAGCTCAGCTAACCCAGAATGGTTTTGAGGAATTGACAACAGCTGAAGCAGTAGAGAATCATTTGAACGATCATAAAGGAACTTCCCTTTTGGTTATTAACTCGGTATGCGGATGTGCCGCTGGCACATGCAGACCTGGCGTATTGCTTTCGCTTGAAAAGTCGGATAAAAAGCCAGACAACCTTACGACTGTATTTGCCGGTTTTGATATGGAGGCCACTCAAAAAGCCAGAGAATTTACACTTCCTTTCCCTCCTTCCTCTCCTGCAATAGCTTTATTCAAGGATGGAGAGTTGGCTCACATGGTGGAGAGACATCACATTGAAGGACGTTCAGCTGAGATGATTGCAGATCACCTGGAGCAGGTGTACGAAGAGTTCTGTTAGCCGTAAGATGGCTAGCTATAAAAGCCCTCACATGAGATTCATGTGAGGGCTTCTTTATTAGAGGAAAGTAGTTAATATCTTCATAGATCATGAGTGACACACATTACTTTCACCTAGATTCAGGAGGTTAATCAACACATAAGGGATGAACTCTGTAAGAGTTGTTAGGAAAGTATACCTTCAATCAAAACTCCCATTAACATTGTCAAAGCACGTAAATTTCTCTAATACTCATATAGGCACCAGTGTGTCAGTCGTTTTGGGGTTTCTATTTCTCCTTTTATTACCATTTGATTTAATACTTATTCCGTTTGGACTTGATGGATTCAAGACACATCATCTCGGGGACGGGTTAAAAAATATATTTATTGCCCTATTTGGAATCATACTGATCATAAGGTTAGGATACTTGAAGGTTTCCGGGATAACAAACCCTATTCCTAAAAATGTTTTTCTATTCATCATACCACTCTATTTTCTTCTTTTGGGGCCTATAGAATATTACATCTTGGGATATCAATTTAGTGCTATTGAAACGGTAGACGTGCTGATTCTACTCTTCTCCTCTCTTACCGTAGGTCTTTCAGAAGAAGTGATTTTTCGAGGTTTGGTGTTGCCTAATCTGATTAAAGGGAGCTCCTCAGATCAGCCCTTGATAGTACCTATTTTGACTGCCTCTCTTTTATTTGGTGTTTTGCATTTTCTCAACCTTCTTCAACCCGACAAGCACTTCCATCTGGTTCTTTCGCAAGTTTTATATGCCACTATGTTTGGTGTAGCTTTCGGAATTATTTTACTACGAACAGGTAGTTTATTCGGATTAGGGCTTCTTCATGGTTTAATCAATTTTTCTTCAAACTGGGACGATCTTCCGGGAGCTGTTGAACCAGACGGTGTTGATCTCTATAGAACATATGAAGCCATCATTGCTGTATTGGTTGTCCTCCCATTCTTTGTTTATATGGTCAGGCAATTGAGCAAAATCGACCGAAATCATGTCATGAAACTATTTGACCGAACGCTGTGAATTAGGTAAAATCAGGCTGAAGAAAGAATCATTTTTTTATATTTACTTTGTAACTCAAAGTACTTTTAATATAATAGTAAACCATTCATTAATTTAGATATGAGTAGAAAAAGAAAAATATGGCTATTAATCCTGAGCTTCTTCATACTAGCTTTTACAGTTCTTTTCAATTTATGGCAATCCGCCATTGAAAAGAACAGACAAATACCTGTTGGTCCGTTTCAAATTGCGGGGAATCTATACTATGTAGGAACTACTGACGTAACGTCCTTTTTAATTACCGGTGATAAAGGGCATATATTGATTGATGGGGCTTATCCTGAGTCAGCTCCTATGATAATCGAAAGTGTAAGTGAGCTAGGCTTTGATATTTCCGATGTGAAAATATTGTTGAACTCCCATGCACACCTCGATCATGCAGGTGGTTTGGCAGAGCTCAAAGAAGCATCTGGCGCAGAATTATGGGTCAGCAATGCGGATGCAGACGTAATTGAGGCCGGTGGTAAAGGTGACCATTCATTCGGCCCATTAAGATTCCTTCAATTTCTTGGTATAGGCAGGTTCCCTTCAGCTAAAGTCGATAAACGATTTGAAGATGGAGCCGTCGTTCGTTTAGGATCTATTGAACTTACAGCACATTTAACTCCCGGCCATACCCCTGGATGTACTTCATGGGCTATTCCGATTCGTGATGGTCAAAGAGAGCTTCTGGCAGTCAGCATCGGAAGTTTAACGATCATGCCATTCGCTTCATTAGTGGAACCGGAAACCTATCGAGGCATTAGTCAGGATTACTTGAACAGTTTTGATAAATTAAGAAGCATTCCAGCAGATATTTTCCTTGCCTCTCATTCAAGTTGGTTCAATCTAAACAGTAAACTAAGTAAAAGTAAAAACTCAGATGATCCTGTCCAACCATTCATAGATAGAGAGGGTTACATGAAGTTCATTGAAAGAGAAGAAGAGGATTTTTTATATGAACTTTCTAAACAAAAAGAAGAATAGATTAAAGCTAATCGGCAAATGATAGACGAACAGTCTTTTTAGCTGTTTGAAAGAGACTCACGATCCTTTGAATGAACTAACACATAGGTTAACTTCATCACCACTAAACAGCATAGAGATGATCAGAATTCTTTCCTTATGGTCCTTATTTATCCTATTCTCCCCGTTCAGATCAAATTCACAACAAGTCAATTTTGGTAATCCTAACTGGTCTATTGATGGGAGTAAAATCGCCTTTCAATCAAATTTTGATGGGGACTATGATATCTACGAGGTTGATATTGATGGTTCGAATCCTAGAAAATTCTTTGACAGTGATGTGGACGAACTCTGGCCTGTCTATTCACCCAATGGAAGCCATGTTTTATATGCCGCAGGAAAAGATGGAAAATATGATCTGTTCAAGTTAGACCTTTCAACACAAAAAAGAATTCAGCTTACAAATGGTGAAATGTACGGTGGGTTGGCTTCATGGTCACCTGATGGAAATCAAATCGCATTTTACTCAAATACGACAAATAACTTCGAAGTGTACACAATGAATGCTGATGGAAGTAATCTAAAACAGATTACAAACCACGCTTCTTTTGATGGCGTACCTAGCTGGAGCAGTGACGGTAACAAGATATTGTTTCAAAGTGACAGATTCGGTAAGACTGAAATACTCATCATGAACACAGATGGCACGGGAATAAAGAATCTCACTAATAACAATACGGAGGAAGGAGTCGCCAGATTTGTTCCTGGCAAGCATGCCATCAGCTATGAATCCAAACGCTCAGGAAACTGGGAATTGTACCTATTGGATCTATCCTCCGAACAGGAAATACGTCTAACTAACAATCCCGGAATAGACGTACTTGGAGTATGGTCTCCTGATGGAAAACATCTTGCTCACGAGCAAAAAACAGAAACTGGACCATGGGAAATCGTAATCTTGGATATAGAAACTAATGAAGAGAGGAAACTTTCAATAGGTCTGGAAGACTAGTGGCACAACGGAATTAAAAAGAACTGCTTGTGACCTTGATAAGCTTCTTATGTTTACTTTAAGTATACCTGCCAGATAGAATTTGGAGATCAAACAAAATTAGCTTTGTGGTTCCAAAAACAAATCAAGGCATATGAAACGATCACTGATCTACCTTTCTCTTATTGCATTCTTTTTTATTGCATCAAGCCAAAATAAAGATTGTCCACCAGTTTCAGAACTAAAGTTCTTTTATGAAAATGATAAATCGTTTAGAAAGAATATCGATCAAATGCTTTCTGGTGTGCAACCTCTTAAAGATGGATCCCCAAATCCATGGAGGGGAAAGAATTGATGATCTTTATCAATTTCTAAATGATTGGTTTTACTTCCTACCAAACCCGCACAATGGACTAGATAGAATAATGGAATTTACATTTCTTTATTACAATAACCCTGCGGGAATGGAATTCATCTTGAGCGGTAAAGGCAAAAAATGGGCTATCTCCTTTGTGGAAGAGCGAGGGAAGTACATGGATAGTCCCGCTTCCACTCAAATTGTTGAAAAGTGGCTATCAGACCCCAACCCTTAAAAACGATGAATTTATTTATCCCAACGGTGGATTTAAATCCTTTAACGATTTTTTCATACGAGATCTTAAGCCGGGCAAAAGAACGATAGATTATGCTACGGATAATTCAGTGTTAGTATCCCCTGCCGATGGTGTTATTAACATGATCAATAACAGCCTTGAATTAGAAACAAAAATCCCTACAAAGGGAGATATGGAACTATCAATCAGCGCGCTTCTGGACTATTCTGAATACGCTAAAGAATTTATAGGAGGTACAGCGCTCGCCGTATTCTTACTTCCTCACAATTATCACCATTATCATGCTCCGATATCAGGAACTGTCGTAGAATCGAAAGAGCAGGTTGGCGATCGATTATTTGGCATGCCCGACCTACTGGATATGGTAAATGATGGAAATGTGGCCTACAATAAAGATTATAGCGTTTTTCAAGATTTTAGGCATGGGTACTTTATTATTAAGACAGAAACCTATGGGTACATTGCCATGATCCCTATTGGTCTACAAACCATTGGATCAGTAGTTTTTGAAGAAAAGTATAGGCGAATTGATTCTGAAAATATTACGCAAGTGAATAAAGGTCAAAAACTTGGACATTTTGCGTATGGAGGATCGACCGTTCTTCTACTATTCCAGAAGGGAAGATTCAGTTCGCTCAATGTAAGACAGGGACAACAAATCGGCACATTATCTAAATAAAAAATCCCATCCACTAGATCAATGGATGGGATTTTTATTAGTTGACTATTTCTATGGATTTGAAGTTCCGAAATAGCCGTTGAACAACATTTCTAAATCATTGAGGAAGTCTTCATAGTAGGTCGCAGAATCTTCACTTGAATCATCCTTATATTGTAGCAAGACCACCGTTTCCCCAAATTCGTCTTCATTAACCACAATATCAGCAATTCTGATATCATCTATGTTCACTCCGAGATCCAGGAACTCATTGATTTGAGCAATTGTAGGATCTGTCAATTGTAACAATTCCGCCACTCCCCCAGTGGACTCAATGCTCATTCTATTAGCATGGATTGCGAATGTCAATTTCAATAAGCTTTGCTCTGTCAGGTTTTCATAGTCGTCGCTATCCAATTTTACCTCCGCGTGAACTCCTGTTGAGCATCCACCACTACCATCAGAGAATGTTAGATCAACCGCAAATTCTGTTGAAGAAATTTTATCGACGATCAAATCCAATGAAAATGGATTCATATAAATGGAAACGTCAATGGCCACTGGAATCTGGAATCCTGAATTGGTAGCATATTCAATGTCTTTCAAATCAACCGTAATCACTTCCTGGCTATCTACCACTAAAGAAATTGTAACAGATGTTGGTAAATGAACGGGACTATCTCCGATAGTAACTTCCGTATCACTATAGTTTTCAATCGTGAGTGTTGCGTTATTCGTCGTTTCCGTTGGACTTGAAGGAAAATTGAAAATCACTCTACTTGTCTGATCAGCCGTCCTACTCCAGGTTTTTTCACCATGATTATAGGTGTAAGTCCCGGCGAAAGTCGCCATATCAAACCTTGCTTCATCCATGCTTTCAGGCACTACGGAGGAAAGACTATCCAATAACTCCTCTGCCCAGGCTAAGTTTAGCGTGTCTCCGTCGGAAAGTCCTATAAAATCTGCCAAAACAGTCTGAATGGCCATTCCAGACTCAAAGGTATTGATACACCCAATGGTGGAATCCAATGCTCCCTGTACGTTGGCCTTATCCTGAGCGACCGTGGTAGGAACTTCATCACATACATCTCCTATTCCATCTTCATCCGTATCTTGCTGATCCGGATTAGCTTCATCCGGGCAGTTGTCATCATCATCAGGCACACCATCGCCATCCGAATCTTCCTCACAAACATCTCCGATTCCGTCTCCATCTTTATCCTCTTGATCTGGGTTGGCAACTTCAGGGCAGTTATCTTCATCATCAATTACCCCGTCTCCATCTGCATCATTTTCGCAGACATCTCCAGTCCCATCTCCATCGCTATCTTCCTGATTGGGATTGGCAACCAGAGGACAATTATCTTCTTCATCAACAACTCCATCATTATCCTGATCGGGTAAAACTGGTTCCTCATCTTTAGTACATGAGGCAAGAAATAGTAGTATAAAAGCTGTGGTAGTCAAAAAAATCGTTCTAAGAACCGATCTCATTGACGGTGTGATTATTCTGTGCATGACTAGAGGTTTTAACTGTGGTGAAACGCAATTTTAATAAAAATAAGCAATTGATAATATCAAATTGTACTTATTGAATATTATTTAGAACATTATCGATAAACATTCAATTTTTTCTGATTAAGTCGTTCAAGGAATAGTTCTAGTTTTACTCCCATGTCTTCAATACGTCATGTTCGCACATTCGAGCTCGCTGCGGTTGTATTTACTGCTCTTGGTAAGTTTCTATTTTATGATATTTTTCAATTGCAGTTCGTATTCATCCTTCTCATATTTATTTTCTGGACAGGCTACATTACATGGCGGGTTCGACATACACCGGATATTATCACTGCCTGGGGATTTAGAATGGATAATTTCCTTGAAACGCTCAAAATGGTTCTACCCTTTGGCCTATTGGCCATTTTCAGCAGTATATTAATCGGATATTATCTAGATACCATCGATCTCAACTGGCACATCGTTCCTATTCTATTATTGTATCCTTTATTTGGGACATTGCAACAGTTCTTACTGATGGCACTCGTGGCTGGCAATCTGCAGAGTAGGAATGAAAGTCAATTGAAAATAATGCTAATCAGTGCATGTTTGTTTTCGATCATTCACTATCCTGATGGATGGTTAGTTTTAGGAACATTCATTCTCGCATTGTTTTATTCCTATATCTATTTGAGAAAAAGGAATCTTTATGTTTTGGGCTTATTTCATGGCTGGCTCGGAGCTATTTTCTATTATACGGTCGTTGAAAAAGATCCATTTCTGGAAGTATTTGGATTATTCTTCTAGTTTTAAAATTGTCTTGCCTAATACAAAATATTGAAATTCATGGTTTTACGACAACTTTGCTTTAGCTACCTAAGTATATGCGAAGTAACCAGCTAGCCTAAGCTATGAAAAGAAAATTTACGGTAATTGCTTTCGTCCTCTCCACTTTATGTTTTAGTCAGACAAGGGATACGACCACTATTTTTGATGATTTCAATGATTTTCTTCTTGAGGAGGTCGTATTTGGTTTAGTAGATTATGAAGCGCTTAAAGAAAATCCTGGCAGACTAAACAGCCTCATCAGCCTCATTGCAACGTATAATCCGAGGGATTCATCTCAAGATCATCAAACGGCCTTTTATATTAATGCGTATAATATTATCGTCATCAAACAGATCACCGATAATTATCCTATAAAAAAGCCTTTGGATGTAAAAGGATTTTTCAAGGCAAATACATTTAACGTAGCAGGTGAAACGTTGACGCTAGATCAAATCGAATTCGACAAATTATTTAAAGTCACCAAGGATCCGAGAATTCACTTTGCACTTGGGTGTGGTGCACGCAGCTGTCCCTTCTTATATGACAATGCATTCTACCCGGATAAACTCCAGGAGCAACTTGAATTTCGAGCTCAGTTGATCATCGATCGACCAAATTATGTACATGTTGATAAAGAAGAGAAAAGAGTAGTACTTAATAAGATATTTGACTGGTACAAAGATCAATTTATCTTCGATGCAGGATCACTCATTAAGTATGTTAATAAGTATCGCTTCTATAAGGTTCCAGAGAACTATGAGGTCGGTTTCCAGGAATATGACTGGACGGTAAACGAACGATAATAAGGGTATTGAAGGGTTTAGGTTTTATATGTGAAACCTAGCCATGAAAAATTGGAAGCAAATCTTAATTATTCTAGGAGGTATTGCCATCGCGGTATTGCTGATTGCTTCTACTACTTCGAACGAAAGGTGGCAATCGGAATTTTCTCGAACAACACAAAAAAAGCCTCATTCACCAGCTGATGAACAAGGCTTTCAAAAAATTTCCCAATAATTTTATTTACCTAATTTGAACAGACTGTATCCAATAGATAGCTGGAAAGTCTGATTTTTGTAATCAAATCCAGTCTGATCACTTACATCAGATAAACTAAACACGTAGCGCGCCGTGAATTGAAGACCGAATGGGGCGTCCCATCCTGCTCCTACAGCTCCACTTAGATCACTATTTTTGAAACGATCTTTTGCATCACCATCAGAATCTTCTGCATTTGTCAGCATTCCAAACTGTGGTCCTGCCTGAAGATTCAGACCAAGCGGCAAGTAGAACTTAACCATCACGGGGATATTCACATAGCTCAGATCAAGGTCATCACCACTTAGACTTGCTCCTTGTTTTGAAAATAAGATCTCTGGTTGAATACCAATATTCGCTAATTTGATCAATCCATATGCACCCCCATGGAAGGATGTAATTCCATCTGTGCTGATATCTGTATCAGCATTTGCAAAATTTGCTCCTGCTTTTAATCCAATGCTTACTGAAGCCTGACTGAAGGCCATAATGGAAATAAATATCAATGATAGTGTTAGTAATGTTTTTTTCATGTTGTTCGTATTTATTTTAAGATCACATCTATTCCTAACTGGAATTCGCTTAATTGTTTTGTTTTAGTAAACTAAAACAGGTGAGACACCCAATAAAAGACACAAAAAAAGGGTGAATAGACACCCTTTTTCATAAAAAATATTTTTTATCCTTATAAGGCTACTCCAATAAATGACTTGAAGGCGAGTCCCATCAATCCTGTTATCAACATTGTAATACCCAGACCTTTCAAACCATTTGGTACATGTGAATACTTCAATCGTTCTCTAATTGCAGCAAGCGCTATAATAGCCAGGAAAAATCCGGTTCCTGATCCGAATCCGAAGGCAGTAGCTTCTACAATTGTATAATCTCTTTGAACCATAAAAAGGGATGAACCTAAAATGGCACAGTTTACAGCTATCAGGGGGAGAAAAATTCCCAGAGACCCATAAAGTGATGGCGAGAATTTTTCAATGATCATCTCAACTAATTGCACCATTGCAGCAATGACTGCAATGAAAATAATGAATTGAAGAAATGTTAAATCGATTGATGCAAAATCAGCACCTAGCCAACTTAGTGCTCCCTCTTTCAATACGTTTTCCTGGATAAGCCAGTTTATAGGTACAGTAATCGTCAAAACGAAGATTACAGCTAAACCAAGCCCAAATGCTGTTTTTACTTTCTTAGACACTGCCAGAAAGCTACACATGCCTAAAAAATATGCGAAGACCATGTTGTCAATGAAAATCGCTTTGATTGCTATATTAATTGCATCCATAATCTTAATGTTCTACGTATCCGTTTTTAGTTCGCTGTATCCAAATAATGATTCCTAAGATGACAAATGCACCGATGGAGTCTACAAAAAGACCATTAGTCTGGAGAGAAGTTCCAAATAAGCCTCCTAATGAGCCATATACATCAAATTCAAGCGGTGTGCCTACGAAGACTGTTCCACCTCCAAGAAGTTCTCTGAAAAAGGCCACTACTAAAATGATCCATGCATATCCGAATCCGCTTCCAAAACCATCTAATATAGAATCATAAGGCTTGTTTGCCATGGCGAAGGCCTCTAATCTTCCCATTACAATACAGTTTGTAATAATTAGTCCCACGTATGCACCAAGTACTTTGTACATATCATAGCTATAAGCTTTCAAAACTTCACTTACCAACGTCACGAGCGTGGCTATAATGGCTAGCTGCACTATAATCCTTATTCTATTTGGAATCAAGTTCCTCATCAGTGAGGTGAAAAGATTTGCAAAGACAATTACGAATACCACTGCAATGGACATGATCATTGTAGGCTTAAACTGAACTGTTACCGCCAGTGCTGAACAAATACCTAGTACTTGAATAGTAATAGGGTTATCATCATTTAACGGATCTGATACAATTCTCCTTCTCCTCTTTGAGAATAAGGGTTCAGCAGGTTCTTTTATTTTAAGTTCTACAGCTGATTCTTCTGAAACTTCTGCTATTTCTTCACTCATAGACTTGCTGTTTTTTTCGTTTTTGTTTTTTCTATAAATGCCTGATAATAACCTAAATAGTCTTCAAGCATCGCATTCACACCTTTGCCAGTAATTGTAGCTCCAGACATACCATCTACCTGGTGCTCAGTAAGCCCTTCATTTCCTTCTCCTTTCAACATCTTTATACTTACCAACTCCCCATTGTCATTGTAGATTTCTTTTCCTATATACCTTTCCTGCACGTTCTCTTCAGTAATCCGAGCCCCCAATCCTGGTGTCTCACCTTTGTGATCAAAAGCGATTCCTTTGACGGTATTTAGATCAGGTCCTAACGCAATAAAGCTTGAGATCCAATCCCATAGTCCTGAACCGAAGGTTGGAAAAATATATGAATCTATCTTGCCTGGTGTTTCGCTGAACATAAAAACAGGATACATTCTTTCTTCCGGTGGGAACTTTGAATTTCTTTGAATATTAACTTCTTCAGCTATTAAAGGCTTTCCCGCATCATCTTCCTTAATTTCATTTCCATTGATATCCACTACCATGGAGCTAACCTTCTCATCATAAAGAGCTAATAATTCATTAGGATCTTCAATTTTAGAAATGTCCATTACTGCCCCGAGTATTTTTTTCTTGGTATCAATCTCTACCTGCTTGTCCTGTAGTGGCTTTAACCCTACAGACGCAAGTGACAGGGCTCCACCGAATACGATGGTCAATCCCATTGCAAAGAGAATTACATATAAATTAGACTGTCGCACGTTTTAATCTTCTTTTTTTGTTTGCTTCTACTACGTAAAAATCGATCAGAGGAGCGAAAACGTTCATGAATAAAATCGCAAGCATAATGCCTTCCGGATAGGCCGGATTAATTACTCTTATTAGAACTGTAATGACTCCTATCAAAAAACCATAGATCCATTTCCCAAGTTCCGTATGGGAAGCACTTACAGGATCTGTAGCCATAAATACCAGTCCGAAAGCCAATCCCCCGATCACCAAATGATAGTGTGCCGGCATTTCCATGAAGCTATTACCGCCGGTTAAATTGAAAATACCACCCATGAATAGTGTACCTAACACTACACTCAGCATAATTTTCCAGCTTCCCACTCTTGTGGCAATGAGAATTATCGCACCAATCAAACACATCAGTGCAGAAGTCTCTCCTATACTTCCAGGTATGATTCCGATAAACATATTCCAGAAATCGAACATACCGGCATACCAATGATTAGAGGCTAACTCCATCATGTTTGTTCCATTTGCCGCCGCTTCCGCTCCATAAGCTAGGATTGTAGCTCCAGAAAATCCATCTACAGCCGCTTTATCTCCCAAATATGTCCACACATCACCAGAGATGTCAGTAGGATAGGCAAAGTATAGAAATACCCGGGCCGTTAGAGCTACGTTGAGAATATTCATCCCAGTGCCTCCAAAGACCTCTTTTCCAATCACGACCGCAAATACGGTGGCAAGTGCTACCTGCCATAGTGGAATACTTGCTGGCATAATCAGTGGAATAAGCATTCCAGTGACAAGGTAGCCTTCTTCGACAGGTCGTTGATATATGACACAAAAAGTAAATTCTGTTAGTAGTCCAACACCGTAAGAAACAGCAATAATCGGAACGACTTTTAAAATTCCTATCCAGAACTTGTCTATAAGGCTGGCTTCTATTCCTGTGGCAATATAGTGCTGATGACCGACGTTCCACATTCCGAATATCAGGCATGGAATCATAGCAATGATCACGGTCATCATAACCCTTTTAAGATCGGTAGCATCTTTTATCTGAGTTCCTTTTTTACCTGTTATAATATCAGGAGCAAAAAAGATAGTCCTATGTCCCTCATATATAGGATAGAACTTTTCATATTTTCCTCCTTTTTCGAAAAGAGGTTTGAGTTGGTCGAATTTCTTCTGCAAAAACTTCATTCTTATTCCTGCTTATCCTTCTTTAATTAATTCTATTCCTTCTCTAAGTACTTCCTGGAGCGGATTCTTTGATACATCTACAAACTCACACAAAGCCACATCTTCTTCTATTACTTCATAAATGCCCAATGCTTCCATGTCATCGTAATCTTCCGCCATAATTGCTTTAAACAAATAAGTAGGCAAAATATCCATTGGCATGACCTCTTCAAATGATCCAGAGACCACAAAATTCCGCTCCTCCCCATGTGTATTGGTGTCAACCTTGAATTCTTTATTCTTACCATTCAGGAAAGTAAGCATACCGAATGCCCGATGAAAACTCAGCTTACTTGTGGTAGGCTTGATCCATCCTAAGAATTCTTCTTCGTCACCTTCAGGTATTACCGTGATTTGATTGTGATAATAGCCAAGATACCCTTCAGCACCTATTCCTTCACCTGTAAGGACATTTCCTGACACATACCTATTATGATCACCTGTAACTTTATCAGCCAGTTTATTTAGGCATGCACCAGCATACATTTTTACATAACCAGTCTCTTTCATTTGAGATCCTGTTACAGCAACTAATTTTGATGTATCATAAATACCTTCCAGAAATAGTTTACCAATTTGTGCTACTCCCACAGGACTCAATGTCCAAACAACGTCTCCTTTGACAATTGGATCAATGTGATGGATTTGAACGCCAACATTCCCTGCAGGATGAGGACCTGTAACAGTATTTAATTGCACATTCTTCGCCTGAGAAAAAAGTTGTGATACCTCTGCGTTCCCATCGATGTTGAGATGTATCGTGCCGTTCGTGAATTTTTTGAGAATGTCAATGCCGGCTTGAAAATACTGATCCTGACCTTCTAGAACGAAATCAAAATTCGGAGCTAGTGGACTACTATCGAAAGCTGAAATAAAGATCGACTTAGGTGTATCCGTTGGACTTGCAACGCAACCATACGGTCGTTGAATAACATTAGCCCATGCACCTGATTTCTTTAGCTGCTCAAGTGTGTCTTCCTTTGAAAGTCCGCTTATATCAGATACAGAATACTTCTTGAATTGTTCAAATTCAATTTCCTTATCAGCCAATATTTTGACTTCTAAAACCTTCCTCTTTTCACCTCTCTTAATCTCTACTACCTCTCCACTTACAGGTGAAGTGTATAGAATATCTTCCACATTTCTTTCGTAACAAATCGGTGTGCCAGCCTTCACATTATCACCTTCTTTCACCACCAGCTTGGGACGACTTAAACCACTAAAATCAGTAGGTTTTAGAGCGAAAGTATCGGATTGAGGAATCTCTAATAATTTCTTTTCGGCTTTTCCGGCCAGGTTGATATCGAAACCTTTTTTCAGCTTTATGGTCTGAGACATATTTCTTTCTTAGGAGAACGTCTAAAAAACGACGCAAACTTAATCAATAAAGGGTTTAACCTTTATCAATTTTATAATAAAAAACCCGATTTTATCTATCGGTGAAATAGTAACCAATTTGTGAGGATTCAGTTTGGTTCTTACACCAATATTGGCTCATTTCTTTTTAAAAAATCTGCCACTTGTTCCATTAACCAAGTCGGAGTGGAAGTAGCTCCGCAGATTCCAACAGAATCATCTGGTCCTATCCAGGACAAGTCGATCTCTTTTTCGCTTTCCACGAAGTAGCTTCTAGGGTTGTTTGAAAGACAAACATTGTAAAGTGCTTTCCCATTAGAGCTTTTCCTCCCTGCTACAAAAATGATTACATTATGCTTTTGAGAAAATTTAACCATATGAGGTTCTCTATTGGAAACTTGCCTGCAAATACTATCATTGGCGCTAAAGTCTTCCTCAATAGACAACAGACCTTTATCTTCTATACGATGTTCAATTTCCTCTTTGATTGAATAAAATCCTTGTGTACTTTTTGTTGTTTGTGAAAAAAGCGTAATGGGTTTTGAGAAATCGATTTTGTCTAAATCACTCGATTCAGTGATAATAATTGCTTCGTTGGATGTTTGGCCCGTCAGTCCTATAACTTCAGCATGTCCTGGCTTACCGTATATCACTAATTGACCGTCTCGATTTTTAACAAGATCATAGGCATTCTTAACTCTATTTTGAAGTTTTAAGACAACAGGACAAGAGGCATCAATTAATTCAATATTATTTTGAATGGCAATCTGATAGGTTTCGGGTGGTTCACCATGCGCTCGAATTAAGACTTTACAGTCTTTTAAATCCTTTAACTCGTCTCTGGTAATGGTTCTTAATCCCTTGTTGTAAAGCCTCTCGACTTCCATTGAATTATGCACAATATCTCCAAGACAATACAACTCCTGACCTTCGGTCATTTCGTCTTCTGCCATCTGGATGGCAAACTCCACACCAAAACAGTATCCTGAATTTTCGTCTATCTCAACCTTCATCTTAATTAATTATCGCTTCTGCCAACTTAACAATTTTCTCGATCTGTTGATTCAAAGTTAGATCAGAAGTATCAATCTCTATTGCATCTCTTGCCATAATCAAAGGGCTGTCTTCCCGACTAGTATCTATTTTATCTCTCTGCTCCAGATTACCTTTTATTGTATCTATTGATTCTTCTATTCCTTTTACAGTCAGCTCCTTCCTTCTGCGTTCTGCTCTAATATCCATATTAGCGGTCATGAAAACCTTCAGTTCTGCTCCGGGAAATACAACTGTTCCAATATCCCTTCCGTCCATCACCACACCTTTTTCAGCTCCCATCTTTCTTTGCTGTTCCACCAACATTGATCTGACTTCAGTAATGGCACTGACCTGACTCACATTCTGATTTACTTCCATCGTGCGAATCTCATGATCTACATTTTTGTCATTTAATATTACTGAAGCGTCCTTAAAACAGATACTGCAATCTTTAAGGTTTTTTTTAACCTCTTGTATATCAGAAAAATCTATTCTCTCCTTTAGAAAGAAATACGTTACCGCACGATACATTGCCCCACTGTCGATATAAGTATAACCCAACCTTGCTGCAACTTGTTTAGCAGTCGAACTTTTACCAGTTCCTGAGTATCCATCAATAGCAACTACAATTTTTTTCATTAGCAATCCTTAATGGGACACGGGATTGGTTTTCCTCTTTTGATTTTTTTATTGTTTTTCTTCGAAGCAGAAGGACCTTTCCTACATCCTTCGGTCCCTAGAAGAATCATTCCAGATAATATGATCGTTATGACTGTTCTCCATTTCACGATACACCACTTACTTCCATTGACCGATCTACTTTTTTTACCAGACCTTGCAAAACTTTTCCCGGACCACACTCAATAAAGATAGATGCCCCATCTGCAATCATGTTCTGTACAGATTGTGTCCATCTAACCGGAGATGTCAGCTGCAAAACAAGGTTTTTCTTAATGCTGGAAATGTCAGAATAGCCCTTTGCATCTACATTTTGATACACCGGACATTTTGGATCGTTGAATGTTGTATTTTGGATTGCTTCAGCTAGCTCCTCTCTTGCAGGCTCCATTAGAGGTGAATGAAAAGCTCCTCCTACTGGCAGCACCAATGCTCTTTTTGCTCCGCTCTCTTTTAATTTCTCACAGGCATCATTAACTGCCTTAACCTCACCACTAATGACTAGTTGACCTGGGCAGTTATAATTTGCTGCTACTACCACTCCTTCAATCTCTTTGCAAACTTTTTCTACCACCTCATCTTCTAGGCCTAGTACTGCCGCCATGGTTGATTCTTGCATTTCACACGCTTTTTGCATGGCTGTCGCTCTTTTGGAAACTAATGTCAATCCATCCTCAAAGCTCAAAACGCCGTTAGCGACAAGTGCAGAAAATTCACCTAATGAGTGACCAGCCACCATGTCAGGATTGAAATTTTCAGAGGTTAATGCTGCTACAATACTATGTATGAAAATAGCTGGTTGAGTGACCTTCGTTTGCTTTAATTCTTCATCAGAACCAGTGAACATGACACTCTTAATATCAAACCCCAGAATTTCGTTCGATTGATCAATCAATTTTTTTGCTTCTGAATGGTTTTCATAGAGGTCTTTACCCATTCCTGAAAATTGAGCCCCCTGGCCCGGAAAAACATATGCTTTGCTCATAGATAATAATTATTCCAGCTGCAAAATTAGGCAATACAATTAATCAATAAATTTTGACTTCAACTCGGGTGCCGGGATCATGCACCGATCCTTCTTTCCAAACCATTTATATCTATTTCTAGCAATTAAATTATAGATCCCATCACGTAGGAATTTGGGAAGAACAATGAACCCGAATAACAGGGGCCAAATACCCGAAAGCTGCTTCGCAATGTAAAGAGCTGCAGTACTTCTCACCTTCAAATGATCACCATCTTTTAGAATAATACTCTGCAATGCAGATTCATTAGTTAGTCCATCGGGTAGGTTCTCTTTGGCATACTTCGATTGAAGTGAAGCAAAAAGAAACTTATTTTTTTTGTCTCTCTTTATGATAAATTGAATCGATGAATTGCAAAGATTGCAAACACCATCAAAGAGGATGACTTGTTTATTTATCGAATGATCTGTACCCACCCATTTATAACTTCTTTCGATTCTTCAGGGTTCAGTTTGACATACCGAACCTCTGCAGAATAAAAATACACACCAGCTGGTAACTCTTTGCCGCCGTTTGTTGTCCCATTCCAATTAATGAAAATGGTATTATTTAATGCAGTTGAACCTTCTATATCTCTTTGACCTCTGGAATCATAGGTGAAAAGCTCAGCACCAGCTCTATTGAATACTTTAAAAAGTACAGATTCAACAAAACGGGGGCACTCTCCATCATTCTTCATAGGGATAAAGACATCATTCAGTTCGTCTCCGTTTGGTGTAAACACATTTGGCAGTAGGTATTGCTCGCAGTTATCATTACAGACAACTTCTGAAATCTGACTTTCATTACCAGACCTATCTACAGCAGTCACATAATAGCAGAAAGCCAAGGATTTGAGTGGGAGGTTTCTGTCAAAAATATCTTTGTTGTGAATAAATTCACTTCCAGTAGCAGTTCCCAATTCTATAAATGATTCAGGTTCATCGGATTTTGAAATATAGATTCGATAAAACGAAACATCGTCATCACACTCAGAAGACGAATTTGTCTCCCAGCTTAGAACGTTTCTTAACTCTTGATTTAATTGCATTCTCTGTCTTTCACAAGAATATTGAAGCTCACAGTTAAACTGGCTGTCGCTGCTAAAATTCACCAATATAGGCGCACAAGGAGGAATGCTGTCATTTGGCTGGGCACATACAATTTGAGAATTGTTGATCAATGGTTCAGGCAGCAATTCATTATCATAGGTACCGAATGTCGTGATAAAGTAGCAGTACTCTATTTCATCATCCAGATCAATGCCATTGAATCTGCCATCGTCTAAATAGGTGAGGCCTTCAGCTGTAACCTCCACCGAATCAATTAACTGAATACTTGAAAGGTTACCACCTTCAACATTATCTCTCCAGATATAGTGATATGGAAACTTCTGCGAGCTATTGGACCATGGAACATTCGCTTCCCAATTAAGCCGGATTGCACCTACCAGAGGAACCGGTAGTAGCCTGACAGATGAGGCTTGCTGGGAGGTATCGATCGGCAGATCCGTATTGTCATACAAAACGATCTTATACGAATATGAAATATCCTCGGTGTTAAGTCCAGTATCCAGGAAAGTGGTGTCCGTTGATGGCGGCCTCACCGAAGTGAAAACTCCTCCAGAACTTTGGCCCTCTTTTCGAAGTACCTCATAGGTATAAGTCGGAGGAAAAGCTGCTGCATCTATTTGGTAGGGAGGCGTCCACTTTACTTCAATTTCACCGTCGGTCTCCCCTGTTTCTTTAACATCAACATTTGTGATGATAGGAACATCTATGAGCAAGCTATCGCACGCCTCTTCTGAGGCAATACTTTCTCCGCCAGCTGGCAATGGAAATTTGGCAACCAAACGATAACAGTATTTTGATCCTGAAGATAGACCAAGTCCATTATTCGTATCAAGGTAAGAAGTACTATCTATCCGCAATGTCTCAATTAACTCATATCCTGAGTTTTCAGGTATTCCCGGATTACAGGTTGGATCAATCGAAAATTCACCCACTCTCCTCCATATTTGAATGGAATCTGCGTTGGAACATGAGTAGTCATCCCAGGTCAATTGCATGCGTCTTCCCGGTCTGGTGTCAACAGTCAGACCTGTAGGAGCAGGACCCACCACGGTTATCCTCCATGTTTCAAAATTGACTAAGCCAGGAGGATTGGGTATTCCTGGTATGGTGGGATCATCCGTCGCTTTAAACTGCACTTCATAAGGAGCCGCTCTAACCTGGGCGCAGCTTGTCTCCCATTCAAAATTCAGCAGCGATGGTGGCCCCTGGAATTCTGAAGGGTCCGGATCTAACGTAGGGGATGGACTCAGTTCAAAAGGACCTCCAAAGGCCTCAATCTTTACCGGATCCCCATCCGGATCGGTCCCTGTAATCACTCCAACTACAGTTTCCCCTGCGACTACACATGTGTCTTCCGGAATCTCCAGCTCCGGCGGTTCATTTTCAAAATCCCAAATGATGATTTGCATATCCCGTGTCACAAATCCCAGGCGAACTAATACTCCATTGATGCGCCTCCATTCTTCTACCACAAAAGCAACATTAAATTCCCTGTTTTCTTCATCAGGGATTGTTGCACCCCCCGGAGCATCCCAGGTGAGTGTGCCAGTCACCGGATCTATGGTCAGTGTGGGTGGACCATCTTTTGCCTGGTTGCCTTCGTTGAAATTATCGTAGAAATTCGGATCAATCAGCGATTGATAAAAATTTACGTTTAAACCCTCATCCTGCTTTGGAATAGTGAAGTAGTATGATAGACTATCGCCATCAGTATCAAAAGCCCCTGGATTGTGCTCGAAAATCCCACCTACAACTCCCTGATCAATCGGCGGTACCGTAAAAAACGGTGTATTGTTGATAATCAAAGGATCTATTACCACCAATGTCTCAACATAGAAAGGAGTGTCATTAGATCCTGCGATGTTTTGAATATTCGCGTTCCTGTTTCTTTCTTTATAGCTGACTAAATAACTGGAAGCACCGCCATAGGTATGCGTAAGTGTAAACTGCCATCGTTCCACTCCATTCCCAATATCTTCTATCTCTCCCCAAGGGATGGGTTCATCGTCTTCATCTCCGTACACGTTATCCGGACCATCGCCGAAATCAAAAATCCCCTGTTGGAAGGGGATGCCTTCTACATCACGATATCCAATGAAAGTAAATTGATAGGTCAGCCCTGAAATCCTTTTAGCAATTACTTCTCCTGCTCGAATGTGGCTTGCCTCCGCAAGTAATATGAATAATGAAAACAATAAGGTGAGGAAAGTACGCATATTCTACATATTTAACGAATGATCTGTACCCACCCATTTATAACTTCTTTCGATTCTTCAGGATTCAGTTTAATATACCGAACCTCTGCAGAATAAAAATACACACCAGCTGGTAACTCTTTGCCGCCGTTTGTTGTCCCATCCCAATTAATGAAAATAGTATTTCTTGCAGAAGCAGACCCTTCGACTCCTTCTCCACGATCAGTAGAATTATAGGTAAAAAGCTCAGCTCCAGCTCTATTGAATATTTTAAAAAGTACAGATTCAACAAAACGAGGGCACTCTCCATCATTCTTCATTGGAGTGAAGACATCATTCAATCCATCTCCGTTTGGTGTAAACACATTTGGCAGTAGGTATTGCTCACAATTATCATTACAGACAACTTCTGAAATCTGACTTTCATTACCAGACCTATCTACAGCAGTCACGTAATAGCAGAAAGCAAGTGAATTCAAGGGCAGGTTTCTATTGAATGGATCTTGGTCATGTGTGAATTCATTACCTAAGGTAGTTCCAGCCAATACAAATGATTCCAAGTCTGTAGATGTAGAAACGTATACTCTGAAAAAAGCAACATCATCATCACATTCGGGAGAAGTGTCTGACCCCCATGTCAATATATTTGAAAGTTGCTGATTAAGTCCTAACTCCTGCCTTTCACAAGAAAACTGTGCTTCACAATTGAAATTTGTATCAGATGTAAAATTTACTTGCAATGGCGCACAAGGAGGAATGCTGTCATTTGGCTGGGCACATACAATTTGAGAATTGTTGATCAATGGTTCAGGCAGCAATTCATTATCATAGGTACCGAATGTCGTGATAAAGTAGCAGTACTCTATTTCATCATCCAGATCAATGCCATTGAATCTGCCATCGTCTAAATAGGTGAGACCTTCAGCTGTAACCTCCACCGAATCAATTAACTGAATACTTGAAAGGTTACCACCTTCAACATTATCTCTCCAGATATAGTGATATGGAAACTTCTGCGAGCTATTGGACCATGGAACATTCGCTTCCCAATTAAGCCGGATTGCACCTACCAGAGGAACCGGTAGTAGCCTGACAGATGAGGCTTGCTGGGAGGTATCGATCGGCAGATCCGTATTGTCATACAAAACGATCTTATACGAATATGAAATATCCTCGGTGTTAAGTCCAGTATCCAGGAAAGTGGTGTCCGTTGATGGCGGCCTCACCGAAGTGAAAACTCCTCCAGAACTTTGGCCCTCTTTTCGAAGTACCTCATAGGTATAAGTCGGAGGAAAAGCTGCTGCATCTATTTGGTAGGGAGGCGTCCACTTTACTTCAATTTCACCGTCGGTCTCCCCTGTTTCTTTAACATCAACATTTGTGATGATAGGAACATCTATGAGCAAGCTATCGCACGCCTCTTCTGAGGCAATACTTTCTCCGCCAGCTGGCAATGGAAATTTGGCAACCAAACGATAACAGTATTTTGATCCTGAAGATAGACCAAGTCCATTATTCGTATCAAGGTAAGAAGTACTATCTATCCGCAATGTCTCAATTAACTCATATCCTGAGTTTTCAGGTATTCCCGGGTTACAGGTTGGATCAATCGAAAATTCACCCACTCTCCTCCATATTTGAATGGAATCTGCGTTGGAACATGAGTAGTCATCCCAGGTCAATTGCATGCGTCTTCCCGGTCTGGTGTCAACAGTCAGACCTGTAGGAGCAGGACCCACCACGGTTATCCTCCATGTTTCAAAATTGACTAAGCCAGGAGGATTGGGTATTCCTGGTATAGTGGGATCATCCGTCGCTTTAAACTGCACTTCATAAGGAGCCGCTCTAACCTGGGCGCAGCTTGTCTCCCATTCAAAATTCAGCAGCGATGGTGGCCCCTGGAATTCTGAAGGGTCCGGATCTAACGTAGGGGATGGACTCAGTTCAAAAGGACCTCCAAAGGCCTCAATCTTTACCGGATCCCCATCCGGATCGGTCCCTGTAATCACTCCAACTACAGTTTCCCCTGCGACTACACATGTGTCTTCCGGAATCTCCAGCTCCGGCGGTTCATTTTCAAAATCCCAAATGATGATTTGCATATCCCGTGTCACAAATCCCAGGCGAACTAATACTCCATTGATGCGCCTCCATTCTTCTACCACAAAAGCAACATTAAATTCCCTGTTTTCTTCATCAGGGATTGTTGCACCCCCCGGAGCATCCCAGGTGAGTGTGCCAGTCACCGGATCTATGGTCAGTGTGGGTGGACCATCTTTTGCCTGGTTGCCTTCGTTGAAATTATCGTAGAAATTCGGATCAATCAGCGATTGATAGCCATTAACATTCAAACCTTCATCCTGCTTTGGAATAGTGAAGTAGTATGATAGACTATCGCCATCAGGGTCAAAGGCCCCTGGATTGTGCTCGAAAATCCCACCTACAACTCCCTGATCAATCGGCGGTACCGTAAAAAACGGTGTGCTGTTGATGATCAAAGGATCTATTACCACCAATGTCTCAACATAAAAGGAAGTACTTACGGACCCTGAAATATTCTGAATATTCGCATTTCTAAAATCTTCTTTATAGCTGACCAGATAATTAGAAGCACCTGCGTAGGTATAGGTAAGTGTAAACTGCCACTGTTCCACTCCATTCCCAATATCTTCTATCTCTCCCCATGGAATCTCTTCACCCGGATCATCTCCGTATAAATTGCCATCTCCGAAATCAAAAATCCCCTGTCCAAATGGAACACCTTCTACATCACGATATCCAATGAAAGTAAATTGATATGTTAGACCAGAAACTCTCCTGGCAACAACTTCTCCAGCTCGAATGTGTGTAGCCTTCGAGGTAATTGCTAAAAAAGAAAACATGGAAATAAGAAATACTTTAAGATATCGCATAGCTGCACTTCTTTATATATGTAAATCTAAAGTTTAATACTAATTGAACGATTACCGAACAAGAATTATGCTGTAATAGTTACAAAAACAAAACAATGAAGTATTAGTCAATACTTATTCAATGAGTCATTTATTTAGAACCAGTCAAAAAAGAAACTTTGAATTGTGTGACAACCATTCAGAAATTACCTTTGGCGAAAATCCAATAATCTTATAATGAGTAAGCAACTTTTTTCAGGCAGTATCGGAAGAAAATTTGCAATGGCACTTTCGGCGCTCTTCCTGATCATATTCTTATTGCAACACTTTAGTATCAATTTCACTTCTGTTTTTAGTGAAGAAACGTTCAATGAATTGTCCCATTTTATGGGTACAAACCCGCTAGTTCAGTTTGTTCTTCAACCAGTTCTCATGTTCGGAGTAGCATTTCACTTTATCATGGGATTTGTTTTAGAAATCAAAAACAGAAATTCCAGGGAGGTAAAATACGCCATGAACAATGGTGCCGCTAATTCCTCTTGGATGTCGAGAAACATGATCTGGAGTGGTTTGTTCATTCTATTTTTCCTGGGATTTCATTTTTATGACTTCTGGATTCCGGAAATGAACTACAAATACATCGAAATGAATCCTGAGGATCCAAATAGATATTATGATGAAGTCGTTCATATGTTTGAAAATCCTGTACGGGTAATCATCTATTCTTTATCTTTTGTGTTTTTAGCATTGCATTTGCTTCATGGATTTCAATCAGCATTTCAATCAGCAGGTGCACGTCATAGCAAATACACCCCTACGATTCAGAAAATAGGAAAAGCTTATGCGATTCTTGTTCCACTGGGCTTCATTTTTATCGCAGTTTATCATTATGTCAATTCTTTATAAGAAATAAATAGGTATGTCAACATTAGATTCTAAAATACCTGAAGGTCCAATAGCAGAAAAATGGACCAATCACAAAAACAACATTCGGCTGGTTAATCCTGCCAATAAGCGTCTGATAGATGTTATCGTGGTAGGCACGGGCTTAGCCGGTGGTTCAGCCGCAGCTACGCTTGCGGAATTAGGATACAACGTCAAAGCATTTTGCTATCAAGACTCTCCAAGAAGGGCACACTCAATTGCGGCCCAAGGAGGAATCAATGCAGCTAAAAACTATCAAGGAGACGGTGACTCCACCTACAGATTATTCTATGATACAGTAAAGGGTGGTGATTACAGATCGAGAGAAGCGAATGTTTATCGATTAGCTGAGGTATCTACCAATATCATCGATCAATGTGTAGCACAAGGAGTTCCTTTCGCAAGAGATTATGGAGGGCTCCTAGACAACAGGTCTTTCGGAGGAGTTCAAGTATCGAGAACTTTCTATGCGAAAGGTCAAACTGGACAGCAGCTTCTTTTAGGGGCTTACTCCGCTATGTCAAGACAAATTGGAAAGGGTAAGATCCAAATGTACAATCGTCATGAGATGATGGATCTCGTGATTGTAGATGGTAAAGCCCGAGGGATAATTGCCAGGAATCTTGTAACTGGAGATATAGAAAGACATTCAGCGCACGCTGTAGTAATTGCTTCAGGTGGATACGGAAATGTTTTCTTTCTTTCCACCAATGCTATGGGATCTAATGTTTCTGCAGGTTGGAAAATCCACAAGAAGGGTGCATATTTTGCGAACCCATGCTTTACTCAAATACATCCTACTTGTATACCTCAGCACGGAGAACAACAATCCAAGCTAACCTTAATGTCCGAATCGCTTAGAAACGACGGAAGAATTTGGGTGCCTGCAAAGAAAGAAGATGCTGAGGCAATCCGAGCAGGCAAATTAAAACCGACGGATCTTAAAGAGGAAGATCGTGATTATTACCTTGAAAGAAGATATCCTTCCTTCGGCAACCTCGTACCGAGGGACGTAGCTTCAAGAGCTGCAAAAGAGCGTTGTGACGAAGGATTTGGTGTCGGCACAAATGAAACCGGTGAAGCGGTTTATCTGGATTTTGATGCAGCTATCATGCGGTATGGCAGAGAAGAAGCTAATGTGAAAGGGCTGCATGATGCCACGGATGAAAAAGTGCGTGAACTTGGAGAAAAAATAGTGGAAGCAAAATATGGAAATCTTTTTGAGATGTATGAAAACATCTCAGGAGATAATCCCTATAAAACTCCGATGAAGATTTATCCAGCTGTTCATTACACAATGGGCGGTGTTTGGGTTGACTACAACTTAATGACTACTGTACCTGGTTGCTATGCACTTGGTGAGGCGAATTTTTCTGACCATGGTGCGAATAGATTGGGAGCCTCAGCATTGATGCAAGGCCTTGCGGATGGGTACTTTGTCATACCTTACACTATTGGTGATTATTTAGCTGATGACATTCGAACCGGACCGATTTCGACGGATTCAAAAGAGTTCGATGAGGCTGAAAAAGATGTGAAAGAACGACTTGACTTTTTTGTTAACAATAAAGGTGAGCACTCTGTTGATTATTTCCATAAAAGGCTTGGTAAGATTATGTGGAATCAAGTAGGGATGGCAAGAAATGAGAAAGGTTTGAAAGAGGCGGTTAAAGAGATAAAAGCACTAAGAGAGCAATTTTGGAAGGAAGTAAGGGTGCCCGGATCTGCTGATGGAATTAATCCGGAATTAGAAAAAGCCGGAAGGGTAGCAGATTTTCTCGAACTAGGCGAATTGTTTGCAAGGGATGCTTTAGAAAGAAACGAGTCTTGTGGTGGACATTTCCGAGAAGAGTATCAAACGGAAGAAGGAGAAGCTGTTAGAGATGATAAAAACTACACGTATACGGCAGCCTGGGAATATAAAGGTGAGCCCTCAGATGCGGTTCTTCACAAAGAAGAATTAAAATATGAAAACATTGAATTGAAGACCAGATCTTATAAATAAATAGAGCTATGTCAGCAGAAAAAACATTGAATCTTACATTAAAAGTTTGGAGACAGAACGGACCTAACGATAAGGGTCGGATGGAGACTTATAAGGTGTCGGACATCTCTACTGATAGCTCCTTTTTAGAGATGATGGATATCCTCAACGAACAATTGATAGAGGAAGGAAAAGAACCGGTTGTCTTTGATCACGATTGTCGAGAAGGTATCTGTGGAAGCTGTTCCATGTATATTAACGGTGAAGCCCATGGCCCTGGTAGAAGAATGACTACTTGTCAGCTTCACATGCGAAAATTCAACGATGGAGACACTATTTATGTAGAGCCATGGAGAGCCAAAGCTTTTCCGGTAATTAAAGATCTGATGGTTGATCGTAGTGCATTTGATCGAGTGATGAATGCAGGTGGATTTGTGAGTGTAAATACATCAGGAAATACTCAAGATGCAAATGCAATCCCAATTGATAAACACGACGCAGACGCAGCATTTGATGCTGCTACCTGCATTGGTTGTGGAGCTTGTGTAGCCTCATGTAAAAATGCATCTGCCATGTTGTTTGTATCCGCAAAAGTCTCTCAGCTAGCACTATTACCTCAAGGTCAGGTAGAAGCGAAAGAACGTGTTCAGAATATGGTAAAGCAAATGGATGAGGAAGGATTTGGAAATTGTTCAAACACGGGTGCATGCGAAGTAGAATGTCCGAAGGGTATTTCACTGGAGAATATCGCACGAATGAACCGCGAGTTCCTGAAAAGTGGGATAGGGTAAAGGGTTGTTACAGGTTCAGAGAGCGTTATCAATAAACATAATTGGCTTTTTTTCGTTAATTTTTTAAATAAAATCTAAATGAAAAAAGGCCTTTCTATATTATTACTATCGTCAATAATAACAGTCTTTGGACAAAAGATTGATTCTAGTGAGGCCATAGAGAAAGTACCTCCAAAAACACATACCGTTCTTTTAAGAAAGTCAACCCTGTATACCAAAATACAAGTATTTGGTCTTAAAGAGTTTAAAAAGTATCAGATTAAATCATATCAACTCAGTGATTATTTAATCGACCCAAACAACTTGTGTGTAGGCTTTGTTGGAGAACAGAGAAAACCAATTCCGTATCATATCAAACAGGAGCATTTCACTCTATTAAAGAAGAAATAGTTTCTATTTCTGAAATTTCTTCAACTGATGTTCATAGTGGGATGTATCTCCGTAGAGCTCTTCTGCTAATTCAAGCGCTTGCTTTTCCAACTCAATTGCTTTTTTCTTTTCCCCTAGTTTATATAGTAAAGAGGCATATGTATCAATCACTGATGGTTCAGATAATTGATCTACTGCCTGTTCTGCCCACGTTGAAGCAATCTTCAACTGATTTTTATTTTCAATAAACAAATAGAACTTCCAGGCCAATTCATTCAGCTGTTCAGGATCACTTTCCTCTGTCATTCCTACTAACTCAATTGCATATTGAGCGTAATCATCCCAGTTTTCCATGAATTCAGCATAATGAAGGTTCATCATGAGTTTTAGGGTATCTGATCCGGTAAAAGTCACGTCTTTTATAGAATGTAACAATGATCTCATCCCAAAACCATGCAGTTCCTCTGCTTCAAAAACTTCCTGGTATTGTGAGAGGTAAGTATCATAAATTTTAGCATTTACAATTCTTGCTCCCACCTTACCTTCAATCGAGTTTTTATTCTTAAGCAAATACTGAAACTCTCTGCTATAAATATCCCATTGATAAGTTGCAAAAACCTCCCATGGGGTATCCAGGGTAAGATCCGACAGGTTTATGCTTGACAAGTAGGTAACAGCGAATTTCTCAGCATCCAGGCAAGCATCCTCAAGCAGAGATAAGTAGTCCAGCATAAAATCAACTGAACGATTTCCAGCAGCATGCTTTTGTTCGAAAGCTTGAAGTGTGAGGCTATCTTCTAATGCTTCCTCACCAAGTAAAAGAAGTTGAGATGCGTCGATCGCACCACATCCACGATGAACAACCTGACCAGTTGCATTCAAAAAAATAAAAGAGGGAAAAACACTGATAGTGTATTTCTCAGCAAGATCAGCACCAGGATAATTTTCCATATCCAAGCTAATATTGATAAAACGCTTATTGAAAAAGTTCGCAACTTCGAGATCACTAAAGACATACTCCGTCATTTCTTCACACGGCTCACACCACTCCGTTCCTGCATTTAAGAAAATGTATTTACCAGTTTCGGTAGATTTCGCTATGGCTTCATCCCACGATTGTTCGAAATTAATTTGACCTGATACCACAAAAGGAATCAAGGTCATCACACATGTCAGTCTCCGCACTACTAAAAATTGTATCATATCATCAAAGTAAAAATAAAATCAACGAATCTGTTCGATATATTGAGTCATATTGTTCGTAATCGCACATCAAATTAATCCATAAAAAGCATAAGTGACTGAAATTCAGTTTATTATAATCATTGGCACACCAATTGGAACTACTTAAGTGACCAAAACCACAGTCGACATGCTTAAGAACTATTTGATCACGATCATTCGCCAAATCAGGAAGAATAAGATTTTCTCATTCATCAACATCTTTGGCTTGGCCTTAGGAATGGCTGCCTGTTTAGTTATTGCCCAATATGTGAATTTTCACACATCTTTTGATCAATTTCACTCGAAAGCAGATCAAATCTTCAGACTTGAATCAGAAGCTTTCAAAAATGGGGAATCGGTAGGCCCCTCAATCACAGCTCCATCTCCTATGGGAGATGCATTGAAGAATCAGTCCACATTAATCCAAAATGTAGCCCGATTTTACGACTATAACTATGCAAACAACTCTATCATTTATAATGATAACGGTAATAAGGTGAATTTTGAACAGCCGGGAGCCTTTGTAGCAGACAAGGGGGTTTTCGAGTTGTTTGATTTTGAATTTCAGGCTGGTTCCTCAGCAAAATTTGATGAACCTCAAAAAGCTGTTTTGACACTGGAAGCTTCAAGAAAGTATTTTGATGATCCTGAAAGAGCTATAGGGAATACATTCACACTTAGTGGAAATAATGGAGCTCATGAGTATGAATTAATAGGCGTTCTTAAAGATCTACCTGCCAATTCTCACATTCAATTCGAATTACTGCTCTCATACCCTTCTCTTGATCTTTACACCAGAAATAGGCAGAACTGGAAATCCAGTAGCGTGATCACCTATGTAAAGACCACAGATGCTGAAAAAAGAGATCAGATACTAGATCAAATCAATGTTTTACATGAAGAAAACTCGAAAGAAGCTTACGCCGCTTTCGGATACGCTGTTGATTACTATTTACAGCCTCTGAAGAATATTCATCTGAGCTCTGGTGCAGGTTTTGGCTTTAGTGGAGGGGTAGATAATCAAACTGTATTTATCCTTAGCCTTATTGCAATGATCATTTTAGTTATCGCGTGGATCAATTACATGAATCTTTCGCTGGTAAAAACAATGCAAAGGTTAAAGGAAATGGGGGTACGTAAGTGTATGGGTTCTTCTATGAAACAACTCACTCATCTGTTCATTCTGGAAGCTTTTGTGATGAATCTCATCGCTTTTGGCGTTGCTATTTTGTTGACACAACTAGGTGAAAAATATTTGATTAACGTAACAGGACTACCGGTTACAGCACTTCTTGATATGAAAATATTAGTGCTACTTACAGGTTTAATCTTAGCTGGAACTTTTGTCATAGGTCTCTATCCATATGCCCTGCTAAAAACAATAAATATTGTGAACATCCTTGTAGGTCAGCGCGGAAAAGTGGGTGGAGTCAAAATGAGAAAAGGTATGGTCTTGGTTCAATTCATGATCACATTTATTTTGATTGCTGGCACCATTACCGTTTACAATCAGATTAACTACATGCGAGAAGCTGATTTAGGAATTAACATCGAAAATATTCTTGTGATTAAATCTCCTCCTGGAGATGTTTCGGCGGAGGAAAGACAAGACGTACAAAGATTTAGTACATTAAAAACTCAGCTATTAAATTATGCAGGCATAACAGAGATCACGAACGCAGGAGAAATACCAGGCGAGCCAGTTGGATGGGGTACTAACCTACGTTTGAAAAATGAAAGTTCGGAAAACTCCGTATTCTCTGGTCTAATATCAATGGACCTGGATTTTCCAAAGTTCTTTGGGATTGATGTAGTTTCCGGGAGAGCTCTTAGAGATGGAGATAGTCCCTGGACCAAAGGAGAAACTGTAATAAATGAGAAACTGGCTGAAAGCCTGGGATTCTCTAATCCGGAAGATGCTATAGGAGCAGAGTTAGATGGTTTTTATGGACGTGTACCGTTAAAGGTGGTTGGAGTAGTGGAGAACCACCATCACACTTCTTTGCATGACGACTATCAACCTTTAGCCTATATTCTTAGCTCATGGACTGAATTTTATTTTGTTAAAATAAGGCTGGATGAAAACTCAAGTATTTCTAAAGGAGAACAGCTTAATCAAATGGTATCAACAGTCAAGTCTGAATGGAACCAAGTATTTACAGACTACCAGATGGACTATTTTTTCCTTGACAGAGCTTTTGACGAACAGTACAAGGAAGACATCAGATTCGGCAAAATTTTTACAGGATTCTCAGTTCTTGCAATTTTGATTGCATGCCTTGGTTTATTCGGGCTTACCTCTTTCACTATACAGCAACGTACCAAAGAAATAGGGATCAGGAAAGTGTTGGGAGCTAGTATGCAAAACCTCATGCTGCTTTTAAGTAAAGAGTACCTTACACTCGTTGGTATCGCCTGTTGCTTAAGCATTCCCGTTTCCTGGTGGATCATGTCACAATGGCTTACTGATTACACATTCAGAATTGATTTAGGGTGGTGGTTCATTGCTCTTCCAATGTTGTTCGTAATAACACTAGCACTTTTGAGCATTTCTTCGAAGATATTAAGAACGATAAAAACCAATCCTGTAGAATCTCTACGTACAGAATAAAGATGCCCAATCACCTACTCTACTACGGATTGCCTCGCCTTGTGCGAGGCTTTTCTTTTTTAAGGCGTTTTGGAATGTTGTATTTTCGATCTTACAATTAAAAATTATATGGGTAAGAAAAATGTGTTTGGACAATCGCTATGGCTGAAAAAGAAGGTATTTCAGATTATGGGACGGGTTACAAGAGCTCGATTTTTGGATACAAATAATTTACATATTTCAGGAAGTGAAGTCCTACTTGAAATCCCTCAACAAGGAGTCCTTTTCATCGCTAATCATCAAACCATATTTACGGACGTAATCGCAATGTATCATGCAATATTTGCTACTCAAAATGGTCAGATCAACTCTATCAAAAAGAATGATTACCTAAAAGATCCTAAACTTAACTTGTATTATGTAGCGGCCCGAGAGACCATGGAGAAGGGTATAATGCCTAAAATTCTTGCATTAGCCGGCGCTGTAAGTGTAGACCGGACCTGGAGAAAGGGAGAAGAGATGATCCAGCGAGAGGTAAATCCAGATGATACGAAATCCATAGGTATGGCCATCAAAGATGGTTGGGTGGTGACGTTTCCTCAGGGTACAACAAGAGAAAGAGCCCCTGTAAGAAAAGGTACAGCACACATTATTAAACAGTACCAACCAATTGTTATTCCTGTGAGAGTGGATGGTTTCCGAGAGGCTTTTGATAAAACGGGATTGAAACTCAAACAGAAAGGCACAAACCTGTATGTCAAATTCGACACGCCACTGGATATAGATTACAAGAATTATTCGGTAGAAAAATTGGTGGAGATCATTGGTAGGAAGATTGGAGCAGAGAATTGATTTGATACTATATTCGCTTTCTTAATTCATTATACCAAAATGAAAGCTCACATATTATTCTTACTTTCTCTCATCATCTCTGTGGGTCTTATGGCACAAAATCAAACCGATCATTTAGAGTTGATCTATGATTTCGAGGCGGAAGATTTTGATTACTCTGTAATTGGAATGTTAGGAACCAATGATTCGCTTTATGTAATAAGTCAGACACCAAACGGACAGGGTCAGCTTTTTAGAATAGATGAAAATGGCGATGGTTTTGATATCATTTGGGAGTTCGATGCTACAACCTATGCTCCAAGTAGCATTGTTGGAAACGATACGATTATCTATGGAACAACCAGATTTAGTGAAAATAACGGAGGATCTGTATTCAAGTACTCACTTCTTGACTATTCATTTGAGTTTATAAAAGATTTCAGTCCAGAAGAGGCACAAGAAGTTAGAATTAAATACGTAACTGATAGTGTGCTCTGGCTTAGTTCCCAATGGTCATTTGTGGATCAAGGAAGTATATCCACCCTTGAAAAAGATGGCTCTAATTTTACTAAAATATATAACGATACCAATTTTGAAAAAGGTCAAAATCCAATAGATTTTGTTTTTCATAACGACAGTATATATATCGCTTGTTACAATGGTGGAGGAGTTCCATATCCCGATGGGACAGGCTCAACTGTTGCAAGTGGTTCCTTCATTAGAATAAAAAAAGACGGAACAGGCTATCAGAATATAGTAAAAGGTGGAGATGATAAAGGGACTCAACCTCAATCAGTTGTCATTCGGGAAGGAAAGTTAATCGGTCAATTTGCCTATTCAGGTAGCAGTGCTGTCACAGGTGGCCAATTCTTTAGAAGTAGTCTTAATGGAACTGAATACGACTCACTAGGTGGTCTTAAAGGACGTGCATTAACAAGCATGTTATCCACAGATAGTCTCATTTTTGGGATAAGTTCTTCGGAAATTTTTGGAGTTAGTCCATTCACAGGAGAAATAAGGATATTCGATGATATACAGTCCAATGCGGATTTTGGCTATGATGTGGTCTCTAATCCAGCCTATTTGAATGGATATACTTTCTTTTCTGCACAACAAGGAGGTCCTGATGGAGGAGGGACCATTCTAAGGTGGACAAATGAAGATCCTATTGTAACCGAAAATACAGGCCGTATCACCAAGACTTATTCCACAAACATTGACCTTAACAATTTATTCTCTGATCCTGAAGGAGATAAATTATCATTTCAATTGGACTATGATACAGAAAAGGTTTCTATCGTTAACACCAATGACTTGATTGAAATAACTCCCTTAGTCCAAGAAGTCGTTAAGATTAAAATCACTGCTTATGATGGCTGGGCAGGATATACTGAAACTGAACTGGATTTAGATTTTAGTGGTGAGACTAATGTTCTGGGAATAAAGGATGATTTAATTAGTTTATTTCCAAACCCCGCCGGAGATTTTATTAATATTGACCAAGAAAAATCGAAAAATATCCAGATCCAAACGCTTAATGGAAAAGTTATCAAAAAACTCAAGACAGTTAATGGTAAAATCGATGTGAGCATGCTGGACTCAGGAGTCTACATCCTCTCATTTGAATTGGATGGAGACAGATTAAATCAGAAGTTCATCAAGGAATAATTAATAGTCTTAAGATTGAATTATCTCTTAACCTCAGGATTTCATAAGCATACTTCAGTTAACACATGCAAGGGATAATCCTCAAATTTTAATTCTACCGGATTATCCCTCTACGTTTGATTTCAGAAAATAGAGCTCTTACTCATCTCTCATAATGTCAGCAGGATTACTTGCTGCTGTCTTAAAAGTTTTAGCGCCTATGGTAATGAAAGCAATGATTACCGTTACTATTCCCCCTAGTAGGAAAGAAGACCAATTACTTAATAGATCAATTCGATAGGCAAATCCTGTCAACCAATTGGATATAAAGTATGCGGCTAATGGAATAGCGATGATGGAAGATATCAATACTAGAAATAAAAACTCTTTAGAGATTAAATAAATTACTTGTCTCACGGAGGCTCCAAGTACCTTACGAATACTGAGTTCTTTTTGTCTCTGATGAGCTGAGAATGTAGCTAAACCAAAGATTCCCATACAAGCTAATACAATTGATAATAAAGCAAATCCTGTAAAAATACGTGCCTGCTTTTCTTCCTCCTCGTATTGTTGTGCAATGGATTCATCCAGAAAGCGACTTGTCATTGGATATGCAGGAGCTATCTCTTGATATACTCGCTCTACTTCTTCTACCGACTTACTGAGGTTATTTGCATCTATTCTCACCGCAAAAATTCTCACATCTTCACCAGCAATAATTGCTTGTGGTTCGATTTCTGTTTTCAGCCCTTTGAAATGATAATCCTGAAAAACACCGATAATATGATGGTTTAAATTCCAGAAAGATCCCTCAATTTTTCTTCCTATCACTTCCTCAGCAGTTAAGCCAGTGGCTCTCAAAGCACTTTCATTGATCATTATTCCTGCTGTACGATCTGATGAGATCTCACTATTAAATGATCTCCCGGCAACCAGAGGGATATTGAAAGTTTCGAGATATTCAGTATCTGTGAAAACCGTATACATTTGAATGGGCGCTTCTAAACCCTGAATGTCGAAAGCTGCATTATCATGATAACCACCCGGTTCACCTGAGGCGGAAGTTACATTCTTAACGTAACTACTTGTTAACAATTGATTTTTGAATGTTTCAAAATTATTATCAATCGGATTGTTATTACTATCGACGATTAAGATAGCTTCCTGATTAAATCCAAGATTTCTGTTCTTGATAAAGTCTAACTGTAAATAGATTAAAGTAGTCGCGATAATTAAAAAAATGGACATTGAGAACTGGATGATAACTAACCCTTTCCTGACAAGTACATTCTTACCTAACGTAGGTTTGCCTGTCTTAAAAATATTCAATGGATTGAAGGAGGAAAGTAGTAACGCTGGGTATAGCCCTGAAGACAAGATTACTACAATTAAAAGAAGAATAAAGAATGAAGTGACTAAGGGGTTTGACCAATCGAAAATGATATGTAGATCAAAGTACTGGTTAAAACTATTCTTTAATAACTCACTTAGAAAAATGGAGATAGTTATTGAAACTAACAAGATCAAGAACGATTCGCCTATAAACTGTGCTATAAGTTGTTTTTTTTCTACACCAAGAACTTTCCGAACACTTACTTCTTTGGCTCGCTTATAAGACTGAGCTATAGATAAATTGACATAATTGAAACATGCAATAAATAAAATAGCTAAAGCAATAGTACCGAGTGTAATTATACCAATCCTATTCCCATGCTTTATTTGTGGAAATTCGAAAGCAAAATTATTATTAAAATAGAGATCATTTAAAGACTCCAGCTCTAATTCCCATTTTGCATCAAATTGAGCAAAATGTTCTCCCATATATTTATCCATAAATGCAGGAAATTGTGACTCCAGATACTCTGCTTCCTCGGGAGTATTGACCTTTATGTAGGTATTAATCGTATGATTATACCATACGTCAAACCACTCAAATGAATCAAAAAGCGCCATGGAGCAAACCATATCAAATTTCAAGTGCGACTTGTTAGGAAAATCATCGAAAACACCTGTCACCTTGTATTTATAGTCACCGGCATCAATATCAAGTATTTTCCCAACTGGGTCTTCATCGCCAAAATACTTCTTTGCAATTCGTTGACTGATAACTACATCCTTAGCACCCGATAGTACGGTTTCAGGGTTGCCCGATTTAAGAGGAAAAGAAAAGAATGTAAAGAAATTTTCATCAGCGAATACGATATCTTCTTCATAAAAACTCTTATCATTATATGTTATCAGTCCTCTCTCAAACAGCACTCTGCTTGTGGATTTTACAGTTTCAGGAAAATCATTTAGCAGTGCCGCTGCGTAAGGTCCAGAGGTAGGCGATACCGGTCTAACTTCTCCAGTATTGTTATTTATAGATAACCTTGTCACACGATATATTCTATCTTTATCTACGTGAAATGCATCTATATTCAACTCATTCTCGATATAGAAGTAGAGGAATATTACAGATGTGAGTCCGACTATAAAACCAAGCAGACTAATAGTAGTTGTAGCTCGATATTTGATTAGGTTGCGAATCGCAACCTTTGGATTGAAAATAAACATATGTCCTTTGTTTTTGAGTTTAAAAATTTGAAGGAAAGAAGGATGTAGATAGTATAAGACTTGATACCAATACTTAATCCGTCGAAACAATCGATTCTGTCCCACTGATAATTGATGATACTCCGCAAGGTTGCCCTGAATCTCTTCAACTAATTCATCTTTGCAGAGCTTTTCAATAAGTATTAAAGAGAAAGCAGCTTTGCGTTTATCCTTCATACGAGAACTTTAGTGCAAGATCAGGCACATTATTCCACATATTCCTTCTTGTTTCTTTTACTGCGGTCAAAGCAGCCTTCCCCGCAGCTGTGAGTTCATAGATACGCTTCCTTCTTCCCCCTCTCTCAGTAGTCGCACCTCCTAATGTTGAAGTAAGTAGATCTTTTTCCTCCAACCTGCTCAATGTAACATGAAGCGCACCCATTGCTGACTTCCGATTAGCTTGATTAACCAATTCTTCTTTGATCTTCAGGATATAGGCCTCCTCTTGTAGTATCAATACTGTAAGAAGTACCAATTCCTCGAATTCTCCTATTGCATTCTTTCCCATTTTGTATTAGTTTCTATTTTGTAAATTTCTTATACGAGAAGTGATCTAATTAGTTTCTATTTTTTAGAAAGAAATAAAAATCGTTCTATCGTTCTATAGAAATCAGGTAAAAAAGGAATGGATTTTAAATTTTTCCAACCAACGCATTTATTATCGGGGGTACTCTGGGTACTATTGATCTTAAGGTGCTAAAAACACTTTGAATAGCTGGATGGACTTCTACCAAACCGTTGCTTAAACAGCCTGGAAAAACTGGATACGTCTTCGAAACCAACTGCGTAAACAACCTCCGAAACACTACCGTACTGATGTGACTCCAGAAAATGCATAGCATGTTGCAGCCGAATGTCTCGTATAAATTGCCCAGGGGTCAGGCCGGTCATTTTTTTTACCAATCTACCTAATGTGCTTTGACTCATTGCCGATTCGTGTGCTAATTCAGCTACAGAGAATGAACTGTCCGGGAGCCTTTCTTTGACTATCATTTCCAGATTGGCAATTAGTTTTTCATTATGAGTCAAATCATCAATCGATTCGGTACTTGTCCGATCCTTCATGATTTTTTTTCGCTCCTTGGCATTGGAAATGAGATTACCAATTCTGATCATTAATTCTTCAGCATCAAAGGGTTTGACCAGGTAGTCATCTACACCTGTTTTTAGGGCAGTCAACTTATCCTTTTCGTTTGCATGCGCTGTGAGACTAATAAAAGGAATCAAGCGATGTTTTTCGTTCTCCCTGAGCTTCTTTGCAAAAGTTAAACCATCCATCACAGGCATTTTTACATCTGAGATAATCAAATCAGGGCTGTGGCTTAGTAACTTTTCTAACCCTTCCTGCCCATCATTTGCCTCCGTCACTTCATAATAATCCTGAAGCAAATGACGAATGTATTGACGCATATCTTGATGATCTTCTACCAATAATATTTTATACTTGGGTTCATCACTCAATGGTGGAAGTTTGGGGAGTCTATTCGTTACTAAATGGTCAATTTCTTGATCCGCTACTGGTACGATAGTTTCCTCACAAACCAAGGTATCTGGAAGAGAAAATATAAATGTGCTTCCATCGGGAGGTTGACTAGACACATTGATCAACCCTCCATGAAGTTTGGCCAACTCCTGAGATAATGTTAATCCAACACCTGATCCTCCATACGGATCCTCACCTGTTCCGTGAGCCTGATAAAACCGATCGAACACATGAGGTATATCTTCGGCTGAAATGCCAATTCCAGAATCAGCGACTTTGATGTTAACGGTAGAATGATGGACATCCCGAGTCAATTCTATTAGTACACGGCCATTGACAGGTGTGAATTTAATGGCGTTGGATACAAGGTTTCCAATGATGCTAGCTACCTTTTCAGGATCAATACGCAGAATGAGGTCTATTTCATAATCAAATTCCAATTCTACTTCTTTCTGCACAGCCATGGAATCAAAAGAGGAGACGACCTGCTTAATCAGATTCACCATATCGGTAGGCTGCTCGTTCAATACCAGTTTTCCGGATTCAAGTCGCGAGATTTCCAAAATCTCATTCACACGTTTAATTAACTGGTCTCCATATTTCTTCGCTAGCGACACTTCATCTTTTAAATTCAAAGATGTTTCAGGTTGTCTCAACATGTTTTGGATGGGTCCAAGAATGAGCGTTAGGGGTGTGCGCAGTTCGTGTGCAATGTTTGTAAACCATCGGGACTGGTTAGCCTGTAGCTCTTCTATCTTTGAAGCGTATTGTTTGATTTCTCGGTTTTTCCTGATTTGTGCTCGTGCACTCCGATAGGTAATCGCTCCTATTACGATCAATAATATAACTCCGCCTATAAGCGCATTACGAAGGATCAGCTCTTTGTTCATTTCTGCTTGTTGTCTTGCCAGCTGTTCTTGTTGCAGTTGAATTTGTTGCTCTTTTTTCTCCGTCGCATATTCTGCTTCCAGCTTGTTACTCAATGCAATTTTTTCTTCTGATCGAATACTGTCCCTAAACGACATAAATGATTGTAAGTATTTGTAAGCCTGATCATATTGACCCAACACAGCGTAAGCTTTTGAAAGCTGGTCGGAGGACTGATGCTGTAGAACCGTGTGACCCGATTCATTGGCCCGTTCTAGCGCCAGATGAGCATACTTTATTACTTCCTCCGGCCGATTTGTCCTTTCGTACAGGACTGCCAATTCTTTATGCACAAAAGCCCTAGAAATCGGCCTATTGAGTCTTTTGTGACATTCCAAGGCTTTCATTAAATGAGATTCTGCCTCCTCAAACCGTTCCAGATCGATATAAATATTCCCAAGATTCGAATGAAAGAGTGCTGAGTCCCTTAGATTGAACAGATCCGTAAATTCAGACAATAGATCATTATAGGTCTCTAAGGCCTTTTCAGCATCTATTTGTTTGTAAGCAAGTGCCAGGTTTATTTTGGATGACATCATCCATTTCCTGCGATCTTCGACTGAAAAATCTTCATAGGATTGCTTTAAATACTGGATTGCCTTTTCTGTTTCGAACTGGTCCCGATATAGTTCTCCGATTCTTCCATTAAATATGCCCATACGATAATTGTCCTTTACGGAATCTGCAAGACGCAGTGCATCAAAGGCTACATTAAAGGATGCCTTGTAATTTCCAAGGGCTTTGTTACAGTCGGAAATTGGAATGGCAATTTGAAGCATCCGTCTGGTCTCGTTTGACATTTCAGCATACCTATAGGCCTTTTCAAATTGAATGAGTGCACTATCGGATTTAGACCAATCATAATAGCAATAACCTAGATAAAAGTAGGCCCGCGAGATTTGTGCATGGTTGCTGATTGCAGAATCCATCAGTATCTGCTCAGCATAAAATTTGGATTTGCCAGGATCGTTTCCAGAATAATTGCTGCTTAATTCAATTAGTATTTCGATCCGTAAAGAGTCATCCTTGACTTTTTCAAGTCGCTGAATCAGACTATCTGTTTTTGAGAGATTTTGGCTGTAGAGGTAGGAATAGCAAAAAATCAATAAAAAAAAGTTCAAAAAGTGTGGGTAAACCCATGACTGGTGAATTGGTGAGATTCGAGTTATCATATCGGTTAGGTCTTGCTGATTGTTTTCGCATGCTAAATGATGGCTTTTGCACAGCCCTTTTCCTCTTTCTCCTCTGACATTTGAGCCATCAAATCACACATGCGATATGGAGTGCTTTTTCAGCCATCTATGTATGATGGTTGAAAAAGCAATTCATTAACAATATAATAAAATGAAATCTCAAGAAGTAGCTTCTATTAAAACTAGTACAATCATTCTTGCGGGCCTTGCGACTTTGTTTTTATTGAGTTCGTGGGAATTTTACTGTCGTCAACTTCAATATCAGGCCACCCCTAATGATGATAAGCACCTTTGGGCACAACACCGTGCCAGAATAGACGATCTTTTGGATGACGATGTGGTCATCATAGGCTCCTCGCGTGTTATGTTCAATTTTCAATTGGATCAATGGTCTTCGGAGTATGGAAAAAAACCATTGATGTTGGCCGCTGCAGGCTCTTCGGTCATGCCAGTATTAAAGGATGTCGTAGAAAATAGTAACTATTCCGGTATGCTTATTATCGGAGTGACACCCCCTTTATATTTTGTACCACAATCCATGAGTGTAGTCCCATATGCCCGTATTCAAAAGTGGGTACAGCATTATTATGATAGAACTTATGCGGATCGCTTTAGCCATTTTCTCTCATTGAATGGACCGCAGCAGGTTTTTTCATTCTTAACAACTTCCAATGAAATATTCTACAATGAACTTGACTTGCGAACTGTCCTTGAGCGAATCCCATTCCCCTCACGACTTCCCGGGCCTCCCCCATTCCCCATTTTGTATCAAGTTGATCATGAGCGGAATGTTAACCTCATGCCTCAGGTGACAACAGATAATGATTATGCACTTTTGGTTACGAACTTTTGGAGCGCCGTTTTTCAGCCACCTCCAGGCGCAACTCCTTCACCTGAGGTAGTGGAGGAAAATCGAAAAGAAATCATCAACGAGTCTGCAGCGTTAATCAATGCTTTTAAGAATCGTGGAGGAAAAGTGATCCTTGTTAGATGTCCTTCCCAGAACAAGGTAAGAGCAATTGAAAGTGAGTTTTATCCCAGAGATACCTATTGGGAAGAATTGGTAGCAGCTGCTAATTCTCCAGCATACCATTTCGAAGATCACCCATTTATGAATAAGTACGATTTGCCGGAATGGTCGCACCTAGCGACACCTGACGCCAAAAAATTCACTGTCGACTTTGTTAGACAACTTAAACAAGACCAATTGATATACAAAGTCTCTAAAAACTAAATCATCATGCTATTCAACTCAATAGGCTTTATTGTCTTTTTCGCGATCGTCTTAGTGTTCTACTATTCACCGATTGCATGGAAACAGAAAAAAAGGACGCTCCTCTTTTCGAGTTATGTCTTTTACGGCCTGTGGAATCCACCACTGATCATCCTGTTATGGATTTCAACTATAGTAGACTGGAAAGCAGGTAACATGTTGCATAAGCTTTCAGCGCCTACCAAAAGAAAATTCTGGCTACTTCTTAGTATGGTAGTGAATCTTGGTTTCCTGGGTTTCTTTAAATATGGCGGATTCTTGTTGGAAAACTTCACGATGATGCTCAATACGATTGGAATTGAGTTTCATGTGGCCAAACCAAATATCATTTTACCTATGGGTATTTCGTTTTATACCTTTCAGACAATGTCCTACACGATTGATATCTACAATCGAAAAACTCAACCGTCAAAATCATTCCTCGACTTTGCTTTGTATGTGACCTTTTTCCCTCAATTGGTTGCAGGTCCAATTGTGAGAGCTGGTGAGTTGCTGGGACAGTTTGCAGAACCAAGACGTGCAACCAGGGATCAATTTGTGTGGGGATCGTTCCTGCTTACTATTGGATTATTCCAAAAAGTTGTACTTGCGGACACTCTGCTGGCACCTACAGCTGATTCAGTCTTCAATTCACCATTTGGTCTCGCAACTATTGACGCATGGTCCGGCGTATTGGCATTTTCAGGTCAGATATTCTTTGATTTTGCGGGCTACTCTACCTGTGCAATTGGGATTGCTATGATGTTAGGAATAGTGCTCCCACATAATTTTTTGTACCCCTATGCATCAACCGGTTTCTCGGATCTATGGCGGAGATGGCATATTTCGCTATCATCCTGGCTAAGGGATTACCTATATATTCAGATGGGTGGAAACAAAAAAGGGGTCCTCAAAACCTATATTTTCTTAATGCTTACAATGCTACTTGGTGGTTTATGGCATGGGGCTTCATGGACATTCGTTGCATGGGGTGGGCTCCACGGCTTGTATCTAATCATTGAACGAATACTTAAAGGAAAAATAACTTTGAGTACGCACGGATTACAAGGAATGCTGCTTGCACTTACGACGTTTTTTTGTGTGAATATTACGTGGGTATTTTTTAGAGCTGCGGACTTCAACTCAGCCACGTCCCTACTTTCTTCCATGTTCTCTTTCAGCAGTTCAGGTGCTAAAGTGATCGAATACCTCGATATCTATTTGGTTTTGAGTGTGGTGACCTTGCTGTTCCTATCTCATTGGTGGATGAGAAATCATACACTTGAGGAGCGGGTCTCTAACAAACAAAACTTAATTGGTCTCTCCTGGGCCATGATGTTGGTGTTGATCATTGTAGCACAGGGAAGTGGTGAACAGTTTATCTATTTTCAGTTTTAAGCAAACTATTACAAAGTCGTTTCATTCATCAAATCAGACCCATAAAGCAGCAAAACCCCGACATATATTGTCGGGGCTTATCTTGGCAGAATGTCTCGGCAAGTCGAGACAATATGACTAACACCTACTGTTAACCATGTCTTTGAACATGTGTCATTGCGAAACAACCTGTAAAAGGTTGGTGAAACAATCTTGAAATTGAGATTGCTTCGCAAGCTCGCAATGATGATTCAAAATTTTAAGAGATCCCGACGCTTTGTCTGCCTATCGGTAAACAGGTCGGATGGATTAAATCCTCTAAGATTTTAATCCACGTTATCATGTAAAAACTTATTGTTTCCTAAAATTTGGTTCTCTTCATTCAGGTTGAATTTAGAGATGTTACTCTCAGAAGAATGAGGTACATTCTGAAGTTTTACTTTCTTACGCTCATATGCCGGTACATCCAGTCTTTCCTTGAACTCTTCCGTTGGCATTTCAAACTTCTTTTCTGTGAATAGTGCTTCGCGCTCGGCTCGTTCTTTAGCCAGACGTGCTTTTCTTGAGTCTGTATCTGAAGAAAAAGCATCCTCAATGTCTACATCATCCTCATGGATATCTTCCTCGTCTTCTTTACTAAATGCATTCGTAAAGTCAAACTCAAAAGATGATTGCTCAAATTTTTTCGGATTGCTCTTTTGCTCTTCCTCCTCTACTTCACGCTTGATTTCATCTTTCAATGAGCTGAATTCATATGTCCAATCCTCAACATCTTCCTTATCCCCTTCCGTTTCTACCTCAAACATGAAGTCTGAAGTATTACCCATTTTCTTAGTTGGGTCAATTTCTTTCTGAGAGTTTAAATCGAATCGCTTCGCTTCCTCTTCTTTGGAGATGTATTCGCCATCATCATCTACTTTACCGAACCCTGTGGCAATCACAGTCACTCGGATATTTTCTCCTAGCGAACTATCGACACCATGACCAAAGATCACCTCTGCATCATCACCAGCATATTCCTGGATATAATCTGTGATGTCAGTAAGCTCATCCATTTGAAGCTCTGCCTCTTCACCAGAGATAATCGAAAGGAGAATTTTCTCAGCTCCGAATATGTCTTGTTGGTTTAACAGCGGAGAGTTCAGCGCCTCCTCAGCTGCTCTTCTAGCTCTATTATCTCCTATGGTTTTAGCGGATCCCATTACTGCAGGGCCTGCGTTTTTCATTACCGTCTTCACATCTTCAAAATCGACGTTTACATACCCAGGAACCGTGATAATCTCGGCTATTCCTTTTGCAGCTGTCGTTAATACATTATCAGCTTGTGCAAATGCATCGCTGATGGAGAGGTTACCGTATACCTCTCTCAGCTTATCATTCATGATCACAAGTACTGTATCACAGTATTTCTTTAGCTCTTTGATACCGTCCTCAGCAGCTTTCATCTTCTTCTTGCCTTCAAATGCAAATGGAGCTGTGACAATTCCTACCGTAAGGATATCGAGCTCACTTGCTACCTGGGCAATCACCGGAGCAGCACCTGTACCGGTACCTCCTCCCATTCCAGCCGTAATGAATACCATTTTGGTGTCCTGAGATAAGAGGTCTCTAATTTCCTCTTTGCTCTCTATCGCAGCATTTCTACCTTTCTCCGGATTGGCACCTGCACCCAGACCACTGGTAAGGTTGGTTCCTATCTGAAGTTTGCTAGGTACTGCACTGCTTTCGAGCGCTTGATGGTCTGTATTACAAACCACAAATTCCACATCCCGGATCCCCAGGCTGTGCATGTGATTAACAGCATTGCTACCACCTCCACCTACGCCCACCACCTTGATGATGGACTTGTGATGTGAGGGTAAATCGAATGAATACATATTTTCTGCCATAATTGAATAGTTTAATAGTCGATAGTTATCAGTCGATAGACCTTTGCTCCAAAAGCTGTTGTCTGTTGACTATGGACTAAAAGACTAGTTTATTTTATCATCAAAGTCATCAATAAGAAGACCTTTTGTTTTTTCTAAAATGTTAGAGAAGAACTTGTTTCCCTGCTTTATTCGCTTCTTTCCCTCTTTCGCAGTGACTTCTCCATATCTTGACTCCCGGATGTCCAATGCCTTGAATCCGGAGAGTACCAAACCAACCGTAGTTGCGTACATCGGACTCTTAGCTGCATCCACTTTACTTCTTCCAAGGTGTTCATTCGGATAGCCAATGCGCGTATCAAGCCCGGTCATGTATTCAAACAACTGACTGAGGTTGGTCAATTGCGAACCACCGCCAGTGACTACAATTCCAGCTGCTAACTTCTTGTTGTAACCTGAGCTAATAATCTCGGTATGAACCAACTCAATGATTTCCTCCATTCTTGCCTCAATAATGTGAGCGAGATTCTTGATGGAAATCTCCTTCGGAGGTCTGTTTCTCAAGCCTGGGATAGACACGATCTCATTGGGACTTGCCTCTTCTGAGATCGCTTTTCCAAACTTCGTTTTCAGCAATTCTGCCTGATGCTCCATCACCATGCAACCCTGCTTGATGTCGGAGGTAATGATGTTACCTCCAAATGGAATCACGGCGGTGTGACGGATGATGTTGTCATAGAATACCGCAACATCCGTGGTGCCACCACCGATATCCACTAAGCATACACCTGCTTCTTTTTCTTCGTCACTTAGAACCGAAAGACTGGAGGCAAGAGGTTCTAAGATCAAGTTTTCTATTTGCAATCCTGCTTTCTTCACACACTTGTTGATGTTGTTGATTGCGTTGGTTTGTGCCGTGATGATATGAAAATCAGCCTCCAGCTTCACCCCTGTCATTCCTACCGGATCCATGATACCATCTTCGTAATCCACAATGTAATCTTGAGGCATCACATGAATGATCTCACTTCCGGGAGGAGTCACGATTCTGTGCATGTCGCTATTGAGACGAGCCAGGTCTTCGATGGTGATCTCACCGTCTCCATTCTCGCGGGTGATCCCCCCGTGATGGATGGCACTCTTAATATGTTGACCAGCAATACCCACATTCACCACATGAATATCAATTCCGGATTGCTCGCTTGCATCAGCAATGGCTTTTTCAATAGCACGAACGGTCTTATCAATGTTCGTAACAATTCCACGGATCACACCATCAGATACCGCCTTGCCCATGCCTAGTATCTCCAGCTTTCCGTACTCATTTTTCTTACCGACAATTACACATATTTTAGTTGTGCCAATGTCTAATCCAACAATGATTTTGTCCTCCATAATTTCTTTATTTTCGGTGATCTATAAGTTTTGAGTTTCAAGTGATAAGTTTCGAGTTGTTCCATCGAAAAAGAAAGAAACTCGCATCTCGCAACTAACCACTGGTAACTCTAAATTCATTCGCATATAATTTGATTTTCAAATTTCAGATTTACTCTACTGTAAGAATTCCATCCCTTACCGGGTAGGATCTCTTTGTAGAAAGTCATCAACTTCGAAAACTTGTCTTCCAAATCCTCAGGTTGTCCAAACTCAATCAATTGTTTAGTCACCTGTGGAAACATGTCAATTTCGCCATCTTTTTTGATGGTGATATGTGCAATCTGAGCTTTCCAGAATTCATCTGCCTCGATGAAACTCAGTAGCTCAAATACCTGCTTGCCGTACTTGCTTTCATGTAGATTTTTCTCCCATAAAAACTCAAATTCTGTCTCTATTAATGGTACTCGTGCAGTATGCTTGGCATTTACTGGAAGTATTCTTCCTTCTGCATCGATGTACTTATCTTTTTTTCCATCTACAAACAGCCTCGCAATAGGCTTGCTCTGCTCCACTTTAACTTGAAGATTTCCCTTCAGGTCTCTGTATACCTGAGCATCTCTTACAAATGGATTTGATTCTACTCTTTCTTCAAGCATCTTCGGATCAAGATCTGCCATTTCAACACCAATTACATAATCAGCATTTTTGTCGGTCATCAAATCAATTACCTCAAGTTGATCCGTGAAGAAATTACCTTCCTGATCTACGATCTCCACTTTCAACTCATCCACTTTTCTGCCACCATTTTTCAGGCTTGCAAATGTGATTAGCGAGAGCAATAAAACCCCGCTGAATGAGTAAATCAATATGTTTTTCTTTTCTTCCTTACTCATCTTCTTCAGATTTCGGATTGAGCCTATTCTTCATATATTCGGCAATCTTTGGCACCTCCCGATCAATGTCTCCTGCACCAATTGTCACCACAATATCCAGTTTATGACTAGCCAATTCGTCCAGCAAATACTCCTTCGTCACCATCACTTTATTCTCATTTTCCATCAACTCATATATAGAAGCTGATGAAACTCCAGTAATGGGCAACTCCCTTGCCGGATATATATCTAACAAGATAACCTCATCCGCTTTATCGAGTGCTTCAGCAAACCCATGTTTAAAATCATCCGTTCTGGAGTATAGATGCGGTTGAAAGATTGCGGTGATCTTTCGTTTTCCAGCCAACGATCTGACTGAACGGAGGAATGCTTCAATCTCTTGTGGATGATGTGCATAATCATCGATTAGCGTCATTTCAGGACTCCTGAATACATACTCAAATCTTCGTTTCACTCCGGCATAGGTCTTCATTCGCTTCCGTATCTCTTTGCCTTCCATTCCCATGTCTAATGCTACCGTAATAGCAGCAAGTGCATTCTCCACATTGTGGTAGCCAGGAACCTCCAGGTGTATATCTGAAATCTTCTCCATTCCGTAGCGATATGTAAAGACAAATGCGCCATTCACAATACGTAAAGCATCGGCTACAACATCACCATTCTTAATGGCATAAGAAACATACTTATTCCCAGGATTAATTTTAAATCCTGCATCCGAGTACATCAGTACTTTTCCATTCTCAGGGGTCTTTTTCACAAATGCCTCATAGGTATCAAGCATCTCGGTTTCATCTCCATAAATATCCAGATGATCTGGATCCAGTGAAGTGATAATTGTATAATTCGGATTTAATTGCATGAAAGAACGATCATACTCATCAGCTTCAACTACTATAGGGGAATCTCTTTTTCCAATAATTAGGTTGGTACCTGTGTTGGTCATAATACCTCCGACAAAAGCTGAACAACCTTTCCTTGATTCCCTCAAAAGATGAGCTATCATAGAACTTGTAGTCGTTTTTCCATGAGTTCCTGCAACAGCAATCGTGAAGTGATTCTCAGTGAGCATTCCCAAGACTTCAGACCTTTTCTTCAGATTGAAGTTTGCCTCTTTGAAGTAATTCAATTCAGCATGTGAATCAGGAATAGCCGGAGTATAAACCACCAATGTCTCATCCTTATCCAGAAATTCTTCGGGGATCAAGTCCAGCTGATCTTCATAGTGAATTTGCATTCCCTCCTCAACCAACGTTTTGGTGAGCTCTGACTCAGTGCGGTCGTATCCGGCCACAGGCATACCGTTCGCCTGAAACCAGCGAGCCAATGCACTCATACCGATCCCTCCAATCCCTATAAAATAGACGCTATGTACATCCTTGAGCTTCATGAAATAGCATCTGGTTTTAGAAAATGGAATTCAAAATCAGTTAAATCATTAACTATTAAAAAGAATAGTCGACAGTCGACAGTCGACAATCTTTTACCCATCAATTGGCCTTTTCTGCATAAACGATATGTGAATCTTCTGCCCATTATACATCTACCAATTTTATCACCTCGTTCGCGATATCCATGGCTGCATTTTCATGAGCCATAGCCTGTATATTTTTTGACAGTTTTTCTTGCCTTTGTTTATCGTTCAGCAAGCTGATGGCTTCATCAATCAACTTATCCATCGCTTCGCTATCCTTGACCATTTCTGCAGCATCATTATCCACAAGTGCCAAAGCATTGATTGTCTGATGATCTTCAGCCACATTTGGTGATGGTACCAAAATCGAAGGCTTCCCGGTAAGCATCAGCTCTGCTATTGATAAAGCACCTGCTCTCGAAATCACCACATCAGCACATGCGTAAGCGAAATCCATTTGGAAGATGAAGTCTTTCAAAATCATCTTACCGCCTTTTCCTTCAGCTCTTTCCTGCATCTCCTTATAATAGATACCTCCACACTGCCAGATCAATTGGACTCCAGCTTCTTTCAGTTTGTTGAGACCCGTTAGAATAAACTCATTTACCGACCTAGCACCAAGGCTTCCTCCAACTACTAGGAGTGTTGGTTCACCTTCTTCTAATTCGAAGTGCTTAAAAGCTTCTGATTTCCTATTTGGATTCAATAGAATGCTTTTTCTTACCGGGTTTCCAGTTACAACCAACTTTTCTGCCGGAAAATATTTTTCCATTCCCTCGTGAGCTACACATATTTTATTCACCGATTTGGCGAGTAGCTTATTGGTTAATCCAGCGTAGCTATTTTGCTCCTGGATCAATGTTGGGATACCTTTTTTGCTAGCCACATAAAGCAACGGTCCACTTGCATATCCGCCCACTCCTACCACCACATCAGGGTTGAATTTCTTGATCAATCGGGAAGCGCCAAGCAGGCTGGAAATTAGCTTGGCAGGAAACAAGAGATTTTGTCCTGAAAGCTTACGTTGAATTCCACTGATCCACAACCCTTCTATTTTGAATCCTGCTTTCGGCACTTTCTCCATCTCCATTTTACCCTTAGCCCCCACGAAAAGAATGTCTACGTGCTGCAGCATTTCTTTCAAAGCCTGGGCAATGGAAATAGCAGGATAGATGTGTCCACCTGTTCCACCTCCACTTATCATAACGCGATATGTTCGTTCTTGCTCGATTACGCTGCTTCTTTATATTGATTTCCTATAGTACCTCCGAAATTGTCAATCTCCCCTCTACTCACGCTCAGAATTATTCCCAATGCCAAACCAGTAAACAACTGAGACGTACCTCCCATACTGATGAATGGAAGAGTCAGTCCAGTGACCGGCCCTAATCCTACTGCTACACCCATGTTTACCAGAGCTTGTATAACGAGGGCGAAACTGAGTCCCGCTGATAAGAGTCCTCCGTATGCACGGTCGTTATCTTCGGCTGCCTTCATACCCCGATACAGTAGCGCCAGGTATAAAAACAAAATCGTAATTCCACCAATCAAGCCATATTCCTCAAGAATGATAGCATAGATGAAATCTGAGTAAGGATGTGGTAAAAAGTTTCTTTGATCACTTTGTCCTGGTCCTTTCCCGATCACTCCTCCTGAAGCAATGGCTATGTACGCCTGTTTAGCTTGATAAGGAGTATCGTTGTTTATAAAATCTTCGATTCGAGATATAGCAGTTCCTCCCCTTTGACCAACCATAAACGCGACAGATCCAAATGCTGAGCAGATCACTACAAGCATTGCCAGATACTTTACGGGCACACGACCGATAAATAGCACCAACATACATGTCAAGAAAAGTAAAATTGCTGATGAGAAATTAGTCAACGCAATCAATCCGCAGATGAGACCTATCCAAAATAGCATTGGTACGATTGCACGTTGAAAATCATCTATTGATCTCTGACGCTTGGAAAGCATACTTGCAAGCGTAACGATAAGAGCGAGTTTGGCTAAGTCAGATGGCTGGAATCCCTGATTGATCACTGGAATGGTTAACCATCTTGATGCCTCATTTATATTAGTACCAAACATCCAAGTGAACAATAATAGAGGGACGCTTAGCCATAGTACTAACCTTGATATTTTAGAATAGTATCGGTAGTCAATCTTATGCGCCAACCAAATTGCCAGTAAACTCACCAGCACCAGAACAGAATGCTTAACAAGGTAATACTCGGTATTTCCATTCATCGTTTTGTAAGCGAGGCTGCCAGTAGCACTGTATACCACCAAAATACTGAACAGGGAAAGGATAAGCACGATGAACCAAATCACCGGGTCACCTTTCAGATTTCTGTATGCCCAATTTTTAATTTCATTCATGCTTTCTCAGTTTTTAATTTTTTCTCCAACCCTTCTACCGCTTTCTTGAATTTATCTCCCCTATCCTCATAGTTTGAGAATAAATCAAAGCTTGCACATGCAGGAGATAGTAAAACCTTATCACCTTTCTTTGCCCAATCATGAGCAATCTCTATAGCTTTCTCAGCACTATCAGCTTCTGCTATTTTGTCGAGTCCATCACTGAAATATCTTATCAAGGGCTCATTATCTTTTCCTAAGCACACAAGTGCTTTCACTTTTTCTTTTACCAGTTCATCTATCTGTTCATAGTCATTGCCTTTGTCTATTCCTCCAGCAATCCAGATGATATCTCCCTTCACACCATCCAGTGCATAATACACCGAATCCACATTCGTAGCTTTGGAGTCGTTGATGTATGCAACTCCTTCAATCTCTTTGACAAACTCTAATCTATGTGGTGCATTTTGAAAGGTTTTCAAGCCTTTAAAAATCTTCTCCATTGGCACTTCAACATATAATGAGCTCAATACAGCAGCCATACTGTTTACCATGTTATGTTTACCAATCAGAGATATCTCAGACATTGGCACCTTGTATTTTTTCTCGTTTTCCTTAAACTGGAAGTTGAAGATCAGGTGCTCTTCTTCCAGGTAGGCATTCAACTTTTCATTCTTCGAAGCAGACATAGCAAACATGGTCGCTTCGATCTTTCTTCTGGATATCTCCTCCGTGATTGGTTCAGAATCAGCACAGTAAACAAAGGCTTCTTCACCCGTTAAGTTTTCAGTTATCCTGAACTTGGCGTTCACATACTTATTGAAATCGTAATCGTAACGATCCAAATGGTCAGGTGTGATGTTGAGTAACACCGCAACATCAGGTCTGAAATTGACGACTCCATCCAGCTGGAAGCTGCTAACCTCAACAACATAATAATGATATCCGCCCTCGGCCACCAGTCCTGTCAAACTTGTTCCTATATTTCCACCTAAGGCAACTTTATAGCCTGCCGTTTTGAGTAAATGATAGGTCAAAAGTGATGTAGTCGTTTTTCCATTGGTCCCTGTGATAGCAATCACTTTCGATTTATCAATGAATCGGTAAGCGAACTCTATCTCAGAAATAACAGGGATATTTTGGGTATGTAGTTTTTGGATCAAAGGAGCAGAATCCGGGATCCCAGGACTTTTCACTACTAAGGAAGCATTGAGAATCAATTCTTCTGAGTGTCCTCCTTCTTCAAAATCGATCTTTTGACTTTTGAGCATACGTCTTCGCTCAGCAGTCAGGCTTCCTCCATCGGACAGGAATACCTCATAGCCTTTCTTCAGGGCTAGTATCGCAGCACCAATACCGCTTTCTCCACCGCCTAATATGACTATGCGATCGTTCATTATTCTTCCTCTTTTACCTTTTTATCAATCAAGTGATCAAAGCATCTTGAGTATACCGAAACGAGGTTATACCCTTCCTTCAAGAAATCGTTGATCAAGCTGATTTTTTGTTTCTTGTTTGCGATTTCCAATTGATCCAGAATGAATAAAACCTCGTCAGTTTCTTCTTCCAATAGATCCATCGTGATGTGAAATTTTGCTTCGCTTGTTGATGCTAAAAGGGTCCCGAATTGTTCATCAATCTTACGAGCGCTTCTGATCAACATAGAAGTAGCCTGTACCAATGTGCCAGACGGAATAAGCTCAGAAAGCTGTACTGCGCTTTTCTGAAACTTCTCATTCATTTCATGAATTTGTGTTACTGTCATTACCTGATTTTTAGAGTTGCTAAAGTGAAAATGGCTAATAGGATCCCCACAATCCAGAAGCGAGCTACGATCTTCGCTTCGTGTAATCCTTTCTTTTGATAGTGGTGATGGAGCGGAGACATCAAAAAGATGCGCCGACCTTCACCGTATTTTTTCTTGGTGTACTTGAAGTAGGATACCTGGAGAATGACAGATAGATTTTCTATCACCAGGATACCACAAAGCACAGGAATCAATAATTCTTTTCTTATTACAAAGGCTAATACTGCTATGATACCGCCTAATGAAAGGCTTCCCGTATCTCCCATGAATACCTGAGCCGGAAAAGCATTAAACCAAAGAAATCCAATACAAGCACCAACAAACGCTGTACAGAAAATCACCAGCTCACCAGAGTTCGGAATGAACATAATGTTAAGGTAATCTGAGAAGATGGCATTACCAGATAGGTAAGCCAGCACAGCCAAGGTCAAACCGATAATCGCACACGTTCCAGCAGCCAAACCATCCAAACCATCCGTGATATTTGCTCCATTCGAAACGGCTGTCACAATGAATATTACTACCAGTATATATAAGACCCATGCATAGTCCGACAGAAATCCGGGTAGTAACCATTCGTATTGGAATTCATTATTCTTTACAAATGGAATAGTGGTTAGAAGGGTGCTCTCATCTTTGAACGCTTCACCAGAAAAGTCCCTAACCACGATATCCTCATGAAAGACCATTACCAAACCAACCAATAGTCCCAGGCCGATCTGGCCAATTACTTTGAATTTACCTCTGAGTCCTTCTTTGTTTTTCTTTTTTACTTTCAGATAATCATCCAGGAATCCGATGGATCCCATCCATAGTGCTGAGATTACTAATAAGAGAATATAGATGTTTGAAAGATCAGCAAACAATAAGGTCGGAATTACAATCGCTGAGATGATGACGATCCCTCCCATTGTTGGAGTTCCCTGCTTCTCCATCTGACCTTCAAGCCCCAGATCCCTTATGGATTCGCCCATCTGAAATTTGCGAAGCATATTGATCAATCGTTTACCAAATGTGATTGTAATCAATAGCGATAGAAATGCTGCCATTCCAGCACGGAATGAAATATACTGAAACAGTCCCGCTCCAGGGAAGTCTATTTGATTGAGATATTCAAATAAGTAGTTCAGCATCTTAATTCAATAATTCTTTTAATAACATCCCCCTACTCTCGCCTAGGCTAACGCACCTCGCGAAGTGTCGCACCACTTCAAAGGGGGAATTCAGCTTTTCAATATTTTCTCTAGCTTCTTTCACTAGTTCAATAGCTCCTTTAAAATTTCTCTATCGTCAAAGTAATGACGCACCCCATTCACCTCTTGGTAGGTTTCGTGACCTTTTCCAGCTACCAGAACGATATCTTCACCATTCACCAGATTGCATGCCGTTCGTATGGCCTCTTTCCGGTCTTCGATCACCATCACATTGCGTTCTTTTGATTTCGGCACTCCGGCTCTCATATCTTCTAAAATCTTCTTTGGGTCTTCTGATCGAGGATTATCTGAAGTCAGAATCACTTTATCGCTGTACTGACATGCGATATCCGCCATCTTTGGACGCTTGGATTTATCTCTGTCGCCACCGCATCCCACCACAGTCACCAGCATCTCATTCTTTGTGCGTAATTCCTCGATTGTCTTAAGTACATTCTCCAAAGCATCGGGTGTGTGTGCATAATCCACGATCGCCATTACATTGGTAGTATTTAGCACACGCTCGAATCTTCCGCTCGCCCCGGAAGTGGTTGAAAGACCGCTTAACACGTCTTCTTTATCCTCGCCAAGGAGGATTGCTACTGCATAGGCAGTCAATAGATTGTAAGCGTTGAATTCACCAATCAGTTTGAACCATACGTCCGTTCCATCGAAGTTCAATTCAAGCCCTTGCAGCGTGTTGTGGATTAACCGTACCCTGAAATCGGCCATGCCTTTAATACCCATTCTGAACTTATCTGCTTTAGTATTTTGAAGCATGACGGCTCCTCTTTTATCGTCAGCATTAACCAATGCAAACGCCTCTGAAGGAAGACCATCAAACAATAACTTCTTTGCAGCGATGTACTCATCAAAGGTTTTGTGATAGTCCAGATGATCATGAGAGATGTTGGTGAAAACACCTCCTGAGAATATTATTCCAGCCACCCGCTGCTGGACCAGGGCGTGGGAGCTCACTTCCATAAAGCAGTGCGTACATCCACTTGATACCATTTTAGCAAGTAGTGTATTAAGTTGTACCGCGTCAGGTGTAGTAAAGCTGGCGTCTAAGATCTCATGATTAATCTTATTCTCTACCGTAGAAAGTAAGCCCACAGAGTAGCCCAGGTTTTGGAAAAGCTCGAAAAGCAACGTTGCACAAGTGGTCTTGCCATTTGTACCTGTGATGCCTACAAGCTTAATTTTTTCGGAGGGACGATCGTAAAAGTTTGAAGCGATAATTCCCAATGCTTTGGCTGAATTATCTGTCTGCACATAAGTCACTCTATCTTCAATTACTTCAGGTAGCTGCTCACATACGATAACTTCTGCTCCGGACTTAATTGCTTTTGATATAAAGTCATGACCGTCTACAGTTAAGCCTTTTACTGCTATGAATAGGAATCCTTCTTCAACCTTTCGTGAGTCGAATGTCACTCCATTTACAGAAGCATCTCTATCTCCTTCAATTGACTGAAGTGAAACGCCAAACAATATGTCTTTTAGCGTCTTACCCATTAGCTTAGTTGAAGTTTGATGGTTGAACCTGTTGATATTTTTCCCCCTGGAGTAAGTGATTGGGTAGACACACGTCCTCTTCCCTCAACTTCCACTTCCAATCCTAAATTTTCCAGTACATAAATGGCATCTCTGAGGGTCATTCCTCTTACGTCAGGCACCACTTCATACTTAATCTTATTTTCCTCCCAATAAACTGCATCATTGATCACATCGGTAGTTACCCACTCGGCTTCTGTTTTTGAGTGATTGGAAATACCTAATTGATTACAAATCATCGTTAACTCGTCTCGCTTCCCAGCTTTGATGTACGGAAATACACCTGTCTGAGCGATACGCTGATTGGATTCGATTTCATGCATATCCAGCTCAAGCGAATAGATTTTATCTGCAATCTCTTTGAACACAGGAGCGGATACATCCGAGCCGTAAATCTGATAGCCCTTGGGGTTGTCAATCACTACTATGCAGCTGTAGCGAGGGGCTTCAGCTGGAAAATATCCGGCAAATGAGGTGTAGTACTCGCGAACGTATCGTCCATTCTTGGCTTTCTTTGCCGTTCCTGTTTTCCCAGCAATCTTATAATGACTATGGTTGATATTCTTAGCAGTGCCTCGCTCAACCACCCCTTCCATCATCTGCTTTATTTTTCTTAACGTTTCTTTCGATGCGATTCGATCGTTGATCACTTCTGTTTCAAACTCATCCACCACTCGATCGGCCTTCATCACCCCTTTTACGATCATTGGCTTTACCATCTTGCCATTGTTGGCAACTGCATTGTAAAGGGTTAGCATCTGAAGAGGTGTCATCTTCAGTTCATATCCATGTGACATCCAAGGCAAACTCACGCCTGACCAGGTACTATCAGATGGATCTTTAATGTAAGGCTTACCCTCACCAACCATCTGAAAATCAAGTGGTTGATGCAGGTTCATTTTCTTTAAATAGTTAATGAATTTATCCGGATTGTTTCCGAAATAATGCGAGATCAATTTAGCTACACCGATGTTAGAGGATTTCTCAAATACTTCCTGCACGGTAAGCTTACCAAAGCCACCTGGTTTGTGATCACGCATGGTCTTATCAAAGAATTCCAGCTTTCCATCTCCAGTATCTAATGAATCGGTGAGCTTTATATCAACTTCTTCCAGTAGTGCAATCATGCTTGCCAACTTAAAAGTAGATCCAGGCTCACGCGAGCCCTGACTACCTACTGCATAGTTATATCGCTCATAATACTCACCATGACTGGTTCTACTCAGATTAGAAATTGCTTTAATTTCTCCGGTAGCTACTTCCATCACGACAGCCACTCCATAGTCTGCCTCATGCTTCCCAAGTTCTTTCAGTAAAGCTGATTCTGTCACATCCTGCAGGTCTACATTGATAGTAGTTAGAATGTCATATCCATCAACCGGTCTTCTTTCTGTACCATCATATACCGGCTTCCAGCCTCCTCCTGCCATCTTTTGATAAAGTCCTTTTCCATTGATTCCGGCCAGTTGTTTATTGAAGCTGTACTCCAATCCAACCGTCCCTCGGTCATCTCCATTGACACTTCCTATCGTACGTATGCCTAAATGATTGAAAGGCTGAAACCGTTTTTCAACCTTTTCGAAGATCACCCCTCCTCTTAATCGTCCCTCTCTAAGTAGTGGCCATTGCATCATCTGCTTTTTGTCCTGATAGCCTATTTCCTGCCGATTGAGTGTGAGGTATCTCCGCCCTTTCTTTCTGGCATCATTGATTTTTCGTTTGTATTGAGTTGGGCTTAAATCCTTATAATATTTTGAGAGCAAGAAACAGAGTGAATCTATGTTTTGCTTGTAAAGTCCATTAGCAGGTAAGTAAGGATCTAGTGCCAATCGATAGAATGGAAGTGAAGTAGCAAGCAAGCTTCCATCGTCTGCATAGATGTTGCCCCGAGTTGCTTTTACATTCATCACTTGCATTCCAAGTGTTTCACCCATACTTCTCCACTCTTCGCCCTCTACGTATTGTATTTTGGCAATACGAAAAACAACCGCACCCGCCACCAAAAAGGTGAGAATAAATGCGATACGTACGCGTAATACTATGTCTTTCTTAATGCTCAATTTCCCTGATCAATACTGGCAATTCTTTACTCTCTTTCAATCCGAGCTCTGCTGCTCGCTTTGCCACTTCTGACTGCTTGCTTTCATACATGAAATCAGCCTTCAGAGTGGTATAATCTGCTCGTAGATCCTCTACCTCTGTTTCCAGACGATTGATGGATCGTACCTTTTTCTCCGCATAATGACGGTTTCCGATGTAAAGCAGACTTAAGAATGCCAGGAAAAGAATTTGGGAAAGAAAGCGCACGTGTATTACCTCGCTCATGGAAGTATCCATGCGTAGAAAGCGATTGATGAGACGGAATAAGCCTCCTCGCTCTTCTCTTTGTGGTAATTTGTAGGTGTTCTTCATTTTAGTTCGAGTTATCAGTTGTGAGTTTTAGAGTTGAGCCTCGAGAGGTTCCCGAAACTTCAAGACTTGTCAACACATAACTATCTCTTTCTTCCAATTCTCAGCTTAGCACTTCTCGCTCTGCTGTTTTCTTTAATTTCTGCCGCTGTGGGAACGATGGGTTTTCTGTTTACCGGATCCAATACCCTGATCGGATTCCCATAAAAGTCTTTTTCATCGACCCCTTTAAAATTTCCTTTATTGATATAATTTTTTACCAGCCTGTCTTCGAGAGAGTGATAGCTCATAACCACCAATCTACCCTCTGCCCTGAGCACGTCTCCAGCCTGAGTTAAAAATTCCCTGAGTACCTCCAGTTCCTCGTTAACCTCAATGCGAATGGCCTGAAAGACCTGAGCGAGGTATTTGAGATCCCTGCCTTTTGGAGCATGCTTCATAGCGATTGCCTTTAGCTGCTCATTCGTTTCGATGGGTTGGCTCATACGGAAGTTCACAATCTCTCTTGCGAGCGTTCGTGCATTCCTCACCTCACCATAGGCACTCAATAAGTGTATCAGATCCTTCTCTTCGTATTCATTTACAATATCTCCAGCGCTTTTAGCTGCGGCCTGATCCATGCGCATATCCAACACACCTTCTGCCCTAATGGTGAATCCACGCTCTGGTTCGTCAAACTGATGGGAACTTACTCCCAAGTCTGCCAGGATACCGTCTACTTCAGTGATTCCGTGTAGACGTAAATACTTTTTCAGGTATCTGAAATTTGATTCAATAAATGTGAAAGAACGTTCACCAGCTTCTTTAGCCAGTAGTTGTGCATTTTTCTCAGCATCCTTATCCTGATCAAAAGCAATGAGGTGGCCTGTTGTCAATTGATCGAGTATTGCCTTACTGTGACCACCACCTCCAAAAGTCACGTCTACATATACTCCATTTGGTTTTATCTGCAATCCCTCCAGGCATTCCTGAAGCATTACCGGATTGTGGTATGCGGTCATAGACCGCTTTTTATGTCAGCCCCACTTATCTGCCCACTCATTTCGAATGTTCTCTTTTCAGCTATCATCTTAATCAAATAGACTATTCATCCAAAAACTTCTGAGCTAACTCTGAGTATTCTCCATCATCCTCAATCATGTGTTTCTCGAATACTTCAGGGTTCCACATTTCTATATAATTGCCCGTGCCAATAAGGAGTGCATCCTTTTCTATTTGAGCATGAGCGAGCATTTGTTTGGGCACCAGTATGCGATTGGCATTATCCAGCTCCACTTGAGCAATGCTCCTGAAAAATGTCCTTTTCAACCTTCGCTGTTCAGGATCAAATTCACTAAGTGATGAGATCTTGTGATGTATTTTTTTGTACTCCACCATCGGGTAGAGGATTAGGTTCGGCTCAAATCCCTTCCGAATTACTAGTTCTGCAGTGGAGACCTCAGGAAGGTTGTTCTTGATCTTTGCAGGCAAGACCAACCTCCCTTTAGTATCCAACTTACACTCATATTCGCTTGTAAAAAACGCCATACTGAGCCTTGAAAAATATAAACCACCGAGACAAATGTAATCACTTTCTCCTATTTTCTACCACTTTCTCCCACTTTTATACACAAAAAGGAAAAAATGATTATAAAAATTCTAAAATCGATGATTTTGAAAGGTTATAGGGAATTAGTATGGAAGAATTAGAAATGGATTTAGCGTAGATAAAGAGATATTTTGATCAAATTTTCATCAAAAAACTAAAAAAGAAGGTTTGGTGGGAAGATGTGGGGGATTAGTTAAAATCTTTACTATAGAACTATGTAGAAGTTTTTCAAAAAAATATTTATTGAGTCTGTAATGGAAACTCCAAATGCTTTAACAGAGCAGTCCAAGGCCCTATACCAGAACCTATACCTGGAAAAATTTCACCGGTATCTGGAGAAATACACGCACATCCCTGTTTCACGGTACCTTCAGGACATCTTACCAAATCGTCACAGTTTCCATGTTGCAATGAAGGAATATTTGATTCCAGACACGTACATTGATCAATATCATCATCTGGAACACACATCAAATTGGTTAGACATTTTTTTGCAAAAGTTTGATTGGAAAGACACTGTTCAATCTCTTTTAAATAAGCCCCGATATCACCCAGTATACCTCCAATTAATTCACCTTCAGGTCCAGGATTAATCCAGGGTAAATTTTGTTCTATAATGCCCTTTATATCCCCAGTTACTGGGTCTAATTCTATCCATGGAGGGTTATCTTCAAACATGTAACCGCAATTGCCTGCCGGATTGTCAGGTGAAGGGTTGATCCACGGTTTGTTACTTTCGTATTCCTCTTTGCTAATTGTCACCCATCTACCATTTATCTTTTTGTAATATCCTGAAATCTCCTTTTCATATTCATGGTCATCACGATTATACGTTTCAGAAACAACACCATCCTTATCAATTCTTGTAGTAATGGTGCTATTAGACCATGGTGAAGTAAAGGTTTTTACAACAGAACCATCTGATTGTTTTGTTTCAGTCCATTGATGTCCAGTAATAATTGTAGTAGATGTACCCACATGGTTACAATTTTCATCATAATAATCACACATTCTTGCAACGTGCGTACTGATGCTACCACTCACCCCAACTCCTTGAGGTTTTGCCGAAACCGTACCACTAACGCCCAATGGTCTACATGAGATTTTTTCGCACTTAGGTGAATTATCTTCTTCAGTTCCATCTTCCGGATCATTTTGAGTTTCACCATCGCTCATATAATACGAAATATCATCACGTGGCTTTGTATCAAAAAAATCTGAATTCATGCATTGAACGTACTGCTCAAAGAGCCTTACGTTATCCCACATATCAGACTTCTGCTCACTGAAATATGTGGTTGTTATACCGACAAAGCATCCCAACCTCTCATTAATTCCTCCATTTTTCTTACTATTATTTGCAGAGACACATAAATTCGATGCTCCTATATCTGTCATCTGATTGGAAAAAATAGTATTTATTTGATCGCAAGGAGTAGTTGCTTTATCGGATTCCGTTGCTCTTCCAAAAGTGTAATTTACCTCACGATAAGATTGCGCAACTATATCTCTTGTTTGACTGAAAGGGGTCGCACCATTTTGGTTTTCCTCTCCACAATTGCTACAATTCGCAGCATAATTGATCATTTCTATATATTGCTCAAGTGATATACCATTTATTCCAATATTTTCACCAATTCGTGAAAAAAGAATGGATCCAATGGCAATTACTAAATCCTCGGAAATAATATGAATATCTCGAAAATTGGTGAAAGCAGCTTTGAAATCTTTCGATTTAAAGATCGAAGCTTCATATTTCGTTTTCATTGCGTCATAACATTTCAGACTTTCTTTAGATTGAAACCAAAGCATTCTCTTTCCCAATTCGATATATACAGATAAATAAGGCTGAATTCCATCCTTTTCAATCCTTTTCATAAATGATTGACACAAGAAGGACTGAAATGGAGCCGGAATCCCGTTCAAGTATCCAACTACAGCGGATGAGTAGGCGATGTGCTCATCAATGTTGTTGTTTTTAAAATGATAATAGATTGAATCTAATCCAGAATTAAAAGCCCTTAATATCCTATCCTTTTCATTATCTTTTAAAAAACTGTGGATATTATCTTTTGTCAACTCCCTTCTCTCGGCTTTTGGATCACATCTATTAAACGATAGGGAAATGATTACAATTGTGAGTAAGATCAACTTATAATTCATAGCTAGCTCAATAAGAATGGGCTAATTAAGTTACAGAATTTTATTCGCTTTTATAGGTTGATCAAGGAATTCCATACTTCTATCCCAAAAAATAGATGTTTTAAAGTATAGAAATTGGGCTTAGACTTGTAATAGCTAAAACTTTTTAAAATCAGTAAATCACTGCCGTTGTTTTGTGTAAATATGTATCATCGTTCAGCTGTTTCAACATAAAATCAGCTACATCTTTACGGGAAATCCACCTGGTTAATATATAGCTCCCAAGTCCTTGCCCATGTCTATACTTACCTTTCTTCTTTCTGTTAGTCAATTGACCTGGTCTAACAATGATCCAGTCTAATTTGCTTTTTTTAATGAGATGCTCCTGAATTTCTTTATCCCGGAAATAAAAGTATAAGATCAAGGGAACTACGAATAATGTGTAATACAGTCCTAACTTGAATCGGCTATCACCTACACCCAGCGCTGTAACACAAATAAATCGTTTTACTTCATTCTTTTCCATGGCCACAATAATGTTCTTTGTTCCTTTTGATAAGATGGAAGTTTTAATGAACCATCGTTTATGACCGAGTGCAGAGATTACCGCGTCATGCCCTTGCACTGCTTTCGAAAGGGAATCCAAGTCGAGGACATTACCTTTAGCAATCGTCAAGTTCTTATTTTTCAATTTTACCTTTTTGGGATTGCGAGCAAATGCTGTAACAATGTGATCTTCTTCCAGGGCTTGCTTTACAAGCGCCTTTCCTAATTTACCCGTTGCTCCAATTATCAGTACTTTCATTTTGAACATATTTTAAGCAGGCACTTTCGCAATCATCAAAGCCAGGGCCACCATTGGTGTTCCAATAGAAATCAGGCCCCAGACTACCCATTCGCGATAAGTCTTTCCGTAATCATCCCAACCAAAGGGTTCTTCTTTGTATCCTTCTGCTGCTATAGCATAAAGTTTGTTTTGCAAGGGACCCACCTTGAATGCAAAACAAAGACCAGAAATGGAGAATAATATTATTGACCAAAGTATCCATCCTGTCTTGAGAACTGAAAGTCCACTCAAACCAGCCATATAAAATCCACTCAAAACGATAATCAATACACTGGGTAGCGTAACCCATTTATCACTCTTTATCAAAGTCTTTGTTACGAATATTATATGGTCAATATTCTTAGTTCTATAAGCAATCGTCATCCAGAAAAAACCGGTAAGAATATTGCCTAGAAAGATGACAACTGCCAGTACATGGAAAATATTTAAGGCTTGATATATATTCATTTATTTCGTCTTCTTGAAAGTGTAGCCAATTGATACGTTGAATATCAAGCCCAATTGATGTGCCTTATGTGTGACTGTATTTCCCTGCCCGTCGATGAATTGATATTCATTATTTTCAAGGGTAGAGGAAACATTTGGCCAATAGCGCAGGGAATACTCCAGGAGCCAGTTGCTATTCCACAGATATTTTCTTGAGTAAAAACCCAAACCGAGTGAATAGACTGTATACTTCACCTCAATATCATTAGCAAATTCGGCTTCATAATGGTGAGCTTTCACCTCCAATCGCAAATCTCTTCTGGTTGAAAATCGATATCCAATGCCTGCACCCGTCGACCATTTAGAATATAAACTTGTCAAGTTATCATCCTTACGAAGTAGTTTAGGGTAATGAAGGAACATGCCGTGAGAATATTCGAATGATATGCGATTGGTAAAATATGTCGCAGCAAGATTTACTCCTCTTAACAATACTGGTTGAATCATTCCAGACAGAAGGGTCAACTTTCCAGTGTGATCTAGCTGCACTTTCTCTTGCCCACATACTTCCAGACTAAGGCATAAAATACAACCAAAAACAATGGTATGCTTGATTGATTTCATAGGAAAATGATTTAATGATCTTCACAAATGTGTATGTAGATCTTTATCAAGAGAAATAGAATTTACTGAACTGTAGGAATATATGGATGGGCTGTATAAAGTAGAATTGTTGGAAGAATACAACCCCAATGACGTCTTAATCAATTATCAATTGAATAAGAATGAGTTTCTTTTTTAAAAAGCTAGTTAGGCTTCTGAATATAATAGAGGTTCAATCCATCCGAATTGGAAGTGATTATATCCAGATAAGAATCGTTATTTAAGTCTTCTAACTGAATGTCATAGGTATCTAATGCTTGCTCACCAATAACATATGCTTCAAAAATTTGACCATCCCCACTGTTTAGATACAGTACATTCTTACCTTTTGAATTGGCCGTTACAATATCTATGTCACCGTCTTGATCCACATCCCCCACGTCCAGCGCAAACGTCTTGTTTTTCTGCTTTCCAAAGGAAATCTCTTCTGAAAAATTTAAATCCTTGTCTCCAAATGAAATGGTATTCTTTGCTTTGATATTGGCACTTATAATATCCATAAATCCATCACCATTTACATCAGCAACCTCAATGGATCGGGTATCTTCAGCTCGAATGCCAAATTCTTTCCTTTCAGAAAAATCAAGCGAATTATTGAAGTAAATAGCATTGAATTGATCGTTACGGTTAGCTGCTAACAAGTCATTGTCTCCATCTCCATCAATATCGTAAACTTCAACATCCAGGGTAGCTTCTCCATCTATTCCAAAGGTGAGGACTTGTTTGAATTCACCGAATCCATTGTTTATGCATATTTCATTTTCATAGAATCTGTTGACTACAATGATATCTAAGTGTCCATCTTGATTTATATCTGCAAGCGTAATATTTCGAGTATTTGATTTCTCATAACCAAAAGTGCCTGTGAAAGAAAAATTTCCTTTTCCGTCGTTCTTAAATAGGTGATTTAGCTTTTTATCGTTCCCTACCACTATATCTAAATCATCGTCTCCGTCCAGATCTCCCAATTCAGATGCATACGAAGTAGAAGCACTATCAATCAAATATTGCGTGGTGAATATCCCATCTCCCCCGTTCAAATAAACTTCATTTTGATCCGGCCAGTGTCTCCCATTTGAAATAGCGATATCAATGTCTCCATCGCCATCCAGGTCGCCTGCGCTTAGTGACGAGGACTTTCTTTTGTCGGTACCGAGTGAGCTTTCGGTCCATTCTATTTTTTGACTCAGAAGTGGGAAGCTCAACACAATGAGTGTAAATAGAAATAAGTAGTTTTTTATCATTTTATAAAGCTTTGGGGTTCCTTTTAATTGATTAATAACTTGTCTTTTATATCCAAATATGAAGCATGAATAAGTGATAAAATCTCCTTATCGTCATATTCCACATCCGGCCTTAATTTAATGTGCCGCATACGTTTTCCGGTCCCTTCAAGCATCTTCATTTTATCTGGTAAATCAACCCCATAAAAGAACCCAAGATTCACATGTGACTTGAAGACATTTACGTATGCAAATGGAGCATTGTCAACACACCCCACTGGACATCCATCATGGAAAATATCTTGAACATCTAAACCGCATTTCTTAATAGCAGCAAACCATTTAGTAGCAATTGGTTTTAATCTATCAGGCTTTCCTTCCAACCAAGGCTCAAAATCAATTTCCTGAATGTCTTTTCCAATAAACTTTAATAGTGTCTCCATTTCACAATTGTGAGATCAATTCAATTTATTAATCACTTTCCTGAGTTAATTCAGGATTTGGCCACTACTTCCCGTATTAAGAATGTTCCTATTGGGAAATTTTTTACACTGAAAATGTAAGCATCTCGTTCAGAACCAAAGCCATCAACGACTTTTTCATCATGTATGACTATAAACTGCCCTTCATATTTTTCCAATATTGATTGCTCATGTTGAAGATAATATTTATGCTGCTTGTCAAGAAGCTCACCCATGATCTCAAGTTATAAATAAATAACATGAAGGTACTTACACTCAAGGATAGAAAAAATCATATATATTTCTTGAATGACTAAGCCAGACTTTCATTCCGCCTACCACCAACTCGTTTACCAAGAACTACAGCAATGGAAAGCAGCCATGCGTAAACGGCCCTCTTTCTGGAACAAGACGACAAAGAGAGTTCAAAAGAAAGTCAATAATGTAATCCCTGAAAGAGTCCATAAAGCCATCACGAAAGCAATCAAAGAGATCACCCGGGCGGTAATTTTTGGTTCTGGATTTACTACACGAAAACGAAAACAAAGTGAGTCATTGGAAGAGATTGAGAATAAAGTGAAGGAAAGGATCAATTTCTACTCTTCATCCGCTGCGGTGGAAGGTGCAGCTACAGGGTTTGGTGGATTTCTATTGAGTCTTGCAGATTTTCCATTATGGCTAACACTTAAAATGAAAATGCTTTTCGAAATCGCCTCGCGCTATGGATATGATACGAAAGACTACCGGGAACGGGTATATATTCTTCACATTTTCCAATTGACATTTTCGAGTCAGAAACGAAGAAACGAGGTTTTCGAAAAGATGGAGCATTGGGAATTGGTAAAAGACCAACTTCCTGAAAGCTTAAACGAATTTGACTGGCGCACTTTCCAACTGGAGTACCGTGACTACATTGATCTAGCCAAACTCTTGCAATTAATTCCTGGTGTGGGCGCAATTGCCGGCGCATTCGTAAACCACAAACTCACAAATAAACTCGGGAAGGTGGCAATGAATGCATATCGTCTTCGGCACGAAAATTTTAAAGAAATAAAATTATTAGAGTAGTCAATTTTCGTGTGCTAATTCGAATCCAACGCCTCATTCCGGATCCATTTTTCTAATGTGACTGAAAGTGAATTGTTTACAATAGGTTTACTTACAAAGTCATCCATACCAGCTTCATAACATTTTTCTTTGTCTGCTCTCATAGAACCAGCCGTAAGAGCAATAATCGGAGTTTTCTTCCCTGTCTCTATTTCCCTTATTTTACGTGTGGCATCATATCCATCCATTTCAGGCATTTGTACATCCATCAGAATGATATCCGGCTTCTCATTGAGATATAGAGTAACTGTATCCACCCCGTTAAGAGCTTCTATCACTTTTGCATTTGGTAACGCCTTCTTCAGCATTGCTTTTACGATGACCATGTTATTTCTATTATCTTCAGCAACAAGAATTTTAAGCTTGTGGGTTGAAATCACTTTTTTCAACTTGTTGGAGTCAAATTCAGAATCAGGATGTTTCTGAGCTAATTTTTTATCTGATAATTTGAAAATAACATCAAAGAAAAAAGTGCTGCCCTCGCCATGTGTGCTGGTAACTTCAAGTTTGCTACCCATTAAAGACAGCAAAGTATTGGAGATAGATAACCCTAAACCGGTACCTCCGTATTTCCTGGTCGTAGTAGAATCTTCTTGTGAGAAAGCTTCAAAAATTTTCTCTAGATTGTCTGGTTTGATACCTATCCCAGTATCACGTACAGAGAACCTGAACTTTGCACTACCATCATTAAGGTTTTTCAATACCTCAACTTTCAGTTCAATTTCGCCCTTATTGGTAAACTTAACTGCGTTAGCTAAAAGATTTACAAGTATTTGCCTCAGGCGAATATCATCTGCCAACACATACTGATACGCCGGACCCACTAAAGATTGCTTCAAATCGATCTCTTTTCTGCTTGCTTTATAGCTTGTCATTTGTACCACGTGACTACACAACTCAATCAAGTCTGTATGCTCTATAACCAGATCAAGTTTACCTGCTTCCAGCTTTGATAAGTCCAAAATACCATTGATTATTCCTAACAATCCCAAAGCCGATTGATTAACGATATCCAAATTTTTTCTCTGGGACTTACCCAGCTCCGTTTCCAAAATTTGATCAGTGTAGCCAATTATTGCGTTTAATGGAGTTCGTATTTCATGGCTCATCTGAGCCAGGAATTGAGACTTTGCGTTATTTGCATATTCAGCTTCTTCTTTTGCAGCATCTCGCTCAATTATTTTAAGTTCAAGCTCTTTATTCTTAGAAGACACCTTCTTATAAAAAATAAATAGTGTCACCAACAATATGATCAGCAAGGTTGTTGCAGCAAGACTTAGCTTAAATGATTGATTTTGGGTATCTATCAACTCTTGATTTAATAAAGACTCTTTTTGTAAGTCTTCAATAATCATTTCCTTTTCTCTACTCTCATATACTGCTCTCATTCGAGCTGTTTCCTCTGCCAGATTCAAACTCGACAAGCTATCGTTCAGCACCAATATTTCTTCATACAAATCAGGTAGTTTTATATATTGATCAGTTTTTGTTAAAAGCTGAGCCTTTAATACTTGACTATCGTAATAGACTTTGAGTGCATCGATTTGCTTTGCTATTTTTTCCGCTTTCTCTAGCGCACGAAAGCCTTCGACCAGACGATTGGTATTCATGTAGGCTTCCGCCAGGAGGATGTAGGAGTAAGACAAGCTGTAATAATCCTGAGATTCTTCATCGATTACCATCGATTGTTTCAGATAATCAATCGCTGTGGAATAGTTCTCAGACTCCAGGTAGGAAATAGCCAGGTTAGACAAAGTGATTGATCTTCCTCTGTCATCCTGGAGTGAATCAACGATGGAGTGAGCCCTAGAAAAGTACTCAAGTGCCTTTTCATAGTCTCCACCTTTCATATATAGTTCTCCTACATTATTCAAACCATAGGCTACACCACGGGTATCTCCTAAGTCCTTTTTTAGCATAATAGATTCCTGGTAGAATTTCTTAGCGGTTTCCAGATCTCCCAAGTTTTTATATGCTATACCTAGATTGTTTTTCAATCTGGAGATTTCAAGCGTATCGCCTAAATTCTCTAATATGGATAGTGATTCCTGATAATATGCAACAGCCTGGTTGGAGTTACCTTGAATATCATATGAAATAGCTTTGTTTTTCAAAGCCAAAGCCAAACCCTTCGGATACTCTGAAGAGGTAGATAAAGCGATTACTTTATTAAAAAGAATTCGTGCCTCCACTGGGTCTTTAAATATCAGTTTGAACCCGATCCTATTTAAGGTATCAACTTTTTCTACTGATCCAATCTCTTTGGGAAGATTTCGTATTAAACTATCTGCTTGCTGAGCATAACTAAAGTCGATTGAAAAAATAGTCAATAAAACGGCTGAACTGACAGTTCTGAAGCAAATCGATAGCTGGTTACTTTTCATTTAGTGTAAAACATCCGGAGCATTCTTGAGAATAAATGATTATTCAATTGGAAATCAAATTTTACAAATCCTTGAAACCATTCAATTAAGAAACACTACAGATTAAAGCTATTTCAAAAAAAATGGTAAATCGAATAAACAGGATTCTATTTCTAATAACACACTAATAACCGAACATTGAATTTCAGTCTTGTTTAAAGGACTTGATGTTCATTCACAGACATACTATTTACCTTTCTAATATTATTCATCTACAGAAACAGCTATGATCGAACTCAATTCTGAATTTAAACCACTTCTCTTAGAAGCACTGGAAGATATGATGTATAAGCTTTCACTGCAGTTGGATGAACTGAAAGGAAGTCCACTTGATATGGAAAGACAAGCGTTAACTGATAAACAGATAAAGCTCGAGAAACTTCAACATATCATCTCTATTGCTAATGATAAATCCGTTTGAGAATTAGCTAAACTCTAATGGATCTGATCATCAAAGCTTTGGCATCCACTATTATCGGTAGTCAAAACCTGAAAGTTTAATCTTTGATCAGTTTTATTACTTCAGTGGAATTGGTTGCATCTGAAATTTGCAGGAAATAAATTCCATTTCTGTGACCAGAGAGATCCACATTAATTTGGGAATCATTTCTGCTAAGTACAGCATCCACTACTCTTCCCTGATTATCGTAGATATTCACCTGATTCAAACTTTTTACATTGACATTAATGACAAATTCATCCTTGGAAGGATTTGGAGACGCATACAATGTACCTATTAAACCACTGAACTCAATCGCCTTGATATCAGAATAGGTAAACTGTCCATCGAAATCAGTTTGCTTCAATCGATAGAATGATAAACCAACTAAAGGATGTTGATCCTTTACATGATAACTCAATCTATGATTACTATTTCCCGCCCCTTTCTCTTTAATGATGGTATTCCAATCTTTTCCATTTGAAGATCGCTCAATACTAAAGAAATCATTGTTCGTTTCTGATGCAGTTGCCCAACTCAAATTCACTGTATTTGACCCTGCTGAAACATCGAATGTTATCAATTCCACAGGAAGAGGAATTGTTGCATCCATATTACCGATAGTAATCCTATCTCCATCTTGGAGATTAATATTAGAGAATGTTGCAACATCATTTGATACTGAGCCCTCAATGGGTGTGATATCATTATCAGAAAATCCGTCTCCGTCACGATCAATCAAAAGTCTTAGATTGCTACCAAGTGGAGATCCAACAGTCGAGAAATCAAGCGAAATAGAAACGGTACCAACATCTCCTGTTTCACTAACTCGCCAAACACGTGCTAATCTTTCCTCAATAATGATTCCATCTACATCAATAGAATTTGTTAGAGTTATTCCAACATTATCATGCCCCCACATGAGAAACTCACTATTACCCAAGTCGGAAGGGTCCCACATACGTACTATCCCAGAACCTCTCGCATCCGTATGATTCGATCCATCGGCAGCTTGTCCTATTCCTGCCACTTCATAATCAAAATCACCATTCCCACCATCATCCATATCATAAATATCATTGGCTGTCAGTGTTACTCCATATTTAGCTGCAAAGTAGTTTGTAGCAATAATTCGCTGTGCGTCATTTAATTCAGCATCAAACATGGCGATCTCGGCAATATTTCCGGTAACATGGAAACCTGTTCCAGTGGTAGGTCCGGACCCTCTTCTCGCTCCTATCAAAACATCTGCAGTAGGGACACTTCCAGTACCTACTCCTGCTGAAAAGTTGGAGCTTTCGTTTGACCAGGAATCTTTTGTTGTTGCATCATTGATACTCGAACTCACAAACCAGGCATTAGTAGAGACTACATTTCCTACTGTAAAATTCCCTCCAATCGAGGCAGTGAAACGAGAAGTTCCTGCATTATCATCTATCATATATTGATATTGTCTGGTTGATCCGGTGGCTGTAGCCTTAGAAAAAAATGTTCCTTGTGGTGTAGCACCGGTTACATGATAGACAATAAAAAAAGACCAGCTATCCGTCCCAGGCGTAAGGTTAAGTGCCGCAACATTTCCAAGGTTGAGGAAGTCTCCTCCATCGAAACTGATGGATGGAAATCCATTTACATCATTCGTATTAAATGTGGGTTCTTCTGTTGATACGCCACTTGATGAGGCTGTTAAACTGTTTCCAGAAGCATCCGCCCAACTGGTCACAGCAGCTCCATCCGTGAGGCTCAGATCATCCGCCTTGAGCCACAATTGATTATTACTAGCGTCCCCAACACCCCCGGGACCTGTATTACCCGTTATAAAACCTCCAGAAGGGGGACCACTTGAGAAGCCGCCGCAATTAGAAGTGCAAGTGATGGAAAATGACGCACATACTTGAGCGGTAGTTGCAGAATTTAAATATTGAACAGTTGGATTACCTCCACCATTTCCAGTATTGACCACTCCATCACCGCATAGTGTAGCGTCTGTATGATCGATATAAAGGTCATCACCTGCAGTCGTAGTGTTATCGATTACTGTTCGACTGTTACCAGATAGAATAAAATCATCACCGACACTGAAGGAGGCAGTTGAGGCAATGTTTAGAGATCCTAGAATAATAAGATCATCATTACCTCCTGTACTGAAAGTACCTCCATTTTCTACTGAAAAAACATCAGCCGTCATCATTCGTACGGTAGAGGTAAGTGTACCACCATTAGAAACTATGATATCTCCTTCATGGTAAAATGCGTTGTTTCCAGACCCTGCAAAAGTGCCAACATTGGCCAAGCCAAGCGCATTCGCGGTTGTTTGATTGCCATTATCATTGGTATTGTCAATAGTTATAGTATGACCACTTCTTATAACTACATTATCTGTGCCTCCAGGGGCGGTAGCAGCAACTCCAGAAGAACCATCAGAGGTCAACGTCCAGGAAGTAGCATCTTCCCAATCCCCAGTTGCGAATGAATAATAGGTTGTTTGCGAAAACAAAACGTTTGTTGCTAACAGCACTATAGCAGCAAACATCAATATTCTTGATGTAATGTTCATTTTAAGGCGAAAAAAATGTACGGATCATTAAAAGTACTAAAAAACTTAGGAATAGCTAATTAGTAATTTAAAGTTTCGACAAACCCCTGCTTCCATCTGAGGAAAACCCAATATTATCTAATAAGATTATCCTAAAATGACGGTGATAGCTAATATCATGAGATATATGACCAATAAAATTTGCTTTGGCTTCATCATAAAGTTGATTTTTTTAATCTCTTACGTAAACCTTTGTTTCCAAATTACCTTTTTCTGTCAAACAGAGAAAATAAGTGCTGAAAAGCGAAATAAGAATGTTAAACTGATCTAACCTAGTTAGCTACCGCAAGAAACTGGCCAAAAAAAAGGTTTGAATCTTTCTATCTTACATCAAACTACTCTATTTTTTTGACCCAAGCAACCATATATGAAAGGTGACCGTTCGGGCTAATACAATGGATAAAGTGATTCAAAAGAACACTTGAAGAAGAAAGCCGACATATTGATCAAAAACTGTCAAAAACAAAAAAAAGGCAGTGAAAAGGCTTTTTATGAGCACTTTTTCGCTTATGGCATGAGTGTTAGTTTGAGATATACGGCCTCTTATGAAGAGGCCGTTGAGGTTCTTAACGACAGCTACATGAAAGTTTTTAAGACAATTAAGAACTTTAAGAATGACACATTTAAAGGCTGGTTCCGGAGAATAATTATCAACACAGCTACAGATCATTATCGTAAGATGAAAAAGTATGATTTCATTGAAGGGTATGATGCCAATCAGGCTGAGACAATCTATGCAGAAGAGCTAATTACGGCTCAGTTGTCTTATGAGGACCTATTGGAATTGGTACAGCAGTTAACCCCTTCTTACAGGACCGTTTTTAATCTCTACGCTATTGATGGATTCAAACATGAAGAGATTGCAAAGACATTAGGTATTTCGGTGGGAGCTTCAAAATCAAACCTCTCAAGAGCGAGGCAAATGTTGAAGGGAATGATAAAAAAAACGTTAGACTATGAGTTCACGGAAGCTATCGGATAAAGAATTTGACCGGTATGCCAGGAATATCCTGAAAAAACCGGAGACTGTCCCTTTTGATAAAGGGGCATGGTCGGCAATGGAGCAACAATTAGCCCAAGGAGGAACATCTTCCTCAATTTTTGGCCTTCGGTTGTTGATCCCCATTGGAATTATCCTATTGACATTTACTGGTTATCTTGTTTATCAAGGTGTGAGAGCACCTGAAGATATTTCTAAACAAGAAGTTGCTGAAAATCAACAAGCACCGTTAGAAGAATTATTAGTAATTGAAAATGATTCAAATCTCCACAAATCTGCAGAGCAATCTCAAATAGCTGAAGCCTCTGTTAGCAAAGAGAAGCTAACATTATCATCATTTGACCAAGGTACGAATATCAGCACTAGTCTATCAGAAAGCCAGAGTACTTCAAACTCCAAGGAAATTTCCAATCAAGAAAGCAATGAAACCTCACCAGAATCAAAAAATGTTCAAGCTGAATCTGTATCCACCTTAGATAAAAAAAAATCAACTTATTCAAACTCAGATAAGCCATCAAAAGATACAGTAACAAAAACAAATAACGCTACAGTACAAAATTCGAAGGAACCATTCAGCACTAATCGACCAAATAAGACTATAGTATTATTGGAGGAGGAAAATGATAATACCGTTGACTCATTGGAAATCCAATCGAAAAGAGTGACCGTAACACTTGCCGAGACAGAAGAGTATAACCCTGATTTACAATGGAAAAACCTGATGTCTAAGGAGAATTCGAGTGACTCAATCAATTTGGATCACTCAGATGCTTTCTTTAGTCGATGGAGTGTTGGATTGGTAATTGCCCCCGATTTTACGACAGTCGGACAATTAAACGAGTTTACACAACCAGGAATTGATGTTGGCGTTACTGTCGAATATTCAGTTAATCAAAGGTTAAGTATTACTGCCGGGGCAATACTTACGAGGAAACTTTACAATACAAGTGATATCGGTGAATACAATGTCCCAGACGGATTCTGGAGTGCAAGCTGGGTACCTGAAGAGATTTTTGCAAACTGTAAAGTGATTGACATTCCAATCGATCTAAGGTATAGATTAATTGAGGGAAAAAGGACATCTCTTTTTGCCAGTGCGGGAGTCAGCAGCTATTTGATGCTGAACGAACGTTATGATTATGATTATGGGAGCTGGCAAAATAATGGCAGACAGCCAGAAGCAACAGTCGTTTCCAATGAAAACAATCACTTTTTTGGAGTCTATAATCTGTCAGCAATCATATCAAGAAAAATAAGACAGAACATTTCCATAGAGGTAGAGCCGTTTCTCAAAAACTCCCTTGGCGGAGTTGGATGGGGGCAGGTTAAATTGAAAAGCACAGGAATGCTTTTACATGTTAAATACCATTTTTAGAACGTAAACCATCACGAAAGACAGGATTTTGGTCCTAGATTTTAGAAAAAAGACTTTTTTGATTTTAGTTGTTTTTTTGGTTGGTGATAATAGTGAGGGGCAATTTTTGCCCCTTACTTTATTGGTCGCAATGGGATATATTTCATTTCTGGCATCATTTTTCCTTTTCGTACAATAGAATCAAAAATTCAAGGACTATGAAAAGGTCTATTATACCCTTCCTCTTTATACTGTCACTTCTGGCTTGTGAAGGACCTCAAGGTCCACCAGGTTTTGATGGGTTAGACGGTCTCCCTGGTGATGAGGGATTTGTTTTTGAGTATGAGTTGAACTTTACTTCTCCAGATTATAGTGCACTACTTGAACTCCCAACTGACTTCAACATGCTGGATTCTGATGTGATATTAGTCTATTTTCTTTGGGAAGTGACAGAAGACAATGTAGAGGTATGGCGTCAACTTCCTCAAACGCTCTACTTCAATGACGGTATTCTTGAATACAACTATGATTGGACAAAATTCGATGCAAGTGTTTTCCTGGATGGCACAGTGAATCTGGATGGCTTAGGTGCGGACCTTACAGATAATTGGATTGCAAGAGTCGTTGTGGTTCCTGCACTATTTTCAGGCAGAGCAGACATAGATTATTCGGACTACAATCAAGTGAAAGCGGTTTATGGACTTTCAGATTCCAAGTTGGCTAACAAGAACTATCAGAAAAGGCCCGAGTGATTTCAGCTGTCATTCCAGCTTTAAATGATGTACATGATCATCTATAATATCTATTCGATAGGTAATGCTATTGATGTATTTGACTAGCTCTTTCTCGAAAGCCCGAATGTCTTTCTCATACTTTTTGATTGTTTGCTGATCAAAGGAATCATTAATCACCTTTAGCATGTCACATTCATTCTGAATAAAGAGTTTGAAATTTTCCGTTGAATATTCTGTCTCCAGTTTTTCAATATCCTTTAAGGTAGCCGCAGCTTCTTTATCCTTATTTGTATCAAATTTTTCCTGCACTATAAAATACAAGGTCGTATCCCAATGATGAATTTTATCCAAAAGACGGATGGTTTCATCCTTAAATTTTGGAGTTAAACAAAATTCCTGGATACCCTGATAATTTTTAAGTTTTATGGCTGTTTCATCCCATCTCACTGTTAGGTTATCAATAACTTTTACTATATCCACCTTTTTCTGTGCAGAAACAAAAAGACAGGCAAGAAGGAATGTCGTGCTTAGTAAGTTTTTCATGATATAAACTAAGATAGATAAAACGCCTGGATTTACGATTTTAGACAAAAGTGAAAGAAATATTCGGTTTTGTGAAACCTTTTTATTTCCCCTTAAGTATATAGACAAAGGTGAAACTAATATTTCCATGAAAGGAACACATTTGGGTGAATTTGAAGAACTAGTCCTTCTCACTGTTGGCATACTTCACAATGACGCACACGCACTAGCTATTCAAAATGAACTGAAAGAACAGAGCAAAAGAACACCTATGATCAGCGCCGTTCATAAGGTGTTGGTTCGCCTGGAGGATAAAGGATTTTTAACTTCTGCCATGGGAGGTGCAACGACAGAGCGGGGCGGACGTAGAAAACGACTTTATCAAATGACGGCATCTGGCAAAAAGGCCCTTACTCAATCACGAGCATTAAGAAATAAAATGTGGGATGCGGTTCCTCAAATTGTATGGGAAGGAGTCAAATCATGAAACCTGCTTCCCCCCCTACCCGGATACTACGATTTTTTAGATGGTTTTGTCGTGAGGAGCTATGTGAGGCGATTGAAGGTGATTTAATCATCCATTATGACGTCAGATCTAAACGCATGTCCAGATTTAGAAATAATTGTTTGCTTTTACTTCAAGTTCTCTCCTTTTTTCAACCCTTCGCCTTGCGCAAAGAAAAATTTAATCCACTCGCAAATAGCTCTATCATGTTTATCAATCATTTCAAAATAGGTTTCCGGATTATGCGGAGATACCTAACCTATTCAATCATTAACATTACAGGATTAGCTATTGGTCTTTCGGCCGTCATCCTGATTTCGTTGTTCTTAAAGCATGAACTGACCTACGATCGATTTCACAGTAAGGGCCAGAATATTGTAAGACTTACTTATCGTTTAGAGACACCCAATGCAACGCGTGAAGGGGCAAAACTTCCATTTCCAGTAAAGGAAGTTCTTCAAACCAATTATCCTGAAGTACAAACTACGGCTCGTTTCTATTACTGGGGTGGAGACACCCCCCTATTGGAATATGGAAATCATAAACATACAGAGGAAGGAGTATACTTTGCTGAAAATGATGTTTTCAAAATTTTTGATTTTGAATTCATTTCCGGGGATCCTCATACATGCCTTACAGACCCAAGAAGCATCGTTCTGACAGAAAGCTTAGCCAAAAAATATTTTGGATCTAAAGACCCCATGGGGCAAGTGATGCGATACAAAAATGAAGATGATCTAATTGTGACAGGTGTAATGAAAGATATACCTGATAACTCCCACATCATTTTCGATGTGTTATTGCCGATTGAATTACAACGTCAACGCTGGATGGGATGGGGTAAATACACATATGATCTGGAAAAAGATTGGAACTGGGCCGCTGCTTGGGTTTACACACATCTAGCGCCAAATGCAGAGTTGGACAACTTTAAAGATAAAGTACAAGCCATTGCCAATGAGTATCTAAATACAGAAGAACAGGATGGTTTTTCCATCGAAGTACAGCCATTATTCGACATCCATCTGAAATCCGACAAATCATCAGAAGCACGAGCAAATGGTAATCTGACCCAGGTGTATGCCTTTGGTGCAGTAGCTATTTTAATATTGATCATTGCTTGCATAAATTTTATCAACCTCAATGCCGCTCAGTCGAACCAACGGCTAAAAGAGGTTGGTGTACGTAAAATCATGGGAGCTGTAAAGCCACATCTGGTTTCTCAATTTATGACGGAATCATTTCTCCTTGTAGTGATTTCTTGCTTTGTGGCTATAGCTATTGCTTATGCTACACTCCCCATTTTTAATGAATTTATGGGGACGGCTTTTGAAATAACACCAGATAATTCAGTTATCATTATAGTCGCTATGGCTGGGGCAATATTCGTTGCTTTATTATCTGGATTGCGGCCATCCTTAGCTGTAATTAGGATAAATGCAGTCCAGCGGTTTAGTCAGATTCGTTCATCTCACCGTTTTAGTAAGACGATGATTGTAGGTCAGTTTGTTGTTTGCAACCTACTTTTCATAGGGATACTTATCATCAATGATCAATTAAGCTTTCTTCAAAATAAAGATCTTGGATTTGATAAAGATGAAATTCTTGTCTTAAGGCATGGAAGAAATCTATCAAAAGATCAATTTGAAATCTTTGAAAACGAACTGAAGGCTATTCCGTCAGTTCAAACCCTCCATCGTGGATATATTGCCGGTACCTCTTCCTATACCAATACATTCAAGATAGTAGGAAGTGATGATAATGACACCTATTCGCTTGGAATCAAGTGGGTTGGTGAAGGCTTTACAGAAATGTTTCACCTAGAGCTGATACTAGGTCGCCTTTTCGATCCTGAGGTGTCTTCTGATGTAAAAAATGGAGTTCTTATCAATGCTGCTGCCGCCAAAGCTCTCGGATGGAACCCTGAGGAAAGCATCGATCAAAAGTTGAGTTTCCTTCCCGGTGGGGCGAGTGAACCTGAAGAAATAAGAATATTGGGTGTACTTGCAGACGCCAATTTTGAAAGCTTATATGATCCAGTGCTACCAAGTGTTTTTAGAATGACCCAGTCTCCTGTAGGAAGCCCGGTAAGCTTAAAACTCTCCCATACTAATGAGCTCATAAAGACTATCGAACAGTTGGAGAAAGCCTGGGATACAGCCATTCCAGAGTGGCCTTTTGAGTTTTCATTTCTAGACCAGAATATTCAAGAACAGTATATAAAAGAGGAGAAACTAGCCAGTGCTATACGTTACTTTGCACTCCTTGCTATTTTTATAGCCTGCTCCGGTTTATTTGGATTATCCACTTTTGCGGTACTGCAGAAAACCAAAGAAATAGGCATACGTAAGGTCATGGGGGCCTCACTGCAATCAATCTTTCTACTAGTTAGTCAACGATTTCTCTGGCTTATAGCCATTGCATTTATTTTCTCAATCCCAGTTGGCTATTACCTTGGCGAGCAGTGGTTACAGGATTTTGCGTATAGAATAGAAATAGGTCCGATGGTTTTTATAACTGCAGGAGTGGCTTCCATGGTTATGGTAATTATCGCTGTGGGAAGCCAATCACTAAAGGCAGCCAAAACAGATCCCATCAATACATTGCGGTACGAGTAGAATGTCAGCAACTTTTGATGCTTTAAGGAGCTAGATTTCATATAACTAAAAGCATTGCCCCTTATCATGAAGATCAAAATTACCTCATCCCTTGGAGGCTTATTAATTTTTTATCGACAAATCAGAACATTATCAATTTATCTCCGTATGTTTAAATCGACAAATCAGAATTTTATATAAAATGTCTATTTAAATGATACATACATGAGAGGAGATCATCTAGGAGAACTTGAAGAATTGATATTGCTGACAGTCGGGTCTTTATATCCAAATGCTTATGCACCAGCTATAAAAAAGGAATTGGCCGATAAAATGGACAGAAAGGTGGTCCTCAGTTCCATTCATACGGTTCTTGCACGGTTGGAAAACAAAAATTATGTAAGAAGTGAATTTGGTGAGTCTACGCCTGAAAGAGGTGGAAAGCGAAAACGTTTCTTTGAAATAACCGCAGAAGGTTTTCAGGCTTTAGAAGCCCTTAAATTGAAAAGGGATGTGCTTTGGGGAAGCATACTTCAAATCATTCCTAATATTCGCTAGTCATGCGCCAAGTCACTCCACCAAGGTTTGCATCAAAGCTTCTTTCATGGCTGATAAGTAATGAATTGCACGAAGAAGTATCTGGTGATCTAACGGAAGAATACCAGGAATATGTAAAAGAGAAAGGAAAGTTATATGCCGACTGGATTTACTTGTTAGAAGTGGTTCGCTATATCAAAATGTATCGCTCCGAACGAAAATATCAATCATCAAACTCAATGAGTATGTTACAAAATTACATCAAGGTAGCCTTTAGAAATCTATGGAAACATAAATCTTATTCCGTAATCAATATTAGTGGATTAGGGATCGGGCTTGCATGCGTTTTTATGATCTTCTTATTCATCAAAGTTGAAACCAGCTATGACAATTTCCATGAGAATAAAGGAGATATTTATCGGTTACAGCATGTATATGGATATATAAATGCTCAGGCAGCACCCACCTTCGAGAGGGATTACGAAGAAGTAATCAACTCTATGAGACTCAACTTCTGGAAGACTGACCGAAGAGTATCATTAAACAACAATGAAATATATTTCGAAGACGTACTACTGGCTGATTCTAACTTCTTCTCATTTTTCTCATTTCCATTACTACGTGGAGAAAAAACCTCCTGCCTGAAGGACAAAAACAGTATTGCTATTTCACACTCCTACGCACAGAAATTCTTTGGAGAAGAAGATCCAATTGGTCAGGTAATGAACATAGAAGATGTGATAAATGGACAAGAACTTCCTTTCAAAGTGACGGCTGTCTTCGAGGATATCCCCTTCAACTCTCACTTACAATTCGATATGGTCGCTCCTTTTTCATTACTGTATGATGATCCGACAATCAACATATTGGAGCTTTGGCCCAACGATTGGATCGGCAGCTATGTGCAATTAAAGCCTGACACGAATCCTGAGCCTGTAGCAGAAAAGTACCAGGAAATGTGGAACAAGTATTACGATGCTGAGGCAGATTCCATTACCATAAACTTTATGTCACTGGAAGATTTGTACCTCAAATCATATGATCTCCGAGCTGATTATGCAGCTCACGGTAACATTAACCAGGTTCGTATCTTTTCTGCAATCGCAATCATCATCTTACTGATTGCCTGCATCAATTTCATGAATCTCGCCACTGCGCGATCCTCTAAACGAGCCAAAGAGGTTGGTGTTCGAAAAGTGATGGGGGCATTTCGTAAACAACTCATCATTCAGTTCTTTGCTGAGTCGGCAATTATGACCTTTATGGCTGTCATTCTTGCCTCTATCATCATACTATTCGCTATCCCGCCCATTAATCGTCTTGCGGATATTAATCTGTTCCTTGGCCTCAATAATTTAGTCCCTGTGGTAATAAGTCTTGTGATCCTAATTGTCACCACGATTCTTATTACAGGAAGTTACCCTGCCTTGTTTCTATCATCTTTTCAACCAATCGCCATTTTATCTACAAGTGGTTTATCTAAAAACGGTAGAGGACTAATAAGAAAAGTTTTGGTCATCTTTCAATTCACTGTTTCCATTGCGTTAATAATTGGTGCCATTACCGTGTACCAACAGATGGACTTCATCAAAAAGAAAGACTTGGGTTTTGAGCCAGAAAATGTGCTGGTCATGAACTTTGGAAACAGTGCTGTACTCGGTCAAAAATGGCCAAGGGTTAAGGACGAAATTCAATCCATTCCGGGAGTTACATCAGTGATGGCAAGCAGGCAAGTACCAGGAGACAATGCCTTCTACTGGGGTTATAAGTTCGAAGGTTTTTCTGACTATGAACATCCATATGGAGATGCATGGCTTGGCTACTATGTTGGATACAACACGATAGATGCGCTGGGGATCGAATTGTTAATGGGTCGAACATTTTCGGAAGACATACCTACCGATAGTTCGGCATTCATACTCAATGAGAGCGGTTGGAAGAGGGCCATTACCGAATACGGAGAAAGCTGGAATGACCCCATTGGAAAGACAATTGAATACTATACCACTCATAGCGGAGATTGGGCAATGGACAAAAAAGGAGTCGTAATTGGTGTAGTAAAAGATTTCCATCATCATTCACTAGAACGTCCCATCGACCCTCTAGTTATTCACAATACCAACAGCCGAAAACTTTTGGTTAAGGTGCAGGCAGACAAGACGCAAGATGTACTTTCCGCTATTCAGGACTATTGGCAAGCATGGAATGTACCAGCGACTTATAATTACGAGTTTCTGGACGAAGAATTTGAAGCTTCGTATCAGGACGAAGAGCGATTCAATCAATTCATTATCATATTCTGCCTCCTGGCAGTAGCTATTGCTTGTTTAGGACTGTATGGACTATCATCCTTTGTTGCAGAACAGCGTATTAAAGAGATAGCGGTAAGAAAAGTATTGGGAGCCACTGAACAAACAATAGTAGGTATGCTTTCAATGGATTTTCTAAAGCTTGTAGGTGTTTCTATTCTGGTTAGTACGCCAATCGCATACTACTTTATGAATGCATGGCTATCCAACTTTGCCTTTCGAATTGATTTATCGTGGTATTATTTTTTGATTGGAAGCGTGCTAGCAGCTTTAATAGCTATATTGACGGTAAGCCATCATTCAATAAGAGCAGCTACTTCGAATCCTGTCAATAACCTGCGAATGGAGTGAGAATTTGTACGGAATTGAGTGAGGTCATTTGGCCTTCCTCAATTCCTCTTCATAATATTCAAGTTTTTCATCTTCGGCTTTTTTTGCGAACTCCACAGCTTTTTTTAGGTTCTCTCGTGCTACTTTAACATTTCCATTTTCAAAATAAGCCTTACCTAACCCATGGTACATCTGGGTCATATATTTTTCATCAGGGTACTCACCAATTCCTCGTGTGAAATATTCAATTGCTTTCTCATAAGAATTATACTTCAAGTAGAACTGGGCTAATCTATTTTGCCAATAGGCGGATGCATAGCGAGGTGTCGAAAGAACATCTTGAAACTCATTCATGAAAAGGTCGAAAGCTTCAAAATTATCTCTTTTCCATGCTAACCAGATAAGACTATTTTTTGTAGAAGCATCAATCTCGGGAGAAAAACCAAATCGATCTGCACGCTCCTTGAAATATTGATTTAAGAATTGAATTCCTCCCATACCAAAGAATTCATCAATGCTGCCAAACACCAATGATCCGTAATTATGATAGTAGAATTTGAGCCCTTGATATAAGGAAGTATACGCGAGTGACTCATGAATTTCTTCGTTGAAAAGTTTAGACTTCCAATTTAGATTTTTAGCATTCATTGATTCCAGTGCCTCGGTTGCTTGATCTACATCATCAATGGAATAAATATCTTTTTTTGATCCGGCTATGAACAAGAACCTTTCCTCCTCAATACTAATTGATCCAAGATCATCTTTATCGATATATACCCCATTTGAAGCAATAGCACATTGGAATGGGCTACTGTTTCTTAAAATCAACTCACTTGTCAGATAACCACTATTTTCCCAACCGAAAATCATTTGTTGGCCTGAAGTTCGAAAGGATTGATTCACATAAGAGATCATCCCTGTTTCAAGAAAATCAATAAATGAATCCCACTGACTAAAGAGTTTCGATCTGTATGGACGATCTATCATATTGATCCCTACAACGATCATTTTAGGCATGAACCTGTTGCCCCTTATGGATTCTTGAATGGCCACCCCATTCATGAAATACCATTGACCGTCTAGAATGTAAAGCGTTGGATAGACTTCATCGGATTCTTCATAGTCTCGTGGAAGATACACCTGCAATTCTATCTCCTGATCCAAGTTTTCAGAATGAATCTTGTGTATTTGGCCTACTTCCACACGTTCTTGGGCAAGAAGGCTGTTAAAAAACAAATACAAGCAAAAGGTTAATAACTTAGTCCTATTCATGTAGCTATAGTGAGTCACTAAATTCAGACTATTTTTAGGCAAAAAGGCATTTCATGATTGTGTTAACAGGTCGTTAACATCTCGGAAATCAAAACCTACTTTGCCAAAACATCAAATAGTGATCATCATACCTATAGGGGTTATTCTCTTTCACTAATGCGTTATATTCATCAGCTATCCTGATGATATCATCCTCCTCGTTGCGATAGCCAATGATTCTATCTTTTATTTTCTTGGCAAGATTGGGGTAATCCTCCACCAACCTTGCAGCCTTTTTCTCAAACTTTCCCAAGTAGAATCCATCTACCAATTGACTCTCTTTGTAAATAGCAAAAGCAGATTCAATGTTATCCCTAGTGATGGGATTAGTATAATACTCCCGATACACACTGATCGGACCCTGCGCATACACCAACATAAAATCTCCATCAATCGCATTTTCAACTTCAGGATTCTTAAAAAGAAATCCGTCAAAAACAATATACACCAGATTTTCCTTGGCGTAGCGCTCAAAATCTGTATCCTCAAGGGCCTTCTTCTTGTCAATTAAATTGGGTAATCCTGCATAAGACCAGTTGATCTCTCTTGAAGTTCCATCATTATAAATGAGGAGTATTGCATACGATGTGTAATAGGTATAGGAAGCATCCACATCCCAAAAAGTTTCATCGGTAATCATTTGGGCTTTTTCCAAATAAGGTCTTTCCAAAAAGAATTTTTGCCATTTTTCTGTCTTCAAGGGATCTTGAGCAAATACCAATAATGCGAAAGAATATGTGATTAAGACTAAAATTCCACGGACCATAGTTAAGTTTTAGGATTAGATGCTATTTAATTCAAATTAATTGTTTTTCCTCAACGCATCAAACATACAAAAGTCAAAAAGCCTTTCTATTTTGGTAGTATGATTCGCCATCTATCTGTTCTAGTTTTTCTGATAATTTTCACTGGTTGTTTATCCGATTTTGATGACGAATGGAAAAGAAAACCTTATGAAAGCACGCATTTCAATAAACTTGTGGTTGTAGGCCTTTCACATGAACTTGACACTCGAAAATCCTATGAACAAGAAGCCGTCTCCCAACTGAAGAAGGCTGGATTTCAAGCAGTTGAAGGCCTTCAAATTTTTCCTCAGGAAATTACCGAGTTAGATCATAATCAGGATAGTATTACAAGCTTAATTGTTAAAAACAAGGTGGATGCTGTCCTTGTAATCAAGGTTCTGCATGAAAATGATCATCACTATATGACTCCAGAAGATTATGGAAAATTCAAAAAGTTATATTTCCGCAGACGATCATTTCATACTTATAATTCCAATTACTATGAAAGACCTGATAAGTACTTCATGGTAGCAACACTTTATAATCTGAAAGAAAAGCATGAAGAGAATGAAGAAACAGTCATTTGGAGAGCTTCCAATACCATCTTAAATCCTAAAGAAAATGTAATTGTAAAAAAAGAATTTATTGACAAAGTAGTTAAACATATAACAGAACAGCATTACGTAGAGTAGCTTATATCGCTATGGGTAACTCCACAATAAATGTTGCCCCTTTTGCTCCTTCTCTATCATACCATACTTGCCCGTTAATTTGATCTACGTACTTTTTCACGAGTGAAAGGCCAAGGCCTGTTGAGCTCTCTTCTCCAGTTGGCCTGGCGCTAAGTCTAGAAAATTTTTCAAAAAGCATATTCTCTTCTTCAGGCCTGATTCCAGGGCCCTCATCCATCACCTTCACATGGATTTTAGATTCATTTGAGGTTATATCCAGAGTAATTGCCTGCCCCATTTCAGAGAACTTAATTGCATTCGAAATAAGATTCTCAAAGATCAACATTAAATATGTTTTATCAGCCATCACGAAAAGCTCATCCGAATTGTAACCAGTATGTATGGCTATTTTCTTCCTTTTGGCAAGTTCTTTCATGGATTCAATCGCTTCCTTTACTATTGAGTTGACTTCCAACTTTTCGAGTTTTAAACGAATTCCTCCCTGCTCTACAATAGCCATATCAAGCACACGATTTACTAATCCCTGAGCCTGAGAAGATACCTTTTCAATCATGGCTATAAACTTCTTCTGTTGATGAACTTCTCGTTCTTCTTTCAGAATATTTGATATTGTAGTGATATTGGCTAAAGGATTTTTCAGATCATGCGCAAGAATTCGAATGATGTGATCTTTATCATCAATTAGTTTTTCCAACTCCTCGGATTGGCTGCTAATGGTTTGTTTTTGTTCTTCCAGTTGCCTGTTCTTTATTTCGAGATCCCTCAAAGCTTTCGTCTGCACCGATTCAAAAACTGCAGATATGACAAGTATGATCAGCAGCAAACCTGGTAAAACTGACACAAACCATTCCGATTTCAGTTCGGTGTTATATTCCATTGGAAGCGATACACCCTGCAACTCCAGCCAACCAAACCAAAGCATTATTAAAAAGGATAAAATACCCCAGGCAATACCATAACTCCGATTTACCACCAAAAGTGCCAGCACTGGAATAGAAATAATCCAGGGATAAACTGCAGACCAGATTCCACCTGAATAATAAGTTAACACCACTACAGCCACACCTCCGACCAGAACATATAAATTAGTGATAAGTAAGATTGGAATTTTAGTTTTAACCAACAATGCAAGAACTATAAACCCAACAACATTGAATATCATCAGGTAAACACCCAATTGATACCCAAATAACACACTAAACCATATGTATGAATTAGAAAAAAGACTGGTAAGGAGTGCTGCTCTTACAAACAGTCTTGCTTTTCTGAGGGCAAGAGAATCCTTGTGATATGAAGGATGTATGAAAAAATCAACGAGAGCAGCAACATTCATGGCAATAACACAAAATTAATTGGCTAATGAGCAATCGTAAATGCAATGTAAGCACTCACCAAGATCCAAACACCTTCCAATATACCTAAATAAACGGTACGTTGCAGCTTGTTATGCTCAGAATAGTAGATTGCTACAGGAAGAGATAATGAGATTAAAGCTTCACAAACGATTACATAAACAGGAGCATTGAATATCATTTTCACATTATCATTATACCACCACCAGCCTGCATCCTTAGCCAAATGCTCATATAATGGAATGTACATACCCCCAGCAATACAAAGAATGATAGATGCCAGCAAGAGACCTTTTTTTTGGGTAAGGAGCACGCCTACAAAACTTAATTGAAGAATTACATTGGACCATGCAAATGGCATATACATTGGAGAACTCCACACCATCAATTCATCTCCAGGATACACTAAGCTGTCAATAGTACTAACCAGGTAATGATCCGTGACCAACTCCAGAATACCTGCAATCGTTCCGAATACAAGTAGCCGCTGAATTAATGGATTTTTGAACTTCAATGCATAAAACCAGTAGAAAAAATATAATCCATAAGTAATAATACTTGCAGATAGTGGACCACTTTCGAGTATTGATGACACAAGTGACCATACAATCAGCATTCCTGAAGAAGCGAGAATCACATAAGTCGTCTTTTTATCTAATCCGGGTACATCTTTCATAATATTATTTCTTTGATTGCCATGCTATTCTATTTCCAAACAGAGCAGGGGTAGTTGCTCTGTTTTTCCAGGCATCTACCAGCCCCCAATCTTTTTGTAAAGAAGGAGGAATAAAAAATTGAACATCCTTTCCGCCATTATAGTGATGTATAATTCCTTCCAGAAGCTTCTTATTAAAATAAGATGATATTTTTTGAATAAGCTTGTGTTCTTCTAAATGACTCAATCTTCCTGAGATGATTTTAGCCAGCTTTAATATCATTCTATCTTTTCTACTATTTCTATTATCCAATCCAATACACATACCTAAGTCTTTGCCCGAAGAGGTAGCAAAATCCTCTAAAAAGTAGTGTATGAAGTATGCGGGAACTTCATTGAAAAGATTACCCGGTATGAGTGCATTCATAAATTGAATACACGAATCAGTAAGTGCTTTTCCAGCCTCCGAAACTTCAGCTTGGTGCTTTAGTATCCTGGTGGCCAGCTCGAATCCATCATCATAGGAATCTGGTAATAAGCGATCATCGATACCCATCAAATAACCTACTACTTTCCAGCAGTGCATATAATCTGACTGTTCAGATTTAGAAATCTCGATGTTCAGCTTTTTCATCCCAGCCAAAATCACCGGACCAAAAGACATAAGTGTCCCTGCCAGATCTTCCTGATTAATTGGTTCTCCATATAGAGATACATCCCATTTTTCTCCTTGATACTGCCCCTGCTTTAAATAGTATCGAATAGAAGCATGAATCAACCTGACTTTTTGGAGAGTGATAACACCTTTTCCATTTTTTGAAAGACCTTCCTCCGATAAAACATTGACGACCATTTGAGCTGTCTCCATCAGACGTCTTGCTAAAGGATCAATATTATTATTATGAGATAGTAGACGACCCGTTTCGTAGAGGACCTGTGCTCCTTTGGCACAGGTATAGCACATAGGCAAGGAACTTACATTTAGCAACATAAAAATTGCTGGACCATAGATCGAAAATAATTTTTCTCCCCGTGCTATCCTGGACGTATCTGCCCACTGAGGAAGCTGCTCTGTAGCTTCAATATACTCATCAAGTATCGTTGATAACTCATCACCCAATTCTGAAAACATTCCTCTATGAAATGATTCGTTTCTGAAAAGCATCATCATCACTTGATTTACTTGCTTCTCTTCACTTAAAGAAATGATTTTAGAGACCGTGTTATCGGCAAGTGGGTCGGATACACCTCTAAATTCTTCAAGCAGTTGTTCATTGACCTTATCAATGATAAACGTATTGCTCATCCGTATATAGGTTGATAGTTAGATGAAATGTAATCTAACACCTTATAACGGATTGATGAAATTCAATAGATTAGAAAAATATTGTGGAGGCTGGAATTAAATAGCGCTGATGACGTTTTTGAGTCCTTCGTACGTCCAGGGCTTATCCACAAATCGATCTATCAGATTTTGTCTGATTGCCTCTCCTACCTCTCCTTCCGCTGCATAACCTGATATCATTACTTTCTTAGGGGATGAGTTTACTTCCATTTCTTCAAGCTCACGTAGAAATTCCACCCCTGTCATGATGGGCATTCGCTGATCCGTGAAAACGAATTTCACATCATTATTTTTTACGAACTCAAGTGCTTCATCCGGATAAGTAGTAGTGAAGACATCAAAATCTTTCTTAAACATCTCCTTAAAAAGAAGAAGGTTGATCTCTTCATCGTCTAAATAAATTACTGAAGGCCTTAGTTCATTCATTGATTTTGATCTTGACTCTTGGTTGATTCTGTAAAATTAACTTAATAATGAATTTCTTGGTCTTTGTTTTAATACAATTGGTCTATTTATTTCCCACAATTAAGCATGACTCAACAGCAGATCTTTCAAATTATCATAAGACCATGGCTTACTAACAAAGCTGTCTATTAACTTGGTATTTAAGGCTTCATCCACCTCACCTTCCTGTGTAAATCCTGAAATAATCACTTTCATGGATTTTTCCGAAACACCCAATTTATTGAGCTCCTTCAAAAATTCAACACCTGTCATCACAGGCATAAGTTGATCCGTCAGTATATAGTCCAATTCATTATTCTTAACATACTCAATTGCTTCATTCGGAGATGTAGTTGTTTGTATGTCAAAATCTCTTTTAAACATCTCTTTAAATAGGATAAGGTTGATTTCCTCATCATCGAGATATATCAAAGATGGTTTCAATTCATTCATTTCGTTGATAGGCTAAGCGGTAGTTTAACAATAAATTCAGCACCTTTTCCTAGTTCGGAGTTTACTGCGATGCTTCCATCGTGTCTCTCCACAATTCCGTAAGTAATAGAAAGTCCCAGTCCAGTCCCATCACCAATCTTTTTCGTTGTAAAGAATGGATCAAAAATCTTTTGCTGATCCTCTGCTGATATCCCTACTCCATTATCCTTTACTCTCACCTCTACTTCAGCGCCGTTCACAGAGGTTTCAACATCTATCTCTCCATCTTTGCCATTCTGTACGACTGAATCAATGGAATTATTAATGATATTTAGAAATGCCTGGCTCAGCTGACCATCAAATCCATCTATTTCAGGAGATGCATCTGCGAATTTTCTATTGATTTTTACTGAATCTTTATGACGGCTATTCAATAATAGCAAAGCCACATCCAGGTCATCGTGCACATTGATCTTTGTCTTCTTTTCTGTTTCAGCTCTGGAAAAAATACGTAGACCTTTTACAATTTCTGTTGTCCTTTCTGCACCAACCTTGATACTATTGATCATCTGATCAATGACTCCCTGGGCTTCATCATATCCTACTTCTTCACGCTCTTTCACCAATTTCTTAATCGATTGCTCCAGGTTCTGATCATCTTCCTTTAAATCTGTCACATGAGAAATGACCGGGCGAATTTCAGAAAATCTATCACTCAATACATGGATACCAGAGTATACAAAATTGATCGCATTGTTAATTTCATGAGCTATACCTGCGGTGAGCGTACCAAGTGATGCCATTTTTTCAGACTGCACCAGTTGTGATTGAGTTTCCTGCAATTCATCCAGTAGTCTACTTAAATCCTCTTTTTGTTCGGCAAGTTTTTTAGCAGCTTTCTTTCTAGCCCTATAGGCGGTGAAAATCAGAAAAGTAAATCCAACTATTGCGACAAGAAATAATATTAAGAATACAAGTGCACTTTGCTGTGAATCTACAACAGTGGACATTTCTTCCAGTCTAGACTCTCTGGAAGCAATCTCTTTATCTTGCTCTGCAATTCGCTCTCTCTGTTCAGCAAGAGTTTTATTACCTTCATCAACATTCGCTTTTTGTTGATCTATCTCTTCCCCTAATACCGTTAGTTCCTTCTCACGTTTATTTAGAATACCAGATAAGCTATCTAGCCTTTTCCGAGACTGGGCAAATTCCGTAGACAAACTGTCAAGTGCTTCATTCTGCCTCTTTATTTGATTTTCTCTTAATGCAATTTGAAAATCTCTATCTTGAATAAGCGTTTGCTGCTGCCTATAAATACCAACCGCTGCAGCTACATCGAGATTCATTGAATCGAACCGTGCTTGCAATTGCTGTGCCCTAAGTTCCATTGATCGAATGGAATCTCGTGCCTGTTTAAAAATCTTAGCAAGATCTACCTCACTCCCCCCAAGTTCTCTTATTCCGGCTTTAACACCCAGACCTTGATAGGTAATATTCGCCCGATTATATTCGAATGTTAACTCCCCAGGCTTAGAAGATAAAAAGTTGATCATCACATCACGCTGTTTATCAAACCGATCTGTGATGAAGAGAATAGGCTGACCACTTATCTTGTCTAATAAAGAAGGAATGGTTGCATTATATCTATCAGTTACAAAAATCACGTCTACATCCTGAGGAACGATCACATAGCTAGTGAAACTGATTTCCAGACTTCTACCGTTAATCTTCTGATTAGTGCTCGTTGATCTAAATTCTTCTTTAAGATCATTATCAGTAGTAATGACATGAATTTTAAACGTATTATCATCACTTGGCCATTCAATATTTCCAATAAATGAGTATGTGTAGGACACCATTTGTTCCTGCCGCTGAGTCTGAGCAGAAATGAAATGACTAATCAAAAAGACGCTTAGAAAGAGGGTTATGCGCTTAAAAAATCTCATTTGGTATGGCGATAGGTCGAAGATAGGTATTTTAACAGTGTTACTACAAGCAATTAGATAAGTACAGATTAAGATTAGACGAAACTTGTAAATGAGATGATTTGAATTACTAAAAATATTAGTAATTTTATCATTTGATGAACTCATTTATTTTACACATGGACCTGGACACATTTTTTGTGTCTGTAGAACGGCTGAGGGACAGTCGTTTAAAAAATAAACCTATACTGATCGGAGGATCGAGTGATCGGGGAGTGGTGGCTGCCTGTAGTTATGAAGCAAGAAGATTTGGTATTCATTCGGCCATGCCAATGAAGCTTGCCACGCAGCTTTGTCCGGAAGCAATTGTAATCAAAGGAAGTCATTCTGACTACACCAAGTTTTCTATAGATGTCTGTGAAATCATACAGGAAAACGTCCCTGTCTTCGAAAAAACTTCTATTGATGAATTTTATGCAGATCTGACTGGAATGGATCGGTTTTTTGGATGCTTCAAACTAGCATCTGAACTTAGGGAAAAGGTAATTGAAAACACAGGTCTTCCCATTTCTTTTGGATTATCCATTAATAAGACTGTATCTAAAGTAGCTACCGGAGAAGCTAAGCCCAACAATAAAATCTGGATTAAATCAGGAACAGAAAAACCTTTTTTAGCTCCTCTTTCTGTACAAAAAATCCCTATGATTGGCGATAAAACTTATCAGACGCTACGGGGACTAGGTGTAAGAAAAGTGCATACCCTTCAAGAGATGCCAAAGGATATGTTGGTGCAGATTTTTGGAAAAAATGGAGCAGTGATGTGGGATAAAGCCAATGGAATCGATCATTCACCAGTAGTTCCTTACTCCGAAAGAAAATCAATCTCTACAGAACAAACATTTGATAAAGATACCACAGATGTTACGAGGCTAAAGACAATCATCCTGGCAATGACCGAACATCTGGCTTATCAGCTTAGGGATGAAAATAAGCTTACTGCGTGTGTAGCAGTAAAAATCCGATATTCGGACTTTAATACTTATACTCAGCAGATACGTATTCCGTACACTTCAGCAGATCATATTTTGATCCCGAAAGTAGCTGAGTTGTTTGATAAACTGTACGATAAACGTTTGCTTGTCAGACTTGTTGGAGTTCGCTTCAGTAGCCTGGTGCATGGTAATTACCAGATCAACCTATTTGAGGATACGGGAGAGATCATCAATCTCTATCAGGAGATGGACTGGATCAAGAAAAAGCATGGAGACCGTTCGTTAGTTCGTGCCAAGGCACTGGGAGTAAATGCCATTCGCACATTCAACCCATTCAAGGGGGATTTGAGGGTTTCGAAGGTGGCGTGATCAATTTGACAATGCTTTAATGTGATAATTTGAAAATATGAGGAATGACAAAGAAAATGTGGTTGTAAAGCTGTCCTTCCAATTTGCTCTTAAAATCATTGAATTTTCTGAGCAGTTGGAACAAGAAAGGAAATATGTGGTAGCAAGGCAATTACTAAAGTCTGGAACTTCTATAGGTGCAAATATTCATGAAGCACAAAATGCCGAGAGCAAAGCGGATTTCATCCATAAGATGAAAATTGCTGCTAAAGAGGCTGATGAAACAATGTACTGGATATTGATTTGTGAAGAGGCTCCTCTAGTTATCCATTTCAGCAGCAGATTAAAGATCAGCTCCTTTCTATCATTAAGGTTCTATCAAAAATTATTGGTACAACAAAACGGACAAATCAGTAATTATCAAATTTTCAAATTGGCTTATTGAATAATTGTATTTAAATACCCACACATATTATAGCTTCAAATACGGTACGTTCTCCGAAAAAGAGTTGTTGGCTACTGCTCAAAAATGTGGAGTGAATGAGCTGGTTCTTACAGACATCAACTCTACTTCCGGCTGCTTAAACTTCGCGCGGTTAGCTCCAAAATATGACATTCAGCCTATTCTCGGAATAGACTTTCGAAACAGTGTAGATCAACAGTTCATTGGGATAGCCAAAAACAACAAGGGCTTTTTTGAATTGAATGAATACCTATCGCGTCACCTTCATGAGTCTAAAGAAATTCCCACTCAAGCCCCTGTTTTCAAACATGTTTTTGTGGTGTATCCATTTCATCCATCTTTCAAGATAACCCTTCGAAAAAACGAATTTTTAGGTATTCGGCCACAGGACATTTTCAAGTTGAAAAGAACAAAGTGGATCAATCACCTAGACAAATTGGTCATCCTACAGACGGTCTCTTTTCAACGTGGAGAAAAAACCAACAAAATTCATTTCAATATGCATCGATTGCTAAGAGCGATCGACACGAACGAATTGTTGAGTCGATTAGCTAAGAGTGAAGAAGGAAACCCTAATGATGTAATGTATCCGCTAGGTGAGCTTTTTGAGTTTTACAAGGATTATCCGCAAATCATTGTAAACACCAAAAACCTGCTAAAAAAGTGTTCCATTGATTTCACGTTCAACGATCCTATCAATCATCAAAACCTGAAAGTGTATGGAGCATCGGAAGATGATGATATTGAACTGATCACAAAGCTCTGTTATGATGGGCTCCCATACCGATATGGCAAAAAGCCTAAACAAGAGATATTGGATCGTCTGGATATGGAACTCAGCATGATCAAAGAAAAAGGATTTGTCTCCTACTTCCTGGTTAATTGGGATATACTTGAATATGCACGCAGCAAAGGGTACTATTATGTTGGACGTGGAAGTGGTGCCAACAGCATTGTTGCTTATCTGCTCCGCATCACAGATGTGGATCCTGTAGAATTGGATTTGTATTTTGAGCGATTCATCAATCTCTTCCGCCAAAACCCTCCTGATTTCGATATCGACTTCTCGTGGAAAGATCGGGATGACATTACCCAATACATTTTCGAGCGCTTTGGAAAACAAGGGCAGGTAGCTCTGTTAGCCACTTACAGTACTTTTCAGCATCGGGCAATCATTCGTGAGTTAGGTAAAGTGTTTGGGTTACCTCCACATGAGATTGAAAAAGTATCACAAACCTCAGAAAAAGAACTGGATCACATTGGACAACTCATTCACCGTTACAGCAAAAGACTAATCGATTTTCCAAGTCACTTGAGCATCCATGCAGGAGGTATCCTGATATCAAATAAGCCTATCCATCATTTCACTGCCACTTCCCTTCCCCCTAAAGGATACCCCTTGACTCATTTTGACATGATTGTAGCTGAAGATGTGGGACTCTTCAAGTTCGACATTTTGAGTCAACGGGGGCTTGGAAAAATCCGAGATACATTAGGAGTGATCAAACAGAACTGCCCAGATGACCCAGAGGTCGACATTCACAATTTCAAAAAGTTCAAGCATGATCCGAAACTAAATTATAAGCTCAGTCAGGCAGATGCAATCGGATGCTTTTACATCGAATCACCCGCCATGCGCATGCTGATGAAAAAGCTGCAGGTAAATGAATACCTGGGACTTGTGGCAGCTAGCTCCATTATCCGGCCGGGAGTAGCTAAATCCGGAATGATGCGAGAGTATATTTTGCGGTATCGTCATCCTGAACGGAGAAACGATGCTCACCCAATTCTACGAGAGATTATGCCTGACACATATGGCGTGATGGTCTATCAAGAGGACGTAATCAAGGTAGCCCATTTGTTTGCCAAACTTACCTTAGGGGAGGCCGACATGCTCAGACGAGGCATGTCTGGAAAATATCGCTCGAGGGAGGAATTTTTAAAGGTGAAAGACAAGTTTTTTCAAAACTGTGCTGATCAGGGACACTCCTACGCACTGTCTGCCGATATCTGGCGCCAGATCGAAAGCTTTGCTGGCTATGCTTTTGCCAAAGGGCATTCTGCTTCCTATGCAGTAGAAAGCTATCAGGCCCTCTTTCTCAAAACGTATTATCCACTAGAGTATATGGTAGCTGTGATCAATAATGGTGGCGGATTTTACCGTACAGAATTTTATGTACATGAAGCAAGAATGTATGGAGCCAAGATTGAAGCTCCTTGTGTGAATCATAGTGAGGGATTGACAGTCATCTTTGGCAAGACGATATACCTCGGATTTGGTATGGTAAAAGAGCTCAATCACACAGTCATTGAGTCGATCATTATTGAAAGAGAAAGAAACGGACAATTTCTGGATCTGGATGATTTTATCAACCGTGTTAGCATCTCGCTCGAACAAATCAAACTGCTGGTTCGAACAGGCGCATTACGAACGTTCGGCCCTAAAAAAGATGTACTCTGGCAAGTTCATTTTTCACTAGGTGCAGGAGTTAGCCAAGCAAAAAATGGACTCTTTCAAGTACCTGTCAAACAATGGACCCTCCCCCCTCTGCATTATGATATGCGAGAAGACGCTTTTGATGAAATGGATTTACTAGGCTTCCCTTTGTGTAATCCATTTGATCTCATGGAAAAGCCAGAGAAAGGAGTTCTCTCGCGTAAACTATCTGATCATCTTGGGGAAACAGTACAAATGATAGGATACCTCGTAACGATTAAAAATACAGGCACCTCCAACGGAAAACGCATGCACTTTGGGACATTTATTGACTATGAAGGCCATTTTATTGATACGGTGCATTTTCCTCCATCTGCTGCCCGATATCCTTTTCGAGGGAAAGGCATTTATCGATTGATAGGAAAAGTAGTTGAGGAGTTTGACTTCTATTCACTTGAGGTAGAGTGCATGGAGAAAATAAATTACTCGAATCTGGAGGACGAACCAATGGCTGTTTCAGGCCGTCCGTCGAAAGTAAAATCCATTTCTGATTAACCTTCGTATCTTCAAGCATTCACAACCTAAATAAGGTTTTTTTTAATGATGATGACCGATCTACTGAGAAGTGGGTCGGTTTTTTTGTTTACACCCCTAACATCGGTAGATGCTTGATTGTATGATAATTAAGTGCGAGAGAAATGCATCGCTTCAAAGCCTCTTTTGGAACTGGCTCATTTAGATCTAGTTCGATGGCTCGATTACCTTCAAAGGTCAGTTCATCTCCAAAGATGAGTTTGAAGGTACTCACTAATTCAGTGGAGCAGATGAAATACATAAAATACTTATCAGGAGTGCGTTCTTTCCAGTCTATGCGAATGGTACTCCCCTTTTTAGCGACGTAACTAGGCTCTCCCCACTTGGTGGTTTCAATAAGTTTAACCACCCCATCTTCTTCTGCTGTATTCTGGATAAGTTTTCTAAGCTGACTGAGCTTCTCAGATGCTAATTTTGGATACCCAGCAATTAACTTCTCTACATCAACATTTTTTATAAACTCCATATAAGTGAAGATAGAACACTTGAGTGACAGCCTTATGTCGCTATCTACTTTTCCTGATCAAATATTCTGAACATAACTAGGTGATTCCGCGTATCGTTTCAAAAATTCAGTATCTCTAATTGAATCATTATCTTTTTATAAATAGTCTTGAAAAACATGTAACCTTATTGGACGCAGAGAAGAATACCTTGATAAATAATTGAGAGATGACCTCCTAGCTCAAGGAAAAGTTGGAAATCAGAGCAGTAAGACCAACGAATTAACCTACTCTTCCCCGTTGATAGTAGTAAACATATTTTAAGCGTATATTGAGTGTGATGAGAAATATATTATTCATTCTCTGCTTTAGTATCACGATCATTTCGTGTGAGCAAAACACCATTCGACCTATCCTACCAGATGGTAAGATAAAAGATGAAGAATGGAGTGATGCAAAGGTCATCGCTATAGATAGTGAAAACATCTTGTATGTAAAACACGATTCATTTTATTATTACCTCGCAGTTAAAAGTGACCTCCCTAAACCACTGTATGTTGACCTCTTCATTAAAATACAAAATTCGATTTACAACATCCATGCTTCTGCTCAGTTAGGTGACAGGGTTCTGACGGATACCCTCTGGACTGATACTTCCCCTATAACATTATGGGGGCAAAATCAGAAGTGGGTTGCAAATACAGTGAAGTTTGATAGAAGTAAAATGAGAGACCTTAAAGAAAATGGCTTTAAAGACAACATTTACAAGGCAACTCACCTACCCTATGATGGAATTGAGTTTCAGTTTGACAAGGGAAAATGGAATTTGAAAAAGGCAAAATTCAGAATAGAGATCAGAAGCATGATTGGGCCAGAAGGTTTTAAAGACAAAGTTTTTCCATCAGGGTCTAAGAGGAAGAGTTCAGAAAAGTGGATACCCATCTTTTAAACTGTCCTGTAGGGTATTAAGCAACCAATTCCATCTTCGAATACTTACCTTTGTATGCAACAGGAGTCATTCCCGTCACTCTCTTAAAAACTTCTCGGAATGCTTTTGTATCGTTATAGCCGACCTCATACATCACCTGGGCTACCGTTTTCAATCCTTTTTCTAATTCTTGCTTGGCTGCTTCAATCTTTACCCGCTGAATGTATTCCAGGACAGTATTACTTGTACATCCTTTGAATCGTCGCTCAAAGGTTCTTCGACCCACTCCTATTTCCTCGCACAAATTCTCTACCGATATTTTATCTTTGAAATGGGCTTCAATATATTCCTGAGCCTTGAGTACACCCTCATCTTCATGTGCTTTCTGTCCGGAAAAAATCATAAATGGAGACTGACTTGTGCGATCAATATCAATCATAAATGCCTTTGCCGTAGCTATGGCCATCTCTCTTCCTACATAACGCTCAATCAGATAAATCAACAAGTTGGTAAAAGCCAATGCTCCTCCACTGGTGTAGATACGATCTGACTCGGACACAATTCGTTCATCTTCAAGGGTGACATTTGGAAAAAGCTTTCTAAAATCTTCCGCTGAACCCCAATGAGTAGAGCATTTCTTTCCATCCAGTATTCCCATCGCTCCAAGGAAGAATGAACCGACGCACATGCTTACCAGATCAGCTCCTTGATTATATTGTTTCATAATCCATGGAACGAGTTCACGGTTATCTTCAAATACTTGCATTGGATCCCCGAATGTAGCTGGAATGATGACCACATCGGTCTTATCTGATTGATCAATGGTACGTTCCGCCTTGATCCTGAACAGCCCACCATGCGAACTTGCTTCCTGTTTAGTACCCAGAATTTCAATATCGAAGGCGGGCTCAGGTAAGTGATCATTCACCCAGGTGAACATCTGGCGTGTCAGATCAAAATTGGTAATGCTAAAATCACCATTGGGTATGATAATAGATATCTTTTTCATCTATCTAAGTTAAGAAACCAATCTGTCGCAATCAACCCCTCAGAATGCTGCGATTTCACTCCACAACCATCTGTTTGGTAATACCAGCACGTTTTATCCTATATTCTAATGTTGATGGATGAACGTCCAGTTTTTCAGCTGCTCCTCCACTTCCACGGACTCTTCCATTGCAATGCTTTAATGTTTGAAGTAGGAGCTCTGTCTCTGCATCTTGAAGTGTTTTAAACTCAAACGTTTGTGTTGATGATCCCATTTTGGGTCCCTTAGCCATAGCAAGTTGCAGGGACTTACCTTCAGTTAGCAAAACAGATCGTTCTATGACATGTTCTAATTCTCTTACATTGCCTGGCCAATGGTATGTTTTCAATTCTCTTAATGTCCCTTTAGTAACATAAACAGCTTCTTTACCTAGTTTTTGACAATTCTTCTTAACAAAGTAATTGGTCAGAAACCCAATATCCTCTCCTCGTTCTCTTAGAGCTGGAAGCTCGATGGGAAATACGCTGAGTCTATAAAAAAGATCAGCCCTAAACGTCCCTTGGGCTACAGCCTCTTCTAAATTACGATTAGTGGCAGCAATGATCCGACAGTGTATTCTGATCGTTTTTTGCCCTCCTACTCGTTCAAATTCTTTCTCTTGGATGGCCCGCAATAATTTGGGTTGTAGATCTACTGGCAATTCTCCTATCTCATCTAGAAAAATGGTGCCTCCATCAGCTAATTCAAACTTGCCTATACGTTGATTCAAAGCACCTGTGAATGCTCCCTTTTCATGCCCAAAGAGCTCAGATTCAATCAGATCTCTGGGTAAAGAAGCACAATTCACTTTGATTAAAGGCTTATCACTTCTCACAGATAAATTGTGTAAAGCTCTGGCGATGAGTTCTTTTCCGGTACCTGTTTCACCGAGAATTAATACATTGGTGTCTGTATCTTTGACTAACTTGACTTTTTCGAATACTTGATTCATTCGTAAACTTTGGCCTACCATTTCCGAGAAATTGTATTGTTGGTCTACCTGCTCTTTGAGATGAATCTTCTCTTCTTTAAGCAGGGTGTTTAAGTACATCACCTCCTCAAAAAGCAACAGCTTTTCCATTGCCAAAACAAAGGCAGATTGGATGCTCTCAAAGAGTGAGATATGACGCTTCTGGTAAGGGTTATCAGCTTTGCTGTAAAATGCTACATAAAACTTTTCACTATCCACTTCCAGTAAAAACGTCATACTACTTTTGACCTTAAACACCTGATTTATCTTTTTCTTAACCACGTGCCTCTCCATTTCCTGACTGTATTCTTCAGAATTGAATATAGTAGGTTCGGCTATGATGCTTTTGAAGAAGTATTCTTTGAACTCCTCTGTACTTAACTGGGTCATTTTCAAAAAAGAGTCGATGCTAATGGCTCTGAATTCATTTGTTCCAATGAGCTCGAAACCATAATTGACTTTTCCAAACCGTTCACCAATCATACTGAAGGAGATCACATCATAGGGAATACTTTTTTTTAGGATTTTCGCTATCTCCATTAACCGTTGTTCCCAGCATTTTTGGGTGTGCATAGCGTTAATTATCTCCAGTTGAGTACTTTTTTCCCACTCTTTCAAATGAATATTTTCTTTCGACAGAATATTACTAACAGCAATGGCCAGCTGATTGCAAATGCCTTGAAATCTTGGAATATCTGATTTTTTATATGCATCTGGCTTGGTACTATTCAGACAAAGAATACCAATGCGTTTACCTTCATGGATAAGCGGACCTGCAATGGTCTGTTTAAGCCCGGCCTTGAGCATATGAGGAAAGTGTGGGTGAGTGGCTATGTTTTCATGCAAATCTTTTAAGTCATAAATGACTGGAATTGATAGTTTCGACCAAAGATCTATAGCTGTACCTTCATGCGGATAGCTATTACTATCCATATGTTCATAAACGTACCGGTTAATGGGATCAAGTACCGAATCATCATCCGAAAGTTCTGTGTGAAACTCTCCACTTGAATCAATAGTGAACAATCCGGGGCAGTCGAATGGAATTACATGGCGGATCTGATCAAAAATCAAACGAACCAATTCTTGTCTTGTTTGTGTCTTTGCTACTGAGATATTGATATCCAACAAAAGTTGGTAATCATCTAAATTCATTTCTCTCATACTAATATTCGTTTCCATTTTTTGTGTATCCACAATTATTCAGGGATGATGACATCCATTCTGGATTTACAAAAATTGACATACCAAAATTTAATTTACTGATTATCAGATTATTGTTTATAAATAATCTTCAGATTACTCTACTGGTATTCTTATTGAAAAGATAATGCCAAAATAGCAGACATATTAAATGATCTAGCACTAATAGTTGAATATTTCTTAACTTAAAAAAGAAGATAACGATGAAAAAGATATGTGTCTTTGGAGCAAATGGCAAGACAGGATTGGAACTACTTCGTCAGGCGCAAGAACATAACTATGCAATAAAAGCAGCAGTAAGAAGAAAAGAAACCTTGGCCTCATTCAATGGAAACTTAGAAGTAGTGGAATACACTTTTGATCGTCCAACATCTGTCACAAAAGCACTTGATGGATGCGATGTGGCAATATCAGTCATAGGATCAGGCAGCTATGCTACGGCTGCCAAACCAACAACTTTGTATAGTGAATCAGCTAAAGTATTAATTGAATCATTGAAAGAAGCAGGGGTCAATCGACTGATTATGGTAAGTTCAGCAGGTACGGAGCACGATGAAAATTCCCCCTGGTACTACCGGGCATTCTTCAGACCATGGCTAATGAACTCTTACATGGATATGATGAAAATGGAAACGATCATAGAAGAATCTGGGAAAGATCTGCAATGGACTATCGTTCGTCCGACCTATCTGCTTGATGGCAAATCCAAACTCTATATGGTAAAGGATAGAAAGATTGGGGCCGGCAACTTCAAGATCAACCGAATCGATCTGGCGGATTTTATATTAAAAGAAAGCCAGCAGGATAAATGGGTCGAGAAGCATCCTGTTTTAGGATATAAGAAGTAATACCGTCTAAATCAATGCAGATGAACGCTTTTCCTTTACTTATTTTTATACTCTCCTTGCATAGTACTGAACCTAAAATGAATGAAAAATATCAATTAATCATTCGTTTTGAAGGACTCACTCAAAAACGAGGCAAGATCAGAATCGCAATATTCAACACACCAAATTCCTTTTTAAAATCAAATCCTTTTGCAACTAAAAGCATAGAAGTAACTGAATTTTCAGTCGAGGGTAAGATCTTATTGCCAAGGGGAAAATATGCCATCAGTGCTTATCACGATCGAAACAATGATACTGAACTTGATCTGAATTTTTTGGGAATTCCAAAAGAGCCCTATGGCTTTTCTAATAATCCGAAGCGAGGATTTGGTCCAGCCAGTTACGAAGAAGCTGTGTTTGAATTAGAAAGCAACAATAAAACATTAGAAATCAGATTGAAATGAAATATCCAATTGAGATTTTTTGTCAGCCTTATAATAATAAGCATAAGCTTCTCCGAGTGAATAACATACACTTGATTCACTTTTTATCTGCCTTAGAAGCTTGCTTAATCGAGGAATTAAAGATCTACTGGCTTGACCTAGAGAAAGATTTTGTAAGCTCTGCTAAACCATCCTGTCCAGTTTTTGATATCACCACTTGCATGCAAGGTGTGGATGTATTGATAAGTACAGTTGAGATCAAGTTGAGCAATGGATTTCTCATAGATTCTAATATTGAAGATAAAATATTCTGTAGAATACCAACCGATTGCGAAGTGAGTCCACTGAGTAGAAAAATTAAAAAGAGTGTAGAACTGAACCAAAAGGATATTTTACCAAATGCGCCAAAAATTGATTGGAGCACTATTGAAATAAAGCCTTAAAAAAAATCTTCAATACAATGGAATCTGCTGTTTGGAAAATTAAATTTTACGGAGTTCGCGGCTCCACTCCTGTTTGTGAAAGTGAGATGAGCCATTTCGGAGGTAATACCACATGCTTCTACCTTGATCTGTTGGTTAAAAAGCCTGATGAAAAAATTATTGTAATATTCGACGCAGGTACTGGTATTCGTAATCTCGGAAAAGATATTGCAGCAGGTAAAATACCACTTACGGAATACATCCTCCTGCACATTAGCCACTTTCATTGGGATCATATACAAGGATTTCCATTTTTTGAACCTGCTTATTATCCAAACCAGAAAATCGCACTTTTTTCACCACATTATGCGGGAAAGGAAGCAAGCGAACTTAAGGAGGTTTTTGGAAGACAGATGCACAGTGAGCATTTCCCTGTTCAACTTGACAACATGGGAGCAGACATGCGTTTTTATACCACTGAAGAATTTCAACGCACACTAAGCATGGATAAAAATGTAAAATTTCTGTACCGCAGGCATCAACATCCTGGTGGAGCTTTTAGCTATCGCCTAGATGGGTACGGAAAGTCCATTGTGATTTGCTCTGATTTGGAACATGGTGAAAATATTGACCCTGAAGTGGTCAAGTTTTGTGAGAACGCAGACCTGTTGATTCACGATGCTCAATACACAGATGAGCAACTCAAAGAGTATAGAGGAAGGGGACATAGTAGTTTCACACAGGCAATCGAAGTAGCTGAGCGGGCTAACGTTAAACAACTATACCTGACTCATCATGACCCTGATCATGACGATACATTTTTACTAAATATCGAAGAAGAATGTCAGAAACGATTTCCTAATTGCTCTCTCGCTAGAGAAGGGATGGAGGTAATCATTTAAATGTACACTGGACTCTAACCGAATACTTACCAAAATCATTTTTTACGATGATTGCGAATTGCAAAATATACTGTCGCAATCAACCCCTCAGAATGCTGCAATTCCACTTCACAAGGTGTAATACGGCTTTTTAGCTTTGGTCTATGAAATTCCTTTTAACGACAATCACTTTCATTTTCGCGATTGACCTTATCGCTCAAAATGTAGAAAAAAATACTGCTATGAAACAAGAACTATGGTTAAATCTTCCTGTGAAGGATCTTCAAAAATCCAAAGAATTTTTCTCCTCTCTAGGTTTTGAATCCATGAGAGATGCACCCGATATGATCGGATTCAAAATCGGTGGAGTACCGGTAATGATGGTACTTGAATCTGAATTCGAGAAGTATACCGCACACAAAATAGCTGACCTAAAAAAGGGTAGTGAGGTATTGATATCAGTGGATGCACCCAATCGCGAATATGTGAACGGGATGGTTGGAAAAGTAAAGACTTTAGGTGGAGAAGTATTTTCTGAACCTACTGAAATTCAGGGTTGGATGTATAGTATGAGCTTTATCGATCTAGATGGTCATCGCTGGGAGATCGTTCATCTTGATTGGGATAACATGCCAAAAGAATAGGGTAAATTAATGGAATAAAACCTACTAATTATGAAACAGAAAATCCTATTCGTTATCTGCCTCTTGTATGGACTCAATTTCATCAACGGAGGCCTAAACAAATTTTTCAACTATATGCCTGTCCCTGAAGAAATGCCGGAGAAAGCCATGAGTATGTTTATGGCTATGATGGAAATCGACTGGCTAATGCCGCTGCTAGGCTTTTTTGAAATCGCTGGAGGAATACTGATCATCATTCCCAGGTTCAGAGCACTTGGGGCTTTGATGCTCACCCCTATTGTGATTGGCATATTACTTCATCACATTACAATGGGAGCAGGCCTTCCTATGGCATTAGTCTTCACAGCTATTTTGGCTTGGATAATCATCGAGAATAAGGAAAAATATATACCTCTTATTAAATAATAACCAAAAACAACTACGACTATGGCTTCAGTAAGCACCTATTTGAATTTTGAACGAGAAACCGAGCAAGCATTCAGTTTTTACAAAACCGTATTCAATGGGGAATATTTTGGTAATGGCCCCATGCGATTTGGAGATATGCCGCCACAGGAGGGAATGCCACCACTTCCCGAGGAGGATAAAAATCTTGTTTTGCATGTGGAATTGAAAATAATGGGAGGCTACAGTCTCATGGGCTCAGATATGCTAGAGGGAATAAGCCCAAAACTCAAAAAAGGCAACAACGTTCACATCAATCTCCAGGTGGATACCAGGGAAGAATCGGATCGGCTATTCAAAGCACTTTCTGAAAAGGGTGAGGTAACTATGCCGATGGAGGATCAGTTTTGGGGTGATTACTTCGGCAGTTGCACAGACAAGTTTGGTGTGCAATGGATGATTAATTGTCCGGAGAAAGCATAATTCCAAATTCTTATGTATCAAATCTAACGCTAAAAAGATGACCAAAATCACAGTAAACGCAAACCTGAGTAATGCTCCCAAGAAAGTATTTATTAAGGATTTCAACATTGCTTTCGCTACTGGTAAAGCAGATTTTATCATTGACAATGTGAGTGATGATATCCATTGGATGATCTATGGAGACAAGGAAATATTGGGAAAAGATTATTTCATTAAGGAAATGAATATCATGAAAGATTACACTGCTTATGAGGTAGTCATTCACTCCATCATTACACATGGGTCTGAAGCTGCTTGTAATGGGGAGATGATTATGGGGAACAAGACCTATGCTTTTTGTGACGTTTATAGATTCACAAGTGCAAGCTCGCATACGATCAAGGAGATGCGCTCCTATGTCTTGCCGATAGAAAAAAAATAAAAAAGCCCCTATTTATGAGGGGCTTATATATTCTTAAAAGTTAAAATTATCCGGATCTGGCCCTAGCCTTCGATTACGATTCAGCACTTCAATTTTCTTCATCTCTTGCTCGCTCAGCTCAAAATCAAAGAGATCTATGTTTTGAGCGATTCGTTTCGGATTGACTGACTTGGGGATGACTACTACTCCTTTTTGCAACAGCCATCTCAGCGCCACTTGAACCGGAAACTTGCTATGTTTTTCAGCAATTTCCTTCAAAGCTGGAATCTCATTCACCTCTCCCATCATGATGGGTCTCCACGCTTCTAATACTATTCCATTTTCATCAGAAAACTTCTTCAGTTCTGCCTGTTGCAAATGTGGATGCATTTCTACCTGGTTCACCATTGGAACGATCCTAGCCGATGACATTAAATCCTCCAAATGATGGGTTTGGAAATTACTCACACCAAATCGCTTTTGCTTTTCCCTGATAATATAATTCCTCAAGGGCCTTCCATGTTTCCTTATATAGACCCTTCACAGGCCAGTGGATCAGGAAAAGGTCTACGTAATCAGTTTGTAGCAATTTTAGACTCTTATCAAAAGCTTTCAGCGTATTTTCATAGCCCTGATCTGAATTCCAAACTTTTGTAGTCAGGAAGATTTCCTCTCTGGGAATTCCACTTTCGGCAATTGCTTCCCCCACTCCTTGTTCATTTCCATACACTGCCGCCGTATCAACCAATCGATAGCCCTCATCCAAGGCAGTCTTTACCGCATCTTTTACTTCATCTCCATCTTTTGCTTTTAAAACGCCAAGCCCTACCTGTGGCATTTCAAGTCCGTTTGCTAATCTCATTGTTGGTGTTGTCTGTTCTAATGTTTCCATTTTCTTATGATTTAAAGTGTTTACTTCTCAAGCTTTTTAAGTACCGGGAAAATCAGGTATTGCAGCCCAAAGACCATAATCCCAGAGAGAATCAGTGATCGGATATACATCGAGTATTGGGTTAGCAAATCCTGGAGTGCATATTGGATACTTGTAATAAATAAGTAAACTATCATCCAGATTTTCAGTACATTCAACAGCTTGATCATAGCATTAATTATTTATTACATTACAATGATACGGGTGATAAAAAGCGATTAATTACACTTTTTAGCCAATAGATTACACTTTTTATAGATTTAAAATCTATAGTGCTTTTCTAAAGGAAACGGGCGTTTCTCGGGTGATCTTTTTGAAAAAGCGATTGAAATAAGTAGTATTAGTGAAACCAAGTCGATAAGAAATTTCGCTCACCTGCAAGTCTGTGTGCATCAGGTAGCTCTTGGCTTCAAGAATGGTCTTCTCCTGAATGTGGACAGAGGCAGTTTTTCCTGTTAGGTCTTTGATTACTGTATTGAGATAGCTCGGATTGATATTGATTCGGTCGGCTATCAGGCTTACACTCGCTTGAGTGCCCCCTTGGGATTCAGCCAGCTCTGCGAAATAATGATCCAGCTCAGCATGAAATCGATTGAAGATGGAAACACTGTTTCTGTTTTCAGGCGGTATAAGTGCTTCCATTTTAGTAAACATCCTGCGAATATGAATCATGCACTCGTGAAGTAGGTGCAAAATCATCTCACTCCTATCCGATAGGAGAGATTCAGTCTCCTCAATCATTTTTTCTGCAAGTCTGCCAAGTGTATCAGCCTCCTTTTCGTTTATGGGCAAAAGGGATGAAGCTTCGAAATCGAAAAATGGATATAGCGAGGTGAAATTAGAAGCAGATGCATCTAAGTGAGCAAAGCTCTCTGTAAAGCAAATAAGGTATCCTTCGTTCTTTTCAAATGCTTCCCAGCTTTCCAGTTTGCCCGGATATCCGAAATAAACGCAGTGATCAGTCGTTTCGAACGATTGACTTGGCAGCCTCCACTCTACTGCAGAGTTATTGAGGATTACTATCCGATAAAAGTCACTTCGAAAGAGAGGCATCAATTGACGTTTGGTATCCGGTTGATCCTCGATTCTCATAATCGAAAAATTATCCCCTTGGGGGAGTCCTATGCGCATCAAGCGATAGAAATCGATGATTTCTTTGAGATATGGGATGTGGCCAGCCATTTTATTCGAAATTAATTCCGACAATTACATATGACAACAAAGCATCGCCCACGAAGTAAATTATTTTTAAAAAGGAGGTTCTACATTCATAGTCATCTTAAAGTCAAGTCAATAAAATGATTAACTGAATTTCTTGATATCACCTAATATTGTTAGCTTGAAGTAAGACATTTAAGCGATGGGAAAATCACTCTTACTCATAGGCGCAATTTTTCTTTCAGGTTGTGTAACCATTGCTCCACCGGCCCCTATGCTTACGTATGGTGGTCCTCAAACTACTCCAAAAGGAGCTTCAGAAGCTGCCATAGCGGTAGGGTCCGCTGGAGCCCTCTTTGAAGGCGGTCATTCGGGAGCACAGGGCTGGTTTGCAAGATATAAGTACGGATTAAGTAAGCGTTTTGATATAGGAGGCGACATCATGGGCGGAAAAAGAAATGATGGACAAACCTTGTCACTTAAAGTAGCCGGGAGATACCAACTGACCGAAAAATCGAGGCTTGAACTAGGAATTGGAGCTGCCGATGACTCAGATGGAAAAAGTCTAAATGGGGATGCTGCTTTTACAGTAGGAACGTTGAGAGACAAACCTTGGGACTATTATGCTAGCTTAAGGGGTGGTTTTGCCAAAGGATATGCCGGAAATGTGATATTTTCCGATCAGACACAGTCAGGAGACACCATTCCACCTCCCGATGCAGTTTATTTATTAGCAAACCTAGGAATACAAGGCAAGGTTAGTACAAATCAACGATTTATTATCGAAGGTGGATATGGATATGTCTTACCTGATAATGACGATGCTGCCCCCATATTTTACATTTCTGCAGGACTTGTTTTCATAATAGGAAATAGAGGAAACGAGGACTAGTTTTCTTGGTAAAACCGTTTTATAGGGATAATTTATCCATCATTAGGCATAACAGAAACAATTCTATTCTTCAGACCTCAAACAAAAGTGTATGGTATTCTATTTATTAATAAGAATTCAAACCAGAATAAGATATGCCCTACACAGTAAAAATTATTGATATACTCTCCTTAACCCACGATGTAAAACGGATAAGGACTGAAAAACCAGAGAACTATTCATTTACACCCGGACAAGCTACAGAGGTGGCAATAGATAAAGATGGATTCCGTGAAGAAAAGAGACCTTTCACGTTCACAAGTCTCCCAGAAGATGAACACCTTGAATTTACGATCAAAACCTATCACGATCATGATGGAGTGACCCATGAGATAGATGCACTTCTTGAGGGAGACTCTTTGATAGTAGATGACGCATGGGGAGCCATTGAATATAAGGGGAAAGGTACCTTCATTGCTGGCGGAGCGGGAATAACTCCTTTTATTTCCATAATTAGATATTTACATACCAAAGGCCAATTGGAAGGACATACACTCCTTTTTTCAAACAAAACCGGAAAGGATGTGATCATGGAAGCCGATTTTGAAGAACTACTCGGAGATGATTTTATTTCTACGCTTACAAGAGAGCGTATCGAGGGTCATGAGTATGGACGAGTTGACATGAACTTTTTGAAGGACTATGTAAACGGATTCTCTCAGCACTTCTATGTATGTGGACCAAACCAGATGGTGAAAGAAACCAATGAATTACTTCAGCAATTAGGTGCGAAGGCTGATTCATTAATTTTTGAGAAATAAATGTAATCTAAGATCTGAAAAATAGCTGAAGTACACGCATCCCATCATTAGTAAAATCCAGTTCACTTCCAATAAGCTTTTCAAATGATTCCATATCTTCATCGGAAATATCCGTATGAAATTCAATATTCCGCCTGGAAACATCTCTATATCCCATTTCCCAACTTGGAAACACCCTTTCTTCAATTTTTTCAAAATTCCGTTGATTTATGGAAGTATGACGAGGATCGTTTTTGATCTTTTCATATAGTGCTGTAACATCCTCTCTGGATCCTTCCATATACTGAATGAAACGACTATCCGAATGAAGAAGAATTCCTGTAATCCCTCGGCCAGGATTATTTTTCTTACAAGATTCCAATATCTTTTTAATTTCCAAATCGTCACAAAATTCCTTTCGGAAACTGGTGTAAACTAATCTGTATAGGTCTCTCATAGTTGATGTTTAAAATTCTAATTTATCATCAAATATTATCAATTGATAATTTAATTCCATGAAATATCGTTAAAAGGCAATCTATTTATGATGAACGGTATAATCGAGTATTTACCTCATTACACAACCTCTTAATTAGGACACTTTATCGATACAATACAACATTTGATCAAAAGAATTTACAAACCATTTTATCAAGTGATAATTTTATTATACTAAAACTGATTGGAAATGGTTCAAGATATTGCAATTTCACAGGTAGTACTCAAGGAAGACAATGTAGAGTTAAAAAGCTTTGAAAGCAGTAGCAGCAGATTTCTTCACTTCAGCTTCAAGAATAAGTTTACACTCGATTGCTCAGAGAAAGCAACCAGAGCCTGGTCAGAGTTTTGCCAAAGTAAGCCTGGTGAAAAGTTTGTACATATTTGGGATAGCCAAAACATGAGTGGTTTTGACAAAAGTGCAAAAGATTTATGGATGAAAAATCTTGATAAATTTTCCAATCAAACGGAAAAAGTAATCTTAGTTGCTGACAACATCATTATCAGAGGTGCGGCTAGGATTATGTCTAAATTTATTAAAATTCAACTCAACGTTTATAAAAATATGCAAGAGATGAGTGCAAATGAACTCATAGAAAATCGATAGGATTAAATTCCTTTAACGAATCCTTTTACTACTTTTGACTTTACCATCGGCCGAAAAGGTAGTTTCTACTATCAGAATACTGTTACTTCATTTTTAACGTAGTTAGTACATGTATTTTCATTCTTTTCTACAAAAGATAGGCCTGGCTTTTGATCCACACCTGGAATCGGGATATGCGGAAAAAAGATTTGAGGAAGGACGGGTCGGTTTTTCTGTTGTCCTTTGGGTGCTGGCAATCCTCAATCCTCCTTATATAATTCTCGAGCTAATCCGGGCAGATGACCCTTTATATCCCATAATTTTCAGGCTGATACTGGAGGTCCTCATTATTACCGTTCTCGTTTTAAACCATAGAGTAAAAAATTTAAATCACAAGAATTATCCCTTCTTCTATGCAATACCAATGGAAATAACTTACCTGTATATGGTGATGATGTCACATGTTTCCTATCCAAACTTATACTCTTTATACTTACCCAACATCACGACCATTTATTTCTTCATTCATGCCTCATTTACAGGGCTTAGGTTTGCTCAAGGAGCTTTTGTAAACATCTTAACCTTAGGTTTCTATTGCGTTTATGCATATTCGTTTTCACCGGAACCATTGCATACGCGCCAGATTCCTGCTCTCGTTTCAATGCTTGTCATAAGTATGCTGGTAAGCTATTTACTCGAAAGATTTAATCGAAGACTTTTTCTGACAAATGAATCTATCATCCAAAAAAATAAGACCATTGAACAAATCAATAAAGAACTATCTGATAGAAATGATCTTAAAAGTTCGTTAATCTCCGTGCTTTCTCATGATATCAACTCACCACTTAATTCAATCAAGTCGCTCATACAAGTTTATCGAGATCATGAGCTACCTAAAGAACAAATGCTCAAATATTGGGATCATATCGATCAATCTGTTGATCGAGTTTTGGGGTTTACGAAAGAAACCATTGAGTGGGTAAAACAACAAATGAATGATTTCCAACCTAATCTAAAAAAGATTGAGATAAAAGAACTGGTAGATGAGGTAATTGATCTTTGTATCACCCAGGCAGAAATCAAAGGAGTCAAGATTGAGTTCAAAATAGAAAAAGGAGTGATTCTTTCGGATGAAGAAATATTGAAAATCGCATTGAGAAACCTGATAAGTAATGCTATAAAATACAGTCATGAGGGAAACAAAATAGAAGTGATTGGAACCTTCGAAGGAAAATTTCTAAAGCTTTCCGTCCAAGATTACGGTATCGGTATAGAAGAAAAAAGGCAATCAATGATCTTCAACAAACACATGAGTAATCCCGGAACTCAAAACGAGAGAGGATCGGGCTTAGGCTTATCTTTTTCAAATATGCTTATACAGCGAATAGATGGTGCAATTAATCTGGAAAGTGAAGTTGGTAAAGGATCCTGTTTCACACTTACATTAGCTTTAAAATCAGAACAAAAGAAAAGCGACCCACTTTTGGGTCGCTAATACTAACCACCTAGAAAATAATTTTTATTTCACCCATGGAATCAGTGATAGAAGCTCTTGCTTGTTATTTCTACTAATTGGAATAAAAGTCTCATCTATTTCTACATGAGAAGACGTCAGGTTCTCAATCATATCCAGACGGATGATATAAGACTTATGCACCCTGTAAAAATCCGATGCTGGAAGAATCTTTTGCAGATTCTTCATGGTAATGTGAACAGTCAGACTTTTCTCTTTGCACTTTACCTTCATATAGTCACCATAACCTTTTACGTACTGAATACTTTTTAGTGATACACGTTGGATCTGCTTTCCTACATTCAGAAAAATACTTCCTTCGAATTGATCTATTTTATCTTTTATATTGGGTGTTTCTGTTTTTAAAACTTGCATGTCGATTCTATTTTTATTGGTTAAAAGTTGGTTTCAAAATTTTGTGAGTATGCGGATGACGATATCCTGCGGAGCGGTCTCATCTCCTCCGAAGTAGGGAAATAGCATGTAATAAAATCCACGATCACAGGGTGAATTTCTAGTGATCCTCACCGGATCATACCCCTGTAGATAGAATACATAATCACTATCTGTCATCTGGAGTCTGTAATCGTAAGCCTCATCGAGCGAGACATCACCTATATATTCAGTGACTCGTTCGCCGTTTACATAAGCATAGGCATGGATTTCCAGCTTTCCATCCAGCCATCTCCAGCCAAACCGCGCACTGTTTTCATGATGGAAAGAGTTGCAATCCGAAAAACCTGCTAGCTTGTTAATGTCATGTTGATTTTCTTCTGAAGAGGTTTTGTAAATAGCTGATTCATCAAAGACAGCTGAGAAGTTTAATGACCTGGATTGCAGCGACTGGAGCTTCCAGCCATTGTCATGCTTACCTGCAGGAATCACGAATACCTCGTAAGGATCTTCTATTTTTTGCTCACAACTGAATAATAGTGTGAACACAATTATTACATTGATTAAATTTTTCATTTTCTAGAGGTTAAAAGTGAAGGAGGACTTTAAGACCGGTGGATGCTTCTCTTGCACGAATCCCAGCTGTGATTGCTGCAGAAAAGTTCTCTGAAATTCTAAGCTCAGTTTCTACTTCGGGAATCAAGATGAAAAAGTATTCATTTACAAAACCTGCCTTCGGCGTGAGAAAGAATTGCATATTTCCACACTTCGCCAGTGGTGCGACTAACTCCAGACCATAGAAAGGATACTTTTGGTCTAAACCTTCCTGAGTCGATTTTAAGTTGGACTGGTGGATCATCCCCAGTCCCCATCCGGCATTGTTTTGTATCCGTAAACCAAATCCTTTTTGTGCTCCCATGACGGTCTGCTGAATATAAGCCTGCCCTGTGATTACCTGGGAAGTGCATAAAAGCGATTGAAATACAAGAATTAACGTTAGTAACTTTTTCATTTTCTTGGTGGTGTATACTTATAGATTACAGGTGGGAAATTTTGAAAGGAAAATCACACATCCCTGCGAGATCTAGTCCTGTATCTATCATTTCCTGCTCGTTAGATGAAGCGCAGCTCCAATAGATTTTCACGTCCTTTCCGTTGAGGAAAGCTTCATTTAACCTCTTGATAATTTTGAAGAGATATTTTGCAGATGAACTGTTGAATAACTCTAACTTGAAGTAGATATTCAGACTATTTTTATTCAGTAAGTGGGATTCAATATTTGCTAAAATCTCACAGTATTTTGCCCAGGCATCATCCGTCACACTCCACCCCACTGCTGTTATCAGGTTTAAGCTCTCAAGGTACCGGACATTGAATACTTTCAATTCACTCTTTACCAGTTCAAGCGGTGATTCAAGCTCTTTATGGGCATTATGTATCATTTGTACGTTCATCTTAATATTGATTTATATCTGAAAAAGATTGATTTAGAAAGAAAAGGCTACAGAAGCCTGTAGTGTAGGTCTAAGGTTCCTGGATCCTACTCCCATTCCCAGACGTATATATCTTGCCAATTTATAATCAGCTAATACAGATGGAGTTATGGCAAAATTTTGTCCATTCGTCATACCAGTTCTCACATTTGCTTTTATTACATATGAATCCCGTGAAACGATTGGAACAGCAAAGTATAGACCTGTAAACTCTCTTTCGTAATTTCTTGGAAGATTGTCTCTATCCTCATCACTCATCATAAAAGATTCCATTAGTGAAGCTTCTTGAAAGAACACTCCGTATTCCCATTGAAAACGATTTTCAAATCCAATAGAAGTTCCGGTTTTCGGACTCATGTGAGTCTTTTCTACATACGTTCTGATTACTAGATTTTGTGCGGAAGCTGAAGCTAAGACCGCCACAAAGAACAGAAGAATTAATAATTGCTTTTTCATTTTCTTAAGTGTTTAATTTGTTTTGATAATTCAAAAGTCAGAAAATGAATGGTCGGAAATGAGAGTGATTCTCGGGTTATATGAATTTCCGAAAAACGCCTAAAATTTTAGGCGACATGCGTATCGTACAAACTCTTATATGTTTTTATGTGATCCTCGTAAGTGAAATACGGAGGTTTTTTCAAGACACACCAATCTCTTATTTATATCAAAATCCGGTAAGGGGATGGTCTTCGTAGATGTGTATAGTGGTGATTATTAAAGTTGGAGAAAAGCCAATCTATTTTATAGATTGGCTTTATTCGGAGTTGTCATACAAGATTTCTTTCTACGGCATACATGACTAAGCCAGCTACGTTCTTACAGCCAGTCTTCTCAAGAAGATTTCGCTTGTGTGTTTCAACTGTGCGAATACTGATAAATAATTTATCTGCAATTTCTTGATTTGAATATTCGTTGGTAATGAGAACCAATATCTCTTTCTCTCTGTCTGACAGGTCAGTTTCCAGAGTGAGTCGTTGTTTAGGCTTTTTCCCCGCGATATTTCCTATGATGGTTTTATATACTTCGTCTGAGTAATGATCTCCTCCCTCAAGTATTTTTTTAATTGCTTCTACAAGTTCATTTTTTGTGGACTTTTTGAGAATGTATCCATTTGCTCCCAAAGCAATCATTTTATTAATATAGGCTGCTTCGTTAAACATAGATAAAACCAACACCTTTTGATCCGGATAGTTCTCCTTAATGTTTTTCATGAGTTCTACTCCGTCCATCTCTGGCATATTTATGTCAGTCAGCACAATATCATAGGCTTTCTCCTTTAAGAAATCCAAGGCCTGTAATCCATTCTCTGCCTCATCTTCTATAGCGAATTCTTTGTCACCTTCGAAATAAAATCGGATTCCATCCCTGATGATTTGATGATCATCTACTAAAAGTAAGCTGTGCATATTTGTTTAGTTAATAGGCATTTTAACATTTACCCGTGTGCCTTTTCCCTTGTCTGAATCAATATTGATCAACCCATTACTTTTTCGCACACGGTAAGTAATATTTTGTAATCCATTTCCATTTAATGCTTCCTCAACAGCAAATCCCTTTCCATTATCCTCAATCCTAATATCGACAATCCCTCCATTCTGATCCATATCGATCTTCAGTTTTGAAGCTTCGCTGTATTTCATCGCGTTGTTCACTACCTCCTGGATTACTCTGAAAATCTGAGTCTTGATAAAACCAGATAAAATATCTTCCTCGATTTCCGTATTTTTATCAATCTCGATGCTTTTAGGAAGGTAGCTTAGCAGTTTCTCAATTGAATACTCCAGACTGTGCTCCTCCACATGTTTCACAGAAATACTGGAAATGATGTATCCTAATGTGTCTATTGTTTCATGAATAATGCCTTTTACTTTCTGAAGTTCTGCATGATCTTTCATGTCGTCAGCGATCTTGCTAATGTACATGGAAGCCGCGTTTAGCTGTTGACCAAGATTGTCATGTAGATCACGAGCTATTTCTTTGCGCTCTTCCTCCTGACGGGTCATTAGGTTCACATGTCCTTCCTGCTCATGAGTGATGTCCAAAACTGTCCCATAAAACCGTGTTCCCTTATCTCCTTTATAGTCCGGCTTGATAACTAATCTAAAATGGCCATAAATTCCGTCTTCTTTTCCACTTAAGTCAAAGCGATGTTCGTTGATATACTCTGTACGACTCTCAATGGCATCCAATACTCCCTGTGAGAACATATCCCTATCTTCTTTCTTTACCAGCATGACAAGCCTTCTGAAGGAAATGGTGTCTCCAGGTACATTGAGATTCATCATCCGCATAAAATTCGGAGAACAGCTGATGGTGTCTAAGTTTGCGTCGTATTCAAAGCTTCCGGATCGCGCAAAACGTTCTGCTTGATGAAGGATAGATTGAGCTTTTTCTTTGGTCTCTGCTAATATTTTCTGCTTGGTTATATCTCTACACTGCCCTACAATACCTGTCACCTTATCTTCATTAAGAATGGGGGTCTTAGTCACTTCCAGTACTGTTCGCTTACCGTGATTATCTGCATGATCTACTTCGTAGATGACTGGTTTCCCCGTTAAGTGAACGTATTCATCATTCTTAATGGCTTTTTCAGAAAGCCATTCTGGAAACAGTTGCTCCTCCTTTAGTCCCTTAATTTCCTCTTCTGACTTTTCGAAGTACTCACAGAAGGCTCTGTTTACTTTCATGTAGGTGCCCTCTCTGTCTTTCAGAAAAACCATGGATTCAAAGCTGTCAAATATGGTATCCATGATTAATTTCTGCTCGAGGAGCTCTTTCTGAAATTTGCTTTTCTCACGAACGAGGCGTGTTTCGGTCATCACTCGCTCAATGGCTAGAGGAACTTTCTTAAGATTGGATTTTAACAAAAAATCATTTGCACCGGTATGCAAAACTTCAACCGCCAGCTCCTCTCCCACTGTCCCGGAGATTAGTATGATAGGAATCACACTATCCTGACTCCTGATCCATTGAATGGCCGAAAGTCCGTTATAACCTCCAAGGTTATAATCAGACAACACCAGGTCAAAATCGGCAAAATTGATGGATTTAAGTTCGTTTTCGGTGGCGATTACTTGTAATGAAAATTTAAGACTGGATCTTCCCAGGGCAATGCTTAGCAACTCTACATCATCCGGATTATCCTCTAACAGCAGTATCTTGATTTCTTCTTTCCACATAGGTCGACGAGTTTTTGGTGGTTCTTGATTATAACTGTTTAATCGGGTATTTGGTTAATTAATACCCAATACATACTAATTTCTTTGGTCACTTGAATGAAGCGGTCAAATTTGATGGGTTTGACTACATAACTATTTGCACCCAGTTCATAACACTTATCCAAATCCTGATTTTCATTCGAAGAGGTCATGACAACCACTGGAATTTTATTCAGATTGTCATCTTTCTTTATGAGTTCCAACACTTCGATACCTCCCAGCTTAGGCAGCTTCAAATCCAGCAGAATAAGTTTTGGCTTCACGGTGACATCACGTCCATCGTATTCACCTTTTCCTTGTAAATAATGGATCGCTTCCTCTCCGTCTTTTAGCCAAACAATTTCATTGACGAAATTTGCTCCCTTAAGCGCTCGCATCGTAAGCTCCGCATCGTCCTCGCTATCCTCTACAAGTACGATCTGTACATCTGTCATATTTTATGTTCCTTTTTAAATTTTAAATAGAAAATGGTTCCTTTCCCTTCCTCGCTCTCAGCCCAGATATCTCCTTCATGTGCATGCATGATCTTCGCACATAGGGATAATCCTACACCTGTCCCTTCAAACTCAGATTCAGAATGCAATCGCTGAAAAACCTGAAACAGTTTATCGTAGTACTCCATATTGAACCCTACTCCGTTATCTTTCACAGATATAATCTGATCCTCCTCGGATTCTTCGGCTGAAATAACTATCTCCGGTTTTCTTTCTTTTGAGCTGTACTTGATGGCATTGGAGATCAGATTCGTGAATACCTGATTAACCATTAGCTCATCCCCATAGATTGATGGTAAATCTTCAATTTTTATGGTATCCGTGGAGTCATAAAATACATCTCTTATTATTCTCTTTATTAGTTTAGGGGTATCCACCTCTGCGTAATCCACTTTTTTGCGATTCATTCTGCTGAATGCCAATAGATCATCAATCAGCTGACCCATTTTCTGACTATTGGCAGAGATCCGTTTTAGGTATTTTTTTGCGCCTTCCGGAACGTCTTTATTGAAATCTTCCAGGATGGCTTCTGAGAACCCATTGATTGCTCTCAGTGGCGCTCTTAAGTCGTGAGAAACTGAATAAGAAAAAGATTCTAATTCCTTATTGATAAGCTTAAGGTCTCGGGTCTTATCTTCTACCTGGGTCTGAAGATTAGCATTCAGCTCGACAATTGTTTGTTCTCTTTCTACTTCCTTCGTAATGTCCCAGTTTGTGCCAAGCATTCTCACCGGTTTTCCATCTTCAAAGAAGACATTGGACATTGCTCTAAGGTGTCTTACTTCACCATTGGGCCATTGCACTCTGAATTGAGTGTCAAATTCTTTAATCCCCTTGAGTGCATCCTGAACTTCTTGATGTGATTGCTCTCGATCCTCGGGATGTACTCCATTTTGCCATGCCTCGTATTCATTTCCAAAATCACTCTCATCAAATCCATATAATCTGAACATCTGATGGTCCCAGGTCAATGTATTGTTTACAATATCCCAATCCCAAATTCCAAATTCGGAAGCATTTCTCGCTAGCTCAAATTGCTTATTAATAAACAGTAATTTTTCGGTCTTTTCCTGCAACTCAAGTCTTTGAGTTGCTTCTTTATGAATGTCCTGAAAAAGTCCCCGAAGCTTGAGTACTTCACCTTTTGCATTCTTAACCGGTTGTCCAATAGCTCGTACCCAACGTTCGTTTCCTTTTGCTGTTATTATTTTCAGTTCTAAATCCCATGATTTGTTTTCTGAAATAGCTTCACCTACTGCTTCATTAATTTTTGATCTGTGGTCTGGGTGGTAGAAATTAATTCCATCTTCAACTTTAACTTCTGTTCCCCGTTCCAATTCGTGGATATCATATACCATGTTGCTCCATTCACACGTATCGGATTTCACATCTACCTCCCATGCTCCAATTTTTCCAAGTTGAGATACCTCGCCAAGAAGCTTATATGAATTAGTTGCTTTGTCAATTGCCTCCCTTTCTTTTTTTTCCGTTAGAATCTGTTCCGTAAGGTCCTCTACAACTGCGAGTGCATATCGATCATCGATCTCCGGATCGTCGACCAGTGTAACATTTAATTTGACATAGGACACTTTACCCTCGTGGTTGACATACCTTTTATCGATCGTATAGCTATCGATTTCATCAGCAAGTAGTTTGGTGTAGTGATCCATATCTTTCTGAATATCTTCCGGATGAGTAAACTCATCAAAGGTCATTTTCAATAACTCTTCTTCGGTATAGCCAATGATCTCACATAGCTGCTTGTTTACTAAAAAAGGCCTTCCTTCACTATTCACTAGTGCAATACCAAACTGGGCTTTATTGAAAATATTGGTAAATCGTTGTTCGCTTTCGGCAAGTCTTTTCTTAGTAAAAACTTCGTCTGTTAATATCTCTGTAAACATCAGAATCCCTCCTATTGAATCATCTGAGTTGTACCAGGGCATCAACTGCCAACTCAGGTATATTTTTTGATCTCCGCTTTCAAAGACATCCAACTCTTTTTTAAGCGTTTCGCCGTTGAGAGCCCTTTTATGATCATCCAACCAGTGAGGCATTTCTTTGATCATTGGAAAGATTTCATAGTGTGATTTCCCAATTATATCAATATCCTTCAACCCATAATCTTCGTACCAGCCATCATTAGCCATGATATACCGCATGTCATTGTCAAACATGGCAATGGCCCCAGGAGAATATTTAACGAATGACTCTAATTGGTTCTGAAGTGTCTTCTTTTTATCGATCTCAGCTTGTAGAACTTCAGGACTCTTGTATGCCAATGCTTTTGGGATGACAAATCCAAGCACCGTGGCTGTAGCCAGCGATACTACTCCAGTAAGAAGTTTGGCGAAACCACTCAGACGATACATGGGTTCCCAAAAGAGAACGACATCAATCAAGTGAGTAAATCCGCATAATAGAATAAATGCTCCAAAAAGCGCGATTAACCATCGTAGGCGACCTAGCTGCATTTTCCGTATGAACCAAAGAAGCATAATCGGAATAGAGAGGTAGGCAAGGAAAATTGAAAGATCTGAAGAAATGTACAGCCAGCCCTCTGTCTGAGACCATTCACCACATGTCCAACGAGCAGGCCAATGCTCAGTACTGAGCAAATCTGAGAAATAAGAGGTCAGTGTTGGATTCGAAACCTGGGAAACAGGAAGATTGCAAGTAGTTACTTCATCTATCCGTATTAAGTTTGTCTGAGTTCGTTGTTGAGTCTCATTAGAGTCAGACCCAATTACTAAAAAGGATATGAAGAGACATAGGACACTCAGTAAAGCTTTCTTTATTTTCATGGTAGTTGGTGGCTGAAAGACTTTAGCTCTTACAGTAAACTTATCGCTCATTTTTTTTATTAACAGTTAATCTCGTCAGTTAATCAAAAAGTTTCGGCAGACAACTTGTTTTCATCGTTGAATTAAACTGAACGGTTATATTTCCAGCTTGTATGCCATTATAATACTCACACTTACCCCTATTAAGTTAAGTAAAAAATATTATCTAACAACTTTATTATTATCTACAACTGAATGTTAGCTAAAACAAAAAGGGTTGCAGAGATTAATCCTGAATGTGCTACAGTTTAAAATATTTTGGGTTTAGAAGTGTTTAGATCTATTCTTCCGGAATTGTAGACCCATTCCCGTCCCTGACAGCCCTGTAATGAGGAGACATAATTTCAATGTTAGCTTCTTTGAACTTGTCCTGAATGTTTGCATGAAGTGTTGAGTAAATTCTGGGCATCATTTGAGGCGCATCTGTATACGCATTGAGCTGATATGATACGTACCAATCGTCGAGGCTTGTTTGCAACACAAAAGGCTCCCTGGTAATATTCACGCCCTCTGTAATGACAGCCGCTTCTATTAACAGTTCATGCACCTTCCTCCAGGGAACATCGTAACCGATGGTAACTGATGTATGTAAAACAAGGCCCAACTCTTGACTACTAGAGGTGTAATTCACCGTGTGGCCTGTTAGTATGGAAGAATTTGGGACAGTAATATCTTCATTCTTGGTCGTTCGGATACGAGTTACCAATAGTGTTTTTTCAACTACTTCACCTGAAATATCACCGATTTTTACCCGATCTCCCAATTGAAAAGGCCTCATATAGGTGATTACTAATCCCGCCACCGCATTGGCAATTGCCGATGAGGAACCTAGTGAAAATAGAATCCCCAGGAAGACCGATACTCCTTTAAAAATATCCGAATCAGATCCTGGTAAATAAGGGAATATAACCACAAACATGAATGCATAAATCAAAAACTTTGCAATCTTATATGTGGGTATTGCCCAATCGGAATGAAAGCCTGTTATTCTCAAATTCCCATGTTCAATTTCTAATGAAATGAATTTCAAAAATCGAATTGAGTATTTTGTAATAAAGTAGATTACAGCTATTGTAAATACATTTGGCAGGTACTCCCAAAAGGACCATACTATTTCTTTTGCAGGACTCAGAATCCACCCAAGGAGTGTATTTGCCCACCCTTTGGTAAAAGGAAAAAGGCCAAAAATTATAGGAAGAGATAAGTAAAGGATCAATATGTATAGTGCCCACTTTATTACACCAACTCCACGCAAACTCACATCCAATTGACGGGTGGGTGGCAAGAACTCATAATTGCCAATTTTGATCCCAGTAAAATATGCCTTTCTATTACGATACATCCATCCTTTGATACCACCCGCTAGTCTTCCAAGTAGATATAAGATTAAGGACATCACAGCAATCACCAGGAAAACAAGTCCAATCCTTGCGGCTATATTTTTAACAGTGCTTTGATTTCGAATGTCCTTCACATATGACTTGATGGATTCAAGGTATCTTTCTGCCAAAGATCTTTGTGATTCATTTTCCAACCATAGCGCGTCCCATTCCGAAATACTGCTGACGATTAAATTTTGATACATGATATCAATGGTGCCTTCGTGTTCCTCAAAATAAAGTGAGTCCTCATAGAAGTAATCGTCCCTGACCAGGAGTTCTATCTTTTCACTGACACTTGCGGCTCTGTCTACGGGCATGACAGGTCCTAACTTGGTATAAATGGTAAATAGTGAATCGCCATTCGGGGCAACAGCAAATCCTTTGTTAGTCGATTTAAGCTTCAGAATTCTATTGCGTTGCTGCGCATTCCTGGCTGAATCTCTTCGCTCTATTTCCCTAATCTGCTCCCGTAGTGTGGCTTGGTCGAGTTTACCACTTTCCTGCAACAACTGGATTCTTTTCATCAAATCGATTCTGGCAAGCGAATCTTGTTTGCGCTTTTGATTGTTTCGAGTGATTAACCGCTCGTAGGTGTTCAATTGCTGATTTAAACTATTGAGTCGTCGCTGAATGCTATCATAGCTCGAACTATCCATCGCTACTTGTCCGAATGAACAGTCGATTGTGAGTGTAATGATTAGGCTAAAAAGTATCTTTTTCATTAGGCTAAGTCCGCGGATGACACGTTGGAATATAGTACCGCGATGAAGATAGAGATAAATTTTCGACAAAAAAAAGAGGCCCTAAAAAGGCCTCTATATATCATTCAGTATTAGAATGGTTTATCCAATTTCTACCAGCTCAATATCAAAGACCAAATCTTTTCCTGCTAATTCATGATTCGCATCCACCGTGATTGCTTCTTCTGTAACTGCTGTTACATTGACATAAGTTTGATGTCCCAGGTCGTTGGTCGCTACAAGCTTTTGTCCCACTTCTGGCTGCATATCATCCGGAAGCTGACTTTTTGGAACTTCCTGAATCAATTCATCTCTATGTTCTCCATACGCTTCAGCAGATGGTATCGTCACCGTTTTCTTTTCATTCAATTCCATTCCATTCACAGCTTCATCAAAGCCTTTTATCATTTGCCCACCTCCAACAGTAAACTCAAGTGGGTCACGTCCCTCAGATGAGTCAAAGACCTCTCCAGAAGTGAGTTTTCCTGTATAATGCACCTTTACTTTGTCGTTAGCTTTAGCTTTCATTTTTCTCTTTTTCGTGTAAATATTTTTGCAAAGGTACAAAATTGAATAGAGGGTGAATAATTTATATGTAACTACATTTAATGTATGTACGTATATATGATTATGATTTTAAACAGAAAGGAAATAAAATGAAAAAGGTGATTCACAAAGCAGATTCCAGAGGTGACGCAAACTTTGGATGGTTGCACAGTAAACACACTTTTAGTTTCGGACAATATTATAATCCCGATCGGGTGCATTTTGGAATGCTAAGAGTTTTAAACGATGATATCGTGGTAGGAGGAGCTGGGTTTCCAACTCATCCACATGATAATATGGAAATTGTTTCTATTCCTCTGAGTGGTGCACTTGCACACAAGGACAGCACTGGAAATGAAAAAATCATTCAAACTGGTGAGGTCCAGATAATGAGTGCAGGTAGTGGTTTGACTCATTCAGAATACAATGCAAGTAAGGATGAGGCAGTAAACTTCCTTCAAATATGGGTATTCCCAAAGGAGAAGAATATCAAACCCAGGTATGACCAGAAGTTGTTTACAGAATCTGAAAGAAAGAATTCGATTCAAACGGTCGTATCTCCAACGGACAAAAACGCACTTTGGATAAATCAGGATGCCTGGTTTTCTTTAGCAGATATTGAAGATGGCGAAGCGCTTAACTATTCCATCAAAAAGAAAGGAAACGGATTGTACGTCTTTATTATTGATGGGGATGTTGACATTGATTCTGAAATGCTGGGGAAACGAGATGCAATTGGTGTCTGGGACACGGATTCGGTTACTCTGAATTCTAGCAGCAGTTCAAAGCTACTATTGATTGAGGTACCAATGAATTAGTATGGAATCGTATAGCATACCAGCGAAGACCCAAATAGGTCATATACATCTAAAGGTCTCCAACCTACAACAATCCTTAGATTTTTACTGTGGCCTATTAGGGTTTGAGCTAGTAACTACTTATGGTGATGATGCAGCCTTCATTTCAGCTGGAGGCTATCATCATCATATTGGATTGAATACGTGGATGAGCAAAGATGGAAACCCCCCTCCCAGAAATTCAACAGGGCTTTTTCACACAGCGATTTTGCTGCCTGCCAGAAAAGACTTAGCTATCCTGTTAAATCGTCTGAATGAAGCCAATTATCCAATACTGGGTGCTTCTGATCACGGTGTATCTGAAGCCATTTACTTGAATGACCCTGATATGAATGGAGTAGAACTCTATTGGGATCGTCCAAAAGAGGAATGGCCCATAAATGAAGATGGATCGCTAAACATGTATACCAGACCGCTAGATTTAGCGGGGTTGGTTGGAGAAGTCTGAGAGAAAAAGAAAAAGACCCGCTCTTTTGAACGGGTCTTTTTAATTTCTACTTTAAAGTTTAGTTTCCAACTTCATCCAATGGAACTGGAAATTGAGTGAATATAATTTGTTGAGCAGGCACAACTTCACCTTCCTCATTGGTTGTCGTAATATTATCCAATGTTATGAAAGTATCATTCAGATTCCCTGTTCTTCTCAGATCAACCATCCTATGAGCTTCGCACCATAAGGAATATCTTCTTTCCAACAAGATTTCATCGATGGTAACAGTACCCGTAAAATCGGCGAGTCCGGCTGCATTTCTTACTGCATTTAGTGCTTCCTGCGCTGCAGCATTATCAAATCCAATATTTGCCTCCGCCGCTATAAGGGCTAATTCTTCATTTCTGATAATATCGATCGGACTGGTAGAGTTGGCATACAGGCTGGTTTCATAATTAACTGTAATACCTGATCCCGAAAAGGGTTCTGCTCTTTGTGTCACTTTATTCTGCACTCTTAGATCACCTGCTTGTGCTTCGTCTACCCAGGTATCGGATGCAAAAATCTGATTACCATTCTGTCCGGCAGTCTTGAAAAGGTCATTTAGCAAATCGCCACCAGTAGTACTGAAAATCATTTTAGGACCCACAGAAAGATCTCCATTCACGTCGTAGAAAGAATCCCCAAGGTGAGTTCTTGCTGCCGCATTATCACCGGCATAAATGGCAGCTCTTGCTGCCAATGCCCTGTTGAACTCTGCAAAAGTTGCAGGTGTATCAAAACCTTCAAAACCACTTGTAAGGATAAGACTAAATTCTGCGCTTGCCAGCTCAGTATTAGCTTCATCAAGCAAGTCCCTCACAAACTGAAGAACTTGTCCCTGGTTTGTAACAAGTGGACCAAAATCATCCGGATCATCCACGTCAATGCGAATTCCGCTATCAAAATATGCCCCCCAGATAATTAGGAACTGGTGAGCAATTATCGTCTTAGCAAAACCACTATAGCCATTTTTCTCTGCATCACTAATTGATGCCTCCGCTCCAGGGAGTGATTCTATCAAAATATTACAATTCTTAATAGCTCTGTAACGATTTGTCCAGTTTGCGGTGGTGTAAAAGGAATCATTATCAAGATCTCCTTCTGTGCCAATAAGGTCTGTTCTATTTCTTGGGTCAGCATCGAACAGATATAGTTCCCTGGTAATTGTACCCGTTGCTGTAACATAAATAGAATGACTATTTCTCATTCTCGCCAAAATACCTGTAACAAGATTATTCAGATCCGTTTCTGAAGCATTGGCTATAATATCCTCCAATGCAGGTGCATTGGGGTTGATCTGATCCTCAATTTCACAACCAAATGTGATGGTTATCAATGTTATTATAATTAATATCTTTTTCATGACCTCTTTAATTAAAACTTAACGTTTAAATGAAAAAACACTTGAGCATTTTGTGGATAAGGAGTGACATCAAGCCCTGTTCCAAGTGCATTTGTTCCGTTAGTAGATACCTCAGGATCATAACCCAGATAGTCAGTATCCGTCCATAGGTTTCTTCCTGATGCTCCCACTCTTACACTCTGTATCGCACCATTAAAGACAGATAACATTGAGTTTGGTATCGAATAATAGAGTGCTACTTCCCGTAATCTTACGTATCCGGCAGGTTGTATGTAAGTACTGGCAAACTGGGATCCTCTTTCATCAATTATCGGATTAGTTCCTCCATCATCAAATAACAGATCGGATAAATTCAGATTTTCTCCCCCCTTCTTCCAATGGATCAGAAAGGAAAAATCGAAATTTTTAAGAAAGTTCACAGTATTATAAAACGACATCTGAAAGTCCGGCTGAGTATTACCAACCTCTTCTGGACCATCATCACCATTTTGATAAATTCCTGTTACAGAGCCGCCTTCTTCTATATAGAAGGTCCCAAGACCCAAGCCAAATCCATTTCCTGGCACAGTAAATGGAGGTACTCCAAGTCGGGTATATTCTGCCTGATTTCTCCACCAGTTGATAGTTGAATTCCATGTGATATTTTCATTGGCAACAGGCCTTGCATTAATAGCAATTTCGATTCCTCTGTTTTCAAGATCTGCATCGTTCAACACCTGGGTACTGAATCCAATTGATGGAGGTAGGCTTCTGTCGAATAATAAATCTTTCACTTTCCTGTTGTAAGCAGTGAACTCCAGACCAAGAATTCCGTCAAACAGTCCCATATCAAATCCAAATTCTATTTCCTGGGAGGTTTCCGGTTCCAAATCTGGTGTACCTCGCTGAGTATCTATGATACTACCTCCCTGTCCTCCAATATTCGTTGGATCGAATGTGGTAAACAAAGAACCAAAACTTGCACTAGAACCTGTTTCTCCATAAGCAACCCGAACCTTGAGTTGATTAATCTGATCGACACTCCAGAAATCGAAATTATGGATGTTTGCCGCTAGTGAAGCTTTAAGAAAACTATAGTACTTATTCGGATCCCCGTTCAAACTGGATTTATCAAACCTTATTCCTACGGTACCAATCAGCTGATCATTGTAATTCGCTTGCTCTTGAAGAACAAATCCAAACTCTTCTTCTTCCTCGAGGTTTTGAATGATGTCTTTTGCTCCACTTTGAGTCAGGTTTGTTTGACCGGGGATTAACTGGGTTGCCTCCGAAAACAAAAATTCCCTTTGAAAATTAAGATAGGAAATACCAGCACTGCTACTTAAAGAAAGATCACCCAGATAAATATCATGTACTAAAAAAGCTGTGTAGTTCAGGTTGGTAAAAAAGTTCTTGCCACTTCCGATGTATCCATTCTGAACCCCTCTTTGCGCCTGATGAAACTCAGGCACATACACGAAAGTTTCACTGGTAAAGTGGTCAAGTCCACCATTCCACTTGAATTTCAATAGTTGATTATCTCTTTTGAATAAATCTGCTTCAAAATTCAGTGACTGAAGCACTCTATTTACTTTATCCTCATTTTTGGCAAGATCTCTAACCAGTAGCATGTTACCGTTTGCCCCCGAGCCCCCTATATTATCCGGATAGTTTCCATCAGCATCTGGAAAGAGGTTATTCCATGGTCGGGTATAAGTTAAATTATAAATAACCGCTAAACCTCCTTCATTTTCATTTCCTGTAAATCCTCTTGAAGTCTCTGATCGAATAAAGGATGAAGAAGAACTCAGTCTTACACGATCACTAATTTTATGATCGATATTTGCCCTGATATTATAACGTTCAAATCCTGTATTCTTCATAATCCCCTCTTCGTCCCGGATGGATCCTCCAATAAAGAAAGAGGTTTTTTCTCCACCCCCTCGTGCTGAAAAATTGGTGTTGGTAATTAAACCTGTCTCCCCGAATAACTCTTCTTCATAATCAAATAACTGATCAGCGGCATTAAAAGCAGCAACTTCAGCGTCTCCGTAGGTGGAAGCAACATTGGTTGCATTCCAATCTCGCAATCCTTTTAACCTGACAGCCTGGCTAAACCCAATATCCTGAGATAAGCTGAACTGGGTCTTACCTTGACTACCTCTTTTTGTAGTTATGATTATTACTCCTGCATTGGCTCTTGTTCCATAGATCGCTGCTGCAGATGCTCCTTTGAGTACCTCAATATCCTGTATATCATTTGGATCCAGATCTGCCATTCTGTTTGCTGCTTGTTCCTCGTTTGGTCTGTTTGCTCCGGAAGCAAATCGTAATCCGGAGGGAACCTCTGCATTACTCATGTATATTCCATCTATAATGATCAAGGGCTGGTTGTTTCCTTTTATTGAGGAAATTCCTCTTAGCCTCATCGCTACTCCCCCACCGGGAGCACCTGAAATAGATGTGAGATTAACACCGGTTAGCTTTCCATACAAAGCACCGTCAACGGTACCTTGATTAGTCATCCCGGTTAGTTGCTCGGCTGACACGGAACTAATTGCATTGGCCAGATTGGAACGTTTGATAGAGGAAGCTAATCCCGTCACTACAACCTCATCTAAATTCGTAACATCTGTACGCATGGATAGGTCACCAGCATCAGAGGCGGCTACCTCTTGGCTGGAATATCCAATAGAAGAGAAAACTAGTGTAGATCCTGATGGGACCGATAACTCATATTCTCCATTAATTCCTGTGATTGCGCCGTTTGTGGTCCCTTTTACCAGTACAGTTACACCAGGTAAGGGCTCACCGTTAGATGCGTCCGTTACTGTTCCACTGACCCGAACATTTTGGGCCATTAAGAAACTCATGGGCAGCATGAAAGCTAAGACCACAAGTCTCTTTTTCAAGTAGTTTTTCATCATAGTAGAGTTCTTAAGTTGAAAAAATTAATTTATCATTTCGATAAAAGTTACGAAATGATCGATGAAAAACAAATAATATAAGACCAATATCGTCTTTTGTACAATTTTATACCATGAATATAAATTATGGATTTTTGAAACAATTATCTTATCCTACTTTCAAGATAATCTTACCGAGAACCCTTCTATCCTCTATTCTCTCCAATGCTTTTCTTGTTTCCTTTAGTTCAAAAATTACATCGATAATCGGTTTAATGCTCCCCCCTTTCACCATGCCCAGGAGTTCCTGGATATTGGCTTTATTCTCTGTGGGGAAATTTCTGAAGAAATTTCCCCAGAACACACCTGCTATTGAAGCGCTTTTCAGGAGTGGTAAATTCCATGGAATTGCCGGAACTTTTCCTGAAGCAAAACCAACCACCAAATACCGTCCCATAGGTGCTATGCCCCTAAATGCTTGTTCTGAATAATCTCCCCCAACCGCGTCAAAGATGACATTAGCTCCTTTGCCTCCAGTCAAATCTTTCAAGGCTGATTTAATATTTTCAGGAGTGTATTTATGAAGAACATCAGCGCCTAATTTTTTGCAGAACGCTAATTTTTCATCCGTCGAAGCGCAGGCTATTACATTAGCACCCATCACCTTACCTAGTTGAATTGCGGCCGTCCCTACTCCTCCTGAAGCTCCAAGAATAGCCAGCGTTTCTCCTTTTTGGAGTTTTGCACGATCCTTCAACGCATGGATGACGGTCCCATGGGTCATCAAAACAGAAGCTCCGTCCTGAAAACTTACTTCATCAGGTAGAAGGTGTGTATTAAAAGCAAAGCCTTGAACCTCTTCTGCAAAAGCACCCCATGTAGTCCCGGATATGACTCGATCCCCTGGTTTGAACTCAGTAACATCAGGACCTACTTCTTTAATTATCCCCGCCACCTCTCCTCCGGGTGAAAAAGGTAATTCAGGTTGGAATTGATACTTACCTCTTATAATAAGTGTATCCGGGAAGTTGACTCCCGCATATTTTACTTCGATTGTTAATCTGCCAGGACCCGGGGGTCCAATCTGATGATCTCGATAAACCAATTTTTCTGGCCCCCCGAGTTCTTCCACCAACACTGCTTTCATTGAATATCATTTATTATGGTCACTGAATTCTCCTAATTTTGGAGTTCATTCTATATGATGTCTAGCACATTTTCGGGTGGACGACCAATGACTGCTTTATGCTCATTAATGACTATAGGTCTTTCAATCAGTTTTGGATAATTAACCATAGCCTCTAGCCATTCATCATCTGATAAGCTTTTGCCCTTGAAGTGTTCTTTAAACTCGGGCTCTCCTTTTCTTACCAAATTTATTGGTTTGATTTCCAGTAGCTTTACAATTTGCTTCAATTCATCTTTGGAAGGTGGATTCTTCAGGTATTCTTTTACCACAAAGTCACGGCCTTTTTCCTCCAGTAAAGCAAGTGTTCGTCTGCTCTTACTACATCTTGGATTATGGTAAATAGTTATCATTTTGAGAGCACCTCCTTATTTATTGACATTGTTACTAACATGTGTGGCACATCGACAACTTCGGCTATTTTAAGATCGCCAACTAACGAACACAACATGTAGGCATCATTTCGGCTTAAGTTGTGATTTTTGGTGAGATAATCGATCATATATCTGGTCGCCTTTTTAGCTGCTTCATCAATCGTAGTTCCGAATGCAGTTACAGTATAGACCTTGTCATTTTCATATTGGGGCTCTTTAATAGATGACCCTTTAAGAAGTTCTATTTCCACTAAAAACTTCATCGGTGCTTCTATAGCTGTCCCACAAACTTCGCCCAGTCCTTGTGCAGCATGCGCATCCCCTATGGAAAATAAGGCACCTTCCACAAAAACAGGCAAATAAACGGTTGTTCCTTCTACAATATTAGGATCGTCCATATTTCCTCCATTCGCCCGTGGTGGGATGGTGGACAAAAGTGAGTCTGTATCCGGTGCGACTCCCAAAACCCCTGGGAATGGCTTTAGTGGGATATTAATTCCATCAGCAAACCGAACATTGTTTTTTCCAGCCAACTTAAAAGTCTTTAGATGAGGCTCAGTGAATTCATCGGCTAGAAAACCAAAACCTGGTAAGATAGCCGTCCAGCCCCAATCTCCAATTTCAATCTTATGGAGAGTAACTGCGATGATATCCCCAGGCTGAGCATCATTGATATAAATAGGACCTGTTAGAGGATGAATTGGCTCAAAACTCAGGTTCATTAGATCTGAAGTATCTGATTCTACAGTCAATTGACCATCAGTGGCTTCTTCGGTACTTATTTCAACAACATCCCCAGAGTTGATCTCTAATACGGGCTCTGTTGTTCTGCTCCATTTATTATGGGTCTGATCTGACGTCAAAACATGATCAGACGGTGGTAATTCTTTGGCTATAGGATCTTTATCCACCTTCACAGTTGTGGTGCATCCTGCTACCCATACCATTAAAATCCAGATATGCTTCTTCATATATCTATCGGTTGGTTTCACGGTCTTTAAGTTTTATTATTACTAACTTATTAAAAAATCTAACCTATGCGAACCATTCACCTATTTCTTATTCTTATATGCTGTTCATTAATTGTTTCGGCACAACGAAAGAAAAAATCATCCACTATCCCTTCCGCTACTTCGGCAGAAGCTAGATGGGATGGATATCAACAGCGGTTAAAGCTTGAAGAAAACTCGTTGGTAAAGAATATCCCGTTTAGAAATGTAGGCCCCACTGTCATGAGTGGCCGGGTAGTCGACCTTGCCGTAGATCCATCTGATCCTTCTCATTTCTATGTTGCCTATGCCTCTGGTTCACTGTGGGAAACCAAAAACAACGGAACATCTTTTGAACCAATCTTTGACAATCAGATTGTAATGACCATTGGCGACATAGCGGTTGATTGGGAGAATAACATCATATACGTTGGCTCTGGTGAGAATAATTCCAGTAGATCTTCTTACTCCGGTTATGGGGTTTTTAAATCTTCGAATAACGGAGAGACATGGGAACATATGGGTCTTGCAGAGACTCATCATATAGGAAGAATTCTCATCCACCCCTTGAATCCAAACATCATTTGGGTTGCATCACTAGGTCATCTTTACTCTGAAAATCCGGAGAGAGGTGTGTATAAATCCACTAATGGAGGAAAGAGCTGGAACAAAACTTTATTTGTCAGCCATCGAACAGGTATAGTGGACTTAATTATGCATCCAGGCAATCCCGATCTATTGATAGCTGCTGCATGGGAAAAAGACAGGAAAGCTTGGAATTTCACCGAGGCAGGAAACGGAACTGCCATCTATCGATCAGAAAATGGTGGGGATACCTGGAGTGAAATCGGGAATGATTCCGGGTTCCCTGACACAGAAGGGACTGGTCGTATCGGATTGGCTTTTGCTCCTTCAAATCAAAACATCGTATATGCCATCCTCGACAATCAGGATAGAAGAGAGAAAGAAGAGGATGAAGATGAAGGTTTGACTAAAGATGAACTGAGAAGTTTGAGTAGTTCCCAGTTTATGGCGCTTGAGAATAAAGACATTAATAAATTTTTGGATGATAATGGCTTTCCTAGAGAATACAATGCAGTGGATATCAAAAAAGATGTGGAAGCAGGTAAAGTGAAACCAATTGATTTGGTAATCTATACCGAGGACGCTAATTCTTTACTTTTTGATACTCCGGTAAAAGGTGGGGAGATGTATCGCTCGGAAGATGGAGGAAAAACATGGAAGAAGACACATGAAGATTATATCGAAAGCATGATATTCTCCTATGGATACTACTTCGGACAAGTAAGAGTAGATGCTCAAGACCCAAATGTAATCTATACCATGGGAGTGCCAATCGTTCGCTCGGATGATGGCGGTAAGACATTTAAAAGCATCAATGAAGCCAATGTACATGTTGATCACCATGCGCTCTGGATCAATCCAGATAACCCAAAACATCTTATCCTAGGTAATGATGGAGGCGTATATATCAGTTTTGATACAGGAGAAACCTGGACTAATTGCAACTCTCCTTCAGTTGGTCAATTCTACTCCATTGCTATTGATATGGCTAAACCATATAATGTGTATGGTGGACTTCAAGACAATGGTGTTTGGAAAGGTCCTAGCACTTATGAATATTCCAGAAGGTGGTATCAGGAAGGTAAATATCCTTATGAAAGACTCATGGGCGGAGATGGCATGCAGGTGGCTATCGACACAAGGGATAATGCTACAGTATACACCGGATATCAATTTGGAAACTACTTTCGCTTAAATACTGAGACGGGAAATAGAAAATACATCACTCCCAGGCACAAGTTAGGAGACCCGCCATATCGATGGAACTGGGAGGCTCCTATTGCATTATCTGTTCACAACCAGGATATTGTATACTTTGGAAGTAACCGATTTCATCGATCCATGAATATGGGAGATGATTTTGAAACCCTAAGTGGAGATTTAACGAATGGAGGAAAAAAAGGAGATGTGAGTTATGGCACTCTTACAACAATCTCAGAGTCACCTTTAACCTTTGGGCTAATCTATGTGGGGAGCGATGATGGATTGGTTCATCGATCAGGAAATGTGGGAGATAGTTGGGAAAAAATAAGTAACGACTTACCAAAAGATTTCTGGGTAAGTACTGTGGCAGCATCTACTCATAAAGAAGGTCGCGTATATGCATCGTTGAATGGTTACCGATGGGATAATTTCCAGCCAATGGTTTATGTGAGTGATGATTATGGGAATACCTGGAAAAACATCTCTTCGAACCTTCCAATGGAACCCGTCAATGTCGTAAAAGAAGATCCTGAAAAGGAAAACATCCTCTATGTAGGCACAGATCATGGCGTGTATGTGTCGCTCGATGGAGGTAAGAATTATCACGCTTTTGCAGAAGGCTTACCCAATACACCTGTGCATGATCTTATTATTCATCCAAGAGAAAAGGAATTGGTCTTAGGTACACATGGTCGTGGAATTTACATCGGAGATGTATCCCTGATCCAACAGCTTAATAATGATATTCTAGCTAAAGTAATTCATGCTTTTCCTATGGATGAGGTGACTTATAGCTCAAGGTGGGGAAGTAAAACCTGGGCTTGGGGTGAGGTGATTGAAGCTGAGACAGATTTGGCATTTTATTCAAATAAAAATGGAATGGGGAAAGTCGAAATCTTCTATAAAGACCAGGTCGTGAGTAGCTTAGACATTGAGGCTGACAAGGGCTTAAACATCATGAAAGTTCCTTTGGAAACAGAGGAGGCTTTTAAAGATCTGCTGGATGACGAGCAAAAAAATGATTATGAAGCAGCTGAAAACGGAGACTTTCATTTAGTAGCTGGTGAATACACCGTCCGAATAACGATTGGTGATACCAACGTGGAAACACCATTAACCATTAATAAACCCAAAGAACGACCTGGAAGGAAAGAGTAAGGCTTTAAATAGAGGTTAGCCAACTGTGGCTGGCCTTTTTTATTCAATATTTGCGTAAGTAAATACTTACATATATATTTGTAAGCAAATACTTACGTATCTAAAATGAATGCACGTAGAGATGTTTTTCAGGCTATTGCGGATCCAACCAGAAGAGAAATCATTAATCATCTGTCTGAGGAGCCGATGAACCTGAATGCATTGGCTGATCAATTTGAAATAAGTAGGCCAGCAATTTCACAACAGATCAAAATATTACAAGAATGTGGACTGGTAGAGGTATCTAAGCAAGGGAGAGAACGCTATTGCAAGATACAGCCAGCCAGCCTGATACCAGCATTTTTATGGATTGATAAGTATCGTAAGTTGTGGGAGGATCGCATCGATTCTTTCGAAGAATACCTGATGGAATTAAAAGAAAACCGAACAACAAATGTCCCAAGTAAACAACCCAAAAAATAGAACAATCACCATCCAACGCACCTTTGATGCTCCTATAGAACTTGTGTGGGAAGCTTGGACTAAAGCGGAGCATATTATAAAATGGTGGGGACCTAAAGGGATGAAGACAAAAATTGAATTCCACGAATTCCAAGTGGGTGGGAAGTGGAAATACATTATGGCCATGCCTAATGGAAGGGATTTCATCGCAGAAGGGGAATACCAAGAAATAGTCAAGCCCAACAGGCTAGTAACTACAGCCAACTTCTTACCTATGACGGAAGGTGTCATCATGGAAGTGCTACTGAAAGATGAAGGTAGACAAACCTATTTTACCTTTAATGTGATCCATCCGACCGAAGAATACAAACTCCAGCAAGAAAAAATGGGTGTTTACAACGGATGGGGATCTGTATTTAACCAACTGGCTGAATTTCTGTCAAATCAAATTATTAATCAGTATCAAACTCAAAACAAAGACGAAAATGAAAACAATGACGTGTAAACAATTAGGAGGAGCATGTGATCTGGAATTCCATGCAGAGACGTTTGAAGAAATTGCTGAGCAAAGTAAGCAGCATGGCATGGAGATGTATCAAAAAGGTGATGAAGCACACCTGAAAGCCATGAACAAAATGCAGGAGCTGATGCAAGCACCTGAAAAGATGCAGGCATGGTTTGAAGGAAAAAGAAAAGAGTTTGAGGCATTGCCTAAACAGTAAACAATAATTATTAAGCCATTAGTATCATTACGAATATGTTCTGAATCAGAAATTCAGATATTTTTTGAAGACTTAGATAGATTTGAATAATACTCTTTTAGCCAGTTAGCTGATGACCCTATTTGATGTGAGAAAAGTAAAATTTATCCCTCAATTTATTGAAAGCGATCAATGACTATTGAAGAAAAATTGGAAAAACTCAAAATCGAACTACCTAAAGCGTCGACTCCAGGAGGAAATTATGTTTCTGTCAATATTCGAAAGGATATTGCATACATAGCTATACAGTTTCCGATCTTCAATGGTGAATACTTCTATCAGGGGAGACTTGGTGATGACCTGGTTACGGAAGATGGGTATAAAGCAATGGAATTATCAGCATTAAATGTTCTTGCTCAGATTCAACAAAAAATAGGCTTTGAGAATCTTATAGGACTAAACCATATTGAAGCTTACTTTCGGTCTGCTAAAGATTGGGATGACTCTCCTGAGGTAGTGGATGGTGCCTCCGATTTATTCGTTAATGTGCTAGGGGAACGAGGAAAACATTCCAGAGCCATATTCGGAGTTCAAAGCCTACCTCGAAATTTCTGCGTCGGGCTTACAGCAAGTTGCACAATTAATTCATTCAACTCACATTAAACATCTTCCTCCGGCTTATTGCGCCAATCGCCAAAAATCCAGTTGCCTGCAGCATTTTCATCATCTGAATGAAAGTAATCCTCAAATGCTTTTACTAATTCACCTCCACTCAGCTGTCCATCACTGTTTAAGTCGAGCAAGTCAAAAGCCTTTTTGGCTACTGACATATAGAGCCCATAAGCCTTGAACATATCTAAATATTCACCCTCGTCTATGTACCCATCACCATCCTGATCAAACAGTGAAAAAAGATAGGTTGAGGACTGATTTACATAGTCATTTGGCTTAGTAAGGACAACATCATCAAAGAACTTAAGCCACTCTTCAAGCGAAATCTCCGCTTGTTCTTTGTCAATGTCTTTTAGTATTTGGATAAACAGGCCATGTGCTTTAAGTCGAAGCAAGAGCCGTTCCCTGGAGTTTTCACCATACCCTATAATGGTACTAATGGTGTTCCCAACACGTTCAAAATCATCTTGCTCCAATACGCCATTCCCATTATAATCCAGCACATTAAAAAAATGGGATAGCTTTTCTTTTTGTAAATCTGTCATTTGGCGGAGTTTTAATGGGAAGTTAATATTTGCTTTTTATATGTCAATGCTCTTCGACGAACTATGTAATTTTAGTTAATGAATAATCTAACTCTGATTATCACCATATTATTGCTCATCGCATGCAGTCAGAAGGATATGAAAGAATCAAAAAAAGCCGCAATTGAAAATTATATTTCTTCCTACAACAATTTTGACGTAGAGGGGATGTTAAAAGACCTGCACGCTGGAATAGTTTTTGAAAATGTTTCAAATGGGACTGTAGATATGAAATTAGAAGGAAAGGAAGCATTCAGGAGGCAAGCCGAAGCTGCTACATCTTATTTCAGAGAAAGAACTCAGAGCATTACTTCCTGGGACTTTCAAGAAGATTCAGTTAGTATTCAAATTGAATACATAGGAATACTTAATATCGAATTGCCCAATGGCATGAAACCTGGTGATACACTTGAGTTAAGAGGCAAATCGACATTTATCTTTAAGGAAAATCAAATAGTTAGGATTATTGACGAGAGCTAACCTCTTCTCTTAATAGAATATACTACCGTTATGGATTTTGGAATTGTTGAGATAATCTTACTAACAAGCCTGGTCAATTCATTTTTTTTTCTTGGCTTAATTCAAACCAGTAAAAAAAGATATAGCAGTGCAAACAATGCACTTGCTATGTTTATTTTCCTATCGTCTGTAAACTTTGCCAGCTGGATAGTTTTGCCGTACTGGGTGGAGGATTATGAATGGGTTTGCCTCGATCGTTTCCCGGTGCTGTTTTTCTTAGGTCCTTATATCTATATTTTTTCAAAAACACTGTTTGGTAGTTCTGAAGAAGGCATCAAAAGACATAAGCTTTTTATTGGAGGCTACCTGGATCTTCTGATAACCCTTACCTTATGGATTTATATCTACTTTTTTGCCATCGAGGAAAAGTTTAACCTCTTATATGATACGTTTACTTTATTAACTTATGAATTGCTGGCGCTATTGTACACAGGCTATTTTGTCTACTTATCAATCAAGCAATTCCTTAATGGTAACACAAATATCCCCAGGCTAAAACACGTTTTTATTCTGATAGTTGTAATCTATTTCATGTGGGTAGGTACTTTCCTGGGAGATGCAGCAGTGTACCCAACACAATTACCAGACAGTGCTTTTTATCCTACATGGATTTTAATGGTCTATTTGAACTTTTATTTGGCTTATCATTTCATCCTCAACCCAACTCGATCTCTGTCGCTTATAACAGGAAACAAGAAGATAACCTCTCCAAAAACACTTGATCTGGCTTGCAACCTGAAGGAACTGATGCAAGAAGAAAAACTCTACAAAAAACCCGATCTATCCCTAGCTTTTTTAGCTGCCAAACTAAAAACTTCGTCAAGTTCACTAACAGAAGTGCTAAAGGAACATTTCAGGCTTTCTTACTATGATTTTATTAATCAATATCGAATTGAGGATACAATAGAAAGATTCAAGGTAGGGGATGATAGAAAATATACGATCAAAACTATTTCCGAGGAGGCAGGATTCAGATCCAAAACGACATTTATAAAAGCATTCAAAAAAGAAATGGGAATGCTTCCCAAAGAATACATAAGTTCAGTTCAGCATAAAGAAAGTTCACCTTAGCCTAGATTGGACATCTAAAGGCTTCAAATTCAACACATTGATCTATTCCATGATTTGTTTTGAAACAAAAACTCATCATGAATAAAACATTGCTTTACTTACTGCTGATCTCATTTATATGGTTAATGAGCTGCGGAGACGATGATGAACCTGCTAATTCTCCCCCTACCTTGAGCAACAGATCCTTTAGAATCGATGAAGATATAGAAACTGGAGATAGAGTAGGCTCTATTTCAGCATTTGATTTGGATAACGATCCCCTCACCTATTCAATCCTTTCAGGAAATACAGATAATACCTTTGATCTCAACTCATCGAGTGGGGAACTTACTGTTCGTTCCAATGAAAAAATTGATTTCCAGGTAATCAGTCAATACATCTTGACGGTTGAAGTCAGCGATGGCAAAGCCAAAGCATCTGCACAGATCCTCATTGACATTGATGGAAAAAATCGACCACCTATAGTCAGCGAACAAACGTTCAGTGTATCTGAAGATGCCTGGATAGGATTAGAAGTAGGAGTTATTCAGGCGACAGACCCGAATCCAAACAGCACGTTGATTTATGAAATTGTAGATGGAAATGAAGACTTTCTCTTTGAATTGGAGAGATTTTCAGGCTTATTGACACTTAAATCGACCCTCAAACTCGATTTTGAATCAAAAGACACGTATGCGCTAACTGTCTCTGTGGCAGATCGCGAAGGGTTGTCTTCCACAACTACCGTCACAGTAAACATCTTGGATACTACCGATCCCAACGCTTCTTTTGAACTACATGGCGATGGTTTCACGATGCAAGAAGGTTTAATACGTGAACTTGGTAAAAGTAAAAATGAATTTCACACAGTCAGAAATTATACGTTGGTTGATGGTGAATTTTCATTTAGCGAAGCTCTTGATGATTTTGTTGTGAATAGTGGTACCATTGGTGTTTTTGGTGTGCTGTTTTCAAAAAGTTCTATCAACTTCAGTCCCGGGGAATTTATCTATGTAGATACCACTGGAATTACCGTGGGTGATGTTATTGGAAAAGATTTTATCTACGCTGCTACCATAATTATTGATGGAAATAATGATGGGAGCGTCAGTATCAATGAAGAAGATATCGTTTATGGGGTAACTGGAGGATCGATAAAGGTCATTTCGAATGGAGCTGAACCACCAACACTGAATTATAACGTAGAGGTGACACTGTACGATGTGGCATCAAAACAGTATGTGAATTCAACAAAGACAAATCTTCATTTTGAGTACTCAGGAGATTATGAATACATTGACCAACGATCAAGTAGATCAAGAACCTCAATAGAGGAAATAATAACCCCGACTATGGCTATGAATAAAAAGGAGCTCAAATAGTCACCAATCGACAAGATCGCATACAGGTTATGCGGTCTTGTTGCCTACTAACTCTTCAATTGCTACAGCATAGCCTTCCAAGCCCATACCATCAATTGAACCAACACACACCTCAGAAATGTAACTGTGTTGTCTAAACTTTTCTCTTTCGGCAATATTAGAGATATGAACCTCAAAGACCGGAGTTTTAATTGCAGCAATTGCATCTCTCAAAGCAATACTGGTATGGGTCAACGCACCGGCATTGAGTACAATTCCTCCATAAGAAAAACCTACTTCATGCAGCTTATCAAGAATTTGTCCTTCGTGGTTGGATTGAAAATATTCGAGCTTTTGAAATGAGAATCGTTCTTCCAACTCTTTAAAGTAATCTTCAAGTGTTCTTGACCCGTAAATTTCAGGCTCTCGCACACCTACAAGATTCAAATTAGGGCCGTTCAATATTAAAATTTTCAATTTTAATCAGTTAATTAGTTGAATGATTATCAGTCTAATGGTTTTGTTCAAATTTCAACCATAAGACTAATCAACTAATAACTAATTAACTAATCAACTGGTCCACAAAATGTGGAATTCTTATTCGAAACAATTCAAAAATTACCTCAAGCTCGAGCGATCTCTGGCACAAAACTCAGTTGATGCTTACCTATCTGATATTTCCAAACTTGAGCAATTCTTTGAAATCAAAGAGAGGGTCGTCACTCCCACTAAAGTCACTCAGCAAGACCTCATCGATTTTTTGGAGTTCATCAATGAACTAGGCATGTCGGCTTACACTCAAGCTCGGATGGTATCTGGATTAAAGTCCTTTTTTAGATTTCTCTTGTATGAGGAAGTTATTTCCAAAGATCCTTCAGAATTAATTGAAGCGCCCAAACTCGGAAGGAAGTTACCCGATACGTTGGATTTGCCAGAGATAGAAGCGCTATTTGAAGCCATTGATCATTCTACTCCGGAAGGAACCAGAAATAGAGCAATGTTGGAAGCACTTTACAGCTCTGGTTTGCGCGTTTCAGAACTCATCAATCTTAAGATCAGCAACATCCATGAAGACATTGGCTTCATAAGAGTAATCGGTAAAGGAAATAAAGAACGTCTTGTTCCTATCGGGCGCTCCGCATTAAAACACATAAAAATTTTCCGGGATGAAGTCAGAGTTCACATTGACGTTAAACAAGGCTTTGAAGATCATCTATTCGTAACTAAAAGAGGCAAACCTATAAGTAGGGTGATGGTCTTTATGATCATCAAGGACCTGGCAGCTAAAATTGGACTGAAAAAAAATATCAGTCCACACACATTTCGACATAGTTTTGCAACACACTTGATCGAAGGTGGAGCAGATTTGCGAGCCGTTCAGGAGATGCTGGGACATGAGTCAATTACAACTACTGAAATCTACACACACCTGGATCGAGATTACTTAAAACAGGTCATTACCCAATACCATCCTAGAAGTTGATGTATAAAATACTAAAACCCATCTTATTCCTTCTTTCTCCAGAGAACGCACATAAAATAACAACTGGGCTTCTCAATGTAATTCTTAAAGTTCCAGGTGGTAAAAGCATCATTAAAGGTCTTTTTGATTTTCAAGATCCAAGATTGGAAAAAGAAGTGTTTGGTATCAAATTCAGGAATCCAGTGGGATTGGCCGCCGGTTTTGATAAAAATGCAGAGCTCATTGATAACTTCTCAAACCTGGGTTTTGGTTTCATTGAAATTGGAACCTTAACGCCTAAAGGCCAACCAGGAAATCCACAACCTCGATTATTTCGACTTCCACAAGATGAAGCACTAATTAATCGAATGGGCTTTAACAATGATGGTGTGGATGCAGCTGTTGAAAGACTCCAGAAAAGAAAGTCAAACATCATTGTTGGTGGTAATATTGGTAAGAATAAGATTACTCCGAATGAGCAAGCGTTAAACGATTACCTCATATGTTTTGAAAAATTATATGATCATGTAGACTATTTCGTAGTGAATGTAAGTTCACCAAATACGCCTGGTTTGCGAGATCTTCAAGAAAAGGAGCCTCTGAAAAAACTACTAGAAGCTCTGCAAGACGAAAACAAGAAAAAAGAATCTCAAAAACCTATATTACTTAAAATAGCCCCTGATCTTACAGAATCTCAGCTTGATGACATCATAGAAATCACTCAGGAGCTAAACCTGGATGGACTGATTGTTTCAAATACGACGATCGACCGTTCCAGACTAAAAACTAATTCAGCCAAAGTTGATACAATCGGAGCAGGTGGTCTAAGTGGCAAACCTGTTTTTGACAAATCAACTGAAGTGTTGAAATATATCAGAAGACACCTTCCGCTCGTTCATATTGTAGCAGTTGGAGGTATTCACACTGCACAGGATGCCGTTCAAAAGATTCAGGCTGGAGCCAACCTTGTCCAGGTTTATACTGGACTGGTATATAAAGGTCCAGCATTGATCAAGCGCATCAACAAGGAACTCCTTAAGCATGTTTGATACACGCTGAAAACTCCATTATTTTTGGAAGTAATAACCTATGGCACAGAATACGTACAAGAAGAAGACTGAAAAGAAGCAGAAGGCAAGCCTTAAATTCAATTTCATCACCGATCGGAAGTTTCACCTTTTTATTGGACTTACACTTTTGTTGGTATCCATATTTCTAGGGGTTTCTTTCATTTCATATTTCAACACCGGCCAAGCAGATCAAAGTGTAGTAGAAGCATATACTCACACAGATATTAAAGAGTCAGGGGTCGAAGTTCAAAATGTATTTGGGTTGATTGGAGCAGTTGCCGCCCACTATTTTATTTTTCTATGGTTTGGAGTTGCCGCAATTCTTATCCCTCCATTCCTATTCATAGTGGCCTATCGAATCATCTGGTATAGAGCTTTATTACCTATTACCAAGTCATTTAATTTCATGGTATTCTATCTTATCTGGGTGAGTTTAGTAATGGGCTATTTCTTGCTGTCACAAGAAGAAACAACATTACTGGGTTTTTTGAGTGGGGGTATTGGCTATGAGCTTGCAGTAGTCGCTCAAAGTTTGATGGGCTGGGGAGCCATCTTATTCATCGTTTTTCTATTTGTAGTGTTCAACATGTTCTTTTTTAACATCACCCAGATATCTGCATTTAGCAGCATTGTTCCCTCCTTTGAAAATTTAATCGTTCAGCTCAAGGCACTTGCTCCAGAAAAAAAACCGAAGGAAAAGAAAGAAGATATTTCTTCTGTTTTGGATCAAATCAAACGAGAGGTTGAGGACGAAGATGCAAATAGGGATGAAAGTGAGACATGGGTTGTCAAGAAGATTCCATCAAAAACTACAAAAAAAGAGAAAAAGGACCCTGAATTTACTATAGATCTGCCTGAGTTTAAGAAACAGGAGCCTCTTCCTGAGGAAATTGAAGAAAAAATATTTGCACCCAAAATAGAAAGGTCAGCTGATCCAGTTGAAGAAGAAGAGCATGTAGTCCCTGTTTCAAAGAATGAAGAACTGGAAGATTTATCTTTTGAGGTAGAGCAAAAAGAATTTGAGGAGGAGGTAAAAGAAGAAGTGGTCAACTATGATCCTACGTTAGATCTTCCACGGTATAAATTCCCAACCCCGTCGTTGCTTATTGAGTATCCGGAAAAAGACGTTAAGGTCTCCAAGGATGAGCTTGAGCAAAACAAGGACCGGATCATCGAAACACTTGTCAACTTCAAGATTGGAATTTCTACGATCAAAGCGACCATTGGACCTACTGTAACGCTCTATGAGATTGTACCCGAAGCTGGGGTGAAAATCTCGAAGATCAAAAACCTGGAGGACGACATTGCTCTTAGTTTGGCTGCACTCGGGATAAGGATCATTGCTCCTATTCCCGGAAAAGGTACTATTGGTATCGAGGTACCTAATAAAAATCGTGAGATGGTAGATGCCAGATCCGTTATTACAACAAGCAAATTCATGGAAAGTACCATGGATCTTCCTGTTGTTTTAGGTAAGACAATTTCCAATGAAGTATTTGTGACGGATCTCGCTAAGATGCCCCACTTGCTAATGGCTGGGGCCACTGGTCAGGGTAAATCAGTAGGACTAAACATCATTCTAACTTCTTTACTCTACAAAAAGCACCCGTCACAATTAAAACTTGTCTTAGTTGATCCTAAAAAAGTAGAATTAACCCTTTTCAATCAAATTGAAAAACATTTTCTAGCCAAGCTCCCCGATAGTGATGAGCCAATCATCACTGATACATCCAAGGTAGTCAATACATTAAATTCCCTATGTATTGAGATGGATAATCGATATGATCTTTTAAAAAGTGCAGCCTGCAGGAACCTGAAGGAATACAATAAAAAATTCAAGGATAGAAAACTCAATCCAAACAAGGGACATAGATTTCTTCCTTACATTGTGCTTGTAATAGATGAGCTCGCTGATCTTATGATGACTGCCGGGAAAGAGGTAGAAACTCCCATCGCCAGACTAGCACAGCTTGCCAGAGCCATAGGCATTCACTTGATCGTAGCGACTCAAAGACCATCTGTAAATGTCATTACAGGTATCATTAAAGCAAACTTCCCAGCTCGTTTATCCTTTAGAGTGACGTCTAAAATCGACTCAAGAACGATACTTGATGGCGGTGGAGCCGATCAGTTGGTAGGAATGGGTGATATGCTCCTTTCAATGGGTTCTGACATGACAAGATTACAGTGTGCTTTTGTTGACACACCGGAAGTGGAGCGTATCTGTGAGTTTATTGGAGAACAAAGAGGCTATGACGATGCTTACTTACTTCCCGAGTATGTAGGTGAGGGGGAATCAGGAGTCGGAGAAGTAGATTTATCAGATAGAGATGCCCTTTTCGCTGATGCAGCAAGGCTAATTGTTATGCATCAACAAGGCTCGACTTCATTAATTCAGCGAAAAATGAAACTTGGATACAACCGAGCAGGCAGGTTAATCGATCAATTGGAGGCCGCAGGAATTGTCGGTCCATTTGAGGGTAGTAAGGCTAGAGAAGTACTTATACCTGACGAACACAGTTTGGAACAGTTATTGTCTGAAATAGAGATTAAATATTAAACATAGAAGAATCAGACTCATGCAAAAACTCATAATATCACTTTTATCACTCGTGCTTTTGCTCCAGGTAAATGCTCAATACGACCCTCAAGCATTGACTGTGCTTGACGCCATGAGCAGCAAATACCGACAGGTTGAAGCTTTCAAAGCAGAATTCTCTCAGCAGCTTATCAATGAAAGTGCTGGATTAAATGAAACTATCTCTGGTCAGATAGCAGTGAAAGGCAGTATGTATGTACTAGATGTTGCTGGTCAACGAATTTTTAACAATGGAACTGATGTATACAACTACAACCCTGAAATAAAAGAGGTCACTATCAGTACCTATGATCCTGAAGAATCCGAAATAAATGTTGGTAATGTTTATGACCTCTACAAAAAAGGATTTAAGTACATTTTATCGGAGACCACCGCAAATGGAAATCGAATCATCGAGCTAGATCCTGAGAGCAGAGACAAAAGCTATTTTAAGATCAAAATGACCATTAATCCAAAAGATGAGCTTGAATCATTTACTGTTTTTGAGCGAACAGGCAACAAGTATACGTACTCAATAAATGCTTTTACTCCTGTGAATCTGCCTGACAGTCATTTCACTTTTGATACTTCAAAATACCCGAATGTAGAGGTGATTGACTTCAGGTAACCTATTATTTAAATAAAAACATACCTTTGCAGTGTTCAGAACAAGTCTGAACGTTTTTTAATATTTTATTTTTTTTAATGAACATTTTTGTAGCTAAGCTTAACTATGCAACTTCAGAAGACGCATTGAGACAAGCATTTGAAGAATTCGGAACAGTAGATTCCGCGAAAGTTATTATGGACAGAGATACCCAAAGATCAAAAGGATTTGGGTTCGTAGAAATGCCAAATGATGACGAAGCAAATCAGGCAATTTCCAGCCTTAACGACACAGAATTAGATGGCAGGACCATCGTTGTTAAGAAAGCCAATCCGAAAGGATAAGCCCTAAAACAGATTCTAAGTTTTTTGAAATTTATATAATTGCTCGTGTGGAAACTTTTCTACGCGAGCATTGTTTTATATAATTGTTACGAATAGATAAAATTTTATTGATTTGGCAAGACCCGCAACTACTCCGGTTAAATTAAAAGACGGATACTACATAGAACTCCGACATAAAGGGGAAAGAAAAGGAATTAAACTAAGAAGTGATACTATTCCTGAACTTTATCAATCCATCAAAAAGTATGAGAAACTTTACGACGTTCATTTCTACGGTGAAGTAAAAAAAGGTAAGGTTGTAAACGAGAAGCTTCCAGAGCTCAAATAAGTTCTAAATCATCATCAATTTCTAAAAAAGCTCTTTTCTGGGCCTTGAATAGGTGTGCCCAATCCAGAATCTTTAATTTAGCCATATGACCCGGCATCAGCTCATTGACCAGATCAAAAGAAAAAAATCGTTTCTGTGTGTTGGGTTAGACACAGATCCGAAGAAACTCCCTGCTCATCTATTATCTAAAGAAGATCCAGTCTTTGAATTTAATAAAACAATCATTGACGCTACTAAGGATTATGCTGTTGCATACAAGCCTAATACTGCATTTTATGAGGCTTCCGGAGCACAAGGATGGGAATCTCTAAGAAAAACCCTGGAATATATCCCAACAGATATTTTTACCATCGCTGACGCTAAGCGGGCTGACATAGGAAATACGTCTTCCATGTACGCCAGAGCCTTTTTCAAGAACATGAATTTTGATTCAGTTACCGTCGCACCATACATGGGATCAGACTCAATAAAGCCTTTCCTGGAATTTGAAGGAAAGTGGGCGATCATCTTAGCTGCTACGAGTAATTCCGGAGGATTGGATTTTCAGCATTTAGACATTAATGGTGAGAAACTTTTTGAGAAGGTGATCAAAACAAGTGCTGGTTGGGGTAGTGAAGAGAATATCATGTATGTCGTTGGGGCTACCAGACCCCAAGCTCTTAAAGAAATAAGGCAATTGATCCCCGACCATTTCCTTCTCATTCCCGGTGTAGGTGCACAAGGAGGAGACTTACACGCAGTTTGCGAAAATGGGCTCAATAAGGACTGTGGTCTATTAGTCAATTCGTCCAGGGGGATTATTTATGCGGATTCTTCGGAGAAATTCGCAGAAGCAGCTACCGAAGCAGCAAAATCCATCCAGAAGGAAATGTGTGAAGTACTAAAAGCATTGTGACTATCTTAGAAACTAATTGTCATGGACGAGCAGTTTCTCCACTATATCTGGAAATACCAGCTTTTTGAAAATTCTTTATTAGTAAATAATCAGGAATTAACTGTCTTCTATCAAGGGGATTATAACTTAGATTCAGGTCCCGATTTCAAGGAGGCTCGTATAAAAGTAGATTCAATCGAATGGGCGGGTCAAGTAGAAATACATATGAAATCATCTGATTGGTTTCATCATAAACACAACACTGATAGCGCATATGATAATGTGGTTCTGCATGTAGTTTGGCAGCATGATCAGGAAGTAGAAGTGAATGGTTCCACCATTCCAACACTGGAACTAAAGAATAAAATTGATCCGGAATTAATCAATAGATACAAAAACCACCTTCGCTCAAAAACGGATATTCTTTGTCAAACACAGCTTTCAGGTCTAAATCCAATGAAAATATCCGGAATGATAGATAGAGCGTCGGTTGAAAGACTGGAAGAAAAAGCAGATCAAATTCTGAAAGGTCTTAAGGATAATCAAAACGACTGGGAAGAAATTGTTTACAAAACAATAGCCGCCAACTTTGGCTTTTCGACCAATAAAGATGCTTTCATCAGGCTTACTGAAATACTTCCATTCCACAAACTGAAAAAGAATTTACAAAATCTTCTGAGTACTGAAGCTCTTCTTTTTGGTCAGGCGGGGTTTCTTGAAACAGCTAATGAAGTATACCGAGATGAGCTAAAGAAGGAATACACATACCTGCATGGAAAACATCAGTTGCAGGAACCTATGATTTCCGTTCAGTGGAAGTTTGGAAAACTTAGGCCTCAGAATTTTCCTACCGTTCGGCTAAGTCAATTTGCTTCCTTACTTCACAACCATCCCAAACTTTTTAGCTTACTGATCGAAACGGAAAATGTAAAAACTCTCAAGGCACTTTTCAAAGTCAACACAAGTGACTATTGGCAAAGTCACTACGATTTTGAAAAAGAGAGAAAACAGAAGGCCGTGGGTATGGGAGAGAAATCCGTTGAAATCATTCTTTTAAATTCTGTGTCACCTATCCTGGCGGCCTTTGCTAAGTTTACAGGAGAGCAGCGTTTCATGGATCGGGCAATTTCACTTTTGGAATCCATCCATTTTGAAGATAATCGAATAACCCGAAAGTTTGACCAGCTCTTTTTTCCTTCCAAAAGCGCTTTCGACTCACAAGCTCTTATTCATCTCTACAAGAACTATTGTAGCAGAAAAAAATGCCTTCAATGCAACATAGGAGTTAACCTCATTTCAAAATGATGTACTGGATTGTCCATAGTATCATTATTCTAACACTATCTTTTCTGGCTTTAAAAGTCTCAAAAAGTCAAATCTCCGCTTGGGTTTTCTGGGTTGGACTAAGTATTAAACTTCTCGCAGGCATAATACTAGGATTGATCTTCTACCAGTATTATGGTTTAGGTGATACCATTATTTTTTTTGAAGCTGCAAATCATCAAGACCTAACGAATAGAACGGGTCAACCACGATCTGATTTTTTCATAACACTAATAAGGCCCATAGTCAAGCTCTCCGGAGGCTCTTATTGGATTACATCCTTATGGCTTTCTTTTATCAGCTTTGTAAGTTGCTGGTACTTGGTTATCACCTTGTCACAGCTATACCCTAAGATAAAGGCCATCTGCATCATAAGCTTCCTGTTTATTCCTTCCATTGTATTTTGGTCTTCAGGTATCATAAAAGACTCGATCGCTTTTTCTTCAGTTGCTATTCTCATCGTGATCCTTCAAATATTCCACGAAAGCAAAAGAATCCGTATTTTGGAATTAATCCTTGCTTTGCTATCTGCATTCATCTTACTAAAGCTAAAGCATTATCTATTTATAGTTGTTACCATCTACGCAGCAGCTATTTTCACCCTTAAAGTCTTGAACAGAGTTCCTAAAAGATGGAAATTGATAGCAACAGTTCTCGTCCTTTCTGCAGGGTTTATTGGCACTCAAAATATTCATCCATATCTTAAAATTGATCGACTTGCATGGACACTATATCAGAACAATCAAGCGATTCTTAAAAAGACTGATCCAGAAAATAGACTTGACATTGAGATTGAAAATGAGTCATGGTCGGCAGTAATCAACGAAATACCTGATGCAATTCATATTGGGTTATTTAGACCTTCTTTTTTTGATACTGTCCCGATTTGGGGAACACTTCATCAGGTTGAGAATCTAATTCTAACTACCCTGATTTTCTCTTCTATTATCTTGCTTTTTAAAACTGATTGCAGAATTGATAGACCAATGATCATTGGTGCCATTTTCTGTATTCTAATGTTGGCGACTCTCCTCCCCCTTTCTACTCCAAATTTTGGAACACTGGTGCGCTACAAAAACGCATATCTACCTTTCCTATTTCTTTTATCAAGTATCCTTCCATATCACTATTTATCCTCTAAAGAGGAAGAATAATCACTACTTTTGCGGCTCATAAATCAAAATGAAATGGAGAAACCAGTAATCATATTTGGATCCAGGGGAATAGCGAAAGCAGCACTAGAAATTTTTAACTCAAATAACATTGTTGTTTACGGATTCTTAGATGATGATGAAGAGACACATAATACTGAAATCAACACAGTGTCAGTATTGGGAGCCACAGATGATCATGGGTTCACTAAGTTAATTGGTCAAAAGTGTGAAGCTTTTGTTGCTACGGATGATAATTCACTTAGAAAGGAATATGCAGAGTACCTCATGGAAACTCGAAAGGTGATGCCTATGAATGCTGTTCACCAATCCGCGCAAATTTCTGAATCTTTTAGTCTTGGCCATGGAAATTTCGTGAATGCCGGAGCTTTGCTTTCAAATGATTCAAAGATGGGAAATCACAACGTTATTAACTCGAAAGCGATTATCGAGCAAGAAGTGGAAATCGGTGATTTTGTACAAATCGGAGCTGGGTCAATTATAAACACCAAGACACAGATTGAAGATGAAGTTTTCATAGGTTCTGGAGTTACGGTAGTAGCTGGAGTCAAGCTTGGCAAAGGGGCAAGAATTGGTGCCGGATCAGTAGTTGTTGGAGATGTGAGCGAAGGAAAAACTGTGTTTGGCAATCCTGCGGTTGAAGTCAAATAAGATGCAAAGAAGTCAATACTTATGCTTTTTAGGGGTTTTGACGCTTCTAAATGGATGTGTTTCTGAAGGGTTGATGCGCACATGGAGTACTTCTGAAGAATATGATAAGAAGTTCAATCAAATCATGGTTATGGGCTTGATCAATAATGTCAATCTTAGAAATGATGTTGAAAACCTTGTGGCCATTACTGGAAGAAAAGTGGGCTTGGCCTGTTCAAATGGCATGTCTATGTTTCCTCCTGAGCTTGGAAAACCTTTTGAGGATGTAGAAAGGGCTAAAGAGCGATTAAGAAATAATGGTTTTGACGGTGTGCTCACCGTTACCTTGATTGACATTAATGAAGAAAGATATATCGCACCATCTACCGAATATGCTCCACTGATTTACTACAATAGATTTGGCAACTATTATTTGAGGACGTATGATCTTGTTTACAAACCCGGATACTTCACAAAAAACACAAAGTACTTCATTGAAACAAACTTTTACGAACTAAAAGGTGGTAAGCTTGTCTGGTCAGGCAGATCAACCATCTTTGAGCCTGAAGAACTCAACAGCTACTTGCCAAACTACGCAAGAGGGTTATTCAAAGAATTGAAGACTCAAAAAATCATCGAGTAGTTGATAAATCTCGATCGATTAACTTTATAGAAGACTAATCGAATCTAAGTTTTATGAAAAAATATCAATTACTATTGATCCTACTATCTCTAATAAGCTTATCCTTTCAAACAATACAATCAGAAACGAGACTGGAGATCACTGTTATAGACGGAAAAGGTAAGAACGTAGTAGATGCAGACATAATCATTTACTCTTCAGAAGAGGATTACACGAGTAAGGAAAACGAGCTCATCATTGGCCAGACAGATAAGAAAGGCAGGTTTCAATATAAAGGCCTTGGAACAAGATCATATTTTCTGGATGTAAGGAAAGATAACTTGTCTAACGAAGGCACAGATGTCCAAACAGGTTCGCTTTCAGGCAAAAAACTAAATCGAGTCATTGTTGTACTGAAATAATTTCTTATCACCGGTTTTTCCTCTTCTCGGGAAAATTTATTTTTGCAACTTATTAACACCCTGCTGAAACAGGGCTTGGTTATTATGGAAAAGCACTACGTATTACTTTACTACTGCTATACGCAGATAGACAATCCTGAAGAATTCAGGGAAGAACATCATAAATTTTGTTTGGATCTAGACCTTAGAGGTAGGATCATCGTGGCTAAAGAAGGTTTAAACGGAACAGTTTCAGGTAGTCATAAAGCATGTGAAAAATATATGGAAATGGTATCGAATGATTCTCGATTTACCAATATCGAATTCAAAGTAGATGTCAGCGATGAGCCTGCATTTGAAAAGATGCATGTGAGGGTTAAGCCGGAGATTGTTCACAGTTCATTGAGACATGTGAACCCCACAGAGCAAACGGGGGGATATGTGGAGCCTGAAGAATTTCGAAAAATCCTGAAAGATGAAGACAAGGATACCATCATCCTTGATGTGCGTTCGAACTATGAGCACATGATCGGTAAGTTTAAAAATGCGATCACGCTGGATATTGATAACTTCAGAGATTTCCCTGAGAAAATTGAAGAATTAAAGAAATTCAAGGACAAAAAGATTGTTACTTACTGTACTGGTGGAATCAAATGTGAAAAGGCAAGTGCATACCTATTAGAACAAGGATTTGAAAACGTGCATCAGCTTCATGGTGGAATTATTAAATATGGTCTTGAGGCTGAAGGAGAAGACTTTGAAGGTAAGTGTTATGTGTTTGATAATCGCATTGTGAAAGAAGTGAATAGTGTAAACCCTAAGGTCATTTCAAAATGTTATGTAACTGGAGAACCCAGCGACCGGATGGTAAACTGTGCAAATCCTCATTGTAATAAGCACATTCCAATGAGTGATAAAGGAGCTGAAATATATAACGGTTGTTGTTCTGAAGAATGCATGGAAAACCCTGATACGCGACCTTATGATGGAACTGGCTTTTACCAGAAAAAAATGAATGGATACAATCCTTACAAAGGATTGAAAAGAAGCAAAGTAGAAGACCAATATTAGGCAGTTTATCTTTTTGTGAATTGAGTGCATGGTAGAAGTTTCCTTACTACCTTTAGGAAGTCTTTTTATCAACCTAAGATGCCACACACATATTCGGAGACTGATTTAATTCTCAATCCAGATGGAAGTGTTTATCATTTAAGTCTTCGTCCCAAAGACGTTTCTGACAAGATTATTGTAGTAGGTGATCCCGGCAGAGTGCATCGTGTATCAAGGCATTTTGATTCGGTAGACTTTGAGATGAATAAACGTGAGTTCATCACACACACTGGAAAATATAAAGGCAAGCGTCTCACTGTTATCAGTTCAGGGATGGGCACGGATAATGTTGAAATTCTAATGACAGAATTAGATGCGCTTTTCAATATTGATTTAGTCCATCGAGAGCCTAAACCAAGGCGTAAAAAGCTTCAAATCATACGAATTGGGACCTCTGGTACGATAAGAGATGAAATCAAGGTTGGAACCCATTTATCCACTGAATATGCCATCGGGCTGGATACAATCATCCAATTCTATGAACATAAACATCGGGGTAAAGAAAAGCGAATCATTAAAAAGCTCCGCGAAGAGCTAGATCTTCATTATACACCTTATTGTTTTAAGGGATCGACAGTACTATTTGAAAAGTTTAAAGACTGTACGATAACTGGCAATACCGTCACCTGCCCTGGATTTTACGCTCCTCAAGGGCGTGAGATACGCATGCCAATTAGATACAAAGACATCATTGAAAAGATGCAGTACTTCCATGAGGAAGACGTTTGGATTACAAACCTTGAAATGGAAACTGCCGGATACTATGCTTTTGCAAAACTACTCGGGCATGAAATGCTGAGTTTAAACGCCATCATGGCAAATAGGATAAAAGGCCAATTTGCGAAAGATCCAAATAAGATCATCGATGGACTTATCAAAAAAGTACTTGATAGAGTCTAGGTTATCCTTTCATAACTTATATCAATCGATATATTCCTTCTTTCTATCGTAAAAAATTATCAATTGATAATAAATAAGGTATATTAATCCTGATTATCCAATTCTACCTTGTGATGAAAACCCCTATAAAGCTTCTATTGGCTGTAATCATAACTTCACTTTGTTCGCAAGCAACAGCCCAAGAGTCCATTTCAGAAGAAGAAATGCCATTCACAGTTCTCAAGTGGTTTTATGATCAGTACCCAAATACCGCTGGAGCAATTTGGAATAAAGATGAAAGAGAAGAGCGTACTACGTATACTTCCTCATTTGAGTTTAAAGAGAAGAAATACAAGACCACTTATAATTCAAAAGGTAAGAGGATTGTGGAACTAATGTACCTTGAATCCACTCCCATCAATCTGACCAACTTCTTGCATGACCGTTTCGGTCAGTTTAAACTCAAAAAAGTAGCTCAAAAAACTATTTTTCCCTCAGGCAAAGTAAGCTACGTGGCTAAGATCAAAAGTAAAGAAGAAGGAGTACAAGAGGTCGAGTACGACGAGCACGATGAGAGTTCTTCAACTAATGCCAATCAAATAGCAGTCTCAGACAATTGATCTGATTATTTAAAAACAGATGCAAAAGCTTTGTTTAAGGCCTCAGCAGCCTCGTTCAGATGATCACGAATTTGAATCCATTTCTCTCTTGAGTCTGATGATTTAAGTTGCTCTTCTAATTTTTGCTTCTGGTTCTTTAGCTTTTCTATTTGCTTTTCCATGTCAGCAGAAACTTTATTGCCAGCTCTTTTAGTCTCATTGATAAGTTCATCAATCTTTCGCCCAAGCTCTGTCAAAACATCTTCAACCTTTCGTTCACTCATACTTCAAAAATGTATTTGATTGAAATTTAATCTATTTTATCATACCATCTCGCAATCACCTCTTCCGCTGGTTTATTCTGGGGAGTCCATTCCGTTCCCAGCCATCTTCCTTTGAAAGAATTCAGATGCCATTTCCAAAAGAACCCCCCTGCCCACCAATTCTCGTTTTCCAATGCCTGGAAGGTAGCTTCATATGCATCTGCCTGTAGCTTCAAATTTGTATTATTCTCCGATTTATCAACTTCCCAGTGTTTTCCGGTTGCTCCATTGGCACTTTGAAAGCCATATTCTGTAAGCAGTATCTTTTTATCCCACTTAGTTGAAAATTCAGCCAACTTTCGTTTGATTGGTTCCCATCCTTCTTTAATCTCCGAAATGCTGGGGTGATCCCCATCAACTAACGGGAAGTATGCATCCACACCAATATAATCTACCTCATCCCACCATGTAATGTTTTCAAAGTTATCCCAGTTAGCGGCATAAGTTATCTCACCCGAGTAAACATTTCTTACTTGTCGTATAAGTCCTCTCCAAAATTCTGGACGTTCTTTAGCAGGAATTCGATATTCGGTTCCTATACACAACATTTCTGCTTTCATCGAATCAGCTTTGATAGCATGATTCAGGATATATCTGGAGTAATCATCTTCCCATTTTTCCCATTGCTCTTCCGTCTCCAAGTCAAAATCTCCAGTCCACCCCTGCCCCATCACCCAAACATGTGGTTTCACCATAACTTTCAAGTCATTCTCTTTGGCATATTGCATTAGCATGCAGTTCCCTTTTGTATGCTCTCCCCACCATTGTCTTGAGTGGTCGAATGAAACTCCGCCTTCATTCACACTAGAAAAACCATAAGGAATTAATGCCACCCATTCTGCGTTCGTTCGCTTAACTTCCCCCATCTGATCAGAAGTGATCTCTCGAGGCGGATTGACAAGACTAGCCCCCTTTATTCTTTCAGCTCGGTCGCCAGGAACCAGCATCCATGCAACCAGGCCAAGAACAAGAATAGCCAGAAGAAAATAAAAACGCATACCGAAAGATACGCTAAGAGAACAAATCGGTTTCTAATTCAGGCGTTTGATTAATAAGTACCTGACAGCTCTACGTTGTTTTTTAAGTAAATTCACTCAATGGATCCTTCTTTTGATGTATGGAGTATCGTCTTTCTAATATCTGCCATGCAAGGTATATTCCTTAGCATCATGCTTTTTTTAAGAAGATCTTATGCAAACAAACTACTTGGGAGTTTGATACTTAGTTTTAGCTTATGCCTGCTGTACTACGTGGTGTTCTGGACCGGATACTACAGAGTACTCCCCTGGCAAATAGCAGTAGCCCAAGGCCTTACCTTTTTGCTAGGACCGTTGACCTGGTTTTACATCAGATCAGATCGAAAGACTTCCTTCATTGACTATAAACAGTTTATCCCTTTTATTCTGTACTGCTGCTTTTTCATACTAGATACTCCTCCTCGAATAGTGAATGGGGTATATCTATCCTTGTCACAAGTAGTCCACCTCATTGTCTATACAACGATCAATTTTCGATGGCTGACAAAGAACAAAGGATATCACAATGGCGCCCTTAAGAGGTATCAATGGCAAAAGAAAATTGCCTGGGCCTTTTTTGGATATTCAGTGAGCTTTTTATCCTATTATGTGCTTGTATGGACAGGACTATTAAAAATTGAATACGATTATTTCATATCATTAGCTTCCTCATTCTTCATTTACTTTATTGGATACCATGGATTCCAAAAACAAGAAGTGCTGAGAATGAATGAAAACACACGATATACTCATTCCCCTTTGAGTCCTACAGCCAGTCGATCCATACTTAAAAAGATTACCCATCTGATGGAAGGTGATAAAATGTATTTACAGAATTCTCTTAAACTTCAGGATATCGCAAACCTCATAGAGATTCAACCGCATTATATCTCTCAGGTTATCAATGAATATGAGGACAAGCATTTTTCAGATTTCATTAATACTTATCGAATAGAAGATGCTAAAAAGATGCTTTTAGAATCCAATTTTAAGATCATTCATGTAGCTTATGACACTGGATTTAATAATAAAGCCTCTTTCAACAATGCATTTAAAAAACTCACTGGGATGTCACCAAGTGAGTATAGGGAAAGAAATACACCCATTTCAGCTTAAATTCTGGTAAAAAATTATCGGATTATACCCCTTTTTCCTTCATTGCTTCTATGATTGTCATAAATCTATAGAGATATTATGCAAAAGCGATTTATAGTACTTATGATATTATTTCAAATGATTTGTCTCGCCATTGCACAACAATCTGAGCAAATTATTTCTCCAGGAAGTCCTTTAATAGATGGTTCGGTAATTACTGATTACACAAACAAATGGAAAGTCACATATGTGACTGCTGATGGCGCTGAAACACCAAATAGGATATGGACAGATTACGGTCAACTCATCGAACTAAACGAAAAACAATATTTCCATCGCGTTCAGGATCTCTATGATCCCAACATGAACCTTCAAGAGACCTGGATCAACATGACAGAACTTCCATCTCTGCGACCCATAAGTTTTACAAGAATAAGTACTAATGGAAAGTCCTCTTATTACGAATTCGAAGAAAATAAAGTCAAAGGTGTTTCTAATTATCAATCCGAAGATTTCAAACCCAGCAAAATAGATACTGAGTTAGAGGAAACCATTTTTGATTGGAACCTCTATGGTATGTTACTCGTAGGACTTCCGTTCGAGGAAAGCGGTTCCTTCAAGCTTCCGTTTTATTCAGCCCAAACTGACAGCTTAGATTGGATCACTATAAACATCAATCAAAAGGAAAAACTAGAACTTTCCAACGGTAATAAAATCGAAGCTCAAAAAGTTCTAACCGATAAAGGATTAACATTCTGGTTAACAAAAGAAGCTCCCTATGTTCACAGGCTGGAGCTCGACCTTCAGAATAAAGCAAAACTTATTTGGGAAACATTTTAAAAAAGGTGAAAATGAAAAAATACATACTAATTATCGCTTGTTTAATCTCTATTCAAACATTCAGTCAAAGCTTACTTGAAAGTGCCAACGAAAAATTTGGAAATCAGGATTGGAAGGGCGCAGTAAAAGACTATACCAAACACCTCAAAAAGAATAAATCAGACTCAGCTGCCTGGTACAGCCTTGCGATGAGCTATAAAAGTCTGGAAGATTACGATCAAGCTATTGAGAGTTTTCAGAAAGCAAAAGAAACGAACTTCAATCAGTACTTTGTAGATTTCAACCTTGCTAAAGTATATGCTTTGAAAAGCGACAAAGGTAAAATGTACGCTACTTTAGAATCTACTGCAGAAAATGGCTTTCCAGCCTATGCAAGACTTAAATCTGACTCAGAATTCGAAGAGTACCAAGGTGAAGATAGATTCCAAAAAGTGCTAGAAAAAGTGGAGTTGAATGCTTATCCGTGCTTAAGTAATTCAAATTTCCGTCATTTTGATTTTTGGATAGGTGAATGGGAAGTGTTTGTAAATGGAAACAAAGTAGGTGATAACTCAATCACACGTGCACTCGGAGGGTGTGCAATACATGAAAACTACACAACAGCAGGAAATTACGCAGGACAAAGTATTAATTTTTATAGTCCAGTAGATCAGAAGTGGCATCAACACTGGGTAGGTAGTGGTGGAGATGTCTACAATTACGTGGAAACCAAAAAAGAGGAAGGGTTATTGCAGTTTGTGAGTAAGTTCATGAATGCCCAAGGAAATGTTAGTTTGTCGAGATTGACATTTACATTAAATGAAGATGGAACAGTGAGGCAGCTGTTCGAGAACTCTACCGATGAGGGTAAAACCTGGACTCCAGGATTTGATGGACTCTATAAGAAAAAGCAATGAGTACTCAAGACGTAATTTTAAAATTTTGGAAATCATGGCAAAGCCATTCAGATTGGGATAAGGTCAAAGAATGCATTGTGGAAGACTTCTATTTTGATACAGGAGTATTTCACACAAGTTCAGCTAATGAACTAATTGAAGCAATGAAAAAAGGTAATCCATGGGAAAACACTATTTTACTAAATTCAGTTTTTGAAAAAAACAAAGGTGCACTTGTCTATGAGGGAGTGGACTCTATTACTAAGGAAAAAATTAGAATATCAGAAATACTAGAGGTTAAAAAGGGAAAGGTAGCAAGTTGTATATCGAGCATTTCGTTTTTACCAGATTAATAAAGGGTAATTAAGGAATTAGTCTTTATTAAAAACTGCTCTGACTAGCCTCTTTCTTAATCCTTTCAGCTTCCTCTTTCCCGAGATATCGATCTATCAAAAAATGCCCCAGATAAATAAGAGGCGTTAGCGCGATTGCTACAATAAACTTATAGATGTAGTTCAATGAACCTACAGAGATCACCTGGGAAAAATCCCATCTACTTTCAGCAGGAGCCAGGATGTAGAAAGCTATCGTTAATACTACAAAACTATCAATGAGCTGTGAGATAAGGGTTGACCCTGTAGCTCTGAGCCATATCATCTTTTCTCCAGTTATCTTTCTTAATCGTTGAAAAACAGCTACATCTAATAGTTGACCGATGAGAAAAGCGATAAGGGAACCCACAATTATTCCTAAACCTTGAGTATAAATTTTATTAAAAGCAAAGTCTACATTGAATTCATTTCCATCAGGATCAACATTGTTGATTTCCATCCAAAAATCAGCTGGACTTAGCTTAGTGACCAGCCAAATCATAAAAAAAGCATATGATATACACCCAACAGCAATAAAACTTATCCTCCTTACCCCGACTTTACCAAAGTATTCGTTAATGATATCTGTAGTAATGAAAACCACCGGCCATATCATAACACCAGCCGTCAGGTTAAAATCAAGCGTATATCCAAATAGATTCAGGTTGGCCGGATGAAATCCAAAGGTTTGTTCGAGTGAAAAAATCTTCACACCTATTAATTCGGCCAAAATTGCATTGGTAAGAAAAATCGCTCCTAGTACGATAAATAGGTTTTGTTTTTTATTTCCCATCAACAACAAATCTTGTTCCCTCAATGGCTAGTTCTGCTTCAGAAAAAATAGCTTTTGCTTCATCTATGATTGGATCTAATTCCTTGTATCTAGCAGAAAAATGACCTAAAATAAGTTTACGCACACCAGCATCCTTTGCAAACTGTGCAGCTTGCTGCGCTGTAGTATGGTATGTTTGATCGGCACGATCTATCATATCATTTGCAAAGGTCGCTTCATGATAAAGCAAGTCAACTTCTTTGATTTTATTTAACAGATCAGGTTGTAGCTTCGTATCTGAAAAAAATGCATAGCTAAAACTTGGACTGGGTTCTAATGTCAATAATTGATTTGTATACTTCACTGATCCGTCATCATTCATGATGTCTTCACCCTCCTTTAACCGGACAATATCGAGATTAGAGAGCTTCACTTCTGAAAGCATTTTCCGGTTTATTCTACGTTTTTTAGGCTTTTCCCGGAAAATATAACCCGAGCACGGCACTCTATGATCCATCGGTACGCTTGTGATTGTAAACTTTGGATGATCATAAATCAGTTCACTTGCCCCAGGAGTAAACTCAACAAAGTTGATCCGGAAGTTTAAGGAGGTCTCAGAGTAACGAAATTGAAGCTGGATGATTTCCTTTAGCCCAGGGGGTCCTGCCAACAACAATTCCTTTTTTCTACCAAACAAATGCATGGTAGATAGTAACCCGATCAAACCAAAATAATGATCCCCATGAAGATGGGAAATCAATATATGATCTATTCTGGATAGTTTCACTTTATACCGCTTCATCAGAAGCTGCGTACCCTCTCCACAGTCTATCAGAAAATGTTGTCCTTGGATATTTAGTAATTGTGCAGTGTGATGCCTGCGATGTGCAAAAGCCGCAGAATTAGATCCCAGTATTAGCAACTCAAGGCTCAAGACTACTCTGCTGTGTCCTGACCTTTTTGAATAGCTGTCATTAATACTGCATCAGCTGCCTCCTCCTGACCTTCTACAATGGTCATCACCTTGTCCAACTGACTGATAGAAATCAATTTCATCACATGTTCGGTAATGTTATAAAGAACGAATGCTCCTGTTTCTCCAAAAGACCTATTACCAACGAGTAAAGCGCTCAATCCACTGGAATCTACGTACTTGACAGCTCCCATATCCACAATAACACTTTTAACACCATCCTGAGCCAAATCCATAAATTCAGATTTTAATTCAGGAGCTACCGTAGAATCAACTTTTTCCTGATTGATTTTGGCTATTGAGTAGTTCTCGTATTTATCAACTGTAAATTCCATAATTATTTATTCTACTATTTGGGAAATCTCTTCTTTAATCTGCTCTAATTTATCGGAGTATTCGTCTTTAACAAACTTTTCCCCCGAGATGTTCTCATAAAGTTCAATGTATCTGTCTGATATCAGACGAATTCGATCTTCAGACATTTCCGGAATTGATTGTCCATCTTTTCCCTGAAAACCCTCTGATATCAACCATTGCCTCACAAATTCTTTTGACAACTGTTTTTGAGGTTTATTCTCTTTTAACAATTCCTCATAGGGCTCGGAATAGAAATACCTTGATGAATCTGGCGTATGAACTTCATCAATTAGATAGATCTCTCCATCATATTTACCAAATTCATATTTTGTATCAACCAATATGAGTCCTCTTTCGGCTGCAATTTTAGATCCTCGTTCAAAAAGTCTTCTGGTATATTCTTCCAGCCTCAGGTAGTCTTCTTCCAAAACAATTCCCTGTTTTAAAATATCCTCCCTTGAAATATCCTCATCGTGACCTTGATCCGCTTTGGTCGTCGGTGTTATAATCGGATCAGAGAATCGTTCATTTTCTATCATACCTTCTGGCATTGAAACCCCACACAAAAATCTTTTTCCATCCCTATATTCTCGCCAAGCATGACCTGTCAGGTAGCCTCGAATTACCATCTCCACTTTAAATGGTTTACATTTTTTTCCAAACGTAACATTTGGGTGTGGAGTCGACTCTACCCAGTTTGGAACTATATCACTCGTGGCTTCCAGAAATTTTGCTGCTAATTGATTCAAAACCTGTCCTTTATAAGGAATGGGCTTTGGCAGTACAACATCAAAAGCGGAAATTCGATCAGTAGCAATCATAGCCAACTTATTACCAAATTCGTAAACTTCTCGAACCTTTCCGGTATATTTTCCGGTTTGTCCTTTAAACTGAAAATCTGTGGAGATGATGCCTTCTGACATAGGTCGCAAATATAACCTGATAAGTAGGATTGCTAATAAGTTTGGTTATATGAAAAAAATAGTGTTTTTATTCACTCTTACATTCTTGAATGCCTGTGAATTCAGAATGAAGGACGAAGTGGCAAAAGAAGCACTAGAGCCAATTGTAGATATTAAATTTGGAGATCTACTCATAGGAAAGCAGAATATACATTATGCATACACAGATCAAGAAAGGAATCAATTGATTGTATTCATTCACGGATCTCCCGGCTCTTGGAATGCATTCATTGATTACTTCAAAGCCGATACGCTTCTTGACGATTTTGATATGATTTCGATCGATCGGCCTGGTTTTGGAAGATCCGGATTTGGTGAGGCGGAAGCATCTATAGAGCAACAGGCCTATTACATGCATAAAACACTGAGGCAGTTTCCTCATAGACACAAAATTCTCATAGGACATTCACTGGGTGGTCCCGTTGTTGCAAGGATGGCTATGGATTACAAAGACAGCTATTTTGGAATGGTTATGATTGCCCCATCCATTGATCCTGAAATGGAAAAAGGTGAGTGGTACAGGGAAGCTATCGATACCCAAATAGGTGCTTTTCTAACTCCAAAGGAGTTTGAGGTAAGTAACGAAGAAATACTCCCTCTTAAAGGCGAATTGGAAAAAATGATCCTTTTTTGGAAGGAAATAAAAATACCAACGATCATCATTCATGGAACAGATGATTCATTGGTACCTATTGAAAATGTGGCATTTGCTGAAAGAATGATGGCAGATTCAGTACTGGAAGTCAACCTGTTGAAAGGAGTCAATCATTTCATTCCATGGAGCCATCCAGAAGAAATAGTAAAGGCCATCCGCCAGCTAGCGGGTGGCCAGTGATCTATCATCCATAGCTCTAGACACTAAGTGTCTGTTTCATAAAGATCTCGCATTTCTCTCTGCTGCCAATATATAGGATGCTAAAGCCCTTCTTTACCATCCAGTCACCTGTTTGAGATTTCGTTAATCGAATTCGATCGTTATCTTTTTTTGCAAATAGTCTAAATAGATTCATAGCGGGTATCTTTTTAGTTCAAAAATTGTAACATTCAAATATTAAACATAAATATAATACTTTTTGTTGTGTTAAAGTTCAATTTTTTATAAAAAAAATTACATTTTACTATTTATTGCAATAAAAAAGGCAGTGCTGATAGCACTGCCCATGATTAATCTATTCAGTTATTCAGTTATTGTGCATGGCTCATATATGTCTCACACTTATCCTTTGAACCAATATACAAGACCGTAGATCCCTTTCTTACCACCCATTCTCCGGATGGTTCTTTTCTGAGCTTTAGCTGGTTCTCGTCTGTTGATTTTCCAAATAGTGTTCTGACAAATTTCATTCGTATTTTGAGTTTGGGGTTGACTTATATTTTAATAAGAACAAATTTAATTATTCCAAGTAAATAATTAAAATAATTAAATAACTTCTTCTTAAAATGCAATTTATCTTTTGATAAACTCTTTTTTATCGATAAAAACGTACGTTTTGTCCAAATCAGAAAATGAAAATATCAGGTATCACCTACCACTTAATAAGCGCAGAAGCCCAGGTAAATCCACTGCCAAAGGCCGCCAGACAAACCAAGTCCCCTTCTTTTATCTTGCCTTCTTGCATAGCTTCGCTCATAGCAATAGGAATGGAAGCTGCAGTAGTATTACCGTATCTCATGATGTTGTTGTAGACCTGATCATCCGAAAGCTTCATTTTAGCCTGAACAAATTGGCTAATTCGGAGGTTCGCTTGATGCGGAACGAGTAGATTAATATCTTCAGGTTTGTAATGGTTAGCCATTAAAGCCTCTCCTATTACTTCCATAAAGCGTGTAACTGCGTGCTTAAACACAAAATTCCCATTCATATGTGGATAATAACTGGAATCTTCCGGGTCGTTTTCTTCGATGATTTCAGGCACCCACCTTCCTGTATTCGGACCGATTAAGGCCAGCTCCTCGGCATGTTTTCCTTCAGAATGTAAATGAGTAGATAGTATTCCGCGATTCGAATCCTCGGATTTTTGTACGACCGCTGCACCAGCTCCATCACCAAATATTACAGTAACACCTCTACCCCGAGTTGATTTTTCCAAACCGCCAGAATGATTCTCTGCACCTATCACCAATACGTTTTTATACATCCCGGTCTTGACAAATTGATCAGCCACGGAAAGTCCGTAAACAAATCCCGAACATTGATTTCGCACATCAAGCGCTCCTATTTCCTTTATCCCTAACTGTTCTTGCACCATCACTCCGGGTCCTGGAAAATAATAGTCCGGACTCAGTGTGGCGAAAATGATAAAGTCAATATCATCAGGAGTCAATCCTGCATTCTCAATCGCCATTCTTGCAGCTTTCGTGCCCATCGTTGACGGGCTATCACCTGAATCCGGCTTTATCCATCTTCTCTCTTTGATTCCTGTTCTTTCGGTGATCCATTCATCACTGGTGTCCATCATCTTGGACAAGTCATCATTGGTCACAACATTATCGGGTACATAATGTCCTAGACCTGCAATAATTGAGGTATACATGCTGTTTATTTTAACTCTAAGATAAGAAACAGGAAATATTTAGCGGACGATCACTTCTATTCTTCGATTAAGCTCACGGCCCTCCAATTCATTGTCGTTAGTTGCCATAGGCTGACTCTCTCCATATCCCTTAGCTACGATTCTATTCGAAGAGATCCCCTGCTTAACCAACCAATCTTTTACAGTCTTTGCTCTTTTTTGTGAGATCCATTGATTGGTTTGATCGTCTCCTATACTGTCCGTATGACCTGCTATTTCTATCTTCATCTTTGGAGATTCCTGCATCCTTTTAAGAATAGCGTTCAATATAGGCAAGCTTTTATCTGAAACTCTTGTATCTCCAAAATCAAAGTAGATATTGCGAAGTATCGCCCGATCACTAGGGTTATTCATGCGACCTAAATCCTCAATTTTTGATTCCTTTCTCGAAGTTGGGACTATGGTTCTTCGAGCTTTTGAACTGGAAGTAGTGGACGTAGAATTGGTCGCACTGATTGGTCTCGAGGAAGCTAAAGATTGTTCAGGCACCTTGCCGATGTAAAAATCTTTTAAGTAGGTGGTGTTGGTACCTCCGGTAGCATGAATTTCAAAGTCTTCTAGACCTTTAATCTCTTTAGTTTCATCAATTTTCACCTCGACGTTATAAACATCATCAGCGTTGATTTCCATTTGATATTGACCACTCTCATCAATCTGAGAAAAGAAATACATATCTGTGTATTCGACTGGCCTGAAAAAAATCCGAGCATTGGTTATCGGTTTTCCTGTTGGTCCATCTATCACTCTTCCTTTTATCTTAACTGTATGAATTTCCCAGAAAAAGAAAATGTCATAATCCCCAATCGTGTGTAATCTGTTTGAAGTGAAATACCCAGACATTTGATCATTATTGAGCTTAAAGTGGATTTCATCATCAGGAGAATTCACTGGAAAACCCATATTAACAGGTTCCGACCAGGTACGTGTAACCGAATCAAATTCGGACTTGAAAATATCATATCCTCCCATGGTCTCATGACCGTCTGAAGCAAAATACAATGTCTGCTCGTCAGGGCTTAGATAAGGGCTATCTTCATTGTACTCACTATTGATGGTAGTGGCAAAAAGAGCAGGCTTACTCCATTCACCCGTTTCATGATTCCTGAATGATTCAAATAAATCAAGATTAGGCTCTTTTTTACTTCCAACATCCTTGGAAAAAATGATCCGATCTTCGTGTTCGTTTATGAAAAAATGTGAGCTTAGATGTGTTGATGAAATTTTACTATCAAATTCTTTCGGAGCTGACCATCCTGTTTTGCTGTCGGTAGGCTCACTGTAAAAAAGATCTCCTCCTTTGTCCGTTCTAAACTGGAATAAACGCCCATCTTCAGCAACAACTTCAATGTTAGAGTTATCACGTGTAAAGGTTCCTACATTATAGATTACTTCGGGCTCAGACCATGATCTACTTCCTTCATGTCGTGTATGATATATTTGAAATTGATCCGGTTTCGATTCATCCCTATTCGAAAGAAAGAGGAGTTCTTCCTTATCTGAAAAATAAACCGGACTTAGTTCAGCATTTTTAGTATTAAGTCCCTCCTCCAATAGATGAATCTCATAAAACTTTGGGTTGTCCATAAATTTTTTTGCTGCGATTGCCCAGTTTGCCCACCTTCTGGCTTCTTCAAGGATAATGTCACTTTTCTTGGCTGGTAGTTCAATAAATTTCTTCAGAGATTCGAGGGCTTCCTCAAACTCATATTCTTTCATCAAAATCCTTCCTTGCCAGTAGTAGTAAAACTTATCACGTTCGGCCATCTCTTCCTCATAATTATTGAACGGCTCCATATTCTCATACTGAGTAATAAATAGCAGTTTACATATTTCTATTTTATAGGGAACGTCCTCATAAGCCGTGTCAATTTCTTGAATTGACTGATATAGATCGAGTGCTTCTCCAAATTTTTCATCATAAAATGTTTCTTCCGCCTCTTGATACATTTTATAAATACGCTGAGCCTCAACACTGTAAAAACAAATCAAACAAAGCGTAATAAAAACTATCCGAAACACTTTTACCATACCTCTAATTTAATTCTTGTACAAGTTTAATCAAATAACCCTAATTGTCTATAAATAAACAAGTTATTGATTAAAATAACCAAGCCGAATCCCTATTGAATAATTGACTCCTGTAAAGTCATCTGCCATTAAACCAGTCAGTTCCAAGTTCCTAATTCTCTGATAACCAACGCTTACATAAGGTTTTAAATATCTTATCTTACCAAATTCAAACTTTAATCCAGCCTTCAACATATCAAACTCATCTCTGAAAAAATCCTGTCCATCCTCTTTATCTCTCCAAATCATATCCCCTCTTAAATACGAGATGTTAGCTGATATATTGATTTTACGGTTCATGAAGAAATAGTATCCAATGTTTGGGCCTCCATATCGATATTTTAGATCAAAAACATTTGGAAAAATGACAAAGGATTCAAATGAACCCTGAAATTCGTAAATGGAAAAACCAACAGCCCATTTTTGGTACTGCATACCTCCACCCCAGTAAGCCATTACATTTCTATCTGGAGCGCTAGGCTCAATACTTATCCCGCCCTCCAGGTAGACACCTAAATAATAGGGTGGTGGGGCAATTTCCACAGTGTCCAATGCTAACGCTAAACTATCTGTAGATAAACTATCCACTTCCTGAGTATATCCGAGAAAAGGTAATATGAATATCACACAAATTGTTCTTTTCCAATAGGTCAATAGCGGGTATATATTCATTTAGGTATTTTTAATTCTTTCAACTAAAATTAACAACAACATGCAACCCATGTTTCCTTTACTAGTCTTTAACATGAACTAACCTAAAAGATTGGAAACAAACACGGTAAATATTCATGCCGACTTGATAGCAAGGTGTAGGGAAGATGATCGCACTGCGCAGTTTGAATTATACAAACTGTATAACAAAGCGATGTATAATACTGCACTAAGGATTACAAGTGACGAAAACGATGCTGAAGATGTATTGCAGGAAGCATTTGTCAGCGCTTTTCAAAACTTGAATGGCTATAGGGAAGATGCATCTTTTGGTGCGTGGCTGAAACGCATCGTGATCAATAAAGCGCTGAATCAAGTACAGCGGGTAAAAAAAGACTTGATGCTGGCAGAAGGTGTTAAAGAAGAAACGAGTGAGTTTGAAACTGAAAAAACTGAACCAGCTTATTCAGTAGATCAAGTAAAAAGAGCAATGAAAGAATTGCCTTCAGGTTTTAGAACGGTCCTGTCCCTTTACTTATTTGAGGGGTACGACCATAAAGAAATTAGCGAAATATTGGGAATATCAGAGTCAACTTCTAAATCCCAATACAAGCGAGCAAAAGATAAATTGAGAATGATTGTAACACAGGAGGTGAACTATGGGTGATAACTTAGAGAAATTCATAATTGAAAATAGAGACTCCTTTGACGATGCTACCCCTTCGGAAAAGGTTTGGAATCAAATAGACCAGGACCTTGGAAAGAAGCATTCCTTTTGGCCGAAGATGTGGAAAGTCGCTGCTGTAATATTTATGGCTTCAACCATATTCCTGGTGATTGACCGAAACTTCAATTCAATGAATGAGGGGCCTGTTTTGAGTGAGGAATTCATTCAGGCTGAGGATTATTACATCTCCTTGATAGCGCAAAAAAGACAAGCTATTAAAGAACAACTCACCCCTGAACAACATGAACAATTTTTGGTAGAAATCGACCAACTCGATTCTATGTATGTAGAACTTAAGAAAACCTACCAGACTAATGCTTCCAATAACCGTGTGACGGATGCTATGATCAATAACCTGCAATTGAGGCTGGATATCCTAAATAGGCAACTGGACATTTTACAGAATATCAAAAACCAAAACAATGAAAAAGACACTTCAATTGAAATATAGAATTATCGGACTATGCATGCTTTTTGCCATCACCTCTATGGCTGGTGGGCAGCAAGAAAAGAAAAAGTATGTAGAGAAGAATTATAAAGTCAGTGCCACTACCAAACTTGAGATAGAGAATAAGTTTGGTGATGTAGAAATAAACTCCTGGGATAAAAATGAATTCGATATCAAGATTGAAATCACAGGAAAGGGAAGAAGTGATGAAAGAGCTCAGAGAATCCTGGATGCTATTGAGATAGACATAACAGAGAGTAGTGCTGAAATAGTTTTTGAGACAGAGATCGGTAATCTCAAAAATAAGAACGAAGAGGGTTTCGAAATTAACTATACGGTATACATGCCGGATAGTAATCCATTGGAAGTCAAAAATAGTTTCGGAGATGTAACAATGGGAAACAGAGATAATGACTTGGATATCAACGTTTCATATGGCTCAATGAAAGTGGGTGATGTAAAAGGTGATGCTAAAATCAAGGTTTCCTTTGGTAGTGGAAGTATCGCTCAGATCAATGACGGAGAAGCAACTATAAAGTACTCCAATTTCGAGATTGATAAAGCCAATATTCTTGATTTCACACAAGGTTTCTCTGATATCGAAATAGGAGAGGTAGCTGATCTTGAAATTGAAAGTAAGTACGGGAAAGTCGAAATTGAGAAAGCTGGAAAAGTAGATGCAGATGCTCATTTTTCAGGTTTTGAAATCGAGGAATTAACTGGAAGCTTAGAGCTTGATTGCAGCTACCTTGGAGATTTTAGAATTGAGAGGCTAGCAAAAACATTTACCCTTGTTGATATTGATGGAAAATTTGGTTCCTATGAAATAGGGTTAGAAAGTGGCTTGAATGCCGATATCAATGCTGAGTTCTCATTTGCTGATTTGAAATACTCTTCAGATGTAGATGCTACCTTCAACTATCGCGTAAAGGAATCCAATAGAAGCACCTATCGCGGAAAGATAGGACAAGGAGATTCCAATAAAATCATTCGAGTTGATTCGAGTTACGGAAACCTGCGTCTCAAAAGAGATTAATATTTAAGCGCATTTAACCAAAAGACATACCCAATTACCGGGTATGTCTTTTTTGTTTCTGAACCATCGGATTATTTGGTAGTTTTCTCTCCAAAATATAATTAACAGAAGCACCCATGCGAGAAACACTCACCCTTTTAAGCTTATCCATTCTTTCCATTGTTGTGGAAGTCAAGGCACAGGATAGATCAATTCCTGCAAATGAGACCATTACAACCTCACATCAGGTAACTATCAAAGGAAAATCAGTTCCTTACTCAGCAACCACCGGAACTCAACCCGTTTGGAACGCTGAAGGTAAGGCGATAGCTGCGGTTCACTTCACTTACTATCAACGAACAGACGTGAAGAGCAAGGCCACAAGACCTCTTATTATTTCATTTAATGGTGGCCCGGGATCTGCATCCGTATGGATGCATTTAGCTTACACTGGCCCTAAAATTCTCAAGGTTGATGATGAAGGGTTTCCCATTCAACCATATGGAGTGAAGGATAATCCACATTCAGTTTTGGACATGGCTGACATTGTCTTTGTTAACCCTGTCAATACTGGTTATTCCAGAATTCTAGACACAGAAAATACCGATCGTGAATTCTTCTTCGGAGTAAATGAAGATATCTCCTATCTCTCGGAGTGGATAAATACGTTTGTTACCCGAATGAATCGATGGGAGTCTCCTAAATATCTCATCGGAGAAAGCTACGGAACCACGCGAGTATCCGGGCTTGCGCTAGAACTACAAAACAGGCAGTGGATGTACCTAAATGGAGTAATCTTGGTATCTCCAACTGAACTCGGTATACATAGTGGCCAAGGTAGAAGGGACGGCCCATTGGGAGCCGCTTTGAGGGTTCCATATTTTACCGCAGCAGCCTGGTATCACAAAAAACTTCCAGCCGATCTTCAAAACAAGGACCTAATGGAGGTGCTTAAAGAAGTAGAAGAATATGCTGTAAAAGATCTCATGCCAGTTTTAGCAAAAGGAGGGTTTATCAGCGAGAGTGAAAGGAAAGAAACAGCTAAAATGATGGCTCGTTACTCAGGTATTTCTGAGAAAGTCATCCTTCAATACAATTTGGATGTGCCTACTTCATTCTTTTGGAAAGAATTGTTGAGGGAAGAAGGTTTTACAGTAGGCAGGCTGGATTCCAGATACAAAGGAATAGACAGAACCGATGGTGGTGATAGTCCGGATTTTAATTCTGAACTCACAAGCTGGCTTCATGCATTCACCCCTGCGGTAAACTACTATTTCAGAAATGTCTTGAATTACAAGACAGACATCAAATACAACATGTTTGGCCCAGTCTATCCGTGGAACAGAGATGGAAACAACACAGGTGAGAACCTCCGACAAGCTATGGCTCAAAACCCCTATCTGCATACCATGATACAAAGTGGATATTATGATGGAGCCACTAAATACTTTGACGCTAAGTATACCATGTGGCAGATAGATCCGAGTGGCAAAATGAAAGATCGGCTTTCGTTTAGAGGTTACCGAAGCGGGCATATGATGTATCTGAGAAATGAGGATTTAATAAGTAGTAATGACCATTTAAGGGAATTTATCAAAAAGACACTCCCTGGAGATAAGCCAGCAAAATATTAGACATGAAGTCTTTAAGATACTTTTTTGGAGTTGGCTTAGCGTTCATTTACTCGTGCAGTACTCCAAAACCCACGAATGAAGAACCGAATACTTTAACTGTAAGAAATGCCCACGCGATGGCATATAACAATAAGAAGTCCAAAATCTATTTATTTGGAGGAGCTAGTGAAAAAGAGGTAGTCTCTGATCTTTGGTCTTTTGAAATGAATAAATGGGTAGAAGTACCTTTTGATGATGGGCCAGAACCAAGAACTTTTGCCTGCCTTACATATGATGAACTAAATGAAAGACTCATCTTATTTGGTGGCAATAAAGTGCTCTTTGGGAAAGAAACAAATAAACTCAACCTACTCAATGATACGTGGCAGTTTAAAAATGGTGTATGGCAGAAAATAACAACTACAAATGCTCCTATTCCTAGAGCAGAGGCTTCAATAGTATACGATGGTCTTAGGGATCGAATAATTCTTTTTGGTGGATACACCATTGATAAGGATCAGTACATCAAATTGGGTGATACATGGGAATTCCATGACAATGAATGGAACCAAATATCTGAAGCAGGCCCTTCACCTAGACATGGCGCTGCTATTGCCTACAGTCAAAATGAAAACTGTATATATCTATTTGGAGGTAGTACCGTTGATAAACAATATGGAGATTCCGCAGGAGAAACATGGAAATGGTCAAATTACAAATGGAGTAAAATTGAAACAGATCAACCTCCCGGAGTATTCAATGCATCCATGATCTATGATTTAGAAAACCAAAGCCTAGTTCGTTTTGGAGGATGGAATGGTGGTTCGCGAACAAATAATACATGGGTTTTTTCAGACAACAAGTGGAAGGCAATAAGTCAACAAAACCACCCTGAGCCAAGAAATCATAGCAATATGATATATGATATCGATGAAAAAAGAGTTGTATTATTTGGTGGACATGATGGAGAAAACATTTTTGGAGACACATGGGAGTATTCCAACGGAAAATGGAATCAAATCATCGCTAAAGGATCACTCAAAAGGATAGAAAATAAACATTAAATCTTATTGTTACGATGGTTAGAAGCATTTGTATCATATACTTCAGCTTATTTTATCAGCTTGTTGTATTCTCACAAGATACAGAATACTTCAAACCGATAAACATTGAAAAGAATGATGATTTCAGTGGATTCGATTTGTTTGAAACCCAAGACAATCAGCTTTTCGTTTTAGCCGAGCATTGGCACAACATACGAACAGTTCCTAGAGCTTCGATAAAAGTTTTGAGATATCTTCATGAGCATGCAAATGTTCGAATCCTGGCTATCGAACAAGGTGCAAGTGCAGCCTATATAATTAATAACTACCTCTCTTCCGGAGATACTATTTTACTTAGGCAAATAGCTCGAAACACCATGTTCTGGGGAAAAGAGAACTGGGAATTCTTCGAAGATCTTCGAGCGTTTAATTTGACACTTCCTAAAAGAGAGCGGATAGAAGTTCATAGTGTGGACATTGAATACAAAATGGAGTCCGCCATCTTCGTCATCAATGAATTAATTGGTGAAAAAGAAATACCAGAAAACCTTCAAGAAACGCTCGGAACTTTTAAAAAACTATTTGAGGATACCAGGGAACACAGGGAGCAATTTCAGGGACTATCAGTCATGTATTACTATGACCGTGAAGTAGTGGAGGCACTTGTTCTTAAAACGATCGATGAGATGGAGCGAAAGAGTAGAGATTACACACGTTTCTTTGGAGATGACTTTGTGCAATTTGCTACAATGATCCTGGACATGGATGATGGTTTGACTTTTGATTACACTAATCCAAACAATAATTACAAATTTCGTGATCGGCTCATTTACAAGAAAATCATTTCTTTGAATGAAGAGTTTCCTGATACTGGTGTGCTCTGCGTCATAGGCATGAGACATGCCACGAAAGGATCATCTATCCATAAGTTGGATAACCTTTCTTTTTCGCCTCTTTATGACAAAGTCTCGATTATCAAAATATCTGCACTCTTCAATAAGCTGATTATTTCCAATGATCTAAAACGCTTCAACTACAACTATCCCAATCAATTAAAGACAAATACTGCCACCCTAATCAAGCATACCACAGAAGATGCTGCCCTGCGCTCTTCAAAGAATTTTGACTACACTCTTTTTATAAACAGTACAGGTGAATTGACCCCTTTTGAAAAGGTCTTCAAGGAACAATGACAGATTTTTTTGAACTTCGACCTCCATTCCTTGTTCCATTAGAGAACATCATAATCTAACTTGTATGAACGTTTCTCAGCAATTATTGCAAATCCTTACTCAAGAAGGAGTAAAACACATATTTGGTGTCGCAGGTGATGCCCTCAATCCTTTAGTAACTGCGCTTGATGATCAAGATGAAATAAAGTGGATCAAGGTGAAGCATGAAGGAAATGCCTCTTACGCCGCGTTTGCCCAAGGAGAATTAGGTACTCTGGGGGTTTGTGCAAGTACAGTTGGGCCTGGCGCCTTACACCTTGTAAACGGTCTCTACAATGCCAAAAAAGAACGTTCACCCGTTTTGGCTATCACTGGGCAAGTACCTGTAGAACATATAGGTACGAATTATCATCAGGAAGCTGACCTTACGAAAATATTCGATGATATCTGCGACCATCAGGCAGTGATACGATCTCCCGAAGAAGCACCGCGAGTGATTTTAAGAGCAATACGAATAGCGATAAATAACAACAGTGTTTGCCGAATAGAGTTGCCAGCAGACATAGCACAGATGTCAGCAGCAAATCAAGATTATGTGCACAAAGTATTTCGGTCTGATTCTAAAATGGTGCCTTCTGACGACTCCATCAATCGAGCGGCTGAATTGATCAATGAAGCAAAAACCATAGGGATACTAGGTGGTGCTGGTTGTCGTGAAGCAAAAGATGCGGTAGTTAGTTTCGCAAAAAAAATTAAAGCACCGATAACCCACACCGTGAGAGCTTCAGATGTTTTTGATCACTCCACAGAACATGTGGTTGGTTTATCCGGATTGATCGGGAATCCGAGTGGATATAAAGCCATCATGGATTGTGACTTACTATTGATGCTGGGTACTGACTTTCCTTATACCAAATTCCTACCAGAAAACACTAAAACCATTCAGGTTGATATCAGGCCTGAAAACATCGGTGGCAGAACTTCCATCACTCATGGCATACATGGGGACATAGGTGAAGTTATCCGACTTTTGGATTCAAAGTGCATCGAAAAAGAAGATGACTCGTTTGTCACTAAGCTGGTAAAGTCATTTAAGAGCTGGAAAAAATCAAACGTTGAGGAAGCACAACCTTCTCACGACATTGAGCCCTTACATCCACAGATGTTTGCTCACGCAATCTCAGAAATAGCCTCTGATGATGCGGTTTTCGTTATTGATACGGGCACGTCAGCGATATGGTCTACTAATTTCATGGATTTCCATTCAGATCGAAGGATCATCGGCTCTTTCAATCATGGATCAATGGCAGTAGGTCTACCTGCCGCTATTGGGGCTCAACTTCAGTTTCCTGACAGGGAAGTTTGGGCTTTGGTAGGAGATGGAGCATTCAATATGTCACTTCAGGATTACTCTACCGCGGTGGAATATGGATTACCAATCAAAATATTGGTCTTTAACAATTCCGAACTAGGCTTTGTAAAGATCGAAATGGAGGAAGCTGGCTTAGCTCCAAATTTTAACGCACTCGGTATCGAAAATTTTGATTTTGCAGCTTATAGCCAGCTCTGCGGTGGGGCTGGAAGCAAGGTAGAACACGCAAAGGATGTAAATGACGTATTAAGCGAAGCTAAAAACTCCAGCAAACCTTACATCATAGACGCCATTGTGAATAGCGGAGAGCTGGCATTACCTCCAAAAATTGGATTTGAAGAAGCATTCCATTTTGGTACTTCAAAAGTAAAGGAGATAGTAAAAGCCATAGGTGGAGATAAAAAACAGTGGGAGAATATTAAAAAAGAAGTGACTGCATATTTTGACAAGAAAGTCTAAACAGCAGCTCGTCTCAGGCGATCGTTGATGGCTCTACCCAGTCCTGAAGTCGGAAGGAATTCCGATAGGATGATTTGAATATGCGGCTGATCCATTTTTCTCAAGGCTGAAAATATGTTTCTGGCTGCCTCTTCTATACTTCTAGTTTTAGATAATACTGCGAGATTATCTTTTGGCACATCAAATTCTTCGGAAAATGAGATAATCCCGGTTGTTTCACGATCAAGGTTTTTGAGATTTTCAGCTATCTCTCCCAATATCATTTTTCGTCCGGGTGAATAATGGGATTTCAGCATTCCAGGTGCTGCCGGATTAGAACTCATATTTACTTTGAGCTGGACATTTCCTACCACCTCTTCTATATCCTCCACTTTGGTCCCACCTAAACGATAAACCGTTATTTCTCCATCTTCAATGCCAATAATTGTAGACTCCAAGCCTACATCACAATCTCCACCGTCCAGTATATATGAAATCTTGTCTCCCAATTGATCATTCACATGCTTTGCTGTTGTTGGAGATACATATCCAAACGGATTAGCGCTCGGTGCTGCTAGCGGATAATCTAATTGCTCTAGTAAATCCAATGCTAATGGATGATTTGGGATTCGAACTGCCATCCTATCCAAACCAGATGTAAGCAAGTCAGGAACTACGGATTTCCTTTCCAAAAGCAGTGTTAATGGGCCAGGCCAGAATTGATCTGCAAGGATCCTTGCCTCACTTGGAATAGAGGACACAAGACTTTCAATCTTCTCAAGAGAATCGGTGTGAGCTATTAATGGGTCAAACTTCGGGCGATTCTTCACCGTATAGATCTTTAATATAGCATCTTCATTTAATGCATTGCCTGCTAACCCATATACAGTTTCTGTCGGCAACCCAATTACGTCACCTCGATCAAGAATCGATTTAGCTTTATCAATATTTTTTCCTATTTCTGCCACTCCGGAATCTGAAATCCAGCGCAAAGATTAACCAACCTTTTCAATTTGCCATGTGAGAGTGAAGTAGTAATTTTATCTAAAACCAATACTATGACGAAGAAAACCAGAAACATCCTGCGAATTATATCCATCGTTTTGGCATTGCTAGTTATTCTAATGGATCTTGGAATAATCCCGAATATTATCAATTATCACTTTTGGGTAATGGTAATCGCTTATTTCCTTTTGGTACTAAGCATCCGTTACTAGCGTCTGAGTAAAACCCTGCCTACTTTTGACTGGCCGGCATACCGAATTCGATAAAAGTAAATGCCGTTGGCAAGTGGGTATCCTGATGGAGTATTCCCATCCCAAACCGCAGTATTAGTTCCAGCATATTGTGGAGCCCATAATATGGTATTAATCAAGTTTCCATTGGCAGAAAGAATATCTATTCTCACATCACCATTTTCAGGAATTGTATATTGGATTTGAGTTGACTCCAAAAATGGATTAGGATAAGCGGCCACAACCTGAAATAAACTATTAGGTTGGATTTCAAGATTTATCGACTTAAAATCATCAATCTGTGAAGTGAAAATGCCATTTCCATGCGTCGCTATAGCCAAATTTCCATCGTTAGTTCTATAGTCCATCATCGTCACAATCGCACTTCCCATCAAATCTTCAGATTCTTTCACCCAAGTTGTTGAAGCACCTGAAAGAGACTCTGTTCCGTAAAGTCCTATACTTGTTCCTACCAAATAAAGATTTCCCGTATTTTTTGGAATAATTTCTACCCAGCGAATACTTGGTCCACTACCTGAACCATCCGGATTTTCCTCCAAATTTCCACTCACATCTGCAAAAGTCTGACCTCCATCGCTGCTTTCGAAAATTGAAGGAATGTTATAGTTTGAAAAACCAACTAGAATATGAAGGTTGTCTTCCGGGTTTATAGAAATGCTCGATATATAACCACTTTCAGGAAATGCACTAGAAGTTATGTTTACCAAACTAAATTGGGGTTTGCTGTTTGCATTATCCAGCCTGAATAGCTGACCACCACTTGTTCCGAAATATACTCTTTCGCTATCGAAAGAGATATCTACTGCGCTTATCAAAGCATTGTCAATAGGAGTTTCATTAACCCGGCTCCATCCTAAACCCGAGGGTATTTGTGAGCCTCCCGGTATTTGAGAAACATTAGGATTGAAATACAGGTGATTTCCGCCAGCACAAAACATTCGATTTTGATTATTTGGATCCAAACTGAAGGGATTGATGAATAAATAAGTCGATCCTGATTCAGAGACAAGACTCCCTGGATCCACCCTTCCAAATGAGGTAATGTTAAATTCAGAATTTAGCGTCAATCTTAAAGTCTGACCTCTCTGGAAGGACGCAAACCAAAGGGTGTTATCATTTGTGGTGGCTGCATACCCTCCATCTCCACCGATGACCCCTCCCCAGGAAAGACTGCCGAATGCAGTCAAATCTGTTCCATTGTCTTGCATCCCACCAAGCATCGTTTGATCACCTGGTACCTTAGACTGAGCGATTGTAAAAAACTGGCTTGTAATAAATCCATTATTTCTGCTTTCCCATATTACGGAATCTGCGCTAATACTTTGACTCTCCCTTAGGCCCCCATCACTTGCTGATAGTGCAACATTTGGATTACTTGGAAGGAACAGTAGGTCATGCTGATCAGGATGATGACCTGGATAGGTAGAACTACCACCTTCAGGATTATAGCCTCCAATCCATGTGATGTTCTCCTGTGTTCGAAATCCGTCAGTAGAGCGGAACAGATTAGTAGCACCTATGAAAACAATGTCCGGATTCTCAGGATGCACTCGCACCATCATATTGTAAGAAGTTTGTGTATCAACACCACCAAGTGGTAATTCAGACTCAGGCACTTGTCTTGGAGTGGGATCAAACCCATTGATTCTTTCAGAACTATTCATTAACGACAATCGATGTTCCAATATCAGAATAGGATTAGAATCGATCATAAAATAGGCAATGTCAGGATTGGAGGGACTTATTCCGATCACCGTTCTCCTGTACTGTGATTCATCCGTGAGCGGAGTAATGTCATTCCATGAAACACCATCTACAGAGTAGTAAAGTCCCGCTTCTGGAGAAGTACCGTCAGATCCAGCTGTCGTGGAAAGTGCAGCATAAAATACATTGGCTTCTGATCTTTCCAGAGAAGTGTAAAAGGAAGCATTGCTTTCATTCAAATCAACAGATTCTCCAAGATCAAACAATGCCTGTCCCAGTACCGCATTCCATGAATCACCACCATCAATCGATCGAAGTATGCCACCGAACGCGGCTACTAAAACTTCATCTTGAATGGTATTTAAAGGATTCAATTCAATATTCCAGATATATTGAAATTGGCTATTAAACAAATTAGGATCACCATCTTGTGTAGATACGATTGGATTCCAGCTTTCGCCATTGTCTGTGGACTTATATATTCCATCGCCTCTAAAAGGGGCTCCCCCTCCTCTTGCGGAATTACCCACTATTTCTCCTGTACCGTAATACCATGTATCTTCTCTACCGGCCCTTATGTCTTGCACTATACAGGTAACACTGTTTCTAATTTCAGGATCAGATTTACGAATCCATGTAAGGCCTCCATCTATACTTTTCCATATCCCTCCGGATACCCCTCCGGCAAGAATGATATTCTCATCGCGAATATCAAAAGCCACAGCCCGAGTTCTACCTCCTACATTAGTGGGTCCAGCAGATTCAATCGTTAATTGCTGAGATCTGAAAGCTGACGTTTCCAAACGTAACTTTTGATCAAATTTTAATTCAGCCTGACGCATTCCAGAAGGGACAAGACCGGTTTTTGGATCGGCTGTCAGTAACTGAAGGTATTGGTTTCTCCCCATCAAATCTTCACGCCCGACTATTTCATAGGAAGCATCCTCTATTTCAATGGAATATGTTGGAGAAAACGAAACTATGGTATCCCCAAGTAGAAAAAGGCTTAGAAGTAGGTAAAAGTTTTTCCTCAATGCTATTCAATAACCGTATTAACCTTGTTGAGTTTTCCTTCGGATAGTTCACCGGTTTTTACACCCTCACCGTTGTTATTTTTATCCTCAAACTTTGCTTCTACAAAGTATGCAATAGGCTTAACTTCTTTGAATGTCACACGTCCTTTTCTGTCTGTTTTTAAAGTCTGGACTGCATTTTCACTTGCTAGATAATCCTTTTCATTTTCATAAATGGATACAGAGGCTCCCTCAACAAAATTTCCAAGACCATCTATTACTGTAATCCTAAGTTTTGTAGGTAATAATTGAGCATCAGCTGTATTGATTGATGCTGCGAATAATACGGATAATAATACTATAATTCTCATGTCTTAATTAGGGTTGTCATTAAATGAAAAAATATGTTCTGCAAGATCTTCAAAATTTTCAGCTTCTTTATATTTCCTATCTGGGTATGAATTAGCTATCAACTTGATGCGAGTGGGCTGATCGTTTTCCTCTATGTATTCGATCTGCACATTCCCAAATCGCTGATCAATAGGCTCAACAAAACTCAGTTTGGGTTTCAAGTAATGCATTTCCTTTAATTCCACCACATCACCTTTTTCCTGCATGGTGTGTCTGCTTAGCACTAAGCGATAATCCAGTTTCTTCACCTGATCTGCCAGGTAATCGAATAGATAGTGGAAGTTATGCTTTCCATATTTCGACTCATAATTAATTGCAAAGCCGTTACTGTACGTAGATTCAAGTATGAGAATTTGTGGGTCTTTGTCCACCCCTTGCTTACGCCAGAAGTATGATTGCCAAAGGTCATTTAAATATTCAGCACAGATATCTGAAGCCTTCCACGCATTGAACTGGGTAAGAAATGACTGACTTCTTTTGATTATTTCGTTGACCAATACTCTGGTTTGCCCACTTACGAACTTTCCAAAAAGTCGATTGTATATGTAATCGAAATAACTCATCTCTATCTTATAAGCGTAACAGAGCCATATTGTTCAATAGTTCCTAAATCCGGTGCTAAAGAACTGGAAAATTTCATAATATATGCATACGTTCCAGGTGGTAACAATCGACCTCTATAGACACCATCCCAACGAAAATCTTGATTATTTGATGTAAATACCAATTCTCCCCACCTGGTATAAATTAAAATCTCAAACTCCTCAACATAATCGTTAGGATAAACAAAAAACTCATCATTTACGCCGTTACTATCACCTGGAGTGAACGCATTAGGAGCAACAATGGTTGGTCTGCAATCTTCTACGACCTCTACTCTATCTGTGACACAGGTAAACCCATTATAGATGGTAACTTCATACGTACCTGCTATTTCCACATTAAGTACTTGATCCGTTGAAATAATGGTCGCATCTGGTAGCAGCCTCCATTCGTATGTATTGAAAATCCCTGCATCTAAATCTACGGTAGGATCTACCGGATCTCCACTACAAAAAGAAGCACGCTCTGGTAAGATTAAATCTTCCGGGTTAATGGGAACGACCGCCACATCCAATGCATCGGTAGCTGTACATGTGCCTGACTCATTTGTAGCTATGACGGTATACCTACCAGAAGTTGTTACTGTTAATATCGAATCCGTATCGGCTAAAACTGATCCACTTGGATCTTGCCATTGATATGTGACCGACGGATTAAAATAGTTAGTCGTCGCAATTAAAAAGACGTTTCCATTATTATCACAGTCCGGCTCCAATGAGAGTGTTACTTCAAATTCCGGCTGTATCTCCACATTGGTATCCCCAGATGTAACTTCGCACCCGGTTAATTGATCTGTGACGGTCACATTATAGGTTCCTGAAACTGAAACGGTGTTTTGCATAGCTTGACTGCCATCATTCCAATTGAACAAATACGTTCCACTACCTCCTGTGATATTTGCGATGAGAGTAACCTGACCTTCGCATGGATCACCGTTTATTACTACATCCACGGTTGGGTTACCATTGAAATTGACTTGAATATCTTCCGTTCTGGGACAAAACCCAGCGCCTTGATCTGCTGTTACCGAATAGGTTCCTGGGACATTAACTATAATTGATGTCCCTGTATTTGCTCCGACTATACCTGGCCCTGTCCAGGTGTAAGTTGCAGCTCCACCAGTTCCATCCGTCACTAAAACAGTACCTTGGATACCACATATTTCCTGAATGGCATCAAATGTGACATTTGGCTCTGGATCAGGATTGATTGTTATTTGTTCCGTTTCAATGCATCCCGGAGGGTTATTATCCGTGATCTGAACAAAAAAGGTTCCTGTATTTAGTCCCGATACTACTAACGGATCGACAGAGTCTGTCCCACTTGTGACAACAGTACCTCTGGAATCCTGTATTTCGTAATTGTAGCTCGCGGGAAGAGTGGGAGTTGTACCTGTTATAGTCAACTCTACTGTTCCATCACAATTCCCTCCAGTGTTATTCACGGTCATATTAAATGTACCTGGATCTTCAATTTGAATGACCTCTATCAGATTACAACCTGTAACAAGATTCGTAATAATCACACTATACGTTCCGGGAGATAATCCCGTAACCTGCGGAGCTGCACCTGGACCATCAAAATTGGCAGGTCCGAAAACTGTGGGTCCACTTAACTCGTAACTGTAACTTCCTGAAGAATTAAAAACTATGTCTATGGTTCCATCATCGTTACCACAACCTGTGGTCCCTGTTGGTGTAATAGTTACATCTGGTTGCTCCAAAATGGTGACTTGAATGGTGTCTCTTCCTATACAGCCAAAAGAATTCGTTACAGCAACCGTGTACTCAAACAACCCTGCAGTCGTAGTATCAATGTCGAAGGTCCGGTTCACTCCCAACACGACTCCATCTATAGCCCATTCATAGGTTCCCCTCACAATCTGAGCATCCAGTGTTATCGTTGGATCATTTTGACATAATGTTCGGTCACCCCCCAAATCAACCGCAGGACGTGCATCCGCCAGGAATACCTGAAGTGTATCGGATGTACATCCAGTCAATGTATTGATGATGGCCACATCAATAATTCCCTGCTGAGAAACAGTTATCTCTCGCGTCGTTTCACCGGTACTCCAGTAATAAGAGAAATCAGGATTATCTACGGGCCAGGCTGTCAATACAACAGGTTGGTCACAAATCGCTGTATCTGTAGGAACTGTTGGGCTTTCTGGAATATTGTTAATCGTGATCGTTTGAGTCAATGTTGTATCCGTATCGCACCGATTGCTCAAAACCAATTGTACCGTATAGGTTCCCGGGTTATTGTAAACGTGCGTTGTATCCTGAATGGCAGCCGAAGTGCCATCTCCAAAAATCCATAAGTAGCTCTCAATTTGATTGTTCGGATCTCTACCTACAGCCGAGAATCTGGAAGTCTGTCCGGTACATCCAGCTGTTACTGTCATACTGGGCTCTTGCAGCGGTGGTGTTTCCTGTTGAGAAAAGTTTGGTAATCCAAGCCTACTCGTACGTCCGGATAAATCAAAGCCAGAAGCGTTGAAACTTGCAGCAGCATCATCTCCGTCTGGGGCGCTAATAGTTCCAATTGTTCCTGAATTATCCACAGCCATATAGATTGTACCATCCGGGCCTAGCTGTAAGGCTCCATAGTCGGCCCCTTGTGCATATCCATCGAACTTTGTTGCAGTAATATCTGCAACCGGATCAGTGGAATTCAAACTGTCCAGGTCATACTGAATGAGCTTTGAGCTACCAGCAGAAGTGGTCAAATACAACTTTAGCCCGCCAGGAGAAAATTCCATTCCATACAGATCACTCTCCCCTGTATCGATCAATCGCGGATTGGATACTTCCCCCTGACTAAAGTCCAATATCTCAACTTGGTCGGTACCAGGAATATTCACTGCAATCTGATTGAGTGTTGGGGAAATTTTCATATAACCCGTCGCACTTAGTTCTTGCATAAATTCATGTATTTCGCCGGATGGTGAGAAAATAGCTCCACTTAAGCCAGCAGGACTGGTTTGATATGCTCTGAAGGTGTTATTTCCAAATTCATGTGCAAGAATGATGTCATTTCCTGTAAATCCGGAACCAGTAATCCGCTCCGTACTGTTATCCATGAGTTTTATGTTCTTCACCACTACTTTTCCCATGGCTGAATCTTCTTTCATATCTACAATAGAATACCTTAGGGCGTATTCATCATCCCCGTAAACTTGTTCTGTAGAAAATATATAAAACATGGTCTGATCATTACCAAAGGGCATGATCATAGAGTTTTGCGCTGAAGCCAGATCTCCACCTATGGTATCTCCGTTGACCATTACATCATGCTCTCGATTCCAGACAGTAAATCCATTGGTATAAAAAAGAAGATCCCCATTGATGTCTGAAATAGTAGCGCATCCCTCAGGTGCATCTTGTTGATTTCCATCTAGAATGGCAATGGGACCATTGGTAAATTCGATTCCCGCTTGCTCGCCAAAATACCACTGGTTCGCTATCTGATTGGCAACACCATATTCCGTAACTTCTATGTCATCAAAGTCAGTACATCCTGTGGCATTTGTCACCTCTACCCAATACGTCCCGGCGGTATCTACGTCGATGGTCTGCGTGACCGCACCTGTACTCCAAACATAGGAGTCTCCATCGCCTGCATCTAATGTAAGAATCTCATCAACACATATAGTCGTGTCATTACCCAGATCCACCATCAGATCATTTGTAAGAATTTCCACGGGCTGTGTTATGGTCTGAGTGATTCCATTCACCTCAGCAGTCAGACTTACCATATATCCTCCGGCCGCCTGGTATTGATAATTTGGTATCCACCCATTACTTCCACCTCCATCACCAAAATCCCAGGTCAGGTTATTAGGAACCGGTTCAACAACTGGAAAAAATTTTGTCACATTCATTTCGCAGCTATCTATCCAATAGAAATTCAACGTATCGAAAGTGAAATTGTAAGCTGGTGTATGCTCAGAAAATTGACGTGCGTTGAAATTGTCGGGAAAAACAACCGTTTGATAATTGATGGAATCCAGAACGCTATCAGGTCTATTGATTCTTCCTAAGCTGAAAGATGACCCGTTTGTCTCCTGATGCAAATGGTAAATACGATTGTCAGGAGCTCGCTTCAATCCTAGACTCCTGAAAATGGGAGCAGGTAGTATTGGATTTACAGTTCTTGTACTGTCATTGAAATCAATTTGGTATAACTGCCCTGTTGTACCGCTGCTACCAAACCTAGATAAGTAAAGTTTTGATCCGTCACCCGACCATTCCACATCATAAACCGATTCACCCTGATCATCATTGAATCCACTACCTACCAATGTGGTATCCATCGCAAGCACTCCGGATGCTGGATTAAAATCCATTAACCAAATATTACGGTTTGCTCTTCTCGGAGACATTACCAGCTTGGATGAGTCTTGATTAAACGCAAAGTGAGCCGCTTCGAAACCAGGGGTGGTTCCACCAGTGAAGTCATAGTTTGTGGTTGCACCGATTCCTAAACCATCAATTTGAGTCACCTTAATCTCAAACGTATTTCTATCCTGGGATATCAACCAAAAAAGCTCTCCATCACCAGAAGGTACAATCAACATTCCTTCTGCGGGATCAGTCAATGAGGCTGGCAAAGATTGATCTCTTACCGTCACATCACCATAGGGAAATTGAGCTGATCCATTTCCCACCAGGGTGGCATCAACTATTGTATACTGGATTTCATTAACTCCACCAGCACCTGAATTCGTAAATAAGTAATATTGACCCGGATTGTCTGTGACAGGACAAGTCACTACTGGAACGTTGATCGATGAGACCCCAGCTATTCCAGCACCTCCCGGAAGCAATGTGTGAGAAACATCATAAATATCGGTACCATCGGAGTAAAAAAGTAAGTTACCTGTAAACTGATCTGTTATAGTAGCCGCTCCAGCATTTCCAAAGGGAGTGGTCTGATCGTTCTGGAGGTAGACATCTCTTCCATTTCGATCAAAAACAAGATTTTCTGACGAGTTACCAAAATACCATCTTGTTTCTGTCACATTTTGTGCATTCGCCAATGAAAGCGAAATGAAAGCAAGGACAAATGAGGTGAGTCTTCCAACCGCAGATTTATAAGGGATAGAAATCATAAGAATGTCCTTCATACACAACACGTTGTAAAAATAGCTTTAACCCGAATATTTCGGGATTTATTCAATGATAATGCAAAGTGACTAAACATGACCAGATCATTTCATAAATGTCAACAATATCAAAAACACTCAAAATAGAAACGTTAAAGCTATCGTTACATTACTTAAACTTGAATCGATTTATATTAATTGTATAATTTGCTCAACGATTACAATCATACCATTTGCATGATCAGGAAGGCATTTTGCTTCATCGCCATTATTGGTGCCCTCAGTCAGGAAAACACTTTGCAGGCGCAAGACCCTCAGTTTTCGCAATACTATGCTGCGCCATTGTATTTAAATCCTGCCCTTGTTGGAATCAATCAAAAGGGGCGTATGGGCATGAACTATAGGACCCAGTGGCCCAACCTGGATGCGAATTTCGAAACTTTCTCAGCATATTTCGATTATCATTTTGAAGACTACTATAGCAGTGCGGGGTTGATCTTTACCCGTGATCGAGAGGGAATTGCTGGACTGAATTCTACAACCATTGGACTACAGTATGCCTACCAGCTCCAATTGAATTATAACTGGACGTTTCGGCCCGGAGTAGAAGTAGCCTATACATTTCAGGACATCAATTTTGACAAGCTGGTTTTCGGAGATCAACTCTCCAATACCGGACTTACTGGAAACCCCACAGGGGAAATTTTTAACACTGGGTTGAGTGCTAAATTCTTTGATTTATCTTTTGGAGGAGTATTGTACAATCCATCATTGTGGATAGGAGCTGCCATGCACCATGTATTGGAACCTAATCAAAGTATTGCTGGCGGAGATGCACCACTACCGCGAAAATTCTCAATTCATGGAGGGTATCGAATTCCTTTGAATCCAGGGACCAGAAGAACGGATATCGGTGAACGAAGTATCACTCCCAGCTTCAACTATCGGACACAAGGTGATTTCGATCAGTTGGATCTAGGAGCTTATTTTACGTTGAGCCCCGTATTGATAGGTGTATGGTATCGAGGCTTGCCTATCAAAAATTTAGATGGGATCACTAATAACGAAGCGCTGATATTCATGATTGGTCTTCAGACTAATCGTACCACGTTTGGATACAGTTTTGATTATACTCTCTCTGATCTTGGAATTGGGACAGGTGGTGCACATGAAATCAGTATTGCTTACTCTTTCAGTCTTGGGGATCCACTTAAGCCCGCGGCAGATGTAAGAAGGCTGAAATGCCCTATTCCATTTATTTTCTAAGAGACTCAGGCTCGTTGTATTTTTGCATTCATGACTGAACATACCATCTTCACCATCCTGTTGGCGATTATCACTTTTGATTTTGCACTAGAAAGAATACTCAGTTTTCTAAATAGAAAAAGTGCTAAAAAACCAATTCCAAAAGAACTTGAAGGAATTTACGACCAAGAAAAGTATACCAGGTCACAAGCTTATCAGACTGAAGTATCGAAGTTTGGAATGTTCACAGCTACCTTCAGTTTTGTAATTCTGTTTCTCGCTATTTACGGGGGTTGGTTTGGACTGTTGGATCAATGGATCAGGACATTCTCACCATTAAGTATGATATCACCCTTGATCTTTTTTGGAATCTTGTACATCGTTTCTGATATCATCAATACTCCCTTTTCCATCTATCGGAATTTTGTTATTGAAACGAAATATGGTTTCAATAAAATGACGGCCAAGACCTTCATTCTTGATAAAATCAAGGGTTATATACTCACGATCATCCTTGGGGGATTGCTGCTTGCAGTATTAATTTATTTCGTCGATGTGATTGGAAGTGATTTTTGGTATTATTTCTGGGCCGTGATGACCGCTTTTGTTTTGTTTGCCAACTTGTTTTACACCTCACTCATCTTGCCTCTTTTCAATGCGCTAACTCCCATGGAAGACGGAGAGTTGAAATCATCCATTCAATCCTATTGTGAAAAGGTAAATTTTCCACTTAAGAATATCTTCATTATGGATGGTTCCAAGCGCTCTAGCAAAGGCAATGCATTTTTTAGTGGCTTTGGCAGAAAAAAGAAAGTAGTCCTTTTTGATACCTTGGTTGAAAAGCACACTGTAGACGAGTTAACAGCAGTTTTCGCGCATGAAGTAGGCCATTACAAGAAAAAACACATTGTATTTTCAACTATATTCAGCATCGCTCTGATGGGATTCATGTTATTCTTATTCTCCAGAATGGTGTACAACTCAGAAGTCAGCTGGGCAATGGGTGGCCAGACTTCAGCCTTGCATTTGAACTTGCTTGCATTTGGCATTTTATACTCTCCGATTTCCACTATTCTTGGAATTATTGGTAATATCATGTCACGCAAAAATGAGTATGAAGCTGATGCCTATGCTAAGGAAACTTATAAAGCTGAGCCTCTGATTGATGGCTTAAAAAAAATGAGTGCTGATCATTTATCTAATCTGACCCCCCATCCGGCATATGTATTTGTGCACTATTCACATCCTCCATTGAAAGAGCGGATTAGCGCCATGCAGGACTAGTCTTGAGATGTTTCTAAAAAATCAATTTCTGCTCTGAAAGGGAAACTCATCAAATAGGTATGCGCTTCTTTGATAGTCATCTGATTATGAATAATCTTGAATAGTGTCTCTGTGATGGGACATCTTACTTTATATGATTCTGCAAGCTGATTTACAATCTTAATGGTTTTCACTCCTTCAGCCACTTCCTCCATCGAGTCGATGATTTCTTCTAATGTCTCCCCTTTCGCTAACCGATAACCGACGGTGAAATTTCGACTCAAATTTGAGGTACACGTAGCAATCAGATCTCCCACTCCAGCCAGTCCAAGAAATGCTTGAGCATTCCCACCGAGTGCTTTTCCTATATAGACCATTTCAACCAAGCCTCTACTTATAAAAAGAGACTTTGCATTTTCGCCTAAATCCATGCCGGCGATTGTCCCCGCACCAACAGCAATGATATTTTTAAGAATTCCGCAGAGCTCTATGCCGATCAAATCCCGACTCCCATAGATCATGAATCGATCATTCTTTAGAAGTCGCTGGCCAATCTTAATAACCTCATCAAAGTGTGAGGCTACTACAGTTGCAGCAGGCTTTCTCTGATCGAGCTCTCGTGCAAGATTTGGTCCTGCCAGACAACCAACACGTAGAACGGATGTTTCTTCTTTAATTACCTCCGAAATGGTTTTTACATGCTCTCTTGTAAGTGGGTTATTACGATTTATTTTTTGTTTTTTAGGCACAAACATGTCAAATCCTTTAGTGCCATGGATAAGGACATGAAAAGGCCTTAGATGTGGCGCCAATTTAATGATCATATCCCTAAAATTGGCCGAAGGAACCATTGGGAAAATTACCTCACAATTTTGAGGGACTTCCTCCAAAGTATTCGTAACATCAATATTATCATGTAGCTTCTGACCCGAACTTACCCGCTCTTTAGCAATTTTCTTTGTCTTTTCAGGATCCCTGACATAGAGCATCACATGTGCATCATTCTCAGCTAGAATGTTGGCCACTGCAGTTCCAAAACTACCTGCACCTATTACTCCGACTTGTTCTCTAGATGTACTTTTCGAGCCCATAGCCATTCATTCGATTGTGATAATAATAGAGTGTATTCGTATCCTGTACAATGATTTTATCTCCTTTCTTAATCAAAGGCCTTTGATCATGATACAGACCAACATTTTGCAATCCATGTTCAATTGAGTCCGTCGCACGTTCCTGCATATGATTAGCCATATCTACCAATCCCTTCTCGTGCAGTTTTTCAAGTCGTTTCCTTAGCTTTTTATAGTTCTCTTTAAATTCTTCATAGTCAAGTTCAAGATCCTCATCTGGCAATCGAAGGACATGATAGAGGTCGAGTTTTGGGTTTTTTCTTTCCAGCATTTTAAATGCTGTATATGCGACTAAATGACTTGCAAAAACACGATTGTATTTATGGTATTCTTCAACTATTCTCTTTGAAAGCACCCTCACATATTCGTTCTCTCGTTGCGGATCGAAGGTGATTTGCTTGTCTCGGAGAAAATAGTCTCTGACATTTATTGGGTTCCCATTTTTATCAAAACTATTTCCATCATTATCTACATAATTTCCAAGAATATCCATTCCCCTCCCCACATTCACAGAAATATCTGATCCTTTGGTAAAGAATTTAAACATAAAAGTGGATAGCTTGTAAGAGGTAGAAAACTCATCCGCCTCCACATAATATCTCTCTCTACCTGTTCGTTTTAAATAGTCTCTTATCAAGGAAGGAGCCTCAAGTGTAAAGTGATAATTGATCACAACAGGAACTATGAAAACTTTGCGAACTTCCTCCTCTCTGGTTTCCTGAAATAATTCGCGCTGCGCTTCAATCGCTGTACTCAGTAAACCCACTTTTAGGTTAGTTTCGATTTCTCCTGATCTGGATCTGGTGCCTCCTGGAAAAAATAATGAGTGGCATCCCTCTTTCATTGCATTCCTGGAATAGGTTTTAAGCGTTTCGAGATAGATTGGATTTTTTTTCCTTCTATCTACTTTGTACGCTCCAAGACTATTCATAAAATAGGCCAGAATTTTGATATTGAATAGATTCAGACCAGCACCATAGATAAAAGGAGGTAGTCCTAAATATTGTATTGCCCAACCAATGAGAATGGAATCAAGGTTACTGAAATGAGTGGGTACCATCACAACCGTACCCTTCTTAGCCAAACTTCGAATATGCTCTGTTTCTCCAACTACATGAAGTTTATCATCAAGATCCAATTGCCTACTAAAAAGAGACAAAAGTCCTTTAACCCTGGTAGCATTTAATAGTCTTGCAAAACCGAACGTTACAAACTTTTGTGCAAATCCATATGCGGATCTTTTGAAGTCCCCAGCTACCTCACCAGAATAACGATGAATGATTTCGGTTAAAAGTTCTTTCTCTAACTCTTTGGCTTTCTCGGGCTCCTCAGGATTAATTTCCAGTAGACGATTCTGAATCCCTTTCCAATAAACTTTCTCATCCGGTGGATCTACCCTCCAGGGGTTTGCTTTCATTCTAAGCTTTTCCCTGTGAATGGTCATCTCGATATCTTCTCTCAAAGAGCCATTCTTTCGGTTTTGCAAAAGGTGGTTATAAGTCTCTGAGGTAACCTTATCAAGAAACTCCTTTCTATTCCTTGAAAGTTTCACAATTGGCCACTCGTTCTTATTAGGGATGATCTCAGAATATCTGACTTTCTTTCTACTCATTTACCACGTTTAGAAATCGCGCGGAAAGATAACTTTAATCTGAACCAATCATTCATAGATTGTGAAGAAAGGTTGCATTGCTAAATATCTGAACTGGTGGCGTTAAAAGTAGTTATTTGATGTATCGGCTAACGTGAACATAACTATAATTGCACCTTAAATGCCGCTTAAACTAAAAGACATACAAGCCCCCGTTTCAGGAGAGATGGAAGAATTTGAGAAAAAATTCCGCCAATCCATGAAAAGTAAGGTGATGTTGCTGGATAAAATTACTGGCTACATTGTAAGAAGAAAGGGAAAACAGATGCGCCCTTTATTTGTCTTCTTGAGTGCAGGAGCTACGGGTGAGATTTCGGAATCTACCTATAGAGGTGCTTCTTTAATTGAGCTGTTGCATACCGCTACTCTTGTTCACGATGATGTGGTCGATGATGCCAATATGCGAAGAGGCTTTTTCTCTATCAATGCATTGTGGAAGAACAAAATCGCTGTGTTAGTTGGGGATTTTCTTTTGGCCAGAGGCATGCTTCTCTCCATGGAACATGATGATATAGATCTGCTGAGAATCACTACCGAGCCGGTGAAGGAGATGAGTGAAGGAGAGCTTTTGCAGATGGCCAAGTCAAAGACCCTGGATATTACCGAAGATGTTTATTACCAGGTCATTCGTCAGAAAACTGCAAGTTTGATCAAGTCATGCTGTAAGGTAGGAGCCTGCTCTGCTGGAGCAGATCAAGAAACTGTAGATAAAATGGGGGAGTTTGGTCTCGCGGTAGGAATGGCATTTCAAATCAAAGATGATCTATTTGACTATGGAACCTTTGAAATTGGTAAACCCAGAGGAATAGATATTAAAGAAAAGAAGCTGACCTTGCCACTTATTTATGCATTGAATAAGGCTTCTCGACTAGAGAAAAAAAGGATTAAAAAGCTGGTAAAACAGTCAGCTAAAAAACCTAAGCTCGTACATGAAGTAATTGATTTCGTAAAGAAATCAGGTGGGATTGAATATGCGATTTCAGTGATGGAAGATTTTCATCAAAAAGCTAAAGATATTCTTCAAACACTTCCAGAATCTTCTTACCGAAATTCTCTAGAAGATTTAGTTCAATTTACGATTGAAAGAACGAAGTAATTAGCTGGGCACAAAGAAGCTTCGAAAACCTTCGATGATTAGGATAACCAATACTAGAATCATAACTGCTGCTGCTGCGCCCATTACTTCTGGTGTTCCGGTTTGTTTCTCTGTAATACCATAGGCAGCCCAAGCCACCACTGCTCCAAAAATTGGATCACGGTACCGAATAATCATAACCGTACCAACTGCACCGGCCAAAGCAAGCTCCACAAACACCCAAACCGTCTTCGTCATCAGCCAATTGTCCATTTCCAAGACGGTGTATTCTACACTGATATTTGCTAATGTCGCAACGGTGATCCAACCGAGATAAAGGCTGAATGGCATTCTTGCAAAGATTTTATCCTTCCATGAGCTGAATTCTGTTTTCTTAACATGCCTATAAATACCGATGAGTGATCCCAAAATAACTCCCATTAGTATTAGTGACAGGGTAATTAGCTCATAGTGCCAGGCAAAAATCCACAGTGTATTAGCAGAACAGTTTACAACAAAATGACGATTGATCCGATCAAATACCTTTCGGTCTTCATTGACTTTTAGCAATTGATAGATCACATAAAACACAAGGAACAAGTAAATCAATCCCCAGATAGAGAATGTAAATCCTGCCGGGGTGAATAAACTTGGGTATACATCCGACACCTCTCCGGTTGTTCGACCTCCTATTGGCAGATAATTAGCTAAGAAGTTTACGATAATGACAACAGTCAGCGTAAGAACAGGTATAATACGGTGCATAGTGCAAATTTATGGATCAACAATATACTATTCGGATTGTTCAGAAGCTATTGAAATCACAAAGCCTTCTTATGTTTGCGCTCCTAAACACTCTTAACTTTATGAAGACCATCCAGGATTACAATTTTGAAGGTAGGAAAGCATTGATCAGAGTTGATTTCAATGTTCCGTTGAATGATCGAATGGAAGTAACCGATGAAACCAGAATAAATGCTGCAATACCAACTTTGAAAAAAATCCTGAATGATGGCGGTTCATGTGTATTGATGTCCCACTTGGGAAGACCGAAAAGCGGACCTGAGGATAAATTTTCTTTAAGGCATATCGTGCCCAACCTGAGCAACAAGCTTGGAGTGGAAGTGATCTTTGGAGGTGATTGTATAGGAGAATCTGCCAAAGAACTATCCAGACAACTAGAAGGTGGTCAGGTTTTACTCCTTGACAATGTCAGATTTTACAAAGAGGAGACTGCCGGAGATGAAGCATTCGCCGAGAAACTCGCAGTTCATGGAGATATTTATGTAAATGACGCTTTTGGTACAGCACATCGGGCTCATGCTTCTACAACGGTAGCTGCTAAATACTTTGATGAAAAGTGTTGTGGATATGTGATGCAGGCAGAACTGGATAATGCAAAGAAAGTCCTTGAAAATGCAGAGAAACCATTTACTGCAATCATGGGTGGAGCGAAGATTTCTGATAAAATCATGATCATTGAGCAGCTACTTGATAAGGTTGATCACCTAATTATAGGGGGAGGCATGAGCTACACGTTCTTTAAAGCAATGGGCGGTAATATTGGAAATTCGTTGGTTGAAGAAGATAAACTTGATCTAGCAAAAGAGTTGATATCCAAGGCGAAAGAAAAAGGAGTAGATCTACAGCTTCCTAAAGATTCTGTAGCTGCGGACAATTTTGCCAACGATGCAAATACCCAAGTAACGGATAATTATGCTATTCCAGAGGGCTATATGGGACTTGATATTGGGCCTGAATCGAGAGCTGTTTTCTCTGAGATCATAGAGAACTCTAAGACCATTTTATGGAATGGACCTATGGGCGTATTTGAGATGAGTAACTTTGCAGAAGGAACCAATACCATCGCTCAGGCGGTCGTAAAAGCCACGGATAGTGGAGGATTCTCACTTATTGGAGGTGGAGACTCTGCGGCAGCAGTCAATAACCTGGGCTATGGTGATAAAGTGTCCTACGTAAGTACCGGTGGTGGTGCTCTCCTTGAGTATATGGAAGGGAAAACGCTTCCGGGAGTTGCAGCTTTGGAAGGTTAAAGAAATTCTCCGAGTTACTTCAATTCGGTTTTACATAAGCGAAAATCTCCCTCCACTTTCTACTACTTTTTTGTCCTCTATAAGGATGCGAAGTGCTTCAATAATTTGATCCTGGGTATAGTCAGACATCAAAGCTCTTAAATCAGTAATGTTTCTAGGAGCTTCGAGTATCTCTTCAACCTTATCAACAGGAATTTCGCTCGATTTCAGCTGTTTCCTTTTTTCCAAATCATTGTCGCAAATACCACATGTCAGTGTGGTCTCCTCATCAAAGTATCTCTGAAATATTTGTGTTCGGCAATCAGTAGATTGAACATAGTCGATGACAGCTTTTGCTTTTCCCCGAGCCAAATCTTTCCGCCATTCAATTTGTTTGGCATCAATCGGTAATTTCTCAGGATCTAATCGTGGCGTCAAGAAAGTTATCGTAGCAGAGTCCAATGACGGCTGATAATCTATCACTTCATTGTCATTCAAAAATTTCAGCCATTTTCTTACTTGAACTTTATCTGTTTTCAAAAGCGAACCAATATCCCGTTCTTTGATTTTAGTGTAATTCCCGAAAACTTCCCCACCATATAATCTCAATAACGTTTTGACAAGAGGATCAAGTTTAGGATTAGCTATCTGAAACTTGTATACTTCACCCTTATCTAGTAAAAAAGTAAGCTTGGAGTGCTCATAAAACCCCTCGTTCATTTGAATGAGTCCTTCGTCACCAAGTTTTTTGAGTGCTGCATATGTTTCCACTACAGGCAGGTTATATGTATTTACAAATTGCTCATAATTGAAAGGGAAACTTGAGAGTGCATGACTGCCAATCGCCATTTTGTAAAAATTAGCCAAAGCCTGATACGTCCGTTTGATTTGATCCAAAGACACCACTGATCTCTCAATTCTGTCTTTCAATTCATCAATATCCTGAGTATGAAACAATGTTACCGCATAGGCTTTCTTTTCATCTCTACCAGCTCTGCCTGCTTCCTGATAATAAGCTTCCAGTGAATCCGGAAGATCAAGATGGATCACGGTTCGCACGTCGGGTTTATCTATACCCATACCAAACGCATTAGTAGCAACCATCACCCTGCGTTGATTATTGATCCATTCAGACTGCTTGTCTGATCTATCCTTCCCTGAAAGGCCAGCATGGTAGTAATCAGCTAACAGATGATTTCGGTTTAAAAGATCGGCTATGTCTTTGGTTCGCTTTCTGCTTCTTACATAAATAATGCTTGATCCTGGCACATTGTTTAAAATCTCAATCATCTTTTGTTCTTTGCTTTCAAGTTTAAAAGCAGAGTATGAAAGGTTATCCCGTACAAAGCTTTTTTGGAAAATTTGAACATCAGATAATTCCAGCTTCTCAGCAATATCTTTCTTCACCTCCTTTGTTGCAGTAGCTGTCAGAGCAATAACTTTAGAAATAGCCATGTTTTTCTTGAAGTCTGCTATTTCCAGGTAGGGAGGCCTAAAATCATATCCCCATTGTGAGATACAATGCGCTTCATCTATCGCAAGCAAGCAAATGCTCATTTGTCTAGCTCGCTCGATAAATATTTCTGTTTTTAACCTTTCCGGAGAAACGTAGAGAAACTTAAAATTGCCGTAGATACAGTTGTCGAGAGTGATATCAATCTCCCTTTTACTCATGCCTGAGTAGATAGCTGCTGCTTTAATTCCTCTCCTTTGAAGCTGATCTACCTGATCTTTCATGAGTGAAATCAATGGGGAAACCACAATACAAATTCCCTCAAGCATCATAGTGGGCACCTGAAAACAAATGGATTTTCCTCCTCCTGTCGGAAGAAGTGCAAGTGTATTCTTTCCACCCAAGACAGACTGAACAATATCCTCCTGCATTGAGCGGAAGGAAGCATAACCCCAATATTGCTTTAGAATTTCAGATGGATTCACATGGCTAAGTTATAGCTAGTGCCTAATGGCACAAACAATAAATAGTAACAATGAGCTATAAACTAACTAGTATAGCCAGATTTCCATTTCGTTTATTTCTGCAACTAAACTAAGACCCTAGTCCATCAATGTATCGTGCTCATAGCAATAAGCCCAAGTCTCGCCAGGTTCGGCAGAGACCACAACTGCATGATTGTGTGAGCGAGCATGCTTCGAGGCATGTTGATTTGGGGATGAATCACAACAAAGGGTAACTCCACATTCCTGACAAGTACGCAGGTGCACCCATCGATCGCCTGTCTGTATACATTCTTCGCATTCATAGGCCTTAGGTTCTTTTCTTTCAAAATCCCTTAGATGTTCACAGCTTCCAAAATTCATTTTAGTTTTCTTTTAATGAGTCATGCTGAGACTAGCCATCTGCACTTGTTTCAGCATCTTTATTTCAATTTTGAAGACTCTGGCTGTTCCACGATGGAATAAATTCATAGTGACATAATATTTAGTTATTCGCCAAATATTCATGTACAAACTTGATGGCCATAGAGCCCTCTCCTACAGCAGACGCCACACGATTCATTGCCCCGGATCGTACGTCACCCGCTGCAAAAATTCCCGGAATACACGTTTCTAATAAATAAGGCTCCCTTTTCAGTCTCCAGTTTTTATTAAAATCTTCATATGTTTTCAAGGATTGTCCTGTTTCCAAAAATCCTCGCCCGTCTTTTATCAAATCTAAATTGATCCAATCAGTCATCGGTCTGGCTCCTATGAAAATGAACAAAGCAGCAGCACCCTTTTCCTCCTCACTATCCTTGTCATTGTTCTTCAACATCACCTTTTCCAGTCGTTCATCTCCCTTCACCTCAGTGATCTCTGTATTGCCAAGAACTTCAATATTATCTGTTCCACTGATCTGATCAATCAAATATTGGGACATACTGGACAAGAGGTCAGGTTTACGGATTACGATGTAGACATTTTTGGCAAACTTTGATAAATACATTGCAGCCTGCCCAGCTGAATTCCCTCCGCCCACTATGTAAATATCTTCGTTTCGACATGCATTGGCTTCTGTGGTAGCCGCACCGTAGTATACCCCGGCACCTGTGAAATCATCAATACCTTTAGCCGGATGTGTTCGGTAATCTACCCCGCTGGTAATGATCACTGCTTTGGTATTCACCGTAGAGCCATCTTTTAGAGTCAAGATTTTGTAATTGTCCTTTACCTCTATATCTGTGACTTCCTGAGGAGATAAAAACTCAATACCAAAGCGTGTGGCTTGCGTAATCGCTCTTCTGGAAAGATCCGCACCACTCAGACCATTGGGGAATCCAAGGTAATTCTCAATTCGTGAACTAGTACCCGCCTGTCCTCCTGGTGCTCTTTTTTCAACCAAGAGTGTATTTAATCCTTCCGAGCCTCCGTATACCCCGGCAGCTAATCCTGCAGGACCTGCACCAATTACTACTACATCATACATTTCCTGCTTTGCGTGAACAGACATTCCTGCTTTTTCACCTACATCAGCTGTTGATGGATTCTTCAAAAAAGAACCATCTTCAAAAAATACTGCGGGGAGGTTTTCCATAGAAATATTATTCATTCCAAGCAGTTGCTTTCCATCTTCGCTAGTCTCTACATCCATCCATTGATATGGCATAAGGTTACCAGCAAGAAAATCCTTGATCTCATGTGACCTGGGTGACCATTGGTACCCGATGATCTTGATTCCTTCAAAATCTGGAAAAAATGTGCTTTGCCAGGCATCCAACTGGTCAGATAAAACCGGATAGAGTTTCTCCTCCGGTGGGTTCCATGGCTTTAATAAATAATAGTCAAGATTTACTTCATTGATAGCTTTGATTGCGGCCTCTGTATCAGAATAAGCTGTAAGTAATATCCGTTTTGCGGCTGGATAAAAAGTCTTAGCTTTTTCTAAAAACTCTACTCCTAACATTTCTGGCATACGCTGATCTGAAAGAAACAATGCAACCACCTCTCCTTTATTCTTAAGGTCTTTTAGAAACTCTGACGCCTCTTTGGCAGAGTCTGTGGAAAGAATTTTATATTCTGATTTATACTCGGCCCTTACGTCTCTGGTAACTGATTTTAATACTGATGGATCGTCATCAATGATCAGGATGATTGGTTTCTTCATTTAAGCTGCTTTTATAGGTAAGCACACAGTAAACACTGTTTGGCCAGAATTTGATTCAACATCTATGGTACCTCTATGCTGGACTTTTATAATCTGCTGCACATTTTCTAATCCTAGCCCTGTCCCCTTCCCAATTGGTTTGGTAGTAAAAAAAGGATCAAAAATCTTATCTATGACGTCATCAGGAATACCAGTTCCTGAGTCCTGAATTTTAACCTTGACGAAATCTCCGTCTTTCTTGGTACTGATCTTCAGCACTCGCTCATCCAACCCGTCCATCGCATCAATGGCATTATCAATCAGGTTAGTCCAAACTTGGTTAATGGCGTTTGGCATCACCTCGGGATTAGGTAGCCCATCCGCATATTCCTTCTCCACAGTTACTCTCACATCTTTCAGTTTGTGATTCAGCATTGTTAGGGTATTGTTAATGCCAAGATGAATATCCGACTCTACCTTCGTTGGAGCCTGATCCATATGGGTATAGCTCTTGATGGATGAAACCAGATCGTGTATCCTGGAAGAAGCATCTCCTATTTCATCGACCAATCGCTCAGTGGTCATCACCTGGTTTACCCAACCAAAAACAGGAGCATGATCCCATTTGGGAGTCGCGTTTGCAATCATCTTCAAGTCCTCTATTTCAAAACCAAAATCGATGAAATTATCCGTCAACTCTTCAGGATTTTCAATCTTGCGTTCCTCCAACCAATCAATCATCTCATCTTCCTTTTCACTTCTTTCCAGCATTTTAATATCTCTGATTCCTCCCTGGATCTTCATAAACAAGAGGTTATTCACCTTGTCAATATCTTCATCTTCCATATCGATCTTAATCACCGCCTTAAACTTCTCAGGAAGAAATTTTAAATGCTTTGACAACTCTTTTGAGCTTCTCACGACTGCCGCAGATGGATTATTTAATTCATGAGCCAAACCAGCTGAGAGCTTACCCAACGCCATCATCTTGTCGTCTTGTTGCTCACGTTTAGTAAACTGTCGAATTCTTGTACTCATAGTATGCACTAAAACAGTTGTTAATTCATGACAATCATGGATCATCTCTTTGAAATACTTCTCATCTAAAGTGATTACCTGTGCATCTTCTACAGCTTCAGCTGATGCCCGAGCTTCAGTAGCGCGAGAATACGGAAGCAATCCAGTGATCGTATGCTTTTCGAATCTACCTAGTATTCGATACTGATTTTTTTGTGGCATTTTGATCACAAAAGCACCGTCGATCACTATCAATAGTCGATCAATGGGTCTTCCTGGTTCGAATAGTGTATCTCCTTTAGGTACATTCAGACATTCGCTTTTATCAATCAACCAATTGAGTTGATCTTCAGGTAATTCTTTGAAATCAGGTACTTCTTTGAGTAGCTCTAATACTTTATCCATATGAATCATTAAAAATAGTATTCATAACCATTTGAGACAATCTATCGTTCATAATTTATTAATTATTGTTTTTCAATAATTATTTATATAATTGCAAAAATTATTAGACCGTGAACAATAAAATATCTGCGGGACGGACAGTCTTAGAAAATAAGCCAACGAAAGAAAATTCCTGGACTGCATTGGTTGATTTAGTCATATTCTTAACCGTAATGTTTTTAGTCAGATCTATTCACATAGAATATCTTGACTTTTGGGGAAATGCACTTTTCAAATCCATTTCAACAGTAGGTGCAGCTACAGCCTTACTGTATTACAGAAAGAAGTCGTGGAAAGATTTGGGGCTTACTAAACCAAAAAAATTTGGAAAACTAATAATGACAGTAGCAGTGACCTTAATTGGGACGATTCTTATGATTATGCTCTTTGAGCTTTTCTTCGCAGACATGTTTCAAGATAACAGTGAAACCGCAGTGTCATCAAACGCTAGTCAGGCTGAAAAATCGCTTACTATGGTTGCATATATTATGTCAGTGGTATGGATTGAATCATTTCTTGAAGAACTTCAGGACAGAGGTTTTTCACTAAATCGATTTGAATCTCTTTTCTCAAACAAAACCTTTTCCACAATTATCGCTGTACTCATCCAAGCAACGATTTTTGGATTTAGACATAGCTATGATCTTTCCAACAGATCAATTACCACAGGGCTAATAGGACTCGTCTTTGGAGTAGTGTATGTATTAACAGGGAGAAACCTCTGGCCATTAATTATTACGCATTGCATTCTAAATACTTCATCGATGTTGGATCAATTTTAACCAACGACTAAACTTTAGACTATTACTATGAAAAATAAATACATCAATCTTGCTAAGCTCGTGACCAAAACATTACTATTAGGCGATTTTTTGTTAGCAGGAATTCTAATACTAATGATAATACTATGGCAAATAGATATTAGCTACTTTGACAACATTCAATTAGAAAATGATGGGAGCATTTTCAAATTCACCACTAATTCAAATGAAGTCAAGTCACCACTAAGCGAATATGGAGGTCTTTTCTATTTTATTTGTTTCAGAGCATTAATGGTAACAGGTATTCTCTTTTTAATACTTAAAACTGTCTTACAAGTTCTGGGTTCAATTGATAGTTTAGAAACTTTTCGAAAAGAGAATGTAAAATCATTCCGTAAGATGGGAAAGTTATTCTTGATTTGGTTTGCGTTAGCTACCCCCACCATCCGTTCAATCGATGATAAATTAGTAATGACCGTTGGTTTTTACTTGACATACATCGTCTGTGTTTTGATCTGCTTTGTATTAGCAGAGATTTTTTCTGAGGGAAACAAATTAATGGAAGACAATAAGCTAACGATTTAAGCCATGCCAATTATTGTAAACTTAGATGTCATGATGGCCAAGCGAAAAATCCGATCTAAAGATCTGGCTCGTCAACTGGGAATAACAGAAGCTAATCTTTCCATATTGAAGACGGGAAAAGCAAAAGCTATGAGATTCACTACAATGGAAGCACTTTGTGAAGCACTTGATTGTCAGCCAGGTGATTTATTGGAATACAAGAAATGAAATGATTAATACATTAATCATCACTTTCTTTTAGTAAAACAACTCACTGATCGATGTGAAGTACATGAAGATGATCATCTATTTTTAAGATCAGCTTGTCTATCTTTTTTAAGTATTTGGACATCTCAGTTTCCAGTACCAATATTTTTCCGTCATAAGATTCCATCCCTACACCTCTCCGAAGGTTCTCTTCATTGGACTCTATTTCATTTCTAAAAACACATGCTTCTCTCATGTGATCAATGAAGGCAGACATACCATATTCATCTTCCAGTTCGTGAACGTCCTTTAGTGTTTTCTTTTCTTCTTTTGAATCCCAACTAAAATAGGCCGTCGGATCTTCCATTTTTGAAATAATCAATGAGTCATATGCATGAATGGCCTGCAGAATTCGATCGGTGGACTTGCGGAAAGTAGGATTCTGACAGTACTCATTTATTCCAGCATAGTTTTTCAAATACTTGGACTTCTCTAACCATTGCATAGCTACCACATCAAATTGATCCTCAATAGGTGGTTCAATTGCAGATTGACCGTGAGATATTATTGAAGTACAGACAAATAGTATTAAGAGTATTTTTTTCATAGCATTAATATCAATTAAAATAGTAATACTATCCTAAACGATATTAATACTAAAGTGTTCTTTGATATTTAAAAAACCAGCTAAATGTTAGTTATGGCTTTAATAAAAGAAATTTATGTAAGCCATAGATTGATGTCCTACCTTTAAAATGCAACCCATTACCAGAAAATCCGACTTACAACTTCAACTGGATTCATGCCTTGCTGTTTAACAGAGCAAAAACCTTCCCACAGAAAAGCACTTGACAATAAAATGAAAGAAATGCTTGAAGACTATGGATTGAAAGACAGTATCATCTGATGCCAGACCTTTTTCTTCAAAAAGCCGTTGAATCTTAAATGAAAACTCACATTTTAATTTTTATCTCTTGCCTCATACATATTTCTTGTCAAGGCCAAAGTGAGAATGAACGACAAGTCGGGGGACCCTGTGAAGGTTGTGAAGCGCTGTTTGAATATGGAAATCAAAAATTGGATCCTATTGACACTTTACCTGGTTTTGAAAGTAAGAATCCAAAAATCCATCTCTTCGGTGTGGTCTATAAACAAGATGGTAAAACACCAGCAAGCGATATTATTATTTATATCTATCATACCAATACAAAAGGAATCTACGAGACTTCCCGAAACTCTCAGGGATGGGGAAAAAGACATGGCATTTATCGAGGTTGGGTAAGAACAGATAAGGCAGGAAAGTACGACTTTTATACGTTTCGACCTGCCTCTTATCCAAATACCACCATTACTCAACACATTCACATGACCGTAAAGGAATTGGATACTAACCCCTATTATATAGATGATATTCTCTTTACAGATGATCCTTTTTTAACAGAAAATGAGAAAAAAAGGAGACGTAATCGAGGTGGATCAGGAATTGTGACACCTTCAAAAAACAATAGTGATGTGCTCGAGATAAGAAGGGACATTATTCTTGGGAAAAATATTCCTGATTACTAATCTACTTATTTGTTAGTACGCGGTAAACTGGCTGCTTAAAAGCTGAAGTAGCAAACAGATCAATGAGTTATGAGTTTAGCTTAATGATAATTAACAGTCATATTCTAAACTCATGTTTATTTATTCGTTTCTCATACTTATGACCACATTTACTGATCCTTCATTTGTTATTGATTTCAACAAGGATACAAATACTAGTCAATGGCAGATCATAGATGATGTCGTTATGGGTGGTCGCTCAGATGGAAATTTTAAGATCACAGTAGAAGGTCACGGAATGTTTTATGGTGCGGTTTCTCTTGAAAACAATGGAGGCTTCTCATCTGTGAGAAAACAGACTTCAATCGAAGGTGTACCTTCTGATGGTAAAGTAAGAATCCGTCTGAAAGGTGACGGAAAAAGCTATCAATTCCGAGTTAAGCAAGACGCTAGAGCCTACTATTCCTATATCTACCCATTTGAAACTTCAGGTGAATGGGAGACCATTGAGATTTCTTTGAAGGATATGTATCCTTCATGGCGAGGCAGAAAACTTAGCGGACCAAACTTCGATCATACTTCCATTGAGGAAATCACTTTTCTGATCGGGAATAAAAAGTCACAAAGTTTCGAATTGTTACTGGATAAGATTGAGATTATTGACTAACGACTGTAAATCATCTCACCGAGTTCTTGAATTTCATCTGAAAATCCATCATCTACTTCAGATAGTATGGGCGAATTAGCCAAGAGTGCAATAACAAGATTATGCTTAGGGTAAATGATGATAAGTGAACCAGATGAGGGTAATTCACCGGCATGGTACCAAACTTTGTTTTCATTGAAATCCTCCCCAATATACCAACCAAGTCCATAACCGGTCGGCTCATTGTCAGAAGTATATTGCGAATCAAAGATTTGATCAACAGCATCATATGAGAGTAATTTACCTGATAAGAGTTCTGATCCAAATTTGACCAAATCTTCTGAGGTTGAAATCAATCCTCCGGATGGGTATTTATAACTTAAGTCATACCTCGGAGCTTCTTCTCCAGTATGGAAGTAAAACTTGCTTCTGTAAGCCATCGTGCTGTCTGCAATATCACCGTATGTATGAGTCATATTCAGCGGTTTCCATATTTCATTCTCCATGTAATCCAGATAAGATTGGCCAGTCACGTTTTCCATAACTGCGCCTAAAAGGATGTATCCGAAGGGAGAGTAAACGAATTCAGTTCCTGGTTCTGCAACCAATTTATCATTGCTAAATATCGAAATGGCTTCATTCAAGCTATTGTAATGCTCCTGAATAAATAGTTCTTCCTCCCAACTGACACCATAATAATCACGGATTCCTCCTAAGTGACCTAAAAGCTGTTGAATTGTTATGGGATATCTTTTCGCTGGAAATGATGGAACATATTCTCTCACCGATTCATCCAGATTGAGTTTACCATCGGAAACCAATTTCATAATACCCGCTGACGTCAATGGTTTGGAGACGCTAGCAATCCTAAATTGAGTAGTCGGATTGACTCTAATTCTATTAGCCAGATCGGAATGACCAAATGCATTGGAGTACATTAGGCTATCGTCTTTCATAACAGCCATTTGAAAACCAGGAATATTTTGTTCCTCTAGAAATGCTTCAGCCCAGATGGTTATTGAATCAGTGAGAGACAATGGTGGACTAATTGCTCTATTTGAATCCAACTCCATGGGATAATTAGCCATTTCAATTTTGGCAGACAGGATATCCGCTAGCCTATCCCAATCACCAAAACTATGCTCTCTGGCATAGCATATATATTTATCTAAATCCTTCTTTGAGTTAGTAATCCCAAAAAAAGTTCCCGCAAGAGCTCGTGGTAATATTCGAGTAATTATGGCCTCTCCATCAACTATCGTAGTATCGTATCGAATGTCTTCAGGGTATTCGGTGAAGTGCTTTTCATAGACTTCATAAATGTATTTCCTATCTTTCTTATCCAGTATCCATTCAAAAGTTAAATAGAAGGCCTTATCATTTATTTGATGCGCTTCCTCTATTGGGAATTTCAACCATCCTTTTTTTATCGAGGATTTGACTACTATTTGTTCGTTAAGAATGTCTTCACCTGGCTTTAAACCACTCATGCTATCAACAGTCATCAGTCGCAATCGCACTTTAAATGAGGGCATTTTATTCCGTGCGATATACAGAGATGCTCCTTGTACATAATTAAGATCAGGATACTGACTCTTATTAATCAACAAGGCAACAGCGGCTCCTGCATAGAGCGTATCGCCTTTTGAAAAACCATTTAGGAGCACACTTTTTCCATTTCCAAAAACTGTTCTTTGCTTCTTGAATTTTTCGGATGAAACAATAACCTCCTCAAGCTGAGACACCAATTCTCTCAATGAAACATTCAGTGATTTTGATTGGCTAATCTCATTAACTACTAATGATTTCTTCTCATATCCAACAGATGAAAAAATGAGATTTTGATCTCTATATTTGGCAGGTATTCTTAAAGAAAAGGACCCATCTTCATTTGATAGTGTGCCAATTTGCGTGTTAGGTATTCCAATGTTGGCATATGGAATTGGCTCATTTGTCTGTGAATTTTGCACAAAACCTCTTACTAAATGAATTTTATCCTTTTGCGCTTTTGCCTCAAAACAGATTAGGATTGTTAGAACCAGAACCTTTATAAAGAATCGCATATAATCGAAATGATACTACTGATACAAAGGTTGCCCGGAATTGCATTACCAGTGATAAGGTGCTAGTTAAATAACATTAAAAGATGTGAAAGTCTTAGAAAATTGGGTTGGTATTAAAAAGATTGTGATCACCAAATGATTACTCAAACTCTACCACCAAATCATCCTGCTCTACCAACTCCCCACTAGAAAGGTGAATTTTTCTGACCTTACCTTCCACTGGTGACGAAACGGTCGTTTCCATTTTCATCGCCTCAATCACAAAAAGCACATCATCTTTTCCGATCCTATCACCTTCTTTTACTTTGATCTCCGCGATTTTACCCTGAAGTGGAGAACCGATTTCATTGTCACTCTCTGCTTTACGATTCGATACTTGTTGCACCGCTACTTTCTTATCACGAATGGCAATTCTTCTAACTTGGCCATTCAGTCTGAAAGCCACGGTTCGTATACCCAATTCATCCGGTTCGGTAATGACAATCAGCTCTATGATGATGGTTTTTCCTTTACCTATTTCCACCATGATTTCCTCACCTGGCTTCATACCATAGAAGAATGCTGGTGTTGGCAGATGTGTCACTTCATCATAATCCTGAATGTGTTGGTAGTACTCTTTAAATACTTTTGGATACAGCTTGAATGACAAGAAATCTTCAAAATCAGTCTCGGGATATTCTTTTTGGAACGTTTTGAATTCGTTATCAAAATCCACCGGTTCCAAGTTGTCATTAGCCCTTCCATTAAGTGGCTTTTGATTTTTAAGGATCAACTTACTGATCTCACCTGGAAATCCTCCGTGTGGCTGCCCCAGCTCCCCTTTGAAAAATCCTACCACTGACTCAGGGAAAGAAAGGGATGATCCCTTTTCAAAGATATCTTCAGCCGTAAGGTCATTGGCCGTCATGAACATCGCCATATCCCCTACTACCTTAGAAGATGGCGTCACTTTGACAATGTCACCAAACAGTTCATTGACGATTGCATAGTTCTTCTTAATTGTCTCAAACTTGTGCTCAAGTCCAAGTGCGATAGCCTGTGGACGCAGGTTAGAGTATTGACCTCCAGGTATTTCATGATCATATACTTCAGCAGTACCAGCCTTTAAACCAGACTCAAATGGATAATAATATTCACGAACATCTTCAAAATAAGTAGAATGAGCATTCAGAGATTCCAGGTTCATGGCTCTCCCTCTCTCATGGTAATTGAGAGAAGCGACAAGCGAATTGAAGTTTGGTTGAGAAGTAAGACCAGACATAGAGGCCAACGATACATCCACGATATCCACTCCTGATTCTATTGCCTTTAGGTACATAGCTGCCTGAATCGATGAGGTATCGTGAGTATGTAGATGAATGGGCAGGTCAATCACTTTTTTTAGTTCCGTAACCAACAGCTCGGCGCTATAAGGCTTGAGTAGCCCGGCCATATCTTTAATAGCCAGCATGTGTGCACCTTCATCTTCCAGCTGACGAGCCATGTCAAGGTAATACCGCAGTGTATACTTCTGCTGTGCATCATCCTTGATCTCACCAGTATAGCAAATACATGCCTCCGCAATAGATTCAGTTCGTTCCCGTACCGCTTTAATACTCACTTTCATGTTTTCAATCCAGTTGAGTGAATCGAAAATCCGGAAAATGTCCATTCCATTCTCCGCGGACTTCTCTATGAACTTTTCAATGAGGTTGTCCGGATAAGCGGTGTACCCAACTCCATTGGAACCTCTTAATAGCATCTGAAACAGAATATTTGGAACCGCTTCTCTCATAAGTTGAAGACGCTTCCATGGACTCTCTTTAAGGAAGCGCATACTCACATCAAACGTTGCTCCCCCCCACATCTCCAGCGAGAATACTTCCGGATTTTGAACTGCATAGCTTCGAGCCACCTTCAACATATCCTCTGTTCGGAATCGTGTAGCTAACAGTGACTGGTGTGCGTCTCGGAATGTCGTATCAGTAAAATGAATTTTATCATCGTCCTTGATGGACTGAATAAATTTCTCTCGTCCCAATTTCTTGAGTTGATCTCTGGAACCAACTGGCACTTCTGCTCCTTTGGGAACCTGTGGTGGTTGAGGGACTCTGAATGTCTTATTTGGATCAAAAGACTTTACGTCTGGATTTCCATTTACAGAGACCTCTCCAAGATAGGTCAGTGTCTTCGTTCCACGATCAAAACTCTTTTTGATTTCAAACAGCTCCGGATGACTATCGATGAAGTTCACAGTAGCTCTCCCCTCATAGAAATCCTTGGTGTAGATCACATTCTCCAGGAAGCCGATGTTGGTCTTTACACCTCTCACTCTAAACTCTCTTAATGCACGATGCAAGCGTTGAGCACTTCCTTTCAATGTTCTTCCCTTTGCTGTTACTTTGACCAGTAGTGAATCAAAAAATGGAGAGATTTTCACTCCGTTGTACACATTACCTGCATCCAGACGAATACCGAAACCACCGGCACTTCGATAGGCGATGATTGTTCCGTAATCCGGTTTGAATCCATTCTCAGGATCTTCAGTAGTCACACGGCACTGAACTGCAAATCCACGAACGGTTATATCACTTTGATCTTTGATGAAAATCTGCGGATGAGATAGCTCGCAACCCGCAGCGATCAAAATCTGTGTTCGTACGATATCAACTCCAGTAACCTCCTCTGTAATGGTGTGCTCGACCTGTACGCGAGGATTTACTTCAATAAAATAGATGTTTTCTTCAGGATCAACTAGAAACTCAACTGTACCTGCATTATTATAATTAACCTGAGAGGCTATTTGAAGCGCATAGTCATAAAGTTTCTGGCGTGTCTCTTCTTTCAACCCTTCACTTGGGGCCACTTCCACTACTTTTTGAAATCGACGCTGCACGGAGCAATCTCTTTCGTAGAGGTGAACAATCTTACCATAGTTATCCGCTAGAATTTGGACCTCAATATGTTTTGGGTTCTCCACATATTTTTCCAGGAAAATGGTATCGTCTCCAAAAGCTTTTCCCGCTTCTGATTTTGCTTCATTAAAAGATTTGATGAGCTGCCTCTCGTCCCGTACCACCCGCATTCCTCTTCCTCCTCCTCCTGCAGCAGCTTTTATTATAACCGGATAGCCAATTCGCTTTGCTTCTTTCTTAGCAATCTCATCATCAGTCAATACTTCCTGATTGTCTTCAATCACCGGGACGTTGGCTGCTCTAGCTACCTTTTTAGCCATCACTTTATCCCCCAGTTGAGCCATGACCTCAGGTTGAGGACCTATAAACGTGATCCCTTCCTCTCTACATCGAGTAGCAAAGTGAACATTTTCCGAAAGGAATCCATATCCGGGGTGGATGGCTTCAACTTCATTTTCCTTAGCCACAGCAATGATTTCTTCAATATCCAGATAAGGCTTCAATGGATCATCTTTAGTTCCAATTTGGTACGCTTCATCTGCCTTATACCTGTGAAGAGAATAACGGTCTTCGTGTGTGTAAATGGCTACTGAACGGATGTGTAATTCTGAAATAGCCCGTAACACTCGAATAGCAATCTCCCCACGATTTGCCACCATTATTTTCTTGAAGAATTTCTGATTTTCCATACAAATTGGAAATTAATAAATACTTCAAACTAGTCCGTTTCTATTTTAAGTAAAAAGCCTGATAGCTGATTTATTTTTAAATTTTGCAGAGAATGTTAATCTTTATTGAAACATTTTTAATTCCGTTTTGAAGAAGAGAATTTTAATTGTATTACTGATATTAACCTCACTTCTCGGCTATCTGGAATGGGGAGGTGATAATTCTTCTTTTTTGTTTGAGGTCGAATTAGAACTCTTAGTCAGTCTTTTCAATAACCCCGGGTCGGTTGCTCATCCATTTACGATCATACCACTTTTAGGTCAATTATTGCTTTTACTGAATCTATTTAAAAAGAATCCTGGCAAAAAAATGATTTATCTCGCCATTGGTTGTTTAGGATTACTACTTGGATTTATGCTCTTCATTGGGCTTCTCAGTTGGAATCTGAAGATTGTGCTATACACACTTCCATTCATAATAACCTCGATCATAACAGTTGTGGTGCTTAGAAGAAGCTAGCTTTTTAGTTCATTACTAATGCCACCGCTCCTAAGATTGCTGCATCATTTGAAGGTAATTCTGAGGCCAATAATTGAATTTTATTGCGATAAAGATTGTGAAGATTAGCTTCCATTACTTCTTTGGTTCTTGGCAGAAACAGATCATTTGCCTGAGCTATTCCTCCAAAGAAAACAATGGCTTTCGGACTGGTATAGGTAGCCGCATCAGCCAACTTCAACCCCAACCACTCTCCTGTTTTCAAATAGGTCTCTCTTGCCTTTGCGTCTCCGTTTTTTGCCATTTTTGCCAGATCTTTTAAATCTATGGAATCATCACCTCCAAGTTCTTTGTATGTTTGCTTAAGACCTCTTAACGAAACATAAGCTTCCAGGCACCCTCTTCTACCACACGTGCAGTCCCGTCCATTTGGAATTACAACAGAATGACCTAGTTCACCAGCAAACCCATCATGTCCATAAATCACCTGTCCACCGGAGATGATTCCACTGCCCAGGCCCGTTCCTATCGTTATTAAAATGAAATCATTCAGACCCCTTGCAGCGCCAAATTGTTTTTCTCCGATAGCCGCGGCATTTGCATCATTGGTTAACAGTGTTTTATATCCCAGTTTCTCTTGTATATAAGAGGCTACCTCATGAACTTCTTTCCAGGGCATATTGGGAGCATACTCAATCGTTCCGTTATAGTAATTTCCGTTAGGAGCTCCGATTCCAATACCTTCTAATGTGATTTTATGCTCTTTTTTAAGAGAAACAATGGAGTCACAGAGAACATCCAGAAAATGTGTTATTGGTTCATCGTCGTATTCTTTTATCCAGACGACTCTACGATCCAGGATCAGACCTTCGCTATTTACTAATCCCACTGTTGTACTGGTTCCTCCTATATCTATACCGATATAATATTTCATTTCGAATGTTTATATCCCTTCAGTCCGTACCATGCAATATATGCAAAGCAAATGATGGTAATTAAGAAGGAATTATGAAGCCCAAGTGAGCTATCGGCCAGCAGACCTTGAAGTGGGGGTATCAGTGCTCCTCCTACAATGGATGCTACCAGTATTCCTGAACCTTTACTTGTCTGTGCTCCAAGCCCATCGATGGCCAACGTAAAAATGTTGCTCCACATAATTGACAAAAACAATCCCGTTCCTATAAGAAAGACCATTGCTGTATAACCAGAAGAGATATTAAACAAAAGCATCATAATGATACAAATAGAGGCAGCTAATGTTAGCAAGCGAGCACTGGAAATGTATTTTAGAATAAGCGTTCCCAACAATCTACCAACCATTAGGCCTCCCCAATAGAATGGAAGATACCATGCACCAACCTCTCTGAACCTAGCAGTCTTAGCTTCACTTTCTGTTATGCCAGCAACATAAACCTGAAAATCTTCCAGGTAAGGAAAAATATTCTCGCTTAAATAGATCACTAAAAATGAGGCAATAGTCACCTCTGCTCCCACATATAGAAAGATTGCGATTGCTCCTTTAACCAGATGTCTGTTACTCCAAATGCTTTTATCACTAACCTCCTTTTCTTCTTTTTCTAACTGAACTACCTCGGGAAGCTTAAGAAAGGCAAAAACGAAAGCAAGTAATAAAAGTAATCCACCAAGTACCAGGTATGGCATTTGAACAGCTTCTGCTTGTTCCTTGGGGCTCAGACCGCCCAGGCCTCTGAGGATAAAATAGCTTCCTGCCAAGGGTGCAATCACTTTTGCCACACTATTGAATCCTTGGGCTAGATTCAATCTGTTGGATGCTTTTTCAGGGACTCCTAATCTGGCAACATAAGGATTTGCAGCCACTTGAAGTAGTGTCACACCAGAAGCCAGCACAAAAATAGCAGCCAGAAAAATAGGATATGAAATTGCTATAGATGCAGGGTAAAATAACCAGCTTCCGATAGCCATAACAATCAATCCGACAATGATTCCTTTGTGATAGCCGATGCGATTCAAGAGCCAAGATGATGGAAGGCTGACAAAGAAGAAGGCAATGAAAAAGGCAAATTGAACCAGTGCGGCCTGAAAATTACTTAGACTAAAAAGTCCCTTCAGGTAAGGAATTAGTGCACCATCGAGTTCAGTAAGGAAACCCCAGGTAAAGAATAACAAAACCATGTAGAACATGGAAAAGCCGTAATTATGCCTATTCATGCTGTAAAGGCTTTTGCGTCAATCAGTTCATTTTTTCCATCTACTGCATGAGCGTAATTAAAACCCGGATGAATGGCGTAAGCACCCACATTACCAGCAATATCCATCGCCAGATAACCTACCTGAAATGCTCTATAATCCAGTTTATCCACGATTCGTTGAATCGCTTCCTGACATGCTACCTGAGGTGTCATTCCTTGTCTTATCAACTCCACAACTAAAAATGAACCTAACGTCTTCATCATTAATTCCCCCATACCAGTAGCTACAGCTGCTCCAAAATCATTATCTACGAAGAGGCCGGCACCTATGATTGGTGAATCTCCCACCCTCCCGTGCATTTTATAGGCTAATCCACTGGTTGTACACGAGCCCGAAAGATTACCTTTAGCATCCTGGCAGATCATCCCTATAGTATCATGATTTTCGACATTAATAATTGGTTTGTATTCCGCTTCCTTCAACCACGCTTTCCAAGCTTTCCTGGAACTTTCCGTCAAGAGATTTTCTTCAGCAAATCCTTGAGCAATGGCAAATCTTTTCGCACCATCACCTGCCAACATCACATGAGGCGTTTCTTCCATTACTTTTCTAGCTACCGCCACGGGATGCTTGATATTTTGAAGAAAACATACTGAGCCTGCATTTCCGTGGTGATCCATGATACAAGCATCCAATGTCACATTTCCGTCTCGATCGGGTAATCCACCAATTCCTACAGATGAACCATTTGGATCTGCTTCTACAACCATGACTCCTTTCTCTGCACCATCTAAGGCACTACCACCTCCTTCCATCACTTCCATAGCTTCTTTATTCGCTGGTAGCCCATGATTCCATGTGCTCAACGCAGATGGACGTCTTGCTCTTACGGTGACCTGATTTGAGGACTCTGCACATGCAGTGGTAGCTAAACCAGCTCCAGCGGTCAGAGCGATCGAGTTTTTGATGAATTTTCTTCTTGAGGTCATAGGGTTAGTTGATTATGATTTCATCAGCAAAGATCCACGACTTACCACCTGCACCTTTATGATCAGGTGGGCAAACGCCACGGTTTGTAGCAACTAGCTTGATGTACCTTGCTTTGACTTTCTTGTTGAGTTCAAAATCTTTAAGTATCGTTCCTTTTTGTGTGTACTGAATGGAATTCTTTACCTCACCCAATTTCTTAAACTCCTTTCCATCCACGGATCCGAAGAACTGAATTTCCAAAGGCATGAAAATCCAGGAATTTTCATCCTGCAAAAACCCAATTTTGAACGTACTAAAATTTCCAACTTTCTGCATATCCACAATTGCTTCAAGATCTACACCTTCATAACCCTGCCATGCTCCCGTTCGATAATCTGAACCTCCTCTTACAAAATCCACCAATGCCATGTCTCCACCAGCCGAGTAGTGATTCGCATATGCTGTTCCAAGTTCAATGGATCTTCTTTCAGGAATTCTGTAAAACTTACTCTTTCCTTTGAGACTCCTATTTCCTTCCTTTTCGGCCCAAACATATAAATCTGTTGAACGATAAATATCAAATGGTTTTTGATAGACGATACCTTCTGAATCATTCTCATCAAAAGCATATTTGATGACTGCCTGAGAAGTTGATAGTGACAATGCGATCTGAGTGGATTCCATAAAAGCATGATCACCTGATTCAAGTGCAGGAATTGCGACAGTCTCTACTTCAATCCTTGATTTGGGCCTGTTCTTCTTCGCTTTTCCAAATTCAGTTGAGGTACTACTCATTTCAAATCGCAACTTACCTCCCGCTACAATGTCTTCATGCTTTATCCAGGAAAAAGGATGATCACCTCCGTTTAGACTTGCTTTATTTATATAGATATTATCTTCCTTATTATCAGTAGCTTCAACAATGAATTTTTTTCCATTCTCAAGATTGATGGTTGCTTTTTCAAACCATGGACTTCCAATAATGTAGTTGGCACTTCCTGGGGCAACCGGATAGAAGCCTAAAGCACTCATCACTAACCAGGCTGACATCTGCCCACAGTCTTCATTGCCTGAAAGGCCATCAGGTTGATCCGAGTACAGGTCATCCATGATCCGTCGTACAATCTTCTGTGTTTTATCTGGCCTTCCGACGAAGTTGTATAAGTAGGGAATATGATGACTTGGTTCATTCCCATGGGCATATTGTCCAATCAAGCCTGTAATGTCCGCCTGATCTCGGCCAAAAGTCTTCGAACTGGCATTGAAAATATCATCCAACTTTTGCTCTGCTGCATGATACCCACCAAGCATCTCTATCCATGATTCAACATCCTGAGGGATGTAATAGCTGTATTGCCAGGAATTAGCTTCTGTATAATTGAAATTGACCTCTGCTGGCTCAAATGGGTAAAACCAACGGTTATTGTTACGGGCTCGCATAAATCCTGTTGAAGGATCAAAAACATTCTTATAGTTCTGAGCTCTTTTGTAGTATTCTCGTGCCATCTCTACCTCACCCATACGATTCGCCATTTGAGCAATGGTCCAGTCATCGTAAGCATATTCCAACGTTTTAGACACACTTTCTGCTTCCAAGTCCGACGGAATGTATCCATAAGTACGATAATCTGCTATTCCAAGTCTGTCTTGCATAGAACTATGGATCATTGATTCAAGGGCTAAATCTGCGTCGTATCCCTGGATACCTTTCATGTATGCATCAGCTATCACCGGGACAGCATGATAGCCAATCATACATCCTGTGTAGTTAGCGGCTAACTCCCACATAGGCAACCTACCTCCATACTCATATTGTTTTAAAAAAGTATTGATGAAATGATTGGTTCGTTCCTGTTCAAGGATAGTATAAAGCGGATGTGTACTTCGATATGTATCCCAAAGAGAAAAAACTGTATGGTTTACAAAAGAGCTATCCTGATGGATTTCGAGATCCGTACTGCGATACCTGCCGTCCAAATCATGATAAACGTTAGGGGCAATCATAGTATGGTACAAAGCAGTATAAAAAACACGTTTCTGCTTTTCCGAACCCCCTTCCACATTGATCTTATCCAGTTGTTTTTGCCATTCCTTCCGGGCACTTTTTTTGGTTTTTTCAAAGTCCCAGTGATCAATTTCTGTTAAATTCTTTTTCGCACCTTCCTCATCAACAGCGGAGATAGACACCTTAACCTTGAGTTTTTCTCCTTCTCCAAACGAGATTGCAGCTTTTAACTGCGTGTCGTTTTCATATTTCAGAGATTCAATTGGCTGATCAAAAATGATTCTGAAATAAACAAATTGTTTCTCCGCCCACGCTTTGCTATGCCTATATCCCGTTATTTCATACTCATTCACCTGCTCCAGTTTCGTTTCGATTACCTCATCCCTGTGATCCAGGTCAATGATTAGTTTTCTGTCTTTTGAATCATTGAAATGATATTGATGAAAACCGACCCGTGTGGAAGTGGTTAACTCTGCATAAATGTCATTATCCTCAAGATTGACACTGTAATAGCCAGCACCTGCACTTTCACTCTTTTTTCTAAAAAAAGATCGATAGCCTATGTTCCCATCTGATCCATTATTGAAATGGGTTTCTCCCGTATAGGGCATTAACAATACATCTCCATAATCAGATACACCTGTGCCACTTAAATGGGTATGACTAAATCCGTAGATCATGGAATCCGAATAATGGTAACCGGAGCATCCATCCCATCCTTCCAGTCGGGTATCCGGGCTCAATTGTACCATCCCAAAAGGTACTGTTGCTCCAGGAAACGTGTGCCCGTGACCACCTGTGCCAATAAATGGATCGACAAACTCGATGGTTGATTTATCCATTGTGCAGGAAATCAGGAAGATTATCGGAAAGATTATCAGGTTTAGTCTCTTCATAAGGAGCTGGAAATTAATAAAAATGCTCCTTTATTGATGGGACATTACATCAGATCATAGACTAACTTCATGAGTGTTTTCGTACCCTCTTTGCTAATAAATGATGCTTTACGTTGATGTATACTGCTGCAAGTACACTGATAACGAGCCCAATAGCTGTTGCAATATCGACCAGTTTCCGATCAAAATCCCTTCCTGTTATTTTCTCTAACATATACTCGGTGAAAGAACTCGGAATATTTTGTTCTCCAAGTGCTCGTTTAATGTCCCAGTGCCAATCTGTGAGAGGACAGTAACCAATCACACCTTTATAAAGTCCGATGATCAGCCACGCAATTAAGACAAGTGAAATAGCAATGATATGTGCCTTTCTGGTGGATTTGGGTATCCATCCAAACAAGACAAACAGTACAAAAACACTGTGAAAAAAGGTAAGAAAATAATCCAGAAATACATTCATAAGCTCGTCACTATCTAAGATAATGCCAAGTAATTTTCTTTATTAAAAAATTATCCTGATTTCTTATCGATCATCCAGTCCAAATGTCTCAATGAAATCTTTGTTTCTCCAGATAGTGGTTAATATTTCTTCACTCTTATCTTTCGTTTCTTTGAATGGATGATCCCTGTACAGCTCAGTATATATTTTCTCATACTCAGTTTCCATGTTTTTAGCCTCGGCCTCAGAAAGGTCGCTGATACGTTGGCGGAAATTTGTATTCCACTTAAGTTTATCAGGATTGACAAAACCTCTTTCTACAAAACCTTTCGTCTTCTTTGGGCACCTACATGGATTGTTTGTATTCACCAACCCACACTTCTTATTCATCCAGTTATATAAATCTTTTCTAACCCTGGAAAGCCTTTTGCGGAAATTGGCTGGAGTAATCCCAAAAATATCGGCTCCCGTTTGATGATCTATTTCAAACAACTCACCCAGTATATAGATCATTCTTTGCTCTCGATCCAAACACATGAGCATACCCGCCATACAGGTAACTCTTACTTCATCAATCAATTCTTGATTATCCAACTCTTCTGAAGTTGACATAGGATAATCATCCACACTATCGATGATTCCAAAGAATGTATCGAATCCATTGACTACAACTTTCTCCGGTCCGCTTTTCTTAGCTTTCAAAAAATGATTTAAAACAATTCGATAAAGCCAAGTAGTAAATTTTGCTTTCTCAGGCTTAAACGAAGAGATGCTCGTTACCAACTTGATAGTCACTTCTTGTGCAGCATCTTCAGCATCCTGTTCATTATTAAAAAATTTGAGCGAAATATTGTAGATGTACGCATAGTGTTTATCGATTAATTCCGACAGAGCTTCTCGCTCTCCTTCTCGGATTTTTTTGATCAACCCCAAATCTTCCTGGTTGGATACCTCTTTATCAATTATCATAATTTCTATTTTATTGATCACTAATGATCACCAAGTTTATTCATTCCGATTCTTTTAGTGTAACCCATTTTTCTACTACAGCCATTTCAGAATTATCATCGGGTCTTTCACGCTTGAATACTAAACTTACATTTTGAATCTTTTTTATTTGATATCCTGGTTTTAAAGAAGTGTGACAGAATCACATAAAAAATTCGAAAAGAGGAAGTATTGTAATGTACTCCCTCTTAAATAAGTCTACATTCTACATTTAGTCTTCTACTGAATAAGTGGCTTTAAGTGAAATACTTCTTTGTAGGGTGTCGCAGCTTCTCTCAGGTGTACATTGTCTTTGAAAGCCTTGGTTTTCTCTAGTTTATCGACTGCCTCAGGGCCACCTTTCCATTCAGCAAAGGCAATTAAGCTTGGATGCCAGTTTTGATCCTTAGCTCCTGCTGAGTTTAAGGTGATAATTGGAGTATAACCAATTTTTGGTTTGGTAGCCTCCGGCATTACTGCACCAAAGTATTGCTGAAGCTTGGGAGCATTTGCTGGATCTATCCATAGCGCAGCAAAGTCATACACCTTATTATCCTGTACCTCAACCATCTTATTTTCCTCTACCTGAAAATAACCTTGCACCAAATAGTCAAGTGCATTATCACGGATGTTCCTGAGTTTTAAGAATTCAGGATTTCGCTCAAATTTTCTTTTCTGTTCTAAACTCTCCCACTCAAAGAAAACCACAACTTTTGCTGGGTTATCTCCAATCACCTTGCGAGTGGTCGCAAAGCTTGCTATTGGCTTAGCACCATATGGTACTGCCACGGGCATCACCTTAGAAAAATACTCCTGGTAGAATTGACTCTCTTTTCCTTCTTTTACTGAAAGAAGGGCTACTTCCACAAGCTTACCTTTAGTGAAGGTAATACTCTGCTTTTTCTGTGCTGAAACTGTTACAGCCAAGAACAGTGCAGCAATGAATAGTACATTTTTCATCGTAATTGATTTATTTTTAAAAATTGAATTTGAATTAAACCTGAGCCATTCCGCCATCGACAGGAAGCTCTACACCATTGACATAAGAGGCTTCATCTGAAGCAAGGAACAGTACTGCTTTTGCGATTTCTTCGCTCGTTCCCATTCTTCCTAATGGAACCATTGTTTTCACCTGCTCTTTAAAGCCATTGGCTTGCTCTTCTGTAAGATCCATTTTACCCCATACTGGTGTTTCTATGGGTCCGGGCGACATGGCATTAACTCGAATTTTTCTTGGAGCTAGTTCCATCGATAAGGTTCTCACCAGCGACCGCATAGCTGCTTTTGTTGCAGCATATACACTCAAACCAGGCATCCCCTTTACATTTGACACGCTCGTATTCAGAATAATGCTCGCTTCATCATTTAGATGTGGAAGGGCCGCCTGAATTGTGAAATAGGTACCAGCAAAATTCACATCCATCATAGCATCATAGTATTCACGATCAGCCATTTCAAAAGGCCTTGGCTTAGCGATACCCGCATTGATGAATAGCACATCAATCTTTCCAAACTTTTCTGCTGCTTGAATCAGTGCATTTTGCACTTTCTCTTCCTGACTGACATCAGCTACTAAACCCAGAGAGTTTTCTGAAGCACTGGTATTAAAATCGTCTATTGCTTCTTGTCGTCTGCCTATAATTGTCACTTTCGCTCCTTCTTTTTCAAAAAGTTTCGCGGTTTCTAAGCCCATACCACTATTTCCACCAGTGATAAAGGTTACTTTGTCCTTAAGTCTCATTTCTAGTATTTTAAAATTTATACTAGTTGTATCCGGCTATTGTGCGGGTGTGACAGAACCTGGGATATTTAATTAACAATTCCAGCACCAAACTTCATTTTAGATGTTGCATGCTTGATCATCCACTCCTTTGATGAATCAAATTTCAAATCTTAACTTTGACATATGCGAACTAACCTAATCATTCTTCTTTTCGGAGTACTGGCGGCTTGTTCCACTCCTAAAAGCAGTGAAGAAACTACTAAACCTATCCAAGTTGAACTTCAAACGACTAAGGGCACAATTATCTTAGAGTTATCTGACAAGACCCCTCAGCACCGAGATAACTTCGTAAAGCTTATAGAAGCAGGAGTTTACGACAGTATCCTATTCCATCGAGTGATCAATGATTTTGTGGTACAAGCTGGAGAGCGAGATAGTACATATGTATTTGAGGATGATGAAATCAAAGACGATTATAAAGTTCCTGCTGAGTTTGACTCAACTCTGTTTCACAAAAGAGGGGCTCTGGGTGCAGCAAGAGATGGAAATCCGGAAAGAGCATCTTCAGCTATTCAGTTTTACATCGTTCAAAGAGGACCAAACGCTGATAGCCTTATTGATGAGGGAGAAACGCGGATCAATAATTGGCTGGCAAGTCACTATACATTAAATGCCCCTGAAAATCAAGCGCTAAAGGATTCTATCACAAAAGCGATTGAAGAGGAGAATTGGGAGGAATATTCGATGCTCAATGATTCCATTCAATCATTAGCAGAATCATTTGAATTCCAAAAATATGAAATACCGGAAGCCCATCGTGATACTTATCGAACGCTAGGTGGAACTCCACACCTGGATCAAAACTATACAGTATTCGGAGAGGTCGTCGATGGAATGAATGTAGTCGATTCCATTGCTGCAGTGCAAGTAAATGATCAGAATCGTCCCATCAAGGATATACGGATTATCTCAGCACGAATTCTAAAATAACTTTAGTAGACAAATGCATTCTGATCAATAAAATAAATCATTTATGTAGTTGTCTACATATTTTATCTATATTTATGTAGTCAACTACATAAATATGCAATACGATTTTGTCAATGAACTGGGGTATTTAGGTTTATCTGTACGCCTTAAGCGTTTAAGTGAGGCCATGGTCCATAGCGGAAGACAGATGTATAAGTCATTGGGACTCGATATAGAGCCCAATTGGTTTCTCATCTTCAAGCTCCTTAAGAAATATGATCAATTATCTGTCACCGAGATGGCAGCTAAGCTCCACTTCTCCCACCCTTCTGTCATCACGCTAGTTGGCAAAATGGAAAAGGCTAATTATCTGGATTCCTCAGTTGATCAGTCTGATTCTCGAAAAAAACATTTTCGCCTTTCCCAAAAGGCTCACGACCAACTTCCTCGGTTTGAAGAAATATGGGAAGCCGGAATCAAAGGAGTAAGTAACCTATTTTCGGAAGACAGCAACTTCATGGATCAACTGGAATTACTGGAGATCCAATACAGCCAAAAAGACTTTAAAGAACGAACATTAAATGAACTAGTGCCTAATGGCACAAATATTTAATGTTAATAAGCATCTGATAGTCAGATATTAAATTCATTAGAAAGAATACCTCTGTAAATCAAAATTAGAATATGAATAACTCACTAGATATAGCTTCAAGCGAATTCAAAAAATTACTTGAAAACACTACTGAACTTGTTTTACAACAGTTTGAGAATCTTGAGGGTAAAAAAGCCTATCACTATCATTCACAAAAGGAAGTAGAAAGCTGGTTTGATGAAGACCTACCCGAGACCGGAATGGATTTAGATCTACTTCTCCAGGAAGTAAAAGTAAAGGTGATGGATACGGCCACTAATAACTTGGGGCCTTACATGTATGCTTACGTGATGGCGGGTGGTACCCAGGTTTCCATTATTGCAGATCATTTAGCGTCAACTATCAATCAAAACGTAGGGAAATGGCACCTAGCTCCCGCTATCAATGAGATTGAACGACGAGTTATTCAATGGGGTGGGGAGATTACTGGATTTGATTCCAATGCGGCAGGAGTATTAGTAAGTGGAGGGTCAGCGGCAAATCTGGCAGGTCTGGAAGTAGGTCGAAACATATTCTTTGAGAGACATCAAATCAGGAAAAAAGGACTTTTTGGAATGAAGCCCTTCACGGTTTACGCTTCTTCGGAGGTTCATGGATGTGTTGATAAGAGTATTGAAGAGTTAGGGATTGGAACTGACCAACTTCGAAAAATTCGAGTGAATGATGATTTTACCATTGATCTTAATGCTTTAAATGCTCAAATCGAAAAAGATAAAGCTGATGGGTTCACACCATTCTGTATTGTAGGTAATGCGGGAACAGTAAACACTGGAGCAATTGATGATTTGGATGCTTTAGCTGATTTCGCTGAAAAACATGAAATGTGGTATCATATAGACGGGGCTTATGGCGGATTGGTTGGCTCTCTTGAATCTTTAAAAGAAAAATATAGAGGGGTAGAAAGAGCTGACTCCCTCGCAGTTGATTTTCACAAATGGTTATACCAAACATTTGAAGCCGGTTGCCTTTTGGTTAAAGATTGGGATAAACTGAAGCGATCCTATTTTAAGGTGGCGAGTTACCTGGATGCAAGCCTTGAAGAAAAAGGGAGAGTCAACTTTAACGAGCATTACTTTCAACTTTCCAGAAATGCAAAAGCCTTAAAGATATGGATGAGCATAAAAGCCTATGGAATCACTGCCATTAAGGAGATGATTCAAAAAGACATTGATCTTGCTCAGTACCTGTCTGACACCATTGAATCCAGTGAAGACTTTGAGTTGGTTAGAAATTCAGATCTGGCTATTTCTTGTTTCCGATTTATTGGTAACTGTGAATCCGAAGAAGAAATAGAACAACTGAATCGAAAACTAATCCCAGCTTTAGAAAAAGACGGACGCGTATTTATTACCGGAACCACTCTGAACAGCAAGTTTGTCATCCGAGCTTGCTTGATTAACCATCGCATGCATAAAGGAACCGTTGATTATTTAGTGAATGTAATAAGAGAGGTAGGAAACAGTCTTGCTTGAATGAGTTAAGCAAATTTGATTCCTTGTCAGTTTGAACTGATCTTTACCAAGTATGATTGATACATCACTTGATTCATTCAATTTTTACTTTTTCTTAGCAGTAATCCAGGGGTTCATTCTTTCTGGAATTATTCTGTTGAAGAAACCGATACGAAAGCCCAACGTTTTTCTTGGGCTTTTGATATTCTTCTTCTCTCTCACCTTGCTGCATCTTATTTTAGAATCTTCCATTAGCGGGTTCAATGCCAAATTTCCGATCCCAATGGACTTTAGCTTCGCCTACGGACCGTTGGCTTATCTTCATGTGTTATCATTAAAAAAACCAAAATCACCCACTACATATAAAACGTATCTTCATTTTCTTCCAAGTGTGGTATTAGACGGTATTCTATTCACATCGATCTTTCTTTTTATTCGATCAAATCAAGATTGGGCATACACTAATCTCATATTTATTCAGACACTTGCTCTTGGAATTATTTCTTTAGGACTGGTTCAACTTGGGATCTACACATACCTCATTCATAAAGAGTCAAGATCTATTCAGGTAGTTCCTAAAGAATTTCCAGCTATTCGCAAATGGTTTAAAACCATCTCTGTGACATGGGTTACTATGATCGGCTTTCTAGCTATAGCAGTTCCAATTGCCCTTGTAAATATTGAAATTTTAGACGATAATTCTTACTTACTTTATAGGCCTCTGGGAGTAATCATTGGGCTTTGCATTTATGGATTGGGGTATTTATATCTGATCAAATTCGTTAACTCGATTGATAGTTATATAAATCGTACATCCAATATCAAGTTTTCAGATGTTGAAATGGAAAGCAGGAAAACTTCTTTGATTTCCAGTATTGCAGAAAACGAATGGTATCGTGATCAGAAGCTAAGTGTGGGCAAACTCGCGGAGCACCTGCAATGGCCCATCAATGATGTATCTACAATTATCAACGAAGGGATGACAACCAATTTTAACGACCTAATCAACGATTTCAGAATAAAAGCTTTTAAGGATTTAGCTAACAAACCAGAGGTAAAAAATTACTCCATTTTAGGAATTGCCCAAGAAGTAGGCTTTGGATCAAAAGCTTCTTTTTATCGTGCTTTTAAGAAAGAAACAGGGATTACCCCTAGTGAATACCTCAAATTAGAGACTTAAAGGTTTCAAATGCCCATCTGAGACTCCTTCAATTTTCATGATTATTCTACCCTAACCAGCTTTGGTCAAAAAAATAATCATGACTAAAAAAATACTATTCTTTGGTGTACTCATCTTGAGCATGACTCATGCAATCGCGCAAAATGGAAATCTCAGTTTAAAGGAGAAGAAATATAAAACGCTTGACAAATCGATCATCCGAGGCGAGGAAGGATATATCACCCTACCAGAGAATCGATCAAATCCTGAATCCAGAGACATCAAGATTAAATTCATCAGACTAAAAAGCTTATCAGAAAACCCAAAGGAACCCATCATCTATCTTGAGGGAGGCGGGAGCGCCTCGACCTGGCAGGCTGAAAGTCCCAAAGATCTATCGGATTGGCTGCCTATCCTGAAAGTCTCTGATTTGATTTTTATTGATCGAAGAGGCACAAATGATCGGAAACTTATGCACATTAACAAGGATGATTTCCCTGAAGACTTTTTTGTTTCTGAAAAGGCCGCTAGTGATTATTACCAACAGTTTGCTTTGGAGGCTTTGGATGTTTTCAAAGAAAAGGGAGTCGATATTTTCGGATACAATATTGAAGAGCATGCAAAAGATGTAAATGAAATTGCTGAAGCATTGGAAATAGATTCTTATTCCATTTTTGGGTTCAGTTTTGGGACGAGCATTGGGATGACGATCATGGAACTCTACAAAGAAAAGTTAGTCAATGCTGTTTTAGTTAGTGCTGATGGCCCAGGGCAATCATTCAACTACCCCTCCTATCTCGATCAACATTTCAGGAAAATAGCTGAAATGGCTAGTCAAGATGAGGTAATTAATAAGGATATACCTGATCTAAATGAACTTCTCAATCATGTCATGAGCAAAATAGAACAAGAACCAGTATTGGTTTCTGTCAAGCATCCTTTAACTAAAAAATCCATGGATGTTGCGGTAGGTCCGTTTGGACTTGGATTAATTCTACGATTAGATATCGATGACTATTATGACATACCCGTCATACCAAGGCTTTTATATAGCATCGATCAAGGAGACTACTCAATTCTTCAATGGTTTGTACAAAAACGAGTAGTTCTTGCCCTAGGATTCCCAGGAAATGGCATCAACCAGGGAATAGCCTCTGGAATATCTCCGGATCGTCTGAAGCGCATTCGAGAAGAAGCAAACGCCAGCATTTTTGGTAACGCTGTAAACTTTCCTTTCAGTGCTGCATTGGATGTATGGCCTGATACAAGCCTTTCATTCGATACATCAAAGCCAATTACTTCAGATATACGAACGCTATTTGTTACCGGCAACCTGGACTGTAGAACTCCTGTTGAGCAGATCAATAAGATTCAAGAAGGATTTAGCAATGCTACTCATGTAGTGGTGAAAAATGCCGGACACGAGAAAGCTTTGTGGAATGTGGCAGTGTTCGACGAAATTATTCCTCAATTTTTGAGAGGTGAGGAAATATTGGAAACAGAAAAATCAATAAAAAGAAAAGGCTTCATTCCTGTGACGGGAGACTCAGACAAACATCCATCACTAAAGTGATAAAATAAGAGATGTCTCAAAAGGCGCTATTTAGTTTGTCATTCTGAGGCACGAAGAATCTCAACCTTACAATAATTAGAGAATAATATTTTAAGAGATTCTTCACTTTGCCTGCCTGCCGCAGGCAAGTTCAGAATGACACTTTTTGAGACATCTTGGCAGTCTTCAATTTCTTCGTTCGTTCAATTGATTCACAGCCGTCTGCAATTCTCGTTTCAGCTTTACTTGTTTTTCTCTTGCTTTGGTTTTATGCTCCTCAAATTCTCGCTCAAGTTTGTCATGTTCCTTCTTCACCCTTATAGTCACTTTGTTACTTCTCAAAAACATCAAATAAGCAATTACACCAAGTGTAGCAAGTGCTGCAATAATCAACCATACCATCAGGTGATAGCCAAGCTTAGAAAAAGGTATCCCAAGAAAATGAATCGTATTATTTAATTCCAAACTCCCATCTAATTTAGCCTGAACTTCAGCCAATTGACTTTTCAGCGTATTAATCTCATTTTGTTGTGTTGCGACCTGAGATCTTAGATCACTTATAGTTGCTGATTGTGTGTTTAATGAATCTACTGTTTCGGACCAAAAAGCATTCAATCTGGCTCGAGGAATCACTTTGTATTGCTCATAGGTTTCTGTCTTCTCCAACATCTCATCATATTTTTCCTGAAGTGTTTGTGCTTGAGAGTCGATTGAAAGAAGGAATACAAAAACTGTAAGTGCGGTGAGTTTTAAATACTTCATGTTAGGTTTTAGCTGATTAATTAATACACGTGTAAACAGACACGCGAAATAAAATCTTTTAGTAAAAAACGGCAATGATAAGCGCGAATAAAAATATAATTATTCTCCTATTAATTATCACTTAAATAGTAACGAAGATGAGAGTAAGAAATTATAATACGTGATTACTGAACTTCTTCCTCATATTGGCTTGAAACAATGGTTCTAGGGAATTCATAGCCCTTCCCACCATAACATAAGTGCGAACACCCGATCATAAGTGTATCTCCAGCACCAATTACGTATTTTCGAGGAATATAGCCCACATCTCCTTCAATATCATAATCTCCACGAATGATCGTAGTAATCGTTTGGTTCGAAGTGTTTATAAGAAAAGTACGTTCGCCACAGTCATTTTCACCGCATGGTTGTCCATCGTTGGCAATAACCAAAAATGCTGTGAGGTCATTAGGCATTTCTTCTCCATGCCACTCAATCCGTTCTCCTTCATCATCAAACACCATAGCTACTACATCTTGCCATGTAAGTTGATCTACACTTTTTGCGGCAGTAGATTTTGATTCTGAACTGGATTCTTCAGTGTCACTATTTTTTTGAGACTGACCACAAGAAACGAGTATTATTCCGATAAGAAGTGCAAATAAAAATTGGATAGACTTTTTCATTTAGTAATTGTAGGTTGATTGAACAGTCAAGATTTTGCCATCACTAATTTATCCATTGATCACATAATGATCGCTCTAAAAACTCAAACACGTAATTTTAGTCTAGATAAACTCGTATTAGTATCTAATGAATATTGGTAGACTTAAGACAAAACACACGTTTTTGTCAGCTTTTTTGGTAAGCTGTCTGCTCATTCTACGCCAATACATCGATTACATCATCAATGATTACGGATATGACTTCAGCTGGTTTGCAGTTGCCGCTCGAATCAGCATCAACTACTTTCTATGGGCTATTTTAATCAAACTCTTAATCAAGGTAGCCACTCACTTTCAACACCTTAGAAACTCCCTTAGAACTACAGTCTCTCATTTGGGAGCAAGCTTGATAATCGCAGCTGTCCACCGGCTCCTAACTGTACGGCTATACGATCTTGCCTATTATGCTTATTCAGGATTTTTGCGAGGCTTTTTTACTCCTGGAAATAAGGTGGCTCTAGGTGCAGGATTTCTTTCCAGCTTCCTTGAATACTGGATCATCATGGCTCTGATCATCGGCATTTCCTACTACATACGTTACGTTAATCAACAGAAAGAACTGAATGCAGCGAAGCTGAATGCATTGCAAATGCAATTGCACCCTCATTTTCTCTTCAATACACTTAACTCTATTACCTCACTCATTGACATTGATCCAAAAAAGGCACAGAAGATGCTAACCCAGCTAGGCTTTCTCATGCGAGAAATCCTGGAACAGGATAAAAAGCATCTTATTCCACTAAAAAGTGAAATGGAATACGTAAAAGCCTATTTAGAAATTGAGCATACTCGATTTCAGGATCGACTCATGTTGGATTTTAACATTGATAAAGGAGTCTCAAATGTTCAGGTTCCGGCCTTACTTCTACAGCCGATCATTGAAAATGCAATTAAGCATGGTATCGCTAAACGCCCCGATGGAGGTCAAATTTCCATAAACGCTATACGCACCAATAGTTCTGAAGTAAATATCCAGATCAGCAACGATTTTCATCAAAATGGAAATCAAAAGACGGTTGGGTATGGTATAGGTACTTCTAATGTATCCAAAAGATTACAACAAGTGTATGGAGAAAATCACTCCTTTAAGCAACATCAGGAAGGCGATAAATACATAACCGAAATTACTTTTCCATTCAATGAATTATGATCAGAGCAGTAATAGTCGACGATGAATACCTGGCACGCGAACGTGTAAAAAAACTGCTGGAGGTACATTCAGAAATCAAGGTGGTTGCTGAAGCAAAAAATGGGACATCCGCTGTAGAAACTATTGATCTCAAAGAACCTGATCTGGTTTTTTTGGATGTTCAGATGCCGGATTTTGATGGTTTTGAGGTAGTTAAGCGGATGAACCCTAAGCACCTCCCATACATTGTCTTTACCACAGCATACGACAGCTATGCCATTCAGGCATTCGATATTCACGCTTTGGACTACCTGCTCAAGCCTATAGATGAAGATCGGTTCAATGAGTCGATGAAGAAAGTTTTAACCCATTTTGAAGTAGAAAAGACCTCTGCATTTAATAAGAAGCTAATGAAAATGGTAAAGGAATTTGAGCAGTCAACAAATCAATTTCTGAATAAATTAATCATAGCCGAGCGTGGTTGGGAACATGAAGTGGATCTTGATGAAGTGATGTACATAGAGGCAAACGGCAATTACGTGAACCTTCAAACCTCAGGCAAAGCACACCTTTATCGCTCTACTATGAACACACTTTCAAAACAACTAAACCCAGAGGACTTCCTTCGCATTCATAGATCAACTATCGTGCAAAGGAGATACATCAAGAAGTGCATTTACATCAGCAACTATGAGTATGAATTTGTAATGAAGGATGGGAAAATTTTGCAATCAGGTCGCTCCTACAGGAAGGAAATCATGCACTACCTAAGCAAATTTTAACTGTTCATCACATCATTCACTTTTGATCATAAAGATTCATTGTTCGAATGCGCCCCGACGTAATCTTATTCATCAAAGATCAAAACAATGAAAATCATGAACTACAACTCAAAAAAAATGATATGCATGCTGACATTAATGCTAATGTCCACATTCCTATTAGCACAAAACCTTACCTTACCCAGAGCTAGCCAATATGCCGAGGTGACTCAGCGTGTTGGAATTTCAGATGTAACAATCATCTACCACAGTCCGGGAACTAATGGACGTCAAATCTGGGGTGGTTTGGTTCCCTACGGCGCTATGTGGCGCGCTGGTGCCAACGAAAACACAACTATCACTTTTTCCCATGATGCAGAACTGGAAGGCCAAACAATCGAAGCAGGAACATACGGGCTTTTTATGTTCGTGAAAGACAAGGAGAATGTCAGAATCATCCTTTCCAAATATTCACAGTCATGGGGTACCGTATATCCTACAGAGCAAGAAGGTGTTTTAATTGCAGATGTCAAAACCAACGAAGCTGTTACTCAAGATTGGCTAAGCTATGGTTTTAAAGATCGATCAGGAGATGATGTAACAGCTTTCCTTCGTTGGGCAGATCTGGAGATCCCATTTCAAATCTCATTTAATGTAGATGCAATAGTCATCGAAAATGCACGAGCTGAACTTAAAGGGCCCGCAGGTTTTTCCTGGAGAGGCTACATGCAGGCAGCCAACTATTGCTTACAAAATGATACTAATCTGGAAGAGGCTATGACATGGATTGATCAATCTATTTCCATGAGCAGTGGATTCTCCAACCTTCAAGTGAAAGCCGGCCTGTTGGCTAAGCAAGGAAATACTGAAGAAGCTGAAAAGATTATGGATCAGGCCCTTCCCACGGCCAATGCTTTCCAGCTTAATCAGTATGGATACCAAGTACTGAACAGTGGAGATACAAAAAAGGCAATCGAGATATTCTCCATGAACATTAAGAAAAATCCCAATCACCAGTTTATATGGGGATTTACTGATAGTCTTGGAGAAGCATATCTCAAAGACGGAAACAAGAAACTAGCTCTGAAATATTATAAAGAAGCACGAAAGCTAGCTCCCGAGAATCAGTATGCATATCTGGATGGGGTAATTGAAGGAATTGAAGGAAAGTAACATGAGTAGGTTTTTAATAATTATATCTATTTGTCTGAGCTGCAGCAGCGTAGCTCAGACTTCAAAAAGAGCATTCAAGACTTTTGATTACCAAGGAGAAAAGATCAATTATGCCATCCAATTACCCAGGGACTTTGATCCGAACAAAACGTATCCGGTAGCTGTTGGGCCGTCAGAAGCTACTTCTCGTGACGATCAATCTTTTTACTGGAGGGGCGTTAAAGACACCTATGGATGGATATTATTAGATTTTCCTATTTATGAAGGAAAGAAATCTGAGGTAACAGCTTTTCTCGATTATGTAAATACAAGCTTCAATGTAGAAGGTGATAAGTTTCACACCATCTGTTTTAGTGCAAATAGTGCAGGAATATTTCGATTAGTCATGAACATGCCTGAATATTTCCACTCAATCACTGGGGTAGCTGGAAATCCAAGAACAAAAGATGCTGATCAGCTAGCAAAATTAAGAGATGTCAAAGTACGATTTGTAGTCGGCGATAAAGATACTTACTGGATGAATGCTGCAAAGGATCGGCATACTAAGCTTCTTGAGTCCGGAGTAGATAGTCAAATCGAAATCATCAAAGATGGCAAGCACGTGTTAACAGAATTGATAGGAAATGGCATTCTCGAACGGATGAATAAGTTGAGATGAACTAAAAAAGGATCGAGTTCCATCAATCCTTTTATTTGTTCTTATTCAACCACTTCAATCACTAAGTTGTGATTGGTGTAAATGCAGATATCTGCAGCGATCGTAAGTCCTTCACGTACCATCTCTTCTGCTGAAAGATTCGAAGCGTGTTTTTTAAGTGCCAAAGCAGCAGATCTTGCATACATGCTTCCTGAACCAATAGCTGCTATCTCCTCATCCGGCTCAATTACATCCCCGGTACCAGAAACAACAAGCACTTCATTTTTATCAGCCACGATCATCATGGCTTCAAGTTTTCTTAAGTACCGATCAGTCCTCCAGTCTTTTGCAAGCTCAACGGCAGCTCGTTTTAGATTGCCAGAATAGTTGCTCAGCTTTTCATCGAAACGATCCAAAAGTGTAAATGCATCGGCAGTTGATCCGGCAAAGCCAGTTACAATCTTGCCATCGCCAAGTTTGCGAATCTTTTTCACATTGGATTTTGCAACCGTGTTACCAAGTGTTGCTTGCCCATCTGCTCCAATGGCCACTTTACCATTATGTCTTATAGCAAGGACGGTTGTTGATTTGATTTTTTCCATTTCGTTTATCAAAAAAGACAGTCATGCTGAACTCGTTTCAGCATCTAGTGAATATGAACCTATAGATTCCAAAACAAGTTCGGAATGACATTCTAAATAAATAATTACTAGATCAAAATTCTTACAGGGTCTTCTAATAGCTCTTTGAATGTTTTTAGAAAGGCAGAACCAACTGCACCATCAACCGCTCTATGATCACAAGAAAGAGTTACCTTCATCACATTTCCAGGCTTCATCTCTCGATTCTTCACAATAACAGTTTCTTTTATTCCTCCTACTGCCATGATACATGCATCAGGTGGATTGATAATTGCCGTAAATTCTTCTATACCGAACATCCCCAGGTTAGAAATGGTGAATGTATTTCCTGAGAATTCTTCAGGTTGTAGTTTTTTATCTTTTGCTTTTTGTGCCAGCTCCCTTACCTCGGCGGATATATGAGACAGGGATTTATTGTCTGCAAATCGAACAACCGGAACAATCAGGCCGTCTGGGATCGCTACAGCTACTCCAACATGAATATGTTGATGCTTCATCATATGATCTCCCATCCAGCTTACATTCACATCAGGATGCTGACGAAGTGCCGCAGCAGCAGCCTTCACCACCATGTCATTGAATGAAATTTTGACCGGAGCTACCTCATTAATGGATTTTCTAGCTTCGATGGCCTTATCCATATTGATCTCCATCGTCAGATAAAAGTGAGGTGCGGAGAATTTGCTATCGCTCAGGCGTTTAGCAATTACTTTACGCATCTGAGAAAGCTCTACTTTTTCAGAACCTTCTTCACCAACTACCTTTGGAATATTGATGGCTGGTTTATCGGATGTATCTCCTGATGCCGCTTGTGATTGCTGCGGCTGTGCAGATGGAGTAAAATCTTCAACATCTTTCTTTACGATCCTTCCATCCGTTCCGGAACCATTGACCTGAGACAGGTCTATCCCTCTTTCAGAAGCAATTTTTTTAGCTAATGGGGATGCTTTTATCCTGCCATTGTTTGAAGCGTTAGAAGCACTAGGTTGAGTAGTAGCCGAAGGTTTAGCAGATGAAGTACTTTTTGGTGCTTCAGATTTTTCTTCTTTAACCCCTTCTTTGGACTCATCTCCAACTTGCTCTTCGGCTTTTAGCAAGGCCTCATAGTCAGCATCTTCTTCTCCAATTATAGCTATCACTCCGTCTACCGGAACTCCACTTCCAGCCTCAACAGCCGTGTACAGAAGCGTTCCATCCTCATAAGCCTCTAACTCCATGGTGGCTTTATCTGTCTCCACCTCCGCTAGTATATCCCCAGACTCTACTTTATCTCCCTTTTTCTTTATCCAAGATGCTATAACACCTTCTTCCATCGTATCGCTCATTTTAGGCATACGAATGATAGATGCTTTGATGTTGCTTGTGTCGATCTTTTTTTCCGAGCTTGCTGGAGCTTTCTCCTCACTTGGTGCCTCATCTTCGCTTCCATTGGCTTGACCATCATTTGCTTCTTCCAATAGATGCTTATAATCTTCTCCTTTTTCTCCAATCACAGCCAGAATACCATCCACAGGTACGGACTCTTTTTCTTTGACTCCAATATGCAACAAGACACCATCCTGATAGGATTCTAATTCCATGGTTGCTTTATCGGTTTCCACTTCTGCAAGTACATCACCGGAACTCACTTCATCACCCTCTTTTTTCAACCATGATGCAATCACACCTTCTTCCATGGTATCGCTCATTTTGGGCATTCTTATTACTTCAGCCATTTAGATCGTCTTTAATTCTTTAGTTCAAAATTAACCCATCAATCAAAATAAAAATTTGGAATCGAAACAAAATGATCATTGAGTAAGCGCTTTCTCGTATTAAATTGCCAAAAATGTTAGACAGGTACACCATAACATTAAATTCAGATGAGTTAGCACTGGTTTTGGGTGCGGAGGTTTCATCCAGGTACGAGCCTCAATACAATGCCGCTCCAACAAAAGTCTTACCCCTCATCACCAGCCAAAATCCCGGTCAGGTTTCTTTTTTTAATTGGGGTTTAATGGCTATGTGGTCTAATAACAAAACAATGAGTCCTAAATTCTTCAACCTGCCTTTGGATTCGGTGATGTCAAAAAATACTTACAAGAAGAAAATTATTACCAATAGATGCATCATCCCAATGGATGGTTTTTATTTATGGAAACAAGTAGCAAAAAAACAGCAGGTACCTCACTATTTTTTCTACTCGGATAAAAAGGTATTTTCGGTAGCTGGCATATGGGAAGAAGGTGATGACAACACACACTCTTTCATTATGATCACCAGGCCTGCAAATCCTCAAATAAGTTCTTTTCAAGGAGATATGCCTGCAATTATGGATGCCTCTTCCTCAAGAAAATGGTTAGAATCAGAAGATTTGGAAGAACTCAACGCCTTGCTTAGCACTGAAGTCAAAGACGAGTTCCTATCTCACACAGTAGCACCAAGAATTAGGGACATAGAAGGTAATGATGTTTCATTCATAAAACCGACTCCACCAGCGGATCAACATGGAAATTATACACTCTTTACCTAATGAAATTTAGATACCTTATTTGTTGGTTAATTGTATCTGCCTGCTATGTGGGAGAAGAAGTACCCCCTGATCAGATTGTCTGGGAATACGGAAGGCCTAAAGATTTTTCCGTTTCCGAAGACTCGCTTCTCTTCATAAATTCAAAACTTCTTACTAATCAGCTGACTCGAGAGGAATTTGGCTTTCTTACCGGGTTAATTATTATCAAGAATAATCACTTGATTTTCGAAAACTATTATCTGGGTGAAACTAGGGAAGTACGTCGAAATATAGGACAAGGCAGCCTCATTTTTACGCTTGCCGCCATTGGCGTAGCTGAAGACAAAAATCTTTTATCCATCAATGATTTGATTTCTGAACATCTACCAGAATATTCAGAAATTTTTCAGGCCGATTCGGATAAAGAAGTTATTACAATAGAACACTTACTAACTCATAAAAGCGGATTTTCATGGAATGAAAGTATTTTTCCTATCATCAGCCCACAGAGTGATCTCAATATCATGAGGTCTAATAATGACTGGATACAATACATTCTGGAGAAGCCTCTGGAAGCCCCTCCAGGCTTGAGATTTAATCTCAATACAGCCACCGGCTTGATTTTGGCAAAAATCATCGAAAACGCCTCAGGCATGGATTATTTAACCTTTCTTGATGAAAACATACTCAGTCCGCTAACCATTGAGTCCTTAACTGTTGAAACTGATCCCGAAGGAAATTTTAATGGAGGATTTGGAATTAGTACTTCATTAATCGATTGGACGAAACTTGGCTATTTAATCTTAAATGAGGGCATATGGAATGGTAGAAAAATCATTGATCCCAATTTCATCCAAGACGCTACATCTTTACAGACACAGGTAACAGGCAATTATAGTTTAGGGTACGTTTGGTGGCTTTTTGGAGAAAATTTTGAAACCAGTTTTGGAATAGAATCCGATGAAATATTCTATGTCCCTGGTGAATTGGGTCAGCATTTATACATTATTCCATCAGAAAATGTAATTGTTTCTATCTTCGCGGAAAACTATTTCTTTGGGTTTAATAATCCATCTTTAAAGTTATTTGGAGAAATAACATACGCTTTTTAGATCAATAGTATGAATTCTGATAATGACCTTTTGCTTTTCCAGCAGGTAAAAAGTGGTGATTTCTCCGCCTATGAGGTCATATTTAAGCGTTATTACAAAGAACTATATCGCTTTGCATTTACATATGTGAGAGATGCTACCATAGCAGAAGAAATGGCTCAGGAAGTATTTCTGTACATATGGGAAAAACGGATCAATATTGAAATTCAAACAACCCTAAAGACCTATCTTTATTCGGCTGTCAAAAACAAGTGTTTGAACTACATTAAATTGGAACTGCCAAAACAACAATCCATGGCCGATGTGAGTGAGGTACTTCTTAGTGTCAGTGCACCAAACAAAGATGAAGGAGAGAATGACAGACTAAAGAAATACATACAATCAGCGGTGGATGCCCTTCCAAAAAAATGCCGGAGAATTTTCATCCTGAGTAGGAATTCAGGTATGACCTACGAAGAGATAGCTGAAGAGCTAGATTTATCTAAAAAAACCGTAGAAAATCAAATGGGTATTGCGCTGAAAAAACTTAGAGAATCGCTTGAGAATGTTTATAAACACTATAAGGAACACATGATGTAAAAAAGTTGAAAAAAACTTAGGGGTCTGTCCCCAAAGTTTTGACTGACAAATGAGATGGCAAACGACCTGAGAATATACAACCACCTGAACTACAAAGATGATTCTCACGAAGAGAGTGATGGATTTGTAGACTTCCTATTTCAAAACAGCGAAATAGATATACCTGAGATAGACGAGGAGAGAGCGTGGGAAGCGTTAAATCAAAAGATTTATCAACCGAAAAAATCTATTTCATGGATGAAAGTAGCAGCAACAGTTGCTATTCTAGCCGTTCTTTCTGTAACGGTTTATCTGTACAACCCATCTCCATCAACTGTTAGTATCGCATCAACTGACCAAATAGTGAATGTCACGTTCCCTGATGGATCTACTGGGATTCTAAATAAAAATTCTTCTTTTTCTTATCCTGAAAAATTTGGTAAAGAAAGAAATGTTTCTTTCACAGGAGAAGCGTATTTCGACATCCAAAAAAGTGCTAAGCCTTTCATCATAGACGTCAATGGTGTTGATGTGAAAGTTTTAGGAACCGCATTTAATCTTGTGACCACAAAAAATCAAGTAAAATTGTATGTTGACAGAGGGCTAGTTGCTTTTGAAAAAGATGGAGAGCAAACACAGGTCCCTGCTGGTAAAGAAGCGATTTTTAATCGTGCAAATGCTTCTGTAAACATAAAAAATACTCCTGATGAAAATATCATGAGTTGGAGAAGTGGAATTTTCAATTTTGATGACACCCCACTAAAAAAGGCACTTCCTGAGTTAGCTGATTACTATGAAGTAGAGTTTGAACTCTCAAATGGTCAGCTTAATGAGTGTAAAATAACAGCTACTTTCAATAAGAAGACTTTGAAAGAAGTATTGGAAACCATAAGTACTGCACTTAATGTAAAAGCTGTTATCAAAAACGATAAGGTAAAAATTTCAGGGCAAGGTTGCTAAGTCCGGCCTGGGCTATTCATTACTTTTGTGGGCGTGTATTTCGTCCGCATCATCTACTTACGTAAGTTTTTGACACTCGTCCTTTTAGGTGGGGTCATTGTGTGCGCGAGTGCCCAGGAAAATCCTCTGGACAAAAAACTTGAAAACACGGATGAATCAACACTGTTTCAGCTATTAGACTCTATAAGAGCAAAGGGCGTAAAGCTGGCTTATAGTTCCAATAAACTAACCAATCAACAAATTGAAATTTATGGAACACCTACCATAAGAGCGTTTTTTGATTATTTAGAACAACATCGCATTGCTGATGTAGTCTATGAGGGTGATCAAATTATTGTCCTCCAGCATACCCCAAAAAACTACACAGTACATGGGGTGCTAAGAGATGTGGAAACTGGTGAACACATCATTGGTGCAGCCATTGAAGTTCAAGGATTACAATTGGGAACTACCACAAACGGATATGGTTATTACTCACTCACTATTCGAGAAGGAGACTATAATCTACGATTTTCACACATTGGTTACCAGACGCATGAAACTGAAATATCTCTATTTAAGGATTATTATTTAGAAGTTTCCTTATCACCACAAATAACAGAGCTCGAGGTAGTAGAAGTTGTTTCCATTTCAGATGATGTGAATCTAACTGAAACGATTCCTTCTATTAATCGAATCTCGATTTCGGGTGCGGATGGACAAATACCCTACTTTCTAGGTGAAGTAGATGTCATTCAAAATGCGCTACTCAAGCCTGGAATAAGAGCAATTGGTGAGGACGCCAGCGGCATTCATGTACGTGGAGGTGGAGTCGATCAAAATCTCACCCTGTTGGATGAAGCTATTATTTACAATCCAAACCACTTTTACGGACTAATATCAGTATTCAACCCAGAGGCTGTCAATGATGTTCGAATAATGAAAGGCTACATTCCACCATCATATGGTGGCAGATCTTCATCTGTTATCGAAGTACGACAAAAGGAAGGGAATATAAATAGAACAAGCGTTTCTGGTGGAATTGGGGCACTTTCAGCCCGAGTACTTGTTGAAGGTCCCATTCATGAGGGTAAAAGCTCTTTTTTAGTCTCCGGTAGACAAAGTTTGCTAAACTTATCCATTGATGATTTTGCAAGTACATCTGTGCAGAGAAATAGAATAAGGTTCCAGGATCTAAATCTAAAACTGAACTTTAAATACAGCCAGGCAAGTACGTACTACTTATCAGGATATTTAGGAAATGATCGGAATATCGCAGGCCTTACCTCTACCAGGAATTGGGGAAATAGAATGCTTAACTTCAGGTGGAATTATCTTTTCACACCCCGCTTATTTTCAAATATTTCTGCTTTTTATTCCGAATACAATTATCGAATTGAAAATACTGAAGAACCAGGGTCCTTTGTAGGTCGATCCAAGATCTCAGATGCCGGTGTGAAAGTGAACTTAACATCTGATTTATCTCCATACAATGAGCTTTCTTACGGATTTAGTTTCATTTATCACCGTCTCATTCCGGGAGTTCGTGAACCCCTTGATCAAAGTACAACTACCAATAGAGTCAAACTGGAAGATGAACGTGGAGTTGAATCAGCACTTTTTATCGGGCAAAAAACGTCAATAGGTAATCTGTCATTTGACTATGGATTGAGGGTTAGTAGTCTGCAAACATTTGGTCCTGGTTCAGTATTTGAATATAAGGATGATATTCCTTTAGCTGATTCTACGATTACTGATACGTTGAGATTTGATAATCTTGATCTGATCTATAGAGACGTGAATTTTGAGCCAAGGGCTTCTATTAATTGGCGGATGAATAAAACCACGTCTCTCAAAGCGGCATTCAGTAGAACTGCTCAATACCTACATCTGATTTCTAACACCATTTCACCAGCACCAACAGATATCTGGAAATTGAGTGGACGATACATCCCTCCTACTACCACGAATCAATACACTATCGGTCTTTACAAAAACCTAAAATCTAACACGTGGGAGCTATCTTCAGAGTTATACTTTAAAGACATACAAAACAACATTCAATATAAGAATGGTGCTGATCTCATTTTTAACGAGAATGTTGAAACAGAGCTCCTATTGAGTCAGGCTAGAGCCTATGGTTTAGAATTGTACGCAAGAAAAAGGACAGGAAGATTGCAAGGATGGATCAGCTATACACTTTCCAGGGCAGAAAGCCGAATACCAGAAAATGGAGATCAGCGATTTGTTTTAGAAAATCATGATAAGACTCATGATTTTTCCACATCGTGGAGTATGAAAATCTCTCCAAGGCTAAATGCATCAGCAAATTTTGTTTACAACACAGGAATCCCGGTCACACTGCCTACGGATAAATATATTTTTGAGGACAATCTGGTTCCACACTTTCAGTTTAGGAACAACTCTCGATTGCCAGATTATCATAGATTAGATTTATCCGTACGATGGGAAGGTAGAAACTACAAGAAAAAAGGGAGTAAAAAGAGAAAAAACAGAGACTACTGGATTTTGACAATCTATAATGTCTATGCGAGACAGAATGCTTATTCCTATTTTTATAGAGAGTCACCAATAGATCCAGGCACTGCCCAAGTTGTTAAGTATTCCATTTTTGGCACGATAATCCCGGCAATCACTTACAATTTCAAGTTCTGATGAAGAGACTTTTATACATACTGCTTCCTGTTTTACTAGCTTGTGAAAAAGTTGTAGAAGTAGATTTACCTCCAGCACAAAATCTTGTTATTGTAGAAGGATGGCTCTCTGACGAAAATGGAAATCAACCGATTCGGATTACCAAGTCCAATGCTTTTTCTGACAAGAATCCTGTCCAACCAATTACCAATGCACAAGTCATTGTTCAGGCACGAACCGGGGAGATTTTCTCATATAGCTACAACTCAGATGGGTATTATCATGCAGACAACCCTTTCAGCGGGCAAATAGATGTGGAATATCGATTGAGGATAGTCATTGATGATAGCGTCGAAATCAGATCCGACTGGGATAGAATGCAAGAGAAAGTCTCAATAAACACCTTGGAAGTGGACTCATTTCAAGAAAATGACCCAAATGATTCTGATAGGCAGATCACTGTGTACTTTCCGAAAATAACAACTCAAGATCCTGGGGATGCTGAAAATTATTATCGATGGCAGTTTATTAAGAATAATATCATATTCAGTGAACCAGAATCAATTACCATTCAAAATGATCGATTATTTAATGGCAATCTTATCCCTAACAATTTCAGAAATTTCGACTATGCTTCTGGTGACGAAATGACTGTTAGACTCATTTCAATCTCCCAAAGTTCACATAATTATTTATCACTTCTTAAATCACAAATCACAACTTTGGGAACATCATCGGGGACTACCCCGGCCATCGTAAACGGCAATCTCTTTTACGTTGACAATGTAAACCAATTGGTGTTGGGATATTTTGGAACTACCGCTATCAGTGAAAGTATGGCAAATGTTCCATGATATTTGGGGGTATTCCAGTTGAAAATCAACTATAAGATATGAAAACGAAAATAACCCTAATAATCGCTTCATTGCTTTTGGCTATCCTTGGAATAAAAGCAACGAGGAAGATGAGAAAAGCTTCTTAAAAAGAATACACCTAAAGGACTATACTAATGTCACTCAAAATCGAGTGGCATTTTTTATTTGTAGGAAACTTAATTGGAAATAAAAAGCAAACGGAGCGCCCTCACCAAAGCAACTCCGTTCTAATTCAACCAGCTATGGATTGTTTTTTATGTCTTTGTTGGTTCAAGATTAACGAAGATTTTTTTAACGGACACACCTCATTCGTCCATTCAAATGAAATATTAGATAAACACCTGTATATCCCCGATTAAGAAAATTCGCATTGCAATATTCTGTGGTAAACCCACTTTTTTACATATTTTTCAACCTTCAGATAGTATTCTTCGATGATAGTTTATTTGGCCTGTATGATAGTTCATATGGCCCTGAAGATGAATTAAAAAGTAGCTTGTAGTCATTGGGTAGCCAAAAACTTCCAGTGGGTATAATTCATCAAGCGCTGAAGTTTTGACTTTTCCGAAGTATTGAGTAATTACTTCTTTGGTGATCTCAATCTCCTTTTTGATTTGCTCGAAAGGCAGTCTTCCTTGAAATTCAAAATCTCGGTTGCGTACATATCCGTTTTGAGCAAGGGTGGCACCAATAAAATGCTGTAGATTTCCACATAGATGGATAAAAAGATTTCCTGCAGTGTTATTTATTCCTTCAACCTTCAACCACAAAGATTCCTCACTTGGATATGATTCCAATTCTTTTTGCAACCTATCCAAGTCCCTTTCGAAGAGTTTTGCTAAATCTTCCACAATCATTTTATGAGTTCATTTTAAATTTCATTGTATAAAGATCGCTTGTTTTCTCTTTAAACTGATCCATCAGGTCTTTTTTGATTTCACCTGAAATCTTACATGATAGCTGAAAATCTCTTTCTAATACATCAATTTCAAAATCACTAATGAGCTTCTCGGCTGTGCTTAACATATCGTATGGAAAATTCATTTCAACAAGAATGGTTTCAAAGATTTCCTTCTTTCTGATCTTAGAAAGAGCATTTTCTGAAGCAGACTTATATGCACTTATTAAACCTCCAACACCAAGCTTTGTACCACCAAAATATCGGACTACTACAATCAGTGTATTAGTTAATTCAAATGATCTGATTTGGCCTAAAATGGGATCTCCTGCGGAATGGGCAGGTTCACCATCATCATTTGATCGATGGCGTTGATTATCCATTCCTAAAATCCAGGCGTAACAATGATGCCGTGCATCATAATACTTTTTTCTAAGTCCATCTTGAATGTTTTTAATCTCCTCCTCTGATTGAACTGGATATGCGAAAGCTAAAAACTTGCTCCCTTTCTCTTTATAAATCCCCTCTGATGGACATTCAATGGTGTAGTAAGTACTCAAAGCCTTGAAAGTAGTTCTTTGGCTTCAGATTTTACTTGATCAGTTTCAGCGTAGGATAATGCCTTATCCAATGACTTTTCTGCCTCTTCCATCTTATTTTTCCTGATAAGTACTCGGCCCAGTCCTAAATAACCGAAACTTTTAAAAAATTCCCCATGATTGGGAATCGACTCACCGTATTCCAGCCCCAGACGATAAGCATATTCGGCCTTTTTTTGATTTCCAATGATCTTTTCTTCCAGATAACCTAAAAATACGTAACCAGCTAATTTGTAATAAGGGCTTTCATGTGTAATAAGAGAATAGAGCACTTCTTTCGGAGCGTTCTCAAAATCACTTGGATTGGCCAATGACTCCATATACTTAGCCTTAGCATAATAGTTATTGGGATACATGTCACAAAGAGCCGCAAGGTATTGTTGGGCTAACTTTGGCTCGTATTCATATCTTAGGTAGATGTAGCTTAAATAAACATGCGCCTCAACAGTGGTCAAAAAAGACTCGTTGCATGCTCTTTCAAGTTGTTTCAACCCTAATTCTTTATCACCGCTCCTGAAAAACCACAAAAGAGGTTTATATATGGGATGTTTTTCAGGATATTTTTCCCTGAAGTAATTATATAAACCAGTAGTAAGTAAGAACTCAGGATGTGAGTCCACGATTTCAAATCCTTTTTTCATTAATCCATAAGCGCGATTTGCTTCACCTACAGCTTTCATTGTTGAGCCCTGATCAGCGTAGTATTCTGCTAATAGACCATAGGAAGCCATCGCAAAAAAAATCATTTCTGGCTCTTCAAGATCCTCGTCCCTAATTTTAGCGAGTTCGATAGCACGATCAAGATTTGCTTCCATTTTTACAAATTCTTCTTCTGAAATCAATGGAATATTAGCCCAAAGTATGCTCATTGCTCTCATTAATGGGATAACAGGATGATCTGGGATGAATTTTTCCGCTTTGGCTATATAATATTCAGCAGAATCTTCATTCGCATTATAGATATGATCTGTTCCTTGTTTAACCAATTGCTGAATGGGACCTGGCTCAAACACCTGGCCTTTCAGTAAAATAGAAAGCATTAAAAGTGATGTGGTAATGAGGCTCTTCAACGTGAAATAATTAAGATTTTATTGTAAAAATCTAAGATGCAAGATAACGTCCCTTTTGAGCTTTCAAAAGCCAGTGGTGTTTTTAATTTTGTGATTATAATGTCATTTCTCATACATGCTTCTCTCGATTCAATACCAACGAGTATTCCCGTAACCTATTTTAAACAAGAATATCTGGAAACACAGAATCATCCAGTTTTTCGTGGATACTCTTCTTCAGATTTATTCATCCCCTTTTATATAGAATACGAAAATGCAATTAGCATACCAAGAAGTCCTTTTGGGTCTTTTTATCAAAAAAAAGAAGACAAGGCTAATCTTATAACATTTTGGAAAGCAGTCCTTGATGATATGAGGGATCAAGGAATCAAGAGGGTAGAGATTCGAAACCCTACGCCAATCTACAGCTCCTTTCCTCAATATTCAGTCTTGGAAGATATGGGTTTTGCAGTTTTATATAAGGACTTGAATCAGCATATAAATCTCACAGGAGAAGTCTATCTTCATCAGATGCAGAAGCGCAAGCTAAAAGCTCTAAAAGAGCAAGGATTCCGTTTTAGTAAGATGGATAGTGATCAACTAGAGACCGCCCACAAGTTTTTGACAGTATGCAGAGAAGCCCAAGGCTTACAAATTAACACCTCATGGGAGCATCTTAAAAAGTTAGCCACTGCTATGCCCGGAACTTATGAATGTTTTGGAGTCTTTAGAGAAAAAAAAATCTCCGCTCTATGCATCACGGTAAAAGTAACCGACAAAGTGGCTTACTACTACTTGCCCGGAACAAGCCCAATGTTTCGAAATCAAAGCCCAATGGTAATGCTGATTGATGGAATGGTTGACCACTACAGAGACGATGGATTTGAATACTTTGATTTGGGTGTTTCTTCCTTCGAAGGAAGGATTCAGGAGACACTTAAGGTCTTCAAAGAACGCATAGGTGCAATAGAAACTGAGAAGGTCACTTTCGCATTAGATCTCTAAGAAGTTTTTCATACCTACCAATCCAAATTTCTGAGGAAAATTTCTTTGTTACATACTTCCTGATTTGACCTGAGTCAAAAGAACCATAATTTGATTTCATTTCTAGTATTTTGTTAGAAAGTCCTTCCGTTGAAATTTCACATAGCAAACCTGAATCTTTAGTCACAATTTCTTCCGGGCCCCCACTCCTGGTTGCCACTACAGGCTTACCACAAGCCATTGATTCCAAAATAACATTACCAAATGTTTCGAACTTACTAGGCAGAATCAAAAATTGTGTTTTTTGAATGAGTTCACTTAGCTCTTTTCGGTTCTTCTCACCCAGAAATTGAATTCGCTTATTCAACCTTTTTTGCTCTACAAGCCTTCTTAACTTATTTTTTTCTGTACCATCACCCACAATTTTGAGCTGTATATCTGAAACATTTGAAAGAGATTCAATAAGTAAATCAATACCTTTTTCGGATTCTAACCGAGATATGGTTAACACAAAGTCTTCACTTTTACTTTTGCCCAACTGAAAGAAGTCTGTATCTACAGGATTATAAAGCACATTGCTATCAGTTATCCATTTTTTTAAGCTCTCACCTTGAAAGTTGCTCGTTACGGTCACCAAGTCAGCTGATTCTAGTGCGTTTAACAAATCAACTCCCAAAGAACCCAGATCACTAAGCAATTGCTCAAACATGAAACCACCTAAACGTACATGAACATGATATGGAATATGGTACTTGTCAGACAGGTATTTTACAATTAAAGCGCCTGGATAACTTGCTTGAGCTACAATAAAATCCGGCTTCCCACTTTTCATCAAATGAGATTGGAAATTCAACTCATTGCATCGAATGATTTCTCTCAAATTCCCCTTTCGAAACTTCTTTGTCCAGCTCAGTGTGGGCTGATAAAATTCGGAAAAATGCCCCATTTCCTTAGCATAGCCATGAGCTTGATTATGCTTTAGTACCTTACTGAGATTTTTAAAGTGATCTCTAGCCCATAATAATTTTTCAGAATCACCTTGTCCCCATAAACTTACCCCTATCTTCCATTCAGGTCTAGACTTAGACATCAACATCACCTGTTCTCTGATGAAAATCCCGTAAGAAGGGTTGGATTTACTTGGATACCATGATGGAACGATAAAAAGATTCATTACCCCGAATTTAATTGCTAAAAAGCTCTCAAGGTATGATCTTTCAGAAATGAATCCGTCCCACTAGTCACGGTTATCTGTCTTTGTCACAATCAAGCTGATTATGTTTTAAAGGCCATCCAATCAGTATTTGATCAAACCTATGGGCATATCGAGTTGATCGTAGTGGATGATGGAAGTACAGATGGGAGTAAAGAACTCATCAAAAAAAGCCTGCGAGGGAGGTCTGAAACCTTTATTGACATTCCGAGCTCTATCGGAAATTGCAAGGCCTTTAATAAAGGTTTTTTCATATCTAAAGGCAATTACGTTATCGATCTAGCCGCTGATGACCTACTATTGCCTGAAAGGATTGAACAGGGAATAAAAACATTCTCTCTAAAAAAAATTGGCGTTGAATTTTGCAATGTTCTAAACATTGATGTCGAAGGAAACGATCTGGATGTTCATTTTAGCAAAAAAACTCAACCTCTCGAGGGAGATCTGTACATACAACTCATCAAGCAATACTTTATCTCGCCACCTGGAATGATGATTAAACGTGAAGTATTGGATGACTTGAATGGCTATGATGAATCGATGAGTTATGAAGATTTTGATTTTTGGATTCGGTCAAGTAGAAAATATCGTTATGGATACACGAACGAAGTATTGGTTAAGAAGAGAATCCTTAAAAACTCATTATCTAGCAAGCAATTTGAACTTAGGTCAAAACATCAAAAGAGCACATTAAAAGTTTGTCAAAAAATAAAAGAGCTGAATCAAACTAAAGCGGAAGATTCAGCTCTTAGAAAAAGATGTCTTTATGAAATAAAGCAATGTTTGAAGCAAAGAAATTGGACGTTGATTCCTGCTTTTCTGAAGCTGATAAGCTAGTAAATTTCGATAGCATCTAATGCACCAAGCAAAACACTATCGTTCTCATTTTCAACGTCTTCAATTGTATTTTTAATCTCCAGATCAACCGGTGTTCCTGTGCCTTCATAGTTTTTCATGTCTGTCGAATAATATCGTTGATTGCTCAATGTGACTTTCCATCCATTTGGAAGCCTTTTAGCATACAAATCAGAGTATGAACCATTAGATCGTTCGCCTATGATAGTTACCTGAGGTAATTGGTCCATCATAAGCGCAAGAACGTCCGCAGCACTGACCGTCTTATCATTGGTTAGTAGCACGACAGGGCTTAAGAATGGTTCACCATCACATGGCTCGACAGTTATATCCTTCAATTTACCAAAAGAACCATTTTTCCGAGTTTGCTTCTTAAAGCCAACCATTTCATCTTCAATTAGTCGCGATACAATCCTTTTTGAGAATGCATCATCACCACCTATATTGAATCGAACATCGATAATTAAAGCATTTATCTCTGAGAAGTATTCAAAAATCTGATCTAATTGACTATCAAGTGATACTCCTACCATTTTTGTCGGGGTACTGAACGATCGAAAAAATCTCAGGTATCCTATATTTTCAGATCGTGAGTAAGAAAAAAGCTTCTCTCCTCTGAAAGTCGGACCAAGTTCTCTGATACTATCAAACCCGCTTCTAATAAGTGTTTGCTCTGTCATCTTACTAAAAAGGGGTCTTCGATCCTTCCCGGGGAGAGATGAAAGCTCTTGCATGATCCTTGACGGACGAGATGCTGACATGCGTTTATTTATCTCATCTGCTTTCAAAGTTGTATGAGCATCATTCAACGGCTTAATCATCTCCGCAAGAATATCAAACAATTCTTCATCCGATGTATTAGCTGTTATTCGATTACGAAAAACTTGTTTTGCATCCCAGTCTATTCCTTTCTCCTCAAATGAGGCATACTGTTCATTGAAAAGCTCCCAAAATGCATCAAATGTTTTAAGTGCCTCCGATTGTGCTTTTAGACTTCCAGAAGCCAATAAAACCACACCTATCAAAACGACATGTATCAACCATTTACTCATACTTCAAGGTATTTGCTGGATTCATAGCTGCCACTTTAAGTACACGAGCACTTACTGTGATAAATGAGCAGGTTACAACAACGAACAATGAAATAAGAATCACTAACCAGGGGAATCCAATTCGGTATGCATAGTTATCCAGCCAGCTATTCATACTGAAAAACACGATCGGCACACCAATAAATGTCGCAATCCCTATCAGAAATAAGAATTCTTTATAGAAAAGACTGACAATGTGCGTTTCAGAAGCTCCCAATACTTTTCTTACACCTACTTCTTTCGTCCGTTGAGATGCAATGAATGAAATCAAGCCAAACAAGCCAAGTATCGCTACCAATAGTGCAAAGCCGGAAAAAACACTGAAAACTGTTCCAAACTTTCGATCTTCTTTGTAAAGTCGATCAAAGCGCTCATTAATAAAAGAATACTCTAACGTAGAAGTGGGGAACATCTCAGCCCATGTATTCTCTATTAGTTCCAAAGACTGATCAATATTTTGTGGTGAAAGCTTCACCAGTGACCTATGCAATACCGGTTGATAAAAATAGCATGTTGGTTCGGCATATTTTTTTAAAGTCGTTCGATTCACGTTTTGAATCACTCCAACGATGTGATATTTATCATTCTCAGGATCTCGACCAAATTGGATCTTTTCATTCAATACATTAGCGTCGGAAAGATTAAACCGATCAAGAAAAGCTTGGTTAACAATCACGGCAGCTGAATCTGAAGCCATATCTTTATTAAAACCTCTTCCTTCTATTAGTTGAATATTCAACAATGTGAAGTAATTCTCATCCACGGCATGAATGTAAGTGGTTGCATCCAGCCTTTCAGTCAAGCCCACAATTTTGACTCCTCCACTTGTAGATGCAATTTCATCGCTCTCCCCGCCCGGTACTGATGTAGTGGTTGCAGCATCAACAACGCTTGCATCTCGTTTAAGGGATTCTAAGAAGGTCTTTACCCGTTCATTCATTTGATCTTGCTCTCCATTTTGGGGAGTTGGGTTACTGAATGATACGACTTGAGCGATATCCATACCCATATCCATTCTCCGCATAAAATTTACCTGTCGGATCACGATCAGCGTGCTCGCAATCAAAGCGATGGAGGTAGCAAACTGCACTACAACAAGTCCTTTCCTTAGACTTACACCACCTTTCGAGTTTCGGAATTTTCCTTTGAGAACAGCTATGATCTTAAAGTTTGACAAAAAAATGGCTGGATAGAATCCTGAAATAAATGCGCCTAAAAGTGCGAATCCTCCCAACATACCCAGGAAATAAGCGTTTTTCCATACTTCGTTTAAAATTTGCATTTCTACCAGGTTATTGAAGCTCGGTGCAACAAGGAGTGTAATACCAAACGCTATTACCGCACCCAGTATATTGATGATAAGTGCTTCAACCAAAAACTGAATTCTAAGCTGAGACTTACCTGCTCCTATCACTTTCCGCAGACCAACTTCTTTCGCCCTATCGACTGCTTTAGCAGTTGATAAGTTAATGTAATTCACCCAGGCAATAATGAGTATGAATATCGAAATGATCTCAAGAAAGTTAACTGACTTTTTACTACCTGTAACTTCAGGCTCAAAAGTCATATCCGAGTTAAGATGGATCTCTTCTATAGGCTGTAGGTTGAAAAATAACGTACTCCCCTCCGACATATATTTTTCCTTGATTGGAACCAATTTCTTCTCGAGTTCTTCAATATCTGTTCCCTCATCAATTCGAACATAGGTATAATAGTTGAATGCCCTCCAGCCTTCATTATCAAGACGCTCTTGTACTGTAGCAATGGATATGAGAATATTGAATTTAAAATGTGTGTTCAACGGAACATCTTCAATAACCCCTGTCACTTTAAACTCTCTGTCAAAACCGGAATACAGATGCAGAGATTTCCCAATGGCGTCTTCACTGCCGAAATAAAATTGAGCTTTTGACTTTGTCAAAACGATGGAATTAGGTCCTTTGAGCATGGATTTTTTATCACCAGAAATCACCTTATGTCCAAAAAAATCAATGAAATGCTCGTCAGCCATCTTCACAGATTCTTCGTTGATCAATGACTCACCTTTTTTGATAGTAGCTCTTCCAATATTGTAAGCCAGAGCATACGCACTTATCTCAGGCACTTCCTCAGTCAAAACCTTACCTGAAGGATTGAACGACATGGCATCTCGAGTACCTAATTGACCGTCTACAATCTGGTCGGATGTGACACGAAAGATAGTTTCAGAATCCTTATGAAAGGAATCGTAGCTTCTTTCAAACTTGATGTACTGATTGATCAGCAAAAAAGCAGCTAAACCAACAGCTACCCCAGCGATATTAATCGCGGTATACACCTTGTGTTTGGCAAGGTTTCTAAAACTGATTTTGAAGTAATTCTTAAACATATCTATGTCCTTTATTATTGAGTTTTCGAAAATTGGTCGCAGAAGTGACGGTCTAAAAAGCATCATCACATCCATGAGGTATTTGAATTGAGCAAATCGATGGCTAAGTTCAAGGTGGTCTGAATAAAGCTCCTCCAGGTCACCTTTTATATCCGGGTAATAGTTAGGATGACAGTACCATTTGAACAATCGATCTGCTACTCTTTTGATCATCTATTCGTACTTGAGTGTTTTTGCTGGGTCTAGCTTGGCTACTTTCAGTGTTTGATATCCAACGGTAACAAGGGAAAAGATCAAAACGATTAACAGAGATATTCCAAGCAAAACCCATGGAAAGCTGATACGATAAGCGTAATTATCAAGCCATCCATTCATAAGCAAATAGATCACTGGAAATCCGAACAATGAAGAGAGGCCGACCAAAGAGAAAAAGTCTTTGTAGAATAAAAATATAATTTGACTCTCAGATGCACCAAGTACTTTTCTCACACCAATCTCTTTAGATTTTTGGAATGACATGAATGAGGCAAGTCCGTATAATCCCAGGATTGCAATAAAAACGGCAAGGATTGCAAAAATCATGAAGGTGTCACCAAAACTTCTATCCTGTTCATAAAGTGCTGCGAATCGCTCATCAAGGAAAGAATAATTTAACGGAGCGTCGGCATAAAACTCCTCCCATGTAGATTTGATATGATCTAAACCAGCCTTGTAATTGCTGGAACTGAGTTCTATGACCAAATCATCAGCACTAAACCATGGAAAATAAAGACTAGGTTCTACTTTTTCCTTCAACGTAGTACGATTAAAATCCTTCACGACTCCAATCAGTGTATACTTGGTATTCGTTTCCTTCGTACCAAATTGAATCTTTTTACCTATCACTGACTCAAAATCAGGCACATTAAGTCTTCTTAGAAAAGCCTCGTTTGCCATGACAGCAATCGTATCTGATTTCATTTCCTCGTTGAAATTTCTTCCGGCAACAAGCTCCATATCTACTGCATCGAGAAAACCCTCATCATTGTATTGAATATAGGTCGTGCCCTCAGTAGGCTCAGTATCACCTACAAACCTTACTACTGTCGTTGTAGAATTAATATCGGCAACATCACCTCCTGGTAAGTTTGACGCTCCTCCCACCGATTCAATAGATGAATGATTGGCAAGCGCTTTTTTAAATGCCTTAAGCTTATTAATGGCGGCTTGATTTTCTTCCTCTGTCTCCGCATCTGATTCAGGTACTGTGATATTGACCACCTGATCGACGGAAATCCCAATATCCTTGCCTTGCATATAGCTTACTTGTCGATATATTGTGAACGTTGAAGCAATGAGTATAAGTGATGCAGCAAATTGAGTAATGACCAATCCCTTTCTGAGAACGATTCCCTTTTTTGAATTTTGAAATTTTCCCTTTAAAACGCTGATTGGTTTGAAGTTTGAAAGTACAAGTGCGGGATAAAAGCCAGAGGCAAAGGTTCCAATGAATACAAACAAGACAATAGATAACAAAAATGGCTGCTGATCCCAAACACGTTCCAGCACTTCTTTTCCAACCAGTTGATTGAAAAATGGTAATGTTAGTTCTGCTATACCAATTGCTATCAGTGCACTGATAAGATTAACAATAAAAGCCTCACATAAGAATTGAACGATCAATTGCTTTCTCACAGCACCGATAACCTTTCTCAATCCAACTTCCTTTGCTCGCTCTACTGCTCGTGCAGTAGACAGATTGATGTAGTTGACCCATGCAATTACCAAAATGAATATCGAAATGATAATTAGAAAGTTTACTGCTTTTTCACTGCCATGAATTTGCGGCTCATAGGTAAAATCAGATTTGAGATGAATATCCTGTATCGGGTGCACATCGACTCTTGTACCATTAATATCCCAGCTTTTACCATTATCAAGATTATTTATATGCTCATTTAATACTTCGTTTGCCTTGGTTTCCAATGAAGGCAAGTCTACGTTTCGATCTGATTTGATGTACACATAATAGTTATTCCAATCCCAATTATTATAGTCATGCCCTTCTGCCAGCGTCTTATCCGAAACAAGCATATCAAATGAATAATGTGTATTATCGGGTATATCTTGTAGAATACCTGTGACTTTGAGCGAAGCTTTGTATGGAGAAACCACCTCCAGGGTTTCCCCCATTGGCTCATTATCTCCAAAGTATGCTCGAGCTCTACTTTCGGTTAAAACAACTGATAGCGGTTCTGAGAGCATACTCTCAACATCTCCTTCCAGGACTGAATAGTTAAACATTTTTAAGAAGTGAGGATCCGCTGAAATCACCAACCGCTCCTTAAAAGATTTTTCTCCATTTTTAATTAATAGAAAATCAAACTTTTTCGAGACTGTATGCTGTGCAATCTCAGGTAAAGATTCTTCAAGCAATTTTCCAACTGGGTAAGCTGCCATGGCATCTTTATCTGTATCCATCCCATTATTCACCCTGACATACGAGACCCGATATATCTTATCAGAATCCGAGTGAAATGCATCATAGCTCTTTTCAAACTTGATGTATTCATACATCAACAAAAAACTAGCTAGTCCGATGGCTAACCCTACCACGTTGATAGCAGTGAACATCTTGTGCCTTGCAAGATTTCTAATGCTGACTTTAAAATAGTTCCTAAACATACCTGTATCCTTTATTATTGAGTTTTTGAAAATTGGTCGCAAAAGTGCTGGCCTGAAAAGCATAATCACATCTGCTAAATATTTCAATTGGGCATTTTTTCCTTCTTCAATGTGATCCGAATAGAGCTCTTCAAGATCACCCTTTATGTCAGGATAGAAATCCGGATGGCAATACCATTTGAAAATTCGATCCGCTATTCCTTTGATCATGATATTTTCAAATCGAAAGCAACTTCAGGAATAGAATTCCAAAGCTGTGTTCTCACATCTTTGGAATACTCCAATGCTTCTTTTCCATATGCAGTAATGGTGAAAAATCGTTTCGGCTTACCCCCTCGCTTGGCATTAGCTTCTCCTTCCCTACTTTTCAAATAACCTTTCTTTTCCATTCGTCTGAGCGCAGACTGGAGTGCGCCCACGCTAACTTTTCTTTTCAGTCGGTTTTGAATTTCTTCTTTAACTGCTACTCCATAAGCTTCATCGTACAATACTCCTACAGTAAGCAGTACGATTTCTTCAAATTCACCCAGTTGATATTTTTTCATGCAAATGACTCGTTTTATAAGACAATGTCCTAATTGTAGTATTGACGTATCAAAACTAATAAGGTTTCACCAATATCCTAATTGTAGTATTGATTATTAAAACACAGGAGTGTTTTATCGCCGATTGTCTTCACCCCGGAGGATAGATAAATAGCTCTCATAACGCAATTCGGAGATTTCTTTTCCTACGGCAGCCTTCACTTTGCACCCAGGTTCATTTTCATGAAGGCAATTATGGAACCTACATTGACCAAGAAAATTTCTCATTTCAGGGAAATAGTGAAAAAGCTCTTCATCCTGAATTTCAGAGAGTCCCAACTCCTTTATTCCTGGGGTATCTATGATTGCAGATTTGTTATCAATAAAGAAAAGCTCTGCAAAAGTTGTAGTATGAACTCCCTTGTTGGCAAAACTTGAAACTTCTCCTACTTCTTGTTGTGCTTCAGGGATAAGTTTGTTTATAAGTGTTGATTTGCCTGATCCGCTATGACCACAAAGCAAGCTTATCTTATTTTCTAGTAATGATTTAACGCCTGTTTCAAGTTCTTTTTCAAATTGGCACAATCGTACTTCATGGCCTATAGTCGTATAAATAGATTTCAGTTCTTCATACTTTTCGAGATCTTTTTCTTGATATAAATCTTGTTTATTGAATAATATGATCCCAGGTATTCTGAAACTTTCCAATGTGATAAGAAACCGGTCAATGAAACCTGCTGAAGTTCTAGGTGATTTTAGTGTCACTATCAATACACCTTGATCTATGTTACTCGCTATTAAATGGTCATGATTTTTTTTCCGGGGACTTGCACGAATTACATAGTTCCTTCTCTCGTAGATATTAGATATCACCCATTCTCCATTAACTTGTTTATTGGGCACTATCTCAACCCAATCTCCAACTGCGATAGGATTAGTCAGCTTTTTATTATCAAGCTTAAATTTTCCTCTTAGCCGTGCGATGACTCTCTTCCCTTCCACTTGGAGTTCATACCACAAGCCGGTTGATTTAGTGACTAGTGCTTTCATTTTGCTACAATAGTAACCAAAGAGCCTCTTGAAATAAAAAAGGCCATCTACCTGTTGGTAGATGGCCTTTTCAGATTTGCGCGTATTCTTAATTATTTGAAAGGTATTCCGCTACTCCTTCTCTTGTTGCATTCATAGCTTCTTTACCTTCTTCCCAGTTTGCAGGGCAAACTTCACCGTGTTTTTCGACGTGATGCCACGCATCTACAATTCTAAGCATCTCGTCAATATTTCGCCCTAGCGGAAGGTCATTGATGGTTTCGTGTCTAACAACTCCTTCTTTATCGATAAAGAAAGTACCTCTGAATGCAACGGGAGCTCCTTCAAACTCAAGGTTTCCTTCTTCATCATAAGACCAATCCCCGGCTAAAACCCCGAAATTTGAAGCGACAGTTTTAGATGGATCGGCAACCAAAGGATACATTACACCTGCAATTCCACCTTTATCTTTATCTGTCATTAACCATGCTAAATGAGTTTCTTCAGTATCGCAAGATGCTCCAACAATAGCAACACCTCTCTTTTCGAATTCATCAAGCTTTTCCTGGAATGCATGGATTTCCGTTGGGCATACAAAAGTGAAATCTTTTGGATAAAAGAAGAAGATCACTTCCTTCTTACCAATGTACTGATCAAGTGAAAAGTTTTCTACGATTTCTTCTCCATTGATTACTGCTGGTGCATTTACAATAGGTGCTTTTTTTCCTACTAATGACATTTTTTACGTTTTTTGTTTTAAGTGTTATATAATAGTTACATCGTCTTCAAGATCAATTCGTTTGCCAATGACCTGAAGCTTTATTTCATTTACTTGGAAATTTTTTATCTTTTTCTTCCGAAAGAAGTCATTGATCAAACCATAGAGTTCTTCGTCATAAAAATCCTGAATCTTGTCCGATTCCAGGCAGTAAATATGTCCATGAGGACTCATATTCGCGTCATACCTTTTTGAACCTGATCTCACGGAGACTCTTCGTATCAGTCCTGCGTCCACTAAGACATCCAAGACTCTGTACACACTTCCCAGCGAGATAGATGGGTTTTCCATTCTAATATTCTCGTGGATAAGCTCTGCTGTTGGATGGTTATCGGAAATCATGAGTTCTTTGAGAATAACTATTCTGGGATGTGTAGCCTTTAGACCGACTTCATCTAATCTATTTTTGACCTGATTTATTATTTCCATTTAGGAATTATTCTCAAATGCAAAAATATTTCATCAAATGAAATTAGCCAAGAATTTCGACCAATACTTCAAAATACCGGGATATACTGATCGCGAAAGTGGGAAAATCTTGGTTAATTGCAGTGTAAATTAGTATTACCTTATCACGAATCAGTTTCTAAAACAATGATTATGAAAAACTTTACTACCAAGATTTTAATGCTTTCAGTGATTGCTCTGTTTGCAATCACCCATTCAGCCAAGTCACAAGATTTTGGCGCCATATTCCAAGGAGGTACAGAAGATGCCAACTTATACTTACAGAAGTATACAGAGCCCATCATGTTCTCTTTTAATAACGGACTTGGCGGTGGATGGTATAACACAGCTAAACCCCATAAATTGCTGGGTTTCGATCTTACAATGTCCTTAAATGTTGCAAACATTCCCAATGATGACAAAAGGTTTAATTTTAATAATGTTTCCTGGAATGACTTGGAGCTATTAAGTGGAGACCCCAGCCTACCTACTGCTGTTGGAGGGCCAACTTCTTCGAGATTGAGAATTCCAGCTGGCACTCAAGTGATTGATCCAGCGACTGGTAATTCAATTACCTATCAGGAAAATCAAGATTTTGATGCTCCAGAAGGATTCGATACAGAGGATTTCCCCATTACAGGGTTCCCTGTTCCCACTGTACAGCTTGGAATTGGATTACCAAAGAATACAGATTTAAAACTTAGGTATGCCAGCGATTTTGGTGCTATCGATGATGGAAGTTTCAACTTGATTGGAATTGGTGTGATGCACGATTTAAAGCAATGGATCCCTGGTTTAAAACAAGTACCGTTTGATTTCTCTGGATTCATTGGCTGGACCAGACTTAGCGCAGAATTCGACATCAATGAAGGAACTCCAGGTGGTGATTTCGAAGCAGATGGTGTGGCTAAACTTACTGCTTCTTCTACAACCATTCAAGGGGTCGTTTCCAAGCAAATTGCGATTTTAACTCCCTATGTTGGAGTTGGATATAATATAGCAGGAAGTTCTTTTGATATCGAGGGGGATTTCACCTATCGGGACGATACTGGAGAAATCACAGTAACTAATCCGGTTGCTCTTAACTTCAAGGGTGGAAGTTCACCACGAATTAATGCAGGACTAAGAATTAAACTTCTCATTTTGACAATACATGCTGAATATACCATTCAGAAGTATAACACATTTACTTTAGGAGTTGGATTAAGCATTAGATAAGAAAAAAAAAGTGTATAAACAAAGAAAAGTCCCGTCAAAAACGGGACTTTCTTTTTTACTTGTCAAACAGGTGTATGAATAAATTTGTGTTATGCATTAGATATATACTATCCAACATAAAAAGGTAACCACCCAATTATGATAAAAGTTTTATTTGTTTGTTTAGGTAACATTTGCAGGTCTCCTCTTGCTGAAGCTATTTTTAATCAAAAGCTTAATAATCAAGAACTTACAGTCAAAATAACTACCAACTCAGCCGGTACAGCAAATTATCACGTTGGAGAAAAACCTGATCCCAGAACATTAGAAATAGCTGAGAAACACAATATTCCAGTAAATCATAGGGGCCAACAATTCAAAAAGCATCATGCAAATGAATTTGACTATCTGCTAGCTATGGATCATTCCAACTTGAGGAATATGGCAATAGAAATTGGTGCAGAGTCTGAGAAGCTTTTATTGATGCGAGATTTTGATCCGCAAGGAAAAGGAAAGGATGTTCCTGACCCTTATTACGGAGGAATTGATGGTTTTGAAAATATGTATCAAATCCTGGATAGATCTTTAGATGAATTTCTAGAATTTCTCAAGGAGAAACACGATTTATGAATGAGTTCTTTCAAAAAGTCATCTCAAAACAATTTGGAGAATCTACGCAACTTATTTCTTCCAGTCCTGTATCGGGAGGATGTATAAACAACACGTACAGACTGCAAACATCAAAGGCTGATGTTTTCCTAAAATGGAATACTGACCAATATCAACATATGTTTGAATGTGAGGCTAAAGGACTAGAGACGCTCGCCTCCAATTCTATATTAGATACTCCAGAAGTATTCAATCACGGTATAGAAGGTAAAAAGTCATTTCTTTTGCTTGCTTGGCTAGAAAAAGGACCTCCCTGCTCAGCATTTTGGGAAAGCTTTGGTTCTGGCTTGGCCAGACTTCACAAAGTATCATCTGATACCTTTGGCTTTGATGAGGATAACTATATAGGCAAACTGCCTCAACGAAATAAAAATCATGACTCATGGCATGACTTTTTTCGGGAAGAGAGGCTAAAACCTCAAATCAGCTTTGCTAAATCTCGAAATCTCCTTGATTCTTCGGTTGAAAGAAAGTTTGAAATACTTTATGATCAACTCGAAAACCTTATCCCGAAAGAAGCTCCCTCGCTGATACACGGTGATTTGTGGAGCGGGAATTTCATTATCAATTCATCTGGATCAGTCGCAATCTTTGACCCGGCTGTTTATTACGGTCATAGAGAAACAGAAATTGCCTTCACGCATCTTTTTGGAGGTTTTTCGAGCAATTTCTATTCTTTCTACAATGAAGAATTCCCATTAGAGTCAGGATTTGAAGACAGAGTTGATATCCATAATCTCTACCCCCTTTTAGTCCATGTTAATCTTTTTGGAACTTCTTATCTATCTGGAATTCTCCAAACTTTGCGTCGATTTACATGAGCTAAATCCTTTTTTCCAATAATGGAAGAAATCTTCCGGGAGGATAGCTTTCAATTTTATCAACCGTCTTGAACCCGCATTTATTATAGAAACTCTCCGCATTTGGGTCGACCTCTACTCTTATTAATCTATTTTCCGGAACATACATTTCTATTGCTTTATTAAGCAACAACTTGCCATACCCTTTACCAATATAATCGGGCAATAGCCATAGATGCAGAATTTCAAAAACGGCATTATCTCGTGATACTGAGCAAAATCCAAAACTTGTTCACATATCTCAACGATTAAGATCTTCTGATTTTTGAAATCATCTCCCTTTATGTGAAGATCAGCCAGCCAGTTTTTAAATCCATTCATCAGGATATCCCCAATGCTTTTTAGATCGCACACTTATATCATTTAGTCTGGCTAAATCTTCAATCTCCCCTTCTCTGAAAGAGCATCATTCATCTATAAAGCACTTGATAATTATTCACCGTCTTCTGCTCCATGATGACTGAACGGTTCCATGGGAGTTTGTTAAAAGAATCTGGTGTGTAATTTTTGATAGTAGCTAGATTCAATGGGCTATCAAAAGAAAGAATAAAATCACGGTTAAGAAGTTCTTTAATACGCTTTGACTTAAAGTCCTTGTTATCAATGCAAAAGGAAAAAGTAAGTGCCGAATTTTGCATCAAATTGATCTTGATGTTAAGCAAATCAAGCACGCTAAGTATCAGCCCAAGCTTTTTTTCATCCATGAAACTATGATCTTTCACCTGAGCGGTGACCAACAATTGGTTCCCTTTGAAAACAAAACAAGGGATTGTCTTAGTTGTATTCTCCCCGGAAATAGTTGTTCCACCTGTTTTACGATCCACAAAAGATCTTACGATCAATGGAATACTTTTTTGAGCGATTGGCTTCAACGTTTTGGGGTGTATAACCTGAGCTCCATAGTAGGTCATCTCTGTAACCTCTCGATAGCTCAATTTCTCATATTGCTCCGTCCCATCAAGAATTCTCGGGTCTGCATTTAAAATACCCGGAACATCTTTCCAAACGGTCAACCCATCTGCATTGAGGCAATATGCCAATATCGCACCTGTGTAATCAGAACCTTCACGCCCTAAAGTGGTGGAGTTTCCTTCTACATCACTACCAATAAATCCTTGGGTAACCGCTACTTTTTTATCAACTACAGGCTTGAGATCCCTAAGTATCTGCTTCTCAGTCACTACCCAGTCTACGTTTGCCTCTGTGAAATATTGATCCGTTCTTACCACTGATCTGGCATCAAACCACTCACTGTCAATTGATTGGCTTAGAAAGGCCTCTATTATTGATGTGGACATTAGTTCTCCATGAGGTACGATTTTATCATAAGCCAACATTGGTTCACATTGACTCAAATGCTTTAGTTCTTCTTCTAATGATTTTTCGAAGACCAAATATCTTTCTGGAAAATCACCTAAAAGTTCTTTTATGATCTCATGATGATACTTCTTTAATTCCTTCAAAGTCTCGCTATAGTCTTCTCCACCATGTGCCTGTTTGACAAGTTCCTCAAGTTTATTGGTGGTTTTACCCATAGCTGAAACCACAACCACGATTTCCTTCGTATCAAACGACGAAACTATCTCTCCTAAATTCCTTACTCCTGAGGCATCTTTGACAGAAGCACCTCCAAACTTGAAAATCTGCATTTACGCAAACGTTATAAATAGTGAATGAATTAATTTTGTGTTTCGAAATTCAAAAAATAATTCTGAATTAACACTTCTTTATGAACAAAAGTAAGCTTGGCCTACCGATAGGAACAACTCTGGATCGCTTTATTAAGCAAAAAGAAGATGAATTTTCTTCCGCAACGGGAGAATTATCTCAACTTCTGAGGGATATCGCCCTGGCTGGAAAAATCATAAACAAAGAGGTTAATAAATCAGGATTACTTGACATCACTGGCGGTTTTGGTGAAAAAAATGTACAGGGGGAAGATCAGCAAAAACTTGATGTAGTTGCTGATATTCGCTTTACCAGAGCTTTGAAAAATGGTGGGATGACCTGTGCAGTTGTTTCAGAGGAAGAACAGGAAATCATTCACTTAAATCCAAATTGCAGGTATGTAGTGGCAATAGATCCTTTGGATGGAAGCTCTAACATTGATGTGAATGTTTCAATAGGTACTATTTTTTCAATCTACAAAAGAATTTCGCCTGTAGGAGGACCTGTTCAGGAAGAAGATGTTCTTCAAAAAGGAACTGAGCAAGTGGCCGCAGGCTATATTTTGTACGGTTCATCCACTATGCTTGTATATACTACAGGAAGAGGCGTTCATGGGTTTACTCTTGAGCCTAGCCTTGGGGAATTTGTCCTTTCTCACAATTTGATGAAATGTCCGGAAGATGGAAAGATCTACTCTATCAATGAAGGTAACTATTACGCTTTTGATGAATGGGTACGTGAATATGTTGAGGATTGTAAGAAAAAAGGAATGACTGCACGATACATTGGTTCCTTGGTGGCGGATTTCCATCGAAATATGATGAAGGGTGGGATCTATCTCTATCCTAATACGGATAAAGCACCCGATGGAAAATTAAGATTACTATATGAATGTAATGCACTTGCTTTCATCGCTGAGCAATCTGGTGGAGTGGCAACAAATGGTAAAGAGCGTATTTTAGATATTCAACCAACTGCTTTTCATCAGCGGTCACCTTTATATCTGGGATCGGCAAAAATGGTTGAACATGCTATGTCGTTCATCACTGCCGATACATTCGCCGGGTAATAATTTTCTGCTTTTCACGCTCAATTACGGCTTCAGCAATATTTCGAGCAATTTGTCCTTGCTGCGAATTTTGCAGTAGTTCCTTTATTTTATCTTCAGGAATATCAATTCGATACAGCGCATTTAGCAACGTATTCAGGTTATGATCTATCAGGTAATTGATCCGTTGAGTAAGGTATTCAAGCAACCGATCAAAGTCACTTTCTCCATTTTTAAATTCAAATTGATCCTCTAATCCTAAATCCTTTCGAATAAGCTGATAACTCTCTTTAACTAGTGTAATTTCATCCATATAAAAGTTGAAGATTGCTTGCAATAATGCATCTTTTCTAGGTCTTCCAAAAAAAGCACTAAGATGAAAAAACTATTGATAATTGCGCTGACCATTTTCTCTATCCAAACGATTGCTCAAGAGAATGAGAAGAAAGAAATCATGTTCGTAATCAATAATGTATTTGAAGCCATGCGTAAAAGCGACAGTTTATTACTTAAGTCCTCTTTCGTGGAAAGTCCCAACACTTTCACCGCTTTCATCAATCAGGAAGGTAAATCACAGCTAGTGATGGGTGATTTTCAACGCTTCATCAAGGCTATTGGTCAACCAAAGGAACAAGTTTGGAACGAACCCATATGGAATGAAAAGGTAGAAGTTGATGGAAACCTGGCTTCTGTTTGGGTTGATTATGCTTTCTATGTAGATGATCAATTCTCTCATTGTGGGGTTGATGCTTTTCACTTAATAAAACGAGAAGATGGATGGAAAATCTTTCATCTAGTAGATACCAGAAGAAAAACCAACTGTGAAATCCCTGATAACATCAAGCCTTAGAGCTCGCTGGCTAATTGAAAATAAAGAACACTTAAGTAAAAGACATCTTCCCATACTCCTGAGGTATTGGATGCAACGAAAGTAACTGCGTTTATATCTGGTAATAACATGAATTGAACTGAGGCTCCTGTCTGAGTACCGCTGTGTCCCATCACATTACCGTATTTGGGGTTTTCACCATAGAGGTATAGACCTAGCCCATACGGATTTCCATTTTTCTTCAGTCCTGAATCAGTAATCATAGACTGAAAAGATGATTTTGAAATCAATTTTTTATTCATCAAGGCATTACCAAAAAGCAAGACATCCTCCACGGTAGAATAAAGACCTCCCCCAGGAATACGGTCACTAAGATTTGTTCGCTCCATTTTTTTCACTTTCCCTTTTGAGTTTCGATGATATACTCCACTTTGAAAACCTAATTCATCTTCCACTCTTTCCACACCAGTATTATTCATTCCTGAAGGAAGAAATACATTGACCCGCAAATAGTCTTCATATCCCATCCCTGATACATTTTCAATAATCATCCCAAGCAAGATATAGCCATATGTAGTATATTGAAAGGAGCTTCCTGGCTTCAGCTCTAGTGGATCATTTTTAAAAATGGAAAAAGCGTCAGGAAGTGTAGAATACTCTTTTTTGTTTTCCCTTTCCTTTGAGGACTTGTATGCTCTGATTCCTGAAGAGTGATTGAGCAACTGTCGAACAGTGACTTCTGATAAGTGAGCTGGTATATTATTTACATATTCTGCAGTTCTATCATCTAGTTGTATTTTTTTATTCTCGACTAATTGCATGATAGCTACTGCCGTAAACACTTTAGTAACTGATGCAATACGTACACGAGTATCCGTACTCATCGACTCATTCTTCTCCAAATCAGAATAGCCGGATGAAATCACCAGTTGCTTCTTTCCTTTACAAAAACCAGCCACCATTCCAACGGACTTACTTTTCTTTAAGTAGGCCTCCAATAAAGAATCAGGCCTTGAGTTTTGGCCGAAAACGAAGTTCACGATTACTAATACAGTGAAGAATAGAGTTTTTCTCATGATTGAAAGTAGTTTCACGAATAAACGAAATAGAATTTCCAAATACGATATAATGAGCCATTAGGGATGAAAGCAATGATTTTAGTGGTGAAAAATCACCCTGGGATGTTCTTGTGATACTGTTTGGTAACCGGGACAATAATTCCCGCCAGCACAATTGCATCCCTATTTTTCCATTCCACAAAGTGACTAGGGTTAATCAAGTGAGATCTATGAACCCTTTTTAGAAATGAAAAATCAGACTCCACCTTTTTTAAAGTTGTTCGAAGTAGTTTTTTGTGGATTTTACCATTCTCCAAAAATGATACTTCAACATAGTTATCAGAGCTACTGATACATACCAATTCACCAACCTGCAATCTCAGTACATCACGTTTATTCTCTCCTTTTAAAATGACTAATTCATCCTTATTAGAATTTGAAGCAAGTTTTCTGAGAAAAAATAGTACCGGAGTGATGATGATCAAAATAGGAATATACTGCTCTAAAAAGAAATTTAGTTCGGAATAATCTCCATTCACAATGTCTGATTTGTAATACAAAACAGTTGGTGGGAAAACCAAAATATAAAGTAGCGTATACGATCCAAATTCATTACTTACAGACCAGTTTTGAAACTTCAAGAAAAACAGGCTTTCTATTATGGAAACGATTGCATAGCAGACAAAAAGGATAAGTCCGTAAACAATCATTATTTCCATACGGATACTAAAAGAGAGGTCAGATGCATCAAAAGGAGCAATAAAAACAAGAAACGCTACCAGCCAAAGACTTGTAATTGCTCCTACACGGAGTTTCCTTTTGAAAGAATGGATGTATGGCATACGAAATGCCAATTTAATAATGATCTAGGATTGGGTCTTATCCGGTATCCACTGAAAATCCTCAGACATCACCGCATTCAACAATAAATCACTGAGCTCTTTTGGTGGTACAGCGGTCTTTCTTTTTGCAAGATCAAGCCAGGCTCCATCCACATCAATTTTTGCTGAAAGACTGCCATCATGTGTGTAGATATTATGTCTGAAAGACCACTTCGAACCATCTTTTCGAAGCTTGGAAATAGTGAATCCCACTTCAAACTCTTCATTCATACGAATCTCCTTGAAGAACCTTGTATCCTCTCTGAACAGGATAGGTCCCACTCCCATCTGAATCAACTTATGAAAAGGCATAGAAATGTCTTCGAAATACATCAGACGGGCTTGAGCACAGTAATCATTATAGGCAGTATGCCTCATATGACCATTCGGGTCCAGATCTGCCCACCTTACCCTGAATTTATATTTTACCTCACTCATCAGTCTTCTCCTCTTTCTTTTTAGGTGTGGATTTCTTTTTTGTTTCTTTTTTTTCCTCTTTCTTCTCTTCTAATACCTCAGGAGCCTGATTGACAATCTGATCATACCAGCTTACCACCTTTTTAATGTCAGATACATATACTCGGGCCTCATCGTAATCTGGTAACACGAACTTTAAAAATGACTTTAATTCTTCCGGACTGCTGTTTTTATCCAAATCTGTATCTCCATCAAATTCTTTATGGATCTTTTTCATTACACCCTCTAACGGCACAGCACCTTCAGCATCTGTTGTATAGATAGAAATCTCGGAGAGAATGCTCACTTTATTGTGCATGGTAGCTACCATTTTCTTTTTATGCTCGTCCATGCTTTCAAGAATTACACCTGTTCTCGTAGGTTGAATAATTTTGAAAAGTGTCCCTTTTCCAGAGACTGCTGCGATATCACTAAAATCCATAAATTAATTTTTGAAGTGGCAAAAATATCCTATCAGACAATCTCTGCATTAATTCGTCGAATAAAATCTAGAATTTCTTCTCCCCCTACCCGATCTACAGACGATGTTGTGAAAGTAGGAGGTAATTCCTCCCAGGTTCTTTTCATCTCCTTTTTGTATGAAGCTACTTGGGATTGAATCTGATTCTTGCCTAGCTTATCCGCCTTAGTGAATACAATGGAAAAAGGTATTCCATTCTCCCCTAACCATTGCATAAACTCAAGGTCTATTACCTGGGGTTCATGCCTAGTATCCACTAAAACAAAGACACACGCCAGGCTTAATCTTTCTTCCAGGTAAGTATTGATCATCTTTTTCCATGCAGCCTTATTTGTTTTGCTTGTTTGAGCCCAGCCATACCCGGGTAAATCCACTAAATACCAGTTTTCATTAATCAGAAAATGGTTGATCAGTTGTGTTTTTCCAGGAGTTGATGAGGTTTTGGCCAGCTTCTTCCTGTTCGTCAAGTGGTTGATAAGGCTAGACTTTCCCACATTAGATCTTCCAATAAACGCATACTCAGGAAGCTTCGGATCCGGACATTCCTTAATTGAAGGACTACTTTTTACAAATTCTGCTGATTTTATCTGCATATAGAAGAAACTGCTAACATTTAGACCTTACAAGGGTTTAATCCACTAATATTGCGGCAATTATGACGGTAGTACCTCACAAAGATAACTCGGATACGAAGAAGAAGCAGGTAGCTGAAATGTTTGATAGCATCTCCGGCAAATATGACTTCCTGAATCACTTCTTGAGTCTGGGTATAGATATCCGATGGAGGAAGAAAGCAGTGAAGATGCTAAAAGACCTTCGACCAAAACAGATACTTGACATTGCGACAGGAACCGGGGATTTTGCAATTGAAGCTCTCAAACTCAATCCAGATAAAATTATTGGAGTGGATATCTCTGAGGGTATGCTCAACGTAGGACGCAAAAAAATGAAGAAAAAAGGATATGCGGATATCATAGATATGCAGTCAGGAGATTCAGAAAACCTTCATTTTGAAGATAATAAGTTCGATGCGGTGATCGTTGCATTCGGTGTTAGGAACTTTGAAAACCTGGAAAAAGGATTGAGTGAAATGAATCGGGTTTTAAGACCTGGAGGACGTGCAGTAATTCTGGAGTTTTCAAAACCTACAGTATTTCCGTTCAAACAATTATATAATTTTTATTTTCGTTGGATATTACCGAAGATTGGAAAGGTGGTATCCAAAGACAATGCTGCCTACACCTACCTACCAGAGTCTGTGAATGAGTTTCCATACGGCAATGAATTTTTAAGTATTCTGGAGAAAACGGGCTATAAAAACACTAAATGCAGACCATTAACCTTAGGCATCAGTTCAATATACGTTGGAGAAAAGTAATTCTCTCGCTCTTGCTATGCGTGGCAGTAGGTCATGCAGCATTATCCCAGAATAACCCTAAGGACAATCTCATCAATTATGAAGATCAATGGATTCACTATGGTTTTCTAATTGGTGTTCATTCTTCCAAATATGTAATTAAGCATTCTGAATTTTTCACCTCACCAGCAATGGATACAGTACATTCCATTGTACCCGGGAATTTAGGTGGTTTTAAGTTGGGTTTTGTGATTAACATGAAAATCAGCAATTATGTGGATTTTAGAATGCTTCCTACAGTCGCATTCTACGAAAATGACCTTACCTATCGATTCACTAATGGAGTTAGTCAACGGGAATTAAAAGATGCTACGATGGTCGAATTACCTCTTCTATTAAAATATAAGTCAGCAAGGCGTGGAAACATCGCAATGTACACGGTCGCTGGCGTTAATCCATCATTTGAGGCCGCAGGTAAAGGTGATGAAGAAGATATTGGCCAGAAGTTAGAACTGAGAAATTGGAATGTGGCAATAGATGTAGGTGTTGGCCTAGATATGTATTTTGCCTTCTTCAAATTCTCCCCTGAAATCAGATATTCTTACGGCTTAAGAAATATGTTACCGGGTGATAGAAACGATTTTAGTGTAGGACTTGATAAACTAACCACACAAAACCTCGGAATCTTTATGACTTTTGAGGGAGGACCTAGCAACAAGCGAAAATTAGGAAAAAAGACGAAAGGTGCCGGCAAGATTCAATCAAGACAAAAGAAACGATTGAATAAGAGTAAAGGAAAAGGCTAACATGAACCAACCTATTGCATTTATCACGGGGGCAACAAGTGGCATTGGTGAAGCAACCGCCAGATTGCTCTCAGAAAAGTATCGATTAATCATCTGCGGTCGTAGAATCGAACGCCTGGAGAAACTTAAGAAAGAATTAAAAGGAGATACTCAAATACTTTCTTTTGACCTACGTGACAAAGAAGCAGTGAACAAGGCTATCGAATCCCTTCCTACTGATTGGAACGAAATTGATGTTTTAATTAATAATGCGGGAAACGCACATGGATTAGATCTTATCCATGAAGGAAACACAGAGGATTGGGATGCTATGATGGACATCAATGTTAAAGGACTACTGTATGTCAGTAAAGCCATCATTCCAGGAATGGTGGAAAGAAAAAAAGGTCACATTGTAAACATTAGCTCGATAGCCGGACTGGAAGTTTATCCCAAAGGAAATGTGTACTGTGCGTCCAAACATGCAGTTGACGCGTTAACAAAAGGTATGCGCATGGATTTAAATGGTACAGGAATTCGGGTAACCTCTATTGATCCTGGATTGGTTGAGACAGAATTTAGTGAAGTAAGATTTAAAGGTGACTCGGAACGAGCTGAACAAGTATATCAGAAATATACTCCACTAACAGCCATAGATGTGGCTGAAACCATTGAGTTTGCCATTAGCCGGCCTACTCATGTTATGATAGGTGACATCCTTATTCTTCCAACAGATCAGGCCAGCAGCACAATTGTGAATAAAAAAAACGAATAGTCTTTTCGAAAGATTTCTGATAAATACATATTTGCCGCATGCAACATATCCTGATCATAGGCGCAGGCAGATCATCCACCTCACTTATCAAATATCTGCTTGAACATGCTTCCGGTGAAGACTGGAATATTACCATAGCTGAAAAAGATACTGCATTAGCAGAATCAAAAATTAATGGTAATGACCGAGCCAAGATAGTTCCTTTTGATGTGTTTGATGCAGAGTTACTGAACAGACTTGTTACTGAGCATGACGTGATCATTTCCATGTTGCCTGCTTCCCTTCACATACATGTCGCCAGAAAATGTGCAGAGCTCAAGAAGTACTTTCTAACCGCTTCCTATCTCAAAGAAGATATCAAAGCATTGCATGGTCAGTTTAAAAATGCAGGTAAACTAGCTATTATGGAAATGGGGCTTGACCCGGGGATTGATCATATGTCAGCTATGAAAGTACTGGATGAATTGAAATCTAATGGTTATGAGCTGACTGGCTTTGAAACGTTTACCGGAGGCTTGATAGCCGAAGAATCAGTTGGGGATAACCCATGGAAATATAAATTCACCTGGAACCCAAGAAATGTGGTTTTAGCAGGTCAGGGCACATGTAAATTTATTCAGGAAGGACGCTACAAATACATTCCCTATCAAAAGCTATTCAGACGAACGGAGGCCATTTACATTCCGGACTATGGCTATTTTGAGGGATATGCAAACAGGGATTCTTTGACCTATTTGGATGTATATAATCTTAGGGGGATAAAAACACTATATCGAGGAACCTTAAGGAGACCTGGATATTGTGCTGCTTGGGATGTTTTTGTGCAACTCGGCGCAACAGACGACTCCTATGAAATGGAGGGTGTTTCAGAAATGACACACAGGCAATTTACCAACTCCTTTCTTTCATATAATCCCAATGATTCAGTTGAATTAAAACTAGCTCATTATCTGAATCTGGATCTTGATAATGGCATCATGTTTAAGCTGAAATGGTTAGGAATGTTTGATGACGAGCTAGTCGGCTTGAAACAAGGAACTCCCGCTCAAATCCTGGAACATATCCTTAAAAAGAAATGGACACTAGAGGAAGATGATAAAGACATGATTGTTATGTGGCATAAATTCAACTTCCTAGCAGACGGTGAGCCACGTCAAATTGAATCCAGCATGGTAGCTTTGGGAGATGATGATGTGAATACAGCTATGTCTAAAACCGTTGGATTGCCGCTAGCCATCGCTGCTAAACTCATTTTAAAAAAGAAAATTCAATTGAGTGGAGTACACGTTCCTATAAAAAAGGAGATTTACGACCCAGTACTCGGTGAGTTAACTAATACCGGCCTGAAATTCATTGAACGAGAAGTAGAACCGACTTTTTATTGAATAACGTGAGCTTTTATAACCGAATCAATCTCTACCATTACCACATCAATTTCAGAAATATCGTTTTCGAGGTGATCTTGAATGATTCTTTGTAAATGACCTGCAATTCGGATTTCATCTTCTTTTTGTTTCCCTCTTGCAAATCTGATTGAATTTTGAAGATGATCCATGGCGTGATTGATTGTAACCTTGGCTTCTTCCATTTTACCTTCTTTGATGAATTGCTCTGAAACTCTTAAGGAAGCAAATGCAAGTGAATTCATAGCATCTGCGAAAGCTTCATACATCAGGTCTTCGTTGATATCCTCGGCCTTAATATGGTCCTCCACAACTTCTAAATCACGAATAGCAATCTCGATAGCGCCTGTACTCACACTATCACCATCTTTTTCTAAAAGTTTCATTGTCTTGATGGCATCTTCAAGGAAATCGATTGCCTTTGAAGACTTATTATCCTGAAAGTTTCGATCAGCAGTACTCATGAACAAATCAGGCTCGACTGCTAAATCACTCAATTGAGGATTTTCCAATTTTTGATCACGCTGAATCTTAAAATAGAGTATAATAGATCCAAGTACGACTACACAGAATAAGAAATAATAGATTCCTTTGTTATTATTCATAGAGAGAAGGTTGAAATGCTATACTAAATTAGTTGATTACGTGTTACCTGCCTCAAAAGCTTCATCTACTTTAAGATTTTTTTGTTCAGCAGCCTCTACAGCTAGTTGATCGCATCGCTCGTTCTCCGGATGACCAGCATGGCCTTTCACCCATTGAAATTTCACATCATGAGGTGCTGAAGCTTTCAAATACCTCTCCCACAAATCTCTGTTCTTTTTTCCTTTAAAATTCTTTATCACCCAATTTTTTAACCATCCTTTCTCAACCGCATCCACAACATACTTACTATCTGAGACAACCAGTACCTTCCAACCTGGTTTTTTTATGGCCTCCAGCCCAATAATGACCGCAAGTAACTCCATGCGGTTATTTGTGGTGTTTCTAAATCCTTCAGAGAGCTCTTTTTCTTTGTCTCCGTACTTGAGGATCGTACCGTATCCTCCAGGACCAGGATTACCCTTAGCAGCTCCATCAGTAAACATTTTTATCATGTTAGTAGGTGATTTTTGAAGATCTTAATTGAAATAGCTAATAAAACGATACCGAAAACTTTCCTTAGGATATTGAATCCTGCTTTTCCAATTTTCCTTTCAAGCCAACCACATGTCTTTAATACAACATATACAAACAATAGATTGACTGCTACTCCCACCAAAATATTTGCAGTAGAATATTCTGCTTTCAATGATACCAAGGTTGTCATTGTTCCTGCACCTGCAATTAAAGGAAATGCCAATGGAACTATAGAGGCACTTTGGGATTCTTCAGGATCCGATCTGAAAAACTGAAGTCCAAGAATCATTTCCATTCCTAACAAAAACATAATTATTGCACCTGCAATTGCAAAGGAGCTGATATCAATTCCAAAAAGTTTCAGAATACTTTCTCCCAGAAAAAGGAAAATGACCATGATAATCCCTGAAACTAAGGTGGCTTTTTCCGACTGAACATGACCAAATTTTTTTCTGAGATCTATGATAATAGGTACACTACCCAGGATATCTATTACAGAGAATAGAATGAGTGAAACACTAATTATTTCTTTAAAATTGAACATTCAACTGCGTATTTTCTAAAAATTAACACAAAACTAATATGCCATATGGCCGTATTAGCATAAAAAATGATTCATTTTGCAAACATTTTTTCAGATCACCGGCAAAAACCGAATGGCATTATTTTCGCCTGCTATATTTGAAATGAAAAGGCATACCTGGATAACTCAATAAAGGACATGATGAAATACACATTATCCGCACTTTTAGTGCTCATATCTATTTTTTCCTTTGCTCAAGAAGGTTGGAACTGGCCCGAAGATCCGAATTTGAAGAGCGAAGCAATGGAAAAACAAGCGTATTATAAAATTCTGATTGCGCAAAGTAAGTTTGAAGAAGCCATGGGGCCTCTTAACTGGCTTTATGAAAACAATCCAAACTTAAATCCTTCCATCTACATTCAGGGCGTTGATTGTCTCGAGGATATCATCAAGAAAACTACTGATAAGGCGCGAAAAGAACGATTGCAAGATTCTGTACTTTGGATGTACGATCAGCGTATTAAGCACTTTGATAATGATGCCTCCACCATAGACAGAAAAGCCTACGAAGCATTCAAGCTTTATTATAAAAGCCCTACTAAGTATGCTATGCTGGCAGACCTATATGCTCAGGCTTATGAAATGAATGGACCCGAAATTTCAACATTCAATCTCAACACATATATGCTGTTGGCCAAGAATTATCATCAAGTTGCCCCGGATAAAATGCCTGCCGAAAAGGTATTAGACATTCACACGCAGATTTCGGACATCATTGAAGCCAAAAGAAAAAATGGTGAAAGTGCTGCGAAGCTTGACAAGGAGCAATCAAAAACTGATGCATGGCTAAGTTCAATTGAGGGTGTTCTAACGTGTGATTTTATTGAAGAAAAGCTTGTTCCAAAATTCAGAGCGAACCCTCAAGACATAAATAATGCTAAAAAAATCTTCAAATATTCTCTTGATGCCAAATGCACTGATCAACCCTATTGGTTAGAGGCAAGTGAAACCGTTTACAAAGAGCAACCATCTTACAAACTTGCCGTCACACTTGGTAATAAATACAATGCGAGTAATGAACCTACGAAAGCACTCCAATATCATGAAGAAGCAGAAAAACTTGCTAGTGGAAATGATGAAAAATATGACGCTTTAATAGGTCAGGCTTCCGCCAACAGTAAGCTTGGTAACAAATCTCGTGCACGAACCCTTGCCTATGAAGCACTAAGTGCAAAGCCAGGTAGCTCTGAAGCATATAATCTAATTGGTAATCTTTATTTCACAAGCTACGATGACTGCCGGGCAGACCAAAGCAGGGTAAAAGACAGGGCCGTATTCCTGGCTGCATATAAAATGTATGAAAAAGCCGATAACAGGTCCCAAATGGCAGCTTCCAAAGAACAATTCCCTTCCATCGAGGAAATATTTAATGAAGGTATGGAGGAAGGTCAAACCATAACGGTAGGTTGTTGGATCAATGAATCAGTTGAACTCAAGAGAAGGTAACTTTAGGAGCAATGAAACTTAAAGCTCTGCTGTAATGGCAGAGCTTTTTTAGTTTTAAGGAATGGTTAGGTTTATAGGAATTGTTTGCATCATTGGTTTTTCTGTAATTGCAAAAGCTCAATCGGTAGTCGTTTTAGGTATTGCCCAGGATGGTGGCTTCCCTCACATAGGATGCCAAAATGAATGCCTTAAAGCTCACAAGAACCCAGATCTAGCGAGACACATTACTTCACTTGCTGTAATCGACCCGGAGAATAAAAAATGGTGGTTGTTTGAAGCCACTCCTCATCTGGATAAGCAGCTCCAATATTTTAGAGACCTGACAGATGAAACGTATCCTTACCTTCCAGAAGGAATCTTTCTTTCGCATGCCCATATTGGACACTATGCAGGTCTCATATTTTTAGGACGTGAAGCTTTTGGAGCCAAGGGGATCAAAGTTTATGCCCTTCCTAAGTTGACAGACTTTCTTAAAAGAAACGGACCGTGGAGTCAACTCGTAGAATTGAATAACATTGAATTACAAACACTGCCTGAAGATCTTGCTGTAGTCCTGAATGACAATGTTTCCGTTGAAGCTTTTACCGTTCCTCACCGTGATGAGTTTTCGGAAACAGCCGGTTTCAAAATTAACACAAGAAGAAAAAACCTGCTTTTCATTCCGGACATAGACAAGTGGCAAAAATGGGATCAGGACATTGTCGAGCTCGTAAAATCTGATGAAATTGACTATGCTTTCATAGACGCTACCTTCTTCAAAAATGGAGAGCTTCCCAATCGGGCAATGGAAGAAGTCCCACATCCATTTGTAGTAGAAACAATGGAATTATTTAAAAATGAGTACCGATCAATCAAAAGAAAAATTCAGTTCATCCACATGAACCATACCAATCCCCTACTTTTTGATAAGCGAACTCAAATTGATGTCATGAAGGAGGGTTATGGAATCGCTATCCAAGGTAGAATTTACAGGTGAAATCCATGTCTTTAAATATCAACCAGATTCGAAATGATATATCCAACTATGGAGAAAAGATTTTCCTGAACAGTGCGGGTTCTTCTTTATCACCAGCGGTTGTCAATAAAAGAGTTAAAAAACATTTGGACCTGGAAGAAAAAGTAGGGGGATATTCAGCGGCAGAAATGATGGAAGAAGAGATTTTACTCTTTTATCAAGAGGCATCACAATTGATTGGATGTCGATCAGAAAATATTGCTTTTACCAATAATGCTACTGATTCATATCTCAGGGCACTATTTTCATTTGACTATAAAGTGGATGATGTCATAATCACTACAGATGACGATTATGCATCCAATCATATTCATTTCATCTCTCTAAGAAATTCCTACGGGATCAAGGTATTGAGAATTGCCAACCTGGAGAATGGAGATTTGGATATTGATCATTTCAAGGAATTAATATCCAAGCATCACCCCAAACTTATAGCAATCACCCATGTACCAACCAATTCGGGTCTTGTACAAAATGTTAAGGAAATTGGGGAGACCGCTTACAATAGTAACATCCCTTTTCTGCTAGACGCGTGTCAGTCGATAGGACAACTTACACTGGATGTACAAGAATTAAAATGTGATTTTCTCTCAGCGACTGGACGTAAATTTTTAAGAGGCCCGAGGGGAACTGGATTCCTGTATGTATCTGACCGAATGTTGGAATCAAACACGATTCCCTTAATGATAGATGGAAAAGGAGCTATTTGGAATAAAGTAGATAACTATCGCGTGATCGAAGGAGCGAAAAGGTATGAAATGTGGGAAAAATCATATGCTTTACAGCTTGGATTGATGGAGGCCATCAAATACGCTAACGAGATTGGATTGGATCAAATTGAAGCTTACAGTGCAAAGCTCATGAAACAATTCAGAGAAAATCTAACTGGACTTAAAGGGATTAATCTATATGATGGAGGTAGGCAAAAATGCAACATATTGACCCTTCAAAAAGAAGGGAAATCAATGGATGAGATTCAAAACGTGCTAACCCAAAATCAAATTTTTCACAGCGTCAGTGAAAAAGAATGGGGATTTATTGATTTCTCCAAGAAAGGAGTGGAATGGGTTATTCGATTATCCCCTCACTACTTCAACACCTTCGATGAAATAGATAAAGCATCCGAAATAATCGATTCCATTTGATTGCGTTATTGATAGGTAACCTAACAATCATGAAATTAATCTTTTCCATTCTTTTTTCAATGCTTATCTCGTCCTACTCACTAGGCCAGTCATATAAAATATTAGTAGCGAAAAAAGTCCATCATATTGATGGCAACAAAGTGAAAAAGGGGGGTTACCTGTTAGGGTCTGACTCCATTCAAATCAAAGAAAAAGGCGAATTGACTTTGGATGTAGAATCCGCCATGCATTTGAGATTAGGCTCTGGATTCTACATCGTAGGCAAAGAGAGTAAGCGTCTCAACGATTGGTACAATCAGCACTTAACTTTAACCAATGAACTTAAAAGAAAGAATCTGATTTCATGCAAGTTCAAATACAAAACATTGGTCGTGCCAGGCAGTAGCCGCCATTACGAGATTGACAGGATTGAGGTTGACCAGAAAGGCATTGCTGTCATAAAGGATGATACAGCTTCTCTCAAAATAACATGGGCAAATCCAGAGTATAAGTTCAATGGAACGTACCACATTATTGTAAGGGATTTCCACAACCACGGATTCATAGACATCCTGGAGACAGAAGATAGCTTCATCACTCTCTACCCAGCGAAGTATGGCCATAAGCACATGTATTATACTGTCTTAGCTGGTAATTGCAGAGCTAGCTTAAGGTATAAAATAGATGTGAGAACTCTTGATACTTACACCTATGGAGAAACCAACTTCCTTCAGCCAGACAATTAGTTTATACGCTCTATTTTAGCCCCTAAAGCATTCAATCGCTTATCTATGAATTGATAGCCTCGATCAATCTGATCAATATTGTGAATGGTACTCACACCCTCTGCCGACATAGCAGCAATGAGCAGAGACACTCCAGCCCTGATATCTGGTGAAGTCATAGTGATTCCCCGAAGGGGGTACGCTCTATCCAGACCGATAACAGTAGCTCGGTGGGGATCACAAAGAATGATTTGCGCCCCCATATCTATCAATTTATCCACAAAAAACAAACGGCTCTCAAACATTTTTTGATGAATCAATGCAGTACCCTTTGCTTGTGTAGCAGTCACGAGAATTACGCTTAATAAATCTGGTGTCAAACCAGGCCAAATAGCATCTGCGATGGTCAATATTGAGCCATCAATGTACGAATCAATCTCGTAATGATCCTGCTTAGGAATGTGAATGTCATCGCCTTTAAAATGCATTTTGATACCCAGCCGCTTGAACGTTTCAGGGATGATTCCGAGCTCCTCAATTCTGGCGTCCTTGATCGTTAGGTCAGATTTAGTCATGGCTGCCATACCAATGAAGCTTCCTACCTCAATCATATCAGGTAGCATGGTATGTTCCGTTCCATTCAATGATCTAACCCCTTCTATTCTCAGCAGATTAGATCCGACTCCCTCGAGCTGGGCTCCCATTCTAATCAACATCCGACAAAGCTGTTGGATATAGGGTTCACAGGCGGCATTATAAATGGTTGTAAGCCCTTCAGCCATTACTGCTGCCATGATGATATTAGCAGTACCTGTTACAGAAGCTTCATCCAACAGCATATAAGATCCCTTCAGATCCCTCCCATCAACTGTATAAAATGAAGTGGCTGAATCATAATTGAATTTTGCACCCAGATTCTGAAAGCCTACAAAGTGTGTATCAAGCCTTCGCCTTCCTATCTTATCTCCCCCGGGTTTAGGCATCTTACCTGTACCAAATCTTGCCAAGAGCGGCCCGAGGATCATAATTGAACCTCTTAATGATGAAGCTTTATCTTTAAAATCTTCTGTGTCCAGAAAGTCCAGATTCACATTCGAAGCTTTGAATGCATAGGATTCATCTCCTGTTTTTGAAACATCTACTCCTAAGTCTTTGAGCAGATCAATGAGTTTCAGTACATCACGTATTTGAGGAATTTTGTGAATTGTCACTTCCTGATCCGTCAACAAAACTGCTGATATGATCTGCAGAGCTTCGTTCTTAGCTCCCTGAGGGATGATTTCACCATTGAGCGAGTGACCGCCTTCTACTCGGAAAGATGACATTATTTAGTGATTAGTTAATTCGTGGATTCCTAGATGACAAATAAAGAATGACCTAACTAAATCACCAATCAACTATTCAACTATTTCACTAAAAAGTTAATTTCTTCTTCGCTTGCCTCCTTGATTGTTGCGACGATTTTTTCCACCCTGATTGTTGCGACGACCTTTATTACTGCTGCTTCGTCTACTCGTATGCTTCTTATCAGAATCGAAAAGACCTAATTCTTTAACTGTCTCAATGTTTATATCAAGTTGATCATTTGAAAGCCGTTTGATATTCTTAAGGATTTGCTCGTCTTCAATGGCTTCCTTATTCCAGGTTTGGAAAAAACTTTTCATTAACCGACCGATAGCTACCACAGCTCCTTCTTTTTCTTTAGGGTCTTCCATAGCAATGGCCTGATCAATCAACAACTCCACACCTCTACCGTAGTGCCTGTACTTTATCTCGTTTGAATAATACTTTAGACGCTCCGGCTTTCTGGTTAAAACAGATTCATCCGGTTTAGGAAAAGGTCCATCTATATCCAACTCAAAATTTGAAATGATATGAAGATCATCCCATACTTTCTGATCACTCTCATCATTTTTACTCAAATCAGGATTGATTAGCTTCATAAGCTCAACTAAGGTTGCAGCTTTCTTATTTCTATCTTCTTTATCCTTGATTGTTTTTAAATGCGCCACCAAATTCTGCACGTTTCTTCCGTACTCTCTTAATTTCAGCTGTGAACGCTGTGTATTGTATTCCAATGTCTCCATATTCTTTATGATCCCTCAAAAATAGGTAATTCAGTCATAGACTAAAGCATTCCTCCCATTAAACCTCCCATCACCATGAATATGATAGCAAGAACGTAAAGCCCCAGGGCAATTATGGTCATGACACCCATGAACAAAAATAGTTTTCTTAAGTTGTTATAGGCTTCTGTACATTTCGATGGTTCATTGGTCTTGATACCATCTTGAATCTGTGTGCTAAAACGATAAACATACAACGATGGGAAAATGTAAAGCAATGCAATAAGTATGTAGAAAAAACCCATAGCACCACCTATCTCTGCGTACATATCATCAAAATCAGCACCAACAAAGGCACCGGTAATGAAGGAAAGTCCTCCAATGACTATAAATCCACTCATTATAAATCCTACAATCCCCAGGAATTTTCCCCACCGAGCAGTCTCCAAAAAATTATTCTTATCTGCTTGTGTTAGTACTAAGTCATTTTCTTCCATATCCATTATTTATTCAAAGCTGCGATACATTTTAATTCGATTGCAATTGGTGTTGGTAATGAGCTGATCTCTACTGTAGTTCTACAAGGTAGGTTGTCTTTGAAATATTCAGCGTAGATCTCATTATAGCTTTTAAAATCATCTTTCATGTTGGTAAGAAATACCGTCACGTCTATCAGGTCACTCCATTTCGCACCTGAAGCTTCCAGGATCAATCTTACATTCTTAAACACCGAGTGGCACTGCTCAGCAATATCATAGCTAATAATTTCACCATTTTCATCTAGATCCACTCCTGGAATTTTTTTTGTCCCTCTTTCTCGGGGACCGACCCCTGATAAAAACAGTAAATCTCCTACTTGTCTCGCATGTGGATATAATCCTACTGGTTCAGGAGCTTTATCTGAATCAAATTTCTGTGATGCCATTACCTTAATTGTTTCTTAAGCCAAATTCGTGGTTTTGAATCTTTTGAAGAACTTACAACCTCTATTATTTCAAATCCATTCTTCAACGCAAATATCAACATTGCTTTATGTTCATTTAGCGTTTTGAAAGACAGATATTTATATTCTTTAGATTTAATTCTATTTTCCATTTCTCTCAAAAGAAGTAACGCGATTCCTTGGTTTCGATACCGTGGCATTACCCCTCCCATCCAACTGTAATATTCGTTTGTGTTCAATGGATATCCACATTTGAAGCCTACTGAAAAACCCTCCTCTTCCGCAATGAGGATTGAAGAATTATTTTGTAAAAGTCTCTTTTCAAATTCTTCTTTTGGATATAAATCTTTAAACTCCGGAATCTGCTCAGCCAATGCAATCAACTCATCAATGGAGCCTTCCCTAACCATGATTCATTATATCCTCTATCTCTTCAGCTTCAATCGGAATATTCTTCATTAAATTAACATGTCCACCATCAGTAATGACAACATCATCCTCAAGGCGGCATCCGATATTTTCTTCAGGAATGTAAATACCTGGCTCGACGGTGAAAACCATCCCGGGCTCAAAGACCTTATAGATAGAGGCTACATCATGGACATCCAGACCAATATGATGAGATGTGCCATGCATGAAGTACTTCTTATAAGCCGGCCAATCCGGGTTCTCATTTTTGATATCTGTTTTATCTATTAAGCCTAAATCCAATAACTCTTTTTCCATCAGCTTGCCTACCTCCGCATGGTACTCTGGAATGCGATTACCTGGCTTGAGTAACTCAGCAGCAGCGTTTTTAACACGTAAAACAGCATCATAGACCTGTCTTTGACGTTTTGTGAATCTCCCTCCTACAGGGATCGTGCGTGTCATATCTGAATTGTAGTTACCATACTCCGCTCCAACATCCATCAGTAACACATCGCCATCATGAAGTTGCTGGTTATTTTCAATGTAGTGCAACACACAAGAATTTCCACCTCCACCAATGATTGGCGTGTATGCAAAGCCTTTTGATCGGTTTTTTACAAACTCATGCAAGTATTCAGCTTCTACCTCGTATTCAATCGCGCCTGGTTTCACAAACTCAAGCACCCTTCTGAATCCTTTCTCTGTGATTTCACATGCACGTTGAATGATGTCAATTTCTATTTGAGACTTAATGCATCGAAGATCTTGAAGTATTGGAAAGAGTCGCTCGTAACCATACAGTGGGTATTTTTCTTTGCAATCCTTAACAAATCGAGCATTTCTCGTTTCAACATCGCTCGCATTGCGGATATGCTCATTGCTGTCCAGGTAAATATGATCTACCTCAGCCAGGATTGTATAAAAAGTCTTTTCAAATTCTGAGGTCCATTTAATATTGCTGATTCCAGATGTCTTCGTACCTTCTTCTTTGGTCAGTTTATGGCCCTCCCAAACAGCTATTTCTTCATTTGTCTCTCTCAAAAACAAAATCTCTCTCATCTTTTCATCCGGAAAGTCTGGAGCGATCAACAAAATAGACTCTTCCTGGTCCACTCCTGTTAGATAGAAAAGGTTGGCATTCTGTACAAATTTCATGGTCCCATCAGCATTCGTTGGCATAATGTCATTGGCTTGAACAATAGCCACCGAACGAGGCTTCATCCTTTTTGCCAGATTCTCTCTATTCTGAACAAATAGCTTATTATCAATTGGATCGTATCTCATGAATTATCTTAGTTGAAAATGAAGACTTTGATGACGAGGTGGTTAAAATTACTATTTCTTTTTCTCACTATTCCAGTCTATGCACAGCAATTAGGATTGGCATTGAAACAGATCAATGGACAGGCGATTATTGATGCGGGACTAACGGGAAATGGGATAAAAGTTGGAATCATTGATGCCGGCTTCTTAAGAGCTCAGAAAAATGAATCACTAAAGCATCTCTTTAAGAATGGACAAATCTTAGGCTATAGAGACTATCTAGATCCTAATGCAAAACCATTCGAAGGGAATGCCGGATCTGATGATACACATGGTACGGAAGTATTGGATCTGATAGCCGGATACGACACAAAGCAACATATACAGTATGGATTGGCCAGAGAAGCTTCATTCTTTCTGGCCAGAACAGATCACAGAAACTATGAAAGTAGGCAAGAGGAAAAATATGCATTTGAGGCAATGGAATGGATGGCAGAGGAAGGTGTCCAGATCATCAATATTTCGCTCGGATATAATTTTGGTTATACAGATAAAAAAGAAAACTACACACCAAAACAGATGGATGGGAAAAGTACGATACTTACTCAAGCCATTGAGCGTCTTTCAAAAACCCACAATATTCTTTTCATTGTTGCAGCAGGGAATGATGGCAACAAAAAATGGAAAGTGGTTGGATCACCCGGAGATGCGGAGAGTGCGTTGACAGTAGGTGCCACTAATCTTCGGGTCTGGGATGAGATGAGCTACAGTGCCAAAGGACCTGTATGGCTGAACTATGTGAAACCTGAGATTTCTTGCTACTCATCGCTAGGAACATCTTTTTCAGCTCCCATCATTACAGGACTGGCTGCTTGCCTACTAGAAAAAGATCCATCTTTGACTGCTCAAGAACTAAAGAGTCTCATCCTTCAATCCGGGAACCTCCTTGCTCCTAATAATTACCTTGGGTATGGTGTGCCAGATTCAGGGAAGGCGCTCGAACTTGCAACAAAGCATATAGTTACCAGGTCGGAACCGATACTACGAAAAGAGACATACAACATCGAATTGGAAAAGCCATCTTCTTATATCACGATCTATCATAAAAACGGCTGGAGGATCTTAAAAAAAGAAATCCTTCGAACGAGCAAGATAAATGTCAAAATCAAGCAACGGCTAAATGCTGAATCCAGTACGGTGATTTGGGATGGGAACAGCATTGAAGTGATCTGGAAAGATTAATTTAAAAATATGATTTTCAAAAAAAAGAAGGAATATATAGAAGTCAATCAAAAACAGAAAGAAGAGTATTTCGACTTTGATCAAATATCATCCTACTACCAATGGAAAGTTAAGGAGCCTAGCTTTCAAAACATCAATGATCATACATGGGCAGACCTGGATATGGAGGAAGTGTTCATGTTACTTGATCGTACTCATTCTAGTCCTGGACAACAATATCTCTATTACTTAGTGAGATCAATATCAAAATCTGATCGAGCAAGTAAAATAGAAAGGACGATTACACAGCTTAACGAAGAAGAGAACCATACAGTTGGATTAATTAAAGCTCTTAAAAAAATCAACACCAGAGGTAGCTATTTTTTGCATCGGCTTTTCTCCAAAGAGAATCTTAAAAAGCCAAGAAGGTTTTGGGTAGTCCACTTACTCTTTTTCCTAACAGTAGGTTCAACATTAATCGTTTATTTCTTTCCGCCATTGATACTCTTACTTGTTTGTCTTTTAACAGTCAATTTCATCATTCACTTCTTCAACAAAGCAAACCTGATGATGTACTCAAATGCCATCTCTCAGCTTTACCACTTCAACGTAGCATGCAATCAATTAACGTATTTGTATGGAATGAGGAATGACTTTTCAAAAGCTCAAAGTACCATGAATCGACTATCGAAAAAATCGTCATTACTAAGAGAGAAGGTGTCTTCTCAAAGTGAATTATCTCAGGTTGCTGATTTTTTTATTGAAATATTAAAAGCCTCCTTACTCATCGAGCCACTCATGCTATATCATATTACAAATGAGATTGAAAGAAATAAAAGGAAGGTCGAGATACTTTTTGAATATGTTGGATTTGTTGATTCATGCCTTTCTATTCGTGCCCTAAGAGCTACTTCTAACGTCACCATCCCAAATACAACAACTAATCGTAAGCTTATAGCTACGGATTGCTACCATCCATTGATAGGCAAGCCGGTGGTTAATTCCATCCATATAGAAGAAGATAAGTCTGTTCTAGTCTCGGGATCAAATATGTCTGGTAAAACCACTTTTATAAGAACATTAGGGGTAAATGCTTTATTAGGTCAAACAATCAATACTGTTTTTGCTGCTAAGTGGATATTTCCAAAAGCAAAGATCTTTTCCGCAATCAGGATCTCTGATGACTTATTAAATGATGAAAGTTTTTATCAAAAAGAAGTCCAGGTAATCAAAGAAATGATAGAGACGAGTACTATGAAAGAAATACACCTTTTTCTGATAGATGAACTTTATAAAGGAACCAATTCGATTGAGCGAATTGGGGCTGGAGTTGCTGCTCTTTCGTACTTGGCAGCAAATAACAATCTAGTATGTGCATCAACTCATGATCTTGAGTTAACTGAATTTTTGAAAGATGAATACACCAACTATCACTTTACCGAACAAGTAAACGAAGATTCTATTGAGTTTGACTACAAATTATACCAAGGGAAATTGCAAAATACCAATGCGATAAGAATTCTGGAGGCCAATAGTTATCCAAGAGAGATTACTGAAAAAGCTCGGAAGATCGCTAATCAACTTTCAGCAAAAAAAATTGAGCAATCTGTTAGTTGACTTTTCTAATCATTATTAGAGAAGGCAGCACTTCCTCGCCTACATGAATGTCCTCACCATCCCCGATCACCTCAAAATTCATTTTCAGATAGAATCGCTGGGCTCTCCTGTTCAACTTTGATACACTCAGCCATATGTATCGATCGCCCGACTCTTTTATCATTTCCATGACTTTATCCATAATTGATTTCGCAAGTCCAGAGCCATACTCAGAAGGATGCAAGTACAATTGTTTTAGTTCAGATGCTTTCAATTCAGCCTTTAAAGGACATTTTTCGTGATTGATGATGGTAATTCCAACAAGCTTGGCATCTCTTTTGACCTTTAAGCAAATGAATTTTTGACTCTTGAGGATGTTTTGGGCTACATACAAGGAATAGCTCTTTTCAAAATAGATCTCAATATTTGATTTTTTATGAATATCCCCGTAAGCTGCTAAAAAGCTCTCCTTCCAGAATTCTACCAAATCATTCGCAAAGGTTATATCTGCTATTTCGAATTCAACCATCTATTTCAAGCTAATCAAAAAATTAATGCAACGTGTCCATTTATTATTGTCGTACTCGTCTATCAAGAAATAATTATCTTAACTAAAACACTATTACGAAGATGAAAAAGTATTTATACGTATTTAGAGGTGGTGACGAAGGTTATGCGGATCAATCACCTGAACAAATGCAAGCACATATGCAACGATGGGGAGAATGGATGGCCAAAGTAAAAGCCGAGGGTTATCCACTTCAACAGGAAGGTAAAGTGGTAGGACCGGGTGGTAAGATTGTGACAGATGGTCCTTTTACCGAAGGAAAAGAAATTGTTGGAGGCTATGTCCACCTGGACGCCAATGATCTTGATCATGCAGTAGAACTTTCCAAAGACTGTCCAATTTTCGAGTTCGGTGGTACCACAGAAGTACGAGAGATTATTACGGACATGGGTGTGTAATATCCAACTACAGTCATCCTGAATGCGGCGAAGATCTTTACGAGTAAGTGAGTAGATCGTTTCGTTTCAATCAGGATGACAAACTATCATTATTCAGAACACACTGATGCAACCGTCCCAACTTGTAGATCATTTTTTTAGAACAGAGTATGGTAAAGCAGTCTCTCACCTTACCAGCAAGTTTGGTGCGTCTAATCTCGAACTAGCAGAGGATAGTGTGCAAGAGGCCCTGATCAAGGCCATGCAAACCTGGCCATATGCAGAAATCCCCGATAACCCTACAGGATGGATTTTACGTGTGGCACGAAATAAAATGATCGACCAGCTCAGAAGAAATCAAAAGACCAGTTATGAAGAAGTACCAGAAGGGATGGAAGAAACAAACGACGATGTACCTTTAGGTTCAATCAATGATGATGTAGTTCGTATGATGTTTGCATGCTGCCATCCTTCGCTCAGCCAGGAATACCAAATCATACTAACCCTTAAGATATTAGGTGGACTTTCGGTAAGGGAAATATCAAGCTCTTTGCTAAAGAAAGAAGAAACGGTGGCAAAAGCATATACCAGAGCAAAGAAGAAGTTTAAAAAAGAAGAGATCCAACTAATACTTCCTCCAGCTAATGAGATCGAAAAACGACTAGAGATCGTATTGAAGATTATATACCTACTTTTCAATGAAGGGTACAAATCTGCTGAAGGCGAGAACCTCATCAGACAAGACCTTTGTGAGGAAGCTATCAGGCTGAATAAGGTACTCCTGGAAAGTGAAATTTGCAGTACTCCTTCAGCCAATGCGCTCATCTCACTCATGTACTTTCATTCATCTCGTTTTGTTGCAAGAATTGATCCTGAAGGAAACGCAATAGATCTCGAAAACCAGGATCGAACCAAATGGGATCAGGAGCTCATTCAACTTGGTCTGAATCATTTGGAACAGGCTTCCACCCCTGATGCAATAAATGATTATCTAATTCAAGCCGCAATCAGTGCTACACATTGCAGAGCAGCTACTTTTGAAGAAACAGACTGGAATAATATTTTGCAGTTGTACGATTTACAACTCAGGATTAATCCCAATCCTATCATAGAACTCAACAGAACCATCGCTTTGGAAAAAGTCCATGGCCCCCTTTTAGGTATCAAAGAAATCGAGCGACTAGAAGCTACTCAATTCTTTGATGAATACTATCTTTTCTACGCCATCAAAAGTGAGATGCTAAGAAAGGTTGGGAATTTTGATGAAGCCAAATCAGCATTAGAGAAAGCCATCGGCTTGACAAAAAATGAAAAAGAAAAGGATTACTTCAAGTTGAAGCTACTTGAGATAGAATAGATGCTAACCACCCTGTATCCCTCCTTTTTCAAGGAGGAGTTGGGTTAGTTGACTTAATTCACCCGACGAGCTGACCACCGTCATCTTTATACCATCACATCTGGACGACCTTGCATAAAACTATAGCAATCATGAAAAAAGGTCTTTTTCTTTGCTTGGCATTGATGCTATCTTCTTGTGCAGTCACAGTCAAAACATATCAGAAACCTGATCAGTACTTCGACGATTTTGAAACATGGTGTTGGCTCAGAGGATGCGAGGTTACCTACCAGGGCCCGGATTACCTGTACGATCAAAAAGTAATTGACGAAATAGCCAATGCAGTTGCATTCAACATGTATGAAAAGGGGTATCAGCAAGGCGATGATCAGGCTGATTTGATAGTGAACTTCTTTATGATCCTGAAGGAGGATTCTGCCGAAATAGTTGATTCTTATGAAGGATTTATGCCTGAAGTCGGATGGATCAATCAGTTGCATCCCCAATATCAAAAATTTCTAAAAGGAAGTTTGGTAATAGACGTGATAGACCGTGAAAATTCAGAGTTGGTATGGAGATCCACTGCAGTTAAGTATCTGGAGCTTAATCCTATTTATGACAGAAAAGCAATATGGAAAGGTGTAAGCAAGGCAATGAAAAAGTTGCCTGGGAAGGAATAATAGCATTTTAAGTCCATCGTTCGGGAAGCGTTTACTTATTGCTAACTTTGCGCTCCCATGAGCGAGAAGGAATACGAGCTGATCGAGTTGCCTAATGGCATCAGAGTCATTCACAAAGAAGTAAATCATACCAAAATTGCCAATGTAGGTATCATGCTAGACATTGGAAGCAGGGATGAAACCGAAGAAGAACAAGGGCTTGCTCACTTCCTGGAGCATATGGCGTTTAAAGGTACACAAAAGCGCAATTCTTATCATATCATCAACCGGTTAGAATCTCTTGGAGGAGAGCTTAATGCATACACTACGAAAGAAAAAATCTGCTTTTATGCCTCTCTACTGGATATTCATCTTGAGAAAGCGGTAGAGTTACTTAGCGATATCACGTTTAATTCTACCTTCCCGGAAAAGCAGATCGAGAAGGAGCGCCAGGTTATTCTGGAAGAAATGAGTATGTATAGAGACTCACCTGAAGATGCCATACAAGACGAATTTGACGAGCAACTCTTCCCTAATCACTCTCTGGGAAGAAACATATTAGGAACCGAACAGACAGTAAATGCTTTTCATCAAGGTGATTTTAGAAGTTTTCTTGATCGCAACTTAAACACAGAAAAAATTATCTTGTCAAGTATCGGAAATTATTCTGCTAAAAAGGTCATCAAACTCGCAGAGAAGTACCTCAAAGCGATTCCTCATAAGAATCATACTCCTTCCAGAGAATGGTTTAAGGACTACCAACCGACACGAAAAGAAGTAAAAAAATCCATCAGTCAAGCTCATTTCGCATTGGGAATGCCATCTCTATCTATTAAAGATGAAAATCGAATCCCCTTTTTCTTCCTTGTCAATTTATTGGGAGGGCCAAGCATGAGTTCCAGACTCAACCTCAGCTTACGGGAAAAGCATGGATTGGTCTATGGAGTAGATGCCAGCTATGCCCCATATCTGGAGACTGGACAATTCGCAGTGTATTTTGCTACAGATCCTAAAAATTTGAAGAGGAGCCAGCGAATCGTTTTAAAAGAGATTGAAAACCTAAAGAATAAACCACTTGGAAGCCTACAGCTCCATAAGGCTAAGAACCAGATCAAAGGTCAAATGGCGCTTTCTGAAGAGAATAAAAATGCAATCATGCTGATGATGGCCAAAAGTCAACTTGATCTTGACAAGGTTCCTGATATCAACAGTGTATTCGAAAAGATCGACAACATCACCCCTTCTCAAATCCAGGAATTGGCAAAAACCTACCTGCCTATTGATCAGATGAGTTCATTGGCATATCTGCCTGAATAATCACTATCTTTAGATTCTATGAATACCAAGTCTATTTCATTCATTGATACTCAAGAAGATTCTATTGATCTGGAAGTGCAAACGGCAACAACGAGAACTATTGAAGAAAACATGCTTTTGTATTTTCAATCAATTGCAGCTCAATGCGCTATGATGAACATTGACATTAGAGCTTCGCCTAATACCAGGAAAATCTACTACATAGAGGATGAACACAAATGATCAATTCCCACTTCACTACAAAGATTTTATCCAAGCACTTAATGCAAATAAAGTAGAATACTTACTTATTGGGGGATATGCTTATTGGGGGATATGCTATAGGAGCATACGGTCATATAAGAGGGACCAATGATTTGGATATTTTTATTAACGCTACTAAAGAAAATGCGCTGCGAATGATCAGTGCATGCATCCAATATGGTATTGATGAAAAAGATTTACATGAAGAAATGTTTCTAGTCGAAAAAATGATTGGCATTGGAGAACCTCCATTAAGAATTGAAATCCTCAAAAATGTAGGGAGTTTTGATTTTTCGTTTGCTTTTCAAAGAAGGTTAACAAGAAATGTGAGTGGTGTAGATATCAATGTTGTCGACTTAGACGACCTAATCCTATTGAAAAAGGCCGCATTACAGGATAGGTCGAAAGCAAGAGACAAGGAAGATCTCACTTTTTTAGAAAAACTAAAAGCAAGGCTTTCCAAAAAGTAAATCTTATCTTTACATATATGGAATTTCTCGCCGAAGATCTTCAGAAGTATGTAGAAGATCACACTGAACCTGAGTCTGAACTGCTCCAGCAGATCAATCGGGAAACCCACCTCCATGTTTTAAAGCCTCGAATGCTTTCCGGTCATCTTCAGGGAAGAGTGTTATCCATGCTTTCACACATGATCCAACCGAAGAACATCCTTGAAATAGGTACCTATACAGGATATGCAGCCCTATGCATGGTTGAGGGAATGAACGAAAATGGTAAACTTATCACAATAGACAATAATGAAGAGTTGTCTGTAAGAACTAAGGAATACTTCGAATCTTCTTCTTTTGCAGGACAAATCGAGATGAAAATAGGAAATGCACAAAAGATCATACCTGAACTTTCAGAGAAATGGGATTTGGTATTTATTGATGCGGATAAAGAAAACTATGCACTGTATTTCGATCAGGTAATCGATCAGGTAAACTCAGGAGGTTTTATCATTGCTGATAATGTGTTGTGGAGTGGTAAAGTATTTGATACTACCAAAAAAGATGAAGCCACTGAGGCAATCCGGAATTTCAATGATAAGGTACATGCTGATTCCAGGGTTCAGAACGTTTTATTCCCTATTCGGGATGGTTTAATGATTTTAAGGAAACTATGAAGCTAATTGTTAAAAGTTGTGAGTTAAAAGTTGCGAGTCTTTTGATAGCGTTCATATCTTCTGTATTCAGCTTCGCTCAGACGGTTCCAAGCGAGATGATGATTGGGGATGTAAAGTTGAATATCACTGAGAGTGCCCGTAAGCAAATTCAAAAGGAGGTTGACAGACTGACAAGGAGTGAAACGTATTTTAATATCCTGGTGGATCGCATGAATCTGTATTTTCCTTACATTGAAAGAGAGCACGCCAAAGCTGGGATCCCGGATGAAATTAAGTTTCTTGCCATCCAGGAAAGTGCTTTGATCTCTGATGCAGTCTCCTCTGCAAACGCAGTGGGATTTTGGCAGTTCAAAGATTTTACTGGCCGGGAAGTGGGCTTGGTTGTAGATAGAAAAGTAGATGAGCGTCTCAACATTGTTTCAGCTTCCCGTGGATCAGGTAAATATTTCAACTCCAACAATTTCTACTTTGATAACTGGGCCTACGCGGTGATTGCTTACCAGGCAGGTGCCGGTGGAGCTAAAAGTCATACAGATCCTTCCAAGTATGGAGCCAAAAAGCTTACAATTAATACCAATACTTATTGGTATCTAAAAAAGTTTATCTCACATGTAGTGGCATTCTCACCTGCAGTAGGAAGACCTCATTCGGAGAATATCTGGTTGGATGAAATCACCAATGCCGGAGGCAAAACACTCGAACAGATTGCACGCCAGGAGAAAATCGATATTGAAGAAATTCAGAAATACAATAAGTGGCTCAAACGTGGGGCAGTGCCAACAGATAAGACTTATTCAATCATGATACCTCGCCCAGGAGCACCACCCAATAGGCTGGTGGCCAAAATCGAAACTAAACCTAATAAGATTTCAGAACCTCAATCTAAAATTTATCCTACTGAACTTAAGGAAGGAATAACAGAAACGAATCGATCTACGATCATTCCATTGAACGACATACCATCCATACTTGCAAAAGCAACAGATGATGTACACAGCCTCTCAGCAAAAGCCGGAATCAGCGAGAAAAAATTCAGGAAGTACAACGACATGACAGAATCGGATCAGATTATTCCAAATGAATTTTACTATATCAGAAAGAAGAAGGGGAAAGCCAAAATCGGTTTGCATGTGACTAAGGAAGATGAAACCTTATGGGATATATCTCAACAATATGGAATCAAGCTTAGCAAACTGATGAGCAAAAACAGAATGAGCATCATTGATGAATTGAAGCCCGGAAGAGTCTTATGGATGAATAAGACCAGACCTTCGAATGAACCAATTGCATACCATGAAATTAGCACTCCTGTAATAACTAAACCCGTTACCAAACCCACCGCTTCAACTAAAGACATAGATGATAAGGTGATCTCCAAGGAGTCAGTGGAAGAACCTGTAGATGAAGAGGTCATAGAAGAAGACGTGCAAGACATTGTTGTACCAGTTGTTGATACCAAAGAAGAACGTCTCAGAAAAGTGAAAATTCATACTGTTGCAGCAGGTGAATCTCTCTGGGCCATCGCACAACTCTATGAAGTGAAATTGGATGAGCTACTCAGATGGAACGAACTACCAAATCCAGATGCGATTAGCATTGGACAAAACATCCAGGTTAAGGCCCCTATCGAAGAGGCCTCTGCCGGAAAGAACATCATTTCACATAAGGTTCAGCCTGGTGAAACTGTTTACGCTATTTCAAGAAAATATGGAATGACTGTGGATGAAGTTGTTGATCTTAACAATTTAAATGGCTTTGATCTGAATGTGGGACAGGAATTGAGGGTCTATGAAGAAGAATAATTAGTCCATAAGATATTATAACTGCTTTTATTGGAAAGGGATTGTTCCTAAATCGAGTTATCTTGAAACATAATTTTTGAATAAAAAATATGCAATACGAGGTAAGATCACCGGAGGAATATCTGCAACAATTGAATGAAGATTGGAGGAAAGAAAAATTGTTGCAAGTGAGAGACATGATCCTGAAACAAGAAGCTGCTCCTAAAGAATTCATTCAATATAAAATGCTGGCTTACGGTCAAGGAAATAACACAGTTTTCCATTTAAATGCACAAAAGAACTATGTCAGTCTTTACATTGGAGATGTCAATAAAATCAACAATGGAAGGGAACTTCTTGCCAAGCTTGATTTGGGAAAAGGATGCATTCGAATAAAAAAGACTGATGATTTGGAAAACACTCCCCTGAACCAATTCATTGGTAAAGCTCTGGAAAAGTGGAATTCTGGTGGGGATGTTAGCTGCTAACTAAGTGGGTTATAAGATTGAAAGCGTAAGGATATGTATAGAATAAAAATTAAGGGTTTAACCCTTGCGACATACAATCATTCTAAAATGAAAGAATTCTATTCCAATGTTTTTGAAGTCGATTTTACTGAAGTCCAACACTCAGGATACACATTATACCAGGAAAAGTTTGGCGATTTAGACTTACTCTTATGCCCTGCTGAATTAGTCAATAATCAGACCAATCAAAATCGTCATCAGTTTGATATTTTGGTGGAGAGTATGGAAGAAGTGATGGATAAAACCACTTTAAATGACGGCAAAGTAGATGGCATTATCGAGAAAATAGAAAATGTCAGGTCTATTGCAATCTATGATCCAGACAATAATTCGATTGTGATTCACGAGGTTTAGAAAAAAGGTCTATCTAAGTCATTTGTTCAAAAATCCAATTTACCCAACCAACCATTTTCCTATTTGAGCCACTAATAGGATAAAGAGACCCATGTGAAAGATCAACAACTGGTAAGGAGCTTTCTGGAAATGCACAGTGAACGTGCATTTAAAAAACTATATCGAGATAAAACTCCTCACCTATACCAAATGGCCCTCCGACTTACCCAGGACAAGCATCAGTCGGAGGAATTAATTCAGGAAATGTGGATGGTAGCTATCAGAAAACTTGAAGGTTTTGAATGGAGATGTGAATTAAAAACATGGTTGACATCTATTCTGATCAACTTGTTTAGGTCACATAGGAAATCCAAGGAGTGGGAATTGATATCCAAAGAAGAAGTAACATCTGGTCAAAAAATGGAGTCAGAAACATGGAATGGAACTCGTTATGATTTAGAAAAAGCGATTGGCCAACTACCTCCCGGTTATCGTCAAATCATCATACTTCACGATATAGAAGGTTATAAGCATAAGGAGATTGCAGAAATTCTTGATATCACGGAAGGTACAAGTAAAAGTCAATTATTTCATGCAAGGAAAACAGTAAGGAACTATTTAATCTCTGACTAAGTCATGAACGAAGAACCACTATCTAATCGAGAAAAGAGTCTGTATGAGCAACTCTCAAAAGAAGCTCAGCCACCGAAAGAGCTTGAGCAGAAAATCATAAAAAATCTCCACCATGAAGGACTTCTAGATAGAAAGCCCAGAAGGAATACTCTTCCATGGGCTGTTTCCATAGCGGCCTCAATTGCATTCATTGCAGGGATATTCTTTGAGAAAATCAACAGCAAAGAAGCTATTCAAATAAACCCCGAGAAGGGCTATATGCTCATCCTCCATCAGGATGATAATTTTCATCCGAATGATCCAACTGAAATGTTTGAAGAATATTCGAGATGGACAAACAAGACCAAGGAGGCTGGATTCAAAATCACTGGCCAGGAATTGAAGAATAAAACCATAATTGTTGATAAAGATGGAGTTTCGTTAATCAATACATCTCAAATCACTTCCGGCTATTTCATACTCGAAGCTGCGTCTATTGAACAAGCACTTGGAATTGCGAAGGAGAATCCTCATGTCAAATATGGAGGAACAATTGAAGTAAAGTCATTTATGACCAGGTAAAGAACAAAATTATGAAACTCATTTCATTCCTACTTTTAATTTTCCCGTGTCTCGTTCAAAGCCAAGTAGATTTTAAATTTCATGGTTTGAAAATCTTCACTTCAGATATTGCTGAAGCAACAACCTTTTACTCAGAAGTCTTAGGTTTCGAAGTTGTAAATTCTCAAGCTGGGATCATGTTGCTAAATAAAGTCTTTCCTATCTATATCGAAGAAGCTGATCATTTGTCCGCCAATGACTACCCTCAGGAGTCAAGAACAGGGCTTACATTACATGTCAATCATCTACTTCCAACTGTTGATGCATTGAAGAAAAAAAATGTCTCATTTTACGACACCTTATTGGCTAGAAATGGAGTAGGCATTGCTATTCCTTTCGAAGATTCCTCAGATAATGTTATCAGTCTCATGGAAGTCCAGATATATGATCCTGGACCATTGAATGGAATTCAAGTCTACAATACAGGCATAGCAATTAGCAATATGGATTCAGCAAGGTACTTCTATCAAAAGCTACTCGGATTTGATGACTGGTCAACAAATTATCTCCCTGATGCACTCCCATTAAAACACAAGAAAGATCAAACGTTCGCATTCATGATCCATTGGAAAAAAGGCTTGAAAAAGTCTAAAAAATATTTCGTAAGTGCCCCTCAAATGATTCTTATGTTTGAAGTAGAAAATCTAAAATTCGCTCAGGAATACTTAGAATCAATGAAAGTGGATGTTACAAAAAGGGGAAGTCGATTGATCTGTCAAGATCCGGAAGGAAATTGGATTGAAATATTTTCAGCACACCAATAAATTTAACGATCTCTTTGACGAATTCAATCTACTCATAGTTCTTCTGAAATGGGATTCCAAGATCTTCGGAGATTTTCTTGATCGCTTCTATATCTCGATTTTCATTTCGATTGCATGAGATTAATATTTTATTTTCTCCATCTTGAATGAAAGCTTTATAGAAATACATTTTGACATTAGCAGAATTCACTCTTGAGTTCACATTCTGTGATACCCTTACTTCATTTATAAACACCATAGAAGGGTTAACGATTTTCACTGAAGTCCTTCCTGATTTTACAAATCGATTCTCAGTATCTATTGTAATTCTCTTACCTCTCAGTTGAAGCCAGATCATCAAAATTCCAATCAATAAAAAGAAAGCAGCTACCGGGATTGGACCGGTAAAGAATACAATGATTCCGATGATTGAAAATATCCATCCAACAGATGCCATCATCTGTAGATTATTTTCAAAGTGCCTTAGTTGGTATTTCATCGCAGTGCAGTTTAGTAATCAAAATCTAATCCTAACCTATCCTTGAGGTCTTTCAAATCCGGGTTCTGCTTCACCATTTCATCAAAAATATCTTTACTGGTATACAGTTTTTTACTTTCCTCTATTTCTTCGATTTCTCTTCTTATCACAATGTGATCATTCATCAACTCATTTCTAAGGAACTGTACCAGTTCTGTATCGAACTTTTCCAGAAAGCTTACCTCCAATTGACTTCCCAACGTAATAATTACACTATGATCCTCTCCCTTTTTCACTTTCTTGCCTAAGATCAATTTATCTGTATCCCCGGCATTTGGCTTTTGATCTGCAAAAACCTTCCACGCTTTTTGCAAATCCTCATCCGAGAATGCCATCTCTTTTTTGTCAATCACTGGTGATGGAGTGCTTTCTTGCACATCCTCCTTCTTTTCTTTCTTCTTTCCAAAGATGCTTGGTGTTTCTTTAGGCTTGTCAGATGTAGATGGATTTAAGATGACTGGTTTGGGCTTGACAGGCTCAGCTTTTATTGATTCACTTGAGGGGGGTTCTTCCGAAGGTGGTGGCGGAAGATCCGGTTGACCTATGGTAGGTTCGGACTCTTTCTGAGTTTTGGGAGATTCGGCTGCCTTCTCATTTATGCTGTTACTGTGGGGTCTTTTTTTTTTGCTCCATTATCAGAGGAGCTTAACTGAAGTGCATTTTGTAGATGCGCAAGCTTCATCAAGCATAACTCAACGTGCAATCGCTGATTTTTACTCTGCTTATAGTTAAGTTCGAATTGATTGGCAATATTAAGTGCCGAAAGCAAAAACGAAGGGCTACACTTCCCTGCCTGAGTAGCATACTTTTCTTTCAGATTATCCGTAACCTCCAGTAGTGCTAACGTCTGCGGGTCTTTTGATACAAGTAGATTTCTTAAGTGTTGCTGAAAGCCATTCAGAAAGTTGTTCCCATCAAATCCATGCCTTAAAATCTCATCGAAAAGCACCAAAGCTCCCGACATGTTCTCTTCAAGAAGGTCATCTACCAACTTGAAGTAGTAATCATAATCAAGAATGTGGAGGTTCTTGATTGTGTCCTGATAGGTAATCTTTCCATCAGAGGAAAAGGTCGTGATCAGATCGAAGATCGACAGGGCATCTCTAAGTGCACCGTCTGCTTTTTGTGCGATCAAATGAAGTGCTTCTTTTTCAGCTTCCACATTTTCACTTGAAGCAATTTTTTCCAACTGCGTTACAATATCGTTGACTTCAATTCGGTTGAAATCATAAATCTGACACCTGGAAAGGATCGTTGGGATTACTTTATGCTTTTCTGTTGTGGCCAGAATAAAAATGGCATATTCAGGTGGTTCTTCCAGTGTTTTCAAAAACGCATTGAACGCCTGAGTAGAAAGCATGTGAACCTCATCTATAATATACACCTTATACTTTCCTTGCTGCGGGGGGTAACGAACCTGATCGATCAGATTTCGGATATCTTCTACTGAGTTGTTTGATGCAGCATCTAATTCGAAAATATTGAAGTTATTGGTGCCTTCGCCCGTCTCACTTTCAAAATCGTTGATGGTTTTTGCCAGGATTCGGGCACAAGTTGTCTTCCCAACTCCTCTTGGACCACAGAACAACAATGCCTGTCCGAGGTGATTAGACTTAATCGCATTTTCAAGTGTGGTGGTAATATGCTCCTGTCCCACTACCTCTTCGAAACCCAGAGGTCTGTATTTACGCGCCGATACCACAAAATTTTCCATTCCGATAGCAAGATAACATACCTGTAGCTGTCTCAAAAGACCAGCCAAATATTTACGTCAAGAAAATAAATTCAATAGATAAATTCATTCAATTTGATTCAAGTAGCGTGTAAATTGTACGTATGATTGGGCAACTAAAGAGGAACGTTCATATAAGAAAAGTAGTAACCGCGATTATCTTGTTTGGATTAAGCCTAACCATTGGTGTCGTTGGCTTCTCCTGGATTGAAGACATGAACGCTATCGATTCAATCTACATGACGGTAATCACCATTAGTACCGTAGGATTCACAGAAGTGAAAGAATTGACGCCAGCGGGAAGAATCTTTACCTCTATTTACATTATCTTCAATGTCACGCTATTTGCTTATATCCTTACAGTTGTTTCCAGTTATTTCTTCGAGGGTAGATTAAACGATATATTAAAAAACCTAAGGTCCAATATGAAGCTAAGCAAATTAAAAAACCATGTGATTGTCTGTGGGTTTGGAAGGAACGGCAGCCGTGCCTGTAACGAATTGCTCCAAAGCAAGAAGGATTTTATCATTATTGAGAAAGATGAACAAAAAGCCCAGCTAATACCTGAAAATATGAAATGGTTTGTAGGAGATGCCACCAAAGATGATGACCTCAAGGCAATTGGAATCGAGCAGGCATCTGCTATCATTATTACCACCCCATCGGATTCAGTAAATGTTTTTGTAACGCTTACAGCAAGAAATTTGAATCCAACCATTAGGATCATCACCCGAACTTCAAGTTTTGAAACCCAGGATAAACTGTACCACGCTGGAGCTGATTCAGTGATTATGCCGGATGTTTTGGGAGGGATGTTTATGGCTCATATGATCACCAAACCCACCGTAATCGAATTTCTAAATTTAATCAACGGTGTTTCAAGTCTAGATTACCATTTAGAGGAAATTGGATACGAAGATTTGAAGGATGAGTATAAAGACAGTACACTCGAAGAACTGGATATTATAAAAAAAACAGGTGCTGTGGTAATCGGCGTAAAGGATGATGTGAAGGGAATTATCCCTGCACCTTCACCAACCACCGTAATTGGAGAAGAAGACTTTCTTATTCTATTGGGTTCTTCTGAAGCACTTCGGGATTTTTCGGAAATATTTATTCGTCAACGTAAAATTCTTGGGTAAGCTCAGCGGTCTATCCCGATCTAACGATTCCATTGTTCCTGTAGTTTCTTTTGGCATTTCTCATAGTTTGCCAGCCATTTATTAGAACATGCCGCATCACTTGTGGCTTCACATATTAAATGCATGTTGTAAGATGCCTGCATCTGGAGTGTTAGGTTGTTACTGGTCAGGTAAGGGCTCACAATCTCCCTTGCCTTCTTATAGTTTCCTTTGTTAAAAAAGGTGTCAAACCCTTTGAATTTATTGCGAACGTATGCGGTTTTTGTGAATGTTTCTATTCTGGGGTACCATCTGCGATGATACTGTTTCGCCATTGATCTAAGCATTTCCTTGATTTCTGAAGAAAAGTTATAGTCTTGTTCGCTAAATACGTCCACAACAAGCATCAATTCGTCCCCTTCCACTTTAACCTTGTCATCAATGGTTGTCTTTTTTTGTTCATCATTACTCGATTGCAAGGTGACTGTCAGAGATGCATAATAGGTGCTATAGTTTTTATTTTCAGCATCCGAACTCATGGTAAACCCATCGGATTTGGTCATACTCAGCGTTGGTAATAATACGAATGTACCTTCGTCCAATCCTTTGATGAACGAATCCACATCAGAAGAATAAACAGTGTCTCTGACTAACAAAAAGTTCGTATCTGATTTAAATATTTGACTAATTCTTTTGATTACATAATTTCCTGTTGCCGACTCAAACAGACGCTCTCTTCTTTCTTTCTTTTTTAGCCCGGAGTAATCGACCTGGTCAGCCTCTTTTGCAATGATAAGCTCATCAATTTCAGACGGAACTGCCATTGCATCGTAACTTACCTGATAGTATACTTCTTTAGAACAAGCTAAGAGTGTAATAAGCAAGATTATGACAACTTTTTTCATCTGTTGAACTATTACTACAAGGTACTTACTTTCCCATAGATTTGAAATAGTGTGAATATTCCTTCGCTTTATCTGAATGATTAACTTTGTATTTGCGTTAGGTAATTGTTAGACAAAGATTTTGCGCTGAATGGGGTCGACTGGAATCGACAGGAAGTGCAAAGCATACGCTGGCATGTCGGGTGTTGAATGAGCACACGTGATCAATTCATTCATAATTATAATTGGCGAGTCTAACTACGCTATGGCAGCTTAATTCTTGAATAAAGTAGAGAATTAATTAGGGTTGAACCAAATAGGTTCCCCCTGTCACATCCTACTGTTCTTTGTCCTTGAGAATGGAAATTAGGGTGTCATAATAAGGAATAGTCAGAGGTAGTGTCGTGGGCCTTTGGCGAAATTAAGCGACTGGTATTTGTAGTAGGTTGTTGTTCACCAGCTGCTTGTACGAGATAAAGCAAGAATGACTAAACATGTAGAAGGTTTATGGTTTCCTTAGCTGGACGAGGGTTCGAATCCCTCCGACTCCACAATAAAGCCTCTTTATTTATTTTAAAGAGGCTTTTTTAATAAAAGGGGGTTAACATAGGGGCAAACATCTTAATTCCAATTATTTTTTTCCGCCACCAATATTAAAACAACTCAACTCTCCCTCAAATATCCCCAAGCGTGTAGTTTATCACTATCCTCGAACCAACGGTTGCCGATATCGGTGCGATAGTACATATTGGGAATGAGAATGTTTTTGATTCGTGAGTAGAGCTGGGCTTGAGCCTGTTTCATAGTAAGGCCAAAGCCTGTGACGATTAAGGCAACACCACTATTTCCGGTGATTAGCCATTCATCATTGACCATCTTAACATCTTCGATATGAATCCCTTCCAGCATCGGCTTCTTGAAAACGATAGCTGCATCTTTCGAAAATGCCTCAAAGGTTTTTGGATCTTTATAAGGAAATGGTGGAACTACTACTCTTGCCCCAATTTGAAAACCACTTCTGGTCTTCAGCTGTATCTTATCCCCCTTCGCCAATTGATAGAAAAAGTCACCTATCGAATTGATCATTCCATCACTTTGAATTGAAATAGCAGGATAACCGAAACGAGAAGTAAACTCTAGTGGGTATATCCCATTGCCATTGACAATACAGTTTATATCAATGTAACCAACAAATCCTTCTTGAGCGAGGGTAGGTTCCATCTTCTTTAGGGTTGAGTTGAACAACTTATTCGGGCCACTCCAAAACATGGTCGTTCCCATTTCGCCTGTGGCTACTCCCAACTCTCCGGGAAATAGCTTTTTATGTTCAAAGTTGATATTGATAGGATAAATAAATTCTTTCCCATTGAAAAAAGCTCCAACAGCTATCTCTACCCCGCTATCGACTTTCTTTTGGAGCTGATAAACTTTCACTTCATCGCTCCATGCATTTTTATAGGCCTCTAAGATCCTAAGTACATCGCTACCATCTTCTTCCTGACCTACAAAAAGCAGGCGTTTGATATTCTGCGCCTCACCACTTGGTTTCAAAACATATTTTCCAGGCTTGGCTTTGATATGCTCAATGCCAGCATCGAAAGAGTCGAACTCTTCAAAAGAGAGAATATTAACTCCGTGTTTCTTCAGCTCTTTCTGACCAAAAGATCGATCGTCTTCCAAAAGGTCAGTGTAAGGGGTGCCTCCTACAACGTATTTACCTTGCTCTCTGAGCTTTTTTGCTTTTGCTCCTTGTCCCAAAACATCATCGAATACAATCAAGTCAGCCCAGTCCACCTCTGACTCCCAGTCATTGACTTTTTCTACAAACCCATTTCCAATCTCCCTTTCAGATTCTTCTTCGATGTAATATTTGATGTGATGCCCCTCCTTTTTACAGGTCCAGGCAATATCAGTGATAAGACCTGCGATAGATACAAATAATATGTTAATAGGTGATTGACTCTGTTTTGCCATGATAATTATATAAGTATTCTGTTTAGTAAATAAATCGGGATAGGTACAGGACTAGCATCGCCACGGCGATCACCAAAGCGAGCTTTCCTTCAGGGCTAATTTTTATTCCTTTTTTTGTCATAGTCTTTAGGTGTTCACTACCTCATCTTTCTTCATCTCTTCGATATCCTGATCCAACTCATCCCAGTCGGTAAAAGATAGCTCGTCCTGTTCCTCTATATCTTCGGTCTTGGAAATCAGTCCGGTTGTCATAATAATACTGGTAGCTAGAATTACTACGAGTAGTATGGATGGATTGAATCGCTCATCCATAAATTCTAATGGAATAGAAAAGAACAATAATACTGTGATCAATCCTCGAGGAGCTATCCATAGTTGAGGAGTGATATTCGTTTTTATAATACCTTTCAACAAAGCAAAACGGATAACATAAGTAATACCCAACACAGCTAAACCCATGTAAAGTGATGGCAGGTCTGTCAACCCTGAAAAGTCAAGTGTCATCCCGAAAATCACAAAGAAGAAAGTCCTGACCACAAATGCCGTTTCCATTGTTACGACATGAAAGTCCTCAGTAATATGATCCAGAGCTTCAGGTTTTACCCATTTCTCCAATCGACCTTTAAAGAAGATTTTGTAATTGTTCAGTACCAGCCCGAAAACCATGATGATCAGTAAGGACGATAGATGGAACATCTTCCCTGTAGAGTAGAGCAACACGAGTACAGCTATTAGAAAGAATAGCTTAACCTTAGATTCCAGCTTTTGTAGAAGCAATACCATCAGATAACTGATTAATAATGATAGCACGATGGTGATGGCAATGCTACTTGACACCTCAAACACGATCTCGCCTGCATGGGCTGCATCCGCTCCACTAAGGACAAAATAGAAAAACATGATTCCCAATATGTCTGAAAAAGTACTCTCGTAAATCATGAACTCCCGCTTGCTGTCTAGCAAAGAACTAACACTGGGTATGATGATCGCACTACTTAAAATCGACAATGGAATGGCATAAACCAATGAAGTTAGAAAATCATCGAATAGCACCAGATGAAAGATGTATGCAACAAGCAAAGCAGTTCCTACCAAAGCTATAAGCGCAATAACAAAGGACTGAATCAGTAGTGGCTTTTTTTCCTTCTCAAGTTTAAGATCAAGGGCTGCTTCCAAAACAATCATAATCAGTCCGACAACACCCAAAAGCTCCAGAGCTTTCATAATGTATCCGTCCAGATTGATTTCTACAATTTGAAGTAAGTATTGGATACCCACACCCAAGCCGATTAACAGCAATACACTAGGGATTTTAGATTTCTTCGATATGTAATTGAAGAAATAGGAAATGATGATAATCAAGGAGATGGCTATCGTCTCAGTATATGCGTTTAGGTATTCCATCGATTTTATTTATTCTTGAGACACGTTTTACGGCAAACGGTCACATTTTTTAAAAGTAAATTTTGTGACTTAATTGCACAATTCAGGTCTCAAGATCAATAAACCTGATTAATCCGGAATCACTCTATGGCAAAAATTAAGAAGTTTGGAACTTTTGGTGGCGTATTCGTCCCTTCAATATTAACCATATTGGGTGTGATCATGTATCTGCGTCTTCCACAAATTGTTGGAGAAGCGGGACTATGGTACACACTAGCCATTATTGTGGTAGCTCACATCATATCAGTAACCACAGGCTTGAGTATATCTTCTATGGCTACTGACAAGAAGATAGAAGCTGGCGGCCCCTACTATATTATTTCGAGAAGCCTGGGACTTCCCATTGGGGGCACGCTAGGCCTGGCACTTTTTGTAGGACTCTCTTTTAGTATCAGCTTGTACCTCATTGGATTTTCAGAAAGCCTCTTACCTTATCTTGGATTCTCAAGTGATGTTTCTAATATCCGGATCGCAGGATCTATTGCACTCATTGCCATTACCATAATCACTTTTATTAGTACTTCCCTGGCCATCAAAGCCCAGTTCATTATCCTGGGAGCTATCATTCTCTCTCTTGCTTCCATCTTTTTTGGTCAACATGATCTCAGTCCGGAGACCCCACTCTTTCTGAGTGCCCCAAATGGTACCTCTCTCATGGTACTCTTTGGAATCTTTTTCCCGGCAGTTACGGGGTTTAGTGCCGGAGTTTCCATGTCAGGTGACCTGGAAGATCCCAAGAGATCCATCCCCAAGGGAACTATAGCTGCCATTGTGGTTGGCTTCTTTATCTATGTGATTTTGGCCATTTTCTTTTCATTCACTGTTGGCCGAAATGCCCTGATCAACGATCCTCAAATACTATTGAATACATCATGGATTCCTGAGTTGGTATTGGCTGGTATCTGGGGTGCTACATTGTCCTCTGCTCTCGGCAGCATCCTTGGTGCTCCAAGGATCATGCAAGCCATTTCCGTCGATAAGATCGGCTCTAAATTCTTTGCTAAAGGATATGGGCCAACTAAAGAACCGAGAAATGCCGTCATGCTTGCTTTTGTCATTGCTGAAGCAGGGATTCTGATAGGTGATCTTAATTTGATCGCACGAATTGTATCGATCTTTTTCATTACCACCTATGGTTTTTTGAATATTAGTGCCGCTTTCGAGAAATGGACAAGCTCAGATTACAGACCTGATTTCAGGGTCTCCGGATGGATAAGTTTCCTAGGTGCCATTGCCTGTTTAGTGGTGATGATCCAACTGGATCTTCTTGCACTTCTTGGAGCTATTTTGATTTTGGGGCTCACCTATTTTCTATTGAAAAGACGTGAATTGACCCTTGATTCTGGTGATGCGTGGAGTGGTGTCTGGGCATCACTGGTAAAGACCGGACTCACTAACCTGATGAAAGATCGTATTCATCAACGAAACTGGAGACCTAATATCATCATGTTTAGTGGTAACCCGAACAACCGGATCCACATGACAGAGATAGGGAAAGCCATCGTAGGTAAGCTGGGAATACTGTCTGCTTTCGAGTTGGTGAAAAGTGATGACCGCATCATGGCCAAAACCGAGTCTAATCTTGAAAAAGGGAAAGATGCTATAGGGTATTTCAGACATAAGCTTCATTGTCGGGATATCTACTCAGGCATGGATCAGATCGCCAGGGTGTATGGTTTCTCTGGAGTAGAGCCCAATACTATCCTGATGGGCTGGAGTAAAAGCCCTACCAGCGAAGATAGATTTCTGGATTTGATTGAAAGCTTTGCCAGTCAAAATTTCAACACTTTGTTTCTGGATTACAAACATGATCGAGGTTACGGCGAAGGAAAAACCATTGACATCTGGTGGAGTGGTACTGGACGAAATCTCTCCCTTTCATTTGGTCTCGTGAGATCTATCACCAGCTCTATCTTGTGGAAAAGTGCCAAAGTCCGTTTGTTGATTATTAATCAGGTAGAAGAAGAGTCGGAAAATGTCTATAGAGCTACCACTGCCGTCCTGGATCAGTATCGGTTGAACGCAGAAGTAAAGGTGATTAACAATGAAACATCGAAAGAGGAAGAACACGAAATCATTTCTCGAGAATCCGGAAAAACTGATCTTGTGCTATTGGGAGTTACTGACAGTCAATTCAGAAATTTCGGAAAACACTTTAACAAAATCAATCGCACCGTAGAAGGCATTGGTAGTTCATTAATTATCAATGCTTCAGATGACTTTGAGGTTCTGGAAGTAGTAGAGCAGGCAAAACCGAAACTTACCGAAACCAAAACGTTACCCACTGTTGCATTGACTGTTTTGGATGATTCAAGATATCCGGAAGTTACCGCTGACATTAAAAAAGTAGATCACAATGGACAGGAAGTACTTAATCGGTTTTTTAACAAGGCATTGAAACCTGTATTCGATGGCAACAGGACTTTTCTTGCTGACCTGTCAGATCGAATAGCACACATCAATAAAGAAGCTCAAAAAATCAATGAAACTCCTGAGCTGCTAAAACGCAAAAAAGCGATTGATAAGTTAAAAAGTGATAGCCTTTTCAAGCTGGATGCTTTCATCAATGAACAACTGTTGAACGAGGGTATTCCGGATCAGATAGAGCGATTGGAAGAGGGTCTTGTTTGGTATCTGGATCAATTAAGAAATGACTTTAAAAGATTCCCTAAAAAATTGACGATCAAATACCATGATGAAGATTTCTTAATCAAGGATAGTGATCATTTTCGTCTCAAGTCTATAAAAAGGCTCAAGCGAATGAAGCATGCAATCGTTGGTAAGCCCATTACTCAAACGATCAATTACCGAGAGCTGGCCAGGTTTTTCCAGTTAAGTACACGGACGGTGTTTCTCAAAAAAGTGCTGGGTCAATTACTTGAAGATCAAACGAAGTTTTACGAAAACGCCAGAAAGCTTGCCGGAAACATTACCGATACACTCAATCATCTGGAACGATCTATTTGGGAAGAAAAAGAGATGGACTTGGGTAAGGCAGCAAACCTCGAGAACGAGGTTACTCAAACAACTGAAGAGTTAGAAAAACTTGCTGTACTTTATCATAACAGACTATTAGCGGAGTTTCGCAGGAATCTACTGCTCATGCAAAAAGACATGGAGAACCTGGAGACGGATCGTTTGATTCAAAGGAGAGCCAGGTCTAAGAAGTATTACGCAAAGACAGAATCGAATGTCAAAGACTTCTCTGAAGCCTTTGAGGTCAATGTGAAAACGATGGTTAATATGATCATCCTGGAGTTGAAAGTGCATGCTATTCAAAACAGGCAAGAGACCTTACTTTTCGATTTTACCGACAGTCTGACCATGATGGTGGGTACTCAATTCCTGAAGAAGACGGAGGCTGCATGTGCAGCACTGGCTGAGGGGGATGCAGACAAGGCTTTCAAGGTGAAGTTCGATGTGGATTTTGAAGCTGAGTTGCAGGAGCAGTTCGAGCAACATCAAGCCAAATTGATGTCACTGACTGACGAGCTTCCTGAGAAGATAGAGATCTACTCGCAGGTTCAGGACGAAGAAGAGCGAGAATCTGTATCTATTCCGGTTTCAAGAATGGCAGAGTATTACCTGAAGTCACGTTATGAATCGCCGACAGAGGAGTTGTTTGAAACCACTATGGATGCATTGAAAAGAGCCATTTTCACCTCTCAGGATGCTTTGAATCTGGCACAATTCAACCTTGACAACAAGGAACCTATGATCAGTTCAGCCGACGAAATCCTTGCAACTTGCAAAACAAAAATCGAGAAAGAGAAAAATGAAATATCAGAGCTTTTAGACAACTATCGAAGAGAATGTGAAAAGCTATTGGCAAGTGCCTATGAACCACTTGAATCTGTTCGTATCGAGGAAAGTGCTGAAGACTACAGCAGTGGGCTGAGGATTTATCAAAGCCAGCAAGTACTCTCTGGTGCAGAAGCCTTGGTTGAGAAAGTAAAGCAAACAGTACAAAAGTCAGTGACAAGGCTACTTTACAGACGAAGTGAGGCTGTGCTTTATGCGAATCAACTGAGTAAGACGAAAAAGCAGTCCTCTGCAAACAGTATGCTGCTGGATTTGAAAGAGGAACTCAGCCCTCCGAAAAAAGGTATAGAGCCACTGCCTCAGTACTATGTGAGCCTTTTCAATGGCAAATCGAACATAAGTAAGGATTTCTGGATTGGTCGTCCGGTCGAAGAAGCCACCTTTAAAAAAGCAGTGATGCGTCATCGGTCTGGCTATGCCGGAGGAATTTTGCTTTTGGGAGATCGAAACTCTGGCAAGACTGCCTTTTCAAAACATATTGCGCAGCAGATCTTTAAGAGTAGCACTGTTTATCACATATTCCCTCCCATACCTGGAACTACAGCGGTCGAAGGATTTGAGAAATCCCTCAGCAAAGCATTACAAAAGAGAGGTACTGCTCAACAAATGCTTTCAAGGTTGCCGGAGAAGAGTGTATTGATCATCAATGATCTGGAACTCTTCTGGGAGCGTTCCGATCAAGGCATGGAGGTGATCGAGCTAATAGGCGATCTGATTGATCAATTTGGAGATAAAATCCTATTCGTTGCAAACCTAAATGCCTATGCGTATCGATTGATCAATGAAGCTGCCAAACTTGAGGATCATTTCATTGAGATCATCAATATGATGCCATTTGATGCAGAAGAGTTGAGCGAGTTGGTATTAAAAAGACATAAGTCCAGTGGTCTTAAAGTGAACGGCATTGAAAAGGAAGAGCAGCTCAGCGAACTACAAATTGCCGCACTTTTCCACAGCTATTTCAAATACAGTCATGGTAGCCCCGGAGTTACCTTAAATGGTTGGCTTTCCAATATAGAGAAGGCAAACAAAGAGTACATCAGCGTCAAAAAACCGATATACCCTTCTTTAGAAGTCTTTGATAAATTGGATGACGATTGGACGATGCTCATCATTCAGTTCATCTTGCATAAAAGATTGTCTGCATCAAAAATTGTTCGTATCACAGGATGGAGTTCAGCACAAACAGAAGAAAAAATACTGGCCTTGAGAAGAGCAGGATTGATCGTTGAAAAGACTGGAGGGATTTATAATCTCGATCCGGTCATGTATCCATTTATTCTGGATGCTTTTAAAGAAAGAGAGGTACTGCTATGATCTTCAAAAGACCGCTACAGAAACTAAAATCTTTCTTCACTAGAGAAGTGAAAAGTGTTCAAAAGGAAAAATCTTCTGATCCTTATCTATACACTTTTTCAATAGATAACCCAGATCAAATTGATCTGAAGGATCTTAAGAAAGCAGTACTCCAAAACCCGTGGAGCCTGAACATCCCATCCATTGAAATCAAAGACGGAGTGCTACACATTAGTGTTTTGGTTTTAAGTAGTCAAAAGGGAAGCTTGCTGGAAGCATCCATTAAATCACTGTTCCAAACAAAAGACTCGGAGAAATGAAAAAACTCATCCTCGCCATATTGTTTTTCGCATGCACTGAAATAGTTATTGGTCAAGTCTCTGAATCCAAGGTGGATTCCCTGATCCAACGATTTGAACGACTGGAACAACGAACCGATAGTCTTGACAAAGCGCTCAAAGATGCCAAAGCAAGAATGGTGACTCACTCCCAGTTTGAAGGAATATTGCGATCCATTAATGAAGATGATCAGGAGTTCACCGACCAGGACAGACGATCCAAGCGGAGAGCGCTCGACTCACTTTTTAAGGCAGCAGTAAACAAGCCCAAGCAACTCACCTTTACAGGTCAGTTTCTTAACGTGTTTCAATGGGATGGCAAATTTGATAACTCAGTCAATTCTGTTGTGGGAACCGTCGATCTGTTTGCCATTTCCTCGTTCGGAAAGAACAGCCTCGTTTTTATCAACCTTCAGGGAGTCGGTGGAGATGGTCCGGATAAAGCTTTCCCCAACTATTCAGGCTTTCATGCAGGTGCTGGGTCTACCCAAGGAGAAAATGGAATCGATCATATCAACATCCTCGAAGCATGGGTGGAGTACACCATTAAAAACACTTCTATCACAATGGGTAAAATCGACCTTACTAACTACTACGATCCTAACTCAATAGCCAACGACGAATATTCACAGTTTCTGACCAATGCTTTTGTAAACAGCAGTGCTTTGGCTGCACCAGGCAACAGTCCAGGTTTGACAATGAATACGGAATTGCTCAACAATTTTACTTTTCAGTTCGGGGTAGCCAGCAATGACAACTCCGGTGATCAAATTTTCCAGAACCTGTTCCTGATTGCGCAGTTGACTGAATCTTTCAAGATCAACAATGAAGAAAAAGGAGCAATCAGGGTTTATGGCTATAGGAATACAGAGATAGATGATGGTTGGGGTTTTGGTGTAAGTGGAGATTTACGGCTTACTAAAAAGCTCTATTCTTATGGAAGGTACGGTCAGAATATGGATAGTCTGGCAGGAGATTTTGGTGTCAAACATTCCTGGAGTGGTGGGCTTCAGTTGAGAAACTATCAACTAATCGGATCATCAAGTATCTCCACGGGAGTAGCCTATGGACAGACGGAAGGGTTTTCTTCAGAAGAAGTAAGCAATACAAAATCTGAAAAGGTGATAGAGGCCTACCTGAGATTCAATATCAAGCAGGCATTCTTTATTTCACCGCACGTTCAGGTACTTCGGGATGCACAAGGCCAGGAAGGCGAAAACCTAACCATTTTTGGATTGAGGACAAGGGTAGCCTTCTAGTCCACCAGGTCTATTTTATGCTTGATCCCTAGCCAAAGAATGTGCGCAGTACTTTCTACCTCTCCCTGATTTCTCCTGGCGTAAGTATAGTTGTAAGTAAGAGAAACATTCAGTTTAGAATTGAATTGTACAGCAGGGCCAATCAACAACCTGTTGCTGTCAAAAATATTTCTGGCCACATCTTTCCCTGCGTTGATGAGTAGCTCATCTCCCACATTCAGGAACCATTGGTACTTATCTTCTGCTGTGCTTCCTATTGGAATAAATGCATAAAACCGATACCGAAAACGGTAATTGAAGCTATTCCTGATTCTTTCATCATCCCCGACACTCCTGAAAATACGCTCCTCTGCTCTCACCCGATGCTGCGCCCTCACCTTTCCAAACATTTGAGAAATTGCTACCTCCTGATAAGGTCGATACTCAAACCGCTCGAATTCACCCTCTCGGAGAAAAGTAAGAAATGCGAAACCAGTTAGGAGTCTTACGTTTTTCTTCACATTATATCCTAATCCTGTTCTAAGCAAAGTTTGAGAGGTCTGACTGAAACCGTCTTTCCATCTTAACCCTGCATCAGAGTATAGCCCTAGTTTGGGAGATAGTTTAATTGAGTTGTAATACTGCACCCATTGTTGGTTACCACGAACGGTTTCTCGTTGAGCGAGTAAGGGGTTTGCTATCAGAACCAATAAAACGGTTGCTATTGAAATGTTAAATACTTTCATATTCATTAAGACCTCACCTTTAGTCAAAAGTCACATTTCCCTCCGGCGAAAAAAAAATCTCTCTATCAATGTGACTTATTACAATCTTTCCAGTCAGAAGTATAAACAATAAAGAAATGAAAAGCCTTTTAATAGTATTTGCGCTGATCATCAGCCAGGCTGTATGTGGTCAGGACACTAAGCTTTCCAAAGCAGAAAAAAAAGCCTTGATCAAGGAGGCTAAGATGTACAAGTCCAATCCTGCGAAACTGAAAAGTTTGAAGCAAGAGATGACGGATTTAAAATCTAAAACAAGCGATCAGGAGCAAGAGATTCGTCAGTTAGCTCAAGAGACCGAAAAGCAGAACGATCAGATTTCATCTCTTAAAAACCAATTGACAAGCGCAAAAAGTGACTTGTCTAAATCGCAATCCAAATCAACTCCCAACAAGGCTCCTTTGATAGACCAGGGGATTACCTTTAGAGTACAGGTTGGTGGATACGCAAAAAGAGATTTGTCTGAATTTACAGATCCGGAAGGTCGATACATCAAAGTAGAAAAAAACGACCTTGGGATACAGGAGATCACTTTGGGGTATTTTACCAACTATCGCAAAGCGGATGCATTCAAAAAACATCTCCGCTCAATGGGTTTGAAAGATGCCTGGATAGTCCCTTTCAGAGATGGTAAAAGAGTGTTGCTCAAAGATGTACTGAGCGAAATAGACTTGGAAGACAATACAATTTCAGTAAACAAATAAATGTGGGGGCATTAGCTCCCATTTTTTATGCAAAATCCACTCAAGGGACTAGTGTCAAGGACAGAGGTTCCCGAAGATCTAAAACAGAAAGTGCAAGCAGATATTGATTTGACAAGAATGACCGGAAATATGGGTGAACTCTTTATTACTCACATGGGAAATACTGCCTGTAAAATGCTTGGACTGACATCCGAAAAAAAAGAAAATAAAATGTGACTTTATTCTTTCCTGGCAGTCTCAAGAAAATAATGTTCAATTCTCAACAAACCTAAAGTTCAACAATCATGGAAAAAATTACAGATTTGACACAAGTAGGCTTTCGATCAATGGTAGCTCTCGGAGAGAGTTTCATGTCGGCTCTGCCAAACATCCTCGGAGCAATCTTTCTAATCATCCTTGGGTGGATCATCGCTAAAATAATCTCTTTCATCGTCCGAAAAGCTTTAAAAGCAATTGGTTTCGATAAGCTGGCTCAAAAGGCAAACTTTGATGAACTGCTCAGTGGTGCGAACATCACCTTAACGCCATCAAGTGTCGTGGGTAAGTTCGTTTACTGGGTGATCATTTTACTCTTTTTCGTTACGGCCTCAGATACGCTTGGCTGGTCTGTCGTTTCAGAGTCCATCAGTGACCTGATAGCTTATTTACCTCAACTATTTAGTGCCATCGTATTGTTCGTTATTGGATTTTACATTGCATCATTTGTGAAGAAAGGACTCAAAACTATCCTGGAATCACTCGCAGTATCTTCTTCTCGAATCATCAGTGGTTTTGCTTTTTATTTAATCTTGGTCATCATTACCATCACAGCATTGAATCAAGCTGGAGTTGATACCGCTATTGTGACTTCCAATGTGACCATCATTGTTGCTGGTATCATCCTTGCTTTTGCCGTTTCTTTTGGTATTGGGTCCAGAGATATTCTCACTAACATCCTTTCCTCTTTCTACACAAAAAATAATTTCCAGGTGGGTCAGAAGATCGAGATGGATGGCGTGAAGGGAACTATTGAAAAGATAGATATCACCAGTTGTGTGCTTAAAGCAGATAAGGAGACGATCGTCATCCCGGTCAAGAAATTGTTAGCTGAAGAAGTAAAGATTCAAGGCTAACCTGTTGAGTAGGTCCTTTAATGAAGTTTAAAATCGGAATTTAAGTAGCAGCTAAGAAAACAACAGCTAATGACACTACAAGAGATCCTGGAATATGAGTTATTGAGAGTTGGAGAATACTATGTAAAAACCTCCAGTATTTTATACGTAGTTCTGGTCTATCTGGTCACCAGGATTCTACTTTGGATGATCAAAAGATCACTGGTTAGTGGCAAAGTATTCAAGAAGCTGGAGATTGGTACAGCGATGGCTTACTATCAAATATGTAAGTACGTATTGATTGTCATTGCCATTTCGCTGGTACTAGAAAGTTTCGGCATCAAGATCACGTTCTTGCTTGCCGGCTCTGCCGCTCTTTTGGTGGGGGTAGGTTTGGGTCTTCAGCAGCTCTTCAATGATCTTGTAAGTGGGTTCATCATACTGACAGAACATACCATTAAGGTTGGGGACATTATTGAAGTAGATGGTATTGTGGCAAAAGTGAGAGAGATCGGGTTGAGAACTTCCAAGATCGAAACCCGAAATGATATCATCATGATCCTGCCCAACTCCAAGATAGTCAACGAGAAGATCACCAACTGGTCTCATAACAAGAAGGACACTCGTTTTTCCCTGTTTGTAGGTGTAGCGTACGGTTCAGATGTAGACCTGGTGGCTCGATTACTTCGGGAAGCGGCTGATGAACATAAAGATGTGGACTCTGATAAAAAGACGATTTCCCGATTCATTGATTTCGGAGAATCGTCTCTGGATTTTGAGATCCTTTTCTGGAGTGAGAATAGGTTTAGAATTGAAGATGTGAAAAGTGATGTCCGCTTTGCCATCAACAAGAAGTTCATTGAAAATGGTGTTCAGATTCCTTTCCCTCAAAGAGACTTACATTTGAAAACAGTAAATGCTTCTATTCCAGTAGAAACCGTATGATCGGATACATCATCATAAGTGTAGTTGTCTTTGCAACCTTCTTTTTGCTAACCAATAAATCAATTCGTGACCTTTTTGTTGATTTATATCTCAGTAGGAAGGTTCGCAAGAATGGCATGATCGAGCTGGGCGATGCTGTACAGTCGCAGATACATACCGGGAAGGTCATTGGATTCAAGCCTTTCTTTTTTCAAATTCAAACAGGAGACTCAGTAGTCACCGTTCCCTATCGATTAGTCTTTGACGAGAGTTTCAAAAGATTCTACTCAGGTAAACTATATGCTTGCATAAACAGTGACGCAGAAATTCAGTATGTAGAAACCCTGATGGAAGAACTGGCACTGATGGTACCACTGATCATGAAAGTTCCCAAGCCTAGTGTAAAGCTTTCGCATGTCTCTGCATCCGGGTTGGTATTTGAGGTAACCTACTGGTGCAAATTCCCAAACAAAGAATCATTCATACTGGAACATTTTGAGCAGGCAGCCAAAGAGCAATTCAAATATCAGGGGATAGAGGCCGGAACGGGTAAAGAGGTTTTTATTAGGGGTATTGGTTTGGAAAATATGTGATATCGGAATGAAAGCTTCAAATTTCTTGATCAAGAAAAATATTCTACTTTTTTTTACTAGTTACCTATTTAAACTACTGGTGAGAGAAGTACAGGACAAGCAAACAAAAAAGTTGACGGATGAGGAGTTAATTGATGCTATTTTGACTGGAGAACAGCCAAAGTATTTTGAGGAGATTTATGAACGCTATGCAATTAAGATCTTCCAGAAGTGTCTCTCTTTTACCAAAGATGAAGCGGAAGCGAAAGATGTAGCCCACGATGTGATCGTGAAAATTTACATGAACCTTTCGAAGTTCAATAAGAAGTCAAAATTCTCTACCTGGATCTATTCAATTACTTACAACTATTGTGTAGACCATCAATCCAAAAAGAAACGTCAACTCTCACTAAAAGATGAAATAAGCAAAGAAAAAGAAGATTATCACATAGAAACCCCAGCAGATGAAGACATCCTGAGCCTGAACATCGAGACGCTAAATGAGTTATTAGATAAACTAACTCCTGCAGAAAAATCTATTCTGCTCATGAAATATCAGGATGGATTTTCTATTAAGGATATAGCCGAGCTTACTGTTTCCGGAGAAAGTGCCGTAAAAATGAAGTTGAAACGAACCAAAGCAAAACTGATGAAACTCTATGAAGAAGGAAGATAAGTACAAAGACATGAAAGCGGAGGACATCAACCCTTTTGAACTCATTAATCAGGTCGATGAGCTACCTCCTGAATTGAAAAAAGAAGTGATGGCCACCATCAACTATGCTCATCTAATGACCGATGTGGGCAAGCTTTTCTCTGTAGATATGGCCAATGTGGTCACTAAAATGGTCGACCCTTCTGACGATCTAAAGAAAGATTGATTCGTCTTTAATCAAAATGTGACTTTTTGAGTAATAGACAGTCTTAAGATAGAAAGCCAGCGATTCAAGTCTCTGGTTCACTAATTTTCATCTTGATGACAATACGATTTCTATAACTCAAAAGATATGATCTATTCAAAGCACCTGAAAGAAAATCCTGCACTTTATACCTTCTTACCCCTGCTTCATGTTGCCTGGTCTGATGCCATTCTTACGCCAAGTGAAATAGAAAACATTCGGTCTTTGGTAGACAATCAGGAATGGATGTCGGAGGAAGAAAGAGTGCTGGTAAAAGCATATCTTGATCCAACTCATCCGCCATCACCTACTGAGATGAAACGTTGGCTTTTGGAAATCCAAAAGGTTTCAGATAAACTTCCTGAAAATGTAAAGCACAGTTTGGTTGACTTGGGTGTTAGCATAGCCACTATTAATAGCGATGGGCAAAACAAGGATACCTTAAAGAAAGCCAATAATTCTTTAAGAGAAATTGAAGAAGCACTTGGAATAGTCAGTGAGGAGTCGGATAGATACTTATTGCAGAAGGGGGAAGAAACACAGACCCAATCTCTTTGCACAACCTGTACTTTTGACACGGAAGAAATGGCTGACTTGTTGGATGCAGAACAGAAAGAACTCATCGGCAAAGTCAAGACCATTCTGAGCGATCCCTCTTTTGAATACTACCAGGGTGAAGGCAAAGATGAATACCGTGAACAGGTACTTGCTTGGTGCAAACTTCTGGCCGATCAGGGTTTTGGAGCCAAAGCTTACCCTAAAGAGACAGGTGGCGATGATGATATGGCTGGATACTTCGCCATTATGGAGACATTGAGTTATCATGATCTAAGTCTGGTAATAAAGTTTGGTGTACAGTTCGGGCTTTTCGGTATGAGTGTCCTTTTTCTAGGAACAAAAAAACACCACAAGAAATACCTCGAAGATATCGGCTCATTGGAACTACCGGGATCCTTTGCTATGACAGAAACAGGTCACGGGTCTAATGTGAGAGACATTGAAACAACGGCTACTTATGATGAAGTAGCGGATACATTCACTATCCATACACCTAACGATCTTGCAAGGAAAGATTATATCGGCAATGCTGCGTGTCATGCACAAATGGCAACAGTCTTTACCAAACTCATCATTGATGATGTGGACTATGGAGTTAATGCTTTTTTGGTGCCACTGCGAAACAAAAAAGGTGAGACGCTTCCGGGAATCAGGATTGAAGATTGTGGACACAAGATGGGACTCAATGGAGTAGACAATGGCCGGATATGGTTTGATAAAGTAGAGATCCCAAAAGAAAACATGCTTGACAGATACGCCAGTGTCAATGAAAACGGGGAGTTTGAAAGCCCGATTGCAAGCGACAGTCGTAGATTCTTCACCATGCTTGGAACCTTGGTAGGTGGAAGAATTGGCATACCGAGATCGGGACTGAGCGCAGCAAAATCCGGATTGGCTATTGCTATCAAATATGGAGATAAGCGCAGACAGTTTGGCCCTGAGAATGGAAAAGAAGTACCTATCCTCAACTACCGCACACATCAACGAAGGTTGATGCCTCTATTAGCTAATGCTTATGCCTTTCATTTTGCATTGCAATACCTAACCAAGCGATTTCTCAATCGCACGGAAGAAGATATGAGAGAGATCGAGGCATTGGCGGCAGGCCTGAAGTCTTTTGCTACCTGGAATACTACCGAAACGCTACAGACCTGCAGAGAGGCTTGTGGTGGTAAAGGCTTTTTATCAGAAAATCGCATTGGCATTCTCAAAAACGATACGGAGATCTATACCACGTTTGAGGGAGACAATACGGTCTTGATGCAGCTAGTAGCTAAAAGTAGGCTCACTGAATTCAAGCAGGAATTTCACGATATCAACTTCTTTGGTATTTTGAATTATGTGACCGATCAGGCGAAAACCGCGTTGATGGAGATGAACCCGATCATTACAAGAAATACAGACGAAAGTCATTTATTGGATCCTGAGTTTCACCTGGGTGCCTTCCGCTACCGGGAGCGAGATGTCCTTACCTCTGCTGCCAAGAGAATCAAAAAGCATTTGGATGCCGGTATGGATTCTTTCGATGCTTTCAACCAGTGTCAGTACCACATGCTCATTGTGGGTAAGGCCTATACCGAACGAATCGTCCTTGAGCAATTTATTGAACAGGTAAATCAAACCAAGAAGCCAGAGCTAAAAACTATCCTTAAAAAGCTCTGTGATCTCTTTGCACTCAGCCAGATTGAGCTAAACAAAGGCTGGTACCTGGAGCATGGATACATGGAAGGTGTGAAAACCAAAGCCATCCGACGTATGGTCAATAAACTTTGTTGGGAGATCAGGCAAGAAGCAGTACCTCTGGTCGATGCTTTCCAGATCCCTGATAGCTGCCTGGCAGCACCCATTGTAAATGAAATCAAGTAATCACTTTAAAATCAAACAGACATGAAAATTTTAGTACCAACAGATTTTTCTACCTCTTCATATAATGCCTTTATGACTGCCAAAAAGTTCGCTAAGGCATCAAACGGAACGATTTTGCTACTCCATGTAGTGGAAGAGCCCTCGGCCACTTTCTCTACAACTGGAGAGAGTCTGGAGGACAGTATGGAGCAAGTGTATGTGGCTAAACTGATGAAGAAGGTAACTGAAGAGTTACAAGCTTTGAAAGAGGCCAATGAAGATGTCAAAATAGAAATACACAGAAAAGTAGGAGACCCATTCAAGGAAATCAAAGACCTGATTCAATGGGAAAAAGCCGACCTTGTAGTGATGGGAGAAAAAGGAGTGGCAGAAATGGAGGATTTCTTTATCGGATCGCTGACAGACAAAGTTGTAAGAGCTTCGACCTTCCCGGTATTGACAGTGAACCAGGAAATAGATGCTGAAAAAGTGGAAACATTGCTCTATGCTACCGATCTGGAAGAAGATCATCCCAAGTTGATCGACTTGTTGAAGAAATTTCAGAAGTTCTTTGATGCTAAGCTTCACATTGTTCGGATCAACACCAAAAACAACTACGCCAATGATGTAGACACCATGGTACAGCTCCGAAAACTGGTTGACAGGTATGAAATCCAGAACTATGAACTCAAAATCTATAATCATGAAGATGAGGAAACCGGAATCGTGTTTTACGCAGAGGACATCCAAGCCGATTTGATAGCCATTGGTACTCATCATAAAACAGGTGTAAGGAGATTGATCAGCGGTGCAGACCTGGCTGAAGAAGTAGCAGATCATACTCACAGACCTGTGTTGACTTATCGTTTTGATGCCTGATGAGGTCACCAAGTTACTATTGGGACAAATTTCAGTTTTACCTGAAACGTCACTTTGTTGAGGTAATCAAGTCAAACACTTCTGACCGCTCGATAGCCTGGGGTTACGCCCTAGGTACTTTCGTGGCGGTCCTCCCAACCCCAGGCATAAGCACCTTAATTGGGTTTGCTTTGATTGCAGTATTTAAGCAAATCAATAAAATCTCGGTCTTTATAGCGATGGCAGTATGGAATGCTTTTACCGTGCTTCCCATGTATTGGCTGAGCCACCGCATTGGCCACTTTCTATTTGCTTCAGAATCTACCTTTCATTTCAGATTTGAGCTTCTCGATCAGATCTATCAATACAGTAGGCGGTTCCTCATAGGAAACTTGTTCGTCTCCATTCCCCTTGCTATCATCAGTTACTATCTGGCCTTATTCATGGTAAGAAAATTCAGAGTAGTCCGAGAGTTGCGGGCAAGGAAGCGTTCTCTAAAAAAGAAAAACCATCAAAAAATTTGATATCAAACTAGATTCATTTCCCTGCCTCTTTGACCTTGATCAATGCTAGTATCCGATCTTCGATATCTTCTTGAATGATGTTTTTACCCTTATTGGAAGTATGACTCAAAACAATAATGTAAATGTCTTTATGAGGGTAGTATACCAGCCCATTGCGGAAACCTTCCCACCGACCATTATGGTAGATTTTGATTTTGCCAGACTTATTAAATGCCAGCTTGAATCCCATCCCGAAACCATTTTGATCCTTCTCATAGCCCTTGTAGTAAAACATTCGCTTCATACTCTCTTCAGTTAATAGTTTACCACCCTTCAACGCTCGAAACCACTTGTGCAAATCCTTGGCTGTGGTATAGATTCCCTTATCTCCATAGCTCCCATTGTTTACACTCTCTACCACTGGAGTATATTTTCCTTCATTGACATCATAGCCTACCAGATGCTCCGGATATACTATTTTCTCATCAGTCCCTCGGTAAACAAAAGTGTTCTCCATCTTCAGAGGATTGAAAAATTCATCCCTGAGAAAATCAGGATAAGATTTACCAGAAACTTTCTCTATAATTAAAGCCAGTGTAACATACCCTGTGTTGCTATAGGCATTTTGCGTACCGGGAGCAAAACCCAAAGCCCGAACTTTTTCATTCACCAGATATAGTACATCTTCATTATCAGGTAATTCTTCGTCCTTCCAAAGAGCTTCCATCAGGTAGAGGTAATCCGGGAGGCCAGCTGAGTGATTCAATAAATGCTTGATTTGAACATTCTTAAACTTGAAATCAGGAAGGTATTTGACCACTAAATCTTCAATATTCAATGAGTCTCTTTCCTCCAACCTCAGAATAGAAGCTGCTGCAAACTGCTTGCTTACAGAGGCCAATTGAAATCGTTGATCATGCTGCAATGAATCCTTAGAAACAGGATTCGCATAGCCGAACGAATTATAATAGAGCGTCTGACTTCTATACCCAATCAGGATATCGCCACTAAATCGATACTTTTTAGCCTCTGCTTGCAAAAACTCATCAAACTTGGCTAACTCCTCGCTATACTCACTCTTAACAGCCAACTCATCCATTAAATCCCGATCAATTTCAAAGATCTTTCTCAGGGGAGGACTGATTTGTACAGGCTCTACTTTAGGTTTTTGTATCTCCTTACTCTGTCCGCAGCAACTAAGTGTTGCGCTTAGAATAAGTAATGCTATCAAATGAAAGTTTTTTTCGTTCATCTCAAATTAAAATGCTTGTCTTTAGACGGTGGAATGTGAGTAAGTCACATTTTGTGATTCAGCTTAAAATTAGTTACTCGATTCGTGACTTTATGCCTGAATCATAGTCTAAATATTGAAAACACAACCAGTGGTGGAGAATAGTAGGTTGGGTGGTATTTGATAAACACCATGGTTTAGGCGAGAGGGGTTTTGAACTGATCAAAACAGCCCTCTTTAAATTCTAATTCATAAGGTCATGCAAAACATTATCGTACCAGTATCTGATTTTGAGGTATCTCTTAAAGCTTTGGAATATGCAGGCATGCTTTCAGCTCAGACTGAAGCAACTATTACTGTTCTTCATTTAGTGGATCCTGAAAAGTTAAAATCAAAAGAGGATCTCCGAATGAAACTAAACCTTCTGGTGGAGACCAAAATACGTCCTCATTTTACCGAAGCGGTTAAAAGCAATCCCAATCTAAAAAAGATTAAAATTGAAACAAGAGGCCTGACCTATGATATCGCAGACCACATTCTTGATTTCGCAAGAGATAAGCAAGCCGATTTGATAATTATGGGGAGTCATGGGTTACCAACAAAAGACCGTTGGGAAAGTCACTTGAAAGATACCAATGCTTACAAAGTGGTGCTTGAAGCAACATGCCCGGTTTTGACTTTCACTACAGTTCCCAAAGCAAGTAGCATTTCCAAAATCATCTTGCCTATGGATTTATCTGATGGGTCTCAACTTAAAGTTCCATTAGCCATAAAGATGGCCAGGCAATTTTCAGCAACTATAGATATTCTGTCTGTTGTAGAAAAGTATGGCGGTAAGGAAGAAAACCAGTTAATAGCATTGCAGCAAGCAGTAATAGGAAGGTTAGAAAATGAAGGTATTCGCTCTAACTGCATCATCCGAAAAGATGAAAAACTATCGGAGGTGGCATTGAAATACAGTGAAGAAACGAATGCAGATTTGATGATTATCATGAATCGACCCGCCTCTATGTGGAGCGACTTGTTTGTATCTCCCGGAGCTCAAAGAATCATCTCTTTTTCAAAAATCCCAGTTCTAAGTTTAAGAGCCAAGGATAGAAATGTTGACCTATAATTTCGAGAGGATGTGACTTTTATCTATTCTCAGAGTCTCAATCATAAATCAAACATTACCAATATGGCAACCTCAAAAACACCCAAGAAAACTGGAACCAAGAAAACCAGTGAAGTAAAAGAAGAAACAAAAAAGGCTGCTCCGAAAGCAAAGAAGGCTACACAAAAAGCGAAAATGTCTGTAACTAAAAGGCCAGCAGCAAAAAAGCCTGTAGCTAAAAAAGCCGTTCCTTCAAAAGTCAAAGAGGAAGAAGAGAAGAACAAGTACGAATCAAAGATGGTAGCTACCATTGATAGAATAGATGAGAAGTTGAAAAACATGAAGGAAGAAAGTGCTCGTCTGAAAGATGCTGCTAAGGAAAAACTCGATGATCAAATCGTATTACTAGCAAAAAAGAAAGATGACCTTCAGGATTCATTGAAAGATTTTCGTGAGCATTCTGGTGAGAGGTGGGAAGATTTCAAAGAAGGAGCAGAGAAGAAAATGGATGAGTTGGAAGAAGAGGCAAAAGAACTGTTTGAGGGAATGAAGAGTGGTTTTAAATACCTCTTTTCAAAATTTAAAAAGAAGTAGTTAACACACTGAATTATACAAAATGAAACTCTTCAGAATAATACTCATCCTTGTGTTCGCATTAGGAGTTGTCGTTTTCTCCGTACAGAATGCAGAAGTTGTCCAGATAAATTTCCTTAGTTGGAGTGTTGAGACTTCCCGTGCATTGCTCATGCTTGTTTGTGTAGCTATTGGATCGCTATGCACTATTTTAGCACTGTTACCAACCATTTTTGGAAGTAGGAAAAAGGAAAAATCAACACATTCCGATGCAGAAGAATCAGATAATTAACGGATTTAATAATCAATGACCGCATTCGAAGAAGGGTTAAAAGAAAAAGTATCATCGCTGCTTCAGGAACACTACCTCAAAGGAATCAAGAGTCAGGTTGGCTCTGAAGTAGACAAGATGAATCAAATTGTGGCAGCAGTGAACACCTTTTGCTGCCTTCCACCTAATGAGAGAGATCTTCACATCAGGCTTGCGCATTATAAGTCTCAGCTCGGTACATTTATCGAAGAAATGTGGCAGAGCCCAGAGGAGAAAAACTTCTCTGAATTGTACGAAACCACGAACGATGTTTTTTATAAGCTCTTCGAAGATGTCGCTTACAGTAAGCAGCGAGAGCAGCTTAAAGAACGATTCTATACTCAGCCGGAAGATAGTCTTGTGCTCAAGATTCTGAAATTCGGTAAAAGAACACTATTTCATATTTCTAAAACACCCCTTTACCTAGCAAATAAATTAGGTGGTAAATCCTACAAGGTTCACTACTGGAAGCACAAAGTACTCGTTCGTAACCTGAGCAAATATCATTTTCAAGGTCAGCTTATTTTAGACTTGAAAGAGGTCACTGACCTGTTTTTCACCTCTATCTGTGGCCTCTACTTGGACATCAAACATTGGGAAGAAGAACTCATTAATGCTGACTCTAGGGAAGAAAAAAGCTCATCAGGTGACATTGATACACAAATAAAGAAATTCAAATCATCGCTAATACGTAAGATAAAGGGCAAGATCGATGATATTTTATCGCAAAGGCTCCTGGCTTTCAACGAAGATTACGTCAAAGCCGGTACCATTGAATTTCCCGGCAATCAGCTCACGGATGCAGAGATAAACCGAGAAATAGAACGTGCTGAAAGAAGCTGGGCCAGAAACAATCGCGAATGGAAAAATACCATATATGCCCTGTTTGAAGAATGGCGCTCAGACCTGGATATTTTTACCCTCAAACATAAAACGAGAGCGGCTTTCGAAGACTTCCAGTCTGCACAGATAAGAAAGGTTGCAGATCAGATTGATCCGGAACTTGAATCCTTACAGCAGTTTATAAAAGAAAGTGAGGAAGCATTAAAGGGCAGCTCATCTGATGAATTCAGTAAGAACCTTAAAAAGATCAGCTACCAGGCAGATAAAAAGCTGGATAAGGAGTTACTCCCACGACTCAGTGAGAAATTGACCAGTCAAAATATTGCCAACATTATCAACAAGCTGGAACTCGACATTCGTCAGCAAGTGGAAGAGTTGTCTGATGAACATGTGATTGTCAAGACCAGTACGTATGATTACCGGATCAAGACGGACGACCTCAAGAAAATCTCTCCCTATGAGCTAATCGCTTTTGAAGCACTCACCATTTTTCAGGAAGAGATCGAAGGAGTAAAAAAAGCACTTTTCTCAACGCTGGAGAGTACTAATTCGGAAATTTCAGATGTAGGCGGAATTATTTCTTTCAGTGCAGATTCGGCAGTGTCTGCCATTGAAGAAGAAGACAAAACGCAAGAAGAGGCCCTGTCTATCGTTTTGGAAGGGCTTAACCGAGCCAGCAGTAGGCTTACAGATAAGCGTAGTGAGTTAGAGGAGTCCATCAACGCCAATACAGAAAAACTGGATGGCGTGATAGATGCTTTCTGCGAACGTTTGATGGAGCTTACCGTCAATGAAAATGTGGGCGAACTTCGCTTGCGTATTACAAAAGCAAAAGCAGCTAAGCAGGCTGAAGAAATCAAAGAGGAGATCAGGGAGAAAGTCAGGTCAAGGAGAAGATTGGCCATTAACGTCCTGAAAGGTACATATACCAAAACCCGTACTTTCATTACCAATATCAGTGAACGCTTTGTATTGACTGCCAGCAAGCCAGCGATCACTCGCCAGGTATCGGACTTTTTGTTAGAGTCACAACTCGCTATTAATAACCTACCATTAATCTATCGAAGGCTTTACCGCATCGAGCCATTAGAAGATATGGAGCTTTTCGAGGGAAGAATAGAGGAAACACGACTATTGGATGAAGCTTTTCAAAGCTGGAATCAAGGTCGATATGCAGGAACAGCTATCCTCGGAGAGAAATGGGGTGGTCTAACAACTTTCCTGAATCATACGGTACACAATGCTAAGTTTCCTATTCAAATCACTCGCTTTGCAGCTAAACAAAACATCTGCGATGATGCAGGATTGATACTGCTGATGAGGGATATCTTCAAAAACCAAACCTTTGAAAATCTTGATCAGGTAGTAGATCACCTGAATAGTGGGGCCAAGCGAATTGTGATACTGGAAGATTTGCAAAATCTGTATTTGAGGAAGGTCGGTGGATTTACAGCCTTGCAATCACTCTTTCAACTAATCACTCGCACGTACAACAATGTGTTTTGGATTACATCCACGACCATTTACACATGGCATTACTTGAGTAAAGCCATTCATATCAATGAGTTTTTTAGCTATGTGATAGAGATGGGTACGCTCACAGAAGAACAAATTGTCAACATCATCTGGAAACGAAACCGCATCAGTGGATACAACATCAGGTTTGAACTAAGCGAAGTGCAAGAAGCTGATAAGAAATTTCAAAAACTAACAGATAGTGAACAACAACAACTACTCAAGGACGAATACTTTGCTGCGCTGAATGAATTTGCAAGAAGCAACGTGAGCCTTGCGCTGATCTTTTGGCTATTGTCCACCAGGAAGGTCGATGAAAATACCATTACCATTGGGTCTTTCAAAAAACCTGACTTGAATTTCATCTCAGTGCTTTCAATGGATAAAGTGTACACGCTCCACGCATTAATTCTGCATGATGGACTTACAGAATGGCAGCTAAAAGAAGTCTTGAACCTCACAGAATCCGGGGCAAGGTTAAACCTACTCGCTTTACTTGAGGATGGTATCGTCACCAAGAAAGGGGATGTTTACTTCGTAAATCCTATGGTGTACCGGAATACAATTGCGATTTTGAAAGCTAAAAACCTTATTCACTGATGAAACGTCCAATCTTAATTTTATTTATACTGAGTCTATCAGCCTGCCTCTTTGCTCAGGAAGTGGCAACTGACAGCACTGCTGTAGACACGGTATCCAAGGCAGGTCAGAAAGTTCAACAATTGAGTGATTCGCTTAAAGAGCTATCGGGGATCCAGGAGACAACAAAGAAGAAACCATCGGGTCCTCCATCGATTAGTGAGATCATATCCCTATCAAAAATCTTTTGGGCGATCGTGTTTCTCTTCGGAGGCTATTTCCTCATTCGTATCATTTCCAAGGCTCTGGAAATCTTTGCAGAAAAAAGTACACAGTATCGAATCACCATCAAGAGCTTTATCCCTGTTGTTAAAATTTTGGGGTGGATAGGATTAGTATTCGTAGTAGTGGCAGGGATATTTCAGCCACCTGCAGCAACACTTCTGGCTTTTTCTGCTTCCGTAGGAGTTGCTATTGGTTTTGCTTCCCAAGATATTCTTAAAAACATATTTGGAGGCGTGATGATCCTCTTTGACCGTCCATTCAAGTCCGGGGATAAAATTGATGTTGGCGGCCACTATGGAGAAGTGGTGGAAATTGGTTTGCGCTCCACAAGAATTGTAACCGCAGATGACAACCTTGTATCTATCCCCAATAGTGAGATCATGAATAAGTCGGTTTCCAACGCTAATGCTGGGGAGTCCAACTGTCAGGTGGTAGCAGAGATTTATCTACCTATTGAGGCTGATACTTCACAATGCAGGGCTATTGCTACTCAATCAGCCACTGTCTCTCGATACATTTATATGAATAAGCCCATCGCTGTGGTGTTTTCTAATGAGTTTAAGGATAGGAAATCACTCCTTAAGATGAAGATCAAGGCTTATGTCATGGACATTAGAGATGAGTTCAAATTCAAAAGTGAGATGACCGAAGTGGTCATCAAGAAATTACTCGAAGAAAAAATCATTAAGCCGACAGATGATTCAGAGCCGGAGGATCATCAGGGTTAAATTTTAATGATCTCATTGCAGCCTCGACAGGATAAGCCTTTAAAGATAATGAATAACAGATTCAGTTTTTTTGATTTTGTTTTTGAAAAAGAGGACAATGAATATTTATGAAATGGGAAAACAATGAAAAAAAAGTTTAATGCGAAATGGTCGTACCTTATTATGATACTCTGTTTGAATAGTTGCGTTCCAGAAGGAATTATGCGTACCTGGAGTACGACCCAAGAATATGACAAGCACTTCAAAAACATCATGGTGATGGGGTTGGTCAACAATGTAAACCTACGAAATGATGTAGAGCTTGAGGTAGTGGGTGCTGCACGTAAATCGGGGCTAGGCTCGGCAAATGGTATGTCTATGTTTCCTCCAGAGCTTGGAAAACCCTTCGAGGATGTGGAGCGTGCAAAAGCAAGAATGAGAGAGAAAGGATTCGATGGTGTGGTGACCGTAGCTTTGATAGACATCAAAGCTGAACGATACATACCACCTACTCAAGTCTACGAACCCCTCGTTTATTATGATAGATTCGGTAACTACTTTTTCAGAACTTATGACCTGGTTTACAGGCAAGGCTACTTTTCTGAGTACTCAAGATTTTTTATCGAAACCAACTTTTACGAATTGAAAAGTGGGCAACTTGTTTGGTCAGGCAGATCTCGTGTCTTCGAACCCAGTGAATTGAGTAGTTTTCTTCCCACCTATGCCAGAGGGCTTTTTAAGGAGCTTCAAGTAGAAGGAGTGATATTGAAATAGCATAATTTCTCATTTCAAGATTAGCAGAACAAGAGGTCCGGCCAGACCTCAGTCCCATTACAATTAAGCTTAATATCCTCATTCATCAAGCCTTCACCTTATCTTTTGGCTGACGTTTTTTAGCTGAAGCGCCTTCGATATATTCTACGATTTTTCCGGCAATATCCACACCTGTCGCTTTCTCAATTCCTTCTAAACCGGGAGAAGAGTTTACCTCTAAAACTAATGGCCCTTTCTTTGATTGAAGCATATCCACACCTGCAATAGCCAGACCCATACTCTTAGCTGCATTCAATGCAGTAGCTTTCTCTGCCCGACTTAATTTGATGACATTGGCACTACCACCACGGTGTAGGTTAGAGCGGAATTCACCCTCCTTACCCTGTCTTTTCATTGCACCTACAACCTCACCATTGACAATAAAGGCACGAATATCAGCTCCGCCAGCTTCTTCGATAAACTCCTGTAGAATCACTCGCGTATTTAAGCTATCGAATGCTTCCACAACAGACTTGGCAGCTTTGTTGCTCTCTGCCAGGATCACACCTAAACCCTGTGTTCCTTCCAATAACTTGATGACTACTGGTGCTTGTCCAATATGGTCAATCACCCTGTTTTCCTCTTTACTTTGATTGGTGAAAGCTGTTTTAGGCATTCCAATTTTAGCTCTTGACAAAATCTGTAAGCTTCTCAATTTATCGCGAGATCGTGTGATTGCCAGTGAATCAACAGCACTGAATACCTTCATCATCTCAAACTGTCGTACTACCGCCGTACCATAAAAAGTAACGGAAGCACCAATCCTTGGGATGACGGCATCTATTCCACTCAGATTTTCGCCCTTGTAGTAAATAACAGGCCCTGAATCATCCATAATAATGTCACATTTCATGTGATCGATGACTTCTGCTTCATGTCCTTTTTGTTCGATAGCCTCTACTAACCTTCGGGTTGAATAGAGCTTAGGATTTCTTGATAAAACGGCTATTTTCATTTTATTATACATTTATGAAGGTTACCCTTCGGTTAAACAAAAGCCGCTTCTCTGCGCAAAAACATCCTAGCGACATACTTAGGACTATCCCATCTTCTTAAAGTCACATTGTATTTTTTAAAAAAATAGTTTGTGACTTTTTCTTCATCGTCCAGTCTCAACATCAAACACTTTAAAAAATGAAAGCAAAATTTGATGTTTCGGTACGCTCCGTGGATGAGATTAATGTGTTGCCTGATAGCTGGACAACTGAAGATTTCAAAAACGTTCTGGAGTTAGCCGACTTTGAGGATTGGGATGAGATAGATGAAAGCGAACTCAAAGACTACACCCTATTATCTCTCCAGGATTTCGATGCAGACGAAGCAGCAGAAATTGTCCTTGGTTACAAGCTAGGGGATCGTCTGTCCAAAGGTCAGATTCAAAATATGGCCCATGAGATGATGGATGAGAAACTCTGGGAAGAGTACCAAGACATCAGTTTACACAAAGAGCTTTTTGATTGTGCTGTTTTGCTAAAGGAGGCATTCCCACGGAAGTTCCCTGAAACAGAGGCAATCAAATGTGCTATTGAGGTGACTCCAAAAAGTGATGTAGCTATCGATCTTTTGACAGATGCGGAGAAGACACTTCTCTCAAGAATACTAGCTAATGGCATGGATGATCACGCAATCATCAACCGTTTGTTTGATGAGCAAGTAGCGGGTAAACCCTTTCCTGAAGCTGAAAACATCATCTGGTTATTTGACAAGAGCAGTGAAAATGGAAAAACCACCTTTACCATTTATTCATCACAATACTGGATACATGGAATGGACGATATCTCTAACTATCAATCTGAAGCATTTTCAGATTTAACTAAAGCACTTTAATACTAAAAATGGAAACAGAACCGAATTACACCATGGATGGTATCAACATAGCGTTGACCTTCCTATTTATCATCCTAAATGGCTTTTTTGTGGCCGCCGAATTTGCTTTGGTAAAAATTAGCAAGAGTAAAATCAAGGTCATGATCAACGAGAAGAAGTCTTTTGCTACCATAGCCATGTGGCTTTACAAAAGGCAAAACTTAGCACTCTCTGCATGTCAGCTCGGTATAACTATGGCCTCTCTTGCATTGGGTTGGATTGGTGAGCCAGCGATTGCTCATTTGATCACTCCATGGATCCAGGATCTTGGAATAGAGAGTGAGAAATTAATTCATGGGATCGCTTTTGCAATTGCCTTTACCATCATAACGGCACTTCATATTGTGATTGGTGAGCAAGTGCCTAAGATCTACGCCATTAGAAGACCCGGTCCTGTCTTTTTAGGATCTGCTTTTCTCTTAAAAGTTTTCTATGTGATTCTGTTCCCATTCATGTATGTACTCAACGGGATCACCAATGTATTCCTTCGATGGATGGGCATACATGATTCAGATGAACATGACACACCTTTGACAGAAGAAGAAATCAGAGCATCTCTGAGTATTGCTCACTCAAAGGGTGAGTTGTCGAAGAATGAGCATCGATTGTTAAACGCTGTATTCCGATTTGATGATGAAGTAGCCAGACAAATCATGCGTCCGAGGGCAGATGTGGAGTTTATGGATATCAATGATCCGTTCAGCAAGAACCTCAATTTTGCAAAAGACTCCAAACATACCCGTTTCCCCCTTTGTGATGACTCTCTTGACAAGTTGATTGGTGTCATCCATATCAAAGATATTGTCGGATACAGTGAGACTGATAAGGTAGATTTAAAAGAATTGGTGAGACCTGCCATGCATGTACCTGAGAATATTCTCATAGGAAAATTGCTTCAGGAGTTCAGGCTTGCCAAACAGCACTTCGCCTTTGTAGAGGATGAGCATGGTACCATTCTGGGTATTGTGACATTGGAAGACGTACTGGAGGAACTGGTTGGAAACCTACAGGATGAGTTTGATACTGACGAACCGGATATCGTGGAGCAGAAAGATGGCAAGTTTCTGATTGATGGGGATGTACAGCTCGATGATATCAACAACCGATTTGATATCAATTTGGTATCTGAAGATGCAGATACTATTTCTGGCCTCATCGTAGAATCGATTGGCCATAAGTTGGAAAAAAATAAAATAGTGAAGCTTGGCAATGGCGTAGAGGCAGAAGTTATTGAAATAGACGGAATCCGGGCTACTAAAGTGCGAATGATAATCCCCATAGTAAATGAAGAAGCAATTTGACATAACCCAAATAGACCTGACAAAGATTGATTTATCAAAGATCGATCTTACTCGTCCAGACAAGCTTTTGCTGTCCGGACTGTTCGGGTTAAAATCATTGGTCACTTTACCACTTGATTTATATTCCTCACAGAAGAAAGAAGCTAAAACTACGGGAGAACTCACCTTTATTGGAACTAAAAAGATTGAGGAAGTTCAAACTCAATTTTATAAGTACAACGAAGAAAAAGTAGAGACAGAATCAGGATTAAAAAAATTCGACTTCTTAAAAACGAGAGTAGAGAGCAAGGTTCACTGGCTCAACTTTCATGGATTGCACGAGGTAGGTTGGATTGAAAACCTGGGTGAAAATCTGGAATTAGATAGAATCACTATCCGACAAATACTGGATACGACTCAGCGTCCCAAGGTAGAAGAATACGAACATTACCTCTTCTTCAGTGTAAAATCTATTTTAAAAGATGAATCCGGTAATCTACAGATTGAGCAAATGTCATTTCTATTAGGAGATAATTATGTTATTTCCTTCCAGGAAGAATTAGGAGACCACTTTGATCACATACGAAACAAGATAGTGGAGAAACTGGGGTTAGTACGCAAAAAACCTGCAGAGTTTCTTCTCTATCAACTTCTAGATGCAATCCTTGACAACTACTTCGAAACCATAGAGAGTATCAACCTAGAGTTGAAAGCTCTAGAAAGAATAGTGCTGATCAACCCTACCCAGAGTTCACTTGTAAAACTGGAACAAATGAAGCAGTCTGCGGAGATGATCAAAAAGTCTTTGAATCCCTTCAAAGATTCTCTCCGTGTGATTTCTAATCGAAAAACACCATTTATCAGCAAGCAGAATAGCACGTATTTTCAGGAGCTGATGAACAACTGTAACAGTGTTATTGAAGAGATCGAATCTACCTACAAATCACTGGAGAGTTTGACCAACATCTACTTCTCCTCCCTTAGTCAAAAGATGAATGAAACCATGAAGGTATTAACCACTGTGGCAACCATCTTCATTCCCCTTACTTTCATTGCTGGGATCTACGGAATGAACTTCGAATACATGCCAGAACTCAAGTATAGAAATGGATACTTTATCGTATGGGGAGTCATGGGGCTGATCTTTATCGGCTCTCTTTTCTACTTTAGGAGACGTAAATGGCTTTAATATGATTGAATCTTTTTTGGGTGCTTTCAGTGCACTCTTTTCTGTGGTAAACCCTTTGGGAGCTATCCCGGTATTTCTGATGCTTAGTGGAGCAACCACTGCATCAGAGCGAAGGCAACAATCCTTCAAAATTGCCATTTTCATGATCATTATATTGATCGTTTTCTTCTTTGCAGGCAATCTGATCCTGGACTTCTTCGGCATAAAGCTCGATCATGTGAAGATAGCTGGAGGTATCCTAATATGTTCTTCGGCTATGAGCCTTTTAGGGAAAGACGCTTTTAAAGGTAAGCCTATGGCGAAAGAAGTACAGGAAGAAGGTCTGCATAAAGAGGATATCACGTTTACACCTATGGCCATGCCATTACTATCGGGTCCAGGAGCCATTGCGCTTATGATGAGTATGTATGGTACGGCAAGTACTCAGGGCTTTTGGGTATTTTCGGAATACTACTTGCTGTCGTATTGGTAGCTTCAGTTACTTGCCTTATTCTTATTTTCTCAGTTCGACTCAATAAATTTTTAGGCAAAGGTGGAATGGCAGCTCTATCAAGAATGATGGGATTTATCACACTATCTATTGGTATCAGTATGATTTTGACAGGGTTGGTTTCGATTTTTAAATAAAAACAGGGGCTGTTATTGCCCCTGCTTAGTTTCCGAATCTTCGATCTTGAATTTCTTCTCTACTTTCATCAAGAAAGCATTTACTCTATCCCACAATTTAGGGGAAGATTTTTCAGCTTCTGCAATTATCTTTCTGATTGCTTCAACCTCGGTCTGCTCCTCATCGCTCAACTCATAGCTTTGGTAAGCCACAGCATTGTCAAAACGAATCAGTGCTCGATGAAGCCTTTCCAAACCCTCCTTGTTTTCACCACCATTTCTGAAATAATCATCAACGATGGCCAAGTGGTAAGTTGCTATGGAAGTATTTGTACTAGCAAAAGCATTTGTCAGTACTTCCGAAGAATTCACATTACCCTCTAAAAGATCATTTTGGAGATCTTCGAGATCAGTTGCTGCAAACTCAAGGATCGGTGCATTGACAGTATCGTCTTCGAATGTCAAACCACGAACGAAGAAAATCGCATCATTAAGGCTCTCTGCGGCACTTTCCATATCTCCATCTTCGAAGTTTCTTAATGCATCTTCAAAATAAGTATCAGGCTCTGCGAAAGCCATCTCCAAAAAATTATCTACTTCTTCTTCAACAGTAGATTGCTGTTTCTTATTTCCACATCCAACCAGGATGATGGAAACCATAGCCACTAAAGGCATCCATTTAAAAAATTTGTTCATTCTTACTTTTAGACTGGTTGCCTTCATCAAAGTCACATGCTTAAAAATTCTTTTCTAATACCATGTGACTTTTGTCAAAATGCCAGTCAGAATAATAAAAAATGAAAACTATCACGTTGATTCTTATGATTCTCGGATTAGCGGTATGTGGATCCGGTCAAAATGTGCCAGCTACTATTTCCAAAGCTTTAGCAAACAAGTATAAGAAAGCTCAGAATGTAAGCTGGACAGCAAATAAAAACAGCTTTGAAGCGGTCTTTGAGCATAACAATTTTGTCAAAAAAGCCACTTTCGACAAAGAAGGGAAATGGCTTGAAACAGTGACCGAATTATCAGTCGACAACTTGATGTCATGTATCACAGATCTTGTGGAAGATGAATACAGTGATAGTTACATCATAGAGGCAGTTTATTTCGAGAAACCAGAGGCTAGTGAGTATATAATAACCATTGAGTCGAATGATGAACTCGATGATTCCGAAGAAGAAACGGAACCCGCTACCAAAGAATCATCCTCATCCTATACAAGATTGGTCTTTGATGATGATTGTGAACTTGTAAGAGAAGATTAAAATAGATGCGTATGGATGCTGAATTGGATATAGAGGAAACAATCCGTAAGAGACTGTTCGAATTGGATACACTGGTTACGCTTGTGAAAAATGGGGCAATCACATTGAGCGATGAACTGAAGATAAGATATCTGAATCGAATTGATGAGATCATGGCAGAGCTGAATGTTCTGAAGATTCAACGAGCATTCAATGGAATAAATCAAGAACTTCCAAGTGTGACTTTCTAGCGGTAAGGCAGTCTAAACGATATAAACATTTACTAAAAATGAGAAAGAATAAACAATTGCTAATAGCCTTGATATTAATATTGGTAACATCAGTTACCAGTCAGGCTCAAATACTACCTACCCAACTTCAAGTAACCGTCATTGACGGGTTAGGAAATTTTGTTGAGGGAGCTGATGTCTCGCTATACGCTACTCAAAAGGATTACCAAGATTCTAAAAATGCAGTGGCTACAGGTGTTACAGATGCAAAAGGAAGAGTCAAGTTTAAAGACCTGAAAGTGCAAGCCTATTTCATTGATGCTCGAACCGAAGAACAAAATAACGATGGAGAAGGTGTGCAAACTGGGGTCTTAACAAAAGGAAGACTCAATAAAGTAAACACGGTGATTGAGTAGGGTTAGGTGAATAGCCGTGAACGGGTCTCCTGATGAGGGAGGCCTTTTTTATGCTCCAATTCTTATTCGCAAGAATGAAGCTGGGAAATTTATGAGCGGTCGAAATATTATCTAATGATAAAATATCTTTACAGCCTTACTATAGCTGATTCTTAATGATGATAAGTAGGTCTTGACTCTCCTGTTGGGACCTATTTTTTCTTCTACAATCCCAGAGATAATTTCTTCATCCTTATTTATCTAACTAAAAAAGGTTTTATCAAAGGATCGTTTATTCGCACTCACACATCCTAAATCATCTTGTTCGTATCAGAAAGCGTGTTTAGTTCGATTAACTAGTTCTGGTAATCAAGAGTATGATTAATTATATTACAAGGGTTTAATCAAACTATTATCATGAATTTTGGATATGCCCGAGTTAGTACAAAAGATCAGAAACTTGATCTTCAAATCGATGCTTTAATGAATGCTGGATGTGAGAAAGTCTTCTCAGAGAAGATATCTGGTAAAAAGATATCTCGTCCGGAGTTCGATTCTTTAATCAAGGAACTGCGATCTGGAGATACACTTATGGTTTACAGCCTGGATAGGTTAGGGAGAACCTCCAAACAGCTCATTAATCTTCTTTCTGATTTCAAGGAAAAAGGAATACAATTTAAAAGCCTTCAGGAGGGAATGTTTGATACTTCCTCAGCAATGGGTGAGGCTATCTTTCAAATCATAGCAATCCTAAAGGCAATGGAAGTACAAGTACTGAGTGAAAGAACTAAAGCAGGATTAGATGCTGCAAGAGCAAGGGGTAGAAAAGGTGGAAGACCTGTTGGCTCGTATAATAAGACAAAAGCTGCGGCTGCCTCAAGCCTCTATCAAAAGAAGCTCCCCATTTCGGAGATACTAGATACTTTAAAGATCAGCAGATCGACTCTTTATGATTATTTGAGGCGTGAAAATGTATATAAAAAAAGTACAAGAGGCAGTTAATTCCTTTCTCAAATCCAATTTTTTATTTTCTAATTAAAATACCCGATTTGAGGGTTGTCTAATGAGCCAATAAGTAGCCCCCTGTCAAGAAGCATATTCGATTCTTCACAAGATGTTTCAGGTAGTAGCGAACAGTTATGACATGCTGCCAGATTACAACTACCAGGACCCTGCCCACTACTGCTGATACAAATAGGGTCATTCGAGCACCATTTTGCACTTTCTATCGCATTTACCATAATTCTCTCGAGATTTCCAGGCTTTCCTTGTCTCACCAAACCACCAAGGGATCCTTCTGAATCACCAGATGCAGTATAAATTAAAACCCCATTCATTTGTATATCATCAGAATCACAATTGCAATAGATCCGTTCTCTTAGAGCTGAACTTCCATAACCACATTCGTAACTGAACTGATTAATTACTAAATGTGCGAAAGTGTGGATGAGAAGAAATCTGGCATTTAAATGTCGAATCTCAAGTCCCCTGTTAATCCGATTCCTATTATAGTTATCGATAAGAATAGAGGCACGCTCCATTACTTCAGTTTTATTCATCCAGTCATTTATCTTATCCTTACTAAACTCAAAAAAGACTCCTTCTCCACGGACAATGGTAGCTGGAAGCCAATTGATGGATGTGCCCAAGCTCAAAGTTCTTTTTCTTTCTGATAATGATTTTCCATCTTCAGGCAGCCATCTGCTAAAGCCTGTTAGTGCCCTTGTTTCTTTAAGTTTATGTAGGAGATAAATATTAGAAAACTCATTGGAAATCAAATGAGTGCCATACTTATCGGGTGTTATCTTCTCCACAAAAAAATCCTGCTTATCACTGCCTTCCTCTTTAATTACAGCCTCATATTCAGCGTATCGATACCTTTCTTCTGAATCGGGAACAGTCTCGGAATAACCATCCCTTCTTTGATTAGCAGCAGAAAGTAACTCATCAACATCCACCTCATACATTTCAGCTATAACTTCAAAAGAACTTCTGTCAAATTCTCCTTCAGTAATTCGTTGAGATAGAAATTTCCAATTCTTTTCAAGCACCTCGATGACTTTGCGACCTGTATCCTTACCCCATCTTGGAAGATATATGGAACTTACTACGTGTGGAAAGTACACATTGGAAGCCCCTTTCTGAACCACAATAAGATCCTCGCCACATCTATGCGCTGTGTCCTCGGTTTCTCCTAACCAAGGTCTTTCTCCACGACAAGTAACACCAATATTCTGCAACGCTCCATCATTAAAAGCACCAGCAAGTGTCTTTTTCTCGCCACAACTACATCTTATCTCTATGCCGGATAAAGCTCCTGAACTACGGCCTGCTCTTAATCTAAGTTTATGTGTTTCATCAAAAGGCTTATTCCGATGAACCCATTCCATAAATGGAAAATCTTGAATGTGGCCATCCTGGCAAATTGTGATAAATCTAACTGGAATTAAAGAATTTCTTCTATTGCGAGGTGTTTCTTTGCATGTTAGTCCATACCCAAAATCATAACCATCGCACTTGACCCGATTGCTTTCAAAAAAGGAAATCTTCCGCATACTCCCACACCTTGGGCAGTAGTGCCATCCAGGGAATCTTACCAATGGAATTTTTATGTCAGGATTTGCTACCTGAACGCCTCTCTGAGGTTTCCTATAATCAGGCGGAAGCCTAAAATTCTTTACCCTAAGCCTCCCCGCTAATCGGTCTTCCTCCAGTATAAATTCTTCAACTCCGTGTTTTAAATCACGAAAGATAAATTCCCACATATCCAAACCAGCTACCATGAGAGACTCATCACCAGGGAAATTAATCATCTGCCCAACACCCCACGGACTAATCAGTTGTGATCTTCTTAAATTCCTATTTTGTTTCATACATTAAGCATCATCTGCACTTACATATCTTGGTATAATCATTCCCTCACAAGCGGAATCCACATTCCTCATGGAAGTAGGAGTTGCCCATGATCGTTCTTTCACATCGCCAGTTGGATTGGAGCCTGCAGGGTAAATCAGGGGTGTTTCCTCTGATTGGGTAAATCCACCGTAAACAGGAGGCATCAATCGCTTCCATTCATCAAGAAAATACTTGAAAAGCTCACTCGTTCTATTTCTTTCTTCAGAGTCGATATGGCTCACTCTCTCCAAAATAATCTTTTCTATTTCTTTAAGTAATTCCTCATTCGGAAAAGGGGTTGGAGAATATCGGTACTTATCCGAAAGCACTCTAATTAAACCAACCACAACTGCATGCAATGCTCTCTCCCTGACTGGAGATGAAAAGGGAGTTACACTTGTAGGCTCTACATGACTATAAATTTTTGAATGATAGGAAATAAAATTCTCGTAGTGAGAACGATCTCTGGGTTTACCAGCATTGTAAATGGTAATTACTAATCCTGGGAATTCGGATGATCGGCCCACACGACTAGTGGCCTGAATATATTCACTTGTCGTTTTCGGTTGTCCGATTACAGTCATAAGGCCAAGTCTGGGGACATCCACGCCAACAGATATCATGCTTGTAGCAAGACAAATGTCCACTGGCCTCTTGTCCTCTGATGGATAGTTGATTTCAAGGTCTTCGAGATACTGAGGTATTTCAGTGTTGTTAATTCTACTTGTCAACTCTATATCCTTATTGATGAACCTTCTGAAATCCTTTTGTTCAGTCTTACGAATACCTTTCCGGCTCCACATGGAGTTCATATATTCTCGGATATCTGCTCTTAGCAATGTAGCGGCATGACCCAGTTCTCTTATACTGTTAAAATAATTTAATATTGTCCAGTAGCCATTTTTGTCAGACTCACCCGTTGTTTCGATAGATTTAACTGATTGCAGCAAAGCCGAAATAATTTTTATTTGGGCTGTGGCGTGAGAAGGCAATGCTGAGCCGTAAATTCCAACATAAGTACGCCCTTTTTTGGTTTTATCTTCATAGGCAAAAAAGGAATTACCATAGTCTAAACCCTGCGGTGGGAAAACAGATACGTTTTCTTTAGGAGTGTTATAAAGCGATCTAATTTGTTCACGAGCACGGCTGATAGTTGCTGTGGAAGCTACAATCTTCGGTTTCCTTCCTGATGAGTGATCAGTACACAATTCCTGAATCATAGTCTCATAAAGGCCCACCATAGATCCAAGTGGTCCTGATATCAGATGAAGCTCATCTTGAATAATCAATTCAGGTGGAGTTATTCGTTGCTCCCCTGAAAATCCAAATATTGTTCTTGCGCCCGGTAACCAAGGAAGCATGGCGAATTTGTCTACTGTGCCTATTAGAAGTGTTGGTGGATTTTCATAAATATCCTCATCAATTACTTTTAAGGGGAGTCCATGATCATCAGAAAAATCGCAATCATTATTATCGCATTTAAACAAAATAGAGGAAGGTGTTTTGCTATGAAAATAGCCCTTTACTCTTGTGGAACCGGAAACTTTAACAGGACCCATTTTGGTACCACACCAGGGGCATTTCAATACGATAAAAGGGTTTTCATTGCTTGTTCCTTTAAGTAACTCATTGAAACTCCCGACAGCACCAACCCTTTTATTTGGTGTTAGTCCTTCTCCAACCCATAAGCCTATTGATATTTCATTTTTACCTAACTCTTCCTCACTTTGTCTGCGCATATATTCACATGCGCATATAAGAGAAGCTGCACGCTGAAATTGTTGAGCGGTAAGCAATCTTAAAGTATATCTCATGAGAACAGTAGTACCAAAATCATCGGAATTCCTAATTCTTCTAAGAAATACGCAGTAAGCTGTCAAGCCAAGATACGCCTCAGTCTTACCTCCACCAGTAGGAAACCAGATAAGGTCAACTATCTCCCGATCCGACCCAAAAGGATCTGCGAATGATTCTATGTTCATCAGTATAAAAGCCAATTGAAATGGCCTCCATGAACCTACGTTTGGCTGCCACGAAGTAGGATCACCAATATCAGGAATATCACTTTCTTCCGGTGTAATCCCTAGATCAGACTGTCTCCAATTCCTTGTTGGCATTTTAAAATGCAACTGCTGTAGAAGCATGGCTCTGTTCATTAATTGAAAAGCACGCAGAACCTCAGAGTCACCTTTCAATAAATCAATTCCCTGCTTCATTCTTTTCAAAGCCTTCTTACAATCTGAAATGTGTGCCTCAGCGGTTTCTAATAGTTCCAAAGAGAATTCAAGTTTTGCCTTTTCTTCAAGTTTGTCAATCCACTTCTCGTACTGATCGCACATTTTCTCAAGCTCGATGGTTGAGTCGGTTTCAGATAGATCACTGAGTTCATCCATCCTTAGAGATACTCCATCCAGCATTGATGGAAGAATTGGTTTAATATCATAGACAGGCAATACCTCAGCTCGTATTTCGTATATCACTTTACCGCTGGTGTCCCATGAAGCGGCACATCCATGTCCTACGGCATAAGATTTTTTATCTCTGTATAGTAATCTTGTTGCTCTTTCGTCCTCATGTTCCACGAAAATATCAGCCTCAGGATAGGGGAGGAAAATCTCTTCCTTACTTGCCTTAACTGAAAATGTGACTTGGAAAAAACAACTTTCATTATGAATGCTTCCACCTTCGGTTAACATCTCATTGATTAAACTAAAGGTGAGCAGTTGACCATCTTTTTGAGCGATACTTCTATTTCTTATATGAAGAAAAAGACCAGTTTCATTTTCGGAGGAATCCTGCACAGCAAAAGACTTTGACTCACCGGGGCTATGAGGGATATCATTTTTACTGAGTTTTATTGTACAATCAAGCGATTCTCGAAAATGGGCTTTCTTATGAATCTCCTGACCGCTTTCACGTGTGAAACTGTAATCCTTCACAAAGTACCTTGCAGCCTGGATTGCAATCTCAAATCCATCATTTGGGATATTACAGAAACATGTAATCCCCATAGCTGATGGGAGAAAATTGTTTGCAAGCGTAATTTCTTCATCTGCACTATCAGAATCGTCCCTTAAAGGTTTATCTGATTCATCTGACGCATTTATATCATTGTCGAGATTATCATCAGAATTTTCTATGATCTCCTGTTCAGTCTCATCAAGACTCTCTGTTTTGTTCGTACTCGAATTCTGAGGAAAGAGAATTCCGGCACCATAACGTAATCTGGGTGACTCATTAACAAGAATCTCCTCTCCATTTTCCTGAATATGTGGTGGACAAGGATCAGGCCCAATAAGTTCTTTCCTTACAAATTCTATTATACCATCTCTCATATAAATTCAGCATGCTTTATGAGTATTTCTTTAAGAACTGGCTTGTTTCGCTCATGAGTCAAAACTATAAGACCCGACCTGGCTCTTGTCATCCCAACATACAGAAGAGATTGGAATTCAGCATAATCAAGATGTTCAATATCCGTGAGGATAATGAGATCACTTTCGAGACCCTTAAAACCATGTATAGTGCAAAACTTCACTTTCCCTTTCAATGAAAAACCGTCAAAAGATGTCCCCAGATTGACCACTTTCGGTTCTTTGAGTTCACTGACTCCAGTTTTATGAAAAGCCTTCGGTGATAATATGATAATCCTGTCTAAAGAAACATCCTTTTGATCCTTTATTTCATCAATCTTCTTTTTCAGCTTCGATCTTTGGTCTGAAGGAGATGAATAATAAAAGTACTCCACAGGATCACCTTCAATGGATGATGGAAGAAAAGATTGCTTTTCGGACCCAGTCAGCATAACTGTTTCATTACCAATACGAATAGTATTCCTACAGTTAACTGAAAGTCTATACATAACCGGCATAGAATAGTTTTGGATCAGTTCCAACATTTGGCTCTTACTAAGACTGGAGTAGATTGCTTGTTTATCAAAATCAGCATAAATATGCCAATTACCGCCTCTTAGTCCTTCTTTGAGTAGTAAATCGAGTATTTCGAGATTAATACTTCTAATCAAATCCTGACCTTCGTCAATTATGATACAGTCATATTGTTCATGCATTCCTGAACGAAGTACTTTAAGAGCTAATTCAGGCAAGAATTCTTCATGGAACTTTTGATCAGGCATTCCCGAGCTCACACTTAAATCAATCCCACTGCAAATTTCTCTGAGGAGTCTCTGGAAGCTGAATACATGGACATATTCATTGAAATCCTGCATCTCTCTTTCCATCCAAAAACTCAATAAATTATTAAAACATAGGAGTAGTGTTTTCCTACTCATGTAAAACGACCGTCGGGATGATTCTATCGCAAGAAAAGTTTTACCGCTTCCTGCTCCACCCTGAAAAAGGCATCTAGGATTATCGTTCAATGCATCCAGGATAACATATTGTTCTTCTGTTAAGATTTTTTGCTGTTTCAAAGAATCATCCAGTCTGTCAGACCATGTATAAATTCTTTCAAAATCACATCGAAGCAACTGTACTAATTCAGATATTTCCTGTTCATTCGGAAGAGACGTATTGATATCAAACCATTTCGTACTAGAGTATTTCTCCTGAAAGCCCATTGAAAGCCCATTGAAAAAACTCGGCAGAGGCGCATCATCATTATCACGGTCATAGACCTGCCAGTGCTCAAATTCTATACTCGCAACATCAAAGTTGGTATGAGGAAATATCACGCAAAAACCATATAACAACTGATTAAGTTTATGTTTTTTACCCAGTTTTTTATTTATATAGTTTTTTAAAGTGAACATAGCATCACGTGCCTGATTAAAAGGCCCGATATTAGACTTATGCTTCTTCCCTTTCCTATCAATATAACTCCAGACTCCATCATTGCATTCTACTCCACCAGATTTCAATTCTGCTACAAAAACCCCTTTGTCTGGTATGAGAATCAGAAAGTCAATTTCACCAAATATTCTCTTTACATGTTCCGAGAGATTTAAAGAATGAAGTACAACCCAGTCTTCAGTATGTGGGGCAGTACTAAGCCGTTTAAAAAATTGACGCTCCCCAGAACTTTTAACATCTTCTGAGATATATGGTGGAATCATTCTTGCCATTGCTCTTTCCCTTTTTCGTATAATCGGTTTGTAAATCGATAATCCACATCTTCTGGTCTTCCAAGATGCAATATTTGAAGAATGATAATTTCTTCAAAGCCTTCTAAATTCAGAACTGCCGAATTGCTTAATAAGCTTTCATCTTTAATAGATGAAAGTCCCGACATCATCATCTTAGTAAGTTGAGCCGAAGCACTAATCAAATACCCTCTCATTTGTCGGATTGAACTAAAAATCTCCTTGCTGTTATTGATCAGAAATTGAGAGTCTGTGATTTTTGCAATTATTTCAAAGTCTTCTTCCATCTGCGGGCCTAATCTGTTTGAATCAAATAGCCATGATTTAATGGTTTGAGCATGTCTCTCACAACCTGCAGCTTTGAATTCCTTTATTAAAACCTCTATATCAGAGTCTAATGACTCATAGTAGTCGTATAGAGCATTTTTCCATTCCGTGATATGAGTTTCAATTTTCTGGTACTCTTTTGCTTGCAAATTTTGCTTTACCAGATCCTTCAGAACATCCTTATCTGTGTGGGTAAAGATTAAGTGGTCATAAAGTCTAAGGTCTTCAGCTTTTACAGATTTCACATTATAAGATTCTGAACTTCCAGCTTCAACCTTGTAAAACCTATGTCCGTCGGTAGCAAATAGATACCTGTCATCAGAAAGTTCAACTAATCTTGCTTTAAGAGTTTCTCCATCAGAAGATACTTTTCTGTAACCCGAATAAATAGCATCGTCAATCCCTGATTCAAATTGAAAAATATCAGATGTTTCATTGTCGTTTGAATCTCGAAAATCATCATTTTGGTTTACCTGGAAATCAGAATCAACTTCTAGTAAATCATCGAGACTGAATCCCAATAGTTTATCAAACCTCTCATTGTTTGGTTGAGATTCAGAGTATTTTTCCCACTTCCTCCTTGCCGACTGCAAATATTTTTGTTCAAATGGATAAGCAATCAAGGTGATTTTTGCTGAATAGAAGCAATGTAGGATCCTGAACATTTTGTACCTACCTAACCAACCACATATAATTATATTCAGGTTCTTATGGTTGAGCAATCGAGAATTAAAGTCCTGTGGAGTGCAAGCAATTATGCTATAACCTGCATCTGAAATTTCAATTTTAAAAGGGGTTACTTCGTGATCATCAGGTAGTATGACAAGATTTTGACTTGATTTGGATTTCTCTAAAATCTGAAGAAGTCGGTCGTTTTTGGGGTTACTGCCTTTATTCAGTTCTTCAACAAATAACTTTAGAGAATTCAATGCTACCGTAAAAGCATTGATAGCCACATCTGTCATCCAAATTCTTCTTGAATCAAATTGATCAGACAGTATTGCTATTTCACTCCTGAAGGTCTTAAAAGTGGTAAGATCTGGTATTGTGACTAATCTAGAAAGTCGGTTTGCAAGACTGACAGTCCTAACAAGCAAACTCGTGTCTGCTTCATGCTCAAGAAGTTTGTTTAGACTATGAAGCTGTCCAAAGCATGAAGAAAGATTTTCAGATTCACATACTTCCGTTTTGATTTCGCTCTGTGCATAATTTTCACAAACACCATTGAAAAAATGAAAAGGGCTTTCTTTTTCATTCCTTTCTGGAAGGACACTCTCTAAATACTTCCTGTTCCATTTCCATAGATTAAATTCCCGATCTTCCAAATAAGAAAGCTGTTCTGATTCAAAAAAGTCAGCAGCTACTATCAATGGAATACCTGTTTCGGATATTTTGTCAAAAACCTGAAGGTTATTAGTCGCAAAATGAATACCATCAAAATAGACTGCACCAATGCTGTCTTTTTCATTTTGCAATAGCTTCAAAACTTCATCCGTCTGGTGAGTGATTATAAGCGAGGGATGTGCTCCGGATTTATTATCAAAAAGAAGCTCTCCCTCCCCATCATGAATATAACCCCATTTAAACAGTTCCCTCAGAGGCTTTTTCTTAATCCAGATATTTTCAACAAACCTACTTGTCTCTCCTATTCCAGATACAAGTACGATACTTTTCTTGAAAAATTGATAATTACCAGCAGTTTTGATTCCGAGTACCTTATCAAGAAGTGGTATTTGAATCTTTCTTAAATCTTCCAGTACTTTGTTTTGAGGGGATAGCTTTGAATTTGGATTGGCTGGCTGTAAACTCAGCACTTTAGAAAGCTTGATTCCAATCGATAAATTGGATGAATACTTAGTGGATTTTGTATTGATGTAAAGATTATCGTCCGTAAAATGCTCAAACTGAACAACTGAGGATTCATTCAGCATTAGCTTCTGACCTGATTTAAATTCATTGTAAGAGCTTAACACATTTTGCCTATTTGCAAAGTACTCATAGTTCATTTGAGAAATGGTATGGTTGAGTGCCAACCATCTTGAAAAGTTTCCTTTCACCGGAACCAGAAAAGCTAGTTTAAGATTCGCCTTTTCTCTTCTGAGCGACTTGTATGTCATCAGAGAGCTGACTTTGACAACAGGTGGTAAATTGTATGAGCTATTGGAGCCTGCTTCAGAGAAAGCTATTTCTGAAAGAAACTTGTTCTTCTCAAGTATGTCGGCACCAAATTGATCCATATCATAGTTGAAGCATCACTTTTATCTTTTCAGCAATTTTCCCGGCCATTAATGGAGGCACAGCATTACCTATTTGTCTGAAAGCGGGTGTTCTGTAAATATTTTCTTTTACTCCTTCAAAATAGTAGTCATCTGGAAAAGACTGAATTCTGGCAGCTTCTCTTACACTAAGTGATCGGCATTGGTTTTCATCTGGATGGATATAGTAATGTCCATCTTTAGAAATATGAGCCACAACAGTGTGACTATATGGAAGATCCTTAGCTACCACCTTGAATCGATCCAGAAATGACTTAGTATTATTGTGAGTTATCAGATGATCAGGTAAATCATGATACTTTAACCTTGACTTATCATACTCCCATTTTCTAACCGCAATTCTGTAAATTTCCTTATCCTGTTCTGTATGATCTCTGGCTACATGTTGAGTAATAATTGGGCACCCATTCCTTATAGAAGTTTTTTTAATGAAGTCACTGCCAGGGGTAAAATAATTACCATGATAGGATTCGCCTGCATTTAAGAATGGCAGGTCAGAGAGTAAATCTTCAACCTCAACCCCTGTGATTTCTGTATTTTCAAATTCAGGGTAATTAAGATTCAATTTTTCCTTCCAACCAATGATAATAAGTCTTTCTCTATTCTGAAGAACACCAAAATCTCTAGCGTTTAATTTTCGCACCTCAAGGTTATATCCTGATTTTCGGATAATCCTTTTGATATGTTCAAGATAAACTCCACCACCTGCACTCAACAGCCCTTTCACATTTTCAAAAACAAAAATTTCAGGTTTGAAATGTCTAAGAATCCTCGCATAGTATTTATACAAATAATTACGGGGATCACTCTTCATTTTCTTTTCATCTCTTGCCCTTCCAACGAGAGAGTATGCTTGGCAAGGTGGCCCGCCAATCAAGGCATGAATTTTCTTCCCTTCAGAAAGAGCTTCTATTCTTTCTATGATATCATCAATTGTATTTTCGTCTATATACTCATTGATTACCCTCTTAATTTCCTCTTCAGGAACACTTTCATACAACTGGTTCCTGCTTATTTTTCCGTCTAGATAATTGTAGTACTTTCGGATCTTGCCCTGCTTTTTCAAATAGTGATAGCAGGCCCTAGTTTTCAAAGTATAACATGCTGAACTATCAGACTCCACATGAGCAAGCGGTGTAAAACCAGCTCTAATGAATCCTTCTGAAAGTCCTCCAGCACCTGCGAATAAGTCAATGAAGTTCAAGCTAATAATGGCGTTTAATGTAATTTAAATAATTCAGATCGTTTTCAAACAATTAACTAGGTTGTTAAGAGTCTTTTCAGCATCCCCTTTTTTAAGCTCACATTCCCATACAATTAATAAATTCCAGCCCATTCTCTTCAATTCCTGCTCACTCTGATGGTCCCTTCTAATGTTCTCTTCTATTTTGTTTGTCCACCAATCTGTCCTTGTTTTTGGTATTTTAAAATACTTACAGCCTTTGTGTCCATGCCAGAAGCATCCATATACCTGAATGATTGTTTTATATTTTTTTAGAACGAGATCGGGTTTTCCTGGTAGTTTGTTATTGTGTAATCTGTACCGATAGCCATGATGGTGAAGAAATTTTCTAACCTGTAGTTCTGGTTTTGTGTTCTTGCTCTTTATCTGGCTCATATTATAGCTCCGAGTCTTCAAATTGTGTACATCAGCCATAAATGAATCCTGTTGTAAAACCAAGAGAAAAAGTCATAGGACAAAGATATTGACTCTTTCTGCAAGTGAAGAATTGATTTTACAATGACTCAAGATTCGGCACTAAAGAGCAATCCTTCATTCCAACTGAGCCTAGTAATCCATCACATTTACCATGAAATGTAACCTTCATCCCTTTTTTCAATTGCGCAACCAACTCTTCATCATCTATGTAGCACTGTACTCCAAACATTATGTTGTCAGTTTTAAGTACCACGTAGATATCGTCAAGGATGTCTTTGCCAATGTCGCTAATGACTCCCTCAACATAGAAGTATTTATCCTTATATCTCTTGTCTGCCAGCACTTCATTGTCCTCATACTGTTTAAATAACTTTTTAGCTGAAATGGTGGATTGTTTGCGCTGTTCAATTTTCTTTAGTCGTTCAACTTCCTGAATGCTGTCAAGCTGATACTGTGTCAATTCTACTTGTGAAGATTCAAGTATTCCGACATCTTTAGTTCCTCCTTCATCACGACTTTCTGATCCAAGGCTTGGGATGAATATGATGGCAATAATTATTGTAGCAGTCACCTTCCACCATTTGGCGATTGTCCTGGATTTCCATAATGCATAAAGCCCTACCGGAAATATAAATACCATCAATAAGTGTGTCAGAAATTGATTATCGTACCATTTTTTGTCTTCCATATCGTGCGAATTGTAGAGGTTAAAGGTAAGACAAATTTCACAAATGCTGTACGATCGTATAACTAATCGCAACTGCGAAATCATTTGCTTGCGATGTGGGCAAAGAAGAAAATCGAGAAGATTTACTGGTTCGTTTTGGATTGTATCTCAGATCAAAACGTGAAGAGCTTGGTATCACCAGTGCTGAACTAGCGAGACGTGCCGGTATTGACCGAGGAAATTATGCCAATATCGAATCTGGATTAAAGGATATTCAATTAAGCACGATCAAAAAATTGTGCAAAGGATTTGGGCTTTCGAGCTCAGAATTCTTTGATGGGTTCGATTTCAATCCTTAGTTTTTGTTTCAGACAACAACCCCTCAACTCGTTTATACTCCTCAATCAATTCATCAGCAGTCATATTCTCTAATTCTTCATCTAATGGATCCTTATAGCCCACAGAAGGCTTTTGATGTTGTCTGTGAGTCGTCCTCTTAAATTCATCTGGATACTTGTTAGTCAGCCAGAAGATTGAAGCATGAATGTTTTTACTGATATGCTTGGTGGTTTCCCTCTCTCCGATCTGAACTCGGTAGGTTCGGCCTGTGATATCGGTATGTACCCTAAAGTCTTTGGTTACGAGTTTCGCATTATATCCTTTTGCAGCTATGTGAATATTCTGTAAGTGCTCATCATACTTCTCTTCAGCCTGCTCACGCGCACGTGAGGCTTTAGCCCTTATATACAAGTGATCAATCGGCTCAATTTGTTTGCGCCATCTTCCGAATTTCTGCCTATTGCATCCGTGATTTAGACAACATTCCGCTAGAGTAAGTGGTGTGAAAATGTAATCGTCCAGAATCTTGAGGCAGTACTCGAAAATAATTCTCTCTGCTTCTGAATTGAGTTGATCGTATAGCCTCTTGATCTCCTCGTCCATAGTAATAAGTACTGGCTGATCTAATATGTCCTCTATAGTAACCTGAGCAGATTGAGTGGGAGAGTTGTTTGCATAGGGTTTACTTGATTTCGACCTCTTGGATGGTTTAGGATGTGATTTCCTCCTCTTCTTGTTAACCTTAGCTGTAGAGTGTTTGATGAATTCTACAAAGGCTGGATCCTTATAGAGTCTAGGCTTAACTGAGTCATTAACGAGTTCTTTGTATAAAGCTGGTTTTCGTTCTTTGAGAGCCTTTAGTCTCCTCTCCGCAGTGGTGCTATAAATCCCAGCTTTTTTATATGCCTCTGTAAAGGTGATCCAGTTCATAGAATCTTAAATATCTTCCTTAAAGATACAAATTCACTTGCATAAATTGTGGGTTGAACTTTTGAGGGCAAAGGTGATGTAATCTGCATGAATTAGGTAAGTGCAATCGCTGTTCGCACCCCTGTAAAACACTATTTCCTGTAAGAGCCTATAGACCTCTCTTATATGTTTCTTTTTTTTGATGAGTAGGCCAAAAGCGGGGTAATAATATCCGGATTTCTTCGGTACACCTTACCATCCTTATAGAAGTAGCGATAATTATCTTCATCAACAGACCAACCCCAATACAAAGTTTTCTTGGTGATAGCGAATCTCTCTACAGATATTTCTACTTTTATTAATCCAGTACGTTTTGCTTCCATCTTATATCTATGGGCAGTTGAAAGAGAAATACCAAGTATCTTTGATATTCCAATTACTGAAACAGGAAAAGAAGCGGAAACCTTGGATCTTTGATATGGACGGCCTCTTTTAGTCCTAGATCGCTTAAAGGCTTCCGCTATTTCTTTGTTTTGTTGACTATGTGCCAAGCAGCCAATAAAACTCGCTTTTAGGTATCCATTAAAGTCCTCCAGAAACAATATTGAGAACTCAACTCTTTTTTTGGAGATACTCACTCTTCTACTAAGTCTCCAAAGTGATCTGAGATAGTGATATTCACCATGTTGACCTATCCACCTAACCTCTATGAGTTTTTTGATATGGTTATCTAAGGTCCCTTTACTTAAACTCAAGTTCTTCCTTACATGATTATTGAAATTCTCATCTCTCAAAAAAAATCCGTCGGTTTTCAATTTTATATAGATAAATGTCAGATAGTATCTACCCAATTTATTTTGAAGAACAAACTGATTTAGAGCTGTCGGCAGCCATTTAATTTGACTCACTTTGCCTTTCTCTTTTGAGATTCAAAATATTGCTCTACATCCTCCTGCTTGAAAAGTGTTTTTCTTCCGATTTTTTCAAAAGGTAAGTCACCTGATCTCATGAGGTTGTGAATAGTACCGAGGGAAACTTTATAGTTTCTACTTACTTCTTTCCTAGTTAACCTCCTATGTTCTGGCTTGCTTTTAGGAACCTCTCTGTTCTTTAATTCAGCAAGGGAGACTTCAATCGAACTTAATTTTTCTACTATTAGATTAAAGGGATTTTCCATGATTCTCAGTGAATTTTCTTCAAAGAGAATCATCTAAATTTCACATTTTTCACATTGAGAAAAATGTGAAAAAAAACTACTTAGCTAAGAAAAAATCTAATACTTTCCCTGTAGGGATCAGTTCGTTCGCTATATATTGTGTTATTGGTTTTTTTGTGTTCTCTCAATACTTTAATCGCTTTGGACATACTTGTGCGGTCTAAGTCAACTGAGAAAACCTTGCAAAATTCTTTATGAAAATTGGTTGAGTAAGGAGAGCTTAGTAGAATGGATTTATAATCTGAAGTAAACAAATCCTCTTCTATCATAGAAAAGATTAGGTTTGAGTATTCTGATGGATTTAATTTTTTGCCATAGTAGTCCTTTAATATCGATTCAATCACTGCTCGACCTTTATCACTTAAAATTTCTATAAACTGAAAATCTTCCTTTGAGATACGTTTACTTTTCTTGGTTTTATAACCTAGAAACTTATCAATATATCCAATCAATAATTTGACCACCTTTTGAAAAGAGTCGTCCCATGTACTTTGTTCTTTAAGTTCAATTTCCTGTAAAACTCGCCTCAGACGATTCGAGCAGTGATTGCAAAATCTTTCACGATCGTTTTCGTGTGAAAAGAAATATTTTTCAAACTGCAGTTTCCATTCTCTCAAGTTAAATTGAAAATGCCGTTCAGGTATAAAATCGTATTCTAGATCACGATTATCAGTATAGATATCAACTATATTCATACCATGCATCTTTCTGCGAATTGCATTAAGCTCTCTAACAGTGAATCCAGGACTTTTGGACTCTCTTTCTATTATATCAATTCCTTCCAGCAAATATTCAAGAGAACTCATTGTGCAATCCTCATATCTGGAACCCCTGTCAAAACATCCCTAATGGCCTCTTTATGAGCATTCTTTGGAATATTGACATATTTGGCAAAGCTGCTGTAATCTTTATGACCTGTGTACATCATCACCACTTCGGCCGGAAACCTTTCAAGTAACTTCGTTGCAAAAGTTCTTCTTCCGGTATGAGTTGAAACTAAAGAAAACTTTGGTTTCACTTCTTTGGTCTTTTTCTTTCCTACATAGGAGAATACCTCAAACGGCTCATCAACACCTGCTAGTTTACAAACCTCCTTGACATACTTATTCATCTTTTGATTAGAAATTGGTCTTACGCTCCCATCTATCAAGCCCTTGACAATTTGTGCAGTTCGAGGAGTAAGTGGAAGGTCTAAATCTTCATCTGTTTTTTGTTGCCTTATTTGTAAGGAAAATTTTCCGCTCTCTTCCGATTTCAGATGATGCTTATTCACTCTTGAATAATCACTATATCTCAATCCAGTATGACAGGACAAAATCAAAAGTTCCCTAGCATTGTACAGGTAACTCCCAGGGCTCAGGTTTAGCTTTTCGATTTGCTGCAATTCATGATCTGTTATGATTACCTTCAGGGTATCTGGTTGTCTAATGGCCTTGAAATACTTAAAATCAATGTTTTCAGAATACTTACGTTCAACAGACCAGTTTAAGAAGGTTTTAAAGAACCCTATATACTTGCTCACAGTTTGTGTATTATGATTCCGGTGAGAATAGCAGAACTTCTGGAAGTCCTCTAGTTTAGCCTTGGATATTGTTTCAAAGTCTAGAGGCTTTTTGCAGAATTCCTCAAATGCTTCCAAATGCTTACGTAACGCTCTAAACTTGAGTAAGCTCTGAGGTTCATCACTTTTGGATTGAACAAACAGATCCCAAACTTTCCAAAAAGTCAATTCCTCCACGTCCTTTTTGAATACTTCTTTTTTCAAATAGTCGAGCGTAGGGTTAACTCCCTTAGACTTGGCTTTCAGGTAAATCGCCTTTAAATCTCTTTTAAAATTTCTAAGAAAAGTATTGATTGCTACTGCATCAGCATCTGAGGAATGGACACAATGTTTGACCTTGCTCCAATTTTTTGTTTTGACGGAAACTCCAGGATACACTTTCTGTTGGTATCCTCTTCCATCACTTATAACAGCACGTATTGCCGAAGTTTCAGCACTTGGATTTTTCAAGTATAATTTAACAGTTGCCATGATGCTAAAGTAGCAAGGGGCAAACCGAGGGGCAAACATTTTTGTATTTTAGTGCATTTAAGTAAATCTCGAAGAATTAAAAGATTGCTAAATACCTTATTTAAGGGTATTTTAAGAGGTATTATAGGATACAGGAATGAATAGGTTCTATAGCCTCCGACTCCACAAAATCAGAAAAGCTGGCCAAAGGTCGGCTTTTTTGGTTTTAATGGACTGGGTTCGAACCCGAGTAGAGTGGTTCGAAATCGAACGAAGTGAGATTCACGAGCGGTTGTGTGAATGGATGTGGGTATGAGTAATCCCTCCGACTCCACAATGGCTTGAAAGCATGAAACAAACTTCGGAATAAGCATATTAGAAATTTATTTCTAGACATGTGAATGAAGAAAGGTTGAAAATGCGGAGCATTTTGCTTTCGAGACTGACTAGATTGAAAGATGGGGTCATGAAATAATCCCTCCGACTCCACTCAAAAGGCTCACCTATCGGTGGGACTTTTCATTTCGTCTTCAGGCCTCCCCTACAACCTGTCTCCTCGCTAAAATGATCCACTGGATCATTCCTTAACGCTCGATCCTCTCCGACTCCACTTTAATCAGGTCGTATCAAAAGGGCAGTCTATTCTTTTATTGATAGAATTGCAAAAAAACGGTGGCATCCCAAATATCAAACAAAAGGCTTCAAGTGGTTTATACCAAGAAGAATAAAAGGTAGAAGTAGAGACAGGATTGTAGCAATAGCTCATAAATCTGGCAAAGAAGGAGGCTTAGAGTAATAAAAGAGGCTAACTCCTACTTTTGAGACAGCCTCTTTTATTGCATTCACTATTGTAAATAGCGCCTTAGTTTTCCTTCAAGATTTTTCTGACGATTACTTTGTTATCGTATTTAACAACCAAGATATAAAGTCCCCTTTCCAATTTATTAAGATTGAAAAGTAACGAATTACCACTTTTTTCTGATAAGACTTTTTTCCCTTGTAGATCAACCAGATAAGCTGTTGATTTTAGCTTTGTTTCTACATGAACAATGTCTTTCACTGGGTTGGGATAAACATACATGAGGTCTTCCGTATCTTCTACGCTTAGAGGAATCTCTACTACACTAACAGTTACCACCCAGTCCTGAGTCGTGCTACCATCGAGTGCTGTCACGGTAAAGGTCACAGGTTCAGTAAAGTCCACCTCATCCCCGCTTGAAGGCACACTTGTGGCCCCTTTCGAAAGTGTCAACTTAGGACGTAGCGCTCTAATAGGACTGCCTGTGATCGCTTCCATGAAGATGGTGTGGTTTTCATCGTCTATGATCGCTGAGCTTAGTTGTTCGTCCAATTCAAAAAAGACAATGTTCGATTCACCTCCTTCGGGACAATCTATTCCACCATCTGTAATCTTCCAACCCTTTTCATTGATTAGATAGGCACGAGCCTCTTCGCTCGCGCAGAATTTTCTATTTCCTGCTTCTAAGATAACATCTGACCTTACATCCTGTTTTGACCAGCCAATCAATGTACGATCATAATTGAGCCTGGATAGTGAAGGAAGCGCTTGAATCATTTCGTTGACCTGGGTTATATTCCAATATCCAAGACTCCTGTCAAATGAATTAGCAGAAAAAAACATACGATACATTTTGGTTAAACTGCCCACATCCCATCGTGAGATGTCACTGTTAAACACGATAGCACCCCTAAACATTTCCTCCATGGAGGTAACATTACTCACGTCCCATTGACTTAAATCGCCATTGAAAGCTTTTGCATTTCTAAACATTTCGCTCATGCCAGTAACGTTACTTACATCCCACTGACTTAGGTCTCCATTGAAATTATCAGCATCTCTGAACGTACCAAACATGGAGGTGACCTTTCTAAGGTCTGGCTGATCTTTGGCACTAAATGTTTCACCTTCCCATCCTGCAAAGGTCAAAGACATCTGTTTCCATTGGATATCTCCCCACTGATTGACATCTACCAGTTTATCTAATGGAACATTTCTGAAACTTGGATATGCTCCTATGATTTCGAGCGAGTAATTACCCGGTGACGAAAAATTCACAGCAAGTGTATTACCATCAATTTGGTTATCAAAAGATCCACTTGCCAACCTGTCACCGTTTGCATTCTTCCATATATAGTCAAAATCAAATATATCCTGACCACTAAAGGATATGCTGATCTCCTCATTGTTGGTTTCAGTCTTCCAGGTGGTGATGAAAGGATCAAAGTCTTGCGCACTGACCACCCATGCCTGGGTAGTTGTTCCATCTTCTGCTGTAATGGTGTAGGTAACTGGGCTAGACAAATCCACCGCCACTCCACTAGCGGGCTCACTTGTCGCACCATCTGATAGCGTAAATACAGGTACTACATTCGTCAGATCTATGTCATCTACCAGATTGGCGGAGACGATATGTTTTTGCTTATCGATGGACGAAAAGGGCACCAAATCCTGTAGTTCAAAAGTTAAAAAGTCCGTACCTGTGCGTGCCGGAACCACAGCCACACTCACCATCCACTCTTTAGCAGAAGTTGCTCCTGGGCCTGTAACATTGTAGGTCACAGGATTTGTAAAATCGACACTAGCACCGACCGCCGGATCGCTGGTAGCTCCATCAGATAAGGTGATAGTCGGTCTCAGACGTGTGGGATTCGTTCCCCTCAGGACCTCTGCGCTTATCGTTAGGTTTTCATGATCAATGATGGCTCTGCGAGTTTCTTCGTCTAACTCAAATGTTAGCATGTGATCATTTGGGAGCGTATGCGCACTTGATTTGATTGCGTACTGATAGTTTGCAAGATTGCCAAAAGTAGATGAACTTGAGGTAGTCACGACCAACAGATAAAGCTCATCTCCAGCATTTACGTCAATATCGATTTGTGCTTCTCCAACGCCTAAGGCCACTGCACTACTGACGGGTATATCATGGTATGTATATGATCCTGGAGTGCCTGTTACCACCTTCCCGACAAACTCAGTTCCCTGAACGTTATCTGTGCTTCCAGTCAACTTCAGGGTATATGTTGATGCTGCTGCAGAGTCAATTTTATGGGTGTTCCACGCATAAAATGTACTTGGTAGAAACGCTTCAAGGGGACGTGTAAAAACGCCATAGGTGCCTGTTTCAGTGAGGACATCACCAAACCTATTGTCTACTGACCCTCGTGCAATGGAAGACCGCTCGCTTTCTTTAAAGTCCTCACTTATCTGTGAATCGGTATAGTCCCAAACAACCGTACGTGCGGCAAATTCTGCAAATACCTGATCGAAATCATGTCCCTCTTCTGCCAGCAGCGTGTTTATGGCGTTAACTGCATTTTGTTTAACTGATGGCGTATTGTAAAGTCTCCCAACAAATGCTTCATCAGAAACAAAATGCGTAATGTAGGAAAGTAGGATAGAGCTCTGATAAAATCTTGCAAATGGCTCTCCAGCTTGCGATTCAAGGATTCCCAGGTGTGGGTCCAGTGTATATCTGGCGACCCCCCTTAAGGGTTCTTTGTAATAATTCCAGGTGGCCCAGTTAGCGGAAGCTTCTGCCAGCCACTTTCCCCCTTTTTCTAAGGGCACTTGATAGGAATGAAAATTCTCGTGTAGCCAATAAGAGGTATTGCCCTGTTCTCTGCTGAAGATATTATTGAGACCAAAATAATCAAATCCTTCGGATGGTATATTTCGTTCACGGTTGACCCATTCATCTAAGTCTGAATGCTGGTACATCCCAATATCAAACGTATTCTTATCATAAGCAATATCTTGTGCCCTTAGATAAGCACGCTTCTTTCCTTTCTCGAGTTGAGATTCTTCTTTTAGCCAAAGACACGTGTAGGGACCGCAATGGCGAAATCTTCTATTTGGTCCAAAAGGAAGTTTGAGCGGCTCTACCTCGCTCGTACACCTTGAACTGAGGTCATGAACGATCTCATCGATTATTTGTCCGTTGACCAACTGTACATCCCATATATTTCCATTGAACTCCCCAAGTGAAAATGAGTTCATGCTAAAAGAACCTACATTGACATCATTGAACCATACGCCATCTGCATACGGGGACATCACGCCGTTACTGAATCTGAGTAGTATGTGATTACATGTGACTGAATCCAATGTTACATCATAAATATTCTCTATGCCATTGGCTGTAATGCGAAGTTGATCTTGTACCTGACTGATATTGATAACACCAGAGGTGAAAAACTCAACCGTTTGCCCTTGCGTATTGGGCATTATTTTTAAAGACAAAGTACCGTTAAGTGATGAGAATTCTTCAGCCAGAGAAACGTCTATTTGCTTACCAATCATACCCGGGTGCCTAAAAACATTGTTGATGGTATCTGCATTGGTAGAAACAGTAACGACGTTATTCAAAGTGGTCTTGTCATAATCACCCGCTAACCGCTGAAGGTAAAGAGTCGTATTCTTGATTTTCAGAATATTTACCCTCTCTTCATTACTTGGAAAAGAAGCTAAATCATCGACAATAGCTCTTACACGATAAAAATAGGTTACTCCAAGTGTCAATCCGTCATCGATGTAGGATGTAACGTTTGGTCCTACTTCCGCTAGGTCTTCAAAGATGATTGTATCGCCTTTGATGGCTCGTTCTATCCGGAATCCGGTTTCATTGGCAGAATCGTCACTCCAACTTAAGATGGCTTCATCTATGGGACTGGGACTGGCTGCAAGGATGGGGGCTGCTATGGTTGACGCGCCGTTTGAAACAGACACATCTCTCCAGCTGGCAGTACTTCTTTTGTCATCCGAGCTGGCATGGGAAACCAAACCGATAAAAGCATTTTCTCCTATATCAATTGTTTCGCGATGCGTTTCTATCCAATCTTCACCATCTTCGGAATACGAGGCTATAAACACATCACCTATACGCTCCATTTTCAACCAAATGGGTGTATTGTAAGTCTTTGAATTGTCTTCTAAACTGAAAAATTCTTCATTTTTTCGCCCTTTGAAAATTAGGATTCTTTGGTCTCGATATAATTCGTTCATGGCATACTGAGAAGTCGGGTCCAAGGTTTCTCGTATCATCACACCCTGATGATCCCAATGAGCTTGGGGCATCCTGGTTAGTTGTGCTACGATTTCTCCATCTCCTCGCATCGGCTGATAGACAAAGTGGAATTTATCTTGTGTGGCGTTCATTCGTCCATTCCCGGCAGTTTCAAAGAAACCATTCTGAAAAGTAACAGATCCTTCAAGGCTCGGGGAGCCTACATCCACAGCGTTCCAGTAGTAAGGGAGTGCTGTTTCTGAGATGTTTGTGGTCGCATTAGCAACATTTGAGTAGGCTGACTCTTCTGCATCGGTAATAGCACTTACCCGATAATGATAGGTCGTGCCAGCAGCTAAATTAGCATCCGACAATGATGTAGTGTTGGCTGGTAATATGGCGAACGATTCAAAACCTGAATTGGCATCAAGAGATCTTTCTATTTTAAACCCTGTTTCATTGCTCGCATTATCTATCCAATTGAGCGCCACCGTACTGTTTGAGATAGCGCTGGCGGCTAGTCCGGTAGGTGCTTGTGGGATTTGTGAATGAACACTTACCGGCTGTATCAAAAACACAAGCGTGAATGTCAGATAAGCAATAATTCGGCAAACAAACGATCGAGTCGACTTTTGATCTAAAATATGATTAATCATAGAGTTATCATTAATAATTCATCACAATTGTAAAGACGCTCTTGCCAATTATTTAAAAAACGCCTATATACATATGCCCTACAAAACTTAAGTCTTAGACGAAAAGTCTGAAAGAGCGTATGAATTGAGTGTCAACCATAGATACCTTGTTATTTCTATACTAATTCTAGCTTTATCATCTTGGAAAAAACGGAGTAAAAAGTTGCCTAAGAGAGTCGTCTAAACTTTATTTTTCTTCTGTGAAAGAGCTTTCACAAACAAAAGATAAATGGACTAAAACAGTACCTGTTTCAGGACAAAACACGGTCTTCTCCGCTCTTCAAGACGTATGGTTTGCGGAGATTTTTAATCAGGTTTGGGAGATACGAACATGGGCTTGAGCGCATGAATCAGGCACCTTCCTGATGGTTCCTGAACGTCTCGCATTTTTCTTTTGTGCCAATGTAAAGAATGGTTGTGCCTTTTTGAACCATCCATTCGTCGGAATCAGTCTTTTTTAGCCGCAAGCTGTCTTTATCTAATCTTTTAAAAAGTGTTTTTAACATGTTTGAAATAGTTGATTAATCTTCTTAAAATAAAAAAATCCCAAGGTCAAAATGGGTGATTCTAAACTACCATCAGAAACATTCTTATAGCATTTTTATATTTACTTATGCTGAGTGAAATCAATTCACATCAAAGCCAATAGGATCGCCTGCCGCAGGATCGCCTGCCGCAGGATTTAAAAGTCTTTATCCTATTATTAATTCCATCATTTCAATCAATAATGATTCGATCCATCTTACCTTGGTATACCCCAAGAGCCTCTAGTTTTTGATTGATTTCTTTATGTTTCATTCTTGCACTTTTTCTGAACCAGAAACCTTTTCCTTCGAGAAGTTTTGCTTTTTCTTCTAATAATTTTTCGGCTTGTTCAATAGCAGAAAATCTACTAGTCTGTGATCCCGATTCTCTTTTATAACTTAAATTCATTGGTGAGAATTTATTTTTTGTTTGATTCAATTAGTCTTTTATTCGCATGCCAAATCTGTTCCTTGAGAGTTTGCTTTACAATGAAAAGGTGGCTACTAGAGCCACCCTCTCTACACTTCACTACCAAAGAAGAGTCTTCCATTCATTGTTAACATGAGTTAGATAAGCCGTCAATCATTTTTTATTTGGCATCATAGAATAGGTTTTATTAAGCAGTAAATAGATTTCATCAATTGATGAAATCACAGGTTTTGCTATATACAAGAGGCATACATGGGTGAGGGCTTGTGTTTTTTTTGAGTTGGGGTTGAAGCATTTTTAATCAGGTTTTTGAGGACACCATAGATTTTGAGTTTGTTATGTCCTGAAGCCAATCCCGATAGCTATCAGGAGGCTCATACTTTTTGTATTGGCAAAAAAGGAACCGGATCGCCGAAGCGATAAAAAACCCATCCTGCTCATATTGGTAATGAACCAACAGTAAGCGGAATGGGATTTTCTTAGGCACTATCATGTAGGTGTTGCGGCCTATTCAGGTTTAATGATCCTTTTTACTTGTAGCGCTGCTCCGTCTTGAATGTGAAGCAGGTAGGTCCCTGACTTGACCGTACTCATGTCCAGGGTTAGGTTCTTGCCTGTTACTTCTGAAAGGATGGTCTTACCCGCAAGATCTGTGAGGTAAATGCTCACCACTTCGGCAGATTGAACCGTCAAAACATCTTTGGCAGGGTTTGGATATACCAATAAGTATGCTGCATTAGCTAATTCATCTTCCACTTCGAGGGTCTCTACCGTCTCGGTTTCTTCTGCTATTCTTGCGTTCCTGTTTTGGGATTCAGAAGATCTGCTAGAATTGCATGACCCTTTGGGACCCCCATCGGTGATGATCCATCCATATTCATTGATCAATTTTTCACGTGCATCAGCTGCTGAGCAGTATTGTAGATCTTGAGCTCCTAACGGTACACCTTGCTGTAGGTTGTCACGTGATGCCCAAGCAATCAATAAGTTATTGTATTTGTCATTGTCAAGATCAGAATCGTCAAACATACCACTCATATCCGTCACGTTACTCACGTCCCATTTAGTCAAGTCTCTGCTAAAACGTACGGCACCTAAAAACATGCTGCTCATATCGGTTACATTGCTCACATCCCAATCGTTTACTTTGACATTAAACTGGGTAACGGAAAACATAAAACTCATATTGGTGACCTTACTTACATTCCAGTCATTCAAATTATTGCCTACATGAACCCCTTGTACTATAGTCCCTCCATTAAGGAACTTTTGAGCAAATAAAAACATCCCGCTCATGTCTCTTACCCGGCTTACATTCCAGGCACTCAGGTCTTTATTAAATCGCTCAGTCAAAGCAAACATGTTACTCATATCCGTAACATTACTCACGTTCCAATCTTTTATCTTTTTATTGAAAAGATTAGCTGATTCGAACATGCTACTCATGTTGGTCACCTTACTTACGTTCCATGTGTTAAGGTTAGAACCGCCACCATTGAATTCGGATGCGCCTTTAAACATGCCACTCATATCGGTGACTTTGCTTACATCCCAGTTTTTGAGATTACGATTGAAAGATGTGGCTCCAGCAAACATGTTACTCATATCAGTAACCTTACTGACATTCCAGTACTTCACTTTCACGTTAAATGAAGTAGCGCCGGAGAACATGCTACTCATATTGGTGACCTGACTTACGTTCCAGTCCGTTAATTCGATATCGTTGTTATTGAACGAGCTGGCTCCTTCAAACATACTGCTCATATCGGTGACCTTTGCCACATTCCAGGGACCAATGTTTCTGTTGAACTTGGATGCCCCGGCAAACATGCCACTCATATCTTTGACCTCTCTTACATTCCAAGTGTGTAGGCTTCCATTGAAGGAGGAGGCTCCAGCAAACATATGACTCATGTCTGTTACACTGCTTACATTCCATGATTTTAGGTCATTACCATTATTATTATATGAGGAGGCTCCTTCGAACATACTGCTCATGTTTGTGACCTGACTAGTCTTCCATTCACCTATATCTTGATTAAAGGAAGTGGCTCCTTCAAACATATTGCCCATATCCGTGACGTTTCGGACATCCCATTTATTTAGGTTGTAGCCATTGTTATCATACGCAGTGGCTCCTTTGAACATCTTGTTCATATTGGTAACTTGACTTACATTCCAGTCACCTAAGAGGCGATTGAAAGAAGTGGCTTCTTCAAACATCTTGCTCATATCAGTGACGTTACTGACATTCCATGTGTCTATTCTTCTATTGAACGAGGACGCTCCAGCAAACATGGCACTCATGTTTGTCACCTTACTCACATCCCATGCAAATAGGTCTGATCCATTATTATCGTAGGATGCTGCACCGATAAATGTGCCATACATGTTGGTGATGTTACTGACATCCCAATGACTCAAGTCACCATTAAAGTTGGTGGCGTCAGCAAACGTCAAAACCATATCTATCGTCCTACTTAGGTCGGGGGCATCCGTAGCACTAAATGATTCTCCTTTCCATAAAAAGAAAGTACCTGCAAAACTTTGCCATTGGATGTCCCCCCAGCTGAGTACATCCAAGAGTTGATCTTTGGGATAATTGAACAGGTGGGGGAAAGTGCCACTAATGGCTAACCTGAAGTTGCCTGCTGTTGGTAGAGCCGTGGTAAAATCACCTGCTGATGAGGTGTGCGTACCTGATGCGACGGTAGAATCGTTGGCATCTTTCCATTCGAAACTAAAGTCATAGTTGAAATTCGGATTGAGCCGGATGGTTACATCTTGGTTATCAGACGAGGTAGACCACTCGGTAACAAAAGGGTTTGTGTCTTGTGCAAGTAATGGAAGCAACGAAATGCAACCTAAGAAAAGGGTTAATAGATATTTCTTATACATAGCTGAAAGAATATTTAGTTAAAAAAATAGTTGAGATATAAGGTGAATAAATCCACCTGCCCTGAAGGGTGAACTGCGCCATGGGGCAGATGGATTTTAACCCAGATAATGTGGGTTTATTAAAAAAATAGTCTGATTGATTACTCGTCTATTCGGGCTTAATAATCCTTTTCACCTGTAGCCCTGCTCCGTCTTGAATGTGGAGCAGGTAGGTTCCTGACTTGACCGTACTCATGTCCAGCTCAAGATTCTTGCCTTTTACTTCTGAAATGATGGTCTTTCCCGCAAGATCGGTGAGGTAAACGGTCACCTCTTCGGCGGATTGGACGGTCAAAATAGCTGAAGTAGGGTTTGGATAAATCAATAAAGTAGCTGCATTAGCTAATTCATCTTCCACTTCCAGAGTCTCTACCGTATCTGTCTCTTCTGCTGTTCTTGCGTTCTCGTTTTGGGATTCAGAAGATCTGCTGGAATTACATGACCCGCTGCGTCCCCCATCGGTGATGATCCATCCGTATTCATTGATCAATTTTTCACGTGCATCAGCTCCTGAGCAGAATTTATGCTCTGTAGGACCAAAGGGTACACCATTTTGTAAGTCTCCCAATTCCGCCCAGCCAATAAGTAATTCATCATAAAACTGGAAATCTTCTGTTCCTTCAAGCATTTGAAACATATCAGTGACATTTCTTACATCCCAGCTACTTATGTTATCGTTAAACTTTTCAGCAGCAATGAACATTGCCTTCATATTTGTGACTTTACTAACATCCCAGTTTTTCAGACTCTTGTCTTTACATGTAAAATCATCTGCTTGAGCGAACATAGTTGCCATGTTTCTCACATTACCAACGTTCCATTCACTTATGTCTTGGTTAAAATTGAAAGCCTTCTCAAACATCCCACTCATGTCTGTCACATTGCTTACGTCCCAAGCTCCTATTTTGAAATCGAAATTAACATGTCTAAACATGTTACTCATGTTGGTGACACTGCTTACGTCCCAGTCATTCAGGTGGTTGTTGTCAATAGTTATTCCCCCACTGGGAAATTTTCCCGAATTCCCGTTTTTAAAACCGTAAGCTTGGTCAAACATACCACTCATATTCGTAACATTGCCGACATCCCACTTACTTAGTTTTTGATTGAATCTTCGAGCATAAGCGAACATATTATTCATGTTTGTCACCTTACTCACATCCCAGTCATTGAGATTTGCACCACTGCCATTGAAATTTGATGCACCGAAAAACATGTGGTTCATGTCTGTGACATTGCCCACATCCCAACCTTTTATTTTTCTATTGAAGCTAGTCGCATGTTCGAACATATGACTCATGTCTGTGACCTTACTCACATCCCAATTGTTTAGGTTGTCATCACCTCCATTGAAATCGTAGGCGTTATAAAACATGTTATTCATATTGGTGACCCTGCCAACATCCCAGTTGCTGATGTCGCGATTGAATTTTTGAGCATTTCTAAACATACGACTCATATCCGTCACTCTGCCTACATCCCAACCCTCTATTTTTTGATTAAATGAAGTGGCGCCTTCAAACATACTGCTCATATCCGTTACCCTGTCTACATCCCAGCCCTTTACTTTTTGGTCAAATGAAGTGGCTCCTTCAAACATACTCCTCATGTTCCTGACGCTACTTACATCCCAGTCATTGAGGTTGTTACCATTTCCATTGAATCTGGAAGCTCCTTCAAACATGCTCCCCATATCTGTAACCCTGCTTACATCCCAGTCGGTTAGGTTACCATCAAAAGCGGTAGCGCCTTTGAACATACTATTCATATTGGTGACCCTACTCACGTTCCAGCCAGACAAGCGTTTTGCAAAAGAGGTCGCATCTTCAAACATATGACTCATATCTGTCACCCTACCTACATTCCAAGGCCCCATGTTTTGGTTGAAATTGGTTGCATTCTTGAACATACTGCTCATATTGGTGACGTTGCTAAAGTTCCAGTCGCTTAAGTCACCATTGAAATTAGTCGCATCTTCAAACATGCTACTCATATCCGTAGCTTGTGAGAGATCGGGAACATCTGTCGCACTAAAAGTTACTCCATGCCATTTGCTGAAGCTACTTCCAAAACTTTTCCATTGAATATCGCCCCAACTTAAGACGTCCGATAAATGATTGTCGAAACTTAACCTGGGGCCAGTTCGGAGAATCCTGGCTTTGGTGTAATCAAATAAATGAGGAAAGTCTCCGCTGATTTCCAGCCTATAGGTTCCCTTATCAGGTAAACTGATGCTAAGATCTCCATCTGATGAAGTATGAGTGCCTGATTTAACAATTGCACCATTTGCTTTTTTCCACACATAACTAAAGTTGTAAGTGAAGTTAGGGTTTAGCTTAATTGTAATGTCTGTATCAGAGGTTCTGGGTATTTCCCATTGGGTGATAAAAGGGTCTGCCTCTTGTGCATGAAGTAGTGTACTTCCCAAAAATATGAGGGAGTACAAAATAATGGTTAGGTAATTTTTCATAATTATAATTTGTCCATAGTTGTTAATTCTTAATTCGTCATTGTTCTGGTGTAACGGTTATTAAACCGTTATTTACTATTATTCTTAATGATGAGAGGTAATGAAAAGGGAACCGATAAACGGCCCCCTCGCTGCATTTCGCCTTAGTGAAATGCTTCCTTAGTTACTTTTTAGCTGTTGGCAATTGGCCTTTGGCCATTAGCTTTTTAGTTGGTTTTGATTATTCTTCTGGATGTTATTTCATTGCCGGATCGTATCACAAGCAAGTAAATCCCATTTTTAAGGTTACTCAAGCTCATTTGGAACATGCTTCCTTGTTTCTCTCCAATGATGACTCGCCCATTCAGATCTGTCAGACTGATGGATACTTCTTCCTTCGTTTTCACTTGAAGCACATGGCTCACTGGATTGGGATATATCCTGAGATCTATCTCATCATCCAAACCTAAAGGACTATCAGCCACAGTGACTATCACCGTCCATTCTTGTATGGTAATACTATCCTCTGCTGTAACGATGTAGGTCACCGGACTGGTAAAGTCTTGTGCTACACCGCTTGCTGGGTTGCTGGTCGCTCCTTCTGATAAAGTAGATGTAGGAGCAAGTGCGCTTATATCTGTACCGAAAGTTACCTCGATAGTTACAGTATGATTGGTTGTGTTGATGACCGCATCACCAGTTTGTTCTGCGAATGAAAAAGTTAGGATATCTGTCTCGGTATCTAGCTCCTCACTACCGATGGTTACCGTAACTATCCATTCTTGTGAAGTAGTGCCATCTTCCGCCGTAACAACATAGGTCACCGGGTTGGTAAAGTCTTGCGCTACACCGCTTGCCGGGTTGCTGGTCGCGCCTTCTGACAAGGTGAATGTTGGAACAAGAGCACTTACCTCTGTGCCAAACGCCACTTCGACTACCACTGTGTGGCCTATGGTACTAATCACTGCATCTCCTGTTCGTTCTGCAAGTATGAATGTCAGGATATCTGTCTCGGTATTTGGCGCTACTGTAACTGATACCGTCCAGTCTTGTGTGGTCGTACCATCTTGTGCTGTAACGACGTAGGTCACCGGATTGGTAAAGTCTTGCGCTGCACCGCTTGCTGGATTGCTTGTTGCGCCTTCCGATAACGTGATCGTCGGAACAAGAGCACTTACCTCTGTGCCAAATTCCACTTCGATAGCAATGGTGTTATCGGCTGTGTTGATCACCGCATCACCAGTTTGTTCTGCAAGTATGAATGTCAGGATATCTGTCTCGGTATTTGGCGCTACTGTAACTGATACCGTCCAGTCTTGTGTGGTCGTACCATCTTGTGCGATAATGGTGTAGACTACAGGATCGCTAAAGTCTGCTTCTTCACCACTTATTGGATTACTCGTCGCACCTTCTGACAAGGTAAATGTTGGAATAAGCGAACTTACCTCTGTGCCAAACGCCACTTCGATAGCAATGGTGTTATCGGCTGTGTTGATTTGCGTCTGCCCGGTTTGCGTTGGTAATTCAAACCCGGTAATATTTGTGGCTGTGTTTGGTGCCACCGTCACTGTTACTACCCAATTCTGAGTCGTTGTACCATCCTCGGCTGTCACGGTAAAAGATACTGGACTGGCAAAATCTATCTGTTCCCCAGATACCGGATCACTTGTAGCTCCCGGAGAGAGGGTGATGCCTGGGGCGAGGGTATCCAGTACATTGGTAAAAAGTACTTCGATGGATATAGTATATTCATCCGAATTGATTACTGCATCTCCTGTTTGATCCGTCAAAACAAAGGAAAGGATGTCCGTTTCATCAGAGCAAGACTCATCAGAGTCAGTGATGTCCCACCCAAAATCATTGGTAAGCACAGCCCTCGCTGCGGCACCCTTACAAAAGGTAATACCTTCTGCTCCTAAGCTGACACCTTCTTGCAGGCCAGGTAAAGCTGCCCAGCCATTTAATATCTTATCGTAATTCTGAGGAGTCAGCGAAGTTCCATTAAATATGGCGTTCATAGTAGTTACACTACTTACATCCCAACCGCTCAGGTCTTGATTGAATGCATCAGCATTCAAAAACGTTTGCCCCATGTTCGTTACGCTTTCCACATTCCAGGTACTTATATCTCCATTAAAGCTGTTTGCATTATCAAACATTCGGAACATGGTTTCCAGGCTCGTTGGATTCCAATTGGTCAGGTCTTGATTAAATGCACTGGCAGCCTGAAACATTCGAAACATGGTGGTAACGTGCGCTACATTCCAGGTACCGATATTTCCATTAAAACTACCATTACGTGCAAACATGAATGACATGTTGGTGACATTGCCTGTGTTCCATTTATCCAGATCCTGATTAAAAGCATCTGCATTATCGAACATGGCTTCCATAGTGTTGACATTCGAAACATCCCAACCGCTAATACTTGAGTTGAAATTACTTGCGTTCAGAAACAGACTAGACATATTTGTCACATTGCTAACATCCCAATCACTAAGGTCTCCATTAAAAGAGGTCGCTTGTTCAAACATGGATTCCATACTGGTCACATTGCTCACATCCCATCCGCTAATATTTCCATTAAAAGACTGAGCACCTTCAAAGGTTGCGAACATGTTCGTAACTTGGCTGACGTCCCAATCATTTAAGTCAGAATTGAAATTACTGGCACCTTGAAACAAACCATTCAAATTAGTTACTCCATTTACATTCCAGTTGCTGAGATCAGATGTGAAATCATTAGCACCTGAAAACATTTCCCTCATATTCCTTACCTGGCCAACATCCCAATCACTAATGCTTGAGTTGAAACTACTTGCGTTCAGGAATAGACTGGACATATTCGTCACATTGCCTACTTGCCAATCATTGATGTCATCATTAAAATTGACAGCATTGCGAAACATAGCAGATATATTTGTGACCTGGCTCAAATCAGGCACATCTGTCGCACTGAAGCTTGTACCTGTCCAGTCTCGAAAGCTTTCTTCAAAGCTTCCCCAAACTATGTCTCCCCACTGCTGCACATCTAGCAATTGATCTTCAGGGTAGTTTCGGAAATGTGGAAAGACACCTGAAATCTCTAAAGTGAACTCACCTGTTTCGGTAAAATCCGTGGTAAAAGCTCCATCTGCTGAGGTATGTGTGCCAGAGGTCACTTCTGCTCCTCCAGCGTCTTTCCAGATGTAGGTAAAATCATAATTAAAAGACCCATTGAGGCCTATCGAAATACCTTCTCCGGCAATTGCTGACCAGGAGGTGATGAAAGCGCGTTGTTCACTTACGGTAATGACCCAATCCTGATCAGTAATTCCATCCCTACCAGTAATCGTGTAGGTAACTGCATTGGTAAAGTCTTGCGCCACACCGCTTTTAGGACTGCTGGTCGCCCCTTCGGAAAGCGTGAAATCTGGCACTAATAAGGTTAAATCTGTACCTGACAGAACAAACAAGTCTATGGTATGATCATTAGCGTCTATAACTGCTTCGTATACCTGCTTTGATATACTAAACGTTAAAATATCTGTTTCGATGGTTTCAAGAACGATGGCTACTTCCCAGTCTTGAGTGAGTGTGGTACTGGCACCTGCTACTGTGTAAGTAACTGTATAGGTAACTGGATTTGTGAAATCTACTGTTTCACCATCTCCTGGTGCACTGGTGACACCTTCTGCCAACCCAATGGATGGTGTTAGTGCCGTAAGGTCTGTGTCAAAAAGGGCAGTGGCGGTTATCGTGAAGTTCTCTGCATCAATGATGGCTTCACCTACTCTTTCTTCGAAACTAAAGGACTGAATATCTGTGAGTCCTTCACAGGATTGACCTGCATCATTGATGGTCCATCCAAAGTCATCGTCAAGCACTGTTCTAGCAGCATCAGCAGCACAGTATAAGCGTCCAGTAGCTCCAAATGTTACGCCAGAACGAACTTCTTGTTGTGACCAACCAATTAGAATTTTATCATAGATACCCGTTGTAATTCCTGATCCATTCAATAGGTTAGTCATATCCGTCACACTACTTATGTCCCACCCACTAATGTCTTGATTGAAAGCATTGGCATTCGCAAACATTCGATTCATGGTGGTAACACTAATGGTGCTCCAGCCACTGATATCTTGATTGAAAGCTGTAGCATTTCGGAACGTGCGTTCCATGTTAGTTACATTGCTCACATCCCAGCCAGAAAGGTCCCCGTTGAAAAATGATGCTTCTTGGAATAACCCAAAGAAACTAGTCACCTGATTTAAATTAGGGACATCTGCTGCAGTAAAACCGGTTCCTTTCCAACTTTGAAAGCTTTCTGCAAAACTTCTCCAAACCAGGTCTCCCCACTGCTGTACATCTAGTAGTTGACCTTTGGGATAGCCTTGGAAGTGTGGGAAAACGCCTGCAACTTCCAAGGTAAACTCACCAGTTTCGGTAAAATCCGTGATAAAAGCTCCGTCTGCTGAAGTATGCGTGCCGGAGGTTACTTCTGCTCCTCCAGCGTCTTTCCAGATGTAGGTAAAATCATAATTAAAAGACCCATTGAGACCGATAGTAATGCTTTCTCCAGCAGTTGCTGACCAAGTGGTGATGAAAGGCTTAAAATCATCTATCTGTACGGTCCATGCTTGAGAAGCCCCATCTGTAGCAGTCACTGTATAGGTCGCAGGATTTACGAAAGACTGCACCTCTCCACTTGCAGGAATGCTCGTGGAACCCTCGAATAGTGTGAACGATGGAGTCAGTGCTGAACGATCAGATCCCTCAGGTAGCGATACAACAATTTCAAAATTGGTGCTATCAACAATCGTTGGACTTGATTGTCCAGTGATGGCGAAGTTCCGAATATCTGTAGAACAAAATCTTTCATCTCCGGAAATTGTCCAGTTTTTGGTGTTGATCAGTGCATTTTTTGCTTGCTTTCCTTCGCAGAAAAACAGACCACTTACTCCTAGGTTTATGCCTTCCTGAACATCTTGCTGTGACCATGCGATTAATAGTGCATCGTAATTTTCTGGAGATAAGCCTGAATTGTCCAGCATCTCTGACATATTGGTGACCTTACCTACGTTCCAACTACTTATGTCTGCGTTAAAAGCACTTGCCTCTTTGAAAAGTGCCTGCATGTTAGTAACCTTATTCACATTCCATGCACTAAGGTCCCCATTAAAAGAAGAGGCTCCTTGAAACATGTCTTGCATATTGGTGACATTACTCACATCCCAATTGCTGAGGTCTGAATTGAAGCTAGTCGCTCGGAGGAATATTCGATTCATGTCTCTCACATTGCTTACATCCCAGTTACTGAGGTCTCCATTAAATGCTCTTGCGTCTTGAAACATTCGGGCCATATTTGTTACCCGGCTCAGATCAGGTGTGTCAGTAGCACTAAAGGCAGCCCCTTGCCAACTTCGAAAACTTTCAATAAAGCTTCCCCAGACTATATCCCCCCATTGCACCACATCTAGTAGTTTATCTTTCGGGTAGTTTCTGAAATGCGGGAAGGCACCTGTGATTTCCAACGTCACCGTACCTGTTAGACTAAATTGCTGCACGATATCTCCAGTCGCCTGCGTAACGGGAGCGATCTCCGTCCCGGTATCGTCTTTCCAGACATAAGCGAAATCGTAGGTCAAACCAGTAACTACTGGAATGGTAATTTCATCACCGTCCGTCACGGACCAGGAAGTGATGAAAGGCTTAAAATCGTCTACCCGTACGGTCCATGCTTGAGAGGCTCCATCTGCAGCAGTTACTGTATAGGTCGCAGGATTTACGAAAGACTGCACCTCTCCACTTGCAGGAATGCTCGTGGAACCCTCAAATAATGTGAACGATGGAGTCAGTGATGAACGATTTGTTCCTTCAGGTAGCGTTACCACAATTTCAAAATTGGTGGTATCTAAGACCGTTGATCCCACTTGTCCAGTGATGGTAAAATCTCGAATATCTGTCGGGCAAAACATTTCATCCCCGATAATGGTCCAATTTTTATCGTTGGTTAACACATTTCTTCCTGCCTTTCCTTCACAGAAAGAAAGACCACTTGCTCCCAGGTTTACGCCTTCCTGAACATCTTGCTGTGACCATGCAATTAATATATTGTTATAGTTAACATTAGACAGATTAGTACCATCAAATGCAAAACGCATATCAGACACCTGACTTATATCCCAATTACTTAAGTCTTGATCAAACTGAGATGCTCCTTCAAATGCTCTTAACATATTTGTGACCTTACTCACATCCCAGTTACTAATATCTCCATTGAAAGAGCTTGCACCTCTAAAAGCAGCTTGCATGTTAGTGATATTGCCTACCTCCCATGTATTCAGGTTTTCATTAAAGTTTATGGCACTTCTAAACATTAACAGCATTGTTGGACCTTGACTTAAGTCCGGCTTATCCACTGCACTAAAGCCTGTACCAGTCCAGTTTTGAAAACTTTCTTCGAAACTCTCCCAAACAATGTCTCCCCACTGCTGCACATCTAGTAGCTGACTTTTTGGGTAACCTTGGAAGTGAGGGAAGACTCCTGTGATTTCCAGCGTCACCGTACCTGTTAGACTAAATTGCTGTACGATATCTCCAGTCGCCTGCGTAACGGGAGCGATCTCCGCTCCAGTATCGTCTTTCCAGACATAATCAAAGTCGTAGGTCAAATTGGTATTTATCGGAATAATAATTTCATCACCATCAGTCACGGACCAGGAAGTGATGAAAGGATCTTGTGCCATGCCTTGAAAGGCTAGCATCACTATAAAAGATATGGTGAGGTAAATTTTTCTCATAACGTTTAGATTGAATTGACTCATCATTTTGTTTTTGATCTTACTTATCTCTTACTTGGGAAGTCTGCATGAACATCATCCGAAATCACGGATTAGTTAAATTTATTCTGCAAATAAGTCTACTTATTGGCTGTAAACTCGTAGAGTAGCTATATACATATGCCCTACACGGCTATATACATATGCCCTACAAAAAGATCGCTGCTTATAAAAAAATGAGGATTAAGCTTGAATTAAGCATGTAAATGTTTTGTATTGTGGAGAGGCGAACAATCACATTATCTCTATCCTAAAACAACCGTCAATTGAAATAATATGATTCTTAAGCTTGAAATGAGAAGACATCATGAAAAACCCATCTATTAATCTATTATTATTATTGAGCTTAATCTTTTCTTTTGGGAATCTATATTCTCAAGAAAAGAACAAGATTGATGAATATAAGACACAGTTGTTATCTTCAAACGACTCTGTTAGGTATCATGCGCTAGTCAACCTAATCCAGAATTTTAATGATAAAAATGTCGATGATACAACTGCAATGTATCTATCCGAACTAAAAAGACATATTGAGAAAACGAGCAATGATGAATATCGTGCGACGATGCACAAACTATATGGCTCCTTGTATGCCAGACTTAAGGATTTTGACTCAGCTAACTATCATTTTAGGAAGTCCATCGATTATGGTTTAATAACGAATAATGATATCAGTCTTGCAAATACCTATTCATCTATGGGTAATATGTTTTTACATTATGCAAGAAACAAAGATTCCGCACTAAACTATTACCAAAAAGCAGAATTACTGTATCTCGGTAAAAATGATTCTTCCCTTTTGGATGGGATCTACAACAACCTGGGCACACTGTATTGCGACTACTTCGGTGATTATCCAAAAGCACTGGAATATTATAGACTAGCACTGAAATATCATAAAGAAGATATTGAAGCTCGTTCTATACTCATTACAAATATTGCAAGTGTCTTACTTGATGTAGGACAACCAGAAGAAGCAGAAAAAGAGTTGATCAAAGCAATTGAACTACAAAAGCAAACTGAATCATGGAGAATGCTGGCCAAAAACTACAAACGTTTAGCAAGGATCTACCAGATTTTTGGTGATACGAAAAAAGTTATCGAATCTTCAGAGCTAAGTTTCTCTTATAGTACAAAGATCGGCAGTATTGAGCAAAATTTTCAAGCAAGACAAAGCCTGGCATTAGCTTATGTTGCTTATGGTTACCTGGATAAAGCGATTCTACTACTTGAAGAAAATCTTCAATCTTTTGACCAAATTTCATTTAGCGAAGCGAGAAAAATCTATCTAGGCAGGTACTTACACTTACTACTGGCTCTGTGTTACCATAAAACAAATAAACCAGCTGCAGCAGCAGACCAGGTAAAGGTTGCAGATAGCTATGATATCTTTAACGCTACCCTCACTTCGATTGAATCTAACAATCTTATAACCATAAGCTATGAGGTATTTGAAGAGATGGGACTGTATGAAAAAGCTGTTTTCTACTACCAAAAAAAGCTTGAATTGCAAGATAGCTTGTTTAGTGAGCAAAACAGGCGAATGATTTCTGAGTTGGAAACCAAATACAAAACAGAAAAGAAAGAACAGGAAATCTTAAACTTACAGCAAGCCGCAGAGATTCAGGCCTTGGTCATCACTCGAAAAAACTATCAAATCGTTATATCGGTTTTAATTATTGCTTCGCTTATTGGGGCAGGTTACTTCTATAGTAAACGTCTAAAAATGCAGAAAGAAAAGCTCACGTTTGTTGAAGAAAAGAAAGAGCTCCTGGAAAAAGAACTGAATCAAAAATCCCGTTTGCTTACCACTTCCTCCATCCAGTGGATTAATATGACTGAAAACCTGGATAACTTAAAAAGGGACCTAAATGATAACCTTGAAAAGGTAGATCAAAAGAAGAAGAAGAAGCTTCTGAAACATGTTGATAAAGTCAAGGGCTTTGAAAGTCACTGGCAATCCTTCAAATTGCACTTTGAGAGTGTACACCCTGATTTTTTTGAACGGTTGGAAAATGAATTTCCTGATCTGACCATGAAGGATTTGAAAATTTGTGCGTTTTTAAAGATGAAAATGGATAATGCAGAAATGGCTCAAATAATAGGTATTGCAAAATCTTCCATCCAACAAACCAAAAGGCGTATAAAAAAGAAAATGAATCTGGGACCATATGCAGACCTTCATGTGTTTCTAGATGCATTTAGTAAAGGTGAAGCATATCAACATGCCTTATCTGTAGAAACGATTTAAATAAAGTGAGTTTACCTGGAATTTCAAAAGGTGCTTGGTAGTCGAAGCTTACTTGATTCCGCTATACCGCGAAATCATACAGCGAAATGCAGGTTTTTGCAGTTTTAACACGGCATGGAAATTAACTAACTATTTGATAATCAATAAGTATAGGATTTAGGTCAAATGATTCGAATCCCTCCCCTACAACCTAGCTAGGCGCTCCCGCCTCTTCACTAAAATCTTTCATCGATACATCGAACCGTTGAAAGATTTTTAAACGCTCAGTTCTCTCCAACTCTACAATAAAGCTGCCTTGTGCAACTTTTTTTTGCACCAATTGACCTGAGTTGAGTGATTCACAAATGATCGCAGTGGTTAATGTTCTACCATATGTAGATCAAAGTTTCATTTATAAATGAGGTAGCAAACTTCCCGCAAAAGTTAGTGCAAGGAAAAACCCGAACATATCAGTAACTGTAGTTAGAATTGGTCCAGATGCTAAGGCTGGATCCACATTCATTCTTTTCAGAATTAGAGGTATCGTTCCTCCTAAAGACACAGCTACCATAGTATTAATTGAAAGCGCTCCTCCCACCACAAGTCCAAGGTAAATATTACTTTTCCAAACCCATGCTGCTGCTCCGATAAGAATACCGAGCACTAACCCGTTTAGTAACCCAACAGTTATCTCTTGCATCCACACCCTTGCTACCTCAAAAGGTCGAATGACACCAAGCGATAGCTCTCTTAAACTTACAGCAACGGCCTGATTGCCTGAACATCCACTCATATCTGAAATGATAGGAAGGAACACTGCAAGGGCAATTACTGCAGAGAGTGTGTCCTGGTAAACCGCTATAATACTTGCAGCTACAATATTGAGTAATATGTTTACACTTAGCCATGAAAGTCGTCTTCTTGATCTTAACCAAACAGACATGGTCCTCAATTCTTCACCACCTACAATACCTTGTGTCTCCAGATGTTCAACATTCAGTTGCTCAGACTGAGCTTCTCTTAAATCTTTTCTGAGCACTACACCTTTTAGTCGCAAACGATCATCTAACACCGGTACCCCATAAAAGTCATTGGTATCAAAAAACTTAATCAAATTATCTAATGACTCACTGTCTTTTACTGTAAGCGCATTTCTTAAAACGATCTCGGATAGCTGAACTGTTGGCTTTGAAAGTAAGAGTGTCCTCATGTTCAGCACACCAGAAAATTGTCCTTTGTGTGTTACATAGATGTATTGGAGGTTGTATTTTTCATATTTTTCAGCATTCGATTGTAAGTCTTTCACTACTGCTCCGACCACCACTTCTTCTTCAAAAGAAAGAAATTCTGTAACCATCAGCCCCCCCGCTGTATCATCATCATACTGAATGAGTTCCCGAACGTTTTCAGCTTCTTCCAGCGACATCTCCTGAATAATCGCTTCGGCATTTTTTTCTGGAATCTCTCCTAGAAAATCCGCTTGATCATCACTAGGGAGCTCAGCAATAATAGCTGCTGCTTCTTTACTGTTCATCTCGCGGATTATCTCCAAAGCCTGTGTCCATGGAAGATCATCGATGAGTTCAGCAGCATCTTCCGGGGTAAGAAGAGATAATAAACTTAATCTCTTTTGTTCACTAAGATGACTTATCACAGCAACGACATCCTCTGACTTTAACTGTTCAAGATAAATTTTAATATCATCAACAGACTGTGATTGAATATACTCCTTAAGAGTTTCCCAAGGTTTTGTTTCCTGAATCATACGATACTGATTTTAGAACTGAAGCTTAATATTCAAGTTGATGGAAAGATCAACATTGTCAAACTTATCAATTAACTCCAGTATGTTTTTAAATCGTAGGCAATATATTCCGGGAATAGTGGCTTAAATCAAAAATGCCAACGTATTCATTAAGGAGGCATGCGCTTTATCAACTCATGACCCTAAAATTAATTTTTAATCAGAGGATTCTTTGTTCCAGAGCTTAAGAGTGAGGTTTATAAGCCAGACAGTTACAATTAGTGACTGCTTTTGCATTTTCTATTAATGAACAAGTTGTACTAGATTTATCAGGAAAAAAATTAGTTAAATATGCCGCTCACTGAACAAAATAGATGCCTCAATTTCAGAAAACCCCTTAATGAATTCATTATTCCATAAAATGATCCTAGTATGTGGTTTATTAATCATCTGCTATTCTTCGATGGGTCAAACTTATATGCACTTAGAAGAATCATTCCGTAAGTCAACGAAACCTATACCAGCGAAACTTAAAGGCATAAGCTTTATAGGAAAATATGAATTTGGACCCTACAAGGTTATTTCAGGAAAACAAGGATGGACTAAGACGACAAGTCAAACGGACTTCTGGAGTGGAAACACCAGGTCAGAATCTGTTACAAAAAGCTCATTTGTGCTTAGGGGGATTGCTGAAGATACTGTGAGAGCCAATATTGCTGTCACTTCAACTTTAGAGATCACCGAGCAGTATGGTTTTGTATTTCGCACACTGACTGGATGGTCTCACCTGGACGGTCGAGAAAGTGAAGTGTACCTTGCAGACTACAGCACTTCAAAAGAGAGCACCGGATGGAATCTGATTCTTTCATATCCCGGAGGTGATGGAGTTGTCGCAAAAATCGAAACTGATTTTGTTAATCACTTCATGGGTACACTTGCAAGTGATAAAATGAGCATTGATATAGTCCCTGAGTTTAGGTGGGAAAATGGCAAAAAAGCATCCATATTCAAGCCACTAGAGGCTTATAAATTTCTTTTGGAAGGAGAAACAATTGCCGCTGTTCAGGTGTATCCACTTCGTAAGATGTTTGTGTGGATTAAAGATGACCTGTCTAATAATATGAAAAATGTATTGGCAGCTTGCTCCACAACTATGATGATGAGATCGGTGAATGCGGATAATGATAGTGCAGAAGAATGATAAGAATTTCATCAAAACCATCCTTCCAGAACCTAATATAATAGTCCCTATAGTAAAAAGGGAAGATTTAGTCATTTTTGTAAAACTTCTGATGATACGCTATTTGAACATACTCGCGGTAACTTCGCTGCTCATCACCTCTTGCTCGGTTAAAGAGTCTGGCCATGACTCCAATCAAGATCAAACCCCACCAAAAGGAATGGTATACGTTCCCGCTGGCACATATACGATGGGGGGCAAAAGTGAACAGGCTGATCCTGATGAATTTCCGAAGCATAAAGTGAAAGTCTCTGCATTCTACATGGATCAGACGGAAGTGACTAACGCACAATTCAAAGAATTCGCCGATGCGACAGGGTATGTGACCATTGCTGAAAGAGATATTGACTGGGAAGAGATGCGTAAGGAGCTTCCTACTGGTACTCCAAAACCAGCAGACTCATTGCTAAAAGCGGGATCGTTAGTATTTACTGGAACGGACGGACCTGTTAATCTGAGAGACTACACACAATGGTGGAAGTGGACAACAGGTGCTAACTGGCGGCAGCCGGAAGGACCAGGATCTTCCATCGAAGATCGAATGGATCACCCGGTCGTTCACGTGTCACGGGAAGATGCTCAGGCCTTTGCCAGGTGGGCAGGAAAACGTTTACCAACAGAAGCCGAATGGGAATGGGCAGCCATGGGAGGACTAGAAGATGTCAAATATCCGTGGGGGAATGAATCAGTCGAAGAGGCATATGACAAGGCTAATTTCTGGCAAGGTCTTTTCCCATTCCAAAATTATGAAAAGGATGGCTTCTATGGAACAGCGCCAGTTAGGTCATTCCCTCACAATGGCTATGGATTGTATGATATGGCAGGAAACGTCTGGGAATGGTGTCAAGATAAATACCACTTCGAAGCGTATGAACAGGATAAACGTGGCGGAATTGCTGATAACCCAACCGGACCTAGAAACTCCTTTGATCCTGCCGAACCCATGGTAGAGAAATACGCTATGCGCGGTGGGTCATTCCTTTGCAATGACAGCTACTGCAGCGGATACCGGGTAGCACGACGTATGAAGTCCAGTAAGGATTCAGGATTTAATCATACAGGGTTTCGCTGTGTCGTGCCAATTGGAAAATGAGGCTTTTACCGAATCCAGTCAAACACCAAAATCAGTTTAGAAATACCGATATAATACAAACTTTCCGAAGCTGTCTTCCCGAAAGAAAAACAAGAATTCTTCCTGACTCACGTCTTCCAAAATTCTAGCCTCTAATTCCACTTTCCATGTATTCCCCAATCTTCTACTAGCTTCTATGCTATAGAGCTTGGTGCTTTTTTCTAAATCAAAAATTCCTCCAGCCAATATTTCTGTACTTTTCACATCGTTGAAAGCCAATCGAAATCCAGTGAAGAGATCGTTTGCCAGGTTGCTGATAGCTAATTCATCCCTACTATCATACAAGTATTCACCAATTAAACCCAGGTCTATTCCACTCGAACGGATGTTCCCAAATGTGAACTCAAACCCTCCGACAAAGGATTCGAAGCTCTGCTGATCCGCCTGTCTGTGAATGGCTTCCAGCTTCAGCAGTAATGGTCCTGTGGTTGCCTGAACATCGATTCCTACCTGATTGATGATTGGATAAAAGAATTGTGGTTCTGAAGAATTTATGTTTAGAAACAAAGGCTCTCTTCCCACCCCATGAAAATAAGACAGGCCCGTATCGAAAATTCCAAAATAGTTAGACCACCTAAATGCACCTGATGGATACCACTCATCCAGACTATTATCAATTGAAAAATCTTCTCTTTCAATCACAGAAGGAAATCGAAGACGCCCTCCTTCAGACGAAAATTGCCTCTTTCTGGCATATGGAAGATAGAAAAAATCCAATGTCCCAACCGAGCTTAGGTAGGAAAAGTGAGCCATTGGTTGTCCCAGCTTCTGCTCTCCGTCAAAACTCTCAACCTGATCTGTCTGATTGATGATGTCAACTAAATGAACAGATTCCGTCACTCCCCAAAACACTTTCTTCCATCCTAAAGACAGCTCCCAACTCCCTTTGACCCTTTGGTAGTAAAGCTCCCGGATATCGGCATGTGTTCTGTTATCATCGAATTGATCATAGCGACCAAAAATTGAAACTTTTAATGTATGATCTCCATCTTTCCATGAAACTTCGTACTCTGGCCTGGCAGCAAATGATAAATAGTTTCTCTCTTGACCAGCATATAAGCCATCATTAAAAAAAAGCCTGTTTTCAAACTGCAATTCCAACTCAAAATCAGTTTCGGTCTTTTTATCCTCCTGATTTTGTGCCAAGGAAGTAACTACTGAAAGAAAAGCCGCGAGCACGATAGCCCACGACTTTCTACCTAACCTCAATCTACACATCTCCCTCTTATCTTCCAGCTCTAATCAAAGCGTTCTGATTAAAATCAGTTTCCTGAAGTCCTGTTTGGAATGAGTAGTCCTCAAAAAACAGTTCAGTCTCTTTACCAGTCTGATGATTAACCATCAAAAACTTATCTGCTCTCCAGTGCTTGTCTAAGTATCTTTTGTATCCCGAATAGGTGAGTGTCTTGAGCAAGGAACCTTTACGATCAAAGAATTCTATTTTCTCCAACCTATAGTTCTTACCGGGATTGTAGTAAGCAATTCGTTTTTTATAGCCAGACTTTACATCCATAGGATATTGTTCTACCAACAGCACTTTTTCACCATTGAAAGTCGATTCCTCCAAAAACTTGTACGTGTATTTTTCCACTTCATCTGAAGACAGATCTTCATAGGCAAATTCACTTCCCATAAATGGTCCGGACTTATTACTGGAAGAAATCCTTTTCACCCGCTTTACGGCGGGTAAATACAACCATTGATCATCAGAACCTACTTTGTGAGTAAACGTCAATGTCGCCGTGCCCTTCACATCTTTAGGGCTGTTGAAAATAATCATCGATTTATCTCCATCTTCTGTAAGCTCGTAGGTTTTATTACTCATCAACCGCTCACTTTGCTGACCTTGTTTGTTCCGTAAGACCATCTTCAAATTCACTTCAGATGAACCAAAGCCTTCATCCTCTTTTAGGTACTTTTCCATGATCTCCTTTCCTTTTTGTTCCGGAGACTGGGCCAAACTCGTTCCCATTAGGAAAAGACCTAAAGCTGTTGTAAGAATTATATTTCGTTTCATTGTCTATTCAATTTTTAATTGTACCAAGTGTTATTTGCATGATAAACATCCCCTTAGTCAAATGTCATTACATGCTCATTTTCACATTTTTTTTAGTTTGTTGATAAAGTTGTTTTCAGCTGAGTATCATCGACGCTTTCTTTCTTCGATTTTGATGTGATTAGCAGTAAGGCTGGCAACAACAAAAAATCAATAAGCAGTGCACTAACAATCACCAGTGTAGTCACTTTGGCCATTCCTGAATTCATCCCAAAACTTGATTGTGCCAGGATGAAAAAGCCTGCCGTAAGCACAATCGTCGTTACCACAAGTGCCCGTCCTACTGTGTTAAACGCATACTTTACTGCTTCTTCAGGAGAATGGCCATGATCTCGAATGGCTCGTAAATATTTTGTAAGAAAATGGATCGTATCATCGACAATGATTCCTAAAGTCATGCCAAACACAATGGAAATTCCTACGTTGATCTGTCCGCCGAATAATGCCCACAGTCCAAAGCCTGCAAGCGCGGGAGTGAGATTGGGAATAAGGCTGAGCATACCGTACTTCACGCTGCGTAGTGCAAGGATCAAGACAAGCGTGATCAGGCCAATCGCAATAAGGTTACCACTAATCAAACTCAAAATTTGGGTTCTGGATAGGTATGCAAACATCATTGTTGGGCTAATACCCGTGGTATGCATATAGCTTGGCGTATTGTCTTCCAACCAAGTTTCCGCACGCTGTGCAAATCCAATCATTTCTCTGGTGGACATATTCTGAATGGTTGCCGTTAGCCGAGTTTCAGATTTATCTACATTGATCTGATTATTTAAATCCAGTCCAAATGGAAGGGATAATTCATAAAGCAATAGATACTGAGCAGCCTCCTCTCTGTTTGTAGGAATTGCATAATAAGATTCATCATCTCCATGCATTGATCGATTAACCCGTCGGGCTATTTCTGAATACGCGTTGACATGAACAATCTCTGGTTGTGCTTCCAGCCACCGTTCGAAAGCTTCCAACTTTTGTAAATACTCAGGGTTATTAATTCCACCGGATTCTCCGGAACCCAATGAGAATTCGGCGTTATAAATACCTGTTAGATTATCACTGATAAAATCAGTATCCTGACGAAACGCCACTCTATCATCAAAATATTCAACAAACTCATCATTCAACTCAATTCTTGAGGCAAAGAATCCCAGGATTGCGATGACCAGAGTAGTTGCCCCAAGTGTCCCCCATCTGCTTGACACAACCAGATTGGCTATACCGGCATAAAATCCTCCTGATCTACTCTTTGTTTCATCTTTCACTTTGACCTTAACCGGCAGTAACGACATCAGTGCAGGTAAGAGTGTAACTGAAAATATGAATGCACCAGCCATTCCTACTGCAGAAATGTTTCCCAGATCTCTAAATGGAGGTACCTCAGCTGTATTCATGGAAAGAAATCCAATGATGGTTGTCAAACTGGTTATAAAAACAGGCATAAAATTGACGCGAAGGCTTTCAACGATCGCATCTTTCCTTGCCATTCCCCTTCTCATACCCTGCATCATCGTGATGAGTATGTGTATGCTATCAGCCACCGCCAGGGTCATAATTATTATCGGAGCAGCACCTGAAGGCGGTGTGAGTTTGATTCCCATATGTCCTGCGAATCCCATTCCAAAAGCAATAGAAAATACGATTACCAAAAGCGAAACAATGGTGCCGAATACCGTGCGTGTTGAAAGTAAAATAGTAACGATGATTGCCAGAAACATCAATGGAATTAATGTCGCCGAGTCCTTTTGAGAGGCTTCAAAAAATGCGCTATTGAGCATGACAAGACCGGAGAGATGTGTTTCCAGCCCTGGATACTTCTCTTCAAAAGCATTCGTCATTTCACGAACTTTGGCTACCAAGATGGGGTTCTCACTGACATCTTCTCCAGGTAGCTTTACAGTTATATTGATAGCCGCCACTGTCCCTTCTTCATTGACTAATCTATGAACCAACAAAGGTTCATCCAATGCGATATTTCTGATCTTTTGTAGATCATCGGAAGTTTTTGACGATGCATCAGTCACAAGGTCTTCGACATACAGATCATCTTCTTCTGCATAGGTATGCTGGAAGTTGGTTATTGCATCAACCCTGGTCGAAAACGGCATTTGCCATGATTCTGCCGTTAATTCTTCAATGGCAGCTAAAGTTCTGGTTGTGAATACTGCATCATCTTTAGGCTCAATAACAATAAGCACATTATCATCCTGTGTGTACTTTTTCTGCAAAGCCTCATAGGCTACCAATTGTGGATTATCTTTTTTGAAGAATACACGGTAATCTCCATCAAAACCAAGCTTTGCTCCTCCTGATCCAAAAGCCAGAAATAGCATGATACTAAGAATAAGAACAGGCCATCGGTACTTTATTACCCATGTACCCCAGCGCTCGCCGAACTGTTGAGAGCGTTTGTGTAGGTCATTTAGTGATTCTTTCATCTCTATTATTTATTTTCAGTAATTTTCGAATACTAAATAATTCGAATTTCGAAATATATGAAACCTAAAACGTCATGCATTTATTTTGGTTCCAGAAAATTTTGATTTTCGAATATTATTTTTCTTGAAACATTTTCTTTTAGATCATTGTAGTATCTAAAGTGTGACAAGAACTTTCAGAGAGATGACGGAGGAAGAAACAAAAACTGGACAAGCAAAAGATTTTACTTCGAGATTTTCAGAGTCATTTGTGAATTTGATGCTTAAAATGGAAGAGGTGGATGACTGGTGCGTTCAGGCCACAAAAGATATTACGAAACAGGAGTTAGCACTCATTGGATTCATTGGTGAGCACGTAAATGTTATCATGCGTGATGTAGCTGAATTCCTTGAAGTTCCTTTCAGCACCGCCACCGGAATTGTTGATAAATTGGTTTCTAAGGGTTATCTCAAGCGTTTCAACTCTGAAGACGATCGAAGGGTAGTAATGGTTTGTTTAGCAAGCGATAAGGGCCAAAGTACTCACAAAATGATGATCCGCAAAAAGCTTGAAATGAGCCAACAGGTTCAGCAAATATTGAATAAAGACGAACAAGAAAACTTAGTGAATATCCTCGAAAAAATAGCCAAAGGATTAAAAGGGTTAAATTTAAAATAATGCATTTCAGTCTTGTCTTTCTCTTAAAACATGATTTTCATCATTTTTAGTAACCAACTGGATATGTAGCTTACACATATGGCAAGCTTCAAAATTCGTCCACGTTTCAAGCATTTTTACGAAGGTGACAAGGAGGCTCTTGAACAAAAAATTCTTAAGGATCTGAAGAAAAAAGAGCAATTCATACACAATTACTTGCCTGGACATATCTATATTAAAATACACCCCAATCAACAGCACTTTTGGTCACCACAACTTCATCTTACTTTTGAACAAAATGAGGACGAACATAATGTCATCGTACGAGGGCTCTATGGCCCAAACCCAACTGTTTGGGCGATCTTCTTTTTTAGCTACATAACACTCGGAATTTTGTCCCTGTTTATAGGAATGTGGGGACTTACTCGTTGGAGTTTGGGATTAGACTCAACCATTCTCTGGGCAATCCCTGTATTTGGTGTGATAGCACTAGTTTTATACGTTTCTGCTCAAGCAGGTCAGAAAATAGGAGCTCAGCAAATGTTTGATATTCACCATTTTTATGAAGAACTCTCCGGAAACCGGGTGAAAGTTGAATAGCAACATTAACCCTACTCTCTACTAGAAGTGGATGTTTTAGTCCCAAATCTTGTATACCAGAATTGGAATCTTGGATTCATTGACTACATCTTCAGCGATTGATTTGCCAATTAAATGAGCGAGACCTTTCCTTCCATGCGTCCCCATAACAATCAATCCAGAATTGTTTTCTTCGGCAAATTTGATCGCACCCTCATCCGCAAAATCTGATGTTAGTGTATTCAGAGTATAATCCTTAAGGTAATTGCGTTCTGCAAAGCGTTCCAATTGTTTTTTCACTTGTACATCCTCTAGCCAGTTGTACGGAGTTTTGACCTTCACCACATGCATATTCAAGCCTAGTAAATCCTGAATTTCTTTCGCATGGTGCGCAATTAAATCTTGTTCTTCGCTTAAATCTGAGGTAAAAGTAAGATTCTTCATGTCCTTGATATGCGTCTCTCCTTTGATGATGAACACAGGACATTTAGCAAAGCGCACCATCCGTTCAGCATTGGATCCAATGAATATCTCTTTTAGTCCTGAAGCGCCTTTTGACCCCATTACAATCCAGTTTGCATCTTCTTCTGCTATTAACTTACTAATATTGGTAAATGCATTCCCATACTTCATGTGAACGGATACTGCCTGTCCAGCTTCAGAAACCCTTTTAGCCCATTCATCCAATTTGTTGTGGGTAGCCTTTACAAATTCACCGGTATAAAAAGATTCTACACCAGCAGCATTCATTTCACCAGTAAAGCTCAAACGAGCAACCGGCATTTCAATTACGTGAACAAGAATAATCTCACCCTTAACTTTTTGATTGAATTCAATCGCAAAGTTCAGCGCATGAGATGCTTCATCAGAGAAATCTACAGGAACAACTATCTTCTTCATTTTAATTTCTTTTAGTCAGTAGTTAATACTTCAATTTTCTTGTACTCTGGCTTTCCGTGTGCATTTTTCACACTGTCTAGTGTAATTGCCTTTTCCTTTTTGTCCAACCTGAACGACCAAACCGGCACATCTATGTGATTAACCGTATCTTCCGTCAGACTTCCAGAAAACCAGTGAGATAATCCTCTTCGTGCATGAGTAGCCATGGCAATCATGTTTGCATTGGTGTCATCTGCATGCCAAAGAATTCCGTCCGAAGGAAACACATTATGTTCGATTGTAAGTGTAAAATTCTTGATACCGTAAGAAGAGATCAGATCAGATAATTCCTTTTCGACAACCTCTTCATTTTCTATATTGTGTGGTGTCTTCACCCATAGAAAATCCAACGTTGCGCCAAATTTCTCCTGAAGCTGAGCAATCTGTTCAAAGAAGCTCGCTTTGATCTCGCGAAGATCTATCGGGACCATGATTTTCTTAATTGAAGTGACGGAAGTTCTTTTCGGTACTGAAATAACCGGGCATGGTGTGTGCCTCACAACTCGCTCTGTATGGGAGCCTATAAGTGCCTCCTCTAAGCCGGAGCACCCACTGGTACCCATGACTACCAGATCGAACCCTTGATCTTTTACCATTTCTTTTATGGCTGTAACCAGGTGAGAAGAATTAACCACAACATTCAGCTTTCTCCTGGTATCAAATTTCTTCACATAATCATCCATCTTCTTCACCATGGCATCATGCACATCGTCCATCAACGATTTTGCCGTACTAAATGATGAAAACTGATAATCGGTGAAATAATCAAAGTGAACACTATTGAATAAAGTAATCTGAGCATCATGCTTTTCTGCCAACTCAATCGCAAAGTGAGTAGCATTTTCACTCACACTTGAGAAGTCTACGGGAACTAATATTTTCTTCATGGCTGTCTCCTTTCAGTTGAATTTCTATTCAAAAGTATTTCGAGAATGAAGGCTTGAACAATGACAAACGAAAGCTCCATTCTTGATTTTCGTCACGATGACATATATCACATCTGTCTCTATCGATCATCAGTTTTTTTCGAAGGACAGATCTCTATCTTGTATCAGGAATTAAAGAAAGGAACCATGGAAGTGATAAAAACAGTAGAAGGTCTTGTAAAAGCCTTAAATAGTTGTAGAGAAGATGGAGATCATGTCCTGGATGTGATGACTAAAGTGAACATCCCTCGTGCTGAGTTCGAAAGATATTACTCCTGGAGTGATGATAAGTATGCTAGGAATGTACTAGCCCGGAATGAAGATTTTGAAGTGCTACTCATTTGTTGGGAGAAAGAACAGACCTCTCCTATTCATGACTTCAATGCCCAGGAAGCATGGATCCATCCAATAGAGGGCATGTTGCGTGAAGAACGGTTTAAGATAAATGTGAATGATGAACGGCTGGAAAAAGTAAGCAATGTGCTTTTGGGTAATGATGAATTTTCTTACATGAATCAAATTGGCATCCATCGATATTCGAATGCAAACAATGCCAGGTCTGTAAGTCTAAACATCTACCGAAAGCCGGTGACTGAATGGCACATCTATGATGAAAATAGTTCCGATAGCACCGTGATACAGACCTGGGAAAATAGAAACTATGATTTGCTTGCACAAGAGGCTTAAAAGGTTACTGTTATTTGAGCTGAAAAGTTGGGAATAGGTCATTCCTATGCCTAACATTGAGCCAATCAAAGCCCATATAAAAATTTCTCTCATCTTTCTAACTCTTGCGGCTTCTATGGGCCTATTACTTAGATTGATGCAAGCGGGCATTCCAATTATGAACTACAAATATCTGCTGCATACACACTCCCATGTTGCATTGCTCGGATGGGTTTATAATGGTGCCTTTATCATCATATCCAACATGTTGCAAGTTGAAAATAAAAAAGCCTTTAACTTTCTTTTTTGGATCACGCAACTTAGCATAGTCGGTATGCTTCTGTCATTTCCTTTCCAAGGATATGGTGCTGTTTCGATTGCTTTTAGTACACTATACGTTTTCTGCTCGTACCATCTAGTAATCTTAATTTTCAAGCACACAAATAGTAGGTCTAAATCCGTCAGATCACTCTTTTTGAGATGGGGCAGTATTTATCTAATTGCTTCAAGTATTGGGCCTTTTGCTCTTGGCTACTTTATGGCCAATGATATGGGTAATTCAATCTGGTACGACCTCTCCATCTACTGGTTTTTGCACTTTCTTTACAATGGATTCTTTGTATTTGTCGTTTTTGCCTATTTAGTCAAAGAAAACTTTAAAAAGGGCAAAAGCATTTTTCTCCTTATGAACACCTCGCTCATTCCACTTTTTGCTCTATCAGTACTTTGGACAAAACCTTCTACTCTCATGTACTTCTTAAGTGGAATTGGTTCTTTGCTGCAGATTATGGCGATGATAATATTATTCAGAAATCAACAAATTAAGTTGAACAATCCATTGACAGATGGGCTACTAAAACTATCACTCATAGCGTACAGTTTAAAGCTTCTTTTTCAACTAGTAGGAAGCTCCAATACAATACAGCAGTTCATCAACGGTACTGTCCCTTATTCAGTCATAGGATTTATTCATCTAGTGATGCTTGGCTTCTTCACATTATTTATACTTTCCTATCTTTTTGACAATGAATTCATCAGATTAACAGGACTTTCAAAGATTGGGGTTTGGTTATTAATCTTAGGAATTATTTCTTCTGAAGTACTGCTCTTTGGCAAGGCTGCTCTCACCTACTTATCCATTAGATTACTCTCCGATTTTTTTCCTATAATCACCTCTGTTTCATTACTAATGCCTTTAGGCATCTTCTTGTTAACAGTCAGTTCATTTAGCCAAAATGCGATTTCTGATCATTTGAAATAGGGGAAGTAAAGTAGAATCACTTAGCATCTTTTATCATGATTAGCATCATCTTGAATGCTTCTGTAGCTTCAAGAGCATGAGGAATAGTGGCTGGCATCAGAATCATTTGCCGAGCTTCCAACTCGAAGTTTTCACCATCAATGGTAATTCTGCACTTTCCATCAAGGATGATGGCAATGGCATCATGTGGAGATGTATGCTCTGTCAAACCTTGTCCCTTATCAAAAGCAAAAAGGGTAGTATTTCCATTTTTATTTTTCGTTAGCGTCTTACTTACTACCGCCTCATTGGCATAAGTAATCATCTCTTCTAGTTTGAAAACGGTCGAATGTTGAAGCGTATCCATAGTTCCCTTTTAGTCAAAAATCTTTCAATCTGGCTTTTCTCAAAATGATCCCGAATGGTACCAAGATCCAAACCATCATAATGGAGAGGGAAATTATAAATCCCGCATTTGTACCAAAGAACTTTTGGAACAAAGCCCCTGTGTAGCCAAGCAAGGCTGAAATTTCCAGTTTCAGTAAAATCATAATTCTGCTCAAATCAATTGGGTTGAACAAAGATGCTCCAAGTGCGAACTTATCCAATGGATAGTCTCCGAATACCACCAGAGAAATCATAAAGAGACCGTCATAAATCACTGCAAAGAATAACCACATTAAAATCGCATAGCCAAAGCCCTTGATCTTATTGGAGTTATTTAAACCTATAATCAAGGACAAAGCCACGAAAATAAATGTGAGGAATGTACCGGATAATAGTAGTGTAACGAAGTTGCCTATCGCTCCGGATTGCAAAACTCCATAGGCCAAAAACGGGATACCTAAACCGACGATCAAGCTCATGGACAGAGAAAGGGAAAGACCTAAATACTGACCTGTGAATATGGTAGAACGTTTGATCGGCTGAGATAAGAGTAGTTCTGTAAACTCCCTTGAGTTGTAGAAATACATAATACCGAAAATGGTGCCGATCATGGGAGTGAGCACCACGATGATGTTCATCAACGTGATAGTCGCTTTGGACACATCTGCATTGAGAAATAAGAGCACAAAACCCAGGGCCATATAAAAACCCAAATACACAAAGCTCCATCTGCTTCGCATCAGGTCGTAAAAGCTATATTTCAGTATTTTAATCATGCCACTAGCATTGCTGCGATTGCGTGTTCTAAATCATCTTCTTTTGTTTCTTTTCCAAGTTGATCGAGCGATCCCTGAAAATGGATTTTTCCATCCAAAAGGAATATGATCTCCTCAGCCAGTTCTTCTACCAGACTCATAATGTGAGTAGTGATCAAAATAATTTTTCCTTTGCTTTTCTCATATTCAATCAGCTTCTTTAGCTCGATTAACGCCACGGGATCTAACCCTGCGGTTGGTTCATCCAGGATACAAATTTTGGAATCGAACATGAAGGCCAGCACGATATTGACCTTTTGTCTTGTGCCGCCAGAGAGATCCGATAACTTTTTGTCCAGGAATTTATTCAGGCCAAACTGACAAACAAGTCGATCTGCTTTGCCCTTTCCATTTCGAATATCCTGAATCATTCTAATTAGCTCTTTGACTGTCAGGTTTTCAGGAAATCTGGCAATCTGAGGCAGATAAGCTATTTGCTTCCTGTATTCCCAGGTGCCTCCGATATCTTTCCCATCGATGGTTATTTGTCCTCGATTGGGTACCACCATTCCAAGAAGTATCTTCAGCATGGTGGTCTTACCGGATCCATTGTGTCCTAGCACAGCGAAAACTCCTGGGCGATCGATCCTGAAACTGATGTCTTTCAACACCTCTAGTTTGCCAAATTTCTTCTGTATGTTGCTTACTTCTATCATTTGAATGCATTCATTGCTGGCATTTGATCTACCAGGTTGTCAGGTGTAAAAACAGGAGAAACCTTCTCTGAAAAATTCATGATATCTACGAAGAGACTCCTCAATAAAATAATTGTCTCGGGTGTCCGATTAACGATGTATGAAAACAACTTGACCGGGCGATAGGGTACGTCCCCCACTCCATCTCGATCCAGATCATAGCCCGTGTAGTCACCCCAATAATTTCCATCGAAGGTGTTGTCATTCATCTTGGAGTTGTAGGAGACATCAAATGAATTTCCAATGAAATTATTCTTTGTAATCTTGTTAGCATAGCACCCCCCGGAAACTTTGATAGCCCATCCATTTCGTTTGAATGAGTTACCCGTGTAATTAATCCGTGTGGTTCCATCAATGAAAACAGCCATGGTATTTTCGGTAAACTCATTATCTACCACTTCTGCATCGTAGATCTCTTTTAAAAGCAGGCCGTAGCTTGCCGGGCCCCAGTTATTGAAAAAATGGTTTTCTCGCATTTCAATAAACTTCGAAAACATCACTGCCACACCTGCTCCATTTTGTTCAAACCGATTATTGAGGTATTTATCGTGATTGGAAAACATAAAGTGCAGTCCATACCGGATATTATTATGCGCATAATTATTTCTGATCATACTTTCATCGACAAACTCCAGGTATATCCCATCCCGCATTTTATACACCTCATTATCATAGATCTCTAGGTCGGAACAGTGCCAGGCATGAATGCCATTTCCTGCACCATCTTCTCTGACAGTAGTGCCATAAACGTTATTATTTCGGATAATGCCATGTTTTGACTTTTCAATAAGAAGCCCGAAAAATGGATCGTCTACTTCATTATTCTCAATCACAAAATGATCAGCTCGAGAAGTATAGATAGCTGCATAGTCTTTCGTGTAGCTTCTTCCTGCATTGATAATCTTAAGACCAGAGATGGTAATGCTATCAGCCAAAAGCCTAAGTACATATCCTTCATTCCCTCCATCCAAGGTTGCTCCCTCCTCACCTATAATCGTGAGTGATTTGATAATTTCCAGATTTACACTAGGGTAAATTCCCTCCTTCAAAATCAAGGTATCTCCGGGTGAAGAAAGCTTTACTCCCGTTTCAATGGATTTAATATCACAAGTCTTACAGATTTGGATAGTCCTCGCTTGTGCAACTCCACATAGGAGAAAGATTGTCAGGAAAGAAATAGCAAACCTCATTTTACATCAAATTCAGATTTGAGTTCAGACCAATTGAGCGACGTTCCCATTGCTTCTTGTCTCACTTCATTTCGTGCGTCCACAGTTTCAAATGCCGTTAGGAATTCTCCCATGGGGCTGGGAATGGCTTCTGAAATGAGGTAAGAGGCTTTTGTAGCATCTGTTAATTGTCCGGGCTTGGTGTAGTCAGAAACCAAATAGAGTTCTGCTTCAGGTTTGTCCCACTTTGCCAGATCATTCATCATACATTCAATTGCATCATACTTGAACGCTTTTCCTGTCTCTGTGACAATCTGAGCCGCATGCTGCTTATCTACAATGGTCATCATACAGAACGTACAGGCATCCTGACCATAAGCAATCGGCTGTGGCCCTGAAGAACAACCAGATATCATTCCAATGAATAATAAAGCCGCCACAGCAATTTTTGGACTTGGACTTGCACTCGCTTTCTCTTTTTTAGCCTGAATAAATGCAAAGACAGACAGTCCCATTCCCAGGAACATCAAATATGCTCCCAATCTAGGCATAGAGATGGCTCTAAAGTTTAGAATCATTTTGGCGCCAATAAGTGGAGGCTGGTAGGCCATTGGTTTGCCATCTTCATCTGTGAATTTGATAGCGGCATTTTCTTTCAGGTCATGCCCATAATCATATTCCCATTGGTAGAAGTCGTACATCGCGATCGTGCCTAATACCACCATGATGGTAAACCAGCTTATATATAAAGACCGCTTACCTATAAATGCTACCAGTATTCCCAAAGCAATCATTCCCATCGCCACGTAAGGGAAAATACTAAATTCAGGAATGGTATCAGGAATATCTTTCATGCCCACATAATGGTTCATGATATTGATATTCTTGATATCATTTGGATTCATATCCTCAAAGCGATTGATGTGAATATCCATCCCGATAGGCTCTGGATATTGAGGTGCCTCCAATGTGATATTCCACAAAGGCCAAATGAAAAGACCACCAAGCAAAATGGCCCCTACTAACATATATAGCTGTGATCGTTTCATGATGATTATAATTAAGGATAGTGGTGAGCTGCCTCACATGTCTGTGAGGCAGCCACATTTGCAAAAAAACCGAAAACTACTCTCCGTCTAATGTCCACTTCAGTGGAACATCTGCTCCAGGAGCAGAGACCCTGACGTATCCCTGCATTTCCTGGTGCAGAGCAGAACAGAAGTCTGTGCAGTAAAACGGCCAAACTCCCTCTTTTTTAGGTTCCCAGATAAACGTCTCCGTTTGACCTGGCATAATTAATAACTCCGAAGTATTCGCTCCTATCATACTGATACCGTGTGGTACGTCGTAATCTTGTTCGAGATTGGTGACGTGGAAGTAGACTTTATCTCCTACCTTAATTCCCTCAATATTATCCGGTGCAAAGTGACTTCTAATGGTTGTCATATAAATGTGCACTTCTTTACCGTTTCGTTCTACTCGTGCTTCTTTTTCACTCTTCGCTGCATACGGGTGATTGTTCTCTTCTAGTTGATAGAACTTGGTCTGGTTTGGCTTGATCAAGTCTGCCGGTGCACCCGCTGCGTAATGGGGTTCGCCTATCGTAGGAAAATCCAGTATCAACTCCATTTTATCACCAGAGATGTCATATAGCTGTGCTGAGTGTGCCAACTCAGGCCCGGTAGGTAAGTATCGATCTTTTGTGATCTTATTCATCGCTACCAGATATTTACCAAATGGCTCCTGAGAGTTTCCACCAGGAATCATCAAGTGACCGACAGAATAGTATGTAGGCTGACGATCCAGTACTTCCCATGTACCAAGTTTCCATTTCACTACTTCAGAGCTGATAAAGAAAGTGGTATAGGCATTTCCTTTTGCATCAAATTCAGTGTGCAATGGACCTAATCCAGCTCCTTGAACCACTCCTGCAACTACATCATCATAATTCAAAACTGGGATACCATAAGCCTCTCCATCAAACTTCTCGTTCTCAATCGCGTCCAGCATTTTAGTAAATGAGTGCGCTGTAAGAGCAGCGGCCAACTTACCACTACCTATAATGTATTCTCCAGATGGATCTACGTCGCACCCGTGAGGTGACTTGGGTGTAGGAAGGAAGTAAACAAGACCTGGATACTTAGAAGGGTCCAAGACTTTCACTTCTCTCTTCATCGTAGTAGTGGCCATATGAGTTGACTCATCATAGATGTTGTGTGCATACTCAGACTGCATGGTTTCAAACTCACCATTTGCGATAAGCTCTTCTGCTTTTTTCCAATTGATTGCAGCAATATAATCCTTGTCATTTTGAGAGGCGTTCACCTCAAGTAGTGAATTTGCTTCTTCCGTATTGTATGTAGAGAAAAACATCCATCCGTGTGATTTCTTTCTTCCCGGGTGAGCAAGGTCAAAGTTGAATCCTGGCATCATTACCTGGAAAGCTAAGTCCATTTCACCACTTTCCTGATCTACACTTAAGAATGTAAGCGCTCCTTTAAAGTTGCCTTTATATTCATCAATTGGAAGGTCTCTTTGAGGTACTGGAACAGAAAATCTGGTCCCGGCTACCACATACTCCGTGTTTTCTGTTACGAAAGACGAGCTGTGATTACCCGCACTATTCGGAATCTCAATGATTTCTTCAGTCTCAAAAGAAGACAGACTTACCCGAGCAATTCGAGGGGTATTATTCCCATTGATGAAACACCATCTGCCATCTACTTTTCCATTGGTCTGAGATAGATCCGGGTGGTGGGCATCATCCCATGGTACTGGTCCAAATGACGTATTAAGGAGTGGTTTGGTTTCTTCGTTGAAACCATATCCTTTTTCGGCATCCACTGAAAAGACCGGAACTACTCTGAATAATCTACCGGATGGTAGGCCATAGATAGAGAGCTGTCCACTGTAACCTCCGGAGATAAACGCATAAAACTCGTCATGCTCTCCAGGAGCTACATAGGCACGTTCGGCCATATTATTTCCCAGTGCCCCGGACTTGTTCCCTTGCTGACATGAACCAGCAAGGATCAAAAGCCCAATCACCAAGATGATTGAAAATATGAATTGTTTAATCTTCATGATTGATAATTATTTTTTAGTTGGGTAAAATCACTTTGTCTACTACATTGATCACTCCATTAGAAGTCTGAATGGTTCCGATCACTTTGGCTCCACCGACAGTGATTTCATCACCATTTACTACCACTTCGAGATAGTCTCCAGTAGCCATGTATAGTTTTCTTCCTTTCCTTGCCTCCTTTTTAAGTGCCTCCTGATCGTAAGATCCGGGTGCGGCATGTCGAGTGATGATGGTGGCCAGATCACCCTTATTTTCAGGCTTCAAAAGGTTGTCTAGTGTACCTTCGGGCAAAGCATCAAACGCTTCATTTGTAGGAGCAAAAACGGTAAGTGGGCCGGCATTCACCAGCACGTGTTCTATCTCTGCAGCTTGTACTCCTGCCACAAGTGTCGTGTGGGCTTCAGAGGACATAGCTACTTGTAAGATGTTTGCATCAGATTCATCATCCTGAACTGAAGCCTGCCCCATTGGATGAGAAGTAGCCGCTTGGCTAGTTTCTCCGCTGGTTTCACCAGATGATGTTGTGCATGATCCTATCAAGACAATCGAAATTAGGATCAGCATTAGGTTCATTAAATATTTCATAATCCTGAATGTTTGTTTTCTTAAAGGGTTCGGAAATACTCCAATACTGCTCTCGCCTCTTCTTCTGTCAGATTCTGATTTGCCATAGGAGAGCCATTATAGTCGATGAGAAGTTGCTTCGCCATCGGGTCTTTCTGCACCATTTCCTCTGGGTTGAGAATCATATTCATTACCCAAGCAGGAGTTCTTCTCTCAAGGATTCCCTTAGGAGATGGTCCTATGAATCTTTTCTCGGCTTTATGACAAGCTGTACACTTGGCTTCATAAACCTCTTTTCCTTTTGTCACCAAAGCCTGATCAACCTCAGCCGGTAGCTCGAAAGCCTTGATCGGGCCGATTCCATGATTGTTTTCCCAGCTTTCATAAGGGTTCGCAGGTTCGATTTTTGAAGCTTCTTTGATTTGATCGATTTTACTTTTTCCACCTCCTCCACAGGCCAGCAGAAATACCATAGGTAAAATGAGAATTAGGGAGGCTAGTCTTTTCATAGTCGTTGTGTTTAGAGGCTCAAATATTAGCTTGAGAAGGTTCTAAAGCACTGATGATTTTCAGGAGGAAACATGAAATATTTCATGTTTTAAGATTAAAAGACCTTTTTATCTTTATTAGAACAAGCAACACTATTTAAGATTCCTAGCAGAGGCTAAAAAGTCATTATCTCTGATGTTGGTCGATAAGACTGTTTCCTTTAGCTGATTTCTAATCCTACTGTATTTTTCATGCAATGGACATGGATTTTTACTTGAACATCCTGGTAACCCCAAAACACATTCTTCCAATACTTTCGACCCGTCTATGGCGAGAACTATATCAACCAACTTAACCTCTTTATCCACGACTAAGGAGAATCCACCAGTTGGACCTTTGAATGATTTCAACAACTTATTCTTGACTAATTGTTGAAGAATTTTAGCTGTAAAAGCTTCTGGAGAATCAATGGCTTGAGCTATTTCCTTGACTCCTATGTGATGATCTTCTTCCTCTTGTAAAGAGATATAGATCATCATTTTGATGGCATACTCACAGGCTCTTGAGAACATCCGCTTCCTTCACTATTTTCGAAGACGAAGTTATCAAACAAGGCTTTATATCGCTTTGCTAAAGGATGTAAATTGTTTTGTTTGTGACAGTTTCGCGTCTAAAGCAGAGCAAATCACACGAATCACCTCTTTTCCTTTAGAAAGTACTTTCATCCCTTCTTGATTGTACTCGATTAATTCTTCGGATTGTAATTGATCTAGCAGATCATAATTTAGTGCTACACCATACTCCATAAATTCTGATTCATGCCAACTGGTCTGAAAGTCACACATGAGGTTAAGAATGTGTTTTCTGAAAAAGAGATCTTCTTTTGTGTGAATATGTCCTTTTATAATTGGCAATTCACCCCTATCCAAGATTTCATAATAAGTCGGGATGTTTTTCTCGTTTTGAGCAAAACCACTCCAGCTGTCACTAATAGAGCTCACTCCTAGCCCAATCAATAGTTTGCTAGTGAATGGTGTGTAGCCCATGAAGTTTCGGTGCAGTTCTCCATTCTTTCTGGCCTCCAAAAGATCATCACCTGGAAGTATATAATGATCCATCCCAACTTCTTCATAGCCAGCATCTGCAAAAACTTCCTTACCCATCTGCATGAAGTCCCACTTTCCGTCTGAATTCGGAAGATATTGCTCAAATGATTTCTGGGCAGGTTTAATGGACGGCACGTGAGCATAGCTATAGTATGCTATTCTTTCTGGTTTTAAAGTAATGATCTGTTGAAGCGTATTTACTACTGATTCATGTGTTTGCCCGGGAAGCCCATATACCATGTCATAATTGACAGATGTATAACCTATCTCACGGGCTTTCTCAGTAATGGCTTTCACCTGCTCAAAGGACTGCATACGATTGATTAGTCGCTGTACATTGATATCAAAATCCTGGATGCCAAAGCTGACCCTGTCGAACCCGATATCATATAAGGTCTGTAGATGTTTTGCAGTTGTATTCGCCGGGTGCCCTTCGAATGACATCTGAAAACCTTTGGACAAAGAAGCCCGCTGAATAATACCATTCAATAATCGTTCAAGATTTTCCGGAGCAAAAAAAGTGGGTGTTCCGCCTCCTAAGTGAATCTCTCTGATCAAAGGTTTTTCGGGAAGCATTTGAAGGTATAATTTCCATTCTTTCAAAACATGATCAATGTAAGGCCCTTCTACCTGATGGTTCTTCGTGATTCTGGTATTGCATGCACAGTAAGTACACAGGCTTTCACAAAAAGGCAAATGGATATAAATGCTGACCTCTTTGCTACTTTCCCAATAGGCTGATTGAAGCGTCTTTTGATAGGCCTCTATAGAAAAGCTCTCTGGCTCCCAAAAGGGAACTGTTGGATAGCTGGTATAACGTGGGACAGGCTGATTGTACTTTTTTAGTTCTTGCATGAATCAAAATTTAATCCAAAGCTAGAGGGGATGGAATGGGTATGATTTGATGAATGAGAGGTAAAAAACTGATTTTTGTCATCCGGTGAGCCGTCTGAGGCATTAGAAATCATACTTTGGAGTACTTATCAAAATCACAACCCACAAACAGTAATCAAGCCTGCAGCATTAGCTTGCACCATTTGACTAAAAGCAGGAAAAGAGGTCAGTAATCCTCTCATGATCATAATGGATCCTGAAAGGATAGCGATAACAGTGACTGAGCGAGGAATTAATAATTTGAGTTTTCGGGAAAAGATATTCCCTGCAAAAGAAATAGCTATTAATGCCGGGAGTGTTCCTAAACCAAATATCACCATAAAGCCAGCTCCTTCCCATGGATTGCCAAGTGCAATAGCCCCAGCAGCTGCTACATAGGTCAGGCCACATGGAAAGAATCCATTAGCTACTCCGCTCAAAAACCAACGTTTTTTCATCGACAGGTTTTTGGCCAGAAATAATTTGAGTACTTGATAAAACTTAGACTGGTAGTAGAACTTTTCTAGATTATGTCTGAGAGATGGAATACCGTAGAGCAGCAATAGACCTATTCCCAATACAAAAACAAGTACTTTTTGAAGTTGGAAAAAAACAGCTGTTGCACCTAGTAATCCGAGCATTGCTCCTATCAAGACATAGGTCAAAATTCTTCCTGTATGATATAGTGCAAATCCAGCTTTGGATTGTTTCGGTCCCATAAATGCAAGCATCACCGGCCCACACATGCCTACACAGTGCAAACTTCCGAATAGCCCGATGATGAATGCTCCTATCATTGAATATAGATCTTTGACTGCTGAAAGTATTCTTTATTATCTGTTTGCCAATTAATATTCACACGATAGCTACCGGCAATCAGCTCTGAACGATCAATTTTCTGAACCCGGCTATTCCTCAGATCAATATCAAACTCTCGATCGAATATTTTCCGAGATGGATGATAGAATTGGATTCTTCCTTTCGTTTTTCCCTCAGGGAAAGTCAACAAAATTTGACCTCCGATTTGCTTTACAATTACGGATTTATCATCCCGCTCTGCATTCGCAAGCCTATTCAGTTTATTCTGATAATTAATCTCCTGAGCGTAGTAATCTTCCGATACCAGATCAATGTCTTGCTGAAATGCTTTTACCACCATGTAGCCTATGAAAGCTGCAAAACATATAAAGGCTACTACTATTTTATTTCCCCAGTTCATATTTTCAATTTTTAATTATCTGATGTTGCCATTTTCGATTTTAAATCATTTTGACTTCACTTTTTTCCTTGACGAAAAAAGTGACAAAAAAGTCAACCGGGCCGCCGGAGCGGAAGTTTTAAAGCCTTTGCCAGCAGGCCATCTCCACCGCTCCAAATCTTCATACCCACCCTCCTAGATGGACTCATTTCCTTAATTCATTTCAATTGTTCATTATCAATTCTTAATTGACAATTATTTAGTTGGTCCTAGAAACTTCGTTTTCACCGTCTCCACCAATTCATCTCCTGAATAAACTCCCACTGTCGCTTTTGTACTCATCTTTTCAATGTTATCAGGATCTATTACAATGAAGAAAGCTCCCTCACCTATCCCCTGCTCAGCCAAACTGATGTCTCCACCCACCATTTGGAGTTGACCTTCAGGTTCCATCAGTTCAAAACGAACGTCCATATTCTTGTTCGTTTTATTGATCATTTTCACCTGATAGAGATTGGTAATCATCCCATCCTCCCTTTCCTGATAGAGCATTCCCGGTGTACGCATGATCGTCGTTTCAAAGTCTGATCTGATCAAGAGTAATGTTACAAGAACTCCTATCAATGCAATCAATACTCCTGAATAGGCTTTCATTCTGGAAGTAAACTGAAATGGTTTTTTCTCGGCAATGTTTTCCTCAGAAGCATACCTTACCAATCCTCTTGGCTTACCAATTCGATCCATGATGGAATCACAAGCATCAATGCAGGCTGTGCAGTTTACACATTCCAGCTGAGTTCCATTTCGAATATCAATCCCAGTCGGGCAAACAAATACGCATTGCTTACAGTCAATGCAATCTCCTTTACCCATTGCCTCTCGATCTTCATCTTTTCTAAATTTTCCTCTTTTCTCACCTCTTTCATGATCATAAGCCACCACCACACTTTGTTTATCTAAAAGCACTCCCTGCAATCTTCCATATGGGCAAATAGTGGTGCAAACTTGCTCCCTCATTTTACTGAACACTCCATAAAAAAGGCCAGTAAAAACTACCATCGCTATAAAACCACCAGTATTCTCAGCAGGCCCTTGTTCGATGATATTCCATACCTCATCCACACTTACCAGATAAGCCATGAACGTGTGCATGATCAGTGCACTAACTAGTATAAACAGTGTATGCTTGATGGTTTTCTTAGTGATCTTTTCTTTATTCCAGGGCTGCTTATCAAGTTTACGCTGAGCCATATAATCACCTTCGATCCAGTATTCAATTTTTCTGAATACCCCTTCCATAAAAATGGTCTGTGGACAAATCCATCCGCAAAAAATCCGACCAAAGACTACTGTAAAGAGAATAATGAATACAAGGGAAGTAAGCATTCCGATGACAAACAGGAAGAAGTCCTGTGGCCAGAATACCTGACCGAAAATGATGAACTTTCGCTCAAAGATGTTGAAGAGCAAAAATGGCTGTCTATCAATTTTTACAAATGGAGCTCCGAACAAAAAGACCAGCAGAAGAACACTAACTAAGTTACGATAGTTGGTGAATGTACCTTTTGGTTTTTTAGGGTATACCCAAACTCGCTTTCCTTCTTTATCTACTGTAGATAAATGATCTCTGAAGGTCTCTTCAGCACTCTCCTGCTCCTGATATATGTCTTTTACTTCAGCCATTAACTTATCCGAACCGGATTAGCAGCACTCTCCCTCTTCCAAATCAGCTTCATCATCTATCGCATCCGGATTTTCTTCAGCTGCTGCTTCAGCATTAGCCTCTCTTTCGAATAATTCACCTTGAGGCGCTTTCGGATCTGCTGCCGTATTACCTTCCATCATGTAGATGTAGCTAGCCACCTGTTGCATCTTTTTCGGAGAAAGCTGAGTTTCCCAGGAAATCATACCCTTCGCTGGCACACCGTATTTGATAGTCGAAAAGATGGATGGCATATCACCTCCATGAAGCCAATACTTATCAGTAAAGTTTGGACCTACACCTCCTCCACCATCTGCCGCATGACATACCGAACAATTTTGTTCGTAGATTGCCTTTCCAGCATTCAAATCCACTGTTTCAGTACTTAGCGTTACACTGTTTTCATCGATTAAGTTGTCCAATGAAGCCAGATATGCCTTCACTTCTTGTTTTGCTTGAAGCATATCCGCCTGAAATTCATCATCCTGCCTTGGCATGTCCAGGAAGTAGAAACGAAACATGTAAATGACAGCAAAGGCAATTGAAATATAGAAACCATAAAGCCACCATGGTGGTAGTCTGTTATCCAGCTCTCGAATACCGTCATACTCATGATCGGTTGCTACTTCAACCTCTCGTGATACTGGCACTGAATCATTCAGTCTATTCCAGAACCTTCTCCAGAAACCAACACCTTCTTCTCCCTCTTTTACTGAAATTAGTTTCTTCTCTTCTTCTTCAATTCCCATTTCAACACGCTTAAGTTTGAGTACCACGTTTAGTGCTACTAGCAGGGTATACATAGCAATAACTGCCACTATCGCTACAACAACAGCTAATGCAAGAATTATTTCAATCTGATACTGTTCGAAAAAGCTCTTTTCCGAAACCGCTTCCTGGCTGAATGTAAATCCCGGAAGTGCTAAAATCAGTGTGGATAAAACGTATTTAAGCTTATTCATGATCAGTCTCGTTTGCGTCTAAAGGAATGTTTGAAATGTCATTGAAGAGTTTCTTGTCTACCTTAAAAACATAGATGGTTAAGGCAATAAAGAAGACAAAAAATATGACGAAGGAGATCACAGGATACATCTCTATCCCGGCAATGGTCTCCATATGATGTTTGATAAATTTTAGCATGACTTCTAAATATTTTTTTAAGGTTACTGACCAGCTTTCGCTACTCCTTCCACATTCTTAATATCTGTTCCCAATCGCTGCAGATAGGCAATCAGAGCTACTATCTCAGCATCACTACTGGTCTTAATTCCTTCCAGCTCTAAGCCTTTAGCTATCAGTTGAGCTTGATTTTCAGCATCTGCTACTGCTTGCTGATCAAATCCTTCAGGATATGGTACACCTAGTGTCTGCATGGCTCGAATCTTAGCTGGTGTTCTCGGCTTGTCCCACTCTTGCTCAAAGAGCCATGGGTATGGTGGCATTATGGAACCCGGAGACATACTGGTTGGATCCAGCATGTGATAGAAGTGCCAGCTATCCGGATACTTACCTCCTACTCTATGCAAGTCTGGTCCTGTCCGTTTAGAGCCCCACTGGAACGGGTGGTCGTAGACAAATTCTCCAGCTTTTGAATACTCCAGGTCTACCGGATCATATCTAACTACTTCATCCCGGAATGGACGAATCATCTGCGAGTGACAGGTATAGCAACCTTCTCTAACATAGATATCTCTTCCATTCAATTCAAGCGGTGTATATGGTTTTACCGTCGAGATGGTTGGCACGTTGCTTTGTATCAAGAACGTAGGTACAATCTCAATTACTCCCCCTATTGCAACCAAAATCAAACTCCAAACAAGCATTCGCATTGGTTTCCACTCAAATATTCTTCTATGCCAGTGCTCACTTTTTTCAGGTTTATAGTCCTTCATCAGAGGTGCAGCTTGAGCTTCAGTTGTTGGTTGAAAACTGCCTGAACGTGCGGTTTTCACAAGGTTGTACACCATTACAAATACTCCAGACAAGTACAAAAGTCCACCAAAAGCTCTCAGTGCATACATCGGCATAATCTGAGTAACCGTCTCAAGGAAATTACTGTAAACAAGTGTTCCGTCCGGGTTGAATTGTTTCCACATCAAGCTTTGAGTGAAGCCTGCCCAATACAATGGAATAGCATAGAAAAGGATACCTAGTGTTCCAATCCAAAAGTGGGTATTAGCAAGCTTCTGAGAGTGAAGTTTTGTATTGTAAAGTCTTGGAATCAGGTAGTAAAGCATGGCAAAGGTCAAGAAGCCATTCCATCCTAAACCACCAATATGTACGTGACCAACGATCCAATCCGTGAAGTGACCAATCGCGTTTACATTCTTCAGTGAAAGCATAGGACCTTCAAATGTGGCCATACCATAACAGGTTATTGCCACCACCATAAATTTCAGAATCGCATCTTCACGAACCTTGTCCCAAGCGCCTCTCAATGTTAGGAGGCCATTTAACATGCCTCCCCATGATGGAGCGATTAGCATCACAGAGAATACCACACCCAATGATTGAGCCCAATCGGGCAAGGAGTTATATAATAAATGGTGTGGGCCTGCCCAGATGTAAATAAAGATCAAAGCCCAGAAGTGAATAATTGACAATCGATAAGAATAGATTGGACGACCGGATGCTTTCGGGATGAAGTAGTACATCAAACCCAGGTATGGAGTGGTGAGGAAAAATGCCACCGCATTGTGACCATACCACCACTGTACTAATGCGTCCTGCACACCAGCATACCAGCTATAGCTCTTCATGAAATCGATCGGTAATTCGAAAGAGTTTACAATATGTAACATAGCTACAGTCACGAACGTGGCGATGTAAAACCAAATGGCAACATACAAGTGACGCTCTCTTCGCTTGATAATGGTCATGAACATATTCAGACCAAACACTACCCAGATCAGAGCTATCGCTATATCTATTGGCCACTCAAGTTCTGCATACTCTTTTCCTGACGTCAAACCCAGTGGAAGTGTGATTGCAGCAGCCAGAATGATTAACTGCCAACCCCAGAAGTGGATTTTGCTAAGCAGATCACTGTACATCCTCGTTTTACATAATCGCTGCAGTGAGTAGTACACACCCGCGAAGATTCCATTTCCTACAAAAGCAAAAATCACCGCATTGGTATGCAGTGGTCTCACTCGTCCGAATGTGGTGTACTGTAATCCGAAATTGGCTTCCGGCCATACAAACTGAATGGCTACCAAAAGCCCCACGGACATCCCAACTATTCCAAAGATCGTCGTTGCGATCAGGAAGTTACGAACCGTGGTGTTGTCATAATGAAAGGTCTCCAGACCTACTTTTTCTGTGTTTTCTGACATTGGTCACTAGGTTTAATATTTGATTTGTCCTTTCTTCTGGATTCAGTTGGTACAACTTTTCCCGAAGTAGTATTTTCTCTCAAATGATTTCGTGAGACCGTAGGTCTCTCCTCTTCAAATAGGATGCGGACTGATGGGGTATAATCATCCTCAAACTGCCCCGAACGGGACGCCCAGAGAAATGCTCCGAGGAAGCTGCCTGCAAGCAGCAGGCTACATGCGATAAGGATAAATATGACGCTCATAATCCGACAACAAGATTAGCGGAGCGTGCAAGGGTGGCTAATGAGGGGTGTTAGGAATAGAACTGATTTTTGTCAGGTCGTCTGTGGTGATAGGCATTTTAAGAGGTTCGTGAAGACACGAACCTTGGCGAAGAATTTTCAAGTTTAATCAAAAAAGTGCGAGGCAAATGAGTCCCACACCCTTTCTTGACTTTAAAACTTATTAGAAATGATTTCTCATGCTTTAGTCTTAATGATGGTAATCAATTTTTTACTATTCCCATTAGCATCAAAGGATACCTCGAGTATCTGTTTATGGCTACCTTCAAACTTATAGGTTCTTTTAAACTCTCCTTCAGTTCCATTCATTTCCATTGGGCTTGAGAATACTATCGTATCATCATTCAACCAACTTCCCTGTTGAATCTGTTGATTGCCAAAATTATCGAAGAAAGTAAGCACGAATGCTTCATTAGATGCATCGTAATAGATAAGTGAATACGCCTTGTAACTACCTATAGCACTTTCACTTGAATAGTCTGCTGTGATGTATTGATTATTGATGCCAAATTTAATATTGTCCTTAGCCGTCGTAGATACTACTTCCGTTTCCGACCATCCTCCGGCATGATAGGTTTCTACACACTCCCAGGTTCCTGTCATTCTTTGAAGACTGCTCATTTGATTTTCTTGTGCCATGATTATCTGATTTAGTGTAAGACTTAAAAGGCTTACGATTAACATTTTTTGATTCATAATCTTTACATTAGTTTCTCAAATGAACTAATATTGGTTTATAAATGAAACAGGTTACCTGGAGGTAACAGGCAAAAAAGTGGTAACTCAGAAGTAACTAATGATGGGAGATAGAAGATTTTATGAGAATCCTTTAGAGTGTCCGGTAACAAGAACCGTCAATATTTTAGGAGGAAGATGGAAGTCAATTATTCTGTATTGTTTGTCAGGTGGTAAATTGAGATTCGGACAACTGGCAGCATACATCCCCACAATTTCCAGAAAAGTATTGACTAACCAATTACGTGAGCTTGAATCTGATGGACTCATCTTAAGGAAAGAGTTTAATGAAATCCCACCTAGAGTTGAATATGAAATATCAGAACTTGGAATGTCCGTTTTTCCAATCCTGGAAGTGATGAAAAAATGGGGCGAAAATCAAGGTGTTTCTATTGAGGCAAAACATAAAGAAGAACAGTTGAAATAGGTTCGAATCTTAGACTGGTTTTTTTTCTTCTGCAGTACTTCAAATAAAGATCACTTCTTCTTCTGACATCCATCAGCAAAAGAGCACTCTTCGATTACGAATTTTGATGCTCAACCAAACGCTTAGTAAAATGGATATTTCAGTCATTTTTGCCCGTGTTATTTGCATTCTGTACTTGTCTGTTGGAACAGGTATGGCTTTCAGCACATCCTATTACAATGGAGCCTTTAAGAAGATTGTAAATGACTCTACTTATTTGTTTCTGGGGGGATGGATAGCCACCTGCCTGGGTGCAGTACTTGTACATCTTCACAATCTATGGGTGAATGATTGGCGTGTACTATTGACAATCATCAGTTGGACCATCTTGGTAAAGGGCGTTCTTCTCCTGGCTTTCCCTCGTGTAATCCATGCTTTCGAAGAGTGGTTCACTCCACGAGGTATTCAAAACTACTTTTTGCCAATGGTTATGGCGCTCGGGTTGATTTTCGGATACTATGGTTTTATTGCTTGAGGATGGATCTATCAATTTTTATAGCACGCACACTTGGGATAACCTTTCTAACTGTAGGTTTGGGATTTTTCATTTTCCGTGAATACTACGTGCTTTCCATTCGGACAATTCTTGACAACACATCCTACGCCTTGTTCGGTGGTTTCACAGCTATCGTTATCGGTATGGCAATGGTTACCTATCATAACCTCTGGGTTTATGACTGGCGAGTGATTGTTACTATTGTTGGTTGGATAGCGCTTACAAAGGGGATTTTACTCTTATTGATGCCTGGATATTTTCCGCTCTTCAAAAATCTCCTCAAAGTAACTAAAGGCAAAGGAATGACGATCTTTCTACTTGCTTTAGGAGCCATGTTTACTTATCTGGGATTCTTTTACTAATGGATATACGCACAAAATTTTTAGGAGGAGCTGGCTCTGTTACCGGTTCCAAATTTCTTCTTACAATCAATGATTTCAATATTCTAATCGATTGTGGGCTCTTTCAGGGATTGAAAGAACTGCGAACAAGAAATTGGGACCACCTTCCAATTGATCCTGATACCATTGATGTTGTGCTTCTAACGCATGCTCATATTGATCATTCAGGGTATCTACCCCTGCTGTATAAAAATGGTTTTAGCGGTCACATTCATTGTACACAACCCACATTGGATCTGGCCGAAATCTTATTGACAGACAGTGCTAAGCTTCAAGAAGAAGAAGCAGCATTTGCGAACAAGAAAGGCTATTCCAGGCATCATCCAGCAAAACCTCTCTATGTGGTTCAGGATGCAAGGGACGTGCTAAATGCCTTTAAAACACATGAATTTGATGAGACTTTTCGAATACATGATCAGGTAGAAGTTCGTTTTTTCCATGCTGGGCATATTCTAGGGGCGGCAAGCATTGAACTAAATATTTTTACAAGCCAGGGAGTAAAAAAGGTCGTATTCTCAGGAGACTTAGGCCCCAAATCCAGCCCATTGCACGTGTCTCCAAGCCTACCAAATGAAGCCGATATCTTGTTTATGGAATCCACCTATGGAGGACGAAATCATAGCGATCAAAACCTGGAAAGTGAACTAAGAAGTATAATCAATGAAAGCGATGAAAAAAGAGGCTGTATTCTTATTCCAGCTTTTTCTGTAGGTAGAACACAGTTGATTCTATACTATCTATGGAAGATATTTCAGAATATGAGATCACGGCCAGTCTATGTGGATAGCCCGATGGCAATAAGCGTCACACAGCTTTACAAACAGTATTCAAATTACCACAGACTAAAAAGCGATAGTGAATTTGGACATCATATTTACGATGCACCATTTGTCCATTATGTAACTGAACAAAGTAAGTCCAAGGTGTTAAACACTATCAAAGATAGGGCAATCATAATATCGGCAAGTGGGATGGCTACCGGAGGTCGTATTCTACATCATTTGTATCATCGATTATCTAATGAAAATGATATAATCCTTTTCACAGGTTTCCTACCCGAAGGAACCCGAGGCAGAACCATAGCAGACGGAGAACCTACCGTGAAGATTTTTGGTGAAGAAGTTCAGGTTAAAGCAAAGGTGCACATACTAGACGGACTTTCTGCACACGCTGATCAGGATGAATTGATGGAATGGTCGGGATCCATCCACGAACATCCAAAAATCACTTTTTTGATTCACGGAGAAAAGGAACAAGCCGATTCACTAAAAGAAAGATTAATGAGTAGGGGTTGGAATGTGGCCATTCCAACCTACCTTGAGTCTTTTAGTTTATTTGATCATATCTAAAGCCAGCCAGTAATTAAAATCGTATTTTTAGCTACATGAACATTCAACAGCAGCTAAAAAAAATCCTTTACATAACCATTGCCTGGACAATCATATCGTTGTTCAACTATGCAATTGGTATAGCTGCAGTGATAGATGCCAATTATATCTGGGATGCCAACTATGACGTTGGTAAAATTGACTATTTGCAAGGGTTCTATATCAGCATAGGATCAGCTATTCTAGCTGGAATTCTTGGAGGAAGCATGATCATCTTCTTATGGGAAAAGTGGCTAAGAACTAAGCCTTATGGCTGGACACTCCGAAACATGATCTTCACCTATACCATTATATTCAATTTTGTTACCATTCCTACCGTTTTGATCAACAACACTTACAATAAAGAGATTAGTATTTGGAGTGCTTATGCCTGGAATGAAGTGAAAATTGCTTACCAAAGTCCCAGTTTGTTAGTTCCATTTTTCTTCTGGATGGTGGTGGTTACAATTACGCTCATCGCGCTACAGGTGAACGACAAATATGGACCTGGTGTGTTTAAGAAATTTCTTCTTGGAAGATATTTCAATCCTACCAGAGAGGAGCGAATTTTTATGTTTCTTGACTTGCGTTCTTCCACAAGCATAGCCGAAAAGCTAGGTGAGGAGAAATATTTTGATTTCCTCAAACAGGTCTTCAAAACCATCACACCTGCCATTCTAAATAATAAGGGTGAAGTTTATCAATATGTAGGGGACGAAATTGTTGTCAGTTGGTCGGTGGACGAGGGCTTGAAAAATAATCGATGCATCGAATGCTATTTTGAAGCCCAACACTTTCTTAACAAGCAACATGAGTACTTTGAAAACACTTTTGGAGTTCAGCCGGAGTTCAAAGCAGGCATGCATTATGGCAATGTGATGGCTGGGGAGATTGGGGTGATCAAAAGGGAGATTGCATACTCTGGAGATGTACTTAATACGGCTTCCAGAATTCAATCTAAATGTAATGAGCATCATGTTAATCTTCTCATCTCAGATATATTGGCATCCCAGATGAGCCTGACAGGTTATGAAACCAATAACTTGGGAACCTTTGACCTAAGAGGAAAGTCTAGAAGTATTCAACTTTATTCCGTTCAAAAAATAAAGAACTAAACAGGCACGGAATTTTGTTAAGGGTGCATGTCAAAATTCAATGAACTTATCAATGGTGAGCAGCCGGTGTTGGTCGATTTTCATGCCACCTGGTGTGGACCTTGTCAGACCATGGCTCCTATCCTGGAAGAATTAAAATCTGAGATTGGAAGCAAAGCAAGAATCATAAAAGTGGATATTGATAAGAATCCTGCGGCAGCTCAAAAGTTTGGCGTACGTGGAGTACCTACCTTTATTTTATTTAAGAAAGGTCAGCAGGTTTGGAGACAATCCGGTTCTTTACCAAAACATATGCTTCAGCAGGCGATCGAAAGTGTGTAACTTGAATGCATGATCGAAAGCCCCACCGTCACCATAAAATGGTTGCACAACCACCTCGACCATCCGGACCTTATCATTCTAGATGCCACTTTGGCCAAACCTAAGTCTACAGGAGAAATCCCTTATCAGAATACTCAAATTCCCAATGCTCGATTTTTTGATATAGATCACAGTTTTTCCAATCGATTAACAGATCTACCACACATGATGTGTGATGCTGAGCAGTTTCAAGAAGAAGCACAGCAGCTGGGAATAAATGATAACAGTCTTGTGATCATCTATGATCTTCACGGAGTGTATTCCAGCCCAAGAGCCTGGTGGATGTTAAAGTCGATGGGACATGAGCATGTAGCGGTGCTTGATGGCGGATTACCGGAGTGGATAGAAAAAGGGTATCCTACTGAAGAAAAAATACATACTCCTCACTTAACAGGTGATTTTAAGCCAGGTTTCGACTCATCCTGTTTTGTGAATGCTAAGTATGTTTTGGATCAAATTGAAGACAATGATATAATCGTTTTAGATGCCAGATCAAAAGGACGATTTGATGGCAATGAGCCAGAGCCAAGAGAAGGTCTTAGAGGTGGACATATCCCAAGCTCAATTAGCCTTCCTTTTACCGAAGTACTTGATGGTACGAGGCTAAAATCCAGAGAAGAGCTTAAGCAAATTTTTGATCGTTATGATCTGAAAGGAAAGAAATTGGTTTTCTCGTGTGGATCCGGACTGACTGCATGCATTATCCTTCTTGCTGCTCAGGTCGCAGGATACCAAGATTTAGCCATTTACGATGGTTCATGGAGTGAGTGGGGGCAACCTGGGGAGAGACCCGTCGAGCCGACTTAAGATTCCTAGTTAAAATACCTCTCTCGCATCGCTATTTCTAAGCCTTCTCTATGATCAGGATGAGCGATTGAAATCAATAACCTGGCTCTCTCCATCAAGTCTTTTCCGAAGAGATTGACCGCTCCGTATTCGGTCACAATCCACCGGACATGTGCACGAGTAGTGGTAACACTTGCTCCCGGTTTTAGTAGTGGATTGATCTTAGAAAGCCCTTTTCTGGTAGTAGAAGTCATCGCGATAATTGGTTTACCCCCAGGAGATAAAGAGGCACCTCTAATGAAGTCCATTTGTCCACCTACCCCAGAGTACTGATAAGTGCCAATACTGTCTGCACACACCTGACCGGTCAGGTCAATTTCAATGGCACTATTTACAGCCACTACTTTTGGGTTTTTGCGTATGATTGCTGTATCGTTCGTGAATGAAGCTTCTTTGAATTCAACGATAGGGTTATCGTTTAGGAAATCGTAAAGTTTTCTTGAACCTAGGGCAAAGCAGGTGGTCAACTTTCCCTTCAAAACTTTCTTGTACTTTCCAGTGATTACACCCTTTTCTACAAGCGGTAAAATACCATCTGAAAACATCTCTGTATGAATACCAAGATCTTTATGTCCTTCTAGCTGGGATAAAACCGCATCAGGAATACCTCCGATACCCATCTGAAGTGTGGAGCCATTCTCAATTAACTCTGCAATATATTTCCCGATTTGCATTTCTTCGTTACTTAATTCTCGAGGAAATGGAGAATACATTGGATCCTCCGATTCGATGGCTTTATCTATTTGCGAAATATGAATAAACCCATCTCCATGTACACGAGGTACATTTTCATTGATCTCCGCAATGACATATTTGGCCGATCTGATTGCTGCTAGTGAGACATCAACTGAGGTTCCCAGTGAGCAATACCCATGCTGGTCTGGTGGGGATACCTTTAATAACGCAACCTGGATCTCTCTATCACCATCCTCCAATAGCTGATATATCTCACTAAGGAAGACAGGAATGTAGTTTGCTCTGGTGCTATCATTAATCAACTTCCGAACGTTTCCACCAACAAAGCAGCTATAAGTCGTAAACTTATTTTCATCTAAGTATTCTGCATTTCCTTCCGTATGAATATGAATTAAATTAACATTTTGGACATCAAGCTTTCTGATTCCATTCATCAGAAAACAAGGAGTCATTGCAGCACTGTGTACAAACACATTGTCTCCATCTTTGATGAGCGACAATGCATCTTCAATTGTTGTTAAGTTCATTTATTAAAGATTCGTTTACTCTGGAACAAGGTAAGAAAAGTGACCAATCCGACAACCGTAACGGAACTGATCGGCATCAGGATTGCAGAAATTAACGGTGTAAGATGTCCACTCATCGCAAAGGACAACCCTACTACATTGTATAAGAAAGAAATCCCAAAAGCAATAAAAACAATTACAATCACCTTTCTGGAAAATCTGAGTATTTCAGGAATGGCAATTACTTTTTCAGAAGTGAGAATTGCATCGCATGCTGGTGAAAACTGATGAATATCTTCAGCTATTGCCACCCCAACTAAAGCTTCTTTTAGGGCTCCAGCATCATTCAGTCCATCACCAACCATCAAGTGATCTCCTTCGTGATCTTTCATATATTTTAATTTATCCTGAGGTTTTTGATTAAAGTAAACTTCGTCGAAATAAGGAGTCATTGTGGCTTTTTCTGAATCGTTATCTCCTGAAATCAAACTCAAAAAGTAGTTTTTTCTCAACTGTTCAAGCATAGCAAATATGCCTCGGCGATAGCTCGACTTGATGGTAAAACGACCCCTTTTATCTCCTATCCGAATATGAACATTTGATTCGTTGACATTGGCGTTGGTAGAATCTTGCAGATAATCAGCGGAACCTACTTTAACTATTAGGTTATTGAGTTCTGCGGTAAATCCCTTACCCGTCTCTTCCTTGAAAGATGTAATTGGGATTTTTTCAAACTCAGGAAGTTCCGAATGGATAATCCTACTAAGTGGATGCGCTGAATTCCCAAGAGCAGATTTTAATAGTTTAATGTCCTCTATTTTTAAATCGTCTCCCTCATATTGAACACCCGACTCTGTAGTAGTCAAGGTTCCGGTTTTATCAAAAATGATCGTATCTATCTTCGATAGATTCTCAATAACCTCTGCATTTTTTAAATAAAAGCCAGTCTTACCCAACCTTCGCATAGCGTGACCATAAGCGAATGGTAGCACAAGGGCAAGGGCACAAGGGCAAGCCACAATCAAAACAGCTGTGACAGAATTCCAGATAAGTTGTGGGTCATTAACCCGCCAATAAATAGCCGTAAGTCCTGCCAACATGATGATTGTAAGTGTAAAATACTTACTGATCTTATCTACCCAAGTGTTGAGGTCATCTGCGCCTTCTTTATTAAAAGAGTCTGTATTCCATAGCCTTGTTAATTCACTATTGTCTACGGTTTGTGTCAATTCAATCGATAGCTCTCCTCCTTTTTGCCTACCTCCAGCATAGACCTGTTGATTTTTTATTCTATGTTCAGGTTTGGATTCGCCAGTGACAAAGCTGTAATCAATATTTCCTTGCCCCTCTCTAACAATTCCATCTGCAGGTATAAGTTCATCATTATGAATAATCACCAAATTCCCTTTTTTCAGTTCTTTCAATGGTCGCTGCACTTCTTCCTTCTCGACTATACAGGTAACAGAAACAGGAAAATAGGAAGCAAAATCACGATCAAACGAAAGTGCCTGATAGGTTTTTCCCTGATACCATTTCCCAATCAACAAGAAGAAAACCAGTCCCGCTAACGAGTCAACATATCCCATACCTGTGCCAGAAATGATCTCAAAAGTACTTCTACCAAATAGCGTGAATATTCCCAAAGCGATCGGAACATCAATATTGAGGTTGCCATACCTGACTCCCCTCCAGGCCTTTTTAAAATAATCACCTGCTGAATAAAAGAGCACAGGAAAGGCCAAAGCGAAGTTGATCCAATTAAAAATCTGCTTAAAATCATCCGTAAGTAAAAAGTTCTTATCCAAATATTCTGGCATACTCATCAGCATGGCATTACCAAAGCAAAACCCAGCAACTGCTATTTTGGTGCCTATACTTGATTTTACAACTTGCTTCTTCGTTTTATCCAAACTATCAAGCGAAATCCCAGGAGGATATCCCAATTTGGATAACAGGATCGCTAGCTCTTTCAATGATTTTGTATGATGATCAAATGTGATAACCACTTCTCGTTTCACAAAGTTGACTTCCGCACGAAGTACGGCAGACTCTAGTTTTGGTAAGTGTTCCAGTAAGTAAATACACGAGCTACAGTGAATGCCTGGAAGAAACCATTTGACTACTGATATTTCATCGCTTTTGAATCTTAGTAATTGTCTTTGGATATCTTCATTATCAAGAAATGCATACTTCCGCTCAGCCTTCACATCAGAGAGTGATTTGTTTTCCTTAGAAGTTTCCGAGTAATAAACACCAAGATTGCTTTGATCCAACAGTTCAAAAACAGCTTTGCATCCATAGCAACAAAAGTGATACTCCTCATTTTGTATGGAATCATCGCATGGATCCCCGCAGTGGTGGCAGTGTACTTCCTCAGCTAGTAAAAGCTCCATCGGCAGACTTGTTTGGTACAATCATCACGGGTACACCGCTTTCTTTGATCACACGAATTGTGTGGCTGCCCAGTTCGTTGTTTTGGCCGTTACTATTGATCCCTACGATCACCAGATCAAATTCATTTTCTTTTATAAACTGAAGCATAACCTCATCCACATTCCCTGAAAGAACGATATTATTTATCAATTCCTCCGATTTTTCAATCAAGCTATGTGAGAGTTCATTCATCCGACTTTTCATGAGTGCTAAAATCTCTTCATTGGTATCCTCCTCAGTTCTGTCTATATATTTTGAAGATACTGGGTACACATGCAGCAACGAAAGTTTAGTACTCACATTTAGCCGGGACAACTCCAACCCCACCTGAGTAGCGTTCCATGAAGCCGGTGAAAAATCTGTAGGGATAAGGATACTGGATATCACACGCAAACTTTTACAATTTCAAAATCAAAAGTAAAAGACTGGATTAGGGGCGAAACTGACATATGTCAGTCTGAAATTTGAACTTTGTCAAGCATGTGTGCTAGGTTTACAGCCGTGGAAGCAATTAGCCATAATTTATCTAAAGATGGAAGCATAGATGTACTAGAAAAACTTTTTGAAAGTTCGGGGGAAGGCATTATGCTCTTCAATAAGGCAGGCGAAATTGTTCTTGCTAATCCAAGAGCCAAAGTGATGTTTGGATATACTGGACAGGAACTACTCGGTCAAAAAGTAGAAAAGCTAGTTCCTCAGCATATCAAAAGTAAACATGAAGCTTATAGAAAAGAATATACCAAAAATCCTCAACCAAGAAGTATGGGTGTAGGCAGAGATCTGCTGGGATTAAAAAAAGATGGTAGTACTTTTCCTTTGGAAATAAGTCTAAGCTACCTCATATACAATGATGAAAAAATAGTAGTCGCCTTTATCACCGACATCTCCGTTAGAAAAGAGACAGAACGAAAGCTGGAAGAATACACTTCCGAACTAGAGAAGAAGGTAAAAGCCAGAACAAGTGAATTGGAGCACCTAAATTTGGGTCTCCAAAGCCAAATACAGGAACGGAAACTTGCAGAAGAGGCTTTGAAGGAAAGCCTTGAAGAACTTAAAAAGACGAAACAAGAAGTACTTAAGTCTTTAGAAAAAGAAAAAGAACTTGGCGTCTTAAAATCTCGATTTGTTTCCATGGCAAGTCATGAGTTCAGAACTCCGCTTACCACGGTACTTTCATCGGCAAATCTAATCGCTAAATACACCGAAGCTGATCAACAGGAGGCACGAGAAAAACACATCGATCGAATCCGTAAAAGTGTAGAGAACCTCACAAATATTTTGAATGACTTTCTTTCTTTGGAAAAGCTCGAAAGTGGAGCACAAAAAGCGGCCTTGGAAGAGACGGACGTTACTAACCTAATCGAAGAAGTCATCGAAGAAATGGCTCACGGATTGAAGAAAGATCAAAAGATACTATTCCAGGCAAAAAGATTTGTGATCAATACAGATTCTCATATCCTTAAGAATATCCTTTTTAACCTTCTTTCCAATGCTAGCAAATACTCAGAAGAAGGGGATTCAATTGAAATTGAAATTGACAAAAAGGACCAATTATCAATCTCAATTATAGACCATGGGATAGGTATACCTGAAAATGAACAAAAGGATTTGTTTGGTAGATTCTTTAGAGCGGGAAATGTGACCAATATTCAAGGCACAGGTCTTGGATTAAATATTGTGAAGAAATACATTCAACTCCTGGGCGGAGACATTACATTTTCAAGTGAGGAAACAGAAGGAAGTACGTTCACACTTCATCTGCCTATCTAACCAGAAGCTAATCCTTTTCTTTTCATGATGTAGACAAGTGGTCCAATCACTGGAATAAGTACAACAATCGCAAACCACACGATTTTCTGATTGTTGGTCATTCTTATCCTAAGAATGTCAATCATGGAAAACACTGCTAAAGCCACAGCAAAAATTCCTATATATAACCAATAATCCATTGTATTAATTTTTTCTCAAAAAGACTGCAATCACTTAACAGTGAAAATGATATTCGCTAAACGAAAGTATGATGTTCATCATTATGTTTTACTAATTTGGCTGTACCAATTCTTCTGACCAATGGAAAAAAAACACATTCTAGTAATCGAAGATCAAGATGATGTAAGAGAAAACATTGTCGAATTATTGGAGCTTTCCAATTACAAGGTAGACGCTGCTCCCGATGGTAAGGAAGGAGTCAAAAAAGCTTTATCTAATCCACCCAACCTCATTCTTTGTGATATCATGATGCCAGAAATGGACGGATATGAGGTTCTTTACCTAATCACCAAAAACCCCGAAACAGCCTCTCTTCCATTCATCTTTCTTACTGCTAAAGCCGAGAAAGCAGACTTCAGAAAAGGAATGAACATGGGTGCCGATGACTACATCACCAAACCTTTTGAGGAAATGGAACTGTTGGGAGCGATTGAGCGAAGGCTCCAAAAATACGGAGATCTATCCAAGGTTTCAGAGGTAGAGGAATTGGTACAGCAAGCTACTAAGTACCAAAATGTTGAGGATCTGGAGAAAGAGCGTAAAACTCAGAACTTCAAGAAAAAAGATGTAATCTACAGAGAAGGTGATTTTGGAAACTTTGTTTACAAAATCAAAACGGGCAAAGTAAAAACGTATCACATCAATGAGGATGGGAAAGAATTTATTCATGATATCCGTAAGGAAGGTGATTTTCTTGGTGAACAATCCATGATCCAGGATACGACACGTACCGAATTTGCAGAAGTAATGGAAGACACAGAAGTTATTCTTATCCCAAAAGATGACTTTCAGGAACTTATCTTTAAAAACAGAGAGATCTCTGGTCAGTTTATCAAACTACTTTCCAATAACCTTTCTCAGCGGGAAAAAGAGTTAATGGAAATGGCTTATAACACGGTAAGAAAGCGTACAGCGGATGCGTTAATGAAGCTGCATGAAACCTATTCCAATGATGACCAAACGGTAACACTAGACGTGTCTAGAGCTGACCTTGCAGGTATGGTAGGCACAGCTACTGAGTCGGTTATTCGGATTCTATCTGAATTCAAAAAAGATCAATGGATTGAGATCAACGGTAGTTCAATTACGATTGTTGAGCCAGATAAAATAAAGGCGGTAAGATTTTGATTGAGAAGCAATAACCCCTTCGGCTTGCATATTGCCGAAGGGTAGTATGTATCAAAGCATTCCGTTATTGTGAACGAAGCTTTCCGGGACCTTTTGTATAGCGTCCCAATGCTCCACAATCTTTCCCTTATCATCGAATCGAAAAAAATCCATGGTCACATATTGCTCATTTCCAGGCCAGATTTGATGTGTATGTAACGCAACAAGGTTTCTTTCTTCCACTGACCTTAGAAACTCAATATGCTTTTCAGGATACTCTTTTTGCATGCGATCAAAATAGCTGATAAAACCTTCTGGTCCATCCTCCACATCGGGATTGTGCTGGATGTATTGATCTCCTACATAAAGTTCAACTGCCCGCTTCGGTTCGCCTAGATAGGCCATGCGGTAGAATTCAATTGCCGATTTCGTATTGCTCATGGTTACGAATTTTAAAATTTCCCGTTCTGGTGCTTCCAAGCTGATCTCTCCGGAATTTCTTCTACAGTATCCCAATGCTCCACAATCTTCCCATCCTTCACCCTGAAAAGGTCATAAAAAGCTACGTTTTTATTCATGAAGTTTCCTTCTGAAACAGTTAAAACAAAATTGCCTTCACCTAGCACGAAGTAGTTTTTGGTATACGTCATAGGCATCCCTGCTTCTTCCAAACTTTTGATAGCTTCTCCCAATCCATCTAAGCCGTCCTTTACTGCTGGGTTGTGTTGATCGTACTGAGATGTTGATATGTAATCAGTAATCTTGCTCGGATTCTTCCCAAAGAGAATATCATCAAGGAAGTTTTTTACCAAGGTTTTGTTCTTCTCTGTTTCATCCAGATCCAATATAGCTGTTGGACCATCGGTCTGCGATCTTCCTGAAGCGGTCTCATTTACCAGTCCTTGAAGATTATCCCAATGCTCTACGATCAGACCATTTTCGAAACGAAAAAGATCAAAGCCAACTTTAGGTCCAAAAAAGTCATATTCCGTATGCGTAAAAACGTAATCCCCATCCTCAAATGCCCTGATAACCTTGGCCTTAAAGCCACCTGCAGGAGCATTTTTCATTACTTCTCCAAATCCTGCCAATCCATCTCCCACAGCGAGGTTGTGTTGAATGTACTTATTGGGATTTATGTATTGAACAGGGTCAGGGTTTCCACTCTCAAGACTTTCTAAAAGCGCTACAACCTTTTCCTTATTGGAAAGACTCTCACTCTTCCCTGATTGTGAATTTGAAGGTGAACAACTGCTCAATATGAGCACTAGTACCAAATTGAATGTCATTAATTTCATCATTGAAGTTGTTTAGATTAACTAATGCAAACTTGAAGAAACCAATAACTACAGGAAAGGTAAGTATTTGCCTAAAGACTGTAAAAATGGGAAAGTTAGGTATTTGAATGACGGAAGGTCTCTGGTGGCATTCCTACGTATTTCCTGAAGAATTTAAACAAATTGGTAGGCTCGTCAAACCCAGCCTCATACGCGATCTCTTTGACACTTAGGTTTGAATTGATCAACAGTCGCTTAATCTGTAAAATGACAATTTCATCAATGAATAACTTGGCCGGCTTTCCCACAATCTGCTGGACTACATTATTCAATGTCTTTGTACTGAAACCTAGTTCCTTAGCATAAAAGGATACCTGTTTGGAATGAAAACAGCGATGCTCTACTAATTCTTGAAACTTGATGAACGTATCCAGGTATTTTTTGTGTAAGGGGATAGAATGACGAGATGACTTGAACCGAAACAATAGCGTTATTAGAATATGGAGTTGACTTCTAATGATCTCCGGAGAGTATTCATCCATTCTCTTGTTTAACTCTACATCCATGTTTTCAATCAGTTCGGTAACTGATTGAAATTCTTGATCATCTAATCGAAGAATGGGACTTCCCAAAAGCTCATTGAAAAGCTGGAGGGACTTTAAATGCTCCATTTGCTCTAAGTAATGGACCAAGAACTGATCTGTAAATAGTAGTAAAAATCCTTCTGCCTTACTTTGATGAAACTTATGAAGTTGATCCTTACGAACAGTTACTACAGAACCTCTTTCATAAGTGTAGTCTTTGAAATCCACCGAATGCATTCCACTTCCCTCCGTTGCAATTAGGATGATATAAAAATCAACTTTGTGTATCTCTCTAGGATCATGATCTGAATATTCTCTTGTCAACAAATTTTCGAGTCTGACCAAGTCAAACTGTACCTCTGGATGCTTTGTGTGATCAAAACCAATATGGATAAAATCATCTTTCAAGAGATGGAGTATGTGGATTAGAGCAAGGCAAATCGTTCAAATTGGTCTGCTAATTCAACCGAATGCCTTAAAGTAATTGGTTTTAAATTACAACTACAAGAACTTCAACCAACCTATAATACCTCATCCTATGAAATAAGCATAAGTCTCGATGGTGTACCAACCCGAAGATGAATAAAGCTTATGCGAATTCCATCGCTCCGGCGAACCGGTGGCTATAAAAAACAAATAATTCACATGAAACACCTCAAGAAACTATATGCTGTTGCATGTATTGCCCTTTTATTCTCATGCGACAAACAAACTCAAGTTGAGGTCGACAACCTAACCAAAAACTGGGAGTATAGAAACACCGTTGATTCCAGCTGGAGGCAAGCGTCCTTACCGGGCACAGTACATACAGATTTACTTCGCAATGGTGAAATCGAAGATCCCTTTTATCGGTTAAACGAGCATGACGTTCAGTGGATAGACAAACGAGATTGGGAATATCGAACAGTTTTTGAGATGAGTAAATCCGATCTGAATAAGGATCACATCGAACTTGAGTTTCTTGGACTAGATACCTACAGCAAAGTATATCTAAACAATCAGTTGATTCTGGAAACAGACAACATGTTTCGTACCTACCAGGTTGATATTAAACCATACTTAATAAAGGGAGAGAACGCTCTTGTCGTTTCACTGGAATCTCCAATCCGAAGAGGGATAGAAAAGTATGATGCCTTAGGTTTTGCCATCCCAGTTTCAGATAACGATCTAGCTGAAATAGGTCAAGTAGATGGAGGTAAGAAAGTGAGCATATTCACAAGGAAAGCAGGCTATCATTTTGGATGGGATTGGGGTCCACGATTGGTTTCATCTGGTATATGGAGACCAATACACATGAAATCATGGAATAATCACAGAATCAAAGACCTTTTTATCCAACAGCAATCGCTAAATGATCAGGCAGCAAATATGATTGCCCAAATTGAATTGGAGGTCGAGGAATCAAGCTCTGAAATTCTTGTTGAGATATTACTAGAAGATGAGGTGATTGAATCGAAAACCATTGAAGTATCAGAAGCATCGAGTCTAGTAACAATTCCTTTCACAATCAATAATCCGAAAAGGTGGTGGCCTAATGGGATGGGTGATCAATACCTATACAATGTGACCGCTAGAACTTCAACGGCCGGTAGCCTTGACACAAAAACACATCGTGTAGGTTTGAGAACCATCGAGATCGTACAGGATGAAGATAGCATTGGCACCTCGTTCTATTTCAAGGTTAATGGCATACCCACCTTTATGAAAGGAGCAAATTACATTCCTCAAGATGTATTTCTTTCCAGAGTCGATGAACAGGATTATGACAGGGTGCTAAATGCGGCAAAAGATGCTAACATGAACATGCTTAGAGTATGGGGTGGCGGTATCTATGAAGACGACTTATTCTATGAAAAATGTGATGAGCTAGGTCTGCTTGTTTGGCAAGACTTCATGTTCGCATGTGCTATGTTTCCAGGCGATTCTTCATTTCTTGAAAACGTTCGTCAAGAGGCGATTGACAATGTAATTCGCATTCGTAACCACCCATCTATTGCATTGTGGTGTGGTAATAATGAAGTGCTTTCTGCCTGGGAAAATTGGGGCTGGAAGAACAATGTTATCGAAGAACAATCAGAAGAAGTAGCTAACACCATTTGGAAAGCATATGATGATGTCTTCCACAAAATTCTTCCTGAAGTGGTAAGTGAATACGATGAACAAAGGTTTTATTGGCCTTCCTCACCAGGAAGTGCATTTGGTAAAAAGGAGAATCTAGTGGCTGGAGATGCACATTATTGGATGGTTTGGTGGGGTAAGGAGCCATTCGACAATTACAATGAAGCTATTCCACGCTTTATGTCAGAGTTTGGATTTCAATCTTTCCCAAACATGCCGACGATAAACAAGTACACCTCTCCAGAAGATCACGATATTTATTCGGAGGTCATGAAATCTCATCAACGTTCAAGTATTGGGAATGTCACCATTGATGAATACATGAAACGACACTATCGTAAACCAAAAGATTTCGAAAGTTTTATCTATGCGAGTCAGACGCTACAAGCACACGGCATTCGAGTAGGTATAGAGGCACATAGAAGAAATAGAGCTCGATGTATGGGAAGCCTATACTGGCAAATCAATGATTGTTGGCCGGTGGCGTCCTGGTCAAGTATCGATTATTTTGGTAACTGGAAAGCATTGCATTACCAAGTGAAAAGATCCTTTGAGACCGTTATTCTGAGCTTTGAACAAACGGGGGATCAATTAAATATTCACATCGTTTCTGATTCATTGGAAGATCTGAATGCAGAATTGAAACTTCAGTTGATCGATTTAAATGGCAAGGCACTTAAGAGCTGGAATGAAGCAGTTGCAGTTGACGCCAACAATTCAGCCGTATACTATGCCATACCAACAGAAGAAATAAGAATGGATACAAAAACCACCATATTGACGGGCCAATTGGTAGTTGGTACTAAAGTACTCGCAACAGGTAATTTGAATTTTATTCCATTCAAGGAGATGGAATTGATTGATCCTGAAATAGACTATGAGGTTTCTGTTAATGAGGATGAAATCACGATAGAACTACGCACCAAAAACTTTGCTAAGAGCGTCTATGTGTCTGATGGTACAGTGAATAATTTCTCTGATAACTATTTTGATATGCTTCCGAATACGAGCAAAAAGGTTAGTATCCCCAATAGTGAAAACGACGACCTAACCAGTTTCGAAGAGAAGTTTAAAGTGGTATCCTTGTTTGATTCCTTTTCACAGGAGGAAATCCAATAATGCTTTGATTCTTAAAATCTTGGAAGGATCTGAAACATACATGTGATCCTCAGGTATATCTTTAGATCCGTTCATCGGTACTATCGGGTCATTTTCAGCCTGTCCTCTTAATGGGGATTTAGCAGAAAAATGAAATTCACGGCATCCAATTTCGTATAGCTGAGTTACATTTTTGTCATTTACCCCACCACCGGGTAAGATTTGAATTCGATCATTTGCAAGCTCAACCAAATTTCTGATGGTTGCTAATCCCTCCTGTACATTTACTTGCTGGCCTGAGGTAAGTATTCGGTTAGCACCACAAAAAATAATCTCTTCCACAGATTTAGTGTAGTCCGGCGTAAGATCAAAAGCCCTGTGAAAAGTAAAAGATAATGGGTTTGAAAGCATTACCAATTCCTTTGTTCTAAGTACATCAACATTTCCATCTGGAGTTAAAATCCCAGAAACAATCCCTTTTGCACCGGCATTCTTAGCATGTTCAATATCCCTTTTCATTACTTCAAACTCCTGCTCAGAATACACAAAATCACCTCCCCTAGGACGTATCAATACGAAAGCAGGAATATCCAATTGTTTGCATACAAACTCAATAGCTGCCATACTTGGTGTTGTACCACCTTCCCAGAGGTTATCACATAGTTCTATTCTATCAGCCCCACCCTCTTGTGCATTTAATGCTGATTGGATATTCCCCGTGCAAATTTCTATTTGATAGCTCATGTGCTACTTTACGCTAAATTCATCAATAAAAAGCCAGGCCTTGCTCCCAGCTGCATCGTGCCATTCCGGACATATACCTATGTTCTTGGCTTCCATTTTTACATAGCGAGCTGACCTGGACACATCCAGGTTGATAGTAAATTCCTGTGTCTGCTGATTTTTGTCTTTTGGATTTAAAGAGGTTACTTTCACTCCTGCTATCTCAAAATTTTCACCATCCTGGGAAATTGAATAGGTTACCTTTTCAGGGAAAAAGATCCAGGCATTATTGTATTGTAAAAAACCCGAAGAAAGCCGGTTAATTTTCCGGTTCTTGCCTAAGTCAATTATTACGTTCACATCATGCCCCCAGTATCCCTGCCAATTTCCATCACGAAAGTGGGTACTCCCTTTTTTACCATCAGTGAGCCCCTGATTTCCACCGGCAGTATAGTTTTCATTATAGCTGTTTTGTAGATCTATAGTAAGGCCATTGGCTAAATGAGGTTCAAACCCTTGAAAAATAGTGTCCTCAAAGGCAGCACCATTCCTCGCAAAGGTTATAGACCAATCACATTGTTTATCTATTCGAATTGGTTTTTGATATTGATTTTTACTCCCCTCTTCATGATAAAAAATAGTTATGTTCTCATCGTATGAATCCAGAGATACATAGAGTTCGTCATTTTTCATTTCGGTAGATATTTCAACTGGAACAGTTTCGAATCCATATGAAACATCTAGTCGATCGAGTAAACTGTAGTGACTGGCCACACGCTTCCTAAATTCCTTGTACTCCTTTTTTTCAGACCCACTCCACAGAACCTCGGCCATAGCCAAAATTCTTGGAAAAATCTTTGAATCTACCTTTTCCTGTGGTGCACGTTCTGACCACATGTTGCATCCACCTCCTAAAACCAGTTTTTTATTTTCTTGGGAGGTTTCATCTGGAATTGGATTGAAGCTATAGACTTTCTCCATGTCAATGTCGTTGAGTCCATAGTCAAAATAGGAATGAGAAGTTGGCGAAACAATGGCTTGATGGCCTTGGTTTATGGCTTCCCTGGCACCTTCGAAACCTCTCCAACTTTGAACGATCGCATTTTCTGGTAAACCACCTTCTAAAATCTCGTCCCAACCTATTAATTGCCTACCATTTGACTCTAGGAAAGTATTCACTCTTTTGATGAAATAACTTTGAAGTTCGTGCTCATCATGTAGCATTTCAAGAGCAATACGCTTCTGACATTTTTTACAATGCTCCCATCGATACTTAGGCACCTCATCACCCCCAATGTGAATGTATTTGGATGGAAATAGCTCCATTACTTCTGATAACACATCCTTTATGAAAACGAATGTTGAATCATTCCCAGCACAGTAAATTTCTTTAAAAACTCCCCAATCCGTTTCAACTTCAAACGGTCCTCCAGTACACGAAAACTGCGGGTAAGCTGCCAACGCAGCTTGTGAATGACCAGGTAATTCGATCTCCGGAACTACCTCAACTCCTCGAAGTTCTGCATACGCTACTATTTCCCGGATATCTTCCTTGGTATAAAAACCACCATACTTACCGCCATTCCCATCATCTCTCCAAGCTCCAATGTCGGTAAGCTTGGGGTATTTATCAATTTGAATACGCCAACCTTGATCTTCGGTTAAGTGCCAATGGAGTACATTCATTTTGTATAAAGCCAACAAGTCAATGTATCTCTTGACAAATTCCTTTTCCATGAAATGTCTAGCACAATCCAACAACATTCCTCTCCATCGAAATGTTGGATGATCTTGAATTTCAATAAATGGCAACTCTTTGCCATTCATCAGTAAAAGCTGTCTAAGTGTTTGGGCTCCATTCATTAATGTGAGCTCTGAATCCGCTTTAATGAATATACCATTGCTTGACACTGAGAGTCGATAACCTTCTTCCAATTCAGAATCCAAAGCAAATTGAATTACATTCTTAGCTACTGATTTTCCAGCAGTTAAATCAATTTGAATAGCTTCCTTTATATATCCTTGAATTAGTTTCAGCCTTTCATATGAAATGCTTTCACTCGTCAATACGGTGTGTGGATTAATCTCAAAAGATCCTTGATCAACTGAAACAGCATGCGGTTTAGGAATGATTGAGATTTGGTTATTTGGAAGGCTTTCCTGATCGCAAGAAATGAGTAATACAACTACAACCAAATAAATAGGGATTAGCTTCCTCATCATGAACAGAAAATTAAACCTTTCATTACTTTTCTGCTTAGAAGCAATTGCCCATATTCATAATTGACACATGAGTATATAGCGAATAACACAACCTACCTTTGCAGGCATGAACACAAAAAATGAAATTGTTAATAACTGGCTACCCAGATATACCGGGACAGAACTAGATGAATTTGGCAAATACATCTTACTAACCAACTTCAGAAATTATGTTGACCTCTTTGCTGAAAAGTTCAACGTCCCTATAAAAGGCCAAAAAGGAGCTATGCAAACGTCTACCCATGAAGACATCACAATCATAAATTTCGGTATGGGAAGTGCCATGGCCGCTACAGTTATGGATCTTCTTTCCGCAATTTCACCCAAAGCAGTACTCTTCCTGGGAAAGTGTGGTGGGCTTAAATCTCAAAATCAACTTGGAGATTTGATCCTTCCTATTGCCGCCATTCGAGGTGAAGGTGCATCCGATGACTACATGCCGGCGGAGGTTCCTGCTTTACCTTCTTTCCGTCTACAGCGTGCCATTTCACACGTAATAAAGGCCAAAGGTTTTGACTACTGGACAGGGTCTGTTTTTACAACGAACAGGAGAGTATGGGAGCATGATGAAGAATTTAAAGAGTACCTAAGATCAATTCGGGCTTCAGCAATCGATATGGAAACAGCTACACTTTTTACAGTAGGTTTTGCCAACAAAATTCCACGTGGTGCGCTTCTCTTGGTATCAGACAATCCCATGGTTCCAGAAGGAGTTAAGACGTCTAAAAGCGACAAAAAAGTTACCGCACAGTTTGTTAAGGATCATTTAGATATAGGCATTGATTCTCTTTCGGAGCTCATTAATTCTGGGGAGTCTGTGAAGCATCTAAGATTTGAGTAAATTCAACAAATGAAATTCATTCCTGTTGCATTTATCTTTCTAATCTTATTTTCATGTAATTCTAAGAAAGACTCATACGATGTTTTAATTCTTGGGGGAACCATTCTTAATGTTCAATCACAATCAAAAACTGCTGATGTGCTGATTGGCATCACGAATGATACTATCAAGTTGGTTGGAAATCTGAACGACAAAGATCTATACGTAGCGGATCAGATCGTCGATGCAAAAGGGAAATTTCTTATTCCCTCACTGTGGGATAATCATGTTCATTTTCGTGGAGGTAAGGATCTCATTGAAGAAAACAAGAACTTATTGCCACTTTTTCTTTCCTATGGGGTAACTACTGTAAGGGATGCCGGTGGAGACATTACTACGAGTATTTTTGAATGGAGGAATGCCATTGAAACAGGTTCCCTTTCAGGACCATATATTTTCACTTCAGGACCAAAACTGGATGGAGCTAAACCAGCATGGGATGGTTCCATCAAAGTGGCCTCAGAAGAAGATGTATTAGCTGCTTTAGATTTGCTAGAATCCATCGATGCTGATTATGTGAAGATGTATGACGGAAGTTTATCAGCCGAGTCTTTTTATTCGATAATCAAAGAAGCCGAGAAGAGGAATTTAAAAACTACCGGACACATGCCGCTGACTGCCAACCTTATGACAGCTATCTCTCATGGTTTGGACGGATCTGAACATCTTTATTATCCACTTAAAGCTTGTTCTCCTCTCTCTGATAGTCTTGGTAATTTAGGATTGGGTTATGGCATAATGAACATACTGGTCAATTCATACGATACCACATTGGCCAGTGAAGTCTTTGAAAAAATGGGGGAAAACAACTTCTTTGTGACCCCCACACTTTATATAGGGGATGTGCTTCGAGAAATATTGGATGTGGATCACTCTCAAGATACCTTAAGAAAGCACATTGGTTCTGGCATTCAAGCTACCTATCAAAGACGAATTGAATCAGCTAAAAGAGCACGTGCCAGTAATTTTCGAGAGAACCTTGAAAAAGTTTTTAAAGGCATGATCGTTCCAATGCATCGTTCCAATGTGAATATTCTCGCTGGCTCTGATTGTGGGGCATTCAATTCTTTTATCTACCCTGGAGAATCACTCCATGGTGAGCTCCAACGTTTGGTAGACACTGGCCTAACACCTGCTGAAGCCCTCCAAACTTCCATCATCAACGGACCTAAATTCTTTAACCTGGAAGCAGTGTATGGAAGTATAGAAGTAAACAAGGTGGCAGATATTCTCATTTTAAACGAGAACCCTTTGACAGATATTCAAAACCTGACTAAAATTCATACATTGATAAATAAAGGAGTACCCCACTCTAAATCAGACCTGAGCAAAATGCTCAATGAAATAAAATGATTTTTTTCATTCCTTATTAAACCTTCCTTCACAAAGGACATCTAAGAGTTAAACTTTTTATAAGCATGTAATGAGTCCCGAAAAAATTTTCGGGACTCATTCTTATATGAACATATTAAAACAATACATACACATGAAAAAAATAACATTATTAATCGGACTACTTGTAGCAGTCAACATTCTCCTCGCTCAAGACAGAAGAGAAGCCGCAAGAGAAAAAGCAAAAGTGAAAATTGAAGAATATAAGGAACGTCTCGAGCTGACAGAAGACCAGATAGCTGAATTGAAGAAACTTCGGGAGGGGGCAAAGCCTGAATTAGAAGCAATTAGAAATGACGACTCTAAAAGCAGAAGCGAAAAGATGAGGGCACAAGCTGACATTATGGAGAATCAGGAGGCTGAAGTAGCCAAAATCTTAAATGAAGACCAATTGGCTGAGCTCGAAGTGATCAAGAAAGAAGTAAGAGCAAACAGAGAAAAAAGGAGAGATAAGAGAAAAGAGCGTCGAGGCGGAGGAAGATAATTTTTTTGGTGATAGTTTCTAAAAGAGGGTGCCGTTGAGGTATCCTCTTTTCATTTAAACATTATGAGTCGGTTATCTAACTTAATCCCATTACAGTAAAGATGGACTGATGCCAAATTCTTCTTTGAACTTTCTTGCGAAATAAGAAGGACTCGAAAATCCTACTTGGTAGGCTACTTCTGAAATATTAAATTTTTGTGAAAGAAGTAATTCTTTTGCTCGATACATCCTGACAGATGATATCAATTGATTGGGTGTTTTATTAGTGGTCGTTTTCAATTTTCGTTGTAATTGACGTTCACTTGTTCCAATGCTCTTACACAAGGTCGCTACACTGAAAGCCTCACTCATCAAATGCGTATTAATACACTTAAGCACTATTTCCAAAAAGGAATCTTTCTGGGGAACCTGCTGTAAAAAAGGATCTCCCACATTTAAGTAATCCGGATCAGTCACGCTGTATAATGGAATTGGGTCGCTGGAAACCATATCGAACATGACTCCTTCCTCCTCAAATTTTAAACCAGTACCAGATAATAAATACTTGACCGTTTGAGTAATGAAAATTTGATTGGATCGAATTTCGTCAAGAAATGACTCCATAAAACGCTCTGCTTCTAAATCCAGTGAGTGATCTTCGTTTACGGCTACTTCTCTCATATCTACCCCTACAGCAAGTTGAATGTCTTTGGTTCGAACCGCCTCTTGTAAGTCAAGACTGAAATGAACTGCCTTACTCGGCCCTTCGAACGTTGCAATGAGCATTTGACTGTCATATTTCACTTGCTTACCCTTGTACCTACTCATCACACTCGTGACGAACTCTTCACACTTGGGATGAAGGGTTACATCACTTAAAATTCGTGCGACTACAATAGTCAACAACTGCTTCTCATAACTCATGGCTGGTTTTTCATTTAACATGAAACTCCTTATGTGCGAAAGAACTTCTTCCGTATCACCCACCCAGAAGAGATGATCATTACCCTCCAGTTCCACAAAACTTGCCCCAGCTATACGCTCAGCCATAAACCGCCCCTCTTCAATCTTCACATCAATATCGTGCGTACGTTGCATAATCAATGTTGGGACTTTGATTGACCCGAGGATATTAATGATATCAACCTGAGTGTTCATTTTCGTAAGCACCATAGCAGCACTAGGGCTTGCTCCCGATCTAAAATAATTGGCAAGCCAGGTCATGAACTCTCTATCATCTGCCTTTGAGGGAGCCAGAGTTTCCAATCCCATTTCCATCTCCCCCCAGCTATTCTCGATCATATCGTAAACCTTCTGTCTCTCTTCATCTGTAGGAGCCCAAGGATATTCAGGTGAGTATCTTCTTTTAGCAAAAGCTCCAAACATGATCAAAGAAACTACTCGATTAGGATAAGTAGCAGCAAAAAGAGCCGATGCACATCCTCCTTCTGAATGACCAAATAAAATCGCTTTTTGGGAACCTACTGCATCCATCACGGCGCGGATATCATCCATCCGTTCTTCCAGGGTGGACAATTCTGATAATCGGTCTGATAGTCCGGTACCGCGCTTATCAAAAAGTATGACTCGAGCTACTTTGCCCAATTGCTCAAGGAAATCAACCAATTCAGGGCATTCCCACATCCAATCGATGTTAGATACCCATCCCGGAATATAGACCAGATCAACAGGTCCGGATCCGAAAACCTGATAAGCGATATTGATACTACCACTCTTCGTGTATTTGGTAACAGGTTTCATAACTACTGCATATTCCTCTTAAATAAACCTGATAAGAACAATAAAGGATAGTTGGTTTACTAAAGCTGGTTCTTAACGAAACTCAAACATAGAAACCTGCAATGGATTTCTGCTCATATGCATGCCCTACAAAACCACGACATATTATTAAAATGATATACTGATAAAAGGATTTACGACTTTAGTCTTGCTCGATCAGTATTTGCTTATCTATAAATCCAAGGATGTCCATATCTTCGGCATCCATTCCCAGTTTTTTCTTGAGCCTTCTTTTCGATTGTTCAACCGCCCTGCGAGTCACATTTAGAATCAATGCAATCTCTTTATTGGATAATTTCATTTTTATGAAAGCAAGGATCTTATGATCGTTTGACGTTATTTCCGGGAAATACTGCTCTAATCTCTCAAAAAATTGTGGGTGAACATTTTCAAAATGGAGTTTGATACTGTCCCATTGGCTGTCTGAATTTCTCAGATTATTTAACTCTCTTGTTATCTTATTTCTATGATCTTTGTTCAATTCCTTATTCTCATTGATCCGATCCACAATTTCAGATAGTTTCTCATTCAGATTGAGTAGCTGGAGGGAGGAGGCTGTCAACGATCTTGCCTTTTGATTATTTTCTATTTCCAGCTTCTTTCTAACCTCTTCTTCCATCTTTAATTTCTCCTCTTGAATTTCATTTTTCTTTTGAAGATTCAAATTCGCAACTTGCTTGAGTCTGTAGTTTCTATAGACTACAAATACTAAGATTGCCAGAATTAAAAGACCTACTATCGTAATAAATTTGTAAAGCCTCTGCTCCTCAAGCTCTGAATTTATAAGCAAAAGTTCAGCTTGCTTTTGATATTCCAAAGAATCTCTCTCTAATTCAAACTCATAGTTGAGTTCGAGGGTAGTTATTTGCTCCGTCATGTCTTCATTGAAAGCCTCCCCTTTCAGGGTTCGATGAACTTCTAGAAATTCCAGCGAGGTTTTATAATCTTCCATCGACTTATAAAACTCATAAAGCGATTCAGAAACTTCCAGTTCAGTTGCTTTTAAGTCATTTTCGTTGGCAATTTTATAAGCTTCGTGTAAGGACTTTTCGGCTAGCTTCATCGAACCTTCTTGCATGTAACCATTTCCAAGACCTAAAAGAGCATTGCTAACCGCTTCTTGGTTTTCGCAAGAAATACCTCCTTCATAGGAAATCAAGAAGAATTTTTTAGCTTCTTCCTGCTGACCAAGATCCGCATAGGTTGATCCAAGATTAAGTGTCGCATAAATCAATCTACATTGTTCCCCCAGTGAATCCAACATTTTGTAAGACCTGCTTAGGTAGTGTAGTGCTTCAGGGAAGTTTTCCAGGTTTTGATATATCATCCCTATATTTCCAAGCGTAGACGCTTGTTCTACAGAAGAGCTATGCTTCAGCTCTATTTCATACGTTTTTTTATAATACTCGAGCGCTTTTTCAAAGTTTTTTTGACGGAAATATACCGTTCCAATATTATTGAGCGGCCAGGAAAGTCGGGAACTATCCCCAAGACTTTGTCTCAGTTGCAGCGATTCAAAATAGTTTTCTAGCGCTTTTTTATACCTGCCAGTTTTGCTGTAGCTGCGTCCAGCTGCTTGAAAGGAAATAGCTGCCCACAGAGTATCATTCAGTTCATTACTTATTTCTATTGCTTCTTCATAATAGGCCAAAGCACTGTCAGCCAGATTCTTAGATGAATAATTCAAACCCAGAATGTAACTAGCTGTTCTTTGCCCTGATTTATAATTGATTGTTTTAGCGATCTGCAGCGCTCTGCTAGACCAATAAACAGATGAGTCAAAGTTGGAATGCTCATAATAGTAATCTTCTGAAAAATCCAGCAAACTGTCAACCAGGACAGTATCTTTTATAGAATATGTACTCATTCCCTTACCAATAAGAGGACCCTGCGCTGATATCCGACTACAGACTATAAGGAATGCAAATACACATGCCAATGTGATTTTCCCATGTATAAAAGCGATGCGTAAGGGTTGAACGGTATCTTTCACAACTGCAAATATGGTTTTGAAGAAAAGTAATTACAACCTTTTCCCGATTCGTCTTCCAACTCTGTCAAGTACCATGATATTGTCGGAAATGTGATAACATTTGTCAGATTTGTATCCGTTTCTTGATACTGGGGTCTTTTTCTTAGAACTGGACTTAATACACCGCTAAGTCTACGAATTGAGTAATTCATCAACCATTATATAAGAAATTTTATGCATCAGTTATCTGAAAAAAACGAAGAGCCCTTCACTCCTACAGGCTTTATTGAACCTTGGGAGAAATTGAGTGATTGGGAGATCAGCGAATTCTTTGCAAGAAATGATCTGAGTCAGTCTAATCATTTCCAACTCTATAAATTTGATATCAACCGAATTCGCAAACAACTAAGGCAGGCAAAAAATAAGATAGAAGAATATACCCTTTTAACACTTCCTGATCCTTTTTCGAATAAAATCAAATTTCAATTGCAAAGCTCTGGAACTGACACAAAAAATGCCATCGAACGATTTATCGGTCATTCCTATTCTGACACTGAGCTAAAAATTCGATTGGACCTGTCAGATTCAGGTATTAAGGTGATAATTACTTCTAGAACCGACTTATGGCGCATTACATCCATTGATAAAAAAACCAATATCTACATCATATACAGGGACGCAACAAGCTTCCAAAAAGACTTTTATTAAACACCTCTATGCTTTACAGACCGTATCAAAATCAGTACTGATACGGTTCTTTTTTTGAATTCTATTATTACGCGGTACTTTATTAAAAGTATTTGGATGTCGTAAAAGTGACAGCATTTGACGGATTCCTTCCATCTATTCGGTTGGATTAGCTCAAGCTTTGCATTCAATGTTAGACCTTGACTACTTCATATCAAGGTCTAATCTCACAATTAAAAAAAATAGAAGCTGATAGTAAATAAATTCTTAAAAGCAAGATACTAAAGCGGTACATTTTCGTGGTGGAGATGTACAAGGGGACCATCCCTGGTCCCCTTTTCTTCTGATCGTCAAATTCTATTCTTTCTCAGTTTTTACACATTCTTTGCATACTGGAAAATGATAACCAAAGTTATCATTCATCATTCTTGCCTAATTCTAGTCTTGCAGAATAGTTAAAATAAAAATCCAAATAATACTATTTTTATTCAAGTGTTCACCAAGTGATGCTATGTAAACAACATTTGAATCTTATTTATCAAGTTTGTTAAAACCATTGTTTTATATGCTAAACCAAATTGAAAACATCAGTAAATCTGCATTTAATATTTGTTTGCTTTTGTCTTTATCCTTCATTTTCTGTGTTAAAACGGGGAAAGCTCAAACACCTTTTGACATCAAAAGACTAAATGCAGAGACGTTATCAGAAAATGATTCTGTAAGATTTGAGGCGATAAAGAGATTATATCTTTATTACAAAGACAACAACGTTGATTCTTCAAGATACTACCTAGATAAGCTAAAAACATTCACTTTATCAAAAAATAGTTCTCAATTCAAGTCTGTTTTCTTTAAGGTGATGGCCGAGGCTCTTGAGGAAAACGATCGGGATTCTGCCATATACTATTATAGAAAAGCACTCAAAAACTATAAGTATAACAACGACATCCCTGGCATCCTTAATTCATACACATCTCTTGGAATCAATTATTATCAGGATCAAAAAGCTGATTCTGCCATTTTCTATTTCCAAAAAGCGATATCAATTTATGAGGCCGGTGATGATTACAACGGGCTAAGTGAAATGTATAGTTATTTAGAAAAAGTATATAGTAATCTCAATGCTGATTTTTCCAAGTCAGTAGAGTTGTTATACAAAGTCATCGACTATTCTGAAAAAACAGAAAATATCAATTTTATAGGACAAGCGCATATTAATATTGGCAACTCTTTAATAAAACTCAACAGATGGAAAGAAGCTGAGGAAGAAATTACGAAAGGATTAGCAATTTTGGAACCAACGGAGGATTGGGCAAGACTCTCACATGGACACAAGATACTATCCAACATCGTCAAGGATCAAGAAAAGAGAATTTCACATGTGAAAACTTCGCTTGAATATTCACTCAAAACACAAGATAAACTAGCAATTTTTGAGAGTAGGGAAAAACTCATTCATACGTACGAAGTATTTGGCAAGTGGAGTGAAGCATTGACATTATTGAAAACCCAATCGAAAGAACTAGAGGAAGTAAAGTTTTCGGATTTGTCGCATCAGTACTACGAAGTACGTCACAACTTAGAATTTGCTTTGTGTAATTACCAGCTCGGCAATATGTCGGATTACTCGCGTCATCTTAAGCTTGCAGAAGAAGCTAATCTACCCATAGAAAAGCTTCCTCCTAGTTATTATATGAATCATCTCACATTATCTAAGGGGTTATATGAAATAACCGGGGATTTTGAGAAAGCAATCGATTACATCTATTTAAGATTTAACTTTCTTGATAGTGTAAGGTCAGCTAGAAACAACAAATTAATATCTGAACTAAAAACAAAGTACGAAACAGAGAAGAAAGAGCAAGAAATTGTGAATTTGAAGCAGGCAGCTGAGATTCAGTCGCTCACCATCACAAGAAAAAACTATCAAATTGCTGTCGCTATACTACTCATCCTGTTTTTAGCAGGAATGGGTTATTCTTACAGCAAGCGCATAAAACTGCACAAAGAAAAGCTCAAACTCGCCGAAGAAAAGAAAAAGCTCTTAAAAGAAGAGGTGGATAAAAAATCCCGCATGCTTACCACCACCTCAGTGCAATGGATTAACATGTCTGAACAGCTTAACCAACTCAAAATAGATTTAAAGAAAGCGCTTGATGAAGCCAACACAAAAGAATCAAGCAAACTTATTCGACGCATTCAGCGGATCAAAGACTTTGAAAATCAGTGGGATTCGTTCAAAATTCATTTCGAAAGCGTTCATCCTGATTTCTTTGATGAATTACAGGGCTCCTTTTCAGAACTTACCGCCAAGGATCTCAAGATTTGTGCCTTTATTAAAATGAAACACAGTAATAGTGAAATCGCTCAAATTTTGAACATCACTAAGAGAGCCGTAGAACAATCAAAGCGAAGGCTAAAGAAAAAACTAGGCCTAGGCTATGAAGATGATCTGCAGCATTTCATTGATAATTTCCAATTTGAAGCAGCATAGAAAAACGCGTCTTTATTCATTAGATTAGAAGTCATCTCAAAAGCTCTTTCAATAACATTTCGAGAGTATTAGAGAATACATCAACATTCACTCTTATCCTCTTTTTTTTGAAAATCTAGTCGCCGAGCCAATCATAATGTAATTGAAAAGGCTTATAAACTCCTTTATTTTAATCGCCATCTAGAGCCATTTCATCGATTGTCGGATTTATAGCTATTAATGTCGGATTTGTGAAAAGGCCTTCATTTTCAGCACCGTAGGTTTATCAGGTTAAATGAAATTAATTCAATGAAAAATACTATTTATAAAACCCTCTCAGTTCACTGGTTACTTTGTGCCTTGCTGATCCTGGCAGGAGCCTCACAGTCATTCTCAAAGAAAGTTGAATTTCAGACACCTCCGAATGCACCATCTGGGCTAACTGCAACTGAAATATCCAGTAGTAGCATTCAATTAACATGGACTGATAATTCTCCGGACGAAACCGGATTTAGAGTAGAGCGCTCTCTCAGCGCAGATAGCAGGTTTGAGTCATTCGCCATATTACCTCCCGATGCTACTTATCTGGTTGACCATAGACTATCTGCCGACAGAACATACTTCTACAGGGTTAGTGCAATCAATGAAACGGGAGATTCAGCATATTCCGGAGTGGCTAATGCCACAACTGATTCGGACAGTCAGGAATTACCTTATTACTGGAGCAATGCAGATATCGGTTCTCCTAACCTGTCCGGTTCCGCCACTTTTGAGGACGGCTTCTTCCAGACTACAGGAAACGGCAGAATGAATGCCACATCAAATGCTTTTCATTTTGTCTATCAACCCCTACAAGGTGATGGTGAGATCGTCGCGCAATTGACCAAGATGCTAAGGGCTCACTGGGATCATCAGGGAGTCATGATCAAAGAATCATTGGAACCCGGATCTCAATATGCAATGACTGAACTATATCGCAACGATAATATTGTTATGTACAAGGGCAGAACTGCCGGAGAATACAAAGAAGTTCAAAATTCTTCTGAAAGCTTAGATACCCCCATCTGGTTAAAAATGTCCCGCTCAGGAGATCAGTTCACCTCTTCTTATTCCAAGGACGGTATGAATTGGACAGAATTCAATCGAGAGACCATAGTGATGGGTGAAAACACATTTGTCGGGCTCGTTTCCCATGCCAGCACCAATGACAAATTAAGTCCTGGTACATGGAGAGATGTAGCCGTCTCGCAATCCTACTTATCAGCACCAACTAATCTTAGAGCAGCACCAAGTGCTAACGATGAAGTCATACTGGAATGGCAGGATAACTCTAACATTGAAACAGGGTTTAGAATAGAAAGAGCAATAAAAGGTGATACCATCATTTTTGAAGATTTGGTAGAGGTAGCTCCGGACGTCACATCCTTCCAGGATGATGGCCTCATACCAGGGGCTACTTACTTTTATCGCATAAGAGCGATTAATGGAAACAGATCTTCGTTCCCTAGTAATGAGGAAACTTCTGAGGTGCTAACCATCCCAAACACCGCTCTTTTCTTGCAGCGAAAAGCTGGAGATTATGATAGGACAGCCAACAACAATACCATCTCAGTCATCAAAACATCAGACACAATTAAGAATACATTAAGACACCCTGGAATGATTGGCAAACAGATCGATATTACTTTATCTCAGCCAGTTTCTTCACAGGGAGGAGCTATTTCTCTGAAAATAATGCCCAATACACAACAGCAGACCGTTGAATTTTTTAGCTCGGAATCTTTAAAAATGAGTCAGATAGGTAGCCAGTTAATGATTGACGCTGATAATAATCAGAATTCCTACAGTGTGACGCTGGACTCCATCACCTGCAATCACATCGTGCTCAACTTTGAAAATGGGATGATGACAGTATATGTCAATGGTGAGTTTTTCCAGCCTGTCAATGCAGGCAACTTTGAAGTGGGTTCATTCACCTTAGGTGAGTTTAACGGTAATATTTGGGATGTTATCATGGTCAATTCAAAAATGAGTGATCAGTCCATCAATGACCAAAGTCAGCGATGCACAAATGGAGTAGAAGCCTCGGCTACTCCGTTTGTAGCATATCCGTATCCTATATGTGGCGTATATCAATGTCTATGGGTAGCCAATGAATCCCTGATAGAAAATGAAAGAAAGCGGGCACGTCTTCGTGTTCAGGAGATCACATTTGACAGAAATACGTTTGATGTGGGCATGTATATCCAGCCGGATATAGATGAATGGATGAAGCGAGAGCGCAATAGCCCCGCTCCCGGTGGCTTTGAGTATTTTGGACTTAACAGCCTCTTCACTAAAAACCAAAGCAACACTTCTTACTTGCTACATGAAAATTTTCATGGATTCCAGGTGCCATTACTGAAAGGTGGTAAATGGCTGGCTGAAGCCAGTGCAGACTGGGCCGCATGGAATTTTTATAGAGAACCTTTAAAAGGTACGGCCATTGCAGCATTTACGCTGAATCCACATATGGGAATATTCGAACGATTCCCATCTGATTCAGAGCACTACCATGAAGTGGTACGATTTTATCACTCATCCATTATGCTCGCTTATTTTACTTATTTCAAGTCGGATCAGAGTTTGATAGGTAAGATGTACAATACACCTCAAGTAGAAAGAAATGCCTTTCTGACTTTTATTGAACTATTAGAGGATGAGGGATTGGATTTTGATCAGGAGTTTGCAGAATTTGTTGCGCGAACATCAGCATGGGATTATGCAGAGCCAGAAATTAGTGATGCATATGAAATCAATGAACGAAAAGGAATAAGTGCTGGCTTGCCTGATCTCAGGTTTGTTGACGTAATGGAAAAAGAAGGTACTTATGGGGTGTTTCAGCCTGTTCCTGAAGAACTACTACCAGGGGCGTATGGATGGAATAGCTATCGTATCGATTCGACAGCCTCATCTACCTATACCTTAAAAATCAGAGGTAGTGATCAAAATCCCCAAAGCTTAAATTTTGTTGGGAAAGTCATCCTTGGACTACCTGGTGCCTATGAATATGTGGATCTTGAGGTGAGTCCAGAAGTAACACGAGGAGACGGAGAAGCAGAAGTTGAAGTAACAACCGAGGCAGGAGAACAGCTTTTTCTGGTAGTTGTAGCTGCTGACCGTATAAATATGACTAACGATAATGTCGATTTTATCTATGAGTACGCCATCGAATCGAGTGCGCATACACTTCCCGGTGATCATATTCGTTCATTTACCCTCGAAGAAGAAAACCGCCGTGCGATCATTGATCATGAAAATCTGACCATTAATGTGGAGATGGTTCGAGGTACTAATCCATCCAGGCTAGCTCCAACAATTGAGTTATTCAATGGAGCTTCAAGTGATCCGGCAAGTGGTGAGGTGGTGGACTTTACAGAACCAGTTACCTATCGAGTGACTGGCCCTGGAAGCACTTCTGCCAAAGAATGGACGGTTAGCCTGTCGGTAGTGCCTGATCGTACAGGTACCGACTTTCTATCTTTTGAACTTAGGGATCTGGTACCTTTTTCTACCATCAACAAAGAGAACCATACCATATCGGTGAATCTTGTATCAGATATTAACGTGTCCAACGTAGTACCTGTTTTTACTTTGTCAGAAGGAGCTACCAGCAGTCCGGCAAGTGGTCAAGCAATAGATTTATCAAGTCCTGTAAACTATGTTGTTACTGCAGAGGATGGCGAGACCATTCAAAACTGGACTGTATCCACGGCAGATTTTCGACCTTTCATTACTACCTGGTCCGCTGAAACTGCAAACACCAACGTAAGCATCACTTTAAATGACAGTTATGTCTATGATTTTCAATATGAATGGAAAGATGTAAATGGCTCTCGAGTACGTGAGGGTTCCTTCTCTTCAGCCGACGGAAATTCCTTCGACACTACACTACCAAAAGCAGGAACGTATACACTTGAGATCAGTGGAGAATTTCCGCATTTTATCAATTATTCTTCTGATAACCTAAAAGATGTGAACCAATGGGGAGACATACCCTGGCGTAGTATGGTGCTTAGTTTTGCGAGATGGGGTGGTGAAGGATTTAGCGCTACGGATGTACCCAATCTTTCTCGAGTCACATCAATGTTTGCAATGTTCAGGGATGCCAGGTCATTCAATAGTGACCTAAGTCAATGGGACGTGAGCAACGTTACTGGAATGGCTGAGATGTTTAGTGGAGCGCGTGAATTCAATAGCGACCTTAGCAAGTGGGATGTAGGCAATGTGGTTGGAATGGATCAAATGTTTAGAGAAGCTAGAACTTTCAATAGCGATATAAGCCGATGGGATGTACGAAAGGTACGAAACATGAATCGCATGTTTTTTGCTGCATCTTCTTTTGATGTTAATCTGGGGAACTGGGATATCAGCAAAGTGGGCTCTATGAAAGAAATGCTTAGAGCAGGATTTTCCCGTCTCAATTATGATCGTACGCTGATCGGATGGTCCAGACAGGATGTAAGGGAAAGCATAGACCTTGGTTCATTAAATGGCCTGGAGTACTGCGATGCAGAGGATGCCCGAACCCATTTGATTAATGAAAAAAAATGGATCATTACAGGAGACATTTTAGCGTGTCCCGAAAATGGTGAAGCAAATATCCTGGTATTTGAGTTGAGTCAGCAAACAAGTGCTGCTATTCTTGATTTCAATGACCATACCATTAATGCTGAAGTGGTGACAGGAGTAAACGGACTAAGACCAACACTTATTCTTTCTAAAGGAGCTACGAGTTCTCCTAAAAGTAGAGAAGAAGTGGACTTTACTGAGCCTGTCATCTATACGGTTACATCAAGTGACGGTACAACCCAACAATGGATTGTAACAGTAACAACAATAGAAACACCGCTAGGTACCGAAGGAGCCGAGGAGTCAGTGTATGTTTATCCCAATCCTGTGAAAGATATGCTTCATTTGGAGACCTCACAAAAATCAACTGTCTGGTTGGTAGATGTGCAAGGCCGACAAGTCTTGCCATCGAAAGAAGGTCAATCATTTCTGTTTAACCTAGAAAGTCTTGAAAACGGACTTTATTTACTGCGGATCAAAACCAATAATAAGACCACTACACGTAAGATCATCAAGAATAACTAAGGTAGCATTTTCTAAGACAGAAAATGCAATGAAAGGGACTCTCAGGAGTCCCTTTTTTTCTTTCGACTGGACCCATTCTGAAATAATAACTTATACAAATTATTCATGAAAGACAATAGAAGCTCTCATCCATATCGCTTACCAAACAAAGGAGTTCATTCACACACTCAGTCCACGGTTCATCAGCCATTTCAGATCAAGTGAGTGAGTTATGAAAATCATTGCATTGATCTTTTGTAGCATATAATTGAAGGTTTAGGAATTATAATCCTATCACTTTTCCAAAAGCCAATGTCGGAAAAGTATTAGCATTTGCCGGAAAAGTGCAAAAAAAAGTGTAATTGATCATGCAATTTGCTAGCTAGGTGTTAATCGATTTTAAAGGCTCTTTTAACCAGGAAAAGTCGTCAAATTTTCGACAGAGCGGTTTAGACTCAATAAAAGTGAAACATCAAATACCCCCTTTCCTTTTCGATCTGCATCGCTACAACATAACCCGATGTGACCATGAATAAACGATTTCATCACTGGATCAAACTCCAACGAAAATACCGTAGTATACAACAGCGACTGGCGACAACTAGCAGCACTCGTTTAACAGAAAAGCTGGATCGTATTGGCCGCAGACTTCAACGACTCAACCGACAGTGGAAGCTAGGTATCAGTACCGCAGCACTAACTGCATGGCTAGCCATGATGCCGTCAGGATCGGTTCAGGCGCAGGTCCAGGTTCCCGTTACCACCTTGCCGGGTATACGGCTTACCGGGGAATTTTTAGCGAGTTCGGCAGGTGACATCAATGGAGATGGTATTGACGATGTAATCATTGGAGAACCTTACGCTTATGGAAATGATTTTTTTTCAGGAGCAGCGTATATAGTGTTTGGAAGTGATGCTGAGATTTCCATTCCTGCTGATTTAACCACGCTGGACGGAAGCAATGGATTCAAAATTTTTGGTGACGAGCTCTTTGGTCTGCTAGGGTACTCAGTAAGCGAAGCAGGGGATGTCAACGGAGATGGCATGGATGATCTGATCATCGGAGCGAGTTATGCCTCCAGTCGTGCAGGTGCATCTTATGTGATTTTTGGAAAAAACACATCGGATACAGGAGCTTTTGCTGCCGAGCTCGAACTGTCCACCCTGGATGGCTCCAATGGGTTTAAAATTTCCGGAGAGACGATTTATGATCAGGTAGGTAGTTCAGTTAGCGCAGCGGGAGACATAAATGGAGACGGGATCGATGATATGCTGGTAGGGGCACCTGGTAGTAACTACTCTAGCGACTCACCTGGATTGTCTTATGTAGTATTTGGCAGAAATGCATCAGCAACTGGAAATTTTGCTTCAGAAATCCAACTATCCACCCTGGACGGCACCAATGGATTTAAGATTATAGGAGAAACAGCTGATGATAACCTGGGCAGTTCGGTAAGCGCTGCGGGGGACATAAACGGAGACGGGATCGACGACTTCCTGATCGGAGCACCAAACAACGATTCCAACGGTAATGATTCCGGGGCAACCTATGTCGTTTTCGGAAAGAATACATCAACAACAGGTAATTTCGACTCTGAGCTACAACTCACCTCATTGGATGGCACCAATGGCTTCAAGATTTTAGGAGAAGCAGCTGACGATAATCTTGGCAGTACAGTAAATGAAGCAGGAGATTTAAATGGGGATGGGATCGCTGACCTACTGTTCGGGGCAGCAAATAACGACTCCAACGGCAATGATTCCGGGGCAGCTTATGTCATATTCGGAAAAAACACCTCCACAGAGGGAAATTTTACCGCTGAGATCCAACCATCAGGGTTAGACGGAACCAACGGTTTCAGGATTCTTGGAGAGACAGAGGGTGACCTTGCTGGAAGCTCTGTGAGTGTAGCGGGCGATTTAAATAGGGATGGGATCAATGACCTGCTCATTGGAGCACCCGGCGGGAATACGGGATCTGCTTATATCGTGCTTGGAAGAAGCACAAGCTTTGAACCGAACCTTCAGCTCAGCAACCTGGACGGAACCAATGGGTTTAAGCTCCTTGGGGAGGAAACCAATCCTGGATTCGGAGGTCTGGTCAATGCAATAGGAAATTTTAATGGCGATGGATTCGATGACTTGATGATCGGAACACTCAATAATTTCTCAAAAGGCCCGATCTACTTAGTATTTGGAAGTGATTTGACTGTTCCGAAGCTATTAAATCCCCTCGTAGATGCACAAGCCACCGAGGGAGTTGCTTTTACCTATACCATACCACCTAACACCTTCGTCGATCTACTTGGGGATCAACTGACATTATCAGCCACGTTAGCAGATGGTGCGCCCCTGCCCGATTGGCTGGTATTTGATCCCGACTCACAGACGTTGGTTGGCACTCCAGGTGCTGATGATACCGGGACTTTCACCCTCCGGATCACAGCTACGGGGCAGAATGCGATCAGCGTAAGTGATACCTTTAAATTAACCGTTTTCAATCGGTTCTTCTCACCTTTCCCATCGCTTTCCTCTCTCTCTTCAGATGAAGGTTTCCGGATTTTGGGTAATGAGGCAAGAGATTTGGCGGGTCGACTTGTGAGTGAAGCCGGTGATGTGAATGGAGACGGGATTGACGATCTGCTCATCAGTGCAAATATTAGTGAAACCTATGTCGTGTTTGGAAGTGACACTGGTTTGCCATCTCTGTTGGATTTAGGTGACCTTGACGGCACGAACGGATTTACCATTCTTGGAAGCCGTGTCAGGTCATTGAGTGGAGCAGGTGATGTGAACGGAGACGGGATCGATGATATACTGATAGGAAACGCTAGTAGTGATCTCAACGGAGTAAACGCCGGAACTACCTACGTGATTTTTGGTAAAAACGTATCAGAAGCGGGAGATTTTACCCCAGAATTGCAACTCTCCTCCCTAGACGGCACCAATGGATTTCAAATAGTAGGAGAGTCGATGGAATATTCCGGAACCTCCGTGAGTGCAGAAGACATCAATGGGGATGGAATCGATGATATTTTAATCGGCGCTACAGGAAGCGATCGATCTGCAGGTGCCACCTATGTGGTTTTTGGAAAGAACGTCTCAAATGCAGGAACTTTTACAGCATCATTGCAGCTCTCCGATCTGGACGGCACCAATGGATTTAAAATTTTTGGAGAATTTCCCTTGGACAGAGCAGGTATTTCAGTGAGTGGAGCCGGCGATGTAAATGGGGATGGAATTAATGATGTGCTGATTGGTGCTTTTTACGGTGGTGATAACACTACAGGAGCCGCCTATGTGGTCTTTGGCAAGGAAACAGCAGAAACCGAAGATTTTCCAGCGAATTTCCAGCTCTCCAGCCTGAACGGCACCAATGGATTCAAAGTCGTAGGCGAGGTTATCGGTGATCTTTTTGGAGGTGCTGTGAGTGGAGCCGGAGATGTGAACGGGGATGGAATTGACGACATCCTGGTGGGGGCACGGGCTAATGATGGGAATCGCATGGACGCAGGTGCCACCTACGTGGTTTTTGGTAAAAATGTATCCGAAAGAGGAGCCTTTGCCGCTGAGCTTAGAGCCTCCAGCCTAAACGGCACGAATGGATTTAAAATGTATGGAGAGTCGGCCGAAGATCAGTTCGGCATCTCTGTGAGTGGAGCCGGCGATGTAAACGGGGATGGAATCAGCGATCTATTGATTGGTGCCGTTAATGCTACTTTTTCTAGGGATGGTATATTTGATGCTTCCTACGTGATTTTTGGAAGGGATCAAAATAAGGGTGTTTTTTTTCCCGGAACATTCAATCTTTCTGGCCTGGATCCTGGCTTTGGCGTTAAGCTTATAAGTCCGGAAGAAGGTGATCTATTGGGGCAAAAAGTAAGCTCAGCAGGTGATGTAAATGCGGATGGGATCGACGATGTAATTGTTGGAGCATCCAGAAGTAGTCTCAATGGCAATGAATCGGGCACCTCTTACGTGATATTTGGCAGGCAAGCCCTTGCACCGGTGCTGCCCAATAGGTTATTGGCTGATACACTTGCTTTGATAGACACTCCGTTCAATTACGAGATTCCTTCTACTACCTTTTACGATCCGGAGGAAGGTAGCTTGTCTTTTTCAGCAATCCTCGCGGATGACCGTGCGCTTCCAGCCTGGCTTTCGTTCAATGCGGTCACACGTACGTTTAGCGGTACGCCGAATCCTGGAGATTTGGGATCAATTCAAGTCAAAGTAACAGCCGCTGATGCACTAGGCTTGACGGTAAGTGATGAGTTTACGATCATCGTAAAGGATGGCTCAGAACTAATTCTGAGCATTATAGGAGCACAAACAGTCAAAGAAGACGAACTACTAACATTTACAGCAACCGCAACCGACCCGGAAGGTGATGCCTTGACATTCAGTCTCGATCAGGCATCAGTTGACAAAGGCATGACGATCGATGCAACTACAGGTGCGTTTAGCTGGACACCTACGGCGAGTGATGTCGGTGATAATGACGTGACCATTTCGGTAAGCGACGGAGTAAACAGCGATTCGGAGACATTCATCATTACCGTAAATGCGGCAAATCAAGCGCCTGTCCTGACAGCCATTGGTGCACAGTCTGTGATAGTAGACGAACTGCTTTCTTTCACCGCTGCGGCTTCCGATCCCGAAAGTGATGTCTTGACATTTAGTCTCGATCAGGTTTCCCTTGACAATGGCATGACAATCAACGCTACCACAGGAGCATTTAGCTGGACACCTACCACTAGTGATGTGGGCGACAATGAAGTGACGCTTTCCGTGAGTGACGGAGTGAATAGCGACTCAGAGACGTTTATCATCACCGTAAATGCGGCAAATCAAGCGCCTCTTCTGACAGCCATTGGTGCACAGTCTGTGATAGTAGACGAACTACTCTCCTTCACCGCCGCAGCTACCGATGCAGATGGCGATGCATTGACATTCAGCCTGGATCAGGCATCTGTTGACAAAGGCATGGCGATCAATGCTACCACGGGAGCATTTAGCTGGACACCTACTACAAGTGATGTGGGAGATCACGAAGTGACCATTTCAGTAACAGATGGGAAGAACAACGATTCAGAGACATTTGTAATAACAGTGAAGTCCTCCAATGAAGCCCCTGTGCTGGCAAGTTTTGGAGCACAAACAGTCAAAGAAGACGAACTACTCTCATTTACCGCTACAGCAACCGATCCGGAGGGTGATGCCTTGACGTTCAGTCTGGATCAAGCATCTGTTGACAAAGGAATGACCATCGATGCGAATACAGGTGTATTTAGCTGGACTCCTACTGCAAATGATGTGGGCGACAATGAGGTAACGCTTTCCGTGAGCGACGGAGTAAACAGCGATTCGGAGACATTTATCATTACCGTGAATGCGGTAAATCAAGCCCCGGTTTTGGAAGCAATCGGGACACAGTCTGTGACAGCAGATGAATTGCTTTCATTCACCGCTACGGCTATCGATCCGGAAGGAGATGCATTGACATTCAGTCTGGATCAGACGTCTGTCGACAAAGGAATGACCATCGATGCGAATACAGGTGTATTTAGCTGGACTCCTACTGCAAGTGACGTGGGTGACAATGAGGTAACACTTTCCGTGAGTGATGGAGTTAACAGTGATTCGGAGATGTTTGTTATAACAGTAGAAACCAGACCGCTTGGGTTGAAGAATCTTGGAGAGGAGATAATCATCCATCCAAATCCAACGAATGGCCGAATAACTTTTGAGGGACTATCAGGCAACCACAGAGCAGTTGTTTACTCTCAGTCAGGAGCTTTACTAATGACTCGTGAAATAACTAACGGATCACTTGATCTAAATACACTAGAGTCAGGAAACTACCTCATCATTATCAAAAAAGAAGAAAAAGTCCTGTTTTATTCCAGGATCGTAAAGACAAACTAAGGTGGCACTTTCTAAGGCGGAAATGCAATAAAGGGACTCATTGAGTTCCCTTTTTTATCCTCTCCTACCCATACCTAATAATAAACTTCCTTCATAGTTGAAGCACTCTCATATTTCCATTGTCGGAAAAGTACTAGACAATGTCGGAAAAGTACCATACATAGATTTACCCCATTTCTACATTTGTAAAATAATTACAATAAAAATTTAAAAAATACAATTTTAGGTCATTCGATCACTCGATCAAAATGAAAAATCGAACTTCCCGACTACCTCTTTTGAACTATATCTCTACCACTATTTAATTAGATACCATTATGAACAAACGATTTTATCACTGGATCAGGCTACAGCGCCGTTACCGTAGCACACAGAAAAAATGGGCAGAGACCAATGATACACGGCTCTATCAAAAACTGGACCGCATAGGTCGCAGGCTTCAACGACTCAACCGTCAATGGAAACTGGGGATCAGCACCGCAGCACTCACTGCATGGCTCGCCTTCATGCCAGCCGGAGAATTACAAGCTCAAGTATCTGCCGACGTGGCTAGCCTGCCTGGCATTAAGCTCTCAGGGGAGGCAGCATTTGATAATCTAGGGAGCTCAGTCAGCGCGGTAGGTGATGTGAATGGAGACGGTATCGATGATGTGGTCATTGGCGCACCCTTTGCTGACCCGAATGGCAATGATTCAGGAACGATGTATGTGGTATTTGGGAGTGCGACAGGTTTTTCAAGTCCTCCAGAACTAAGCACCCTGGATGGAACCAATGGGTTTAAGCTTTTTGGAGAGGCCACTTTTGATCAATCAGGGCGCTCGGTGAGTGCCGCAGGCGATGTGAATGGGGACGGGATCGATGACCTACTGATCGGTGCACCTTATGCTGACCCAAATGGTAACAATGGCGCTGGTACTACCTACGTGGTATTTGGGAAAAACGTATCGGAGGTAGGAGCTTTTACCGCGGAAATTGAGCTCGCTAGTCTGGACGGTACGAACGGATTTAAGATTTTGGGAGAGGCGGCTAATGATAATGCTGGACGCATAGTTAATGCAGTCGGCGATGTGAATGGGGACGGGATTTCTGATATACTCATTAGTGCACCAAACAGTGACTTGAATGGTAATAATGCTGGCACTACGTACGTAGTATTTGGGAAAAACGTATCAGAGGCAGGAGCTTTTGCGGCGGAACTTGAGCTCTCTGGTCTGGACGGAACCAATGGCTTCAAGATTTTTGGAGAGGCCGCTAATGATAAATCAGGAGAATCAGCGAGTGGTGCCGGCGATGTGAACGGTGACGGGATCGATGATCTATTAATTGGATCAAAGTATGCCTATTCAAATGGTAATTATTATGCTGGCACTACCTATGTGGTATTTGGAAAAAATACCTCAGAGGAAGGGGCTTTTGCTGCCGAAGTTCTACTCTCGTCACTGGATGGTACGAACGGGTTCAAAATATTTGGAGAGTCAGCGTATGACAACTCCGGAAGATCAGTAAGTGCGGCGGGCGATGTGAATAGTGATGGGATCGATGATATACTTATCGGTGCACCAAACGCTAAAGATTATTCTGGTGCATCTTATGTAGTATTTGGCAAGAATGTCTCACAAGTGGGGGCTTTTACATCAGAAGTTGAACTATCCTCACTTGATGGCACCAATGGATTCAGTATTATTGGAGCGGATTATGGTTACTTCGGACGCTCAGTGAGTGCGGCAGGTGATATAAACGGGGACGGGATCGATGATGTGCTCATCGGCGCACCTTATGCCAGTCCGGTGGGTATCAGTACCGGCGCGGTTTATGTAGTATTTGGGAGCGATACAGGGTTTGAGGAGAACGTGCTGCTAAGCAACCTTGACGGCACCAATGGATTTGAGCTTTTTGGTGAGGATGCCTCTGATAATATAGGGTTTGCGATAAGTGCTGCAGGTGATGTAAACGGAGACGGGAGTGACGACCTGCTGATTGGAGCTGATGATAATGGCCCAAATGGTTCAGTATACATCATATTTGGCGGGGATGCTCTCGCGGCTCCTGTGCTTTCGATTTCCCTGGCAGACACCCGGGCCATTGAAGGAGATGCTTTCACCTACACCATACCTTCCACTGCGTTTGTCGATCTCTTTGGAGATGAACTGACATTATCAGCTACCTTGGAAGATGGAAGCCCACTACCTGGCTGGCTTAGCTTTGATGCAAGCACCGGTACGCTGAGTGGTACCCCGGGAAGTGAGGATCTTGGAATTTCTACTATCCGGATTACAGCTACAGATGGGGATAACTTGAGTGTAAGCGATGTATTTGAATTGACGGTGTTCAACAGGTTTTTCGAGCCCTTCCCAACCCTTTCATTACTTACCTCGGATGAGGGTTTTAAGATCCTGGGAGAGGCAGATTTCGATAACTCCGGTAATTCAGTGAGCACGATAGGCGATGTAAACGGAGATGGGATCGATGATCTGCTGATAGGAGCACCCTTTAGTGATCTCAATGGCACTAGTTCCGGTACTACCTATGTCGTATTTGGTAAGGATGTCTCCGTAGATGGTGCTTTTGCAGCGGAAATCCAACTATCCGGACTGGACGGAACCAATGGTTTCAAGATTATCGGAGAGGCAGCTTCTGATCTATCAGGACGCTCGGTAAGTGCGGCGGGTGATGTAAACGGAGACGGGATCGATGATCTATTGATAGGTGCAGTTGGGAGCGATACCAATGGCAATAGCTCTGGTACTACCTATGTCGTATTTGGTAGGGATGTCTCCGTAGATGGTGCTTTTGCAGCGGAAATCCAACTATCCGGACTGGATGGTACCAATGGATTTAAGATGCTTGGAGAGGCAAGTTTGGACCAATCAGGAAGCTCGGTGAGTGCGGCCGGTGATGTAAACGGAGATGGGATCGGTGATATGCTGATAGGAGCGCCCGCAAGCGATCCCAATGGCAGTGGCTCTGGTACTACCTATGTCGTATTCGGGAAAAACGTATCAGTAGACGGAGCTTTTGCAGCGGAAATCCAACTATCCGGACTGGATGGCACCAATGGCTTCAAGATTATCGGAGAGGCATCTTTTGATCAATCAGGAAACTCCGTAAGTGGTGCAGGGGATGTAGACGGAGACGGGATTGACGATTTACTAATTGGAGCATCCTTAAGTGACCCTAACGGATTTAGTTCTGGAACGACTTACGTGATATTCGGGAAAGATGTACTAGTAGAAGGGGCTTTTGCAGCTTCAATCCAACTATCCGGATTGGACGGAACCAATGGTTTCAAGATTATCGGAGAGACAGGCGGAGATAGCTCAGGACGCTCGGTGAGTGCCGCGGGCGATGTGAACGGAGACGGGATCGGTGATGTGCTGATAGGAGCGCCCACAAGTGATCCCAATGGGTCTAATTCCGGTACTACCTATGTCGTATTTGGGAAAAATGTCTCAGTAGACGGAACTTTTACGGCAGAAGTTGAACTCTCAGGACTCGACGGTACCAACGGCTTTAAAATTTTTGGAGAGACGGACGATGATAACTCAGGACATTCGGTTAGTTCGGCGGGAGATGTGAATGGGGATGGGATTGATGATCTATTTATTGGAGCATATAGCGTTGATTTAGACAATCGAAACCCGAATGCTGGGGCTACCTATGTGGTATTCGGTCGGGACCAGAGCAAAGGCATCTTTTTCTCCGAAGCACTGGAGCTTTCCAATCTGGATGTAGGATTGGGATTCAAGCTGTTAGGAGAGTCAGATAATGATCGATTGGGCGGTTCAGTAAGCTCAGCAGGCGATGTGAATTCGGACGGGATCGATGATGTACTGATTGGAGCACGTAATAGTGATATTAATGCAAGTAATTCTGGTACGTCTTATGTAGTGTTTGGCAAGGAGGCTTTAGCACCTGTATTGCCAGATGCCACGCTAACAGATGCCCAGGCCGTCATAGATAATCTGTTCAATTACGAGATTCCTTCCGGTACTTTTTTTGATCCGGAAGGAGGCAGTCTTACTTTTTCTGCAACCCAGGCAGATGACAGTGCGCTCCCAGCTTGGTTGACTTTTGATCCGGCTGCAGGAACCTTTAGTGGTACACCTGTGGTAGCAGACTTGGGAGAGATTACAGTGAAAGTAACAGCGGCTGACGCACTAGGCTTGACGGTGAGTGATGAATTTGCGATCACTGTACGAGGCAATACACCTCCCGTTCTTGAGGCTGTCGGAGCTCAGACCGTGAGGGCAGGAATACCATTATCATTTACCGCTACAGCTACTGATACAGATGGTGATGCCTTGACGTTTAGTCTGGATCAGGCATCCATTGACAAAGGCATGACAATTGATGCTTCAACCGGATTATTTAGCTGGACACCTACTGCCAGTGATGTAGGGGCAAATGAGGTAACACTTACTGTGAATGACCTTGCAGCGAGTGATTCTGAGACGTTCACGATCACCGTAGAACCGAATGAAGTACCGGTTTTAGAAGCCATCGGGGCACAGACGGCTACAGCAGGAGAAGTGCTATCATTTACCGCTACCGCTACTGACGAAGAAGGCGATGCATTGACGTTTAGACTGGATCAGATATCAGTTGCCAAAGGCATGACGATTGATGCTACCACCGGTGAATTTACCTGGACACCCGCTGCAAGTGATGTGGGTGAAAATGAGGTAACACTTTCTGTAAGCGACGCAGCAGCAAGTGATTCGGAGACGTTCACGATTACCGTGGAAGAGAATGAATCCCCTGTTCTGGCAGCCATCGGAGGCAAGACCGTAACGGAAGGAGAAGTACTTTCATTTACCGCTACCGCTACCGACGCAGAAGGCGATGCATTGACGTTCAGTCTGGATCAGGCATCCGTTGACAGAGGCATGACGATCAATGCCACCACGGGAGCATTTAGCTGGACACCTGCGACAAGTGATTTAGGAACAAACGAGGTAACACTTTCAGTGAGTGACGGAGTGACCAATGATTCGGAGACATTCATAATTACGGTAGAAGCCAGACCGCTTGGACTGGAAGATCTTGGGGAGGTGATAGTCGTATATCCAAATCCAACCAAAGGTCGAGTGACGTTCGAGGGACTAGAAGGAAAGCACAGAAGTGTCGTTTACTCTCAATCAGGAGCTTTACTGATGGATAGTGAAATCACGGACGGATCACTTGATATCAGTGCACTAGAGGCTGGAAACTACCTCATTATCATCGAAAAAGAAGAGAAAGTCCTGTTTTATACCAGGGTAGTAAAGACAAACTAAGGAAGCAGAGCTAAGGCTTTGCGGCGGCTCCTGATGGGAGCCGCATTTTTCCAGTTATACATTAAGAGAACAACTATGAAAATCATTAAAAAACTTTTTAGTACCGTGGATGAGAATCGGATTCAGTTGAAGCAGGATGAATCCGGTGAGTGGATCGTAAGAAAAGGATTGTCCATTCTATACATCGGCACAAAGGAAAAATGTGAGGTATTTATGAAACACCTTGAAGATGTGAAGCTTCATAAAGGGTAATACTTTTTATTTTTTTTGGAATTTATACCTGAGTAGAACTATGAAAAATTACCAAGAGAATTTTTAGGATTTAAGCTTCTTTAAACTTTTCTTACAAATCGCGTCATTAGATAACTAAATATTAATGGACTCTAATATCATACCACCTGCTGAGAGCTCAGCACCAAAATTTGAACTAACTACTTCCAGGCAATTTCAAAACTGGCTTCAATCCGAACATGCTAGTTTAATTTTTACAACCTACCAGGTAGGTAAAGCATTTATGCTGGGAATCAATGCTGATGGCTCTCTGCATGTCACGGAGCGTACATTCAATAGATGCATGGGCCTTGGAGTTCCATCTGATACCCAGAACACTTTCTGGATGAGTTCGCTCTTTCAACTTTGGAGATTTGAAAACTCACTGGCTGGCGGGAAATTCAAAGACTATGATAAAGTCTATCTTCCTCAAGCCGCCTATACAACTGGAGACATTGATGTCCATGACATCATCACCGATAAAGATGGACGTCCGATTTTTGTTAATACACTTTTTAGCTGTCTGGCAACAGTAAGCGAAAGTCATAGCTTTAAACCTGTATGGAAACCACCTTTTATCAGTAAGCTCGTTCCTGAGGATAGGTGTCACCTAAACGGACTGGCCGAGAAAGATGGCAGACCTGCTTATGTAACGATGGTGGGCAAGAGTGATGCCTCGGATGGTTGGAGAGAGCGTAGAACGGATGGGGGTCTGGTAATGGATGTAGAAACCAATGAAATAATATGTGAAGGTTTGTCTATGCCTCATTCACCACGATGGTACAATGGAAAACTATATTTGCTGGAAGCTGGTACCGGATATTTTGGTTTTGTGGATATAGCAAATAAGACCTTTAATCGACTTACTTTTTGTCCGGGATTTCTTCGGGGGCTTGATTTTGTGGGAAATTATGCGGTGGTAGGGATGTCTTCCATCCGGGAGAATAAAACTTTCAGTGGACTTGAACTAGAAGAAAATCTAAAGAAGGCAAATACTGAACCTCGAGCCGGGATCCAAATCATCAATCTGGAAACCGGGGCTGCTGAAAACTGGGTTAGGCTGGACGGAATCGTTCAAGAGCTATATGATGTAAAAGTACTCGCCGGAGTAAGGCGTCCACTCCTAATTGGCACTCAGAAAAACGAGATTAAAACCATGATTTCTATAGAGGAGGAAGTGTGAACCAGCCTGTTTCCTCATCTAAATTGATCAGATTCAATTGAAATAGTGCGAGGTGTATCAATTACATCATTCAGTTACATAACACATTCATCGCTTAATAGAGCAAACAAAAAATTCCATTGGCCTTACAGCTAAGCTTAGCAATTCCATCCCTAGTTAATTTCATTACTAAACGAAAAAATACAGATTCTCACCAATGAATTTGAATACAGAAGAAGTTGATTCTGAAAGTAAACTCTCAGTTATCGAACAAGTCAAAAAATTATTAGAAGAGAAAGCACAATTACTTCATGATGAAGGGTTGTGGCTTTTCAAGAAAAGCACAAGAAAAAAGCATAAAGAAATCAATCAAAAACTCGAGGCTCTCGGCGTTTATCAAGGTAAGCCAAATTGTTTCTTATCGAAGCAAATAGACAGAGACTTTTAGAAAATTTATGATTGAATCATCTAACGCGTCGGGAAAGTGCTAACAAATGGCGCGTTTGTGCAAAGGCAACACCCTACAGAAATCTAATTTTACCGTCAATTAAGGCTTTAACTACTTTATTATGAAGCTATACAATAGAAGTTATTCAAACGACAAAAAGCTTGTCCGATTCTTCAGTGCATTTATCCTAATCACACTACTTATCAGTGCATACTTTACATTCTTGAATTAAGTGGTAATTGCTTTTTCCGTGGTGGAAAATGCAAGGCGACTCTCCCGGGTCGCCTTTTTTGTTTACGTATTTTACGCAATTTTCAAAAATCAGGATATCACTCATGTACAGGCTTTCATCTAACACTAGCTTAGCATTATAAACAAAAGAAAAAATCCTCATAAGTATGATAAGTTAGGTTAGTTAAGGTTGTTAAGCGTAAAACCCCGGAATCCGGGGTTTTCTTTTAAAACAAACTTTGTTGATCCTGACCAACAGGAATGGTCAAGTTTAGATTCAATTCTTTATTCAGTTTCTGGATAAGATATGCCGATAGTACAGGTGATTCTTTTTCCAGATTTTGATGAACGAAGAAATACAGGTTTTCCATTCCTTGATCCTTCCATTTCTTAATTCTGTCCAGCCACACATCCAGGCGCGAGTAATCACTTTCATGATTAGCACCTACATACCTTACAAATACCGATGGAGAGGTGAGGCGCATATGAAGGAGATCTCTTCTACCAGCTGTATCTGTAACAATGTTGGATACGCCATTTTTCTCAAAAAGCGTGTAAACCTCGTTAGCCACCGATGCATCGTTAAACCATTCGGTATTTCTCAACTCTATAGCTAGTGGAACGTCTTTTGGCCAATACTCCACCGCAGTAATAAGCCGCTCCATGTTGTTTGGTTTGAAGTTATCATGAAGCTGCAAGAAGCACATCCCAAGCTTATCTCCAAAAGCTCTGATATTGGAAACATACATCTCGATGGATTCCTCTACATTATTTAGTCGTTTGATGTGACTGATCATTTGATGCACTTTCGGAAAGAATTTAAAATCATCAGGTGTTTTATCAACCCACTTTTCAATCTGCTCCGTCCGAAAATGGTTGTAGAAAGTAGCATTGAGTTCTATTGAATTGAATTGTCGGGAATAATATTCCAATTCATCCTTTGTTCCTCTGGGATAAAACTTCTTTAGATCCTGCCGATTCCACTTTGCACATCCAATAAAAACTTGCTGAAGTCCCTTCCCTTTTTTGAGAACCCCTTCAGTATCATGGTGATCATCCGGAAGAGCAAAATCAATTGCCTCCGGGTTATCTACGCTTCCGAATTTCATAAGATAAAGTTATCTAATAAGACCCAATGCTTTACCTAAAAATTTATCTACTGCCCTGGTAGACATCAATCTTGGGATCGTCCAGTTCTTAAGCTTCTGGGGGATAATCAGATATCTCACCTTAGATCTTTTCTTTTCAAATCCTTTGAAGATAATATGAGCAGCTTTTTCAGATGGCCATGCCTTTTGAATCGCTGGAAACACAAATTTTGACTGGAATTTTTTCAACGAAGGATAAAAGACTGAATTTTTAAACTTCTCTTCCACCATTTCAGAGGCCCCCTTATTCCAGATAGGGGTCTTTATGGGTCCGGGCTCTATTAAAATGACGTCTATTCCAAAAAACAGAAGTTCTTTTCTTAAGCTTTCGGTCACGCCCTCCAATGCATGCTTTGACCCACTATAAGGTGACATAAAGGGCATCCCATGTCTTCCGGCGACTGACGATATTTGAACGATTTTACCAGGTTCTGAGGGATGATTTTCTTTGGCACCCAGGAGTGGCAGAAACGTTTGAGTAACCTTTATTAAGCCAAATACATTTACTTCAAACTGATGCTTGAATTCATCGATAGATAAATCCATAAAAGGACCACCAATAGCAATCCCAGCATTGTTAATCAATCCGCCTAATCCCACATTGCCTATTTCACTATTGAGTTGATCATAGGCCGCTTCTACAGCCTTAAAGTCTGTCACATCGAAAAATAAAGGATAAAAACCCTTTCCAAAATCCTGACTTAACCGATCCGCATCTTCTTGTTTTCTCACACTCCCAAATACCCGATATCCGTTAGAAATAAATACTTTGGCCAGATCATAGCCAATTCCTGTTGAAGCACCTGTGATTAATATATTTTTGGATATAGTCATTTTAAAAACGGTCATAGTTGTGAGTATAATAAATGAAATCATCCGTAAAAGACGATCGGTGTATCCTGTGCAATATATCAATAAGCCCATCCCAAAAGAAATTCTTCAGGAATTACTGCTTAATGCCAACCATGCACCTACGCACAGACTTACGGAACCCTGGAGGTTCAAGGTTTTCACTGACATGGGAAAGAATAACCTAGGTGAATTTTTAGCAAAAAAGTACAAAGAGATCACCCCAGATATTAATCCCTCGAAGATGGAAAAAATACGTACCAACCCGTCGAAAGCGGGTGCCGTGCTTGCCATTATTCTGCATCGGGATCCCCAGGAGCGTGTACCCGAGTGGGAAGAAATTGCTTCGGTAGCATGCGCCATCGAAAACATCTGGATTGCCCTGGAGCAATACAACCTGGGAGGATACTGGAGCAGTCCTGCTTTATGTAAGTATTTAGGCGAACACGTAGACCTTGAAGAGAATGAATCATGTATTGGTTTTTTCTATATGGGTTATTGTGAGCCATCCGATCGAATCATTCAAAAAAGACCCATTGAAGCCAAAATAGAATGGATTCAAGGTTGAATTAAACTAACTTTTCATAACCATTGCAAAAATGTCTTCTGAAACTTCTAAGGTAACTATCCACATGGTCTCCAGTCTGGACGGCTTTATAGCTAAGAGAGATGGCAGTGTCTCATGGCTTCAATCCAATGATACTTATGAAAATGGAATTACACTAACCAACGAAGATATTGAAGCCTATCTTGAAAAAATAGACTGTTATGTGATGGGTTCTAAGACTTATGAGCATGCGGTAGAACTCGGCTGGCCGTACGGAAACAAGCCCGTTTTTGTGCTAACAAACCGAGCATTGAAAACCAACAAAAAAAATGTCGAATTCTACTCCGAAGATCTCAGTCATTTAATTAATGAATATTTGAAGCCTAGGTATAAAAATATCTGGATGGTTGGAGGAGCGATGCTCACTAAAGAGTTTATAAGACAAAACCTGGCTGATGAAATCATTATTTCTTTCATACCTATTCTGCTTGGCGAAGGGACACTCTTTTTCGATCACATCAGACAAGAGCAAAACCTACATTTAAAAGATATTGCTGCTTATAAGGATGGAATGGTCGAACTAACCTATGAAATCAAAAAGTAACACGATGCTAGAAAGAGAATCCATTCAATTACTTACCAAAGCAATAGAAAAACTTGAATCCGGATTTGACCTTCCAGACTTAAAAGAGTCATTTGATACAAAGAAAATGGAAGAGGTGATCCTGCAGACAGCCGAAAAAATGCAGAACAATTATCCCTATTTCCATCCGCTGTTTGCCGGTCAAATGCTTAAGCCTCCTCACCCCATAGCTAAGGCTGCCTATATGTTGGCCATGTGGATAAATCCAAATAATCACGCCATGGATGGCAGTAAAGCCAGCTCACCGATGGAGAAAGAGGTTGTTGCTGACCTTGCCAGCATGTTTGGATGGGTTACCCATCTGGGACACCTTACCGGCGGTGGCACCATGGCCAACCTGGAAGCTCTTTGGGTGGCTGGTCAGATTCATCCGGAAAAAAGTATTATCGCATCTGATCAGGCGCATTATACACACCAACGTATTTCAGAAGTACTGAAATTGCCCTTTGGTCAAGTGACAACAGACAAAAGTGGCATCATTGATATTCAAGTTTTGGAAGAGCTACTTAAGAATGGAGATGTAGGAACAGTTGTTTGCACAATGGGTACCACTGGATTAGGTTCTGTAGACCCATTGCCGGAAATTTTTGAGCTTCAAAAAAAATATAGCTTCAGAATCCATGCAGATGCAGCATATGGAGGATATTTTAGGCTTCTAAATAACCTGGAGGTTGGATCAAAGAAAAAATATGAGTTGCTGGATAAGGTAGACAGCATTGTAATTGATCCTCATAAGCAAGGGCTACAACCTTATGGCTGTGGGTGTGTTCTTTTTAAGGATCCTAAAGTGGCAAAATTCTACATGCATGATTCGCCCTATACATACTTCACTTCCGATGATCTACATCTTGGAGAGATCAGCCTGGAATGTTCAAGAGCCGGGGCTGCTGCTGTAGGACTCTGGGCCACCCACCAATTATTACCACCTGTCAAAGGAGGAGCATTTGCAGACGGACTTGAGAAATCAAGAAATGCGGCTCTGAAATTTTATCAAAAACTTTTAGATAGTGATGATTTTTTTCCGATCGTCAAACCGGAAACTGACATTGTGGTTTGGGCTCTCAATGGAAAAACAACTTCACAGATGAGCGAAGCTGCTCAGGAACTATTTAGAAAAGCAGAGGCAAATAAACTTTACCTATCTCTCTATAAATATCCTACCTCAAAGCTGACAAAAGGCAGTTTCAAAATCGATTCCGAATACCTTATTTGTTTGAGATCATCACTCATGAAACCGGAACATGAAGATTGGCTCGATGACATCTGGGAAAGATTAACAATAAGCTTAAAAAAAGGGGTAGAATAATCCACCCCTCATACTCAACTATCATTGGACAACTTATGCAACGCATATGCTCCGACAGCTATTACTAGATCCCTTACAGCAACGTCAACGTATGACCAGCTAATGAGGAGTGTGATGGCGATCAATACCAACCAGGCACTCACTATCAGTGATCCAATTTTTGTTTTAGTCAATACCAAAACACCTGCAGCAATTTCAACGATCCCAACAATTATCATAAAGATTCCCGGGTCGACCGGGATCAGATCTGTATTTAAATACTTACCCCAGTCAGTTAGAATATTCGTGAATTTATCCAGCCCAGCGACTACCGGAACGATACCGTACGTATACTTTAGGAGATTGACCACAAACTTTTCTTTTGCTTCCATTATTATTCTAGGTTATTGATGATGGTTGGATCAGCAAATGGAAAAAAGGTTACAGCAAATTGTAACTTTATGAAGATCACCTGCTCTAATAGAAAAATTGACATGAGAGTTGTTCAAATTTCATCCACACCTCCCTTCAGTAAACTTGAGGATTCTGAGGTTATACAAAAGGTGCTTGAAGGAGAAAAAGGTCTTTACGAAATACTAATGAGACGCAACAATCAAAGGCTGTACCGGGTCTTGAAAGGGTATTTGACAGATTATTCGGAAATAGTAGATACAATGCAGGACACCTATCTAACAGCTTATGAAAAACTTGAACAATTCAAAAGAAAATCACAATTCTCGACTTGGTTGATACGCATAGGTATCAATAAAGCGCTCAAAAGGATACACCATTCCAAGAAAGTCATCTCCTTAAATGAAATTTCAAATTCAGACCTGGAAACGACTCAAAATCCCGAGTATCGATTCATTCAAAAGGAAACCAAACAAGTATTGGAAGCATCAATAGAAACATTAGACGAAAAATACAGGTCAGTCTATGTAATGAAAGAATTAGAAGGAATGTCCATAGCTGAAATTTCAGAATGCACAAATCTTTCAGAATCCAATATCAAAGTAAGAATTCATAGAGCCAAATCCATGATTAAAGACAAATTGTACAGACTTGCATCTACCAAAGATTTGTTCGAGTTTGGATCAAAAAAGTGTGATCAACTGGTTGAAAACGTCTTATCAGAATTAAAATAGCGTTTTCAATCTTCCAGAAAATCTTTATCGCCTTTTTTCCAAGGGCAACTCCCAACGACTATTCCCCCAGGTAAATATCAAACTCACGCCATTTGATGATTTAACTGTTTCAATAGTAAACTGTTCTACGTGCTCATTGCGTGAAATTGGGACGACAACAGCCGCCAGATCTTTCGAATAATCCGGTTCTGTATATCCCCAAAGTCTTAGGTCTGAGTTGAGTCTGATTTCCATTTCACCCTTACGTGGGAACGCATATATCACATATTTACCTGCTTCGAAAGTCTCCTCCCCAAATTGAAAATCAGAGCTAACATCTATGACTGTTGGTTCATTTGCACCTAGTCTCCAATACACTCCATATGGTTGGAGGGCTCCTTCTTCTTCTTCGCCGAAAATCAGCCGGTCACGGACGGAAGGTCGAGAGTAGTTTACGCTAACCTTCATATTCTTTACTTCCGCAACAGATTCTCCCGGGGGACTAAGCGTCCTGTTTCGATTGTTTGCATACAGGATAAATGCAGCGATTAGTACCACTAATGCTCCCAGTCCAATAAGTAATTTCTTTTTCATCTGAGTTGTATTCAAATATTTAGTTCTTCCTTATGTTTCTTCAAAACGTCTATGATAAAGTTAATGTGTTCTGTCATATCTATTTCCAGCATCTCTACTCCCTTAGCTATTTCATCACGTTCTACTTTAGCGGCGAAGCTCGCTTGTTTCAATTTCTTTTTGACAGATTTGGCTGTGAGCGTTGAAATGCCTTCAGGTCTGACTTTCGAACATGCCACAATGAACCCGGTGAGCTCATCACATGCCAATAGAGCTTTATCTAATGTTGTTTCATACGGAACATTCCATTTCGTATAGTGTGCGGATATTGCATGAGCAATTTTGTCCTCACCTTTTTCCCGAAGTAAGGCAACAATCCTGTTTGGGTGATCTTCTGGGTACTTTTCATAGTCTGCATCGTGGAGCATCCCTGTGATCGCCCATTCATCAGGATCTTCATCAAATTTTTCACTATATGCCTCCATGACCAACTCGACCGTTCGAGCGTGCCTCAACAAACTATCTCCTTCCGTCATAGAGAGTAAAATCTCTTTGGCTTCTTTTCTGTTCATCACAGAAAAATAGCAAGATCAAACGAAATTATTCGTCTCTCAGCATATCTGCCGGGTTAGTTCTGGCTGCTTTGCCTGTTTGCCAACTAATGGTCAAAATACCGATAGCAAACACGATAAATACTCCGGAAAGTAATTCAAAAGGGCCTATCATAATGCGATTAGCAAAGTCTGCCATTACCATTTCAGTAAAGAATAAATAGCTAAGCGGCATTGCAATTGCTGCTGAAACAATAAGCATGACTATGAATCCTTTTGATAAAATAAACATTAGGTTCTGTTTACTAGCTCCTAATACTTTTCTAACGCTTATCTCTTTTCGTCGGGTTTCAGTAGTGAATACAGCCATCCCTAGTAAACCCATCGTGGCAATCGAAATAGCCAGAAAAGCTAGAAAACCAAATATTTGAAAGAGTACAGCTTGATCATTATATGCTTCCTGGACTAGTTCATCATAAAATTTAGCTTCAAAAGAATGTACGCGATCTACGCCTGACCAGATAGCTTCCAGCTTATTCATAAATTCAACTATATCTTCAGACTTTACTACAAGATTAAGATGCATATAGTTATCAGAAGTGCCTTGAATTAAAGCTACAGGTTCAGCATCACTTTGGATGGTGGCATATTGAAACGCTTCTACTACACCTACTATTTCGAGTTTGATCTCTTCCCGTCTACTATTTACAGTGATTACTTCACCAATTGCTAGCTGGGGATCTCCCATATTGAATCTTTTGAGTAAAAGCTCATCCACAACCACAAATTTTGGGTTACCTTCTTCTTGATCGTAAGGAAAGGTTCCTCCAGCCAGAAAAGTAAATTCATGTGTAGAGAAGTAGTTCTTATCCACATAGTTTACATAGACATCTGCTGAGTCCATTGGATCTTTATACTTAAAATCCTCACTCCAAATCTCGCCGGTATTCGGGATCATTCCCGAACGAGATATTTTACTCACCTCAGGCAATTTTTCGATCTCCGGGACTAACAATTTTGAATCATTTTCCTGCAGTGCCATATTGAGCACATTTTCAGTGGTGAAACCCATGTCGAAATTGAGGGCAAACTTGTATTGTCGATAAGCTATGGTCGATCCTATAATGAGGAAAATAGACATGGTGAATTGAAGAACGATCAGCACTTTCCTTAAATTCAGACCTTTCATCAACTTAACCGAAGATGCATCTCTGAATACAGAGATTGCTTTGAGTTTTGCCAAGACTACAGATGGCAAAATACCTGCGACAAACCCAATACAAAGAGCAAAAACAATGAAATATAAGATATGGACCCACTGAAAATTCATGGTGATTAGAGCACTATTTTCAAGGATTACTTCCATAAAAAATGGCTTCAATAAAGCAAAGAGACCATAGGAGATTATCACTGAAATAAGAGCTACAACTACAGCTTCGAAAACAAACTGTACCAAAATTTGAATGCGGTCCGCTCCCACCACCTTCCTCACCCCTACTTCCTTGGCCCTCCTTAGTGACCTTGCAATAGAAAGGTTTGTATAGTTAAAGCACGCCGATACTATTACAAACAGTGTCAAAAGAACTAATTGATAAATCCCTGTCCAAGCCATGCCAGGACCTATATTGTTAGATAATTCTTCACCTGGAACCAGATTAGCAATACTTTCTACCTCATGGATAATAGTGAATCGATCTGTCTTGGCATTTTCAGTTTGTGCTATCTCATTTAGATATCCATTTATGACATTTGGATCTTGGTTTTCAGGCAGTAGCAAATAAACATAGTTCATCCAGATACTTCCCCAGTCAAAGAAAGTTGTGGACTCTTTAGTTGAATAAATCTTCTCTAAAGTGACAAATGACAGTAGAGCCTCAAATTGAATATGAGAATTTTTAGGAATATCGGCCACCACACCTGTAACAGTATAAGATTCTTCCCCGGCATTAACCACCTGACCTATCACTTCCTGGTCTTTAAATAATTTTTCAGCAACTTTTTGTGTCAATATCAATGAGTTTGGCTCTTCTAATGCCGTGGTAGGGTTTCCAGCAATAAGGTCGAAAGAGAAGACCTCAAAAAATTCTTTCGAAGCATAATGCCCCCTGATAGGTATGGTATTCTCTCCCTTATTTAGATCTGCCCTGAAATTTCTCCTCATCAATAATACTTTCTCTATACCTGTGTAATCCTCTTCAAGTTTTTTTCCTATGAACACGGATGTTGAGGCAAAATCGCTTGGGGTAGTCCATGATACGCTGGAGTAAGTAGATTGAACCCGATAAATCCGATCTCCGTTTGTGTGAAAAGTGTCAAAACTCAAAAGCTCACTTATGTAAGTAATCATCAGTATCCCAATAGACATGGAGATAGCCAACCCAAGGATATTGATGGTAGAAAAAAGTTTATTCCGAGCTAGACTTCTGGTAGATGTTTTGAAGTAGTTGCCAATCAGATTAAAAAATGTCATTTGTCCTGGAATTTTTGGTTTTCGAATTGTGTAGAGTCTGCAAAACTTGATGACATCTAAAAAGAAGATGACATCAGCTCGAAACTTTCCTTTTTCAATATTTCGAGCGTAGTATTCATGAAGATCTCCCTGAAGGTCTTCCAATACTGTTTTCCTGCAGTACAGCTCTATGATTTTATCCATCCACTTGGGTGGAGTTGTTCTTTTTTTACTCATTTGATACCTTGAAAAACAAGTTCAGGTATATTGCTCCAAAGCTTATCGCGTTGCTCTTTTGCTTTCCATAAGGCTATTTTACCGGCATGCGACACAGTGAAGAACCGCTTTCTCCTCCCCCCTCGTTCTTTTGTCGGCTCACCTAACTCTGAAGTGATAAATCCTTTTTTTTCAAGTCTGTTCAAGACCGAATGAACAACACCTAATTTGGTCTTTCGACCCGTCACGGTAGCTATTTCGTCAACAATATTTACACTGTAAGCTTCCTCGAGAAGTGAAGCTATCGTTAATAAAACTACCTCTTCAAACTCTCCTAAATTGGATCCCTTCATAGTACTTCTTAGATGATTTATTCACTAAATGTATAAAAAATACAAACGAGATGAATCTGTGTAAGGTTTTATTTTTTCACATTATGTATAAAAAATATTAAATCATGCCCGTTTGAACGAAAGGTTATATTTTAGGCTCTAAATCCAAAGATGTTATGAAGCGCTTGTTAACTGCCTTTTTTATAGTTATTTCAGTATCAGTATTCGCTCAACAAGATATTCTTATAACTCTGGAGGGAGATACCTTAGAAGGAAAAGTGAGTTTTTTCAGAAAAAGCTACTACGATCAAGTAGAGCTTAAGAATGAAGAGGGTAAAGAAGTGTACAAGTCCTACCAAATCACATCAGCTAGAAAAGATGATATTTCCTATTTTCCCATTGTTTATAACAATCGGAGAGTCATTGGAAAATTGATTTCAAAAGGCGCCCTCAGTCATTATATGGTTATGTCAGAAGACGTCAATGGTTTTGGAACTGAGATTTTGGTAAAAGAAGATGATACACATTTGGTGGTATCAAATATTGGATTCAGAAAAAGATTACTGGAATTCATCAACGACTGTCAAGTACTAATAGACAAGTTAGAAAGCAAAGAAATGTCGGCATCAGATTTGTCGAATGTGATTTCAATTTACAATAATAGCTGCGCCAATGGTGAAGGCTCAACACCTATACTTGAAGATATTCCTGAGATAGAGGAATCGAGCGATCTGCAGGAATTTGCCCAATTGATCATCGATATTCAAAAAAAGATCGACGCTGGTGAAAAAGTTCCCTCCTATTTAATTGAAGCACTTAAAGAAGTTGAACCATCATCCATTCAGGAAGATATCAAGAAACTCATCAAAAAATTAGAGTCCAAATAGCTCAGTTCAATTAGCTCCTATACCGATTCAACTAGCTTATATGAGGTTTCACATGGAATAAGGTTACGCAAGTAAGTTTCAATCGTGTCTTTTGTATACACAAAAACTCCACGATCATGAAAAAATACTTAGCACTTCTTTCCTTCATCGTAATAAGTATATCAGCTATTGGACAAGATTTTAAGGCTCCTAAAACAGGAGCTAAAATTTATGCAAAAGAATATATTATCAGCCTGGATGCAGAGAGCGAAACCACCTTTGACTTGTGGATAGTAAGATCCAAATCAGCAAAAAAAGCAAAATTCAACGCTCCCACACTTTTAAGTAGTTCTGGACTTAAGTTTAAGGTTGAAGAGGACGTAAATGATAAAGATCACTTCATCATTACTGCATCGGCTAAAGATGTTGAAGTAGGACAGTACACTACGACTGTATCAGCACGGGGTGCAGGTACACAAAAAGTAACTGGAACTACACTTTCCTTTGATGTGACTCAAGCAAAAGCAGTAGCATCCAAGGATGGAGAGTAAATTTACTCTATGAAGTATCGTTTCAGGTTTACGATAGCCATCTTTGTTTTTTTCTTTTTCAAGCTGACAAGGACGGATAATTGGGGTGAATTTTTGGAATGGGACGAAATAGCTACCATTTCATTAGTTTACACCATTCTAGTCATCCTGATGCTTTGGGAAATAGTTTACAGGTATGTTTCTCGGGAAAGCAGACTTATTGCCATTACTTCTAATAAAAGTCTCTATAAGATATCAACTAAGGCAACCTTCATCGTGTTGCCTTTGGTTTTTTTATTTTCTTTCCTCTACCATAGATTTCTAAAACAAATCGGATGTTGTGATGAGAATGGTTCTTTCTTATTTGACAGTGCGCAAGGATTTGTTATTTCTCTTTTGATTATAGCATATGAAATTATCATTTTATATGTAAAGACCGCCATAAAAAATGCTCGTGAGAAGGAACAAATGCAAAAGGAGCTTGCAGCTGCAAAGCTAGAGAGCCTAAAAAACCAGGTAAATCCTCATTTTTTATTCAATAGTTTTAGTGTCATGACTTCTTTGGTTGAAGATGATCCTAAAAGCGCTACCAAATTCATCTCCAAGCTTTCAGACATGTATCGATACATCCTAGAAAATGATGAAAGAACAACCGTTACTTTAGAGGAAGAATTAAACTTTGTGAACAACTACATCTATCTCTTATCGATGAGGCATCAAACTGCGGTAAAGGTTGAAAAAAAATTGAATTCCTTGGATAGGAACTTTCAGCTTCCTCCCATGTCTATTCAAATCCTCATTGAGAATGCGGTAAAACATAATGCTTTTTCAATGGATGATCCATTACATATTATTATCAAAAATGAGGGTTCAAATACAATTGTTGTGGAGAATGAAAAAAGGAAAAAAGAGCATTTTATATCAAGTACTCAAATAGGATTAAAGAATCTTTCAAATAGATTAACGCTTTCAGTAGGAAAAGCGCTTGAGATCTTAGATAGTGAAACGACTTTTCAAGTTCGACTACCTCTTTTGAAAACATGAAAGCGGTCATTATTGAAGATGAGAAGCTATCGGCAGATAGGTTAAAAAAATTAATAAATGAGCTTGGCTCCATAGATGTACTAACCACCTGTTATTCCGTGAGATCAGCGAATGAATGGTTGCAAGAAAACGGCACACCGGATTTAATTTTTCTTGATATTCAGCTAGGAGATGGAACAGGATTTGACGTTCTTGATTCCCTGAAAGATTTCCCTCAAGTCATTTTTACTACAGCGTTTGATTCGTATATGCTTGATGCTTTCAAGTACAATAGTTTGGACTATCTACTAAAACCTGTTAAGCCAGAGGATCTCAAGAAATCCATTGAAAAGCTCGATAAAGTAAAAAATTCCAAAAATGATTTTGATGAGGTAGTCGCTGTTTTGAAGGATCAATTACAGAAAACATATAAAAAGAAATTCCTAGTTAAAATCGGTTTAAAGTACCAATCCATCCCTGTTAAAGACATTGCTTATTTCTACAGCGAGACCAGCTCCACTTTCTTACGAACGCAATCAGGAAACTCAATGATCATCGACCATTCTTTGGATGAAGTACAATCACTGATAGATCCTGAGGATTTTTTTAGAATAAACAGACACATGATCGTATGTCTTGAGAGCATCAATTCAATTGATTCGTACTTTAACAATCGCCTCCTATTAAGTTTAACTCCCAACTTTGAAGAGCATGCGATTGTAAGTCGGGAGAAAGTAAAGGTATTCAAAGGGTGGTTAGACAGATAGTCTAATTGTAATCATTATCTTTTTCCTTTTTCATCTCTTGTTTTCTCATAGGCATACTATCTATCAATGCAAAAATCTCTCTGGTGGAAACAAGATCGTCTTTTCTCATCTTGACGCTACCATCCTTTCCGACTAGCACAACGGAAAAGATATCAGCCGATAGGTTGTAAGCCCTCTTTATTGCTATTGCTTCTTCGTCATTCAACGGGGTGCCATCCGGACCTATCCAGTGATCCTTATACATTTTATAGATAATTAGATCTCTTTCTTTCATCCCCTTTTTTCCTCTTGACAGCAATTGCTCCTGTCTTTTATATCCTACGCTTGTAGGCGAACCAGCACTTACTATCAGTACCCTCTTTTCCCATTTGTATTTAGTAATTGGATTCATTTGAATTGTTATCGACGTTAATATTAGTGTAATTGTCAACATCCTACCTTAAATAACACAGATGATGGAAGACAGTTTTCATCGCCTATCCATAAAATGGGAAACACTAATATTATTAAGCACTTGAAACATCCCTAACTTATATCCGACAATCATCCCCAAAGCAATGGTCATGAAAAGTGTATATATGACATTACTCAGAATATAAAGCAGCGAGGCTTTTGCATAAGACCAAAGGCCTTTTTTACCAAAAATCTGTGTAGCAAAGAATACAAAGTACGAAGTGCAGCCCACCATTATTAAAAAAACAATAGCACTGGTACCAAAAACAAGATGGAACGGGAAAAAAACTAGCGTAATTACATTTATTGTACTAACGTGGAACGTTTGAATAACCAGGTGTTCGGCATAATTTAGATTACTCTTTTGATAAAAAAGATATGATAAAAAAGCATATTGTGGGATTGCTATCCACAGAAGCAGGTTGTACCAATCAAGAAATATCTGTGGAATAAACCCCTTCAACTCTTCTAATTGCTGCCCTGATTCTTTAGCACTGTCGTTAAATCCTCTACTGAATTCCTCTTCAAATGCAAGTACAAGTTCATCTATGCCTGCCAAATACATTACAAAAAGACTAACTGCTGTGCTGATCACCAGTAGTCTAAATACATTGAATAGCTTATATCTACCTTCATTCAAGTATAGGTTAATTGCTTTTCCTGGATTGGCAAACAAGAGTTTTAACGTATAAATAAGTCCTCTTTCAATATTAAAGGAATCTAAAAAATCATAGAAGGTGTGCTTAAGAGTAATCCGCTTGATCGTACGTTCTTCCTTGACTTTTAAAGGATATTTCATGGATTGAATTCTTTTAATCGAAATTAAAAGAATTCATTGATCCAGCCACATCTTGAATGATGTCGCCTTCTCACTGCTCACAAGTATCTGTTCATTGTCAAAATGAAGCATTTCAACCAACAGTTTCCCTTTAAAATGCTTGTGTACAGTAGTGATGTAATCTGCATTCACAATGAACTGCCTGTTTGCCCGGCAGAAAATTTGAGGATCTAATTGATCTGTTAATTCTTCCAGGGTAAAATCAGTGAGATAGCTTTTTTCATTTTTAGTGTGGATATGAACAACACTGTGTTTACTCTGAAAGCAGACAATATCTTCCACTCGAATTGCAAGCATTTTGTCTCCTTGCTTCACCAAAAACCGAGACTTGTACTTTGCTTCCGTAAGATTGATCTGGCTCAGTAGTTCTGCCATATCAATCTGAGACTGATTGAAACTCGCATGAAGATTTTTATACTTTTCAAGTGAACGTTCAAGATCTTCTTTCTTAATAGGTTTCAATAAATAATCTATGCTATTGACTTTGAAAGCTTTTAACAAGTATTCATCAAATGCAGTGGTGAATATAACAGGACATTTCACTTCGTATTCTTCAAAAATCTGAAAGCTGATTCCATCACTGATCTGGATATCCATCAAAGCCAGATCTGGTAGTTCATGGTTCTTAAACCATTTTACCGTATCCTCAACACTGTCCAAAACTTCAAGTATTTCAATGGAGGAATCAATCTCCATAAGGATTTTTTCCAGCCTTCTAAAGGCTGGTGCTTCATCTTCTATGATCAATACTTTCATGCCAGATTGAAATCTCTTTCCTCCAATAGATCAATGAGTGGAACCGCCACCATGAAGTTAGTGGCACTGGTAATCACATCTATTTCCTTACCTCCCAGAATACTGTAACGCTTGCGGATATTTTCAAGTCCTGTTTTTGTGGATTTGGCCAGCGACTCCTTACGTTGCAAATTATTTTTCACGATGATTGATTCCCCATTTTCAATGTAGATATCAATATGTAAAGGTCTGGCCTTTGACACTACATTATGTTTAATGGCATTCTCTATCAGCATTTGAATAGTAAGTGGTGGTATGGTGAGGTCAAAATATTTGTGATTTATACTAAAATCGAATGTAAGATTATCAGGATATCTCATCCTCAATAGAAAAAGATATGATTTTACAAACTCTATCTCTTCTTTTAGGGCAACCAACTCCCGGTCCTTGTTCTGAAGAATATACCTGTATACCTCGGATAATTTCTCTGTGAACGACACGGCCACTTGTGAGTCTTCGGGTATAATAGTTGCCAAAGTATTTAAGCAATTAAATAAGAAATGAGGGCTCATTTGATTTTGAAGTACTTCATATTGCGTCCGTACTTGCTGATTTTTCAGTTGTTCGTTCAGTCGAAATTGTTCCTTCCATTTCTCGAAAAAGTAAAAAGCCTCATAAGTCAAAGAAACCACTAGCGCCGCTACGAAATTGAATGGTAAAAACTCTGTGTGAGTAGTTGGTTTAAACAACTCAGAAAATTCACATAGCCCCAATGCCAGTTTAAGAGGTATACCACCAATAGACATCCAAAGTATTATTCCAAGTGCACTGAGAACCAGCCTTGTTGGCGTTTTGCTTATCTCCGGATATTTCTTTCTGAAATGGAAAATAACAAGACATGCACCATTCCAGTAGATTGTTGTGAATAGGAATGAAACCAGGTATCGATACCAGAATGGTTCGCTTGCCAAATGATTGTCATCCGGCCCATCCATCGCGATGAACGCAACTAGTAGAATCCCTATCCACCGTACATGTACTTCTCTTAATTTCATTTCAATTTTAAAGATAGTTAACCCAACCGGGTCGTAGGTGATTCAAATAAACCGAAACCCACAAATTCCCTATTGAAACCAGAAAAAAGTCTTATCAATCAGCAAACAACAGTTCAGCAGCTATTTTCTCTCATTCAATTATCGAATATTCCGTTTCACTTCGCTTTTCAAGAGCTTCAACACGGTTCTCGTTTTAATGCTTTATGATCACTTCTAGGTTAGCTCCAAAATGGATGATCATGAAATGAGCATAAATAGCAAGCATACCTACTAAGGATGAATGTAACAATGCGAATTCCATGTGTACGATTAAAAATGAACACTTTACACATGAAAACACAAACATCACTCAAACACATTCTTTTTGGAGCATTACTGACGCTATCAGTATTCGCTTATGCACAAACTCAGACAGTCAAAGGCGTCATCCTTGACTCGCAGGCTGAGTACGAACTTATCGGAGCAACGGTCACATTGGTCGGCTCTGATCCGATTCAAGGGGCTGTATCTGAAGTCGACGGGTCGTTTCGAATTGAAGACGTCCCGATTGGAAGACAATCTTTTGCAGTTCAATACATCGGGTACAAAAGTGTCACCATTCCAAATGTCTTGGTCACTTCAGGAAAAGAGGTAGTGCTTAGAATCTTACTTGAAGAATCTGTTGAAAAACTACAGGAAGTTGTAGTTACGGCAGATGCAGATAAGGATCTCCCTATTAATGATATGGCTAAGGTGAGTGCGCGCACATTCAGCATAGAAGAAGTCACAAGGTTCTCTGGCGGTAGAAACGATGTTGCAAAGCTTGCTGCATCTTTCGCCGGTGTAAGCGGCGCAAACGATTCCCGCAATGATATTGTGGTAAGAGGAAACTCTCCGGTAGGGCTTCTTTGGAGGATAGAAGGCATTCCAATCGCCACTACGAATCATTTTAATACTTTGGGCACTACAGGAGGTCCCGTAAATGCACTCAATACCAATATGCTAAGAACTTCAGACTTTCTTACAGGTGCCTTCCCAGCCGAGTACGGTAATGCAAATGCTGCAGTGTTTGACATCATGTTCCGTAACGGCAACACAGATAAGTATGAATTCACAGGACAAATGTCTGCATACACCGGAGCGGAGTTCATGGTAGAGGGTCCTATCAATAAAGCTAACAATTCATCCTTCGTTACCTCATATAGATATGGAATAGCAAGCTTGGCTGCAACAGGTACATCTGCAGCTCCTCTTTATCAGGATTTATCTTTCAAGGTAAACCTGGGCGATACCAAACTTGGAAGGTTTGAATTGTTTGGATTTGGTGGAAAGAGTAGCATCGATTTCCTAGGCGATGAAATAGCAGAAGACGATCTTTTTGCTGATCCAGCGGTCGATGCGTTTGTGGAAAGTGAAATCGGATTGATAGGATTAAGCAACACGCTGCGTTTTGGGAAAAACACCTACCTCAAAACTTCTTTCGGAGCATCGACCAATGCCAATACCTATGTTCAGGACAATCGAATTCTAGATGAAAATGATGTACTCATTAAGAAGTACAGAGCGATCAACGTTGATGACAGAGAAAATCGATACACGATTACGTCCACATTAAATCATAAATTCAACGCAAGATGGACATTAAGAGCCGGTTTTCTGAACGAAACATACGACATGAACGTGTTCACCGAAAACAGAGATGATCGTATTGAAATCCCTGACAACAATAATGATTCGATCCCCGACTATTTCCTGACTGAAGTAGATTTTGCAGAAACCTTCAACTTACTCCAGAATTATGCACAGGCAGAATATCGATTCTCGGATAGGTTGTCAACCACATTTGGACTGCACTCCCAATATCATGAGTTTACTGAAAAGTTCATTCTTGAACCCAGAGCGGCTATCAGTTGGCAGCAATCAGACGCACAACGAATAAGCTTAGCTTATGGGCTACATGGTCAGGCTATTCCAGCTCCTATTCTATTTTATAGAGAAGAAACCTCTCCAGGAATCACAGAAGCCACGAATACAAATCTGGATTTTATGAAAGCGCACCACTTTGTCCTGGGTTTCGACAGGAACCTTGGACCAGACTGGCGGTTAAAAACCGAATTTTACTACCAAAGACTGTTTGATGTACCTGTTTCATCCACATCATCCAGCTATAGTATTCTTAATGAAGGGGCAGATTTCATTTTCGATCAGGAAGGCTCTCTCGTCAATGAGGGTACAGGTTTCAATTATGGCGCTGAAATTACGTTGGAGAAGTTCTTCAGCAGAAACTACTACTTACTACTTACAGGATCTCTATTCGACTCTCAGTATGAGGGAAGTGACGGAATCCAAAGAAATACTGCTTTCAACAATAATTATGTACTCAATGTTCTATTCGGAAAGGAGTGGAAGTTTGGTCGCAACGCTCAAAATGCCTGGACCTTTGACACTAAGTTGACCAACTCAGGGGGTAGACCCTTCACACCTATTGATTTAGAAGCTACACGGGGTAATGCTGGGAGAGAAGTTCGAATGGATGAAATTGCATTTAGTGAACGATATGGAGAGTATTTCAGGTGGGACGTGAAGTTTGGGGTACGTCTCAATAGAAAAAAAGTATCACATCAATTTTTTGTTGACTTCCAAAATGTAACAAATCGGAAAAACGAATTCGTAAGAAGATATAATGAGGTTACGGATGAGATCAATGTTGTAGAGCAAATCGGTTTCTTCCCTGACGTTATGTACCGAATTCAATTCTGACAAAAGATCATTGAAAATAATACTGTACAAATGGAAACACTCACTAAAAAAAGAAACGATTTAAGAATGCTGATACTAAGAAGCAACATTCGAACAAAAGAAGATGTTGCCAGGGTGGCAAGATCTTTTGATCAACGAAAGGATATCTCAAGATGGTCTGTTGATCTGGACGATTGGGAAAGAGTACTGAAAATTCAGACGGCTAGTGAAATTGGGTATCGAACGGTTCAAAAATGGCTTTGCTTGCTAGGTTACAAATGTGCTGAATTGAATCATTAGTTAATCATTGGAGTGATATTTGGTGGTTAGGTGGCCCCACGAGAGTGGGGCTATTATCTTTAGGGCAGAATGAATGAATCTCATTTTGATTATGCAATTGTTGGAGCAGGTGCCGCAGGTTTGCAGCTGGCTCTTAAAATGTTTAAAGATGACTTCTTTTCAGACAAAAGAATCCTAATTCTTGACAAAGATGAAAAATCGTCCAATGATCGAACCTGGTGCTTCTGGGAAAGAGGAAAAACTGACTGGGATCAAATAGCTATCAAACAATGGGATTCCGGGTTATTCATAAACCAAAAAGGAAAAATCACCTTTGACCTGGCTCCCTATCGATACAAAATGGTGCGTTCAGCTGATTTTTATGAGCATGCCAAAGCCTTCATTAATAAATCAAAAAACTTCAATTGGATAAAAGAAGAAGTCAGAGAAGTACAAGGTCAGAAAGTGTTTACCGCTCAAAACGAGTATCAGGCATCACATATTTTTGACAGTAGAATTCCCGAAAAATACGATGAGAATAAGCATCTATACAATACACTAATTCAGCACTTCAAAGGCTGGTTTATACAAACAGAAGCTCCAGCATTCGATGCAGATACTTTCACGATGATGGACTATCGGTTGAGGTGGAAAGATAGCACCAGCTTTACCTACGTACTACCTCTATCAAAGACCGAGGCTCTGATAGAGTTTACTTTATTTAACGATCGTCTCTTGCCTGATGACGAATACGACCTTTATTTAAAGAAGTACATTAACGATCTCCTTGGAATTAAGAAGTATAGCATCAAAGAAGTGGAGCAAGGCTTAATCCCCATGTCGGACTATCCTTTTCATAAACATCATAAGCAACATATCTCAAAAATTGGAACAGCAGGAAGTTGGGTGCGACCTTCCTCTGGTTATTCATTCAAAAATGCAGACCGATATTCTTCCATGATGGTCAATAATATTAAGAATGGGCAGGTTCCGGAAAAAGGAATAGGAACTTCTAGATTCAGAACGTATGATTCCATTTTTTTAAATGTTTTAAGCAAACGCAATGACTTAGGAGAGGACATCTTTACGAGACTTTACACCAAACCAAATATCCAGGAAGTATTTAGGTTTTTAGATGAAGAAAGTAGTTTGCTGGAAGATATTAAGGTAATGTTTTCACTTAATAAACCACAATTCTGGAGAGCCTTTTTAACTACTTTTTGGAGATAATCAGATCTTACATCTTATCCCAACACGATAATGCATAACATTATCAATTTTTGGAATAAATACATTTTCCGTATCTCGGCGTAACTGCATATCGGAAAATACGGTTCTGGTTATGTTGAGATAGGATTCTATGTGCTCTGAAAATTTATACTCATATCGAAAGCCCGCCATGACCAAAAGCATCCTCAGGCGGTTTGCAAACTCATCATTATTTATAAAAACCCCTTCTTGAAGATGTGCATTGAAGCCATCCCCCTCGGCATAAATCTTAAATCGATTATTGGTATTCAAATGATACTGCAAATTTGATACAGGTGCTCCTATATTGTAAGACCACTTTGGATGAAATTTTCTATAATAGCTAAAGAACGGAAATGGAAATGGTGATCTGCTAATGGTAGAATAAGCCAATCCCATAATAATTCGCCAGGGCTTTTTCACATCTTCAGGTTCACGCTTTTTATCTTTTACAAAAGCAAGCACTCCGCTCAAAAGAAAATCATCATCTTGCAGTGCACCCTGCAAATTGCTACTGAAAGATGGGGTCATTTGAATACCAAATCTCCAGTCATTTTTCATTTGAAATGTATAGGTGAGATTTAAATCCACTTCATGGAAATTATCAGCCTCAGACTTGTCATAGGTATCCATATCCTCACGAAACTGAAACTCTCGTTTTGTATAGTCAATACCGGCAAAAAAGTAAGCGTCATCTTTGATCCTAAAAGGGACATTGAATAAAAAGCGCACACTATTCAAAGCAAAGTTTGAATTATGGCCTGGCACAATAGTATATTCAACCTTCGCCAAATCCAGGTACTGTCCATGCACAGTAATTACTGCAAAAAGAGGAATAAAAAAGAGAATCCTACGCATTGAATCAGGCAAGATCAACAAAATTTTCAGCACGATGAGAAAAGATTTCTTTATTTCGATGAACCGGTGACATAGGGCTGTCACTCTAACCAATTTCTTTGAGTTATGTTCAACTCTTTATAAAAAAATCATGACAACACAAGAAGTAGCTAATCAACTGGTGAAGCTTTGCCGAGAAGGTAAATTTGAGGAGTGTATACAGCAATTATACTCCCCGGATATTGTAAGCATAGAGCCTGATGGTGGTCCTTGGGAGAGTAAAGTTCAGGGACTCAGCGCAATAGCCAAGAAAGGTGAGCAGTGGAATGAAATGTTGGCCGAATTTCATTCAAGTGAGATTTCGGATCCCATTGTGGCAGAGAATTTCTTTTCAATCGCTATGAAATCTAATGTCACACTGAAAGGCATGGATCATCCCATCGATATGGATGAGATCTGTGTCTATCATGTGGATAATGGAAAAGTAGTAAAGGAACAATTCTTTTATACGCCCATGCCTCAGGCGGTTTAACTTTAGCAGGCAATAGAATCATAATAGTAAGACCGTCGAATAGCGGTCTTTTTTGCTTTATACAACAACTAGACATGACAATTGATAAAATGGATAACTTTAGATAAGATCTCCTCAATTTAAAACTCACCAAAATATGAAACTTGGAAAGAATCCCCTACTCTTGATTTTACCCTTTACTCAATTCCGTTTTTCAACAATTGGAAAAGCGATGGTCAGATTGATCAGTACCTGAAATATCTGGTGCAACCATCATAATCTATTGTGCTATTGATTGTTTTAAGATATTGAATGACCGATTCGGCTGAGGTCAAATCTTGAACATCAGCATCTTCAAACAAGAATGTATCTTCATACAATGCTGGAATAAAATCATTGAGCCCAACAGTTAATTCAGTCGCATCATCAATCTCAATCCCATCTTCATCATAGATGATGATTTCATCATCTAATCTTTCTAAACCAATACCCGCCACATAAAATCCTCTACCGGACCCTTTAAAGAATTCTTTGATTTCAGCTGCTGTCATTGTGAATATCACACTCCCATTGTTGAATGGATCCATGCTAAAAATTTCGAATTTGGTTATGTCACCCTCGTCAATATCTGCCCGTATTCCTCCACCATTTTGGAAAGAAACATCTACCTGCATGAAGTCTTTCAATGCCTCTGTATAGAAACAGCCTAATTCATTTCTGTCGTGAAAAGAGCTGGCAAAGCCTACTACCTCAGCAAATTCAGGTGCATTGTTGTACTCTCCAATTGCAGCGACTAAAACTTCATCCTGATCTTCATAGGCATCGAGATCAATAAGCGTGGTTTCATAGTCAACAACTTCCCTATCCTCTAAACTCAATTCAATTTTTCCTAGATGCGACAAATTAAAACCTGCCATAACCACCGGAATTCCATTAACATCACCGTCATTCAGATCATTGGAATGCCCACCAATTATTAAATCAAACCAGGGAAAAGAATTGGCTATAGCAAAATCTGAATTTGAACCCAAGTGAGTCAATGCCACCAGTAGGTCCGCATCTTCCTGTTCTTTTAAATTTGAGTACTGCGGAATTACACTGCTATGTTCTTGAAACGTCAAGTCAGCGATCCGCCACGGATGTGTAGAAGGGATGACCTCATCTGGCCTTCCGTTAGTTTCAACAAGTCCCAGGAAAGTGATTTTTAAATCTCCGATAGATAGGGTTACATACGCGTCAGGCTGTTTCAGTATGCTTGAACTGGCATCCACATTAGCACAAACCCATCCAAAATTCGCTTGACTCAGACGATCATTTAGTATAGAAAGACCATAGTCAAATTCATGATTTCCAATAACTGACAAGTCATAGCCTGTCTGATTCATGATATCAATGATGGGATACCCTTTGTCTGAGTACTGATCTACAATCGGATTACCTGAAAAAATATCTCCCCCACTCACAAGTAACACATCGGTCTTTTTACGCTCAGCATCCACAATATGCTTGATCTTGGCAAAATTATTGAGTCTGCCGTGCATATCGTTGGTAAAGAAGATGATGATTTGTTGCTCTCCTAGAGAGACTTCTTCCACCTTACCATCATCGTTACAAGAAATAGAAAAAGTAAGAAAGAATAGAGAAAGAATGAGCCAGATGGTGGATTGAATTTGTTTCATAGCTGTTTATTAGTTCAAAACGTAATAACACTATATGAATTTAATCAATGTTCTAAAGCTATGGTAAAAAGCGACCGGAATAAACATAAATAACAATTCTTTATACGCCCTTGCCTCAGGAGGTTTGAACTTTAGCAGGCAATGGAATCATAATAGAGCCATCTGTCCTCTTAGGTGGATGGTTTTTTATTGAAATCCAGTCAAATGGATATACCAGTCAATTAAGCATGCATTTTTTATCATTGCTTAGACTAAGCCCTTAAAAATTACGTCATGAACTATGAAACTTTTGAACCTCAGGAGAACTTGGATGCTGTTATAAAGTGCCACTGGATTTTAGAAGTACCGGGGGACCTTTCTGCACCAAAGCAGCGAGTGATCCCCGATGGATGTATTGAAATGTGTTTCATTCTCGGAGATGATATAAAAAGGTTCACTTCTGAAAATGATTTCATAATTCAACCTCGCGCCATGGTATTTGGACAAATTACCAAACCCTATTTCGTGCAACCAACAGGCTATGTAAACACATTCGCGGTTCGATTCTACCCTTATGGTTTTGCCAATTTTATAGACAAACCCATTCAGGAATTGGCCGATAAGGAAACACCATTAACATCACTATTTGAAGAAAATGTCGCTAAAGAACTGGAACAACAAATAATTGAGGCCAGATCAACCAAATCAAGGATTGAAATCATCGAAAGTTTCTTACTACAAAGATTGACAGATCAATCAATCATTGATAATATCGTAACCTCTACAATTGAAGCTTTGTCTTCCACAAAAGGAAGTGCCTCTATTCATTCAATCCTAAAAGACGATCTATCAAAAAGAAGAAACCTAGAACGAAAATTCTCCAAACAGGTGGGGATAAGTCCCAAGCAATTGGGTAAAATCATAAGACTGCAGGCAGCATTAAAAATGATGCTTCAGAAACAAGGAGAAAGCCTAACTCAGGTTGCATATGAAAGTGAATATTATGATCAAGCCCATTTCATAAAGGATTTCAAGGAATTTACCGGAAGCAATCCTAGAGAGTTTATGAGCAATGATCAAATGATGCTTTCATCCCTAATTTACTCGAAAGACTAAGGTTGTCGCACTTTTACAATTTCTGTTTTCCGGGCTGATGTAACTATACACTTTATAAACCCAGAAAATGAAAGAAAAAATACCCAAAATAATTACGATTCTGACATTAGTCATAGCCAGTATTTATCTAAATAAAGTAAACGCTCAAGCAGTTAGCTCTATCAATAACCAAAACAAAGACATGAAAAACTTTATCTCCATTTTTGAAATTCCGGCAACTGATCTCGCCAGGGCTATCAAGTTTTATGAATCCATTCTTGATCTTCAAATTGAGAAATATGAATTTCCTGAAATGCAAATGGGGCTATTCCCCACCGATGAACAAGTAAATGTTGGAGTTATTATGAAAGGCGATAGCTATGTTCCTTCCTCGGAAGGCGTCACCATCTATTTAAATGCAGGCGATGATCTTCAGTTCGTTCTGGACAAAGTAGAAAAGAATGGTGGGAGGTTGATAGTTCCCAAAACACCCCATGCAGATGAGATTGGATATTTTGCATTATTCATCGATAGTGAAGGAAATAAGATCGGTTTACATTCTCCCAATTAGAATATTGAGTGAGTAAAATCTATATAAGAAGTGTTATCCACTGAATTAAAACTATGACACTATAGTTTTTAGACTTCAATCAACTCTTAGCCAAGTCAAATGCGTAATTTCGTCGCATGAATTTTTCTGCTAAGGAACTCCAACAATTTGCTACGAATATCTTTATTAAAATTGGATGCCCGAAGGATCAGGCAGAGCAAGCCGCAGAGGTCCTGATCAATGCTGACTTGAGAGGTGTTGACTCACATGGGATAGCAAGGCTATCAGGATATATAAGACTACACGAAAAACAGCGATTGAATGCAAATCCTGACATTCAAACAACTCATGAAACACCATCCACCGCAGTGGTGGATGGAGATCTTGGGCTCGGATTAGTAGTAGGTCCTCATGCCATGAAATTAGCCATCGAAAAGGCAAAGAAAGTCGGTTCGGGTTGGGTAGCAGTAAAAAATTCCAATCACTATGGGATTGCTGGATACCATGCAATGATGGCTCTGGAAGAGGATTGTATTGGCATTTCTCTTACAAATGCTAGCCCACTCGTTTCTCCCACCTTCTCAAAAGAGCGGCTATTAGGAACGAATCCTATCTCTATCGCTATTCCAACTGAAAATCAGCCTCCATTTGTTTTGGATATGGCAACTACAACAGCCGCAAATGGAAAACTGGAAGTTTTACAACGGAAAGGTCTTGATGCTCCTGATGGTTGGCTTCAGGATAAAGAAGGACACATCACTACAGATGCAAAAGGTCTTGTGAAAGGTGGCTCAATGCGTCCCCTGGGAGGCGATCGGGAGCATGGTTCACACAAAGGGTATGCGCTGGGAGCAGTCGTAGATATTTTATCCGCGGTTTTATCTGGTGCAAATTACGGCCCATGGGTTCCTCCGTTCGTGGCTTTCATTGACCCTGCACCAAATCCGGTTGGTGAAGGTTTGGGACATTTTTTTGGTGCGATAAGCATTGACGCTTTCCGTGAGGCCAAAGAGTTTAAATCTCATATGGATAACTGGATTCATCGGTTTAGAAATTCAGAAACAGTGAACCCTGATGAAAAGGTATTGATTCCTGGAGACCCTGAAAGAGAGATGACCACAGAGCGTTTGAAGAATGGAATAGACCTTTTGGATCCGGTAGTTGAAGATTTAAGAGAACTTGGTGACAAATTAGGGGTGACTATTAGATAACTAAATATGAGATTTAGCCTCTTTCTAATTTTCTTATTCTTAATTCAGTTTCTTTTCGCTCAGAAAATTAAATTCAATGACCCTGATATTGAACTAAGTCTGATAAAGCCGAAAGGTTGGAATATTCATACCGAAGGTACTTTTTTCTTACTTACACCAGGTCATTTACTAGAATCACCTAGCATAAGATTTAAATACATGATCGTTGAAGAACGGCCATCAGGAAATGAATCTTATTTTGATTTTCTATTCAAACATTATTTACCTGCTAATAGAGAAAATTTCAAAATGATTGAGGTAGATAGTGACAGTTTGAACAACAAACCACTCTATTCTTATTCCTATTCTCATACAATTGGTGGTGAAACTGAAATAACCAAAGTATATACTTTCTGGGATGTTGGCCGTCGTTTTGAACTTGAGTTATCATCAATTCCTTCAGATTTTCGTTCAAATAAAGATGTACTTTTAAGTATTCTTGAATCAATCGAATATAAATGGAAGTAATTTGAATTAATTATGGCCGAACTAAAAACCAAACCCAATCAACAAAGTGTCGAAGCATTCATAGATTCCGTGGAGCCGGAATGGAAAAGGGATGATGCGAGAGAAATTTTGAAGCTCATACAAAAGATTACAGGTGAAGAGCCAGTAATGTGGGGTGACTCAATAGTAGGATTCGGAAACTATCATTACAAATATGAGACTGGTAGAGAAGGTGACTGGTTTCTTGCAGGTTTTTCCCCGAGAAAGCAAAGCATGACCGTTTATATGATGGGAGGGTTCTCAGGTCAGGATGAGCTGTTGGAAAAATTGGGGAAGCATAAGAATAGTGTGGGTTGCCTTTATATAAAAAAGTTAGCCGATGTAGATATTGATATTTTAGAAAAAATGATAAAAAGATCAGTTGAAACATTGAAGAAACGATATGCGGAGTACAATTAGCCTCCTACTCATAAGTATTTCCATTGTTGGTTTTTCACAAAGAGTTTCTTTTGAAGACCCGGATCTCACCTTCAGTTTCAAAAAACCAAAGACCTGGCAGGTCTTCGATGATGGATATTCTGTGAAAGTAGCCCCATCAGCTTCAGATTCGTCACATACCTTTCTTTCGATTACTTACTTTGAAGACGCCAGGCCACTGGGAGGAATCGGATCTTTTTCAAAGTCAACCGGTAGACAAGCAACTACCTACACTAGAAAAATTGATGGAGTTGCGGCAACTTTTGAAATTCACAAGACGAAGAATATTGAAAAGAGAATCTATCACTTCTATAAGTACAATCAACGATTCGAAGTGATCACATCATTACCTGGAAAAACAGCTTTAAGAAATCATCGGACAATAAAGAATATTATTCGCTCAATTAGAATAATGAAGTAAATAGTTCCATAAATCGATTATTAATCATGTTTTAACGATTTTAATTTGGTTTTGAAACTAAAACAAGATTGATACAGTTAGCTTTGCCATACTTCATCTTAAGCTATGGATTACTTTAGAAAAGCCACCAATATTTCACCTGCAGTAATCATGGACTCAACTACCAAGTCAGCCCTAATTACTGGAAATTCCATCTGCAGGAGTACTTCCACATATGCAAATGTGGTTGAACACATAAAGTCTCATTTAGAAAGTTCAGGCTACACAGATCTGAATATCAAACTGAATGTATTCAATATACGGGCTGCAAAATCTCTTATCGACTTATTAAAGTCAATTAAGCACAGTAAGAAAAAAGGAACTGTTGTACATTGGTTATGCGATAATGAAGAAATGATGGAAATGGGTAGAGATTACAGCGAATTGCTTGATATGGAGATTGATATTGCCTCCAATTAGAAGACTCCAATACCCACACCAGCACGGATTACCCAGGGGCTGTTATAAGGTCGGGCCAAATCAGATTCGTCATATAAGACATTGTAAAGTGCCATTATACTAAATGAAGCTCTTCCTCCAAGTTGCTCAGAGTAACCCCCACCAAGAAGCAGGCTATTGTAAGAAGATTTCTCCGTTCTTTCAGGAGAAAATGAGGTAAAATATTCAAACCTCAAACGTTCAAATTCTGCATAAGCAAAAAATTGATCTGTAATATTGAACCGATTGAATACACTCCATCCAAAATTGGACAAGGATGCACTAATCGGACGGTTTATCTTCACATATTGATAGGTAATGCCGACACCAGCGGAGTATCGCTCAGTAATCTTGTAACCTACCTGAGGGAATACACTGATGTTAGTCTGGTTGGAACTGGCACTAAATCCTCCACCTCCACCAAAGTAAATTCTATCTCCAAGCTTATTCTGGGAGTAGCATAAACAGGTACAAAGAACAAAAAACAGAAATATAACTCGTCTCATTCAATCTTCTTTTACGACGATGTACAGATCTTCGTTATCCTTTTTCATAAGGTACTTCTCCCTCGCGACCTTTTCCAATAAAGCCGGGTTGTTATTCAAAGCTTCCTGATCGTTTTTTACTTCGAGGATCTTATTCTGATAAAACTCCCTGGCTTCCTCCAATTCCGCTTCCTTACTCGATAGTTGAGCTTGTAAAAACAAGTCATTGCTATCCACAAATGCCAGCCAAACAAGGAAAAACAATGTGGATAAAAAATAGAAATTCTTGAAAAAAGAGGGAATACGATCAATTAAACTTTTCATGTGGCAAGTCAATTTTAAATGGCACACATGGAATTTGTCCCGAACCTACAAGACTCATTTCATCTGCTTGAATTTATGGTGGTTTCGCTTTTCAAAGCGTCAGCAGATACATGACAAAGATAATGATTTTTAATCCTCAAACATGATTCTTCTTTCTCAAAAGTTTTATATCGTTTTCCAACGGTCCCACAAATTACTATTGCTTGTCAAGGTTCGTGGACAGGAAACTTACTAAGCTGCTCCAGCCCATTTTCATTTTTTTCCCAAATAAAATGAGTCAAACCATTCGTTATCGAGAGGTATCGTGCATCCAGAATCTTGTTGTATGCCGCTACCTGCCCGACTACCTTGGCATTTAGTTTCACGTCCGGAGATTTACATTCTACTAATAAAAACACCTGACCATCTCTATCAAGTACAGTGATATCAGATCTCTTCTGATTTTTAAAATATTTGATGGATTGTTCGAGTTTAAATAACCCTTTGGGGTAGTCCAAATGATTAATGAGCAAATTCAAAAAATGCTGTCTAACCCACTCTTCCGGGGTAAGAACCACCCATTTTTTCCTGATCAAACAAAAGATTTGATTGTTCTCAACTCGAAATTCATACTCAGGAAGTTTGAGCGGCTTCATGCCTCAGTTTTACTTGTGAAAGAAAGATAATTCCTACAATAAAGAAAGAAGCCAGGGCCAGTGTACTGTTGCGCATACTTCCTGTTACTTGCTCTATGTACCCATAAACAAACGTGCCAAACACAATCGAGACATTGTATGTAACATCATAAAAGCTAAAGAATGAGGCCGTATCAACTGTATCCTTAGGCATAATTTTAGAGTAAGTGGCCCTGGATAACGATTGAATCCCCCCCATTACCAATCCAACAATTGCTGCTAAAACAAAAAACTCGATTTCAGCATCAACAAAGTACGCTCCAAAACAACACCCGATCCATATAATAATTTGTATGGATAACGATTTAATATTTCCTCTCTTTTTAGATACATAAGCAAATAGAAAGGCTCCTACAATAGCTACAAATTGGATCAACAAAACAGTCATAATCAGTTTCGAGGCTTCCATTTTCAGCTCTTTCGAACCAAAAGTTGCAGCCAGATACATGACGGTTTGAACTCCCATATTGTAAAAGAAGAATGCTAACAGGAACTTGCGCATACCTTCCATCTCCTTTAGCTGACGCCAAACCTGCCTTAATTCCTTGTATCCATTAGTCAGGTAGTGGCCTTCCGGTTTTCTACCGTGCGGGTTCTCAGGCAACTTTGAAATGGCATATAAGGAAAATCCAATCCACCAGACACCTACCATCAAAAATGAAACGCGAGAAGCGATTCCTGCCCCTGCAAGACCAAATGCATCAGGCATTTGAATCATAGCGAGGTTCAGGATAAGCAATAGGACGCTCCCAAAATATCCGTATGCATAACCCTTCGCGCTGACAATATCTCGTTGATCATCAGTCACGATCTCACTTAGAAAAGCATCATAAAAAACCAGGCTGCCGGAGTAGCCGACACTAGCAAAAACTGAGCACAATATCCCCCATTCCACATTCTTACCAGTAAAGAAATATAGACCAATACATGAAAAAGAGCCTATAAACATGAATAGCTTTAGGAAAAACTTCTTTTTCCCTGCATAATCAGCTATTCCGGAAAGAATCGGTAGTACAATTGCTACCAACAAGAATGATGCAGACAAAGCATATGAGTAAAGCACAGAGTTGACGACCTCAACACCAAAAAAGTTTATACGGTCCCCTCCTGAGGCATTGACAGCCACGCTTTGATAATAAACAGGAAAAATGGCCGAGGTAATAGTAAGCGAATAAACGGAATTGGCCCAGTCATACATGCACCAGGCTCGAATGGTTTTCTTGTCGTTAAGCATACTAGTGATTTAGTGCGGCAATATAATGAATGCATCTTTGACTACTTTTAGCATCATCAAAATACAACATGGACTTTAATTTAAAACCTGGAAAACTTCATCGGCAAAACATACCTACCGCTCGCCTGCCTTCTGGTACCGTCATAGAAATACCCATCTTTTCATATGAAGCTAAAGAAGAAGGACCCTCATTGCTTCTTATGGCAGGGATGCACGGTGATGAAATCAATGGCGTAGAAATCATGAGAAGAATCATCTCTCAAAAACTCTACGAAGTACAAGCTGGCAGAGTGATTATGGTACCAATCTTCAATGTTTTTGGATTCATAAACTTTAGCCGCGAAGTACCTGACGGAAAAGATGTGAATCGATCCTTCCCCGGAAACCAGAATGGCTCGCTGGCAAGTCAATTTGCTAATTTTTTGATGCAGGAAGTGATTCCCCATATAGACTATGGAATAGACTTCCATACCGGAGGTAAACAAATTAACAATTTCCCTCAGGTTAGAGCGATGCTTGATGATCAAACCAACTTAGAACTCGCTAAGGCATTTGGTTCTCCGTTCATCATTAATTCCCCTTTCAGGGATAAATCCTTGAGAAAAGAGGCTGGAAAACGAGGAAAAAGCATCCTTGTTTATGAAGCTGGAGAGTCATTAAGACTCAGAAAACCTGCCATTGATGAAGGTATTGCGGGTATGCAACGTGTCATGAAACATTTAAACATGAATAATGCTGCAATAGCGTCCAACCAAAAAATCACAATCATTTCAAAATCCACATGGACCAGAGCGAGAAGAGCAGGACTACACTATGCACAGGCTAGAAATGGAACATTCGTAAAGAAAGGGGAAGTTTTAGGAGTAATATCAGATCCATACGGAGAATATGAAAAGAAAATAAAAGCAAGCCACGACTGCTACATATTAAGCGTAAATAACAATCCAGTAGTTAATCGCGGTGATGCATTGTTTCATACTGGAATTTCTATTGGCTAACTTTAACTATGGACGTTGAAAAAATCCTGAGTTACCTAAGCAGAGGTAGGACCGATTTCATCTTTAAGCTTTTGGAGAAGGAGAACTGGATGGAATTGCTCCACAATGGTAATATCAAGCCTCTACAGTGGCTTGTCTATTATAATGATACCACCGCATTAAAAGCAGTAATTAATGCTGGTGGGGATCTGAGTAGTATCAATGTTAATGATGAGTTGGGAAATGCAGCATTCTTTGGCCACTGGAAAGTCTGCGATTTCTTGATTCGGCAAGGGGCTGATGTCAACTATCAGGTAGATAAAACCAAAGAAACTCCGCTTCACAACGCCCTGGCAAAAGCAGGTAGACCATATTATTTCTTTGTCGTTAAGTTATTAATAGAAAATGGAGCTCAGATCAATGTGAGCACAGTTCCTGGAATAGAAACCGGAGCATTTATGAGGGACGTTCGCACAAAAGGTGAGACACCTTTGCACAGGGCGGCAGCCTACGCTGATGAACGAATCATACAATTCTTGTTGGATCATGGAGCGGATAAGGAAGCCAAGGATATGAATGGAGATACTCCCCTTAGTTGGGCCAGTCAGCACTTGCGGCCAGGATCTGTTTTAGCGCTGCTTTCTTACGGCGACCATTTCATAAGTGAAAAGCATATAACAATCAACAAAAGTGACCATGGGCATGGATGGGGTACTGGAATGGACTGGAACCTTTTAGGCGATTATTTGCCCGAATGATTCAATCCTCAATCACTTCAAACTCAACTCTTCTATTCAACTTTCTCGTCTCCTCTGTTTCATTACTTTCAATTGGTTGATTTCCTCCATATCCTCTCCCGCTGACCCTATACGGACTTACTCCCTGATCAATAATATATTCTTTAACAGTCTTAACACGCGCTTCGGACAACTGAACATTTTTCACTGGATCTCCAGTGTTGTCTGTATGTCCTTTCAAAAGGATCTTGATGTTTGGATTATCATTCATCACTTCTACCACCAAATCAAGCTCTTTTTCTGATCCCGAAATCATAGTGGCCGTACCTCTATGAAACAACACATGATCAAGTGTGATAACGTTTCCTTTTGATAAAGAGGATAGTTTAATAATATTCTCACCTACAGTTAACTGGTCATCTAGAAATAAGACTTTTGGCAGATAGCCCTGAGATTTTATTTCCACCTCCTCATTGTTAAGTGAGTCAATCATAAAAAGCCCATTAGCACCCACAAGAGTAATACGATCAGAAATCATTTCTGAGGGCAAAGAATTTCCAGTTTTTGCATCAACCACTTTTAAAATAATTTGAGACGGTGGTTCTTCTTTTTGCTCAGCCACTGGCTCCTCTACCTCCAAAGTATCTTCCTTTATACCCTCTTTGAATCTGATTTTCATAATATCGCCATACCCATCACTGTCCTGTGAGGACACATAGTATGCCCACTGGCTTCCATCACGATAAGCAAATGAAGTTTCTGCGCCAGCTGTATTAATATAGGATCCAAGGTTGACTGGAGGACTCCAGTTTCTCCATGAATTATCCAGACGCACCGAATAGAATAGATCAAAGCTTCCTTGCCCACCACGTCCATTGGTAGCAAAAAACAACGTTCGATTATCTTCCGCCAGAAAAGGTGTAACCTCCTGAAAAGCTGTATTTAATTGTGAACCAAGGTTTTTCGCTCTTCCCCAACTGCCATCGAAGTTCCGACGGATTAGATAAAGATCTTCCACACCATAGGTATGATTCGACTCCATACTAATGATCATGAAGTTCCCATCTTGTGAAAGACAACCGCTCTGTAAGAGAGATTTACTCTTAAAAAAAGGAATTTCGACCTGTTGAGGTTTCGAAGTGGAAGAAGTTGTACGATAAACTCCCCCCTTATAAACTCCCAAATCCAGCGTCACTTTGTTAAAGTAAATCCATTTGCCAGAGAAACCAATGGGACTCACCATACCGGGCGTATTAAGCCAATCCGTAAAAAGAATCACATCATGACCATTGATATTTTGCTCATCAATGAATGAGTCAGACACACCACTTCGATCCTGTGTAAAAGCCAATCTACTAGACAATGGATCAAGCGCAAGGTAATTTTGTCCGTAGTGCGTATTCAGTGAATCTACTGGAATACCAGCACTTTCAAAGGTTATTTGAGCATTAGCTACAAGCTGGATGAAGACAAAAAATATAAATATTGAACTTTTCAACTAATTTTTTTAATTTTTTTGTGAAAAATATTTGATTATATAAATATCCTAATATATAATTGTACTTGTAAAGTTTCTCTATTGGTTAGTTGGTGACAAAGCTAAACAGCTAGTGAATTATTTAAGTCCGGTGTGGTTAGCCGGACTTTTTTTGTTTATCCCTTTACTTACAAATCTATTACCTGCAATTAAGAATCTCCAAGGCCTAAATGCATCTTCTTCTGCATATTCAACCCCAATTCGTATATCTTCTAAAATTTTAAAATCCTCTTCGACCACTACTTTCCCAATCCAAATCTGATCTTCAGTTAAATCCATTCCGGTCATATTGGTACGAATACCAAGAGCTTGTGTAAGCGTGCCCGGACCAGAAGCAAGCTTAGCCTTCGTATGCTTCCTGCGCCTTTTCATTATATCGATCCCTTCAAGTGGCTCTAATGCCCTAACTAGTACTGCATCCGCCATTCCCTCAATATTTGTGACAACATTGAATAAATGATGAATACCATAACATAGATACACATATGCATGTCCTCCTCTTCCATACATAATTTCAGTTCTTGGTGTTTTCTTCCCATTAGCATGGCAGGCTTTATCTCCCCTTCCACAATATGCTTCAGTTTCAACGATTTTACCCGCAGTTACTTCCCCATTTATTTGAGTTATCAATGTTTTACCTAACAAATCCTTTGCTATTTGCACGACATCTTCACGTAGGTAAAACGATCTTGGCAGTTTTTCGTACATGGATGTATTAATTTCGAAAACCATAAAACCTTAATTAACAAATGAAAAGAATCACAAATCTAATCTCACTATGTGTGTTGGTTGCTTTTGGCGCAACCGCACAAATTGCTACACCCCAGCCAAGTCCAGCAGGATCAGTTAGTTCCACAGTAGGCTTGACAGAGGTTAAAATTGATTATTTCCGACCAGGCAAAAAAGAGAGAGAAATATTTGGTAGCGGCGATCAGTACTTAGAACAGTTTGGAGAAATCTGGAGAACAGGTGCGAATGCCGGTACTATCATCTCATTCAGCACAGATGTGAAATTTGCTGGTCAGGATGTAAAAGCTGGAGAATATCAAATAGTATCTATTCCAGGAGAGAAGGAATGGCAAGTAATGCTACATACTGAAAAAATCGGTGGGAATATGGGTAACTATAAAGAAGAAAATGTTGCTGCGAAAGCAACAGTGAAGACCATGAAACTTGACAAAACGGTCGAGCGAATGACCTTCCAAATTTCAGACATCTCGGCGGACAACACCTCGGCAAATATTCATTTTGCGTGGGACAACCTGGCATTCAAAGTTCCAATAGCGGTCGATTTCCATGAAACAGTCATGAAAGACATTACTGCTAAAACGCAGGTCAATCCTCAGAACTATGTAGCAGCAGCTAATTACTACCTAAACTCGGGTGAAAACTTAGAGCAAGCTTTGGAATGGATGAATAAGTACTTAGCAATTGGTGAAAACTCAGGGCAATTTTGGAACGTGCATGTAAAGGCTCAAATCCTTGCTAAAATGGGGAAAAAGAAAGAAGCTATAGCTACTGCTAAGGATTCCATGGAGAAAGCTAAAAACTTCCCTCAAGGCGACTTTGGCTATGTTAAAAGAAACGAAGACTTGATTTCCTCGTTGAAGTAGAAAATACCAAGTTATAGATCGAAAAAAGCGCGAACTCCTGGTTCACGCTTTTTTTGTGCGCATACTATTGAAATGCAGTATAGCGTTACATAATAATGAGTCTGACAAAGAAATTATTAATCATACTTTTACTGACTGGATGTAGCAGCGATGACAGTGAAGATCAACTTTTGCAATTATGTGGGCTCAATTCTTCGAACGCCCCAACTGGGGGATGTGAAGGGAACTTCATCACGAAATTGAAAGCTACGAAAGGAACGCTTAGATTTCAGGAACCTTTAGGATACTATATCGAATTTACGCCCGATGGAACATTTGATTGTATCATATATGGGGTTTTATGTGAAGATTATGAAAGTCTAGTTGGCTCCTCCTTCTTCGTAAGTGGTGATATCTATTCATATGATAAAGAGTTTCAGGCCCCTATTAGTGGACTAAGCCTGTATTCAATAGTCAACCCTCAATTCTCAAACTGATTTGATTATTTCAGTATTGATTTTACTTCTTTAACTGTGTCAATCCCTGAAACGACAGACTTAAGATTATTGTCCCGAGACACCCGATTACATTGTACCAGAGGTAGCTAAGAGAGAAGATCCCGGCTTCTGTCATAAAGTGAATAATGATAACAGCTGTTTGAGCCACAATGGCTGATATAAATACAGCATTGCCTTTTACTTTTTTGAGTAAGAATGCCACCAGGAAAATCCCCAAAACCGTTCCATAGAAAATAGAACCTACAATATTGACTGCCTCAATCAGGTTTTCAGAATTCTTGGCAAGAATCGCAAAAAGGATTGCTAACACCCCCCATGCAAGTGTTAATAGCTTTGAAGTATTTAAGTAATGATGGGGAGATCCGTCTTTCTTTATCGCTCGTTTGTAGAAGTCTACCGAGGTTGTTGAAGCAAGCGCATTTAACTCTGAAGAAGTGGAAGACATAGCAGCAGAAAAAATAACAGCAATTAATAAGCCTATCAAACCATGTGGTAAATAGGTAATGATAAAGGTGAGAAAAACATAGTCTGAGTCTTTCGTCTCTAGTGTTTCATCTGCCTTAAGAATCACTTCCTTAGCTTTTTTCCTTAGAGCAACAGATTTGGCATCCGCCTCCTTGAGATCAATGGCATAGCTCTCTCGTTGCTCTTCCGTGATAGACGATACGGTCAGGTTTGCCGCTGCTTCTCTTCGGGCTTCCAGCGCGTGAGCATAATCGTGATTAAGTGATTCAAACTCATTTGCATATTCAGAGTTCTGAACAATTTCAACAGAAGCTTCTTTGAAATGGATGGGGGGTGTATAGAAAATATAAAATATGTAGACCATCACTCCAACAAACAAGATGAAGAACTGCATTGGAATTTTCAGAATAGCGTTGAACATGAGACCCATTCTGCTTTCAGCTGCACTTGTACCCCCTAAATATCGCTGCACTTGTGATTGGTCTGTACCAAAATAGGAGAGCTGCAAGAAGAAACCTCCTGCCAATCCAGACCAAATTGTATATCGCTCTCCTGCATCTAAACTAAAATTGACTGCTTCAAGCTTTCCCAAATTACCGGCTATCTCCAAGGCTCCAGAAAAAGAGGTATGGTCATTGATATATCCTATGATGACGAAGAAGGCAGCAAACATTCCCGCCATGATAACAGCCATTTGTTGTTTCTGCGTTATAGAAACAGCTTTAGTTCCACCTGAGACCGTATAAATGATAACGAGTATTCCGGTACCCAAGATTGTCATTGTCAAATCCCAATGGAGAATAGAGGAGATGATGATGGCCGGGGCATATATCGTGATACCAGCAGCCAGTCCTCTCTGTATCAGAAAAAGTGATGCTCCAAGATATCTAGTTTTAAGGTCAAATCTCTTCTCCAAAAACTCATAGGCAGTGTAAACTTTCAAGCGATAAAAAATAGGGATGAAAACTGCTGAAACTACAATGAGAGCAATAGGTAAACCAAAATAGTTTTGAACGAAACCCATGCCACTCTCATATGCCTGTCCTGGAGTAGAAATAAAAGTTATCGCACTGGCCTGAGTAGCCATAACAGACAGTCCGATGGTTCCCCATTTCATGGAGTGCCCACCTAATAAATACCCTTCGATATCCTTTTGACCTCTAGTTTTATAAACACCGTACGCTACAATAAATAGTAGTGTGCCGAAAAGCACAATCAAGTCAAGATGATTCATTCAGTAAGAAATGCTAAATAGATGAAATAATAAGATTAGGGTACCCAGCCAAATCGCTATGCATATGTAGAGGTACCTCCACTTTTTAAAAAGTGGTGGTTTATCAATGTTTCTTTCTGATATTAATTCGGTCATTTGCCTAGGGAAATCATATTAATAAAAATGCGGTATGCTCCTGGGACTCCTGCAGGTAACTCCCGAAACCAACTATATCCAGAGTATACGTAGTATCCTTCTCCATACTTAGCGACGAGTAATCCACCGCTTTTTGGACTTTCGCCTGGATCGTTGCTTCGAAGAATAGGTGTAAACTCATCCGACCATTCTCTTGGAAAATAGAGCCCCCTCTCTTGTACCCATCCTTCAAAATCTTTTTGAGTGATCTTATTTGGAGTCATCATCACCGGATGATCGTTGGCAACAATCTCAACAGGAGCCTCTTCCACGGCCACACGATCACGTGATAATTGAAGATCATAAGGCGCAATATTTTGAGTGACTAATCGATGACTTGTATTGTATTGTATGATGAGGTTGCCTCCATGTTTTACATATTCAAACAGTTCTGCGTTCTTATATGAAAGCCAGTCGACCGTATTAAAAGCTCTGACCCCAAGGATTACCGCATCATACTTGCTTAAGTTTTGCACCTCTACTTCATCCTTACCTAGTCTTTCTACTTTATAACCTACTTGCTCTAAGTTTTCCGGAATAGCGTCACCTGCCCCTTCAATGTATCCGATGAGGTTGCCTTTCTTTATCAAATCTAATTTTACAACTTTGACACGTGATTCCGGATACAACGTCTGCTTAGGGATATGATCATAATCAATCACCTTTTGCCCCTTAGTGTAAGATTCACCATCAAAGTTGGCTACTGCATTAACATAACCTTCTGAAACAGCGGAGGGGGGTGTAATACCAAAACTAAAAATCTGTTCTTCTCCTTTTTGAGATAGTTGAAAGTCATGCTTCTCAGGGTTGATCTTCCATCCGGTAGGCGTTTTCAGAGTGACATTTCCTGATAGGTTCTTTTTCCCGGCTATCACCCGTACGTCAACAGTTTTGGATTGAGTATCTCCAAATACAAGAACACCTCCAGAGATATTCACCATAACCGGTGGCCCAATTGTTAAAGGTTCTACAACTTCACCTTCAACTGGATCTGTTCTCCTAAATAAAACGGGGACTTCAAGTGTTATTTTTTCTCCATTCAGGTTTAAAGTCACCTTCCCTGACAAAGAAGGGTCGTTTTCAGGTCTTCCAATAAGCTCCTGATCATTGACCTGATACATTCCCAACTCGCCCTCCTCTTTTAGCCAATATGGATGTGAGTAGCTAGCTGTATTCGATAATTTTATATTTAATTCAGATGTAAATCGCTTGTTGTTAAGTAGTAGTACATTGAAAGAAACAGGATTTATTTCTCCTTTAAGATGAATTTCATTAAGTATCATGTCTTGAGTACTTCTATTAACTGCCTCAAGATTTATTTTAACTGAATCTCCTGCAGGATAATTCGGAGCATCCGATGAAAGTGATAAGTACAGCCCGGAAAGTGATACGATAAGTTCATCAATTTCCTTCTTTTTAATATCTCGCCAGAATTCATTCTTTACTTTATCCAGCGCTTTTCTAGCTCCCATAAGTGTTGGGATGATCTCTGATGGATTCGTCTCATCATACATCTCAATTGCTTTATTGATGAAAAAAGAAACTTCTTTTGATCCTTTTACACGATCCCAAGAGGTATCCACCCCGCCAAAAACATTTTCTGATACATCACCTTCCCATTGTTCAAGGTATTCAATTTGATCACCTCGGGACCCTGATGAACCAAACCCCTGACTTTTATGCATACTTCTACTTCTGGCCGCTATCTCTGAATAAGATTCGCCAAGTAATGAATTATATTTTCCAGCATTGATTGTGACCAATGAAGTAGTATCCATTTCCTGACCCGAATTTCGAAAAAACCACCAGCTGGTATTCCAAAACAATTTCTTAGGCTGCCAAACATCTACATAACCAAGTTGTTCGGGATAGGCATTCTTGTCTCCACTTAATTTGAAGGCCTCTTTTGCTAACATAGCACTCGCAGTGTGATGTCCGTGTGTCCTTCCAGGAGCAATGTTGAACCTGGTAATTACGACATCCGGCTTGAATTTTCTAAAAACCCAAACAAAGTCAGCCAGTACTTTTTCTTTATCCCAGATATTAAAAGTTTCATCAGGATGCTTAGAATAACCGAAATCATTAGCTCTGGAAAAAAACTGTTGTCCGCCATCCGTCCTTCTTGCGGCTAATAATTCCTGCGTTCGTATTAATCCGAGTTCCTCTCTAATCTCCGGACCAATCAGATTTTGACCTCCATCTCCTCTTGTCGCAGATAGATAAGCTGTCCTCATGAGCTCTTCATTCGCGTAATAAGCGATTAGCCTTGTATTTTCATCATCAGGATGTGCTGCCACATAAAGTACAGTCCCTAATACATTAAGCTTTTCAAGCTTTTGTCGAATATTTCCTGGTTTGTAGGATTCAATGGTTTGAGCAGTTGCGAATATGGAAAGAGCTGCCAAGATACAGCTCAGTAATGCAGGGGTTTTCATAGATCGGTTTTCTGGAAATGTGTTACGATATAAAAACCAGAAAGTTATTCGATTTCTATGAGTGGCCGAATAATAGCACCTAATTAACCAATATTTAACTCTTGACTATATTGAATAAGGATAATTGGAAGCTCTTAGCCAAGCTTACTGAAATCTTTTACGTCAGCGTCTGTAGTTAAGATTCTCTGAAAGATCCCATTGAGATTTTCAAAATCCCATGGCTTAGTTACGAAATCATGAATACCAAAATCACCTATCGTCTCATAAAGATCAGCACGCTTAATAAAGCCGCTCAAAATCATTCGTTTGATTTCAGGCTTGAATGAAAAGACGTCCTTCAAGAGCTCTACCCCAGACATGTGAGGCATTCGGTGATCAGTGACAATCAGATCAATTTTTTCTTTTTTGATGACCTCAAGTGCTTCTTGTGGGCCTAAGGCAGTATGAACATTATATAGCCTTCTAAATGTTGATTTAAAACCTCTTAGGTTAGGCATTTCATCATCTACATAAAGAATAGTATACTCTTTTTCAACCTTAGCTGCTTGCCTCGCGGCTCTTCTGGCAGCTCTTCGTTCGGCTCGTTCTTCTGCTGTAAGTGTTTCCATAAGCACTAATGTTCCTTACAAAAATACAATATTTAATGAGGATAGATCATCTATTTTTTACTAAGCATAATACTTAACAGTTATTGATCAATAGGTCGAGGAAGAGTGAACTTAAAAACAGTACCCTTACCATTCGGATTATCTGACACTTCTAAAGATCCATTGTTTTGGGTGATTAGATCTTTACAAATAAATAAACCCACTCCAGAACTTTTCTCATTATCTGTCCCTGGTCGTTTATTATCCTTTTTCATTTCAAACAGATTATTTTTCATCTGCTGGGGAATACCTATTCCAGTATCTGCTATATCAATGAGAATACGGTCTGCTACGTTGGTGACTTTGATATCAACGCTACCCTCTTTTTCTGTAAATTTCACCGCATTGGAAATTAGATTTCTTGTAACCACCCTTAAAGCGTTTTTATCGAACAAGCAAACTGAATCAAGGTTACCGGTAACCGAAAAATCCAATTTTTTGGATTCAATGTGCTGCTTCATTCGATCAATGGTAGGTTCCATGATCTCTCTTAGAATAATCTCTTCTTTTTCCATTCTATTATGGTCAGAAGCTGCTTTGCCCCACTCCATCAACTCATCCAGCATTTGGATCGTATGATCCACACCCTTATCAATTGTTCCCATAAAATCTTTGGCTTGATCTATCCCTACCTGATCCTCTCTAACCAATGAAATCACACTTTTGAGGTTACTCATAGGACCTCTGATATCATGACTGACGATCCTTATGAGTGTATCCCTGAGTAAACTAGATCGCTGGATCTCCGCAGTTTTTTCCTTCACCCTTTCTTCCAGATTCCTGTTTAACTCCTTGTTTTCTTTAAAGGATGCGGCAAAAATTTGAGACAAGGCAATAGATAGGAAAAAAATAAAAATAACATATCCCGAGTTCACAAGATTAGGTCCGGCATTCACATAAATAACTCCGGCGATCTTTAACAGTTCTGCTGCTACGAACAAAAAACAAAGCAGCGTACCTATCAAAACATACATCGCTCCAACTTCATGCATACGAACAGCCCTTATCAATATAATGTACATCAAAACATATGAAGCAGAGACAAAGGCTGTATTTACAGTCAATGTATAATAAAAAATACTGTAAGGTGTAACCAGAACAAACAATAGCAGGGCGACACACAGCCATAAGAATACGCTCATATATTTTTTTAGAGGCTTATATGGATATAGGCTGTAGCAAAAAAGTATCGATAGAGGAGCACCTGTGTATCCACTGAAGTATTCTATTTTTCGGCCGATTTCAAGAGATACGTCCGGAAAGAACGTAAAAAATATCATGGATCCATCATCCACCAGGGTAGCTCTTAAAAAAATAAAAAATGACATTAAGCCAAGGTAGAGATAGTGTCTCTTTTGGACTTGTTTATATAAGACAAGGTTATAGGCAGCAAAAATTGCAATACACCCAATCTCCATCAATTCGATCTGCTGTTGCATATATTCTTTGACTAGCAAGGTTGAAGGATGGCAATTAAGACATCCAAAGATTAATATTCAAGATACATTCGTAAATTTTCGACCATCACAACTGATCTCATCATATTTTTCTATCTTTAGACAGCATCTAAAACAAATACAATATGTCAATGTACTGCATTGCCTGGAAATACAAAGTATCATCAAACCAGTCTCAGTTTGAAGCAGAATATGGCCGTAATGGAAGTTGGTTTAAGTTTTTTGAGTCATGTGAAGATTACCTGGGACAGGAATTATTGAAACATTCCGATGGCCAGACATACATACTTTTAGACAAGTGGATGTCTAAAGCAGACTATCAGGATTTTCTCGACGAAAATAAAGCGGAATACGACGAGCTAAATGAGAAATCAAAATCCTTGTATGACCAAGAAGAGGAAATGGGGGAATTTGATCTGCTCCAATAAGCAAAACCAGATCGATATATCCACGTTGAGTTAGACAGTAAATAAACTAACTCATCATGAAATCTAAAATCAAATCTTTAGTTGTATTAGGAATAGCTTCCATCATAGCTCTTTCATTCATAAGTATCTCATCCGAAAAAATATCCGAAGAAGAACAAGTAAAAAAACTGGTTTATGAAGCTTACGTAAATGGAGCTTTTAATGAGTTGGACGCTGAAGCTATGGAGAAAGGGTTCCATAAAGATTTTGCAATCTATTCAGCAAAAGGAGAAGAGATCAGTAAATATAAAATTGCAGATTGGATAGCCGGAGTTAAGAAAAGAAAAGCTAATGATTATAATCCCAAGGATGAAAAAAATATTTGGAAACACACATTTGCAGGTGTAGATGTGACCGGAGGAGCCGCTCAGGTTAAAGTTGAATTAAGAAATCAAGGCAAACATGTATACACAGACTATTTGAGTTTGCTGAAGTTTGATAGCGGATGGAAAATTGTAGCCAAAGTATACCACAAGCATTAATTTGAAGCCCCTAACGGGGCTTCACTCTTACATGGAAATAAGACGAGCAGATAAAAAAGATGTAGAACATATCATCGCTATGTTGGCAGATGATGCATTGGGGAATAAACGAGAAAACTACAAAACCCCTATTCCCAACGATTATCTAGATGCATTTGAGAAAATTGATAAGGATCCAAATCAACTGCTTGTGGTGGTAGAAGAGAAAGAAGAAATAATTGGAACTGCTCAACTAACCTTCATTCAATATCTCACATATCAAGGAGGAATGAGAGCTCAAATTGAAGCTGTAAGAATCAAATCTTCATGTAGGAGAGCAGGACTAGGAGAAACACTATTCAAGTGGCTTATCCAAACAGCTCAAGATCGTGGAGTTCATGTAGTTCAACTTACTACTGACAAAACTCGTCCGGACGCTTTGAGATTTTATGAAAAACTGGGATTTAAAGCAACACATGAAGGAATGAAAATGCACTTTTGAAGGTAATTTTATCCCATGAATCTAGCTAGTGCACTGGCCTCTGAAATAAATGTTTTGTTGATCATTAGCCTTTCGGTGGTCGCACTAGGATTATTTCTCAGACGTTTTGGACAACCATACATCATAGCCTATATCTTATCTGGTGTAATACTCGGTCCACATGGCCTTTCTGTTGTAACAGACATTCAAGTAGCGCAACATCTAGGAGATATAGGATTGATCATTCTCATGTTTTTTATAGGAATGGAAATCTCACTTCCCGATTTCATCAAGCGATGGAAAGTAGCATTTTTTGGAACTGGAATGCAAGTTCTTTTTAGCCTAGGCCTCATTTACATACTTGGATCCTTTCTGGAATGGTCACTCAATCGTATAATTCTGCTTGGATTCATAATAAGTATAAGTAGTTCCGCTGTTGCAATCAAACTGGTTCAGGATAAGCTTAGCGAAGGAAGCAAAACAGGTAGTAATGTGATAAGTATTCTACTGACACAGGATATACTGATCGTACCCATGATCATCACACTCTCACTACTTGGAGGCGAATCGCTTAACGTTAGTCAGGTATCTCTTCAATTGATTGGTGGCCTGCTCATCATAGGCTTAATGATATACTTAATGAAGAAGCAGAAGATCAAACTTCCCTTTGAGAAAGTTTTAAGTAAAGATCATGAACTTCAAATTTTCGCAGGACTCATCGCTTGTTTCGGGATTGCCTTGGTTACTTCTTTATTTGAACTATCTGCAAGTTTAGGGGCTTTGATTTCAGGTATTCTAATTAATGCCTCAGATTCCAGTAAATGGCTTCACGATAGTTTACATTCATTCAGGGTGGTGCTAATCTCCATTTTCTTCATTTCTGTAGGAATGCTTATAGACCTTCCTTTCCTATCCGATAACATATTAACAATTACTATAATCGTTTTAATCGTCTATTTATCCAATCACGGTATAAATGCCTTATCTCTGAAATTCCTGGGTAATAATTGGAAAGAAAGCATCTTGGGCGGTTCGTTTCTGGCACAAATAGGAGAATTCAGCTTTGTTCTTGCATCACTGGGATTGAGCCAAAATATCTTAACAAGCTATGGTTACCAAATGACCATTATCGTGATTGCAATAACCATATTCATAAGCCCTTTTTGGGTCTCAATCACCCAGTTCTTAACTAAGAGACATTAAAAATTGTAACTAAAAGCGCAAGGTTTTTCCACGAATAGCATCCAAATGCTAACCCCTATTTCTGCAGTTCCAAATGGCTGATAAATACTTTTGCCAAGTCAACCATCAGCTCTAGTGAAAGAATCAGATTTTCGGGATATAGTTATGGAAAATCAGGATCGTGTGTATAATACGTGTCTTGGTTTTATGAAAAATGTTGAAGAAGCACAGGATATGGCCCAGGAAGTCTTTATACATGTTTATCAGAATATCGCAAAATTCAAAGGTGATTCGAAGCTTAGCACCTGGATCTACCGCATCACGACCAATAAATGTCTTGAAGAAATCAGGAGAAAGAGCAGAAAAAAGAGATCTGCTCAACTTTCAGATATCTCCGATGAAACAGTAAAGAATCAAGCAGCAGATTTCTTCCATCCAGGGGTAGCACTGGAAGATCAGGAGAGAGCATCCATTCTATTCCAAGCCATTGAAGAGCTACCGGACCAGCAAAAAGTAGCCTTCACACTAGCTAAGGTTGAACAACTTTCGTATGAAGAAATTAGTAAAGTAATGGAGAAAAGTATCGGCTCTATTGAATCACTACTTTTCCGCGCCAAAAAGAATTTGCAGAAATTACTCACCCATTATTATGAAACCATCTGAAATTCAAAAAGAAGTAGAGCTAACTCTTAGCAGTATCGATAGGATCAGAAAGGCCTCAGCACCAACGGATTTCATTGACTCATTCACATCCAAGATGATTTTTGCAGAGGATCAGGTAAAATGGATAAATAGGGCTAAGCTTGCCCTGGCTTCCATGGTAGCACTTGCAATCTTAAATGGAGTTGTGGTACTTAAGAATCAATCTGAGTATAAAGAATTTATGTTAGATTCCGTGGCTAAACAGTATCATCTAAAAGGAGATTTATAGATGAAAAAAAGCACCGCCCGCTTAATCATTATTGCTGTTATCGTCACTATTCTGCTGAATGTTATCCTGATTTCTATGTCTTTTATTAAGACATCACCACAGTCGCGCAGAACACCCCCTCCAATAGAACAGATCAATGAATTCATTATAAGTGAGATGGAGTATGATTCTGACCAGGCGAGGAGGTTTAAGTCTGTTGCTAGCCAGCACCATGAAAATCAAAGGCAGCACCAAGCGAGATATAGAGAAATAAAACGTCGACTTAACAGAGCGATGCTCAATCAAAACAAAAAAGAGGTTGATAAGCTCATGAATGATTTGACTAAGGTTGTTAAGGACAAAGAAATGGAGCTCTATAAGTTCTTTTCTGAAATACAAGAAATCAGTTCCCCCGAACAGATGAGAAGATTTGGAAGAATTTTTAGAGAGGCGACAGGAGCTCCGGAATATGAGAGGAATCCCATGGATGGCGAAGGGGCTAGATTCCCACGTCCCCCCAAACATTAGATTTAGCGTATTGAAAATACCCATGATCAATCTGAATAGGTGATGTGATATTGTTATGGTATAACCCTCCAGTACCTAAACCATGAAATTCATCATTTGCAGAATATTTACTTGCAAATTGAGCAATAGCGTTCAAACCAATATTCGATTCCAGATATGAAGTAACCCACCAGTTTATACCATGCATTTCTGCCAGATCAATCCATTCCGCTACCGATGAAAATCCGCCGTGGAGCGTCGGTTTTAACACTAGATATTGAGGTTTCAAATCTTGAAGAAGGTCCACTCGATCCCTGGAAGAATTCACTCCTATAAGCTCTTCATCTAGCGCAATAGGCACTTCACTTCTACTACATATGAGCTCCATTGCCTCTGGTTGCATGGGCATGATCGGTTGTTCAATAGAATGGATATTGTATTTACTAAGTTCTTTTAATTTAAAAAGGACTTCATTCGTCTGAAAGGCTCCATTTGCATCGAGGCGAATGACCAGATCATCAGATAATTCCCTTAATGACTTTATCATATTCAACTCCGAATCAAAATCCAATGCTCCTACTTTTAATTTAATACAACTAAATCCTTCATCCAACTTCTTTCTTATCTGATCCTGCATAAAATCCATATCACCCATCCAAACAAGTCCATTAATAGGAATCCTGATTTGGTGAAGATTTGATGTAAATATGTGTTTTTGCCCACCATTCATTACATCCAATAAGGCCATTTCAATCCCAAAACGAACGCTTGGGAAAGCTTCGCTCACCTGGCGAGTAACTAGAAGTAGCGCCTCCTCTTCCGAAGTAGGTAATTCCTCCTCTAGCAGTTTGATCTTTAATTTCTCCAGATACTCTGGTATATCATCGAGTTCTTCAGGACTCAACCGATCTATTGGAGCCACTTCCCCAATTCCTGATGTGCCTTGATCATCCGTTAGTTTCAAAAACCAGACTTTCCTGGAGCTCATTTCTCCACGACTTGTTTTAGCGGAGAATTTAAAATCAAGTGTATAGGGTTTAACTTCGAGACTTAGCATGGACTTAAAATTAGAAGATTTTACATTTCACTTACCTGAGGACAAAATAGCTAAGTATCCTCTTAAAGAAAGATCTGACTCAAAACTCCTTTTATACAAAGGAAAAGGTATCTCACACCACCAGTTTAAAGACATTGATAATCTCATACCAAAGGATTCTTTGCTCGTTTTCAATGACACCAAAGTCATTCCGGCAAGAATTGTTATGTACAAAGCGAGTGGGGCACGCATCGAAATCTTCTTGCTTGAGCCAATAGTGCCTTCGAAGGTTCATGAGGAAATCATGAACACCAGCGAATCTTGTACCTGGAAGTGTTTGATTGGAAATGCGAAGAAGTGGAAACAAAATTCGTCACTTGATCTTCCAATGATTGGCTTGAAAGCGACGAGATCCTCCCAAGATGAAGTAACTTTTAGTTGGGGATCTTCGCTCACTTTTTCAGATCTCTTGAGTGAGATAGGCAAAATTCCACTTCCTCCTTATATCGATCGAGAAGTAGAAGAGCAAGACCGGGAGAGATACCAAACAGTCTATTCAAAATCTAAAGGTGCCGTCGCTGCTCCTACAGCAGGTTTACATTTTACGACAGACATCATAGATAAACTCAAAGCACAGGGTATTCAAACAGATTACCTGACATTACATGTTTCTGCTGGCACCTTTCAACCGATTAAAAGTGATCGTATAGAAGACCATCCCATGCACAATGAACAGATTTGGATAAGCAGGAAGAGCCTAGAAAAGCTTATTATAGCCCAAAAAATAATCGCTGTTGGCACCACCTCAATGCGTACATTAGAAAGTATCTACTGGTATGGAGTAAGGATACTCGCAGGAAAAGAGAACTTTCATATTGATCAAAAAGACGCATATAAGCTAAATCCAGTTGATAAAAGAAAGGCACTAAAAGCCGTATTAGACTTAATGGATAAAAAGGGAGTTGATAAAATTGGAGGACACACCGAAATATTCATATATCCTGGTTATCAATTCCAAATGTGCGAAGGTCTGGTGACCAACTACCATCTTCCGGGCTCAACACTAATTCTTCTGGTAGCTTCATTTATTGGGAATGATTGGAAAAAAGTATATCAATCGGCTCTCAATGAAGGATATCGTTTCTTAAGCTATGGTGATAGTTCGCTACTACTTCCATAGGATTTGATCTTAAGTCGCTGATCTCGAATATAGTCCAACGAAAATTTGCCACTCCCTACAATAGCGATAGCTATGAGTAATCCAAGAATGACCACTGCCATGGGCAACTCCATGTAGTTATCCGCGGTAAGCATCTTCTTGTAATTAAAAATCACAGCTCCAGCTAGAATTGGAATGTTTAGAAGACACATCCATCTGGTAAGAGCTCCACACATAAGGATAATCCCTCCTGCCATATGTATGAAAATAATAGCGTGAGCCAAATGTGCTGCTACGAAAATCCAGCCTACCGACTGAATATTTGCTGTGAAACTGTCAAAATTGCTTGCAAAAACAATTCCCTTGTAAGTGATGAACCCACCCAGAGCGATACGAATAAAATCAACCAAAATGGGTGGGCGAATTGATTCAATTTTTTGAATAATACCCATAACTTCTGGTGTTTATTCCATAGAAGTTACAAAAAATGATACTCATATCCAATAAGAAGTAACTGATAGATGTTCTTGCTTAATTCATCGAAAGAATTAAAAATACCCTATTCTGGGTATTGATTACCCCACCAAAAGGCTCTTGTTTTGTATAACATCAATCACAAAACTGCCATGAGTCAATTCATAAAAAGTTTGTCCGTCTATCGCGTTTATGCAGAGATGACAGGAAAACTATTTCTATTGATATTGATATTAACACTATTAATAAATTGAGATCGCTCTGATCACCGCACCCATACTACCGTTAAACATTTAAAGCGCCTTCATGGCGCTTTTTTTATATCTGATTAATTCAATAATTATGATCATATTGTAGAAAGAATGGATCAGAACTATTCCTCAAAAGAAGAAAAGCTTAATGTCGCTTCCCATGGTTTAGGGGTTATATTGAGCATTCTGGCTTTGGTTGTCATGTTGCTGAAGTCAACAAGTATATTAGCAGAGATCAGCTCCCTCGTTTTTGGATTGAGCCTTGTACTTCTTTACTCATCCTCAACTATATATCACGCTTCAACTTTACCCAAGATCAGGAGAAGATTCAGAGTTTTAGATCATGCCATGATTTATGTGCTCATAGCTGGCACGTACACCCCAGTATGCTTAATCACACTTCAGAAAAGCGTAGGAACGACACTTTTGATTGTCATATGGGCTGTCGCTTTTATAGGGGTTTTTATTAAACTGTTCTTCACAGGGAAATTCAATACGATATCCACTGTCATGTATGTGATGATGGGGTGGATAGCCATTTTTGCTGTCAAGCCCTTATTTGCAGCAATGAATGTGGACGGCTTATTGTGGTTGCTTTATGGAGGAGTATTTTACACTGTTGGGGCATTCATCTATAGCTTCCATAGAATCCCGTACAATCATGCACTATTTCATTGCTTAGTGTTGGCAGGAAGCATAAGTCATTTTGTGATGATCTATTTTTATGTACTCAACTAACTTTTACTGAATGAAACGAGTTTTCAGAACACTTAAGAAGCATTGGCCAGAGTACTTTCTAGAAATAATGGTGATTACGATTGGCATCCTTGGCGCTTTTATTTTGAACTCTTGGAAGGAAAATTCGAATAGAAAGTCAGAATTATTTAAAGCTCTCAGTAACCTTGTTGAAGAACTCCAAGACGATTCAGTTCAATTTCAATATCATAAGGCCAGCTCAACAAAGACACTTATTAACGTTCGGAAAGTTCTGAATGTAGTGAAGCAACAAGATAGTAACAAGATAGATAGTCTGGAATTCTTCTATTTCAGAGCGCGAAGCTTCATCCTGTACGTACCCCAGAAAAGCTCATTTGAATCATTAAACCAACTTGGCCTTCTATCTGAAATTGTAGATAGTCAACTATTATATCGGATTCAAAACTACTATACCTTCATACAGCCTAATGTGAAAATTCTAAGAGATCTTGAACGCGATAGGTTCGAGTCTAAAATGAACTCCATCAATACAGATGATGCAATAATCATGGAAGAAGCAAGCTGGAATGATCTTCCTTTAGACTACAAAAAAGTTAAGCAAATATTAAATAGACCAGAAAATTTCAGAAAGGTATATGACTATGGAAAAACACAAGAATTCTTGGCGGACAGAGCTGAAGGATATATCCAGGTTAATAACGAACTTCTCAAATCCGTTAAAGAATACTTAAAGTAATCTTACCAATATTCGTAACTATAGGTAATCGTATATTCTGGTTCATTATATCGATTGAATATTTCTGTACGATCCTTCAACCCACTTTTATAATGATGTACTCGAGTATTTAAAAGTTCTCCTCTTCGGTAGTATTCTGTTTTAATCAATACTTTATCAGCATAGTAAAATTTGTATTCACTTGGTTCATCCATTTTTCCGTAAACAATATTTGTTAAGAGATCTCCATCATAGGTATACCTAGAGTTTATCCTCTTCTGAGTATTTAACCTTCTTTGTTTTCTTTCTCTCTTTTGAGCTTCAGTTAAGTTTTTATTGATCCCTTTCATCATTGCTTTGAAAGCGATATTAGAGGAATCCACCTCTGGATAGACACTGAGAATTGATGTTTCAACGATTTTTCCGTTTTCATAAGAAAAAAACTCTGTTATATCAGGCATGGTTATTAAAGCCCTTTTTTCCTGTTTGTAGTCTCTTGTATGCTTGATCTCAGTCGGCTGCAGTAAATTATCAATTTCGAATTTATCTAGCCAAGGTAATCTGGTATCCATTCCCCTTTTATTATTCTGTAAAAAATTAGCATAAGAACTCGGCCAATCACTGCCGTACAAAATGCTCTTCTCAGCTTCACCTAAGGACAATCCATCCATAATGTAAGGAATACCCACTTTGTCTGGCTGCTCCCAGAACTCCTTTTTCCTGTCAAATTCATGGTCGTACGGATAAGTAGTTTGTTCCACAAACTCGTCTAAAGTTCCGTCAGGTAAAAAGCTTGCTATTGCTACCACTTTTCCAGTCTTCTGCTGCGTATCTGTTTGATGGCTTTTAAATCGTGTTATTATGGTCTTGATATCCTTTAGCTTGGATTCACTACTCATTTCTAACCTATCACATGAGACTGAAAAGAGAGAAAACGCTAGGATTGTGATAATAAAGATTGGAACCCACTTACTATGTTTTGGTGAGTTATTCAACCTCGTAATTCTGTACTTCAAATGCTTAGCACTGAAATGATTTAGCATTCTGGCTGAATAGACTGAGCTACTTAATTGGAATAAAAAATCAGCATATGTTGCTACACCATATTGTTGACTTAGCTTCTCATCAACTTGGAGCTCTGTATTTAAAGCTATGAATTTTTTAAGCACCCAACTCAGTGGGTTGATCCAAAACAGAGCACTATAAATATGACTAACTAAAATATCCAAACTATGACCGAGCTTAGAATGTAGCTTTTCATGCTCAAAAACTGTTTCTTTTTCTTTCTTTGAAAGTTTTCCAATAAAGATCCAACCAAAAAAAGAAGCTCCTTTAACATTGCTGTTGACCAATTCGTAAATCACGCTTTCATTTAAGTCGGTTTTAAATGAAGCCTTCTTTAACTTCCATATTTGAAATATCCCTAAAAGCATCCTGGCAATAAAAAAAAGAGCTACACAACTATAAATAGAAATAAATAATATGTTCCAATCAAAACCACTAGACTTATCCTCTCGATTACCTAATTGACCATAAGAAAACGTTGGATCAGGACTCTTCTCAATTGAAGGGGATACCGCTGATTCTGCCTGAAACAAAGGATTTTCATATGACTCTTGCTCAGAATCAATTACAAAGTTTCTATGAATTGAAACCGTTGGAATAGCCGTGGTATTTATTGAAAAAAAAGGAAAAAGAATCGAGAAGAACAACCATCCAAGGAGATAAAACCTTCTAATTGTTGCACGTGAATGTCTTTGAATTCCTAGGTATCCTAAATAAAATATTGAAGAAACAATGATTACCTCAAGTATGTATATAATAAGATCATTCATCATTCTTTTCTTATAAATTCTTTTAGTTCTTGAATCTCTTTCGCATTCACTTCTTCATCATTCAAAATTTGCGAGATTAATCCTTTATATGATCCATCAAAGTAATCATTGATCATATTTTTCAGCATTTGCTTCCGATATTCACTTTTTCTCACCGCAGGAAAGTATTGATGTGTACGACCAAACGCCTTATGACCAACCATTCCCTTGCTTTCTAATATTCGAACAAGTGACGATACAGTATTATAAGGTACTTCTTCCTGGAGTTCTTTAATAATGTCCTTAACAAACACCTCACCTTTCTCCCAAATTATTTTCATTATGGGCTCTTCTGCTTTCGTGAGTCTTTCCATAGACCTAAATTATAACTAATTTTTCAGTTATACAACTAGTTTTTAAGTTAATAAACTTAAAAATCAGTTTTATTAGTCTTGAATAATGAATTTTAAAGCCCCCATCCTGAAGTTTGAATATGACCTTTGGAGCTTTTACGTAGCTATACCAAAGGAAATTGGAGATCAATTTATAGAAGGTGAAGATCGGAGAGTAATCTGCAAAATCAACAATGGCATCCCCATTCACAGTGCCTTAATGCCTAAAGGTGATATTTACAGCATCTATGTAAAAAAAGACATGATGAAGAAGAATAGTCTTCAGGAAGGGGATGAAGTGAATGTAGAACTTAAGAAAGACAACTCAGAATATGGAATTCCTCTGCCAGAATCCTTCCAGATTCTCCTGGATCAGGACGAAGAGGGGAGCAAATATTTTCATCAGCTCACGAAGGGAAAACAAAGAAGTCTCATCCATATTGTTGGAAAAGTTAAGAATATAGACAGTCAACTTGCAAAAGGATTGGCGATCATGCATCATTTGAAAGAGGCCAAAGGGGAACTGGATTTTAAGAGACTTAACGTACTAATTAAAGAATACAACAATCGAAAGTGATCGATATTATTTAGCTTTCAATTCTACTTACTAAAAAACACCTCATTCATGAAAAGGATAATGTTGTTGATTGCGGTTTTATGTGCTTTTCAATTGCAAGCTCAAAATCAACTCTATAAAGTAACCTTGTTAAGAGCTAAACCCGGAGAACTCCTTCAGTTAATCGATCTAATCAACCAGGATATTGATAACTATGAAACCTATCTCCAAAACAAACCCTATTTGTTGAGGCACAGTCAGGGAGATCATTGGGACTTGATGTTGATTTATCCGATAGACGATTTGGAAAACTATTTCTCTGTAAATCAAATCCAAAAACGTACTGAATCCACCGTCTTTGAAAAACGATATGGAAATGAATACTTCAACATAGTTTCTTTCCAGGAGGAAGGAATTGTAAATGGTCCTCCCATCAACACGTTTATTGATGCTTTTGAAAAGTATAGGCTATTTCATATAGAAATTTTCACTGCCCTTGCAGGCAAGCAAGAAGAGCTTCTAAATCAACGCTTAGCGGAAAATCAATTTTACGCAGGGATTGATCATCGTCCTAATTTCATATTTACTCGCGTATTTGGTCCCAGTTGGGACAATTTTACTATTGGATTTTACAATGATCTTCATGACTTTGCAGGACCAGATGTACCTTTCGAAAAAGAAGACAAAGCTGCGAAAGATGCAGGGTTTGAAGGGGTAAACTATATCGGTAGTTATTTGCGTTCGCTTTTAGCCGAACATCATGATACGTTGGCATGGAAAATAAATGAATAATCATGAAAGTAGATCTTAAGTACAAAGGAGACGAAGAATTTATAGGCACAAACGAAAATAGTAATTCGCTCAGCATCGATATGAGATCTGACGATGTTCGTGAGCATCAAAAACCTACAGAGGCATTACTCACTGCTCTGGGCTCATGCGCTGCGGTAGAGATTGTATCTATGGTGAAAAAGAGAAGAAAAACTTTTATTGACCTGAATACTGAAATAAGCGGAGAACGAAGAGAGGAGCATCCGAGAGGATTTACCAAAATCCATTTAAAGTACTACATCACCTCTCCAGACTTAACGGAAGAAGAAGCGGAACGCATTGTTGAACTTGCAACCACCAAGTATTGCTCGATTGCTGGATCCTTAAGTGCTGAGCAAACCCATTCTTTTGTAATAATCCGTCCATAAATGCAAGACACATTAAACATAGCATTGGCTCAAATAGCACCAATATGGATTAATCGTGAAAAAACGCTTGAAAAAATTATCCAATATGTTTCGGATGCGGCAGAAAAGAAAGCCAGGCTTATAACCTTCGGTGAAGCATTGCTCCCAGGGTATCCCTTTTGGATTGATAAAACCAATGGTTCAGAATTTAATTCTCCCATTCAAAAAGAAATCCATTCTCACTACATGGATCAGGCAGTGAGTATTGAGGATGGACACCTTGACCAGCTTTGTAAGGTAGCGGCAGAGAAAGGAGTTGCGGTTTATTTAGGTACGATTGAAAAGCCCATTGACCGTGGGGGGCACAGTTTATACTGCTCTATGGTCTATATTGATATAGAGGGACAAATCCAGTCGGTACATAGAAAATTAATGCCAACCTACGAAGAGCGTCTTTCATGGAGTCCGGGTGATGGTCATGGCCTGGTCACACATAAACTGCCTCCATTCACAGTAGGTGGACTGAACTGCTGGGAAAACTGGATGCCACTGGCCAGAGCAGCTATGTATGCTCAAGGTGAGGACCTTCACGTATCCATCTGGCCCGGCAACAAAAGAAACACTGAGCAATTGATCCCTACCATAGCAATGGAATCTCGATCTTATGTGGTAGGAGTTTCAGGGCTTTTCAGATCAGAAGATATCTCTGACGACTTTCCTCACGCAGATAAAATGAAAGCTGCAACAAAAGATATTCTTGCCGATGGTGGCTCATGCGTTGCAGCTCCAGATGGAAGCTGGCTTGTAGCACCGGTAGTTGGTGAAGAAAAATTAATTGTTGCTGAGATTGATCACAAAAAAGTAAGAGAGGAACGTCAAAACTTTGATCCTTCCGGTCATTATTCTAGGCCGGATATACTCAGCCTGAACATTAATAAAGAGCGACAGAGTGTAATTCGATAATCCTCACAAGATATAGATCGTATTAAACTGTCTAACTTTGGGTGATAATAAGATGGCTCGGTATGCGTCAGGTATCTTCACTTTTCCTTATAGTCCTATCAGCAGCTTCATTTGCTCAAATGAGCGAAGACGATGAGGTTATTTATCAATCAGCAATCGATTGGTTGGATAGTAAGCTAAATTATACATATTACGATGATGTGAGTGGTAAATGGTGGAAAAACACATTTTACGTAAATGACAAAAAAGAAGTAACTGTAAAACATATCTCTTCCAACATTCCAAATACAGCAAACCTCAAGAATAAAAATTATTCAATTAGAACTTTCAAGTTATCCGATATTAATCCTTATACAATCAAAATAACAGAAGAAGAAGATTCTAAAGGGAGGATAGTTAAAGGTAAAACGTTGGAAATTCGAACAATCAATGCGCAGAAGTCTATTCATAAAAAAATTAATAACAGAAGAGGAAGTAGTACATCCTTTCTTTTTTTCTCATTCCCTGAATTCCTAAATGACAGCACCGCGAACTACGCTGAAGTTGTAAAATCTAAGCTCACTGAGGCTATCGTTTCAAGCACCAAAGTCTACGCGAGTAACAATATTGAGGAAAGTATTAGAAAAGTATTCCAAATTCTTACAGGCAATTTCAAAAATGAAAATGACGAAGAATGGCAAGCTGAGATGGTATTTCAAAATACACTTAGAATTAACTCCAAAGTTGATAGAGAAATTTTCTTTGGATACGATATGAATAAGAAACAATTCTACATTACCACTATTTCGAATGAAGGAGTGAGAATTATATTTTATGAATTAGCAGAGAGTGATAAACTACATTTAATAGGAATCGATAACTCATCCAATATCATTATTGAAACCTCAAATTCATTCAAAAAAGACGGAGTTGACTACCTCAGACAGTAGAAGGTTGTAGTTCAAGTACAACGTCCTTTTTATACTTCCTACCAATAGGTAGTTTCCTGTCATTTAACATCACTTCTTCCCTGTTATAAGATTGAATAAAGTTTTTGTTAACAAGAAATGACCTGTGAATTCTTAAAAAATAGGAAGGAAGTGTGGTCTCCAATTTGCTGATTTTTTCCTTTGTTGTATATGTATCCTTGTTAGTTACAATATTCACATAATCATTCAAGCTCTCTACATACCAGATTTCTGAGATAGCTAAAACTACATTTTTTCTATTGACTCGTATTTCTATACTTGGTTTTTTATCCTTTTCTAATTGTTCATGAAGATTGATCATCTCAATTGAATTAAGCTTCAATCTTTTTAATGATAAAATCATTCCTTCGGCAAGAACGATGAGGTAAAGAACTAAGGTAAGCAAGTAAATATCCCCCGCAATTTTACCTAGATTCTTGATTTCATAGTCCGCTAGAATTACGAATGCAAGAACCATAACCAAGAGCTCCAAATAAACAGACACCACAAGCATATATGTGAAATAAATCACAAACTGGTTTTTTTTGCCTCTCAGTAAATATTTGGTGACAAGGAATCTATTAAAGAAGACTGAGGTTCCAAAAACAACCGGCATGAGTATAGTCACAAAATAGAAGGAGATCAAAAGACTCTCTAATGAGTTGCTAAACAGAAGTGTTAACACCACCCAAACCAATATCCAAAAAATCAGATTTAGATCTACTTTCATAACTCTAAGATGATGCAATATGTCCAATTATGATCCTTTTGTAGGTAAACAACATATTTAGAGATGGATTCTACCTTTCGAAAAGAACGATTAGACTCTTGCTTTGCTGCATGTTTAATTTAAATTTTGAATTATGATTGAGTTATTCCAAATGGGAGGGATTCTTTTCATGAGTATCCTTACAATCGAATTAGCATTGGTGATATTTTTTACGGTCAAAAGCTGGATAGCTAAAGAAGGTAAAGTAAGTATGATAAAATCTGTGGGCTTGCTAGCCGCTATAACAGGAATTCTAGGACAACTAATCGGGCTCTTTTCGGCTTTTGAAGCTATTCAAGAAATCGGTGCGGTTTCGCCAGCAATGCTAGCAGGTGGACTCAAAGTGTCGATGATCACCACCATGTATGGCATTATGATTTATATAGTATCACTGATTATGAGTTTGATTATAAAGTACAAGAGCTAGTAGCAATGAGAGGGCCGAGATAGTGGCCCTTTTAATTTAAAACTTCAATTTACTCCCTAGCTCCATGTCACTTAGTTCAATATCTAGAGCCTTTGTAGACAATTGTATTTCTCTTAAGGAGATAAAAAGGGATAAAAGAAGGAGAACGAGAGAAACACCAAAAATCGCACTACCCCATTCACCAACCCGAAGGTAAATGAAAAACATGGCAAGAACGCAAAGTAACAAACTCAAAACACCAAACAGCTGCATCGCTCTTATAAGAAAAAGTCGGGTTCTTAAATTTTTCAGTTGCCCCTCCAAAACACTCTTTTGATTGTCCAAATAACTTTTATGCAGCTGTCGGATCAAAGTAGCAATAGCCAAAAAACGATTAGTGTAGGCCAATAAAAGCAATGAAATAGCTGGAAAGAGAAGTGCTGGAGTAGTGAGTGTAATTTGCATATCCAAATATAGAATCAATGACGAGACGACATCACACCCTCTTTTAAAAATCCAAGACCATAAGCTATATGCTGTATCATAGAAGTAACCACCGAAAAAACTCCTACCTGAAAACTTTTTTCAGAAATCGAGGCGCTGATGAAGATCAGTATGAAATATACAATATACAGGATCAGAATTGGATAAAAGAATGATGGTAAAACGATAGGTCCGATCATACTGAAAAAAAATCCAATGGTAAAAACTGCAGGAAACAAATGAGCAATCTTAATCGGTATACTGTAATGCCTCTTAAGTTGAATACGAGTCCTTCCAAAGGAAAAAATTTGCTTGAAAAAAGACCTAAAAGTAGTTCTCCGTTTATGATAAACTTTCAAATCTTCAGAAATCAGTGCCTTATACCCATTCATTCTAAATCTATAACTCAGTTCCATATCCTCACCCATATTGGTCTTTTTAAAACCCTCAAGAGTATTGAAGACTTCCTTTTTCATAACTAGGTTATAACTTCTTAGATGAGCTTCATTATCTACTTTCATCTTTCTACCACGAATACCTCCGGTCGTTAGAAAAGATGTCATCGAAAAAGAAATAGCTTTTTGAAGATTAGAAAAATCCTTTCTTGAAGCGTCGGGTCCACTGAAGGCTTGATTTGAATTTTGATTGACTAAATGTTCAAGATTTAGCAAATAACTTGGAGGAATGACACAATCCGAATCATAGAATACAAGCCATTGACCGGTGGCTCGTTCAGAACCATAATTTCTGCTAAACCCCTGTCCTGTATTCTCCTTGTAGTAATACTTCAACTCCAGCAGACTTTCATACTTGGAAGTAACCTCCTCACACTTAAGAGTAGATCCATCCTCTACTATAAGTACCTCAAAGTCTTTGAATACCTGTTGAGTCAAGCTTTTGAGGAGTTCATTGATCTCATCTGGGCGATTAAAGACAGGTACGATAATCGAGAACTTGACCATGGACCCTTAATTTATTCGGTCAGAAATCAAATAATCTCCTTTTTTTTGATTGACCTGGATCATCATTTCAGCAAGAAAACCAGCCAAAAAAAGTTGCATACCAACAATTAGGGCAACCAAAGCAAGAAAAAATAAAGGTTGATCTACTACATCTCTTCGTGACATATGATTATACTGTCTGTAAAGTTTCTCAGCTATAATCCAGATAGTAATAATAAAGCCTCCTATAAAAGAAAGACTTCCAAAAACTCCGAAAAAGTGCATTGGATTCTTTTTAAACCTCGAAACAAAAGTAACAGAGAGTAGGTCAAGAAAACCGGTAATAAATCGTTTCATCCCATACTTGGTATGGCCATATTTTCTTGCTCTATGTTCAACTACCTTTTCTCCGATTCTATTATATCCATTCCATTTGGCAATCAAGGGTATGTATCGATGCATTTCTCCATAAACATGTATGTTCTTCACAACATCATTCTTATAGGCCTTCAGCCCGCAATTAAAATCATGGAGTTTAATACCAGATACCAGACGAGTAACATAGTTAAAGAACTTTGATGGAATGGTTTTTACCAAAGGGTCATGCCTTTTTTTCTTCCAACCAGAAACTACATGAAGATTAAGGTTTTTGATCATGTCCATCAATTCCGGGATCTCATCAGGACTATCTTGCATGTCTGCATCCATCGTAATGACGATTTGACCATTTGCATGATCAAATCCAGTCTGAAGGGCAGCCGATTTGCCATAGTTTCTATTAAATTTTAGACCAATCACACGACTGTCTTTTTCAGCAATCTCACAGATAGTATTCCACGACTCATCAGAGCTACCGTCATCAATCATTAAGATCTCAACAGAAATATTATGAATATCTACAACACCAAAAATCCATTCCAGTAGTTCTGGAATGGATTCTTCCTCATTGTAAACAGGTATTACAATCGATAAATCTTTATTCTTCAAATTCAGGTTCTTTCTTTTTAACTATAGCAGCTATAATTAAGCAAAAAATAAGGTTAATTAAAACTCTAATTCCAGCACCTTTTATCATACCTACTACAGTAAAACGATCTATAGTATCCTCCCTTGCCTTCTCAATTGCTTCATCCATGCCGTCTTCAGGAGCTCCAAAATTTCTCATCATCGATTCTGTATTATCAGCGACAGCATCGGCCACTGTTTCAGAAACTCCAGGATCAATCACTGTGAATAAAACAATACTAAATATAGTACTAACCAAAACCATTAATACCATTGTAATAATAGAATAAAGATAAGCATCCTTGAAACTCATCAACCCCCCAATTTCATTCCTATATTTTACTCCAAATATGGTAATCAATACTAAATTCAAAGTGCCTAAAATTATCATAAGCCACCATTTAGCAAATAATGTGGGATCAACGATATAGAGCACTAATGTGAGGATAATTCCAATAACACCTATAATAAGGCCGGATTTGATTGCGTGATTATTCATAGTTATTTAGGTTTTTTTCTTAAAATTATGGCAACAATAGGCGTTATCAAAAAAGCAGAGAATAGTTTATTCCGAAAGGTCATTTGAATTAGTTGAGCGGGAGTAATTGAATTTATAGTCAAATATCGCTCGTTCAAAGAATCCTCCCCTAACTCCTCCATGTAAAATGCTTCATTACTCTTCAACAAAGCGGTTGCCCCATTTTTATAAATTTCCAGTAATTCAGGATTGACTTTTAGCATGATATATAAACCTACAGAAAAGATCAAAATGGCTGGTAAAAAGACAATAAAGCCAATACTTATACCTTGCCAAAAATGAAGATATCCACTGTTTCTGAAATCTTTGTATTCTTTACCAGCGAAGAATATAAATAAAAAATAGACCCCTAAATCGAACCAAAAATGACGGCTGTCTAGAAGGGGGTTACTGCCAAAATTCATTGATATAATGAATAGCCCAATAAGGAATATTCCACAGAGAATAGCATATTTTAGGGAAGGCTTAATCAAAATCCTCTATTTCAAAATTTCTTCCATTTACTATACCAACTACCTTCCCTTTGAGCTGTTGATTCCAATAAGGCGAATTCTTTGACTTTGACAAATTCGACTCACTGTTCAAAATCCAAGAATAATCTGGATCAAAAATTGTCAATCTGGCTTCTAGTCCAACATCAATCTTAACCAGGTCTTTCTTAAGAACCTTTCTCGGTCCATTTACTATTGCATCAACAAGTATTTCTAAAGGAATCTCAGTAGAGATTGTCAAAAGACTGGAATAAAAAGTTTGAAGTGAGATATTCCCAGGCTCAGCAAGATCAAACTCGAGCTGCTTAGATTCCAAATCCAATGGTCTGTGATTAGAACAAATAGCATCAATTACTCCATCCTTTACACCTTTTATAAGTGCCTTTCTATCACTCTCCGACCTGTAGTGTGGCAAGCTTTTAAAAGTAGAATCAAAATCACCTATTGATTCATCAATAAAAATAAGGTGATGAATCCCAACATCACAGGTAACAGAGAGGCCAGATTTTTTAGCCTTTCTAATCAGATCCACCGATTTAGCAGAAGAAATCCTTGAAAAATGTAGACTACCCTTACTGTACCTTAGCACCTCTAAATCTCTTTGTACTATCAACTCTTCGGATAAGGAAGGGTCAGCTCTCAGTCCTAAATTGGTACTAAAAACTCCTTCATGAATATGCGTGTTTGATGAGATATTTAGATCTCTGGCATTCTGAAAAATCGGAACATTGATATCTCTAGTATATTCCAGAGATTTTAAGAGCAACTCAGTATTCCAAATAGGCTGATCACCATCAGAAAAACAACAAGCTCCAGCAGAATTCAAATCTAAAACTTCTGTAAGGTTTTCTCCTTTTTGAGATTCACTAATCGAGCCAGCTACATGAATCTCTACAAGTTCGCTCTTTCTTGATCTTAGGTATGAAACATCACTTTTTGATTCAATCGGTGGTTCCGTACCAGATATCAGACATACATCAGTAAACCCTCCAGATTTGGATGTATTTATACCAGATTCAATATCTTCTCTATGCTCGTAACCGGGATCACAAAAATGAGCATTTAAATCGAACCACCCGTAACTCACGTATTTACCCTTTAAATCTATTTCCCGCTTGGCTTTCCCTCCAACTATTGAGGCAATCTTCCCATTTTCAATCAGAAGATTAATGGACTTGGAATGAGCAGGGGAATTTTTATCTACGATTTGGGCATTCTTTAGAAGTAGGCTCATTTCCAGTATCTATGGAGTATTGTTTCAGTGATAACAAATATTAACGCCAAAATTAATGCATATTTCCACATTGCCACTCCTACCGAAGATGCTTCCAAAAAACGAGAAGATTCAGACTTATCATCAAAGCTAATTATGTTCACATTATCTCTTCCTGAAAACAATTCATTCATTTTATCCATCAAAGGTGCAACCATCTTAGATTCGCTCTTTGGTAGATTTATCGATATATTTCTCAAAGTATCTGTCCCTTTCAGCAAAAAATAATTTCCAGGACCAATGTTTTCAGGAATAGATATAATCATTTCATCACCAATTACATTAAACTCAGGTATGTAATCAAACTGTGAATTAGCAATGCGCACCGGAACATCGGAAACTTGAGTATTAATGGACAAATTCTCTAATGGATAAAAGTAAGACTCACTTATAGGATCAGAGATTGAAAAAACCAACTGATAAAGTATCGGAAGAAATAAAGCACTTGATTGAAATACACTTTCTTCATTTAAGCGAGCATTTATCAAAAAAATCTTATCCTTTTGGATCATGAAAGGAACACGATTTCTATACCTAATAATCGGTTCATATTCACCAGAAATATTCAAGGCTGGCGTTGAATATAAATTAGCTAAATCATCAATTTTTTTCTCAAAAACTCCTTTAAAAAGTGGATGTTTGAAATCAAAGTCAATTTCGAATGCTTCGAACAATTGTTCATGAACATTTAAATCTAGTACTTCTGAATAAGTACTTACATCAACTATATCTGAAGGCAAAATTAAAAAAGGCTGATCACCAAGTTGACGAAATAAATAAGTAGGCAATTTAAAGTGGTCATTTACAATTATTAAGTCAGATTTCTTGAGAGAGCCATAGTCTATGGAATTTAAATTATAAATCTTCGCCTGAAACAGATCTTTATTTCCAAAAGCTTCTTCCAAAAATTTTGAGTTTCCATCATCAATAATACTTATTGTTGATTTAGATCTTGGATCAACAGTGAAATAAAAAATATTGTCATAGGTAACCTCATCTCCTTCCAAATGAATCTCGTAATTTCCAGTTTCATTTTTGCCTATATCAAAAACAACTAAGTCAAGCTCAGAAACCTCCTTTATAATGGAGCTGATCTGCCTACCTTCATACATCAATTTAATAACAAGGTTTCCTCTATCGTAAAAACTCGTATTTAATCTTAAGAATACTGAAAGCTTACCCACATCTTGTTGGCTAGGCAGGATGTAGAGAGTATCCACATATACATTTTTTATCTCATTAAGATTATTCGTGAATATCAGATTATATTGATTTGAGGTATCCTTAAGAGATTCATAAAACTGAATTTCATTAAATAATTGAAAATCAGAAACCAAATGAAAAGCAGTTCTTCTCCCTTGCTTATCTAAAATTGAAGCGATCTCACTTTGAAAATTCGTTTTGATTTCATTAAAATTCAATTCTGATCGATCAGTTATCAATTTCTTTTCCGAGTTGGAAATGTAACTCACATTTTGTTCGATACTAGAAGAAATAATCGACACTAAGTAAGTATTTAAATCTCCTTGATTATCGCTAATTGAGGAACTAATTGAATTATCAAAGTAAAGAACATCCGTAAATACAGGAACTCTAGCTGAATCGGAAAATAAAAACCATAAAATTCCGAAAATTGAAATGAGAAGTAAAACCCTGTTGCACAAAACTAAAATGTACTTAAGTCTTGATTTGGACTTCGTTGTTTTACTTAGTTCTGAAATGAAATGTACCGCAGTAAAATAATATTTCTTAGCTCTCCTAAAAGAGAAGAGATGCACGAGAAAGGGAACAATTAGGAAAAATGAAAATAACCACCAGTTATTCATATACTAAGTTTGAAATTCAAACGAAGGTAAAGCAGTTAAGTTTGCTAAAACAAAAAAAGCCTCCCCATTTCTGAGAAGGCTCTTGTTAATAAACTGGCAACGACTTACTCTCCCACCTGTTACGGCAGTACCATCAGCGCTGACGGGCTTAACTTCTCTGTTCGGAATGGGAAGAGGTGGACCCCGTCGCTATAATCACCATAAAATTTGCCTCATCCAAAAGGACAGGACTTAATGTCTTGACATATAAAAGAAAGATTCACTTAAAAAAATTGCGAGTTTATCGAAACGCTTCAAAAAAGCTTACGGGTAATTAGTACTGCTCAGCTTTGACATTACTGCCTTTACACCTGCAGCCTATCTACGTCCTAATCTAGAACATCCCTTAAAAGAAACCTCATCTTGTAGTGGGTTTCGCACTTAGATGCTTTCAGTGCTTATCCCTTCCCAAC
>OZ253940.1:2782500-4853219 GCA_965267215.1 Ekhidna sp.
ATTACTTTTTTCAACTTTTTTTTATAACAGTCTCACTTCGATCTGGGCCAAGTGATACCATTTGTATCGGAGTACTTGTAGAAAGTTCTATTTTAGATACAAAATCCATTAAATCATCTGGTAAATTTTTGTACTCCGGAATCCCATTAACCTCCCATCCTTTAAGAGATTGGTATTGTGGTTCGAAATCTTCGTTGAATTGATAAGGAAATTCTTTAGTCAATGATCCTCCAACTTTGTAGGAGTCACAAATCTTTACTTCTTCCATTCCTGAGAGCACATCTGCTTTCATCATAAACAGCTGTGTTACTCCATTTAGCATACATGAATAGTTTAGTGCCGGCAAGTCAAGCCATCCGCATCTTCTTGGCCTTCCAGTAGTAGCTCCAAACTCATTACCAAGCTTTCTAAGCTCTTCCCCATCTTCATTGTGCAATTCTGTAGGGAAAGGTCCGCTACCTACTCTTGTGCAGTATGCTTTGAAGATTCCAAAAACATCATTAATCTTATTTGGAGCGATTCCTAATCCATTGCAAGCCCCTGAAGTAGTGGTATTGGAACTAGTTACAAAAGGATAACTACCAAAATCAATATCCAACAAGGTTCCCTGAGCTCCTTCAGCGAGAATTGATTTACTATCGGTGAGGGAATTGTTTATAAGGTATTCTGTATTGACGATTCTAAATCTCCTCATGAGTTCTAGACTCTTGAAGAATTCTTCCTCTTGTGAAGAGAAGTCCTCATGAAATTCCAACTTTTCTAAGGTTGAAAGATGCTGGGCTTTAAGTTTATTATATTTCTCTTCAAAGTCATTCTCGATAATATCTCCGATACGAAGACCATGCCTTCCAATCTTGTCTTGATATGTAGGTCCTATTCCTCTTAAGGTAGATCCAATCTTATCCTCTCCTTTTTGCTTTTCAAGAGCTTTATCCAGCAGCTTATGTGTAGGCAGGATTAACTGAGCTTTATTGGACAGAACTAAAGTCTTTGTTGCATCAATACCATATGGTTTGAGATCATTTATTTCTTTCTCAAATACTATTGGATCAATTACTACACCATTTCCGATGACATTCAGGGTGTCTTCGTGAAAAATTCCTGATGGTATTTGGTGCAATACATGTTTTTTTCCTTCAAACTCTAAGGTATGCCCTGCATTGGGACCTCCTTGAAATCGGGCGACTATATTGTACTTCGGCGCTAAAAAATCTACGGCCTTACCTTTTCCCTCGTCTCCCCATTGAAGTCCAAGGAGCACATCTACTTTTGACATTATTATTGAATTTTCTCGAGTGCTTGATCTTCTGTTTCTGCAATATTAAATATTGCCTGGAGCTTTGTCATTATCAAGAGCTTATTAACATGCTCGGAGGGGTTGATTATATACAGGTCTCCGTTCTTGTTTCTGAATTTTGTCAATAGTGTTATTAACACTCCAATACCACTACTATTTATATATCTGACATCAGAAATATCCAACAAGCAATACATAACTCCTTTTGCTATGGCTTCATTAGCCAATTCTACTACTTCCGGGCCGTTATTTTCACCTATTAAATCCCCTGAAAAATTCAGTTTAAGGATGTTACCTTTTATCTCTTTATCGTACTTCATCTATTGATGTCTTATTCTGATTAATGAATGTGATTACTCTGATATTAATTCTTAAGAGCAGGTTTCAAATTTAATTAGATCTATTTTCGCAACCTTCTTTCTTGCAGCTGGCATAAAGAATTAATGAATGGTGCATTACTTCAAATTGCAAAAGCTGCCCTACGGTGGTTTGAATGTTTTGAATGCGCGGATCACAAAATTCATGAACTTTGTTGCAATCCGTGCAGATTAAATGGTCATGCTGTCTAAATCCATAAGCACGCTCAAACTGTGCCAAGTTTTTTCCAAACTGATGCTTTGTTACCAGATCACAATCTACAAGTAAGTCTAGTGTGTTATAAACTGTCGCTCTACTAACTCGATAATTTCTGTCTTTCATACTTACGTACAGCGACTCAACGTCAAAATGCCCGTCACGATTGTATATTTCCTCCAAAATCGCAAAACGCTCAGGTGTCTTCCTTAAATTTTTATTCTCAAGATGGGCTTGAAAAATTTTTTTGACCTCTTCCAAAATATTCTGTCCCTGCATGCAACAAATATAATTTACACTTAAGAATTGACTGCCAGATTTGTTAACACAAACCTTATATAATCAGTTTGTTCTACTCACTTTAACTACACCATTCACTTTTTCGAGCTTTTTAACTAGTTTATCAAGATGTGAAGTATCCTCTACATATAGTCTGATGTTGCCTTCAAAGATCCCTCCCTCTGTATTTATAGACAGTGAACGCATATTCACTTTAAGTTCCTCTGAAATAATATTAGAGACATCACTAACTAACCCCATTCTATCTGTACCGATAATAGATAGTGTGGCCTCAAAAGAGTGCTTCCTGGAGGATGCCCATTTTGCTTTAATAATCCTGTATCCATAATTGCTTAGTAGTTCCGCTGCATTAGGACATGTAGTTCGGTGAATCTTTATTCCATCGCTAACAGTTACAAATCCAAACACATCATCACCTGCTATTGGGTTACAACACTTAGCAAATTTGTAATCAATAATATCTAGATCTTCTCCAAGTAGTAAAAGGTCACTATCTGTCTTTCTTATTCGACTTAGTTTTTCCTCAACATCTTTGGCACCTCTTACATTAGACTTTTGCTCTGGCGTCTTATCCGATTTTATATAAGACTTGATTAATGAGTGATCGATCTTTCCAGTACCAACCAAATAGAACATATCAGAAACACTTTTTACATTAAAGTACTGGGCAATATCTTCTAGGGCAGATTGTCTATATTCAATTTTAAGTTGTTTGAGTTTGCGCTTGATAATTTCTTTCCCTTCGTCAATGTATATTTTCCTTTCTTCTTTTAAGGCATCTTTTATTTTGGATTTAGCCTTTGAACTAACAACGTATTGCAGCCAGCTCTCATTCGGTTTTTGTTTACTAGATGTGAGTATTTCAACCTGGTCTCCATTTTTGAGCTCAAAATTTAAGGGAACAAGTTTTTGATTCACTTTGGCTCCTAAGCAACGTGCACCTATCTCTGTATGTATATCAAATGCAAAATCAAGTGCCGTCGCTCCCTGGGGAAGCGTTCTTAAATCTCCTTTAGGAGTAAAAACAAAGACTTCATCACTGTATAAGTTAGATCTAAAGTCATCGACAAACTCAATAGCATTTGCATCATTTTGCTCCAGAATCTCTCTTACTTTAGCTATCCACATCTCTAAGCCAGACTCATCGGAAGATTTTCCGTCTTTATATTTCCAATGTGCAGCATATCCTTTCTCGGCTATTTCATCCATCCTCGTTGTTCTTATTTGGACTTCAACCCATTGACCTCTATCACTCATGACTGTAGTATGTAATGACTCATAGCCATTGGCTTTCGGGATACTAATCCAATCTCTTAATCTATCAGGGTTGGGCTGGTAATAATCAGTTACAAGTGAATATACCTGCCAGCACATTGCTTTTTCTTCCTTGTACGGCACATTTAAGATGATTCTTATTGCAAATAGATCGAAAACCTCCTCAAATGGTACGTTCTGCTTTTTCATTTTATTCCATATGGAATGGATGGATTTAGGTCTACCTTTTATCTCATAAGAAACCCCAAGATTGTTTAGTTTGTCTTTTATAGGTCTGATGAAATTCCTTATGAATTTGTTTCTCGCATCTTTTGTATCACTAATCTTCGCTGTTATTTCTTCGTACACCTCGGGTTCGCTGTATTTCAGATATAAATCCTCAAGTTCTGATTTAAACGCATAGAGGCCCAGCCTGTGAGCCAGGGGAGCATATAGGTAAATTGTCTCATTCGCAATCTTTAATTGTTTGTTTCGAGGCATACTTTCGAGCGTTCTCATGTTATGCAATCTGTCAGCCAGTTTTATCAAGATAACTCTAACATCATCGGAAAGTGTTAAAAGCATTTTCCTGAAGTTTTCAGCTTGCTGTGAACTTCCCTGATCAAAAACGCCAGAAATTTTGGTTAGGCCGTCAATTATGGTTGCGACTTTTTTACCGAAAAGCCTTTGGATATCGGCTATTTCATAATCTGTATCTTCAACTACATCATGAAGCAGTGCTGCGACTATGGAGGTTGTTCCTAATCCTATTTCAGAAATACATATTTCGGCAACTTCTAATGGATGGAAAATATACGGCTCACCTGACTTCCTTCTCATTCCACTATGGGCTTCCATCGAAGTATAAAAAGCCTTTTTTATGATCTTTGCATCACCATCTTTCAGGATTGGTTTAGCCTTCCTCAAGAGACGTCTGTAGCGTCTTATTATTTCTTTTTTTTCTGATTCTAAATCTTCCTCTACTACCATAATAATTTTACAAAATTAAACCCTTGTTGAATCAAAAATATTATCTACTTTTGCCTTCCGATTTTCGGAGCAAGAAAAAGTTCTAGCTAAGAAAACTGCGGATGTGGCGAAATTGGTAGACGCACTAGACTTAGGATCTAGCGCCGCGAGGCATGGGGGTTCGAGTCCCTCCATCCGCACATTAAAACAACCCTCTTTCCGAAGCCCTACCAAAGGGACGAGTAAGAGGGTTTTTATTTTTAGAACACTAAACAGTAGCACGTTGGAAATATCTTTTGACAAAACAGACAAAACACAAGGTATAATTAAAATTAGCGTAAACAAGACTGATTTTCAACCTGGTGTTGATCAAAAAATCAAAGAGTATAGTAAGACCGCCAGCATTAAAGGTTTTAGACAAGGAAAAGTACCAACTGGTATGATCCGTAAGATGTATGGAAAAGCTTTGATAGTTGATGAAATTAATAAGCTTGTTTCGGAAAAGTTAAACGGCTATTTACGCGAAGAAGAAACGCAGTTCTTGGGTGAGCCCATTCCAGTTGAAACCAAGGAGCAATACGATTGGGAAAATCAAAGTGATTTTGAATTTAAGTATGAGATTGGTTTTGCTGAACCTTTCGAAATAAAAGCTGACAAAAAGGTGAAGTTGGAGAAATATTTCATCAATGTTGATGATAAGGTTATTGATGAGACCATCGAAAATCTTCAAAGACAATTTGGCGAAATGGAAAATCCAGAAATTTCATCGGAGAAAGACACACTTTACGGACAAGTAAAGTCCAAAGATGGTGAAATAAACCAGGAAATTAGTATTGATCTCAGGGATGTAGAAAAGGGCTATCTAAAGAAATTAACTGGGTTAAAAGTTGGTGCAGATGTTGAAATTGATACCAAAAAGAGTTTTAAGCATGAAAATGCTCTTAAGAGTCAATTAAGACTTGATGATGAAGAGTTTAAGAAATTAAAGAAATTAACCTTCTTCCTTCAGGCCATTAATCATTACAAGTTGGCTCCAGTGGATCAGGAACTATTTGATAAAACTTTTGGAAAGGGTACAATCAACGATGAAGCTGGTTTTAGAGATCGTGTTAGGGAGATTGTTTCCCAAAATTATAAAGGTGAATCAGAACAATTTTTTGATCATCATGTAAGGGAAAAGTTGACAGATTCAGCTAAAATCAATCTTCCAGATGAATTTTTGAAGAAATGGCTTCTAAAAAGTAATGAAAACCTAACTGCGGATCTATTGGACCTTGAATACAATTCATACGCGAAGGAGCTTAAGTGGTCTCTCATTAGAAACCAGATTGTAAAAAATCAGGATATCAAAGTGGAGCACGAGGATGTTGTTAATGAGGCTAAGGAATTAATTAAGAAACAGTTCGCTGGTTCAGGCATGGGTGATCAAATGAATGATCAACTAGATAATTTTGCTAACAATTATTTGCAAGGAGAGAATGGCGAAAACTATATGAAGGTTTTCAACCAGGTTCAGTCTAGAAAGGTTTTGGAATATGTAAAAGATGAGGTTACGGTTAAAGAAAAAACTGTTTCACTTGACGAGTTTAGAAAACTTTGATTTTGAACCAAATGACATCAATTTAGGTTTTCAAGAAGTCCTGAATACAGGACTTTTTTATTTTTACGTCCATATACTTAAATTATACTGATGATTAATACTGAGGAATTCAGAAAATACGCTGTTAAAGGCAAGAATATAAGCGGAACAGCCTTCGATGATTATGTTCACCACGTTTCCAACCGGGTCGAAAATATGACTCGTGCTGTTATTGAGGAGCGCCCTACAAACTTCCGAGAGATTGATGTGTTTTCACGACTGATAATGGATAGAATCATTTTCCTAGGAATGCAGGTTGAAGAAAACATCGCTAACATTATTACCGCTCAGCTACTCTTCCTGGAGTCTGTGGATGCAAAAAAAGACATACTATTATATATCAATAGTCCTGGAGGGTCGGTTTATGCTGGTCTTGGCATGTATGACACCATGCAATACGTTAGTCCGGATGTTGCCACCATATGTACAGGAATGGCGGCATCTATGGGAGCTGTTCTTCTTTCGGGAGGTGCTGCTGGAAAAAGGTCTGCCCTACCTCATTCAAGAATTATGATACACCAACCAAGTGGTGGGATGCAGGGTCAATCTAGGGACATGGAGATAACTCTCAAGCAGATGCAGGAATTGAGAAAAGATTTATATAATATTCTGGCAAAACATTCCGGCAAATCATATAAAGACATTGAAAAGGATTCTGATCGCGACTATTGGATGCGAGCTTCAGAAGCCAAAGAATACGGCCTTATTGATGAGGTTTTAGAGAAAAAATAGGAAAATTATGGCTCAGGTTACTTGTAGTTTTTGCGGTCGAAATAAGAAAGATGTAGATCTAATGATCTCGGGTATACATGCTCATATATGTGATAAATGTATTGCCCAGGCTCAACAGATTTTAAATGAGGAGCTAAAAACAACTACAGAGAATGAGTCTCCTAATTTCAAACTCATCAAGCCAGCTGATATGAAATCACATCTTGATGAGTTTGTGATTGGCCAAGATGAGGCCAAAAAATATATGTCTGTGGCTGTATACAACCACTATAAGCGATTGATGCAATCTGCTGATAAAGATGATGTTGTTATTGAAAAATCTAATATCATCATGGTTGGTCAGACGGGTACAGGCAAAACATACCTTGCAAGAACTCTGGCTAAAATACTTCAGGTACCTTTTTGCATTGCTGATGCCACCGTCTTGACTGAGGCGGGTTATGTCGGAGAAGATGTAGAAAGTATTCTGACCAGACTATTGCAATCGGCTAATTATGATGTAGAGGCTGCTGAAAGAGGTATTGTTTATATTGATGAAATTGACAAAATCGCTCGAAAGTCTGACAATCCTTCTATCACAAGGGACGTGAGCGGTGAAGGTGTGCAACAAGCTTTGTTGAAATTGCTTGAGGGTACCACAGTGAATGTTCCGCCTCAAGGAGGAAGAAAACATCCCGATCAGAAAATGATCAACGTAAATACTGAGAATATCTTATTTATATGCGGTGGTGCTTTCGATGGTATAGAAAGGCATATTGCCAACCGATTAAATACAAGGCCAATTGGATTTGCGAACGATAATGAGTTCAAATCTGGCTCAATTGACAAGGATAATCTTCTTCAATACATCACAGCCCAGGATATTAAAAGCTTTGGTCTGATTCCTGAACTCATAGGTCGTTTGCCTGTACTTACTCATCTTGACCCACTCAATACCGAGGCATTAAAGCGCATTCTTACTGAACCAAAGAATGCCCTAGTTAAACAATATACGAAGCTCTTCGATATGGAGGATGTCAAACTTGAACTGCAGGATGGAGCACTTGATTATATCGTTGAGAAAGCAATGGAATTCAAACTTGGAGCCAGAGGGTTAAGATCCATATGTGAAGCTATTGTAACGGACGCAATGTTTGAGTTACCATCCAATAAAGATGTTAAAGAGATGGTGATTGACAGGACATATGCTGCAGAAAAGTTTGAGAAGTCTAAATTTAACAAGCTTAGAGCTGCGTAGACTTATCCTCCAGTAAAGTCACAATCTCCTTTGCCAGTTTTCTTGCTGTTGGCTCTATTCCTAAAACATCCTTCATTTTCTGATACTCTGAGAGAAAAGACGCATAGCTTTCATGATCGTTCAATAGCGTATTGGTAGCACTCTTTATATCGTTGATTGATCTCTTAGTCCTAGCAATAAAAGGTTCTCCTAAAAGAGAGTTAACAATTGATCTTTTATTCCTTCCTATAAACTTTTCTATAAAAAAACCTGATTTAAGGAAGATTTGAGGACAATTCAATAATGCAGCTTTTAAAGAGCTGTCATTATCTTCCAGTATCACTAGGCTAGCATTCCTCAATAGATCAAACTCTTCCTCATAACTTATAGCTTCGGAAGTGATCTTAATTCCTTGCATAGATTTAGAAAGGACGAATCCATAGTCAGTCTCAGCCATTAGAGCTTCCACTATTTTCTCCGTGAGTGAACTACTTGAATTACTCATCAAGATTCCAATCACATGTCTGTTGGGTCGGTCTACTATGTTCTTAAATGAATATGCCTTTATTACATCATTTAGGTAGCAACCCAGATAATTTATATTGGAGGAAGGAACGGGGGCAAAATGGTGAATATTTTGGGTAGAATTCAGCTTTAAAAGGTTCGTAGAAATAAAGAAACTTTCAATCGATCTACCAATTCTAGGTCTTTTAAAGTTTTTCCCAATTCTGACAAAGCACTGAAGATCATCTACTGATATAGACTGTCTAAAGTCATCAATATGCAGTTCTTCCAGCTCCCTTCTACCATTGATCAAAGCTCGCACATCAAACCTAAATATTTCCTTGGCTAATAAATAGGCAAAAGTCGTTTCATTGCTACCTTCAGCTGAAATCCAATATTTCATTAATCTCCATAATAATCAACAAAGTTTCTGGGTGTCTCAATCAATCGAAGTTTGTGAAGTTGCGCGTTTTGTGCAATCTCATTTACTTTAGGTTCTAGGATTTTCCAGAATTCGATCACTAGATTTTCGCAACTACCCATCTTATCTTTCATAAATGGCACATCAAGATTGATGTTCTTATGATCTACCTTTTGTATGATTTCCCTTTGAATAAGATCGCTTAATTTTTTGAGATCAATCACAAAACCTGTATCTGGAATTACCTCACCACTTACCGAAACAATGAGCTCGAAATTATGACCATGCCAATTTTCATTTGCACATGGACCGAAAATTTCTTTATTTTTTTCCTCAGACCAATTTGGATTGTAAAGTTTATGAGCTGCGTTGAAATGTTCTTTTCGGTGAACTATCGGCATTAATTTTTTGATGCAAAGTTAATCTCCAAGTGAATTTGTATATTCAACCAGATCAATCATTTTTTCATCCTTCTTAAATTTCACTTTATTCTTTTTAATAAAGGTTTCTATCGCGTCATTATTATTCGGGAATAAGGCCAAATACTCTTTTTTACCCTGAACTGGTACTACTTGTTTATTCGCAAGCACATAATACGTTCTTCGCTCAAAGAACTCATCTTTACCAGTAGATGCGTTATAGCCGTTATTCTTTGGTGCTTCTTTTATTTCCTTCTCAATTTTTTTGTACAAAATAACCCCTGATTGACTAGTCAGTTTTTGCAAGAAACCATGGTATGGGATATGCTCGAAAAGGTAGCTCTTGCCGTCCTCATCATTGAATTGAAAGTAGTGGACCTTTTCTCTTGCTATTGCTCTTTCGTCACCATCGTCTGTTAGGAAAAAGAGTTGATCGCTATAGGCAGCATATTTCAATTTCACATTGGGATACACAGAACCTAATTTAGTTTTGATCTCACCAATATTCCATTCATCAAAGAGATAAGGGCTTCCTTTAATCTCTTCTTTTCTATTTTCAAACAGGTCCCTATTATTAAAATTAGGATTAATTATATCACCAACTCGACCCTCTTGAGCGTAATTAGAACAGATGGTTAGCCCTACTAATACCACAGAAAAAAAATATTTGTAAGCACGATTCATATTAATTAGTCTTTATCAGTTTTTTGTATATAGGTGTTGTGTCTGAATTGATTTTAACAAAGAAGATACCATTCTTCAATGAAGATATATCTATAACAACTTGGTTCGAAAAGTCATCTATTTTATGAATAGCTTTTCCATTTAAGCCGATAATTTCTATCGAAGTTATTTTACTTAGGAGCTGATCTGCTACATTCAGCTTAACCTGATTTTTTGCGGGGTTCGGATAAATAACAATTATCTCTTCGTTACTAATCCCGGTAGAAAGTAAATCCAGGCCATCAATCACAGAATACGAAGATTCTTCAATGTTATTAACATTTTTAACTCGATACTGAACCGTTTGAATGTCCTCCTGTTGAATTGAAGAATCAATGTACTCAGTAATTGAAGCATCAATTTCATCAATGACTACAAAATCAGCATCATCAATACTTCTTTCGATGATCACTGATCTTGAGTTGAACGCTGAATTTGCCCATCTCAAGGTAACATTCCCGTCATCTATCCTAACCCTAAAAAACTCAACAGAATCTAATGAGAAGTCCGGAGTTAATACCAAATTATCTAAATAGAAATTATTCCCATTCCCAGTCTCATTTCGTATGATGGGTGTCAGAGTAGAATGGTCATCAACTCTGGATATGCTACTAATATCCAAAGTCACCTCAATGTTTGACCAATCATTCTCGGAGGGTACAAAAAAATCATTCTGAGCAGATGAAGTTGTCATTAATTCATTTCCTCCACTTCTAAACAATTCTGTTATATCCTTATCACAGTCTAACTTAAATCCTACTGCTATGCTATCGTAAGCTGCTAAATTTTCTCCTTCCTCAAATCTGTGGGTATATGCATAAGAAAATTCTATAGTGAGCAATTTGATGTCTCTTAAGTCGAAAGAGCTTAAATTCAAATCATCAAATTGAGGAGTGAGTTCTGCTCCATAATTATAATTATCTATAAAATATGAGCCTCCTGCTGCGTCGGATGATGATGCATCGTAAGCCCATGTGACAGATTGATCCTTATTATCAACTTCCCATTTTTCTGGTAAATCTGAGGTTAGAAATGAGTTTTCAGAAGGGGCTTGCAATAGGTTTTCAAATGGATCTTCCACAAGGATATAGTTTTCTCTTGTCACTTCAGATTCTTGTCCTTCGGCATTGGTGACTGTTAAGCTTACTGTATAAAACCCTGGTTCATCATAGGTAACAAATACAGTTTTGAGTGGTGAGTTTTCCTTATCACTACCTGGAAAATTCCAATTTCTTGATGCTGCATTACTTGTTAAGTCGGTAAATTCGATGGTGAAAGGAGCACATCCCACACGTAGATCGGATGAGAATTTAGCTGTGAAGTTGTCATAAACCAGGTTCAGGTAATCACGACCGGATTCCAAACCCGATCTGATTCTTTCAAACTGACCAGTGCTAAAAAAATCTCTACACCCGTTAGGAGCATAAGACATTATATTTCTAGGATTTGGAGCAAAAAAAGCTCCGTTAATATCTTTTAGACTACCTGTGTAAGAGCATCCGCTAACCAAACCGGAAAGATTTGGATCTGCAGGTGTGTCACAAATATCGTCTCCCGCTGTTGTACAATTACTTCCATCTACCAATTCGTCTGTAGTTCCTGTATTTGTTTTACCATGTGTATGGTAAAGTGTGAAATAGTGGCCTAATTCATGAGCTGTGGTGCCAAATTCATTATCTGCGCAATCAGCAGCCAAAAATACTCTATCTGTACTTGGAGGAAACCTTGTATAACCACATAAGGCAGATCCTCCACTGGTGAGGTTTTCAGAAACATATATGTTAATCACACCACTAAGGTCTCTTGACGCAGCGAGTTCGTTCTCTTCCGAACTATCCAAATTATAGAAATTATCGCTTGCAATGATCGTAGGATCTTCTACCTGGAAGAAAACCATTCCTGCAGGAGAGTAGATATTGTTGACCTCATCTATTAATGAAGAAATTCTGGATTCAGGAAGACCTCCCGTATTATTCGATTGTCTTATCAGGAAAAATTTCAGAGGCACATTTACGATATTAGAAGTATTAGCAATTGATCTTGAAGAATTCGACAAACTTCCTTTATGTATTAAGGAATTCATAAATTCTATCTGCTCTGCTGTCGCTTCTGTACCGCACAATGGATCGGATGTCTGTGCATTGACACTTAATCCTATCAATAAAAATAAATATTGTAACCTCCTCATAGTTATAAAAGTAAATCTAAAGCAAAAAAAGGGCCATAATATTATGGCCCTTTTATAACATTCGTTTTGAATCTATAGTTCTGGCAATGCAGACTCTAATACATGAACCACTCCGTTCAGTCCAGTCACATTTCCTCCATCAATCTCAACTACGGATAGTTCATTATCATCATTTATTACAAATCCAGTTTCAGTTGTCATTCCAACCGTAACCGTTCCGAAATCTAATGTCTCACCCGCTCGATTACTAAACTGCAAGTCAGGCTCCAAATCGGCACTGAAGAATAATTCTGTGATAATGTGTCTTTCAATAACTGCAGATAAGGTAGCTGCATCTGCAGATCCAATATTTGCTATCAATTCATCAAAATCACCAGCGGTAATTGTTGTTGGATCAACGACACCACCTTCATCCAGAGCATCTCTATATACATCCTCTAATTCAGTATTCACAACTGCCAGATACGTAACATCGACTAAACTATCCAATTCCAAGAATCTTAGTGCTTCAAGATATAAGCTCAATGTATCTGGTGCCGTTGCATCTGCTAACAATACTGAGACTGCACTCATATTTGGCAGTGGAGTAACGCTGGCACCATCAAGAACGCTGTAATTCCCATTATAAACACTTTCATCTTCCGTATCAAATGTAGAAGAAGAACCTGTTGCTCCATAAATAGTCAATGCATCATCATCAGCACCTATGAAATATTGATCTTCACCAATTGACTCAACTCTTGAAGCTGCCAGATCGCTGAAACTTACGGTTCCTTCAAAGATGTAAGCATCCAATTCTGCTTGCGTATTACCACCAGCATAACCAGTTGGTACTAAAACAGTATATTCATCTTCAGTTGATAAAAGCGCATCATAATCGAAGGAACTTGCCCCTAGAGCTGTTCCAAAAGCGCTACCACTAACATCTCCAGCTTCAATCACATAATCTTCAGGAATAATCACTGCGTCAACTATGTGAATAATACCATTTGTTGCTAGTGTATTCACACTTGTCGTCTCTGAAGTACCACCATCAATCTCTACCTCTATGGCATCAGACTCAACGTCAACATCCAACCCTTTCGCAGTACCGGCACCACCATTGGCAGTATAGGTTCTCCCAGAAGCAAGATCAAGTGTAAAGAATCTCCCAGATAAAACATGATTCTGTAAAATTTCAGTCAAAACAGCTACATCTTCAGCATTAATTGCAGCTACATCAGCATAGCCAGCAGCATTAAACGCAGCATCGGTTGGTGCAAATACGGTAAATTCATTTGTACCACCTAGTGTAGCGTCCAATCCAGTAGCAGCTAATGCTGCATTAAGCAATGTGAATTCTGGACTAGTCGCATCATTAGCCAAGCTATTTACTATCCCTGCTATATCGTTCTCCGGAAAGCTCAATAATGGAAAGTTAATAACGTGGACTATTCCGTTGGTACTTGAATTATTACCATCAGAAATTGAAGCTTGACTATTGAATACAATTGCCGAACCTACAGAAACGTAGATTTGAGATCCATTCTCATTCGTCAGTACACTTTTTGTGAACTCATCTTCTGTAATAAGACCACCAATCGTATGATCATTGATCAAATTAGTAAGGAAATCAACGTCAGCTGCGGCAACCGTAAGAAACCCACCACTCTGCAATGCCGCTTGCATTGCTGCATTATCCGGCACAAGATAGGTTCTCTCAGTTGACTCTGACAATCTAGCATCCAGACCGGTTTTAACCATGGCTTGATAGAAAAGTTCAACATTGTTTACCCGTCCTTCTGTGAACAGTCCCTCTGTATCTCCAGTGTATTGAATCACACCAGGACTATCTTTATCATCACCACAAGCACTCAATATAAACAAGAGTGTAATGGTTAATATATAATTTAACTTCTTCATACTTCTACTGCTTAGTTAATGTGAATTGATAAGGTCCAAAAGTCGCAAGTGGTCCTTCACACTTGATACTGAAATTTCCTTCATTGTAACTAGAAGTTTCAAATGCAAAATTTCTAAAAAGTGCTACATTAGGTGCCGGCTCACTAAATGATACTTGACCTGGACAGGTTAAGAAAGTCATAACCAATCCATCAGTAAAGTAGGTATCGAAACCAGCTGAATTAGTAATAATCACCTTGGTTCCTGTGTTATCACCCGGATCTAATGCAATTTCGACCTGGTATGATTCCGTGAAGAAATCACTTAGTCCGCTTGGTGCATTAACCCCATCTGTGAAATTCTCATCCACAGTGTAAACACCTACCCAATCTGCAATAGCTATTGGACAGTCATCATCAACAATTGTAACTGCTTGTGTGATTTTAGGATCAGACTCGGATAGTCCAAGCTCTCCAGTTGTTGTCTCTGTTAACGTCACACTAATGGTTCTATCACCAGAAGCCACTACGTCATCACCAATTGATACAACAATTGATCCTCTGCTTTCCCCTGCAGCTATGGTGATCGTTCCTTCATTACTAAAAGTAACTGTAGAAGATGCATCATCGCCCGCATCAAAGAAATCAGTTGAGGTAGCATAAGTCGTAGTTGCTGTAAAGCTAACTGTCGCTTCAGAACTAAAGTCCGTTCCTGTTCTGACAACCCCAATTTCAAACGTATTCTCAGACGTTAATGTAGAAGTTCCATCTGAAGATGAAATCACGTTAGATGATTCACTAACAGATGAAGTATTAGCCGGATCGAAGTAAACCTTAGTTGCACCAGTTAGCTGTGTGTTAACTAATTCGCCCGCATCATTTTCTTCACAAGACGCAATAATGATCATTATAGCAGCTAGGAAGAATATTCTATTTATTAAATAATTATATACTTTCATGTCATAGGATTTTATTGTTCGTAACCAGGATTCTGCGTAGTAATCGCCGAGTTAGCATCCAATTCAAACAATGGGATAGGCAATGTAAACCTGAAATCATCTGATGAAATATCACAAAGACCAAAATTTGTGCATTCACCATCTGGTCTATCTATATTCACACCAGCTTTAGGACCTAACCTTTTTAGGTCTCTGTAGCGATGACCTTCAAAAGCAAACTCGATTCTTCTTTGTTCAAGAATAGCTGCAAAAGCATTTGCCTGGGTAGTAACAGCCGGGGTAGCTACATCTGTACCGAATCGAGCATCCCTTAGTTGATCTATATATGTTGTTACTGCAGCAAAGTCACTGTTTGCAGCTGCCGCTTCAGCTCTGATCATCAACATGTCCGCTGACCTAAAAATCTTCAAGTCGTTTAACAGCGGCTGGCCACCTGACCCAGGATACTTTCCTACTGGAAGTACTGCATAATCAGGAGCTGCTGACTCATCGATATACACCTCTCTCCTGATGTCTCCATCAGGCATTAGAGCAAATAATTGGCTACTTGCCACAAAATACGGAGAGCCATCAACAGTTGGATTCACAAACGCAAAGTTTGCGCCTGCCCATCCACCAGCAAATGCACTACCAGTTGCACCTTGTCCGTCATACGGATCACCTACTGCTCTTTCAAGCTTGAAGATAATCTCTGTATTATCGGAATCATCCCACATTCCCTCAAACTGAGTAGTGTTGGCGATTGGATAAGAAGCAAGCAGGCTCGCTGCTGCTGCATCGGCTGTTGCATAATCCTCCGTATACAAAGCTACTTTGGCTCTCAAAGCAGTTACAAAATCCTGACTTACTCTTGTCGGGTTTGATTGTTGCGTTAGCAAGCTAGCTGCTTGCGTCAAATCCGCATCGATCTGAGTCAAAAATTCTGCACTTGTACTTCTTGGTAACAGATCAGCAACCTCCGGAACAAAGTTTAGAAGTAAAGCTGATAGGGATGCACCGTCAGTATAGCTTGGCGTATAGTACGTCCAAAGCTCAAAGTGTGCCCATGCTCTCAGCGCATAAGCTTCTCCAAGAACATTGTTGTACTGATCCAATTCATCATCAGAAGGCTCAATCAACGTTGAGGCTTCAATAATTCTGTTAGCAGAATTCAACGCATCGTAGTAGTTCTGCCAAGTAGATGAAGCAATCGCTGATTGTGGATTGACTATTCCCGAATAAACTGCTATACCTTGACCTCCATTGTCTGGCCCTATTGCAATTTCATCAGTGAAATTGGCCGCCCATTGTATAGAAGGTGTGTAATCGAATTGATTATATGTACCTAATATACCTGATTCTAAATCGACAACTGTTTGAAAAGCTTGTTCAGCTCCCAATCTGCCGACCTGATCTATATCTATGGATTCATTACAGCTTAATGTAAGCCCAATGAAACCCAGAATAATATATTTATTCATTTTCTTCATGTTGTATCAAATTAACAGTTGATTAAAAACCTAACTCAATTCCAAGAGAAAGTGTCGACGGTGTAGGGTACAATCTTGAACCTCCGAATCCTTCTACATCAAACCCTCTCCAATCTGTGATAGTGACTAAGTTTTCACCATTTACAAATACTCTAGCTCTAGTCAAGAAATTTGTTTTATCCACCATTGTTTTAGGGAAATCATATCCCACACTTACAAATCTCAATCTCAAGTAGTCTGCGCTTCTTAAGAATCTGTCACTTGCAATACTTCTGTTAGGTGCATTCAGTCTAGGAATATCCGTAACTCTATTTGTTGGAGTCCACGCTCTATTAATATCTCTTGAGTGTCTGAACTGTCCAATGTTGTCAGGGCTGATAAAGCTAGAATAGTCATTATCGAATCTATCTACACCCAATGCGTAGTTAGCCTGAACCTGAACAAAAATCCCTTTGTAATCGAAATCAATGTTAATACTACCTTGATAATCAGGAAGATCATTCTTACCTAACCACACACGATCGTTATCAACATCCGGATTTTCAGTTACCTCTCCATCTGCAGTTAAGAACAACAGATTTCCATTAGCTGGATTTACACCTGCATATCGAACTGCGAAGAATTCTCGGATTGGTCCTCCCACTCGTCCTGTTCCTATACGTTCTTCCAATCCACCAGGGAATGATAGAATCTCATTCTTATTGTAGTTACCAACAGTTCTAATGGTTAGATTGGGACCGTTAGGATTTCTAAGGATATCGTAAGCGATTTCCCAGTCAATTCCTCGGTTTCTCATTTCACCAAAGTTGGCATCCAATGTGGTTACAGAGTTAATAGCTGAAACCGGAACACTTTGGAAAAGACCACTAGTTGTTTTCTGATAAACATCCACTTTTGTTCTTAATCTGCTACTGAATAACTCAGCATCCAGACCAACATTTATCTGCTCAACTTCTTCCCAGCTAAGGCTAGAGTTACCTATTTGTGCCAGATTTAGTGAGTTAGCCCCTCCGTATCCTGCACCTGTAGCAAATAAATCTCTCGTTAAATCAGGTGCTGAAAATACTTGTGATTCATTGAAATCAATATCCAGGATATTTATCCTCTGGTTACCGGTGATACCATAAGAAGCTCTTAGCTTTAAGATATCAAAAGGTAATCCACTCGCGAAAGACTCATTGTGAATATTCCATCTACCAGCTGCAGACCAGAATGTTCCCCAGCGATTACTTTCTGCAAACCTGAACGAAGCATCTCTACGTACTGTAAAGTCAGCTCCATACTTGGAATCATAATCATATCCTAATGTTCCAAAATAAGAGAACAATCCAGCTTTCAAGATGTTTGCAGCAACTGGATCAACAAAAAAGTCATTCGCAGCATTATCTGGCACAAATGCACTTCCATCTCCAGGGAAGAATGTCTTCGGATCTAGACCTTCACTAAAAAATCTGAAGTGATCGTATCTAGCTCGGAATTCTTCTGCATATAAACCTGCAGAAATGGTATGGACATCAAAGGATTTTGAGTAATTCGCACTCAACAATTGATTATACCTGAACTCTCGAGAGAATGCTTGTTGCTGAAATCCTGGGGTAGTGTTACCAGTTTGAGCAAATAACAATGCATTAAATGAAGTTGGACCCTCTGCTCTGGTCAAAACTTCCTCCTGGAAATCTCCAGAAATCTGATAACTGACCCTCAACCCTTCAATGATTTCGTATCCAACATTAATAGTTCCAAGCACTTTTAATTCATTCTCATTCCTGGTATAGGTATTCAGCCTATCGATCAAGAATAAAGGTGTGTTAGCAAAAGCTAATGGAGAAAGAATTGATGCTCCATCGGTGTACTCACTAGGTAATACGTAAGGTACTGATTGATAGGCTCCTAAGATATAGTTCCTATTAATTGCACCAGATCCCACTGAATTTGGCTCCTCACTATCTGAATAATTCAAAGATGTATTCACAAAGTAGTCCAGTTTGCCGCTGTTGTCTTTTCCGGAAAGATTCATTCGGATGTTTCCTCTTTCAAGGCTACTGTTTTGAAGTGTACCTTCTTGATTCAGGTATCCAAAATTCAACGCTATCCGTGTGTTTTCGCTACCTCTGGAAAGCGACAAATTGTGCTGTTGTGCAATTCCCTGATCAAAGAAGAAATCAACATAATCCGCATTTCTGAGACTCAAGGAGTCTATTTGAGTGTCTGTAAGTGGCAAATAACTTCCATCGCTTTGAATATTTAAGCCTGGTATTCCTTGACCCGTTCTATTTTGATGATAGATCGGTCTTGCACCCACACCAAGTCCGAAAGCCGCTCTTTCCAATTCAAGCTGCTCTCTGGAACTCATTAAATCATAGTCATTCTTTTGAAGCTTAGAAGTTGCTATTCTATATGTATAAGCAATTTCTAAAGGAGCATCGAAGCTACCTTTTTTGGTAGTTACGACAATAACACCATTTGCACCTCTATTACCGTATATCGCAGTGGCACCAGCATCTTTAAGAACTGAAACAGACTCAATATCGTTAGGGTTAAGGCTTCTGAAGTTATCCTGATTTACAGGAGCTCCATCAATGATAAATAGGGGTTCATTATCACCATTGATAGAGTTAGTCCCTCTCAACCTTATGTCAGATTGTCCACCAGGTTGACCAGTAGTTGTTGTAATCGCAAGACCTGCCACCTGTCCTGAAAGTGTTTGGACAAATGATGGGTTCGGACGATTTTCGATTGTTTTGTTAGAAATTGTGGCTGCAGCAATACTGGATTTCTCCTTCGTAGTACTGTTGTAACCTGTAACAACAACCTCTTGAAGCTCAGTAGCTCCACCTAGTGTTACATCAATTGTAGTTCTAGCTCCTACTTCTATTTCTTGTGTCTCAAAACCAACATAAGAAAAGATGAGCGTTGCTCCGTCATCAACTGAAATTCGATAGTTTCCATCAAGGTCAGTTGTGACCCCTGTTGTTGTGCCTTTAATCACAACGTTCACTCCTGGTAATGCTTCACCTGTGTCATCGGTGATCTTACCAGAAACGGTTCTCTGTGCCATTGCACTAAAAGCAATAACAGTCAAGAACGCTAAACTTAGTAGTAAAATCCTCTTCATACTAACTAGTTAATCGTTAAACATTAATTATTTGAAACCAGAAAGATATGCCTTTTTAAGAATAATTAACAAAAATTGAAATGTTTCAGAACTGACAAAAAACGTACTCTATAAAAGCATATGAGCTTTTTCTAATTTAAAAATTGGAATAATTATATTTTCCAAAATTTTAAATTGAGACTTAAAGCATCGCTTTAACAAAATTCTGATTTCATCAAATATCAATTTTTTAATATTTGGCGCAACCTTTCATTGCTTCGTACGTATGACACGAAATTCGATTCGGCGGTTGGATTTTTTGTTTAATTCAGAGTTATTCGCTTTTAAAGGTTCGGCATCTGCATATCCTTTGTAATTAAGCCGCTCTTTATTTATCCCTTTTGATATCAATTCTTTAAAAACAGCCTTGGCTCTGTTTTCAGAAAGTTTCAGATTGTAATCATAGGAACCTGTGTCATCCGTATGACCTGCGATTTCAACTATAATTTCGGGATTGTCTTTTAGTAGCTGAAATGCATTGTCTATTTCCGACAAGGACTGTTCTTTAAGATCGTAGGAGTCGACATCAAAATAGATATTTTTCAGCACGATTGTTTTACCTACCTTGACCTTGCTAAGTAATATATGAAGTGTATCAGAAGAAGAAGTGAACTCTTCACTTGTTGAAAAATCATAATCTTTAAATAAGTATCCCTTCTTTTTCACGTAGGCTGCAAGTTCCAGATCTATGGGTAATACCAAGTAGAACACGCCTGTTATGGAGTCTGATTCACTCACATATAGATTTTGATTCGTTGAAAGATCCACCACTTGAACCTCTGCTCTTAGTGGTTTTAGTGTATTAGCATCCAAAACGCTACCTATTAAGAAGGTGGTTTTCTTCGATCCTACCTTCTCATTGAGTTTTGTAGTTGCAATTTTACTATCTAAGATTTCATAGTTTTTCTGCTCCTCTTTAGCATAGAAGGAGGTACTGCCATCTGAAGCGATAACGATTGCAACCTCATCTTTATAAGTGTTGATGGGGTATCCTAAATTATAGGGCTCTGTCCAGGCTGAGTCATTCCTGGTTGATTTGTATAAATCATATCCTCCCATACCAACATAACCATTAGCAGAGAAATAAAGTGTTTCTCCATCAGGGTGAATGAATGGTGTGGTTTCATCTTTCGCACTATTGATTTTTCTACCCAAATTGACGGGCAAAGTCCACTTACCGTCAATATTTTTTGAAACCCATAAATCTCGGCCTCCCATTCCACCGACACGATTCGACGAAAAATAAAGTGTCTTCCCATCAGCAGAAAGTGATGGTTGTGATTCCCAGTACCTGGAATTTACCGTTTTGCCAAGATTCTTTGGCCTGGACCAAATATCCCCGACTTTTTTTGTGATATACAAGTCACAACTTCCATAAGAATCTCTTTTATCGCAAGATGTGAATATCATGATCCTACCATCAGCAGAAACTGAACATGCCCCTTCATTTAAAGGAGTATTGATTCGAGAGGACACGGATTGGGCAGGTTGCCACTCCCCATTTCTAAAATAGCTGACCACAATGTCTTCGTCCCCACTCACCTGGTCTCTTTTGGTATAAAACATAGCAGAATTATCAACAGTAACCGAAGGAAGATATTGGAGCTTAAATTTGTTGATGTTTGATGGAAGTATTTCTATTGAAATGCTATCTTGATAATTCTCAATTTGCTCCCGAGCAAAAGATATGCTCGTTAATAATAGACCTATATCATCGCCTCCTCTTCTTTCTGGAACTTTTATCAAAAACTGGTTTAAAAAACTACTGGACTTTTTGTACTCACCCCTATCAAAAGCCATGAAGGCTAATTTTTCGATTACAGAGGCTATTGGATCTGGTGATGTGTTTAGATAAGCTTGGTACTTGGCATACACTGAATCTTCCTGACCGATTGCTTTATAAAGGCTACCCATTCTTATTTGGGCTTCAAAAAAAGAAGGGTCTTCTCTCGCTGCTTCCTCCAACAAGTTCAGTGCTTCATAAAAGGAGCGTTCTTTGTATTTTTTATCGGCCTTCTCATAAAGCTTCTTTGCTTTTTTGTTTTGAGTGGATAGTATTCCCTGTGAAAACGAGTAAAGAGAGATTATGCTAAAGAAAACTATAGCTATTAGTCTCTTTAGGGAATATTCATGTGTTTGTGTGTTTGTAGAGAAATCTTCCATTCCGGGTGTCGCTTGACAAAATCAACGATCAAAGGTGTCATTTCTTTTTCTTTTGACCACTCGGGCTGAAAAAATAATTGAGCCTCCGGATTCATTCTTTTGGCATGATCCTGCCCCCATTTGAAATCACTTTTATTATAAGCAATGACTTTTAGCTCATTGGCTTCCTGATAGAATTCGTCTAAAGGCTTTTTAAATTTCTTTGGAGAGAAACATATCCAATCCCACCGTCCTGAAAGTTCATAGGCTCCAGAAGTTTCAATGTTGGTTTGAAGATTTTGTTCTTTCAGTCTCTTAGTCAAAAGGGTGAGATCGTACATTAGTGGTTCGCCACCTGTAACCACTACCAAATTAGATCCAGATTCTGTCGCCTGTTTCACAATATCATCCACGTGATACCAATCAAACTGAGAAGCATCCCAGGATTCTTTCACATCACACCACACACATCCTACATCGCAACCTCCGAGTCGAATAAAGTAGGCTGGAGTACCCGAGAAGAAGCCTTCTCCCTGGATGGTATAAAAAGACTCCATCACCGGAAGGAATTCCGGATCAGTGGTTGAGTTCATAGGCTTTTAAGGTATTCAACAACAACGAAGCAATGGTCATTGGGCCTACCCCTCCCGGAACTGGGGTAATGTAGCTTGTGATAGGAGCAACTTCATCATAAATTACATCCCCAGATAATCGGAAACCTGATTTTCGAGATGAATCTTCTACTCGTGTTGTACCTACATCTATTACTACCGCTCCTTCCTTTACCATATCTTTTGTGATCAAACCTGGTTTTCCTACTGCCACAACAAGGATATCTGCCTCCACGGTGTGACTTTTTAGATCCTTGGTTAGTTTATGGCAAACTGTCACTGTAGCACCACCATCTTGCAACATCATCAGACTCAACGGTGCTCCTGCTATTCGAGAAGCTCCTACAACCACACAATGTTTCCCCTCTGTTTCAATATCGTATCTTCTTATTAGCTCCATTACCCCAAAAGGGGTGGCTGGCAGTAACAACTGATGGTGTGACATAATGCTCCCGAAATTCTGATTAGTAAACCCGTCTACATCTTTTTTTGGGGCAATTTGCTCTGTGACATGCTCTACTGAAATGTGTTCCGGAAGTGGAATTTGGACAATAAATCCATCGATATCTTCATCTCCATTTAGCTGTTCGATATGCTTAATCAATTTGTCCTCGGAAATGGTATTAGCAAAGTGCATCAGCGTGTAATCAAAACCGACGGCTTTGCAAGCATTGATTTTTCCATTGACATAGGTGTGGCTCGCTCCATCATCACCCACAATAATAATGGCCAAATGGGGGGCACGCTTGCCTTCTGACTTCAGCGAAAAAACCTTTTCAGTTATCTCACCTTTTATATCTTTAGCTATCTTTTTCCCATCTATTATTGTAGGCATAATATTTCTTTAGTCTAGTTTGAGTACCGCCATGAATGCTTCTTGAGGAATTTCCACATTTCCTACCTGTCGCATTCGTTTCTTACCTTTCTTCTGCTTTTCCAAAAGTTTTCTTTTTCGAGAAATATCTCCTCCATAGCATTTGGCCAATACATTCTTTCTCATGGCCTTTACTGTTTCTCTTGCAATGATCTTGGTTCCGATGGCTGCCTGGACGGCAATTTCGAACATTTGCCTGGGGATCAATTCCTTTAATTTCTCACATAAACGCTTACCCCACTCATACGCTTTATCTCTATGAACAATAGCGGAAAGTGCATCGACCTTATCACCATTGAGCATGATATCCAGTTTCACCATGTGAGATTGTCTGTATCCTATCAACTCGTAATCTAGCGAGGCATATCCTCTGGAAATGGTTTTGAGCTTATCGAAGAAATCAAATACAATCTCAGCAAGCGGAATCTCAAATGTCAACTCCACACGATCTGAGGTCAGATATACCTGATTCTTTATCTCTCCACGCTTATCAATGCAAAGCGCTATGATAGGTCCAATATATTCCGACTTGGAAATGATCTGTGCTCGAATAAAAGGTTCTTCAATATGGCTAATCAGGTTGGCTTCTGGAAGTTCAGATGGCGCACTTACGTGCAAAATCGACCCATCTGTGTTGATTGCATGAAATTGCACGGACGGAACTGTCGTAATAACAGTCATCCCAAACTCTCGCTCTAGTCGTTCCTGCACAATCTCCATATGGAGCATTCCTAAAAATCCGCATCTGAAACCAAATCCAAGTGCTGCTGACGTTTCCGGCTCCCATATCAATGAAGCGTCATTCAACTGAAGCTTTTCCATGGATGCACGAAGTTCCTCAAACTCACTGGTATCAACCGGATAGATCCCAGCAAATACCATTGGTTTCACATCTTCAAACCCTTTTACCTGACGCTGAGTAGGTCTTTCCACATGAGTGATCGTATCACCTACTTTTACCTCCTTGGCAACTTTGATCCCTGAAATGATATAGCCCACGTTTCCAGCAGAAATTGAGTTTTTTGGCTCATGGTCTAACCTGAGTACACCGATCTCGTCCGCTTCGTAGGTTTTGCTAGTATTAACAAACTTTACTTTATCTCCTTTGTTCAACGTACCATTAAATACTCTGAAGAATACTTCAATCCCTCTATATGGATTAAAGACCGAGTCAAATATCATGGCTTGAAGAGGTTCTTCAGCATCACCTTTGGGGGATGGGATTCTATTTACAATAGCATGAAGAATATCATCAATACCAATTCCTTCCTTCGCACTTGCATGAATAATATCTTCTTTATCACATCCTATCAAATCGATGATCTGATCAGAAACTTCCTCAGGCATGGCACCAGGGAGGTCAATTTTATTTAGCACTGGAATGATCTCGAGATCATGCTCTAATGCCAGGTATAAGTTGGAAATTGTTTGAGCTTCAATTCCCTGTGCTGCATCCACAATAAGTAGCGCCCCCTCACAAGCTGCAATAGACCTGGAAACCTCGTAGGAAAAGTCCACATGACCAGGTGTGTCGATTAGATTCAAAATATAATTCTCTCGCTCCAGCTCATAGTCCATCTGAATCGCATGGCTTTTGATCGTAATACCTCGTTCTCGCTCCAGATCCATATCATCCAAAAGCTGGGCTTGCATATCACGCTCAGTTACTGTCTGAGTAAACTCAAGCAGCCGATCTGCAAGGGTGCTTTTTCCATGATCGATGTGAGCAATGATGCAAAAATTTCGAATGTTCTCCATATAAGATTTTGATGAATTGGGATCATCACTTTTCGCCCAACTCTTTGAAAATTAGCCGCAAAGATAGAAAGAGAAATGGATGATTGATGGGATTTCGGATTTATTCGATTGATGGACTAGAGAATTATTATTGTTTGTTTTTGCTATCGATCAAAATCGTTACTGGGCCATCGTTAATCAACGATATCTGCATATCTGCACCAAACTCTCCGGTTTGCACTTTTGTGGAAATCAGGCTCTGCATTTCGCTTATGAAGGCTTGGTAAAGCGGAATAGCAATATCTGGTTTGGCTGCCTGAATATATGAAGGTCGATTGCCTTTTTTTGTACTGGCATGAAGGGTGAATTGGCTCACAATCAGAACCTCACCTTCTACATCTACCAGGCTTTTGTTCATAACTCCTTTGGCATCCGGAAAGATTCGCATATTCGTGATCTTTTTGCAAAGCCACTCTACGTCCTCTTTCCCATCGATCTCTTCTATTCCAAGGAGGATCATAAAACCCGTTTTAATTTGGGATTTAACTTCTGTGTCAATACTTACAGAAGCCTGAGAAACTCGTTGAATTACTACCCTCATTTGTAAACGATATCTACCATTTCAGAAGCAGAATAAGCTTGGGTCTTATTCTCATTTTCCAATGCCACTCTCACCATGGATTTAGCTACGTCTTCTGCTTCTATTGCTAAGAATTTCTTCTTACTCCCAAACATGAAAAAGGATCCAATTTTACTGATAATTTCTCCAAGCCATTCCAAAGGACGGAATTCATCTCTATCACCAAGAAGCAAGGAAGGCCTGAATACCTTTAGTGATCGTAGATTTAAAGATTTTAACTTTTCTTCTAATTCGCCTTTCGCTCGATTATAGAAAATCATGGAGGAAGAATTTGCTCCCTGTGCAGAAACCATCAAAACTTGACCGTTATTCTCCTTAGCGATCTCAGCAAATTTTAAAGGAAACTCAACATCTACTTTAAGGAAAGCTTCTTTAGAGCCTGCTTTTTTCATCGTTGTGCCTAGCGCACAGAAATAATCATCTACTTTTAGCTTGCTTTTCTGCTCTTCAAGGGTAGTAAAATCTTCAATTATGAGTGCCTCCAGTTTAGGATCATTTTGATCTAGCGACCTCCTGGAAATGACAATCAATTTATTGTACTGATCGGAAGATAAAATCAGCCTTACTAAATGGCCTCCTATAAGCCCGGTAGATCCTATAATACATGCAGTCTTTTCAGCCATGGATTTTAATTGGCCTCTTCAAATTGCTGCTCTTCCCACTCGTGAAATTTCTTAATATCTCTGTTCAATTTTCGAACGATAAGAAAAACAACTGAAGCATCATCTGTGAATCCAAGCGCAGGAATAAAATCTGGAATAAGGTCAGTAGGTGTGATAAAATACCCCAAAGCAAAAACCACCAAAATGATAGTCGAAACCGGGAAAGATCTGTATTCTCCTGACAAGTGAGATTGGATCATTCTAATCAAAATCTGAAGTTTTTCTTTTAGCTCCTTAAGTTCATTAGAGTTTTCAGCTAAACTCTTTAGTTTGTCTCCAGCTTTCGATAATGTTGACTTTATCTCCTCTTTGCTTGAAGCTGTTTTTTTGGCTTTTTCCCAGATTTTTTTGGTCGTATCCATATGATTAAAAAACGTCCTGAATTTCTTCTTTGATATATTTGATCGCTTGTTTTGGTGTATCCATTTCCTCACCAGACGCATTTTCTATAATTGCCCTAGCCAAATCAAACCCTTTTGCTTTTTCTTCCAACCCACTAGCAGAGGAATTGATCACTGAAATAGTTTGTTCGACAGCAGTGGTCACATATGTCCAGGCACTATCTGACATATAAACTTGCTGTGAAAGGTTATGGTTAAATTCGTTTCTAATCTCATGGACCAAAATTTGATGAAATTCCTCTGCAGAATAGTCGGAACTACTTAAGCGTGAAATTAGATTGGAAGGTGTGATCCGCTCTAGCAATAAGACAATTCTCTCGTAGGCCTGAAGTCTGATTGGCACGACTATTTCCTGATTTTTCTGTCGAACGGAAAGTGCTATTTCATCTAGTTGTTTATTTAAAAATGACCTTACCAGCAGGTATGCGAGGTATAAAACCAAAGCAGCCGGAATTGTAATTTTTAAAAGGTCGTAAACCATTTCCATGTATTGGATTGTTTGTGTTGTTAAAAGTCAAAAATAATACTTTTACACGGAGGGAATGATCAGTGGGTTATGTAGTTAATTGAGAATTAGAGTTGATACGTAATAGGTTGATTTTGATGGATGATACAAGTACAGATTTACCGATAGAAATATCAGAAAAAGCCCTGGAAGAGGTAAAGAATATCTTGAAAAACAAAGGTATCCCTGAAGGCTATGGGTTGAGAATAGCTACGAAAGGAATGGGCTGTGGTGTTGGCTTTAAGCTTGGTTTTGATAAGAAACAAGAAACTGATGATGAGTACTTCATAGCTGGCATTCAAGTACTTATTAAAAAGAGGGAAATGATGTTTTTAGTAGGTAAGAAAATTGAGTTTTATGATGAGGCCGATGGCAGAGGATTTGTGTTTGTTTGAGTTAAACACGGAGAAAACAGAGGGTTAGCTGCATTGAGAACAGAAATACGAACTTTACCAATTTAACCTTCCAATTCCACAGTCGCTTTGTGACACAACCCTTTAATTGGAGGATTATATTTACTTACTTTCACATAGACTTTTTTAATTTCTGGAAAGTTGCCTCTCAAAGCTTTGATCATTTTTCCTGCTAGATGCTCCAGCAGATTTGCATCTATGCTCATGACATTCTGAACGATCTCATAAACTTTCTCATAGTTGACTGTTCCTTCCAGTTTATCATCTGAAGCCGCCTCAGAAAAATCTACTTCTAATGTCACATCTACACTGTATTTATTGCCTATGACACGCTCTTCCTCATAGTAGCCATGACGTGCATAGAATTCCATTCCTTCCAGCGAAACCTTGCCCATGCATCAATCGGTATCTAGTTCGTCAAAGAATGAAACGGTTTTAGAAATCCGCGGGCCTTTTTTATTCTCGTCTTCTTTTGGCATTTCTTCTGTAGAAGCCTCTACCTCTTCCGGTTCCTCAGCTGGCGTTTCTTTCTTGGGTAAAACAGACTCTTCAACCTTACTGCTCTCTTCAGGAACGGTTTTTGGCTGCTCAAATTTTGGATATTCCGGTTTCTCCTTTTTTAAGATTTTCTCTTTTAATTCTTCCGTTTTAGGAGGTGTGGGAGCTTGCTCTTCTTGCTTTTTAAATACAGGTATCTCTTTCGGAGTTTCCACCTCAGCTTTAGAGTCTGACGCTGTTTTTTCCTCAACAGTTTCAGATTTTAAAGACCCAACATCCATCTTTGGTGTCTCCAGATCTTTCGTGGTAATGGAAACCTCGGTCTTTTCGGATTTGATTCTTTCTTCACTTTCACGCGCCAGTTGCTTAACACGCTTTACATAATCATCGAATCTAAATTCTTTAGTCTCCTGTGTATTCCGCTCGACTTTCTCAATGAGCGTAACAGACAGATTTTTTAACTCCTGAATTGCTAACTGACGATGGTTCTCAATATCTCTATGGTTTTGCTCAATTCCTTTTACGGCATCTTGTAGCTCTTCTATGATCTGACGAGCCTCCATTTCAGCCTGTTCAATCATTGCTCGAGCCTTATTCTTGGACTCATTTAGCAATGCCTCGGCATTCATTTGTGTCTCCTTCATGTGAAGTTCGGCAGCCTTATTAGCCTGATCGATTACATTGGCTCCAGTATCTTCTGCAGTTTTCAGGGTTTTGTAAAGTGAAGTTTCCACCTCACGAAGCTTGGCCACTTCCTTTTCTGCTTGCTGGAGCTTTATATTTAATTCTTTATTCTCCTCCAGCACACGTTCCCATTCGTTTGACAAGGATTGCAAAAAAGCATTGACTTCATCTTTGTCATAGCCTCTAAGCTTCTTTTCAAAGTCTTTTTGACGAATTTCCAGCGGTGTTATCTTCATTCTACAAATTTAATTTCCCAAACGGAGATTGAGCGATCATCGCTACAAGTTACTAACAAGTCTTGAAAATCCATCCAAATGAGCTTGTTTACGCTATTTCCATGGCCTGAATGCCTGTGCTTATCCAACACTTTTAGTAGCCTGAAATTGTGCGCATCCCACAGTTTGACTGCCTTATCCATGCTACCCGTAACAAAATATCTTCCATCCTTTCTGAAAATAACGTCATTAATTGCATAAAGATGTGCCGCAATTGACTCTCTCATCACATAATCGGCCTGAGTGTCCCAGATTTTCAACTGGGCATCCCTGCTTACAGTTATCAAATATTTACCCGAAGGATGGTATTTAGCTTTAAAAACAGAATTCTTATGACCTTTCAGTTCGTAAGTGATTTCAAAGGTTTTCACATCTATAATTCGTGTAATATTATCACTGAATCCTATGGCAACTTGTCCTTCAAAAAAATCAATACTACGGACTCTCGCAGATGATAATTTTTTTCTCTTCACAATTGTCAAATCTTTGTTCAAAACAACTATTTCTCCACTTTCCAATCCCACCCAAATGCGGTTTTCTATTAGCAAAATCGCAAAAATCTGATGGTTCCCAAGTTGCACAGAACCAATCTCCTTTTTCGCTTTCAAATCTATTTTATGAATTCCGTCACCATTATGTCCTACATACAAGTATTGCTCGATTTTATCGAAATCCATAGAATAAATGGAACTGGATATTTTGACAATCACTTCTCCTTCATCCGGAGACTTTAAATCCCACAACACTACCATCCCGTCACCTCCTGCAGATATAAAACGACTTTCATCAATCACCTGCAGGGTATAGATGCTATCGTTATGACCCAGAAACGTATGGAGCTTTTTTACTTCGATTCTACTCATTTGGAGTACAAAATTATATGGAGTCCATGAGACAACTACATAAAAAAATATCTCTAATAGCTAGAATGCTAGTTTTTAATGTACCTTTCTAACCAGACTATACTACAATCGTCTATGCCTTTGCTACTAAACAAGCAGATAGATCAAGTGTCTGCCTATGCTGTATGGAATATTCAGGAAACGTTTCTTGAACTCCCCTACCTCTCTCCTGAGCCCTTTCCTGCGGAACTTCACCCTGTAAGACAGGCAGAATGGATAATCGGAAGAATGTTGGTAAAGAGTCTATGTGAAAAATTTGAGATTCCTTATGAAGGAATTAGTAAGCATGATAAAGGAAAACCTTACCTTAACGATAGTGATGCTCACATTTCAATCTCACACTCTTTTCCCATTGCTGCTGCTATGATCCATCTGGAAAAACCATGCGGAATAGATATGGAACGACCCAGGGAAAAGCATGAATATGTTAAGATGAAATACCTACATGAAGCTGAAATGCAGTATAAAGATGATTTAAATAAACTCTGTACCATATGGTGTGCTAAAGAGGTGATTTATAAAATTTTTGGACGAAAGTTTTTGAGCCTTAAAGATGAGATAAAACTCTCGTTTGAGTCTGGTGATTTAATCAAGGGCGATATATTAAAAAAAGGACAAGAAAGCACCCATCATATTCATTATGAATGGGTGAAAGAGTATCTTCTTGCCTTTGGTACTTGATTATTCGTCCTTTAAGGTATCTACTGGGTCTGCCTTAGCCGCTTGTAACGATTTAAAACTTACTGTAAAAGCTCCAACAAGAAAAGTGAAAAAGCCTGCCACTATGAATAACAATGGGTTAATGTTCGTCCTGAACTCAAAATCATTGAGCCACTGTTGGGCAAAGTAGTAGCCAAAAGGAACTCCTAACATGAATGCAATCAGCATCAACTTCGAATAGTCTTTTGACAATAAAAACACAAGTTGTTTAACACTAGCTCCGTGAACCTTTCGAATCCCAATTTCTTTGGATCGTTGTTCCGCAGTAAATGCGCTGAGCCCGAACAAGCCAAGGCAAGACAAGAAGATGGAGATGCCAGCGAAAATTTTAATCAGGTCACTTATTAAAAAGTCGGTTTCGTAGTTCTCCGCATAAGCTTGATCTACAAATTCATATGAAAACTCATAACCCCCATCAATCGAAATCAATAATTCTTCTACCGATTCTAGTACATCAGAAGGATTTCCATCCACCCGCACCAGCGCGACATTTGATCTTACAGAAGGAGCGATACAACTGATTATCAAAGGAGATATAGACTCATACATATCTTGCATGTGATAATTTTTTATCACCCCTATAATTCGTCCTTGTACTCCCCAAAAAGATAGCCTTTTGCCAATCGGATCATCAAAACCCATCAATTCAGCTGTGACCTCATTGATTATAAAGTTAGTTGAATCATTCAGCTGACTGGAAAAATCTCTGCCCTGTAGAATTTTAGCCTGGGTTGTAGAAACAAATAAATCATCTGTCAATAGAATATTGATTTCATATCCTTCACCTGGATCTTTTCCTTCCCAGTCTGCAGTACTTGTTGATCGATTATAATTTAGCGGATTACCCGCTGAAAATGAGACCGCAGACACGTTAGGAATTTTACTTATTTCATTCTTGACCGTCTCATATCTTTCTGCCAAATCTTCACTAATCTCTATTGAAATGAGATTTTCCTTATTTAGGCCTAAATCCTTATTAAGTACATAGTCTAATTGTTGATAAACAACCGTAATCCCAATTATTAATAGTACAGATATACCGAATTGAAATACGACCAAAAACTTTCTCACCAGTTCCGAAAAAGAGCCTTGCTTGATAGTGCCCTTTAACGAATTGATGATGCTAAAGGTGGGTAATAATAATGCTGGATAACTTCCCGACAGGAGACCGATTGTCAGCGTAAGACTGACCAAATAAACCCATGTTTCCGCACTTGTAAAGTCAATCGCTAAGTTTTTGTCTACAAATTCGCCAAACACTGATTGAAGCAACAGCACTATTCCTACTGAAATCAAAACGGCGAGAAAAGTGAGGAGAATTGACTCCAATAAAAATTGATAACTAATGGATGCTCTATGCGATCCCATTACCTTTCGAAGACCAATTTCCTTTGATCTCCTGCCGCTTCTTGCAGTTGATAAATTCATGAAATTGACTGAAGCAATTATGAGAATTAGAACCGCCACAATGGACAACAGCTTCACGTAGGTTATTCTTCCTCCATCAACCACTCCATTGGTGAAATTTGAATAGAGGTAATAATCTTCAAATTTGTGTAATATGATTTGTTCATCCCCCGCTAAATCATTTCCGGAGGCATTTTCATTGATCACATTTAAAATACGATCTGAGACCACACTTGCCTTAGCGTCATCATTCAAAGTAAAATACACCCTGAAACTACCATTTCCCCAATCGTTGACCCAATCATTAAGAGCAATAAAGCTTTCAGCTGGGCTTAACCAATCAAATTGAAGCGTAGAATTTTCAGGTGGATTTTCAAACACTCCAGAGATTCTTTGTTCTGTTTCGTTGACAACAATGGTAGAGCCGATAGCTTTTCCTTTCCAGGATGAACCAAATAGATTTTCGGCCAGGGTTCTGGATACAAGAATGTCGTCAAAGCCTGAAAGAGCGGTCGACTTATCGCCTTCTAGTAAAGGGAATGAGAATAACGATAAAAATTCGGGTGATGCAAAAAAGCCTCTGTAAGTCAAGATATCTTGCTCTGACTTGGCAAAATCTCCTTCTATAGACCAACTCAATAATGCTATTTGATCAACTTCCGGATATTCCGCAAGCATCAAATCGGCGGCAGGTTTTGGAATGCTAAATGTAGTCCTGGCAGTTCCTGAAGATTGTTTCATGTTCCTAAACAGCTGATAGATTCTATCTCCGTCAGCATGAAACTTATCGACAGATCTTTCATAATCTACCCATAAGAAAATTAGAATTGCTGTAGATATACCAACAATCAACCCAAGTAGGTTAAGTGCTGTAAACCCTTTATATCGAAGTGCATTTCGATAAGCGATTTTTAAATAATTTTTGATCATAGCAGTATTTATTAGTCCGTTTTTGAGTCCAAAATTTTTGATGATTCCCGGTCTGAAGAGTAGCATTACATCTAGAAAATATCTGAGCTTAGCCTTCATCGGGTTTTTTATAAACCTTTCTGAATAAAGCTCAGATAAGTCACCCTCAACATCTTCGATTAGGTAAGGTTTGCAAAACCATTTAAGGAGTTTCAAAGGAATCTTAGGAGGTGATATCGTAGATTGATCTTTCAAGCGAACTTAAAATCAAATGCCACTGAAGGAATGGATTCCCAGAGTTTCTTTCTTGTCTCCATTACCTGCTCCAGAACCTTCTTACCGAGTGGAGTCACTTTAAAATATCTCTTTCTTTTCCCTCCTCGCACCGCAGTAGCTTCTCCGAATTCCGATTCAAGAAATCCTTTTTCTTCTAACCTGTTTAGAGCAGTACGCATAGCTCCAACGCTGACCTTCCTTTCTAACCTTTTTTCAATCTCTTCTTTGATCGAAATTCCGTATGCATCCTCATACAGAATAGCCACAGTGAGCATGACTACTTCTTCAAATTCTCCTATTGAATATTTACCCATAGAGTTTTAATTAAAGTCCTAAAAGTAGCTAAAATATTTAAATCCTATACGTAGCTTTTATTAAAGAGTTGCAAAAGAAGTTGATTTAAAAGAAAATTACAGGCTGAAATATTGATCATCCATCTTCTGAAGGATCAGTTTAATTTCGTCTGCTTTGTGGTAATCACCGAGTTTTTCGAATGAGACGATAAGATTTCTAAGTGCCCTCAGCACTATATCCAAATGTGAGCAGGGTTCGTAAAAGATGTCCTTCTTATCTAGCTGAAGGCTGTCCAGGTAGTTATCAATATCATCTCTTGTAAAGATCAGGCCTTTGTTGAAAACATTGATATAAAATGACTCTTCACCAACTTGATAAGTCAGGATAAAAAGGTTTGGAAGATTCACTCCATAAATTGGTAATTCCATCTTCTGAGCCAAGAGTAGATATATTGCGCACAAGGAAATTGGATTTCCTTTTTTCGTTTCCAGCACTGCATTGATCATTGAGTTCGCTGGTGAGTGGAAGTTTTTAGTGTTCGCCCGAAACTTGAATTTATTGAAGAAGACCTCATTAAATACCTTGATACGATCATAAGGGGTCATTTCGTTCTCCATATGTCGCCATAATTCATGGTATAACTGCTCAAGTTCAGCATTTAATTCTTGGTGTTCAAGATCCGGGTATAGATAAGTGGCTACTATCCATAATCCAGCCAGAAGATCGTCACCTCCTTTTTCTTTCCACTCCAAAAATCTTTCCTTAAGTAATTCAAATTGAAGCTCATGAACCAGGTCCTCTATCTTCCCTTGTATGATTGGATTAAAGGTGCTTTCCCATTCCTGCTCAAGAAGAGGTATCACACTTGTCCCGACGGACATGATCTTTTCTTCTACATGAGAAACCACTTCATGATCATCATCATCCAGAAGTACGACAAGCGCTTTTATTTCAGACTCCTTCAGCACAGATTAAAGATATCAAGTTTGGATAACACCAACATTCATTCGCTCATCAATAGGGGAGTGGTTGGCCATTTCTATTCCACTTGAAATGACGTTTCTGGTTTCTACAGGATCAATGATACCATCCACCCAAAGTCTTGAGGCCGCATAATAGGGGCTCAACTTCTCATTATAGGAATCTTCAATTTTCTTAAGCTGAGCTTTTTTATCTTCCTCAGTTAATTCTTTCCCTTTTGCCTTAGCTGAAGCTATTTCAATCTGAAGTAGTGTTTTAGCTGCGGATCCTCCACTCATTACCGCTATCTCGGCTGTTGGCCAGGCGAAAATCAGCCTTGGGTCATAGGCTTTTCCACACATCGCATAGTTGCCCGCTCCATATGAGCTGCCCATCACAATGCTGAACTTTGGTACTACAGAATTTGATACGGCATTTACCATCTTTGCTCCGTCCTTGATGATCCCACCATGTTCTGATCTGGAACCAACCATGAATCCATTGACATCATGTAAAAACACTAAAGGAATTTTACGTTGATTGCAGTTCATGATAAATCTTGCTGCTTTGTCTGCAGAGTCAGAATAGATCACTCCACCCATTTGCATTTCTCCTTTTTTGGTCTTTACAACCTTTCTTTGGTTTGCCACTATCCCGACACTCCAACCATCGATTCGGCCATATCCACACACAATTGATTTCCCATAAAGCTCTTTATACTGATCAAAATCAGAGTCATCGACCAAGCATTTGATCACATCAACCATATCATATTGAATTCCTCTATTTGCTGGAAATTCTCCGTAGATATCTTCTAATTTCTTTTTAGGTGATTTACTTTCTATCCTGTTAAAACCAGCTAGCTCCGGCTCTCCAACTTTGTCAAAAATCTTCTTGATAGCGTCTAGAGCTGCTTCATCATTTTCGAATTTATTGTCAGTTACACCGGAAATCTCACAATGAGTAGTTGCACCGCCAAGTGTTTCATTATCGATATCTTCTCCCACCGCAGATTTTACTAAATAGCTACCTGCTAAAAATACAGATCCGGTTCCATCAACAATCAAAGCCTCGTCAGCCATGATAGGCAGGTAAGCTCCTCCTGCTACACAACTCCCCATAATAGCAGCAATTTGTATGATTCCTTTGGATGACATCACCGCATTGTTTCTAAACTGTCGTCCAAAATGTTCTTTATCCGGGAAAATTTCGTCCTGCATAGGTAAAAACACTCCAGCGCTATCTACCAGATAAATAATCGGAAGATTATTCTCAATAGAAATTTCTTGAGCTCTCAAATTTTTCTTTGCAGTCATTGGAAACCAGGCACCTGCCTTCACTGTTGCATCATTAGCAACTATCATGCATTGTCTACCAGATACCTTGCCTATCCCGGTGACTACCCCCGCAGATGGGCAGCCTCCAACTTCCTGATACATTCCTTCAGCAGCAAATGCACCAATTTCCAGAAAGTCATTTGGGTCATCCACCAAATAATCTATTCTTTCTCTTGCTGTGAGTTTTCCTTTTTTGTGATGAGACTCAATTTTCTTCTCACCTCCGCCTAATTTCACTTTTTTTAGGCGCTCTTCTAGCTTGTATACCAACTGCTTATTGGTATCTTCATTTTTGTTGAATTGAATGTCCATGGATTTTAGCCGCTTAGTCTTCTTTAGCCACTCCTTTTAATTTCTTATGCTTCCTTCCTAAAGGTGCCATAAAGTCTTTTGGGTAATTGTTAAAATGAATAATTAGTTCATCCATATCTACCAAAAGCTTATTCAAATTGTTGTAAACGGAATCGTTATTCAGCATTTTACCTAACGTACCTTCATTGGACTGAACAGCTAACAAGAGGTTATTTACATTATCCAGCGATTCATTGACTTTAGCCATTGTTTCAGCCAGGGGAACTTCATTTAATGAATCAATCAAGGATTTTGAACTAGTCAACAACCCCTCCAATTGATCTGAACGTTCCTTAAAGCTCAATAACAACTCGTTCGCATTTCTTACAGGTGCTTCAACATTAAGCCTGTTTACCTTATTGGTAATTGTCCCGATTGAATATTTTAATGTGTCAACAGTACCTTTAATATCAGTTGAATTTAACTCGTCTAATAATGCATTGAGTTTTGTTATGGTTGTATTGAGGTTATCAGCAACCGGTTCAAACTGAGACATCAGCCCCCCATCCATGTCTGAGGCCAGTGTGTCACCTGGCATAGCTTGTTCTGCGGCTTCTCCAACGTTTAATACAATGGCTTTTCCACCAAAAAGTCCATCATTTGCTAGCGTCGCAGAAGCATCTTTTCCAATAATTAATCCTTCATCAATATCCAGAGAAACAACAATATAGCCTTTTTCTTGCATCAATTTAAAGCTACTGACCCTACCTACAGGAAGCCCATTGAAGTATATTGGATTCGATACATTTAGACCAGACACATTTGTATAAACCGCATAAAATCTATTTGAAGGAGAAAATAAATCTGATCCTCTTAAAAAATTGAATCCATAATATAAAAGAGCTCCAGAAATGACGGTGATTAAACCTATTTTAAATTCTTTTGACACAATTATTAGTTTTAATTTTGAGCATCAAATGCTTCCTTATATTCTTTGATGGCTCTATAAATTCCTGACGCAATATAAGACTGTACATCAGGATTGTTCAACTCCTTTTCTTCAACTGGATTGGAAAGGTAACCAATTTCCACTAAGACGCTGGGCATAGCAGTACTCCACATAACGTAAAGACTAGATTGTTTCACACCATAACTCTTTCTACCGGCTCTATTTTTTAGTTGGCTGTCAATTAAACTAGCTAATAACAGGCTGTTGTCCTGATAGGCAGATTGAGTCAAATTGAATAAAATATAGGATTCTTCTGACTGAGGGTCAAAATCGTAGTTTTTTTCATAATCTTCTTCTAATAAGATCACCGAGTTTTCTCTTTTCGCTACTTCCAAGGCCCGATCTGTATTTTGAGCGCCCATTACATAGACTTCAGAGCCTTTAATTCTTTGCTTCCGAGAAATTGGAGTACTTTTTGGTAAGGAGTTTGCATGGATCGAAACAAACAAATCCGCATTATGATTATTAGCTATTTCAGATCGTTTTTCAAGCTCAATGAACGTATCATCTTTTCTTGTAAAAATCAGCTCAACACCGTCGACATATTTCTCTACATATTCTCCGACTTTAAGAGCTACTTCCAAGGCAACATCTTTTTCTTTTGTATAAGATCCCAAAGTGCCCGGGTCTTTACCTCCATGGCCAGGATCAATTACAATTTTAATATTGGAAAATTTCTCCTTTTCGACAGGTTGAAAAGAAGAAGCAGCTAAAAAAAATAAAGACAAACCAAGCGATAGTACCAGATTTCTCACACCCTTTATTATCTAAAATGAAATACTTTTACACAAAAGTTAGAAAAACAAGCAAAAATTGCAGTCATCATTCGTGTATATGCACAAAAAATCTGCCAATTATGCCAATAATTAACCATCTCAAAGATAGTTTGGTCATGGTTCATTTTCAAAAAAGCCTGTAGGATTGAAGGGTCTGATTATATTTTTCTGTTTGTGCATTTCGTTTCACGTTTCCTCTCAGGAAGTTGATTCACTGAATCAGGTGATCTATGAGCTACCATCTGATAGTTTGGGAATCAATTCTCCCGATTCTACCATCGTAAATGACACCATCCCAGGACTAGAGCAAAGTACTCGTAGAAGTGACATTGAAACAACCATTAATTATAATGCTGAGGATTCTCTCTTTTTTAATGTAAAAAGCCGTGAGCTTTTCTTATACGGCGACACTCACATTGATTATGGCAACATCGCATTGGATGCTGAACGCACCGATGTGAATTGGGATAAGCGAACATTAAAGTCAAGATACATAACTGACTCAACTGGTAAAAAAATAGGAAAACCGGTTTTTACAGAGGGACCGGACACGTATGTAACGGATAACATCATCTATAATTTCAAAACAGAAAGAGCACTCATCAAAGGCGTCATCACAGAAAAGCAAGGGGGATTTATGCATGGTGAAGATGTTAAGAAAAACGCTGAAGATGAGCTCTTTATCAGAGGAGCAGAATATACTACCTGTAATCTGGAGGACCCTCATTTTGCAATTAAATCCACCAAGTTAAAAGTGATCCCTGGTAACAAAGTAGTATCAGGGCCTTTCAATATGAGGTTTAGAGATTTACCCACACCCTTGTTTTTCCCATTCGGTATGTTCCCACAGCCAAAAGAAAAATCGTCCGGTATTATCGTTCCATCGTATGGTGAGGAAAGAAGAAGAGGGTTCTTTTTAAGAAACGGGGGGTACTATTTCGCTATTAGTGATTACGTCGATTTAAGACTTACAGGTGATATTTATTCGAAAGGTGGGAATGGTGTACAGGCTGTTTCAAACTATTTCAAACGATACTCCTTTAGAGGCACATTTAATTTCTCCTATGTCAAATCCGTATCGGATGATATAGAGAACCCTCTTGAAACAAACGATTACAGCGTTAGATGGAACCATACTCCTGAAACACGTGGAAACTCTTCTTTTTCGGCATCCGTGAATGCTGCCACAAGAAGCTATAATCAAAACAATAACCTCATTGTTCAGGACTTTAGCAGGAGTATCAATCCTACGCTTGCATCTAACTTGAGCTACCGAAAAACTTTTTCAGGTACACCATTCAATATGTCAACCAACCTAAGGCATAATCAGAACCTTGGGACTGGTGTTGTCAACCTCACACTTCCCGATCTCACGGTCAATATGAACAGAATCTATCCATTCAAGAAGGCTGTAAAGTCGAGTAAATCTCCATTAGCAAAACTTAACTTCAGTCACAATTTTGTAGCAAAAAATGAATTATCGAATTCAGCAGTCAGACGACCCAACTTCAATGTAGTGAACAGAGCGAGCATATCGGATTCGATCGTCTCCTTTAACAGGAGTAATTTTGATGAAATTTTCAGACGATCCCAGTTAGGAGGCAAGCATGCCATTCCAATCTCTACTTCACTAACATTGCTTAAATATTTTACCCTAAACCCGTCTTTTAATTACCAAGAATTGTGGTACGGAAAGGAGCTTCAGTACGAATATATTCCGGAAGAAAATGGAGTGAGAATTGATACTGTCAGCGGTTTTAGCAGGGCAGGAAGTTGGAGCTCTGGAGCATCACTAAATACCCGAATTTATGGAACAGTTTTCTTCAAAAAAGGCAAAATACAAGCCATTAGGCATGTAATGACACCAAGTGTATCATTCAGTTACAATCCTGATTTCTCGGATCCGAAATATGGCGTCTACAGTGAGATTCAAGTAAATGAAGAAGGTGATCGACAAACGGTGAGTAAATACGAAGGATTTGCATACGGATCACCACCGGGAGGTGAAAGCAAAACAGTTGGCTTTTCTCTTTCTAATAACATTGAGATGAAAGTTGCCAGTAAAAAAGACACAATTAATGGATTTAAGAAAATAAAGGTTTTTGACAATTTAGGGTTAAGTAGTGGATACAACATTGCAGCAGATTCTTTCAAATTGAGCAACATAAACGTTAATGCAAGAACAAGCTTTTTAGATGGGAAAATATCATTGAATTTTACTGGAACACTAGATCCTTATGAATATCTATTGATCTCTGAGAGTGTTAATTCAAGAGGTGAAAGAGTCGTGAATCAGAGAAGATTAAATCGTTTTACCTGGAATAATGGAAATGGCTTAGGAAGACTTTCCAGCATGACGACAGCCATTAGCTTGAACCTATCTCCAAAAGGTTCCAGGAACAATAGTTCAAACAATATCAATCCTAATCAGCAAAATGGCCCTTTTGGTGATCAGCAAGGTATAGTTCCTCCCGAAGATCAAGTTGGTTTTGATGGTTATACTGATTTAGAGCGGCAGCAGATAGAGCATATTCAAAATAACCCGGAGCAATACGTTGACTTTGCCGTTCCATGGACGTTGAGGGTTCAGTACTCTATTAATAGAACTAAAAGGGGATTCGAAGATGCAACAATCCGTCAGAGCACCCAATTTAGCGGGACATTGGGCCTTACAGATAAAACTCAAATTACTTTTAACTCTGGTTATGATTTTCAAGCCAAAGAGTTTACTGCAACAAGAGTGGGAGTCACCAGAGACCTGCATTGTTGGACCATGAGCTTCGATTGGGTACCCTTTGGAAGGTTCCAATCTTATTTCCTTTCAATCAGGGTTAAGTCCTCAGTTTTGCAGGATTTAAAGCTTGAAAAAAGAAGGAGTTTTTTCGATTTTTTTAATTAATTCAGTTTTTCTGAAATTGTAAATAAGACTTAAAAACCACCTAAAGTCGGCTATCCCCTATTGATTTACGGGTTCTTTTTTACAATTAAAAGGACTTTTTCAGAGCTATCCTTACCCGCTTAAATCAATTTTTTTTAACAAACAATTCATGCTTATGAAAAAGTTTTTCTTTTCATTGATGGTGTGTCTCTTTGCGGTGGTTCAAGTCCACGCTCAGAGAACGGTATCCGGAAAGGTCACCGATGATACGGGTGAGGCCTTACCTGGAGTGAATGTGGTTATTAAAGGAACCACTACAGGTGCTACAACAGACTTAGACGGAAATTATCGACTTCAGGTTGCTGATGGTGATGTATTAGTCTATTCTTTTGTAGGTTTTGAAACCCAGGAAATAGATGTCGGTACCCGAACTATCATTGATGTGACGATGGGAGGTGCTACCGAACTCCAGGAAGTAGTTGTCGTAGCTTATGGTACAGATTCAAAAAAGACCTTAACAGGTGCAGTATCAGCCATAGACGACAAGGTGATACAGAATCAGCAGATTGAGTCTGTTACCCGAGCGCTTCAAGGAACTGTACCGGGTGTAAATGTAATTGCCAGCAGTGGTCAGCCGGGCTCTAACCCTACTGTTAGGATCAGAGGTCAAGCTTCAATTGACTCAGGTAATGGTCCGCTGATTGTCCTTGATGGATCTCCATATTCTGGAAATATAAATACTATTCCAGCTTCTGACATACAATCGATTTCAGTATTAAAAGATGCTTCGGCAGCTGCATTGTATGGATCCAGAGCTGGTAACGGTGTGATTCTGATTACTACAAAGCAAGGGAAAGTAGGAGCTCCTACTATCGATTTCAGAGCTACGACTGGTATTTCCGAAAGAGCACGTGACAATTATGAATTTGTTGATGCTGGAACAGCGATGAGACTAGAGTGGGAGACACTTAGAAATGATGCGAGTGATGCAGGATCAACTACTCCCGGACAGGATGCAACAGATGGTTTGCTTGCAAGAGTAGGTTACAATCCTTACGGCGACATTGGAAGCCCAATAGATGCAAATGGAAATTTGGTACCAGGAGCTTCACTGCTTTGGGATACTAATTGGGAAGATGCAATCTTCACTAACACAGCCGTTCGTAATGAGTATAACTTAGGGATTTCTGGTGGCTCACCGGATGTTAAGTATTTCCTAGGCGGTTCCTTACTAGATCAAGAAGGTCAGGTTGTTAAATCCGACTTTAAGAGATACACAGGCCGAATGAACTTAGATGTGAAGTTCAATGACTGGTTATCAGGAAGTCTAAAACAATCGATATCTTCCCAAGAGCAAAACAATCCTCCTCAGGCTGGTACCGCATTCTCTAATAACATTCAATGGATTCAGACAGTGTCTAATATTTATCCTGTATTCAAGAGAGATCCAAGTGGTGAAATAATCCTGGATGATAGTGGTAATCCAATTTACGATACTGGAGACGATACGGATAACACTGGACTTTTAAATACTACAAGACCGGTTTTAGCAACATCTAATCCTGCTGGACAGACTAGGTTGAATGAATCACTGGATAAGCGATTCTTTTCAACTACGAACTTCGCCTTAGAAGCTGATTTCTTGAATGACTTTACGGCCAGGACAAGCTATCAATTGAATAAGTACATTCTAGATAGATTTCTTTACACAAATCCTTTATTTGGATCTGCTAAGTCCGTGAATGGTAGAATAACTCGTCAAAAAGATATCACTACCGAGTGGACACTCACAAACAGTTTGAACTGGAGAAAAAGCTTTGGTGATCATAATGTAGATGTGTTATTACTTGGTGAGATGTACGATTATACAATCGAGCAGTTAAGAACATCTGCTACAGGGATTCCATTTGATGGTTTATTCGAGTTCAACTCAGCAGCTGCTCAAGAAAGCTTGACTGGATCAACAAGTCAGGAGAGAATAGCAAGTTTAATGGCTAGAGCAAAATACAATTATCAAAATAAGTATTTCGCAGAATTCTCCTACAGACAAGATCAGTCTTCAAGGTTCAGCCCCTCAGCCAGAAAAGGTGACTTTTTTGCCGTTTCAGGAGGTTGGGTTGTTAGTGATGAATCTTTTCTCTCCGGGAATAGTACGCTTTCATTCTTGAAATTAAGAGTTTCATGGGGTGAATTAGGAAATAATCAAACCTTAAATGGAGTGAATCAGGATTACTTCCCTTATTTAACTCTCTTTGACACTGGTTTTGATCAGCCGGGAGTATCCGGAATCTATCCTAATGGACTTGCAAACTCTGCCCTTACATGGGAAACAGTTACTACCACCAATATCGGGGTAGATTTTGGTTTATTTAATGATAAACTAAACGGTTCCGTTGACATTTACGAGGCAGTTACCAATGATTTGGTTACTGCAAACACTACAGTTATTTCAAGAGGTATCAGAGGAAACTCTATACTCGAAAATGTTGGAGATGTAGCAAACAGAGGAATCGAGGTAAGCTTATCAGCTAATGTTTTGAGCACTGCGGATTTCAGCTGGAATGTTTCAGCCAACATTGCTTTTGAGGAAAATGAGATTACTGATTTTCCTGAGGGAGAGCGAATCAATGGTTCCAAGAAGCTAGAAGAAGGAAGAAGTATTTTCGATTTCTGGATCCAAGATTATGCAGGGGTGAATCCTGACAATGGAAATCCAATGTGGTGGAGAGACTCAACCGATGTTGATGGAAACATTGTTATTTCAAGATTTGAAACAACGGAAGATTACGATGAAGCTGATAGGTATTTCGTAGGAACGTCTCTTCCATGGGCACGAGGTGGATTTAGCAACCAGATCACTTACAAGGGAATTGATTTTAGTTTCCTAATAAACTTTAGTCTTGGCGGTAAAATTCTTGATACAGATTATCAGGGACTACTACATGGTGGTAGACGAGCTGGTCAGCAGCATTCCGTCGATATTCTTAACAGATGGCAACAGCCTGGTGACATCACAGATGTTCCTCGACTAAGTACTGATTTGAGAAGTAACTCGCGATCCACGCGATTCTTGTATGATGCGACTTATGCCAGGTTGAGAAACGTAACCATTGGTTACACACTGCCTAATTCGATCATTGGTAAGACTGGTGGCTTTGTGAAAAACTTTAGAGTTTTTGTATCAGGAGACAACCTTATTACTCTTTTCGGAAGAGATGGTCTTGATCCAGAGCAGGCATTGAATGGGTTAACTAACAGTAGAAGTGCTGTTTTCAAGACTTATTCAGGTGGTGTTGAAATCAGATTTTAAGAATTCTAAATTTTATTGAAATGAAAAAACATATCATAATCTTGCTCACCTTATGTGTTGTGGGCTTTTCATGTGATGATTTCGTTGATGAACCAGCTCCAACAGCTAGTGTAAGTACTGTGGATGCTTTTGGTTCTGAGGCAGGTGTAGAAGCTGTATTCACCGGTATTTACCGAAGAATCAGACAGTTCAATGATGGTGTTGGAGATGACTCTGAAGCCGTAGGAGCTATACTCAATACCTGGAACGTAAAAGGTAATGATTTTATCAGACCGCAATTTGATTGGTTTGTTTTCGAGTACCGATACCAGGATAACGAAACTGCTACCGGTAGAAAAACTAATCTGATTTGGAATGAGATGTATGAAATCATCAATACGGTGAACATTGTCATTGCACAAGTAGAAGCTTCCAGCTTTGCTGATGCCGTTCAAACAGCATTTGTAGCAGAAGCCAGAGCAATCCGTGGATGGGCTTACCATCATTTGATAAGGGAATATGCTCAAGCGTATGTACATGGTACTACAAACCCAGGAGTACCAATCTATATAGAGCCTTCAACAGGTGAAAACGCTAAAACAGGTAATCCAAGGTCATCCGTTGGTGATGTTTATGCTCAAATTCTGGATGATTTAGAATTTGCTACAGCAAATCTTACAGCCTCAAGAAGAGCAAAATGGGCTATCAATCAAAATGTTGCCAATGGAATTCTTGCCCGTGTATACCTCTACATGGCACGCTATGATGACGCAGCTCAAGCCGCGAATGATGCAAGACAAGGGTTCTCCCTAAATGCTAGCGAGTATACCAATGGATTCCAGGACATTAGCAGCACTGAGTGGATGTGGGGCGCTCCACAGGCGAGTGATCAAACACTTTTCTTTGGAAGTTTTGCTTCTTTCTGGGATGGTACGAGATATACTCCAATATTTGCAAATCCTTCCTTTGTGGCAAACTTCACAGCGACAGATGTGAGAAATACTTTCACACTTCAAGGTACAGGTCCATACGCAGCACTATATAGAACCTCCAAATTCGTTGCTGCCAGTGATTTTGGCGAAGACGTAGTGCTTATGAGGGTTGCTGAAATGTATCTCATAGAGGCCGAGGCTTTGGCTAGAGCCGGTGGTGGAGCAAATGAAGCCACAGCAGCCAGTCTTCTTTTCACATTACAAAGCGATAGAGATGCAGCAGCGGTAGCCTCTGGCAATACAGGAACAGCATTGATTGATGAAATAATGCTAGAAAGAAGAAAGGAACTGTATGGAGAAGGTGGCCCTGATTACATTGATTTCAGAAGACTTGGTCTTGGTTTCACAAGGGATGCAAACCATACCATTCCTATATCATTAGTGAGCGCAGACCCTAGGTATAACTATCCTATACCACAGGCTGAGATTGACTCAAACCCTGAAATAAACGAGAGCGATCAAAATCCTTAAGTTTATTGGTTTTTAAACTAAAACCCATCCAAATTTGGATGGGTTTTTTATTCCCTTATAGTCTTTATCAAATCAAGACTGAAGCCCTTATACAGCCTCACTCAAAAAGAATTTCTTAGGACTTGTATCCAGGAAGTATTTAAAGTCTTTTATCAGGTGTGATTGATCGTAGTATCCACACTGATAGGTAAGTTCCGTTAAACTCTGGGTAGTATCACTCTTATACGAGTTAATGAAGCAGTTTAATTTTTCAATCTTGCAAAACTCCTTCGGGGTTAATCCAACTTCTCTATTGAAGTGCTGTTCCAATTTGGATTTGCTGATATTAAGTAACGAATAAATTTCCTTGATAGAAATAGTTCCCTGAGATTCCTTAATGTGCTCTATGGACTCAAGAATCGTCATATTGTAATCAAATAGATCGCAGGGTCCATCATTTACTTCCTCAATAACCTCGCTAGCGGAATATATACTATTTGAATCGTAGGCTTTGTATAGTGTATTTATCTGATTGGGATTTAAATCCACGCTAAATATACCATTTGATACTTCTTCCAGGTTAGAAGCTATTTTTTTCGCAAATAGCGTATTTAACTTAATAATAAACAGGCTGGATTGTGCCTCAAGTGAGATTTCTGCACCCCTCCTTCGTGGCATAAAAAAGAAAGCCTTGCCTGGCTTGAGAGAGATACCCCTGACACTACCGATGCACTTAAAGTCAATGGCTTTATCTATGGGAATTAGTATTTCTGCTTTTGTATCAGGGATTAGCGTACACGTTTTGTTTCTTTCCACAGCTTCTATGAGAAGCATATCGTCCACGATCGTGAGTTCCTGCGTTAATGAAGTATTGGTATACATTTTGGTGATAATTGTTTTCAACCAAAACGTATTCAACGGTCCCTCTACCTATTGATTTTCAGCCACATATGTTAACAATCGCGATTCTTTATATAAAGGATTACGCTTTTTTACATTAAAATCAAATAAACATGGGGTAAGGGCTAATCAGGCTGTTTTACTGCCCGAAATTGAGTTGGAGACATACCAGTCTCACTTTTGAATGCGTTATAAAAAGAGACTTTATTGGAAAAGCCACTCTCATCTGCGATTGCTTCAATTGTGTAGTGATCGTAATTACCTCCTATGAGAAGTTCTTTAGAATATTCAATTCTAAATGAATTAATGAACTTGTTGAAATTTCCACTTCCAAATTTATTTATAGATCGTGAAACTAATCTTTCATTACATGACAGCTCTTGTGCGAGGTTTGTGAGTTTCAAACTCTTATTCAAATAGTATTTTTCTTTGGTGATCAGCTCAATGGTTTTATTAAAAATTATCCGAAGTTCTTCTTCATCAATTTCATCCTTCTTGCCTTTCTCTGATTTAGGTCGATGTTTTGTATACCAAATCAAAGCTATGCCCAAAATAGTCAGGCCAATTGCTATCATTATCCAATTCACGTTTGAGTATATGTATTAAAACAAGAGTTAAAGCTAACAACCCCCATTCGTGAGAAAAATCTTCTTTTTTACAGTTATGCAGTTTCAGCCTTTTTTACAATTATCCAGATAGGGGCTACTCTATTCTTGTATTCCTCTTCATACTTAATAGAGGGGCTTCAGGTTACTACTTGACCCCTCTTTTTTTATTTATACCAAGAATATTTATTGAATTATTCAAAGAATAGCATTTGAACAATCAAGGGTTTTTGGTGCCTGACAAACACAGATTAACTTTTTTTCGTTAAATCTTGTACATTTGATTAACCAATCAGCTAAAAAGTCAACTATGAAAAAGAAAAGAGATAATTGGCTCAATTTCAAAAACATCATACATTATGCATTTGACGATATGTGGAGAAGCATGTGGAACTTTCTGCTGAAACGGCAAAATAGATTTCATCATCACCATGTTCATCATGAAAATGAATAGTTATAGACATTGAAATATATCTAAGCTGGCTTTTGCCAGCTTTTTTTTTGTATAATTTCACCATGACGCAACCATTGGCTCAATAGCTGCATCTACCCCTATGAAGGTCAAAACCATGCTGCGAATTAATAAGTCACTAACCGAAGAAGAATTGCTGGAAGGCTGTCGAAGAGGCAAGTCTTCTGCGCAACGCGGCTTGTACGATCGCCTGGCACCCAAAATGTTGGGGGTATGTCTCAGATACATTAAAGACCGAGAAGAGGCTGAACATGTAATGATAGGAGGCATAGTAAAGGTTTTTGAAAAATTAGAACAATTCAAAAGTGAAGGAAGCTTTGAGGGTTGGGTACGAAGAATCATCGTGAATGATTGCTTAATGTACCTAAGGAAAAATAGGAATATGTCGCTCGAAACAGATATTGACTCTGCCAGTGACACACTGAATCTAAGTATCATGGAAGATACACTAGATCAAGCTGATTTACTCAAGTTGATCGGTGAATTGCCCGTTGGATACAGAACGGTATTTAACCTTTATGCTATAGAAGGTTACAACCATGCTGAGATTGCGAAGCAATTGGAAATAAGTGAAAACACTTCGAAATCTCAGTTGAGTAGGGCTAGGAAATGGTTACAAACCAAGCTAGCAGAGATTGAAAATGAAATAGAAAATAAGATTACAAATGGATCAACAAAACATTGATCGGTTATTTAGAGAGAAGTTAGACCAATTGGAAGTTCAGCCTTCCCATAATTCCTGGCATCAGGTTGAAGGTTTAATTCAATCAAAAAGAGACCCCTAATTTATTGGGTAGCTGCATCTGTCGCCGTACTCATGGTTTCATGGGCTGTCTGGGTAGGAAATGATTTCGACAAAACATATACCCCAATAGCCTCAGAAGTTAGCTATCCGGAGTATTTTAAGTCACCAGAGTTTGTATTGCCGGAGATAGAGCATAAGACAAGAAAAGAGACAGCAATTAAAAAGAATACTGTGAAAAGAGCATTTCAAAACATTGCCATGATACAAGAAAATGCTCCAGACAAAGCTGCGAAAGAAGAACCCATTTTTGAAGCTCCGCAACCAGAAACAAAGACATTAGTAGCTGGGGTCGAAATGGAACAACCAGAAATAATAAATTCAGTCTTAGAGGAGGACAAGGCCAAAATAGAATTTAAGCCTGTTAAGATTACGTACATAGCTTCAAATTCGAATGCAGTTGGTAAAGTAGAAGAGAAAAGCGACACAACAGGCGTGTTCAAAAAAGTTATCGCATTTGCAGGTAAAATTGACCCGGGAGATATGTTGGCAGACATTAAAACTGCTAAGGACAATCTACTAAACGGTGGATTAAAGAATAAAAAGGAAAGAAGTTCACTTTAAAAACAAAAAGGACATGAAAACGAAGAATATAAATACAACGATTAAGATCATTTTAGCAAGTTTAATGATGGCAATCATGGCTCCTTCTTTTGCCTCATTAAATGATCCTCAACAGGATACAGTTATCATAGAGTTAAGTAATAACAGCAAGATCGTTATCGTAACCAAAACCAGAGAAGACTTAGCTGCCCTTAAAAACTACGACATTAATCAGATGATCCGAGATTTGGATGATCAGCTTTCAGATAGTGTAGAGTACATGGAGATTAATGATGGAAAAGCCTATGTAAATGAGGATGAGGTAGAGTTAAAGGATTGGAAAATCAATGACGATGAAGTGCGTATAAAGCTAGGAGGAGTTGAGGTAGACGTTGATCCTGACGAGGTAGATGATTGGGATGATGGTGACTGGAGTAGACGAAGAAAAGTAACTTACGAAGCGGACAGAGTGGACAGAACAACCCATCACTTCAATATTGATATTGGTGTAAACAATTGGTTAGAAGATGGTGAATTTCCAGATGCGAACAACGCACCATATTCAATTAAGCCTTTTGGATCATGGTATGTAGGGTTAAATAGTGTAAATAGAACCTGGGTTACTGGTCCTATTTTTCTAGAATGGGGTGTGGGAATAAGCTGGTACAACTGGAAACTGGAAGATTCTGACTTCAGAATTGAAGAAGGCTCTGAAAGAATCGAGTTTAATCCTGTTCCGACCAACGTGAGCGGCCAAAAAAGCAAATTGACCGCATCATATATCAATGCAACTGTCGTTCCCATGTTTGACTTCTCGAGAGGAAGAAGAAAAATCACTAGCATTGAATCCGGTGGAGTAAGGATCAAAAGATATTCAAGAAAGGGTTTTCGATTTGGTGTGGGTGGATATGTTGGCTATCGTATAGGAAGTCACACGAAATTTAAATTCAAAGAAGACGGAGATAAAGACAAGGATAAGGAAAGAGACAACTTCTTCCTGGAAAATTTCAGATATGGTATCAGAGGACAAGTTGGATGGAAAGGTGTGGAGCTGTTCTTAGCCTATGATCTAAACGAAGTATTCTCGCCAGACAGAGGGCCTTTGAATGCTGACAATCAAAGTGCTGCACTAAATGCGATCAGCTTCGGTATCACACTTTAGAAAAATAGTAATTAAGCAAAGCCATCTATTGAATATAGATGGCTTTTTAGGTGTTATGTAGTTCTTTTCTATGCTCTTTCGAGAGTTGCATATCTCTGACAATTTTATTTTCTGAAGGCCTTAGAAATGAGTATTGAATCAACACTCCAAAATAGGCTACCACAAAAATGAAAGAAGGATTCACCCACATTGCCAGAGCTAATAATATCCCACAAAAAGCCAGAATGGAATACTTGTAAAGGTTTTTTCTTTTAAACTCAGCTAGTTTATCCATCAGTGTCATCCTTTCTTCGAAATGATATTTCACCTTACCTCCTCTCCAGACATACCAACTTCCATAGGCAACTACCCAAATCAACTGAAAGAAAACAATAGAAGACCAGTCTCCGCTATTATCTGATGTTGTATCCGAATCCGAATTCCACTCCAAAAATAGAAGCGCAAAAGGAACAAGTGTAAGTGCTATCAATCCATGGTATATCTGATATACTCCATGATGATAATCCTTCCAATTCAACACTCTTTTCTTCATCTCACAAATGAAATAAAATCTCCGCTTATAACCTTTTCGAATTTTTGTTCGTATATTGAAATGATATCATTTTAATATCACTAAATATTTTGAGTATGAAGACACTTACATCTCTTTTGTTTATATCGCTGGTATTTTCAGGATACACCCAGACTTTCTCTGAGGAGGAAGTATCTATTGGAGACTTAAAGGGAACGCTATCGGTACCTAAAGCGAAAACCAAAACCGCTGTTCTTATGATTTCAGGCTCTGGACCCACAGATAGAGATGGCAACAGCGCAATGGGTTTGAACAATAATTCATTAAAAATGGTGGCACAAAGTATCTCTGAGGCTGGTTACACTGTACTTAGGTATGATAAAAGGGGTATAGCAAAAAGTAAAGCTGCAGTTGAAGACCAAACTTCTGTCAGGTTTGATCATTTCGTGGAAGATACTAGAAATTGGTTAAACCTTCTTAGTGAAAAGGGATACAAAAACCTGGTCATTATAGGTCACAGCCAAGGATCCCTGGTTGGAATGTTAGCTGCACAGAAGAATGAAAATGTAAAGGGATTCATTTCTATTGCAGGGCTGGCTGAAGATGCAGGAGCTGCTATTGTAAGACAGATCAGTGCACAATCACCTCCATTGGGAGAAGACGCGAGATTAAATATGGACTCATTAAAAAATGGGCACACGGTTAAAACTTATAGTCCATATCTTGCATCCATCTTCAACCCTCAGATACAGCCCTTCTTAAAATCATACGTGGCTTATAGTCCAGCCCAAGAAATTCAAAAACTTGAGGTACCCGCATTAATCATCAACGGCACAAATGATATACAAGTGGGTCAAGATCAGGCTAAGGAATTAAAACAATCCTATCCCTCTTCAGAACTGCTAATCATTGAAGGAATGAATCATGTGCTAAAAGATACACCTGATGGTGACTTGGCTGCAAATATGGCCACATACAACAACCCTGACCTCCCTCTAAGTGACGGTTTGATGACGGGAATTATATCATTCATTGAAAAACTTTAAATCGAAGACTATGCAATCACAAGAAAAAACTCATACTCCTGCCTCAGGCTATCTGGCTTTATTTATCAATGTACTCTTACTAGGATCATTTATAACTATGGCAAGCATTACAGAGCAACCAATATGGTTACTATTATTGATCCCATGGATTCTGATGTTGCCTGGATTTTTCTATGTAAACCCTAACGGATCTCGTGTGCTGGTTTTGTTTGGTGAGTACATTGGTACCGTCAGAAAGAATGGTTTTTATTGGGTCAATCCTTTTTACGCTAAAAAGAGAATAAGCTTGAGAGCTCGAAACTTTGATAGTGAGCGAATTAAGGTTAACGATAACATCGGTAATCCCATTATGATTTCAGTTATTCTGGTTTGGAGAGTAAAAGACACATTTGCTGCTGCCTTCGAAGTGGATGATTACGAAAACTTCGTTAGGGTACAAACCGATGCTGCAGTAAGGAAACTCGCTGGAACTTATCCGTATGACAATTTTGATGATGAACAGGCAGAAGTTACTCTGCGATCGGGGATTAAGGAGGTAAATGAAGATCTGGAAAAAGAACTGGATGAAAGATTGGCAATTGCAGGGATCGAAATCCTAGAAGCTAGAATTGGATACCTCGCTTATGCTCAGGAAATAGCCAGCGCCATGCTTAGAAGGCAACAAGCCACCGCCATTGTTGCAGCAAGGCATAAAATTGTAGAAGGAGCAGTTAGTATGGTTGAAATGGCATTGGATCAATTAAAAGAAAAAGAAGTAATAGATCTGGACGAAGAAAGACGAGCTGCCATGGTGAGTAATCTGATGGTAGTGTTATGCGCGGACAAAGATGTCTCACCAGTAGTTAATTCCGGTACTTTAAATCATTGATACAATGGGCAACTATAAATTTTTAAAACAAAAATCGTTTGAGAAGCTAGAGAAATTCGAAAAGCGATTAAATGATGCTACTAGTCAGGGGTGGAAGCTCAATAGTTTTTCTTCGGATCATGGTTCAATTACCGCCTTACTGGAAAGGGAACGCTAAATGTTACCAAGATGAAAGGGAAAATTATTTTTCAAGAAGAACAAAGCTTTGTGAATACCTGGATGTGGTATCTGATCTTGGGAATTGGCGTCCTGTCTATAGGTGGAACGGTATTGGGATGGATATATTCCCAAGATTCTGAAGGAATTATCGGCCTTATCATAGCTACAATTACTGTTGGAGGTGTTATGCTACTCTTATATACATCCAAGCTATACGTGACGATCGATCAAAATACATTATACTATCGTTATCCTCCTTTTGTCAATTCAGAAAAGAAAATCACCAAAGAAGATGTGAAGGAAATGTATGTGAGAAAATATAAGCCCATATTAGAATATGGGGGGTATGGATATCGATTTCGTTTCAGATCGGGTAGAGCTATGAATGTAGCTGGTGACGTGGGGCTTCAACTCACCTTTGAAAATGGTAAGAGGCTGTTGATTGGGACGCAGAAACGAGATGCTATGGAACAAGCTGTGAGGAGATTGAAGGAAAACTGGGACTTAAATGGCTAAGAAAAAACCGTTCGCATTAAGACTCAATGAAGATACCATGAAAGCCCTTGAAAAATGGGCAGCAGATGAGTTTCGCTCAACCAATGGTCAGATAGAATGGATCATTCATAAGGCCCTAAAAGAGAGTGGCAGGTTAAAAAAGTAATATGTATGAAAAGAAAAGTAAATCTTTCGTTAGTCCTTTCAATCACTTTCTTAGCTACTTCAATTGCTTTATGGGATTTTGATAATCCCGGTTGGTCTGGTAATGAGAAAAGCTACCTTGGTCTGGTTGCTGCAATAATTCTATACTTTCTTGGAAGAAGGAAATAGTTATTGTCCTACAAAGAACATCGCATTGACCATGAACAACTTTCCATTCTGCCAGAAAGACCTAAAGAGAGGATTGTCAACAAAATAAATAATTTGACCCCTTCCTTTATTCTCCACTCCTAACGCCAGTGTTTTGGCCATATCTTCCCTGGCATACTTTCCAGCAAAACCACTGAGCAAATTTTCCTCTCCTTGCACAGTACCAACATTATTCCCATCGAGGTACGCTACTCTATTACTGGTTGTTTTTAATGTGTAATAACTATTCCCGTAACCGAATGCCAAGGGGTGCGTATTATCGAGTTTCACCTTGTAGATCGCCCCTGGAGCAAATCCTTTGAGAAATTCCCGCTCTCGTTCTTCATAAGGGACTAAAACCGCTTCCCTTTCCCTTTTTTCTTGTTCGTTTTCAGCTTCAGCTTTTTCATTTTCATTTGCGTAAGCAGATAGTGATGAATAGTCACTGTCCTTCAGTTTATTTAAAGCTCCTTCAACTGCAATTAGTTTTCCTCCAGCAGAAACCCAATCAGCTATTTTTTTCATTTCTCTCTCTCCAAAAGCTCCATACCAACCACTTTGCATGATAAGAACGTCATAAGCAGAGAGGTCAATTCTATTAAAATAATCAGTCCCCAGAATAGTAACAGGATATTCAAGTTCTTGCTCCATGAAATGCCATGCGGCACCAAAAGCAAGTGAAGAAGTACCTTCATAGCCTAAAAGAGCAATTTCAGGTTTCTTTAAATACCGTATAGCAGAAGATCCCACGTCCGGTCCTCCATCCATAAATCCAGTTTGAATGATCGAAAGAGATCTTCCAAAGCTATTCGCAATAGCTACAATCTTTTCCTCGAAATTCCCAATATGCTTATTGTCACGTTTGGCAATAATCAAGCTTCCCCTTTCAAATGATTGTCCTTTGTAATTGAATGGCTTTTTAGAGAAGCGTACCTTGACATTCGCTTTCAGCAAAGCGGCTAAAAACCTCGCATCCTTCATACTTTCCCATTTGCTTACAAATGCATAAGCTTTGCTTGGAACGGATTGAGATTCAAAGTCATTTTTTTCAATCGCTGCTATTGAAACCATTTGAGTAGTAGCATATGCTTGAATTCCATAGGCATATGGAACACCCCATGCAGTAATATCATAAGTAGCCGAATCTACCAACGTGGTTTTCGGTTCAAATAAAATTTGAGCCAAGGTAGCCTTAGGCTGATCCATATTGATAACCAGATCACTCGAATTAATAGAAAAATCACCATCTCGCCCCGTGTGATAGTCATATCCTTTCATGCTCTTCGAACTATTAGCCTTTCCATACAGAATGCCTTGATCATCGAGCCATGATTTCAACCTATTGAACTTATCATTATTGCCGTCATACTTCAACACAAACGTTTTGTATTTCAATGATGAATTATCTCCAAAAAACTGACTGAATTCATCCAGTAATCTATCGCTATGTTCTACTGCAATTTCGATCGTTGATAAACCTGTGGTATAATGGTGTGCAATTCGGTCTTTTAAAGTAAGGGTATCCCCCTCTTGTTTGATGATCCCCAAGCCCGCGCGTCCATGCCCTGCCTGCTCATAGGTCATGCCAATTGCGCCATTGTAAGTTGGGTAAGTATCTCCATAGCTAGGATACAATAGGTCAAAGAACTGTTTCGTGAAATAAAACCAATTATTCTCATCAAAGTATCTCGCATGATTTCTTCCTATCTCCTGTTGAAAATCTCTTTGAAATTCTGTGATCAACTCATGATAGGGCTGAGAGGCTGGAGCAAAATAGTAAGGTGAATTGATTCCTTGTTCGTGAAAATCAACATGAATTTGTGGCATCCATTGGTTGTATTCCTCCATTCTACTTTGCGTCTCAATTTGAGTTTGCCATGCCCAATCTCTATTCAAATCAAATAAGTAGTGATTGGGGCGGCCTCCCGGCCATACCTCATTATGTTCTATTGCATTTGGGTCAGGATTATACGGATGAGATCCGTACTGCCAATAAAAATTCACATACCGATCTCTCCCATCCGGATTGATACAAGGATCTATGATGATGATGGCTTCTTCAAGCCAATCTTTTTTATCAGATCCTTCTCTAACTAATTCGTATATGGTGGCCATGGAAGCTTCAGTTGAAGAAGATTCGTTTCCATGGACATTGTAGCTCAACCATATAATTGGAATATTAGTAGAAGGAGTTCCTTCCACAAGTCCAGCCCTTTTTAGATTATCCAGTCTGATTGTTTGAAGATTTGCTATGTTCTCTTTGGAAGAAACAAAAGCGAGAAGTAAAGGCCTATTCTCATAAGTCTTTCCATATTGTTTCAAAACAACATTATCTGAATTCTCCGCCAAGTGATTATAATAATCTACTACCTGATGATGTCTGGTAAACTTCTCTCCCAATTGATAGCCATGAAATGCTTCAGGGCTTTGGATCTGAGCTAATAAAACAATTGGAAAGACCGAAAGGACAAGGGTTAGTTTCTTCATCTATCTAGCAAATTATGTTCGCCAAATTAAGATGATGTTCAGTTCCCACAAACCTAAAATGTGTTGGACGGTCTTAAAACAGTCGAATCAACCCATTTCTACCCTAACACGATCTGAAAGGGGCTTCCCGACGCATGTGAGTACATATCCATCGTCCAGCTCATCTTGAGAAAGACCCTCTGCTTCATCGATGCTTATTTTTCCTTCTACACACTTACCACGACACGCTGTGCACAGTCCGCTCTGGCAAGAATATGGCATGTCCAGATCGTTATCAAGTGCAGTATCCAAAATGGAAGCACTTTTCTTTACTGTGACAGAGTACTCTTCTCCATCCAAAAGGATGGTGACTTCACTTTCAGCATTTCCACTTTGATCGATTATTTCAGTTGGGGATGTTTTTCCAGCTTCAAAGCTTTCCATTCTCACTTGCTCATCCTTTACTCCATATTTATTCAATCCCTCAGATACCACATCCATCATTGGTTGAGGCCCGCAGATGTAAAACTCGAATTGGTCATCACAAGACAACTGCTCACATATTGAAGCTATCATCTCCGGTGTGGGACGGCCAATGTAATCAGCTTCACCTTCTTCCAAAATATGAATTGCTTTGAATCGCTCCGGATAATTTGCCTGTAGTTTGGTGATCAGGTTTTTGAAAATCACATACTCATCTTTTCTATTTCCATAGACAAGCGTCGCATGGCTTTCAGGCTCTTTTAGTAAGACAGATCTTATGATGGATATCAGTGGTGTAATTCCACTACCTCCTCCGAAAAAAACTGTTTTTCGCTTATTTTCTGAGCTATAGGAAGTAGTAAACATTCCCATAGGCTCCATTATCTCAAGGGCGTCACCGGCTTTGGCATGATCATTTAAATCATTTGACATAGCTCCACCTTCTACTCTTTTGACTGTAACTGCAGGAAGGTCATCTTCAAAAGGAGTGGTGCAAAGTGAATAAGCTCGGCGTATCTTTTTCCCGTTTACTTCCTTAATAATTGTGATAAACTGACCAGGCTCGTATTCAAAAGACTCAGGCTTTTCAAAGACAAGATTCACTGCATCTTTCGCCACATTGACTACTTCTTTGATCGTCAGGGTTTGGTATCTACTGTCTTTTGTACTTTTCTTCTTTTTGAATAATGAAAATGCCATATTGTCAATTTAAGGGCGCAAAGATAGCTTCACGTTTAAGGTCACACAAGAAATTAACTATCCTAGATGTAAAACTTTACTTTACCTCAAAGCTTCGGCAAGTAAACATGATACGGTACTTTTGTGTTCGTTTTTACCAGACAAAAAATCAATGAACTTTAATCCTCTGGAGGGGATCTCCCCTATTGATGGTCGATATAGATCAAAAGTCGGTCAATTGGCTGATTATTTCTCTGAAAAGGCTCTTATCGAATACCGAGTCAAAGTAGAGATTCTTTATTTCATTGCACTACAGGAAAGTGGAATTCCTCAATTATCCGGTTACGACTCAAAAAACAATGAAGCCATCCACGACATCTATAAAACTTTCTCACTAGCGGATGCAGAAGCTATTAAAGAAATTGAGAAAACGACCAACCATGATGTTAAAGCAGTAGAATATTTCATAAAAGAAAAATTTGATCAGCTAGGATTATCTGAGTTCAAGGAGTTTATCCATTTTGGATTAACCTCTCAAGACATCAATAACACTTCAATACCTCTTTCATTGAAGGATTCCTTTGATGAAGTTTTTATACCCAAAATCGAGGTGTTGATTAGTGAGCTGGAGGCAAAAGCAATATCCTGGGAACACATACCAATGTTAGCAAAAACTCATGGTCAACCGGCTTCTCCAACTCGATTAGGTAAAGAAATAATGGTATTTGTAGTTCGATTGAAGGAACAATTGAAATTGCTTAAGGAAGTTCCTTTTGCAGCAAAATTTGGCGGAGCAACTGGTAATTTCAATGCACACAATGTTGCATATCCAGCATATGACTGGCATGCTTTCGGAAACAAATTTGTCAGTGAAAAACTTGGATTAACCAGGAGCCAGCCTACCACTCAAATAGAGCACTACGATCATTTGGCCGCCCTCTTTGATGGTTTGAAAAGAATAAATACCATTCTCATTGATTTTAGTAGAGATATATGGCAATACATCTCCATGAATTACTTCAGCCAGACAATTGCTAAAAATGAGGTCGGATCATCGGCTATGCCTCACAAAGTCAACCCCATAGATTTCGAAAATGCTGAGGGCAACTTTGGGATAGCCAATGCACTTTTTGAACACCTGAGCGGAAAACTTCCTATCTCAAGGTTACAACGAGATTTAACCGACTCTACTGTTTTAAGAAATATCGGTGTTCCAATTGCTCATTCATACATTGCATTCCTTTCATTAGAAAAGGGTTTATCTAAAATTCATGCGAACGAAACGGCGATCAAAGCAGATCTGGAAGCTAATTGGGCGGTAGTGGCTGAAGCGATTCAAACAATTCTTAGAAGGGAAGCATATCCTAAACCTTATGAAGCTTTAAAAGCCTTGACAAGGACCAATGAAGCAATTACTGAAACATCTATTCAAAAGTTTATTGAGAGCCTGGACATTTCAGACGAAATAAAAATTGAATTGAAGCAGATTACTCCTTACAACTACACTGGGGAATGATCAGGCCACTCCTGCAAGAAGATAAAGGACAGCCATTCTGACTGCTACACCATTTTCAACCTGCTGTAGAATAATTGAATGCTCAGAATCAGCAACATCACTGGTGATTTCAACTCCCCGGTTTATTGGGCCGGGATGCATGATAACAATCTCTTTTTTCAGTGAATCTAAGATTTGCTTATTTACTCCAAAGAATTGAGCATATTCTCTTAGCGAAGGGAAGTATTTCATCTGTTGTCGCTCGAGTTGTATCCTTAAAATATTAGCAATATCACACCATTCCAGTGCTTTCCTGATATTGGTTTCTACTTTGACTCCAAGCTCACCGATATGTTTTGGAAGTAGCGTAGCTGGCCCGCACACCATTACTTCTGCTCCTAAAGTCTGTAGGGCAAAAATATTGGAAAGAGCCACACGCGAATGAAGAATATCTCCGACGATAACTACTTTCTTTCCTTCCACCTGTCCGCACTCTTCCTGGATTGAAAAGGTATCGAGCAATGCCTGGGTAGGATGTTCATGAGTTCCATCTCCCGCATTGATGATATTAGCATCAATGTGTTTTGCCAAAAAGTGTGGAGCCCCCGGACTCGAATGCCGCATCACAACCATATCCACTTTCATCGCAAGGATATTGTTAACGGTATCCAACAACGTTTCCCCTTTCTTCACCGAACTCCCTGATGCTGAAAAATTAATTACATCCGCTGAAAGTCTCTTTTCCGCCAGCTCAAAGGACAACTTTGTTCTGGTAGAGTTTTCGAAAAAAACATTGGCAACCGTAACATCCCGAAGAGAAGGAACCTTCTTGATCGGTCTGTTGATGACTTCTTTGAAGTTAGCTGCTGTTTGAAAAATGAGTTCGATATCCTCTCGGTCGAGGTTTTTAATTCCCAGGAGATGTTTCGTTTTTAGTTGACTCATTCTTCTTTCGTAATTAGCCAAATATGATCTTCTTCTTGTTTTTCATCTAGTTCTACCAATACTTTCTGCGACTGAATGGTGTTTACTTTCCTGCCCACATAATTTGCCTCCACTGGGATATCTCTACTATACAATCGATCTATAAGTACCAGCAATTCCACTTTTGCAGGCCTTCCAAAGGTGTTCATTGCATCCAGTGCCGCACGCACCGTACGACCGGTGAATAGCACATCATCGACAAGAATTACATTCTTATTCTCTATTAGAAAAGGAATCTTCGTTTGGCTTGCTGTGATAGGTTCATCTCTTCTCCTAAAGTCATCCCTATGAAATGTGGTATCCAGATAACCTAAATGAACTTCTTTTGAGATGAGCTTTTCTAACTCCGCTTTAATTCGCTCAGCAAGGAAAATTCCTCTTGGCTGTAGCCCAACAATTACGGAATGTGAAAAATCTTCATGAACTTCAATGAGTTGCTGACACAATCGACTGATTGTGACCTTTAGAAGTGGGCTATCAAAAAGCAGTCGCTTTTGCATGAGGTATTGTTCATGCAAAAGTAATGAGTTGTTCACTAATTTGGCTCCCGATTCAAATCGTATTGGATTTTATTGATATAAAAAACCTTGCGATTGGTCTTTCCTGCTACTCCGTGAGGGTTTCGAATCGACTGTTCGCCAAAAGCAAAAAGTGTTTGGTCATACCATCTTTTCAATCCTTCAACACTTGGGTCTCGAGATTTTAACTCATCAGCTTGAAAGGAGAGTTTCACCGGATTGAACGTTCTCCCTTCTACAATTTCATTTTTTTCAACCACCTTGGAACGGATTTCATTCTCCTCTAAATACATTAAAATAACTCGATTGCCTGAAGCACTTACTACGACGTTTTCTTCTAGTGAATACGTCTGGATATCTTCAATTTTGAAAGTTTGATCCCATAAAATATTACAATTTGGATCAAAGGCTAAGACCACAGCGTGAGTGTATTTGTATCCCAAAAAATATGGATTTCTTCCAAATCCAGTATTAGGCCCAAAGCCCCCGAAAGGGGTGTAACTATTATTTCCTGATGAATAATTGTACCTGGGATAATAAGCCTCTGCTATCATGATGTACTCTCCATCTCGCTCCAGGATCTCATGAACCAAAAGCCTGTAGTTGAACCTTTTAATCTTTCCTCGTTCGCGCTTACGTTCAATTTTGTTTTTTATTCGTTTCTCACGCTTTGGTTTGAGATGCCCGAAAAAGTTACTCAAATCCGCAAATGGGAAGTACTTATTGAACTGTTGTTGTCCGTTGATAAACTTACTTAGATAAAACCCCTGACTATATTGAAGTGATTTCTTTGAGTGGGTTCCGGCGAGGTATTGAAGTCCACCTGCAAACGTGGTACTGGCCGCATCTAGCAAGCTTCGTCTGTCACCTGGATTAATGAGATTATCCTGAATGATGTCTCCTTTGTCGGTAAAGGTTTTCACTCTTACCGTATATTTTTTATTTCTCATCTTTTCTGAGAGAATCACTGTAAATAGCTTTGACTCTTCGTCAACAACTAAATCAAGAATGTCATTTCTATTGTCATAAAATCCTGGAACTACTCTAGGAATTCGATCATTGATGTTATAGGTGATTACCACAGGCCTGAAATTGGCATAACCAGCTATTAAAAGTGTCTCTCCCACTGACTCAAAATGCGATATGCTTATAGGAAATACAGTGGTAATTTCATACGTTACATAATCTTTGGTATCGGCGGTAAGCTGATACACGATCAAATCCTGATTGCGATATTTGCTTTTACTGAACAAGAGATAGAATCTCCCTTGGAAATATTCGTATCCCAATAAGGATCCATCAGCGGAAACAACGAGTGTCTGAGACCAGGTGACATCTAAGGCCGTGTCAACCATATGTAGTTTCCATTGATATCCTCCTCCTCTTGCACCTTCGGCTGTCTCCTCCACTACTAAAAGTCCATCCAGACCACCAGGCACCACGAAAAATTCCGATTCACTTCCTGTTCGTTCAAATTCTATTCTATTGGGCTGAATGATTACCGCACTGGTATCTCTATCCTTTTTCCTTTGAGCAAAAAGGGCAATGGGTATAATTAACAGGACAATCAGGTATCTCTTCATGGTTTTAGAATAACAATTAATTTTTTCTCTTCCCTACTCTTCACTCAATTCCATTATAATATCAAATTCCTCTTTTCTAACACTTTGCACTGATAACCTGGAGTATTTAACTAATTGCATATCATCAAGCCTTTTATCCGCTTTTACCTCGGCCAGTGTAACCGGCTTTTTAAGCTTTCTGACAGGCACGATATCCATTACGTACCACCTATGATCTTCAGTCGTTGGGTCTTTATAATATTCCTTAACAACCTCAGCTATACCAACAATCGCTTTTTCATTTACACTGTGGTAGAAAAGACACAAATCTCCAACCTTCATCTGCTTGATATTGTTTCTCGCCTTGAAATTCCTGACCCCATCCCAATGATCGCGACCCAACTTCACAAAATCATCCCATGAGTAGGTATTCGGTTCGCTCTTTATCAGCCAATAGTTCATTTTTTCCTTTTAATTAAAACTAATAAAACGCAGATTAGTCATAAAAGATAAGGAGTCGATTATTCCAATTATGAAAATTGCCATTATTCAAAGTTCTTCTCTGCATGAAGTCATTTTGTCAACACCAATTATTAGGGCCTTAAATACACAATTGGATGCAGAAATCTCGTACTTAACAAATAAGGCGTTTGGATCTTCACTTTTGCAAAATCCGTACCTAAAAGAAGTGCACTACATCGATAGTGCAAAAAGCATCAAGAAGATTAAGGATAAACAATTTGATGTCGTGATAGATCTTCAAAGCACTCGATTATCTAAATATCTGAAACTTAAATCAAATGAAAGTTTCGTATACAAAGACGAAAAATTAAAAGAGTGGTTTTTTTTGAATTTTAAGATCAACAAACTTTCAGGAGATCATCTTGTTGATCGTTACTTTGATTTACTGTCTCCACTAAGAATACAGGCCGATAGCCTGGGGCTGGATTATTTCATTCCTGACAAAGATGAAGTAGAGCGAGCTTGGCTGCCCAATACGCATCAGCATGGGTACGCCGTGGTGTGTATTTCAGCACTCTCCAAAACACAGCAACTCCCAGTAAATAGGCTGATTGAGCTATGCGATCGAATAAACAGACCTATCATATTGCTAGGATCCGAAAATGATCAAACCATTGGAGAACAGGTTGCAGATTTCTTTAAACACGGAACGGATGAACAAGAACTTGAAATTGAAGAGCTAAATAAGAAAACAGTCATTTTTAATGCCTGTGGGAAATTTAATTTCAATCAGCAAGCGTCGATAATTAAAAATGCTAATTGGATTTTTTCGTACGAAAATGACTTAATGCACATTGCTGCGGCATTCAAAAAGAAGGTTTATAGCATTTGGGGCAGTAGCTCCCCATTTTTTGGTAAATATCCTTATCGAACACAGTTTGTCATTTTTGAAAATAATAAGTTAAAGTGCAGACCATGCAATAAAACCGGATTCAAAGAATGTCCAAAAGGTCATTTTAAATGTATGAATAATTTAACTTTTGACTTCTATTTGCCTGGTGATTAAAGCTATCCGTTATGAATGTACCCAATGGACTGACCTTCTTTTTCTTTTTTATCTCTATGATCTTATTTTCATGCAATCAGGTTCAGGAACTTGCTACGATTAATTGCCACATGCAATCCCCTGTGAACATTATTCCTGGGACAGATACTTCGACTACTCATAAGGTTATAGTTCATTATCAGCAATCGAAAGAGCGTGTTGCAAATCTTGGCCACACTGTAAAGATTGATTATGATTCAGGGAGTTGGATTATCTACGATAATAAAACCTATCAATTCAAACAGTTTCATTTTCATACTCCCTCGGAACATCAGGTTAGTGGGTCATCATATGATATGGAAATGCATATTGTTCATACCTACAAAACAGACGAAATGGAAGTCCCTGATTACTTGGTATTGGGAGTTTTTTTCGAACGTGGTGAAGAAAACGAATTTCTAAATTCCTTTCTTTCGGTAATTCCAAAAGAAGAAGGAGAAGTTTACGAATCCAGTAAAGTACATATTGATGCTTCAGAGATGATCCCGAATGAACTTCATGACTTTTACAATTACAAAGGGTCTTTGACAACTCCACCATTTACAGAGTCTGTTAATTGGATTGTTTTGAAAGAGGTCAAACGAGCATCTGATATTCAGATTTCGAGAATCGAGCAAATTGAGGGAAACAATGCACGCAAAGTGCAGTTTTTATATGACAGGAAAATTGAGTCTGTAAACTAATGAAAACGCTCTATTTAGTACGTCACGCTAAGTCCTCCTGGGCTTTTGATCTGGGTGATCACGATAGACCACTGGGCAAAAGGGGGAGAAGAGACGTACTCAAAATGGGTGAGCACCTCTCACAACATCAACCAAAACCAGAGGTACTGATTTCCAGTACTGCAAGCAGGGCATTTTACACTGCCTTACACATCTGTGATCAAATGGGAATTGATGAAGGACATATTCGACTTGATAAAAATCTCTATCATGCGGGTTCATCCGAGATTTTAGAGGTCGTTAAGTCCGCTCCTAACTGTGAACGACTGGCTATATTTGGCCATAATCCCGGATTTACCAGTGCTGCTAATGCACTGGCCAATTTAGATTTTGATAACATCCCTACATGTGGAATCGTAGGAATAAATTTCAATATTAAATATTGGACAGATGTAGCCTTTGGACAAGGTATGCTTGCTTTCTTCTATTTTCCAAAGGAGATTTAGGAACTCCTACGGAACAGCAAGACCGGAAACATTACGAAAACCAAAAGAATCGAGAATAGTAATCCTCCTATTACCCCAACTGCAAATGAAAACCAGAATACTTCTTTCTGGCCATCTATCAAAAATGGGATCAAACCTAAACAGGTTGAAACAATGGTAAGTAAGATGGGAATAAACTTCACAGAGCACGCCTTTATGATACTTTTGTTCCAATTCAATGATCGGTAGTTTATTGCCTCAACCATAATAAATATCGTGGCATTCACCACAATTCCTGCTAGCAGAATAAAGGACGCATACCCTCCTTGATCAAAGTAAAACTCACCCCAAGAAAAGGTGATGAAAATCCCGATAAATGAAAGTGGGATAATTAAGATAATGGAAAGTGGCAAACGGATGCTTTCGAAGGTAGCTGCACAGATTACAAAAACCATTAATAAAATGAGTATGATAAGCGCGTATTGCCTCCTGGTCTTCTCAGAATTCCAGTTAAGCTCGACCCTTTCATGGGAGTACCCGGGAGGAAAGACATAAGACGCCAAGACTTTCTTTAGATATTCGTTACCAAAGCGGTAGCTGCCGTAGTATTCAAAAGACAGCACTCTAACATAGGTTCTATCTTCACGATAAAGTGCATTGGATTTTAGAGTTCTCTCCAATTTGGTTGCGCTACTAAGCGGTGCACCAGAAGATTCATTTTGCAACCTGAAAATACTGAAGTTTTCTGCTCCTCTTGACTCATAGAGTATCGGCATTTGCACACCATCTCCCACTGTTATGTAGTAAGTAGGTATTGCTTTTGGTGCTGCATTGTTTATATAATTAAGGCTTGCAAGGTAGGCTTCTGATGGTATGGAGGCATTCGGCTTCAGAACTAACTGCTCTGTATTGGCATCCCTCCATGAGATACGATCATTTGTGTTTACTTTTTTGATTCGTGGGTGTGTTAATAACTTTGAGGACAACTCTTCGGCGAGGAACTTCAAATCGTTATAGTTATACCCTTTTAGCTTGACTCTAAAGGAAGGAAGCGACTCACCTGCCGCATTGCTAAAGCCTCTTCCAACTCCGTACACATTCCAATCCACACCGCCCCAATCGAGCGATCTTTGGATCAGTTTATTTTTCAAAACATACGGTAACGAGCCATTTTCTGTGTCTTCTAGAAATTCAATGACTACCTGGGCGTACTTCCCGGAATAAATCGATGTTCGATAGCTATCCAGACCATTTATACCATCCAGGTAATGTTCTACGTTTCGAATAATATGATCCATTTGCTCGATAGTATGACCTTCATCAAGTGAGGCCGAAACATACAATTGGGTCTTTTCTGGAGTACGATATCCTCCGCTTTCAAAAACATTTAAATAGAAGGATCTGAGCATCCCTCCCAGGATTTTATCCGATACTGGTCTTATCACTTCCTGGTAGTAATCTGAACCTACGGAATGGTTGTACAGGTCAAAACCATCTATTGTTTTGGGCACCATATACACAGGTAAGCCAAAGAAAAGAATCAGTATAACAATTAATATTTTTTTATAGCGAGCTAAAAACTCCAACGAATTGAAATAGCCTTGTTGAAGAGTTACCAACCTTCGTTTGAATCGAATGGCTGAAGATGCATTTACTTTTTGACTACCAATCACTTTAGTGAAGGCAGGAGTAAACAATAACGACACAATTACAGACATGCACAATGCAATGGTGATCGCCATCGCAAAGTCACCCATTCCTATCCGTTCTTCTTTGGGAAGGATAAAGATTACGGACAGTGCGGCAATTGTTGTGAGTGTCGCCGCGAGCAAAGCTGTTATCACTTTAAGATCTTTTTTTCTTCTCAAGTGATCAATGACCATGATCGAATTATCAATCACCAAGCCAAATGATATTGTTAACCCAGCAATGGTATAGAGGTGGACAGGAATTTTGAGTACATACATAACAAGGGCCGAGATACCTATAGATACCACTACTGAACCAATTAGCACCGCTAATTGCTTCCACCTTCTGTAAACCAGAAGCACCAAAGCAGAAAGAATCAAAATGGACAATCCTGCTCTCTTGCTAATTTTTGTTAGTTCTTGATTTATGAATTCGGTATCATCATAAGATAACGCCAATCTCATATGCTGAGGTAATGATTGTGAAACAAGATCAATTGATTTTTTTAGGCTAGCTGCTAATCGTGGTTTGTTTTCATTTTCATGTGAAAAAATCCTGATTAGTATTGAGTTTTTACCATTTAACCTTGAAATGTAGCTTGGACTCAGTTCTTCTACTTTTACTGCAACCAAATCTCCGAGTCTTAACTGCCGCGTGAGTTGAATGTGAAGTAAGTCCGTAATATCCTCCGGAAGGGTGTTTAGGAAAACACTTTTGGTACTTCCTTTTGAAGTAATGGTCCCGATTTGCTCATTTCTGAAAGCAGCATAAAGTGCATTTTGAATGTCTTCCGCTTTGAGGTCATTGCTTTGCAGTTGTTCTGTATCGTATGATACGATTATCGCTGGCCTGCTATCAGTAGATAGCTGTATACTTTTGATACCCGGATTGATACCAATTTGCGGAATAACTTGTGTGTTTGCATAATCCACTATTTCATTTGTAGGTAAAGCGGAAGTCAATGAATAGATCAATAAAGGTTCTTCCACATCTTCACGGGTACCAAGATCGATCGACGGAAACGGCAAATTTGGAGGCAGTTGATCCCTGATTTGACGGAGGGCAGTTAAAATCTCCAATCGTTTCTTCTGAACGTCATCATCTCCCTCAAAACTCAATGTAATGTATCCACCTCCATACCTGGAAACAGAAGCTATTTCTTTTAGTCCCCCAATAGCACTAAGTGTACCCTCTAAAATAGAAGTCACTTTTTGTTCGGTAACCAGTGGTGGATCATTCTGATCAGAGGAAAAACTTATGATAAAGGAATTACTGATAGTCCTAGGTGCAAAGTTGACTTCTAGCAGAAACGCCGATGTAAATCCTACAACGGTTAATACAATGAATATGAGTGATATTCTGAAGGGAGACACTAGATGAAATTAACTCTTTTGAGTGTCAAAATAAGGAGGAATTTGGTAAATAATGTTTTAGAAGTAAAGTGTTCAGAATATTACTGCGTTGATGTGGACAAACTATAACCTGAACCATAGAAGTGTAATGATATGACTGGCTTTATTCTTCCACCAGCAAAGTAGCTTTTATAGCCCAATTCATATCGAAGATAGGCCGCCACTCACTATGACTGGAAAGTCTGTAATAACTTTTGGTCCCCTTGCCTCCTACTGCCACCATTACCGGACAGGTGAAGTCATCAAATAACCACTCAAATCCAATCATAAATCTATTGTTGGTAAAAATCTCTAAATGAGACAGGTCCACTATTTTCCATTGAGCAGTATCATCTATCGATATAAAAATGTTTTGATGAAGCAAGTCTACTTCTTTCTCTCGATCTTCGAGCGAATATATTCTGAGTCGCAACTGAGAACGATCATTATTACAATCAGGGGCATTCGCGATTCGAACATGAACCTTATCAATCATCACATTTTTATCTTTGGGATTGAAAAGGCGACCGAATTGAGCTCCACCATTTTCACCTCTCATAACACCCCATGCTCGATTTTTTGATTTTTTACCTTCAATTACTTTCTTCAACTTCATGGCCTCTAACTCAAATTCCGGAAGCTCATAAATTTTCTCAACCAGGTTGATCATGACATTATTGGTATCGGTTATTTCAGATACTGGAATTTTTTGGGTTTCATACCCAATGGCACTGACTAAAATGGTGTCGGCTTTTGTTGCCGAAGTAAGTCTCAGATTGAACGTGCCTTTTGCATCCGAACAAGTACCTATAGGTGTGCCTATAATGCTAATGTTGACATATGGTATAGAGGATGAATTGGTTGATGAAACAACCACTCCTTTAAATCCATTTAATTGCTGAGCTACAACTACAAATACCAGCAACAAAGACATCCAATAGATGATGCTTCTCATTTCTTTTCAATGAATTCAGTCGGTCTAAAAAGACTAAAACTTAACATTTCTTCTTTATTCGCTTCATCGAGAAAATTCTCACGCGAAATTAGTAACCCTTTTCCTTCTACTACTGTCACCAACGTATAGTTAAATTTCTTACCTGGGAAAAGTGTAGTCTCTCCTAAAGTCTTTAAGTTTTTATCAAATAAAATGATTGACCATTCACACTCTTCTCGTTGGAGATTATTTGTAGATTGATCATACCCTTTTTTAAAGATTCGATAACCAATTTCAAGGACATTATCATAATGAATGCCTGCATACAGGTCATCCATTGCAAATATCTTTGGCAATTCAGACGCTTCATGTTTCGAGCCCCTTTCAAAAGTGGTAATTCTGCCTGACGAATGCATGCTGGACAGGCACGAATAATTGCCGTTTTTAGTATTCAACACCTGAGCATTGGTTACAAATGAAATTAAATAATCATCTCCTTTTCTAGCCAAATTGGCGATATCATCGTGAGGAATGCGAGATGCGGTTCTATAGGTCTCAGGCCTATAGTGATCCAAAGATTCAATCTGACGAGCACTTAAATTAACAGTTGTCAAAAGTGGTCTCTTGTAATTCTCAGCATATACATCGGCTTCATATGAGCCATAATCACAAATTGCCACTAACTTATCATTATTTATAAAGAATGGGAGATCTCCCTGGCCTGCTCCCCAAAGTACTATGCTCACTACATTTTTAAATTGATCCTCATCTGGAAGCGGATAATTTATCTGCCATTGATTCAATTTTTTGCCTGAACTATTTACCAGGTACAATGTAGACCACTCACTGATAGACATCAGAAAAATTGAGTCTCGGCTAATTACATGGATACTCAATGGATCGATCACTTCATCAGGCCCCTCATCCTTCAACTCAATGACACCAACAAAACTTTTATTTTCTAAATCAACGATGTTAATTTCAGACCTGAACATATCGAGTCCATAGAGAAGATCTTTACCATCAATGGTAATATGGTCCATATGATTCCAATCGTAGGACTCATTATTGGTTATTTCAATTTCGACTACATCATCATTCAATTGAATGATTTTTGATTTTACATCACAAGTTCCTTCATAAGGAATTTCTGAGCATGCGATGACTAATCCTAAAAAAAATGCTGTGCAGTATCGATTGTATATCATAAACTTATTTATAAATAAAAAAATAGCTGACAAGCCTTTACTGGCTTTCAGCTATTATATTGGTTCTATTTTAACTATCTAGTTGCTATAATACCTAGATTTTTCTGATATACTACCCATCCGTCTTTTCAATTTCAAAGAACGAATCACAGTCTCCTTTGTATTTTATGCAACTCGTACCTTCTCCGCTACAAATACCAATAAAGCCAACTTTCATTGATTTTTTAACACAGCGAGCGTTTGCTTCCTGTGGAGAGGCGAAAAACAATCCTGTAAGTAATAAGGCGAAAAAGATTGAACCGAATGCTTTAGCTTTTTTCATAATTATAAAAATTTAAACTATTAAAATGATTTTCACAGCTCTTAATGCGGCTCTACATGGCTGCTTTCGAGTCTGCATACTAAATCTTAATCACCTTAATTAAAATCCCAAAAAGCTGAACACTATTGATTCGAATTGATATGTTTTGAACTGAATTGACGCAAATTGATACATATTTTAGATACTTCAATTCGTTATTTATTATCAAATGATAATTACCCTGTTTTGGGTATTGAATCTGAAAGAAACTTGGTTTATTATTGACTAAAATAGATCTTGGATGTCATCTTTTTTATTACTAAGAGGCATTTTTTAAATCTGGGCCTGGAAATTGTTCATTGGTCAGTAGAGACCTAGCTAAGTATGGAGAAATTCACCTTGAAGTCACGGAAGGAGATCGCTTCCGATTTAAGTATAAGCGTAAGTACGCTTCGGCGTTATCTGAAAAAAGAAAACATTCAGCTCCCAAGGGGTAGGTATCTAAAACCTTCAGAATATGAACCTATTTATAAAGTATTTGAGTATGAAGCCTAATCTGGTAATGTAGAAGCCTAATAAATAGTAGGTTTTGAGAAGTAAATCAGTTATAAAAAGAGAAGACATCTTGTCCTTAGCCTCTTCTTGGCAACTTCAGATAATATAGCTTGTACTTTTATTTGCTGAGATACTCCTTAAACTTTTTGGAAGACACCAACTTATATAAAGCCATTACCAACCCCACTACAATTAACCCTATCCCTAAATTGCCAATCAAAAGTGAAGTTGATCTTTCTGCCCCAGCAAAAATGTATATTCCCACAATGAGCATGATAGAGCCTAATAATAGAAAGAGTATCCAAACATAATTTTTCATAACTTCAGTCTAATTAATGATTTGTTAAGGTAAAGAAATACTTCAAACCTTCTTCACCGCACAGCATTATTTATTGAGTTCTCCATGCAATATAAATGTTTCTCCATTTAACGAAATCTGGTCAATCAAATCATCGCTGAGATCAAGGTTTGGAAAATAGCTAATTGTTTCTTCATCAAGGTATACAACCCACTTGGTATTATAAAAAATGGGAGCAGGTACTTCTGAATCCAATTTGGAAGAATACCAATTAGAGCTAATTATATTTTTCCCCTTTGACAAGTAATAAAGACATCTCTGGTTTTTAAATACTAACGAAAATGTAAGTGCTTTCGAAAGCTTATGAAAATTAGTATATCCATAGCGTAACTGTTATTAGGGTTTATAAACAATTCTTCTTGTTGGACAAGTGCATCCTCCATTTTAATACGATCTGGAACATTATTCTTTTGAAAATCGATTATATTTTCTACTTCTAATTTCTTGTTATTCAAGAAATAGACGGTATCATTAAGCCATTCAGTGTAATATAAATTATCACCGGAAAAGGTAAATGAGTCTGAAAGAAACCTATCCTATCATTTTATTGATGAAAATGAATCCTTAACATCAATTACAATTAAGATATTTCTTCAATTTTTTCAATTTGATTTCTAAATCCTGAGGATCTATGGTTAATTGCTCAAAACCACCGCTGTACAATACTTAATATAAAGAGACCTTCCTGATGACGAATACTGATTGGTTGAATCTACCAAAATAAATTCAGCACTTTTCTTTCGAGAAAATTAGTCTACCAAAGACAGGTATCTAAAACCTTCAGAATACAAGCTCAATTATAAAGCACTTGGCTATAGAGTCAATCCTGTGAAATCTATACTTTTGATAAAGTATTCAGAACATAATATGATCTGGAAAGTCTCTTAACCTCAGATAATTAAAAAAATAGATATGCCTGATTTACTCTTTACCATATTCATTCGATAAGTCAAATAAACTAAAATCTATGTCAGCAGGATATAAAGAAATTCTCTTCATCACTTCATTATTAGAAGTATAAAATAATTGGGCAACTTCGTATTGACTTAGCAATACATTTTTATACCATTCTCCACTTTCATCCAACCATACATTATCCAGGCTAATAACCTCATCTGTAAACGTAAGTCTAATATTCTTGTATGATCTGCCGGGCAGGATAAATATTGTATACCTTGAGTTCGGTTCAGATAAAATGTAATTCTTGATTTTTTCAATACATGTAGGACATATGTCGGAAGGGACTATTAAGTATGTATTCCTTTCCAACCTATCAACGGGTCTTTCAATTGATTTTAAGTATGTCTTAAATTGATCAGAAATATCCAATCCCTCTCTTTCAGTCTTGTTCTGGCACCTTAGCAAGAAGATCAAGAGAAAATAACATGCAATTACGACTAAGTTTTTCATAGTCAATTCAGATTTCTTCAAGCTTCATTAAATTAAACTCGAGGTAATCCTCTTCCAAATTTGGATTATTAATATTAGAAGACTGAATATACAAGCCTTTTTTGGCAACAAAGAAATCCTTGATGCTAAACGAATTGATTGGTCTCAATTTTTTTTCACCTATTTTTTTGAATTCTTTATCTAAGATTATTACAGAATAAGATTTGTTGTATACGTTTTGTAGATACCCAAGTTCCTTGTTATACCTCGTCTGATGTCCAGCAATTCTATAATATACTTCTCGATATTTATCATATATCATCATAGAGTAGAAACCTCTATTCAAAAGATTTACTGCTTCTTCTAAGTTTGTCTCAGGAAGTCTTGAGAGAGGAATTATTTTTTCATCAATAAAATCACTTTTAGCTTGATAAGTGAGTAAACTATCCTGTTGGTCTAATACATATATATTTTCATCTATTGCAAATGAATATATCAGTTCGCCATCCTTACCTAGAGTCCTACATGGGAAAGTATGATAAAAGCCCCAAATACTATTCTCATACCGTTTTGGCCAAGTAATCGGTAAATATCTTGATCCCTTAGTTTTAAGATCATATTCTAATTCGAATAGATGCTTATTAGAAAAGAAAGAAGCTTCTCGGTAATTCTGAGGCGGAAACACAAATAAGTTAATCTTATTATCATAATAAAGATCAGGTATGCGATTCATTGATGCATGATTCAAATATTGGTTTCTGCCGGAGACAAATATTGTATCGATTTTATTTCCATTTCTGTCAACAATAAAGGCCTGTGAACTGAATTTATTAAAAATAATTATTGAATCTGGATTAGGAATAACAAAACCATGCAGATCAATTCCTTGAGGACCCTCTTTGTTAAATACGATTTTCCTTGTCAACTGCAGATTTTCAAGCGAGTAGAATTGAAGAGAATTTAAAAAGTCATTTTGTATAATAAGGTATTCATTACCATCTTCTTCGAAGATCTTTAAATTATTGTTATTAAATGATGTATTCTCATCAATTGGAATTTTAATTACCTCCTTAAGTGTTAATGTATGGGAATAGTTATTTTTATTTTGACCAATTTGATCGCACCCTATAATCAAAGAAGATATTAATATTACAAATAGGTCTCTTAATAAATTCATACTTACAAGCAATACAATCGAACACAAAAAATAGCTAAAGCGTATACGCGATAGCTATAATTAACTGAAAAAATTATATGGACCTACTCAGCGCAGTTACCTTCACACAAACATCTTGGTTGAATCCAAATTTGAGAACCGCCGGAACCTCCTGTCCCAGAAGCACTACAAGTTGTACCACCATCAGTACAGCAATCACCTTGTCCGCCTGGACAGGTAGTTGAAGGAATAGAGCAAACAGTCAAACAATCACCTTCTGGCCCTTCCAAAAAACCTGTTACACATTGGGCATTGGCCAAATTGTAGAAAGAAAAGATTGCAACTATAGCAATTATTTTTTTTAGCTTTCTCATAATCTAAGGTTTTAGAATTTAGATAAATCTAATAAAACCGTTTTACAATATCAAAATTTGACAGTTAGATTTAATAAAAACTTTAAAGCCTTAAGTCAAGACATAAAATGCACTTAATCAAGAAATTTTATAATTAACTCATCAAGGTTACCATCACTAGGTCTTTGACCATCAATTTTTCTTAGCTTACCTTCCCTATCAAGAATTACGTACTTAGGGAAATAATAAACACCAAATTCCTTTCTCAAAAAATCTTTTTGGTCTTTGCCAGGATATAAGTTAAGTCCCGGTACTTCAACTTTAGAAAGATTAAATTGATTGTTTTCACTCGGATCTACCAGGCAGATATTTATAAGCTGAAATTCTTTATCCTTAAACTTTTCAAGAATATCCAATTCAAAAGGGAACTCCTTGAAGCACGGCTTACACCCGGGATACCAAAAACTCAGGAGTACTACTTTCCCAATGAAATCAGAAGCTTTGTATTCCTTTCTATTCTTATCAACTAATTGAAAAGTAGCCTTCTCTCCAATTTTAAGCGTCTTATATCTATTTCTTATATAGGATTCTACTCTACTCTTAAAAGACTCATTATTAAAGTTGGCTAAATAAAAGTTTAAGGTATGAATACTGTTGTTTGAAAAATAAGAATCGGTAGAAGCATGAAAAAAAGCATACAGCTCCGAAAGTATTTTAGGAAGCGAATCATTGGCCTTTTTTAGACCGTAATATTTATATCTTATTTCTATGCTATCATCATCTAGCCAGTATTCATTGGAATCAACTGCTCCTAAAGATTCACGTGCTTTCTCTTGATCCCTATATGTCAAATTAAAATATTTTTGATCATACTTTTGATAAATATCTTCTAATTCGTGAAAAAAGGCGGATCTCAGAAAAAGATAATAGTACGGACTTAATATAGCTGATGGCTCAACTTTTTTTGTATGAAGAAATTCAAAATCTTTATGTGTTACCTCTTTTCCTTCCTCTGTATTTATCCATTTTTTTGCATATCTCTCCTTTAGGTACTCCCATTTATATTTTAAGTTAAACTTTTGGCGTACGGTAAACCACTCAGGTAAAGTTTCTTCATAACTTTCTAGAAACTGAAGATCACTTTTTTTAAGGCTATCTATAATACTACGCATTTCGATTAAGCTTCCTTCAAAGTCATTCAATCTACCAGTTATCAATACTCTAAAGAGATCTCTTTTCAATGATTTTTCGAGATAATTATTTATTTCCGCATGCTTCTGGTATCGCACATTGATATTTCCCCTGTTTATTATTTCAATAGTTGTCTTTTTATCTGGGAAGGCAAGAAAAACAAAAGATTCATTATTAATTAATAACTCTTGTTCAAGTGGTATTGCAAGGTGACCAATTTCTATGGTTATTGAATCTGAAGGAGCTATAAGGGCAATTTTTTTTCGTGCAGGAACGACGAAGTGATTATAGAAAGCTGTATTCACTGTTAACTCGTTATCTCCTTCATATTTGATAACTACAGTGGAGCTCTCATCAAACTTTGTATTGATTTTAGCTAAGAGTTCTTTTGATATTTTCTCTGATTGTCCAACACAACTTAAAATGAATATTAATGAAAAAACACCTAGAAAATAAGCTTTTGAAATTGATAATTGCTTAATCACTGATTTAATCATAGGCCAAATTATTAATTGACAACTTTCATATAGACAAAATAGACTTTCTTTAATAAGGAACTAAAAAGGAAAATTGATTTATATAACTAAATTAATAAAGATCAAAACACAAAATATCACAAAAACACCAATACGTTAGATGTTTTTTTTCTTACACTATGTGAAAAAGATGAACCCCATTAATCTCATATCATTACCATGCAAAAACGGACATTAAGCCTAGAAAGAGATCGCAGTGAGCTTTTCGCTAAGGCACGAAGCTTGCAAGCTAGATCCAATTCGATCTTTGGCCCAAAGATACATTGTCAAAACCTCTGAATTTGCAAAATTTTAATAATTGAAGTTTCATTTACTTCTTTGTTTGGACAACCTCAAGTCAATGATCGAAATTGGTCTATATCGAATTTCCATTCATTCAATGAAACGTGCAGTTCATCCTTCGAAAGCAGCACTTTATTCATTGATGATTAAATCATCCCGAATTAGCTTTTTTACTTATTATGTTTGATCAAATTAATTATTTAAAACAAACCCAATTACGTTACTTAGTAAAATAAAGTGCGAAAATTTATTTTAATACGTTAACTCTTCACGGATATACGTTTTAATTAAGGAAACCACTTTTTATTTCTAACAACTACCTGGTCTGCCAATTACCTAATCAATTAATTGTTTGGAACAAAAATTGTGGCTTTCATAAAAACCTCACCATTGTATGGAAAAACTCACTCTTAAAACCCGCAAAGAAGTAGCAAACGAACTAAACATCAGTGTTAGCACACTCAGAAGATATCTTAAAAAAGAAAACATAAAGATCCCCAGAGGACGCTATCTTAAACCTTCGGAATATCAAAAGATTTTTGAGATCTTTGAATACGGATGATGAGGATCATAACATTTTGTACATTAATCTGCTTTTTGTCTAGCTGCAATAAGCAAAAAGACTCAGATGAACAGCAAGAGGCTACACAAACCAGCTATGATACCATTCGTGTAACCTCCTACACCAGCAGTTTTGAAAAGCTGACCTATCCGGTAAAAGCCATTGGGAAGATCAGAAGTGCAAGAAGAAGTAATTTGATCTTTGAGCAGTCCGGCATTATTCAATCCATCAATGTCACCAGTGGTGACTGGGTCAAAAGAGGTAAGGTAATTGCCACACTCAGAAATCAAGAAGAGTATCTGCAAAAAGAAAATGCACAAATAGCGCTCAAAAGGGCCTTGGTAGCATACGAAAATGAAATGCTGGCCCTTGGAGATAGTACCTACTACAAAGAACACTGGGCAAAGGTCAAAGAAAATGTGGAACTCAATACCGGTGTGCTGGCCGCCAAAGTCAGCTTAAAACAAGCTGAGCTTGCCTACAAGCAAACGATTATCAGAGCTCCCATCTCGGGGATCATCGAAGGGATAGATCTGCAATCCGGAGATTTTGTTTCTTCCAATCTCTCGCTTGGCAGCATCTATGATCCTGAAACCTTTGAAGTAACTTGTGATGTACTGGAGTATGATGTGCTAAAGATTGAGAGAGGTATGCATGCGGTCATTTCACCCCTTTCAGAAGTAACCATGAAATTGGATGGAGTCGTTACAGCTATCAATCCTGCAGTAGATCGCAAAGGGCTTTCACGTATACTCATCCGGATCAAGAATCCGGACGGCATCATTCCAGGGATGTCAGCACGAGTAGAGATCAATGTAACCGATGAACCCAGCATCGTCATTCCTAAGCAAGCCGTAGTGAAACGATCTGAACGACATGTGGTTTTCAACATCGATAATGGACTGGCGAAATGGAACTATGTGACCCTGGGCAAAGACAATGGAGAGAAAGTTCAGATATTGGAAGGGATTGAAGAAGACATGGAGATCATCATCTCCAATAATCTCCAGCTGGCCCACGACAGTCCGGTAAAGCTGGAATAACATCAAATATTTTGAGCTTAAGCTTATCCGTTTACTTATCCCTGGCTAGTATCACGTAAGAAAAGTCAAGCTTATTTCCTTGTGATATTTCCAATTGGAAGAAAATACCCCGTTTAGTAGGAAAAAAATCATACGGATAGGCAATTTTATCATCGAGTGGAATTTCTTCTAATAATTCAAACGTCTTCGCATTTATTATCTGAAAATGATAAATCAACCTGTTCTTTTCGACATTACTTTCAACTCTGATTACCCGGTAAAGAAAATCTCCTGATTCATCTATTTTTAGTGGATAATACCTATCTGTTTTCGCCGACGCTTTATAGATGTCACGTATATTGCTGGACTGTCTTACATCAATGACATTAGGAATCAAGTTTGATTCTATAGAAGATGATCTTAAAGTTGAATTAGAAAGGTTATACTGATAGATGGATGAATGATTAGGATAGGAATAAATAATTAGGTCGTTATGGACAATTGGAGAGGGCTTATCTAAAAGACCATAGTAAATGCCATTTTGAAAAACCTCTTCAGGATGTATAATTGGTAATACCTCAAAATCCAACGATTCAAGGTCAATAGAGATAAAAGGCGGATTATCGTAAAATTCTGGTGAATTAATTTCGAATCCTATAGGGAATAAATTAATATACAGGATGTTGCCAGCTGATAAATATGGATTTTGAAGGGCATCTAACTTAAATCCTCCATCAATAACATATTTGTTTTGTAGGTCCTTCTCTACTTTTTCAAAGGTGAATCTCTTCAGGAAGTGGCCTGTTGTATCCAATAGAATCCACTCAGGTTGACTGTATATAATTAGTATAGAATCACGTATGAATAAATGTCCAATACTACTGATTTTTTCAGGACCATCTTTTTGTAATGATATTTTTTTGACAAATTCATTATTACCTATATCGAGTAAATCCACTGAGTGATCAACATAATTATACCCGACAAATAAATTCCCATCTTTATTGATTGTGCTTTTAGGATAAAAATCCAACGCATTCGTAGGTATGGTGATACTTGCCGTGTCATACGTGTATCTGGTATCATCAGAATATCCGCTCCCTTGATCACAACCATAAAAAGTAAGGACAGAAAAAATAAATAAGCCGAGTTTTGACCCTCGGCTCATCAAGTAACTCTTTTTAATACTAATCAACATCCATCAATCAGTGTTATCGAAACATTTGAGTTAGGACCACAATTATCCATAATGTCAAAAACTGCATTTACTTCGTCAGATTCACAGAGATAATAACTCCCACTACAGCTATTGCATGTCATGCAATTTCCGTCCGGAACGTTATCCATTTCCCTTAAATCTTGTGAATGGCCCAAATTAGAAGTTAACATTAAAATAGCACAAGTCATTACCATGCTAAAAAACTTATTCACTTTTTTCATTTCCAGAAATTAGGTTAAACAAACAATTAATATGGCACTAAATGTATTTAATTAATTACTATTTAATGCCAATAGAATTTAAGTTAGGATACTTACCATATAAAGACAAATAACGGAACAAAGAATACTTCCAATGAAACTATTTTGAACACAATTGACATGAATTGATGCAAATTGATAGAAATTTCAGACAACTATGTTAGTTGTAACCGTCTTCTTTTAATCCAAAGATTCCCTCTAGATTTGGCGTCTGTTTATTTTTGACCTATGATCGTCAAGTACCTCATCCATCGTCCGATTGCAGTAATAGCCATCTTTTTTTCTGTACTGGCTGCAGGGATTTATGGCTGGGTGAAAATACCGGTAAACCTACTCCCGAGCGTGGACCCACCGGAAATCGTGATAGAGGCACGAAAGAATGGTATGTCATCAGATGTGATGGAACGTACGGTCATCAGTCGTATTCGTCAGTCAGTCATCGGATCATTGGGACTGGAGGATGTAGAAAGCAAAGCGCTTCAGGGCTTTGGGCGCGTAAGTCTAACGTATGAATTTGGCACCAACATGGACCTGGCACTCATTGAGGTTAATGAGAAAATAGACAGGGTACTCCCCTCCCTCCCACCAGAGGTAGAGCGACCTGTAGTAAAAAAGAAAAAGCCTACGGACATTCCATTACTCAGGGTACATCTTTCTTCAGATATTTTCTCCATTACCGAACTTTCACAATTGGTCAGGTTTGAAGTTTCAAAGCGATTTGAGCAACTCAAGGGAGTCGCCCAAATAGAGACGAACGGTACTCTTCAGAAGTCCATCCAACTCTCTCCTAAAATGGAAAAGATCATTGCAGCTGGACTGGACCTCAATGGCATCAATAATCTCATTTCCATGTCCAATCTACCGGTCGGACAGGTTTTGGTAAAGGATGGAAACTATGAATACCTGATCCAGATTGAAAATCTAATCAGGGACAAGACCTCACTTGAGCGATTAATTGTAATAGCTCCGAGTGGGCAACAAATCGAGCTTGGAGAACTATTTGAAGTCGAAGAAAGCTACCTCAACCCTCTGAACAAACATACATTCAATAACAATCAAGGTATTGTATTAGCTATTTATAATCAGCCCCAGGCAGACCTCTTTCGCCTGCAACGAGATATCTACAAAACCATGGAACAGCTAGAGTCCGAATTCCCAAACATTCGGTTTGCTTCCTCCCAAGATCAGGTAGGTTTACTTAGAGATAACATTAGCCAACTTTACATTACTTCAGGACTGGCTGCATTTTTTGCCTTCGTGGTTTTCTTTATCTCTAGTAAGAGTAAACGCTTACCCTTGATTTTAGGAACTGTCATTCCCTCCTCCATTTTGATTGCGATTGGTGCATTATGGGTGATGGGATTAACACTTAATATTATCACGTTGAGTGGTTTTATACTTGGAATCGGGCTTCTGGTAGATAATGTAATCATTCTAATTGAAGAGATTAATCAAAACAGAAATACAGGATTACCGGTAAAAGAAGCTTGCACCACCAGTGTCAAAAATATATTCCCTGCTTTGCTCAGCTCCACATTAACAACTGTTTGTGTATTTATTCCTCTTCTGGCACTGGAGGGAATTGCGAGCGAGCTTTTTAAAGAGCAAGCCATATCTCTAATAATTATCCTTGGAGTATCTCTAATCCTGACATTCATACTGATCCCTACTTTCTACTCATTATGGATCAAAAAAGATATAAAGGACCTTGCCTGGATTTCTAAGGTGAGAGCGTTCTCTCAGCGGAGTTCCAATACAGCATTGATCGTTATTGTTTTGTTCCTTTTAGGTATCGGTTTATTCTCAGTCACTCAGCTAAAAACCGAGGATTTACCCTCATATTCTTCATCTGCTTTTCAAATGAGAGTCATTTGGAATGAGCCAATTTCTCTTGAGGAAAATAGCGCACGAATCCAGGAAATTATAGCTTCTCAAAAAGCTTCATTTGTATCAATAGACTTAGGGATAAATAACATTACACAAAACGATATCAACTTTTTTGATGAGGCGAATATTTATGTCAAAACCGGATCAGAAAAAAGTGCTTTACGCCTTAAGCAAAAACTCTTTGAAAGAGCTACCTCCCGGTTTCCCCGGGCAACTGTTGATATTGAAAAATCAGCCAATACCTTTGAAATGATCTTTTTTGATGATCAACCACTAGCTGAAGCTCGGATTCGGAAAAATGATGGCAATTTCTTTTCGATGAATGATATGGAGGAATTAAATCATATGCAAGAGGATGGTGAGCTTAATATCGACCTTAATGAAACATATAGAATCAGTTTTTTGAAAAACCGAATTGAAAATTCGTCTATCGCTTATCCTCTCCTAGTGGATCATCTAAAAAACCTAACTGATGAAAATGTGATCACTAGCCTGAAAAATCCTGACCAGAGTATTCCTCTTGCGATCAATATGAACGACCTCACTTATTTCATAAGAACTGATAGTACCTACTTTGATTTGTCTACTTTCTATGAAATAAAAGATACCACAGAGATCAGGGAAATCACTGCAGATCTTAGCGGCCCCTACATTTCATTCACTGCAGATGACCTTGAAAGTGCACGAGTATATGGTGAAAAAGCTTCCCAAAACCGAGGCTGGATCTATGACCTCAAAGGCTCTCTCCTGGATAGCTCAAAAAATATAGAAAGGCTTATTTTGGCTGGGTTTTTAGGCATCATACTCTTATATCTTATTCTGGTGGCGCAGTTTGAGTCGTTTAGCCAGCCATTGATTATATTTTCTTTGGTGCCCTTAGCTATGTTTGGTAGCCTTACCGGCCTATATTTTTCAGGAGCTACTCTGAACATCATGTCCATTATCGGTATAGTAGTCATGCTTGGTATTATTGTTAATGACAGCATTTTAAAGATTGATGCCATCAACAGAAACATCAATAGAGGGATGACAAAAAGTGAAGCAATTAAGAAAGCAAAAGATGAACGGTTCAAGCCAATACTCATGACTAGCCTCTCTACCATCCTGGCATTAATTCCTATTCTTCTATCCAGCGGTATTGCGTCTGACCTTCAAAAGCCGTTTGCTTTAGTCGTAATATTTGGATTGATCGTAGGCACCTGGAGTTCAATTTCGATTTTACCAGCCATCTACTCCTCTTTCATTAAAAAGTGAATTTTAAAGAATATATCTGCTCAAATCCTTATCCTTCACCAGACCAGCAAGCTTTTCATTCACCATCTCTTTTGTGATAACAATTTGTGCGTTCGGCCCTATAGTGTCTGGAATATCAAAAAGTATCTCATTCAAAAGCTTGCTCATTACAGTATGTAATCTTCTGGCTCCAATATTTTCCACTTCTTCATTTATTTGAAAAGCCATCTCTGCAATTTCTTCTAATGCATCGTCTTGAAATGTGAGTTTCACTTCCTCAGATGCCACTAAAGCTTCATACTGTTTGGTGAGCGCATTCTTTGGCTCTGTCAAAATCCTCAGAAAGTCGGCTTTAGTAAGATTATCCAGTTCTACTCTAATGGGAAAGCGTCCTTGAAGCTCCGGAATAAGATCAGAAGGTTTGCTGAAATGAAATGCCCCGGCTGCAACAAATAGAATATGATCGGTATTTATGATCCCGTATTTTGTATTCACCGCACTCCCCTCCACGATGGGCAAAAGATCTCTTTGAACACCATCACGTGAAACATCAGGCCCTTTTCCAGACCCAGAACCCCCACCACTGGCAATCTTGTCAATTTCATCAATAAAAATGATCCCTGTATTTTCCGCTTTATAGATAGCTTCTTCTTTCACTTCATCCATATCTATCATTTTTGAAGCCTCTTCTTCCAATAAGATTTTTCGAGCCTCGGAAATAGTTACTTTACGTTTCTTTTTCTTCTTAGGCATCATATTGCCTATCATCTCTTGAATGTTGATCATTGAAGCCTCATCCATACCTCCACCAATCATACCAACATTACCATTAAGTGCCGCTGTTACATCTATTTCGATCTTTCGATCATCTAACTCTCCATTTCTTATTTTCTCTCGAAAACGAGCCCTTGTTTGCTCATTAAGCTCTACTTCATTTTCTGGCTCATCACTTCCTATTTTAGTCGCGTAGGCATTAGGGGTCCCTTTCAAAGGTGGTATTAACGCATCTAAAATAATACCTTCGACAACCTCAGCGGCTTTTTCCTTCACCTCCTCTTTCTTGGATACCTTAACCATGTTGACTGATTGCTCCACAAGATCTCTGACCATACTCTCAACATCTCTACCTACATATCCTACCTCAGTAAATTTTGATGCTTCTACTTTCGTGAACGGAGCATCTGCGATCTTTGCAAGCCTTCTGGCAATCTCTGTCTTACCTACACCTGTCGAACCGATCAAAAGGATATTATTAGGTACTATTTCACCTTGGATCTCCTCCTTCACATTCATCCTCCTCCATCGGTTTCTCAAGGCGATCGCTACATTCCTTTTGGCATCCTTTTGTCCGATAATATATTTATCAAGTTCTTCGACTATTTGACGAGGTGTTAGATCATTTTTTATATTGCTCATATATAATAAGTTATTTTTAAAAGGTCCTATGAATTCACTCGACTCGAACTCATTCACAAAATCTTTTTAAAATCATTTAAATCTGTCCTTAGGCTGATAAAACTACTCCCTCCTGCTGCATGGAAGGTCGCTCGAGAAAACCGGAATTCAACTCGTTTAACCTTTAGCATGATACCATAGGAAAATCCAGCTCCTCCTCCTGTTTCGTCTAACCTAAGTTCTTTTTTCCTTTTGTGGCTATAACCCACTAAAAGTTGAAAATTTTCACTCAATAGAATTTCAGTTCCCATATTCACTCTCTTCCATACTTCGTCAATTGAATTAGTAGATCGACCAGTATCTCCTGAAGAATCGTTGAAGTTTCGTTCCACCAAATTAGTGGAGGTAAGTGTAAACCTCAATGGCATATATTCGGGCTTAAAAGAAGTACCCAGTTTTACATCAAATGGGATTTTAGCACTCGAGATCCCTGTAAAATCAGTCAAGTGGGCTCCAATGTTTTCAAATACCATCGCAACCGTCCAATTTTTATTTACTCGAAATACACCTCCTATATCCATCAAAATTGCAGTAGAACCGTAGCTCTCAATAGAAGAGTGCGTCAGCTTTAGATTAGCTCCTAAAGTGAAAATACCTAGCTGATGAGACTTACCAAACGTAATGGTGTAATCCTGAGCATTGAAATCTCCTAAATCACTCCCCGTTTCATCAGTAGCCCTAAATGTGCCGTAATTGACATAGTTAATACCAGCTGCAAAATTTCCCAATCCACCTATGTTGAATGTGTACGCTCCTGAATAGACGAATAAGTCAGCAAAATATGGATTGAAATGAACGAATAGATTTTTATTCTTTACCGAATCAAGCGTCGCTGGATTCTCAAAGAATTGTGAAAGATCTCCATCAGCTAAAGAAATAGTGGTTCCTCCAAGGGCAGCAGTCCTTGGATTTGAGGTCAAATTCAGGGATTGATAACCAAATGGACCACCGACTTGCGAATTTGCAAGTAGGGGAAGGAAGCAACATATAACTACTAATGCTCTCAATCTTTCATTTCTTCAGGAAGGATAAACTCGATTGGATTGTTAGCCCTCTGCTTCGTTAACGCAATATCTAACACTTCAGGTACGTATTCAACAAAATGAATTTTGATACCCTTCAGATAGTGTGGATTGATTTCTTCAAGATCTTTTTCGTTACGTCTGCACATAATGATCTCTTTTATTCCTGCTCTTCTAGCTGCCAAAATCTTTTCTTTAATTCCACCAACTGGCAGCACTTTACCCCGTAGTGTAATCTCTCCGGTCATAGCTATCTGTTTCTTCACCTTTCGTTGAGTGAACACTGAAACAAGGGAGGTTAACATCGTAATTCCTGCGGAAGGCCCATCCTTTGGAATAGCACCTGCAGGCACATGAACGTGGAGGTCATAGCTATCAAAAACCCGATGATCAATTCCATAAATTTCTGAGTGTGACCTTAAATAAGAAAGTGCAGCTACGGCCGACTCCTTCATAACATCGCCAAGTTGGCCCGAAAGCGTCAGCTTTCCCTTTCCTCTACTCAGTGAAGATTCTATGAATAGAATATCTCCACCAGAAGGTGTCCAGGCAAGGCCGGTCACCACACCAGGCACTGAGTTATCTTCGTAATTGTCTTTGTCAAAAATTTCCGGACCCAGAATTTCTCTCACTCGGGTCGGTGAAATCTTTGGCTCATATTCCTCCTCCATTGCTACTGACTTAGCTACCGAGCGGATTACAGAAGCAACTTTACGTTCCAAATTTCTGACACCAGATTCCCTGGTATAATCATTAATTAATTTAGAGATAGCAGATTTGTCAAAGGAGATATCAGAAGCTTTCAAACCATGCTCCTTACGCTGTTTAGGGATCAGATGTTTTTTTGCTATCTCAATCTTTTCCTCCAGTGTGTAACCACTTATATCTATGATTTCCATTCTGTCCCTCAATGCTGGTTGAATGGTATCAAGCGAATTAGCTGTGGCAATGAAAAGCACTTTCGAAAGATCATAATCCACCTCCAGATAGTTATCCTTGAATGTAGAGTTTTGTTCCGGATCAAGAACCTCCAAAAGGGCAGAAGATGGATCTCCTCTAAAATCTGAATTGACCTTATCTATTTCATCTAAAATGAAAACCGGATTTGAAGATTTTGCCCTGTTTAAGTTTTGGATGATTTTTCCCGGCATTGCTCCAATGTAGGTTTTCCTGTGTCCACGAACCTCTGCTTCATCATGAACACCACCTAAAGACATCCTGACGTATTTTCTATTCAGGGCATCTGCAATGGACTTGCCCAGAGATGTTTTACCAACTCCAGGAGGGCCATATAAGCATAAAATAGGACCCTTTAAATCTTGCTTAAGCTTTCTTACAGCCAGGTATTCAATGATCCTGTCTTTTACTTTATCAAGCCCAAAGTGATCTCGATCAAGAACTTTTCTCGCATTTTTTAGATCAAAGTTATCTTCAGTTACCTCATTCCATGGTAGATCAATCAAGAGTTCCACATAGCTCATTGCTACGGGAAATTCAGCTGCCGCTGGATTCAGTCTCAATATCTTATCCAACTCTTTATCAAAATGTCTTTTCACTTCAGAGGGCCAGTCTTTTTTCTCACCTCGTTTTCTCAGCTCTTCCACCTCCTGGTCTGGACCATCCTGGCCTAGCTCATCCTGAAGAATTCTAATCTGTTGTCTCAGGAAATAGTCGCGCTGCTGTTGATCAATATCCGTATGAACTTTCTCCTGTATTTCATGCTTAAGCTCCAACATTTGCAGGTCTTTAAGCATGAATTGTAATAGTTTTTCAGCTCGTTCTTTTGGATCATCTAGTTCTAAAAGAGACTGCTTGTCACCTACTTCTGCATTTACATTTGATGAAAGAAAGTGAGTTAAAAAATTAAAATTATCAATGTTGTCAATGGCAATCTTCGCTTCTTTTGGTATTTCAGGACTCAGCTCCATAATTTTTGAAGCTGTATCCTTCATTGACTGGATAATTGCCTTCTGTTCCTTCTTATTGAGTGTATTTGATTTATCAGGTACGATCTCATATTTAACAATATGATGAGGGTCTTCCTGTACTTGTTCGTTTATTCTAAATCTGCTTTGACCTTGTATAATGATGGTCGTATTTCCATCAGGTAATACAATCATTTTTAGAATTTTCGCGACAGTGCCAACAGCAAAAAGATCTTTAAACTTTGGCTCCTCTGTCTTAACATTTTTTTGAGCCACAACTCCGATAATACGGTCTCCACGATACGCCTTTTTAACCAGACGAATGGACTTGGTTCTTCCAACGGTAATAGGTAAAACTACTCCTGGAAAAAGGACCGTATTTCTAATAGGGAGAACGGGAAGATCTTCTGGTAAATCTGAATCTTTGATCTGCCCCTCTTCTGGAGAAATTATTTGAATCAGCTCTTCAGATTCTTCACTAGCGAATTCAGGTATGAAAATTGATTTAAGATTTGCGTCGTTCATATAAATGTCATTGTGGCAGACATAATCTGTCCACGGTCGCTATTTTGAGAAAGATATATAATTGTCAATCCCTATGCCAAAGTATAGACCCTATATAAATAGTGCTAACTTTAAACTAATTTTAATTTTTACTGACGAAACGACAGCATGCGCCTAGATTTTCAGCGTCATATTGTACTTTTTTTAGTTCTACTAAGTCTTGGAGCACATGCTCAAAAAGGCAAAAAGGAAGTTCAGATAATCACCGACTCCATACCGGACGATGTAGTATTCAATGCCTATGAATTCAAGGGAATAAACAAGTATCCTGAATATTTTAATAAGCAAAAACTCGAAAAGATCATTGCATTGGATAAACAGGAAAACTGGGAGGAACTCTACATTGCCTTAAAAGACTATGTCAGCAGATTTGGGATTCGCAATTTCTACAAGGACACCAAACTTATTTGGAAGCTGGCTAAAATGACTGAACTCCTTGGAGACCCGGAGGAAGCCAAGACGCTCTACAGGATGGTTTTAAGGCACCATTATCAAGGCATCAATATCAAGGAAATTGAGCTTTACTATGATTCACTCAATCGGCAAGCTGCCGAGCAATTTGTTCCAATAGACTACTATTATGAGCTGGTAGAGCATCGAAAACTAATTGACACCCTCCAACCTCCCCGAGGTGTATTGCTAAATATGGGAATGCTGGTCAACAGTGCAAGTGCTGATTATGGGCCCTCTCTAAATATTCATAATGACATCCTCGTCTTCACCTCAAAAAGAAAAACGGTGGATGAAACAATTCGGTTTAGAGAAGACGAAGACCTTTACTTCAGCCATAAAGATCCTTATGGTACATGGTCAAAAGCCAAACCCATAGATAAGTTAAATTCTCATTATAATGAAGGCTCACCATGTATTAGTGGTGACGGCAAGACGTTGGTTTTTTCAAGGTGTGAATCACCGGATTCATATGGCGATTGCGATTTGTTTATTGCAACCTTGCAGCCAGATAGCACCTGGACACGTCCTCAAAATTTTGGGGTAACGGTAAATAGCATAGCTTGGGATTCGCATCCCGCACTATCACACTCCGGCGATACACTTTTCTTCTCATCGGATAGACTCGGTGGTTTCGGATTAGCTGATATCTATTACACCATAAAAGATGAAAAAGGAAGATGGTCTCCAGCGCAAAATATGGGACCTGTCATAAATACGAGACAAAATGATGTTAGCCCATTCTATCACCCTGTTTTTGATGTCCTCTATTTTAGTTCTAACGGGCAACTTTATAACTTCGGAGAGTTTGATATTTATAAGGCTTACCATGTAGATGGATACTGGACAGAGCCACAGAATATCGGACCACTTGTTAATGGTCGTGGTAGTGAATTTTACTTCACCATTGATTCAGAATCCGAACTACTTTTCTACGCCAGATCTTCAACACGCGATCTCAGTAAGCAAGATATCTACTCATTTCCATTACCCATGGAAGCTCAGCCAGAGGCTACCACTACTGTAACAGGGACTCTTACGGATTCCTTAACAGGAGTGCCCTTCCAGGGCATTGTGTCCATTATAGACTTGGATAAGGGGAATGAAGTAGCTCCGAAATTTTTGAAATCCGATGGCTCATTTGAATTTGAATTGATTAATCAAAGAAACTATTTATTGATTCTACAAGGAGATGATTTCTTCCGTATTGAAGAAGTATTTTATCTGGACGGACCACTCGAGCTAAATAAAGTAACAGAGCCTCTTGCTTCGAAAATGAAATTTGAGTCTATTGAGTTTGATGTAGGGAGGGCTGAGTTGAAAACGGAGATGTATGCAGATCTTAATAAGGTAGTCAACTTTTTGTATGACAATATCGATTTTAAGCTCCGAATTTCGGGCCATACAGATTCAGTAGGAGATGCAGAAAAAAATCTAAAACTCTCACAGGAAAGGGCCCAAAATATCCGTGACTACATTGTAATCTTCGCTGGAATAGTAGCGGAACGTGTAGAAGCCAATGGCTATGGTGATACGCAACCAATTGTAGAAAACGAGGTTACCGAAGCGGATAGAAAACTGAACCGAAGGGTAGAATTCGAAATCTATAGGGAAGCCCCCCCTAATGAGGAGTTAGAACAAAATAGTGATTTCTAAAACAGACTCACAGTATCATTAATTATAACAAATGCCATTAATGATAGAAGGATCACCATCCCTACTTTTTGTGCATTTTCAAGGAATCTATCTGAAGGCTTTCTTCCGGTAACGATCTCCCAGGTCAAAAACATAACATGCCCACCATCAAGGGCAGGTATAGGTAGGAAATTCATAAATGCTAAAACCATAGATAGTAATCCAACAATTCGCCAGAAATTATTCCAATCCCACGTTCCTCCGAAGAAGGTTGCTATTCTTATAGGACCAGAAAGGGATTTTCTCACGTCCACGTCTCCAGCTATCATCTTTTTAAAGCCCTTAATGTTCAACCATACAACAGCGAAGGCATTGTACGTCCCCTCAGCCATGGCTTCTCCAAAACCGAAGCTTCGTGTAACATATTCACCTTCCCAGGAAGGACCAAAACCAATCGTTCCTTCTTCAGAAACTTGTACTGATAAATTCATTCTGGTATCGTCTCTCATTATCTCTATAGAGACTTCATTACCTCCTTCAGCCAAAAGGATCGGTTTCAGTTCATCAAAGTAGTTGATCGGCTTGTTATTGACGGAGAGAATCTTATCACCAACCTGAATGCCTGCTTTCTCAGCATAATTTCCCGGATCCAGTACTCCTACTGAAAAAGAGTACATCCTAGGAAAAATAACATCCACCCTATTTCTCTTATCAGCGAACTTGTCTATAAAGTCATTAGGCATATCTATCCGTATCTCCTCTCCATCTCTGAGTACGGTATAATAGTTGTCTGTTCCAAGTAATAAGTCCGGGCTTAGTAAATCTGAGAATCGCTCATAGTCCTGACCATTGATAAGAAGTACCTTATCTCCCGTTTTGAATCCCAGTTGTTCCCCAAGATCATAAGCCACTATTCCATGTTTATTTAGGGCTTCTTTAGGAAGGTAGGTCTCTCCGTTGGCTAGTGCCAGACCTATGAAGATTATAATTCCAGTGATCACATTTACGATAATACCGCCCATCATAACGATAAGCCTTTGCCAAGCCGGTTTTGCCCTAAATTCATATGGCTCAGGTTCAGCACTTAAACTTTTTGTATCCAAAGACTCATCGATCATCCCTGTTATTTTCACAAAACCTCCCAGGGGAATTGCTCCAATAGAATATTCTGTTTCACCCCACTGTTTTCCCCAGATTTTTGGAGGAAACCCGATTGAAAATTTTTCAACTCTCATCCCAAAAGACTTGGCAGCCACCATATGTCCCCACTCGTGAACTCCTACCAAAATTGAAAGCCCCAATAGGAGCTGCCCTACCATTATTATCGTTTCCATCTACTTTACTAATTCAAGCGCTACGGCTCTTGTTTCTTTGTCTGTTTGTATAAAATCTTCTATTTCAGGATTGCGAATATAACTCACCTTTTGCAGGCAATTTTCAATCACATCTGAAATCTCGAGGAATCCTACTTTATCTTCCAGGAACCCTTGAACAGCAATTTCGTTCGCTGCGTTCAAAATGCAAGGTTGATTACCCCCTTCTCTTGCTACTTCAAACGCTAATCCTAGATTACGAAAAGTTCCTGTGTCCGGTTTTTCAAAAGTAAGCTGAGGGTAATCCATAAAATCAAAACGTGGATAATCTGCCTTCAATCTCTCCGGATAGCTTAATGCAAACTGTATTGGAACTCTCATATCGGGTAATCCCATCTGCGCTTTCATCGATCCGTCCTCAAATTGAACTAAAGAATGAACAATGGATTGCGGGTGAACCACTACCTCCACCTGATCTAATGAAACACCAAACAGCCATTTTGCTTCAATTACTTCCAGCCCTTTGTTCATCATTGTTGCGGAATCAATGGTGATTTTAGCGCCCATATCCCAGTTTGGATGTTTTAAAGCTTGTTCCTTGGTTACTGAGAGAAGAGTTTCCCTATTCCTACCTCTAAAGGGACCTCCTGATGCTGTTAGTACTAATTTCTCTATGGGATTATGAAATTCACCAACAATACATTGAAAAATTGCCGAATGCTCAGAATCCACCGGAAGAATGTTGATTCCTTTTTCTTGAGCTAACTTGGTAATCAACTCTCCTGCAACTACCAACGTCTCCTTATTAGCCAGAGCAATGGTCTTACCTGCGTTAATTGCTTTGATGGTAGGTAAAAGCCCCGAATATCCAACCAGAGCGGTCAAAACCATATCAATGGATTCCATCTCTACGACTGAGGCGAGTGCATTTTCTCCAGCATATACTTTGATATCATTTGGATCTAACGCCTCAAATACGCGCTGATATAGCGAATCATTTGCTATGACAACACAGTTTGGTTTAAATTCAAGCGCCTGTGTTATGAGTAATTCAGCATTATTTTGCGCTGTTAAGACCTCTATTTGAAAGTAATCAGGATGTCGTCTTATTACATCCAGAGATTGAGTTCCTATCGAACCTGTCGAGCCAAGAATGGCAATGTTTCGTTTCTTCATCTAACTCCTTATACGCTCAGTTTTGATACTGAACAATCGGCAAAGTTAAGAGTTTGCATTTTTTAACAATCAGATGGAATAATTTTTGACTTCAATCGGTTTATCTTTTCGGAAAGCAGCTAATTAAAGATCTATGAAGTTTTTAAAAAATATTGTTATCTCATTGATCGCGGGAATGATAGGTGCAATGTTCATCAATCGATTTTATCTCGAAAATGAAAACTCAAAAACGCTTCACACAAAGCAAGTAATTCATGAGCCCGAAGCTCAGATAAAAAATATCTCCTTCTCGAATGTCATTCCCACCGAGAACTTTGTTGCGGCTTCTGAAAAAAGTACTGGAAGCGTAGTGTTTATTCAAACTCTAAGCGAAGTAGAGTATCGAACTGGTGGCTGGATGGACTGGTTTTTTGAGCCCAGATCTTCTCAAAGAATCGGGAGCGGCTCAGGAGTGGTTTTCTCAGAAGACGGCTACATAGTGACAAATAATCATGTAATCATGGATGCCGATGAGATAACTGTAATTGCAGGGAAAAGAAGCTACCAAGCTGAGCTGGTTGGACGAGATCCAAGCACGGACCTGGCAGTAATTAAAATAAACTCTAATGATCTGCCGGTTATTGGAAAGGGAGATTCTGAACAAGTCAAAGTAGGAGAATGGGTTCTAGCCGTCGGAAATCCTTTCAACTTGACTTCTACCGTCACAGCAGGGATCGTTAGTGCTAAAGGAAGAAACATCAACATTTTAAGAGATAAGTTTCCAATTGAAAGTTTTATTCAAACTGATGCTGCAATCAATCCAGGAAATAGTGGCGGTGCACTGGTCAATTCAGAGGGTGAATTAATTGGAATAAATACTGCTATTCTTTCAAGAACAGGGTCCTACGCAGGGTACGGTTTTGCGATACCTGTCAATATTGTCAAGAAAGTATTTAATGATCTGATTAAATATGGCGAAGTACAAAAAGGCTTCACTGGGGCAGAATTCATCGATATAGACAGTGAATTAGCTTCCAGAATAGATCTAGAGGATCTTGACGGGGTGCTGGTTACAGAAGTAAAAGATGGAAGTGCAGCAGATAAGGCAGGATTAAGAAAAAGAGATGTGATTAGAAAGATCGGCGATAAACAAATTAACAGTAAAGCAAATCTTGAAGAACTGGTAGCAAAGAGCTATCCGGGAGATAATCTCAATCTATTGATCGAAAGAGACGGTGAGATGTTAACCAAAAAGCTTGTCCTTACGAACAGGGAAGGTACTACCTCTATCATAAGAAGGAACATCTATTTTGATGATAAACTTGAGGCTAGTTTTGAAAGTGTATCCAAAGTAGAAAGGGATTTGCTAGGAATTAGTAGTGGAGTGAAAGTCATCGATTACAAATCGAATGGTTTTTTCTCTGGACTTGGAATCCCTAAAGGATTCATTATTACCAGGATCAATAACCGTGAGATTGATACACCAGAAGAGCTTGCTGACGTATTAGATAATATAAGAGGTCGCTTTGATATAATAGGTATTAACGAAAGAGGAAGGAAAGTCTATTATCCATTCAGGCGCTAAGCAGTCCTCATTTTTAGCTTTTTCTTCAATTCATCTACTGAATATCTAAACTTAGCATCCGTATCAATCATGTCATTAACAGATTGGAGTGCATGAATTACAGTGCTGTGATCTCTACCACCAAAATGATAACCAATTGATTTCAGCGAATGGTTCGTATAATCTTTAGAGAAATACATCGCAACCTGTCTTGCAATAACAATTTCTTTTTTTCTGGTTTTTGCCTTTAAATCTTCCTGACCAACATGGAAATATTCAGAGACTGTCTTTTGGATATAATCTATACCTACTTCCGAATCTATTTCTTTAACAATGTTCTTCAGAACCTTCTTAGCCAATTCTAAATCCACATCCAATCTCATTAGTGAAGCATGTGCAATTAATGATACAACTACTCCCTCCAGTTCACGAATATTCGTATCTACTGTATAAGCAATGTATTCTATAACTTCCTCGGGGATGTGAATACCGTCTTCCTGAATCTTGCGCTGAATGATTGCCATTCGAGTTTCAAAAGCCGGTTGCTGCAGGTCAGCCGTTAACCCCCACTTAAACCTTGAAACAAGCCTCTCCTGAAGTCCTTTAAGATCTTTAGGTGCACAATCACTGGTCATCACAATCTGCTTCCCAGCCTGGTGAAGATGGTTAAATATGTGAAAGAAAATTTCCTGGGTCTTTTCCTTATCTCTCAAAAACTGGACATCATCTAAAATCAAAACGTCAACCTCTCTATAATAAGAGATGAAGCTCTGAACGTTATTATTTTTAAGAGAGTCGATGAATTGATTCGTAAATTTCTCAGAGGCAACATAAATCACCTTCTTACTGTGATCTTCTTTTTTGATGTGATTCCCTATAGATTGAACAAGGTGAGTCTTACCCAATCCAACTCCACCATATATCATGAGTGGATTAAATGACGTCACTCCTGGTTTCTTGGCAACTGCATACCCTGCCGATCTACCTAAACGATTACAATCACCTTCAATAAAATTATCAAAGGTGTATGTGGGATTTAAATTATTCTCATTCTTAAGATCATCGATAAATGCATAATTTAACCCCTTACCATTACTTCCATTCCTATCAGCTAGGTTGTTGATTTTCAGGGAAGTGGGTGTATTTTTCCTAACATCTTCATCCTCAACGACAACAGAATATTCCAATCGGCCATCTCCTCCAATTTCCTTTTCAATTGCCTCTTTTAAGATGTGCACATAATGTTCCTCTAACCATTCATAGAAAAACTGACTAGGCACTTGAATTGTAAGAACGTTTCCCTCGGCTTTTAAAGGCTTTATAGGGTCAAACCATGTACTGAAACTTTGGTTAGGAATACGCTCTTTGATATACTCAAGGCAGTTTTTCCATATTAAATCGTGCATTCTCGATTAGAGTTAATAGTGGTTTAAATTGGCTTAGGTGGACCCTCTTGATTTGCAAAAGGGGATCAAATATGTTTCATTTTTTTTTCTTAAAAAAATGGTTTTAGCTCTTGATTTTTTCAAAATGTTTCATATGTTGAGTATAAGCACTTTTTATTTTTAAATTCTTTAAAAAATACAATTTTTCTTAACATCCTATTTCTAGCCTAATTTCGTCATTTAAACCACTTAAAGGAGCGTATTTTGAGAAATTTAGATCTTACTCTGTTTCCAGAAATCCATAAAGAAAAATGGAAGGAACTTGCTGAAAGACAGCTAAAAGGAGGAAAACCTGATGATGAGTTGAGTTGGAAAAATAGTGCTGACATTAGCTTGTCTGGATACTACGATACATCTGATATCACTAACTTAAATCATCTCATTTTTTTTGAGAAGCTCCCTCCTCATAGATGGAAACTCTACGAAAAAATCAGTGTAGCTAACGAGGCTAATGCAAATGAGGACGCAATAGAAGCTTTAATGGGAGGATGCGATGGAGTCATTTTCGAGCTAGGAAATGCACCAAATTGGCAGGTTCTATTAAAAGATATAGATACTTCCATTTGTGACATAGGTATTTCCTCTTCTTTTGAGATTGACAAAGAAAATTTTTCTGGCCCCATTATAAATCCTTACAATGGAAATACATTGGAAATTGCTGACTCAAATGATCCCATCAGTCAAATCCGCGAAGCACTTTCGAGTAGCCATGATAGTCAATTTATTCGACGAACTGCGTTGAAAGATTTCTTCCTGGAAATTGCTTTCATCAGAGCACTTAAATTCTTGTTATTCGAAAATGGTTACAACAACATTCAAATTCATAGTAGCATACCATTGCATCAGTCTAAAGAGCACCAATGGTTTTTAAACACGACTTCAGGACTTGCAAGTATTCTTGGAGGGAGCCATTCCATTGATCTATCAACGGCTATTGGGGATAGTAGAATAAGTAGGAATATAGCTAATCTTATTAGGGAGGAAAGTAGTATTGAAAAGTACACAGATCAATGCGGTGGATCATACTACATTGAAGTGTTAACAGATAAAATAATCACTGAAGTAACTAATAAGCTGAAATAAGATGAGCAAGCAAAGACTTATACATGAGGGATTTTCGGCAGGCACTCCTCCTTTTTTGAGAGGCCCTTACGCTACCATGTACACCTCAAGACCATGGACAATACGGCAATACGCTGGATTTAGTACGGCCGAGGAATCCAATGCATTTTATAGGAGAAATCTTGCTGCTGGACAAAAAGGGTTGTCTGTTGCTTTTGACCTGGCTACCCATCGAGGATACGACAGTGACAATTCCAGAGTGAAAGGAGACGTTGGAAAGGCAGGGGTTGCAATAGACTCGGTCGAGGATATGAAAATCCTGTTTGATCAAATCCCGCTTGATAAAATGTCAGTTTCTATGACTATGAATGGGGCAGTCATTCCTGTGATGGCTTTTTATATCGTTGCAGCCGAAGAGCAGGGTGTTTCACCAGAATTATTGACTGGAACCATACAAAATGATATCCTGAAAGAGTTTATGGTGAGAAATACTTACATATATCCTCCAGCTTCATCCATGAGAATTATAGCAGACATTTTCAAATTCACATCACAGAAAATGCCAAAGTTTAATTCTATAAGCATTAGTGGATACCATATGCATGAAGCAGGAGCTACGGCTGAACTTGAGATGGCATTTACATTAGCTGATGGATTGGAATACGTAAGAACGGGGATTGCAGCGGGAATTGACATTGATTCTTTCGCGCCGCGCCTGTCTTTTTTCTGGGGAATTGGCATGAATTTTTTTACAGAAATCGCGAAGATGAGAGCCGCAAGGGTATTATGGGCCAGGCTTATCAAAGACTTTAATCCGAAAAATGAGAAGTCAATGGCGCTCAGAACACATTCACAAACATCTGGTTACAGTCTCACAGCACAAGATCCTTATAATAATGTAGCCAGAACAACTATTGAAGCTTTGGCCGCAGTTTTAGGGCACACGCAATCATTGCACACCAATGCATTGGATGAGGCGATAGCACTTCCTACGGATTACTCTGCGAAAATTGCTCGTAACACTCAGATTTATCTTCAAGAAGAAACAAATATCACAAAAGTTGTAGATCCGATGGGGGGATCAAAGTATGTCGAAACACTAACTGAAGATTTAATTCATAAAGGCTGGCAAATTATTCAGGAAGTAGAAGAGATGGGTGGAATGTCTAAGGCTATTGAAGATGGATATCCAAAGATGAAAATCGAAGAAGCAGCAGCAAGAAAGCAGGCAAGAATCGACTCTGGTGAAGAATCTATTATTGGCGTCAATAAGTTTATAACCGATGAAAAGACCGAGATTGAAATCCTGGAAGTTGATAACGATGAGGTAAGGAAAAAGCAAATCGATCGTTTAGACCAAATCAAATCAGAAAGAAGCGAAGAAAATGTACAGAAAGCCTTGTTGGGGGTTGAAGAAGGTGCCAAAAAAGATGAAAACCTATTAGAATTAGCGATCGAAGCAGCCAGAGAAAGAGCAACATTAGGAGAAATTTCTCTGGCTATGGAAAAAGTATTTGGTAGATTTCAAGCAACAAACAGAACGATTTCAGGTGTGTATTCGTCAGCCATTAAAAACAATGAGGACTTTAAGACAGCTTTAGAGCTTTCCGACAAATTCGAAGAATTGGATGGAAGGCGCCCCCGCATCCTGATCGCCAAAATGGGGCAGGATGGACATGACAGAGGGGCAAAGGTCATTGCCACCTCATTTGCGGACCTGGGATTTGATGTTGATATTGGTCCACTTTTCCAAACTCCTGAAGAAGTGGCGAAACAAGCCATTGAAAATGATGTCCACATTGTAGGCGCATCGTCTCTGGCAGGCGGTCATAAGACACTTATACCTGAATTAGTAGAAGAACTGAAAAAACAAGGAAGAGAAGATATTCTGGTAGTAGCAGGAGGAATTATACCTGAGAACGACCATAAAGAGCTTTTTTCAAAGGGGGTAACGGACATTTTCGGGCCTGGAACCATCATATCCAGAGCCGCAATAAGAATTCTTAATGAACTAATAGCGCAATAGTTCTTGCTTTTCAATAACTTTATTTATTTGAAAATCCTATTACAAAAATGAAATACTTACAATCCGCCTTGGTTGTTGCATTGGTATTATTTGTTTTTACTTCCAATGCTCAATATCAAAAAGCTATTGACAAAGCTGACGAGAAATATGAATCCGGAGATTACTCTTCAGCCAGGAAGCAAATAGCAAAAATGAAAAAGAAGGCTACTAAGAGCCTTGGATATCAAAACCCATACAATGCTATCGCTCTCGTGAAAGAGGCCAAAATCAATGTAGGTCTTGGTGAACTAGTGAGTGTGATGGAGCCACTGGAAGAGGCTGTTTCTATGAGCGAGCAAGTGAATGGAACCTCAAGTGCAGAGCATGGATTCATTCTAATAGAGGCCTCAGAGGTATTGATTTCATATGGAAATTTCAAACTAGCTGACGAATACATAAAAAAGTCCGCAGAAGCTTTTGAGTCATCCGGTTCTATGATCGAGGACATACAAGCAGCATTGGATGTGCAAAAAGCTCAGGTCCTTTCAGGCAAAGGATTTTACAGCGAAGCAATAAGATTAGTGAATCGCCAGTCAGATTATTATTTGCAAAGAGCACTTTCAGGAGAAGGGGATAAAAAACAGCAGGAAGAACGAAAGGAAGAGTTTGCCAAAATGATGATTGTGAAGGCCAATTCCTTCAGAAGGATGGGTAATTATCAATCTGCTGATTCTGCTTTTATTGCAAACCTTCAGTGGGTAGATGACAACTTGAAAAAAAGCCACCTCCTTTGGTCTGAAAATGCATTTCTCAATGCTAAACTACTTGAAGAGAACGGCCTGGCGGTCTCAGCTCAGGCTAAACTCTATGAGGACGCTTATGTATGGGCAATAAGAAAGTACGATCTCTCTCATAATACGGTCATGACCATGCAGTCCAACCTGATGCGTGCTTACTATCGCAATGGTCAAAATGCCCGGTTAAAGATTACCAAAGCAGATTTTAAAAAGTCCTTAAAAGAATTTGATAAGACCAGCATTTTCAATCTCGCAGAAGATAAGATGGATCTTACATTCGATTTGGCCGATCAGGACATAAAAAAAATGGAGGCTCAAATAAATAAGATGCTGTCAAGTCCTGCAATTCCTGAATTTCACAGTGAACGAGTTGAGCTGCTGGAATTAGCTAAACAAGTAGCACTTTATTCAGGAAACCATCAAAATACTGAAGCGTATGACAGTGAGATATTGAAAAACAAAGAATTCCTACTTGGAACAGACGCTCCAGAATATCACCTCACGAAAGTTAAGCTCGCAAACTATTATGTTGACTTCACAGATAAGTTTGTTGAGGCAAAGCAAATATATGATGAAAGCTTTCATGGAATCGTGGAGCCGGAAATTACCAAAGGTCATGTAGACTACTTAGACATCATGAACCATCTGGCTAAGTTTTATGAGGAGACAGATAATTACGCAAAAGCTTCTGAAATTCTGGATGATGCCTTACTAGCAGCAAGAGTGAAATATGATAATGAGGATATTGAATACGGTAAGGAACTTGAGAAAATTGCCGGTCTTCAAATAAATATAGGTGAATATGAGAAAGCAACCGAAAACCTTGAAAATGCGATCGAAATAATAGAAGGTACTAAGACAGATGAAGCTAAAAGCTATCTTGCCTCCGCTTTTGTGACCAAAGCCAAGTTGCTTTCTATCAAAGGGGAATATGACGAAGCTGAGGATCACATTTATGATTCAGAAAGTCTCAGAGAGCGAGGGGCTCTCACAACGGACGTTACAGGCATCAGCTATCAGGATGATCTTGGCGGACTTTATACAAGCATCGGACGTTACTCAGATGCAACTAAATTACTTACCGAATCACTTACAAAGAAAACAAATCAGTTTGGTGGAAATAGCCGACACCTAAACAGAACTCTTGTTTTGAATGCACGCCTCAATTTGATCAAAGGAGATTATACCGAAGCAGAACAACAGGCAAGAAGGGCGAATACGATAGCTACCACTACATTCGGAGAAAGTTCGTCAAAAGTTGTTCCATCCATGCTGCAACTAGCTGATGTATATACCACAATAGGTGATTACGACAAGGCTGAAACATTATTAAAAAATGCCATAGAGATCCAAAAACAAAAGTTTGGATCTGAACATGTAGACGTAGGAAACTCTACCTCTAAGCTTGCACTTGTTTACTTCTACCAGGACAAGCCTCTAACTGAAATTCAAAAACTGTTTCAGCAAGCAGAGGGTATCATTGGTAAGAAATTAGGCTCAAATAATCCTACCTATGCCGAAATCTTGAAGAACATGGCTATAGCGAATATCGCTTCCGGAAACTATTCATTGGCATTTACTTATCTCAATCAAGCTGAAAATATCTGGAAGGCCAAGATTGGAAAAAGAAACAATATCAACGCAGCTTCTGCTCTGGTTCTAAAAGGTGATATCTATTATAAGCAACGCAACTATACGGAAGCAGAAAACTATTATGAGAATGCTCAAAGACAATTTGATAGAGTATTCAATGAGACGCATCCGGAGTATGTGAAGGTGCAATCCAAATTGAGTAAAACCTACTTCATGCAGTCTAGGTATAAAGACTCTCAGGATGAAATGGAGGAAGTATTGGCAAACTACAGAAATTTCATTCAAGAATACTTCCCTGCACTCAGTGAGAGAGAAAAAGCTAAATTCTGGAATACCATTAAGGGAGACTATGAATTTTATAATACGCTCATCGTCAGCAGAAATAGGAGTGCTAAATATATCGGAGAACTCTATAACAACGCTCTTTTAACAAAAGCACTTTTGCTTAACTCATCAATCAAGGTACGTCAACGGATCATGGGAAGTAATGATCAGGAGTTGATAGATATGTATACCAAGTGGGTAGAGGACAAAGAGCTTCTCACTGCTGCTCTTTCTATGAGCGAGCAAGATCTTCTCGAAAACGGTATTGATCAGGTAGCGCTGGCCAATAGCCTTGAACTACTCGAAAAGGATATCAGCCTAAAATCGGAATTATTTGCCCAGAGTGCCGATAGCCGAAACATCGTTTGGGAAGATGTTAAAAATTCTCTTGGAGAAAATGAGGTTGCTATCGAAATGGTCCGATTCCGAGTGTTTGATCATGCATTCACTGATTCTGTTATGTATGCTTTGCTTTACATAAAAGGAGACAAACGGTCCGAGCCAAAAATGATTCTAATCCAGGATGGTGAAGAGTTAGAAAACAGATACCTAAAAACTTATAGAAACAGTATCAAATACAAAATAGAGGATAAGTATTCGTACGAAAAGTTCTGGAAACCTATTCAAGATGAAATGGGAGCTGTTTCCACATTATACCTATCTCCCGATGGTGTTTACAATCAAATCAATCTGGAAGCGATCCCTACACCCGATGGAAAGTATGTCCTCGACAACTCCAATATTCTACTAATCAGTAATACGAAGGACTTGTTTATGAATAAAATCAAGACAAAGGTTGTAGCTGAAAAAGAATACGCGATGATGTTCGGAAATCCCAAATTCTATGTTCAAACCAGTCCAGGGAATCCTTTACCAAGTTCAGGGTTGACACGATCTACTGCGGAGGTTGTTAGTCCACTTCCAGGGACCAAGAAAGAGATTGAAGAATTGGATGATCTACTTGATCGAAAAGGATGGAGTACTGATAAGTTTACAGAAACACAAGCGAGTGAAACTTCAATTAAACAAGTTTCAAATCCACGGGTATTTCACGTTGCTACCCATGGATTTTTCAAGGAAGCTCCGAAAGCAAGCAACCTAGATCAGGAGTATAATGAAACAGCCGCTTACGATAACCCATTATTAAAAACCGGGCTATTACTATCAGGTGCCGGTGATATTCTAAATCAAACACAATTCAACTACAACGTTGATAATGGAATACTTACCGCATATGAGGCCATGAATTTGAACCTGGATCAAACTGATCTGGTGGTGCTCTCCGCTTGCGAGACAGGGCTTGGAGAAGTTCAAGCCGGTGAAGGTGTTTATGGCCTACAAAGAGCTTTTTTGGTAGCTGGAGCCCGAACAATCGTTATGTCATTGTTTAAGGTAAGTGACGAAGCTACACAGCAGCTTATGGTGAAATTCTATCGGAAATGGATTGAAACCGGTGACAAACGCCAAGCGTTTATTGATGCTAAAAAGGAAATTAGAAACGAATACAGAGATCCAATCTATTGGGGTCCATTTGTGATGATTGGATTGGATTAAATTCTATCGGAAATACAAAAAAGGACACCTGAAGGTGTCCTTTTTTACTGATATACATCATAATAGTCTTTAAATAGCTAGCCTCAAACAAGTAAATTTTTATTTTGTTAAGACCATCTTTTTTGTATCAATTATCTCCCCGTCGACTACAAGACTGTAATGATAAAGTCCTGCCTCTAATAAACTTGCCGGCAATATAATTTCTTCCTTATTCAAAATCTCTTCAAAAACAGCTACCTGCTTTCCGTTTAAATCGAAGATGAAAATGAGGGCCTCCTTTGCTTCTTCAGGAAGTGAAAAAGCTATTGTAGTGGTTTGATAGAAAGGATTTGGCCAATTCTGACTGAGAAAAGCTTTTGAGCCTTCAGCATCGCTTGGTGAAGTTTTGATCACTTTCGTCTCCTCTTTCCGATTCTTCAGTTGTGACTGGAGCTCATCTACTTCAGCAGAAAGTTCTTTTATAGCTTCAGTCAATAATGGAATTACTGCTTGATAATTAACAGCCAAATATCCTTGCTCTCCTTCCCTGACAGCCTCTGGAATAATCTTTCGAATCTCTTGAGCTATAAAGCCTAGCTGGGGATCACTTGAAATTTTTTGAGTGGATAATTTACTGGATTGGTCTTGATATTCATAACGCGTGCCTCGTAACTCATTTACTAGATCAAGTGCTCCTTTGATATCCTTTATATTCTTTTTGAAACGCCTATCAGAACTTATCCAGAGACCTGTCGTGAATGCATCACCTGCTACATATAGCTTATAACTACCCAAATTTTTTGAACCAATAGCAATTCCATATGAGTCAAAGTCACCATATATAAGTGGTGTATTTTCATTATTTGCAAGGATAAATTTATTTGAAGCAGTTTCTAATAGGCCGGATTTTGATCCAATAAAAACATTTCCAGATCCAGTTGCTGATGCCCCAGATCGAGTGCCAATAAAAATGTTATCTGAACCGTTTACGGTGGGTCCATATCCAGCTAAGTAACCCATGTAGAGGTTACTACTACCTGAATTACCATAATATCCGGCTCCATAACCAAAAAAGCAATTTTTACTTCCTTCTTTACTAAAGCCGGTTCTTCGACCCATGTATGTATTGTAGCTTCCCGAAACAAGAGCACGGCCCGATTCTACTCCTATAAGTGTATTTGAATGGGCTGTAGTAGTGTTATATCCTGCAGATCTACCCACCATTACGTTATTATATCCGGAGGTAGTGTTCCTGCCTGCTTGCATTCCAATAAAAGCGTTAGAATGTCCGGTGGTATTAACATAACCTGCTTCTCGACCTATCATGATATTATAACTACCAGAAGTAGTGTAACGCCCTGAATACGCACCCACAAACACGTTGTTATGGCCCGTCACTTTGTCTCCGGCTACATGACCTATGCTTGTATTGTAGGTACCTAAATTTCCTGCAGCCGTTCCAAGATTAATATTGCCCTGTGCATTAATATCACTTATAATGAGGGCATTCACTATCATTGCTAAAATTGCTCGATTTTTCATGTACCTACTCATTTGGATTTAAAGCGGTGGCAGGACTGATCTTAGTAGATAGTTCCATTAATCGAATTGACAGGGAAACCACCCTTTTTTGCATGTTCTTTGAGGGTCTCTTTGTCTTTTGCCTGGTATAGACAGTAAACCTTATCTTCAGTTACATAACTATGGATCCATTTGATTCCATGTCCCATCTCTTTAATTACATTGCAAGACTGCTGCGAGATATCCGTCAATTGAATATTTGTAAGATTTCCTGCATCAGGAATTTCACGTTCAATTAAATACGTCTTCAGTTCAACCTTATTCTCAGGTGCACTCTCCGAGGCTTGTTGTGCTAAAGCTTTGGGGGTGGAAGTAAATAGACATACGATGCATACTACTGTGATTGTTTTCATGTCATTATTCATTTTAAATGTTAAAATTCAAAATTGAATAGACAGTCTATCTGAAGACATCACAGATCATTCATTCTTTGAAACAATTGAATCAATCAGAATTGTGCTTTTTGATATGATAGTGGAAGCATTCCAAATTTTTTCTGGAAACATTTTATGAAATAAGACGGACTATTGAAGCCTGACTCAAAAGAGACCTGAGTAATGTTCCTTGTTTCGCTTTTCAAAAGGTCTAATGATTTCATAAGTCGATATTCCCTAAGAAGAATGTTGGGAGACATACCTGTAACGCTTATCAATTTTCGATATAAATTGGACTTGCTCATGGAAATCTCTTGACTAAATGCCTCAGCATTAAAATCAGGATTGAACCATTTCGCATTCAATACTTCAGTTAACTTCTCTAAAAAAGATTCTTCGGGAGGATTCAAACATTTGATTTTATCTGCTTTTTCATCCAGCTTTTGTTTATATAAGCTTCTTACCGTTGAGGAAATGGATATGCCGGCCTCATGTGAAAAATGACACAAATGACGTGCAAACCTTATCGTATGTCCAAAAAGTGAGTCCTTTTCCACAGGCATACCTGCATGGACTCCTAATCGCAGATTTATAAGATCAGCCGCAATATGCATAGCACTCTGAATTGCTTTAGCACAACTCACAGCCTGTGAAACAGAAACGAAAGAAGCTATGAATCCTCCTTCCATTTCAACTTCTCTTCCTTCATTCTCTTTCAATTTTTCCCTGACAATTCTATGGTAAAGGGAGTTAAGCTCAGCCGATTTCTGATCACCAAATCTGTACTGCAATAGTCGGAAATCCATACTCTCTGTAACCAATATGATACGAAATGCAGGATCATTAAAAACATTTAATTCACTTGAATCATTAAGCGTAGTTGGATCTTGTATTCTTCCTAAGAAAGCCTCGACTAGCTTGCTACTCACCTCGATTACTTCATATGGAATCAATCCATGAGCTCTCTTATGCATCTCTACCACTGCATCTTTATTGGGAGCATCGATCAGGCAAAATGCATTTCCTCTTGTTTCATCTACCCAGTATGTCATACATCGGCAACCAAATTGGTCCTGAATCTTTAAGTCTTCTCGATGGGCCTCAGCTGCGTGCTTTGCTTCGATTCCCGGTACAATATGGAGATCCATGTAAATAGGCATGATATCAATCTATTGATTTCGGTTTGAACTTGAAAGTAAATACCTATTGAATTAATTAGAATAAAACAATCAATTCAATAAATAGTACAAATCAATCATCTTTGGAAATTACTTTGCACAACTTTTTGTGAGTTGAAAGAATCTTCAACACATAAAAAACCCTGGTCTATCCAGACCAGGGTTTCGAAAATTGTTTCTATAAGTTGTCTTACTCTTCCTCCTTATAGACTTTAATACCATTTCTTTCAATGATATCCTTTTTGAGGATTTGAAAATCGTCAATATCAGGATTCATGCTGATTGCTTCTTCTACTGCAGTCAATGCATCGACAATCAATCCGTTTTCTTCATAGAATGAAGCGTAGATAATCTTATTCAAAGGACTATCTTCTGAAACCTCCGCTTTTAGCGTGTTTAATCCTTCTTCATACTGTGAAGGGTTTTCTGGTCTTTTAAGTGCTACATCCCCTGAAATTTCTTTGTTCTCCTTCGTTGCGATAGAAATGATCCAAAGGCCTTCATCATTTTTCATCTCACCCTCTCCAAGGTTCAATTCAATAGAAGTTCCTTCAACCTCAGTCTTCATGATTTCCTCATCGAAAATATTTTTGACTGTTACAACGTAAGCATTTTCAGCTACATCATCTGGCTGTATCCAGTTGATAATTGCTTTATCGTTTAAAATAGTCGCATCTTCTGGGATCAAAATTTCAATCGTACCCTCAGCACCCCTAGACACAGCTCCCGTAGCATTCAACCTCGCCCTGTAGTTGGGCTGCTCTTTTTCGTTCATCTTATTCGCCAAGAATTTCGCATATCTGCTGGAAACACTTGCAGATTTCGTATTGACCATTTTAGCAAGATCTACAACCTTCTTAGTACCAGGTGTTCTTACTTCCAATGTTTTTCCTGATTTGTGCATCAATCCAATGTAAGCACCTTGTGATGCAATCAGTTCGTCACCGTCGCTAAGTGTAGCTCCGGTTTTAAGAGCAACTGCGGCGGTTGACCCTTCTTTCTTTACTTTGTTCTGGCCTTTGTTAGCCAAAACTCTAAACGTGTAGCCTTGTCCGTGTGCAAATCCAACAACGAAGACAAGCATGGTAGTGATAGTGATAGAAACAAACTTTCTCATAATAGTTCCAATTGTATATGGCGTTTTCTAGTTTATAATTTCGATACTTTAAATAATTCTTTTCTTCCTTCTTTGGAGAGTGAATTTTTCACTACTCCGTAAAATACTTCCAGGCCATCACCTGAAATTGCTATCGCAATGAGAAGTACATTTAATTCTAATTTTAGATTATATAAATCCATCGCGTATATCATTATATATGGTATCCCAACAAGTAGTATTAATTGAATCACCTTTGTGAGTCCATCATACCATTTTGGGAGTTTCTTGTAGATCCAAGAGAAGACCATTATGGTTAAAAATAGCATTATAATTGTCAATGTCCATCTTTGAAAATCGGAGAGATAAAGCACATAATCCTCATTCAAAATCATTGAAACAATGTTGGCATGGATTACTCCTCCATACATATCTGGAAACGCTCTACCAACATAAGTCTCGTTTAATGGTGTGAAAAACTTATCTTCAAAATTTTCTCTGTCACCTAAGTATTCACCCAAAAAACAAAAGATTACAACTTTCCCTTCTATGATTTCCGGGACATAATTACCATTAAACACATCCCCCACATCTAAAGCGTAATATTTATTCCCAAACTTTGTCGCACCATAATCAATCACATTACCTCTATAATTGATTACTTCTACTTCATTACCCCTCTCCACAAACTTCTTAGCTTTTTTGGCGTCATAGTAAGAAGCTAACTTTACAGCAAATGCCTCATGAACTACAGAATCGGTAGTTGTTAGCGTAGGATTGAATTTTCGACACATTTTCAACGATGCTTGCTCTTCTGCATCAGTAATTAGATTAGCAAAAGCAGGTTCTGAGTTAAAAGTGAACCATGGCCATGAATAGTGTACAGAATCCAAATCATCTATTTCAGGATTGTACAATACTTTGGAAACCATGATCAAATTCTCAACTCGGCTTAAAGCATCCATCAGCATCATGTCGCCCAGCGTATCTTCTTTCGGGTAGTCAAAAAATGAATCTACCCCTATTACAGCTGGATTATGCTGACTTATCGAATCAATCATCATAGCAATGCCTGCTCTGGATTCAAGTCCCATATTTACAAGCACTACCCTTTCATCCGCTATCGGGTCATCAAGTAACTGAGAAAAATACACATCAGTGAATTCTAAATCCTCAAATGCTCCTCCTATTGGATCCATTATGTCAAAGACCTGAAAAGTTGTGACAACCTTAAAGAGTGCCATCAACCCAAAAATAAAAATTGTTCCAAGGATTACATCCCGCCAAAATCTTCTAAACATGGTCAGTTCGTTGGTGAGTTAGTTAGTTTACGTTTATATATGCAATTAAACATTTCTCAACAACGATCACAATTCATGTATTGGAAGAATTCAATTTTTTCTTCAAATTAAACAATAATAACTTTAATAGTCGTCCTATGGATTCAACTTTTCGGCGAACGTCCAATATTCATCTACAAGACTTAATAAAGGGCATATTGAGTGGAGAGAGAGCTTTTTTGAGTCGGGGCATTACACTTGTTGAGAGTAAAAAAGCTGAAGACCAACGATTAAGTGCCGAGTTAATTGATCAAATCATCGAAAAAAATCGTAAAAGTTTAAGAATTGGTATAACAGGGGTGCCTGGAGTTGGAAAGAGTACCTTCATCGACTCATTTGGCTCAATGCTTACACATCTGGGAAAAAAGGTAGCAGTCCTATCAATTGATCCGAGCAGTAACCGAAGCAAAGGAAGTATTCTGGGAGATAAAACCCGTATGGAAAGTCTGTCCAAAGATCCAAATGCGTTCATTCGACCTTCTGCATCCGGAAATAACTTAGGGGGGGTAGCTTCCAAAACAAGAGAGGCTATTCTTCTATGTGAAGCTGCAGGGTTTGATGTAGTTATGGTAGAAACAGTAGGAGTCGGCCAAAGTGAGACGGTGGTTAAAGATATGGTTGATTATTTTATCCTGTTGATGCTAGCTGGAGGTGGAGACGAACTACAGGGAATCAAAAGAGGCATTATGGAGATGGCTGATCACATTCTTATCAATAAGGCTGATCAGGATAACCTAAAAGCAGCAAAAAGAGCTCAGAAAGATTATAAAAATGCGGTTCATCTTTTTCCTCCTAATGAAGCCGAATGGGAAGTTCCGGTAGGATTGTGCTCAGCAATGGAGAAAACCGGTATAGAAGAAGTCTGGAAAAATATTGAAGAGTACGAAACAAAGACCAACAACTCCGGTTGGTTTGTAGAAAATAGAAAAAAACAGATGCTCAAATGGTTTCATAATCGCATTCAGGCCCGGTTGGAGGAGGAGTTTTACAACCGATATGATATGAAAGAGCAAATAAAAAGGAAGGAGAAGCTAATCTCCTCCCAAAAAATATCTGTTCGAAAGGCAGTAGATGATCTTTTTAGTTGAAGGTATATTTTACACCTAAACGATAATTTCTGCTTACACTAGTGAAGCCAGCAATAGCCTGATAATCTTCATTGAAGATGTTATTTACACTACCCGATATAGTCAAATCATTCCATTTATATGATATCAAGAAATCAAATAGATCAAAAGCTTCACCATCAACCTGAATTTCATTGAAAGAATTATCAAAATACCTCAGGTTTCTTTCACCAGTATGCAGATAGCTTAACTTGGTAACCAATTCATCAATAGGTGAGTAACTGATGGATAACCCATACTTATGTGAAGGAATCCGGTACATAACTTCATCACCTAATCTCCTGGTATAGGTATAGTTTCCCGATATAGTTAAGCCATCGTTAAAGGAATAATTACCAACAAACTCAAAACCATCTGTTTCGATTTCTGAATCCGCATTTACATAACTACTCGTAGTTCCTCCAGTAAAGAGAATCAAATTTTCATCTATACGATAGAAGTAAACCAACCCAAAGTCAAATTCATCTCTGAATATAGACAACCCACCTTCTGCTGACTGAGAATCTTCAGCTTCCAGATCCGGATTCGCACCAAAAGGCCCAAAAAGCTGGAATAAAGAAGGTGTAATAAACGATGTAGCATAAGATGAAAAGACCTTTAAGTCAATAGTCTCCGATTCAAATATGTATGATGGATTGACATTATAGACAAAATTAGTTCCATAATCACTGTGGTTATTTAACCTACCACCAACTTGAATATTAAATTGCTCTACATCGTAAATGAATGTGACATAAGGATCCACCATGCTAAAGCTTTCCTCTTCCACGCCAGGTTGGCTAAAAGCCAGATGTTGATAGTTTAGTCCACCGACAAGTTTAATTTGTTCATTGAGATTTTGATCGATAATCATATCTCCTTGAAAATTTTTGCCATCATTATCCGATATAAATCCAGGTGTATTAAATAGTCTATCTAATTTACTATAGAAGAAGTTGCCTACGATATTTCCACTGGACCAGTTATAAGTTGGTGAAATGCCAAGCCTCAATTGCGTATATTCCGAAAAATCAGCTTGCGCATCTGTAAATGCACCTGCATCAAAATCCGTATCAAATACATCATAGGCACCAGTCAATCCAATTTCGAAAGACTCTGTAAATTGATAACCCATCTTACTAAGGAAATTATATCCCTCGAACCCATCATCATCGAAATTATTGTTTCCGAACTCATCAATTGCCGCAGAAAATCCGTCTGACTTTTTGTAGCCACCATTCACCAAGAAGGAAAACTTGTTAAGACTGCCGGATGCTCCTAGGTTCCCATTTATAGTATTGAAGCTTCCATATTCAAGCTTCGCATTTCCACTAATTGACTGGTTAGTTGATTCTTTTAATGTTACATTAATCACCCCGGCAGCAGCTCCTGTTCCGTACAGGGTACTCAATCCTCCTTTTAGAATCTCGATGGATTCCACCTGATCCAGATCCAGAAGTCTGAAATCATATGTTTGATCAATACCTGAAGGATCATTAAATGGAATACCATCTATTAAAACAAGCGTTCGCTTACTGGAAGCTCCGCGAATGAAATAGGAAATGTTTGTCCCTAGAGGGCCAAAATTTCCATCCATTTGAACACCCGGAACCTCATTCAAAATATCTGCCACAGATCTTGCACTGCTTCGCTCGATATCTTCTCGAGTGATCTTAAAAATGGTTTTACCAGATTTTTCTACAGGAATAGCTGATTTAGTTCCTGTGATGACTACTTCGTCCAATTGGACAGTTTTAAGGGAGTCCTGCGCCTTGACAGTCCAACCCAAGCATGTAAATGCTATTAATAAATTTAATTTTCTCATAGTTTTTATGTGTACTATGAGCCTCGTAAGAAAGAATGGAGTTAACCCCTTCCTCTGCTTTCACCCGAAGCTTAGAATTTTAATATGATATGGCAGGTCTCCTGGCTTATCTGATTTTAGCTTCCTTCCCATAAAGACATTTACAGTCTCCACAGTGGATTTGATTTGGCTAAAACATTCTTCAGAATTACAGTTGCGGGGACAGCTTCCGATTTTCAGCCGACTTTCTGATCACGGAATTCCCATTTTAATCCAATGCAATTTTCACCACATCAGAACCAATATCAGTACAATATTAAACAACTTACAAGTGATCAGCTACTTTTGAGTTTATGAACAAATACGTTTTCGGATTTATTATTTTTCTTACTGCATGTAACACTTCCAAAGAGGAAGAAAAATCGAAAGTTTATGAAATCACTCCAGTTAAATATGCAAAAGGATTTCATTTTGAAACTTCTGAAAGGAGCAGGTACCTCGTGATCGATGAGCCTTGGCCTAATGCAACTAAGCCTATTAAATACAAACTAGAAGAGACTCCAAAAAGAATCGTATGCACTTCCACGTCGCATCTCCCCTTCTTTGAATTGCTGGGAGGCGAAGAGTACGTTGTTGGTTTCCCAAACCTCAATTATATCTCTTCGGAGGTATTTATAGAAAGAAGCAAAGAAGGATTGCTGACAGATCTTGGCCCTGATGGTAGCATGAACATGGAACTTTTACTAGGGATCAATCCCGATGCAGTGATTGCATTCGATATGGGAGGAGAATCAAAGACCCTGGATAAAATCAAAGAATCTGGAATTCCTGTTTACTATAATTCTGATTTCCTGGAACAATCTCCTTTGGGTAGAGCGGAATGGATCAAATTTTTTGGAGCTTTAATAGACAAAGAAGCGGAAGCAGATTCTATTTTCAGTTTTATTGAAAGTGAATACCTACGTGTTAAAGAACGTGCCTCCTCAGTTCAGGACAAACCAAGTATTCTTAGTGGTGTTGTTTACGGAGATACCTGGTTTCTCCCTGGAGGAAACAACTGGGCGGCTACCTTTTTCAATAATGCAGGAGGTAAGTATTTATGGAATTCGGATACTACCTCAGGATGGTTAGAATTAAGTTTCGAGGCAGTCTACGATAAAGGCAATGATGCTGATAAATGGATTGGAACCTCTACACTGAACACACGCAAGGAAATGCTAAGCCAGGAAGATAGATATTCCTCTTTTGCTCCATTTGAAAACGATGAGGTATACAACTACAATAAAAGAATCGGCCCAAACGGAGGGTATGATTTTTTTGAATCAGGATACTCACGACCCGACCTTGTGCTTTCTGATTTGATAAAAATTTTGCATCCGCAACTACTACCTACCTACGAGACAGTGTATTTTCAAAAATTACCATGATTGAATCTCACATAGACGAATCACGCAGTAAATGGAGGTTTATTTTCATTTTACTTCTCTTAGTTCTCCTGGTTGGATTCGTGCTTAGTGTTTCTCTTGGATCAGTCAGTATTTCTTTTGGATACTTTGTCAATTATTTCGTTGGGACTACAGAAAATGAAGTTTGGAATAACATCATTCTCAATTTTCGAATCCCAAAGGCATTAACAGCTGTGCTGGCCGGAAGTGCGCTCGCGGTAAGCGGCTTACAGATGCAGACACTTTTTAGAAATCCTCTCGCTGGCCCATTCATTTTAGGAATAAGTTCAGGAGCAGGACTAGGGGTAGCTCTGGTGATTTTTCTGGGAGTTTGGCTGGGAGGATTCATTGAGCTAGCTGGAATCGGGAGAAGTTGGTTGCTGGTAGGTGCTTCGGGCGTAGGATCATTCATTGTCCTATCAATCGTACTCCTAGCATCTTTCCGAATCAGGTCTGGAGTTTCCCTTTTGATTATTGGCTTGATGTTTGGATCGGCCGTAAGTGCGCTCGTAAGCATATTGCAATATTTTAGTCAGGCAGAAAACATTCAAGCCTACGTCATATGGACGTTTGGTAGTTTGGGCAGCCTTTCATGGACTGAGCTTTATGTCATGCTTCCAGTTATCGGGGTGTCATTGATAGCTTCGTTTCTGCTATCCAAACCTCTTAACGCACTATTGCTCGGAGAAAATTATGCTGAATCATTAGGCTTGAATATAAAAAGAGCACGGATGTTGATCATTATCAACACCAGCTTATTGGCAGGAACGGTCACAGCATTTTGTGGGCCTATTGCATTTATCGGGTTAGCAATTCCACATATTGCTCGAATGCTTTTCAACACAAGTAATCATCTACTTCTCACTCCTTTAGTCATTTTGTTAGGCGGATCATTATTGATGCTTTTTGACATCATTGCTCAATTGCCTGGGGTAGATGAGACACTACCGATTAATGCTATAACCTCATTGTTTGGAGCGCCATTCGTCATTTGGTTGATTCTAAAAAGATCTAACTTAAACTACCAGCTCTGATGGGACTACTTGAAATCAGCAATCTCACAATTGGTTACGGTAGTGACAAGATCTTAGGAAAAGGCATAAATCTTTCATTATCAGCAGGCCAGCTAGTTGGTTTAATTGGACAAAATGGAGTAGGGAAATCAACGCTTATTCGATCGATCTGTGGGCTGCAACCAATTATGGAAGGTGAAATAAGAATAGACGGAAAGGCGATTAAAGATCAGAGCCTAAAAGACATTGCAAAAAAGATAAGCGTAGTACTTACCGGAAGGCCGGATTCTCATAACCTCACAGTTTTAGAGTTAGTAGCTCTTGGGAGGCATCCATATTCTGGATGGTTGGGGAATCTAAGAAAACAAGACCGTGAGAAAATTGAAGAGTCCATCAACCTAATGGAAATCAATTACCTGGCTAAAAAACGACTTTATGAACTCAGCGATGGGCAATTACAAAAAGTCATGATCGCACGAGCACTTGCTCAGGAGACAGACATCATCATCCTGGATGAGCCTACTTCACATTTGGATTTAAGGAACAAGATAGAAGTATTAAAACTGCTTAAACGGATTGCTGTATCAGGAAAAGCGGTTCTTATATCTACTCATGAAGTTCAACTTTCTGCTAAAGAATGTGGTATTTTCTGGTGCATGGATTTCAATAAGGAAATGCTTGTGGGAAATCCCGAAGAACTCATCAGTTCTGGAGCTTTGCAGGAATATTTACATATCCCTAAAGAAACACTGATATAAAAAAGAAGGGCTCCTGGGAGGAGCCCTAAATATGGGTGAGATAATCGTAACCTAACCTAACCGAATAGAAACGTGCCTTTGCACGTCAACTCACCCATTTCACCTAATCACCAATAAGTGGTACGTAAATAACCGAAATAAGATCAGGAAGGTTTAAAGATTTTTTTGTCAACCAATTGACAAAGAGTGAAATAGGTATAAAAAAGCCCTCCCAATGAGCTAGAAGGGCAAAATAGAGGACATTGTCAACCATCACTCTATCACTATTTTTATGTATCGATCGTTCCAAAAGGTTAGATGCTTTCAAAAAAGGAAAACTGCTCAGATTATTTCACTTGGGATCAAATGTGTCAATCGCTTGACAATCCATGGAGTATCTGTGTAACTTAAAAGCCGTATGCGAGCAATCCTCGTATTATTGACTTTTAACTTGAATCAATGCAAAACATTGTCATCATTGGAAATGGAATAGCTGGAATTACCGCAGCACGCCATATCCGAAAACTTTCTGATCATCAAATCACAGTCATCTCCGGTGAGACCGATCACTTCTTTTCCAGAACGGCCCTAATGTATATCTACATGGGACATATGAAATTTGAAAATACCAAACCGTATGAAGATTGGTTTTGGGAGAAAAATGGAATAGATCTAAAGCGTGCTTGGGTAAAAGCTATTGACTTTGATAAAAAAGAAATCTCCTTCGAATCAAATGATTCAATGAACTACTACAAACTAATTCTAGCTACAGGTAGCCAATCAAATATGTTTGGATGGCCAGGACAGGATCTTGATGGTGTTCAAGGGCTTTATTCTTACCAGGACCTGGAGTTGATGGAAGAGAATACCAAGAATGTTGAAAGAGCTGCGATCCTAGGTGGTGGACTAATCGGAGTAGAGATGGCGGAGATGCTGCATTCCAGGGATATTCCTGTCACCTATTTGATTCGAGAGGAAAATTTCTGGGGAAATGTCCTTCCAAAAGAAGAATCATCAATGATCGACAGGCACCTAGGACATCATGGAATTGATTTGAGACCGGAAACCGAGTTGGAAGAAATACTTGATGATGGAAATGGAAGAGTCAAGGGTATCAAAACAAAATCAGGAGAAACAATTGAATGTCAATTTGTGGGACTTACAGTAGGAGTACATCCAAACATCAATCTGGTGAAAGAATCTAAGGTTGATACTGACAGAGGTATACTTGTAGATGAGCATCTTCAAACAAGTGTAGCAGATGTATACGCTATTGGTGACTGTGCTCAACTCAAAAACCCTCCTTCCCACCGCAGACCGATTGAAGCTGTTTGGTACGCGGGAAGAATGATGGGTGAGACAGTTGCGAGAACGGTAACAGGTAAAGAGACCAAGTATCAGCCAGGTATCTGGTTTAACTCTGCTAAATTCTTTGATATCGAATATCAAACCTACGGACTTGTTCCCGCTCAACTAAATGACGATCAAGCAGATTTCTACTGGGAAAACAGTGAAGAAGAACGATGCATCCATATCGTATTCAATTCTTCTAATTTTCAAGTTGATGGCGTTAACCTTTTCGGTATTCGGAACAGGCATGAGGTTTGGAATCAATGGCTAACTGAAACCCGAACACTTGATTACATTATGCAGCACCTCCCTGAAGCCAATTTCGACCCTGAGTTTTATACCCATTGGGAAGGTGAAATTCAGGCAAAGTTTAACGAACAGTTTCCTGACAAGCAGATCTCCGTCAGAAAGAAAGGATTTTTAGAAAAAATATTCGGATGATTCAACCACTGAGAAAACAGAGATGCGCTAACAAAGAAATCAGATAATTTAAATGACAGCAGAGACAGCAGAGTTACGCAGAGAAATTTCTCATAAATACCTCTGGGCTTCTCGGCGGTATTGTTAATAATGAATAGAGAATTACATATAAATGAATTAACAGAACTCGCGATTGGATGTGGAATGAAAGTTCATTCTGAACTAGGCCCTGGGCTTCTAGAGTCCGCTTATCAAGAATGTCTATTCTACGAGTTAAGCAAGGAGGCTATTTATGTAGAAAAAGAAAAGCCTTTGCCTTTAAACTATGGGGATGTCCGTCTCGAATGTGGATTCAGAATAGATCTTTTGATAGAGAAAAAGGTAATCATAGAAGTAAAGGCAGTAAAAGCTCTTGAAGATATTCATCTTGCGCAAATTCTGACTTACCTAAAACTATCTAATAACAGAATAGGATTACTTATGAATTTCAATGTCAGTAGATTAAAGGATGGAATAAAGCGAGTAATTAATAAATATTATGAAAAGAACTAACCACCGAGAAACGGAGTACTCAGAAAAATCTATGATAAAGAACTCTGCGTTCCTCAGCTTTCTCCGTGGTTATTAAACTCAAGTTCTCTTTGGTTTAAAAAAAGAATTATGAAAGCAATTAGATATACAGGACTCATTTTATTTCTCTTCTCCCTAGGACTATTCTTAGGTAGTTTTTTCATGTCAAGCTTCACATTGACTGAAGACATTTTCAATAGCACAGTTAAAAAAGAACATCGAGAGAGCCTGAAGCCCAGGATGGCTGAAATGTTTGGAAAAAAATATAAAGTCAGCATTCCTTTTGTTAACGACATAAAGGGGTCCATTGAAGAAGTAAACATAGAAGCCAGATCAAATCAGGAATGGAGCAAGGTTATTTATGATGACTATGCTGTCTCTCTAGCCAGAAATTCCACACGTTTCGTTCCAAATGATAAGATCTTCCTATTTATTTTAATTTATATAGTTGGGACTATTGGCGCATTAATGTTTATTCTTCCGCAGGCTAAGCTTAATGGTCCCCCAGGAATTAAAAACAATCACATTTTTCATAATGCGCTAAATAACAAGGGTTGGCTAGGTATATTAACAGGCGTTCTTTTAATTGGCTTTTACATTCTTCTTTACTTCTTCCCTGCCTATATCACAAACTGGATCATCATTGTTGACCCACTTCAGAAATTGATCAATCCATCGGCATCCTCTAGCCAATGGTTTCTGTACGGCTTCCTATACACATTTGCCGTCGTGGTGATGGGTGTACGGATGATCATAAAATACCGTCACAATAAATATCAAATTTTCAGAACATGCTCTGTGATGTTCTTCCAGCTGGCATTCGCCTTTCTTATTCCGGAAATCTTAGTTCGGCTTAATCAGCCCTATTTTGATTTTAAGAACATGTGGCCTCTGGATTATGACTTCTTTGATGCATGGCATATCAATACACTGACAGAATCAGGAGGATTGGGAATATTCATGTTTGTATGGGGTATCACCCTTTTTGTGGTAGGAGTCCCCGTTTTCGTTTATTTCTTTGGTAAAAGATGGTATTGCTCATGGGTGTGTGGATGTGGAGGCTTAGCAGAAACTGCAGGTGATCCTTTCAGACAATTATCAGACAAATCAACTGAAGCCTGGCAAATCGAACGAATCATCATTCACGGAGTATTGGTATTCGCCATCATTATGACTGCTCTTGTACTGTATAATTTCTTTGGAGGAGACTTCTACATTTCATTTAATAAATGGCTGGTGGTGGGCATCTTGGCCCTGGCAGGTGGAAGCCTCTATTTCTATCACCGTAAGAGATTTCCATCTATGGGAGGTCATAAAGTTAGAAATGTAGTTCTGGCAATTGTTGCGTTTTTTACACTTGGAGTGCTTTTCAGCGAGGTATCTGTTTTTGCCAAATACATGCCTGTGGATGGTAATAAGTTTAGCTTTTCCAGTGGAAACATACGGACTGTTTATGGTTTCATGATTGGCTCCATCTTCTCAGGTGTGGTTGGAACTGGATTCTACCCACTAATGGGTAACCGTGTGTGGTGTCGATTCGGATGTCCACTAGCGGCATACCTCGGGCTAGTTCAACGATTCAAATCGAAGTTCAGAATTACCACAAATGGAGGTCAATGTATTTCATGTGGAAACTGCTCCACCTATTGTGAGATGGGTATTGATGTACGAGCGTACGCTCAAAAAGGCCAAAACATTATACGATCCAGTTGTGTTGGATGTGGAGTTTGTTCGGCAGTTTGTCCGCGAGGCGTCCTTAACCTAGAAAACAGGACCGAAGATGGCCGATTTAATCAACCAATTCTGCTGGGAAACGATAGTATCTCAGTATCTAACTAAAATTACATGAACAGAAAGATCAACTTATCTATAGCCATTTTACTCATCACCAACCTAGCCTTTGCGGGTGGTGGATGGACCAAAGAAAAAGGAACAGGATATTACAAAGTTTCACATTGGTGGGTAAATGCTGCCAAGTACTATACCTTCGACGGAAGTACTACAGCCTCTCCACAGGAAGGAATTTTCAATACGTCCATCTTTGCAGAATATGGAGTTACGGACAGATTCACAGCTATACTTAATTTACCGTACAGTAAATCTGCTAATGACAATGAATCCATTTCTGGAATAGGAGATACAGATGTGGCTTTTAAATACAGAATTAATAAACCAAACAGCAAATTTGTTGTTGCAGGAACACTCTTGCTTGGATTACCGCTTGGTGATGATGAAGGTGGAACGGATGGCAGCCTACAGACGGGTGATGGAGAATTTAATCAGCTGGTTAGATTTGATGTAAGCAAATCATTCCAAGTAGGTTCTGTCAATGCTTACGGTAATATCTACACTGGCTTTAATAACAGGACAAATGATTTCTCTGATGAGATTCGAGCAGGCCTTGAATTAGGCGCTGGTTTCTTGAATAACCGCATTTGGGCGATTGTCAGATTGGATATGGTTGAGTCACTTGAAAATGGAGAAGAGTCTACCGCTATAAGTAATGGAGCCACCATCTTTGCTAACAATACAGAGTATTTCGCATACACATATGAAATAGCAGGGTACATCACTGATAAAATTGGGGTGTCTGCCTCTACAGCAAGTGTGTTCAGTGCATCTAACATTTTTGCAGCACCTTCCTATTCGCTCGGAGTTTTTCTGGATTTGAAGTAATGTCCATTTAGGTTAGTAGTGAATCGTCAGTTACATAAAACATGGGACAGAAAGGTGCGAAATACAATCCGGAGGTAGCACAGACCGTTGATCTGCTACTTGAAAGACTTTCAGAAATAAAGGGAATAACCGCTAAAAAAATGTTTGGCGGGCAAGGCATTTTCCATGAAGGAAAAATGTTTGGGATGGTTGACACCAAAGGTAAGATTGCCTTCAAAGTAGATGATCAATTAGAAAAGGAATATCTGAAGATGGGAAGTTCCAAGCACGGAAAAATGCCATACTACAGTATTCCTTATCACATTTTGAATTCTGAGGATCTTATTGATTGGGCAAAGAAATCCATTGGGGTTGCTAAAGAGTGATCTTTCTTAAGATTCTTTTTCTTGAGTGATGATCAAAATCATCAGATACACTGTAAGCTAACCATACATTAATCTCTTTTCCTTCTGAAAGATCGTAATGTAGCTCATCCAATTTCTTTTGTTTGATAGAGAAAGAAATGGTGGTCACACCATTATACTCTTCCCCTCTCAAATTTGAAATTCGACTTGGTACACCCAATGATTCCACAGTGGGATGCTTTCCAAAGCCAGTCACAAACTGATCTTCGATAACGATCGATCCATTTTTCACACGTCCTTGTATCAAATTGGTATCCACGATATTTGAACCCTCCGTGAATCCAATGGCTACCCAGCCTTCAGTTGGGGCTTTCAGGCTAAACGCTATCTGATCATCAGTGTGTGACCACTCCAATTCGAATCCCTCGACTTTCAAACGCTTAAGATCACTCACCAAGAATGCTAGAAATAGCATTAAACATTTCATTGTCAATTGTTGATATATCTTTTCAAATTGAAAATTTTAGGAACTGAAGTTGTCTCTGATTTTATTCAGGACTTTCCGAAATACTTCCATTTCATGTTCAGTTACACCCTCAGTTCCTTTCTCACGATATTTTATAGCTTCCGGAAGCACTTTTTCAACAAGGGCTTTACCGGTAGATGTTAAATGTATAGTGAATGATCGTCGATCTGCAACAATCCTATTTATTAGATTTTCTTTCTCTAGCAGATCAAGAATCCTCGTGACAGAAGCTGGATCTTTCGAAATTGACTGGGCAAGTTCCCGTTGTGTGAGTCCACTTTTCTCACTCAATCTCTTCAGAATGATCCATTGATCGGAAGTGATTTTTAATCCGAGATCTTTGAATAATTTGTTGGAAGCCTTCTTCCAGGCTTTCATTGTCCGATCCATCCAGAAAAAATAAACTTCCTCTATCGGCTTATCCATTTCACTCATGATCATAATTTTCTACAAGATACAAATCAACTTTTGAACGTAGCGTTCACCAATTCCTCGATGATCTTCCACTCTCCTTCAACTTTAATGAGCGAAAATATGGATCGCATCTGAGCTTTCTTTCCGTCCAGAATTACTTTCACAGTTGCGTTTACCCCATCAAAATTTTCGATAGCCTCAACCTTTACTTTTCTTATATCACCACCCCATTCTTTGGACTCAATTTTTGAAATGTAACCAGACTTATCCAAGACAAAAGGAGGCTTGGTACCGTCGTGCCACACAAGTCGGTGTTGATCGTGTAGCAAGTTTTTCAACTGTGGTACATCCTGATCATCCCCTGCTTTTGCGTAATTCATCACTACTTTCTTTACTTCATTTTCCGTCTGTGCTGCAGCTACCGCAAACAGACTCATTCCAAAAAGGAACAAAATCGATTTGATCATATTATTGATTTGTTAATTATTGATATATCAATATACTAATTTTTCAATATAAGGTTTCATCCCGGTGGAAAAGAACTTGAATAAATAATGTATTGGCTACAAATACGGTAGGGTCAGCAGTAAGAGCCAGGTCAATGTCATACATGAGAGAAGACCACATGTAAGTCTGAAATCAGAATATTGCTTATTCCCTACGACGATAATAGAGCATACAAACAAAATAATCGAGAAGAAATTATTGAAGACGAAGAACGTCCCATTGATTTTATATCTCTTGTCTGAATCACTCAATTTAACATCGCGAGGAACATTCAGTATTGCTGAAAGGTGAACAGTCACTTCCTTCTTTTCGGACTTATGGTAATCATCATAAAATACTTCAGAAGTCTTTACGCTGAAGCCATTTTTGAAGCCTACATATGTTGAATATCTCGCATCAATTACCTCCTCAACAGGAAAAGAATAAACTTCAGAATCATAGTAATAATCGACCGAGTAGACTAGAGAAGCAATAAAGCAGACAGCATTAATCGCCCTGAAATAGCGATAGAATTTTTGTTTATAGTGAATTTGTTGTTGAATTCTTTCTCGTTGCTTACGAATACGATCCCGTATATACGCTTCTTTATATCTCTGCCTTGGAGTTACTTCGTCAAGTTCAGTTTTTACCGGCACCCCCTGTAGGTACAGATCGTATAAATTCCTACTGCTGTAGTTAGAAAGAATTTCGTATGCATCATTGATCATCCTAAACTTTTCAGGAGCATCCATCGAAGAATTCATATCAGGATGATATTTTTTTGCTAACCTCCGGTATGCTTTTTTAACATCTATTTGTGTAGCAGATTGAGTAATTTCAAGTGTTTCGTAATGATTCATCTCGATTTTCGATTCAACTGTAAGAATACCACTAACTTCTGTCAATCATAGAATATCAAATGCGCTTTGAAAATTTCAAACCGACAAATAACCTCTCCGATTTAGTCAAAGAATTTTGGATTTACGAAAACGAGGATGAGTCAATGCATCAGCAAAAAATAATCCCCGATGGATTCAGTGAGATAATTATTCATTACGGAGACCCTTATCGTATCAATCTCGGAAGTGGCTGGGATAGGCAATCAAAGATGCTTTTCTCAAACCAGATCAGTCAATACTTTTTCCTGGAGAATACCGGAATGTCAGGCATGATTGGAATCAAATTACATCCTGTCTCTTTTTACGAATTGTTTGAGATTGATATGGCAACTTTCACTGATCAAGTTGTCCCACTCGAAAAACTAATCCCGCATGAAGTCGAGAACTTAAAAAAACTTCAACATCCCAATTTAAGCGCTATCGAACGAGTGAAAGTTGCAGAAGATTGGTTGTCGTCTTTTTCAGTTAATCATTATCAAAAGGTCCGAAATGCCGTCGATCAAACCTTAGAATCAAAAGGAATGGTAGACGTAGAACTGCTTGCTGAAGAAAATGAAATTGGTTCCAGGCAATTGGAGCGACTATTCAAAAGAGCGGTTGGAGTAAGTCCAAAGTTCTACTCTCGAATCATCCGATTCAGCAACATCTTTAAAGTAATGGATTCAAAAGACCAATCTTGGGTAAAAGTTGCACTGCAATCAGGCTATTTTGATCAATCTCATTTCATCAAAAATTTTAAGGAATTCACCGGTGAGGAACCTTCCAAATATGGTTTTGATGACATCAATCTGGCTAACTTCTTTCTTAAAAAGTAGATGTCGGTTTTTTACAATACCCCTTCTTAAAAGCAGAATATCATTGTTTCAAAAAAAGATGAAACGAATAACTTTTACGCTACTTCTGATCGGCTGTCTATCCTGTACCGCACAATCAAAAAAAGATTTCCAATGGCTAATAGGAACCTGGGAGAAACAAAACACAAGACCAGGAAGTGCTACCTTCGAATCATGGGAGTTTAAAAATGGTGAATACTTCGGCATGGGGGTGACCACAAAAGCTAAGGACACAGTCTTTGTTGAGAAGCTACGAATCGCTAAAGTAAATGGCTCTTGGAACTACATTGCAGATGTGAGTCAAAATGCACAGCCTACTTATTTCAAGATCACTTCATTTACAAAAGATGGATTTATCAGTGAAAATCCTGAACATGACTTTCCCAAGAAAATTGAGTACCAACTCAAGGATGGTATATTGACTGCTACTATTTCAGCAGGGAATAAAAAGATTCCATTCGTATTTAAAAAGACAGATGAATAAGATGTCTTCGCACCAACACTTCTATACACTTTCATAGGCATATCTTTGCGGCCTCATCAATGAGATATGCCTTTGAGCAAGTCAGACATACGTGTAATCATCCCTGCATTCAACGAGCAAAATGCTGTAGGATTAGTCATTGATGAAATCCCTAAAGAACGGGTATCAGAAATTATCGTAGTAGATAATGGCTCAACAGACGACACCTTCGAACAAGCAAAATCGAGAGGTGCCACCACCCTAAAGGAACCCACTCGTGGATACGGAAATGCATGCCTAAAAGGCATGTCACACATCGCTTCTTCCCCTACCCAACCAGATATTGTTGTTTTCTTGGATGGTGACCATTCAGACTATCCGGAACAGCTGATTGACTTGGTCCAACCAATCATTGAGGATCAAGCAGATATGGTCATTGGCTCAAGGGCTCTTGGAAAAAAGGAAAAGGGAAGTATGACGCCACAGCAAATTTTTGGCAATTGGCTGGCCACCTCACTGATCAAACTCTTTTACCGAAAGAAGTATACTGACCTGGGTCCTTTTAGAGCGATCAGGTATGAAAGCCTCTTGAAAATAAATATGCAAGACCGTACGTATGGCTGGACTGTAGAGATGCAATTAAAAGCAGCTAAGCTAAATTTGCGTACGAAAGATATTGCAGTGGATTACAGACAAAGAATTGGCGTTTCGAAAGTGAGTGGAACAATCAAAGGCACCTTAGGGGCTGGTTATAAAATCATCTATACAATCTTCAAATACCTATAAAGATGGAGTGGTTAGTCATTACACTATACGGACTCACATTGATGATTATTTGCCTGTTTAGCCTGGGCCAGTTCAATCTCACATGGCACTACCTGAAGGCTAAAAAACAGAAGGAAGAGGAAAATGAAGGCATAGGGGAATATCCTGTCGTTACCATTCAACTACCGGTATACAATGAAAGATATGTAGTCGAGCGTCTCATTGATGCGGTTTGTGAAATCCAATATCCAAAGGATAAGCTGGAGATCCAGGTATTGGATGACTCTACGGATGAGACCATTCAAATCATCAAACAGAAAGTCAATAGCTACCTCTCTCAAGGATTTGATATCAAGCATGTACAACGACCGGAACGGGTGGGATATAAAGCAGGTGCTCTGGCTTACGGACTTGAAAAAGCTAAAGGTGAGTTTGTAGCCATTTTCGATGCTGACTTTGTTCCTAATCCTGAATTCCTAATCCGCACACTGCCTAAGTTTAGGCATGATAAAGTCGGTATGGTTCAGACCAAATGGAGCCACTTAAATACTGACTATGGTTGGTTAACCAAGATCCAGGCATTCTGGTTGGATGCTCATTTCACCGTTGAGCAAAAGGGGCGAGAACATGCGGGTAGCTTCATTAACTTTAATGGTACGGCAGGTGTATGGAGAAAAGCCTGCATAGAAGATGCAGGGGGATGGCAATACGATACCATCACCGAGGATTTGGATCTTAGTTATCGCGCTCAGTTGAAAGGATGGAAGTTTGTTTACCGGGAAGAGATTGAATCACCTGCCGAATTACCCGTAGTGATTCCGGCTGTAAAGTCACAACAATACCGATGGAATAAAGGAGCCGCTGAAACCGCCAGAAAAACGCTTGGCAAGGTACTCACCTCAAATATTGGATGGAAACATAAAATCAGAGCAGCATTCCACTTGCTAAACAGCTCTGTTTTCCTTTTGCTTTTAATAGCGGCTGTATTGAGTATACCCATGCTATATATCAAAGAATACAATCCGGACCTGGCTCTCGTATTTGACTTAGGAAGCATTTTTATTATTGGGTTCCTTGCTATGGGATTCTTTTATTGGGTCGCCGCAAAAGCAACACATCCCGAATACACGTTTAGATATTTTGTAAAAAACTTCCCTATCTTCTTAGCTTTTTCCATGGGAATGGCGCTACACAATTCGATCGCTGTGGTTGAAGGTTACCTCGGTATCAAAACACCGTTTGTGCGAACACCCAAATTCAACGTTCAGTCCAAAGGAGATTCCTGGAAAGGAAATATTTATTTAAATAATGTACTTACGCCTGTAACTCTGATGGAAGGCCTATTGTCTGTTTACTTCATTTATGGCATCTTCTCTGGTTTTAAACTGGAGGATTATGGACTAATGCTTTTCCACGGTATGCTAGCCATAGGATTTGCTTATGTGTTTATCTTATCAGTGAAACCTATGAAACATGTCTCCTGAATAATTCAGTAGATATTCATTGAGAAAATAGTTCTCAGTAGTTGATTCTTAGCAAATGAACAATGGATTTAAACAAGGAAAGACCGGCTATTATACTTTTCTGATTGTATACATTCTGGCCATTTTCTCCATTGGGAACTGGATAGAAAGACATCAAACCTCACCATTACTGCTTGCCTACATCAGTGCATTTGTAGGATACATTTTTCTTCTACAGAACAAACAAAATGTGAGGACTTTATTAAGAACAGGAATTATCGTTAGGGTTCTTCTATTCTTTAGCCTGCCTTCTTTGTCAGATGACCTGTACCGATTCATTTGGGATGGTACACTTCTAAAGAATGGAATTCATCCGTTTGAAGAACTACCAGAGTTTTACCTGGATAAGCAGATTCCGGATTTAAATATGGAACTATATGATCGACTGAATTCACCAAATTATTTTACTATCTATCCTCCCTTGAATCAATTTATTTTTTGGATTGCGGCGATCATTGGCAATGGTAATTGGTTGGTATCAGCTAATATTATTCGACTGATCCTATTCGTAGCAGATATTGGTTCTTTTTTCCTTTTAAAGTCCATTCTAACTCAAAACAAAAAGTCTTCATTTCTTGCGTATTGGTTCTTTTTGAATCCATTAGTTCTCTTGGAGTTTGTAGGAAACCTTCATTTTGAAGGATTGGTTACTTTTTTCATTCTGCTAGGAATTTATAGTTTCCAAAAAAGCAAAAACGCTGCTTCAGCTACAGGATTTGGGCTTGCTATCGGTACCAAGCTTTTGCCTTTAATCTACTTGCCGTTCCTATTTCTTAAAGGTCTTAGAAATCAAAAATGGTGGGTCTCTATTTTGGCAGGATTTGTTGCCATTATCACACTAATACCACTGGTAAACCAATCCTTTATCGCTGGTATGCAAGAAAGTCTGGATCTTTACTTTCGATCCTTTGAATTCAATGCAAGTCTATACTTTATCGCCCGCCAAGTCGGGTATTGGATTTACGGATACAATAATATTACTCTCATTGGCCCTTTACTTTCAGTACTTTCATTCATATCTATTTTAGTCATGTCGTTTATTGGGTATCAAAAAAATTGGAGTCTTTCAAAGACATTTCTTTTCATACTGACAGTCTATCTCCTTTTCGCTACCACGGTGCATCCATGGTATATTTTACCTCTTGCTGCACTGGGAATTCTTTCCGGCTATTGGTATCCTTTTGTGTGGTCTTTACTCATTTTTACCACGTATTCAGGATACACTATTGATGGATTTAAGCTTCCCATGATCATAGTCATTATTGAATACCTTTTGGTTTATTTTATGATACTCTATGAAGTACGAAAGAAGGAATTCAATCGCAGTTTGGAGCATACTCCCCCTCTGAAGTAACAAAGTACCTTACTCCATTCATGTAAAACTTACTATCCTTATACTCAAGATTATACTCTTCTGTATTTCCTGAAGTATATGTAAGAATAAGGAGAAATTCCCCTTCCACAGTCATTTCCAATTTCCATGTACCAGATCCCTCATCTGAACCATAGCTATATCCGGAAACCCCTAACCCAGAGATTGACATATCATTATTACTACTATCCGAAAAATACCCCTTACCACATAAATCAATTTTACGCTCACTGCTGTAACCACCTGAAATTCCACCATCAGTATAATCACTGGAATAGTGTGAATTCATGTAGGTAAGTCTTGAATCTGAAAGCCACTCTTTCCATTCTTCGAATTCGGCCGTATAATCAACCTCACTGAATTTAAGTGAGTTATATATCTGGAAACATAACTCTTTGTAGGTATCATCAAACTTATCTGGGGATGTTACTCCCATGATCATGACACCTAAGCCAATGGAATTTGTCACACCTATTAAATACCCCTTAGCCGCTTCCCATTCTACCATCCCACCAAAAACTCCTCCGATGTAATCTGGTCCTGAATCGTAATCCCCCTCTAGTTTCAATCGTGTCCCACTTCCATCATCTATTCCGATATAGGCTTCTTTCTTTAACTGATCTAAACTAAGATTATGGGCTTGCATAACCAGAAATCCGCTCATTTTATCGGATCCCATGATGAGCATATCTTCGCTCTCTCGGCCAACCCAACCTTCAGGTATTACAAATGAAATTCCAAGTTTTTCGTAATTAACTTCGGCTGAGATTTGAGGGAAACTTAAAAGTGGGAACAAAAAGCTGATGATAAGTGTAATTAGTCTCATACTCAGTTTTTTAAGTTAAACAAGTTAGTAACTAGCTCTTGAATTGCCTGAATTATAATTATGAAAAAATATCTTCCTCCCTTTCTACTTCTTTTGTTTTCCACACTCACTTCATGTGGACAAAAGACTTTTGATGAAAAAATGGAAAGCCTGTATAGCAATACAGTTCCTCTGATCAAGGCGGATTCTTTAAACTCAAGATTGAACAATGTGGTGATCCTTGATACCAGAGCAGAGCAAGAGTATAAAGTAAGTCACATTGAGGGAGCCCGGTTTGTTGATTATGACAACTTCAAACCAAAAGATGTAAAAGACATTCGAAAAGATCAGGAAATCATTGTTTACTGCTCTGTTGGATATCGAAGCGAAAGAGTGGGTGAAAAATTGCAGAAGGCGGGGTATACGAATGTTAAAAACCTATATGGTGGTATTTTTGGATGGAAAAATGAGGGATTTGAAGTAGTTGGACAGAACAATGAACCAACAGATAGTGTACATGTCTACAACCGACTGTGGGGGAAATGGTTGTTTAAAGGAATTAAAGTTTACTAGCGTACTCGTTGAATGGAAAACCTGTCATATCGAATGAAAATGAGATATCTATCCTTTTTGATAGTTTGATTTCAATTATAGCCAGCGGATAAATTGACGAAGATTTCTCCTGCTGTCGAAAAGACAGGTTTTTTTGGGAGTATTACTTTGAGTTGCCTAGGATTTAAAATATAAAAAGAAATGAGCGATAGCCTACTAATGATTTTCGTTAAAAACCTGATTCCAGGGATGGTTAAGACACGTCTGGCAAAGGATATCGGAATTGACAAAGCGCTTGATGTTTACCAGGAACTAGTCCATCACACACACAAAATCACCAAAAAAATCGATGTAGATAAATCAGTTTATTATTCTGAGTATGTCGAAATAGAAGATATCTGGGATAATGGTGATTATAAACTCTCTTCACAAAAAGGAATGACGTTAGGTGAGAAAATGACTAATGCATTTGACGAGGCTTTCGATTCTTATAAGAAAGTAATCATCATTGGGAGTGATTGCTATGATCTAAGCTCCAAGCTGATAAAAACTGCCTTTGAAATGCTGGAAGAGAATGACATTGTCGTTGGTCCTGCTAAGGATGGAGGGTATTATTTGCTTGGAATGAGTGAATATTTTCCTCAGTTATTTCAAGACAAAGAGTATAGCACCGACAAAGTCCTTCAAGACCTTCTGGAAGAAGTCGAGGGGCTAGAGCTGTCCGTTCATAAACTCCCCATATTGAGTGATATAGACACAATTGAGGACCTCAAAGAGACTGACATTGATTGGCAGAACCTTGGCGAAGAAGAGGAAGCCGATTTCGGAGAGGAAGATGCCTATTAAAAATATTGACCTATTCCTAGTACAAAGCCATTGACATTAGGTTCTTGAAGATTGAATCCATAATCTACTCGCAGAATTGCATTATAGATTTTCTTGTGAATGAAGCGAAAACCTCCTCCCGCAAATAGCACAAAATTCTCGTCATTCGAAAAATCCGAAAAGTCTCCACCGGGATTCCTCCATGATCCGGAATCAGAGAATAAGACTCCTTGAAGAGCGGCCTTCTGTCTGTCAATAAATGTATGCCTGTACTCCGCATTCAAAATTATCGCGCCCGTACCACGGTCCACTCGATTTCCTACACCTCTAATATTGAGGTAGCTATCAAGCACGAACGGTGCAAACGGACTTTCCTCATTGGTGCTTAGACCTAATCTTAAGCGTGTAGCAAAATTCCCTTTATCTCCACTTACCCAAAATCTCTTGATATCATTGAATGCAATGTAAAAAGCAGGATCGCCATCTAAAGATTGAACGGTCTGTACATTAAGTTGATTGTGCCAGCCTGAAAGATAAAAGAAGTAATAGTTGACACGATTCCAGGTAAAAATCGATTTGAATAACATTTTATTCTTACTCACCCGATCAGGGGCCCCTTCTAATTCTATAGAAGATATCTTTCGATAATCTTCGGTAAAAAAAGCCCCTCCAAACTCTACCCTATCCGTGAAATTGAAATGTCGAATTCCATTGAAACCAATCGTGTAATTATCATATTCATAGTCGAGCGATTGACCAGAAAAAAAAAGTGGTTCAAGGGTCGACCATTTGATAAAATTCAGGTTAAGGCCCCAATTCGTCTGTTTGATTCGATCAAATGTCAAATGAACAGCGAAAGAACTTCTGTCATAATATTGATAATAGGTTGTCAGCTTATTCCCTCTTCCTCCAAGATTTACTTCAGAAGCCCCTATTTGTACCCAAAAATTCTCCTCTATTCCTCCAAAACTGAAAATAGGAAGCAAAGTATAAAGCTCCTGGCAATCAAAATTCACATGATAGGTGTCATCAACTTTGTTTACCTGAAAGGTAGCATCAGCCAACATTTCCAGATTCGCCAGTCGTTGTTTGTTTTCATAAAGCACCGTTGAGTCAAGTGGATCACCCTCAGAAATTGTTAAAAATTGCTCAATATAGAACTGTTTGGTCTTAGCCAAACCAGTAAAACTGATGGTTCCTACTTTTTGACAAAGACCGGAAATGGAATAGATGAATGCGATTACAAAACTTAATTTTTTCACTTTTGGTGTATCACTCGGATACCCAAATTTATAGTTTCTCCAGCGCCTTTGAATTCACTGCCATTCCAAAAATTTGTATAAAGCGCCTCTAACTCAATCAAATTGGGAATCAGCTGGTACTTCAACCCTACACCTGATTGAATAAAGTAAGCGAAAAATGCCTCTGCACGATCATTCCCGAAATCATAGTGGGTAGGAAAGTACTCACTCATCCCATAGATGGTCCACCTGCTATTCGGAAAGTAACTGAAGAATACACTTGTTTGTGTTTCAAGAAAGTTATTATCAAGCCCAGAGTCTTCCTTCGTAAAACGATACCAAAATGCCTGCTGAAAAAACAATTGTGACTTTTCATTCAGAGGAAGATCGAAAAAGATCTGATTTAACCAAAGATTCGCATCCCATTCCAGAAAATACCTGTCAACGCTTGTTCCCTGGGGGTCATCTACTGTGTTAAATAAAAAAGTACTTTGGATGGATAGTCTCGGGATGTCTTTGAACGGGGCAATTTTAATTTTTGGGCCAATACCCGTCAGCCCTGAAGAAGTGCCAAAATTGTTTTCAGAGTTATTCGAAGCTTTTACCCATACATCCAATCCAATATTAATCTGATCATTTACTCCATACAAGAACTGGTTGATTGAGGTAAAGAATGTTTCCCTTGTGCCCGTATCCTCTTTTCCTCCGCTTCCGTTAAAGAATTTAGTTTGGGTATAGTAATTCTGAAAAGTCTTGAACTCCCAATCTCCCTTCTTGAATAAAATGGATGGTGTGTAGTTTTGAAGATTATTTTGAGCAATTGCAAAAAATCCTATCAAAGAGAAAAGAGTAAATAATTTTGATCTCATCTTATTTTAATTTCTTTTCTCAAAGAACGGCTATTCTCTTCTTTCCGTTGGTCAAAATCATGACATTACATGAATTGTGATAGAAAGTTTAATATTTCGTGAAAAACTCATTCATACCTCAATGAATCAATGGGATTAGCACCTGAGGCTTTCCAAACTTTAGCTCCGATAGACATCATCGCAATAGCTAAGGAAATCAGCCCCCCAAGTATGTACATCCACCAGGATACTTCAACCTGGTACGCAAAATCTTCCATCCACTTGCTTATGATGTAATAAGAAACTGGAGTTGACACAACAAAAGCGATGGTAATCAGCAAAACAAATTCCTTTGAAAGAATGGTGCCAATTTGCATTAGGGAAGCTCCCAATACTTTACGGATACCCAGCTCTTTTGACTTTTGAATAATTGTGAATGAGATTAATCCAAACAAACCCAGGCAGGAGATCAGTATAGCAATCGTAGTAGCCGTTGAAGCCAACTTAGAAGTTTTCCTTTCTGTTCTATAAAACTGCTCGATGGTTTCATCCATAAAATATACAGTCAATGGTCTTTCCGGATAAATTTCCTCCCATTTATCCGTTAGTTTATCAATTACTTGCCCAACCTGATCGCCATTAACTTTTAGTGCAAAACAACTTGACTCTTCCTCGTAGCGATATAACAAAGGCTCAATAGGATGATGCAACGATCTAAAATGAAAATCTTCTATTATACCTACAACTCGGTGGTCCCGTGTGTTAAATTCAAATGTAGCACCAACAGCCTCTCTTGGATCATCAAATCCTAAATCATGCATAAACGTTTCATTGATAAGTAATTCGGGCAGTGTATCATTGGGAAGTAAATTTCTTCCAGCCAACAAATCGATATCGTAGAATCGTAAATAAGTAGTATCACCTGATTTTTGATGTGCACTTGTGACTACTTCACCTTCCGAAGATTGATACTTTACTGTAGAGGTTGAGTAGCCTCGTTGAGCCGGAGGTGTATTTTGTAGTGCATAATCTCTCACTTCTGGCAGTTCTTCAATGTAATTCTTCATGAGTTCAGACTTACTGTATTGCTCATAATAGGGTGTGTAGAAGTACACTATTCCTTCTTCTTGAAAACCCAAGTCTTTATCGAGCATAAAAGATATTTGCCATGTTACTGCCAATGTTCCGACAATAAGCAATTGAGAAAACAGGAACTGAAATAGAATCAACGCTTTTCTAATAAGAGATCCTCCAGCGAACTTGGAACCCGACCCAGAACGTAAAGCTCTTACCGGTTGGAATGAGGAGACAACCCATGAAGGATAGATTCCGGCCACCACTCCCACAACTAAAGTCAAACCCATCAGTCCAAACCAGAATATAAGGCTATCATATTCCAGTGCTGTGCCGTCGGGAATAAACTCTTCGAAAAAAATAAAACCGTAATGGGCTATCGGCACAGCCAGTAATACGGCAAAAAATGAAATTAAAATACTCTCTGTCAAAAATCGTCCTACTAATCGTCTCTTAGGACTTCCTAATACTTTTCTCACTCCCACTTCTTTGGATTTAGCAGTTGACTGAGCAGTCTCTAAATTCACAAAATTGAAAATCGCTATAAGGAGTATTGAGAAAGCGACAACTCCCAGAATGGTAAGTGTAGGCATATGAGCTGCACTTCTACCATTATCAAAAATGCCAACCTCAGGATCAAAATGCACCTCAGATAGATTTTGCAGTTTATAATTTTGAAACCAATCCTCATCCTCTTTCTGATCTGAAACATGCTTATCCAAACTTTCGAGCTGAAGCATTATGTCTGCTTTAGAGACATTGTCTGAAGTCTTAATCCAAAGTTGAGATGAACTGTTAGTACCACCCCAGCTACCGGTGTATTGATTCTTTAGCCATGACTTTTCGATAGTGGAATGAGAGATAAAATCGGTAAATTCAAAGTCAGTATTATAACTCGGTAGTTTGACTATCCCTGATACAAATAGATTGAGCGAGTCTCGATAAATCACCTCCTTGCCTACCATGTCCGACCAATCAATCTTTCCAAAATATTTAATGGCCTGATCGGAAGTTAGCACTACCTTAAAAGGTTCGTTTAACGACTCCCCTGGAGATCCAACTAACCAATCATACTGATCAATGACTTTGAAATATTCTGGTGTAGCGATGACGAAGCTACTCTGTCTTTCAAACTCCTTATGCTCTCCGTTTGCTTGTGGAACATTAACCTGTGCTCCGTAGGTATGGAAGTAAGCAACAGCATCTAAACCTGAAAACGTTTCTTCAACATAAGGTCCAACCGGTATGGATGCTCCTTTATTGATAGAAGTGAATGATCCTGTAAATGATGTATAAATTCGATACACATTATCCCCATTAGGTATCTTGGTATTGAAGCTCTTTTCATACTGAACAATACTCAAAATCGCCAAAAAAGCTCCAACTCCAATCGCAAGACCCAAAATATTGATGGAAGCTGTTGCCTTGTTCTTTAACAAATTCCTCCAGGCAATTTTTAGATTATGTCTTAGAAATGTAAGTGATGTGTTCATCCTGTTATTTTTCATTTTAGTCCTTCTTAATGCGTATGATCGAAAGCTTCTGATCACTAACCACCAGTAAAATATCTTAGCGAATCGAGTCCCACGTTCCGAAATTCGCTCCTGATATACTTCATAAAGATCTCCTTCCAGTTCTTCGAGTCGTTCATGGCTGCAATAGGACCTGAATAGTCTCAATGGCAATTTTGGTGGGCTATGCTTCTTCATTATAGATTGTCAAAAGCAATTTTTGGAATTTGACTCCTCATTCGATTTCTCAGTTCGCTGGCTTTTTCAAGTGAAGCTTTTCCTGCTTGAGATATCGTAAAAATCCGCTTTCGTTTACCTCCTCTCTCACTCGACATTTCCCCCATCCTGGAATTCAAAAGCCCTTTTTCTTCCAGTCGGTATACTGCGGCATGGACAGAGCTTATGCTTACCTTTCTTCCTGTCTGTCGATTCAGTTCATGCCTAATCGCTACGCTGTATGCGTTATCATAAAGGATTCCAACGGTCAGTAAAACGAGTTCCTCAAATTCCCCAAGATTTGTTCCCTTCATATTCGAAATATTAATTTCGTAAATGTAAGTATTATACTAAGAAACAGAAAAGAGGTTACAAATCTGGCCAAGCGGAGCTTAACAAAAACTTGTCTACGCGACCCGGTCTTTTCGACAATAGGAGAAAGTGGTTATAGAGTAGGAATAAAAATCATGGGTTAGCCTTCACTAACATCATAGATATCTCATTTTCATTCGATATGACAAGTTTTTTCTGTCATAAATGTATTGTGTACTAGGATAATTTATCCAGATCACGGATCAAAATCCTCCTTCTATCGAAGTTAATGAGGTTTTTCTCCCGTAATTCATTCATTACAGTGGTCACCGTTTGTCGAGAAGTACCTGTCAGGCTTGCAATGTCTTTGTGGGTAAGATGATTTTTGATCATCATTTCAAATCCTACTTTTTGACCTTTTTCTTCGGCCATTTCCTTGAGGAAATCAACAATTCTTGTGCGGGCATCTTTGAATACTAAAGACTCGATTTTACGCTCCATCTTACGCAAGCGAAAACCTACAATTTTTAGAATCTTCAAACTGAGTTCCTGATTATCTATCATCAGATTTTGCAGGTCATTGATAGTCATTGAACACACCCTGGTGTCGTTATCCATGGCTTGTGCAAAGTCTTGCCTTTTTTCTTCTCCAGCGAGTGCTAGCTCACCAAAAACTTCGCCCCTGGTTAAAATGGCTTTCACTATCTCCTTTCCGTCAGCACCATATGTCCCAATTTTTACTCGACCATTAGAGACCATATAAATATTCTCTGAAGACTGGTCTTGAAAATAGATGAAGTCATCCTTCTTGTATACACCAGGAACATGCTTTTCCTCCAGGTGAGGTGTTTTCTTAGGACATAAGACTTCAAACAAGTCAGTGTCCTCAAAATACCAAAGATTTCTTTCGTCGCTCATACTCTTGTGATGTCAGGATTTGAAAGCAAATTTGCAAACAACCACGATTAACAACAATTATAACTAAAAAGCTCCCTAATGGACTACCTCTACCTAAAAGCTCTTCACATAATATTCGTAATTACGTGGTTCGCCGGATTGTTTTACATCGTTCGACTTTTCATTTATCACACAGAGGCACTTTCCAAAGAAGAACCTGATCGAAGTATTCTTTCAGACCAACTGGCGCTCATGAGTCGAAAACTGTGGTATATCATCACATGGCCGTCAGCCGTACTTACAATTATCCTTGGAACTTCACTCTTAATCTCACAACCTCAATGGCTAAAAATGCCCTTTATGCACGTAAAATTAGGGCTTGTTGCGCTCCTGATACTTTATCATGTGGGTTGTCATAGGATTTTCCAACGACTTCAAAAGAAAGAAAGAAAGTATTCTTCTATGCAATTAAGAATATTCAACGAGGTTGCAACTTTAATACTCTTTGCTGTTGTTTTTTTAATTGTATTAAAAAATGAATTGAGTTGGATTTGGGGTACGCTTGGCCTTGTTAGCTTTGCGATCATCCTGATGATGGCTATAAAACTTTACAAAAACTTTAGAAAAAATTGATGCAAAAGTTATTTCTTCCGATCCTATCTCTTCTTATGCTTATAGCATGTACCCAAGAAAAAGAATCTCAAAAACTTCCTATACTCGGAAATGCAATATATGAAGAAAATGATACCACCTATCATACAGTAGCCGACTTTCAACTTATTGATCAGGATAGCAGTATCGTGACAAATGATTCATACAAAGACCAGGTATATGTTGCTGATTTCTTCTTTACTTCCTGTCCCACAATCTGTCCTAAAATGAAGGCTCAGATGTTACGTGTTTATAGCAAATTTGAAACCAATCAGGAAGTAGGCATTTTATCTCACACTATCGACCCGACTTACGATACTGTTGCACTTTTAAGCGATTATGCTGACAGATTGGGTGTCAAATCAAGCAAATGGAAATTTGTGACTGGTGATCAGGATTACATTTATGACCTTGCTGAGAACAGCTACATGTCGATTGCGGATGAAGATGTGAATGCACCTGGAGGATACATTCATTCTGGAGCTTTTTTATTGGTTGACAAAGAGCGTAGAATTAGAGGAGTTTATGATGGCACGGTACCCGAGCAGGTGGATGTATTAATGAATGATATTGAGAAACTTTTGAAAGAATATAAATAATGAAAAAAGTCTTTACTCTTTTGGTTTTAATCATAAGCTTGGCAAGCTGTGGTTCAGGATCCAATAAAAAAGAAGAGAAAAAATCGTTGACTTCTCGTAATGAAATCCGCCTAAAGCAATACCAGGTGCAAGGGGCTAAAATATATGCCACGTATTGTGCCAACTGTCATCAGCAAGATGGGAAAGGGCTTGCTTCATTGTACCCTCCACTTGCAGGATCTGATTACTTACTAGAAAATCTACCAAGAGCCGCTTGCATTATCAAAAATGGGCAGAGCAAAGAGATCGTAGTGAATGGTGTCACATATAATCAAATGATGCCGGGTAACCCCATCACCAATTTAGAGGTTGCTGAAGTGCTTACTTTTATCGGTAACGCCTGGGGTAATGAAGCAGGTTTGATTGGGGTCAAAGATGTGGATAAATGGATGGAAGAGTGTGAGGAAGATTATTGATCTTCCAACAACTCTTTGCCTTTCTCTAAAGAACTGAGCATATCTTCTTTTACCTTCTCAATGGCAACTTTCTGATCTTTAAAATATTTGATCACTTCTTCATCCGTGCCTTCAAACTCTGGCTCAAATTCACGCATCCATTGCATCATGCTTTCATTTGCATTTGCGATGTTGGTGACAGCAGCAGTAAGCGTTTCAGCCTTAAGAGAATCTATGCTCACTGTAGAATCTGCCATTAGCATCAACTCTTTTCGCACCCTTCTAAGATCTCCCATAAGTGGCATCACCTCGTCGTGAACTTCAATCGCTTGATTTTTAATCTCCTTTATTTCATCTTGTCTGCTAGGCCCGCAAGCAAGAAACAACGTAATAAATAGCAGGTTTAAATATTTCATTTTTGAATTAATCAAATTTTACTTCCGCATCTTTCAAAATATACATAAGTTGATCATAGTCTGTATCGTTGAGTTCAAGTCTGCCTGTAACCGTCACTGGCTTGGCTGTGTATTTCACCTCATCTTTTAAATACGCTTCAGCAACCGTTTCTGGACCGCTACCACCACAAAAAAAACATGCAGCAATCGGTAGTGATGATATGATAATGTGTTTCGGTTCGAACATGCCCTCAAAAGGAATAATAAAGCCTTTTAAAGATACTTCCTTGCCATTCATTTTTCTTACATCATCTCCAAACTTAGGAACATAGATTTCACCATATTCGTCCTGGGATTTTTCGTACTTCACATCGGCCAACGTTTCCCAGTTTTTACCGGAATCAGTAAACTGAGCAGAAACGAAGTGACTAGCCAGAATTGTAAGAATTATCAATATGTTTTTCATAATCTTATGCTTTCGAAAGTGTTTCCGATATGTCGGACTTATACGCAAGAAACGCTGGAATAATCGAAGCAAAAATACCTACTACAAAACTCCCCAGCATTACTTTGTATTCGTCTTCTACAAAAAACATTCCGCTTGTCTGAATTTGTTCCATGAAATCTGCGAGAATCACAAATCCTATGTGTGCTAAACCAAAACCAAAGGCACTTCCTACAACAGTGAGAATGAAACCTTCAGTCAAAATCAAAATAAATAATTTTAGCTGACTGGCTCCCATGGAACGCATAATAGCGAGCTCGTATTTGCGCTCTTTCAACGAATTGATCAAGGCGATAAAAACGCTGGTTGCACTTAAAATGATTATGACAAGACCCAACACATTAACAACATCTACTCCCACACCAATGATATTAAATAACCTTGCAGTTTCATAGGGTGGAGATGCCGCCTGAAGATTGCTTGTGCCATTTACAATCCTGGGTAATTGCACAGCAGCCATTGGTGATCGATACTTGATTAATAATGACGTAATATCTTCTTCCTCCAGTTGCTCATTGGTTACTTCTATTCCCAACCTATCGAGGGGTAAAATTTCATGAAGATCACTTCCTTCTTCATGATTGTGCTCTCTGTGCTCTCCATGTACTTGCCAAACACTTTGAATGGAAACCAGTATCAACTGATCGATCACTGAGCCTGAAGGTTGCATGATCCCCACCACCGTAAAAGGATGCTCCTCATGGCCTCCTGCTCCTTCGGCTAATCCATGAGCGCTTTCCAGCTTATCACCAATCTTAATTCCAAGATTTTGTGCAACCGTGGCACCTACTGTGGCAGTCATCTCTGAATTAAACCATTCCCCATTCCCAATTTCGACTGAATATAGCGCTGGATAAGCTTTTGTCGTCCCTACAATGCGATAACCCTGATAGCTATCTCCGAGAGAGAGTGGTATGGCTGAAGCTACAAGACGATTACGCGTAAGATTATTTGCGTCTTTTAATGAAATATTCCCAGTTGGAAAGTCTATGTGAAAAATGCTTGCTAGGATTATTTGTAAAGGGCTCCCTTTTGCTCCTACAACCAGGTCAATACCTTTTGCATTTTGGCTGATCTCCTTTTTCAAAAAGGAGCTGGTGAGAAGGATGGAAACGATGATGGCCACTCCAAATCCGAAAAGCAAAATACTAAGCAATGAGCTTAGTGGCTTTGCAAATACATTTTTAACGCTCAACAAAAATAAGTTCATAAGCTCAGCTGGTTTTGGAATTCACTCTTTACTCGATGATCATGAGTTGCCACAATCAGCGTAGCATCATTAGCCTCTGCCTGTGATTTCAGGAGATCAATCACTTTCATACAATTTTCATCATCCAGGCTCGCGGTTGGTTCGTCCGCCAAAAGCAATTTTGGTGAATTTATCACTGCTCTTGCTATTGAAACTCGTTGTGCCTGTCCCTGACTAATTTGATATATCTTTCTTTTAGCCAGAGATTCAATCCCTAAACTTTCCAGAATCTCTTCCACCTTCGTATTGTCCTGCTTTTTATGTCCTAAATATTGAGCTAGTAAAAGATTTTCTTGGACTGCAAGAGAACGAACCAAATGGGGCTTTTGAAATACAATTCCAATGTGTGCACCCCTGAATCGATCAAGGTTAGTATTTGACTTTTCAGAAAGAATTTCTCCGGCCACCTCTATCTCACCTTGCTTAGGTCGCATTAAACCACCAATCAAATGAAGCAAGGTAGTCTTCCCACATCCTGAATTACCAAGAATGATACCATGATTCCCACCCTCCACTTCCCAATCGGGATAGCTTAAAAGGCCATTATTATCGTAAGAATGACTAAGATTTTTAATCTTTAACATGCTAAGCACCTATTTTCTTCTTGATTCGATTGATTTGATACATGTGATGAATCTGATGGTAAATAAATGAGTCCACTGCATTTTCAAGGTTCTGCCTACCTCCCATCGGATGTTTGTAAACAAGCTTGTTAAGCCATTGCTCTGGAAATTCTTCAATATGCTGCGTTATTTTCTGTCTGGTCTGTGTCCACTTTTCTTTGACCGACGATAAACTTTCATTATCCGGATTTCTGATGTAGGAAGGTGCACCCCATTTTAATTTTGTTTTCAAAGCCTGATTAGTCAGCCACATTCTAAATGAGTTAAACGAACTGGCATTTTTCATTTTATTTCCTGCCTGCATCTTTTTTTGCATATAGATCAATGAAAGCGTTTCTGACTTATTAAGGTGTTCAAGAACCTGAATTATACTCCAGCCGTAAGACTGATCTTTTAGTTGATCCTCTGACAATCCCTCGATCAACCTGAAAATTCGTTGTGTATCATTATTTAGTGTTTCAACTTTTTCTCTGATCCTTTTTTTCACCTATCTTAATTTTTTGCTAAAAAATATAAAAAAAGTTATCTTCGATCCTGTAAATCAGCCTTTTAGAAGGTATAACCCGCCACAAATTCCGACTAAGGTTGGATCGGAGCTTAAAGAAGCACCAAATTAACTAAGTATTTGTTCAACAAATAATACAGTTATTGGTTGATTCAAATCAGCAATAGAATACTCATATCACATGTAATAATCACTGTACTGTTAATTTTTTAGAATTAATATTGCGTTCAGTCACCTTTAAAAACACACGGAAGTGAGTATACTCGACATTATCGCCTTATTTATCTTCCTTTCAGGAGCATTTATTTTTATAAATACGTTCTACCTGAAACTGCCATCTTCCATCGGCCTGATGATCATGGCCCTAATCCTGTCATTTTTTGTACTAGTCATAGGAAACCTTTTCCCTGAGTTGCATTTAGCGGAGCATGTGAAAGAATATGAATTTGAGGAGGTATTGTATCAAATTGTCTTGAGTTTTATGCTCTTTTCAGGAGCATTAAATATCGATTTCAGAAAGCTCAGTAGTCAAAGAAGTTCAGTACTAGTATTAGCCATTGTCGGGGTGTTGATCTCCACTTTTGTGATAGGATCAGGTGTTTACTTCATGCTCGACGCAATGGGTATCCATCTTGAGTACCTCTATTGCCTCGTTTTCGGAGCATTAATTTCGCCCACTGATCCCATAGCTGTTACCAAAACAATTAAGCGGTTCAACTTATCTAAAGAGCTTGAAATAAAGATTGCCGGAGAATCTCTATTCAATGATGGAGTAGCAGTAGTTCTCGCGCTCACTTTGCTTGATATTGCTCATGCAGGAGAAGATCATACACTTACATTCTTTGAAACAATTTACATCGTTGTTGCCGATATCGGAGGTGGGATATTCATCGGCTTGCTGCTTGGATACATTGGCTATCGTCTTCTTAAGTATGTTGATAATGATGCGGTGGAAGTTGAGGTACTGATTACACTGGCACTAGTATTAGTTGGGTCACAGTTGGCGGATTTTATCCACGTTTCTGCAAAGCAGGCAGCTGTAGTAATGGGACTGGTGGTCGGAAATGAAGGAAAAAGCACGCATGTAGCTGGAGCTGCCGGCGATTACGTATTTAAATTTTGGAAGCTTTTGGAAGAGACCTTTAGCGCAATGCTGTTTGTGCTTATCGGACTAGAAATGCTTGTCCTCGATCTTAGACTTGATTTTATAGCCGCTGGATTTTTCGCAGTGTGCATCGTTCTGTTTGGTAGGTGGACCAGTGTATTTATACCTATCAAGATGATGTCTGTAAAAAATCATTTTGCTCCGAACACTATTTCAGTTCTGACCTGGGGAGCATTAAGAGGAGGACTGCCAATCGCACTCTCCTTATCCCTGAGTGACTTTCAAGGGAAAGATGTCATCGTTACTATGACGTATATCGTAGTTGTTTGCTCAGTACTTTATCAAGGATTGACTGTCCCAACACTTATGCGATCAAGCGGCTCTACCTAACCAAAATTGAGCTTCTTATTTGTAGGCTATCTTGCTAATTTTAGGGCATGATCAAACCAAGCTATGTAGTTGTGCTACTCTTGTTCACTTTCGCATGCAGTGATTCAAACAAGGAGAAAGAAACTAAGTCCTCACCCAGGATTAGAAAATCGACCAGTATTTCTACTCCTGTACAAAATCAATCTTTCATAAGAGGTGGTTCCGTTCCTGTATCCATCACTTCTTCTGAAGCATTTCCCGTCGACTCCATCGAAGTGGTGGTAGGGGATGTCAAATCTGTTTTTACCAATACGTCTTTTGACGTTAACATACCAACCCAAAAAGTGGGAACGTGGCGGTTGCTTATCAAAGTTTACGGCAAAGGCAAATCAGAAACACATTATAGAAAAGTTATCATTTTGCCGGATAGCGCACCTCAAGAAATGACCTATACCATTCATAACACATTGCCCCACGATCCAGATGATTACACGCAGGGTTTATTAATCAAAGATGGATTTCTGTATGAAAGTACAGGACTTAAGGGAAAGTCGACTTTCAAGAAAAAGGAATTATCTACTGGAAAAACCATTAAGGTTATTAATCTACCCTCTGATGTATTTGGAGAAGGGCTGGCGTTAGTTAATAATGAATTCTATCAACTGACATGGACTTCAGGCCAGGGGTATGTTTATAATAGTGAAATGGAACAAGTCCGAACCTTTAACTATCAAGTTCAAGGTTGGGGTTTGACAACTTTAAATGGAGAACTCATTTTAACTGATGAAACTGAGAAACTTTATTTTATGGATCCTGTTAGTTTCACAGTTCAAAGAGAATTGGAGGTGTATTCAAACGAAGGGAAAGTTGATTCATTGAATGAACTCGAAGTGATTGATGGTCTTATTTACGCAAACGTATACCAGGAGAATTATATCGTGGTGATTGATCCTGATACCGGAGAAGTCCTACAAAGAATTGATTGTACAGGATTACTCACCGATGAAGAAGCAGGCAATACAGATGTATTGAACGGAATCGCTTTTGACCCGGATTCGGAGAAAATTTATATAACGGGCAAGCTATGGCCTAAACTTTTTGAAATAGCTATAGAACCAAAAAATTTATAATTGATGACACTGGAAGAAGTAACTGGAAAAATTCGAAAGCTAGCAGATAAGCATTCAGGACAATTTGGAGGAAAGGCTAATTTTAAATTTGAAGACGGTGTAGTCCATCTTGACGATACCGTTTCCCCTACATTGGTTGTTAATGAAGAAAGAGAGGCTCCTTTTGCGATTAAATTGAAAGCCGTAGACTTTGGTAAAATTCTATCCGGAGATCTTAATGTGATGATGGCTTTCATGACTGGGAAACTTAAAATAGAAGGTGACAAAGGTGCCGCAATGAAGTTAACTTCACTTTTTTAGCCAAACCTAAGTTGATGGCTAGTTTATGATTCTAAGGAAAGAAGACCTAACCGAACGAATTCATAAGGATTCCCTTCTGGAAAAAATTCGTTCAGAAGAAAGAAATATAGATTTGCTAATTGCCTGGAGCAAACTACCAGATCAACCTCTTGGGTGGCGATCCACTTGGTTACTTCGTCAAATTCTTAAAGATGATGATCCATTAATTCAACCTCATATCAAGGTTGTTTTAGAACTTTTTACCACTTTCAATGAAAGCCAAAAAAGAGAATGGCTAAAAACGCTCGAAACCCAAAAGATAGGCGAGGACGAAGAGGGGGTATTATTTGATCATTGTATCACCGAATGGAAAAAAATACACAACCATCCAGCCCTTAGGGCTTCTGCTGTGTTGGTGATCTTCAAAATTCTAAAGAAGTACCCTGAGCTTAAGGAAGAATTAACTCACCTGATGACTACCGAATATCTCGAAGCACTTAGCCCGGGTATTCGTAAATCTGTTGTCAAAGTCTGGAATAAGATAAATGACTAGCTAAAGAGCCATTGACTAAGTCGTTTTTCCAAATCATTTTTGATATTTTCATATCTTAAACAAAGGGAGCCAGCAATTATGAGTCATAAAATCCAAACGCTTTCAGGATATATTCATGAATATCAGAAGAGTGTACTCCATCCTGAAGAATTTTGGTGTAGGGTAGCCGAATCATTCCACTGGAAAAAGCGATGGTCAAAAACCCTGGATTGGGACTTTGAGGGTCCTGATGTTAAGTGGTTTCTAGATGGGAAACTTAATATCACAGAAAATATTTTAGACCGTCATTTATTTACTAAAGGAAATGATCCAGCAATTATCTGGGAACCCAATGATCCTGACGAGGAGCATAAAACATTGAGCTACAGAGAACTTTACGAACTCACATGTCAATTTTCTAATGCCCTTGTCAACAATGGAATCAAAAAAGGTGACAGGGTAATTATTTATATGCCGATGGTGCCCGAAGCTGCAGTAGCAATGCTGGCGTGTGCAAGAGTAGGTGCTGTTCATTCGGTTGTCTTCGCAGGATTTTCATCTAACTCGTTAGCCGATCGAATCAATGATTGTGAAGCAAAGATGGTTTTGACCTCAGACGGAAACTTCAGAGGAGCCAAACAAATACCGGTAAAGAAAGTAGTGGACGAAGCTCTGGAAAAAACTTCGAGCGTTGAGAAAGTCATTGTGCTGAAAAGAACGGAAGACTCAGTTTCGATGGAAGAAGGAAGAGATATTTGGTGGCATGATGCTATCATCGGAGTGTCAAAAGAATTCAAGGCAGTTGAAATGGATTCTGAAGACATGCTATTTATCCTATATACCTCCGGATCTACTGGCAAGCCGAAAGGTGTCGTACACACTTGCGGAGGATACATGGTTTATACTTATTATTCATTTCTGAATGTATTTCAGTATTCAGAAGGTGACATTTATTGGTGCACCGCTGATGTAGGATGGATTACAGGACACTCATATATTGTTTATGGTCCTTTACTGACCGGAGCAACTACATTGATGTTTGAGGGAGTACCTACTTTTCCTAATACAGGACGTTTCTGGCAAATAGTCGATAAGTACAAAGTCAATCAATTCTATACTGCACCTACAGCCATTCGCGCTTTGCAGGCATATGGACTTGAACCACTGAAACCTTATTCTTTGGAGTCTTTAAAAGTGATTGGCTCTGTGGGCGAACCGATCAATGAGGAAGCGTGGCATTGGTACCACGACCACATAGGCAAAGGAAAATGTCCGTTAGTAGACACCTGGTGGCAAACAGAAACTGGTGGAATAATGATATCAGCTTTAGCAGGAATTACTCCAAATAAGCCAGCACATGCTTCACTACCATTACCTGGCATACAACCAATTATTGTAGATAATGATGGCAATGAGCTACACGGAAACAATGTAGAAGGAAATCTATGTGTCAAATTTCCATGGCCATCTATTTTGAGGACAACCTACGGTGACCATGAAAGATGCCGCCAAACCTATTTTTCAACTTACAAGGGAATGTATTTTACCGGAGATGGTGCGAAAAGAGATCATGATGGTTATTTGAGGATCCTTGGAAGAGTGGACGATGTGATTAATGTGTCAGGGCATAGAATGGGAACTGCAGAGGTAGAAAACGCTATAAATGAGCATCCAAAGGTGATCGAATCTGCGGTGGTAGGATATCCTCACGATGTAAAAGGACAAGGTATTTACGCCTTTGTGATATGTGATCTGGAAGGTAGAACCGAAGATAGCCTCACACAAGAAATTAAGGATACAGTTAAAAAAATCATAGGACCGATTGCCAAACCAGACATGGTTCAAATAGTACCTGGCTTACCGAAGACAAGATCTGGCAAAATCATGAGACGTATTTTGAGAAAAGTAGCTAGCAAAGATGTTTCCAATCTTGGCGATACTTCAACACTGCTAAATCCGGAAGTAGTAGAAAAAATCATTGAAGGAACTGGTATTTAATCCAAATCTTCTTCAAGGTTAAGTGTTTGCAAGTCTTCATCTGGGGTTCTTAATTCTGTGGCATTTGTCCCCTTAAGGTATTTCTCAAAAATGAAGTAAAAAGTAGTGGGTATAATAACTCCAATGAGCGATCCTGCCATTACATCAAGCAAAAAATGCTGTGCAAGGTAGATTCTGGATAACCCGGTTAAAATCGCTAGAAAAAGAAAAAGAATGGAGAGCCTTCTGTTTTGAAAATTCAAAGCAAAGAAAGTCGCTATCGCAAAAGCTGCCATCGAATGACCTGAAGGAAATGAGTATAGATCTAACATCTCCACACCTTCGACTGATTTCAAAATCATCTGGCTTTCAAAAAAAAGCTTTGGACGTGGGGCATTTGGAAATAAGACCATTTTAAAGAACAGTGAGAATAATGCAACAGTAACGCCAATAGCTGAAAGTACAATACCGAACCTTTTTCTTAGGAAAATAGATGCCAGCCCAAGTACTGTAAAAAAAATCCAACTTCCAGTATATGTCCAATATTTAAAAAAGAAATCAAAAAACGAATTATGAAATTCATTGACTAACAGTACAAAATCTCCATGTTCTCGATAAAAAAAGAAGCTGATCGAAATAAAGAAAATTATGAGGTATGAGACAAAAAAACTTCTTGCCTTTGTTATTTGATTAATCATTTCGACCTAGCGCAAGATATAGAGTTTACCAAAACCATTTTTAAATGCCCTATCAGCGCTAGTGGACCTATGCTCCAATCGTTCTTCATTGGTGTTCAGAAATACCTTGTAGAAATATACTCCATTCGCCAATTGGTCTCCAAATTCATCTCTTCCATCCCATGCATACTCTGTAATATTATTCCCAATTCGTATAGGACCTATTTCATCTTGAGTTATCTCACGAACGACCCTGCCCGAAACCGTCATTATCTGGATCTTGATCTGATCTGGTATTTCACTACCTGTAAGCGTAAATACAAACCTGCAATTCGTGGAAAACGGGTTGGGATATGGATAGAAATGTGTTACAGTGGACTCACTAATCACCTCAAAAGTAATTTCATAGGGCTCCTCACCTGCTTCATTGCCAGATTCATCCTCTGCCTGCACTCTAAGCGCGTGGATGCCATCAGTCAAAGGGCCTGGCTGAAAGTCGACTTGAAAATCCTGACCATCATCAGCTGGAGTATAATTTAACCTTGGATCAGAAAAATTGATACGTTGGAATTGGCTTTCCTCTCCCGGTAACCTCAAAGAAATAGTCACCCCAGCAGTATCACTCTTGCTGATAAATGGATTATCATCTCGCATTCTCACGACAATGTTTGGATTGGTGGAAACAATATCACCATCCAGTATATGATATCCATCAAAAGTCACATCCAAGACAGGGTTGGTCTCGTCAGGATTGACTTCAATTAGATTCGTTAAAGTAACCCTGTTATTAGATCCATATGCCTCATTTTCATTAGCAATCACTTCCACAACAAGACTGTTGCTTCCATCTTGATTGAACGATGAGAATACCGTAGAAAACTGAGTTGTATCGCCAGCAGATGGTGGTGCAATTTGAAAACTTGACTCTGAAACTGATCCGTTATTTTGATTGACCATAGTAGCCATAACGCTCAATGAATCCATAAAATCCAGCTCTGAGATATTAATGAATCGAAACCCTTTACTTATATCCTCTCCTTCTTGAACTGTCAGGATTTCTATATCAATTGGAACAATAAGTCCTTCTGGAGGATATTGATAATTTAACTCCCAAAAATTGAGCTGTGGTGGAGTTTGATCGGTCTCATCATCGAAAGAAAATAAAAGCTCTATCTCAGGAAATAAGACCGGATCTACCGTACTAACATCAATGGTTTCGGCACGTGCTCTGGATTCCAGAGTCGTTAGATTTCCATCAGGATCAATCCCAAAGACATCAATTGCAATATTGTCGTTTACTTCTTCAGAAACATTATAAGAAAAAGATTCCCAAGACCTGGCCGGACCGATTCTCCTACTACGATGTTCACCACTAACAAATCTGCCGCTAACATTATCTTGAAAATCCAAACTTTGTTCACGAACCGGAGTGGCTGATCCATTATTAGTTATGACAGTAGCAGTGCCCGGGGGATCTCCTTTTCTTCCGAAGAAGATCACAGGTTGTCCATCCACTAGCGAAGTAATTGTTCCAGTACTCACTCCTAAAGAATTAAGAGTGGCCTCAACGCCTACATCCCAGTTTGAGTAGTCTACATTGCCAATGTTAAACATCACAATCATATCTCCATCTCGCATATTGTTGACCATGATTTCGAATCGCCTTTCAGTCCCAATCATATCCACATCTCTGAATTGATAGATTCTTTGAGGCAGTCGACCGCACACTTCACGATTAAAAACATCTATTTCTATGGTTTGAATAGGACGATAAGGATCACCACTCTCTTTATCAAAAGCGATGGCGTTGAACGTGTTTGTTTCGCAGATTGGATCAATGGTGTTTGATGTAACGAAGAAATCCAAACCTCCAATAATAGCCTGCAAATCTGAGTAAGTAAACGTTGGATTATCCACACCAAAGGTGAAGATATCAATAGGTGTAATAGATTCTATGAACTCCCACCTATTCGTTAGTTGATTATATTGAACACCACTGTTTATGTTGTCTTCCACCTGTTCCGGATCGTACTGCCCCCACCCTTCTGAAATATTGTTGACTATTGTAAACGAACTCTCAACCCATTCATTTGTCTCATCCGGGTCAGGTTCTGCAAAGCGTGTTCTCCAATAAACGGTAGAATTGTCAGATAGAGAAAAAACGGAAAAATCAAAGGCCTGCGTGACTAATACTTCACCAGAAACTGAAAAAGTTCGGTTATTGGGTCCAGAGAAATCTGACTGAGTGTCAATCTCCAGTTCGTAGGCTCTACTCTCTTCAAGCAAATTGCTTGATTGCCAGATAAAATCAACCTGTGAAGAAGGTATCGTAGCGTCATCCAGCGGATACAGATTGACCGTATTCCCGCTAAAAATAGAGACTTCCAGGGTTGCTGAATTATTGGTTTCATTCAACTCCTCTGTTGAGTTTTCCGGGTCCAAAAGTATGGTGAACAGGTTGAGCCCATCGTTGTTTTGAGTGACATCATTCGGAATGTAAACTGTTAGTGTATCTTGTCTCAGTGGTCGAGGGAACTCTCTCGCATAAACCTCCTGGCCGCCATCTGAAAAAGTCCGATTTATCTGAACAACCACTGAGTCGGTCACAGTTCTACCAAAGTTTTTTACTATAATATCGATTTTAAACGAATCCTGGGTCGCCAGAATTTCACCTCCTTCAATTGATGACGCACTCAACGAATTTTGATCAATTTGATAATCAGGGAAATCAGCACCAAAAATGCGATATGCGGGATCCCCTTGTAGGGCCATTTGTTGAATTTGAGTCAGGTTAAGGTCGCTTCCTCCGTATAGATCCATATACCTTTCTGAAACCTCTAACATCACGTTACCAATGGTTTCACCTATGAATACATCATCCCCAAATCCTATGGCATAAAAAAGATCACTCCACCTTCTTAGGGTGCTTGATATAGCGACATCCGTATGTGCGATGAATCCAACAGCTCCAAGATCTGGAGTCAACATCCAGTCTTCACCAAAAGTGAAATTTGTTCCATAAATTTCTCCAGCTTTACAGCCATTAACCAAGAAAACCGGATACTTACCCTTATTGGAAAATCCAAATGCCGGATCACTGACGCGTCCAATTTCAATATCGGTAACAGTTCCGCTAGAGTGACCGAAAAAGGTAATATATCCAACTCCTTGATTGACCCGATCCGTCACATCTACAAATTCGACTGCATCACTTGTTTCCTTACCTGTATTGAATGCTCTCCCTCCGATAAAATCTTCCACCAGCACATCAGTAAAATCCTGGACAATCCCAATGAAACTTGTTATCTCAAATTGATTGATACCTCCACTTAATTGTAGAAAATCTTTTCTAAATAGATCCTCAAAGGGAAGAGCCTCCATTTCTTTGATTTTGTTAAGGTATGCTGTGACATCAGAAACATCGAAAGCGTTTAATCTTCCTATTGGAACCCCTGGTAGATCAGGGTCTGTTCCGATTCCTAATGAATACATCAAATCTGCTCCCGGCACTCCGTAGGTCGGAACGTTCACATCTTCCTGAGGCCCTCTGTAATAATCGAAATTTGGAGTGAATCCTTTGCCGATCAGAAATACATTTTCAACAGGGTTTCGATTGTTTGCATCGGTGATAAAATTTCGAATGGCTAAAGGAGTAGGGTCTCCATAGCTGTAAAGGTTAAACAAGTCATCTATGTTTCCAATTTGCACGCTGTAACCACCTCCTGCAACAGACTCCCTATATTCCTTATATTCATTGACTGGGTCTCCTGATGTCCTTAGGTCAGGATGAGTAATGATCAAATAATCCTTGTTAGAAAGATCGTATACTGGAAAGCTCACTACCTCTATTGAGCCTACCGTTTGAGGCGTGGTAACTGCTAGTACTTTTTGGCCATTGAAGGCTCCAGGGATGACTGCTTCGACACGATCAGAAAAATTTGTAGTCGCGATTCTAACAGCATTGAATGGATCAGAAATATCAAAAATACTAGTCCCTGATGCGTTAGTGGTTGCTATCTGCATCCATACTTTTGATTCAGTTGAGCTGCCGATAGTAAAAACCTTGTTCTCATCTGCTTCCATCTGAATGGTTTGAGGATAAGATAGCAGAACATAGGCCACTGATATTCTTTCAGCTAAATCAGGAAACCCAGCTGCTGTAAACCGAGCTACAAACTCACCTCCAGGTCCAATACTTGAGCTATTGACAGAACCAGAAAAGAATGTCTTTCCCCATCCACTAAACTCTACATTATCCAATAACCCAAGCGAAGAGGTATTTTGACCCACGGTTATTTCCATGTTGTGATTCAAGCTATTACCCCCTATGAGTACGGTTTCCAGCGTCGGATTCATACCCGATGAAACATAATTTTCAAGTATGAAATTGAAGTCCTGAAAAGCGTTTTTCGACTGAAATGCTCCAGTCCATCCTTCCCCATCGTCGTATTTACTCAGGCTAAAAGCAGAGCCCGACCCAAACTTCACGCCCGAAGCGTAATTACTGGTAAAAAGTTGAATTGTATCCTCGATGTGATATGCTTCGGGAGTCAGTCCGGTGGTGTTCTTATCTGAGGAGAAAACCATCCGCTTTCCATTCTCACTTCCTAATTTATAGGTCAAGAAATAACTTGCAGTATCCGAAAACAGATTATAAAATGTATGTGGTTGATCACCTATATCATAAAGTGTTAAATCACTTGTTCCATCGTTTTTTTGTCCATAAAATTCCAGGTAGTTTAGCGTGCCATCCCCATTCGTATTGACATTTAGCGCAACTTCTTCCCCACTTCGAAAGACCTGAATTCTACTAGCTGGAACACTGGATATCGGAAATCCGGCAGCCTGTAACTCATCTTGTGTGATACGATAAAAACCACTTTCTCCTATCTTAATCTTATAATAGGATTGAGTAAAATCAATCCACTCATTCCCAACTTGACCCAAGGCTGATACGGTCATCAAAAAGAATATCGCTATGAATTTACTTCTCCACATTGAAATCTACTTTGATTGAAAAAACATGAGAAAAAAGTCCTGGTGCCAAATCACCAATATCAGTTAATGCATAGTCGATAGTAAGTTCCTTGATATTGACCCCTAAACCAAGGTTTGGCTGAAAAGTCCAGGAGGTGCTGCCATCAAAGTCTTTTATTTTTTGAAACTGGTTTACACCAAGTCTTAGAAACGCCAGTTTTTTATAGTCTAATTCTATACCTGCCTTTGGATCTATAGAAAGTAGTTCGGTTCTTACAAGCGTGTTGCGTTTACCATCAAGGGTAATGTCCATATCAACTGAAGCTAATAGACCCAACCTGTCCGTGAAAACAAAATCCCGTGAAGCACCTAAAATCAACCTTGGTAATGTGATTTCCAGTGAATTGACCGGAACATCATTCCCTGTCAGAGCATAAATCTCTTCTACTTCAGAGGAATTATGAGACCATGCATTAAAGGTACCAAGTATGTCTTTCGCCATAGCTCCTATCTTCCATTGATTGACTTGCTTTTGCAGACCAAAATCCAATCCAAAACCCCAGGCCTTGGAAAAGTTACCAACCGTCCGATGTATCACTTTAAGGTTGCCGCCTGCGTCGATTCCTCCTAAAATCTTCAATTTTCTCGCATAAGAAACAAGAAACCCGTAATCCGCTGATGAAAAGAATTGAATATTATCGTAATTAATCGCACCATTCACATCAACCAAAAAACGGGTATCAGGAATATCATCTACAGCAAACCGAATAACTGATAAAGCAATCTTACTTTCATCATCTACCGATGTGGCAAAAGACAAGTAATCATAATTCGCCAATCCTCCGAAATAAGATGAGTGCATCAGGCCTAATTGATGATCAGGTTCCAGCTTATTTAATCCAGCAGGATTCCAATATCCAGCCGTCACATCATCCACAAACGATACAGCAGTGAACCCCATACCAAAAGATCGGGCACTTACCCCGATATTCATGAATTCATTGCTATATTTTGGTGTATTATCACGTGACTCTGAACCATCTTGCCCAGCTGCAGATAATAGCAAAAAAGATAACTGAAGTACTAAGAAAAATCTCATAAAGTCAATTCAGGAGTAATTTAGCTATAGCCAGGAGATTGATATGGCTAAGATTCGTTGAAAATTATCTAATACACGACAAAGGATCAAAGTTCCTATTTAATAAATTATTTAAAGAAAAAATATAATTAAATAAAGAAAATCAATCAATCAGAACATTTTTTTAAAAAGTACTTGGCCATACATAGTACCTTTCCGTATATAACACCGAAACCTATCCATGCACTATACAAAAGTTTGACTTGAAATGAGCACACACCTGCAATTAGCATAAAAGAAATAAGAAGAATCATTATGCGAATTCTTGTGGCCGTCAAAAATGAAATCGAAAAATGAATATTGAGAATACACAAGTTCAAATGAGGAAAGGGATACTGGAGTTTTGCATTTTGCACATCATATCCAGAGGTGAGGTTTATGCTTCCGATATGCTGGAAGAGCTTACTTCTGCTAAAATTATGGTCGTTGAAGGCACACTTTATCCACTTTTAACTCGACTTAGAAAAGCGGGATTGGTAGACTACAAATGGGTAGAATCTAAATCAGGTCCTCCAAGGAAATATTATACATTAACTGTGGAAGGCAATGCATTCCTGGAGGGTTTAGATCAAACTTGGACCGAACTGGTCGGATCAACCAAAAAAATCATCGCTAATAAAAACACGAAGAAGAAATCATGAAGAAGAACATAAGCATAAATATTGGCGGAATCATTTTCCATATAGAAGAGGATGGATATGATAAGCTCAAAAACTACCTTGACTCTGTTAATAAATACTTTTCTTCATTTGAGGACAGCAAAGAAATTATCAGCGACATAGAGAGTAGAATAGCTGAAATATTTCTGTCCAAATTGGATGAAGGTAAACAAATCATCACACAGGAAGATGTCAATGATTTGATTGCTACCATGGGCACCACAAAAGATTTCGAAGCTTCTATCGAAAGCGAACCCGAGGTTGAAAAAGAGGAAGTTCAGGAAGAGGAAGAAGAGAAAAATGCGGAGGAAGAGAGCAAAGCAGATAGCTCCTATGAAAAAGCAAAACGACTCTATCGTGATACAAACAGGCAAGTCATTGGAGGGGTTGCATCAGGAATTGCCAATTATTTTGGAATAGATCCAATCTGGATCCGACTGTTAATGCTTGCATTTCTCTTCAACATCTTCTTTTGGGGACTTAGTGGGTTTACTTTCCTGGCATACATCATCTTATGGATTGCTGTACCCGGAAACGACAAGCTCGAAGATGATAAAGCAATCAAAAAGCTATTCAGAAGCACAGATGATAGGGTATTAGGTGGTGTTGCTGGCGGGATTGCTTCCTATTTTGGTACGGATCCGGTCGTAATAAGAGTCATCTTTGTCGTCTCGATTTTCCTTGGAGGTGCTGGCCTGCTTGTCTATTTGATCCTTTGGATCATCACTCCGGAAGCCAAATCCATTACAGAAAAAATGCAAATGCAAGGTGAGCCTGTCACACTATCGAACATTGAGCAAAATGTGAAGAAGAGCCTAAATGTGAAGGAGGGTGAAGAGAATGTTTTTGCCAAAATTCTACTCTTCCCATTTAGGTTAATAGCTATGATTTTTAAGGCACTAAGCGAAATGCTTGGTCCGCTCTTAAAATTTGCTGTGGAAGCATTGAGAATCGTATTTGGAGTTTTCCTTGTCTTCCTTGGATTTGTCTTGATGGTCTGTTTCACCATTACACTGGCTGTCTTGTTAGGTGTTGGTGGCGCAATGGAAAGCTGGGTGCATTTTGGGGATTTCCCAGCGCAGGAACTGTTCGGATCAGTAAGCACCATTGCCATTGTAAGCTCATATGTAACTTCAATGGTGCCATCACTCGCCATACTACTGGTAGGATTAGTTGTTATTCTGAAGAAAAAAGTAACCAGCGCCTTTGTTGCCTGGAGCCTGTTTGGACTCTGGTTGCTAGGCATGATCGGGTTAGCCATTTCAATCCCTTCTATCATAAGAGACTACAGTGTGGAAGGTACTTATAACGAAGAAAAAACCTTTGTGGTAAATACTGGCATTACCAAACTCAAGCTTAATGAACTGGATTGGGATGCTTACAATAGTGTGGACCTTAAGATCAGAGGGCATGAAGATACCACCGCCTATTTGCTTGAAATGGAGTTTGACTCTCGTGGATATTCGCGTACCAATGCAAAGGAAAATGGTGCAGCTGTTGATTATGTAGTATCACAGCAAGGAGACAATATTTACTTTGATTCTGAGATCACCTTTGATGATGCTCCTTTCAGATTCCAGGACGTTTCTGCTACATTCTATATTCCCTATGGAAAGGTCTTTCGAATGGATTACGACCTAAGAAAAATATTGCGAAATACGCTCTGGATCCATGGGTATGACGCTGGTGACTTAGGTGATAACGACTGGGTATTTGACGAAAAAGAACTCAAATGCCTGACATGCGAGCGTAATTCTGGAAGATCATATGATCGTGGGAGCTATGGTTCAGATGTTCAGACCTATGAGTTTAGAAATTTTGATGAAGTCACACTCATCTCTCTTTTCGATTTTGAAATCATTCAGGGAAACGATTATATCGTTCGTCTTGAAGGAGATGATGATGATCTGGATGATGTATACCTAGAGCAAAAAAGTGATGCATTGGAAATCCGATATGGAAAGAATACCGATTGGTGGAAAAAACGAATAAATCGGGATAAAATAAAGGTCTTCATTGAAATGCCTGAGCTTGAATATTTGAAAGCAACAGGGGCATGCGAGGGGGAGGTAAGAAGTTTCAGTAACTCTGATATGACATTTGATATTGAAGGTGCCTCGAAGGTTTGGGCTGATGTGAATAATAAATACTTGGAAATTGATTTGGTCGGAGCTTCAGAATTGACACTTGTAGGAAATGGAGAAGATCTTAAAGCAGATTTATCTGGTGCTTCGGAACTAGATGCATTCAACTTCATTGTAGATGAGGCTGATGTACAAGTAAATGGTGCTTCAACTGCCAAAGTATATGTAAGACGAGAACTGGAAGCCGACGCTTCAGGAGCAAGTAAGGTAAGATATCGGGGTGATGCGAGAGTATCTGCTAACAGCAACGGACTCTCTTCTGTGAAAAGAGACTAAATAATAACTCGGAATAAGATAGGATATGAAAGACAACTAATTGGTCACAGGTCTTTTGACTGTAGTCTTTTAGGTTTTGGTTCCTCTGCTTTTGGTCGGGCAGAGGATTTTTTATGATTTGTCCTTAAAGAAAGGGAATGATTAATAGCTTTATGTATGAAATTCTTATCTATCATCATGGCGTTCATAGCCGGTTGTAACAACCAACTTGATAATCAAACACAAAGATGGTGGACAGAAGAGGATCGTCAACTCATTCTTTCCGAGCTCAATCGAACAACTACTGAGCTAAAATCGGAAATTGATAGTTTGTCCACGGATCAGTGGTCATTTCGGGAGGATTCGGATCGTTGGAATATTGGAGAAGTCGTTGAGCATCTCGAAATGCAAAATCAGCTGCATTATCGAGAAATCTCCATTATCCTCAATAGCCCACAACATTTGGAATACCGAATCATTACCAAGGGTGAGGATGGCTATTTCACCCAATATGCCACGGATACCTCAAAAGGCCAGGCTAATTGGTTTTTACAACCAAAAGGAAAATTTAAATCCAAAGAAGCTGCTGAAGAAGCATTTTATTTAGCAAGAAAGGAGTTGTCGAAACTGGTAAGAACGACAACCGTGGATTTGAGAAAACAATTTTCGTTTAGAGTGCCGGCAAATGAAAAGAAAATTGATGAATTCAAGATTGGGGAAGTGAGAGATTTGCACCAACTACTATTAACTGGTATTGCTCACACGGATCGACACCTAAGACAGATCAGGAGGATAAAATCACATCCCTCCTATCCACATACTGATTAATCAAGGATTTATTAGTGAGTACGCTTGCGGCTTCCCTCCAAACATTTTCTTCGTTTTTGCCCAGGTATCTTTAAACAATTCAGAGTGACGATAACTTTCCAAGTCACCCTCATTTTGCCATTTACTAAAGGTATAGTAAACATGCTCTGTACCAGCATCCTTGCATAGTTGAAGGTGTTCACATCCTGGAAATGTGGCTATTTTTCCCTTAACAGATTCGAAGAGCTCAAGAAAATCATTTACTTTATTCGGATCAAAATCCATTCGTACGATACGTATCAGCATAAGTCTAACTTGAAAATTCTATTAAAACGGGTGAATCTATCGACAATCCCAGAAGCTCAGAGGCGTTTCCTTTGTTGATGCCAATCTGTAGAAATCCTGAAGAATTGAATAAAAGATAACAGTCACCTGATTCTACATCGCTAAAGTACTGATGAAAATTTTCAAACACTTCTCTTCCAAACTTAATGGCATATCTCACACCTGATCCATTAATCTCCAAAATTTTTTCGAATTCCGATTTTAGGATATTGGTAATTAGATTCCCGTAGTGATCCACTGAGATCACATTTCCAGCAATCTCACGTTTGGTCACCTTCAGCTGCCTTCCGTAGAGTTCGTTCATCGAGTCTACTGCTTCGCCTACTTCTTTTAAGGCTTTTCCATTCGCTATCTCCAGGGCGGTCTTTGCCAGAACATCTTTAGCGGGAAAAGTAGACTGACCGTTCTGCAGCATAACGATCTGATCAGGTTTTTTTTCTGAAATTAAACTAAAGAGGCCTGAATCAAAACCCACAAAAAAGTGATTATCGATCTCAATTGCTACTGCCCGGGATTTTTCTTTCATGGCATCTACCGCTACTATATGAACCGTTTTTTGAGGAAATTCATTATAGATATTACGGAGGACCATAGCTGCATGAGAGATGTCAAATGGGCGAATGTCATGGGTGATATCTGCAACAAGCTGGGTAGGTGATTCCGAAATAATGGCGGCCTTTACAGCAGCCACATAGTGGTCAACTGTCCCAAAGTCAGACATGAAAGTGATTAACGCCATTTTGAGGGATTTCAGCTTACATTTGTTCTCACAAAGCTATATATTTTACGTACACAGTGAGGTTTTAAGCCACTAGGTTTGTCTCAAAAAAAACGTAGAAAAAGAGAAATAAAATGTGCCTTTTCGAAGTAATTTGCATTTGAAGGATTAACGGAAATATCTATTGTTAGAAAAAATTATTACACTTGAAAATGTTTCCCTGGTTGATTTTTTGGGGATAGAAGATCAAAACATTAAAACCATTGCCTCGGCATTTCCAGATAGTAAAATTGTAAGTAGAGGGAATGAAATTAGAATCAAAGGATCAGCTCCCCAGATTCTCAAGATCAATGAAATTTTAAATTCTTTACTCGCCCACTATCATGAATATGGCAAGGTTACTGCGGAAAATGTCAAAGATTACGTAGATAATGAGGAAAACACCATCGATGCGGCAAAAAATTCAGCCGCACTGGTTCATGGAACCAGGGGAACACGAATTGCTCCCAAGACTGTAAATCAAAAGAAGCTTGTAACGGCTGTAGAGAAAAATGATTTGGTGTTTGCCATTGGTCCGGCTGGCACGGGAAAGACCTATATTTCAGTAGCCTTGGCTGTTCGTGCACTTAAGAATAAGGAGGTAAAGAAAATCATTATTACCCGTCCGGCAGTCGAGGCTGGTGAAAACCTTGGATTTCTTCCTGGAGATTTAAAAGAAAAAATCGATCCATACCTTCGACCTATTTATGACGCTTTGAGTGATATGATCCCTGCAGAAAAGCTGAGATATTATAAAGAAAATGGAATCGTAGAGATTGCTCCCTTAGCTTATATGAGGGGCAGAACGCTAAATGACGCTTACGTACTTTTAGATGAAGCACAAAATACCACTCCGATGCAGATCAAAATGTTTCTCACAAGGATGGGCCCACAGTCCAAGGTGATCATTACCGGTGATCAGTCACAAATTGATTTACCTAAAAAGCAGACCTCAGGATTGATTGAAACAATGAAAGTACTCAAGGATGTCAAAGGAATTGGTTTTGTTAACCTGGATGATCGTGATGTGGTAAGACATAAATTGGTCAAAGCAATCATTAAAGCGTATGACAAGTATGACTTTCAGGGTAGTTCCAGCAACAAATAATATTTTAAAACAAAAAGCATTTGCCATCCGCGAGGAAGTTTTTGTGGTAGAGCAACAGGTAGCTCCAGAAGAAGAGTTTGACGAATTTGAGGAAGATTCCCATCATTTTGTTGCCTTGGATGAAATGAATCAACCGATTGGCTCTGCCCGATGGAGACACACGGATAAAGGGGTCAAACTCGAACGATTCACAGCTAAAAAATCCATGAGAGGAAAAGGATTAGGTTCTGCTATTGTACAGGCCGTACTTGAAGACATAGCAGCAAAAGCCGAAAAAGGAACCTACCTCTACATGCATGCCCAGCTACCCGCTGTACCCATGTACCTGAAGTTTGGCTTTCAAACAAAAGGAGACCAATTTGATGAGTGTGGCATCATGCATTACCTGATGTGGAAAGAGTTATGAGTCTTAAAAAATATGAATTAAAGTATCATTCAAGAAAATGAAACTATTATTAAGAATAGTGATTTTATTAAAAGAATTCTTCAAAAAATTCTTCAAAAATTCTTATGCAAAAGGTTTAATAATCACATCATTAGGCGGTGTAATGGGAGGAATTGTTCTTTTTTTCATCTTAAAAAACTTAGAAAAAACATCATTTAAAAATGGGGATATGGAAATAAATGAGTTTGCTAAGCCAATAGTGAAGATGGAGCCATATAGAATTAAAGTTACCAATACGACCCTCCCAGATCTTGATACCCTAGAAATTGACTTCATATACGATGGATCTCCAATCTTAATTCAAGATGATTTTAAGATAGCCGACTACAATATAGATGATAAAAGATATTTTGCTACAGATTATGTAAATCCTGAACTAAAGCTTATTGAAGCGTTCATTAATAACCCCATTCTGGATTCATTAAATCCAAGGTTATCAGTTCAAATTCAACTTGCAAGATACAGCATATTCGAAGCTCGTGAGGCAGCATGGTTCAGGGAAGAGGATAAAAGAAATATAGGTTATGTTAATATATCCTATTCATACACAATAAACGAGGATGATATAACGGATTCGATTCGAACTCGAATCTATCTTGAAAAGATGGACTAAAAACATTCAATCTCAATTCCAAAAGACCTACGATAAAAAAAATTAGCTTATAATCAAGAAGGATGAAAATACCTAAAAACGGGTATAGCATTTCACGCTATTATCTATTCACTTGCAGAGTACGATCGTGTACTTCTGGAATTCATATCCCTTTGTGCGATTCTGTATCGCCCTTATTTTAGGTATTATCACATTTGATCAATATCCATTGTTCTGGAACAACCCTGAAGTAATCATTGGATCAGGAGTTCTTTTGCTTTTTATATTGGTTCTTATTTCAGGAAAAACGAGCTTTTACAAGCTGAGACATATTAATGGCCTCATTGGTTTGACCGTCATTTTCTTTCTAGGCGGAAGTTTTACAAAGCAGAAATACCACAGTCATCCCAACTATCATTATAAGTTCATTAATCAAAAATCAATAGGGTTTGCAGGAACCATTGCTAGTCCGGTAAATACACGAACCAACCACTTCCGTTATGATTTTGAGCTGGAAAGTATTAAAACAGAGGATTCTTTATTTAATGCCTCGGGTAAAATTCACTTTTATGTCAGAAAAGATTCTTCGACCCAGATATTAGAATATGGAGATAGAGTAGTTGCCTGTGGATCCATCCATTCCGTTCCCGGACCTGATAATCCTGGTGAATTTAACTATAAAAAATACCTGGAAAAGCAAAATATCTATGGTCATGCCTTTGTTAAATCCGATGATTTTAAAAAATCCTCTAACTCTCCTCCTAACTTATTTTTTTCCTGGGCATACCAATTGAGAAGTTCTGCTTCTCACATTATCGACCTAAACATCCCGCAAACAAGAGAGAATGGGATTGCCAAAGCTCTCTTGCTGGGAATAAAAGACTACCTGGACAATGACATCAAAAAGTCTTATTCCGCAGCAGGAGCTATGCATGTTCTTGCCGTATCCGGACTACATGTTGGTATCATCTATTTAATTCTTCGTCTTTTGATTGGAAAACTCAAATCGCGTGGGAAATGGGGCAAATATGCATTTGGGTTTATCTCCGTTTTGGTCATCTGGTTTTACGCAGTGCTCACTGGCATGAGTCCTTCTGTTTTAAGAGCTGCAACGATGTTTTCATTTGTTGCCGTAAGCCAGTCTTCAACCAGGGAAGGAAACATTTACAATACATTGGGGTTCTCTGCCTTCATTTTACTCTTATTAGACCCATATCTGGTTTATTCTGTAGGGTTTCAGCTATCATTTGCTGCTGTTTTTGGCATTGTGTATTTGCAGCCAAAACTCTATCGATTGCTCAATTTTTCAAACCTGATCCTTGATAAAGCCTGGGCAATTACCTGCGTTTCCATCGCAGCTCAATTAGCTACGTTTCCTTTATCAGCTTATTACTTTCATCAGTTCCCAACTTATTTTCTGGTTTCAAATCTGGTAATTATCCCTGCTTCATCCGTCATTCTAATTGGAGGAATATTGATGTTAATTATTTCACCAGTTTCTGCTTTTTTAAGCGCATTAGCAGGTAAGGGGCTTTTCCATTTCATGTGGTTGATCAATGAATTGATTGGATATGTGCACATTCTACCTAACAGCTTAATTGAGTGGATTTATATGGATCAACTTGGGTTATTGCTAACGTACTTCATAGTCATATCTTTGGTGGCAGGTCTCCATTTCAGATCTTTTAAAACACTCATTTTTTCAGCTGTACTGGGCTTCACGTTTGTTTCGTATTCCATGATTTCAAATGAACTTCAATCCCAAAGGAAGGAGCTGATTTTTTACGAAATAGCCGATAAGATAGCTATAGACCATATTAATGGACATAATGCTCAGTTGTATGTTGACAACTATCAAACTGAAGAATTAGAACTTCTTTCTTTTCAAATCAACCCCTATCGATTATCATCCCATTTAGATCCTATTGCTACCACCATTTCCAAATTACGCCTGACCCAAACAAAGGGTCTGACCTCTATCAAGTATGGTGAAGTGGCGGGGAGAAAAATTATCATTTTTGACTCTACAACATTCCATTTAGATTTTAAAGAAATCATTAACACAAATTTCATTATCGTAAATAATGAATCCATAAAAAGCTTAAAATGGCTCTCGAGTCATTTCAACTTTGATCAGCTTATTATCAGTAACAAAAACTCTAGCTACTACATAAGGAAGATGAAGGAAGAAGCCTTGAAAGAGGGAGTTAATCTCCATGCACTAAAAACAGATGGATCGCTTCGTATTTCATTAAAAGAGGACACAAAAAAAGAGCGGACAATTGTGCCCGCTCAGCTAAATAAGTAGCAAAAAGCTACCCTTGACATTTTAAAGGTAACTAAATACTCATCTGAAATATCCATTGTCCAGCAATCTATTTTGCTTCAGGGCACTTCACTGGTCCTGTCGCCCATGTCTGGCACTCTTCTCCACATGTCCCCATGCAAGAAAAGCCGGTAACAACCGTATTATGCCCTACTGTACCTGAGCCCGTGTTAGTACCAGTATCGCCTCCTCCAACAATATCTCTTCGTTGAGAATCAGTAATAAAGCTTTCCACTGTAAGCTCACCTAAATTCATCTTTTTCTTCATGTTAATTAATAGTTAGATTACCCTACTCTCTTGAAGGCTTTTCGGAACCGCCTTCACAAAGGTGGAATCCACACTTTTTCAGCACAATCGCAGAAATTCAGGATTTTCTCCTCCTAGAACTCAGTGAACTAGGCACAAAAAAGCGAACAAATCTTGCTCGCTCTTATGGTTTAGTAGCAAAACCACCATGACATTATCCTATTTCAATCAGGCTCTGGAGGAGCACAATCTTGAGTCTCTGGAGTACAATTATTCGTTCCTTGGGGAGTTACAACTATGGGAGGTAGTTGATACGGTGGCTCCTCTCCCCCTCTTATCGTTGTAGCTGCTTTCTTGTTCAAATCTGTAACAAAACTTCTCACCCGTAGTTCTGCAAGGTTCATTTTCTTTTTCATGATTGAATTGATTATTTAGTATCCTACTCTCTTGAAGGCTTTTCGGGACCGCCTTCACAAAGATGGAATCCACACTTTTTCAGTACAATCGCAGAAAAGTAGGATTTTTTCCTCCTAGAATCCCGTTAGCAAGGCATAAAAAAACCCACCGAGGTGGGTTTTAAGCTAAAAGAGTTCAATTATGGAACACAAATATCCGTTGGGCAGACAGCTGCAGATTGACATCCTGGCCCACCACATGTAGCTCCACTACACGCATTTGTGGGTGGAGGGCACGTTTGAGTAGGATTAGGACAGGCTTGTGTACAAGCTTCTGTCTGCTGACATATGGTGCGATTAGGATCATCTGTTGGAAATACTCCACAACCTGGTCCATTGGTAGCACCACCTCTTACGGTGTGACCATCATTTTCATTAAAACTTGTCACGAAACTTTTCACCTTTAGCTGGTCAAGGGCTAGCTTTTTTTTCATCTTAATTTGATTGAAATTTTTTCTACTCTATTAATGGCTTTTCGAATACGCCTTTAACAAAAGTGTTAACCAGCCTAGAAGAATGAAATAGCAGAAATCTACGATTTTGATAATCCCAGAATTCCGTTAGTCAAGGAGTTAAAATTTCGCTTACCACCTGAGTCCAATCCAGATGTTATGGTACGCATGTACCATTCGTATCTATATAATGATGTAGGCACTCATTCACAGAATCACAATAGCAACTAGCATCTTCTGTTTGGAATGATGTACCTCCTTTCAAGGTTTGTTTAATTTGACTATCTACAACAGTCACAAAACTTTCGACTTTAAGATCTTCCAGTTTTATTTTTTTGGATTTCATATTAATAGGGTTTAGGCAGATGAAATTAGCCGTAAACCATGAATTTTTAAATCACTGAATTCCGTGATTTTTTTTTATTTGTTTAAGGCATATCATTTTCATCTATATGAAAGGGACGAGGGTAAATTGCCTCGCAATGCTCGTGTTCGTCAGTCTGATGAGAACTTCCTCCTTTAATTGTCTCAAGTGTTCTATCCTCTATATTGGTAACGAAGCTTTTTACTTTCAGGTCTTGCAAGGTTAGTTTCTTCTTCATGATGTCACTATTTATTTGAAAATTTAGATTTTACAGTGTAATGTTATTATTAGTTAGTCAAGCAAGCCTAATGATATCGCTCTTTTCACAATTCCAACAGAGTTTCTTACATCAAGCTTTCTCAAAATATTTTTTCTATGCGATTCAACTGTATTTAAACTTATAAAGAGCCGCTCTGCCATCTCGTTCGTGGTGTATTCCTCCGCAATCAATTGAAGTACCTCTTTTTCTCTTTTCGTCAGTGATAATTGATAATGAGGATTTCCAACTACTTGACTTTGTATAAAACTGGACTTCACTTCATTGCTGAAAAAAGTTTTCCCATTAGCAATGGATCTCAACGCCTCGAGCAGCTCGTCTTTCCCTGTGTTTTTTAAAATGTACCCAGTCACGCCGGCTTTAAGCAACTGATCAATGATATGTGGATCGTTATGCATACTCACAATTAATATTTTGATATCTACGTACTTTTCGCGGATTGCTTTGGTTAACTCATAGCCACCCATCTCCGACATCCTAACATCTGATATGACAATATCAACTTCACTTTCTTGTAGGATTTCAAGTGCTTCTGCTGCACTCTGCGCTCGGCCAACTACCTCAAACTCCTCAAACTTTCCAATGATCTCCACCAGTCCGTCCAGGAACATGGCATGATCATCTACTGCTAATATTTTTTTCTTCAATGGCTCCATATAGGTTGTGCTCTTTGTTTACTTCAATATCTATGTTAATAACCGTACCTCTGTTGATCTGAGAATCTATTTCTAACTTCCCTCCCAAGAGTTCCACACGTGATTTGATATTCGTCAAACCTATTCCTTTCCCTCTTATAGAAATGTCAAATCCTACCCCATCATCCTCAATAATTAAATTCAAATAGTTTCCATGATGGGTTAGCTGCACTTCAATGTAAGTAGCGTTTGCATGCCGAATAATGTTATTAAGCCCTTCTTGTAAGATTCGATATAACTCAATCTTCACATTTTCCGGAAGTTCATTCAGGTCCTTTTCCGGAAACAATTGATGGACAACATCGATTTTAGACTGTTTTTTAAACTGCTCGATATACTCATGTAATGCGTTTGTAAACGTGGTTTTTTGAAATCCTGGTGGAACCAGGTTATGTGCGATAGTTCTGACTTCTCTGCAAACAATATCAATTCGTTCGCTTATGGGAGAGAGTTGCGCATATTTTACATCTTCCTCCAATGATACAAGAGCCAGTTTAATGCCTGATAAAGACCCACCTATTCCGTCGTGCAGTTCTTCTGCAATACGTTTGCGTTCTTTTTCCTGACCACTTATCTGTCCTTTAATCGCATTTAGTTCTTTTTCCTGTTCAAGCTTTTGGATACGTTGCTTACTTATCTCTTCATTCTTACGAGCAATCAGTTCGGATGCCTTTTTATTTTTCCTATGGTTGTAGACAATAAAAACAATAAAACATATCAATAAAATGAGGCCTACAATCGTAATAAAAATGACTCGATTCTTATCTTGAATAGCTCTGGCGTTTTCTTCCTCTACTTTATCGAGCAAATATTTCATTTCGATCCTCGCAACGGTTTTGCTGTTCTTTTCCTTATCTAAGCTGTCCATGTAAGCACTGTGCATCTGACTATAATACAAAGCTTCCCTAATGCTTCCTTCAAGAGAATAGATTTGGGCTAAATGGTGGGAATTGGACACGATGTATGTTTTAGTTCCATCTGCTAATCCAATCTCAAGGCTTCCTTTGAAAAATTTTTTTGCTATGTCGTACTTTTCTAAAACAAAATAAGTCCTTCCTAAATCATTCAGTATCTCCAATGAATCTCTTGGGCTAATCTTATGTATTTGAAGCGCATCGATTGCTTTATTAAAGTAAGTCAAGGCTGAATCATACTGCCCTTTGGCAAGGTGAATTCTTCCAAAATTGGCATAGGCGTAAGTCCTCTCAGGCATTTTAAGTTTCTTTTTCAATGCCACTGACCTACTTAGGTAGTGATAAGCTTCTTCAAAGTTTCCCAGGTAAAAATTTTCAAGTCCAATATTATTAAGTGTGAATGCAATTTGTCTTTGATCACCTAGCTCTTCATACTTCTCCATGGTTCTTTTAAAGAACTCCAGTGCTTTTTCGGGATCATCCAATTCACTATTAAGAATGCCGATACTATTCATCACTTTTGCTGAAAGTCTGACACTACCCATTTCTTCATAGATCTGGAGTGCTTCGTAGTAATTCTGAAGTGCTGTGTGATATAGACCCTTCTTCCTGAGATCCCTTCCGGCTTCCCAAAGAGTATCTGCATGTTTAAGTAAAACAGAATCCGTGAATTTAACAGACAAATCCCGGGATATGGCTGAAAACGGTAATATAGCAATCAGCAAAAACCAGTATGATAAATACCTTCTCATGGAGATGAATTGTTAATCAAGTTATGAAAACTTTTATCTAACATTCTGCCTGAAATGTAAAAAATTCATGATTTAGTACCATTTCTCACTGAATTCAGTGAGAAATCATCGCATTTCAACTACATATATTTACAGCTTTGATAGCTAAACAAAACCTCGACCTAATTTTGAAATCATGAGAAAATTTCCACACTATAAGCAACTAGATGCTATGGACTGTGGCCCTACATGTTTGAGAATCATAGCCAAACATTATGGGAAAAGCTTCTCATTGCAAACACTCCGAACAAAAAGCTATATATCACGTGAAGGAGTCTCACTACTTGGAATTAGTGATGCAGCAGAATCCATAGGTTTCAGAACCCTTTCCGCCAAGATACCTTTTGAAAAGTTGCGTGATGAAGCCCCTACACCTTTCATAGCTCATTGGAGACAGAAACATTTTATTGTTGTATATAGATTCAAAGAAGACAAGGTATTCATCTCAGATCCTGCTTACGGATTGGTTAAAATGACAAGAGCTGAATTTGAGGGTGGTTGGCTCAGTGATAAAACCAATGGAGAAGATACTGGAGTGGTACTATTATTAGAACCTTCTCCGCTTTTTTATGAGGAGGAAGATGAAAGAACCGATCGGACCGGTTTTAAGTTTTTGTTTAAATACCTAAAGCCGTATAAGAAGTTCATCTTTCAGCTTTTGCTTGGAATGCTAATTGGCAGTCTTCTACAGCTCATATTCCCATTTCTAACCCAGTCTATTGTAGATGTGGGTATACAAAATCAAAATCTCAATTTTGTCACCCTTATTCTTATAGCACAACTCATGCTATTTTTTAGTAGGACAGCAGTAGAATTCATAAGAGGTTGGATATTACTCCATCTTGGAACACGAATCAATATCTCCATCTTATCAGATTTTTTGATCAAATTGATGAAACTACCCGTATCATTTTTTGATCATAAAATGATTGGTGATCTCCTACAACGAATTGGTGATCATCATCGAATAGAATCTTTCTTAACCTCATCTACGCTCACCATTCTCTTTTCATTCATCAATCTTATCGTCTTCGGAATTGTCCTTGCTATTTATGATCTGCTGATTTTCTCCGTATTCATGTTAGGAAGTGGTGCATATATTATATGGATCATCATATTTATGAAGAAACGGAGGGACCTGGACTACAAGAAATTCGATCAGATGGCTAATAATCAGAGTAGCCTCATCCAATTGATTACAGGGATGCAAGAGATAAAGCTTCATAATAGTGAAAAACAGAAGAGATGGGAATGGGAGCGGATTCAAGCCAAGCTTTTTAAAGTCAATATTGCTGGTCTGGCGTTAAGTCAGTATCAACAGGCAGGTTCCTTTTTCATAAACGAACTTAAAAATATTGTTATTACTTTCCTGGCAGCCAAAGCAGTAATTGATGGAGAAATTACATTGGGAATGATGTTGGCGGTCCAATATATAATCGGTCAATTAAATGCTCCAATCAATCAATTGGTTGCATTCATTCATACAGCACAAGACGCTAAAATAAGCCTGGAGAGACTGGGAGAAATACACAACAGGAAAGAGGAAGAGGAAAATAGCATAGATAAGGTTTCTATTTTTCCAGAGAATAAATCCATCACAGTAGACAACATGAGTTTCCAATACGAGGGGCCTCATTCAGAGCATGCCTTAAAAGATATTTCTCTACAAATAACAGAAGGCAAAGTCACAGCTATCGTTGGATCAAGTGGTAGTGGGAAAACCACATTAATCAAGCTCCTATTAAAATTTTATGAGCCTACCTCCGGTGAAGTCAAACTTGGCGACATTAGTCTTGGCAACTACAGCAATAACCTTTGGAGAAATAAGTGTGGAGCAGTATTACAAGACGGCTTCATCTTCTCGGATACTATTGTCAACAACATTGTTATCAATGAAGAAGACTATAATCAGGAAAAACTACTTCATGCTGTAAATGCGGCTAACATAAGAGAGTTCGTGGAGTCATTACCGCTAGGCTACAATACAAGGATAGGAGGTGATGGCCATGGACTTAGTCAAGGTCAGCGTCAGCGGTTATTGATCGCTCGGGCTATTTACAAAGATCCTGAGTACATCTTTTTTGATGAAGCAACAAATGCCTTAGATGCTAATAATGAGAAAGTAATCATGGAAAATCTTAGTCGCTTTTTTGTGGGTCGGACGGTAATCATAGTAGCACATAGGCTAAGCACTGTCAAAAATGCGGATAAGATCATTGTACTGGAAAAGGGGAAAATTACAGAAACAGGAACTCATGATGAATTGACCAGAAAGAGGGGTGATTATTACACCTTAGTAAAAAATCAACTTGAACTAGGAAATTGATATGCCTGAAAATGATATAGAGGTAAGAAGTGAAGAGGTTCAAGAAATCTTGAGTCACGTACCCAATTGGATTATCCGATGGGGTATGGGGATTATTTTCTTTGTCATTCTTACCTTATTTATTTCGAGTTGGTTCATCAAGTATCCGGATGTTATCTCAGCCAGAGTAAAACTCACAACCACGATCCCTCCCGTCCATTTAGTAGCGCATTCGAGTGGACGGATAGACCTTAGAGAGAAAGATAAAAATTTTGTCAAAAAGGATGATATACTGGGAATAATTGAGAATCCGGCTAAAATTGATGACATGCTGTATGTCATCGAGTTCATTAAAGAAAGAAAGGCTTACATATATCAATCCAGCTTGGAACCTGAAAAATTATTGATAAATACTCAATTGGATTTAGGTATTATTCAAAGTTCTTTTCTTGCCTTCACTTCAACGGTAGAGGAAGCCAGGAGACATAAAAGTCTTGCCATACATCAAAATCAGCGGCAAGATCTCAAAGAAAAAATCAGCTACCATAAACGATTAAATGATAAAATAAATAATCAAATCCTTTTACTAAAAGCTGAGTTAGTTATTTCAAGAGAAGCCTATATCAATGATTCTTCTTTTTATTCATTGAACCGCTCGGTATCTAAAAGAGAAATGAATAATACAAAGGTGACCTACCTAAGCAATAAACGGAATCTTGAGGCTTTAGAGGCATCATTCATTCAGAACACGATCCAGATTTCGGAACTAGAAAATCAGTTGAATATATCCGTGAGAGATCAGTTGAAAATCGAAGATCAACTAAGAAACAGGATTATTGAAAGCTTTGAACAGCTAGAATCAGACATTCAGGATTGGAAGCAACGCTTTCTACTTACAAGTCCAATTGATGGTCAAATTTCGTTCTCTAAATTTTGGAGTGACAATCAATATGTAAGACAAGGTGAGGAAGTATTTAGTATAGTACCCGGTTCCGATAACATCATTGGATATCTTTCTCTTCCGCTAAAAGGTTCCGGTAAAGCAAAGGATGAGCAAAGAGTAAATATCAAGCTCGATAATTATCCTTATCACGAGTATGGAATACTTATTGGCAAAGTTGAAAGTATAGCTCTAACTCCAAGAGATGAATTCTACCAAGTAAAGATTACTCTACCAGAGGGTCTGGTCAGTACTTACGGAAAGGCACTCCCTTTTAAGCAAGAAATGGAAGGAACTGCTGAGATTATAACTGAAGATAAACGACTAATAGAACGTATATTTAGTCAGTTAAGAAGTATCCTGGATAAGAATTGATTGAATACGGTTCAAATATCCCAGAATACTGGGATTAATTCCGTGCCCAGATTTCTTTATCATTGAATACCATTTTGAAGGCACATACACCTTTGATTCATGATAGAATATGGACTTATTTCCTTATACACTTGCTCGAATAGGGGGCGATACATTTGATAGATGGCAACAAATTCAGTTTCCTAAAACCAATAAGGCGCTAAATGAACTTATTGAATTGAAACGGGAAGTCAAAAGGAGAAAAGAATCCCTTTGCAAAGAGTTGCTACAACACATCAGGAGTTTACAAGACAATTCAGTACAAAATAATATTCAAAATGTAAGAAGAAACGTATTTAATGATCGACGAGTTAAGGACAAAGAGTTGAATAAGATCCGGGCTCATTTACCTATCGATCTCTTAAATGAGCTGACTGAATACCTTAAAAAGGCTCAAGAAATCTCATCTAAAAACTCGTCATATGAGGACATATTCGACAAAGAATTATCATCAAAAAGGGAGGAATTAAAGGAGATAATTCAATCGGAAGTCCTTCAAAAAGGATTGTTGCTATCGAGCAAATCACTTCTTTCACAATCCGAGAATTATATTTCAAAACCCGTTGGCGCCTTCAGAAAAAAAGAATTTCAAACAGAAAGAAGTTTACTCCAATATCTATCTCGGATTTACACAAAAACATCACCTTTCAGTACGTTCACAAATCTGGCAATAGTTAACTTCAATGGAATAGAAGGCCAACACGGGCAACATATAAATAAGTCCAAAAGAGTTGAAACTCATATACGGTTAAACAATCTCTTGTTAAAATACCTCCTGGATCTATTTAAGAATTATAGAGACTTGTATATCCATCTCCCGCTTAGAATCAATCCTACGATTACTCTTGAAAATGAATCATTTGTTTACCTGACAAATAATAACAATGTAGAATCTTTTCAACGCATCCCTCAGAATCCAGTAATTGATTTTATGCTGGAAGAAATTTCAAATTATAAAGAAGGGATGATCTTCGGAGAACTTAGGAATAAAATGGCAGAAGCAGTAGATGCCAGTCAGGAAGAAATAGAGAATTATATAAAGCAGTTGCTAGATGTAGGTTTTCTAGAATACAATTTCCGTGTTTCAGGTATTGATCCAGATTGGGACAAAAAACTCATAACTGTACTCCAATTCGAGTTAGGATCAAAAGTTCCCATATTGACAGAGTTGATTGAAGAGCTAAAAAAAATCAGACATTTGGGTAATGATTATGCAATCGCCAAACTTGATGATCGAAAAAGAATACTGAATGAGGCTTTTGATTCCTTCAGTGGGATATGCATGAAAATTCATAAAAAAGCAGGGCTTCCGGAAGTGGAACGGGAAAGTGAAAAAGAACGATTAGAAAAATGGAAAGCCAATAAAAAGAAAGCTACAGGAAATCAAGAAGAAACAGATGCGTCTAAAGCTTCTGACAAACAAGAAGTATTCATTCATAAATCATACACTTCGTTTCATTTTAAACCTGAACAGATCTTTTATGAAGACACCACAAGAAACTCATCCATCTCAATAAACCAGTCAAGCTGCGAGGAAATTATCGCCAAACTTTCTGAGTTGCTAAATCACTTACGCCTTTTCCAGGGACACGTGAGGGAAAAAGAGAAAATGAAAGAGTATTTTCTTCAAAAAATCAACTCTTCCAAATCTGACATACTTCATTTCTATGAAGCATACTACAGAGACATCAAAAAGCCAGAGAAAGAAGCCGAAGAAAAAGAAAGCAACGAATCTGTCAATGGACTCCCAGAGAATCCAGGAAACAAAAAATATCAAAATACCTCGAATTCGTCTCAAAGAGATTTGATTCAAAAATGGCAGTCAGAAATTAAAAAAGTAATTGATCTTTCAGGTGACTCGATCGATATTGACGTTAATCATCTCCAAAAACTTAATAGTAAGATCGATTTCAAAAATACTGATGTAACTAAGAATTCATATGGTTCATTCTTGCAGTTTTTTGAAGAGGATGGGCAAATGAAAGCGGTGGTAAATTCTACTTTTTCTGGCTATGGGAAAATGATAAGTCGCTTCCTTCACATTTTTGATGAAGAGGTAACGCGCACTGTTAGAAGATGGAATATGGACCTATCAGAAAACACAATTTTTGCAGAAGATTGTGACTCTTCCTATTTCAATGCTAACCTTCATCCTCCATTGATGCCCTATGAAGTTAGAATCCCAGGTGGTCATAATTCACTTGAATCAGAGAATCAAATTCCCATAACAGACCTTGAAATCAAATATGATAAGAAAGAAGACCGACTTAAACTTGTTTCAAAAACAAAAGAAAAAGAGGTCAACGTATTCGATTTAGGCTTTCAAGGACATCTTGGCAGATCGCAGCTCTTTCTTTTGCTCGAAAAATTCACTTATGCAGAACACTTGTCACCAAGTGGGCTTACTCATGCAATAAACAGTGAAATTGCTTTAAAGCATAAAGAGGGCACTAATAAACACGATAAGGTTTTGGTTTTCCCACGTATTGTTTTTGATAAAAAGCTTATTCTACAACGTAAAACATGGACAGTTAAGAAAGAGGCACTCCCTTTCAAAGAAAATAATGAAAGTGAGTGGGAAGGCTACAGAAAAGTGAATGAGTGGCGTCTCAAGCTTGATCTCCCTGCAGAAGTGTTTGTGTTCATTAATCCAGCAAAGTGGGGTAGACCCACCGCAAAAGAAAAAGAAGCCATGAAAAGACTAACAAAAGATGATTATAAGCCACAATACATCAACTTTAATAGCCCTTTTATGGTATGTCTATTCTTAAAGCTCATCAAAAGAGTTCCAAGTAGCATGAAAATTACTGAAATGCTACCCAATTCAAATCAATTATTGAAAATAGATAACGAAAGATACGTGTCAGAATTTATGGTTCAGTGGTACAATTATGATCGATCTTAAGATGATAAAATATGAATCAGTGGATTTTCAATACATCTCTTTTACAATGAACCCTGGGAGCAATTTCTTGTGGATGGAATTGCTCCATTCATTGAAAGGGTTAAAAAAGATGGACTAATTGACCAATTCTTCTTTATTCGGTATTGGGAACAAGGTCCTCATATCCGTCTTAGACTTAAAAGTAAGGACCTAGAAAGTGGTCAGGAACTGAAACGCTTAATTCAGACACATTTTGGAACCTATTTCAACAAAAATCCTTCCAGCAGGGATGAGCCTGACTGGTTAAAAGAATTACCAGAGAATAAAAAGTGGTATGAGAACAACAGCATCCAATATATACCATATATGCCGGAGGTGGAAAGATACGGTGGCTTAGAAGCAATGGGGATTGCTGAAAATCAATTTCAATTTTCCTCTAATGCTATTCTCAAAATTCTGAGTATTAATCATAAAAAATGGGATTATAATAAAGCTCTTGGAACAGCTATTCAGCTTCACCTTGGACTTGCATATGGCGTTAAAATGAGTTTAGAAGAAGCTATTGGTTTTTTTGGCAGATTCTTCAATAATTGGCTACCACGTGCATATGTAAAATATGGAGAGCATCTCGAAAAAGGTGAACTAAAACTTCGTAGAAAGAAGACGCTTGATTTATTTCAAAAAAACTACCAAAACCATAAACAATCACTGGTTCCTTTTTTTGAACAAGTCTGGTTTGCATTGGATGAAGGCAAGGAGTTCGAACAAACCTGGCTAAATGAATGGGTAATCAATATGACTACTATCAAAAAGGATCTTACATCCATACACTCAAAGGGAAAATTGATTAAGCCAGATTGGTACGATACAGATCAAAAACTAATGGAATGGATTGAGCATCAGACCTTTTGGTCCATTTATGAGAGCTATTGCCATATGATCAACAACAGATTGGGGATCTTAAACAGAGACGAAGGATACTTGGCCTACTTAATAAAAGAGAGTTTCATATCACTTCATAAATCTCATGCCTAACCAACAAAAGTATTTAGAGGAAGCCATACGAATAGGAGATTCAATTCTTGATAGAGCCATAATTGAAGACAACAAATGCTGGTGGAAAACTCTGGAAGTTTCCTCCGATGGAAATAATCAAATAGCCTGGAATGCTTCAGAAAGTCTTTACTCAGGAGTATCAGGAATATCCTACTTTCTTATGGAGTTGCATCGAGCAACAGAAGATGACAAATACGGTGAAATATTGGTGAAAACTGCCAATTGGTTAGAATGGTATTGCAGTGATAACCCAACGGATTATTATGCTTTTTATACAGGCCGACTCGGTGTGGCCTTCTTGTTTTTAAAACTTGCAGAACATTTTAAAGATGAAAAATACCTTCATAAAGCCCTCAAGGTATCTGAAGGGTGTAATAAGTTTCTCGAGAGGCAAGACACTATTTGCGATCTCATAAATGGTGTTTCAGGAGCGCTGCTAGGATTGCTCCATATTCATGATAAAACGAAAAACGAGAGAATCCTATCCTCAATAAAAAAATTCACAGCTTATATCATTGATCATTTTCAAGCTACAGACAAGGGCATCTATTGGGATCGATCGCCAAAAAATATTCAAGGACTTTGTGGTTTCTCACATGGCGCTTCTGGAATAGGGTACGTACTGTTGGAATTAGGTCAATATTTCCAAAACCCGACATTTCAATTAATGGCTGCTCAGGCTTTTTCATATGAAAACGCACACTTCGATACATTACAAAACAATTGGCCAGATTTTCGAAGAGGATTTTATACAGAAGCCACCTATAAACAACACGAAGAAGCCTATTTCAGCGGCAATAGAACATTTTTTTTCGAAAAGAAATATATGTCTGCTTGGTGTCATGGAGCCCCTGGCATAGGGCTTTCACGTGTCAGAGCCGCAGAGCTTAATATTAAAGAATATCTTGGAGATCTTAATAATGCACTAAGTCATGTTAAGAAAACAGATTTGGAGGAGCATCGAGAATACGTCAGCTATACCCTTTGTCATGGATTATGTGGAAATGCATTTCTTTTTCTGGAGTCAAATCGTGTTCTTCATGAAAAAAAATATCTGGAATGGTCTCAAAAAATTGGAGACTATGCAATTGATTTTTTAAAAAAACACAACACCTACCTATCTGGTTACAGCCAGGCGGGAAGCCAAGAAGATTTAAGCTTATTCATGGGTAATGCCGGAATTGGGCTATTTATGGTTTACTTATCAGAGAATGGAATTTCCAAAGCCTCTATTATGAAACCAGATGTCGCCAATAAAGAATCGTTCTATGACCACTATCTGTCAGAAATTTCCGTAAATGATGTGTTTAAATCATTTTCAAATCAATTTTTTCCTAAAACCGTTGAAAAGCTGGCTAATAGAATAAGTTTTAAATCACAAGGTCAGCTTTCTGAAATCCCCGAATCGACGATCAAATACATTGAAAAGCATATAAACAAAAATCGAGAATATGTAGCTCTATTTGAGTACGAAAAAACGAAGTTTTTTCTTTATCAGAGCATCAAGAACGACTCTTATCACTACCTCTCCCAGCAGTTAGAGATTGAGCGGAATCAAAAAATCATCTCTAGTGGATCAGATATCAATGCATTGACATTGAAGTTTCCAGAAACATACCAAATCGTAAAGGATCCCATACAATTAGAGAATCGGTTATTACTGATACCTTCCTTCTCAGAGGTAAGTGAAGTACCTATCACAGATTTTCTTTATACACTTCTCTCCAAATTTGAAAAGGCCTGTGCGGTGGGGGATGCGCTAGACCTGATAGTAAGTGATTTTGATGAAAATAGCTCTGAACAAGAAGTTAGATCTTTTTCATCCGAGCAAATCAGAGAAGTGATGCTAGCTGGTCTATTGATTCAACCTTCATAGTTATGGCATAAAAAAAGAGCGGACAATTGTGCCCGCTCTGTTCACCACCAATCCCGACTAGCATCGGGAAAAAACTTACTACCGCCTAGTAGTATCACAAATGTATATACATAATATTTTTCACCAAAACTTAATATTGAAAAAGATTGCTAAATATCCCATTTAACGATACATCCCGCGAACGTCAGTCCTCCACCAAAACCAATCAACAAAAGTGTATCGCCTTTCTTTATGCCCTCATTTTTCATTGATTTAGCCATTGCCAGAGGTATGGAAGCCGATGAAGTGTTTCCAAACTCCGTTACACTTTCTGGCACTTTTTCCATTGGGTAGTTAAGGTCTTTCGCTATAGCCTCTATAATTCTCAGATTGGCGCTGTGAGGAACGATGTAATCAATATCATCCAAAGTCATTCCGGCTTTCTCTACCAGCTCTCTAATTTTATTAGGAATATTACCGACAGCCCATTTAAAAACCGATCTACCATTTTGGACAATCTTGCCGTGCGGGTTAATTCCAACACCATTGATGCTATTCTTTTTGTAACTCAGGTAAAGATCATGACCGTAATCTCCATTCGTACCAGAATTAAAAGCAATAAAATACTCATCTGCACTTGGTTCAACAAGGGCGGCTCCTGCAGCATCTCCGAACAAGATACAAGAAGTTCGATCTTCCATATCCATAATCTTCGAAAGTGTTTCAGCGCCTATGACCAACACTTTTTTATACACTCCGGAATTGACGAAACCATGTGCTATTTGCAATCCATAAATAAACCCGGCACATGCTGCCCAAATATCATTACAACCCGCATTTTTTATTCCAAGTTTATATTGTACTCGTGATGCCGCATTAGGCATAGGTTGATCGGGGGATGTTGTGCACATAATAATGAAATCCACATCATCTACATTCTTTCCACTACTTTTCATTAAGTTCTGAACTGCTTTTGCAGCAAGGTCACTCGTATACTCTCCTTCTTTTGAAAACCTTCTCGTCTTGATACCTGTTCGAGAGGTAATCCACTCATCGTTAGTATCAATGAAACGTTCAAAGTATTGGTTGTCTATAATTTTCTCAGGCACATAGGTACCGAAGGCTGTGATTTTTGACATTGAAAAATTGGGAAATTAAGTTTGAAAAGATTTATTCTTTTGGAATTGCTGTCTACTTCAATAGCAAGTTGATGCAGGTATATCGTAATTCCAAGAAGCTACTTACTTTCTTTCAATAATTTTTCTACTCCCTGAAGTTCGTCTCTCAATCGAGCAGCTTCCATAAAATCAAGATCTTTAGCCGCTTTTTCCATCTTTCTTCTGGTCTCATTGGCCAGCTTAGTTAGTTGATCTTTGCTCATGTAAGAAACCACTGGGTCAGCCGCCAGAGATTGTTCTTCCTCGATGTAGTATTTTTTCGCACCTTTCTTTTTGTCGGCTACCCCAGTCTGCTTAAGTATTTCGTCTTTATCTTTTTTCACAGACATAGGAGTAATACCATGTTCTTCATTATACTCCATTTGAATACTTCTACGCCTATTGGTTTCATCAATCGCAAGTTTCATGGATCCAGTAACCTTATCAGCATACATGATTACTTTCCCTCTCTCGTTCCTCGCAGCGCGCCCGATGGTCTGCACAAGTGAGCGTTCATTTCTCAAATACCCTTCTTTGTCTGCATCCAGGATAGCTACCAACGAGACCTCAGGAAGGTCCAGCCCCTCTCTAAGTAGGTTAACACCAACAAGTACATCAAAAACACCAAGTCTCAACTCCCTCAAGATCTCCACCCGATCCAACGTATCCACCTCTGAGTGGATATACCTTGTTTTGACACCAGCATTAAGTAGATATTTCGTCAATTCTTCAGCCATACGTTTGGTTAGTGTCGTTACTAAAACGCGATCTTCCAACTCAATTCGTTGCTGAATTTCTTCCATTAAATCATCTATTTGATGAAGACTTGGACGCACGTCAATAACAGGATCGAGTAATCCTGTCGGGCGAATCAATTGTTCAATGATTACCCCCTCAGATTTCCTGAGTTCATATTCACCAGGTGTAGCACTCACAAAGACCACTTGGTTGAGCATATCTTCAAACTCATTAAAAGTTAGTGGTCGATTGTCCATAGCCGAAGGAAGTCGAAAGCCATAATCTACCAGATTCACCTTTCTGGCCCTATCTCCTCCCCACATTCCCCTCACCTGAGGTACTGTCACATGACTTTCATCTATAATCATCAAATAATCATCTGGAAAATAGTCGAGCAAGCAGAACGGACGACTTCCCGGGTTCCTTCGATCGAAATACCTTGAATAATTCTCCACTCCTGAGCAGTATCCAATTTCACGGATCATCTCAAGATCAAACTCCGTCCTTTCTTTCAGCCTCTTTGCTTCTAAAAACCGTCGCTCATCTTCGAAAAACTGAACCTGCTCAACCAGATCATCCTGGATTTCTTTAATAGCTACTTGAAGTTGATCTTTTCCAGTTACAAAAAGGTTCGCTGGAAAAATAGTAATGATTCTTTCATCCGAGAGTCTTTCACCCGTGATTGGATCGATACGTTGGATAGATTCTATCTCATCGCCCCAGAAAATGAAGCGGTATGCAAAATCTGCATAAGCCACAAAAACATCGACAGTATCTCCTTTTACCCGAAAAGTTCCACGCTTGAACTCCGATTCTGTCCTACTGTATAGTATATCTACCAGACTAAATAAAAATTTGTTCCTAGGGATCATATCCCCTTCCTGAACTTTAATTACATTTTTCCCGAATTCTTCCGGGTTACCGATACCATAGATACAAGAAACAGAAGCAACTACTATTACATCTCTCCTTCCTGAAAGCAGCGCGGAAGTAGCACTTAGTCTTAGTTTCTCAATCTCTTCGTTGATGGAAAGATCCTTTTCTATGTAAACATTACTCGTTGGTATGTATGCTTCTGGTTGGTAGTAGTCATAATAGGATATGAAGTACTCCACAGCATTATCAGGAAAGAACCTCTTGAATTCACCATAGAGCTGCGCTGCTAATGTCTTGTTATGGCTTAAAACCAATGTAGGTCGTTGCACCTGATCCACCACATTAGCCATAGTGAATGTCTTCCCTGATCCTGTTACACCTAATAAAGTCTGAGCGACTTCATCATCGTTTATGCCTTCAACGATTTGCTTAATAGCTTCAGGCTGATCTCCGGTGGGACTGTATTCTGAAAAGAGCTTAAAATCCATTATTTACCTATCCAAATATCCCATGATCGTTCTGCCTGCAGTTGCAACATTTCCAACCCATTTTTGGTTTTTGCACCGTGTGATTTTGATCTTTTTAGAAATTCTGTTTCTTCAGGATTATATACAAGATCATAGGTAAAGCTACCTTTCTTAATATGCTCATAGGGAAGATCTGGAAATGTCTCAATTTGAGGATACATACCTAGTGGGGTAGTATTTATGATTAATTCAAATCGTGAGATGATTTCAGGATAGCTTTTAAGTTGATCGTAGGTGTAATCTCCTGTTTTCTTATTTCTGCTAACCTGATTATGAGGTATATCTAAATCTGTAAGCCCGGCCTGAACCGCTTTGGCCGCCCCACCTGAACCCAAAACCAGTGCTTCTCCTTTGTATTTTTTAATCCAGGAGTTAAGGGATTCTTTAAAAGCCATGTAATCTGTATTGTATCCAACCAACTGACCATTCTTTTTCTTAAGAATAACATTGGCGGCTCCTACTTTAATCGCACTCGCGTCTTGATTATCCAGGTACTTTAAGACGTTTTCTTTATGTGGTACGGTTACATTTACGCCTAGTAAATCATGATGTCTAAGCCAAAGTGCGGGAAATTCATTGAGAAACTCCATCTCGAATAGATCATACACATGATCTTTCAGTCCCAGCTTTTTGAATTTTTTCGTAAAAAAATCCTGTGAATAACTATGGCCAACAGGGTATCCGATCAATCCGAACCTATTCATTGAGTTTGATTTAATACTAAAATACTAAGAAAGCACAAGCCTCACATATTCGTATTAGCTAGACTTCCTCTCCATAAACCAAACAGATAAAAAGCCAACTATTAACAACACAACTGTTAGTGGTAACTGAGCATCCAATTCTGGAAGGTTCCAGATATACCCCACTGCTTTTTCCTTTCCTTCAAAAGTCTCATATATAGTATCCTTCCACGGCCAAATTACAATCAGTGAGCCTGCAACAAATCCTGCAAGCAGTGCTGTAGTTTGATTCTTGAATCGACTAAATAGATAAGATAATAGCCTGGAAAACACTATTAGCCCAACTACACAGCCCAGCATCAATGGTAACAAGATGTTAAAATTGAACTCACTAATGGCTCTTAGTACTAAGATGTAGTTACCCATCAACAATAAAACGTACGATCCGGACAATCCAGGCAATATCATACTACAAACTGCGACTACACCACACAATACCACATAAAAAAAACTGCCATTGGGTTGAGCAGGAGGGAAAAAAGCAATTGATCCGGCAACCAGCATTCCTAGTGAAAAACTAATAACTACCGTTAAGTTCACCTTTGAGATTTGTTTTGATACAGCTATAATTGATGCTAAGATTAGTCCAAAAAAGAAAGCTAATGTATAGATCTCATAGTGCAGAAAAGCTAATTCCATGAGCTTAGCCAGGCTAATAATACTTAGTGCAATACCAGCTAATAAAACACTCAAAAATTTCAGATCTGTCGTCTTTGCAAAGAGCCCCCACTCACCTTTTAAAACAAGTGATAAGGTGCTTAAATCGAAGCTCTTAAGTGAATTAATAAGTCTTTCATAAATCCCAGTGATAAATGCCACGGTACCTCCCGAAACTCCCGGAATGACATTAGCCGCACCCATTGCGATCCCTTTAAGAAAAAGCGTGAAATTAATCATGCTGCGAAGTACGGAATTCGGATGTTAGCCACAAAATATTCATCCAAGAATTAGGGGAAATAAGACTTTATATTTCCTAATAGTTAAACCACAAACTCATAAAGGAATATGAAACAAATAATCACTCTCACTTTAATGCTCTTTTGTTTTTCTTCGTATACTCAGAAAATTGATACTAGTTATACAAAGAACAAAAAGAAGGCTATTAAAATGGAATTCTTTTCGCCACTAACTGGAAATACCACTTTCGGATATGAGAGCTATATCAAGGATTGGCTTTCCTGGGAAGCTAAAGTGGGAATAATTGGGTTGGGTGTAGACGTTGGTGAAACCAATCCCAGCGGATTTTTATTTAAGATAGGTCCTAAATTCAAGCTCAATCCTGACTTCATAACTCCTGATCTTAGAGGATCCCATCTTCTAAGTGGAAAATACATACGCCCGGAAGTAATTTTCTCACAGTACAGTGAAGACATTGATTCCTTTGACGGGACAAACAGAGAGCGTGAGAACTTCACTTCCGTTGGTTTTTTGATCACCTATGGAAGGCAGTATGTTCTGGCAAACATTATGACCTTGGACTATCACATTGGTCTTGGATATGCCTGGGACAATGAAGGGGAAGGCAGATATAATTTTGGACATAGCAATGGTGACTCCAGCTTCCCTATAGCCATTTCTGCCGGCTTTACAATTGGTGTCTTACTGAGATAAACTATAGAAAATGGTTGAATGTATCACCCCTTAGTCCAAGACGAATGGTCTCAAGAGGGATTACTTCATTTGGGGAAATATTTCCAAGGTTCACATTTGCACCACAAAGCTTAATAAACCATACTTGTTGAGCTTTTTGTGGTGCTTCCCATAAAATCTTTTCCGCAGGTATCTGGGTTAAAATTTCCTCTACGAGTCCTTGTCTCACTTCTCCGGAATCTCTGAACAGACCAACATTTCCACTTTCCCGCGCCTCTCCTATCACTTTCCATGCTCCTGCTTCAAGCTCCGTTTCCATCTGTTCTATCCACTTATATGGAGGAATAATCTTTGCAGCATCTTTAGACCCTACCTCACTAAGTACGGTAACTTGTTTAGCTAAAGTGCTTATATAGTCACACTTTTTGTCATGATCCATTTCAATGGAACCATCCGAAACTTCTGCATATTCCAAACCAAATTCATCAAGTATTTTTTGGTAATCGGAAAACTGATCTCTTACTATAAAAGCTTCAAATAAAGTACCTCCAAAGTAACATGGAATCCCAGCTGACTTGTACAGAGCTATTTTTTCTTTCAATTTTGGATATACAAAAGAAGTAGCCCAACCAAACTTCACAATATCTATATACTCACCACTTGACTCTATGAGGTCTTCTACTTCTCGAAGGCTTAAGCCTTTATCCATTACCATGGTAAAACCTTCTGTTCTAGGTTTTGCTGTTCTCTCAGGTAGGTTATTTAGATGATAATGCATGTAATTTTAGGTGCTCAGGATAAAACAAGCCACAAAAATCACAAAATATCTTTAGACCATCAAAGGTTTTATTTTTTATCCTGCCTGAACTGATCAATAATTCGGTAAAGTGCTTTTTGTGTGGGGAGATTTGGAAAAAATTCAAAAAGTACTTCATGGCCATCAAAGTCTAACATAAGTGCCGTTTCTAACCTGTTTATGGCATACTTATAACTTCCAGATCCTATCAGATAAACAACCCCTCTGTAGTACATCTCAGCATTATCAGGACATTCATTTAATCCATCTTCAAGAACCGAAATTGCCAGGTCATAGTCTCCCTGCTCGTAATAAGCCATAGACCAATCCAACCAAATTTTTGGATCTTCCGGATCCATTTCACTTGCCTCTTTATATGCTTCCAGTGAAGAAACAAGATTTCCTGTTTTATACTCTGCATCAGCTACAGCTTTCCAATAATGTCCGTTCTCAGAGTCAAGCTTCAGGGCTTTGTTTAAGAAGTGGATAGCTTCATACCATTTATCTTGAAGTGCTAAGCATACACCTACACCGTACCAGGCTTCATGATACATTTGATCTAGCTTAGTGGCTTTCTGATAATATTTGATTGCGAGATCTAGCTGCTGCAATTTTTCATACGCAGCTCCAATATGACAATATGTTTCTGGTGAAGCACCCTCTTGTTCAAATGTTTTTAAATAGGCTGCTAAGGCTTGATCGTACCTACCTAAATTCATGTAGGCATTACCCATATTAAACCATGCACTACTGAAATTATCATCAATGGCAGTTGCATATTCATATGCATCAACAGCTTCCGTATATTTTCCAAGTTTATTATATACGATTCCAAGGTTATACCAAGCGTATTCTGAATAAGGATCCTGATCAATAAATTTTTGATAGTACGAAAGACTTCCTTCCAATTCCCCTGATACATCAAGACAATATGCCAACTCATACAGCGCGTTTTCATTTAGCATATTTATCTCGACCGCTTTTTTATATTGCTCTGCTGCCTCTGCATATTTGCCCAGCCCTTGATAAGCCATACCAATACTGAAGTAAACCTCATCTTTATCTTCCACATTCATCAAGGCACCTTCATACGCTACAATTGCCTCCTCAAACTCAGAAAGTAAACAATGAAGAGCCCCCTTTTGAAGAAGTAGTTCAGGATCATTCGGATGAATATTAAGTGTCTCCTCCACTAATTCAATGGCCTCCTCTGTTTTTTCAATCTTGACTAGTACATCTGATTTCTCAATGGTTAGATCAATGGAATATGGAAATTGTTCCAAAGCTATGGTGGAAGCCCTTAATGCATGATTTAACTTCTCATGAAGGCTGTAATAGTTGATAATTTGAATCATTGACTCTTCATCAAAGTAATGATTCTCTCTATTCTTAAGGAATGCTTCAAACTTTCGAATCAACTCCCTCTCTTCCTTGCGTTTATGTTCTTCGGCCATAGAATAACAGTATATTTCGGTGGTTATGAATAAAGGAATTTAAAAGAAAAAACCCTTAATTACCTCGTAGTTTGACCTAAAAAGTTTTCCACACCCCTATAAAAGATGTGGATTTTTGAAGGCTTTTTTTCTTATCCCCTTTTGAACATCTTTTTGCTCGAGACCCTTTTTCAAAAAAGGAAGATGTTTCTCTCTATGGATATCAGAGCCCAGAAAATCAACCATTCCTTTTTTAAGTAGAAGTTTGGCCATTTTTTCAGGCTTGCTCCCATAATATCCACCGATAGATCCTAAAGTCACTTGCAACAACACTCCCATATTCTTTAGTTCCATTAGCCAATCCAAACTTCCTTCTAAAAAATTGTATCGTTCAGGGTGTGCCAGCACTGGCTGATAACCTAGTGATAAAAGCTCGAACATTGTAGGTTCGAAATGGGCCGATTTGTTAATAAAGGACGATTCAACCAATACATAGGAACCTCCGAATGAAAGAAGCTTGGATCCGCTTTTTATTTTCTCAATGAATGATTCATCTACATAGTATTCTGCTCCGGCCTCAAGCTCTACTTCTAAATCTAATTTAACAATAGCTTTTTGTAAGAGTGTAAGCCCATTGAGAATAATCTCAGGTGTATTTGGATAATTAGGATGAATGTGTGGTGTTGTAATTAGCTTTTGATAACCTAGGCTTACCAACTGGGTGATCATATTTAAGCTTTGCTCTATTGATTGTGCGCCATCATCAATATTTGGGATTAAATGAGAATGTAAATCGACTGTGAGAGGTTCCGGTTTTTTTCCAAACCAACTCATTTAAAATAAATTTTTGATACTTGAAGCCACTTTTTTTCTAGTTACAGATTCATCCTCCGTATAGTAACCATAACCATAGCCGTAACCGTAACCATAACCTGGGGTTGAGTCTATGGAATTCAAAATGGCAGTCATTCGAGAAAATTGACCAGTAGATTTTAAGTCATTTAACACTTTGATGAAGTTTCGTTTAGAATAATCTGCTCTAACTATGTACAACTGGATATCGCAAAACTTCATAACCAACCTGCCATCCGTCACGAGCCCAACTGGTGGTGTATCAAGAATGACTATATCAAACTTTTTCTTCAAATCCGAGAGCATTTCATTGAATGAGGATTGAAGTAGCAGCTCCGAAGGATTAGGAGGTGTAGGACCAGCCCCGATAAAGAACAGATTCTCTATAGAAGTCTTTTGAATACTTTCACCTGTGTCACTCTTAGAAGACAAAATCGTACTTACTCCATCTGTAGAGCTACTTTCGCCAAAAGCCAAATGCACTTTTGGTTTTCTCATATCAATATCAACTACGCAAACTTTCTGACCCGTCATAGCCATAATAGCACCCAGATTTGCTGCTACAAACGTTTTACCTTCACCCGAAATAGTTGAAGTAACACTAATAATAGTTGGCCCTTCGTTCGGGTGAATGAAATCCATATTTGTCCGTATAGTCCGCAATGCCTCACTCAGAGAACTTTTGGAATCTTTTTTAACAACCAAAGAAGTTTGATTAAGCGATTCCTTTTTGTAATGAGGTACGGCTCCCAGAACAGGAACTTGTGCAAGTTTTTCCAACTCTCTAATTCCAGCAATTTTGTTATGCGCCAGATATCTCACAAGCAAAAAGACTATTCCGAATACCAATCCTATCATGAATCCAGCACCCATGATCAAAACTTTCTGGGGTTTTATTGGTGCTCCCGGAAGAGCGGCTGGTGAAAGTATAACGTTCCTGGTAACTGTGCCTGCACGCGTAATTTCTAGCTCCATCTTTGAGGTTTGTAATGACAGCATAAATTCTTCCTGAATGCTGTAAAGCCTTCTATTTTTTCCATATTCCGTTCCCATAGAAGGCATTCTTGAAAGACTGCCCTCCAGGATGGACCTCCTCCTATCCACTTGCTTCAATTGATCTTCTAAGGTTAGGCTGTAGGATTTTAATAACTCAACAAGCAGACCCTTTGACTTATCCAATTTAAGATCTATTTGCTCAATAATGTAGGATGTTTCATTATAGGACGCCAGCTTGAGTTCACGCTCCTGCTGAAGCTCAGAATATTCATTTATTGATTCTGAAAGTGTTTCAGGTAAACGATCTAATAGGAATGGATTTACAACTATTGCTCCCTTATCATTAACCTTCTTCTGGATAAGACCAAGGTCGTTAAGATTCTTTCTCAAATCGAATCGTTGTGAATCAAGAACGGATAACTGTAAAATCGTTCTGTTTAAGTCTTCATCCAGATCAGTTGTCCGATTGTCGATTGTGAATTGCTCAAAATAATCCTCATACTGTGACAACTTTTCTTCTGTGCTTTCTATTTGTTCATCTAAGAACTCTATCTTTTGCTCTATAGCTACATTCTTTACCTCTTTGGTGTAATCTAAATAGAGCGAATCGATAAGGTTGACTAAGTCTTTTGCCTTGTATCTGTTGTAATCTGAATAGGATACTCTAATGGTTTTTGCATTGAAATTTTCCGGAAGAACATCCAAATTTTCTTGGAGCATATTTACGATCTCTTCACCACTATGTATGATAAAAAAATACGTATTATCATCCGTGGATTGGAAATTTTCCGTACGCTCGATTAGTAAATTAAAATCTTCGGTACTTATTTCTTCTCCGAAAGAATATTTTTTCTCAACCTCACTTCCCTCTTTTATATAGGTCAAAAAGAAGGAATCCTCAGCTCCAAATCTTACATCGAAAGGAGCATTGTAATATGCCTGGTTGAATATTTTATAAGAAACCCTAAAAGGAGAATTTCTATACCTCTCGTCAGTGAGATATCTTCCATATACATGATAGGAAATTTCAAGATTTGCTGCGTCAGCTACACGAGACAGAAATAGTTTGGATTTGATTAGTTCTATCTCACCAGAGATTTCATTCCTTTCCTGGGTATTTACAACCTCAACAAGTCCTAAAACATTTGCCTCACTTTCAAAATCCAGTTTAATGACTGACTCTGAATTATATACCGGCTTAGTATATCTTACATATGCATAAGCGAGAGTGGCTGTTAGAATAATAAATCCTAAGATCCAGAACTTACTTCTCTTCAAAACGTACCAAAAACGCTCTATATCAAACGATTCGAGAAGATCATTTTCGATTTCATTGTTTGGCTGAGTATTGTTGCTTTCCATTATAAATTCTGAACTACAACGATTAAGGTAAGTACGCTAGTCACTAAACTCAGGGCAGGAGAGACATCTCTTAAAGTTTCCAGCCATGGCCTTCTCCAAGGTTCAACGTAGATAATATCCCCTGGAGCAACGAGCATATTGCTTTCCTTCATACCACTTATTGTTGATAAGTTAATTCTAAAAATATCTTCACCTCTTATGAGCCGTATGTTTTGAGCCTTAGCACCAAAATCTAAGCCTCCGGAAGCCGCAAGTACTTCAACTAAACTCATGTTCTCATTATTTAGTAGCACAACCTGACCTCCAGGAGCTCCAAGTACAAAAACTCTTCTGTTGGTAATCCTTAATTTCACAAATGAGCCTTTGTACACCTCGTCAAATTTCTTCGCGATCATTACTTCAGCTTCAAAAAGTGTCATACCTTCCAACTCTACATTACCAATCATCGGAAAGGTAGCCAATCCATCACCTTGAATAACGTATTGAAAGCGATCTCTGAATTGCTGTTGCTGTTGTTGGCCAAGGTTACCAGCGAGTTCCTGATTGGGGTCTATCAACCGCTCACCCTCATTCGTGAAGACATCTAATAATAGAGCATCGTTTGGTTTCAGTTTGTAATTGCTTTCAATTTCGCTCGTTGCTTTGGATAAGTCTTCCGCAGTGAAGTCATCATCCAGCCTGAACATAATATCTTGCTTATAAGCCTTGCAACTACTTAAAATGGCTATTAAAATGAATGGTACTAAGCGATTCACAGATAAGTATTTATACATCGTAAAAATAGAAGAAATATTCTATGCGATCCCATTGATTCGATGTATTGCTTCAACATACGTATCAATAACTATCTGCTCATCAAATTTTTCCTCCGCCACTATGCGTGAGTTTGATGCGAGCTTCTGTTTTTCAGAATTCGAAAGAGATAGAAATAGTCGCATTTTATCAGCCAAATTTCTTGCATTCCTCACCCCACATAAGAATCCATTAAATCCATCTCTAACCACCTCTTTGCAACCTGGGGCGTTAGTTGCTATCAATGGCCTGCCCATTGCTGCTCCTTCTAGTAACGTCCGAGGAGTTCCCTCCCGGTAGGAAGGCAATACAATCACATCATGCTCACGAACGAGTTTCATTATTTCATTTGAGTGAGATAAATAAGTGAGCCAACCTTTTTTCTGCCATAAGTTTAGTTGATCTTGAGAAATCGACCTTGCATGACTTGCATCATATTTACCAACAAGGGTGAATGAAACATTATCATCATGTTCGAAAAAAGAAGCTGCCTCTGCATACTCCTTTACCCCCTTTTCTACTATAACACGAGAAATCATTAAAAACTTGGTTCTATCATTCGATGGAAGCGGCAAAGCATTGAATTCCTTCAAATCGATTCCTGAGCCGGGAACCTCATAGACTTTTTCATTAGCAACATGAATGACAGAAGTGAACAAGTCCCTATCATCCGGATTTTGAAAAAACACTGCCGAACTGTATCTAAAGGCAAGCTTATACAGGCTTATTGCCAATTTACCAGTTAGACCTTGAACCAGGAAAACAGTACCCAACCCACTCACATTACAAATTACCGGAATTGACGTGAGCCTTCCACTTAATGAGGAATAAATATTCGGTTTTATAGTAAAACTTAGGACAACATCTGGCTTTTCTCTTTTGAAAAGGATTATTAACTTATTAAAATATTTAATGTCTTTTAAAGGGTTAGAACCAGTTCCATCCAGTGAAGTATCGAAAACTTTACATCCCCAACTTTCAAGACTGGAAGTATATTCATCAAAGGGAGCCAATACGATAACCTCGTCCTTTCGAGAAAGAAAAAAGTGGACTAAGCCCTTTCGAAAATTGTAAATATTCCAGCTTGTATTGGCAACAAAAGCAATCTTCACGTTGTATTCTTATTTGAAGCAAACCTTTGTAAGCTATGTCTAATTGGCAAACTTTGCGAATAATATGATCGAAACTGCAAAAAAGAATGAAAAGGGAGTGCTTGTAGCTGTCGGATCGAAATCTGAGTCTGATGAGCGTCTAGATGAAATGATGGATGAATTGGAGTTTTTATCAAAAACTCTCCAAATGGATATTATCGGAAAGTTCACACAGAAATTGGAACATCCGGACCCACGCACATTTGTAGGTAAAGGTAAACTGGAAGAAATCAGCACGATGATCAAAATGGAAAAAGTAGATGTCGTCGTATTTGATGATGATCTCTCACCCTCACAACTACGTAACTTAGAAAAGGAGCTCAAAGTAAAAATATATGACAGAAGTCTATTGATCCTGGACATTTTCTTGAAACGAGCAAAAACCGCCCAAGCTAAAACACAAGTTGAACTCGCTCGATATCAATATTTATTACCACGGCTGACCAGAATGTGGACACACCTTGAACGACAAAGAGGTGGTACAGGAACTCGAGGTGGCGCTGGAGAGAAAGAGATAGAAACTGACAGACGAATTATCCGAGACCAGATTAATGTGCTAAAGAAAAAGCTTAAAAAAATTGAAAAACAATCAAATACTCAAAGAAAATCAAGGAGTGGCATAGTCCGTGTGGCATTGGTTGGGTATACAAACGCCGGAAAATCAACACTCATGAGGCTGTTAAGTAAAGAGAAAGTATACGCTAAAGATGAACTGTTTGCTACCGTGGATTCTACAGTGAGAAAAGTAGTCCTGAACAACATTCCTTTTCTTCTATCGGATACTGTTGGCTTTATTCGAAAGCTTCCTCACGCTCTCATTGAGTCTTTTAAATCTACGCTGGCCGAGGTAAGAGAGGCTGACATCCTTTTGCATGTGATCGATGCTTCTAATCCCTCTTTTGAGGACCACATAAATATTGTAGATGAAACACTTGGAGAAATAGGTGCCGGAGATATAAAGACCATAAGAGTTTATAACAAAATTGATAAGCTGGAAGAAGAGAATACTCTTCCTGGTAGTAATGGACTTTCCATCCAAATAAGTGCTAAGTCCGGACTTGGCATAGCAGAACTTCGAGACTTGCTCACTCAAGAAACAAAAAAAGTTCATATGAGAATCTATCCGCATTATATGCAACAGGAGATTTATTGAATTGTTATTGTACGCGTCGCTTTAAGAGTTTTAGGTTTTAGCATTAAGGGATTATAGTAATTGCACTTGTTATCATAGTGAGTGAGAAGACAACTCTATTAAAGAAAAGGTGCTAAACTATTAAGTAAAAAAGAATGGGTTTTTCCGCGACAGCCTTTCTCCCTGAAGACTACTTTTTCAAGTATATACTTTTACCTCGAAGAGAGGTGAACCTGAAGGGAGGTATAAAAAAAAATAATGCCAAAGCTTTTTTTTATTATTCAAGAGGTAAACTAAAAGCTGCTAGTGATCAAGAATACCTAAACGAACCAAGAAGGATTTTACTAAAAACAGCTAGAGGTCATCAAACTTTTCGACAATCAGATATCCTTTACATAATCGTGAAAAATAAGTTGACCTATCTTTTTATTAAAGATGACACATTAGTCCTTACAAGTACTTTGAATGAACTAGAGTCGTTGCTTGATCAACAGTTTTTTTTCCGTGCCAATAGGCAAATGTTACTTAACATTAATTCCATTGCAAGATTCTACCCTATTGAAAGGAGTAAAATAAAGGTTGAACTTATTTCTTCGGAGAAGGACTTGAATGTTACTATAAGCTTTAAAAAAAGATCTTCATTTTTAAATTGGATCGATAAAAATCTTTAGCCATATAAGGCTTGCTAAAATTCTATTATGAATCGAGAACCTATTGGTGAACCAGATTCGTACCAAATATTCCCTTTCATTAAGTCAACATATTTCTTAGCTATAAACAATCCTAGACCGGTTGATTTTTCTCCTCCGGTAGGTTCATTAGAAAGTCGCGCAAAACGTTGAAAAATCATTCCCTTTTCACTTTCTTTTATTCCAGGGCCAAAATCAATAATCTCGATTCTCAGCTTATGGTTTATATAACTTGCATTTACAAGAACAGTAGAGTCTTGAGGGCTAAACTTTATAGCGTTCGACAAAAGATTTTCATATACTTGAACCAAATAGTATTTATCTACAAAAATTAACTCGGCTTTTCCCTCAAAGTTTTTTTCTATTTTAATACTCTTCTCTGAGGCCAATTTCCTGTAGCGACGTATCACTTCCTTCAAAACATTCAAAGGATTTATCTCAGCAATTTCTAGATTTGGCTTTTTCGACTCCAAAGCATTTATATCCAAAACATCGGATATGCGGTCTATTAGTTCTTGAGTAGAAATATCTATTTCCGTGATGTATTCCCTTACTGATGAATTGGTGTCAGAAAGTTCCTCTTTTAAAAGCTGAACTATGCTGTAAACTGTAATAAGTGGGTTTTTTAGATCATGAGCCACAATACCCATTAAGTGCTTAATTTCAGTATTTAACTCTGTAAGCCGTATATTTTGAACTTCAATTTCTTCTTTTTGATGAACAATTTCTTTCGTTCTTTGCCTTATTACCTCTTCTAGACGTTCCCTACTTCTCTTCATCAATTTTCGATTGACTTTCAACAAGAAAAATATTCCTGTGGATAAACACATTAAATAGGATAGAATGGCATACCAGGTAGCATACCACGGAGGACTAATTCTGAAGAAATATGATGCTATTTTACTTTCAATTCCGTAAACATTCCTTCCTTTGACCTGAAATAGATAGTCACCTGCCGGCAGATTCGTATACATTATTTTGGAGTCATTTGACCAGTTGGACCATTGTTCTTTACTTTCAAGGCCGTTTAGATAATAGCTGTATCGATTTTCACCTTCATCAATGTAATCTGTTAATGTATAGTCAAAACTTATATTGTTTTCCGGATGCGCTATTTCATCCAAATGTTTGGCGTGATTTGCGTTTATCGAGGTGGTTTTGGAACCAAATTTGACCTTCCTTATGATCATATTAGCTTGTTGATTGAAAGATTCTTTTCTCTTCTTATGGTCATACATAAACAGACCAGAAGTTCCTCCAAACCATGTCTTTTCTTTGTGATGTCCAACATCATAAAATGTCGCATCAGCCACTAAAGAAAGCTCTTTGATTTCCTTATAGGTATTTAAAAAAAAGGCATTCAGTTTAGAGAGTACAGGATTAGACGATTTCGCATTTGTTACCCAAATTTCATTTGCATATATCTCATGAATGGATGAAACATCGTGACTGCCGTCAATAAGGTATTCCGGAAAACCATCATAAGGCTTAAACAGATCTTTTATTGAGTCATATTTGTAAATTCCACCCATGGTGCCAAGGGTTATATTATCCTGAAATTTACCAACCCAACTGACTCTTGGAAGCTGACCATATCTTACAATTGTTTCATCTGAAGAGTTTATTGCTCTAATTCTAATAACCTCTGATAGATCCGTAGCTAGCCACAAATCTCCCCTGAATTCCACTATAGAGCGTATTTGCTCGGTTACACCTTCTACTTTTTCTTCAATAATCCAATCATTTGAATTCCATTTCAAAATAACAATCCCGCTTCGAGTAGCTACAAAAACCCGATCGGGATTTTCGTCAGACTGGTACAAGTCAAATGCTACATCGATATCAACTACCTTTTTACTCCCTTTCTCATCCACTTCGTAAATGGAATTGCTAGTACCAACCAACAATCTTTGGCTTTCAGGTGACTCTACTACTAATAAGTCAAAGCAGAAATCATGAATATCCTGAGAACGTACAAACCTATCTTCTTCGAGGTAGTACAATCCTAAAGTAGTTCCGACATAAATTTGATCAGTAGTAGGGGCGGTAGAGAGTACGGTACCTTCTAGTCCATACTTTTGATTCCAAAAAGAAATGGGATTGTTTACGTGAACTTTCGCAATGCCTTGATTCAAACCAGCCCAAAGCAACCCATTTCGGCTCTCCATTAAAGAAATCCATGGCTCTTTCGGCAGACCCGCTCTACTGTCCAAACTATTTACAACAATTCCTTTCGAATTAGATATGTAAAAACCACTCCGAGTACCTATGGCTAGGTATCCACTTTTAAGCCGTAATGCGCTCAGAATACCTTCTTTTATAATCACTTCATTTATCGGTGCATCATATGGTCTCAGTTTTTGAGATTGGAGTTCATATAAGAAAAAGCCTCTGTTCCCGGTAGCTATGAGTAAGGAGGAGTCATCATGTGCGGTAATAGAATACACTTTATCGGCCGCTAGTGTTTCCGTTCCCTGCAATAAAACCAAGGCTTCCTCTTCCATTAGCTTAATTCCCTTACCGTTTTCCTTTATGAAGAGTTGATCATCTACAACAAAACTGAAATGGTATGAAATAGCTGGCTTCCACACTTTCATTTGTCCGTTATGCCAACGAATGAGCGATTGGAAACTTTGGAAATAAACACCTTCAGATGTAGTGTGAATTTTCCATACATCAGCAAATTCCTTCTGAAGTGAATCTAAATTCGGCAATAAGGAACGAAAGTGAAGCTCACCAGAAACCTCATCCAAATATCCAATATCTTGCTGCGATCCAACAAATATGGTCCCATCCTTTGAAACCGCAAGAGATCTGACTGTTTTGTCCGTTCCGTTAACTTTTTTCCATTCTACTCCATCATAAGAAATAACACCGAAACCTGTGGCTATATATAATATGTCTTGACGGTCTTCAACGATTGACCATACTTGAGGATGTCCCTCATAGGTCCTGGGAGAGTAATAATCAACAAGTAGATTTGAAGCATTTTGAGATACACAAACGGCTGTTAAATAAAAGTATCCGAAGATACTAAGGAAAGCGGCTTTTAAATTGTATAAACTCATTGTAAACAGGTGCAGATAGCCTTTTTACAAAAGTCATAAATGAATTTATAAACCTGGTATCAATATTTCCATTTCAACATTCAATAATTCAACTTCAGCAATTTTGATGGAGGAAGTCTACTGATTTTTAGAACAAAAATTTAGATTGAATTAAGAGTAGTAAGGACAGCATGCGTTAGATACTCGCTTCTTCAAGCGACTTGAAAAACATAAATTAAAATTACCATGAAAGCTAAAACAAAGTTTGAAAGATTCAGAGATGACAAAATAATCGAGCTATCTAAAATTAGAGGGGGAAAGTCGACAACAGACCCTGACCCAGGTGTCACGTGTATTGATCCACCAGGAATTGAAGATATTACTCATCAAGGAGGTGGCTAAAAGTAGTGATATATGAATATTTTGATCGTAGAGGATCAATCCTATCAATCTGATATCCTCTGTACTCTTCTTAAGAAATGTAGAGAGGATATTCATATTGTTGGCTCCTTCACTAATTCAGCAGATGTAATCTCTTTTTACAAAGAAAAACCATCAATAGATCTGTTATTCCTTGATGTAGAACTTGAGGATGGACATTGCTTCAAACTTTTTGATAGCGTGGATATAACATGTCCTGTTGTTTTCACAACATCATATCGTGATTACAGCATTGAAGCCTTCTACACAAATTGCATTCACTACCTGCTAAAACCCATCACCCAAAATAAACTAACAGAAGCATTAGAAAAATATCAAAATTTCGAACAGATGTTTCAGCCTAAACATCCGATCATAGGCACTAGTAGTTTAGTTCATGGAACTTCAGTCCAATCAGAAAGAAAGATTGTACTAAAAGTAGGCAGCAAAAATATGATCATGAAAGAATCAGACATTGCTTACTTCCACCTGGAAAATAAAATGGTCTACTTATATCAAAAGTCAGGAAAACATTTCATCATTGATTTTACCCTTGAAGAATTAAGGCCATTACTAAGTGACCAATTCTATCGAGTCAACAGGCAGTTAATTGTAAATCTTGACTCGATTAAGAAATTTTACTCGTATACGAGAGGAAGAATAAAACTTGATTTAATTCCGGAACTAAAAAAAGAAAACCTACTCGTCAGCTTTAAGAATAGAAAGCTTTTTCTAGAGTGGGTCAAAAGCTCAATTAATACCTATACCTGATACACCATATAAATCATCCACTACCGACTAGAGATATGACAAATGAACATACTTATAATTGAGGACCAAAAACCACAGGCCAAGCTTCTGGAATCAATACTAAAAAAGTATGATTCCAGTTTTACTTTTCTTGGAATAATACCTTCCATTAAGGATAGTGTCAACTTTCTCTCTTCCAACTATAAAAAACAAAATCCAGATTTAATATTTGTTGATATTGAGCTTGAAGATGGATTGTGCTTTGACATTTTTCATCAAATAAAAGTACCATGTCCATTAGTCTTTACTACATCATATCATAACCTACTATTGGAAGGATTTAAAAATTATATGCTTCTTGAGAAACCCATTACCCAAGAAAAAGTAGTTTCCGTCTTAGAAAAATTAGGGTATAGTTAATTCAAGTTGAGATTCTAATAACACTTTCATAAGCCTCTCCACCAAATAGCTCCTCCAAAAGTGCTATAAATAACAACTCTACCATCCTGTACATTGAGCCATGATCCTACTTGCCCATTGGTGCCACTTGACCACTTAACCTGTCCGGAAGAATTGAGTAGTACTAAATCTCCATTTGCTTGCATCACGCATTTTGCAATAGGCTGCCCATGAGTCCCAGAATGCCAGATTGCCGTACTGTGGTGATAGTAAACCAGGTTTCCATCATGCTGTAAGATCAGTCGGTATTGGCCGTTTGGAGACTTTAGAAACTGTCCTGGAACAAGCTGATTACCTGACAACAATCTATTGGGAGCTGCCGCAGGGTACAATTTTCTCAATGCTGACTTGTCATGTATAGACAGACCTTGCCAGAAATTTCCGCAAGTGCTTCCATTCATTACAGATAAAGGATCAAAAGCCGGAGTGCCAATGATTTGGCTTCCATTTGTTTCGTTGGTATGCCTCAATCCAACCGTATGCCCTAGTTCGTGAGCAAGGAGAAAAGTCAAACGGCTTGGACTCGTTAAAATTGAAAATCCTTCAGCAATTTTAATTTCAGAACCTGGTCTCCCAGCAAAAGGGAATCGTCCGGTTCCACAGTAGTTCAAATCCATAATAGAATTGTCTTGACGGATCGTAATATCAGCATGAGAAAGAGAGAAAACCCTTCTCATTCTAAGATTTGAACCTGAGGCGTTAAATGCACTGATAGCTAAATTTAATGGAACCATTAAATCCAGAATAGCAAAAGATTCCTCATCGAGATAGATCTTAATATCTCTGACATTTGAAGGACTGATGATACTGAACCATCGCCGTTGCTCTGTTTTTGGGGTAGAAGAGGTAGCACTTTTTCTTGGAAAGAGAATATCTCCTTGGGCAACATAAAAATCTTTATGGGCTTTTATGTCTTCTAGTTCAATTCCTAGTTTAAGAATTTGCTGAACTACTGCATCGCTGGGATCAACAGTATAAGTCTCATCTCTCAAAACTAATTGTTCGTCGGAGCACCGAATACAAGTAGCCACTATTAGAAAAAATAGTACGAATCGAATGTGGAATCTGTTCATAACTTTCATTGATATTTGGATTTTTCAACACAAAATCTAACCACATCATATGGATATATTATCCAAGAAAACAAGGAGTAGTTTGGAATCGAATAATTGGTAATCGAAGTGATAAACCCAAGCATTGAAATAGGTTAAGAAAAGAATGGTTCGATGTTCAAGGATGAAATTCTGATCATTTCTTGATTGTTGTTCAATTGATTTTGAAGACAGCCCAGATCCTAACTTCATTATGCCCTCATACACACTCATCCATGAATCTTTCAGGTTCACCAGATCAGCTACTCATGATCTGTCAAAATGAACTTTTATGCTCCAACTTGAGTGGGAAAAAATCTATAACCATGAAAAACAAGAAAATTACGCTAAACCAGTTGCAAGTGAAAAGCTTCATTACTTCTGAAGAGGTATCAAATTCTGACACACTTAAAGGTGGTAATATTACCACAACAGTAACGGTGACTACCACAGTAACTACAACCACAGCTACTCGCACTACCACTGGAACTACATCCGGTACAACAATTGGGACCACAACTGCTGAAAGCATGGTAAGCGGCCCCTGTTGCGCAGTATAACCAACTCAATAGGTAACGAACATCACGACATCCTTAATTACCACTTTATTTGAAATTTTTCAAATACCTAACAGGTAACAGGATGCCCGATTGGAGAGCTGCCCTGGTTTGATCTTTAACCAATTGTTCCAATTCCAGGGATAGCGCGGTATCCCCCTTCTTTTCAACGTAGTTTGCTACAAGTTGAACGATCTCCTTCACTGTTTTCGGTTCTTCAAATAGTTTAAATACTAAAAATTGGAAGTATGCTATCGAGAACTCATGACATTGCAAATGGTCAGCTATCAGAAGGGTGAATACCTGATCTTCGTTAGAAGAATCAATAAGACTCTCATTGGGTAGTATCAAAACTACCGGACTTAAACCTATTTTAAGTGTCTCCCAACTTATCCGTCTATCTCCCTCATAATCGATTTTGCTCATCCTTTGACAGATAAATTCCCTAAAACCATTGACGCTTTGCATCAATTGAATTTTATGCATCTCCAATGGGAATTGCTCTGACTGATTAGAAGAATCAGCAACCAAAGACGATAAGGTATTGATAATCGTATCTTGTAAGGAAATTTCGCTCGTGCTCCAAGCAATAGGTCCGACACTTCCCTCCAAAGTCTTCGAGAAAAATAAACGAGCTACATGATCCATTAGCTCCACTTTTGTAATATTTAACCACCTATACGCTTGATCTAGAGGAGAAGAAAGACGCTCTCCTAAAATTGGGAATAACAAAGAACCAGATTTCGAATCTTTAGTTATCAACTGGAGAATAAAATAACCTATACCTGCATCACCAAGAAAGAGGCTTGGATCACTAGGCAAATTTGCAAGTCCGGAGAGGTAATGACCATACTTAGCATATTGGTGCAGTGCCTTCTCGATGGCTTCATAGCACCTAGCTACCAAATCCTTAGGATCATCAAATAACTTGATAGATTCAAGTACTAAAGCCATGTTTCCCAGATAGCCATGACACAATGTAAATGATCCAGATTGACCGGATGAACTATTAGAAAGCACGTAATCTATAGCACTTGAAAGGTCTTTTCCATAAGTCTCTTTTCCAAGTAGCTGGTACGCCCTGAGCCTGGAAAGTCCTATTCCTGGGGCTCCATGACACCATGCGCCCATATAGCTATGAGAAGTAAAAAAATCTGCTTCCCCATTTCTGAATTTCTCACAACCGAGATCAAGATGCTTTTGCTCATAAAGATCTTTTCTGAAATCAGGCCAGTTATTCTCTTTTTCATCGAAGAACCGATTCTCATAGGCAAAGGCTTGCTCAGCCATAAAGTAAAACGCTTCGTTTGACAGGTAATGACCAAGTTCTAAAAAGAGAAATCCCACACCTGCTGCTCCATGAGAAAATCCACATAAAGGTCTTATCTGATTAAAACTCCGATCCCAGCAAACTCCTGTTTTGTCAATAATTACCCCATCCAATATCAGTCCAACTAATTCATTGATCTTTTTTAGGAAATCGTCTTCATTGGTCAGTGCATGTATGTGAAGCAAACCCAGCACATACCCTGGTAAGCCATTTAGCAAGTCCCCGCTTTTTACACCCTTGATATTCAGATCTTTTATCTCGGCTTTAGCAAGCTGAATAGCTTCTCTTTTCCAATTTTCATCACCCAGAAACATACCAAGCTGGAAGAGAAAATATAACGTTCCGAGTCTGCCGGTATGAAATGAATAACTGCTGGCGGGGTTTGTTTTACAATATGTAAATAACCATTTTCCGGCATCAGTTGCCACATCAAGATATTTTTGATCCCCGGTAGCGATATGAAGTTCCATCAAAAATGTAGCAATCCCAGAGACACCATTATAAAGACTCTCCACTATACGTAATGAGGAATCCAATGAATTCCCAGCCTTAAAACTTCTTCCATCAGCTGTTTTCCAAAAGCAGCCATTTTTATCGTGGATTGCTTGTTTGACTAATTCATCTCCTATCCGTATAGCTTCATCAATCAAGTGATTCTTGTCAAGCTCCATATGTTTCATCGTATAAAGCGTTCACTTCATCTAATGCGCTAGCTAATAAATAGCCAATGAATGCCTCATCTTGGTTCAACAGGCCAAGACGATTGTTAATCATGTGGACATAGCTGAAATATATGGTCCATCTTTCCTTTTTTTCAAGGGAAATGTCTTTACAATTAAATTGACGAGCATCGTACGGAAACGTTAGTTTGTTTGCTTTATGCAACCTTTCTAAATCCATCCCTATTACTTTCATCCCATTTATCCATCTTTCTAGCCAATTAATTTCAGTCGCACCTTCGCAATTCATCAAAGCCTCCCACATATGTTGAACAAACGGAACGATGGAATTTCGCTGCTCTTTATAGCTCAGCTCAAACCACTCCCCAATTTGATCCCCTTTCTTTCTGGATCCAACTTTCAATTTGGTTTCACTTAGGAGGTGATAGGTAGAAAACATCCATTGCTGAGAAAAAAAAGAAAAAAAAGCCTTTGATTCATCTAAATCCATCCCTAAAGCATAAATCAGCGCCAAATGCATCTGAATAGCAGAACTTAAGGCAGTTTGGTAACTCCACCCTTTACTGTTGGCCAACATATCTAATGTCACCTGGGATGAAAGATGAAATTGTCTCTCAGCTACCTTCAAGCCATTGCGTCCGCCATATCTGTCAACTTCCGGTTCGTAAGGAATAAATTGAAGGGAATTGTTCGGAAACCAACCTTTGGGTATTTCATCATCAGGTATTGAAAGTATAGACGGATAAGCTTGAAAGTATTGATTGAAATGATGGGCTATGAATGGCTTAAGTTCGTTGTTTATTTTCATTGTGTCACCTTTGAACCGTAACCGAATGTGTGGCCCCTTTTCATTGTAACGTATGAAGAAAAACTGTTCAACAATTTTCTCCTTCAAAACCATGTTCACCAATGGAGCGACTGCATCGGTCAGGAAAGACTCCCAGGGTGTTGCATAATATAGATGAGCGGCTAGCCAGGTCTTTGTTGTTTCCATTATTCTTATTCAAAAAAGTTTACCGTCTGATTTTCGCTTGCTTTTATTTTATTTTCATCAGCTTCACCTCCAACATTCCACTGTGCTACATATTCTGTGACATAGGATTTGCCTTCAATTGAAAGTAGTTGATCTGAATTAGGTAACATTTCCTCTATGCTCATCAGGGAAGGAATTCTTCTGGTCAACCTCTCGAAAAGTCGGATAAGAAGCGGGTTATCAAAATGTATATACTGTGGTTTGTAATCATCCCTCCCTACTTTCCTCAATTCTTCTTGAGCAAGATTGAGTTCCTGAATGTTGCGACCATGCGGATTAACTTTTACGAAGACCTCATTCGGAATTTCCCATTTCTTCCTCCATAGGTTTATACGCATAAAATAGTCGTAATCTGTTTCATGTGGCTTCTTGACTGGGACCAGATCTTTGGGGATACTCCAGCGTTTTCTTTGAATGATCAATCTTTCAGCGAAAACAACTCTTGGATAGACATTGATTTTTCCTGTTTGGAGTTTTCCACCGTCTTTAGCTTGGTTTCTGTTTAGAATGAATTCATTGATCGCTGCATTCAACGGATATAGATAATAGTTGCGTTGTTTAGAGAAAGAAACAAGCAACTGATACAAGCGTGACCTTCCATTGATTGCCTGAAATCCCAGATCAAAAACGAATGCCTTTCTTTTAGATGGCCGATGAATGAGTTCAATTTCTTCCTTCTTATTCAGTCTGATAATAAAATCAGTTACCGCCAACTGCTTTTCTGGAGGCAAGCTATTATGACTTCCAGGTGCCCATATTTGATGCTCCATGATTGGAGGATGAATATTTGCATTGAAGTACGAAGAATCACAGCTTTCTAAGAAGATCTCTTCCTCATTTTCCAACGAGCTGTTAAATTCTTTTAGTGACTCGTTTACGTCTGCCTTCAGAATGTGAAGAAATCGACTGAAAAGTTTACCATACCCACCAAAAGAACCATTCAACACCAGCTTTAATGAAGGTTTTCCCAATACGTCCTTTTCTACATACGGTTGGATGAATGATCCAAATGAGTCTTTTATGTCCAGATCGGGTTCATATCCTAATTCCTTATTTATTTCATCTAAGCATAAGGGATCTAATCTCACCTCACCATCAACCGTATCGTACAGATCATCAATTTTTGACGATAGTAATTCCCTCCACTTCTTTCTTAAACCTTCTTCTTTACTGTCGGAGGCAATGTACTTTTTGATTTCCTTGCTTTCCTCTTCTTCTGACTGTGTTTGTTTTTTCTTTCTCCTGGCCTCCTCCTCAGGCATTTTCACTTTCCGAAAATATGCTTCATAAAACGTAAGTAATGGAAGTTCTCCATTGAAGTTCTTTTTAAAGAATTCACTCATCTTTGCCAGTTCTGATTGTCCGGAAAGAAGGATCTCCGTCTGATGGTAGAGCTTTTGCAATAGCGACAGTTGAAGCTGCATTTCTTGCTTATCAAAAGTTACCATCACGTCACGAACCGTATCTTCATAAAACATCTGCTCTGGCCGAAAATGAAAATAAGTGTTCCTCTTATGCTCAAAAACGACATCCTGCTTTTCTTTTTCATCATCTGATTTTTCTTTCTCACCGTCAGGTCTGTCGATATCCTTTTCCGCACTGGCTTTAGCCTCTGCTCTTAACTCTTCCAGGGTTTTTCTTTCGTCAGCCGGCAAACCGGCTTTTTCATGAATTTGCATGAAAACTCCCTTAAATAATGAATAAGCTTGATCCAGTAGTAGTATTCTCTTGTTTACCCCAGCATCCTCAAACAGATTGGAAAGCGTTCTTACATGTATCAGCATGTCACAAAGCTCCCTTGATAATGGGACCACATCCAGCATAGGTTGAATCAATTCAACCAAAGCGACATCCCAATCCGGGTCAGTGCCAGATATTTGCCAGTTAAATTCCAACAGACCAACGGCAAGCAATTCATTCACAAATGCTTCGATTTGATCTGATTCAGCATTGACATTATCTGCCAGCTCAATCAACAGACTCTGGAACTTGATACCTTCTCTATTTTTCCTTGCCAAACCAATGACATGATCCACCATATCACTTTGTCCCACACACTGAAATGCTTCAACATTATTGTGATTTGTCAGGTAGTGGATGCCATCATCCAATACATTTATCGTCGGATTTGGTCTCACAGGTAATTCCAAATAGAACTCCCTGTACTCAGACAAGAGATCCTTCAGACTTTTAAATAAGAAATTGTTTATGCGGACATGGCCTTTTATCTCATTTGTGTATTTCTGAGGTGCTATTGAAACAAGTTGAGGTTCATCTTTAAAATCTGCGACAGATAAGTTAGTGAACGTACTATAGGGAGATGTTTTTGCATAAACTCTGGTCAAATACTGAAGTAAACCTATCTCCGTTCTTTTGTCGGACTTATTCAAGTCTTCCTTTTCAAGGTATTTTTTTGATGCCCTCAGCATAGAGCCACTTGAAAGCACAAGTCCTTTCGTAAAAATGGTATTTCCTACCAATTGTTTAAAATCTTGTCTTAGTTCCTGAAGGAGAGTTTCATATTCCACTCTGCCTTTCTCGGTAAGCTCTCCTTGATAGGCAATAGTCGACAGGTAATTGTCCAATTGCTCTCGTAGGAATCCTGGTAAATGTCCAGAAAGCTGTATTAGGATTGCTTTTGACAGATTCTTTTCGTTGTATAGATCTCTTCGGACATTGAACAGTAATCTTTTAAGTTTTTCGCTTGATTGCTGCCGAGCATACTGAAGAAGCGCTTCTGAAAGGTGCTCCTTTTCAATATTCTTCCTATCAATAATTGAGGCCATACTTTCAATAAAGTGGTATCTGGCCTTCATGCTCTCAGGAAATGAAATTCCACTAATTCTTAGAAGAAAGTAAGGGAACAATTGTACCATAGATCGAAAATTATTAATAGACTCGATCACCAATCTATGGTGGAGGATTCATTTTTTTAAAACTTCAACTCTTCCTATTTACTAAAGTGTAAAATCCAGATATTCAGATGGCTTAATAGGTCTTGAGGTCATTTTATTAGAAAAATCTCCGATTTTAATCCTTGATTTTTTGACCTGATAAAAACCTATCACGGGTTAATAAAGAGTGATGAATTGATCTTCTAACTTATACTTATTTAATATCAAAGTCATGGAAGTATTAATAGTAGAGGACCAGAGATATCATGTAGAGGCCATAAGCTCTCAGCTTAAAAAGATGGGTTACTGCTCGACGGACCCTGAATCAACTGATAGTATAGAAGGCACTTTGGATATCCTTAGAAATGGAACTACTCCGGATTTAATTTTTATGGATGTTGATCTAAAAGATGGTTTATGCTTCAGCATCTTTAACCAGGTAGAGATCAAATGCCCCGTCATATTTACCACCTGTCATACCAACTATAGCCTGGAGGCTTATTACAAAAATGCCATCCATTACCTAATCAAGCCCATTACGCCAGCAAGGCTAAAAGAAGGACTTGACAAATATTTCAAACTGAAGTCAAGTTTTTCTGATGTTGAAGAAGTCACACATGAGCCAATTCCATCTTCAACTAAACTGAAAAAATATTGGATCAAATCAGGAAGGAAAGTAGTGCCTGTTGACATTCACAACATTGCCATGTTCAAGGTTCATAACTCATTCGTATACCTGCATACCGTTGATTCAAATAAGTACTTGATAGATAAAAACCTGGAACAAGTGGAGAAAGAACTAAAAACTGATAGTTTTTTTAGGCTCAACCGACAATTCATTGTTCACATGGATTTAATCAAATCTTTTATCAGCATTGACCATGGTCGCATTCGACTACAACTCGATCACCGGTTTGAAAAAGAGCCAGTAATTATAAGTTTTAAAAAGAGATCTCAGTTTTTGAATTGGATCAGCTAAGAGATCCGTTCTAAGAACCTCGTAAAAAAATGCAAAAAAAGAGACTAATTCAATGAAATAGTCTCTAATTGTTTTCTTACGAAAGAATTCTAATATGCGTGGCAACCACCTAAGCAGAACGTCACATCACCGCCACATATAATTGCAGGGATTGAATCATCACCACTACCTCCACAGCATACCGTATGAACGTCACTTTCAAGACAGGTAGCTGCTCCGCATGTTCCGAGGGAACCACAGTTTACAAGGGATTCCTGACCTCCTCGTAGCGTATGACTGTTCAATTCATCAGCAGATGTAACAAAGCTCTCTACTTTAAGATCCTTGATACTTAATTGTTTTTTATTTTTCATCTTTCTCAGTTTAAAGCTTATACCGGACACCCAATGATGGTCTCCGTATTTGGACAATGATCTGTATGCTGTGGACAATTGTGTGTTGGAGGTGGTGGACATGCTGGAGTGGAGTAACAAGCATTATTTTGACCAGTTTCATGGCAAATGGTACTCCCTATAATCACTACTTCTCCGCCTTTTGCAGTGTGTGCATGATCTTGTTCCAGATTTGTCACGAAGCTCTTTACCTGAAGCTGCTCCAGGCTAAGCGATTTTCTTTTATTTTTCATAATTCCATTTAATTTTTTTAATACACTATTACTTTTTTAAAAATGATCATCTGATAGAAGCAAACTAGGAGATGAATCAGATGAAAGAAAGAATGGAACCAGGTGTATCAGTAAAATGGTACAAAACCGGACCGAAGGTGACAAAAACAAAAACACCCGGAGGTAAACCCCGGGTGTTAAACAAATCACCTCTTCATACTACTCAAACAGGACACCCAATGATGGTTTCTGTATTTGGACAATGATCTGTATGTTGTGGACAATTATTCTCCGTAGGCGGAGGAGGGCAATTAATATTGAATATACTGGCAGGGCATACATGAACACTAATTCCAGAAATTGGACCTCCGCCTTTAATCGTATTCATGTTATTACCTTCATCGGAGGTTACGAAGCTCTTTACCTGAAGCTGGTCCAGGCTAAGGGACTTTCTTTTATTTTTCATAATTCCATTTAGTTTTTTAATACACTTTTTCAAAATGATCATCTGATAGAAGTAAACTAGGAGATGAATCATATGAAATAAAGAATTGGAACCAGGTGTATCAGTAAAGTGGTACAAAAGGTGACTGAAGGCGACAAAGCAAAACACCCGAAGCAAGCCTCGGGTGTCAAACAAATCACCCCTTCATACTACTCAAATCGGATAACCAATCATGATATCCGAAATGGGATAATGATTTGCGCGTTTTGGATAATAATGATGATGGAAACAAGGCAAGGAAAGAATCAGACGCTAGAAAGAATGAGGCCTGACGTATGAATGAAGTGGTAAAAAACGGAACCGAAGTTGACATAATAAAACACCCGAAGTAAAACCTCGGGTGTCAAACAATTACCTCTTCAGTACTACTCAAACCGGACAATCTATTATAGTTTCCGTATTTGGACAGTGATCCGTATGTTGAGGGCAGTTAATGATTGTGGGCTGAAAACAAGGAATGCAGGTTGGTTGCAATCCACCTCCTCCACAACCTCCTCTTATGTTTTGCCCATCATTCTCATCAAAATTAGTCACGAAACTTCTCACCTGGAGCTGCTCCAAACTGAGTGATCTTCGCTTGCTTTTCATTAAAGTATAAAATACTAATGAGCATGACAACTTCCACAAGGAAGATCATCAATACCACCGTAAAAGCTGTAGTCCCCTTGAATCCATGCTGGTTCAAATTCTACAGTCCAAGTTCCACTCCCAAGCCCTCTCGCATCAATTTCAATGTTAATTCTCTGTCGATTATCATTCCTATTGTAAAGAGCACCAGCAGTCAGGGCTAGTGCCCCTCCTGCTGCTGCAGCTGCTGGAACCCAAAGGGGAACTGTGGTGATAAGCAATGCTCCACCTGCTACGCTTAAAAGGGCACTCCCAATTCCAATTAGAACATCTCCTCCATCTCCACCTTCTATTCTATCTAACAAATGAGAATTGAATATGACATTGCTGGTTTCAAACTCAGCTAAACTCATTTTTTGTAATGTTTTCATAAGTCATTGTGTTTAAAAATGTTTAAAAGTTATTTCGGTCAAATGATCATCTGAATTAAGCAAGCTAATAGGATCTACTAATGATTCAGAGCTACGTTCTGAATCCAAAAGTGAAGTGGTATGCTTCTATGATGAAGTTGAAGTTTTGAGCCTTATTAATAACAAAAGCCCAATGAAAATGTCATCAGGCTTCTCTTTTGATTGAAGAATAGCAATAGCCTACAAAGGACAAAACCGTGACATATTGCAAATAATTGCAGGTCGAGTATTATCTGAGAACGTCGTAAGATCGCAATCCACCAACGTAGGGCAGGTTACCCCACAAGTACCTAGGGAGCCACAGTTAAAAATAGACTCCTGACCTCCTTTTAATGTTGCTCCATTTACCTCTTCATTTGAAGTAACAAAGCTCTTTATTTCAAGGCTTTTTAGGTTCAATTTATTTTTCATTCCATTTAAATTTTTAAGTAAAAAATTTTACCACATGATCATTCGATGACAGTAAATTAGAGAGACTTGCTAGCAAATCGGAGAAGTAATGATTTGTCAAAAAGTGAAGAGGTACTAATCTTATAGGAAAAGGAATACCCTTATCTTGAAATCCAGTGCATAATTACATTCCCCACCCAACTAATAAAAATCAAGAATTGTCGACTTTATAGCTTCAATACACTACCTAGCTATCCCTGTAGTCACCTTCAGTATCTAATTTCATTTGAACAGTTGAGTACTAGGCAAAAGCGTCCATCTTACCTTATTCAATATAACACGTTAGAAAAATGAAACATCAAAAGAAAACAAGCTTGAAAGACCCGGAGATTACACGTTTTAGTATATCAGAAAACGTTTAAATATATCTGCCATAAAAGGTGGATGTCATTAATCCAAGGATCAGGAGAACCCTCCCAACCGTTATTATTCTCCTTTCAATTATGGAGATAAATAATGCATTCAATGAATTCAAAGTCGCCTTGTGGTTCCATAACTATAAGGCTTTCTTTAGCGCCACTCCTTCTAATTAACCACGTTTCAGGAAACTTGTATGAAATGGTCTTGAAAACTTCCTATCACTAAGTGAATCCAACTCTCCTTTCATCTTAAGTTGCTCTCATTCACTTTTAACTAACACCCATTCGATTTTAGTTTATTAGGTGTTCTACCTATAAGACTTTTCTATGTGATTGCATTAGAATGCTTTCTAGTAATCAGAGTAGAGAAAGTGAAAAAATATCCAATCTATAAGCAACACGATGCCATGGATTGTGGGCCCACCTGCCTACGCATGATATCCAAATACTATGGCAAAGGTTATACGCTGGAAGAGCTAAGAAACAAAACCCACAAGAGCAAGACCGGTGTATCCTTCTTGGGAATCAGTGAAGCGGCAGAAACCATCGGTATGCGATCATTGGGCGCGAAGATCACCTTTGATAAGCTCAAAAGTGAAGCGCCACTTCCGGCCATTCTCCACTGGAGACAAGAACACTTCGTCGTACTATATGATATCAAAAAGGACAAAGCCCTGATCGGGGATCCCGCACATGGTATCATCAAACTTTCAAAAGCAGAGTTTCTCAAAAACTGGACTGGAGAAGCAAGCAATCCGAATAGTGAAGGACTGATATTGCTATTGGAAGCTACCCCCCAATTTCATGAGAATAAACCGGGAAAAGCGACAAAGCGAACGTTATGGTCATATGTCCCCTATCTATGGCCTCATAAAAAGCTCTTACTCCAAATCATCTTAGGGATGGCTATTGGACTGGGGCTCAATCTCATTGCTCCGTTCATCACTCAATCAGTCGTAGATCATGGAATTCAAAACAGGGATATCAACTTCATCACCCTCATCTTAATCGGTCAGTTGGTGTTGTTTTTAGGGAACACCTTCAGCAGCTACATCCAGGGATTACTGTCCTTGCATTTCACCACAAGATTAAACCTATCGCTGGTCACAGATTTTCTTATCAAACTCCTGAAATTACCCTTTGCCTTCTTTGAACGAAGGTCACTGGGGGATATCATGCAACGGATGGGAGACCATTCACGTATCGAGTCGATCATATCCTTTCAAACGATCCAAACTGTATTCTCTTTTTTCAATTTCATTATCTACAGTTTCATCCTGGCCAGCTATGACATGACCGTCTACCTGTTGTTTATGGCGGGAACTGGAGTATATGCCGTTTGGATTTTATTGTTCCTCAAGAAAAGGAAGGAGCTGGATTACAAAAGTTTTGGGCAGTCTTCCAGAGACAGTAACGTACTAGTGCACCTCATACAAGGCATCACCGACATCAAAATCAATAATGCAGAGAAAGTGAAACGATGGGAATGGGAACGAGTGAAGGTCCGTCAATTCAAAATCAGTCTGGAACAATTTTATGTGAATCAGTTACAATCCGTGGGGTCTGGTTTTATCAACAAAACCAAAAATCTGGGTGTCACCTTTCTGGTCTCCATGGCAGTTGTCAGCGGAGATATGACTATCGGGATGATGATGGCCGTACAGTTCATGCTTGGGCAATTGGAAGCTCCCATCAGCCAGGTAATCAGTTTCATCAACAGCTTTCAGGATGCCAAAATAGGTGTGGAACGATTGGGGGAGGTATATGATAGTGAGGAAGAGGAGGTACCGGAAGACATTCGAATCAATGAGCTTCCAAGCGAAGGTTCCATTGACTTGCAAAACATCTCCTTCAGGTATGGAGGAGAAAACAGTGCCATGGTCCTCAACGATATCAATTTAATGATTCCGGAAGGCAGGGTGACAGCCATTGTAGGCTCAAGCGGAAGTGGAAAAACGACCCTTCTGAAACTTCTCATGAAGTTCTACGATCCACTTGGTGGCAATATCCAGCTTGGAAACATTCCACTCTCCAACCTCAGTCACCGAACGTGGCGTCAACATGTGGGAGTCGTCCTGCAGGATAATTTCATTTTTTCAGACACAATTGCCAATAACATCGCGTTGAGTGAAAACGGGCACATCGACCGCCATCAACTTCAGTACGCTACCGAGGTAGCCAACATTCGTGAATACATCGAATCATTGCCATTAAATTATCAAACCAAAATTGGCCAGGAAGGACAAGGGCTGAGCCAGGGCCAACGCCAGCGACTTATGATCGCGCGTGCGGTGTACAAAAACCCTAAATACCTCTTTTTTGATGAAGCCACGAATGCCCTGGATGCCAACAATGAAAAAACCATCATGCAAAATCTGGATCGCTTCTTTACAGGACGAACCGTTGTGGTGGTTGCTCATCGTCTAAGTACCGTTAAAAATGCAGATCAGATCATCGTACTGGAGCATGGAAATATCATTGAACGAGGTACACATGCTGAATTAGCTGCCAATAAAGGTGCCTACTTTGAACTGGTACGAAATCAACTGGAATTAGGGAATTAAATGTTCAACTATGTCAAAACCATCCATCAAACTACCGGAGGAAGTACTTGAAAACGTCAACCATACAAATGGTAATAGAAACGGTCGTTCAAAACCGACCTTAGGCCCTCAAAATACTGGATTAGCAACCAAAAGTGAAGAAATGCGGGATATGATGGGACGCTCTCCGGGCTGGCTGTTAAGATGGGGTATTTTTTCACTTCTTCTTATTATTCTAAGTGTATTAGGCACCAGTTGGTTTGTCACCTATCCGGATCAGATTGAAGCTTCTGTTACACTTGTATCGGACAGACCTCCAGCAAGCATTGTAGCTCAGCAATCGGGATATCTTTTGCTATTGGTAGAAGATCAGCAGCAAGTCACTAAAAACATGTTGCTTGGACACATTGAAGATCCACGTATTGACTTTGAAGAAGTTGTAAAGCTCAAACAATCGCTAATTGAATTTAAAGCTCAATTGACGGAGCATGCAATCATTGATCTTCGAAAACAATGGCCCAAAGATTTACAACTTGGAGACATTACAAGTTCTTATCTATCATTCCTACATGTACTAAATGAAATCAAACATACTACCGACCTTGGGGAAGTACGCTTCGAACTTCATGCAGTACTAAAAGAAATAGAAAATACCCAAAAGTTGAATGCAGTGGAATCCATCCAAAACCATCTTTCCAAACAGGAATTTGAGATCGCCAAAAAGAAATACGAGGTAGATTCAAGTCTTTGGGCAAGGAAATCGATCAGTGAATGGGAATACTATCAATCATTGCAGAGTTACTTAAGTGCAAAAAAATCTATTGCTAACCTCTCGGCTGCTACTATCAACAGCGAGGTAAAAGTAGATCAGTTGAACGATCGCTCGGAGCAATTGAAAAGGAAACAAAAAGAACAAGCGTATCGACATCTCAAAGAAACACTCCAAGCTGTAGAACAATTAGAGCAGCAGATTCTCTCATGGGAAAAGCAATACCTTTTCTACGCACCAATTGAAGGGCAGGTGAGCTTTTTCAACTACTGGCATGACAGTGAGTACATCAACTCAGGAGAAGAGGTCATGGTTATCGTTCGGGACCCGGGGCAACTTTTTGGAAAGGTAGAGCTTCCAATGGCTGGCTCAGGAAAGGTGGAGAAAGGACAGAGGGTCATCATCCGCTTTGATAATTACCCTCACAATGAATTCGGTGAAGTAGAAGGCCTGGTAGGCAACACTTCCCTGATTCCTAAAGACAACAACTATTTGATTCGTGTCATTTTGCCAAATGGTCTGACCACTTCGTACCAAAATGAACTACCATTCCGACAGAGTATGAAGGGCCAGGCTCGCATTCTTACAAAAGAGCAAAGGCTGTTGCAGAAAATATTAAGCAAGTTGACTGAATCCATGGACAAAGCGTTGGAATAGTAAGTAGACCTTCATCTCTTTTACCCCCTATCATATGTTAAATGAATAATCATATCAGTTCATTCATTAAATGTTCAACTTGAGTGATGCAAAGATCTTTTTGATTGCTCTTCCAATTCTTTCTACTGAAATTCTCCAATCGAAGCATAACTAAAGCATAATGGATAAAATCATTCAGTTTCCTTTTTACAAGCAGGAGAATAAAAACGATGATGGAAGGGCGTGTTTACGCATGGTCAGTCGCTTTTATGGCATAGAGAATAATTTCACGGAACTTGGTCAAACAGTGGATAACAAAAAATCAGATAATCTTCTGGATATCACCAAAGCTGCAGAACAAGCCGGCTTTAAGGCATTGGTAGCACCTCTCACCTATGAGAAGTTAAAAAATGAAGTGCCCTTGCCTGCAATTTGTCATTTTACTTATGGTCACTTCGTTGTAGTTCATGAGATCATTGATACCAAAGTCTACGTGGCAGATCCGGCATTGGATTTCGGGCTAAAAATTTTCGAGAAGAAGGATTTTATGGCTTCATGGGGGGTTGACGTAAAGGAACAGATAAAGAACATCCCCGGACTAAGTAAAGCCGTCAGAAATAAGCATATACCTCAAATGGGTATTGCCCTTTTACTAGAACCTACGCCTAATTTTTTTGGCACCTAATTCTGATTGAAATACCTAGTTTTTGCTCAAAAAAAACTGATTCAACTGTAGAGATTAGCAAAATGGTAAGAAATTTTATCAGTCAATTACAGAAGAACTTATTCAATTTGTCTGACCAAAATAGTTAGATCCACTTGTCAATCTATCTTCTCTCCTTTAGCCATGTCAAAAAGTGTCATCTTTTGAAGTGTGTAGTAATTTTCCCAAAAGGATCTAATCAAGGACAATCTCTCTTTTAGTGTCTCGCGCTGTACATTTTGTGAACGAAGCACATCAACAAAATCTACTTTTCCATTTAAATACAACTCACTAGTTATCCTTAACTCCTCCTCTCCCAGTCTCTGACGTTCGGCTATAAGTTGTAGTTCTCTATCTACTCTTTTTAATCTGAACAATCTTTCAGAGATGTCTAAGGCTAGCTGAGCCGATTCTTCTTGGTAGTTAATTGTTTCTATTGCTTGTCTGGCAAGAAGTCTTTCGGTTCGATAAGTAGACTGTTTCCAATTTATAATAGGCATACTTAGTGACAGATTTATTCTTTGTTGATTCTGAGGAGATCTGTAAAGGCCCAAGAAATCTTCTGCCGTACTTGATTGACCAATGTTTACTGAAAAATCAAGCTGAGGTGCTCGTCCACTTTTGTTTTCACGTATTTCACGCTCGGTTTGTAACTGCTGTCTTAGGTACTGGTAATCGATAAGATTCTTCCCAGATGCATGAAACACCAGTTCTTCTCTACTGACCTCTATGCTGGGCAATTCATACGGCTCAATTAGTTTATAATCTGTGTTAGTCAATTTCAAAAAATTGTTGAATTTTTCCAATGCTATGGCTAATTCATAGTTGGCTCGCTCGAAATTTTGTTTGGATGTAACAAGTGCAATTTCTGACTCCAGCATATTTTTCTTGAGAAGTTTGCCTACGTCATACTCTTGCTTAGAAAAAAAATGGAGCGTATCTGTAAGCTCTAGTCTTTTTTCAGCCAAGTCCAGATCAGTTTGAGCTAATAGTAAATCAAAAAAAAGACCTAAAATCAAGGATATTATCTCAAAACGCTCATTCTGATCAATAGCTCTGGATTCATCTTCCGCTATTTTTTGCAATTTTTTGTCCCATCTATAGCTGTTTAATCCTGTGATCTGGTGTCTATAGCCGATAGAAAAAGGAGTGCCGTTATATCTTGCAATTTCATCATTGAAATTGTCAAACCGATTGGTATTTGATTGAATAAATAAAGTGCCCCCAGTAAATGGAACAGCCTGATCAACTGTAAAATTCATGTTCGAATTATTATTGGAAATGGCCCTGAATTCGGTATTACCGTCCGGCTGTATCACTGGATTGAAACTCCGATTGAAGTCTAAGAGACCTCCATTAAACGATACTCTAGGTAAAAGGCTTGCTTTGAACAAAAGATGGTCATATTTCCTGATTGAGGCTCTATTTTCCCTTACAGCACTTTGACTTGATCTCTCATTCGAAAGGGCGATAGCCTGATCAAGTGTAATGGTCAGGTTTTTCTCTTGACAAAGAGAAAATGATGTCAACAAAATAGAGATCAAAGAAAAGATTAAGCGCCCCAAAATGAATAGGTTTTTATTTCTAGCTCTTAAGAAAATTAACTCCTACTCGAGCGTTCTCTAATGTTCTTTTCTATCCTTTCATTAGAATGAAATATTTAGTTTATAGAGTGACCTTTTTGTTTTTTTTTGAGTTATCTAGTATCCTTTTCAAGCTTGATTGATCAAATTTTTATTTCAATTACCGAAAATCACTTTTCGACCGACTATTACTCAAGTTTCGCAGTATATCAATATCTACAACTTAAAATTACCCTCATTATGACCCGTTCGTCTAGTGGTTAGGACGTCAGGTTTTCATCCTGAAAAGGTTGGTTCGATTCCTTCACGGGTTACTATCATTGCAATAGTTACACAGATTTTCAGATGAAGGCTCAAATGAGAATCTATCCGCATTATATGCAGGGAGAGGTCTTTTAAGATTTTATATTTTTGCTCCCATGACCTCTTTAGTTCAATGGGCAGAATAGAAGTGTGGGCTATGGCCTCTTAGTTCAATGGATAGAATAGGAGTTTCCTAAACTCTAGATCTAGGTTCGATTCCTAGAGAGGCCACTTTTCCTGCTCATCCTGAACTCCATGGTATGGACATGTGCTTATGTCCTAGCGTAGCAATACGATTTGATTATCAAGAGCGATATTTTTTGTCGATATTCCCAATTTAAGACCAAATTTCTCTTTCGGAGAAAAAAGAGACCGCAAGAAAATATCAATCACTTTGACTATCAATTTATTACTTCATAGGGCAAGAAAATTGTAGCTTAACTCAAAGTAAAATGCACCTTTGTAAAAAACTAGCCAATTGAAAAGAAGTCGATTTCCCTATCTGATAGGAACCCTCCTGATAATACTTACCGTGGGCGTGTCGCTCATTGGTTTTTTTGCGTACAGCAATTTGAATGAAATCATAGCAAAACTTGAACGTGAATCAAAGCCCAATGTAAATCTGCTTCTCCTCAATAATATCTCAATCCAGCTACGGGAGATTGAATATGCAATGGAGCGATTTGTTTATACAGAAAACCAAAATCACATAGAGGATTTTAATAATCGAATAACCTCTTCAATTTTCACATTAGATACACTTCGCTTTCAAAATAGTAATCCGGAATTCAAAAAAACCCTTGATACATTAGAAAACCTCATCCTCAATAAAGGAACTATCCTAAGTCAAGTGGCTAGTTTGGACTATGAATCGATGGAAGAAACTTTTGCTACATTAAAGAATCAGCTCAATGAATTGCAAAATAAAAAACTCTTGGAAGACACTCTTTTACGTAAAAAAAGAGGATTTATACAAAGGCTATTCAGTAAAAATTCAGACCAGGAAAATATCAATGATTCAGTAGATATTTATAACACTGAAGAATACAAAGACATAATCAATTCTCAACTTGATTCTATCGCGAGTCAATCCCAGGAAAAGGTTTATGCTCAAAAATTGAAAGAATTCACCCTTCAAAAAGATCATCAGGATATACAAGGTCGCATTGCGTCACTCCTTAATCGTCTGGAAAAAAAGGAACTGAATCGAATTAGATCGCAAACCAGCGCCGCAAGTACAATTGCGAGTAGTACCAATAAATATGTAACCATGTTTGGCGTTGCTGTTCCACTATTATTAGTTGTGTCAATGACCATTCTGTACGTTTATATCAGCAGAACAAAAAGGCATCAGGAGATATTAGATAATTCAAGAAAGAACGCATTGAAATTGGCCCACGAGAAAGAACAATTTCTGGCAAACATGAGTCATGAGATCAGAACACCTATGAATGCCATAGGCGGTTTTACCAACCTGCTCCTGAAAAGTAGCTTAACGAATGAGCAAAAAGAGTATCTATCTATTATTGATAAATCCACTGAACATCTTACCCATATTCTGAATGACGTACTGGATTTTTCTAAACTTCAGGGAGGCAAAATCAAGCTTGAAGACAAGCATTTCAACCCCAGTGATCTAATACAAGATACCGTCAAACTCCTACAGGATAAAGCCAGAGAAAAAGGACTAACCATAGATATTGACATAAGAAATTTGCCTGGAATTGTTTTGGGAGATCCATACAGACTGAGACAAATTCTTCTTAATCTTCTTTACAATGGAATCAAATTCACAGACAAAGGAGGTATTTCGGTTAGTGCTTCAGTAGAAAAAACTACAAAAGGCAAAAATTTCTTGAAATTCGAGATAATGGACACTGGTGTTGGCATTCCCAAAGATAGAATCAAAAACATTTTTAACGAATTTGAACAGGTCAATAGAGAAGATAGAAGGAAAGGAACAGGACTAGGATTGTCCATTACCAAAAAGCTTGTCTCCATACATCATGGAAGAATAGACGTAAAAAGTACAGTTGGAATGGGTTCTACGTTTACCGTTGTTTTGCCATACAAAATCTCCAACAAAACGAAGCAGGATGAATCAAATGATGTGGATTCAATACCTAATCTTGCTGGTATGCATGTACTAATCTCAGACGATGAAGAATTCAACAGAAAACTCCTTGTAGCCATCTGTGAAGATAATGGGATAACTTACACGCAAGCAGAGGATGGAACAATTACGTACCAAAAACTACAGGAAGAAAAATTTGATGTGGTCCTTCTTGATTTCAGAATGCCTGGAATGAATGGACCAGAAGTAGCTGAAAAAATTAGACTTGAAGACGGTCCTAACAAAGAAGTAGCGATCATAGGTCTCACTGCAACCGTTTCTGATCAGGATATGAATAAGGCCAAAAGCTCCGGAATAGATCAAGTTCTAAGAAAACCATTCAACACCAATGAATTGTTACAAATTATAAGTGAAGCTAAAGAGTTAAATAAATCGAAGAATGAAATGGGCGAAATTCAAACCAATGAACTTTCTTTTGACCTCTCTGGACTTTCAAAAATGGGCGATGATGCATTTGTGATAGATATGGTGAAGACTTTTATTGCCAGCACAAAACAAAATCTAACAGAATTTACAAAGTATTTTGAAAGTAGTGATTGGAAGAATTGTGGTGAAGTTCTTCACAAGATTATTGCACCTGCACGTCACTTGAAGGCAGGCAATCTAGTGACCTTATTAAAAGAGCAAGAACTTTCTGCTAGAAATGGATCTCCAATCAGTGCAGAGGCACATAAGACCATCTTAAGTCAAACTCAATTTTTAGTTGCATCGCTTGAATTACATTTACAGGAAACAGCAGATAAATGAGCAACCAGTCCTTCAAAATCTTTGTAGTTGAAGATGATGAGTGGTATAGAAAATTACTCGTACACACACTTAGCTTGAATCCGGATCACACGGTAAAAGCATTCTCAGATGGGGAGTCCATGCTCAAGGAATTGAGCGGAAGTCCACAACTGGTTACATTAGATTATCGATTACCTGATTTTACGGGAGCAGAGCTTTTTGACAAAATAAAATCTGCTAATCCGAACATTGAAGTGATCGTAATCTCTGAACAACAGGATATTGAAACAGCGATTGACCTTTTGAAGAAGGGTGCTTACGATTACCTGACTAAAACCGATGATATAAGAGATCGACTCATCCACGTCTTAAACAAACTTGATAAAAACAAAAAACTCGAAAAGCGAGTCGAAACACTGCAAAAAGAAGTAGAAAAAAAATATGATTTTCAAAAAAATATCATAGGTCAAAGCACCAGTATCAAACGAATCTTCAAACTCATAGAAAAAGCTATAAACACCAACATTACTGTAATGATCACTGGTGAAACGGGAACTGGTAAAGAGGTGGTAGCCAAATCCATTCACTATAACAGTAAACTAAAAACAAAGCCATTCGTCCCGGTTAATATGAGCGCCATACCTAAAGATTTGGTTGAAAGTGAGTTGTTCGGTCATGAAAAAGGATCATTTACTGGAGCTACTGGAAAGCAGTTGGGAAAGTTCGAGCAAGCAAACGGAGGTACACTCTTTCTCGATGAAATTGGAGAGATGGATATTTCACTGCAAGCAAAACTTTTGCGTGCCCTGCAAGAAAAGGAGATCTCTAGAGTAGGTGGATCAAAACCAATCAAAATCGATGTAAGAGTGATTGTAGCCACCCACAGAAATCTTCAAGAGGAAGTAAAAAATGGCAACTTCAGGGAAGACCTTTACTATCGGCTTTTTGGATTGCCGATTGAACTGCCCCCTCTCCGAGAAAGAGATAAAGATATTATTGTCTTAGCTAAATATTTCTTGGATGCGTTTGTAAAAGAGAATAAACAATCTCCTAAATCCTTCACAAAAGAAGCACTGCAAAAGCTCATGAATTATTCCTTTCCAGGAAATATCAGAGAGCTCAAGTCCATTGTACAACTTTCAGTAGTTATGGCCGATAGCGAGGAAATTGGACCCGATGATATCACTTTTGCTCAAAAGGATATGCTGGCAGATATATTGACCGAGGAAATGAGTATGAAGGGTTATGAAATGCGAATAATTCATGCATTTCTAAAGAAGTATGATGACAACATCAAGTTAGTAGCAGAGAAATTAGATATAGGACAGTCTACTATATATCGGCTACTCAAAGAAGAAAAAGAATCCTCCCAATAAGATGTTTTTTCTCAAAATGAGAAAAAACAATATTCTGAAAAAATCATAAAATACTGATAATCAAAAGGTTACAATAAAGGCACATCAATTGAGAAGTGCATAGACGAAACAAATAAAGATCGTCTATGAAATTATTAAAATCAATATCAGTTTTCTCTCTAAGCTATTTATTGATAACTGCCGTTAACGGTCAAGATCTCAAAATGGGATCCTCCTACAAAACAGCTGTAGGTGTACGAGGTATTGGAACATCAGGGTTGACAATTAAACACTTTACGAAAGCAAATACTGCGTTAGAAGGTATCATTGGATTTTATCCAAATGCTTTCTCAGCCACACTATTATTAGAAAAATATACTCCAGCATTTGATGAACCAGGACTGAACTGGTACTATGGAATAGGTGGTCACGTGGCTACTCAATCTGATGTAATCAATAATGAAGGAATTTATAGAAGGGAGTCTTCAGAAGTAGGCTTTGGAGTTGACGGAATATTTGGAATAGAGTATAAAATTCAAGACGTACCAATTGCAGTAAGTCTCGACTTTAAGCCATTCTTTGAAATAGCTACTGATGGAGATGCATTCATCGCTCTAGATCCTGGGTTAGGAATTAAAGCAACCTTTTAAATCAAATAAAAAATTAAATAATAAAATTATGAAATCGAACACTAAAGTAATTCTTGCTGTGGTGATTGGATTGGCAATCACAACCGCGCTTGCAGTCGGATTCATCACCATGCAAGAGGAGAAAAAGCAGTTAACTGTTCAATCCGTCAAATTGGAACAAGAACTTCAGCAAAGAGACTCAGCATACAATGAGATTATTGGTATCATGTATGGAGTCGAAAGTCAGATTGAAAAGATCAAACTTCGCGAAAATTTATTGGCTGATGTGAGCAATGACAAGGACCTGACAGCTGCCAATAAGAATCAACTGATTGATGACATGAGCAAAATTGACAGTTTGATTGTGGAAACGAATGAAACCGTCGCAAGACTTGTCGCAAAACTTGACAATGCCAACATTAATTTGAATTCGTTCAAGAATCGTGTTAATCAGCTTTCTAAAGAGATAGAAGAACGCAAAAAGTCAATAGCAAGTTTGCGTGAAGAACTCAAGAATAAGGATATAACCATTGCAGAAATGAGTGCTGACCTCAAGTCATTGGAATACAGAGTAGACACTCAGGAAGAAACCATCAATACACAAATGACTAAAATCAATATGCAGGAAGAAGAGTTAAATACCGCTTTTTTCGCAATTGGAACAGAAAAGTCACTTATTGAAGATGGACTTGTCTCTAAAGAAGGCGGTTTCCTGTGGTTTGGGAAAACTAACGAACTAGATCCCAACGCAGAGAAAGAAAAATTTAGTGAGATAGACATCAGAACTACTGATCGTTTAATCATTGATGCAGAAAAAGTAGACTTAATTACAGAGCATCCTTCTAGTTCTTACGAAGTAGTGAAAGAGGGCGATGTAATCAAATATATCGATATCAAGAATCCGGATAAATTCTGGGAGATATCAAAATATCTGGTTGTAGCTGTAAAGAGCTAAAATCAGTTATGGGTTGTGGTGACTCAAGGGCCTGTGTTCCAACAGGCCCTCTTTAAGCAAATCATTTTTTAGGAATAAAACACAAATCATTATGAAAACGAAAGCGTTTTTTTTGACAATTCTAGTATTCATCTCAGGTGCCGTTACCGGTCAAAAAGGAGGGCTCAAGGCTGGTGCCAACTTCACTAATCTTTATGTTGATGATGTGAGTGACGAAAACATGAAGATTGGACTCAATCTCGGATTATGGCACCAATCCGCTGATGGTAATTTTCAAACTGAGATCAATTATTCTAACAAAGGAGCCCAAATTCTCTACGATGGGGCGCTTGGTAGTGGCAAATACAACTACAACTTAAATTACATTGAAGTGCCCGTCCTATTTGTTGGTCATGTAGGACCATTAAATCTTCATGTAGGTCCCTATGCGGCATTTCTTGTAGGAGTCAACATCAAAAGCAAGGATTCTGATGGTAATGTAGAAGGGGTAACACAACTAGATCGTGACGATTTCAATACGTTCGATTATGGCTTAGCAGGAGGAGTAGGAATAGATTTTGAATCAAGTCAAATAGGACTGAGATATAGTTATGGATTAAGGGAAATAGGCAAGTCCGGATCTTTTGCCGGAGAAGCAGTGAATAATGCAAAGAATTCAGCATTGCAACTTTATGTTGCATTCGACTTCTAAGACTTGTTTTATTCCTTGATTGGACGGCCTATTCGCTCAGCGGGTGGGCTTTCTTTTCTTTCATTAGTTATACGATTAGGAAACTAATTATTTTCCCCTCCGTATTTAGAAGCATGAAAAACACCCAGCTTGGAGAATTTGAAGAGCTCGTATTGCTAGTGGTAGGATCACTTCGCGATAATGCTTACAGCATTTCTATAAAAAAATTGCTTCAGGAAAAGACTAAAAGAAATCCAAGTATTGGTGCCTTACATTCAGCATTAAATCGATTGGAAAAAAAAGGATTTATTCATTCATATGAAGGTGGAGCTACTGCTGAAAGAGGTGGAAGAAGAAAGCGATTCTATCAGATCACTTCATACGGAAGAAAAGCGCTGGATTATTCTTATGAACTAAGGTCTTCACTCTATTTAACCTTACCGGAGATTGGTTATGCAGGAAAATAATAGGGCACCAAATCCACCAAAATGGGCGGAGAAATTCCTCTGCTGGTTTTGTCATGATGATCATCTAGAAATATTTCGAGGAGATGTTCATGAACTCTATCAGGAAAGAATTCAGTACGGAAAAAAATGGAAAGCAGACCTTCGATTTTTAATCGACATTATAGGTCTGCTTAGACCATTTGCACTAAAAAGAAGAATCAAACACTCAAATGCATCTGCTATGTTTAAAAACTACTTCAAGATCACATACCGAAATTTTCTAAGGCAAAAAGCTCATTCCTTTTTGAATATTAGCGGACTCGCCCTTGGATTGGCTTGTACCACTCTTATTTGCTTATACATTCAAGATGAATTGAGTTACGATACTTTTCACTCAAAATCAGATCGCATCTACAGGGTATTGGAGAAGTTTGAAAGTGAGGGTGTAGGAGAGCATTCCGCTAGCCTGCCTTTTCCCACCGGCCCTGCCTTAAAAAATGATTTTGAAAGACAAGTGGAAGGTGTGGTTCGTTTTTTCAACTTTCAATCGCCATCCCTAGCCCTGTCTAATAAAAGTGCTGACAAAGGCTTCAATGAGGCTAACATTTTTTTTGCTGATTCTACCCTATTCGATGTTTTCGATTTTGAGCTGATTGCAGGTGACAAAGAAACAGCACTTAATAACCCCAATGCAATCTTAATCACCAGATCCATGGTCAAAAAATATTTTGTCGACGAAGATCCGATGGGCAAAACTTTGGAATTTCAAGGGAATCGAAACCTAATTGTGAAAGGTGTACTCGAAGACACCCCAAAAAATGCCCATTTCAAATTTGATTTTATCATCTCATTTTCAACACTTCGACAATCTTTTGGGGGAGGTTACCCTACTACGTGGTACTGGAATCCGTGCTGGACGTATATTGTGTTAGACGAAAATGTCCAAAAGCAAGATTTCGAAAAACAATTTCCTGATTTTGTGCAAAAGTATTTTCCAGATTTTATAAAAGACGACATTGTACTGCAATTACAACCCATCGAAGATATCCACCTCCAAAGCAAGCTCGATTATGAAATCGCTGCTAACAGTGATGTGAAAAATGTATACATATTCGGATTGGTGGCAATCTTCGTTTTGATTATAGCATCAATAAACTTCATAAACTTAAGTACCGCCAGAGCCAATAAACGCGCAAAAGAAGTAGGTGTTCGTAAGTCGCTTGGAAGTGCTAAATCACAGCTAATTAATCAGTTTATTTTCGAATCGATCATTCTGACATTCGTTTCGCTTTTCTTAGCTATTCTTATTGTTGCGATAGCATTACCCGGTTTCAATCAGCTAACAGAAAAATCAGTACCCCCATCCATTTTATTAGAACCTCTCTTCTTCTTTGGGCTGCTTGGTCTTGGCCTGGTGATCGGATTACTTTCCGGATTCTACCCCGCATTCGTACTATCATCCTTTAAAACAGTATTAGTACTGAAGAATAGTCACTTGAAAACAAGTGGATTGAATTTCAGAAGAGTCTTGGTAACTGTGCAATTTGTGATCTCAATTATGCTTATAACCGGGACTTTCATTGTTCTACATCAGCTGAATTTTCTACAAAATAGAGAGACTGGGTTTGATGATGAAAATATTGTGATGATACCTGTGATTCAGTCTCCCATGGGTAATCATTATGAAAACTTCAAAACCACTGCACTTCAGAATCCAGGGATTAAATCAATTACTGCAGTTGAAGAAATTGTCGGAGCAAAATTTCAGGTAGGAAACTATCGATTTGAAGGTATGGAGCAATCCAAGCCATTTCCTCGATTCAATGTAAGACATGATTTCATTAAAACAATGAATATTGATCTTGTGGCTGGTCGAGCCTACGATCAATCTATCCAAACAGATGACTCACTTGCACTGGTAATTAACGAAACTCTTGTTCAAAGTATGGGTTGGGACCCTGAGGAAGCTGTAGGCAAGCGATTTGACTTTAGGGGAGAATTAAAAGGTCAGATTGTCGGTGTGGTTAAGGATTATAACTTCGCCTCCAAACATCATCCAATTGCTCCTTTGGTCATTACGCTAAACACTCGCCCGGGTGCATTCAATCTATTCATAAAATACCTGGCTGTAAAAATAGAAGGCTCTCAATTGAATAAAGCCATAGATGGCCTTGAGAAATCCTGGATGTCCGTCATGCCAAACAGACCCTTTGATTTTTTCTTTCTTGATGATCGTCTCAATGATTCATACAAGTCAGAACAGAAACTGAGCAACATAACCGTCATATTTTCCATACTTGCCATCCTAGTTGCTTGCCTGGGTCTCTTTGGACTCGCTACGTTTAGTGTGGAACAAAGAACCAAAGAAATTGGGGTGAGAAAAGTCCTCGGCATTAGTGTATCACAAATTTTAATGCTCTTATCAAAAGAGTTTATGCTTTTAATCCTGATCGCTTTTTTTATTTCTATTCCATTAGCTTACTACTCTTTAAATGAGTGGCTGAACGGATTTGCTTTTAGAGTGGAAATAGAAATATGGCCATTCATTATTGCAGGTGTAATCGCTCTTTCCATCTCATTCATTACCGTTGCTTATCACGGTTTGAGAGCCTCACTTATCGATCCGGCAAAGACATTGATGTATGAATAAAATCAGTAGTCTGTTTTAATGGATTTATTGAACGGGAGACCCAATTGATATTTGATGTCCTCATCTCTGCTTCCATCGGTCACGTCTAGTCCATACTTGATTTTAGAGGTATCATCGTAGGTGAATGTTCCAAACATTCTGTCCCAGATAGATAGTACATTCCCAAAGTTTGAATCCGTCCATGGACGTTCAAAATGATGGTGAAACTTATGTGTGTTGGGGGTAATAATGATATAGCTCAACCCTTTATCCAGCCATTTGGGTAGATTGATATTTGCGTGCGTCCAATAGGTGAAAAAGATAGTTATAATCCTGTAGAATAGATAAAATGAAACAGGCATACCGAAGATCACGAACGTAATTAATGCTAAACTTTCGCGAAGTATAAACTCAATAGGGTGCTGACGTACTCCAGTTGTCAAATCTACTTTCGTATCACTGTGATGTACAAGATGTAGCTTCCACATCCATTTGACCCGGTGAAGCAGGTAATGTGCAAAATATTGGGAAACCAAATCCAGTGCTACAAACGATATTGCCAAAGCCGCCCAGGTAGGCAATTCAATCCAATTTAGTATTCCAAAGCCTGCACTTCCGGTCCATTGGGTTGCATTTACCAATAGAATGCCATAAGCAACATTGATTATCATTAGCATGGCCAACAGCAGCAAATTCACCCCATCGTGCTTGAGGCGGTTGTATCTATGTTTGACCAAAGGAATAATATTTTCTAAGATGAAGAAAAACGCCAAACATATACCAACCCAAATGATCTTCTGAACAGTGGTTAGCTCTGCAAAAAATTGTAGAAAATCCTCCATAAATAGTAAAAATAAACCAGAGTCAAATTGTTTGGAAATTAATTTGAGCACAAAAGCCTGATTTATTTTACTTAAAGTGTAATCAACAAAGAGCGCTTCTTATCTCAAATAGCCTCGTCTTCATTTACCAGTTTTTCTTCTTTAGGTGTATAATGAATTGCATAAATCATGTACCCACCAAGAAGTGTCCCAATTGGAAATTTGAAAAGAAGCAAAACTGCCGGCACAATGGCAAATTTCTTACTCCAAGATTGTTCGGTCGATAGTCCATATCCTGAAATCAAGAAAACAACCGCTCCAAGTGTTTGCATTATCGGAAGAAAGTAAGCAATTCCTTCCGGAGGTCTTAGCTCGAAAAGAACAACATCAAACTCCCTTATTTCCATCCACAGATCACTTTCTACAAACATGTCAACAAAAAAGAAAGTCGCAATGGATATTGGCACCAATACTAATCCTATTACCAAAAATATTTTTCCAATGATATGAAGGTTATTGTCGTGATCCTTTAAATCCATGAGTGAAAGAGGTTAGTTCATTACTATGCATTGCAAGGTATCTTACGATAAACAATAAATAAAGTTGTACTATGATAAAAAAACTCATCTGGACTATTCTCACTTTATTGCTTCTCTTAATGGTTTTTTATTGGGAGATTATATCATATGGAATACTACAAGCAAAAGGCCAGCTTAATATTATTTTTAATACAAAACCTGTTGAAGAAGTACTTTCAGATTCTTTGACTGCTGATAGTATCAAGCATAAAATAAGAATCATCCAGGAAGCGAGAGGATTTGCCAATGAAAAGTTAGGGCTTCAACAATCTGATAATTATACCACTTATTATGACCAAAAAGGCAAAGTCGCATTATGGAATTTATCGGCTTCTCATGCATTTAAATTGGAACCAAAAATGTGGTCTTTCCCACTTCTCGGGTCTTTTCCTTACAAAGGATTCTTCGATTTAGGGCGAGCTAAAAGTGAAATGAAAGAACTAAAGCAACAAGGTTATGATGTACGTATTCGGTCGGTTGGTGGATGGTCTACGCTTGGATGGACAAAAGATCCAATTCTCTCAAATATGCTGGAAAGAGATGAGGGTGCCTTGGCTGAGTTGATCATTCACGAATTAACACATTCCACCCTTTTTGTAAAAGACAATGTCGATTTCAATGAAAACCTGGCTTCTTTCATTGGAGAGGAAGGAGCAGTGCTCTTTTTAGATTATAAATACGGCAAAAATTCTGAGGCCTACTTCGAGTATTTACTTGCAGAAGAGGACAGTTACACCTTTAGGAAACAGATGTTGCTTGCAACGAGCAAACTTGATTCACTTTATACAGCCATTGAAAATGAATCTGATTCTGTAAAAAGTATTGCAAAGCATATCATGATTGATGAGCTCACCAGTTCCGTTGACACCCTCCACTTTCATAATCCACGCTACTACAATATATTCAACAATGTAAGACCAAATAATGCCTATTTCATGTCCTATCTCAGGTACTATTCCGCCAAAGATTCATTACAAGAAATGCTGTCATCGGACTACAACAACAACCTACCTTCCTTTGTAAAAGGCATGAAGGATTTCCATCAATAAAAAAAATCCTGCTCTCGCAGGACTTTTTTTGGCAGTAAGAACAAAACTCTTTCTAGTGGTTTACAGCAGCAGCAGCATTTAGTGTTCCCCAACCATAAGATGAGCTTCTACCAGGATATAAATCAGCAGTCTGTTTCATTTTATTAAGCACTTGATCTCTATTCATCCCAGGATTTTTTGCCCAAACCAAGGCCGCTATTCCTGCCGCAGTAGCGGTGGCAACAGAAGAACCGCCGACCGTAGAAGGCTGATTACCACTCATTGCAAGGGTAAGCGGGTGATTTTCGGTTCCGCTTCTTTCCATAATAACTGTAAAATCAACTTTACTTCCTGAATGACATATATCACATCTTGTATATCCACTTTCTTTAATTCCAGTTACAGCCACAGTTTCATTCATGGAAGCAGGGAAAACCACCCCATACCAATTCGTAAAAGAAGTAGAAGTTCCAGCTGCAGCGAAGATCAATTTACCCCTTCCATATGCATACCGTACTGCATCAGCTACCTTAGAATTTGAAAACACATCACCAATAGACATGCTAATAATTTTCACATCACTTCTATTTCCCAGATACACTAAAGCATCTGATACACCCGTCTTCTCTCTTCCACCATTGATTACAACATCTCCTGTCCCTCTTACCGCAATCAGATTAGCATTATAGGCCACTCCTACAGATGACCCATCCGTACTTCTTGGAGCTGCCATCACTCCAGCCATAGCGGTACCGTGTCCACAGTCATCATCTGGCCCATCGGGACTAGCCCACCACCACCATGAACTAACGTAGAAGCCTTTCTTAATGACGTAGCGACCACTTGACAAACCAGAATTAAAATTACTATTCAGGTTATCCTGACCAGGCGAAATTCCGGTATCAATTAGTCCAATACCAATCCCCTGGCCGGTACTTGAACTCCACGCATTCACAATGTTATTTGCATACAAATGCCAGGAAGCTTTCGCTCCAGGACTGATAGTTGTGAAATCACTTGAAGGAATACCGTAATCCGGATCATTACTGCATCCTTTGCTGCTCTCCGTTCGTCCACCTTCAGTATCAAAATCTACTTCATAGCCAAGTGGTTCGGCATACCGAACAGTAGACAGTTCTCTCAAATACTTGACTACCTCGAGACTACTCACCTTCATATCTATAAAAGGAAGTACTTCATGCTTTTGAATAAACAGGTCGGAGACTCCAATTGTGTTGTTATCACTTTTAAGAATAGTAACCGCATCCTCAATGATATTTTCAGATACCGATACCCAAGCTTCCTGTTGAATGTCAATTTCTGAAATCCGTCCATTGATGTTTGACTCACCAGCTGGCTGATATCCAATTGTGAGGGTTGAATCACTATGGATCAGCGCACTCCAAATGACTTCATCTGAAGCTTCGCTCCAATTGAATTCATCCGTCGTTTGAAGCGATTCAATAATTAAATTATCAATTTCTGATTTGGCAATTGGATCTTGTTGCTCCAATTCCGGAGAGACCCTGCTCTCATCATGACACGCCAGCAACAAAAAGGCCAGCAACACCAAGCTAATTTTAGTGTGTTTCATTACGATTAGGTTAAGGTTGTTAAACATTTCAACTCCGCAATAAATAGTATGCATGCAGAGTATTTTATTTCCTTAAATTAATAAAATTTCTCAAACACCGCTATAAAGTTTTGGCATTATTCCCCCGAACCAAAGATTCAAAACGACCTAAGCTAACTTTACCAAATTGTTACCTTTTCAACATACAGTTGATTTCTGAGTAATTTTGAATAACGTTAAATCAGATGGATCAAAGCCTGATTGTTGATGATTAAATAGGTCTATGGTTTATCAAATTGTAAAGAAAGGTTTAAGAGAAAGTTATTCATCCAACCATCCAATAAATGGCTAAACACAATCAAAAAATTCTTGTAGTAGATGATGAAGCTGATATTTTGGAGCTCCTAAAATATAATCTGAGTAAAGAAGGGTATGAAGTAAAAACCGCCGGAGATGGAATCAAGGGAGTGGAGGTAGCAAAATCATTTATCCCAGATCTTATTTTATTGGACATCATGATGCCTAAGCAAGATGGTGTTGAGACTTGCAGGCAAATTAGAGAATTACCTGAAATGGCCAATACGTTTGTCATCTTTCTTACCGCTCGGTCAGAAGAGTATTCAGAGGTGGCGGCTTTTGACATGGGTGCTGATGATTATATCACCAAGCCTATCAAACCACGCGCGTTGGTGAGTAGAATCAATGCACTTTTCAGAAGAGAATCTAAAAAGAGCAAAGAATCCAACACAATCACGATTGGTGAATTAGTGGTAGATCGCACCAGTTATACAGTAAAAAACGGTGATGAAAAAATCTCTCTACCGAAGAAGGAATTTGAATTACTTTACTTCCTGGCTCAGAATCCGGGAAAAGTTTTCAGTAGAGATGAATTACTGCAAAATATCTGGGGAACAGATGTCTATGTGCTGGCCAGAACTGTTGATGTACACATCAGGAAAGTAAGAGAGAAAATCGGCAATGATCACATTACAACCGTAAAAGGTGTAGGTTATAAATTTGACGTAAATTAAGACTGTCTATGCAGTTTAACTCCCGAGCCATAGCTCTCCTTTTGGCGCTGTGTGTCGCAGTGATCACAACAGCTTTTCTTTATCTCGTACCAAATATTACCACTACTTCAATAGTAATTGCTTTTCTATTGTCTTTTTCATCCTCTTATATATTGGTACGTCTGGTACTGGAATTCTTATTCTTTCGGCAAATAGAGACGATCTATGATTCACTAAAAAAAATCAAGGATAGTGAACTGGCTCTTCGGGGTAGACTCTCCTCCACGAACCCCTTGAAACGTATTAATAGAGAGATTTCAAACTTCGCTCAGAGTAAGGAAAAAGAAATTGAGGAACTGAAAGAACGCGAGAATTTTCGTCGGGAATTCATCGCAGATGTTTCGCATGAATTGAAAACCCCGATTTTCGCTGCTCAGGGTTTTGTGCACACATTATTAGATGGAGCTATTCATGACAAAGAAGTACGTAAGAAATTCTTAAAAAAAGCTGCCAAAAGCCTTGACGCGCTCGACTTACTCGTTCAGGACATACTCACTATTTCACAGATAGAATCAGGTGAAATCAAAATGCATTTTGAAAATTTTGATATGCGAGGAATGTGTAACGAAATACTGGACCAGCTTGATGGGAAAGCGGAAAAGAAAGGCATTACCCTTAAAATGTCTAAGAAATATAAAGAACCTATAATTGTTAGAGGTGATTACAGGAGAATCTATCAAGTAATGATTAACCTCATATCCAATGCCATAAAATATACCCGTAAAGGAGGCGAAGCAAAAATCAGCTTCAAAGACATGGATGATAATAAGATTCAGATCATGGTTAGCGATAATGGTAGGGGTATACCTGAGGCAGACATATCACGAATATTTGAGCGTTTCTATCGAGTCGATAAAAGTCGTTCCAGGGAAAAGGGTGGTACGGGTTTAGGCTTATCCATTGTCAAGCATATTCTGGAAAGTCACGATTCTGAGATTTTTGTAGAAAGCGAGTATAAAAAGGGGTCAAACTTTTACTTCCATCTAAGTAAAGCCAACTACATAGATAAAGTAGAAGAAGGATGGGAGGAAGAAGAAGATTATGCATAAAGCATTAAAGAATATTCAATTTAGTAATCTTATCATTAAGGAGACTGACAATTATAGCCTAGTCAGTAAGCCCCCATTCATTGCTAGTCTAGATGATCGTGCAGGAGTGAAGAACCTGCTGAGCATCGCTCGAGAAACGAACCCAGATTACCAGATTTGCCATAGATTGGATAAAGAAACTTCAGGAATTGTCGTCTTCGCTAAAAATCCGGAAGCATACAGGCATTTTGCAATTCAACTTGAAAATCGTGAGGTTAAAAAAGTGTATCATGCAGTAATCCATGGGCTCCATCAATTCCAGGACTTTGAAGCAGACGAACCTCTTTATACAACATCAAATAAGTCAAGAGTTGATTTTAAGACAGGAAAACCCGCCTTTACTCTTATAAGTACCTTAGAGCTATTCAAAAAACATACTCTCGTGAAATGTTTCCCTGTTACTGGACGGATGCATCAAATACGTGCCCATTTGACTCACCATGGTGCCCCGATTCTCAACGACCCTACTTATGGAGGTGATCCTGCTTTTCTATCAGAATTAAAAAAGAACTATAACTATAAAAAGTGGGAAGAAGAAAATCCCATGATTCATCGGGTAGCGTTACATTCTTTCCAGGTGGCCTTTAAAGACCTGAATGGAAAAATCATTGAGGCAAATGCAGACTACCCAAAGGATTTCTCAGTGTTACTCAAGCTTTTAAGAAAATTTAAATGAAGGCCTTCATTTGTTTTCTCGATTGAAAATTCTATTTTTGTGTCCCTTTTTCAAGAGGACAGATTTTTACATTATAAAATCAATAATAAATTGGATACTAATAGCTTTAAAACTGTATCGTTAAACAGTGCAACTGTAGAGAAGAATTGGGTGATCGTAGATGCTGATTCTCAGATACTTGGAAGAATGGCAAGTGAAGTTGCGAAGATGATCCGTGGCAAGCATAAGCCATCATTTACACCACATGTTGATTGTGGAGATAATGTGATCGTGATCAACGCTGATAAAATTAGATTAACTGGAAACAAGTGGTCTGACAAAGAATATGTGCGTCATACAGGATATCCAGGCGGTCAGCGAATCGAAACGCCCAACTCAATTAAAGCTAAGTCTTCGACTATTCTTGTAGAAAAAGCAGTAAAAGGCATGTTACCTCATAATAGATTGGGGAGGCAGCTTTTCAAAAACTTATATGTATATGAGGGTGCCGAGCATCCACATGCAGCTCAAAAACCAAAAGAAGTTAAACTATAAACCTGAATGGACAGAATTAATACCATAGGAAGGAGAAAGACCTCAGTAGCTCGAATTTATATGTCGAGTGGGAAAGGTGTAATAACCGTAAACGATAAGGAACTTAACGCTTACTTCCCTTCCGAAATTCTTCAAACCATCGTGAAGCAACCACTCGTTAAAGTGGAGCAGGATGGAAATTTCGACATAAGTGTGAATGTGACTGGAGGTGGACCTTCCGGGCAAGCTGAAGCAGCACGATTGGCAATTGCTCGAGCGCTTACTGAAGTAGACGCTGAGTTTAGGAGCCCACTCAAATCAGAAGGCTTCTTAACAAGAGACTCAAGAATGGTGGAGCGTAAGAAGCCAGGTCGAAGAAAAGCAAGAAGAAGATTCCAGTTCAGTAAACGATAATTTTGAGATGCAAAAACTAGAACATAAAGATCTATTGGATGCAGGTGTACACTTTGGACACCTCACTAGAAAGTGGAACCCAGCCATGGCTCCATACATTTTCATGGAAAAAAATGGCATCCACATTATCGACCTTCACAAAACATTGACTTGTCTTGATGACGCTACAGAAGCAATGAAAGCAGTGGTGAGATCAGGAAGAAAAGTGATGTTCGTAGCTACTAAGAAGCAAGCAAAAGAAGTAGTAGAGCAAGAAGCTCAGCGACTTAATATGCCTTACGTCACTGAAAGATGGCAGGGTGGTATGCTTACCAACTTCGCTACAATCAGAAAATCGCTGAAGAAAATGGCAGGAATGGAAAAGCTGATGAAAGAGGAAGCTTATCAAAACCTTGCTAAGCGTGAGCGATTAATGATTAGTAGAGCAAAGGACAAGCTAGAAAAAGTTTTAGGTGGTATATCTGATCTTAACAGACTTCCTGCAGCTCTTTTTGTTGTTGACATCAAAAGAGAGCACATTGCAATAGCAGAAGCTCAAAAACTAAACATTCCGGTTTTTGGCATTGTGGATACAAACTCCGATCCAACCAAGATCGATTATCCAATACCAGGAAACGATGATGCATTCAAGTCTATCAAGTTAATCACCAGCTATATTGGAAAAGCGCTGGAAGAAGGACTTGCGGAGCGTAAGAAAGACAAGGAAGAGCAGGCACAAGCAGAAGAACAAGCTGCTAAAAAAGCCGCAGATGAAAAGCCGGAAGTGGCAGAATAATCAATAAGAACATAATCTTAATATGAAGATTGAACATCGTCACTGTCGGTGTTCAATTTTTGTTTGTAGAAAATAAATCAAGAAATAAACATGGCTATTACAGCGCAAGACGTAAACAAACTAAGGCAAATGACGGGTGCCGGCATGATGGATTGCAAGAAGGCACTAACTGAGGCAGATGGTGATTTCGATAAAGCAGTTGAGCTTTTGAGAAAAAAAGGACAAAAAGTATCTGCTTCCAGAGCTGATAGAGAAACCTCTGAAGGTGTCGTATTTGCTAAAACAAATGACGCAGGAACAGAAGGAGCATTAATCGCTTTCACATGTGAAACAGATTTTGTAGCTAAGAATGACGAGTTCGTTCAGCTTGGAAATCAAATCGCTGAACTTGCATTTGCTGAGAAACCTGCAAGCATTGATGCATTAAACAGTATGAGCCTTGGTGATCTTACTGTGGGTGAAAAAATCGTGGAATTAACTGGAAAGATTGGAGAAAAGTTAGAAGTAAAAGCTTTCGAAATCCTTACAGGAGAAGCTGTTGTTCCTTACATTCACTCTAATGGTAAATTAGGAGTAATGGTTGCCCTTTCAAATGTAAATGGAGGAAGTGTGGAAGAAGCAGGAAAGGATGTAGCCATGCAAATTGCAGCCATGAACCCGGTAGCTGTAGACAAAGACGGTGTTGATCCTGCTATTGTTGAGAAAGAAATAGAGATCGGAAAAGAGCAAGCAAGAGCTGAAGGTAAGCCTGAGAATATCATCGAAAAAATCGCAATGGGTAAGTTGAATAAATTCTACAAAGAAAACACATTACTTAGCCAGGCATTCGTCAAGGATAACTCTCAGAGCATTTCTCAATACTTAGATTCAGTTTCTAAAGGATTAACTGTAGCTGAGTTTAAAAGAGTATCTATCGGTTAAGAATACAGATAAATAAAAAAACCTCTTTAGCATTCGCTATAGAGGTTTTTTTTATCTTTCCCTAGAATCGAATAAGCATTATGCTTATATTTATATAGGTATAAGTTACCCTACACTGTTTAAAGCCATTTTTCGACTTTTACGTAAAAATTATGGATAAACAGGTTAAATATATAGACCCAGCTGTCCTCACACGTAAGTTCGTGAAAACGGGTACCATAGTGAGACTTGCATCGCTTGGTCTTGCTTATCTCGCAATAATATTAATGTCTATCTAAGGGTCTTTTCAACCAGCAAGACCTGGAAAGCCAAGGATAACTACGCCTTGGCTTTTTTTATGCCCCTTTTGCTATTTTCTTAATCCTAATGACCTCTTCTACCGGCTTCATATCTATTTTACTCTCTAACCACGAAATAAGGTCCAGGTATAACAATGGGCGCCTTTCGTATTTATCTTTTAATATATCCAGAAATTCCTCTCTCAAAGCTCTGAATGAAGGAAGTAAGGTGTCTCGATCGATGTAAATCGATTTTCTAAGAAACCGAAAAATGGCTTCATGCACTTTTTGAAAATTCTTGAGTTTCAGCATAAATCTATAAGTAGATTTAATCTGAAAATAGATCAAATCATCATTCCCAAGCTCATAATGAATGATCAAACTCAAAAATCGGGAATAAGACTGAATGTCCTCTTTTAGCGAAATTGCTGGATTATTTATGATGATATTCAGATGTTTTAAAGCTCCGTGAAAATCACCACTGCCAAACTTCAGACAACCCATTTTATACTGGAAAATCATCATACGATGAACATCAATTTGGGACTCCTTTTCCAAAAGCTTCTTTTCAAATTCCTGACAATACTTAGCTCCCTTTGTGAATGACCCTTCCAGAAAGAAGAGGTTCAACTTGGCGATTCCCAGATATACAAATGATTGCAATTTTTGATTCTCATTGAATGAACTTTTCCTTTTTTGAACAAACTCATCAAGCACCTTCAGGTTATTTCGAAATCTTACAACATCGTCACAGAAAAATAAAGATGAAAGCACATTGTGGTATCCCCTGACATACATTTCTGGCTCCTCTTCTAACAACGCTGGGTGTTTCTCATAATACTCGCACCATAGCCTTGAATACTTATAACATTTTGGAAATGATTGAACGATGTGATGATACCAGACATGACTTTGGTAAAAAAAAATATTATCCCCTTCTTCAGAATCTTTAATCTCATTGACAAATTTTTTGAAAAAAGAAGAAATTTCATCGTACTGCTCTTTGTTATGAACATGTCCAAACTTCAGGTAATAATCATACAATCTAAGAGCCAGATCCGACCATGATCCACTTTTCGAAAACTGCTTTCGCAATTCATGAGACTCTACTGTAAGTTCCTGGGCCCTGTTTGGTGTACTCCCTGTAACATACCTCGTTTCTATCTTCTTTTCCAGTTCCACTATCTCAAGTCTCAAGATATCCATCTGATTCTTGATCGCCAGTTGCTTAGCACGTCCCAATTGTGACAGACTTTGTTCGTATAATCCCTTATCATGTAACACATCCGCATAGCTGATAAGCTCCTTAATTCTTATCGCGGGTTCATCATTATGAAGAAGTCTTAAACTGGAAAGAAGCTGCTCATAAAGGTTGGCTTTATGGTTTGATAACGCGTTGGATTGAATACCTGAAAATTGTTTGAGTATTTTTTCTTCATCCAGATCATTTTGCCGATCCAACACATCAAAAAGATGTACAATAGCAGGCTCCTTTTCAGAACTATTCCTTTTGACATACAATTTGAAATGCCTCTTTTCGGACTTACTCAATCGTTTGATGAGGCTAAAAAGCTGATATGTAAGTGGTTTGGACAACTGATCTACAAACTTATTAAGTGACTGAAATTCAGACTATTAAAACTAAACCTATGCGATTGAAAAAGTGTATTACCGAAAATATTGATTTCATGCTCCTCATCCTGCACAGCACCTTTGTCATCACACAAACTTAAATGTGATTTCGAAAGATGGACAAACTTTTTGTTTTTGATACGACCTTAAGAGACGGGGAACAAGTACCCGGATGTCAACTAAAAAGTGAAGAAAAATTAGAAATTGCATTCTGCCTGGAGAGCCTTGGTGTTGACATTATCGAAGCAGGCTTCCCGGTATCAAGCCCAGAAGATTTTAGATCTGTTTCCTTGATTTCCGAATCCATTAGAAACACAACTATTTGTGGTTTGACTCGCGCCGTTAAAGAAGACATTGATGTGGCAGCCAAAGCATTAAGTAAAGCCGCAAATAGTAGGATTCATACAGGAATTGGAACATCGGAATCACACATTAAGTATAAATTAAATTCTACTCCAGAAGAAATAATTGAAAGGGCAGTATCCGCGGTTAAATATGCTCGAAATAAAGCGGCTGAAGTAGAGTTCTACGCTGAAGATGCCGGGAGAACCGCTAATGAATACTTAGCCAGAGTTGTTGAGGCAGTCATTGACGCTGGCGCTTTGGTGATAAATATCCCCGATACGACTGGTTATTGCCTGCCTGATCAGTTCGGGGCAAAAATCGCCTACCTTGTTAATCATGTACCTAACATCGACAAAGCGATCTTATCGACACACTGTCATAATGACCTTGGACTGGCAACCGCTAATTCTGTGGCGGGAATACAAAACGGGGCAAGACAAGTGGAGTGTACTATCAATGGAATAGGTGAAAGAGCTGGAAATACCTCACTTGAAGAGGTAGTTATGATAATCCAACAGCATAAACACATTGAAGTAAGTCATAGAATCAATACAAAACAGATTGTTCCAGTCAGTGAAACCGTCTCAGAAATGATGAATATGCCTGTTCAACCAAATAAAGCTATAGTTGGGTCTAATGCTTTTGCCCATTCATCAGGAATTCACCAAGATGGAGTGATCAAGCATAGGGAAACTTATGAAATCATCAATCCGGAAGAAGTAGGAGCGTCAGGATCAGAAATAATACTAACAGCCAGAAGTGGAAAAGCGGCGCTCAACTTCCATGCTAAAAAATTAGGCTATAACCTGGAACCAGAAGCGTTGAAAGCTGCCTATCAAAACTTTCTTCTAGTCGCAGATGAAGCCAAATGTATTGAAGAATCGCATCTTCATGAAATCTTCCAGAGTGTAAAAGCCGTGGCATAATGGGAAAGACCTTATTCGATAAAATTTGGGATAATCATGTGGTGAAAAGTGCAGCACAAGGGCTGGATATTCTTTTTATTGACAGGCATTACATTCATGAAGTAACAAGCCCTCAGGCTTTCGACGGACTAAGAAAAAGAGGAATAGATGTTTTGATGCCTTATAGGTGCCTTGCAACAGCTGATCACAACGTTCCTACAAAAAACCAATCGGAACCTATTAAGGATCCTTTGTCTGCAAACCAAGTCGCATCACTTCAAAAGAATTGTGAAGAATTTGGGATCGAACTTTTCGGAATGGGGCATGAGAATCAAGGAATTGTGCATATCATAGGTCCGGAATTAGGCTACACTCTCCCAGGTATGACCATAGTATGTGGTGATAGCCACACATCAACTCATGGAGCATTTGGAACAATAGCCTTCGGAATTGGAACATCTCAAGTAGAACAAGTCCTTGCCAGCCAAAGCTTAATTCTAAATCGTCCAAAGACCATGAAAATAGAAGTCAATGGTAAGTTGAGATTTGCTACCTCCGCTAAAGATGTCATTCTATATATCATTTCAAAACTGGGTACTGAAGGAGCCACCGGTCATTTTGTAGAGTATTCAGGTGAAATATTCCAGAATATGACTATGGAAGAACGAATGACCGTTTGCAACATGAGCATTGAAATGGGTGCGAGAGGTGGTTTGATAGGAATAGACCAAGTAACAATAGACTACATCAAGGAAAGAAAAGACATTGATAATAAAACCATAGAAGAATGGATGTCATTGAATTCAGATCAAGACGCTCATTTTGATGAGACGATACGGTTCAATGGGAAAGATATTTTTCCTATGGTCACCACTGGCACTGCTCCTGATACCGGCGTTAAGCTTGACAAAAAAATAGGTGAAGCCGATCATCTTTCTCAGCAATCACTCGATTACATGAAATTTGATGCTGAGGCAAATGTTTCGGACCAGAGCATTGACTATGTATTTATCGGCAGCTGCACAAATGGAAGAATCGAGGATTTACGAGCAGTAGCAGAATTAGTCAAAGGAAAGAAAAAAGCAGAAAACGTGAATGTATGGGTAGTACCGGGATCCATGAAAGTACGGTTACAAGCCATCGAAGAAAACTTAGATCAAATCTTCAGGGAAGCCGGTTTTGAATTTCGTGAGCCAGGTTGTTCTGCTTGTCTCGCCATGAATGATGATAAGATTCCTGCGGGATCGTTGTGCGTTTCCACCTCTAATCGAAACTTTGAGGGAAGGCAGGGACCTGGCGCCAGAACAGTACTTGCCAGCCCACTTACTGCAGCAGCCTCAGCTATCACAGGAAAAATTACAGACCCCACAAAATTTCTGATCAATGCAAATTAACTCAAAAGCCATACCGCTACTGATCAATAACATTGATACGGATCAGATTATCCCTGCTGAGTTTTTGAAGCAGGTAGATAAGTCAGGCTATGGGAAAAACCTCTTTTACAGCTGGCGCTATCTAAAAGATTACCAACCAGATCCTGATTTTGTTCTTAATCATCCTGATCGAGCAGGAGCTGAAATTCTTATTGCTGGAAATAATTTTGGATGTGGGTCAAGTAGAGAGCATGCTGCCTGGGCCATTGGTGATTATGGAATCAAAGCTATCATCTCTTCACAGTTCGCAGACATATTCAAGGGCAATGCATACAACAACGGAATTCTCCCAATTGTGCTATCTGAAGAAAATGTTGAGAAACTTGCTATTTCTTCGAAGGAAGAGCCTGAAGCCAAAATATTTATCGATCTGAAATCACAAACGGTCAGCTGTGATAACATAGATCTAAACGAAACATTCGAGATTCATCCTTTCAAGAAACAATGTTTGATGGAAGGCGTGGATGAAACGCAATACCTTATTAATCTGAGGCAAGAAATTATCGAATTTGAAAAATCAAAAAAACAAGTTGCTTGAAGCGTATGAAAAAGAAAATAACCGTATTGGCAGGAGATGGAATAGGACCCGAAGTGATCGATCAGGGACTCAAGGCTATCGAAGCGATAAACCACGTATTCGAGCACCAGTTCGAGCTAAAGCATGCCGACTTTGGGGCAATCAGTATTGACAAACACGGAACACCACTAACAGATCAAACATTGGAATCGTGCCTTGATAGTGATGCGGTATTCCTTGGAGCAATAGGTGATCCTAAATACGATAATGATCCTTCATTACCTATCAGACCAGAACAAGGTCTTTTGAAACTAAGGAAATCCTTACAGCTTTTTTCAAACATTAGACCTGTAAAGACTTATGATCTTTTATTTAACTCATCTCCTCTCAAAAACGATCTTTTAAAAGAAGTGGATTTCGTTATATACAGGGAGTTAACTGGAGGTATCTATTTCGGAGAAAAAAAACTGTCTAATGATGGAAATACTGCTTCTGATCTTTGTGCGTACACTGATAAAGAAGTCAGCCGTATTGCTTACCAATCATTCGAAGCGGCAATGAATAGGAGAAAAAGACTCACACTCGTTGATAAAGCAAACGTATTGGAGACATCCAGGCTATGGCGTAGGGTAGTTCAAGAAATAAGTTTAGAATATCCGGAGGTTGCAGTAGACTACCTGTTTGTTGACAATGCTGCCATGCAAATCGTGCAGAATCCTGCTCAGTTTGATGTGATTTTAACAGAAAACATGTTCGGAGATATTATTTCGGACCTGGCTAGCGTCATAACAGGCTCACTTGGAATGCTTCCCTCTGCTTCAGTTGGCAAGAAAGTAGCCCTTTTCGAGCCAATCCACGGGTCATATCCTCAAGCGAAGGGTTTGGATGTAGCGAACCCGTTAGCATCAATTTTATCGGCAGCCATGATGTATGATCATTTCGGACTCTTTCAGGAAGCAGAGATGATCAGGAAAGCGGTTCTTTGGACATTAAATAACAATATCGTAACTCAGGATCTGATCACCGAGGGCAATGCCAGCAGTTGTTCTAAGGTGGGCGATATGATTGCATGCTACATTGAAGAAAAAGGAAATTTGAACATTAAAAGTGAATCTGTCAATGTTTCGATGAATTGCATCATTTAAACAGAACACATTAGATCATTCAAAAAATTTTCTATCATTGTACGATCTAATACAAATCGATAAAGCAAAAAGAAATGAAAATCAATCTGCTCAATATTGTCATAATTAATGTGATTATCCATCATCGATGGTGTTGAGGAGACTATTATAAGAAAATAGACGAACCCTTCTCAACACCGAGAAGGGTTTTTTTATGCCCATTTTTCATGAGTGAACTAAACAAATACAGCAAAACAATTACTCAGGATCCTTCTCAACCAGGTTCCCAGGCACAGCTATATGCACTTGGGCTATCAGAAAAAGATTTACAAAAGGGTCAGGTAGGAATTGTAAGCACAGGTTTTGAAGGAAACCCTTGCAACATGCATCTCAACATCCTGGCTCATCAAGTCAAGAAAAGTGTGAATGAAGCGGATCTGTTAGGATTAATTTTTCATACCATCGGGGTAAGTGACGGCATGTCGAATGGGACCGTAGGAATGAAATATTCTTTGGTCTCCAGAGATATCATTGCCGATTCCATCGAAACAGTGGCCAATGCTCAATTTTATGATGCCTTAGTACCTGTGGTAGGCTGTGACAAAAACATGCCAGGCTCTATCATAGCTTTGGGTCGTCTGAATCGTCCAGGTTTGATGGTATACGGAGGAACAGTTCGTCCTGGAAAATGGAAAGGAAAAGATCTAAACATCGTTTCTGCCTTTGAGGCTTATGGTCAAAAGTTGGGAAACAATATCTCAGATGAAGATTATAACGGGATCATAAAAAACGCTATCCCTGGACCGGGAGCATGTGGAGGAATGTATACCGCAAATACCATGTCTTCTGCAATTGAAGCACTGGGAATGAGCCTTCCTACCTCCTCTTCCAATCCAGCTGAGAGTAAAGACAAGAAAAAAGAGACCTGGCAGGTTGGATTGGCAGTCAGGCATTTACTGAAAGAAGATATTCGTCCATCAGACATCATGACCAAAGAGGCGTTTGATAACGCACTTCGATTAATCATGATCTTGGGTGGCTCCACCAATGCAGTATTGCACATGATTGCCATGGCGAAGGCCGTTAATGTTCTGCTTGAGCTTGATGATTTCCAGCGTATTTCAGACAGCACTCCGTTCCTTGCCGATCTCAAGCCCAGTGGTAAGTATCTGATGGAAGACCTGCACAACGTAGGTGGTGTTCCGGGTGTAATGAAGTTGATGCTCAAACATGGGTATTTAAATGGAGATTGCCTTACAGTTACTGGGAAAACATTGGCTGAAAATCTTGAAGGGTATGCAGAGCTAAAGAAAGGTCAGGCAATTATTCATGACTTCACCAACCCCATCAAAAAAACCGGCCATCTTCAGATTTTAAAAGGCAACCTTGCTCCGGAAGGAGCTGTGGCCAAAATCACCGGAAAGGAAGGTGAATACTTTGAAGGACCCGCACGGTGCTACGATGATGAGTTTGTAGCCATCGAAGGCATTGGCAAAGAAGTGCAACCAGGAGAGGTGATCGTCATCAGGTACTCTGGCCCAAAAGGTGGACCTGGAATGTCAGAAATGCTCAAGCCAACAGGGGCTGTAATGGGAGCAGGTTTAGGAAAAGATGTAGCACTGATAACGGACGGAAGGTTTTCTGGGGGTTCACACGGATTTGTAGTAGGTCATATCACTCCTGAAGCACAGGAAGGTGGCCCACTGGCTTTGATAATAGATGGAGACATCATTGCCATTGATGCAAGAAACAATACACTCCAGGTAAAGCTGAGCAATGATGAATTGAATATGCGAAGAAAGAACTGGAGGCAGCCTGCTTACAAGGCTACAAAAGGAATTTTGAAAAAATATATTAACAGTGTGTCCACTGCCTCTGAGGGTTGTGTGACGGACGAATAGTATTCAACCAAAAACGGATGTCCTATGAACACCTTAACGCTTGAAGAAGAAGAGAAAAAGGAAAAGAGTGCAGAATCGATGCTTGGTTCCGAAGCGGTACTCAAGTGCCTGATTGAGGAGAAAGTGGATACCATTTTCGGCTATCCTGGTGGAGCAATCATGCCGATCTATGATTCCCTCTATGGATATGCCGATCAGTTGAAACATTACCTCTCGAGGCATGAACAGGGTGCGATTCACGCGGCTCAAGGATATGCAAGAGCATCCGGTAAGACCGGAGTTTGCTTTGCCACTTCCGGACCTGGTGCCACGAATCTGATCACAGGTCTGGCAGATGCTCAAATTGATTCCACTCCATTGGTATGCATCACAGGTCAGGTAGCCAGTCACCTTTTAGGGAGTGATGCATTTCAGGAAACAGATGTGGTAGGTATCTCCATGCCTGTGACCAAGTGGAACTTTCAGATCACAAAACCAGAAGAAATTCCTGAAGCCTTTGCAAGAGCTTTTTATATAGCAAGAGAAGGAAGACCAGGACCTGTGCTGATAGATATTACCAAGGATGTTCAACAAGCAACTTTCGATTTTATCTATAAAAAATGTGAGCGGGTAAGAAGTTATTTGCCTTACCCAAAAATCAATCAGGAAAAAGTCAAACAAGCCGCAGACTTGATTAATCAAGCTCAAAAGCCATTTCTTATTTTTGGACAGGGAGTCACCTTATCAAAAGCCGAAAATGCACTGAAATCGGTCATTGAAAAGGCAGGTATTCCATCAGCCTCCACCCTACTGGGCCTTTCTGCTTTGTCTACTCAGCATCCATTGTATGTAGGGTACACAGGCATGCATGGAAATTATGGTCCAAACCTCAAGACCAACGAAAGTGATGCATTGATTGCCGTAGGCATGCGATTCGATGATCGGGTGACCGGAGACCTGAATACCTATGCAAAAAATTCCAAAGTGATCCACATTGAGCTGGACCCAGCCGAGATAGACAAGAATGTAAAAACAGATGTCGCCATCAACGGGGATGCTAAGGAAGCATTAGAAGCATTATTCCCTTTGCTAAATGAAAGATCACATAATGAATGGCTCTCCGAATTCAGAGCATGTGATAACATTGAAGAAGAAAAGGTCATCAAAAAGTCTGTAAACCCGGATTCAGACCTGATGACCATGGCTGAGGTGATTGATAGGTTGTCTAAAAAAACAGAAGGGAAATCACTTGTCTTGACTGATGTGGGACAACACCAAATGATGACCAGTAGATACTACAAGTTTAATCAGGAGAGAAGTCACATTACTTCTGGCGGGCTGGGCACAATGGGATTCTGTTTGCCTGCAGCTATAGGTGCTAAAATAGGTGCCCCGGATCGTGAAGTGATTGGAATCATCGGAGATGGTGGATTTCAGATGACCTTGCAAGAGCTTGGACTCATTATGCAATACAATATCGGAGTAAAAATCCTGATCCTAAACAATGAGTTTCTTGGAATGGTCCGTCAGTGGCAGCAGCTGTTTTTCGATAGTCGCTACTCTTTCACGGAGATGGAAAATCCAGATTTCATCAAACTGGCAGAAGCTTACGGTATTCCGGCCAGACAAGTATCCCACAGAAATGAGCTTGACTTGGCTTTTGAAAAATGGCTGTACAAGGATGGTCCATCACTATTGGAAGTAGTAGTAGAAAAGGAAGAAAATGTATTTCCTATGGTCCCAACGGGAAGTTGCGTGTCAAAAATAAGATTGGAATGATGGAAGCGAAAGAATACACCATATCGGTATTAACAGAAGACAAACCCGGCATCCTAAATAAGTTGACAATCATCTTCAACCGAAGGAAAATCAACATTCACAGCCTCAATGTGTCTACTACAGAAATTGTTGGCGTAAGTAGATACACCCTTGTGGTCGAAGGTGCTAAATCCAATCTCGAAAGTGTGGTAAATCAGATACGAAAAGTAATAGATGTGCTAGGTGCATTCCTTTATGAAAGAAACGAGATCTATTTTCTTGAGATCGCACTCTACAAGCTTTCTCTGGAGTCCTTCAAGGAAAATGGCTCTATAGAATCTCTATTAAGAAAATATGGAGCAAAAATCATGGCGATAGAAGATGATCAAATAGTTCTGGAAAAGACCGGCACACAGGAAGACACCCATGAATTATACCAGGCACTGGAACCATACGGCATTCTTGAGTTTGTACGGTCTGGTCGTGTAGCCTTATCCAAATCAAAAAGAAAAACGGAGGCTTTCATTCATGAGTTGGAGACCTCCAATTCAAATAATCTAAGTATAAAAGAATTTTAAACTATAGCGAAAATGGCAAAAATTAATTTTGGTGGAACAATAGAAGAAGTGGTGACCCGGGATGAGTTCCCACTGGAAAAGGCAAGAAAAGTCTTAAAAGATGAAACAATTGCAGTCATTGGATATGGCGTGCAGGGTCCAGGACAGGCATTAAATTTAAAAGACAATGGATTCAATATAATTGTAGGTCAACGAAAAGGTGGGCAGTCTTGGGAAAAGGCAAAAGAAGACGGGTTTCAAGAAGGTATTGACTTATTTGAAATAGAAGAAGCCTGTGAAAAAGGGACTATTCTTCAATACCTACTTTCAGATGCAGGACAAATCGCGCAATGGGAAAATGTGAAAAAATATCTGACTCCTGGTAAAGCACTTTATTTTTCACATGGATTCGGTATCACCTATAAGAATCAAACAGGCATTGTGCCACCTGAGGATGTTGATGTGATTTTGGTCGCACCAAAAGGATCCGGCACTTCACTTCGAAGACTTTTTGTAGCTGGAAAAGGGTTGAACTCTTCTTTTGCTGTGCATCAGGATGCTACAGGAAGAGCTCGTGAGCGTGTGATCGCTCTGGGAATCGGGGTTGGTTCCGGATATTTATTTGAAACCAATTTCCAAAAAGAAGTGTACAGTGACCTGACAGGAGAAAGAGGGAGCCTGATGGGCGCCATTCAAGGGTTGTTCGCAGCACAATATGATCTCTTGAGGAAAAGAGGGCACTCTCCTTCTGAGGCATTCAATGAGACCGTTGAAGAAGCCACTCAATCACTTTATCCGTTGGTTGCCGAGAATGGCATGGACTGGATGTACGCCAACTGCTCTACTACTGCTCAGCGAGGCGCGCTGGACTGGTGGAAAAAGTTCAGAGATGCAGTATCTCCTGTATTTGAAGAACTCTATGACAGTGTAGAAACCGGGAATGAAGCGAAAATCACCATTACTGCGAATGAAAAATCTGATTACAGAGCAGGTCTGGAGAAAGAACTGGCGGAGCTGAAAGAATCTGAAATGTGGCGTGCGGGAGCTGCGGTAAGGCAATTACGTCCTGAAAATAATTGATTTTGGAAACAAACGTTCGAACCATATCTCTCAGTAACATACAGAAGGCTGCCACTACCGTAAAGGAAGTGGCCAGCCTCACTCCCCTTATCCCAAACTTAAATTATTCTGAAAAGTTTAGAGCGAATATCCTTTTCAAAAGAGAGGATCTTCAACCTGTCCGATCTTACAAGATCCGTGGAGCATACAATAAGATTTCTTCATTGTCTCCAGAAGAAATGAAACAGGGTGTTGTCTGTGCAAGTGCGGGTAATCATGCACAGGGAGTAGCTCTCTCCTGTCAGAAACTAAAGATCAAAGGTACGATTTTCATGCCTGCTCCAACGCCAAATCAGAAAGTGGAACAGGTACGAATGTTTGGAAAGAAGTATGTAGAAATACAACTCAAAGGTGATACTTTTGACGACTCCTACAAGGCAGCACTTGATTTCCAGCAATCGAATGATGCTTCTTTTATTCACCCGTTTGACGATGAGAAAGTCATAGAAGGTCAAGGGACTGTAGGACTTGAAATTCTTAACCAAACAACATCACCTATCGATTATATAATTCTTCCAATAGGTGGTGGTGGACTTTCAGCAGGAGTAGGAACGGTCATAAAAACACTTTCTCCGTCCACAAAGATCATCGGTGTAGAACCGGAAGGAGCTCCAGCCATGAAGACTTCCCTTGAAAAAGGATTGAATACAGAACTTGAGCAAATTGAAAAATTCGTGGATGGGGCAGCCGTTAAAAAAGTAGGAAATCATACGTTCGAAATCTGTCAAGATGTCCTGGACGAGGTAATAACAGTGCATGAAGGAAAAATTTGTGAAACGATGCTGGAGCTTTATAATCGAGATGCCATCGTGGTTGAGCCTGCAGGAGCTTTGGCTATTGCAGCATTGGATCAGTTTCAAAATAGCATAGAAGGAAAGAATGTAGTTTGTATAGTGAGCGGAAGTAACAACGATATCACAAGGACCGAGGAAATCAAGGAAAGGGCTTTATTGTACCAAGGGCTAAAGCATTACTTTGTGGTTCGATTCCCTCAAAGAGCAGGAGCGTTAAAAGAGTTTGTGGCAGAAATTCTTGGCCCAACAGATGATATCACACACTTTGAATACACCAAGAAAAACTCCAGAGAAAAGGGGTCCGCTGTAGTCGGCATTGAACTGAAAGATCCGCAAGACCTGTCATCACTGATAAACCGAATGAAAGAAAGAAGTTTCTTTGGTGGCTATCTCAACAACCAACCTGATTTACTCAACTTGATTGTCTGAATTCACTCCCCTATCCCGGCTTCATGGTTTCTGACTTTTACTTTCGAGTCAATAACAAAAGTAGAGTCTTGTAATTCACTTCCTACGGTAATTTCACTTAAATCCGGCTGGCCAGCCTTAACCCAGCAACTGAACCAAAAATCGCCCACCATTTTGATTGATGCCCTCATTCTTCTTTCAACCATGCCGTTTAACCGCCTATGGTAGTCTTTAGAAAAATCAAAACTATACGTCCTGATTGTTGTATTACCACGCTCTTCATATCCGTATTTTTTTGACTCAGAATAGCGTTTTGTTAATTGCTTTTCGAAAAGCAAAACTGAATCGAGTGCCTCATGTGCATGAACGACAGCATCCCATGCTCTTAATTGTAAATTCTCCACATAGGCGGCTTTACCGGTTAGAAGATCGTAGTTATCTGCAAAGAGCTCAGGCAATCTGGACTCCCAAAAACCGTGAATACCATATTGTCCACTTAACTGTCCATTGTAGTTTTCAGTTGTATGCAGTGGAACATTGGCATCTGCGATGTAATGACCTAGATCCGCCGAAAGTCTGAGGATTTGAGCTGCATCTTTATTTTGAAATGCTTTAATAAGCCATGCACAAACACGATTGATGTGATATGGAACTATCCCATATGCTTTGAGTGTATCTTCTGAATACTTTATAAGAGCCTCACTCCAATATCGTGGCATAGTATATACTGCAGAGTCGCCGTAAACATCAATATCGATGTAATGACGTGCCGCCTCTTCTTTTACTGCATACCTCCTCATATCCGGATTCACGGCTTTTTCTGTGATTTCCTGAATGTTTTGCTTATAAAAACCTATCAACTCAGGAGGAAGCGTGAAGACCGCCAATCGATTAATTTTTTGATGAGCGAAAAATCCCCAGAGGTTTTCACCCACTAAAAATTCTGGAATCAGTAAAATGAGAGCAACTAATAAACTCCGCAAAAACCTCATTAGATGAAATTAAAAAAAATTGAATAGTTTGAAGAAAATTGACTCTTATTCTTAAATGAAAAAATTTCAATATCTGTGGCTAATATTATTTTTTAGCTGCAATAACTCTTCTCCTTTTCAAAATGTACAATGTAAAGAACCCACCAGTTACACGGTCTTCAAACCATGTAGGCAGCTGACTTATCAAGTCAAATTCTGGGATACGGATTACACCCTGATTTCTGATAACAAAGTTTGGATTATGGCAACTGGAAATTCTTGGGAATACTCAGACCAACAACAAGAATTGCTCATAGCATATGAATTTGATAGCACTGACGTAGACAGAATAAATGGATACGCTGTGAATAAAAGCCTCGACCGACTATTTTGGCAAAAGCAAGAGGCTACCGGAATTATCGAAAATGAGAGTAGTATTTGGATGCATCCCTTCAGATCCAATCAATACAATTTCACAGAAGTGGCACCATTTCCTTCGGTTCGTCTACCCCTTGAAATAGGAAAAACATGGTCGAGCACCTTAAGCATCTATGAAGGCTGGGGTGACTGGGAAAATTCTACTTTAACGAATACATACGAAATTGTTGGATTCGAAGAGCTTCAGACTCCTTATGGTCAATTGGAATCATGGCATGTGAGTTCAATTACAGAAGCTACTTTCGGAAATTCAACACACAACTTTTGGTTTCATCCGGAATTGGGTTTCATAAAAATGGTAATACACAACTATGCCGGACAAACCCTTGAAATCGAACTCATTGAGGTAAATGAAATTTAATAACTTAGATAAGCATCATTAATATCTCCCTAATGTCCTGATTATCCTTTACCCTATAATTAGCCGAAGATGAAGAGGTACCAACTTTGATCGTGAACGAATCCTCCGGCATCACTTTGAATGTATCTTCATCGGTCCTGTCGTCACCACAAGCCATGATAAAATCATAATTCTTATCCTTCAGCCAACCAGAAGCTGCAAACCCTTTGTTAACCATACTATTCTTTACTTCCACAATCTTGTGACCTTCCATGATCTGGATGTCCTTTTCTGATGAAATATACTTCAAATGACTGGTTAATTCTCTGGTCCGCATCTCTCCTAGCCCCGTTTCTACTTTTCTATAATGCCACACCAAAGAGTAGTCTTTTTTCTCAACAAATGAGCCTGGAGTTCGATCTACATACATCTCAAGAACATTCAGGAACTCATCCTGCCAGGAACTATCCACCTCTACAAACTGCTTCCAATCACCTTTGTATTTCTTGTACCAAACACCATGCTCTGTTATCAGATCAAGCTTGATACCGGATAGCCACTTCCCAAGCGTATCCTTATCCCTTCCACTAATCACTACCAACTGATTCTTGGGATCATCGCTTAGTTTCTTAAGAATAGAAAGGAGCTCTTTGTCCGGTTTAGAGTCCTCAGGGTTTGGATGAAAACCAACTAACGTTCCATCATAATCCAGGAATATGATCCTTGATTTAGCCGAAGCATATTTTTTATTCAAATCTTTTTTGATAACATCATCAACAGGTTTTGTCTGAAGATTTGCCTGCTCCTTTTTAATGTAATCCAGCCGCTCCATAAAAAGGCTTACCCATGCGTGAATATTATATCTTTTCAATGACTCCTGCATGATATCCATCCTTCGGATCTGCTCCTCCTCAGGCATGGTCAAAGCATATTTAAGAGCTCCTACCATTTGTTCTATGTTGTTCGGATTTATCAAAATTGCATCGGAAAGCTCCTTCGAAGAACCCGCCATTTCACTCAAAATCAACACCCCTTTTTTATCTAGTTTACTGGCAATAAACTCTTTACACACCAGGTTCATCCCGTCTCTCATAGGGGTTACCAGAGCAACATGTGCCATACGATAAAATGCACTCAAAGCATTCAGCGGAAAACTTCGGTAGAAGTAGTGAATGGGTGTCCAATTAATACGTCCAAATTTCCCATTGATCCTACCAACCAAGAGCTCGATTTCCTCTTTCAACTGGGCATATTTTGGTACATTATCCCGAGATGGAACGACCACCATGAGCATCGAAACTCTTTCGTGAAAATCTTTATTTTCTTCTAAGAATCGTTCAAAAGCAATCAATCGTTGAGGAATACCTTTCGAGTAATCAAGACGATCTATGGTCAAAATCAGCTTCACTTCACCCAACGATGTTCTGTATCTCACTTCCCGATCCAACGTATCGGGAAGAGCCGCTGCATTTGCATATTTGTCATAGTCGATACCCATCGGTAAGGCATCAGCCAAAACAGGTCGATTACCTACCGTTATCTGTCCATTGGAATTCCCAATTCCAGCAAGCCTGTTGACACTAGACAAGAAGTGACGCATGTCGTCATAGGTATGAAATCCTAAAAAATCCGCACCCATCATTCCATGTAATAATTCTCTTCTCCAGGGAAGTAATCGAAATGATTCATAAGATGGAAATGGAATATGGAGGAAAAATCCAATACTTAGATTTTGCTTGATTTCACGTACCATGGCAGGTAAAAGCAATAACTGATAATCATGAATCCAAAGCGTATCTCCTTCCTCCAGGAGAGATTCTATGGCCTTGGCAAACTTCCGGTTTACCTTTTTGTAGGCCTTCCAGAGTTCTTCATCATAAACCGTATATTGATTGAAATAGTGAAAATTTGGCCACAGTGTTTCATTACTAAAGCCCTCATAAAAATCTTCAATTTCAGAAGCACTCAGGAAAACGGGACTCATGTTTTCCTCTCTCAATCGCTCACATATTTGATCTTTTTCTTTGGTTTTATTTACAGGCAAACCCGGCCAACCAATCCAGATATTGCCTCCCTGTTTGTAGATAGAACCCAAGCCTGTAGCAAGTCCTCCTTCGCTTGGAAGATAGACAAGTTCGTCATTCTCATCTCTTGAAATTTTAATAGGTAGTCGGTTAGAAACTATAATAGTCTTAGGCATGTAGAAATAATTTTGTCTTACAAAATCGCCTGGAAGGGAGGGGTGAAGTACCAGATGACTGTGATTTCAACTGAAATTTAATGCGTTCATTTTCAATAGGTTAAAAAAATTCCAATTTTTATTTTCCAAAAAATTTGGTGAAACCAAAAATCCTCCTCTACGTTTGCATCATCAAATCGATACTAAATCGATTTATAAAGAAGCGCCGAGAGACAGGCTCTGAGACGCGCTAGCAACCTCCGGAAGGTCCGGAAAAGGTGCTAATTCCTGAACGATAAATTGATTGTCATGAACAAACAAAAAAGCATGCTCTCCCAGTTTATCGGTCAAGCGACCGAGCAGGGAATTACTGTATCCGTATCGATCTCCTCTCATAGGTGTTGTTGTTGCTGTAGCAGCTGTTGCTAATTCTCATTTGATCCATTTGGGTTTGTGATCATCTTAGGTTTGAAGTGCGTCTTCTGCCGGAAAAATCCATTCGTATATCAATTCTCTTCAGTTGTATACGATAAATCCATCCACACTTCATTTTCAACATTTTAGAACACAACACAATGTCAAAAGAATTACAATTTTCCGTTAGCTCTGTGAGCGAATCACCTGCTAAAACACGCATTCAAACAAGAGGATTTAATCTCACCGTGGATGAGCCTGAAGCTCTGGGAGGTACAGATCAAGCACCTAATCCGGTGGAGTACGTCCTGGCCGGATACGCTGGATGTATCAATGTGGTGGCTCACATTATTGCAGAAGAGCTGGATTTCTACCTTGAGAATCTTAAGATTAATATTAATGGATTTTTAAATCCTGATAGACTTTTCGGAAAGTCGCTCAAGGACAGAGCAGGCTACAAGCAAATTGATGTTTCCCTTGAAACTACTACAGATATTGATCCAGAACTCAAGAAAAAATGGTTAGAAGAAATATCTCACAGATGCCCTGTGAATGACAATCTAACCAACCAAACGCCAATTTCATTTTCAATCAACTAAACATTAAAAATCATGTCACAAGAATTAAAATACGAAACTCTTCAACTGCACGCCGGACAAGAAATCGATGAAACTACTCGATCTCGTGCTGTGCCCATTTACCAGACCACTTCTTACACCTTCAAGGATTCAGAGCACGGTGCGAATCTTTTCGCACTCAAAGATTTTGGAAACATCTACACCCGAATCATGAATCCAACCACCGATGTGTTTGAAAAGCGCATTGCAGCTCTGGAAGGAGGAGTAGCTGCGATAGCGGTTGGGTCTGGGCAAGCTGCACAATTTCTGGCACTTAACAACATCCTGGAAGCAGGAGATAATTTCATTTCAACATCGCTGCTCTACGGCGGAACATACAATCAGTTTAAAGTTGCTTTCAAGCGATTGGGAATAGAAGCTCGATTCGCCAAGACAGATAAAGCTTCTGATTTCGAAAAGCTAATCGATGAGAATACCAAGGCGATTTACCTGGAAACCATAGGGAATCCTGGGTTCAATATCCCTGACTTTGATGAGATCGCTGAAGTAGCTAAAGATTACGATATTCCACTTGTAGTGGACAACACTTTTGGTGCTGCAGGATATCTCTTCAGACCCATCGAACATGGAGCCGCCATCGTGACGGCATCTGCAACAAAATGGATCGGAGGTCATGGTACAGCTATAGGAGGCGTGATCATTGACAGTGGAAATTACAACTGGGGGAATGGGAAATATCCTCAGTTTACTGAGCCCTCCGAAGGTTACCACGGATTGAAATTCTGGGAAGTGTTTGGCGAAGGAAATCCTTTGGGATTACCAAACATTGCTTTCGCCATCCGGGCAAGAGTAGAAGGCTTGAGAGATTTTGGACCAGCACTTAGTCCGTTCAACTCATTCTTGCTACTGCAAGGTCTTGAAACACTTTCACTGCGCGTGCAAAGAACCATCGATAATGCGCTGGAGATTGCAAAGTGGCTGGAGGCACATCCCTTGGTGGAGAAAGTCAACTACCCTGGATTAGCATCAAGCCCTTACCATAAACTAGCGAATAAATATTTGAAAAATGGATTTGGTGGGGTCCTCTCGTTTGTGCTTAAAGGTGAAAAAGAACAAACCACGCAGTTTGTTGACAACCTGACATTGGTGAGTCATTTGGCGAACGTAGGAGATGCGAAGACGTTGATCATTCAGCCATCTGCTACAACTCATCAGCAATTGACGGATGAGGAACAGTTACATGCTGGTGTGTTGCCAAACCTGCTGAGAGTCTCTGTGGGTATCGAGCACATTGATGACATTAAAGCAGATTTCGAACAGGCATTTGCCAAAGTTTATGAAGGAAGTCAAGCACCAGTCTAAGTCTTTTTTAATTAAGGTTGAGGAACCCTTGGACCTGGAGAGTGGATCTACTCTCCAGGATCTGAGGATCCAATACCATACCATAGGCGATTTGAATCAAGATAAATCCAATGTGGTGTGGATTTTTCATGCACTCACCGCCAACAGTAATCCTTTAGAATGGTGGCCTGAGATGATCATTGAAGGAAATCCAATTGACCCGGAAAGGGATTTCATCGTGTGTGCCAATGTGATTGGCTCATGCTATGGAAGTACTGAACCAGAAGATTTTGACTTTCCATTACTTACAGTAAAGGATCTGGTAAGCGCACATCAGCATCTTCGAAATCATCTTAAACTTGAAAAGATCAAACTGGGAATTGGCGGTTCATTGGGTGGACAGCAGCTGTTAGAATGGGCGGTGCAGGAACCTGAGCTTTTTGAATTAATTATACCATTAGCTACAAATCCAAGGCACTCAGCCTGGGGCATTGCTTTTAATGAAGCGCAGCGAATGGCCTTGAAAAATCAAGATTTAGAAAAAGGATTGGAAAATGCTCGTTCCATTGCCATGCTGTCTTATCGGAACTATAGCACATATGAGAATACTCAAACCGACTTTGACCATCGGATTGATGGCTACTCAGCCTCTTCCTATCAAAACTATCAGGGTGAGAAATTGAGGAAGCGCTTTTCTCCTTATAGTTATTACTACTTGAGCAAAGCAATGGATAGTCATGATGTAGGAAGACATTTCGGAAGCATCAAAAAAGCTCTGAATAGAATTCAGTCGAAAGTGATTTCCATCGGGATTACCTCCGATATTCTATTCCCAATCCAGGAACAGGAATATATCGCAAATCATACTCCTAACGGAGTTTTTCACTCCATCGAGAGTCTATATGGACACGATGGATTTTTACTAGAGACCGATCAGATAAATGACATTTTAAATAAAGGACTAACATGATACAATTAAAGAAAATAGGACTTTTCGGTTTTGGAACCGTGGGAAAAGGCTTCTACGAAAACCTAAAAAAACATCCACACATATCTGCTATTATATCCAAAGTATGTGTGAAGCGAATTGACCTTCCTCGCATAGGTCATGAGTTGTATTTCACGGATAATCCTGATGAACTTATCAACGATCCTGAGATTGATATCATCATCGAAGTGATTGATGATGCAGATTCAGCAAAGGCCTACATTGAAAAAGCACTAACTGCAGGAAAACATGTGATAAGTGCGAACAAGAAAATGATAGGTGAGTCCCTGGAAGAAGTGGATCTGTGGCATCAGGAATTCAGTTCTTCCTTTTTATATGAGGCCGCTGTGGGTGGAGGTATTCCAATTGTGAATTCAGTGGATGGATTTTTTAGAGATCAAGAGGTAATCAAGATCCGGGGAATACTGAATGGGTCATCCAATTACATACTCACGCAAATGCAGCAAAATAATTGGAGCTATGATAAAGTGCTCCTTGATGCTCAGAACAAAGGATTTGCTGAACGAAACCCAAACCTAGATGTGAGTGGAGTAGATGCCTCTTATAAACTTTCAATACTTGCCTATCATGCATTTGGCGAGGTGATTTCCATGACTAGTTGCGAATTAGAAACGATTTCTGAGTTAACTCCTGATACCATTAAAAAGGCAAGTGGTACAGGTAAGAAAATCAAGCCAATAGCGACTATCATCAGGTTAAATGATCAGATCTTCTGCTCGGTAAAACCGGAGAAAGTAGGACCGAATGATGACCTATACAGTGTAGACTTTGAGAACAATGCTATAAGTATAGAGACAGCTATAAGTGGGACACATACATTCGTTGGTAAAGGAGCTGGTTCTCTTCCTACTGGCTCTGCTGTAATGGAAGATCTGAAGCGAATATTGAGTGGATATAAGTATCAGGCTGGAAGGAAAAGAATTGAAGTTTTAGCATGAAAAACCCTCCGAATTGGAGGGTTTTGACATATTTAAAGCCTATATCTTAAAGATGGATCACTTCATCATATGCTGCTGCTGCTGCTTCCATTACCGCTTCACTCATCGTTGGGTGCGGGTGAACGGTTTTGATGATTTCATGTCCGGTAGTTTCTAGTTTTCTTGCTGCGACAGCCTCGGCAATCATTTCAGTTACGTTTGCTCCTATCATATGAGCACCTAGCCACTCACCGTATTTTGCATCGAAAATCACTTTTACAAACCCATCCGAAGCTCCGGCAGCTTTCGCTTTCCCTGATGCAGAGAATGGAAACTTACCTACTTTGATTTCATAGCCTGCCTCTTTAGCAGCTTTCTCTGTGTATCCAACTGAAGCGATTTCAGGAGAACAATATGTACACCCAGGAATGTTATTGTAATCAAGTGGCTCGACGTGCATGCCCTTGATCTTCTCCACACAGATGATGCCCTCGGCAGACGCCACGTGAGCGAGTGCCTGACCTTTTACGATATCTCCAATAGCATAAACTCCATCTACATTGGTTTTGTAGTAATCGTCTACCAGAACTTTACCTTTTTCAGTTTTAACCCCTACATCTTCCAAGCCTAGATTTTCAATATTGGTAGCTACCCCTACTGCGGAAAGAACCACATCACACTCCAATTGCTCCTCGCCTTTTTTTGTCTTCACGGTCACCTTACAGCCAGTTCCTTTGGTATCAACTTTAGTCACCTCAGAGCTCGTCATGATCTTCATTCCAGCTTTCTTGTAAGTTCTTTCTAGTTGCTTACTTACTTCTTCATCCTCTACCGGCACTATCCTATCCATAAATTCAACAATAGTCACTTCTGTACCGATTGATTTATAGAAATAAGCAAACTCAACACCGATAGCACCGGATCCTACGACCACCATTTTCTTTGGTTGTTTGTCGAGGACCATGGCCTCACGGTATCCGATGATTTTCTTGCCGTCAATTGGGAGGTTAGGGAGCTCTCGAGATCTTCCTCCTGTTGCTAGAATAATATGATTTGCATCGTAGGTAGTTGTCTTGCCATCTTCAGCCTTTACTTCTACTTTTTTGCCTTTCTTGAGTGTACCATATCCAGCGATATGGTCAATCTTATTTTTCTTAAAAAGGAATTGGATGCCTTTACTCATCCCCCCCGCCACATCACGACTTCTCTTTACCATTCCGGTAAAATCCGCCTTAGCATCTTTTACTTTGATCCCATAATCTTCAGCATGATTGATATACTCAAAAACCTGGGCACTCTTCAACAATGCCTTCGTAGGGATACATCCCCAGTTAAGACATACACCACCAAGTTCAGCCTTTTCTACAACGCCCACTTTCATTCCTAGCTGAGAAGCCCGAATAGCCGCCACATATCCTCCAGGTCCACTTCCAATTACAATAAGATCATATTTAGATGCCATGCGATTTGAATTTTTAAATTGAGGCGCAAATTTAACGCTAAAAAGTTGGGGATCATAAGGTCAAAAGCTTCTTCGTCCATGTCATTATCTTTGGCACTTCAAAACATGCAATCACACAACAAGACATGAAATTACTAGAAGGAAAAACGGCACTCATTACCGGAGCATCTAAAGGAATAGGTAAGTCAATCGCAGAGCAATTTGCTGCACATGGAGCCAATGTAGCTTTCACTTATTTATCCAGCGTAGAAAAAGGCGAAGCGCTTGAAAAAGAACTAGCAGCCAAAGGAGTAAAAGCCAAAGGATATAGATCAGATGCATCAGACTATACCGCTGCGCAAGAGCTTATCAACAGCGTGTTAGAAGAGTTTGGCTCTCTGGATGTTCTTATTAATAATGCAGGTATCACAAAAGACAACCTCCTAATGAGAATGAGTGAAGAAGATTGGGATGCGATTCAAAATATCAACCTTAAATCTTGCTTCAATACGGTGAAAGCAGCCTGCCGTCCGATGATGAAACAGAGAGGTGGTTCAATTATAAATATGTCTTCCGTGGTAGGCGTAAAAGGAAATGCTGGTCAAGCTAATTATGCCGCATCAAAAGCTGGAATTATTGGTTTTACTAAATCAGTAGCGTTGGAGCTAGGCTCCAGGGGTATCCGTTCGAATGCAATAGCTCCAGGATTTATAGAAACTGAAATGACAGATGCTTTAGATGAAAAAACCGTGCAAGGATGGAGGGAGGCTATTCCTCTAAAAAGAGGAGGTTCTCCTGAAGATGTCGCAAATGCCTGCATTTTTCTAGCTTCGGATATGTCTTCCTATATCACAGGCCAAACAATCCAGGTAGATGGTGGAATGTTGACATAGATTGTAAGAAGATCAAAAATTTCAGAGCTTATCATTAATTTGATAAGCTTTTTTATTGTTGAAACATTTTATTAAACTATTTGGTGATTTTTTATAACTTATTTTATAATAATTGGTTTAATTTTCCAGTTAATAATTCAAAACAGCTCCTATGCCTTTAAATGTATTAACCAGCACATTAGGAAGAAAGCGAGCTGCTCATCTACTTCGCCGGACATGTTTAGGTGGCACTATTGCTGAGATAGATGCCTTCGCTACACTGACTCCTGCCGAAGCGGTGGCTCAGCTTTTCAACAATGGATTACAAGATCCAGTCCTACCTATTGATCCACTTACAGGAACCGAATGGATCACTACAGGGAATGCCCAGAGTGAGGGATTCGAACTTGAAAGATATTTTTTAGCCTGGCATCTAGGACAGATGTTGGGCAATGGTATTGAAGACTCACTGAAGCTATCTTACATCTTCAGAGAAAGATTGGTCTTTTTCTTTCATACACATTTCACAACGAAACGATCAGTTGTAGGAAATTCCAGATCTCTATATTATCAACAAGCACTTTTTAGATTGTTTGCTTTTGACCAGGAGGATATCACTATCCCAGCAGCAGATCCAATGGATCCGGATACTATTGTTCCTCGCAATTTCAAACAATTGACCAAGAAAATAAGTGTAGATAATGCAATGCTGAAATTTCTGGATGGCAGGTTCAATGTCAAAGGAAGTCCCAATGAAAATTACGCCAGAGAACTTCTCGAATTATATGCGATAGGCAGAGGGCTAGAAGGAAACGTTCCAGAACCTGAAGTTGATGGTGATTATTTTTATTACACAGAAGAGGACGTACAGGCAGGTGCACGTGTACTTTCTGGCTTCACTATAGATGATACTTATGGCAACATAGATGAGGAAACAGGTTTACCACGTGGAGTGGTGCGAGGTGGCACAATAGCATCAAGCCATGCGGAAGGAGTGAAAACCTTTAGCGCAAGACTTGCCTCTGGTTCTGTAACACCTGATAATGATCTTCAGCTTGGAGGAAATCCAACGGAAGAAAGTGTGTTAGACGAAATAAGCCAGTTTGTTGACTTGATTTATGATCAACAAGAAACAGCGCTTCATATCTGTAGAGAGATCTATCGTTTTTTTGTTTATCATCAAATAGATCAATCACTACAAGATGATATCATACAAGATATGGCAGATGTATTTACAGCCAATGACTTCAAGCTTCAGCCTGTTCTTGAAGCATTGCTGACAAGTGAGCATTTCTATGAAGGAGGCGCAGGCGCAGATGACAACAATTTCGGAAGTATCATTAAATCTCCTATTGAGGTAGTACTTGGTTTCATGAGAAATTTTGAAATTGATCTTCCTGACTACCAAACTCAACTCAATGAGTATTACGATTTTGCAGGTGACCTCTTGGGGGAAATTAATCGACAAGGAATGGATTACTACGAGCCTTTCGAAGTGGCGGGATATGCTGCATACCATCAGTTCCCAATATTTAACAGGAGTTGGATTACCACAAACTATTTGACCAATAGATATAATTTCATCAGTCAATCTCTTTCTGATGGAACCAATATGGAAATGGGTCAGGTAGATGTGTTTGATTTCGTCCAACAAAATTTTGACGTGGCTACTGTACGAATAGCAGATGATTTCATCATTGCAGTTGCTGAATACCTGTTACCAAATTCAGAAAGCCTTTCCTTCACCGTAGATGGAGGAGAATTGACAACAGAGAGGCTGAGTTACTTCAAGTCAGCCATGTTCGCTTTTGCGATAGACACAAATCCAGAAGCCGCCTGGACTACTAGGTGGGACGATGATTTGGATCCCAATACACGTGCAAACCAGATCAAAGAGCTATTAAACGCCATGCTCCAATCACCTGAATACCAGTTAATGTAAAGCCAGCACAAAAATGAAAAGAAGAAGTTTTTTAAAGAAGGTAGGTTTTGCAGCAGGTGCCCCAATTGCTTTTCAAGGTATTCCTTTGAAGGTTTTAGGATCGCATCAGGAAATACAAAATCTTGCTGCCCAAAGTGATAATGACCGTGTCTTAATCATTTTACAACTTCATGGAGGTAATGATGGATTGAATACCATCATACCCATTTCAAACTATGATGAATATTATAGTAGAAGAGCAAACATTGCAATACCATATAAAGTAGGTAATCGAACATTGATTCCTTTGGATAGCACGGTTGCCTCCGAAGAACAAGTGGGATTACACCCGGACATGCATGATTTTAAACATTTGTATGATACTGCAAGAGCTGCTGTATTCCAGGGTGTTTCATATGAAAGAAACAATGGGTCCCATTTTAGAGGAAGAGACATCTGGTTTATGGGTGGAGATGCTGATGATTACTTTAGCTCAGGATGGATTGGAAGATACCTTGGTACACAATATGCTGCTTCGGACGGAACACCTTTGACCTACCCACAAGATTTCCCGACCAATGAGATGCCAGACCCACTTGCTTTGGAGATGGGGAATGATGTTTCATTACTCTTCCATCAAGAGGGGAATATTCCTACTTCTATTTCACTTGGAAATAACCCGGTAGGGCTGCTTAACCAGATCAATAATCTAGAAGGATTTAATGAAGAGGTTGAGGAGCTCACGGTAGATGATAGAGGCTTACCTCCAGCATTCCTGAATAATTCTCCTTACGGACAGGAAATGAACTGGATTCTGGGGCTAGAGGATAAGTCTGAAACCTATATCAAAAGACTCGCGCAAATTTATGAATCAGCGGCAGAAACAAGTGTTACTTATCCAGAGACTTATCCATTCAATAGTCCGGGAGGATCAAAAAGAAATCCGCTTAGCGGACAATTAAGATTAGTAGCGAGGCTACTCGCTGGTGGCATAAAAACAAAAGTTTTCTTGGTGAAAATGGGTGGCTTTGATACCCATGCTTCGCAGGTAGAAGACTATGATCCAACCATGGGTGTACACTCTGCTCTACTCTATCACATCTCATCCGCTATGAAGGCCTTTCAGTCGGATCTTAGGTCGAGGGGAATAGAAGACAAGGTATTAACGGTATCCATGTCAGAATTTGGGAGAAGAGTAGGGTCGAATGGTAGTTATGGAAGTGACCATGGTACCGGAGGCCCTGTGATGATGTTTGGATTGGGTGTAAAACCAGGAATCTATGGAACTGTGCCAGATGTGTCCCAAAGCAACGTTGGGATGCAGTTTGATTATCGCCAACTCTATGCCAACATCTTGCATGAATGGATGGGAGTAGAAAAGGCAGTAATTGAAAATGACATTTTCTTTAGGGACTTTATTGATGGCCCAAATCCTTTAGGAGGTAATTATGAGCCAATGGATTTGATTAAAGAGGTAATTTTGGGGGAGAAGGAGTACTTGAAGAAAAACTATAGGCTTGAATCTGTTTATCCTAATCCTGCCTCGAACTACACGCAAGCTAAAATCTTTGTGAATAATTACCAGGATGTGAATATAGAGCTGATCAATGTGAGAGGAGCAACAGTTTCGAGGCTAAACAGAAGAGTGGGACCTGGTGAACACACCTTCTCATTTGTTTTGGATAGATTGAATCCAGGATTTTATTTTATTAAGGCAAAATCTGAAATGTTAGATGAAACTAAGAGACTCATCATTCGCAAGTAAATTAATTTGCTTGACACTTTTTCTGATCGTCACATCAGGAGCTGTAGCACAAAGAAAACCTACCAAAAACCCTCTGGAATCGTTTCTGGATACGCAGTTTTGGCTTGGATTAAGGTTAGGAATCAATTATACACAAGCATTCCCTGAAACCAGAACCACTGGGTTTAGTCCCATTGATTACAATGCCGATAGTCTGCGAAAATCATATGATGATTTTGCACTCCCCGGTGGACACATGGGTTTAGAAATGAATTTCTACCATAGAGGTTTTTCTGCTTCGTTTCAACCAGCCTTTAAAAGATCTCGATATAAATATGAAAGTGCACTTGAGTGGCGTGGAGAAACAGGCAACAGGTTCCAGACAAGATATGATGTCGAACAACGATTGGATGTAATTGAACTTCCATTGATGATCAAATACGATGTTATTCAATCTGGAAAAATAAGGCCGTTTGTGATGGCTGGAGGATTCCATTCTATCATTACCTCCGCTCAAAAAGAAGTGGAAATAACACAGATTGATTATTCAAGTGGAAGTCCACTTACTTCACCTGGAGGAACATCTACACTTGGAGTAAAGGATGCATTTAAAAATTTCTCAGGAATCGCTGGCGGAGTAGGAGTCAATCTGGATTATTGGAACATCCGTACCGTATTTGAAGTGAATTATAAACGCTCGCTTACACCCGCTACCAAATCGAATGTTAGACAAAACGAGCTAGCATCTCTTGGAGAAACGAATGATGAGGTATTTCTACGAGATATTAACATCTCCCTAAGCTTCGTTTTCCCATTCAGATTTATAGATCAACAATTCAAAGCCTACTAAAGGGCACAGGGTGCCCCGGCCATTTAATTTGAGATAAAAAGATACTAATGGACAGAATCTACCGAATAGCAAAATTGAGAAATAAAGTTAAAACAGTGTGTTTTACTTTTATAGCTCTATTATTCATTTCATGCTCCGATGATGAGCTATCCCTCACCGAGTCATTTTTTAAGATTTACGATGATTCCAACTTTGATGTAAGCTATAGACCTATAGACATTGTTGAGACCATTGACGGATATATCATATTGACAGGAACAGAACTCAATGATTCAGACTTCATGGGAATACGGCTCATCAAGATTGATGAAGAGGGTGAATATGAACTTGATAGGGAACTAGATGATTATGTAGTTCCCATTGGCGACATGTATCTCAACCCAGCTGATAGCAACAGTTATTTTTTTGCCATGAATCCAACTTCATTAGAGGCTGTCTTGGTTGGAGTTAATCCTCAACTAGAGGTAGAAGTTGAGGCTTTAATTGGAGGCATTAATTACCCTCTTTCATCAGCTGTATTAAGTAATGGTAACTTATTACTCCAAAGCTATGATAACCTCTCACAAGAGACAGAGATATCGGAAATTGCACTTGATGGTAGCTATCAAGGAGGTAGTCGCTACTCGATAGGCCCGGGAGATGATGTAGAAGAAGATATTATAAATCACTACTTAAATGCTAGTGAGAGACCATTACCATTTTTTTGTGGCGAAATTTCAACAGGAAACTACTATTTCAACGGTTTTTACAATTATAGTTTTTCGTTGGTTTTCACAGATTTTGCTGACAGTCCTTCTGGAGTAGTGCAAGGGCAATCTACTAATGCGGGAATTCGCGCTGTATTATCACAAGGAGGTACAAACTTCTCGGTAGCTGGTTTTCAGTTCGATGATAATTATCAATTGGTACTATCAACACTTTCAACGACAGGCATTTCCTCCAGTGCTGATTTATATCCCGGTAATATGGCCGAAGTAAAGCCGTATACACCTGTAAAAATTCTAAATTATAGTAGTGGATCTAATTTGACAGTATTTGCTTCTGAAACTAAGGGAAGGCAGTTATTGCTTAATTTCTACTCCGAAACTGGGGAAATAAGCGGTTCACACAGAATCGGATATCTAAATCCATTCACTTTGTCTTCAATGAAAGTAGGGACTGATAATTCTTTGCTAGTATTGGGAACAACATTTGTTGCTGGAAGATTTGAACGTATCACTTTGAATAAATTATCAGCTGGCGAGGTATCAAGGTTAGCCAATTAGCCATCCAACAAAAAATCATATCCTAAAAAAATCTTACTCGTATGCTTCTTTTGAGTTAGATTCGGAAGAATCATTTTACTATAAGATTTTCCAATTTTTGAAATCGAAATCTTTTAATGAATAAAAGTTTTCTGCATTTAGAACATTCCGGGTGGTGGATTCTGTTGATTCTCATCTTATCGGCACTAGTATCTTTCTTTCTTTATACTAAAAAGAATATTCCATGGAATAAAGCTCAAAATATAGTTCTGGGTTTTTTGAGATTTTTTGGCATCAGCTTATTAATGCTGCTGTTCCTGTCACCTTCTATTAGAAAAGTAGCCAACACCATAGAAAAACCGGTTTTTGCACTAGCCATAGATAATTCCCAATCAACAGTTGCTCGAGGAAATAGTGAAGTAGAGGTCGCCGAACAGTTGAACCAAATTGAAAATGAACTGAATGAATTGGGACTTGATGTTGAACGTATTACGCTTGAAGATACAAGTGCATTTTCTGCTTCTACATCCAACCTTTCCAGTCTTGTAAATAAGGTTGAAAATCAATTGAAAAATCGGAATTTTGTTGGAATGATGCTTGTCTCCGATGGTATCTTTAATAGAGGGAGTTCACCATTGTATGATAATTACCTGTATCCCGTCTTTACGCTTGGACTAGGAGATACCATTCCTCCCAAAGACATTAGCATTTCAAGAAGCCTATTCAATCGAGTCACATATAAAAACAATGAAACCCCCATTCAATTAGAAATAACTCAAAATGGATATACGAACGAAGAAGTAATTATTCAGCTGATAGAAGAAGGAAATGTCATCGAAGAACAAAAACTTAAACTTACAAAGTCGGTTCAGGAAGTAGTTTTTTCAGTTAAATCCGAAAGTGAAGGACTGAGACACATTACCTCCAAAATATCTGTTTTACCTGATGAATCAACCAGCCTGAATAATAAGACAAACATTTTTATGGAGGTCATAAATGGCCGCAAACGGGTCCTAATTGTGGCCAACTCCCCTCATCCGGATATTAGAGCAATTAGGACGACATTAGATGAAACCGGTAACTACGAAACTGATGTTTATATTCCAGGAATCCATGACGAAAGGCCAACTGACATTTTCGATGTTGTTGTATTTCATGGTGCTTTCACCTCAAGCATAAATTTTGAACCTAAAGAAAATCCCGGACTTTGGTATATACTGAGTAATGAGAGTTCCATTGCCTCAACAAACAAAAATTTGTCTTTTGTAAGTATTGAACGAAGAGGCTCAAGACCGGACAAAGTGGTTGGTTCATTCAATCAGCGCTTTAGTAAGTTTAAGATAGAAGATGTATCAGCTTTTGAAGAATACCCTCCAATTGAAGTTCCCTTTGGAGAATATACCATAAGCGGGCCGGTTGAGGTACTGATGTTTCAAAAATTTGGCAGTATCAAAACACAAAAGCCGCTAATGGCAATTTTTGACGATGGGTCCAGAAAAGTAGCTTTAACCATGGGGCAAAATATCTGGCGGTGGAAATTGCAAGAGTCAGCTATAAATGAAAATTCAAATCAGTTTAATAATCTAATCACAAAAACGATCCAGTTTCTTGCAGTATCCAATGATCAAAAACAGTTCAGATTTAGAAATAGAAAAGCGAATCATACAAACAACGAGCCTGTATTATTCGATGTAGAGGTTTACAACGATATTTATGAAAGGATTTATGGCAATCCTGTTGACATTGAGTTTACTGATGAACAGGGTTCCGTCATACAATTCAATTTCATAGATTCCGAATATAATCCGACCTTTCGTTCTCCATTCCTAGCTCCCGGGATCTATAAATATGAAGCAAAAACTCAAGTCGGGAATAAAACTTTTAGCGACAAGGGAGAATTTTCTGTTCAGGAAATCAATCCTGAGTACTTGACTTTGACAGCCAATCATCTTTTACTTCGAAACCTTGCTAAGAAAAGTGGTGGATCATATAGTCATTTTACTAAAGCTGACGAATTAATATCAGCGATTGATGGACGAAGTTTTAGATCTAAAATCAAAAGTGAAGAGACCTTGACTCCCCTTCATAAGACTTGGTGGTGGTATCTTCTCATCTTTATCTCCTTTTCTTCCGAATGGTTTTTGAGAAGGTATTGGGGGGGATATTAGAAATTGACAACTACACCTAAATATCCCATCCTCCTTGAGAAGAGACTATTTTGTCTAGAAGAATAATCAAAATTATATTCGAAACTACGTACATTAACTCTGTCAGGTACATTGTTAAGGCTTGCAAAAGCAATCATATTGATTTCATCTGATACTTCAATCACTTTACTTATCGCAAGCCCTATATTCATATAATTATTGAGTCGGAAATCGGTTTCAGCGTACAATGGTTGATACACATCCAGCTCAGGATCATAGATGGATGATATAACTTCGGAAGTTAGCGTTCCTTGTCGCGCTACCAGTGTTGATTCGAGGGTCCAAAATTTTCCCGGGTCCCATGAAAGATTACCTCTTATGAAATAAGATAAGTCATAAAGGTAGGTCTGTCTTTCGCTTCCCGCATCCAACAAAGTAATCGAGCCAGATGCCTGAATTTTAGAATTGACTTGTAGATCAATGAATAACTCCAGTCCTTTAGCCTGATAATCAACATTATCAATTTCGCCATCCTTATCAAACAAACTTAATGCTATATCTAATGACCCTTTTGATCGTTTGATATCAATAGATCGCTGCGTACTTTGGGTAGAAAAAGGTTCTCCCGTATTCTCAAGAAGTCCGTTCTTGTTGTACCTCCCCAATCCAAAAGTGAATGTCCAGTAGTTTTCAGAATAAGAAATATTAGCTTGATTACTCCAATAACTTTGAACGCCTCTCATCGAGAGATTTTTCCTTATCCCAGTACCAAATGCAAGCTTATCTGAAAGGAAATATTTGAAATAGCCAAAACCTTCGGGTACTTTGATATTAACGGATTCATCTAAGGATATAGTAGGATGGTCTTCACCCAAAGCATATCCAAATTCATGAAAATTGCCTTTCACTATGGCGAATCTGTGATCATAACTAAGTCCGGTTTTAAAGCTGTACTTTTCGTTAGATAGGAGATAATTCAACCCGATAAATAAATCTCTTTTTCGAACATTAAATGCGACATTGGAATAGGCATAGTCACCATTGCTAAAACTGAGACCGGTATTGAAGGACAATCTGCCTTTTCTAATTGGTTTCTCCAATGAACTTATCAGAAAACCTCGTCGCTTTTCTTGATCAAAAATTCCCTCAAAGCTTGGATGTTTAAAATTGAATTGATACCCCTCAGTCACACCATATCCTAAAATTTTCCAGGAAATATCTGGGGTGCCTCCATACCAATAGACTCCTAAATCATTCGAAGTAAATGATTCAATATCATCAAGTGCTTCCCTATTGAGCTTTTTGATAGGACCACTGGGTTGCCAGTTGCTGAAAATCTTGAGACTACTTATGTTGTTGATCCGTTGTTGTCGAGAAAATCCAATATTAGCCAGGCTTAAAATGGCAGAGTTGGAATTTGCTTCTAAAATCCGATCATCTGTCTGAATGGAAATAATACCCGAGGTAGCATTACCGAACTCTAGTGGAGGATTTCCTGGAAATACAGTAACATCTTTTATTATATCTGTATTGAAAATACTAAATGTTCCAATACCATTTAACTGAGAGTAACGAACCGCATCATATATAGGAACATTGTTGAAATACACACCAGTTTCAATTGGACTACTCCCTCTCAAACTGATGTTTGCTGATTCATCAGTGGTAGTTGATGATGGTAATGAATTGACTGCCAAGATTGGATCAGCTTTGGCAGCCGGATTCGTATAGATTTCTATTTTTTTGATCTCGACATACTTAAACTCTTCTGAAATCAAAGGCTCAGCTATCACCACCACTGTTTCTCCCTGAGCTTCAACTGGATCAAGTTCTATTTCCATATGCGATTGTACAGGCAGTAGCATTTCACGAAATCCGACGTAAGAAACAATCAACGAATCCTTCATGTCTTCACTCACAAGGATCAATTCAAATCGTCCATCTGCATCCGTAATAGCACCCTTTCGCCAATTGCTTAGAAGATACACATGTGTACCAATCAAAGGCTCTTTGGTATCAGAATCAATGACTCTTCCTTCGATCACACCCTGACAAAAGAGAGCATAGACTACCATGACATAGGAAAACATGTAGAGATAATATCTCATGATTTATCCATCTTCTCAAGCGTAGACTTAGCCCAGTAGTATTGAGGTTCTATCGTCACAGCCTCCTCTAAAGTGGACTTTGCTTTAGCATCTTGCTTAGTGCTTTTATAGGACATTGCCAGTCCCATCATAGCATCCAGATACAACCAGTTGTCCTGTGTTTCGCCCTCTTTTTCATAAAGCAGAATCGACTGGGTAAATGCCTTTATAGCTTCATTCGGATCACCTCCAAACATCTTCGGAGTATAAAGCTTCGAACCGGCGTAGAGCTTTTGAACTAGTGGGGATTCTGGTTGCAGCTTTACAGCGTCATCCATCAATGAACTGCTTTTCATACCCAAGATCATACCTTTCATTGGGCTATATGCCATGACCAATCCGTAAGTAGATGACAAAACTGCCTTTGGTTCTCCCCAATCTGGATTCTCATCGATGATTTGTTCAAGCAGATCAATGGTTCGATCTTTATAAAAATCGAAGGTCTCCTCATCCTGTGTGGCCATTGTATTGTTGAGTAAACCATACATGGCCATGGCTACTTCAAAGCTTGACTCTCCTTTTTCGTTACTTGCTTGCCGTATACTCTTTTCCCACATTGTTTTACTTGCTTTTAAATAAGCAGCATACTGTGTCTGATTAGATGATTGCGCAATCGCACTGACAGTCAGTGCCAAAGCAAAAATTTTAACTAAATTTTTCATATTATTAAACTAGTTTATTTTATAAACTTTAAATTAAAAAAAATTACTCTATGTATTGCTTAAGGTTATTCACGTAATCTTCAAAGGCCTTGATGCCAACTTTAGTTATACTACATGTGGTCAATGGTTTTTTACCTTTAAATGATTTGGTTACACTTATATACCCAGCCTTGGATAATTTATCAAGCTGCACGCTCAGGTTACCAGCAGTGGCCCCAGTTTTTTCTTTTATGAACACAAACTCAGCTGAATCTACCCCAATTAGTAATGACATCACTGCTAATCTCAATTGGGAATGTAATAGAGGATCTAATTGTGCAAAACCACTCATTTTTCCGCTCTTCTTAATAAATACCCAGGGACTAAATAACCGGCGAGCATACCCACAGCTGCCACCAGATACTGATCCAATGGATTTAAGCTATAAGCTATTATACTAGCCACCCATAATGCTATTGCTCCTATTATTAAGGGATTAAAACGTAAAGCTACTCCTGAAATAAATGTACCAATACCAGCAAACGTAAGAATGATGGCATTAATGTTATAATTAACCTCACCCATGAAAAAAATCGTAATCATTACTCCAATGAATACTGCCAGCCATATCATCCCATATAAGCGATCAAGATGACTCTTTACTTCAGCTTTACTGCTTTTTCTTGCTCCATATACGATAGAGATAATAGCAGCCGGGATGGTAAGAATCCATACAATATATGGGTGTTCGTACCAGTCATATGTATCTATTAGGTAGTGACCAATGTTAGCAACCATTACTACCCATCCCCATAGCAGAAAATGAAAACTTCCACCTTTAGCTACGTTGCGTTTAGCCTGCCCAATCATGTTGGTAATCAAAGCCAGGCTTTCATCTTTTGTTAATTCTTTGTTACTCATGAATCCTTTACTGTTTATTATAAATACGATATAAAAATAAAATAGTTTATTTTATAAACCAAATTTTTAAAAAAAAGGGGATGGTGACCATCCCTTTTATCTCATCAGCTATTTTTCTTTCTTATCCTGTGCCTTAGAGGCTTTCTTCTTCTTGAGCTTAATATTTAATTCTTCAGCTTTACCATCCCAATCAGCAACAAGTGTATCACCTTCTTCGATTTCTCCTTTCAGGATCTCTTCTGCAACAGGATCTTCGAGGTGTTTTTGAATCGCCCTGGCTAATGGTCTTGCACCGTATTGTGGATCATAACCTTTATCAGCTAAAAATTCCTTTGCCTTTTTGGTCAAATCTACATTATAACCCAAATCAGTAATTCTTACGAACAACTTATCTAGTGTAATATCAATGATTTTAAATATGTCTTCTTTCTCGAGAGAATTAAAGATGATCACATCATCAAGACGATTTAAAAACTCAGGACTGAAGGTCTTCTTCAAAGCATTCTGAATGGTAGACTTCATGATTTCATCCATGCTGTTTTTTCTGCTCTGCGTAGCAAAACCAATACCTGCACCAAAATCTTTCAAATCTCTCACTCCAATATTGGAGGTCATGATGATCAACGTGTTTCTAAAATCTACTTTTCTTCCAAGACCATCTGTCAAGACCCCATCGTCCAGAACCTGTAATAATATGTTGAATACATCTGGATGTGCCTTCTCAATCTCATCTAGAAGAACAACACTATAAGGCTTTCTTCTAACTTTTTCAGTAAGCTGGCCACCCTCTTCGTACCCCACATATCCCGGAGGCGCTCCAACAAGTCTTGACACAGAGAATTTCTCCATGTATTCACTCATATCAATCCGAATAAGAGAGTCTTCTTTGTCAAACAAAAATGTGGACAGCACTTTCGCCATTTCCGTTTTACCAACTCCTGTAGGGCCAAGGAATACGAAAGAACCAATAGGTTTCCGGGGATCCTTTAATCCAACTCTGGTACGCTGAATTGCTTTAGACAATTTTTTGATTGCCTCATCTTGTCCAATCACTTTGCCCTGGAGCTCTTTACCCATTGTTAAGAGTTTAGCGCTTTCATTTTCAGCTATTCTCTTAGTAGGAATTCCAGTCATCATTGCAATAACGTCCGCTACATTCTCTTCACCTACCTCGTATCTTTTGGTTTTAGTTTCTTCCTCCCAACGGGCCTTCTCATCTTCCAACTGGCCGATAAGCTTTTTTTCCTTGTCTCTCAACTGAGCGGCTTCTTCATACTTTTGGCTCTTAACAACTCTATTCTTCTCCTTCTTAACCTCCTCAATCTGCTCTTCAAGTTCCGTTATAATCTTTGGAACATTGATATTGTTAATATGCACCCTAGCACCAGCCTCATCTAAGATATCAATTGCTTTGTCCGGAAGGAAACGATCTGAAATGTACCTATCAGACAAGGTAACACAAGCTTTGACAGCTTCCGGCGTATAATTCACATGATGGTGACTTTCGTATTTATCCTTGATGTTATCAAGAATTTGAAGTGTCTCTTCGGGAGAAGTAGCATCAACCATGACCATCTGGAAACGACGTGCCAATGCACCATCTTTTTCTATGTATTGCCTATATTCATCAAGAGTAGTAGCACCAATACATTGGATCTCACCCCTTGCTAATGCCGGCTTAAACATATTTGAAGCATCCAATGAACCAGAGGCACCTCCTGCACCGACAATGGTATGAAGCTCATCAATAAACAAAATTACTTCAGGAGATTTTTCTATCTCGTTCATTACAGCCTTCATCCGCTCTTCGAACTGTCCACGGTACTTAGTACCTGCAACTAAAGAGGCTAAATCCAGTGTTACCACACGTTTTCCGAAAAGGATTCTGGATACTTTCTTCTGTACGATTCTTAAAGCTAATCCTTCAGCAATAGCCGTCTTACCTACACCTGGTTCACCAATCAAAATTGGGTTATTCTTCTTCCTTCTGCTTAACACCTGAGCTACTCGCTCAATTTCTTTCTCCCTTCCAATAATTGGATCTAGCTTATCATCTTCTGCAAGTTTGGTAAGATCCCTACCGAAATTATCAAGTACAGGAGTCCGTGATTTCTCACTACCTTTTTCCTTACCAGAAGTAGATCTTCCTGATCCTCTTGGACTGCTGGAATAAAGTTCTTCTCCTTCGTCATTTGGATCATCCGTATCAGCAGAAGCCATGGGATTCTCTGTCTGATACTCCAGCATCTCCTTCACAAGATCATAGTTTACCTCAAATTTTTCGAGTATTTGAGTAGCCAGGTTATCTTCATCTCTCAAGATTGAGAGCAACAAATGTTCCGTCCCGATAAGTGCACTTTTGAAGATCTTAGCCTCCAAATACGTGATTTTCAACACTTTCTCTGATTGACGAGTCAATGGAATATTTGCCAAATTTTTTACATTACTGGTTGCAGTTCCTTTTGTAGCCTGCTCTATGGCTGAGCGTAACTCTTTCATGGAAAGCCCTAGCTTTTTCATGACGCTTACTGCTACCCCCTCTCCTTCTCTTATCATTCCAAGTAAGAGGTGCTCTGTGCCAATGTAATCATGACCTAACCGTAAAGCTTCTTCTCTACTTAGTGAAATGACTTCTTTGACTCTATTTGAAAATTTTGCCTCTTTTGACATGCGTTTGCCTTTCGCTTTTTTAGTAAAAATATAGGATATCGCTAAAAAATATCCCTTAAACGTAGATGAAAAAACGTGAGCCTTTCAAGATTTGTTCAATCCTATAAAGAAATATTCGACGAGTATCAATCTGCAAGCAGCTCAGTTTTTTTTCAAGTATGAATGGGTCAAAATCTGTGCCGAGTTTGGACCTTCACACATAATCAAATCTACAATACTCAGGTTTGGAACAAATGTATCACCAAAAAGCTGCGTATATGGGTATGAACGATATATTTTTCGATCAGAAAAAGGTTTCTTAGGATTTATGACATTTCTATAGTCACTTTCTTGATCCTGCATATAGCTTTCTGTCAAATTGACATCCAGTTCTATTTGGAGGGCTTTAGCAGCTGACTCCATAAATGCAATATTCAAATCAACCAGAAACGTATGATTCATTTCCCATATTGATCTAAATTGTTCACTGAAGTATTCGAAGAATGGAGCTTTGCCATATCCAGAGTAGAATGCTCCCCAGTGGTCTTTTACCCATCGTTGACTATAATCTACTCGAACATCTTTAGTATGCATCCCATTAGAATAATTCACTGGGATACTAAGAGGTTGTGTTTTGTTTGATATTAAAAAATAAGCACGATTTCGATATGTCTGTTTTTGAAACGAGTCATTTACTTCAAGGAATATTTTCTTATGTTGCGCTAAAAGTGCAAAGTACTCTAGACAACCTAAGTAGTGGGGCTCTATGATGATCATTAATGAATAATGCTAATATCTCCAATTCCTTCTCTTACAATTGTCGGCTGAGTACCGGTACAATCAATAACTGTACTTGGATGGACTTGTCCAAATCCTCCATCGATAACTACATCAACAATGCTTTTAAAATCCTTATATATCATTTCGGGATCTGTTGCGTGATCGTGAATATCATCATCATGTATAGAGGTTGTAATAATTGGATTACCCAGTTCATTTACGATATCCCTCGGGATATTATTATCTGGTATTCTGATCCCAACAGTTTTCTTTTTCACGTTAAGAATCTTCGGAACTTTTGATGATGATTCTAGAATAAAGGTATACGGTCCGGGCAGTGCTCTTTTCATCAATTTAAAAGTTGGAGTATCCAGGTGCTTAGTGTATTCAGAAATATGACTCAAGTCAAAACAAATAAAAGACAGGTTGAGATGTTTGCCCTTTATCCCTTTGATAATCCTTATTCTTTCAATGGCTTTCTGATTGAATATGTCACAACCTAATCCATAGACAGTATCTGTTGGATAAATGATTACTCCTCCATTTCTGAGAATCTTAGCAATGTGTTCTATCTTTTTACGTTCAGGATTTTCTTCATAGAGTTTGATAAATTCTGCTTCCATGCTGGTATTCAGATCAATAAAAATTGAAGATAAGATCAAATCTCACATCAAATTACCAAATTGTTAAGCTTATCCCATCTTGTTTAACTTATTTTGCGCAAAATTTCTATTGAATTTTGGGGAGGTCCTCTTTTAAAAATGACTAGAGATTTTACGACTTAATTTTAATTAGAAGAATTGCAATGTCAGATAAAGCAACTATCCAAAAACCAAATGGTAAGCTAGGGATTTTAACTCCAGGTATGGGAGCCGTAGCAACCACATTTATGGCTGGAGTACTCAGCATTAGAAAAGGGCTATCGGATCCTATCGGTTCACTTACCCAAATGGGTACTATCCGTCTCGGAAAAAGAACTGAGAATAGAAATCCACTAATTAAAGATTTTGTGCCTCTTGCTTCATTGGAGGACGTTGCTCTTGGGGGCTGGGATCTCTTCGAAGATAATGCTTATGAAGCAGCTGTGCATGCAAAGGTTTTGGATAAAGACTTATTGAATGAGCTAAAAGATGAGCTTGAGCAGATCAAGCCGATGAAAGCTGTATTTGATAAAAACTACGTGAAGAGACTGGAAGGAAGTCATGTAAAGCAAGGAGCTAACAAAATGGAGTTGGCGGAAATGGTAATGGACGACATCCGAAAGTTTAAAGAAGAAAATAACTGTGAGCGGGTAGTGATGGTATGGTGTGGATCTACTGAGATTTACATCGAGGAAGGTGGCGTTCATTCGTCAATAGAAAAACTGGAAGAAGGCCTTAGAAATAATGACCCAAACATTCCACCAAGCATGATTTATGCTTACGCTGCAATTAAAATGGGCGTACCATACGCGAATGGTGCTCCTAACCTTTCTTGCGATGTAGATGCATTGGTAGAGCTTGCAAAGCAAACAAATACACCGATCGCCGGAAAAGATTTCAAGACCGGTCAGACATTGATGAAAACCATTCTCGCTCCCGGTCTAAAAGCTAGATCGCTGGGAATCGATGGTTGGTTTTCAACCAACATCCTTGGAAATAGAGATGGGGAGGTTCTTGACGATCCGGATAATTTTAAGGCTAAGGAGGTTTCAAAACTTGGTGTATTAGAGCAAGTATTAGAACCAGAACTCCATCCTTCACTATATGGCAATCTTTATCATAAAGTAAGAATCAACTACTACCCCCCAAGAGGTGATGATAAAGAAGGCTGGGATAATATTGACATCAAAGGTTGGTTAGGATATAAAATGCAGATTAAGGTAGATTTTCTGTGTAAAGACTCCATTCTAGCTGCTCCTCTTGTACTTGATCTAGCACTTTTCCTTGACTTGGCTCAAAGAGCAGAAATGAAAGGAATACAAGAGTGGCTATCATTCTATTTGAAGTCGCCTCAAGCCTTAAAGGGGCTGAAGCCACAACATGATATTTTTGTTCAGCTCATGAAATTGAAAAATACTTTAAGACATCTTGCTGGTGAAGAGCTAATCACAAACCTTGGTTTAGATTACTACGATTGATCAGAGCTTAGATTGATTCAGTAAATCAATTGTACTTTGTAAATCATCAGGATTATCAACATCATTCCATGTAAAGCCGTCCACCAGGACGGTTTTCGCATTTTTAGCTGCAATCAACTTAGATACGGATTCCGAAATGGTATACTTCTCTTCATCAAATGATCTTTGAAAGGTCTCGAATACTTCCGTTTTCAGTCGAAAAAGACCTGTGTCGTATCGGTTATAAGTTGAAATCATCTTGCCAATGGCATCAATAAAACCGTCTTCATCGACCTGAACTTTGGTCACATCATCTATATCTATGTGATCATTTGATGTACTTGGCATATCCACAGCCAGCTGCAGTGTCGTTTTAAGTTTGGATGATCTGATTATGAATTGCTCAACAAATCCAGAATCGAATATGTGATCACCCATCGTAAGGAAAAACTCGTCTATCTTGTTTTTTTCCACCCATTCTTTGGCACGAAAAACAGAAAATCCATTTTCTAAATCGTACCTTTCATTGTGAAGGATGGTTAAATCAACATTGTATTTCTTTGCGTAAGATGGAACGGTCGATTCAATTTTATCAGCACCATAGCCACTTATAACACAAAAACGCTTTACCCCAAGTTCGGAAAACACCCTGAAATGACGCTCCATGAGCGTTTCTTCCCCAAGCAACACCAAACTTTTTGGAATTCCGGTATCTAGTCGTGTATTTCTTCCTGCAGCAAGAATTAAGCAATTCAAAATAATTCAATTTTAATCCAGACACGAAACTAACGTTATTTGGGGGTTTGCGTTAAAAAAATGTACCCTATGTTAATTATCATGTTTACAATCTAATCTACTAAATTTGCAGAATGCCGAGATTTTTGAGAGAACAGTTTTCCTACTTTAAGCCTGCAGAGGATGCAAAGAAAAGCGGTTATGCTTTCTTCAGAACCTTCGAATCCAGGCAGGAGACAGAGGTAAAGGTTAATGGGAAAGATGTATTGATGTTTGGTTCCAATAGTTATCTGGGACTTACTACCCATCCGAAAGTTATGGAAGCCGCTGAGGCAGCCGTTCGAAAATATGGGTCAAGCTGTTCTGGTTCCAGATTCCTGAACGGAACAACTGATATGCATGAGGAACTCGAGCACAAATTAGCTACCTTCTTAAACAAAGAAGAAGCCCTTGTTTTTAGTACGGGATTTCAGGTAAACTTAGGTGTAATACCAGCCATAGCTCGACAGGGTGATGCTCTTTTGCTAGACAGACTTAATCACGCTTCAATTTATGAAGGAGCCAAGCTTAGCGACGCTTCATCAGTTATCTTCAGACACAACAACATGGAGTCGCTAGAGAAAAAACTAGCAAATCTTCAGGATGCAAATCACCGGATCATCGTTGTGGATGGCATATTTAGTATGGAAGGAAACATTGCTAAACTTCCTGAAATTGTAGAATTAGCAAAAAAATACAACGCTTCTGTGATGAGCGATTGCGCACATGCAATAGGTGTATTGGGTGATCATGGAAGAGGTACCCCTGACCACTTCGGGATTAATGATGAGGTGGAGCTAATAGGAGGAACATTTAGTAAGTCACTCGCTTCTTTGGGTGGATTTGTGGCTGGTGATAAAGAAACCATTCAATATATACGGCACGTCGCTAGATCTCTGATATTTAGCGCCAGCATGACCCCATCATCGACCGCTGCAACCATTGCTGCACTTGAGATCATGCAAACAGATGATTCAAGAAGATTAAAACTTTGGGAAAACACAAATCATACTTTAAATAGATTAAAAGAGCTAGGTTTTGATACAGGAGAGTCTGAAACTCCAATTATACCTATATATATCAGGGATAATGATAAAGCTTACAAAATGACTATGAGGCTTTTTGATGAAGGTGTTTTTGTAAATCCTGTAGTTGCTCCAGCCGTCGGTCCGGCAGATACACTTATTAGATTTTCCTTAATGGCCACACACTCCATTGATCAAATAGATACAGCAATTGACAAAATACTCAAGGTTGCGAATGAACTTGAGATAAAGCGCCAAAAAGTAGTAGCATAAGTGAAGGTCTCCATCACTGGTGCTAATGGATTTCTTGGGTCTTATTTGGTAAAAGAATGCCTCCAGCAAAATATGGAGGTTCATGCGTTGATCAGAAAAGGAGCTAACACCAGCCTCCTTCCCGTTTCCAATGAGTTGCTACATATTCATCCCATTGATTATAAAGATGATCTGAAGAAACAGCTTTTGAAGTTGAAGTCATTGGTCGGTTCGGTAAACTATTTCATTCATAATGCGGGCGTAACAGTAAGTTTAAGAAGCAGAGAATATTATGACGTCAATGTAGAGCTAACAAAAAATCTGGTTTCCGCTATAAATCTCACCTCTTTTCTTACCAAAGAGGGTTCTTTTGTATACACCTCCTCCTATGCAGCTCATGGCCCTATGGAAGTAAAAATGCCAGTCTCGCATTACGGAAGGAGTAAACTCCAAGCTGAAAAAGTTATAGAAGAAAAAGTAAAAAGGTATTTGATTGCACGACCCACTGCGATTTATGGATACGGTGACGTTGCGTTTTTACCTCTCTTCAAAGGCGCATCTAAAGGTCTTTATCCAGTAGCTAACCAAGACCAAAGGATGAGCATGATTCATGCCGCAGATCTGGCCCATATGATCATTAAAGATATGGAATCAGATGAAGGAATTATTCATTATAGCGATGGCAAAACTTATCTTCATTCTGATTTCATTAAAACCTTTGAATCCCTCTATAAGAAAAAAATCAAAAAGCTAGTACTCCCTAAATGGCTCGTGAGATTTTCCATGCGCTTATCTGATCTCTGGCACAACCTCCTGAATAAAAGGCCAGGAATAACACATGAAAAATTTGCTGAAATTTCTCAACATTGGGATCTTCACAAATCGAATCTCAAACATTCTTCAATACATCCAAAAATTATTTTAGAAGAAGGATTTAGGGATGCCTTGAAGTTTTACCAGAAAAACAATCTCATCTGATGTCACCAGAAATAAAGGAAGTTACCACAAAAAAGCAGCTCAAAAAATTCATCAAGTTCCAGATAGATCTATACAAGGGGAACCCTTATTATGTTCCCCCTTTATATGAGTTTGAATTAAGCACTTTGCTTAAAGAAAAGAATCCAGCTTTTGATCATTCAGAAGCAAAGTACTGGCTAGTAGAAAAAGAGGGGAAAGCTGTTGGTAGAATTGCCGCTATTGTTCTGACCCCAGAACTAAAGGAAAAAAAACTTGCTCGTTTCGGCTGGATAGACTTTATTGATGATAAAGAAGTTTCTTCGCTATTGCTAGAAACTGCTAAAGAGTGGGTTCAAAGTAAAGGAGCGGAAGCCATTCATGGCCCGATGGGATTTACTGATCTTGATTTCGAAGGGGCGCTCATCGATGGATATGATGAGTTGGCTACCCAGGCTACTATCTACAATCATCCTTATTACATTGATCATTTTAAAGATTGGGGCATGAACGTTTCAGCAACATGGGTTGAACTGAGAGGTGAGGCTCCCCAAAAAAACCCCGAAAAAGTAAATCGAGCTGTTTCCCTCATCCAGGAGCGCTTTAAAGTCAAGGTTAAAGAATTTAAGAACACAAAAGAGATCTTAAAATATACAGGTGGAATTTTTGAAGTACTAAATGAAGCTTATGCTCATTTATATGGCTACACACCTCTTACACAGCGGCAAATTGATTACTATGTCGAACAATATTTTGGTTTTGTGAGAAAGGAATTCGTCTGTGTGATCGTAAATGAAGAAGACCAAGTGGTTGGTTTTGCCCTCACCCTTCCTTCTCTGTCCAAAGCATTTCAAAAAGCAAAAGGAAACCTTTATCCCTTCGGTTTTATTCATGTTTTGAAGTCATTCTTTTTTGGCAAGCTTGCGGATCTCTTCTTGATTGGCATTAAGCCTAGCTATCAAAAACTCGGGATTCATGCACTGATATTTGATCATCTTCAAAAGGTTTACGAGAAAAATGGAATTAAACATATGGCATCAGGGCCAATGCTAGAGGACAATAAAAACGTAATTAACACCTGGAGCGAGTTCAATCTGAATATAGGAAAAATAAAACGGAGTTGCTTTATAAAGGAATTTTAGACTTCTTATAAATACCAACTGATGTTCATAAGTGATTTAAACCTCAACAAAAAAGTCTATTTTCGCATTCTGCAAAAATGAAGGCAGGCTTTATGAAAGAGCTCTTTTTGGAAAAAATTGAAATCAGGAGGGTAAATTGGAAAAACATCGTGTAGTAATAACAGGCCTTGGTGTTGCTGCTCCAAATGCCATTGGAGTTGATAACTTTGAAAATGCACTTAGAAATGGTGAGTCCGGAATCAAATACTGGGAAGAATTAAAAAAACTCAATATTAGATGTCAAATAGGTGGTGTTCCTGATCTTTCATCAGTCAATTTGAATGATCACCTCCCCAGACTTCTGGCCGAAAAAATAACTAATAAAGGAATTATATATGCACTACTATCAGGAGTAGAAGCCTGGAAAGATGCTGGTCTAGAGCCTAACCATGAAGACAGAGACGTCAATTCTGGAATGATATTTGGCACGGGAGATTTGAGTTTTGACAGTTTTATTAATCGTGAATTTCCAGCATACCCAATTGATAGAGGAGAAGGACGAAGGCTTGGATCAAGGGTACTATCGGAATGCATGAACAGTGGAGCAGCCGCCTACCTTAATTCCGTATTAGGTCTGGGTAATCGGGTTCAAGCTAATTCATCCGCCTGCATTACTGGTCTTGAGGCTGTTTTATTGGGTTATGAGTTTCTATCTGCCGGCAGAGCAGAACGAATGTTATGTGGTAGTACAGAAGGTGACGGAAGGTACATTTGGGCCGCATTCGATGCGATGAGAGTATTATGCACCGATTCAAACGACAATCCTTCTTTTGGATCACGCCCTATGAGCGACTCATCCTCAGGCATTGTCCCGTCTGGCGGTGCAGGAGCACTCGTATTAGAAACATTGGAAAGTGCGAAGGCTCGAGGTGCTAAAATCTACGGTGAAGTAATGGGTGGTTACTTAAATTCCGGTGGTCATCGTCATGGTGGAAGCATAACGGGACCAAACCAGCGAGGGGTCATGGATTGTATAAAAGGAGCTCTGGAAGTCACTCAGACTGATCCTAAAGAAATAGATTTAATTAACGGACACTTGACATCTACCAAGGGAGACCCTGCGGAAATAAATAATTGGGTTACTGCTCTAGGTAGAAGTGGAAAAGATTTCCCTCTTATCAACACTACTAAGTCAATGATTGGCCATGCAATAGCAGGGTCAGGCTCTATCGAGCTTGTTGCATGTGCTTTGCAAATTGATAAAGACTTCATTCATCCAAATTTGAATGTGGAAAATATTCATCCAGAAATTTTGTCACAAATTTTTGGGGGTTGTATTCCAACTACTTGCCTAAGCAAGGAAGTAAACACGGTTATCAAAGCCGGATTTGGTTTTGGTGACTTGAATTGCGCACTTGTTTTACGGAAATACAAAGAATGATGACAAGAGAAACTGTAAAGACCGACCTGATTGACATTATCAAGCCATATCTTCCTCAAGACGTTCTTAATAATGAAGTTTCAGAAGATAACCACCTGATCAATGACTTAATGATCAATTCTGCTCATATCGTTGATATAGTACTTGATATAGAAGATAAATTCGACATCATGATTGACGATGATATCATTGGTGAAATGAATACTGTTCAAGATTCTATAGACGTGGTTTTGAGAAAAACTGCAGCTTAATCGCTCATTTCCACCAGTAATTTCTGATCATATTTTCTTTGCATTCTGTTCAAAGGCAAATAGCCTATTGTCCAAAGTAAGCTCACAATCAAATAGAGTTCGAATCTTCCAATTAAAGAAAAAACAATAATCGCATTTCTGTGAGTATTACTTCCTCCTAACCAAGCCCACCAATAAAGCATCTTGAGGTTATAATTTGAGTACCATTTTTCAAATTGCTCCGGCTTTACATTTGATAATTCTCTCATTCTCTCCCTTTCTTCAGGCGTTCTGGTTGTGTATTTAATCTGTTTAGCCGTATAGTCTTTATTAATCACATGCATAACCCGATGGTACCACTTATTGCCAACAGGCTTAACTTGCTCGACTCTGGTAGGGATAAATCCGACTTGAGATTTTCCTATCATTAAAAGGTATTCGGATTTATAAAATTCGTACATAGCAGATTTATAACTATGAGCAAATCCAGAAGCTACTGTAAGTATAAATATCCAGCCACCGTAGATAGAAACAAGATAGAGAGACGCTCCAATATAACAGGACATAAACACGATGTTATCTATAAGACCGTCTATAACACGCCCTAGATCAGAGGACTGACCTGTCATCCTGGCTAATTGTCCATCAGCACTATCCAACACCCCTGCCCAAATGATCAAAACTCCGCCCAATGCAGTCATTAGAATTTCATTCTGATAGTAAAGTAATCCTCCTCCAACTACACCAATAACCAGACTAATCAACGAAACATGTGTAGGTGTAAGTGAGAGTTTCTTAGCTACTTGTGCAAAATAAAGCCCATAAAAACGGCTGAAGTAGATATCGAATCGTTCCTCTATATCTATGAGTTTAATCGTAGAAAGTACTTTTTCCAGATGATCTCGGTACCTTCTCTTCAGGTAGTTGATCATTATTGATTACGCTTTACTCTGGAAAAAAGAGTGATCTTATTATCGAATAAAAAGCGCCAAATTATTTTTGAATAGCTCTCGTGTGCATACAGGTTGTCATAATGCTTACCAGCTATTTTCTTCAGTTTAGGGAGCTTAGATCCTGGAATTGTAGGAAAATCATGATGCTCATTATGGTATCCAACGTTAAAAATCAATTTATTCCACCAACCATAATAAGAGTACGTTTCTTGCCCTTCCTTGTATACGAAGTGTTCGGCCACAAAATGCCCTGATATGGGATGTAAACCAGTAGCTAAAATAGTTGAGATAGCGATGTACAAAATACCGGGCCATCCCGCAAGGAAATAAAGTCCTGTCATACCTGCTACCTGAAATACTAAATTGATAATCTGCCACTTATCCGGAACCATTGGATGAACGAAGAGTGGCCTGATTCCGTAAATAGGAATTTGAATCACCAACCATATAAATTTCCCGATTGGCCCTTTGAAAAACTTCGCTTCCCATTTGACTGCTAAATCCGTATCTACACCTTCCTTTCCCTGATGCCAATGATGTTTTGCATGATAAGCTTTAAAAGCCATTGCGAAAGGAACTATGATCCCCAGATTGACAATGATTGCCAACCAATTATTTAAAACTTTCTTCTTAAAAGCCAGATCATGTGTAATTTCATGGATGGCCAGCACAGTAATATGCGTTAATGTGGTCCCCACAAGGATCACGATAAGCGCAAAAAGCCATGGATTCTCCGGTAAAAAGAATATTGGAACAGCCAGTTGAAGCACTGTAACCAATAATGCCTTTGGGGCAATTGAAGGATCTGTACCAAACAACTTCCTAACCTCAGGGATATCCTCCATTATCATCTTCCTTCTCTGAAAATGAGGTTCTTTTTCTTCACTCCAAGTAAAATCTAATTCCTTCATATCAAGTGCAAATTTAACTAATGCGGACGTAAAATGGTTTTTGAAAAAAGACCACCAACGCTCTTCAACACATCCATTAAGAATGTAGCTTTCAAAGTAGCAAAATTCGAAACAGTTTCTTCATCGAATATCTCTACATCCGAAAGTACTTTATCCTTGAACTCTTGAATCAAGTTCTTGTCTTGTGAAACAAAAACGACTTCTTGTTCAAAATAATAGCTCACTAAATCATAGTTACTACTACCAAATATGAGTTTGTTATCATCAATCAAGATGGCTTTCATATGAGACATACCTGGGTATTCTTTAAGCTTGAAGTATCCTTTCTTTTGTTCCGCTAATATGATGTTCTTAAAAATGGACTTATTGTTCTCTCTAGGAGATATTATAGTCACCTCTATCCCTTTGTCAGCGATCTCACGCAATACCCTCAAAAGAGGTTCAGAAATGTACGGAGAAATAACCTGAACCCCTTTTTTGGCATTCCGAATATGCTCAAAAAAATCTTCGTAAAGCACTTGACTTTTGGATCCATTAAAAAGGAAGAGTTGGCCGCTATCTGTCTCTATTTTTTGAGACTGATTCTCGCCCGACCATGTTTTCTTGAAATCTTCATTGAGATTGAGCCCAAGTTCATTGTCAGAAACCTCAACCATCATATCATGCCAGGCAAAGTTGTGATCACTAAAATTTATGCCTCCCAAAAAACTAATGCTTCCATCCAAAATGACCATTTTTTTGTGGTTTCGTAGCGGGTACTTCAAAGCTAAGAACCCCGTTGGGTTTGTGAATTTTACTTCAATTCCACTCTTTCTCGCATGTGTTATTAATCTGGAAGTCGCTTTAACTTCATCCCTAAATGCTGAATCGGTTACATACTTGAGAGAAGGAATAAAATGATCATTGATTACGAGTTTGGAATAACTATCTATTAGCAATTTTTTCTCCTTAGCCGGACTTGATTTCATGGTATCTATCAGCCATTTTCCAGCTACATCCCCTTCAAAAGTCATAGCCTGAGCAAAGAATGAAGTCGAGGCTTTCGCTGACATAGCTTCTAATCTTTTCATGAAAGCTTTAGAGCCTAATAAGATTGTTGAGTTCGGCAAAATATTTTAAAATTAAGTTTACCTAACGTACTCTACTTTATCCAGGTCAAATATGAAAGAGCCTACTGTCATATCTATTTCGAGCCTTAGTGGAAATCTGCTATCATCGTCACTCATAATCACTCTTCCAGTCTTTCCTTTATCAAAGTATTCTCCTTCAGGAAAGATTAGATCAAACTCTAATGCCCTAACCTTTCTGCCTCCAAATTTATGAGTGGTTGTTTCCCCGGGAAGCATCACAAATTCATATAGATCGTTGGTAAAGAAAGTTCTTACTTCAATCTTTCTGTGAAACTGAGACCTACTACGACTTCTTAACCACATAAAAGTGCTCATCGCATCCCTAATAGGAACCTCTCCTTTTGGAAATTTATGATAACGCCAGGTATCAATATCTTCAATATAGGCTTTTATGGTGATGGAATCAGCATACGAAAAATAGTCATGACGTATGTCTATTTGATTCCTGGCTTCCAGATCACGATCCGAGCGGTAAGGCCTTAGTTCATCTGCTTCGATTAAGGATTCCATGCAAAAACTTAATTTTGAAAACACCCGAAACCAGCTTGCTGTTCTTGCTTCAAATTGAATTCTATAGTGAGGTTTTCCACTTTTTTCAGGGTAATAAAGCTCGGGATCCAGCCATACCACTGCTTCCCCTACATTGAACCATCCAAATTTCATGTTATAGATGAGTTTTTCTCCCGGTTTGAATGGATATGCTTTATTTTGAGCTTCAGTCTGGAAACTGATCATAAATAGTGACACAGCAATCACTATTAGAATCCTATTTTGTAAGATCGAATTAAATGAAGATTGCACTTGTTTGTCCATATGATTTTTCACGCCCTGGTGGTGTTAAGTCTCATATTGTGAGTTTATCCAAACATCTTACAATGATAGGACATCAGGTTAAAATCATTGCACCCAATATTAATGCCAATCTGGTTGAAGAAGAAAACGTTCATTTTTTTGGAAAAAATAGATCTGTAAATATCGGTGGCACCAAGATCGATGTAAATATCGCACTAGGTGAGGAAAAAAAAGCACTCAAAGATTTTTTGAATGGTGAATCCTTTGATGTCATACACTATCATACCATATGGAATCCCTTTATTCCATTGCAGGTATTAAAACATTCAAAAAGCAAACAGATTGCTACTTTCCATGATACCCCAAAAAGTCAATTCGTTGGCGACTGGATCATGCCTGCAGTGGCTAAGGGTATTTTCAAATTTCTAGATCAAATCATCAGTGTTTCAAAAAGTCAGTCTCAATTTATTTCTCGCTTCTCTAAGCGAGAAATTCATATCATTCCGAATGGAATTGATCTTAGTGAAATTGAAGAAGTTGCCCCTGAGAAAATAAATCGAAATGATGATAGCTTTCAGATGTTTTTTATGGGAAGACTGGAGCCAAGAAAGGGAGTGATGCATGCACTACAGGCTTATCATCAACTAAAGCAACGGTATCCTAGAATGAAATTAATCATAGCGGGAGATGGGGATGATAGAAATGAAGTGGAAAAATACATTGATGATTTTTCACTTGTAGATGTCCATGTTTTGGGATTTGTAAGTGAAGAAGAGAAATACCGCTTGCTCAAGGAATCGGACATCTATTTAGCACCTGCATTATTCGGAGAAAGTTTTGGCATTGTACTACTCGAATCTATGGCTGTAGGAACTCCAATTGCCGGATATGCCAACTCAGGCTATAAAAATGTAATCACCAAAGAAATGGAAGTAGGCTTTGCAGAACCTGGAGACTTAATTCAATTTATCTCTTGCATCGAAAAGTTAATCCCTTCAACAATTAGAGAAGAGTTATCAAAACACGGTTTAGAGGAAGTGAAAAAATATGATTGGGCTGAGGTATCAAAAGAGGTAAATGAGGTTTACTCAAAATAGCCTCTTACTTTCTCCATCACATAGTCCATATCCTTTTCGTAAAGCTCACCTATTACGGCCACACGAAAGGTTTTACTCTCAGGAATAACTCCAGGATAAATAGTAATCCCGTGCTCATACAGGTAATCATGGAAGTGATTAAAATCAAGACCTGGCTTATCAAGATTCAAAGCAAGCAATATTTTTGACTCCTGCTCTAACGGTAAGAATGGAGTAAATCCAAGTTCAGTGAATCCATCGTACAGCTTTTGCCAATTGGCTTGATATCGTTTCCAGCGATTCTCAAGACCTTCCTCTTCATGCTCTTTAAGTGCTTCCAGAAAAGCATAGCTAGTTTGCACAGGTGGTGTGAATCTCAGTTGATCTTTCTTCTGAAGATTATCCCATTGCTTATATACATCAAAGTAAAAACCAGTTCCATTATTCTTTAGATCCTCTGTTCTGTCTTTATGAAAAATCACAAAAGACAATCCTGCCATCCCGTGGATACACTTGTTCGAACTTGAAAACAAGTAATCAATATGCAGATCGGATAAGTCGATCGGATAAGCTCCGTATGAACTCATCGCGTCAACAATGAGTTTCACATTGGTTTCCTTACATATCTCAGCTACCTCCTCAAGAGGATCAATCATCCCTGTGGATGTCTCATGATGAACTAGCGCCAGGTGAGTGTATTCACCTGATGAAAGAGCTTCTTTGATCTTTGCTGGTTCTGGATAGTCTCCGAATTCAAACATTGAAGTATTCCTCAAGCCGTACCCATCACAGATAGCCTTTATCCTGATCCCGTAAGCTCCATTGGTGATAATCAGCACATGATCTTCTCTACCAATTGCAGAGACCATGCAAGCTTCCATTGCGCCAGTACCACTAGCCCCAAAAAGAGAGACTCGATGCGTATCTAATCCATTACCAACCTTCAAAATCCCATCACAAATGTCATGCATCACTTGACCAAATTCTCCTTCTCTTGGACAGATATCTGACACCAGCTGTGCTTCTTTCACTCGCTGTGATGTAGTAGCTGGGCCAGGATTCAATAAAATCTTTCGATCGAGTTCTTTTTTGTGTAGCATACCAATTACTGATTAATTGCTAAGGTTATCCATGAATGCTTCCTTGTTCTGAACGGGTGTAGTGGTAGGTCTACCAAGATCAACTCTTGATGCCTCAGTAGTTCTAATTTCCAACATCACCGGACCTTCTGCCGCTATGAATTTCTCCCATACAGCAGGGAGATCATCCATTTCCTCAACCAACCATGTCTGATTATAACCAGAGGCATCAGCGATTTTTTGAAAGTCAATGGCAAATCCAACTGTAGCCTGGCCTCCCACAGATTCATGACATCCATTGTTGATGAGAATATGTTTATAATTCTGAGCTTGTTGATTACCAACAATCGCTCCTGCTCCCATGTGCATGATCATAGCGCCATCACCGTCCAGGCAGTAAACCGGACGATCTTTTTTTCCTAGTGCAATTCCTAATGCAATCTGGGATGCATGACCCATTCCCCCTACGGTAAGAAAGTCTTTGCCATGCCCCATCTTATTTCTTGCCCTAATTTCAAATACCTCTCGCGAAGATTTCCCAGTCGTTGAAACAATCACAGCTTCTTCTTCCATTTCCTTCAGCATCCACTCAATTACTGACTCACGATTAATCGTATATGGATTTTCAACTTTCGTTTGAAGCTTATACTTTTCGAATGTCCCTTTTCTAACCAAAAGTGCATAAGGTGCATTGGTTTCTTTCATAACCTTGACAGCCTCTGCCAGTTGTATCTCAGCCTCAACTTCCTCCTCTGAAAGAATGGCATAAGGAATTTCCATTGTTTTGAAAAGTTCCTCAGAGATCCTTCCCTGCTTCACGTGCTGTGGTTCATCTTTCACTCCAGGCTCACCTCTCCATCCTACCATAAGAAGCATCGGTATGGAATACACGTCGCTATCTGCTAGTGATGCCAATGGGTTCACACAGTTTCCAAAACCTGAGTTTTGCATGTATACCAAAGGAATTTTGCCTGTGGCTAAATGATGACCCATTGCAAGTGCAATCGCCCCACCTTCGTTGGCAGCTATGATATCAGATCCTTCATCTGTCATCACAGAGCAAAAGTCTTTAAGCAGAGAATCAGGTACACCGGCTGAAAACTCAATACCCTGAGACCTGATTGATTTTAAAAAATTCTGAGGATTTAGCATTTCTTAATTTGGAAGTATTGTCAGAATTTCTTTGATGGACATGCAGTATTCGTCTGCCTCTTTCGAGCGCTTATTTTCAAGGATCGACTCGGCAGTTTTCTTCATCGCTGGGAAAGCTGCTCTTAACAGGTGGTTAGCATAAATCACAATACTAAACCCTGCTTCTTTCAACTCATCTTCTGTGAACTGATTGTAAGAAGAAGGCACAGATACAACAGGCACTTTGTATTCAAACTCTTGATAGCGCTTCATAAATTCCATTATCTCAGCACCGTCTTTGTGACGGCTATGAATCATGATTGCGTCGGCTCCAGCCTCAATGTAAGCTTTCGCCCTGGTCAATGCATCTTCCATTCCATGATCAGCGATTAAGCTCTCCAAACGAGCGATGATCATGAAGTCCTCAGTAACCTGAGCCTTCTTACCTGTATTGATTTTTTCGCAGAATCCTTCAATCGTATCAAGTTCCTGTTTCACTTCTGTACCGAAAAGAGAGTTTCTTTTTAACCCTACTTTATCTTCAATGATTACTGCCGAAACACCCAATCGCTCCAGATTTTTTACCAACATCGCAAAGTGCTCCGTAACACCACCTGTATCACCATCAAGGATTATTGGTTTGGTAGTCACATCCAAGATATCATTGATAGTGTTGAATCTAGAAGTTCGATCTACATACTCTGTGTCAGGTTTTCCTTTTGCTGTCGAATCGGTTAATGAACTCACCCACATCGCATCGAACTCACGAGACTCATTGCCTGCATCTAACTTCGTTTCTTCAACGATCAAAGCAGAAATACCATTGTGAGCCTCGAGCACTCTTACTATATCCTTAGACTCGAGTAGCCTTCTTAACATTCTTCTTCTGATGTCAGGGGTTGTGCCTACCTCCTTCAATGCCTGACGAAGACCTGTAGAAGAAATACCAGAAGTATACTCAGGTTCAACTAGTTTTCCACCCCACTCTTCCAAAAGCTTGATCACTTTATCTCGGATATGCTTTTGAGGACCAGTTTTCCAATCGCTCCCATGAACCACATAATCTGGCTTAAGCTCTCTCAGATTTTTCTCATAATCCAACTCTTCCTGAAGGACCACCTCCTTCACTCCTTTAAGATTCTCAAGAATTTTTTTTCGTTCATCGTAGTTGAGGAATGGAGTTCGGCTGTATTTGCTTACGGCCTTATCGGAAAGAAGACCTACGGTTACTTCACCCAATTCTCGTGCTGTTTCTATGATGTTGATATGCCCATGGTGAATGAGATCTGTGCCCATTCCTACGTATACTTTCTTCATTTATGTATGAAAATTTTGTAATAGGTATGCTTAAATTCATTTACCCCTAAACAGAATATTTTTATTTATGAATTTAGCTAACCTAATTGCGATTTTAGAATATTCTATCTTCGCGCAAAAGTAAAAGGAAACCAAGGGAATATCTTCCTTATTTTTAAGAGATGACGCAAACGATTGAAACCGCCGTAATATTAGCTGCTGGAAGAGGTACCAGACTGCAGCCTTATACCTTTGATATCCCAAAAGGATTTATGCAGGTAGGTAATGAAAAATTGATCGAAAGATCGGTAAGATTATTGAAGGAAAATGGAATCAAAAACGTCATCATTGGAACCGGCCATTTACATGAGCATTATGAAAAGTTTGCAGCGGAAAATGGTTTAAAAACGTTTCTCAGCCCTCACTTTGCCACTACCGGCAGTTTCCATACGCTCATCTATGGATCAGGTTTAATTGAAGGAGATTTCCTGCTGTTAGAATCTGATTTACTCTACCATTCAGATGCGATAAAAAGTTTGATTGCGGATAAAAGAAAAGATATTATTTTGACTAGTGGATTTACCCAATCCAACGATGAGGTTTTTGTTGAAATGAAGGATGAGCTACTCATAAATCTCTCAAAAAAGAAAGAGGAACTTCACACCATTGATGCAGAGCTTGTTGGAATTTGGAAGTTATCTCTCGGGCTTTTGGAAAAACTTAAGTTACATCATGCAAAAGCTGAGGATGGGAGAAACAAAGATTATGAAATGGCCATTACCCAGCTCTCAAAAGAACATGACATTGGTGTATTAAAACTTGAGAATCTTATCTGGTGCGAGATTGATAATCAAGAGCACCTGGAAAGAGCGAAAGAGAAAATCCTCCCAAGATTAGATTAGGCTCGGCGCGTGAGGATTACCAACCATATACTGAGGATCATTCGGATTTTTCCTCTTTTTAGCATAGTACTTTTCTCTTTTATCTCCCAAAGAAGCTGGATTATAAACACCATATAATATTCTTCTGCTGCTTTTGGATCTATTAGGAGCAGATCTGTGAGGAAGTCTTTCCGTAAAGAAAATAACATCACCTGGTTCTGTTTCAATAGGTGTCCATTTCATGTCATCTTCAACCGACTTAGTAATCTTTGAGAAATTAGGATGATCAGGATCGGGGCTCTCCATCGGTAAGATTTCTGCATTATCAAAACCCCAACCTTCTACTACTTCGAAACAACCATTTTCTTTCGTCGCTCTGTCCACTCCTATAAGTATAGAAATATATGGAACAGAATCCTCCTCAAATACTCTCAGTGATCCACTATCATACGCCACCCCATCTTGATGTGCTGAATGAGCGCCACCGCCCGGAGGTTTGAAATTGATACGATCTTTATACAAAATTGCTTTTTCACCCATCAGATCGCCAATGAGTCTGCATATTCCCTCAGATAAAAGAACCTGGCCTAATTTTTCATGGTATGGAACAAAGTTTTCTATCCTGGACAACACAGAAGGATCATCCATTTCAAAAAAATGGAGGTATTTTGACATATCTACTGGCCATCTTGCTGTTTCATCTATCCATTCTGATATGGATGCTATTTTATCTTTAAATAGCCCTCTTAAGACCAAGTAAGAGTTTTTATTCCAAAAATTTTTCTCTTTATCTGTTAATACCAGATCCATGTTCAATTTCCTAACGCTCCTTTGTTACAAAGTTAGATGTAATCTTGGAGCTTTTGTTTAATAGTCAGCAAACTTTACTAAAGTTCTGTCTGGGATTTCGACGGATGCCATAGCCCTGTTTGTTGATCCCTCCATCCACCTGTTCCTAGATACCCATACATCTTTTCCAGGTAACCCTTTGAATCTGCAGGAACAAAAACCTTCTCCCCCAGAAATTGGGTTTCTTTGAGCGGAAATACTAATTTCTTTGGAAGGTATTGACGCTCGTTAGGCCAGTTTGCTTCCACAAATGAACGGATGGTATCACCCTCATCGTCGTAAAAGAAGATATCAAAATCATACCCTTTATAAGAAAAAAAAATCTTAGGTCCGTAGTGCTTATAAGAAGTATCATAGAATCTCAACCCTTTGGGCATCTGACCTTCTAAATCTTTAACCTTCTCATAGGATTCTTTCATCATTGCAATGTCAATATCAATGTCGTGAGGGATAATGCTATTTGTACGGTACTTACCAAGAAGGGTGCCAAAATCGAGCCAAAAAGGCTCTTTGGTTTTTCTAAGAGTTTGAACCGAGAGCTTAAACATTTCCTCCAAAATCTCGAGCTTTCGCTTCTGATATCGGCTAGGCAAAGCGAATAAAACTACATTTGCAACTCGCTTGAGGTATTGAATTAGACGAATCATCAGGCAAAAAAAAAGAAATCGATCAACTAATCACGCATTGAATTCAAAAGACATAAGTAAGCCTATTGATTTGGTATACACTTGGGTAGATGGTAACGATAGAGATTATCTGAAACTAGTCAATGAATATTCCGCTAAACCCATTGATCTTAATCCCGAGCGCACACGAGATATATATGAAACAATAAAATATAGTCTTAGATCAGTTGAGAAATATGCTCCCTGGATTAATCACATCTATATCTTCACGTGTCGACCTCAAAAACCGGGTTGGCTAAATATTGATCATCCTAAAATCTCTGTCATTCATCATGACGAGGTTTTTGATCCGGATGATATTCCTACTTTCAATTACAATGTAATTGAAAGCTATATTCATAAAATCCCTGGACTATCGGATGACTTTATTTATTTAAATGATGACTTTCTATTGGGAGACGAGGTTGCTCCTGCTGATTTCTACAGCAATGATGGAAAGGTACTGATTCATGGAACACTGCTTGGAGAGAATTTAGGATGGCGTATTTATAATAAGAAAAATGACATTATAGGACTCGGGATTATAGAGCACTCTCCACTTCTGGTAAGAAAAACATGGTGGGGCAAGATGCAAGAGGCAAGACCTGAACTTATTCGGGAGATTAAGTCTCATAAATTCCGCGAAGGAACCGATGTGATGATGTACAAATTATATCGCTGGTACACGCTTAAATATGAGGCAGCTTACTGTAAAGCAATCAAACTTCCTGAGCTCCTCAAAATCCATTCTTTTCACAAAATCACCAACAATTTTTCTAGTCAGAAAAGAGGAATCCAGTTTCTTCAGGAAAAACGTCCTAAGTTTTATTGTCTGAATGACGATCAAAGAGACCATCCCAACGAAAAAGTGGTTGATCTTGTAAAAAATTTCTTGAATGAAATGTATCCAAATAAATCAGCATTCGAGCTGTAGCTTTGCCACAAAGTAGACCCGTAAAAATCAACAATGCGAGTAATTAGACTTCTTATTGGCTCTTCTAAAAGGCTATTCTTATTTGCGTCCATGGCAAGCGTGCTTACTGGCTTGTTTTCTACTTTGGTAATAAAAACGATTCATGAGGCAATTAGAGGTGATTCCTTTGATTTGAAGAGTTTCATTCAAGAATTCCTCGTTTATTGGATTTTATATGGAATGCTCTCCATTGCTTCTTCTTACTTTGTATCTCTTCTTACCCAAAAAATCATTCAGAAACTCAGGGTTAGGCTTTCGAGTGGAATTCTTAAAGCCAAATTCGAAATGATGGAACGACATCAGCAGAAGATATTACCAATTCTTACTGAAGATATAAAAACGATTGCCTATACGATAGATAGACTACCTAGTGTAACCACTGGTCTTGCCACTGTCCTAGGAATTCTCAGCTACATGATCTGGTATTCTCCTGCTTTATCACTTTCACTGATCGTTATTTTCTTTTTGGTTTTTCTATTTACCCGCTTCGCATTACCTTATGTTAGAAAGTATGCCAATCAGGCTAGAGACTATCTCACCGATCTTTTTGAACTATTCCACGGATTGGTCTTTGGAATTAAGGAGCTTGCTCTTAATCATCGGTCGAAGAATAAGTTTATAAAGGAGTTCATAATTCCAACAAGTGACCAACAAAACAAGGCCTTTCTAAAAGAGAATGTGGTAGCCTCAATCATAAGTAGATCAACAGATATGATTCTTTTGTTCGGCATGGCCGTCCTCATTGTTGCAGTCTTTCAGTTGGGCTTTGTCACTTTGGATTTCCTTGGTGAATATATCACATTGGTACTATTCACGCTTGCACCTTTGTCAACTGCCGCAGGATTTTTTAGTAACATAAAAAGGATTGAAGTAGCGATTGAGAAAGTAGAGTCGATCGGTCTGGAGCTCGATCAAATTAGTTTATCAGATCAAGGTATTGATCCATTAAATAAAGATAATAACCATCCTCTAATAACCCTAAAATCATTAGAGCATAGCTACTATCACAGTGACAAGGATGAACACTTTGCAATGGGCCCAATAGACTTATCCATTGAACAAGGTGAAACTATTTTTGTGGTCGGTGGAAACGGGAGTGGAAAGACAACTCTGGCTAAACTCATTCTAGGCCTATACAAACCACTTGAGGGAGGTATTGAATGTTATAATCAGGAAATTACAGCTAAAAATATTTTTACCTATCGATCTCAATTTGCAGCTGTCTTTACGGACTCTTACTTGTTTCAAAAATTTCTGGATGTGGATGAATCTTACGTGAAGGAACATGGAAATAGGTTGCTTAAAATATTTCATTTGAATAAGAAAGTGAAAATTCATGAACATGGCTTTTCTACAAAGAATCTTTCAGAGGGTCAGAAAAAACGACTTTCACTTATAAATGCACTCCTAGAAAATAAAGACATCTATCTATTTGACGAATGGGCTGCCAATCAAGATCCGGAGTTTAAAAAGATTTTTTACACGGAGATAATCCCTTATTTGAAAGTAAGTGGTAAAACACAAATAGTGATCTCACACGATGATCAATATTTTCATCTTGCTGATCGGGTGATTAAGCTGAGAGATGGAAAAATAAGTGAGCAAACTTCATGAACAACTCCAGAAACTTCATCCTAACAGCAGCTAATGAGCGATACTTTAAAAATCTTTCTCAATTAATCTACTCGTTTAAAAGGTCTAAAGAATACCTTAATAGTACGCTAATCGTCTACGATTTAGGGCTGTTGACAAAGCAAATACATGATATAAGAAGGCATGAAATGGAGTTTGAAGGTAAACTTCTTTACCGCTATTTCAAGTTCGAAGATTATCCTGATTTTGTTCGGCCTCAATACAATACATATTCCTGGAAACCCATATTAATTTACTTGGCCTCCATTGAACATAAAGGCAATTTTCTATGGATGGATAGTGCAAATTGTATTTTAAAGAATCTAAAACCTATTTGGTCTGAAATAGAAAAAAAACAAACTTATGCACCAATAAGCGGGTCTGGTACATTGAAAGAATGGACTGTACAAAAGACGCTCGATTACCTTGATGTACCGACTGAATTTTATGATAAACCGAATAGGGCTGGTAATGCGTTTGGGTTTTCCAGTAAATCCGAGGTGGTAAAAGATCTGATTTTTAGGTGGAAAGAATTAGCTCTAGTCAAGGATTGCATTCGCCCGGAAGGCGCTAATAGATCCAACCATCGAGACGATCAATCGCTTCTTACCATCCTACTCTTACAACAAGAAAAGAAGGGAACGCTTGAATTGACTGATCAAAGAGTGAATATTAGTTCGGGTTCGCCAACATCCTTTATCAGTGTTCGAAATCGATTCCCGAGGTTTCTAAAACTACCCGTGGGAATCATTGCCCACTTTTATTTCAAAATTCTTAGATTTTCTGATATCCTGGTTAACAAAGTGAAAGGAAACTGATATGATTAAATTCATTATTTGTTTCTTCCTTACGCTAAGTATTCCCAATTTCGCAGACTAATTCATTTCGCATTGATTTACATCATTATTTTCGTTGCACTTGCAGTCACAGCGAACCTGGCCAACAACTACCTCTCGGGCAGGAAGATGATCAAGGACCTATTGCATTTCCGGAAGGTCAATAAAATGACTTTACGAGACCTTAATGCAAATTGGGACAAGAATCATCAAGATCATACCGACATAGTCGTTTCATTCACCACTATCCCTGAACGAATTGATAGACTGGAGCCAACTATAAAGAGCTTACTGTATCAAGTAAGACTTCCTCAAAAAATCTATCTTAACATACCATATAAATCCTTTCGTGATGGCACAGAGTATGTAATTCCAGATTGGATGAAGGAACTGTCATCATTAGAGATTATAAGGATTGAACACGACTATGGCCCAGCAAGTAAATTCATCCCTACATTAGAAGCTCAAGAAAAGGATCAATTGATCCTGGTAGTCGATGATGACCACCTCTACCCTCAACACTTTATAGAAGAATTTGAGAAAAGTCATCTGAAATATGGTGATAATATCCTTGCAGCGGGTGGCTGGAGAGTACCGGATGATCTAACAGACAAATCCACTAAATTGTGGATGAATATTCTAAAAATTCCTCCAGCACCAGTAAAGGGTACAAAAATCACTAAATTATATCCTACCAATATTGTTCAGGGTTATGCTGGCTATCTTGTAAAACCTGCTTTTTTTAATCTCGAAGAATTGAAAGATTATTCCAAAGCACCTCATGAAGTTCGATTTGTTGATGATGTCTGGATTAGTGCTCATGCCAAGGTTCCAAAGTACGTAATACCACTAAAAAGATACTGCTACAATACCTTCTTCACCCGAAGATTCTATAAATCCACTAGCCTTGCCAAAATAAGTAATAAGGGAGGGAAAAGTGATTCAGAACGATACAATACAATCGCCATCAAATTTTTTAAAGAACGATGGAAAAAATTCGACAAATCATCGGATTAAGAATCAATTCCGATCAGATAACCCTTCTAAAGGTAATTTCGGCACTTGTTTTGACTTTAGTCTTTTTGCTCTCAATCTTTAGAGAGTTTGATCGGGACGAGTTTGAGGCCATTCACACGGCATGGAAACTTTATCAGGGTGAGATGATTTATATAGACTTTTTTCAGCATCATCATCCTTTCTTCTACTACTCCCTAATTCCTTTAATAAAAATATTTGGAGAAAGTATATCCACACTATTAGTAGCTAGAAGTTTGATCTTTCTTATGTTGGTAGGAATGATAAAGTTGACCCATGACTTAGCTAATGTGTCCTTCAACAACAGATTGATCAACTGGCTATCTGTTTTATTAGTCGTATCAACTTCTATGTTTTCTCAAAAGGCCATCGAAATCAGACCAGATGTACCTCAGACTTTTTTTGCGTTATTGTCCATACTTCTTTTATTAAAGCCTGACAAAGTAGGTATAAAAACAATTACCCTAAGTGGAATACTTCTAGGAGTTTCATTTCTTTTTCTGCAGAAAACAATTTTCATAGTTGCAGGATTTGGGTTAGTGCAGTTGTATTGGGTTTATATCAAAAAGTGGACGATTGCAGAGTTGATTTTATTTTGGATTTGTTTTACGACATCAATAAGTCCCTACTATTTCTATTTGATCGCTACAGATCAATTTGAAACTTATTTATTCTGGAATTGGATACTAAATATGAATTTCGAAGGGTCCTTCCCGACCTTTAGAACCATTTCAGATTCATTCATATACAATCATTTCATTTGGATATTTTACATCATCGGTGTATTCATTCTGATAAAAAAGGGCGAGTTTGAATTGTCGATAATTTCACTCGTCTTATTAGGGTCAGCATTTATAGTCAACATGCCTTATAGGCAATATTTTATGCCTTTTGTACCGCTGATGTGTATCATTTCCGCATCATCAATGATAGCGTTCCTTAAAGAAGGAAAAAAGCTAAGATTAGTCGTCGGTTGGGCTGCTATGATTCCCGCAATATATTTCGTCTACACATTAATCACTTACCCAAACAAACCCCAACTGAACAAAATAAATTGGGTTCTTATAACTAGCAGCTCTGGGGATCATATTTATGATGGAGATATTGGGTTTAATCTTTATCGAAGAGATGTCGACTTCTTTTGGTACAGTACAAATCCTGAAATAGGAGGATTAAAGACATACCAAAAATTAGAAAACTATGACTACAACGTTTATGAAGTGATCAGGAAATATCAACCAGTGATCATATCAACTTCTTTCATTCCTGATCTTGCTAACCCTGCAATATCAGATCATTACGTACAGTCAGAAGAATATCCTGATCTATATATTAGAAGAGATTAGCTTCTCCAAAGTTCCTTCGCGAGGATCACTTATTTATTCTATACGTTAATGCAAGATTCAAAATAAAATTATTTTTTTCATTATCCTCAAAAAGGAAGTTATTACGGTATATCGCAAATAATTTAGCATTAATGCTAAAATCTTTCAGCATTCGAACATAGTCTGCTCCAACAACTATTTCATAATCCGTAGGCTCATCTTCAACCCCTGCAAAAGCCTGAGTTACATAGTCATCATTAAATCTGATTCTTTGAAAAGTAAATCCATATTTCCCTTCGGGGTGATAAAGATTAACCCACATAATATCTGAATTGGAGCCCGGTCCTATACCTGCCCCTACAATTTGTCCATTATTTGTATATCCATTTGCTACCACAGAATGTACATAGTAGGTGGCTGCAATTCCTGGGAAAATAGTTTGTATCTGATTATTGCTTAAAGTAGTATTTTCAAAATTAAACTCGATCAGGTTCCCATTATCTAAATCAATAGTCTTTGTAATGCCAATTGTTCTAGCCCTTGTTCTATCTGGATGCTCAAGCATATCCATGATACTTCCAAAAAAATCATTCCTCGCATACTCCAGGTACATATTCAAGCCAACGTCTGGAATATAGTATTCTAATACCAACGAGAAAATCTGGTCATACTCATCATTTTGTGTGAACGCTGTGGGGGCTCCTGAATTTCTAATAAATGCACTGAAAAAATCCTCAGTACTCAGGTCACCATCCGCCCAGCGGGCATACATGATTCGATTCAATCCGAAAGTTAGCCCTTTAAGGTATTTTGGTTGATACCCCAAGGAAAATCCGGTGATGTATCGTCTGTCATTCTCCGAATCATTATCAAAATAATCTGATTCGTGCAATGCTCCCCAATACCATTTGAATTCTACCTTTCCAACTTTCGTATCCACAGGTCTTAAAGTTCCAAGATCGATGTGTGGGAATCCTGCAGCATTTTTACTCATAATGATGGGATTATACCTTGAGGGTCCCCAAGAGAAATTGGCAGTAGAGAAACCAGCGGTGAAATCCTTGTAAACAATCCTTACTTCGGACTGACCCCAGTCAAATTGATGGATCGCTTCATTCCCAAATCGCATCACCCAATCAATTCTATTTTCAACTGGATATGAAAATCCACTTTTACCAAATGAATTTGGAGGAATCCGGAAAGCACTATTCTGAGAAGTCCACAATACTGGTGCAAAAGTGAAGTGCAGGAGACCTACTTTACCAGTGAATCCACCGGTCAGAGAAGCATTTGATCCTTTGCCGCTCCAAACCGGCCCATTATTATAGCCTCGTGGATATTCATGATTATAGACATAGGAAAAACGAGGATCTAAAATGGTGAAATTACTTTTTTCTCCATTCTTAAAATTCAAACTGAAGTGATCATCCCAAATATTCCATTGCAATGAACTGTCTGTGCCAGAATAAGACATTACGGAAGGTCGAATCATGATGGGCCTGGTAGCAACACCCGAATTCTTAATCATAAGAACACGATAATAATCCTCGGTAAAGTCCCCAGGGTAAAAAACCTGTCCAAACGTACTTAGTGGGACAATTAAAAGGGATAAAAGGGAATAGTAATGTTTCATCAATTCGATGTTGTCTTACAAAATTGATTCAAATTCTTTTAAGTCACTGAATCAAAACGTCTTTAATCTCACCTTCTTCCTGATATTCAATATCCGTATTGATATCCCATAGATTAATCCCCCCATTTTTGGTAATGTTTTCGGCAGCTAATAAGCCCATCAGGATTGAGTGATCCTGATTGTTGTACTTGAAAGATCCATATCTGCCTATAGGTATGAGGCCATCAATTTCATCAACAAAATTTTCAAGAATTTTCAGGGGAACTTGATAACCTGTTTCATAGACCGGATAACACTTGGGAATTCTAATAACTTTGGAATTCAATATTTCCATATCAGTAGGGATAAGGTTTAACTGAGATAGTTCACTCTTTGCAATGGTCGAGAGGTCATCATCATCCAGGTTCCAGATTGTGTCTTCATCAAATGCCCAGAATTCTAAACAAATGATGGAAGTGTTTTTCTCTCTATAGAGGGTAGGGCACCAGTTTCTAAAATTCGTTATGCGGCCATGTTTTACCTCTTGAGAGTGAACATATATCCAATTGTCATCAAAAAGATCTATACCGTCTATTTCAAGGTATACTAGTATTGTATTCCTGAAATAAAGTTGGTTCGCAGCAGCTCGTACTTTTTCAGGAATATGTTCCAAACCTCTTATCATAGAAGTTAAAGGCATGGTGGAGATCACATAATCTGCTTCTACCCTTTTCCCATCCTTCAGCTCAATCCCAATAGCTCGATCATCCTTAAGAACAATTTTTTTAACCGGAAGACTTGTATGAATTCTCCCTCCATTTTCTCTGATTTTGTCAGCACATTTTTTGTAGAGCATTCCTGTGCCGTTCTTTGGGTATGCAAATTCATCTACCAGCGTCTTATGCTTATTCCCAGAATTTCCTTTGAGAGCAGATAGCACAGCACTCCATAGCGAAAGGGTCTTGATTCGTTGGGCTGCCCAATCAGCATCAATTTTTGAGCAGGAAATGCCCCAAAGCTTTTCAGAGTAACTTTTAAAAAAAATTTCATAAAGTTTTTTCCCAAAACGATTGGTCACCCAGGATTCGAAAGTCGTTGGATTTTTAATCGGCTTCACTTTTTGAATAAAGTAATCCCACAAAATTCTGGCAATTGTGAACAGATTAAGGTTACGAAGCACATTACTTAATTTCAATGGATACTGAAAAAATCTATTCTTATAATAGATTCTAGTAAGCCTATTCACCATTGTAAATTCTCCTTCAAGAACCTCAGCAAAGAACTGATTGATCCTTTTCTCTTTTGAAAAAAAGCGATGAGGCCCAAGATCCACTCTCTGGCCCCACAAGTCGAAGCTTCGCGACATCCCACCGACATGCTCGCTCGCCTCATAAACTTCCACGTCTACATTCTGTTTGGATAATGAATAAGCGCAGCTTAGTCCAGCAGGACCGGCCCCTATTATTATTACTTTCTTTTTCCCCTTCTGATCCATTTGAAGTTTTAAGAATGACTGATTTCTATCTGATGTAAGTTCCTAAAGCAAAAGTGAGGTATACTTAAAGGACAGGAATGACGAATAATTTAGAAATCTACCAACCTACTTTTTTAAGTAATTCCGGCATACTCTCGTCTACCACCTCATTGCAGCGACTATTCTTTTCGTCAAAACCTCCCCTCCCTACAGGACGGCCTCCTGAAACATTCTGTCTGGATAAATACTCTTCCAGTGATTTGGTGTAATAATGATTGATTCTCCAACCAATTTCATTAGTATCTTTTAACATTTCTCCAGACTTATACCACTTGTAGTGCCACCAATGTGCACTATAAGCAAATCTATTGCTGGACAAAAAGTCACCGTTCCCCAAGTCCTTGTGATCAGAATAACCTTCTTCTCGCTTAGTGTACGCTTCTAAAACAGACTTTTTAGGCTTTTCTTCATATCCATTATTACCAAAATTGATTCTTGGGACTTTAACACCTTTTATCTTATTAAGATCAACGGTCTCCAACCAGGTAAGTAAACTATCGCTCCCATCCAATGGAAATAAGAACTCATCTACATCTATCTTCATCAACCACTGAAATTCTTTCCTATATGTTTTAGCAGCATGAGCAAAACCCATATGATTTTTATTTCTTTGCCACCATTTTGTTGCCCCATCATATTTGGTGCCATCCAAATGGGTCCAGGGGTGCCGCGTAACTATTCCCTTTTCTTCGTAAGGTGCTAAAATCTCTTTCGCCTCATTACCACCATCTTGATCATAGAGGTAAAAATGAGAAACTCCTACCTTCACATGATAATCAATCCAGTCTTTCAAATAAGGATTTTCATTTTTGAAGTTGGTCGCGAAAGTCAGGAAATGTTTTTTAGCCATTAATCTATTAATAGAATTGGGTTCAAATTTATATAATGCAAGTCTACACTCGATAGTTTTTATTTAGATATAACCTCACCAAGTGTTTTACGGAAACATGAAGCTTGAGCTTTAAATCCAAAAGATTCAATTGATCCTTTGGTATCCAATAAACTCATCTTTCCTGCTTTGTAATACTTCTCAAATAATTCAACAGTTTTTTCGGAATCTTTGGTATAAGCCCAGTCTCCTGAATTAGTTTCCTCGATAAGTTGATTGAGTTCCGTATTATCCGACACTGCCAACACGGGTTTTCTGGCATATAGGTAATCATAAAATTTAGAAGGAATCATCAAACGAACATCATGAATTACACATAACATCAATACATCCCAGGATCTTAGAAGAGCAATTCCTTTATCTGCATTTATTTCCTTGAGTACATGCACATACGGTTCTATCTCATATTCTTCCAAATGATTCCAAAAATCTGAATATACTCCTCCCCTGACCTCAAGCCTTACGTCTGAAGGGCTTAGATCATTCTTCTTTACAAAGTCAGCAAATCCTTTCAAGATAAAATTGGATGGAACAAAAAATCTGAATCCTCCATAATATCCGAACGTAAATATCTCATGACTTTGACCTGGTCCAGGGTCTTGAATAAGATTTTCGTTAAAAGCATTTCTGATGAAAGTAAACTTATCTTTAAATTCAGGATACACTTTCATATGTTCCTCAGAAGCAGTTTCAGTGTTAAGAACCACTTTGGAAGCTGAGCCAAAAAATTTTCTTTCATAAAACCGGATAGCTTTCGCTGTTAATGTAGGCTTGAGTTCAAATTTCCTTTTGAAAAGCATCCATGGATCTCTTAAATCAGCCACCCAAGGTATCCCGAATTTTCTACCCAACTTATCTCCTACCAGGAAACCAGACCATGGATCTGCGTTCACCCATATTACGTCAGGATTATACTTTTTTATCAGTTTTTTACCATTAAGAATAGCTGATCTTACATCCCAAAGGTACTGATCAAAAGGTGTGAGTAGTCCTTTTTGTTTGCTGGGCTTCCTCACTTTTGGAGGCTTGACTACCTCATCTTCCTTTGTTTTTATCTTCTTCTTTTTACTCCCTCCGCTAAAAAACTTTATAATTGGACGAAATATGCCTACGAAACCATAATCAACAACTACTCCGTCCGGAATGTGTTCATTCAGTCGTTCATCATTATTATCATTAGGCGCCTTACTCGCCAACACTATTACCTCCCAGTCCTCATACCCATGGACACCTTGCACAAAAGAGATAGCTCTCTTGGTACCTGTGGCTCTGTGAGGGGGGAAGTATGGAGATATAAAAAGGACTCGCTTGGTCAAAGGAAATTCAAATTTCCCGCAAAGAAAACGGAATTATAACTCTAAAGAAACGGCAGTCGATTTTTACTTTGAATCGAAATAACATCTTTTCATCTAAAAGCTTATTATTCACCATTTTAACAGCAAATTCAGTAGCTTCGCGGTTCTAAATTGGCTATATGGTTGTCATAAGACTACTAATCAAAACATCGCTCCCTCTTTTCGTCCTTGCAGCTATTTCAAGTGTACTTTCAGGAGCAACCTCAACACTGGTTATAAGCAGCATACACCAGGCAATCGAAGGAGACGATTTTAATCTTAACGCTTTCCTTCTTGAATTCGGCTTTTACTGGGTGCTATATGGTATGTTTTCCATTCTTGCTTCTTATGCAGTCTCCAAGCTAATGGAACGAATTATCCATCAATTGAGGATTGAATTATCTCAAAAAATCATTCAGGCTCCATATGAAGAGATTGAACGTAATCAATCAAAGTTGATGCCCATACTCACAGCAGATATTGATAGGGTTGCTACTCAAATAAGAACCCTTCCAGCGGTAACTACGGGTTTGGCGACTGTCATAGGCATACTTAGTTACATGGTCTGGTATTCTCCTTTACTTTCTTTATCGACGATCATTCTTTTTATACTTATTGGGCTTATCACTAAGATCGTTCTCCCGCTTATCAGGAAATATGCCCATGGAACAAGAAGCCATCTAAATAATCTATTTGCTCACTTTGAGGGCTTAATATTTGGAATTAAGGAGTTAAGTCTAAACAAAAAATTTTCAAAATCATTTATCGACGATCACATTGATCCTACAAGTAGAAAGCAGATGAGATTCTATTTAAAAGAAAGTATTGTCGCCGCGATTTACAACCGATCAACAGATTTGATATTACTGATGGGCATGGGAGCACTTGTGGTAATCATCTTTCAAACAGGATTTGTGACTCTCGAGTTTTTCGGGAAGTATCTTACCCTGGTCTTGTTCACGTTAGCTCCTCTCTCATCTGCAACGGCCTTCTTAAGAAACCTAAAGAATATTGAAGTTTCCTTCAATCATATCAGGCAGGTAGGAATCACACTCGAGCCTTCTTTTGAGCATAACGAAGAAATAGTGAATGAGAATTGGATACATGATCAACCTCTCATTCAACTCAAACAAGTTGAACATACCTACTACCATGCGGATGAAGATGAACACTTCAAACTAGGCCCCATAGATTTAGATATCACCAAGGGTGAATCTATATTTATTGTTGGAGGAAATGGTAGCGGAAAAACCACACTCGCCAAAATCATGCTTGGGCTCTACAAGAATAAGGGAGGATCTATTGAATATAGAGGAATTCCAGTCACTAATAATAACCTCTCGTTTTATAGAAGCAGGTTTTCAGCAGTTTTTACTGACTCTTACGTCTTTCGTGAACTTGATCATATTGATCACCAACTACTAGAAGAAAAAGGTCAGGAGCTTATTGATATGCTTGAGTTGACTAAAAAAGTCAAAATTTTGAATCGGGGATTCTCAACCAAAAGCTTATCAGAAGGACAAAAGAAGCGGCTTTCATTGATCAGTGCTGTTCTTGAGGACAAAGAAGTATATCTTTTTGATGAGTGGGCTGCCAATCAAGACCCCTATTTTAAAGACATTTTCTACAGTAAGATTATCCCTTTCTTAAAAGAAAAAGGAAAGACCCTCATTGTTATCACGCATGATGACAGATATTTCCATCTTGCTGACAATCTGCTTAAACTCAGAGATGGCAAACTAATGGAGCATACACAACAAAAAATTTGATCGCCATTTTGAGTTAATTTTAATCTATATTCCATATAAAGGCATAAATATCATTCATGAAGAAGCTTTACTTACTACTCAGACTTTATTACCGATTTAGATTCGATGAAGATTCCTATTTTTTGCATAACGGATTCCTCAAGTCGGTTACAAATGGCAGACCCATTGGCCCAAATGGTGAGCCTTTGCCATGGATGAGCTATTCCATTCTCGACTTTTTTGAAGAAAAGCTGAATAAAAATCTGACTTTTTTCGAGTATGGCTTGGGTTACTCAACGTTATATTTTTCTGAGAAAGTACAGTCGGTAAGATCAATTGAGCATGACAAAACATGGTTTCACGATATCAACGAGAAACTTAAAGAAAAAGGTAACGTCGAAATGGAGTTGGTAGAACTGGAAGATGGATACGAAGAAGCCATCAAAAAAATAAAGGAGAAATTTGATATCATCTTAATTGACGGTAGAAAACGAGTGAAGTGTGCGATCAATGCCTTCGACAATATCAGTGATAATGGTGTTTTGATTCTGGACGATAGCAACCGAGACTACTATCAAGGTGCTTTTGATTTTTATAAGGAAAAGGGATTTAGAAAACTGACTTTTACCGGCTTAGCACCAACTAGCTTCAGAACACACGCTTCTACCATTTTTTACAGGGCAGGCAACAACTGCCTGGATATTTAGACAAAAAAATAAACACGATGAAGTGCTTTTTACAACTAGTTCTCCTTACTGTTTTGATCGTAGGGTGTACACCACAAACAAAAAACCAACAGGGAAGTGAAGCTGATGAGAACACTGAATCGAAGGAAGAAAATAAACCAGTGGAGGCTCCTGAAGTTTCACTTGAAGACTATGAAGGTGATCGATATAGAATGATAATAAAGTTCATTAACAACCGGGCTGTCGTTTATTTGAGCGACTCATTAATTTATGATAGCCAAACCGTGGATGGAGCATTTAATATTGAACTTGAGCTAACAAAATATGTAGAAGCTGGTCTTACAGATTTAAAAGTGGATGTTTATAATGGGCAACCACCATACAATACCGCGAGTCCAGACTGGAAGATTGTTTACGATATTTTCATCAATGATGAATTGGTTGATTTCGTAAGCGAGGAATCAAAAGACGGGCGAATTGGATTAGTACATACCGAAACTCATGATTTGACCAATATCTGGTGACAAATAATCTTAGGATTACATTTTGAAAGCTAAGCTATAAATGAAGGATAAGGTTAAAGTACTTTTTGTTTTCGGAACCAGACCTGAGGCTATTAAAATGGCTCCTGTCATTCAAAAATTTCTGAAAGAATCCTCCTTAACGACCAAAGTTTGTGTAACAGCACAGCATCGAGAAATGCTTGATCAAGTGTTGAATTTTTTTGAGATTATCCCAGATTACGATCTGAATCTAATGCGTCCGGGGCAGAGTCTTTTTACCATTACTTCCGATGTAATATTAAAACTTAAAGACGTTTTAGAAGATTTTGATCCATCATACGTATTTGTTCATGGGGATACTACCACTACGATGGCTGCCTCTCTGGCTTCATTTTATCACGGTGCTAAAGTTTGTCATGTTGAAGCAGGACTGAGAACTTTTAATAAAAAAGCTCCATTTCCTGAGGAGATCAATCGACAGGTTACTGGAAGAATAACAGATATCCATTTCGCTCCAACAGAAAAAAGCAAAAAGAACCTTCTTGAAGAAAAAGTGAAGGAAAATGAAATACTTGTCACTGGAAATACGGTAATCGATGCGTTACTTGACAGTGTAAAAAGAGTTAGGGAAAAAGCTCCAAAAAAAACAGCATCCTTAGATCATCTGGATACAACTAAAAAGTGGATACTGGTTACCGGACATAGAAGAGAAAATTTTGGCGAAGGGTTTCTAAATATCTGTAGAGCCCTCAAGGAAATAGCAGAAAAACGTCGAGAAGTTGAAATCATTTATCCTGTTCATCTAAATCCTAATGTTCAAAAACCTGTATTTGAACTCTTAAGTACTATCGAAAACATTCACCTCATTGAACCAATGGACTATCCCTCCTTTGTCTGGCTCATGGATCAATCGTATTTAATCATTACAGATAGTGGAGGTGTGCAGGAAGAAGCTCCAAGCCTAGGAAAACCTGTACTGGTTATGAGAGAAACTACGGAGAGACCTGAAGCTGTGGAAGCAGGAACCGTAAAGCTTGTAGGAACAAATAAGGAATTAATTGCAAGGGAGGCACTCCACCTGATCGATGATAGTGACGCCTATTCATTAATGAGTAAAGCACACAATCCTTATGGAGATGGACAGGCTTCCAATAGAATTGTAGAATTTATTAAGCGAATAGACAATGAAGATTAAACCAGAAGTTGTAACACTAGGGCTTGGGTACATTGGATTACCTACATCAGCTTTGATTGCCAAACACGGTGTTCCAGTCTTAGGTGTGGATATCAATAGCTCGGTGGTAAAAACCATCAACGAGGGTAAGATACATATTGTAGAGCCCGAACTGGATGATATCGTTTCAGAGGCAGTATCTAAAGGACTTCTAGAAGCTTCCATGTCTCCTGAGCAGGGGAATGTGTACTTGATAGTTGTACCCACTCCTTTCAAAGGCAATAATGAACCCGATATTTCTTTTGTTGAATCCGCCACCAAAAATGTGATTCCATTACTGAAAGAAGATGACCTTTTCATAATCGAATCCACTTCACCGATTGGCACTACAGAAAAGATGGCTGAATTGATCTACCAGGAGAGGCCTGAATTAGAAGGAAAGATCCATATTGCTTACTGTCCCGAACGTGTATTACCAGGGAATGTAATGCATGAACTGATCTATAACGACAGAGTAATAGGAGGGGTAAATGAGTCATCCACTCAAAAAGCGATAGCATTTTACAAACGATTTGTTAAAGGCGAACTTCATGCTACCAATGCTCGCACGGCCGAGATGTGCAAGCTCGTTGAAAACTCATCCCGTGATGTTCAGATTGCTTTTGCGAATGAACTTTCTATGATTTGTGAGAAGGCCGGTATTAATGTTTGGGAACTAATTGAGCTTGCAAACAAGCACCCTAGAGTTAATATTCTTCAGCCTGGTTGTGGTGTAGGAGGGCATTGCATTGCAGTGGACCCTTACTTCATAGTAGCAGACTATCCGTTAGAGTCAAGAATGATCGGGACGGCCCGAGAGGTAAATAATTATAAAGCCTTTTGGGTTGCTGAGCGGATCAAGAATGCAAAACTTGAATTCCAGGTTAAAAATGGAAGAAAACCAAGTATTGCATTAATGGGTTTAGCTTTTAAACCAAACATTGATGACCTAAGAGAAAGTCCTGCAAAATACATAGTTCAAAAAGTATTACAAGATGCTCAGGATGAAGAATATTTCATCGTAGAGCCTAACATTGAATCTCACAATGTGTTTAAATTGACTGACTACCAAGATGCTATGTCTAAAGCTGATATTGTCTGCTTTCTGGTTGCTCATGATGAGTTTAAACAACTGGAAAAATCCGGGGCTGAAGTTTTAGATTTTTGTGGAATTAGTCGTGGAGGAAAATAACTATTACTGTTTTTATCTTTAATCTCAGGTTCTTCATGAAAGTATATTAACATGCTAGGAATAGACATTGTAGACCTCAAAGATCCAGCTCTTAAGGAGCGAAATAAACGCTCCTTAGATCTTATAAAAAATGACAAGGATGTCTACACTGACCACCCATATTTATTTTGGTTGCTATGGTCAGCTAAAGAAGCTGCATTTAAATACCATAGAGAACCAATCAACTTTGCACCTACGAATATTCCTATCGAAATCAATATCAATGAGAAAGACATTCATTTCAAATCCAATAATCTTTCCGGTAAAATAATTGTTGAAGAAGAATACATTGTAGCCATTTGCGGAGATTTGGATGAAATAGATTACCATGTTTTCGAAAAAAAAGACAAGGATTGGAGTTCTGGTATCAGGAAGATGATTGTTGACTTTTTTACGAGTAAAGGAAAAGAGTACACTGTTGGTGCCGATGAGTTGAACCTCCCTCTTGTTGAACCTGTTAAAAGCAAAATATCAATTTCACATCATGGTCGTTATGGAGCTATGGCCTTTTCAAAATCACTTATTTAACCGCCCTAATTAATCAGTTTTATGAGTAAAAAGAATTTCATTGCCATTTTCCTGGTAGTATTCACGATGATGTTATCATCCTTTGCATTTTACACCTATCAAATATTATATACGCCAAACGTTCTTGTTGAGAAAGAAGATCAATACTTCGCAATCCCAAAAGGAAGTACGTTTAAGCAACTTCAAAACAGTCTTGCTGACCAACGTATTGTCAATGATTTGGTATCATTCAGTTTTTTAGCAAAACTCAAAGACTTAGATACACAAGTCAAAGCTGGTATGTACCTGATAAGGAAAGATATGACTAATCTGGAGTTGATAAATTTGCTCAGATCCGGCTCTCAAACTCCCGTCAAGCTTACCTTTTCCAATGCCCGACTCTTAAGTCAACTTCCCAAAAAATTAGTTCAAGGACTTGAAATTGATTCAGCAGATATGGCCGACATAATGCTGGCCGACACTACAGCTAATTATTACGGTTTTAATCAAGAGACTTTCATTAGTATGTTCATCCCCAATACGTATGAAGTATATTGGACGACCACTCCCAAAGGTTTGCTTGATCGAATGAAAGCTGAATACGATAACTTCTGGACCGAAGAACGTAAGCAGAAAGCCGAAAACCTTGGCATGACCCAAACCGAAGTAGCGACTCTAGCCTCCATAGTACAAGGAGAAACTAACAAAATGGATGAAGCACCTACCATAGCCGGTGTTTATATTAATCGACTCAAACGTCGGATTCCACTCCAGGCCGATCCTACGCTTGTTTTTGCTATCGGAGACTTCAGTATAAGACGAATTCTCAATAAGGATAAAGCTTTTGATTCCCCCTACAATACCTACAAAAATCGTGGACTACCTCCCGGCCCCATCAATCTACCAAGTATACCAGCATTGGATGCAGTATTAAACTATGAAGATCACAATTACTTATATTTCTGTGCTAAAGCTGATTTCTCAGGTTATCATGTGTTTGCCAAGACACTTAGTCAGCATAACGTGAACGCAAGAAAATTCCAGCGAGCCTTAAATGCTGAAAGAATCTACCGATAATGTACTCACATAAAATACAGGTAAGGGTCAGGTATGCAGATACTGATAAAATGGGATTTGCCTATTATGGAAACTACCCAAGATATTATGAAATAGCTCGAGTGGAGTCTTTTAGAGCACTCGGTTATTCATACAAGGAAATGGAAGAGTCGGGTGTCGGTATGCCTGTTTTGGATTTGTCTATCAAGTATCTCGCACCGGCAAAGTACGATGATCTCCTTACTATAAAACTGATCATCCCGGAAATGCCTCGTGCCAGAATGAGGTTCTTATATGAAATTCGTAATGAAGACGGAAAGCTATTGAATACAGGGGAAACCATTTTGGCATTCATGAACATGGAGACAGGAAGACCTGTGAAAATGCCCGAACGGATGCATGATGCTATTTCTCCATTTTTCGAGCACTAGAAGTTTGTCTCTTTCTTAAAATCGGCTACTTTTGCGATCCGATTTTGAGCGGAGATCACAGAGGCGTGGCAGAGTGTCCTAGCCGGACGCGACGAATGCGGCGGACCCGCCTCGAAGAAGACATAAAGAGTAGAATGCTACTCAAAGAAATTGCAGAGACCCAGAGGCGTGGCAGAGTGGTCGAATGCGGCGGTCTTGAAAACCGTTGTACCGCGAGGTACCGGGGGTTCGAATCCCTCCGCCTCTGCATAAAACCCCAAATACAGTTTGTATGAGGGGTTTTTTTATTTTATTGGGGTCACATTTAGGGTCACAAATTGTGAACAACTAGTTCTAATTAGTATTCACTCTATCGTTAAATAGCTTTAATTTGTTTGAGAGCGCCCAGTCATTTAGAGATTTAAATAGCTTTGTTTTCACAAAATCATTTGAGTCGTAAGCAAGTGTTAAACTTCCTTCAACTGATCTCCAATCCTTCAGTGAGGAGTTATTGCTTTTTAGAACTTTCTTCATCAGAAAAAATAAAAGATGAGAGAGGTCATGCCCATTGACTAAGTCACTATCAGAAAGTTTTTGATTTTTAACTGAAGTCAATGAAGATTCAATTTCACTAGCCGGCTTTAAATTGTCACTTCTATTATGACTATAATTGATGACTTGTTGTATCAATTCTTTTTCACTCTTGAATCGAAATTTGGAATCAACTAAATTCTGATATTTTATATAGTTACCATCAGGATTGCTAGGCTTAAAAAGAAGTCCCAAATCATTCACTCTGTTAGAAAGTTTTAAGTAGCCTATCTCCCTGCCCACGGAAAGAACTGCCTCCCTCGCCGTAATTTTCATTGACGATTCAAATGATTTGACTTTATCTTCATCGCAATATTGATTTAAAACATCGACTAGAGCGACTGTTTTGAAAATCATATATTCAATATCATGATCATCTGTCACGAACAAGTCCTCGCGATTATTTTCAATCCCTAGGATGTTATTAAAGTCAAGATCAATAATGCCAATCTTGTTTACATATCCCCTCTCATCTAGCTTTTCCAATACTTCTAACACCTTAGTGCAACCGAATGCTTCCTTCACCTTTACCAGATTCAAGTTCAGGAACTTTGAGTAAACAAACTTGTCATTATGCCCTTCAACTAGGACATAATATCCCTTAAATTGGCTATCCATAGAGATGGAATTTGCTATTCTATCCGGTGTTAGAAAAGATTCCATTATTCTAATCCTTCCAATTCTACCTTTAAATGCCAGTTGTTATTTATTATATCTGGTGAGTGTGTTGCAATTAGAGCTTCTAGATTATTCAGCTTTATAATTTCTCTTAGGTCATCTATAAAACTTTGCTGCCAAGATATGTGAAGCGATACTTCTGGTTCGTCAATTAAGATCAGGGAATTAGGAGTTGTTCTAAAAATGAGTTCATATAACAGAACAAGTTCATTCTGCTCACCAGAGGAGAGTTTATTAATATGAATTTGCTCAAAGTTGTCTTCATCATTTTTTAAGATCGTCGATTCCAAAATGAAACCATTTTCCTTATCAGCAGATATTCTTTTATGCTTGAATCTTTTGTTCAAAATATGAAGGAGAAGGCCAATTTTACCTGCTATTTCATCAAATATTTTAAGTTTTTCGAAGCTATCTTCTACATAGAGCATTAAAACATTTATTACACTTCGAGGTGTTGAAGGTTCAGCAATAGACAAAAACTCCGAACCCTTGTCAATTTCAATCAGTCCTACACTATCTAAAAACCTTCTCTTATCCTCCAACTTTTTCAAATCTTGATTTAGTGTTTCATAAGTAATTTGATCATCATCAGAAGATTTTAATCTATCAATCAACCTATTTGGATAAGTTCTATCTAAACTTGAAGATAATTCTGTCGATTTTGCAAGGTTTGATTTGATTAACTGACTTAGTTGACTTGAGTACTTTATTACTGTTTTTTCATGTCTTTTATCTTCTCTGTGATCTAGAGATAAAAGTCGTTGGGTCTTTATAAGAGTGACATTAAATGCTCGATGTCTCTCCTTAAACCACTCTGGATCTGATTTTTCAGACTCGTATCTTTTTATTAGTTGAAATGCATCAAAGTATTCATTAGTCCTTCTATCCTGCCAATGAGTTTCTGACATTCTTCTTAGATGGGGCGACTGAAAAGCTATCAATTCTGCCTGATCAATTATTTCTCGTTCGAAAAATCGACCGCCAGATTCAACATAACCCCGTTCAATTCTACCTCCTCCGTAATACTTAGCAGGCCTTCTTCTTATCCTAGATTTTCTATCAAATAGAACGTGTGACTTCCGTCCCTCTTTCAAAATAGTTTGATCATCATTTCTTGTTATTTTCCACTCAATATTATCATCAAACGAAATAGTAATCTGCTCATATGAAAGAGTATTGAAATAGTAATAGTTGCCAGCAAAAAAGCTTTCAATTATTTCAAGAATAACAACCCTGTTAACTTTTTGAAGGTAGCATAGAATGCTGAGGGGGTTACGAAACCACTATCGTAGGCTATAGACTCGATGCTGTGCTGATCCTTTGAGGAGTCAAGTAATCTTTCTTTCACATCCTCCACCCGATATTCATTTACCATTTCTGGAAAGGACTTGTGAAACTGATCGTTCACCGCTTGTGAAACAAGATAGGGCTGAATGGTCAGCATCTTGGCAACCTTTTGAATGGTGATGTCAAAATCTCTATGAATGTTTTCCTCATCGAAAAGCCTCTTGATATCCAAAGCCACTGAGTTTTCTGTTGTGACACTTCCATTCTTTCTTCCATTCCGAACAAATAGCCTCTGCTTTCTCATCGCCCAAAAACTCAAACCGTACAAAACGAAAGCTGCAATAGTAGTAGCTACAAAGTAGGAGATGCGGTAGTCCCAGACTATCTGGATAAAGAAGGCAAACCAGATGATTCCTACACCAATAATGAGCCTCATGATCCAATCTCCTGCTTTAAATGAGCCGTTGGCTTCTCTAGACTCTCTCCTGTAGTAGGCAGCTGATATGGCCCAATAAATGAGAATCTGAGCAACTATTATTCGATAGAACATGTACACCGTCGGTTCCTCTACAACAGGTAGAGAAGCTGCAATGATCAATGACGGAATGAAATGGCAATAATTCCAGTTGTTCCACTCTTTGTGAAAAATGGACAGGACATAGAGAAACAAGAACGGCCCGATGGAAGCCATACCAATAAGCCCAAGTGCTGGGAAAATAGCTGGCGAATCTGGAAAGACAATTATCAGAACAGACTTTCCTATCCGCAGAGCTAAAGCAAACAGGAGCAATGCCAAATAAACGTTTGGGGGTGACTTCTTACGAAGAGACAATAAGTATGAACCGAAGAACAAACTGTTCCCGATGGCCAGAGCGCTTACAGCTGAGATGATAGAAGTATAGTTCATCCAGGTTCAAACATATTAATCCTAAATCTACGAGAAAGTAGTGTTTTGTGTTGTTGGTACTTGTTGGGTTTACTCTAAACCATAAAAAAAGCCCCACTTGGAGGCTTTTATCATTAAAGAACCAGCTATGGAAAATAGATACTCACTATTTCCTCTACATTCCTAGTCTCGATCTCCAACTTGTAATACTGGTTGAACGGGGTTTTTGTGGGTTATTAGGAAATGAAGGTTCGAATCCATTTCGTATCAAAAGGATCGGTTAACAGTTCGGTTAACAAAATCATTTATTCGTCATAACTAATTGATATACAATGTATTGAGTTGAAGGTGTCAGTGCCTCCGCCTCTGCAAGTAATTACCCAGCGCAGTGTGCTGGTTTTTTTGTTTTCTGACGACTGTGCTTTCTCAAAGGAGTGTAAGAAAGAAAAAATACGAATGGAGTGAGGGTAATTGCTTGCACCAGATTACCCAAAAGGGACGTGTAAATAATCCCTTGTCTTTACAAAAAACCAGACGATATATCTGGTTTTTCCAAGAAAATCAGCAGCCAGCGTTTTGGGACTTGTATCTATTCAAATACTGGAGTTGTATCCATATAAAGTCTTACAGATTTCACTTTACCTTTATCATCCAGATCAGTGAATGCTACTGCTTTTACCATCGCTACCGTTCCATCATGCCTTTTATAGTGGTTCAATGCCTCAAGTACGTAATTATCATCTGAGCCATAGATGTTGATCAAATCATGCTCAATCGTATCAAAGCTTTGCCAGTAATTTCCAAGCCCTTGAAGTATAGTTTCTTTTCCTTGTCCGAAAGCTTTGTTGTTAAAAAACATTTCCACATCATCAGCTAAGAATTGGCCATATGCATCGACATCTTTATTATCCATTGCTGTCAGATAGGCTAGATATTGTTCATAAGCTTCCGCTGACAGTTGATTAATTTTTAAATTTTCAGTTTTCATCTTTCTAATGTTTAAAAGTTTGCGTTTGAATTATGATTCAAAGGTCCTGAAACATCAGAGGTAGATATAGAGCAAAATTCTGTAGAAATGGTAGTTTTTTCGGATATGTTAACTTTCCCTGTAGCTGACTGGCGTAGTACCTACTTTAGATTTGAAAAGCTTGTTGAAATAAGAGGGGTCTTCATAACCCAACCAGTATAAGATCTCCTTCACACTCATATCAGTTTGTTTCAAGAGACTTTTGGCTTCAAAAAGAATAAACTCATCAATCAGCTGCTTTGCAGATTTACCGTTTTCCTTTTTTAGAATTTCGGATAGGTATTTTGGGGTAATATTTATCTGATCTGCATAGAACTTTACTTCTTTCTCTTTCTGATAATGATGATGCAGAAGTTGGGTGAATTGGTTACTTACTTTCTGACTGTGCGAATGATCATCCAAGCCTTGAGTAGTCTGGGAATAAACCTGATCGATAAATTGCAGATAAGAAAAAAGTAATCCTGGCAAAATTGCCTGATTACTGAGGTTTTTTTCTATCACCCGTAGAAACTCCAACGCACTTTCATATTCTTTATCTGAAAGAGTTATCGCATGATAAGCACCCGGTTTGAAGAATTGATAATCAACAAGGAAGTTGCTATAGAAGGGTTTTTGGAAGAAGTCTGGCTTAAAAAAAATTGTATGATTGACAGCATTCCAATCATTGCTTTCCCATTGTCTAACAATCCCCGGCCCAACTACCGAGAGCGTTTGATCCTTGAGGGCATAGTCATTAAATCCTATTTTAATCTTATCATTTCCTGAGTGCATCAATGCAACTACATAGAAATAACTTCTATAGGGATAGTCAATAATTGGACTATCAGCAAAATCTTTTTCAGATGCTACGAAGAAAGAACTTGTATCATCATTTAAGCCCAGAATCTTTTTGAGATACTCATGAAATTCGAAATGATGAGGCACGGAACTGGTCATAGCTACTTATGTAAGATATAGTATCACTAACTAAGGTTTGAATCCATTAACATCAAAAGTATTAGATGAGAATGTTATTAGTTCAGCATACAACTTATCGACTTGATTATCATCTTAAAGATGAACTACAAATCATCGTGGACCTATGAAATTCCTCACTTCATTATTATCAATTTGCTTGATATTAAATTCTTGTTTACCAACTTCCACTCAAGATTCTAGAATCGATTACATTCTTTCCAACTGGAAGGATAACACTCCAGGTGGTGCTGTCGGTGTTTTTAGAAATGGTGAAGTTATTCATTCAAAAGGTTATGGGTTAGCTGATCTCGAACATGAAATACCAATAGTTCCTTCGACTGTGTTCTACTTAGGATCCATGGGAAAGCAGTTTACGGCCTTTTCTATCCTCCTTTTGGAAGAACAAGGGAAGTTGAAATTGGATGATGACATAAGGAAATATTTAGAGGATTTTCCTTACTATGGACAACCTATCACGATTGGCAACCTGCTGTATCACACAAGTGGATTAAGAGACTATTCTTCACTTTGGGATCTTCAAGGAGAGGACTACTTTGACCTGACCACTTCATCGGAAACATACAATTTAATAAAGAATCAAAAAGGGCTTAACTCGTGGCCAGGTGAGGAGAAGATATACTGTAATTCCGGGTATTTTTTGCTATCTAAAATAGTAGAGGAGATCACAGGTGAATCCTTTAAAGAATTTATTGAGAAGAATATCTTCTTACCGTTAGACATGCATAATTCCATCGTGCTAGATGATAGTAGAGACCTTATTCCTAACAGAGCATTTGGATATTACAAAAGGGATGAAGGTTTCGACAATGCTATCAGGAGGTTTCAGCTCGTTGGATCAGGTGGTGTGTATTCTACAGTTGAAGACTTGTATAAGTGGGACCAGAATTTTTACAACAACCAGCTGGGAAATGGAAACAACTATATAATCGACAAGATGTATAAAGAAGGCTTGCTAAACGATGGTCGAGGATCCGGAGAAGCTGCTGGACTAGTGAATGGAACGTACAGAGGTCTTCCAACAATTAGCCACGGAGGTTCTCATGGGGGATTTAAGACGGAACTTCTTCGGTTTCCTGAGATGAGATTATCTGTAGTTGTTTTGGCTAATAGATCAGATGCCAGTGGTACAAAGGAAAGCTATGAAATTGCTGATTTGTTTCTTCAAGGAAACTACAAAGAACAAACTGAATCTTATTCAAAGGTTGAATACATCAAATTGGATAGTACTACGATGAACATATTTGTCGGTGACTACCTCAATCTCAAAAACGGAACGCACAGGAAAATTCTTTTTAAAGAAGAATCTCTTTTTTACTATAGAAGAGCTTCTAGGCAAGATCGACTAGGTGCTCTATCAGCTAATGAATTCAGGATGATGGATAGAGGAAATCCAATTATGATAAAGTTCAATGATGGAGATACATTAAGTATGTCTTTCTATTCCGGACACAGACATGTATCCACCATGCATAGAATTGAACCACAAGAATATTCAACAGAGGAATTGCACGAGTTTGAGGGCGAATACTTATGTGCTGATATAGATAGAATATATCTACTACAGATGAAAGAAGGAGAACTAAGGTTGTTTCTAAAAGATCAATATGCTTCGGATTTAATTCCTACAACCCTCGACGTACTATCTAGTAAATCCTTTGGTACTTTCTTCTTTAAAAGGAATGAGTTTGGTGATATAACGGGCTTTACTTTGAACTCCTCAAGAGTAAGAGGTTTAGAGTTTATAAGGAATTCCGGAATTGAAAGGATCTCAAATATCAGGTAGCTGCAAACTTAAACTCAGACTGAATCATTGACATGAAAATATGGGAGACATCCAAAGTGAATTGAGAAAAAACAATGCAAGAAAAATTCTTTATAGGACGCTGGAAGAGAACTAGCTTTGAATAATAGTGCTTATCAAAACTATCACTCCGCACCTGCAGCTACTGTCACTCCCTGATCAAAGCTTTGCTTCATGCGTTGAAGTTCTGAATCCGTACAGAGGTTTGTTTCTTTGAGAAAGTGGAAAATGTATTTTCCAAAAACCGGATTTACCTGCATGCTTGAGACACTTGATAGATTGCTCACAATCTTATCAGCATCTTCCTCCATATGTGTGCTCATCCTCAGAAAAGAGGGAAGATTATACTCTATGGCCAATCTTAGAAACCGGATTTCAACGTTATGAGGATCGCTTTCGACAATAGCTGTCATTTGCTTATCATATTTCACAACCTGTGATAATTTTTTAAATGGATTCCAAAGAACCTGGGCAAGGAGCGCCTCGGAAACAGCCTGATAAGCCTGAATGGTTGTAGATGGCTGCTCGATTCCAGTCATAAACTCATGAAATTCTTCTGAATCATCAGGACTTATAACCACCGAATGGAATTCTGATCGTACCTCACTCAAAGACTGTGCAGTAGATACTATAGCGTTGAAACAGAATACAAAAATTAAGAATGATCTCACATTGAATTAAACTCTATGAGTCTCAAAGTGTTTTACATTTCTTCCAATAGGTCTGCAATAAGACCTTATTTAAGATCAAAGTGATCAGAATCTTTCTGAAATGGGAAATCTCTTCTGTAATCAGTTAATTCAGCGACTGAAAAAGATGCACTCAGGATTTTTTCTTCATTAGCGGAGAAAGCCAGCTCTTCACCTTTTGCTGAATACGCCGCAGAGTGACCGTTATAATTCTTCCCTACACCATCTTCTCCTATTCGGTTTACACCGATGCTACAAGCTTGATTTTCTATCGCCCTTGCTTTCAATAAAGTATCCCAGGCATTCACTCGTGTATCAGGCCAGTTGGCCACATAGATCAACAGGTCATACTCAAAAAGCCGTTCCCTGGTTCTTTTCGATCTCGCCCACACAGGAAATCTAAGATCGTAACAAATTAATGGATGAATTTTCCATCCTTTATACTCCAGAATCAATCGTTCTTCACCAGGGGTATAATAATCTCCTTCATCTGCAAGATTGAACAAATGCTTTTTATCGTAGGATAGTGAATTGCCGTCTGGATATACAAAATAGAGCCTGTTAAAGTATTTACCCCCATCTTTTATCATATAACTCCCAGTCACAGCAGCATTCCTCTGGGTAGCCATCTGCCTCATCCACTTAATGGTTTTCCCACCAGGTGGTTCGGCAAGTTTTTCAGGATTCATACTGAATCCAGTAGTGAACATTTCTGGTAAAATAATGAGATCTGTATCCTCAATAGACCATATCATTTCTTCAAACATGGCAAGATTGGCATCAATTTCTTCCCAGTGAAGACTTGCCTGAATCAAAGAAACATTGAGATCATTCATCAATTAGGAATTTTCACACGATACTCAGCATCCGTTTTCCCTTTACTGATATTCGCCAGCTTCCCCTTAAGCAACCGTTTCTTGAAAGGAGTAAGATAGTCGGTGAAAAGCTTCCCCTCGATGTGGTCGTATTCGTGCTGAATCACACGTGCTTTCATGCCATCGAAGGTTTTTTCATGCAGTTCCCAGTTTTCATCAAAATACTCAATCTTGATGGTAGGCTTCCTATTTACATCTGCGCGGACTCCCGGAATACTTAGGCAACCTTCCTCAAAAGCCCACTCTTCTCCCAATTCCTCAATCATAATTGGATTGATGAATGCTTCTTTCAACCCATTCTCCTCATCTTCTTCCATAGGAGTGGTATCCACTACAAAAACCCTTAAAGATTGACCTACCTGGGGTGCTGCCAAACCTACGCCTTGTGCAGCATACATGGTTTCGTATAGGTTGTCAACAAACTCTTTAACAGACTCATCTCCTTCAGCAACATCAGCTGCTTTCTTTTTCAACACCGGATCCCCGTATAATACGATTGGAAAAATCATGAAATACTTTCTAAATATGATTGTAAAATGATCGTAGCACTCACCTTGTCAACATTCCCCTTCTCTCTTCGGTTCTTTTTACTCATCCCTCCTGCTATCATCGCATCGAGGGCCATCTTGGAGGTGAAGCGTTCGTCATGCAAAATTAGTTCCTTCATCGGGAATACTTTTTTAAATCGATTCACAAATGCTTGAACTAAGCTGGTAGCATTAGTATCTGATCCATCTGTATTCTTTGGCATCCCAATAACCACTTTATCTACAGGTTCTTTCTCAAAATATTTGACAAGAAAATCCTCCAACGTATGGCTGGGCACAAAATCCAGCGGAGAAGCTATAATTCCCAGTGGGTCTGTAACTGCTAAACCAGTACGCTTAGCACCATAATCAATAGCTAAAATGCGAGACATTAATTCAAGGTGGAAATGGCTTTAATTTTATTCTCCATTTCTTTTTCAAGGAGAATAGCCTTGGGGAAGAAAATATTATTCTCTATTTCAGCATGATAGATCATTTCCCTATCGAATGCCTGGATCTCACTTAGCAAAACACGATCATGTAAATTCTTAGCCTGGAAAGGCGACATCAAGGTACGGATAGCCCCGAATTCATCGTCTTGCTGATGGTGTTCGTATTCCTCTATAAGTGAATAACTCTTTTGCCTATTCATCAACTTGAACGTTGCTTTTGAAGATCCTTTTTTTATTTCACAAAGCAAATCGATGTATTTAAAGGTCGAATCCTCTTCTTCATAAATATGCTTTATGAAATCTTCTACAAATTCTGTCAGCAGGTCTCTCAAATCCAACCGATCCCAATTTTTGGCCAAGTGAATGATATATGGGAGCTTTTCTTTTATGAAAAGATGGTGTGCGTGTTTCAGATATTCTGTCAATAGCTCTATGGGATACTTCTCTAGTTCAGAAAAGCTTAGTCTGTGGCAAGAATCAAATGTATAAAAGCTTTTGATAACTTGAGTTCTGTCTAGTCCCCGTTCTTTACAGATTGTATTCAGCTTCTTATGAGGAGATTCAAAAAAATCAATTCCCAGGTAATGCAACGCCCGAGCATAAACGTAATTTTCACTAACAACCTGTTCTATGGTTTTTTCGAAGACCATATGCAAAAATAAGATGTTAAAGCACGCAAGTCAACAGTTTGAGGTCTATTGCGTTGATTCCTTTAAATAACTCTTATTTTTGAATTTTATTTAGCCTATGAGCACACATAAAAATTCCAAAAAGGCCATAACCCTACCACTATACATAGCTATAACACTATGCATTGGTGTATTTATCGGAGCTAATATGGTCGGTTCCACCACCTCAAATTCATCCAGTATCTCCAAAAGTTTGAGTAAGTTCAGGCAGGTATTGATGCACATTGAAAATGATTATGTAGATGAAGTCAATAGCGATGACCTGGTCGAAAGCGCCATTTCTAATATGTTGGAAGAACTGGATCCGCATACTTCATACATACCAGCCAGAGACTTAGAACTTATCCAATCGAGGCTTGAAGGTAATTATGAGGGAATTGGAATAGAATTCAATATTTTCAAAGACACCATTCATGTAGTTACTCCATTAAGTGGAGGTCCATCTCAGAAACTTGGTATCCGTGCAGGTGATAAGATCATCAAAGTAGATGGTGAAGTGGTGGCTGGAATTGGTATTACTAACCAAAAGGTAGTTGAAACCCTGAGAGGGCCCGGAGGATCTGAGGTTACCGTAAGCATAAAGCGAAAAGGCGAAAAAGAATTAATGGATTTTACTATTGAAAGAGATGTCATTCCTCAATATTCGGTTGATGTCTCATACATGGTAGATGAAAAAATCGGCTACATCAAAATCGCACGATTTGCCAACTCCACCTATCTTGAGTTTAAAGAGGCATTACTCAAACTGCAGGATCAAGGCATGGAAAAGTTGGTGCTTGACCTTACCGGAAATCCAGGAGGCTATTTGAACAGAGCGGTACAAATAGCGGATGAATTTCTTTCTGGTAGACAAATGATCGTTTACACAGACGGGAAAGAAAAAAGATACATTGAGGAACACCATTCCGGTGATGAAGGTGATTTCGAAAAAGGCTCACTTGTAATTATGGTGGATGAAGGATCTGCCTCTGCTTCTGAAATTGTAGCCGGAGCTATTCAGGATCATGACAGAGGATTGATTGTGGGAAGAAGATCTTTCGGAAAAGGACTCGTTCAGCTGCCCATCGATCTAAACGATGGCTCGGAACTCAGACTAACAATTTCAAGATACTATACTCCTAGCGGACGTAGTATTCAAAAACAATACACAGAAGGAAACCTGGATGAATATTACCGTGAAGCCTATGAAAGATATACGAACGGTGAGCTCTATACATCAGATAGCATCAAATTCATAGATTCCCTTGCGTTTAAAACGGATAAGGGTCGTATTGTTTACGGTGGTGGTGGGATCACTCCTGATGCATTTGTGCCCCTAGATACCACCCAAAATACACGTTATTTAAATCGTCTATTTAGCACAAATTCAATTCAGGAATACACTGTTAAGTATGCACAGGAAAATCGTGATAAATTGTTAGACATGGAATTCAAAGCATTTAAGACATACTTCGAGGTATCTGATGATATGTTGAAAGATTTAATTGTGGTGGCAGAAGGGAACAACCTAAAATTCAATGAAAAGGAATTCAATCGTTCAAAAAAGTTGTTAAAACAACTAACTAAAGCTTATATTGCAAGAGGTGTTTGGGACAATGAAGGCTTTTATCCTATTTTCAATGAGCAGGATGAAATTTTCATGAAGGCAATCCAGTTGATGGATCGGGCAGATAAAATAGCACAGTAGCAATGACATACTATCATAGACTTGGAGAAATACCATCAAAAAGACATATTCAGTTCAGACAACCTGATGGTAGCTTATATGCTGAAGAGTTAGTATCATCACGAGGTTTTTCTGGTATTTACTCCAATCTGTATCATATTAATCCGCCCACAAGGGTTGAAAAAGTGGGAGAATCTATCCCTTGGAAAACCGAGATCGCCAAGGACTATTCGTTAAAACAAACTCACCTTAACACTTCTAAAGTTGAAACCACAGGCGATGATTTTTTGGAGGCAAGGAAAGTTCTTTTGAAAAATAAAGACGTAAGTATGGCCATATGTCATCCGACTTCCAGAAGTATGGATTACTATTACAAAAATGGTCAGGCTGATGAAGTGATTTTCATTCATGATGGAAATGGATATCTATACTCTCAATTCGGAAAGCTACGTATCAAACAGGGTGATTATGTGGTAATCCCCAGGACAACCATTTATCGATTGGAGTGGGATAAAGGACCTTTGAAGCTGCTAATTATTGAATCCGCGAACCCTGTTGAAACGGTTAAAAGATATCGAAATGAGCTTGGACAGCTTCTAGAACATTCTCCCTATTGTGAAAGAGACATCCGACCTCCCTCTGAATTAATTACCGAAAAAGAAGAAGGTGAATACCTGGTTAAGATCAAACATGATGATAGGCTCCATGACTACTACTACAAGCACTCACCATTTGATTTAGTAGGTTGGGATGGGTATTTGTTTCCTTACGCCTTATCCATCCATGATTTTGAACCTATCACAGGTAGAATTCACCAACCTCCTCCGGTTCATCAAACGTTCCAGGCTTACGGATATGTGATTTGTTCGTTTGTCCCGAGGCTATTCGACTATCATCCACAAGCGATTCCGGCACCATACAATCATTCGAATATTGATTCTGATGAAGTTCTCTACTATGTTGAAGGAAATTTCATGAGCAGAAAAGGAATTGATAGGGGCTCTTTCACTTTACATCCAGGAGGACTGCCTCATGGCCCTCATCCGGGGACCGTTGAAGCAAGTATTGGTGCCAAAGAAACAGAGGAATTAGCTGTTATGCTCGATACTTTTGGTCCCATTTACGTCACTGAAGACGCTCTAGAATTTGTGGATGACCATTATCCAATGAGCTGGAAGTAATTTTTTTCCATAAAAATCTGTAACCTCTTTTTCCTTCTTGGGTATTCCTTATACAACTCAAGCTGGAAATTGTACCTTATAACATTAATTAACAGCAATTAACATCTTGATTCGTAAATTTTAAGGTGTGGATGCAACTTTTTGATAGAGCTACACATCCTTTAAACAAAGGTTAGGTTTTCAAAACAAGAAGTGACAGACGCTCATTTAGAAAAAAGGACTAATAAAATGAAACCCAAGCTCAATAAACTCATAACGCTACTACTGCTACTCGGCACTTTTGCTTTCCTAATGGAAGCGGAAGAAAGAGTTTCGATATTAGCACAAAAAGAGCTTTCTGAATGGGCGTCTTTGCTTCCTGTGAAGGATAAACCGCAAGATGCAGCGACCATTAATCCTTACGCACAGAATGTTTCTATTCTGCAAATTTTCCACCCAGACTCACTTAAAAAAGTAAATACTGCAAACAATTAGGGGAGCAGAAATTCGTACTGTTTTATAGAAAGTTAGGTGGTTTTCTAAATCATCTTATTTTTGTTAAAACTTGTCGCCCGTATGAATAATGATTTTTACCTCGATTTTCTTGCCAAGTGGCAGCAAATCGTATCAGTGCTGGTCTTTGTAGTGCTGGGAATAGGTGTACTCAATTACATCTTTTACAAGATCAGCTTTGCAAGCAAAAAGACCTATAAGGAAAAGTTTGATCTCGCCAGTGAGAAAGAAACAAAAAAGCTATTAAGTGGCCACATCCTTGTGGCAGCAGCTTTGTTCTTGTTCTGTAATACACTGGAATACGAGACCATGAAGTTAGATGGTATCTGGTTTTTTATCAGATTATTTGTTTCTATGTGTATTGGTGTGCTCTATGGCTACATCGCTCAGCTGATCTTGAAGTTTTATTATCCTAGAATTTTGGAGAAAAAGCTTAAAAGACTGAGATACACTCCACGTGTCAATCCTGAGAATGGCAAGAAAATGAAGCTTCTAAGCGAGGATGAAGAGGATGCTTATCTAGATGAGGGTATGCAAGCGGAAGAAAATGTCTTTTCAGTAGATTATGATGTTTGGATTGATGAATCTACAGGATACACAAAAATTGAGAAGTACAAGGGACATTTGAGCGCCTTGGAATGCGATCGTTGTGGCTTTCAAACACTCAGGCTTCAAAAAGAGGAAATCATCAAAGAAGCTACCTCCACTGAAGATGGCGAGCTTTTAAAAGAATTCAAATGTTCTTATTGTAACAGGATCAAGAGAAAGAATGTTGTTCTCTCTCACAAAATCAAAGATGCAGCTGAAACAGGAACACTCATCGATGATCCATTGACCCATGATGCAAGGATCTCAGTTGTTAGAATTGAAATCCATGGCAATAAAGGTGAGGTAAAAGAATACGACTTTCAAAACCTTGATCAAGCTAAAAATTTCTTAAATGAATTTGATTTTAGCAAGTTAGAAGAGGAATCCGTTTGACTTGTTTATGAACAGAAAAAAAATTGGGCTCTTCACAGGGCCCATTTTATTTTGTATCGTTTTTTTCTTTACCCCCTTTTCAGAACTTGACAAGGAGGCCAATGCAGTTCTTGCCAGTACTTTGTGGATAGCCACCTGGTGGCTTACAGAAGCTCTCCCCATTTCTGCGACCGCATTACTCCCTATTGTTTTGCTTCCAATCACAGGTGGTGCTCCCATTGCACAAACAACGGCTGCTTTTGGGGATAAAATGCTTTACTTGTTTGTTGGAGGTTTCATTATTGCCATAGCAATGCAACGTTGGAACCTTCACAAAAGAATTGCACTTACAGTCATTACGGCAGTAGGCACCAATCCCACCTTTATCGTACTGGGCTTTATGTTAGCCACAGGCATCCTCTCTATGTGGATATCAAATACGGCTACTACTTTAATGATGGTGACCATTGGAATAGCATTAATAACTGAGATAAAAGAGCTATCAGAAGATACAGGCAAGATATTCTTTAAATCATTATTGCTTGGAATCGCATTCTCTGCCTCAATTGGAGGTGTTGCAACGTTAGTAGGTACTCCAACCAATCCCATATTTGTTTCGATAGCCAGCAAATTATATAATCAAGAATTTAGCTTTTCTACCTGGTTAGTGTTTGCGCTACCATTTTCCCTTCTTATGCTCGGATTGAGTTGGCTGATCCTTACAAGAATTGTATTTCCACTTCATAAAATCTCAGTCCCGATCAGCAGGGACATGATCTTAAGAGAAAAAGCCGCACTCGGCAACATCTCACAAGAAGAACGAGCTGTTGGAATTGTGTTTCTAATAACCGCTTTCCTTTGGATTACACGTTCATTTCTTTTGAACCAATTTATTCCGGGTATTAACGATACGGTAATTGCCATAGCAGCAGCTCTTACCATGTTTATCATCCCATCAAAATCCAGTAAAGGATCACCATTGCTGACATGGAGTGAGGCCGAAAGACTTCCTTGGGGAGTTATCATTCTTTTTGGAGGAGGGTTATCTCTGGCAGCAGCTTTTCAAAGCTCCGGTCTGGCTAAATGGCTTGGATTACAGCTTGTTGGTGTTTCAGATCTTCCATTATTCCTCATCATCCTCATCATTGCTTTATCTGTAAATTTCCTTACTGAAGTGACTTCCAATGTTGCTACCGCTTCCATCATGCTACCCGTTCTTGCTTCTCTGGCTCAGGCGATTAATGTTCATCCTTTTTTACTTATGGTCCCCGCTACCATGACTGCATCCTGTGCTTTTATGCTGCCCATTGCTACAGGACCCAACGCTATTGTATTCAGCTCAGGCGAATTAGAGATAAGCGACATGATACGCTCAGGCGTTTGGTTGAATATTATCTCAAGTGTACTAATTAGTATCCTGGTTTATTTCTTATTACCAGCATTTTTGTGACGATAAGTATTAGCTATATAAACCCCTATTCCTACAGCTGCCATACCGATATAGTGCCAGAGGTATAGTGCCTCTCCATCTATGACTCCCCACATCACTGCGAAAATTGGAATAATGTAGGTGACAGAAGATGCAAAAAGTGCATCTTTCATTTGCAAGACCTTATTAAAAAGTATCAGAGCTATTGCTGTGCCAAAGACTCCTAACAGGCATATATAAAATGTGGACAATTGCGTACTATCGTTAGACAGCAGCTTCGACCAAAAGTCTGTAAATCCAAAAAGATGAATGGATGCAACAGGACCTACTAATAAAAGAGATACGCTGGTCACTGTGACCGCATGCAAGTCATTCAGTTTTTGTTTAATCAGGTTGAGATTGGAAGCGTAACAGACGGTGGCCAAAACAACCAACAGTGCATATGCATTTATACCACTAATAGAGCTGCCCTTACCTGCGGTAATTAGGATTGCGGTTCCTATAAATCCGATCAACACGCCCAAGTAAACCCCTTTTGGTTGTTTCTGACCAAGCACAATCCAAGCAATAAGTATCGTGAAAATCGGGACTAATCCATTTAAAACTCCGGTGATCGCACTTTCAAGTTGCGTTTGCGCGGTAGCGAATAAAAAGGCTGGAATGAGGCTACCCAGGAAACCTGCAGACATCAAATAAAGAAGCCTTTTCTTCTCCACCCATTTGAACCTTCTTAAGGCTGACGGCAGCAAAAAGAGAGATGCAGCCACGATCCTTAAAGAACCTACTTCTTCCGGATCTAAACCTACTAACCCCCTCTTGATCAGAATGAATGAGCTACCCCAGATAAAGGCCAGAATGAGTAAAAGTACCCATGCCAATAAAGGTGATTTTTGCATGCGCGCAAGATAAAATTAGTTGTAGAAAGAAATGGCTGAAAAGTGAGAATTAATGTAGCGCTACTTCTCCATAGATTTCCGGTACTTGTAAGAGTGTTTCCTTTACTTCTTGATATGATTCCGATTCAACCAATGTGGTTCTTGTAGGCTTGAAATTTGGAATGCCCCTAAAATAATTCGTGTAATGCCTTCTCATCTCAAACAGACCTAATTTTTCTCCTTTCCATTCAATAGAGAAATCAAGATGCTGAACTGCTATTCGTACTCTTTCTTCCAGAGATGGGGCAGCCAGTAGTTCACCCGTTTGCATAAAGTGCTTGATCTCATTGAATATCCATGGATAACCGATTGCAGCACGACCAATCATGATGCCATCCACTCCATATTTATTCCGATAGTCAAGTGCTTTTTGGGGTGAATCGATATCTCCATTCCCAAAAATTGGAATATGGATGCCAGGATCATTTTTTACCTCCGCAATGGGCTCCCAGTTTGCTTCGCCTTTATACATCTGTTTCCTAGTACGACCGTGAATGCTTAAAGCCTGGATTCCTACATCCTGCAGACGATGTGCTACTTCATGAATTTTGATAGTGGAATCATCCCAGCCCAACCTCGTCTTAACCGTAACAGGTTTGTTCACTCTTTTTACGATCTCTGCAGTCATTTCCTGCATCTTGGGGAGATCTAGCAGTATTCCAGCTCCAGCACCTTTGCAAGCTACCTTTTTAACAGGACATCCGTAGTTGATATCTATGATCTCAGGATCAGCCTCCTCTGCTATAGATGCCGCCTCTCTCATTGATTCTATTTTATCTCCAAAGATTTGAATCCCTATTGGCCTTTCATAATCATAAATATCCAGCTTTTGGACGCTTTTCTCTGCATGCCGAATCAAGCCTTCAGATGAAATAAACTCGGTAAACATAAGATCAGCCCCATTTTGTTTACACACTGCTCTAAAAGGAGGATCACTCACATCTTCCATGGGTGCGAGCAGTAATGGAAACTCTCCTATCTCTATATCACTGATTTTAACCACTTTCCTCGGTTATATTTGCCGCAAAGTTAGCTATATGGAGAATATTCTAAGGAATAACCCTGAGGAAACACAAAAGTCACGCGCTTTGGGCTTTGGCCTGGGTCTTACAGCGTTTATTTCCATTATAATGACACTGGGGAGTGGAGGAGAAGCAGATACTGACATGATACTTAGAATAGATCCTAAAATTCTCCTTGCCGCACAAGGAATCTTTTCAACCATACTTTTCATTGGTGTTCCAGCACTTTTTATTCGTCTCGCATTAAAAATTCCGTTCACAGAGTTTTTTCCGAAAATCTCACCAATTACCATAGGATTAACTATACTCATTTCCATTTGCTTTATGGTAGTTAATAGCGCCGTTGGTGAATGGAATATGAACCTGGATTTTGGAAATTCTGAATTTGCCGATTGGGCAAAGAGGTCAGAAGAACAACTGAAAGTTTTGACGGAACACATTACCGACTTCAAGACCACTTCTCATTTCATCCTTGCATTTGTTGTGATAGCTATTATCCCTGCAATTGGAGAGGAACTTTTGTTTAGAGGGCTTATTCAGAATTTTTTAAGTAAAGCTTTTTCAAATCATCATATCGCCATTTGGTTCACTGGATTTGTATTTGCTGCCATACACATGCAATTTTTTGGTGTGGTTCCAAGAATGCTTCTTGGGGTACTATTCGGTTATCTCTTTCATTGGAGTGGTAAATTGAGTGTAGCCATGATTGGACATCTTGTAAATAATGGACTGGCACTCATCGCACTTTTTCTTGCACAAAAGGATGTCGTAGAAGTGACTCCAGAACAAATGGAACAGTCTGCACCTTGGCCAGCTGTGCTGGTTTTCGCAGCAATTACATTTCTGCTTATTCGCACATTCTACAAAAGATTTCAACATGCGTGATTGGCAAACGGTTTATGCAGACGATCAGGAATACCGTGTAGATATTGTTAAAGCGGTGTTAGAAGAAAGAGGAATGGCTCCTGTTAAAATCAATAAGCAAGTTTCGCAACATGGTTTCGGAAATTTCGAAATATTTGTGGCTCCTGATTATGTGATCAGGGCTATACGAGTGATTAAAGAAGAAATCAAGTTTGAGTAAATATCCCGACCTAGCCCCACGATTTTTCTCCGCTATTATTGGTGGATTGATCATTATACTATCCCTCTTATGGAATGAATGGGGATTTTTTGCCGTTTTTTTATCTATATCGTGTCTCACAATGTGGGAGTTTTACCGACTTATGAGGTTGCAAAGCTACGTTCCCATCCGACTTCTTGGAGTAAGTATTGGAGCACTTATTTTCATTTTTATGTTTTTGATCGAAGCGGATATTTTGCCACCAAAATTCTACATGGCGCTATTCCCTCTTGCTTCTTTTGTCTTTCTTATAAAGCTTTACAAGAAGAGTGATGTACATCCCTTCATAAACATTGCACTCTTCTATCTGGGTATCCTCTATGTTGCAGTACCTTTCGCGATGATCAACATCCTTGTATTTTACAGTGGTGTATACTCATATGAAATTATCCTTGGACTTCTATTCCTTACCTGGGCTAATGATATTGGTGCTTACTTTAGTGGGATACTATTTGGAAGAAGGAAACTATTTGAACGGATATCTCCGAATAAATCCTGGGAAGGCAGCATTGGCGGAGCAGCCACAGCAGTGTTAACGGCGTTAGTCATTGGATTTTACTTTGAAGGCCTAAATAGACTTGAATGGATAAGTGTCTCAATTATAGTGGTGATCGCAGGAACGTATGGAGATCTCGTAGAGTCTCATTTCAAGCGTTCCATACAGATTAAAGATTCCGGAACAATTATACCGGGACATGGTGGTTTTTTAGACAGATTTGACAGCTTCTTAATTGCTGTTCCATTTGTTGTAGTTTTCTTGAAATTATTCTGAAGAGAAACAGAAATCCACTTAGCTTTGCGCAAAAAATAAACAACAGCCCCATTTTATTTTATTCCTATGGCATACATAGAGCCTGCTCCGATAAAGGACAGAGATAACCCATTTGAATCCATGATGTTACGTTTTCAGATTGCTGCTGAGCATCTGGGACTTGATCAGGAAGTTTACGATGTATTAAAGACGCCTGCAAAACAGGTAATTGTTTCTCTTCCCGTCACCATGGATGACGGTTCCATCAAAGTGTTCGAAGGATACCGTGTCATTCACTCCACGATCCTGGGACCGTCCAAAGGAGGAGTCAGGTACGACATGGACGTAAATATTGATGAAGTGAAAGCATTGGCTGCTTGGATGACATGGAAATGTGCAGTAGTCGATATCCCATATGGTGGTGCAAAAGGTGGTATTAAGTGTAATCCCCGTGAAATGTCAGCGGGTGAAGTAGAACGATTGACTAGAGCATTTACACAGGCCATGCATGATGTTTTCGGAAAAGATCGAGATATTCCAGCTCCTGATATGGGAACTGGACCAAGGGAGATGGCATGGATGATGGACCAATATTCCAGAAACCAGGGAATGACAGTGAATTCTGTGGTAACTGGTAAGCCAATAGTTTTAGGGGGATCACTCGGTCGAGAAGAAGCTACGGGAAGAGGGGTGATGATCTCCGCACTTGCTGCCATGGAGAAAGAAAAAATTAATCCATTTAAAGCCACATGCGCTATCCAGGGTTTCGGAAATGTGGGATCATGGGCGGCTCAACTCCTGGAAGAGAGAGGAGTAAATATTGTAGCAGTAAGCGATCTTTCAGGAGCGTACTATAATGAAGAAGGTATCAACATTAAAAAGGCTATGGAGTACCGAAACGGTAACAATGGTAGTCTTGAGGGATTTGAAGGTGCAGAAAAAATAGATCCGGACGAATTGCTTCTTTTAGAAGTGGATGTCCTGGTACCGGCAGCTATTGAAGACGTAATAACTCAACAAAACGCGGATAAGATCAAAGCTAAAATGATTGTAGAAGGTGCTAATGGACCTACTTCCGCAAAAGCAGACGCAATCATTAATGAAAAAGGGATCCTGGCCGTTCCGGACATACTTGCTAATGCAGGAGGCGTGACGGTTTCCTACTTCGAGTGGGTTCAAAATAGGCTTGGATATGGATGGACCAGAGAGCGTGTAAGTAGAAGGTCTGATCGAATCATGAAAACAGCATTTGATAAAGTCTATAAAACAGCTCAGGAATACAATGTAAGCATGCGAATTGCAGCATACATTGTTGCGATTGACAAAGTGGCGAAAACCTACAAGTATCGAGGTGGTTTTTAATCGCTAAGCGATGGCATTTTTACGTCATTCTGAGCAAAGTGAAGGATCTCTTGATACTACACTTTCATTCTGCATGATATTCTAAATTTAATTCGACATGAGATTACACAAGGAAGGTTTTAAGATGATCCCAATCATGGCAGTACTTACAGGAGGACTGTATGCTTTGCTTTATTGGCTCATTCCTATTTTTACTATTCAGGTAATCTTTGCCGTTGCAGCAATAATTTTTATGATTTTGGTTGTCCGTTTTTTCCGCGACCCCAAAGTCATTACACCACCCAAAGATGGAGTGGTCTACGCCCCCGCTGAAGGAAAGGTGGTGGTTATCGAAAAAACGTACGAAGGAGAATACCACAAGGATGATCGCATCCAGGTTTCGATTTTTATGTCCCCGCTAAACGTACATGTGAACAGAAGTCCGGTAAAGGGTGAGGTAGACTTTTTCCAATATCATCCGGGTAAGTTTTTGGTGGCCTGGCACCCAAAGTCAAGTACAGATAACGAACGCACCTCTATTGGCTTCAAAACAGAGAATGGAGTAAACATCTTAATGAGACAAATTGCTGGCGCTGTGGCTCGAAGAATCGCATTTTATGCTAAAGTTGGTGATCCGGTGGATCAAGGCTCTTCAGTAGGGTTCATTCGATTCGGTAGCCGTGTAGATTTATTCCTCCCTCTTGACGCTGACATTCAAGTAAAAATTGGTGATACGACGAAGGGCGGAGAAACTGAGATAGCTCTTTTGGAACCTAGATCATAGACAGCAAGACATTAGAAATCTTTCATCTAATATCTCATGTCCAGCATCTAATCTTACTTCCTGCTATAATTCGGTGCTTCCCTGGTGATATGAATATCATGTGGATGACTTTCGGCATATCCTGCTGCCGAAATTTTTACAAACTTGGCGTTCTGCAAGTCTGCGATTTTGCCTGCACCACAGTAGCCCATGCCTGCTCTAAGGCCACCAACCATCTGGTAAAGTACTTCCTGAACAAGCCCTTTGAACGGCACACGGCCTACGATTCCTTCTGGCACTAATTTTTTGATATCATCTTCCGCATCCTGAAAATAACGATCCTTTGATCCTTCTTCCATCGCTTCAACAGAACCCATTCCCCGGTAAGATTTGAATTTTCTTCCTTCGTAAAGAATAACCTCACCAGGTGCTTCTTCTGTTCCTGCCAGCAATGATCCGATCATTACTGTATCTGCGCCCCCTGCAATCGCCTTGACTACATCACCTGAAAAACGAATCCCGCCATCAGCTATGATAGGTACACCCGACCCTTTGGCTGCTTTGGCCGACTCATAAACGGCTGATAACTGTGGAACTCCTACTCCAGCAATCACTCTTGTTGTACAAATACTACCAGGACCTACTCCCACTTTAATCGCATCTGCTCCTGCAGCTATCAATGCTTTAGCTGCCTCTGGGGTTGCGATGTTCCCAACAATTGTATCTACATCAGGAAATGCTTTCTTTATTTGTTTGGCCATATCAATTACCCCTTTCGAATGACCATGAGCCGTATCTATAGATACCAGGTCTACTCCAGCTTTTACCAGTGCTCCAATTCTATCTTCAATATCAGGGGTAACACCAACCGCAGCACCGACTCGTAATCTTCCATATTCATCCTTACAGGCATTTGGTCTGTCTTTATTCTTGAGAATGTCTTTATACGTAATCAGTCCAGTCAGCTTCCCGTCTTTGTCAACGATAGGAAGTTTTTCAATTTTATGTTCCTGTAAGATTGCCTCAGCTTCATTCAATCCTACCTCTGCAGTCGCAGTTATTAAGTTTTCTTTAGTCATTATATCCTTGACCGGCTTTTTCAGCTTCTTTTCAAAACGCAGATCACGGTTGGTCACTATACCAATAAGCTTATTATCTTTATCTATAACTGGAATTCCTCCAATCTTATTCTCCTTCATAATAGCCTCGGCATCACTCACAGTTGCGTCTACATGAAGTGTAACTGGGTCCAGAATCATCCCACTTTGCGATCGCTTTACCTTACGAACCTGGGCGGCCTGCTTTTCAATAGTCATATTCTTGTGAATGATTCCTATGCCTCCCTCCAGAGCCATGGCAATTGCAAGCTTTGCTTCTGTAACGGTATCCATTGCAGCAGAAACCAAAGGAATATTCAAACGAATATTTCTAGTAATCTGAGCCGATGTATCGGTATCTCTTGGAAGAACTTCTGAATAACCGGGGAGAAGAAGCACATCATCATATGTAAGTGCTTCGAAAAGGAATTTATCGTTTGTGGTCATGGCAAATAATACTGAACTGTTATGATTATTTGCCGTGCAAAATTATGTTGATTACCTAGAATAAGTACTATTGCAAGACATATTTTTACGCTATGGAAATTTGGAGTTCGTTTTACGGGCAGCTGCTTGAAACTTCTGCACTGGAATTTATCGCTGTTGTTTGTGGTATTTTAAGCGTCTGGTTTAGCAAACAAGAAAACATTCTGGTTTATCCATTCGGGATTGTAAGCGTTACCATATTCATTTATCTGACTTACGAATACGGACTGTATGCCGAAACAGGCATTAATGTTTACTATTTCATAATGAGTGTCTACGGATGGTGGAACTGGAAAAACACAAAGGATCTTGGAGCTAGTCAAATTCCTATTACAAAAACAAATGGATGGGGTCATGTGATCAATGTCAGCACGTTCATTCTGGCATTTATACTGATCTACATACTCCTTACAAGATTTACAGATAGTGATGTACCGATACTCGACTCGATGACCACAGCTTTTGCTGTGACCGGTATGTATCTAATGGCACTGAAAAAGATTGAACACTGGTTGTTCTGGATTGCTTGTGATCTGATCTCTATTCCACTATATATTTATAAAGGTCTTCCATTTACCAGTTTCCAATTTCTTGTGTTCACATACATTGCAGTTTTGGGATGGATGTCCTGGAGAAGAAAATTGATCTTAAGTGAAGACTAAAAAAATTGTCGTTTTAGGGCCTGAATCTACCGGTAAGAGCGAACTCTGCCAGCATTTAGCCATGCACTATCAAACCGAGTGGGTGCCTGAGTATGCAAGATTTTACCTTGATAGATTGAATCGAACATATGAAAAGCATGATCTAAAGTCAATTGCTGAAGGACAGCTAACTTGGGAAGATGATAAATATGAGTATGCTAATGAGTACCTCATATGCGACACTAATTTGATCGTGATCAAAATCTGGAGTGATCATAAGTATGGGCAAACCGATCCTTGGATTGAAGATCAGCTCAAAGACCGGGCATATGATTTTTATTTATTGAACAATATCGATATCCCGTGGACTCCTGATCCACAGCGAGAGCATCCAAAGCTCAGAAAACATTTTTTCCATGCTTACGAAAAGTATTTAGAAAAAAATAATCTCCCCTATGCCACCGTATCAGGAATAGAAGGTGAGCGAAAAGCATGTGCGGTGGACGCGATTGAAGATTACTTTTCAGAAGAAACTTAATCATTCATTCAACATGCCCCCTAGAAGAGTGAATTAGAATTAGTTAGACTTCAGTCTGTCCTTAAACTTCTTAGCCACTTTTTCAATCTTCGGTTTTGACACGTTAACAATATAGCTGTTATTAGGATGCTTCTTTTCGTAATCCTGATGATATTCTTCAGCCTCGTAGAAAGCTTCCAATCGATTTACTTCTGTTACGATCCTCTTCGAAAATGATGAAGCAAGATCCTCCATCTTACGTTCAGTCAACCTCTTCTGTTCTTCATTATGATAGAAAACAGCTGACCTGTATTGTGGGCCCACATCCGGACCCTGTCGGTTCAATTGTGTAGGATCATGTGCCGTAAAGAAAATATCTAACAATGTTTCATAGTCAATTACTGAAGGATCAAAATAAACCTGAACAGCTTCTGCGTGCTTGGTTCGGCCAGAACTAACCATTCTGTAATCCGCTGTTTCCTTTCTACCACCAGCGTATCCTGATACTGCTTCTGCTACTCCTTTTATCTGTTCAAAAGAGGCTTCAATACACCAGAAACATCCTCCAGCAAATGTGGCAGTATCTAACTTTTGATAGTTAATAACTTCATCTCGGGGTTCCTTTTCAGCTTTTCCAGTTCCTTGTGTTTGGCAACTCAACAGGAATAAACTAACTAAAATCAATATATTTTTCATGTTCATCTCTTTCAAATTCTCAAGCTATTTACGAAGTTAAAACTGAAATGGCTACTCTAATCATTCAATTGTAGTGATCCTTACATTCAGAATTCTATTCGATAGCTTAGGTTCGGGAAAAAGCTTAGTTGAGTATCAGATTCAATTCGTCTTGCCCCTACATTATAATATCGGAAAAACTCGTTTTCTCTTTGAGTCAGATTCTGAATATCTAATGAAATAACAGATGTTGTTCTTTTTTTGTTTTTACGATAACTGACTCCAATATCCATTCGAAAGAACCCCTGGAGTTTAAGCCCATAGTTTTGATCATATCGGTAGATTGTCCTGCCTTCATTAATTGATGCGGCAATATTAATTGGCGCTTGCCTTTTACCCCCTGCAAAAATGAGCTTACCATTCAAGCTAATGGAATTATTTCCATTTTTACCTACTTTAAATTCTTTCCCGGCCAAGAAATTTTGGATGTATCCTCCATCAAATTGTGTGCTTCTTTCCACGCCATCAGAGCCAGTATATGTAGATCTATATAGTGATGTCGCAGATAGCATATAAAACCCATTGGACAAGAATTTTTCTAGCGTCAGCTCTAGCCCATAGTTCTTTCCAGTTCCATCATTAGATAATTCTTCGGGAGTAAATCCGTCAAATATATTTAGCGTAGAGAAAGTCAACTGTCTGAAGTCAGATGTGGTATCATTGGGCCACACTGGTACATTATACAAGTATTGGTAGTATACCTCAGCTTTGAACTTAAATTTGGGTCCAAGCATTTTTTCATAGCCCAAAGCTGAATGAAATGCCTGTGTGAATCCTAAGTCTTTATTGTTTTGCACGAAACTCCCATCCTCGTTATACTGCCTGGCAGTGTAGAGAGCCACTGTCTCCATCCTGCTATGAAAACCGATACCCCCAGAAAAAACATGGTTCCCCCGATCCCATCTAAATCCTGCCCTCGGTTCAATATATGTTTTTCCATTTAAAGCAAAATGAGAGAAGTGAAGTCCCGAATTCAAAGTCAATTCATCACTTGGTCTAAATTGCCAGTTACCAAAAGCCTGGTAGAATCCTGCATGATCATTTTCATCTAGCGGCGTTACAAACTCATTTTGCTGACGATCCCAATAGGTGTTTGTGAGATTGTAGGAAAGATTGCTAAAAATGATTCCTATTCGAAGAGCATGTTTAGCAGAAAATTTATGATTATAGAATGTAGAAAAGCGTATTTGAGATTCAATGAAATCTGCCCGCTCAAGTGTTCTTACGTCTAAAGAATCGTAGTTATTCGTTATTTGATTGTATGACCCTGAAACAATAGTTTCAAAAAAGGAATCATCTGAAATGTAAAGTACATTCGTTATTCCAGCGACACCAGTAGTCTGGTTTTCACTATCATTCTCCCAATCTCCATTGGCTACATTAGGAAGAAATCGATAGGTATTCTTTCCACCTAAGCCCCACAATGAAAATGAGCCCATCTTTTCGGTAGGAATTCGCACCTTATATGATAAATCTTGGAAGGTTATATCCTCCTGCTCTCCTAAAATATCCAGCCCTAACTCTGTGAGCATTGCCAGTGTCGAGTAGCGATAGTTCACCAGGTAAGACGACCGACTTCCTTTCGAGATCGGTCCCTCAGAAGCAGCAGCCAATCCGAGTAATCCTGCCTGAATCGCATGTTCATGTTTATCAAAATTGCCCTGTCTTAGCTGAAGATCAAATATCCCCGAGGTAGCATTTCCGTATTGGGCTGGAAAAGCTCCGGTAAAAAAATCTGAGTTAGCAAGCATGTTATTACTCAACATACTAATACCACCAGCTGAAGAGCCTATGGAAGTAAAATGATTTGGATTAGGAATCTCAACACCCTCTAGTCTCCAAAGCAGACCTTTAGGAGAGTTGCCACGAATGACGATTTCATTTAAAAGATCATCCCCCCCCGTCTGAACACCTGCATACATCAAAGCAGCTCTGGCAGGATCATTAAATGTTGCAGGAAATCGACTGATCTCATCCATTCCCAATGAAATAGCTGAAACAGTAGCCAGCTCATTTTTTGGTTGACCTTTCTCTTGATTTTCCGATGTAACCACAACTTCATCGAGTTGCTGAAGAGACTCAATCAATTTTGCATTGACCACAACTTCCTTTCCAGAACCTACAAGTATTTCGGAAACCGTTTCCGATTCATAGCCTAAGTAGGATACTCCCAATGTTTGTCTGCCAATTGGAACATTTTGAATCCGGAAGTATCCATCAACGTCCGTAATTGCTCCCATGGGTGGGTCAATTCCTAAAATTTGTACGGTGGCACCTATAATTGGTGAGCCGGATTGCTCATCCGTTATACGTCCCTTGATTGTTTGTGTCAGTGATTGTCCATCAACTTTACTAAGTGTGATCACAATCATGACAAGCGTCCATAATGTTTTTGTCATTTCTAGCAGTAGTAGCGTTTTTTATCCATTCAAAGACAACAGAATTTACGAAAGGATACCTTTTCCGCTCCTGAGTTAACCCAAGGAGTAGATATTTTAGGTTTTCGGTTTAATTACAGGGTGTATGGTCCTCTTCATATATACCTTTGACCTCATGCTTAAACCGTTCTTTCAAAAAGAAAAAATCGAAGCTGGTTGTGATGAGGCTGGCAGAGGCTGTCTGGCGGGCCCGGTGGTAGCTGCAGCAGTGATTCTACCTAAGGATTACTCGCATGAAGTGCTCAATGATTCAAAACAATTGACGGAAAAACAAAGGGCGGAGGTTAAAAAAGATATCATACAAGATGCGATATCGTGGGGTGTAGGTGTGGCTTCTCCCGGGGAAATAGATGAAATCAACATATTAAATGCGAGTTACCTTGCTATGCATAGAGCAGTTGAAAAGTTGAGAGTTATCCCTGAGCTCCTTTTAATAGATGGTAATCGGTTTAAACCTTCCAACAACATCCCTTATGAATGTATTATCAAAGGAGATAGTAAGTTCTTATCTATCGCTGCTGCTTCGATTTTGGCCAAGACATACAGAGACGACCTAATGCGACAACTGGCCATAGAGTTCCCTGGCTATGGATGGGAAACCAATGTAGGATACCCAACCCGCTCCCATAGAGATGGTCTGAAAGAAATGGGTAGTACACCTCATCATAGAATGACTTTTCAACTCTTACCAAGTCAATTGGAATTATTTCCTGACTAAGCCGAAAGCGTTGCAGCTATCTTCTCTCGATCCAAAGGCTTTTCCAACATTGAGGTAACAAAAGGATTTTCATGTGCTTTTTTCTGATCTGTGGGATCGATTGAGGAAGTAAGTACGTATATCTGACCTCCTTTATTTTCTACATCTGAAAGGGCTTCCAGAAACTCCCACCCATTCATGACTGGCATGTTCAAATCTAAGAATATAATATCCACCGCTTGTTCCTGTAAAAAAGCAAGGGCTTCTTCACCATTGGTAGCTTTAAATATCTCCACTTCCTGATTTTCCTTCTTGATAGCCAGCTCAGCTAGCGTAAGGAAAATAGGATCATCGTCCACAAGCAATATTTTATTAGAATTATGCATTAAAATAAACCTTAAACTTTGTTCCCTCTCCCAACTCACTTTCTACTTCAATGCGACCACCGATAGCTTCTACTTGCTGTTTGGTCATATATAGTCCCATGCCATGCCCACTCTCTTCATCAGCATGAAACCTCGACCCAAGTTGAAACATCTTATTACCATATCTCTCCAAATCTATCCCTCTGCCTTGGTCTGCCACCGTTAAAAGTACTCCTTTTGATTCTTTTTTTGCGCAAATTTTTATTTTTCGTTGCTCCGCCGTTATGCCGTATTTCATCGCGTTTACGATCAAATTATGAAGTATACTCTGTAGATAAGCCGGTAATATTTTAAGCTTTAGTCCTTTTGGAATCTGTACGTCAAAATCAATCTTTTTGTCTGCTGCTGATTTTCGATTCAAAAAAATGATATCATTCACCACATCCAGAAGGCTGATATCTTCTTTCTCAAGTGCAGAAATATCTTTTTCAAAATTTAATAAGTCGTTGATGGCATCTATTGCAAGGTTTAACTTCAGTGCTGTAGCCTTAAGCATTTCAAAATATTGCTTATTACTAGGATCATCCTCTATAATATTTAGAAGCCCCACCAGGTTTGCAACAGATGATCTAAAGTTATGTGAGGTTATATACGAGAAGTCTTTCAATCGTTGATTTTGCTCAATCGTCTTATCAAAGAGTTTACGAAGTTTCGTTTCATTTTCTGAGCGAATTCGAATGTTTACCAACATCTCAGAGAACAATTGCAAGAGTAAGACCTCTTTTTCACTCGCTTCGTGTTTCTTTTTAACCCAATCAAAGCCTACAAAGCCTACACATTCACCGTGAATCATAGGTACAGTCACGAGACTTTTGATTTGCTGTTCTTGTAGAACCTCCCTGAATATGTCCGAGTTTACCTTCTCTACATCGGCAACAATAAAAGGTTCACCTTTTAAATGTGCATTAACCAGGTCAGGCATCATTTCCAGGGAGAGGTTTTGATTATTGTGAATCTCTGACTTTGTTCCTTTACTACACCACTCAAATGTATTGCTACAAACCCCTTTCAATGTGTCAAAATCAAAAACATATGATCTGTCTGCATCAACAAACTCTCCGAGTTCCTCCAAAGAATCATTTATCGCTTTTCCTACTTCCTCTAGCGGAAGGTCAATATATTTAGTAGATAGTTCAATCAGAATTCGTTGCATTTCAGCATACTTGGTCAATGCCTGCTCTGCTTCCTTTTCTTTTGAAATATTCCGAATAGCTCCGTCAAAATAGACTTTACCATCAACACCATTTACCTTAATGGAATTCATATAACCCCAGAAAGACTTTCCATCCTTCCTTCTGAATTCCACCTCTTTATTCTCAATTGAACCTTTCTCTAAAATTTCATTTCCAATTTCATCACGTTCATCAGGGTTCTTATAAAGATCCATAGGATCCATTTCCATGATTTCCTTATGAGAGTTATAGCCAAACATTTTTACAAATTCATCATTTACATAGATGATCCCGCTTTGGCTTTCGCTGCGATAAATAGCTTCATTTATATTCCTATTGATGCTCTCAAGTAGCTGTTCTCGAGAGCGGATTTTATTCAGAAACTCACGTTCACGTGTAACATCCCGGATAGCCCCATCCCAATACGTTTTCCCACCTTCATCTTTATGCATGATAGTACTCACTAAACCAACAAATTCAGAATGGTCCTTTCTTATAAATACTACCTCCTCGTTTTCATAGGCATGATCTGAATTTAGTTTTGTTATAAGCCTCGATCTATCTCTGGGATCCTTGTACATCTCTGAAATAGCTCGATTCTTCACCTCATCTTCTGAGGAAAATCCAAACATTCTCACAAAAGCATTATTGATGTAAATAAGTCCATCTTTGTCACTTCTAAAGACAGCTTCGCTAATATTCTGGTTGACAGATTCCAGAAGTTGATTAAAATCCACACTCATGGATAAAATATGCTGGTTATATATATAAGAATACCTCCACCTCTAGTCTTTAATCATGGTATATTCACCAGAAACCTTGATATCCTTATGGTTAATCTTAAAAATTTGCTCACCGGAATAGTTTAAAATTCCCCAAACACCTCGATTAGAAACCAAAACCCTGCTCCCTAAATCAAGAAGTTCGTCGTAAGCTGGCCGTAAAATAATACTTCCATCACTATTTACAAGCCCAACTCGACCATTGGCATTTTCCACACGATAATTTCCAGTATCAAATTTGGAAATGTCTTTAAAGGAAATCCGTAAAACTTCTTTCCCCTTTTTATCTATAAGACCATATTTCCCATCTACAAAAACGATGGACTTTCCATTTCTAAAATCTGATACCGAATGATAGTAGGGCTGTACGACTAAATTTTCAGATTTATCAATAAATCCCCATCTACCTCTTAGCTGCACGGCTGCATATCCTTCTTGATAAATTCTAGCGCTATCATACCTGTTACTGATCCTAAGTCTTCCCTGATTGTCGGTAAACCCCCAACGGTTTTCCTTTTTTACAAGGAAGTAATCCTCTCGATAATCATGGATGGACTGATAGGATTCCTCGGCCCTTATGATCTCCTCACCCGTACTTGAAACCAGAGATATTTCATCACCTCGTTTGAGTCCGAAAAATTCTCCAATTGCTTTTATGGTATCATATTGAGGGTAAAGCAATAATTCACCATATTTATTCAACAAACCATATTTCATATCTTCTCCTAAAATCAAGGTTGCAGAGTTTATAGAACGTATAGGTTTATTCGTTGTAATTTGCACTTTTTCACCTTCTAGAAAGATAGAATAGCCAAGTCCTCTCCTTCCAACAGTCAAAGTTCCTAAAGTGTAAATCTCATTGAACTGAGGTCTAATGATCCATTCTCCTAGTTCATTCATTGTTCCCCATTGATTAAGATAAGACACCTTATAAAAATTCTCAGATTTTAGGATACTATCGTATTTGCAAGGAGTTTGGGATTTCATCCGACTGGATAGAATACCCCAATAACCGTTTCTTCGGGCAATTGATTGTCCATTAATACCTCTTTTTATCATTTGGTATGCTAATCTTTCCGATAACTTCCCATTTTCATCAAAGATTTTATAAGATCCTTTCTTTCTGGTAATGAAGTAAGAACCATCGGTGTGAATAGAATCGTATTCAGAAAGAAGAGCTGAACCATCGTTTGTTAAAACAGACCAAGTCCCTGTCTTGCTATTTTGAACGATCAGTTTACTTCCAGTAACTTCTTTCAGTATCAATTCATGGTGCTCTAATAGAGTAGCACTGTTTATGATAAAGTGATGCGCACCATTTAAATATGCGGTTAGCATTCCGTTCTCGCCAAGTGCTAATGAGTCACATCTCCACTTCATAAACACTGAATCATTTTTGTAGATAGTCCACTCAGGAAATGGATCTGGGCTAATATGATCTATGCCGACTTTTATTGATTTATAGTCAATTGGATGGATCTCTCCGCCATCTGTAGATAGAAATCCAGCGTACCCATCTCTGTATGTTATCCATCCATCCACATACCGGATAGAATCAAGTCCACTTTGCAGAAGAGATCCTACCTTACTAAACAAGCTCAATTTCAAATTGGCCTGACCCGCGATAATGAGTTCATTTTTTTGTTTGATTGACAAATATTTAGGTGGGATCAAAATGCGATTGTCAAAAGATACAATTCCAAAAAGTTGCCTTTTGCCATCAAAATCGCTTACCAGCCAGTTTGTCCCCAAGGATTCGATTGAAAAGTAGTTAAAGCTGACTACCGTTTTACCTTTTGTATCAAGAATACCGTGGAAAAGCCTGTTGCTAAAATTCCCTTTAATAGAAGCGATGAAATAACCGGAATGAAGTGGGCGAATGGAATAAAATTTTTGCCCGGTCAGCGACTTATTCCTTACAGTTATTAATCCCCATAAATTTTTTTCCTTAAAACCGATAACTCCATTTACAACTTTACTCTCACCACTCGACCATCCTAATTTTTCGTAAACGGCAGGTACAGTGATATTTCCCGAATCATCTTTTATACCGAAATAACCATCTTTTTCAAAGATCGTGAACTCACTTGCGCTTAAAGCCAGCGAAAGACAAAAAAGTAAAATTGAGAAAGATGTGCGCATGACCGCAAACAAATATAATGCGGACTATCTCTTTTCTACCTTGGTAGACTCCAAGTCGAAAAGATTGTTGAGGACCTCTACCAAAGTTTCAGCTTCACCTCTTTTGCAAGCAGCCTTTAATTGCAGGACAGGTAACTTGATCACTTTTTGGATCATATTTTTAGTCACAACCTCTAAAAGTTCAGCTTCTTGGTCCGTTAGCTTTTTATGACGCGCAAGCTCTTCTTTTCTTATTTGATCAAGAGCGCTTTTAAGTCTTTGAATAGTGGGAGAAACCCCCATTTCACTTTTCCAACTGAAGAAGCTAGCAACTTCTTCTTCAATTATTTTCTTTGCATCAGGAATAGCTGCCTCCCTTGTAGCTCTGGCTTTCAGTGTCCTTTCAGAGAGCTGGTCTACGTTGTACAAGGAGACGCCTGGCACTGTTTCAAGGTCTTCATCCATGCTTCTGGGTACAGACAAATCAATTAGCAGTTTATGAATTGAATCAGAATTAAAAATCTTAGAAGAAAGGATAGGTTCTTGAGTAGTCACTGCCGATATCACGACATCACTTTCATTAACAACAGATTCCAACTCAGAATAATCAGAAACACCTACATTTTTCTGAACTGCTAGTTTTTCTGCTTTGGATCTGGTCCTGTTGATTAAAGTAATTTGTGCAGACTCATGGCTCAGATTCTCGAGTACATTTTGACCTATCTCTCCCAAACCTATCAACGCAATCCTAGGATTCTGAACATTTGCGATGAACCCATCGATCAAACCCACTGCCACTGAAGCAACAGAGGCTGTTCCATCTTGTAGACTGGTTTCTTGGACAACACGTTTATTCGCAAAGAAAATTGTGTGCATCAAGCGATGAAGGTGTGGTCCTGCAAGATTCAAATCAGCACTTTGCTGATAAGCACGTTTCACTTGATTACTTATTTGGATATCGCCAAGAACCTGAGATTCCAATCCTAAAGCAACATTGAATAAATGATTAGTAGCTTCATTAGAGGTGTACTCTACGAAATATCCTCTGAGTTTTTCGGAAGGTATTCCTTTGCTTGCAGCAAGTATACTTATGATATCTATCTCCTTCTCTAAGGACAAAGTGTAATAAAGCTCTGTTCTATTGCATGTTGAGATAATTAGTGCTTCTTCAATCCCAAATGTCTCCTTCAAGTGGATAAGAAGTTGATTTGCTTCATTATCATTGAAAGCAACTTTCTCCCTTAATTCAATCGGGGTATTTTTATATGATAATCCTAATGCCTTAAATCCTTCCATTCCAACCAAATACTTCTATAAAAAAGAACGACAGCTTTTCCATATTGGATGCGTCACTAAAAGCAACTTTTTCTCTCACCTTGAGAGGTATAGTTTTATACGTTAATCTTGTTACTCTAAATCCCTCCATTTCAACCCTTTGTGATCGCAAAAATAACAGTGGCTTACTTATATTAGTTGTGATAAAAATCAGCCAATCGTTATTTAGAATCATTTTAAATAGTGTTCAAATTCCTCTTCAATGCAATTTCAAAGTCACTGGGCTTTTCAAAGACTGAATCAAAAGGTACGCTTATACTGATTTTTATCATGTTCATAGCACTTGTTATTTCGCACTATAGAGTTTCTATTCTAAAAAACAGAGCGGTCATTATGACCGATAGCACGGATCTAGAGTGGATTCAACAAATGCAAGCTTCCTATGAAATCAAAGAGTCTCAAAATGAATTCGATAAGTCTGTCTATTTTCAAGTCGAATACGATAAAAGGAAGTCTACAAAGTCAAATACATCACCTTCCAGCACCAAACTTTCAGAGAAAAAATCTATTAAGATACGTGATTTGAATTTTGCGACAGCTGAGGAATTGCAAGTAGTTAAAGGCATTGGTAAAGCCTTTTCAAAAAGAATTGTTAAATATCGAGATATGCTTGGTGGTTTTAGTGATTCCACCCAGTTGAATGAAGTCTACGGGCTCCCTAACGAAACCATTCTTGAGTTATTCAAATCTTTTTCCATTCAATCCCCTGTTCAACGATTGGAATTGAATAATGACTCAATAAATGTACTTGCTAGTCACCCCTACATTTCCTACGATTTAGCTAGAGTCATAATCAATTATAGAAGTGAACATGGTGATATAGAGTCAATTGAAGACTTAAGAAAAATAAAAGCATTGGATGAACGTACCTTCATGAGAATAAAACCATATTTGGAATAATTCATGCAGAAGATCCTCAAGTCATATTTACGTCGCTTAAGCAATCTTTCCGGGAATAATCGTTCTCTTCTTTTACTGAGATTACTTAGGGATCAATTCGTTGACCTTCATGACTTTGACTATGCTGAAAATGAGGCCAGTTTTAGTATCGTAAGAAAGCTTATTGAGCAAGAAAAACATATTCTTCTTTGCTCAGAAATTGATAGCAGAAGTAAAAGCACCAACGAGTTAAGTAATCGCTTAAAGAAGATTCAGCGAACTGAGAAATTTATTTATGATGAACGAGGTGCTCGGGATTTATATATTGGATGGCCTTTTATTACTGGCAAATTTTCAGATGATACCATCATCAGGTGTCCTTTGATCTTTTTCCCGGTTTCTATAGAGAAAAAAGGCAATGAGTGGTTTCTCTCACGTAGAGAAGATGTCAATATTACACTCAACAAAACCTTCTTGTTGGCTTACGCCTACTACAATGAAGTTCAGCTTGATGAAGAACTAATCGAGACCGTCATTGATGATTACGATAAGGATTCGACTGTTTTTAGAACTCAACTCTATGAACTATTAAAGAATAGCGGAGTTGAGATCAACTTCAACCAGGAAAATTTCGCTGATCAATTGAAGCGTTTTGCTGATATGAAAAGATCTCAACTTGAATCAAACGAAAGTACCGGATCACTCAAATTATACCCAAATGCCGTTTTAGGAATTTTTCCTCAGTCAGGCTCGTATTTAGTTCCTGATTATGTAAACCTGCTTGAAAATTCACAGTCTTCAGATCTTGAAGAGTTTTTTGTGCAAAAGATTCGTAAAGAAAATGAAAATCAGCTGGCATTGTTTGATAGGGTAAATGAGGAAAATACGTTTACCCCATTTCCGCTTGATGCATACCAGGAGCATGCTTTGAAGGAAATAAAAAAGGGAAATTCTTTGGTCATTCAAGGACCACCAGGCACGGGTAAATCACAGCTAATCAGTAACCTGATCTGTGATTTTATAGCTAGAGGAAAGAACGTATTGCTTGTTTGCCAGAAAAAAGCTGCGTTGGATGTTGTATATCAACGTCTGAAAGAAAAGGAGATGCATGACTTTGTGGCGCTGGTGCACGATTTTAAGAACGATCGGAAACCGATATTTGAACAGATCGATCAGCAGATTGAATCAATAGATGTATACCAAAAGAAAAACAACAGTCTTGATGCCATTCAACTGGAAAGAGGGTTTTTACAAGCAAGCAGAAGGATTGATCAAATTGTAGAGGAACTTCAGGAATTCAGAGAAGCGCTCTTTGATGAGAGTGAGTGTGGGAAGTCAGCCAAGGAACTCTATCTTTCCAGTAATCCGGATGAAGCCAGCTTCAGTATGAATCTGGAATACCGTTCTTTTCATTTCTCTACTTTTCAAGAAACCGAAAGAAGATTTAGAGCCTATCTGGCTTATTTTGAGAAGTTTGAAAAAAGAACACATTTCTGGGCAAAAGGACCTTCGTTTGCTACTTTTCAAGCAACAGATCTTGTTGAGCTAAGGAAGGTTTTATATGAAGTGCCAGCTTTCAATGAGCGTCTGCTAGTTGAATCAAAAGATTTTTCATCACAACCTCTGGATTTTGAGACTGCAGAATATCTCTCCAATAAACTTCCTGAGCTCATTGAACTGAAAGAGGGCCTTAAAGAAAATGTTGTCTACAAAGTCTACAAGCAACTTCATACGGATAAACCAACAAAGGATTTAAACTGGCTTTCGACAAATGAGCGAACCATGATGGCTTGCTTCAGAGGGGTAGGAATAGAAAGTTCTCTCCCATCAAAGGATCTTGGGAAGTTCCAGGAAGTTCTACAGTCTGCAATGAGTGCCCGTAAGAATCCATTTAAATGGATAAGATGGGCCTTGTTCTCCAAGGAGAAAACATTTCTAAAACGTGTTTTAGTCGCCAACGATTTAAAGAGCAACAAAAGAGGTTTCAATGTACTGGTAGAACGTGTTGACAATCGCCTAAACTTCGAACACTCCCTTTCACTCATTCAGGAAAATAACTGGCTTCACAACTTCCCCGAGAGTTTTAGGAAAATCGATCTTCAGGACTGGTTTTATTGGCAGAAAATGGGACTGAATATGTTTGCAGTTGCTCAAACAATCCGGTCGCTTAATGAGTACCTGCCGGTCTCAAAACTTGACCATGAAAACTATAAAAAGAGGCTCGACAAATTGCTGAGTCAAGCCCACAAGATTCCAGAGCAACTAGCACTATGGAGCAACTATGTGAACATCCATCAGATTAGGGCTATTATCTTAAAGAAAGAGGATCCTCACAAATTAGAAAAACTGCTAAAAAAAGATTTTGATGCACTATGTGAATACCACAAACTAAGAAATGATCTTTCGAAAGAGGAAACGACTGTTCTGGATAAGATTAATGATAAAAATGCTGGATCAATTGATTCATCCATTCAGGTTTTTGTAAATAGTCTTTCACTTGCCTGGATTGATCACATTGAATCCAAGTATCCAAACCTTAGACAGGTTGCTTCTGGCAAATTGGACAATTTGACGGAGGAATTACGAGATCAAATTGAGACAAAACGTCAAGCTAGCAAAGAAATATTGCTGCTAAAATCAAGAGAAAAAACGTATGAAAACATTGAATACAATAGGTTAAAGAACCGAGTTACCTATAGAGACTTGCAACATCAGGTTACCAAAAAAAGGAGGATATGGCCGATTAGAAAAGTCATATCAGAATTTTCTGATGAGCTATTTACTATTTTACCTTGCTGGATGTGCTCACCGGAAAGTGCCTCTGCCATTTTTCCTATGGAAGAAAGCTTTGATCTTGTCATTTTTGATGAAGCCTCACAATGTTTTGCCGAAAGAGGAATCCCAGCCATGTATCGTGGTAAACAAATAGTTGTGACAGGGGATAGCATGCAACTCAAGCCAAGTGACCTCTATAGAGTGCGTTGGGAAGAGGAAGATGATACCCCAGAACTATCTATCGATTCACTCCTTGATTTGACCAGACACTACCTTCCTGAGGTAAGTCTTTCAGGTCACTACAGAAGCCGATCTCTTGAATTAATAGATTTCTCTAACGAACACTTTTATAAAGGAAAACTCAGACTACTCCCTGATTACAACTATGTGAACAAAGTGGAACCTGCTATCAATTTTTTAAAAGCTGACGGGATCTGGGAAGATGGTGTCAATGAGAAAGAAGGCTATATAGTAATTGATCAGGTTTTCAACAGTTTAAAGGAGGCGCCTGAAAATGATATAGGGATTGTGACCTTCAATTTTAGACAACAAGGATTCATCCTGGATCTTCTGGAAGAAAGAGCTATTAAGGAGGGAGTAACGATACCTGATTCTCTGTTTGTAAAGAATATTGAAAATGTTCAGGGCGATGAGCGTGATATTATCATTTTCAGTGTGGGCTATGCTGCTGATAAAAAAGGAAAGATGAAACTTCAATTCGGTAGTCTTAATGTTGAGGGAGGAGAGAATCGACTTAATGTCGCTATTACACGGGCAAGAGAAAAAGTAATTTTGGTGAGTAGCGTTCTTCCTCAAATGCTGAAAACAGAAGACACAAAAAATGAAGGACCAAAGCTTCTAAAAAAATACCTTGAGTATGCTATGAATGTGAGCTCCGATAAATGGACCCCACACATACCCTCCTATGATGAACATCATATAAAATGGTATTTAAGAAATAGAATCCAGGAAAAAGATTTCCATGAAAGCGATGAGCATGTTTTAGCGAAGGAATTACCTTTTGCCGATTTATCGGTAAAAAAAGGAAATACTTATACTGGCCTTATCCTAACAGATGATGAACGATATTTTCAAGCCTTATCTCCCAAACAGATCTATGCATTTCAGCACTTCCATTTGCAAATGAAAAACTGGCCTCATGTTAGATTTCACAGCAGAGAGTTTTGGCTAGATGTTGACTCTACCAAAGAAAAGATGCGCAAATTCCTATACTCTAACTAGTTATTCTAATCAATCGGTATTCACCGTATTGCCGGCATTTTCTAAAGTTCCTTTATCCGTTAATCCTTGACCAGTGGGTGGCGCTGGAGAGCTTTGCTGCAGATTTATGGTGACTCCAGATAAAGGAGGAGTTATGCTTGCCAATCTTGCAAGAACATAATTTACCAATGTGCCAGTGAAAGCATTATCGTTAAAAGATAAACTGTTATCACTTGTGGAAGAAATAGCATCTAAATTCAAATCCGTCAGAGAGGAATTTTGAAAGATACCGAAATCAGTCCCAGCATCCTCAAGACTAGTGAAATCCACACTAGTGAGAGAGGCATTGGATTGGATTCTCAAAACATTTAAAGCAACCAAATCATCCATTGTGATGGATGATAAATTACTGTTTTGAAAGATTGTTATTGAAGAAGCATTCCGAAGTAATGGAATATTCAACGAACTGAATAGCGTATTATCTTCAAATGACAAAGTGCCAATATCATCAAGTGCAGTCAACCCAAAAGCTTCATTGAAAACCAAAGGGGTCCTGCTTATGAGTTGATTTCCACCTACTTCAAAAAAAACAATTTCATTTATCTGAGGTGCATTTAAAGAAAAGGTAGCTATTAAATTATCATTAAAATACAAATCTCCCAGATCAATTAATTCAGGAAAATCAAAAACTAAATCACCTATATTGTCAATTATCTCAAGCGAGAGTATCTCTTGCAATTGTGGCAGGGTCAATTCAAAATCAAATTCATCGGATACCTTCAACTGTGAGATCTTTTCAAGGGAATTCATTTCCACTTCAAGAATATCATTACTGACCAATTCCAAATTTCCCTTTACCTCAAGCAGAGCATTCATTTTAATCTTCAACGAATCAGATGGGTTATCAGAAATCACTATTCCATCATCCACCATCAGTAGATTTGGAAGATTAACTGTTCCCAAGGCCCTATTTCCATCGATTTGTATCTCTGTGAGGCGTTCCGTCTGAGGAATTTCAAGAGTTGTTAGGTTGCTTGTGCTTTTTATCACAATAAGTTGTGTATTCTCCCCTACTTCTGCATCCACCTTTGCCTGAGCTTCTTCATTGGTGATGTCTCCGGTCAAAACAAGGTAAGTTTGGCCTTCATCAGCCAAAGATTCACCGTCGCACACATAAGATACACTTTGAACTTCATCCGTTTCCAACGTTCCATTTGAATTCGCGTCTATTCCAGTTTCAATCCTCAAACCACCTGATGCACAATTTTCACCTGCAGGTTCGTCTAACACGTTAACTAACGTGGACTGCCCGTCTAATCCGTCTAATCCATCATCCGAACATGAGAAAAATGAAAAAACAAAAAATGCGCAAGCAATGACCGGTGAATATTTGGTGAGATTCATAGTGAGCGGTAGTTAAACTAAGTTGAAATATATTAATATTTAATGAAAAAATATAATTTATTTTATAAAAACAGGTCTATCCCTTTTATCTCTTGATCCAAATCTGCAACCTGAGCTCTATCTCACTGGTCTTTTATTTATAATCAATACTCTCTACTATGCTCACTAACATCCTAAAGTCAACCCTTAGATCTTTACTCAAAAACAAAAGGACCTTTATCATTAATGTATTGGCACTGGCCATTGGGCTTGGAAGTTGTATTATTGCCTACCTACACATTTCGTATGAAATGAGTTATGATCAATATCACTCCAACAAGGATCAAATTTTTAGGCTGGTAACAGGGGATGTGAAAAATGGCGAAGGTTGGGTGAAAGTGGCAGCTCCAATTCCTGTCAAAATTACCTCTGAAGTTCCTGAAGTGCAGAATTATACCAGACTGACCAAGTTTTCGTACAATGATAAAGTATCTGTTATTTATGGAGATAAAGTCTTCAATGAGGAGCTCTTTTATTTAGCCGATGAATCGATTTTCTCAATGTTTGATTTCAAGTGGGTAAATGGAAGATCCGTATCTGATCTAGCCGCTAATTCAGTAGTCATTTCTTCAACGGTGGCGAATAAGTATTTTGATGAAGATCCTATAGGTAAGATCATAAAGGTGGATGGAAGAATGAATTTTCAGGTGGCAGGAGTCTTTGAATCGATTCCTCAAAACAGCCACCTAAAGATCGATTTTATTGTTTCATTTCAAAATCTTGAAACGGTTCTACCAAACACTAGTTTAAACGGCAACTGGGGGCAGTTCAATTACTTCACTTATTTATTAGTTCAAGATGGTGCCAATCCTATTCGAGTAGAATCGAAGATCAGAGAACTTGTAGCTGAATTTGGTGAGGGTCAAAGCATGAGATTTGAAAATCTGGCTTTGCAACCATTGGTAGATATACACTTTCAACCAAACAGAGGAAACGATTTTCCTTCATACGACACAAAATATCTATTCATTTATGGAGCTATTGCACTAGCTATTCTAATTATTTCGCTCATCAACTTTATAAACCTAAGTGTTGCCAGCTCAACGACGCGAATCAAAGAAGTAGGTGTACGTAAAGTGATGGGTGCATCTAGGAATCAGTTGATAGGCCACTTTGTAGCTGAAAGTATTATTACGACTTTGATTGCCACTCTGATTGGTCTTCTAGTTGCTGATTTTTCAAAACCTTACATCAACAATTTATTAGACACCACTATTTCCATCAGTTTGAATGACACGCTTCTTTTCATTGGATTAATCTTCTTGATCGTGTTCATTGCGCTGATCTCAGGAGGTTATATCTCTTTATTCATCCTTTCATTCAATCCGGTCAATGCCGTAAAAGGAGTTATTAAAATTGGAAACAAAGGGAAAAGGTTCAAGGATTTGTTAATGACCATTCAGTTTGCGACCTCTTGCATACTCATCTTGTCAGCTTTTTTTGTTTACCAGCAGTTGAATCTTCTAAAAAACAAGGATATAGGATTGGATGAAGAACAGATAGTTACACTTCAAATTTTTGATGAATTTTCTCAGGAAAAAATAGACGCCTTGCTCAAAGAATTGGCCAATATATCTGGTGTGCAATCAGTATCTGCATCAAACTTCACACCTGGATCTACAAACTGGCATCAAACAGTCTTATGGGATGGACAAACCGAAGACGTGAATTGGAATCTCATCATAGTTGATGAAAATTTTATCGACACTTATGGCTTGGAGTTGACAGAAGGTAATATAACTTCCTTGAAAAACCTTTCGAATGCAAAGGTAAAATATGTAGTAAATGAGGCGGCCGTCAAAGAGGCCGGTTGGCCCAATGGATTAGGTCAGACAATCACTGCTTTTGGAAAAGATTCTTATGCCCCAATTACCGCGGTTGTTAAAGATTTTAATTACAAATCCCTGCATAACTTGGTGGAACCATGTGTGTTGGTGATTCGCGACAAAGAAAAATATAGCCAGGTTTCCATTCGCGTGGCTTCTACTACTCATTCCGAAGTTTTACGCGAGATTGAAACAGTATATTCTGCATTTTTGAGTACGACTCCCTTAGAACTTGTTTTTGCAAAAGATCAATTCAACAATCTATACAAGGTAGAAGGGAAAACCGGTACCTTGATTGGTATCCTTACGGCTATTGCCATTCTTTTGGCACTTACAGGCGTTTACGCCCTACTCAGTTTTGCCATCCGTGAGCGAACAAAAGAATTGGCTGTCAGAAAAGTACTTGGCATCAGAGGAAAAGGTATCATTATGCTATTATCCGGCAACTATGTAAAGCTCTTGATCATTGCTAATATAATAGGAATACCGATCACATGGTATTTGGTAGACAATTGGTTGAATAATTTCAGTTATAGGATAGGTATCAATCTTCTGACGTTCGTGCTGGAGGTTTTGCTAACTTTTTTATTGGTATTCTTAATAGTGGGATTAAAGGTTTTCCAGGTTGAAAGGATCAACCCAACAGAGGCGCTAAGAAATGAATAGAAATCTATTTGCTAAATTCAACTCTAGCACCGACTGATAAAATGAACGGGAGCGTATCTCTTCGCATATATTGCTCAAAAGAAATCGTATACTTCCCCGAATAAGGAAATTGATACTTCTCTTCTAACAAAAAGGAATGATCAAATAAATCACCCAATCCGCTACCATAGGGTTCACCAGTTTTGGGATCGAAAAAATCCACCTCTTTCAGTTGTTCATTCAATACGTTTCCTGAAGAATCTGAAATGGCATATTGAAAATACAAGTTATAAAACGGATAGGATGAGGCATTTCTAAAGGTTCCCAAGATGTTGTAGGTTCTTGCTGTATCTTCAATTTCAAAAGAGAATGTTTGAATTGAATCCAGATGCCAAAACGCCTCCTCCATATCATTAAAATCTTCATATACTCTGTTTGAATCACAGGCAGATAGTAAGAGTACAATAGCAAAAACTAACAAATGTCTCATCTCTTAAGATTTTTCTGATTTATTTGGATGTGATTTCCTTCCATGAAACTTATTTTGCTTCTTTTTCTTTTTATTCTTTTTGGCTTTTCCGCTAAATTTTCGATCCATTGCTTCAAGGTCACTATTGATGCTTGAAGTATCCATACTTTCTTCTTGCAATTCATCTTCTGCAAGAGAAGCTGGCGTAGTTCCTTTTTTATTGAGTGTTTGAATTTCCCTTACTCTATCAGCACTTACCGGATGCCAGTTGTTGTCATCATCATATCCAAACCACATAATCTTTCGAAAGATATCAGTCTTCTGGAGTCTGGCTTCACCTCGCTGAGTCAGTATTGGTTCCTCTACTTCAGGTATATCTTTTAATGCTTCCATGTAGGTGTCGAGCTCATAGTTTAAGCAGCACTTGAGTCTTCCGCATTGACCCGAGAGTTTACCAGGATTTAGTGAAAGGTTTTGATAGCGAGCAGCAGAGGTAGAAACATTTTTAAAATCTGTTAACCAGGTGGAACAACAAAGCTCACGACCACAGACACCTAGACCTCCAATACGTCCAGCCTCTTGACGAACGCTGATTTGACGCATCTCTATCCGAATCTTAAATTCGCTGGCTAGGAGCTTTATCAACTCCCTAAAATCCACTCTACCGTCTGCTGAATAAAAGAACGTTGCTTTTGTACCATCAGCTTGAAATTCAACGTCTGTCAACTTCATTTCAAGCTTGGTATCCTGGATGATTTCCTTTGTGCGGTACATCACAGAATCTTCCCGATTTCTGGCTTCATCCCATCGTTCAATATCTCTGGTTGTTGCTTTCCGATAAATCTCTCTAACCTCATCGTCATCCTTAATCCCTTTCTTAGACATCTGTAGACGAACCAACTCGCCTTGCAACGAAACATATCCAATGTGATGACCGTTTGGTACATCTACCACCACACAATCCCCTGTAACTATATCTAGTTTCTTTGAATTTCTATAAAATTCCTTTCGGCCATTTTTGAAGCGCACCTCTAAAATATCAAACCTAGGCAGTGCTGGAACATCCATGTTTGACAGCCAGTCAAAAACGTTTAGTTTATTGCATCCACCTGAGGTACAATGACCATTGTTATTACATCCTTCCGGGCTTCCGGTTCCGCAACTTGCACATCCCATAATTACGTAATGTAATAGATTCTATTAGGAATCTAGCTTCCTCTTATAAGATTAGGGGATAAATTTATTGACCAAGAGCTTTCAAATCAAATCCAATATCCTGGCGGAATTTTTTACCTTCCCAACTCACTTCATTTCCACCTGAGTAGGATTTACTTAATGCCTCTCCCAAGTTCTTACCTAGACCGGTTAACGCAATTACTCTACCTCCATTTGTAACTAGTGAATCCCCCTGGATTTTTGTCCCGGCATGGAACGGCAGAACAGCTTTTGTGTCACCAATGGTAATTTGGTGCCCTTTTTCATAAAACTCTGGATATCCACGGCTTACATACATTACCGTTGCAGCGGTAAACCTCTCATACTCAATCTCTGTATCCACAAGCTCTTTTTTAGCCGCTGCATCCAAAAGCTCTAGAAAATCTGTTTTGATCCTAGGTAACACAACCTCTGTTTCAGGATCGCCCATACGAACATTGTATTCAATTACAAATGGATCACCGCCAACGCTGATAAGTCCAAAAAAGATAAAACCACAGTAGTCTATTTTTTCTTTTCTGAGCCCTTCTATGGTTGGCTTAATGATTTGTTTATTTACTTTTTCTTTGAACGCCCTATCCGCAAATACAACTGGTGATACAGCACCCATTCCGCCAGTGTTAAGACCTGTATCTTTCTCACCTATCCGCTTATAGTCTTTAGCTTCGGGAAGGATCCGATAATCTTTACCATCTGTTACAACAAAAAAAGAAACCTCTATTCCTTTTAAAAATTGTTCGAGAAGGACTTTCTCACTCGCAGCTCCAAATTGTCTGTCCTCAATTAGATTTCGCAAAGATTTCTTTGCCTCTTCAAGTTCTTCGGTAATGATAACCCCTTTACCTCCGGCCAAACCATCTGCTTTAAGCACGTATGGAGGATCCAATCGGTCCATGTACTTGATGGTTTCTTCCAAATTCTTCTTTGTGACAGTTCTGGAATCTGCAGTAGGAATCCCGTATTTCTTCATGAACTCTTTAGCATATTCTTTGCTACCCTCCAATTCGGCCCCCTTTGCTGTCGGCCCTATGATCTTTAATCCCTTTAACTCCTTATCTGACTTCAGATAGTCAACTATCCCATTAACCAGGGGATCTTCAGGGCCAACAATGAGCATGTCAATTTCATGTTCTTTTATGATCCTTTTGACATCAGCAAAATTTTTTGGATCTACATCCAGATTAATCCCTACTGTGTGCGTTCCTCCATTACCTGGTGCAATGAATAATTTATCACATTTCGGACTCTGTTTTACCTTCCAGGCGAGTGCATGCTCTCTACCTCCCGAGCCAAGAATTAGAATGTTCATCGAGATGACTTTTAATTACGAATGGCTAAGTTCAATGTATTCTCGATTATTTCAAAGAAATGAAACTAATGTGCGTATTCAGACATGAATTTTACTCTCATAAGCCTGACTTCATCCTCTGAATAATACTCACCCAACTCTTCCATTGCAACGGACAGCTCATCCGTTTCAGCATTCAAAAAATAATCGTAAATGTCATCCTGTCGGTCATCATCAAGCAATTGATCAATGTAGTAATCTATATTCAACTTTGTCCCCGAATAGCATATATTTTCCACTTCGGCTATGACATCCTCATATTTCATACCTCTGGCTTCAGCGATCTCTTCAAAGTCCATTTTTTGATCGATGTGCTGGATAATATAAATCTTATTGGCTGACTTTTTTCCAGACGTTTTTACCAGCACATCTGAGGCAGTTATAATGTCATGTTCCTCTACATACTCTTCGATCATTTCGAGGAAAGGCTTCCCAAATTTTTTAGCCTTACTCTCCCCTACTCCTACAATTTGCTTCAGGTCATCCATCGTTGTTGGATACACTGTACACATTTCTTCAAGAGAAGGATCGCTGAAAATAACATAAGGAGGTATGTCTTCATGGTGAGCAATATCCTTTCTCAGCTTTTTAAGTATACCAAAGAGTGTCTTGTCGTGTGCACTTACATTAATTGGCGCTTTGTCAGAATCTTCCTCACTCTCACTATCCGTAGCGTATTCATGATCTTTGGTCAGCATATGTGAATATGGCGCTACTAAAAACTCCTCTCCCTTTTTTGAAACCTTAAAAACCGCCGGATTCTCAATGTCCTTCCTAAGGAACTCATGCAATAATGTCTGCCTTACCACAGACCTCCAAAAATTCTCATCGGAATCTATGTCTTTACCTTTTCCAAAAATCTCAAGCTTATCGTGTCCGTAGCTTTTTACGTGTTGTGTAGATTTCCCTACCAGAGTAGCAGCAAGGTGATTGATTTCAAAGCGCTCATTTGTTTGCCTTACTGCTTCGATTACCAGTTTGATGATCTCTTTGCCTTCAAATTGCTCTTTTGGATGAACACAATTATCACATTGTCCACAATTGTCTTCTGTATATTCCTCTCCAAAATAATGCAATAGTTGCTTCCTTCTACAAATTGCAGACTCAGCATAGGAGGCCATCTCTTCCAATAAGAATCTGGCATTTTCACGTTCAGTTACAGCTTTATCTTTATTAAATTTTTCAAGCTTTAGAATGTCATTATAAGAATAGAACATGAGACAATTGCTATTGATACCGTCTCTGCCTGCACGTCCTGTTTCCTGGTAGTAACCTTCTATCGATTTGGGAGCATCGTAGTGCACAACAAATCTTACATCGGGCTTGTCTATACCCATACCAAACGCGATGGTCGCCACGATAACATCCACATCTTCATTCAGAAATCCATCTTGATTCTTCATACGCTCCTTTGCTTCCATTCCTGCATGGTAAGGAGCTGCATTGATATCGTTGACTTTGAGAAACTCGGCAATCTCCTCTACTTTTTTTCTACTAAGGCAATACACAATCCCACTCTCTCCTTTGTGTTCTTTTATGAATTTGATCAGCTGTTTTTTTGCATTTTGTTTAGGCCTAACCTCGTAGTATAAGTTGGTTCTGTTAAAAGATGACTTAAATAGCTTGGCACCATCCATCGACAGGTTCTTCTGGATATCCAGCTGTACCTTAGGAGTCGCGGTTGCTGTTAATGCGATCATCGGGATATCACCAAGTTTACCAATGATATCTTTTATTCTCCGATATTCAGGACGAAAGTCATGACCCCACTCAGAAATACAATGGGCCTCATCAATTGCCACAAATGAGATTTTAGCTTGTTTCAAGAACTCGACATTCTCTTCTTTAGTTAAAGACTCTGGAGCAACATACAGCAATTTCACAACACCAGAAATGGTGTCTTTTTTAACACGGTTACTTTCTGATTTTGTTAGTGTAGAATTTAAAAACCTGGCGTGGACACCCACCGCATTCATTTGGTCCACCTGATTCTTCATTAATGCAATAAGTGGAGATATGACGATTGCTGTACCATCCTGCACAACGGCAGGTAGTTGATAGCACAATGACTTGCCCGCTCCCGTAGGCATAATGACAAATGTATTCTTGTCATCAAGGATATTGTGGATAATATCCTCTTGTTTGCCTCGAAAGCTGTCGTAACCAAACACACGCTTAAGGCTTTCCTTAAGACCTACTTCTAAAGTTGTCTCCATCACTTAGATCGATGTAAAGTAAAAAGTTAATCAAAACCTTGATTGCAAACAAATACGAATTAGGGTGGCAGTGATATTCCTTATGCTTTAAGGATGTTTATATTTGCCAAGGTTATTTCTAACGCAAATTTCTCACAAAATTTTATGAGTACAAACATTTATGTGGTGATTATGGCTGGGGGGACAGGAACACGCTTTTGGCCTTACAGCAGAGATGCTAAGCCAAAACAATTTTTAGATGTACTAGGTACCGGTAGATCATTGCTTCAAATGACGTTTGATCGCTTCAAAGAAATCACAACGGAAGACAAAATATGGATTGTCTCCAATGAGAAATATCAAGATTTAATAAAGAGTCAGCTTCCACAGCTTGAATCGCATCAAATACTGCTGGAGACTGAAAAACGCAACACCGCTCCCTGTATAGCCTATGCCTCGTATAAGATCATGAAAAAAGATCCCAATGCGGTGCTTGTTATCAGCCCATCTGACCATGCTATTTTCAATGAGAAAGCATTTGTAAATGTTATCAATGCCTCTGCCGAAGCGGCTGATGCAGATGAAAAACTTATAACCATAGGTATACGGCCCAACAGACCCGAAACAGGATATGGGTACATTCAATACATTAGTCAACCTGGAGTTCCGGTCAAAAAAGTTAAGACTTTCACTGAAAAGCCAGAGGCAGATCTTGCTGCAAAATTTCTTGAAAGTGGAGATTTCCTCTGGAACTCAGGAATTTTTGTGTGGTCTATTGACTCAATCGTTAAAGCATTTGAGGAGCATGAGGAAGAGATCGCTACTTTATTTGCTGATGGATTGAGTGAGTACTACTCAGATAATGAACAAGCTTTTATTAGAAAGGCTTACAGCCAGTGCAAGAATATTTCCATTGATTACGCCATTATGGAAAAAGCCAGCAACGTTTATGTGGTGCCGGGAGAGTTTGGGTGGTCAGATCTGGGATCTTGGAATGCACTTCATGAGATAAAAGAAAAAGATGAAAATGATAATGTGATCGAAGGTGATGTGATGACCTACGATTCAAATGATAACTATATCAAGGCTAAAAAGAATAAGATCACAGTTGTGCAGGGATGTGAGGGATTTCTCATAGCAGATTTCGATGATGTTCTGTTGATATGCAAGAAAGAAGATTCATCTATCTTCCGTGATTTCACGACTGATGTTAAGGCTGAAAAGGGAGAAAAATTTGTTTAGTTATTCCTTTGTCTTTGTACTTCATAGAGCACCATACCTGCAGCCACCCCTACGTTTAATGATTCAATAGATCCTTTCATAGATATTTTGGCAATATCATCAGAGTGTTCCATAAGCTCACTTGAAATTCCCCGCTCTTCTGATCCCATTATAATCGCTGTTGGCAGATTGAAATCCATCTTGTGAAGTTCTTTATCTGTCTTTTCAGAACAACTTATAACTTTAATTCCTGATTCCCGAAGATACTTTACTACGTCAACTAGGCTCCTTTCCCTACAAACAGGAAGGTAATTAAATGCACCGGCTGAAGTCTTAATAGCGTCTTCATTAATTTGAGCACCTCCACGTGAAGGAATAACAAGTGCATTGACACCCAAACATTCCGCCGTTCTTGCGATGGCACCAAAATTCCTTACGTCGGTGATCTCGTCCAGGATCATAATAAGCGGATTTTTTCCTTCTTCAAAAAAACGAGGTATCAGCTGGTCAAGGGTATGATATTGAATAGGTGAAATAAGAGCTACTACTCCTTGATGATTCTTCTTAGTAAACTTATTAATTCGTTCTATCGGTACTTTGGATATCGGAGTGGAGGTCTGATGTAAATGTGACATCAATTCCTTATAGAGATCACCTTTCAAGGTTTTTTGTATAAACACACGTTCCAGGTGCTGGCCCGATCTCACAGATTCAATGACTGCCCGAATGCCGTAGATAAGATTAGATTTTTTATTCATTCATGCTGCGCCTTAGTGTGGCGATTTGCGTATACCATCGCTCTTCAAGTTCTTTTTTTCTTCTCAAAGAGTAGGTTCTAGATGCAAAAAAAGTGGAGATAACAGTAAACTCAAAAGCTTCACCGGTATCATAATACCATTCTTCAGAGTTGGTTGTCCGGTATACTTCATCAGGTAATCCAAAAATGATATAGATCATTCCACGGTCTGTCTTCCAACCTGCCTTAAAATTTGTGAATAATTCATTTACAACTTCAACTTTATTGTAATATGCTCTTATTGCATTTCTTGCTCTCGATTTAGTAGAGTAAGTATTCATCCAAAATGAGTCGAATGACTCTCTTAAATTTCTGGATTTGAGCATTGATTTTTTTTCCTGCTCACTTGTCAAATAGAGCATAGACTCTACCAATTCTCCCAGTTGACGATATTTTGGAAAATAAGGAGGTACCCGAAGCATGGTAACCCCCACAGTGGCAAGTGAATCTTTTCTTATAGTATAGAAGGAGTTTTCTTCAAACAAAATTGAATCATTGAAAATGAATGAAGTATCCATATCTACCTGAGGTGCCAAAGGCTTCATATCGGCCATTGGTGGATCAGCTGGTTGAAAAGCTTCAGCATATTTCATCGCAAGAAAAGAATCACTGCCTTCCCATGAGAAGCCCGATCTATTTATGAAATTTTTCAAAATAGGTAGTCCACTCTCATCGATTGGATAGATGGAAGGGAAAGAGAGACTCCCGACCTTAAGATTTATGTCATAGTAATAATGACGATCTATCTTGAAAAATTTAAGAACCATAAGAGATTCATCACGCTCAGACAGATCCAGTCTTATTATCGTACTATTGTCTGTAACTAATAATGTATCTATACCCAATGGTTTCAAAAGTTCATGTGTCTCTGACTCATAATTTCTTTGAATTAGCAGCTCATATGTCCAGCTGGCTAATGAGTCTGAATTAATGCTTAAAAACACGTGCAATCCATTAGCGTCTTTAAAAACCCGATGAGCCATTTTCACATCAAAAGATGGATTATATTGCCAGGCCACATTTATTCTGGAAAAATTAACGGCCTGAACATAGAAGCTCAGTATAACCGAGATAATAGTTCCAAACAGAACACGTCTTTTCATAGCTTCCAAATTAGGTAATTACATCAAAATAGACAGACATATATCTTGATTATAGTTTGCTATAAGTATTGATGATGTTGATTATTCATTTTCTTTGCACTAGATATTTTACTGTTTTGAAAGACAATAGATGAGTGTTTATACCACAGAAATTGCATCAGATAAAATCCCTTCTGATAATGTGATACATCAAAGATTGCTTGCAGCATATCACCATGCAAAAGAATTTATTCAGGGTGATTTGCTGGAACTTGGTTGTGGAGAAGGAAGGGGCGTTGAACTACTTGCGCCGCTTGCAAAATCTTATGTAGGAATTGATAAGATCGAGAGTGTTATAGATAATCTTTCAAAAAGATTCCCTGACTACAGATTTATGAGTGGAGTATTTCCACCTTTTCCTTTTCCTGAAAACGCGTTTAACACCATTGTGACTTTCCAGGTGATCGAACATGTCAAAGATGATGAAGGCTTTATCAATGAAATACATCGCGTATTAAAGCCTGGTGGAAAGGCTTTGATAACGACACCAAACATAAAAATGACTTTATCCAGAAACCCCTGGCATGAACGTGAGTACACAGGTGATCAACTAAAGAACCTTTGTAAAAAGTATTTTAGTAAGGTAGAAATGAGAGGCATAGCCGGAAATGAAAAAGTGCTGACTTATCACGAAAGAAACCGTGAATCGGTCAACAGAATAATGAAATATGATATCTTCAATCTCCAATACAGATTGCCAGCTGGATTGCTAAGAATTCCGTATGATTTTATGAATCGAAGGAACAGAAATAAACTCCAGGATGCGGGAGATGAGCTTGTGAAATCCATCAGTTATACCGACTTCAGCCTAAACACTCAAGATGAACAAAACCTTGATTTATTCTGTTTATTAACTAAATAAAACCAATTAACAGAATAAAATTCTAAAGAAATGAATAATAACTTAATTATAGAATTAAATCAATTGCTTTCAGATTTCCATGTCTATTATCAAAACACTCGGGGTGCTCACTGGAATATAAAAGGGCCTAGATTTTTCGAATTACATGCGAAATTTGAAGAGCTTTATACAGAAGCACTCACCAATATAGATGAGATAGCTGAACGTGTCCTGACCATTGGAGGAAGACCCGATCATACACTGGAGACTTATCTTGAAAAGTCGAATATTAAATCAGTAAAAGATGAATCCAATGACGAAAATTTGGTGAAAATGATTGTGGATAATCTGGAAAAACTGGTATCACAGGAAAATAGAGTAAAAGAATTGGCCGTTGAAGCTGAAGATAATGAGACAGAAGATATGATGATAGGTCTTGTTAATGCTCAGGAGAAAACTCAGTGGATGTTTAACTCATGGTTAGGAAAGTGATAGAAATCAATTTAAAATACTTGAAGTACCTGCTTTCAGCTTTTCTGATTGCAGGTATTTTTGTTTACAGCCCTGCGCAAAAGAAAAAGAAACGCAGACTCAAAAGAATTGAATCAGTCATTCATACTGGTAGATCCTACATTGGCACACCTTATAAATGGGGTGGAAATTCAAAAGCAGGTATTGACTGCTCAGGGTTAATTCACAATTCGTATAAAACCATTGGTGTTAATCTACCTAGAACTGCAAAAGCTCAATCCAAAATAGGTAAGAAAAGAGGTTGGGAAGGACTAAGACCTGGTGACCTTGTATATTTTAAATTCAAGAAGAAAGGAAGCAAATGGTACCATAGTGGTATGATCACTTATGTAAGTAATCACAAAATTCTTTTTATTCATGCTTCTTCCTCTAAAGGGGTCGTAGAATCCAACTTATTAAGCGATTACTATAAAAAGAATGTGAAGAGTTTCCGCAGGGTGATTAAATAGCTTTTACTATTTTCGCTTTCCTTGGGGCTATAGCTCAGTTGGCTAGAGCGCTACACTGGCAGTGTAGAGGTCATGGGTTCGAATCCCATTAGCTCCACTTCTTATAATCAGAAATGAAATTTCTACTATCATTTTTTTCACTGCTAATGATCCCTTCATTTGTTTGTGCTCAAGAACCTGTGCAGTTATCTAACAATCAATTGAATGTAAATATTGGTCCACTATCAGTGTCCTATGAAAAGAAAGTAGATGTGAAAAGATCGTTTACATTGAGCGGCGGGATTGGATACGGATTTTACATTTCCTCTGGTAGTTCTGGTGGAACTGAGACAGTTTTCATAACAGCACCATTTGGTAATGCTTCTTTCAGAAATTACTACCAAAGAAAAAGAGTGAAGAAAGATAATCTTCAAAACAACTCAGGAAACTACGTAGGCATCTTCTCATCATACACGTTTGAAGCTTTAGGCGATCCCTCTAGTATAAATGAATTGGAGGCTTACCTGGAAACTTCGAATGTTTTTTTGGTTGGTCCCGTGTGGGGCTTCCAAAGAAATTATGCAAGTGGAATTCACTTAGGTTTTAGCATCGGCCCAGGGTATGCATCCGGTAAATACATTGAATCCGGATTTACCTTTGTCGGAGGGTTCGAGTTTGGCTTTATTTTAAGCTCTAAATAGCTCCTGAATCTCCTCAGGTACCCGTTTTAGTTTTTGTGTCTTTCGATCTATCAAGCACCAATTAGATTTTACCTTGACTAATAGATCTTCCTCCTTGTATATTTTCACCATTCGATCCGAAAAAGGTCCTCTATATCCTTCTACATACGTTTCTATTTTCAATTCATCACCCAGAAAAGCCTGCTTTTGATACTCGACATGATGTGAACGAACCATCCAAAAATGGTTTTCATCGATTTCTTCACTAATGGCAGACAACCAGTGATCTCGTGAAATGTCCAGGGCCCATTTCATGTAAACAAGATTATTCACATGGTTATTAAAGTCAAGGTCATCTCCTGAAACCTTGATTGTTTTTCGGAATACAACCATAACGGAAAATTACAAAAGTGAATGGTAGGCATATTGTTAAAAGAAGTGTGATTAGTGAATAATTTTTTCATAGTGAGCCTAGTTTTCTTTATAAAATCCTTTTCTAAATCCTTTTTGCTCTTCTGTCAATTCATCCTGAACAAGGATTCTAGGAAATTTGATTTTGATAGGCTTAGCGGATGCAGATAGAGACCGCTTTTCTCCATCTCTGATTACTGTCACCTCTAAAGCATCTCCATGCTTCGGGTAGAAAATTTTTCGAAGCATCCTAGATTTTAACATCTGCTCTTTGGTAACCTCTATCCCATTTATGCTTTGAATTGTATCTCCTTTTTTAAGGCCTAGCTCATTTTTCTTCTGCCAGTTCACATAATACTCATCCTTATCTTCTCCGTACCAAATGTTGAACTGACCATAGCTTGGCATTTTACTCCCTTTCGGATAATACTTCCAGCCTAATTTTTCAAAATACCTTTCATAGGGAATAATCTCTTCGCCGTTGATATATGTTTCATAGAAGTCTCCCATTTCGGGATAGGTATATTGAACGAGTAATTCTTTGAATTTGTCATCTTCGAAATAGCTACCCTCTAGATCTCCCTTCATCTGAAGCATCACATCAATCAGTCGCTTTTCATTTCCAAATCTTTCATACAACTCAATATCCATTGCTAGCGCTATCAGTTTGCCCCTTTCATAGAAGTTTCCGAGTTGACCAATTTTGCCTATCCAGCTAAACATATTTTTCTTGATGATATTCTCACTACTTTCTGTAAAGCTTCTTGGTTTTTGTTTTTCAGCAGTTCTCACTGCCCATTGCATATTATAAACCATTGAATTCGTTAAACCATGTTGAGCACTAAGTAATGCAGCGAAGTAGTCAGTCACTCCTTCGTAAAGCCAACCATGTTTAGACATGTCAGGTTTTTCGAAATTGAAGTGATGAATCTTCTCGCTATGAAGACTCAATGGAGTGATAGTGTGGAAGTATTCGTGAGCTCCTATCCAATCAAGATTAGTGAATGTGGTATCCCTGGATGGGCCTGAGAAATAATAAATTGAGGATTGGTTATGCTCAAGGGCTGACCCAACTCCAAAATTTTTAAATAACCCTTTGAGTCGATCCCTGTCCACAAAGTAGAAAATAAAGTGATAGTCCTCGGAGGTGGTAAAACCAGAAAATGTATCAATTGCATGCATGATCTTAGAAAGCCTGGGCTTGAGCATTTCGGCGCTTTCTTTGCCTGCTTCAGAATGGATGGCTATCCTGAAGGTATTGTCTCTTACTTGAAAAGAAGTAGTGTCCGCCTTGGCGTACAATATTGGCTGATCTATTATTCGGCTATAATTTTCTGCAGTATAAACATCAAGTGCATTTGTTCTTTGCACATTTTGCATCGTTGTAGCGCCATACAAATCTTTCATCTTTCTTACTTCAATCTCAAAAGGCTGCTCCTTGAAATCCGAGAAATATCCACTGACCAGTTGGAAGTTAAGTAAGTAGCTATCCTCGGTAAAAACCGTTCCAGCACATGCTAGAATGTTATCCCAGATTTTTCCATCACCAAAGGTCTGCGTTACTTTAAAGGTTAAATAATCAAGTGGACTGTTTCCTGAAATCGTGAAGACATTATCTTTTTTCTTCACGTTCATTTTCTCTCCCTTAACATCAATCGCTTCAATCTTATCATAAAAGCGTTCATAATTAATCTTCATGTAGGTTCCAGGAATGATTTCCGGTATTACATACCCCCATTCAGTTCGTTTCTGGGGTGGAAATACAAGGACAGCTATTTGCCCTTTTTCATTTACATCAAGGCTTACCTGGATTTTGGTTTTAGGTTGAGCCAATAGACACAGACATAGCAATCCTGCTATGAATGAGAGGCCTATTCTTAGATTTTGCATAACACAGTTTTAGGTCAAGTTAGTCTCAAAACGTAAAAAGCTCGGGAAAATTTCGTCGATCAAATCGATGTAACCATGTGGACCTGAGCTTAAATCAAAATTAAGAGTGCTAAATCGACTAAGCATACTGAAGCATAAAATCCCTCACACTATCCTCTGGTCCCAATTCCAGCTTTTTCTTGAGTCGGTTGATACTACTTTTCACAGAGCCTAGAGTAAGATGACTTACGTTGGCAATTTCCTTATTACTCATCCCTATTTTCAGATAGGCACTGAGTTTAAGATCGTTGATAGTGAGATTAGGGTTTTCATACTTTAATCGATCAAAAAACTGTGGATGTACATCTTCAAATCGATGAATAAAGCTATCCCAGCTATTGTCCAGAGAGATACTATTAGAGATAGTCTTTCGCATCTCCTTAAGGCTAGGTTTGAGTTCATCAGACATCCTGCTCTCAAGAAAACTTACTTTTTGATTTAACTCTGTTAAGAGATTGTTCTTTTCCAGAGATGCCATTGCCATGGTAGCCAGCTCACGCTCTTTTGCAGATAAGGCCTCTTCTGAGAGTTTTTTCTCCCGTTCATTGAGCACTTTGAGTCGCTCGTTTTTTTCAGTCAGTTGTTCATTAGCGGCACGTTTAATACGATAACTCCGATAAGAAAGTATTGCTATCAATGCGATTATGACTATGAGCCCGATAGCTGCCAGTGTGTAAAGCCTCTCCTGAGCTAATTCTTTCTGATAAGCAAGCTCGCGTCGTTCCTGATCAGCCTCCAACTGCTGCTTTTCTTTTTCAAATTCGTATTCCGCTTCCAAACGAGTGATTTGCTCAGTACTCTCTTTATCGAAAAGATCGTTTTGTAGACTATTAGCGATTTTGAGATATTCGTATGCTTTGGGATAATCATTTAGCTTTTCAAAAATTTTATGTAGCGAGTTAGCCAGTTCTTCCATTTTTGGTTTAATACCATTATTGGATGCAGCCGTGTACCCTTTTAATAATGCCTCTTTCGCAGCAGACGTATTCCCAATTGATTTGTAGTAATCTCCCAGATCAAGATATACACTCGCAAGATCTCTTTCATTTTCACAACGAATAGCTACTTCGAGTGCTTTTGAAATGTACTTATACGCTGAATCATATGCGCCTTCTTCCAGATATAAATCACCAAGCTGTGTAAAAGGCAAGCAGGTCCTACATTCAGAACCACTGGAAATTGCAAGATGGGCTGCATATCGATAATTTATCTTGGCTTCCTCTGTCTTTCCTAGATTAACTAAAACATTCCCCATATTCAGGACTGTTCGTGACCTTCCGGATTTATTGCCTGTAATGCTATCATAGCGTGAGGTCTTTGAATAGTATACAAAGGCTTTGTTATACTCTTGCCTTTCTAAATAAATATTGGCTATGTTGTTATAAAGGTTGGCTATCATGTTTGGATTACCCCCTTCTTCAAAGAAAAGTAACGCTTCCTGATACATCTCAAGCGCTTTAGAATACTTTCCTTGTTCACTGTAACTAACAGCAATGCTTGCGTTAGATATAGCGACACTTTCTTGGTTTTCTATTTGCTCAAAAAGTTTCAAAGACTTTCGAAAAGCTGACCGGGCAGAGTCATAATTGGATTGCCTAAAGTACGTGTTGCCAATGGTGTTATATGCATCAGCCTGAATTTGAATTAAATTATATTCACTTGCAAGCTTTGCGGCTTTCCTACAATAGTACAGTGCTGAATCAAGGTTCCCTACATATCCATGGCCAAGGCCTACATTTCTCATTGATTGTGCTATCCCCTTGTCAAACTGAATGGCTCGTGAAATATTTAGTGCTTCTCTAGCATACGATAGTGATGAATCAGCATCGATATATCTCATTTCAAATGCCAGATCAATGAGCGTATTTACCCTAATCGTGTCTGGCTCTTGAAACTCCAGTATGTTTTTTAGACTATCTCGCTTAGATGCTTGCCCGTGTAATGTCGCATTGAAGGTAGACTGAATTACACTAAACGATAATATCAAGAAGAGTATTCTCTTTGAATGTACAAGGTTGCTAACCAGATATTTTTTCATGCTCTCGATTTTTCTTTCAGAACAGGGTTTAAAACGATTATTTTAACTCTTTCAATCAGCTATGCTAACCATTTGCTACCCACGAAAATTTTAAGTATTCATACCATAACTACACTTTTGCTTCATACAAGTTTCATGTATCAAGTGGTAGTGATACTAAGGCGGAGTATCTGCCTCCCGGTGGATACGAATAGAGCGGTTCAAAAGTGAACCGCTTTTTTGATGTCAAAATAAAACGACTCCCAATGTATTTGGAGTGGGGACACAAATGTATTCATTCTCTTTCATCCTGTCAATAACGAGATTCATCGATTAATATCTCCGATGCTAACCGTTTGCCAACCCTAAAAACCTTCAATCTTTATTATATCAATCAATTTTGAACTCAATTTCTCAATCCCTATTAGATAATCGCTTTATATCGCTGCACAAGTATTGAATTGGATATGGCATCAAAAGGAAATTCCATCATGAAAAAGATTTTAAGCTTATTTCTTATACTGATATTAAGTTCAGGGTTTAGTCACGATATTCGAATGGCCATCTTCGAAATATCTGATAGTTCAGAAGGGCTGACAATGAGGGTTTCACTTGACCGTACGGACTTTTTGAATACGCTCAAAAATGAATTTCCTATAAAGTTCACATCTGAAAACATCAATCAGCTTATGTGGCTTTATATAAGAGATAGGGTTCACATTGAAGTCAATAAAAATGAAACGGCATTTCAAATAAGTGAGATTGAATATGGTGATAATAATATCTACTTAAAAGGACCGCTTAATCTAAAAATAGATGATATAAAAGAGGTCAGACTGACCAATACCTGCATGGTAGATGTTATCAAAGGTCATGACAACATCATGAAATTAAAACTGAATGATCGTACCCGATCATTTCGCCTTAATGAAAAGCGAACAACTACTCTCGCAGCATACAATTAGAATTAAAACCATATAATATGAGCAAACACTATTTACTACTACTAGCTGTCATTATCTTCTTCTCCAGTTGTGGAGAAGATTCGGATGGAGATATCACAGATGAATTCTCAGCGACTGTTAGTGTTGCCGCTTCTTCGTCGACAGTTTCAGAAGGAGATGGTTCTGTGACATTCAATGTGACACTGAGCCGGCAAAACACTTCCGGTAGTGCTATTTCAATACCTTTCACCTTATCAGGAAGCGCTTCCTCCTCCAGTGATTATGATGTCTCCGGATCTGCTGTAAGTATCGGAACAAATGAATCATCTGGATCTGTACAGGTAAATCTCACCGATGACATGGAGGTGGAAAATAATGAAGTGATTGAATTTACGCTTGGAAACCTCCCATCCAGCCTGACAGGAACAAACCTTAGTGCTTCCATAACCATTACGGATAATGATGAAGACACTCCTGCTCCGAGTGGATTTGAAGTAACCATAGGTAATACAACAAATAGTTCGTTAGCCATAAGTGAATGGACAGATACGGGAGCTGACCGATATATCATAATAATCAATACAGAAAATTCATTTGATCCACTGTCTAACCAAAGTAGCCTTTTGCCAAGTGTGACCTACTTAGGTTACGGACAACAAGTAGTTTATAACAGCACATCAATTACTTCATTTGAAGTATCACTTTTGTCATCAAACTCAACATACTATTTTAAGGTGGTCCCCGTGTCAGGAGGAACCTATGATAATGATCAAGACGCAGCAGGTGCTACTACGGATGCCACTTGTGAAACCACCAGTACTACTGAAAGCCAGGTTTGTTTTGAGATCGATGAAATGGGTGATATGAGAACAATTAGTTCCAATCAATATCCAAGCCATGGTGTTGGCAATTTTCCAAACGGCACTCCTACAGCGATTGAAATAGTCCGAGAGCTGGATCTTACTCCGGCATATACCAATCAAGCGATCTATTTATATAATGAAACGGGAGGACCGACTCCCTCGAATGACAACTTTTGGAAATTCGGAATGGCCATTAATGGTGTTGAGTTCCACCCTATGGGGCTGAAGCCATGGACAGTACCTGATGGCAATCCAAATGCTGGAGAGGAAAACTGGGAATGGCAGGCAAAAGTGACGGAAGAAGGGGAAACGGATCTTGATGCATTTGGTGCCCATGTGACATCTCAAGGGAACTATCATTATCACGGTGATATTGTAGGTCTTGCAACAAATGAAGACGGTAGTAGACATTCATTAATTTATGGATTTGCTGCTGATGGCTTTCCTATCTATTATAAATATGGATATTCTGATCCTGACGATCCAACAAGTTCTATCATAGAACTTGAATCCAGCTACCGTTTGAAAAGCGGAGCAAGATCAGGTACAGGTACGGCAGGAGTCGACTATCCTGATGGAAATCATGATGGCGAATACATTCAGGATTTTGAATATGTAGTTGACTTGGGAGATCTGGATGAGTGTAATGGTAGAACAGGTGTAACCCCGGAATTTCCGGATGGTACCTATTATTATGTTATCACTTCAGAGTTCCCGGTAGTCCCAAATTGCTTCTTTGGAACTCCGGCTGAAGACTGGAAGATTGGCAAGTAAAATTTGACTAAGGCGGAGTATCTGCAATCCTGCAGGTACTGATATAGAGCGGCTCGTGGTGGGGTCGCTTTTTTTGTTTATAAGTCACTAGCTTGCATGAATGAAACAAGTGGTTATCATTGGTGGGGGCATTATCGGCCAATTCATTGCTTACCATCTTCCAAAAGATCGATTTTCGGTTACTATCTTCGACGATAATCCTGAAGTACCATCACCTTCCGTAGGTAATTGCGGACTCATTACCCCTAGTCATATAGTCCCGCTAAATCAAGTTGGCCTTATCTGGCAAGGTTTAAAATGGTTAGGGAAAAAGGATGCTCCTTTCTCTATACGACCTCAAACATCACTGGATTTTTATAGATGGATTGTGTCGTTCGTATGGAATGCGCGCAAAGTTTCTCAACAAAAAGCACTTACTGTGCGCCATCAGCTTCTTAAAGAAAGTTGGGTGCTTTATGAAAAATTCATGGAGCAACATGAAACCAATCTCAATTGGAAAAAAGATGGCCTTATCTACGTTGCTAATTCTAACAAAGGTTTAAAGTCTATTGAGGAAGAATCTGGTGTACTTGATGAATATGGATTGGAAAACGAGTTGTTATCCAGAGATGAGTTGCTGGACCTGGAACCTCAACTCAATGCCTCTGCTATAGGAGGTGGGATCTTTAAAGTTGATGGCTGGCTAAATCCTGTGAAGCTGATGGATGAACTAAGAAAAATAAATGCTGGTTCAGGTGTTTGCTATCAACAAGGAAAGGTGGGTTCTTTTTCATGTCAAGATCGTATAATTAACGAGCTGACGTGTAGCGATAAGCGGTTCGATGCAGATGAATTCATTATTTGCAATGGAGCTCTTGCAGCAAGGCTAAGTAAGAATCTAGGCATTAACCTTCCAATCATACCTGGAAAAGGATACAATTTGACCACTACTCGTGCTTTGCACGATCAGCCGTCCAGACCTATTTATATGACGGAGCGTAAAGTGGTCGCTACACCATGGGAAGATGGTTTCAGACTGGGGAGTACAATGGAGTTTGCCGGTTTTGATAATCATCTAAACGAACACAGGCTGAAAGCTCTTCGCAAAGCCTCACAAGAATACCTGAAAACTAAAATCGACAATGTGGATTTCACGCCCTGGACAGGCTGGCGTCCTATGTCCAGCAAAGGACATCCCATAATCGAGCGATCCTCCAAATACACCAATCTTACCATTGCAGTAGGGCACGGAATGCTCGGACTAAGTATGGCACCAGCAACAGGGATGATGGTCAGTCAATTGCTTCAAGATTCCTGAAATTACTTGCCAGATAACTTACTTACAAATCAGAAAATCTGGCATTTGCTCAGGTTTGACAAACGATTGAACATTCTGAGCAATATCTGAAACCAACGTTATTTTACCTCCGGCAATCTTAGGGTTGGAATGTGGATGATTGTGATCATGAAATGGATTGCATTCTTCAATGAAGTCCTGCGGATTTTCGTGAATAATAATAGGACGGTCCAGCAGATCTCGTTCATCACCGCTATTTAGCCTCCATAAGTCTGTCTTCAGAGAAAACCTACCGTTCCCATCCGCATCTATGTCCACATTCCCAACATCTCCAATGAAAGGTTTCGCCCAGACCTCACCTAAACTTCGGTTATCACAAGCAGCTATGAACTTTCCTGCATTCCAGTGACGTCCAGGTTGCTCAACTGTCCCTTCATGGATGTGTACTGCTTTTGATGTGTTTGGTTCCATTCCATTCAGTACAATTTCAACTGTGACTACATCTCCGGTTTGGAAAAAAGTCGCTTCCCCAACAACCTCATCCATGGTTTCATATTCTTTCTCACCTATTTGGTTCAGGGAATAAAGTCGAGTTTCTGCAATAATCTCCGGCTCCAACTCCTTTTGAGATTCAGAGGAGTCGCATGCAAAAAGTAACAGAAAAGGAAGTATGAAAAGCTTTTTCATATAATTCTTAAAGATCAATCTAATAAACACCCGGATAATGATCAAACCCTTACTTGTAGTTTTGATAACGCTTCATTCTTTTAATTAGTTTTGATCAAAAAGGTTTGGATCAAGAAATAAAATCCATAATCGATTCCAATTTTGGAAAATACATAACCATCAGTGATGAAGCTTACTCTTTTTTGGAAGATAGTTTCTTTGAAAAAGAGTACCCTCAGAGATCATTTTTGGTAGAAAGTGGCACCATCGCTAAATATTTTTATTTCGCGCTATCCGGAGTGCAAGCAGGATACCTCATCAACAGTAAAGGTGAAAAAGTTATTTTCGGTTTTTCATATATGGGCTCACCTTCCGGAATTTATGACTCTTTCATAACACAAACCCCTTCTAATTACTTTATGGAAGCGCTTACACCCTCCAGACTCATTGCTATCAGCAAGGATAAATACGATGAGCTGTTTCATCAATTTCCGGAATTCTATCGCTGGAGAACTCATTTTATGGAAAACATCCTGTTTGGTAGAGGCTCAAGGGAAGTGGAAATGCTTACTCTTACGGCAAAAGAACGTTTTGATGCATTCATCAAAAGATGCCCGGAGGAGCTCATGCACATCCCTCAAAAATATTTGGCCAGCTATCTCAATATGAAACCCGAAACCTTTAGTAGATTAAGGGCACTTCGGAATTAATTGATCCAGATCATTTTTTTTATTGATCACGTGTCGGAGCTTTGTTCCATCAAAACTCAAAAATCATGGAAGTAAACTTCGAACAGATACTACAACAGTCTAATAGTGTTAAAAACTATATAAAATCTAATGTTTCAGAATTACCTGATGAAAAACTGAACTGGAAGCCAAATCAAAAGAAATGGTCTCCCCTGGAAGTTGTAGGACATTTAAACCGTGTATATGAAATATATCTACCTAACTTTGAAAAAGCCATTTCTCAGGCTCAAGATCTTCCATCCGATAAAGTCTTACAGTATCAATCAACACTTATGGGACGAATGTCTATCTATGCCATGAGGCCCAAAGGGAAAAAGCGAAGGTTCAAAATGAAGACGTTTGATTTTTTCAATCCAATTACCGAACCAACTAAAAAGCATGAAACGCTGAATTTGTTTCTTAAAAACAAAGATGCATTGAATGATTTGATTCGTCTGGCAAGAGCAAAAAATCTCAAGAACGTCAAAATACCTACCGCCTTAGGGGAGAAGATCAAATTCTACATACCTGAATGCTTTCGTTTTATTCTTGCTCATGAAGAACGCCACTTAGTCCAAATAGCGACTATCTTAGAGGGCATAGAATAAGGATATTTTTATGTTCTTAAATAGATCATTAGCAGCTAATCAATTGACAATCGTCATGAATTGATGTGCTTAGCTGGTTTATTTTGCCTAAAACAAACAACAATGAGCAACGAGAACCCCGACCTGAAAATCGCTCAAGCGACTACCCTCAAACCCGTCGATGAAATCGCAAAAAAGCTTGGATTACACAATGGAGAAATAGAACAGTACGGTAGATATAAAGCCAAAATACCCTTATCATATATCGATGACCACAGTATCCGGAAAAACAACATGATACTGGTCACCGCTATCACACCTACCCCAGCTGGTGAAGGAAAAACAACCGTTTCTGTAGGTTTGGTTGATGGCTTAAATCATATCGGTAAAAAAGCAGTGGCCGTCTTAAGAGAACCCTCTCTCGGACCTGTTTTTGGCATAAAGGGTGGAGCAACGGGTGGGGGATACTCTCAGCTTATTCCAATGGAAGACATAAATCTTCACTTCAATGGAGATTTTGCTGCTGTAGAAAAGGCCAATAATCTTTTATCTGCTCTCATAAACAACAACATTTACGGAAGATCCAGAAACCTCGGAATCGACCCTCGCACCGTAAAATGGAGATGGGCCATGGACATGAACGACCGTTCCTTGAGGCACATCGTGACAGGCTTGGGCGGCAAACAAGGTGGGTTCTTACAAGAATCTGGATTCAATATCACAGCGGCATCAGAAATTATGGCCATTCTATGTCTCGCGAAAGACTTAGCTGATTTAAAGGATCGAATGGGCAATATTTATGTAGGTGATACTTTCACCGGTGAACCCATTTTCGCAAAAGACTTAAATGCGCACGGTGCTATGGCTGCACTTCTAAAAGATGCCATTAAACCCAATTTGGTTCAAACGCTAGAAGGGAATCCAGCAATCATTCATGGTGGGCCTTTTGCTAATATCGCCCAGGGAACCAACTCTCTGGTAGGTACTAAGATTGGGCTTTCTCTGTCTGAATATGTGGTCACAGAGGCAGGTTTTGGTGCAGACTTAGGTGCGGAGAAATTTTTCAACATCAAATGCAGGGCAGGAGGTATTAGTCCCAAAGCAGTGGTCCTTGTAGCCACGGTAAGGGCTCTGAAATACCATGGAGGAATTAAAAAGGATCAACTACAGGAACCCGACGTTAAGGCGGTAATGGAAGGGCTTGGAAACCTGGAAAAACATATAGAAAACATCAAATCTTTTGGGGTGCCAGTGGTGGTAGCCATCAATAAATTTCTAGCTGATACAGAACAAGAAATGCAATGCATCATCGACCGTTGCAAAGCGCTTGGAGTAGAGATTGCATATGCTGACGGTTGGAAAAATGGAGGCAAAGGCATGCAAGATCTTGCTCAAAAAGTGATAGCTGCTGCTGACTCCTGCACTTCAGACTTTATTTCTACTTATCGACTAGAAGATCCACTCAAACAAAAAATCGAAGCAATAGCAGAACAGATTTATGGTGCAAATAAGGTGGTGTATAGCGCAAACGCAAATACAATCTTGAAACGTGCGGATGCGCTAGGTTTTTCAAATTTTCCTATCTGCATGGCCAAGACTCAAAACTCTTTCTCTGACGATGCTACCTCCTATGGCAGACCAAGGAATTTTACGCTTAATGTGCGGGAAGTTGAGATTGCTGCTGGAGCAGGGTTTATCATACCTATCACAGGCAAGATGCTCAGAATGCCGGGTTTACCAGCCCTCCCTGCGGCAGAAAACATTGACATAGATCAGGATGGAAATATCACTGGACTATTTTAAGTGGTATCAAGTGAGATTGAAATAAGTAATCAATAACGAAAACCCATATCCAAGTACCACATAAAGCGCTATGGATAGTAATGCGCTGGTGACGTATTTTAGAATGTTGAGCACTGTGGTTTTCTGATGGAAAGAAACCATCGAATAAACCAGGTAAAAAAACAGAATGATCAGGTTTAATCGTGGTGTTATATAGACCACTGAAACGCTAAATAGCATGTGAAGCATACCGAACAAAAGATAGATGCCTGAAATGAAAAACCCGGTAACAATATATTCTGCCAGGTAATATTTTCGATAAAAAAACAGCTTCTGCATTAGTCCTATGGACAATACCAGGAAAAACATGATATTATTGATATTGGCCACCATGAATCGGCCGGCCATTATAAAAAGTTTAGCCCTTTCCGGAATGTTTTCACTTTTCATTTGGGGTTGATCCTCAAAGGGATCGTAGTTAATCGCCTCTCTTAATATCAGGTAAGCAGCTGTCAAAACCACAAAAAAAGCGACTGGTTTATAGTAGGTTTTGCGTTTACCATTAATAAATTCTCTAAACAGTCTTCCGGGATTAATTATCAATCCTTTTATCGTGGATAATAGAGGTCCTTCCAGCGCGAAGGTGGAGCTAAAAAAATCGTTTATGGTTTCTCTAAGAGTAATGCGATGTACGGTTGTTGATTGTCCGCAAGCACTACAAAAAGCCCCGTTGGTCTTAGATCCACAATTCAGGCAATTAGATTGATCAGGCTCAGACATGAAGAACAAATTAATTCTTTTTTCAAAAAGAGAAACTGTCCATGATTGGAGATAAATAAAAAAAGCGGTCCCCTTTGGGACCGCTTAATCGCAAAACCTTAAGTTTCGCTTCCTTAGTTATTTTTTAATGATCCTATCAGCTCCGATGATCTTGCCTTCTTTATTCTTCAGTTGAAGGACGTAAGTACCTTCATTCAACCGGGAAATATCTATTTGGCCCTCTACGGTTACACTTAGAACCACGCTCCCATTCAAATCAAAGATTGAAACAGATGTTACTTCCAAAGAACCGATATTCAAGAAATCAGAAGAAGGGTTAGGATAGATTTCAATGGTACTTTCTCCATCTAGGCCCAAAACATCCGATACCGTGATTGTCAACGTTTCTGTATCCGTGGCTATACCATCGCTCACAGTCACTTCAACAGTATATGTGCCTGCCTGACTACTCGATGGTGTCCAGTTGAATACTCCGTTTGATGCATCTATTGTCATTCCATTAGAAGTAGAAGTTGCATCCAAACTAAATTCAAGGGTATTTGCAGGTAAATCTGCATCTGAAGCAGCGGCTGTAAAGCTGAGCTCAGATCTTTCTGCACCTGTCTGATTACCTATTGCGGCCAAAACCGGTGCAACATTTACTTCTGAAACAGTGATATTGATCGTGCCAGATCCTTCTAAAGCTCCATCACTTACGGTCACTGTGACTGAATAATCTCCATCCTGGTTTTCCTCCGGAAGCCAGCTTATTACCCCGGTTGATGCATCGATGTTCACCCCATTGGCGATAGAAGTCGCATCAATGCTATACGTAAGTGTATTGTCAGGCGTGTCAACATCAGAAGCATCTACTTCAAATGTGAAAGCTTCTTCTTCAGGAGTGGTGACATCACCAGCCGTCACGACCGGGGCATCATTGATTGGGTTAACGGTTACCTCAAAAGTTCGATCAAACGTGCTACCATCTGGACCAGATACCGTTATGGTCACAGAACTGGTTCCATTGAAATCACGAACAGGATTCAATAAAGCCTCTGCAGTTCCATCCAAATTGTCTGTAAACTCAAAAGAATCAATACCTTCTGAAGTTCCACTTAATGATAAATTGTCCGTACCTCCATTTCCATCTGACATTCCGGAAAGTGAGATAGTAAACGATTCATCCTCATTGGTAATCGCATCTTCTATGAAATCCAGATTTGGCAAGAAACCAAAGCCTACACCTCCATTTAATGTTCCAATAGCATTTGTAAATGATAATGTGCTTTCAACCGCGAGAATTACGTCTAAGGGTGCTGATGCTACAACTGTCACATCATCGTCTATTGGAACATTGGTAGTCACTAGAATATACTGTCTGTCTTTTTCCAGATCAACTGTGATCCTCCTTCCACTTTCAATTTGATTATTTCCAGGATTTAATGGGTCAAATCTGTCTTCGTATAAAACGAATGATGCATCAATGTTACCGTCTACACTCTCAATCAAAACAGGACCGGACTGATCTACAGTGAATGGCTGAACATGACTGCCCCCTCCACTATTCGGTAGTGTAGCACTGTAGGTAGTAGGCTCGGTAAAAATAACCGTCATGGTTGCGACGAATGTATCCTGTCCATTGTTCTCAGTTCCCCCATCATCCTGAACGGTTACTTCAAATTCTGCGGTTCCTGTCAGACCTGCCGGAGGGGAAAAAATGATCCCGCCAAGGAAACTTCCCGGGTTGTAATCAACAGAAACGATATCCTCAAATTGTGGATCCTTGGCAACTACCGTAACACTTATGATATTATCCTCCTCCTCATTATCATTATCGAATACTGTAAATATTAATGCCTGATCTCCTTGCCCATTGTTAAACAAAAACGTTGTGCCATCTAAGTCTCTTCCATCTCCTCCAAACTCATCGATTCCCGGTGGCTGATTTCCTCCTAAAGTGATATCGAAAGTCTGTGTAAATGTATCTATTCCTCCATTTTCTGTACCTCCATCATCCGCGATGGTAACAGTAATGGTAGCATCTCCGAAATCAGTTGGCTCGAAATCAAGTGATCCTGTTGAAGATCCTGCTGTATAATTAACTGTGGGATTTGGAATGATCGTAGGATTATCAGATGTAGCTGTGATTATTAGATTCTGAGTAAATCCTGTCCCATCAGAGATACCAGAAAGGTCAACCGAAAAAGCATCTACCGTTTGGTTGAAAACATCCTCTATTTCATTCATCGTTGGTGGCTGATTTCCAGAAACTGAAATCTCAAATGTGACTGAAGTACTGTTTACTCCTCCTCCCAGAGTTCCACCATCATCGGTAACCGTCACCGTAATATTAGCTGTTCCTGTAGCATCCGCAACTGGCGTGAATGATATGGATCCTCCGGCTCCTTCTGGTTCAGCGCCGGCAAATGTCACATCAGGATTGGGTATTAAGGCTGTATTATCGGAGGTGGCAGTCACCGTCAATACCTGGTATTCTGAGTCTTCTCCAGAGGTAATATCATTAAGAAACACTGTTTGTAAATCTGCATTTATATCCAATCCCAGATCATTAATTTCATTGATGGTAGGTGCACGATTTGCAATCACCCGAACCACAAATATTTCTTGAATAGCATCGATACCGCCATTTTCGGTTCCTCCATCATCCATCACTGTAACTGTTATCGTGGACTCCCCTATTGCATCTGCTACCGAATTCAAAACGAGTGTTCCGGTTTCGTCAGGGCTTGTGTAAGTCAACTCAATACCTTCAGCACCAATTACATTCGTATTGCTTGAAGTGACAGAGACAGTTATTTCTTCATCGTTGGAAACTACTCCTGCGGTAATACCAGATAAATCAATCGTTTTATCTGGTTCATTTATACCCATTCGAATGTTTGCGATCGGATCTATTTCTGGCTGAAAATTCCCGAGTACAGTAATCTCGAATGAAAAGGACGTTTCGTTTACCCCTCCGTTGTTGGTGCCCGCATCATCACTTAGTGTAACGGTGATTGTTGCAGTACCAAATTGATCTGCCACCGGATTTATAGTAAGTGTACCCGTAGTATTTGGTGACGTATAAGTCACCAAAGGATCTGGGATCAACGCTGGATTACTCGAAGATGCAGTAATGTTCAATATTTGACTTACACCAGCATCTCCATCATTGATTCCCGCCAAATTAATTATTTGCTCACCAGCATTGACAAAAAAGTTTTGGTCTTCCAGTTCGTTTATAACAGGTTCACCATTCGGAGCTATCGTAATCTGAAAGAAAGTAGTCGTTTCGTTTTTTCCGTTATTCGCTGTGCCTCCATCATCTGTTACTGTCACTTCGATGATTGTTTCTCCGGAAATATTTGTTACTGGAGTGATATCTAAAGTCCCTGTAGCATCAGGACTGGTATAATTAACTACTATATCTTCATCGGCAATCACCGACTGATTAGATGAAGTGGCTGAAATGCTAATGGTTTGTGTCTCTCCGGCACCTGCATCTATTCCTGTTAAATCAACACTTAGTACTTCATTGATTTGACTTTCAATATCATCTATGATATCAATGCTCGGGGGTAGATTACCTGCTATGGAGACAGTGAAAGTTACATCTATGTTATCAATGCTTCCGTTAGCTGTACCTCCATCGTCCGCCACATTTACTGTTATGATTGCATCACCAAAGGCATCCGTTACCGGTGTAAAGCTCAGCGTTCCGGTAGCCTCAGGAGAAGTATAAGTAACTACTGGATCAGGGATCACAGCTGTGTTACTTGAAGAGGCAGTTATGGTTATGGTTTGCCCCCCTTCATCTATTCCTGAAGAAATTCCTTCAAGGTTAACAACAATTTCTCCAGGATTCACATCGCTGAAAATATTTCCTGGGCTATTTAAAGTTGGAGCAGTATTGTCTGCTGTGCTAAAACTTTCAATTGTAAAGAATGCTCTACCACAGCAAGCATCGGTAGCATCTATCGCAAAAGCAAAAGTATCTCCTTCTGTTACAACAACAGATTCTTCACCACTTTGATCCTGCTCACTATCCGGATCTGTAAGCTCAACGAAAGTACCATTCAATCTATAGCCACCTTTATCAAAAAATGGTCCATCATCGGTCGTGTATGACCATTTAAACTTTAGGGTTCCATCTTCCGGAATGGTGATTGAGTACAATGAGTTAGCTCCGGCTAATTCATCGTTATTACCAGCAAGGGTGAATCCAGTTGGCATATTGGACAGATCTATAAATCCATCTGCCTGAGCACCAGTCAAATCTTGAGATGTAAAGGTCCAGTTTTCCTGGGCATAAGGACCAGCAAACTGAGCCTGTATAGTAGCTGGCATCATGAATGAGGCCAGTATCAATATTAAAAGCGCTTTAAGATGTGTTTTGATCATAACTAAGGTGTCTTGGTCTAAGTATTATTTCTGCCGGAACTCCCCTTTTTAATAAAGGGTTGCGTCACAACTTCAAATAATTATAATTTTTCAAAAAAATATTATACCGTTTTAATGCCTGTACTTAATGATAAGGTGATCATCAATGGGTTTCGTCACAATACTGAGCACTACATTCTTGACATGGTTATCCTGCTCATTCCCCATCGCAACTTATAATGGCCTTAACTTGTCAATTTTGTTGAATAAAAAAAAGGCAACCCTACCAAAGGTCGCCTTCAATCACGCTCACCTACCAAGTGAGTCTTAAACTACCACTCCAACTATCATTTTGCTACAAAAACAAAATCACTGTCTTTTTCATTCTGACCAAACTCACCTGTTCGTGGAAGGGTCTTTAGACGCTGCATTACCGGGTATATTTCATGCAACGTAATAATTCGATCTTCTCCTCCTCTTGATTTAAGGATTTCAATGAATCGCTGAGCAAATGGGGAATGGCTTCCAGCTACTCCATCTGAAACGTACTCTTTACCACCAGAGGTCAAATACCTACGTGTCTTTTTAGATAATTTTCTAACAAGTAGTTCCGCATCATCCAAATCTTCGTAGACGGACGCTCTACTCCTTGCAATCACCGGATCAAATGTTCCACTAAAGCAAACGTCCATAACCAATAATATGTGCTCGCAAGGGATGTTGTCAATGATATTCCGAAGGACACTGTGAGGAATGTATGAAGTCTTGGCTTCATCATTCTGTAGACTACCTTTAGTTACAATATAACCCTCTCCAAAGGTCTCATCAAACTGACCATGTCCTGCGATAAAAATCAATAGTTGATCTTGTGGCTTATACTTTTTTTGTGAGTATTCTTTGATCTTAACCAGAAAATCATCTTGCTCCGGATTGGTCAAAACTTGGGTCTCAAAATTGTAGTTCTCTTTGAGGATTCCAGATATGGTCTCCACATCGTAAACCGGATTCACAAGGTCTGTCCAGTGATCATACTTATCTGTTCCGATCAATAGAGCATAGTCTTTACGGTTGATATCGATCGCTTTGGAGATCGCATCTAATCCAACCAATACATTCCTGTAATCCACAACGGTTCCCCCGTCTTCATTTGTAACAATCAGACTAATTACATTTTCTCCATCTCTCAAGTAGACACTGTTTTCAATTTTGTATTTCAGCGTGTTATCCGGGATCTCTATCGTTTTTGTAGCAAGTGGTTTCCCGCTTCTCGTTTTACCAATACCCAGCTTTACTTCCTTTATAGGAGTGGTTGACTCAATGGAAGCTATGAAGTTGGTTTTGTTCTCCTGTGAGTTTGTGTATTCCCTGGCAGGGTATTCCCAACTTATGGAAGGCATGGTTATCTCTGCTTCCGCTGGCTTGGTTACATCTATTCTGATCGCGTTCGTTTGATCAGAAACAAGTTGTGCCTGGCATGCAAACACGACTACTATTGTAAGGATACTTATTAAAATTTTCATGTTCTTAATGTCTTATTAGTTTACCTTAATTCTTTTGGTATAGCTCTCGGAATTGAGTGCATTATTAATGTTGACTTTGTATAAGTAGATACCTGGTTTCATTCCCTGAGGTCTCTTGAAGCTATATTCCATCACACCTCCTCGGCTGATCTCTCTTACTCCCTGGAAAATGGTTCTTCCTGATAGATCCTGGATATCCACACTCACCTCATAATCAAAGCCATTGGAAGGTAATCTTAGCGGAACATTGAATGATTCCACGAATGGGTTTGGATATGCTTCCAATACATCCAGTTGCTCAAAGTCAAACGCGGCATCCGGATCTGTACTATAAAGGATTTTAAACTTAGCTGTACCGTTTAGCTCAAACTGATAAGACGATTGTTTCGTCATGTCAATGATCGCTCCATTTTGCGTATTGTAAAGCTGAAGGTTCGCTACTTGAGCACTGCTTTCATCCCACTTTAGCACAGATATCCCATTGCTGCTAGAAGAAACCTCAAAGTCCCAAATTTTGGTATCCTCTCTAGGAATCACATCCTTGTTGTATCTGCTAAATTTCTCATCTTCATGTAAGAAGGCGATTTCCAGATACTCTAACCATTTTGGAAGTACTGGTTCATCATACATGTCCAAGGAAGCGCTTGCTGCATTGTCCATACCAATTCCTCCTTTTCTGAAGTCTCCATTTTGCTCCAACGTAATTGGAAGGAACCACTCAGCCTCTGGAGCTCCGGGATCTAACCTACCCCCTCCAAAAGAAATGGAAGCATCCGTATAGCTCATATTAAGCGTGATGTCCTGATTTGCAAAAACAAAAGCACCTTCCAGTGTTTTAAGAATATTGCTCTCCGGCCAGGTTTCCGGATTCTCTGGATCAAGGACCCTAAGTGCTCCAACAATTCCGGTTGCGCCATTATTAGTCAAAACGGAATTCCAATCAATATCGATGTTATATGGATTACCAACCAGGTTCCATCCTTGTCTTAACACAAGAGGAAATGGATCTTGTAAGTTGATGTTAGCACTTTCAATGGTAATTGATCGCTCCTTTGCGGAAATAAAGAAGTATCCCTCGCCCAACTCGATGGTAGATGCTTGATCTAAATTGACCAATGTACCACTTTCACCACTAGTCGGATCCCATTTAATGATTCGATATTCACGATTGATTTGATCACTGTTGTATTCATTGAATATGGCATCCACACGCTTGGCAGACGGATCATTAAATGCAAACGGAATGGAAATGATCTGATAACTATCCACCGTTCGGCCAAATTTTGTGACAGATTCAACCTTAGGTGCATTTTCTCCAGACTCTGGGAATGAGAGTGCCATTGTTTTCAACTCGGAAAATCCTACATTTCCTGCTTCATCAGTTGCTTCAAAATAATATTCAAATCCAGCTACGCCAAGGTCAGATTCCTGAACCGCCTTGGTATACGCTCCGTCTACTTCTGTCAATACTTCATTTACAAATTCAGATTCGGTTAGTAGTCTTGAGAAAAACTTAACCTGGCTTAGTCTGAAATCTTCGACTGTAACACTCAACGTTCGTTCCGGACCACCAGATAAGAACGTATTTCCATTCTGTGGAGAAGGTGATACTATCGGTTTATCCGTATCTACAAAAGCACTAATCGTTACATTGAAATTCTCAGTTACATTAGCGCCATCAGGGTCTGTTGCACGAAGTTGAATTGGAATAACCACATCTACTTCCGTTTCAAAAACAACTGCTGTTGTAAGCGCCTTTGTTGTGTTATTCACCGTGAAGGAGTCACCTCCGCTTACCAAATCAAAGACAATGTTATCTCCATCCTCGTCTGTTGCAAACAGATCTGCAACTTTTGTTCCGATAGGATCAAACCCTCTTGGGCCACAACAACTGGTCTCCAATGTAACAGCTGTAGGTGCATCATTAAGATCATTGATATCAATATTAAAAGACACAGCATCACTGGTAGCCCCTCTTGAATCGGTGGCTTGAACTCTTATCGAGTATCTGTCCTTACTTTCAAAATTGAATACCTCATTCGTTTCAAGGTTTGCTCCATTTATGATAAACGAAGCATTATCTGCATCACCATTACCTGCTACAAATTCATACGTATGCACAATATCATCTGAATCCGTTACCGCAAATGTTCCAACAAGTGACCCAACTGCAGCATTTTCATTCACTGACTGGCTATCCATTCTTAAATCAGTTGGACGTTCATTGATTGTCATAAAGCTCAAAGTCGACGAATATGCAGAGAAGGTACCTATCGCATTTTGCTCCCTCACCCGAGCATAGTACGTGGTGCCAACTGCCAGATTTACTAGATCTACTGCAACCGTCGATGTTGCCGGGTTGTTGATCACGAGCGGGTCATATCCTGAAACAAGCGTACTAAAATCATTCAGTTCGCTCAACTCCAACTCATAGTTTACTCCTGCACTTGATTTATTCCATGAAAGCGTTGCGATAGTTTGTCCAATGTTACTACTCGCAATAACCGGAACGGATGGAGCTTCGGCTACCTTGATCGTCCAATCCTGTGTTGTAGAGGAGCTATTATCCACCGTTCCTACGGTGTATGTAACACTGCTAGAAAAATTATTCACAACCCCAGATAATGGGTTAGCGTACACCGCATCAGATGGAAACTCAATGGTAGGAGTCAAAGCTGTAAGGTCAGTTCCTGTACTTACTTCTATATCCACTGTGAACGCAGTTGTATTAATTGTTGCTGGTCCTGTTTGCTCAGCAAATGAAAAACTTGAAATAGTCAAGTCTGTGCTCCCTTGAACATATAATGGGAAATACCCTCCTGATGCGGAAGATTCCTGTAAGATATCCAGGTCCCCATCGTTATTGATGTCAACCAATTCTACATCCTGACCAGCAATGCTACCATCTAATTCTGTTTCTGAATAGGTAAGTGGTGCACTAGACAAGTAGATGTAAAACCATCCATCACCGAATCCATCATCTGTGGTTCTGGCAATATCTAAAATTCCGTCCCCATTGAGATCACCCAATTTTAATTGCTTGTTTCCCTGAGGAGTCGTGTTGGCGCTAATGGAAACCTCAGTGGCAAACGTCCCGTCTCCATTATTTAAGATGTAGCCAATACTATTGTTCCCTGAGAATTGATCAGAATCAACATAAACAAAATCATTATCGCCATCATTGTCCAGGTCGCCTACTTGTACATCCTCTATACCTGTTAAGCTCGTTGTGGTGAGTGTACTACTTGTAAAAGCTCCTGACCCATCATTCGCCAACAGCAGAATGGACTGGTCAAAAGTCATTTCATCCTCACCCAGTGCGATTAAATCAATATCTCCATCTTCATCCCAATCAATAGGCACCGATATGGTGCTGGCACTAGTTGTGGTGGAAGGTCCAAAGGAACCATTTGAATTTTTATAGAGTAACACATCTGATCCATCATTCGCTAAAATGTCTTCGTCAAAATCGGCATCCGCATCAAAAACAAGAATTGACTCGTAGGCATTGGCTTCAATTATTTGCTCATTTTCCCAGGTACCATCGCCATTATTTTTGAACCATCCCAATCTTGCCCCTCCAGCTATGATATCTGGGTATCCATCTTTATCTACATCTGACGCTTCCAAAATCAACGTTGTGGCGGTAACGGATCGACCGCTTGCTACAGATACAGTATTTGTGATTCCTCCATTTTGGATAGTAGCGATATTCAATGTTGCTCCATCATCGAAAGCAAAATCTAAATCTCCATCACCGTCAAAATCAGCAACCTCTAAGGATATTGCCTTACTAATTGCTAAGTCAAAATCGTTCAATTTATAGTCTGTGAATACGGCGGAAGTCCCTGAAGAAACTACTGTAAAGTTTGGTTCGCTGAAATAGTTCAGCCCATTTGATGAAACACTAACTTCATTGATGCCGAGGCTTGCTCCGGCAGGTACTGTAACAACCAGTTTATTGCTACTTGCGGATGTCACGGTTGCATTTACCGAACCAAATGAGACGTTATTATCAGCTATCGTACTACTAAATCCCTTTCCATAAATCGAAACTTCTGTTCCTTCTCTACCGGAAGCCGGAAAAAGACTAATTGTTGGTGTAGGATTCACTACCTGAACAGTCCAATCTTCAACTATACTGGTTATTTCCGCGGTAATCGTGTAAGTCACCGGAGAAGTGAAATTCTGTGGAGTTCCTGAAGTAATACTCGAAGATGCTCCGTTAGAAAGTGTAAACGTCGGTGCTAAGCTTGTAACATCTGTGCCATTTGGCACAAATAAAGTCACCGTTTTAGAAGCGTTATCAATAGACGAAGAAAACAACTCCCCGGCAACTGTCATGGTCAGTATATCTGAACCTGTGTTTCCTGAAAGGATTTGAAAATCATCAAAAGCGAATCCTTCCTTCCCATACATGCCTGTTGGAGCATTTGAAATCATAAAGAATCTAAATTGTACTGATGCCTCACCTAAAACTTCTGCCGGAAGTTCTTGAGTGGCAGTTACCCATCCTCCTGAATTAAGAGTCCAGGCATTGAACATCGAATCGTTGTACCAATTGACTCCAGAGCCACTTGTACCAAGAGGGGTCCAATTCATTCCATTGTCTATGCTGTACTGTAATTGGACCGGATCATCCAGATCTTCAAATCCATCATTAAATGTCCCTAAATCACGGTAAATAGCCATAGAAATCAATCCCGAGCTTGTGACGCTAGAAAGATTATAGCTCTGTGAAGTCAAGTAAATAGCTTCGAATTCCTCAATACTGAAATCTCCTGTCAAGCCAATTACCCAAGCATTTCCAGCTCCTCCATTGTCATCGTTGATAAGCGTTCCAGTTGGATCTCCCCACTGCCAGTAGGTCCCGCCTGAATCAGAAGATCCAGCCCATGAACCGTCTGAAGCATTGAAGTCTTCGTTGACTACTTGCGCATTGATGCAAGACGAAGCAGCCATAAACATGAGTAGTAATATCTTTTTCATATGCATGTCTTTCTTTTTAAATCGCACATATGGAATTCGCATAAATCTTATTCATCCAATAGATTGGTGTTTTATGACTTATGCTCATTTCATTGTATTCAGAATTAATTATTTGGAAGAATTGGATCTGGTAATAGTGGCACTTCCCCAGTGCCAACTTCTGAACCTCCTTGACCTCCTAAGAGGACGGCTCCTGAACCCGTAAGTCCAACGAGCGCAACTTTTGCTACGAGCGGTACTTTTCTTCTGATTGTGAAGTAAGGTGTGAATACAACATCTTCCTTGTTTCGTTGATCGGTTATTCTGAAACGATAATTCTTTCCTGGCTTAACATCTTTTGGTATCTCCAATTGGTATTCTCCGACGTTGGCGATATTGGTATAAGTATGAACAATCTCATTCTTACCATTGAATAGGTCAAATGTCAATACATTGCTTCCTCTACCTGCCGCCCATGTTACATTATATGGACGACTCCTTTTCATGGAACTGATATCTTCGAAATTGTTGAGCGTCACAAAAGGGATATACAGCTTTCCCTTCAATTCTAGAGAAACATCTCCTTTGAAATCTTCTCCTAGCTCATCTTTCACGTGCCAGATGATCTGTTTATTTCCGCCCACAGATTGGTCAATACCAACATCTCCTTCAACGTTGGTAAGCGGTTGCACGAAATTATCCTGAGAGCTGTAAAGCCTCAATGTGTACTTATGATTTAAGTCGTCATCTAGCAAATCATAATCAACAATTACATCGTTCCCCTTTATAGAAACTGATTTGATGATTAGATTTTGAGAATGAACCCAACATATGGGAATGAAGCAAAAGAGGTAGAATATCCTCCTGACTTGGTAGTTGAGAATGAATTTCATAAAACTAAGGTTTATCTGGTAAAAAATCTTTGTCCAGACACTAGCCTTTTCCAAAGGATTGCCTGACTGGTTCTAATTGTTTGGTTACAAAGTTTTCTAGAGTAAAAAGGGATTTGAAATATCAAGCATAGACAAAGTGTCACATGCCTCTTTCTAATCGATAAACCATAGGGTTTTCAGGATGAATGCTTAATTCTTGAATAAGAATGCTGCCGTTCAAAATTTCCTGAAAGCCACAATAAAAAAAGGCAGTTCAACTATTTAAACTGCCTTCTAACTAACCAAACGAGGTTAAGTAAGCGGGATGTGTATTACCAACCAGTATTACCAGGTTTAATGGTACATTCACAAAGCTAGAGGACCAACGCCCTTAATGACGACTACATAGCATAGACAAAGTATCACATGCTTTATTTTTCCTTATTCATTCTTGAAAAAATCACGATCTAAATTAGCTTGCACTATAGCTAGCATGGAAAATCGAAGCATCTTGATCGCAGATGACAGCCCGGATATCGTCCGATTAGTCGTAGAAGAACTCAACCGTAGTAAAGAGTCATGGCAGATTTTTCGTGCTGGAAATGGGAGGGAGGCATTTGAGGTAGCGAAACTGGAAATACCAGATCTCATTCTGATGGATTGGGATATGCCCGAAATGAATGGTCTTGAAGCCACAAGAAAGATTAGAAAACACGAAGACACCTCGGAAATTCCTGTCATTATGGCGACCGGGGAGATGACGTCATCAGAAAATCTTCAGATTGCATTGGAAGCAGGGGCTTGGGATTACATTCGAAAACCTATTGATTTTGTTGAGCTAAAAGCACGGATCAACTCTGCATTAAGACTTAAAGAACAACAAGCAGAGATCAAACGGTTGCTTAGCAATGAAATAGATCTCAAAAACAGAAAACTAAGTACAACCTCGATGTTGATCGTGGAAAAGAATAGTGTCATCCAGAAGTTTCACGAGGATTTGGACGAGCTTTCCAAACCACTTCAATTGGGGGGTAGAAGCAAGTCTGAAGAAAAGGTACTTGACCATATCTTGAGAATACAAAAACGAATACATCATCATCTGGAGGCAGATGATAGCTGGTCCACTTTCAAAATGCATTTTGAGGAAGTACACCCTCATTTCTTCAAGTCATTGTCAGATAAAGGTTCCGACATTTCGCACAAAGACCTGAAACTCTGTGCTTACCTGAAGCTTGGTATGGATACGAAAGAAATTGCCAGATTATTAAACGTGACCGCTGCAAGTGTTCGTACGGCTATGTATCGGCTGAAAAAGAAGCTTGATATAGATGAGAAAGATAGCCTAAGAGACTTTCTGATACATCTCTTCTAGACATTGTCAAGTTCATTGATCAATTCTTCATACTTCTCTTTGTTTCCAGCATAGACTGATCTTAGAACTCTTTCTACCCAATCATTTACCTCGCTGCTTTCACCTTTTATTTCTGAGAGCTCTTTTTCAATTTCTCCTACCTGATAGAGTTTCAAAGACTTTAGCACTTCAACTCTTTTCTGCAGGGACTTCTTTACAGTTGAAGAAAATGCTTGGATTACACTTTCTTGTTCTTCAAAAACCTCACTATTTACTTGTGTGAATGGTAGAGAGAAACTGAAAGTAGTTCCTTTTCCTTGTTTAGATCTAACTTCAATTTTTGAACCGTGAGCTAATAAAGCCAGTTTCACAAAAGTCAATCCTAGTCCCGTAGAGCCAATGCCACCCGAATCTTTAGGATCCAACTGACCAAAGGATTGAAAAATAATCTCCACCTGATCATCAGGAATACCTGATCCTTTATCAGTGATAGAAATCGTCAAGTAACTGTCTTTGGATGAGCAAGAGATGGTAATTGTTTCATTTGGTGGAGAATACTTAATCGCGTTCGTGAGCAAGTTTACCAAAACCCTTGTAAGAATGCCCTTATCAACATTTACCATGTAATCTTGATCCAGTTGTGGTTGCAGCATAAGATCCTTTTCTTTCGAAAGAAGATCTACTTGCACCATGGCATCTTTTATGATAGATTGAAAGGAGGTCTTTTCTTTTTTAAGATTCACTTCAGTGCTCTCAAACCTGTGAACGTCGAGCATATTGTTTATCAGCTGAAGCATCTGACTGGCCATTCGTTTATTCGTGTTTCCTCCATTTGAAGAATTTATGATCACACTCAAGGGAGTTTTCAGATCATGTGCAATCATTCCGGTCATCGATTCCCTGAATTTGGCGATGGATTCAAGCTCACGTTTTCTACGCTCTTTCTTAAGAATCATCATCCTGGAAACAAAGAAGGCTACAATCACTACTAATATGACACCAATAGCCAAGAGGGTAATTCTGAGATTTGCCAATTGCTCTTTCGATTCCAATAATGCTATTTCGCTATTCTTCTCATTCAGCTGATTTTCATACTTGTATTGCGCCTCGACTTTAGCTAGCGCTTTTATATTTTCCTCATTCAAAATGGAATCTTTTGCTGCCATATATGCTACATGATAAATTACGGCTGACTGGTAATCCTTTTTCGACTGGTAACATTCGTATAACTCTTTGCTTGTGTCTCTGACATTGGACATGTTGTTATTTTTTTCTGCAACCTTGTTTCCCTTTAAAAAAAAAGGTATTGCGAAATCACATCCACTTAACTTTTTGGCGGTAAGTCCCAATTGATAATTGATGCGAGCTATTCTTCTTGCATGTCCAATTTCATCTGCTATCGCAAGTGCTTTCTTTAGTTCTTCGAAGGACTCTTCATATGCACCTATATCACGATAGGTCGATCCGATATTACTCAGATTAAGTGCAATACTTGTCTTTCTTCCAACTTCGGTATTGATAGACAGTGCTTGTCTGAAGTGATCAAGAGCCTGTTCATATTCACCTCTCCTTTTATAAAAGCTCCCCAAATTGTTGAAGGCTAGACCCATGATGTACTTATCGTCGAATTCCTTTCCTATTTCTAAGGCCTTCTTTTTTGCTTCCAACTCCAACTCCGGTTCCCCAGTATAGTTGTATATGTTACCAACATTTATCCAGGCAGGCCCAGTTAGGTTGGTCATCTCTAACGGTTCTCCAATCTTAATTGCCTCTTTGAAGTACTTGAGAGCTTCAGGATAGTTTCCAATTTTCTCGAAAACCAGCCCCAAGTTGTTGGATGTAATCGCGATGTAAGAATCAAATCCTTCTTTTCGCATCCCTTCTAATGCCAGGGTATATGTATCGATTGCATTCACATAATCTCCTCGATTATTATAAATGATTGCCATGTTGCTCAACGCTCCAGTTGTTCCTCTGGCTATGCCCAGCTTTTCATTAATTTCATATGACTTACCGTAGTACTTCAAAGCGCTATCCAGCTCGCTTTGATTCCAATAGCAGGCACCAAGTGAATTGTAACCGTGAGCTAATCCTTTCTCAAAGCCCAGTTTTTCTGCTAAGACAATTGATTCTAAAGCGTATGTAAGGCCTTGCTGGGGCTCTGGTCTATGGAGTAAATAAGCCAGCCGATTCAGAATCTTAACCTTAGTTGTATCGGGCTCAGCACGCTCCAAAAGCAACACGAGACTATCCTTTTCCTGAGTTTGAGCACAGACAGGTTGAATCAATGATGCCAAGATCAATATCGAAAAGAATAATCTCACTCTAAATTTCGCTTCACTCTAAGTTAACTGTTTTCGAATTTTCACGAAACAAAAAAAGGGAGCAAAAGCTCCCTTAATTTCTTCTTATTGCTTTTAAAGCTCAAACTTTATACCCTGAGCCAAAGGTAACTCAGTAGAATAATTGATGGTATTCGTTTGTCTTCTCATATATGCTTTCCAAGCATCTGATCCTGACTCACGTCCACCACCGGTTTCTTTCTCACCACCAAATGCACCTCCTATTTCAGCCCCGGATGTACCGATATTCACGTTTGCTATACCACAATCAGATCCGGCGTGTGAAAGGAATAGCTCAGACTCTCGAATATTTGTAGTCATGATTGCTGAAGAAAGACCCTGAGGTACTCCATTCTGCATTTCAATCGCTTCTTCAATATCCGAGTATTTGATCAAATATAAAATTGGAGCAAATGTTTCATTACAAACGATCTCGTAGCTATTTTCTACTTCATAAATAGCTGGCTTCACATAGCATCCAGACTCATATCCTGCTCCTGAAAGTACTTCACCTTCGATTACGGTCTTTCCTCCTTCCGCTTTCACCTTTTCAATCGCAGACTGATACATTCTCACGGCATCTGTGTCGATAAGTGGTCCAACGTGATTATTTTCATCCAAAGGATCACCAATACGTAACTGTCCGTATGCATTTTTCAACTTCTCCTTTACAGTTTCATAAATGCTTTCGTGTATGATCAGCCTTCTAGTAGAAGTACACCTTTGACCTGCTGTCCCAACTGCTCCAAACACGGCTCCAGGAATCACAATATTCAAGTCTGCATGTTGTGAGATAATAATGGCATTGTTACCTCCAAGTTCAAGAATATGTTTTCCAAGTCGAGCTCCAACCACTTCACCAACCGCTTTACCCATCCTGGTAGATCCTGTGGCAGAAATCAACGGAACTCTTGTATCGGCAGCCAGCCTTTTTCCTATTTCGGCATCTCCAATCACTAATCCACAAACGCCTGGGTGAATACCATTTTTCTCAAATACTCGTTGTGCGATCTTCTGACATGCTATAGCTGAGATTGGAGCTTTCTCAGAAGGCTTCCAAACACATACATCTCCACAAACCCACGCTACTGCAGCATTCCAAGACCATACAGCTACGGGGAAGTTAAATGCCGAAATAATCCCAACTACACCTAGCGGATGCCATTGTTCATACATACGATGAGCGGGCCTTTCCGAGTGCATTGTTAAGCCATAAAGCTGACGGGATAATCCTACTGCAAAATCACAGATATCAATCATCTCCTGAACTTCTCCCAATCCTTCCTGTAGAGACTTACCCATTTCATAAGAGACCAAAGAACCTAGTTCTTGCTTGCATTCTCTTAATTCATTCCCTAACTGACGAACGATTTCTCCTCGTTGAGGAGCGGGTAACTGCCTCCATTCTTTAAAAGCCACTTGAGCTTCTGAGATTACTTTTTCATAAGCAGCTTCGTCTGCCAGAGTCACATTCGCAATGGCATTTCCGTTTACAGGGGAAAATGAAGTCAACGAATCACCTGATGTATTAAGCCAGTTGCTGCCATAAGCCGCCCCCTGGTTTTCTGCTTCTACTTCTAATCTCTTGAGAATTGATTTGATATCCTGGGTCATGTTGTTTTAGATGTTAATAATTGGCCGCAAAGCTACGAAATGCATTGAATGGTGGAAATATTTTTGTAAATTGAAAGTCGAAAAATGGGCAGTCTTACCACCAAAGAACAAAAAAGCCCCCGGTCAATCTTCTCTGAGATACAGAAAAGAAAAGTACATCACCTGTTTAACGTACTTGACTTAGATCGGAATGGGCAGCTTCAACCAAGTGACTTTGTCAGTGTGGGAAAGAAGATTGTTGCTCAGCTAAAACTCGGAGACAATTCAAGAAGTGGACGGATGATTTTACTAAAATCACACCGGCTTTTTGTGCAGCTGCTGACCGATCTCAATAACCCCGATTTAAGTCTTACACTCTGGGACTGGATTGCTTTCTTCAGGGATCAGATCGAATCTGGTGAGGACCATATTTTAAAGCACTACATCCAACGAACTTCAAGGCACATTTTTGATCTTTTTGATGTAAATAAGGATAAACTTATTTCTCGTGAAGAATACGCTAATATGCTCACCATTTACAATATCTCCCACGACATGGCTATTGAGGGATTCGAAGAGCTTGACAGCAATCATGACAATTTTATTTCAGCAGATGAAATGGTGGAAGGATTAAAAAATTTCTTTAGATCGGGCGATCCGGATGCAAAAGGAAATCTAATTTTCGGTCAGTGGAGATAAAATTAAAAGATCAATTTCCATCTAAAAGCCCACTTCCAACTTAGTTTATACCGATCTATCCCTGCTTCACTCAATATTTCTTTTAGCTCCTTCTTTTTAAAACCCCTGGCAACTGACACAGAAGCATCGTTTTTTACCATGCTGGATTTAGAAAAAAGTGAAGTCAGCAATGAAATACTCCAATAAGCTAAAGGATGTCGATGTAGGTCATTAATGATTACCCCCAATCTAGCTTGTTGTCGAAACTGATGGAAAAGTGAGGTTAACTCCTCAGATGTAAAATGATGCACAAACAGACAGCAGTGAATAATATCAAATCGTTGATTCCTAAATTCCTTACTAAAGATATTAATTGCCTGATAACTTATCTCACCATATTTACTGGTGTTTTTCTCCGCGTACTCGATAATATGTTTATTAGCATCAATGCCGGTAAAACTTGCCTCAACCCTCTTTTTCCTGGCCACTTCGGCCATTTCTTCCATAATATCTCCACCGCCACATCCTAAATCAGCCAGAGTAACCTCAAACTCCCCATCTATCATTTTCTTGAAAGCAGAAACGCTAATTTGATTTCCCCCAAGTGTTCTGTTGATGGTGTTTAGTTCTTTGAGCGTCTGATCAATCACTTCTCCGGAAATGGATAAGTCATCCATGATCTCCAGTTCAGTGGAACGCTGCTCAAGCATTGATATGAGTCGTTAAAACGGCACTTTCCAGAGTGAGTCCAGGACCAAAAGCAAAGCTGAGAAGATGCTTTTGATCATCTTCCTTCTTCAACCCATCCAGGATTGACTTAATTACAAATAATACAGTTGGGGAAGACATGTTTCCATGATTCTTCAACACATTCCTCGCTGGAAGATTCTTTTCCTTCGGAATATTGAGCTTCTCTTCAATGACATCAAGAATACGTTTTCCTCCCGGATGAATTGCGAAGAAATCTATGTCTTTGATTTCAAGTTTTATTTTCTCAAGTAGTCGATCTGTCAATTCACCGATACCTTTCTTAATAACATCCGGTACCTTACTACTAAGCTTCATTTCAAACCCATGATCTCCAATGTACCACCCCATTTCTTTTTTCCCCTCTAAAGCTAAGTCACTATAGAAACCAGACATCTCCAGGGATTTGAACGAAGGCCTGGAGCTTATGATCATTGCAGCTGCACCATCTCCAAAAATCGCATTAGATAAAATGCTCTCATCATCCGTTTTTTCCTGTAGATGAATACTACATAGCTCTACACATACCACTAAGACATTGGCTTTCGGATCAGCATTAACAATATTCTGAGCAGTTTTCATGGCATTAAATGCAGCATAACATCCCATGAAATTGATGGATGTTCTTTGGGTAGAAGTAGCTAGCCCAAGCTCATTAATTAATTCTATGTCCAGACCAGGAGCGTACATACCTGTACAACTTACGGCAACAAGATGTGTAATTTCAGAGGACTGAATCGTCGATTGGTCGAGTGCCTTCTTACAAGCTTCATGAGCCAGGGTTATGGCATGCTTTTGGTAAACGAGCATGCGAGGTTTTGCTGATGGGAAAGCCGCATCTTCCTTGAAAAAACTTTGGCCATTAAGATTTTGGCTAAAGTCTTTCAGTACAGAGTATCGTTGCTTTATGCCACTAGCTCTATATAAGATCCTTAACTTTTTTTCTTCGTTCTTATCCAATTGGAGATGAGTCACCATAAAATCAGCTATCTGATTTTGGTCAGCTAAATTTTCTGGCAAAGCAGTTCCTATGGTTTGAATAAAAGCCGGCATCTTGCAGTTCTTCGTTAATATTAACCAACTTTTGTTCTAGAAGATTACAAACGCTTGAAAAAATCTACACTTCTTCACTTGAGAATACCATTCTCATTTTTCCTGTTACCTGTCTTTTTATTGGCTTTAGCCATTTCTGAGCAGGTTAACTCTCTTAATCTATGGCTATGTTTTTTTATTCTTCATTTCTTGGTCTACCCAGCAAGTAACGGATACAACTCTTATTTTGATAAGGATGAAGGAAGCATTGGAGGTTTAAAAAATCCTCCGAAAGTGAGTAAAGAACTTTATTGGACATCCCTTTTTATGGATTTTATTGCCCTGGCTCTTGGGTTCTTCATTTCTCCTGAGTTTGTTGTGATGGTTCTTATATATGGTGCAATTTCCAAGGCTTATAGTCACCCAAGTATTCGCTTAAAAAGTAAACCAATAATCGGTTGGCTTGCCGCTGGAATCTTTCAAGGATATTTCACCTATCTATTAAGCTACATAGCTATAAATGACATTTCAATCATGGAGGTATGGAATTTAAAGACTCAAATGCCTGGAGTTTTGAGTTCGTGTCTTCTGCTCGGCTCCTACCCAATGACACAGATTTATCAGCATGAGGAAGATCAAAAAAGAGGAGATATCACCATAAGTTTGAAATTGGGAATTCTGGGAACATTTCATTTCACAGCTGTAGCATTCTTCTTTTCGAGTTTGGGTTTCATCTATTATTTTATCACTTATTATGGACTCCCTACCGGATTGACTTTTTTAGGAAGCATGATTCCAGTTTTGATCTATTTCAATTGGTGGTACTTTAAAGTCAGGAAAGACAAAAGAAGCGCTAATTTTATTTCAACGATGAGATTAAATTTCGTCTCCTCATTACTCCTTAATGGATTTTTTCTCTATTTGACTTTGGCCTAGAAGGGATCTCCATGAGTTTGATTCATTAAAAACCTGGATATTGGAGAAACGTTCTTCCCAAGAAAAACAGCCAACTCAGATGTCCAAGCTGAACCAAAAAGTCTTTGGATAGAACGACCCACCCATAATCTATTAGCAAATAAAGTATTCCACCTTTTAACATAGTCGTTTTCTAACGCTGGCCTGTCCAATTTCCCATTGAAGTGTTGTGTAATGGTTTCGGTTAATACTTTGGCAGAATGGATCGCCATCGCCATCCCATTTCCACATAGTGGAGTAATCATTCCAGCAGAATCACCTGACATCAAAATATGATTGAAAACAGGCTCTTTTTTCTCAAAGGTAATTTCGTTGATTACTTCTGGCTTTTCCAATAAAAATTCTGAATTGGAGAATATCCGTTTAAGGTGAGGGTTTCTAAATAAAACCTGTTCTTCCATTTTCTCAATCGAACCATTTTTCTTCAGGTTATTTCGATGAGAGAGATAGCATAAATTGAAAACATCATTTTCTACTCTGCTGGTACCACAATACCCATCCTGAAAATTATGTAATTCAACCACGTCATTAGCGACCTCATTTGTTTTAATATGATATTTGACTCCTACAAAGGGATGTCTTTTTTGAATAAATGCTCGATTGAGTGACTTATCTAAAGTGCTTCGTTTCCCAAAAGCACCAACCACAATTTTCGCTTGATGAAAATTCCCATCTCTATCAATCAGCTCATGGTGATCCTCATTAAATTCACATGAAATAATTCGGGATGGCTTCACTTCTACACCTAAGCTCTCTGCTTTTTCCACAAGCCACTGGTCCAAAGTGTACCTACTCACTCCAAAGCCTCCCAGGTCCAAAGGCATCTTCAGACTTTTTCCCTTTACAGATGATAAGTGAAAATTGGAAATTGATGAAGGGTTAAGATCTTTTGGAAAGAGATTGTTTCTTTCCAAAAAAGGGATCACTTCATTTGAAATATACTCTCCGCAAACCCGATGAAACGGATATTTCTTTTCCTCAAACAAGTGAACATCAAAGCCAGCTCTTTTTAAAAGAATAGAATTGATCAAACCAGCTAACCCACCTCCAATAACAATTACATCTACCACTCTTCGAAATTAGGAATAAAAAAAACCCGCTTAAAAGCGGGTAAAGATTTTTTTTGACTAACTAAAGCCCTAAGCCATAATGCGCCTTACTTCCATCCGGATATACCCCCTCGATTAAAATTCCATCCGTTCTAGGTCTCTGAAAATATCGTTCTAAGTCTTTAATGTTTCGAATCTCTTCATTATCAATACCAGTTACGATGAAACCTTCTTTCATCCTTACATCTTTCCATTTCCCTTCGGATAAAGCTGTAATTTGAACACCACCGTCAAGGTCGAGTTTATCCAGAAGCTCATCTGAAACATCTTCAAATTTTGCTCCTCCTAATTCGAATGATGACGCCAATTCAACAACATCCAATGTTCCTTCCGAATTTCTTAACTTGGCTAGCGTTTCTCGTTCTCTCCCATCTCTATAATATTTCACTACCACTTCATCACCCGGACTTTTAACTGCAATTCTTTCCTGCAATTGTGCCACATTTTTCACTTCTTTATCGTCAATTGCTATTATGACATCACCTTGACGGATTCCGGCTCTGTCTGCCGCCTTATCACTAGCTACTCCAGATACATAAACGCCATTCAAAACATCAAAATCAAAACGTTCTGCAGTCTCTGCGTTCGCGTCAACTATTTCAATACCCAACAATGCTCTTTGAACTGTTCCGTACTCTACTAAGTCGCTCACCACCTTTTGCACTAATGATACCGGAACAGCAAATGAATACCCTGCAAAAGCTCCTGAAGGTGATGCAATCGCTGTATTAATACCAACTAATTCCCCTTTAAGATTAACAAGTGCACCTCCACTGTTGCCGGGATTTACCGCAGCATCTGTTTGGATAAAAGATTCAACTCGATATCGGCCTTGCAAAATGTTAATATTTCTTCCTTTAGCGCTGACAATACCCGCAGTAACTGTCGATCTAAATTCAAATGGATTTCCAATTGCTAAAACCCACTCGCCAATATTGATACTTTCCGAATCTCCATACCTGATAGACATAAGGTTTTCTTCGTTGATTTTAAGAACTGCCAGGTCAGTACTTTCATCCACTCCGATCACCTTTGCACTGTAGCTCCTGTTATCATTCAAGACCACTTCAATATCATCTGCATTTTCAATTACGTGATTATTTGTAACAATGTATCCATCTGGAGAAATAACCACACCTGATCCAGCTCCTCTCGAGATTCCACCGCGTCGCTCATACCGATCACCAAAATAGTCTTTGAAAAACTCATTGAACGGGCTATTCGCTCTGGCACCATTGCTATAAGAAGTTCGAATATGAACCACTGAAGGTGTTGCGTTTTTAGCTGCGAAAACAAAATTAAGCCCATCCGGCACAACAAAATCCGCTGAATCAAATACATAGTTGGTTAGGCTTACAGGATTAGAAGTCCCTGCAGTTTGTTGAATAATTCGCTCTTTAGGCATGATAAACGACACACCTACAACTGCTACCAATCCTCCAAAAATGGAAGAAAATACCATTGCCATTATTATGCTTCTCTTACTCATATATTAAATGATTTGTAATCTACCATTATACCGATTTTTTTGTAAGATGGTTTTAGGCTTTAACGATTCATTAACCATTCTTAACAAAAAAAGGGCATCCGTCGAATGACGAACACCCCTAATCACCTACTCAAAACACTACTTAACTGCTATTTGCTTCTTTGTTACTTTCTTCTCATCCTTGGGTAATGTGATAGTTAAAATCCCATCTTGATAAGAAGCATCAACTTTATCTCTGTTCACAACATCTGGTAAGTGGAAGGTTCTGTTGAATGATCCATAGTAGCTCTCCACACTGTGGAAGTTTTTTTCCTTTTTCTCATTCTCAAACTTTCTCTCACCACTGATTGTAATCTGATCATCATTTAAATCAATGTTGAACTCATCTTTTTTCATTCCAGGAACATGAAGTTGAATTTCGAATTCCTTTTCCGTCTCTGCAATGTCTACCTTAGGCGAAAATGTTGGAAGTGAACCTCCCACAAATTCATCGTTAAAAAATCTGTCCACAAAGCTTCTAAAGCTTGTTGGTCTGTAATCGTTTGTGTTGTACTTAATAAGTCCCATATCTTTAGTTTTTTTAAGTTTTAGTGTTTACAAATTCGATTACACATTGAACGAATTCTGTACCAACCCAAAAAAAGATCAAAATTAATGACATTATGTCTTGTTTAATTCAAATTGAATGATTTTAATATGACATTATGTCTGTATTTGGAATTTATTCTCAATGATGAATTTTTTTACTGGAGTGCATTGAGAATTGTGATTTGGATGTTTACATTTGCACTCCTTTTTAGGAAATCTTCTCCCTTAGCTCAGCTGGTTAGAGCATCTGACTGTTAATCAGAGGGTCCTTGGTTCGAGCCCAAGAGGGAGAGCACAAAGCCTGGCAAACGCTAGGCTTTTTTTGTCTCATATCTGAAAATCATTCCCCTGATCTTTGCATCCAAAGAAGCAATGTCAGATTAGGCTCTTCAGTCTACTTTTGATTAAGTTGCTTAAATGGTACTCCTCTTAATATTGAGCATACTTACGTATCAACCTTCAAACAAAACGGTTGAAAGGATTGACCTATCGTCAGAAAATGCCTCAGAGTACCTGCTTTCCGTAGCGCAACTTCTTATCTACGTGGACTCAATTGGAACGGTACAGTTTCAGGATCTCAGCCAGCAAAAAATCGAATTTAATCTTTATAAAGACTTTAAGCCTAAGGATTACTGTTCTGGTTGCGCTTATTGGATCAAGGTGCCTCTTTACGTATCAAAAAATTCAGACAGAGAATGGATCATTGAGTTTTATGACCAAACCATTGATAGCATCACAGCCTACCTTCCTCAATTGGATGAGACGTATGAAACAGATCATGTCGGTGACTATTTTCCATTCCATGAAAAACCTTTTGAGCACAAAAACTTTGAATGGCTAATTAATGATGATTTGACGGGTAAACAAGAAATCTATTTTCGAGTCAAATCACATGCATATGCGGATATACGGCTAGCCATTCGCACTATCGATCGCTTTGTTTATTACTCACTCAATGAATACTTTCTGTATGGCATTTTCTATGGAATGATCTTTATCATTTCCGTCTATAACATGCTCATCTTTTTCGCTATAAGGGAAAGAAGATACCTCTACTATATGTTTTACATCATTAGCGTAGGCGTGTACGCCATGTGTATTGATGGTATAGCTTATCAATATCTGTGGCCGGAATGGCCGGAATGGAACCAAATAGCTTACGGTACCGCTCTTTTCTCACTGATTCTCTGGTCGCTGGTTTTCTCGAGGCAATTTTTAAATACGAAAATCAGGGTACCCCTCCTGGATAGAATACTAGTCGTCACAACCGTACTCCGTTCCTTGATTTTCTTATATGCACTACTTTTTGATCACAAAGTTTTCGAATACCGTAACATTGAAATCATACCACTTACCTTAATTTTTTATACCAGCATTATCGTTTGGAAAGAAGGATACAAGCCAGCTCGTTTTTTCGTTTTGGCATACGGCATTCTTTTCTTAGGGTTTCTAATCAAGGCGCTGCTATACCTCTCTGTTATTCCTTTTGTAATCCTCTCTTATTATAGTCTTCATGTGTGTTTCCTTCTTGAAATGTTGTTTCTGACTTTCGCACTCAGCGATCGAGTAAGGATCTTAAAGAACAATCGGGACAAAGCCCAAAGACGAGCTATATTGGAGCATCGAGAAAATGCTGAATTGAAAGACAAGGTCAATAGAGAATTGGAGGAAAAAATTAAAGAACGTACCCTGCAACTTGAAGAGAAAAATATTGCATTAGCAGAAAGCAATCAAAAATTGTACAAACAAACCGAAGAAATCAACCTGATCAACTCCAAGCTGGACCTTGATAACTGGAAGCTGAAAAACAATATCAAACAGGTACTTCAAGATCGCCTAATCAACAAAAGCCTGACCTACGAACAATTCCAATCTGTTTTCCCCAATGAAATAGCATGCTATCGATTCTTAGAAAACCTGAAATGGCTGAAAGGATATTCCTGTTTGAAATGTCATCACAGAAAATATTCAGATGGGAACCTTAAATTTTCACGACGTTGTTCGAGGTGTGGATACGATGAATCCATCACGAGCAACACCGTATTTCACCGCCTGAAATTCCCTATAGAAAAGGCTTTTTACATTTTATATGTATCAAACAATGCTGAGAAAGAATATACACTGGATGACCTATCAGAAATCCTGGACTTAAGGCGAAATACCATTTGGAACTTTAGGAAGAAGATAAAAGAAATGTATACAAGTGAAGAATCCAGGCTTATGATTCAGGATTTATTTACTAATCAACTCTCATTGAAAAAAGCATAAACATATCCATTATTTCTCCAATTCTTATAACCTGTTGTTTAAGCGATATAAATTATTCAAAAACATACATACTGCTACTCTATCGAATTTTATGGCTGTTATTAAACAGCTATAAATCGAACTCATAAATTGGTTGATTCAAAGCTTTTTTTCGAAGTTTTTCCATCTTTTTTTGCTCTCGAATTATCTTATATAATACCATTGATAACCTGATTTAGAAAAGTAAGTCGAATTCTTTGATTCGCGAATTCATTTCAGCATAAACAACCATTAACTCCAAAAGCAGATGATCAAATCATTGACGCTACTAAAGATCTCTACAATTATATTTCTTGGAGGTCTATCTTTTGACTTAAGCTCGCAAACGATTACGGGTCAGGTAACCTCAGCCGATGACGGCCTGGGATTACCTGGTGTTACCGTCCAGGTTAAAGGAACCAGTCGCGGTGCTATTACTGATATAGATGGCAGGTATTCTCTCAACCTGGAAGCTGGAGATGATATTTTGGTGTTTTCCTACATAGGCTTTGAAACACAAGAAGTTTCTATCGCAGGCAGATCAACTATTGATGTTTCTCTCGATCTTGACATAGGTGAATTAGAGGAGGTTGTAGTGATTGGTTATGGTACTATTCAAAAAAGAGATTTAACAGGATCAGTTTCATCTGTCAAAAGTGAAGAAATCGTTAAGATACCGAGTTCGAATCCTATTCAGTCACTTCAGGGAAAAGTATCCGGACTTCAAGTTACAAGCGTTTCAGGTGAGCCGGGAGCTGCTCCTGCTGTTCGTGTCAGAGGAGTTGGCTCACTTAATGACCCCTCTCCATTGTATGTAGTTGATGGAGTTATAATAGATGATAACAAATTCACTTCTGTAGACGGAGATGTTTTCGACGGAGGAGAAAGCTCTGGTGCTGATCTTGGGTTCTTAAACAGTAGTGATATCGAATCAATTGAAGTATTAAAAGATGCTTCTTCCATCGCAATTTACGGTACAAGAGGTGCGAATGGCGTTGTGTTGATCACAACCAAATCGGGTAGTTCAGGAGATTCCCGATTAGAATTCAATTCATTCTACAGTATTCAAAATCCTGCCTCCATGATTGATTTGTTAAATGGCAGAGAGTTTGCGAATGCATTTAATGAAATAGGCCTTGGAGCACCATTTAACGTTGATTTAGTTCCAAACACCGATTGGCAAGATGAAATTTTCAGAAAGAATGCTCCCATTCAATCGTATACCCTCTCCGCTTCAGGAGGGTCGGAAAAATCATCCTACTTTATATCGGGTAATTACTTAGGCCAGGATGGCATGGTTCCTAAAACAGATTATGAAAGACTCTCATTGAGATACAATGGCCGGCATAAACTCAAGGATTATTTTACATTAGGCAATAATCTCACTTTCTCTCATATCACCAAGCAAAATATGGGGAATGTGGTGGCTAATGCATATCGTGCATGGCCTGTCGATATCCCCGGAAATGCAGATACAGGATTTTTAGAAAATGCGGTTGGTAATCCACTGGCAACCATAGAATTCACGAACAGTGAAAGAAAATCCTGGGGATTACTCGGTAACCTGTACGGCGAGCTTCGTTTCCTGAAAAATTTCGTCGCAAAATCCAGCTACCAATTTGATGGAGACTTTATCAATTCTCAAAGTTTTACCCCCGTTTTCTTTGTCTCACCACAACAACAAAATGAAGAAAACGATCTGACTAAATCCAGTATTCGTACCATTACATGGTTATGGGAAAATACGATTACTTACGATACAGAAATAAGTGACAGTCGCATAAACCTTCTAGCGGGCTATACCCTTCAGGAAACAACGCGTGAATTACTATCTGGAACAACTGAAAACATCATCAGAGAGGATGAAGATATAAGGTTCTTGAAAAATGGAGAGAATGAGAGAGAAAATACAAACGATGGGATTGATAAATATAGTTACCTTTCTTATCTCTTCCGGGCCAACTATTCTTTCAAAAGTAAATACTTACTAACCTTGACCGCCAGGGTCGACGGGTCTTCAAAATTTGGTCCTAACAACAGATATGGATTCTTCCCCGCATTGGCTGTGGGATGGAATATCATTGAGGAGTCTTTTTTAGATGCTCCCTTTATTAGCAATTTAAAGCTCAGAGCCAGTTGGGGAAGAGTTGGAAATGATAAAATTCAATGGGACTCAAGGTTCTCTTCGGTAGAAACTGGTAGAGATGGGGTTTTCGGTAATCCAGAAAACTTACAACCTGGAGCTACTCTTGGTAGAACATCTAATGAAGATTTAAGGTGGGAAGAGACTGAAATGATTGACCTGGGTCTTGAATTTGGATTTTTCAGTAACCGTCTAACCGGTGAATTTGATTATTACAATAACAAGACGAAAGACATTCTTGTCGATCTGATTACGCCGGCTCACTTTGGCAATGGGAATTTCGTTCGGGTATTTGTCAATGCTGCTGATGTCCAGAACAAAGGGTTTGAATTTGCTCTCAATTGGCAAGATAAAGTTGGAAATGTCAGCTACGGTATTGGCTTAGTTGGGCATACCATTTCCAATGAAGTACTTGCGGTGGGTACTTCCAACGAACCTCGTATCGGTGGTAATTTAGGTAATGGACAGAATGTGACCAGAGCCTTAGTTGGACAACCTATTGGGGCATTCTTTGGATACATTGTTGACGGTGTATTTCAGACAGAAACAGAAATTGAAAATTCGCCATCGCTAGCTGGTCAGGAACCAGGAGATTTAAAATTTAGAGATGCAAACAATGACGGTCAGTTAAATTCGGAAGACTGGAGGGTTATTGGGAATCCGATTCCTGACTTAGTAACAGGTCTCAGTTTCAATGTCTCTTATAAAGCCTTCGATGTATCAATTGATTTTCAAGGCCAATTTGGCAATGAGATCTACAATGGGAAGGCAGCTGTAAGACCTAACCTTTCTAATTACGAAACGAACGTTCTGGACAGATGGACACCAGAAAACCCGAGCAGTAGTGAGCCAAGGATAACAGCAGGAGGTAATAACTTCTTACAGTCAGAATACTTCATTCAGGACGGATCGTTTATCCGATTACGAAACGTAATGATCGGTTACAACTTTCCGCAGCAGGTGATCGAATTTCTAAAAATCAACAGCGCGCGTTTTTATCTATCTGGAACCAATGTGTTTACAGTAACAGATTATACAGGATACAGCCCAGAAATAGGAGGAGAACCGCTGGAAGCTGGGCTTGATTTAGGGGTTTATCCTATTGCTACAGTGTATACAGCCGGTTTAAATGTGAGATTCTAAAAAGCAGAGAAATGAAAAAAGCAGGTATTTTATTATTACTTATTACTTCTATTGGTTGTGGAGATGATTTCCTAGACGTAGGATTAGTCGGCAGCCTCAATGAAACGTTTTTCCTGAAAAATGAATCAGATGCCATTCTTGCAACCAATGCGATCTATAATAATTTGAGAGACTGGCGCTACCATGAAGGATTTCCGATACTGGATATCATGTCTGACGAAGCTCGGAAAGGTAGTAATCCATCAGATGCTACCCAGATTTTAGTGTTTGACAATTTTACGTATGAGGCGGGAGAAGCTCCGATTTTAGGTTGGTATACTACACTTTATCAGACCATTCGTAGAGCAAATCTTGTGATAGAAAGAATAGGGGAGGTAGAAATGGATGTAGACTTAAAAAGAAGACTGGAAGGTGAAGCTAGATTTCTACGGGCCTATACCTACTTTCAGCTTGTTAGGGGTTACGGTGATGTCCCACTTGTTACTAGCACTACTCCTGAAGAAAATATAGTAAGAACATCAAAAGAAATAATATATGACGAACTCATAATTCCAGATTTAGAATTTGGAATAACACACTTGCCAGAAAAAAGTGAATACCCAAATGAAGATTTGGGCCGAGCAAGTAAAGGAGCTGCAAAGGGTATACTCGCAAAAGTATATCTAACAAGAGGTGATTTTGAAAATGCAGAAACATATGCTTTAGAAGTTATTAACTCCGGTGAATATTTTCTTGATCTAGTCTATTCAAACGTTTTCTCTGTGGATGGCGAACATGGATCTGGTTCCATTTTTGAGATAGGAGCTCTTCCGGAAGACTTTCAAAATGGAGGTCATCAATATGGAAACACTCAGGGATCTAAAGGTGATCCAAATCGAGGATGGGGGTTCAATCGTCCCACTTTAGATCTGATAAATTCATATGAGACAGACGACCCTCGTATGCAAGCAACAATTTTGTTTCTTGGTGAAACATTGGACGGAGTAACCATAGAGGGGCACGCTGGAACCCAGGACACAACTTATACTGATGAGACCGAAACTGAAATTTTAGAAATAGAATGTTACAATCAAAAAACGTATAGCCCCGGAACAACAGCCATCGAATCATGGCAATATAATGTTAGAGTACTTCGCTATGCAGATGTGCTTCTCATAGCTGCAGAAGCACTTAATGAAAATGACAAACAAGCACAAGCACTTACATATCTAAACCGAGTACGAGAGCGTGCTAGAGAAGGGAATGCTGCTATTCTACCTGATATAACGGTTACTGATAAAAACAATCTGAGAGACATCATTCTGAACGAACGAAAAGTAGAACTCGCCTTAGAAAAACATCGCTTTTTTGATCTGGTAAGAACTGGAAAAGCAGTCGAAGTTCTTGGACCACTTGGATTCACTGCCAACAAAAATGAAGTCTTCCCTATACCACAGTCGGAAAGAGATCTTTCAAATGGTCTACTCACTCAAAATCAAGGATATAACTAACAAAATAATAATTAATCATACAACAAAAATTTATAAACTTATGAAACCATTTAAGCAAATTATCACCCTTTTATTGGTGGCTGGTCTGATTACCATAACCAGCTGTGGCGATGATGATTCAGGACCCAATGAATTGACCATTGTAAGTGTAGTGGCTACTGGAACGGATCCGCAAACAGGAAATGAGGTATCTAAAGATTTAAATGCAGCAACAGCGGCTGAAGATGTGCCAGTAGATTTAGAAGTTGTGGTGACATTCTCAAGAGATTTGGATGAAACTTCGGTCACCGCCTCAAGCATCACTATTTCAGATGGAACAAATAGTATTGCCGTTACTCCTTCAGTCTCTGGCGCAGTAGTCACTTTAACGACAGCATCCGAATTAGAGACAGGAACTTCTTATACGATCACTCTTTCAGGAACGATAGCTGCTGCTGATGGAGGGTCTTTTACCGAAATTTCTCGGACATTTGCCACTGTCGGAAGACCAGAAATAGATCCGCCTTTAGCTGACAGTCAACTAGCATATTTTAAACTTGACGGCTCTGCTGATGATGAATTGGGCAATCTTAATAATGGCACAACCATTGGAATAACATATGCAGAAGATCGATTTGGAAATGTAAATACAACAGCTCTTTTTGATGGAAACACAAGCATCATAGAAATTCCTGATGGGGATGATCTTCTGAATGAAAAATTCACAGTAAGTTTTTGGGTATTGACTGATACAACTGATCACCTAAACGCTAATGGTGATGGGAATGCTGGCCACTTTGTAATGGGAGTTGCCGTCAATGCCGGATTCTATATTGAATTCAATGGTTCAGCTAATTCAATGGCCTTTAATGCTAGATATTCACAAGTAGATGGCACTAATGCTAATAACGGTATGTTTTTCAATGGTGACGGACAATTTCAAGATTCTCCTACGAATCCAGGAGGATGGATTGGTATAGAATTTGAAGCCGATTTACGCGAGGACGGTGAAGTAAAAGGGTTACTTGCTCAAAAATGGGCTCATGTAGTAATGACCTACGATGGATCCATCAACAAAAGATCTATGTACATTAATGGTGAATTGATGGAAACAGACGATTTGGAAAGGCCAGCGGGAACTTTGAACTTTAACGGTCTAATATTTGATCCAGACGTTGAAGATTTCACCTATAATAACATTTTAGCGCTAGGATTCGGTAAAGATCGAAATACAACAAAATGGGATGGCACAGGATTTGGAGATTATTCCTCAACTACTTCCAATCACTTCAAAGGACAATTAGACGATGTTAGATTCTTTAGTGAAGCTTACACACAAGCAGATGTAACAGCTCTTTATACTGCTGAAAAACCATAACTTCTCATAATAAATTTCAAAACCCTCAAACATACTGTTTGAGGGTTTTTTATCTCAAGTAAACTTTCAAGCCCTACAAATCCTTGAAACTATCATCTTACATACCATTCATTTTGATTATTTGTCTTATCTCCTGCTCAGACGATAATGGCGGTAAAGATGCTCTGGATTCATTACAACTTACTACGATCAAAATCGGAGGTCTTGAGCTTAACGCCGAGACTACTACCCAAAACATTCCCATAGATCAGCCCATCGTGGCAAGGTTCACTTCTGAACTTGATATTGCTTCTATTGAGGAAAATTTTAGTGTTTCATATGCTGATGGAGAGGTAATCAATTATTCGCTGAGCTTTCTCGACGACCAAAAAACATTCTCAGCGAAACTCACAGAAGATCTAATCAATGGAATCGAATACACCATCGAACTAAAAAGTATAAAAGGAGTAAATGGGGAAACATTTCCAGGCGCTACCTTCACATTTATCACCATCCAGGGGACACTGGAACTGGTATCTATTATCATCAACGAACAAGACGGAACTTCACCCACAAGAATTCAAAACATACCGATCAATCTTTCCATCGAAGCTACGTTTTCAGAAGCACTTGATCTAGAAACCATCACTACCGAGAATATTAAATTATTGGGTACCGACGCTCCAGCCCTCAACCTGTTACTGGAAAATGAGAATCGTGTCTTAACCATCACCTCAACCGAAGAGCTACAATATTTCACTAAATATCGCTTGATATTCACTGAAGAGATTTCCACATCAGATGACCACCTCTTCGAAGGGTTTGATAAATCATTCTATACCGTTCTTGATTCTACCTTCAAGTTTCCCGTGATCACCGATGATGAACTTCTGACCAGGATTCAAGAACAGACTTTCAACTATTTCTGGGATTTTGGACACCCCACATCTGGTCTCGCCAGAGAAAGAAATACCTCCGGAAATACGGTAACGATAGGAGGATCCGGGTTCGGAGTTATGTCCATCTTGGTAGGAATAGAGAGAGGGTTTATCACTCGTCAAGAAGGGGTTGATCGTCTGGAAAAAATCATAGACTTTCTGACCAACAATGCAGAAAGATATCATGGTGTATGGGCACATTGGTTAAACGGAAACACAGGTGAAACGATCCCTTTCAGTGCAAATGATGATGGGGGGGACCTGGTAGAAACCGCATTCATGATCCAGGGATTGCTCACAGCTCGTCAATACCTAAATGATGCTGACATACAAGAAGCTGCCATCATTGACAAAATCAATACATTATGGAATACAGTAGAATGGGATTGGTATACCCAGGGAGGGCAAGAAGTTTTATATTGGCATTGGTCACCCAATTTTGAGTGGGAAAAGAATTTGCAAATCAGAGGCTGGAATGAATCCTTGATTGTATATGTATTGGCTTCTTCCTCTACTACACACACCATTTCTCAGGATGTCTACACCAATGGCTGGGCCAGAAACGGCGACATGCAAAACGGCAACTCATATTATGATATTACATTGCCACTAGGCAATGCAAGAGGCGGACCACTCTTCTTTTCTCATTATTCTTTTCTAGGCTTAGATCCACGAAGTCTTTCAGACCAATACGGTAATTACTGGGAACAAAATAGAGCCCATGGTCTGATAAATAGAGCTTACTGTATCTCTAATCCATTGAATTATGTAGGATATAGCACCGATTGCTGGGGTCTTACAGCCAGTGACAATCACCAGGGTTACAGTGCTCACAGTCCGAATAACGACCTTGGAGTGGTCACTCCTACTGCTGCAATATCCTCCATTCCATACACACCAGATGAGTCGATGGACGCCATTCGACATTTTTATTACCTCCTTGGAGATAAACTTTGGGGAGAATATGGGTTCTATGATGCATTCAATCCCACTGAATCATGGTATGCCAATTCTTACCTGGCGATTGATCAAGGACCCATTATCTGTATGATTGAAAACCATAGAACAGGATTTTTATGGGATCTATTTATGTCTGCACCAGAGGTTCAGGCAGGACTAACCAAACTTGGATTCACTTATGAATGATTTAACCAAAGGATTGTCAATATATCAACCAACTTGAAATGAAGATAAAACATATCTATTCAACACTTGCACTTGGGCTTATGATTCAAGCCTGTACAACAGGTAAAAACGAATCTAATACTGAGAGTCAGTCTTTTGAAATATCCGATGACTCCCTCTTGACCCTAGTCCAGTACCAGACCTTCAGTTATTTCTGGGAAGGAGCTGAGCCCGTAAGTGGAATGGCACGAGAGCGTTTTCATATGGATGATATCTATCCGAGTCACCCACCGGAGATTGTAACTTCCGGAGGCTCAGGCTTTGGATTAATGGCGATTATCGTTGGAATTGAACGAGGTTTTATTTCGAGAGAGGAGGGAGTAGAGCGATTCGAAAAAATTGTCAATTATCTTGAAAATGCAGATACTTTTCATGGTGTATGGCCCCACTGGTGGACAGGCCCGACCGGTAAAGTCAGGGATTTTAGTCAAAAAGATAATGGAGGAGACCTGGTAGAAACTTCCTTTTTAGCGGCCGGACTACTCACAGTTCGTCAGTACCTCAACAAAGAGAAAGAAAGTGAATCTCAATTGGCAGATCGAATCAATACCCTTTGGGAAAACATTGAATTTGATTGGCATACCAGAGGAGGAGAGAATGTGCTGTACTGGCACTGGTCTCCGGAATTTGAATGGGACATGAACTTTGCCGTGAAGGGTTACAATGAATGTCTTATCATGTACGTGCTAGCCGCCTCCTCCCCTACACATTCAGTGGACCCAGCCGTTTATCACGAAGGTTGGGCACAAGGAGGCAAGATCAAATCAGAAAAAAGTCATTTGGGATATGAAACAGTGCTCAATCACTATGAAAGCAATGATTCGCCTGTAGGTCCACTTTTTTGGGCACATTATTCGTATTTAGGATTAAATCCCAAGGGTCTCAAAGATCAATATGGTGACTACTGGAAACTCAATGTCAACCATGCAAAGATTCATTACGCTCATTGTGTACAAAACCCTAATGACTATGAAGGATACAGTGAAGATTGCTGGGGATTAACTTCCAGCTACTCGATGAAGGGCTACTCCGGTCACAGACCTGATAAAGACCTAGGTGTCATTTCTCCTACTGCTGCACTTTCTTCCTTTCCATATACACCTGAGGAAAGTATGAAGATGCTACGATACCTATATACAACAGACGCAGATAGTCTCGTTGGAAAATATGGCCCTTACGATGCATTCAGCCATGAACACGATTGGTACCTGCCCAGGTATCTGGCCATTGACCAGGGACCTATCCCTGTCATGATCGAAAATTACAGAACGGGGTTAATCTGGGAGCTGTTCATGTCGGCCCCAGAAATCCAGGTGGGTCTTGAAAAACTCGGGTTTACTTATGAATAAGAGTAAATCTCATAAAGAAATATTTCCCTCTTTGGAGTGTTTCGGCATTCCGGGGGTTAGGGGGAGGAGGTCATCTTCTCATAATTATAAGGAAATTAATGCTCATAAATCAAGCACTTTTTCTATTCCTCCTCTCCCATTCCCTCTCCAAGAGAGGGATAATATGTTACTTGATTTAAGAGCAATACATAACAAAGTTCGTTTGCTATTTGATATAAGTAGTTCGACGTTGCGAGGGTGTATTGAGAAAGAGAGAAGGAGGAAGAGGCTAAAAGAGGACTTCATATCACCCACCACAACTCCTCCAAGGAGGGGAATTGTAGTACAAGTAATTACGATTTTGCTTCTTTGTCCGCTCATAACACTCGCACAGTCAGCCTTCACTCCTCATACGTTTCAAGGAAAAGAGGGCTCACTACCTTATCAACTTCTACTTCCTGAAAACTTTTCAGAAGACAGAAAATATCCACTTATACTTTTCCTTCATGGGTCAGGTGAGCGCGGTTCTGATAATCAAAAACAGCTTGTACACGGGAGCGAACTATTCCTTGATATAGAGAATCAGGAGAAATACCCGGCAGTGGTTGTCTTCCCACAATGTCCTGCTGGCGATTTCTGGGCTAAAGCGGATTTCAGCGGAGGAGCAGCAAATCGCATTTTCCTCGATTCGGAAACCCCAACAAGAGCTATGTCTTTGCTCCTTCAGTTAGCTGATTCGATTACTTCACACTTTTTTGTAGATAAGAAAAAAATATACGTAGGCGGGCTATCCATGGGCGGTATGGGAACCTTTGAGCTTCTCTCCAGAAGACCAGAAACGTTCGCAGCTGCAATCCCCATCTGCGGGGGAGGTAATCCGGATTCAGCTAAAAAATATGCCGGAAACCTGAGTCTTTGGATCTTTCACGGTGCGAAAGACGATGTGGTATATCCATCCTATTCCACAGATATAGCAATTGCCCTGATCAGGGCCGGCCATCGACCAAAATATACATTATACAAAGATGCCAACCATAATAGCTGGGACTCTGCCTTCGCAGAACCTGAATTGTTGCCCTGGTTATTCTCACAAACAAAAAGCGATTTCAAATGAAAAAAATATTGATACACGGTAGTATGTTTTGTCTCGTTTCATTCCTCCTCTCATGCGAAGGCAGCAGAGATGCTGAAGGTAACAAAATGACCTATTTCATTGACTCACTAATCAATGAAATGACACTCGAAGAAAAAGCAGGACAATTAACACTCTACACCAGTGGATGGGACGTGACAGGACCAAAACTTCGAGATGATTATGTGGAGGAATTAAAAGCAGGAAGAGCAGGAAATCTCTTCAATGCTCATACCGTGGACTATGCCATCAATCTCCAAAAAATGGCCGTGGAAGAAACCCGACTGGGCATTCCACTGCTCTTTGGATTGGATGTCATTCATGGGTACAAAACAACTTACCCTATCCCGTTAGCCGAAGCGTGTTCATGGGATTTAGATATCATCGAGAAAACAGCTCGACTTTCAGCGGAGGAGGCTTCCTCAGCTGGCATCAACTGGACCTTTAATCCGATGGTTGATATTTCCCGCGACCCCCGATGGGGACGAGTAGCTGAAGGGTCAGGTGAAGACCCATACTTAGGAAGTCTGATTGGAGCCGCTAAAGTGAAAGGATACCAGGGAACGGATCTATCTAAAGAAAATACCATCCTGGCATGCGTCAAGCATTTCGCAGCATATGGAGCAGCACAAGCTGGTAGAGACTATCACACAGTAGATATGTCGGATCGGGTATTGAGGGATACGTACCTACCACCCTATAAAGCAGCTTTAGATGCAGGAGCAGCAACCGTCATGACAGCTTTCAACGAGCTGGATGGAGTTCCCGCTTCAGGTAGTAAATACCTCATGACGGAGATCTTAAGAAATGAATGGGGCTTTGATGGGTTTGTTGTTACAGACTATACAGCAATTAACGAGATGGTGCCACACGGAGTGGTTGCTAATGAAAAAGAAGCAGCGGAATTAGCTTTTAAAGCAGGTGTGGAAATGGATATGCAAGGAGGGGTATATAGCAAATACCTACCGGAGCTTGTAGAAGAGGGCAACATTTCCGAAACCCAGCTTGATAAGTATGTTCGTAGCGTTCTTGAATTGAAATATAAGCTGGGATTATTTGAAGATCCATACAGGTATTTAAATCCGGAACGAGAGAAGGAAACACTCTTCTCTCAAGAATTCTTTGACCACAGCTTGCTTTCCGCAAAAGAATCCATCGTCTTACTCAAGAACGAAGAGAACCTGCTTCCACTTTCAAAAAACATTTCTTCCGTTGCTTTGATCGGTCCTTTGGTAGAAAATCAAAAGGATCTGCTTGGCACCTGGCATGTTGCCGGCATAGCAGAAAAGGTGGTAACCGTAAGAAAAGGAATTCAAAATGTTGCTCCCGATGTACAGATAAACTTTGCCAGGGGAACAGGCTTTTGGGATAAAAATGATGACTCAGGTTTTAATGATGCACTGGCAGCCGCACGAAAAAGTGAAGTGGTGGTAATGGTAATTGGAGAAAATTATCAACAAAATGGAGAGGCTGCCAGTAGAACCGAAATTGGTCTTCCAGCTAATCAGGAAGCATTACTGAAAGAAGTTATGAGACTAGGGAAACCTGTTGTGGTAGTTCTCATGACCGGGCGCCCATTAGCCATCGACTGGATGAATGAAAATGTACCCGCTATTTTGAATACCTGGCATTTGGGAACCATGGCTGGTCAGGCAATTGCAGAGACGCTATTCGGCAATAATGTACCAAGTGGTAAGCTGACTATGACATTTCCAAAGAATGTTGGTCAAATCCCAATCTATTACAACATGAAAAATACGGGCCGTCCTTTCAGTCCCAAAAACAAATACACAAGTAAATACCTGGATGCTCCAAACGAACCTCTTTATCCATTTGGGTATGGGCTTAGTTATACCACATTTGAATATAGTGATCTTTCACTGGACAATTCATCCATGACACGAAACGATGAATTAGTAGCTACCATTTCCGTTACAAATACCGGAGGTTTTGAAGGTGAGGAGATTGTACAATTGTACATTCAAGACCTGGTAGGAAGTGCCACTCGACCTGTAAAAGAACTGAAAGGCTTTGAGAAAATCAGTTTAAAGCCCGATGAATCAAGAGAGGTCTCCTTTACCATCTCCAATGAAGACCTTGTCTTTTATACCAAGGACAGAAAGTGGAAATCTGAGCCTGGAGATTTCAAAATTTTCATCGGAACCAATTCAGCAGAGACAATGAGTGCCGACTTCAAACTGGTGGAACGCAAGTGATCAGAAAAACAATTATAGGGGCATTCATCGCTGGTAGCTGTTCATTTGGTTATTCACAGACAAGCAGTTTTGGAAATAACTGGCATTTCATCAAAAAATCAGATACCACAAATCAGGAATGGCATCCTGTGGTCATTCCTCATACCTGGAATGCACAAGATCCGTTTGACAAAATTCCCGGGTACTATCGAGGAGTCGCCTGGTATAAAAAGACCTTCCAACTAAAGAGAAATAGGAAGAACTATTTTCTCACCTTCGAAGGGGTTAATCAGGAAGCATATGTTTACGTAAACGGTAAGCTCGCTGGTACGCATCTTGGAGGCTATACCGCTTTCCACATCGAAATCACAGATTATCTGAATGTGGATGGGAATAACCAATTGATCGTGCGGGTAGACAATAGTCACAACCCTGCCATTCCTCCATTAAAAGGAGATTTCAACTTCTACGGTGGTATTTACAGAGATATCTGGCTCTTACAAAAAAATGACATCCACTTTGATTTCAGTGAGTTAGGAGATCATGGAATTTTTATCCGTACACCCAAAGTATCAAAGGAATCTGCTTCTATAGAGGTAAAAACTGTAATTCAGAACCAATCAGGCAAAAACCAGAAGGCAGTTCTGGTTCACAGATTGCATGACTCGGATGGTCTAGAGATCGTCAAAAGTGAGGAATCCATCAAGTTAAAAACTGCTCTTAATGAAATTCAGTCCAAGCTCCCTCAAATAAACAATCCTCAACTGTGGCATCCGGATACTCCCAATCTTTATCGATTAGTGTCTGAAATCAGGCTGGACAATGAAGTGGTGGACCTTCAATCCAATCCGGTCGGTTTTCGATGGTTTCGGTTTGATACAGATAGCGGATTCTACTTAAATGGGAAGCCACTAAAGCTCATGGGAACTAATCGCCATCAGGACTATGAAAATCTGGGTAATGCACTTACCGACGACAGGCACGGGGAAGATGTAAAACTTATCAAGGAGATGGGAAGCAACTTCTTTAGGACAGCACACTATCCACAAGACCCTGCTGTAATCGATGAAGCAGACAATCAAGGTTTGGTGGTAAGTATGGAAATCCCTCTCGACCATGAAATCACTGACAGTCCAGCGTTTTTAGAAAATGCTAAGCGAATGATGCAGGAAATGATCCGTCAAAATTTCAATCATCCAAGTATACTTATCTGGGCTTACATGAATGAAATGATGTTAGGGAGAAAGTATGAAAGAGATAAAGCCATCATTGAGAATATTCGTCTGCAGGCAATAGAGCTTGAAAAACTAACAAGGGAAGAAGATCCTGACAGATATACCATGATTCCCAATCACGGCGATCTGGATTTGTACATTCAATCAGGACTTACCGAAATACCGATGATTGTAGGATGGAACCTGTACTTTGGATGGTATGAGGAAGATGAGTTTGGTGCTGGAAAGTTTTTAGATCGATTTCATAAACTCGTTCCAAATAAACCGGTCTTAATCACTGAATACGGCGCTGGAGCTGACCCCAGGATTAGATCCCTAAATCCTAAACGATTCGATTTTTCCATTGAATGGCAGAATCGATTTCATCAAAACAACTTGAAACAATATACTGAACGTCCATACCTCTCCGGAGCAGCGATATGGAATATCGCGGACTTTGGCTCTGAATCCAGAAATGATGCAGATCCAAAAATTAATAGCAAAGGAGTTATAGAAATGAACAGAACTCCCAAGGATGCCTTCTACCTCTATCAAGCCTGGCTTCAAAAAGAACCTATGGTGAGGATTGGAGAACGAAACTGGGATCAGCGAATCATCAGAGAGGGTGAATCACACCCAATTTCGGTGTATTCCAATATTGGAGAAGTAGAGCTGTTCCACAATGGCAAAAGCCTGGGAAGAAAGGCTGTCATAGAAAATATTGTCAGATGGGAAGTTTCGTGGAAGGAAGGCAAAAATGAACTCGAAGCTGTTACAGATATTAAAGGCGAATCTCTGCGGGATTGGGTTGAAATAGATATCGACGTACTTCATTCAAATAAGATTAACTGGAATGATGGTATCAATATCAATTGCGGAGCAACATTCATTTTCAATGATCTAATAGACGAAACTATATGGCTATCAGATGAAGCATATCAGAAAGGCATATTTGGGTTTAAAGGTGGAGACCTTTTTAACCCAAGAGATCGCGGTGTTGGTAGTGACAGAACGATTCTAAAGACAAATAATGATCCTGTCTACCAAACCATGCGGGTTGCGCCGGATCAATATGAATTTGATGTGACCCCCGGCTCTTATGAGGTTACCTTTCACTGGGCTGAACTAGAGCCTAAGTACCAAAAAAATGAGAACACTCGAATATTCGATGTGCTGATCAATGGAAAGGAAGTCATTGAAGCTCTGGATGTATTTCAGCAAGCAGGCTTTGCAACCACCTATTCAAAACGGATCATTACATCGATCGAATCAAAAAAACTAATCATAACATTCAAAGAGATATCTGGCAGTCCGATAATCAATGGATTGCAAATCAGACAATTAAACTAATAAGATATGAAAGCAATACGACCTTACCTATATCTCGCAATTTTTGTTGCATTATTATTTGGCTGTCAGGATGCTCCTAAAAAACAATCAAGTCTTGAACTCAGTAAAATCGAGGACTCAAAACCCATGAACGTGGTTTTCATTCTCAGTGATGATCATCGCTATGATTTTATGGGATTCACTGGACGAGTACCGTTTCTCCAAACCCCAAATATGGACAAGATGGCCCTTCAGGGGACTCATGTTCAAAATGCTTTCGTGACCACTTCTCTTTGCTCGCCTAGCAGAGCTTCTATTCTTACAGGCCAATTTTCACATCATCATGGCGTGATAGATAATCAATCATTGGTTCCTGATTCTGCAATCTTCTTCCCGGAATACCTCCAGAAAGAAGGATACAATACGGGTTTTGTGGGAAAATGGCATATGGGTGAACATAGTTATGAAAAACGTCCTGGGTTTGATTTCTGGGCCAGTTTCAGAGGGCAAGGAAACTATTACAATTCCGTCTTCAACAAGAATGGTGTTAAAGAATCTTTCAACGACAGTACCCAACATGTTTCAGATGTCATTACAGACTATGCGTTGGAGTTTTTGGGAGATGCTGCACAAAAGGAAGATCCCTTTTTCCTGTATGTATCGCATAAAGCTGTACATGCGGACTTCTACCCTGCCAGGCGTCACATCGGCGAGTACGAGGGAAAAGCTCCGGCTTACCCTCCTTCCATGTTCGCTCCAGGAAAAAATCCCTTCGGTACCGACACATTGGAATACAACTATCAAGACGTTCCTGATTGGGTGAAAAAGCAGCGTAACAGCTGGCATGGTGTGGACTACATGTATCATGGTAAATACACCTTCGAAGAATTCTATGAAGCGTACACAGAAACCCTTCTTGGCATAGATGAAAGCATAGGTAATATCTTGAACCACCTTGAGGAAAACGATCTGCTCGACAACACGCTTGTCTTTTACATGGGAGATAATGGTTTTTCGTTTGGGGAGCATGGACTCATCGATAAACGCCACGCATACGAAGAATCGATCCGGGTCCCCTTGCTTGTTTATGGTGGAAAGGATGTATTGAAAAGGGCTAAAATCGACCAACTCATTCAGAATATTGACATTGCCCCAACGGTACTGGAATTGGCCGGACTCAACAAGCCAGCCAACATGGATGGAGAATCATTCTTACCTATATTGAAGGGAGAGTCTCCAGATTGGAGAGAACGGATTTACTATGAATACTTTTGGGAAAGACCATTCCCACAAACGCCTACCGTACATGCTGTGAGAACAGATAAGTACAAGTACATCAGGTATTATGGTGTGTGGGATATCAACGAGCTTTATGATCTAGAAAACGATCCAATGGAGATGAACAACCTCATCCGAAGCAAAGAACATCAGGAGATAGCTAAAGAATTACGAAATGATCTTTTTGCCTGGCTGGAGCGTACCGATGGAATGCAAATACCTCTTCGACATGATGGACAAGGTTCACGTTTTGACCATCTTTATAGAAGAACGTACTAATTAAGCTTGAACCTAATATGATTATAAGTCAAGCAACAGCTTTCGAAAAAACTGTCATATCGAATGAACGAGATATCTATGCCGTTAACCAAAGTGATTTGATATTGATAGATTCATCTGAAAAATTCGAAAGATTTTTCCTATCGCCGAAAAGGCAGGTTTTTTTTGAAAGCAGGTTAAACTAAAATTTATGAAAAAAACGCTACTGTTTTACATACTTTTATTATCGCTGAGCACATTATTGATGGCTCAGGGAAGACTAAGTGAACGATTAGGAAATTATCAATCTCATGAGTTGTCAGGTGAAGAGGTCCTCATTCAAACAGACTTTGGGAAAATCAAACTTTCTGCACTTCAAGATGATGTAGTTCATGTGAATATTGTCAGAACAGATTTTCGTAAGAAGGCTAACTATGCCATTATTCAAAATGGCACCATTTCATTTGAAGGCGTTGAAAACCAGCGGGAAGCACTTGTCATTAAAACCCAAAAAATGAATGTCATAATTGAGAAAAATCCTGTTCGCATCATTTTCCAAGATATTCAAGGTAAGGTATTGAATGAGGACGATCCACTAGGCGTTCGGTGGATAGGAAATCAGGTTACCAACTACAAAAAGCTGAGAAAGAATGAAAAATTCATTGGGTTAGGAGAAAAAACAGGTCCCTTAAACAGAAGAGGGCAAGCTTATGAAAACTGGAACAACGACGATTACGCGTATGAGGTGGATGATGATCCTATTTATGCATCAGTCCCTTTTTACATGGGCATTCATGAAGATAGAACCTATGGTATCTTTCTGAATAATACGTTTAAGACCGTCTTCAATTTTGGAGCTTCTAACGACAGATTTAGCAGCTTTGGTGCCGAGGATGGAGAGCTCGACTATTACTTTTTCGGTTCAGGCTCTATCAGAGATATCGTTCAGGATTACACGTGGCTTACAGGCAGAATGCAACTCCCTCCACTGTGGAGTCTTGGTTTCCAACAGTGTCGGTGGAGTTATTACCCGGATGATGAAGTAATCACCTTAGCACGAACATTCCGGGAAAAACAGATTCCTGCTGATGTAATTTATCTGGACATCCATTACATGGATAAATACAAATTGTTCACCTGGGACAATGATCGTTTCCCAGATCCCAAGTCAACAATTGATCAGCTAAAGGGAATGGGGTTTCATGTGGCCGTGATTGTAGACCCAGGGATCAAAACAGAGGAAGGCTATGATGTTTATGAGGATGGAGTTGAGAAAGATGTATTTGCCAAGTATCCGGATGGTTCATACTATGCCGGGAATGTTTGGCCAGGTAGGTGCCATTTTCCTGATTTTACCATGGAGAAAACGAGGAGTTGGTGGGGAGAGAAATTCGAAGAGCTGGTTGCGGATGGTGTTGAGGGTTTCTGGAACGATATGAACGAACCCGCTAGTTGGGGTAATCGTCCACCTGACCTAATAGAATTCAATATGGATGGGAACAATGGAACCCACCTGGAAGCACATAACATTTATGGAATGCAAATGTCAAGAGCTACCCTTGAAGGTGTGAATCAACTAAAAAAGGGGCGGTCATTTATTTTGACACGTGCAGCGTTTGCCGGAACCCAAAGATATTCTGCGGTATGGACAGGAGATAATGTAGCCTCTGATGAGCACATGTTGTTGAGTGCCCGCATCGTTGCGAGTATGGGTTTGTCTGGCTTTTCATTTGCAGGTCCTGATGTGGGAGGGTTTATCGGAAAACGTACTCCGGAGCTTTTTGCGAGGTGGCTATCCCAGGGTGTTTTTACCCCATTCTTTAGGAATCACTCTTCGCATAACACAAGAGATCATGAACCTTGGGCCTATGGAGAACAGGTTGAGCACATTTCCAAAAAATACCTGGAGCTCAGATATCAACTACTTCCATACCTTTATTCCACTTTTTATGAATCATCTCGCTCCGGTCTGCCCATCTCCAGATCACTTGCGATGGATTATACTTTTGATGACAAAATCTATAATCACAGCTATCAAAATCAATACTTATTTGGGCCCGCTTTCCTGATCGTACCAACCGAAAGTACGCAGAAGTTCAGCAAGGTATATTTACCGGAAGGCAGATGGTTTCACTACTGGTCCGGTCAGGCATATGAAGGAAACCAGTCAATCATCGTAGATGCCCCTCTCGACAAGCTTCCCGTCTTTGTGAAGGAGGGAGCTATTATTCCGATGCAGTCCACCGTACAATACACCAGTCAATCAGCGTCGGACACTCTTGATATTCACGTTTATAAAGGGAGTGAAAAGACCTCCTTTGAATATTATGAAGATGATGGAACTTCATTCGATTATCGAAAAGGAGGTTTCTACAAACGATCACTCAAGTACGACCCTAACGGAACGCTGATATTGGGCAAGGTCGAGGGCTCGTACCAGTCAAAATTTACTCATGCAAAGATCATTTTGCATAAAGCTGGAGAGAAAAATGGGATTGATATTGTCCCTTTTGCTAAAAAGAGCATAACGATTGATCTAAACCAGTAAAAAAATCATTGTAAGAGCCACTGACCAGTGGTACCTGAAAAACGTAGTGACACAGCACGTGTATTTTAGTCTACACGTCGTGATCAATGACCACTTTCTCTAATTCAGAATTGATTAAGCCAAGCTCATCGTCAGATAGCTTAAAGCTCATGCTTTTGGCGTTTTCGCTAGCTTGTTCAGCATTTCTGGCACCCACTAAAGCTGCTGTAATCCCTGGCCTTTGAACAGTCCAGTTTATGACCAGTTGAGCCAACGGCACCCCATGATCATCTGCGATAGGCTTAATTCTTTGTAAGAAGTCGTTTGTTCTGGATCTGTTTGGTTCTTTAAACCATTTGGTATTCGGCCTGTGATCATCTCCCTTAAACTCATAATCTGAAGTGATCTTGCCGGTCAATAACCCTCTCTGCAATGGGCTATAAGCCAAGATCCCTACATTTTCCTCCAGGCAGTAAGGAATGATATCTTTTTCGATCTTACGATACACCATACTGTAGGGAGATTGTGTAGAAGCAAGGTCAATTATTTTGTCTGCTCGCTTCATCATTTCAACTGTGTGATTTGACATCCCAATCGCGCGAATTTTCCCTTGCTTCCGTAGCTCCTTCAAAACTTCCATCGTCTCTTCAATTGGTGTAGTAGCGTCTGGTCGATGTATCTGGTATAAGTCAATATGATCTGTCCCTAGTCTTTTCAAACTATCTTCTACCTCTTGAATGATTCCATCTCTCCCTGCATAAGCATGGACGGTGTAAGATTCTCCATTCCCTTCAGCATTAAAATAAAACTCCCCCTTTGTAGTCTTCCAGTTGATACCAAATTTGGTCAATACTTCAACATTATTTCGTCCCAACTCTTTGATGGCTTTTCCTACTAAACTTTCACTATGTCCATATCCATAAATTGGTGCAGTATCAATAGAAGTAACCCCCAAATCATAGCTCGCTTTTATTGCCTCCAACGCCAGTTGGTCATCATTTCCTCCCCAGGCCCATCCACCAATGGCCCATGCTCCAAAAACAATGGGTGAGATTTTCAATTCTGATTTTCCAAGTTGAATTTTCTCCATATTATTTTCTACCTAAAACCATTGTCCAATACGATCCTTCATCTGACCTTGCAATTCCAACATGCGTGGCATTCCCATTCATAATATTCATGCAATGACCAGCACTTTCCATCCAGCCTTGCATCACAGCCTCTTCATTAGGGTATCCTTGAGCTATGTTTTCCCCCACAGGAGACCCCTCAAAACCTGCTTCTTTAGCCCGTTGAGAAAATTCTCTTCCATCTTGCGAAGTATGATTAAAATAGTTGTTTTTCTGCATGTCATTGCTATGGTCTAAAGCTGCCTTGGCTAGTTCATCACTCCAAAGTAACGTCATTACGGCCTCTTTGTCTTGACCACCACAAACTGCACCGGCCGCTCGATTTTGATTGACGATCTTTAGAATCAAATCAACATCTAAATTGACTTCATCAGTCGACCCTAAACCAAAGGGGTCATCCGAGTTATCATCATCTTTACATGATGCCAACAAAAAAATAAGCATGATTAGTTTGAGATATCTGAATAAAGATCGATCCATATCATTCATTATTTAAGTTCAATCTAATTCCAAAAAAAATACTTGAAGCATTCAGGCTAGCCCTAAAAATATCTTGCGTGAAATCATCACCATCACTTTTTTGGACTTCTCTGGCATACTCTATTGCACCAACACTAGCTACCAAAGACCATTTGTTGGTTATGAAATAATGCAGCCTAGGCCTGAAAGAGATTGAAAGACTATTCAAGTCATTATCTCCAGCTACATTTTCAATTTTTCCTATGCCATAACTTCCCGATAAAAATGGAGCAAAATATATTTTAGGATTCAGTTCAAAAAACTTTTCATATCCAAAAACGAATGAAGTAAGGTTTCGCTTTCCTTCGGTAGAAAAGTCAAACTTTGAACTTTCATATCGAAACCCACCGTAAAAAACTTGATTTTCAGATGTTCCAAAACCTACTAAGGGTTGGATGAAGAATGAAGTTGAACTCCCAGTATTTTGAGAATCAAAATATGTAAAACTTAAGTCGATGATTTTCGCACCTTGCTTTACTTGCCCCGACGAAATCAGTGCAAACAATACTAGAACTATTGATGATATGTATTTCATAGAAGGTTTTTTACAAGAATACTAAAAAGGCAGCCTCTTTCGAAACTGCCTTAACACTAAACTCAAAAATCAATTCCTATTGTCTGGGACTCATTCCCTTTGCCAAATCCACCAACTCAATAAACTCCCTTCTGTATCCTAATTCATCATCCCCTTTAGATGACTTGGCTAGTTCCAGGACTGTGGCATAGGTCAAATCCCCTTTAAACTCCGAATCTCTTAGCAACATGCCAAAACCCGCCACGGCCATAGACCAGTCCAGATTGCTACTTGACTTTCTGATTTCATTTTTCACAACTTCTGTAATCAGCTTGCTCTTATTTCCATCAGGTTTTTTGTACCGAAATTTCACAGTTAATAATTCGTTATTATTTCCTGTCACTTGAGTATCATTCGATTGATATTTAAGGGGGTCAATGTTTTTGACGAAATCGCTTTCTACACCCACAGGAATGATTTCATAAAGAGCAGTTACCGTATGTCCACTTCCAAGTTCGCCTGCATCTTTCTTATCATCATTGAAATCTTCATTGTTCAACATTCTGTTCTCATATCCAATTAATCGATACGCCTGAACAACTGCCGGATTGAATTCTACCTGAATTTTCACATCCTTAGCAATTGTAAACATGGTGCCACCAAATTCATTCACGAGGACTTTCTTGGCTTCTTTCATATTATCGATATAGGCATAGTTCCCATTCCCTTTATCTGCCAGTGTTTCCATTTTAGAATCTTTATAGTTCCCCATACCAAATCCAAGAACTGTTAGAAAAACACCATCTTTTCGCTTTTCCTCAATCAATCGCTCCATCTCAGCATTACTGGAAGCCCCCACATTAAAATCTCCATCGGTTGCCAAAACCACTCTGTTGTTTCCTCCTTCTACAAAATTCTCTTTGGCAATTTTATAAGCCAATTTGATCCCTGCTCCTCCCGCAGTAGACCCCCCAGCCTGAAGTTTGTCCAGTGCTTGCATGATTTTATCCTTATTGTTCCCGTCAGTAGGAGAAAGTACCAATCCTGCAGCCCCAGCATAAACTACTATGGACACCTTGTCTTGCGGACGAAGCTCATTTGCGAGTAACTTAAATGCCGACTTCAATAATGGAAGCTTATTTGGAGAACTCATCGAACCGGATACGTCCAGGAGAAAGACAATGTTAGAAGCCGGTAAATTATCTAAGTCGATCTTCTTTCCTTGAAGTCCGATCTGAGCAATTAAGTGCTTCTTATTCCACGGAGCTAGAGCTACCTCGGTGTTAATGGAGAATGGATCATCTCCGTTTGGGTTTTTATAGCCATAAGTGAAGTAGTTAATCAGTTCTTCGATTCTGACAGCATCTTTTGGTGGTAGCTGACCATTATTAATGAATCTTCTCATGTTGCTATAAGAAGCTGCATCTACATCTATCGAAAAAGTGGAAAGGGCGTCATCCAACACTTTTTTGAAGCCATTTTCTTGAATGGTCGAGTATTCTTCAGTATTATGATAGTAATCATCTTCATAGTTCATAGATCTTAGACTGACTCCAGGAGCCCTCCCTTGCAATTGATCTGCTGCAATCGAGTACTGAGCTTTTTTCTCTTTTCTTGACCTCCATGGCTTTGCTACTCCAGTAATGACTACCTCTTGAAGTTCAGTGGCACCAGTCATTACTACATCTATTACTTTTCTTTTACCGACTTTGATTTCCTGTGTTTCAAATCCCACATAAGAAAATACAAGCACCGTTCTTTCATCCGGTATCCTAATTGAGTAGAAACCATTTAAATCGGTAACTACACCGTCTGTAGTACCTTTAATGACTACATTCACTCCAGGAATTTCCTCTCCTGAATCGTCATATACCGTTCCGTTTACATATTGTGCACTTCCTTGAAATGCTATAAGTATTGCTATGAGAATAAGTAGTTGTCGCATGTCTATATCATTTGATTTGACATTGGGATGCTACTACTTTTAGGATTCCATAAAAAAAATCCAGATTTTTTTTATGGATACTTATTTACATAATAAGGAAACAGTATTTAAAGATTTCTCTTGAGTCGAAATGACAATTTAAGAATGGTTGTTTTCTAGTTTGTCATCTCGAGCAAAGCAAGAGATATTTACCAGTTGTCAGAAAAAAAAGTCATATCAACCGACGAGGAAATTCTAATCCAATACCGAAACTCCGGAGGGCAGGAATTACTTGGTAATCTCTATAACAAGTATATGCACCTCGTATACGGTTTATGTCTGAAATATTTGAAGAATCGAGAGGAAAGCCAGGATGCGGTGATGGCTATCTATGAACATATCAGTCAAAAACTCTTGAACACTGACGTACAGCATTTCAAAAGCTGGTTGTATATGGTGAGCAAAAATCATTGTCTCATGGAACTACGTAAAAAGAATCCAGAGGCTCATGCAGATGTTTTTATGGAATCCAATGAAGTGATGCATCTTAATGATGATAAAGAAGCACTGGAAAAAGATTTAGAAGCCCTGGAAGCTTGCATAGAGGAATTGAAGCTGGAGCAAAAGAAATGTGTTAAGCTATTTTTTCTGGAAAAGAAAAGCTATCAGGAAGTAAATGAGAAAACGGGAATAGATTTAAAAAAAGTGAAGAGCCACATCCAAAATGGAAAGCGAAACTTAAAGTTGTGTCTCGAAAATAAAAATGTTGAACGGTAACAACCATAGCGAGCAATTTGAGCGGTATCTGAAAGGGGAGATGAGCCCTGAAGAAGCTCACACATTCGAGCATGAGGTGCTAAATGATCCATTCGCACAAGAAGCGCTCGAAGGGTATGAAATGCAAGGAGTTGGCGCAATTGATGATCTCAAGAAGCTGAAAAATCAAACCTCAAGTCAACAAAAGCGGCAGATTCCTTTCATGCGGATTGCCGCGGTTGTTGCATTGCTGATCGTTGGTTCGTACACCGTTTATATGTTTACTGATCAAATTGAAGGTGAGCAATTAGCAATGGAAAAGGAGCCAATCGAAGAGACCCTTCAAAACGCTCCTAAACCGGATACTGTGATGGTAACTGGTGTCCAAGAAGAGAATATTGTGGAAGATGACCAACTAGCTGAAGAAGCAAAATCTGAAACTTTTGAGCAAGATGGATTAAGGGTAGAGAAAAAGGATGACGATGTGATTGAACTGGCAATAGATGAAAGTCTTGCTGAAAACGAAGAAGATGGTGAAGATGACTTCTTTTTAGCTGAAGTGGTCGAAGAGGTTCCGGGAGAAGTAAAAATTGAGGAAGCGGAAATTGACCTTGATGATGCACTTCAAGGAAGAGTTGCTGGCATTCAAATAGCAAAGGCAGACAAACCTGTCATCGATACGAATGCTTTGACGCCTGTTGAAATAGTTCCTCAAACTTTGGTTGCTAAAGAATCAGCCGATCAGGAGTATCGCAGTGCTAAATCAAAAAAACGATCCGAATCAGATGCAGCAGGTGCGGTAGCTAGAAGTGCAATAGAACCAAGTCAATTAATCACCGGTAAGGTGACAGATGATACGGGAGAACCCCTTCCAGGGGTCAACGTCGTTATTAAAGGAACAACTACCGGAGCAACTACTGATCTGGATGGTAATTATTCCTTACCTAAAAGTGGTGACATGACTTTAGTTTTCTCTTATGTTGGTTTTGAAACAAGTGAAATACAGGTAGGAAATAGAAATACGGTGGATGCAGTCATGGGTGGCGCTATGGAACTCCAGGAAGTAGTTGTCACCGGAGTTGGAGCCAGTGATGGTGATGACAACACTTTTCAGTCCGCGGCACCCATCAATGGAAGAAAATCTTACAAAGAATATCTAGAAAACAACTTAAGCTATCCTGAATCAGCCAGAGAAAACAATATTGAAGGAACAGTTGTATTGGAGTTGAACATTTCCACTTCAGGCAGTATCGATTCAATGGCCGTCAAAAAAAGCTTGGGTTATGGTTGTGATGAAGAAGCTATACGACTGGTTAATGAAGGTCCTTCCTGGGAACCTGCAAAAAGAGGAAACACACCAACAGTGGATAAGGTCAGAGTAAAAGTGAAGTTCAGATTGGATTAGTCTTTAGAAAACTGAACAAGGTTCCTTTCAGGATCTAGAACGATGAAAGTTAATTTTCCTTGATTCACATTTTCATAATAAAAAGGCTTATCTGACTTTTTCAATACTCTATATAAAGAGTCAGCCCCGGAAGATTTAAATCCAATCTTAGCCATCCGAATCACTTTTTTATGCTTCTCTTTCGGTAACAAATCGTCTAAGTCCACATCATCTCTAAAGCTTCCTAATTCGATAACAAATTCTCCGTTTGAAAGCAGCGCTCGTTGATTCCCTGGGTCTTCTACTCTTTCAATTTCACGAAATCCAATATCCTCATACCACAAAAGACTTTTATTGAAGTTCTTAACACTTATCATTGTCAAAAAAGGTCTAATGCCTTGATTTTCTTCAAAGGCATATAAAGAATCAAACACCCCGCTTGCCTCAAAAAATTGTATATAGTTACCATCGGGATCTTTGACAAGATAAAATCGCTCAGGCCATGGATGTTTCGATTTTAACCTTGGCAAGTCAGCTGGACCAGCAATTGCATTCACTCCTTTTGACTCTAAAGTCTTTACAAGTTTATTCAAATCATGAACCAGAAAGCCAAATTTTATGAATCCATTAATATTTGAATACTCATTAGGTAAGTCTTCAAAAGCAATTTTGATTCGTTCATCAAACTGCACCAATTCAATCTGAAAATCTCTTAATCCGAGGTTACCGATTTTCAATCCATTATCGGGGTATGTCACAACTGTGTCAAGGATGAATCCAAGGCTTTCATACCATACTGTGCTTTTTTCGATATCCAGTACAGAAAATGCAGCCAAATGAGGCTTAAATCGAGCGTCGTTTTCCTGTGCACACAAATTAGTCAGGAGTGGAAATGAAAGTAGTATTATTAAGTATCTCATTTCTAAACCTGATTGTTCAACGCCTTCATCACTTCCGACTTGTAACTCCTTCCAATCGGAATCTCTTTCCCTCCTATTTCTACATTAGTAGCCGAATATGAAGCAATCTTATGAATTGATATGATAAAAGACTTATGAATGCGTATGAAGCAATCTGAAGGTAGTTTCTGTTCCAGATAGCTGATCTTCTGTAGTGAGATAATTTCTGAGCCATCTTGTTTTTTTACTCGAACATAGTCCTTCAGGCTTTCGATATAGGTGATCTCCTTTAAATAGACTTTCACCATTTTACGATCTGCTTTTAAGAAAAGATGTGGATCCGAATCTAAAGACGATTGTTCGTTCATTACGGACGCACCCTGCTGATTTCCATCTTCCACAACCTTGTTAATTGCCATCAGGAATCGATCAAAAGCGATGGGTTTCAACAAATAATCTACGACACTCAATTCATAGCTTTCAACAGCATATTCGCGGTATGCAGTGGTAAATATTACTTTGGGTGCCGGATTGAGAACCTTCAAAAAATCAATACCAGTAAGCTTAGGCATCTGTATATCCAGAAATAGCAGATCAATTTTTTCTTTCTTCAGCAGATCAAATGCTTCTACGGCGTTACTGCTTGTAGCTACTAATTCCAGAGAAGCCACGCGATCTACATATGATTGTAGTACTTCAATAGCCAAAGGCTCATCATCTACTATTAGACACTTAATTGGCATGATTACTTAAATCAATGGAAAGCACAACAAGGAAAGAATCTATGGAATCGTGCATTTCCAATTTGTGTTTTTCAGGATACAGCAATTCAAGTCTTCGTTGTACATTTTTAAGACCAATGCCTTGCTTATAATTGAATTGATCTTCCTTTTCGTCATCCTTACTTTTACTGTTTTCTACCTTTAAGGTTAGTCCGCTTTGCTTAAGCTCTAAATCTATACTGACCCAAGCCTCATTCATTTCCTCACTTACTCCATGTTTGAAGCTATTCTCTACAAAAGGCAATAACATCAAAGGAGCAACTCTTTTTCCGGCTGATTCACCCAGAACATTGAAAGAAATATTCAACCGATTGCCATACCTTATCTTCTCAAGAGAAATGTAATCCTTCAGAAGCTTAATTTCTTTCTCGATCAATACCTCATCTGCCGTACATTCATACAGCATATAGTTTAGCAAATCAGAGAGCTTCAAAACCACCTCTGGTGCATCTTTTGACTGTTTTAGTGTAAGTGCGTACAGATTATTCAAGGTATTGAATAGAAAGTGTGGATGCACCTGAGCTTTGAGAAAGTTAAGCTCGGCTTTTAGTTTTTCCTCTACTAAAAGCTGATTGGATTTTTGCTCCTTGTACCAATATTTGAACCACTTGATAACGATCGCAAGTACCAGGACGGGGTAGATCTTGGTTGTGCTTTTTAGCATCTTTCCATAATTCAAGAGCTTAGGGTCATATCCGTCATTTGCCCAAAAAATTGGATGTTGAATAAACACATAGTTGCACCACACCATGGCACTAAAAGTCAGAATTACTAAGATGAGAGAAACTGCAAACGTGATGTATCTCTCTTTGAAGAGGTACTTCGGCATCAAAAAGTATATGGTGAAATAAACCGCTGGAATTTGAATTAACGCATCAGATGCCAGAATCAGGTATTGCCTTCCGTAATCTTCGTTGAAGCTGCCATATACCAAGGCAAAGAAACTGATGAACACCAACCAAAAGACCAGGTGCCACAGAAGTCGAGGTGGTCGAAATAAAATATCTTCTAATTGGATTTTGCTCATAGATCAGATCCTACAACACCCAAACTTATCACTTTAGTTACAGAACTGGTGATTTATAGACAAACAGCAGGTTTACATTTCTAAACGTCAGAATAAAGGATCTAAACGACTTTGATAAATATCAAAATGTAGTTCAGGCAATAAAAAATGAGAATGATCTAAAAAGGAGTAAGAATGGGAACCCGGATGAAAGAGAGCAGTATACGACCTCAAACCCCATGCAAAATGAAGCTCAATCTACTCACATTACTTCTCTTCATTTCGGTCAAAATAGTGGCCCAAGAAGCCGAAACAAGAGAAAGATTTAGATACACGATCACTAAGACGAACGAATTACTGAACGTGGATGGTGTGGTAGATGCTTCTTGGGAAAGCATAGAAGACATCCCTTACTTTATCAACCATTGGCCCATAGATTCCGGACAAGCCGATGCATTAACAGAAGTCAAAATCACCTATAATGATGAATTCCTTTACATTTTGGCTATTTGCCACGATAACGGGAATCGAGTTGTGCAATCCCTAAGAAGGGATGACGATGAAGCTCACTGGAATAGTGACAACTTCACAATCGTTATTGATCCGATGAATACCAAACAAAACGGATTCATATTTGGAGTGAATGCCGGAGGTTCACAGTTGGAAGGTCAGCTAAACGTCCGTGGAGCCAGAACAGAATATGATCAAAACTGGGATAACAAATGGTACTCAGTGGTTAAAGGCTATGGCGATCAGTGGGTGGCCGAGTTTGCTATTCCCTTCAAAACGCTCAGATATTCCCCCAATCAATCTCAATGGGGAATAAACTTTATTCGAGGAGATATGGAACGAAATGCCTACTCAACCTGGACGCAGTTCCCATTAAACTATGGAGGTATAGATCTCAATTTTATGGGGACACTCGATTGGGCTCAGAATCCCCAAAAAGCATCAGGCAGAGTAGTTCTAATACCCTATTTAGCTGGTGGAACCAATCGTGATTTCGAAAAGGAGGAACAAACGACCTATCAAAAAAGTAGCGATACCGGTCTTGACGCTAAGGTCGCAATTACTGGTTCTTTAAACCTTGATCTTACAGTAAATCCGGACTTCTCCAATGTAGATGTAGATCAACAGGTTACAAACCTATCCCGGTTCAGCATCTTCTTTCCCGAAAGACGTAATTTCTTTCTGGAAAATGGTGATATCTTCTCAAATTTTGGGACCTGGCAGATTGTTCCATTTTTCTCCCGACGAATTGGTTTGATAGACGGAGATCAAGTGCCTATTCGCTATGGTGCCAGGCTTACCGGCAACCTTACTAACAAAACCAGAATAGGATTGATGAATGTTCAAACGGGTGAATTCGATACCATAGCTGTCCAAAACTATCATGTAGCGGCTATTCATCATCAGGTACTTGATCGTTCTGTGGTTAAAGCAATATTCATCAATCGTCAAGCAGGAGAAAATCTGGAAGAGGGTCAGTTTGCAAGAAATGGAGGGCTTGAATTTGCCTACTTGTCAAAGAATGGAAAATTCGGAAATACAGTTAGATTTCATTCCGCATTGACTGATGAAAGCCTAGATGACAATCACTACTACGGCTTCAATGGAAACTACAACAGCCGAAATTTTAGAATGGGATGGACATTCGACGTGGTTGGAGAAAACTACGTCACCGAACAAGGGTTTAACCCACGATTAGAAAACTACAACGCAGAAACTGAGGAAACCACTCGAAAAGCTTTTACTAGAATCAACCCCTGGTTCAATTATCGATTCTTACCTACAAAAGGAAAGCTAAACTCACATGGACCTGTATCATGGATGAATCTTTTCATCAATCAAGATGGAACTGGTGTGAACGAAAGAGTTCATGGTGTTGGATACAATTTTGATTTCAAAAACACTTCGTGGTTGAGACCTAACATCGTTTATCGAGAAGTGTATCTTCCTGTCCCAACATCGCTGTTAGGTAGTGACGTTGAACCGCTCCCAGTAGCTCAATATAAATTTACCAGGGGTGATATTAGGTACAATACCGATAGAAGGAAGATACTCAGTGCTAATTTGATAGCGGGATTTGGTAATTTCTTCAATGGCACTCGAATCAATACCTCTACCGGAGTAAATGTTCGTGTACAGCCTTGGGGTAATTTCGGAATCACTTATGACTACAATAAAGTAGAACTTCCGGGAGCTTATGGAGAGGCTGACTTTCACTTGCTGAGAACCAATGCTCAAATCAGCTTTTCGAACACCATGTTTTTAACGTCCGCTATCCAGTTCAATTCACAAAGTGAGAATTACAATTTCTTCACCCGATTCCAATGGAGATATCGTCCTATGTCAGATCTCTTTGTCGTTTACACAGACAATTACGAAATGGACGGACTTGGATTAAAGAACAGACAGATCGTTTTTAAAGCTACTTATTGGTTGAATTTATAGCGCTAATCATTCGATTCTTCCCTTGCATGTCTGTATGAATAAGGACTTTTGAGTAACCAATGCTTTCAAGAAGCTTGCAAGTCTCAATACCGTAACGCTCGTGTATTTCGAAGTAAAGCTTACCTCCATTTTTCAAGGCATTCTTCCCTTTTTCTGAAATCATTCGATAGAACAATAATGGATCATCATTAGGTACGAACAGTGCTAAGTCTGGCTCGTGTTGAAGTACATTTTCATGCATATTACTTTTATCAGAAACTGGTATGTAGGGGGGATTACTTACCAAAATATCCAGATCTTTAAAAGGTAATCTCTCTTTCAGAACGTCACTTTTTTCAAACTCAATTGCAACTTCAAAAGTTGAAGCATTCTCCTTCGCAATACTCAGAGCGTGTTTAGAAACATCAGTCCCAAAAACTTCACTCTTGATCTCTAACGCTAAGGTAATTGCGATACATCCAGACCCAACTCCCACGTCAAATATTCGTGGGTTTTCGAGATCATTATCATTGATAATGAGTTCACAGAGTTCTTCTGTTTCCGGTCTGGGTATCAATGCTCCTTGTCGAATTCTGAATTTTCTCCCATAGAAGTCGGCAAACCCTGTCACGTATTGAATCGGCTCGTATTGAAGCAACCGCTCGATTGATTGATACAGGAGATTTTCATCGAGGGGTTTATTTTCTGATGCCAGAATATCAACCTTCTTTATTCCAAAAGCATCTTCAAGCAGAAGATGTGAAACGTTCTCTGCCTCCTTTAGATCATAAACTTTTTCCAGTTGTTTCGCTGTTTCTTCCCAGATTTGTTTCACATTCTTCATTGCATGGACTAAACTACACATTCAGTGGATGATTCTAAATACATGAGTAGAGCGCTTGAGCTTGCGAAACGCGGCAAAGGCATTGTTTCACCCAACCCAATGGTTGGATGTGTGATTGTTCATGATGGAAAAATTATTGGTGAAGGGTACCATCAAAAATATGGTGAGCCTCATGCGGAAGTCAATGCCATCAATAGTGTCGAGCATGGGGATCTATTAAAAGAAAGTACCGTGTATGTTACGTTGGAACCTTGCGCTCATCATGGTAAGACCCCTCCATGCGCTGATCTTCTTATAGAAAAGAGAGTTAAAAAAGTTGTTGTCGCCTCAAGAGATCCATTTGATCAAGTTGATGGCAAGGGGATACAAAAATTGAAGTTGGCTGGAATTGGAGTCGAGGTTGGTGTTTTAGAGGAAAAAGCAAAGGACTTAAACACTCGATTCTTTACTGCTGTCCAAAAAGAACGACCCTACGTAATTCTGAAATGGGCACAAACACAAGATGGTTTTGTAGCCAGATTAAATTATGACTCAAAATGGATAAGCAATTCGTATTCAAGACAACTTGTCCATAAATGGCGATCAGAAGAGGATGCTATCCTCGTAGGGAAAAATACTGCGAACTACGATAATCCTTCTCTGACTACTCGAGATTGGGAAGGTGAAAACCCGATAAGAGTACTACTAGATAGTAATCTGGAGGTGAAGAAAACATCAAACCTATTTAATACAGAAGCAAGAACATTGGTTATCAATTCTATAAAAGCTGAAAAAAAAGATAACATTGAATGGACCAAAACAGATGTCAACAATCCATGGAGCGTATTAACAAGATTATATGAAAGGAAAATTCAATCAGTAATCATTGAAGGAGGCACTCAGGTATTGAACTCTTTTATCAATGAGAATTGTTGGGATGAAGCAAGAATATTTACTTCTGACCAAAAATTCGAGGAAGGAATTCAAGCACCTTCAATAACCGGAAGACTGGTAAATACAGAAAACATTTTTGGTGACAAGCTGACAATTTATAAAAACGATCATGGCTGAAGATTTAACTCTACTTGAAACAGGAACCAAACAAGAAAAATATGAGTCATTAATCCCTCAGATTAAAGGGCTTCTTTATGGTGAAGAGAACCTGGTTGCTAACCTTGCAAACATTGCTGCAGCACTTCGTGAAGGTATGGACTTTTTCTGGGTAGGTTTTTATCTCGTAGATTCTGAGGATGAATTGGTCCTTGGACCTTTTCAAGGGCCAGTGGCATGCACAAGAATCAAAAAAGGAAAGGGTGTTTGTGGAACATGCTGGGAAAAAGACGAAGTGCTTATTGTTCCAAATGTAGATGAATTTCCAGGCCACATTGCATGCGCATCGGCATCAAAGTCTGAGATAGTACTACCAATTAAAAAAGGTGATAAAATAATCGGCGTATTGGATGTAGATAGTGATAGGTTGAAGGATTTTGATAAAACAGACGAAAAATATCTCCAACAAATACTCAATTTACTCCCTTAACATTCTTTAACTCCCGCACAGCATCTTGTAGGCTATATCTGACTTAAGCACTGTATTTTTGTCAGCGTGTCAGACAAGGTGAAAATAAGGCTTAGCTTCTTAGGAGCAATTATATTTTGGTCCCTCTTTACAGGATCAAGCATCTATTTGCTCTTTGTGAAGAACTATGAAATGAAGGTGGATTTCTCCAACTTCTTTCCTCAGATATGCTTCACCGGATTTGTCCTTTGCCTTTTTGCCTACTACAGGTACATGATTACAAAGGCGGATACACTCAACTTCACAGATTTATTATGGAAAGTCTTTATAACTGGTTTGATTACCACGCTAATATCCTTAGCCATTAGATTTTTCTTCTCCTTATTTGCTAGTAGTACATTAGTTGAAAGTCCGCTTACAGTCAATTTCTTTTACAGCGTCTTGGTTGCTTTGGTTATGGTCTTTATGATCTCAACTTTCGTTGTATGGAAACGACTCATACTTTACCAAAAGTCTAAAAACCTCTTACGCCTCTGGGGCTTTTTTGAAATCGCACTAATTGCAGGCCTTCTATTTGATTTTCTGGGACTTGGCTTTGGTGAAGCGAAGTTCAATGTGGCACTGGCCATCATAGGCTGCTTCTCTTTAATCCTGGTTTTCAACCTTAAATGGGTAGCGTATCTAAACTTTAGGCAAAAATGGAAGGGCATCCTTTTCATCCTGTTATCAGCCATATACCTCTACCATTTTCTTATGGTTTTAATGAGCTTTTCAAGCACTGAAGTACTTGTAATGGATCTGTTTAATCGAGTTTTCGTTTGGGGTGTTTATGTCTTTTTATTCTTGTATGCCATCATATCCATTCTAGTAACACTGTTCAACTTACCAACTTCTTCCGTTTTTGAGCAAAAACTTAAGGAAGCACTGGATTTCCAGAAGCTGAGTCAATCAATCCCTCGTGGTGAAACAAAGGATCAGACTTATGAAATCCTGCTTGAAAGCTCGATGAGTGCGGTGTTTGCTGATGCCGCTTGGCTTGAAGTAAAAGAGGAATCAGGCATTACACAAGTTATCCGGAATTTGAAAGACGAAGATGTCACCGAGATTAAGTCTACAATTAAAGGTGATACGATCAGGTCTATTTTAGATTTAAATATTCAGAATGAGATCAATCCGGGGAAGCTTACTCATGATCTAAAACATTCGCAATTCAAATCGATTGTTGCTCTTCCTATCATGGTTCAGGGAGCACAGGTAGGTTTCATTGTGCTTTTGAATGAAGTATCAGAAGCATTTAACCGAGAGATGGTAAATATTATCACAACTTTCGTGAATCAGGCCAGTATTTCGCTAGAAAATCTTTCATTAATTCAAGAGTCAATCGAAAATGAGCGATACAAAGAGCAACTTAAAATCGCTAAGAATGTACAAAAAAGTCTTCTTCCAACTGAACTCGTAAATAATGATCACTTAACTATGTCTGCATTTTCAATGGCAGCTGACGAAGTAGGCGGGGATTATTATGACATTTTAGAGTATAAAAAAAATCATTTCGGGCTAATTATCGGAGACGTTTCAGGAAAAGGCACCAGTGCGGCATTTCAAATGGCTCAAATGAAAGGTATTTTTCATAGTTTGGCCAATCAGGGTGTCACGCCAGAAGAATTTAACATCAAGGCCAACACAGCGCTGAGTCAATGTCTTGAACGAAGATCTTTCATTACGGCTACCTATTTTGATATTGATACAACGAATAACACGCTGCATTTCTCCAGGGCAGGGCATTGTCCGAGTCTATTTTATTGTAAGAATAAAGAAGCAGTCGATTATTTAAAATGTGATGGCATGGGATTAGGAATTGTAAGAAACTCTACTTACCAAGATTACGTTCAAAGCAATACCTTAAACTATCAAGAAGGAGATGTGCTACTTCTCTATACAGATGGGATTACAGAAGCGAAGAAAAATGATGGAGCGCAGTTTGGAAGTGATCGGTTAAAGAAGTCATTCGCCACCCATGCTTCGAAAGCACCCGACCAAATAAAAGAAGGAATTAAAAACGATCTCTCGGATTTTATAGGAGAGATGATAATTGATGATGATTACACATTAGTCGTAATTCAATTTAAAGGAAAAAAGAAAGATGGCTGAAATAAACGCTGAAAATATAGAAGGAATCCATTTTATTCACGTCAAAGGAGAAATAGACGCAGGATCAAGTATTTATTTGGATGACGCATTCAAGACGGCTTTGGAGAATAAAGAGAAAAAAATAATAGCCGATTTGTCGGGCTTGGAATATATCTCCTCTGCCGGTTTAGGCGTATTTATATCTCATCTTGATGAGTTAAAAATTCAAAATATTCGTTTAACACTTTTTGGTATCAATGAAAGTGTAAAACAAGTTTTTGATATCCTCGGTTTAGAAAAGTTATTAACCATAGTCGAAACTAAAGAGCAAGCAATAGACTCATTTAAATGAGCAAAAAAATCACGATAGGATGTAGCAAAGATGAATTAGTCAAGATAAGACAATTCACTTCTGATATGCTTGAGGTTCATAATGTACCTGACCTTCAAGCCCACAAGCTGGTCCTTGCTGTAGATGAGGTTTGTGCCAACCTAATCATCCATGCAAACGATTGTGATCCCAACAACCATATTGAGTTTTCTGTAGATTTTAAGCCTAAGCAGATAATCTTCACTTTTAAGGATAGAGGTGTAGGATTCGATATCAATGAATATGAATCTCCGACCATGGAGGAACTTGTGACATCCAGAAGACAGGGAGGTCTTGGCCTAATGTTGGTAAAAAGAATAATGGACAAAATTGAATTCTCTACTGAAAAGAATCATAATATTTGCAGGCTTATAAAAATGTATCCCTAGGTGAGAAAAATCCTCATTTTATCCATCATTATAATTCAAGTAAGTTGTCAGTACTTTCAACCTAAAAGGGAGATGAATGAAACAATTGTGGCAAAGGTCGGTGAAGAAGAATTATACGCTTCTAGTGTACGAGAACTGCTCCCTCCCAATCTCTCGAAAAGTGATAGTGCTGTTTTTGTGGAAAAGTTCGTACTTGACTGGGTAAAAAAGCAGCTCATGATTGCCAGAGCTGAACAAGCCATAGACTTTAATGAAGCTCGTATCCAAAAAAGAGTATTGGACTATCAGTACGCACTTATGGTGCATGAATTAGAGCAAAAGTACATTGATACTAACCTGGATGAACAAGTGAGTGATGAAGAAATAGCGGCTTATTACGGTGAAAAAGCAGAGAATTTCCTTTTAAGGGAGAACCTTGCCAAATGTATCTATTTTAAAATTCCTTCGAAAGCTCCTAATCTATGGCGCTTCCGAAGGAGTTTAAGAAACTACCCTACTGACTCTACTCAGATTTGGGATTATGCTAATGAACATGCGGTAAAAGCATTCATTGAAGATACTGTATGGGTGAAGTTTGATGAGGTCTTATTAGAAACCCCACTAAGAGAAGTGAGTGATAAGGCATCATTTTTGAAGTCGAATTCTTCTGTTGAAGTTTCAGATGAAGAATATATTTATTTCCTTAAAATATTTGATTACAAATTGGTCGGGGAAATTGCCCCCTTGGAGTTCATTAAAGAGAGTGTAATTGATGTGATTATCAATAAGCGAAAAATCTCTCTTAAGAAAGAGTTGGAAAAGAGAATTTATGAAGAAGCAGAGCAGACAAATGCGTTCGAAATTTATCGCGACTAGTATAGCAATTCTTATTTCGTTGGGAACCTTAGCCCAAAGTGAAGAAATTGTCATAGACAAAATCATCGCCAAAGTTGATGATTACATCATTCTTAAATCTGAATTAGAAAGATCATATCTAGACTTTCTATCCAGAGGTCAAATGCGGGGAAGCAATGCTAAGTGCCAGATATTGCAACAGCTAGTAGTAAATAAAATGCTGGTAGCTCAATCAGAAATTGATTCGATTCTCGTTTTGGACGCTGAAGTGAATTCCAGTCTGGACAGGCGGATGGGAATCATGGCCCAACAATTTGGTGGTGAGGAAGCCATAGAAAAAGCATACGGTAAGAGTATTGAGCAAATACGGTCTGAAATATTTGATAACATTAAAGAACAGCTTACCATTCAGCGCATGCAATCTGAACTTACTTCAGACATGAAGGTGACCCCATCTGAAGTCAAGAAGTTTTTCAAAGAAATCCCCAACGATTCCCTGCCTTATTTTTCTACCGAGGTTTCAATAGCACAAATTGTAAGGGAAGCTAAGCCTGGTAAGGATCAAAAGGATAAAGTAAGAAATCAACTTCTGGATATTAGAAACCAAATTGAATCCGGAATAGATTTTGGCGTTTTGGCAAAGAGATATTCGCAGGACCCTGGGTCAGCAGCTAATGGTGGCCAATTAGGATTTTATAGCAGGGGCGAACTCGCTCCAGAATATGAGGCGACAGCACTTTCAATGCGGCCTGGTGAGATTTCAATGCCAGTGGAAACACAATTTGGGTTCCATTTGATACAGTTGCAAGATAAAAGAGGTAATACTTACCGAACAAGACACATTCTAATATCTCCTCAGCCTAGTCCCAATGATTATATAAAAGCTGAAAATTACCTGGATAGTCTCAGGTCAATGGTCAAACTTGATAGCATAACTTTTCAGGCAGCAGCAAAAGAATACTCAGATGACCAATTGACTTCCTCAGCCGGAGGTTTTTTCCAAGATGAAACAGGAGCACTAAGAATAGCAGCTGATCAATTGGATCCGAACATTTTCTTCACCATTGACACCATGAAAATAGGTAATATCACAAAACCTATACGTTTCCAAAAAGAAGATGGAAGCTACGCATATAGAATCATCTACTACAAAGACAGAATTGCTCCTCATCAGGCAAATCTTGATCAGGATTATCAGAAAATAGCAGCAGCTGCACTTGCGAGAAAAAAGAATGGAAGAATCTCTCAATGGTTTGAAAAAGCAAGAGGAAATGTATTTATAGAGATTGATCCCGAATACGACTATTGCAACCTCACAAAGTAAATTGAGTTTAGACAATAAGAGATAATCAAAGCGCTTTAAAATATGGCAGAAAATACGGATGTGAAACTAGCCGATGAATTGGCTGAAGATTTCAAAAAACTTGAAAAAGAGGTAGCAAAAAAAATAATAGGCCAATCGGAGGTTGTAAGACTACTTATCACATCCTTGTTCTGCAATGGACACTCCCTTTTGGTAGGAGTTCCAGGACTTGCCAAGACGTTATTGGTTCAGACTGTTTCTAAGTGTTTAGGACTCGATTTTAATCGTATTCAGTTCACTCCAGATCTAATGCCGTCGGATATATTAGGTGCTGAGACTTTAGATAAAGAACGTAACCTTAGATTCATTAGAGGTCCAATTTTTTCTAATGTAATATTGGCTGATGAGATAAATAGAACCCCTCCTAAAACACAATCTGCTCTGCTAGAGTCTATGCAAGAAGGAGCTGTTACAATAGCAGGAAAGAATTATGACTTAGATAAACCCTTCTTCGTATTGGCTACACAAAACCCTATAGAACAAGAGGGTACCTATCCCCTTCCTGAAGCACAGCTTGACAGGTTTATGTTTATGATCAAGCTGAATTACCCTAAATACGAAGATGAGATAGAGGTGATAAAGAGTACAACTTCTGAATTGATCAGTGAAGTATCAGAAGTCATATCAAAAGCAAAAATACTTGGCTATCAAAAGCTTATAAGAAAGGTACCAATTGCAGACAATGTACTGGAGTATGCCGTCAACTTAGTTTCACAAACAAGACCTAATTTGGAAAACTCACATCCGACCGCAAATGACTACTTGGAATGGGGTGCGGGACCCAGAGCCGGCCAATTTCTTGTATTGGCAGCCAAGTGTGCTTCTCTTATTAATGGTAAATACTCTCCTGATATTGAAGATGTCAAATCCGTTGCAGTTCCAGTATTGAGACACAGAATAGTTCGCAACTTTAAAGCTGAGGCTGAAGGAATGTCTGAAGAAAAAATTATATCAGAACTTCTTTAAAACTGCTTTAGAAACCGGATGTCGTTCTCCGAAAACAGTCGGAGATCATCAATCTGGTATTTAAGCATAGTAATTCGCTCAATTCCCATTCCGAAGGCAAAACCGCTGAATTTGTTGGAATCAATTCCACAATTTTCTAAAACATTTGGGTCAACCATACCAGAACCTGCAATTTCAACCCAGCCTGTCTGCTTACATATTTTGCATCCTTTCCCCCCACATATGAAACAACTGATGTCTATTTCAGCGCTAGGTTCTGTAAAAGGGAAATAGGATGGACGTAATCTTATCTTAGTTTCTTTCCCAAACATCTCTTTTGAGAAGTGATAAAGTGTATTCTTTAGATCCCTGAAACTGATATTGTCGCCAACAACCAATCCTTCAACTTGATGAAAGAAGCAGTGGGCACGTGCGGAGATAGCCTCATTTCTATACACCCTACCAGGCATGATCGATCTAATAGGAGGCTTTTTCTTATTCATGAGACGTATTTGCACATTAGAAGTATGCGTACGTAGAAGAATATCAGGATTCTTTTCAATGAAATATGTATCCTGCATTTCCCTTGCAGGGTGATTTTCGGGGAAATTAAGTGCCGTAAAGTTGTTCCAATCATTGTCGATTTCCGGACCATCTTCAACGTTGAAACCCTGCCTTTCAAATATCTCGATAATTCGATTTTTTGTCTGTGAAATTGGATGTATGGAACCTTCTGTACCAGATATACCTGGAAGAGTTATATCAATTTCGGTAGAGCCAGTTTCATTTTTGCTCAGCTTTTGTGAAAGTTCTTTCAGTTTTGACTGAGCTAAGTTTTTTAGCTTATTTAATGCCGGGCCCAGCTCTCTTTTCTGCTCAGATGGTACCTGTTTGAACTCCTCAAACAGATCATTAATTATATTATTTCTTCCAATAAATTTTAGGCGAAAACTTTCAACCTCCTCACCAGTACTAGCGGTAGCATTTTCAATTTCAGAAATAAATGATTTTACCTTATCGAGCATCTGCAATTCTTATTAGAATCGCAAAAATAGTAATTATACGGAGGTATGAGATTTTCTATACTCGATTTCTGGAGGAATAATCTTTTCAAGCCTGGCGGTCTCTCTTTTAATGAGTTTACGATCCAATAAAGCGCCAATGGTGATTGTGGTAATTGTCATTATCAGCATGATCCACAATTCTCCTATATTCTGGAAGATTACTGCAAAAAGTATTACTAATACGTTATAGGAGACCAGGCAGATGGTAGATTGAGCATGGTTTAATCCCAATTTTAATAATACATGATGAATGTGATTTCTATCAGGAGACAATGGCGGCTTACCTGTATAAAAGCGAATGATAAATACCCTTAAGGTATCATAAACAGGAAGTACAAATAACCCCAGGCTAGTGGCTACTGGAGCCAGGATAACAGAAGGTGGAACTGGCGTAGTAAGAAATTTAATCATTAGGGTAGTCAACATAAATCCAAAGACCATCGAGCCAGTATCACCCATAAATACCTTAGATGGATACCAATTATAAAGCAAGAATGCTAATGCAGCACCCGAAATAGCAAAGGCAAATGTTGCATCAATTAAGTATCCACTTTGAAAAGCAGCCCATCCTAGAAAAACAGAAATAATTAAGGCAATGCTTCCAGCCAATCCATCAATACCATCGATAAGATTGAAAGCATTAGTCATCACTACTATAATGAATACAGAGAATATCTCATCGAAATACCATGGAAAGGATGTAACACTAAATAAGCCGTTAAATCCTTCAATTTTTACACCTCCTAAGTATACAACCAGAAAGGCTGAAAAAATCTGAACCACTAACTTGTGATGTGCCAATAAACTAGAGAGATCATCTCGCACTCCAAGAAGGAAAATGAGGATGGTCCCAGCAAGGAAGTACTTCTCAAGAGCAATTTCAGCAATTGAAACAGAAAAAAGAAGACCTATCAAGATACCGGAAAAAATAGCGATTCCTCCCAGAGATGGGGTACTTACACTATGAATCTTTCTTTTGTCTGGTTTATCCAACAGACCCAACGACTTGAACACTCTAATGATAACGGGCATCAATGTCAGTGTTACAAGGAAAGAAGTCGCTATGGCAAGCGGAAGACTCATACAGTTTAGGTTTTAATTTTAGCGGTGAGCTTCAAAAATGTAAAAATGTAAATTTTTCAAGGAAGTATTTTACTATTTCGGTAAAATCGTTCTTTTTTTAGGTGAAATCAACGATTATCTCTTTGATAAGTGTTTTTGCCACCTCCACGCAGAGTCCATCATCTTCTCCAGGTTTCTTTCGGCTCTCCAGCCAAGGGTATGAAAAGCTTTAGTTGTATCAGCATATATTTTTTCAATATCTCCAGGTCTTTTATCAACTATTTGATAATTAAGTCTTTCTCCTGAAACCTTTTCAAATGCTTTTATAACTTCCAAAACTGAGTATCCATTTCCTGTACCTACATTAAAAATCTCATAATTGCCTTTCATTTTATTCGTATACTCCAGTGCTGAAATGTGAGCTATTGCTAAGTCGACAACATGGATGTAATCTCTGATGCAGGTACCGTCCGGAGTATTATAATCTCCACCAAACACACTTAGTTGCTTTCTTATCCCAGCAGCAGTTTGAGTAATAAATGGAACAAGATTATTTGGTACACCTAATGGTAACTCACCGATCAACGAAGTATCATGCGCTCCAGTCGGATTAAAGTATCTCAATGAGATCGCCTTGAAATGGTGGATTGATCTACAAAAATCCTCAAGAATTTCTTCGCATACTTGCTTCGTATTACCATACGGTGATTCTGCCGGTAGTTTGGAAAATTCTTCAGTGACGGGCAATTTATCCGGCTGGCCATACACAGTACAAGAAGAGGAAAAAACGAATTTATTAACTTGATGTGATTTGCACATTTCAAGTAAGTTGATCAGAGAGAGTAGATTATTTCGATAATATGCAAGAGGCTTCTCAACAGATTCTCCGACCGCTTTAAACGCGGCAAAGTGGATGATGGAATCAAAATTATTGGAAACAAAAAGATTTTTTACCAAATCCTTATTGGTCAAATCTATTTTTTCGAAGGGAGGTCGTTTAGAGGTTATTTTCTCAATCCCATCAAGTACCTCTAATTTCGAATTCGAAAGATCATCAACAATAACTACATCAAATTCTTTTTCTAATAATTCTACAACCGTATGTGATCCGATATACCCCAGGCCCCCAGTTACAAGAATACTTCCCATCTAGTTAATAAGCTTTTTGGTCCCCTTGAATTATAGATAATGCCGTCAGAAGAATAATTTTGAAATCTAGTGTAAGGGACCAGTTTTTGACGTAGAATCGATCCAATTTCACTCTACCACTCATATCACTTAATTCAGCTGTTTCACCTCTAAAACCTCTAGCCTGTGCCAAACCTGTAATACCGGGTTTCACAGCGTGTCTCTGCCAAAATCGATCTATTCGTGGTTGAAACTCTTCATTGAGTTTAATAGGATGCGGGCGCGGGCCAACAACTGACATGTCCCCTAAAAAAACGTTAATGAATTGAGGCAATTCATCAATTGATGTCTTACGTAGAATGGCACCTACTTTCGTAATCCGATTATCATTCTTAATTGCCTGCTTAAACTCGGCATTTTTCTGATATGTCATTGTCCGGAATTTCCAGCATAGAAAATCCTGATTATCCTTTCCATGCCTCTTCTGCTTGAAAAAAATAGGGCCTTTTGATTCAAGCTTTATAAGCAGACCAATGATCGGAATAAGCCATGAAAGAATTAGTAAAATAAATATTGAAGAAAAAAGTAAGTCAAAAGCTCGTTTAACAAACCTATTTGTAGAACTATCCAATGGAATAGTATTTACCTTAATTACTGGAATGCTCCCGAATTGTTCTATGGAGAGATTATAAGAAGACAGCCTGCTGAATTGAGAGATGAGGTTGACCTTGATCAAATTATTCTCGGCAAAATCTATGATATCCTTAATTTGTTCCTCTTGTAGATTGGGGAGACAACAAAAGACTACATCAGCATTATTATTTAAAGCAAAATCTTCGAAATTTTCCAAGTTTTCATCCGCATCTTGCTTATTATCAACAATTCCAACAAGATGGTATCCGAGTTCGGGAGTCTCTTTGAAATATTGAGTTATTGAATCGGAAAGGTCTCCTTTTCCTACTATCACAACTCTTCTAATGTTATAGCCTTTAACACGATAATACCTAATAAGGTAGTGCCAGATACTCCTCCAGAATAAAATTGATACAGAGAAAACCAAATAGGTAACAAAAAGATATTTTCTGGAATAATCCACTGGCTGTAGTGCAAACCATAGGGCAAAAACTATAGATAGGTTAATGACTAGACCTGTTAGCACTTTGTTCAAATGATCAAGCAATCGTGAATTGCGATTGATCTCCTGTAATTTGGAACCAAAGAAAACACTTATCCAGATGATATTTAATAGCGACTGAAGTAGCTGATACTCTTGAGAAGGAATCAAATGACCGAATCGATATTGATTAGCTGAAAAAATTCCTAAATTCAAACATACCAAATCAGTTAGCAGAAATAGTAGAGGAAAATACTGAGAATATCTGTGTTGGGATGGCATAAATATTAATCTAACGCAATACCAAAATAGACAAAATTGAGATCAGTTTGTCCGCTATTGATTAATTCATGCCTTTTACCCGCCGGAATTCTTAGGAAAGTGCCTGGTTTAATTAGAACTTCTTCTCCCTCAATCTTATAAACCCCATTTCCTTCTATAAAGTAAAATAGTTCATCCATTGTCGGATGCATATGCCGTTCGCATACTTCATTGGGCTTAAAGGTTCCAAAAGCAAACTGTGTGAGATGGGATTCAGTGTCACCATTTTCAAGAAAGACCTTCTTTAAACCAGAAAGGTGAGCTGTTGGCTCACCCTCTATGTCTTCAATGTACTGAAACATTTTCTTATACATTTGCTAATTTCTTATTCTCGACTTGTTCCTCAATCCACTTAAAGGTAATCTCAGTGCTTTCGCGAAGTGATAGAGAAGGTTCCCATCCTAGTTTTTCTTTTATCAGAGCATTGTCAGAATTCCTACCTGCTACTCCTGTAGGACCTTCAATATTTTTAATTGAGAGATCTTTACCAGATATATCAATAATCATTTTAGCATAATCATTGATAGATATCATTTCCTCCGAACCAATGTTTACTGGTCCATTAAAATCTGACTCCATCAATCTTCGAACCCCTTCCACACACTCCTGCACTAACAGGAAAGACCTGGTTTGACGCCCATCTCCCCATACTTCAATTACTCCTCCGTTTTTTGTTTCTGCAACTTTTCTACATAGAGCCGCAGGAGCCTTTTCTCGTCCTCCATCCCACGTTCCTTGGGGACCAAAAATATTATGAAATCGAGCGACTTTCACATCTATACCATGATTTCGCATGTATGTCAAATAGAGTCGCTCACTGAATAGCTTTTCCCATCCGTATTCACTATCAGGGGCAGCAGGGTAAGCGGAATCTTCCGAACACTTAGGATTATCAGGGTCCATTTGATTGTATTCGGGATACATACAAGCTGAAGATGAGTAGAAGATTTTTTTTACCCCTTTATTCCTTACTTCCTCTAGAACATTAAGATTACAAAGAGACGAATTATGCATGATCTCAGAATCATTATCCCCTGTAAAAACAAATCCAGCTCCACCCATATCAGCTGCAAGCTGATAAACTTCATCTAAATCTGATGTAACCACATCAGATACCAATTTTGGATCTCGCAAGTCTCCGACAATAAACTCATCCGCATTAGAATTTCCATATTCATTCTGCTTTAAGTCTACACCTCGAACCCAGTATCCGTCAATCTTTAATCTGTTAACCAGATGACCACCTATGAATCCTCCAGCGCCACATACAAGTGCTTTCTTCATATCCTTCATTTAAAAAAACGTCCTTTCAAAAGTTCTGCAAAATTATAATAAATAAACAGAGGAACAATCTCAAAGTATCTTTTCCAGAGTCTTTTTGGTTCCATCAGTAGTCTAAAGAACCATTCCATTCCGATCTTTTGAATCCAAAATGGAGCTTGTTTCACGTTTCCAATATGAAAATCAAAAGCAGCTCCTACACAGCAAATGAAATTCACATCAGTATACTTCGATAAATGATATGCAAATTGTTCTTGCTTTGGAGTACTCAATCCAATCCACACCATATTGGCATTGGATGCATTTATCTTACTTGCTATCTCTTGGTAATCATAATCTTCGATGCTAAGAAAAGGCGGACTCATAGTCCCCACTATTGCAGCTCCAAAGTCATCCTCACAAACCTTTTTCAACTTATCTGCCACTCCATCTTTACCACCACATAAATAATGGGTGATATCACTGTCGGAAGAAGCTTTCATGGTCTTCATAAAAAAGTCAGGACCATAACACCTTCCCATTTTCTTGGCTCCTTTAAGCCTGCCAATCCACACTCCTGGCATACCATCGGGAAGGTTCAGATAAAATGATTCAAGAATTCTCTTAAAATCTAAATTTCTTTTTGAAAAGACTAAACCGTGGGCTCCTGTCGCACTGATTAACAGGTTATCTCTGCTAAGCGAGTTTAGAATCACCTCCTTCGCAATGACAAGATTTTTACTGTAAATGGGTATCCCTAGAATTTTAATCGTTTCAACTTCCTTCATATGCTTCAACATGTTTTTCTACACAGCTTTCAAGATAAAAAGTTGATTTTTTTCTAGCACTTCCACCTGACAACTTAAATCTCAAATCATTGTTCTCAATTAGGCTATGAAGGGCGTTTGTCATTTGATAGTGATCATAATTGTAAACAATTATACCATTCGTTTCATCTACTACTTCCTCAATAGATCCAACACGAGTTGAAACAATTGGGAGTTCGCAACAAATTGCTTCCAGAACCACCGTCGGCAACCCTTCAGATCTTGATGATAATAGAAATATATCGAAGGTGTTTAAAATTTCTTCTACGTTAAATTTTTCAATAAATGTACAGTGATCTTCATGGTTTATGTTCGCAAAAGAATCAAGAACTTCACTTTGGTAATAGCCTGAGTGAGATTCATCATGATTTCCGGCTATTATAAAATGAACATCCTGTTCACTTGTGACAATATCATCTATAAGTCTAACGATTCTTTCATGTGCCTTCGGCTTCACACGATTGCCTACTGTACCTATAACAATTGTATCTTCGGAAAGATTAAGCGTTTTTCTTAAAGAGGTTCTTATTTCACTATTCTTACGAAAAACAACCTCATTTACAGGTGGATAAAAAATCTTAACATTATTAAAAGATTTATAAAAGGGATGATGCATTAAGGTTTTTTTCCCAACAACCATAACGGTATTTGCAAATTTTTTTACAAATATGCAGAGAATGTCCCTCAAGGGCCTTGGTATAAAAGTAGATGAAAGGAGTTGCCAAACTAAATGCTTATCAGTTTTTTTTGCCGCAAATGCCCCATGTAAATGCATGAGCCCACAAACTTGTACTATATCGATATCGTACTCTTTAATTAGGTCTTGAATTAGTCTAACATCTCTCTTAAAAGAAACTAAATAATTCAGGTTATTCCTCCATAAACTAGGCCTTCTTATTCTTTTAAGGGGTGCTTTTATAACCTTAATTCCACTATTTTCTAATCGATTTGACGATTCTTCACTCTCTTCAGGCAGAACAACAAATAGCTTGTATCCTTTTTCCATAAGCGGATGACCTAGTCTTAAGACTTGGTTATGTGGTCCTCCAAATGTTGGAGTATGAATTAGAACAAGTACATTCTTCATATTCTGCTAAGAAGTTCGTCGTAGATATGAAAACTATCACTTTTCATTTTATTGATATCTCTACTATTATGGTTTGCATCTTTCAGTACTTCGTTATAAAAACTTTTGTGATTAGTAAAGTCAAAAGTTCTATGAGAAATACCAATTTCTTTCGCAAAAGAAATCAACTTCCTATGATAGGGTATTATAGAAATACTACAACCACATAAGTAAGCTAATACTGCTGAATGGAATCTTGTAGCTATGAAAAAATTACAATAAGAAATTTGTTCGATAAAGAGTTTGAGATCATAAGTAAAATCTACAAGCTCCACCCTGGAAGGATCGATGCTTTTTAGAATTATTAATAATTTGTTTGTTAAGTTGAAATCGGATTCCCTTTCACCTCCTCTTAGCACAAATAGTTTTATTTTCAAATTGACATTATCTGAAAAGATTGCTGAAAGGTTCTGAAATATTTCATCTTCCCAAATAGAATCGTTTACGATCTGCCCGCTATATTGAAAAGAGGTAATCGAGATTCCTAGGCAATGAGACTGATTCTTCGAACCCTCAATCGTCTTTGTTGATAAGGTGACAAGATCATTCCCTAAGATTAGTTTCCTATTTTTCCCTATTAAATCGATCACTACATCATATGAGTCATTATCTCTCACAACAATTTGATTTGCTAGCTGACAAGACAGCCATGAAAGTAATTTAGCTGATGTCCTTTTCAATGGTCCGTATCCAACTCCCAAATAATAAACTTTACCAAGCTTTATTCTCAATAGGAAAGAAATGAGAATTATTTTGGACAAATAAAAAAAATGCCTTCCATATCTTTCTTTAGTATAATCATCATGAAAATGAGTACCTCCACCAAGAATCATTACTTGACATACTATCAAAGTTCTTAATATATCCTTAATATTATTTGGGATTGGTTTTACCTTTTCTGAGTAACTATATACACTTGGTTTTTTGGTTACAAAGAAGATTTTTTGAACTTGTTTTTTTGCAAGGAGATTCTCAATCAGTGCATCAAGCATTATCTCATCACCAAAATTATCACCACCGTAATGACCAATAATGAAAACCTTTTTCTTTCTCATTTATTACTTATTATTTTTCTGCACTTATAGGGATAGCTTTTAGAGATTCACTTTTTCTGTAATAAAAAAGCATAAACCAAATAAAAAAACCAAATGAATACTCTTCTAGAAGCTTTTGCGTAGTTAAACCAAGCAAAACAGTCAAGAAACAGATTAGAATAAGTCTATTTTTTGGGCATAACCTGTATAAATACAATAATACCAAAATCATAATGGATGTACCTATAACTCCTAACTCTACAATCCATGGATTGAATGTTGAACCTCCACTTATAAACTCATTTGGAAAAGGGAAGTCTCTTTTATACTCTCTATATAAATGTCCACCTAATACTTTACCGCTTCTGGATGCGTAGGAAGCTGAGCCATGGCCTAGGAAAAAATTCTTTTTGTTATCAATAACTTTTCCAGTTGAATAGATTAGGAATGAAATTCTTGCCGCTCCTTGTCCTTCTTCTAAGTCAACATTTTGAATGTTGTAAAGTATTCGGGGATTTAAAGTGAACCCTGTAAAATTTGAAAAGTAATAATAAAGAGGGTAGGCTAATACCAGAAAAATAATTGCACCCCGCAGTAGAGAAAACAATTCCATGCGTCTCATAAAAATTAAAATAGCCGAGACGAAAAAGAAAAGATACATTGATCTTGCACTAGCGGTAATTAAAATAGATATAATTCCTATGAGGAAGATCCATTTTCTTTCTCGTAGGCAGTATGGGATGAATAAAACCAACAGGTAAGAAATTACATGTGAAGTGTTTGCACCTAAGGACCCATTTACGTCATCTTCTAGAAGAATACTTTGATGAATAATAATGTGATAAAGCTGAGAGAGGAGAAAAAAACCAATCTGGGTTGCCAGAAAAAAATTAATTACCTGATCTAGATTTTTTTTACTTAACCTATTCCCCTTTAAGGAAAGAATATAAAAGATTGGGAAGTACCAAAAGTTATCCCTGAATGTGAAAAAGAAATTATTAGCAGTGAAACTAGATTTTACAACTAGGTGCTGAATAATTGAAAAAATGAATAAGATAAAAAAAAGTAAAAGAAACCCCATCTGTACTTTAGGAGTTTTTTTTCTTCTAAGTATGTCGGATAGAATTAAAAAAACTAAGAATAAAACTAAGACATCATCAAAATACCTCAACTGAATCCCTGTTCCAAACGGATACCCTGTCAAAGTATCTTTGAAGGTGACAAGGATAACCAAAAACCATAAAACTCCCCATACGAGTCTAGTTCTATCAATTACGAAGCTTCTATTTTCTAAAAAACTCACCTAAAAAGCCGATTGGGATGAAAATTATAAAAAGCGTTATCCTAATAAGTGACTTTACTGTGATATTCATAAAGTACATACTAAATATCAGAAAAAAGAAAAGTATAATCGGATTTAGAGATAAAGCGAGGCTAGCAAGGATCGTAATTAACAAAACAAAGACCTTCAATTCAGTATTGATTCGAGATAGAAAAATCTTTAATTGGTTTCTTTTTAGATGAAATAAAATTATACCATATGCTTGCAGCTTTTTATCAAATAACCGTTTAAAAAAATGCTTTTTACTAGTAGGAGAATACATGTGGTGGATAATCATTGGATCAGGTATCCTAATAAATATCTCATTGTTTTTCTTAAAACGATCATAGAAAAAAGTTTCTTCGAGGATTGGGTAGTGAATATCAAACTCACCGTATTTAAAGAGTGGTTCTGCTTTAACCATAAATGCACCACCTAAGAACATAGCTTTATTTATATCATAAAAGTCTTCCTTTTTCCGTATGAGTTCAAAATTGTCATTGTAGATATAGTCAGCCCTTTGGCCACTAATTCCCGCAATCTCACTCACTGAAAGTATGCTCATTGCACGTGTAACAAATAAGGGATTTAGCTCCATGTCTCCATCTAAGAATAGAACATATTTGCAGTTTCGGCTTAAATTCTCAATCCCCTTTTGCCTTCCCAAGGCCGCAGTAATTTGAGTATGATTTATTTCAATTAACCTAATCCTTGAATCCTCAACTTTCATCAAGTTCACTATTTCTCTAGTATTGTCGCTAGAATTACCATCTACAACGATTATTTCACTGAACAAGTCTCCTTGAATAGACTTAATACACTGTTTAATTAATCTTTCTTCATTACGACAAATAATTACTACGGATATCATATTTAATTAAATAATTGAGACTCAAGATTTTCAAGATCCAGAAACAAAGTAAAGAGGTTGAAAGGATTAATAAATAGTTTTCTTTGTTCAAAAAACTGAATACAGTAAATAGTGAAAGAGACAGTACAATATTGATGATATTGAATTGCTTTAGTTCCGAACTAGAAACTTTAGAAAGAAAATTTGAGCTTATTAATTGATAAATAACATTTAATGCTCCTATGAGGCAAACAATTGCCATAATAAACGGATCAATATTATATTTCCCCATGTAGAAATAATCAAGGCCAAAAAACAAAATTGGGAATGCCAAAGAAGCTCCAAGCAAACAGACAACAATATACTTGAAAAGTATTTCTTTTGATATTTTAAGTCTCTCATTTGAGAATTCGGGTAAGAAGTACTGGAAAACAATACGACCAAAAAACATAAAAGGAGTAAGTCCCTGTAAATAAACGGCCCATATAGCTACCTGCTCAACATCCAACCTCTCGGCCAAGAATAATTTATCTGCCTGAGTAAAACTCAGCGTTAGAATGGTTGACAGGTAGAATTGATTTCTTATTCCTCGCGTTCCAGGGCTAGTATTTTGACCAAATGGACTGAATATATTCAGAAACAGTTTGAGTTTTACTAGACCAAATAGAAGTCCAATTATCCCAAGAAAATAAACGAACTCAAAGTTTTCGATTTTAAGATCTTCAATCAATAATGATGATATAACGATGCTTGATACGATGACAATCGTTTTTTCATAAAAGCTAGATCTGAAAATACTTTGTATTGATCTTAGGAAGGATGCATACAACATGTACATCATCATACCTAAGGAGGACAGTGTTAACCAAAGTGAAATTTTGGACAAAAGAAAATGCTGAAGAATGATGGAAAAACCAAAGCAAATCAAAAGACTAACTAACAAGTTATTGGAACTTAAATAAAATGTTTTATCTAGATATTTCTTCAAATTTCCAAACCGCACCAATTCATAGTTTGATCCAAGAAGAGATACATTCACACATATCATGAAAATTGATTGTATGAGGATAATCTCTCCAAAAATCTCTCTACTGAGAAATTTAGCACCAGTGAAATTTAGAGCGACGTTGAATAAGGTTATGAAGAGATTTACAGAAAAAAAACGAATTAAGGTCTTGAGCATATTAGATCAAAAAGGAATGCTATTCATTAAATTTTCTTTAGCTTCTTCTAGACGTCCTAATTCACATTTTTTCAAAACACTTTCAAGATTCCCATTCCTAAGAGATATTGGTTTCATCCTATTCCGATAAACAGATTGAAAATAGTCTCTAAACTTGAATCCATGTCCAACAACTCCAGATTTCTGTAAAAAGTGATCCCTCAGATCCACCCATAAATTAGGTATTCCATATACATCAGCTAGAATTAGTCCATGAAGACTGCTTGATAAGATGAATTCACAGCCTGTCAATTCATCGATAAACCCTTCCACATCGGTTGTTTCAACATTGATTAATTTAACTTCAGAAGAAAGCTCATTGATTATTTTTTTATTTAAATCCACAAAATGAGGAACCAGGCCTATTTTAACCTTCTTAGTAGGACTTGAGAGATAATAATCAGACAGTAAAATTGCTGGATCTCCATATACATTCGGACAATCAAATCCATTTGATTTCAATACGCTTCGAGTTAATGGGCCTCTTACTGCTCGAACTTCCTTTGGCTTTGCTGTAGGTAAATACTTGGGAGCTTTGCCTATAAGACCGCTACCCCAGACTATGCTATTTTCATTACCGTACTTTAGTATACTGCCTGCACACAAGTAGTGTTCGATTGAAGCACCTGCTTCTATCCATTCTAATGAATTAGAATCTCCTATTATTTTGGTTATTAGATACTCATTTAAAGCGTCACCGACATTAGGATGCTTATTCCACCAAAATGAATATACTTTTTTATACAATTTTATTTTCTTTTTTCGCCAAAAACTTAACAAATACCAGAAGGAATGAACTTACGGCACCCACTAAAGTAAAAGCTATTAATATAAGAAATCGTTTAGGTTTACTTTTAGCTTCAGGTATCCTTACTGGTTCTAGTGCGGTAAATACGGGTGTTTCTTCCTTCACTTTAATTTTTGCCTGTTCTAATTGAGTAGCCAATCCTTTGTACACTTCAAAAACAATATTAAGTTCATTCTGAAGCCTTTCATATTCAGTCTGCACAATTGAATTTGAAATGTTTCGATTCCGATCCGTAAACCTTGCTAACTGCTCTTGCTTTAATTCATATTCCTTCTTTGCTTCTTCAAAACGCTCATTAATGAATTCTAAATTGATTTGAGATTTTTCAATCTTGTAGTTGGTCACGCTCCGAGTCAATTCTTCCACAAGCAAATCTGTTACCTTAGCTGCCGCAACTGGATCTGGCATTTCTGCCGAAATACTAATCGTTCCAGTCTTTGTATCCACTGAAACAGATAATCTTTCCCTGTATTTTTCAATAATTTTCCAGTCTTCCTTTGAAAAACGAACCATATCATAATCCTTCAAAGTGACTTTTTCTGAACTACTTAGAAAACCTTTTATTTTTCCAGGTAATCCGAAAGTATATTCAGCTATAAGCCCAAAAAAAGTAGGTCTATTAATTTCCTTGAAATAATTGAAACTTGAAACCGTTGTATCCTTTTTTTCAAAATAGATTGGTGTATTAATCAGTTCATATAGAAACGGAGTGCTATTTACGATCTCAGGATAAAGTTCAGGAGACAGAACACCAGATGAACCAAAAGTTGAAAGATCAAAACCAGCCAAACCTGCTAATCCCCCAAGACCTCCTAAGTCCGGTCCACCTTCCTGGCTTTCCGGTAAAAGCTTGCAAGATGCTTCATACTCCACCCTGGAAGTGAAGGCAAAGATTAGGCCAAGAAGCAAGAAAATTCCCATCATCTTAGCGATAAACAATCTTTTTGACCAAATGATTTTGGCTAACTCAGCAAGATCAATCTCATCTTCTTTTATCAGGTCTTTATCCATATTATTGAGTCAATCTATCAACAATCAGCGCCATAGTGGCTAAAGATGATGCAATTGTTACTACTTCTTGTGGTGTGATTTTTCTTCTTGGTTCTTTTCTAGGCACAATTATATCTGCCCCTGGTTTAATAGGTGGATAAATATTAAACCACAGAAACTTCCGAGTTCTCTGGGCAGAACCATTTGCATATACAACATAGGATTTACCTGATTTCGCCTTATTGGAAAAACCTCCAGATTGGGAAACATATCTCTTAAGGTTCATTCCTCCGGAATATCTTACCGTATTAGGAAACAAAACTTCACCCTGTACCTTTACGGTCTCCAATTGTCGTGGTACACTTAACAAGTCTCCATCGTTAAGTATTAAATCATATTTTGAATAAGGGTTTTTTAAAATTTCATCTAACTGTATTCCAACACTTTGCTGTTCAATCAGATCTCCAATTGAGTCCTTAAATTGCAGCTTTCTGAGTTGCTGAGCTCTAAAAATTCTTGCTTCTAATTCTGAAGAATTTTCTTCTTTTTTGATATTTTCAGTTAACTCTCGTTCATATTCTGCAAGTTCTTTGTCAATGAATTCTATCGTTGCTAACCCATCTGCACTACTAATAGCTTTGTATCTCGATTCCAATTCCTTCCTTCTTTGCTCCAAGAGAGCTTCCAACTCTTCTTTTTGATACTCGGTTCTAAAATATTCAGTGCGACGAATCAAAGATGATCCTTCAGCATATCCGTATTCGGTCAATCCTCCGGCTCTTTTAATTAAATCAGATATTTTGTCTTCGTTGGATTCTAAAGCATAGTATCCAGGATATTTTACCTCTCCTTCTATTTTGATGACTTTCTGATATTGTTTGAGTGAAGATGCTTTGACTATTACAAGGTCAAAAGGCTTTAATATAAAATCAGAAGCTTCATCGCTTAAGCCGAGAGTTTCTGAAATTGGAAACGTGTAAATCTCAGCTGATTTACTTATATCTGCATTATCCGAAATCCTTCGGGCAACTTCTATAGAAGCAGCGTTGGCTCTTTCTGTTAATCCACCCGCGATATTAATTAAGTCTTCTACTGTGAGGCTATCAATAAAAGGATATTCACCGGGATTGCTTACTTCTCCCAATAGAGAGACAATTCGATCTTCTTCTAACTCAAAAATGGATGGTATTCTTATGACATCACTCGGATTTAGTATCACATCCTGTCTGTCATTAACGACTTCATTAATATCAAATGAGATGTTAGTGAGCCTGAGATCTTTGGTCAGTCTAATAATGTTTCCCCTCTTTAGGTACGCGTCATCTCGTAATCCACCTGCCTGATCTATGGCTTTTGACAATGTTAGTTCGTTCGTCAGCTCGAAATATCCTTCTCGAACAACTGCCCCCTCTACTTTTATCCTGTTTAGGTACCTATCAGATATCTTTGAAACAAAGATGGAATCTCCATCCATTAGATTCAGTGTTCCAAAATTCTGACTGAAAACAGTGGTCACCTTTCGTTGCTCATCACTAAGTCTATCAATGGTTAGTGATTTTTTAAATGCCTGACCTGTAAACCCTCCGGAGAAATTGAGCAAATCTGAGATGGTCTCTTCATTCTCCAATTCATATACTGCTGGGTATTTGATATTTCCAGCCAGTTTCACGCGATTTATATATGGTTTTACCAGGACAATATCTTGATCCTGAAGTTGGGGATTTACCGAGTCATCTCCTCCGAATAAATAATCATATACATCAAGCGTAGCAACTTTATTTCCATTTCTAATTACTTCAATCTCCCTCATTGAACCTGAATTTGTAGGTCCTCCTGCAAAGTAGATCGCATTAAAAGCTGAAGAAAAAGAAGATATTGTGTATGTACCTGGTTGAACAACATGGCCTACCACATTGACTTTTATGGATCTAATCTGACCAATGGAAACTTGCAAAAAAGTATTTGGGTTGGATCCTTTCAAACCCGAATAAATACTTGATAATTTATTAAAAATCCTTCTTTTAGACTCTTTCATAGAAGAGCCCGACAAGCTAATTGGTCCTACTCCACTTATCAATATAGTACCATCCGGAGAGATGACCTGTTGATATGTGATCTCTGAAGCACCATAAACATCAATTATTAACTCATCACCTGCTCCTAGGATATAGTTTTCAGGAGTAGCTACATTGATTGAGGGCTCGAAAGAAAGATCAGATGACCTAAATATGTTCAACCCAAAAATTGGGAGTTTCTTTGATTTCAAGGTATCTGAAGGGGTGAGGAAGCTAAGAAATTGATAGTTTTCATCATCTTCCTGTATTTGTTCTCTAAGCCTATTTGAAGGTACCGCAATATCTTCCTGCCGATTCAACCCTGATTGAAGCTGCATAATACGAGTTCTCAATTTTGTAATCTGAGAACTGGACATACCTCTTTGCTTAGCTATTAACTCCAATTGATCTAGCGTTAGACCTGATTCCGTGGCTCGATCATAAAATTTTTGAACTTGTTCATCAGTCAATGCGTCAATGTTTACGTTGTTAAGATCTGAGGGAGAGAGGTTATTCAAATCTTGAGCAATTGACAGCTCTGACGCCAGCAAAAATGAGATAATTACGAATAAATACTTGATGCCTTTTAGCAACATTTTAATTTTGAGCTTAATTTTGAAATGGCAAAACTATAAAGTATGGATTTAACAAGTCGGGTTTATTGTAAGATAGTGGGGTAAATTCATCTACTAAAGTTACTTGACCTCCCGCTTCTGAAACGATTATATGAGCAGCCGCCGTATCCCACTCCATCGTTGGTCCAAATCGTGGATAGATGTCTGCTTTCCCCGAAGCAACCAAAAGAAATTTTAATGAGCTTCCTCGTGATACAATTTGAGGATTATTCAGCTTCGAGATATATGTTTTAGTTTCTTCATTTAAATGAGACCTTGAAGCAACTACTTTCAAGTTTGGTTCCGAAAGGTCACAGTTTGATGTTTGGAGGGTAAAAGTTTCATCTTCCTTTTCTTCAAAGGCACCTTCCCCTTTTAAGGCCCAGTATAAATCCTCTAACACAGGAGGGTGTACTACTCCAAGTACCGGTTCATTATTATGAATAAGCGCAATATTGACTGTAAACTCGTCATTTCGCTTGATAAATTCCTTAGTTCCATCCAATGGGTCCACCATCCAAAAATACTCCCATTTTGATCTTTCAGCGTAAGGAATATCTCTCCCCTCTTCACTTAGAATTGGAATTTTTGTCTCTTTCAAATGAGAAATGATTACTTGATGCGCAGATTTATCTGCTAAAGTTAGGGGTGAATTATCCGATTTTGCTTCTATCGAGAAATCCCCTGACTTATAAATTTTGAGAATTTCTTCTCCTGCTTCTAACGCTGCTCTTTTTGCTACTTCAAGTAGTTTCTTTAGGTTTGGTTTCATAGGATCATGCCGGCAGCAACCGTCTCATTTGTGCCCTCATCAACCAAAATTACGCTACCTGTATTTCTATTTCGGTTATAAGAATCTACTAATAATGGTTTTGTGGTTCGCAGAGTAGCTCGACAGATGTCATTCGCTGTAATATTCTTATCCTCTTCATTTCTATGGAGTGTATTGATATCTAACTTATATCTCACATCCTTGATCATCGCTTTTGCCTCGGAGGTCGTGTGTCTTATAGTATATTTAGTTCTAGGTTGAGGACCCTTTGGATTGAGCCAACAAAGCATCACCTCAATATCCTGCTTCGGCTCTGGTTGATTATTCAATCTCACAATCATATCTCCTCTGCTGATATCAATATCATCTTCAAGTGTTATCGTCACTGACATTGGGGCAAAAGCTTCGTTTAAGGGACCATCAAATGTATCAATCGATTTTATCTTAGATGTAAATCCTGAAGGTAGCACACTCACCTCATCGCCGGGTTTAAAAACACCTCCAGCTATTCTTCCGGCGTATCCCCTATAATCATGGTGTTCATCTGTCTGGGGTCGAATCACCGTCTGGACTGGAAATCGGCAATCAATATGATTGTGATCACTGCCGATGTGGATGCTTTCTAATGTATATAATAAGGTAGATCCTTCATACCAATCCATATGTTCACTTCTGTTTACCACATTATCCCCTTTTAATGCACTGATTGGTATGAATCGGACATCTTTTACGTCAAGTTTGGATGCGAAATCTTCAAAGTCTTTTTTAATCTTATCAAATGCTTCTTCTCTATAATCCACTAAATCCATTTTATTGACGCAAACAATAATATGTGGGATTTGAAGGAGAGAAGCAATGATTGAATGTCTACACGTCTGCTCTACTACTCCATTCCGGGCATCTATCAAAATCAAGGCCACATTGGCAGTGGAAGCCCCAGTAACCATGTTTCTGGTATACTGAATATGGCCAGGTGTATCAGCTATAATGAATTTCCGTTTAGGGGTCGCAAAATATCTATAGGCAACATCAATGGTAATCCCTTGCTCTCGTTCATCTTTCAGTCCGTCAGTTAAAAGTGCAAGATCTACCTCTGAAGCACCTCTTCGTTCACTTGTCTGTTTTACTTGATCCAGCTGATCTTCGAAAATTGACTTAGAGTCATAAAGAAGTCTCCCAATCAATGTGCTCTTACCATCATCTACACTACCCGCGGTAGTAAAACGAAGTAATTCCATGTTAAGATAGGTATTGGGCGTTCGGCCTTCGGTTTTCGGAGATGTGCTTTTTGTATTAGAATCTGACATGTCAAAAATTCTTTACTGATTTTATAAAAGAATTTGTTTTGGCTTGGACTTTGTTTAGCTGATCAATTATTGGGGCTACCTTATCTATATCTAGGAATCTCAATTCTTGAGATATAATTAACTGAGTTTCTAATTCAAAAGCAGAACCCATGGAAATCTCTAAAAATCGAGAAAACTCCTTGTTTGAATTTCTGCTACAGCCTTCAGCAATATTGGATGGAATTGAAATTGTTGCTCGCCTCATTTGAGACGTAAGTCCATATATCTCTTCTTTCGGCATATCTTGTGTGAGCTTATAGACATCTACAGCAAGATCTTTTCCTAATGTCCAAATGTCTAAATCTTTAAATTTTCTCATAATACTGTAAACAATTAATTATTTAAGTTGGAACCCAATTCCGAATGCCCAAAACCCGTCAAAAATATCCTTCTTTCTTTCGATCTTCCATGGCCGTTTCAGAACGCTTGTCATCTGCTCTATTTCCACGCTCGGTCTGCCTTGCCGCAGCTACCTCCTCAACCACTTTTTCAATTGTATCTGCATCAGATTCTATTCCACCAGTGATAGTGATATCTCCAAGTGTTCTAAATCTCAATTTCTTGTTTACTACTTCATCCGAATCATCTACTTGTATATGCTCGGAAATAGGAAGCCATGTATTGTTTCTCCAGATCACATCTCTTTGGTGAGCAAAGTAAAGAGAAGGGATAGCAATGTTCTCAGCCATGATATACTGCCACACATCCATCTCTGTCCAGTTACTAAGAGGGAATACCCGAAAGTGTTCGCCGAATTGATGCTTTCCATTGAATATGTTCCAGAGTTCCGGACGTTGATTTTTCGGATCCCATTGCCCAAACTCATCCCTATGTGAAAAAAATCGCTCTTTTGCTCTTGCTTTTTCTTCGTCTCTCCTGGCCCCTCCTATACAAGCATCAAAGCCATATTCCTCGATAGTATCAAGTAATGTTATCGTTTGAATAGCATTTCGACTTGCATTTCTACCTTTCTCTTCAGCTGCACGCCCATCATCTATGGATTTTTGTACAGAGCCAACGATCAGTTTAGCGCTCAACTCTTCTATAAGATCATTTCTAAATTCAATGGTTTCAGGGAAGTTGTGTCCTGTATCAATGTGAACCAAGGGAAAAGGGATTTTACCCGGATGAAAAGCCTTTCTAGCTAAATGGGTCACACAGATGGAATCCTTTCCACCGGAAAAAAGTATAGCGGGCTTTTGAAATTGAGCTGATACCTCTCTTAAAATAAATATTGCTTCAGCTTCTAACTCTTTAAGATGAGTCAAATTATAATTCTTCATCGTCGCAATTGCGGTTCTATTCGATTAATTAATTCTTTCAAACAAGCTTCTAATGAACTACTAGCTGTGTTGATGGTAATATCCGGATTATCGGGTTTTTCAAAAGGTGAATCTATACCAGTGAAATTTCTAATCTCGCCACTTCTGGCCTTTTTATACAGCCCTTTTACGTCTCTCTTCTCACAAATTTCAAGAGGGCAATCAACATGAATTTCTATAAAGTCATCTCCACCAACTAAGTTCCGTGCTGACTCTCTATCTTCCTTATAAGGGGATATAAAAGCGGTTAAGACTATGACCCCAGCGTCAATAAATAATTTTGACACTTCTGATATCCTCCTAATATTCTCTTTCCTCGATTTAGCTGAAAAATCAAGATCATTATTTAGGCCCTTCCTTATATTATCTCCATCAAGAATGTAGGTAAGAAATCCTTTATTATGGAGATAGTTTTCCAATGCTTCGGCCAAGGTGGACTTGCCAGATCCGGAAAGTCCTGTAAACCAAATAACTTTAGAAAGATGATTTGATTTTATGTTTCGATCCAATCTCTTTACACTGTGGTTGTATGGAATAATATGTTCTTTATAATCTCCCATCTACAATCTCCTTTGGCAAAATGCTCTTTACGTCATAGATGACAGGAGTTTTTGATCGTATCACCTTCCAATCTAAATCAAAGAACTCCTCATGTGATACTGCTAGAATGACTGCTTCATATGAGGCATCCAGATGGTCTATCATACTAATATCGTACTCTTCATGTACTTGGGCGCTATCAGCTTGAGGGTCGTAAACATCGACCTCAATTCCATAAGATACCAGTTCTCGGTAAATATCTATCACTCGGGTATTTCTGGTATCCGGGCAATTCTCTTTGAAAGTAAATCCAAGTATGAGGACATTAGAATCAGAAGTCAGTCTTTTTTTCTGACCTAGTAGCTTGATCACCTTGTTAGCAACGTATTGCCCCATTTGATCATTGATTTTTCTTCCTGAGAGAATTACCTGAGGATGATATCCGACAGATTCTGCTTTTTCTGTTAAGTAATAAGGATCTACTCCTATGCAATGACCACCAACTAACCCTGGTCTAAAGGGCAAAAAATTCCACTTTGTGCCAGCGGCTTCTAATACCTCTAAAGTGTCAATTCCAAGCTTGTCGAAAATAATTGAAAGCTCATTTACAAAAGCAATATTGATGTCTCTCTGAGAATTCTCAATAACTTTAGCTGCCTCAGCAACCTTGATACTAGAAGCCAAATGCGTACCTGCGGTTATAAATGACTTATAATAAGAGTCAACTCTTTTACCAACTTCAGGAGTACTCCCACTCGTCACCTTAAGAATATTAGTAACCCTATGTTCTTTGTCTCCCGGATTGATTCGCTCTGGCGAGTAACCACAGAAAAAATCTTCGTTGAACTTGAGCTGGCTTCCTTCTTCTAAAATTGGAACGCATACCTCCTCAGTACATCCCGGAAAAACTGTTGATTCAAAAACAACTATATCTCCCTTATCAAGCAGTGGTGCTATCATTTTTGAAGCACTCTTTATGGGCCTTAAATCCGGATTTTTACTATAGTCTACCGGTGTAGGCACTGTCACTATATAGAAATTACATTCCTTTAAATCATCTGTATTTGAACTATAGATCAGTTTTTTTGATTGGCCTAGCTCATCAGATGAAACTTCAAGTGTCCTATCAATCCCTTTTTTTAGCTCTTCAATCCTTTGCTGATCAATATCAAATCCTATAGTGTCATATAGCTTACCACTTTCCACAGCTAGTGGAAGGCCTACATACCCTAAACCGATAATTCCTACCGTATAACTCATAATAGTGAGAATTAGGGCGCAAAAATAGAATAAAGAGATTAGCCTAGAACCTTCTTTTGGAAATATTCCAATGTTGGCTTCAAGCCTTCTGTTCTTGTGAACTTAGGCTCCCAATTCAAAACTTCCTTAGCTAACGATATATCCGGTCTTCGTTGTTTAGGATCGTCTTTAGGTAAATCCTTGTATATAATTTTTGACTTACTTCTGGTAAGTTTAATGATTTCCTCACCAAACTCTTTGATAGTAATCTCTTCGGGGTTTCCAATATTCACTGGCTGTGCATAGTCACTTAGCAACAACCTGAATATGCCTTCTACCAGGTCATCCACATACGTAAAAGAGCGTGTCTGTGAGCCATCGCCAAAAGCGGTTAAATCTATTCCTTTTAGCGCCTGTGAGACGAAAGCAGGAAGTACTCTTCCGTCATCTATCCTCATGCGGGGACCGAAAGTGTTGAAAATTCTCACTATTCTGGTCTCAAGTCCATGAAAAGTATGATAAGCCATTGTTAATGCCTCTTGAAATCTTTTCGCTTCGTCGTAAACTCCTCTTGGTCCAACAGGATTCACATTCCCCCAATAATCTTCGGTCTGAGGATGAACTAGAGGGTCTCCGTATACCTCAGAAGTAGATGCGATCAACATTCGTGCTCCTTTATCTTTAGCAAGACCTAAACAATTTAACGTCCCAAGTGAGCCAACTTTCATAGTTTGAATTGGCATTTTTAAATAGTCTATAGGACTTGCAGGCGAAGCAAAGTGGAGAATGTATTTTAAATCACCAGAAACGTGGACATACTTTGAAACATCATGATGATGAAACTCAAAATCCTCTCTTCCCATCAAGTGTTCTATGTTTTCCATATCACCCGTAAGAAGATTATCCATAGCAACTACATGGAATCCTTCTTTAAGAAAACGATCGCATAGATGAGAGCCTAAAAATCCAGCTCCACCAGTTATTAAAACTTTTTGTTTACTCATTAAAAAGGTGTTTTGATTCTTTAAGTCGTGGTAGGTTTTTGTCTTTTTCTGAAAGTATCAAATCTTCTTCTTTCATACCCCAGCTTATATTTATTTCAGGATCATTGTAAATAATACCTGTATCATGCATATTGGAATACAATTCATCTACCAAATAGGTCAGCGTGGCATATTCGGATAAAACAAGGAATCCATGAGCCACTCCTTTAGGGATGTAAAGTTGTTTTTTATTTTCAGAGGAGAGCCTGACCAACGCATACTTTCCAAATGTAGAAGAGTTCCTTCTTAAATCAAGTGCTACATCAAGTAATTCTCCTTCAACACAAGTGATGAGCTTTGCTTGAGCCTTATCTCCATATTGAAAGTGTAAGCCTCTTAACACCCCTTTTAAGGATCTTGATTGATTTATTTGTTTGACATCAAAGACAATCCCAGTTGCATTCTTGAGTGAGTTGACATTAAAGCTCTCAAAGAAATATCCTCGTTCATCTTCAAATATATCAGGCTCTAAAACCCAACAATCATTTAAGTCAATTCTTTCCGCTTTCATTTTTTAAGTGCTTTCAATAAATATTCCCCATACCCACTCTTTTTCAGGGGTTTTGCAAGTTTGGCTAGTTGGTTATCGTCAATGTAATTCATTTTAAAAGCCACCTCTTCGATACACCCTATTTTCAAGCCTTGCCTCTCTTCAATGACCTGAACAAAATTCCCAGCCTGCATAAGTGATCTGAAAGTGCCTGTATCCAACCATGCCGTACCTCTATCAAAAACTTGAACTTTCAGCTTCCCATTCTGGAGATAAAAGTTATTAATATCAGTAATCTCCAGCTCTCCTCTTTGGCTGGGTTTGATGTCCTTGGCAATTGAGACTACTTGATTATCGTAAAAATAAAGTCCTGGTACTGCATAATTAGATTTTGGATTTTGGGGTTTCTCCTCTATAGAAATGGCATTTCTATTTTTATCGAATTCTACTACACCATATCGTTGGGGATCATTAACATGATACGCAAAAACTATCCCTCCATTAGGATCAATACAAGATTGTAATTTTTTGGAAAGTCCGGAGGCATAAAAAATGTTATCTCCTAAAATCAACGCCACGTTATCCTTACCAACAAATTCTTCCCCTATGATAAAAGCTTCTGCGAGCCCTTTAGGTTCTTTTTGAACTGCATATGAAAAAGAGCATCCTATACCAGAGCCATCACCAAGCAAATTCTGAAATACAGATAAATCTCTAGGCGTGCTAATTATTAAAATCTCCCTGATACCTGATATCATTAAGGTTGATAAAGGATAGTAGATCATTGGCTTATCGTAAACTGGCAACATTTGCTTACTCACTGCATAGGTCAGAGGATGTAAACGAGTTCCCGATCCACCTGCAAGTATTATTCCTTTCAAAGTTTATCTGTTTTCGTAATGTTCATCATAGTATTTCAGATAGTCACCAGATGTTACATCATCTAGCCATGCCTGATTGGTGAGGTACCAATCTACCGTTTTTTCAAGTCCTTCTTCAAATTGCAAGGAAGGCTCCCATCCAAGCTCATTATTTACTTTTGAAGCATCGATTGCATATCGCATGTCATGACCTGCTCTGTCCTTCACAAAAGTGATGAGTTCTCGAGAACTCCCCATCTTTCGATTAAGTTTCTTATCCATGATATCACAGAGAAGTTTTACTAAATCAATATTTCTCCACTCATTAAAGCCCCCAATATTGTAAGTTTCCCCACTTTTTCCTTTTTCAAAAATCAGCTTGATAGCCTTTGCATGATCCTCAACATAAAGCCAATCCCTCACATTCTCACCTTTTCCATACACTGGAAGATTTTTTTTGTTTTTGATATTGTGAATCATCAAAGGAATAAGTTTCTCAGGAAAATGATTGGGCCCGTAATTATTGGAACAATTCGAAATGACGAAAGGTAAGCTATACGTGTTTCCATACGCTCTAACAAAATGATCTGATGAAGCTTTTGAAGCGGAATATGGTGATTTAGGATCATAAGAAGTTGTCTCCGTAAACAAGCCTTCCTTTCCTAAGGAACCATAAACTTCATCTGTTGAAATATGATAAAACCTTCGATCTGATTTTCCTTTCCATGAATCCTTAGCTGCGTTTAGCAATGTAACGGTACCAACAATATTTGTTTGGATAAACTCCATTGGATCAGAAATTGAACGATCAACATGAGATTCCGCCGCTAAGTGAATTACTCCCCAAAAACTATACTTTTCGAATAGAGATTTAACCAAATTGAAATCGCAAATATCTCCTTTGATAAATTCATAATTAGGATCTTTCTCGATATCACGAAGGTTCTCCAGATTCCCTGCATAAGTTAGTTTATCCAGGTTCACTACATGATGCTTACCTGATTCCAAAAATTTCCGAACCACGTGAGATCCTATAAAACCAGCACCTCCTGTAATTAGTATGGTTTGTTTTTCACGAATCACTCGTTTGTTTTTTGTACCAATTAATTGCTTCTTCTAAACCATCCTTAATGGAATATAGAGGATCATAATCTAAGCACATTTTGGCTTTGGCAATATCTGCAAGGCTATGCTTAATATCTCCTTCCCTCTCCTTCTTGTAATTAGGTTGAATAGAGGTACCCAAAATGCTATTGATATAGGTTACTAATTCATTAAGTGTTGTTCGTTGACCAAAGGCAATATTGTAAACGTCATTATAGTTCTCCATGGGTGATTCCAATGATAAAATATTAGCCTGAACTGCATTAGCTACAAAGGTAAAGTCTCTGCTATGATTACCATCTCCATTGATGGTAGGGTTCTTTCCAGCCAACATAGACTGAATAAATAGAGGAATAACAGCTGCATAGGGACCATTTGGATTTTGCTTCGGTCCAAATACATTGAAATACCTAAGGCCTATGGTATTCAATCCGTAAGTCCTGTGGAAAACATCCGCATAAAGCTCGTTTACATATTTCGTAACTGCATATGGAGAGAGTGGTCTTCCAATGCTTTTTTCAACCTTAGGTAACGTCTTGGAATCTCCATAAGTGGATGATGATGCGGCATAAACTACTCGCTCTACTTTGTTATCTACACATGCTTTGAATACATTCAATGTGCCCTCAATATTCACCTTATTTGAGGTGATTGGATCTTTTATAGATCTTGGAACTGATCCAAGGGCTGCCTGGTGTGAAACAGCATATAGCCCTTTTGATAACTTCACAAGAAGCTCATAATCCAATATGTCCCCTTCAATAAACTCGAAATTCTCATTTTTCAAAAAATCATCGATGTTTTTGATAGAACCGGTTGATAAATTATCCAGGCATACAACTTTATACCCTCTTTCTAGAAGAGCTTCAATCAAATTCGATCCTATAAAACCGGCTCCTCCGGTCACGAGAACTCTTTGCATTTTTTATCATCAATTGATTCGTTAACCTACCTTCTTCTCTAATTACCTTACCATAAAATAGATTGCTTGAATAGGAAAAACTATGCAATGCTAAAGCTTTTGCAAATTGATAACAAGACGACCGTGCATGCATAGTACATTTGCACAGTGAGTAGAATCGTTTCTCTTATCAAGAAAGATTTAATTGTCGATTGGAGACAACAAAATCCAATTACCGGTATCATACTTTATCTATGTTCGACAATTTTTTCCGCGTATATGGCCTTTAAAGGATATGTTTCCGTTGAAGTATGGAACGCTCTTTTCTGGATCATCCTATTGTTTACTTCGATAAATGCTGTCTCCAAAAGTTTCATCCAAGAGGAGAAAAGATCTCATTACTATTATTTTTTGTGCAGACCCAATGATGTCATTCTTGCCAAGCTTATTTATTCATTTGGTTACCTGGCAGGACTTGCTTTCATTTCACTACTTATCTATTCCATATTATTAGGAAATCCTGTTGTCAATTATCCCTTATTTATCACCAATCTCTTTTTTGGATGCCTGGGGTTAAGCTCAGCATTCACTATGGTATCAGCCATCGCTTTCAGGACAAGTAACCGATCAATCATGATGGCTGTCTTGGGTTTCCCAATCATCATTCCAGTGCTAGTTCTCAGTATCAGTAACAGCTTTAAAATACTTGATAGTTACGTTTTTACGCAGATTCAAGGTAATATGGCTGCACTCTTCTCAGTCGATGTGATTATCATTGCGCTCACATTCGTTTTGTTCCCTTTTACCTGGAAATCGTGATGGGTTATTTACTAAAAACTGATTGGTGGAAATGGCTATGTGTAGTGCTTATAATCTACACAGTAATAGCAGGGTTACTCTTTCAGGTTCCTGAGTTACCAATTTTAAATGAAACAATCCGAGCATTGCATTTTCATGTGCCAATGTGGTTTGGGATGATTCTACTTTTTCTTGGATCAGTTATCTATGCGATCAAATACTTAAGAACAAGTAACAACAAGTACGATATCTTTAGTTACCAACTTGCCAATATGGGAGTTGCTTTTGGAATTCTTGGGATATTAACAGGTATGATCTGGGCTAATTACACCTGGGGAGAACCTTGGAGTAACGATCCCAAGCAAAATGCTTCCGCAATCTCACTGCTTATTTATCTCGCCTATTTTGTGTTAAGAACTTCAGTTCAGGATGAACAACAAAGAAACAAACTATCAGCCGTCTTCAACATATTTGCTTTTTTTCTGATGATTCCACTTCTATTCATATTGCCGAGAATGTCAGATAGTCTTCATCCAGGAAACGGTGGGAATCCTGGATTTAACGCATATGATTTGGATAGTAACTTAAGAAAAGTTTTCTATGTAGCCGTACTAGGCTGGTCCTTACTTGGATATTGGCTGACAACAATTGCCATTCGACTTTCAATCACTAAACAAAAATTTGAAGATGCTTAGATATATCTTGGGAATATTAATGCTAATGGGAACTCAATTTGTGGATGCGCAAGTTGATATGGCAGACGATTTTAGAGGAGAAGGAAAGATCTATGTAGTGATTGCCATTATTCTTGTGATTTTAGCTGGATTTTTCTTTTTGCTTTTCAAACTGGATAAGCGATCAAAGCGTTTAGAAAAAGAAATGGAGAAGAAATGAACTGAGCATGATTGTAGAAATCTACAAAGATCAATAGCATTTATGCGAATCCATTTTAACAAATTGGAAAAGAGACTAGATACATGAAAAAGAAACATATTGGAGCAATTGTAATCATTGCAGTAGCAATCACAATAATTATCTCAATGGCTGGTGACGCCAGTACCTATGTAACCTTTAAGGAAGCGAAAGAGCTATCTGAAAAGGGGTTTAAGAAGACCATTCACGTAGTGGGTGAATTGCCTAAAACAGCCTCCGGAGAAGTTGTTGGAATACAGGAAAGTCCAGACAAACTCTCGTTTAAGTTTGAAATGATTGATGAAAATGGACTTAAACAAGAAGTTCTTTTTGCTGAACCTATACCTACGGACTTCACTCGATCGGAGCAAGTTGTAATTGTTGGTGCTTACCAAGGGGATAAATTTGTGGCAAATAAAATATTACTTAAATGTCCTTCCAAGTACCAGGAGGACCCAGAATTTACCAGTTAAAAAAATCTTCGCCTAATTCAGGCAGCTTATGATACATTATTTCGAGGGGCAACTAGGTCATGTGTTTGTGATTGTGGCTTTTGTGACAAGCTTACTTTCAGGGTATGCATATTTCAGGGGTAGAAACCAAGACGAGCAATGGAGTTCTTTCGGTTCCAAAATATTTTATGTGCACAGCATCGCCATTTTTGGAATCATTGGCACTCTCTTTTATCTCATAACCAACCACTACTTTGAGTATCATTATGTCTTCAGTCACAGCTCCAGACTCCTACCCGTTTACTATCAAATCTCATGTTTCTGGGAAGGACAAGAGGGGTCGTTCCTATTATGGATGTTTTGGAATGCAATACTGGGAGTTATATTAATTAATACCAATAAATTTTGGAAGGCCCCAGTGATGCTGATCATGTCATTGACGCAGGTTTTTCTTACTTCTATGATTCTTGGAGTCGTCTTTTTTGACATCAAACTTGGAAGTTCCCCATTCCTGCTATTGAGAGATGTAATAGACGCTCCGATCTTCCAAACGAATCCTAATTTCATCCCTGATGATGGCAATGGATTGAATCCATTACTCCAAAATTATTGGATGGTTATTCATCCACCTACATTATTTCTGGGATTTGCAACGACCGTGATCCCGTTCGCTTATTGTCTTGGAGGTTTGATCATTGGAAAAAATAAAGAATGGATTCGTCCAGCTCTTCCATGGGCACAATTCTCTGCTATGATTCTCGGTGTGGGAATTTTGATGGGTGCTTATTGGGCATACGAAACACTTAACTTTGGAGGATATTGGAATTGGGATCCCGTCGAAAATGCAATATATGTTCCCTGGCTGGTTTTAGTGGCAGCCATTCATGTAATGATCGCCTATAAAAAGAGCGGTTCAGCACTAAAACTTTCCATGATCTTGGTTGTGGCTTCTTTTATTCTAGTTCTATATGCTACTTTCTTGACAAGAAGTGGAATATTGGGTAACTCTTCCGTTCATTCCTTTACGGATCTTGGTCTGTCGGGTCAGCTTCTTATATATCTGTTGGTATTTCTGGGTTTATCAATCTTTTTGATCGTTAAGCGTTGGAACGAAATTCCCACTTCAAAAGAAGAAACCTCCACCTACTCAAGAGAGTTCTGGATTTTCATGGGAGCGGCGACCCTATGTCTGATGGCATTTCAAGTGATCGTTTATACATCTATGCCTGTTTATAACAACGTAGCAGATTTCATGGGTTTTGATCTCAATCTTGCTCCCCCAACCGATATTTATGATGCATACTCACTACCACAATTGATCCTGGCCATTTTTCTGGCCATCCTATCCGGAACGGGTCAGTTTTTTTGGTGGAAGAAGATGGACAAAAAGAAATTGAAGGCAGAGTTAATCACCCCCTTTATTATCTCACTCGTAATCTCGGGATTAGTTATAGTCCTCGGCCAAATCACTGATCCATTCTATCTCCTCTTACTCATTGCTTCAGTTTATTCTGTAGTTGCTAATGCCAAGATTTTATTGAGCCTTGTCAAATCAAATATTAAGCTCTCGGGCGGTTCAATAACTCACATTGGAGTAGCGTTGATGCTTTTAGGTATCTTATTTTCAAGTGGATACTCAACCATTCTTTCGACCAATTATACCTCTATGGTCTGGAGCACAGAATTTCCTGAAGAGGTGAATCGAGATAATTTGCTTTTGTTTATCAACGAGCCTCGTCAAATGAGAGAGTACTCTATGATCTACAAAGGTGTCAGGAAGGATACACGTGAAGAAGGTTTTGTTAATCAAAGTAATCTTATACCCACACTTGACCCTTTAAAAGTGGTAAGAAAAGGAACCAAAGGAAACGACACGTTGACTTTGGTCAACCCTGAAAACAGCTACTTTGAAGTTGAATATCATACGGATGAAGGAAAACAATTTACTCTTTATCCAAGAGTTCAAATCAACCAAGCCATGGATATGATTGTTTATTCTCCAGATATCAAGCGAAAGGTCAATGCTGATATGTACACTCATGTTCGGACTTTTCCTGATCCTGATCAAGAGCCGGAGTGGAGTGAGGCTGAGGAGATAAAAGTCACGATTGGTGATCAGTTTTTCATCAATGATTATGTGGCTTCCCTGGAAAGAATGGAACCAGTTTCAGAAGTAGATGGAACACCCTTGTCTGATGGAGACGTGGCTGTAAAAGCAGTGATTAAGGTTCAAGGAGAATATAGGGACTATTTTTCAGAACCGATCTTTATCATAAGAGATCGAGAGTATGTAGGAAGAATAGACGATCAGGTATCCGATCTCGCATTCAGAGTATCTATTCAAAATATTATTCCTCAGGAAAATGCTGTTGTATTGGCTTATCAAACCACACAAAAGGATTGGATCATTATGGAGGCAGTAAAAAAACCATGGATCAATCTTCTTTGGATTGGAACCTTTCTGCTGGTCCTTGGATTTATTGTCGCCATCAACAGAAGGTACACTGAGTTTGTGAAAATGCGTGACAAGGGAGTAGAAGCTTAGTATTATCTTCTATTTTTACTTTCATGAGCAAGGTAGCAATCATTGGGTACGGGAATGTAGGCTATCATTTGGCCAAGAGAATCTCTTCCAAAAGACATGAAGTGACCATTTTCTCGAGAAGTCAGACCGAAGACTTCATTATTGATCCGGATTTAATTGATCCTGATTCGTTTAATTTCATTATACTGACGGTTCCTGACGATAAGATCCAAGAGGTTTCCGATTCTCTTGAAATATCTGAGGCGGTTGTATTACATACTTCGGGGGCAAATCCAGTTTCCGATCTGGCTAAACACCCAAAACATGGAGTCATGTACCCACTACAAACATTCAGTATTACCAAGGAGGTGGACTTTACCGCTTTCCAAATATTTGTAGAGGGTTCCGAAGAAGGTGAAAAAGACATTTTCACTTTTGTAAGAAGCTTTAGCAATGATGTTCGACTCCTTACATCCACTAACAGATCTAAGTTGCATCTTGCTGCTGTATTTGCTTGCAACTTTAGCAACCATATGTTTCACTTGTCAGAAAAACTACTAACGGAGTTGGATATGACTTTCCATGACATCAAACCGCTAGTAGAGGAAACTTTGGAAAAAGCTATCGCGTTGAACCCCTCTAGATCACAGACAGGACCCGCTATGAGGGAAGACGAAGAAACAATCCAAAAGCACTTGGGCATGCTTAAGGATAATGATATGAAAAGGATTTATGAACTCATCTCTCAAGATATTCAGCGCCTAAAGTGAGCATTCTAAAGAATGATACAATCGGATTTTTGAAGGCCAGCAGAATCCCAAACCTCATTATCATTGGATTAACTCAATTTGTAACCGCCTATTTTCTCCTAGGAAAGCCATTATCAGAGCTTATTCAACCCGAATTTCTGATCTTTATGTTTAGCACTGGTATGATTGGGGCCGCCGGCTATATTATCAATGACTATTTTGATCAGAAAATAGATATGGTTAATCGCCCAGATAAAGTTGTTGTTGGAACAGAGTTCGGAAGAAGGCTAGCGATCGCTTCACATATATTCTTAACTATCGGTGGCATTATACTGGGATTTATCATTGATCCAATGGTTGGGGCTATTCACATCTTCTCTTCAGGTGCACTATGGACATACAGTGCTATACTTAGAAGGTGGATTTTGATTGGAACACTTACGATCTCTTTCCTAGCGTGCTTAACATTACTACTGGTGATGGTCTATTTTCGAGAATTCAACCTGCTTGTTGTAGCCTACGCCTTGTTTGGGTGTGTTACCATTTTTGTTCGTGAGAGTTTGAAAGATATCGTCAGTGCTAAAGGAGAAGTTCAGTTCGGTATTGAATCTGTGCCAATCGTGTGGGGAATCAGAGGAGCCAAAATCTTTATTTATTTGGCTGGCGTAGCTGGGGTAAGCATGCTTGCTTTCTATCTTATATCAATTCCTAACTGGACAGTACGATATTTCTTTTTTTCAATTCTATTATTTGTCTTTTGGGTCACGTGGAAACTGGTCAAGTCAGACAAAATTCGTGATTTTAAGAACCTCAAGAAATATGTAGATGTAATGATCCTGGCAGGATTGATAAGTATGATGCTTATTTAGAACATTTCAGCAATGGAACGGATCGTGAAACCACCCACTTTCCAGGCAATGACTCCTCCCAGCAAAACAGCGTATAGCAACTTTAATGATGTTGCAAAAAGAAATCCAAGGAACGATCCAAAGCCCGATTTAAAAGCTGCTCTGATTCGGTTCCCGCCGATTAAATCACCGATGATAGCACCTAAAAGTGGTCCTAAAATTATCCCAAAAGGAATGGGCAATAATATACCAGCTACAGTACCAATCATCCCTCCAATAACACCTGCTCTGGTACCTCCGAACTTCTTTGTCGCTGCTACTGGTAGTACGTAATCAGCAACTAGTATCATGGCACCAATTATTCCCCATACGACAAAGGAGGTAGTACTAAATCTTGTGTCATTAGCTACAAAGTGAGTACATACTAATCCTCCATACGTCAATAGAGGGCCAGGAAGAGGCGGCAAAATCGAAAAAATAATCCCACCAGCGATAAGAGCAATAGAAAGTATGACTAATAAAACTTCCATTTTTTAAAAATTTGAAAAAATAGAGGACCTGATTTCTGGCCACTCTGATTTGATGATGCTATAAACTACTGTATTTCGCCTTCTGTTCCCTCTAGTCGAACGATGGCTCCTCAACGTCCCATCATGTTTGGCACCAATCTTCTCCATGGCCTTCCTTGACCTGACATTTAGCTCATCCGTTCTAAGTTCTAACCGTTCTACGCCCATTTTCTCAAAGGCATGTTGAAGCATTATAAATTTCATGTGCTTGTTTATCCCAGACCCAATATAATTCTTTCCCAACCAGGTCCAACCAATTTCTATTCCCTTTTCAACCCAATCTATATGCCCATAACTTGTAGAGCCAATCACCTCACCAGTTTCTTTTAAGATCACAGCATAAGACATTTTTTCTTCTCTTTTGACCTCAGCCAAACGAGCAGTCATCCACTTTTCTAATTCATCTGGATCAGTTAGATCTGCGGTATACCAAGTCCAAATATCAGGGTGATTACTTAGTTTCCGCATGTTTTTTATGTGTGACTCTTTGAGGGGCTCTAGAAGAATCTTAGAATCACAGAGTGGAATATAATGTTTTTGCATATCTGCGTCTTACGGTAGCAAGATATTCTATTTCAAATTCTTAAGGTCAATCTTTTTCGCTGCGTTTACATGCCAAACCTTCTCTTTCTGAGCGTAAATGATAAGTGATGCATTTTCGGGAATTAGATCCGTAGGTAAGTCAATATTGAAGCGATTTGTCTTACCATCAAATTGCCTGGAATAAAAAGCTCGGACTACATTATCATGATATAGCCTCAGCCCTCTATTTTCACCTCGTTTAACATTTTGAGAGAGCCCTCTCTCCACTACTGCAATATTAATAAGTGATCGCTCAATATCAGAGGAACTCACACTAACACTAAGTTTAGAGCCTTTAAGCATTACATCTGACAACTCAAGATTCGATTCAAGTTTAGTGTTTTTCTCTAGGGATAAGACTTGGTTTAGTTTTCTTTGATCAGAGCCAACAAATTCATATTTGCCGTTGACAATCATTTGTGGAGTGTAGATTGAATTATTCTGAAACTTCCTCCCATAAGCTCTCTGACGAATCGTATAGTCCTTTCTGGCATACGGATCCCTCCAACCTATGTAATCCCAATAGTCAACATGAAAGGATAGTCCCATGATTTCTACCTCCCGATCTGAATTGGTGATTATGCTGGAAAGAAGGCGATCTGCTGGTGGGCAACTGGAACAACCTTCACTTGTAAAAAGCTCCACCACAACTACCACCCGATCTTGAGAGAATCCCTGGATCAGAATCAAAAGAAGGATGATTGCACTCAAACTTCGCATTTATACTAAAATCGCAAGAATGGATTCAATGGTTTATCATCGGCGTTTATTTATGAAGGGATTGTTATGGTAATGACACTCAATATTCGAACAAGCCATGATCTGATTGAATGATTAGCTCCCTTTCCTCCGAGGGTTCTACTCGACCAATTACCTGCGCATCCACATTGAAAGATTTAGCGATCTCTACAATCTCATCAGCAGATTCCTCATCCACATAAATTTCCATACGATGACCCATATTAAAAACTTTGTACATCTCCTTCCAGCTAGTTCCACTTTCATGTTGTATCATCTGAAATAATGGAGGAGTAGGTAACAGATTATCCTTAATTACTCGAACATTTTCAACAAAGTGTAGAATTTTTGTTTGTGCACCTCCACTACAATGAATCATCCCATGAACTTCTGAGCGGAGTTCTTTCAATATCGATTTTATTATAGGGCCGTATGTTCTTGTGGGAGAAAGTACCAACTTACCTGCATCTAAAGGAGTCCCTTCAACTTGCTCTGTCAATTTTTTTGATCCACTATAAATCAAATCAAGAGGTACTCCCTGATCAAAAGACTCAGGATACTTTTTTGCATAGGATTTCTCAAAAACATCATGACGTGCTGAGGTAAGACCATTACTTCCCATTCCACCATTATATTCTTTTTCGTAAGTAGCCTGTCCGTATGAAGCAATGCCAACAATAAGATCCCCTGGTTTGATGTTCGCATTATCAATTACTTCAGAGCGTTTCATTCGAGCAGTAACTGTACTATCTACAATAATGGTCTTGACCAGGTCTCCTACATCAGCGGTTTCTCCACCAGTGGAGTTTATGTTGATTCCATTATCTCTAAGCATCTGAAGAACTTCTTCTGTCCCATTGATGATTTCCGAAATAACCTCACCAGGAATAAGATTCTTGTTCCTTCCAATGGTAGAAGAAAGAAGGATGTTATCAGTGCATCCGACGCAAAGTAAATCATCAACGTTCATGATGATCGCATCCTGAGCAATTCCCTTCCAAACACTTAAATCTCCGGTTTCTTTCCAGTACAAATAGGCTAATGAAGACTTGGTGCCGGCACCATCCGCATGCATAATGGTACAGTATTCAGAATCACCTGAAATATCTTCAACTATTTTGCAAAAAGCTTTTGGAAAAAGACCCTTATCGATGTGTTTAATCGCTGAATGAACGTCTTCCTTGTCGGAAGAAACTCCACGCTGTGCGTATCGATTCGTCATGCTGTTTTTTTTTGCAAAGAAACGATTTTATCCGTTCCCTTCAGACGAATCTTTAAAGAATCGATCGTACTCGTCCACCTTTTCGTCTGGTGGTAGATCATCATTCCGATCTCTTGGATTGTAGCGCAGCACTTTAAATTCTGTACGTCTGTTCTTTTGATGCTCTTCTTCTGATTGCGCATTTTTAATCAAAAGTTGTGTTTCACCATACCCCTTGGCTGTAATTCGTTCTGATTTTACTCCAGCATTAATGATATACCTAACCGCTGATTGCGCTCTCCTTCTTGAAAGATTCATGTTATACTCATCAGTATCTCTGGCATCTGTATGGGAACCAAGTTCAATATAAATCTCGGGATTATCATTCATGATTTGAACCAAACTGTCCAACACAAGTGCTGCATCTTTTCTAATATCAGCCTTATCTAAATCATAATAGATATTTTCCAAAACAATAGGTTTTTCCAAGACAATGGGATCCATCATAATTTTTGTTTCGAAATTCACATTGGTAATAAGCTCTGTTAAAGTAGTCTTATCAACCGTCTTGCCTACAGTTGTGAAATCATTCCTTACAGTGAAGTAATCTGTTTTTTCCCCTATGAGATCATAATGCTCTTCCGGATAAACTCTAAATTCAAACTTGCCATCAGCTCCTGTAAAAGCCTCATCTATCACATCACCATTATCAGCTGAGAGTGAAACCTTGGTATTTGGCAAGATGATTTCTTGCCCAGCATCGTCTTTTGTTACAGTTGTCCCTGTGAGAAAGTAATTGACAATTCTCAAGTCTGGATCGTCGTTGATGAACGTATAAATATCATCATCTCCACGGCCGCCTTTTCGATTTGAAGTGAAGAATCCTCGGGTCAGATTGTATTGAAACAATCCAAAATCATCTGCAGAAGAATTCATTGGCTTACCAAGATTATTTACTGTGACATGGCCACTTTCTCTCACTGCCCTAAACATGTCTAACTTCCCAAATCCGGGGTGTCCGTCAGAGGAAAAGTAGAGACTTCCATCTTCACTTACATAGGGGAACATTTCATCACCCGCGGTATTAATTTCAGGTCCCAGATTTCTTACATCCACCCATCTGCCTCTTCGATTCACCTTAGCTTGATAGAGGTCTGCTCCTCCGTATCCTCCCGGACGTGTAGAGGAAAAATAAAGTGTGGTACCATCGGGGCTGAATGTTGGCGTACTGTCCCATGCCTCCGCTACATTGATGGATAGCGGTAGAGGCTCGGTCCACTTTCCATTTCTATATCTGGTGAAGAAGAGATTTACCTCACTATATCCAGTCGCTTTTCCATCATTTCCCTTGGCAAAAATCATGGAGTTCCCGTCGGGGGAGATGGCAACTGATCCTTCATTTGTATCTACGTGATTAATGATAGGGTCGAGCGCATCAAGCGTGCTCAGATTTACTTTGGCCCCCTTGGTAGCCACTCGATAAATATCCGTGAAAGGGGTTCCTGTTGTTCGATAGATTTTACTTCCATCTCTATTCGTTGTGAAGTACAGGTAATTTCGGCTAAATACTGGTGAGTATTCAGCTCGCTCAGTATTGATATCCTGTAAGTTTTTTACTCTGTAATAGCTATCCTTTTCATGAAGATCTTCCAGTTGCCTCAAATTATCCAGTTCTTTCTCGGCGAGTTTTTTGAATTTCTCATCCCGAGCTCTGGGAACGTAGCTGGTTAAAACCTTTTCCGCTTCCACATATTTTTGCTCCACTTTGAGCCCTTGTGCCAGGTAGAGATTTGCAGATTCTTCCGGTGTTCCTTCCTTGAGAGCCGCCTGATAAAATGGAATTGCTTCTACCAACCTGTTGGACTTGCGGTAGGCGTCCCCAACCATTAGATTTTCTTCTGGGGAATTTTTTTCAGGGTTATCACCAAGTTTAGAGATTACTGCATCAAATTCAGCATTATTCATGCTTTTCTCTATGGAACAGCCACCTAAAAAAATGATAATAAAAATTGATAGAAGGATTCGCATATCTGTAATAACGAAAAACTGGTTCAGATGATTATCCTAAAATAGTTAATCCTTAAACAAGAAGCGAAACAAATTCCCTATTGAAAGTACCTGCTCACCCAGGTATCCTTACTCTCGGCCATCCATTTTAGCTTGAAATCACCGATATTTTGGACTGTGTTATCAAAAACGAGTGTTTCCGGCCGGATACTTTTTTGCTCTATTTGTCCCTTGAGTTCATTAAATGGATATAAACTAATCTCTTCTCCTTGAAGAAAAGCAACTTTCCCTGAGGTCATGAAAGAGATTTTTAGCTCATTTTCCAATGCTTTGATTAAATGAACAGAAGCATCTATGCTGCACCCACTAGCCTGACTGAATGACTCATCTGCGGAGATTATCAAGAACTGATTGTACTTCAAGTCAAAAGAAGCTTTAAGGTCCTGTCCGTGAGCCTGCCATTGATTCAAAAAGTTGGCAGTATTTTGTCTTACAAATTCAGTTTCCTGATCTGTCAATTTTCGCTCGGTTTGATAGATCCACAACCGAGCATGATCCGGCATCTCTTCGAATGGTATTAACATATCAATTCAAACCTTCTGACTCAGCGATGAGTTCCGCTAAGTCCTTCACTTTTACTGAATCTTCTTTCTCTTTGTTTTTCACTCCATCGGACATCATTGTCATACAGAATGGACAAGCAACAGCAATGGTATCCGCTTTGGTCTCTAGAGCTTCTTCTGTTCGTTCAATATTTATTTCCTTGTTTCCAGGTTCAGCATCTTTAAACATTTGAGCTCCTCCTGCACCACAGCATAGCCCTTTGCTTCTGCAACGCTTCATCTCAACCAGTTCTGCATCCAAAGCTTCAAGCACAGCGCGCGGTGCGGAATAGACATTGTTTGCTCTTCCAAGGAAACAAGAGTCATGATAGGTAATGCGCTTCCCTTTGAATTCACCACCTCCTTTGAGTTCTACCTTTCCTTCATTGATCAATTCCTGAAGAAACTGTGAGTGATGGATTACATCATAATTTCCCCCAAGCTCAGGATATTCATTCTTGATTGTGTTGAAACAGTGAGGACAAGCAGTCACAATCTTTTTGATCTCATAGCCATTTAAAACCTGGATATTTGCCATCGCCTGCATTTGAAACAAGAATTCATTTCCAGCTCTTCTGGCAGGATCTCCTGTGCAAGTTTCCTCAGGGCCAAGTACTGCGAATTTAACACCCACTTTATTCAAAATTTTAACGAAAGCTTTAGTAACGCTTTTATATCTATCGTCGTAAGAGCCCGCGCATCCGACCCAAAATAGTACTTCTGGCTTCTCTCCTCTTGCTGCTAAGTCTGCTACGGTTGGTATCTGTATTTCACTCATTTTCCTTCTTTTAATTCATTTGACCAATTGAATCGATCTTGCACACCAAATTTCCAAGGCGCAAAGTTCGTCTCCACGTTTTGGAACATCGCATTCCATGAGTCTGGAGCCGCTGACTCTTCCATCGCCACATATCTTCTTGTTTGTAAAATAATTTCCAGTGGATTGATATTCACCGGACAAGCTTCTACGCACGCATTACAATTCGTACAAGCGTTGATTTCTTCTTTTGTTATGTAGTCACCAAGCAGTGATTTACCATCGTCCAGTCCATTTTTAGCCACATCTTCTAAACGATCCCTAGTGTCCATCATAATCTTTCTTGGAGACAGCTTCTTGCCTGTAAGATTAGCAGGACACTCAGAAGTACATCTACCACACTCAGTGCAAGCATAAGCCTCCATCAGGTTTTTCCAAGTAAGATCATTTACGTCCTTAGCTCCAAATTTCAGCCCCTCCGGAGGTGGAGCATCATCTCCTTCTACTGGCATCCCTAGCATCATCTTTACTTCATTCGTTATCTCAGGCATATTATTCATCTGACCTTTTGGTATCAATCGGCTATAGTAAGTGCTTGGAAATGCCATGAAAATGTGCAAGTGCTTCGAATAGGTCACGTAAAGTGCAAAAGCAAAAATTCCCACGATATGAAACCACCAAGCAGCTCTTTCAATGAGAACGAGTGTAGAATTTTCGAACTGATCCAGCCATCCAAACATCAATCCACTGAAATAAAAATCTCCAGTTTGAGCATAATGCTCGGCACCTCTATCTTGTAGTATTTGATCTGCGCCGTTCATGGTCAGAATAGCTACCATAAGAACGATCTCAATGATGAGGATCAAATTTGCATCTAATGATGGCCAACCCACCATCTCAATTTTTTTAAATCGGTTAATTCGAAGAACGTTTCTTCTAATTAGGAATACCACGCATGAGAATAGAACTCCTACCGCAAGGAATTCGAAGAAATTGATCATCGTAGTATAAAAATCTCCTAATAATGGAGCTGCTACTCTATGCGTCCCAGCTATTCCATCTATCACGATCTCCAGCACTTCAATATTGATAAGTACAAAACCCACATAGATCAATAAGTGAAGGAAAGCAGGAATCAATCGTTTAAACATCTTTTTCTGCCCAAATGCTACCAAAAGCATGGTTTTCAATCGTTCGCCTTTCTTGTCAGAAAGGTTTACCGGCTTACCAAGTTTAATATTTTTAGATATGCGTAAAACCCTTCTGGAAATAAGATATCCGAAGAATCCTGCAATGAGCACAAACGCTATTTGAGGGATATATTCCATAATGCTAAAAAATTCCTGCTACGAACTTCGATTTATATTTTGCCTTTTCAAAGAAATACCTACTTTTGCCATCCCAAATTTTGGTGCTGTAGCTCAGTTGGTAGAGCATCGGACTGAAAATCCGTGAGTCGGTGGTTCGAATCCACTCAGCACCACACTTAAGCCATCCATTTAGGGTGGCTTTTTTGTTTCTAACCAACAACGAATTTCGAAAATCCCTGAGTCGGTGGCTGGAACGCCAGTCCGATCGAATCCACTCAGCACCACACTTAAGCCATCCATTTAGGGTGGCTTTTTTGTTTCTAACCAACAACGAATTTCGAAAATCCCTGAGTCGGTGGCTGGAGCGCCAGTCCGATCGAATCCACTCAGCACCACACTTAAGCCATCCATTTAGGGTGGCTTTTTTGTTTCTAACCAACAACGAATTTCGAAAATCCCTGAGTCGGTGGCTGGAGCGCCAGTCCGATCGAATCCACTCAGCACCACACTTAAGCCATCCATTTAGGGTGGCTTTTTTGTTTCTAACCAACAACGAATTTCGAAAATCCCTGAGTCGGTGGCTGGAACGCCAGTCCGATCGAATCCACTCAGCACCACACTTAAGCCATCCATTTAGGGTGGCTTTTTTGTTTCTAACCAACAACGAATTTCGAAAATCCCTGAGTCGGTGGCTGGAACGCCAGTCCGATCGAATCCACTCAGCACCACATTTAAGCCATCCATTTAGGGTGGCTTTTTTGTTTCCAACTAACAACGAATTTCGAAAATCAGGGGCGCCAGCCCGGTCGAATGCCTGCCTTCCGGCAGGCAGGCATTCAGCACCACTTAAAGACCCAATTTCAGTTAGGTTTTTTTGTATATGCTTATTTGACCGATTCAACATCAATTTAAAGGTACTTTAATTCCTCCTCCTTTTTCTTAACCCCGAATATAAGTTCTATTATTCAATTTAGTATGCATGCATACTATTTTTTAGAATCATTTTACGCTAAGCTCATACTTAAAGCTTCTTCAATAAACTTTTTAGTTTAGTTGCCTCTTAATATACCGATTGGTATATTTGTATCATGGGGCGCAATCCTGAACTTACCAGGCAACTTATTATTGAGAAGGCACTTCCTATCTTCAACAAGAAAGGATATGCAGGGGCCTCATTGTCCGACATTACCTCTGCTACAGGCATCACAAAAGGTGCTATATATGGAAATTTCAAAAATAAAGACGAGGTAGCGTCAGCAGCTTTTGAAAGAGGTGTAGCAATAGTGACAGGACAAATAGCCAAAAGAGTAAGAGCTGAAAATACTGCACCCAGAAAATTGATGGCAATGATTGAATACTATGCAGAGTATATCAATAATCCACCTATTCCCGGGGGTTGTCCCATTCTCAATTCGTCCATTGAAGCTGACGATAATCATCCATTTTTAAGATCAAGAATTATTAGATCAATCGCATTGATTAAAGAATCATTAGCCAAAATTATTAATAGGGGAAAAGTGGAGGGACAAATAAAAAAAGATGTAGATGCTGAAGAGTTTGCAGTCTTTTTCTATGCCACGATTGAGGGAGCAATTTCATTATCTCGCATTGAAGGTGATGGACGATCGTACAAGTTTGTAAGAGATTATTTGAGTAAGCGTATAGCCGAAATAAGTATATAAAAAATTTGATCATTAAAATACCGATTGGTATATTAGTTATGGTTACACACATTGAAATAAAAGGAGAAGACATAAGTCGCCCGGCAGAGCGACCTCCAAAAACCAACTGGAAAATTGAAGTAATCAAAAAAGGACTGAACTTACTTCAACATGCCTCGCCAAAGAAATCTGCTGAAATTATTTGGCATTACTTCACTATGCCAGGCACGGTAAGATTCACAGATCCTCAAAAGAAAATCATTGAGCAAGCAGAAACTCAACAAATATGCTATCAAGACGATATGATCAAATGGTATCGATGGGGAACTGGAGGGCCAAAGGTTTTGCTTAGTCATGGATGGAGATCAAAAGCGGCTGACTTCAGAAAGATGATTAATAAGTTTTTGGAAGCAGGGTACGTAGTAGAAGCGATAGACATGCGTGCACATGGTAACTCTCAAGGGAAGCATACAGCACTTCCAGAGTTCAGGGATATTTTAAAAAAACATATTTCGAAACATGGCCCTTATGAAGTTGTAGTTGGACACTCCATTGGTGCACTTGGTGCAGGTCTTGTGCTCAGTGAACTTGGTCAGGCATTTCAACCAAAACATTACTTTGCAATTGCCGCGCCTCCATATGTTCGCTACTTCTTTGAAGACATTATCAACGAAATCGGTTGCAATAAGGCTGTATATGAAGCCTTTTGCGGATTGGTGAGAGAACGATATCATCAGCCGGTAGACTATTTCGACCTCAGAATAAAGACCAACGAGCTTAAGGATATAGATACACATATCTTCTACTGCGAAAATGATCAGGTAGTTCCATTTGAAAAAGGGACTGAACTAGAGGAAGCCTGGCCACATGCTTCATTTGTTCATGTAAAAGGACTAGGACACTACCGAATCATAGCCAATGATTCTATTATTAGCTACATATTAGGAACTATCAGAAACTGATTGAAAATCTCGTAATACAGATGGATTCCTAAGCACTCATTTTTTAATATTCGTAATTAACAGTACAATATATTACATAATATATATTTTTTAATTTATTATACTGAATAATTACTAATTATCCATCCATTTCTTTGTAATTTGAAAGGCTGAATTCACTTGTAGAAACGGAGATATGACGATGTATGATAGCTCATTCGAGCACGATGCTTGCGGCATTGGCTTTATAGCAAACACCAACGGAAAAAGAGATCACCAGACAGTATCAGATGCCATTCTTATGCTGGAAAACATGGAGCATAGGGGCGGAGTAGGAGCTGAACCTGAGACCGGAGATGGTGCTGGTATCATGACCGAAATCCCATTTGATCTCTTCGATCAGGAACTAAATGATAAAAAAGCTTTACTTACACCACGTTCATATGGGGTGGCTATGCTGTTACTTCCTAAACCTCAATGGGAAGAATGCCTAAATCAATTTATTGACTTAGCTGAGGGATTTGGATTTAGAGCGTTTGCTCAACGATCCGTGCCGGTGGATAGTTTGCATATTGGCCCAACAGCAAGAGAAAGTGAGCCTATTTTCATTCAGGTTTTTTTAAAACACGGTGAATTGGCGGAAAAAGATCTTGAAAGAAAGCTTTATGTATTAAATAAATCCGCGACACACCAGATCTCACAATCTTTCGAAGACTTTTACATTTGTTCACTTTCCTGTTATAAGATCGTTTACAAAGGTCAGTTTCGAACAGATCAACTCAAAAAATATCACTTAGACCTTCAGAATAGTGCCTTCAAATCCACTTTTGCAATTATTCACTCTCGTTTTTCTACTAATACTTTCCCTAAATGGAGCTTGGCACAGCCCTTTAGATACATTGCTCATAATGGTGAAATAAATACCATACGAGGGAATGTCAATAAAATGAAAAGTAAGGAGGCATTGCTTAAGTCTCCGTATTTCACCGACAAAGAAATCAAAGCCTTACTCCCAGTTTGCAATCCAGACTTTTCGGATTCTGCCAATCTGGATGAGCTGATTGAACTACTAGTAATGGCCGGAAGATCCCTGCCTCACGCACTCATGATGCTGGTGCCGGAAACCTGGCAGTATAATAGAAGCATGGATGAAAATACCAAGTCTTTCTACAAGTACAACGCCTCTATCATGGAACCGTGGGACGGCCCTGCTGCTTTATGCTTTACCGATGGTGAGATCATTGGAGCTACTCTTGATCGAAATGGACTTAGACCATGCAGATACACGCTCACCTTCGATCATCGATTGATCTTGTCAAGTGAAACTGGTGCATTACCTGTAGATCAAAAGATGGTTAAAAAGAAAGGTCGATTACAGCCCGGCAAAATGATCGTGGCTGATCTGGAAAATGGCACGGTCTCGTTTGATGCTCAGATCAAAGAGAAAGTGGCTGGCTCAAAGCCTTATAAAGAATGGATACGAAAGCATAGAATCAAACTGCGATCCCTACCCGGACCTTTTTCCGAGCCCGATTTTCTTGCTAAAATAGATGTTCTCACCTATCAGCTAGCCAACGGCTGGAGCCGAGAGATCATAGATCAGGTCTTACAGCCTATGTGCAAGGAAGGAAAAGAGCCTATCGGGAGTATGGGACTGGAAATACCCATTGCACCATTGAGTAATTTCCCTCAACATCCTTCACATTTTCTGAAGCAATTTTTCGCACAGGTAAGTAATCCGCCGATTGACCCGATAAGGGAAAGATTGGTGATGTCACTTTTCACCAGACTCGGCGAAGGAGTGAATATTTTATCCGAAGAACCTACACACTGTCATCAGATACACATAACTCGCCCAGTCCTTCGGCCATTGACTTATCAAAAAGTTTTGGAGCTGGAAAACCAAGGCTTTGGTCATAAAATCCTTGACTGCAGTTTTTCAGCAAAAGAAAGTCTGGAAAAAGGACTACAAAACCTATGTAAGGCTGCAGAAAATGCCGCTAAAGATGGTTTTAAAATTCTGATTGTTTCAGATCAAAAGATAAGTAAGAATAAGCTTCCTATCCCATCACTTCTAGCCACAGGTGCTATTCAGCATCATTTGATCGAATTGAAATTAAGATCCAAAACAAGCCTTGTTGTGCATGCTGCTGATGTTGTGGAAGTTCATCACTTTGCTACGCTTATTGGTTATGGAGCTAGTGCTGTGATGCCCTACCTGGCTTACGCCAATATGAAGGAGCTGGCTGAAAAAGAACATCTGGATTTTCATGATCTATCCAAAAATTACGCTGAGGCAATCGGAAAAGGATTATTAAAGGTCATGTCCAAGATGGGCATTTCAACGCTTCAGTCTTATCAGTCGGCTCAAATTTTCGAATCAGTAGGCCTATCTGATGAAGTGATCAATGCTTGCTTTAAGGGAACAATATCTCGAATTGGAGGAAAAACATTTGCTGACTTTGAGGAAAAGATCAGAGAAAATCATCAACGAGCATTTGTGGGTAAGGATGTTCTAAAACACGGAGGTGTCTATAGCTGGAGAAAAGATGGCGAAAAACATTTGCTCGACCCTGATGCAATTCACCTGCTTCAAAAGGCGACAAAGCTCAATGATTATAAGCTTTATAAAACCTACTCATCACGGATCAATAATCCTGCAGAAGCCTTCTACCTCAGGCATTTGCTAAAATTTAAAGAAAGAGAGTCCATATCCATAGATGAGGTAGAACCCGTCGAAAGAATTCTAAAAAGATTTGCGACCGGTGCAATGTCTTTTGGCTCCATCTCGCACGAAGCTCACACGACTTTGGCTATCGCCATGAATCGGATAGGTGGAAAAAGTAATAGTGGTGAAGGAGGAGAAGATGTGAATCGATACAAAAAGAAAGAAAACGGTGACTCTGAGAAATCAAGGATAAAACAAGTAGCCTCTGGAAGATTTGGCGTTACTTCTCATTACTTAAATAATGCCGATGAAATCCAGATTAAGATTGCACAAGGAGCTAAACCTGGAGAGGGTGGTCAATTGCCGGGGAAGAAGGTAAACAAATGGATCGCCAAGGTGCGCATGTCTACACCAGGTGTAGACTTAATTTCACCGCCTCCGCACCATGATATTTACTCTATTGAAGATCTTGCACAGCTTATATATGATTTGAAAAATGCAAATCCAAATGCCAGAATCAATGTGAAACTTGTATCACAGGCTGGCGTAGGAACGATAGCTGCAGGAGTGGCAAAAGGCTTTGCTGATGCAATCCTTATTTCCGGTTCGGATGGAGGCACTGGAGCCTCTCCACTGAGTTCTATAAGACATGCTGGATTGCCTTGGGAAATGGGTTTAGCAGAAGCCCAACAAACGCTTGTTAAAAATAGACTTAGAAGTAGGATTGTCCTTCAATCTGATGGCAAAATGATGACTGGAAGGGATATTGCCATTGCAACACTGTTAGGGGCAGAGGAGTGGGGTGTATCTACCGCAGCGCTTATTGTAGAAGGGTGTATCATGATGAGGAAGTGCCACCTAAATACTTGTCCTGTAGGGATTGCCACACAGAAAGAAGAACTAAGAAAACTGTTTACGGGTGATCCGGAGCATGTTATCAACCTCTTCCAGTTTATGGCTCAGGAACTTCGAGAAATCATGGCAAAACTTGGTTTTAAAACTATCCATGAAATGGTTGGCCAGGCTGATGTTTTAGAGATCGACTCAGACAGAAACCTGAATGGATTGGACATTTCGAAGCTTCTATTCAAAGAAGAGGCAAACGACACCAGATACAATTCCAGAAAACAACAACCTCTTCTGGATGGAGTTCTAGACCATCAGCTTTGGGACGATGCAAAAAAAGAGATTGACCATGAAATGGTGGCTGCATATGACTACTTCATCAAAAACACGGATCGTTCTACCGGAGCAATGGTCTCTAGCGTTATTTCCCAGAAATGGGGAGAACACGGACTTCCTGGAAATTTATTGAAACCAAAGTTTAAGGGATCCGCGGGTCAAAGCTTCGGAGCATTCCTGACTAAAGGAGTCAAATTCACTTTAGAAGGAGATGCTAACGATTATGTGGGCAAAGGACTTTCAGGAGGAAGAATCATCATTCACCCTCCTCGAAATGTAAGATTTCATGCACGTAAGAATACAATTATCGGGAATGTAGCATTGTACGGAGCTACTAGTGGTGAATGCTACATTAATGGTATTGCAGGAGAGCGATTTGCTGTACGGAATTCAGGTGCTAGTGCGGTAGTGGAAGGTGTGGGAGATCATGGCTGTGAGTACATGACCGGAGGAACGATCTTGATACTGGGTGAAACCGGGAAAAACTTTGCTGCGGGCATGAGTGGTGGCATTGCCTATGTGCTTGATACTTCAGGAATGCTAAGAGAAAGATGCAATATGGAGATGGTAGTCTTTGATACACTGGATGCTCAAGATATTCAAAAGATCAAGCTATTAATTATCAATCACCTAAGGCACACAGCAAGTAGCCTTGCACAAGAAATTTTGATGGATTGGGAAAGACATTTTAACAATATGGTGAAAGTCATTCCAACTCAGTATAAGAGCATTTTAGAAAGTCAGTCAAACATTCCAATGACACCTGTTTATTAAAGATGAAACTATGGGTAAGCCAACTGGATTTATAGAATTTGATAGAGAGGTTCCTAGCTATGAACCTGTAGCTAAACGGACCCAGAACTACCAGGAGTTTGAGATTCCATTCGAGGATGAGAAGACCGCAACCCAGGCAGCTAGGTGTATGGACTGTGGAGTGCCTTTTTGCCATTCCGGCTGTCCATTGGGAAATAAGATTCCCGACTTTAACGACGCTGTATATAGGCAAGACTGGGCTGGAGCCTGGCAGCTACTTAAATCAACCAATAACTTCCCGGAGTTTACTGGAAGAATATGCCCGGCACCATGTGAAGGATCCTGTGTACTTGGGATTAACCAGCCTCCTGTGGCAATCGAGCATATTGAAAAATCAATCGCTGAAAAAGCCTTTGACCTGGGACTAGAGAAACCTAGAAAACCTAGTAAATCAACTGGAAAAAAAGTGGCGATTATCGGATCAGGTCCAGCGGGATTAGCCGCCGCGGATCAGTTAAACCAATCAGGTCATGAGGTTACTGTATTTGAAAGGGATGCGGAAATCGGTGGACTTCTGAGATACGGAATTCCTGATTTTAAACTAAGCAAAGAGGTCGTTACACGAAGAGTAGATCTATTGAAAAAAGAAGGCATCCAATTCATCTCAAATACTAATGTGGGTCTTGATATTTCTGTAAAAGAGCTAGAAACTGCTTTCGATGCGATAGTGCTAAGCATCGGTAGCACGATACCTCGTGACTTACCAATTCCTGGAAGGAAACTAAAAGGAATCCATTATGCAATGGATTTTCTCACACAACAGAATAGAGATGTGTCTGGAGAAAAATATGATAATACAAAGATTTCAGCATCTGATAAAGATGTGGTGGTTATTGGTGGCGGTGATACCGGGTCTGACTGTGTTGGCACAAGTAATCGCCAAGGCTCTAAGTCCATTACCCAGATTGAGATTATGGAAAAACCTCCACTTAATCGGACCGAAACCAACCCATGGCCAGAGTGGCCAATGGTCTTAAGAACCTCTTCCTCTCATGAAGAAGGATGTGATAGAAAGTGGGCATTGATGACCAAAGAGTTTGTAGGCGATAAAAAAGTAGAAGGATTGAAAGTAGTGGACGTTTCATTCAAAAACGGAAAGCTTCAGGAAAAGTCAGGATCTGAACGTGTGATCCCTGCTCAATTGGTTTTGATTGCCGCAGGGTTTATGCATCCCCAAAAAGAAGGATTACTAAAAAAACTGAGCTTAAAATTGGATGACAGAGGAAATATAGCAACTCAGAACTGCAAAACGAGCAAGGATAAATACTTTGCAGCAGGAGATGCAAGGAGAGGTCAATCGTTGGTTGTCTGGGCTATTGCAGAGGGAAGGAAAGTCGCTGAGACTGTTGATCAGTTTCTAACAAAGGAAAAGATTATTTAATCCCTTTAATCCCCATAACCTCTTTGGGACTTAAGTGGCGGAATTTTCCTCTTGGTAAGTTCTTCTTGGTAAGAGAGGCAAACATTACCCGGTCTAGCTTCTTCACATCGTATCCGAGACTTTCGAAAATTCTTCTCACAATTCTGTTTCTGCCAATGTGAATCTCAACGCCCAGGACTTTATTATCTTCAGAGAGAATCGCTAACTCATTGACGGGAGCTGGCCCATCGTCCAACTCTATACCATTAAGAACCTTATCAAAATCGTCTCGACTGATAGCCTTATCTAATTCTACCTGATAAATCTTTTTGACCTTATGTGAAGGATGAGTAAGCTTCTTGGCTGTTTCACCATCATTCGTAAATAACAATAATCCAGTGGTATCCTTATCTAGTCTGCCAACAGGATAGATACGCTCATCACATGCTCGTTCGACAAGCTCCATCACCGTTCTTTTAGCATGTGGATCTTTGGTTGTAGTTACGAAACCCTTAGGCTTATTAAGTAATATGTATTGATGAGTCTCGGACTTAAGGCGCTGACCTTTGTACTCTACCTTGTCAGTCTTCTTCACCTTATAGCCCATCTCGCTGACCACTTTACCATTTACCTTCACCTTACCGGAGGCAATCAATCCATCTGCTTCTCTCCTGGAACAAACTCCGGCGTTAGCAATGAACCGATTCAACCTTATTTCTGAAGGTTTTTTGGTCTCCTTTTTATTGGGCCTTTTCATTTTGGAAATTTATTCCTTCTCTTCTCCTATGGTGTTCTCCTCGGGAGAGAAGTCTTTTGGAGTAGGGAGCTCTTTCAAGTCGTTGATACCAAAGTAATCCATGAATTTTTGGCTTGTTCCATAAAGCAATGGCCTACCAACTCCTTCGGACTTTCCTTTTATTTCAATCAGTTCCTTTTCAAGTAATTTTTGAATGGAATAATCACAGCTTACACCTCTGATTTGCTCCGCTTCACTTTTTGTGATTGGTTGCTTGTAGGCAATGATGGATAGCGTTTCCAAGGCAGAGTTAGACAACCTCTTTTTAGACTGCTGCTTCAGCAAAATACCAATGCTAGCCTGATAAGCTGGCTTTGTCAGAAACTGGTATCCTCCGCCTGATTTTACCAACTCCATTGCAAAATCCTCGGACCTGAACTTTTCCTCAATGGTGTTCAATCCTGCTACTATATCATCTCCAGGCACATCCGCATCAAACATCTCCTTCAAACAGTCCTGAATTTCCTCCTCCGTAATGGGTTTGGGAGAGCAGAAAACCAATGCCTGAATATGATTCGCCAGATAGTCCATTATGATTGTCTATTCAGCTTCGCGTCAATGCTTTGAGTTGTGTGAGGAACCGCTCTGAGCCTTTCCTTAGAAATTAGTTTTCCCGTATCAACACAGATACCATAAGTACCGTTTTTGATCCTTACTAAAGCGTTCTCAAGATTATTAATAAACTTTTGTTGACGTCCGGCAAGTTGACTCAAGTGCTCCTTTTCAGCTGTATCAGCTCCGTCTTCCAGTGTCTTAACCGAGGAGAAAGTATCTCCACTATCATCAGACTCACGTGTAAGTGAGGCCCTAAGTGTACTCAATTCCTCTTTTGCCTTTTCCAACTTCTCCAGAATCAATTCTTCGAATTCCTTTAATTCCTCATCAGAATATCTCGTTTTTTCACTCATGGCAGGCGATGTTTATTAGTTGAACAAATGTAAAAATCAAGCGAAAATACGTAGGTTAATGCACAATAAATAATTGGATAAATCCAAAATTGGACGAGATACCTAAAAATCTCTACCTACTACCACCGTTTCCTTGATGATTTCAGTATTTCCACTATTATCATAAATCTCAAAAATGATCAAATAGTAACCCATCCTGGCCATGCTCCCTTCATCGGTCTCTCCATCCCACCTCAGAAAACCTGATGTGGCAAGTAAAACTCCATTAGCCAGATTTTTAACCAACCGACCTGACTGATCAAAAATATCCACGTTAGCAAATTTTCCTGGTTGGTCAAGTTGATAGTTAATCAACGTAAAATCACGGCCTCTGGCTGCATCTCCCGGGATAAATACTTTCGGTTCTGGCACTACTTTTCCAGATGGTGCCGTTCCTGTTCTTGACTGGGAATTTGCATACCCTGGAGTAGCAAAACCCTCAGTACTGGAAGCTGATCGCCAGTTATCTGAATTACTGGCAGACTCATTATAAGAGACTCTTTCTAATGACACTCCATCCACATCTTCCAAAAGATCATAATGAAATTCTTCATCATAAAAAAACTGTTCGTTGATTCCACCGAGCGCATTGATCAACACAACATTTCCGGTATCATTGGAATATGTAGGGAAGGGGATGACCTCAAGAAATTTTGAGAAAGTCCCTTTAGGATAGTTATTAAGCAGAACTTCGGGATCTTCGGTTAGAACGAGAAAATCACCCGGATTCAATACCAATTCATCATCAGATATCACAATACGGTCATCCAGGCCTTCGCTATCAATACGAGCAAGTTGCCAGTTTTTTAGTGTTATGTAGTTCTCTGAGTTATTATAAAGTTCCACGAAATCAACTCCATTCGTTCGAGGATTGAAGAGGACTTCACTCAGTAATATTTCTTCATCAGTCGCTTGAATTGGCAAAGCGAATGTGATCTCATTATTTTCTACCTCATTTCCGTTGCAGTCGGACACTCCATCAACAGTTAAAGTGTATTGTTCATTAGGTATCAAGTCAGCAGAAAGGATGGTATAAAGTGCACTTGCATTTTCGGCTAGCAAAAATGAGCTATCAACGCCAAGGTCTGGAGAGAAATCATATACGATAGCATCGACACTTGTAGGATTCAATTTCTCATTAAACTGAAGAATGAGTGTATCAGCGGCTATGGCTGTCACATTGAGTAGTTCAGGAGCAATATTGTCAGGAACACTTTGTGGGTTATTGACTGAATTTACAAAGCCTGGGGTACCACCCTCACTAGCGATGGAACTCATCCAATTTGCCGCACTTTCTATGCATGGATTGGTGTAGTCAATCATCTCCAATGAATAGCCTCCATCGGACCTGGATTCTTCGTGCCACCCGGGATCATATTCAATTGAAAATATCAGATTCAACTCATATATCAGAGCCAATGGTTCGCCGGAATTACTCAATGAAGGAAAGCTGGTAACACCAATTGCATCTGAAAATTCAGAAGCTCCTGAAGTAGTAGTTAGCACTTTATATGTACCAGGCAGCATGTTGAAGGTAGGTAGAGTGATTACTCCAGTGGCATCTGACAAGGACATATCTTCGGTTGATATGATATCGCTCGAAGCATTGTATATTTCAATAAATTCTCTTTCAGGAAGGCCAACTGAAGGATCCTCATCAAATAGTATCTCTGTGATAAGAAGCTCATTGAATATAGGAGGTCGACCAAAACTGAAAGTAATGGTTGTTTCCTCGATTTCATTCCCAGAACAATCTGTAACATTCGAAATCGTAACATCATAGCTTTCTCCTAAAACAATAGATTCGTTAAATACTATTTCCGCAGATTCCGGAAACCCTCCTTCTACGATTACCTGATCAACAGTCAATCCACCAGTTGCTTGGTAAGTTCCATTTTCCAAACTCATAGCATCCATTGGTTCGGAGAAATTGATCATTAGAGATGTGGTGAATCCGAATGAAGTGATTGTTGGTGGTGTCGTGTCAGGTGTATCATCAAATACCGAGTTCTCTGATCCGGGAGTTGATCCTGCCGGAGCAATGGAAGGAGCGTAGCTGAAGATGGAAAAGCACGGGTCGTTTGGATTAATTAGTTCGAGTGAGATGCCCTCACCGGGGGATGATCCATATCCAATCTCTGCAATCAAATTCCCAGAATCACTCTTCAATCGAATAGTGTCATTATCATTGTTAAATGTAAATGCGGACGTTCCAATCTGAAGTGATTCCCCAAATGCGGAATAATCAACATCAGAATTATTCTTAAACAGAATCAAGTATTCACCTGGGGCCAAAATGTAAGAGGTAAAAGGATTTGTAGGACCGCCTGTGCCCGTTCCATCTTCGATCACCCAATTGGTTAAATCAATGTATTTGTCAGAACGATTGAATAGCTCCACAAAATCATCATTAGACCCTTCTGTATCAGCTAAAAACTCATTAATAACAATGTCACCTTCTTCTGCCTCTTCGATCAAAATGTATTGAAAGTCGCTTGTGCTATTCGCTGCGATGAAGTTACCAGCTAAATCATCTACACTGTTTATAGTTACAGTATAATTCTGGCCATTGGTCAATGGGGAAGTGGTTAAATGCACGATCGCATTATTGCTTGCATCACGTTCTGCATTTGTTATACTAACTCCACCTGTCAACGAGTAGTTTGAGGTTGTTTCGGAGGTTATCTCCTCAACATCTTCGCTAAACTGGATATCTACCTGAGTGGCCGAAATAGCGGTACTTGACTGGATCGTTGGTGGTGTCGTGTCTGGTATAGGAGTTCCTGAAATCACGAAATCGTCGAAGAAATGGCTGTCGGCAGGGCCTGCAGCAGTTGATTGTTGGATTAATAATCCAAAAAATGAGCTCGAGCTAATCTCATCATCAAAAGTACTCCCTACAGACACAAATGATCCAAGGGCATCCTCATCAACTAACATTTCCCAATTACCAATATCATCGCGTGTTACTCGAACAATGAATGGATTACTTGCACTGCTATTGACTAGTCCGTTACTGGTAGTGATTAAAGGTGTATCATCCTCGGTCGAAACGCCATTAGCAACTTTAAACAATGCAATTCGATCATTGGTATCACCAACTCTCACAAAGTAACCATTCTGTGTTGAGGTCAAATCACTATTATCACTAGTTAGAAAAAAGTCAACATAATTGGAGCCTGATGTGCCAAATTTTAAATTGACATAAAACTCCCAGCTAGCCTCATATATTGCCTCTGAGGCAATGGATAGATAATAGTTTCCAGCGGTACCTAATTGGCCTTTATTTGAGCGAAGTTGTTTGTCCCCTGCTTCATCGACTAAAATAAAATCTCCTGTATTACCTGATAAAGCAGGTGTATACAAATCTGGTGTATCTCCTAGATTGTCATCCTCAAAGTCATCCTCATATTGAGCATTCAATAAAAGATTACACAAAACCCCTCCAATAAAGAGTAATTCTTTAACTCCTATAAATACCCGAATTTTCACAGGTTAAAAATAGTCTTTTGTGATAAGAGAATATCAAAGCTCTGTTGTGGCTGTAGTTCCCGACACCTTCAATCCACCATCCAGAATGAGTTTTCTTAGAATGAATTCCAATGGAAACACCATCACAGCGATTCCAACATCAAACAAAAATTCCATCACTGGAGTACTCTCAAATTCGACAAATGTATTGATGATGGCTTGCATAAACTGAATGATGATCACGAGTGTCAGAATACTCAGACCGTGCTTTATTATCCTATTAACTTTTCTTGATTCTTTCAATCTTGATGACAAAGCGATCATACCAGCCAAAATCAATACCTGTACTGCATAAAACCATGGTTGTTGCCAGTAAGGAGTGGCAACAGAGAATTCCAGCAGGGTGACTTCTTCCAACTGATCCAGCGCATCCCTCACCCTAACTTTGAGCTTGTATGCACCAGGAGGCAGATAACTATAATCGATTAGGTTTGCATGTGTCCAGTTGGACCATTCCTGATTTAGTCCTTCAAGCTTGTATTGATATTCTGGGTTTAGTAACCCTACATAATCAGGTTTCAATAGCTCCACACTCAATGTATTCTGATCATGTGAAAGATTAAAACTTTCACTAACAGCCATTTCACCATTTGTGCTTATCAGTCGCTTAACGAAAATATCATAGGACTCATTCAAGTCTGGGATCTGACCGGCAGCATACGCCAGAAGTTGATTATCATCTGTTATTAGCCAGTAGCGATCCAGTTTCTCATCATAGTTGATATACTTAAGATTTGGGAATACACCCAAGTATTGAAACTCATTGATACTACCATCGGGTAGCAGAAGGTGCCATATTTTTCCGTTATATAGCCAAACTCTGCTTTTCTCGTTATGTAAATGATGATGAGGACTACCCAGCTCCTTCTCCAATTCCCGATCCTTGACAATTCGATCCTTTTCCCTGTCTAGCTTAAAATACCCTTGGGAATTTATAAAGTAGAGCACATTCGAGTGCTCCCAAATGCTTAGTTCATCATAAAATCGATTGTTGATTTGATAACTATGCTCAATTTCGAAACCGATCTCACTGAGAATACCTTGATAAATATGAGATGTACCTGCCAGCCAAATATGATCTTTATGATCCATGTATACATTGAGGATGATATCTTCAAATTCTTGGCTGGAAATCTCCGTCCAGATGTCATTAATGAGTTCGTAATATTTCAGAACGCCACGTTCCGTACTGATAATTAACTTATTGGAATTGGGTACTAAATAGGCATACTTAATCGCCTCATTGATAACAAGTTGAGCCGAATTTCTTGTGATTTCGTAAATCCCTGTATGACTGGTTGCCAGGATGCGATCTTTCGCCTCCAATAACTGCCTAAACTTTCCATCTGTGCCAGGAACATGGTGGAACTGATAGCTTACTCCAGTAACAACTTTTTCCACTCTACGAATATATTGTGCCTTATCTCTCCTTCTGGCTACCGGTGCTATGGTTTCCTGCTTTTCTTCGGAAAATTTCTCTTTAAAGGATCCTGTCTCTTCGTTTGTTTTTTTAGCTTCATTGGCACGGTCCTTCTTTTTGAATAACCCATTCAAAAATCCCTTCTTTTTCTTTCTCTTTTTCTTTTTAGAAGATTCTTCCTCGGGCTCTGCTTCCTCCTCTTGGGGCTCTTCCTTTTCTTGTACCGTAGTTTCTTCTTTCTTCTGAGCCGTAGGTTTTTTTACTGTCCTCTTTCTAGGCGACTGCTTCTCTACCTTTTGGATGTACACCCTACTTCGGTATGAAGTGTCCTGAGAGAAATAATAGACCCCTAAACTTGTATTAATCCAGAGATCATCATGAAGTCGTTGTACCTCGATCAAGTTACCCTCCAGACCTGGAAAATTTGTATAGCTATAGGCTGGAAACAGCGGTGCTATTCTTGTTAATCCAAATTCATGGGCTACCCAAACTCCTTGATTATTATCAGCATATAAATCATGGATTTCATTGTCCGGAAGACCTGAATGGTAATCTGTTACTTCAAAATACGAGGAGTCATTTACGTGAAGGAAGAAAACCCCTGATTCGATAGTCGAACATGCTACCAATGTATCATTAACCCACTCAAGATCTGTAATAACCACATCTGCTTCCTGCAACCTGTCATAATGATGATGAGGATTGAGTTCTTCCCCCTTTCTTTGGTAAAGTCCACCTTCCAGATCCACTGCAAACTCTGTCTCTCCATTTGGGGATATACTTTTAAGTCCCCACTGTATATCCTCGTCCAAACTATCGATTTTTACTCCGCTTACTGAATACACCTCTTCATCAAACGTGTTGACATACAGCGATCCGTCATATAGATAGCCATTCAAAAAATCACCTTTTAACAACATTTCGGTCTCTTCACTACTGGGATTGTAGCTATAAAGACTGTTGTCACTCAGGAAGTAAATAAAGTCCTGTGTTGCAAAAGTTTGAAGAAAATGATCTGCTAAGGTATCGTTTGATAAGATTGAAATATATTCATATGAGTTATTGGTATAATCCAATTTACCAAACTCGCCTAAGCATCCAACATAGATGGTATTGTCCTCTGAGATAGCCAAAGAGAGCGCAGAAGAGCTTGTTCTATAGAAATCCCAATCATTTCCATCGTACTTCAATACACCAAAACGATTAGCAATACAGATAATTCCATTCTTGTCTGCCTTGATTTCAAAGTTGATGTTGTCAATCTCCGAATGTTTAGGAGAATGATGGGTAAGAATAAAGTCCCCTGTTTGGCCTTTTAAGGGCATAATTGAAACTAGAAGCAAACACGTCGTGAAAGCTTTTAATAGAGAGTTTAAGACAATCTTCATAAGCGTGATGGATTGAATTTTAAAAAATCGCCGGTTACGTTTCAAATGATCAGGTGCTTTAAAAAGCACTGATATTTGTCTTGTGGTGTATATTTTTCAATGCTTTCCAGTGACATTTTTTATCATTCCCTCTATATAAAATTAGTAGTTTTACGTTTCAAATATTCAAATCTTATTTTAGTACAATATGAAGGTTGCTGTGGTAGGAGCAAGTGGGCTTGTAGGTCAGAAAATGCTCCAATTACTAGAAGAGAGGGATTTTCCCCTTACTGAATTGATTCCAGTTGCATCAGAAAGGTCTGTTGGTAAGCAGATTTCCTATGGAGGGAAGGACTTCACCATTCTTTCCATTGATGATGCAATTGCAGCAAAACCAGATATTGCTTTGTTCTCTGCTGGTGGATCTGTTTCGCTAGCCCATGCCCCCAGATTTGCAGAGGCAGGGACAGTGGTCATTGATAATTCATCAGCCTGGAGGATGGATGCTTCGAAAAAGCTGATTGTTCCAGAAGTGAATGGCAGTGCATTGCGCATTGACGATAGAATTATTGCTAATCCAAACTGCTCCACCATTCAAATGGTAGTGGCCTTGAAACCACTTCATGATGCTTTTAAGATTAAGCGTGTAGTTGTCTCAACCTACCAATCTGTGACTGGATCCGGAAAAGCTGCTGTTGATCAACTCGAAGGTGAGAGGCAGGGAAAGGATATTCAAAAGTTATATCCTCATAAGATCGATATGAATGCACTTCCCCACATCGATGTATTCCAGGAAAACGGATACACCAAAGAGGAAATGAAAATGGTGAATGAAACCAAAAAGATCATGGAAGATGATTCCATTCAGGTCACTGCCACATGTGTTAGAATCCCTACGATAGGTGGTCACTCGGAATCTGTAAATATTGAGTTTGAAGAAGAGTATACATTGGAACAAGTGCATGCCATTCTTTCCAAAGCTCCGGGGGTAACAATCGTAGATAAGCCAGAAAACAATGAATATCCAATGCCACTTAATGCACATGATAAAGATGATGTTTTCGTAGGCAGGATTCGTCGTGATGAGTCACAGCCCAAAACACTCAATGTATGGATTGTGTCCGATAATCTACGAAAAGGTGCTGCAACCAATGCGATTCAAATTGCAGAGTACATGATGGAACATAGTCTCGTTTATTAATCCTGGATGAATGCTTTAGATTTCCTTAGCCAGGAGCATGTAAAGGCATTCATTGAAGAACATGTAAAAGCAGATGTTCAACAGCTTCTGCTCAATCCCCCGAGGAAGTTTAAAGATCGGATTAAACTTATCGCCGATCAGATCTTATCCAGACAAAAAGCATCAGCAAAACTGAATAGCTGGGCTAATAACTTTGATTTAATCATGCCTCCACCGCTCTCTATCGAACAGGCTTCTTCGGAGATCACTGGTGAGTATAAGGCACTTGTTACATCGGGCAATCACCTTGTTGATTTGACTGGAGGAATGGGCATTGACTGCCTTAAGCTAGGCTCAAGATTCAACAAAGTATCCTACGTCGAAAGACAAGTAGTACTTTGCGATATATTCAAACACAATGCAAGAATACTCGAACAACCCATTGAGGTATACAATAAAACGGCAGAAGATTTCCTAACTGGATTCAGACACGACCTGGAAACTGTTTTTTACCTCGATCCTGCTCGAAGAGATGATTCAAAAAAAAGAGTTTTCAAACTAACGGATTGTACACCCAATGTTGTGGATATATTCCCTCTGTTGAAGGAGAAGGCAGTAAAGGTTTTAATTAAGTTGTCTCCATTACTGGATTTATCCAGCATCCAGTCTTCTCTTTCTATGATCAAATCGATTCATATTGTATCAGTAAAGAACGACTGCAAAGAGATCTTACTTGACATTGATTTCAATTTTGATGGGGAAACGAAAGTTGTTTGTGTCAATCTATCGTCGGGTCAGGAAAACTATTCTTATACATGGAAGGATGAATTCAATTCTCCTGTAGAAATCGGAGAGACTTCAGCATTCCTTTATGAACCCAATAGTTCAATTTTGAAAGCAGGGGCGTTCAAAAAAATAGCTCATGATTTTTCCATCAAAAAAATAGCTCTCAATACCCATCTCTACACTTCCGATAAAATCCGAAGCAATTTTCCCGGAAGAATTTTTGAGGTAAAATCATTCGTTGATAAGCAAGCTCTGAAAGAACTGAAAGGGAGAACTATCAATGTAATCACAAGAAACTATTCTCTAAGTACAACTGAATTGAAAAAGAGATGGGGAATAAAAGATGGCGGGAAAGAATTTTTGATCGCTTTTAAAGATGCCAAAAATAAGCCTAGGACTGTTGTTGCGGAACGGCTGCATTTTTGAGGATAATCCTAAAAACAGATCCTTCTTGCAATTTACTTTCTACTTCGATTTTGCCACCCAAACTCTTCGCGAAATCATAGCATAAAGCTAGTCCAAGACCATTCCCTTTTTCACCTGCAGTTCCATCTCGACTGATCAATCCTCCGCTGAAAATGTTTTCCAGTGTTTCTGAGCTCATCCCTATCCCATGATCGATGACTTCAATCACTTTCACTTTTTCTCCTTCAACAGCGTTGACCTCAATTGTTGAGTTTTTATTCGAGAACTTAATTGCATTTACAATGAGGTTTCTTAGTAGAATCCGTATGATCCCTGGATTAGAATAAAGTAGAAAATTGTTGGTAGTAAGATAGTCTAAGGCTATTTCCTTGTTGGATAAACGATCAGAAAGTTCATTTTCCAAATCTTCCAGAACGGTGTGAAGAGCGAATACTTCTCTTTTAAAATTCTCTCCTTCCATTTGTCCCTCTGCCCACAAAAACACGTTGTTAAGCAGATTCATGAGATTGGAAGTTTTCTCTCTTACTTCAGGAAGCACAGGTTCAATTTCTTCTTTGCTTATCAATTTCTCATTAAAAAGCTCTATTACTGAAGAAACAGATTGGATTGGAGACTTTAGGTCGTGAGACACGATTGCAAAAATCTTAGAACGGAAGGCATTGAGCTTTTCGAGTTCTCTTTTTCTAATACCAAGCTCTCTTACAACCAGGACAATAATTGCTATCAAAATCGCAGCAATAAGCAATGCTATGACCAGCCCTTGAATAATCCATTGGCGTTGCTCTGCAATTTGTTTGTTAAGTTCATTCTTTGACTCAAGCACTCTAACCTGAAATAGCCTTTGGTAATACGAGAGTAGTTCTAATTCATTGATTGTAGCAATATTTTGAACACTGTCAAGGTATGCCTCGTATATCTGCTGTTTTTCGTAGGCTTCCTGATATCTACCAAGAGCTCCAAGGCAATCAGAAAGAGTCTTACTCGTCCGATAGATCAGCTCTTTAACCCCGCTCTTATGAGCCAACTCATATGCATACTGAGCATAGTAAAAAGCTCTTTCTGGTGATTTTTTTTGTTTTTCAAGTTTAGCTTGAAGTTCATTCCCAAGAACAATCCACCTTATACTTTTGAAGGCTGCCGCATTGTCCAAAGCAAGAGCGACAAGTGAATCCGCATGCTCCCATTCTTCCATTCGATAATGAAATTCGGCCTTACTCAAGAAATACATTGAGTGTATGTGCTTGAAACGATCGTCAAGGTAATCTCTGGTTCGATCAAAGTATTTTGAGGCGCTATCATAGCTTTTCATAGCCATAAAGGTTTCTCCGATATCATTATTGATCTCGAAGAGTCGTTCTTTATTTCCAATTTCTTCTTGCAAGGACAACTCCGATCTAAAATACCCGATTGCATCCAAGTCCAAGCCAGAGGCCGCATATATTTTACCGATGACTCCCAGGTTCCTTGCTTTTAAGGATTCGTAATCTCTTACCTCTGATATCTGGAGTGAGGCTTGAATCTTTTCCATTGCCTCCAATTGATTACCTAGAGACCATTGAGCACTTCCTATCTTGTTCAGTGCAATTGCCCTCAAGGAATCTTCACCAAGTTTTTCAGCTAATTCAAATGCTTCTTCTGCTAACATGAGGCTCTTCTGCGGCTGATCATAAAGCAGTGAATCACATCGACTTGAAAGTAAATTAAACCTTTCTCTTTCGAGTTCTTGTGCAGACGCGAATATGACGGAAAACACCGCCAGTGTAAAAACGAACAGATTGGTGAGTTTCACTAAAAGGTTGTCGGTCAATTACAACCGTAAAGTTACTAATCAAAATCTTCCAAATCGAAAACTTATGATTGCAGTTGTTCCGGAGACATCTTCATCCCGTACATTTTGAAGTTCTGTGCCTGAGATATATCTATAGGTAGCGCCAGCACCTAATCTGAAATACTTGGTGATATTAAATTCTATTTGGATTCCAGGTTCTGCCACAAAAAAAACTGAATTTTCAACAGTAAATTCTGAGTCTGCTGGATTGTTTACAAAAAAATCTTTATCCACTACTTCCAAAGAACCAGCTCCTAGTACTACAGGAAAACTGATGTGGATTAATTCTTTCGGCGCAATAGTAACACCAATTAAAATCCCTCCGTATCCCCCATACAAATTGAGCTGCTTTGGGTCAGTCTGTCCTGGAACTCTACCCTCAAATTCGATATTTGTAACCAATCCATATCCTGCAACTCCGAACAGGTATCTTCTATTTATTATGAATCCCCCGTAGGCTCCAACAAGCAATCCTCTTTCATCCTTTAAGTCCCCTATTTTGAGATCCACTGCTCCAAAAGCATTTAGATCGTTCTTCTTACTCAACAATGACTTAATCTCCTCATCTTTTGGATTGCTGGTATCTATATACTTCTGACCGGTTACTGATAAAGCACCTAATAGGAACAAAGAATGGATAATATACCTCTTCAGTTTAAAAAACATATTTAAAAGAAATAGCTGCATCCCAAAATCTTGCTTTGGTGTGTCTCATGCCAATAAAATTAAAATAGGGTTTTATATCGAAACCAAACGTAGCGGGTACCTCCAACCACCTATACTCTATCCCTAAGCTTGCATCTACACCCATCGTAAAAAAGCTTTTCTCTTCATAGATAAAAGCATCCCCTTCTGCATTTGATAAGGTCTTAGATATGTCGTCGAACTTCTCATATCCTACATGACCTCCAATCCCATAGTGTAGATAGAAGCGATCATTGAATGAAAATTCCATGAGTTCATGAAACAAGTATTGAGCGGTAAACTGCATGCCTTCATTTCTGCCACTTAAAATGAGCTCAACAGCTTCATCTTCGGTAACAAAGTTTTTGAAGGTCAGTCCAGATGTATGTCCTAATCTTATCCCTGAAGATTTTTGATACAGTTGCTGGCTGGTAACTGATAAGGATATCAGCAAAAGAAAAATTAGAAAAAATGATCTCATTGGGTTCCGGTGGTGACGGTACATTAGTCTTTATCTACGAAAATAGGTGTGTCTTTTATTGCTACGATTAATTCTCCTCCATCTGCTTCCACAATCAACTGACCATGGTTTGTGTTTGTATTACCAACAAATCCTGATAGTGAAATCTTACCTTCATCAGCAAATTGTTCTTTTTGCATTATGAGCATGCTATTTGGTAAAATCATGCGATCTTCAGGACCTTTGATGTATGTTTTTATATAAGATGCTTGATTAAGAATAAGATTAATGTCCGTGGACTTTCCAGTTATATCAATACTGTTGAAATCTTTGACGATTTTACTCAAATAAATATCTCCATAGCTAAAATCCAGTCTAGCAGATCCTCTTAAGAGATCAGCTGTGAGATGAGTAAAAGATCCTTCACAAATCATCTCATACACGTCGTATAATTGAATCTTATCATTTCTGGAGTTAAACTGAGCTCTATTTAATTTATCTACTCGTATTTCAGAACTGCCGCTTTCTACATTCAAATTTTTAGCCTGATCTACTCGTATTTCTGATCCTCTCAACTTAAAAATCCCATCCTCCAATTGACCAAATGAAGACTTCCCGAAGCTATGCTTCAGATTGAGGGTTTCAGAAAAATTATTGGCTTTAATATCACCGTGAGAAATATTTAAATCTACGCGACTATCCATGTCGGCGATATAGAGATCGCCATATTTGTTCTCAACACTTAGCAATACATCCCTTGGTAACCATACTTCATAGTCTACTTTGAGTTTATTGTTGCCCATCACGCCCTCTACTTCGCTTAGCACGTTTCCAAAGAAGCCGCTTCCTTTACTTATCTCAGTAACAGCTGAAATAACGCTTCCTACTTTTCTAAACTTGATATCAACACGTGCCATTGACTTTGCTACTACTGAAGAGTTCTTACCCTCAGCTCTAACAACCACTTCAAACCTTACAGAGTCAAGCTCCCACGTGCGAACAATTACTTCGCCATATTTGCTTACTATCTCAACTTTTGCATTCTCAGGAACAGAAAATGATTGATGGAAATCTCTCTCTTGTCTCACTTGAGCAGAAAGTGAGCCAATCATGCAAATAATTGCTACTATGTTAAAATACTTCTTCACGTTTCTCTTTCTCTAACTCATTCAAAATCTCTTCAAGTATCTGAAGTTTGAGCCTGTAGTTTTCCATTAAGGCCATCACCACTTCTTCATTGTCAACATTATCCTTCAGATCGGATTTAAGCTCCGCAAATACAGCATCCATCTCCTCCAAGTCTTTGAGAATCCTGTCACCTGTCTCGTGATTCTTTATCAAGCTTACTTTTTGGTTGATCTCCGAGGCATAAAAATTCTCAATCTCTGCAATCTCATTTCCGTTATTTACGGGATTCATAAAGAATATGGTACATCCTAAGATTGACGCAAAGCACGCTGCAATACTTATATATTTCCAAGAATCTTTCTTTTCATTGGCTGGCTTTACCTTTTTAGAAATCTTACCCCACTCCTGATCCACATCAAAAGGGTATAATTCAAAATCCTCCCGATTAGTATCGATATGATCTTTTAGATTATCCTGCATTTTGACTCATTTCTTCATTCAACAATTTCCTTATTCGTGCTTTCGCTTTACAATACTGTGCTTTTGAAGCTGACTCTGTCACACCCAAAATCTCTCCAATCTCCTTATGATCATACCCTTCAAACAAATACAAATTCAGTACCGTCTTACACCCTTCAGGCAACAAATCAATTACGGCCATGATTTGAGAGGCCTGATACGATGTGTATTCAAAATCATCCTCTTCCTCTTCTACAAAGTCAGCCCCTTCTTCAAGCTGTGATGTATCCAATTTTTTCTTACGAATTGCATTGATACAATTATTGATCACAATACGCTTGATCCAGGAACTGAACGTATTCACCTCCCTTAGGGATGGAAGCTTCTGAAATGCATCTATGAACGATTCCTGCAGCAAATCTTTCGCTTCTTCCTCATCACCCATCATCCTTCTACATATGTTATACATTGCCTTCGCGTAGTGACCATAAAGCGATGACATAGCCGCTTGATCTCCCTGCTGACTCTGAATAATCAGATGCTTATGGATGGTTTGTGTGGTGCTCACGTTAGGTTAAGGACAGAAGTATTTTTCAAAGGTTTCTATAAAGACGTGAAAAAACCTGATTTCGATGCAAAAATTTTTCCTGCTCTAGCTTGAAGTTCATTTTTAATATCTCGGAATGGATATCTTTTAACTTTCCTGATTCAAGTTTTGCAAAAAACTTAAAAAACAAATGCATCCCTTTAAGCAAAAGCCTGTTGGTAGCAGTTTTTTGAAAATCGCTAACCATTAAAAGGCCTCCATCAGTAAGTAGAACTTTAGATTTACCAATAGCTTGCCTTAGGTTTCTATCGTTGAAGCAATCCAGAAAAAAGGGACATAAAACCACATTAAAACTTCCATGGAAATCCCAATCCAAAAAATCGGCCTCTATAAAAGTGATAGCTTGATTTGACCTCCTTTTTCTAGCTCTTTCAAGCATACCAGGAGATTTATCCAAGAAATAGATGCTTTCGCATAGAGGAATGAACTTTAGCATTTCACCTGTACCTCCACCAAGAATCAAAACATTATCCGTACTTCGAATTTCATCAAGGTGAATTATTTGAGATTTTAGAAGTGAATTACCGAAAACAAACCTTGAGATGAGGCTATAGATTGGAGCAATTGCATTGAAGTCGTTTACAGCCATTCAAATAGGATTGGCCATAAAAATACGCTATCTCCTATGGCTCTGTATCTTTCATTCTTTCGAAACCACTTAGGAGTGATAATCATGACTGTATAAGTAAGAAATCCTATGAAAAAGAAAATACCGATTTCGTTTAGTCTTAAAAAAGAAATCGCTAATCCGAATGAGCCTAGTACAAAAATCAATTTTTCCAATCTCTTTTCTCCTAATAAAGTAGCTAATGAATCAAATCCGTCTCTTGCATCTTCTTGCTTTTCAAACCAGCTAAATAAAATCAGATTCATAAAGCTGAGCAACAACAGCAAAAACCATATCTCCAGTTTTAAAGATTTACCCATCAATAGCGGCACCATTAAAATGCCAGCTGAATAGACAAATGCCACATACAATTCCTTTGAAAAGAAGGTTGACAACCTGCCTTGAACAATCAAATACAGCAAAGAAAGTAATCCTAAAAGAAGACCTCCGAGAAGAACTGCTAGAGGTATAAAGAAGACCATCGGCACCATAAAAAGAATCAAGCAGATGGAAATAAGGATTAGTATTGATTTATGCTTTCTATGAAATAGGTATCGCAACCTCTTAGCTTGAGGTGCTTTTTCGGCATCCTGAATGTGATCCCATGTGTAAATAAGCCATACGGTAATTGCAAGCAAGGAATACACTGACCATGAAACTTGCACTTCCAATTGAGCACAAAAAAATCGGAGTAGTATAACTGCTCCGATTACAATGTCTAGCGATAATATTTGTGCCGTACGATATATACGGCCAACCATTATCCTTGAGCCAAGGCCTCTGCTCCGCCTACAATCTCAAGAATTTCCTTTGTGATGGCTGCTTGACGTGTTCTGTTGTATGTCAATCTCAGATCCTTAAGCAATTCATCCGCATTCTCGGTTGCTTTGTCCATGGCTGTCATCCGTGCACCGTGTTCCGAAGCATTGGATTCCAGCAACGTTTTATAGAACTGTATTTTTAAGGATTTTGGCATTAGTTCCTCAAATATGAAGTCCTTTGAGGGCTCGTAAATGTAATCTACTGCAGCAAAACTTTCTGTTTCTTCCTGCTCGACTTCCTGGATTGGTAGAAACTGTTCTTTCCTAACAATTTGAGTCGCTACATTTTTAAACTCGTTGAAAATGATATCAACTCGATCATACTTCTCTCCCATATAATCTGTCATGATCATTTCTGCCGCTTCTTTCGCATCAGCAAAGTTTAGCTTCTCGATCAAGTGAGAATATGTGTCAATCACGTTATACTTTCTTTTTGCAAAATGCTCTAATGCTTTTTTACCTATCGGCAAAATTTCCAAATTCCCGGAAGCTTCAGCATGACTATATCTTTCAGCGATATGTGCCTTCGCAGCTTTAAAAATGCTACTATTAAAAGCGCCACAAAGACCCCTGTCTGAAGAAATGACTACAAGTAGTACTTTCTCCACCGATCTTTCTTCTGAATACGGATTGTCACCGGCATCCGATTCACCTGCTGAAACATTCTGAATAATTTCAGAAAGCTTCTGAGAATATGGCCTCATTTGAATAATACGATCCTGCGCTTTTCTCAACTTAGCAGCCGCTACCATTTTCATAGCTTTAGTGATCTGCTGTGTTGACACAACCGACTGAATCCTACCTTTTACTTCCTTTAGATTGGCCATCTACTCAATTATTTTTTATATCTAGAAGCAATATCTTTCGCGATTTCCTCTGTCTTAGCAATCGCTTCATCACTCAATTTACCCGCTTTGAAATCTGCTAACGCATCCTTTCCAGTGGTACGCATAGACTCCATAAATTCTACTTGAAATTCTTTTGCTCTATTTACTGGTACCGGATCGAGGAATCCCTTAGTAGAAGCATAGATAATTGCTACCTGCTCCTCAACTGGGATTGGAGAGAACTGAGGTTGCTTCAGGATTTCCTGATTCTTTCTACCTCTATCGATTGTTCTTTGGGTTGCTGCATCAAGATCCGATCCGAACTTAGCAAATGCTTCTAGTTCACGGAACTGGGCTTGATCAAGCTTAAGTGTTCCCGCTACTTTCTTCATAGACTTGATTTGAGCAGAACCACCTACACGTGATACTGAGATACCTACGTTAATCGCTGGTCTGATACCGGAGTTAAACAAGTTTGTCTCAAGGAATATCTGACCATCAGTAATCGAAATTACGTTCGTAGGAATATAAGCAGAAACGTCACCTGCTTGTGTTTCAATAATGGGAAGGGCTGTCAAAGATCCTCCACCTTTAACTTTTCCTTTCAGTGAAGGTGGTAGATCGTTCATTTGCTGAGCAATAGAATCATCACCGATCACCTTTGCTGCCCTCTCAAGAAGTCTTGAGTGCAAGTAGAATACGTCACCTGGGTAAGCTTCACGTCCAGGAGGTCTTCTTAAAAGAAGAGACACTTCTCGATAAGCTACTGCTTGCTTAGAAAGGTCATCATATACCACCAATGCCGGACGTCCCGTATCTCTGAAGTATTCCCCAATAGCAGCACCCGTCATTGGAGCATAGAACTGCATTGGCGCAGGGTCTGATGCAGATGCGCTTACTACAACTGTGTAGTCCATTGCGCCAGCTTTTTCAAGCTGCGCTACAATACCAGCTACAGTAGATGCTTTCTGACCGATTGCTACATAGATACAGAATACAGGCTCACCTCTATCATAAAATTCTTTTTGGTTGATGATTGTGTCAATAACAACGGCTGTTTTACCTGTCTGACGGTCACCGATCACCAACTCTCTTTGTCCTCTACCAATTGGAATCATTGAATCAATAGAAACGATACCCGTCTGAAGAGGCTCACTCACTGGCTGTCTGAAGATTACCCCGGGAGCTTTTCTTTCCAATGGCATTTCGAAGGTTTCTCCTTCAATCGCTCCTTTCCCATCAATTGGATTTCCAAGTGTATCAACTACTCTTCCGCACATTCCATCTCCAACTTGAATAGAACCAATCTTTCCTGTTCTCTTTACCGTGTCTCCTTCGTTTACTTCACTGGAATCACCTAGAAGTACTGCTCCAACGTTATCTTCTTCAAGGTTAAGAACCAAAGCATTCAGGCCATTTTCGAATTCCAATAGCTCTCCTGCTTGTGCATTAGTTAGTCCGTAGATTCTGGCTACACCATCACCTACCTGTAGTACAGTACCTACTTCTTCAAGTTCTGCTTCTGTCTTGTGGTTAGACAGTTGCTCTCTCAAAATCGCTGAAACCTCATCAGGTCTTACTTGTGCCATAATATTTATCTCGTTTATCCCGCAAGGTGCAGGATGCTGTTATTTATTTTTTTGAAAACTTCAGTTTTAATTCTTTTAACTGTCCACTCACACTCTCATCAATTTGACGATCACCAAGCTTAAGAATATATCCTCCAACTATTTCCGGATCCACCACCTCTTTTAGGATAGGATCTTTCCCTGTAACTTCTTTCGCTAGTCTTTCGAATGCCTTTCTCATGTCAGCATCCAGCTTAATGCTGGTGGTCACCGAAACTTCAGCCAAACCTTTCTTCACATTATATAGATGCAAGAATTCTTCTGCGATATTCTCTAGAAGATCTTCTCGATTTTTTCTGGTGACAATATCAAAAGCCTGAAGGGTGAGATCATCCACTTTCCCTTCGAAAATCTTCTTTAAAATATCTGCCTTTCGCTGATGAGGGATGATAGGGCTTTTTAGCATTAAAGCGAAATCTCTGTTTTCTTCACAAACATTAAGAAAGGATTCCATATCCGTTTTAACCTTGTCAAGAATCTTCTTCTCCTCAGCCAATTCTATGATTGGAGTCGCATAACGTATCGCTATTCTGCCTACAGACATCCTTAATTGATTTTAACGTCTTTAATGAACTTATCTACCAATGCTTTTTGAGATTTGTCATCGGAAAGATTTTCTCTTAGGACTTTCTCAGCAATCTCAAGTGAAAGTGATGAAACCAGGTCTTTTACTTCGCTCAAAGCAGCTTTCTTTTCTACTTCAATCGCATCTCTAGCATCCTGGATCATCTTTGAAGTAATATCGGAAGTTTCCGCTTTTGCATGATCTACGATATGTTCGGCCTCTTTTCTAGCTTCTTTGAGCATAGCGTCTCTTTCGATTCTGGCTTCCTGAAGGAGGTACTCATTATCTGCCTTGATCTGCTTCATTTCCTCTTTCGCATGCTCTGCTGCACGAAGCGAATCTTCAATTTGGAATTCTCGCGTCTTGAGTGCTCCAAGAATGGGTCTCCAGACGAATGCTCTAAGAATAAAAAGTACTATTAAGAATACGATCAGTTGCCAAATGATCAGTCCAATATCGGGGGTAACTAGTGCCACGTTAGTATATCTTTTAGTATAAATAGTTTAAAAAAAGAGAACCTGGCTTTGCCACCTAATGTGGTCAAAGCCAAGTTCAAAGGATTAATTTCCTGATCCAGCTAATAGACCTACTACAACGCCGAATAGAGCCGCACCCTCAATTAGGGCTGCTGCGATAATCATTGCTGTCTGGATTTTACCAGCTGCTTCTGGCTGTCTCGCGATACTTTCAGTAGCTCCTTTACCGATTAAACCGATACCAAGACCTGCTCCTAGTACTGCTAAACCTGCTCCAATTGCTCCCATGATTTAAATTATTTATAGTTTAAAAATTGTTTCAAAAGAATTAATGATGCTCCTCTACCGCTTGTCCAAAATACAATGCTGAAAGAAGCGTAAATACATATGCTTGTAGCACCGCCACAAAAAGCTCCAGCATGTTCATGACTGTTGCAAAAAGGGCTCCAACTACACCTATCGTTAAACTTTCAAAAATGAAAGCCAAACTTATAATACTTAGTATCAGGATATGACCTGCTGTGATATTTGCAAATAGTCGAATCATCAGTGAGAACGGCTTGGTGAAAATACCAATGATCTCTACTGGCCATAGTATAATATATAACAATATCTTACCTGCCCAAGGCATTGATTTTCCAAGCGGATCCACAATGTGTAGCCAGTATGTTTTCCTACCTGAAAAAAGAGTAATAATTAAAGTAATCACTGCAAGTGTCAGTGTTACGGAAATGTTTCCCGTCATATTCGCTGCACCTGGCAGCAGACCCAATAGGTTACCAAACCAGATAAAAAAGAATACTGTTAGAAGGAAAGGCATAAACCTTTCGTATTTATGTCCAATATTCTCCTTCGCAATGTCGTCTCTGATAAAGATGATGATAGGCTCAAAAAATGATTGAATTCCTTTTGGAGATCTACCTGCATTCTTCTTATATCCTCTTGCAACAGCTGAAAAAACAAGAATTAATATGATAGCATCAATGAATAAGAACAGAACATTCTTTGTGATGGAAATATCAAATACATGCGCTCCATTTTCCAAAGTAATATGCTCGTGATCCATCACATAACCATTGTATGGCTGTACATTGTGATATTCATCATAAAACTCCCCTGATGAGAATATATCAAGGCCTTTTTCCTCAGAATAAATGATTACTGGAAGGTATACAGTTAATCCATGGAATATTTCCCATGAATGCGAATCAGAAATATGATGATTAATTAATTCACTTGGATCGAATTGCTCATTATCTCCTCCTTTTTCAGATCCACCTCCTGCCCAGGATAGCCCTGGTAATATCAATAATAAAACGACTAGAAACTTGTTGATTTTCAGAAAGTTAAATCGCTCCAGAATTGCACCTTTTTCCATCGAATTTTCGTTCATTCCTCAATTTCGGCGCAAGTTAGTCAATGCACTAACTATTTCAAAGATCATATATATCAAATAGATAATAATAAATTGAATAACTAGGTTATACGGATCATCTTGCGTGTAGATAAGTATGGTAATAAATACCAATGAAGTCAATAATCTTAAAACGATTTTGACAAGGGAAATCTGTGATTGCCATTCTTTAGGAGCCCATTGGTCTATTCTAAAAAAAACAATAGTCTGAATCGCAAAAAAGGCTACTATCAAGTAGAATGTGTCTGTAAGGTTAAATGAGTCTTGAAACTGGTAACCAAATAACAGAATGATGGTAGTTATAGCTACCAGAGCAATCCACTTTCTCATGATAGACACATGTTCATTTCAAAACTTTTAGCAAAAGCCATATAGTCCCTGTCATTGACAGAAAAGTTGCAATTAAAATTATGACCGGGCTGGAGTTCAAATACTTGTCTCCATAGTATCCTCCTACAATAAGTGCAACATTCATGATGACAAGCTCAAATACGAGAGCGTAATGTCTCATAAATCGTCTGTCTTCTTTTTGGCCGTTAAGCTTTGAGGGCTTGTTGTCCGTTTTCTTCGGGCTTTCCAATCTTTATCTCCTTGCTTTTAACGCCCATTTTACATTTTCCGTTGAAGGTAGCACCTGATTCAACCAATAGCTTATTGGTAATTATATCTCCATCTATTGTAGCTGTAGTTTTTAACACAAGTTGTTCAGTCACTTCAATGGTTCCTGTGATATGTCCTGCTACTTCAGCATTTTGCGCTAAAACACTTCCATCAACTTGGGAAGAATGGCCGAAAGCGGCTTTTGACTTGGTTTTGATATCTCCCACAACCTTACCTTCAACTCTTATATTGCCAAATGTTTCTATGCTTCCATTGACAATAGTACCCTTTCCAATAATATTACTAGAGTTACTCAACTCTTCTACTTCTTTTTGATTCTTATTCAACATAGCGTGATTTTATAGTCCAATGTACTCCTGTGGATTTACGGGATTACCATTGTGCCACAACTCCAGATGTAAATGTGGCCCAGAGGTAAGTTCACCTGTATTTCCAATAGTAGCTACTACTTCTCCAGCAGCCACAAAATTACCAACGTTTTTAAATAATTCCGAATTGTGCTTATAAACCGAAATTAAATTGCCTTGATGCTGTATTGCTAAGATATATCCCCCATCAAGAGTCCAGGATGACATAACTACTACTCCATCTGCTACTGAACGAACTGGTTCGTTCTCCTGAGCAACCATATCGATCCCATAATGATCTGTTTTAGGATTAAATCCATCTGTCACGATACCATCTAACGGACTCAATAAGTAAATATCCCTCAATTCATACGCATTGGACGATACCGCAATAGGCAAAGCGGTTATTTCGGCCAGATCGGATCCTTCAAACTCAGCTCTAAATTGAGAGTCAATTGGCTGTATAGTTCCCGAAAGTTCTGCCGGTTGCAAATTAGATTCCGGGCTTACTAAAAGATCTTGGTCAATTTCTTCTCCTGCTATAATCTTTCTAATATTCTCAATATAAATATCTTTATTAGTCACTTCCTGAGCTAAAGAGTCTATTGTCATCGAAAGTTCAATAACCTGTCTATTGGCTTCCATCTGTGCGTGTCGAGGATCCAACCATTGCTCTAAAGCAACAGTTACCAAATAAACGGCTATACCAACGACGATCAAGCCTAAACCGGCTAAAATCAAGAAAAGACGAGCGTAATTGAAACTGAATGTGGTTTTCTCCGCAAAGTTTTCCTCATTTCGGATGATAAGCAGGTATTTATTTGTAAGCCAGTTACTGAATGTCTTTCTTGCGGCCATATAATGCAATTTAAGTTGGCAAAGGTATGCAAAGAGCCTTTTTTTATCTTTACACCAATTTCAAATTGAGATCGTTATAATTAATCAGATCAAGGTATTTTGAAAAAAATCCAACTTATACTCCTCGTCTTGATTTTCTTTGGTTGTTCTCCTTACAAGAAGAATCCACTTAGCAACTCTTTCCATGATCTAACTGCTCACTACAATGCATATTTCATCGCAAATGAAAGGATAAATGAAATAGAGTCCTCGATTTTTGAGGGTCAGGAGTGGAATTACAATAAAGTATTACCTATATATCCACAATTTGATTCTGTAAAATCGGCTTCATTAAAAACCGAAATCGAAGATTGCATTCAAAAAGCTTCTATCGCTATACAAAGACATCCTGGTAGTAAATGGGAAGATGATAGCTACATATTAGTTGGGAAGGCCAGACATTATGCAATGGAGTTCCCTGACGCAATTGAAACATTCAAATATGTTAATACGCACAGTAAAAATGATGCAGCACGCCACCAGGCCTTAACAGAACTTATAAGATCATTTACCGAATTCAATGAATTCAACAATGCCATCGCTGTAACTGATTATTTAGCGAAGGAAAATCTAAGCAAACCCAATCAAAAACGTTTACATCTTAATACGGCTTACTTGTATCAGAAAAAAGGTGATCAAAGCAAAATGGTGGGTAGCCTGGTACAAGCAGAAGAGTTATTGACATCTGCTGACAAAGCCAGAATAAATTTTATTATTGGTCAAACCTATCATGAGTTAAATTTCGAAAGTGAAGCTTTCAGATATTATAAAAATGTTCTTAAAAATGGCCCGAGCTACGAGCTGGAATTCTATGCTAAACTCTACATGGCTCAGGTTACTGAACTAACTGATGGTGGTGATCTTAAGAAAATTCAAAAGTATTTTAAGGGATTGCTAAAGGACCCAAAAAACAAAGAGTATCGAGATAAAATATATTATGAACTTGCTGGCTTTGAACTCAAAAACGGAAACGTCGAAGAAGCTATTTACAACTACAAACAGTCCGTTAAGTTTAGTACAAGTAATGAAAGACAAAAAGCCTATTCATACCTCAGTCTTGGTGAAATTTATTACGATACATTAAAAAATTTCGTACTTGCTAAAAGCTATTACGACAGCACGGTAAGTGCTATGCCACGTGATGAAGAAAATTATAGCGAGATAAAAGAAAGACAAGAGATCTTAGTCGATTTTGTGGAGCAAATTGTGACGATCCAACAGAACGACAGCCTTTTACACCTTGCATCACTACCTGAAGATTCTGTTGTATCCATGTTTGCAGCTAAGATCGAGAAGGAACGAACAAAGGAAAAAGAAAGAAAGAAAAAGGAGAAACAGGCAGCAATCAATCGAGCCCGAAACATTTCTCAAAATACAGGAGAGAATATTATCTCCACAGCCTCTGCAGGTTCTGTATGGTATTTTAATAACACGAATGCAATTAGCAGAGGTCAGAGTGACTTTGCAAGAAAGTGGGGTGATCGTCCATTAGAGGATAACTGGAGAAGAAAATCAAAATCATCTGTAGTTTCACCATCAACCGAATCCTCTGTTGCATCTAATATTTCCGAATCCAGTGGGGAGGAAAAAGAAGAGGAAACAGTAGAAGATGAGGCCAGAAGATTAATGAACTCACTACCCAATACTCCAGAGAAACAGGCGGTTTTACTATCAGAAATTGAAGATGCGCTTTATAATCTGGGCAACATTTATAATCTACGATTAGAGGAAGACGCTAATGCTGCAGAATCTTTTGAGCAACTTCTTTCTAGATTTCCAAAAACTGAATATGAACCTGAAGTTCTTTACCAACTTTACCTGCTATACAAAGAACTTGATTTAGCTAAATCACGAGAAAAAGGCAGGCTTCTCAAGGAAAAGTACCCGGAAACGATTTATGCCAAACTTGTAGATAATCCAAATTATCGTGAAGAGAGCTTTGCTATCAGTGAGCAATTGAAGAAATTGTATAAGAAATTGTACAGCAAATACAAATCTTCGCTGTTTGAGGAAGTTTTATTCTCTTCGGATAGCGCACTACGAAAACATCCGGATAATGAGTTCAGTGATAATGTTGCATTATTGAGAGTGCTTTCTATTGGTCAAACAGAAGAAGATTATAAATATCAGTTTGAACTGGGTGAATTCATAAAGAACTATCCTGAGAGCGAGCTTTATGCCTATGCTAATTCACTATTAAAGGCATCTGAAACTTTTCAACAAAAAAGATATAATAGTGCAAAAGCCAAGTTCATCGAAGACTTCAATCAAAAGCATTCATTGGTCATTGTATATGATCTAGATTCAGATATGGCCGAAAAACTACCGCCGATTATTGATGATTACCTTAAAAGCAAAAATTTAAATAATCTTCGAACTGGTAATCTGATTCTTAGCGATTCCAAGTCAATGCTTCTTATAAGTAAGTTTCCCGGAAAAGCGACCGCAGAAACTTTCCTCAATGACTTCCAAAGAGAAGTAGCATTAAAGAATACTTTTAAGGGTCAGAAATTTGATTTATTTGTCATTACTGATGATAATTTTGATATTTTCTATCAAACAAAAGACGTATCAGCATATTTGACCTTTTTTGAAAAACATTATAAATGAAGCAAAAATTTATCAAATATATCCTTAGAGCAATATGGATATTGTTCATTCTAGGAATCATTGGAGTACCTACTATTTTTCTAATGGTCAAAAATGATGCGTTTGGGTGGTTTGGGGGACTCCCGAGCCTGCAGGCTTTAGAAAGACCTGATCCTGATCTTTCTTCGGAGCTGATAAGTGCTGATGGCATTTCTTTAGGAAAATACTTTAGGAAAAATAGGACTCCCGTAACATATGAAGAACTCTCACCAGAATTGATAAATACGTTACTGGTGACAGAGGATATACGTTTCAAAAGCCATTCGGGAATAGACTTAAGGAGCCTTGTAAGGGCCGTGGTTGGTAAATTAACCTTTCAATATGCTGGAGGAGGAAGTACCGTCACAATGCAGCTTGCTCAGAATCTCTACAAAACTTCTTCAGTTAATAAAGGCTCGCTTTATAAGTATCGATCAATAGGAGAACTCATTACGAAAGTTAAAGAGTGGATTATTGCGGTACGGTTAGAAAAATCGTACACGAAGGAAGAAATTTTGGCAATGTATCTTAATACTGTTCCATTTGGAAGTAATTCATTTGGTATTAAAGTAGCCGCCCAAACTTTCTTTAACAAACTACCATCTCAGCTTGATTATCAAGAGTCTGCTAGTTTAGTGGGATCTATCAACAAGCCTACTGCTTTCAATCCAGTTTACAATCCGGAAAGAGCAAAAGGTAAAAGAACAGAGGTACTCTATAATGTTTACAAGTATGGGCTTATCGATAGACAATTCTATGATTCGCTTAACAACAAAGAGCTGGAACTAAACTATCTAATTGAAAATCAAAATGAAGGACTAGCAACTTACTTTAGAACTGTTGCTAAAAACTATCTTGTCGATTGGGCACTGGAAAACGGATATGATCTTTTCGAAGACGGCCTCAAGATATACACCACAATCGACAGTAGGATGCAACAATACGCTGAAGAAGCAGTGTCTGAGCATATGGATACTTTACAACAGATTTTCAATGAACATTGGGAAGGCGAAAACCCCTGGATAGATGATGAGAATAATGAAATACCAGAATTTCTCGATAATGCCATGAAACGTACAGATGCGTATAGAAGTCTGTTTAAAAAGTTCGGTGACGAGAAAGATTCTATTGAACACTATCTTAATTTAAAGAAGAATATGAAAGTTTTCTCCTGGGATGGAGATATAGATACAGTCTTCAGTTCATATGACTCATTGAATTATTACAAGCGATTCCTTCGAGCTGGCTTTATGTCCATGGATCCTAATACCGGTCATATAAAAGCCTGGGTAGGTGGAATTAATCACAAGTATTTCAAGTTTGATCATGTAAAAGTTGGTAAGAGACAAGCAGGGTCCATTTTTAAACCTATTGTTTATGCCAAAGCCATTCAAAATAACTACTCTCCATGTCAAACCTACGTTGATGCCTCGGTAGCCATTCCTCTACCAGGTCAAGATCCGCCCTATTGGAAGCCTGACAATGCTGAAAACAGATGGAGTGGGGAGGTTATGACTATTAGAGAAGCTATGTCTAAATCTGTGAATTCAATCACTGCACACTTGATGTATGAAATTGGCCCCTACAGTGTTATTCAAATGGCGAGAGATTTAGGTATTGAAAGCAGACTTCCCGAAGTTTATTCTTTGGGGCTTGGTGTAGCAGATGTATCACTATATGAAATGATAGGTGCATTCTCAACTTTTGCCAACAAAGGCACCTACACTAAACCACTTTTTATATCAAGAATAGAAGACAAAAATGGAAATGTTATCAAGCAGTTTATCCCCGAGGAGAAAGAAGCACTAAATGAAGAAACAGCTTATATCATGCTACATATGCTAAAGGGTACCGTGGAGTTAGGAACCGGCCGTTCGCTCGATTACTCTTTGAAGATCGACAATGAGATCGGTGCTAAAACAGGTACCACACAAAATGCATCTGACGGATGGTTTGTAGGTGTGACAAAAGATTTAGTTTCTGGAGCCTGGGTGGGAGGAGATGATCGAAGTATCCGATTCAAGTATTGGACTATGGGACAAGGAGGAAGGACCGCTTTGCCTATTTGGCAGAAGTATATGATGAAAGTTTATGCTGACAAGACTTTAGGTTACGAGAAAGGATATTTTGAAAAGCCTACAAAACCTCTTCGAACTGTGATTGATTGTGAATTGTATGAAGAAAACATAAACCCTTCGGATACTGTTGACTATGATGTTGTGGATGAAGACGACTTCATGTAAGCATGCAATTTCAGCGATATTCAAGAGAAGATTACCTCAAATTACCCGAAAAACCGGGTGTCTACAAGTTTCTTGATTCAGGTACTTCAATAATTTATGTTGGAAAGGCTAAAAATCTAAAAAAACGTGTTTCCAGCTACTTTACTAAATCAAATCTGGATAATAGAAAGACGTACCGCTTGGTTTCAGAAATCCATCAAATTGAATTTGTGATGGTATACTCAGAATTTGACGCGCTCTTGTTAGAAAACAATCTTATAAAAGAGCATCAGCCCAAATACAATATCCTGCTAAAAGACGACAAGAGCTTTCCAAGTATCTGCATCACAAATGAAAGGTTTCCAAGGATCTATTCCACGAGAAGAATAGATCACACAAAAGGAGAATACTTTGGGCCATATACAAGTGTGAAGGCGATGAACGGAGTGCTTGATCTAATCAGAAAACTTCATAAAATAAGAACATGCAAATACAATCTTTCACAAGAGAATGTTCGAAATAAGAAATATAAGGTTTGCTTAGAGTATCATATAGGAAACTGCCTTGGACCATGTGAAGGTCATCAATCAGAAATAGATTATTTGAAGGATATAGATGAGGCTAAGAAGATCTTGAAAGGAAGACTAGGTATCGTTAGCAAATCATACCGGGGAAAAATGCAATCAGCAGCATCTGAAATGAAATTCGAGTTGGCACAGTCTTACAAGGAAAAACTTGACTTACTCGAAAAATTTCAATCACGTTCATTGATCGTAAATCAGAAAATAACAAACACTGATGTATTTACGATGACTACCTCCTCTGAAAAGTCCATGTTTGTCAACTATATGAGGATTGAAAATGGGGCAATTGTGAATTCCGAAACTATCGAAGTTCAAAAGAAAATTGAAGAGGACGATTTAGACGTATTCAGATTCTCGATATTTGATTTGCGGAAAAAATACAACAGCGACAATCCAAGTATTTTTACAAACCAACAAATTGAAGACTGGGAAGGGGTAGAAATAATCGTTCCGAAAATAGGAGACAAAAAGAAGCTTTTGGAATTATCATTGAAAAATGCTCTCTATTATAAAAAAGAAAAGCTCTCTAGAAAGTCAACCCAACCCAATCAAGCAATACTTCAAAAATTACAGGAAGACTTAAAACTTCCTGAATTACCAATTCATATTGAATGCTTCGACAATTCTAATATCCAGGGCACAAATCCAGTAGCTTCCATGGTTTGTTTCAAGAATGGCAAGCCATCCAAATCAGATTATAGAAAATTCAATATAAAAACAGTAACAGGTCCCGATGATTTTGCCTCCATGACAGAGGTGGTCGGCAGGAGGTATGCACATTTAAAGAAAGAAGAGCTCAGCTATCCCAATTTAGTAGTGATAGATGGAGGGAAGGGACAACTTAATGCCGCCTGTGAAGCATTGAAAGAATTACACATTTATGGAAAAATTCCAATAATAGGAATCGCTAAGCGATTGGAGGAGATCTATTTCCCTGAAGATGAAATCCCTGTCCATATTGGCAAAAAATCGACTTCATTGAAACTTATTCAGCAACTTAGAGATGAAGCCCACCGCTTTGCCGTTACATTTCATAGACAGAAGCGGAGCAAGGAATCCATTACATCCTCACTGGATTCCATAAAAGGAATAGGAGATAATACAAAGCATAAGCTGATGAATGAATTTGGCAGTGTTACCAGACTTAAACAATCATCTGAAAAAGATCTTGAAAATTTAATAGGCAAAGCAAAAGCTCAAATTATTTTCACAGCCATAAAAAAAGGAGAGCTATAAAACCCTCCTTCTTTCTTGAAGTTCAAATTTTCTAGTAGTCTTTCACGCAACGGCAACTATTCCTATGCCAATCACCAATCACGCTATGAAAAATTTCTTTTGATCCTTTCTGTACAGAGATCAAACCAGAAGTGTTGTCCGACTTTTTCTCAGCATCCCAATAGTTACCACTGATGCCGATATTCTTGAAAACTCTTCCCGGATCTCCAAAACCTCCCAATGCTAATTCAATTCCACTTTCCCCTCCTTTTTGCAAAGCAATACCGGCATTATGAATGCCTCCGAAAGTTTGGAACAATAGGCTCCACTCAGCGATGGTTGGGATATGCCAGCCATCAGGACAAGCTTCTTTAGCCGCCTTGAAAGTGTAAAGCCTTCCATAAGCTTCACAATAGGCTGGTTCGTTCTTATAACAAAATGACTCTGGCACTTCATATGCCAAGTTTTCAGCCATCCATGTTCTTTTCACAAATACGCCTCCTTCCAGCTCTATGTCAACAGTTACAATTTTGTAAGTTTTCCCATCTCTCGGATCAGTCAACTCTCCATATTCTTGCGCCGAAACACAAAAACATGCAACAATTAAGAAAGAGGAGAGTAAATTTTTAATATTCATTATACGGTGGATTAGGGTTAGGTCAAAATTAATTAATATTCCCAAAGTTCTGATTCATATTCCATCAGATCATATTCATACTTCTGTTGGATAACGATCACATTCAAAGGATCTTTAGCCATTTCATCTGCATATATCTGTCGAATATCCAAGTCTCTCGCATTGGACATTTTAACAATTGGTGCATTAAACAATCGCAACTCAAACGCATCACTCATGTTCATGTGCTGCCCTGAGTTATTGTTGTTATAATACTTTGCCTTATCAGCATACGGACCTCTAAATAAAGCCACAACGTCATCATACCTGAAGTGAGCAATAGGTTTCTCGAATCCAGCAGGATTGTATAAAGAACCTGCTTCCCTGGGAAGCCATATGGATAATGTTCTGATGTAATGATACATTCTTGACCTATTACGATCAAAAATAACATCCTCTTTTATTCTCAATACTGAGAATAGATCCTCCGGGATCGCCTCTTGCCTGGCTTCATCCGCTGATTCACCTGCTTCCTCTGTAGAAGAAGATTCATCTCCAAACGAGTCAAACCCTCCAGAATTAAAGCCACCTCCAACAAAAGGATTTTGCTCTCTTTCTACAGAAATATTAGAAACGAAAATGATATCAGGCATAAAGTTTATACATGAATCGGAACGATAAGGAGTCAATAGCCCTTCATCTACAGCTTGAATCAACAACCTGGGAACTTCACCATTTAATGAAAAGAAAGGCCTGTTTTGCTTCTGCTTCAGGTTCATTCTTCTCCAAACAGTCTTCTTAAACATCACTTGGGTCTCTTCGACCTCTGCTTTCACCAAAGGTGCAAGTTCCTCTTGCGCGTACCCGAAAGTCAGCGAAAGACTAAAGACAATTACATAACCTAATTTTTTCATAACACTGTTTTATCTGACAAATCTATTTCAACGATATGTTGATGAAGCGTTGGAATTTTTTAAAATCCTCCACTTGTTTTCTAAAATTTTGTCTCTGCACTTTCTTAATTTCAATCACCAGCTGATCACCTTTACGCCCATTCATATTTCTCAGGTTGATTCTTTCACCAGCTCGAATGGAACCTCTTCCAAGACCTCCACTTACCAAGGTGATTTCAGCTTCAGCAACTCTGAATTTTGCGTCGTTAGGAAGGAATTGAGCGAAGCTCTCATCTGCGATCGCTCTTAAAAAGAGCTCGGGCGTTCTGTAATTAATTCCCTCTTTCATATTAACCTCACCTGCACTTGTAAATACTTTGATATCTGGAGCAGGTATTCCTCTAACGCTGAATTCCCGGGAACCAATTACGTTTCCATTACTTGAAACCGTTAGCGTAACCTTTTGTGCTCTTGGAACTACCGTCACTTGTCCTGTCTGAGATCCTTTGATTGCATCTCCTCCTCTTGCACTAAATGATGGATTGTAAGAAGTACCTAATGCAGGAACTTGCACATCCAATGCATTTCCACAGTTATAGTAAAGTGCATTTACAGATTGTGACTGAATTTGAATAACGGGTCTTACAACATAGTAATCAATTGTATCAATGAATGTAGTATCCGTTCCTCCTCCCTGAGGCACCTTTATTTCAGCAATAATCTGCTTTTTTGCATTACCATTTTTGTCGTACTTACCTGGAGTTGCGGTGAATTCTACCTTACCAACTCCTCCTACCACAGGCGCATTTTCACCATTATAAGTCATCACGAGCTTATCATTCAAACCAGAAGCTGAAGCAGCAATAAACATATCAGCTTTGTACTTTGTACCAGCTGCTACATATCTTGACTCAGGCATGATAACGGGCTTGATTTGATCAAATGTGATGTCTTTAAGACCTACTCTCTTTACCAAAAAATCTAATGCAGAAGTTTCAAATGCCAATACATTGGCCTGAAATTCACTTACGGTAGCCAAACCAGCATGTGTCGGTGAATTTTCAAATGCAAGCTGAGACCATTTTTTACCTTTCTGATTCTCATCCTTACTATAAATGGGATCCTCTTCAGCATCTAAAGCAATTTTATGAAACTGCTTAAGCATTTTCTCGTCAGCTCCATTTTTCTTAAGAACTTCTTGAATATAGTCAGCAAACCCATTCAATCTGGATTTCATTTCAGCTCCATTCCCATCGCCTCCTTCTTCCTTTGGCATCATGTAATTACCAACTTTATCATAGTCAGTTTTCCCATTGATGAATCTTCTATCTCCAGTATGACCTTCTATATAGCCTCCGGTTATTTCAACGAATTTCTCTTTATAGTCTTCAAGTTCAGCAATGATTTTAGTTGTTTCGGCTCTCAGTGCTTCAGCATCAGCAACAACCTTTAAGTCATCTGCTCGGTTACCCTTATCTTTTGCAGCAGACTTCATTCCTGTGATTGTTCTGGCATTTCGTTCAGATGTTTCCGCATTTGCCCGCTCTAAACTTTCATTGATAAAGGCGAATTTGTCAAGTACTGTAGAGCTTACATTCAGGGCCAACAATGCAGTCAGCACCAAATACATCATGCCGATCATTTTCTGCCGTGGGGTTTCTTTTCCTCCTGCCATAATAGTTTATTTTAAGGATTATTGTTGATTGCCACCACCTCTCATAGCGGTAAGCATATTACCGTATACTTTGTTTAGGGCAGAAATGTTCGATGTTAGCTTATTAAGTTCAGCTTGGAAAGCGGATGTTTCTTTACCTGCTTCAGCCATACTCTCTAAAGCACCACTGATATTTGAGTAAAACTTATTAAGTGCCTTGGTATGGCTTTGAGCGTCTTTAAGCTCCATTTCATACACGGCATTTAACGCTCCCAAACTTTTAGTCACATTCTGAACTTGAGAATGGTATTCTTTTGTGTCTTTTGTAGCTTCTGCCATGCCAGACATTGCCTGCATAGCTGATGCGTAAGACTTGTTCATCTCTTGAAGTGAGCCGGAAGCCTTCTTAACATTACTTGCATAATCGTTAGTGGCTACAGCCGCATCACTTAGATTAGACATTTTTTTCGCAGACTCAGCCATATTTCTCATACCATCACCTAGGCTTCTGATTAATTCCGGGCCGACTTTCGCCTCGGCTAGCATTTTATCCATTTGAGCAGAAGCACCGGTTGCTTGAGGTACCGCTTTTCTAGGGGCAGCTGCTGGTCCGTCGTAATCATCAGCTAACTCCGGATATACTTTAGCCCAATCTGGCTCAGAATGCTTTGGTTCAAAAGCACTTAGAAAGAAAATCACTGCCTCAGTCGTTAGTCCAACCCCTAACATTAGGGCTGCTCCTGGCATGTGAAGAATTTTAAACATAGCTCCTACGATTACAACCGCAGCTCCTATCCCATAAATTTTAGGCATTATCGTGGAATAGAGTAGCTCCTGAAATCCGCCTTTTTTGCTCATTGTTATAATATTTAGGTTAGTAAATTATTCTTTATTAGTTATTAAAATTCGTACCCCGATGATCTTCCAAGGTATGTCATAGCACATCTAAATCCTATCGAAGCTCTGGTGGTATCTCTGTGTTCATAAGATCTTGTTCCTGTTTCAAGGAAGTAAGCAATATCCTTCCAAGAACCTCCTCTTATCACCTTAAATGGTACATTATCATCAAAATAGGTAGGGTTCAAATCCCATGTTAGTGGCATTGCTGATGGGTTATACGCATCTTCACACCATTCAGCTACATTACCTGCCATATCATAAAGACCATATTCGTTGGCAAAATAAGTACCTATAGGAGAGGTGTAAGCATACCCGTCATCGAAGTAATTACCCCTTCCTGGCTTGAAATTGGCAAGCAAACAACCTTTCGCATTTCTTATATAGGGATTCCCCCAAGGATATTTTGCCATATCACGTCCTCCTCTGGAGGCATATTCCCACTCTGCCTCAGATGGCAGTCTGAAATTTGGCATTACCGGTAGACCAACACTTGTTCGGTAGTCATTCAAATAGTTGGTTCTCCATTCACAAAAATATTTTGCTGCATTCCAATCAATACCTACAACGGGATAGTCATCAAATGCGGGGTGAGACCAATAATAAACCATTAATGGATCTCCCATGTGATGAGTATAATCCCTTACCCATACAGTGGTATCAGGTAACAGATCTGCAATAGAATAACCAGTAGGGAGGTCAATTTCAGAACTTTCCTGTAAGTTTTGGGTAAATTGACGGTACTCGTTATTGGTAATTTCAGTATCATCCATAAAGAACGCACCGATTGTAACTTGTTTATTAAAGTTTATCTGAGAAGCGGCAACATCTTCATCTGCCTGGCCCATATGGAATGTTCCCGAAGGAACGGAAACCATACCGAAAGGCCTGGTCATTTCCCAGCCCTGTCTATCAGGCGCTCCAATGAGCTCTCCTTTATCACCTTGATCACCTCCAAATAGCCCACATCCTGATAGAGCTATGGCACAACAGATGACCATACAATTTGAGATTGTAAAAACACGCATTTTATTCATAACACCTTTATTCAACATGCAAGTATGTAAAATAAACAAACTTTAGCAAGAATTATTGCACGATATTCTGCCTAAATATATAATCATAAATCTATTTGAAGCAAATAATGATGTAAAATTGGATGAAGTCAATTGTTGAGCAGATTAAAAAGTAAACCTCGGGGTTTTCACAGCCTTTCTTCCTCCTAATATTAAATTAGGAAGATCGTATCGTAAAAATATTTCATGTGAAGTAGGTTCTTTTGCATCTTGATCCTTGACCACATAATCAAATGAGTACCCTGCTTTAAGCTTATTCCCTTCCAAAAAAGAATACCCTAACAGTAGACTCAATGATTCTGATCTTCTAAATGCAAGCCCACCCCACATTTTATCTTGATAAACGGCAATGGCACTTAGATCAAAGGTATATGCATTTAAATCTGATCTAACCATAATGGTCGGATTCAAAACCAGATCTCTGGTAAAACCCATCGATGTGCCACCCATTAATATATAGTTCACCGGAATTACATTTTCTGCATCAGTCCCAAAATCAAACCCTGGCTGTAATATGTTCTCTGCTGAAACTCCTACAAAATGGTCATTCCGGGATTTGAAGAAAATTCCGGCATGAAGATTGGGTTTTAACTGAGACTCTTTATTTGTAGGGATAAGACCATCGTTTGGATCTACGGGTCTGAAATTTGGATCTATAGATTGAACATTGATAGCAGGCATTAAGCCTAGAGACAATTGACCAAATCTAAAATCCTTCTTGACAGAAATTGAAAGTCTGGCTTGTAGGCTATTTAGGTTAGCTACCCGATCATTGGAAACAGATAAGCCTACACCTGACAAGGTACTCTGCATAGGAACTACTAATGAAATCAACTGGGTAGTAGGTGCACCTCCAGGATCAAAGGTGGCATTATATCCCGCCCATTGGGTTCGGTGGTGTGCTGCAGCAAAAGCTTTATCTTCTGTTCCAACCCAAGCAGGATTATAATAGGATGGATTGAACATATAATGGTTGAAGAAGAAATCATTTTGTCCAAATCCTGATCTTGCTGATAGGAGGAGTAAAGAAAAGACGAAAAGCTTCGAAGTAATTTTCATGTGATTTTCCTAAGTCCACTTTAAGCACACATGAAATTACGATCAAAAGCTCGACCTTAAAGACCGAACTTTTAATCTCATTTCACATTGTAAGTATAACGCTTACAATTAATATACCCTTATTTTTTAAGAAAGGTTATTCGCTTCTTTTACATAAACCTCAATAGCTCCTGTCATTGAAGGAGCATTAGGTAGTGGAGCCTGAATATCTAATATTAAACCTGCATCTTTTACAGCTTTAGAAGTTGTAGGACCAAAAGCTGCAATGCGTGTATTATTTTGCTTGAAGTCGGGGAAATTATGCAGAAGTGATTCAATACCAGAAGGACTAAAAAATGCAATGATATCATAAGTGACATCATCTAAATCTGAGAGATCTGAAGCTACGGTCCTGTAAATGGTCGCCTCTGACCAAGTATAACCGTTCTCATTAAGAAAATCCGGAATATGTTCTGTCCTAATGTTTGAACAAGGAAATATAAACTTTTCGTCTTTGTGCTTCTTAATGACATTCAAAAGATCATTAGCGGTACGCTCTCCCGTAAAGATTTTTCTCTTTCTAATCACAATGTATTTCTGCAAGTAGTTAGCAGTTGTTTCTGAAATGCAGAAGTACTTCATATCCGTTGGAATCTCAATCTTGCTTTCTGTAGCTAGACGGAAAAAGTGGTCGATTGCATTACGGCTTGTAAAAATCACGGCGGTATGATCAAGAATGTTCACTTTTTGCTTTCGGAACTCTTTGATATCAACCGGATCGATTTCTATAAATTGTCGGAAGTCAATTTTCAATTTGTACTTTTCCGCTAATTTATGATAAGGAGAATTTGGATCAGAAGGCTCAGGCTGTGACACTAAAATACTCTTCACTTGCTTTAATCGCTCCTTATCCATAACTAGAAGATCATCAGTCGCACTCATGTAAATTTCCTTTATTATAATTATTTATAGAATAATCCCATCAGGAATATGACAGGAATTATTTCAGTGGCACAAAGGTAGGAAATAATAACAAGTTTTCTACGTGGAGAATTATTAACAAATTTTAAAGTGAACCAGATAACAAAACCCAAAACAGCTAATGGGAACACAAATAAAAATGTTGAAGAAACCCAAGAGTAATAGGTTTCATTGAAAATAAAATCTGTCAATAAAAAAAGAAGTATTCCAATGAGTACTACAATATTGAAGTTTAGGAAATCAAACATTTGAAAATCTTTCAGAGAGCGGAATTTAAAGAGTTTTGCAACTAAGGAAACTACCATCCATTTAGCCATAAATATTGTAAAAACAATTAGAGATAATAAGATCCATTTCAGGAGGAATTCTTGAAGATTATTCGATATCTCAAAAAAATCAAGGTTCAAAAGTGCATTGAGATAAAGTGATACAAATCCAACCGCCAAAGAATAAAATATGAGAAGATTAATACTCGCTGCACTAAAAAAATTTGTGTTGATAAATTCATAGGCGCTTACTTTGAAGGTAAACGATCGTTCCTTTATATAGGAAATACGCCCTGGATAAGAAGAAATAATAAATCCCAGAAAAAAAGTAAGTATGAGAATGCAAACAATCGAAAACTCTCTGAATGTATTGTTCATTTCTCGGGGTTCAGAAGACTTTTCCTTTACAACCAAGAGCTCTTCAAAGACGACCAACTCACATGATAAACCAGTCAGACTGGAGGATGAACTGAAAGACACGTAAATCGCATCAGATTCGACAAGATCAAATAATACATTTGGATCAAAGAATTTACAACCAGAGATTTTGTCTAAGAGCTTTCCATTTACCCAAATGAATAGCTCGTTTGGGTGACAAATTTTGATTTGACCTTCAGGGATTTTATCCATAAAAAAGCCAGCTTTTTCTGATTCGCTTAAAGATGTAATGGGATAAGCCTTGCCATTTGGATCTGTATTCACTAAAACCTTTGTGTAGTCAGATACTGTAATAGTATCTACCTGCGCATTAGTTTGAAACAATGCAAAAAGAAGTATAGCTAGAATAAAAACTGTCCTCATTCTAAAATCTGGAGATATAACCAAAGTGAGCATTGATAGATGAAAAGGATATTGACTTATCCTTCGCATTTCCTGCTGCTAGTGCAAAACTAAATTGACCAGCTGAAGTAGCAAGCACAAATCCGAGCCCTATTCCAAAAGGATGATCTGAGAAAGCATTTCTCTTGTATATGAGTTGATCATAGAATACGTAAGCATAACTCTCATTTTCGAAAAATGATCTAAACTCCATCCGACTTAATAAGTAGTTTTTAGCGAATATGGATTTTTCGTTAAATCCTCTCATGCTCGACAACCCTCCGAGCCTGTAAAGTTCATTAGTGAGTATTTCATCATTTCTCAAAATGCCTCCTTGTACTCGATGATAAAATGTCTGTCTTTTTAATGTTTTCACCTGATACATGAGTTCGCCTTCAAAAAGATAAAAATTGGTATTTAACTGAATAGAATCATAATAGCTATCTGGAAGACTAAGATTTTTGCTAATCGTTTTTAATCCTCCAGAAATAGCTCCCCGCCAAACCAGACCTTCCTTATATGATGAAAGCGAAGAGGCAATACCACTGCTTGCTTCCAGGCCATAAATACTTCTTCCAAAATCTGCTAACCCTGATTGGGATATGGTTTCTATTTGATTGGAAAGCAATGTCCCATTGAATCTTTCGAATTTTACATTGAGTTCGATTTGTGCTGTTAAGTATGTATTGAAGCCTAATTCAACTGCTCGTGTCAAAAAGGTCGTATCCTGTTTAAGAAGATCAAAGCGAAAGATGGGTGATAGTTTTGAGTCTAGGAAAAATGGGTGCTTGTAAAGCACGTTTAGACTTTGAGACTGTTCGGAGAAACGTTCTAAAAAGAAATATAGTCTCTTGCCTGATCTAAACAGATTTTGAATGTCCAGCTCCAGGCTGCCTACCACCGTTGCTTTTCCATTTTGTTGCTGAAGACCCAACACCCCTTGAAAAGTACTGGAAGTGGATTCAGATATGTCCAGAAAAACCTGAGCTTTGTTTGATTTGATAGATAAATCCGTGGGTTGCTCCAGACTAAGAAAAGGGGATCTGTTGATTTTTGAAGAAATCAAAGAGTAATTACGCTCGCTAAAAGGTTTGCGAGGCTGAATATCCAGCAGCTGATAAATGTAAGACCTATTTGTTTTTGGATCTTCAAAAAAAAATGCTGTATCATAAACTACCTCAGGACCCGGATTGATAATTATTTTTCCTGAAAGTATCTCCTCCCTAATAGCCATGGAATCTATTCTGACACTTGCAAATGGATACCCATTATTAACGCGATCTTTCAACTCTTTCCTTAGGTGCTTGGCTAAATCTTTTCCACCAAAATTAGCTATCCGAACAGATCGCTTTTCTCCTTTATGAAGATAGATGTATACAAATTCTTCTCGGCTTACAATTGAATCAACACCCGAAAAGTAATACCCGTTTCCCACCCAGGAAGTCTGAAGTTCGTTCAGGTGTCGATGGAGTGAAAGTGAATCTTCATCTGTTCTGGTTCCTTTTACCTTACCGTCTATAAATATTTTAGAAGAGATCTGCGCAAAAACAGAACCTCCGTACATAAAAACCAGAAGTAAAAGAATTCTTCGCATTGATCTTTGCAATTTAGCCTAATCATGGCAGGTGTTTATATTCATATTCCCTTCTGCAAACAAGCATGTCATTATTGTGACTTTCACTTTAGCACAAACCTCACGTCACGGAATGAAATGGTTAAAGCCATAGCATTAGAGCTTGACGCCAGAAAGGATTATTTACAAGATCCTATTGAAACGATCTACTTCGGTGGTGGTACACCTTCCTTGTTGTCAAAAGACGAAATCCAATCTTTGTTAAAAAGCATTTACAAAAGTTTTAACATTTCAGCAGACGTAGAAATAACGCTCGAAGCAAATCCGGAAGATCTTACCTCAATGTATTCCATAGATATGTGCCAATTGGGGATTAACAGGTTGAGTATTGGCATTCAGACTTTTGACAATGAAAGATTGCGTTGGATGAATCGAATTCACTCTTCCGATCAAAGTCGGGAAGCAGTTCAAAATGCAAGAGACGCGGGATTTAAAAATATATCTCTTGATTTAATCTATGCAATCCCTGATCATAACCAAACAGACTGGGAGAAGGATTTGAAAAACATCATTGGTATTAATCCGGAGCATATTTCATTATATGGCTTAACCATAGAAGATCGAACTGTTTTTGGAAAGTGGGAACAGGAAAACAAGCTGATCCAAGTACAGGAAGATGATGCTGCCAAACAGTATCTGTTTGCAATAGAGTATTTAAAAGATGCTGGCTATATGCAGTATGAGGTATCCAATTTCTCTAAAAAGGGGTTTCATTCCAAGCACAACAATGCATACTGGAATGACATCCCATACCTCGGTGTAGGCCCTGGAGCTCATTCTTTTGATGGCACCTCCAGGAGATTCAATATTCGTAACAATGCAAAATACATGAAAGCAATAGCAGCAAATTCTATTTATTGGGAGGAAGAGGTGCTTTCAGATCTTCAATTAATAAATGAAAAGATTTTGACACAACTTAGAACTATCCAAGGAATCAATCTTGAACAGCTTAATCGCCAATTAGAAACGAATTTAGAGATACTACATAAGGATTTTTTGACAGAAATGGAATCCAAAGGACTTTTGAATCTTGCTGATGGTTACTTAAAACTTACCCCTGAAGGTTTTTTAGTAGCGGATGAAGTTGCATTAAAGCTATTTTTTCCAGAATAACGCCTACTTTTGGAATCGACTATGGACAATACTACAAAAAAGGCATTGTTGTTACTTAAGTCTCTCATCTTCCACTATCATGGCTTGGATGATGAGGAAAGGGCGCTGTTAGAGGAGGCTGCCAATCGACTTCAGGCGAATGAAGAAATGGAATGGGCTAACAATTTCATTGCTGAGGACTACCTCTCTGCTTTTGAACGATCAAGAGAATTCCTCTCAAAGATTTTCCTGAAAATGAGTGAGTCAGAACGTCTCAAGCATTTATTGGAGGTGTGGGAAGAAAACCACAAAAAAGGATATTTAACTGAAATTGAAACCACAGCCATTCTTACTCTCAGCAAAGATTGGCATGTAGAGAAAGAATTCTTGGAAGGTGTTAAAAACTAATGATTCATCTTTTCTAAGGTTTAGAGAGTCATGCAGCCACTACATTAAAGGTCAATAGTAATAAGAGTTAAATAACCATACTTTTTTCTCCTGATCTGAAGTTATTGCTTGGTAAAAAAACATTGGAATACCTATCACTCCAATGAAAGCAGATATCGCATACATATCAGCTATCCTAAAGATGTAATCCCAAATGAATATTACAATACCAGTAGTCCCCAACAGTAAAATCAGTAATGCAGACAATGCCACAATTTTATTTTTCTCAGCTTTGATATCATTCACATGGTACTTATCAATCGTGTTGCACTGAATACATTTCAACTCAATCTTTTCTCCCATTTTGGCTGCCAAGCCAAAACGATCGCTAACCCATACTGAGAAATTTATTTCCTTCCTACATTTAGAACACCTAGTATAAAGTTTCATTAGAGTTTGGAAATGTATATTTCGACTTCCTTCACGGAAAGTTCCGGCGATATCTTTTTGCTAGTTGATTATATGACTAGAGACTCATCATCTCCCTGAATCTGGCTGACTGTCTTCTACTTACTTCGATTTTTTCACCTCCTTTTAATTGGACAAGTAATCCTCCATTGAACCAGGTGTCGATAGATTCTACCCAACCAAGATTAATGATGTGCTTTCTGCTGGCCCGGAAGAAATGTCGATCATCCAATCGTTCATCAAGCGCGTTCAATGATTTATGAATCATGGGCTTGAACTTATCAAAATATACTTTAATATAATTTCCATCCGACTCAAAAAGTCTCACATCTTCCAATCTTACAAACCAACACTTATCACCATCTTTCACAAAAACCTGATCCTTGCTACTTAGCTTCAGTTCTTTTGCCGACTTCTTATTTGCTTTGACAGAAACTTTATTGAGACTCTCCGCTAGTCTTTCTGGCTGAATGGGCTTTAGGAGGTAATCCAGTGCATTGTATTCAAAAGCTTTTAGTGCAAACTCATCGTAGGCTGTTGTGAAGATTACCTGAGGTACGCGCTCCATCCCCTCTAACATTTCAAAACCAGTTTTTCCAGGCATTTGGATATCCAAAAAAACTACATCGGGATCCTGTTTTTCAATTTTTTCGACTGCCTCGTCAGGGTTTGCAGCTTCGTCTATTATTTCAATTTCAGGATGATTTGCCAAAAGTGAAATTAACTCTTTTCGTGCAAGTCGTTCATCATCTACAATTATTGCCTTCATGTGTACTCATTCATATCTTTCCTAAGATAGCAACTTCCAATTTAAGCCAATTCTCTTTCTGAGATCATTGGCAGTGTAACAGAAGTTAGCACCATAGTGTCGTTTTCATTTTTAATTTCAAAAGAAGCACCCTCACCAAAAATCAATTCCAGCCTTTTGCGTGTATTGGCTAACCCAAATCCTTCTTTGGTCTGCGCCTCTTTGGACAACTGCCCCGTATTACGTATTTGAAGCAAAAGTTGTTTTCTTCTAACCTTTGTGCTTATGCTAATTTCGCCTCCATGCTTCAGATTAGAAATACCGTGCTTAATCCCATTCTCGACTAGTGTTTGAAGCATCAAGGGTGGTATCATGTATTTTCCTGAATTTCTATCAATATCAAATTTTGTGGTCAAGCGTTCCTCATAGCGAATGGATTCCAGAGCTAAATAATCCATCACAGTTTTCAACTCTTCAGTGAAAGGGACCATTTTCTTTCTGTCGCTTATGAGAGAGTTCCTTAAAATATGGGAGAGCTGGGTAATGGACTCCTTGGATTTTCTTGGATTTTCATCTACGAGTGCCCTAATACTATTTAATGCATTAAAAATGAAATGAGGATTTAACTGTGCTTTAAGATTGTTTAATTCAACCTCTCTTGCAGCTGTTTCCGCCTTCAATGACTTATTGTATCGCTCAACATAGTGAAAAACAAAGTAGAAAATACACCAAATGAAATAAATCACCCAATAGAGTAACGTGTTGATCAGCGCCGTAACCAACATTAGATCCGCCTTAGAAATGCCATGCGTGATCTGGTCAATAATGAAGAGGTAAGCATAGTTTAACCCACTCAACATCAAGGTAATCACCAACAATCTTGGAATCAGACGACTTAACCGAAGATTGAGCCAGTGTCTCTTGATAATAAAATTCCTGAGAAAGTGGGTGGTAGCAATAAAATAGATAACCTGATAAAGCAAGCCTAACGCCTGGTTGGCATCAAAGCCATTGGCCATGGTATAAACAAAGATTTGGGCAAACCCATATAATCCCCATCCAAGCAACTGGCATAGCCAATATAGTCGTCGTTTGGTCATCCGGGTTAAAACTAATCAACCGTAATTGATTTCACCTGGGAAGTTTCATGGATGAAATTATGCATGGATAAATGGTGCTGCAAAACACTTTTTTAACCATACATTAACAATTTATGCCGCTTAATTAATGAATATTAACAAACCTGAGTGGATTCTCGTCGTAATAAGCAACAGGACTAAACTCAAAATAAAAGGTACATGAAATCACTCGTTCTACTCATTATGTTAGCTTTTTCACTTACAATACCAAGTGTGGCCGACTCTTCCATCAGGGATAACCAAGGATTGGAAATGCAACTTGAAAATGATCTTGTATTCCAAAAAATGGTCAGGATCTATAATTACGATGGATCTTTGATAAGAGAATTTCCATTGGATGATGTTGTCAATAATAAAATCAGTGTAATGGATCATATGATCATGGAAGAAAGCGATTTTGCTTTTGATCACCTGGGTGACTATTACTACCTGGGAGACTCTGAAAATATTCAGGCTGTCATTAATTGAGCTCCATTTTCAGAAACTTCGCTGTATAGCTTTCTTTCACCTTGATGATCTCTTCCGGAGTGCCTTGAGCGATGATCTGCCCCCCGGCGGAACCTCCCTCCGGACCTAGATCTATAATGTGATCAGCCACCTTAATTACGTCCATATTGTGCTCAATAATCAACACCGTATTACCTTTATTGACTAACCGCTGAAGTACGTCCAGTAAATGCTCAATATCCTGAAAATGCAATCCGGTTGTAGGTTCGTCCAGAATGTAGAATGTCTTACCCGTATCTTTCTTTGATAGCTCTGTTGCCAGTTTTACACGCTGAGCTTCTCCACCGGACAATGTGGTCGCATGCTGGCCTAGTGATATGTATCCAAGCCCCACCTCATCCAGGGTCTTTAGTTTTCTTACGATGCGTGGCTGATTCTCGAAAAATTCTACCGACTGTGAGACAGTCATATCCAACACGTCAGAAATTGATTTACCTTTAAATCGAACCTCAAGTGTTTCCCTATTATACCTTTTGCCTTTGCAAGTTTCACATGGCACATGTACGTCGGGTAAGAAGTCCATTTCAATCAATCTCATACCCCCACCTCCACAGGTTTCACACCTGCCTCCTTTTACATTGAATGAAAATCTTCCAGGCTTATAACCCCTAATTTTAGCTTCAGGAAGTTGGGCGAACAGGCTTCTTATTTCAGAAAAAACGCCCGTATATGTGGCTGGGTTTGATCTTGGCGTACGCCCGATAGGTGATTGATCTACTTCGATGATTTTATCAATGTGATCCACTCCTTTTACTTTTTTGTAAGGAAGCGGATCTTTTCTGCTTTTGTACAACTGCTTTCTTAACAGCGGATAAAGCGTCTCATGAATCAAGGTGGATTTACCACTGCCTGATACACCGGTAATCAAAATAAGATTACCAAGGGGAAGTCTGAGATCAACACCTTTTAAGTTATGCCCGGTAGCTCCTTGTAATTCCAACCACTTTCCATTCGTCGATCTTCGCTCAGTTGGTACCTCGATCTTTCTCTTGCCATTTAAGTATTCCGCCGTTGAACTTCCTTGCTTTAAGAACCCTTTCGGATCTCCTTTTGCCACAATTTGTCCTCCATGACGACCTGCTCCCGGACCGATATCTACGACTTCATCCGATTCGAGCATCATGTCCTTATCGTGCTCTACCACAATGACGGTATTTCCTAGATCTCGAAGGTCTTTGAGTGCTTGTATCAGCTTTACATTATCTCGTTGATGTAATCCAATACTTGGTTCATCCAGAATGTAAAGCACATTTACCAACTGGGTTCCAATTTGAGTAGCCAGCCTTATACGCTGAGCTTCTCCTCCTGAGAGTGTCTTGAGTGGTCGATTCAAGCTCAAATAATCCAGGCCAACATCCAATAAAAATCCGATTCTTTTTCTAAGCTCCTTTAAAATCTCAGTAGCTATAACTAATTGTCTCTCATTCAGCTTTTCTTCCAGGTTCTCTGTCCACTGACCAAGTGTCTGGATATCCATCTCACCCAACTCTCCTATGTGTTTATCCCCGATCTTGTAGTGTAGTGCTTCCTTTTTGAGTCGATATCCATTACATGTAGGACATATTCTTGTGTCGGTAAATTCCTTGACCCAGGCCTGAATTTTTTCTGAGCCTCCGTCTTTTTGTTTTTCAAGGAAGTTGATGATTCCCTCAAACTTGGTATGCCAGTCGGTTCCGGGATACTTTACTGAACTAACTGCAACAGGCACACTATCACCGTATAGAAGTACATCTATTATCTCTGAAGGAATTTTTTGTATAGGCGTAGAAAGATTAACCTTGTTACGTTTTAGTATGGCTTCAATCTTCTTGAAAATCCAGATGTCACGGTACTCTCCCAGCGGTGCAATGCCACCTCTACTGATACTTAAAGAGGGATCGGGAATAACAGAATCCTTTGATATTTCTTCAATGATACCTAGTCCATTGCATTTCGGACATGCTCCATAGGGTGAATTGAATGAGAATGTATTTGGAGCAGGTTCATCGTAAGCCAGACCCGTCTCCGGGTCCATTAGATTTTTGGAGAAATGAGAAATCGTGCCATCTTCTTGCTTGATCATCATCACTCCGTCACCATGCTTCAGTGACATGTTTACAGAATCTCTGACTCTCTTTTTATCCTTTTCAGAAACCTTAATCCGATCGGTCACTATCTCAATGTCATGTGTTTTGTACCGATCCACCTGCATCTTTGGGATCAGGTCTTGTACTTCACCATCCACCCTGACTTTGGTAAAGCCCAGCTTTCGAATCTGAACAAACAATTCTCTATAATGCCCTTTTCTACCTTTAACAACTGGAGCCAGTAAAATAAGCTTTTGTCCCTCATAATTCTTCAGGATCATATCAATGATTTGATCTTCAGACTGACGAGTCATTTTCTTTCCACTCAAATAGGAGTATGCTTCACCTGCTCTAGCATATAGAAGTCTGAAAAAATCGTAGATCTCAGTAACGGTCCCTACGGTAGATCTCGGGTTTCTTGATGTTGTTTTTTGCTCGATGGAAATAACCGGACTGAGCCCTTCTATCTTGTCCACATCGGGCCGCTCCATGTCTCCTATGAAAGCCCTGGCATAAGCACTAAAACTTTCCATGTACCTACGTTGGCCTTCTGCATAGATGGTATCAAAAGCAAGAGAAGATTTTCCACTACCACTGATTCCTGTGATGACGATCAGTTTATTTCTAGGTAGAGTTAAATCTACATTCTTGAGGTTGTGTTCACGCGCACCTATGATCTCAATAACTTCTTCTCGCTTTTTCGTCACTTTCAACTGAAATTAGAAGTTCGGGCTGAGGTTGTATTTACTGTAGAAATCATCAATGACCGCTACAGCTTCTTCAGCCGTATCCACAATTTTAAATAGATCAAGGTCAACTTCACTGATATTGCCTTCCATTTCCAACATTGTATCTTTTAACCAATCAACCAGTCCAATCCAATATTCTTTCCCAACAAGCACAATTGGGAACTGACCAATCTTTTTGGTTTGTATTAAGGTTAATGCTTCGAATAACTCATCCATAGTACCAAAACCTCCTGGTAACACAATGAATCCTTGAGAATATTTAACAAACATCACCTTCCTGACGAAGAAGTAGTCAAAATCAAGACTTTTATCTACATCGATATAAATGTTATTATTCTGCTCGAAGGGTAGATCGATGTTCAGTCCTACGGATTTACCTCCTTGTGCGTTTGCTCCTTTATTTCCAGCCTCCATGATACCCGGCCCTCCACCAGTGATTACACCATATCCATGGCGTACTACCATTGCAGCGATTTCCTCTGCTATCTTGTAATACTTGTTGTCTGGCTTTGTTCTGGCTGATCCAAAGATCGAAACACACGGTCCTATTTTTGCCATTTTTTCAAACCCCTGAACGAATTCACCCATGACCTTGAATATGGCCCAGGAATCCGCACTTTTAATTTCATTCCAGTCCTTCTCCTTGAAAGCGGCGAGTATTCTTGCCTCTTCCTCCTTCGTTATCTTCTTTTCTTCCATGTATTAGTCTTGTAGTAGTTGATAAAGCGCTCTATCTAACGCTTCAAATTGGAATTTATATCCAGCATCCTCTACTTTTTTACTGGACACCCGATTGCCACCCACTAATATATCAGCCATTTCACCAACAATCAATCGAAGCGCAAATTTAGGAACATTTGGTAGCCAAAGAGGTTTTCCTAGCCCTTTTGCAACGGCCCTGGTAAAAGACGCATTTGTTTCAGGGAAAGGAGCTACACCATTAAACGTTCCTTCAATGCCGTTTTCCAAAAGATGGGCAAAGATTCCACAAAGATCATCCAAATGGATCCAGCTCATATATTGATCTCCGGAACCTAGTGGCGCACCTACCCCAAACTTTATCGGTTTCATCATTTCCACCAAAGCACCTCCTTTGTGGCTGAGAACAATACCAATTCGTACTTTGGAAACTTTGATGCCCACATCATTCAAAGTATCAGCTTCTTTCTCCCAGTCTTCTACTACGTCCGCTAGAAATCCAGGACCCTTTTCTGACCCTTCATCTACCAACTTTTCTCCTGAATCCCATCCATAGTAACCAATGGCTGATGCGGAAATAAAATGCCTAAGCTCAGGATTCAATTTTTCTACTTTTTCTTTCAGCAATCTTGTGGAATCGATCCGGCTATCGTAGATCTCTTTTTTGTAAGAGTCAGACCAGCGCTTGTCGGAAACTCCAGCTCCTGCCAGGTGTATAATCGCATCCGCAGAAGTGATGGCTTCATCATCAATTTCACTTTTTTTTATATCCCAATAGAATGTCCGGTAGTCTTTTTGCGTTGGATTGCGTGAGAGGTGAGTAATAGTAAACCCTTTTTCGGTCAAGAGTTTGCTCAAGTGGGTCCCGACTAATCCTGACCCTCCGGTAATGAGGATGGTTTTGATATCGTCTGTTAGTTTTGTTGAAGACATGGAAAAAAGCTTTTATAAACATACACTTTGGTGTGCTCTTTTGTTCGTTGGAACCTTCACTTTTGCTCAGAAAAAGTACAACAACAATACGTCTGCGGAAAATCTAAACCTTGAAGGTAAAGCTTTATCGGGCTATAAAACAGCTTTTGACTTTGGGAGAGAAGAAGTACGAAAAGGGTGGTGGAAATATGCCAGGGAGTTTGGTAGTCCACTGAATATGAAAAGCTACTATAAGGTGACTGTCCCGTCCGAGACCACAGATGGAAATGTAGATCTGGAAATATTCACTCAAACTACCGCCAGGGAAGGTGGAGGAACGGAATTCTTTCTGGGATTGACCACTGAAAAGTACAAAGAGCAGGCTTTATCCATGATTCTCGACTTCAAAAAGAAGTTTTACATTATGGAATTAGTGAGTCTAATAGCGAAGAAACAAAATGAAGCAAAAGATTTATGTGATGAATACCTCGATCAGGTTTTGGATTCTAAGAGGAGTCAGTTGTTAGACAAGATTAACGAAATCGAAAGTGAAATTAATGAGTTGAGGGAGGAGATAAAATCAATCGAGGGGGGTTGATGACAATTTCTCAAAATCTTCAAGTTTTTTCAATAGAAAAGCCCTCCTCGGAGGGCTTTTCTGATTTCTTTCTAACCTTCCTTATAAGGAATAACTTACACCTAAGCTAATAGATCTTCCAGGTGATCTTCGAGAGAAATGTTGTTTTTCTGCCTCAAACCCATTGTAAAACTCTTCCCTCACATCATCGAGAATATTATTCACACTGAAATTCACTCCGATATTATCCTTTGCCCCGAACCTTTTGTTCAGGTTAAAATTAAGGCTGTGGAAAGGCTCTGAGTATACATCAGGAAATAGTCCACCTCCAACGACTGTCAAGGTTTTTCCTTGAACATTATAATATAAGCCGGCATCTATTCTTTTCTCGAAATTTTCATAAGCCACACCAGCATTAATTACATACGGAGCTTGGCCCGCCATCTCTCTTTCATTATCTATATCCTGTCCATCTTTTCGGAAATCATTCCTTGCGTTAAATTCAACATCTGACATTTCCAAGGTGGTCTTTGCGAGAGTTACATTGGTAACCCAGCTAAAATTATTAAGTGAAGGAGTAATGAAATCCAGTGCTTTTCTTAGCTCAAGTTCAACACCAACAAGTGTTCCTCTGCCAACATTTCTAGGTTGAAATTCATTGGTAGTTTGTGCCTGTCGTATTCGAACCAATTCAATTGGGTTGTCAAAAGTTTTATAAAAAGCACTAAATGATAACAACTGACCTCTTTCCATAAACATCTCCCACCTTATATCAAAATTGTTGATATCGGTTGCTTGCAAATTACCATCCCACTCTCCAGGATATGCAAATAATCCTCCATTGAAGGTTCTGTTACTTACAGGGTCAAGAATCTGCGCAAATGACAATTCCTTAAAAGATGGTCGTGCGATAGTGCGCGAATAAGAAAGTCTTAGATTTTGTTTTTCAGAGAGATTGTAAATGAAGTTCGCTGACGGGAATAGGTCAGTTGCATCTAAAACAACATCATTATCAAGTGCATTCCCGGCGTTTCCATTAGATTGTGCATAGCTGATGTCTCTTCCAGTATGCCTTTGCTGATATTTTTCTAACCTCAATCCTAAGATAGATTTGAACCTTGGGAAGGGGGAAACTTCCGCTGAGATGTATCCAGCCATGTAATTCACATTAGAATTATAGGCATTAGAGTTTGGAGTTGAATTTCCTGATTGTAAATAGCCAGTACCTGGAGCAGGGTAGAGGTTATCTTCCTGAAAGATCTCATCCGGATTCCCTGACCATGTTGGTTGAGCTCCGAAAAATTGGAGCTGGTATTGTAGAATCTCATAATCCCTTTCTTTGTATGTATAGCTCAAGCCAGCCTTGAACGTAGCTTCGTTTCCAAAAGCTCTGGAGCCCTTTGCAACGTCTAGCCTTCCACTGTAGTTTGCTTCATCAAGAAATCTCCAGATTCTTGTAGGAAATCCAGCAGCTCCTCCATTGATGGTTGTCGCTGAACCTTCGTTAGTGAAGGCAGCCTTCCGAACATCTGGTTCGGTGATATTGGAAAATGTTGGAGAAAACTTCCAATCCAATGTCCAATTATTATCATCAAAATGATGCTCGCCTGCTATAAGCACATTGGTCAAACCTCTTTGAGCAAACTCAAGGTTGTCTGAATTTCCAGAGAAACCGGACTTCCCAATGGCCTGATCCTGAGGATCATCCAAAATAGTAAACTGAGCTGAAAGTCTATCACTATTCTGTAAGTGCATGAAGTTGGCCTTGTACTTCGAATTGTTTGTTTTGTATGCTATACCGGCCAAACCACCGAGCAATACACTTTTTTGAGATTCAGTCCCTGCTTGAATGGTAGCAGGAACCAATTCATTGCTTGTTTCCAGTCCTTCAAGAATCTGATACTCACCATAAATTACGTCATCAAAATGAGTAGTTGTACTCTTGTAAGTCGACGAAAGTATATATCCTAGTTTGTTCCCATTTTTTAGCTCCTTTTGATCTCCATAAGTAAATCCTAAGCTATAGTCCATAAAGCTAGTAGCTTGCTCAGCTCCCATTTGCTTATTGAATGAGTTGTTGAAGTTGGAAACCTGTGCTCTCGTAAACTCTGGATTTAAAGGGGAAGGAATATTCGTGTTTCTACCTCCTGCAGGGAGTGTACGTAAACCATTGTCAAATCCTAGCCAGTCTGTACCACTTCCATTTTGAGTTAGGTAATCACTATTGAAGTGCATACTTGGATTGAAACTAATACCAAATGAAACATCCATGATTCGCTCATCTGGAAAGTCTTTGGTTTCGATGTTAACAGCACCTCCTGTGAAGTCAGCAGGAAGATCTGCTGTGGCAGTCTTATAGACAATCATGTTGTCTATCAAATTGGTGGGAAAAATGTCAATCTGCAAGCTATTTCTGTCCGGATCAAGACCAGGAATATCCATTGTGTTCAGCATTGTCTTGGTATATCTATCTCCAATGCCTCGGATATACACATATTTTCCACCTTCCACGGAAACACCGGTTACACGTTTTACCGCAGAAGCTGCATCAGAGTCTCCGATCTTTTCAAAATTAGCAGAGGAAATCCCATCAACTAAGCTGGCAGATTTTCTTTTCACTGTCATTAAAGCTGCTTCTGTTGTTTTAATCACCTCAGCGGTAACCACTACTTCCTCGAGCATAGCCACATCCTCCTTCAATCTTATTTGACTTAAAACTGTAGGAGCTTCCGAGTCCACAGAAACGTCAGTGATCGATACAGTTTGGAAGGAAACAAAAGAAGCCTGCACATCATATGTTCCCGGAGCAGCATTAATCTGGAATTTTCCATCAAAATCAGTGATGGCTCCATTCGTAGTTCCCTTAATGACGACCGTTACGCCAAATAAAGGCTCACCAGTAGCATCCTCAATTACAGTACCTCGAATCATGCCTTGTTGTGCAAGCACAATTGTGCTTACTAAGAATAAAGACAAGGCGGCAAAGTGTTTAAATATATTGTTCATCAATCTAAAATTCTAAAGAGCAAAGCCCGTTGACCTAAAAGGGCCAACGGGCGGTTATTTTTATTTTCTACTATAATTATTACAATCCAATATCGCTTAGAGCATTAGAGTATCCGGCCCAGGTCCAGTCAAATACTGTAGATGAAGGACCTCCTACTGTATTTTCATTAGCATTTACAGAAGTCAATATTCCTGGAGTGACACCAGCAAAAATTTCATCTGCATCTGCTGCACCCTCGCCTGTAGTCAAGGTATATTCCCAAGCACTGAAAGTACCTACGCCATTGCCTCCAAATGATTCAATAGGGTTGAAATTTTGGTCTCCTTCTTCTCCGGGATCTTCATCCTGAATGAAGCCGTAATCAGCATCCCATCCGTAGAAGTAAATGTTTTGGAGTGAGGCGTTAGTTGAACCATCTAAATCAACCAAATGGTCAATATCAGATCCTGCATATACGGTTCCATTGATGAAAGTGTGAACACCTCCGTTTGAAGATTCGCCTTCGGGTCCGTCCAATTCAAAAGCACTACCATTGGGAGATACAATCAAAAAGTCGGAACATGTACCTAACCAATCCTGATCGGTATCAAGTCCATCGTCTCCCACATTCCAAATCACTACATTTGAAACATCTACTGTTCCACCAAACCACTCTATTCCATCGTCCGCATTGGCAACAACTTCTACATTCGAAACGGATGTTCCTGATCCTACACCACCAAAGGTGATGCCGTTAATTTCGTTTCCTGCGCCAATGTTTGTTCCAGCATGTCGTACTGACACATATGCTAATTGTCCTGAATTATCGTCAGCTTCCGTTCCACCGTACAAGCCACGAATCTCAGAAGTAGGAATACCTTCTATTTGAATTTCTGAATCAGAAGCAGAAATAGGAGCTTTTCCAAGTATGATTAATCCTCCCCATAAGCCTTGAATGTCAGGGGTAAGATTTGGACTTGAATAAATTCCTGCAGCAATATCTGCATTCGTTATGTTGTCAGTAAAGCTTGTGAAAACAATTGGAAGTGAAGCTGTACCAACGGCATTGATAGTTCCGCCTCTTGCGACAATTAGAGCAGATGCAGAAGCTTGTGAACCTGTCTGACCTTTTATAACTGTTCCTGGCTCAATATTCAAAGTTTGTCCGTCATTGACGAAAACAAATCCATTCAACACATAAGTAGAGTCAGCGCTCCATGTTACCTCGGTTGCTCCTATGCCATCAGCGGAAGAAAATATATTTACAACTGCGCTAGAATTTCCATTTCCCTCCGGATCAATTGGTTCACCACCCTCATCTGAGCAGGAAATTATTGCGAACATTCCTGCTCCAAGTATTCCCAGAGTTAATAATTTTTTCATTGGTTTTGCGATTTAAATATTTTAGATAGATCAATTTGTATCGCAAAGGTGGAATGCTGATGTTACCTGAGGTCGGTTTGCTTGTTATGAAAGAGTTAAAGTATCACTTTATCTGTTAAAGTGATATTAGGAATATTACGTTAGTGTTAAGAGAGAATTGGTGAATAAAAGCAAAAAGCCTGATAGGATATCCATACCAGGCTTTTTAATGAGAATTCCATTTGTTATTTGCTAATGTTAACCTTTGACAGGATTGATTTAATGATGTCATGGGTAGTTACTTCGTCAGCCTCTGCTTCGTAATTGAGCAAAATCCTGTGATTCAAGACATCATCAGCAATCTCTTTGACATCTTCTGGTAAAACATAATCACGCTCATTGAAGAATGCCATGGCTTTAGCCGCTCTATTCAGGTTGATAGACGCTCTTGGTGAAGCACCAAACTGTATATATTGTGCTTCTTCGTTGAGTCCATATTCTTCAGGATTACGAGTAGCGAAAACTAGTTCAATGATGTATTTTTCAATGGACTCAGATACTGTCACCTGATTAATTTCATCCCGAATTGAGAAGATATCTTCTTTCGTAAGGATGGTTTCCAATGTAGGATTGAAGCTCATATTGGAAATCCTTCTCATCACTTCCATTTCATCTTCTTTGCTCAGATAATCTACATGAACCTTTAACATGAATCGATCTACCTGAGCCTCAGGTAATGGATATGTTCCTTCCTGATCAATGGGGTTTTGAGTCGCCAGCACCAAAAATGGCCTGTCTAGATTGTAGGTTGTTTCTCCTATCGAAACTGTTTTCTCCTGCATGGCTTCCAGCAAGGCAGACTGTACTTTGGCCGGAGATCGGTTCACTTCATCGGCCAGGATCAGATTTGCGAAAATCGGGCCTTTCTTGACCTCAAATTCAGCCTTTTGCTGATTATAGATCATCGTTCCTACCAAGTCCGCAGGAAGCAGATCGGGAGTAAACTGGATTCGTTGAAAATCCAAATGAAGCACATCTGCCAATGCATTGACGGTGAGTGTCTTCGCAAGCCCAGGGACGCCTTCTAGCAAAATATGACCCTGAGTAAAAAGTCCTACCATCAATCGGTTCACCATGTATTCCTGTCCGATCACTACTTTCCCGACTTCAGAGATTACTTTCCGGATCTTTCCTTGATGCTCTTTTTGAAGGTCCTTGTCAATTACTTGCTCTTCCATGCTTCAATAACGTTTCAAATTTATGTTTGAGTGTCATTCCGATAAACTCTCCATATCCCCCTCTCCCTTAACCCTCTCCAAAGAGGGGACAAAAAGCTGTTTATCAAAATGATATTTTTCAAGCTTGCAAAAATATGTGATACTTCAAATTTGAAAAGAACGATTTGAAGTATGGGTCAAACGAAGGATTTACGGTGTTAAATCTTGTTAATTGCAGCAGGACGCCTTAAAAACTTCCTGTTGAATGTTCGAATGATCAATCTTGTCCCCTTGTCATAGGTGAAATAACTCCAAATCCAGTTGTTCAATGTGATAAGTTTATTTCGGAATCCGATGAGGTACATGATATGAACAAACATCCATATAACCCATGCAAAGAATCCTCTGAAATGCATGCCATTTGGCATATCTACCACAGCTTTATTCTTTCCAATGGTAGCCATAGAACCCTTATCAAAGTACTTGAATGCTTCCATATCCTCACCTCCAAATTCTCTTTTAAAGTTCTTTGCTAAGTGGATCCCTTGCTGAATGGCAACTGGTGCTACCATAGGATGTCCATAGGGAAACTTCTCGCTTTGCATCATTGCAACATCGCCAATTGCAAATATATTTTCAGTCCCTTTTACTTTGTTAAAATCGTTTACCAAAATTCTACTCCGCTCTATTGAGCTTGCATCTAATCCTTCTACCACATTCCCTCTTACACCTGCAGACCAGATCACTGTGGCAGATTCAATAGTACCGGAATTTAGTTTTACCGTATCGCCATCGTAATCTTCAACAAATGTGTTTAGTTGAACATCAATACCCATCTTTTTGATGTAGCCTAGCGCCTCATTTCCGGCAAAATCGCTCATTCCATTTAGTAGTCTGTCTGAACCTTCAATCAAATGTATTTTCATTTGAGAAAAATCAAAGTCTGGATAGTCTTTAGGTAAAATATGTTTTTTCAACTCAGCTAAGGCTCCACTTACCTCCACACCTGTAGGTCCGCCTCCTACAACCACAAAATTCATCATTTTATTGAGCTCTTCTTGATCCTTGGTCATGACCGCTTGCTCAAAGTTTTGTAAGATGTGACTTCTCAGATCCAATGCATGTACAATTCGCTTCAGTGGCAGCACTTTAGGACGGAATTTTTTTTTGCCGAAGTAGTTTGTAACAGATCCATTTGCCAGTATCAGGTAATCGTATGACAGATTTCCAACAGTTGTTTCAATTTCATTTTTAGATGAATTGATACCAGTGACTTTTACCATTCGAAAGAAATAATTCGGATTCCCCTCAAGGGTCTTACGAAGTGGTCCTGCAATAGAGTCCGGCTCCAATCCTGCAGTTGCCACCTGGTACAAGAGTGGCTGAAACGTGTGGAAGTTATTCTTATCAAGAAGTACTACCTGAGATTTGGCTTTTCTCAGACCTTTGGCAAGATTGAGACCACCAAAGCCTCCTCCAACAATCACTATTCTTGGAAGGTCTGAATCTGGTATAGCAAGTGAGAGATGAGCAGGAATTGGCATAACTTATTATTTGGTATTAGAACCAAAAAGAGCTAAGAAAGATTTCTAAAATACGTTTTATTTTAAGTACGAAAACACATAATACATCTCAGTGGCTATTTGCTTACATCTGGCATCATAAGTTATTGATTCGGCAGGAGTACGATCACTCACTTTCGGATCTTCATAAAAAAGTTTTATTCGCTTATCGGCTCCATGAACTATTGGACATTCAGTATCAGCTTCTGAACAGGTCATTACTGCAACAAATTCTGAAGTAGGGTTTGGATGCTGATCAAACTTCTTTGAGAAACAAACCATAGGTTTTCCATCATCATCTACCTGAACTTCATACTTTGGATTATGCGTGCCTTTTTTTTCTACTAGAAATCCTGCCCGCTCAACAGCCGCTACAGCATTGGGATGGAATGCTGTAGCTTCCGTACCCCCTGAAAAAGTCTCTATTTTGATCTCGAAATGGTCAGCCAATGTTTGCGCCCAGATTTGAGATAGATGACTTCTCCTTGAGTTGTGTGTACAGATGAAATTGATTTTTGGACTATTTATTGATTGGACATAATTTTTCAATTCATTCAAAATTAGTTTTCGATCTTCTGGAATCATTGAAGAATCATCCTTTAGTGAGTTGATGTATGAAGTTAGCTTTTGATTCATTTTTAACAGTAAATATCAAATGTCATCCTGACCAGCAAGAATAGATCTCTCGCTACGCTCAAGATGACATTTTCGGAGGTTAAACTTACAAGTTTAGCAGCAAGCTGCAAGTTCTTTTTTGGAGTCATCACCTTGACGACCACCCATCTGATCGTCATCTTTCAGGAAATGGTATACTTCCCATTCATACCCATCGGGATCTTTTACCCAAAATTTATTTTGAACTGCGAAGCAACACGAAGTATTGGTTTCTTCGAGTTCGATTTTCATCAAAGATTCCAATTCCGCTTTCTTTTCTGCTAATTCTTTGTCGCTGTTCACTCTGATGCCCAAATGCCCAAATCTCGGACTCTGTACTTTGGATTCGATAAATGAAATGACCAGCCCTGGATTATCCAGTTCGAACTTGCTGTAACCCTTTTCAACTTTGATCGGCTCTTGACCAAACAGCCGTTGATAAAAGGAAGTGGTCTGATCTATATTTGACACGTTCAGACCAATGTGAAATTTAAATTGTTCCATAATTGTATGTATTTAAAGATTGATTTTCGATATAGCACTTATTGAAGTTCACTGTGGTTTTAGGGTTTCCGATCACCCATCTATATCCATCCGGATCTTCCAAACCAATTGCCTCAGTAATGGATTCACAATCGTTTTGCATTCTCCCAATCGACTGAAATCGATGCATTCGCCGAGCAATTGCTTGAAGCTCACTCTCACTAGATATCGGTAACAAAAAGCTTTCTTGCTGTTCCACTGTCTCTAGCGACTCTTTGATTTCTAGTTCAAATTCCGGTAATAGAAATACAATCCGATCAAAGGCTAATACATCGGGCATCCGATTGAACAATGCACGATAGAACACGAGGCTATTCGAGAGATTCTGACTTAAAACTTTATATTTTTTCATTTATATATCGCTATATTACGATGATTTAAAGCAAAATTTTTAGCAACAATTCGGATCGTATCGGTCCAATAAGTTCACCAATCGATCCTTAACTACATTCCACACATCTGGGTTGATGCAATAGCTCATAGAAGTGCCTTCGATTGTTCCCTGAATTATTCCAATTGTTTTTAATTCTTTCAAGTGCTGGGAGATGGTAGCCTGTGCAAGTCCTAATTCATCAACTAAATCACTATTGATACATTGATTTGCTTTCAACAAATGCTCGATGATGGCCACACGTGCCGGATGGGCAAATGCCTTTGCAATCAACGCCAATTCGTTTTGCTCAGTGGTAAATAAATCTGTTTTACTAATTCCCATATCGCAATATTACGATGAATAATTTATTTGGTTTCGCTTTTCGATAACATTTTGAAAAAATATACCGCAAGTGCAGACCCAAGCGTAGGTGCAAGGAAGTAAATCCACAGAACTCCAGATTGATTTGAGACGATAGCCGGACCAAAAGAGCGTGCCGGATTCATAGACGCCCCGGTATACGGGCCTGCAATATATGCAGCTAAAAAAACCACAAAACCGACAACTATTGATATTAGAACTAAATGCTTAGATCTTACAATCACAAGAATTGAAAGCATCAAAATAAATGTGATGAAAATTTCTATCCAGATACTATTCGTCAATCCTGCATTTGGTAGTGTTTCTCCATATGTTTTATTGTCTGGGATTAAAACAAGTAACAAAATACCCGCAAGCAAGCCTCCTATCAATTGATAGGGTATATACCATAAATACCGTTTCTCTTTTTCCACCAAATAAAATCCAATACTCACTGCTGGGTTGATATGTGCTCCGGAAATTTTTCCAAAACACAAAATCATCAAAGTAACAATGGAACCGAAAGCGATGGAAACCCATAGATGAGAGAGTCCAATGGTTGCAGCCCCAGGCCCTACTAAAACCAGACTGAATGTTCCCACCAATTCTGCCAAATTCATCCTCATATCGCAATATTACGATTGATTGTTGAAGTTATAAAATTTAGTTAGTTTAAACTCATGATCAACTTGCTAAAATTGATTCTGAAAATCCTCCCCTGGCTTTTGACGGTAGGGCTGCTCTCCTGGATGTTGATTCAGGAAAAACTCTCTTTTTCGAAAGAACGAATCACCAAAATAGAAACAAATACCATGCTCACTCGAGTAGAGCAAATGGGCAAAATGGAATTGGTGAAATACAATTTCCAGGAAGTGACAGAGGTTAAGAAGATTGCGCAATCAATCGATTTTAAGCTATTTAAATACAAGCCTGTACCAGATTCGAAAGGTGTTCTGATCAGTCAGGGAAGTGCAGTAGGGTGTATCGATTTTTCTAAAATTCAAGAAAGTGATCTTTCATCATCTGGCGATACGATTTTTATTACTCTCCCTTCACCTGAGATTTGCTACTTCAAAATTGATCTTGAAAAATCGCGAATGTATGACCTACAGATCCAATACATGTCAAAAGAAGAGCGTCAAAATTTTATTCAGGAACTGTATCGGGTTGCAGAAAAGGAAATCAAGAACGCTTCTCTTAAATCCGGGATTTTGGAGCAAACAAAAGAAAATGCACACAGTGTGTTGAGGCCAATGCTGGAACGGTTAAGTGACCGAACGGTGATAGTCCAATTTGAGCCGGAGCTTCCATCTATTGAAGATCCCATTTAGCATGCTCCTTGCCCAAACTGATAAACCATTTTATCATTGCCTTTTGACAACAGTTTTGTGAATGGAGAAATTCGTAGAAGTACGGAAGCTTATTGCTGAAAAAAACCCTACACTACTCAAGTGGCTGCCCGGATTTGTGATTCGATGGATAGAGCGTGTGATTCACCAGAAGAATGTGAACGAGTTTATGTGGAAACACCGTGACGCTGACGCTTTCGAATTTTGCGAAGCTGCAGTGAAGTATTTGGATCTCAGGCTAAGCCTGAAAGGAATTGAACATGTACCTCTACTTTCGCAGAGCTGCATCTTTGTAAGTAATCACCCGTTTGGAGGGATGGATGCCATCACCATCATCCATTTGCTTAGAGACAAAAGACCCGATATCACTTTCATCGTAAATGACCTTTTGATGGCTGTTCGCAACCTGAAAAATCGCTTTGTAGGAGTCAACAAGGTTGGACGTAATGCCGCTGAATCTCTTCAAAAAGTGGAACAACAATTTGCTTTAGGGACAGCTACTTTTCTTTTTCCAGCTGGCTTGGTAAGCAGAAAAATTGATGGGGAGATTATGGATTTGGACTGGAAAAAAACGTTTATTACAAAAGCCAAAAAATATCAAAAACCAGTGGTTCCAGTCCATATTGACGGACGTTTGACCAACCGATTTTACAGACTGGCTAAAATCAGAAAGTTTTTAGGTATTAAATTGAATATCGAAATGTTCTTCCTCGTGGATGAACTTTTCAAGCAAGAAGGAAAGACCATAAATATTGTCATTGGGAAGCCTATTGGGTCGGAGACTTTTACGAAAGAAAAAAATGATTATGCTTGGGCTCAGTGGGTGAAAGATGAAGTATATAAATTGAAAACAGCGTGAACAAAGAAGAAGAGATTATAGCCCCTGTAGATAAGGATTTAATTGAATCTGAGCTTAATGACGAGCGGTTTGTGAGAGATACTAATAAAGGTGGAAATAAGATCTTCATCCTGAACCATCATAACTCTCCGAATACTATGCGGGAGATTGGCAGACTCAGGGAAGTTTCTTTTCGCTACGCTGGAGGAGGTACTGGTAAATCGCTGGATATTGATGAAGCAGATACCTCAGAAAGATGCTACGAACAACTTATTGTTTACAATCCGGAAGACAAAGAGATTATAGGTGGGTATCGATTCATCACCGGGAAACAAGCTCATAACAGAGAAACGGGAATATTTGAGTTATCCACCGCTCATTATTTTGATTTCTCAGAGCAAATGAAAGAAGATTTCCTTCCCTACTCAATTGAATTGGGAAGGTCATGGGTTCAGCCTAATTATCAGCCTTCCATTAATCCTCGCAAAGGCGTTTTTGCATTGATGAATATATGGGATGGGTTAGGCTGTCTTGTTACCAAATACCCGGAAATAAGATACTTTTTTGGGAAGGTGACCATGTACACCAGCTACAACAAGGAAGCACGAGACATCTTACTTTCTTTTATGGCTCATTATTTTCCCAACAGACTGAATCTCTGCCATCCGAAACCTGAATTATTCTCAAACTTTGATGAAGCAGTTTTCAGGGAGCATTTTGATAGCGAGCTGGACTATCAAGAGGGGTTTAAACTTTTGCATAAACTCTTGAAAGAGCGAGGGGAATTTATCCCTCCATTAATCAACATATATATGAGCCTCTCATCCACCATGATGACATTTGGTACAGCTCAAAACCCCGACTTTGGTGATGTGGAAGAAACGGCTATTTTGGTAACTATCGATGATATCCATCAGGAGGTGAAAGATCGGCATATTAACTACTAATTGATCCTATTTTACCCTCTTTCCATGCTTTATGACAATATCCACATCCTGAAGAAGTGAAATATATCTAAGAACATCTCCTTTCACAGCAATGATGTCCGCGTACTTCCCCTCTGATATGGTCCCATATTCGTTTTCCACACCCATGATCTTAGCAGGCCAGTAGGTAGCTGCTCGAATAGCATACATTGGATCGAACCCAAACTCATTTACCCAAACATCCAATTCATTCCAGGTAGATTGAATATGAAACTTCATTGGGATACCACTATCAGTACCAATCAAGAGTACCACTCCAGCCTCTTTTAGCTGATTCACTTTACGCTCAAGTGTTGGTTTCCTCATGGGGGTTAGCTGAAAGTAGGGCAATCGGTCCGGATGCTTAAATGAATTCTTAATATCTAAAACCACCGAATCGGGAAGTCCCAGGTGCCATTCAGGATTGTCTAATTTTTCCTGGTTATCCCGAACATATTCGTAATTATAAAGGCCTTCAACAGTAGGTGTCCAATACAATGGGCCCAGGTTCATTTGAGCTGTTCGCTCTTTTATCATTTCCATTACATCTTCAGGATATTCGGGGGCACTGGATAAACCTGTATGTTCAAAGCAATCTACCCCGGCGATGAGTCCTTTTCTTATCTCCTCTGGTCTGTGGCTATGAGCAACTACCGTCAAATTATTTTTGTGCGCCTCATCTACAATCGCATTTATTACCGATTGAGACATTTGATCCTGATCGATCAATTTAATACAGTCAACACCTGCTTTTGCCAATTGATTTACTTTCTCCTTACCTTCTTTTTCATTCGCTACACCCCAGCGAAACGCTTCGGTTCCGGGATATGGTTTTTTCTGTATGAATGGGCCTGAAACATACATGGTAGGTCCGGGGATTTCTCCACTGTTAATTCGGTCTCGTACACCGATGCTTTCTTTCAAGGGCCCTCCAAGATCTCTGGCACTTGTCACTCCAGCCATCAATAGCTGATTTGCTGAAGCCGGCATAATCACGGATTCGAATAAGGGAGGGTACGTTTTATCCAATAGGTATAGTTTGCATGGCCATTGATCATCAGATGAACATGCATATCCCAAAGTCCTGGCATCACACTCATTCCTTCAGTGGAAATGATTTCCGCCTCGTCCGGTATTTCCATCATCCCTACCTGACCTATTGATTTGATGCGATCACCTTCTATGATAATGACGCTATTTTGAATGGGTGTCGATCCAAAACCATCAATCAGGGTTCCTCCAACCAATGCCTTGGTTTGAGAAAAAATCGGGGAGATTACAACAAGGAAAATAAAAAATGTTAGGTAGCGCATATTCAATTTGATCTTCAACTGAAGATACGCAAAACATAAACAAAGTTTGAGATTCATTATAACAGATTACTGACCTTCAATCAATAATCCCATACATTCTCCAGCTCTTCAAGTGATTTTCCCTTTGTTTCAGGGATATATTTCCTGGTTAGAATTACTGTCAATATGATAAAACCAATGAAAATGAAATAAGGTAAGGATCCATTCCAAAAATCTCCTTGATTTGCTTTGCTATCAACAACAATTGGGAACGACTGAGATACAAAATAATTCATAGCCCACTGAACGGCAACTGCTACAGACATGGCCATGGTTCTGATTTTATTCGGAAACATCTCCGAAAGAAGCACCCACACAATAGGACCCATGGAAAGGGCGAACGAACCAATAAACAACAATATACCGATCAAAGAAATGATGCCTACTTTTTGGAACATAAGCGTGGTTCCCAGCAAAACAAAACCTAGAATCATTCCAAAACATCCTAAATAAATCAATGGTTTTCTACCTAACTTATCTACTGAAAACATTGCAACGAATGTGCAAATCAGATTGACGCCAGCCAACAGCAATTGCTGCTTCAAAACATCCTCCTGGCCAAATCCAAGTGCTTTTTCGAAAATATCAGCCCCATAGTATAGAACCGCATTGATGCCCGTAAACTGTTGAAGACCAGATAAGGCTGAACCAATGAGGACGATTGGTAAAAAGCTCTTTTTAAATAAGATTGAAAACTTGGGACGCTCTTCTGTATCTAATGAGTCAGCTATTTCCTTGATCTCACGCTCAGCATTTTCCTCGCCATGAACGCTTGACAGTACTTTTCTTGCTTCTTCTTCTTTGCCTTGCATCATGAGCCATCGTGGGCTCTTTGGTACTAAAGAAAGTAACCCGAGGAATAGCAGGCAAGGAATTAACTCAGACCAAAACATCAACCTCCAACCCTTCGTTAGGTTGTATGTTTCATCTCCGGCCTCTCCGATAGTATATGTAGCCAGGAAAACAACGAAGAAACCAATAACAATTGCAAGCTGATAGTAGGTAACCATCTTACCTCGAATAGCGGCTGGAGACAGCTCTGCAATGTATGTCGGTGCATTCATGGACGCGATTCCAATTCCTAGTCCCCCAATAATCCTAAAAAAAACCAGTAGTGAGACAGACTGAGGCATGAACTCCGGAAGACCTGAACCCCATGCAGATAAAGTGAATAAAACAGCTGCAATGATGAGTGATTTTTTTCTACCTAGTTTCTTGCTAATAGGACCTGAAAGAATAGCCCCAAGAAAACAGCCTATCAAAGCACTACCAACCACCCAGCCTTTCATAACCGAATCCAGCTCAAAGTACTTAGTGAAGTAAAATTGGGTTCCATTGATAACGCCTGTATCATAGCCAAATAGCATACCGCCAAGTGAAGCAACAAGTGTAATAAGTAGCAGGCTGTTGTTCTTCATAATTTTACTCGGTTGGGTTAAGTTTTGTTGATATCAACAAGAATAATCATTGTTAAAGTTAAAAAGGTATTGGAATTCCAGTTTTAGATTATATACCCTCCTCATTTGAAACCATTGTCCAGTCACCGGGTGGCAGCATTTCATAGTATTGCTTAGTGAAACAATACATTTATGAGGCGTAGCTTTATTTTAATTGTGATCAGTGTATCTATTTGCTCATGCAAAAAAGAGGTGTCTACAAGCCAATCTCACATTGAAGAAAAAGTCGATAGTTTATTGCGGTTGATGACCATCGAAGAAAAAATTGGTCAAACTGCTCTTCGAGGTACTTCTTCCAGAGAAAAAGGGCTCTCTGACAAACTAAAAGAACAAGTAAGAAATGGACATGTAGGTGCCATGCTTAATGTGATGAATGTTGAGCATGTCAAAGAGCTTCAGCGAATAGCTACGGAAGAAAGTCCACATGGCATTCCACTTATTTTTGCCAGGGATGTGATCCATGGTTTCAAGACTATTTTCCCAATCCCACTTGGCCAGGCAGCCTCCTGGAACCCTGACTTGGTGAAGCAGGGAGCGCGGGTTGCCGCAAAAGAGGCTTCTACCAGAGGAATTCGTTGGACATTTGCTCCGATGTTAGACATTGCACGAGACCCTAGATGGGGGCGAATAGCAGAATCACCCGGTGAAGACCCTTTTCTGGCACAGGCTATCTCAAAAGCATCAGTGATGGGATTTCAAGGCAAAGATCTCTCGGATCCACAAAGTATAGTGGCCTGCGCGAAGCACTTTGCTGGATACGGTGCAGCCATCGGGGGTCGAGATTACAATACAACTATTATTCATGACGAGCTACTTTACAATGTCTATTTACCCCCTTTTAAAGCAGCCATAGAGTCAGGAGTGAGCACATTTATGACCAGCTTTAATGAGCTCAACGGAGTTCCCGCCACTGGCAATGAATTTCTCTTGAAAACGATTCTGCGAGACCAATGGAATTTTGATGGATTTGTTGTCAGCGACTGGAATTCGGTCACTGAAATGATCCCACATGGTTACGCAGCGAATGAACAAGAGGCTGCATTGAAAGCGGCAAGGGCAGGTATGGATATGGAAATGACTAGCAAAGCCTACGAAAATTACTTGAAAACACTAATAGAGACAGACAATCTTAGTGAACGTGTTTTGGATGAAATGGTCAGAAATATTTTGAGAGTCAAATTCAAAATGGGTCTCTTTCAAAATCCAGAATTTGATAGCGCAAACATTGACTATGCCCCTGAACATCTTGAAGCTGCCAAACAAGCTGCGATCGAAAGTATGGTTCTCCTAAAAAATCGAGGTAATATATTACCTCTCGATTTTTCTAAGCAGAAAGTGGCAGTTATTGGTCCTTTAGCTGATGCTCCGCACGAACAATTAGGCACCTGGACATTTGATGGGGAGAAGGAAAAGACTGTTACCCCTGTATCAGCGTTGAGAGAACAATTTAGCACCACGGCATTGAATGGAGAAAAGAATTACAAGATAGCAAGCTCAGATGACTCTCTGGAGGAGTTATCTGAAAATCAGATACGTTTCATAAAAGGATTAACCCATAGCAGGGATCGATCGAGGAAAGATTTCGGTAAGGCATTGAAAACTGCGCAGGAAACAGATGTCATCTTGTTTATTGGTGGTGAGGAGGCCATTCTCTCAGGAGAAGCCCACTCACGATCAAATATTGATTTACCGGGAGCTCAAGAAGCACTTATCAAGGAATTGGCGAAACTGGATAAACCCATCGTCCTTGTAATTATGGCTGGGAGACCGATTACTATTGGAAACATCATTGATGATGTGAATGCTATCTTGGTAGCATGGCATCCCGGAACCATGGGAGGTCCCGCTTTGGTCGACATTTTAAGTGGAAAGGTGTCCCCTTCTGGCAGACTGCCCGTTACCTGGCCCAAAAGCGTAGGACAAATTCCGATCTTCTACAATCATAAGAATACAGGACGGCCAGCATCTGAAGAAACATTTGTCGGAATAGATGATATCCCAATTGAGGCGTGGCAGAGTTCATTGGGAAATAATTCTCACTATTTGGATGATGGCTTTACACCTTTATTCCCTTTTGGATTCGGACTGACCTATAGCAATTTCAGTTACTCAAAAATTCAATTGAACAAAGTGACCTTTTCGCAAGGAGATGCTGTGGAAGTCAAGTTCAACCTCACAAATACAGGTCATAAACAAGCAACTGAAGTGGTACAATATTACTTTCAGGATGTTTCAGCAAGTATCACTCGGCCTGTGAGAGAACTAATCGGTTTTGATAAGGTGACACTTAAGGGAGGTGAAAAAAAGGAGATGACTTTTCTATTTCCTATTGAGGGTTTGAGTTTCTATAACAAGAATGGGGAAAAAGTATTGGAACCAGGAAGTTTTAATTTCTGGGTAGCCCCAAATGCGGTGGAGGGAGAAAAAAGCACTTTTAAAGTGGTGTTTGATTAAAAAATCTCATCTCTGCTATCTATTCAATCTAAACACCTGCATGGGGCCATTGTTGTTGGCGACTATGATCGCTTTTTCATTAGCAATGTTAATCAGCGAAGAGTGCTTTGAATCGTGATTGGCTTTTAATCCACTCTCAGACAAAGAAAGAGCATTGAAAGAGCCATTTCCATCTCCAAGCAGGAGAAGACCAATTCCGGCATCAGCCCGAGGCGTTTCCACTTCCGAAGCATAGAGATTTCCTACTAGTACTGCGTCCAGGTTACCATCATCATTTGCGTCCAGTATCAGGATATCATTTACAGGAGATATCTGGGCCAACTCTGGAAGTTCATGCATTCTAAAACTACCTTCTCCTGTGTTTTCAATGTAGCAGCTTGAAAAGTTTGTAGCGCTGTAGTGCAAAGAGCTTGTTAATGCGTCTGTCCCAAAAATGTCCTGAACAGTTGCAGTGGCAAACGTATTATAATCCTTGAAAGCCGTTTTCAATGCAGGTATTTGTTGCGAAGAACACTGTCTGCCTCTTACTGGAAATTGAGATCCAAAATTATAATAACTCAAAATGATATCGTCTTTACCATTCTGATCAAAATCCTTCACAAAGACATCAAAAGGCTCATTTTCCGATGCTTTGTACTTATAGTTCCTGCCGAGATTTCCTGCTATCAAATCTTCGTCACCATCATTGTCGAAATCACCCTTTTCAATACTAAACCACCACCCTAGATTATTTTCGATAATGGGTTTGGGTTCACTAAATCCATTGCCATTGTTTTCAAACCAGAGCGGTTCCATCCACTCACCAACTACAATAAGATCTGACTTTTTATCATTGTTTACATCCATCCATAGCGCATCTGTGACCATACCGATAATTGAAACGGATGGAATGAGTTCCGATGTTCTATCTTCAAAAAAGAGTTCACCACTTTCAACTCTATTGACGATTAGATGACTTTTACCGGGGAATGGATAATGTCTGGGAGAAAGTCTTCCCCCAACAAAAAGATCAAGATCTCCATCTCCATCAAAGTCAAAAGGTCTGACACAACCTCCGCTTGAACCAAAGGGAGGTAAAGTGTTTGATTCAACTAATTTGCCATCTGTGTTGATGTAAAGTTGATCTTGATATTGTCTAGATAGGCTGTCGAATTCATTCCCTCCATTCACGACATAGAGATCCAAATCCTGATCGTTATCTGCATCGAAGAAAAAAGCATCTATGCTTTCTCGGGAAGTGCTTTTTTCAAGTTCTTCTCTCACAAAACCCCCTGTCTCAGTTTGATAGAAAATTTGAGCAACTTGATTTATTGCTCCTCCAATATAAATGTCATCTAGTCCATCTCCATTTATATCACCAGTGGCCAATGCTGGTCCCAGATTAGACATCTTGTGTGGCATTAAAACCTGAAAAGCATAATCATTGAATGTGTTTTCCGCATGGAAAAAGGAAGAATCTGCAAATGGATAAACCTCAGAAAAGTACGCTGATTTTTCTTTCCTCCCGAGACTGGTAGATGCACTTGATTTCTGAGAAATTGTAATTGTCTGATTAGCCGCCACATCATCAGTTTTAGAAATAGAGCCACCAGGCCAGTTTATAACTACAGAATCAACCTTAGATGTTGAGCCCAAACCAAAATGAGCAATAGGCTCTACTGATGATTGAAATCCTCTTGATAGCATCACATGATTTACTTGAATGTCTCCTTGATTATAGACGGTGATTTTGCTTCCCACTCCAAATAAATTTGAAGGTTCTCCTTTTAGCTTCACTCTCAAGTAATTCTGATTTCCACCATGTTGATTTCGATATATCCAGCTTATTGAATCAATATTATTCACTACCATATCCAGATCACCATCATTATCAAGATCACCATAGGCACTGCCATTTGAAAATCCTTTGTGATTAATATTCCACTCCTCTGCTACATTTTGGAAACCCAATTTTCTATCATTCAAATAGAAGTAGTTTGCGATAGGTTCAGATGGAATATTGAGTGATGCTTCAAGTAGTTCAGCTGGAGATAGCTTATTCAAAAGGGATTCTAGTTTATTGAAATAGTCTTTGTTATTTATTTCTCTTCTTGTTCCATTGGTAATGAAGAGATCTTTCCATCCATCGTTATCAAAGTCAGCAAACAGTGGTGCCCAGCTCCAATCTGTGGAGGTGACGTTAGCAAATGCTGCAATATTACTCATGACCGGAAGGTATCCATCAAGTCCGCGATTCAGCTGGAGGGTATTGTACATGTATTGGTAGTGAAATCCATTGCTTACTGTACTCCAAAAAAGCGAAACATCCATACTCGCCATATTGGCTTTGGATCTTCTGTTGTCTTCGGCCGACATATCAACCTGAAAAAAATCCATCAATCCATCGTTATTGATATCTGCCGCATCAGCACCCATACTGTAAAACGAGGTTTGTTTTGTGATCGACTTTAGCTGATCCGTAAAAGTCCCATCTTGATTATTGATGAAAAAATAGTCGGGAGTACTAAAGTCATTCGAGACATAAATATCCTGCCAGCCATCGTTATTGAAATCCGCTATTGTGGCACTTATTGATAGTCCAAAAGCAAGTAATCCTGACTCTTTGGTTACATCTTTAAATTCACCACCACCCTCATTTCTGTAAAGTCGATCACTTTTCTCCTCCGTGACTGTATTCATCAGGTACTTATACTTGAAATTGGGGGTTTTGAAGCTAGTAATGGGATAATTGGCTACATATAAATCTAAATCTCCATCATTATCATAATCAAAGAAGGTCGATTGAATAGAATTTCCGTTATCGTCAATTCCGTACTTTTCGGCTTGTTCGGAAAACTTGAGATTGCCTTCATTTATATACAGGAGGTTTTTCCTATTCTCTTGAGGTCCTGACACGCTCACATACAGATCTTGAAATCCATCCTCATTAATGTCCACAACGGTAACTCCAGTGTGCCATTTATGATCAAGTGAAATTCCCGCATCCTTCGTGATGTCCTCAAATTTCATCTCACCTCTGTTGAGATAGATTTTATCCGCTACCATATTACCCGTGAAATAGATATCCAGCAAATCATCATTGTTGATATCAACTAGTGAAACGCCTCCACCCATGTAGATATATGGATAAGTGAAGTAATTAAACGTATCTGATTCGGTCAGTTTGTTCGCGAATGAAATTCCGGTATAATCTGAGTCTAACTTCAGAAATCCTCTTGTAATGCTTTCTTTTTTCTCCTGACAGCCAAGCATGAAAAAGAGAAAAATAATTAACAGATAATTGATATTTCTATTCATCTACGAATTAGAAGTTAGCTAATATAAAAAAGGGCAATTTCAGAGATTACCGAAATTGCCCTGACCTTTGAAAAAAACTATTTAGTGTCCTGCATCGTTCTGAATTAGTACCCCACCACTAATATCTATTGCCGCACTTGGGATAGGGAAGGTGAGGAATTTTTCGGCAAAATCCCCGGGATCATAAGTTGATATAGTTCGCCTTTCATTTGTTTCAAACTCTGACAGAACTTGAATGGCATAAGCAGCTCCATATCTTTTTAGATCGAAAAATCTATGACCCTCCATTGCCAACTCCAATCTTCTTTCATGTCGAACAGCAGCCATAGCAAATTCCTGCGTTGGAAAGGACACGTATGGCTCTACGTCGTAGTTGATGGCATCACTTACTGGGGTTATTGCCTTTGCCCGGTTACGTACCTGATTCACATAGTTTAGAGCTACTCCCAGATCATTAGTTTCAGCTGCTGCTTCTGCAGCCATTAGAAGCACATCTGCATATCTTATCACGTTGTAATTAAGTCCAGAAGATTGTTGCCCCCAGGGGCCTGAACCTTGCGCATCAGAGAAATCAGATTCCTTGTAATTATTCTTTTTAGAAAGATATGGGCCAGATGTCCAGGTTCCTTGCTCTACTGGATCCCTTATCCAATCTGCTCCCGGGTGTAGTCCCCATCCGTTATAATCCACACCTCTTCTTCCTATTGTATAGTCTATGCGTGGGTCTAGCGGATCGGTATAAATGGTAAAAGGATCTTCACTCAATACCTCATTATCATTGACAATATCACTATCGTTATAAGTGTCCAGCAATGGTAAGCCATCAGCGTCCGTCTTAAATGCATTCGCTAAATCCTGTGTGGGTTGAAAAAATCCACAGCAAGATCCATATGGCCCACCAGATGGGTGATTTAATGTACTTCCAAGATTTCCATTTTCCGTGCCTGCCGCTCCGTCTTTGGAGGTGAATTGAATGGCAAAAACAGATTCTTTACTATTCTCAGTTGTAGATTTGAAATTATCTTCAAATTCTGACAGTAAGGAGTATGTGCCACTGCTGATCACAGTAGTAAAAAGCGGAAGTGCTTCGCTGTACTTTCTCTGCTGTAAAAGGACTTTTCCTAAGTATGCTCTAGCAGACCAGATATTTGCTCTAATTAGCGCATTGCCAGCAGGCGCTGCTTCCATATTGTCAATCGCAAACTGAAAATCTGCTTCGATCTCTTCCCAGATATCTCCTGTATTCGCAATATTCGCCGTGGTATCATCTTCTGAAATGAAAGGGACTTTATCCCATGATCTCTGTAATTCAAAGTTGAAGTGCCCTCTCAGAAAGCGTGCCTCTGCCACTAAATCTTCTACATTTTCCACTCCTTTTGCTTTGGACAATACATCATTTACCGCGATCACCCCCCCAATCAAAGTTTGCCACTTAGTCAAGAAGAATGGATTAGCTGTATTGTAAGTATAAGTTCTCATTTGTTCCAAATCCGGCTGATCTCCTCCTGTGCTACCCTTATGAGCATCATCAGTGATCACATCAAACCACCAGTTATCAGCTGTTCCTAGCCAAGGATCGCCTACATTATTCCCGTACAGATTCGCATAGGCATTGATTAGAAACGTTTCAATTGATTGGCGTGTAAAATTGCCATTCTCATCCTTTAGGTTTTCCTCGGAAAGTACTCCTTGTGCAGGCGCAACTTCAGTAAAACTTTCTCTGCATCCCATGTATAAAAAGGCAATGAATAAGGATGCTATCGATAATATTCTATTTTTCATTTTTTGAAATTTTAATCTTCAACTAGATCTTAAAAACCTGCTTTAACTCCTATAGTGTAAACTTGTGTAAGTGGAAATCTTCCAAAATCAATTCCCATACTTAAGTTAGGCTGTGCTGAAGCATTCCTGTTTGTGATTTCGGGATCAAAACCTTCATAATCGGTAATGGTGATCAAGTTTGTCCCTTGAATATAGATTCTCAAGCTTTCCAGGGCTTTAATAGACTGCAAAGCATTTCCCGGGATGTTATAACCAATCTGCACATTTTTCAACCGGATATAGGAACCATCTTCTACAAAGTAGCTATTTGGATTGGTCTCACTATTAGCTGCGAAATCTCCGGTTAAAGAAGGTAAACCTGCATCTCTATTCTCTGTAGTCCATGTGTCCAAAACTCTTGTGCTTCTGTTACCACCCGCGAATGACTCAAAATCAGTGAAGAACTTGGTATAATTATAAATCTCATTCCCTTGACTCCCCGTAATAAACAATGACAAATCAAAGTTTTTGTATTCAAGGAATGCATTTATTCCGAAGATAAAATCAGGATGAGGACTTCCAAGGAAAGTTCTATCATCATCATCGATATCCATGTCACCATCTACATCTCGATATTTGAAACGCCCAACCCCATCAGCATTAGTAGCAAATCCCTGATCTGGGCTTGATGCTACCTCTTCTTCCGTCTGGAAAATACCTATAACCTCTCTTCCGTAGAAGTACGAGATTGGATTTCCAACGTCAGTCCTGGTAAATGAAGATCCTCTGAATACATCACCTGAAAATGCTTCAGCACTTTCATCATTAAATGATACCAGTTCATTTTTATAAGCAGAAACATTGGCGGTTATATCATATTTCAATGCATTACTCTTCGAATAATTCCCATAAGAAATACTAATATCAAATCCTTTATTTTCCATTTCTCCAATATTTATCACAGGAGCGGAAGTAGCTTCTGGTAACCCTGCAACATCAGGAGCAAAAATCATATCTTCTGTATTGATCTTATAGATATCAACTGAAACACTGAGATCATTTTGGAACAATCCAAAATCTAAACCGAAATTTATCTGCTTTGCTGTCTCCCAGGTCAAATCAGGATTTCCTACCTGAGTTCTAACGATACCAACATTGTTGCCAGATCCATCTCCGGTTAAATCATACCCAGAAAGATCTGGAGCGAAACTGAAAAGGTCTACAGTTGGATTGGATCTTGCAATGGATTGATTACCAGTCTCTCCGTATGAAAATCGAAGCTTTAAATTTGAAACCAGTGGATTTGAATCAAGGAATGACTCTCTATGCAGTGCCCATGCTACACTGGCAGACGGAAATACCCCCGTATTATTTGCTTTTGTAAAGCGAGAAGTCTGATCTCTTCTGACTGAAAATGAAGCAAAATACTTGCGATCAAAATTGTAACTCAATTGACCAAAAATTGAAGAAAGAGATGTTGAGATCTCTTCATTTGGTCTCCCGTCCGGATCGCCAATCGTAACGGCCACATTGGATGCCGCCTGAATTTGAACAAAATCTTCTGTCTCCAAGAAAAAACCTGTTCCGATAATTTGTCTCTTGGTAATTTGATCTTCCACAGCCTCAACCCCTACTAGCACATTAAAATTATGGTTATCAAAACTTTTCGCATAAGCAGCAGTATTGGACCACACCCATGAGAATTGCTCATAAGTATCTTCGATCAGTTGAGTAGTTGTAACAGGTTCTGAGTGTTCCGGATTCTGAGCAGTTGCTGTTCTTTTTCTATCTACTCGATTATTGATACCGATCGATGTTTTAAGTGTGATATCTTCAATCGGATTAAACTCCAGGTAGGCATCTCCGAACGTTCTGAAGCTGCTTGTACCATTTCCTAAGGCATTGGCTCGCTCCAAAGCAGCAATGGGATTCGCAGCATTCCCCAAACCTGCGGCTCCATTTCCTGCAAAGTTGCCTCCTGCGTCTCGTACTGGAATATATGGATGAATACGATATGCCAGAGAAATTGCGTTATCATCATTTTCTCCTCCGGGAATTTCTGTCTGATTGCTTGAGGAAATATTTAAATGCTGACCTATTCTCAGGTTATCAGTAATATTGAATTCTGAATTGATTCTTCCACTAATTCTGTCATAACCAGTATTAATAACTACTCCTTCCTTGTCCAGATAACCTATGGACATCATGTATCTACCTCTTTCGCTCCCACCTAGAGCCGATAGATAATAGTTCTGAAATGGTGCCGGATCAAATACTTCGTCTACCCAATCTGTACCACCATTACTTACAGGTGTAATTCTATTGTTGTCAAAATTATACGGTTGACCCGGATCACCACTCCCCAGGAACTGAGGTATTGTCCCACCATCAAACGTATTAGCCCATTGCTGAGCAGTTAATAACTCCGGAGTATTCGATGGATTTTGTACACCTGCAAAAGCTTCGAAGTTCAATTTAGGCTTACCAGAAGCGTAACCCTTTTTTGTGGTCACTACCACAATACCATTAGAAGCCCTTACCCCATAAATTGCGGTAGAAGCAGCATCTTTCAAGACTGTAATGTTTTCAACATCTGCAGGATTAATGTCATTCATGATAGTAGGATCTGTCGTTTGCATCCCATCTATGATATAGAGCGGATCATTCCCATTGGGAGATGCAAATCCTCGTATCCTAACTTCCGGTGCTTCCCCAGGTTGTCCCTGACTTACTACATTAACTCCTGCTACCCTTCCTTGTAAGGCTTCTGAGACATTAACGACAGGTAGCTTCATAGCTTCTTTTACAGGTACAACAGAAATGGATCCTGTGAACTCCTCTTTGGATTGGCTTCCATATCCGACAACTACTACCTCTTGCAAAGCTTGTAAATCCTGTTCAAGGCTGATATCAATGGATGTTCGATCATTTACGGGAATTTCCTGACTTTGGAAACCGATATAAGAAATAACTAATACATCGGAAGATGAAACGTTTACAGAGTAGTTTCCATTTGCATCGGTAACTGCCCCACTTGTTGTACCCTTAACTAAAACAGTTACACCAGGCAATGCCTCTCCGGTATCGTCTGTCACTCTACCTGAAACTGTTTTTTGGGCAAAAAGTGATAATGAGAAAAATATCGCAACAAGCGTCAGTAGCGAGATCCTCATCTTACACAAAATGTAATTTTTCCTCATGATTTAAAGGTTAATGATTTACAATTTCGAGTATGAAAATGGAAATATCCATTTGTCCATAATCATACACTTCATTCAAGTTCAAACATCCGTCTTTTTTAAAAATGAAGGCAAAGGCATACGTTCCGTATTAGACTGGTGAATGTTTCACACCATTCTGAATTTCTCTAAAAAAGTGCGTTTTTTATTCGTAAAATCAATAAAATACCAAAAAAGAATTGGAATGAATGTTAAACCCCAACCTGGGTACTGTATTCAGAAGGATTGACTCCAAACTGTTTTTTAAAGCAAAATCTGAAATATTGAAGGTCGTTAAACCCTACCTCATAAGTAATTTCCGAGATCGTCATCTCGTTTGACTTAATTAATTGAGCGGCTCTCTTCAACCTTATGGATCGAATTAGCTCATTGGCCGACTGGCCAACCAGACCTTTCAGCTTTCTATAAAGCTGTGTCCTGCTCAGTCCCATCTCTTTACAGACGTCATCAATATTCAGATCGGAGTTTGACATATTCGCCTCTATGAACTCAATAAGCTTACGAAGAAATTCTTTGTCACGTGAAACCACTTTCACTTCGCTTGGCTCCAAATGAATTTCTTCGCTATCCAGCAATTGGGACTTGAGATTTTCACGTGACTGCAAAATATTCCGAACTCTAAGCTCCAGAAGTTTCGGATTAAAAGGTTTGGTTACGTAATTATCTGCACCCAACTCGAATCCCATGAGCGCACTCTCATTGGATGCTTTTGCTGTCAATAAAATGAAAGGAATATGACATGTTTTGCCATCAAGCTTTAACTGTCTGCATAATTCATACCCATCCATCTTTGGCATCATTACATCCGAAATAATGATATCGGGTATTTCTTGAAGTGCAACTTTCAGAGCTTTCTCACCATCGCCTGCCTCCAGAATTCGATAATTTGAAGCGAAATGCTCACTTATAAATAATCTTATATCCTCATTGTCATCAACAATAAGAACGATTGGCAGGTTTTCATTTTCTGATTCTTCCACTATACTATCCTCTAAAGAATCCATGGGATGCTTTCTGATGTATGGCTCCTGATCTTTTGAATGAAAGTCATCTGCCAGATAGGTCTTCTCTTCATCCGTCAAATGATCACCCCCTTTCTTTAATTCAACGGTGAATTTTGTCCCTTTTCCAACCTGACTGGTTACTTGAATACTTCCTTTATGAAGCTCAATCAATTCTTTGGTTAATGCTAAACCAATACCAGTTCCTTTTTTTTGATTCGTGTCAATCTGATAAAACCGATTGAATATCAGGTCCAGCTGATCCTTAGACATTCCTATTCCTGTATCTTCAACAATCAGCTGAACAGTTTTTTCACTATCAATAATTGAAAAATCTATCCTACCAAACTCCTGCGTGTACTTAAAAGCATTTGATAGGAGATTGACTACAATCTTCTCCAACTTATCTTTTTCGAAAAAAACAGGAACATCCTTTTCAGGAAAGGTACACTTGTAATCGATGTATTGTTTTTCAGCATACGTCGTAAAAGAATGAACAATTGGTCGGAGGAACTTGATGATGTCTTGCTTCGAGGCTTGAAGTTGCATATGTCCAGCCTCCAGTTTAGAAAGGTCTAGTAATTGATTGATCAAGCTTAGCAGCCGATCTGCATTTCTTGCCATCAGTTTGTACTGATTCTTGGGGTCTCCTTTAAAAAAGCCATCGATCATGGATTTTAAGGGACTGATAATCAGCGTGAGTGGTGTTCGAAACTCATGAGAAATGTTAGCAAAGAATCTGGATTTTATCGTATCCAATTCTTTCATTTGCTCCAACTCCAAGTGCTCTATTGCAAGGTTTCTCCTTAACCTTTCCCGTTTGATAATGAGCAGTATAATGCCAAAAAGAACTGTACATATTAAGAGAACATAAAAGAAATAAGCCAAGGGTGTATCCCACCAGGGTCTATGAATGATAATATCTAAAGAAGCAACATCTGGATTCCATATACCATCATTATTGGACCCTCTAACTTTAAAGCTGTAACTACCCGGTCTAACATTTGTGTATCTGGCAGGACGGTAATTTGTTGGATAAATCCATTTATCGTCATAACCATCCAGCATGTAAGCAAATTGATTCTTAGAGGATTTTGAGTAATTAAGTACCGCGTAATCAATTACAAAATCATTTGCTTCGTACCCAAGCTCTAAAGCTTTAGCAGCTTTGTTCAACCGCTGGATCTTTCCAAAATGAATTGAATTTTGAGGCCAAGTTTCAAATGTCAGTGATGTCAAATAAACATCAGGTGTATGATTATTTATTGTAAAGGAGGTTGGTGTGAAGTGATTAAATCCCTTAATACCACCAAAGAGAAGATCTCCATTGGGTAAAGTCAATGCCGCTCCTTTTATAAATTCAGAGGACTGTGCACCATCTGTTTCATCAAAGATTCGAATGCCATTTGTTACTGGATTAAACTGGCACAAACCATCATTGGTACTAAGCCATAGGTTTCCTTCATTATCTTCGGTAATAGCATAGATTAGGTTACTCGAAAAACCGTCCTCTTTCATAAAACGGGCAAAAGAGTCACCTTTATTATTATATCGATTTAGACCTCCTCCCTCAGTTCCAATCCAGATACGACCATTATGATCCTCATAAATGATATTGATGATGTTGTGAGACAAACTTGAATCGTCATCTTCTGAATATTCAAATCGCGCGGCTTCAACCAAGTTATAAGCTCGATCTACTACAACTCTGTAAAGTCCATCTCCCTCAGTTCCAATCCAGATGTTATGCTCAGAGTCTTGAAAAATTACCGTCGGGCGTTCGCTAAGTATTCGATTTTTCTCCGAACTACTTTGAAACAGTTTTTTAAATATCTTTTTCTCTTTCAGGTAAACACTAATCCCTCCACGGAAAGAAGCGATCCAAATGTTACCAGAATCATCTTCCATCAAATCAAAAAGTTGATTACCACAAGGGCCCATTTCTAAACGATCTGGCTGATAAGTAAACGTCAGGAATGAATTTCCTTCTTTCTTCATCATTCCTCCCCAGGTAGCCAACCATAAGTCCCCCTCACTGTCCAGCAGGACATCCAAAACTGCATTGCTCCCTCCAAATCTTTCCAAATCATACTTCTCTATCACTTCTTCATTCGAGAGGTTGAATTTATTAAGACCACCGCCATCTGTGCCCACCCATATGAGATTATCATCAATTTTAGCGAATGAAGAAACCATATTCTGACTGATCTCTGTATCAAGATTAGCTTTGTTATATATATGCTTCATCCTTTGATGATGAGGATCAATTTTTACTACTCCACCGTTGAATGTTCCAACCCAAAGAATCCCCAGATCGTCTACATACAATGACCAAACTGAATTACTGATAATAGCGCCACGAGGATCCTTGATCTCAAATTGACTCAATTCTTCAGTCAATATATTGTAGTAAAATAACCCACCATTCTCCGTTCCAATCCAAAGGTTACCTATGTTGTCCTCAGTCATGGATAGTACTGCAAGCTCCTTAAGTCTTTTCAAAACTTCACTATTTGATTGGAGTGATTCAAAGTGATATTTATTATCCTGGTATAAAATCCGTGATACCCCCTTATCCATCCCCAACCACAAATTTTTCCCTTTATACATACAGACTACCTTGTTCGTATTAATCCCCTCCAGTTGGTTAAGGTTATACCTGATGAATCCCGAGCTCAGGGGAGTATAAAGGCTAAGTCCGTTCCATGTTCCTATCCAAATATTGCCCTGGTTGTCTTTTTCTATCGCAGTAGTTTGATTGTTGGATATGCTATTCCTATCATCAAGATTTGACCAAAAATGATCAACCTTATCCTCTTTGAGATTGATTCGATTGAGACCCCTGGATTTTATTCCTACCCATAAGTTTTCCTGATCAAGAAGCAAAGTGGATGCTGCATTTGCTGAGATAGAGTTCTCGTTGAGAGGATCATTCTTATAAATTAAAAAAGTATCTGCCGAGTAATCGTATTTTAATATACCCGAACCCTCTGTAGCTATCCAGATATCTCCATTTTCATCAAGCTCCATATCCCGAACATAGCTTCCATCTTTAAATACATTCCCATCTTTTTTTCTGGGAAAGTGTTCATAGCTCAACCCATCAAATTTATTAAGGCCATAGCGGGTACCAAACCACATAAAACCATATTGATCCTTGAGGATTTTTGTAACAGAGCCTTGAGATATTCCTTTTGGTAGCGGCTCAAATCGAACACTATCCTGACTATAAGCAAGGTAGGAGCTTAAGCAAAAAATCAAGGTCAGAAAGAATGAAAACCGCATTTTTCAAAACTAATAAAGTAAAATGGAATAAATACCCATCGCTTTTGGATTACAGTTCTACGCTATAAAGCCCCTCTTATATGGAATTTTGAAGCACTAACCCAATTCCATTTCAGTTTCGAAAAATAGTATGATGTTAAGATTTCAATTATTCAGAATTTGCATGGTGCTTACCGTATTGTTGGTCGGTTCTTGCAATTTCAAAAGCCCAGAAAAAGAAGTTGCTGATCAACAGGTCGCAGCACTTTTATCAAATATGTCTCTCGAGGAAAAAGTGGGACAAATGACTCAGGTAACAATCGATCTTATTTTAAAGGATGAATCTACCACAGAAGTTGATCCTCAAAAATTGAAAGTGGCTATCGTCGATAAAAAAGTTGGATCTATCTTGAATGTCAAAGGACATGCCTATACGTTGGAGGAATGGCATACAATAATCAATAGTATTCAGGAAATAGCCATGAAAGAGACTCCAAATGCCATTCCGGTACTCTATGGAATTGATGCGATTCATGGAGCCAGCTATCTCCTAGGAGGAACCTTATTTCCTCATAACATCGGTATAGCCGCAACAAGAAATCCGAATCTGGCAGGCAAGGCAGCTCACATTACTGCTCTTGAAACCAGAGCTACAGGTATTAGATGGAACTTCGATCCTGTTGTGGGAATGGGGAGAGAGCCTCTATGGTCTCGATTTGAAGAAACGTTTGGTGAAGATGTTTTTTTGACAAGTTCTATGGGCAGCAGTGTTATCAAGGCCTATGAAAAAGATGATCTTCGAAAAGCTGAAGCTGTAGCCTCATGTATGAAGCATTTTATCGGCTATTCTGTACCCGCCAGTGGAAAAGATCGCACACCTTCCTATATTCCAGAGCGTCAGCTAAGAGAGATTTTTTTACCTCCTTTTCAAAAAGCAGTTGAAGCTGGTACATCTACTGTAATGGTGAATTCCGGTGAAGTCAATGGAATACCTGTGCATGCCAATCCATATTTATTAAAGACTATTCTACGAGGGGAGTTAGGATTTGAAGGCTTGGCCGTATCAGATTGGGAAGACATCATTCGACTCCATACGAGACATAAAATGGCCTCAAGCCCAGAAGAAGCTGTAAAGTTAGCTGTTAATGCTGGTATAGACATGAGCATGATCCCATTGGATTATTCATTTCATGATTACCTAATTGAGTTAGTGAATGATGGTGAGGTGAGTATGCATCGAATTGATGAGGCTGTTTCCAGAATCCTAAAACTAAAAGTTGAGTTAGGCCTTTTTGACAATCCTGCCATTGAGGAAAATGCGATCGAAAACTTTGGCAAACCAGAATACAAAGAGGTGGCAAAACAGCTCGCACTTGAATCCATTACATTGCTAAAGAATCAATCGAATATACTTCCACTTGAAGGTGTGAATAAAATACTTATTGCGGGACCTTGTGCAAATAATATTCCATCTATGCATGGCAGCTGGTCTTTTACCTGGCAAGGAAATGATCCAAGATTTTATCCCGAATCAACCCAGACCGTGCTCGAAGCTTTTGGTGATTCTTTTGGAAAGGAGAACTCCGATATGAGTATCATTTCCAGATCCAATCCCAGGTTCGACCATCCAGATAACTACGATACGAACAAACTCATGGCTGATGCTAAATTAGCAGACGCCATCATCCTATGTTTGGGTGAGAATTCATACGCCGAGGGCCCGGGTGTTATTGATGACCTAACTCTCGACAGTCGTCAAATTGAGCTGGCTGAAGCTGCTATACAAACCGGCAAACCAATCATATTGGTTTTGATTCAGGGGAGACCAAGAGTTATCTCTTCCATTGAACGAGAGATGGACGCCATCATTAACGCATATCGCCCAGGCAGTCAGGGAGCTTCAGCCATAGTGGATGTGATTACAGGAAAGTATAACCCCTCTGGAAGACTGCCTTTCACTTATCCCAAAAAAACTGGTGATATCGTATTGTATGATCACAAGTTTTCTGAAACGATACGAGAGGATTTGCCCAATACGTATGCCGGAGGTGCATATCGCCCTCAGTGGGCTTTTGGTTTTGGACTCAGTTATTCCACATTCAAGTATTCAAAACTTAAGCTAAATAAGGAAACATTAACTGAGGGGGGGAACATTGAGATCACACTATCTGTAACAAATGCTGGCAAGAGAGCTGGCCAACATATAGTGGAATTATACGCTAGTGATGTGTACGCATCGGTCACTCCAAGCAATAAAAAGCTTAAGGGTTTTGATAAAATCTATCTGGAGCCTGGAGAAAGCAAGGTTGTAAACTTCACACTGTCTGATAACGACCTGGCTTTTGTCGGGGCGGATAACCAATGGATCACCGAACCAGGAGAATTTGAGGTCAGTGTTGGAGATTTGAGGGCTACCTTTAACTACCAATAATGAAGCACTCATATTTACTGAAATTCAGCTTTCTGATCACCTTTATCTTCCTTCAATGTGGTCCGAGAAAAAATAGATCTACAGAAGATAATGCTAACGTGTTCAAAACGATCGGCTCGATTGAAAGGCTAGACCCATTACTAGATGAGGTTTTAAAAAAGGACGCACAGATTGAAGTCTTAGCCGAAGGGTTTCGTTGGGCAGAAGGACCCGTATGGGTTCCTGCATTGAATTCGTTGCTGTATTCGGACGTACCGGAGAATACAATTTATAAGTGGAATGAAAAGGAAGGCAATTCGGTGTATTTATCACCATCGGGGTACACCAATATTGAGCCTTCTTCATTGAATGAAGGATCAAATGGTCTTGCATTAGACAAAAATGGAAACTTGTTGTTGTGCCAACACGGCGATCGAAAAATAGCTATGATCACTGCAGACCTGCTCCACAATGAAAACCCCGAATTCACTCCTGTAATTGATGAATTCGCTGGAAAAAGATTTAATAGTCCGAATGATCTAGTCATCTCATCAGATGGGAGCATTTACTTCACCGATCCTCCCTATGGATTGAAGGATCAAGATGTGGATTCACTAAAAGAACTTAATTTCAACGGTGTTTATAGACTAGACTCAGCCGGAACGCTAACTTTATTAATCGATAACCTCACAAGACCAAACGGTATCGCACTTTCACCGGATGAGAAAACCCTCTACGTAGCAAACTCTGATCCTGAAAAGGCCATTTGGATGGCTTATGGTATTACTTCTTCAGGAGTAGAAAATGGAAGGCTATTCTTCGATGCAACGGACAAGGTGGCCAAATTGAAAGGTCTCCCCGATGGACTGAAAGTCAACAGAGAAGGTACCATTTTCGCCACGGGTCCAGGAGGCGTTTATGTCTTCACTTCAGAAGGTGCACATTTAGGCACGATCCTCACAGAATTTGCTTCAGCTAACTGTGCCTTGAATGAGGACGAAACTATACTTTATATGACCACACACAAGTATCTGACAAGGGTACGTTTGCAGAAGGAGTTAGAATAAAAAAAGCTCGATTCTCATCGAGCTTTGAATGTACCTCGGGCGGGACTTGAACCCGCACGGGCGCAATGCCCACAGGATTTTAAGTCCTGCGTGTCTACCAATTCCACCACCGAGGCATGGTGTATACCAAAAAAGAAGCCGCATCTAGTGCGGCTCTTCGAGCGGGAGACGGGATTCGAACCCGCGACCCCAACCTTGGCAAGGTTGTGCTCTACCAGCTGAGCTACTCTCGCTTATTAAGCATTGCTTACTTCTCCTTTGAAAAGGACTGCAAATTTATATTAAGCTCCAATAATTACAACTATATCTATAACAAAATTGAATCGATCAAATGAAGCAGTATCTAGGAACAATGGATATCTATTTTGATTTGCTCAACCCATATAATATTGATTAACCGAATAACCAAGAAATCATCACTCATTTAGATCAACAAATACCTAAAAAGAGATGAATAGTATACTATCATCGAAGAATTGAATTGGGCGGAAATTGACTAGTGATTTTGCGTAGTTCAATATCCAGATTTATACAAAACGTTATCGATTTCAGATTGATCAGATTTGTATGGTAGTCAAATGAAAATTATCAACCACACAGAAAAACGAAAGAATATGTTTAGCGAGGAGATAGAAATGACCATGGAATGCGCAGTGAAAGTGAGAAAGCATTTAGCACGAATTCTTGAAAATAAGAATGACGATATGCTTGAAGCTAAACTTAGATATGTAGATAGCCTGATTCTACAGGCCAACTCACTTCAAAGTGAGATATCTTTTGTTTAAGACCCTTTAAGGATCTCTTTTAATTCATTCAACTTAAGAAGTGCTTCTACCGGAGAGGTGGTGTTCACATCGATCTTTCGAAGAACCTCCAGCATTCGCTCCATTCGAGGATCAGCTTCAAACAAATTCATCTGAAACTGCTGAGTGGGCATCTCCGCCAGTTTTTCCTTGTCTGAATCAGCCAGTTTTTCTTTCTCAAGGTGCTTTAGGATCTCATTAGCACGAATAACGATTTCATTCGGCATACCTGCCATTTGCGCCACATGAATACCAAAGCTATGCTCACTGCCTCCCTCAACCAGCTTTCGCATAAAGATTACCTTGTTGTCAAGTTCTTTGACTGAAACATTGAAGTTTTTCACTCTAGGCAAGTCCTTGGTCAATTCATTCAATTCATGGTAATGGGTCGCAAAGAGCGTCTTAGCTTTCGACTTGGGATGGTTGTGCAAATGTTCAACGATTGACCAGGCGATCGAAATACCATCGTAAGTACTAGTTCCTCTACCAATTTCGTCCATCAGGACAAGCGAACGATCACTTAGATTATTTAGAATGCTGGCCGTCTCCGTCATCTCCACCATGAAGGTGGATTCTCCCCTGGAGAGGTTATCCGAAGCTCCTACACGAGTAAACACTTTATCGACCAATCCAATTTTGGCGTATCCTGCAGGCACAAATGATCCCATCTGGGCCATCAAAGTAATTAAAGCAGTCTGTCTTAGCAACGCTGACTTACCGGCCATGTTTGGACCGGTAATAATCATCACCTGCTGCGATTCATTATCCAGGTATACATCATTAGAAATGTATTCCTCACCATCCGTCAGGTTTCGTTCGATGACCGGATGCCTCCCTTCCTTGATATCCAAGACCTTATCCTCCGATATAGTAGGTCTGGAGTAATTGTAAGATTGCGCCTGCTGTGCAAAGCAAGAAAGACAATCCAACTGTGCAATCACTTTCGCGTTTTGCTGAATAGCATCAATGTAAGAATGAGCAAAAGAAACCAGTTCTGCATAGATACTTTGTTCCAATACAGCGATCTGAGATTCTGCATTTAGTATCTTCTCTTCGTATTGCTTTAGCTCCTCAGTGATGTATCGTTCTGCATTGACCAGTGTTTGCTTTCTGATCCACTCCTCGGGCACCTTGTCTTTGTGAGCATTGGATACTTCCAGGTAATACCCAAACACTTTATTGTAAGCAATCTTTAGTGAACTGATTCCAGTTCGCTCAATTTCCCGATCCCTGATACCTGAAAGAAAATCTTTGCCTGAAGTGGAGATCGCCCTGAGTTCATCCAGCTCGGCATTCACTCCTTCCTTGATTACCCCCCCTTGATGAAGCTGCAACGGGGCATCATCGTTCAATTGAGAAGTCAATTTCTCAATAAGATTCTCCGAAGGATTCAATAGCTCATGAAATACCTCAAGTGCCTCATGATCTTTAATTAAGTCACGAATAGGCTGAATTTGTGATAGACTTTTTCTGAGCTGTAGCAACTCACGCGGATTCACCCTGCTGGTTGCCACTTTTCCTACTAAACGCTCCAAATCCCCAATCTTTTCAAGAAATTCTCGAAGGTCGGATTGAAGCTCATCTTCTTCTGTCAGTGCCTCTACAACATCCAATCGTTGGTCAATCTCCGGTTTACTCTTCAATGGTAGCACTAACCATTTTCTCAAGAGCCTTCCTCCCATAGGGGTTAGCGTGTGATTGATGGTATCTATAAGAGAAATACCATCAGGCTGTGCCGGTTGAATCAACTCCAGGTTTCTAATCGTGAAACGATCAAGCCAGACGTATTTATTCTCATCAATGCGGGAGATTGATTTGATGTGATTGGTTTCCTTATGCTCTGTCTCATCCAAATAATAAAGGATAGCTCCGGCTGCTAAAATCCCCTCTGTCAATTCCTCTATTCCGTACCCTTTAAGGTTGGGTACCTTGAAATGTCCTGTAAGCTTTTCATAGCCATACTCCTTACTGAAAATCCAATCTTCCAACGCAAACGAGGAAAAATTTTCACCGTAATTGGAATGGTACCAGTCTCGACTAGGCTTAGGATAAATGATTTCAGCGGGTTGAAAGCCTCTTATCAATTTTTCCACGTAATCCTCAGCACCGGCAGAAACCATAAACTCTCCGGTAGAAAGATCAAGAAAAGCAACTCCACATTTGTCCTTGTGATAATAGACAGAGGCCAGGAAATTATTTTTTCGTTGATCGAGCACATTATCATTCAAGGAAAGGCCTGGAGTAACCAACTCTGTCACTCCACGTTTGACAATCCCCTTAACAGATTTCGGATCTTCTAATTGATCACAAATGGCTACCCGATAACCGGCACGTACCAGCTTTGGCAGATAAGAATCCATCGCATGATGTGGAAAGCCCGCCAATTCCATCTCAGACGCGGCACCATTCGAGCGCTTGGTCAGAACGATATCTAACGTCTTGCTGGCTTTGACCGCATCTTCACCAAAGGTCTCATAGAAGTCGCCTACTCTGAAAAGCAAAAGGGCTCCCGGGTACTTGCTTTTGATCGCATTGTACTGCTTCATGAGTGGAGTTTCTTTCGCTTTGGTCTTGGTGCCGGCCATGCAAATAGTTCAGTTTAATTTTGGGTCTGAATTGCAATATTAACCCTTATAATCGATGCGGAAAATTAAGAACGAAGAGTTGGGCCGCCTTTCGGCGGACGAATTTAAACTTGCAAAAAAAAACCCTGCTGTTCTAGTACTAGACGATGTGCGTAGTGCGATGAATGTGGGGTCGGCTTTTCGCACTTCAGATGCTTTTTGCCTCAAAAAAATTTACTTATGCGGGATCACCGCGACTCCTCCTCACCGTGAAATAAACAAGACAGCTTTAGGCGCTCAAGACTCGGTAGAGTGGGAGCACAAAGAGAAAGTTGCTGATTGCATTGAAGAATTACGGAAAGATGATTATCAAATCGTAACGGTTGAGCAAGCCGATGAAAGTACCTCGCTTTTAGATTTTAAAATTGAAGAGGGGAAAAAGTACGCTTTTGTTTTTGGAAATGAGGTTTTTGGGGTGAATGATCATGTAGTTGAAACAGCCGATACTGTTCTGGAAATCCCTCAATATGGCACCAAGCATTCATTAAATATTTCAGTTAGTATTGGGGTAGTACTGTGGGATTTTGTAAGCAAGCTGAAAAACAACTAATTCCCGTCTCCACCAAACACCATCGTGGTGCTAGTGTAGCTGGTACCGTAATTGTACACCAAATTTCGTACCTGATTGAATGCATCAATGATTTGGTCTTTGTAAAGCTCCTTTAATGGATGGGCATATACCGACCACAAAATCCCATTGGAAGTTGCATACTTGGCATCCAATGCACGATCAAAATTAGATGCCAATAAAATTTTTAAGTCCTCCTCGGTCAATTTACTCTCTTCAACGATGGGTGCCATCATCCGCATTCGATTAGCATCCTCATCCACAATCAAATAAAGAGACAGTTCATCTACTTTGTACTGGATCACATTTTCATTCTCCTCAATAATGGTGGCTTCCTTTGCTAAAATCAATTTCAGATCTTCAAAAGAAGTGTTTTGTGCGATTGAAAAGAGGGAAGTGAGGAGAAAGGGAGTGAATAATAGTAAACGGCTCATGGGTGAATGTATCCAAATAATACATGTCTAAAAAGCCGAATTCATCAATTCTTATAAGAAAGTCTTAAACCTTACCTCTATCAAACAAAAAAAAACCTCCTAACAGGAGGCTTTTCAATTTTTTGATTGTCATTCCGAACGAATGTGAGGAATCTCCTTTATTGAGGGAAGATTTCTCCCTATGGTCGAAATGACACTAAGATGAGAGATTTAACCTTCAGCGTACTCAATTCCCAGGATTCGTTCTTCGAACATACCAAGGGCAATCTTATCTTCACCAAGAACATCAAATAGCTCAAGTGCCCTTCTGGCAATGTACTCTTCTTCAATCTGCTCCTGTACGAACCAACGCATGAATTCTTCGGTAGCAATGTCATTGTACTTTCTACACTCACCAACTATCTCATGGATCGCATCAGAAACAGCAATTTCATGCTCAAGCGCTTTTTCAAACACCTCTCTCAGCGATCCGAAATCATGCTGACTCTCTCCAACGGTAGGAGAAACCGCATCACATTCCATATCACACAGGTAGTGGAATAATTTCAATTGATGCTTACGCTCTTCATCCGATTGCTTAAAGAAAAAATCCGCACTGTTATCGTATCCTCTCACATCACACCAAGCTGCCATCGCAAGGTATGCTGCAGATGAGTGTGCTTCCATTTTTATCTGACGATTGATGATATCTACGATCTCATCTTTCAATACATGATGTCTTCTTAGAATATCCTTCATAACTATATCTTTTTCGTTTTCAACTTCTTAATCAACTGATCAGAAGTTGAATACATTTTTACGTAAAATCTTCTGAACCGCACTGTTAAGTGCTAAGGTATCGAACGTTCCGTTTAGAAGCTCTCTAAATTGCAGGATCTCAAGAATTGAGAGCACTAAAAAACGATCACAATGTGGTAAGTGGATGATTTCCACATCTGGAGCAGAACTTTCCAAAAGCTCCACTATATCAATGGCCATGATACTCTTTCGAAACGAGTACAGATCGCACAATTTAAACGCGATTTCCTCCTGATCATACATCAACACAAAGGAGTCTGTCAACTCACACTGCGTGATTGAGGCACTTTTTGTCTTATAAATCTCTTCCTGCATTCTGGCACATGGCATGTAAAGTGGGACATGATTTGCAGTATTTCCCTTTCTTCTTCATGTATTTGAAGCAACAATCCTTCTTCAGCTTCTTTCCCTTTTTTTTCTTCTTGGAAAGATGCTCCTCGTAGAGCTTTGAAACCGGAAGTTGTGATACTGGAAAACTACTCATTTATCTTATTTAGACTAATTCTAAATAGACTGCAAACCTAGTATCGAAACCTGATTTAGACAAGCTTATTTAGACTAATTCTAAATGATTTTTATCAGGTCTCCAGTGGCAACAACCAATTAGCTTTCAAGTATCGTAAAACCAAGTTTACATTTAGAATTTCATCTTTTTGGGACGCCCTGCCGCACCATCCTAGCGGCCACACCGGCACTGGCGGGTGGGCCTTTAATGATACAGTAAACTTTCATATATCCGTCATGCTGAATTTATTTCAGCATCTACATAAGACCCTGAAACAAGTTCAGGGTGACGTTTAATTAGTTACTAGAATGAAAAATCCTGATTCCATACCGTCGAATCATTTGGCACAATAATCTTAATGAAACCATGCTTAGTTGCTTGATGACACAGATTACATGAGCTGATCATCAATTCATAATTCTCTAGAAAAAGTACCTGATCTTGTTTACGAATGGCTTCTTCTACTTTCTCAATTTTAGGTAATAACATCGACTCGGATAGATTACTCAGGTTGTAATCATCATGGATAACATTTCCTTTTATCAATTCTTCTGAAACCTCCTCCAGCTCATGGTTATAAAAATCGGCCAGCTCCCAGTTTTCATTGTTTCCTGCCAGATACAATTTATACGAAAAACGCTGATAGTATCCCATCGTTTCCAATACTGGGTACTCAGACGCCTTTTCTTCCTTCTTTACTTCAGTGGTACATTGAAAGGCTATCAGGCTTAAGCCTAAGGCAAAAAGTACATTGATTTTCTTCATGTCAGATCTTCAACTGTAAAGTCAGGTAATAGTTTCTAGGCTCGGAAGGGATGATACCCGGGCCCGGATATCCTGTTGCTCTGCGAGTAAAGTACTTCTCATCCAGCAGATTATTAACCCCTGTTTCGATTTTGAACTTCTTGATGGTGTAAGAGAGAGAAAGGTCAACTATGCTATAAGCTGGAATCTCTCCGATAATACCGTTTCGATCATCACTTGCGTCCGGAACTGGTGAATTCTCTACATCTGTATACTGCCTGGAAAGATGCGTGAATTGAAAGCTCCCCAGTAAATTTTTATAACCAAATCTCAGACCTGTTTTCAAATTAACAAATGGGATAAATTCCACTTCTTTTCCCTCTACATTGTTTTCATCGGACTCCAGATATTGTGACTTAGTCAGCGCAGCATTTACAAACCAATTCAGTTTGTAAAGAGATGAATTCAACTTAATCGTTTTTGCGAGATTCCAATCCGTAAAGAACTCTAGTCCGGCTACCAAAGCAGTTCCAATATTACCTCTTACCCTATTCGCTCTGTCATTCAGGATAATTCCTATTCGATCATCATAAAGTAATCCATATACACCAATATCATAAGACAACACTTCTTTCCATTTGCCTCTTGCACCAAGATCAAACGTATATCCTTTTTCGTCTGTAATATCCGGATCGATGATGAAGGTAGGATTGGTTACCCTAATATCACTAAACGTCACTGATCGATAGTTTTGAGACAAATTAGCATATATCTCCAAATTCTCCGATGGCTCGTAGCTGGCACCTAATCCCAGTAAAACGAAAGACCTATCGAATAATCGGTTGTCGGTGGAATCACCCAATGGCTGTACATTGCCAGCCAGATCGAGCTGCTCTACATTATATGTACCTAGACTTTCTGTTTTGATGTATTCGTATCTGAATCCTGGTGTCAATGAAAAGCGATCGTTAATAAAAAAGATATTCTCTCCAAAAATGGCCAGGTTCCTATTTGGAAATTCAAAGTCTGATTGATTGACATAATCGGGATTCTCATCGAGCACAAAATCAAAGTTAGCATTAGTTCCTCTGCTTCCCGGGCCCTGTCTACTAGTGTTATTTGCTCTGTAATATTTGGAACCTATTAAAAAAACTGCATCTCTATTCCCAAAGGAATATCTTGTAAGTAATCGCGCTTCAGTCCCCCAGTTTCTAAACTGTCCCTTGATCAAGTCTCTTGAAAAGAAATAAGCCCCATCGGGGTTTTGTTCGTCTTCCTGGGTTATAGGGTTGCTGTTGGCATCTCTTGGATTTCCTCGAAAGCCAACTGCATTGCGTTCAGCATCCAGTCCAAATACCGTAACACTTAGGTCACTTCGATTACTAAGCTTATGCTCTACCTTCAGTGCGTACAACTTCCAATTCACTTCAAACCAGTTTCTTGAGCGATTGCTCACTGTATAGGCTGAATCTGAATTAAACCAAAAGTCTGTTAGTCCACCAGGTTGCTGTGCGAGATAATTTAGTGATGTGAATTCCAACGTTGCAGAAGTTCGCTCGGAAAATTCGTATCCGAAACTTCCAAAGTAATTCAAAGATTCAAATTCAGAGTTTGGCCTGAAGCCATCTCCTGTTTTGTAGTTCAAATAAGTGTAATAAGAGAATTTTCCTACTGTACCACTTAGCGAGTTGAAGGTATTGAACAATCCAAAGGATCCTATTGACTGCCTTGTTACTAGTTCAATGGGCTCGTTAGCTGGCTTTTTCATTTTGAAATTGATCAGCCCTCCAAACTGTGTTCCATACTGTAATGAAGCCGCTCCTCTTACGACCTGAATTTCACTAAGGGCTTCAGCAGGAGGGGTATAGTAACTCTCAGGATAACCTAACACATCCGCGCTAATGTCATATCCATTTTGACGAGTATTGAAATTAGAAGTTCGGTTGGGATCAAGTCCTCGTCCACCAATGTTAAGCTGCAAACCCGCGTCTATACTTTCATAAATATTCAACCCCACCACTTGGGAGTAGATCTGGCGGGCGTTGTTTGTAGCTGCATTTCCTACTAACTGATCCAGCAACACCACTTCAGACTTTTTGCCTGCATAGATAGCAGTTCCTTCCACCGGCTGGAGACGATTGAGTGCAAAGATTTCTTCTCTTCTCTGGCTAATCACAACCTCAGATAATTCTTGCTGGAATTCTTCCATTGGAATGGTAATCTGTTTGTTATCTGTGAGATCAAGTTCCTGCTCTAGCGTCTGATATTCTAAGGACATCACCACAATCTGGTGCTTGCCTTGCTTGAGGTTAGTTAATTCAAAATATCCTTTTCGATCTGTGTTGGTCAGTTGACTAGAGTTTCGATCATACACTTCAGCGTTGGTGATTGGCTCACCACTCTCGGCATCTACAATGGTACCGGATAACGTAAACTGCCCCATCACCGAACTAGCAAGGAGAATCCCTATAGCCAATAACTTAAATCCCTTGAATGACATCTTTAAAAGGCAGTATCCAGTGTTTGTGTTTGAACGATTCCGTTTGTTTTGTCAGGTCAACTGATGGGTCAATGTACGGTTGGCTTTTTCGACCATTTAATGCGACAAAGCTTTCCACGTATACTTCCACATCTTTCCCCTGACTTGCAAAATGATCGCGAAGATAATGTGCATATTCCAGTATGAAGTCTGGTTGAAATGACATTTGCTTCTCTTGAAATGAAGTAAGAAAATCGCTATTATCAATGTAGAAGGTTTCATCATTGGTGCGATCAACAATTTTGAAATTGGCATAGCCGGCCTTTTCCATTAGCATCACTCTCCAGGAGAATCGAAACCCTTCTTCCGTCCAGAAAAGTTCTCCCGGATAGAGAAGGTAACGCCAGGGCAAGAGGATTTGAATGGCAAAGAAAATAGTGATGAGTGTGAGCTTCCATCGAGTGGCTTTTATCCTCCCCCTTGCCCCTTCCAAAGGGCGAAATTGATATTTTTTATTTGCTGTCTCGATCAGAGGGAGAGATTCTTCCACGTCTTTAGATACAGCTTCTTTTTTGAAAAGATTTCTCACCGCGTTCGAAATGAAAGTCCTTATTTTGTTTATCTGCGAGATAATTCGTTCGTGCAGCCTAGCATCGAAAAAAATTAGCGCACTCACAATCATGATGTAGGGAAACATCCCAATTGGGAAAAGTACGCGAGTCAATACATGGAAAACAACCACTAGTACAAAAGCCAAAAGGCGGGTTCTTCTCCAAAGCAAAAAGAAGGGAATACATAAATCATACATTGCTCCACCCCAACTAAATGCGTAGATCACCCCCTCTTGATGAAGAAAATCTCCCAGCAATGGAATATCATATCTCCCAGGTAGCCATATCTTCAATGGCATCCCTCTGAAAAGCCAGTCGGAATTGAGCTTAGCCAAACCAGCATAGAAATAAACAATACTAAGAAGCAGCTTGATACTATCAATGCTCCATTTGGGAACAAGTCCTGATGATCCTTTTCTAGCATCCCATGAAAAGTAGCTTCCTGCAGGTAGAAAAATCATCAGCAAACTAAGGACGCTAATGAAGTAATAGTGGTTCAGATAAGTGGTCTTGTCCATCAACTCGATGTAAGTGAAGCTTAGAAAGAATATGATAATAGATACCCGATACCTAAATCCTATAGACACAGCCAATGCTGACAAGCCACATACGATGAATAACAAATAGGTGTTACCGCCCAAAGGCCTTACCCATTCAAATCCATAGTATGAAAAGAAAAAATTGGGTTCAATGTATAGTTTTTCAATCCATCCGTTTGCCCAGAAACGAATGATACTCACTAGCATCATTAAACCAAAGAAAATACGAAAGACTGCCAGAGGGGCAGCCTTCGTTGTTTGGTTTATATAATTCTTTTTTATTGTCATTCTGACGCTAGGAAGAATCTGTAAAAGATTTCTATTTGGTTACTCATAAAAGTTCCTTCATAAATTCAGGATGACATATTAGTTTGATTTCATCAATCACCGTCTGCATCAACGAAATCAACTTTAATATTTAACGCTTGAAGCATGTCGACCTTTAGATTGACTACATTCTTTTGCAGCTCATCATAAGTCTTAGTCATCAAGCTATTATCATTTTCTACTTGATTACTGAAGTTTTCAGAAAGTGCTTCTGCTTGGGCTCTTGTTGCATTGAACTGAAGGTTGATAATCTCACCTAAGTTTTCTCCATCACTAACAGTGTTTACAAAATCCAGATACGATTTAAGCCCTTCACCTTCAACAGTAAGATTACTATAGGGTGACTTACCATTAAAAAAATCTTCCATCGCATCAAATCCAACCAAAAACAACTCTTTCGATTTTCCACTATATAATCCTTCCACTTTCTCAGGTAGTGCAGTAGCAGAAAATACGCCGGCAGGAATGCCTATTTTGCCAGCTCTCAAATGTTTCTCGTAATAGAAAATATAATCGTTAACCAGCTTGTTTACAGAAGAAGTGGATTCCGAACCAGAGTTGCTCACAAATGTATCACGATAACCATTTTTCCAATCATCCAATACAGCTTGGGCCATCGACTCAAGTCTTTCTGTAAGATCAAGAAGGTAGGTAGCGTAAGGTTGACTTCCAGTTTCTTGAAGATATAAATCAACTATTTCCTGATCAGCAACTCTAACTCCATAGATGAGATATTCTATAGCCGGGAATCCTTGCTCATCCTGTTTATTTACGGACGTGAGATCATACTGCTCTGATTCAATTGTCTCGATCAAATCTTCAACATTTGTCGGATAGATGTTTGTGTAATTAATCAGCGTTAGCTCCTCTGCTTTTCCAATCTCAAACATTCCCACTGCTTGCCATGCAATATTTGCATTCAACCAAGCTGTTCTGAGCAAATTCAAATTTTCAATAGAAGGAGAAGAAGTGAATGTTTCTGCCGCAACGTCCAACTCCGAAAGTTCATTAACATATACTTCATATCCAGGAATGATAATATTATCAGCCCAATTAGTAAGCATTGCTTCTCTATTAAAATTGTCCCCACTCTTCCCTGGATCATCTTCGGAACAACTAATCAATGCGATCATCGCTCCTAAGAACATTAAAGTCAAAAACAATTCTTTTTTTCTCATCTCTATTGTATTCTTTTAAATCTTCTAGCTGCCAGCCTCCTCTACAGTGAAAGAAAACTTAGCTGCTATCTCTTCTGAAATCTCATCTAATGTAGTAGTTGCCACGTCCCAAAATCCATTCTCAGACATCAGATCATCAATCATGTCTTGCACTTCAGTTCTGGTGAAGTAAGGCGTATTTGTTCCCGGATGTCTGGTAAATTGTAAGCAGTAGATAAAACCATAACCCTCGGATAGATCGTGAAATGCTGCTCCTTTATCAGATTCCAATCCTGATTTCGCTTGCTGCAAATAGTAAACTGCACGGATGGCAATGATCTCTGAGATTTTCTCCCTTATGATCCCTGCCTGCGCATCCCTTACTTCATATTCGCCAGCTACGATCGCTGCTCTACCCAGTTTAAATGCCTCAAAAATTTCTTCTGCAATTCCAGCAAAATCATCATCTCCTTCTACTCTACCGATGTATTTGTTCAGAAAACTATCATCTGTACCTATGGTTGGATTTGGATTTGCAAGATCAGTAGCGGTACCATATGCATACCCATAGGCTTCATCCCACTTATGCTCCATATTGGTGTAATTCTTCCCATCGGCTAAGGTTCCTGCATCATTATCTTCTACATTCGTTCCTACATCCAAGACAGATGTACTTACATAGTTGTTGAGGATCTGATCCACCATCAACGCACTAATCAACCCTTTTCCAAACGCCTGATCGTATTCTAGCCCTTTTGCGTTTACATATCTTACAGGACCACCTCCAGCTTCCTGAATAAAACCCGCTTGTCCTTCAGCGGCCTCTGTATCCCAATTTGGGAAAACTTCAGAAACCTGAGCTGCGATCCACCCATCGAAATCTTCTTTAATAGCTGACGCTTCTGTGGTGTTAAAGGAAAAGAAATCTGTAGAAGCCGCCGTTTTGCTTCTTACATTTTTTTCTGATGCGTTAAGGTCAGTATTATCAAAATCATTCGTTCCTTCTTCATGAGCAAACATGGCATCAATAGTTGCTTCAGCGTCTGTTAGCTCGCTATTTTTTAAAGCTGCCACAATTTCTTCAGCCATAAGAATACGAGTTGTTTGTCCACTAAAAGAAACGGTTGATTCCCCATCCCTTGTAAAGACATAAGTGTCCGGTTCATCTATGACAATCCCCGGATCACCATTGTCATCTCCACAGCTAATCAGAGATATTGATAGGCTCAATAAGAGCGCTGATATTTTTAAGTTCTTAATCATTGTTTTTAACGTTTGCAAAAATATGTTTCGATTCTCTGTTTAGAATCATTCTAAACAATGCAAAATTGGATGGGGGAGAAATTCCCTGCAATCGCTATGGATGGGGAATTTTTTTATCACTACTTCTAGTGATATAAGTAGCTATCATTAGTGATTGGCTAGCTAGTTTTAGTGAATCACTGCTGGCTTAGAACCTTATCATCATTATAGAAGTTAGTCAACTAAATTTTTAATCATATGACTACAGAACAACGCATTCAAAAATCTGAAACCCGAATCTTTAAAGCGGTATTCCCAAATACTACAAATCATTACGATACCCTTTTTGGAGGGACAGCTATGCATGCAATGGATGAAGTAGCTTTCATTACAGCCACACGATTCAGTCGTCAACGGATGGTGACGGTTAGTAGTAGTAAGATCGATTTTAAGAAACCCATCCCTGCAGGGACAATTGTGGAATTGATTGGGAGAGTAACGGATGTTGGAAATACCAGCCTGAAAGTTTCTGTTCAGATATTTATTGAAGAGATGTATTCAGAAAAGCGAGAACAGGCCATTGAAGGAGAATTCTCCTTTGTAGCTATTGATGAAAATAGGAAGCCAACGCCTATTCCAAAATAAGCTTAGGATTTTACTAAACCAGATTCCAATGCATACACGATCAGTTCAGCAGGCGAGTTGAGCTTTAGCTTTCGAAGAATGTTTTTTCTATGTGAGTTGATCGTATGAATACTCAGATGTAACTCATCCGCTATTTGAGCGGTTGTTTTTCCCTGAGTGATTAATTCAATTACCTCAAATTCCCTTTTTGTCAAATTAGTAGGCTCACAATCCTCTTCCTCACCATCTCCCTGCACCATCATCTCCAAAACCGTATTACAAAAAAATCGACTTCCTTTTGAGACCGCAATGAGCCCGTTGGTGATCTCTTCCTCACTACAGTTCTTAGTTAGAATTCCTTTTACTCCGCTATTTAAAAGTCTTTGGATTGATTCTTTGTTTTGCGTATTTGAGATAACTAAGAAGGAGGTTTTGGAAGATTGCTTAGAGCGCTCAATCTGGGGAATAAGGATGTCCTCTTTTCCATGCACATCCACCACTGCGAGCTCGGGAAGCATTTCAGCAATTACTCCCTCCAATTGATCCTCGTTTTCAACTTGCTTAATTAAATGCATTCCTGGAATAGCCTGAATCAAGGCAGCTATCCCTTTTCGGGTCAAAAACTGAAAATCTGCAAGTACAACTTTGGCCTTCAAGGAAGCTTATTTAGAATTATTCTAAACAAATGTAGATCGTAACCTTCATTTGACAAAAACTTAAGTGTGTTATGAAATCTAAAAGGCATATCACTTGTTAGATTTGCAGAAACTTTTTTTGAAAAAATGGAATACAGAATAGAACACGATACCATGGGGGAGGTGAAAGTACCTGCCGATAAATATTGGGGAGCTCAAACTCAACGATCCAGGGATAATTTTAAGATCGGTGGAGAAAAAAATCAAATGCCACTTGAAGTGGTGAAAGCTTTTGCAATTCTAAAAAAATCTGCTGCAGAAACCAATATGGAATTGGGTGTTCTATCTCAGGAAAAATCTGATTTGATTGGCAAGGTGTGTGACGAAATTCTAGATGGGCAGCTTGATGATCAATTTCCCTTGGTCGTGTGGCAGACTGGATCGGGCACGCAATCAAATATGAATTCAAATGAGGTGATTGCCAATAGAGCTCATGTATTGAACGGTGGTTCTCTGGCCGATGAAAAGAAAATCATTCATCCAAATGACGATGTGAACAAAAGCCAGAGTTCCAATGACACCTTTCCTACTGCGATGCATATTGCGGGTTACAAAATGATTGTGGAAAACACTGTTCCAAAGGTGAGGAAGCTTAGGGATACACTTCATAAAAAGTCTGAAGCTTTTATGGATGTGGTGAAAATTGGAAGAACACACTTCATGGATGCCACACCATTAAGTTTGGGGCAAGAATTTTCCGGATATGTCTCTCAGCTTGACCATGGATTAAAAGCATTAAACAATACGCTTGATCACCTTTCTGAACTTGCATTAGGAGGAACAGCCGTAGGAACAGGATTAAATACTCCAGAAGGTTATGCTGAGTTGGTGGCAGAAAAAATTGCTAAGTACTCTGGCATGCCTATGCGATCTGCTGAAAATAAGTTTGAGGCATTGGCTGCTCATGATGCCATTGTAGAAACTCACGGAGCTCTAAAACAAATGGCCGTAAGCTTAATGAAGATTGCAAACGATATCCGTATGCTTTGCTCTGGACCAAGAAGTGGAATTGGAGAAATCCTGATTCCTGAAAACGAGCCAGGTTCGTCCATTATGCCAGGTAAAGTAAACCCTACTCAATGTGAAGCACTAACCATGGTATGTGCGCAAGTGATTGGCAATGATGTAGCTGTGTCAACAGGAGGTGCGACAGGTCATTTTGAACTTAATGTATTTAAACCCATGATGATCTTCAATTTGCTTAATTCAGCACGATTGATAGGTGATGCATGTGAATCTTTCAATGACAACTGTGCCATAGGAATAGAGCCAAATCATGCGGTTATTAAAGAGAAATTAGAGAATTCATTGATGCTTGTAACTGCATTAAACACACATATTGGTTATGAAAATGCAGCTAAAATCGCCAAAAAGGCACATAAAGAGGGTACAACCCTGAGAGAAGCAGCAATAGAATTAGGACTTGTTACGGATGAGCAGTTCTCTGAATGGGTAAAACCCGAGGATATGATAGGCTCGCTAAAAAGTTGATTCATTATCCATTATTAAGAGTTTTTTGTACTTTAGTAACATTAAAAGATAGCAATTCAACACAATTTCACAGGAAATGAGAAAATCTATATCACTTATCGCACTGGCTTTCTGTTGCGTTTTTGCCTTCCAGGCAAACGCTCAGATGGACAAGAAGGAAGCTAAAGAATGGAAGAAAAGAATCAAGAAGCTTGAGCCGGAGCAGTACAAACAGCTACTGGATGAAAACAAGTCTTTGAAAGGACAGGTAACTAGCCTAAAAACAGAACTTGGGAATGTAGATGATAGATTAGCTGAAAAAGATCAGCAAATCTTGACCTATCAATCTCAGGTCGGAGACTTGAGAGAAGAGCTCTCTAGATTGCAAAGCAAGCAAGCAGATACTCCACCTGCTAACAGCGTAGGAAATAACATTGATGATTCGAGAGGTATTGTATTCAAAGTACAATTGGGTGCATATAAAAAGAAAGAAGATCTTTCTAATTATAACTCTTCGAACTTCAATGCTGAAACAGAAGATGGATTACAAAAAGTAACATTAGGTGTTTTCCGAGATTACTGGGAAGCTGACAAATTCAAGAAGTTCTTAAGAGGAATGGGAGCTAAAGAAGCTTGGATTGTTTCATATAAAGATGGGCAAAGAGTGCCATTGAAAGATGTCTTAGAAGGCACCACTAAAAAGTCTTAAAGAGTACCAAGTAAGATCAATTATATGCCCTGGTTCCGAATCTTCGGGATCAGGGCTTTTTGTTTGTATTTTTGCAACTCATGATAAAGTATAAAACAAGAGAAGAAATTGAAATAATGAGGGAAAGTGCTCTCATTGTATCCAAAACTTTGGGTTTGATGGCCGAAAAAATTGAGCCCGGAGTTACTCCGCTTGAACTAGATAAAATTGCTGATGAGTTCATACGAGATCACGGTGGAGTTCCCGCTTTTCTTGGACTTTATGATTATCCAAAGTCTATCATCACCTCAGTTAATGAGCAGGTTGTCCACGGAATCCCGACTGATAATCCTCTGAAGGAAGGAGATGTGATTGGTGTTGACATTGGAGTTCTTAAAAATGAATTTTACGGTGATCACGCCTACACCTTTGCAGTAGGAGAGATCGAGGAAGATGTTGAAAAGTTACTTCGGGTAACAAAAGAATGTCTTGATAAGGGCATTGAGCAATTAGTTGGAGGTAACAGAATCGGTGATGTGAGTTTTGCTATTCAGCAGCATGCTGAAAGTCATGGATATGGAGTGGTAAGAGAATTGGTGGGGCATGGACTGGGCAGGAAAATGCACGAATCTCCTGAGGTTCCTAACTTTGGAAAACGAGGAAGGGGAAGTAAAATTCAAGAAGGATTAGTGGTAGCGATTGAGCCAATGATAAATATGGGTACCAGGCGTGTCATTCAATTGAATGATGGATGGACTATTGTAACTGCTGATAAAAAGCCGTCGGCACATTTTGAACATGATGTAGCTGTAGTAGAAGGTAAGCCAGAAATATTATCGACTTTTAAGTACGTAGAGGAAGCTCTGGAAAAGAAAAATGCACTTGTCTTCTAACGATTTGATCATAGCTATTCTTTAGTTCTTAGTAATGGCAATCCAAAAGAAGAATACGTTCAGTACTTTGATGATGAAATTTCTGGTGTGGAGAATAAAACACATCAGCGACAACAACTTTTTGTTAATCACTGCTGGTCTGATCGGACTGTTTTCAGGTTTGGCTGCAGTAATCCTTAAGAGTGCCGTACATACCATCATTCATTACCTCGAATTGAATCTGAATGTATTTGGCTTCAATTATTTATATCTCGGATATCCCCTTTTAGGCATTCTTCTTACTGTTTTTGTAGCAAAATACCTTTTCAAAGAGAATCTTGGACACGGTATCACCCAAATACTCTACTCCATTTCTAAGAACTCCAGTATCATTCGACGCACGAAAATGTATTCTAGAATGGTGACCAGTGCCATTACGGTAGGATTTGGAGGATCAGTGGGCTTGGAGGCTCCAATTGTTGTTACCGGCTCGGCAATTGGCTCCAACCTTGGCAGATTATTTCACCTTGGTTATAAAAAAAGAACAGTACTCCTGGGATGCGGAGCTGCAGGAGCAATTTCAGCCATCTTTAATTCACCAGTAACTGGTGTAATCTTCGCGATGGAAGTCATTCTAACAGAAGTAAAAATTAGTCGATTTATCCCTCTGCTTATTGCATCCGTTTGTGGTCAACTGGTGGCATTGGTCTTATTGGGGGAGGACATTCTTTTCTCATTTAAGCTAACCGAGACTTTTATCGCAAGCGAAACAGGCTATTACATTCTTTTTGGAGCATTATGTGGCATGATATCTCTCTACTTTACAAGAATCATGTATGTATTCGAAGGTGGGATCAAAAGGCTAAAAAATGATTTCGGAAGAGCAGCCGTTGGAGGTATTTGTTTGGCATTAATCATTCTCACATTTCCTCCAATATATGGTGAAGGTTATGAAACGATAAAGAGTCTTCTAAGGGGTGATTCAGCAGAAATCTTTCATCACAGCTTCTTCTATACTTTGTCTGCTAATCAAGCTTCGCTTATCGTATTCCTACTTTTGATATTGCTAGTTAAACCAATAGCAACTGCACTTACCATTGGAGCAGGCGGGAGCGGGGGAATCTTTGCACCGTCGCTTTTCATGGGTGGGCTTTCCGGCTATGTATTCAGTTCAACTTCCAATTCAGTCTTAAACACTTCACTTAGCACGAGCAACTTCACACTGGTAGGTATGTGTGGTGTCATGAGTGGTATACTTCATGCTCCTCTGACTGCCATTTTCCTGATTGCAGAAATCACAAGTGGATATATTCTATTTGTTCCTTTGATGCTTGTCTCAGCAATTTCATTCAGCACCATATCTTATTTTGAAAAACACAGTATTTATACAAAACGATTGATCGAAACCGGCGATCTCATTCAGTATGACAAAGACCAGATCGTTCTAAGTTTGATAGATCTAAAGAAAATCATAGAGAAAGATTTGCTTATTATACATCCCGAAGATTCATTAGAAGACTTGGTCAAGCTAGTGATGAAAAGTAAACGAAATATTTTTCCGGTGGTCAATGAACAAAAAGAACTTCAAGGTATTGTGACATTGGACCATATCCGGGAAATGATGTTTGATGAAGATTCAAGAAAAAATGTGATCGTAAAAACCATCATGCAAAAACCTCCTGCAAGTGTCGCCCCTCAGGAAAAAATGCAATCTGTGATGAATAAATTTGAGGTAACGCAAGCTTGGAATTTGCCTGTCATTGATGAAGGAAAGTATGTAGGTTTCATCTCAAAGTCTCGTATTTTTAATGCTTATAGAAAGAAACTCATCAGGCAGAGCGCAGAATGATTATCAAATGATAATCATCTGACTTTCAGGCAATTAACTGGTTCCATTTATAGTTATCAACAAATTTAGACAATTAAAATAATCCTTTAACTAATTGATTATCAAATAAATAGATTGATATCACACAAAAATGTGGATAACTCTACTGTTTTGTGGATAAATAAAGTTCGATTTGTTTGGATCGAATATTTACACCAGTAACAATCCTTTGTATCGTTAAAACAACTATTCATTTTCAGTATTTTCTAGTACGGGCCGAATCAAATAACTTTGTATTACTTAAATATTACCCGGAATTTTGTAATGTTTAGGTCTAAAAATCCTAAGTCTACGTATTGTACAAAAATCTATTTATCGAAATAGAGGTATAAGAACAACTCTATTATAATAATTTCGTATCCTCAATCAATGAAAAATACGCTCGCGATTTTCTTAATTATTCTTGCTTCTATCAATGCAACAGCACAAGAGATAGAAGTAGTAAAGTTTGCTGAACTGCAAAAGAAAATGTTGTATGCAGATGCTCCGCTGACCGTCTTTAATTTCTGGGCCACATGGTGTGGTCCATGCATCAAAGAGCTACCTCATTTCGATGCTTTAGAATCGGAGAATGAAAATGTGAAGGTTTACCTGGTGAGTATTGACTTTCAGAGTGAGCTGGAGAAGGTTAAGAAATTTGTAGCAAAAAGGTCGTTACAATCTGATATTTTATTCCTAAATGAGAAAGATCCAGACGAATATATGGGTAAGGTAAGCCAAGATTGGTCAGGCGCTATTCCAGCAACGCTTTTTGTAACTGACTTAGGTAAAACGTATTTTCATGAAAAAGCGTTTACAAAAGAAGAACTTGAAAAAACTATCAAAAAATATTTGAATTAATTCAATGTCTAAAACCATGAAAAGAACATTTATATTAATCGTAGGAGTAATGGCTGTAGTGGCAGTCCTATTTATTAATGCGTCCGAGCCAATCGCTGGTTACAGTGTTGGAGATTACGCAAAAGATTTCGAGCTAAGAAATGTTGATGGAAAGATGATTTCCATGGATAGTTATAGCGATGCAAAGGGCTTTATCGTAGTGTTTACCTGCAATACTTGTCCGTATGCCAAAGCCTATGAGTCCCGAATTATGGACTTAGATAAGAAGTATGCCAGCAAGGGGTTCCCTGTCATAGCTATAAACCCAAATGATATTTCTCAGCAGCCAGAAGATTCAATGGAATATATGAAGAAGAGATCTCAAAGTAAGGGATACACTTTTCCTTATCTCAGGGATGATAGCCAGGAAGTTGCAAAGGCTTTTGGAGCAACTAAAACACCTCATACATATCTTTTAAACAAAGAGGCCGATGGCAAGTACAGGGTTGAATTTATCGGAGCAATCGATGACAGTCCAAACGATGCTTCTGACGTTTCCGAAGCTTTCGTAGAGAATGCAATAAATGCTCTCCTTTCAGGCAAAAAACCGACAGTAACCGAAAAGAGAGCAATAGGTTGTACTATTAAGTGGAAGAGTTGATCAATATCATCATTTATAAAAAATAATCCCGACCATTATGATCGGGATTTTTTATTGATTTGTCTGAAGGTAACTAATGAGCCATTACCTTCTCCTTATGTTTTTTTAACTGTCTTCTCAGCGCTTCTACAGCTGCATCTGTACCAGCCTCAAAAGATTTGGCACGTTCCTTTGAAAAGAATTGATTCTTAGGACCATTCAACTTTATTTCTATTATTTTATTCTCTTTCGACTCATCCTTCTCTACTCGAAGAAAAACTTCTCCATCAATGATGCGATCGTAAAAGGTCTCAAGCTTATCTACCTTTTTCTGAATAAAATCTAGCAGCTTAACGTCTGCGTCAAAGTGAATGGAATGCATCTGTAACTTCATGTTTGTCACGTTTTAAAGGTTAAACATTATGCTTTAGGATGTGCCTGCTCAAAGGCTTCCTTTAGCTTCTCAATTGAATTATGGGTATAAACCTGTGTAGCGGCAAGGCTTGTATGTCCAAGCAAATCTTTCACCGCATTAAGGTCTGCACCTTTATTTAATAAATGTGTTGCGAATGTATGCCTCATCACATGAGGACTTTTTTTACTTAGTGTTGTTACTGCACCAAGATACTTTTTCACCTTCCGGTAAATGAACATGGAATATGTAGGTTTTCCTACATCGGTAACCAGCAATCGCTCTTCTCCCATACCCATATCTTTTTTAAGTGCTAAGTACTTATTAATTACTTCTATTAACGAATTTCCAATAGGTATGATTCGCTCTTTATTTCTTTTTCCCAGTACCCTGATAGTCTTTTCGTAAAAATTAACATCAGACTCCTTCAGCCCTTGAATTTCCGCCAAACGAATGCCGGTTGCATAAAGTAATTCCAGAATCAGACGATCTCTGTAACCAAAAAAATCCTCACCAAACTCAATGTGATCCAGGAGATTAACAATCTCACTTTCCTTGACAAAGGACGGCAAGTCCTTCTCTGTTTTAAGTGGTTTGATTTGAGAAGTAGGATTGCTATCAATGAACTCCCTACCGAGCAAAAACTTGTAGAATGATTTGAGGGTAGCAATTTTCCTATTAACAGATTTAGCTGCAATGTTACGCTCTGTCAAATCGACTATCCATCCTCTAATATGGATATGTTTGACAAGTGCCAAATCATCGATTTCGAAATTGGAAATAAGAAAATCAGAAAACTGTTGGAGATCCTTCCGGTAGGCTTCTACAGTATGTTGGCTGTAGCGTTTTTCAAAAGAAAGGTATTTAAGGAAGGTTTCGATCATAAGCAGTATTATCCCGAAGTTTCGGGATGAATACTAACTTATTAAAATCTTAGGTGAAGAAGAAGTAGATGAGGTTATTTATTTTCCTCGTCTCTAAGCTGTTGGATATACTTGGCTTTGATTATTTCTTCTCTTCTTGCAACTGACGGCTTTTTGAAATGGGTTCTTGATCTAAGCTCTCTCAACACACCAGTTTTTTCGAATTTCTTCTTAAATCTCTTAAGTGCTCTGTCTATTGATTCGTTCTCTTTAACGTTGATTATTAACATTTCAGATTTTTTAATGGGCCGCAAATATAGCAGCTATTTTCACGTATTCCAACTTATTGATTCAATAAGGTTCTTGAGATAACGATCTTCTGGATTTCAGAGGTTCCCTCCCCGATAGTACAAAGCTTGGCATCTCTATAATATTTTTCAGCCGGGTAATCTTTGGTGTATCCATAACCTCCAAATATTTGAACTCCATCATTTGCCACCTCGACTGCTATCTCAGATGAATATAACTTAGCCATTGCGGACTCTCTGTTAACACTCTTTCCCTGATTTTTTAGTTCTGCTGCTTGAAAGGTTAACAATTTGGCCGCCTCCACTTTTACTGCCATATCAGCCAGCTTAAATGAAATTCCCTGAAAATTGGAAATGGATTTACCAAACTGTTCACGTTCCTGAGAATATGCAATTGCGGCATTCAACGCTCCTTCTGCGATACCACATCCCAATGCCGCAATGGAAATACGCCCTCCATCCAGCACTTTTAGAGCTTGAACGAACCCGTCACCGACCTCCCCAATTAGATTTTCCGTCGGGATTCTACAATCCTCAAATATCATTTCAGAGGTTTCGGAAGCCCGCATCCCCAATTTATCTTCTTTTCTTCCTTGTTTGAAGCCGGGATTACTTCTTTCTACTATAAAAGCACTTGCGTTTCGTGATTTTCCAGCCTCTCCTGTTCTCGCAATAACAACTGCCACATCTCCTGAATTACCATGTGTTATGAAATTTTTTGCACCATTAAGTACCCATTCATTCCCTTGCTTCTCAGCAATAGTTTTCATATTTCCAGCATCTGAGCCTGTGTTGGGTTCGGTTAGACCCCAAGCTCCAATCCATTCTCCAGTAGCTAGTTTCGGAAGATATTTTTGCTTTTGATCCTCACTTCCATGCTGAAGAATATGTCCTGTACAAAGCGAATTATGAGCAGCCATCGATAAACCAATCGACCCATCTACCTTAGATAACTCGATAATTGCGGTAGCATATTCATGATATCCAAACCCTGCGCCTCCGTATTCTTGTGGAACTAACACCCCCATCAGTCCTAATTCTCCCATTTTATGAAACACATCAATCGGAAACTCTTGTGTTTCATCCCACTCCATTTTATTCGGTTCAATTTCTCTTGCACAAAAATCTCTAACCATCTGAGCAATCATCTCTTGATTCTCAGAAGAGGTCGATGGGTCGGGGGTTAATGTTGCTGTCGACATACTTTAAAACGTTTGTTTTATTTGGGAACGCAAAATTACTAATCTTGTTTGTCTAAAAATAGTTCGATCACTCAATTAGTAACCAAACTCCTTTAATTTTGCGGCCTCAAGAATTCAGCCAAAAAGAATACTTATGAAAATTGCTGTAGTTGGAACTGGTTATGTTGGTTTAGTGACAGGTACGTGTTTTGCCGAGACGGGCAATCATGTAACATGTATTGATATAGATGAAAAAAAGGTTGAAAAGCTTAAAAACAAACAGATTACCATATATGAACCCGGACTAGAAGTTTTGTTTGAACGAAACATTCGTCAGCGTAGACTTGAATTCACGACTTCACTACAAGAGGGAATTAAAGATGCACAGATAATTTTTCTCGCATTGCCTACCCCTCCCGGTGAAGATGGATCGGCAGATCTTCAATATGTACTTAGAGTAGCAGAAGATCTCGGACCAATGCTTGAAGATTTTACTGTAATTGTGGACAAAAGCACCGTACCAGTAGGGACAGCAGAAAAAGTAACTGAAAAGGTCAAAGCTGGAGCTGAGGTAGAATTTGAAGTAGTTTCCAATCCGGAGTTTTTGAGAGAGGGAGTAGCAGTTGATGACTTTATGAAACCTGACCGGGTAGTAATTGGGGCTGAATCAGAAAAATCAATTAAGCTAATGGAGAAGCTTTACGCACCTTTTGTTAGGCAGGGAAATCCAATTATCTTTATGGATGTTAGATCAGCTGAGCTTACCAAATATGCTGCAAATTCTTTCCTTGCTACAAAAATTACTTTCATGAATGAGATCGCTAATCTGTGCGAACTTTTGGGTGCTGATGTGGATAAGGTAAGAAAAGGAATTGGCACAGACACTCGAATTGGAAATCGGTTCTTATTTGCAGGAATTGGGTATGGAGGTAGCTGCTTCCCGAAAGATGTTCAAGCGTTAGCCAAATCTTCGTCAGAGGTTAACTACGACTTCAAGATTCTTAACTCTGTAATGTCTGTAAATAAATCTCAGAAGCAGAAAATGGTTGGACCTTTAAAAGCCTTTTTTAATGGTGATCTTTCAGGAAAAACAATAGCCGTTTGGGGACTTGCCTTCAAACCGTACACAGATGATATTAGAGAAGCACCTGCTTTAGAAAACATTACGACGCTTCTAAGTCATGGAGCTAAAGTAAAGGCTTATGACCCAGAAGCCATGGACAATGTGAAGGATATCTTTGGTGATAAAATTCATTTCGCTAATGATGAATATGACGCTTTGCAAGATGCTGACGCCTTGATGATCATGACTGAATGGCCAATTTTCAGAACTCCAGAGTTCGAAAGAATGTCATCTGCATTAAAAAACAAGGTTATATTCGATGGAAGAAATCTTTATGATCTTAAGCAAATGGAAGAGCTTGGTTTCGAATACCACAGTATTGGAAGAAAGATCGTTAAGTAAAACGATACTAAGAAAGAAGATCAAAAAACCCCAATCTCTCGATTGGGGTTTTTCATTTATGGAAACCTTCAAGATTTTATTTTTGCTCGTTCAGTGCCCAATTGTAATCTTTCCAATCAATGTTTGCATTTTTTTCAAGTTTGGTCGGAGCGTATTGATTGATATATTCGATTAAGGTTCCATCATTTTTGAAGTCTCCACCGTACCAGTTAAATAGTTTTGACAACTCAGCTTTCTTGGCACTCTTAAACTCATTTTTATTAGGATTGGCTAAAAAATCTTCTGCCGCTTTCGTTAACTGTTCTTCCAACTTCTCGGGAAGATATGCCCTGTTTTGTAGCTTAGGACAAGAAACAGCAGCACAAACTAAAGCGAAGTGTATTCTAGGCTCTTCAAATTCTTTTCGGATAATCCCGTGCTCTAAATTATTTAGATCGTATTCTTCCTCTCCAATATTGATGAACTTTACGTCCCAAGCCGTGCTTACGAATGGGATCTTAATGGTAGAGCCTATGTCTTTTATACTCTTTACCGGATAATGTCTCAGGATGAGCTCCAATGTAAAAGCATTATAGGCGTTGATCCAATAGGCCAGTTTCTGATCCCTGGTCCAACTATCTTTAGGAGGATTGGATTCCAGCACAGATAAATAGCTCTTCAGCTTTGCCCTTTCAGACTTTAGTCCTTTGTAATCCACCATCCCTTGGTCATTTACATATTTCTGCAAAAGTTCGTCGTATGATTTATGTGATACTCCATCTTGGGAATACCCTATAAAAACAGACATTATTAACAAAAGAATTGATATGTTTTTTCTCATGATTTTCTTTAATTAAGCCGACTAACCAACGTAAACCTGAAGATAATGGATTCCATAAGCAAAAGATAAGCCAACAAGATGTATTCGCTGTGACATTTACTAAGTGACCTTAAAAAAAACAATTAGCCATAACAAACAATCACTCTAACAAATATCTTTGCGGGCTATGAGCAATACACCTGAAGGAGGATCACTAAAAAACATCGTTTCACACTGTAAAGAATATGGATTTATTTATCCATCCAGTGACATTTATGACGGTTTGGGCGCCACTTACGATTATGGCCCGAACGGATCTGAACTAAAGAACAATATCAAAGAATATTGGTGGCAGGCAATGGTGCGCATGCACGAAAACATTGTTGGAATTGATGCAGCCATTTTTATGCACCCCACTACATGGAAAGCCTCTGGTCATGTAGATGCGTTCAATGATCCGCTTATTGACAACAAAGACTCTAAAAAGCGATACCGAGCTGATGTTTTAATTGAAGACCATCTTGCTAAGATTGAGGGGAAGATCAATAAGGAAGTTGCGAAGGCACTAAAAAGATTTGGCGATACCTTCGATGAGGCTCAATTTGTAAGTACCAATCCACGTGTGATTGGATACAAGGAAAAAATTAAATCGATCGAGGACCGAATGGGAGCAGCCCTGGCTTCCGGGAACCTGACAGATGTGAAGGAATTGATCGAAGAGTTAGAGATAGCTGACCCTGTTTCAGGTTCAAAAAATTGGACAGACGTCCGTCAATTCAACCTGATGTTCTCAACGGAGCTAGGATCATTAGCAGATGGAGCTGAGAGAATTTATCTCAGGCCTGAAACTGCACAAGGTATTTTCGTAAACTACCTGAATGTACAAAAAACAGCTCGAATGAAGCCTCCTTTCGGTATTGCTCAGATTGGCAAAGCCTTCAGGAATGAAATTATCGCTCGACAATTCATCTTCCGAATGAGGGAATTTGAGCAGATGGAGATGCAATTTTTCGTGAAACCAGGCGAAGAAATGAGATGGTATGAGCATTGGAAAGAAACTCGGATCAATTGGCACAAAGCGCTTGGGTTAGGACAGGAAAATTATCGTTTTCATAACCATGTCAACCTTGCTCACTATGCAAATGCAGCTTGTGATATTGAATTCAATTTTCCTATGGGCTTCAAAGAGCTTGAAGGCATCCATTCCAGAACAGACTTTGATCTAAAAGCCCATGAAGAACACTCAGGGAAAAAACTCCAATTCTTTGATCAAAATACAAACGAGAGCTATGTGCCATATGTGGTAGAAACCTCAATAGGTCTGGATCGAATGTTTCTAGCAGTCATGTCTGCAGCCTACACCGAAGAAAAACTCGAGGACGGAAGTGAGCGAACTGTACTTAGAATACCCCCTGCTCTAGCTCCTAATAAAGTTGCCATCCTGCCACTGGTAAACAAAGACGGACTTCCGGAAAAAGCCGAAGAAATTCTGGAAGAAATCAAATATGATTTTGCATTTCAATATGATGTGAAAGATGCCATTGGAAGACGGTACAGACGCCAGGACGCCATTGGCACGCCCTATTGTGTAACCATAGATCACCAAACACTGGAGGATAATACCGTAACGATCCGAGAACGTGACTCTATGAATCAAGAACGTGTTTCAGTCAAAGAGCTAATTAATAAACTTCATGAGAAAGTAGATCTCAAACATCTACTTAAAAGGATTTGATTTGGAATTATTACTCCTTCTTCTTATTCCCTTTATTGCTAGATGGATTGTCCGATTTCATCAGACAGGAAGCTTATTCCCTGCTTTCTATCTAAGTGCAAAGCATAAGGTTTTTTTACTGAAGAATTTTGAGTTCTATCGAAAACTTCCTTCACAATCCAGGAAGATTTTCGAAAAAAGGGCAGCACTTTTTATTAGCTCTAAAAAATTCATACCTCGTCGAATGGATCATGTGACATGGGAAATGAAAGTATTGATAGCTGCATCGGCCATTCAACTTACCTTTGGATTTCCAAAAGTGAATCTTACCTTCTTCCGTCATATTCTGGTATATCCTGATACCTTTTTTAGTAACTCCAATCAAACACATCACAAAGGAGAAGTAAATCCCAAAGCAAAAGCTATTGTACTATCATGGAAACATTTTGTTGAGGGTTATTTAGAGCCGGACGGTAGAAACCTTGGACTTCATGAAATGGCTCATGCGCTAAGACTCGAGAATCGCGTCATGAATGAAGAGTACAACTTTCTAAGTGAGCAGGTTTTGCATGAATGGGAGCTAAGAGCTCAGCACACGATGAAAGAAATAGTTGAGGGGAGAGAATCTTTCTTTAGGAAGTACGGTTCGGCTAACAATGAAGAATTTTTTGCAGTAGCTGTTGAGAATTTCTTTGAGCGACCAAGAGAGTTTTCCAAGAAACATCCCCTCACCTATCAAACGATGTGTCGACTACTCCGCCAGGATCCTTTATTGCTGGAAACTACTTAATTTGAACGAATGAATTGGCTCCAACTTTTATCAAATAAACGACCTGGGGATACTAACGCTGCTCCTCATGATGAAACCAGGAGTCGATTTGAACAGGATATTGATCGTATTATTTTTTCTCATCCCTTCCGAAAGCTTCAAGACAAAACACAAGTGTTCCCTTTGCCCGAAGATGATTTCGTGCATACACGCCTCACTCACAGTTTGGAAGTGTCCAGTGTCGGAAGATCGCTTGGGAAAAATGCTGGTGCTTACTTAATAGAGAAATACCCAGAATTAAGAACCAGCGGTTATACTGTTCACGACTTTGGGTCAATTGTCTGTGCTGCTTGCCTGGCTCACGATTTAGGTAATCCCCCTTTCGGACATTCCGGTGAAGACAGTATCTCTTCGTTTTTTCTTACCAATAAAAAAGGGCAGTTCTTCCAAAAAAAGGTTTCCAATCAAGAATGGAAAGATCTAACCACATTTGAAGGAAATGCTCAAGGACTAAGGATCTTAAATAAGAAAAATGGTGGCTTGAAACTGACTTATGCCACACTAGGTGCATTTACTAAATACCCACTTTCTTCTTCATGTGAAAAGGTAAAAGGCAAAAAGAGTCAGAAAAAATTTGGATACTACCAATCCAATGCATCACTCTTTGAAGAGTTAGCTAATGAAATGAGGTTGCATAGGCTCGATGATAACAAATGGTGTAGACATCCGCTCGCATTTTTGGTTGAAGCCGCAGATGATATCTGCTACCATATCATTGATTTGGAAGATGGATGCCGTTTAGGATTGGTTCCTTTTGAAAAAGTGAAGGCACTATTGGCTGCCATCATTGGTGAAGCTTACTCTGAAGAAAAACTACAAAAAATCCCTTCTCTCAATGAAAAGCTAGGAATACTTCGCGCAATGGCAATAAGCCAGCTTGTTGGTGAATGTTCCAAACTTTTTCAGGAGAAGGAAGAAGATATGCTTCGTGGAACATTTGACACTGACTTGACCAGCCTCATTCCCTCGGCAAAAGCTATGAATGAAATCATAGGACTTTCCATTGAAAGAATCTACAGATCCAAATTGGTTTTGGAAAAAGAAGCAGGGGGATTTGAAGTTATTGATCGCCTGATTGAATCTTTTGCTACCGCCATGTATGCTAAATACTTTGATAGTCCTCAGCCAAAACACAAGTCTATTTTAAGATTAATTCCGGAAGAATTTATTATCCAATTAGACAATGCAGAATCAGTTTATGAGTCACTCCAAGTTATCATCGATTTCGTTAGTGGGCTTACTGACTCACATGCTGTCAGGCTTTACAAAACAATAAGTGGATATCGGTTGGCTATTTAATCATCAACCGAACGGCCATCTTTATCGAGTATCTCCCAAAACATCAGGTAGCTGGCCGTACTGTTGCGTTCAAGCAATGTCATCGAGGTTGAGTATTTTCCAGGGGTATTGTCCACCTTGAATTTGAAAACACCTAATTTGTCATTCAAACTCACAAAATCGTAATCCCAAACTTCAACCTCATTCCATCCTTCCTCCACATCAAGCACGAGATCCACCTGCTCAACATCTCCTGTATCTACCCGATGATATTTTTCACCTTCCGGCCATATTTTATGGCCGTCTTTCTTTAGGTACATTTCATCTTTATCGATTTCATCAGGTGTGGTGCATTGCACTGAGTTGATTCTGATTTTAGCCATAGCTTCTTTTGTTTGACTCTTTTAAAATTAGTCAATAGCATATTTAATCAACATAATAAAGGCTAGCATTTGGTTAGCTACCCTTTATTTAAAACTGATACAAATCAATATCTTCTGATACTTTCTAGTTAAGCTAACGCAACATCCTAAGCCATAGCATCCCTGTCAACAAATGTTACCCTAGCATAAAAATTCATTAATCTGAAATTAAAAAAGATATGATAAGATTTTTAGTCATCGTAATCAAGTGGTTATCTACTCGAAAAGTACTTTCAGGCAAGAATCATAATCTTACAGATTGCTCTAAAATTCTGCCATATACAATACGTATAATCCAATACTCATCAATTCTCTTATAAACCCCTGAAAATCTTGCCTCTAAAGGCAGGTTCATTACCTTTGCGCACTATTTCAAAATGTGGTTTAAACTCTCTCATATAATTCTCAGGTTTCGTGTAACACTGATGGTTGTCTTAGCGGCAATCACGGTATTCATGGGGTACCAATCACAAAACATCAAGTGGTCCTATGATCTTGCCAATATTGTTCCCGAAAAAGATCCGGATATGGTCTATTTCAAGCAGTTTCGAAATACGTTTGGTGAGGACGGTAACATCATGGCTATGGGCGTTCAGGACAGTGCCATTTACCTACTGGAGAACTTTAAAAAATTCAGTGAGCTCACGTATGATCTTGAGAACACCGATGGTATAAGAAACGTACTAGGACTTCCCAATCTTCAAAAACTAGAAAAGAATAATCAGAAGCGCGCTTTCGAACTAAAGCCTGTCTTTGAAGAGATCCCTCAAGATCAGGAAACACTTGATAGTCTGCTTCAAGCTTCTGCCAGTTTGAAGTTTTATAGTGGCCAACTCATAAACGCAGAGAATGGTGCTACACTTCTTCTTATCACCATTAGAAAGGAGGTTCTTAATTCCAAGAACAGAGACCAGCTTGTAAACTACATCATTGAGCAGGGTGAAAAGTTTGAGTCAGAATCCGGAATTGACGTCCATTTTGCCGGACTACCGTATTCAAGATCCATCACTACAAGCAAAGTAAAGGCCGAGTTGAATATGTTTCTGGTACTTTCTCTAATTGTCACCGGAATCATTCTTTTCCTTTTCTTCCGATCATTCAAAGCTGTTTTCTTCCCTCTTATCATCATCGGAGTGGTGGTCATCTGGGTGATGGGGACCCTGGCTTTATTAAAATACAAAATCACACTACTTACCGGATTGATCCCTCCAATTATAGTAGTCATTGGAATACCGAACAGTGTATATATGCTCAACCGATATCACCATGAATTTAGTGAGCATGGTGATCAAATGAAAGCATTGAGTAGGATCATTCGAAAGATCGGGGTTGTCACTTTTATTACTAATCTCACAACCGCGGTAGGTTTCTTTGTACTTGCATCTACCCAGATTAATGTGTTGGTGGAGTTTGGTATCGTCGCAGGTATCAACATCATGGCTACCTTCATCGTGAGTATAATTCTTATTCCGGGTGTGTTCTCGCTTTATAAGCCGCCATCTCAAAAGCACTTGAAACATCTAAAGTTCAAAATGCTGGATTGGGTCATCAAAAAGATCGATGAACTGGTTCATACGATGCGTCCAGCAATTTTCGCGTTGACTGTAGCAGTTGCTGCTGTATCAGCCATGGGCCTCAGTAAGATTGAAGCAGTCTCATTTATGGTTGACGATATCCCTGAAAAAAGCCCCTTGAAAACAGATTTAAAGTTCTTCGAAGACAACTTCAGTGGAGTGATGCCTCTTGAATTGATCGTAGATACTGGAACAAAGAAAGGGGTACAAAATCTTAGAAATCTTAGAAAAATCGATGAGTTTGAAAGCTTTATTTCATCACTCGACGGAATATCACAGCCTGTATCTGTTGTGAGTTTTGCAAAAGCAGCGCGACAGGCTTATTATAATCAATCCAGGATGTATTCTCTACCTAACAATAGGGATATGCCTTTTATCATGCGATACTTAAGTGAGGGTGAGACCGAAGAACTTTCCCAATCATTTATTGATTCAACCGGGCAGTACGTGAGAATCTCACTAAAAATGGCAGATATTGGGTCTAATAAACTGGACTCTCTGGTGAATGGTGTCATCGCTCCTAAAATCGATTCCATTTTTTTAAATTCTAAAATGGATGTCAACGTAACAGGCACCACATTGATGTTTATTAAAGGGAACAAATTCTTGATTGAGAATCTTCTTACTTCGATGATTATTGCCTTCTTTATTATAGCGTTAATCATGGGGCTGTTGTTCAGAAACGTTAAAATGATCATCATATCCATTATACCGAATATCATCCCTCTTCTGATCACGGCAGGTATCATGGGATTCTTTGGTATTCCGCTAAAGCCGAGCACCGCATTGATCTTCAGCATCGTATTTGGTATCTCAGTAGACGATTCCATTCACTTCCTTGCTAAGTATCGTCAGGAGCTTTTTGCCAGTAAGTTTGATGTATCTAAAGCAATAAGTAAAAGTATTCGTGAAACAGGATCGAGCATGATCTACACATCAATCATCTTGTTTTTTGGTTTTATCATTTTCGTTCTTTCTGAGTTTGGTGGAACGATCGCATTGGGAAAACTTACATCGATTACATTGTTTTTTGCAATGATTACAAACGTAGTTGTGTTACCAGCATTAATACTCCAGTTCGATAGTGGAAAAAGAGATAAAACCAAGCATCCCTTGATTGAAAGTGTGCCAGAATTGGCGGAAGGTATCGATGATGATGACGAGCCTAAAGAAAAGAAAGAGAAATAAGAAGTTTTAGGACTGTGAAATATCCTGAGTTTAAAAAAGTCAGCTATTCGGAAATTGCAAAAGACATCCTTAAGTTTTGGGAAGACAATCAAATTTTCGAAAAATCAGTAGAAACAAGAGAAGGAAATGACACCTTCACGTTCTACGAAGGCCCACCATCCGCAAATGGTACGCCCGGCATTCACCATGTGATGGCCAGAACGGTGAAAGATATTTTTTGCCGATACAAGACACTTCAAGGCTATCAAGTAAAACGTAAGGGCGGATGGGATACCCATGGACTTCCAGTTGAGCTCCAGGTAGAAAAGCAGCTTGGAATTACGAAAGATGACATTGGCAAAAAAATCTCCGTAGAAGACTATAACGCCAAATGTCGTGAGGCGGTAATGAAGTTCAAAGGTGAGTGGGATGATTTAACTCGTCAGATGGGCTACTGGGTGGACCTTGACGATCCATACGTGACTTTTAAGATGGAATACATCGAATCAGTATGGAATCTACTTAAAAGACTTTATGATAAAGGCCTCCTTTACAAAGGCTACACAGTTCAGCCTTATTCACCTGCAGCAGGAACCGGATTGAGCTCTCACGAGCTTAACCAGCCAGGTACCTATCAAGATGTAAAGGATACCTCAATTGTTGCTCAATTCAAAGTTAAGCGAGACGAAACTTCTGCTTTTCTTTTCGATAGTAAGGAAGAGGATGTAAGAATATTAGCATGGACAACCACTCCATGGACTTTACCTTCCAACTGTGCTTTGGCGGTAGGGGAGAAAATTGACTATGTAAAGGTTAAAACCTTTAATTCTTATTCTTATGAGCCCGTTTCAGTCATTCTAGCCAGAGACCTGGTTGGGAAGTTTTTCTCTGAAAAAGCAAAAGGACTTTCGCTGGAGGACTACAATGAAGGTGACAAGTTGATCCCTTTTGAAATTGTAAAAGAATTCAAAGGAAAAGAGTTTTTAGAGACACGTTATGAGCAGCTGATGCCATACGTTACCAATGCTGAACTAGAAGCAAAAGCTTTCAGAGTGATCCCTGGTGATTTCGTTTCCACGGAAGACGGTACGGGTATCGTGCATACGGCTTCTGTCTTTGGTGCTGACGACTTTAGAGTGACTCAGCAAGCTGGTGTACCGTCTGTTATGGTTAAAGACGAGAAAGGACAGGATGTACCACTTGTAGACAAGCAAGGACGATTTGTTGAAGAGGTGACTGATTTCGCCGGGCGATTCGTTAAAGAGGAATATTATAGCGATGAAGAGCGAAGCAATCCGGAATTCAAGCCAACTGACGTTCTCATAGCAATCAAGCTAAAAGAAGATAACAAAGCATTTAAGGTTGAGAAGTACGAACACTCGTATCCGCACTGCTGGAGAACGGACAAGCCGGTTCTTTACTACCCACTGGATTCATGGTTTATCAAAACCACTGCTTTGAAAGATCGGTTGGTTGATTTGAACAAAACAATCAACTGGAAACCAGCTTCTACCGGCACGGGACGTTTCGGAAACTGGCTGGAAAACCTGGTTGACTGGAACCTATCAAGATCCAGATTCTGGGGAACTCCGCTTCCAATATGGGTAACTGAAGATCGAACAGAAATGAAGTGTATCGGAAGCATGGAAGAGCTTCGGAATGAGGTACACAAAGCGCACGAAGCTGGCCACATGGGAGCTGATCTTCCATCTGATTTTGACCTACACAGACCCTATGTGGATGATGTAATCCTGGTAAGTGATTCAGGTCAGAAAATGTTCAGAGAGCCTGACTTGATTGATGTATGGTTCGATTCAGGTGCCATGCCATATGCACAATGGCACTACCCGTTTGAAAATCAGGAAACATATCACGCAAACTACCCCGCTGATTTTATTGCAGAAGGAGTAGATCAAACCCGTGGTTGGTTCTTTACCCTTCACGCAATCGGAGTGCTTTTGAATGATAGCGTAGCATATAAGAATGTTATTGCGAATGGGCTTGTGCTGGATAAAAATGGTAACAAGATGTCCAAGCGATTGGGCAATGCTATAAATCCATTTGAGACATTGGATCAGTATGGTGCCGACCCGACACGTTGGTACATGATTGCTAACGCCAACCCGTGGGACAACTTAAAGTTCGACCTGGATGGAATAGCCGAGGTTCAACGAAAATTCTTTGGCACGCTCACCAATACCTATTCATTCTTTGCACTTTATGCGAATTTGGATGGCTTCCAAATGGATGAATTGAATATTACGCCGGTAGAAGATCGTCCTAGGTTTGACCGATGGATCCTTTCGGAACTACAGATACTCATCAAGGATGTTTCTTCTTATTACGAAGATTATGAACCGACAAAAGCAGCTCGGGCGATTCAGGACTTTGTTAACGATCAGTTATCCAACTGGTATGTGCGCCTTTCAAGGAAACGGTTCTGGAGAAGCGAGCTCAACGCTGATAAGAAGGCAGCCTATGAAACACTGTTTGAGTGTTTAATGGTAACTTCTCAATTGATGAGTCCGATCGCTCCTTTCTACTCAGAGTGGCTTTACAAGAACCTGACGGATGGTATCCGAAAGGATGCTCAAAAGAACAATACTCCACTTCAGTATGAGTCCGTCCACCTCAGCAAACTGACGCAATTAGAAGAAGATATGATCGATCACGCTTTGAGTGAAAGCATGCACTTCGCTCAGAACATCTCCTCATTGGTACATTCACTTAGAAAGAAAGAGAAGATCAAAGTTCGTCAGCCACTTCAAAAAACATTAATTCCAATCCTAAAGCCTAAGGTCAAGGAAAGGATTGAGGCAGTTGAAGAATTGATCAAAACAGAGATAAATGTGAAAGAAGTAGAGTATGTGGATGACGCTTCTGGTATCCTGGTGAAGAATATCAAACCAAACTTCCGAAAACTTGGGCAGCAGTATGGACCTAAGATGAAAGCGATTTCAGGAATAATCAATGGGTTCACGAAAGATGATATTGTTGCAATCGAGCGAGACGGTGAGTATAAGATCGATGCAGATGGAGAGGAGATAATCCTAACCCTTGAAGATGTAGAAATCACATCACAGGATATTCCAGGTTGGATGGTTGCATCTGAAGGGGGTCTTACTGTCGCTCTGGATATCACAATAACTGACGAACTTCGAAAGGAAGGTCTAAGCAGAGATATGGTAAACAGAATCCAGAATCAGCGTAAAGACAAAGGACTTGAGGTTCAAGACAAAATTAAAGTAACCTATAATACGAGTGACAATATGATGCAGGCAGCTTTAGAGGACTTTGCTGATTACATCAAGACCGAGACTCAAGCACTATCACTACAGGCAGGTTCTCCAAGCCAAGGAGATAGGTTTGATATAGACGGGATAGAAATTGACGTACAAATAGAAGTAGCTAGCTAATGACATGAAAAACCAGGTATTAAAATATTTTCTTATCAGTGTATTAGTGATCCTGGTGGATCAGGTGGTTAAGCTACTGGTGTATTACAATATGGATATGGGCACCAAGGGTCAAATACTGATTTTTGGTCAATGGTTCAAGCTTCACTACCTCACAAACCCGGGAATGGCTTTTGGAATGAAGCTGAATTTTGAATATGGCAAACTCATCCTTACTGTTTTCCGAATTGGTGCTATGGTGGCCATCGGATATTATCTCTTGAACCTTATTCAGAAGAAAGCTAATTCTGGATTACTTATATGTATTGCATTGATCCTTGGAGGAGCCATCGGGAACCTGATTGATTCAGTATTCTATGGAATATGGTTTGATAATGCCCCTTATGATGCTCCCACCCCTTGGTTTCATGGTCAAGTAATAGACATGTTCTACATCGATATCTGGGAGGGGTATCTGCCAAATTGGATTCCTTTTTTAGGAGGTGATTATATGGCACTTTGGCCGGTGTTTAATATCGCTGATGCATCTATTTTTGTGTCCATCTGTTTTATAATCATCTTCCAGAAAAGATATTTTAAGAAAGAGGAGAAGGAAGAAAAAGAGGAGCAACCTCAGGCCGCTAGTGAATTAGAAACACAAATGGAATAGTTTTGAATACCTACCACATTGTTAACGGTGATGCTTTAAAAGAGCAATTTCCATCAGATAAGATTTTGGGGGAAATCATCGTGGCAAGAGAATGTATGGTAGATGGCCCGGTTAATGAAAAGAATCTAAAAAGCCTTTTTCAGCAGCGCGCTGAATTCATAAAAGAAGCCTACGGTGAGAACAACTATCATGAGTATGTTACTCCTGAATTAAGGAAAATCTCTGATATAGAAAGTGGGGAAGTAAATCTCTGGTTCGAGGAAGACCTATTCTGTCAGATTAACCTTTGGTTTGTATGTAGCCTTCTTTACCTTCAAGACATCAAGGTTTATATCGTCATACCAGAAGATTCTTTGGAATTTGGCTTTGGCGGATTAAATAAGGATGAGTTAGCCTATACTTATCAAAACAGAAAACCCCTGACTAAAATCAATGTCAACCAATTCGCTCTCCTTTGGTTCGCCTATAGAAGTGATGATATTGAAAGACTTTTAAAACTTGGAGTACAGGTCCACGAAGATTTTCCATTTGTGATGCGAGCTATTGGAGCTCACTTTGATCGCATGCCTAAAGACAATCAACCTGGGAAACCAGAACAAATTATTCGTGAGATCATGAAGGAGAAATCCACAGAGGATTTCGGCGCTATATTTAGAGAATTTCAAAGAAGAGCGCCTATTTATGGCTATGGCGATCTTCAAGTCAAAAGAATCTTTGACCGGGTAATCCATGGCAAAATCTAAAATTGACTTTCGACATCTATTTATAGAAGCAATTCTTATTGTGTTTACAGTATCACTGGCTTTGACGCTCAGCGAATGGCGTGAATCCGTAAAAGAAGCTAATACACGAGAAAATGTGCTGAAAAATATTCTCAATGAGAACAAAGCAGATATTGAAGGTAAGCTGGACTATCACAAAGAGATTGCCATAAAGTTTAACACTTACTTAGATTCTGACAGTTTGTGGTCTACTCTAAAGTATCAATCCGGAATTGAAGCTGTATTCCAAATCATGGATAGAGGGTTAAGAAATCCAAGTATCCAGTCAGGTGCATGGAGAAGTGCTGAACTTAGCGGAGTTGTTAATTCGTTTGATTACGAGACAATTTATCTCCTATCAAATGTTTATCGGATACAAGAAGCTGGACCCGATAAAACGTGGAAAGAATTGGTTCAACTTTTTGGTGAGCCGGAATTTTACGAACGTGAAAGTGCTAAACGGTTAGCTCGTATGTTTAGCTTGGGATTGAACGAGTTGTCCCTTCAAGAAGAAAGTTTAATTGCTGATTATGATAATGCCATTCAATTTCTAAGCAGCAATTAAAATTTATTGATCTTAATTCTTTTTTTTAGAAAACCAATTTACATTAGTCTCATGAATAACAAACCACGGGTTCTAAAGGCATTTGAAGCACTGGATCAAGAGATTCAGGAGCAGATCAAATTAGCTTATCCCGAAGGTTTTGAGGATCACTTGATCAAGTTTGTAAACAAAGATGGGTTGTATCAGAGTGGATTGCCTTTTGAGACAGAGGATAAATACTATCTGGTTAAAATGACTCGTGAAGAAGCTAGCAATCTCATTGCAGAAGATGATGATTACGACGATGATGGCAACTTGAAAGATGATGTTAAGGAAGAATACGAAGATCGTCATGGGGATGAAGACGATGAAGATTTTGATTAAAAACTTAAAGTTCTCCAATAAGAAAGCAACTTTAAGAAGTTACCTTTCTGTTTTAGTCACAAATGTTTTCTTCCAGAAAGATCATAGCTTCTGTTAGCTCCTTCATCTTTCCTACTTTATCTACGATTTTTTCTTCCATCCCACATCCTTCCAAAATTGCATTGAGTACTTCATCAATGTTCTTCTTGTAAATCACACTCCTCGTCATCTTTTTGTTATCCACAATAAAATATTCTTCAAAATAGATGGCATCCATATCCTCAACATTAGAAGCATCTTGCACAGCTTCACGTGCATTCATAGCAGCTACTGTTGCATTACCTACAGATTCTCCCAAATCTTTACCCGCTTCCTGACTTCTTTCGAAGCTTTCTTTTGCAGCAGCTTTTGCTAGAGCCTCAGCAGCCTCATTTGTAAGCTGCTCAGCAGCACCCTGTGCCATATTGGTTGCGCCTTCTCTAACATGTGTTGGGTTTGGATTTCTAAAATATGAGAATCTGCCATTTGGATTACCTACTTCTATAAACTGCCGGTCAACCTTGATGTAATGGTTTTCAGTTCCATCGATGGTTTGGATGACATAAATGATATTACTGTTTTTGGCTTCTCTTATTATCACCTCGTCTTTCTCATTGGCATATCGTATCCTGACAGGACCATATACCTTGGTGCCATCATGCTCAGTAGGCTCTCGCATGCCCATGGCGACTTTGCCTTTCCACTCTTGTCTGTCTTCTAAGAAGACAGTACCCGGATGGAAATTTTTATAGGGCTGTTTGTAATCATTTTTAATATCACTTATAAGTACCACGCCATAGTACTCACTTACTTCTTCTCTCACATATTTCTCTTTCTTTCCTTTAGCTGGTTTATAATGAACCTCTACCGTATCGTTTTCAATAACTTTCAACCTCACTTCACCATCCTTCCTTCCTCCTGTTTTGAGTTCAACATAACCTCTTACCCAATTGGTGACAATTACTTCTTTTCCATTAGAGAGCATACGGGAATAGGGTGTCCACTGCGCTGCTCCCAGCACTGGTAACAGCATTAAAACTATTATTAGGTTTTTCATGACTTTAAATTAAGCGGTCCTTCAAGTTAATGATTTTAGGATAAAGCACTTCTACTTCACCGTAAAGGTAAATTCCGCATAAGCAGTTAGACCAAATTCTCCAATCCCTTGAATAACTCCCTTGTAAATTCCAGAGATATCAGAAGTGAAAAACGTCAAGTCAGACGAATTTTTGTCAAGAATCAGTTCTGCATTCCAATACAACAAAGTTCTCAAATCAGGTGAGCTATCATTTTTAGAGGCCTGAGCATTATATTGCATAAAGACCGGTTCAACTTTTCTACTAAAGGTTGAAAATTGAAAGTAATCCGGGTTTAAAACCTGGTTTTTTTTCTTTGAAAAGATGCCGACTACTCCTTGAAAAGTGGTATTTCCAATAATGTAACTATCCGGTAATATTTCAATCCGTTCGATTCCATATGGATCTAACTTACCTACAGTTTCAAAATGAGAAACAGGAACGCCATCTAATAAAATCAAAGGCTCCTCTTCAAAAAACTCATTCCCTTTTTCATTCTTGACACGTATAGATAAGCCTGATTTCTTTTTTCTGATTGCTATGTGAGAAACGAATTCTCTAATGCTGGTTTCCAGACTACTAAATCTAGTATAATCATCTAGTTGATAGTTAATAGAGCCGTCTCCAAAAAAACTAGCTGCTTCTGAGACTGAGTCATACTTAAAATGCTTTTTGCGTTCCGCATTTCTTATTTGCATGTAAACACTCCGATCATTGATCTTTTTAAGATCTCTGTTAGTGATCAGAAAAGGTTCTATCTCTTTTGAAGAATGTTTTCCTGAAAATAGAGGGGCAATCATAAAGTTCGTACAAGCCGAAGAATCTGAACCAAAGGAGGTAATGTTAGGGTATGATTCCGTCTGGTCAGTAAAGAATATAAAATTGCCTTTTGTATCAGACTTTGTTACATAAAAAAAAGAATTTCTCTGTCGGGAAAAGAGATACACTTCCTGTTCAGATGGGACCTTTTCCTCACAGGATAGTGAGCCAGCAAAAATGCCCCCCTCATACTCAGGAATGAAAAGTGTATCTGAAATGAAATGGATTTTTTCATCACTCACGAGGCTGATGTAATCTATTATAATAGGATTTTTGTATTTATCTAGTGAATCCATTCTGAAAACAGAAATAGATGCATTCACCAGGCCGATTTCATCAACATTAATTTTCACATTGACTAATTCTCTTTTTGCAAATACCGCTTTATTGAGAGAGACTTCTAAATTAAATTTTTCATTCAGAAATGTCTTATGCTGTGGTTGGGCTAAGTAAGGATCTCTACCACCTCCTTGTAAAATCCCCTCATGACCAGTCTGTCTCATTGGGTTTACAATAGAAAGCTTTTTTTCGAAAAAAGAAGAAGGACCAAAATTTCTCATCCATTTCGTATAGCATCTTACCTTATAACCAGACGTCAAAAGGGCTAATGGAAGATATATTCCTCCAGATCCCACCCCTTCAGATATTTCAATTATTTCCTGAATAACAGGTTTGTTCGTAGAATCTATAATTTCAAGATATGCAACCTTGCTTATATTGCTCAGAGTGCCATCACTTTGGTCTACTACATAAATCTTGAACCAGATCGTTTCACCAGCCAGGTAGTTTTCCCTATCTGTATGCAGATATATCAGCTCTCTGAAGCCACTTTTACTTAATATCTGCTCTGATTGAGAAAATGAAAAACTAAAACTTACAAGTGATAATAAATATAGGAAATGACGCATATTCTTCCGATTATTCCCAAAAAGTGGGTCTGGTTAATGTTCCCCCCGCACTTCGACAATCAGCACATCTCCGGCTTGTATAAGTCACCCCAGTAATAAAAAATCCCGTCGCGGCAAACTCAACAGGAATGAAATCGCCGTTGGATCCAAAAAGTCGTTCATATTCCTCATCATTAAAATCGGCCGTATTCAGTGGGCAAGTAGATCTGTCATTCATGAAGTGATCCATCGATTCTGGGAAATCATCTCTTTTCAAAAAGAGTCTTTCCTGTGAAGTGGACGATGCTCCAACAAATCCGATCACTTTAGCACCTTGATTATTAACACACCTGAGATTAGTGATAAGTTGGGAAGGTTGAGGGTCAAATAGTGTTCCGAATGTTTCTGTGTTTTTTTCAAGTAACCTCCAAAATTGATACTCTCTTTCAGTGACAGCATATTGGTTCATCAGTAAGCTGTATCCGATTTGAAAGCGTTCATTCTCTTCAGCAATAACGCTATAAACAAGCTTTTTGCTAATGATGTCATTAGCAAGGGCCACACTTGTTCCTATAATTATATCACTTGACTCATTAGAAATCCAACAGTTTGTGATTTTGTTTTCGATAGGTCTGGTCTGAACGTCTCCTCCTCCAATATACTCTACCCTGGAATTGATGACCGAAGTATATTGCCAAGTTTCTACAAAATCCCATCGATAATACCTGGTTGAATTATTGGGATCCGAAGTGTTAAGCAAAAAATTTACTTGTGCTGTGGTAGAGTCAAACTCAACATCAATGGATTGAATTTGAGGCGTTTCTAAGAGTTCTTCAAAATCTGAATAATAAATATTTCCGTCAGCCGTCTCGATCCTTATTCTGTAATTATCGCTAAAAATCAAGTTTTGACTAACCTCATAAACACCCGGTTCAAATATTTGATTGAGTTGAACCTCCAAGGATAAACTTTCATTTTCGAGATAAACCCTGGCATCAGTCTCCGGGCGAAAAGCTTCATTTTTGAGATCAAACGTTCTACTAAGTTTTACGCTTGTAAAAACGTCTTGAATGCGTCCCTCTACCACCAATATATTTCCTCCTGAATTGATCTCAGGCGTTTCAAATGGATCAACGCATCCATTTAATACAGCTATGACTAATGCTATCCTTATTGGGCCTTTCATCATCAAAATTTGAAATTGTAAGTAATTGTCGGAATCGGGCGTCCGAAAATTGCAAGCCTATACCCCTGAATTCCATCAGGTTCTGACACGAAATAGACCGAGTTGGCATTACGTCTGCCCGTAATGTTATAAACAGCTATCGACCATGAGCCATGGGCTAACTTGCTTTTTTTATGATTCCCCTCAATTAAAAAAGCCATATCCGCCCTAAAGTAATCCGGCACTCTGAAGCCATTTCTATCAGAGTATAGAACCCTGTTCGTTCCTCCGTAGAGAAATTGTTCTAAAGGAATTGTGATGGGCCTCCCAGTACTGTAGGTAGCATTAATAGAAATACTATACCTTCTGGAGAGCTTGTAGTTACTCACAAGACTTAAATCATGGGGCTTGTCAAAGTTGGCAGGATACCATGCTCCGTCGTTAATCAATTCTCCTGCTAGCGCGTCATCTTGCCTCAATTCAGACCGTGAATATGTGTAACCGACCCATCCAGTTAATTTTCCCCTATTCTTCTTCACCAAAAGTTCCATGCCATATGCACGCCCTCTTGTATTTATGACGTCCGCTTCAAGATTTGGATTCATAATAAGGATTGCACCACTTTTATAATCCAAAAAGTTTTTAAACCCTTTGAAATAGGCTTCCAACGAGAATTGAATAACCCCCGACTGAGAATTTTGGAAGTAACCCGCTGAAAATTGACTTCCTCTTTGAGGTTCAATGTTTGCATCACTTAGCTTCCAGGTATCCGTAGGAGATATAGCAACGGTATTTGACATCCTATGAATGAATTGATTGTTTGTGTTGAAGCCGACCTTGATGGATGATCTATCCGTAAGACTATACCTCGCTGAAATCCTGATCTCAGGAACATTGAAAGCTTTTACCTTTCTACCTGCTGAAACCGAAACTGTATCGACAATGGTCTCATCAGTCTTGGGTACATTCTCCGCATATTGAAAATAATCCCTAGGTCCGATATTTCTGAAAGTAATAAACCGGGCTCCAAGGTTAATATTTAGCTTATCGGACAAATCGTAGCTATCGGATATATAGAAAGTACTTTCTATCGCTTTCTCATTTTGAAGCACATCACTCGTTATCTCAGATTCGGAACCCAATGGTTTCAGTGATCCGGAGCTTAAGTTGTAGTAGGTAAAACCGAATCCTCCATTGATAGAATGTCCTGATGGAAGAAAGTAATTAAAATCTCCCTTTACATCCCCTTGTGAGATCCCAAAGCCAAGCTCAAAAGCATTTATGGGATTCGATTCTTGGTTGATTTTATAAGAGTAATTACTAAATCCTAATGAAATATCGCTATAAAGATTGTTTTTGGAACGCCTCCAATTTATACTAGCAGCGTTATTGCTATACCTGTAAAGGGTGTCATTTCTCAATTTGAAACTATCATTACTACGATAACCATAAACCGTAAGTGTATTTTCATCGTCAATGACATGGTTGACATCAAAGTTCAAATCATAAAAAGAGCCACTACTGTTTTGGTAATCTTCATTTTCTATTGTTCTCAGAATCCAATTGGAATAGTTTGCTCTTCCAGCAATTAGAAAAGAGGTCTTTTTGGTAATAGGCGCCTCAATCATCAGCCTCCCTGTCACTAAACCAATCCCTCCAGACCCAGAAATTTTTGCTGTATCAGGTCTTTTTGAATTGATATGAAGGACAGATGATAGCCTCCCCCCATATTGTGCGGGAATACTACCTTTATACAAGTCAACACTCTTTATGACGTCTGGGTTGAAAGAAGAAAAAAAGCCAAATAAGTGTGATTGATTATAGATCGTTGAATTGTTAAACAAAATGAGATTCTGTTCTGTGGAACCTCCTCGTACGTTAATTCCATTACTTGCTTCTCCAACTGTTTTTACACCAGGAAGAGTAAGCATTGCTCTAACAATGTCAGATTCGCCTAGTGCTGTAGGCACCAATTTGACATCTTTAATATTCAGTTTTTCAACCCCAAGTTTGGAGTCATTCAAATTCTCATCTCGTTCTGCTTCTACAACTACTTCACTTAAGGAGGTCGCTTGTAACTCCAATTCAACATTTAACTCTCCGTCAGAATATACCGCTACATCATATATCTTTTCTTGCATACCCACGCTTGAAATAGTCAAAGAATGATGCCCCTTAGGTACTTCAAGTGAAAAGAACCCATTTATATCACTCACTGATCCAGTTAAAGGTTTTTGAATGAAAACTGACGCTCCGAAAACAGGTTCACCAGAGTGCTTATTAATGATTCGACCAGTTATAAATGCATTACCTCTCGTTATTCTACTTGTCTTAGTTCCAATATTTAATTTCTCATTTTCAGAGACATCACTAATGTCCATTAGGATTTCTTCATTGCTTGTTTCAGAGGTATCTGAAGCTAGAAAGTCGGATGGAAGTTCTGTAAATAGTATTAAGTCATGTACAATAAAAACAGCCTCAGAATAGAAGTATGCTCTTATTTTCGTACCCTCAAATAAATCATTGAAAAGTGTGTTCAACGGGATATTGTCGACCTTAATTGAAACAGGTATTGTATCACCTATAGATGGGTTGTAAAATATCTTAAGCGGAGTTTGAGATTCAATTGATTCTACAAAATCGCGAAATGGAATGTTTTGAAAATCTCCTGAGATTAAGTACTCCTCCAGTTCCTGAGCGAATACAAAGCTGGTTGAAGCAGTGAATAGTAAAACAAGAATAACCCTCATTTTCATCGCTACTATTTCAATTAATTGAATTATAATATTCGACGATTCCTTGAAGAAGCGCTTCCCTATGGGTAGAGAAATATAGATTGCTGTCTTTGATGAATGTCTTTATTTCATCATGACGATCAAACAATGCTGCAAATACTGTTTTCTTATTTTTTACTTGGGTTAACAAGTCATCTTGTAAGAAATAATAATCTTTTACTTCCTTAAATTCATAATCATTGATCCCTTTAAGAATGGACTGTTTTTTTATACTTATTAGAAACGAAACTTGCCCACAAGCTTTTATTTGAAAAAATCCTTCTTGAGGACTCTTGGGATAAGAAAATTTGAAAAACGAATTTCCAAAAAGTTCAAATAACTCAATTTTACTCTTATCTAAAGAAAGAACTTGTCCATTGCCATTTCTGACGATGATGACATCATCAACCAGGTCATATTTCATCCACACTTTTGGATACAGAATGTCATTGTAAAGGATTGTGCCTTCATACCAGTCATTCTTAAAAAAATATGGATGTTGCTCTTGTGAGTACTGAGCATGTTGATACACTCTCCCATTAAAAAGTGGAGAATTATCTCGTATAATTTGTTGGTAGTACTCAGCCAGCTCTAGTTCTTCATTACTAAACCCTTGGAACAAATCACATTGCGAAAACGAAAGTGTGGATACACCTAGAAAGTAGATTTGTATCAAAAATTGAAATTGACGCTTGAAATTCGATCTTTTCACTTTCATACTTAAAAGCATGAAAGTAGATAAGAAAAGAGTATAACCCCTCTACATGAGGGGATGCATTTTTACAATTCAATCCGAAATATTATAGCTATATCAAAAGATTATGACCTAATTTCTAATCTCAAAAACTACCCGCATCTCTGCCCTGATCTTAATCTTCATGAACTCAACATCAGATTGATACCCTGAAGCGTCTGCTTCAGCTAAGGCTAGATTGGATCTCATCCGTCCCAGCGGAGCTTGATAGCCATAATCTATTTCTTGTACTTCCAATAATGATCCTAATGCCTCATCGACACTTTCAAGCAGGTAAGTTGCCTTTTCTTTGGCTGCTTTCATCGCACCAATTTTGACCTTTTTTCTATATTCTTCGATCTGGCTATGTGAATAAGACTGGACGCTCATGTTATTAAGCCCTTCAGGATCAAGCATATCTACCAGGTCGTTCATCTTCTTGAGGTCGCTCAGTTTTAGAATAAAGCTCTTGCTACCTAAAAAATCATCTGGTTTTCTCTTTCGCCAATTCCAGTTATAGCCATAGACACTCTCAACCGTCAGATTTTTCTGATCTACACCTAGTTTTTTGATCGACCGAACCAGTTCTGATTCAAGTTTGTTAAGCTCCACCTTGTCGCCTCCTCTTTTATACTCTTTCAAAGTAATTCTTACAAAAATCTCATCTGGCGTTATTTCGATTTCGCTACTCCCTTTTACCTCTATGGATCGAGTTTCGAATTTGCTTTCTTGCGCCCTAGCTAAAAAGCAACCAAGGAATAAAAGTGTAAGGAATAAATGTCTCATAATTCTTTTTCTAATACAGATGCACCATTCACAAAAATTCCATAAAACTTAATCAGATACTTCTTCGGTTAGAATATCCGGTTTTCCTTCCAAGGTCTTGTGAACAGGACACCTGTCTGCAATTTCTATCAAACGCTTCCGCTGTTCATCCGACAGATCACCAATAAGCTTGATCTTTCGTTTAATCTGATCAATTTTTCCTTTGGAACTCTCCATGTTCTCACCATCTTTCTTATGGACTTTGTCATGTGTCAGTTTCACGTCCACTTCTTCTAAGTTAATCTTTTTATAATCCGCATACATCCTCAGCGTCATCGCAGTACAGGCACCTAATCCTGCAAGCAAGTAGCCATATGGTGTTGGTCCGTTATCATCCCCGCCTACACTAGGTGGCTCATCGGCAATCAACTGATGCTTCCCTGCGGTTATTTCCGTCACAAAACCTTTTTTGCCAATCCGTGTTCGTACTTCCCCCTCCGGCATTTCCTCTACTCCATTCAGTGTGATGTATCTGTTAGCCCAGCTTGAGATCATAGCACCAGCATATTTTGCATCAGCCTCATCAGTCAGTAAGTGATTTGCGCCATCCAGAGATATAAAACTTTTTGGATGCATCGCATTAACATAAATTTCCTGAGCATTTTCAATCCCCACAATATTATCCTGTGGAGAGTGCATAATGAGCAATGCTTTCCCTAAATTCTTGATACTTTCAAAATCATTTCGTCCTTCTAAATCATCCAAAAATTGTTTTTTCATTTTGAAGGGACGACCACCTATATTGATCTCAGCCTCACCTTTTTTCTCAAGTTCTTCTCTGCCATGATCTAATAGGTGAGTTACATGGTCCGGGGTAGATGGCGCACCTATGGTAGCTACAGCCTTGACATTTGGCATATCTGAGGCCACATGAAGAACTGCTGCACCCCCTAATGAGTGCCCGACAATGATCTGGGGAGCTTCATAGTTTTCATTCATGAAATCGTAAGCGTCTTTTAAATCCGAGAGATTAGAACTAAAATTTGTATCAGCAAAATCCCCACTACTTTGTCCGAGACCTGTAAAGTCAAAACGTAAAATGGCCATTCCCAGCTGCGTAAATGCCTGTGATATATGATCAACAGACTTTAAATTTTTGGAGCATGTGAAACAATGCGCGAAAAGTACGAATGCGTTTGGGGTACCAATTAAAGGGAAGTCAATCCGACCGGATAGGTCCTGACCAGATGAATTTTTAAAACTAACTTTTTTAAATCGCATAACTTGGATTTTTTGATATTATCTTGAGATCGAAACGGTTTAGAAAAAAACGTGTCATTAAGCTAAATGATTTATTTCGCTTGAATCGATTGATCACCATATTAATTCTGTCTTGTGTCTGTGGAATAGCAAAATCACAGGTACTCAACTACGAGGTTATCAAAGGAAGTAAAAAGTTGGGAGATATGGTCGTGAAGAAAACTGCCGTTGAAAACAGGGTGTACTATGAAATAGAAAGCCAGGTGGTCTTCAGGATACTCTTCTCATTTACGGTGGACTATGAATCAACTAGCGAATACAAATATGGGAAGTTAATAAAGGAGTTTACACATAATCAGCTAAATGGAAACACACAAAAAAAGTCCACCATCTGGTTTGATGGCAATAAATATACACTTGATCTGAATGGCTCAAGAACACATTTCAATAGCGAGATCAATTATTCAGTAGCGGCAGTCTACTTTGAGGAGCCAAAAGACGGACAAATGGTCTATTCCCCTCAATTCGGAGAGTACTTACAATTTATACGGACGGAGGATGGAACGTACGAACTAGAATCTCCTGACGGACTAAATGTGTATACCTATACAAACGGAATCTGTACTGAGGTTAGAGTAAACAGAGATTTTGCCAAATTCTCCTTTGTCATGACCGAGGAATCCCTATTAGCTGTTGAGTCTAAAAAAATTATTGGCGGTAGTACATCGGTCGATTAGAATTTTTAAATTCACCAATAACCAACCCAACCATTCTCATGATTAAATGCATCGCTATAGACGATGACCCAATATTTCTTCAATTGTTGAAGTCTTATTGCTCAGAATATGATGATATTGAGTTACTAGCAAGCTATCAAAATCCTGTGGATGGCATCATGCAAGTAGTGAAGCAAAAACCGGATATTTTATTTATCGATTTGGAAATGCCATATCTGGATGGTTTCGAGACACTGGATACATTAGATAAGAAACCAAAAATTATTATGATCTCTGCTCACGTAAATCAGCCTGTTAAAGCAAAACGATTGAAAATAGATAAATACTTGAGAAAGGTGGATTTCAACAGGATTAAATTAAAGAAGGCGATTGACGAAGTGTGTGACTAAGCCTTCACTGTGTTCCTGACCCCTTGCTGTTCGAACAACGGCAATTCTACTAAGAAAACTGTACCCGTCTCGACGGTGCTTTCCACTGAAATTTTTCCCCTATTCATTGAAATAAATTCTTTTACAAGGCTGAGACCAAGTCCCAACCCTTTTTCGCCAGCGGTACCATATGTAGGCGTCCCTTCATCCAAATTGAACAATTTCTTAAGCTTCTCATCTGAAATTCCTACTCCATTATCTTTTATCGAAATAGTCGCTATGGTATCTTTCATTGTAACATCAATGATTACTTCACCACCCTTTTCGGTAAACTTTATTGCATTGTTTAGAAGGTTTCGAAATATCGTGTGAACACTATTTTTATCAACCCATAAATAGATGGGCTCCTCTATATTTGATTTTACATGAACCTGCTTCCCGGAAGCCATGTTAGAAAACATTTCAAGAATCTCGGCGATCATTTCCCTTAATTCAACTTTTTCGGGAACATTAGGAAAATGACCCTGTTGCTGAAGTGCCCAATTCAATAAGTTATCTAACAGATTAGAAAGTCTCTCCACAGATGTCTCCATATGGTCAGCCATTTCAAGGAGCTGATCTGTTTCATCACCTTTCACAAAGTGCCTTATTAGCTGACTTACACCGAATAGCGAGTTTACTGGTCCCCTTAAGTCGTGAGAAATAATAGAGAAAAACTTGTCCTTTGTTTCATTAAGTCGCTCCAAAGAGACTTTCTGTCTTTTGAGTACCCTATTGACCCGAATTTTATTCCTGTAATAGATGAAAATGACAATTACCAGAACGGCAAAGGCAAATACAACGACAGTTGCTGTTACAATTACAGCCTGTTGATTTTTCTTTTGTGCCCGAAGAAGGTCTACTTCAGCTTGTTTTTGAGATAGCTCAAAAGCCGTTTCTAGGCTTTCTATTTTTGAGAAGACCTCCTCATTTGAGATGCTGTCCTTTAAGGCGGTAAAGCGCTTATGAAAATTGAAAGCAGATCTAAAATCTCCTTTTTTTGCATAAATATTGGATATCCTTAAAAGGTTGTTACGAACCTCCGTTTTGAGTTCAAAACGCTTCCCAATACGAAGGCAAGAATCCGCAAAATCAATCGCCTCATCTAAAAGTCCATTTCTCAAATAAATATCAGACATGTATCCCAGAAAAATACAACTTCCATAATGATCTCCTAATGATTCCAATTGTGTGATTGATTGTGCAACATTTTGCCTGGCTTCTACTAATTGTCCTTTTTCCGCCTGCACCAGTCCAATGTTTCCCAGATTGTATGACAGTCCGGAGAGATCCCCAAGTTGCTCATAAATGATCATTGATTTTTCAAAACATTGTAAAGCAGAGTCGTACGACTCAATCATGTAATAAGTATCTCCCAGATTTAATAGTGTAACCGCTCGAAGTGAATGATCATGTTCTCGCATGAGAGTAATACTCCGATTATAATATTCTATTGCGGAAGAATAATCACCATAGGTGGAGTAAGTATCTGCCAAAGCCGTAGTGGCTGCTATAATTCCTCTGTTGAAATCAATTTTCTCAGCATAGGTCATTGCTTGAATCAAATTTTCAACGGCTAGATCAAAATAGCCTTGGATTCTGTAGGACTGTCCGATATGCAAGTATGCCTGATGCTGATAAAACAGATTTTCTTTCTCTTCGGCTAAGGACATTAATTCCTCTGCTACAGCTCTCTTTTTCCTGGGATCATTTTCATTTCTAATGATGACATTCATTAGCTCAAGTCTTACGGAATCATTGTCTGCTTGTTCAAGTTGCAGATAAAGGCTATCAGCAACCGTCTGATCTTGAGCAAACGACAAGAAAACCATCATTAATAGAACGAAAAAGGACGCCAGCTTTTTCCTGTGCATTTGGTTGGTTTTAGGCATGCACTAGATTTTGCACCAATCTAGCTTAGGATAGCTCTTTAAAAGCTTTTTACACCGTCAAGATACATCTTAATTCTTGAAAAAAGAATCAACAAACTCAGTCTTATTAAACACTTGTAGGTCTTCCACTTTTTCACCAACACCGATGTACTTGACCGGGATCTTAAATTGATCAGATATTCCGATAACCACTCCACCTTTTGCGGTTCCATCTAATTTTGTAACTGCTAGTGATGAAACCTCCGTAGCTTTCGTAAATTCTTTTGCCTGAATAAATGCATTTTGACCAGTACTTCCATCCAATACGAGCATAACATCATGAGGAGCTTCAGGAATAAATTTCTGAACCACATTCTTAATCTTAGATAGTTCGTTCATCAGATTTACTTTTGTATGAAGACGACCTGCTGTATCGATAATTACGACATCAGCACCTTCTTCTTTCCCCCGCTTTGCTGCTTCAAAGGCTACTGCTGCAGGGTCAGTATTCATTCCCTTGGAAACTACGGGGACTCCTACGCGCTCCCCCCACATTATTAGCTGATCTACAGCTGCCGCTCTAAATGTATCAGCGGCTCCTAATATTACGGATTTGCCGAGTGATTTAAACTGAGAAGCTAACTTGCCAATGGTGGTTGTTTTCCCAACTCCGTTGACTCCAACAACGAGGATAACATAGGGACCATCTACTTTCGGCACATCAAAATCAACCAGATCTTCGGTATTATTTTCAGCTAGCAAGCCCGCAATTTCTTCTCTAAGAATTTGATTAAGCTCTCCTGTATTTAAGTATTTATCCTTAGCAACTCGATCTTCGATTCGTTCGATAATTTTCACAGTAGTCTCCACTCCAACGTCAGAAGTGATTAATACCTCCTCTAACTCATCAAGAACATCTGTATCTACAGTGGATTTACCAACAACAGCTTTATTTAGCTTGGTAAAAAAATTCTGTTTTGACTTTTCAAGTCCCTTATCGAGAGACTCTTTCTTGTCTTTTGAAAAAAAGCTTTTTAAACCCATAGGATTATCAGATTAAGTGCTGGTGGTGAATATAAAAAAAGCCACCCTGACAATGTCGGAGCGGCCTTCCTTCTTTTAGGATTTAATTTCTTATTTAGCTAAAGTGTCTTTAACGTCTCCTTCAAGGACCATCTCCTCTCGGTAAGTGTAAGAGCCGTTATCGCCTTTGATTGCTTTAATCACTTTGGCATATTTCGCTCCACCTGGTTGTTTTAGAGTTGCTACTACTTTCTTTGCCATGATTATTTAATTTCTTTGTGTACTGTATACTTTCTCATGATCGGATTGTATTTCTTCAACTCAATTCGATCTGGAGTGTTTTTTCTGTTCTTCGTAGTGATGTACCGGCTAGTGCCTGGCAGACCGCTTTCTTTGTGCTCTGTGCACTCAAGAATTACCTGTACTCTATTTCCTTTCTTCGCCATTTTTTATTGTCTTTTCCAAAAAGGAGTGCAAATGTAGTGGAATTAGTTGATTAGTTAAAGAATAATTCCTTTTTTAGACCATTAAATATTCAATTGTATAAAAACGTTTTGTACTATATTCGTATAGCAACTCACTATAATATGATAAAGTTCAAAAAAATTCAAATGCTTTTGAGTCTAGGACTGATGGTATTTACATTTTCCTGTGGGGATGACGAAGGTTCTTCAGGTACTTCGTTTTCATTGAATGGAATTGATTTTAGTTTAGAAGGAGGCATAGTTTCTGACTATGGAGCAGTTGATTATGTGGGTTCGGGCACTCCTACTCACTACAATTATGATTTTAGTTTATTCGACGGAACTGCTGATGTAGAAAATGAAATCTTCACCGGTAGTGTTGTTTTATATGCTGAACTCCTTTCTTTTGGCACTGAAGCTTTTCAAAACGGAACCTTTGAATTCATAGAAGATCCCACAGTGAATGATATTGATGGAGAAAATTATTTTAGATCCGCTTTTATCACCATAGATGGAAATGGAAATAGCACTTTTTTCGAAACATCGGAAGATGTTGATTCAGATCTTTATTATGTGGTGACCGATGGATCCATTAGCGTTACTAACAATGGTAATAATAACTTTACCATAACGTATAATATTACTGTAAAACAAGCAGATTGGGAGGCAGAAGAACTAATCAATGGAACGGAAGAGGAGATTTCGTTCAGTACCAGAATTGACCTTACTTATCTAGATTTCAGAGACGGTAGTGCTGGAAGAATAGGATCAACAAAAAGGATTTTGCCGATTTTATGAAGGCATGCAAAATCTAAGGAGGACAAAACGCCCTCCTTTTTTGGTTAATCCTTACCGATCTCGGGTAACACAAAGGAGTCTAATGGACTCGATTGTTTCATCAACTCTTCAATTTCATTACTTGTCCTTGGAGCAAGGTCTGATAGAAGCTCAAATCCGTCTTCTGTAATCAACACATCATCTTCGATCCTTACCGCTATCCCCCACCATTTTTCATCACATTTCGCTCCTTCAGGAATGTAAATTCCAGGCTCAATAGTGATTGCCATTCCAGCTTCCAGGTATTCATAATTGCCTTTATCATGTACATCCAAACCGATGTGATGACCAAGTCCATGTGGATAATAGAGGTGTCTTTCTTCAGGACTGGATATAATTCCCAATTCTGCTAATCCTTCGTTTATAATTTTCCTGGCTATGGCCGCATCTAAATCTCTTCCAATATTCATACCTGGCTTACATGCCTGTATTGCAGCTTCCTGAGCCTTATAAACCAAATCATAAATGGCCTTCTCCTCTTTAGAAAATTTCCCATCAACAGGAATGGTTCTTGTCACATCTGCAGTATAACCGTGATACTCAGCTCCCAAGTCCATCAAGATCATTTCATCACTTTCTATAGCGGGTTTGTAATTTTCAATGTAATGAAGAATGCAACCATTGTGGCCTGCACCAACAATGGATGGATATCCTTCGTATTCCGCCTGATATTTTTTGAAAATAAATTCATGTAAGCCTTGAACTTCAAACTCACTCATGCCTGGCCTCATGGCTTTCATCACTTCCACCTGCGCGATACATGAGATATCTACTGCCTTTCTTAAAAGATCCAACTCTTCTTTTGTCTTGATCCCACGTAGATCTTTCATAATTTGATCCAGCGTTTCCATATCCAGGTTGTTTGCAGAGCTTTCAATAGTTAAATCTCCTTCAGTTGGATAGCCGGCTTTCTTTTTGAATGACACGATCAAATCGTAAAGGTCTCCTTCCGCACGCGTATTCCTTACGTCATTAAAAAAATCATAGAACAGCACTTTATCGAACCTGGAAAAATCGATGTTGTAATCTTCAAATTCGGTATTGTTAAATACCTGATTGAAAGCAAGTTTTTCCTTTACTCCGTCTACTCCAAGTCTTCTACCTGTCCACATCTCAGCCATTGCATTCCTAGGTTGAATAAATATGATTTCATCATAGCTTCCTGCTGGACCTTCCTGCTCTTCCTTAAAAATCAACAAAACTGCATGCGGCTCCTTATAGCCTGTTAGATAGTAAAAGTTTGGATCCTGATGGTAAATGAAATCTACATCATTCGCACGATTTCTAACTGGATTGGCAAAAAACACAGCCACGGAATTTTCCGGCATTTTCTCTCTAACCAATTCCCTTCTTTCATTATGGAACTCATTGGTTAAAAAATCATCCGGTGCATTTTGACCAAGTAAGTCAATTGTACCTGTCAGAAGTGCTAGTATTACTATCTTTTTCATTGCTGCTTTCGATTTTGGAATGTTAAATATAGCATGACTCAACAGCACAATGATCACAACGATCCAACACTGGTTCTATAAGCTTATAAAAGGCATAAAAAAAGCCCCAATCAAATGATCGGGGCTTCAATTTCTTTTGGAAGTGGTCTTACTTAATCACCATGCCATTAGCTCTTGCCTTCTTAAGCACAGAAGTAATTCCATTCTTGTTGATTGTTCTTATCGCTGAAGTAGATACTTTCAGTGTAATCCATCTGTCTTCTTCAGGAATGTAAAAACGCTTCTTTTGAAGATTCGGATTGAATCTTCTTTTCGTTTTATTATTCGCGTGAGAAACGTTGTTCCCTACTTGTGGTCTTTTACCGGTTAAATCGCAAACTTTTGACATCTTTCTCGTCCGTTTTCAAAAATGGAGTGCAAATATCGGGATTTCAATACAATATGCAAACTATTGACAGACAATTTCATAGCGAATCCAGCTAAAATCGAGTCATGTTTAACACTTTGGTACATTTTCGTGCCCATATGGGCAATGGAGACAACCATTTCCACAACAATAGCCTCTTTTTAGCAAGAATTTTTCGGTCAAAACCATCTTTCCCTGTTTATTGAAATAAAAATCTTCTGGATCTAACTGGTCCTTCAATTGTGCCTCTTTGCTTTAATTAGTAATCTTGCGTTTGATAATAAACAACAAAATTATGGTAGAAAATAATACGCTCTCAAGTGAAGAATTGATTAAACTGGAAGATAAGCATGGAGCTCACAATTATCACCCGCTTCCGGTAGTGCTTTCAAAAGGTGATGGAGTACATGTTTGGGATGTAGAAGGGAAGCAGTATTATGATTTTCTATCTGCATATTCCGCCGTGAATCAAGGTCACTGTCATCCAGCTATTATAGGGGCAATGAACAGCCAGGCTGAAACACTTACGCTCACTTCCAGAGCATTTTACAATGATGTCCTGGGTAAATACGAGAAGTTCATTACTGAGTATTTCGGTTTTGATAAAGTACTCCCAATGAACACTGGTGCAGAAGCCGTAGAAACGGCCATTAAGCTTTGCAGAAAATGGGCATATGAAAAGAAAGGGATAGATGAAAACAAAGCTCAGATTATTGTCTGTGATAATAATTTCCATGGTAGAACTACGACTATCGTATCTTTTTCAAATGATCCGGTAGCAAATAAAAATTTTGGTCCATATACCCCTGGATTTACAAGAATTCCTTACAATGATCTTGGTGAGCTGGAAAGAGCTATTAGGGGTGAAAATGTAGCTGGATTTTTGGTAGAGCCAATTCAAGGAGAGGCCGGCGTGATGGTTCCTGATAAAGGATATATAAAAGGAGCGAAAGAGCTTTGCGAAAAGCATGGCGTACTGTTCATAGCTGATGAGGTTCAGACGGGTATAGGCAGAACCGGAGCACTCCTTCGAGTATGCGGTGATTGTAACTGTAGCGGACACTGCGAAAAACAGGAAACCTATACTGCTCCAGACATTTTGATTTTAGGGAAAGCTCTCTCAGGTGGAGCATATCCAGTGTCTGCCATACTAGCTAATAATGAGGTGATGGAAGTAATCAAGCCAGGGCAACACGGATCCACATTTGGCGGAAATCCGGTAGCCGGGGCTGTAGGTATAGCTGCATTGAACGTAATCAGAGATGAGAAATTGACACAGAATGCGCGTAACCTCGGTAATATTTTCAGAGATCGCATGAATCAAATGATTGAGAAAACCGATCTGGTACAATTAGTAAGAGGCAAAGGGCTACTCAACGCTATCGTTATCAATGATTCTGAGGATAGTTCTACCGCATGGGACATCTGTGTTCAACTAAAAGAAAATGGACTATTGGCGAAACCGACTCATGGCAATATCATTCGTTTTGCTCCTCCATTAGTAATGACAGAAGAGCAACTGCATGAGTGCTGTGATATCATTGAAAAAACTATTATGGAGTTTGAAAAGTAGAAACTCTTCTTTGATCTAAAAATAGATGAGCGAATGACTTACCGGCCATTCGCCTTTTTTAGATCCAAAATCAACTATTGATGCTTCTTATCTAGCAATAAAAACGAAATCACTTAGTGCTTCATCTGCTCCAAAAGCTCCAAAGCGTGGTACTTGTGCAAGGTTTTCCATCTTTGCTTGTATCTCAGACATGGTCAGAACTCTATCATCCCCCCCGTTTGTTTTATAGGCTTCTAACAGCTTGCTAGCAAACGGTGAATGCTTACCAGGAATACCATCTGAAACATATTCTTTTCCACCAGACGTAAGGTATTTTCTTGTTTTCTTTTGAAGCTTGCGAACCAACATATCAGAAACTGATACTTCATAGGATTTTGGACCCCTGTTTCTTGCAATTCTTGGATCCAGCGTTCCACCAAAGCAGACATCCATGGTCAACAAAATGTGTTCACATGAGATATTGTCAATTACTCCTCGTAGACGATTATGAGAAATATATGAAGTTCGAGCCTTGTCATTATTGAGAGAATTAGAAGCCACAACATACCCCTCGCCAAAAGATTCATCGTAGTGTCCATGACCAGCAAAGAAGATCATAAGTTGATCTTGAGGTCCAAATCTTCTCTCACTATATTCCCTCAGCTTTTCCCACACTTCTTCCAGCGAAGCATTTTCAACGATCTCTACATTAAAACCATACAAATCTTCCAGTGCCTGGCCGATGGCATGCGCATCGTCTATTGGATTCACCAGGTCATCCCAAAAGTCATATCTGTCTGTAGCAAAGAGGAGTGCATAGTCTTTTCTATCTACAGCCAACAGGTTTTCTAACTCATCTTCTCCAACCGTAATTTTCCTGGTAGATGAAATGGTAGCCCCATCTTCATTCGTGATCTCCAACTCAACAAAAGCAGGACCTTTTGGTAAATAAACCGATTTGTCTAAAGCATATGTTTTTGAACCCGGAGCAATTACAAGTTCCTTTGAAGAAATTTTTTTGCCGGTTTTATTATTGCCTATATGAAGCGTAGCATTTGTAATCTCAAACTCAGAATTCACAAAAGCTCTAAGAGAGACTTTATTTTCCTTACTATTTGTGTGCTCCATTAGCGGAAACTGCCATTCAATCGTTGGCAGACTTGCCGTCGATGTATTCTCAGCAAAATCAAGCTCGATTGCGTTGGTCCTTACGGACAGATTCTGCCCTTTGGATGCAACCGCAACGAGTATCAAAGCAATTAAAAGTGTCCTTTTCATAAGTTATTTCTTTATAATTCTACCTGTACTTTGAATTTTTCCATCTCCAAATACTTTAAATAAATATGTACCCTCTTCCATTGGTGTCCCATCCTGACGTAGCAAGCTGGAATTGATTGATCTTAGCCCTATTTTGTTAGAAGAAAATTCTTCTCTAATCACTTCTTTACCATTGATGTCAAAAATGATTAATTGAGATGTGGAAGTATTTCCGGTGTTGAAATCAAATGGAATGTTTATTTGAGAAATTACTGGGTTAGGATATGGTACACCAAGATTGAGTACACCTCGCACGTTCGGGTCCTTGTTCAACGCATGAATCTTTATCTCCGTGCCGGGTTGAAAACTAAAGAAATCCAAATCTCGCATATTAATGATCTGATTGTTTGAGACATCATGAACTATGAGATTGAATTCTGTAGGCACATGAATCAGCTTCCAACTTACTTTTATTGGTTCTGTTGTATTCGATTCCAACTTATAATGCCATGTATGACTTTCCTGTAATTCAACAAAATCTTTAGAAAGTGCATATCCGAGTTGCCCTTTTTCCACAGATTTTAGCTCCAAAAAGTCAGCAAATCGAGGTAATGTCACCTGATCTTGTGGATCTATTCCAGAACTGGCTGATGAGCTCATCCCCACTGCACTTAGTGAGTTCATAACTTCCGAATTCGATATTTCAAAAGAAACTTCCCAACCTTCATTATACTTCAGTGCATTTCTACCTGATATTTTTCTACCAGAATTACTAGATGTAGTCATTGGAATATCCAGCTCAACTCCCTCATTTGAAAAAACAAATCCTCCTCCAAAGACTTTTAGTTTGTCAGACTCATCAAATGCTTTAGCGGTCGGGTCAAAAACAAATAGCGAACTAACCCCTGAAACTTCAGGATTAGCATCAACTATATCTTTCCAGCTTAGATTGAATGGATAAGGGTTGCCAATTTGATTCCATCCTGCCTTTAATGTCATTCTGAAAAGATTGGTATTTGAATTGTCTGGCGCAAAAGCACTACCTAGATTGAGATCTACTTCTTTGTCTGATATAAACCAGTATCCGGAACCTCTCTTAAGTTCTTCTTTTGAAAGACCTTCGGCATAATCCACATTACCCCCATCTCTAAACTGGACTACACGCCATTTTGAGTCATCGTACCTTCCAAGCAATTTCTCAAAAAGATCTTCAATGGTAGTCCCCATGTCATAAGGCACTGAAATAATCGAATAGTTCTCAATAGCTGTACCAAAAGACAATACACTTGATACCTCTACCCTTTCTATTTGACGGATTACTTTGTTACTAAACTCAACATTGATTCCGATTGCATCTTCAACCAAAATCTTGTAGTCCAACCCAAATTCATCCAGCCATTCCGGTTGGACTTCCCGGAAATAAACACCATCACTTGTGATTTCAAAAGGTATTTCCCTGAATTCACTCTCTGATCTTTTTTTATGAAAAAGAGAAACTCTCCTTATATCATTTAGTCCTTTCTTTACATTGAAATTGATTGATGCAACATCGGCATTGGAAACTTCGATTTCAGGATCATTAGAATTCCCATTGCTATCTGTAGTGGCCGTAGTAGAAATATCAGAAAATCCCGATGCTCCAGTGGCGTTCCTGCTCTGTATTTTGACAAAGTAAACAGTAGAGGGAAGAAGCCCTTCGATAAAGACTTCACCTAAGCTACTGGATACTTGCTTTGGGTCATTGCCTGCAACGAGTGTAGTAAACTCACTATCTTCGGATACCAATATCTCATATGTTTCGACTCCCTTGGTTTTAGTCCATGACATTTTAACATTGGTTGCAGATCTCTCCGAGAACCCGGTTATTGTAGGAGTCTCAGATACAAGGAGCATATGTTTTGTTTCAGAGTTATTTGATTCACCAGATACATTCCTGGATCTTACACGACAGAAGTATTCAGTTCCAGATTCAAGTCCCACAACAACTTCCATTGTTCCACTTACTTCCTTTGCCTCATACCCTGAAACAAAGTTTGAAAAGTTACTAGATATGGATACATCTAATAAATAGCTTTCTGCACCATCAACTTGTTGCCAACTTGCTTTAAAGGATGATTTTGTGATCTCAGTAATTGAAAAAGCTAAAGGGTCCGCGGGAAGAGTTATTGCCGTTATTGTCGCAGAATAGCCAGACTCACCTGTAGCATTTTTGGACCTAAGTCTGTACTTATATTCAGTCCCTGGATCCAGGTCCGCTAACACCTCATTCGTGGAAATTACTTCCTTGGCTTCATAGCCCGCAAGGAAGGTAACAAAGTTGTCAATAGACACATCTAGCAAATAGTTATCCGCTCCATTAACAGCGGACCAGTTAGCTATAAAACTGGTCTGCGTAATGCTGCTTGCCATCTCACTTATAGGATTCGCTGAAATAGTTAATGCAGCTTGATCATCTCCATAAGGAGACACTCCAGAGGAATTCTTTGACCTAACCCGGTATTGATAATCGGTTGCAGGATCCAATCCTGCAATCTCTTCACTTGTAGAAGTAACCTCTTTCGCCTCATAACCTGTCAGGTAACTGGAAAAATTATCAGAAGAAACATCCAACACGTAGTAGTCTGCACCTGTTACGACAGACCAATTTGCCATGAAGCTGGCCTGGGTTATAGCTGTAGGAACATTTGATACTGGAGCAGATGGGATTGTTAATGCAGTTTGAACTGAAGAGTTTGGAGACTCACCGGTCGCATTTTTAGATCTAACTCTATATTGATATTCGGTTGCAGGATTCAGTCCTGCAATCTCTTCACCGGTCGAAGGTATTGCCCTGGCTTCATAACCAGTCTCATAAGTTAAGAAATTGTCTGTTGAAACATCCAATACATAATTATCTGCTCCAGATACGGAAGACCAGTTTGCAGTGAAGCTTGTCTGGCTAATCAATGAAGGAAGCTCAATGCCAGGTGTAGCAGGAATGGTAAGTGCAATCTTACTGGAAGAGTTGGAAGAAGTGTGTGATCCATCACTATCAAAAGCTCTGACTCGTACGTAATAGGTAGTTGCAGGGTCAAGGCCATTTACGTTGGAGGAAGTTCCTGCAACAATTAAACTATTATATCCCGGAATAAAGGAACTAAAACCGGAAGAGGTAGATACGTCGAGTCGATAACTCTCTGCCCCTGTAACTAAATTCCAACTAGCCTGAAATGAGGTCTGGTCTATAGATGCAATAGCATTTAAGGTTGGAGCATCTGGCACAGTATATGCGCTCTGACTTGGAGATTCACCGCTTTCACCATTTGAATTCACCGCTCGAACTCTGTAATAATATCGGGTACCTGCATTCAATCCTGTTACATTTCGACTGGTACCAGTTACAGATAAATCAGTATGAACATTACCAGAACTAAAAGAACTGTTTGTAGAAACGTCCAGCTTATAGCTGCTTGCACCAGTCGATGCACTCCACCTTGCTGTGAAACTGGACACTGTTTCGCTTTGTGGAGTCAGAATGCTTGGAGTCGGGGGCTCCAATGTTTCCGTCCTTGAATTTGAGTCTGTATGACTTTCTTCAGTAATCAGCTCATCGCAGACAACAGGTGAAGGCGAACATATGAAGCATATCCGATTAGCTGTCACTTTGAAGTTATAGGTCTGTCCGGATGTAAGACCTGTGACGGTTTTAGATAAACTTGTAGTGGCACCAGCAGAAGTCCATGAACTCGAGCTGCTAAGCTTATAATAAACCGTATAGTTTGTGGCGTTAGATGAAGTCCCCCAAGACAGACTTACAGAAGTGGCCCCCACGTTACTAGCTGAAGGATTATTTAATGTAAAACTTCCTGGAGAAGGGCAGGCGTAGTACCCCTTTTCAGGATTTGCCATTGCTCTTGAAAAAGCCAAGGCAATCAGTAGTATTGTCCAAATCTTTTTCATGGTGTCAAATTGGGGTCTGATGGTAGAATTGGGTCTGGGATAGAACCGCCCCCGCCATGGCTTGATGGATTTATCAATGTGGCGGCTCCTGCGATTCCAAATACTGGCACTACTTTAAGAAGAAGAGGAACCTTTCTTTTAATCCTGAATTCACTCGTTCTTACAACCTCATCTTTGTTCTTGATATCAGAAATAAGAAAGTAGTAGCCTTTGCCTGGTTTTATATGAGCTGGGAGTTCCAGATCATGATGGCCGACATTAGCAATATTGGAGAAGGTGGTGATTTTATCTTCCTTTCTGTAAAGATTGAAGTTCAGAATATTACTGGATCTTCCACCTGACCATGTGATACTTTGCCTACGATGACGCGTCATCGTCTTTATATCCTTGAAATCGTCCACATTTATGAATGGCACATAGACCCTCGCTCTAAGTTCTAAGCCAATCTTGCCGTTATAGCTGCTACCTAACTCCTTTTGTGCATGCCAGATCACTTTCTTATAGGCTCCTGGTGGAACTTCCATCCCAACATCTCCAGATAGCTCTGTAAGTGGATTCAAAAAATTATCTTCAGAAGAATAAAGTCGCACAGTATAGTATCTTCCAACAATAGAGTCGTTGAGATTAAATGCGATTTCTACTTTACCCTCGGACAACTCGATGTTCTTTATCTCCACTGATTGAGAAATCCCAAAATGCGCATGAGTCCATAGGCTAAATAGAATTACTGTTTTGAAGTAAGTTTTCATCTTGGTTTATTCTGATTTTATATGAAAAAAATTAAACTTTAGAGAATTTTAATCGTGGCAAATGTGTACGGAACTAATGGAAGGTCGATTACATTTTCATAGGCTTTATGCCCCTTGTTCACCTATAGTACACCTCTTTGGGACATGCCTGGCTCAGAATAGATAAAGAATCCAATAATTGTAAGCGTATTAAGGTGGAAGCTGCTATTGAATATCCTATAATTGCACGTATAACTTTGATTGAGAATTATGGCTGAAGTAAGACACAACTGGACCTTTGAAGAAATCGCCAATATCTACAACAGACCTTTACTAGACCTGGTCTTTGAAGCACAAGTTGCCCATAGACAGTATCATAATCCTAAAGAGGTACAAGTCAGCAGCTTGATCTCAATCAAAACAGGTGGATGCCCTGAGGATTGCGCTTATTGCCCCCAAGCTGCCAGATATCACACAGATATCAAAGTACATAAATTGATGGAAGTTGATGAGGTGAGAGCTCAGGCAGAAAGTGCGAAGGCCAATGGTGCTTCCAGAATGTGTCTTGGTGCGGCGTGGAGAGAAGTAAGAGACAATCGTGATTTTGATAAGGTTCTTGATATGGTGAAAACCGTAAATAGTATGGATATGGAAGTTTGTTGTACACTTGGGATGGTTTCAGAAGAACAAGCTAAAAAGCTGGCGGATGCTGGTCTTTATGCGTACAACCACAACATCGATACTTCGGAAGCATACTACGACGATATCATTTCCACCCGCGAGTACGAGGATCGCTTGAAGACGATAGAAAATGTAAGAAAAGCAAAAATCACTGTATGTTCTGGTGGTATCATTGGCATGGGAGAATCAGCAGAAGATAGAATGGGTATGCTTCTAACATTAGCCAATATGGAAGTACATCCAGAGTCGGTACCAATCAATGCACTAGTACCAGTGGAAGGAACTCCACTTGCAGAACAACCCAGGGTTGCAGCTCATGAATTGATCCGAATGATTGCAACAGCAAGACTGGTAATGCCTGCTTCTGTTGTTCGATTATCTGCTGGTAGAGAAGGGATGAGTTTAACTGAACAGGCCTTATGCTTTATGGCAGGGGCTAATTCCATCTTCGCGGGAGACAAGTTATTGACTACCCCTAATCCTGATTTCAACGATGATAAAGAGATGTTTGATCTCCTGGGGCTAATGCCAAGAGAGGCATTTAAGTACGAAAAGAAAACCCAGGAAGTCGAGGCATAACAAAATGCCATGAATAGCTACCAAAAGGCGCTAGAAGAAAGAAAAAAGAAACATTTGTTTCGTAAGCTTCCCCTCACACCCGAGGGGATTGATTTTTATTCGAACGACTATCTGGGACTGGCAAAATCTACAGGACTTATCAAAGCCATTGAAAATGAAATCAAAACGATTCCTGTCCAAAATGGAGCTACCGGCTCGAGGCTTTTAAGTGGAAACTCCACCTATGCAGAACAAATAGAACGGCAGGTCGCTGACTTTCATCAATCAGAAGCTGCTCTTATTTACAACTCCGGATATACAGCCAATCTTGGCTTAATTTCATCTTTAGCTACTAAAAGCACGACTCTTATTTGTGATGAGCTAATTCACGCAAGCCTTATCGACGGAGCAAGACTAGGCCATGCTCAGAAGATAAGATTTAAACACAATGATACTTCAGACCTGGAGCAAAAGCTGAAAGCCCACCAAGGACAAAAAGTAATCATCGTTGAGTCTGTATACAGCATGGACGGGGATATCTGTCCTCTAAAAGAATTTGCCTTGCTGTGTAAAAAATACAATGGGTTACTTATAGTAGATGAGGCACACGCAATTGCCGTATACGGTGAAAAAGGAGAGGGGTTAGTTCAGCATCTCAATTTGCATAATGAAATTTTTGCTAGAGTCATTACCTATGGTAAAGGTCCCGGTATTCACGGGGCTGCTGTGGTTGGTCCTCAATGGCTAAAGGATTATCAGGTCAATTTTTCTCGTTCGCTGATATTTTCTACAGCTCCACCAGTTCATCATTTTGCAAGTATTTCATCAATGTATGGGTATCTTCCGGAAGTATCCAGTCAAAGAAAAAAGTTAGCTGAAATCCTGAGTTACTTTGTGAATAGACGTGAGGAGTCTAGAGATCATTGGCTGAATTCCCAATCACATATTCAGTCATTAATTATCTCAGGGAATGAAGAAGTGGTCGCAATGGGCAACAAACTAAAAGAAGTTGGAATTAATGCGCTTCCGATTCGGAAGCCAAGCGTGGCAGAAGGAGCTGAGCGAATTCGGTTTTGTCTTCATGCTTACAACACGAAAGAAGAGATAGATTTACTTTTCAAAACACTTGGTAGTATCCATAGAGGGAGCAATTCATACCAAATGCAGTGATACAAGATGAAAGTATGCAAAATCAAAAAATAATCGTAGCAGGAATAGATACGGATACTGGAAAGACGGTGGCATCAGCTATACTTTGTAAGGCGTTAAAAGCCGATTACTGGAAACCTGTTCAGGCTGGAGACCTTGAAAACACTGACTCACACAAAATCAGGAAATGGTCGCCTGATACAACAGTTCTTCCTGAAGCATATCGTCTTAGTCAGCCTATGTCCCCGCATGCTGCTGCTGACATTGATAAGGTTCAAATTGAAGAATTTAATCTGCAAATTCCGGAAAATAACAACAAGCTTATCATTGAGTTGGCCGGGGGACTTATGGTTCCTATGCGTACAGACTTTTTGAACATTGACTGGGTTGCCAGCATAGGACTGCCAGTTGTATTAGTATCCAACTACTATCTTGGAAGTATCAATCACACCCTGCTTTCCCTTTATGCTCTTAAGAGTCGAAGTATCCCATTATTAGGAATCATCTTCAACGGAGAAAAGAACACTTCAACTCACGATGTTATCATTCAGCGATCAGGGGCTAAGTGCATGTTGGAGATAGAAAAAGAAAAAAAGATTACACCTGAAATCATTTCACAATATGCCGAACGAATTAACTTTTGATCAGAGCTTGCTTGACTTTGATAAGCATCACATCTGGCATCCTTATACTTCACTCACTAACCCTCTACCAACTTATCCTATTGTGTCAGCTGAGGGAGTCAGATTGAAACTGGCTGATGGAAGAGAACTAATAGATGGAATGTCAAGTTGGTGGACGGCTATCCATGGATACAATGTGCCGGAGCTTAATGAAGCCGCCAAAGATCAATTGGATAAAATGGCACACGTGATGTTTGGGGGAATTACGCATGAACCTGCAATCAGACTCTGTCAAAAGCTTGTAGAAATTGCTCCCAAAGGACTCGAAAAACTCTTCCTTGCTGACTCAGGGTCTGTTTCTGTAGAAGTAGCCCTAAAAATGGCCATTCAGTATCAGCATGCAAAAGGTCAGCCACATAAAAATAAGTTTATGACCATCCGAAATGGATATCATGGTGATACTTCCGGGGCTATGTCTGTTTGTGACCCTGAAGGCGGCATGCACCGCCTCTTTTCTGAATTCCTGCCAAAGCATTTCTTCATCGAACAGCCAAAAAAGACTTTTAACGAGACATACACAGAGGAAGAGTTTCATGACCTCAAACAGTTCTTCCGCCTCAATGCAGAAAAGTGTGCAGCATTCATACTTGAGCCTATCGTTCAGGGGGCAGGAGGTATGTGGTTCTATTCTCCCGACTATTTGAAAAAAATTCGTGAGCTCTGCGATGAATTCAATATGCTCCTTATAGCCGATGAAATCGCAACTGGATTTGGACGAACAGGTAAACTATTTGCTTGTGAGCACGCAGCAATCACCCCGGACATATTGTGTATTGGGAAAGCGCTCACAGGAGGATATATAACCTTCGCTGCAACACTCACTACACCAGATGTCGCTGAAACGGTTTGCAACGGTGAAGCAGGGGTTTTCATGCATGGGCCTACCTATATGGGGAACCCGTTGGCTTGTTCAATAGCAAATAGTAGTATAGAACTTTTGCTTGATTCCAACTGGCAAGGCAGAGTTCTTTCCATTGAAAAACAGCTAAGGAGAGAATTGATACCTATCGCTCAAGCACTTGCTGTAAAAGATACCAGAGCTCTTGGAGCTATAGGAGTGGTAGAGATGAAAGAGCCCGTCAATGTGCCTGAAGCTCAGAAGTTCTTCGTTGAGCACGGCGTTTGGATACGCCCATTTAAAAACCTGATTTATATTATGCCTCCATATGTGATCTCTGAGAAAGAGCTGAGTCAGCTTACCAGCACCATCATTGATTATGTAAATACCCTATGAGATGAGGTGATTCTTTCTTGAGTAACTTGTAAGTCGGAATTATTTCAAGAATGAATCTTAGAAAAATCATTTCCATAGCCGTTCTCATGTTGATCGGTGAGTTAGTCTTTCTACTGCCATTTGTAGTGGCCAGAATTTTTAGACCCACATTTCTTAAAGCTTTTGACATCAACAATTTTGAGCTAGGCTCTGCATTTTCTGTCTATGGAATTGTAGCCATGATATCCTATTTCCTTGGTGGTCCTATCGCAGATCGTTTCACTCCCAGAAGACTATTGCCTATGGCTATTCTAGCAACCTCTTTTGGAGGTTTATTAATGGCAACTATTCCCAATCTATTTACACTCACCTTACTCTATGGTTTTTGGGGATTAACAACCATATTACTTTTTTGGGCTTCCTATGTAAAAGCTCAACGTGAGATAGGAGGCGATATGGCTCAAGGTAGATCATTCGGAGCAATCGATGCTGGCAGAGGCTTAGCCGCTGCAGCTATTGCTTCATCCTCGGTTTTCTTATTAGATGCTTTTTTACCGGTAGATGCATCTATTGCTACCGTTGATCAATTATCCAATTCATTGAGTAAGATCATTTTAATCTTTTCAGCGATTACTGCCTTCAGCGCAGTTTTAATTTGGTTGTTCCCTCCCTCCGATCCCTCTTTCAAAACTCCTACCAAACGAATTTCAATAGGAGGAGTAAAGGAGGCATTAAAAAGGAGGACAATCTGGCTGCAAGCCATCATTATTTTGTGCAGCTATGTCGCCTATAAAACGACAGATGACTTCTCATTGTACGCTCAGGACGCCTTTGGATACAACGATGTGAATGCCGCTCACATCGCAACAATTTCGTTTTGGGTACGCCCTTTGGCTGCTTTCGCAGCAGGATTGCTAGGTGACTATTTACTGCATTCTAAAATGATTAGTGTTTGTTTTGGTATAGTCATTCTTGCAAGCGTTTGTATCTCCTCAGGCATTCTGCAACCTGGAATGGAAATTTGGATTGTCATTACAATCGTTTCCATTAGCACTGGCATATATGGACTCAGAGGGGTCTACTATGCGCTATTTCAGGAAGCAAAGATCCCATACACCATCACTGGGAGTGCTGCCGGTATTGTATCGGTGGTAGGCTACACGCCTGATGTTTTTTTTGGTCCGCTTATGGGATGGATACTTGACAGATCCCCAGGTGAGATTGGCCATCAACATCTTTTTGGGGTGTTAATGGGGTTCGCTGGTTTAGGTCTTTTAGCGTCGATTGCATTCCGAAAAACGAATAACTTGGCATAATTCTCTCAGTTTGGATTGATTATTGAGGTGCTGAGGTTACCAACTCAAATTGCTTTGATTCAACCCATCGTCAAAAAAGTTTTCCAACTCATCATTATGCTGGCCATTGCGTATGCCGGAAGCTTCATTATGATGGAGGAAATCGCAGAAAAAACCGAGAAGACTGAGAAATCGGAAGAGGCACTTCATAGTATCTACCACTTAAGCGGTCTTCAAAGAACGATCTCAAAACGAATTGATTATCAGGAGAAAAACACCTCGGTCTGCACAAGTCAAAATTACAGAAGGTTCGCATATGGTATAATCAAGTCAGATTTTAACCTTGAATTCATCTACTTTACCAGCTTCTTACACGCATCGTTTTAGTCAAATCACAAACCAAAAAAGATGAAAGTGATATTAATTAAATACGATAGCTATGAAAAAATTAAAGTATAACATTATTGTCCTCCTTTCGATAGTTTTCATCTCCTCCTGCGCGATCGTGAGGCAGGGAGAGGTAGGCGTAAAGCGGAAGCTGGGGAAACTATCTCCAAACACCATTGAGCCTGGAGCTCAAGTATATAATCCACTAACAACGACCATACTCAAACTCCCGATACGGACTGTCAACGTAGAAATTGAAAGTAACCTTCCTTCAAAGGAAGGTTTAAATGTGAGATCCATTATCTCGATTCTTTATCATATCAAAAAAGAAAATGCTTCAAGTATTATTGAGAATATTGGCACGGACTATGAAGAAGTGGTTATTAAAAGCGTATTCAGATCTGCCTCTGCAGATGTGTGTTCCCGCTTTTTTGCCAAAGACATGCATACTTCTAAGCGAGCAGAAATCGAACTGGAGATTCGAAGTAGAATGGACGACCTATTGGCCGATCGTGGTTTTGAAATAGAAGCAGTTTTGTTAAAAACCATTCAATTGCCTACTGGACTGTATACTGCCGTGGAAAACAAACTTGAGGCAGAACAGGAAGCTCAGCGCATGGAGTTTGTGCTCCAACGCGAGCGAATGGAAGCTCAGAGGAGAAAGGTAGAAGCTGAGGGTATAAGAGATGCTCAAAAAATTCTTCAAGAAGGAATAAACCCTGAAATTATTCAGTGGCAAAGTATTGAGGCGTTTAAACAGCTGACAAACTCTCCGGCAACAAGAGTTATTATAACAGATGGTAAGGCTCCTTTCCTAATACAGCCTAGTGGTAATTAACACAAGTCTAAGAAGCTCCATACGGAGCTTCTTGGTTTACTTTTATTGTCAAAGCGGAATAACAATTTTCTTTTCAAAAAAAACAACAAAAAAAGACCTTTTGCCTAAAAAGTTGTTACAACTACAATAGGGTAAGGAAATGGTTTTAAAAGGTTCTCATATAATAAAGATTTCACTTGGCATAGCCATTGCCACATTAATATGTGCTAGCGGTATTGCATATGTCGATGAGGTATCCGAAAGAAGTGAAAGAAACGAAGCGCCAAGGGAAGTCATTTTATCTTCGACTTACTCCAGTGAAGACGACTTAAATAAGAAAAGCTTTGAGAAGACTTCAAGGCCTAAAGCAATTCTTACCTATCGATTAGGAAGTCTCTTCACAATCTTTTCCGGCTTTGGTAAATACAACATTGACTTCATTTACCACACCACTTTTCTAGACTGATTCACTTTTAAGTTCAACTAACTGTCTGATCAGTATTCTTCAAAACTTAAACGTGAATCATTATGAAATCAATAAAATATATTTTCATAAGCACCTTTATGGTGCTTCTTATGTCTTCATGTGCGATTATTCGTCAAGGTGAAGTAGGAGTAAAAAGAAAGCTTGGAAAGCTTAATACCAAAACAATAGAGCCAGGTGCTCGAGTGTTCAATCCCCTGACTACAAAGATTATAAAGCTCCCAATACGCACAGTAAACATAGAAATACAAAGCAATCTACCATCGAAAGAAGGTTTGAATGTTCAATCAGTAATATCCATTCTATATCATATCGAGCCGAACAAAGCTTCTAGTATCATTGAAAACATTGGTACAAATTATGAGGATGTCGTGATACGAAGTGTGTTTAGATCCGCCTCAGCCGATGTATGTTCCCGCTTTTTTGCTAAAGATATGCATACCTCTAAACGAGCAGAAATAGAAAATGAGATTAGAAATAGGATGGATGAACTCCTTGTTGATCGTGGATTTGAAATCGAAGCAGTTTTGTTAAAAACCATTCAATTGCCTACTGGACTGTATACCGCCGTAGAAAACAAACTTGAGGCAGAACAGGAAGCTCAGCGCATGGAGTTTGTGCTCCAACGCGAGCGAATGGAAGCTCAGAGGAGAAAGGTAGAAGCTGAGGGTATAAGAGATGCTCAAAAAATTCTTCAAGAAGGAATAAACCCTGAAATTATTCAGTGGCAAAGTATTGAGGCGTTTAAGCAGCTGACAAACTCTCCGTCATCTAAAATCATCATTACAGATGGTAAAGCTCCTTTTTTGATCCAGCCCAGTGACAATTAAACATTAAGCCCCGAAAGGGGCTTTTTTCTTATCTTAGAAGCCTTCATTTGGAAATCTCAATACATCTAAAAGAAGATAAGACCGTATGTTGCTAAAATTGAAAGTCACCTCAAGGTTAGGGTACTTACCAGTGCTGTTTTTGACATTAATAAGTTGCAGTACGTCTGCAGAATCTACTGTTAATCTCCCGGATCCGCTTGAGGCCGGCTGGCGAGGAGAATCTGTATGTGAGGTACTGGAGGAGAATGAAAAAGTCAGAGTACTAAAGTGTACTTTTCCACCGGAGGTAGGTCATGAACGTCATTATCATTCAGAACATTTTGGATATACCATTGCTGGAGGAACATTTCGTATTAAGGATACCACTGGTGTAAGAGAAGTAGAGGTACCAACCGGCTATTCATTTTACAATGAACACGTCGAATGGCATGAAGTACTTAATATTGGAAATACAACAGCTGTTTTTATTATCATGGAGCCTAAAAAATGAAACGAATATTTACCACTCTTAAAGCAAAATGGCCGGAATATATGCTCGAAATTCTAGTCATTACGATCGGTATAATAGGAGCATTCTCTTTAAATACATGGAATGAAAATAAAAAAGCAGAAAAAGCAGAAACACTCTCTATTGATCGATTGAAGGAGGATCTCAGCAGCAATTTACATCGATACGAATTTTTGAAAAAAAGTTATCAAGAAAGAATCGACAAGAGTGATTCCATCCTAATGTTGATAAAGAACCAAAAGACAGTAGAAGATCGTTTGAATTTGATAAGCATACCTCTGATCTTTTTCTATTTGATAGAAGCGGACGTCACTACTTACGATGAGCTTGTCAATACTGGAAAAATGTATGGTTTTAGCAATCCTTCTTTGCGCGGAGACATAAACCTATACTACAGAAATGTGAGAAAGTGGAGCTCATACGTAGAAAAGGATAACAACCAGCTGAGAACAATGATGATACAAAGCGAACTTAGTCCCTATTGGACCTTACAGGAAACGCTATGGAATAGTGGGGAAGTTGACCTGAAAAAGTTTTCGTGGGTCAAAGAGAAATACTCATCTGAACTACTTCAAATTGAAGCGGTAATACGCAGAGCCCGAGAAATCTACAGAGATAACCTAAGGAGAACAGAAACACTGGAGGGAATGGCTAATCATTTGCTGAAGAAGCTAAAAAGAACTGATAAATAGATCAACCAGCGTTCATAGTACCTTCGAGTCCATCCAATAAAATATCCACCTCCTCCTGAGTATTCATCGGACCAACACTAAATCTGAACGTTCCTGTATCCTCAGTGCCAATAGCTTCATGTGCAAGTGGTGCACACTGAAAACCGAGACTTCCTTTAATTTGATACTTTTCCCAAAGTCGATTCTTAATTTCCTCAAGAGGGCGTGTTTTTGATTTGATTGAGACTGCTCCGGTATAACTGCCCCAATCCGTACTTCCAACAATCTCAATATCTTCTATTTCCTTCAACCCTCCTCTCATTTTTTCTACCAATGTCTTCCGATGGCTATGCAACTTCTCCCACCCCTTATTTCTAAGCCATTTGATTCCAGAAGTCAAGCCTGCTATTGTCATCATCGGTGCAGAACCTGTATCACAGTAAGTAGGAAAAACGCTCATCTTTTTTTGACCTGGTACAATCTCACAAGCCGCACTTGGACAGATCATTGACACACGGCCCGAAATGTACAATCCGCCTATACCCTGAGGTCCGAACGGGCCCTTGTGGCCAGCAAATGCAAAAATGTCCGGATCAAGTTCTGAAATATTGATAGGGAGTATACCTGCGGATTGTGCTCCATCCAGTAAACAAATAGCACCGTATTCCTTTGACAATTTAACAATTTCTTCAAATGGCAAAATCTCTCCTGTTACATTACTCGCCATTGATACAGCTACCATCTTCGATCCTCTTTTCAATTCATTTTCAAAAAAGTCCAGGTCAAATGGCCCACTCTCACTTCTAGGGATAATTACACCTTCAACACCTCGTTCTCTTTGAAGCTTGTAGTACCATCTAGACAGTGCATGATGTTCCATTGTACTAATGATCAATCGGTCGCCCTTTTGCCAGTCAAAATCACTAAATGCAATAGCTAAACTTTGTGTGCAACTCTGAGTAAACAAGAATCGACTTGTATTTTCTATCTCAAAAAAATCAGTTGCAACTCGAATGCCTTCATGAAAAACATTCAGCCAATCATTAGGCGCCAGATTATTGAAATCGGCTATTGCTTCATTTACCAGTTCAGGTTTAGGCCAGGTAGTTCCTGCATTATTTAAATGAATCATAACTCAATTTTAGAATGAGGAAGATAAAGCGTTTCATCTTTCCATTCATCACAACTTCGTTGATTAGTCCTTCCTTTTTAGCTAACTTGAAATCAAACCTAATCTTAATCATATCATGTTAACCAAGCTCAGTTCTCTTATCCTTGGGATCGTCATTTCATTTTCTGCCTTAAGCCAAGGCACACAGTTACTAAGACAACCAACCATTTCATCAACAGAAGTTGTATTTGTTTACGCCAATGACTTATGGAAAGTCAGCAGATCTGGAGGAGATGCTATACGACTAACAACCGATGAAGGGTATGAATCCCAGCCTCATTTTTCTCCCGATGAAAAGTGGATTGCTTTCTCAGCACAATATGATGGAAATACAGATGTTTACGTAATTCCTGCAGATGGGGGATCGCCTAAAAGACTTAGCTATCATCCAAGTGCTGACATAGTGCAAGGATGGACACCTGATGGTAAAGTCATTTTTAGATCAACGAGGCAAGCTTATCCTACTCGCCTTAATCGATGGTACGTGATTGGAATGGCAGGAGGTCTTCCAGAGCTATTTGAAATACCAAGAATTGCCAGTGGGGAGTTGTCGCCAGATGGAAAATATGTGGCATATGAACCTATTACCTATTGGGATCCTGAGTGGAGAAATTACAGAGGTGGACAAGCTCAGCCCATTTGGATTGTCGATATGCAGACTAAGGATTTGATTCAAACACCGAGGACAGACAATGAAAGGCATTTGAGCCCAATATGGCACAATGATAAGGTTTACTACCTGTCGGAGAGGGATTTCCTCAGCAATATATGGTCATTTGATCCACCAACTGGAGAGGAACAGCAAGTGACATATCTGAAAAAATTTGACATCAAATCAATGGATGCGACTAAAGACGCTATAGTTTACGAAATGGGAGGATACCTTCATTTATTAGATCCTTCAACAGGAAATTCAACACAACTTGAGATCAACGTCGATGGGGATATGAATTTTGCCCGAGCCCGGTGGGAAGATATTGGAGGAAATAATTTGACTAATCCCAATGTATCGCCAAATGGTAAAAGAGCCATTTTTGAATATCGCGGTGAGGTCTTTTCGTTCCCAAAAGAAGAAGGAAGCTGGCGCAATATCACTAATACTCCTGATGTAGCTGACCGATCTCCTATCTGGTCGCCAAAAGGCGATAAAGTAGCATGGTTCTCCGACGCTAGTGGGGAATACAAATTAGTAGTTGCAGATCAGTACGGAGGTAACCAAAAATCATTCACACTCAAAAATCCTACTTTTTACTTCCAACCTGATTGGTCACCAGATGGTACATACATCGCATACACAGATACAGATTATAACATCTGGTACATAGAGTTGGCATCAGGAGAGGTCAATAAAATTGATACAGATCGATACGCCCATCCAAATCGAGCAATGAATCCGGCATGGTCTCCAGATAGCAGATGGATTGCTTATGCAAAGCAACTGGAAAGTCATTTCAAAGCTGTATTCGCACATAAAGTAGAAACCGGAGAAAAAATTCAGCTCACTGATGGTATGGCAGATGCCATAACTCCTGTTTGGGATCAGAATGGCAAATACCTATACTTCCTTGCCAGCACAAACTACGGACTTAACTCAGGATGGCTTGACATGAGTTCGTATGACCCTCAAGTTACAAGAAGTCTCTACTGTTTGATTCTATCAAAGGACACCCCTTCTCCTACAATTGTTAAAAGCGATGAAGAGGAAACAAAAAAATCCGGAGAAGATAAAAAGGATGAGAATAAAAAAGGGAAAAAAGATGAAAGTGCAGAGAGAGAATCACCAATGAAAATAACCATTCATAAAGAAGGATTAGAAGATCGGATCATATCGCTCGATATGCCTAATCGAAATTATACAGGCCTACTGACTGGTGATAAAAATTCGGTGCTAGTGGCTGAAGCTATCCCTAATGAAAGTGGAGTAAAAGTGCACAAGTTCGATATGGAAAAAATGGAGGCATCTGAATTTGCTTCAGGCGTAAGTCAGGCAGTAAGTTCATCCAACGGTGAATACATCCTCCACAGATCAGGTAGAAGCTGGTCTGTTTCCGGATCTAAGGGAAAAGCATCAGGAGATGATAAGATTAGCACAAGCGCAAAAATTAAAATCGATCCCCAGGCAGAATACAAGCAAATCTTCAGAGAAGGGTGGAGATACATGCGAGATTTTCTTTATGTGGACAATGTGCACGGTGCTCCTTGGGATCAGGTGTATGATTGGTACGCTCCATGGATAAAAGATGTACGTCACAGAACAGACCTAAACTATATGGTGGATATTCTTAGTGGTGAGGTGGCTGTGGGTCACAGCTATGTATCCGGTGGAGATATGCCAGATTTAGATTTTGTGCCAGTAGGACTCCTCGGGTGTGACTTCAACTTAGAAAATGGCTACTATAGAATTAGCAAGATTTATGATGGTGAAAACTGGAATCCGAATCTCTCCGGTCCGCTTAGCCTGCCTGGCCTTGGTGTCAAAGAAGGAGATTACATCACAAGTATTAATGGTCAGGAATTAACTGCTAACGACAACATCTATTCGCTGCTAGAGCAAACAGCAGGCAGAGCTACTCGATTGACCACCAACTCACAACCATCAAAAGGTGGGAAGGATATTTTTGTAGAACCCATTAGGAATGAATACCAGCTTAGAACGGCAGACTGGATAGAAAATAATAGAAGAAAGGTATCAGAAATATCCGGCGGAAAATTGGCTTACGTTTACCTGCCGAATACAGGAGGTGGTGGCTTTACCAACTTTAACAGGTACTACTTTGCTCAGCAAGACAAAAAAGGAGTGATCCTAGATGAACGAAACAATGGAGGCGGATCTGCTGCTGATTATATGATTGACATCATGGCTCGAGAACTCTTTGGTTATTTCAATAGTAAGGCAAACGATAATCGTCCATGGACCACCCCAATGGCTGGAATCTGGGGACCAAAAGTCATGATCATCAATGAGCGAGCTGGATCAGGCGGAGACTTACTCCCATATATGTTCAGAGCTAAAAATCTGGGTCCGCTAGTAGGCACACTTACCTGGGGTGGTCTCGTCGGCACATGGGATACTCCAAGATTCATAGACGGAGGACGTATGGTTGCACCAAGGGGCGGTTTTTATGATCCAGAAGGCAATTGGGCAGTAGAGGGTGAAGGAATAGCTCCGGATATCGAAGTGATTCAGAATCCTAAAGATGTTATAGCAGGCAAAGACCCTCAATTAGAACGGGCTGTTGAAGAAGCAATGAAGCTTTTAAAAACTCAAGAATTTCAGTTAAAACCAGAGCCAACAGCACCGGTAAGATGGAAAAGACCGGACGGTTGGGACAAAGACTAGAGAAAGCCCCTTTTTGGGGCTTTTTTATATCTTAGAATCACATCTTTTTGAAAATGAAGCAGATCTTCTCTACACTAAAAGAAAAATGGCCTGAGTATGTTGTAGAAATCATTGTCATTACAACGGGCATACTTGGTGCGTTCGCATTAAACACGTGGAATGAACGCGACAACTTGAGAAACTTTGAAAATGAGATTCTTCAGGAGATTGCTTCTAATCTCAAAGATGACGAGAAGATATTAGTTCAGAATATTTCAGCCATCAATTCAGCCATTGAAGCATTAGAGATCGTCTTAAGAGAGTCAAACCTCCCGAATGATTCAGTCTATTATCTGATGAGCAAGTTTATTTGTTTTGAAAGGTTTTTACCTAAAACCAGCGCTTTTGAAGTGCTAAAATCAAAGGGGCTCGCTTCGATAAGAGACTCAGACTTACGTAGACTTATCACTAATTATTACGATACGGATATTAAGCGAATTGAACAAAGTCTAGCTGACATAGAACTCGAGTTCGAACGAGAATGGTTTGACATCCTAATGGATCAATTTGATGATTTCGCATTCAAGAAATATGCTAAACCAAAAGACGTTAAAGCATTTTTATCTAGTCCTGATAATATCATTTTTATGAAATTGGGACGCGATAATCGGAGAGGTTCTATTCAGCCTTTGAGAGCAGCATTATCTAACCTGAGAGAAATAGTTCATAGAATAGAATCTTGAAACACCATGAAGAAAACGATCATCATTTCTTTATTCATAATTGTCACTTCATCTACTTGCAATGAAAGTAGGGTAACTCCCAAATATCAAATAATCGATTCACCAACGAATTCTCTTCTTCAGTCGATCAGCATTATTGATAATAATACTGCCTGGATAAGTGGTCATAACGGCGAATTCATAAGGACACTAAGCGGCGGTGATAGCTGGGAACTCTTCAGCCACCCAACAGGAGACACGCTTCAATTCAGAGATGTTCATGGTGTAGATTCAAATACAGCAGTTCTTATGAGCGCTGGACCCGGCCCACTTTCACGAATTTTTACTTTTACATATCCAAATCAGTGGGAAGAAAACTTTGTGATGCAGGATTCAACCGGCTTCCTTGATTGCATTGATTTTTGGAATGATCAAAAAGGTATTGCCTATGGAGATGCTATCGACAACTATCCCTATATCTTGCTTACATCCAATGGTGGCAAAAGTTGGGAAAGAGCTGATACAACTGATATGCCATTGGCAGGATCTGAAGAAGGTGGATTTGCAGCCAGCGGAACATGTGTTACAACTGCAAAAAATGGTAAAGCCTGGATAGCTACTGGTGCATCTGGCAATTGTCGGTTTTTGATCACCGAGGATTACGGAACTACTTGGAAATCGGTTGATTCACCTTTAGTAACTGGTGAAGCCGCAGGAAATACTTCCATCTCGTTTGAAGGAAAAATTGGAGTTGTTACAGGTGGTGATTTATTGAAACCCTCAGAGTATACAAATAATTGTGCGTTCACTAAAGATAGCGGTGATAGCTGGAAGCTCACTACCCAGCCAAATACTCCAGGCGCTTTTTACGGAAGTGCTATCTCTGCAGTAAATGAAACTGTATATGCCTGGGTGTGCGGACCAAATGGGATCGATTATACGAAAGACATGGGTCAAACCTGGGAAACATTAGATACACTGAATTATTGGGCGATTAGTGTGAAAGGTAATGTTGGATATGCAAGTGGTACCGATGGGAAAATTTTGAAGATATCTTTGCAGCCATGAGGCGACCAAGAAGAAACCGTAAATCAGCCGCTATCAGGGATTTGGCGCAAGAAACCCAACTGACTACAAATGATTTTATTCTTCCACTTTTCTTACTCGAAGGGAAAAACACAAAATCTGAAGTAGCCTCTATGCCAGGTATTTTCAGACTTTCCGAGGACTTGATCTTAAAAGAAATCGAAGGATGTCTTAAGTTAGGTATAAAGGGTTTTGATGTATTCCCAGTGGTAGAAGAAAAGTATAAGGATAAAATGGCTACCAAAAGTTATGACCTGGATTTCTTTTATTTAAAATCATTGGCCAAAATCAAGAATGAATTTCCTGAGGCCCTCATCATCACAGATGTTGCGATGGATCCTTATAGTAGTGATGGGCACGATGGCATCCTAGAGGATGGCAATATTCTAAATGATGAGACACTTGATATTCTGGGACAAATGGCACTAGCTCAGGCTGAAACTGGAATCGATATGATTGGTCCATCCGATATGATGGATTTTCGGGTTGGATACATTCGAAATCTGTTAGATGAGCAAGGTTTTTCTAACACTGGAATTATGAGCTACTCAGCGAAATATGCCAGTGCATTTTACGGTCCTTTTAGAGATGCATTAGACTCTGCTCCCAAGTTTGGTGATAAAAAAACCTATCAAATGAACCCGGCTAACAGCGATGAAGCTTTGCTTGAGGCAGAACTTGATTTCACTGAGGGAGCGGATGTACTGATGGTGAAGCCAGCATTGGCCTACCTGGACATCATTCAAAAACTCAAATCACACTTCAATATTCCTATTGCGGCCTATAACGTATCGGGCGAGTATGCCATGATTAAAGCAGCTGGAGAAAGAGGATGGCTTGATGAAGATCGTGCAATGATGGAATCTTTGCTTTCCATTAAACGTGCGGGAGCCGATATGATACTTACTTATTTTGCGAAAGAAGCTGCTGAACATCTTGACCAGCAGCGGTGAGAATCTCACTATTTCTGATTAGGAATTTTTCAAATAAAGGTTTATAAAATTTTCCATTCGGTTTTAATAAAGCTTCTTGCCAAACAGGTAATGCCAAATCAGGACTTAGTTCAAGATATAATGCCTTCAGGACCAAATCAGTAGCTTTCATTGGATAACTTTTAGCCGCCTTTAAGGCAACTGTATATGTCTTCGATTCAACAGTCTCTCCATCAAAAGTGCTTCTGATTTTGAAATTAAAAACGCCATCTGCTAAGCCATAGGTATTGGGTCGTAATGTGTATTTATGCAACCTTGTTCTGAAGTCTTGAATTTTAACTCCAGCATTGGTATTAACATCCAGTATGTAATTAAGAACAGGTTCTTCATGTAAATGCCAGAAGAGCTCGAACGGCTCATTTTCCTTCCAAACTAAGTATCCGGAACGATCAAATGGCGGGTAGAGAACTGTGATCATTTTGGTTGGATCCAATACAGTACTATCCATATAAAGTAAATCCAACCTTGGTCGTTCATCCAGACTTTTTAATTCTTCCGGCTTTAAATAAAAAGTAAAGATTTTTTCTGTGTGTTCGTAGGTTGTTCCACTTTCGTGCACCAAACTTAGAAAGCCGCCCTCATTTATTTCGATAGAAGTAACATCGTCAACCATTTGAAGTGGTTTAACAGGGTCGCCATAAATACTTGCGTTCTGAGCCACTAAAACTTGAAATGGAAGGTCGCTTTGACCGTACATTGAGCTAGTAAAAGTCGCAAGGAAAACCAAAAGTATATACCTCGTCCTCATAGCGATTGCTGGTTAATCAATAGCTAAATGTAAAAATTAACCGAATATTATTTCTGAATTAAAGAGATTTTTAGACTAAAAAAGGTCTTCTTCTCTCTCCAACATTAAAATTGATGATTGGGGAACTATGAAATACTTTTCATTATCATACTGAACCTCGAATGCTCCCTTTTGCAAAAAAATGGCCAAATCACCTTCTTTTGCTTGTAATGGAAGGTATTTTATTTTCTCATCTTCCGGCTTCCAATCTTCATCCTCAACCGGATGAGGTATTGGATACCCAGGCCCGGCTTTAACAATATACCCACTCTGAACCTTCTCTTTTTCTTGTACCCCTGGAGGCAAGTAAATTCCAGATGATGTTTTTTCTGCTTCTTTTGTAGGTTTAATGAGTAGCCTATCTCCAACTACAATAAGATTTCGGAGTTTATTATCTGAAGTCAATTCCATCTCTTATTATTTGTGTACAAAAGTATATGCTAGTTTAGAAAAGTTCTGTTGGCCTTTCATCATCCTTAGCTCCAGCTCTATGAAGAAGTTTTGTATCCATCTTTTTTGAAGTTTTAGAACCGAGCTCTTTTAGTCTTTCAGTCTTTCTGATCAGATTGTCCTTACCCTCAACAAGCTTATTCATGGCGGCTCCATATTGTTGCTTGGACTTATCGAGTGATTTGCCTACCTCAATTAAATCGTCAACGAAAGACTTGAACTTATCATAGAGTGCACCCCCTTGACGAGCAATCTCCAATGCATTTCTGTTTTGATATTCATGTTTCCAAATACTTGAAACAGTTCTAAGAGTAGCTACTAATGTTGCCGGGCTTACGATGATGATACTCTTTTCGTGAGCCTCGCTGTAAAGCTCACCGCCGTGCTGCACCACCAGTGCAAAAGCAGACTCAATAGGCACGAACATGAGTACATAATCCAACGACCCCCCATCAAATAACTGATGATAATTTTTTTCTGAAAGACCTCTCACATGTGCCTTTACAGAAAGAATGTGCTCCTTTAAAAACTTCTCTTTTCCTGCCTCATCTTCAGCATTCATGTATCGCTCATATGCAATCAAGGACATCTTAGCATCAACTACCAGGTTTTTGTTATCAGGAAGTTTGATGATTACGTCAGGTCTTAACCTTCTTCCATCATCATTATGAAGTGTTTCCTGAATAAAATATTCTCTATCCTTCTCAAGACCGGATTTTTCAAGAATCCTTTCGAGAATAACTTCACCCCAGTTGCCCTGAGTTTTCACATCTCCCTTTAATGCTTTTGTGAGATTCTCAGCTTCTTTGGTCATTCGGTCATTTAGCTCTTTCAAACTGATGATCTGCTCCCGAAGTGCTGTACTTCTCTCCAGGCTTTCTTTGTTTGTCTGCTCTACCTTTTTTTCGAACTCAGAAAGTTTTTGCCCTAGTGGACCAAGAAGTTCATGAAGATTATTTTTGTTCTGATCAGTGAATTTCTTGCTTTTCTCTTCAAAAATTTCGTTTGCGAGATTCTTAAACTCTGTGGTAAATCTTTGCTGAAGCTGACCTAGTTCGCCTTTCTGTTCTTCTAACCTTTCTTTGAGATTACTATAATTGGCTTTAAGGGTGGAATTTTCATTATTTAACTGAATGACCTCCTGGCGTTCTGATTTTATTTCTTCATTCAAACCATTCAATTCATCTGAAAGTTTTTTGGAGCGCTCTAATTCTAGCTTAAGTTGGATTTTTAACTCCTCAGATTCTGGTACTCTTGAAGAATTTCTCACACGAAAAATCAACCACCCCATTGGTACACCAACAACCACCCCTGCAATTAAAAAAATCAAACTTGAAAAATCCATTAATCAAAAATACACATTTTGCTAAAATGATTAGTAATTAATTTGTCAATTGTCTCAGATACATTTGGATTGTATTCTCAAGTCCATAGTAAAGCGCATCACAAACCAAAGCATGCCCAATCGAAACTTCCTCTAAGTATGGAATTTGCTCTTTCAAAAATTTGAGATTCTTCAAATCCAAATCATGTCCAGCATTTAATCCAAGCCCAATGCTATGAGCATGATCTGCCGATCTTTTGTAGTCAGCAACTGCTGCTTCTTTCCCTTTAGGATACTTTGAAGCATACATTTCAGTATAAAGTTCAACTCGATCTGTTCCACATGCTTTAGCTCCATCCATTAGCTCACTTTCCGGTTCAATGAATATAGAAGTTCGCACTCCCCAACCTTTAATTTGAGCGATTATTTCAGAAAGCATTGATTGATTCTTGATAGTATCCCAGCCTGCATTGGAAGTCAAAACATCAGGTGGATCGGGAACAAGAGTAGCTTGAGCGGGCCTTACCTCTTCAATGATTTTCATAAATCTATCATCCGGATACCCTTCAATATTGTACTCAGTGGTCACAACCTCTTTCAAATCATAAACATCCTGAGTCGTAATGTGCCTTTCGTCTGGTCTGGGGTGAACGGTAATTCCCTGAGCTCCAAATCGCTCACAATCTTTAGCCACTTGCACCACATTTGGATTATCTCCTCCACGTGCGTTTCGCAGCGTGGCTATTTTATTGATATTAATACTTAGTTGGGTCATAGCTCAAGAATGATTTTCTTCGCAAAATTGTTCATTAATAAAGAATTAAACTTATGAGTTTAAAATCAACTATCGAATCGGAAATAAAGCAAGCAATGCTGAGCAAAGACAAAGATCGTCTGAGAGCTTTAAGAGCAATCAAATCTCAAATTCTGCTTGCTGAAACAGAAAAAGGTGGATCAGGAGATTTATCAGAAGATGCTGAGATGAAGCTTTTAACAAAAGCCGCAAAGCAGCGAAGAGATTCTATTGAGGTATTCGAACAACAAGGGAGAGATGATTTAGCATCAACTGAAAAATCGGAATTAGACGTCATCGAAAGTTTTCTTCCAAAACAGCTTACAGAAGAAGAAGTGGAAGTAGAAGTAAAAAAGGTGATTGACGAAGTTGGCGCCTCAGGACCTCAAGACATGGGGAAAGTAATGGGTACAGCTACTAAGAAGTTAGCTGGAAAAGCAGACGGAAAAGTAATCTCATCAATAGCTAAAAAGTTACTTAGTTAATCTTGAGTACCTTTGATATTGTAATACTTGTAATTCTCGGATTTGGGACCTTCAAGGGGTATACAAGAGGCTTTATTGTCGAATTTTTTTCCTTTCTTGCATTTTTCATTGGCCTTTTTGTCGCACTGGAATTGACCGTTCCCGTGGCTGAATGGTTGTTTAGAAACAGTTCATTCTTTGAACTATTATCCATTCTAGTATTTATCGCTCTCTTTATTCTTCTAAGTCTGGCCATTAAAGCTGGAGCAAGAATTTTAAAAGGAATGATAGATGCAACAATTTTCGGAGCTTTGGATAATGTAGTCGGAGCTTTAGCTGGAATGATCAAATGGATATTCATTCTTAGCATAATAACCTGGGTTTTTGATTCTGTTGGATTCAATATTGAAGATCGATATGCGTCTGATGCAGTCATTTTTCCGTATATTGTTGATATTGGACCTAAAATCTTTAGTTGGCTAAGTGAAATCTTGCCATTTATCCAAGATTTAATCGATTCGCTCGAAAATATGTCCAAGAAGGATGATAGTCTGATGACTAATGTTGTTAATAGCATTGATGGCATTAGAAAGAAAATTTAAACCAATGATAGCAAAGCAATTAATAAATTACATGGTTCCTCCATTAAAGCCTAGTGATGATATCGCTCGTGCAAAGCAATGGATGGATGAGTTTAGATTAAAGGAGCTACCTGTAGTTGAAAATGGAAAATTGCTAGGCTTTGTTTCAGAAGAACTTTTGTATGACTCAGAGATAATGCACCCTGAGGTAGGAGCTTATCCCTTAATGGGCCATGATTCTATCGTTTCCCCATCCACGCACTACTATGACATTCTCAAGGTGCAAAATGAGCACAAAATGGATTTAGTGGCTGTTATTCTTGATCAGGAATTCAAAGGTGTGGTACTGATTTCGGATATATTAAAAGAATTTGCAAATACCGCAATTGTCAACTCTGTAGGGGCAATCGTCACTTTACAAACAAGCCTAAACGATTACTCATTATCTGAAATTTCCAGAATTGTGGAAATGAACGGATCAACAGTGCTCGGTGCTAACGTGAAGCCAGACCTGGATGATCCATCATTAATAGAAATTGTCCTGCGCATAAATCACCAAGATGTCAATCAAATATCTACAGGCCTTTCCAAGAGTGGATATAAAGTAACTTCGTCCTTTAATACAGAAGACAAATCATATGATGAAAAAGATCGATTTGGTCTGCTAATGAAGTTTTTGGATCCCTGAGAACAATGAAGAAAATTGCCTTGCATGGGCTAGCTGTCCAACCTGATTCAGTAAAATACCTTACTCAAATTATAGATCGTCTTGAAAAAGAGAATACTGACATTTTTCTTACTTCTCTTTTTCATAGTCGAAACAAAGAAATACTTACTACTAAGCTAAAAATTACCGATAGCATCACTCCAGACTTTGACGCTGTTTTTAGTTTAGGGGGCGATGGAACCTTTCTCGAATCACTATTATGGGTTGGAGAAAGTGAAGTTCCCATTTTAGGAATAAATATGGGGAGGTTAGGCTTTCTGGCCTCTATAGCCAAAGAATATATCAAGGAATCACTGTACTTACTTTTTAAGGGTGAGTTTGTAATCGAAAAAAGATCTCTCCTAGCACTGGAGACAAATTTGGATCTATTCGATGGAAAAAATTATGCTCTCAATGAATGTGCGATCCTAAGAAAAGATACCTCTGCAATGATTATGATCAAATGCTTTATTAATGGGGAGTATTTAAACACCTATTGGGCAGATGGACTTATGGTAGCTACTCCAACCGGATCCACGGGATATTCTCTGAGCTGTGGAGGTCCATTAATGATGCCCGATTCTAAAGATTTCATTATTACCCCGGTAAGTCCTCATAACCTCAATGTTAGGCCACTAATTGTCTCAGATGATTCTGAGTTAAAGTTTGAAATAGCAACCAGAAACAGAAGCTTTCTGATCTCGTTGGACTCAAGATCAGAAACTATTGAAAATGATGTTGAAATAACTGTCAAGAAAGCTCCTTTTCAAGCCAAGCTCATTAGAATTAAAGGAATTAGTTTTCCTGATACCATTAGAAATAAGCTTGGATGGGGTTTTGATAAAAGAAATTGAAGCATTTTTGACGAATACCTAGATTAAGACAATGAATTAGCGCATGGTTTTCATAGCTTTAGCGTTGATAAATAGGTATTTATCCAAAAAATCAAAGTAAAAACCTTTCAAAAGCATATTTTTGTTTTTTAAACTCGAGTGAATTATGAAACTCAAAAGCTTTTTAGTTGTCCTTCTTTCTGTAGCTATGCTGGGGCTGGCAGATAATGCAGAAGCTCAACGAAGAAGAAATAAATATAAAGCCAGGAGAAAGACGAACAAAAACATCTCCCACTACAAAGGAGGCTTAAGAGGATATGGAAGGTTCGAACCCTATTATTTCGTAGGTGCACAGGTAAATGCAGGGAACTATTTTGGTGATTTGGCACCCGTTAATAAAGCAGCAAGTACAGATATTAGTTTTACAAGACCTGGTTTCGGATTATTAGGTGGCTATAAATTTCATCACTCCATAGCACTTACCGCCGAGTTAAACTGGTTTAGAGTCTTTGGAGACGACATTGCATCTGACCCTGGTTCTGAAGAATCTTTCTCCAGATATGCGAGAAATTTAAGCTTCAGAAACGATATCAAAGAATTTAGAGTTGGTCTACAAATATTTTTGCTACCCAACTACGGAGGCCCTAATCAAAGGCTTCCATTCAATGCTTACCTATCGTTGGGTGTAGCTGTTTATCATCACCAGCCAATGGGCAAAGTGCCGGACGCAGACTACCAATCGGCACTGGACGGCTCAGTTTCGGCACCTCAAGCGGGAGAGTGGGTAAAACTCAAACCTCTGGGTACAGAAGGACAAAACCTTGGCATTGTTGAACCTTACAAAAATCTCAATCTCGCATTACCTATTGCCGTAGGCGCTCAAATGAGAATTCCCAATACGCAGCTTACTGCCGGAATTGAATTTGGCTTGAGATATATGTTTACGGATTACATTGATGATGTGAGCGGGAGTTACGTTGATCTGGATTCTCTTCAAGGTGGCAGTGGCGGGGTATTGTCGAGAATTATGTCGGATAGATCCACCGTCCCAGTTAGCTCTCAAGGCGATCCAAGAGATGTAACAGTACTAAATATCGATAACAGTACGCCTCACGGTTTTTTCATTGAGAGAAACATTGGATCAGGATTAGATAGATCTGTCAGAGGTAATCCAGACAATAATGATGGAATTTTCGTTACTCAATTAAAACTGTCTTATGCCATTGGTACGAAAAGGCGAAGACGAGCTAAGTATAGATAACAATTGAGAAAAATACTTTCTTTTATTCTAGTACTTCTTAGTATCACATCAACCGCCCAGTTCATGGAATTCGGAGCTGGACTGGGAAGTATGAATTATGCCGGGGATGTGGTCAGAGGTTACAGTTTCAGTACATCTTCATTTGCCGGTACAGCTTTTTATCGGATGAATTTCTCTGAAATATTAACGGTAAAGCTGGCATTAACAGTGGGGAAAGTCAAAGGATCTGAAACACCGATTGATGCTTTTGCACAGCAAAGAAATCATTCTTTCAATTCATCAATACTGGAATTGTCATCAGTATTTGAATATCACTTCCTTGACTTCAAAACGGAAAATTCAAAAGTGAACTACTCTCCCTACATATTTGGAGGTATAGGGTTTATCAATTTTAGTGACGCACCAGAAAATGAAAATGTTGGAAAGATTCAGCCGGTTTTACCAATGGGTATAGGGTTCAAGTATCTCATACAAAAAAAATATACCATCGGATTTGAGGCAGGAGCAAGAAAAACTTTCTTTGACTACCTGGATGGTATTTCCGATGGAGATCAGACCATCAAAGATTATCAATACGGTAATCCCAAAGATGATGATTGGTATTTCTTTACAGGGTTTACTTTCAGTATAACACTATTTAATGTACCGTGTCCTTTCCCCTACAAACCCAATCAATCGATCCTGACTCGTTAATAGAAGTTAAATCATTGATTTACATTCCCTTTTAAGTAAAAAAAGACCATTTTTGTAGCCTTTTTCGAAAACTTTGGAGGAACTTAAAGATCAAATAGAAAAAACCAATATTCCTGAGCACATTGCTGTGATAATGGATGGAAATGGGAGGTGGGCTCAAAAACAAGGAGTAAAACGCATCTTTGGTCATCAAAACGCAATTGAAGCAGTAAGAAATGTAACAGAAGGATGTGCTGAGATAGGTGTTAAACATTTAACGCTTTATGCTTTCTCCACAGAGAATTGGGATAGACCCAAATATGAAGTAGACGGGCTTATGTCATTGCTTGTAAGTACTATCAAGGATGAACTTGCCACACTAGAAAAAAATGAAATCAGACTGTCTACCATAGGCGACACAGAGGGCCTTCCTGCAAATGCCCAAAAAAAACTAAAAGAAGCAATAGATCATACATCACAAAATAAAAGAATGGAACTGATCCTTGCGCTCAACTACAGTGGCAAATGGGATATCATACAGGCTGTTAATAGTCTTTGTAAAGAAAATAAAGGCCACATCGAACCTTCTGACTTAGACAGGCATCTATCTACTGTAGGGATTCCAGATCCAGATTTGTTGATAAGAACGAGTGGAGAAATGAGAATTAGCAACTTCTTGCTCTGGCAACTAGCATACACAGAATTACATTTTACAGATGTACTTTGGCCCGATTTTAGAAAAAAAGATTTGTATGAAGCAATTCTCTCATTTCAAAAAAGAGAAAGAAGATTTGGAAAGACGAGTGATCAAGTGAACGCATGAAGAAATTAAGTGTATTTATAATATGTGCATTATTTGCACTCATTGAAACGAAAGCACAGGTAGTTTTCGGAAGAGATCAAACTACCAGCAGTGGAGGCGTTTCAATTAACTATTCAAGTCCTAAAGAATATACGATCGCGGATATCGAAGTTAGAGGCGTCCAATTTTTGGATAATAATGCACTTATTTCACTTTCCGGTTTGAGGGTAGGCGATAAGATTAAGGTACCTGGTGATGAGATTACCACAGCTATAAAAAAGCTCTGGAACCAAGGTGTTGTTGGGAACGTGTCTATCTATGCCTCTAAAGTCGAAGGAGACAATATTTGGTTGGTAATCGAGCTCACAGAACGACCAAGATTAACAAAGTACTTTATTGAAGGAGTAAATAAGACAAAGCAAGGTGAAATAGAGGACAAGATTGGAGTAGTCAGAGGGAAGGTTCTTACGGATGTTGTCGTAAAAAATACAGAGCTAGCTGTGGTGAGATACATGGAGAGCAAGGGCTTTCTCAATGCGAAAGTGGATGTTTTCCAACAAAATGATACCATCCTCAGAAACAGTGCCTATTTAAGAATTGTAATCGATCAAGGTCAAAAAGTAAAAATCAGAAACATCCGATTCAACGGCAATGAGCAGTTCACATCTGCGAAACTGAGATCAAAACTAAAAGGCACTGGTATGGTGCCAAAATTCTCATTACCCACTGAAATCATTGAGACAACCGCTAAGCTTATGTGGCCTCCGAATCTTCTGAAATTTGTAAAGGAGTCTAAGAAAACCTCAAAAGAGGACATGAGAGAATACCTGGCAACACATGTTAATTTGAATTTTTTCAAATCATCAAAATATGTGAAGGAAGATTACGATACAGATAAAGATTTGCTTATTGGATTTTATAACTCAAAAGGCTACCGTGACGCAGAGCTTGTTTCGGATACTATTTATGACATTTCTAATAAGTATATGAATATCGAAATGACCATGAACGAAGGAGATAAATATTACTTCCGGGATATCTCTTGGTCTGGCAACTATGTATACAATGATGAGCAATTACAACGAATCTTAGGGATTGAGAAAGGTGATATCTATGACCTGGACCTGGTAAACAAAAAGCTTAACTTCAATCCGAATGGAGCAGACATCAGTTCGCTTTACATGGATGATGGCTATTTGTTCTTTAATGTAACTCCAGTTGAAGTTGGAGTAGATAATGATTCCATTGATCTGGAAATGAGAATTTTTGAAGGTGCACAGGCCACCATTGACAAAGTAATAATAAGTGGAAATGAAAAGACAAATGACCATGTAATACTGCGAGAGCTATGGACCAGACCTGGAGAAAAGTTTAGTCGAGCTGATCTTATTAGAACACAACGAGAGCTGTCACAGCTAGGATATTTCGATCCCGAACAAGTAAATCCAAACGTAGTTCCAGACCCTATCAATGAAACAGCAGATATTGAATGGCAACTTGTGGAACGATCGAACGATCAGATTGAATTATCCGGTGGATGGGGAGGTGCTTTCGGATTTGTTGGTACTTTCGGAGTTACATTCAATAACTTTTCAGTCAGAAACATAACTAAACCGGAGCATTGGAGAGGATTGCCTGTGGGTGATGGACAAAGCCTATCCGTTCGATTCCAGGCAAACGGAAGAAATTTCCAGAGTTATTCATTCAGTTTTGTAGAACCATGGCTTGGAGGGAGAAATCCAAACTCCTTCGGATTAAGCTATAGCAAGTCGATTCAAAGATCTATTAATAGAATTAGCAACGAGACATTAGGCTGGCTTAAGGTTACAGGTGTCTCAGCTTCACTTGGACGCAGGGTGAAATGGCCTGATGATTTCTTTACAGTGAGTACTGGGATCTCTTACCAAAGATATGACCTATTCCAGTTTAACAGTAGATCGCTAGGTTTTGCAACGGGAGATGCAAACAGTTTCACATTCAATACCACTTTTGCGCGTAATTCTGTTAACCAGCCAATGTATCCCAGGAACGGTTCAAGTATCTCGTTGAGTGCTTCATTTACACCACCATTCTCTTTGTGGAGAGATATCAACTATGAAACAGCCCCCGCCGAAGAACGTTATAAGTGGTTGGAGTACCATAAATGGAATTTTGATAGTAAATATTACTTAACTCTTACAGGCAAGCTCGTGCTTGCCGCAAGGGCTCATTTCGGCTACTTGGGAACCTATACTAGCAAAACAGATGTAGGACCTTTTGAGAGGTTTCAGTTAGGTGGTGACGGACTTACGGGACAAAATTTCCTCCTGGGAACAGACGTTGTTGGACTTAGAGGGTATCCAAATAATTCCATCACCCCATTTGACCAGGAGAATAACATCGAAGGAGGAACGCTTTTCAACAAGTACGTAATGGAGCTTAGATATCCAATATCTTTGGCTCAATCAGCCACGATTTACGCTCTTACATTTGTTGAAGGAGGTAATAACTGGGATAGATTTGCAGAATTCAATCCTTACAATGTAAAAAAATCTGCCGGTATAGGCCTTAGAATCTTTATGCCAGCGTTTGGTCTTATGGGAATTGACTGGGCATATGGATTTGACAGAGTCGAGGGCTCGTTTGATAATTCTGGTCCGCAGTTCCACTTCTCCATTGGCCAACAAATCCGCTAATGGTTAAACTAAACATTTAGCGTTATGAAAAAGATACCTTTACTGTTATTTGGACTGTTTTTAACCTCCGTTACATTTGCGCAAAAATTTGGATACGTTGATACACAATACATCCTTGAAAAAATGCCAGAGTATAAAGATGCTCAAGCAGAAATAGAAAAACTTGCGAAGGGTTGGGAAGCCGAGATACAAGAAATGTATCAAAAGGTAGAGGCGATGGAAGTAGAGTTGAAGGCAGAAGAAGTATTATTAACCAAAGAAATGTGGGAGGAGCGTAATTCAGAAATCGAACGAAGTTGGAAAGAAGTGAAGGAACATCAACAATCAATTTTTGGTTTTGATGGGCTATACTTTCTAAAAAAGAAAGAACTTGTGAAACCTGTGCAAGATCAAGTTTTTGAGGCCGTTGAAAGAGTTGCAAAAAACAACAGACTCCAAATTGTCTTTGATAAATCAGGTGATCTTGTGATGATATACACTGATCCTATCCATGATTATACCGATTTCGTACTCGAAGATCTTGGATTGGTAGAAAATCAGAGTGTCGGAAATAATTAAGCATAAAAATTGAAACAATAACAACCAAAAGGGTGAAAGCCCAACCTTACAACATAAAGTGATATTGATATGAAAGCTAGAATTTTACTATGTACTGCCCTTGCGGTAATTGGATTTGGAGCGATGGCGCAGATGAAGATAGGTTATACGAATGTAGAAGTTATCCTGAGCCTGATGCCTGAAGCTAAACAAATCGAAAGCGAATTGTCACAGTATGACAAGCAGTTATCAGCTCAACTAGAAGCTAAATATAAGGACTATCAAGCGAAAGTGGCTGAGTACCAACAAAATGCAGAAAGCTACACAGATGTAGTAAGAGCAGATAAAGAAAGTGAGATCGTAAATCTTCAAACTTCCATTCAGGAATTCGAGCAAAATGCACAGAATTCTATGTTAAATAAAAGGAATCAGCTACTTCAGCCAGCGTTTGAAAAAATAGGAACTGCGATCGAGCAAGTTTCTAAGGAAAATGGATTCACACATGTATTCAATATGACGGCAAACGGCCAAAGTATTCTACTCTACGCCAGAGAAGAAGATAACGTGACGGATCTGGTATTGAAGAAATTAGGAATTGACCCTCCAACGGGCAACTAAAAATCAACCGAAAATTATTTTGAACCCCATTTTCGCCACGAAGATGGGGTTTTTTATGTGATAACAATTCCAAAAATCAGTCCCGTCAGAATGATAAGCGGCGTAGGTACTTTGGTAAAATGCATCATAGCAACTGTGCCAAATAACAAGATATAGTTGATTGGCTTTTGGTCCATGGGCATAAATAATAAGAATGCAGCGGCTATCACCATACCGGCACTTACTGCTGTTATTCCTTCCAGAGAAGCCTTTACAATTCGATATTTCTTCAGTTCCTCCCAAAAACGGATAACAAAGAAGATAAGAAATGTACCAGGCAAGAAAATTCCGATTGCTGCCGTTCCGGCAGTTAAAATTTGACCTCCTATTCCTAATTCTCTTGCACTCAAAGCACCTACGTAAGCACTGAATGAAAAAACAGGACCTGGAATCGCCTGAACAAATCCATATCCGGAAACAAACTCCTGCGAGGATAAGTACTGCTTAAACTCAACAAACTCTGTGTATAAGAGGGGCACCAGTACTTGACCTCCGCCAAAGATCAAACTCCCATTTCGGTAAAAATTCTCAAAAATCTTGATTGGTAAATATTGAGTGACCCCTCCAAGTACCGCTGCTCCAATAAGAACAGAAACCCATAAAACAAGATTAGACCATTTAATCTCAATCCTCTGCTTTTCCTCAATCGGCTGCTTCTTGTATTTCCAGGTAGTTGCTAACCCCCCAAAAATTATCAGTATAGGAAATGCGTACGGGGATTTAAAGGCGAAAGAAGCAAACGCCGAAAAAATCATTAGACCCACACCAACTTTTGTATTTACAACTTTGATGGCAATGCGGTAAGATGAGTAAGCAACAATGCCCACAGCAATCGGTTCAATGAATCGCAAAAAGTCGAGGGACACATTTGAGTCCTGAGCAGTATCGACCAGAATGGCCAGTGCAGTCATAATGCAGAAGGCCGGCAGCATCCATACCAGCAGAGTAAGATAAGCCAGATTGGGGCCTCCTATTTTGAATCCCAATGCCGTTATTGTTTGTGTTGAAGTAGGTCCAGGCAATACCTGACAAAGTGCATATAATTCAATAAGATCCTCCTCTGTTAGATAACCCCTCTTACCCACTAGCAAATCAAGGAACATCCCAAAGTGCCCCTGAGGTCCTCCAAATGCTGTTAATGACAGAAGGCCAACATCCTTCAAAAAAATAATATTTCTAACTCGTCTTATAGACATGGTTATGCCTTCAGACCGATCTCTCTTAATCTTTCATCCAAAAACTCCCCTGCAGTAATATCTTCAAAAGCTTTCGGATGCTCCTCATCTATACAATTATCCAAACATGAAAGATCCATCTCAGAAACAGGATGCATAAAAAAAGGAATAGAGAACCTGGAAGTATGCATCAATTCTCTTGGAGGATTCACCACCCGATGGATCGTAGACTTGAGTCTGGCATTGGTATGGCGCTCCAACATATCACCTACATTCACTACTATCTGATCCGGTAGCGCAGTAATAGGTATCCATTTACCGTCTCTCCTAAGTACTTGAAGACCATCTGCACTGGCTCCCATTAAGAGGGTGATCAAATTGATATCTCCATGTTCTGCCGCCCTCACAGCATCCGGGGGGATAGAATCTGGATCTTCTATAGGAAAATAATGGATGGGGCGAAGGATGCTATTTCCTTCTTTCACCTTATCATCAAAATAATTTTCAGGAAGTTCAAGATACAAAGCGATTGCTCTAAGCATGTGCAAAGCTGTCTGGAGCAAGGTCAAATACGCTTCGGTTGTATATTTTTCCAGCTCAGGCACTTCTTCTGGCCATATATTACTTGGGTAATCAGCACGTTGATTTTGAGGTGGCTGTCCAACATGAAAAAATTCTTTTAAATCACCGGTATTACGACCCTTAGCTTTCTCTCTTCCCTTGCTGATATACCCTCGTTGACCGGCAAGCTCCGTTTTTTCATATTTCTGTTTGGCATCATCCGGAAGGCGAAAAAACTTCTCAACTGCCTCATAAAGGCTCTTGGTCAATTCATCTGATAAACCATGATTTTTGATAGACACAAATCCAATGTTCGTGTATGCTTCTCCCAAAGCTGCAACAAAAGCCTGCTTCTGTTCAGGAGACCCTTTGGTAAAATCTGCAAGATCCAATGAAGGTATCTCATCATATAATATCTCTGCCATATCCAGTCAAGTTAGGAGGGTACAACTTTAATTTAGAATAAAATTAGTAGAAATCAATTCAAGATGCTCCTTAAAACCTTAAGTGACTTGGGGCTATTGATATGAGCATGATGCTGATAGTAATTAAGAATTACATCCAACATCTCGTTTCTTACACTTCGAGATAATGGGAGGTCTGCCCCGTATGCTTCTTTATTAAGTAAATCCATATTCATCTGCCACCCATCTGATGGTGACATTCGGTCTGTTGAACTAAAAAGGCTTTCAATATCATCAATGGCGTATCCAAGGTATGGACCCAGTTTCATCAGAAATTGCAAATGAAAATTAGCAACTCCTTTTTCCAGTAAATTAAAAATCTTGATTGAATCTTCTACAAAAGCATATAACTGTGGGTCTGATGATTGTTCTGATTGCAACAACCTTGAGAATACCTCTGAAAGAAACATGGTGATCGTGCCCTTTATTGGGTCTTGATGCAAGTGATGCAAGGGGTGTTGGCTTTTAAACTCAGAGATACGTTGGAGGTCCCTGTTTTCTTTCACATACAGAACAAGTTCAAGAATAGAAAAAGGCTGAAAATGTCCAATGCTTTTTTTGCTCTTTTGGCTCCTAATTGAGTTTACAATGTAGGACCCATATCCTCTTTCTTCAGTAAATACCCTTGCTATGATCGAAGTATCTCCATACTTCATATAGCCGAGCACGATCCCTTTTGATTTGACTATCATCAGCGAATGACAGCAATTTTTCCAACGTATGTTTCTTCACCATCCGCTGAGGAACTAAAGAACAGATAAATACCGGTATTAACAGAACCACCTCTTATATCTCGTAAATCCCATGCCGCGGATCCTCCATTGGCATTGATTTCCTTAACCAGATTACCATTCAAATCAGTAATCTTAACATTTACATTTCGGGCAAGTCCGGTCAGCCCTACTAATCCCTGATAGTCGGGACGAACAGGATTTGGAAATACATTTACGTTTCGATGAGTTCTTCTCCCGAAAGAGGAAGCACTTCTATAAGATACCATCCCTTTATCTGTTAAGATAAAGACCTCACCATTGCCTTCATTGTACCTCATCTGAAGTACATGATTGGAGGGTAGCGGACTGTTTTCTTCGTTGAAAATGGCAACCTGCTCTGAAGTATTTTCATCATAAATCCATACCCCATTTTCTGTACCAAACCATACCCTATTTCCTCCATCGGTTACTACTGCATTAATCCGTTCGTCCTCAAAAAGAACACGATTTTCAAATGTAGGAAGTATAGCTTCTTGATCAGAAGATATAAATGAAGCGGATGGAAATAAAGCAGGGCCTCTTGAAGTAGCTACCCAAGCATTATCTTCAACGGTTATTTCAACATCTGTAAAAGAAGAAGGTAATCCATCAGAGGTGTTGATAAGCTCGACGGAATTTTCCTCTAGATCAAAAACAGTTATGGATCCTGAAGCTGATCCCAACCATGCTACTCCAGTCTCAGAAAGGTCGATTGTCAAAAATTGACTACCGAACAGCTGCGAACTGGTTAAAGACCTCCACGCATCATCTGTGTCAAGAACATGAATGGGTGAGTTATTGTCAAAAGAAGAGGCCCACAAAAGTTCTCCTGCTGCCAAACTTACAATGACCGTATCTAAATCGGCAGACGTTCCTGGCATAATGATTTGGTTATTGAATTCGTCGTACATCCCTTTACCTATGGAAGAATAGTACAAGTTCCCATTGAAGCTGGCTACATCAGAAACATTTATAAATTCCTCAATAGATCTAATTTCCCATTCTCCCTTTGAAAAAACTGAGAAAGAAGGCTGTTTTTCAGATCCATTATATAAGGAAGCAGAAGGAGCGTGAAACCCATATATTTCATCTCCAATAACCCTGAAATTTGAAAAATCATCTGAAAGTGGTCCGGTGGGAGACAGCCTATCACCATCTTCTCCAATGAGCCCCAGGTCGCTATCCGCAAGAACTAAATTTGGCCCGATAAAGACCAGATCATTGATTGATTGCAAATCCACCTGAGCAAATTCAAAGAAATCATCCAAGGTTAATCTATAAACAACTCCATCTCCTACAGTGAAAAGTTCTGTATCAATTCCAAAAAGATTTTCTGTTCCAGTCGGCAGATCAATCCCTGTATCTTGCCAAGATCCATCAATTAACTGCATGAGATTGTCTGAAGAAAGTGCGTATTTTTCTCCTTCAACTTGTGTCAGGTTTGTGAATGCGGATGTAGATGGGTATCTATTCCAACTGTTAAAATCCAATAAGTTTTCAGACAAGCTTCCAGATTGAATTCCCTCCTCTGTACGAACGGTTAGTGCATTGTTATCTTCGATGATTTGGAATACATCAACCGAACTGCCCCCTGCTCCTATTTGCACAAAGTTTTCATCAATGGTGGCAGTTGCCGTACTAGCTACAATAACACCCAAGTCAGTCGCTAAAAAAGTCTGATTAGATGAGAAGGCTATGTCATTGATTGTTTTGTCTTTGTCAAGGTTGGTATTTGCAATATCTGAAATGCTTAAAATCTGATCCTCATAAATAAAGTCAACAAAGCCTGAACGATAACCAATGACTAATACATTATTCACTTCGTCATACTTCATTGCCGAAATTCCAACATCCGATAGGCCATCAATTTTCGATAATCTTCTGATCTCTCCTGTGGCAATTTCCCGAGAAAAAAGACCGTTTTGGGTAGCACAGAATATTTTATCTGGAGTCACCTCGACTATACGAGCGTCTAAATAACTGAAATGAGTCCTCCATGTTCCTATCGCAATGTCTTGCGCCATTGAAAAAAGGCTGAAAATCAGAAATAGTATACTACCTATCCATCGCCTCACGAAAGCATGATCTGCAAAGTGCTTCATAAATATCCTTTTCTCCTAAAACTATGGTTTGCTTGGATTTAGTGCGTCTATGAGAATAAGATGCCACATTTCCGCACTTCATACAAACAGCGTGCACCTTAGTAATATATTCTGCGATCGACATCAATGAATCCATGGGTTTGAATGGGCGACCTTTGAAATCCATATCCAGGCCAGCCACAATCACTCTTTTTCCTTGATTAGCTAACGTATCTGCTACAGATACTATTTCATCATCAAAGAATTGTGCCTCATCAATTCCCACAACTTCACAGTTCCCTGCTCTCAATAAAATATCGTTGGCAAAGTTGACGGGGTTGGAGGTGATTGAAGAATCTCTGTGAGACACAATCTTCACTTTATCGTAGCGCTTGTCCACAGCTGGTTTGTAGATCTCTACATGTTGATTAGCCAGCATCGCTCGATTTAATCTTCGAATCAGCTCTTCCGTTTTTCCTGAAAACATGGATCCACAAACTACTTCAATCCAGCCACCTCTTCGAAGAGTCCCTTTACCTATGTGAGGTTCTACAAACATTATTCAGAATAAGTCAAATGTGGCAACTGTGTCTCTCTTGGAACTACTACTTCCACGTCTCCGCTGAGATGTACTTGGCATGTCAGGCGTTCGTCCTTCTGCAATTTATTCATTTTCAAATACTGCTCTTCCGACCTTGTTTTTTCTGTTAGGTTTTCCATTCCACTAACGATTTTTGCTCTACAACTCGTGCACCTACCCTTGCCTCCGCAAGCATGCATCCAATCAGTTGCTGAAAGCAAAATATCTAACAACCTTTCCCTTTTATCCTCACAATGAATAGTTTTACTTTGTAGGTTAGCTATAATTACCGCTGGCATACCTTATCAAATTTCAAGAATGCAAAAGAAACTAAACGAAGACTTTATAGACAGCTATTGCGAGAAATTTGCACAAAAAGTGACTGCCGACTTTTTTAAAAAAGGAGTGGATGTCATCACAGGAAAAGAAATTCTCAAAGTCACCCCATCAAAGCAGGTCAATTTCTTTGTCATCAAACTCTTATTCAGGTACTGGCAGGAAGAGACCAAAAAACTCGAAAGCCCCTTCTTCAATTATAAACATGAAGAAGTACGGCAGGCCATGATTCAATTTATGAATGTGTTATCACAACATATTGAGATCAACAAAGAAAAGTTCGAGACACTATTGAATCATGCAGTGAAAGACACCATCTATCTGGCAGCTATGCCGCAGGCATACGTTGAGATTGATTTAGATAGCAGGGGTGTAGAAACCATTAAGGAAAAAGCGGTAGAAGGCACAGTCAAGTACCTTAAGATTCATAAGAAGGAAATCCAAAATTTCTTATCAGATATGAAAGGCTTGACCATCGATGACGTAGTGGACGAGCTACCGGAAGAGTTTGATGATTTTGATACCACTGAAGCTGTTGTCGAAGAATGCAAACTTTTGACCCAGATACTCGAAATAAACATTGACAAGGTATTTTCAGACGATCCTGATATTGATGATTTTGATGAAGATGACCTTTTTGAGCCTGGTGAGGAAGATTTGGTAGATGTAAAGCCAAAAAAAACAGCTCCTGACGCACAGGAAGAAAGTAAAGGAGTAAAAGTTGAGCCAGAAGATGATGCCATGGCCGAAGAAGACATTGAAGAGGAAAACAATGTTTCGGAACCTGACAGCACAGAGGAGCCAGAGGTAGTAAACAAACAGCCAGAGGAAAAAAGTGATCCAGAACCTGAGGCGGAGGAAGAACCTAAGAAAGAGGTGAAAGCACCGGTCATACTTGAAGAAGAAGATAAGGAGGATGATTTTCCAGAGGAAACTATCAATAAGCAATTTGAAAAAGAGGAAGAGACCTTAGCAGAACACCACGAAACCAATCAGTCAAGCAACAGTATTCTGGAACTGATTTCACTCAATCACCGATACATGTTTATCAAAGAGCTTTTCAGAAATGATAAAGATGAATTTGAAAAGACACTAGATGAACTGGAGAAGTATGACAATTTTGATGAGTCTGTAGAATTCCTTGTGCAGGGGCACGCAAAACAAAATGAGTGGGACATGCAGTCTGATGAAGTGAAGGAGTTCCTTAAAGTACTTTTCAGAAGATTCAGGTAGTTAGAACTTAAAAGTCACTCCAGCCTTGACAAACAAAGGAGTTCCCGGTGTGAAATGAATTTCAGAAACTGGTTCAGTCTCGTCAGTCAATCTTGATTCTGTATCGAACTGGGCTTCTCTCCATTCTGCATCAAAAAGGTTTTCAATAGCTAATGAAAATGTCCAGCCTGGAGTATCGTAAGCCACATTTAAATCAGTGATAAAATAGCCTTCAGCCACCACAGAATTATCCTCATTCGCCGCTCTATCCATGATATACCTGTAGCGTAGACTAGCATTAAAACCTTCGGTTTTGTAAGAAAGCCCACCGATACTGGTGAATGTTGGTGCAAGAGGTATGTAGTCTTCTCCCTCTGGATCATCTATAGATCTAGGATCTGCATAGTTGAGATTCGCATAAGCGAAAATTTCATCACTCAATTGGTAGTTGATCCCTACATCAATTCCAGACCTCTTCGTTCTACCACTAGGTTCCACAATCCCAGCATCACCAACATATACAAACTCTTGTTCAAGGTATAAATCCCAATAAGCAACATCAATAAATAATCTGTCCCATGGCTGATAAACGAGTCCTAAATCATAACCAGTAGCTGCAGGAAGGGTGTTGGCGTTTTGCTCCCTCAGGACAACTCGAGCATCATTGCTATGGAAACCACGACCACTCTTGGCATAGAATTGCCAATGGTCAGAAGCTTTATAGACCACATTCAATTTCGGAGAGAAAAAAGTTTTTGTAGCTGAATTTCTTTGATAGGAGGTCGATAAAAAATCAACTTCTTCAAAGCGAAATTGATCCAGCCTCACACCAGCATTGATCATCCACTTTCTGTATTCCCAAGTAAAATTTGAAAATAGAAATCCATTGAACTCATCCACATCAGCTAAAGCTAATGTGTCCAGGGTTTCCCTTCTGTTTCTGGTATGAGAAAGCTCTACTCCATTGATATCGTCGAAGCGAAAGCCACCCCCTCCTTCAATGGTCAGATCACCGAACATCAACTCAGCGCCATGATTGTAGGTAGATTGGATACCGTATATCGTTCTTGATTCTTTCTGCTTGATCTGATCTCCATTCACAGGATCATCGAGGAAAAACGTGAAATTGGAAAAGAGTTCAAAGTCATATTTTGAAATATAAGTTTTCGTGCTCACGAAATCTCCGTTGCTCAAGGTGGAGATATAGTCAATCAAAAAGTTTTGCTTTGATGTTTCTCCTCCCTCAGTATCATCTACTGCTCCAAATCGTCCAATCTGACCAGACGCTACTGCTCTTATGGGAATTTGACCAGACGCATCCCATTTACTTGTGAAAGTCGATACTTGAATATTCAAAAAATCATCTCCTAACTGAGTGTTGTATTTTCCAAAAAAATTTAATCTATTGAAGTTTTGAGGCGACTCAAAAGGGCCGTCAGATATAAGGTATTCGGTAGCGATATAGGCATCTTGTTTTGTATTGTTCGAAATCAAATCGAGCATACTAACTGTACGAATGGTGTTAAACCTTCCTCCCTCAACTTTAATGGAGCTATTATCAATGCGATCGTATGTTTCAAAATCCACATAACCCGCTGTAGTAAAGTTACCTTTATTGGCATAGTAGGGACCTTTCCCGAAATCAACCCGTTGGATGGTTTCAGGAATCAAAAAATGTAAATCTGCATAACCTTGTCCATGCGCATGAGAAACCATATTGACTGGCATGCCATCTGCAGTAATTTGGATGTCTGTGCCATGATCAATATCGAATCCCCTTAGGAAAATTTGCTCGGCTTTACCTCCTCCTGCATGTTGGGCGATAAACAACCCCGGCACTTTTCTTAGAATTCCCTGAGAAGAATTAACCGGATTTAATTTCAAATCCACCTGTTGAATTCTATTAAGTGTGTTGATTTCAGGTGTGATTACAATTTGTGAGAGTTCAACTGGAGCAGCATTCAGGTTAATCTCCCAGTCGGTCTCCTGAGACACCACAAACTGCATTCGTTCATAACCTACCATTGAAAAGAAGATGGAATCTCCTTCCAATGCTTTACTCAAAGAGAACTTTCCGTTTACGTTTGAATGAGCGTGAACCTCTTGTGTGATATTATATACTGTAACAAACTCAATGGGCTCCCCTGTTTGTACATCTTTAATCGAGCCTTCCACTTTTTGGGAGTTGGCATCTATAGCCAATGCAGCAAAAAAGATTGAATAAGTGAGTTTTTTGAAATCCATATTTCCCTTAGATGTCGTTTTTATTCAATAACTGCTACGTACGTCAGGAAATTAGTAAATGGATTTGTGAACCATAGAAAAAATCCAAAAACTTCAAGAATTCAAATAATCACCTAATTTAGAGTAAGCAATCAATGAATCTGACCAGCCAACAAATCGATCAGGATCAACTAGTTTCTCGACTAAGAGAGAAACAGGCGGATGCATTTACCTATTTATATGATAATTATTCAGCCGCCATCTACGGTGCTATTTTTAGAATTATAAATGATGAGGATGTAGCGAAAGAGGTATTACAAGACGCATTTATGAAGTTTTGGAATAAGATTGATCAATATGACTCTTCTAAAGGGAGATTCTTCACCTGGATGGTAAACATTAGCCGAAATTTGGCCATTGATAAATTACGTTCAAAGGAGATGAAGAAGGCTGGGAAAACCAATGACATAGAAACTTACGTAACTAGTATTGAGCGTGAAAGACTACACCACCTTAATGTAGACGGAATCGGGCTGAAAGAAACACTTTCTTCGCTCAGAGATGAAGAAAAAACCATTCTTGAATTGGTTTATTTTAAAGGCTATACCCAATCAGAAATTTCGGATGAATTCGACATTCCTCTGGGCACGGTAAAAACGCGCTTAAGAATGGGATTGAAAAATATTAGAAAAGTATTGCAAGTAGAGTGAACGTAGAAGAATACATATCGTCTGGCATTTTAGAAGCTTATGTAATGGATCAGCTGAGTTCAGCTGAACGATCTGAGGTGGAGTCTGCTGCGGCAAAGCATCTTCAGATAAAAGAGGAGCTTGAGAAAATCGAGATCTCTTTAGAACACTTAGCATTTGCTACTGCAATGGAGCCGCCTAAAGACATGAGGAACGCACTACAAGATCGAATTTCCGGAGATTCAGAGTCAGTGAAGGAAACTCCGGTCATTGCCATGACCCCAGATAAAAACTATAGCATACTGAAATTTGCCGCTGCTGCCTCTGTTATTATTGCTCTCACCTCATCAGTGATTGCTTTTAATTATTGGAATAAATGGCAATCTGCGGAAACACGCCTAGCCGATTTAATTGCGCAAAATCAACAATTTGCTGAAAACTACAATCAGGTCAATCAGCAGTTGGATGATATTCAAAATGCTGTCACCATCATGAACAGCAGTGCATATAAACGCGTAGTGATGAATGGCACAGATAACTCACCAAATGCCCTTGCAACTGTTTATTGGAATGAAACTACGGCTGAGGTTTATCTCAGTATTCAGAATCTAAAAGAACTATCCAAAGATCAGCAGTATCAACTTTGGGCAATTATTGACGGTAAGCCAGTAGATGCTGGTGTTTTCGACCCAGACAATTCCAGCTTCCTGGTTCAAATGAAAAATATCGGGCCAAACGCAGCTGCTTTTGCAGTGACCATAGAACCTCGTGGTGGTAGTGAGAATCCATCTCTCGCAACCATGCAAGTGGTAGGAAATGTTTAATAACTATCCTTGGAAAAACCTGTTTTTAGTAATTAAATAACTAGTTTATACCCGTATCCACGAACGTTAATAATCTGGATCCTACTATCCTGAGAAAGTTTTTTTCGGAGTTTGCTGATAAACACATCCATACTTCTTGCATTGAAAAAATCATCACTTCCCCAAAGTGATTTCAGTATCATCTCACGATCTGTTAGCTCATTCATATTATTGGCTAGTGCATTCAGAAGCATCGCCTCCCTATGAGTAAGATTTTCAGTCGTTTGAGAGGGCCTATGAGTTAACGTTTGCTTCTGACAGTCAAACAAAAATTCTCCTATCACTTGTTCATGCGATATCTTTTGAGTGTTTTTTCGATTTAAAAGGGCCTCAATTCTCACAATTAGCTCCTCCATGCTGAAAGGCTTTTTCAGGTAATCATTGGCTCCATACCCAAAGCCCTCCACTACATCTTCCGTTCGTGACTTTGCAGTAAGAAAGATGATGGGAATGTACTGATCTCGCTTTCTTAGTTCTTTTACTAAAGAAAATCCATCCAACTTTGGCATCATCACATCAAGCACAAGTAAGTCCGGTTTATTGTTTTCATAGGCGATTTTTGCCTGAGCGCCATCCTCACAAAAAACTACTTCAAAGCCTCTGGATTCCAAGCTCTCCCTTACGATCATCCCGAGTGCAGGCTCGTCTTCCGCAAGTAATATTTTGGCTATTTCAGTCATATTTTCAGCTTAAATACTGTCTGGCTATTTGTCGTATCCAAGGTGAGTGTACCACCATGTGTTTCGGCAATATTTCTGGCATAGTATAGGCCTATTCCGAATCCTTTCACATCATGCTGATTACCTGTCGGGATTCGATAAAGCTTGTCAAAGACTTTTTCACGTTGCGTTCGAGGTATATTTCCCCCATTATCTTTCACCTCCCAAGCAAGCCCATTTGCTTCTTTTGAAAGCTCAACTAAAATCACGTCTCCGCCATATTTAATCGCATTATCAATGAGGTTAGACAGAGCATTTTCCAAATGAAAGCGATCGATCAATCCCACTTCTGCTTCCAGATTAGATTGAAAACTTATTTCCTTTTCCTTCTCGATCAATGCAAATCGATCGACGATCTGCTTCGTCCAAGCTACAACTTCAGTCTCTTCCTTACTAAGTGAAAGCTTCCCCTGATCTATTGTGGCTGTTTCCAACATTTTTTCAACCATGTCATTGAGCTTGTGGAGTTGGTCATTGGAAAGAGTGAGATAGCGTTTGGTTTTTTCAAGATCATTTTTTTCGTTGAAACTTGTGACCCCCTCAAGCGCAGAAAAAATAGTAGCTATAGGTGTCTTAAACTCATGTGTGATGTTACTGATCAAATCATCCTTGATTGCTGCCAATTGCTTCTGAGAATATATAATTCGATACAAATGAATTAAAGTGCCAATCACCAGAGCGATCAAGAGAAATGACAACACCAAATCAATGATGCCATTTTTTAAAATGATTAAGGTGGCATTTTCAAAATCTATAGAGATGGCATTAAGTCTTCCCAAGTAAGCAGACGATGCTTTTACAGAAAGAACATTCTTGTTATCTAATTGACCAATGGCTGTCTTTCTACCTTGGGATTCCTGTTGCAACGCGAAATCAATCTCCAGGTTTCTATTCTGCAATTCTGCTTTCAGTACTTCGTATAACTCACCCAAATCAAGAAGGTCTTCGCTAATAGACACCATGACTTTTTGGGTGAGAAATTGCAACTCTTCCACACGTGAAGAATCCATATTTAGAATCAACTTCCTATAATTTCCTGTACCCTCTGTATCTACAGAATCAAATATGATGGTGTCAGCCATTAAATCAGTTGCCCAGGCATGAGCATAAGCAGAACTCTTGATGGTAAGACTTTTCATGGAATCGTGACTTCCGGAGTTGTCAAATCTCCGCACATATCCTCTCGCCTTTTTGTTATTAACTAATGTGTCTGAACCGATTGTAGATAAAACGAAAATGTCATTCTTAGCCTTATTGGCGAAGTAATTCTCAATACTCGAATTCAAAGATTGCTGCACATCATCAATGAACCGAAGCTTGTTTACCTTGTAATTCTGAACAGTAAAATACACTTGTGCAGCTGTCAACGTTACAGCTGTCACCATGATCAGAATCAATATGTTTCGGTACGATTGCTTCTTCACTCCTACAAATATACGAGTCACTATCGCTGCTTTGATGTTGCGTTAACACACGTTAACACTGCTTAACCGTCCCTTAGCACTCATTCCAGTTGGTTTGTTCAAAATCTAAAAAGAGATGAACAGTAAAAAAATATTGATCCTCCTATTGGTACCAGGTATGCTGATGGGAGGGCTATTCCACGCGAATAGTCAAAAATTTGAAGGTATCGCAACCTACGAATCTTCTTTAGAAGTGGGTGAAATCAATGTGATGGGACAAAATATGAGCACAGAAATGCAAGAATCCATGAGAAAACAGATTGCCCAGCAAGCACAGCGAACTTACACACTGACTTTTAACATAAAAGAGGCTACATGGAAAGAGGAAGCTGAACTTGATCCTGTCACTAACGCCTCAGCTAACAGTGGCATGCAAATACGATTCTCTACTGGAGGTGGCATCAGCTACGTGAACCCTGGCGAGAACGAGTTCTTGGAAGAGACTGAAATCTTTGGAAAGAAATTTTTGATTGAGGACGAGCTTCCCACTTACAATTGGAAGATTACTAACGAAACCAAGAAAATAGGAGACTACACAGCAATCAAAGCTGAGTTTATGAATATTTCAGAACAGACGGTCATGTCACTTAACGATTCCGAACAATCTACTAAAACAGTAATGGACACTACCATGGTCACCGCCTGGTATACACCAGATATTCCTGTTTCACAAGGCCCTTCCAGTACCTGGGGGCTGCCAGGACTCATCCTTGAGTTAAAGAGGGGAGAATTTACCTTCCTATGCACCAAAGTGGAGCTAAATCCAGCTAATCCTATAAGTATTGAAAAACCTAGCAAAGGCAAAAGGGTGACCAGAGAAGAGGCAGATAAAATCCGTGACGAAAAAATGCAGGAAATGATGAAGAAATACGACACTGGTGAAGGTGGCTCTAGAACAGTCATCCGCGTGGGAGGATAAAATACTCAACAATGAAAGGACTAATAATAACTATCACGCTGATCCTGATGGCCTTTACGGGTGTGTCACAGGGTCAACTCATTTTAGAAGGTCAAACACGGGATACCACATTCGCACCGATTGCCTTTGCCAATGTGATGTTGGTGGACACCACAACAAAGGAAATGAAAGGTTTTGCTGTGACTGATGTCAAGGGAAACTTCAAGCTACGAGTAGAAAGTAATACTGTTTACGAACTTCAAGTGACTTTTGTCGGATTTGTCCCCATAAAACAAGTCCTGCGTTTAACAGAAAAGCCAGATGATCCACTTATTATAATAATGAAAGAAGCTGTGAATGCGTTGGATGAGGTGACCATCGTGAGCGAGATGCCAGTCATAGTGAGGGGTGATACCATTTCCTATAAAGCAGAGGCCTTTGCTAAAGGGGATGAACGAAAGTTAGAAGATGTATTGGAAGAACTTCCCGGGTTCAATATCAACGAAAACGGAGACATTGAGGTGCAGGGCAAGCGTGTAGACAAGGTACTTGTGGATGGAAAGGAGTTTTTTGAGGGGGATACCAAGTTGGCCACTAAGAACATTCCTGCAGACGTGGTAGATCGTGTGCAGGTATTGCAAAATTTCAACGATATAGCACCGATGCAAGGATTGGGAGATGATGATCGGCTGGCACTAAATATTGAGTTGAAAGGTGAAAAAAAACGCATGGTCTTTGGTGATATTGAAGCAGGAGGAGGACCCGAAGAACGATATTTCGGTCACGCGAACACATTCTATTATGCCCCTAAAACCAGTATCAACTTCATTGGGGATCTTAACAACGTAGGCCAACTTGCGCTAACACTTAATGATTACTTTAGAATGACCGGAGGGATGGCTGGCTTTGCCTCAAGAAATGGCACATCTTATCGTGTGAACGCAGCAGATGTTGACATCCCGATGACAGATCGAAACTCAGCAAAAGATCTTTCTAACTATTTTGGAGCAGTAAATTTTACTACTCGCCCTTCTGATAAAATTAGATTATCAGGGTTTTTGATTGGCTTTGACACAGAGGCTACCATGAGTTCCAATTCGTTGAGAACGTATCCACAGCTGGAAGATCAGACACAAGAGCAGCTAGCAACTGAATCGTCGATAGGAAACCAGTCCGGTTTAGGCCGTTTTTCAGCGGTTTATACACCCAATTACAACTTACAAATTGACTATAACTTCTTTGGAAAAAGAAGTAAAGTTGATCAGGCAATGATCCGAAACTCACAACTTCTCTCAGGAGAAAATCAATTAGGAGAAGACAATGACAGGCAACCATCCAGCCAGAGCCATCAGCTTAGAATGTTCAATGCGCTAAACGAACGACACATCGTCTCTGCCGAAGTAAGTTATAATGAAGAAGAAAACGTACATGCTCGATTGTTAACCAGTGAGCAAGCATTATTTGCAGATTTTCTTACCTCAACCAATCCCATTCTCAACTTATCACAAAATCAGTCAATCGACTCCAAAAGATTGGATGGTGCATTAAATTACTATTACATTCTTAACAAGCAAACACATATCAATGCTGCTGCAGGAATCAACCTTTCTCGTCAGTCATTGTCTTCCACACTAAATGGTGAAGGGCAGGTTGTGACCGACCTTGATCAGGGGCTAGACATTGCGAATCGCTATGTGAGGTTTCTCTACAAGAAAAGATGGGACAAGCTAACCATAAGCCCTGGAGTGAGCTTTAACAGTTACACATTGAAAAGCATCAGCGAAAATGTGGCTCATACCCAATATGTATTTCCACAGTTCAACTTTCAGTATGAATTTGGTCGTTCTCATGACGTAGAATTGAACTACAGGCAGTCGATTGAATACAATGATGTTGGAGCTTATACCGAAGGATATCGCCTTGATCGATATAATACGCTTTTGTTTGGCAATTCCAGCCTTAACCCGGCGATTTATCACTCGGTGAATCTGAATTATCGGAACTTCAATACCTATAACTTCCTGAACATATTCGGCGGGCTAAACTTTCAGTTTATAAAGGATGGATTCACAAACAATCAATCACTGGCTGGAGTGGAGAACGTACTTACCAGTGTAAATGCTGATCAAGCCAACCGCATCATTGGAGGGTTTGTCAGTATTGAGAAACGCTTCAATCACTTCAGAGTGAGTGGAAGGGTTAACATGACCCAAACGGTACTCAATAATCAATTCGAAGGTCAACTAATCGAAAATGATAATTTTAGTCAAACATACAACCTGAACATGTCAGCACGTCTATTCAAGAAATTGTCTATCCGTTCCGGCTATAACGTAACAATCAACAATTACACTTCGGGAGGGCTAACCAACACGTTTATTAACCATCGACCTAATGTTGGCACAACCTTAACGATCAAAGGCTGGCGATTTGAATCAACATATACTTTCAACAAATACGTGAACCAAAGTCAGGACCAACAGAGCTCATTTGATATTCTGGACACATCACTGAGTTACCGCAAAGGCAAGAGTCCGTGGGAATTTAAAATACAAGGACTTAACCTGTTGGATACCCGAGCAGTACGACGTGATAGTTTTAGTGATAATCTAATCAGTACTTTCTTATATGCTATCCAACAGCGGTATGGTCTTTTTACAGTAATGCATGATTTGTAAGCCCACACAACAGACATTACGTTATCTGGGTAAAGAAGTACGCAATCCACGTAATTTTCGTAATCAGCGTTATACGCTAACCCAGATAACGTCATTTCATGAGATTTGTAATGAATAAATAAATCTCACTATCATGAAATTAGATGAAACGAATAATAGAGCCGATCGACCAGCTATAACGCTCTCACCCGAAAATAAAGACTTGCAAATTACCCTGGATTACAATCTTAACTTTATAGAAATAAAAGGGTGGTCTATCTCAGAAAATGTTGGCTCAAGATATGAAGCATTACTTACCGAAATGAAGACACTCATCGAAAGAGATCAGTCTCTGATTGTGAGTTTTAAATACGAGATGTTCAACACTACTACGGTTAAATATGTCCTTTCGATAATGAAACTAATGAATCGAGCTTACAGGAATGGAAAAAAAGTCAAAGCTTACTGGAGGGTCAATGCTAATCGAAACGATGAAATGACAGAGGTGGGATTTGATCTGAGTCTAATGTGTGATTTTGATTTTCAAATCATTACAGATGATTCGTCGATCAACACCAAATTGATCGACGATCAAAAAGCAATTCAACACCGTAAATTCATGTTTAAGTTTTCCAGGACGAATAGGTCAGCGGCATAATAGTCAGATGGTGGATATTTGTTTTCTAAGCTCTATAATATCCTGAAGGTAAATCTGCTCCAATACCTCAACATAGGGGCGTTGGTGATAATAACCTTGATTGAAATAGTTCTCTGCCTGATGCAGCAGCTCCAAAGCAAGATTAAATTGACCTCTTGAAACAAATATTCTTGCTTTGTGGTAAAAGCAGTCGGACAAATTCGGATAATACTTTAATACTCGGTCAAATTCAATTATTGCCTCATCCAGTCTTTCCAATTCCATTAATGAGAGCCCTTTATACAGCATAGCATAAACATCCACCCACTCCTCTCCTTCTTCTGTAGTAACCTTCTTGATGTACTTGTCCAATGCATCAATTGCAGCCTCATAATTCTCCAGTCCAAAGTAACAAATCCCCCTCATGTAATCATGACTTTGCCCTTGAGAGTATTGGACCTCTCCAACCGTTTGATCGCCGAGATTAAAATCAGCTATAGCCCGTCCATAATCTCGATAGAAGTATAGATACACATAGCCTCGAAAGCCCGCCCATTTCTCTGGTTTAAGCTCTACCGCTTTTTCGTAGTAGGAATGAAAATGATTCGGAATACCACGTTTCAGATATGCAATGGCTCGTTCTCTCCAGGCATCTGCATTGCTAGAATCAAGCTGTAATGATTCTAATAATTGGAACTGATCCGATACGGACCCTTGATAATGATACCAATATCCACCTTTCCAAAGTTGGTCAGCATAGGTTTTTTGCTGGTCCTCTGATAGCTGCTTTTTATACCATTCCCGAGATTCACAAGAGCAAAAAATCACAAGGAATAAGTAGCTAAGGAAGTATGTCAATGATTTCGCCATTCTCAAGTTTAAAAGTGATATAGAAATAAGCATCCCTGGACTCATTTTGAGACACCACCGGTCTCCATTCTTCAAGTTTTCGTAGGATGCTGTGCAAATGTGAGATCGTTTCCTTGTTGAATTCTTTTGGCCGATAAGCATAATCATAGCCTTCCGCTACAAAGCGACCTGCCTTCCCCTGACAGTTGACAACAAATCGGTAGGTAAGCATACCACTCTGATCAAAGAGTTTCGATTTATCCAGATTGGAAAAGATCGTATCCTTCATTGCCTTCTTGCCATACAGGTACCTCCCATCCGGATCTGAGTTGTAATAATCAGCAATAAAGTGAATGTTTTCACAAGTTTCGAAAGGTTTTTCATCAAGTGTGCTTTCAGGATCAATGAAAGCTACTCTATGCTTGCCATGATTGGCTCGTTTCTCAAATTCCTCTACAGACATTTGCTCCACCAACTCTGTAATACTTTTGAACTCCGATCTTTCATCTTCTGACTTCCAAAAACCCAAGCCAGCGACAAAGAAGTCTTTTGATAATCCTTTCACTAAGATTGAATCAGAACCTACCTCTTTGTAGTCCCACTCGCTTAGAAAAATTTTTGCTAGCCCTTCCATAATCACACTATCATAAACCGTCTTCTGATATTCAGAGTAGATATAGGATGATTCTCCTGACTTAAATTTCAACTGATAAGGTTGCTCTTGTGTATTAGACCAGACTTTAAAAAGATTGTTTATCAGATCAACAGATGTCGTATCTCTACCACTATTATCAATCGCTCTTCCTTCTTCCATTAGGATGGAGTCCCCTTCTATTCTATAGAAATTCTCACCAGTCCATTCAAATCCGGCGTTGTATAATTCTGTTTTAAATCGGTTATTATCAAGTTTTAGATACTTTGTATACCTGATCATTGACCTAGCTGTAGCGTCAGGATTTTTGGGGTAATTGTGTTGATAGTATTTGTTCACAAAACCTCCCCTAAAAAGAGGGTCAGGTGGATAGTATTTAAGAATAGGATGATCCTGGGATTGCTGCTCACATGAAAGCAGAGCGAATAAAAAACTTAATTGAATTAGCCTCTTCAAGTCGATGATTTTAGCTCTAAAATAATAGCGAAATTCAATATCCAGGAGTGCCTTTCATTTGTTAACATTTCATTAACCCAAATAACCGATAATTAGAAAACCCTGACCATCTTTATGACCAGGGCATCTATCACCAACCAGCTATAAATCGCCAACGCGAGTTATAAATGTATTCTATGTACGAGGTTCTTCTGAATACGGATTTTACCAATGTAAAATCAGCTTTTAAGTATTGATTCAATTTGTAGTTTAGTCAAAGGTCCGAGTTCATAGGACGCCTCCAAAGATTCCTTCAGATAATTAAGACCTCTTGAATGACCCGTATGATGATAGACCACTCCCATGTGATAAACTACTTCAGGCTCATAGGTTTTGCCTTCTACAAATTCTTCATAAATGTTCAAGGCTTTTTCAAAGTCTCCTCCATGATAAAGCGTCCATGCAAGCCAATTATAAGCTTCAGGTGTAGGCCTGCTCTCTACTTCTGTTTGAGCTAAAGAAAGAGCTTTTCCAAGTTCCTCATCATCGATATGAATTTGGATCAAATATTTATTATACATGTCTCCATACTTTTCAGAGGAGGCTTCTTTTAAAAACATTTCTTTGTAGAATTCCGATTCATAAGAATTTCCTTCCAGCTCATTGATCTCTGCAAGCATTAAATAATAATCAGGTGTTTGAGACCGGTAGCTAAGCGCTTCAAGTATCCGCTTAGCCTCCACCATGTTTCGATCGTTAGAGTAGGCAATCCAGGCTATCCCTTTAAGCGCATAATCGTAGCTAGGATTAAGGTTTAAAGCTTCAAGGTATTTCTTATATGATGCTTGGATTCTTCCAGCGTGACCGTACATATCACCAAGATTGGAAGTTACCCAAATTTTTCTCTCAACATGGTGGTCTTTAATAAGACACTCAGCCTTTTCCATATAGTAAATAGCTGAATCAAGGTCTCCCTGATAATCCTTGAATTTAGAAAGGCGAACCAGGTAGTCAAAAGACTCCAATCGTCTGTTTTTGGATAAAATGGACCCAGCCATTTGGTAATTTCCAAGTTCCATTTCTGCATCAAACTGCATAAGAAGAGGTCCAAATTTTTCATCGGTAATATCACGAGCTCGTACGGCATAATTTACAGCAGATTTGAAATCATGTTTTTTGATTGAAAGACTGCTTAAGCTCAATAAGCTTGAGACTTTCCACTTTCCTCGTGTGAGCTTTTCTGATTGCTTAAAAACACTATCTGCCTTATACAGATATGTAAGGTCACGCGTCTTTTCGAAAAGGTCATTATACGTGCCTGCAAGTTTCTCATAATACAGAAACCCTCGAGGCTCTTGATTAATTTTTAGCTCCCAAAGCGCAATGTTCTCATGCTGCTTGGAAAGATCTTTAGATGCTTGTAAAAATTCAATGTAATCTTTTCGATCTGTGATCTGATCTTTTTGATTGATCTCTACACACCCTATAAATAAAAATAGTATGCATGAAAAACTAATAATCTGATTCATAGCTATTGGGATTTCATTAAAAAAAAGAGGGAGGAGTGAATCCTCCCCTATAGTTTACTTAGTGTGGTGTTGCCAGATAGGGAAAACTGTTGCTGAAAGACTTGTCATTGGCATCTACATTGTCTGATACCAGGCCATCTTTCACTGTGTTTCCTGCGCCCGCAGAGGATTGATCACCAAATGCAAGAATTAGCGTGACATCTATCACGTCATCACTTAGGGTCCTTCCATTCAGTGTTCCATAAGCTGAAGCTGCATTCTTGTCTGACTGCAAAACATCGACCGCTAAAACACCTGCTAGCGCATCATTTCCAATGCCTAAAATGTTTTCAAATTCATTTGGATCCAGTCCAATATAGGTTTGCAATGCATCTAAAATTCCAGCAAAGGCCGTAGCATTATTTGATCCATTAGATGGTAAAGTGGTATTATATCCATTCTTCACTGCTGCTGTTCCAAAGAAGTTGAATACCGTATTGATCCCCGGACGACCCATTTGATCCACCGTAGCATAGGCAGCACTTTCCATTTCCATGCCGCCCTCATCATCATTACAACTAGAGAGTCCTATGGTTGTAACAATAGCACATGCGATTAATATTGATTTTATCTTTTTCATGTTTTCTGTCTTTGATTCTTCTATTGCTTCACTTTTGATTCAACCCAGGAGGTAAACTTTCCATCGGTATCCTGAATATCACTTTTTGGAACCTCTACTACTACTGACAGTACGTTTGTTCCAGCAAGTGCATCTACTGCCTCAGTATCTGATCGGAATGCCGCAGGGTAGGGCTGGATGCCCGCCTCATCGGGATTTGAGTCGCGATTGGGATCGTAAACTCCGGTATTGGTATCGTCACTTAATGAAGCTCCAACACCATTGACAATATCGATGAATTGAAATAAATCCATGAAAAAAGGATCATCTCTAAGTCCGGTATATAGCTGAACATTCCCCACAGAAGCAGAAGAAGATACAGCAGCAGATACCAAGGTCCCTTCCTGAACTATCTGACTTTGTAAACCTGTTTGCCCTACCGCTGAAACTACTCCGTAAGTACGGGCTTCACCATCCTCAAAATATACCTGAATCAACTGGTCTTCAACATTGTCTCCATTGCCATCAATGTTGAACTCATACATCACATCTTCACTAAAAGATGTCTCTGAACTCAAACCCGCTACGTTGCAAACAAACACGTAATTATTCGAATTTGAAGGACTTTCAAATGCGTAGTAGTCGGTAATATCCTCTACCGTGCTACCTGTTGAAAGTGAACCTACTGCTGGTGCGTCAACATGATCTGCCGCCACCAGATAAATCACCAAGGCTGCCGAAATAATCAGGCTTAGTGATAGTACTAATTTTCTCATAGTGCTAAAATTTTTAATTAATTCGAGCTATCTACGAGATCACCAGACCAAATGGATTTTTAAGAGGTCAAATTGCGTTTATATAAGCTTTTAACAAGAGTCCTGATTATTCTATGATTCTTATTTGACCCTCCTCTTCCAACCTGTTGCTAGCAGAAGAGACCGAAGCAATATTAAAAAATCCAGTTACTGTATTATTCGGATTTTGTGGAACAATATTGCTAGAAACATTTGCCAGAGGAGTAGCAAACAAAGCTCCAAATCCTCCCTCTCTATTGGTTTCAATCACTACTTGGTTTAGAAAAAAATATGCGTCATTTGAGATGGAATGAATCTCTACGTAAACCGAATCTCCTTTGATGAATAACGAGTCATTTTCAAGGCGATATTGATCGTCATCTAAAGAAACAGATTCGAAATCTTCAGGCACTTTTGCATTCACAAAAATGATGGTATTCTCTTGAATGGTACCAAAAACAGACCCATCATCATTAAAGACCGTGTTATCATCAACAAGCAACCGTTGGGGAAGCTTATAGGGAGATAAAATCTCACCATCTTTGTCTTCCTCAAATGGACTTACTAAATCTCTTATGGGTTGGATAAACTGAACACCATCATTATCTGCAGCTGGAGAGAAGGCCGCATCATATGCAATATTTATTTCTTCAGGCTTGCCCAAGTAACGCCCGTTTTTCCATGCTTTAATCCAATAAGTATTATCTACCCCTTCCAAATCTGTAGCGAAGAGCTCGGCAAAAATCAGATCATCAAAGAAGGCATTACCTTCCTCGAGCCTAAAAGTAATACTATCTACAGGTGGCACAGGATATAATTCAGTTCTAGAGGTATAAGTGATGCCATCTAAAATCACTGTCAATTCATATTCATGACCTACAATACCAAGTGTTGAACCGTCTGTACTTTCCCACGTATATCTTTCCTCTTGTTCATCAAATATGTATTCTATTGATGGGTCTGTAAGGTCTCTCACGATCACACTCGCCCCAGGTATTTTTTCTGGGAAAGAATCATCGAAGTATGGTTGTGAACGAGTGATATTGATATGTTGGATTGGATCATTGCTTGTGAGCCAGGCATCAATCACCAAAACACCCAACGAGGCATCTAAATTCGGATCTACTTCTGTTTCACAAGAATAAAAACAGATAGTAAGAATAAGTATGTAGGCTAATTTTTTCATGCTAAAACTTGAAGTTATAGGTAACAGATGGAAGAATAAAAAACAGAATGGAGGTCTCAAATGCCTGAGTATTTACGCGCTCGTTAGGAACATTTAGGTTATTAATCTGCGTAAATCCAACTCGTTCATCATTCTGAAGAAAGTTAATTGCAAATGCATTTTTGCGATTGTACAGGTTGTAGATAGAAAGCACCAGGCTACTCGATCGCTTCTTCCCCTTCTTCGAAATCTTGTTGTAGTTAATAGTATATGAGACATCTAATCGATGATAATCTCTGAGGCGAACGTCATTCCTACTTCCGTCATTGATTGGAATAACATGTCCAGCAACGTTGATCCGATCAATTGCGTACGTAATTGGTGCTCCTGATATGTAACTAAATACCGCCGAGAAATTTTTCCGCTCATTGATTTGAAGGTTACCAACCAATTTTAGGTTGTGTGTTTGATCAAATCGGGTAGGGTACCATCTTCCTTCCTTCTCAATACTATTCAGACCTGCATTAATCCCATCAATTTTAAGTTCAGATCTTCCCAGTGTATAGCTAAGCCATCCATTTATCTTTCCAGAATTCTTTTTGACATAAAATTCAATACCATAGGCACGACCAATACCTGAAAGTACATCTGCTTCCAACAGTTCATTAATGAATAGGTCAGCGCCATCAATATAGTCTAACTGATTGCGTGTCCACTTATAATAGGTCTCTACAGAAGTTTCTATTTTATTGTTAGAAAAGTTTCTGAAGTACCCAAGAGCTATCTGGTCACCCTGCTGAGGGTCTATGTTATTGGTACTTGGCTGCCAAACATCAATAGGAGTTGCTGCTACGGTGTTTGAAACCAAATGAATGTACTGATTCATTCGATTGTAGCTTGCCTTGATAGAGGATGAATTATTAAGTTGATATTTAATAGATAATCGAGGTTCCAGGTTATTGAAAGAGGCAATGGATTCTCCCGAACTAACTGATATAGTGTCCAACACTGGCTTCCTTTCTCCCGGAACAACCTCATCAAAAATGAATTTGTTTCCTGGGCCAAGGTTGCTGAAATGGGAGTACCTCAATCCATAGTTAACCTCCCATTTCTCTCCTATTTTCTGATTGTTGGAAATATAAATTCCCGCTTCAAGCGCGTTTTTCTTATCTAATGTTAAGTCAATTACTTCCCCGGAGCTTACCCCCTTTGCGTTGGCAGGAAAGAAGGTATAGTAGAGTATTTCCCCTCCGAAATTCAATTCGTTATTCTGGTCTAGGAAATAGGAAAAAGAAGGCTTGAAGTTTATTGTTTCAATGTTGGAGTTCCAATCAAATTGATCATCTTCGGTTGAGCCAAAAGCAAATGCATAATCATAATTGCTATAGAAAGCGGTGAAGTTACTGAAAAAGCGATCATTGAATAAATGATTCCATCTGATCGATGCGGTTTGATTTCCCCAGTTGAACCCTTGTAAAGCATCAAATTTGAAAACATCCCTTCCAAAGTATCCGGAAGCAAAAATCCGGTTATTTTCGTCGATGTTATAATTCGCTTTGGCGGTGAGGTCATAAAAAAACAAGCCTGCTCCATCGCTTAAAACATCCGTTAAGAGTTTGACAGGAATGTCAGCATAAGATCTTCTGCCGGCCAGGATGAAAGAGGCCTTGTCTTTTTTAATAGGTCCTTCAACAGTAAGTCGGCTGAAAATAGTACCTATCCCACCCGAAACGTCGAATTCTTTTGTATTCCCTTCTTTCATTCGTATATCTAAAATGGATGCTAATCTTCCACCGTATTTGGGAGGAATGCCGCCCTTATACAATTTGACATCTTTGACAGCATCCGGATTGAATACAGAAAAAAATCCAAACAAATGAGAACTCTGGTAAACAGGAGCATCATCCAATAAGATAAGATTCTGTCCAACACCCCCGCCACGCACATTAAATCCAGAAGAACCTTCACCCACAGTACTAACTCCCGGAAGTAACTGGATGCTTTTGATAATATCTACCTCGCCAGCAAATACAGGAAGTTTACTCACTGTTTTAATATCGAGCTCAGCTACACTCATTTCTGTAGAAGTAACATTCTGATCCTCAGGTGTGGCTGTCACTACCACTTCCTGCAGCTGAGTTTCTTCTTCCACCAGCTCAACATCGAGGCGTGTGTTTTCTGAAAGATCTACAGTCCTTGTTTGTGTATCGAATCCTATATATCTAAACTCGACATCATAGTTGCCGGGAGGAACAGTGATGGAATAGAATCCATAGACGTTGGTAATATTTCCAGAGTTAAGATCTTTAATAAGAACCGTTGCTCCGATTAGAGCTTCTCCATTGGCTGCATCTTTAACATAGCCGTTAATTGTATACTTTTCCTGAGCTGGGAGAAAAAGAGGTATACACAATACCAGAGTAAGTAGCTTTTTCAATTGGTGATTGTTTGATTATAAGTTTATGATCTAACGAAAGACGTGCCAAACGCCATTTAGTTTCGAACTTAACAGATACTTAATGTTAAAACATGGCGAATGGTTGCTTGTTCGGGTTTAATGGAACTTTTTTTTTTCGATTCAGTTTAATAACTTTGAAATACAAAGTACTTTTAAAATGGAAAAAGAAAAATACCTGGATGATATAAAAGAGATCAAGTCAATCATGAATCGATCTTCAAGATTCATTTCTTTGAGTGGATTATCTGGAGTGGTAGCTGGAATAATTGCATTGCTTGGAGCATACCTGGCCTATAAGACGGTTTATTCAACACAAGACTATCTGGGATATCGAATCGCTATTTTAGATAATGAAAGCATTTTAAAACTGATGGCTATCGCTCTTATAGTTATCATTTTATCATTAAGTTTTGGCATTTTCTTTACCAGAAGAAAAGCTTTAGCGTCACAAGAAAAACTATGGAATCCAGCTTCTAAACTTTTAATAATCAATTTTTCTATTCCATTAATAGCTGGCGGGCTTTTATGTATAATCTTACTGATAAAAGGACTCATAGGTTTAATAGCACCTCTTACGTTAATATTTTATGGGCTCGCACTTGTCAATGCCAGCAAATTCACGCTATCACAAATTCGTAGTTTGGGAATTATGGAGATAGTATTAGGGCTTATTGCGACGTACTACATTGGCTATGGACTAATTTTTTGGGCACTTGGTTTTGGTATTTTACACATTGTATATGGTATTTTGATCCAAAAGAACGAGAAGTGAAAGAAATTCTAAAAGACTTAAATAAAGCTTTTGAAAATAAAACACGACTGGGAATCATGAGCGCACTTACCGTGAACAGTCGAATGGATTTTAATTCCTTAAAGGAACTCCTTGGTGTAACAGATGGAAATTTGGCAAGCCACTTGAAATCACTTGAAAAGAATGATTACATCCGAGTGAAAAAAGAGTTTTTGGAAAGGAAACCAAACACAAGTTATGAAGCAACTCAATCTGGTATAACAGCTTTCAAAAAACATCTAAATGCAATAGAAAATCTTCTGAAATAAAAAATTTTTATCTAATCACTTTGAATTTCAAAGTACTTTTAAAGCAACAATTATGACAAATGAAAATACATCTCTCGATCGAGTAAATCGTTGGATTAAGAATTCGGTCACCCTCAAATTATTGACCATTGGGATACTTATTCTCATCTTGCTAATTCCATCTTCCATGATCCAATCGATCATTCGCGAACGGGAAAGTTTAAGCATGAGTACAATCTATGAAGTGAGTTCTAAATGGGCTGAAGAGCAAACTATATCTGGTCCAGTCATATCAATACCCCTTATTTATGAATATCAAAACAAAGTAAAAAAAGAGGGAAGTGATGAGATGGAAATCGTGGTATACAAACAAGTCAAAAGTCTTACCCTTCTGCCGAAAGATCTCTATATCTCTGGAAACGTATCTCCCAGAAAGCTGAGGAGAGGGATCTATGAAATCGTTGTTTATGAGTCCAGTCTCCAGGTAAAGGGTAATTTTGACCTAAACCTGAATATTGACGAGGTAGGCTTGAAAGAAATTCAATGGGACAAAGCCTCAATCTCAATTGGCATGTCCGATTTGCGCGGAATAAAGGAAGGAATAAGATTCAACATTGGCAAAGAAACTTATACTGTATTACCTGGTTCTAAAAATAATGTACTTCCTTCAGGAGTTTCTTTGCAACCAAAAAATCTTAAGGAGGGAGAAATAATGGACTTTAGCTTCGATTTGAATTTACAAGGAAGTCAAAATCTTTCTTTCTTACCTATGGGTGGGGTCACGGAAGTAAAAATTAATTCGGGCTGGACATCTCCAAGTTTTAATGGAAGTTTCTTACCCGATGAAAGGTCAGTCACTGATAATGGCTTTGAGGCCACCTGGAAGGTGCTTCAGCTCAATAGAAACTATGCCCAATCCTGGATAGGTGCTATTGATATAATGAGACTTAATGAGTCAAGATTTGGAGTTGATTTAATCTTGCCGTTGGATGACTACCAAAAATCGATGCGCTCCGCAAAATACGCAGTGATGACCTTGGCATTGACTTTTTTGGTTTTCTTCCTTGTAGAAATACTGAACAACCGAAAAATTCATCCCTTACAATATACCTTGGTAGGATTAGGTTTATGCCTCTTTTACGTATTGCTGGTTTCCATATCCGAACACAGCAATTTTAATTTTGCTTACGCCATCAGTACCACAGCAATCGTTATGATGATTTCACTTTACTCTCTCACAATTTTGAAGCGAAAAAAAACGACCTTAACCTTAACTGGGATATTAATAGCTATCTATGGATTTGTGTTCGTTACACTTCAATTAGCAGATTATGCATTATTGCTCGGAAGTGTAGGGCTTACAATCATCCTGGGCTTAACGATGTATTTTACCAGGAAAATCGACTGGTATAATCTTCAGAAAGAAAAAGAGTAAAACAAAAAAGGTGGGGGGTTTCCCCACCTTTTTTATAACGCTTCCATTGCCTTTTCGTAATCTGGCTCCTGACCTACTTCTGGTACTAGTTCTGTATATTTTACTTTTCCTTCTTCATCTACGACCACAATCGCTCGGGCATTAAGGCCTTTGAATGCACCGTCAGTAATTTCTACACCGTAATTCTTACCAAAGTCTCCACCATCTCTGAAATTGGTCAAGTTGTCAAGGTTATCAATGCCTTCTGCATCGCAGTATCTTTTCAAGGCAAATGGAAGATCTTTTGATACACAAATAATTCTGGTATTATCAAGGTTAGACGCTTCTTGATTGAATTTCTTGGTGGACATGGCGCAAACTCCTGTATCAATGCTCGGGTAGATATTTAAGATTACCTTCTGACCATGAAAGCTAGCCAGTGTTTTCTCTTGCATATCCTTACTAACCAATTGAAAGTCCGGAGCGTCGCTCCCCACCGCAGGTAAGTTGCCGATTGTATTTGTTTCATTTCCTCCTAGTGTAATCTTAGCCATAGTTATAAGTTTTAAAGGGTGTTATTAAGTAATCTAAAGGTACGTCCCAATCCTCCTTCTGAATAACTTTATCAACCGGAGGAGATAAGGATAACCCAACTTTTAACGCTTTTGTTTCCTTCAGCAATCGATCATAATATCCGCCTCCATAGCCGATTCTAAATCCTTCTTTGTCACTAACCAAAAGGGGAACAAAAATGGCATCCAAATCTTCTACAGAAACCTCTTCTGCATTTGAGGGTTCTGGTATCCCTTTGGTGTTTTCCACAAGAGCTGTTTCTCTTGTGAGCGTATAATGCCTCATCTGTCGAAACATAAAATCAGTTTTTGAAACGACTAGCTGTATTTGCCTGGTCCAGAAAAAATCAAACAGAGTAGAGATATCCGGCTCTTTATTCTTCTGAATAGATAGAAAGGTGTGAAGCTTTCGAATGTTCTTTTTTTCCATGAATGAAACGATCTCTTCGCATAGCTGCTCATTTCTTTGAGCATACATCACCCCATCGATCAATATTCGATACTGTAGAATTACTTTGCGGAAATATGATTTTGTTATCATGGCTAATCTGGTAGTTCTTCGCAAAAAATTCCCTGATCCCTGACCATCTGAATCATTTCTTTCTTTTCCACCTCTTCACTCGCTTCAACTTTGAGCACTCTATCTACGTCATGCATATCGATAGTCCATCTTTTTATCTGAGCATAGCTCTCAAATACGGGTCTGAGTTGATTGACCTGCTTTTTGTTTCTGATATCTGTTTTGAGAATGAATAACTTCATAGTGTGGTGAGTTAGCATTTATCATTGTCCGTTTCTTCGAAAGAGAAAATCTCTTCCAGTGGTGTTTCAAATACTTGAGCAATCTTGAAGGCAAGCTCTAACGAAGGAGAGTATTTGTTCTTTTCGATCGCTACTATTGTCTGTCTGGTCACATTGACTTTTTCAGCTAGCTGCTGCTGTGTCATTTCATCGTGCTCAAACCTAAGTTTACGAACGTTATTTCGTATTTGATACTTTTTACTCTTCATACTCCTTTGCGGTGAAAATATAGACGCGACAGATTGTCAAAAATCTCCGAAAACACGCCAGCTAAAATGAGTGCTAAAAACATATAGTATGGGGCATACCCAAAAGCCAGTACAAACATGGATACGACAAATCCCATCCCAAATATGACAAAGGCATTACGAGTCGCTTTCAGTTCAATCAGTTTATCTCGTTCGTCCTCAAACTTAGGGTACTTTTCACGTGTAATGATTGTGTTGAAAATAGCAAAGAGAATGTAGAGCACTATTTTACCAGCTATTGAAACCGGTATAGCTATCAGTATAGCTTTGCTCCAAAATTGAAGTTCTTCCTCAGTAGTAAGAACTCCAGCATTGTACTTCTCAAAAACCGTCCAGTAGTAAATTCCAAATATGAGTATGGTACCGATGATGGTAGCAATACTCTTTCTTTCGTGATATTCCATTTTAACGAGTGAGTAATAGATTTTTTACTTGATGTATACTATTACGGACACATAGTTAAAAAAGTTTTACTTAATGTAAAAAATATTTTACATTATCTGTTTATTCACATCGAAGACTATCTACTGGGTTAAGTTTTGAAAGTTTGATTGTGTACCAAAGAATTGCAATTAATGCCCAGCTTAGTATAGCAAGCGTTATCATAAGGTACATCCACACCTCTTGATTTATTTTGTTGGAGAAATTTTCAAGCCAGGTCTCCATCAAATACCATCCAATAGGAAATGAAATGATAAGAGAGACGAAAATGGATTTGAGAAATGAGAGACTGAACATTTTAAAAATTTCTGTAGGGGATGCTCCATTTACTTTTCGAATTCCCACTTCCTTCGTTCTTCTGTTTGCTTCGTGATAGACAAATGAAAATAGAGTCACTGAAGAGAGTATGAGTGCTATTATTCCGAAAATGGAGTATATCCTGCGTACATTTTCCTCTTTGGCATATTGACCCGCGACCTTATCGCTAAAGAAGGTTGCAGTGAAAATACCTTCAGGATTTACTTCGTTGTACAAGCCCTCTAAGACTTGAAGTACTTCCTTATCTTTTCCAGACTGATATCTAATGATAATTTCATCATCAGGGTGATGAAAATATGGAAGTAGAAGTGGTTGAACTTCCCTCGATAAATGCTCGAAGTGGAAATCTTCCACCACCCCGATAATCTGGTGTTCTCGATTACCTATCTGATGGGTAATCTTCTCCTTGGTGATATCATCTATTTTGAAAAATTTCTTGGCTGATTCGTTAATAACTAATTGCATATTGTTCCTGACATCATTTTTATCATAAAATCTTCCTTCAATCACATTGAGATCAAATGCATCTTGAAAACCGGGATCGACATTCAATGTCTTGATTGGAACAAAATCATCCAGAGATGATGATACCTTAAAAGGTAAATCATAAGCATAGCCCAGTGGTGGCGTTCCTTGTGAGGTTGCAACCACGTCCGGATGTTGGCTAATTTGATCTAACACATACCTATGCTGATTTAGCATTTTGGCCCTTTTTATACTGTCTTGCCTATTACTTGGGATGATGTCGAATATTCTGGTGGAAACGATTTCAGATTGATTGATGCCCAAATCCTTATTAAGCATATATTTCAATTGAAAGGAGACTATAAGAGAACCAATGAGAAGGAGTATGGTAATAGAATACTGCGCTATAGCCAATAATTTTCTAGGTTGACTGATTGCATGTATAGGCTTCTCTCTTTTTATATCCAGATCTTTCAAACTCCTGAATACATTATAAGAGGTTAGAATAGAGGAGAGCAGCACACAAAAAAGGATTGATAGACCAATGATGAATATGTCTTCAAATGGTCTCATGTCCAGCTCAAGGCCTATATATGTTACTAAGTCATCATAAAATGATAAGTACAGGATTGCACTGATAAAAAATGCAACAATAAAGAAAATAAGACCTCTGACCAACCCCTCCATGAGCAGATGGCTCTTACCAGCGCCAAGGAGGTGTTTAACCTTCATTTTATCCATTTCAGAAAGTTGAACAGATGTTTGAAGGTTGGTATAGCAAATAATGGTGATGATCAAAAGCGCCCAAGCAATAAGCTTTACAGTTCCTAGATTACTCTGGTCACCATATTTGGAAAAAAGGGTAATGTTGAATGGTTTCTTATGATAAACATCCTCAAAAGGAAAGAAGAAAACGGTACTATTTGGGAAGCGCTCACTTTCTTCTCCCAAGATTGTGATCTTATCATTGAGCTGTGATAGCTGTGCTCCTTCCTTTAGTAGGATAATTTCCTGTGGAGCTCTTCTCCAAAATGTTTTTGAATGCCGAGGGATTAAGAAATCAAAGTTTACCGAGCTGTTTGAAGGTATTTTTTGAACTATACCTGCCACTTGATAGGTGCCTTCTTGATCACAATTAATCTTGATGAGCTTGCCTATGGGCTGTTCTCCCTTGAATACCTTTTTGGAAAAATCCTCTGTGATTACAATACTGTTTGGATCGTAGAGTGACGTTTTTGAGCCTTGGAGCAAGACAAAATCAAAGAACTCAAAAAACGTACTATCAACCACCAACCCTTTGCCATCATAGGAAACCTTATTTGAATTGAATTTGATTTCACCAGGCATGTACGTATGGATCAATATGTTTTTCTCAATCTCATGATACTGAGTGTAGTCAATTTGAAATAACCTAGCAATAGGAGGAGCGATCAGGTTTCCTTCGGAGTTGAGCTGAGCCACCCCGATGGTGATCCGATCCTTTTTTGAGTGGAAAGTATCCATCAATACCTCATTTTCTATCCAGCTATAGGTAAGCTGGAAGCTTAACATTCCGACAATCAAAGTAATTAGACTTACAGCGGTAATTAGCTGCTTTTTTCGTAGTTGTCGAAAACTCAGCTTGAACATAAGCTTAGTCATTCCTAAGTAGCTGAGTTTGTTTTCACTTGCGATAGTCTTTAGAAGTGAAGGGCGGATAAAATGAAAAGCATGAAACCAGTATAGTAGCTTTTTCTTAGCTGAGGGGAGATGAGATATCTCATCGTGGTATTCATACAAATCACCGAGCACTTCTTCAAGTAGGTCTCCTTTGATGAACCAACTAAGTAATTTGTCTGCAAATTTCGGAGGTTTAGAAAGAGCCATACCCTAGCCGTTTTTGAGTGATAATTCTGGAATCTGTTGCCACAGGTTGACTTTTACATCCCTACTTTTTTGAAGAATACTTTTACCTGTATTTGTAATAGTGAAGATTCGCTTTCTTCTTCCTCCTCGAACTTCAGAAGCTCCCCCTAAGGACGATTGAATAAACCCCTTTTTCTCCAGCCGATTAACTGTACCATGAACCGCCCCAATCGTCACATTCCTGTTTGCATGCTCTTTGAGTGCCTTACGGATAGCTAATCCGTAGGCATCTTCCTTGAGCATAACAATTAGGAGTAGTATCAACTCTTCTAATTCACCTATATATTCCTTTCCCATGATCTATTTATTATATAAAGTATAACAAATATACGTAGCGTTTATTTATTTGTTATATAAAGTATAACAAATATACGTAGCGTTTATTTATTTGTTATATAAAGTATAATAAATAGGAGTCAGAAAACTCAAACATTTCTAATTGGAAAGCTATTCCGACGAAAGAATAAGCTTTTTAATACGCTTTCCTATCGTATGGAATAGAAAGTAAATGCCAACCAAAATCAAACCGGCTAAGCTGGGTATGAATGACCCGAATGTATAAAGAGCACCAACCACAAAGCCTAAGTAGAATTCCGTCTTGTAAAGAGGAACCCAAAATGATAAGACAAAAAGCGTAAGCATCAAGTAGTCAATTACCTCTGGTAAGAGAAAGAACAGAATGGAAAGTGTAATACCAAAAGCAACTGCCATCAAGAAACGTGTCAATAGCTTTCTGTTAGATTCCCCTGGATACAGACTTTGCCTTCGTTGTATTCGTAAGAGTGATATATAAGATACCAAAGGAATAATAATGGCTCCCCACCAATTAGAGATTCCAGGCATATTTTCATCATGTAAAAGATAGTGTGTAGGTACACCTTCATGAAAAAAATCCCAAGCTATGAGTCCCCAGGCATATAGGGTAAAAAAGATTAAGCCATATCGATAAAATGTAGTATTTAATTTTAACTCCATTCTCCTATTCAATTTTAAGTCCCTCAACAGGATTGGTTTTAGACACTCTGGAAAGTTGGGAAGCTACAACAAGCAATAAAATCGTGATAAGTATGATAACGGCTAATACTACCCCTCCTATACCGATCGGCATGTGATACACGTAAGCTAAATCAAAGACGAATGAGATAAGAAAGTAGCTAATAGGTGCTCCTAGCAGTAATGCAATACCAAATAGCCATACATATTGCCGGGCTATGTTTTTCGCAATATTATTGATCCTTGCTCCCATTACTTTACGTATGCTGAATTCCCTGACTCTACCTGAGACATTCAAAGTAACAAGCCCATAAAGACCTAAACTCGCCAATAGTATCGCTATTCCGGCAATACCTCTCCATACCTTTCCGTGGATGTCAATTTCAACAAAGTACATTCCCCACACGTCTTCCTGATATCCACCTTGAAAAGGGACTTCCGGAAACAAGCTACTCCATGATTTTTGTAGTGCTTGATATGCATCTTTTTGTTTTCCATTTTCCACTTTGATCGTCAGGTAACGATAGTCTTCGGGATTAGCTAACCTGAAGAATGTAGGCTTAATCTCATTGTCAAATTTATAGGTGTGAAAATTCTGAACTACCCCAACCACTGAATATCGCTCTTCAGCTATTTTGATTGTACTACCGAGTGGGCTTTCATCAAGGATTGTATTTGCAAATCTTTCATTGATGATGATGTTCTTTTTATCGGCCTCCGAGTATTCTTGAAATATTCTTCCGTCAACCAGTTCAATATCCAGAGTAGCAAAGTAATTAGCATCCACAGTAATTTGATCCACTTCGTACTCATGATCCGGTAGCGCTATTATGGTAGATATACTACTTCTTCCCAGATGATTGGCTGATCCTGCAATGGAGATGATGTCCGTCTCTTTTGATAAAGCATTTTCTAGTTGACGATAAGTAGAAAGATCAGGAACTTCGGCATAGAGTGCTTGATTCTCATTATAGCCCCAGCTTCTATTTGCCAGATAGCTGGAGTTCTGGGTAAACATGATCGCAAATGTGATGAACATGCAGGAGAGAACAACCTGGAAGCCAAGAATCACTCGAGTCAGTGGGTTTCTCTTGCCAAACTTCACAGAACCTTTCAATATCCCTGTCACAGGGAATTTGGAAATGTAAAATGCCGGGTATAACCCGGAGGCGATCGCTGTGATGAAAAGAACAATTGGCAGATAGATCCAAAGAGTAACATCTGACCAGGTGAAGCCCATATCAAAAAAGAACAGCGACTCAAACCACGGAATGAACAGGTAAGCTCCTAAAAGAAGACCTAAAGCGAGAGCCAGCGAAGTAGCTATCATGTTTTCAGAAAGAAACTGAATGATTATGATTGACTTGTTTGCCCCAATCGTTTTACGAATCCCGATCTCCTTGAGTCGTTTAGTTGCTGAAACGATCGCAATGTTGATGTAATTAAAGCATGCAAGAACAAGCATGAAAATTCCTACAAAAGAAAGGAATAGAATCGCCATGTAATTTTCCTCACTGCTGTGAACAAATGTGTCCCTTATGCTGGCAGACTTTCTATGCAATGTGGCAATTGGCTCGAAAGCAAATGATTCGATTTGCCAATCTTGCTTTGTCTCATTTTGTAGTGTTTTGTATGTATCCAATTGCCTTGCGATACTATTCGCAGTGGATGGATCCTTTAACTGGACAAATGTGGCTTCCAAAAAAGCACTCCAGTCGCTCGGATCATAAGTCGGATTAGCCATTTCCATATTGTCAAAATGGATCAGGAAATGAAAATTGAATGATATCGATGCTGGGAAATCTTCAGCTACCCCTGTTACAAGAAATGATTTGCTATTCTTTTCTGAGAATTTTATCAAAAGTGTCTGACCAATGGGGTCTTCATTGCCGAAATACTTCTTGGCAATCTTATCACTCAAAATGACATTATTAACTCCTTCCAATGAGCTAGCATGTCCTTTATTTAGAGAGAAGGTGAACATTGATAGATAAGAGGGATCGGCTAAAGTGATGCGCTCATGAAATACCCGATCTTCAACTTTTACAACCGCTCCGAAATTCTGCATTCTGCAAACCGCTTCAATCTGTGAAAAATCCTGCTTCAATCTTTTAGCAAGTGGTCTTGGTGATCGACCATTTTGTTGAAGCTTTCCATCTCTTTCGGCAAAAAAAGTAGCTAAGAAAACTTCATTTTTGTTTTCGTGAAACTGATCCGTCCGATACGTCCATTGGGCAAACGAATACGTAAAGACGCATATACCGATTGCCGCCGATAATCCAACAATATTTATCATGGAGCTTAGCGGGTTGCGCATCATACTCCTAACGGAGGTCTTGTAATAGTTTTTGAATAGTGTAGAATAGAGCATAGTCCTGATCGTTTTTTCCCTTTTTTGAGTCCAATATTCCTCTTTCGCTACAGCAGGGATATCCCCAAATTCACCCACAGCTGTAGCAAATGCTTCTTGTTCGGTTAGTCCCTGACCGACAAGATCCTCAATATGATCCCTGAGGTGAAGCTCCATCTCATAGAAGGACGCCTCATCATAAGCTTGATGCTTTCTGAAGTTCTTTAACCAACGTTGTATGGATTTTTCGAGATCGAACATGAATTTCAGGTTTATTCCGTTTTTAGACCTTCAACTGGATTGGTTCTGGATACCTTTCTTACCTGCGTGGTAATGACTGCTGCTAAAACAAAGACAAGTAAGACAGCCGAAAAAATAGATGCTAAATATCCGTAGGGAAGTGGATCCACGAACATCATACCTAGCATAGCACTATTCATTATATGAGCAGCTGGAATGCCAAGTAGTATGGCTATTCCGAATATGATCAGGTACTGTTTTACAATGTTGCCAGTCAGGTTTTTGACCCCCGCGCCCAAGGTTTTTCGAATGCTGAACTCCCTGATTCTACCTTTAATGTTCAACTGGATCAGGCCATATAGACCTAGACTAGCTAGCAAAACAAAGACCATGGCAATGGCCCTTGTGAACCTTTGCATGGTATCAAGATCTTCATAAAAGCCAACCCAGGTGTCTTCTTGAAATCCACCGTCGAAAGGGGTTTCCGGAAACAGGGTTGCCCAGGTTTGCTGAAGTACTTTATAATTCTCAACTTTTGTTTGATTGGAAACTTTTAAAGTGAGATAGTGATGAGTTGCTTTATCACCAAATGTGAATATGGTAGGAGCTTGATTGTAGTAGAAATTGTTAAAATGGAAGTTTTTTACAACGCCAACTATTTGGTACTGAGTCGAATCAATTTTCACGGACTTGTCAAGTGGGTTATCAAGGCCAAGATTTTCAACAAATAATTCATTCACCACCAAAGACTTTTTGTCACTCGCGTGATCCGGATGGAAGAATCTTCCCTCTTTCAATGGAATATCCATTGTACTGAAATAGTTGGCTCCAACAGCTAATTCATTCACTTCGTATTCATGATCGGGTAGATGAACTATTGTGGTTTTGTACTTTTTAGATAAATGATGAGTTGATCCTGCCGCCGAGACAATCCCAGGGTTTTTTAGCATTTCAGTTTTGAAACTTTCAAGATCGGCTGAATTTTGCATTTCGGCGTATAAGACCTCCTTCTGGTTATAACCCCATTCTCTATTCCCCTGGTACCAACTGTTCTGGGCGAACAGGACCGCAAAGCCAATTCCGACACAAGTGAGAATTAGTTGTGCAGTAAGGAAGATTTTAGTGGCCAGGTTCTTTGTACCAAATTTCACAGATCCTTTAAAAATTTTAACGGTCTGGAATCTTGAGATATAAAATGCCGGATAGATACCGGAAGCAATACCCGTGAAGACAAGGATACTCACTAGTGTAAGCCACAGATTACCATCAAGTAAATCAAACTCGCTGGTTATTTCGGCGAAGCTTGCAAACCAGGGAAGGAAAATGGTAACAGCCAAAATGAACCCGATGATCCCGGCAATACATGTGAGCAACAGGTTTTCTGTCATGAACTGAAAAATGATTAGCCTTCTGCTGGCACCAATCACTTTTCTCATGCCGATCTCTTTCAATCTTTTTGCTGCAGAAACAATGGCGATATTGAGGTAATTGAAGCAAGCTAATGCAAGAATGAAACCAGCAATAAATGGTAGCGCTATTCTTCCTTCATCAGAGCCATCATATGAGATGTCATTCCTGATTTCATCAGAGGCAAGGTGTAAATCGTAAAGTGAAACGAAATCAAAAGAACTAATTGGCCAGTCAGCTTCTACTTCGTTCTGTAAGTTCTTGTAGCTGGCCATTTTATCCTTTATAATGCTGAGATCCTCAGGATTCTCCACCTGAACGAATGTTGCGTTTAATCGTTTTTTCCAGGATTGAAAATCAAACGAAGGATACAAAATCTTCATGTTTTCAATATTGACAAGAAAAGTGAAGTCGACGATCCTTGCTTTCGGAAAAGTCTGTGCTACCCCTGAAACTTTGAAAGTTTTAGAAAGGTCATTTCCTACAATAACCTTAATTTCCTGCCCTACCGGATTCTCCTCACCAAAGTACTTTTCGGACATTTCTTCACTGAGGATTATGCTATTCATATCATGTAAAGAACCAGACACTCCCCATTTTAGAGGAAAGGTGAACATCTCGAGGAATTCTGGATCGACATATCTCACACTTTCGTGAAAGACCTGGTCCTCATATTTAATCACTGCATTTCCATTATGTATTCTTGAAACATTTTTGATGTTGGAGAAATCATTTTTCAGCATTCCAGCCAAAGGAGCAGGTGCATCACCATACTGCTCTTCAGTGCCCTCTCTATTGACATTGTATGTAGTTAGGAAAATCTCATCCTTGTTTTCATGAAAACGATCAATGCTAAGATCAAAATCAATGAAGGCATAAGTAACCATACATGCACCAATTGCTACGGCCAGCCCAAACACATTGATGAATGAATTGAGTGGATTCTTCATCATACTTCTAAGGGTTGTTTTGAAATAGTTATTCAACATGGCCCGGAATAACAGCGATCGTACAGTCGTTTTTGTCTTGATGTTGGAGTATTCTTCCTTCGCTACAAGGTTTACCTTTCCAAATTCCTCCGTTGCTATTTTAAATGCTTCATCCTCATCCAGGCCTTGTCCTAAAAGATCATCGATATGATCCCTTAAATGAAGTTCCATTTCCTCCAGCGTTCCTTCGTCAAAAGCCCGATACTTCCTGAGGTTCTTAAGCCAATTTTTTATTGAGTTTTCTAATGTCATAGTCCTTTTTTGAGTCTTTTTTATTCTTGTCGCAATGAATCAACTGGATTGCTAGTGGCTGCTTTAACAGTTTGATAGCCTATCGTAATCGCCACAATGAGAATCATTGCAACGGTTGCTATCAGATAAATCCACGGGTTGACCTGGATACGATTTGCAAAATTTTGAAGCCAATACTCACTCGCAAAATAGGAGAGAGGCCATGCGATTAGTGTAGAGATACCAATTAATTTGAGGGTCTCTTTAGATAGTAAGTGAATGAGTGTTCCGGAACCAGCTCCCAGCACTTTCCTTATACCTATTTCTCTGGTGCGAGCAGAAGTTGTAAATGTGATTAATCCTATGAGACCAAGAGAAGCGATAAAAATAGAAAGTGAGGCAAACACCAGAAGTATCTGACCAGTAGTAGATTCCGACTTATACAAGTTTTCATAGTCCTCATCAAAGAAGAAATATTCAAAGGGTTTCCCATTGGTATTCCTACTCCAACTTTCTTCCAGGGAAGAAATCAAGGTTCTCATATCTTTTCCCGAGCTGATCTTCATACTTAGATACCCAATACTTTTGGTATCTAACTCCAGGGAAGTTGGCTGCACAGATTTATGCAGTGACTCAATGTTATAGTCTTTAACTACACCAATGATCTTAAGAGGTCTATCTTTTTTGAAAGCGGAAATCAATGGTTTTCCAATAGGATATTCAAAACCAAAAGACTTGGCAGCAGCTTCGTTAATGACTACTGCATTAGAATCTGATTCGAATTCTTTTGAAAAGAATCTACCAGCAATCAGCTCCATTCCCATAACATCCAGGTAATTGTAATTGACCTGGTTATTTAGAAATAGGTACACTTCTCTTTCGTCCTTTTTACGATAAGATCTTATTTCAAATCGCTTTCCTGGAATCGTTAGGGAGTTGGTGATTTCTTCAATTCCAGACTGAGTTTGCAACTCCTCCTTAAATACCTCCAGATTGTTTCCAAGCCAATCAGGTTGTTTAACCACAAGAACTTGTTCTTTATCAAACCCAAGGCTCCTATTAAGCATAAAATCGATTTGATCATAAATTACAACCGTACCAATGATGATGATGGTAGCCACACTGAATTGAAGTGTGACCAATGTATTTCGTAACCATCCGGATTTCATACTGGAGCGTACCTTTCCTTTTAGCACTTCGACCGACTTGAAAGAAGAAAGGATGATCGCTGGATAAAAGCCTGCCAGAATTCCTACAAACAATGCAAGGCCTAATAACATAAAGGGTATAGCGATATGATTAGTAAGATTGTGAGCTAAATTTCTCCCTATAAGAGTAATAAAATCTGGTGTAGTCACAATCACGATTATGGTAGCCAATAGGGTGGCAAAAAGCGTCACTAGAACTGACTCTAAAATGAACTGATAGATCAATTGACCTTTCGAGGAACCTATAACCTTTCTTACGCCTACTTCTTTGGCCCTAGTGGATGAATGAGCCGTAGCTAAATTGACAAAATTAAATATGGCAACCAGAAGGATCAATACCCCAATAAGCGAATAGATATAGATATAAGAAAGATTACCTGATGGTTCCAGTTCTCCGGAGGTGAATGATGACTTAAGATGGATCTCTTTAATTGGGGTCAGTTTATAACCCACATTATTACCTGAGCCCTCCCATTCATGTATGGTCATTCCAGTGAAATACTCGATTTCTGGGGCCATGTATTTATAGAAGAGATCTCCTAGTTTAATCTCAAGTTCATTGATCTCGGCCTTTTCATTCACCACTGCATAGGTGTATTGCCTTCCACCAACCCAATTAGTTCCATTCCATTCTTTTCGAGAAGAAATAGAACCCAAAATGTCAAATTTGATGTGAGAGTTAGGTGGACAATCTTCAGCTATACCCATCACTTTATAGCTGACTTCATCCGATCCTACGAGTAACTCTTTTCCTATTGGATTTTCATCTCCAAAGAATTTTTTCACATAAGAAACTGTCAAAACTAATGATCTCGGTTCAGCCAGAACATTCAGAGGATCTCCTTTTATAAGATTAAAGTCAAATACATCTAAGAAACGCTCATCCGTAAACAGCACTCTCTCCTCTACGATCAAATTATCTTCCTTCCCAATAATTGTAGGTCCTGGATTTACAAGTCGTGTGGTTTGTTTGATTTCAGGATATTCTTCCAGCAATGTATTGGCGAGCGAAGCAGAGGAGCGAGCATTATGATTACGCTCTCCTCTAATTATAGCAGAACTGCTGACGGTATAGATATTTTCATAATTGTCATGAAACCTGTCGTAGCTCAATTCATTTGTTACATATAATGCTATGAAGATGAAACTGGCTATCCCTATGGAAAGGCCAAGAATGTTAATGCCAAAATAGGTTCTATGTTTGATCAGGTTTCTTATGGCTGCCGAATAGGAACTTCGGAATATGGTCATATTAAATATAGACTTGAGTGTGGGTTTTCTTTTTATGTTCCAATACTCTTCTTTGGCCATTAATGAAACCTCACCAAATTCTTTCACCGCCTTTTGGAAAGCTTCTTCTTCATCTAGTCCATTAGAAGTAAGATCTTCAATATGATCTCTCAGATGGAGTTCCATTTCTTCCAATGCACCTTCGTCAAACACCTGGTGCTTTCCGAAAGCTTTCAACCACTCCTTTATCGCATTTTCGAGATTAAACTTCATGTTAGTTGGTTGTAGGTTTTACCTCCCAAAACGTACTAAGCACAGCGTTTACTTGTTGCCACTGAGCTTGTTCTGCTACCAACTCTTGCTTGCCCAGCTCTGTAATTTCATAATACTTCCTGGGGCGAGTACCCCCATCCATTGTCCACTTGGACTGGATCAGACCTTCTTTTTCCAATCGGTGTAAAACGGGGTAAAGCATCCCATCTGAGTACTCCATTTTTCCTCCGGACAACTCTTTGATCTTCTTTATAATCAAATAACCATAGCTATTTCCTTGTTTGAGGATGCCTAGAATAATGGGCTTGGTAGATGCAGCTGTAAGATTTTTTGATATCATAATTCAACTTTGAGACCCAAATATATAGATTTTCTATATACATAGAATAACAAAGTATTACGAAAATAGAAATTACAGGTTACAAAATTCGAAAAAGTATCCAATAACCTGTAGGCCTAGCTTATCCAGCCCTCGTCCTTTTAAAGCAAATCGAACTGGATAGGAAGCTCGCCAGTGATCCAAATCATACCAGTTGTTTTTTATTGATCGTCAAGACAGGAACTGAAGATGCTTTGGTCAATTTGGTAGCAAAAGAATGCTGAAAAAAGCGATACAGGCCAGACTTTGCCTTGGAGAGTGCAATGACAAGTCCGGCATCTACACTTTTTGAATAGTTCATCAACGCCTCATTTTCATTTTTATCGCTGATGACTTCTACCACATAATTTTCCAGTCCAGCAATCTTTGCGATTTTGTTGAGGTCCGACATCAGTGAGTCAGGAGCTCTATCATCTACGATGTTAATGATATGTAACCTGGCTTTGAGACTATCCATGATCTTTTTTACTACCTCAAAAGCCTTTTTAGAATATTTTTCATCTAGCAGGTCAAGGCCGAGTACGACATCCTCTATGCTTTTGTCTACCTTGTGTTGTACTGATAGCACTGGCACATCAATGTGTTCGATAAGTTGCTCGGTATGATTTCCGGTGAAGAACTCCTGGATGCTTTCTTCTCCGGTAGTACCCATGACCACAAGGTCAGCGCCATGATTTTTGATGTAATGCTGGATACCTTTTAAAAAGCCGCCACCCAACTGCTCTCCTGTCACTGAAACTCCATTCTGTTCTGAAAACGTTCTGGAAAGATCATTTAACTTCTCCCTGTTGGCTTTGTATAGTTGAGCAATAAACAAAGAGTCATCACTGATTTTACCCGAATTCGTCTCTCCGGTCAGGTGTAGAGATGTATCATCTAGTGGAATCTCTTCGAAATGAACCACTGAAACTTCGGCCTTGAGTAGTGTGGCCAAGTGAGTGGCAAAATCCAATGCTTCGTAAGATAATTTGGAAAAATCGGTAGGAACCAGAATCTTTTTCATCGTGGTAGTCTTTTGGTGTGGCTGTTGAAATTAAATGGTCATGAATTACTTTTTTATGCTCAATATCAGCTTTACCAATGTTTAATGTCATAAAGTAGTATTCATCCCTGCCCATTTAGTCTTCATTTGTGAAACAAATATTATTTATTTACGTTTGGTCTCCAAAACTGAAACAAATAAGTGTGCCACTTAACCCATTCATTTGAGTATAGTGGTACTATTCGTATTAAGAATCTATTTAACCATGAAAGGAACTAACCTTGGAGAGTTTCAGGAGATCGTACTTTTATCGATACTAGTACTAGATGATCAGGCATACGGGCTGAAAATACAGAAAGAGATCAGTGAGCGGTTGAAGCGAAAGCTCAGCCGCGGAGCACTCCACACGGCACTTATGCGATTAGAGGAAAAAGGATTCCTCGAATCCGAATATGGAGGAGCTACTTCTGAAAGGGGTGGTAGAAGAAAGCGATTTTATAAGCTCACCAATGCGGGTATGGAAGCATTGCAACAAGCCAAAGAGCTTCGAGAAGAAATGTGGAGTCTTATTCCAAAATTCAGTTTGAAATGAATCAGCAACTACCTTCATTTTTTTCAAGACTATTTGAATGGTTTTGTGATCCGAAATTATACGAAGAATTACAAGGAGACCTGGAGGAAGCCTTTTATGAAAATGCTGAAGTGCTCGGCACTCGCAAGGCTAGAATCATATACACAATTGAAGTCCTAAAAATGATGCGCCCGTCTGTTCTCAAGCATGTCAAATTCCTTAATCAAAACATTATGAGCTTGCCTAAAAACTATCTCAAAACTTCATTAAGGGCTATCAAGCTTCACCCATTTTATGCCTTTGCTAACATTTTAGGTCTCGCGCTCGCTATCTCTATTTGTACCATTGGCTATTTCAATTATCGTTTCAACGCCACATTCAATGAGTATTTTGAAGGCGCCAAAAATCTCTATAAGATACATGGCGAGCGGATAGGTGAATCTACAATTGGGTCTACGTTTTTGGCATTAGCTCCTGCTTTGAAGGCGTCTGGAATTGAGGCAATGCGTTATCATGGAGGGAGTCTTTCTTTAAGGGATGGAGATCGACTCTTTAGCTCCTATATCGGCTTTTCCGAGAAAGAATTTCTAAACCATTTCTCCTTTCATAATCTGGAAGGTGACAAAATAACTCCACCCAATGTAAATGAAATTGTCATTTCTCAAGAATTGGCACTCAAGCTTTTCAACGAGTCCTATCCAGTTGGCGAACTGGTGAAAATTGTATTCCCTAATAAAAAGGAACAATCATTTGCGATTTCAGACGTCTATCAAAAACCCCCAACAAACACAAGTTTCTTTCAATCGGCATTTCTTTCATTTGAAGTGTACCTTGATATTTTCGAAATAAGTAATGACGACTGGACCAGAGATATTGATGGAACATTTGTTTACGCAAAAGAGGATGAGCTTGATCGAATCAGTTCGCAGATCGCCTCTTACCTTCCAATACGAAATATCAGTAACCCCCAACTGAACATTTCTCAATACAGACTTGACAATATAATGGAATGGCCCGCATTTGAAAACTACCTCTACAAAGGTGAATTCAATCATCATCTTCACCCTTCATCTGTCATTGGAATAGCAGGGTCGGCGCTTTCTATTTTGCTATTAGCTTGCTTCAATTTCATTAACACTAGCATCGCGCTATCCGGCAAAAGACTTAAAGAAATTGCTGTTCGAAAGATTATGGGAGGGACCAGGAAAAGTACTGTGTCTCAATTCCTAATCGAAAACTCGTTCATGATTTCTATTGCTGTGATTTTGTCGTTTGGGATCTCCTATTTCTTGGTGCCCAGCTACAATGCGATGTTTGAAAAGGAATTAATTCAGCTAGAAAAAGTGCCAATCGCAACTCTTGTGAAGTTCGCTCTTGCATTGATTCTTATTGTTACCATTCTGTCAGCGGCATATCCATCGCTCTATATTTCCAGGTTTTCACCCCTCCTTATTTTTCGTAAGAAAGTAATACTATCCGGAAAAAACAGGCTGATGTCTTTTTTGCTCACGTTTCAATTTGCTCTGTGTTTTTATAACATTTTTAGCATATTCATAAATATTGATAATGCCCACTATCAGGAAAACCTGGACAGGGGATATGATGTAGAGCCTATCGTTAATGTGTTTCTAAATAGACCTGAACAGTTCCAGGTCCTGGCTAACTACTTACAAAAGGTACAGGGAGTTGAGGGTGTGGCAGGTACCACCAACATGATTGGTTTCTCAAAAGAACAGGAATTTTTGCACTTTGAAGGCGTTGATCATTCCGTTTCAGTAATCCGCGTAGGAGAGCACTATCCGGAATTGATGGGACTAAGATTGAATAAGGGATCGTTTTTCGGCTCCCTTGAACAAGGAGAAAATAAAGTTATCATCAACCAGATGCTCGAAAGACAATTTGGCAAGGACCTGCTGAATACCCAAATCAACATCGAAGGCAATAAATACAAGGTGATTGGTGTAGTAGAAGACTTCAACCTCAGAAACATCATGTTAGACAATAAGATTATGCCGACGGTCATTAAGTATGCACCGGAAAGTCAGCAGTATGTTTCCGCAGTAAGAGTTATAGGATCACCAGAAAAAGTGAACAGAGATATTGAAAAAGCCTGGTATCAAGCTTTTCCCCAAGAACTATATCGTTCCTTACTCCAAAAAGAAGTGATGAGCAGTGCAAGGGAAACCAACCAACTATTTATTAAGATCAATGCTTTTCTAGCTATCATTACCATCCTGATTTCAATCTTAGGTTTGTTTACTCTGATATCACTTAAAGTGCAAAAGAGAAGTAAGGAGTTCGGAATAAGAAAAGTGCTTGGTGCGTCCAGAGGTGTGATTGTTCACCTCCTTGGTAAAGACCTTTACTGGATGATTGGTATTGCCGGAGTAGTTGGATTGACGGCAAGTACAATCATCATCAATAATGTGTTTGATGTCGTTTATGCATATCATGTGAGTACCAATATGGGGCATTTTATCAAGGCGACAGTGATTGTGCTCTTAATCATTTGCTGCACCATCGGATATAAGGTTTATCAAACTGGAAGAATGAATCCGACAGAGCAATTGAGGTTTGAGTGACTCTCGTCAGTAGTTTAAGTACCCAACTAAAAAATGAAATCAATGCGAAAACTTCTTTATGCTATACTAATAACTATCTTATCCGTAGGTTTTTTAGGATCATGTGTAATTTGGCGATCTCCAAAATTCTACACGCCTGAAAGACACAGGGCGGTATCAACGCCTGTAATGGATATGGATGCCTACAAGACCATCATGTCTACTCACCGGAGGCCTTATATATATTCCATTTCGGCAAAAAACGGGGCGGTAGTAAGTATTGTCGGTGTAGAACATATTAATGATCCAAACCATCCACAATTCGATTCCATAAGAGCTGAGTGGAACAGGTTAAATCCTGATGTAGCATTAGTTGAGGGAAGGTTGGGATTTTTACTCCCGCTTATTCAAGACCCTATAGAAAAATATGGAGAAGGAGGTCTTACATCTTCTTTGGCCAAGAAGCATTCCAAAGAACTTTATTCATGGGAACCTTCAAGAGAGGATGAAATCGCTCTTTTGCTCATGAAATACACAAAAGAACAGTTGGCCTTATTTTATTGTCTCCGGCCCTATTTAGGAAGAAAGTTTACTGATCCCGACGCTAGAATGGAAGAGTTAATTAAAAGCAGGACAGACTATGATGGTTTAAAAAATACATTCCATTCAGTTGCAGATTTAGATATCGAATGGAAAAAATACTATCCTAACCTAGAATGGAGGACATACTCCAATAAAAAAGGATATATGCCTGAAGGGATCATGTCAGATATGTGGAATAGCTCTAATATTGCTCGTAATGAACATATGATTCAAATCATATTGGATGTTCTTGATCAGAAAAAAAATGTCTTTGTCACAATGGGAGCTAGTCACGCTCCACGAATCGAAAATTCACTACTGAAAAGTGTCGAAGAAATAACTCAATAAGTTATTTCCTTGATGACCTCATAGCTCGCACTTTCCTGACTTTTGGATCATCAACCAGTTTCTGGTACTCATCCGAGCTCACATCTATCAACGCGACCTTACCAACTGAGTCATGATGTATTGCCCATCCATATCTTTTGGGAAGCGGAGATGCCCTCAAGCATGCTTGTCCCCTGGAAAAGAACTTGTTTTTCTCTTCTTCGAACTCTGAATCAGGGATGTCATTGCGTTTAGCAAACCCGCCAAAAATGATATCATCTGATGTCAACTTATATGGATCCTTCTTTATAATATCAAATTGATAATTTGCCACTGTGGGTTTGGTCTTTATTGGAGGTTCCTCACTGGTTGATACTGGGCAATCCTCCGCAAGGTCAATCAATGTATTATGATAGTTAGTGGAATGAATCATAACATTTGGGTTTGAGCTTAATCAAACTTAAATACTTTATGATTCATTCCTAGCTATAATGGCTATAAGTACGCCTCATGTATACACGTTAATTTCCGTATTGTTTTTCTTGCTTAATCATTATGGACCCAGCAGCAACTACCCAAGCAACCCATCCAAAGATGAAGGATCTAAAGCCATGAAGGTCTACAAAAACAGAGCCCAGTATAAGGAAAACAACAGCCAATATAGAAATGGAAATGCCAAACCATCCAAGCCAAATCGCAAGTTTCTTAGTTCTTAGAATGGAAACAGACCACAAGATTGTAGAGATACAAACAGCTCCGATGAATATGAAATCGAATGCGTGGTTGAAGCTTCGAATTAATCTGAAAATGGGTTTCAGTGAGGCAATCGTTTCTTCAGAGCTTCCCTCATATGATTTCACAAAATCCATTAAGATCAGCCCATTAAGCGCAGCTGCGAGCATGACAGCAAACAACCCAAACAAAATGAAGGTGAAGGAAAGCTTTGACAAGAAAGAGAATCCGATTCGCTCCGTCAAGCCCCAAAAACCGTAAGTGACAAATGGTAAAGATAGGATCGCAATTGCATGCGCAATGATTCCTACTGTCGCTATCCTTAATAAGTGATCAAAGTCACCACCCACCGGATGAAGAATCATGGTCACAATCATTAAAAAGCATCCTATTATTAATGAGATACCTGCGCTCTTGTATTCTCCTGAATTCATCTTTACGTTGTTTTTAGACAAACATATTCGCATCAGGCAAATAGATCACTTGATTCAAATCAAGAAATGATTTATCGGATTCTACTTCTGACTCTACTGAGTGTTTCAGGCGTCATACCCAGATAGGAAGCAATGTATTTCAAAGGGAATTTCTGAATAAATTCTGGTCGTGAGTCAAGTAGACTGACGTACTTCTCCTCGGGAGTCTTTTTACTTTTTAGTCCGGAATCGATTGATTCAAGTATTTTTCCCAGTGCGAAAAAGGAAGGATGCAAACGTATCAACTCGTGTAACTGATGAATATTGATACTCAGAATTTCACTGTCTTCAAAAGCCTCTATCTTATAAAGAGATGGTTTCTGCGCAGTGAAGCTTTGATGGTTCAATACCCAATCATTTTCAATAAAAAGATTGGTTATCTCTTCATCTAGCTCTTCATTTTTGAAGTATTGTTTAAAGCTACCTTTTATGATAAAGGAAAACGCTTTGCACACCTCTCCGATATCTAAAAGCAATTCTCCTTTGGCAAAGCTTTTCCTAACCAACAAGTCCAAAAAAATATTTACTTCTTGCTGCGTCAAGGAAGCATAGGACGTTATTGACTTGACTAAACTGGATGTCACGATTAAACTCTAACTTATCTGTCAAGTGGACTATTTCTTCCTAGAAAGGAGAAAACCCACTACCAGTATCACTGCACTTACAATAACTGGAGTCCAGTCAGCACTACTTACCGCAATCTCTGCTCCCAGAATACTGAAGCTCTCAGAGTCTTGAAGCGCCTGATATCCAAAAATGATTAGTCCTATCAGACCGATAACAAATAAAACTTTTCCGATTGTTTTCATAATAGCTGGATTTTAAAGCTAAATATAACTTAACCTGCCCAACCCTCTCGATCAAGACTTCTATATTGAATGGCTTCAGCCAGGTGTTCAATTGCGATTTCCTCCGAGCCAGCTAAATCAGCAATCGTTCTGGATACCCTCAGGATGCGATCGTACGCACGGGCAGAAAGTCCGAGCCTTTCCATGGCTGTTTTTAGTAGTGTTTTTCCGGCTTCATTAATTCGACACACGTCCTTAACCATATTGGAGCTCATCATTGCATTATTGAAAATTCCGGACTGCTCTTCAAACCTTCTCTCTTGAAGTTCTCTGGCATTTATGACCCTTTCACGAATTTCGGAACTTGATTCTGTCTTTCGTGTCTCTGTCATCTGATCAAAAGAAACAGGGGTGACCTCCACATGAAGATCGATCCTGTCCAGGAGTGGTCCACTTATTTTATTCAAGTAACGCTGAACAACGCCTGGAGCACAGACACATTCCTTTTCAGGATGATTATAATACCCACAGGGACATGGATTCATGCTTGCGATCAACATGAAGTTTGAAGGATAATCCAACGAAACCTTCGCTCTCGAAATAGTTACTTTTCGCTCCTCGAGCGGTTGGCGCATTACTTCAAGAACTGTGCGTTTGAATTCAGGAAGTTCATCTAAAAAAAGTACTCCATTGTTTGCCAGAGATATCTCTCCGGGCTGTGGGATACCACCACCTCCAACAAGAGCTACATCGGAAATCGTGTGGTGAGGTTGTCTAAAAGGTCTTTGCGAAATCAGCTTTGCATCGGTACCCAGTTTTCCGGCCACCGAATGAATCTTTGTTGTTTCAAGAGCTTCGTGCAGTGTAAGCGGTGGTAGTATGGAAGGAAGCCTCTTGGCAAGCATTGTCTTTCCAGCACCCGGAGGACCAATCATGATTACATTATGGCCCCCAGCTGCGGCAATTTCCATCGCACGTTTGATGTTTTCCTGCCCCTGTACATCGGCAAAATCAGAAGCGTAATTATCCAACTCTGTAAAAAAAACATCCCTGGTATCATAATCCATTGGCTTAATGACTTCCTCACCTTCTAGGTGCAGTATTGCCTCTTTAATATTAGATACACCTATCACTTCTAAACCGTCAACTATGGCTGCTTCAGATGCATTCTCTTTGGGCAAAAGAAATCCTTTGAAATTATTTTTTCTCGCTTCGATAGCGATGGGTAAGGCCCCCTTTATAGGTCTCAAGTCTCCATCAAGTGCCAATTCACCCATAATCACATAATCCTCCAGTTTGGAGGCAATAATCTGTTCGGATGCTTTTAAAATTCCAAGAGCAATAGGTAAGTCATACGCTGAGCCTTCTTTGCGGATATCAGCAGGAGCCAGATTCACAACAACCTTCTGTCGAGGCATACGGTAACCAAAATTCTTGATCGCAGACTCTACACGCTGTTCACTCTCTTTTACTGCTGAATCCGGAAGGCCGACCATAAAAAACTTAGTTCCCTGGCCTACATTAACCTCAACGGTTATTTGATAAGCATCAACACCATAAACGGCGCTTCCATAAGTTTTAGCGAGCATCAAATCTGGTTCTTAAATTTTCACTTAAAGATATGTATTGAACCAGTATTAGAAATATTTATTGGTCGTTGGAGTTAATCTTCATCCTCATCTTCCTCACTTTCTTCATCAGCTACATCTTCAAACGAGGCGTCTGATTCTTCTTGTGACTTATCATAAAGCTTAGCCTTCAAGTCCTTTATTTCGTCTTCAAGATCTTCAAATCCTCCTTTGATACTCCGAATCCTCAGTTGTTGCATCACGAATTCAATCATCATCAAAATGGAGATGAACAGGAAAAGCCCCATAATGTACTTGGGAAACTTTATGTAAGAAGAGAGTTTGATTTTAGACAAATACTGCTCCGTATTCATCAAAATATCCACTGAAAAATACATGATCACGAGGGCGATCACGACATATATTATGTGGAAAATCAGTTTAAACCTTTGCATTTTGAGTAGTTGAGTGCGGCTGAAAGTTATGAACTTTTTTAAGGATTAAAACAAGTATTTTCTTTCAAAGGATATTTATTGCATAACTACTTTAATAAAGAAAACCCTATTTAGAATAAATATCTTCTCGATGGCACATTCCATCGAACACTAATTCCGGTAATAGTGGAGGAGGTATCAATAAATCCAGTCTGATCTGACTCTTTTCTAAAGGTTAAATCCGCATCAAAAAAGAGATTATGTCTTAACATGTAAGAAGCTCTAAAAAAACCCATTATCAAATCGGTCTTATTGCCTTGCAAGTGTGTATTCCCGAATTCCAGGCTTCCTCCGTTTCCATCAGGCCTCCTCATGGTGTAATCACGTAAGATGTCTCTCCCAAAGTTTATATCTCCTACGTCATTCCCGTAGCTTGCAATAAGCAGCATGGCTTCAAAGTTCCATTGGTCACTCAAACGATAATTCACCCTTCCTATATATTCGGTGAAGTTTGCCCCCAAGGGATGTGCCAATGCCAAATTATAATGACTGTAGCTAGTAAACCCATCTTCGTGCGCATACATATAAGGTCTAACCCGATTAACTTCACCTTGAACAATCACATCTTTTAAACCAAAAGGATCTACGTATTTAGCTCCGAGTTGAAAGCCTTGCTTATTACCCCACCAGCCATTTCCTGCTAAGACCTCACTGACTATCATCTCATCTATAACAAGTTGTCCATACAATGACACCCTATTTTTAATGTTCCATTTAAAGTCCATCCCTATGATAGCATTATCCTCACTTCCATTTTGTTGTTCCACGGCTCTGTAGAAGATAATTGGATTCATATATTCCAGTTTTAGCCCACCTGTAGAGTCACCGTACATAACAGACTCAAACAAACCAATGTGAAGATTTGGTTTGATTTTCATGTTAAGATGATGGAATGCCATGTACTTTTTACTGAAACCACCTGTTCCTTCCAAACCGAAGGCTCCTCCTCTAACGTTTGCAATTAGTTCTGCAAAAATATTTGTGTAATCAAACACCTTGGTTGTCGTGTTTATCCTGAGGTAGGGGTAGTTGTTTGAATAATTGGACAAAACTAAAGACCGTACGCCGTTTCCCATAAAATGCTTTCCGAAACCAAGCTGAGCAGAAATGCTTTTGGTGAATCCAAAATCCACGTACCCTTGAGCCCTAAAGAAGTCAACTCCAGTTTCATTAAACTGCTTCCAGAAGCCTTCATAAGGAACAACCAGTGTACTATCCCTCACATCATTAACGTACACAGGGTATCGTGCCTGATTTTCTGTTAGCATTGTATAAAAAGCTACTTTTTTGTCAACCCTACCTCTTATTTCGGCTCCTCGAGATAGTATATAAGCAGACCCGAGAGCATCATTTGTTCGCCCATATGAAATCTGAAGCACAGGGTTAATATGCACATCCAAGTTTTCATCCTCGTAGTAAAAAAGATCCGCTGGATATCTAAAAAATTTACCTAAGATTGGTATGCTGGATTTGCTAGAATCAGCGCTATATTCCCGAAGTTCTTTGGAGAAATACGATCTATAATTGCCATCTACCAACTCAAAAACTGACTCCCTCGATAGCGGCTTTATGGAACTATTGAATGACTTATCTGTGCGCACCTCCTCAAGTTCTATCAGCCTGTATGCTGGATGTCCAATTGGAAAATCTGTAGATTGTGCAAATATTGCTTTGGCTATAAGTAGACCAAGAATTGTCAGTATTTGTCTCATGAATCAAACATATTTGATTTTGTTGACTATCGGGTTTGAAGAAGATAAAATAATATCTATCTTTGCACACCTTTTCGAGAAAAGAGCATATAAAGAAGATGAAATGAGCACTGAAAAGTGCGAATTCCATGTGACCCAGAAAAGAAATAAAAGACACATGAAAAAAGACATACATCCTGAATACAAAGAAGTTGTTTTTCTTGACACTACCAGTGATTTCAAGTTTCTTACAAAATCGACAATGACTTCAAAGGAAACTATCAAGTGGGAAGATGGAAATGAATACCCACTGATAAAAGTCGAAGTTAGTTCAGCGTCACACCCGTTCTATACGGGAAAGAAAATTTTCCTGGATACTGCTGGACGAGTAGAAAAATTCAACAGAAAGTACAAGAAGAAGTAATATTAGCTTCAAAAGGAATACTAGAAAGTCTTCGGGTAACCCGAAGGCTTTTTTTATGCTCTTTTCACAAAACGAACTAAGTTTGATTCATGCAAATCTGTTTTATTGATACAGAAGAGAGCTGGAAGCAAATGCTTCCCATGACCTATACACGTCCTGTGTCAGACGTGAGGGTTGGAATCTCTAAAATCCATGAAAAATGGACTCATGAATTGGGAGCTCAAGCCATTTCGTTTCGTTCTCAGGAATACCTCAGCGATCTCTTTCTTGCACCTACAAACAAACCTTTAACGATTCTGGGCAATGTTCTCCCTTCCGATCATTTAGTACAGATTTTGAGGGGTCTGAGAGAAGATCAGGCTGTGATCCATCAAGACAGGATTATTGCCGGACATTTTGATTTCGAAGAGGCATTTGAAATTGGATCAAGAGAAGCGATTGAGGTTAATGAAATTATACAAGTGCTGCATCCGTGGGACTTATTTCGTGTTAATGGAGCAGAGATAAAAAACGATTTTACCAGAATCACAAAAGGTAGAAAATCACAACCGCTAAATGACCCTCACACAAAAACCTATGGGGATCAAGTGTTCATCGAGGAAGGAGCTTGCGTCAAGGCTTCTGTTCTTAACTCGGAAAACGGACCAATCTACATTGGAAAGGATACTGAGATTCAAGAAGGATCGCTAATCAGGGGACCGTTTGCACTTTGTGAGCACTCTGTGATCAACATGGGGTCAAAGATCAAAGGCGAAACTACCGTTGGACCGTACTCTAAGGTTGGAGGGGAAGTTTCCAACTCTATCATTTTTGGTTATTCAAATAAAGGTCACGAAGGATTTTTGGGTAACTCTGTAGTAGGAGAATGGTGTAATCTTGGAGCAGACACAAACAACTCTAACCTTAAGAATAACTATGCCAATGTGAAAATGTGGGATTTCGCATCGGGAAGGTTTAAAGACACTGGACTCCAATTCTGTGGATTGATTATGGGGGACCATTCGAAATGTGGAATCAATACCATGTTTAATACAGGAACGACCGTAGGTATTTCAGCCAATATTTTTGGCGATGGATTTCCGAGAACAATCATCCCATCGTTTGCCTGGGGCGGATCATCAGGCTTTACTACCTATCAAACGAGAAAAGCTTTCGAAACAGCAGAACTTGTGATGAAGCGAAGAAACAAAGAGCTTACAAAAGCGGACAAAGCAATGCTTTCCCATATCTTTGAAATTACATCCGAAAACAGGGTGTGGGAGAAGAAATAATCGTTCATGCAGTTTTCAGAGATACCGGGACTCCAGAGCTTAAAAAATCAATTGATTTCTGCTTTTACCAGAGGTAAAATTGCACATGCACAACTGTTTGCCGGCAGACCAAATACCGCAGTTCTTCCAATGGCACTTGCTTACGTAAGCTATTTAATGTGTGAAAATCGAACAGAAAACGATAGCTGTGGAAGTTGTCCTAACTGCGTTCGCATCAAAAGACTGGTTCATCCTGACATCCACCTCCACTTTCCGAAAGTTTCTGCAGCGGAAAGCAAATATGAAAAGACACTTTCTGAAGCCATTCCAAAATTTAGAGAGTTTGTGGGAGAGACTCCATTTGGAGATCTTGAAGCATGGACGTATAAGTATGGCCAGGAAAACAAGAATCTCCTCATTAGCCGAGAAGACAGCAGGCAAATGTTAAAAAACGTAAGTATGCGTTCGGTAGAGGGCGGTTATAAAATCCTGCTTATTTGGTATCCTGAATTAATGAATTCAAGTTCCGCCAATGCAATCCTGAAAATACTTGAAGAGCCCCCTGAAAAGACATTGTATCTGCTGATTTCGTACAATTATGACAACCTTCTCGCTACGATTACCTCAAGAACACAGCTAGTAACTGTACCACCAAACACCGAAGAAGAAATCACTTCCTACCTACAGAAAAAAGGTGTGGATCAAACTAAAGCGAACCAAGCTGCTAAACTAGCTGAAGGTAAAATTGGAATAGCAGAGCATTATGGAAATGTAGAAGCATCACAAGAGTATGAAGACTTTCAACAATGGATGCTGGAATGTTGGAATAAGAACTTAACTGGCCTGGTAAAAAGAAGTGAGGATTTTTCCAAGTCGGGAAAAGCTTTTCAAAAAAGCTCACTCAACTACGCAATCTCCTTGGTTAGAAATGCTGTAATCCATACGTCGGGGCAAACTCCACCGGTACAGAGTGATTCAGAGCGTTCATTTATTGAAAAGTACAGTGAAAAGCTTGGCGTAGAACGACTCGAAAAGGTTTATACACTGGCCAACGAAGCACTTATTCATTTAGAGCGAAACAGTAACCCCAGAATCACCCATTTGAATCTCTCAATGGACATAATCCGATCATTAAATGGCTAAGAAGAAAGAGAGGTTAATCATAGGAAGGTTAGATATTGTAGAACTTCCCGAACTTGGCATTCATAAGATTAGGGCCAAAATTGACACGGGGGCTTATCGTTCTTCTTTGCACTGCAAAAATGTTCATGTACAAGAAGGAGTTCTCTACTTTACCCTGAACCTGGAGGGGATGAGTCAGGAGTATGCCACTAAAGATTGGGCTCAGAAAACCGTAAAAAGTTCAAACGGAAAGAGTCAGGAAAGGTATGTGATCAAGACACACATTAGAATGTTTAACAAAAACTTCTTAGCATCCATTTCTCTAACCGATCGCAGCAAAATGAAAAATCCACTTTTGATTGGAAGAAAGATTTTGACAAATAAGTTTATAGTTGATGTCTCGAAGAAAAACCTATCGTACGAACAGAAGAGTGTTATTTAAATGGAGAGAAAGGTTATAAAAATTGGAACTAGAAAAAGTAAGCTTGCCATGTGGCAAGCAAACTATGTTGCAGACATGCTGGACTCTGGAGGGTTCCAACCACAGCTAATTCCAATTGAAACGAAAGGTGACAAAATCCAGAATGTAGCGCTAAGTAAAATTGGGAGCAAAGGAGTTTTCACAGAAGAGTTGGAAACCATGCTCCGTACAGGCCAGATTGATATTGCGGTTCACAGCGCAAAAGATTTGCAGTCAAAATTACCGGATGGATTCAAGGTGTTGGCTTTTTGTGAAAGAGAATCCCCCGATGATGTGATTGTATCAGATAAAGTAATTGACCTCAATGATCCAAAGCTCATCTTAGGAACAAGTAGCACTCGCAGAATTGCTATGCTCAAACATTACTATCCCCACATAACTACGATAGACGTAAGAGGTAATCTTCAGACTCGATTGGAAAAAATGAAGACTGGAATAATGGATGGCCTGGTGCTAGCTTACGCTGGTGTTCGTAGAATGGAGTATGATGGCTTAGTTAAATATTGGTTTGATACAGATCGATTTATTCCCCCTGTGGGGCAGGGATCAGTAGCAATTGAAATCTATGAAAAGTTGGATTCTGAAGTTGCTGATAAGATAAAATTGGCTACCAATCATCCTCTCACAGAAAAAATGTTGCTATCGGAACGTGCCTTTTTAAGGAGAATGGATGGGGGATGTAGTATTCCTGTCTTCGGTCACGCCCAGATGGAATCCGATGGCCAGATTATTCTAAAAGGAGGTATTGCAAGTCTGGATGGGAAAGAACTCATTCAACGCACCATGTATGGAAATAAACCTGAGGAGCTAGGTACAAGCCTGGCCGATGAAATTCTTCAAAGTGGTGGAAAGAAAGTGCTGGACGATATAAGATCAGCACTCTAGTGTTAATGGTTTGTTAAAGCTTCTTTTCAGTTCATTTATCTTGGATTTTTAGTTAAACTTTTCTTCAAAAGTTCTTTAATGAAACCTTTCACGTATTTAGCAGCTATTTGCTTAATTAATTCTACTTTTTGTCAAGTAGCGCAGGACAATATCATTGGCAAAGTCTACACATTCGAGGTTGAAGATTCTCCTATTCAGATAGATGTACAGATATATTCCGAATCGGCCAATGAGCGAAAAGATCTGTTGGTCATACTAGATGGTCAGAGGCTTTTTACTTATGGAGTCAGTTTAGCTCAGACATTCAAACAATTCCGATTAAGTCCGGACTTAATGATAGTTGGTATTTCAACTCCATACCCACAGCGCTTTAGGATGTTTACTCGTAATTCAAAAGAATTGCAATCATTCATCAATGAACAGTTGCTACCATTTCTTTTAAGTAATCATGATATCTCTAATAACAAAATCCTTTTTGGATGGGAGTATGGAGGCAGTATGGTAATACAATCTTTCATTGAAAATCCTAACCTGTTTGATTCATATATCACAGCAAGTCCATTTCCCATTGATGCAAAACTTGAGGAGCTCGATAGTGTTTTGAATTCTCAAAAAATAAAGTCCTCACTTTACTTCACCGTCGAAAATGAAGATGGTATGGTTCTACAAGGTGTAGAAAAGCTGAGAGATTTGCTTCAAAACAAAGAAGATGTTAACTGGAAATACAACTTCCTGGAAGACGAAGAACATCGATCTACACCATATGTTACACTCTATCATGGTTTACGAAATTATTATGCCTACTATCCGGAAATTCATTTCAATAGTTTGACTGATTTTGAAGATACTGGAGGGTTAGATTTCGTGTATGAGTATTATAATAAAAGATCAGACCAATTCGGTTTCCCTGGTAATCCTACTCCCTGGACCATGTTTAGCATCACAAGAACAGCCATGAGAGCCAATGACTATGAAAAGTTCAATTCTTTCGTGAAAGAGTTTGAACCTTCAGAATTCTTGACTCAAATTCGATTGAACAGAGCACTTTCTATAGCTGATTTTTATGCCGAAAAAGGAAATCCTTCTAAAGTAATTGATATTTATTCACTCTTAGCAGAGGCTAATCCCCAATCAGAGGCTCCTCTGAAAAGACTTGGTGACATTCACAAGTCATTAGGGAATAAAAAGCAATCCAACACTTTTTATGACCAGGCCAACAATCTGACACAAAAATCAAACTGATTTCTAAATCAAAGTAGTTGTTATCCGTCTTTAATACTTTTGCAATCCTATAAAAGTAAGGATATGAATAGAATATTAATCAGCTTATTGATTATCGCATTCGCCACAGCCTGTGGCGACAAGAACAAAGATTATTTAGTTAAGATCAAAACGGAGTTTGGTGATATGACCGTGCTTCTTTATGATGAAACTCCACTTCACAAAAAGAACTTCTTAGAACTGGCCAAGTCAGGTCGATACGACAGTACCGTATTTCATCGTGTCATAGAAGACTTCATGATCCAGGGAGGAAATGTAGCTGAGAAAGAGGGTATAACAGAAAAAGAAGAAGATAGAGTGCCTGCTGAAATCGTTGATGGGCTTTATCATATCAAAGGCGCTTTAGCTGCTGCCAGACAGCCTGATCAGGTGAATCCAGAAAAAATGTCTTCTTCTACACAGTTTTACATTGTAGATGGAAGCTCTTGGAATGCCATGTCTACCAATGTGCAGCTGTTAAATCAGAAAATGGGTGAACTCCTTCAGGATACAGCTTATAGTGAGCTCCTAAAACAGTTTCAGGAATTGGCACGAAACAGGGATAATAAAGGGATGAATGATCTTGCCTTAGCCAATAAAAATCTGGTTGAAGAAAAGTTTGGAATTAGCCTTTCTGTAGATGCGTCTGAATATCCAGAAGCCTATCAAGGTGTGGGCGGTTACCCATATTTGGATGGTGAGTATACCGTTTTTGGAAGGGTATTGGAAGGACTTGAAGTGATAGATAAAATTGCTGAAGTAGAAAAAACAATCAACCCAGCTACAAGACAGAGATCCAAGCCAGTGGAACCTGTTTACATCGAAATGGAGATCATCGAAATGAAGAAAAAAGATGTAACCGAAAAATATGGTTACGAATACCCAGAAGAATAGTCAGTCTCCAATGAAAGTTTTGATCACCGGTGCGAATGGATTGCTTGGTCAGAAGCTAATCAGGCTATATGAGGATAGGAGAGATGTAGAAGTCGTTGCTACAGGTAAGGGTGCAAATAGAAATCTTCCCGGAACATACCACTATGAAAAAATGGACATCACCTCTGAAGAAGAGGTGGTGCCTATTATAAAAAGGCACCAACCTGATATAGTAATTAATACAGCAGCAATGACCCAGGTAGATCAATGTGAGCTAAATCCTGACGACTGTTGGAAATTAAACGTATCAGCTGTAGCTCAGCTAGTCAATGCATGTGAGCAAACAAACAGCTTCTTAATCCATCTATCTACCGATTTCATTTTTGATGGGGAAGATGGACCATATAAGGAAGAAGATTTGCCTAATCCGTTAAGCAAATATGCTGAAAGCAAACTAGCATCAGAAAGGCTAATAGAGGTCAGTAATGTCAAACATGCCATTGTGAGGACCATGCTGGTTTACGGTGTTGTTCATGATATGAGTCGATCCAATATTATTCTTTGGGTCAAAAAAAGTCTGGAGAATAAAGAACTGATAAAAGTGGTGAACGATCAATGGCGTACACCGACACTTGCCGAAGACTTAGCCAAAGGATGTTTATTGATTGCAGATAAAAAAGCCGAAGGCGTTTTTAATATTTCTGGAAAAGATCTGCTTACACCTTATGATATGGCTATGGCCACTGCTGACTTTTTCGAATTGGATAAATCCCTCATTGAGAAAGTGGATGCTTCATTATTTGCTCAGCCTGCCAAACGACCTAAGATGACAGGATTCATTTTGGAGAAAGCAAGGAGGGAACTAGGTTATGAACCAGTTAGTTTTGAAGAAGGATTGGCCATTTTAAAATCTCAGCTAGAAGATGCATGATGTTGTGATATTGACGGATGAACGTTACGTAAATCCAACCAAACGAAATGAATATATAAATAATATTATCACAGAAGATCGGTTGGTTTTGGAGGCGTTGGAAAAACTCGGCCTAAAAACCAAAAAAGTTGCATGGTCAGATCCTCATTTCGATTGGTATCAAACAAAAATTGCACTTTTCAGGACAACCTGGGATTATGCTGAAAAGTTTACTGAGTTTAGTGATTGGTTAATGGATGTTTCTCTGAAAACGAAGTTGATCAATGATTATGAAACAGTGATTTGGAACCTCGATAAGCATTATCTGACCGACCTGATAGATGAAGGCATCAATGTTGTAGAAACTTATTTCATTGAACCGGGAGATCGACGCACCCTAAAAAACTTGCATGATGAATTGGGTTGGAAAAATACGGTATTAAAACCTGCTATATCTGCAGGAGCGAAAGATACGTTCAGGTTATCTCCTGAAACAATCTCTAAACATGAAAAGCGATATGCCCAGCTCGTTCAAGAGGAATCCATGATGCTTCAGCCTTTTCAAAAGGATGTCATTGATAGAGGTGAGCTTTCACTTATGGTAGTTGGGGGTGAATATACCCATGCTACTTTAAAAGTCGCCAAAACTGGAGACTTCAGAGTGCAAGATGATTTCGGTGGATCTGTGCACGATTACGAACCTACTCAAGAAGAGAAGGATCTAGCAATAGCTGCTGTGAAAGCATGCGACACACTTCCTCTTTATGCACGAGTAGATATTGTGAATGACAATAAAGGAAAACCTGCAGTTTCTGAACTTGAGCTGGTTGAGCCTGAAATGTGGTTCAGAAAAAACCACGATGCGGCAGAGAAGTTGGCAGACCTGATTCTTCAAAAATTGTCTTGAGGCTGCTTATCGCTTAACTTTCACATCTCAAAATTGAGGCATGAAAAAGACCAGTATTGGTATTATAGGGATGGGCTGGGTAGGTTCCAGTGTTGCGATTTCAATTCTCCACCAAGGTTTTTGTAAAGAACTTCTTCTGAATGATACAAAACCTGGCTTGGCTGAAGGAGAAGCCATGGATTTAACTCACGGCTCTTCTTTTTTTCCGACTGCTGAAATTAAGGCGGCCGACATTGAAGAAATGAAGCATTGCAATGCCATTGTAGTAACAGCGGGGAGGGGAGGAAAGCCAGGTGAAACCAGGCTGGATCTACTCAATGATAATATCGGAATTGCTGAATCGATTTCTGAAAAACTGGAAGGCTATGAAGGGATGCTAATTGTAGTATCCAATCCGGTGGATGTACTCACGTATTTCTATCAAAAATTTTCAGGTATCCCAGAGTCCAGAGTTATAGGTACGGGTACCATGCTGGATACTGCTAGGTTGAGATCAATCATCGGGAACAAGCTTCGCCTGGATCCAAGAAGTGTCCATGCTCAGGTTGTTGGTGAGCACGGGGATTCAGAAGTTGTGCTTTGGTCTAAAGCAACTATTGGAGGTGACCCACTTACGAATTGGTCGGACTGGGAAGATGAGTTCAAACCAGAAATTACTGAAGAAGTAAGAGCTGCTGCTCAAGAAATTATCAAACGAAAAGGTGCAACGAACCACGCTATTGGCTTAGTAACGGCTACTTTATTGAAGTGGTTACTCAGAGGAGAACGAAGAATTATCACTTTATCCACCAGTCTCAAAGGATCCTTTGGGCTCTATGATGTGGCTATTTCACTCCCATGTTTAGTCAGCGAAAATGGAGTAGAAAAGGTGCTTGAAATTGAAATGTCAAAAAAAGAAAAAGATAAATTTCTACACTCCGCTGAGGTCATCAAGAACGCAATCCAATCTGTAAATATCAAGTAAGTATAAAGGACACCTTTTCATTGACTCCTATTTGAGCCAACTTTCCCAAATCCTCATCCAATACCTTTCCTATTCTAGGATAGCCTCCGGTTGTTTGACAATCGTTCATTAATATAATGGGGTTCCTATCAGATGGAAGCTGGATGGTTCCTGGCACTACTGCAGAAGATATAATCTCCCTATAGTTAGCCTCAAGCTTTTCCCCCGTGAGTCTGATTCCCATGCGATCACTAGCTGAATTAATCCTAAACACTTTGGAAGAAGGAAGTTCTTTTAAAACATCCCATTCCGGACCTTTCATTATCCTGATTTTAGTGATTTCTTCATTCCTTCTCAAAGGAGTTTCAATGTCCGAGATTTTGTTAGAAGCTCTTTCCGAAATTAGTATGTCTCCTTTTCTTAGAGTCCTTCCCTCCATTCCTCCAAATCCTGCTCGTACATATGTGGAATAGCTGCCAAAGTCCATTTGAGCTCTCAAAAGTCCACTAACAGCAAGATAGGCATAGTTATATATAGGCCTTGAAATCACTACCTCATCCCCTTTACTTAGTTCAACACTTGAATTCGTAACTTCTTTTCGATTTACTGACATTGAAGCCCCTACAAGAGACATTAAGATGTCCTGTTCAGCACGAAGAGTCATACCTGAAATTGCAAACTCTACTACAGGGTAATCATCCGGATTTCCAACAATCCGATTGGTTACAATCATCCATCTCTTATCCATCGCACCGGATTGAGGAATGCCATATTTGCGATACCCAAATCTTCCAAAATCCTGAATTGTGGCGATAGGACCAGCTTTTGTTACAATCAATTTTCCCATTGCCTGAATTCATCCTGCGTAATTCTGTAAAACCGGTACCGTGTGCCAACTTCCAACTTCATTGGAGGCTGTTTGTCCTTATCGAAAATTTTGACTGGAGTCCGACCTATGATATTCCATCCACCCGGACTCCCCAATGAGTAAATTCCCGTCTGATTTCCGCCTATTCCAATAGACCCCTCCTCCACCATTTTCCTAGGATTATCCAATCGATCACATGCTAAGACCTTATCCAATCCATCCGAGTAGACAAAGCCAGGCGTAAATCCAATGAACACCGTTCGGTATGTATCGTGAAGATGCGTTTCTATGATACTATCCATGGACAGCTTGGTTTTCTCCGAAATACGCTTCAAGTCCAAACCAAACTCATAACAGATCGGCAGAGCGATTACCTCACCTGCATTTGGATGTGCATCTTTTTCAACGGCAGAATGACAAAGTTTTTCTATTAAATCTTCGACACTTAGAGAAGTAAAAATGGCAATGGAACGATAGGATGGTACTATGTCCTCTACTTGATCAGCCAATAAATGAACAATACCGTGTGTACTCTGATGGATGGATTCTATTGGGGTCTCCTTGGAGCATTCAAGCAAAATCACACGCTCTGCAAGCGGATAGACTTGCCAGTCTATCCCATTATATTGCAGCGATTTGTATCCCTTTACTTTCAAGATGTTGTCTGATTTCCTTAGCTAAAGTTACTGCTCCTTCGGTATCACTGTGTAAGCAGATTGATTGTACTTCAATCGGTAACCAACCATTTGCTTCGACGCGATGATTCATCACTAATTCTTCTACCTGAACAAGGACTTCATCACCATGTAAGACTGCTCCTTTCTCCGATCTGGATCTCAGTTTTCCATTTGGTTCATACTTGCGGTCAGCAAAACCCTCAGAAATGAAAGGATGATTGTTCTTTTTCGCTGTTGATTCGGTATCGGAATTAGCAAGCCCCATCCAAAATACATCAGGGACAAGCTCTTTTAATACTTCTAGAATAAGCTGAGATATATTCTTGTCACACGCCGCATGATTGTAAAGTGCACCATGAGGCTTTATGTGATGCAGGAAAACAGTCTCCTCTTTACATATTTGTTGTACGAGTCCAATCTGAGCACTTAGATTTTGCTTAAGATCAGCCTTAGAAATTTCTATGATCTTTCGCCCGAAGTTCTCCTTGTCAGGATAGGATGGATGAGCACCAATCGCCACATCATATTTCTTGGCCAGCCTGATCGTTTGCCTCACAGATTGCTCATCTCCAATATGACCTCCGCAGGCAATATTGCAAGATGAAATGAAAGGCATGATTTGCTCATCCAGATCAGAGCCCGGATGTTCTCCAAGGTCAGCGTTGAGGTCGATGGAAATTATTTTCGGAGGTGTCATTTCGAGCAGAGTGAGAAATTTTTACTCACTTAGTAAATATCTCTCGTTTCTTGCAAGATGACAAAAAGGACTACAAAAACCCAAAAACACTATTCAGGCTTCTTGTGCTGACTGCAATGCTGACTAGAATTACAATAACCGCAAGTGCGTTTTGCGACCATTTGTTCACGAAGCGATCTAGCAGAGCTTTTTTGTTGCATAAGTAGAGTAAAAACAGAACAATGACTGGGAGCAGAATGCCATTAGCAACTTGTGCTACCTGAATGACTTCAATTGGTTTATAACCAAGCATCGAAAACAAGGTGCCAATCACCAATATGATCACCCATATCACTCTGAATTTCCAGTTCTTAAAGTTTGTATCCCATCCAAAAATTCCTTTTGCGGTATAAGCAGCAGCCAATGGGGCGGTAATAGCAGAAGAAATACCGGCAGCAAATAAACCCAGCGCTAAAACGTATTTTGCCCAACTGCCAAGTAAAGGCTCCAGTTGCACTGCCATCTCACTCATTCCTGAAACATTCTTACCGAATAAGGTAGCTGCACTTGTTGTCACAATGGCCATAGAAATAAGTCCTCCTAATCCAATAGCCACCACGTTTTCTCTCCTCAGATCCTTAAGATCTTCTTTCTTCTTCCACTTTTGACTTACGGAAGAGGCATGAAGGAAGAGGTTGTATGGCACGATGGTGGTGCCTATCAAACCTAAAACTGCCAATGAGTTCTGATCTGATATGGAAGGGATAAATAAGCCTTGAAAAACAGAAGAAATGCTAGGCTGAACAATAACCGCAGTGACAATAAAGATCAGGCTCATAAGTACAACCAGCCCGATGAGCACTCTTTCTATCACTTTCATTTTTCCAACAAAGAGTGCGGCAAATGATACTATTCCTATTAACAATGCCCATGGAATCCCTTCCCCAAAGATTCCTGAAATTCCCAAAACTGCCCCGGAAATATTCCCGGCTTCATAAGCTGCATTCCCTATGATGATTGCTGTAAATACCAGTATGACCGCCAGGCCTTTTACAAGCGGCTGCTCAATTTGGGATCTCAATGCTTCACCTAACCCACTTTGAGTTATGAGTCCAAGTCTTGCTGTCATTTCCTGTAATATGATGGTTGCAACTGTTGCAAAAAGAAGCACCCATAGAAGTGAATAACCAAAACCTGCCCCGCTAATAGTGCAAACTGTAAGTGTACCCGGACCAATAAAGGCAGCTGTAACTAAGGTACTTGGACCGAAGTATTTTCTTAATTTCATTGATATCCTATTTCTGGACTTAATGTTGTTTTACTCTTTACAAACTCCCCCGTGCCATAGCCTACAACCTTCCCTTCATCGTTGAGGAGCTGGGATTTTGCTTCATATATATAGTCTCCGAATCTTATCAATTCGCCTGTAGCAACAATTCGTCCTTCAATTACCGGTCGCTTAAAATGGATATGAAATGACTTGGTAAGCACAAATACATCTTCAACAACAGAGTTAACAGCAAAAAAAGCTGCATCGTCAAGCAGTTTGAAATAGACGGATCCATGCATCGCATTGAGTGCATGAAAATATTTGGGCTCAACTGTTAACCCGATCTCGGCTTTTCCACTGCCAATCGTACAGCTGGTAGTATCAAATATCTGAGTATTGACATTCGCTGCGAGATACATTCGCTCTAATTTCCTGAAATGTGCATCAGCTTTTGTCATGAGCTTCTATTTTGAAATCAAAATATTCCTCTCCTTCAACCCGATCCCCAACTGGATAACTCTTTTCGAGGAATTGTACGTTCCCATCATAATCGATAGTCATGGCTGTGGAGCAGCAGGTCCCATAATCCGATGTGCGTATACACATGGCTGAAAGTGCTTTTTCACGTTCATAATCCAACCCAGTTTCGGGGAGATCTCTATCGTCCGCTGTTTCTGTGTCCTGCATAAGCTCTAATAGATCATTTATTTCAAAAGGTTTCTCTATCAGCTGACCAAACCCCTTTTTGGCCTTAGTGACTTTCGGCCATGGGGTATCTAAAAGTGCGTTACTCAAACCATAAATGCCTGGTTCCAGTATGTTAACTCGATTTCCATAATTACTAACATGCGTCATGCCTCTATCGAGGGTAATCAAATTAAACCCGTTATAGCTACTCCCTATCTCATATACTTTACCTGAATAATCAGTCGGTGGCTTCTTAGAAATTAAGAAGTTAACCGGCAAGTCACCCCTGGATTGCACATCAGATTTTATATTCTGGATATCACGATAATTCGTAACAGCAGCGAATCGCCCACTTCTATGAATAGCCATCCATGTTCCTTTGGCGAGTAAATCCCTGCCTCCTAAAATTTCATTCTGATCTTCCCACCAATGCGCTACGGTTGTCGGGCGAGCATAGAATTCATCTCTATTCGCCGCAAGGATGAATCTGTATTTGGGATGAGCATTATAAGCAAAGGTTATTAGACACATTATAAATTGGTCTTAACATTGAATCATCTAATTTAGGATTTTAGTTATTCAATCATCCTGCTATGAAGAAAGTTCTTCAATACCTCAAAGAATATCAACGTACCTACTTCGATTGGAAATTATACGCCACCATTCTCTTGTTCACCACAATTTGCATCATCTTAAACTACACTTACGACTTTGAGGATAGTGTGATTGATTCCTATACCGGTCATCCCATTAAATGGCTTTGGATGTTCCTTTTTCATGGACTTCCCTTTTTTGCGGTATGCGTGATAATCTACTTCTTCGGAAAGGAAAAGACCTGGTTAAAGAGTAAAAACTACTGGGTAAAATTTGTAATCGGATTTGGGCTTTTAGCACTTGATCGCTCGTTCTATGGATTCGATGAATGGGTTAAAGCTCTACCTAAATTGGAGTACTATTATGTTATCAGGTGTGTTCACTGGGCCTCTAGTTTGATCCTGGTTGTTATACCCATGATGATTCTCTACTCCTTTCTAGAGAAAGATAGACCCAGAAATTTCTATGGAATGAGCTGGAGAAGATTTGACCCTAAGCCTTATCTCATCCTGCTTGGAATTGCAGCAATATTTATTGGAATTGGTTCTTTTCTTGGAGATATACAGGAATTTTATCCTCGATACAGGGGTTCAGGTGCAAATCATTACTTAAAAGTAAATCCGGATATCTCCGAAGGTTGGCTGGTAGCCGTTTATGAGCTTTGCTATGGGAGCAATTTTATTGCTGTTGAGTTGATATTCAGAGGCTTTCTGATCTTTGCTTTCGCCAGAACTTTGGGAGGCTATGCTGTCCTACCCATGGTAGTTACCTATGCGTTTCTTCACTTTGGCAAGCCTTTAGGTGAAACTATTAGCTCCATTTTTGGAGGGTACATATTAGGAGTGATCGCTTATTACAGTCGTAATATCTGGGGAGGAATTTTCATCCATCTGGGTGTGGCATGGTTGATGGAATTATTTGGTTGGTTGCAAGGTATGAGATAATGGAGGAGATCATTAAACAACTTTGGAATGCCTCTGATCAAAGAAAAACATGCAGAGTAAGCCTGGAAGGAGAACCTTTTCCAAGGGTCATTGAACCCTATGGAGTCTGTCAGACATCAAAAGGAAAAATCGTAGTGGTTTGCCAGCAGGTTGCCGGCTTTACGAAAGCGGGTGGAATGGAGGGCTATCGAAATCTTGAACTCAAAAGAGTGAAGGAGGTAGAAATTCTGGATAAAGAATTTGAAATGTCTTCAGACTTCAACCCTGATGATGTTCAATATAAAGAATGGGTGTACCATGTTTAATCTTTCAATAGGCTCAAATGAAGATTGGAAATATTTCGGGTGATCTGATTGACGAGGTTGTAAAATTGATGTTGAAGCTTTGGCCTGAATGCAACTATGAAGAAGAATGTGAGAATTGCATCAGGATAATGTCGTTAGAAAATGAACGAATATTTGTGGCAAAGGATAATAATCAAGTGTTGGGATTTATCCAGGTTTCACTCAGGACAGATTACGTAGAAGGAACCAGTACAAGTCCTGTTATCTATATTGAAGGGCTGTTTGTTGTTGAGGAGAGCAGGCAAAAAGCAATTGCTAAAAAACTGGTTAAAAGAGGAGCAGAATGGGGTTTAAAAAACGGATGTATTGAAATGGCATCTGATGCAGAGTTAAATAATGAGGGTAGCATAGCCTTTCATAAAGCCATTGGCTTTGAGGAGGTCAACCGAATTATTTGTTTTCAAAAAAAAATTGAATGAGCCAGCTATTTTACCTTGCTGTAAACCAGCGGATTCGAATAATCAACCTTTTCAGGATACACTTCTTCATTCGAATAGTTAGCATAGTAAACCAGTGTCTTATTAACTAACTGCATCTCGGACTTATAAGATTTTACCCCCTTTCCAGGAAATATTTTAGCCCAATGGGTTACCGTATTACCTCTTAATTCCGCTCTTCCACGATGTGTCTCTCCACCTGGCCCGGCGATGAAAAATACAAGGTGGCCGACTTCAAAAAGATAGGCTCCCTCATAAACAGCAAGTAAATCCCCCGATTTTCCGTAAAGATGATTGATCGCTAACACTAAACGCTTATTTGGAGAGTATTTGTATTCTAAAACCGATGAGAAGGAAGAGTCACTAGCTGTAGCTTTCCATTTTCCTAGAATGAACTCAATATCCGACAAGTCTTGCTGGGGATAAGAGAAAAACAAAGGTGTTAGGAGTATGAGGGTTATGACAAGTCTTTTCATAAATAAAATTATTCATAGCGAATGGATTCAATGGGATTGACAAGTGCCGCCTTGGTTGTTCTAAATCCTATGATGAATAGCGCGATAGTGACAGAAGTGATTCCTGCCAAAATGAAAATCCATGCAGGGATATCGATTCGATAAGCAAAATCATCCAGCCAACCTTCCATAAAAAAATAAGCTACAGGCCATGCCATTAAATTTCCCACCACAACCAGTAAGATAAAAGAAAGTGAAAGTCTCGACCAAATATTAAGCAAGCTAGCCCCAAGTACTTTTCTGATGCCAATCTCTTTAGTTTTCTGTTGTACCACGAAGGATGCTAAACCTAACAAGCCAAGGCATGCAATTCCGATTGCTAATATTGCAAATGTGGTTATCATAGCTCCTAAGCGTTGCTCCTTTTCATATTTTTCATGAACAGCAGCATCAAGAAAATTGAAGTTGAGTGGTTTTTCAGGACTCAATTCAGTCCACTTGTTTTGTATCAACCCTAGTGTACTTCCAATTTCAGAAAGATTGATTTTCAAAGCAAGGAACCGGAAATTCATGACATTGAAATTGGAAGACCTTATCCCCAGATAGAGAGGTCCGATTTCATTGTGAAGAGATAAGTAGTGAAAGTCATCCATTACACCGATTACTTTGCCGCTCTTGCCTGAAACTGGCCCTGACAGGTAATGCATATCCTTCCCTATGGCTTCTTCAACACTCCATCCAAACTGATCTGCAGCGGATTTATTGATCATAAAATTAAGTGAATCGCTCGCTATTTGCGGATTGAAATCCCTCCCAGATAAGAGTTGAATATCCATCGTTTTAATGAAATCAAAATCAGCGTAGATCATATCCATACGTTGAGTATTTGATTCATCAAAACCTTCCGGTCTCATCACTGAAACATTGGTGCTTACACCTGGCATTCCGGTAGCAAGTGAAGCAGTTTCAACAGCACTAAAGCTGGTCAATTCTTGCTTCAAAATGTTGAGCTCCGGATCAGATAGATTACCATCTATCCGCACGTTGATGATTTGATCAGTTTCAAAACCCAGATTTTTCGAGCTCATGAAATCGAACTGCTTAATGACAATAAAGGTGGAGACAATCAATGTGACTGAAATCGCAAATTGGAAAACAACCAGCAGCTTTCTAAACCATTGAGATTTTGAACCCGGACTGAGGTTTTCTTTGATAACTATGGCGGGATTGAATCGGCTAATAATACTCGTTGGGTAAAGACCTGTCGCAATGGAGATGACGGCTATCACACATAGTATTCCTCCCAACCATAAAGGGTCAAGTAACGAGATAATTTCAAGTTGCTTACCACTGAATTCATTGAAAAGTTCAATAGATAAGTATAATAAAATGAATGAAAAGGCTAACGCCAAAAAACAAGTCAAAACCGAATGAGTAAAGAATAGGAGAAGCATTTGAGATTTATTAGACCCCATCACTTTGCGCAGACCCATCTCTTTTGATCTGGCGCTCAATTCAGCAGCAGACAAATTAACAAAGTTAATGGTGGCTATAATGAGTATAAAGAAGGATACCGCCAGAAAGATAAAGATCACATTAATGTCATTCGTTGGGTAGAGCTCATACTCCAACCCGGAAGTCAAGTGTATGTCTTGTACATTTTGAAGGAAGTAATCCATATGTACACCATTATCAGCTAGTGAAGGTTGGGCCGCTCTGCCTACTTCTCCCAGCTGTTCTTCTATCGTCTTTTTAAGGGCTTCTTCTTTTAGCATAATGTAGGAGCGAACCCAGAAAAAACCTCCGGGAGAATTGGCTGAATTGAAATCAAAAGACAGTAAATAATCAAATTGAAAATGTGAGTTTGAAGGAACTTCTTCAATGACACTTGTGACCTCAAACCCACCAAGGTTGGAAAACTCAAGCACCTTGCCTAGTGGTTCTTCCTCCTTAAAAATTTTATTTGCTGCGTCCCTTGAAATGACTACTGTGTTAGGCTGAGCCAGTGCCTTGCTTCCCTGAAGCCCCATCATCTTGTAATCGAAAATATCAAGAATGGTAGAATCAACCCGGTAAACCCTGCCATAAGTTGGTGTTCCGATAGATTCATCATAAAATTGATTGTCATATGCTACTACCTGATTTGCACCACTTAATGTGGTGATTCTAGCATGAGAGGTTATCCCGGGAATTTCGGAGATAACAGCGGGAGCAACCGTTGAAGGAACCAAAGACCAGTGCCGTTCATTGTCTCCAATTTTAGAGTGAGAAGAGATGCGGTAGGTTCGATCAGCATCTTGGTGAAAAGAATCATAACTTAGTTCATCCTGGATAAACTGAAGGATAAGCAACGTAGATGCAAACCCTACTGCGAGTCCAAAAATATTAATGAAAGAATGAAGCTTATTTCGCTTGATTTGACGAAGCGCTATGAGAAGGTAGTTTTTGAGCATATAACCCTTTGTTATTATTCCTGAATATCCTTACGCTTCATCGTCCATCCGTCCGGTTTTTTAGGATCATATGGGGTTCGTTTCCCATCTGGGTGGATCCTTTCTGTTTTACAATGCATTATCCCATCCTCCAATAGCTTGCAGGTGTCTGCCCACTCAATAAAACCGCCTCTCTTTTTCTCATCTTCAGTTAAATAATCCACTGTTGGGTACCAAACCTTATATCTTCTTTCAAACCCACTGGATATTTGATTGAAAGTCCCCTTAAACAACATAGGACTTCTGTAATTGAATGCCATGAATTCTACTTCCTTTGTAAATGGATTAAAAGACACGAAGCTTTCTACAATCTTTTTATTCTTCTTTGGGTTGTATCCCTCATAGAAATAGATAACCTCTTTGCTATCTTTCGCCCACTCAAAATGAAACCCAATCATATCTTTAAACTCAGGATTGTCTTGAAATTCATCACCAGCCCAGGATCCCATGAATGGATCCATAAAAGAAAGTGGGTTTGAAAGGCTGTCGTTTTGGCTGCTTTCTTGAGCAACCCCTGTATTAAACAGGAAAGCAAAAATTAGCAATAACATTAAATATTTCTTATTGGAATAACATTTCATATAGCTCCTTACGATTGTGAGAAAACAAGATCTCAAGATTTCAGATCGTTTAAGTCACAACCTAAAGGCAATTACCCCTAGGCCATGTTCCGAATGAACTGCGTGGGTGTGAGACCTGTATGTTTTTTGAAGAGCCTGTTGAATGTATTCTTGTTACTAAATCCAGAATCCATGGCAATGCCCAAAATACTTATGTGGGAGAATTGAGGGTCGGATAATCGCTTCATTGCCTCAGCAATCCGATATTCATTAATGAATTCAAAGAAGTTCTTGTTGGTTTCCTGATTCAGGACCTGAGATAAAATGTTCGTGGATATAGAAAGCTTTTTCGCCAGATCAATAATCTTAAGATTTGAATCGAGATAAGGCTTTTCCTCATCCATTACCTTAACAATCTTTCTCAACAGGCTTTGGGATTGCTCTGGTGAAAGAGAAGATTTTTTGTACTTCTCAGTAAAAAGTGCGAGAAGATACTGGCTAAATTCTCTGTTATGATACACCGCTGTATATGCAAGGATATTGACTCCCATTGATGTCAGTAAGACACTGATATAGTCCACTTCTTGAAAAAATGCATTAGCAAGAGTCAGATAAAGCATCCATAGAAATGTCATGAACCAATAAAAAGCAAAACCCCAGGTAAACCCTTGCAACCATTTCTTGAATTTGAGGTTTTGCTCACTCCCGGACGGGTTTACTTGTTTAAGTTTTGCGTTTGCTAATATGAGATACACCAGTGTCTGCATTACGTGCAATGCTATTGGAATGATAAATGTGATACTCACATTGTATTCGATGGCGCTCATGGAAGCATCCAGTCGCTTAATTTTTTCAGCAGCTGGTAAAGTATAAAAAGACAGTTGATTCAGATATGCAATGATGAGTGGAACAAAGTGGAAAATATGAGCCCATCGAAGTTTGAACTGCTTGTCCAAAAGCGACCTGATGTAGAAGTAGTATGTTGGCCCAATCATAAAAATTAGTGGGATGGCAACTCCTAAAAAATGTGGCCAGATTCGATAAAACCTAATATGAACTGCCAGATGGCTAACCACGAGAAAAGTAAGTATTAGTATCAAAAATGACAGCCAGTGACCTGCCGCAGTTCTTTTACGCAACAAAAGTGGTGTTATAAAAACGCCTTGAAAAACGCCAATGATTAGCAACACCGCCCAAATATCAAATTGAAGTATCATCCAAGCTCAAGATAGGAATAAGCTTAATTTTTTCTGGAATACCTTATAGGGAGATACCCGCCTGATCATCACACATGCTAGCTTGATAAGCTAAAAAACAATTCCATGAAAGCACTAACACTATTCTTCTGCATTCTCACGACCAATGTATTTTCCCAAACCATCCCAGAAAAAGTCTTATCCGAGTGGGACCTCTTAATAAAGGATGGAGGTGTCTGGATAAGTGAAGACAACACAAGTGATTATGATGCCTGGGGAATGAAATTTTCATGGGGCTTAGGTAAGAAAAGTATGGAAGCCTCGCTGTACGCAATTAAGGATAGTCAAAATATTGGTACTCTCTGGAACTTCAAGGTTTATTACCATCCTGTCGAAAAGGAAATCGTTCTGGAGCAGTGGGGTAGTGACGGAAGCTATGGTCGTGGGGATATTCAATTATTTGTAGATGGAAGTTCTGAAAATGTTTCTTCCTTTTACAATGTTGATGGGTCTGTTTTTAAATTGAAGCATGTACAGAAGATCGAAGGGGACATAAAATATTCAAACACTTTCACCATCAATAAAGATGGAGAGTGGCAAGAGAGCCAATCATATGTTTGGAAGAGATCGAAAGGATAAAATATACCTTAGGGCTTGATTCATATATGAACCTCCAATCGTAGCATGATACATTGACAAGAAACGACTTAGTGGTTATCTTGTTGATCAGATGAAACGGACCATTCTCATATTTGGCGGCTTATCTGCAATCCTTTATTTGCTATTTGAACTCGCTAAATTCTCGTTTTTCAGACATGAAGGTACTCATGAGATTTTTCTCATTATTTCCGGAGTTGCATTCGTAATGATAGGGTTCATGCTGGGAGGACTTTTCAGAAAAAGCACAAGAAATAAAAATCTGAGAAAATCTAATTTGAGCAAGCAGGAACTCAGAGTTTTGAATTTGATCAATGAGGGATACTCTAATAATGAAATTGCCGAACAGCTTTTCATCTCAGAAAGCACTGTGAAAACTCATGTTTCGAACATTTTATCAAAATTAAAGGCTAAAAGAAGGACAGAAGCTATTAAGATTGGCAAGGATCTCGAGATTATCTAGTACCTCATTAGTACTAAAGTAGGATTTTTCGGAAAGTGATGAAATCCTACTTTCGTTGGATAGCCAAATCGTCAAAAAATTCCTAACATGGCATCCAAAAAACATATCATGAAAAAAATTACATTCCGATACGGCATAGTCGGTGGGTGTATCTCCATCACTTTTGGGTTGATAAATTGGTTCACTATTTCACAATATTATGGTCCTGCAAGCTCACAAATTGTAGGATATCTAACCATAATTATTTCCTTAATGTGCGTTCCTCTGGGGATCAGATATTTCCGAGATAACTTAAATGGAGGTGCTATATCATTTTCCAAGGCGATGAAGGTGGGCTTAGGGATCACAACTATTTTCACAACTGTCACATTTCTATACAGCATGCTTTTCTTCCTCTTTGCTGGAGATGACTTTGAAACCTGGAGAAGAAAAGGGCTATCTGATAAGGAACTTGCAGTTCTTGATGCTCAAATGGTGCAAACGCCAGATTTTGTGTTTACTCCTTTCTTTCAAGGACTCGTACTTGCATTATCCGTCTTTTTGATCGGTGTAATTATCAATTTTGTCAGTTCACTTGCTTTGAAACGTTCACTTTAAATACTCAACCAATGGAACAACTTGTAAAAGAATGGTTTGCTAAATGGAATAGTGGCGATTACATGAACCTTCCCATTTCAGACAACTTCAAACACACCAGTCCTTTTGGGACAATAAATGGAAAAGAGGCATACCTAAACCTGGTCAAAGAAAACGAAGAAAAATTCCTTGGCTACACATTTGAAATTCTTGACACCATATATGAAAAGGATAGAGCGTGCGTGAGGTATATAGGTAAACAAGGAGATGAATTCAAGTTGGATGTAAGTGAATGGTATTATCTCGACAAAGATCGAATTGGAGAAATCATGGCTTACTACCATATAGGAGAAATAAGAGAGGAAAGAAAGTTAACAGAAGGGTCTTGACATGGATCATAAGAACAGAAAAACCTGGCGTGAAAAACTAGACGAGATTCAAGAAAAAATTCATACGATTACTCCTGAATGGGAAGGGAGGTATGGAAAAGGTAAAATTCTTATAGCCAGTGCACGAGATATTGAGAAGATTGTTCGAAAGACTAAGTCGGGTCAGCTATTGACACAAGGAACTATTAGGGAAATTCTAACTAAAGAAAGAAATGTAAGAACAACAGATCCCATCACCATTGGAATATTCATGCGGATCATAGCTGAGACGGCAGAAGAGGAGAGGAAGAGTAAGAGGGATATAATAACTCCTTATTGGAGAGTTCTAAAACCAGATGGATCTATCAATATAAAATTTCCCGGGGGAATGGATAAGCAGGTCTCATTGCTAAGAGCTGAAGGCCATATCATTGAAACTGGAAAAAGTAAAAAGAGTGCCAAAATATCCAATTATGAAGATTTCGTTCCTGATCTCCATTGAATGTGAGAGATATTTCGTTATGAAAAAATTAGAAGCATACAGAAACGTACTTGTCACTCTAGGTTTAGAAGTGAAGGAAAACTTTGGGTTTCCTTTTACATCTGCAAATGGGAATATGTTCTCCTTTTTGTCTAAGGAAAATACATTAGGAATCCGTCTCCCGGTAGCAGAAAGAGAAGAATTCATTCTGAAATACAATTCAGAGATTTATCAAAGGACTGAAGGACAGGTATTGAAAGAATACGTGGTTGTTCCTGATGATTTGTTGGCTGATACAGAGCGATTAACCTTCTGGTTTGAGAGAAGCCTATCATATGCAAAAACCTTGAAACCTAAGAAAAAGAAGTAATCAATTTCCCTTTTTAAGCTCTCCCTCCATGACTTTCACCATCTCCTTATCTTTTGATCCCCATTTTTCAAATTCTCAATGAGTACCTAACTTGAGCGGATTTTTTATTATTACTATGTTTCAAACGTATTAAGCAACTTAGGGGCACCTAAGTTTGATAACCGATATTTTTATATTTTAACACGAACGAATGGTCACTGAATGGAACAAGTCTATTATTCCCTTTTAGGGTTTCTCTTCATCAACTTTATTTATTTATTTTCTAAATTTTTGATGGCTATAATCCTGGGGATACATGATGATCAGTTATTCCTTGGGTATGGAAAATATGAGGCCTTCAAAATCAAAATCAAAAAATTAACAATTTATTTTGGGTTATTTATTCCATTGCCTTGGCTTGCAAAGTTTTATAGCTACAAGGATGGAGTCAAAGCCAGAATCACGTATGAATGGGAGTTCTATAAAAGATCAATTGGCTTACGATTGCTTGTCACTTTCGGAGGTACACTAGGTTCACTTTTGACTTCTATGTTCATCTTCTCCATCCTCTCTTACATGGAACAGGACCAATATATTTCTAAAGATGCGCTAAACGAAGTTGGCATCTATCCCTCCGAGTATGCTGAATCCTATGGATTTCAGAAGGGTGATAAAATACTCAAGGTGAACGGAGAGGATTATACCCGTTTTCAAGATTTACTTCCGCCATTGGCTATTCTTGATGATCTATCCCAATATGAGATACTAAGAGGAAAGGATACTGTTGTTCTGCGACCAGACTGGGATATTGACGAGTTTTCTGAAAACACTTTTTTCATTTTTGTTCCGAACTCCCCCCATAAGATCATAGGTCTTTCCTATGGTATGGCTGCTGAGAAATCTGGCATGAAAGAGGGTGACATTATTACAATGATTGATACCATCCAGGTTAGTTCACTTCAGGAAATTTCAAACGTACTTGATATGCATGCTGGGGATACTGTGTCTATTCAAGTAAAGAGAGGTGAAGATTTTCATTGGGTAACTCCGGTAGTTTCCAAAGATGGAAGGATTGGGTTCTATGCCTCCACGACGATTGAATACAGTTTTTATCAGAAAAGTATTGGTGAAGCTATTGCTGATGGTGCTTTCAGTCCATTTGACATCATCAAAATTAACCTCAAAGGATTTGCTCAATTATTTGGTGCTGAAATTACAACTAATAGAAAGGTCAATGGTCCTGTCAGAATTGCTAATTTATTTGGTGATCCGAATACTGCTCAATTTTTCAGAATCTCAGCTATTCTTCTTGCTCTGATTCCAATATGGGATCTTTTCCCTTTTCCTAAATCCGCGGCATTAAAAAGTATTCCTCTAGTCTCGGAGTTCCTCATCAAAAAGAGGATGTCTTATGATTTTTTTGTAAAAATTAGAAAGATGGGTTGGTTCATTATTGGAGTTCTTATGGTTGGTACCCTAATCAATGATATGACAAGGTTGATTTGATACTCCAACTTCCGCAATAGAGTTGGAAAGAAAGCTTAGGGACAATCAAAAAACTATTCTTTCTTAAGCTCTCCCTCCATGACTTTCACCATCTCCTCACCTTTTGATCCCCATTTTTCAAAAGACATTTTTTTATCGTTCACTTCCCAGGTATACTTTTCTATTGGCTCTCTAGTTTGCCTATCTCGATGAGTAAGTTCAATGGCATTTTCAATCTTTGCACCATAATAGGCCTTATAGCCACTGTTTGGATCATTACTTAAACGGCCATCTTCAAACTTGCTCGCGTACGTATTGTAAGTGAAAAGGCTAAACTCCTTAAGGGTGCTATGTTCTTTTCCATCTATTTCAAGGAAACTCATCACGGAACATCCACCAAGTGCTTTATAATTCGAAATGGTAATATTTTTTTTGTTCCGCTTTCCATTTTCATTAAGAATCTTTACCTGTCCTGACCATGTTCCAACAAACTTTTCTACCTCTGCAAATTCTGGTAGGGAACATCTCTCCCCTTTTCTGTAAGTATGAAGATTATCTCCTTGTGGCCATGAAGGCATATCCTCAACCCTGTTGAATTCCATGATCCAGCTATGTATCCATGTCTTCCCCTCATCTCTTGAAAACGCATCATCCCACCTTAAAGAAGTAGGTGTTATATCTGAAAATGTGTATCTGGATATAATAGAAGTAGAATCACTCGTCGGCCTCCTACTAAAAAACTCCCCTCGTCCATGACGAAATTCACCTGACAAACTGGAACTACCGGATCGGTTTTCACCCGGCCAGTTAAGCCAAAGTACCCAATTGTCATTTCCAGGATCATAGTAGCGCAAGCTATATCCGATGATGGTTTCTGAAGATCCCCGATCTCCTTTTTCCTCCCATAATTCCAGGATAGCACGACCGTCCAGAATAGAGTAGATCTGCGCTCGCGACTGCTTCCAATCTTTCCAAGTATTATCAGATTGTATCTGCCTCAGATTAACATCCCAGGAGCCAATCCAGAAATCAAACTGGCGGTATTTGCTCGGAAAGCTATTCTCGTCAATCAACGTTTGACCAAATCCTGTAAAGTAGAAAAAAACAAAAACGATGTAAATCAAAGGCTTCATTCTTGACAATTTACGGGATAATGTTCAATAAGATTCTCTATGGCACTATAGCCACCTGGTGAATCTTCGCTGCGCTACGATTTACTCATACATACTCCATGCCGCACTACCCTCGTGAATCTTCCGCGTTTCTCCTCGATTTCGAACCCCGTACACATGCCCACTGGTTCTCATCAAAGTGTAAAACAAAAAAACCACCCAATGGTGGTTTAATGTCGGGATGACTGGATTCGAACCAGCGACCTCCCGCACCCTAAGCGGGTACTCTAACCGGACTGAGCCACATCCCGAACATCTCAAAATTAGTAATTCCTACGCTTTATAAGTCCAAACCGGATGCACAGAATTAGCAATCATCTCTTCAGCCTTATTTCGGTTGGTTATAAGTGACTGCAAAAACCCTCTTTTATGTACTCCAAGAGCGACGAATGCATTCTTGATGGTTTCGCAGTAATTGGAAAGACCTTCCATTTCGGTGGTCGCTTCGATACTCACAGTTACAAAATTCTCTAGCTTGTGGTGAGACGCATAGCTTTCAAGTGATTCATCACATTTTTTCGGAGAAAGAAAATTCTTTGGAGTATTTATTCTCAACAAGTGGATTTTAGAATCGAGAAGTTTTTGCAAAGACTTTAGATGTCTAATAAGCTCAGCAGAGTCATGCTCTGAATCTACTAGCAAAATGATATCCCTAAACTTATCCAGCTCACTGATCATGCATTTCAGAATCACCACTGGTGAATCTGCACGATAGAGAATCTCATTGGATTTTTGATCTTTCGCATCATACAGATCCCCGCCCATAATGACCAAATCAATCTCTTGATCATTGATCTCTTTAACTAGCGAGTTGACTTTATTTCCATACAGGATTTTTGGAAAAATATCCTGCCCTGGAAACCACTTAGCAATCTCCTCCGCACGCTCATGCATCCTTGTCCTTGCCTCCTCTGTAATCTGAATATTGCGGAGTGTAGAAGTTGGATCATGACTATATTGCTCTTCCTCTTCCATGAATTCATTATACTTCGGCTCTACAACAGAGACTACTCCCATTTTTGCATCAGCCAGCTTTGCAATCTGTATGCCTAGGTTAAGAGCGCACTTGCTCAGGTAAGTAAATTCAGTTGGAACGAGTATGTTTTTCATTGATACTCCAGATATTATCCTTTTTTATCTCTTTTGAAAGCCAGCTTAGTCTCAGTGGATTCCTTTTCATCAAAGTAATAACCCTTGTAATCAAAAGCTTTTAGATCTTCAACATTTCTGATTTCATTTTCAATAATGAATCGTGACATCAGACCTCTGGCTTTCTTAGCGTAGAAAGAGATAATCTTATACTTATCATTCTTGAAATCTTTGAATTCCACATCAATTACCGTCATGGGCATCTCTTTTCTTTTGACAGATGTGAAATACTCAATAGAGGCCAAATTGATCAGAATATCGTCCCCTTGGTTTTTTAGATCATCCACCAAAAGATTCAGAATTTTGTCCCCCCAATATTCATATAAGGTATTGTAGTCATCAAAGGCTAGCTTGGTTCCCATCTCCAGGCGGTACGGTTGAATCAAATCCAATGGACGAAGTAACCCGTAAAGTCCTGATAAGATACGCAAATGCTTTTGTGCAAATGCTAATTTCTTTGCGTCAAAAGTTTCTGCCCCCAGTCCCTGGTAGACATCTCCATTGAACGCTAAAACTGAAGGTTTGGAGTTTTCTTCGGTATGTTCGGCATCAAACTCTTTGTATCGATGCACATTTAAACCTGCCAATTGCTTACTAAGACTCATCAAATCCTTCACCTCATCAACAGACTTTTTTCTCAAAATGCTAATAAGTTCATTGGTGCATCCCATCAAACGTGGTTGAGTTACGCTGGTGGTGTAAGGAGTTTTGAAATCAAGGTTTTTAGCCGGAGATACGATTGCAATCATGACTTTGTAGTTTAGTAGATAACAGGTTTGAAAAAAGAAGGTTCACATGGTCACCGTTCACGCTTCATCAACTTTTCGAAGAAATCTGTCAAGGATTGTTTACCTTCTTCCCTGGCGTCCATGTTATTCAATGATTCGAAAGCCTCATCATAGTAGGCGTTCATTTTCTTTTGTGTTAACTCAAAAATACCCAGCTCACCATAGATATTTTTTATAGCCTCAACCTTCTCCTCCGCATCAAACTCGGAGGCCGAGAGCCATTTATTTAGTTCTTGAAGTTGGTTCGGATTCGCTATCTCCAGTGCTTTTATCAAAAGAAAGGTTTTTTTATTCGAGACAATATCACCACCTACCTGCTTACCAAATTTCGCCTTGTCACCGTAGACATCCAACAGGTCATCCATCAGCTGAAAGCCAATTCCTGCCTTTTCTCCTACTGCATTCACCTGCGCCAATTCTTCACTATTCATTCCTGCTAATAATCCTCCGTACTCCAAACTGAACCCAAGTAATACAGCCGTTTTCAGTCGGATCATTTCAATGTACTGATCCTCTGTTACGGTTTCAAATTCTTCGAAGTTCATGTCTAGCTGCTGGCCTTCACAAACCTCCACTGCACATCTATTGAATTTTTTTAGCGCGGTTGCAAGTGATTCTTTTGGTCCGGTCAACAGTTGCTCATAAGCCTTGACCATCATGGTATCACCACTTAAGATGGCCACCGTGTTATTCCACTTTTCGTGAACTGTAGGTTTACCTCTCCTAAGTGGAGCCAAATCCATAATATCGTCATGCATCAACGTGAAATTGTGAAAAATCTCAACCGTGAGTGCCGGATTAATGATCGACATCATGTCCTCTTTTTTCAACCCATATCCAAGTAACACGAGCATCGGACGTAATCGCTTTCCCCCTAGGGAAAGGATATAACGAATCGGATCGTAAAGGTTTTGAGGTTCCTTACCTAACGGTAATTCGGCGAGCGAAGAATCAATTTTAGCGAGCAGGTCTTTCATAGCGCTGCAAGATAACCCAGTTGTATGGCTCGATGTTTATTTCTCTTCCAATTCCGACTGATTCATGATCTCATTTTGATGATCGATGGACTCCTGGTGAATGGCATTTAAATAACGAATCATAAATTTTTTGGACAGTCCTTGTAATTTGCCTTTGGCCGAAGCTTTTTCAATGATCTCTTCCCATCGATTAGTTTGAAGAATGGTTACGCCTTTTTCCTTCTTCACTTCACCAATGTCTTCTGCAATTTTCATGCGCTTACCTAACAGGTCCAACAATTCATCGTCCACCATGTCGATCTGTCTTCGTAGATTATTCAGCTTTTCGTTCAGTTCGGCATCCGGTACATTCGAAGTTCGGATAGTTAATTCAGAGAGCATTTCACCTAATCGTTCAGGTGTAACTTGTTGCTGTTTATCACTCCAGGCGTTATCCGGGTCAATGTGCGATTCAATCATTAATCCTTCATAGTTCATGTCCAGGGCCTGCTGAGAGATAGGCTGTAACAAATCTCTATTTCCAGCAATATGGCTTGGGTCGCAGAGCATTGGCATCTCAGGAAATCGAAGCTTCATTTCTACAGCCAGTTGCCATTTGGGTTCATTGCGATAGATGCTATTGCCATGCTGAGCAAATCCGCGATGGATCATCCCGAGCTTCGTCACTCCAGCTTTATTCAATCGCTCCAGTGCACCTGTCCATAACTCCAGATCGGCGTTGATTGGATTTTTAACAAAGACCGTAGCGTCTGTTCCTTCCAGTGCGTTGGCGATTTCCTGAACAGAGAATGGGTTTACCGTTGTTCTTGCTCCAATCCATAGGATATCCACTCCAGCCTTCAGCGCTTCAAATACATGATTAAAATTGGCCACTTCCACAGAGATGGGTAATCCGGTTTCTTCCTTGGCTTTTCGCATCCATTTAAGTCCCTCACTACCGATTCCCTCAAAACTGTTAGGTCGTGTTCTTGGCTTCCAGATACCTGCACGAAGAATGTCTATCTTGCCTGTTGAGGCAACTCTTCTGCATGTCTCAAGTGTCTGATCCTCCGTCTCAGCACTACATGGACCCGATACAATAACCGGTCGCTTTTTCTGAAAAATCTTGATTGGATCTATTTTCATCTTTTGATTTTTTCGATTTCTTGATTTTTGAATTTTTTCGATTTTCCCATGAATCGTCAATCGAGTAATCCTAAATCGTCATTTGTTTTTAATTCTATTTATCACCTCATCCCACACCTCATTTGGACTACACAAGGAAAATCGGATGTGCTTCTTTCCTTCTGATCCGAAAACGGTTCCCGGTGGAACAAAAATTCGATATTCATTTAACAGATGTTCTGCGAAAGTCTCTGAATGGTCAAATGCATCAGGAATACGCGCCCAAACGAACATTCCCACCTGATCAGTAGCAACTTCACAATCTATTAGATCGACTATATCCACCACTCTAGCTTTTCTTTCAGAATAAATCTTGTTCAAATCTTCATACCAATTGCTTTCTTCATTAAGTGCCGCTATGGCTGCTCTCATGACCGGCTTAAACTGACCTGAATCCATATTGCTCTTAAACGTAAGTACGGTTTGTATCAGGTCTTGATTTCCAGCCAAGACACCCACTCGCCATCCGGCCATGTTATGTGACTTAGAAAGACTATTGAGTTCCAACACAAAATCTGTCTCCAATCGATTCTTCAATAGACTATTTTGCTTAGCCGTAAGGATAAATCCATATGGATTGTCATTCACTATGATCACACCTTTTCTACGAGAATAATCAAGCAGCTGATCAAAAAGCGATTCATTACCATCCCTTCCTGTTGGCATGTGTGGGTAGTTCACCCACATCAACCTCACATTTTCTATCGCTTCAAGCTCCTCAAAATCGGGTAGATAGTCGTTTTCCTCATTCAATGAATAATGAATGACTTCTGCGCCTGCAATTTTGGAAGCAGATCCATAGGATGGATATCCTGGATTGGGAACAAGTACCTTGTCACCTTCATTGATAAGCGACATGCAGATATGCATAATTCCTTCTTTGGAACCAATCAAAGGAAGAAGCTCTCTTTCAGAATTTAGTGATACTTCAAAGAAATTTTGATACCAGTTAGCAAAGGCTTCCCTAAGCTCAGCAATGCCTTTATAGCTTTGGTATTGATTGGCATTGACCTCTGTCAATCCCACTATCAACGCATCCTGAACAGCTTTCGGAGGCTTCATGTCCGGGCTGCCAATTCCAAGGTTTAACACATTTTGACCTTCGGCATTCAAGTTTGCGATCTGCTTTAATTTTTGAGAAAAGTAGTATTCACCAATTCCCTCCAGTCGTTTGGCTTTTAAACTATCAACCATGGGTCACCCCCTTTCGGTACGCTCCAAGAATCTCAAATTCCAGGGTCATTCGTTTCATCATTGTTTGTAAATCTTTTAGTTGATCCGCATCGGTAAGCTCTAATGTTGCATAAAACCCATAAAGCGAGTTTTTGCTTGGTACCGGATGCGATTGAAGCTTGCTCAAATTGATTCCCAATCCACTAATAACCGTTAACGCAGTGGCTAAAGACCCTGCTTCATTGCTGGTTTGAAAGTAAATAGAGACTTTGTTCGGATCGTTCACCGGAAGACCTCCTTTCTTTTGAAGGACGAGAAAGCGTGTGTAGTTCAAATCATGATCCTCTATGTTCGCTTTGATAATCTCAAGTCCATATTCCTGTGCAGCTTGCTGACTAGCTATAGCAGCAATATTCCTCAATTTTTCCTGTTGTATTTTTTTGGCGCTCCCGGCGGTATCGAATGACTCAACGACTTTGATGGTTGGATAGTCGTTGAAAAAATTGCCACATTGCCGAATAGCCATCTGATGTGAGTGCACTTCGTCTATCTCCTCTCCTCTCGTTCCGGGTAAAGCCATCACATTCATTCGTACGCGTATTCCAACTTCACCAATCACCTCTACGTCATGTGTTCGAAGAAGATTATAGTTGGGAATGATGCAACCCGCAAGTGAATTCTCAATGGCCATGATACCTTGATCCGCTTTCCCCTCTGTCACGGAGCGAATCATAGTGGGAAAGTCTTCACATTCAATCAACGTAAGATGCTCACCAAAAAAGTGATTCGCCGCTTCATGGTGAAAGCTCCCTTTTAAACCTTGTATTGCAACCTTTTTTATCATTCTAGTTCGTAATCCTACCAAACAAAAAAAGGCCTCCCGGTGGGGAGGCCTCTTCGCTGATTTTATTCTTTCGCATATACTATAGCCACCCCGATTTATCTGTCGGATAAAAAAAGTAATAGCTAAAATATGTGCAGTTGTTGTTCATTGTTGAGGTAAACAAAAACGGATTAATTCATAAAAACAAGTCTATCTCAAATTTTTTTCATCTAAACCGGAATTTTATCTTATTGATAGCTAGTTAGTTAGCAAAACAACTTTTTATAAAAACTGGACTTATCAAAAATCACAACTGCCAATCGGAGATCCATCTGGTGCCTTAATAGTGTTAGGCAATTTGAATTCTTCCGGCCCATCCAGGAAGCGATCAATCTGGCCTACAACATACTGATAGTATATACCATCCTCATTGGTCTTTCTTCCCGTCCGTCCTGCAGCATACGTTTTAATGGATTGAATTTTAGCCATGCCTTTCGCTCTTACTTCGCCATAAGCTCTATCACTCAACGTAAGCCCCATCAGCTGACGAAGCATCTCCATTTCCACCACTCGCTGAATAGTCCGATCTAACCTGTTTGAAGATGGGTTCATCCAGACCCCAGTTACTATACGATCCAATACCGCATCCACCCCTGGCTGATTTACATCTCTGGCTTTGAAAGTCAGCAGTCGATTGAATCGATCCGCATTGAAGATGAAGCTAAAAGGTACACTGGCTGCTGTTTCAACAGCCGCCAGATAATCAAAAGCAGGACCTGCCTTAGACTGAAAGGTTTCCCTGGAACGAGAATAACCAAACGCTCTTGGAGGAATGTCTTTCAATAACGTTTCTGGTAGTTTCAGATGCTCAACGCTCACGGTTTTCAGCAATGCCTCCAAAGCTGCCATTTGTTCATCTGTGGGTAGCATTTCTGTGACGACTTCACGAGCTCCTCTTAACGCATAACTATAGTTCAAGCCACCAATTAACTTAGAGGTAGCATCCACCTGGTAGCGATGAAAAAGGTACATCGGCACTAATACCTCTTCAATACTACTCATTGGCATGCCATTCCGAATGGTTTTTTCGGAGAAACGATCCAAAATTGTTCTTCTAATTTTCATCATTCGATTGAGTTCTACTGCTGCATTCGTTCCATTATCCCATAGATGTGCTTCAGGGTGAAGTCCGCTTGCTGGTCGAGCGTCCTGATCGGTGATGTATCTAAAATCATTATCAACCGCTTCATCTAAAATGGCATCCAGTTTTTCCTGATTTTCTCCGTCCGGGAAATCGCTATAACCATAGGCGACTGTCACCTTATCCCATGCACCAATTTTGTCATCGTACGCTTCTGACAGATCAATATTTCCTTGGTCGTCCATCTTCACATAGGGGTGTGGATAGTCCATGACGGAAGCTCGATCGTTGACGCTTGCCGCAAAATTGTGCTGCAAGCCCAGTGTATGTCCTACTTCATGAGCTGATAACTGTCTCAATCTTGCTAATGCCATTTCGGTCATCGCATTGGGTTGTTCATCGCCATTTTCATAAGGTTGTAGCAATCCGGTAGCAATAAGGAAATCTTGTCGCACTCGCAACGAACCAAGGCTGACATGGCCTTTGATCATTTCACCAGTGCGAGGATCGGTTATGCCACTACCATAACTCCAACCTCTGGTAGAACGATGTACCCATTGGATCACATTATAGCGAACGTCTAGCGGATGAGCCCCTTCTGGCAAAACTTTTACCTGGAAGGCATCCTTATATCCTGCAGCTTCAAAAGCCTGATTCCACCAGCTAGCTCCCTGAATCAGCGCAGAACGGATGGGCTCAGGAGCTCCACGATCCACATAGTAAATGATCGGTTCAACCGGCTCACTTATTGCAACACTTGGATCCTTCTTTTCCAGTCGGTGACGAACGATAAATCTTTTTACCAATGGCTCTTCTATTGGTGTGGCATAGTCCTGATAGCTAATGTTGAAATAGCCGGATCGGGGATCGAAAACTCGAGGTGTATAGTTATCATCCGGTAGCTCAATGAACGAGTGGTGTGTTCGAACAGTCACTGCATCAGGTGTGGGTGTCACAGATCTCAACCACCGTCCTTTGGCATCTCCTGAAAAGGTAAGAATGGATTCAAATTCGGTGTTTTTAGGAAAATTGAAGGTGGCATCCATGTAGATGGCTGATCGGGATTTATCCACTGAAAAATTCCCCTGATTGGTTCCCCTCAGTCTTCCGCTCACATCATGTGAATCTCTAAGCAACCAATCGGTGACGTCAATTAAATATGCATCAGAATTCTTCGTTTTGATTTCAAAGCCTCCGAGTACCGAACTGGCGAAGGCTTCTGCCACAGACTTCACTTCGTCCTGATTGTCACTTACCGCACGATAATCGTAATTCGGCTGAATGAGCAATAGCTTGTTTCCATGCTTTTCAAATTTGACTACTCGCTCACCTCCCAGCTGTCCACGATCGAGTCCAATGTCGTTCGAGCCAATGCCTGCAGCTAGTGAATTCACATACAAAAATTCATGATTGACTTTATCCACTTCCAGAAACATTCTGCCCACTTCTTCATCGTAGTAGAAATTGAAATAACCTTCCTTCTTTTGCATACTTGATGTAAAACCAGCTATTTCATCGGAAGGAGAACTTTCCTGAGCAGAAGATGTGGTATTTGTGGATTGGCAACCAATTAAGAAAAATGTCAAGATGATTGCTATGATAAAAGGATAGGTTCGCATTGTTGTATATTTATAGACCGTTCTGATTTCCAAACACGCTATTAAAGTAAGGCATTGATCACAACAATCATATTAGTAATTGTATCAATCTATGTTATTGTTAATGTAGCGGCGTATTTCTTACAGGAAAAGTTTTTGTTCAAGCCTGAAAAGTTACCCCCTGACTTTGAATTCAAGTACGGCGAACAGAAAGTGCAGGAGCATAACCTATACATTGGCGATGATGTGAGGATTAATGGAGTACATTTTAGTGTGAAGCAACCGAAGGGTGTAATCCTGTACCTCAAAGGAAATTCCAGATCTATCAAAGGTTGGGGAAAATTTGCCATTGATTTTAACCGAATGGGATTTGATGTAGTGATGGTAGACTATCGCGGATTCGGAAAAAGCACCGGAAAACGTTCAGAACGTGAGATCAAAGGTGATCTGCAAAAAGTGTACGATATCTTGAAGGGTCGGGTAGACGAAAACTTCATTTTAATTTATGGACGATCCATGGGGTCTGGTTTTGCAGCGAAGCTCGCTAGTAATAACCAACCTCGGATGCTGGTGCTGGAATCTCCCTATTACAGCATGAAAAAGATTGCAAAGCGCTACATACCCTTCATGCCTGCTTCTCTGATTCTGAAATTTCCGTTGACCACTTACAAATGGATTAGATATGTGGAGTGTCCCATCAAGATCATTCATGGAACCAAGGACAAACTCATTCCATTCAAATCAAGTCTGGCGCTGGCAAGTATAAAGCCTGATCTAACGCGACTCTATTCTGTGATTGGTGGTGGACATAATAATCTGCACACCTTCGAGGAGTATCATCGCATGCTGGAAGAGGCACTTAGCTCGGCGGAACTAAAACCCATCGATCCCGTGAATTCAAGTTTGAACTTTACCCGAAAATCAAAAAGTAAGGAGTGAATAGTCTAAAGATCCTTATCATCGTTCTCGTTAGTATTTACCTCCTAGGTGGAATTATCCTGTATCTGTTTCAGGATCAATTGATCTTTTTACCCGAGCCGCTGGACGAGGACTTTGAGTATTCATTTGCCAACGAGTTTGAAGAGATCAATCTCACGATGGAAGACGGGGCTGTCATTAACATGCTACATTTCAAGGTTGAGGAATCAAAAGGATTGATTGTCTACTTTCATGGAAATGCGGGAAACTTAGCTCGATGGGGTCAGATCATTGCTCAGTTTGTTGAGAGAGGCTATGAAGTACTTATTTCTGATTATAGAGGCTATGGAAAAAGTACGGGAAATCGATCTGATAAAAAGCTCCTGAGCGATGCAGAAGAAATCTATCGTTTCGCCAAGACACTTGAACATGAACAACAGATCACATTGTTCGGTCGATCATTAGGTTCAGCCTTTGCTTCTTACCTGGCTGGAAAAAATGAACCAAAAAGAGTAATACTCGAAACACCCTTTTATAGTCTTAAGGATGTGGCTAACAATACGATTCCAATCTATCCCACCTCTGGCCTTCTCAGATATAGTTTTAAGAATCATGAGTATTTACAAAATGTTAATAGTCCGGTTTTTATTTTCCATGGAACAAGTGATGAAGTAGTGCCATATTCTTCAGGGAAAAGACTTTATGAATCTCTCGGAATTGAAGCTCAGCTCATTACAATAGACAGTGGTCATCATAATGATTTGATGAATTTTGACCTGTACTGGATCAGTATGGAAGACATCTTGTGATTAAGATCCGAAAGTTATTTGTTCCGTTTATCCGTTTTATGAGATGTAAGTAAATCAAAATGATTAATTTTTTAGAAATTTTTAGTAACCTAATCGTAAGAGTATGAAATTTCTAAGAAAATGTTTTTTCTTGGCCATAGGTTCTATGGTCATTGCAGCATGTAGTGAATCAAATGAATCCGTTGATCTCACAATTAATCCGACTGATGTTTTAGGAACCATAGAACAGGCAGCCCCTGGTGTAAAGGGAGAGTTAATAGAGGCTTATTATCTTGGAGAGCTTGTGGAATTAGAGCTCATTGATGGAACATATCTCATGAATGGAGATATCATTGTTCCAGAGTCACAGATTTCATTTGTTGAGCCTCCAAAAGCTACTGTTTTTACCGAAAGTACTGGTAGGACACAGGGCAGATGGCCTAACAATACTGTTTACTATGCAGTAAGTTCAAGTCTGCCTAACAAAAGTCGCGTGACCGATGCGATCGCCCATTGGGAAGCGAGAACTTCGCTGAGATTTGTTCAACGAACCAATCAGAGTGATTATATCTTCTTTCGCACTGGTGGAGGGTGCTCCTCAAGTGTTGGCCGAGTAGGTGGTGTCCAATACATCAACCTGGCTGATGGGTGCTCTACCGGCAATAATATCCACGAAATTGGGCATGCTATAGGATTGTATCATGAACAATCCAGAGTTGACCGGGATAACTATGTGAACATCCTATTTCAGAATATCAGATCCGGGACAGAACACAATTTTCAAACGTATGCACAACGCGGAAGAGACGGAGATGAATACACCTCTACCCTAGATTTCGGCTCGATTATGATGTATCCGTCCAATGCTTTCTCAAAAAATGGACAACCTACAATCACCAAAAAGGATGGAAGTACGTTTAGTGCTCAGAGAAATGGCCTCTCCAATGATGACATTGCCGGGGTAAACATAATGTATCCGGAAACTGGCAGTGGCGGAGGAGAAGAGTACCAAAATGGACAGTGGTATACCATTGATGGCTTGAGAGTCTATCGATATAACAACCTGTGGTACTGGTACGGTAATGGACGAAATGGAACAAGATGGTATCAGGTAGTCAATCGAAACGGCTCCTGGTATTACGCTTGATCGAATTGAACGTCTAAAGAGATTAAGGCCGCATCAAATCATTTGAGCGGCTTTTCTTTTTAAAACAGATTCTCTAAGATTGAGCCCATATTCAATGACACTTAGAAAAAGTAATTCCGTTAAACATCTTGAAAGGAAAACCAGAGGATCAGCTTAAATTATATTTTGTCGCAATTGTCCCACCTGCCAAAATACAGGAAGAGGTCACCCAGTTAAAAGTGCTAATAGCAGAAAGGTTTAATAGTAAGCATGCACTGAAATCCCCTCCTCACATTACGCTTCACATGCCGTTTAGGTGGAAAGAAAGTAAGTTGGACATTCTTCAAGAAACAATTGAAAAAATAAATGCAGAGATAGAATCCTTTCAAATTGAACTCAATGGATTCGCCTTTTTTGAACCTCGTGTTGTTTATGTAGATGTTGTGGAAAATGATACACTTATGGAACTACAAAAAACGGTTGTAGATGCATGCAGGAAATCATTGAAACTAGAGAATGGCAATTACAAAAATCGGCCATTCAAACCTCACATGACCATCGGGTTTAGAGATTTAAGAAAACCGGATTTTTATCAAGCAAAAGAATATTTCAAACGAAGAGAGTTTAACGCAAAGTTTCAAGTAGATCAGGTACGGCTCTTAAAGTATGATGGAGCAAAGTGGTCTTTGATCGATATTTAGTAGGATTGCGAGATGAGATTATTTTTATTTTTTGTTATTCAATTCGCTTGTTCTGTTCTCTTTTCTCAAGACTCTATTAAAACTGAATTAAAAAAAGAATACTATATACTGGTTGATGAGCCAGCTTCATATCCTGGAGGTTTTAAAGCTTGGGAGAAATATTTAAGGGATAATCTAAAGTATCCGACTGAGGCTATGAGGCAAGGGGTGGAGGGAAGAGTATTCGTCCAGTTTATAGTTGAAACAGATGGAAGAGGTTCCGATATAAGAGTTGTCAAAGGAATTGGGGCTGGATGTGATGAAGAGGCTCTCCGACTAATAAAAGAAATGCCGATATGGATTCCTGCTAGAAAAGACGGTGTTCTTGTACGTCAAATAATGATTCAGAATATTCTATTTAAATAATTTACTAAATATTTTAGTAATTTTGATCTGTGCGACACGCAGGATTAGCAGACCTCCCTTTACACAATGGCCATGTTCCCAGGTGGCTGGCAGAACGCATGTCCAAACTTGGAAGTGCCATCACAGAGGCTATACTCGTTGAATTTGGAAAGAAAGCATTTATTCAGCGAATGAGTGATCCTGCATGGTTTCAATCTTTAGGTTGTGTATTGGGAATGGACTGGCACAGCTCGGGTATCACCACTTCTGTTATGGGAGCGCTGAAATCTGCGATCAATCCAAGAGCCAAGGAACTGGGTATTTATGTCTGTGGTGGTCGTGGAAAACATAGTCGGAAAACACCGGAAGAGCTCCTGAAAGTAGCTGATCAAACAGGGTTAGATGGCAATGCTTTGGTGAAGAGTAGTAGGCTTGTAGCGAAAGTTGATAACACAGCTATACAGGATGGCTTTCAGATTTACTTGCATTCTTTTGTTGTTTCGGATGAAGGTGATTGGTCAGTAGTGCAACAAGGTATGAATGGAATCACTGGATATGCGAGAAGATATCACTGGTCTTCACCAGATCTGGAAAGTTATGTGAATGACCCTCACCAATTTATCTACGGCAGAAACCAAGGTGAGATTCTAAACCTAACAGATTCTGATGCAGAAAACACAAGGGATTCTATCCTATCTATTAGCAAGGAACATCCCGCAAGAATGATTGAGGAAATCAGAAAGATTAGATTACCCGCCCATCACGATGTAAAGCAAAAGGATGTCGACCTAAAGCGACTTGGTGCTATACTAACAGTCTCTCATGAACTCCCTTCAGATGAATTTGAAGACCTACTTCTCATTCGGGGCTTAGGCCCCCGGACATTGCAATCACTGACGCTGGTCAGTGAGGTGATTTATGGAACTCAATCAAGGTTCAAAGATCCAGCTAGATTTTCATTCGCACACGGAGGAAAAGATGGACATCCCTTTCCCGTTCCAACTAAAGTTTATGATGAAAGTATTTCTGTATTGAAAACTGCAGTTGAAAAAGCTCGGATTGGAAATACCGATAAGCTGAAAGCGCTCAACTCCCTGACAACAGCAGCTCAGAGGATGGAAAAAGATTTTATCCCGAGTGGCGACCTAGATGACCTCATAGAAAAGGAACGCCAAGATTCATGGAAGTATGGCGGCAGAACAGTAAATGGATTTGCTAAGAAGCCGAGACTGGTACAGGGTACTTTGTTTTAGGTTGAAGATTAAATATGATTGCGGAATGAAGAAGATAATTATCATTCTGCTATTGACATGTTTGAACATTTTAGTCTTTGCTCAAAAAGGCTCAATTCAGGAGGATGAAATATTTGTTAAAGCTGATCAAGAGGCCTCTTTCCCCGGAGGAATTCAGGGATTCTATCAATTCTTAGTAGATAATCTAAAATACCCTAGACAAGCCCAACGCATGGGCGTTCAAGGTAGAGTTTATGTTCAGTTCATAGTTAAGAAAGACGGTTCTATAACTGACATTAACTTGGTAAAAGGAATTGGCGCAGGATGTGATGAGGAAGCACTTAGGGTGGTAAAGTTGATGCCAAAATGGATACCAGCCAATCAAAAAGGAGAAGCTGTTAGATTTAAGTTAATCCAACAAATAAATTTTGTATTGACAGATTCGAATGAACCACTATTATCAAGCTATGCCCGAGATACCTTAGGTTACTATGCTGAAGCAGATCATTTTTCAAGACCAAATGATCTGGGGGTATTCCAATTTGATACTTCTGGCTATTCATTTACCATAGAAATTGACACCAGTTCTTACATTGCGAGACCTGAACAATCATTTACTAATTTTTTTAATAACTATTGGAAAAGTATCATAAATGATCATTCTTACCATTATTCTGATTCTGAAATTAATCTGACTTTCGAGGTTCTCGAGTCAGGAGAATTAACAAATTTCTCTTTGGGTAATACAATTCAAGAGAATGACACTGCAATAGTAAGAGCGCTCATGAATCAAACCAATTGGAAACCTGGTCACTTCCGTGGAATTCCAAAAAGTCAAAAAATCTCACTAATTATTTATTCATACGTCACTCAGGTATATGATACTGTAGATATTTCTGCTATTGAACCTAAGAATTACATTAATTTCCTAAAAGAAAATTTTCAACATCCCAGAGCTGCCTTGGTTGGAAACATAGAGTGTTCCGTTGAGGTAGAATTTATTGTTGAAAAATCTGGAAAGCTTAGCAATTTAAGAATCGTTAAGGGCAATGGCTATGGCTGTGAAGAAGAAGTCTTAAGACTTTTTAGAATGATGCCAAAATGGACACCAGCCCTTAATAATGAGATGATTGTAAAACAAAAGTTAAGAAGAAAATTCCCTATTAACGAAAACTAATCATTACTCCCAATTAAAGCTTCCGGTATCCTCTCCTTTATATAACCTCACGCTTTGCACATCATCAAATGCCCTGAAGTGCACCAGGTTTTCCTGATCTCCCCACACTTCATGCAGTATTGAGTTATAGACCCTGACTTGTCTTAGTTTTTTCACTTTCTCTATTTCCAGGTACGCCCATAATACATCGTCTTCTATTTCGGCACCAACGTAGCTCATTTCGAATTCTCTCCCTTTTTCATCCCAAAGTTTGATTCGCTCCAACAGGTAGGGCTTAAGATTCTCATTTACAAATTCCCAATTTTCACTTTTTGTAATATCGAGTTTCTCATTGCCGGTGTATGCTTGAAGCGCTAGCTCAAGGTCATCCAAAAAGATACGCGTACTTATTTGAATGGATTTTTTATCCTCTTTATACTTGATATCTGATACGCTTACATGAAAAGGGTGCACCATCAGATTTGCAACGATCAATAATGTGCTAATCATGGATCAAAGCTACGCAAATGCCATGCCTGTTCGCAAGACCGTTCATCAAATCGGCCAACCATATTTCAAAGCTTCGCTACTGAGATACTTGCCATTTTATATATTCGCTACCCCATGAGTGAGTTTAGATTGTATTACGGGCTTGGTTTCGATCATATTCTGGACATCAATGGCTATGATCACATCTTGTTTGTTATTGTCCTTTGCGCGCTTTATCAATCTACGGATTGGAAAAAAGTCTTGATTTTGATAACAGCTTTCACCATCGGACATTCAATCACACTGGCACTGGCCACTACAAGGATTATTCGTGTAAATGCCGATCTCATTGAATTTCTTATCCCTGTAACGATTCTCTTCACGGCAATTTCAAACCTTTTTACCAAGGAAGATCGAATTGCTGAAGGGAAAATCTGGAGAAATTATGCATACGCAGGATTCTTTGGGCTTATACATGGACTAGGATTCTCCAATTATCTCAGGGCTTTATTAGGAAAAGATGAGACAATCATCTTGCAACTATTTGCCTTTAATGTAGGATTAGAGGTGGGTCAAATAATAATCGTTGGATTATTTATGATGATTAGTTTCATTTTCGTCGGATTAGGTGGTGTGACTCGTAGGGATTGGAAGATGATTATATCATCAGCTGTGGGTGGGATTGCACTCATGTTGATGTTAGATACAAACTATTTGAACTAAGAATACTATTAACTATACAGTAATTATGAAGAACAGCATTCTATTAATCATGATGTTTTTGGTAAGCAGCGTCATTGTCGCTCAAGATCAAAAACAAAAGGACACAGAATGGGAGCAAAAGTTTGAACAACTTGGAACCATGCTGCCAACTCCGAATGTGTACAGAACTGCTTCAGGAGCCCCAGGACATCAGTACTGGCAGCAGAAAGCAGACTATAAAATGAAACTTGTATTGGATGATGTGGAACAGACATTAACGGGTAGCGAAACGATCACCTATTACAATAATTCACCAGACGATCTTGAGTACCTATGGGTACAACTAGATCAGAATATGAGAGCCAGAGATTCCGACACTCCATTGATAGGACAGAGCAGCATGAGAGATACGCTAAGTGCCTTTGCTGTTTTCCGTCTTACTGGAAATAATGATTATGATGGAGGCTTCAAAATCAAATCAGTGAAGAGCAATGGTCAGGATATGACGTACCTTATCAATAAAACAATGATGCGTCTGGACCTTGAAAAACCTCTAAAGTCTGGAGAAAACATGACATTCAGTATTGACTGGATGTACAATATCAACAACCGAATGACGGATGGTGGTAGATCAGGGTTGGAGTACTTCGAGAAAGACGATAATTACTTATATACTATTGCTCAATTCTTCCCAAGAATGGCTGTCTATATAGACAATGAAGGATGGCAAAACAAGCAGTTCCTTGGACGAGGAGAGTTCGCGCTGACATTCGGGGACTATGAAGTAGATCTTACCGTGCCATCTGATTTTGTAGTAGGTGCAACGGGCATGCTTCAAAATCCTAAAGATGTATTGACAGAAGAGCAGATGGAGCGATTTGAGCAGGCAAAAAAATCTTACGACAAACCAGTAATAATTGTAACGGAAAAAGAAGCAAAGAAGAACGAAAAGACAAAAGCCAATGGCACTAAGACGTGGAAATTTAAGGCTGAGAACGTAAGGGATTACGCTTTTTGTGCTTCTCGAAAATTTATCTGGGATGCAATGGCTGTAAAGTTGAGTGACGGAAATGAGCCACTCGCAATGTCTTATTATCCGAAAGAAGGAAATCCACTTTGGGAAGAATTCTCCACCCTGGCGGTAAAGCAAACGTTAGAAACATACTCTAAATTCACTGTTGAATATACCTATCCAGTTGCAATCTCAGTTCACACTGCGTCCATTGGTATGGAGTATCCAATGATTTGCTTCAACTATGGAAGGCCTAAAGATGATGGATCATATTCAGACAGGCTGAAGCATGGGATGATCTCAGTAATTATCCATGAGGTAGGACACAATTTCTTCCCAATGATCATCAATTCAGATGAGCGCCAGTGGACATGGATGGATGAGGGTCTGAACACTTTTATTCAGTATTTGACAGAGCAAGAATTCGCAGAAAACTATTTGGATTACGACTATCCATCCAGAAGAGGACCAGCGGCTAACATTGTTCCTTACATGAGTGGAGAAAGAGGATTGGTAAGGCCAATCATGACCAACTCAGAGCAAATCCGACAATTCGGTAGCAATGCGTATGCTAAGCCAGCAACAGCACTTAATATTCTAAGAACAACCGTAATGGGTCCTGAGCTTTTTGATAAGGCTTTCAAAACTTATGCTGAAAGATGGGCATTCAAACACCCTACTCCTGCTGATTTATTCAGAACAATGGAAGATGCATCAGCAGTAGATTTAGATTGGTTCTGGAGAGGTTGGTTCTATGGGACAGACTATGTAGATGTGGATCTTGCGAACGTAAGATGGTTCCAGATGCAGTCGGAAGAGAATGGACTGGAAACAAGGAACATTAAAGGTGCTGATCAGAGTATAGAAGGTGAAGAAGATGGAAAAAAGGACTTTGGAAATGCACCACAGCCTTTCGTATTTAGAGAATGGGAGGGAGGATTTGGAGAATACCGTCAATCCATGGATCAAAACCAGGTCAAAAGATCAGCAGAAGGTAAACATTTCTACGAGTTGACACTAAAGAACCAGGGAGGACTGGTTACCCCTGTCCTGGTGGAATGGACCTATACCGATGGATCGGTGGAATTACAGAAGATTCCAGCGGAAATTTGGAAGATCAATGAAAAAGAAGTGAAAAAAGTTTTCATGAAAGAGAAAGAAGTAGCTAAAATTGTCATTGATCCTCAGCAGATGACGGCTGACGCTTACACTGACAACAATGTTTTCCCTCGATCAAATGAAGGTGACAGGTTTGAGCAGTTTAAAGAGGGAAAAAAATAAAACAGACACAACCAACCTAAACTAACGAGGAGGCCACTTGGTCTCCTTTTTTATTTCATAACTTTAAGGCATCAAAAGAGATTCAGCTAATGAAAAATCAACTTTTACTTCTTTCATTTATTGTTTTTATATCAGCATGTTCAACAGGTAACGAGAAAGATGAAACCGTCGAATCAACCGAGGCAGAAGGTGAATTTGTCGCCTATAATAATCCTCCGGCTGAAGGTTTTAATCAGGAAGGTTCGGATCTGCTGGCTACCCTTTTGGCAGATAAATCAATGCAAGCCATGGGAGGGAGAGAAGCATGGGATAATACCCGATATATCGGGTGGAACTTTTTTGGTAGAAGGGATCACTTATGGGATAAGTGGACGGGTGATGTAAGGATAGAAGTACCAGAGCAGCAGTTGATTATCCTTATGAATATCAATTCGAAAAATGGAAATGTGCAAAAGCAAGGTGAATTAGTAACGGATTCATTGGATTACTATTTGAACAGAGGATATGAAATGTGGGTGAATGACGCTTATTGGTTGGTCATGCCATATAAACTCAAGGACTCTGGGGTAACACTAAAATATCTTAGAGAAGACACCACTTTGACAGGCGAAAGCTCAGATGTGGTAAGCTTATCATTTAGTGATGTTGGGGTAACACCTGAAAATGTATACGAAGTTTGGATAGATACCGACTCAAAGCTAGTTACACAATGGGCCTATTTTCCTGATTCTTCTAGCCTAGAGCCGAGATTCACGACTCCTTGGGCGGACTACAAAGAATACGGAAATATTCTCTTATCCGGCAATAGAGGTCAATATGAATTGAGCAACATTAAAGTTCTGGATGACGTCCCGGATGGAACTTTTACTGCATTTAATGTTACTCCTAAAGAGGCCCAATAGCTGTACAGAGATTCTTAAAGGTTAAAAAAAGCGTGTTCGACGAAAGAGCATTTTAAAAACAATTAGCTCTTTGTATTTTACATAAGACAGAACCGGTACTTTCAGCTATGCAAGGAGAATTTGCAGAATCTACTTTTATTGTAATCTCTCTCTACATTGTTCAGGCTCTTTTAGCTCTCATTATCATACTGATATTAAGACGCTTTTATAAAGAGTACCAGAACAAGTATTTCGAATATTGGTCGTGGAGTTGGCTAGCCATGATCTTCAATATGATTGGTTCGGCTTTAGCTCTAAGAAATGTCTTTATCTATCCGGCTGAACATCCATTCAGACTTTCGGTCTCAGCAATAACTATCGCTGCAGGTATAATACAGGTTTTTTGGCTTTATGCTGGCTCCTATGAGTTGAGCCTAAGAAAACGACTTAATCAGCGAAATATAATAATCCTCAGTGTCACTGCAATTCCGATCGCAATACTTTTAGTTTTTGCTTATCTCAAAGTTCCAGAAGCAATTAATCAACGCATATTTTTCAGGGTAGGAATCAAAGCCCTGTTATCCGCCGTTGCTTTTATTACTTCTTCCATCCTCATCGGAAGGTTATGGAAAATAGGAATAGGAGTTCGTTTCATCACCGTTGCATTTTTATTGTACGGACTGGAGCAACTTAATTATTTCATCTCCGCACTTGAGTTCTACACCAACATTGAATCCCCAATTAATTTTCCCTACTATCTAGGTGTCTATGACCTTTTCTTTCAATCCATGATGGGTATGGGAATGATTATCAGTATGCTGGAGTTTGAAAGGTATGGCTTAAAAAAAGCAAATAAGGAATTGGATACATTTCTGTATCATTCATCACATGATTTGAGAGCCCCACTTACCACCATTTCCGGCATAATATCAGCTATAAAAACAACAAAGGATAAATCTATCATAAAAGAGTTCTTAGAGGCTGCAGAAGCTAGAATTGCACAAGCTGACAATGTGATCAGGGATATCATCACATTGAGAAGAGGACAAAAAACAGATGTAGAAATAAGAGAGATCGATTTGAAAAAAGAGATTAAGCATCAACTGGATCTTCTCATCGCCCCCAATTCGAAAGCGCCTGAATTCTCAGTTTCCGAGATAGGGTCCACCAAGGTTTATACAGATCCGATCAGGCTGCACACGGTATTAATCAACCTTATCTCAAATGCCATAAAGTATCACGACTATTCCAAGTCAAATCCAAAGGTTGATATTTCACTATGCCAGGTAGACGGAGGTATAAAGCTAAAAATAGCCGATAATGGACCAGGGATAGATGAAAAACATCTATCTAAAATATTTGATATGTTTTATCGTGCTAATCAATCCTCGACAGGAACAGGGCTGGGTCTATATTTGGTAAAAGATGCGCTTGACAAAATGAAAGGAACCATAAAGGTCGATTCAAAAAAAGATGTCGGGACGACATTCGATATTTTCATTAAGAATTTGATGTAAACATTTTATACTAAATGTCGATTATTGATAAAAAATAAAAATACGAATGAAAGCAATTTGGAACAATCAAGTAATCGCTGAGAGTGATGACACTGTTGTTGTTGAAGGAAACCACTACTTTCCTCCGTCATCTATCAAAAAAGAGTTTTTTAAACAAACGGATACGCATACAGTATGCCCTTGGAAAGGAACGGCAAGCTATTACAGCTTAGAGGTAAATGGTGAAGAAAACCAAGATGCAGCATGGTACTATCCTGAGACAAGTGAACTGGCCAAAAACATTAAAGGCTATGTGGCCTTCTGGAATGGTGTAAAAGTTGAAAACTAATCTTCATCAGGAACATACCCTAATGGGAGCATCTCAGCTATTTTTTGGGACCATCCGAAATATCCCATAAATAGCACTTTACTCACATCGTAGTATCCATTTGATTCAATTTCCAGTGGCCCTTGAATAAATATATCTGAGGTTTGCTTGTTATCAATTCCTCCGCCTAACCTGGTGAAAGCATATGCTTCTTCTTCTGGCTCATGCATATACACTACCCTTAAGTAACCTGTATATGCAAGAGAGTTATTTGTGATTATAAGTTCATTAGTTTGATGCTCCCTCCCAATACTATCTACATATTGTGGAAGTCTGTTCATCCGACTCCAATAACGTAAGCTGTCTCTGCTTGAGTCATTTCTCCCCGCCACGCTTATAGTTACATTACCCATATTCATAGTCTGTTTCAACTTTGAAAGCTTTTGATCAATTAGCTCTTGAGGAGGTCGTTTCCTATTCGGAACCTTGTACAATTCATAGATTCTAAAACCCTCTTCGTAAAAACTATTTTCAATTAATGAGTTAAGAAGATGTGAAAATGACCCATTGTATGTCCTTCTCCTTTCCTTGTTCCACCTTTTCAATCTGCCCTTACTCTTTGTTTCCATTTCCTCAAACCTTGGAATACCATAAGACCTAAATTCTCCAGAAGAATAATTCATCTGGAAATCTTTCATTAAGTAAATGATTCGATATCCCAATGCCTGATTTTCGATGGTAATTTCTTTTCTTGAATGTGCAAATAAGCCATTGTCCACGCGATCATAATACAGGAATATATCTCTTGGATTGACTATCCCCGTTTTAGATGCATTTTTTGTTTTTCCTAAAAACAAACTTTTAAAAGAGGGGTAGTTATTCTTCCAGCCAGTAGTATCAGCATTCACATATACATCATTTAGTTGGATAACCTCCGGTTCTAGCTTGACCTCAAGGAAAACTTCATCATTTGGGGTTATGGTCTTTATATACTCTTTGTACCCAACAAAGGACACAATCAAATCAAATTTTCCTCCCGATTGATAATTCAAAGAAAAATTTCCATCTAAATCCGATGTGGTACCTATCAAAGTTCCTGAGAAAAAGACATTAGCAAAAGGAATGGGCTCACCTGTATTAACATCTCTAATATTACCCTCAATAGATTGTGCTTGCACCCAATCCGATATCACACATACTACAAGAATGATAAAGAATCTCATAACTAGTTTAGACATGAGAACGAATAACTATAAAAATAGTTATTAAGTTTTCTTCAAAATGTATGAAAGGTAAAAACTCCTCAAAACCAGTGTGAGAACAAATGGTACCAATGACTGGTGAAGGGGTTGGGGTAAAATTGCCCAGACTAAAAGCAACACGCTGTACCAATAAGCAAAGGTCTTGAAATATAATTGAGAAAATTTTCTAAGTTTTTTTCTTCCAGCGAAGAATATAAATGGAAAATGGAATGGAATGGCCCATAAAATATTAAGATTATTCTTAGACATATGCTCAGTTCCAAGCCAGAGATAGGTAACCCACCATCCCACAAAGCCGGCAAAACCAAATAGTAAATAATCGATCCATTTTGTTCGTTTACCAAACTTCAAATTTCTGTGGGTGATCAGCCCGGTAACAAAAAAGAGTATAACAAATAAATTGAATGGCGTTAACCAAACTGAGAGGGAACTCTCTTCTTTAGGAAGATAGGCATTATCAACACTCTTTATAAGTGGATGTATTTCACCATCTCTTTCAATGGTCCCTTCGGCGAACGCCTGAAAAATATATGGAGGAAGAAACATATACTCTTCTGCTGTCGCTTCTTGATCGACTTGCAAACCAAGACCTACATCTATTCCTAAATCACCCCAGGCTTGCTGACCTAAGTAGTCATCCATTAATTGGCGAAACGTTTTTCCTTCTACTTTATATCCCAGACCAAATTCAATACGTCCTGGAAAATTCTCTTCAACCACGTCTCTAATTTTCGTGGCGCAATTGTCGTAAACATAATGATAGAGATACTCTGCGTTTTCGGGCTTTACATTGTTCTGTAAGAAATCAAAGAGTTTTTGCTTTTCAGCAAGTGTCAGGTTCAAATATTGAAGTTTGATATACCGCCTCAGATACTTATGCAGACGGAATGATCGTTCCCATTCGCGAACTCCTACCCGATATTTTAGAAGCCCGCGAGCAAAATTTAAGAAGAAATTTTCCTGCTCAAAATCATACAATCCATAATCATAAAACCAATCTAACCCCAAGCTTGGATCTACAACACGAAATCCATTGTGCCCGAAAGCAGACCATGGTTCTCCTTGATACGGACCTAAGGTAACTACGGCGATCTCGGCATTCTCAGAAAGCTGAATCTGTGCGGATAATAGTTGACTAGAAAAAAATAGCAGCCCAATCAATAAGAATCTCATGAATCAAGTGTTTACTTTGTTTGTAATGTTGGTCAATCTTCACGATAGCTTTTCTCTGGCTTCAAAACTAACGCCAAAAAGAATATCCAATGCCTGGAAAATTTGGAGAAGCTTCCACCGGTCCAGGCGAGCAGGAAAGTCCAACATTTCAGGCCTACCCATAAGCATGGCAATTGAGCCGACAACTGCATGTAACTTAAGATGTCCTGAATGTCCGAGTGGATTAAGGTCCTTTTCACGTCCAACTGGCAAGCTTGACCCACAGCTTTTCAAAAAAATCATCAATGATGTATACCAACACCTCATTTACCTAACGTTTTATTTTCAGGGCGAACCCTACCTCAATCCACAATTTTTGGAAATGATCCAAGTGGCGGCTAACAAGAAAATATACACTACCACCTCTACAAATGCGCATTTTTTAAACGATGAAAATGCACAGAAAACAGTTGAAAGTGGTTTGCACCGTCTGATCATCTCCATTGATGGTGCTTCTCAAGAAACTTATGAATCTTATCGAAAAGAAGGAGATTTATCTCAGGTGCTTGAAGGCACCAAAAACATCCTCAAATGGAGAAAAAAGTTAAAGTCAAAAGGACCAAAAGTAGTTTGGCAATTTTTGGTAGTAAAACCAAACGAGCATGAGATCCCGAAAATCATGCAATTGGCCCAGGAATATGGTGTTGACAAAGTAGCCTTCAAGACTGCTCAGGTATATGACTATGAAAATGGCAATGAATTAATTCCAACCATAGATAAATACTCAAGGTATCGATCAAATAAGGACGGCACATACACCATCAAAAATGACCTTGAAGACAAGTGCTGGAAAATGTGGCAATCATGTGTCATCACTTGGGACGGGCACGTGATTCCTTGCTGCTTTGATAAAGATGCGAGTCACAGCATGGGAAATATCCGGGAAAAATCTTTAGAAGAAATCTGGTTTTCAAAGCCCTATCAAAACTTCAGAAACGCATTGTTCACTTCTCGCTCAGAAATAGAAATCTGTAAAAACTGCACAGAGGGACTTAAGGTTTGGGCCTGATATGCTTACTTCGCGTAGACATCATTACAACCCATGAAATTCGACCGAAAAAAACGTTCCGATGAGGAACTTCTTGCCATCCACAAATCCATCGTAACCCCAAGGCTGATAGAAGAAAAAATGCTTATTCTTCTCCGTCAAGGCAAGATTAGTAAATGGTTTAGTGGAATTGGCCAGGAAGCGATTTCAGTGGGGGCAGCTCTTGCGCTTAACAAAGAAGAGTATATCTTACCCATGCATCGAAACCTGGGTGTCTTTACCACGCGGGGAGTACCTTTTCAGCGATTATTTTCGCAGTTTCAGGGCAAGATGAATGGCTTCACCAAAGGCAGGGATCGTAGCTTCCACTTTGGAACTCAAGAATACAATATCGTGGGGATGATCTCTCACCTTGGCCCCCAGCTTGGAATTGCCGACGGAATTGCCCTGTCTCATTTATTGAAAAAGGAAGAGAAAGTAAGCCTGGTATTTACAGGAGATGGAGGTACAAGTGAAGGCGATTTTCACGAGGCTGTAAACGTAGCATCTGTTTGGAAGCTGCCTGTGATTTTCGTAATCGAGAATAATGGATACGGCCTGTCCACACCAAGCAATGAACAGTTCAATTTTGAATCGTTCGTAGTGAAAGGTCCTGCATATGGCATGGAAGCCTACAGTGTTGAAGGTAATTCAATCCTGGAGGTATTGAATGAATTAGAGCCGTTGGTTAAGGATATAAGAAAAAATCCACGACCAATCATTTTTGAGGCTAAAACCTTCCGAATGAGAGGCCATGAAGAAGCTTCAGGAACTAAATATGTTCCGAAAGAACTCATGGAACATTGGGCAAAAAAAGATCCGGTAAAAGGATTTGAAAGTTTTTTGATTAAGGAAAAAGTGTGCACCAACGATAAGATTGGTGAAATTAGAAAAGCAATTCAGAAAGATATTAATGATGCGGTAAAGGAAGCTTTTGCGGAGGATACGATTACTGCCGACACCCATCAGGAAACCATAGATCTATTCTTCCCTTACGAGCAAAACGTTATAAAACCAAAAGGGAAAACTACCGAAAAACGATTTGTAGATGCCATATCAGACGGGTTAAAGCAATCGCTGGAAAAACATGATGAACTAGTGGTTATGGGTCAAGACATTGCTGACTATGGTGGTGTTTTCAAAATCACGGAAGGATTTATTGAGCTCTTTGGAAAAGAACGGATACGGAATACACCACTTTGCGAGGCTGCCATTGTAGGAACAGGGCTAGGACTGAGCATCGCTGGTATGAAAGCTGTCGTAGAAATGCAATTCGCTGACTTTGTAACAGAAGGGTTCAACCAGATTGTAAACAATCTTGCAAAAATTCATTACAGGTGGGGACAACATGCAGATGTAGTTATACGGATGCCAACTGGAGCCGGAGTAGGTGCAGGGCCTTATCACTCTCAGTCGAACGAAGCATGGTTTTTCCACACACCTGGGCTGAAGATTGTTTATCCTTCAAACCCGGTTGATGCAAAAGGGCTTCTTGCTGCTGCTATTGAAGATCCAAATCCGTATCTGTACTTTGAACACAAGGCACTTTATCGATCACTAAGTAGCGAAGTGCCTGACGCATATTACACAACTGAGGTAGGGAAAGCCGTGGTGAATCGTGCGGGTTCAGATGCGACCATCATTACGTACGGAATGGGAGTTCACTGGGCGAATCAAATTGCTGATGAGTTAGATGCCTCCTTTGAAATCATTGACCTTAGGACCTTACTTCCCTGGGATAAAGAAACGGTAAGAGCCTCTGTTCAAAAAACCGGAAGAGTACTTGTTCTTCACGAGGATTGCTTGACTGGAGGTATTGGTGCTGAAATTTCAGCCTGGATATCAGAACATTGGTTTGAATCACTTGATGCACCGGTGATGCGAGAAGGCAGCTTGGATACCCCCGTTCCTTTTGCCGCTGATTTAGAGCGAAATTTTTTGCCCAATATCCGATTAAAAGAGAAATTAGAATCATTGGTCAATTACTAGCCCCTCAAGTAAAAAGCTTTTAAGAAATTAATGGGAGAATTTCAGACCTTTAAGGTCAATGAAATATATATTCTCCTTTCTCATAGCACTGATACCATACGTTATTTGTGCACAACAAGAGCAAAGCTCATTAACAGACACTGTTGAGTACATCATTGAAATAGTCAACGAGATAAATAGTCAAAAAGAGACTTATGAAATATTTCGTTTAAATTTTGATGATTGCAACCTGGAAATTCATCAGACTTTTAAGACTGATAGTAGTCGCTGGAACATTCATTCTTTTTGGCTTTCTGATTTAAATAAAGATAAACTTCGACTCATCAATCAACCCCATGGAGAATGGAGTTTGATACTCAATTCATACAGCAACAAAATTCGCTATGATACTGAAAAATCTTCCGGTTACCGAAAATCAGTTGTGCTTTTCGGTGAAAGCAGGGATTCGTTAATGCACCTCGGTAAAGCAATTTATTTTGCCATAACCATGTGCCAAGAGCAAGATAGAGGTAAGGATTAGTAAATTAAAATTTCACCCCAAGATCAATAGAGAAAATAGTGTTCCTCAACTGAATGTCTTCGAATGCCGCCTCTGCTTCATTTACAACATTCACTAATCCACGTTGATATGAGAATCCTCCAAATATCGTGGTGTTGATACCCGCTCTAAACTCTACACCTGCCCCTAGAATAACTGGTATATCTATTGGGTTGAATTTTTCTATTGTCGAAAAATCGGGATCTTCTTCTTCATTAAAAACAAGAATTTCTAAAGCGGACCCCACCTGTAAATACCCTTTTAAGTCAGGAGCAATTTCATTCGTGAAGAGTTTAAGGGTAGCGGGGATCTGCAAATATTGAAGTTTATATTCCTCCTCAACAAGTCCATCGGCATCTCTGAAAGCAACTCTCTTAGGTAGGTAAATTAATCCAGTACTCAAAAAATACGTCTCTGATAATGTTTTATCAGCAATTAGTCCAACAGAAAACTTCAACTCCGATCCGTCATTATCAACAGTTTGAGCATCATTTTTTGCTCGATTTGAAGCGATGACAGGCGCTAGCTTAAGGCCAAGTTTTACTTGGGCCGCAGATGCAAGAGATGTTAATAGAAGAAGAGAAAAAATAATTTGCTTCATATGCTTAAGATATTCGAGTCAGCTGTGCCACACTTCAGTTGCCATAAGACAAATGTGTTTTGTACTAACGCTCATTTCATTTTCGTTGTTCTTTTTGAATCTTTCTTTAAAGGCAAAGACCTTACCAACTTAAAGTAAAGTTTCCCTATCTAAATTTGTCACCAAAAATAGAAAGTATGCGAGCAGTACTCCTAATGATTTCTGTTCTTTTGTTAGCCTCCTGTGAAAGTCAAAATTGCAGAGACGCAGTTATCCCTTTAGAGACTTCACTTACTGTGGAAAGGCTGGAAGTCGAATTATTCAAAAGCACAAGTGTCAAAGAAGTAGAACAATTCCTGACGAAGAACGAGGATCTGGCACAATTTTTTTTGCATCTGGATCAATATCCTGCAGATTCCATTCTAGCTAAAAGGATATTTAACCTTATTCAAAATCCATCCATTGACACCTTATATCAAGAATCTGTTGCTGCATTTAAGAACTTCGATCAGGTAGTTGGGACCCTTGAACAAGGATTGGGTAGGCTTAAGGTCTACTATCCAGAGGCACCAACTCCCAAAATACAGACGATAGTGACTGGATTGTATAATGACCTATTCATTTCTAATGAACACATTATGATAGGAATAGATTTTTTCATTGGACAAAACGCCACCTACAAACCTCAGCAAATCCCAAATTACATACTTGACCGGTATACTACCGATCACCTGGCTGCTAGTGTGCTTCAATTTATTTCCAGTCAATTTATAGAAACGAGTAAGAGTGAATCCATGCTTGCAGAAATGATTGATTACGGGAAATCGTACTACCTACTCGGAAAAATTTTGCCGTGTACGCCAAAGAATATTCTAATCGGGTACTCAGAAGAAGAGTGGAGTGACATTTTTGAAAATGAAGCAATCATTTGGGCCAACTTCGTTGAAAACGAACTACTTTATGAAACAAATCATCAAGACAAGCAAAAGTTTTTGGGGGAACGTCCAAATGTCTATGAAATTGGCGATAAATGTCCAGGTAGGATTGGGCGTTGGGTTGGTTGGCAAATAGTGGAAAGCTATGCTAAGAAAACAGGGGCAAGTGTGCAGCAAATCATGGCAGAACAAGACGCCAATAAGATCTTTGCTCAGTCAAAATACAAACCTGGTTCTTAATCCCCTATAATTTATGAACACCTGATGGGGTAATGGAGGGAGTATATCTCTTAGGCCGTTAAGATGTAAACCTCGGAATCGTTCACTTCGAATTTATATTCGTTGTTAAGGATTTTCAAAAGCTTGGTAATTTGAATTTCCTTATCGTAGTAAAGCTCTGCTAGCTTACGACCATTCCGCTGATACTTAGCTAGAAGCTCTGGTGATTCAATGAATACCTTTAGCTTGCGTATGAACTCATTCTTTGAATATGGGTTGTGATGAAAGCCACACTTATTCTTTTTTGTCAAGTTCTTGATCCACCCATCAAAGTTGATAATGGCCAACTTACCTGAGGCCAGAGAATCAAAAAATTTATTTGGACTCCCGGTACCAAGTACCTTCACATCTTTGAACGAAACATAAACTGCGTCACTTTTATCCAACAAATTTTTAACGCATTGCTTACTTGAGTGCGGATAAAATGAAATGTTCTTCAATCGTTTAGCCAGTGATTTAAGTCTTTTCATCTCGGATCCATAGCCTATGATATTGAAATGAACCGGAAGCTGATAGTCATTGCTTTGCTTTGCTGCATCGATTAGAAATTCAAGATGATTGGCTTTACCTATAGCTCCACAATATGAGATTTGGAATTTATTATTCTCACTAAAATCACCTACACTATATTCTGCTTCGAAAAAAGAGCAATCTGCCATATTAGGGATTACATATACCTTGGTTTGAGGGCTTACTTTTTCGATGTAATTTCTGATGGCTGGGGAGAGTGCAATGACTTTTTCTGCCTCAAAGTAGAATCTCTTTTCAAGAGCGTAAAGCCATCTTTTCAGCCATTTGTTTTGGATTACCCCCATTTTCACCGGTGCTTCAGGCCAAAGGTCTCCTACTTCAAAATAGTAAGGCAGATCGAATTCTTTCTTAAGATAAGTAGCTATGAATCCTGTTGTAAGAGGAGTGGTCATAACGTATGCCAGATCATGTTTTCCTACCTTGCGTGCTTCTTTTCTGGCAAGTTTGACGAATGACCAAAAGGCTTTGATACGCTGAAAAAATCCAAAACTATTATCGTATTTGACCGGAAGGTAGTGAACCTCAATTCCAGCTACATTTTTTACTTGATATCCTGAGTTATGCGCTGTAATCATAGTTACTTGATGACCAGCATCCACTAACCCTTTCGCCAGGTAGTACGACCTAATCGATCCTCCCTCTTCCGGTGTTTTGAAATATTGATGGACATAAAGGATTTTCACAGTCTAAAGATGTCTCCTTAAAAATAAAAAGCAAATTGCTTTTCGAAGAAAAGAGGTAAGTCATCGGTTATTTGTCTACTCTATAGGAGTAAAGAGTAACATTCCTAAAAATTTTTCTCAAAGTATTTACAGAAATGTGTGATCTCACACTTATCACACTGTGGTTTCCTTGCAAGGCAAACATATCGTCCATGTAGGATTAACCAATGATGTGCGCGAGAGATATATTCCTCAGGAATGTGCCTCACGAGTTGCTTTTCCACCTCTAAAGGTGTCTTAGCTGTTTGTGTAACCAATCCGAGCCTCTTGGAGACTCTAAACACATGTGTATCCACAGCCATAGCAGGCTGGTTAAATAGGACTGAGACAATCACATTGGCTGTTTTCCTACCAACACCCTGTAATGAAGTAAGCTCTTTAATTGTCGTCGGAATTTCAGAATTGAATGCTTCCACCAGACGTTTACTCAAAGAAAGCAAATGCTTGGTCTTGTTATTTGGATAAGACACACTTCTGATATAAGGAAAAAGCTCATCAAAGTGACTTGCCGCCATATGTTCTGGGGATGGGAAATCCCTGAACAAAGCAGGCGTAACTTTATTGATCCTCGCGTCAGTACATTGTGCACTCAGCACAACGGCCACAAGCAACTCAAACGGATTAGAATACTGGAGTTCAGTTTCCGGTTGTGGATAAGACTCTGAAAAATATTTGACGAATGCTTTGAATCGCTCCTTCTTGGTCATTGCTTAAAATTAAGATTTGTTATCAAAGCTATCATCTCTTATGTTTTAAAATCCAACAGGAGCAACATATAGCACAAAGAAGTACGTCATACTATGAGATTATATTTGACTAGATCCTTAAACCTCAATAATGGACGGTATTTCAGTTTTTATTTCAATAGGATTAAGCTTTGCAATCGTCTTTCTCACAAAGCGTTTGATTGGTTTTGGTTTTTCACGTCCAATATCAGTAGCTCCTGTTGCTCTCTTACTGATCTTCACAATTGAGCTCTTCTATGGATGGCTGTACAATTCGCAAGAAATACTAGCATACCCCCATCTTGTTAGGGTAAACTCTCCAATGCTTTACCTTGTAGGCCCAGCATTATATCTTTTCATTCTATCTCATGCACATCCTGAAAGAAGATGGTTGAAAACTGATTTACTACACATTATACCGTTTGCAATGGCAATAGGATATTTGATGCCGTTTTACTTTTCTTCTCCAGAATTCAAAATCCAATATATAAAAGATATGTATTCAGAGCTTGGGTTTGATTCGTTCCTTCTTGGGGGCACCAGACGAATCCATCAGGGCTTCTATCTATCCTTCTCTATTTTTCTGCTAATCAACGAATCCAAGTCACTTCGCATTCAAAGAACGATTCGACCAGCACAGATGATTGTTGTTGCATTCGCCATTTTATGGGCCGTTTCCATTTACAGGTTCCTTTTCAGTTTTGACCTTCTTTCAGCAATTTTTGATACAATTCTACTAAGCTTACTGGCAATATATCTTGTTTATGATCAATTGTCTGCTAGAAAGCCACGAAGTACCAACACCATGGTTGATGAGGAATTAATAGAGGAGTCAATAAGGAAAATTGAGAGGCTAATGACGGAAGACAGAGTTTTTACTAATCCTGATTTTACCATTAAAAATTTAGCAGATCAATTAAACACCACAGTTCCTGTAATGTCCTCAATCATCAACAGAGGTATGGATTCCAATTTCAACGAAATGATAAATAAATACAAGGTAGAAGAAGCCATTCGGTTACTTCAAATGGTGGAAACTAGCCATCTTACAATTGAGGCCATAGCTAAGCAGGCAGGATTCAATAGTTCGTCAGCTTTTAACGATAACTTTAAAAAAAGAACAGGTCACTCACCCAAAACATATCGTCTGTGAATTTTGCCGGAATTATTATTTAGGCAATCAATGAGAAAAAATGGCTGTTCTTCTGGTCAATTAGTACGTATTTCACTAAAACTCAAAACATGAAAAAGTACTTTTTTGCCTTTCTAGTGAGTATTTATTTCACCTCATTTGGTCAATTGAACCCCTCTGCAATTGCTCATTTCTGTGATAGTATGATGAACTATGGAATCCACTACCCTATGATTCCTGGTGCATCAGTAAGTGTAGTAAGTTCAGATAGTATTTATTTGAGTAAGGGTTATGGGTATAGTGATTATGAGAAAAAAAAATCGGTCACAAACAGGACCTTATTTCAATTGGGATCAGTTGGCAAAGTTCTCACTACCATTGCTGCGCTTCAGCAAATAGAATATGGAAATCTTGCATTGCATGAAAATGTGAATAACTATCTCTCGGATTGGAAGATTCATAACCCTTATGATCAAGTTGTTACGCTTTCGCATTTACTCACCCACACTGCTGGTTTCAACGAACATCTCATTGGCTATTTAGCCAAAAGTATCGATGAGCTGGACCCTTTAGCAATTCACCTGAAAAATCATATGCCCAGTTTGTTTCAAGAACCTGGAATAAATATTAACTATTCTAACTATGGGTATGCATTGGCAGGACATTTGGTCGAACTGACCTCTAAATTGACCTTCATTGATTATATAGATCAGTTTATTTTCGATTCATTAGGCATGGACAATAGCACATACTTTCTGCCTGATAATTACCGAGAAATATCTGATTACGCCAGAGGCTATCAGTGGCGAGAGACATTCGAAGAAGTCGAGTGCTTTCCAAGACATGCACTCCCCGCTGGTAGCATCATCTCCAATAGTGAGGATATGGCTCTTTTGATGCAGGCCCTGCTAGGAAAGAATAAGTCGATACTATCGAAATCCTCATATCAAAAAATTTTTGAACAACAATTTTCTAATCATCCACTGCTAACAGGGTACACATATGGCATGGAAGTACAAAACCTAAACGGAAATTATGCTATTGCCAAAGGTGGACAAGTGCCCGGCTTTCTTTCACTCATCCTTTTAATTCCAGATGATGACATAGGAATATTCGTATCACTAAACACTGAAACAGATAATTTTTCAGAACTGTTTTTTGAATCATTTAAGGATCTATTCTACCCTTCTCCAAAAATTCAACTACCAAAAAAATTAGAAGTCGAACTTAGTGAATACATTGGTCACTATGGAAATCAGCGAACCAACCATGAATCAATAGAAGAACTATTCATGTTGTATGAAGGCCAATTTCGGATATACAACTCTTCTAACAATTCTTTACAGGCATATCATAATGGAAAGTGGCACGAATACAGCATGATAAAAAAAGACGTATTCCAAAATGCGTCAGAACCATCTCTGTTTTTAGTGTTTGAGCGAGATAAAAATGGCGAAATCAAAAATATGTATCGGAATGTTCAGGTGGGAGGGATACAGGTTCCTTCAAGCTATGTTCGCCTCGGATGGTTTGAAAGACCTAGGTTTATGAATGATGAGTATCCGGTACTACTTCTAATTCTGCTCATATACCCACTGCTTTCACTAATCTGGCTTATCACTTACATTATCCGCAAAAAGAATCCACGATTCTTGATCAAGTCAAAAATTAATTGGTACTATCACGCGGCGGCCTTAATGTTTGTTGGGCTTTTTTTCTGGAACATTTTTGGCTTTTTCGTACCGCTCCTTCAGTCCAAAGAACAGCTTTTATTCGGACTGGAGCCTTCGTTACTTTCTATGAGATACGTTAATGTATTGATGGCGATAACATCAGTCTTGCTAATTATATTAACTATCATGTTATGGTTTAGGAAAGAAGGCAACTCGTTGATAAGGGTCTTCTACTCACTATATAGCATCATCTCAATGTCTTACATAGCTATGTTATACCGTTGGCATTTTCTAAACATCAACCTTTGATACTTCCTCTCTGAAAGACAAATATTCTTGATGTGAATCCATCCACAACTCACCTGAAGAAATTGAATACTGCTATTCAGTTTCCGGTTGTGGTAAGACTCTGAAAAATACTTGACGAATGCCTCGAAATGTTCCTTTCTTGGTCATTGCCTCAAATTAGGCAGACTGAAGATTTTTCGATGCATAGAGTATTCTTGAAACAACCTCTTTGGGAGCTTTTATTGAAAAGTTCTCAATGAGCTCCTTCGCCTCTTCTAATTCTTCCAAACTTGATCGGAGTTCCATGTCGGCACTCAGCGATTCTTTGATGTCTAATCGCTCGTCCTCATTTACCTCTTCATATAGAAATCTTACTAAGTCATTTTCTGTAAAAGTTTTTGTCATAGGCTTTTTGATTTTGCTCAAATTTCTTTCTAAGATTTATCAGAGCATACCTCATCCTTCCTAAAGCGGTATTGATGCTTACATCAGTAGCATCAGCAATTTCCTGGAAACTCATTTTCATGTAGTGTCTCATCACGAGTACCTCACGTTGAGAGTCCGGGAGATCCTTAATAAAGCCTTTAAGAAGCTTATAGGTATCCTGTTTGATATGTTCATCTTCAATAGACGACTCAGAAAATTCCAGTGAATTGAATACTATGCTACCGTCCTCCATCACAATGGTAGGATAGCGCTTGGATTTTCTAAAGTGGTCGATAGATAGGTTATGGGCGATACGTAAAATCCAGGGAAGAAACTTCCCTTCTTCATTATATCGTCCTGATTTGATGGTACGAATAGCCTTAATGAAAACCTCTTGCATGAGATCTTCTGCTGTATACCTGTCTTTTACAATAAGATAAATAGTGGTAAAAACCCTGTCTTTGTGACGATTGAGAAGTTCCTCAAATGCCTCTTCGTTTCCTCCGATATAGAGCGATAGCAATTCGCTATCATTCAAACCTGTCTTGTTCATGTAGTTCACCTGTTTGTTAACGTAGAGGTCTATATCATATTGTAGGGTTTAAAGTTTTTAATCAATTAATTCGCAAGAATATAAAATTCGAACAATTCGAAAAAGCCAACGCTTTATTTTTGTGACTGCCCGAACCTAATGTTTTTGTTAGTGTTTCTTAGACAGGCATACCCCCAAAATGGTTGGAAAAATTGACAATTTAGATCCGAAAGAATATATCATCATTAAAGGTGCTAGGGTGAATAACCTGAAAAATCTTGATGTAGCAATACCAAGAGATCAACTTGTGGTAATCACAGGATTATCCGGTTCGGGTAAATCATCTTTGGCATTTGATACTTTGTTTGCTGAGGGCCAAAGAAAATATGTGGAGAGCCTAAGCTCCTATGCTCGTCAGTTTTTGGGGAGAATGGAAAAGCCAGAGGTAGACTACATCAAAGGAGTAGCTCCAGCTATTGCCATTGAGCAAAAGGTGAGTGCGAGAAACCCAAGATCCACAGTAGGAACTACTACCGAAATTTATGATTATCTCAAGCTACTGTTCGCCAGAATAGGAAAAACAATCTCTCCCGTTTCTGGTAAAGAAGTAAAAAAGGATACAGTTACTGATGTGGTCGACTACATCCTATCTCATGAAGACGAGACTAAGTTGATGATCACAACTCCACTCAAGCAGAAAGAAAAGAGATCGCTCAATAAAGAGCTTGAGATCCTGATGAGTAAGGGATACACTCGTGTGATGATTGAGGAAGAAGTGGCATTTATAGAGGATTTGTTAAAATCGGGGGGAAAGCTAAATGGGGATATTAAAATCTTGATTGATAGGGCAGTCGTTCAAAATGATGAAGCCACTCAGTTTCGACTTTCTGATTCGGTACAGACAGCATTCTTCGAAGGAGAAGGCGATTGTTTCGTGACAATCGTGGGGAAAGGGAAAAAGAATTTCTCAGATCGATTTGAGCTGGACGGAATATTATTTGAGGAGCCGACGGTCAATTTTTTTAGCTTCAATAATCCATATGGTGCTTGCAGGAAATGTGAAGGTTTCGGAAGGGTCTTAGGTATTGATCCTGATTTGGTAATCCCGGACAGAAACCTCTCTGTATATGAGGGAGCCATCGCTCCTTGGAAGGGAGAAACCATGAAAAAGTGGGCTGAACCCCTGTTAAGAGATGGTGTTCGTTTTGACTTCCCCATCCATCGGCCAATATCTGAATTGACGAAAGAACAATATGATCTCCTTTGGACAGGAAATAAATACTTTGATGGATTAAATGCTTTTTTTGCTCATCTCGAGTCTAAGCTTCACAAAATTCAATATAGAGTGATGCTTTCGAGGTATCGAGGTAAGACGACTTGTCCGGATTGTAGAGGCACCAAACTGCGAAAAGATGCTAGCTACGTGAAAGTCGATAACCATTCGATTACTGACTTGGTATTGATGTCAGTAAAAACGCTGCTACCCTTTTTTGATTCAATCAAATTGAATAAACATGACGAAAAGGTTGCAAAACGAATTCTGGAGGAAATTAAAAACCGACTTTCTTACCTCGATCAGGTCGGGCTCGGATATTTAACTTTAAATCGACTGACTAATACCCTCTCAGGAGGAGAGTTTCAACGAATCAAGCTGGCTACTTCTTTAGGTAGTGCGTTAGTTGGTTCCATGTATATCCTTGATGAGCCAAGCATTGGACTGCACCCCAGGGATACAGATCGATTAATTGATGTACTTAAAAGTCTAAGGGATGTAGGCAACTCTGTGATCGTGGTAGAGCATGAAGAAAAAGTGATGGAGGCCGCAGACCAGATTATCGATATTGGTCCTGACGCTGGCGTTTACGGCGGAGAGTTAGTATTCCAGGGAAAGACCTCTGATCTAAATGGAAAGACCACTTCTCATACTGCAAAATATCTACGAGGAGATGAAGAAATTCCCGTTCCAGATAGAAGGAGACCATGGAGATCAAGCATATTAATAGAAGGTGCGAGAGAGAACAACTTGAAAGATATCAATGTAGAGTTTCCACTCAGTGTATTAACTGTTGTTACAGGTGTTAGCGGTTCTGGAAAATCCACTTTGGTAAGAAAGATTTTGCATCCGGCCATTGGAAAGCAACTCGGATTGATCGGAGAAGCCTCGGGGAAATTTACTAACCTTACCGGTGACTATAAAAAGATCACGCAGGTAGAGTTTGTAGATCAGAATCCTATTGGAAAAAGCTCCCGGTCTAATCCTGTAACCTATGTTAAGGCATATGATGGCATCCGGCAGCTATATGCGGATCAGCCACTTTCCAAAACTAATAATTTCAAACCAGCGCATTTCTCGTTTAATGTGGATGGAGGAAGATGTGAGGTGTGCGAAGGAGAAGGTACGGTCACCGTTGAAATGCAGTTTATGGCAGACCTTCATTTGACTTGTGAAAACTGTGGGGGTCAACGCTTCAAAAAGGAAATACTTGAAGTGAAATACAATGATAAGAACATCTCAGAAGTGTTGGATTTATCCGTTGAAGAGGCCATTAGCTTCTTTGAGGGCAACAATTCAATCACGAATAAACTGCAGCCACTATTTGATGTCGGGCTTGGGTATGTGAAGCTGGGTCAGGGATCAAATTCTTTAAGTGGTGGAGAGGCTCAACGAGTAAAGCTAGCTTCATTCCTGGCGAAGGGTCAGAAACTCAATTCTTCGGATCACATCTTGTTTATTTTTGATGAGCCAACCACAGGCCTTCATTTTCATGACATTAGAAAACTCCTTGACGCAATCAACGCCTTGGTGGATGCTGGCAACTCGGTAGTGATAATTGAGCATAATACTGAGGTAATTAAAAATGCCGATTGGATCATCGATTTAGGCCCTGAAGGTGGGGAAGAGGGGGGAAAAGTTTGCTTTGCTGGTCTACCCGATGATTTGATCAAACTAAAAGACAACTATACGGCGAAATACCTTGTAGAAAAAATTCCATGAAGCTCCAGGAGTCACTAAAGAAGATAATTTCTCACTCTGTGTTTAATCCTTCCAAAGTTTGGCGTAATATCCGGATTACCCTCAATTTCTCCAGATAAAAAACCCACCACCTTTTCTTCAAAACCAAGGATTCGCGCTACTCGTTCGCAAAATTTAATCTCGCTAAGAAGAACCTTACCATCGATCTTCATGAGTTTTACGGTATAAATGAGAATGTCTACTTTATCATCAAAGTCCAGGTTCTTCACAAGGCTTGAGGTTTTCTCTCCTTTTTTTAGCAGTTCCTTTAGCTCCTTCAACGACAGCCCTTCTAAATCAGCTAAGCGCCGAATAAAATCTTTTTCCAAACTATCAAAATCTCCATCTGCTTGAGCTATCCCTACTAAAGCCCTGAATTTAACTATGTCTTTCATGTGTAACTCGGTTGATTTTCAGTGGTGAGCCAAACGATCAGTTCGTCTGACAAGGGAATTCTCAATAAACGTTCATTAAAATTGAGCGATACAATTCAATCTCAACGTTCATATTCGTTCCTTGATTTAATATTGATTAGTTCCTCAAGATTATAAAATCCTGATTATTATTCAGCATGTAATTGATCAAACTCTGATTTAGGTCGTTGAATAACTAAATACTTTGACATTTGGGGCCTAATTGTCAAAATACTCTCCTAGCTTCCTCATATTCTCATCATTCACCGCTACATCATATTTCACTTTTCCTGACTCTATAAGAATTACCCGATCACATGATTCAGCTATGTTTTGGAGGTTATGGCTCGATACGATCACACACCTTCCATCAGCTTTTTGTGAACGTATAAGCTTTCTGAGTTTTGATTGGGAAGTAGGATCTAAATGAGCAAACGGTTCATCCATGATAATGTACTTAGGATCACCAGCCAATAGCGATAGTACACCAATGCGCACTTTTGTTCCCGTAGACAAATCTCTGATGTACTTCTTGTTTCGATCAATATCATCGTTTGAAAATTCCGAATATCTTTCAATCAACTCTTCAACACTGAATTGGGAGTTTTTCATTTTTAGAATGAAAGTCAGATACTCTTTTGGCTTTAGGAATTCTATCAAGAATGATTCATCAATAAAAGCGTTCAAATGATTTTGCCAATCAGCAGAGACATTCACATGAACATCCTCTACCGCTACATATCCTTCATCTGGCTTCAGCAGATCCAAGACTGATTTGAAAAAAGTAGTCTTGCCCGCTCCATTATTTCCAACAACTCCAATACACTCGCCTGGACGGATTTCCAGATCCTCAATGTTGAGAGCTTCAATACCGTTAAATGATTTTTTTAGGTTACTTATTTTAATCATGCTTTAAAACTTTGAGATAAATGATACTTTCTGCTTTGATATTTTTTGGCAACTAATTCTGTGATTGGTTTGAATGCAAATAGACCTAGGGTCCCCAAGACCCCTAGAAGATAGATTGAATGTTCTCCTAAGAAAGCCATACCAATTCCATAAATAAAAAGGGGTAGCAGCATCACCAAAAAACTACTCACGAAAATGGGTCCAGTCATCATGCCATTGTAATTCATGAAAGAGTTTTCCGTCAATACAATCTTGGTGCTGTTGAAGGTAGACCTATAGAGTACTAGAGGGACAGTGACTCCAGCATTGTAAAGAAAGATCATTAGGAGATTCGTCCATTCCAGACCTTGAATAAAGGTTGGAAAGGAAGCTAATAAAAGCCCTAAAACACAGGTTCCAACATAGAAAATATACCGTGTCCTGATAAATGTCTTTGGCGAAATATTCGTAATCAGAAAATCAAAATAGGTCCCTTCCCACCCCAGTGAGTAAACACCATGTTGGATGATGAAGAAGCCTGTGGTAATGAAAAATATCATCGTCGCAATCATTGGTGCCGATTCTTCACGAATGAGAAATGGGAGGAGCAGTACACTGACAAGACCTAATAATAGATTACTTCTAGTCCGTTTGTTCCTCACCAAAAGGGCCCATTCCAATTGGAAAACCGGATTCTTAAAACTTAGTACAGGTAATGAATCAAGCAAGCCTTCTGTTTTCACATCATCATTTACTTCTCTTTTCTCTATTAAGTTTTTGATCCTGTAATAAGCTCCAATAGAAGCTACAGTCAGCAGGAAAATCCCAGGTACAGGATTTACCACCGCATTCGAAATGGATAATTGTGGAAAGAAAAACTCGATGAGAAGTATAAAAATTAAAACTCCGGCTATGGCATTTTTAACCCACGGATTAGAAAACTGTGCATTCAGTGCGATAAAATGATTTGCTAACCACCAAATAACGATCGATATCATTGCTCCATTCCCCTGCCATTCATTGGCTTTAAAAGCAATCATGAGCATGGTAATTGCAAGAACAAATGGTATTATGCCAAACAGCGAAGTAAATAGATATTGAGAGGCAATCTCCTTTGATTTATTGCTCCATAAAAAATAATATTTGAGCTTTGGCATAGGCCTACGGAATACCAACCGAATTCCTAAATCAACAAAAACATAGCACATCAAAAAGAGATTATAACTACTTGAAGGCAGATCAAAAAAATTACTCAATGAAAGAACATACTGATCTAACGAACTGTAGGTCAACGAAACAGAGCTACCAAAGAGGATGGCCAAAGTAATAAAAGCGAAAACCTCTCCATCAAATGAGTTGCTTCTGACGATTGATTGGTAATGATGTCGTACATAAAAAAAATCCATTGCAAGATCAGTTTAGGTGCAGTGCTATTCGGTTAGTATCATTGCAAGCTAAATACTTACAGTTGATCATGAAATAAGTATGAGTGTAGATACACCTAATGAGGAAAACTAATCATACGTATTCCTTGTGATCTATAAAACAAACAATACACATGAGAAAAAATATTGTTGCGGGAAATTGGAAAATGAATTGCACCTTGCCTGAAGGCAAAAAATTAGCTTCAGAAGTAATACATATGGTGCAGGATAAGGTACAAAGCGATACTGAAGTCGTACTTATTCCTCCATTCCTCCACTTAACAGGTATTCATAGTCTGATAGGGTCCACAAAGAACATTTTCCTTGGAGCACAAAATTGTCATCAGGAAAGTACAGGTGCGTTTACCGGAGAAGTGTCCGCTGCAATGTTGGTGTCGGCTGGAGTTACTCATGTTATTCTGGGACATAGTGAGCGTCGCGAGTATTTTGGCGAAGATGATGAGCTCCTTTCGAAAAAAGTAAAATTCGCTCTTGAAAATAATCTTACCCCCATCTTTTGCTGCGGAGAAAAACTGGAAATAAGAGAGGCTGAGGATCACGAAAATATTGTAGGAGAGCAAGTCAAAACCGCATTATTTGAACTTAGTGAAAATGAAGTTAAAAAAGTTGTCATTGCTTACGAGCCCGTTTGGGCTATTGGCACAGGAAAAACAGCAAGTGCAGAGCAAGCGCAAGAAATGCATGCATTTATACGAGCATTAATTGCTAATAAATACTCGGAAAGTATTGCTGAGCAAATTTCTATCCTTTATGGGGGAAGTGTAAAACCCCAAAACGCTAGGGAAATTTTTAATCAACCAGATGTAGACGGTGGATTAATCGGAGGAGCAAGTCTTAAATCCAAAGACTTTCTAGATATCATCAAAGCCTTTGATTGATGGATTTCATCACAATTAAGGTAAACTGCGCTCAAGACCTCTCGGATTACTTAATCGCTGAGCTTTTCGAACTTGGGTTTGACTCTTTCCAGGAATTAGAAGATGGCTTTGAGGGAAGCTGTGAAGAGGCTACTTATGATGAAGGAAGGGTTGAATCCGTTCTCTCCCAATTCCCCAATATTAAGTTTGTGATCAAAGAGCAGGAGAAAATAAACTGGAACGAGGAGTGGGAAAAAAACTATGATCCTATAATTGTTGAAGGTAGATGTATTGTACGAGCATCTTTTCACAAACCACAACCTCAATTTGAATATGAAATCATTGTTACTCCAAAAATGTCTTTTGGCACAGGTCACCATGCGACCACTTATCAGGTTTTAGATTATCAGATGGATCTGGATCACACAGATAAGAAAGTCCTGGATGTTGGGACCGGGACCGGAATCCTCGCTATAATGGCACAAAAAAAAGGTGCATCAGAAATAACCGCCACCGATATTGACGATTGGTGTATAGAAAATAGTGAAGAGAATTTTGCGTTGAATGATGTGAAAGGAGTTGAGCTTATTCAAGGAGAAATAGATGAAGTACAAGAAAAAGATTACGACATAGTCATTGCCAATATTAATAAGAATGTGCTTCTGGATCAGCTTGGAGCATATGCAGAAAGGTTGAAAGAGAACGGGGAGCTTATTTTAAGTGGGTTTTATGAGGAAGATATTCAAGATCTTGAGGTTGAAGGAGAGAAACATCTACTTGAAAAAAAGACAAACACCATACGAGATCGTTGGGCAATGCTCGTCTTTATTAAACACTCCGTCTAAAACAAACGTCTAATTAGCTGAACACTGGGTAGTTATAAATATCTTTAACGCTTTATGCGCACGCTGGTATCTTTTGTTTTTGCATGCTTGCTGATCATTTTCTCAGCAAAAGCTCAACGGTATTCTGAGGATAAAACAGAATTTCGAAAACAGGCAATTACTAAGTTGAGATCCATCGGCACTGAATCTGCTGATAAGATTGCTTATGATTTCCAAAATGCGTGGGATGGAAAATTTACTTCAGCGCACCAGGATAAAATTCATGAGATAGCGCTAACAATGCAGAAGAAAGGATACCCCTTTTATCCTTATTTCTACCATTATTTCACCTATTTGGCCTTTTCAGTTGCTCAAGAAAACCTACAACAGCAGGAGCTTACCAAGGTTCTGGAAATTAACGAGCAAGTAGTACGTACCTTATCCAAATCTCAATACAAGGAATTCCTTTATGGCTTAAATATCTATTTTGCTCAGCGGTATTTAAGTCTTGACAAAAATTTGGCGGTTCAAGCACCACAAGGTACGTATGAGTTCAAACTGCTGGATGAATATGTGGCTATTGAAGAGGAAGAAGAAATCATCCAAGAAGATACTACTACTTTAATTGCAGAAGATGAAATGCCTGAAATTATTGAAGACACTTCGGATGATAGCTGGGGGAACGATTCCTGGAGTAATAATGATAGTTGGGGAAACAGTGACGACTCCTGGGGGAATAGCGATGATGGCTGGGGAAATTCCGATGACTCATGGGGCAACTCAGATGATAGCTGGGGAAATTCCTGGGGTGAAGAGCCAGAAGAAACTCCTTATGAGGAACCAAAGGCTGTACGCCCGGAGTATGCTCCAGCGATTACGGATTACCTGACACTGAGACAATATCAGTATGTCCATCCGGAACCAGAAGGTCCGGTAATTGAACTGAAAAATTCACGACTGATTGTTTCCACTCCTTTCGACTCATTAAGAATAAAAAGTGTAAATGCATCATTCCTACTTCAGAACAGGACGCTTATTGGGTCCAAGGGATCAATTGAATGGCCTGGCCAAAATACTAAGTTCAGAGGAGCGGTAGTCCAACTCAAAGACTTCCATTTAAAAAAGGATCGCTCCAAATTTTGGACACCAAATGCCACACTCCAATTCCCTGAATTGGGAGGAAACGTAGAAGGTGTATTTGAATATCAAAGTAAAGCTAGACCACCGAGAACATTAAGTGGCTATCCCATATTTACATCGAACAAAGGAGGAATTTCAGTCAAATTAAATGATGACAAACTCAGCTATGTTGGGGGAATACAGCTTAAAGGAAATAAGTTATTTGGAAAATCTGTTTCAAGAGAAACTGGGGTTCTAAAAATCCTGGATGGAAGGGGAAATACAGTCGTGTTGAAGTCAAAGGAGTTTATCCTTGGGGACTCTCTTGTTTCAATGAATAGTGGGTCCATCACTCTATTGCATGGCGGTGATTCTATTTATCACAAATCCGTCCGGGCAAAATATGACATCAACAAGAAGAAACTTATGGTGTTGAGAAATTCCACTATTATGCCGTACCGCTCCAGCTATTTTGATGTCTCCATGAATGTAGATCTTATCAAATGGAATATGGAGTATGACTCCATTGCTTTTGAAATCATGAATGGCAAAGACCTTTTGCCTGCCACCTTTGAATCGGAAGATTTTTTTGACCTAGTACGTTACGAAAAAATTGCCAGATTCCTGGACTTCCACCCTATCAACGCTACCGTATTCTACGCGCGAAAATATGATCTGACAGAATTCTATGTAGGTGAACTAGCACTCGAATTTGGCATTGATGAACGCTTTGCGAAAGGGGCTGGAAAAGTTTTATCTCTATATGGTTTTGCCGACTATGATGAAGCTACTGGGTTACTTAAACTGTACCCAAAAGCATTTCATTATTATGATGCTTCTGCACAAAAAGTCGATTTTGACAATCTGATGGTCCCATCAAAGGTAAAGAACGGATCCAATGCACATATCCAGCTAGATAGTGGACAGCTCAAAATTCGTGGGGTAGCAAGATTTTATCTCACTACCGACTTCAAAGTTTATTGCGAACCTTTCGATAGCACCGTCACTTTGCTGAAAGGAAAAGATATTGAATTTGATGGTGAAGTGCATGCGGGAGATTTTGACTACCAGGGAACAGGACACCAGTTCAGCTACAATGAGTTTCTCTTTAACATGCCACATATTGATTCCATGAGAATCACAGTCCCACTCAGGGACACCACCAAAACAGATGGTGGGTTTGAAAAAGCTGAACTTTCTAACCAAATCACAAGTACTTCCGGTACGCTTTTTATAGACAAAGCCGGAAACAAGTCAGGAAAAGAGAAAAACTCCAGCTATCCCTTTTTTGCATCTAACAGTGAAGCAATCGTCTATTTTGATGGACCTGAGATCCTTGGTGGAGCCTATGACAAGTCTGTGAGGTTTATCATCCCTCCTTTTAAGTTGGATAGTATCGAAAGAGAGGATGGTGAGTCTATTAGCTTTGAAGGAACATTCAACTCCGGAGGAATTTTTCCAACATTTCCAGAAACCCTTCACATACAACAAGACAGATCACTAGGCTTTGTGCATCAGGTTCCAGACGAAGGATATAACCTCTATGGAACAGAAGCTAAAACATATGAAGAGATACGGTTAAGTAACAAGGGGATGAGGGGCTATGGACAAATCGATTTTTTGACTACTACCATATATTCAGATGACTTCATTTATTACCCGGACTCGGTAACATCAGATGGGTCCGGAGGGGTAATTTCTCCCGGCACATACAATGGAGCAAGCTATCCCGAAGCTGTGCTTGGACCATATGATATGAACTGGCTTCCACGTAAAGACAGTATGTATCTTCATTCGGTAAATGAGCCTTTCAGGTTTTACAATTCGACAGCTGAACTGGAAGGCTTTGCCAATATCACGACTAATGGAGTTTATGGGGGTGGAACCATGCTTACCAGGGGATCAAAATCCACTTCGGGTCAACTCCACTTCAAAGAATTTGAATATGGCGCCCGTCACGCTCACTTTGAGGTATTGAGTATTGATCCAGAAAAACCGGCTATGGATGGTGATGACATTCGTTTGGATTTTGATTTAACAACCAATACCGCCATAATCAAACCAGAACGAGTAGGTGTTGCTGCTATTTCCTTTCCGTATGCTCAAATGAAAACATCCATTACCCAAGCTATATGGGATCTGGAAGATTCAGTGGTAACAATGACAAAACCTGAAGATATTCCCATCGAAGACTCATACTTCTTTTCCACCAGAGAAGCGTTGGATTCGCTGGCGTTCAATGCTGAAAAAGCAGTCTATGATATCAATACTCAAGAACTCAACATTCAGGGTATCCCGTATATAATTGTTGCTGATTCTAAGATTATCCCAAAAGGAAATGAAACTACCATTTATGCTAATTCTGTTTTGGAAAGATTTGAAGACTCAGAAATCATCATTGATACATTAAATGGTTATCACTATTTAGACAGGGCTTCTGTACAAATCATATCCAGAAACAAGTTTGAAGGAAATGCTTACTATAAGCAGGTTGTTGGTCTTGACACGTTCGATATCCGGTTTGACAGCTTTGAGTTCCAGGAAGTTCCGGTAGGTAATCCCGACAAAAAAGGAAATTATGAAACTAAACTAATGACAGTCTCGGGTGGCGAAGTACTCGAAAACCAAAACCTTATTATTTCATCTGGTTTTTTCTACAAAGGGTCTGTCACGATGTACGCGTCTAAACCTGCCCTGGAGCTGGATGGCTCAGTAAAATTAATGCTGGAAGACGAAGCATATGATCAATGGATACTGTTTGAAAGGACGGAAGGAGAACGAGATGTAGCGTTACCATTCGACAATGCAGTATTTGAAAGTGGAGAGAAGGTTTCAGCAGGCATTCACATGGACATAAGAGACGAATTATATACCACGTTCATGGAATTAGATGAAGGTGCCAATTTCGATTTTTTCCGAGCAAGTGGAACCTTAACATTCACTGACTCCACAAAAACCTATCGTGTAGAAAATCCTGCAAAAACCGATGGAACATCCTATGAAGGACACACGATGATGTTTATGGATAGCACCAAGTCTATTGTGTTTGAAGGTAAAGCCAATTTCATCGACCCTTCAAATACTCAGGTCAAAATAGATGCTTCCGTTTTAGGTGTGGGAAATAAAGAAACGAATGAGTATTCCGCAGACGCGATGTTTGCATTGGACTTTCCGGCACCCAATGGTTCATTTGATATCATGGCTACAGATATGATAGACATTATTGAACGTATTGGTCCACCACTTGCAAATGACCTCTCGATAGAGTTGATGTATAAATTGGCCAACCTTACCAGTGACGCTACAGCAAGGCAATATGAGCAATCCAGCCTGAAGGATTATACAGCATTGTTTTCAGTCTCCAAAGACCTGGAAAGACAACTCTTGATCTCTGGGGTAAAGATGAGGTGGGACAAAAGTCAAAAGGCATGGCATAATACCACCAAACTGGCCATTTCCAATATGTATACCAATGATGTGAACGCCAAACTTGATGGCTTCCTCGAAATCAAAAAAGATGAATCTGGGGCGGATGTAGTGAATCTATTCATTCAGGCTGCTCCAGGGATATGGTATTACATTGGGTATACATTTAACCAACTCGTTCTTTATTCATCCAATAAGGAATTCAATGAACTGATACGGTCAAAATCAAATGTTGATAGCTCCAAACCGGGTGAGATGATCATTGCCATCGGCGATCAAAACGAAACACTCGGCTTCATCAACGACTTTAGAAAAAAATACTTTGGGATAGACGAACCCTATAATCTCATTTCTCCAGACGAAATCAATGTTGATGATGAAAACTTTGATACCATTGAGGATGACGATGATGACGATGGGTTTGGTTTTGAATAAACCATGTCAATCAAATATGGCCAGCTAAAACTCATGGATTAAGTTTGCAATAAAACAACATATCATGAGTGCTATTTCCTACATAGAAGAAAACAAGGACAAATTTCTCTCAGAACTTTTAGAGCTACTAAAAATCCCTTCAGTAAGTGCGGATTCAAAATTTGCCGGTGATGTCAGAAATGCCGCGGAGTATTTAAAACAACGCTTTGAAGATCTTGGCACTCATGTCGAAATATGCGAGACAGCCGGATATCCAATTGTTTATGCAGAGCACATCGTTGATCTATCGCTACCCACTGTATTAGTCTATGGACACTATGATGTCCAACCTGCTGACCCTTATGAGCTGTGGGATTCTCCCCCTTTCGAGCCTGTCGTCAAAAATGAAAAGATTTACGCTCGTGGTTCTGCTGATGATAAAGGTCAGGTATATATGCATGTAAAAGCATATGAAGCTTTGATCCGCACAGACAGTCTTCCATGCAATGTGAAGTTTATGATAGAAGGAGAAGAGGAAGTAGGCTCGGAAAATCTCGAAGTTTTTGTAAAAGAAAATAAGCAGAAACTTACTGCTGACGTAATTCTAATATCTGATACACACATCATAAGTAATGATACTCCCTCCATTACCGTAGGATTAAGAGGATTAAGCTATCTGGAAGTAGAAGTGACCGGACCTAACAGAGACCTACACTCGGGAACTTTTGGAGGTGCTGTGGGTAATCCAATCAATACCCTGTGCCAAATGATTGCCTCATTGCAAAACAGTAAAGGAGAAATCACCATTCCTGGGTTTTATGATAAGGTGGAGGAACTATCTCAGGAATACCGGCATAAGATGAACGAGGCTCCCTTTGACCTAGACAAGTACAAAAAAGATTTGGATATTGATGAAGTGAAAGGAGAAGAAGGATATACTACGATTGAAAGAACAGGAATTAGACCTACCCTGGATGTAAATGGTATATGGGGTGGCTACATAGGAGAAGGTGCTAAGACTGTTCTGCCCTCCAAGGCTTATGCAAAAATCTCCATGAGGTTGGTCCCCCATCAGGATAGCAAGGAAATTACAGAACTATTCGAGACTCATTTCAAGAACATTGCTCCTGAACATGTAAAAGTGAAAGTCACACCTCATCATGGAGGAGAACCTTCCGTTATACCAACAGATTCAATAGGATATAAGGCAGCTGCAGCTGCAATGAACAAAACCTGGGGTAAGGACCCCATCCCTATGAGGGAAGGTGGCAGTATCCCAATTGTTGCACTCTTTCAAAAAGAATTGGGTGTGGACTCCATCCTTATGGGGTTTGGATTACAGGAAGATGCTATTCATTCACCCAATGAGAGCTATGGCTTGTTCAACTATTATCGAGGTATTGAAACGATTTCTCATTTCTATCAGTTTTTCACTGATATGTCCAAATCATAAACTCATATGAGAAGGTCTTTTATTCTATTATTTCTGCTTGTATTAAGCAGCTCTGCCATGAGCCAGATCCTAAAACCAATAAGTTGGGAAATATCTCTATCCAATAAAAGTCCCGCTGTAGGAGAAGAAGTCGAAATACTTTTCAAAGCTGAAATAGAGAAAGACTGGTACCTCTATTCTTCAGATTTCGATCCAGATTTGGGACCCATGGTCACTGAGTTTGAATTTTCTGAGAATGATTCTTATGAGTTGATAGGGGAAGTAGTACCTGTAAAGCCACAGAAAAAGTATGACTCACTTTGGGAAGGGGAGTATACGTATTTCAAAAAGAAAGGTCTTTTTAAACAAAAGGTAAAAATTCTACAAGACAACTTTGAAATTAAGGGCAACTACCTTTATCAGGTATGCTCTGACGTAGATGGAAAGTGCATCCCATTCGATGACGAATTTTTATTGGGCAGTAGTAAACCCGATTTAAAAAAAAAGACTGAACTAAATCAAAAGGATGGTGGTCTTTGGTCTATCCTAATCACAGCGTTTCTTGCGGGCCTGGTAGCACTTTTAACTCCGTGTGTTTATCCATTGATTCCGATAACAGTATCCATATTCCTGAAGCAGAGTAAAACCAGGAAAGAAGGGGTTGGGAAAGCACTGATCTATGGCTTATCCATAATTGTCTTCTTCAGCTTATTGGGATTCTTGATTTCTTTGGTTTGGGGTTTCACTGCATTGAATGAACTCAGTACACATTGGCTATTCAACCTGATCATATTCTCCGTTTTTATCCTTTTTGCGCTATCATTTTTTGGATTGTTCGAAATCACATTACCCTCTGGGCTTGTTAATAAAATAGATCGTCAGGCTGATAAAGGCGGGCTTATTGGAATCTTCTTTATGGCCATTACACTTGTCTTGGTTAGTTTCTCCTGTACTTTTCCCATAGTAGGAACAGCGCTAATCAATACCCTTAGTGGAGGTAGTATTTTAGAAGGCACAACTGCTATGTTCGGGTTCTCTCTTGCTTTTGCAATTCCATTTACCGGATTTGCAATTTTTCCGGCCTGGCTCAAGTCAATGCCAGAATCCGGTGGTTGGCTAAACTCAGTTAAAGTTGTTTTAGGATTTCTTGAACTTGCATTGGCACTAAAGTTTTTAAGTGTTGCTGATCTGGCATATCACTGGGGCATCCTGGATCGGGAAGTTTTCCTGGCACTGTGGATTGCCATATTCGGATTATTAGGTCTATACCTTGCTGGTAAGATTAGGCTCAAAAGTGATTCAGACTCTGACAAGATTTCTGTGATCAGATTGATTTTAGCAATAGCTACTTTCTCATTCACCATATCACTTATTCCAGGGTTGTGGGGAGCACCGCTAAAAACCTTATCAGGATTTCTTCCTCCCATGTCCACCCACAACTTCAATCTTCTTGAAAAATCAGCCGGTGGAAATACCTGCGAGGAGCCCAAATACGACGATCTACTTCATTGGCCCCATGGCTTGGAGGGCTATTTTGATTATGAACAGGCGATTGCTTGTGCCAAAGAGCAGGGCAAACCAGTATTTATTGACTTTACCGGGCATGGTTGTGTCAACTGTAGAGAAATGGAACAACGGGTATGGTCCGACCCTGCAGTACTCAAACGGTTAAGTGAGGACTTTGTATTAGTAGCCTTGTATGTGGACGATCGAACGCTTCTACCTGAAAAGATCTGGTATAAATCCTCTTTTGATGGAAAGACCAAAAAAACCATTGGGCAACAAAATGCTGACTTTCAAATCACAAGGTTTAACAACAACGCTCAACCTTTTTATGTTATCCTAAATGAAGAGGAAGAGCTCCTAATTAAACCCAAAGCTTACGATCTGGATATTTCCGCATTTGTTGATTTTTTAGATAAATCCTTGGAAAACCATCGAAAAAACGCAGTTTTGTAGCGTCATCAAGCTAATGGAATGAGAAGAACGAGGATTTGGGTACTGCTAACCACAATAATAGTAGCCATTGTTTCAGGATATTTCTACTTTTTCGAACAGTCAGAATTGGATGATTCATTGGTCGAGGTAGAGATCGACTCTACTTTTTTTCAACTTCCTACACTTTATTATGGTTTTGAAATAGACTCCTTTGAAGTAGCAGAGGGTAGAGTCAGATGGAATCAGAACTTATCTGAAATTTTGACATCCTTCAACGTTAGCTATCAGGATCTTCACTTGCTTTCTCAAAGATCTAAAGGTGTTTACGATGTAAGAAAGTTAAAAGCAGGATCTTATTACTCCATTATTCATGACAGAGATTCTTTAAAAACTGCTAGGCAGTTCATTTTTGAACCTTCCCCTTCAGAATATGTCGTTTATAATCTCAAAGACAGCATTTTCGCATTACTCAATAAAAAACCAGTCGAAGTAAGAGAAAACTTCCTTGCAGCGGAGATTACGTCATCATTGTACAATTCCATTTTAGATCAAGGAGCATCGCCACTTTTGGTGAATCAGCTTGTTGACGTTTTTGCCTGGCAAGTAGACTTCTTTCGAATCGCGAAAGGTGATAAATTCAAACTAATTTTTGACGAAGAAGTAGTTGATGGAAAAGTGATTGGGGTCAAAAACATAAAGGGTGCATATTTTGAACACTGGGGGAAACCTTATTATGCCATCCCATTCCAAACCAGTGAAAAAGTTGACTTCTTTGATGAGGAAGGAAACAGCCTTAGAAAAACACTACTCAGAGCACCGTTGAGTTATACCCGGATCAGTTCAAGATATTCTTTAAGAAGATTTCATCCCGTACAAAAAAGATACAAAGCCCACCTTGGTACCGACTATGCCGCTCCAAGAGGCACCCCCATAAGGACAGTAGGTGATGGAGTAGTGTTGGAGGCAAAGTATCATGGCGGAAATGGAAACTATGTGAAAATTAAGCATAACAGTAACTACACCACTCAATACCTCCACATGTCTAAAATTGCCCGGGGTATCAGACCTGGCAAAACAGTTAAGCAAGGACAAACGATAGGATATGTAGGGAGTACAGGCTTAGCAAATGGCCCTCACCTATGTTTTAGGTTTTGGAAAAATGGAAGACAAGTTGATGCACTTAAAGTTGATCTACCCTCCTCAAGTGGCATTGATAGCACTTATATTCACAAGTTTAGAATCGCAAGTGATTCCATTAGATCAATCCTTGATGGATTAGAATTCGCCAAAGAAGATCGGTTATTGGCAAAGGTCCCAGCTGACTCTGACAACAGTGGTAACCCCTAATTTTCAATATTTCAAGTAAAAGTTGTAGCGAAACGGGTAAGTATTCTTTAGTTTTTGCATTTATTTCAGTTATTTTGGCCTAAATCATCCAAAAATCAAATGCGAAAAATCCATCTATGTGCCTTTTTTTCGCTCGCTTTAGTCGCCACAATGTATGCACAGGTATCTGATACCTTAGTGCTTTTACAGGGTAAAATGCTTAAAGCTGCAGATTCGACTCCTGTTGTCGGTAACATCTTGTATGAGAAGCTTCCCTATTATGATGATATTGGGATGTCATCAACTAATGCTGATGGATCTTATGAAATCCAGGTAATAAAGGGAAAGTCTTATAACTTATCTGTATCAAAAGAAGGCTTCAAGAAGTATAAGGAAGAGGTCAAAATTGCCGGAAATCAGCTCCACAATATCTATATAGCCGAGGACGTTGTTGAGCTTAGAAAGCTGGAAAATCTCATATTTTCCAGAGGTAGTGATCAGATCTCACCAAGTTCTTATCAGGAGTTAGATGAGCTCGCCACCTGGCTGAATGAAAATCCTTCTATTATTATTCAGTTAGAAGGTCATACGGATTTTGCTGGAAATCCGGATGCAAACATGCGTTTATCTGAAGCAAGAGTTGTCGCTGTTCAAGAATACCTGATCGACAAGAAAGTAAAGAAAAGCAGGATTTTCACAAAAGCATTTGGTGGTACTCAACCAATCACTCAAGATCGATCTGATGAGTCCAAGACCCTAAACAGAAGAGTGGAAGTAAGGGTTATTCGCCGCTAAAAAGAAATACAATGAAAAAATTTTACTTTATCGTTTTAGGGCTGTTATTCATAATATCAGCTAAATCTCAAGAAACCGTCGCTTGGGGTACACAGGTAATAGATGTGTCCTCGGAGTACTCTCCATATGAGTATTCAGCGATACAAACCTTGCATAGACCGAATGTCCTTCCAAAAGGTGGAGACAATCCAAATTCATGGAGGCCTAAAAGTAAAGACAAAGAAGAATTTGTAATGGTGTCCTTTAGTACGCCGATCAATGCAAAACAGGTTGCGATTGCAGAATCTGAAAATCCCGGTGCTGTGAAAGCTGTTTACGGATACGACAAAGAATACAATGAGTACCTCCTTTTTGAATTGACCCCCAGAGATCTTCCGATAGAATCCAGGTTATTAAACCTATTCTTCGAAACAACTCCATATGCAATTGAAGCAATCCGAGTTGTTTTGGATTGTAGTGTTTCTGATGGGTACAATGCCATTGATGCAATCGGTATTTCTGCCTCCAACGTGCCAATCAATGTGCTGTTAAACTTAGCAAAAGGAGTCAATAGTGATCTGGATGCCGAAAAACTAAGTACTAACGTAAACAGTGACTATGTCGAACATAGTCCCATCATCTCTCCTGATGGAAAAAAACTTTATTTCTCAAGGCAGTTCCATCCTGACAATGTGGGTGGAGTAAATGATGCGGAAGATATTTGGGTTTCTGAGCTAGATGAAGAAACAGGAGAATGGCTTCCAGCAAGAAACGTTGGACCTCCTTTGAACACCAAGGGTCCTAACTTCATAAGTTCCATGAGTGTAGTAGATGGGAAAGAGGTATTAATCCTAGGAAATAGATATGGCAAGAAAGGTAGAATGTATACGGGGGTATCCATGTCAACAAGAGAAGGAGATACATTCTCAGATCCTGTTTCAATAGAAATAGAAGACGAATACAATTACTCCCCTAATGCTGATTTTTTCCTCGCACCTGGTGGAAGAGCCATGATCATGTCAGCAGAAAGAGATGACACCCGTGGAGGTCGGGATCTATACGTATCATTCAAAAAGAACGATGGTACCTGGACAGAGCCAAGAAACCTTGGGGACGATATCAATACACTAGGGGAGGATGAATCGCCGTTTATGTCGGAAGATGGTAGAACACTTTACTTTTCTTCAGATGGATACACAGGATATGGAGGCTCTGACATCTATGTGTCATTCAAACTTGACGACACCTGGAAGCGTTGGTCAGAACCGGAAAACCTCGGCCCTGGAATCAACAAAGAAGGAAATGACGAATACTTCAGCATACCATCTACTGGACAAAACTTGTACTTCACAAGAGGAGAAAAAGGTGAAGATACGGATATTTTTAGCTTCAAGGTTGAAGACCTATTTTCGGATCAAGTTTCTCCACTAGCCTCATCTGTCGAGCATCTTTCTCCAGAAGAAATCATCGCCACTGTATCTGGAACGGTGCTGGATGCAAAAACAGAGAAGCCCGTAGAAGGCGCAACAGTACTCATCGAGCGTCTACCCGATGGACTGGATATTGGTCACGCATCGACAAATGAAACGGGTACGTTTAGGTTCACTGTGCAAGGAGGATGGCAATATGGACTAGTAGGAGAAGCTGAAGGATATATCTCAGAAACTGAACGTTTGGATTTTGTTGAGCTCAAAAAGTCAGATACCGTTGAAAAGTTCATTCGAATTTTCCCTATTCAAAAAGGAGAAACCATCGAGCTTAAGAATATCTTCTTCGATTTCAATAGTGCTGATTTGAAGACAGCATCTTATCCAGAACTGAATAGAGTTTTGGACTATTTGAAAAGAGGGACGATAGAAAAAATTCAAATATCCGGACACACAGATAGCGTTGGTGATCCAAACTATAACATGGCGCTTTCAGGAAGGCGAGCAAAATCTGTAATGGATTATTTCGTCAAAAATGGAATTAGCAAAGACCGTTTAACCTACAAAGCTTTTGGTGAGACGAAACCTAAAGTTGCCAACGATACCTCTGAGAATAGACAAAAAAATAGACGTGTTGAGTTTGAAATTCAATAATCAGGACAGCATTTAAGAATTTAAAGTCAGCTTTCGAGCTGACTTTTTTTATTTTTATACTATGGACACAGCTACCAAATCTCACATACACGATCAGTTCGAGGCGGTTAAGAAGCATGCTATAACACAAAGAACCTCCACAAGCGCTGATAGAAAAAGATCTTTAAAAAAACTGGAAGAGTGGATTCTCCGCAACCGAAGTGAAATCCAGAAGGCTGTATATGCAGACCTGCAGAAACCCCCTCACGAAACAGATCTAACAGAGATTTTTGTAGTACTTTCCGAGATCAGAAAAGCCAGAAAGAACCTTAGGTACTGGATGATGCCTAAACCTGCTGCCACAAGCATTACCTATCTAGGAACGAAAGCAGAGACTTTTTACGAACCCAAAGGAGCATCCCTAATCATAGCCCCTTGGAATTATCCTTTTCAGTTAGCGATAGCGCCCATGGTATCTGCTATCGCCGCTGGAAACAGCGTAATCATCAAACCGTCTGAGTTTTCAGAAAGTACTTCAGAACTAATCAAACGAATGTGTGAAGATATCTTTCGACCTGAAGAAGTTTCTGTCATATTAGGGGCTATCGAAGAATCACAAGAGCTGTTATCATTACCGTTTGACCATATCTTCTTTACTGGAAGTCCACAGGTAGGTAAGATAGTAATGGAGGCGGCATCCAAGCATTTGACTTCTGTTACCTTAGAATTGGGAGGCAAGTCTCCCACCATCGTTGACAAAAGTGCAAACATCAAAGATGCAGCACAGAAAATAGCATGGGGAAAGTGGCAAAATGCGGGTCAGGTATGTATCGCTCCAGATTATTTACTGGTGCATGAGGATGTAAAACAAAAGCTGATCGAGGAACTGGTAGTCCAATCTGAAAAAATCTACGGCAATAAGGAAACTTATGGTGGCATCATTAGCAGGCATCATCACAATCGAATCAATGACCTGATGGCAGATGCTATTGACAAAGGAGCGGACATAGAATTTGGTGGAAAATCTGACCGAGACAAACTACGATTTACCCCTACGCTTCTATCCAACGTTTCACAACAATCCAGAGTGATGGAAGAAGAGATCTTCGGACCCATTCTACCATTGATTACCTATTCAAAACTGGAAGATGTCATTCAGATTATTAATCATAAGCCAAAGCCATTAGCGTTATACTTATTCTCAAAGCGCAAGTCTGTCATCAATCAGGTCAAAAAAGAGACAAGCTCCGGTATGATGACTATTAATGACACAGTTCTACAATTTGCACATCCCAATTTACCTATCGGCGGTGTGAATAACAGTGGAATAGGTAAAGCACATGGCCACACTGGATTCATCGCTTTTTCCAATGAAAAGGCTGTCGTAAAACAACGCATAGGACTAACCATGGCAAAGACTGTCTACCCTCCATATTCGTCTTTCAAAAGATTCATGATTAACCTGATGGTTAAGTATTTTTGAAGTTGACAGAATTAATATCAATGAAAAAAACATCCATAGTTTTGTTTGTCTTGGTTTGTGCATGCACTTCTACCTGCAATGAAAAAACTTCTAACCGACCTTCTGATTGGGTAGGTTCATGGAAGGCAGAATGGGAAACACCACCCGAATCCTATCCTGAAATTGTTGATATGGAGTTTTATATGGACGGAAATTTTGTCTTTACAAAGGACAGCCTTACTGTAATTGCCAATGGTTATCCGGGTTGTATCTTCGGTGTAGATACGCTTTCCCACACACAATCGTGGTACGTTTCAGGCGATACCCTTTTCCTGGCAAACGATCCTGAAAGCCCAGGATTAACTTATCGAGTAACATATAGAGAACAAGGCCAAATTAAGCTTCAATTCTTAGATGACATTTTCGTCACACTAACAAAGTAGTTTGTCTTTCTGTTAAAAACACGTTGTGTTTTATTAGATCGCATACTTTCTAGCTAACTTGGCAATCTTAATCCCCGGAATATGAAAAAGTTTTTAATCATCATTGGTGTTGTTTTTGTTGTTTTAATTACTGCAATTATTGTTCTGCCGATCATCTTTAAAGATGATATACGCAAGGCGTTGGACGATACCATGGCAGAAAACTTAAATGCCAAAGTCTACTATGACATTGATGGATTCAGTATTTCACTGATCAAAAATTTTCCAGACCTAACCGTAAGTATGAGTGACTTTGGAGTCGCTGGAATTGATGATTTTGAAAACGACACTTTAGTGGCAGTTGAGGAGTTCCTGGTAACGGTAGACTTGATGTCGGCTATTTCGGGCGATCAAATCATTGTTAAAGAGATTTTGCTGGATGAACCACAAATCAGGGTCTTGGTTCTGGAAGATGGAAGGGCGAACTACGACATAGCCAAAGAAAGTGAAGAGGTAACAGAAGAGCCTGATAATGTAGAGGAAAAAGAAACACCAACCAGTGAAGACGGTGAGGTCAATGTTGGCATTGAGAAATGGTTAATAAGGAATGCCGATCTGGCTTATATAGATCAATCAATGAATTTCTATACGAATATCAAAGGCTTAACTCATCAAGGATCCGGTGACTTTACCTTAGATGTATTTGATCTTACTACAAAAACTACAGTCGAATCAGCGTCTCTTGGGTTTGAGGCGGTAGAATACGTGTCCAATAAATCCCTTGCATTAGATATAACCTTGAATATGAACTTAACCGAAATGAAGTTCACATTTAAAGAAAATAGCATAGCAGTAAACAATTTCGCCATGCAAGCTGATGGTTTTGTCAGTATGCCCGGGGAAGATATCAACATGGATATCACTTTTGGAGGTAAAGACATCAGTCTTAAAAGCATCCTATCTCTCATACCAGGAGTCTATCAGGAATACCTCGATGGTGTCACTGCTGGAGGTGCCATCAATTTCGGTGGTTATGTTAAAGGAACGTTCAATGAGATCTCCATGCCTAAAGTGGCTGCTAATCTTTCTGTTTCTGATGGAAGTGTAAGCTACGCAGATTTTAATATTCCAATTGAAAACATCAATATTGAAACAAACTTTGACTATCCATCTGCTGATTTAAGAGAGACTAGCTTTAATGTCAATCGATTTTCTATGTTAGTAGATGGTGAGTCAGTGGAAGCATATCTAAAGTTTAAGAACCTGGAAAATTACCAATGGGATCTAGGCTTTGAAGGAAATGCTGACCTTGAAAAGATCACCAAAGTAGTTCCACTAGAAGGAATGACTTTACTAGGTAAGATTAATGCAAAATTGAATACGGCTGGTCAAATGTCAGATGTTGAAGCAGAGCGTTACGATCAGCTTCCAACCACAGGAAGTATGACTATTTTAGATTTCTTATTTAAAAGTGAAGAGTACCTTCCTCAAGGCTTTGGTATCTCTCGAGCTAACTTAACATTTGATCCTCAGGAGATTAATCTTACCGAGTTTACCGCTAAATCCGGTAATTCAGATTTCAGCATGGATGGACAAGTAAGTAATTACATTGGATTTGCCCTGGACGAAAATGAGATGCTAATAGGACGATTGAACTTTAACTCAACACTAATTGATATCAATGAGCTGATGCCTGAAGAAAGTATGGAAGAAGAGGCTGAAACAGAGGAAACTCAAGCAGAGGGAGCTGAAGATCCAACCATGGAGGAGCCCCTGGAAGTTGTAAAGATCCCGGAAAACATTGATTTCACACTCGTCTCTTCGATAGAAAAGATCGCGTACTCAAATATGCCGATCACAAACTTCAAGGGTAAAGTACTGATCAAAGATGGCTCGATTATTCTCGATAAAAACAGCTTCAATTTATTAGATGGAACTTTTGAATTGACCGGTTCCTATGTAACCAAAGATCTGGAGAAACCAACATACGATTTGGGCTTCAAGATTAAAGATTTATCAATCGGAAGTGCCTTCCAAACGTTTGAGACTGTACAAAGTTACGTTCCAATCGCAAAGCAAGTATCAGGTAAATTTTCAACAGACTTTAAAGTAAACGGTCTTTTGGGTGAAGACATGATGCCTATCCTGGATGAAGTCAACCTTAGGGGATTAGTGGATGTTGCTCAAGCAACATTAGAAAAAGGTGAATTCATGCAGAAATTATCATCGGTGGCAGCCTTAAAGACAGGTGCATCCGCACAATCAAGTGATAATATCTCCTTAAAAGATGTTTTGATTAAGACAGAAATTAAGGACGGACGGATGTTTGTAGAACCTTTTGAATTGAATGTAAAGGGTCAGAAAGCCGTTCTGGGAGGTAATAACACGCTTGACGGAAAACTCAACTACTCCATGTTATTGAAAGAGATCCCAACCGGTGCTGTCGGAGATGCACTCAATAGTGCCATAAGCTCTTTCACTGGCGGCAAAAAATTGATTGCGGACAAAATAGATCTGGATTTAGGCATTGGTGGAACCTATGATGATCCACAGGTCAGTCTGTTAGGAAGTAGTAAGTCATCTGGCAGCTCAGAGGCCTCTGCGTCATTTAAAGAACAAATCAGTGCTCAAGTAGATGAGCAAAAAGCAAAAGCTGAGGCTGAACTTGAGAAAAAGAAGGCCGAAGCGGAGGCAAAGGCAAAAGCAGAATTGGAAAAACAAAAAGCAGAACAGCGGGAAAAAATCATTTCACAAGCCCAAGCTCAAGCCGATCAAATAAGAGCGCAAGGAAAAGCAAGTGCCAAAAAAGTTAAAGAGGAAGGGTATGCTGCTGCTGACAAGCTCATTAAAGACGCTGGATCCAATCCCATAAAAAAGAGAGTGGCTCAAGAAGCTGCGAAGAAATTGAGATCAGAAACTGACAAAAAAGCTCAGCAAATAGAAGCAGAAGCAAACCAAAAGGCGGATAAATTAATATCCGAAGCTAAAGCTAAAGCAGCCAAAATATAGACTTTAAATTGAAGGTGGTGGGTCATAAATCACCACCTCTGGAGTACTTCGGTTCTTTGTGAGTCCAGCTTCAGAAAGCTAAAAAGAAGGATGGTAAAGGCCCATAACGAAGAGCCTCCATAACTGAAAAAAGGAAGAGGGATACCTATAACTGGAAAGAGACCTATGGTCATAGCAATATTTACAGTGAAGTGGAAAAATATAATTCCAAAAACTCCGTATCCATATATTCTTGAAAAAGTAGACTTCTGACGCTCCGCCAAATAGGAGAGTCTCAACAAAAGTGCTACAAACAGCGCTAGGATTAAGATACTTCCTATCCAGCCATGCTCTTCTCCAATGGTACAGAAAATAAAGTCAGTAGTCTGAGCTGGCACGAAATCGAACTTTGTTTGTGTTCCTTCTAAAAATCCTTTTCCGGAAAACCCGCCTGAACCAATTGCAATCTTCGATTGAGTAACATTCCATCCTATCCCTAACGGATCCGTGTTAGGATTCACCAAAGACATCACCCGCTTCTGTTGATGCGGTTTGAGAACATCCGTTAAAATAAAGTCTACACTTCGAACAGCGAGGGTCACTACAATCGCAGAAACTATGATATAGATCAGTTTTTTAGGATTCCTGGCGTTTAACCCCAAAGCGAGCAAAGTAATGATCGCAATGCCTACCAGCAATATGGTCTGACTGACAAGAAGTGTGAGCAAAAAAACAGCTACAACCGAAAGACCTATGATCAATAGTTGTGGAGGCATGCCTTCCCTGAACATGGGAACAACCAAAGCAGTAAATACAAGTGCTGTTCCGGTATCTCCTTGAAGAACGGTTAAGGCCATAGGTAAAAAAACAATCCCGAGAGAAATCCCTAAGTTATTGAGGTTAGATAGCCTTCGAGAAGGATGATCCAGGTATTTGGCTAGTGCAAAAGCTGTAGCAAACTTGGCAAATTCAGAAGGCTGAAGCCCAAAACCCCCAATACCAATCCATGATTTTGAACCTGCCACTTCCTTTCCTCCAATCAAGATAAACAGGAGCATCGCTATGATTACGCCATAAACGATGTAGGCAAATGAATCGAAAAATTTATAATCGAAGAAAAATATCACGAATGCAATAACCACTGAAGCCAAAATCCATATAAACTGCTTTCCAGCACTAGTGCCAAAGTCAAAAATGCTTTGACCAATTTCTGGGTCAAACTCTGCGGCATAAATATTCAACCACCCTGCAATCACCAGGGCACCGAATAGGATGACTGACAGCCAGTCAATTTTCTGCGAGAGTGGGTCTTGGCGCATTTTGTGGTAAATATCTTTCTTCTAAAACATAGTCCTCCAGCCACGGACGTGAGATTTTCCCAAATACATATTTCTCCGCAAGTAAACTTGCTACTGAAACGGCCGCTCTCCCACCCTGACCTGCATTTTCTACATAAGCCGCAACGGAGATTTGTGGATCATCCGATGGCGCAAATCCCATAAATCCGGAGTGGTCTTCTCCGTGTGGATTCTGTACAGTACTTGTTTTGCCAGCTAGTCTGAGGGAGTCCATTCGACCCCTAATCCCTGATCCAGCATTAACCACCTGCTCCATTCCTAGTACAACAGGTTCATAGAGTGCAGCATCATAAGGAAGGATTTCTTTTTTGATATTCGGGTTAGGCCACCCTTCAATTTTATCCACTACATGAGGCGTGATAAAATAGCCTCTATTAGCAAGAATAGCCCCCAAATTAGCCATTTGAAGAGGTGTTACCAGTAGCTCTCCTTGCCCGATGCTCAAGGAAGCAATATTGGAGTACTTCCATCTTTTGGACCCGTATACTCGATCGTACCATTCAATGCTTGGAACATTTCCAGTGATTTCATTTGGGAGATCCACACCTAGTTTTCTTCCGAGTCCAAATTGTTTTACGTATTCCCTCCACTTTTCAAAACCGATTCTAGAATCAATAAAGGGACTTTCATCTGCTCCCTGCTGCACCATTCGTCTCATGACTAGATAGAAGTAATTGTTTGAAGATTTCGTAATAGCTCGGACCAAATCGTATTTTCCTGGTGGTGCCAAATCTCCGATGTTGGAGTGGTCCACGGTAATAATATCATCTGCCTTGATTACACCTTCGTGCTGAGAAATCACACCCTGAATGGTTTTGAACATAGATCCAGGAGGATACCTCGCCTGGAGCGGACGGTTAAAGAGCGGCTTATCTTCATTCTTCTCCAGTGAAGGAAAATTCTTACTAAGGCTCTTCCCACTCAAAAGCTGTGGGTCATAGGTAGGTGCAGAAACCAGCGCCAGAATCCTTCCAGTTTTGGGCTCAATCGCTACCACACTTCCCACTTTCCCCTCCATTAGTCTCTCAGCGTATTGCTGGAGCTCAAGATCAATGGTCAGGTGGATATTTTCCCCTGGTTGAGGAAGAGTATCGTACTCTCCGTCTCTATAATCATCCTTTACAATGCCCTGAACATTAACAACCTTAAAGGACGCTCCACGCTTTCCCCTGAGATAGTTTTCATATGATTTTTCAATCCCACCTATCCCGATGTAATCTCCCGGTTTGTAGTAATTGGATGTATCTCTATCCAAAAAGCGACCACTTACTTCTCCTACATAGCCTACCACATTGGCAAGTGATTTTGTATTGTAGGATCTGATTGTACGTGGTAGGACATAGAAACCTGGATATTTAATTAGTTGATCCTGTAGTCTGGCAAAAAGCTCATCAGAAATCTGCTCTATAAACTTTGATGCAAGTATTGAAGAGTAGCTCTTGGCTTTTTCCAGCTTTTCTTCCAGTTCCTCTCGTTCAATTTGAAGTAATGTGCAAAAAGCAACCGTATCAGAGATTTCTGCTTCCTTAGGAACGATCATCAAATCGTAAACCGGGGAGTTGTAGATAACCAGACTGTCGCTGTTATCATATACAAGCCCTCGAAAAGGGTATTGGACAATTTTCTGAACTACATTGTTTTCGGCAGCAACTTTATAGTCTTCTTCAAGAATCTGAATATAGAATAGGCGAGCCCCAAAAGTGAGTGCTACTAAAATAACCAATCCACGAATAATCAAGCTGCGACCTCTCATGCTCTCCTTCTTGTTGGCACAATGGCAAAATTTACCACAAAAATGATTAGTGTACTAAAAATCGCACTGAAAATGATCTTGCCTATAACCATCCCAAACAAATGAAACCCCCCGTTTTCAATGGTGAAAATCAGAAAGTGATGCATAAAAACAAGGGGAAATGTGAAATAAACAAACCCACTCTTTTTTAGAGTTGCCATATTCAGGTTGGTCATCTCTTGCGCATCATCATTTGCTACATTCAACCAAAAATTTCGGATAAACATAACAAATACTGATGCAGAAGCATGGATTCCTGGAGTATTTGTAAAAACATCTACCAACAGGCCAGATAAAAAACCTGCCAACATCAACTGGGTTCTGCTTAGCGTACGAGGCAATAACAAAATAAATCCTACATAGAAAAAACCAAATGCTTTTTCAAACAAAACCATACGATGTACTAAGGGAAGCTGAACTAACAACAGTAAGATCAGATTGAGAATTTGCTCTTTAATATTGATTCGTGTCATTGTATTTGAAGCGAATCTTTTTCTTGTTTCAACAAATCTTTAATGACGAATACATAATAGAGAGAGGTAAAATCAACGGATAGCTTAATCTTGGCCTCATAAAATGTCATGTAATCTTCTAGTTGCGTCTCGTCTACTACTCCGACCACAACATCTTCCGGGAAAACCGAATTAAATCCTGAGGTGACGATGGTATCTCCCACTTTTAAATTGATGTGACGAGGAACATATTTCAATGCGGCTCTATCATAAGATTCCTGATCCCACTGAGTGGTACATTTTGTTTCCGTACGTTTAATCTTAGAAGAAACCAGAAGTTTTGGATGTAGTAAGGAATAAACGGTAGCAAAGTTATTTGTCACCGACTTTACCTGTCCTACCACACCAAAAGAGGAGATCACACCCATGCCCACCTCGATGCTGTCTTTTCTTCCAGCTGCAATGGTTAGAAAGTTGGTGCTCCGATTAAACGTGTTGTTCACTACCTTGGCTCCAATCACCTGGTAGTTTTCGACAGTGTCTGCGAATGAACTCTTTTCTTCTCCAAGTTTTTGGAGTTGACGCTTAAGTGCTTCGTTTTCCAACATCAACTGTTGATTCACCTCGGTCAGGTTAAAGTACTTACTTATATTATCCGAGGATTGTGATATGGCCGCTGCAGCCTCGTTGCTTGAGTTGAAAAAGGAAGCATTATATCTGTTGTTGAAATTGACCAGCAGCCAACCACACAGTATCTCAAGGCCTAAAAAAACTGCTATTTCACGTTGTTGATAAAGGAAATCTAAAAGTCTTTGCATTCACTAGTTAGGTCATCAACACCGCCCTGTATTGGTTGATATTCTTCAATGCAGCACCTGTACCTCTTACCACTGCTCTCAAAGGATCTTCGGCAATATGAATGGGAAGTTTAGTCTTCATTGCCAGTCTTTTGTCTAGCCCCCTAAGCATTGCTCCACCACCAGTGAGGTATATTCCATTATCATAAATGTCGGCAGACAGCTCTGGTGGAGAAATCTCCAACGCTTTTAGCACTGCTTCTTCAATTTTTGATACTGACTTATCGATAGCAAAAGCTATCTCTGAGTATGAGATTTTAATAACCTTTGGAATACCAGTCATTAGATCCCTCCCTCTGATCTCGAAATCTTCCGGAGCATCTTCATCCAGCTCCGTCAGAGCAGAACCCACTTCGATTTTTACTTTCTCAGCAGTCCGTTCTCCAATCAAGAGGTTGTGTTGCCTTCGCATGTAGTCGAGTATGTCTTTATTAAAAGAGTCTCCGGCTACCCTGATTGATTGATCACAGACTATTCCACTCAATGCTATTACTGCAATTTCGGTCGTTCCTCCTCCAATGTCTACCACCATACTTCCTACAGGTTGATCTATATCAATACCGATTCCTATTGCTGCTGCAATCGGCTCATGAATCATATACACCTCCTTTGCTCCGGCGTGCTCAGCCGAGTCACGAACCGCTCTTTTTTCAACTTCGGTGATCCCTGAAGGAATACAAATAATCATGCGATGTGAAGCTGGTAAAAAACTCTTCTTGCCCTTATCCATCATTTTGATCATTCCTCTGATCATATGCTCAGCGGCATGGAAGTCAGCAATTACACCATCCTTCAGCGGACGAATGGTCTTGATGTTCTCATGCGTTTTCTCGTGCATCTGCATGGCCTCCCGACCTATAGCTAGCACTTTGTTTGTATTCTTATCAATTGCAATGATTGAGGGTTCGTCCACCACTACTTTATCCTTACTGATAATCAGTGTGTTGGCTGTACCTAAATCTATAGCTATATCGCTCTGGAAAAAATCAAAAAGACCCATGAAAACTTACTCAAATTTGAGCACGAATTTAGGTTCGTTTTTGCATAAAAGCTAAAGCATCACAGAATAGTGATAAAAGTTTCATTCTTAAGAAGTTGAGGGCTCACCCTTTGCTTTCAAAAGCCGCATTTTTCTGCGCAACTCCCCAATCGTCTCTTTTGATAGTTCCATGTAAATCCTAAAACTTTCATTAGCTACAAGTTTCTCTGCAATCAACATTTCAAAGGCCTTGTTTTGTGCGGCCTGGACATGTTTAACTTTTCTTATTGCGTCTGGGATGGTATGGATTGTTCTAATCGCATTCTTAATGTTCATCAAATCCTCATAAAACTCATCGATCTCATCCTTCTTTTTCTGTGCTTGCCATTTAGTCAATGATATAATTCCGCTGACAATCGCAATGACGATGGAAAGTATCACACCTCCAAGCTCTGCATATCGCTCGATAAAACTTGGTTCATCTCGATCCAAAAAAGTTCGGGCTCCTTCGTGTAGAGGAATATTTAAAATCCCTTTATCAAAATCTTCTTTCAAACCATTAAACAATAAGGGGTCAATGGCCGTAAAGATTTGCCGGTTGCGAAGCATGGTTCTGGCAAAATCATTAACTGAAACTTCCAACATTCCAGACCTAACAACCATAATTAGATCAACAGATAGTGTTACCACAGGCTGTGTTGTGAATTCCCAGTATGCGTTCCTTGGTATAACAAAAGGTGATAACCTCGGATACTTAAGAGAAATACCTTCTACGATAGATGCATTACCCAAAGCATCCACATCGTCGAAAGAGAATAAGTTATAGCCCTCATAACTCATAAGTTTTTCCTGAGAAAAAAGATTGGTTAGCTCCACGATAACATCGGCTTCTGGCATGTTCATGGTGACGGAAATCCTGGAAGGATCCAGACCATAAAAATTAAAGAGGTCCATCATCAGGTTGTGAGTAGGAGAGGATTCACGCCCGATGTAAATTAAATTATCATGGATTAATGATTCGAAAGAACTCCCATCCACTTGATCCGAATAAAATATATGAAGCACCTCAGAATAAACCGAAAAGGCTGAATTCACTCCTTCCATGTAGTCAACATAATTCTCGACTAAGGCAATATCTACATTCCCGGAAACAAGGCTGTCTAAGTTTGCATTCGTATTTACCCCTTTTATGAGTCTTATATCCACATTATAATATTCTGACTCGAGCAGCTCTTCCATTTTAAGTGCAATCTCCTTGTTGGGACCTTCATCGTTATAGATGAATGTGAAAGTGGTGAGCGTAGGATTACATGAGATTGATGTAATAATGATCAGTATGGGTACAATGATCTTCTTCATAACAGCTTTTTACGGTTGCAATAAAAATACTGACATTTTTTTTGTGTCTTATTATTGACACATCGCATTTTACGTCTAATTGTCTCTCAGTCATAAATTTGCATTATTTTAGGAGTAGTTTTGCTGCCTGTTGAAGATCGTAACCATTTTTTGAATGAAATGAAGTCTACAGGACTTTTTCGACATACTGATAATAAAATTGACAAGCCGCAGATAATAGATATACAATGAAAAATGTTTCCTTCTCGGATAGGTTAAAATATCGTTTCGACAATTTTGTCTCTCAGGGTACTATTTCCATGATTAAAGGGCTGGGTGTAATCACGCTGGTCGTTATTGTTCTGTTCGGAGCATCCCTCCTTGCCCTGGGCTTACATCCTGACCATGAAGCCAACTTCAACATATTTGAATCTTTTTGGGTAAACCTAACCCATGCGCTCGACCCTGGAGTATTGGGAAACCATGATGAAAATTGGCCTTTCAGGCTTTTCATGCTCATGACTACCGTTATAGGTCTGGTTATTATATCCACACTTATTGGTCTTGTATCCAATGGTATCTTGACAAAGCTTGAAGTACTAAGAAAAGGGCGTTCTTTTGTTATCGAAAAAGAGCATGTATTGATATTGGGGTGGTCTTCTAAGATTTTTACCATTATTCCAGAGATTGTCGAAGCAAATGAAAACCAAAAACGCGGAGTAATAGTGATCCTTGCCGATATGGATAAAGTGCTCATGGAGGATGAAATTAAAGACAAAGTGGGCAATACAGGCAACACACAGGTGATCTGTAGAACCGGGAATCCAATCGATGTGCATGATTTAAAAATTGCCAATCCTTTTGACGCCAAATCCATCATCATTCTTGATAAGGAAAATGAAAATTCAGATAGCCAGATAATTAAAACGATTGTAGCAATAGTTACTGACCCGAAAAGAGAAAAATCCCGAGGACCTGCTGAAGAAAGACCTTATCACATCACAGCAGAGATGGAGGATAAGAAGAACTTTGATGTGGCCAAAATGGTAGGAAAAGGTGAAGTAGAGTTGATTCTCTCAGATGAAATCATTTCCAAGATCATGGTTCAAACCAGTAGGCAGTCCGGGTTGAGTGTTGTATATCAGGATCTTATGGATTTTGACGGAGATGAAATCTATTTTGAGGATGCTCCACAATTGGTTGGAAGAAGTTTTAGAGATGTCCTTTTTGCGTATGAAGACTCAGCCATCATGGGAATTCAATTCGCCGATGGACATGTGGCCATAAACCCTCCAATGGATACAGTATTCAGCAAGGGAGACAAGGTGATCGGTATTACAGAAGACGATGACACACTTATCCCGAATGCAAACGCCAACATTGACCCACACGAAAGCAAGATTGTCTACACAGAACCTGAACCGCAGGCTCCAGAAAAGCTTTTGATCGTCGGATGGAACAATAGAGCCAGGTACATCATCAGAGAACTTGATAACTATGTCCCTCATGGTTCCGAGGTACGGATTGTATCTAAGTTCCCTGACGCTGAAAAAACTGTTAATCGTTTAAAAAGCAGGGTTCAAAATATTAGCATTGACTTTCAAGTAGTGGACACTACTGGACGGGAAACTTTGGAATCTATGAGTCTGGAAAATTATGATTACATCATTCTGCTGTGCTATCAAAATTATTTTCCGATTCAAGAAGCGGATGCACAAACATTAATCACACTGCTTCACCTTAGAAACTTCACTGAGATCAAGGGAAGTAAATACAAAATTGTTAGTGAAATGCTGGACATCAGAAACAGGCAATTGGCAGATATCACAAGTGCTGATGATTTTATTGTGAGTGATAAGTTGATAAGTCTATTAATGAGCCAAGTATCGGAAAATAAAGACTTGATGCGTGTTTTTGAAGATTTATTTGACGCTGACGGTTCTGAGATCTATATCAAGCCAGCCAAAGAATACGTGCAAACTGGAATGCCGATGAATTTCTATACCATTCTGGAATCTGCTGCAAGAAAGAATGAGGTAGCCATTGGCTATAGGAACATTGCTAAAGCCAGACTTGCTGATGAGCAATACGGTGTTGTTCTTAACCCTAAGAAATCAGAGGAATTTGTCTTGGAAGAAAACGACATGGTGATCGTTCTCTCTGAGGACTAAGCACTTTTTAGAGCCTCTTGTATTTCTTTCATGGCTTTACTTCTATAAAGCATACTACTATGCCTTCTTTTCAGAATACTCTTGATGTAATCTAAAACATCATTTTTTTGAGAGCCATTTAAGGTTTGAACCGAAGAGATAATCTCACTTTCTAATCTTAAATAATTCATGATATGTGTGGTTTATATCTATTGTAATTTACGATTTGATTGTTAGCCAGGTTTTAGGTGTATATTTTTTTTCGATTAACTTCCTGATACTTAAATATGAACTAATTGTCGCCTTCGATGTTTTATAGCTCGGCTAATAGATAAAAAACCCCTAAATTTCAATCTTTCAACATAACCAAACTCAGATGTCTAATCACTCTAAAGAAATTTCACAGTTTGTCGAGAACATTTCAAAAAAGAATCCAAATGAACCAGAGTTTTTGCAAGCAGTGGACGAAGTGGCTGAAACAGTCATTCCCTTCATAGCCGATAAACCAAAATATAGAGATACGAACATACTGGAAACCATGTGTGAGCCTGAGAGGGTGTTTATGTTTCGTGTGCCCTGGATAAATGATAAGGGTGAAATAAAGATCAATCGTGGCTACCGTGTGCAAATGAACTCAGCCATTGGCCCATATAAAGGCGGGTTAAGGTTTCACCCTTCGGTCAACCTGAGCATTCTCAAGTTTCTTGCTTTTGAGCAAACCTTTAAAAACAGTTTAACCACCTTACCCATGGGTGGTGGTAAGGGAGGATCAGATTTCGATCCAAAAGGCAAGAGTGACAATGAAGTAATGAAATTTTGCCAAAGCTTTATGACCGAGCTTGGTAAATACATAGGTCAATTCACAGATGTGCCGGCTGGTGACATTGGAGTAGGTGGACGAGAGATCGGTTATTTGTTTGGGCAATACAAAAGGGTTCAAGGAGAATTCACAGGTGTATTGACAGGTAAAGGCCTCCAGTATGGAGGATCATTGATAAGGCCGGAAGCCACGGGATATGGTTGCGTTTATTTTAGCCAAGAGGTATTGAACCACAAAGGGGATTCACTCGATGGCAAAATAGCAACAGTTTCCGGATCAGGGAACGTAGCTCAGTTTGCGATTGAAAAATTAATTCAAAATGGGGCCAAAGTAGTAAGCGTTTCAGATTCAGGCGGATCTATCTACGACAAGGATGGTATTGACGAAGAGAAGTTGGAGTATATCAAGGAATTAAAGAATGTAAAACGAGGTAGAATCAAAGAGTATGCGGATAAGTACAGTAGCGCTAATTTCAGAGAGGGTGAGACACCTTGGACAATCAATTGCGACCTGGCTTACCCATGTGCAACACAAAATGAACTTCCGCTAGAAGATGCGAAGACACTTATAGATAATGGATGCATAGGAATTTTTGAAGGAGCCAATATGCCAACCACAGCAGATGCATTGGAATTCATTCGATCCAAAAAACTGATGTTTAGCCCAGGTAAAGCTTCAAATGCGGGAGGGGTTGCTACATCCGGACTGGAAATGTCTCAGAATTCCCTTCGGCTGTCATGGACTAGAGAAGAGGTGGATGAGAGATTACGTGGAATTATGAAAGACATTCATGAAAACTGTGTGAACCACGGTAAAGAGAGTAACGATTATGTGGACTATGTCAAAGGAGCGAATATCGCAGGATTTGTGAAAGTTGCCGATGCAATGCTAGCGCAAGGTTGCGTCTAATTTTTTTTCAGTAATAAGAAACTCTGCGCACGCTCTCCATGATGTACCAACGTCTTTAGGGGTTCGACTTCTTCGAACCCTTTTTTCATATCATTATACATGCCAGATGTAAGTACAAATCTCAATTTCCCGTCTGGAAACTCAACCTTACCATCATCCTGAATAGCTCCCAGGTCTGTATCAACTGTTGAGTCCACCGAAACATAAATCAAACTCCCAGTAGACAACAGTTCTGAGAGCTTCTTCCACATCTGCATAAAATCTCCCTCGTTCTCTGCGAAATGAAGCACCCTTGAACAAATAATCAGCTCGAACTTTTCATTGGTTGAAGCAGCCCTTAAGTCATTAGAAGCAAAGTGGGCATTCGAATGCTCAATCGTGTTGGATAAATATTCGAGTAGCTGTAGTTTGGAAACGTCTAGATCCCAACCATGATATTCGTATCCATTTTGTATGAAATAGATCCCATTCCTCCCTTCACCACACCCGACATCCAATACGCTACATTTTTCAGGAATCTTTCCTTTGAGGATTAAATCCATCAAGAATAGATCCATGTCACCAAAATGATTATTTATTTCCCTGGTCGTCATTTTCTATCATCTATCCCTTCGATTCCGACAAAATCGAAAGAAATACTTTCAAAAGTGAAACTATCAAGCTATATTTTCGTTTTCGACAAAATCGAAAGAAATAAGTAACGAATCTAAATTAATAAAGTAATTCAGTAGTGAAAGGAACAAATCTTGGAGAGCTAGAAGAATTAGTGATGCTTTCTGTTGGTATTTTATATGATGATGCCTACGGATTAGCTATTCAAAAAGAAATCAAGGAACGATGCAAGCGATCCATTACAATCAGCACAGTTCATTCGGTTACGAGCAGACTGGAAGAAAAAGGCTATGTCAGTGCTAGGTATGATGGAGCAACTCCTGAAAGAGGAGGTAGAAGAAAACGCCTCTTTCGACTGACATCAGAAGGCCAAACCGTAATCGCAAGAATGAAAGAAATGAGAGATGAAATGTGGCGTGCAATTCCGGAAGTAGCATTTGGAAATGGATAATAAACCCAAGATTCTCAGGATCACAACTAACCTCTTGGAACGCTTTTGCAAACCAGGCATTGTGGAAGGGATTATTGGTGATTTAGAGGAATCTTACTTTGAAAATAAAATCCGGATTGGGACTTTAAGGACTAACCTGATCCACGTCTTTCAAGTGGTTGGATTTTTCCGGCCCAGATTTAAAAAAAGGTCAAAATACTCAAACACAGAAGCCATGTTAAAAAATTACCTTACTGCGACACTTAGAAATCTGAAACGTCACAAGTTTTACGCAACAATCAACATTTTTGGTTTGATCGTCGGTATGACTGCCGGATTCATGATCCTTCAGTACGTCTACCAGGAACTCACCTATGATGATTTCATCTCTAATAAAGAAAACATCTACCGTATACAAACGAACAGATATAATCAGGGAGAGCTATCAACCCAATGGGGAGCGGGAGCAGCTGGTGCCGGCTACTTCGTGGATAGGGACTTCCCCGAAGTAGTAGACTTTGTTAATCTACATTCAAGTAGAGCGCAAATTTCTTATGAGGAAAAGTACTTCGAATTAACTCATCCTTACTATGCTGCAGAAAACTTCTTTACCTTCTTTTCTATCCCGCTCTTAAGAGGGGAGGACAGTACCTCACTTAAGGGCTCAATGAAGGTGGCCCTGAGTGAGTCATTAGCGAAAAAGATATTTGGCGATGAAGACCCTATGGGAAAGATTATCAAGCAGAATGACGCCTGGGATTTCGTGGTGTCAGGTGTTTTTGCTGATCTCCCGGAGAAGTCACACATGAAATTCGATCTATTGTATTCATTTGATTCCTATGTCTTCTTTACTGATGAAGATGCCAGAACAGATTGGAATTGGGATGGGTTTTTAAATTATGTAAAACTTTATGATGGAACAGATCCTGAAGAGCTGGAAGCGAAGTTTGACGATTGGTTGGTCAACCTTATTGGTGAGGAAGATCAAACAAACTTTAGAATTGAACTACTCCTCCAACCACTTACTAAAATTCATCTTATCTCTAATTACATAGGAGAGATCAAACCTACGGGGAATGAAAGGACCACTTATTTTCTCTTAATAATCGGATTGTTTGTGTTATTCATCGCATGGATCAATTACATAAACCTTACAACAGCCCGAGCAATGAGCAGAGCGAAGGAAGTTGGGATTCGGAAAGTAATGGGAAGTCATAAATCTCAGCTTATTGGTCAATTCATGTTTGAATCCTTCTTTTTGAACCTCGTCTCACTGATGGTAGCAGCTTCCCTAGTTGTTTTAATCTATCCAATCTTCAACCAGTTTGTAGGAAGAAGTAGTCTGTACACCTGGCCGGACACTCCTGTATTTTGGGTTGGATTGGTTATCGTCTTCACGGTCGGTTTGATTCTTTCTGGCTTCTATCCAGCATTTGTGCTATCCAGTTTTAAACCTATCGCTGTACTGAAAGGGAGATTCGCCTCAAGCTCTAGCGGAAATGGTTTGCGAAAAGGATTGGTGACATTTCAATTTTTAGCTTCTGTCATCCTCATTACTGGAACATTCGTGGTTTATAAGCAAATGAACTTCCTTCAATCTCAGGAGCTTGGAGTAAGTATTGATCAAACATTGATCATTCAGACCCCAGTTTATCAGAGTGATTCTGTCATGTCCATCAAAGATGCAGTTTTTAAAAATAGGCTGAGATCAAATACTTCAGTGACCGAATTTACCACTTCATCCGCTGTACCGGGAAGAAGCCCTGGATGGAATGCGGGTGGAATCAGACTTTTAACTCAAGATGAAACAGAGAGTAATCAGTATAGAGTATTGGGTGGAAATGCAAACTTTGCTGATTTCTATGATTTGGAGATAGTTGCCGGTCGAAGTTTTGATGAAACATTTGGTGCCGAAGAGGCGAATGTTTTATTCAACGAATCAGCAATTAGACAAATCGGGTTTTCAGACCCTGGTGAAGCTCTTGACAAGAAAATTTTCTTCTGGGGTGACACATTTAACATTGTTGGAGTACTCAAAGATTACAGACAGGAGTCGCCCAAACAAGCTTATGAACCGCTCATCTTCAGATACTTTCCCTCTACGACAGGTTTTTATTCCGTCAAAATCAACACGAATAATATGCGGAGCGCATTAGATAATATACAGGCAGACTGGGAGGTAGCTTTCGGAAATAAAATTTTTGATTTCTTCTTTTTAGATGATTACTACAATCAACAATACGAATCGGACATGAAATTCGGATCCATATTCGGGCTTTTTTCGGGTTTGGCTATTTTAGTTGCTTGTTTGGGCCTATTTGGATTGGCCTCCTACATAACAAGTCTTCGAGCAAAAGAGGTCGGGGTGAGAAAAGTACTCGGAGCAACAATTCAACAGCTACTTGCCTTACTAACGTGGGATTTTGTGAAACTGGTTGCAGTTTCCATCATAATTGCTGCTCCAATTAGCTGGTGGTTAATGAAAAATTGGCTGGAAGGCTTTGAAAACAGAATTCAACTGAACGTAATCGTCTTTTTAATTCCGGCAATTACCATTGTAATTATTGCTATCAGCACCGTAGCATATCACACATTTAGGACGGCCAACCTAAATCCGGCAGAAACTTTACATGATGAATAATTAACGCTTATGAATTTCGATCTCTTTTTGGTAGCCTCCTTCTTTCTCATTGAAAGGTAGGATCACGATCAATAAGTCATCTTCATACTCCGCATAGATGTTTTCACGCTCTACATCAGAAGATAGTGTAATCACTCCCAACATGTTGGGGAGCGTGTAAGCATTTACGTGAATGCTTTGATACACCATCAGGTCATCACCATTTACTTCCACTTTAATGTCCTCTGCCTTTACGCTTGGGATACTCACCTCTAACCGGTAATGATCTTCTTCTTTTGTGGTATTGAAGGTCGGAAGCACAGTCCCACCATTGATAGAATTAACAATATTGGCTGTCCCTGCTATTCGCTTTGTGAGTTCTTTATCTACTTTCATATCTCCTCCCTCTTTTTAGAATGCTTTGTCAAAACACATTCCAATCGTTTATATTCTTATTAACGTGCCAACCTGTCGTATTAGTTTTCTAATCTTCGGTCATTTTGACTGATTTACATTATTTAACAATTCATCCAGGTAAAGAAACATTCCGTCATTTTCACTGTCCTTCTAATGAGTCAAATAGATAATTTCAAAAAATAAAAGGACATGCAAAAACTACTTATTACATCATTTATGGTTTTAACTTTTTCCGTCTCAGCGCAAAATGGAAGACCTAAAACACTCATTGGAAATGACCCGGAGGACATCTCAGGATTTGGAGGTGTTATTTTTTCATTCATGCCGATAGATGGGGATCTCTCAACATTAACTGGGGGAGGTGGAGCTGTGCTATTTGATAATACGTTTTTTATCGGGGGTTATGGCTTGAGTCTTACTGGTAATCATGACGTAACCATAGAAGGAGAAGATTTTACTTCTAGCTTTGGACACGGAGGATTTTGGCTGGGTTATAATATAAAACCAGACAACATGATCCATATGGGAGTAGAAACACGCTTGGGGTGGGGTGAAGTTTCTACTAAGTCAACAAGTACTAATAGTACGGTGAACAAAGATGACCTATTCATCTTCAATCCCCAGTTTTTTGGAGAGGCAAACATTGCTTACTGGTTCAAAGTAAATGCATCAATTGGATACCAAAAAACAATCGGTGTGGATAGCCAATTCTATGATCCTACTGACTTTGATGGGCCTACATTCGGAATATCTCTACTCTTTGGTTGGTTTAATTGACCTAAAATGGATTAAATTCCCGTTTAAGCTATATTGATAAAGCTTCAATTGGCTAACGAGAAAATCTAAAAAGAAAATCATCATGGCTTCACCTAACCACAAACGTTCCTTATTCGGACTATTATTAGTAATCGTTGGCTCCATTTTTCTTTTGGATAACTTGGGGTTTGATATTGATCTTCCTTACTACTTATTTTCATGGCCTGCCATTTTCGTGGCTATAGGAATTATTAATTTATTGTCAGGGAATGGTCGTTCTGCAATGATTTTTTTCGGGATCGCTACCATATTCTACCTTCACTACTTTGATATTTTGAACCTCAGAGATGTCTGGCCAATTATCATAATTCTTATCGGTCTTTCATTTATCCTTCGCAGAAGAGCTGCTTTGGGAGGGAAAGCAGAGAGCTCTGAAGACATTTTTGACGAAGTAGCCATCTTTGGAGGAACGGATAAAAAGTATACTTCAGAAAACCTGAGAGGTGGAAAAATCACCTGTATTTTCGGGGGTTCTGAAATAGATCTTAGAGAATCAAAAGCTGAAGAAGGGGCCTTTATAGAGGTTTTTTGTTTATTCGGAGGAGTAGATTTGAAAGTACCTGAAAACTGGAAGGTCCATATGGATAATGTGGCAATTTTCGGAGGTTTCAGTGACGAACGAAAGGTGATCGAAAGTGCTCAGGGTGTCACGATCCGTATCAAAGGATTTGTCATGTTTGGTGGAGGTGAAATAAGAAACTAATTGAAGCTTTCCAAAGAAGATGTAAGCATTCGTTCCTTGGAAAGGAGCGACGCTCATGCAATCTCATATTTGATAAACAACAAAAAAGTCCAAGATAACCTTAGAGATTTTGTCCCATACCCATACACGCTAGCGGATGGTGAAGCCTTTATAAAACATACAAAAGAAAATCATGATGCATTCACATTTGCCATCACTTATAATGGTGAGCTTGTTGGTGTAATGGGGTTGACCCCCCAAGTGGATGTTTATCGTAAATCAGTAGAGATCGGCTATTGGATAGGAGAGCCATTCTGGAACAAAGGAATTGGTACCGGGGCTCTCCAGCTAACAATACAGCATGTATGGCGTTCACTAGAGGCAAACAGGATCTTTTGTGGTGTCTATGAGTACAATATCGCTTCTATGAAAATCCTCGAAAAGTGCGGTTTTCAAAAAGAAGGGATTGCCCAAAAAGCTGTTTTCAAAAATAATCAGTTTTGGGACTTACATAGATACGCTTTGCTCAAATAGGTTCTACTCTCCTCCGATCAATTCATAGCCTTGATTAATTCCGGTCTCTATCGCCGGAACTCCATCTCTCATCCATTTTGGCATGGGTGACCCTTTTAGATAATAATCAAAAAACTGAGCCATTCGGATATTGAAATCAACCCTGTTTTGAATCTTCAACGGCCAGTGAGGCTCACCTCGATAGTTAAGCATCCATGCTGGTTTGTCCAATCTTCGGAGAGCAACAAAGTATTCAATACCCTGATACCATGGCACTGCCCCATCTTCATCATTATGCATGATTAAAACCGGAGTGTTTACTTTATCGATGTAGAAAATAGGAGAATTTTCAATGTACCTCAGCGGATACTCCCATAGTGTTCCTCCTATTCTGCTTTGCGTTCGCTCGTATTGAAACATTCTGCTTAGCCCGGAACCCCATCTAATTCCACCATACGCACTGGTCATATTTGCAACAGGTGCTCCGGCTTCTGCACATTTGAAAATATTGGTTTTTGTAAGAAGATAGGCAATCTGATACCCACCCCAGCTATGTCCCTGAACACCAATATTCTCCTCATCTATATAGCCTTTTTCAATCAACGAAGTGACACCTGGAATCACACAGTTGTATGCACTCTCTCCAGGGTATCCATCCGTGTAGTTCACATTCGGATTAAAAATTATGTATCCTCTGGAGGTATAAAAACTATAATTAATCGTGGATCGATGTGGGTATGGATCTCTATGACTGTTCAATCTGTTAGAACTCTTCTCGTAAAAATTAACCAGTAGTGGATATTTTTTATTTGGATCAAAATTCTCTGGCTTGAAAAGCATCCCCTCCATTTTCTGGCCATCCAATGAGTTCCAATAGACGAGCTCTCCTGTCCCCCAATTGTAATCTTTCTGTTGTGGATTGATATTGCTGATTCTATTCACTTTCTTAAATGTCAGATCTGTAGAGAGCAAATCTGGAAAAGTCTGAAAGTTCTCTTTAGTAAAGAGTAGATTTTTCGAATCCCGGGCTTTTTCGAAAGAAGTGTATCGATAGCCTCCTTTCACCAAAGTCTTTGGTGAATTCTTTCCATAAGTAAAAGAAAAAACTGCCTCGCTCTTATCTGATTCGTAAAATCCAGAAAGAATCAACTGTTGTCCCTTTTTGATGAATCTTTCTTCATCATCTAACTGTATGTATCGATAAGTAAGCTTCTCCTTTCTTCCATTAGGAGTAATCCGTTTTGGAGACTTTTCTGCTTTTGGATCCACTTCCCAAATATCATAGCGATCATAAAGAAGCATGGTTTCATCATTCTCGGTCCAACTCATTAGCCCATATGATCTCGGATTGGATGGGGTATCGTGAATTTCATTATAGAAAGGAACTTCATTATTCATCGTTACCTGTCTGATCCTATTATCCCTGAATGAAAAAGTGAACCAAGCCGAGTCAGTATTATTGTACCAAAAAGCGTATTCGCCCTCGGGGGAGAGTCGGACTGATCCTCTATTTGCCTCTGCAATCCTGGTTTTGTTACCAGTTGACAGATCAATACTATACATATCATTTAACGTATAACCTTCCCAGCTTCTAAGCTTTCGATAATTATAATCATCAAGCGCAAGAGCTGTGCTCCCGTCTCCTTCATCGCTTACAATCACTCTTGAAAAATTCTCCCCCCCAAGTTGTACAAACTGATCCGATGAGGTATCGTAATAGCAGAGGTAGCCCAACTTCAAATCATCTGACTTTTCGTTCTCCTGATGAGTAAAAAGCCGCTGGTCTTTGTAATTCCACACCTCTACATCTACTATTTCTTCTTTCAATAGAGAGGTATCCTGTTCTACAGGGTGCGTTCTTGTTTGGAAGAATAAGCGCTTGCCTGACTCAGAAAAATAATTCCTGAAGTCCTTATTAACGATCAAATTATCCAATGTAGACTTGTTGGCAATCGTCTTACTACTGTCCCATTCCACTTTATAATAGTTTAGATGATAGTCTCTATTGATTGCTTTGGTTGTATCTATGTCAGAAATGAACGAAAACTGCCTTCCTTTTTTATCCCATTCCAGCTGAAAAAACGTCCCCTTCGAGCGGTAGATAGGGTTGAATTCTTTAGATGAAAAATTGAAGTTGTAGACTCCTTCTGTGACAGTACTATCATTGCCTGTGGAAACCAAGCCAAGTGCTGATCCTTCTTCAGCGAGCTCATAGTCCAGGACGTAAGTGAAAATAGATCCAGATAGGTCTCTAAGGTCTTTGACAACCAAATCGTATCCGTTCTTTTTACTTCTCTTTTTTACTTTCTTCTTTGTGCTGTCCGGCTCAGGTTCATATAGGTAAACGATATAATCGTCCCATTTCTCCGGAACCTTAAATGATTTGATTCCTGCAATTTTTGTTAGAGTTTTATCTCTTATTGAGTAAATAGCCAAGGTATCTTTCGGTAGGTCTTTCTCTTTAGTTTTCCTTCTTTTCAGATCCCGGAGTTCAAACAAATCCGGTGATATTTTGAAAATCAGATGCTCGGAGTTATTGGTAAAATATGGATCAGAAGCTCTATCATATTCCAGGATCAGATTCCCACCAAACAAATGAAGCTTTAGCCGTTCGTTTCCGGTCCCATTAGGCTCTGTGGTATACACAATGTATTTTCCATCATTGCTGATGGCTTCCTTTGAAACGCGTCTCCATTGATCATAGGAATCATGGTCAAGTACCTTTTTATTTTGAGAAAAGGTAAGAATGGGAATCAAAGTCAAAATGGTAAATATCCTTCTCATAAATCATCAGTTTTCAAGGGTCAATAGTACGCATTAAAAAATCAACTTCCGATAAGTTTATATACCAGCGGCAGATCGCCAGAAAAAGTCTCCCTGGATCATCTAATAAAAGCATTTAGAAAAAACTACTAAAAAATTAGTAGTATCTACTAAACATTTAGTAGAATTGCTACGTAATACTCATTCGAATATGGAAACATTGACCAAAGCTGAAGAGAAAGCAATGAAAATAATCTGGTCGCTAGGCAAAGGAATGATCAGGGATATTGTAAGTAAATACACTGAACCTAAACCAGCATACACTACGGTGGCCACCATTGTGAAAATATTAGAGAAGAAAGGATTCTTAGAGAGAAAACCAGTAGCCAATTCGTTTGAATACTTCCCAACAGTCGAAAAAGAAGAATACACCAAAAAATACATGAAGTCATTCGTAAAGAGGTACTTCTCCGACTCATTCAAGAACATGGTATCGGCTTTTGGCACTGAAGAAGAACTAAGTACAAAAGATATGGAAGAGTTGATCAATCATTTTCAAAAGCAAATAGAAAAGAAAAAACAAGGATAATGGAAGCTTATATCATCAAATCAAATATTGCACTTGCAGTTTTCTACCTCCTCTATCGACTGTTTATTTATAGTGGAAAGCAGCATCAGATTAAGCGTTTTATGGGTATCGGAATTCTTATATTCTGCTCTCTCTTTTTGCTGATTCCATCCATACGGTTTGGTTCTCCTGATAACCTAATTCAAGTTGAAGAATTACTACAAAATACTTCTAGTGCGATCAATACATTTTCGGCAGACTTACCAAAAGAGAATTTAAGCCTTTTTGTCATCCTCTATTTATCAGGAGTGTCCCTGTTTTCAACCAAATTCCTTATTGGCATCATCGGATTAGTCAAACTCTATATCCAATCAGAAAAAAGAAGAAAATGGGGATTTAAGTTGGTGGAAACAAAAGATCCAATCTCTCCATTTTCGTTTTTCAACCTGTTGTTTCTCCACAAAGGAGAAAGTGAAAAACCTCAGCTCGAACCCATAGTCATTCATGAAAAATTACATAAAGATCAACTTCATTCAATTGATGTGATTCTTCTGGAAGTCTTCTCCATTCTCTTTTGGTTTAACCCTTTCATATGGCTTCTTCGAAAAGACATTAAAGCAAGTCACGAATTCATAGCTGATAGGCATGTGATCCATAAAGGTTATGACAAACTGGAATATCAGGACCTGCTCTTTAAGGCGCGAACCGGAATATCCTTCCGTGCAGCTAGCTATTTAAGCAATCAAACAAGTTTAAAACAACGGTTTAATATTATGGAAAAACAAGCATCCAAATCAAAAGACAGCTATTTGCGTGTCGGAGTAGTCCTGACAGCCATGGTTGCAACCCTTTTCATCTCTTCATTCGCGAGTATTGATGATAGCTTTATAACTAGAAAGCCAAACATTCAAATTTTCACTGCAAGTGGCGAAGTGGATTTAGAAAAAGGGATTTCAAAAAACATTGAAAATCTATTTTTAAGGATGAGCCCAGGAAAAGGGGATAAGAATCTCGCTTACCGAGCTGTGAAAATTGAAGCCACCTTAATTTCTGAAGGAATTGGAATTGCCTCAATAAGCTCGTCAAATGATAGGCTTTACTTAAGCTCTATCCTTAAGAAAGCACCTATTGATAAAGAAAGTATTCTTCTTCTCGAAATAAAAGAATACCAATCTCAAAACGAATTGAGGCAGGTCAATCAACATAATGATGTAGGAATCTTTATTCAAATTCCTATCAACTAAGTTTGAATTATGTAACACTTAGCAACCAACCTTTAAGGGTTGGTTTTGCTCGTTAAGCCCATTAGTATTAACCGTTGTTTTTTAAATAACTAGTTTGAGTAAGAAATAAACACCTAATCCCAACAACAAAAAACCCGGAACCTTATGAACAAGGATTGGATTGTCAGCAATCTTCGTAAATCGCTTGCCTAGTGCATCTACTGTGAGTAATAAAAAAAAAGTTCCTAAAGAAAGTCCTATCAAATACATCCAGAAACCATAATCAGACACATCCACCCATCCATCGTTTTCCAAATAGGTTGTGATGGCCAGCCAAAAAGGAATAGTCATTGGGTTCAATACTCCCAATAACATCCCTTTATAGAAGCCATGCCGTCCTGTAATTTTCGTATTCACACCAACAGACGAAGCTGAAGCTTTTGAAAAAATATTCCAGAGCCCAAGACCAATTAACGCAATCGAAGTGATTATTCTAAAATAGTCCGCTAGCGTTTCGTTAGTATTAAGAAAAATGTGAAACTGTACGGTGATACCTGCATATATAAACTCAACTGCTGATGCGGCAAAGGCAAGAAAAATGGCCGCTCGATGCTTTCTTTGAATGGAAAGCTGCATCACAGAAACATTAATCGTTCCAGGAGGAATGGATCCAATGTAGCTTACTACGAACGAAACAATAAGTGTTTGTATAATCATTTATTGGCCAGCAGACGATTGTATTGATTGTGAGACCTCCACTTCTTCAAGCCATCTTTGAAGCTCCAGTAAGTATGACCTCTTTTTCGGTTTGCGATGCTAATATCAGCCAAAACCCGTAAATGCCAAAAGATATCTTTGTAGGCTTTCCAGAGGGAATAACCTGGCTGATAGATATGTCCTGGTTCGGCTCCAGCTCCATTCAATTCGATGATCTTGAAGTGCTCCAGTTTTTTGAGGTCTTCATATGAACGACACCTTAGATCAAACCTTCCAAAATAAAATTCAGGTATCTCATCAGCCAGGTTATTGAAAGCATCATTCAAAGCCTCATCTATTTGATCGTTATCATTCAAAAACATGGTCCCACGACAATGATTACCAATCGGTTCAATAAGTAGTTTCTCCCCCTGCTCAAGAATTTGACCTTTGACTGTTTGTACATAATCACTGTCTAAAATAGCCGTCATTTGCGCTCTAATACTCTCCCGTAGAAGCTCCTCCACGGTGGATGTACCATCACCAACTACCTGAAGAAAGTTTTTTCTCACAATGGATGTCACTTTTCCCTTTTCACCAGGATACTTGACGTAAAAAACCCCAAGTTCTATAGGAAAATCTATCATCTCCTGAATCAAAAAATTCACAGGGCATTGTTCTACGTATTTTCGCAGCTCAGATTGGTCATTAATTTTTTCAACCCAATTGCCCCGTTCACCAATGTCTGGTTTAGCAATCACTGGAAACCCGACCTCTTCAGCAATTGAAGTAGCTCGTTCGATATCCCCCTTAGATATGAGCATTGTTCTAGGGATGTATTTATCAGGGATCAGATCGTAAATCTCCGATTTCTTTTCCCCCAGCATACCTCCAAAGTCGATTTGAGGATTAGAAGCGGTGAAGAAGAAAAAAGATTTGGCCCTCCAAGCGAGCCATCCAAAATAGAAGGATACAGGAAAGTATAAGAGAGAGAACGGCCAGTACTCCCAGTGTTTGAGACGAACGAGAAATTTCTTCAATGATCAATTAGCTTTTTCACCGGCCCTGTATCGGACTGTAGAGCTGGCAACACCAAAATGCGGGGGTAGCGATATGTAATTCAACGATTGATTGACTGCCACCTTTATTAGTGCCATATGATGAATGGCGTGCTCAATGTTATAAGCAAGCTCTCTGTAAAAGCTGCTTTTCATTACCTGATCTTCCCCTTCTTGCTCTGTGTAATTGGCTTCAAACGCCAGCTCAAAATCCTCTGTATTCTTATCCAGAAATTCAATGATTGATTGAATCACGCTTAGAGCTAACTTCTTATCTGTTTCAATCAACTGATCATGTTTTCGTTGATCATAGTTGACTTTTTTCTCATTTCTTGCATCGTACAAGCAAATGAAAAATTCGAGGGTATGCCGAATATGCTGCCCAAAAGTAGCCCCACTTAACTCACTCAGTGGTCTTGCAAAGTCCTCAGACTTACACTCATCTATGATTTTATCTAGTTGGAAAAGTAGTTCCTTTGCTGATGATTGAAGCATATTGTCACATTAGAAAAATTAAACTTACGGATTTTCCAGCTTTATGATTTCAAATTTTTAGAAAAAAGTAAGATCACGGACTTTCTTTTGTTAGCTGATTAATTGCCTCCCATATCAAATCCATTTCAAATCCTTTATTGGCCATATAAGCAACGGTCTTTTGCTTACGTTTTACCAAGTCATCCTTTTCCAACTTTTTCCACTTCTGACTGGCTAACTCTTTCAGCCTCCACACATACTTTTCGGGATCGATTCGATCCAATGCATGTTGAACCGTCTGGTCAGAAAGCCTATGAACAAATAGGCTGGCTTTTATTTTTTGCCTGCCCCAGGAATTAAATTCAAACTTATCGTTGCAATAAGCATTCGTAAACCGCTGTTCGTTCACATAACCTTCTTTGGATAGTTCAGAGACTAACCTTGACGCGTCTTCCTCAGAAATACCCCAGGATTTTATTTTTTCAAAAAGCTCGTGGGGAGACCTCTCTCGAAAAGCACAAAATCTGCCTGCTCGCTGTTTAGCCTCTTTTAATTCAAGCTTACGAGCCATCACTTTTTACTTGCTATATCCCTTACGTTTCAGAACGGTTTCTATGAACCGTACTTCATTATCATTATTAAAGCTTTTGAATGGTAAAAAGATGAGTTGAGCTTTACTAATAAAAAATACAAATCCATCTTTTCTTTTTTCAGCTCGCTTGATCTGGTCCCACTTCATCGGCATCCCTTGCTTTGCATTCATCTTTATTAAGATCTGCTGAGATGAAATCTCATAGGACAACTTTTGGAACATAAATTTCCCCTGCTCCAGTTGGGTTACCCCAGCAAACTGGATCAACCAAAAAAGCATATAAAGAACAAGAGCTATGGATGCCCCAGTAATCCACCAGTGATTAGGTGCGAAAAAGTATCCTGAACATATTGCTATATAAATCAGGAAAACCCACCATTGCTGTTTCAATGCTGCCTTGAATGCTATTCCAATATATTTCTTCGTAGGAAGTTGGTATTTTTTAGTCCTTACAATCATATCTCAAACTCACTTTTCTACTTAATACAGTTACAACCGCGAATATAGATGTTTAAAACGCTTTGAGACTCATGTCAAGACTTTTGTATGAATGTGTTAGGGCACCAACGGAAATGTAATCAACTCCGGTTTCTGCAATTTCAGCAATCGTTTGCTCGGTAATTCCCCCCGAAGCTTCCGTTTCAAATCGACCACCAATCATTTTGATTGCTTGTTTTATATCTGAAGGAAGCATGTTGTCCAACATAACACGATTTACCTGTCCAATATCCAGTACTTCATCCAACTCTCTCAAACTTCTTACTTCAATTTCAATATTGAGTTTTAGATTGTTTTTTTCCAAATACTTTACCGTATGCTCTATTGCATTTTTAACTCCACCAGCAAAATCAATGTGATTATCCTTGAGCATCACCATATCATACAGACCAAATCGGTGGTTGACTCCTCCACCAATCACTACAGCCCACTTTTCGGGTAATCTAAAAAGGGGTGTTGTTTTTCTGGTATCCAGCAATTTGGCTTTGGATCCCTTGATCAGTTGATTCATATGTTGGGTATAAGTTGCAATCGCACTCATGCGCTGCAAACAATTGAGCACAAGTCGCTCAGAAGATAAAATGGATCTCGAACTCCCTTCAACTGAAAAGGCCACTTCGCCATGCTCAATAGGATCTCCATCTTTCTTATGAAAATCCAGAACCAAGCTGTCATCTACATGTTTGAAAATTTTTTCTGCTAATTCTATCCCGGCAATGATTCCATCTCCCTTTATCAATAAATGAGCTTCATTTTTAGCAGATTCAGGAATAGATCCTAGAGAGGAATGATCTCCATCACCAATATCTTCAGCTAAGGCAGCTTTGATAAAGGCATTGATATTCTTAGTAGTTAAGTAGTCAGGTCTCATTGTGGTGGAACTCTATAATAGTTGGCGATTGACGAAATAACTTACTCCTGACTGAAATTCAAAGTGTCGATGAGGTATTTGTCGTCAATTTTTTTAATTACCATAACAACACGATAAGCACCATTGTTATGCGTATATCTTCCGATAGTGTATTTTAGACCTTCTGGAGAAGCTCCTTGATGGATATAAGTGAAGTTTTTTGGAGGGGTTTTTGAAAAAAAATTCCGCAAGATTACTTCGGCCTGTGCTTTACTATAATTAGAACTTTCACCGTCGATTTTTATCTCAACGGTATTATTGCAAAATTTGATAAGCTCCTTGGCACTTCCTGCTTTTATGGCCGTACCAATATCCTTAACAGTCTCATCTTGAGCTGGTCCAAAAGTCAATGCAAGTACCAGAATTATAAACTTCATTTATTCTTTGTTAGAACGTGTTGGTACACTATACACGAAAACCATGCCCAATTTATTCATTCAAACCCCCACAATCAAAAATTGCCCCATCTATATTTGCAAATATGAACAAGAAAGTCATTTTATTGATACTTGACGGGTGGGGGATTGCCAAGGATAAAGCTGTTTCTGCCATTGACAAAGCATCAACTCCATTCATGGATCGCATGTTTTCCGAATATCCACACAGCACCTTAGAAGCTTCAGGACTGGCGGTAGGCTTGCCAGATGGACAAATGGGCAATTCCGAAGTGGGGCACGTGAATATAGGTGCAGGAAGAGTAGTGTATCAGGATCTTGTAAAAATCAGTAATGCAGTTGATGACGGTTCCATTGCTCAAAACGAAACCCTGAAAGAAGCCATTTCTTACGCGAAAGAGAATGAAAAACCCATTCATCTAATTGGACTGGTTTCGGACGGAGGTGTTCATTCTCACATCAATCACCTGAAAGGATTGCTCACTACTTTTTCGAATGAAAACTTTGACGATGTTCATGTTCATGCCTTCACAGATGGTAGAGATACTGACCCCCAAGGAGGGGTGGATTACCTGAGGGATTTGCAACATCACATGGCTGAAACTACAGGTTCTCTTGCCTCCATCGTTGGGCGGTATTATGCTATGGATAGAGACAACCGATGGGAGCGCGTAAAACTGGCATACGATGCGATGGTACATGGCGAAGGGAAAATGGTACAAGATCCACTAAGAGCCATGGAAGAATCTTACATGGAGGAGATAACCGATGAGTTTGTGAAGCCAATTATATGTTCAGAAGCAAAAATTCAAGAAGGGGATGTCGTTATCTGCTTCAACTTCCGTACTGACCGAGGAAGGCAAATTACACAAGCCCTCACACAGCAAGATTTTCCGGATCAGGAAATGAAAAAGTTGGACCTCCATTACGTGACCATGACCAATTACGATGACTCTTTCAAAGGAGTGAATGTGATGTATGGAAAACAGAATCTAACCATGACCATGGGTGAGGTACTAGAGAAAAATGGTAAGATGCAGATCCGAATTGCTGAAACTGAAAAATACCCTCATGTGACATTTTTCTTTTCTGGAGGACGAGAGGAACCGTTTGAAGGTGAGAGTCGGATTCTATGCCCATCCCCAAAAGTGGCAACCTATGATCTGCAGCCAGAGATGAGTGCATTAGATATTCGTGATAAAATCATTCCTGAACTAGAAGCTAAGTCAGCCGATTTCATCTGCCTTAATTTTGCTAACCCTGATATGGTGGGTCATACCGGAGTTTTTGAAGCTGCCATAAAAGCTTGTGAAACGGTAGACCGGTGTGCTGATGCGGTTGTAAATACGGCTCTAGCCAATGATTACCTATCCATTATCATTGCTGATCATGGAAATTCAGACATGATGATCAACCCAGACGGCACACCAAATACCGCGCATACAACGAACCTTGTTCCGTTCATCATAGTTGATAAAGAATTCAAAGGGGAGCCGAAAAGTGGAAAGCTGGGAGATTTGGCTCCTACTATGTTAAAAATCATGGGTGTGGATATCCCAGAGGAAATGACCGGTGATATTTTGATTTGATAATTCATAATACACTGTGACATTTCGACGAAGGAGAATTCTATGCCGAGAAATAGCAATAATATTAAGTAGATCAGGGTGTTTCAATTTTATAGATTTCTCATTTCATTCGATATGACACGTTTAATAAAATTCGGATTTATAACTCTTATCTTTCTATCCAGCTGTCAGAAACTTAAGCCTGAATCTGTAGATATTCCGGAATATCCGGACCTCAGGCAATTGTTGCTTGAACAAGCTAATCTGCTGGATGGAAAGTCAGTAGAAAAAACGGTTTCACTGGATGATGAAAGTGAGTTTAATCAATTAATTTTTGACTCGGCAAAATGGATTGGAGAATTGGACTTTTTAAAAGAAATCAATCCGAATCAACCTGAATATGTTGGATCTTTTGAGAAAGCTGAAAATGATAGTGAAATTAAGCTCACACTTCTAGATACGGAAAATGGAGCATTAAAATCATTAAGCTATTTGCTCCAGGAGAATGAATTTCAGTACATACGAGCCAGTTTTCATGAGGATAAGGATGTCTACGTCCATCATCGTGAAATTCTAATGAACTTCAAAAACGGAATCCTTTTTACTTATAAAATTGATGGCTATCAAAAAATGCTGCTAAAGGACACGGTTTGGTTTGGTATAGAAGGCAGGATAGACTAATTCATTACCCGTAACATCTTGATTGCTGTAGCAGCAGCCTCGTCTCCTTTGTTGCCATGTTTTCCTCCAGCCCTGTCCAGCGCTTGTTTCATCGTATCCGGTGTAAGTACCCCAAAGATGACTGGTTTATTGAACTTAAGGCTGACATTTGTAATGCCATTGGCTACCGCATCACAAATGAAATCAAAGTGTCTGGTTTCCCCTTGAATGACACACCCAAGGCAAATAACCGCATCAATGTCTTTTCGGTCTGCCATCCATTGGCCTCCGAGACTAAGCTCGAAGGTTCCAGGCACATTCATGCGCTCAATATTATTTCTAGTAGCTCCTGCTCCTAGAAGTGTCTGATAAGCACCCGAATAAAGTGCTTCAGTCACTTGTTCATTCCACTCTGCTACTACTATTCCAAACTTGTATTTGCTAACGTCAATATCTCCACTGAGCTTGACGTCACTGAGATTTTTATCTGCTGATGACATACAGCAAAGAGAATGAAGTTTCTACAAATAAAAAATGTCATCCCGTACGAGATGACATTTTATCCAGTTCTTTAATGTCTTACAGAGCTTCCAGCCGTGCCTTTTGCTTTTTAGCATCATGGATTTGTGTAGAAGAAGGATATTCTTTTACAATCATTCCATATGTGCCAGCAGCGGCAGTCAGGTCTCCATTTTGTTCTTGTGCGATTGCTAATTTTTTCAGGTAGATCGGAGTAAAAGACTCGTTCTCTTTATAATCAACAGCTTGTTTGTAGTAGCTGATTGCATTTGTGAAATCATCCATTTCCATATATGCATCGCCGATGAGGGAATAAGCCCTTCCTTGCAGCAGATAGTCATCACTGCTAAAGTCGCTTAAGTGCCTTACCGCTCCATCAAAATCTCCTAATTTTAAATAAGACGCCCCGGCATAAAAATTTGCCAGATTAGCTGCCTTTGTTCCGGGAAATTCATCAATAATTTCGAGGAACCCGTAGCTGTTTCCATCCCCGTTCAATGCCAAACCAAGACTATCTGCATCAAAATAAAATTGAGCCTGAAAAAGCTCCTCTTGTGCTGTTTGATTCTGATTCGTGATGTAATAGTTATATGCAGCAAAGCCTACAATCAACAATGCGATAACTCCTCCAATTCCGAAAACCATCGCTTTGTTTCGCTTGCTACTAAAAAACTCATTGGCTTTTTCAACAATTGCATTAGGATCCTCTAAGATCTCAATGCCTTCGTCATGCTTTTTCTCTTTTGCCATTTTCTATCAATTAGATATTCTTTTTCAAAGAAATATCGGTTATCTCAATTCTTATCTCACCGCTAGGGCGAAAATGCGGACGCAAAGATATATTTTTTGTTCAGATGTGTAAGGCTATCAGGTAATTATGTATTCACAAAAGGGTAATCATCCTCCACATAATTATCTGTATAGGCTTCTGAGGCCTCTGGCCATGGTGAATCTTCTGCGAATTGCACCGCATCAGCCACCACACCTTTGATTTCAGTATCGATCTCTTTAAGATCTTCTTCCTTTGCCCATTTCTTTTTCAGAATGGTTTGTTTCACCTGCTCAATGGGATCCTGAAGCTTATATTCTTCCAGTTCTTCTTTGGTCCTATATTTTGCCGGATCGGACATGGAGTGTCCTTTGTATCTATAAGTTCTAAACTCGAGAAATGTTGGTCCATTTCCTTTCCTGGCTCTATCCGCCGCTTTCGTCACAGCATGATGTACGTCTTCAACCTTCATTGCATCTACAGGCTCAGAAGGCATATCATAAGCCTCCGCCAATGTGTAAAGATCCGTAACATTGGATGTCCTTTGCACAGATGTTCCCATGGCATATCCATTGTTCTCAACTACAAAGATCACTGGCATTTTCATCGTCATCGCCATATTGAATGCTTCATGTAAGGCACCTTGTCTCACAGCTCCGTCACCCATGTAACAAATACAAAGATTCTTGGTCCCTTTATATTGTTCTGCAAAACCAATCCCAGCACCCAAAGGAATTTGCGCTCCAACGATTCCATGACCACCCATGAAGTTCACTTCTTTATCGAACATATGCATAGAACCACCCTTACCCTTCGATACACCAGTCGCTTTTCCAAATAGCTCTGCCATCACCCTTCCAGGATCTGTTCCAAGCGCCAGAGGATGCCCATGATCTCTGTAAGCAGTGATCCACTTGTCGTCTTTTTCCAAAGCTGAAACAGCACCTGCCGCACATGCTTCCTGACCAATATATAAGTGACAAAATCCTCTGATTTTCTGCTGACCATATAGTTGCCCTGCTTTTTCTTCAAACCTCCTCATCAGCAACATGGACTTGTACCATTCCATGTATTGCTCTTTCGAAAACTCTGCAGATTTTTTTGTTGTCTTTTTAGTCGCCATAGGACTCAAATGTTTGATTTACTTTGCAAAACGGATAGCGAAATTAGCTCAAAAGCGGTTGAGTTGAAAAGATTTCCCATGAGATGCTTCCCTGGTCAGCTTGACAGCAATAGAAAAACACTAAAAATCATTCAAGTGTCATACTGAACGCAGCGAAGGATCTTTACCAATTGAATTAGATGATCCTTAAAAAGTTAACGCTTACATCCTTTAAGAACCACCCCAGCGGAATTTACGAGTTTCGAGAAAGGATCAATTGTATTCTTGGGAAAAACGGGAAAGGAAAGACAAACCTGCTGGACGCGATCTATTACCTGTCGTTTACGAAAAGTGCCCTGGGTACGCAAGATCGTTTAGCCATTACACATGAGTATCCAGCCTTTACCGCATTCGGTCAATATGATCAATGCACCATTGCTATACAGTTTGAAAAGAATAAGCCTAAAACCCTGAAAATAGATGGTCAGGAGCCTGAAAAGCTGAGCGATGTGATTGGCAGGATTCCTTTAGTGATTGTTTTGCCGGATGATACGGCTATGATCAAAGAAGGAAGCGAAGAGCGAAGAAAGTTTTTTGATGGTGCTCTATCTCAGTTCGATCAGAAATATCTCCAATCATTGATAAAATACAATAAGCTTTTAAAGCAACGCAATAGCCTGATCAAGCAGTACGAAGGAAGAGGTGTGAATCCAAAACTTCTGGAAACATACGACGATCAGTTCATCCCGTTGGCTATGTATATCTCAAATAAAAGAAAGGAGCTTGTCGATACTTTTTTCCCATTCCTTCAAAAGAACTACGGAGCGCTGCATGATGGAGAGGAAACTCCAACAATGAAGTTCAAAACTCAGGTGGGTGAAGAATTTGAGAAAGCTTTCAAGGCTAATATCCAGAAGGATATGATTATGCAGCGAACGATGCTGGGTTCTCATCGGGATGATTTCGAGTTTTTGCTTGATGATGAATTGATCAAAAAGTTCGGCTCCCAGGGACAGCAAAAGACATTCATTATTTCACTGAAATTGGCTCTTTTCGATTTCCTGAAAGAACAGACAGGCAAAACTCCGCTACTTCTGCTCGATGACATTTTCGATAAGCTGGACGATACCCGGATTGCCCTACTTGTTTCGTTGCTTCAGGATTCGGATCGCTTTCAGCAGATATTTATCACCGATGCAAGAAAAGATCGAAGCAAAGAGCTTTTCAAGAAGGAGAAAAAGGTGAATTTTATTGAACTTTGATCCGAATAATTGAGCGTATGGAGGAAGATCCAATCAAAAATTTCAGGACAGCATTTCAGGGATTTCTAAAAGAAGAAAACCTGGAGCATACCTATAAGCAGAAGCAAGTAATTACCGATTGGGGAAGGATCATGGGAAAAACCATTGCTTCAAGAACGACCAAACTTTTCTTTAGTCAAAAGACATTGTTTGTAAAACTATCCTCCGCTCCACTCAAAGCAGAAATGCAAAAATCAAAGGCACAAATTATGGATCTCATTGCGAAGGAAATCGGGAAGGGAGAGGTGGAGGATGTGAGGTTTTTGTAAATCATTTATGGAATTTAAAGAGTGATTGCATCTCTATTCTAAAATTCCATGAATATGAAAAATTACCTATTGATAATCATGGCCATAGCGGTGCATACATCGTGGAGCCAAACTGAAAAATCATTAAAAACAAAAATAGAAGAGGTCACAGTCTTCACACAAGGAGCTCAAATCAAAAGAACCGGCTCTGTGTATATACCGAAAGGAGAGTATGTACTTAAAGCTTCTCAACTATCCCCACACATAAATGCAAAAAGTATTAATGTAAAGGGTGAAGGAGATTTCACAATTCTTTCTGTAAGTCATAAGCTTAACTACCTTGAAAGAACCATTAAGAATAAGCGAATTGATAGCCTGAAATTACAGGTAGATCAGCTTGAAATAGAGATAAGCAAAATCCATAATGAACAGGAAGTGCTGACTGAAAAGAAAAGTCTTCTTGATGCTAATAAAAGATTAGCCGGCAATGACGGTTTATCTATTTCCGAGCTCATGCTTGCTGTTAATTACTACGAAGAGCAAATCTCATCTATCAAAAAAACTGAGCTCAAAAACAAGATCGAGCTAGAGAAACTAAACGAGAGAAAAAGTTTTCTTCGAAATGAAATCAATACGGTCTCCAACGTCAGATCAATGCCCACATCCGAGGTATTAATCAAGGTTCGGTCCGAAAAAGCTGTCACCGGAGATTTCGAAATCACTTACCCCGTAAAAAATGCGGGATGGTTTCCAAAGTATGATATCAGGGTAAAAGACGTACAGAGTAAACTCAAACTGGAATATAAAGCTGATGTCTTCCAGCATACGGGGGTGGACTGGGATGATGTCAAATTGAAGCTTTCAACGGCTGATCCCAATCAATCCGGTGTAATGCCTGAGCTCAATACTTGGTATTTAAATTTTGCAAGAAATACCATATGGAAAAAGCGAGACTACAGCAGTCCAAGCACACTACTATATAATAGTAATGAATATAGAACGGTAAGAGGAAAAATAACCGATGATACAGGAGAAGCTCTTCCCGGTGTAAACGTAGTGGTAAAAGGTACTACGAGAGGCACAACTACTGATCTGGATGGAAATTACGAGTTGACGGTTTCCGGGGATAACCAACTCGTCTATTCGTACGTCGGTTTTGAATCACAAGAAGTAATAGTAGGTAGTCAATCTAATATTAATATTTCTTTAGGAGGCGCTACTGAATTGCAAGAAGTGGTAGTAACTGGGTATAGCTCAGGAATCAGACTTAGAGGCGGTAGTTCATTCAAACAAGAAGCTGAAAAGATCACAACTTCCATCGTTCAAAACACCACTTCATTTACGTTCGAAGTAAAGGAGCCTTACAGTATTGCATCGACCGGAGAAAAACTTAGTGTTGATTTAAGACAGCATGATATCTCTACATCTTACAAATACTATTCCATTCCTAAATTGGATCAAACTGCTTTTCTGTTTGCCCAGATCACTGATTGGAGTAGTTACAACTTGCTGGAAGGTGAAGCAAACCTGTTCTTCGAAGGGACATTTGTGGGGAATACCATTCTAAATCCCGCCGCATTCAATGATACACTTGATATATCACTTGGTAGAGATAAAAGCATTGTAATAGAAAGAAAAAGCATTGATCAGTTTACCAAGAACAGGTTTATAGGATCAAATAAGATCGAAACTAGATCATTTGATATTCAGGTAAGAAATAATAAACAGCAGGTTGTAGATCTTACAATTTACGACCAAATTCCTATTTCAGCTATTAATGACATCAGTGTGAGTGCTGAAGAACTAAGTGGTGGTAAGTTGGAAGAAATCACTGGTAAAGTGACCTGGGAATTAGCACTAAAGAACGGCCAGCAAACTACCAAAACGATTAGCTACGAAGTGAAATATCCGAGAAAAGAAAAAGTAATACTGGAATGAATAAATTCAGAAAATAGGCTTTATCAAAAATCTTTAAGTCTCTTAAGGCCTATTTCTTTTCTTCTTTTATTCAAGTTCGTTGGGTCTTCAATTGGTTGTAATTTTTTTACTCCATTGTCAATCCTGTATTGAGTTCCGTAAAGCTGTTTTTTCCCATCATGGAGTAATATTCTATCTTTCATTGCGGCCATATTTTGGGGATGAGACTCTCCTTCTTCGACAGATTTTTTGAGCAATGGGAAAAATCTTTTTCTCATGTCATTAGAAGCATGCTGAATAACTATAAACAAAGCGTTTCCTGCTACTTCACCAATTTCTGATTTTCCAAGCCATCCGTACTCCTCAAGAATTCCAACAACATAGATAAGAGATACTGAGTCGAAAACAGTAATCTCTCTATTCAACTCTCTCATTTCGGAGGATTCGTATCCATAATTTTTAATTGTGAGCATTACTTGACCTCTGAGCATAGCATTTTTTTCCGTGATCTCTTTTAGCTTAGTTCTTATCGAATCTAGATCTTGAGAGAAGGAACAACACGAAATGAGGATCGCTAGTACAGTCAGTGTAGCTTTCATTTTCTAAGAGGTAGCCTCCACATGATATAATAATCAAAGGCCGTGGAATTTTGCCTTCTTGTTTTTCCAAAACCAGGAATGTCAAAGGTTTTAAGCTCCCCTTCTCCATTGATCTTCCTGGAAAACTGCCAACGCATCGTAAAGCCCATGTAAAGATTCGAAACAATTCTGCCTCGTAATCCAAAGGCTACTTCTAACCACCTAGCGGTCAGGTTTTCATTCTCCAATCGGTAGGTTTGCCGACCAAAACCTTGATCCTCTGTGTATGTCAGTTGATCTTCGAAGTTTGCTCTGGCATAGCGTAATCCTAGCGAAAGCACATTTCCACTTTTTTTGTCTTTTGAAAAATTTCTGTCAAAACCCGCACGGAAATAGCTCCCTTTGTTTTGATAATCAAAAGACTCGCCCCGATTATGTTCTTCTATTCCATAATCCAACACCAGATTATACTTATGAATGGCTAAAGCTGCCTCCACTTCATGGGAAACGAGATCGGATCCGAAAAAAGTACGTCCGCTACGAATGGCATTTATGCCTAGTTTAAGCTCATAAGGCCTTAAATCTACTGGCTCCTTTTCTTTCGTAGGAGCAGCGTTCTGAGCAAAAAGCCTTAAGCTGACAATGACCAATGAAACGCTAAAGAAATATTTCCACATTGGTGCTTAATTGTCTGTTAGTAACTCTTCCAGGAATAGACAATGAGTCAAACGTATGCCTCACAGTATCTATGTTTTTGAATGTCAATGATGGCTCACAGCTTGGATCAAAGATGGAGTATTCAACATCGTAGCTCAACTCCATCACGTGATTTGAAGTGTCAGAATCAAACCTAAAAGTAGTTGATTCTGTCTCAGGATTTAATGGGAGCAAAACAAAAGTAGAATCAATGACAATCGTCGTGTCACCAGCAACAATTGTGGTATCTGTAGGAAAACGCCATTGATATGGAGATCCATCTACGGAAAATCGAAAACCCACAGTTTTAGACTCCTGCGTTTCAATATCACTAAATCGAACCACTATGAAGTCTAGAGTATCATCCGTCTCACAATTTTCAATGTCTTGGCAAGACAGGATAAACATCCAAAAAGCTATGATCCACATTTTTTTCACAGGCCTGCAAAATTAAACCTTAAATAATGTAACCTTCATATTTCCATTAGCTTTGCACCGCGACGTGAAGTTGAACCAAAAAAAGATTGCAGCACTTACCAAAATCATGAAAACGAAGGGTTTAAAGAAAACGAAAGTCAACATAGTCACACTTGGATGCTCCAAAAATCTGGTAGACTCTGAGGTGATGCTGACACAACTGAGGGGAAACAATATTGATGCCACACATGAATCACAGAAAGACGATGCTAACGTCGTGGTTGTCAACACTTGTGGATTCATTGACAATGCTAAGCAGGAATCAATTGACACGATTCTCCGCTACGTGGATGCCAAGCAAGAGGGGCTGGTAGAAAAAGTATATGTATCAGGGTGTCTGTCTCAACGGTACAAAGATGAACTAAAGGATGAGATCCCGGATGTTGACGCGTGGTTTGGTACGGGAGATTTGCCTGCACTCTTAAAAAAATTCAAGGCCGACTATAAAAAAGAACTGCTTGGCGAACGAATAATTACTACAAGTAAGCACTACGCATATCTGAAAATAGCAGAAGGCTGTGACCGTCCATGTAGTTTCTGTGCTATCCCATTGATGCGGGGGAAACATGTCTCCAAACCGATGGAACAAGTAGTAGCGGAAGCTCAGTCGCTCGTCAGTCAGGGGACGAAGGAAATTCTTCTTATCGCTCAGGATTCGACTTATTACGGATTAGATCTTTACAAAAAAAGAAATCTGGCTGAACTGATGGATCGTTTATCAGATGTTGAAGGTCCGGAGTGGATCCGTCTGCATTATGCCTTTCCAACAGGTTTTCCGGAAGACGTCCTGGATATAATGGCCAATCGATCGAATATCTGCAACTACCTGGATATTCCTCTTCAGCACGCTTCTTCCAATATGTTGAAAATCATGAGGCGAGGTACCACACGTGAAAAAACCGAAGCATTGTTGGATAGGATGAGAAGCAAAGTCCCCGATATTGCCATCCGTACTACACTGATCGCAGGTCATCCCGGAGAGACAGAGCAGGATTTTGAGGAAATGTTAGATTTTGTAGAGAAGAATCGATTCGAGCGATTAGGAATCTTCACCTATTCACATGAAGAAAACACCCACTCATATAGTTTTGACGATGATGTTCCGGAAGAAACAAAACAAGATCGGGCAAATGCCGTAATGGAATTGCAGGAAGAAATTTCCATGGACATTAACCAACAAAAAGTAGGCAAAACATTTAAAGTTTTAATCGACCGGTTAGAGAGCGGTTCATTTATTGGCAGAACAGAGTACGACTCACCGGAAGTAGACAATGAGGTGATCATAGATGCAGATCACAACTACTTAAGGATTGGAGATTTCACCCAGGTAAAAATTACCGACGCTACAGCCTTTGATCTGTACGGCGAACCAATTCAGCGTTAATCGACTTTAACTAACGTGCACACCGAAACTCTACCCCTAGACGAAACTGACTGTTTTTCACAGTTCTTTTTAGATTATATTAATAAAAAAGAATCACTCACTCCTTTTTATGGGGCATTTCCTGAGATTGGAAATTTTGAGGGAGTCATTAAAAAGCGAAACTTCCCCAAAGAGTGTAGAAGTGTTTTGGTGGAAGTGTTAAAAAAACAATATCAGCCACTCGAATATTCTTCTAAAGTCCTTCAGAATATCGAAGCATTGGGATATGATAAGACCTTTACAGTTACAACAGGACACCAGCTCAATATTTTCACCGGGCCACTATATTTTATATATAAAATTGTCACTGTAATCAATGCTTGCAAATCCTTAAAGCAGGCTTATTCTGATTATGAGTTTGTTCCTGTATACTGGATGGCTAGCGAGGATCACGATTTTGAAGAGATCAACCATTGCTACTTCGAGGGGAAAAAATTTAGTTGGAATACTGATCAGAAAGGAGCCGTTGGAAGATTCGATCCATCGGGGCTCATTGAAATTGCCCGGCAGCTACCCTCAGGTGCTCAGTTTTTTAATGAAGCCTATTCCGAAAAAACACTTGCAGAAGCCACTAGAAAATATGTCAATCATTTATTTGGCGATGAGGGATTAGTGGTCGTAGAGGCTGATGATCCGAAATTGAAAGAGCAGTTCCAACACGTTATTGAAGATGACCTGTTCATACATACAGCAGAGGATCTTGTTTCCAAGACATCATCGTCATTAGAATCGCAGGGATTCAAAACTCAGGTGCATGCCCGACAGATCAATTTCTTTTATCTTGAAAACGGATTGAGAGAGCGTATTGAAAAAACAGAAGATGGTTTTGTAGTATTGAACTCGGATATCTCCTTTTCTAATGAAGAAATGAGCGCACGAATCAAAAGCAATCCTGAACAGTTTAGTCCAAACGTAATCCTTCGCCCACTGTATCAGGAAACCATTCTTCCTAACCTCGCTTATGTGGGTGGTCCATCCGAGGCAGTTTATTGGCTGCAACTAAAAGCAGTTTTCGATCACTTTCATACGGCCTTTCCAATGTTAATGCCTCGCAATTTTGCGTTAGTCATTCCACAGAATATTCAGAAAAAGTGGGATAAAACTGGTCTTCAAACGAAAGACATATTTCTTTCCTCAGATGATGCGCTGAAGAAATGGATTAACGTAAACGCAAATCATGCTCTTTCGTATGAACAGGAGTTACAGAAATTAAAGGTCGTTGAAAGTGAACTCAAAGAAAAAAGTCATAAAATAGATCCCACATTAGCACAACACATCGAAGCATTAAATAGCACGTTCCAAAAAAAGCTGGCGAAAGCAGAAAAAAAACTACTTCGTGCTGAAAAGAGAAAACACGAGGATAAAAGACAACAGATCGCCTCAGTGAAAGAGGAACTCTTTCCAAACGGATCTCTTCAAGAAAGACATGATAACTTCCTAAACTTTTTCGTAAAAGATCCGAAGTTCATACAAAAAGTACTTAGTTCATTTGATCCGTTTAATTATAAGATGTATTTATTACATATCTAGTTTGAGTTTCCTTTTTGCTTCTTATTTTACATGATGAAAAGGAGCCATGGAAATCCAAGTGCCAACATTACTTGTCGATAAGAAAAAATGCCTTCGCAACATTGAACGAATGGCACAAAAAGCGGCTGCCTCTAAAGCAACGTTAAGGCCCCACTTTAAAACACATTTCTCCGCTGAAATCGCAAGCTGGTTTCAAGATTTTGGTGTAACCAAATGTACCGTCAGTTCTGTTTCTATGGCGAATTACTTTGCTGAAAATGGATGGCAAAATATCACGATTGCTTTTCCATACAATCCATTGGAGTCAAAAGCTATTTCGGAACTAGCAAAGAAAATCAAGCTCAATATTTTAATTGAGTCAAGTGAAAGCTTTAGACTGGCGAATGATCGAATTGAAAGTCCGGTTGGATATTATATAAAGATTGATGTTGGAACACATCGTACGGGCATAGATCCTAGAAATGTCACGTTGATTAAATCCCTAATTTCTGCCTCAAATGAAAAATTGAGTTACGTAGGTTTTCTTGCTCATGCGGGTCATACATATGGCAGTAGTGATTTTGAAAATATCAAATGGATCTTTGATAAATCCGTCAAAACACTGAACTCGCTTCAGCAGAAATTTGGAGGCATAATCTCTTATGGAGATACTCCATCATGTAGCGTGATCTCTGATCTCTCAGCATTCGATGAATTACGGCCTGGAAATTTTGTTTTCTATGATTGGATGCAACATCAAATAGGGTCATGTGAACTAGATGATATCGCTGTATGTCTGGCAGCCCCAATTGTTGTTATTCATGAGGACCGTCAAGAAGTAATTGTCTATGGTGGAGGGGTTCATCTTTCGAAAGACTTTGTGACGGAAAAGGATTCAATGGGCAAAGATCGAAAGTGTTTTGGAAAAATGGTTAGGTTAACCGGCAATGGGTGGAATACAGATATTATTGGGCATGTTGATCGATTATCACAAGAGCATGGGGTCATCAAACTATCCAAAGAAGAAATCGCCCGTGTAAAAATTGGTGACATGATTGGCATACTTCCTGTACATTCGTGTCTTAGTGCTGATTTACAAGGACATTATCTTTCCACTTCAGGAGAGTTAATCGACAAGATGAAGAAGATTTAAGATGCGGAAAACATTATCACTGCTCGTACTAACACTTGCCTTTACTACTCAATCTAAAACTGATCCTCCAAAGGACACCATTGATGTTATGATCGGGCAAATGATCATGATAGGTATCGGTGACTTTGATATCGTAGATGAAGGTAAGCCTATTTTCAAGGAAATAAAAAATGGAAAAGTTGGTGGTGTGGTTCTGTATGAGAAGAATATCTTGTTTGAAAGCCCCAAACCTGAACTGGCTTTGCTTGTTGAAACACTCCAAAAAAGTTCTTCCATCCCACTTTTCGTGAGCATCGACGAAGAAGGCGGACGTGTAACACGTATGAAGACAAGGTATGGCTTCCCTAAAAATGTGTCGGCTCAGTATCTCGGAGATATGGACAACCTCGATTCAACGAGACATTATGCAAATCAAACGGCTACCCTTCTCAATAGCTTTGGTATCAATATGAACTATGCTCCGGTGGTAGACGTGAATCTAAACCCGAGGAATCCGGTAATTGGCAAAATACAGCGGAGCTATTCATCAGACTATAAGGAAGTGATAGCTCAAGCCTATGAGGTCATACAGCAGCACAATAAAAGGGGAGTAGTGCCAGTGTTAAAACATTTCCCGGGACATGGCAGCAGTCGCAGTGATACACATCTGGGACTCACCGATGTTACAGAGACCTGGCAACTTGAAGAAATGTATCCCTATAGGGCATTGATAGACAGTGGGATTGTAAAGGCGGTCATGACCGCCCACATCGTTAACAAAACGCTTGATGGAACAAAAAATCCTGCTACCCTTTCCAAAAAGATCGTCAAAGGGATGCTTCGCGATTTCCTTTCTTTTGATGGAGTGATCATTTCGGATGATATGCAAATGGGTGCCATTGATAACGAATATGGTCTCAGAGAAGCGATCCGACTTTCCTTGGAAGCAGGGGTTGACATGTTGATGTTCGCAAATAATGTGAATGATTACGAGATGGTCACCGCTAGTACAGTCCATGCGATTATAAAAGATCTCCTATTCGAGGGGATCATCAGTCGGGAACGTATTTACGAATCGTATAGCAGAATCATGAAATTAAAATCAGAAATTGGTCTTTGTGATGAAGGGTATTACCGTTCTTTAAAGACCAAATTGAAAGATTACAACTAAAATTGAATAATTACTGATTTTACTATCTTCACCAGTTCATGATTCAGTATAATCCGAAATCTTGGTTCTCGCTCATATTTGACGTCTACAGCAGGTATGTTATTCGGGCTCTTTTCCCCCTGATTTTATTTGCAGGTGTATTTACAGCTGTTTTATGTTTTCTCTTCATTGAAGTTCTGAATGTCACCATCGTTGACACAAAAGCCTTTCACTCCATTCTAGGGGTAATTCTCGGTTTATTCCTGGTACTTAGAACCAATACTGCCTATGACAGATGGTGGGAAGGAAGAAAGCTTTGGGGGCAACTCGTGAACGATACACGTCAGCTCGCAATAAAAATTTCCACATTCTTGCCAGAAGATGCTAAAGAAGACCGATTATTCTTCAAAAAAATGATCCCCAACATTACGTTCGCCATGAAGCATCATTTGAGGAATAGCATTTTAGTGGGAGAGATGGATTTTTATGATGATGCTTCGAAGGATCGCATTATCAACAGCACACATCGTCCTAATATTATAAATAAGATTATCATGGAGCGGGTGATGATGTTGTATGATAAGGGTGTAATTAGTGCCGATAAGCTCTTCATCATTGACAAAGAAATCAAAGGGTTTACAGACATTATAGGGGCATGTGAGCGGATCAAGTCTACTCCAATTCCTTACTCCTATAGCATGTTTATTAAAAAGTTCCTATTCATCTATTGTATAACATTACCTATGACATTCATTGGAGAATTTGGATATTGGTCCGTTATCTTAGTGGTTGTCGCTTTTTACTTTTTAATGAGTGTAGAGCTCATATCAGAAGAAATTGAGGACCCATTTGGACGGGACATTAATGACCTTCCATTGGATGAACTTTGTGTAAAGATTAAAAAGAACATCATAGAAATTTTCAACAATACTTAACTTGGCAGTCTAAATCGCGATAAACTTCTTCTTATGAAACGAGTCTGGTAATGATCGAGGCGAATTTCATAAGCCTTTAAAACAACTTAAAAACATGAAAAGAAATCAACTTAAACTAGCCTCTCTTGCCTTATCAGCAGCTGTGCTCATGTCCTCATGTGCTGGCGGTGGCAACAAAGAAAGCTCATCGGACGCCAGTTCTGAATTTGATGCTGCAAAAGAGCAAGTAGCAAAAGACGTTTCTAAGGTTTTAAAAGACCTTCCTCCTCCTTCAGAGGTTCCATATTTATTGATGAATGCAGGAGCCGAGTTTGACGCAAACATCATTAACTCTCTGGACAACATGACTGACTACCAAGGTATGGAATCCAAAGCTGCACTAAATCTAGGAGTGTATGCTACTGACATTGGCTATTTGGCTTCATACGGAAAGTCTGAGATGGCTTTAGACTATATGGGTGAGTGTCAAAAGCTAGCGGCCCCTGTTGGAGTGGCCGAAGCAATCGACTATGGCATGATTTCTCGATTCGAGTCTAACATGGAAAATAGAGATTCACTAGCATCCATCATCAATGAAGTAATGCAGAAATCAGGAGAGCGATTAAGTGAACTTGATGAACTAAATAGCGCAGCACTATTGCTCGCAGGTAGTTGGATTGAAGGTGTTCACATCTCTAGCACGATCGTCAAAACATATCCAGATGATCTTCCTGAAGAATCAAGAACCTTGATACTTGAGCCATTGGTAAAAATTGTGATGGACCAGAAAGTATCGTTGAATGATCTTCTTCAAGTAATGAACGATGTACCTGAGTCTGAAGAAGTAAATAGTATGATTGCGGAATTACAAAAGGTAAAAACCATCTATGACGGAGAGCTCGCAGAAGTTGAAAAGAAGATTTCAGAGAATACAGGTGACTTTGTTTTGAAACCAAGTACCCTGGACAATTTAGCAGCTGAAGTTGGACGTATCAGAGCCTCAATTATAGAGTAATAACGATATTCGTAGCTTGAAGCCGTCAAAGCTGATGCATTGACGGCTTTTTTAATTATAAGAACTGACTAATGCCTAAATTAGTCGTCACCTAACTAACCCTAACGAACTCATGAGTGAAGAACTGCTGAAAGCCATCATCCGATTGTTGGTCATTGTTGCCAAGGAAGAAGGGGAGGTTGATGAAAGTGAAAAAGACAGTGTTCGTGATTTCCTTTACGAAAATGTAAGTCGAGACGATACCAAACATTATCTCAAAATCCTTGATCAGTACGTCACTGAAATTGATACCAGTAAGGATGATACCAGCCAAATAGAAGAAATCACCTCGAGCATCAACCATGAGTTAACCCAACAGCAAAAGTTGGTGGTAATGGTACGGTTGATGGAGCTGATCATTGCAGATGAAAAGATCACGGAACGTGAGTCTAAACTTTTATACCTCATTGGCAAAAACTTCAAATTTGATGATGAAGTGGTAGATGCCATCACTCATTTTGTGGTCAACCGTGACATCAATAATTATTCGGATTTTTATTCGGTGGTTGTTTCCGGAATTGAAAATCCGGATCGCCCCAGGCAGATTTACTTAGAAGGATTCAAAGGCCACCTCGCCTTTTTTAAGCTTCCCAAAATTGAAACCTGCTTTTTCAAATTCTATGGGGCTGACATCTTGCAGCTGAATGGGTTGATGGTATCGCCAAATAAGATCAAAGTCTTTTCTACCGGTAGTTCGATCAAGGGAAAAAAAACCGAGCGTCTTTACTATAGTGATATTGTAAGCATCTTCCGTGAGGACATCAATGAAAACAGTGTGTCATTCGTAGCGGAAAACATTACTTACAAATTCCCCAACGGAGATACAGGACTCGTAAACGTCAACATTTCAGAACCTACCGGCAAGCTGTTCGCTATCATGGGTGGAAGTGGTGCCGGGAAATCCACCTTATTCAATGTGCTGAATGGCACGGCAAAACCTTATCAGGGTTCTGTTAGAATCAATGGCATTGATATCTACAACCAGGCGAAAGAGGTTGAGGGCATCATCGGTTTTGTACCCCAGGATGACCTACTTATTGAAGATCTGACCGTATATCAAAACCTTTACTACGCAGCGAAACTCTGTTTTGACAAAACTGAAAAAGCGCTGCTTCATGATTTGGTTACCCGAACGATCGATTCCTTGGGTCTTACTGAGGCCAAAGATCTTAAGGTTGGAAACCCTCTTCAAAAGACAATCAGTGGAGGCCAAAGAAAACGACTAAATATTGGATTGGAGTTGTTACGGGAGCCTTCTGTCCTATTCGTGGATGAACCAACCAGCGGACTTTCTTCCAGGGATTCAGAGAACATCATGGATTTGTTGAAAGAGTTATCTCTGAGGGGCAAAATGGTTTTTGTCGTCATTCACCAACCTTCTTCAGAGATCTTCAAGATGTTTGACAAGCTTTTGATCCTTGATACTGGAGGGCATCAGATTTATTATGGTAATCCGGTGAAGGCTGTCACCTACTTCAAAAACATCGTGGAGATGATCGACAAAGATCAGAGTGCATGTATTGAATGTGGCAATGTAAACCCAGAACAGATTTTCAACATCATCGAAATGAAGGTGGTGGATGAATATGGCCGGTTTACGAATAAACGAAAATATGCTCCTGAGCAATGGTATGAGCAGTTTCAAAAGAATATAGCCATTGATAAAGCAGAGGAAGAAACCAATAAGCCCGAAAAGTCATTGGACTTGCCCAGCAAGTTAAAACAGATCAAAATATTTCTTCAGCGGGATCTTCTTGCAAAAATCAGCAACAGGCAATATGTTTTGATCAATTTGCTTGAAGCTCCGGTGCTCGCATTGCTCTTGGCGCTTATCACTAAGTACGCTCCTCCCGGATCTGATTACACATTCTTTAAGAATGAGAACATCCCGGTCTTTTTCTTTATGAGTATTATCGTGGCTCTCTTTATGGGCCTCACGGTAAGCGCAGAAGAAATTATCAAAGACCGTAAAATCCTGAAACGGGAAGCTTTCTTACATCTGAGTAAGCTGAGTTATCTTTCATCCAAAACACTTATTCTCTTCGGTCTTTCTGCCCTGCAAACATTACTCTTCGTTATTGTAGGATCCTGGATTTTAGAAATCCAGGGGATGACCCTGTGGTACTGGATTATTTTATTCTCCGTATCCTGCTTTGCAAATATTCTAGGATTGAATATTTCTGCAGGGTTCAACTCCGTCATTACAGTTTACATTTTGATTCCTCTGTTGATTATTCCACAATTAATATTGAGTGGGGTAGTTGTAAATTTTGACAAGCTCAATGCATCATTTGCCAATAGGGAAAAAGTACCTTTCATAGGGGAAATGATGGCCTCCAGGTGGGCCTATGAAGCCATCGCCGTGACCCAGTTTAGAGACAATCCGTACAATAGAGATATCTACCCGCTGGACAGAGAAGTAGGAATAAATACCTACAAATCGGTTTACTATACCAAGTACCTCCTTGAAAACCTGGAGTACTGCTATGAGAATAAAGAATTCAAGGGTCGGGCATCACTGCTCAACCTAATCCAAAATGAAGTCAAGAAACAGTTATCCGTTTTCGGAGAAGACAAGTTGACTGTTGCTGATCAAATCTCAGAAGAAGGGTTGAATGACAATGTTTATCAGAAGACGAGCGAATTTTTGAACGCTATCCAGTCTGTCTACAATAACCGACGAAAGAAAGCAAAGGATGTTCTGGATCAACTCATTGACGAGCGAACCAGTACTCCGGAATCTGAGGACCGATACATTTCACTTCGAAACACCTATGAAAATGAGCGGCTTGGAAATATGATCAAAAATATTCAGACGAAGAGAAGGGTGGTAAGATCCGGTGATGAACTGGTTCAAAAAATTTATCCGATATACGCCAAAAATGAGTTTCCAGAGCATGCGTTGGATTCTAGAAGTAACTTTTATTACCCCGAAAAATACTTTGCCGGTCAATACATTGACACCAAGATTTTCAACGTAATTATTATTTGGATCATGACCATTATCCTATTTATTGCCGTTTACTATGATTGGCTCAGGAAGATTTTGAGAAGTGGAAGGTTTTAGATAGGTACATTTACATGTCGCTCAGCATGGTAAGATGATCTGACCAATGGGCCAGACTCTACATACTTCAGTCCACGTCTTAATCCTTCTTCTCTGAAATGATCAAACTTATCAGGATGCACAAACTCTGCTACTTCGATGTGTCGCTTTGTCGGCTGTAGATATTGGCCTAACGTGAGAATGTGCAGTCCATGTTCGACCAGGTCATCAATGGCTTTATAAACTTCTTCGTCGGTCTCACCCAGTCCCAGCATGATTCCTGATTTGGTTCTTTTACCTGCTTCATTAGTCAGTTTTATCTGCTCCAGGCTTCTATAGTATTTTGCCTGCGGTCGCACCCTTCTATATAGAGTTTCCACTGTTTCCATATTGTGAGAAACCACTTCCTGCCCTCCTTCAATCATTCGATAGAGTGCTTCCCAGTTTCCTTTCACATCCGGAATTAATGTCTCAATTGTTGTTTCAGGAGACTTCTTTTTGGTTTCTATCACTGTCTGATACCATATTTCAGCACCTCTGTCTTTTAGTTCGTCTCGATTTACAGAAGTAATTACCGCATGCTTAACGCCCATTAACTTGATCGCCTCGGCCACTCTCTTTGGTTCCTCTGCATCATACTCAGGTGGCCTGCCTGTTGCCACTGCACAAAACGTACAACTTCGGGTACATACGTTACCGAGAATCATAAAAGTAGCAGTACCTTCTCCCCAGCACTCTCCCATATTCGGACAATTACCACTCTCACAAATGGTATGAAGTTTATGTTGATCTACCAGCTTGCGCACTTTAGCGTAGTTCTCACCTACTGGAAGTTTCACTCGTAACCAATCTGGCTTCTTCTTTCTTTCCGGTTTGTCAACAACTGGTAAATCAATCATTCGTCACTTGTCTTTTTAATGATGCAAATCTAAACAACAGGAAAGTAGAATCCTGCTATTTTCTGGAACCCCAGAATAATGTGAAGAAAACAGAAGTAAAAAGAGATTTGTTCGGCTGGGTTGGGACCAGGATGATTTCTTTTGTGAATCCCTCAGCCATCACCCCTGCCTCAATTCCGGCAACATTGCTTCTATAGGTACCAAATTCGAAAAAGATTGATCCTTTTACATGTAGTCCCGGGGCAAACTCAGACTCATTTAACCCCTGAAAAAGTTTTCCAGGCCCAGCGATGCTTTGTGGGTTAGGATGCTTTACTAGACTAAATTGAGCATACTGTTGATCCGCACTCAGCACATAGTACGGAGTAATTAACCCAAATGTAGGTCCACCCGCAACAGCTAAGCTGATTTGAACTCCCTGCTGATTGGCTTTTTTAAACATAAGCTTTTCCAAGCCATAATTCGTCCGTATCGCATACAGGTAGTTTGATTTACCATAAATAAAGCCCGCTCCCTGAATACCAACATAGCGTGTTTCACTAGGGTGCTTTACATTAGAAAGCTCCAGACCAAACGTTTGATATACATCGTTTGCTTTCTTTCGACTGTGCCGGATCATCAAGCCTCCTATCAGCCCTCCGTTTGTATTTTTGTTAATTCCCCAAATCCACTCTCTCGTATACTCAAACTCCTCGCCATCAAATAGCTGGGCACTTCCCACAAGGGGAAGAATAGCGAGAATGATAATGTATAACTTCTTCATGGATTAGTATAACAAAAATAATACGTGACTCCCTAAGTTTTAGATGCCTCCTCATTTACCTCCTCAAAAGATATGGCCGTATGAGAAGTGTCATATACTACCGTTCCGGACTTGATCAAAAGAACCTGTGGCGATTCATGACGAATTCCATACCGTTGGGCAATCTCATTTGAAACTTCCCTGTAGGAAATCAAATCCAGGTAGTAGAGATCAAAAGCAGCATCTTGATGGAAGGCTCTTTCGAACCTACTCAATGCCATTGCACTTATAGGACAGCTAGTGCTATGTTTGAACAACAAGATTGGCTTATCCTTTGAAAGCTGATCTACCTCGTCCAGCTGATTAATGGTGTTCAAGACCTTCCAGGGTACCTCCACTTTTTCCTGCTTTGAAAACAAACCTGAGAGCATACTTACTTATTAATTATTCCAGATTACACGTTCTTTTTTATCAAATTTTGGTTTTTCGACTGGCTCTTTAACACCTTTCGAGAGTTGCTTGTTCCCATTGATGCGCGTCCAGAAGACATTCCACTTTCTCAGCGCCTTCCTTACTTTCGGATTGCTGAACCTCATCGCCACATGATAATTACTACTTGGGTGTTGGTCTCCGATTTTGCGACGCTTCAATCTTATATCCCCTTCCCATAGCGAAGACTCCTGGAAGTATTTGGCTTTTCCCCATTCTTCCGAATTACCCCAAAATCTGATTTTTGTTCCTGTATATTTTGGTCTTACTTTGAAATCAATCCCTCGAAAAGGTGAGCCAGGAGAATAGCGAGGCTTTATATTGTAATCCTTTCCTCTAAAAGGCATTCCCTGTGAGTATCGAGGAGTGATTTTATAATCCTTCCCCCTGAATGGCATTCCTTGAGAATAACGAGGAGTCACTTTGTATTGATTCCCCCTGAATGGATTGCCAGGAGAATACCTAGGAGTAATCTTGTAGTCCTTACCCCTGAATGGCATACCCAACGAATAGCGTGGTGTGATTTTATACTTGCTGCCTCTGAACGGATTGCCAGGGGAATATCTTGGCGTGAATTTGTAGTCCTTCCCACTAAAAGGTGTCCCTTGCGAATAACGTGGAGTGATCTTATATCTGCTGCCTCTAAATGGATTACCTGGGGAGTAACGCGGTGTGAACTTATACTTACTGCCTCTGAATGGATTACCAGAAGAATACCTGACATCCCTCTTGTAAGACTGTCCCCTAAAAGGATTAGATGGAGAATAACGTGGGGTAACTCTGTAGTCCTTCGCGCTGAATGGGCTTCCGCCGGATGTGCGAGGAGTGACCTTATAACTGCTTCCCCTAAACGGATTTCCGAAAGAGTAGCGAGGAGTAACCTTGTAATTGCTACCTCTGAACGGATTACCTCCAGAAAATCTGGGTGAAGTCTTGCGCGTTTTAAAGGAAGCTATACCACTAGCTGATCTGGTTCGAACGGAATACCTCTTTTGTCGTTCCCTGGCTGGGGAATACCTGGGAGAGGTCGAACGGGATAGTTTGAAAGGAGAAGAAGCACTTGAGTATCTAGGAGAAGTTCTTTTATTACTATTAGGAATACCGTCACTTCCTTTAGTTTTCTTACTTCTAAAAAAAAGAAATCCTTTCCGTTCAACCTTCTTGGTTTTTAACCTTCTGTCCGTATCCTCCAATAACTGGGCGTCTGCTATATAAACAGCAGCGCTAATTAAGAACGATATGATTAGAAATCGCTTCATTCCTCTCTTCCAAAGGTTACCAATTTAGATGATAATCTCTAACGATTCATCGAATTCAAGATTATCACTAAATCTGAATAGGTTCCCCCTGTGAATTAAGCACCTCAAACTCTGTAAGTGCTTTCGAGCTATCCTCGACCATATTAACCCAACGAAAATATTTTAAGAACCATTTAACTCTTCTTGAAAATATTCCCGCAGTGAAGTAAGAGTACAAATACGGATGTAAGGCTACCGTTATCTTTTTCTCATTCTGAGATTCAAAGAAGTATTTAACCGTGTTTTCTACTTGATCAGCCACCTGAATTGACGCGGAAATTTTACCCGTTCCACTACATGTTGGGCAAACTTCTTTCGTCTTAATGGAAAGTTCTGGTCTTACACGCTGACGGGTAATTTCCATCAAACCGAACTTTGACAAAGGAAGAATGGTGTGCTTGGAGCGATCATCTTTCATGGCTTCCTTCATCTTTGCATAGAGCTTCTTTTTATTCTCTATTTTACGCATATCGATGAAGTCAATCACAATGATTCCTCCCATATCCCTCAAACGCAATTGCCTTGCGATCTCCTCAGCAGCATCAAGGTTCACCTTCAATGCCGTATCTTCCTGGTTATCTTCCTTATTTGATTTGTTGCCGCTGTTAACATCAATCACATGGAGAGCCTCAGTATGTTCGATGATGAGATAACCTCCATTTAACATACTCACTGACTGACCAAAAGAAGTCTTAAGCTGTTTTTCTACCCCTGTGGCTTCAAAAATCTTAGACTTGCCGTTAAACTGCTTGATGATCTTTTCTTTATCCGGAGCTATTCCTTTGACGAAAGCTTTGATTTCCTGATACAATTCCTTGTCGTCTACCTGGATGCTGTCGAAACTCTCGTTAAGTACATCTCTCAAAATAGAGTTTGCACGATTCATTTCACCAATGACCTTGTCCTTTGGCTTGGCAGTCTTTAAGGTTTTCATCCCTTTATCCCACCTCTCTACAAGGTTTCTAAGGTCGGTATCAAGCTCTTTTACGTCTTTTCCTTGAGCCACCGTGCGTATAATGACACCAAAACCTTCCGGTTTGATGGAGCTAATCAAACGCTGTAGCCGCTTGCGTTCGTTAGCATCTGTGATTTTTTTTGATACGTTTACCGTATTTGAAAACGGCACCATCACCAGGTATCTACCTGCTAATGACAACTCGCATGAAAGTCGTGGGCCTTTTGTTGAAATTGGCTCTTTAACTACCTGGACCAAAATCTTTTGTCCCTTGGTAAGGACCTGATTCATCTTTCCAAGCTTATTAATATCTGGCTCGGTTTTGAAGCCTGCTAGCTTAGTGCTATTAAGCTTCTTCGACAAAGTCAGCTTTGTAAACTTATTAAGGGATTGGACTTGTGGTCCTAAATCCAGGTAATGTAAAAAGGCGTCTTTCTCATATCCCAGATCAATGAAAGCAGCGTTCAGTCCTTGAACAACTTTTTTAACTGACCCAAGATAAATGTCACCAACGTTAAAGGTTTGTCCTCCTCCGTCTTGATGAAATTCAACTAGCCTTTTATCTTTAAGTAAAGCAATACGACATCCTTCGCGAGTTGAGTTAATGACTAGTTCATTACTCATAGCGAATGTTATTTAGTGCCGATTACTTCTTCTTATGTCTGTTTTTTCTAAGTCTCTTCTTTCTTTTGTGTGTCGAGATCTTATGTCTCTTTCTTTTTTTACCGCAAGGCATAATTTGTCTTTTTAAAAGTTTTTAAAATGTTTTAAAGGCTCCCCAGATAATCATTGGCCATCATTTTAATGGCTGGGATGGAATCCCGGGTTGCCAAAATTTCCTCTAACAACAGGCGAGCCTGTGTTGGTTCGTTTATCTCCATCATGGATACTGCCAGGTAAAGCTTGGCTTCATGATCTGACCCATCCATTGATACTAAAGTTTCAAATCTTTCCCTGGCTCGTTCGAACTGACCACTCTGGATCGCAAGAAGGCCAAGGTTGAGAATGGCTTGTCTGTTTGTTTCGTCCTCAGCCAAAATTTCTCTGAGCATCGATATCCCTAGCATAGGATTCTCTGAAACAACAAAGGTCATCGCCAGTCTATTTTTTACAGCTAAATTTTTAGGATCTTTATCCAGTAACTGCTGTAAAACTTCTCTCGCTTTTTCAGCATATCTTTTGGCTTTTTCCTGGTCTTGTGACCGTTCGTAAGCCTTGAAATAGATGTCCGCAACTAATTCCGGGGAGTCCAAACTCCATTCCATCATCAGGTCAGCGTAACTTGCTGCACTATCGACTACACCGTAATCGAGGTAGCGGTTCGCTAAAGAGTGCGCAAAGTTAGTTTTTTTATCAATATTTCCTTCCTCCCGAAGTAATCTTCTTAGTTCATTTATCTGATTCTCAACTTCTTGAGGGATTTCCATCGAGTGACTTTCTGTAGCAGCTACCTCCTGAACCTGTTCATTCTCTACCACACTTCTCGGTAGCTGAAAAAGAATTACAACCATCGCTACCGCTCCTAACACTAAAATTGCCTGGGATCTCGTCACTTAATTTTATGCGAATTTTTGATCTTCTCGATAAATATCTTGGAAGGTTTGAATGATGGGATGAAATGTTCATCAATCACTATGGCGGTATTCTTGGAGATATTTCTTGCGATTTTTTTAGCTCTTTTTTTATTCACAAAGCTTCCAAAACCTCTGACATAAACATTCTCTCCTTTGGCCATGTTATTCTTCACTACTGTAAAGAATGCTTCTACGGAAGCTTGTACATCTGCCTTATCAATTCCTGTTTTGTCAGATATCTCGTTTATCACATCAGCTTTTGTCACAACTGTCTGGTTTTTAGGTGGGTGTTAAAAAATTGGGAGGCCAAAAATAATTTTGCACCTTCACATAAAAAAGGATTTTTAAAATATTAAGTCATTAAAGAAAAAACATTTTCCAAAACGCTAATCCATTGGTATACAGAGAGAAAGCGAGATCTTCCCTGGCGAAGGACGAAAGACCCCTATCCTATATGGTTGTCTGAGGTTATTCTACAACAAACGCGTGTTGATCAAGGCTGGCCCTATTGGGTACGTTTTGTGGAAGCTTTTCCTACAATAAAGCATCTTGCAGATGCATCTGAAGAGGAGGTCTTGAGGTTATGGCAAGGCTTAGGTTATTATTCCAGAGCTCGAAATCTTCATGCCACGGCTAAGCATGTTACTTATGAGCTTAAAGAATTTCCAAACACCTACAAAGAGATTTTAAAGCTCAAAGGTGTCGGACCCTATACCGCAGCTGCCATCGCATCTATTTGTTTTGATGAACCCAGACCTGTAGTGGATGGAAATGTATTCAGATTTGCAAGTCGTTACTTTGGCATACAGGAAGATATTTCGAAAGGAGGAACAAGAACCATTTTTGAAGACTTGCTAACGAATGAGATACCCGAAAGACATCCGGGGGATTTTAACCAGGCGATGATGGAGTTTGGAGCTACCGTCTGTGCTCCTAAACACATCTTAAGTCATCAAAAAATCTTTGCTCGGTTTTATAGAATTCAAACCGAGGAAAATGATGCCCATCAAATAAGTGAAAAATCTGATCTGAAATTATATTCAACGGAGGAAGTACTAAATTTGCCAAAACCCAAACTAATCGTAAACTACCTTGAATCAATAGGTATAAAATAAAGAGTCATATGTCAGGAGTAAATAAAGTAATTCTAGTAGGTCGCCTTGGTAAAGATCCTGAGGTTCGACATCTCGAAAATGGAGCAACTGTAGCCAACTTTTCAATGGCTACTTCTGAGACCTATAAGGATCGGCAGACCGGTGAAAGAAGAGAACAAACTGAGTGGCATAACGTAGTGCTATGGAGAGGCTTGGCAGAAGTGGCTGAGAAGTATGTGAAGAAGGGTGACATGATCTACGTGGAAGGAAAGCTCCGAACCCGATCTTGGGAAAAGGATGGAATCACCCGCTACACAACTGAAGTTGTGGGTGACAATATGACGATGTTGGGTGGTGGTTCTTCACAAGGAGGAGGTGGAGGAGATTATTCCAGCCAATCCCAACCTATGCAGGAATCTGCTCCGGCAGCTGACACATCAGCAAGTGATGTAACAGATGACCTGCCATTTTGAACCAAATAAATTAATTATTGGAAACATCTCTTGACGATCCCTTCCCCTTAGTAATGCTAAGTGCCATGGCAGAAATGCCATTTTCATTTTATCTCATTAATGGGTTAGTGGTACTAATACTACTGGGCCTTTCAGGGTTGATTTCAGGTTCTGAGGTTGCATTCTTCTCTTTTTCTCATGACCAGATCAAATCATTCAATCGGTCTGCAGATATGAGAGAAAGGAGAATTAGTGCTCTCCTATATCATCCTAAACGCCTGCTTGCTACCATACTTATCCTCAATAACCTTGTAAACATCTTTATTGTCACTATTTCAACATTTGCCACATGGCAGATCGTTGGAACAGAGGGAAGACAAGGGCTTACCATAGCCATACTTACTACAGCGATTACTGTACTAATCATTTTCTTTGGGGAGATTATTCCAAAAGTTTATGCCAATCACAACGGGACTCGCTTTGCAAAGCTCACCTCGGGTATGCTGCTATTTTCTTATAGGATTTTCAAACCCATCTCTTGGTTTCTTATGAGTGTTACGGGGCTCATTGAGAGGCGCATGGAAAAGAAAGGGTACAACCTTTCAGTAGAAGAGATAAATCAAGCTTTGGAGATTTCTGTAGACAAAGAGGAAGTTACGGAAGAAGAAAAAGGAATTCTTAAAGGAATCGTAAACTTCGGGACGCTATCAGTAAAGCAGGTGATGAAGTCACGTATGGACATCACTGCGATCGATATCGAAACTGATTTTCATGAATTGATGAACCAGATCAATAAAACCGGCTATTCTAGAATTCCAATTTTCAATGAGACCGTCGATAAAATTGAAGGCATTCTTTATATCAAAGATTTACTTCCACATATAGAAAAGGAAGAAGATTTTAAATGGCAAGAACTTTTAAGGCCTGCCTATTTTGTCCCCGAAAGCAAAAAAATCGATGACCTCTTTCGAGACTTTCAAGAAAAGCAAGTTCATATTGCTGTGGTCATCGATGAATATGGTGGTACATCCGGACTCATTACCATGGAAGATGTAATCGAAGAAATCGTAGGAGAAATAAATGATGAGTTTGATGACGAGAGCGATGTGGCTTATAACAAGCTTGACAATCAGACATTCATCTTTGAAGGAAAAACATCACTCAATGATTTCTGTAAAATCACGCATAGTGACATTTCGATTTTCGATTCCGTCAAAGGTGAAAGCGAATCTTTAGGTGGTTTATTATTAGAGATCAATTCAAAACTTCCCAGCGCTGGGGAAAAAATCAGATTTTCTCATTTTGTTTTTACGGTGGTCGCGGTAGATCAGAGAAGAATCAAACGACTCAGGGTTTATATTAATTCCGATAAGAGCAACGTTGCAGGGTTTGAAGATTAACGTCAGCTTTGCAACCATGAAGAATTACCTGATCCCGGTTATCGCTTTTATTACTTTGGCATGTGGAGGCGATTATTTGCCAAAGCCAAAAGGATACAACCGTATTGACCTTCCTGAAAGGGCCTATCAATCTCTGCCGGATTCTTTTCCCTATTTTTTTGAGTATTCACAGCACTCCCGTTTGCTGAAAGACACCAGCTGGATAACCGATAGGTTCTGGATCAATCTTTACTACCCCGAAATGGAAGCTTCCATCCAGATAACCTATAAACCTGTGACTGATTCCATCATTCGTGGATACCTAAGTGATTCATATAAACTAACGTCACAACACAATGTGAAAGCTTACGCCATAGAAGAAAGTATCCTGGAATTGCCAAATGGATTATATGCGTCTTTTACAGAGCTGGAAGGTGAAGTTCCAACTCAGGCACAATTTCATATTACAGATAAGGATAGCACAGATCATTTTTTAAGAGGAGCACTTTATTTCAGAACCTCCACAAAAAATGACTCATTGGCTCCTGTAATTGACTACTTAAAAAAAGACATTGTGCATCTTTTGATGAGCCTGGAATGGAAAAAATAACCTGAAAGTTTCCTTCCATAAAATCAAATTATTATTCTGATCTTTATTATTTCTTCAAAAGATTGTTGTTGCAACAATTATTATTAGATTGCTCGGTGATAAAAAACACCCCTATCAATAAACCTAATATTATGAGGAGATTTAATACTATTTTTTCGCTTGCTCTTGTAGCAAGTTTTGTTCTTTTTTCATGTTCGTCCGAGCAAGAACCTATTGCTGAGGATCTTTCTGTCCCTTCAGAAATAGTTGCTCAAATTGCAGCACTTGGCTTTGACGTAGAGAATTTTGTCCCCACTAAATTCGAGAGTGGATATCTGGTTGAAGGAGATATTTATCTTACTGACGCTGATCTGGCTACAATGGGTGATGGGTCTTCTTTAGCCAATGCTGAGCAGTATCGAACTAACAACCTTGTTTCTACTAGCGGAAACAGAGTGATTACTATTTACGCTCCAACTGGAAGAAGAGGATACAGCGCTGGAATGATCGCCGGTCTTGATCTTGCTATCACACGATTCAATGCAGAAAACCTTGAAATTTCTTTCCAAAGAGTTAATTCATCGGGTGGTGCTGATATCGTTATGAAACGGTTGAGTAGAAGGGATGAAAGAAGAGGTGTACTTGGATCCGCAGGCTTCCCTACTTCTTCAGGAGATCCATATGGACAAATCCTGATGAGTGGTATTCTTGAGTCTTCTTATGGACTAAGCACAGCAGGTATTGCAACGATCATCGCACACGAAATGGGTCACTGTATTGGATTCCGTCACACTGATTACTTTGATAGAAGCATCTCTTGCGGAGGTGGTACATCTAACGAGGGAGATGGTGGCGTTGGCGCAATCCACATCCCCGGTACTCCAACAGGTGCAAGTGCTAATCAGAGATCATGGATGCTCGCTTGTACAGACGGCAGTGACCGGCCTTTTAACAATGACGACAAAACCGCACTAGATTACTTATATTAAAAATACTTAACTGACATAAGGGGTGTTTGTTAAGGGAGCTATTCAGCTCCCTTTTTTAATGCATAGACTATCTTAGCTCCATGCACCAATTCTTTGATCGAACCATTGAATACCTGAAAGGAGTAGGTCCGCAACGGGCTGAAACCCTTAACAAAGAATTGCAAATTTTCACGTTTGGAGACATGCTTCAGCATTATCCTTTCAGGCATGAAGACCGAAGTAAATTCTACAAAATCAACGAGCTCCAACCTGATCTTCCTTATGTTCAAATTGTAGGAGAGTTCAAGTCTTTTAAAACAATAGGAGTTGGCAGAAAAGCTCGTCTCGTTGGAGTATTTGCTGACGAAACAGGAGCGATCGAAATGGTGTGGTTTAAGGCAATCCAATGGATCCAGAGGAGTTTAACCATTGGTGTAAAATATGTGGTCTTCGGAAAAGCGACCCTTTTTAGCGGAAAACTCAACATTGCACATCCTGAAGTAGAAGTTCTCACTGAAAAAAACGCTAAAGGAGGATATCTTCAACCTATCTACCACACATCAGAAAAGATGAAGAAAAAGGGGCTGGACAGCAAGTTTCTTTCAAGATGTATGAAAGTCTTATTGGTTGAAGCAGTCAATCATATTCAGGAAACACTCCCAGAACACTTAATTCAGCAGTTCAAATTAATAGATAAAAAAACTGCGGTGGTTTCTATGCACTTCCCAAGAAATACTCCTTTGTTACAGCAAGCACAAAATCGAATGAAATTCGAGGAGCTATTCTTTGTACAACTTAGGTTGATAAAGCTAAAGATTGCTCGTACGGAAAAATACCGTGGTGTCATCATCAACAACAGTGACCTTCTCAATGAGTTTTATGAAAAACATTTGCCTTTCGAATTGACCCGTGCGCAGAAGAGAGTTGTCAAAGAAATCTACGCAGATTTTCGATCTGGTCAACAAATGAACCGATTAGTACAAGGAGATGTAGGAAGTGGAAAAACGATGGTCGCATTCCTTGCTATACTGATCGCGATAAGTTCCGGTTATCAATGTGCGTTTATGGCTCCAACAGAAATTCTTGCAGAACAGCATTTTAAAGGACTACAGGAACAAGCCAAACCACTTGGTATTCACATTGCCCGGCTCACCGGATCAACTCCAAAGTCTGAACGAAAGCTTATTCATGATGGACTCATGTCTGGAATCATTACTGTATTGGTTGGGACACATGCTTTGCTTGAGGATAAAGTAAAGTTCAAAAATCTAGGATTGGCAGTTATCGATGAGCAGCACCGATTCGGGGTGGCACAGCGTGCTAAGCTTTGGACAAAGACTGAAGATACCTATCCTCATGTGTTAGTTATGACCGCTACACCCATCCCGCGAACGCTAGCTATGACCCTTTACGGTGATCTTGACATCTCAGTGATCGATGAATTACCCGCAGGACGTAAGCCGATCAAAACCATGCATTATCGTGACAATAAGCGATTAGAAATGTTTGGCTTCATTGAAAAGGAAATTGAAAAAGGAAGACAAGCCTACATTGTTTATCCCCTCATTGAAGAATCTGCAACACTTGACTACAAAGATTTGATGGATGGATACGAAGGGATATCACGTCGTTTTCCTAACTATCAAATTTCCATCGTTCATGGGCGCATGAAAGCAGAAGATAAGGAATGGGAAATGCAACGATTTGTAAAAGGTGAAACCCAGATCATGGTGGCCACTACAGTCATAGAGGTTGGAGTAAACGTACCCAATGCTACAATCATGGTCATTGAAAATGCAGAACGATTTGGACTCTCTCAACTGCATCAACTTAGAGGAAGAGTAGGACGTGGTGGCGAGCAAAGTTATTGTATACTTATGACGGGTCTAAAACTGAGTACCGAGGGAAGAATGCGATTGAAAACGATGGTAGATACAACTGATGGATTTAAAATCGCGGAAGTTGATTTAGCACTGCGAGGACCAGGAGATTTGATGGGCACGAGACAAAGTGGGGCTCTGGATCTACTAGTTTCTGACCTGGTAAAAGATGGAGAGATTTTAAAAGTTGCCAGGATAGCGGCACAAGATATCTTAAAAGGTGACCCACAGCTTGAAAAACAGGAGCATAAGGTCATCAAATCACATATTGACTCGTTTAGTAAGAACGTTGTGAACTGGGGAAGAATTAGCTAGAAGTAAGATTTTAGACATAAGGCGATAGAGAGCCAATCTAAATTCTATTATCTTTCATCTAATGTCTAAAAAGGAATATATCAAGCTATTAAAAAAACAGATCAGCAAACTCGAAGAAGAGACCTTTGATCTGGAAGCCTGGAAAACCAGTGCAATCACCGTTCTTCATAGAATATTTGGTGAAACAGATCTTAGGGCGAAACAGATTGAAAATCTGAAAATCGACTATAGCAGTTGGGCACTTCGTGACTCTAATTCCAACTATAAACCTATCGAGACGGCAAAACTGAAAGGAAAAGAGGTGCTAAATACTGCAATTGATGAAATAGAGATTTTTGGAGCTCCTGAAAATCATGTAGCAGGGATTTTAGGTCATGATTTTGTAAAAAAACTGCAAGATATGAGTGATTTCGAACGCAAAAAGCATTTCGAAGGAATGAAGAAGGATAAATTAGTCGAGCTTCTTTTGAAGTTGACTTCTTAAAAGAAAAGAAGGATTTTTTGTAAAAAAATTGCAAAGAACTCCCTTACTAGTGCTTAAAGTGCCTTACTCCTGTCATCACCATTGATAAATCATTCGCATCACAATAGTCAATAGAGTCCTGATCTTTAATTGATCCTCCCGGTTGGATTACAGCAGTAATGCCTGCTTTGTCAGCTATTTCTACACAATCAGGAAAAGGGAAGAAAGCATCAGATGCCATCACGGCACCATTTAAGTCAAAACCAAATTTTTCTGCTTTTTCAATCGCCTGATTCAAAGCATCTACACGTGAGGTCTGGCCAACACCACTCGCAAGCATCTGACCCTCTTTAGCCAAAACAATGGTGTTGGACTTGGACTGCTTACACACTTTCGCAGCAAAGAGTAAATCCGTAACTTCCTTGGCGGTAGGCTGTTTTTTCGTTTTTATTTCCAGGTCTTCCTTAGATTCTGTTTTGAGATCATAATCCTGAACAATGGTTCCGTTCAGCATGCTTTTATATTGTGTCTGCTGATGCCATGGCTTTTTCTGTATCAGTAAAATTCTGTTTTTCTTTTTCTCTAGAATCTCTAATGCATCAACTGCAAATGTGGGAGCTATGAGAATTTCGAAAAACAAACTGCTCATCTCTTCAGCAGCCTCCTTATCCACCTCTTGGTTAGTCACTAAAATCCCACCAAAGGCAGAAACCGTGTCCGCCGCAAACGCTCGCTGATATGCTTCCTTCACAGTCTTACCTGTAGCTATCCCACATGCGTTGTTATGCTTTAGGATTCCAAAAGCTGTTTGATCTCCGAATTCCGCCATTAGCTGTACGGCTGCTTCAATGTCCACCAGGTTATTGTAAGAAATTTCCTTTCCGTGGATCTGATCAAAATATTCTGTTAAGTCTCCAAAGAAATGTCCTTTCTGATGAGGGTTTTCACCATAGCGTAGGGCCTTACCAGGAGCAGAAGAAATCCTGAAGGCAGATACCTCTTTTTCGGAATTCATCCAATTAAATATTGCAGAGTCATAATGACTGGATGTGGCAAATGCTTTCGCTGCGAACAGCTTTCGCTCCTCCTCTGTGGTTTCGCCGTTTTGATTATCCAGGATATGCTGCAGGTCTCCATAATATTCCATGGAGCTGACCATGACAACATCTTTGTAGTTTTTGGCACCTGCTCTAATCAATGCTATACCTCCAATGTCAATCTTTTCAATGATGTCTTCTTCTGATGCTCCAGATGCTACTGTTGCTTCAAAGGGATATAAGTCTACGATTACCAGATCAATCGGTGGGATTGCAAACTTTTGTGCTTCGTTAAGATCAGACTCATTATTTCTTCGATGCAGTATCCCCCCAAAAACCTTTGGATGCAGTGTTTTCACTCGGCCACCAAATATGGATGGGTAGTCTGTCAAGCTTTCCACAGGAATAACATCAATTCCCAATTCCTTGATGAACTTTTCAGTTCCTCCAGTACTATAAATGGTTACACCTTGTTCATTTAACTTTCTGACGATTGGCTCAAGTCCGTCTTTATGAAACACTGAAATAAGTGCAGATTGGATTTTCTTGGTAGACATTGGCAATAAGTGGGTTATTCTTCAAGCAAGGCGCAAATGTAACGATCAAGGATGGTTTTATAGAAGATGATAATAATCAATTATTGTAACAGTGGCATTATGTGTAAAATGGGCAACCATGCCATACACAATCGACGAATAGCGAATCCTGATCTTAGATAAAATCAAAGCAAAAGGAATGAGCCAAAACAAAGACAAAATTGAAAAGTGAACCAGAGCAAATAAAAATGATGACCCCCACATCGCAGATTTAGTTCCTGAAATTTGTTTGATGCCATTAAACACGAAACCACGAAAGGCCAGTTCTTCAAAAATTGCAGGAAAAACAGCTATGAAAATAATTGAATACAAAAGAGGATTTTTTGTATCTAAAAAAGCATAGTCAAAAAAAAGATAGTCTTCAAACAACATCTCATTAAGATTATTTATGCACCAAAAAACGACAACACCCGAAAAAATGAAACATGGAATAATCCAGAGAAGTGGTTTTAAATCTATAGGCTTGGTAACCAAGTCCCATACGCTCGGTTTTTTGAACGCAAAAATCACATCGATGGCTGCAAACACGACAGAAACACTCACAACCGTTATAAAACGCTCTTCAATGAAAAGGTTGATTACCAATGCCCCAATAATCACAAACGCATATGAAGCTAAAAATCTAATATTCTCATTTTTGGTATCAAGAGATGATTGGATCTTAGCTTGAGCTACTTGATTTCTAGAACCACATGATGTGCAGAAATTGTAGCCTACTTTCTGTTCGCTTTCACATACTGTACATACTTCAAAATCCATCTATTTTGCTTTCATCGCAGATAATTGCTCAGAATATTTCGAAGCATCTTTTGCTGAGTTTATGCCTTTTATAAAAACCCCGATGATAATAATCTTCCAAATAATTCCTTTTAGTAGCGTCTCTGGAAGTACTACTGCAGATAAAACTTGCAAGACGATCCAAAAAATGAAAGCTGCTAATATTCCTGTAAGTGGCTGTTTGTTTACCCATATCGCACAACCTATAAATACTAATGCACTAACCATGGTTGCTATTCCATCTGCAAAAAATGTCTCATTGCCTGAAAAAAAGAGGTAATAACATCCAGCTAAAACGTTGATTCCTGCTAGCACAAAAAGAAGTGTTCTAACACCTCTTACTTTTTTTTGAGCCTCCTCATAGGCGTCCTTTTTAATCTTGATTCTGTATTCAAATTTGTTCTTTTCTTCATCTGTCCCGTTTTGTGGAAATCCACATTCAGAACAGAATACTTCATCGCGGCTAACCTCCGATTTACAATTAAAGCACTTTTCAGGTTGCATATTTCAAATTATCAATTATTCAATATTAATCTTTCTATTTGAAAAGGAAAATGCTCATACTCCAAAGCATGGATCTTTTTTGCCAGAGATTCAGGTGTATCATTGACGCCTATTTCGCATTTCGTCTGAAAAAGGATTTCTCCTTCATCATACTTTTCATTGACTAAATGAATAGTGATACCAGACTCTTTTTCTCCTGCGGCAATGACGGCCTCATGCACATGCATGCCGTACATTCCTTTTCCGCCAAACTTTGGAAGTAAAGCGGGGTGAATATTGACGATTTTATTTGGAAATGCTTCGATGAGGTATTTGGGTATCAACCAGAGAAATCCAGCAAGAATGATAAAATCAATTTCTTCCAGACGTTCTAGAAAAATCTCCTTTCTAAATTCCTCACGGCTAAATGTTGAAGAATGAATTCCTAGCTTTTCTGCCCTATCATGAACTCCAGCCTCTTTTCTATTCGAAAGGATTTCTTTCACCTGGATCTGCTGATGGGAAGAAAAATAGTTGGCTATGTTCTCTGCATTTGTTCCACTACCAGAAGCTAAAATCGCCAGATTGATTTTTTTAATCATAAGGGGCAAAACTACTAGAAGGCATCCTCAAACACTTCCACTTTTCCTTTTTGATCTACACAGGCTATATCAAAGCGAATATCTTTCTTCCAGTTTATTCCGAAAATGTACTCTTCTGCTGCTTCTTTTATCCTTTCTTGTTGAGACTCTGAAACGAATGTTTCTGCTTCGCCGAAATCTTTTCGACTTCTATTCTTTACCTCTACAAATATTAGAAGAGATTCATTTTCTAAGGTAATTAGGTCTATTTCTGCACGTCCATATCGGTAGTTCATTTCAAGAATTTCAAAACCTTTCTCCTGATAAAAGCGCTTCGCTATTTCTTCACCTTGAATACCTTTAGTTTTGCGGTCCATTGTGACTAATAAATCAATGTTGGAGTTATATCCTCTCAAGTTTAAACCCATTTTCAAAGAAAAGCTTTGGGGCGGTCAAAAAATTAAAACCATTCTTGGTAAAGATTTTGGTGATTTGGATAATTGTGGAGAGACCTGGGAACTTTCTGGGGTACGAGGAAATATTTCAGAAATCTCTAATGGCCCTTTAGCCGGTATAAACCTTTCCGATCTTTTAAAAAAAGAAAAAGAGCAGCTGGTTGGAAAAGCCATTTATGACCAGTTCCAAAATGAATTTCCTCTGCTAATTAAATTCATAGATGCTGCCCAGGATCTTTCCGTGCAAGTACACCCAGATGATGCGCTTGCGAAAGAAAGGCACAATGGGTTCGGTAAAACTGAAATGTGGTACATCCTGCAAGCCGATAAAGAAGCGACGCTAATAAACGGATTTAGTAAAAACTCCAACAAGGAAGAATATGTCAATGCGCTCAATTCGGGTAAGCTTATGTACTTACTTCATAAAGAAGAAGTTTCTGTGGGAGATGTTTACTACCTCCCCGCTGGCCGAGTACACACAATCGGTAAAGGTTTACTACTCGCAGAAATACAACAAACTTCTGATTTGACCTATCGTATTTATGATTTCGATCGCAAGGACAAAGATGGAAAAACACGAGAACTACACACTGAGTTGGCTTTGGAAGCGATAAATTTCAAAAAACCAGAGCAGCTAAAAAGCGAGTATTCCAATGAACCAAATATGGCCAATCCAATCGTTTCAACTCCATATTTCTCGACCAATAAACTATACTTAAACGAAGTAAAGAAGATGAATCGGTTCGAGCTGGATTGCTTCAAAATATATATTGGCATTGGAGGTTCCGGCACTATCGCAAACGAGCCGATTAAGTTTGGAGAGGTCATATTAGTTCCGGCAAGCATGAAATCTTACGTGATTGAACCAGACGAACGGCTTGAATTGTTAGAAACCTACATTGAGCTTTAGGTTGTGAATAAAAAGACCAAATTCATTCATCTTGGATTAAAAGACTATAAAGAGGCCTGGGACTTTCAGGAAAATCTTTTTTCGAAAACGGTAGACAGAAAAATCGCTAATCGTAAGCTACCGGATGGTAATCAAATAAAGACTGATAACTTCCTAATATTTTGTCAGCATCCCCATGTGTATACATTGGGAAAAAGTGGGAAAGAGAACCATCTCCTAGCAAATGAAGCATTGCTTAAGCAGAAAGGGGCGACTTTTTATAAAATAAACAGAGGTGGAGATATCACTTACCATGGACCGGGACAGATTGTTGGGTATCCCATTCTTGACCTTGATCATTTTTTCACCGACATCCATAAATACCTCCGTTTTTTAGAAGAGGCCGTAATCATGACCTTAAATGAATATGGGGTTGAATCAGGTAGAATTAATGGGCTTACGGGCGTGTGGTTGGATTGGGAAAACGAAAAAAAAGCAAGAAAGATTTGTGCGCTAGGAGTGAAAAGTAGTCGGTGGGTCACAATGCATGGATTTGCTTTTAATGTAAACACAGACTTGAGTTACTTCGATCACATCGTGCCATGCGGAATACAAGACAAAGCAGTCACATCATTGCAAAATGAGCTTGGTTTCAAAGTAGATATTCCAGAAGTAGAAGAGAAGCTGAAAAGTCATCTTGCAACTCTTTTTGAAATGGATTTAACTCAATAGCTATTTCTTGATGAAGAAATGAACAAGTGCAAAGCCGCAAAAGACACTTGTCAAATGCATAATAGATATGTGTGGATCTATTCCAAGTACCGATAAATTAAAGGCCTCAAAAACAATTGGAGCACTTAACATCACTATTGGCTTTCTGCTCTTGTTAGCTAAAGCTCCATATACCTGAAACATCCCAAGTGAACCTCCCATCCAGTTTCTTTCAAACGCAAATTGAAAAAACCAACTCTCCGGATAAAACTCCAAGCCTACCACATAGAATGAGCCAAGGATAGGGGCTACTAATACATACGCAGAAAAGAAAATGAGAAAAGTATTTTTTGATCCATAGTGTGCTTCGAATGATTGTATCATCAATAAGATTCCCAGAACAGAAACAAAAAGAATGTGATCCAACCCATTATGAAAAAAAACAGTCGTGATGCCGTTCCTAAAATAGATAAAGGGTGATTCCAGCAAGTGTTTGGCCCAAAACGCGTACTCGCATTGAAAAGCGAGTTGCCAGGATCCTTCACAATCTCTTGTGGAAGCAAAACCTAGTACCCCTATGATAACCCAAATGATGATCAAATAGGATGTTGAGAATAGCCGGGATCTACCAATTTCTGCTATTTGTAAGTCTTTATTCTCAGCAGATTTCCATGGCCAAACAAATGGAAATAGCTTGTTTTTGGCTCTCTGTTTCAATGCTTTATTCAATCCAGTGAAGGTGTGTCGGTGTTTAGCTTTAAAAAATTTCTTGAGATGGTATACCCCAACAAAGTACTCATTATATGCATTAAAGAAATATGCAGATCGATCCCCAGTGACAAGTTTAATGCTTCAAAAAGAAAAGGCACACTGAGCATAGCCCAAGGCTTCCGACTTCTTGTTGCTAGTGAACCATACACCTGAAACATGCCTATGGAGCCCCCCATCCAATTCCTTGCAAAAGCAAATTGCATAAAATGACTGTCAGGAAAATAATCAAGCCCTACAGTATAAAACACACCAAAAAAAGGAGCAACGGTAATGTAGGAAGATAGGAATATAAATAATGTCGCTTTCCATCCAAACCGCAATTCATGCGACTGAACGATCAGTATAAATCCAACTATTGAAACAAATAAGATATGATCCAGCCCATTGTGAAGAAAAGGAGTTGTTATCAGATTTCTGACAAAGACCCAGGGTTCCTCTGTTAGGTTCTTAACCCAAAAAGCATATTCACAATAAATGCCCATCTCCCAGGAGGACTCACAGTCACGTGCTCTTGTAGAAGCAAAACCAAGAATTCCTACAATGGACCAAATCACGAGAAGATACGATATGGAAAACCCTCTTGATCTCAGCCATCCTGTAAAAGTCAACGATTCATTATTCAATCCCTTCCAGGGCCATACGAAAGGGAATATGCTCTTTTTTGAATTCATAGAAGATTCAATCAACGGCAAACTAAATGTGTTTTTTGCAAAGCACTTCATTTTCCAAAATCATACCAAACAATAAATTTGCAGAATGAGGAAGGACATCAATTTTTCACCAGTCAAAAATGTGCATGTGGTTATCGGAAAAACCAATGACTCCTGGAAAGTCTTTCTTGTCAATCGAAATAAGGATAAGCTGGAAAGTGTCATGGTTACTTCCAGAGGGTATGGTGAAAAAGAAAATGAGAAGCAGCAAACCTCTGTACTTAGACACATGATACCCTACATTGATCCTGGGGAGTATGCATTAATTGAACCCATTGATAATTCCGTACTGCATCTAAGCAATGAATACTGGGTCAGTTACTTCATTGATGGTCAGGTCTATGACAAGAAATTTATTTTTCTGCCCGATTCTATCATTGAAGAAAACCTCTCTTATATTGAAGAATTGGAAATGCAGGGTATCTTGCACGATTAAATACCTGATAGATACATTCTCTACGATCTAGAAAAGAAGAGCTGTCAGGTAATAAACAAACAAAGTTTGCAAAATCACTTTCAAGACTTTCTGATCATTGATATTGAGACCGTTTCAGGAAATGAAAATGTCGAAGAACTCTCTCCTCAACTCCAAAAACATTGGGAGCGAAAGGCAAGCTTCATCAGGAATCCTGAAGACAAATCAAACGAGGATCTTTATCAGGACAGGGCTGCCATCTATGCAGAATTTGGCAAGATCATTGTCGTCGGAATGGCTTTCTATCACGAACAGAAAGAGAAGCCCGCCTTGAGAGTGAAGTCCCTAGCTTCACACGATGAACGAGAGTTACTTCTGGAATTCAAAAACTTCATCGAGTCTAAATTCGATCAGGACAATCTAAAACTGTGTGCGCATAACGGGAAAGAATTTGATTTTCCTTATCTGTGTCGAAGAATGTTAGTAAATGACATAAAAATCCCCTGGTCACTAAATATTGCCGGGAAAAAACCTTGGGAAGTAAATCACATAGATACAATGGAGCTTTGGAAATTTGGGGACTGGAAAAGCTTTACTTCATTGGATTTACTCACCAGCATCTTCGGAATACCTTCAAGCAAAACGAATCTGGATGGCTCGATGGTAACCAAAACATATTATGAAGAAAAAGATGGGTTAAAACGAATAGAAGAATATTGTCAAAAAGATGTCATTGCAACCTCACAACTCTATCTTAGATTAAACAACCTTCCTCTCATCGATCAAAATCAGATAAACATTGTAAAATGACCAGGTGCCAACATAAAATATGAGCAGAAAGAAGCGAAAAAAGAAAATAGGATCACGGTCGAAACAACAACAACCTAATCATGTGCAAAAGATCAAGGAAGAATTGCATTCGATTTTTACAGTGAATGACGGTAAGTCTTACGGGTACAGAGAGCTCATACGAAAACTGAAACTGAGGGATAAGAAATCAAAAGATTACCTAAAGAATCAGCTATTTAGCCTCGAGAGTAAAGAAAAAATCCGACGACTAAGTGACGGACGATTTGTCAGCACTGCGGAAAGCGAATTTATCCAGGGAACTGTTGATCATGTCAATCCAAATTTTGCATATGTTGTCACGCCAGAAAACGAAGATGATATCTGGGTAAAAACTACAGATCTCAATTTTGCTATTCATGGGGACTTTGTCAGTGTGCTAATCACCCGTCCAGCCGGAAGGGGATTTAGGCCGGAAGGAAAAGTGATCAATCTGATCAAACGAAACCGAGAAGAATTTGTCGGAAGAATAGAGGTCTCCAAAAATTTTTCCTTTGTGGTGCCTGATAGCCGAAACATCCACTTTGACATTATGGTCTATCCGGAAAAAATTGGAAAAGCCAAACCGAACGACAAGGTGCTGGTAAAAATAGACAAGTGGCATGATGCCAAGAATAGGAGCCCTCTTGGAACCGTGACGGAGGTTCTGGGACAAGCGGGTGAAAATGAAGCAGAGATCCATTCGATCATGGCGGAGTTTGGATTGCCCTTTCGTTTTCCTAAGAAAGTAGAAAAAGCCGCAGATCAAATTCCTGATCTCATCCATGACGAGGAAATAAAGAAAAGAAGAGACTTCAGGGATGTTACCACTTTTACAATCGATCCACACGATGCAAAAGATTTTGATGATGCCCTTTCCATAAAAGAAGTTGAAAAAGGAAAATATGAAATAGGAGTTCATATCGCAGATGTGTCGCATTATGTAGAAGAGGGAAGTGAGCTTGATAAAGAAGCAATTGATCGTGCGACATCTGTGTATCTGGTTGACCGAACCATTCCCATGTTGCCCGAACGACTATCTAACGGACTCTGCTCATTAAGACCGAATGAAGAAAAACTAACGTTTTCTGCGGTTTTTGAAATGGATACCAAAGGTAAAATCAGCAGTAAGTGGTTTGGTCGGACCATCATCGAATCCAAAAGAAGGTTCACCTACGAAGAGGCTCAGGAACGAATCGAAGGAGAAAAAGGGGACTTTTCGGATGAGATCATCTTGCTTAACAACATAGCCAAGCAGCTTCGAAAAAAGCGCTTCCAGAGTGGAGCCGTCAATTTTGAGACCGTAGAAGTAAAGTTTAATCTGGATGAAAACGGTACTCCACTGGAGGTCATCCCAAAAGTGAGAAAAGATGCTCACAAGATGATCGAAGAATTTATGCTTCTGGCAAACAGAGAGGTAGCAACTCACATTTTCAAATGGAAGGAAAAAGGAAAAGAAAACGGAAGTAAGACCTTTGTATACCGGGTGCATGATGATCCGGACCCGGAGAAGCTAAGCACTTTTGCCTCATTTGCTGCCAAGTTTGGGCGCAAGCTGGACGTGGGAAGTAATCTTTCAGGTAGCCTAAACAAACTGATGGAAGAAATCGAGGGTAAGCCTGAGCAAAATGTATTGGAGTCGTTAGCCATTCGTTCGATGGCCAAAGCTAAATACACCACAGACCCAAGAGGTCATTTCGGGCTGGCATTTGATCATTATACCCATTTCACTTCACCTATCCGTAGATATCCTGATGTGATGGTCCATCGCCTGCTAGAGCATTACCTGCAAGGTGGAAAAAATGTAGGTGAAGAAGAGTATGAGCCCCTATGCATGCACTCCTCCGAGCGGGAAAAAAGGGCTGCTGATGCCGAGCGAGCTTCTATCAAATACAAACAGGTTGAGTTTATGCAAACTATGTTAGGGCAGGAGTTTGACGGAATTGTTTCAGGGGTCACTGAGTGGGGGATTTTTGTAGAGATCATTGAAACCAAGTGTGAAGGCATGATCCGTATGACCGACCTGGATGATGACTTTTATGAGTTTGATGAAAAACAGATGCGAGTCATCGGAAGGAACAATAAACGCATTATTACACTGGGTGACAGGCTCAAGGTATTGGTTGCAAAAACGGACATTGATCGAAGAACCATTGATTTAGAGATGGTGAATGAATGATTTTTTTAGTCGAAAAAGGTATGTCCCTTTTTTTGTGACAATTGAATTCATTTAAATTGGTTATGTAAAAAAAGAGCTTAATCATGGATTTAGGTAAAAGAGCACTGGACATGCTGGATTATAATGGGTACTCCCTTAAGCATAACCAGCATGAAATTCTATTCAAGCACTCGTCCACAGATCAGATTGGCCTAATCATCATGCTGATCCTCTGCGTTTTAGTTAGCCTATTTCTCGTTTCAGTACAGCTAATTGTAGGGATAGTCTCGCTCATGGTAACGGGGTTAATTTTTACTCCATTATTGAGGAGAAGCGTGGGCAAGCTAAGGATGTTGATTAATAAAGAGCAAAAGCTCGTCCAAATAAGTCACAGCGATAGTGTCTCTAGTAGGTATTCTTTCGAAACCGTTCAAGGCATCTTCACCCGCTCTAAATTTGTAGATGAGTATTCTAGTGCATTCAAGAGTACGTCAAAAGAATATCAGGTAACAATAGGACTGGAATTGGAGAATGATAACTTGATCCCGATTTTTAAATTGATTTCTGATCATTCAACACCCTCCAAAGAAATGGATGAAGTGGCTGAGTTTCTTAAATGTACAATAAATCAATCCGCTTCACTCAGATGATGATTTTAATTTAACCCCTCTTAAATATGATTATTTAATGAAAAAAGAGAGGAATACTAAGGTTTTTGCCTTAATATTAAATTAAGATAGGACTCAGTTTATTTGGCTGAGCAAACAAAAATCCATCATGCAATCACCTAATCTGAGCAGGAAGGCCATAGACCTTCTCGGCGAAAATGGCTATTCTTTCAAATCGAAAGACGGCATCATATCAATCAAAAAGCGAAGTGGCTTCATGGGAGCCATCGTGCTTCTTTTTGTCACCTTGTTTTTGTCTATCCCTGTCTTTTCCGCAGGTACTATCTACGGGCTGGTGTTGATTGGAGTTGTTGTTGGAACCATTGTAATTCGGAGAATCTACTTTGCTAAAAGATCAAGCCTTCAAATCAATTTGAATACTCAAAAATTCACAGCGAAAGTTGGCACCTACTTCCAGGAAGACCAACCACTGGGTATGATCTCAGAAATCGTCTTGAATTCAAAGTTTGTAGACGAGTATACTACGGCTGCAAGAAATAGTGTCGAGGAATACCTGATTTCCATTTCCATTCATTTGATCTCAAAAGAGCAAGTCACCCTATTTCAGATCAAATCAGATCAGTCTGAGCCCACTGAAGAAATCAATGAAATTTATGGTTTACTGGAAAATGCCGTCAAGCAGGCAAAAGCCGATTAGCCATAAGCTTTGAGCATAGCCTGCAAATCCTCCAGTGTATTAGCTTCATTTGCTTTTTTGTCTTTGCGCCATCGGGACATACGAGGAAATCTCAATGCAATTCCGGATTTATGCCGTGTAGACTTGGCGATTCCCTCAAAAGCAATCTCAAATACCAACTCAGGCGTTACGCTCCTCACCGGACCAAACTTATCTATGATATTCGATTTTACAAATCGGTCCACCTGGCGAAATTCTACATCTGAAAGTCCACTATATGCCTTTGTGAACGGAACCAATTCATCACCATCCCACACTGCAAAAGTGTAGTCCGTAAATAAGTTGGCTCGTCTTCCATGTCCTCTCATTGCATAAATGAGCACTGCATCGATTACAAGTGGATCAACCTTCCACTTCCACCAATCTCCTCGTTTTCTACCTACCTTATATGTGGCGTCTTTCCTTTTTAACATAAGACCCTCAGACTTATGTCGTCTTGATTCTTCCCTTTCTTTAGCCAGCTCTTCTTTTGACCGAAAATGGATTTCTTCTGAAAGCTTCAAACTTGGATGAAAACTTCCATCAATTATCCTTTTCAGCTGCTCTCTCCTAAAGGACAATGGTTTTTCCCGAATATCTTCCCCTTGAAACTCCAGCAAATCGTAAGCGACCAGCACCACAGGTACCTCAGATAGTAGTTTCTTTCCAACTGTTTTCCTTCCTATCCTTCGCTGAAGCTCACTAAATGAAAGTGGGGCTCCATCGGAATAGGGTAAAATTTCTCCATCGATTGCTACCCCATCAGGCAATACCTCCCCCAGGTTTATTAGTTCCGGGTACTTGCCGGTAACCAATTCTTCTCCCCGGGTCCATATAAATATTTCTCCTTGTCTCTTTATTAATTGTCCTCGAATACCATCCCATTTACGTTCTGCAATCCATTCATTTGGATTGGCATTAAAATCCAAAGTGTCATCCAATGGATGGGCGAGGTAAAACGGATAGGGACGAGACAGATCTTCTGAACCATCACTATCCACAATCAGGCTTTTGTAGGTATGTGTTTCCGGAGACCAATTTCCCATGAGCTTATGAGCTAACTCATTTTCAGCCTTTCCGGTAAACTTTGAGAGCGCCTTCACCATTGTCTTTTGTGAAACACCAATTCTAAAACTGCCTCCAATCAGTTTGTTGAAAACAAAACGCTCACGTTGGTTGAGCTCTTGCCATTTCGCTATTAGATATTCTTTCTTTTCTTCCTCTTCTTTTTCTCCAAGACTTATGATCTCATTCATCCAGTCAGTAAGTGATTTTTCTGATGTAGAATCAACTTCTGGAATTAAGAGTGAAATGGTTTCAGCCATGTCTCCTACTACCTGATAGGACTCTTCGAATAACCAAGTGGGTATACCTGCCAATTCCGCGATCCACTCTTTCATTCTGGTTGAATTGACCCTTCTTTTAGGTCTTTTGCCTGCAAGCAATGCTATGGCCCAAATAAGATCTCCTTCATCGGCATCCGTGAAGTAGTCTACGAGTGCCTGAATACGTTCGTTAGTCTTTGTCGTTTGATCTAATCGCTCGAACAAGAGAGCAAAGTCTTTCATATACTTTCCTCCTCTTTGGTCTCCAGTGATTCTCCTTCGTACAGCGTTTTTTCAGAATGTGCACTATAGCCAAGGTGATTAAGCCATTCGCTAAAAGCATCGGTGTATCCATGAGTGCAGATAATTGTCTCAGCTTCTGTCTCCTTTATTGCTTCATTTAACCCGTCCCAATCTGCATGATCTGAGAAAACAAAACCTCTATCCGCATTTCTTCTTCGCTTCGATCCTCTCAACATCATCCATCCGGAGGCAATGCCAACAGATATTGGGCCCAGCTTATTTGCCCAGGTGGAGCCAGCCGCAGATGGTGGGGCCACAACCAACGCTCCTTCCAGTCTATCTTTAGAAAATGTCGGCTCCAAGTATGGAAAGTCTCCCTCAAGGAAGCCTTCCCTGATGTGAATTTGATTTAACGCATCCACCGCACCATGACAGAATATCGGTCCAATTGATTGATCTATGGAGGAAAGAACTCGTTGAGCTTTTCCAAGGGCATATGCGCTTAAAAGGCTGATCTTACCTTCTTTTTGATTTTGCCTCCACCAACCTTCGATCTCCTGAACAACACTTCGTTCCTCGGGCCAGGTGAAAACAGGTAATCCGAAGGTGCATTCGGTAATAAATGTATGACATTTTACTGGCTGAAATTGTTTCGCTATTGGATCGGGACTGGTTTTATAGTCACCCGAAACGCACCATACTTCTCCTTTGTACTCCACCCGAACCTGAGAAGAGCCCAAAATATGGCCTGCTGGATGCAAGCTTATCTTCACACCATTCAAATGCATAGATTCATCGTATTCAACACCCCTCATATTAATTTGTCCAAGTCGGTGATATAAAATGGGAACCGAATTCTTGTGACATAAGTAATTGGAATGACCAGGCCTGGAGTGATCCGAATGGCCATGGGTGATAATCGCATTACTCACGGGTTCCCAGGGGTCAATAAAAAAGTCCCCAACCTCACAGTAGATTCCTTTTGGGGAGAAAGATAATAGGGGAGATGACATTATCTTGGTAACTTTTTCGACCAACTAAAGGTTTTGTTAATTGGATTAGCTGACAATTTCCTGTTTTTAATTCTAACTTCGAAGTTCACCACGTAATCGTCACCTGTGAACCGATTTAGATACATAAAAGCAGAGCGAAGTTTCTATCTTTTTTTAATGATTTCCGCGTATGTTTCCACACTTGTGTTTGGTGGTTATTATTATTCGCTTGATCTCTCTGAGCTTTATATTCCTACTTTTTCTGCTTTCATTCTATTTGTTTTATACGGCATCCTTTCATTTCTAAAAATAAGTCTTGTTCTATTATTTCGACTATCCATTGCCACTGCTCTCATGGCATTCTTTAATCAGATTTACTACTCTGGTGGCATTCTATCATCTGGGCTACTGGAGTTTATAATTCCTCCTCTCCTTGCCTTTTTTTATCGACCCATTTATGATAGATACATCTTCATGATCATTTCGGGAATCTGTTTGATTGCTATATATCCTTTGACGACCCTGGGATATACTATTAATCTGATTCCTTCTGATGAAGCCTATGTTCACGGAATTCTCTGTGCTGTCTTTGTTTTCACCATTGTATCCATCTACACGTTTTTGTTCCGAAATGCATTGGTGGTGAAGAATCAGAAAATTGGAGAATCGATGAAAGAACTTCAGAAGACCACTCAAAAGCTCATCCAATCTGAAAAGATGGCTTCACTTGGGGTGTTGTCCGCTGGAGTGGCTCACGAAATCAACAACCCATTAAATTTCATAAAAGGTGGAGTTGAGATTTTAGAACAAGGACTTCAGCAAGAAAAAGATTTGAAGTTTGATGCAGACGCGAGTATAAATGTCATAAAAGAGGGCTTAAAAAGAAGCTCTGCAATTGTTAATAGCCTTAATCACTTTAGTAGATATACGGAAGCAATGGACGAATCATGTGACATACATGAAATTCTGGACAACTGCCTGGTGATGTTGCAACCTAAGCTAAAATACAAAGGAGAAGTCGTCAAAGAGTATGCAAATGAATCACTTACTGTTAAAGGCAATGAGGGTAAACTCCATCAGGCTTTTTTAAATCTTCTTTCAAATGCAGAACAAGCTATTAAGGATAAAGGTATAATCAGGGTAAGTACTAAAAAGCTAAAGAGACAGCTTAACATAGAAATTGCTGATGATGGAGAAGGAATAAGCAAAGAGAACCTGGCTAAAATCAGTGATCCCTTTTTTACTACCAAACCTGTTGGAAAAGGTACCGGCTTGGGTTTATCCATCACGTACAAAATAATTGAAGAACATAAAGGAAGAATTAAAGTAGAGTCCAAGGTGGGAAAAGGAACTAAATTCACCGTCACATTTAAATCAAAATGAAGCCAACCATACTTTTTGTTGACGATGAAGTGATAAATCTGTTTGTACTGAAGAAGAGATTTGAGGGAGATTATGAAGTATTGACTGCAGAATCAGGTGAAGATGCTTTGGAGGTTATCTCAAAAAATAAAGAAGCTCTGAACGCCGTAATTAGTGATCTAAGAATGCCTGGAATAGACGGTTTAGAGTTGATTGGTCAGGTAAAGCCAACTTTACCTAACATTCCCTTTTTCTTGCTTACTGGATACGACTACAGTCCTGAAATAAATGAGGCGTTAGAGTCTGGTTTGATTACTTCAACTTTCAAAAAACCATTTGATTACAATACCATCAACCGGAAATTACAAGAAAGCCTTATTGATGATTAGGCTTAAGTAAATCTGTGACTTTTTTTACGGGATTGAATGTGGTGATTGGCACCTCTACAAAAACGGTATTCCAATTGGCCATGCTTCCATTCCAAAGCCCGGGTAGTTCCATAGCCAATAGCTTCTTTCCTTTAAATGACTTTTCCGAAATAAATCCAGTTTCCTCATCTCTGTATTCTAATAGATTAAATTTTTCTCCTTTGTAGTTTTTTACACCACACACCAGATCTACAGGATTAAAATGTGTACCCTCTTTAAAAATCTTGAGCTGTTGATCATTTTTTTCGTCAATTTGTGCAGATTCCACGATCTGCAATGAATCGAACATATCACTCCTTACCCAAAAAGGGCCACCTCCAGGCTCGCCTTCATTTTTAACCATGCCACATACCCTTATCGGCCTGTTTAATAATCGAACAAGTGCTTCATTTGAAAGATTACCTTTGGTCCCCATCTCTTTTAATAGCCCTCTAGCTCCATCTAAAATATTCAGCCCATCATCATGCTTTTTGAGTAACTCAAAAGATCTATTTTGATAATCGAGAAGAACACCAGCCAACACTTTTTTGTATTTAATGGTATCCTCTTTCAATCGATCCGTAACTACATTGTCAATATTTTTAATAAATATCAGGTCTTGTGTGATTTCGTTCAAATTTTCGAGAAGAGCACCGTGCCCTGCTGGACGAAAAAGCAATTTACCTTCACTTCTGAATGGTCGAAAATCACGCGTTGAAGCAATAGTATCTGTGCTTTCTTTTTGATTACTGAAAGTAACATCGATGACTTTCTTCAATCCCAAATTCTCAATTGACTCGTCAATATGCTTGCTGAATAGGTCTAAGTGATTTGGAGAAACGGTAAAATGGAGGTGAACACTTCCATTTTTTTTGGCGTAATCGAGTCCTTCCTGTAACTGCTCCTGTGCTGCCGTGCGAACAGATGACTCATATCTATGAAAACTGAGTAAGCCTTTGGGCAAATTTCCATAATTAAGGCCTTCAGACTTAAGAAGAAAACTCGCTACCAGATCGTGGCGAAATTCCGATAGCTCTTTCGGGATTGATTCCCCTCTAGCCTTTTTATAAGCTGAAGCCAATTCTCGATAAAAAGCAAACTGTTCAAGTTCATCAAAAAAAAGAACTACATCCTTATCTTCAATTAGTTTACCATCAAAATCCTCTATGAATTGGAAAACGGACTTAAACATCCTCGTAGCTGCTCCTGAAGCTGGAACAAATTTTACTACTTCAATTTCACTTTCTTCATATTTCTTGATGAACGAGGTAATCTGCTCTTCCGACAATCTTATGATCCCATCATTAACAGATGCTGCAGCTACTATTTTCAGGTTCGGAAAACCTTTTTCAAATCTATTAAGTTGAGAAGTAACATTTTCCTCTGTCTGATCTTTAGCTTGAATCTGTACCTTATCTTCGTTTGTGAACATTCGTCGTGAAGCTTTAGATTTTAATAATGTGAAGATCCTCAATTTCAGAAGAAAACAATTAATTTGGATTGATTAAATAGTAGGCTTCAAATCTCGAGTATGGACATTTTCAAATCTTCCCCCGTATTTTATGGCATCAGTATGGTACCGGCCTCTTCTTGGAGAGAGTATGGATATGCGTTATTGACTATTGCTGGTTCTGATGGTGATGTATCTGACCCGGAAATGGAATGGTTGACTGTTGAGTGTGCAAAAGCAGTTGGGGTTGAAGAGGATATCATTGCGGATTGGGAAGAGTTCGATTTCGAAGAAGGAGATCTTGAAGAAATTTTTTACTCATTCAACACGAAATCATTTGCCAACTTCAATAAGCTCCTTATTTACGATGCGATTCGCATGTCAAGTGCCGATCACGATTACGCTCAGGATGAAAGAGAGCTGGTCTATCAGGCAGCAAGTATTTTAAAAGTTCCAGTAGATACTGTTACAGCAATCGAGGCATTGGTGGAAATGGAACAGGCAGCAAGTAAGCTAAGACTTACCATTCTCTAGCCGTATATTTCATTCAAGACATTTGCTAACCTGATTCCAGCTTGCAGAAGTCTTTGATTTAATAATTCCACGTTCTCATAATTATAGCGATAGCTGAGTTTTTTATTTTCAGGAACGGTATTGTAACACTGCTCTCTGTATTCTTTAGATTCATTAGCCCAATCGAGAACATTTAATGAAGACCATTTTTCGAGCTCCTCTTCCGTTGCATGATCTATCCAAGCTGCATATTCAGTGTAACTATACTTTTTTCCATCTATCATTCCGCTATCCCAAACTCTGTGAAGATTTGAAGATTCCCAGAAATACTCAAGTTTAAGATCATTACCTCCTTTATCTAAACCATTACCGACATGAAGTGGCTGATGAATATCTCCTACCAGATGCACCAAGCATTTAATCGCAAAAGCCTCATCTACATCAGTGAATTTTTTGGTTTCCAATTCCATGATTAATCGTTCAATAGTTACTATAACATCCCCTTCCTCAGGTGTCCCAACCTGATCGTATGTTTTTCCTTTTGGAATGGTGGCATAGTGCCATGCAGACATGTGCCTGTAGGTAGCATCTGATTTTATATGATCCATAAAGTTGCTGACCTCTGCCAGTGTTTCATAACCCAAGACCCGCTCGATGTTTTTCTTTGCTTTTTTGGTGAGATGTCTTTCAGCTATAAGTCCAACAATTCTATGCCCGAGTGCTCCCCAGGCTAAGGATTGAAAAGAAATGATAAGCAACAATAGAAGGAGTGAAGTTCTTTTCATGTGTAAGTATTTATTTCCTTAGTTCGACGGTTCGCCGTAGCGATATGTCTAAAGCGGGAATTCGCATAAATAACATTCATCCATGGTTGGTATGCATGCCGATTATACTCATTTCATGAAATAAAGGTAGGAAGGATAAGTTGTTAAGTTGTTAAGTGAAATATTAAGAAATAATAAAAAAGAGAAGGCGTGTCCAAAAGAGGTACACGCCTAATCACCAACCTAACCTAAAAGAAAGTCTTTAATAAACGCTTGAAGTTTATTTTAGTATTTATCCTTTGGCATTAAATACCCGCAATACCCCCAAAATGTTGCAATGATTTCTTGAAATAGTTCATTTTTTAGATGAAACCGTCTTTTGGTTCTATCAATGACATGGGATGAAGTTGCATTTATAAGCAAACCATTTTGAAGTCTCGCATGTACTATAAACATTACTTTTGCCATCCAATTTTAAAGTCAAGGTTTGAACACAAAGGATCTTCTACAGCACTATCAGAAAAGCACCAACATCCAGGCGGTCTCAGAGAGTATTTCTAAAAAGAAGCAGTTACGGTTAAAAGGTATTGCTGGTAGTTACGACACATTGCTTTTTTCAGCGTCCTTCAAAAATGCCGGAGGAGTTCACCTGGTCATGCTACATGATTATGAGGAGGCCTCTTATTTTCAAAATGATGTGTCCAATTTTCTTGATGACGAATATGTCATTTTTCCTTCATCATACAAAAAACCATATCATTATGAAGAAATAGAAAATGCGAATATTCTTCAAAGAGCTGAGGTGCTCAATAACCTTAACGATAAAAAAGACGTCATCATCATCACTTACCCGGAAGCTCTTTCGGAAAAAGTGATCAATAAAAGATCATTGATATCAAATACCTTTTCAGCAAAACCAGGAGAAAATCTTGATGTTGAGTTTTTGAGCGATTTATTAGTAACCTACGATTTCGAAAAAACAGATTTTGTATACGAACCGGGACAATTTTCTGTGCGTGGGGGTATCATCGATATTTTTTCATATGCACACGAATTGCCTTATCGTTTGGAGCTCTTTGGTGATGAAATTGAAACAATTCGGGAATTTGATCCGGAAACTCAACTTTCCACTAAAGAGCTTAGTCATATTTCATTGATCCCGAATGTACAAACTAAACTGGTAAGTGAGGAGCGACAGTCTTTTCTTGATTACATCCCATCAGAAACTGTTATTTGGATCAAGGACTATCAACAGTGTTTAGATATCATTGACAAATCTTTTCATAAGGTGGAGGAGCAGTTTCAGGTAATCAAAGAAATGAGTGGAGATGCTAAGCTCATTACCTCACCAGACCAATTATTTGAAACACATGATTCATTTTCCTCATCTCTGGAAAAGTTTGTTAAAGTTGAGTTCGGAAACAGGTATTACCTTCAACCGGAAGAGGAGCTTACCCTGGCGACCCGGCCTCAGCCTTCATTCCATAAAAACTTCTCACTTTTAGGAGATGATTTGAGGGCACTCCAGCAAAATAATTACGAGAAATACATTGCTGCTGAATCCTTCAAGCAAATTGAACGCCTTGAGACCATCTTTGAAGAAATCGATCCTGATTTAACGTTTAAAGGCTTAACTGCATCCCTACGTGAGGGTTTTATTGATGATCACGAGGAACTAAGTATCTACACAGATCATCAGATCTTTGATCGTTTTCATCGATATAAGGGAAAAGAAAAGTTTACGAAAAGTAAGGCCCTTACACTTAAAGAGCTCAAAACGCTGCAACCAGGAGATTTTGTCACTCACATAGATTATGGAGTAGGGCGTTTTGCAGGATTAGACACTGTAGATGTAGGAGGAAATAAGCAAGAAGCTGTCAGACTTGTATACAGAGATGACGATCTATTGTACGTCAGTCTACATTCATTACATAAAATATCGAAGTATTCCGGAAAAGAAGGAGAACCTCCATCGATTAACAAACTTGGATCTCCTGAATGGGAAAATAAAAAGAAGAAGGTCAAAAAGAAGGTCAAAGACATTGCTAAAGATCTCATTGAACTTTATGCAAAAAGAAAAGCGGCAAAAGGATACGCGTTTCCTCCCGACGATTATCTCCAGGCCGAGTTGGAATCCTCTTTTATGTATCAGGATACACCGGACCAGTCTGTAGCAACCTCTGATGTTAAAGCTGATATGGAGCAAGAGCATCCAATGGACCGATTAGTTTGTGGAGACGTTGGCTTTGGTAAAACGGAAATCGCCATTAGGGCAGCATTCAAAGCGGTTAACTCCGGAAAGCAGGTTGCCGTATTGGTTCCCACGACTATTCTAGCAATGCAGCATCACAGAACCTTTGCTTCCAGATTAGAAGACATGCCTGTTTCCATCGACTACATCAATAGGTTCCGAACTTCCAAGCAGATCACGGAAATAAAGAGGAAGGTCAAAGAAGGGAAAATAGACATACTGATCGGAACACACAGGATTGTCAATAAAGACATTGAGTTCAAAGATTTAGGTCTGATGATCATTGACGAGGAACAGAAGTTCGGAGTAAAAGTGAAGGAGCGATTGAAGGATATGCGTGTAAATGTTGATGCTCTTACACTTACAGCCACACCTATTCCAAGAACACTGCATTTTTCATTAATGGGGGCACGAGACCTGTCCATCATTTCTACTCCACCTCCAAATAGAAGACCGGTAACAACCGAACTGCACGAGTTCAATGAAGAAATAATCCGTGATGCGGTAAGCCACGAACTTCGAAGGGGAGGCCAGGTTTTTATGGTTCATAACAGAGTCAGCGATATTGAGCAAATGGGGAACCTAATTTATAAACTGGTTCCTGATGCACGAATTGGAATTGCTCACGGACAGATGGAAGGTTCACAACTTGAAAAAGTAATGCTCAAGTTCATCGAAGGTGATTATGATGTATTGGTTTCTACAAACATTATTGAAAGCGGACTGGATATCCCAAATGCCAACACGATCATTATCAACAATGCCCACATGTTTGGGCTATCAGACTTGCACCAGATGAGAGGCCGGGTGGGCCGATCCAACACAAAAGCCTATTGTTTTATGCTAACGCCACCAGTCTCCGTTCTCACGAGCGATGCAAGAAAGAGATTAAACACACTGGAGGAGTTTTCAGATCTAGGTGATGGCTTTAAGGTCGCGATGCGTGACCTGGATATTAGAGGGGCAGGAAATCTACTTGGTGCTGAACAAAGTGGATTCATCAACGATATCGGTTTTGATATGTACCACAAGATACTCGATGAAGCCGTGCAAGAACTAAAAGAAGGAGAATATAAGCAGCTATTTGAAAGCGATCTTCTGAAAAATAAGGAGGCGCTCGACAAAATGGTTGAAGATTGTAACATCGAGACTGATTTCGAAGCTTTAATCCCTGAAGACTATGTAAAAAATATTTCGGAACGACTGAGCTTGTATACGAAATTAGATGATTTGAAGTCTGAGGAAGATTTGACAGAATTCGTCGAAATGATGAAAGATCGATTTGGACCAATCCCAAAGGGAGTCATTAACCTTACAGAAACGGTTAAGATCAGATGGAAAGCAATTAGCATTGGCTATGAAAAGGTAACAATCAAGAATAACAAAATGCGATGCTATATCTCTGATAAAAAATCACAGGAGTATTTTCAGTCCAGCAGATTTGGTAATGTCTTGTCATTTATTAAAGCAAATCCAAATGACAGTCGGATGAAGGAAGTGAAAAATAAGCTTTTGATTAGCGTCGATAATATCAGTACGATCGAGCAAGCAAAATTGGTGGTCGACCAAATGGCTCAAAGTTCTGTCCTCGCTTAAGATTTTGCCCAAATCACACAATATTTAGTGAATAAAAACATTAGATCATTAGGTTTAATCTAAAATCCATCGACTTACGATGGGTTTTTTGAAATATTTGTGTTTATTAGTACGTTGAAACGTTTCAAGACAAACTCAAACGGTGTTATGAAAAATTATGTGAGAGCAGTCAAGAGCATGGGTTACTTTGCTGTTGCTGCAGCTTTTTTAAGCGCTTGTAACTTTATTAAGGGTAGCGGCGGAGCTCCTTCTGCAGAAAACCCTGGTTTTGCCAGCTCTGCTACTGGCATGGAATTCAATGTTGACGGAGGATTCCAAGTAAACGATTATCAAGGTCAACCTGACGGTCCAAATCTTGTCTTTATAGAAGGTGGGCGTACGGTATTGGGTTCTTTCGAAGAAGACGTGGTATATGCCCACGACAATCATGAAAGAACTGTTACTGTAGCTTCATTCTATATGGATGAAACAGAGGTTGCCAATATTCATTGGTTAGAATATGAATTTTACATCAAGCAAGATTCTGATGAATACTACTGGAGAAACAATATGCCAGATACTACTGTATGGGCGAAAGACCTTGCTTACAATGATCCATACGTAAACAATTACTATAGATATCCTGGTTTTAGATACTTCCCTGTGGTTGGAGTAAACTGGAGACAAGCAGTGAACTACTGCAAGTGGAGAACGACAGTTGTAAACTTCAAGCTTGCAGAAGACGCTGGGTACTATGAAGGTGTTGCCTCAGGAGATGATGCATTTGCTGGCGCTGAAGGTGGAGGGGATCTTGCCTCTTCAGCAGGTAACGTGCCTGGCTTGAGTTCAGGCGTTGTTCTTCCAGGCTACAGACTTCCTACAGAGGCAGAATGGGAGTATGCAGCGCAAGCTCTCATTGGTACGCAATGGTTAGATGAGAACCAAACACACAGAAGACTTTATCCCTGGGATGGTCATGCACTAAGAAATCCTTATGGAAAAAGCATGGGTTACTTCCTCGCCAACTTTAAAAGAGGAAATGGTGACTATGCAGGTATAGCAGGAAAATTGAATGATGGTGCGATGATTACTACATATATATATGATTACCCACCAAATGATTTTGGACTATATAATATGGCAGGAAATGTGAACGAGTGGGTGCAGGATGTGTACCGTCCACTATCCTTCCAGGACATGGATGACTTAAACCCCGCCAGAAGAGATGCAATATTAGATTCAGAGACTGGGTACGACGGAAATTATAATTTCATCGGAAATGAAGCTCCATATTCAGAAGATGAGTGGGTTAAGACCTCAGGTCTACAGAAATCATTCAATGCGGATAATCCTCCGCTGAAAAGAGTTCGGGTTTACAAAGGAGGTTCATGGCAAGATGTTGCCTACTGGATGTCTCCTGGAACCAGAAGATTTTTATTTGAAGATTCAGCCACATCTACCATCGGATTCAGATGCGCAATGATTCGAGCGGGATCTAATTTCTAAAAAATAATCTCACAGATTTTTCTGAGGGCTGCTCCAACGAGCAGCCTTTTTATTTGCCTCTAGCGATACAAAGCAAATGGATTTCTTCGACATTTGCTTCCACTAGTCTTTGACAAAACATACCGATAGTTGCTCCCGTTGTGATTACATCATCAACTACCAAAACAGATTTTCCTATGAGTCCCTCTGAAGGAGTAGAATAGACATTTTCCATATTGAGCCATCGCTGTGTCTTTTTCTTTCTGGTCTGAGTCCTGGTAATCTTTGTCCTTGCTATGATATCACTTTTGATTGGCAGCTGTAAACTCTTAGAAAGTCCTTCTGCTATCTTTTCACTTTGATTAAAAGTTCTTTTTCTTCTTTTCGACTTATGAAGAGGAACAGGTGCAATAAAATCGACATTCGTATAATCATCCAACGTTTCACTATACCATTCTCCAAGCTGTACTGCTAAATCACTTTTGCTTCTATATTTGACTTCATGTAGCAGTTTTTGCGCCACACCTCCTTTATGAAAATAAAGGAACGCAGATGCTGATTTTATTTTACGTTCAAATGCAAACTTCTGGAACAGCTCATTGTGAGGATTCAGGTGATCTTTTGTTTCTGGCAAATCTATTTTGCAGGTCGTACACAGGTACCGCTCCTCTGAAATAAGCGAAGTTTGACAATTGAGACAGTTGTTAGGAAAAATGAGCGATAATAGATCACGAAGCACGATCGAAAATAAGTTATAAGTAATGGTTTACAAAAAAGATCTAGAGCTACAGAAAAATTGGGTCCAGTTACTATACAAACTGAAAGAAGCAACCGGAAAAAGACCTGCTGACATTAATTCAGTACTTTTCCTGATCGGAGTGCAGGAATTAGGAAAAGGAGCAAAATCCTTTTCAAAAGAAGAAAAACAAGATGTAATGCATATTGCAATATGCAAAGTTTTGTCCCTGGCGGGATATTATGAATTAGAAGGACATGATAAAGACGGCTGGCCTCATTGGAAATTAACAAAAAAACTTCCTCGGTTTGACCTACTTGAACAAGAAAAATTGTTAAAAATTCAAATTTTAGAATATTTCAAAGGAGAAATTGGTTGGTAAAGTGCACCTTTGATTCTTATTGTCCGTTTACAATCGAACGATGGCTAGTTTAGAAGAGCTCAAATCAAAGATTGAATCTTTCAAAAAAAAGTATCACTCACGTCAGTTGGTGATCGGATTACTTGCGTTTTTAATTTTCAATTCAACAGTATTTCTAATTATTGTTGGTTTAGAATATCAACTCTGGTTTGGGATATCGGTTCGGGCGATTCTGTTCTTTATTCTACTTTTTTTGGTTTTAGCTTCGGCCTACTTTCTTATCGCACAGCCTTTCTTAGTACTCCTCAAGGTCAAAAAGGGAATTTCAGATGAAGAGGCGGCAAGGGAAATATCAAAACACTTCTCTGAAATTGAAGATAAGCTGATCAATACACTTCAACTAAGCAAGTTGCAAAACAATGAACTGCTTATTGCTGCAATAGACAAAAAAACAGCCGAATTCAAAGGGCTTTCTTTTTTAAAAGCCGTAGATCTCAAACCTGTAAAAAAATACAGTTTTATCGCCATTGGAATAATGGCAATGTTTGGCTTGGTCTCTTTCATTAGTCCTTCTGTCTTGACAGATAGCCCCAAAAGAATTGTGAATTTTGCGAAAGAATACGAGCGAGAAGCGCCATTTAAATTTATTATAGAAAATGAAAGTCTGGATGTCTTTAGGGGAGAGGAGATTGTCATCAACGCCAAGATAGACGGTGAAATTCTACCAGAAAGGGTTACAATCTATACGAATAATTCTAAATCGTCTTTCATTAATCTGGATAATTCAAAATTCAGTTACTCTTTTAGTAATGTCCAATCAGAGAAGGAATTTCAATTCGAAGCGGCCGGGTTTAGATCGAGAAAGTATAAAATAAACGTACATGATCGACCAGACCTTGTTTCTATGTTGATCCGTGTTTCAGAACCTGCATATACAGGAGGCCAAAGAAGAACAATCGAAAATACCGGAAATTTAGTAATTCCAGAAGGCTCTTCCGTTTTATGGGAAATAAATACACTAGCGACTGATAGTGCTAATTTCATACTATTTGATCAGAGAAAAACGATCAGCCAAACTGATGAACACATTTTCAGTATAGAAGAGCGTATTTTCAATACAACTGATTACCAAATTAATCTCTTCAATGAATTCAGTAAAAACAAGTCGAAGATTAATTATGCTATTGATGTGATTAAAGATCAGTTTCCAGAAATTGTCGTTCAATATTTTCCTGACTCTATCACTTATCAATCACTAACTCTCGCAGGTTCTATATCCGATGATTATGGGTTGAATGCGCTCAATATCAACTATAAAATATCTGATAGCAAAACCTATCAGAAAATTCCATTAGAAATCAACAAAAGTGCTGGTAGTCAAAGTTTTTTTGCAAATTGGAATCTTGACACATTAAACCTTAAGCCTGGTCAACAAGTTGAGGTTTTCATGAGTGTTTTTGATAATGATCAAATAAACGGGTCAAAAGAAACACGCTCACCGACTTACATTTTAAAAGCACCCACTGATTCGGAAATTTCATCCATGATATCAGATAAACAGAGTGAAGTAGAAAATAACCTGGATGAATCAAAAGAAAGAGCTGAAGAAATAGCGGAAAGACTAGAAGAGCTTGATGAAAGACTAAAGTCCGAACAGAAATTTGATTGGCAGGAAAAGAAATTATTGAACGAGATCATCGAGGACCGTGAAGAACTCGAGAAACAAATAGATCAGCTCAAAAAGGAACATGAAAGTTTGAATCAAGCCAATAACCGTTTTCAGAAACAAAGTGAGAGCATCAGACAAAAGAATGATCAGATGCAAGAGCTATTGGATCAACTGATGGACGAAGAAACCAGAAAGCTCTACGAGAAACTAAAAGAGTTGATGGAACAAAATTCTTCCTCAGATCAAATATCACAGGAATTAGACGAGTTGAAGAAGAACGAAAGAAACCTGGAAAGAGACCTGGAGAGAGCCCTTGAATTATTCAAAAGGCTCAAAATGGAAAGTGCATTAGAACAAAATCTCGAAAAGCTTGATACACTGAGTCAACAACAAGAGCAAGCTTCTCAACAATCCGACAGTAAGGAACTTCAAGAACAGATCAATGAACAATTCAATGAGTTTAGAGAAAAAATGGATGAGATTGAGCAGTTAAATCAGGAACTCAAAAGACCTGAATCATTAGAAGATTTTGATCTTGAAGAACGACAGATAGCAAAGGAACTCCGCGAAATAATGGAAGAAATGGAGCGCAATCGGGAAAACAGTGGAGAGAACTCTCAAAAGGGGAAGGAACAGCAGGATGATAAAGAAAACCAGCAAGCTGGTCAAAAGGAGGAAAATGATCCAAGCAAGCAAAAGCCATCGAAGAGTATGCAGCAAAAGCAAAAGAATGCCGCGCAGAAGATGAAGAATCTGAGTCAGAAGCTTTCTAACATGCAAGGAGGTATGCAAATGGAAATGATGCAGGCTAATCTGGATCAACTAAGAGATATCCTTGACAATCTTGTAAAGTTATCTTTCAATCAAGAAGAGATCATGCTGGAAATGCGTGAGGTGAATCAATCAGACCCTCGATTTCTTGAATTGTCCCAAAATCAGCTCAAACTAAAAGATGATGCCAAAGTGATACAAGATAGCCTTCTTTCACTTGCGTCTAGAGTTGTGCAAATTTCTTCTTTCATTACTCGAGAGGTTGGTTCAATCAACGAAAACATTGATGAAGCAATCGAATACTTAAAGGATCGAAATAGAGGACGAGCCCTGTCCAGCCAGCAGTTCGCGATGACTTCTATCAATAATCTCGCACTACTTTTAGATGACACCATGCAGCAAATGCAAATGGCTATGGCTGAATCAATGGGGAATTCAAGCTCTGGCGAAAAGAAACAGCCCAATGGAATGCCGGATCTTCAGGAGCTACAGAATCAACTTGGACAAAAAATCAATGAGCTAAAAGGATCCGGAAAGTCCGGTAGAGAACTTAGTGAAGAACTAGCACGACTAGCAGCAGAACAGGAAATGATCAGAAGACAAATGGAACTGCTGAAAGAATCTCAGGACGGAAAGCCAGGAGGAGCAGGTGGTGGAGACGATCTAAAACGAGCCATTGACATGATGGAACAAAATGAAGTAGATCTTGTAAACAAAAGACTGACTCAGCAGTTGATTAATCGTCAAAAGCAGATTATGACACGCATGTTGGAAGCCGAAAAAGCACAAAGAGATCAGGAAACAGAAGAAGAAAGAGAAGCTCAGCAACCTAAAATCATATCAAGAGAAATACCTCCTGGGTTCGAACAATACCTTGAACTAAAGAAAAAGGAAATCGAACTATTAAAAACTATACCCCTGGAGTTAAATCAATTTTATAAAAAAGAAGTAAACGACTATTTTAGACGCTTAAGTTCAGAAGACAAGAATGATTGACAACATTCAAATACAAATACCCTCGCTTCCGGAAAACATTCGGATAGTAGAAAGCTTCATTGACAATGCAAAAGACAAGTACCATCTGAATGATGATATTTATGGGAACATCATGATCGCAGTTACAGAATCTGTAAGTAACGCAATCATCCATGGGAATCAGTCAAATAGTAAAAAGAATGTAAAGCTTAATTTACTTCTAGAGAAATCCTTGATAAAATTTACCATAGAAGACGAGGGGACCGGATTCAATTACGATGACCTTCCCGACCCTACGCTTCCCGAGAATTTAAGCAAACCCGGAGGTAGAGGAATTTTTCTGATGAAAAACCTTTGCGATGAAGTTTCCTTTAAATCGGAAGGCAGGGTAGCTGAGCTTAGTTTTTACCTATCATAGATGAACATCCATTTCTTCACTGAAGATATAAATTATAAACTTCAGTTTAAGTCTAAACTTATAAAATGGATTGAAAGTATTGTTGAAAATCACCATTTCACACTCATAGAAATTAATTACATCTTCTCCTCGGATGATTATCTCCTTGCTATAAATAAAGATCATCTCAATCATGACTACTACACAGACATCATCACTTTTGATAATTCAGATGAAGCTAAAACGATTGAGTCTGATATTTTCATTAGTATCGATCGTGTAAGAGAAAATTCAGCTAACCAAAAGATCTCTTTCGAGTTAGAACTTCACCGGGTAATGATTCACGGAGTTCTTCATCTATTAGGATATAATGACAAAACCGAAGAAGAGAAAAAGGTGATGAGAGAAAAAGAAAACGCGTGTTTATCTTTGCTCGAGAATTAGACGTTCCACGTGAAACATGAATAGTGGGATCTGAAAGGTTCCACGTGAAACATCACAAATTATGCTACAGGAGTACGATATTATAGTTGTTGGAGCAGGTCATGCTGGTTGTGAAGCCGCTGCGGCTGCAGCCAATATGGGTTCAAAGGTTTTGTTAGTAACCATGAACATGAACACCATCGCACATATGTCCTGCAATCCCGCAATGGGAGGGATCGCAAAAGGGCAGATCATACGAGAAATTGATGCACTGGGTGGCTATTCCGGCATCATTACAGACAAATCCATGATCCAGTTTCGCATGCTAAACCGATCCAAAGGCCCTGCTATGTGGAGCCCACGAGCGCAATCTGATCGGATGCGATTCGCCGAAGAATGGAGATTATCTTTAGAAGGTATAGAAAACCTTGACTTCTGGCAGGAAATGGTGAACGGGCTTCTCATAGAAAAAAATAAGGTGGTTGGAGTACGAACAGGTATTGGGCTGGAGATAAAAGCTAAATCCGTTATTCTCACAAACGGTACCTTTTTAAATGGACTTATTCATATTGGAGAAAAGCAATTCGGAGGTGGGCGTTCAGGAGAAAGAGCAGCCACCGGAATTACCGAACAATTGATACAGCTTGGTTTTGAGGCAGGAAGAATGAAAACTGGAACTCCACCAAGAGTGGATGGACGATCACTGAATTATGCAAAAATGGAGGAGCAAGAAGGTGATGAGCTTCCAGGTAAGTTCTCTTATCTGGATTCCACTCAGCCCTTGACCAAGCAAAGAAGTTGTTACATCACTTATACAAATCCAGATGTTCACGATATACTTCAGTCCGGATTCGAAAAGTCCCCGATGTTCACTGGACGCATTCAAGGACTTGGTCCCAGATATTGCCCATCAATAGAAGACAAAATAAATCGCTTCGCAGAAAGAAATAGACATCAGATATTTGTAGAACCAGAGGGATGGAACACAATAGAGATTTACGTCAACGGATTTTCTACATCTCTTCCGGAGGATGTTCAACAAAAAGCCTTGCAACAGGTGCCTGGATTCGAGAAAGTCAAAATGTTCAGGCCTGGCTATGCAATAGAATATGATTTCTTCCCACCTACCCAGCTAACAAGTACACTTGAGACCAAATTGATAGGCAATCTATTCTTTGCAGGCCAAATAAACGGTACGACTGGATATGAAGAAGCCGCATGTCAGGGTCTAATGGCAGGCATTAACGCACACCTACAAATACAAAATGAAGAACCATTCATTCTTAAAAGACACGAAGCTTACATTGGTGTTCTAATAGATGATCTAATAAACAAAGGAACAGAGGAGCCTTATCGCATGTTTACTTCAAGAGCTGAATACAGGCTTCTGCTTCGTCAAGATAACGCAGATCTCAGACTCACAGAAAAAAGTCATACAATCGGATTGGCTGACGATCATCGTATGCAGCAAATGGAAAGGAAAAGAGACGACACGGAGAGTTTAATAAAATTTCTTAATGAAAAAGAATTCAAGCCGAACGATGCAAAAGAACATCTAGACAAAATAGGGTCAGCCCCCATTAAAGATAAATCTTCTCTATCAGCCATATTAAAACGTCCCGAAATATCCATCTATGATTTCAAAATCTTCTCAGATAATGTAGCCGAAACACTGGATTCATTTAATACCGAGGTAGTAGAGCAGGTAGAGATTCAAATCAAGTATCAGACTTACATAGAACGAGAGCAACACAACTCGGAGAAAATGAGCAATCTCGAAAATCTTAAAATTCATAAATCTTTCGATTATAATAAGCTTCCATCCCTTTCTGCAGAGGCAAAAGAAAAACTATTGAAAATTAAACCGGAGACGCTAGGTCAGGCCTCCAGAATTAGTGGTGTGTCACCCTCCGATGTTTCTGTTCTAATGGTATACCTCGGAAGATGACATACGAAAAGCTAGAGAGCTGCCCTATTTGCTCTCATACCAAGTTTGAAAATTATTTAATCTGCGAGGATTATTCTGTAAGTGGAGAGAGTTTTGCTTTAGTCAAATGCGATAAATGCAAACTTGTTTTCACTAATCCAAGACCTTCTCTAAGTATACTTCCAAATTACTACAAGAGTGAAGAGTACATTTCGCATACAGATAAAGGAAATTCACCCCTGAACATCCTGTATAAACTAGTAAGAAAGTACACCCTTTCCTGGAAATTCAATTTAATTCAGAAATACGCTAAACCTGGCACTCTACTTGATTATGGTTGCGGTACAGGTGATTTTCTTCTGAAAGCATCCCGAAAAGATTGGGTCACTTTCGGACTGGAACCAGATAAAGAAGCAAGAAAAATCGCTCAAGCAAAAAATGAAAAACAAATACATGAGTCAATTGCTGATCTAAAAGAAAAAGTAGATGTGATCACTGCGTGGCATGTGATAGAACATGTCTATGATTTACTTGACACTTTAAAAAAGCTTAAAGACAAAATGAATAAAGGTGGTTACATATTTCTAGCCGTTCCAAATCATAAATCCTTTGACGCTACATTTTACAATGCATACTGGGCTGCATATGATGTTCCCAGACACTTGTATCACTTCGATCAGGAATCCATGAGTTACTTAATCAAAAAATTAAAGTTCGAGTTAATGGATACAATACCTATGAAGTTGGATTCCTATTACGTCTCTTTGCTTAGCGAAAAGTATAAAAATGGCAGCTTCTTAAACGCGTTATCCATCGGATATAAATCTAATCAAAAAGCATCCAAAACTGGTGAATATTCCAGTCTAATCTACGTACTAAAAAAATGACTAAATCGATCAAATGAAAAGACTTATCTATCTCTTCCTTTTTGTTTTGTTGATCGACCTTTCTTTTCAGAAATGTGCAAATCCGGGTAGACCTACCGGTGGGCCCAAAGATACCATCCCACCCACATTGATTTATGCAAATCCATCTCTTGGAACAACCAATTTCAATGAATCGGAAATTGAGCTCGAATTCTCCGAATTTATCAATGCTGACAAAATAAAGCAGCAACTAATCATTACACCTAAATCGGATATTCAATACAAGTCGATTGTTAAACGAAATAAGCTGATCATTAAACTCGAAGATGATCTTGCTGATTCTACAACCTATAATTTCAGTTTCGCTGATGCAGTGACCGATATTACTGAAAAGAATCCTGTTGTTAATCTTTCACTCGCATTCAGTACTGGCGATTACATAGATAGTCTTTCCCTTAGAGGATATGTCGAAGAACTTATGGAGGGATTACCAGGAAAAGGATACTTAGTTGGTCTTTATCCGTTATCTGATACATTAGATTATTTTTCACAGAATCCACTTTATTTCTCGACCACTAATGATTCAGGAACATTCAAAATGAACTACCTTAAAGAAGGTGACTATAAAATTCTCGCATTCTTTGATGACAATCGAAACCTACTGCTCGATCCTGAAACAGAATCCCATGGGTTTTTGGAAGACACTGTATCGCTATACAGCAATCTAGAACTGGAAACTATAAGATCCTTACTTCAAAACGTAAAACCATTAAAACTAATTAACTCAAGACCCATAGGTCCTTATGTTGAAAGCAAATTCAACAAAATGATCGACACCTATACAATTCATCCAACCAACCTCAACCATAACATCATAGGTGAAAACAGAGACGTCATCAGAATCTACAAGCCAGAATTTGTTGACTATTCGGATAGCTTAACCCTATACCTTACCGCATCAGACAGTCTAAATAATACCGTAACTGATACTTTGAAATTTGCCTTCTTAGAATCTAACAGAAAACCGGCATCATTTTCTTATACAATCAATCGAAACATACTTCCCCTTGAAGACACTTTTAAACTAAAGCTTGATTTTAATAAACCTATAACTCAAACAAACTTCATCGGAGTATCAATTCAGGCTGATTCTTTAGTTACTTATACTCCCTCCTTTGATACCGCCTGGAACCCCAACAAAACCTCACTTAATCTTTTCGGAACCTACTCAGTCACCATCTTAGATTCTATGATTCTAAACAGTTTGCCAGACTCAGTCAAACTGGATTCTTTGGGGAATCCTCATGACAATATTCAGAGATCCTTGCCTCTCGATCTAGTTTTTCCAAAAGGTACATTTATCTCCGTTGAGCAAGATTCTTCCCTGTCAAAGACCCTATCTATTCAAGAGAGGAAAACTTCACAAGGGGGAAAGCTCCTTATTCGCACAATAACAGATTTCGAAAGTTATACGCTACAGTTGTTAAACGAAAAAGGCAAGGTCGCCTACCAAAGTTCAGAGAAATCTGAGATCATATTCAATAATATCTCGCCAGGTAAATACCTGATTCGTATATTAATTGACAACAATCAGGATGGTCGCTGGTCTTATGGCAACCTTTTAGCTAACAAAGAACCCGAAGAAATCTTCATCTACGCTGAAGAGACCTCAATAAGAGAGAACTGGGTAATAGAATTGGATATTGCCTTTTAAGTGTGTATAAATGGTAGATAGAAGTGGATAAATTAGTCAGTAAGAACTCTAACTCTTAATAACGACATTAGCACTCAGGTTTAACTCATTCTTTTCGCTAGTTATAGACACTTTATTAGAATTGTTCGAGTAAAATTTAATCAACAAACTATATTTTCGACTTACCCACATATTATTTTAAACATCTGATTTTCAAATAATTAATTGTTGATTCTCTGTTATTCCAAATTCACTTTAAGTTACCTTATAAACATTCATATTTTCCAAAAATATCTTTTACTTTTTATCCACGTATCCACAGTGCTAATAATAAAAATAATATTTTATTAAACTTTATATTTATTTATTAGGTATGTATAAATGTGAATTACCTTCTATGAAAAAGATATTATTATTGGCACTTCTACCAATCCAGATACTTGCTCAGGATCACGCTCGCATTGAACTTGCCAATGAATACTATTTACAAGGGGATTTGGAAAAGGCAAAATCATTTTATGATGAACTAGCACAAAACCCATACAACGTTCAAGTAATAGCTCCCAACTACCTGACCTTGTTGAAATCCACTGCTCAATACGAACAAGCAGAAAAATTCCTTAAATCTGCCATTAAGGATTTTCCAACAAATCTTCAGTTACGATCTAATCTTGCTGCGGTCTACAAAGAAGCTGGAAATACCGAACGATTAGATGCTTACGTAAAGCAGCTTAGAAAAGAATCAAAGTCGAATCCATTTCAACTAAGTATTCTGGCGCAGTATATGGCCAATGAACAACTTTATGAGGAATCTATTTTGTTTTTTAAGGATTCACGTCAAGTAAGGAACAATCCAACTGTTCATGCTTTAGAGTTAGCCACAATATACAGAATGGTGAATGACAAAACCGCGATGATAGAAGAGTATCTCAACTATGCGTCTGACAGTCCTAATAGACTTAGCTATATAAAAAATCTGCTACAAAGTTTTATCCAGGAAGAAGACGAACTCGATGAACTTGAATCAACACTCATTCGAAAAATGCAAGAGGATCCACAAGATACTAAGTTCGCAGAATTACTCTTATGGGTAGAGTTGCAAAGAAAGAATTTCTATGGAGCATTCATTCAAGCAAGAGCCGTAGATAAGAGAAATGATAAACCTGGAGATCGAACCATGGATATTGGTCGCATTGCACTTGAAAACAATGCATATGAAGATGCGGAGGAAATTTTTGAATACGTTGCTAAACAATATCCAAATTCAAGAAATTATCATTATGCCAGAAGGTTGTGGATGCAAGCAAAAGAGCAAAAAATAAAAAATACCTTTCCTATAGAAAGAGAAGATCTTGAAGAGCTTGTTTTGGAATATCAAAGCTTGCACGAAGAGCTTTATCCATCACAAACTTCATTTCAAGCATTGAGAAGCATGGCGCTTCTGCATGCATTTTATTTGAATGAAATCGATTACGCTGCAAATCTATTAGGCCAATTGGTCAAGAACCCCAGAGCTGGAACACAACTAATTTCACAAAGTAAACTCGATCTTGGTGATATTTATCTTTTGAAAGGTGAACCTTGGGAAGCCACTCTTCTATACTCCCAGGTAGAGAAAACTTATAAAAGCCATCAACTAGGTTACGATGCGAAACTTAGAAATGCCAGGCTCCATTACTTTTCAGGCAATTTTGGTCTGGCTAAAGGTCATTTAGATATTCTGAAAAAAAATACGACTCGAGAAATTTCAAACGATGCTATTTCTCTGGGGATGTTAATCACCGATAACACTGCACTTGACACAACAGATGTAGTTATGCAAGAATTTGCGAACATCGAATTGCTTATTTTTCAAAATAAAAAATCTGAAGCAAACGATAGGTTGTCCCAAATGCTGGATAATTATCAATATCATTCTATTACAGATGAAATATATTGGTTGAAATCAAAACTCGAACTTGAAGCAGGAAACACACATTCCGCCATTGAATATCTTGACAATATTTTGTCATCATACGCTTACGATATTCTAGCTGATGATGCGGCGTTCAAAAAAGCTGAAATCACAGAACAGCAATTAAAAAATACAGATAAAGCCAAGGCACTTTATCAGCAATTTTTGATTGAATATCCCGGAAGTATGTATGCTGCCGAGGCACGAAAAAGATTCCGAAATCTAAGAGGAGACTTTATTAATTAATGGCAACACAGTTGTCTGTTTCACTTTATTCAAAACCATCAGACTTTGCACTAATCGAATATTATTGAGTTTAGAAAGTCTCTGATTGGTAAACAGCGCATAATCATCCATGTCTTTCACAAGAACTTTGACCAAAAAATCGAAGCTTCCTGTAAGGTGATAACATTCCATTACTTCTGGGAATTTTTTGATATCTCGTTCAAATTCATGTAACATTTCCGATTTGTGAAATTCCATGGTTATGGAAAGAAAAACCTCCAAACCAAATCCAGCTTTCTTAGAATCTACGTTAGCATGATATCCTGTTATAATTCCGTTTCGCTCTAGCCTTCTTATTCTCTCATAGATTGGTGTAATGCTTAGCCCAAGTTCAGCACTTAGTTCTTTCATTGTCAACTTTCCATTCTGTTGAAGAAGTAGGATAAGTTTTTTGTCTACATCATCCACTTTTACTAATACTTTCTTTTAGAGAGCAATTTAATAGAAAATATTTCTAATTAAATGACAAATAATTAATGATATTTCTATAATAGAAGAATTTCATAGATTAATTAATCACATTCGTTGACTAAATCCATCAAAAATGAAAAAATTAAGTCCTGAGAGTTTAATGATGTCCTATGGTTTCGATCCGCACCGTTCCGAGGGAGCAATCAAACCACCTATTTTCCAAACATCTACGTTTGTTTTCAAAAGTGCCGAACATGGGAAGGCTTTTTTTGAACAAGCCTATGGACTGAGAGAAAAAGATGAAGGAGAAGAATTGGGCTTAATTTACAGTCGACTTAATAATCCGGATTTAGAGATATTAGAAAACAGACTTAGTCTATGGGATGAGGCGGAAGATGCGGCGGTATTTGAGAGTGGAATGGGAGCGATCACAACAGCACTTCTAAAATTTCTTGAACCGGGAGATTTGCTTGTTCATAGTAACCCTATCTATGGTGGAACGGATCATTTTGTAAAACACGTACTTCCGAAATATGGTATTAATATTCTCGGATTTGACCCACAAGATTCACAGCAGGACATTGAAAAAAAGATCGAAGAGAGTGGACATGTAAATCGCTTACGAATGATTTATGTGGAGACCCCAGCTAATCCAACAAACGATCTGGTCGATCTTACAATGTGCCGGACTATCGCTGATAAATATCATAGACGAGAAGAACGTCCACTTGTAGCAGTAGATAATACTTACATGGGCCCACTTTGGCAACACCCATTGAAACATGGAGCTGACCTGGTACTTTACTCCGCTACCAAATATATTGGGGGACACAGTGACGTGATCGCTGGTGCATGTCTTGGAAGTAAAGATCATATTGCTCAGGTCAAGGAGATGCGTACATTTTTAGGCAACATGGCAGGACCAAACACCGGTTGGTTATTGCTTAGAAGTTTGGAAACACTCAAAGTTCGTATGGAGAAACAGGCTCAAAATGCTGAGCATGTCTATAATGCCATTAGGAGTCATCCAAAAGTGGAAAGAATTCATTATTTAGGTGCATTAAAACCGGGAACAAAACAATTCGAGATTTTCAAAAAACAATATTCTTCAGCGGGAGCGATGCTTTCAGTCATTTTAAGAGGAGGTGAAAAAGAAGCATTTAGATTCTTAAATAACCTGAAGCTTATCAAGCTCGCCGTTAGTTTAGGTAGTACGGAATCACTCGCACAACATCCGGCTTCCATGACTCATGCTGGAGTAGACCTGGAAGACCGAACCAAATACGGAATCACTGAAAACCTTGTCAGGCTTTCAATAGGAATAGAAGATGCGAAAGATTTAATATGGGATATCGAACAAGCTCTCAAAAAAGTCTAAACTCAAAATCAAAAACCAGTTTTTAACTTAAGCTAGTTTTTCGTAGCTTTAATTAAGGTGTCTACTTATTTCAATTTTGCGATGAAGACTTTTGATGCCTTTCGCTTCTCAAAAACTAGGTTTTATGAAAGTACTCAGGTTGATCATTTTTCCCTTACTTCTTTCATGTTCTTCTTACGACTATGTGGTTGATTCAGACTACAGTTACAACGGTAAGTTCAATAGATATAGAAGTTTCAGTTTTGTTGATAACCCAGGCTTTGCTGGTGAAATTGCAGATCGACAAATAATTGAGAAAAGCCTTAGTTCCGTTCTAAGGGCTTGGGGCTATAAGTACAAAGAAAAAAGACCAGACTTTTTCATCATTTACTCAGTTTACTTTGAGGACTTTGATTTTATCGGCTTTGCTCAGCCGGACTTTCGGTTGTGGTTGACTCAGAATTTTAAAAGGAACCCTGCTTTAATCAAAGAAGATTCGCTTGAACAAAATGATGAACGAGAATTAATAAGAGGCTCTTTAGACGAAAACTATAATGAACAAAATGTAAGGTTAACTGAGGGCACTGTCCTGGTCTCATTTATTGATCGAAGAAAAAATCAGGCCGTATGGCAAGGGTACGCTTCTGGAGTCTTTAGTGAGAACGAAGAGGAAAATGACCGAGTCATCAGGGCCGCCATCATTCAAATTTTGGATGAGTACAAAGTACTAGCCTTTGAAAAAGCCAGTTGACCGAGTTCGTTTAAATCAAAATCAACCTTGGAGGGGTAGGCTCCATCAGTGAAGGATCCGGAGAAAAGTGTTTGTTCATAAATCCATTCATTTCGTCAATGGTTTTATCAGATAACAGCGGAAGTAACTCTTCCATGACTTCTCCAGAAATCATATACGGAGGGTTTTCCATATTCAACTTCCCACCACGACAGTGCGCATAAATTTGATACTCCAGGCAATCTTCCATTTCGGTTTTCTTAATCATGCAATTTTTTAAACCCTCCTCCGGAGGCCTTCCATGCATTTCCATTCGGAATTGAAAATCCATATTTTGCTGGAAGTAATTCATCATCTGCTGCCAGGATTCTTTGGAAATATCATTTCGCATCCGATCGGCACAGTCCATACAAATGGCGTAATCGAAAACAGTGTCCTTTGCGGAATAACCTTCATAACTTTTCACTGCTTTCTCGATGATATATTCTGTATCATCATCTAGTAAATACTTTTCACATTCAATACATCGCTCAAACGGTTGATCGGTTTCAAACGAATAGAATTCTTTCGGGATATCGTGTTCCATAAGTAGATGTCAAAGCTAAAATCAAATAGTAGAGAACAAAAAAATAGTATGCATGCATAACAAATTTTGCTATATTTGACCTAGCCAGCATAATTCCCAAATATGAAAAGAGAAGAAACAGTCGATTACAATATCAAAGGATTGTGGCATAGCATTTCTCGAATGTACAATCAATTCGGAGCAAAATACGATATTACTGCTTCTACTGGATTTGTGCTGCTAAACATTGATGTAGAGAATGGAACACCTGCGACGAAGATCGCTCCACTCCTAGGAATGGAATCCCGGAGCTTGACACGGATGCTAAAAGCCATGGAAGAAAAAGGGTGGGTATACCGAGAGAAAGATCCTACGGATGGACGCTCGGTAAGAATTTTTCTTTCTGAACTCGGTAAAGAAAAACGAGAACTTTCCAGACGTGCGGTGCGAGAGTTCAACAATAAGGTGCGAACACTTGTTCCACAAGATAAGCTTGACGATTTCTTTACAGTACTTCGTGAAGTAAGTGCAATTGTTGAGGACACTTCTTTGTTCTTTGATGTAGAAGAACAGATCTCAAAAGAATTTGCCAGTGATGGCTTATTACAGAATAATCATTAGATCCAACTTATAAAACGATAAAGTAGAAAATGAAACGAACCATTAAGAAAGCAGCGGTTTTAGGATCCGGAATCATGGGATCGCGTATCGCGTGTCACTTTGCTAATATTGGCGTTGAAGTGATTTTGCTTGATATCGTTCCTAGAGATTTAGCTGATAAGGATAAAGACAATCCGGCAGCTAAAAACAGACTTGTGAATGATGCCTTGCAAACGGCGATCAAATCGAATCCATCTCCTTTGTATGATAAGTCCAAAGCGAGATTGATTGAGACCGGAAACTTTGATGATGACATGAAGAGCATTGCGGAGGTAGACTGGATCATCGAAGTAGTGGTAGAAAACCTGGAAATCAAAAAATCACTTTTTGAGAAAGTAGAACAGCATAGAAAGCCAGGAACTTTGATCACATCAAATACATCGGGAATTCCAATTCATCTGATGCTGGATGGGAGAAGTGACGATTTTCAAAAGCACTTCTGCGGTACTCACTTTTTCAATCCTCCAAGATATTTAAGGTTGTTGGAGATTATACCAACAGAAAAAACTGATCCAGAGATTACGGATTTCTTCATGCAATATGGAGATCTCTACCTTGGAAAAGAAACAGTCCTTTGCAAGGACACACCGGCATTCATTGCAAACCGAATCGGCGTTTATGGAATGATGTCCACCATCCATGTGACAGATGAGCTCGGACTTACAGTAAACGAGGTAGATAAACTAACCGGGCCAGTGATCGGCCATGCAAAGTCGGCTACCTTCCGAACATCTGATGTGGTAGGGCTCGACACATTGGTCAATGTTTCCAATAATCTATATGCAGCACTAGACCATGATGAGTCGAGGGACAAATTCAAGCTTCCTCGTGTCGTTCAAAAGCTTTCCGATGAAAAGTGGTTGGGAGATAAAACAGGACAAGGCTTTTATAAAAAAGTAAAGAAAGATGGTAAGTCAGAAATCTTAGAGTTGAACCTTCAGACATTTGAATACGAGCCAAAATCAAAGGCGAAGTTTGATGTGATGGATAAAACCAAAAACATCGAAGATGTAAGAGAGCGTCTGCCTATTTTGATAAAGGATGAAAGTAAAGCGGGAGAATTCTACAGAAAGACATTTTATGATCTATTCAGATACTGCTCGAACAGAATTCCTGAAATAGCTGACGAACTTTATAGAATTGATCAAGCAGTAGCGGCAGGATTTGCGTGGGAATTAGGTCCATTTGAATCTTGGGATGTGATTGGAGTAGAAGAAACTGCTTCCAAAATGAAAGAAGCAGGCTTTGAGCCAGCAGACTGGGTAAAAGAGATGTTGGATGCAGGAAACAAGTCCTTCTACAAATTTGAAAACGGAAAAAAGCACTATTATGATATTCCATCAAAATCTTATAAAGTAATTCCTGGAACGGAGGGTTTGATATTCCTGGATGCCTTCAAAGAGAACAATGTTGTTTGGGAAAAACCTGGTGCAACTATATACGATATAGGAGATGGAGTACTTAATCTGGAGTTCCATACGAAGATGAATTCGGTGGATGCTGATGTAATCGAAGGTATCAACACTGCAATTACCATGGCAGAGAAAGATTATAGAGGCGTGGTAATCGGAAATGAAGGACAGAACTTCTCAGCAGGTGCAAACCTTGCCATGTTATTCATGTATGCCGTGGATCAAGAGTTTGATGAGATCGATCTAATGGTTCGCACATTCCAAAACACCATGACGAAAGCGAGATTTTCAAGTGTACCCGTAGTTGCTGCCACATCCGGTCTTGTACTGGGAGGGGGCTGTGAGCTTTCACTTCATTGTGATGCGATTCAGGCTCATGCAGAATCTTATGTGGGATTGGTTGAAGTTGGAGTTGGTCTCATTCCTGGTGGTGGAGGCACCAAAGAAATGACCATGCGTGCAGCGGATGATTTCACCCCGGGAGATCCGGAATTGAATACTCTTCAAGAGTACTTCATGAACATCGCGACAGCAAAGGTGGCTACCTCAGCGGCTGAAGCCCGAAACATGCACATCCTCCGTGGTGCAGATGAGATTACTTTAAACAGAACTCGACTGCTGACCGATGCAAAGGAAAAAGTATTAGCATTAGCTGATGCTGGCTATACACAACCTGTGGAAAGAGATAACATCAAAGTACAAGGAAAGGCGGCACTAGCAATGTTTCATGCAGGAATCAGCGGAATGAAATATGGAAGCTATATTTCAGAGCATGATCAGAAGATTGGCCAAAAACTTGCCTGGATTATGGCTGGTGGAGATTTATCTGCTCCGTCGGAAGTTTCCGAGCAGTATCTTTTGGATCTTGAAAGAGAAGCTTTCCTGAGTTTGTGTGGTGAGCCAAAAACATTGGAGCGAATCCAAAGCATTTTATTCAAAGGAAAGCCGCTGAGAAATTAGATTCTAGACAATAGATAATTAGATGGTTTAGATATGCATAACTTTAGAGAACTACAGGTTTGGAAGAAGGCAATTCGGCTAGTAAAAAACGTATATGAATTGATCTCTGAATTTCCTGATGCCGAAAAACTTGGATTGGTATCACAACTCAGAAGATGCGCTGTTTCTGTTCAATCTAATATTGCTGAAGGTTCTGGAAGAAAACCGATAAAGACTTTTCGAACTTTCTTTCTATATCTCTTGGTTCTCAATTTGAACTGGAGACACAATTGATTATAAGTCAGGAAATAGGGTTTATTTCGGATAAAGTGCTTGACAAAACAATAAATGAACTAAATGAAATTCAGAAGATGACTCGGACTTTGATTTCAAAATTCTCTTAGTCTCTTCTCTAAAATCTAAATATCTAAAATTATGAATGCATATATAGTAGCAGGATATAGATCGGCGGTAGGAAGAGCCAAAAAAGGAGGCTTCCGTTTTTACCGTCCGGATGATTTGGCCGCAGATGTAATCAAACATCTTGTAGGCTCGATTGATGGATTTGATTCCGCAAGGGTAGATGACCTGATTGTAGGTAATGCCATTCCGGAAGCAGAGCAAGGATTGCAGATGGGTAGATACATCTCTCTTCTTTCTCTACCAATTTCAGTGCCTGGAATGATCATCAACAGATACTGTGGCTCTGGCTTGGAGGCCATTCACCTGGCATGTGCAAGAGTACACTCTGGAACAGCAGACTGCATCATTGCTGGAGGAACAGAGTCCATGTCTTTGGTTCCAATGATGGGGTACAAAGCGGCACTGAACTGGAAGATTGCAGAAGAACATCCAGAGTACTATTTAAACATGGGCCTTACGGCAGAAGAAGTTGCAAAGGACTTTAACATCTCAGCAGAGGATTCCAATAAGTTCGCAATGGAATCTCACCAGAAAGCAGCGAAAGCAATCAAAGATGGAAAGTTTAAAGATGAGATTGTTCCGGTAAAGGTGGAGGAAACGTTTGTAGGTGAAGATGGAAAGAGACATAAAAGGGAATTCGTTGTTGACACGGATGAGTGTGTGAGAGAGGATACAAACATGGAAGGACTTGCAAAACTTCGTCCGGCATTTAAGCAAGGAGGTCAAGTGACGGCAGGTAATTCTTCACCAACATCGGATGGTGCGGCTTTTGTTATGGTCATGAGCGAGAAAATGGTGAAAGAATATAACCTTGAACCAATTGCTCAGATGATCAGCTACACTGCAGCTGGTGTGGATCCAAGAATCATGGGTATTGGCCCAGTTGAGGCAGTGCCAAAAGCACTGAAGCAAGCTGGCCTTAAGCAAAACGATATTGATTTGATCGAATTGAATGAAGCTTTTGCTGCTCAGTCGCTAGGAGTTATCAGAGGTTTGGACTTGGATACTAGCAAATTGAACGTAAACGGGGGAGCCATCGCTTTGGGACACCCGCTTGGATGTACAGGCGCTAAGCTTTCAATCTCATTATTCAACGAGATGCGAAGAAGAAAAAGTAAATATGGAATGGTCACTGCCTGTGTAGGTGGAGGCCAGGGAGTAGCAGGAATCTATGAGTTCCTGAACTAAAGAAGTAATTGGTTAAAAATGAATAGGTCATCTACCTACTGGTGGATGGCTTTTTTTATTCTACACTATCTTGTGCAAAAATTTTAAGAGATGAGGAAAATATCAATATTAATTACACTTCTGACTTTTGGCTTTTCAAGCTTTTCTCAAACGGACAAAGAGCTAGCCGAACAGACAGTAGATCAAAACTTAATTAAAAGTCATATTGGATTTTTAGCTTCGGACGAATTGGAAGGGAGAGACACTCCCTCAAGAGGATTAAAAGTTGCTGCCAAATACATTGAGAGCCGATTTGTAGAATATGGCATTCAAAAGGCGCCAGGTATGGACAGTTATTTCCAACCTGTTCCAATGAAGCTTGTTGCCCCTCCGAGTTCAGGAACAGTAAAACTTGGTGAAGCATCATATACCATTAAGGATGATTTCATTATGATCGAAGGAGATAATACGGAGCTTTCCGGCGATTACGTTTTTGTCAACTACGGCTTGGATTTAGATGGTATGGACATTAACGGGAAAATAGTTGTTGCTATTTGTGGAGACGGAGAAAGTGAGAGTCCTCAACAGTGGTTTGGTCAATCAGCTCAGAAACGCCAAAAAGTTTCTGAAATGGGCGGTGTGGGTTTAATCGAGCTCTACAACTCCGCTCAACTTCCCTGGAATTTCCTGGTAAGATTTTTTTCCGGTGAGCAAGTGACTTTGGATGAGGGTGAAGGTGATGAAAAAGGCATTACTCATTTATGGATGAATAGAGCGGCTAAAGATGTTAATCAAGAATCAGGAAATGCATCGATAATGATAAGTGGAGCAAAGATTGAGAAATTCAATTCACAGAATGTTGTAGGATATATTGAAGGAACTGATTCTAAGTTGAAGGATGAAATTGTCGTTTATTCAGCACATTATGATCATGTTGGGATCGGTCAGGCCAATGCTGAAGGTGACAGCATTTATAATGGATCAAGAGATAATGCAGTAGGGACAGTAACTGTGCTGGGAGCAGCTCAGAATCTTGGAGAGAATCCAACAAAACGATCAGGTCTTTTTGTGCTATTTACCGGGGAGGAAAAGGGACTACTAGGAAGTAAGTCTTTTGTAGATAATTCACCAGTTGCACTAGATAAAATTGTCTACTGCTTTAACTCTGACAATGGGGGATACAATGACACTTCTAAAGCGACTATTATTGGTCTGACCAGAACGACAGCAGAGGAAATGATCATTGAAGCATGTAAAACATTTGGGCTTGAGGCGATAGAAGATCCAGCCCCTGAACAAGGATTGTTTGATCGTTCAGACAATGTACGGTTTGCTGCAAAAGGAATTCCTGCACCAACGTTTAGCATGGGCTTTACAGCTTTTGATGATGAGATTACCAAATACTACCATCAATCTGGTGATAACCCCAACACACTTGACTATGCCTATTTGGAAAAATTTTTTAGGAGCTACGTTTATGCCTGTCGCATGATTGGTAATGCGAAAAAGGCACCTTTCTGGGTGAAGGGAGACAAATATTACGAAGACGGCAAAAAACTTTATAAGTAAGAAAATCAGTTCAAATAAAAAGCAAAAGGCCCTTAAATCTAAGGGCCTTTTTTGCGGGTTTGGTAGTGAGGATTTACTAAGTCTCTTTCGCATCTTAGCGGTAAAAAAGAAGAGTGCCAGGGAGTCCACTATGTGAGTGAGATAGTTGGCAAACCAAAGGATTAAGCGAAAACCTTGGACTCCCGGCATCTTCATAGATTAACCATCAACCTAAGAGCATATCATTTAATTATAATTAAATGACAATATGAAATTAGTTAACGTGCTACTTATAAAATGAAGGGTAAATAGACTATGGGATAAGGTTTTTGTGTAACTAACTGATAAACAGCAGTTTATAAAGTCAAAAGGACAATAATTTTACCCCAAACAAGGTATCACAATACCCTATTTTGGGTAGCACCTAAAAAGCAGCGATTCCGTTCTGAAAGGCAAATTTGACAAGGCCAACCGCATTTTTAGCCTTCGTTTTTCGCATTAGGTTTTTCCTGTGGGTGTGGACTGTCTGCTCACTTAAGAAAAGTTTCTCACCGATCTCCTTCATGGTAAGTTCTTGACAGATTAGCTGCAGTACTTCAATCTCACGTGGACTAACATCGGCACGCCTGGCAACCCCTTTATTTATTCCATCTTTTTGTACTCTCTTGTGGAGAGCCTTTGAAACCAGTTGATTGTAATAAAAGTCATTGTTGATGACCGAGAGGATAGCCTTGTACACCTCGTCTGGATCTGCATTTTTGAGAAGATAGCTATGCACGCCTATCTCTATCAGATCAGAAATAATTTGAAGTGAATCATGCATGGAGATCATAATAATTTTGATCTCTGGAAACTTGGAAACAATTTTTTTAGCGGTCTCCCATCCATCCATGACAGGCATTTCTAAATCAAGTAAAACTAGGTCGAAGTTGCCATCATTGAGCTTTTCTAAAGCTTCTTTACCATTTTCAGCATCATCTACTTCCCCCACTTCTTGAAAAGACTCAAGCAGCATCATCGTTCCCCTACGGAATAAGGTATGATCGTCTGTGACTAATATGTTTAGTTTAACTGGTTGATTCATCTCACGCTCTCTCTCACCTTCAAATTAATCAATAGAGGGCGCTAAAACCAAATTTACTTTTGCACCACCTCGATCATTATTACCAAAACTTACAGTAGCACCAATTGCCTGAGCACGATTTTTGATATTTAGTAACCCCATCCCTTCTGTATTTGATAATACTTTTGAAGGAAACCCTATCCCATTATCAGAATATGAAAGGTGTATTTTATTATGATCCGTTTTTAAAAAGAAATTGATCCTGTGAGCTTTTGAATGTTTGATACCATTATTAACAAGTTCCTGAATGATCCTATAAAGCATCAAACTATCTTCCGGATTGATTAATGGTTCATCCCAATCTCCTACCAAAATTTCTAATTGCTCATTTGAGGTTTTTTCAAATAAATCCTCTACTGCTCGTCTTAGTCCATATTTTTTCAAAATGATGGGCATCATTTGATGAGAAATGGTTCGGACAAGTGAGATGGTTTCATCGAGGTGCCCTAGAACCGAATCCAGTGAATCAATTCCATCTTTTCTCTTTGCAACTTGTAGATTTAGCTTGATTGAGGAAAGCATTGCTCCAACGCTATCATGCAGTTCTGTTCCAAGCCTGTTTCGCTCGGCCTCCTGAGATTTTAGTGTTGCATTCAACATCTCTTCCTGATGCTTTGTTTTTATTTCTTGCATTTCCAGTTGATTTTCAAGTGTTCTTCTTCTATAGAGCAGAACGAAGAAGACAACTGAAAAGGCCATGAGCATGACACTAATAGTACCTAAAACAACAAGAAGTATTACTTTACCTTCCACGGAAAGCAAATTAAAGGATTAAAGAAGAATTACGATTTTTTTGCCTGATATGCCTTTGAGAAGCCGATTAAAAACCAAACTACCCCTCCAAAAATCAGGAGTGAGCCATACACCACGATATTTACAATAATCTCGATCATGATGTTTCGGGTTTTATTGTTTTGGGATATCCTTTATCTATTAGTACTAATACATAAAATAGAATTAGGTTTTTTGAGATGTTAGCAAATAGATTTATCACCATTATTAAGGAAGATGCTTCTTTGGAAATTTCTAAGTCAAATACCAGATACTGAAGAAAGAGGTTTCTGAGTAATGTGACGGTGCTATAGATAAAAAAAGCATTTGCTATCCAAAAGACAGAATTGTTTCGCAGTGAACCACTTGGCTTTTTTAATAAGTTGAAATAGAGCCTTAGTGACAAAAAGGCAAATACAAGACTGGTCTGTACTTTAATGAAAGAATTTGAATCTTCAAAAGAGTAGTGATAAATGAAGCTTACTGAAGCTCCAATGTAGAAGATCAAAGCTAAGATCGAAATTAACTTTTTATCATTTGGCAAAAGCCGATAAAAAAGCCAAGATACAATCAAATAATTTAGTAAATACCAAATATTGCTTATGATATATCCATTTGGATATACCAATCTTATGAAGAAATAATTACAGTTATCAGCGAGGAAGCTGACAAGAATTACCAGGAAAATTATGCCGGAATTGGAGTTTAACCTTTTAGGAAAAAAGATGAAATATATTATTCCAACTATTCCAGAAAGTCGGTTAAACCCCAATAACCAATTTACAAACTCTTCCAATTTTCTTAATCTCCCAATCCTTCAGGGCACCATGGAGGACACATTTCTCCATCATCTGCTGGCAAGTCTGGCTCATCATCACCATTCGTCTTGGCCGCAGCACCCAGTGATTTAAATTTTCTATCTAAAATGTTTCCTTTCTCATCTGCAGGAAACATGACAAGTTTCTCTTCGCCATCATCGTTGATGCCTTTGAAAAACCAAATGCCTTCGCATCCGTCGTACTTTAATAATTTCTCAAGAATATCATCACCAAATAGCCAGCCGTAGGCCGTATTAGGGTTTTTCTTTTGATATCTTTTTACCCACTTCTTGGCCTGAGATTTATCCATCTTCTTGCCAATTTTTCGTACTTTTTTTTCTTTCATTTTTCTAAAGGATAAGTTGGTTTGAAGACAATGGTAGCATGACCAGCCATTTTATCAAAGGAGAGTAGGAGAAATGAATGGGAAAATACCCAAAAATGGGTAGGGTTTTTCGACGAAATTTGATCTTAAGACAAGAAAATCAATCAAAAAAGGAAGAAGCATCTATATTTGCTATTCCTAACAAAATAGATCAAAATATGGCAATGCTCTGGATAATTATCGGACTCTTTGTTTTCGCAATTTTATGTCCGTTTATTCTTCCGAATAAATCAGTAAGTAAGCACGAAGGCGATCACGTAGATTAGTGCTTTTTCTGTTTTTCTTTTCGTGCATTTACGAAAGCCAATGCGTGTGCAAACGCCGCTAGAAAAATCACAATATTCACGAAAATATTTACACCTTCTGTTACAGCTGGATTAGTCAAGTTCATCTCTTTTCTATTTTAATGCGAAGATAGGTTCTTTCATTGCTTTCAGCAATTTTCTCACGTCCATTTCATCGTTGTATACGTGAGGAGATACTCTTAACGCATCTCCTCTTACACTGAGATTCACCTGATTTTTCCTAAGAGAGGAAAGTAGCACTTGTTGGTCAAGTGTATGTGGCACCCTGATGCCAAACAAATGGTTACTTCTATATTTTTCATCTTCAATTACATACCCCAGTTCTCTGAGTTCCTCAATTGCAGTCCTCATTAATTCACGGCTATAGTTTTGAATGTTTTGAGGTGTCCATTGAATGAGTTGTTTGACCGCCTGATATAACATCGGGATTAAAATGAAATTGCTGTGCTCCCCTACTTCATATCTTAATGAATACTCTCTATATTTTTTTTGGTAATTGACAAGGTTTGAAAAATCGTCGCTATCTACTCGGTTAATCCAGTTTTCTTCGATGGGCTGTCCATTATCAAATGCAGGACCATAATAAGCTAAACCGATGGAATACGGCCCCATTAACCATTTATATCCAGCACAGATCAAAGCATCTGGTCTAATCTCTTTAACGCTAAATGGCAAGGCTCCTATGGATTGAGTGCCATCAATTATTAATAAACCTCCTACCTCATCTAATCTTCTACGAATTCGTTGGAGCTGAAATAACGTACCATCAGACCAATGCACATGGCTCATTGCTATTAATCGAGTTTTATCCCCGATCGCTTCAAGAATCTGCTGGTTCCAGGTTTCTCCACGACTTTTGCTATTCTTTGGGGTGATAGTTTTAATGGTAAAACCAATCTCCTGTAGTCGCTCCCAGGCATACACGTTGCTAGGAAACTGCTCATTTACGATAAGTATTTCACCTTTTTTGTGAGGTATGTTTTTAGCCACATTAGCCAAACCGTAAGAGACAGACGGGATCACTACAACTCTTTCAGGGGTATCATTGTCAATAAGTTTAGAATACAGTAATCTTAGACTTTCAGTTTCTTTAAAAAAGTCTTCTACACTTATATGAAATGGAGTCCTCTTCTTTTTTAACCCCTTCATTCCAGCATTTTCTACTTTCTTCATCAAGGGGGACATATAAGCACAATTAAAATATGCGTGCTTTCTCTGAAGTCGGAATTTTGGTCGTTGACACTTCATAGTTATAATTACCTCAAAATGAGGACGAAAATTTTTGATTCGCTGCTTAAAGCAAAGGAGATCCTACCAAATAATCACCCTAAATTACTGTTGATAGATGACAAAGAAATCTGTTTGGTGAGGAATGTGAATGAACTTTTTGCCTTCGAAAACCTATGCCCACACATGGGAGAAAGGCTTCATCAAGGAAATACAAATCACTTAAATGAGATTGTATGCCCACTACACACGTATCGATTCAATATGAAAACAGGTATAGAAGCAAACCAAAGATGCAGTGGTCTTAAAATCTATGAATTGATATATACCAAAGAAGGAATATTCCTTGAAAACTAGCCGATTCTAAAAAACTTTACTACTGAAACGAGAAAATCAGCAATAGTTTGTGCAAATTCATTTCCGGACCCCCTCCCCACGATATAGAGTACAAAAAGGACGTAAATACTTAGCAACAAATAAGACTTTCTCTTACCGAAGTAATCGCCACTTGTGAAGATAATCACCGCTAACACCGTTAATAGCCAAAGTAAAAATCTAAGTTCACTACTTAAATCCACAATTTCTGGTGGCATGTAAATAGGGCCGTTGATAATGGTGAAAATGAAAAGCGGAAAGCCTAAGGCAAAACAGATATCAAAAATATTGCTTCCTAAAGCATTGGAGATCGCATCATCATACTGTCCTCTTTTGGCATCCTTAATGGAAATGATTGTGTCAGGGAAGCTGGAAGCAGCAGAAGCTAAAATTAGCGCAACAAACATGACCGGAATATTCAGTCCTTTGAACTCTCCCAGCCCTGCGACTTGATATGTATCCGCACCAATCCACTCACATGCTAGAACCAGAAAATAACAAACCATAGCTATAGCTAGCGTTGAAAATATTAAAAGAGACCAAGCTCTGGTATTGCTTATCTTATTGTTTCCGATAAACATTCGTTCCAAATCAAAGGTGATGAGCCCTTTCAAAAAAGGACCTTGAGGTTCTTCATCACTTTCGAAGACATCATCTTCATCTTGTTGGCCACCTTCTTCAAGCAAAGCCTCTCGTTCCGATTTTTTCATCGAAGCAAACATGTATATAATGTATACCACGTAAACGAGCATCAAAAGCATCCCATGATACCAATAAAGTGCTGACCCGCTTATCAGGATCAGGAAGATCAGTTCAGCAATGATTAGTGCAATACCATCTCTCAGTAATACCTTTCTGGAAACATGAACTTTTTTCGTCATTTTCATACCAATGACTGCCAAAACAGCTACTGCCGGGATCACCATGCCATTAAATATAGCACTACCGGCAGTGGTCCCAATTCCTCCTGAAAATCCTTCTGCATCTGCGAGTACGAACAGGAAAAAAAGAGAGGTAAAGACTTCCGGCATTGAACTGGCGATAGCGTTGATTGTTGCTCCTCTTACGCCTTCGGATAAATTTCTGCCAATGTATTCGGAAGCAGTCATGAAACCGTCTCCAGCTCTCCAGATAATAATGCAACAAAACGTGATTAGTAGTAGGGGGATTATGATGCCCATGAAATGGAATATTACGTTAACTGTCTGTTTTTATGCGGTGACTTACTAGCTGGAGAGGCCTAAATTAACAAAGTTTTCATTCAGGAAAACAAGTTCCTACATCTTTTATCTCTATATAAGCCAACTTCAAAGCGGTTTTGTCTAATTTTCGGCCCAAATAGTCTAATATGTACATTAATCTGTCTGGATTAAATATTCTTGTTACAGGTGCTAGCAGAGGGATAGGAAAGGCATTGGCAACCAAGCTTGCCGAAGCGGGAGCCACCATAGCAGTACACTATAATAAAAACGTAAGGGAAGCAGAAAATCTGGCGCATATCTTAGGTAATGAATCAAAAGCATTTCAGGCAGATTTTTCTAAACCTGATGAGGCTGCAAAGCTTTTTGAGCGGGTTAGTCTGGAAATGGGAAGTGTGGAAATAGTAATAAATAATGCGGGCCTTGCTAAACCATCTACAATTGAGGCAAAGGACGATGAGTGGATGAACGCCTGGAATGAAACGATGATGGTTAACCTTAACTCGGCCGCCATTATTTGCAAGAAAGCGGTTCAACACTTCGTTAGTCGGAAGGCTTCTGGAAGGATAATCAACATTGCATCAAGAGCCGCCTTCAGGGGAGAGGAGGCAGAGTACATATCTTATGCGGCTTCCAAAGCAGGCTTAGTGTCATTGACAAGGTCTATTGCCAGATCATATGGTAAGGATGGGGTTAAAGCCTTTGTTATAGCTCCTGGTTTCGTCCGCACAGATATGTCTCAGGAGTTCATGCAACAATATGGAGAGGATCACGCTAAGGGGGATTTAGCGCTGGAAAGATTGACTGAACCAAAGGATATAGCTCCGTTGGTAACATTTATCGCCAGCGGGATGGCTGATCATGCAACGGGTGCAACATTTGATATCAATGCAGGGAGCTATTTACATTAGTTCAGTTTCTTTTTATTTATTAATTCCTAAATTAGAACATTGAAATATCAACAGCCAAAATGGAAAATAATATAAAAAACCACCTCAAAGCTTTAATCCAACTTTCCATTATTGACCGAGATTTTGGTCAGCCGGAAAAATCATATGTTTACACAATAGGAAAGGCAAACAGAGTACCTGAAAAAGAAATTGATGAGCTAGTAGATGAGGTTTTGGGTATGAAAGAAAATAGTGAAGTAAACTTCCAAGGCCTACTCTCTGAAGAAAGATTTGATTACTTATATGATGTCATACAATTAATGAAAATTGATGGGGAGGTTTTTCTCACGGAGATTAGATATTGTGAGGAGGTGGCTGAGAAGCTGGGATATGACAAAAAGGTTGTTAAAACCATGTCTGGTAGAATTTACGGAGACCCATCAATTACAGGTAATAGAGAAGCCCTGATGAAAGAGGCTAATAAATTTTTAAAAAAGTAACCATATAAAAATATGAGCATCAAAGCGAAACTAAGTGTGCTGGTTCAGTTAGCAAACATTGATGGTGAATTTGCTGGCGAAGAGAAAGACCTGATCTATATGATAGGTAAGGCTAATGGAATCAGTGAAGATGAAATCAATAATATGGTAGAAAACCCAGAGCCTCTGCCACCATTAAGTACAATGACGGAAGATGATAAATTTGAATATTTATTTCATCTGGTCCAATTAATGAAAATTGATAGTCAGGTTTATTTATCTGAGATAAAATTTTGTGAAGAACTTGCTGAAAAGCTCGGCTTTAATCGAAACGTGATTTCTGACCTATCAGCCAGGATTTATAGTGATCCTGCCATTACCTCGGATGTGGCATCTCTCAAAAGGGCGGTAAAAAAACACATGAATTAAGATAGAATCCGCTTCGGCGGATTTTTTAATTAAAGGGATCAGTTAATTCTTTGAAGGAAATCCCAAAGTGAAAATCAAGCTTAGATAAAAATTCGTCCTCATGCATAATGGGCCATTCTTCAGATTCACCGAGTGCACTTATTTTAAGTAGTCGATCGGTCAATGTCACACGCTCTGTAGGAGTAAATTTCGAAATCATCTTTTGTTGCGTAAAAATGGATTTTTCATTTGTTTGATGAAATTCACACATCTCTAGAAATTGAATTAGTTGCTTTTCTTCAGTATTGAAGAGATACCTGGATTTGAAATAACTACTATCTGCCGATTCTTTCAATATCAAATTTTCATCCGGATCGGTATCTATTTTCCAATAGCGTGTATAATCCATTTGAGTTTTATCTGTCGCTAATTCAATAGGTGAAATAGGACCATTACCAAAGCCAACATCAATTAGCCATTTTGCATCATCCAAATTTACAATGATAGCCATATGATCAAAATCTTTTCCCCAATGATTGGTTTGACCATTAAAAACACTGGCAGAAATGATATAGCAATCAAATCCCAAGTGATAAAGGAGGTGGTAAAAGAGACCATTTAACTCGTAACAAAAGCCTCCCCTCTTTTTATTGATGATCTTTTTAAAGATTCGCTCGTAATCGAGTATGATCTTGTTTCCATAATGGATATCAAGATTTTCAAAAGGAATATGTGACAAATGCGATTTCTGTAATTCCTTTAGATACGTAAGAGAGGGGTTTTTTTTGATTTGGTTTAAACGCAAGAGGTATGCATCAACGTCTATTGGAATCGCTTTTGGCCTATTTTGAAAAAAGTTGAGCTTTTTCAATTTTCGACATTTAATTCTTGTGACAAGTTGCCCACCATATTGTTGAGAGCTTCTTGCCAGGTAAGATCTGCATCCCACTCACCAACATGTACGTTTTTACTTATATTTTGCCTTATATAAAATTTATGTACAATCGCGTCTTTTGGTAGTGTTTTAACTCTCTTTTGATCGGGCATTACCGGAATAACCGAAACAAAGCCCGTTTCGCTAGGTAATACTTCGTAATCCAACATTTGCCTTACAGACTTAGCCGGCCCGCTTACAGATCTCAGTACAAACTGATATCGATTTCGCTTTAGGTCATCATCAGACATGGGATCAATCATTTCCCACTCGTATGGATACGTAGATGAAACAATAACTTCAAGCTCCTTATTTAGTCTTCGCAATTTTTCATTTTGTTTACTTATTTCCTGCATAATGCTGGGATCTTCCACATTAGAGGAATCCACATAGGTAAATCGTTCAATTGCAAGCTTGCTCCTGCGAAGAATTCCAGGATAATTTTTTAGCAGTGTATTCTCAACGATAGAAACTCCATTTAATAGGTTAGGCTTTTCTGGGATTAAAAAATTCGTCTGTTCAAGCTCAGCTCTTCGAACCTCTTTTCCGAGTTTTAAGAGAAGCGTATAAAAATCTGTATCCTCAAGGTAAAAGGCATTAGAGCCTTCCTCAATGAACTTGACAGTATTACTAAAAGGAGCAATGAGTAGTTCATAGGCACTCTGTTTTTTGGTTAAGAAAATAACATTCTGGATGTCTCTTTTTTTAAGGATGTCAGCATAAGAATCCAAAGAGCCGCTACTTGCTACTAAGTTTAGATTATTTAGATAAAGAACAGCATCAATCCCCATGGTACGAAAGGCTTTGTGTGCTTGTGTAACCATAGATTCGTAATCACCAACTCTATTTATGTCTTCGATCTTGTTGGGAACGGAAAAGATGACCGCACTTCTTTGACTATTAAGTCGCTCAGGGAGTTTTTGAGTCTTTTCAAAAGAGACAAAATCGTATATGGTCGACTGTGCAGTGAGCTTAAAGACGCAGAGTACTAATATTAAAAAAATGTTTGAGCGCATAGAATTCAAAAACGAATATCCCTAATTTTATAAATATCTCAACTCATAAACCCCAGAATTTAGTATAACGATTAAATGCCATTTTAAAATGGGTCTGTGATTTGGTGTCACTTTGTGCAAAAAGCATTTTAGTTAGAAAAAGAATACAACATGAAAAAACGATGTTCCTGGTGCGAAAACTCTTTCGATGATTACATCAAGTATCACGATGAAGAATGGGGAGTTCCTGTGCACGATGATAGAAAGCATTTTGAGTTCCTCGTTCTGGAGAGTTCTCAGGCAGGCTTGAGCTGGGCGACTATTTTGAAAAAAAGAGAAGGATACAGAAAAGCATTCGCCAATTTTGATGTTGAGATTGTTGCTAATTATGGCCCGGGAATGATTGAAGATCTTCTCCAGGATTCGTCAATTATTAGAAACCGGCAGAAGGTAGAAGCAGCGGTCAACAATGCTCAAAAATTCATTGAGGTACAAAAGGAGTTTGGTTCATTTGACGCATACATCTGGCAATTTGTAAATGGCAAACCGATTATTAACAGTTGGAAAACGATGCAAGAAGTACCTGTCACCACAAAGGAATCGGATGAGCTTTCTAAAGACCTAAAAAAGCGAGGATTCAAATTCGTTGGCTCCACCACAATATATGCTCATATGCAAGCCATAGGTCTGGTCAATGATCATACCATAGATTGTTTTAGATATTCTGAGCTCAAAAACAGTTAATTTTAATAGAATTAAACTCACCATTCGTATGAAGAAATTAGTAATAAGACTAGCTTCAGTAGCTGTTTTAGGTATAATGGTAATGCTCCTTTTCAGGAGGTCGGATGAAAATCGATATTTGAGACAGATACGAGCTATTCAACCGATGGAACTTGAGGGTCCGGAAAAATCAGCTTTTAGAGATGCATTAATGACAATGAATCCAAAGACAGGAGAGATTTCCGCTGAGAATGTACGAGCTGTAGCTCAATCAATGAATACAAAGGGGAGGTCGCTTGAATCCAAAGATTTTAAATGGAAGCAGGTAGATACTGAAATAGCCGGAAGAGTGCGAGCGATTATGATCGATCCCAACGTACCAAATAAACTTTGGGCTGGTGCTGTAACTGGCGGGCTATGGTATTCCTCAGACTTTAGAAATAATACAGACTGGCAAACGGTTTCTGATGATTGGGAGTCTTTATCAATCTCTTGCATTGCGTATGACCCTAATGATACGAAGACATACTATGTAGGCACTGGGGAGTCTTATACTTCAGTAAATATTTACAGGGAATCCTCCTCTTCTGGTGTAGGGATCTATAAAACCATCGACGGAGGGGCTACCTGGTCGCTGCTAAGTTCTACAGCAGCCTTTCAATATGTAAACGATATTGTGGTTCGAGATGAGGATGGCAAAAGTGTAGTTTATGCAGGCATTGCCTCAGGGGTATATCAGGGAAGCATTTTTGGCTCGTCTCCATCTGATGGGCTATTTCGATCTGAAGATGGAGGAACAACCTGGACACAAGTTTTGCCTGACATAGAAGGCTCCTCTGTACCATATACAGTCAGTGACATAGAACTGGCCTCAAGTGGAGATATCTATGTGGGGACTATGCGTAATTTGGAAGCTAATGGAGGAGGAACGATTCTTCGTTCTCAAGATGGGATTAACTGGGAGGTTATCGACAAGTATGCTATAGATATTGTGCAAGAAGCCGCAGAAATAGATTTCGATGTAATCCCTGGAAGAGTACGGTTTGCTTCGATGGGGAATATGGTTTATGCAGCAGGTACTGCAGGCTTACTCAATAATTTTGATCAAATACGCGACTTTGGTTTTTTTACACGATTACTGTTTAAAGATGGCTTATCAGATTGGCAGTATCTGGATGGACCACCTTCTGGCTGGGCATCAATCCCATGGCATGCAATGGCCTTAGGTGTAGATCCCAATGATGAAGAGCATTTAGTTATCGGAGGACTAAATGTACATGCACTTTCCAATGCGAGAGACGCTGGCTCGCTCAGCTGGGTACAGCTCAGTGATTGGGCTTCTCAATATTACTTTTCTGACTACTTGATTTCATATTTTGGGCTTGAAAATATTGATAGTTCAAAAAATCATTTTGTGCATGCAGACATCCATTCATTGATCTTTGCAAGCTCATCTGATGAATTAATTGCTTCTACAGACGGGGGAGTTCAATATACTGGTGATTTAAACAAGGGATTTGTCACATTAGAAGGAGAGCGACTGGAAGCCTATCCAACATTCAAACCACTCAACCACTCGATGGCAACCACTCAATACTACACAATTGACCTGCACCCCAGTTTTGGCAATATGGAAGTGATTGCTGGTACGCAAGATAATGGTACACATACGTCAGAATCAGGAAGCATAACATATGCAAGTATGATTGGCGGTGGGGATGGTGCTTATTGTTTTTTTGATTCAGACGATTTGAATTTGAGGATAACGTCATCACAGGTTGGCAATTACACATTTTGGATAGATGGAGATGACGGATACTTTTATGGTGTAGGCGGAGGAACCTTCATTAACCCGGCAGATTATGATGATCGATCAAATCTAATTTATTCCAACCTTGCAGTGGATGGTGGGTTTGAAGCCTTATCAACAAATCTGGAAGGAAGGTTCTTAGATTCAATGGCTATTTTGAATGCTAACAAATTTCTCAAAAAAGACGACTTGGGCTTGGATACACTTTCTTACGTCAAATTGGGAACGAATTCGACAACATCTTTTTCAGCAATTAAGGTATCACCTTACAGTGATGAGCTAGATGCAACGCTGATCATCGGAAATCAGCTAGGGGATGTTTTCAAAGTAGAAGGTTTACCTTATTCTCCAGTCTCTACCAAAATCGATGACGATCAGCTACCCGTTGGTTATGTGTCCTCAATAGATATAGGTGAAAATGAAAATGAAATTCTCGTTAGTTTTTCAAACTATGGAGTCACTTCTATCTGGTATACTCGTGATGGAGGGAGTAACTGGCAAAACATAGAAAGAGATCTTCCGGATATTCCAGTGAGAGACGCCAAGTTTAATCCACTTGATTCGGACAAAGTAATTATCGCTACAGAACTAGGTGTTTGGGGTCTGGAAAGCATATCAGATAATGAGGAAGGATGGCAGAGCTATAATGAAGGCTTGCCCAATGTAAGGGTAGATATGTTGCAATTAAGAGCATCCGACAAGACCATTGCTTTAGCTACTCACGGAAGAGGCATTTTCATTGGAACATTTGATCAAGGAGCCGAGCCATTAAATGCTTCATCTCCTGCAGAATTAACACTGTCTGTGTATCCAAATCCTACAGCATTGAATGTAAGATTTAACAAGGAGGTTAGCAGGGTCAAAATTTTTTCGGTTGGTGGAAGGAAAATAATTGAATCAGAAGTAAAGAACCAAATTCTTGACCTATCAAAACTGAACAAAGGAGTTTACTTTCTTCAGTCTCAGATTTCTGGAGGGGAAATAGAAACCGTCAAGGTTATTAAAAATTAAGCTTCTTCAAAAACATTCAAATCCGAGTAAATTTGCTACTCTAATTGTTCATGGATGATAGAAAAACTTGAGGAAATAAAACATCGATTTGAAGAGGTAGGTCAGTTGATTGTGCAGCCGGACATTGTCACTGACATGGAGAAGTATGGCAAGCTAAACAAGGAATATAAAGATCTTGAAAAGATAGTAATCAAGTACGATGCGTTTACTGACGCCAAGAGTAATCTGGAAAATGCGAAAGAAGTTTTGGGAACTGAGAAGGATCCTGAATTCAGAGAGATGGCCAAGGCAGAGATTGACGAGTTGGAACCTAAGATAGAGGAACTGGAGGAGGAACTCAAAGTATTACTTATTCCTAAGGATCCAAATGATAGTAAAAATGTGATCCTTGAAATTCGTGCTGGGACCGGAGGAGACGAAGCTTCCATCTTTGCTGGAGATTTATTTAGGATGTACAAGTCTTACTCAGAGGGTCAGAACTGGAACTTTTCTGTTTTGAACTTCAACGAAGGAAGTGCCGGAGGATATAAGGAAATTGTGGCCTCTGTGGAAGGTGAGGATGTTTATGCCAAGCTAAAGTTCGAATCCGGTGTTCATAGAGTGCAGCGTGTACCGGCAACAGAATCGCAGGGAAGGGTTCATACTTCTGCGGCTACCGTGGCTGTTTTACCGGAAGCAGAGGAAGTGGACGTGGAGCTCAACATGGGAGATATTCGAAAAGACACCTTTAGAGCCTCAGGTGCGGGGGGGCAGCACATCAACAAAACGGAATCAGCGGTAAGATTGACACATATGCCTTCTGGCTTAGTCGTGGAATGTCAGGATGGCCGTTCTCAGCACGCAAACTATGATAAAGCTCTTAAGGTATTGAGGTCCAGACTTTATGAAATAGAGCTACAGAAGCACAATGCAGAAATAAGTAGTCAGCGAAAAAGCATGGTGGGATCTGGAGATAGATCTGACAAAATCAGAACCTATAATTACCCTCAGGGAAGGGTAACGGATCATCGAATAGGAATTTCTGTGTTCAATTTGCCAAACGTGATGAATGGAGATATAGAAGAGTTTGTAGAGCAGTTGAGGATCGCAGAAAACGCTGAAATTATGAAAGAAGCAGCCGAGTAATTCGTTCGTTACTAATATGCGAAAGTTTCCTTTCATTGGATTGTTGGTTTTGATTTGGTTAGGCTGCTCTACAAGGGAGGAAATGATTTCTTTTGATCCGAGTTTGTCACTCATCTTTAGCAATGATACGGTAACCTTCGATACCCTTCTTTCCGAGCGAAGAAGTAGCACCATGCGACTAGCTATTTATAACCCAAACGAAGAGGCTATCCAATTATCTGAAGTGGCATTAGGGAAAGGTGAGATATCTGATTACCAGGTTGTCTTCAATGGACGGGAAACAAACTCCCTGATTAACGAACGGATCTTAGGTGGGGATAGTCTTTTGATTTTAGTTGAAGTAAACATTCGTGCTAGAAACGAAGATCTTCCTTATTTGGTGAAAGATTCCATTATAGTTCGGTGGAACACAAATGAAGATCATGTCAAGTTGGTGGCGTATGGACAGGATGGGAACACCGTTGGCAATCAAATAGTGTGTGATGAAATATGGACCAGCGATAGGCCGTATATTATTTCGGATACAATTCTGGTTTCATCAGGATGTGAGTTGCTGATTGAGGAAGGTGCTCAAGTTTATTTTGAGAATGATGCGGCACTTTTTATTCAGGGCTCCTTGAGTGCAATTGGAGATTCAGCCAATCATATTGTTTTCAGAAACGCACGGTTTGATGGAATTTATGACCGTGTTCCAGGTCAGTGGAATGGAATCTATTTTTTGGAAGGAAGTACAGGAAATGAAATTGAGTTTGCAGAAATATTTAATGGGCAAATCGGATTAAGAATAGGTACACCGGATGAAGACGATGTTCCGGATGTACTTGTATCAAATACGGAAATCTATAATATGAGTGTAGCAGGAATTTTAGCGTTCACTTCAGACGTTTCTGCACAAAATGTACTGATTTATAACTGTGGCAATTACCTGGTGGGAGGTTTTGCTGGTGGCAATTACTCTTACACACATTGCACATTTTCCAATGAACCTGCCTTGTTCATACAGGACGAACCCACAGTACAATTTTCGGATAATGTTGTAATAAGCGAAACCGAGCTGCTAACAAGCGATCTTTCGTTAGCCCTTACAAACTCTATCATCTGGGGACCAGCGGATGAAGAGTTACTAATAAACAACGGAGGTGGCGCCAATGTAACTGCGATTTTGACTTCAAATATTATCCGATCCTTGGAGGATATTCCAAATAATTTTACCTCAAGGGAGCCGAATTTCCCAGGGTTTAAAGAGACCTTCTCAAACAATTACATGTTGGACACCCTGGCTTTTGCCAAAGACCAAGGCATTTCTGCTGGAGTACTTATAGACATTAAGGGAGTGCGCCGAGATGATAAACCAGACATTGGCGCTTTTGAGCGTGTCGAACAAGACTGATCTTTAGTCTATAAATCTTGAAACAATATTCATTTTCTTATTAACTTTTATTTCCAGCAAAAGAAAATGAGAGTCACTCACTACATAGTAGCACTTCTTGTTTCGGTCTTGATAGTAGATGCTCAAACAGATAGTTTGCTTAATGAGCTAAACCAGAGAACAGGTAATGATCGAATTGAGGTTTTGCATGAAATTGTCACGGATCAATGGCTTAATTATCCGGAAAGGGCAATGCAATATGGCGAAGAGGCACTCGCCATCTCCAGAACAGCCGAGGATTCACTACTGATATCAAAATCTTTGAGGCTAATAGCTGGTGTATACTACTATAAGGGAGATTATGATCTTTCTCTTGATTACAATTTTGAAGCTTTTGATATCGCTATTGCTCTGGGAGACTCGTCCCTTATCAATAATGGATACAATAATATAGGCCTACTCTACTATAACCTTGGCAGCTATCAGGTGGCACTTGAATACTTGTTGAGAGCCAGATCTATCAAAGAGAAGATAGGGGAAACGTACGGATTAGCAACCACATTAAATAACCTTGGATTGGTGTTTGAAAGACTTTCGGACTACAAAAAAGCCAGAGAATACTTTGCTGAGGCATATGAGGTAGCTGAGAAAATAGATCATTATGATGATCAAATATATTCCCTTAATAATGTTGGTATTACCTATTTAAGGGAGGGCAATCTCGATGCGGCTATTGCACATTTTCTGAGCGCGTTGGATTTGGCAGAGAAAGTGGAAAATATCAACTGGGGATCTGTTTCGATGAGAGGAATCGGAGAGATTAAAATGTTATGGGGGCAATTAGACTCTGCTACCTTTTATTTCGAAAAATCTTTGTCTCAAAGTCAAAGTATAGACGACAAGAAAGGCATTGCTGAAGCCTATTACCTGCTCTCGAAAAATGCTTGCTATAAAAAGAACGTTGAGGAAGCATTGGCATTTTTAGACTTAAGTCATACAAAGGCTACTCAGCTTCAGCTAAGACAACAACTTCTTGACAACTTAAAACAGTATGCAAAAATTTATAGCGAGGTGTCTAGGCCAGACAAGGAGATATTATATCTGAATAGATACATCACACTTCGGGATTCACTTTTTCAGGATGTCGTTAATCGTAACCTAAGTTTGATACCCATAAAATTGAAGGAAGAAGAAGACAGGTATCGATTATCCCAACAACAAGCAGAGATACAAAATCAAAATCTCACGAACCAACTTTTCATTTTTATCATAATCATCATTGTTCCATTGTTAGTGGTGATGATCGTGCTCCTCAACAAAAACGATAAGAAGAATAAAGAACTTCAAAGCAATAATGAGGAATTGCTTCGAACGCAAAAACTCCTGATTACATCAGAAAAGATGGCTTCACTGGGAGTGTTGGCTGCAGGTGTAGGTCATGAGATAAACAATCCTCTTAATTTCATCAAAAATGGGATAGGAGCTTTGGCACAGAAAATAGATGTAGAAAAAGATGAGGAACTCAAATCATATTTCAAAATAGTGAATGAAGGGGTAGATCGAGCAACTAATATCGTTAAAAGCCTCAGTCATTTTAGCAGAAAAAGTCCTGAAGAACAAGGAAATTGTAATGTGCACGATATCATTGAAAACTGCCTGATAATTTTACACAGCAAAATAAGAAATAGGATCCGTGTAGAACTAAAACTCACCAAGCAATCAAGCCAGGTTAAAGGGAATGAAGGAAGACTTCATCAGGCAATAATGAACATCATAGCAAATGCCACGCAAGCTATTGGTGAAGAAGGGAGCATCACTATTACCACAGATAGGCAAAAGGAATCAATGGAAATTTGGATAGAAGACGATGGTGAAGGCATACCAACAGAAAATCTAACTAAAATCGGAGATCCATTTTTCACGACAAAGCCGCCGGGAGAAGGAACCGGCTTAGGCTTGTTTATTACCTTCTCTATAATTGAAGAACACCATGGAAATATTAGCGTAGAATCAAACCCAGGAGAAGGAACCAAGTTTATAATTACATTACCTTTAGCAGGATAAGAGAGAACCAGTTGTGATGAATGATAAACCAGTTATTTTATACGTTGATGATGAAGAAGCGAACCTTTTGATTTTTAGAATTTCGTTCGAAGAAAAAAGAGAGGTTTTGCTAGCCAGATCACCGGAGGAGGGGCTGGAGAAGCTTGCCGAAAATAAAAACAGGATCAAAGCAGTCATTAGTGACATGCACATGCCTAAGATGAATGGTGTCGAGTTCATCCGTCAAGCGCAGCAGACTTTGGATGATATACCTTATTTCATATTAAGTGGTTATGCTTTCAATGAAGATATTGATGAGGCGTTAAAGCAGAATACAATCAAAAGATTTTTTACAAAACCATTCAATAAGGATGAAATAGAAAAGCACCTGAAGGAGACCGGATCTTAGCCACTGTCATCTTTTTCTTCCTTCTCGTCCTCTGGCTTTCGTAAAATTTTGTCTTTCTTGCCTTTAATGCTTTCTGCAGCTTCTTCGAGATTTAGTCGTGCTTTTAGTCGATTGAGTATGCCTTTTCCAATGGAAAACGCGCGATCACTAAAAGTCATTTCCTCTTTACTTTCAGTATTTTGCTTTTCTACTTCACCTTTATTTGGTGTAATTAGATATTTGCTTGTGGAGGCTGTGTCCACCACAATTCGTTGTGCTGATGCTCTGGTTGCAAACAAGCAAACCATTAGACTTGTGATGAAAGTTTTGAAGTTCAAAGCAACGAAGTATTTTCGATGTTCATCAATATTAGTGTAACAAGAAGAATATTGGAAAGGATTTGTAAAAACTGTGAAATAAAATTAGAAAAGGATTTTAAGTTCTGTCCCAATTGCGGGCAAGAACACAAAGATAAAGTAGTCCACTTCAAACAATTCATTCTGGATTTTCTTGGAGACTATTTTACCTTCGATTCCCTCATCATTCGAAGTGTCAAGCCTCTTTTGTTCAACCCGGGGTTTCTAACGAATGAATTTCTAGCTGGTAGAAGAGTGAGGTACATTCCTCCACTTCGTATGTTCATATTCATAAGCATCATCTTCGTTCTGGTTCTGGGCCCGGTGGATAAAACGATAGATATAGAACGATCGGAAGAGGCTGAGTTTCTGGACTCATTCTTTAATGTCTGGTTCCCCCGATTATTTTTTCTTCTACTACCCTTATTCGCACTTTTTCTATACGTCTTATTTAGAAAACCAGGAAGATTTTATTTGACCCATTTTATTTTCTCTGTTCATTTCCATGCCTTCATTTTTGTGCTGCTTACTGTGATGGTGGTTTTGATTGACTATATTTTTCCAAGCAGTGTCTTTCTGAGTCAGTGGTCCCTGTTGATTACTATGTTCCTATTGGAGCTGTATCTGTTGATTGCTTTGAAACGTGTCTATGGGCAAAGGTGGATCACGACTGTCTTCAAGCTGATTGTTTTGAACGCGGTATACATTATTTCAGCTATGATCATTTTCAGTGGAGTAGCAGCTATGATTTTCTATATGTAGGAACAAAAAAGGGCTCTGAAAATCAGAGCCCTTCTAAAAAGAATTTATTAGTCAATTCTTAGAAATAGAAGAATAAGTTAATAGCCGCAGAGGTATTTCTAAAGCCAATTTCAAGGTCTCTATTTCCTTCAGTGAAAGTACTTGTCTCAACCACAGAATCTGATGAACCTTCATATCCTTCGAAAGTCACGGAAGTTTCTCCAGTAGTGGTGTAGCTAACTCCCCAATAGAACTCACCTCCCACAGACATTTTAGGAGCAAAGAAGTACTCAACTCCTACAAATCCTCTCAATCCAAGCTCCAAATCATTTCCAAAATTTGCTTCTGTAATTCTGTAACCTAGTGCCGGATCTGTTATACCGGTTGGGTTACCAAACCCAGTGCTTGTAGGAGCCTGATTACTGGTAGTAATCGCATTTCCATACTCAAATTTTTGAGTATTATTGGTACTGTAGTGTACATATACATCCGCACCATATACCCCCTGAACTCTGGATTTACCCCTACGTTTCTCCAAACCAAGACTTACTGTCGCTCCGAACCTATTAATATCCCTTACATCAAATACAACATCATCCGGATTTGAACTGGCATCATCATCTATTCGAAAATTATCTCTGTCAGCATCAGCAAAAATGTCAACACCACCTCTCCAGGCCAAATCATCAGCAATAAAGTATTTACCCCAAATAGTAGCAGTCGGAAGATTTTTACTTATTTGATTGAAACCAGGAGAGTTGTTGAAGTTTTCTCCATTAGCTGCATTTCCAAAATACTCTAGTACAGAAGAAGCATTGATACCTAATGACCAGTCACCTTTTTTAGGTAAAATCTGATGACCGTTTTTAGATAGAAGCTCGTTTTCCTCTCCTGAGGACGTAAAGAACTTCAGCTTCGTTACTCGAGTGCCAGTCTGGGTTTGATCTTGCGCAAAACCAGCTATGGCAATCAATACGAAGGCTATTGATATAATCTTTTTCATAATATCTTATGTCTCAATAATTAGTCTTCGATTGATGCAGGTGTGGTATTGCTTCTATCCACTGTTCTTTCTTCTCCTTTTCCAACATTGTTAGCGGAAGTATTGAACTCTGCATAAGTAGCTGTAGCATCAGTTATATCTGCCATTCCATTGTTGTATGCATATGGAGAAACTGTAAACTCAGCAAATCGAATACTGAAATCATCTGTATCAGCTAATGGAACTTCCGTAGAATAATCTCCCTGAGCATCAGTAGTTACAAAAATACCTCTCGTATTTCCTTCGTCATCGGTCCAGGTAATTCTTACTTCAAGGCCAGCAACGGGATTATCATCTTCTTGTCCGGCAATAGCGTTTACGCGAGCCTCAACATTACCTTGGATAAGTCCGAAAGTAGGAAGAGCTTCTTCAGGAGCAGAACCATAGTTGTGGTTTTGCGTTTCCTCGTCACCAGCATCAAGCGCACCAATGTTGTATTCAGTTTCGTCGAATTTAGTACTAAATCCAGTTACATCTCTGAAGCCATCGTTGTAATCAACAGCAGTAGTAAAGTCTTCGAAAACAACATCAAAACCTCCATTCACGTCATCAGTAGGAACCTGGATACTATAGTTTCCAGATGCATCTGAAGTAGTTGACAATGATCTTTCGTTTCCGTCATTGTCTTCCCATTTAGCAGTTACAGTGGCACCACCAGCTAACTCAGGAATATCTTCTGTATTGATTTGCTCAGAATCAACTTCAACAACTCCTGAAATTGTAGCGAATCCTTCAAAGGATGTAGTAGCAGCACTTCCGTAATCGTGATTTCTCGTTCTGGTTTCTTCGCTTCTTACCGTTAGTGTATAATCATCGCCATCGAAAAGAAACGTCTCAGTAACGTCTGCTATGCCATTGTTATACGTAACATCCAGCTCTATTTCATCAAATACTATTTCAAACTCGATACCATCCTCGATAGTCGGAACTTCAGCTGTATATACACCTGCTGAGTCAGTTGTCACAATTAATGATTCAGTTCTTCCATCTCCATCTGATACAACACCCAAATCATCTGACTGCCAAAGAATTCTCACATTTACTCCAGGCAATACCTCTGAATCAAATGGTGAATTAACTTGATCTGTGTCTGCATAAACGGTACCTGTAATAGTACCTGTTCCTGTAATGTCTACAGTGGTCGTTTCGGTTTCTTTACAAGCGGATAGTAATACTATCGCAAATAGGCTTGCAATAATCGATTTTTTCATGTTTAATCGTTTTAAAAGTGGTAATAATAAAGTTTGGACGCGAAGCTAAATCAAATTTCAATCAATATCATTTTTTTAATAAAAAATTGAATTATTTATTCTGGGCATAACAATCATTTATAATCGATTTAAATAACCGAATACTATACGGTCAAATTGGCTTTTTCTTAAATTGTCTTTTATATGGAAATCCAATCTCAACATCATTATCCTCTTAATTGTCCGACAGGTAAGTGGACAATGCTTTCTACAATCCTGGCATCTGGCATGGCATTTATCGATGGCACTGCGCTCAATGTTATTCTTCCTTCCTTGCAAAAAGACCTTGGTGCCACGGGATCTGATTTATTTTGGGTATTGAATAGTTACCTCCTGATGCTTGCTGCCCTCATCATTGTTGGAGGGAGCTTAGGAGATAAACTGGGCAGAGTTAAAATTTTCAAATTAGGTATTCTGATTTTCACCATTGGTTCAGCAGCATGTGGGGTTTCTCAGGATATTCTACAATTAATTATTTTTCGGTCGATTCAGGGAGTAGGTGGTGCGCTCATGATCCCGGGATCGTTAGCTATCATCTCAGCAGTTTTTAGCAAGGATGAAAAAGGGAAGGCTATCGGTACCTGGTCTGCCGCCACCACCATCGTTACCGTTTGCGGTCCAGTGCTTGGTGGAGCTCTTGCAGATATTGGTTTATGGCGACTGATATTTTATATCAATATTCCGTTAGGTCTGCTGGCATTGTTTGCTTTGCACTATAAGGTGCCTGAAAGCAAGGAGCGGGGAGCCTCTTCCGTAGACTGGACGGGCGCTACCTTATTGACACTAAGCCTAGCAGCGCTGACGTTCGGGTTTCTTGAAATGCCCGAGTTAGGCTATGATCATATAGTCGTTATGGTGAGCTTGATTATAGGAATAATCTTATTTATTGGTTTTTTGATTGTAGAAAAGAAAATTTCAGAACCTATGGTTCCCCTTACCCTTTTCCGAAACAGAACTTTCTCTGGAGTCAACCTACTGAGCTTTTTCTTGTACGCGGGTTTAGGAGCAATCATGCTTTTCCTTTCACTTAACATTATTCAAGTTCAGGGCTACTCACAGTTTCAGGCAGGTTTAACTTTTTTGCCATTCTCCGCTATGATGATCTTGGTTGCCAGAAGGATGGGATCGTTCACTGATAAATATGGAGCTAGAAGGTTTTTAATAGTAGGACCTGCAATCACGGGAATAGGAATGTTCTGGCTATCCACTATTGGAGAAACTTCAGGTCCTGCCGATTATTGGGGCACTTACTTTCCACCTTTCCTGGTATTTGCACTCGGAATGTCGATTACAGTCGTACCACTAACTACCGCAGTAATGGCCTGTGTTGATGACAGCAAGTCAGGAATAGCATCGGGCATAAATAATAGCGTAACTCGAATTTCTGGGACATTTATCAACGCAATTCTGGGAGCACTTGCAATTTTTCTTTTTGCGAATTACGTGGAGTCCGATGTATCCTCACTTTCCTTATCAACCGAGATTCAAAATGAAATTATGCTAGAAGCATCTCAACTAGGTGAGTCAGTTGCTCCTTCCTCTATTCAACCAGGTCTCCAGGATAAGATCAATCAGATATTTGATCGAGGGTTCATTAAAACATATCAGTGGATAGGTAGACTCAGTGCTATTTTGGCCTTTCTTTCTTCATTAATCGCCTTTTTTATGGTAGAGGGAAAAAAAGTTCGCTCAGAATCCGATTGATCTGTAACCTTCCCTCACTTTTCTTGTAACTTATCTGAAATCAGCAAAATTGAGCTGGATTCTACCAACAAACCGGATGAGATTGGAAATGACAGACGAACAACTCATGTCGCTCATTAAGGCAGGCCAGTTGGATCATTTGAATGAATTGTTTACCCGTTTTAGTAAAAGGATTTACAATTATTTTCTGAAGTCCACCCTTGAGCGATCTGACAGTGATGATTTGACACAGGAGCTTTTTATACGAGTGATGAAGTATAGAAACTCTTATAAAGATGGATTCTCAGTGCAGTTCTGGATCTTTCAGATCGCCAGGAATATGGTCAAAGATCACTTTAGAAAAATGAAGGTACACAAAGATCAATTCAACCCGGTGGAAGTGATGCCTGAAGTGGAAGAAGAAGTAGATGAAGAAGCAAGAGAAAGAGAGAAAAAACTGCACATGGCGATGAAGCAGCTTACTGACGAAAAGCGTGAGCTGCTGGTACTAAGCAAATTTCAGGGGCTGAAATACGAACAAATAGCCAGGATGCGAAACACCACCGTGAGCAACATCAAGGTGCAGGTGCACAGGACAATAAAGGAACTGAAAGAAAACTATTTTGAAATAGCAGAAGATTAAAAGAAAGAAGTGATGGATAAGCAAATAACAGACGAACAATTGATTGCTCTCCTGGAAGGAGAGGAAAATCCTGAGCTTGAGAAAGAAATAGCTTCTAGCTCATTGTTGCAACAACGCTTTAATGAATTGAAAGGGATCTATGAAGCAATAGATAGTGTAGAGGAAGTCGAAGTACCTTATCAGGTGCAACTTGAATTTCAAAAAGCACTGGAGAGAGAGAAAAGCAAAACCGGCCAAAGGCCATGGATGCAGGTAGCTGCAACAGTGGCACTCTTGATCATTGGTTTTGGGGCTGGAAAAATCTCTACTGGATCGTCGGCAGGAGAGCTGTCCGAATTGCGAGACGAAATACAAGCTTTGAGAGAGGTGACTTTAACCAGCGCGTTGCAAAAGCATTCTGCGAGTGAGCGAATCATGGCGGTGAATCAAATAGAAGAAAAGAACTCTGTGAATGCAGAGTTGGTTTCGACTTTGATTTCAACTTTAAATTCTGACGAAAGTCCAAATGTAAGGTATGCAGCACTGCAGGCATTAAAGAAATTTATCGGACAGGAGGAGATCAGAGCAGAACTTGTAAAATCGCTTGAAACTCAATCAGATCCGCTCATTCAGATCTCCTTGATTACCATTTTGGTAGAGGCAGAAGAGCGTAGCGCAATAGCACCATTGAAAGATTTAATTGAAAAAGAAGAAATATCACCGGAAGTGAAACAACAAGCAGAAGTAGCACTTAAGGTGTTGACATAAAGAAATTCGGTACCAATAAAAACAGATTAATAGAACTTAAAATCAAATTAAGATGAAACTTATATCAACAGGACTAATAATGATATGCCTGATTTTTTCAGGTCAATTGAAAGCCCAAAGCTCAGGGGCATCTGTATGGTCAGATGACGATGATAGAAGAGATGGCAGACAAGTTACATTCAACTTTTCTGTAAAAGGAAATGCAGCTGAGACATGGCTGGTTATTGAAAACCTATTCTCAGATCTAAAAATTGAAGGAGTTTCAGGATCAGAAATTAAGATCGAAAGTAGAAACTACAAGGGATTGCCGGAGAAGGCTAAGGGTTTAAAACCTTTATCCGCATCCGGTCCGGAGAATACAGGCGTAGGACTAAGCATGAAACAGGAAGGAAATACCATTACCCTTTCAGGCGCCCACAGAGAGGCAGACAATGCGGATTATGTTTTGATGCTCCCTAAAAACCTAAAGCTCAAACTCAACTATAACAGCTGGCAGGCAGGAGATGTCATGATCAAAGGAATGGCAGGAGAAATAGAAGCAAAAAGCCAGGTTGGGGATCTTGAGTTTATTGACGTTACAGGCCCGATCGTAGCTCACACGCTTAGCTCTGATCTGGAGGTTACGTTCACCTCACTTTCAACCACATCGCCAACCTCTCTAAGCTCTACAAGTGGAGACATAGATGTGACCATTCCAGCGGATTCAAAAGGCACTTTTAAAATGAGCACTATTTCAGGAGGAGTGTATACAGCATTCGATTTCGATTTTGGTGAAAACTCAAATATTCGAAGAGTAGGCGGACAAAGTGCGACAGGAAAACTGAATGGTGGAGGTGCTGAAGTGATGCTAAAAACCGTGAGTGGAGACATTTACATCCGAAAACCAGAATAGCCATGAGAGCATTAACAATCCTATTGTGCCTGTTGACTTTTGCGTCAACAGCACAGCCCAAAAAAGTAACAGAGTCAGTAAATGTTACCGGTCAGAACATGCTGGATCTGGAGTTTGATTTTGCCGATGACATAACTTTTAAAACCTGGGATAAAAATGAGGTGTATGTGGAGGTAATGGTAGAGATCAACGATGGTGAGTATAACGACATTTTTACCCTGGAATCCAGTACATCAAACTCCACCATTTTTATCGAGATGGATGAGGATATGTGGAAGCAAATCAGTAAGAAGGAGAATGGAAAGTGGAAAAACTGTAGCTACACTTCAACCATCAACTACAAGGTCTTTCTTCCATCTGATATGAGTGTTAGAGCCTATACGATTTCGGGTGATTACGCTTTTGAATACTTTGGTTCCGAAATGAAACTGAAAACCATATCCGGGGCAATTGATGTGACAGTTCCTGAGAAAAAAGGAATGGACTTCAAGGCGAAGACCATCTCGGGTGAGATCTATTCAGACATTGAAATTGAGTTTCCTTACGGCAAAGAAGGATTGAGACAAGTCGTGGGTCAGGATGTGAGAGGAAGAGTCAGCTCCGGCGGAGTGGAATCTTCTTTTGAAACAATTAGTGGAAATATTTATTTGAGAAAGGGGTAGTAGATAATAGTTTAATCGTCATTGCGATCGGACCGCTGAAGCGGGGAAGAATGACCAAAGCAATCTCAAACTTGAGATCGCTTCACATTCGTTCGCGATGACGATCTTTTGTTGAAGTTCACCTTTTTTCTTTCAATACTATCAACCGATCATCCATCACGGTACCAACAAAAAGTAAATCTTTATAAGGAGCAGCAACACTACTCGCTGAAACAAACGATCCGACGTTTTCATAAAGGCTTTCGACCTCATCATCAGAAATTTTTATTACCTCAGAAGGGGCTGTTTCACTTTTTCCTGCGGCATAAGATGTAAATGCTAATAGATTAGGATGTGCTCCTAACCATAAGTCTCCATGTTCATCCAACTCTATGTTATCAATCCCTGTTCCCACATCCAGGTCTTTGTCAAACTCAAGATTTCCGTCTTCCAAAATATCATAGTATTTCAGCTCAAACCCTCGCGGAGAGGCAATCATGAGCTGGTTTCTATCTTTCGAGATATTAATTCCATTGGCATACTGAATTCCTCCTGCTACTTTCCTGTATTTTCCATTATAAAAAATGACATTAGAAACACCCAATCCGAGGTAGTTCTCTGCCATTCTTCCCCAATAGCTGGTATAACCGTGATCATTGGTGAAGTAAAAAGACTCCTTATCAAGAGCTATGACATCATTCGGGCTGATCATAATTGGATCTCTGAAAGTAGCCATGTACGCTAAGCTATCTCCAAATAGCTCAAATTTTTCAATGGTATGACCCCTTGCATGATTGACCACCAGAATTTGATAATGGGCGGAATCAAGTTTCAAAAGACTTATTCCGTGCGGATAAAAGGGAAGCTTGTAATTAGCAGTTAACTTCTTCAGTTGAAAATTTCCAGAATTCAGATCCAGATGATATAAATGTCCTTGAGAAGGAGAACCGTCTCTTCTTCCAGCTCTGTCATCTTGTGAGATGATCATAAACCCGTCTTCATAGCTGATTGTAAAATCCTCTGCTCCTTTCATCGGAATTTCTGCAATAACCTCATAGTTTTCTGAGTTATTAACTTCACGGAAATATCCGGTCGATGAAAATGTATACAGTACAAAAACACTGATCAGAATGATCAAAATAAGAATAGTGAGTAAGAATTTCTTCATAGCAATCTTAGGTGTAGCCCTTAAAGCTAGAAAAACTTTAAAAATCAGTTTTTTGATTTTTACGCTTTCATCATTTACCTCTTGTAAAAGCGATGATGTTCAACTGCCGGATAAAAGATTAGAAGGAAACATTAACGGAGAAGCCTGGAACTATAAATCAGCAAATGGCTATTTGTTTTCTTCTGACTTTCAGTACCGTGTTCGTTTCTTATCAGACAAAGAGACGGTCACAGACCCTTGCTCACTACCAAGCCCATCGTTAACTCATGTCAGTGCTATTTTCCGCCCGATTGTTGGAAGCTTTTTCATAGCCCCACAGGCGATTGATAATAACCAGGCCCAGGTAGTATTTGAGATATCCCCATCAGAAAGATTAATTGCTGTGAGTGGTTTTATGGAAATATTTGCTATCGAAAACCAGGTGGTGATCGGCTATTTGCAAGCTGCTTTGGATGATGACAATACTGTAGTAGGATCTTTCGAGATTCGACTGTGCAATTGACATGTGCACTACTTATTCGAAATAATTGGTGCGATAGAGCTTTACCGAATTAAGCATATTATTTTTTTCGAATTCCACCCTCAATGTGTCGCTTTTATCTATCAAGGACTCTAAAGAGCATCCATCTAGTATTGAAGAGGAAAAGCCATTCAATGATATGATTTTTTGATTAACTAATAAACCTACTTCTTCGGCAGAGGAATTTTCAATAATACTGGATACATAAACATTATGCAGTTTGTCAATTTCAAAACCTACCCCAAAGCCACGTGAAGTAAATCGAAGGGTATCGATTGGATCAAGAATCATCATCCCATTCTTCCAGTCCAATGAAAAATTGAATTTTTTCAGAAGGCCGGTTCCTATTGCTTTAAAACTTCTATTGCTTACTTGAGCAGTCATCGGGCCTTGAATAATCACATCTTTTGAAAGCTGGAAACTGTCAATTCGAAAAAGGTAGTTTTCACTTGAATCAACACTGCTAAGGCCTTTGCTACCTACCCCAAATATTTGCAGCCCCTCTTCGGGAATCCAGGCGGAATCAAGAGATGTAGAAACCACTCCATTGTAGCCTGTGTCTACCAGGTACCGGCCTTTTTTTCTTCCATTTAGAGCTGTATAAATAGACAACTGGTATCCAAATTTGTTTATTCCCAAATTCACTGTGTCTTCACCAGGGTAATGAAGAACAGCACGCTGGTCCTTACCTATTCGTATAATTTTTTGCAGAGGTAAAAACTGCCAGACGTGATGTCTCATCGTTTCTTTCCCTATGATTCCAATTACTTCGTTGGGGCAATCCAATGAAAATTCTTTTATTTCAAATCGAAGGTCCTCAGCAGCTAGACTTCCTATTGAGAGGGATTTTACAGATCGAATACTGGTTAAAAAGAATGTGCCATTAGAGTCTATCCCGATCCCAAAGCCCTTGAATCCACCTGATAGATTACGATCATCCCCAAATAGCATATTACTTGCTCCGGAATCTAGAATGAAAGGATATTTCTGCCCTTCAATTTCAACGTAGATTTTGATATGCCCGGAGTAAGTGTATTCATAGGGAATTTCAATCCAATCCGAAAAGAGGACGACCTTCCCATTTTCCATGACTTTGTACATGTATAATACATAGCCAACCAAAAGAAAGAACAGCGCAACTGTACCAAAAATTGACCAGAGAAGAATTTTTTTGATCAAGCTTCTACCTCTTCCTCATTTGCTTTATATGCGTCCAGGGGTAAGCAGCTGCACATCAGGTTTCTATCCCCGTACGCATTGTCGACTCTGCTGACCGACGGCCAAAATTTATTCTCTCTCACATAATCAGCCGGGAAAGCTGCTTTCTCTCTAGAATAGGGGTATTTCCATTCGTCAGCTACCAACACTTTATAAGAATGTGGCGCATTTTTAAGAGGGTTTTCTTTTGCATCCGCTTTTCCATCGATTACTTCCTGGACTTCTTCACGAATGGAGATCATCGCTTCACAGAACCTATCCAATTCTTCTTGCACCTCGCTTTCTGTTGGCTCAATCATCATCGTACCGGGTACTGGAAAAGAAACTGTTGGCGCGTGGAATCCATAGTCAATAAGCCTTTTTGCTATGTCCTCTACTTCAATACCAAATTTTTTGAATTCCCTACAATCGATGATTAATTCATGGGCATTTCTTCCTTTGTCATTCGCATAAAGTACAGGATAGTGATCCTTAAGCTTTGCTGCAATATAGTTGGCATTTAGGATGGCCATTTTGGTGGCATTCGTTAATCCTGTCGCCCCCATCATAGCGATGTATGCGTGGGAAATTGGAAGAATACTTGCACTTCCATAAGCCGCAGCTGAAACAGGAGGATTACTATTGTGTTCTGTCACATGTCCTGGTAAGTAAGGCGTTAGATGCTCTGCTACGCCAATTGGCCCCATCCCAGGACCACCACCACCATGCGGAATACAAAAAGTTTTGTGGAGGTTTAGGTGGCAAACATCAGCTCCGATGATTCCAGGAGATGTTAAGCCTACCTGTGCATTCATATTTGCGCCATCCATATAGACTTGACCACCATTTTCATGGATAATATTGCATATCTCAATGATGGCCTCTTCGAACACTCCATGGGTGGATGGGTATGTAACCATCAATGCTGCCAATTCATCTTTATGAGCTTCTGCTTTCTCTTTTAAATCTTCTACATCAATATTTCCATTTTCATCGCACTGCACGATAACCACACGCATGCCTGCCATGACCGCACTTGCTGGATTGGTTCCATGCGCGGAAGAAGGAATCAAAGCCACATTTCTATTTGGTTGGCCAGTTCCTTCCAGGTATGATTTAATGACCATCAGTCCTGCGTACTCTCCTTGCGCTCCTGAGTTGGGCTGAAAGGAAACAGAGTGAAATCCGGTAATTTCTACCAACCAATCATGCAGTTCGTTTATCAAAATTCCATATCCTTCTGCTTGATCTTTGGGGGCAAAAGGATGGATGTGAGCAAACTCAGGCCAGGTAACGGGTATCATTTCTGTAGTGGCATTCAGCTTCATTGTACATGAACCCAGAGAAATCATGGAATGCACCAATGAGAGGTCTTTGTTCTCCAGATGTTTCATATATCTCAACAACTCATGCTCAGAGTGGTAATGATTGAAAATGGGGTGCTGGAGATATTTGGTGGTCCTGTTTAAGGAAAAAGGGAACTCTACTTCAAAGTCCTCATTGATGGAGGCTTCAAATGCATTTCCCAGCCGGGCGAATATTTTAACTACTTCATTTGCATCATTTACCGTGTGAGACTCATCGAAAGAAATCCCAACACCATCCTCGAAGTATCTGAAGTTAATCTCGCTCTCCTCACTTAGTTGTTTTATCTGAAGTAATTGTTCTGCAGATAATGGAATTCTGAGGGTGTCAAAGAAATAGATATTCTCATTTTCAAAGCCATATTGAGCAATCGTATTGGCTGTTTCTTTAGCTAATCCATGGGTGCGAGCTCCAATCTGTTTTAATCCTTCAGGGCCGTGATACACGGTATACATCCCTGCCATTACAGCCAATAAAACCTGAGCTGTGCAAATGTTCGAGGTAGCTCTTTCTCTCTTGATGTGCTGCTCTCTCGTTTGTAAAGCCATTCGGTACGCATTATTGCCATGCGCATCTTTAGATGCTCCAATGATTCGTCCAGGAATAGCTCTTTTATATGCTTCTTTTGTTGCGAAGAAGGCTGCATGTGGACCTCCATACCCCATAGGAACACCAAATCGTTGACTGGTTCCCACCACTACATCTGTTCCCCATTCTCCTGGAGCAGTCAATAGCGTAAGCGCCAAAAGATCGGATGCGCAGGAGGTAAAAACATTATTTTCTTTAGCAGCAGCTACAATCGCTGACCAATCCTTGACAGAACCTGAATTATTAGGGTATTGAAAGAAAATCCCAAAAACTTCGGAAGCAGTTACATCCGCATTAGCCAAGTCAACTACCTCTAGTTCAATTCCAAAGGGGACTGCTCTGGTTTCAAGTACGCTCAAGGTCTGCGGGAAAATTTCCTGGTCAACCAGGAATTTGTTTGAGGACTTTTTCTCCCCTTTTCTTAGTCCATAAAGCATACACATAGCTTCAGCCGCAGCAGTAGCTTCATCTAACAAAGATGCGTTCGCAATTTCCATTCCGGTTAGATCTATGATCATTGTTTGGAAATTGATCAGAGCCTCTAATCTTCCTTGTGCAATTTCTGCTTGATAGGGTGTATATGCAGTGTACCATCCTGGATTCTCCATAATATTTCGCTGGATAACCGTCGGTACCACACAATTATAATACCCCTGACCAATGAAAGATTTAAAGACCCTGTTTTTATCCGCCACCTTTTGCATTCGACTGAGGTATTCAAATTCATTCAGTGCTGCAGGAAGGTCCAGAGGTTTTTTCTTCAATATTGGGTCGGGGATGGATTCCTTTATCAGTTTATTTACTGAAGCCAATCCAATTGTTTCCAGCATTTTGGAAACTTCTTCTTCAGAAGGTCCATTGTGCCTTCTTTCAAACTCTACGCGATCGTTCAGATTTAATTTCATCAGAGGGATAATGTTTAAGGACGCAAATTTACGTCAGTACTTTCATGAGAGAAAGTATTTTGTTGGTAACCATTGGTGTAATTAATTGGTTTAGCCGAATTAGAATTTCTTAGTTTTAAACCCTGATTTCTAACACGTTATATTAAAATGAGAAAATTAACTTACCTAATAGGCTTTTTAGTTGCCTTCGGACTGTTGGCACAGGACAAAACAGCCATGAAATATGCCAAAACGATTACGGCAGATAATCTTAAAACACACTTATCTATATTGGCTTCCGATGAATATGAAGGAAGAGAAACTGGTAAGAAAGGTCAGAAAATGGCAGCAGAGTACATTTCCAAGCATTTCAGATCGCTTGGGTTTGAAGCACCGGTAGATGGGTCTTATTATCAAACATTTGATTTGCTAGAATCCCAAATTGGGGACGTCTATTTCAGAAAAGGGGATGATAAAAAGATAGGGTTCGAAGATTTTATTTATTACTCAAGAGCGGAAACGAGCGGAGAAGAATACATAAAGCTTGTCATGGCTAATAAAGAATCTGATACTAAGATGTTCGATGGCGCGTATGTGGTTTTCGCCACTCAGCAATTAGGAGGATATCAAGAATTTGTTGAAGCCGCAAATCAGGCAGGAGCCAAAGGATTTTTCGTCATCCTTGAAAATGACGAAGAGTTTAAATCTACTATTACTCGATATGGCCCTTATCTAAGAAGGCCAAGTCTTCAACTGGAAAGCAGAGATGAAAAAACAACTAAGTTGGTCATTGGCAATAAAGACCTTGCTTCTTGGATTTTTGATAAGTCATATGAGGAGATTAAAGAGGGGGACGAATCAATCGTCATTTTTAATGCCGATTACCTGGATAGACCAGTTGAAACAGAGAATGTATTGGGCTATTTGAAAGGTTCCGAAAAACCAGAAGAGTTACTCATTATTACCTCACATTATGATCATGTTGGAATTATAAATGGAGAAATATACAATGGAGCAGATGATGATGGTTCCGGAACCGTTACACTTTTGGAGATCGCAGAGGCCTTTGCTTCAGCGGCTAAAAAAGGGAAAGGGCCAAAAAGAAGCGTGCTTTTCATGACCGTAACTGGTGAGGAGAAAGGACTTTTAGGCTCAAGATATTATACTGATACTGATCCCGTCTTTCCTTTGGAAAGTACAGTTGCTAACCTGAACATAGATATGGTTGGAAGAGTAGATGAAGCGCACAAGGATAATTCGGATTATGTTTACCTCATTGGTTCTGATAAACTTTCAACAGAGCTTCATGAGCTTTCTGAAAAAATAAATAAGACGTACACAAATCTGGAGCTAGATTATACTTACAACGATGAGAACGATCCTAACAGATTCTACTATAGATCAGATCACTACAACTTTGCTAAGAACAACATTCCAATCATTTTCTATTTCAACGGAACGCATGAGGATTATCATAAGCCAACAGACACAGTTGATAAAATAGATTTTGAAACGATGGAAAAAAGAGCTCGACTTGTATTTCATACAGGATGGGAGATCGCTAATAGAGACAAGCGAATTGTTGTTGATGAAATGAAGACGAAAAGTAATTGAGAAGAGTAATTGATCATTGTGGGGCAATTGCCCCACAAGATCTTTTCAACCAGCTATGGAAAGAAAGATATAATATCCATCTTTCTACTACAAGTATAAATATTTAATGTGGTTTCCTCCTTAGCTTTGATTGAAAAAAATTATGAGAAGAAGAGATCTTAACATTAAGCCAAAGTAAGAGGTTGATAGTTAAGGTCTTAGAGATTCATAAAAAAGTTGAGACTAAACATTTGGTCAGCTTGAAATATAGGTTTTTGACCAAAGAATCTTCGAAAGAGTTTCCAGAATAATCACAAAGAACACAGGAATAGTTATATGTTTTTAATCAAGAATATCCACATCGTAAACGAAGGGAGAGTATCAAACGCTGACATTCTCATTAAGGAAGAGCGAATTGAGCGGATAGATTCTGAAATCAATCTCTCAGAAAATCATAAAGAAATAGACGGGAGTGGGTTATATGCGTTTCCAGGTGTTATTGATGATCAGGTACACTTTCGTGAGCCAGGCCTGACGCACAAAGGAGACATCTTTACCGAGTCCCGTGCCGCTGTAGCTGGTGGTGTGACTTCTTTCATGGAGATGCCTAATGTAGTGCCTCAGACAGTTACTCAAGAACTTCTTGAATCTAAATATCAGATTGGTGCAAAAAATGCATTAGCCAACTATTCCTTCTACATGGGTAGCACCAATAACAATTTGGATGAGGTGTTGAAAACGGATCCTTCTTCTGTATGTGGGATTAAAATCTTTATGGGATCTTCCACAGGAAATATGTTGGTAGATGATCCTGAGACGCTTGAAAAAATCTTTTGTAATGCTCCAATTCTTATTGCTACGCACTGCGAAGATGAAGCCACTATCCGAGCCAACACTGAGGAATACGTAAATAAATACGGAGATGACATTCCTTTTAAGTATCACCCGGTGATTAGAAGTGAGGAGGCTTGTTACCTGTCTTCCTCAAAAGCGATTGAGTTAGCTAAAAAGTGCAATACCCGTTTGCACATTCTTCATATTTCGACGGGAAAAGAAACCCATCTCTTTTCTAACGAAGAACCTCTTGGCAAGAAGAGAATTACCTCTGAAGCGTGTATACACCATCTGTGGTTCAGTGATCAGGATTACGATGAAAAGGGCGCTTTTATCAAGTGGAATCCTGCAGTGAAAACAGCAAAAGATAGAGATGAAATCTGGAAGGCCTTGCTAGATAACAGAATTGACGTAATCGCTACTGATCACGCCCCACACACTTTAGAAGAAAAGCAGAATCTGTACACTAAGGCACCATCAGGTGGTCCATTGATTCAACACACGCTGGTGGCGATGTTGGACTTTTATCATCAAGGAAAAATTTCACTGGAACGAATTGCAGAAAAGATGAGCCATGCGGTGGCTGAGTGTTTTGATGTAAAAGAGAGAGGTTATATCAGGGAAGGATACTTTGCAGATTTAGCTCTAGTAAACCTCAATAGCCCCTGGACAGTTACCGGTGAAAATATACGTGCAAAATGTGGATGGTCTCCTTTTGAGGGTCATTCATTTAAGTCCTCAGTGGAACACACGTTCGTTTCCGGCCATTTGGCTTACAGCCAAGGCAAACTGGATGAAAGCAGAATGGGTCTAAGGTTGTCTTTCGATCGAAAATAAACGTTTGCAGATTTAAAAAGGGATATTAACTTTGCACTCCTTTTCAGGGATGCCTGAAAAACGTATGGTGATTGTAGTTCAGTTGGTTAGAACGCCTGATTGTGGTTCAGGAGGTCGCCGGTTCGAGTCCGGTCTTTCACCCAGAAAGCGGTTGCAGCGATGTGACTGCTTTTTTGTTTTTGGAGCGTTAGTAAGTCTTCACGGCTAAAGCATGGCCTTTAAGAGACCACTAATTTTCTATTTCTCGGATGTCGAAAACTGCTCCTCCAGTTTCATTCTTTCTTCCAGCCCCTTGATGAGTTTTTCATCTCGAGGATTGAGCTTAATGACATTATAGTTTTCCCAGAATTCAGGATCATAAGTGAATTCTTGCTGTTCGATCATCAAGTAAGGATCCATTCTCTCTTCTTTCTCAGGCTTTTCTTCGGGATCGAAATCGATATCAGTTACCATGTACTCTTGTATAATGGAAGAAGTGAATAGGAGGTTATTAGTCATAGGATCAAAGGCTTCTAAATCAGCGGAAAACCCACAATATTTAGGATAATACAAACCGTCAATCATTTGGAAATCCATTAACATGGTTGCTGCGGTTTGATTGTATCGGATGGTATCTCCCAAAACCCAGGTGTTTTCATCAACTCCCTCTAGCCATTTAAAGTCCATTTCTATTCTAGGAATTGCATAAGTCACTACATCTACATAGATGAAATACTTCCAATCATCCTTTGCCTTTATTTTATACATCAGGCGATCATTGATGATTCTGTATCCATCTAGCTCATACTCAAAAACCCTGCTTTTCTTTTTACTTAAAGCTCTTGATTGATATCTGACGTCATTTAGTCGAAGATTCTCATTAATAACATTTATACGCTTGAAGGCATGTGTCTGATATTCGACGGAAAGACTCTTTCTTACCTGCTCAAGAACTACCTTTTCCTTTAGAACATATCTATTGGCTACTTTGGAATATCCTTTATCATAAGCTGAAATTGCGGCCTCAAAAATGCTAATACATTTTCCATTCTCCTGTTTGTAGTCTCTATAGAATGCCTTGAACTCAAAAGGTTTAGTTGGGTAGTTTTTCTTGACGTTGTTCATTGCAAGCTCCAAAATTTCCCATGCTGCGAGCTCTTTGTTTGTAACTACCACTTCAGACAAAACAACAGCCTTGCTTACCAGCTCGATTTTTAATTCATTTTGACTAGTTAGCGCTTGAGCAAGAACTTTCTCACTTTGATACCCAGCCATGGAAAATACGATCGTATCAGTAAGGAGCTTTCTAGGGAAAGTGAACTCAAAATCGCCCACTTCGTTTGCTACCACTCCAAGAGGCTTGTTTTTAATGCTTATCGTTGCGAATGAGAGAGCCTCCTTGGTTTCTACATCGAGAATTTGTCCTGAAAGAGAAACAAATTCCTGTTGAGCATGTATGTGGAAGACGTTTAAGAGAATATAAAGTAGGATTAAGCTTCTCATGGTTTTTCTTTTTCAGTAAAAAGATTCTCAAGTGAGGATTTATTTTTTAAGTCTTCAATGATTTTTTTATCCAGTGGAGTTTGCTTGAGCATATTATAGTATTTCCAAAACTCCGGATCATAGTTTTTTTGCATTTCACTGATTTCATCTTTGTAGCTCATTAGATTTTCGTTTTTACCTGGGGGCTCAACGCTTGTTTGAACTTGGTTCGTGACAACATGAAAATCATGAGTGGTTTGGTAGCTTTCCAGCGAATCAGCCATGGAACTATAATGATGAATACCCTTTTGGTGATATCGCTGTAAGAAATATCGCCCATTATGAGGTTTATACTCAAAAGTCCTTTTTAAGTAAATCAAGCTGGATTCATATCCTTCATGCATAGTAGGAAAACCTATTCCGAAAGGAATTTTAGATTCAAATTCTGATCTAATGACCGCAAAGGTTTCTAGATCTATGGTATATCTAAAGATTCTTGGATGTGTCTCGTTGTTGTTTGTGGATATGATAATAGCAGCAAGATGTCCTTCATAAGTGAGATACTCCTCGACCTGATACTTACACTTTTTGCAAGCCCTCACATTACTCACACTACCAATGAGACCTTGAAACTCTCTAAATGGATTATAATTTCCTTCAGTAGCTATGGGAACAGAAACCTTGAGGTTATTTGCAGTTCTTATCTGGTCGATAAAGACTTTTTTTGATTTGTTCGGATATTTATTCCCATAAATAGTGGAAGCTGCCTCCACTAGCTTGAAGTATTCATCATTGATTTGATTAGTTTCTCTGAAAAAGATTGATAATGCGTGGTTGCTATCGGGAAAATTCGCCTTTTGACTCTTGATTACCTGCTTCAGTATTTCCTCACCACTTAGTTTTTTGTTCTCTTCAGATACTATGACTTCATCTAGCAAAACCGGTCTGGCGTTTAATCCAAAAATTGTCTGGCCGGATTTAGCTATATGCTCTACTTTTTCCGTTAATGGATCATATCCTAAAACTGAAATCATAATTGAATCTTTTAGCGAAACAATCAAATCAAACTGACCTTCTTCGTTAGCTACTACACCTTTAGCAGTGTTTTGAATGCTTATCGTTGCGAATGAGAGAGGCTCTTTGGTTTCAACATCGATTATTTTTCCAGTAATGGTAAAGTGTTCTTGAGCCGTTGACTGAATCGTTAATAAAATGCCTAATATCCAAAATCCTATTTTCATATCTATTGACCTGATTGTTCGAATTGATTTTCCACGCCACCATTTGCTTCCAGATCTTTGATGATTTGGGGTGTAACAGGGAAATCTTTGATGAGTTGGTAGTTGTCCCAGAAATCGGGATTGTATTGTGTAGATTCAGGTTCTCTTTGGGAACGAAAGTTTAGCAGCTTGTCTCTTGAAGGCTTAACTACATTTTGTGTAACAGCACGATCAAACATGGTTTCAAAGCGAAAACCCCAATCACAAAATTCCTCATTTGATTCTTGAAAAGAGAGTTTCCCTTCAATCAGCCAATCCAAGTATTTTGCATGATACCGCCCTTCTTTTTCCTCAAACTGAATGGTTTTAATGATCCTGGTCACTTGAAAATTCAAAGAATCATTGGAAACACCTTTATTCAAATGTGGATTCCATTCCTCTCCTTCAGGTGTCATCATTTCCATTTTCACCTTGATCAAAGCGTAATTTTTTGAATTGATATGCATGGTATGGGTGACGTATTTTGAGTGGTTTGTTTTTATCACATAGATCAAGTCACCTTCTTCGATCAGGTATTTTTCTATCGTGTATTTATTGTGTTTCGTATTGAGTGAATGGGATCGAAAAAGCACATCGTTGATATGTCCCATCGCGTTAAAAGGATTACTATTCGCTCTTAATATCCTGCTTTGATAGTAAGGCACTTCTTTGCTTTGCCTTGCTTCATTGATGTAGATTTTTTCGGGTGTTTTCTTATGGTAACCCACTCCATATACTTCAAAGTCTGCCTCATACAGCTTGAGGTATTTTCCGCATTCATGTTTGTGCGAGCGTGTAAACCCGTGGAGAACGTAGGGTGCATCTGGATAGTTATCAGAAATGTTTTCGATGACTTTGTTGACTATTTCTAATGCGGATAATTGCCTTTCCGTTACTTCAATTTCATCCAACATCACGATACTTTCTTCCAGTTGGATATCTAGCTCCGAAGTGATGTCCAGCTTCTTAATCGCTATTTTCTTTGGCTTGAAACCAAGCATAGAAACAAACAGCGTGTCGCTTGCATGTTCAGTTGAGAAAGTGAACTCAAAAACTCCCTCGAAATTGGATACGACTCCTTTCGATGTACCGGAAATATTGATGGTTGAAAATGCAAGTGGCTCTTTCGTTATAGCATTGGAAATTTTCCCTGAGATACTATAATTCTCTTGCCCAATAACGTGTAAACTCATGAGGGCACCACAAACAATGATAAAAATCCGCTTCATTACCTATTCATATTTTAGGGCATCAACCGTATTTGATCGGTAAGCGCGAGAGGCTTGTACATAGATGACCAAGCCGGCCACAAATAATATCAGGATCGCAGTTCCAATAAAGTAGAGCGGAGAAAGGGATATCCTTAATGGGTATTTCTCCAGCCAATTATTGATCCCAATCCAAAAAAGAGGAATCGCACATCCAATCCCGATAAGCAAGATCTTGAAAAAGTCAAAAGAGAAAAGTTTGAATACATCATGCTTGTTGGCACCATTAACCTTCCGAATGCCAAGCTCTTTTTCTCGAGCTTTGACCAGCATAAGCAGGATGGCATACATCCCAAGGATAGATAGTAGGATGACTAGACCGGCAATGATTCCAAGCACTTTCAGTGTGGCATACTCTTCTTCAAACTGCCTTTTATAGTCTGAATCAAGAAACGAGAAGTTAAATGGTAGATTCGGAATTTGATCTTTCCAAACGCTTTCTATGCGATAAATCGCCTGCCGAAGGTCAGTTTTTGAATTCAGTCGAGCTATTGCTGCTCGTCCACCTTGGAAGTAACGGATAATCATTGGCTGAATGAGATCGTGAGGGGAGTTGAAATAAAAGTTATCCACCACACCAACGATAGAACCTTTTAGGTGATAAACCTGAAGCTCTTTATTGATAGCTGCTTCCAACTCCCAGCCCATATGTTTAGCGAAAGCTTTGTTCACAACAAAAGCTTGACCGTGCCTGTGTCGACCTTTCGTGAAAAAGTCTCCCAGAAGTAAGTCTAGCTGGAGTGTTTCCAAATAGTTCTCGTCTACTCCCAACTCTTCAAATAGCTTGGTATTGTCCGAATCATCCACGTAATAATCTTCTACCCATGGAGTCATGCCTGGAACTGAGTTTGGCTCCATAGTGGAGATGCTCTCAATAAAATCCAGATCTCTGAGCTCTTCCATCAGTGTGCTGATTTTCTGCATATCCACGTTTGTAGGAAACTGAAAGTGAATAGCGTTTTGGCTGTTGAAACCAAGAGGCTGATTCTGGATAAGAGAGGTTTGATTGAAAATGATAATGGTGGAGAGGATAACACCAAAAGACAAGGCAAACTGAATGCCTATTAATGCTTTTCTAAAAGGGGCCTTTATAGTCTTGGTTTCAAACAGCTGGTTGTTTTTTCTTGAAGTGGTCAATGCCAAAGCATGAAAAGCTGTCAGAAAAACAAGAATGAAGAACGATAGAGCAAGAATCAGAAGCGAGGAAGGAGGAATCTGAATGCTGAAGAATGAGAATTGTGAATGAATGCTGATGAAATCCTTCATAAGTACAGTGAAGAGTGTGGCACAAATCAAAGATGAGCCATAATACAGGATCCCTTCTGTAATAAACTCCAGCAACAACTGCTTCTTTGATGCTCCCACCACCATCTGCACATTGATATTTCGTACGCGATTAAGGAGTTGAGTTGAATAAAGATTGATGAAGTTGACGAGTGCAATAATTAGTATGATCCATCCTACCAGTTGGAAGAGGATGATCCGAGTCTTATCCATCTTGGCTGTATCGTAAAGTTTTGACTCACTGTAATGGATGTCCTGAATATTTTCGAAGGAGTAATCCAAACTGATGCCATCTTCGGTATAGTCTGTATTATAATCCACCATGATTTCTTCAAATGTTGATTCAAGTTCTGTAACTGAGGCTTCCTCGTGCAATAAGACGTATACAAACATCCAATCTTCAAAATTTTCATGGGGAAAGGGAAGAAGGAGGTCGAAGCTTAAATCGCTATTAGGAGGCAGATTTTCCAGCACTCCGCTTATTTGGTAGGATGCATCATTTATTTCAATGATTTGACCAATTAAGCCTGTACTTTTTCCAAAGTACTTCTCTGCAGTAGAGGCTGTAATGATGACTGATTCCGGATCTTCCAGCGCATCAAGCGGGTTTCCTTCAATCCATTCGTAACTAAAGATTTCAGAAAACTCAGGATCAGAATAGAAAACTTCGGTCTCGGTATAGAATTCGTTTTCAGGTTTTACGATCAACCCTTGCTCAGCCTTGAGGAGCCGAACCATTTCTTCAACCTGAGGAAACTCATCCTCAATGTCTTTTAGGTAATAATGAGACCATGCAGTTACATCTTGAAGATCAGGAGAAGATACGGTGGTTACAATCCTGTAAATGCGATCTTTCTTTTCATGAAACCTGTCAAACGTATTGTGGAAACGAGCATAATCGTTGATAAAAAAGAAAGCACTTGCCGCGATACCAAGTCCCACAATTTTCAACCCATTAATAAATGGATATTTACGAAGGTTTCTGAATGATCTTCTGATCTGATTTTTGAAATTGAAGTTGTACGATTCGCTCAGCCACGTGTGTCGCTTTTTCTGCTTGGAGAAAGGATTGAAAAGCTTTAATGTATCCAGTGCAAAAAGCCAATTGGCTTTCAATTTTGAATCTTCCAGACGCTCGTCGTAAATCTCGTAGAAATCACCCTGGATGTCCTCAAGATCACCTTGAACACAGTACCACCTGAGTAGACGATCAAATAATTTGGGAGGTTTGTTATTCACGGCTCATCTTTTTGTTCTTACTAATGCAATTCAAAATCAATCATTAGCTCCCGAACTTTTCGGTTCTGGTGTCCAACGAACTGCAAATGCTTCCTGTGGAATAGCTTCCCAAAGCTGCTGGCGCTTGGCCATTAGATCTTTTACCTCTTGCTGACCAAAGATGGTCACCGAGTAAAAACGCTTTCTTTTACCACCTCGCACTTTGGTGGCTTCACCCAATTTGGACTTTACAAAATCCTTCTCTTCGAGTCTGTTGAGAGCTGCATGCAGCGCCCCCATGCTTACACTTCTTTCAGTAAGCTCTTCGATTTTGTTTTTTACCGAGATGCCGTATGCTTCATTTCCCAACACTCCAACTGCCAATAAGACCATTTCCTCAAACTCCCCAAGATGCTTTCCTTTTGTTCCCATCGATAAATATTTCTTTCCAAATGTATGTAATATATTTTATATACAAATAGAAAGTAATAATATCTTCATCGAAGAGTTATTAATTATAGTTGATAGGTGATCCTTGTTCTTTTTCAAGTGTATTGCTTATTGGTACTACTCTGTAAACCTAAAAGAATAGAGCTGACAAAGTGGTCAGCTTAGTAATAGTATGAAGAAATGTTATGCAACCTCCATTATTGGAATGGGATTGGTGTGTCTATGCCTTCAGGTTTTTGGGCAGTCGACCAATAATAGAATCCCATATAGAGAAAAGAAGATCCAATTTTCCACTTTCCCGGGTGTAAGTACCGGAGGGTTTGAAAGTGCAAAGTATACCTACAATTTCTCGTTCAACCTGTTTTCCGGAATGACTGCTGGCACCAGGTATTTTGCCCTGTCACCTATTTCAAATCTTGGAACTCGATCCAGTTCTGGTATTCAACTGGCAGGTCTGGCCAACATCATTGGCAGCCACAGCTATTTACATCTAACCAATGCTGAACAAAAAGAGCATGAAAACGAAGGCGACACTCCTAACCAGAAAGGAATCCAACTGGCAGGTGTTCTTAACATGGTAAGGGGGGAATCTACCGGGATTCAGATGACTCCAGGTATGAATGCGGTTTATAGAAACTCATCTGGCTTTCATCTAGGTGGACTAGGAAACTATTCTCGAGGAAATATGATTGGTGTGCAGCTTGGCGGACTATATAACATAACGGGTAGATTGGTACTTGGTACTCAAGTAGGCACCTTAAATGTGGCAGGTAGTCGGTTGAGTGGATTTCAACTTGGAGTGATTAATCGCGCAAAATACATTGAAGGTAAAGCGGATAATTCATCCGTCAAATCCTTTGGTCTTCAGATTGGTATTATTAATCATTCCAAAACTAATAATGGATTTCAGGTAGGGTTGATCAATCGGGCTAAAAGGATGCGAGGTGTACAATTTGGGTTGATCAATATTTTTAAACCTGGCCCGTATGATGGGGCGAACCGATACAACGGAGTGCCTATAGGTTTACTGAACTTTGGGAGCACCGATAGCAAACTAAGAGTATCCAGATCTGATGTTCTGCCGATCATGGTGGAGTATACCACGGGAAATTGTCACAACTGTACATTCACAGAATCCAAAATGCCAATAGGAGACATTTTCTATAAGACGAATCAAAATGCATTAATCTTCGGCTATGAATTCTCAGATAGTGGGGATTTCAAATGGGCCGCAGGATACGGATTTCAACGAGTCTATTATTACAAAAACTCGATGAGCCCAAGGGATCCCAAGAACAAGAAATATTTCTTCAGCCCATCTATAAGGTTTATACACTTAAACAGAAAAGAAAAATTTGATCCTACATTGAGTCTGCTCACACAGCTCCAATTTGAAGTGGGCTATCGATTTAGCTGGTTTGCTATGTTTGGAGGTGTTAATATGAACGCGTATTTCTATAGAGAAGGATCGCCATTAGATGTGAACCTAGAGATATCAAGTGGAGGTCAGTATCAAATCTGGCCTGGGTATGTTTTTGGAATTCAGATTTAAAAAATAAACCCACTCATTTATCGATTAATTTATTTCTTATTTAGCCATTTCAGGGTCCAGATTCACTACGTAATCTTTTTCAATCGTAATGTGTGCTTCCCCATGATAGCCGATATCCATTCCTTCCAGTTCCATTTCTTCGGTGATTCTTCCTCCTTTAGTTACCAATGCTACAGCTTTGTAAATCACAAAAGTTCCTATGGCAGAATAAACAACAGTCGCTCCTACAGATTTAAGTTGAATCCAAAATTGGTCAGGATTACCAAACAGCCAACCTGTTGCGGAGGGGTCGATGATGGGATTAGCTAAAAGGCCAGTAAGGAGCGCACCTGCAATTCCTACTAAGCCATGCATACCAAATGCATCCAGTGTGTCGTCGTGCTTGAAATATTCTTTGAGCTTCACCACCCCAAAGTAGCCCACTACTCCACCTACAATACCAAAGACTAATGCTCCAGATACATCCACAAAACCTGCTGCAGGGGTAATTGCTACAAGCCCGGATATCGCGCCGGAAGCTATGCCAATCAGTGTAGGTTTTTTGATGATGAACCATTCAATTAACAACCAAACAACACCTCCTGCGCAGGCTGCTACATTTGTTACAAGCAATGCGTTTGCAGCAAACTCATTTGCTCCATAAGCACTTCCTCCATTAAATCCGAACCATCCGAACCAAAGTAGAGCTGACCCAAGTACCATGAATTTTATTGAGGAAGGTTTTCTTTCTTCGTGCAGATTTAGTCTTCTACCCACTAATAATGCCATCACTAATCCTGAAACTCCTGCATTGATGTGAATGACTGTTCCTCCTGCAAAGTCAAGATCACCAGCAAGGAAATATTCTGACCCCCATACCCAGTGACATATTGGTGAGTAGACAAAAATCACCCAGAGCACACTAAACAAAATCCAGGTACCAAATTTTACACGCTCTATGATAGATCCGCTAACTATAGCCACGGCTATTGCGGCAAATGTTCCTTGAAATGCGACATCCAATAGTTTAGGAATGTTTGCTCCGTCTACCAGCTCACTTACGCTAATGTTTTTGATCATGAAGAAGTCCAGTCCTCCTACAAACCAGCCGCCATCTGCGAACGATAGCGAGTAACCAATAATGATCCACACGAGTGTAGCTACGATGAAAGAGACATAGCTCATTCCCACTGTATTCAGCACGCTTTTGTTTTGAGTCAAACCACCATAGAAGAGTGCTAATCCTGCAGGCGTCATCAACATTACAAGCGCTGTAGCCATCAGCATCCATGCGGTGTTTCCTGTGTCCAGACTAGAGCTTTCTTGGGCAGAAACCATCAATGGCAGAAAAATAGCAAGAAGTAGAGATGCTCGTTTATTTTTAGAGATCACAGATATAATTATTTGCATTTTGAATAAATAATGGTTTAACAGCAAACCAAAATAATCCATATTTACGCAAATAATAGATTGACAAGATCAAAAATGACCCAGTATTACTTAATTTTTCATTTTTATTAAAAAACTAGGGTTGTTTTTGAAATATTTTGAGTGGACTCTTATTTAGCTCTCAATTGCTCCGCAAAATCTAAGATCAGTGAAAATTTAAGAGCCGTTTCAGACAAAGAAGCATATCTGCCCGATGCACCACCGTGACCCGATGAGAAATCCGTTCGAAGAAAGATTTCATTATTATCGGTTTTCATCTGGCGTAACCTGGCTACCATCTTTGCTGGTTCCCAGTATCCAACACGTGAATCATTAATAGCTGTTAAGAAGAGCATATTTGGGTATTCCTGTGATTCTACATTGTCATACGGAGAGTAAGATTGGATGTATTTAAAATGCTTCTTCTCATTCGGATCTCCCCACTCTGTATATTCAAGGCTTGTAAGTGGAAGTTTATCGTCCATCATCGTGTTGATCACATCAACGAAAGGCACATCCAAAATCAATAGCTTGTATAAGTCGGGTCTCATGTTCGCTATAGCTCCCATCAATAGACCTCCGGCACTGCCACCTTCCGCAAATACCTCCCCTTTTTTCCCATATCCCATTTCAATTAGGTGCTCCGTGCATGATATGAAATCTGTGAAGGTGTTTTTCTTTTTCAGCATTTTTCCATCATGATACCATTCCTCTCCCAGGTCTCCGCCTCCTCTCACATGAGCAATTGCAATGACGAATCCCTTCAGGATCAATGGAGCCATGTTCGGATTATAGCCAGGAGAATAGCTTGATCCGTAGGAGCCGTACCCCGTAATGTATAGAAAAGGCTTCTTACCTTCTTTTTCCAATCTCTTCAAAGTGTTCTTGCCATATATAAGGGTAATGGGAATTTCTTTCCCATCTTTTGCCTTAGCGTATACAGTTTCCACTTTAGCGAACAGAGTTGGAGAATACCGACCGACTACCTTTAGTTGCTTGAACTTTTTCTTCTCCATGTCATAGTCCAGGATACGAGCTGGCCGGTGATAATTCACCCGACTGATTCTCAATGTGTCTGTGTCAAAATCATTGTTTTCTCCCAAATACACTGCGCGATCGTTATTTTGACGGACATAATGTTCTTTCTGATCCTCGCGATCCACTACTTTGATCTTGTACTCAAGTCCATGCCGTTCCTGAAACACCATCCATTTTTCGAAAGGTAAGATGGACATGACCTCAATCTCTGAATTTTCCGGAACTTCCAGCTTCCAATTTTTCTCCTCGAATCGAGAAGTATCGGTTATCATGATTTTATTGTTGCTGGCTTTGTTATTCGTTAGAATGTAGAATTTATCTTCAAAATGCGTCACACTGTATTGATGTCGGCCTCTTCTAGGCGAAATCAAACGAAATTTCCCGTTTGGATTTTTCAGATTCAGGAATCGGATCTCATTTTGATCACTACTTGAAGTTCCTATAAAAGCAAACTGCTTGCTTCTTGATTTTGAAATGGAAACGGAAAATCGTTTATCTGGCTCTTCATAGATCAATTCCTTTTCACCAGTGTGTATATTGAATCGGTAAACCGTCGAGGTGAGAAAGGTTTTTTTATCTGATTCCGTAAAAAGGACTGTTGAATCAGTAAGCCAGACAAGACCTGAAGCATAGTCGATCTTGTGAGAAAGTTCATCTTCGGATATTAGATTTTTAAATTTCAGTGTCCATTTATCATTACCAGTCGTATTTTCTGAGAACGCAACTACTTGGCTGCTTGGACTGACACGTAATCCCCCGAAATTGTAATAACTATGATCTTCAGCCATCTTATTGACATCAAACAGAAGTTCGGGCTTCTTCTCCCCCACTTTTTTTCGATAATACCTTGGGTACTCGTCCTCAGGAGTATAGGTATAGTAATATTCGTAACCTCCTTCCTTGGTTGGCAGGGATTTGTAGCTGTCCTGCACATATGACTTGAGTTCTCTAAAAAGCTCACGCTGCAGTGGTTTTAGTGGTTTGAAATAATTGTTAGCGTATTTGTTTTCGTCTGCCAGGTACTGCATTACTTCTTCATTGCCAAGCGGATTTTTGGTGTCTTTCATCCATGCATAGTTGTCGATGATTCTTTGTCCGTGAGCTTGAATCATCTCCGGTTCTTTTTTAGCAACTGGCGGTTTTAATGTAGTATCTCGTCTCAGCTTGAATACAAACTGCTTAATGAGTGGAGTATTGGTGCTCATAGCTACTTGAATAGACTCAGGGACTTTAGATTCCGGGTGCTTGGTTTCATGCTGTGCCCAAAAGAGGCCATTATATCCTTCTGGGTGATCAAATAGGAAATTGTAGTCAGAATTAGCAAAATTCTCCTCTTTGGAAACAGAGATTTTTTCATCTCCTGTTTTTACATCATAGGCAAAAAACTCTGATACTGCAGCATAGGGAATACGGCGATCCGTGAGGGTGTCTTCCACAATAAATTCATCTGAGTGCTTTAAATATTCAAGCACATATTTGTTATTTATCTTGGCATACTTGCAGGTGACAGAGAAGTCGAAATGTCGAATAGACCAACCTCGATATCCACAGATGTATTGCTTATATTCAGGTGGTACAAAATAGTTAATTTCTGTGATGGCGAAATCATTCTTTCTAATCAAAATACTACCACCAAGTTTGTGTTTAAAGTTGTTTGGAAACCTTTTGGACCCCATTTTCTCTGATGTCATCTCCGGATCAAAATTGATCAGGTAGTACGGTTCTCCCCCTTTCTCGACCTCAAGCAAGGTGTAATTGTATTTTGAGTGATTTGTCATGAAATTCTCAGGATATTTAAGACGGTCTTTGGTCAGCGCACTTAGTGGACCTCCCTGGATATTCGCAAAAAGCCTGGTCGTATTTAGATCATCACTGGATTTTGACTCAAGAATTTTTGCACGCTCACCCTTCAAAACCCGTTGGTGAAAATGCCAGCGATGCAATGAAGATGACTTGGAAGACCAGCTACCAATGGTAGTCACACCGGACAGGTCATCAGGATTTTCAAATCTCTTCCTTTTTTCATCCTTACCGGTGTACGGCTTTAAATCTAAAAGGAAGGAAGCGTCTGCATATTTCACTGGATTATCATTTTCCTTTACATATTCTCGATAGAAGCCTTTGAGGTTAAAAGGTTCATTTACATAATTGTCCGGGATGGCTTTGAGTGCTTTTTTTAAGATTGCCTTGGGATTGCTTTCCTTTTTAGCTGTCACAATCACGGTGAAAAGTTCTGTTACATCTGGTTCGAGATAAATTTTGACAGCACCATTATATGAATGAAGTGGAAGTTCGAAAGTCTTCAGTCCTGTGTAGGAAAATTCTAAGACTCCATCAGCGTATTTGGATGGTACCTTCAAAGCAAATGTTCCGTCATACTCAGTAACGGTACCATAGGCTACTCCCTTAAGCTTTACATAGGCAAAAGGAACGGGCTCTTTTGTTTCCTTATAGTATATGGTTCCTTTTACAAGCTTTGCATTTTGAGCAGATAGTAGTGTGAGGCCGGCAAATAGAAACACGGCCAAACTGATTAGGGACTTTTTCATCAGGTGATTGTTTGACAATTTCAAAAACGGATAATTGCATGAATTATTCTTCAGCAATTACTATTCCGATTGATGCTTACCTTTATCAAAGAGTTGCATTTGATGGGTTAAGTTTTTTTCTCCATTTTCTTTTGGCAGCACCAACAATGAAACTTCCTATCACTCCGGGCAGAATCCAAAGTAGCCATTGAGGAGAGCTTTCCGGCATGAATAAGTTGGGATTTTGAACAGCAAAGGCGGTTACTGCAGCAATGTAGCTGCCTCCCATTGCTGAGATATGTTGCTGAAGCCACCAAAATTTATCATCCACATTTTTGCGTCTGAAGAATAGAATATCATCTATTCCATTTTTGAAAGTGAAAAACCCAAAGAAGCCACTCAAGAATGCCAAAATAGGCTGTTCAAGGCTGAAGTAGGCATGTGTTCCGTATCCAATTAGTCCAACTCCGAATATGCCAGTTGCAATACTGACAAACCAATCATACCATTTTTCTGATCCGATTTTTTTTCTTTTCAGAACCCTAACTCCGACAAAAGAAGCATGAAATGTCAAGACAGCAATTACCATTAGAAAGGCACTAAACCTGTAAAACGAAATGATGCTCAAAGCACTCAAGCAGATCCACCACATGGCTCCTACATATACTTTTCCAAGAATAATATGACTTTTTCCTCCTTTCCGATTAAACATTTGGATTAAACCCAAGGATAGGACGGTACCACCGCAGAAGACATGTGATATAAGTAATAAGACTTCCATTAAACTTTTTTGCAATTCAAGCCCTTAAATCACCAACTCAGAATTTTGATTGACCGAATTGTAGAGGAATTTGGATGAATTGTTTTGAACAGCGTTAAATTGATCTTATGTATCAGTTTCTATCAAACATTTCAAACAAATATTTTAGCAAGCAAGGACACATTCTTTTCAAGTGGTTTTTCAACCTATCACCTATGTATAGAAGGTCTACAGGTCGAGTTACTTACGTAACTCAGGATTTTCATAAGGTAGAGGTAAAAATTCCACTTTCGTATAAGAATAAGAATTACGTAGGAACCATTTTTGGAGGAAGCCTTTTTGCCGCCACCGACCCAATTTACATGATTCAACTCATTCAAATTTTGGGAAAAGACTATGTGGTATGGGACAAGTCATCCATCGTCCGTTTTAAAAGACCAGCTGATTCGGATGCATATGCACTTTTTGAACTGAATGATATCGAAATTAAGAAACTTAAGACCGATGTATCTAATCAGAATGAAGTGGATTTACAAAAAACAGTTTACTTGAAAAATAAGACTGGGAAGATTTTTTGTGAGATAGAGAAGACTATTTATGTCGCTAACAAGCAGTTTTACAAAGAAAAGCGAAAATCAAAAACTACATAAAGATCATATTCAGTATTTCAAATCCATCTAATTGCAATTGGTCGAAAGAGATTGCATTTAGTTTTATCAATTGATAATATTTGTAATTAGCGTTATGCAATCTGCTAAGAAAGAAAATATCATAGACGCCATCAAGATAGCCCTAGTAGTGGGGACAATTTTGAGCTTTATCAATCAATATGATGTAATGCTGTCTGGGAACATTGATAAAAAAGATGTTATGAGGGTAGTTCTTAACTATATCGTTCCATTTTCTGTCGCATCTGTATCCAGAATCTTGTACATCAGAAAACAAGAAAGGAGGAGACTATGAAATATGTTCTGCTGGCTCGTCCAAGCTCACTGATTGTGAAGGATATGAAGCAATTAATTTCATCTTCAGGGTGTGAACCGCAACCTTTGAGATCACTTAGCGAGTTTAAAAACTACAGTAGTCATGAAGTAGCAGGTATTGTAATATCTACAGCACTTTCTTCGGTAGTCAGTGACAAATACTGGGATGTGATTAAAAAATCCATTTTATCATTTCCAGACAAGCCCATATTCCTGGCATCCTATTCTTCTGTTCGAAATACCAAAATCACAGCCGGTCAAAGAATCAAAGAACATAATATCTCGATGGAGCTTTTGAGCCTGGAGGAGACAAAGACAAGAGATTTCAGTCAAAAAAAGCACATTCTTATTCTGACTCAAAAAGAGATCTCGGATAAAATGAAGTTTCCTGCTATTAAAGATATGGTAACGGAAATCTTACAAGCAAAAGTGCAGGTGTAAAGGCCTCCATTTTATGATTTGATTGGCATCCTTTTAAACTCTTTAGTTCTGTCAAAAAGATACCTGTAGGTATGATGTGTTTTTACTACCTCTCCTCCTACCTGATTTACTACAGCAATCATTTTAGGGTTGAAATCACCAATCCAATTCATTTCAAGATCTCTGTAACGTGTATAGGTCTCCTGGATCACATCTCGTATTGCCATAATCAATGCTCCGTCCACTCCTTTGCCTTGATGTTCAGGGGAAATGCCGAATACCAATCCAATCATTTTAGTATTGGTTTTCATTAATTTGTGATACACAAATTTTAGCTTCCCAATTAGATCAAGCTTCCCGTTTACATGCTTAAAAACCTGATTCAATTCTGGTATGTTTATATAGAACCCAACAGGCTTGTCCTTGTGATAGCCAAACCACATAATTTTCTCGTCCATGATGGGCTTCATTTTTTTAATGATAGCGTTAGCCTGAACTGAACTCATTTCTGCCACACCGGGATGGCGCGCCCAGGCATCATTGTACACCGTTCTAAAATCTTCGGCGTATTCCTTAAGCTTCTTTTTTTTAATATGACGGAAGCTGTAGTCAGGATCCTGGTTTGCTATTTCTGCCTTTTCATAAAGCCGGTCGCTTAGTGGATCCATCACTGGTCTTCCGAAAGTGAATTGTTTGAAATACACCTGGAAGCCATAATTCTCAAAAAGATCAACATAGTACGGAAGGTTGTAATTACATTGATAGTTCGGAGGCCTATCAAAACCATCAATGAGTAGTCCCCACCACGTATCCCGATCCCCAAAGTTGATCGGGCCATCCATGGCTTCCATGCCTTTTTGTAGAAGCCACTTTTTACCAGTATCAAAAAGCAAATTGGCAGCTTCCTGATTATTGATACAATCGAAAAAGCCTACACCTCCGGTGGGTTGATCGTTATTCTTATTTGCTGTTTTTTGGTTAATGAATGCTGCAATTTTTCCAATGGTTTCGCCCTGATCATTTTTTAGAATCCATCTGATGCATTCCCCGTGCCGGAAGTACTTGTTTACCTTCGGGTTGAACACATTGTTGATGTCTTTATCGAGCGGCCTGATCCAGTTCGGTTCATCCTTATATAAACGGACAGGGAACAGTAAAAACTCTTTGGCTGTTTTCTTATCGTTAACTTCTATGATCTGCATGGAAGATTTTTTGGCAAATAAACACACTAATGAGTAGGTTTCTGATAGAAATTCAGTTGAATCTACCAATAAGATATACCATGAATCAGTCACCAAGTGAAGGATGGAGTCTTTTTAATCATATAAGTGCCTATGTTCGAATAGAGGAACAGGAGTACGAAGAAATCTCTTCATATTTTAGTTTAAAAAGAATTAAAAAGAAGGAATTGCTAACAAGGGGAGGTGAGAGATGCTTGTACAATTTCTACATCATTAAGGGATGCATGCATATGTTTTTTGTGGATGATAGAGGGAAGGAGAAAACGATTCAATTTGCTATCGACGATTGGTGGATTACTGATCACCTTGCCTTTCTAAAAGAGAGAGTCAGTGAGTTTTGTATTCAAGCACTAGAGGATACAGAAGTGCTTTCGATAAGTAAAGGGAAACAAGAAGAGCTTTTAAATAGCTTTCCAAAGCTGGAAAAGTATTTTAGAACCATTTACCAGATTTCCTATGGCGCAGCATTAATGAAAATGAAATATTTATATGGGCTCTCAAAGGAGGAAATTTACTTTCATTTTATAGAACAATTTCCAGAATTTGCTCAGAGAGTACCTCAATACGTGATAGCATCTTTTCTCGATCTTACCCCTGAATATGTGTCAGAAATAAGGAAGAAAAAGCGATCTTAAACCAGATTAATTTTTTTGAAAGGTGCTTGTGATAGTTTGGCAGAAATAAACCAAATAGCAACTATCATGCGTAGAATTCAAATTGACCAAGTCCAGCCCAAAGCGTATAAGCCACTAATGGCCCTTGAAAATTATCTTGAACAGTCACAGCTTGACGTTATACATAAAAATCTAATTAAAATAAGAGCTTCACAATTGAATGGATGTACCTTTTGTATTGATATGCACACTAAAGAAGCCATTGAAGCTGGAGAAGATCATCGAAGAATTTTCCTACTAAATGGTTGGGAAAAAGCAGGGATATTTTCAGAGGAAGAAAAAGTGATTCTTCAGATGACAGAAGAGATTACAATGATCTATAAGTACGGGTTATCAGAGAACACCTACCAAAAAGCTGTTAGACTGTTTGATGAAGATTACATTGCACAAGTTATCATAGCTATTACGTCAATAAATTCATGGAACAGGATTGCAGTAAGTACACTTAAGCCATTAACTTAGAAGACATTGGACACTTAGTTATAGGCTCTATGACGGTATACCGAATGGAAAATTTCAGAGGGATAAAGAAGTGATTGAATGGTAGTTTACCTACAGGTAATGACATCATTGCAAACACCATTTATGAGGTCTTGTGAAGCCTCTTCTCCTTTTATTGAAAATGTTTCTTCTCCTCGAATAAATGACATAATGTAACCTCCTGAACTTATAGGAAAGAAGCTTTCGCTTTCTACTTGTATTTCTTGTGTTCCGGAATAAATAATCATTGAATTTATACTTGAGGGCATTTCGACTTGAAACCAGGTATAAAACTCTTTTATTATGGAAGAGTTTATACTTACAGAATCGATTTCAAATAAGTTGATATATGATCCATCTTCGCTTTTTTCAAGTACAGATGAACCTATAGCCAGGTTAAGAACTCCATTGACAAATGTACCATTTGGCGGAGCAATGCATGATGCACTGACGCAAGCATCTTGATTGCATGCAATCAAGATCGTCAAAAAGATCAATAAGGTTAAGGACTTTTTTTTCATGATTGAATACATGTTATAGAACTTAAGACTCACACATATCCGCTTCTGTTGTAATATCGGGATTGATAAGTTGTTAATAATTATGAATTCTGATGAAATTGTAATTATTAACATTCCAGTCGATCACTAAACCTCTTCCTACACCTTTGGCTACTTTGTCCCCATACAGGTGATGAACCAGGTAAAGCGCTACATCATAAGATTTTGCTCCTCCTGCGGATGTGAGCAGATTGTTATGATGAACAAACGAAACGTTTTCATGAACGGTGAGCTCAGGAAACGTCTCTTTATATTTCTGAATATCTGAAGGAAAAGTAGTTGATTCTTTGCCATCCACCAACCCAGCTTTTGCTAGTACGAAAGCACCATCACAAAGCGACATGACGTAATCAGCTTTTTCTCCTATTTCCGTAACCCAGTTGATCAATGTTTCATTTTCCAGATCGGAATCCATATTGTGTTCGGCACTTGGGACCACCAGGATGTCAATCTCAGGCAGGTCTTTACTATCAAAAGAGTAGTGAGGAATAAGCTTCAATCCCTCAAAAGTTGTAACGGGATCCATTGTCTCGTTTACAGTGAATACGTTAATTCCACCTTCCGTGTGAAAGATGGTATGCTGGAAGATGTCATATGGAGCCATCAACTCGGAGTTGTATACCCCTTCGATCATTAGAAAAGCAGCATTGAAGGTCTGCCCCTCTGCCCCTCGTTCAATGATAATTTCTTTTTTTGCTGGCTCTGTTTTAGGAGTGCATGCCAGAACCAAAAAAAATGGAAGGATAAAAAGCTTCTTCATTAGAGTCTGAAAGCTTTTTTCACCTGATCTACATAGTCAAGCTTTTCCCATGTGAATGTTTCCACTACTTTCTTCACTTCTTCACCCCCATTACCAATGAAGTTTACCTGCTTTACTTCAGGAGCTCTTCCCATGTGACCGTAAGCAGCGGATTCTGAATAGATTGGCTCTTTTAATTTCAGTCTTTTAATGATGTATGCAGGACGCATATCAAATATTTTCTCAACAATTTTCGCAATCTCACCATCACTCATATCTACTTTTGCAGTGCCATATGTGTTGATGTAAATCCCCATGGGTTCTGCCACGCCAATAGCATACGAAACCTGAACAAGAATTTCATCTGCGACTCCTGCGGCAACTAAATTTTTAGCAATATGCCGAGTAGCATATGCCGCCGATCTGTCCACTTTCGAAGGATCTTTTCCAGAGAACGCCCCTCCACCGTGAGCCCCTTTTCCGCCATAGGTGTCTACGATAATTTTTCTCCCTGTTAATCCTGCATCTCCATGTGGCCCACCGATTACAAATTTTCCAGTAGGATTGATGTGATACTTGATCTGATCATTGAAAAGTGCCTGGTTTTGTGATTTCAGCTTTGCTTTCACTCGAGGAATCAGGATATTGATTACATCTTCTTTGATCTTCTTGAGCATGTTATCCTCATGATCAAAATCATCATGCTGGGTAGAAACAACAATTGCATCTATCCTGACGGGTTGGTTGTTATCATCATACTCAATGGTCACCTGAGACTTAGCATCCGGCCTCAGATAAGCCATTTCTTTACCTTCTTTCCTTATGTCAGAAAGCTCCATCAAGATTCGATGTGAAAGATTCAACGCCAATGGCATGTAGTTTTCAGTCTCTTTTGTAGCGTAACCAAACATCATTCCCTGGTCACCGGCACCCTGCTCATCTTCTGAGTCTCTTTCCACACCTTGATTTATATCGGGAGATTGTTCATGGATAGCAGAAATTACTCCGCAGGAGTTTCCATCGAACATATACTCACCTTTGGTATATCCTATCTTGTTTATTACTTCCCGTGCGATATTCTGCACATCCACATAAGCGGTTGTTTTTACTTCACCAGCTAACGCCACAAGTCCGGTGGTCACCATTGTTTCACATGCCACCTTGCTATCAGGATCGAATGCTAAGAAATGATCTAGAAGTGCATCTGATATTTGATCAGCAATTTTATCCGGATGCCCTTCGCTTACGGATTCAGAAGTAAATAAGTATGGCATAAAATGAAATTGTTTTTACAGGTCGGCAAATTTAGGCTTTTCGATGAACTAGGTTAAGGGAATTGCCCAAAACTAAAGATGGCGGGAATTTTATGTATTTGAATGTCTGTCTTCTGCCAATTGCTGATTGGCTGAGTTAGTATTTTTTCTTGCTTTCCGGAAATATCAGCCGCGATGCTTAGCAGAGTACCTGGTCGGCACACTTTCAAAATATCTTTGATCAGTTGATGATTTCGATAGGGCGTTTCCATGAAAAGCTGTGTATAGCCGCTTAGACTTAATTTCTCCAACTCCCGTATTTTCTGTTGACGAGGATTTTTATCAATGGGCAGATAGCCATGAAACGTGAACTTCTGACCGTTAAAGCCCGAAGCAATGAGTGCCATTTGAATAGATGATGTCCCCGGCATGGGAACTACCTGCACGTGTGTTTGATGAGCAAAACTTACAGCCAGGTTTCCCGGATCTGCCAGGCAAGGGACTCCAGCTTCAGAAATTACGCTCATATCTTCACCTTTTCGGATAGGTTCGAAAAGCTCATACATCTGATCCCAGTTTGATTTCTTATCCAGAATTTGAAACGCTAATTCTTCGATGGTAATCCCGGCTTTTAGGCTGCTGATAAACCGACGAGCTGTTCTTACATTCTCAACGAAGTGATGTTTGGTGTTTTTGAGTACCTCAACCACCATAGGAGACATAAAGGAAGCTTCATTGTCTGATGACAGATAAGTTGGAATGAGAAAGAGTTTACCTGGTGTCATGCGTTCAAAAACTTAATAACTGCCTCACCCAACTCTTCCGGTTTCTCCGCATGCACCCAATGACCTGCATCTTTCAATGTTGCGATTAAAGCATTTGGAAAAAATGCACGTATCAAATCATGATCTTCCTCAGTAATGTAATCAGATTTCCCTCCGGCTATAAACAGTGTGTCTCCATCAAAGCTCACATCACCTTCTATTCCTTCCCCTACATTTTCAATGGCGTGTTCAATGGCTTTTATATTTAGCTTCCAACCAAAAGAGCCATCTTTTCTTCGATCTAAATTTTTAAGGATAAACTGGCGAACACCAAAATTGGAAATCACTTTAGCCATCTGATCATCCGCATCTTTTCTGTTTTGTAGGTTAGTGAAATCCACGGAGTGAAACCCTTCAAAAATTTGCTGATGGTGAGGAGGGTAATGTTTTGGAGCGATATCTACCACAATAAGTTTTTCTACTCTATCTGCATGCTGAGTAGCCAGATGCATAGCAACCTTGCCCCCCATAGAATGACCAATAATGTGGGATTTGCTTATTCCCTCATCATCCATAAGTTCAATCACATCTTTGACCATCACATCGTAATCAAACTCGTCACTGTGAGGCGAATTGCCATGATTACGCATGTCAACTAGATATACTTTGAATTGCTCCGAAAAGACTTTACCTAGTGTCTGCCAGTTGTCCGAGGATCCAAACACTCCGTGCATTATTATGAGGGGATCGTCATTACCCAGTGTTCTAAAGCTTAACTTCATGTGTATGATAATTTACATATAGGCCACATGGAATTCTCATAAATGACTTTCATCCACGGTTGGTACGCATGTCACTTATGTTCATTTCATGAATTTTGAAATTACAATCTGGCTTAAGTAATGAACTAAACTTCGATTTTGTTCATTTCACGACCATTAAAATTGATTTGACTCAAAGATACATATTACCTTCACGGGCTTTATGAATTCGCTAAGCACCTTTTTGACCGAGGCTTCCAACTTTATTTGGGGCCCTCCATTACTGATACTTCTCCTAGGAGGAGGATTCTTTTTATTGATTTATTCTAGGTTTCTTCCATTTAGATATCTGAGGCATGCTATCAATGTACTTAGAGGAAAATATGATGATCCAAACGATCCGGGAGAAATCAACCATTTTCAAGCGTTGAGTGGCGCACTAGCGGCAACCATCGGCATGGGCAACATAAGTGGGGTGGCTTTGGCCATTGCTGCCGGAGGTCCGGGGGCCATGTTTTGGATGTGGGTAAGTGCTTTTATCGGGATGGCGACTAAGTTTTTTACTTGTACGCTTGCAGTCCAGTTCCGAGGAAAAGATTCTGACGGAGAATTGCAAGGGGGCCCAATGTATGTGATCCGAGAGGCGTTAGGAAAAAAATGGATGCCTTTGGCTGGCTTTTTCTGTGTAGCTGGCTTTTTTGGAGCTACTCCAGTATTTCAGACGAACCAAATGGTGGCTGTCTTAAAAAATGTCATCCTCATACCATCAGGGATGCAAGATTCATTTTCACTAAATCTGACCATCGGTATTGTGATTGCCACACTTGTAGCTGTTGTGATTCTTGGAGGTATCAAACGAATTGGTACAGTGGCTTCCAGGTTGGTTCCTTCGATGGTTCTGCTATTTGTAGGAAGTGTTTTGGTGATTATGTTCATAAACCTTGGTGAAGTTGTTCCGTCCTTCTTATTCATTATTGATGATGCATTTTCAGCAAAAGCAGTATTGGGAGGTGCAGTTGGTGCAGTGATCATCGAGGGGTCTAAACGTGCTGCATTTTCGAACGAAGCGGGAATTGGAATGGCTCCATTGATGCATGGCGCTGCGAAAACCAAAGAGCCTGTACGAGAAGGTCTGGTAGCTATGCTTGGACCGGCTATTGATACAATTATTGTTTGTACCATGACTGGGTTATGTATCCTGATCACAGGAGTGTGGAATAGCGGAGAGGCAGACGGAATTTTATTGACTGCTCGGGCTTTTGAAACTAGCTTGCCTGGGATAGGCCCGTATATATTGATGATCTGTGTGATGGTGTTTGCAATTACGACGGTCTTTGGGTTGGCATACTATGGACAGAAGTGTCTTTCCTTTTTGATAGGAGCAAAGTATGGTAAGTACTTTTACTACTGGTATATAGGCTTGGTTTTGGTTGGCTCAGTAGCATCACTTACGGATGTAGTGAACCTTGTTTTTGTTGCGTATGGATTGATGGCTTTTCCTACGATGATTTCAGCTATTGTTTTAGCTCCAAGAGTGATGCAAGCCACGAAGAAATACTTTAATGAGGTATATAATTCATAATGATTTGGAATACTGGTACTTAGATACAATATCTTTGCGGCCATTATCATTTAAGATAGGATGAGAATTGTAATAGCAGGAGCAGGTGAGATGGGGTTCCATCTTGCAAAGCTTTTAGCAGCTGAAGAGCAGGATATTGTGATCATAGACTCAAATCCTACTGTGCTGGAATATGTGTCCCAACATCTGGATGTGGGCACAGTGCGCGGTACCTCTACCTCGCCACGGACATTAAAAGAAGCAAATATTGGTAAGGCGGATCTTTTGATTGCGGTGACTTCCATTCAGGAAACGAATATCACTACGTGTATTCTGGGTAAAAGCCTTGGAGCCAAAAGAACCATTGCAAGGATATCTAATACGGAACTTTTACACTCAAGAGATGAACTGAATCTGAGCAATGTAGGAATTGACGAAATTATTTCTCCAGCGTCACTTGCCGCCCGAGAGATCAAAAGACTGCTGAAACAGTCCGCACTGACTGATACATTCGAGTTTGAGAAAGGCATGCTTTCCCTAGTTGGAATAACGGTGGATGAAGGATCTGAGCTCTATGGAAAAACCCTGACGGAGACAGCATATCTTAATCCTGACCATAATTTCACTACGGTCGCAATCCTAAGAGACAATAAAACCATCATCCCTTATGGTGAAAATAAGTTTCAGGATGGAGATCATGCATATTTTATTGCTCAACCTGACGGGATTGAGCGCGTAACCGCTCTTGCTGGAAAAGAAAGCTTTGAGATCAAGAATGTAATGATCTTAGGTGCGAGTAAAGTTGGAATCAATACTGCTAAGCTTCTCAGTAAGAAATACAATATCAAGCTGGTAGAGGCTGACAAAGAAAAATGCTTGCATTTGGTAGATGAGCTGCCGGACACCATGATCATAAACGGTGATGGTAGAGATATCAATCTGCTCAAGGAAGAAAGCATCGATCGAATGGATGCCTTCGTGGCACTTACTGAGAACTCTGAGACCAATATCATGGCCTCTTTGCTCGCGAAGAATCAAGGAGTACCTAAAACCATCGCATTGGTTGAGAATGTGGATTATATACACTTATCTCAAAGCATAGGCATTGACACTTTGATCAATAAGAAGTTGATTGCGGCAAGCTTTATTTTCAGATATATAAGAAAAGGAGAAGTGCTAAATATCGCCGGGATACATGGGGTAGATGCAGAAATTCTTGAATTTGAATTAAGTGAAAAATGTAAAGTCACAAATCAGCAGCTAAAGGATATGGATTTCCCGAAAACTGCGATTGTAGGGGGAGTCATCCGGGACGGAAAAGGAATAGCTGTAAGGGGTAATTTTGAATTTCAGCCAAAGGATCGCGTCGTTGTTCTTTCAAAACCTGAATGTATTAAAAAGGTGGAGAGCTTTTTCAAATAGCACATGCAGTTTAACTACAAGGTAATTTTCAAGGTAATTGGCATATTGCTGCTCATCAATGGAGCCTTTATGTTAACCTGTCTGCCATTTAGTTTCTATTACGGGCAAGGAGATTATCAAGCATTGATTTTGTCTTCTTTAATCACAATGGGGTGTGGAGGTCTTTTCTTGTTTTTGACAAAAAACCTTCAGAACAATGATATGCGCAAAAAGGACGGCTACCTTATCGTTACCATTGGCTGGTTGTCCATGTCTTTTTTTGGCTCTCTTCCTTATATCCTTAGTGGAGCAATTCCGGATATTACCAATGCCTTTTTCGAAACACTCTCCGGATTCTCTACAACCGGAGCTACTGTTCTTACCGATATTGAGTCTGTGGAAAAAGGAATTTTGTTCTGGAGAAGTTTGACGCAGTGGATTGGAGGAATGGGAATTATTGTTTTGACGGTAGCGATTCTTCCACTTTTAGGAATTGGAGGGATGCAGCTTTTTGTTGCGGAAGCACCAGGCATCTCTCCGGATAAACTCCAGCCTAGAATAAAAGAAACAGCAAAACGTCTATGGATTATTTATTGCGGCCTCACACTCACGGAAATGATCCTATTATGGGCAGGAGGTATGACGTTTTATGACGCAATCAACCACAGCCTTACGACAATGGCCACTGGAGGCTTTTCAACAAAAAATGCGAGTATAGCACACTACCAGGATCCATTCATCCAATATGTGATTATTGGCTTCATGTTCCTTGCTGGAACAAATTTTACGATGACGTATTTTGGCCTTCATGGCAACTTCAAGAAGGTACTTAGAAATGAAGAATTCAGATTCTATCTAATTTTTTGTGTCGCGGCTTCTTTGATTGTAGGATTAATTATTTTCAACCTGGGACATGATACATTTGAAAAATCCATGAGAGATGCGCTTTTTCAAATTATATCTGTGGTTACAACAACGGGGTACGTGACACATGATTATACAGCCTGGACTTCTTTCTTGACTGTTTTATTCTTCCTCTTGATGTTTGCAGGAGGCTCTGCTGGATCAACTGCAGGGGGAGTGAAACTGGTCCGTCACATTCTGTTGATCAAAAATAGTCTACTAGAGCTCAAGCGAATCCTTCACCCTTCCGCGATTATACCTGTGAGGTTTAATGGGAAATCAGTAAACCGAGACATTACATTTAATGTACTCGCATTTATCATGATTTATATTCTCATCGTGTGTTTTGGAGCCATCGCCGTATCTTCTTTTGGAATTGAGTTTAATACTTCGTTGGGAGCTGTGGCCACAACGTTAGGTAATATTGGACCGGGAATAGGGGATGTTGGGCCTGTGGATAATTTTGCTCATCTGCCAACAGGAGTAAAATGGATATTATCGTTCATGATGTTACTTGGAAGACTAGAGCTATTTACCGTACTCATTTTATTCACCCCATTTTTCTGGAGAAAAGTTTAGCTCCTTCGACAGATTGAATCATATTTGAGCGTCGCAAAAAGACACCTAATTAAATGAATATTTTTAGCTACATCATATGGACCTTTGATCCAGCATTATTTAACATCCCTGGATTAGACTATGCCCCCCGTTGGTATGGTGTCCTTTTCGCCTTAGGCTTTCTATTCTCGCAACAAATCTTCTTTCGAATTTTTAAAGAAGAAAATAGACCAGAAAAGGATGTAGAGCGGATTACTGGATATATGGTCGTGGCGACAATTATTGGAGCGAGGTTAGGTCACTGCTTATTCTATGATCCGGCTTACTTCCTCTCAAATCCTTTGGAAATTCTCATGGTATGGAAAGGTGGGTTAGCTAGTCATGGAGGAGCACTGGGTATTCTGGTGGCCATTTATCTATTCTGTAAAAAATATAACTACAGATACCTGTGGATATTAGATCGGCTGGTTATCGTAGTAGCACTTACTGGAGCGATGATTCGAACAGGAAACCTCTTTAACTCCGAAATGGAAGGAACATTAACAAACTCGAATACAGGTATTATCTATGCAAGAGCTACTTTGGATGTGTTGAACTATTCAGGTGATGTGGATAATGTCTATTTTGAAAAAGGAGGTGAAATGCAAAGTGAGATATCAGGAATAGTCCCAATCACCATCTTTATCGAATACAGAAGAGGTGTAAAATTTGAGTTGAAGGATAAGATGTTTATTGAAAACCAATTAAAGAACACCCTTGACAGATATTCGGAAGTAAGAGAACATGTTGATTTTGGAGGTGGACCCCTGGCCTATAAAAACTATCAGAAAGATGGACGGGAAATTGTGGAGATTGCTGCACTGGGTAAAGTAAGACATGCCGCTCAGTTATATGAAGCACTATATTGTATACTATTGATGGCAGTTCTTTACTGGCTTTGGAAGAAAAAAAGAACTGTGCTACCTCAAGGATTCAATTTTGCGCTCTTCATGATTGTACTTTGGGCGCTTAGGTTTGTGGATGAGTTTTTCAAAATGAATCAGGAAGCTTTTGAAGAGGACTTGATTTTGAACATGGGCCAAATCCTAAGTATTCCTCTAACTCTTGCCGGAATTGTATTGATGTTCTTGATATATACAAAAGATCATAAAATGAGTGATTTTCAATAAAAAAGGGAGCGGTAGCTCCCTTTTAATTGAATTTGCAATAGTACGGCTTACTGCTCGGTTTCTTCCTCTATTTCATCTGCAGCTTCCTCTGCTTCCGCAGCAAGTGAATCAATCTCTACTTCCAAGGAGTCCATTGCAGCGTCTGCAGCTTCTTCCATATCATCCATCGCTTCATCTGCAGCTTCACCTGCTTCTTCAACCGCGTCTTCCGCTTCTTCCTTAGCAGAAGAAGATGATGTGCAAGCGCCTAGGAATGCCACCATCGCTAATAGTGCTAAAATTTTTTTCATAATGGTCAGGTTTTAATTACGCCTTAAAAATAGAGTCTTCTTGCTCAGAAAAAAACAATTCACCCTATTTCGTGAAATACTCGAAAGAAAAATTTATAAAACAGAAAAATTCAATTAATCTTTCTGTGTGACGAAATGTCTTTAAATATTACCATCATTCCCATATTTCTGCCATTTTGTCTTGAAATAGTGCAAAAATCACGATGGAATAATTGTTGTCATTTTGAGATTGATTGTAAAAAAGAACGAGCAATGAATTTTAATAATTATACTATAAAAGCACAGGAAGCTCTTCAAAAAGCGACAGAGATTGCTTCAGGTGGAGGTCAGCAAGTCATTGAGACAGGTCACCTGCTGAAGGCGATATTAATGTCAGATGAGAATCTGATCTCATTCTTACTGAAAAAGCTAGGTGCCAACAAACAGATGATTGAAACTCCTCTAGAGGGGGTAGTTAATGGCTATCCACAAGTTTCGGGCGGTCAACCATACCTATCCAATGATTCCGCAAAATCTTTACAAAAAGCGGAGAAGTATTTGAAAGATTTTGGAGATGAATATGTAGCAGTAGAACATATCATATTAGGTCTTTTGGCTGGGTCAGATAAAACAGCACAGGTTCTAAAGGATGCGGGATTTCAGGAAAAGCAATTGATAGCTGCTATTAAAGAATTGAGGGGTGGGGAAAAAGTGACCGATCAAAATGCGGAATCAAAGTACAGATCACTGGAGCGATATTCAAAGAATCTAAATGAGCTAGCCAAAAAAGGCAAAATTGACCCGGTAATTGGCAGGGATGAAGAGATAAGAAGGGTACTTCAAATTTTAGCAAGAAGGACTAAAAACAATCCTATACTCCTCGGAGAACCAGGTGTTGGTAAGACTGCAATTGTTGAAGGTATGGCTCAGCGAATTGTAGATGGAGATGTTCCGGAAAACCTTAAATCAAAAACCATCATCTCTTTAGATATGGGTCTTTTGGTCGCAGGCGCAAAATATAAAGGAGAGTTTGAAGAGCGACTAAAAGCAGTAATCAAAGAGGTGACAGATAGTGATGGTGAGATTATATTATTCATTGATGAAATCCACACGTTGATTGGTGCCGGAGGAGGCGGTGAAGGAGCCATGGATGCGGCCAACCTGTTGAAGCCTGCTCTGGCAAGAGGTGAGCTTCATGCTATTGGAGCGACCACATTGCAAGAGTATCAGAAGTACATTGAAAAGGACAAAGCATTAGAGCGGAGGTTTCAGGCAATTACGGTAGATGAACCAAACGTGAACGATGCGATTTCTATCCTTCGAGGAATAAAAGATAAATACGAAGTGCACCATGGTGTCCGCATTCAGGATGATGCGGTGATTGCTTCGGTTGAATTGTCCAACAGATACATTTCTGACCGATTTCTTCCAGATAAGGCGATTGACTTGATGGATGAGGCGGCTTCAAAGCTTCGAATAGAAATCGATTCCCTTCCTGAGGAACTGGATGAGTTGAATAGGAAGATCATGCAGTTGGAGATTGAGAGAGAGGCTATACGAAGAGAAAAGAACAAAGAGAAAGAGAAGCAGCTCAATAAGGAAATCGCGGATCTGGATTCTGAACGTAATGAATTGAAAGCGAAATGGGATAATGAAAAATCCGTTATTCAGGGGTTACGGGAAGAGAAAGAGAATATCGAGCAATATAAGACAGAAGCCGAGCAGGCCGAGCGTGCGGGAGAGTACGAAAAGGTAGCAGAAATACGCTATGGAAAGATTGTAGAGTCTGAAAAGAAACTGGAGTTATACAGACATCAGCTGGATGAAATGCAGGGCGAGAAAAGTTTGCTAAAAGAGGAGGTAGACGCAGAAGATATTGCAGAGGTAGTAGCTAAGTGGACAGGTATTCCGGTATCTAAAATGCTTCAAAGTGATCGGGAAAAATTGATTCATCTTGAGGAAGAGTTGGGAAAAAGAGTAGCAGGGCAGAAAGAGGCTATTCAGGCGGTCTCAGACGCGGTGAGAAGAAGCAGGGCAGGATTGCACGATCCCAAGCGACCGATCGGGTCATTTATTTTCTTAGGCACCACTGGTGTTGGAAAAACAGAGTTAGCGAAAGCTCTGGCTGAATATCTCTTCAATGATGAGAATGCGATGGTGCGGATAGACATGTCAGAGTATCAGGAAAGACATGCGGTAAGCAGACTTATTGGCGCGCCTCCTGGCTATGTAGGTTATGATGAAGGAGGTCAGTTGACAGAATCTGTAAGGAGGAAGCCATATAGTGTGATATTGTTGGATGAGATCGAAAAAGCACACCCGGATGTATTTAACATTCTATTACAAGTATTAGATGATGGGAGATTGACTGATAACAAAGGCCGTGTGGCCAACTTCAAGAATGCGATCATTATCATGACAACCAATATTGGCTCAGGTCTTATCCAGGAAAACTTAGCAAAGCTGGATGAGAAAAATCCGGAACCAGTGATTGAGGAAACCAAGAATCAGGTATTTGAATTGTTGAAAAAATCTGTCAGACCTGAGTTCTTAAATAGGGTAGATGAAACGATCATGTTCCGACCGTTAGGGAAAGAAGAGCTTCAACAGATTGTGGGAATTCAGTTCCGATTGATTCAACAACGACTGGAAGAAAATGGAATTAAGATTGAAGCAGATGATCGAGTGCTTCAGCATCTTGGTAAGATTGGATTTGATCCACAGTTTGGAGCACGGCCTTTAAAGCGAGTACTTCAGAGAGAAATTCTGAATGAGTTATCAAAAGAGATCCTTTCAGGAAATATCATGAAAGACTCGGTGATAGGAGTGACATTATCAGACCAAAACGAGATTGAGTTCCTGAATCTGGATAAAGTTCCTGTAGAATAAGGTGAAAGTCTTAAAGTTTATGAAAAGGGTCATCTGGCTCTTGTTGATAGGGACGATGATCGCTTTTCATAACACCTATAAGCAGGAATTCAAATCCATCGATCAGATAGAAGTGATGATAGAAGAGGATGAAGAAGATTAAAAAGAATTTATCTTTTTGAACCATTTCTTACTATTCGTAATTATCTTTAGATAATAATTACCCGTAACAAATACGCCATGACTGCAGAGGAAATCCAATCTCAAATCACAGACCTTGAATCTCAATTGACAGGGGACATGTTTAAAGACATGGAAATCAAAGACAAGATTCACAACCTGAAAATGAAGCAAAATGGCACCAGACCAATGAACTCTGAAATCGAGTGTGTGGGTTGTGGAAGCTGAGTTAAAGAAGCCTTCTTAAATAATTCTCGTCCTTAGTCTGAAGAATAGGGAACATATGCGATCACTTCAGACAATTATACTTTTCTGTGTACTGAATATTGTTTTAGGACAGGAAACCTCCGAATCAAAATACGACTACACCGCGAGTTTTGGCGCTCACGGACATAGCAACTATGCTGTTGTTAAAAAAGAAAGTAAATACGGCTTGATTGACAGGCAGGGGAAGGAGGTACTTCCTTTGGAATACGACAAAATTTATTCATTTGGAGAGTCCGGATTAAGTTGGGCGAAAGTCCAAAAAAACGGACTATATGGATATGTTGATCGTGATGCAAATGTGATTGTGAAAACGGAGTACGATCGTATTTATTCCTTTGGAGATAAAAATGTTAATTGGGCACTAATTCTTAAGAACGGTTTATACGGATTTATAGATCGCTCTGGAAAAGAGGTTGTCCCACCGGTCTATCAATCGATTGGCTCATTTGGATTCAATGGTGTTACTTGGGCAAAAGTTCAGAAAGAAGGGGCGTATGGCTTTATCGATCGAAGTGGAAAAGAGGTCGTGCCTACCTTGTATCAACGAATTGGAAGCTTTGGTTCCATAAGTTCCAATTGGTCTAAAGTAGAAAAGAATGGGCTGATCGGATTTATAGATCGTTCCGGTCTTGAAGTTATTCCCCCAAAATACACCTCAGTGTCTTCGTTTGGTTCGATAGCATCACACTTAGCCAGAGTTGAGATCAATGGTCTTTATGGTGCTATTGATCGATCAGGAGCAGAGGTGATTAGTCCAAGATACGAGCGTATTTATGATTTTGGGAGTAAAGGAGCATCTCACCTGGCTATGGTAAGAAGAATGGGGAGGTATGGCTTCATTGACAAATCAGGGAAGGAAGTGGTCGAACCCATTTACGACAAAATCAGCTACTTTGACAAGGAAAAATCAAATTGGGCATTGGTGGTGAAAGAAGGGATGCAAGGCTACATTGATAAAAGCGGAAAAATAGTTGTTCCCGTTGCTATGGCAGACCTTAGTAATAGCTTTCATGAACTAAGTGATCATTTCAATTCGAAAGGAACACATTTAGGTAATCTTGGTCCTGTTAAGAAGTTTTGGGTGAGTGATTTTGTTGGAAATTACGCACTAGTCAAGCATAAAAAAACCTGGAAACTGGGTGTAATTGACAAGGAATTTAATGTAATTCTACCCCCAGAACATGAGAAAATAATGGTTGATGGAGGTGGACAAATCCACGTTTGGCAGTGATTTATGTTAAACCCTTTGCTGGTAAACCTTGATATTTCTTACTTACTTGATGCTCAGAATGAGCATTAATGACAGAATTTAAAATAAATCTGGTTCAGATTATCACTACCGGAGCTTGCATCCAGGGACTGATCTATTGCTTTTTATTGCTGAGAAAAACAGAGAACCGTATCGCCAACAAATACCTGGCCCTACTCTTATTTTCTTTGGTACAGACGCTTTTTACAACGATTATTCTAGACTTCAGGCTGTATGATAAATTTCCAGCGCTTCATTGGCTACCATTTACATCCACATTCTGGATAGGGCCATCGTTTTTCTTTTACATACTTCACCTCATCAATCCAGAAAGACAGTTTCAAAGAAAAGACCTTTGGCACTTTTTACCTATTATTCTCAACTATCTACATAGCATATATCATATTGTATACGGTAGAAATTTTCCGTTCCCTCTTTTCCACAATTTTACGGAGGCAATTGCCTCATACGCATTGATTTCGATGCTGATATATACTTATCTGTCGTATAAGAAAATTCGTCTCTACCAAAAGGAGGTATTGAACCTGCTATCGAACGTTGATAAATTGATGCTTCAATGGATACGACGTATGATCCTTATTCTATCGGTTGTGTTTGTTTTCATCGCCTTATTTAAAGTCGTTGATTACAAAGAGCTTATCGATTTTTCGATTGAATCATCTGAGGGATACCTTTTTCCGTACAAATTCATCATTCAGCTGGTTATGTCCATAACTATATATTGGCTAAGTATAGAAGGATATATACAAATTCAAACAGCCCGATTTCCATCGTCAGAGGGAGTAGAAGACGAGGAACTTGATATGATCAAGGTGCGTGAAAAGCTGGTTAAATCGATGGAAGTGAATCAGCTCTTTTTGGATCCACTTCTTGGTTTAGAGCAATTGTCATCCCATACAGGGGTCCCAATGCGCGACATCTCAAGAACACTCAACCGATCTATGGGCAAGAACTTCTACTATTTTGTCAATGAATACCGTGTAAAGGAGGTGAAGAAGCGATTAATGGATCCTACATACAGCCACCTTAAAATTCTTGGCATTGCTTTCGACTGTGGATTTAATTCGAAAGCTACTTTTAATAGGATGTTTAAAGAAGTAACTGGCAAATCTCCCAGAAACTTTAGGTAAGCCAAATCTTTTTTTACTAAAAGAGGTATCAATGCTGGTTTTGAGACGTATTTGATTGAGAATTTTTATCCATTTGACAAAAACCAAATGCAATGAAAGTGAAATTGTTTTTTCTAACCACTCTTTTGATATTATCCTCATGTAGCATGATTACGTGCTCGAGAAGAGTAGATTCTCCGCAAAAAATAGAGGAAATTGGGTATAGAAATCAAGCACGACATGTTGGGAGAAGGGCTGCTCGCGAAGAACGGAATGAACTTCGACACAAAGACAGGGAGCAAAAGGAAAAAGGAAAGCGATGAAGTTGATAAATCTGATATTTGCCCTTTTTCTGTTTGGACAGAGCCTCTGTCAACCTGGCAACCTGATCTTGCATATGGACTCAGTGATAGAATCCAATATGGCTGAGTTTGGTGTTTCTGGTGGTAGTTATGCGTTGGTAAAAAATGGAGAAATTATACATATCAGCCACCTGGGGTACCAAGACCGTGAATACGGAAAACAGGTAGATGAAGAAACACTTTTTCTTTTTGGCTCCATCTCAAAGCTGATTACAACCGTCGCGGTATTACAACTTTGTGAACAGGAAAAAGTATCTCTGGATGAGGACATCCGCACCTATCTGTCTGACTTCCCTCTGACACAAAAGGTCACAATGAGGAACCTGCTTACCCACACAGCAGGTTTTGAAGAAACCGTCTTTGAGCGAGTGAAACTCAGTGAGAATGATTTACTACCCTTTAAAACCTACATGTATGAATACCTGCCCAAGTTAATTCTCAAGCCTGGGGAGTCACCTGCTTATTCCAATTATGGGATGTCCTTGGCAGGATTGATCGTACAGGAAGTAAGTGGAATACCTTATGAAGAATATGTGCAGCAAAACATCTTCGACCCATTGCATATGGATAATTCTTCCTTTGCAGTTACAGAGGAAATAAAAAATAGATTGGCACAAGCATACGGTGAACCACGTCATAATTCCATTGAATACGTTCAAACGGTTCCTGCATCTATGCTTGTAAGTACTGCCAAAGACATGGCAAAGTTTATCGCTTTCCAAATCCGAGGAAATGAGGAAGTCTTGGAAAGTGAAACACTGGATCTAATGCAGAAAACCCAATATCAGGCGCATGATCGTATGTGGGGGCGGTGTTTTGGATTTTTTGAAAAGCAGTTTAGAGGCGCAAGACTATTGGAGCATGGAGGCAGCCGTAACGGGTTTTACAGTCATGTAGTAATATCGCCTATTGACTCGCTGGGGTTGGTGGTAGTTTCCAACGGAGGCGATCAAAAATTTCGAGATAGAGTGTCATCAAAATTTTCGAGATATGTCTATCCAAAGAAAACATTAGAAAAGACGTTTTCTGAACAATCGGTAGACCTCATGGAATTTGAGGGAGTTTATTATTCAAACCGTCGCATAGAATCTGGTTTTGGTAGACTGTTTTTACAGGCAGGCTTTGTTGACAAAATTCGGATCAGTTCACGGCTAGGTGGTCTTCACCTTTTAGGGTTTGAATATGCGCTCCAGTCTCAAGATCAATTTGATATTTCCAATGACACGTTGGTCACTTTTCCAATCAGCTTTAAGCGGGATGAGAAAGGAGATGTAAAGCAACTCTTTCTACCTGGGCGATCTGACTCTTACTCAAAACTTGCCTGGTCTGAAAATGAAAAGATTGCACTAGCTACACTGACCATTGCTCTTCTTGCATTTTTGACTACTCTAATCAGAAATGTCCGCTATCTTCCAGGTATGCAAAGGGCTTCATTCAAACCAAATGAGGTTGCTTCCTTTAGATCATATGCTTCCATCTACTGCATTCTGAACCTTCTCTTTCTAATCTCTTTGGCTGTGGTAATCATGATTCATGGAGAATCATTCCAATACAAGCTTCCGACAATTCTTTATGTGATCTTCGCATCAGGGATATCAGGATCTCTTGTTCTATTAATTCTTTTGTTCGTCTCTATCAAAAATAGGATAAAGTGGCCAAGTGTTACGTTTCTGGCTGTTTCGATTATTTACACGCTACAGTTGTATAACTGGAATTTGCTTGGGTTTCACTTTTAAATATTTAATTGTCACAGGATTAGAAAAGTTAAGTGCAATCTATTTTAAGTCAAAAATCCTACTTTATTAACTGTTAATACTGATTTAGAATCCTATCCAGGTTTTCTTTATATCCTCGACTCAGTTTCACTTTGGAATCATTTGATAGATGAAGGATATACTCACCATGAAAATAGGATTCAAGTGATTTGATATGGTTGATATTTACCATGAAAGATTTATGTACCCGAATGAATTTTTCTGGATCAAGCACCTCTTCCAGCTGCTTTACTGATAAATTCGTCAACTCGGTCTTACCTTCAAGATGGACTTTAGAAAAGGCTCCCTGACTCTCAATCCAGAGAATTGACTCAACAGGTATTAATGTTATCACACCTTTATGCTTGCTGGTGATTTTTCTCAAATACTTTGTCCTGCTCTGTTTTTGGAGCTGCGAAAGCACCTGGCTTTTGCTTTCATCCCATTGAGATTGTTTTAACTCCCATTGTTTATAAGCGTGATCCAGCATCTTCACAAATCGATCTTTGTTTATAGGCTTGAGGATATAATCAATCGCATTTTCTTCGAATGCTTTTACGGCGTATTCTTCAAATGCTGTTATAAAGACAATATTGGGGTATGGCGCTTCAAGCTTTTTAGCTAACTCTAACCCACTGAGCTCAGGCATTTCTATGTCAAGAAGCACCAAGTCAGGTTTAAACTTTTGTATAGCATCAAGAGTTTCTTGCCCTTCTGAACATTCTATCAGCAGTTTAAAACGTTTATCCTCACTTAGATAGATGCTTATTGCCTCTCTTGCGAGAGATTCATCGTCAGCAATAATGGTTTTTATTGTGCCTTTAATCTCCAAATCAATTTTGACTTAGCGGAATTTTAATGATGGACTTCACTCCGTTTCTCAGCTCATCATTCCTAACTTCAAAGAAATGATTTTTATCATATAGTTTTTCAAGTCGAGTTTCAATGTTTGATAGGCCTATACCCTTAGTGAGCTCATCTTTTGTAGGAAAAGGAGGCCCTTCATTAAAAAGTTCTACCTCTATGAAATCTTTTGATTGCGTGATTTTTAATTCAATCAAACCAGCATCTTTGCTCTTGGCAATGCCATATTTCATAGCGTTTTCTATCAAAGGCTGAAGGATCAGGTTAGGAACCTGTATATCCAGGCATTGTGGATCTACTTCTCTTTTCAACTTAAGCCGATCTTTGAAACGGATGGATTCTATTTCAAAATAGAGATCAAAAAACTCTAGCTCTCTTGACAAAGGAACTAACTGATGGTCTTCGAAATCCAATGTTCTCCTTAGAAAATCCCCCAGCTTACTGGTAACATGCATTGAAACATTGTTTTCGCCAACAAGGGTCAATGAGGTGATCGTGTTTAGGGTATTGAAAAGAAAATGAGGATTCAGTTGTAGTTTAAGTGCTTGAAGCTGCGCTTGTGTCAATTGACTTTTAAGTTGATCGTTTTTCAGCTTCACCAGTGCCATATTGAGTTGATTATTTTTCCTTACTGAGTAGCTCCTTGAGATTACGATAATCATCATCACAAGGGAATAAATCAATAAGTCGTTGGTAAACCTTGAGACAAAATATGGGAAGTATTCTCCAAATGTGGTTTGCGCTAAATCGATGTATCCATGAATGGTGAACATATAGATTAATGTCAGGTTACTAATTAGAAGAAGAAACATTACTCCACTCAGTGAATAAATCAAGATGGTTTTAATCCATGAGTGGTCTTCAAAAGACCATCGGTTAGCAACATAAATCAGCATAGGAGTAAGTAGCATCCAGCCGAGCCAAATAGGCAACTGATCCCTAAAGAGATTAGGCCATCTGGGTTCCAATCCATTTTTAATGCTGGTGAAATACACCTGATTAGTAATGATTATAGCAATAAATAGCCAAAACCCTAGAAGTATCATCCAATGCCTTGAACTGAGTTTCTGATATGTAGTTTTTATACTCAACCTAAAATAAATCTACGAAGATAAAAATGTAAAAAGCTTCTGATACATTCTCATATAAAGGAACTAACCGTTATGGTACTTCCATTTGAAACTAACCCCCGAGTTTTTCATCTTGATGAACAAAGGCCTTGTTTGATGAAGCCAAAAAGTTTTTAACCTACTACCATCGGAAACAATTTTCCACACTTTTATTTGTTGACCATTAAAACGGTGATTTTCTTCTCCCACCACCTCAATGTTAGCCCAAACTAATTTCGAACCATTATTGAGATCCAACATTGGAAGTGAAGCAGTGTATCCTACCTTTAGTGGCAGGGCACTTAAGATATAGTGCAATGTGGCAGGTTCAAATAACTCATGTTCATAGACCTTGTTATAAACAAGTTCAGAATCAAGACTGGAATCTTTGCCAGGTGTGATTGAGCCGACTAATCTGTTATTTACAAAGTCAAGTTTACCTGTATAGTCTGCAAATGCGTTATAAAACCATCTTTTAGTAACTGCTAAAGTTTTATCCGAAAAGTAAACCGAATCTGGTGCTTGTTTGCCATTGACTTCAAAATCAATGAATAGCTTATAATTTGATTCCGGTTTAGCATCGTCTTTCATCAGGTTATATATCATTTCTCCACGAAATTTTCTGTAAGTGATCTTATGAGGTTTGATTTTATTGATGTCAAGTTCAGCGCTTCCAGGATAAACTTTATGAAAAATTGGACCTGGATGGGGAGGCATTTTGCTGCTGCAGGACATCATCAAAGATGTAGCAATGCTTAATAAGGAAAGAAACTTAGTCATTGTATTAACATACGATACTGACTCCACTTGGATAAACACATTCTTCGAAGCTGGCTTTATTTGTTAATAAGCCGATCCTTTAGAAGCACAAAGCGCATTATTTGTTATCTCACCAAGCACATTCAATCAAAGTCGGATTTGAAATTGAGTTCACCATTTCATTCATCAATTCATCCTTCTCCATTAAAAAATCAGCCGTTTCAATTTTTTGAAACAACTCAGCGAAAGTAGTTGAGGTTAGGACTTGGAGAACAAAATAGAAACACATGAAGTACATCAACTCTTTTTTCAGACTTTGTTTAATTGCGATGATGCTGGGAGCAGGATACGTCTCCAGAGCTCAAGCCATTACTCCGAAAGATTTACTGGACTCCTGGGATATTATGACGAACATGGTCGTTGAGTCTGCCAAATTGATGCCATCAGAGCACTATTCTTTTACCCCTGGAGATCCTTTGAGAAATTTTGCCAATCAACTCAATCATACCACGGCATCTAATATTGGATTTGCTAAATCGGTGAATGCGGGACCTCCAAATTTCTCTATTCCTGATAGGTCCAATCCACCACAAGACAAAGTAGCCGTAATTGATATACTAGAAAAGTCATTTGCTTACTTCAGAGGAGGCTTGGAAACATTGTCTCAGGAAGATCTGGAAGAGACAGTTCAATGGGGACACCCCAGTAACCCGAAACAAATCACAAGACTAAAAGCTGTACTGATTGTTATGAGCCATCTTCAGCGTGAGCATGGAAAGACGATTATGTATTTGCGAACTAAGGGAATTCAACCTGCACAGTCTGGAAGTTGGAAATTTTAAAAAAACATAAATGAAAAATCTACTAATACTCACAATAACCATTTCTATATACGGTTGTTCCACAGCACAGCCGCCAGGAAAGCCTTCTTTTGATCCCGTTATACCAGGAGATGCCGCGTTGGTAGTGGATCGAATAGTGCCTCATAAGATTAAATATGAAAAATCAGGAGGTAATATGACATATGTGATGGATGAAGTGATCAAAGATGGGAAAGAGGCCTATGAGTTGAAAATCTATTTCAATCAGGACGAGTCGGGAATTCCTGACAAAATCTATATCGACAAGAAAACGCTAGGATATATTGGAAGAAGGCTTGAAATGAAAGACTATATAATAGATGTGAAGTTTTCTAATAATCGTTTTTCAGGGAAGCTTGATCCTACAGAAGGTTCTGACTATACTGAAGTGGTGTATGATAAAGAATATCCTCACAATGCTTTTGAACCTGCAGTAATCAACTATTTTATTGCTGCCCTTCCGTTAAAAAAAGGATATACAGCATCCATCCCAGTTTTTGATTTGAACAAAGGATCTCAAATGTTTTGGTCCAATATTGAAGTGCTGGGAAGAGAGAGTGTGAAAGTTGATGGCAAGAAATATGAAACATGGAAGGTGAAGTCCACAGGAATCAAGGAAAAAACAATTTGGGTTTCAACAGAAGTTCCATACGCGCTGAAAATGAAGACCAAAGGGAGCTGGGGTACATGGGAGCTGGTGGAATAGAAATGAGAAAGAGCTGTTGTTGGTTTTAGAGGGGTTTCCGAAAATTAGGCATCCGGCTAAAACCCGGATGTCTATTTACCATGACTCAGAATTTGGTTACGATCAAAAAATGTATACAAGTGTTCCAAAAATTTAGGATGAGCTTTCGATGGGAATTCGGTCTTTTAGTAGAAAAATAATGATAGACAATTATTGGTTCAATGGGACTGACACCTGGCTTGTTACTTTTTTTGATATCCAAAATGATTCATTTAAATGGAAGTATAAGGTCAAAGTGAAAGAAGGAAAATGGTTCCCTATTGGCAAAATCCATGCTATAAGAGCAATATGAATACTAGGAACGAACGTAGAAGATCTGATGCAAGTAGCGATATTTTGATCAATATAGAATTCTCCAGGGAATGGAATCGGACCTTGAAAGAAGCTTCAAAAATTTTTGGAGGAGTGCATAACTGGAATAATCCGTCATTTTAGCTCCTAAATGACACGTTTGCAGTAACACCTGTAATTGATGCCCTGACTGTTTTCAATCAGGGCGTAAGCTTGTAATTATTTATTGGAATACTTCGTTGAACAATGTCTTCATCTCCTCCCAGCTAGCACTATCAGCCGCCGCATTATATTCGAGAGGTAAACTAAATTCTGCCCCTATTGTATCTGCTCCTCTATTGGTAAATGCATGTTTAGCTCCCTCATAAGAGACATATTTGTAATCTACGCCTGCTCCATCCATTACCATTTTGAAGTCATTTATCTGCTGCTCAGAAACCCATGGATCCTCGGCCCCATTAGCCACAAGTATCTTAGCCTTAACCACCCCTGCAGAATCTGGCATAATAGGAAGCCTTAAACCAGCATGAAAAGCTGCTACCGCATCCAGATCATATCCTGCACTAGCCATACTCATCGCCATCGTTCCACCGAAGCAATACCCCACTACGGCAATCTTTTCAGGATCTACACCTGGATGATTCTTCAGTTGCTCAAGGGCACTTTCAAATCTAGCTTTTGCAACATCCATATTACTGACGACAGCACTCATAAACTTTCCGGCATCTTCCGGATGTTTCGTGTTTTTTCCTTCTCCATACATATCCAAGGCAAAAGCAACATATCCTAGTTCTGCCAACATATCAGCTCTTTCTCTAGAGTGTTCATTGTGTCCCCACCATTCATGAATGACCAGGATACCTGGTTTTTTGCCTTCCGAATCATTGGCAGCAAAATAGCCTTTTAACGTAGTGGTATCTGCACTGTATGTTACCTCTCCTTTTGGAATTTCTACTTCTGCTTCAGTAGATGAAGAAGTAGATTCCTTTTCTGTGGTAGTGCATCCTATCAGTACCAATCCGATAGTAAGTGAGCAAAATTTTCTTAATCGCATAGTTTATTAGGTTTCGTTTTCCTTAAAGATAAACAGTATTGATATGACTTATTTCAAACAAAAAAAGCCAGACATTAGCCTGGCTTCCGCAACAATAGGTGTTATAAGAATTATTGCAGCGTAAAATTGATGGGTAGCTGCATCTGTACTTTCACGGGAACACCTCGTTGTTTCCCCGGAGTGAAGTTTGGTAGCAACTTGAGAACTCTGATCGCCTCCTCGTCACAGCCTGCACCTATTCCTTTTAGTACTTCAATGTTTGTAATCGAGCCATCCTCATCAATAACAAATTTCAAATAAACTCGTCCTTCAATTCCCATATTTTTGGCTCTTCTTGGATACTTGATATTTTGAGCGACAAACTTCAAAAGTGCCTCATCTCCGCCCGGAAATTCAGGCATGTCCTCGACAACTATGAATGGATCTTCTGGCACTTCAATTTTAATCGGCTCGTCTAAAAGTATATCTGTGATTTCATCGTCAATATCCACAATTGACTTTTCATCATCAAAAGTATCTGCCAATTCCTTTACTTCTTTGATGGTGACAACTGGAGAGATGATTTTCTTTTTTTCCGATTTCGGTTTCGGCATTTCGGTAATATCGTGTTTAGTTATTTTTGGTTCTTCTACGATTGTCCAAATTATTTCATCCTCTGGTTCATAAACGACCACAGGCTCCACCTCGGACTTCCATTCAAAGGCCACCAGCGTCAACGCTAATGAAATAACCATTCCTATACCGAAGAATAAAGGTCTTTTGTGCTCTAGTTGATACTTTTCATTCTTTTTAGATTCCATAATTCAAGCGTTTATCAGGTTTTCAATCTATTGACTGAAAGAAAAGCAGGAATCGTGCCTGAATCAGTTTAAGAAGTCATTGATGTGCTTTACTAAATCCCCAAATACTTCTTTCCTGGGAAGTAAATCATTGGGTCTGGCCCCAGACAGAGGCCGAGCTATGGTTTGATTAGATTCTTGAAGAAATTGCTCGCAAAGCTTCAGATCCTTTAGAATTGGATTATTTCTGTCTATGGAGCAAGCATATCGAAATTCGTCAAGATATGCTTCGTACCATTTGGTGGCACTGCTTAATGATACCAGAGAGGTGAAGTAGAGCTCTAAAGAGCTTTCTCTCCTGTTCACACACATGAGTTTTTTAGGATCAAATTCCTGTTCTTGTAGTGCCCAAATTTTAAAAATACTTTCAGAAAAATCTTCTTCAGCGATATACAGGATATCTGTTCGATATAGTGAAGAAATAACTAATGAAGACTTTTCGGTCAGTGATTGGATAAGTGATTTGAAATGCTGAGCTGTTCGATTCCTAAAATAGAAAGCTGGTGCACTTTTCCCTTGAATATGGATATAATGCAACATCTTTTGCTAGGTAATTTCGGCACCTCTTAACAACTCCTCTATCGCAGTGTTTCCGGATCGTATAGCAAAATCTAAAGCAGTATCTCCATCATCGTTTTTGATATCAATGTCTGCACCTTTTGAGAGCAGCATTCGTGTGATTTCTTGGTGGCCTTTATGGCTCACACCCATCAATGCAGTATTTCCTGAGGCATCTTGGGCATCAATATCTGCACCATGATCAATCAAAAACTCAGAGACTTCTTTCTTTTCTAGATAGGTCGCAAGGATTAATGGGGTGAATCCTCTTTGGTCGGTCTTATTTGCTATTTCTGGATTTGCTCCTATTATCGTTTGAACAGCATTAAGGTCACCGCTTTGAATAGCGCTGTATAATTCCATGGGTTAGTATTTATAAAGACCACCTCAAAAGCGTCCGTTATGGAATGTGATTTAAGGTGGTCGGTAGTTTTACTTATTTTAAATCGAATCGATCCAGGTTCATGACTTTGGCCCAAGCAGCAACAAAGTCGTTTACAAACTTGTCTTCTGCATTGTCGGCGGCATACACTTCTGCTACCGCTCTTAATTCGGTATTAGATCCGAAGATTAGATCTACTCTGGTTCCTGTGAACTTCACTTCTCCTGTTCTTCTGTCTTTACCCTCGAAGATTTTATTGTCATCCGAAACTGCGCTCCAGGTGTATGACATATCTACCAAATTCTTAAAGAAGTCATTCGTCAAATGACCCACATTATCAGTAAAAACCCCATGATCAGAGCCATCGTAATTTGCACCTAATACCCTCATACCTCCTACTAAAACAGTCATCTCAGGAATAGAGAGCGACAACAGATTGGCTTTATCAATTAGTAAATCTTCCGCATCAATGTCCAGGTTAGCGTTTTGATAATTTCTAAAGCCATCACCAATAGGCTTTAGATAATTAAACTGCTCTATATCTGTTTGCTCTTGCGTAGCATCTCCTCTTCCTGCATGAAAGGGCACAGATACATTATGACCGGCATTGTTGGCAGCCTCTTCAACAGCTGCATTTCCTGCCAATACAATTAAGTCAGCCATTGAGATTTTACCACTGAATTCTTTCTGAATTCCTTCGAGGACGTTGAGTACTTTATTCAGCTCTTCTGGATCATTCACCTTCCAGCTACGCTGAGGTTCTAGTCTGATACGGCCACCATTCGCTCCTCCTCTTTTGTCCGAGTCTCTGTAGGTCGAAGCTGAAGCCCAAGCGGTTCTTACCAGCTCTGAAACTGTTAGTCCTGAGGCCAAAATCATTTTCTTGAGTGAACCGATATCTCCGTCGCTCAAAGCGTAGTTCACTTTAGGGATTGGATCTTGCCAAATCAATTCTTCACTTGGTACCTCAGGTCCCAAATAGCGATCAATAGGTCCCATATCTCTATGAGTTAGCTTATACCATGCCCTTGCAAATGCATCTTCAAATGCCTTGTGATCTTCATGGAAGTGTTTAGAAATTTTTAGGTATTCAGGATCTGTTTTCAGTGCAATATCCGCTGTAGTCATCATCAATGCTTGTGTTCCGTTTGGATCGTTCGGCATTGGCGCCATTCTGGCTTTTGACTCGGCAGTTGGCGTCCATTGGTGGGCACCTGCCGGACTTTTTGTCAATTCCCAATCGTAGTTAAGCAATACATCAAAGTAATCTGCATCCCATTTGGTAGGATTTGGCGTCCATGCTCCCTCAATACCACTAGTAATCGTATCTTCCAAAACACCACTCTTATATGTGTTTTTCCATCCGGTACTCATTTCTTCAATGGGTGCTCCGTGAGGCTCAGCACCTACATATTGTCCAGGATCTGCAGCTCCGTGGGCCTTGCCAAACGTGTGACCTCCAGCTACCAATGCAACCGTTTCTTCATCATTCATAGCCATACGTCCGAATGTTTCTCTTACATCTTTTGCGGAACCCATTGGATCAGGATTACCATTGGGACCTTCCGGGTTTACGTAGATCCAACCCATCATTACAGCGGCTAATGGATCTTCCAGGTCACCGGTCGCATAGCGATCCTCATTTGCACCCCATTCAGTTTCGCTACCCCAATACACATCTTGCTCTGGTTCCCAGATATCTTCGCGACCACCAGCAAATCCGAAGGTTGAGAATCCCATCGATTCCAATGCACAGTTTCCTGCTAAAATCATTAAATCTGCCCAAGAGATTTTGTTGCCATACTTCTTTTTGACAGGCCAAAGGAGCAACCTCGCTTTATCCAGGTTTCCATTGTCCGGCCAGCTATTGATTGGTGCGAAACGTTGATTGCCAGTACCTGCTCCGCCACGTCCATCACCTACTCTGTACGTTCCCGCACTGTGCCATGCCATTCGGATCATAAAACCCCCATAGTGCCCATAGTCTGCAGGCCACCAGTCCTGAGAGTCGGTCATTAGGTCGAGAACATCTTGCTTAAGTTCAGAAAAATTAATGCTGTTGAAAGCTTCCGCATAGTTAAAATCTTCACCCATGGGGTCTGATTTTGATCCATGTTGCCTAAGAATATTAAGTTTTAATTCGTTTGGCCACCAATCTCTGTTTTTAACGCCACCTCCACCTGTGGTCTTTTGTGTGCCGCTCAGGAAAGGGCATTTGCTACTATCGTTTTGATTCGAAGAATTATCTTTCATTGTTGTTAGGGTTTAGTGAGTACCTCCTTTAATTTAAGTAAAATTATCATTAGAAAAATTTATCTATCTTATATGTCTATAAGTTGTACTTATTATAAAGTAATTGTCAGCATTTTATGCCTTATAACTGCTTTGCTTTCGCATTCTCAGTCATCACGTAAGTTTAAATCCAAATACACCAGGGATGATTTGGAGCTAGTTCCTCCCGCTCCTAATTATGATCTGATGCAATACTGGATCGCTCATCCTGAGAAAAAAGACATGGCTGATGTCGTTCCCGGAAGAGGAGAACTTGCGGAATATCAGGAGACTGCAGAGGTAGATGTGTTCTTCATCTATCCTACAGTTTACACAGGCAAGCAGCATAAGGAACATCCCTGGTTTGCGGATGTGAACGACGAAAAACTTAATAAGAATATTGCTAATTCTACAATTAAAAATCAGGCAACAGTGTTTAACGGATCAGCAAAAGTATACGCTCCTCTTTATAGACAAGCTCATATTGGTGTTTATTATGAAGATAACCTTCCTCTCAAAGTTGAAGCGCTGGAGTTTGCTTATACAGATATAAAGAGGTCTTTTGAGTATTATTTAGAAAACTGGAACAATGGCAGGCCTATCATCATTGCTTCACATAGCCAAGGCACTAACCACGCTACAAAACTTCTGAGGGACTTCTTTGAAAACAAGGCATTGATGGATCAATTGGTTGCCGCGTATATTATTGGTATGCCCCTGGACAAAAAAACATTCTCTGATATTCCAGTTTGTGATGACCCAACGGATATCGGTTGTTGGCTAACCTGGAATACCTACATAAGAGATTACCATCCTCCTAACCATGATTTTTGGTACGCTGATGCACTTAATGTGAATCCGTTAAGCTGGAAAACAGATTCACTCTATGTCTCTTGGGGTGAAAACAAGGGAGGAATACTTCGAAATTTCAAGAAAATAAGGCCGGGATTATCGGATGCTCAAAATGTAGATGGGATGCTTTGGATCAATAAACCAAAATATTTTGGAAATTTTCTGATTAGCTGGAAACGCTATCATATCGTAGATTACAATCTTTTTTATATGAATATTAGGGACAATGTAGAAGAACGGGTTGCTACGTTTTTGGAAGCAAAGGGAAACTAACCTTCTTCGTATTCTTCCAAAAATTTTGGAAGGAGGTCCATCATCAGTTCATAGATCGCAAACTGTGAAGAACTGGCTAGGTACTCTTCTGAGAAATTGCAATAGGCAATGAAGCTCGTCAATTTTTCTCCAGTAAGCTTGGTGTTTTCACTTACCCATTCTCTTGTGAATTTTAAACGAGCTTTCTCTACAAGAAATTTTCGTTTTCGAATGGTTTGCATATGTCTTTTCTCTTTTTCCTTTTTACTAAAAGAATGGTGCATCGCGGAGATTGGGTGGAAAAAAACGAAAACTGGGTTCAGATACTCACTTTTCTCCATTTGTGGATATGGATCCATCACTACTTTTGGAACTCCAAATACTTGAAAGGTAGTGTCGACTACCACTGTGTTGATGACTCGTTCCTTAAACCTTTCATATTCAGGAAATTCTCCGACGACTACCTCTTCCAGGTAGATGGTATTTAGTGGAAGAAAAAAAACTACTTCACTTTTCACAAACCAGGATGAATCGGCTACCCAGGCCAGCGTTTTGTATCCGACATTTGAGAGAACAAGTGTATCTCCGACTTTAGCAGGCATCTTGAATTTGCCTTCTTCATTGGTTGATGTAAGGCTACCAGCATCAATATTTTTAATATGCACTCCAATCATTGACTCTTGTGTGATACTGTCCTTGACAATGCCATATATATAGTTGCGTTGACCAAAAGACATCACCGAAATCAAGAAAAATAATATGGTAGAAAGCGTTTTCAACAATTCAAATATCCTTTATAAAGAAACGAGTTTTTGAGTTTTTGGATTATTTAACATTTCCGCAATCCATGGGTTAATAGCTCATGGTAGAATTCAAAAAGCATTCAGGAGTCTACACTTTAAGTGTAATGCAGCAATTGCCCATAGGGTTGTCTGAAGCATGGGATTTTTTTTCATCCCCCGAAAACCTTGAAAAAATCACCCCTAAACACATGGGGTTTGGAATTACCTCAGGGAAGCCACAAAAGATGTATCCAGGCCAAATTATTTCTTATAAAGTGGCCGTATTGCCAGGGATCAAAACCAACTGGGTAACAGAGATTACACATGTATTGGATCGTAAATTTTTTGTGGATGAGCAACGATTTGGGCCCTATGCGATGTGGCATCATGAGCACCATTTTGAAGAAAAGGATGGCGGTATTTTCATGACAGATAAAGTAACGTATAAAATTCCCTTCGGATTTCTTGGATACCTGGCACAATCGCTCTTTGTGAAAAAGCAACTAAAAACAATTTTTGAATATCGCGTGAAAGCGCTGGAAGAGCTGTTTGGAAAGTAGTTTTAACTTTAATGACGGCAATAAATTCTATACAATGAACCGTCGAGATGTATTAAAAGGAATTGGACTTGGTGTAGCCGGTATTCCATTCATATCTGCAAAGGCATCACTGCCGAGTATTTCTGAATACAAAAACTCTTTTAGGGAAGAAATTATCCAGGATGAAAAGTTCTGGAAGAAGTTTAGAAAAGATTTCTATGATGTGCCAAAAGACTTCATCAATTTGGAGAATGGCTATTTTGGAGTTCAGCCACGACCTGTCTACAAAGCATACATTAAAAATATTGAGCGAGTGAATATCAATTCGTCTCGTTTTCTTCGAACCGGCTACAGTGAAGAATTTAATTCTATTGTAAAAGGGCTTTCCAAATTTGCGGGAATCAATTCTGAAGAAGCGTTAATCACTAGAAATGCGACGGAGGCTCTCAACATTGCTATTCAGGGTTTAGATTGGAAATCGGATGATGAAGTTATACTTTCAGGACAGGATTACTATAGTATGATTGAGACTTTTGAGATGCTTGAAAAACAAAAAGGCATCAAAATAAAGCGGGTTGAGATTCCACTCTTACCTAAGAATGATGAGGAAATTTTAGCTGCGTATAAAGCTGCTTCAACACCAAAAACAAGAGTTATTCTGGTGACGCACATGATTCATCTGACAGGTCAAATTATGCCTGTTAAGAAAATTACAGATCACTTTAGGCCAAAAGGGATAGATATTATTGTAGATGCTGCTCATAGTTTCGCCCAATTTGATTTTAAGCTTAAAGACTTAGGAGCAGATTTTGTTGGTGTAAATCTTCATAAGTGGTTTGGTAACCCTCTTGGTGCCGGATTGCTTTACGTTAATAAAGCTAGAGTGAAAGATCTAAACCCGCTTTATGGAGATAGCGGTGAAGATGAGAAGGATATCGGTAAACTTGGTCATTTTGGAACCTTATCTGTTCCGACGCTGCTAACAATACCTGAGGCACAGAAATTTAATGAGACATTAACTTTGTCTATAAAGGAAAAACGCCTTCGCTATCTTCAAAATTATTGGACATCAAAGGCAAGAAGTATTCCAAAAGTTGTCGTAACCACTCCTGCAGAGCAAGAGAGGAGTTGTGCCATTGCAAGCTTCAGGATCGATGGGATGGAAACCAAGCGAGTTATATCTAAGCTATATGAAAATTCTAATGTATTTACCGTTATACGTTACCTGGAAGATCAGGAAGTAGTGCGAGTCACACCCAGTCTATACAACCTCACAAGTGAATTAGATATCTTACTGGAAGGGATTAAATCACTTAATTCTTAACTATGAAAAACATTTTAAAACTGGAGGAACTGATCATGTTCCTCCTTTCTATTTACCTGTTCTCACTCCTTGACTATTCCTGGTGGGTATATTTGGTGTTTATACTCACTCCTGATATTGGAATGCTTGGCTATGTTATGAATGCTTCAGTTGGTGCCATGACCTACAATATCTTTCACCATAAGGGAGTAGCAATATTGGTTGGATTTGCAGGATTTTGGTGGCAGACTCCTGAATTACAACTTGCTGGAATAATCTTATTTGGACATGCAAGTATGGATCGAATCTTTGGGTACGGCTTGAAGTTTAGTGATAACTTTAAACATACTCATCTAGGAAATCTATAATTATGACCCAATCAGCATTCCCTACTGAAGACATGGCACTAACCACGATTTTGGTAGTTTCCAATATGGATACTTCGAAAAGTTTCTATGCAGGCGTATTAGGTGCAAAAATCTACAGGGAGTACGGTGGGGATTCGTGCGTGCTTCAGTTTTTGGGAAATTGGATACTACTGGTAACGGCTGGTGATGAGACGGAGGATAAACCAGGAACTCGATTCATACCACCCCGGAGGGTAAATGATGTGAGTCATTCATTCACTATTCGGGTCAAAGATTGCATGGGCTGTTATGAAACATTGAAAGAAAGAGGAGCTGAATTTCTGACACCACCTAAAGATTGGGGGCAGGAAATACGTGCATTTTTTAGAGACCCAGATGGTCACTTGTTTGAGATCAGCGAAGCTTAAGCAATGATCTCGATCATTATTCCAACGCTCAATGAAGAGGAAAATCTTTCATCAACTATTAAACATACCCTTAGCGTTTCCTCTAACCCGGAAAACCTCCAACTCGTTGTGGTAGATTCCGGAAGTCAAGATGATACACTCGAAAGTATCGAAGGGCTGCCCGTTCAAGTATACAGTAAAGCAGAGTTTGCTTTAAAGAAATATCTAAGCTTAAATTTTGGAGCTTCCAGAGCAGAAGGAAATTTGCTTATTTTTCTGGATGCGGATACCCTCCTACCTAAGCACTTTGATCTATTGATTCTGGATAAACTTGAAAATCCTGAAGTAGTCGGAGGGGCATTTGAGTTTTCTTTCATCAACCCGGATTGGAAGCTGTGGTTGCTCTCCATGGGAAACAGAGTTCGTTATCGAATTGGGGAGATCTTTTATGGAGACCAGGCAGTCTGGGTAAAGAAGGAAGTGTTTGATCAAATTAATGGATTTCCGCAAGAGCCTTTGATGGAAACAGCCTATTTCTGTAAGAAGCTTAAGAACTATGGAAAGCTTTCCTTGATAAAGAAACCGATTAAAACGTCACCTCGCCGTTTCTTGAATTATGGATTTTTTACAGTAGTCTGGTTTGACTTTAATATGTTTATTCGTTTTAATTTAGGGCTGTCCGTTTCAGCATACGCCAAAAAGTATTGGAGTAAAAACCTAACCAGCGAATGAACCAGCAACCCCTCGTTTCTATTATTATGGCGGCAAAGGATACAGCCCCGTATCTCCCAAAATGTCTAGACTCGATCCTTCGACAAACGTATAAAAACTGGGAACTGATTGCCATCAATGATCATTCTTCAGATCGCACACCGGAGATCATTAAGTGGTATGCAGATAAGGATGATCGAATCAAATTGTTCTACAGCAGGAAACATAGGCTTATCCCAGCCCTGAAAGAAGGATATGCTCAAGCAAAGGGGGAGTTAATTAATCGGATGGATTCCGATGACAGAATGCCGTCGGATAAGCTGGAGGTGCTAGTAGAGGAGTGGCTAAAGTATGGAAAGGGACATATAGTAGCCGGAGGAACCGAACACTTTGTTGATAAAGGTGAAGTAGGCGATGGTTTTCGACGTTACGAGGAATGGCTGAATGAAGTAGCAAGACAAGAAAAACACTGGCAGGAAATCTACCAGGAATGTGTAATCCCATCTCATTGCTGGATTATTCATCGGGATGATTTTGAACAGGTGGGAGCATTTAATCCAGAAGTATATCCGGAGGATTATGACCTATGCTTTCGCTTTTATAAAAAAAGGCTCAAGGTCCATGGGTTAGATAAAGTCTTACATTACTGGAGAGATCGTTCGGATCGTATTTCCAGAACATGGGAAGAATACAAAGACAATCGCTACTTTGAGTTGAAGCTTCGATACTTCTATCAGATAGATAGGGATCGATCTCGTCCGCTGCTCCTTTGGGGGGCAGGCAGAAATGGAAAAGATATCGCAAAGCTACTTTTGGAAGAAGAGAACACTTTTCATTGGATGTGTGACAATGAGCGTAAGGTTGGAAAGGATATTTACGGTATTAAACTCCAGCATCAGGACACCATTCCAGAAGTTGATAATCCGCAAATTCTGATAGTGGTCACTTCACCGGAACAAAAAGTAGGGATTCGGAAAAAGCTCGAATCCTGGGGGAAGAAGCCTGTTGAGGATTTCTGGTTTTTTGCTTGATTGCTTGCAATGTCTGCTTAGCGATACTCCATTTATCACAAACTCCTTTTTCTGCAACTATCTGGATAGACTTTAAGTTATTTTCGAGTTCTAAAGAAAATCATACATGGAGCAAAGAAAATTTGGTTTTGAGACAAGAATGCTGCATGCAGGCCATATCCCAGATCCACATACCGGATCACGTGCTGTGCCTATCTACCCTACGGCTGGATTTGTGTTTGATAGCCCGGATAAAGCTGCACAGCTTTTCGAGCTAAAACAATATGGGAATATCTACTCAAGATTGATGAATCCTACTGTAGCTGTATTTGAGGAACGAATGGCCAGCCTGGAAGGAGGAACAGGTGCCATAGGTGTATCAAGTGGCATGGCGGCCCAGTTTGTGACCCTGATGACGTTGCTTCAGCCTGGAGATGAGGTAGTCGCTTCTTCACACTTGTATGGAGGAACGTACACCCAATTTGAACATACGCTAAAGAAACTTTCCATTAAGGTACATTTCGTTGATCCGTCCGATCTTTCACTGTGGGAAGAAAAGATTTCATCCAAGACAAAAGCACTCTATGGGGAAACGATAGGTAATCCGCAAGGTACGATCCTGGATTTTGAAGGAATAAGTAAACTTGCTAAAGCGAACGGGATACCATTCATAGTAGACAATACCTTAGCTTCTCCCTATTTATGCCGACCGTTGGAATATGGAGCAGATATTGTCGTGCACTCAGCTACTAAGTTTATCAACGGTCATGGGACAGGTATCGCAGGAGTGATTGTGGAATCTGGAAAGTTTGACTACAGCAACTATCCAACGATTGCTGAGCCATCAGTTCCTTATCATGGATTAAAATTTTATGAAACATTCGGCCACTATGGATTTTTAATGAAGGCCAGAGTAGAGACGCTCAGGGATGTGGGAGCCTCTATGTCACCGCATGAGGCATTCCAACTGGTGAGTGGTTTAGAGTCACTCTCCGTACGAATGGATCGTCATGTGGAGAATGCGTTGAAGATCGCGAAGTTTTTGCAGGGCCACCCTCAGGTAGAATGGGTGAATTATTCAGGACTTGAGGATCACATTCATTACGATCGTGCAAAGAAATATTTACCTAAAGGACCAGGATCGGTTTTCTCTTTTGGTATCAAAGGAGGGAATGGTTCGAACGAAAGAGAAGCTGGAAAGCGTTTATTAGAGGAAGTGCAGCTATTTAGTCATGTGGCGAATTTAGGTGATGCGAAAAGTATGATTTTGCATCCGGCCTCTACTACACATCAGCAGCTCTCAGAGCAAGAACTCGATCAGGCTGGAATTTCACCTGGACTTATCAGATTATCAGTAGGATTAGAAACAACGGAAGATTTAATATGGGACTTGGAACAAGCCTTTCATGCGATATCTCAATGAACACGAACCTCAGTGCTGAGGAACGTCAGAAATATCAAAACCCTGGAGTAATTCGTCAATTGCTCCATTTTTCAGAAAACATTGCGATAGTTGGCCTTTCGGATAAGCCCCAGCGTGCGAGCAATTTTGTAGGATCATACCTGAAATCCGAAGGGTACAATATCATTCCTGTTAATCCAATGAAGGAGGAAATCCTGGGGGAGAAAAGCTATCCTGATTTAAAGAGTATTCCTGGTAAAGTGGACATTGTAGATATATTCAGAAAGCCTCAGGATTGCTATGCGATTGTGGAGGAAGCTATTGAGATTGGTGCAAAGGCTGTCTGGATGCAGCTTACAATTGCCAATCGTGATGCGGGAGAATTAGCGATGAAGAATGGGCTTCAGGTCATCATGGATCGGTGCATCAAGATGGAGCACGGCCGTTTCAATGGTAACCTACATTGGGTAGGGATGAACACCGAGATCATTACCGCGAAGAAAGCGGCAAGGTTTTTTTAGATTAGTATAATGCTAGGCCTTGCCATCAACACATATGTTCACATTTTATGCGTCATAATTGTGATTTCATGTCTCGTCATTCAACGATTTACGATCAAATCAAGGCTTAAATGGGAATCATTAAAATTGCTTTTAAAAGCCGATAAGCTTTATGGATTGGCTGCTATTGTAGTGGCCACCACAGGTTTATTGAATTGGTTTTATTTTGGGAAAGGGGGTAGCTACTACTCTGGAAATACGATTTTTATCATTAAGTTTTCGCTGTTTATAGTTGTCGGTCTTCTTTCCATCTACCCCACGTTCTGGTTTTCCAGGTACAAAAGAAGGCATAGATCAACCCCTCCTGAGCGAGTGAGCATTGATAATATTGATCGCATTAAATTGGTAATCACCTTAGAGCTTGCCATTATGGCGATCATCCCGCTTTTGGCCACCCTGATGGCGAATGGAGTTGGGTTTTGGTAATTAATTACTTCCGTTTCATCTGAAACACCTCAGTCCATTTCTTATCTCCGTTTTTCAAGTCCAATCGGATTTCCATTTCTGAATCGGATTTTCGTTCAAAGACTAATCCTTTTAATATGATCTTATTTTCAGTAAACTCAATTGCTTCGAAGTGTACAAAATCTTCTTTCGTTTCCCATGCCACCATATCCGGATTGAAATGCTTCAATCGCAATCCGGTTGAGTCCATGACCAAAAACTCATAAAAGTTGAGCGAACCATCTCCTTTGTGATGTCTATAAACACCCATCATAGTGCCATCCTCTGAAGGTTGGGACCAAAGTTCTTCGGAAATCCCACCAAATCCATCTCCTACCCAATTACCAGCAAGCCAGGCGTATTTGGGAAGCTCTTGAGCCTGAGAAAAAAGAAATGACGAGATACAGCATGTTAGAGCAAGTAGTTTTTTCATATCTAGCTGACGAGTAAAGTTGATGAAAATGGACTAAGTTTTTAATTTTTTCATCCTTTCTGGCTCATGGGCTATCCATGTGATAAGCAATCCATGCATCATGTTTATAAATTTTTTGGATTGTAATTGGGTATTCATAGGGTCATTAAGGAAGCTTTTTAAATCAGCTAGCGCAGAAAGGTTTTCCATATCTTCATTTTTCAACATCCAGGATCCCATCGACCAATCCGAAAATACCCGTTCGTTGGAATACCCTTTGATCCACTGAGTGACTTTATGATGTCTCGGATCTTGTTTAATTTTTTCAAAAAGATGAACAACGTCTTTCTCATCTCCTTCCAGGTATTGCAAGTATTTGTTTTCTATTGCCAGCAACATTCCAGTAATCCCCAACTTGAAATTATTGGACATAGAGGTTTTAGTGATCTCATCTAAAATATTGATAGTGAGCTCATCACGAGGTGTACTTGTGTAGATGGTATAGAAGTTCATGAATAAGTTGTAGCACCCAAAAGTTAAGTAATTAACTTGAAGACTGGAAAATCAATTTATACTATACCCAGCATTTGATCTTTTTGAAGATATTTAAGGAAATGAAGAACATCCTTCGCTTTTTGTTTTTTGCCTTCCTGGTTTATAGTACACTAACCATACTTATTGGCCTACTGAAAACCAAGGCTCCTATAGTCATGGAATGCCTGGATCAGTATGTTAAAATCAATGATCAGAATGATCGGCTGCATCAACGTAGTTGGGATTCGTATGATTATTCTGAATCATATTGTACATCCTACCAATCCTTTGAATATCAAAGCCTGGAAGTAGGTGGAAGGAGAAACAATATGATTGTAGAAGCTTTTAACTATGAAAACCTGTGGGGAACAGTCTATCGAAACTTAATAGATGATAGTAAATCCTATATTGATTTCATTGTTGATTCCTTGTCTATGGTTTCGATAGAAAGAAATCTATCCAGGTCAGCGTTAGCGGACCTAATCGTTACGTTTGTCCAGGACATACCCTACAGCTATGTACGTTCCGAAGCATGTAATAAGTCTGACAATCAGGGTAAACCGTGTGTTGGGAATGTTGCTCTTGGTATTCTATCGCCTTATGAATTTTTGCATTCCCTTTACGGAGACTGTGACACGCGTGCAGTCCTGATCTATACCATTCTGGAGGAGCTGGGCTATGATCCCATGATCGTGGTAAGCAACGAATACGCTCATGCAATGCTTGCGTTGAATACCCGTGGAACAGGAGATCATTTAAAATATAAGGGAAAGAACTATTACTTCTGGGAGACAACTGCCAAGGGTTGGCCAATGGGCATGTTGCCACCAAACACAAATAATATTAATTACTGGAAAATCGCATTAGTAAATGAACGGTAGAATAGCACTTTTGGCTTTGATCGAGATTGTTTCTGCAATTACGATTGGCATTTTTATCCTTGCCCTGACATATAAGATTGTACAATGGGTGGGCAGAAGGTATTATCGAATTGAAGATTATAATTTGTCGTACAGCATTTTTGTTTCTGCAATCATTCTTTCTGTTGGGATTATGATTGCAGGTATCATTGAGCCATTGCTTTCATCTTTTAGGTTGTTGAATCAACAAGCAAGCAGTTTCACATTGGCCTTCAAATACATTGGAACTGGAGCCATTTACATTGCCATCGCCTATACATCCACAATATTGATAGGTCTGATCAGTACCTTTCTTTATAGCAAGCTCACCCCTATCGATGAGTTTGAGGAGATACGAAAAAACAACGTTGGAGTATCTCTCATCATCAGTAGTATATTGATTACATTGACGCTTCTTACCAAGAATGGCGTGATTTTGCTCATTGAGGCAATTATCCCATACCCGGAATTACCACCTATTTAGAGTCGAGCTTATTTGCCAATATCGAAACTTGAAGCTCTACACGCTTTAACTCACGGATCACTGCATTTTTATTCATCTCCATGAAGTGATACATTTTGAGAAAAGCCACGGCCAACATGGCGAGAAAAGCACCAATTCCAAATTGTAGCATTTGAGTTGTATCAACAGCATAAAAGGCTCTGTATCCACAGTACACGGCGATACCGAATATGATCAATTGAAAGGCCATGCTCATGATATTGATCCACTTCATTTTACCCTGGAACAGTCCACCGAATTTTTGTAGCACATTTTGCTCATCATAGGTATTGAATAGCTCTTGCTCATCAGCTGAAAGAGCATCTTTGATCATTTGATCGATTTCATCATTCGTTTTCATTTTGATAAAGTTTATTTTCCAGTAATTTTTTTAAATATTCTCGCCCTCGAAACAATCGTGATTTGATTGTTCCAACAGGCAGGTCAAGCAAACCACTAATAGTGGTTAAAGGCAGGTTTTCCTGGTAAAACAGCCGGATGACTGTCTGCTGTTCTCCTGGTAATTGATCAATGGCTACCTTGAGAGAAGCAAGAATTTCTTCATCAGGACGTTGACTTTTCTCGGCAAATTCTGATTGAACCACTTGCCTAATTCCTTCACGTTTTCTATCTACTTGATTTGATCGAATCCAATCAATGGCCATGCGGGTTGCAATTCGAAGGGACCACCCTTGAAATGCACCAGGATCTCTAAGTGTCTTGATCTTTTTAATAATCGTGATCCATGCTTCCTGTACAATATCCTGAGAAGCAGTAACATTCTTTGTTGTGTGGTACACTCGGATGAGCATTTTGGGATTCCAGCGCTTCACGAGAAGCTCAAAAGCTTTACGATCACCGGCCTGGCAATTGATGACCAGCCATTCCTCAATTATTTGATCCGAAGTTTTCATTAGCTAACCTCTAGTCGAATAAGATCGCGAAAGGTTCCATGATTAGAGGATCAATCTACATATTCAGAGCTGAATCAAAAAGGAGCTAGCTATTCATCTCTGAGCACTGAAGAAGGATTTCTCCTTGCAGCACTCCAGGTCTGGGTAATGACGGTGAGAAAGCAGAGCGTTAAAAGAAGAAGGATACTTACACCCACATCTACAAAGGATATTTTAACCCGAAAGGCATGCTGAGCTAGTATGACCTGATCAAACAAAATGATACAAATAGGTGAACCAATAAGAATAGCCCACACCACCATTTTGAAAAATTCTTTGGAAAGGAGGTACATTAGTTTTCTTTCGGACGCTCCAAATGTTTTTCGAATGCCAATTTCTTTCATTCGTGTCTGGGTAGCATAAAGCGCCATACCAAATAACCCGAGTGTACTAATAGAAATAGCAAGGAAACCAACAAATCCAAAAATCTTCATGAAATCCTTTAAAAAATCGTAATATTCAGCGATATGCTCTTCAAGAAATTTGGCCTTGAATCGATTTTTTGAATCGATTTTCTCCCAGGTCGACTCCATTCGTTCCAACGTTGTAATCATATCCGAAGAGGAAAGTCGGACGTTGGCAAAGCGATAATTTTCAACCTGTCGAAAGACAAAACTCTGAATCTCTTCTTCCATGCTGGCATAGATAAAATCTTTTATTACGCCTACTATTTCTAATGATTCGCCATCCACATTGAACATTTTGCCTAGTGCCTCAGGGGCATTGCTTAATCCGAATGCTTTGACAAATGTTTCATTGACAATAATGGAGGTTTCATTGTGAGTGTTTTCGGCTGGACGAAAATTGCGTCCGGCTAGAAGCTCCAGCCCCATATTTTCTTGGTAGGTATCATTTACGTGAATTTGGTGGACCCATACTGAATCTTGATTTCGTGGATCAACCATTAATAGATTGTGGTAAGTGCCTACCCCCAGATTATAGGAGGAGAATGACACTTCTGACACCTCCGGAAGTTTGAGAAACTCAGAACGGACAATTTCATGGTTATTATTAAAAAGGTTGATATTCAAAATGTTCTCTTTATTGAAGCCCATGTCTTTGTTGAGGGAGAAGGTATATTGCTTATAGGTAATGACGACCGCCATTACAAAGATTATGCTGAGGGTAAACTGAGCTACAATCAATCCTTTTCGAAAATTGACCCTGGATAACGACTTAAGGGTTTTTCCAGAGCGTAATGCATTGAGCGAACTAAGCCTTGAAAAGAATATGGAAGGACTGAGCCCTGCGATTAAACCAGTTATTAAAGCGAAAAGAGAAAAAAGCCCAATTAACTTAGGAGAAAGCTCAAGTTTAACCAGTTGATCTGCTCTGGGGATAAGCTCCATAAAATGGTTTCTCAGAAAGGAGAAAAGTAAGATGCCCATTACTAAGGAAAAGAAGGACAAAATAACTGCCTCGATCGTGAATTGCAGGAATATGGCCTTGCCAGATGCTCCATTGAGCTTCCTAACTCCAACTTCCCTCGCCCTTCTAAGCGATCTGGCCATCGATAAATTAGTATAGTTGAAGATCGCTGACAAGAGTATCGCAACAGCAATAATTGATAGAATTATAACTGGCAAATGCATCATTCTTGGACCTATAGCATCACTAATATCCGGTCCAGGGACAATTTCATTGATGGGTTGTAATTCGAAAGTGGATTGAAAGTTCTCCGGATTAAGGTAGTATCCCGGTGCAGACTTACTTAGCCAACCCTCAACCTCCTTTTTTGCTTTATTTTCTGGAAGGTATATGTAGTTATAATAGCGATCCAGATTCTCCCAATAATCATGCGTTGCTGAGATGATCCCCTGTCGAGCCAGGACATGTACGGTCGATAAAGAGGCGAGTGCTTCAAATTGAATATGCGAAAATTGAGGAGGATCTGCTACTATTCCCGCAATCTGAAATGTCCCAAACCCTTCAATTTCTACTGTTTGCCCAATCGGATTTTTACCATCATAGGCCTTCTGCACAAAGCTTTCCGACAATACTAGCTGAAAAGGATTTTGAAGCACCTCTGCTTCTCCTTCCAAAAGTTCGAATGAAAGGAAATCGAAGAAATGTTCATCTACATAAATACCATCAATAAAGAGGTTTTTCTCGTTGGCAGTAGCTTCACCACCAAATCTTCTTCCCATATTGGTAACCTGTACACCAGGTATATCATGCATCATCTCTTCACCCAGGTAGAGTGGCGTAGTAGCTTGAACATCTAACTCACGAGACAGGTACACCGGTTTGGAAATGACACGGTAGATTTCATTCTTGTTTTTATGGAACTCATCAAATTTTAGTAGGTCAGAGATCATTCCTATGATCAGCAATCCTGCAGACATAGCTACAGAAAGACTGAAAATGTTTATGAACGAGAATAGCTTGTGCCGGGAGATGTTTCGTAGTGAGATCGTGACATAGCTTCCAATCAAAGCAGTTTGGTAACCAGGACCCGACTTAGGTTTGCTAATGACGGTAGGACGCATCATTTTCAGAACTTCACGCGTATAGATTTTTCTTGCTTTTTTCAGTCCACAGGCTTCTTTATTTCTCAAGAAAGACTCCTCAAGATCTCCTTCTAATTCTTCGAAAATCTCCTCTTTGCAAAACCACTTAAATAATCGGTAAGCGAAGGATGGTATTTCTGGATGTTTCATTTCTAGTCCTTTTGAGTTATTAGTTAAGCTTTGGAATAAGCTCCCACATATTTTCACGCAATCCTTTAGCTTCCTGTAAAGCAGCTAACCCCTTATTACTCACTTCATAGTAGCGTTTTCTTCTTCCACCACGCTCAGATGTCGGTTCTCCGTAACCGGAAGAAATAAATCCTTTTTCTTCTAGCCTGGTTAAGGCTGTATGTAAAGCACCGCGACTGATTTTTCTTTTCATCCTTCGATCAATTTCTTCCTGGATACTTACACCATAGGCATTCTTGTCTAGTATTAGAATGCTTAACATGACGATTTCCTGAAATTCTCCAAGGTTAGTCCCTTTCATAGATATATGATTCTTAAATGAAGACGTAATAATAAGTAATATGTTTCTTAAATGGAGAAAAAATAATTAGAAACTTAATAACTCTGCTTACTGTTGGCATGTAAAATCATTTCTATTATGAATCCTTACTGCGACCCGGAAACAGGTATTTGTACGCCCTCTACCCTTGATGATCTTTATTCAATTGGGCAGGATAAGCTGACCGAGAAAACGGAAATTATCTATGTAGGTGATCCAATGTGTTCATGGTGTTGGGGGATTTCTCCGGACTTGATCAAACTCAGGGATTATTATAGAGACAAGGAAATTGGTTTCAGGGTGATGGTTGGTGGGCTAAGGCCAGGAGGAGGTGATCCTTGGAATGATGAGATGAAAAATTTTCTCAAAGAGCATTGGCAGCATGTGAATCAGGCAAGCGGTCAGCCTTTTGGATACAAACTCATGGATCTGGAAGACTTTAATTACGATACTGAGCCAAGTTGTAGAGCAGTGGTGGCTGCCAGACCCTTGGTGGGGAATAATGAAATGGAATTTTTCGAAGCGATTCAGCGTAAGTTTTACGTGGACTCGGAAGATCCAAAAGAGTTGGAATTTTATAGAAGCATCTGCGATGACTTGTCGGTCGACTTTCAGGAATTTTCTGAACGTTTTGAAAGTGAAGAGGTACGATATGAAACGAATAATGAATTCACGTTAAATCGGCAATGGGGTGTTCAAGGGTATCCTACAATGATTTTACTTCATCAGGATCAGCTCTTTATGATTGCTCATGGGTATGCCACTTTTGATAAAATGAAAGGTCAGGTTGATAAAACGATTGCAGAAGTCTCAAAAAAACAGGCTTAGGCATTCCAAAAATTTACCCCCCCCAATCATCGGAACTTTATTTTCAGTTTAACTTCAATAGCTTAGGGGAGGTGATAGCGAGGCGCAACTAAAAGGCTGAAACAAACATCAGCCAAATGAAGACCTTTATTACACTCCTTACTACGTTAACCTTTCAATTGACCTTAGCCCAAAATGTGGTTTACTTTCCCGGGTTCGAGTTGATTAACATGGAGCCTGCCGAAGGATTGCAATACTCCACCTCTAAATTGCTGAAGTCATATATTGAAGACAATCACGGCTATACCATCATCCTTGATGAACGACTGGGTACCAAGGGATACCTTGCCAAAACTTCTACTGCTGAAAATACAGCATTTGCCAAACAACAAAACGCACGCTTTTTTATGAAGGGAGAGATTCACTTTCTGCAGGGCGTATATATTATTTCTTTAGGTGTTTATGAGACTGCAAGCAGGGAACAAGTGTGGCATGATATGGCCAAAGGTGCCGCTGAGCAGGATCTTGATCCGCTTTTGTCCAGGCTTGGACGTTCATTCTTCACAAATAAGACAGCAAAAACAGATATAGAAATTGATGAAGTAACGACTTATGATGAAAAAGGGGTTGAACTGACTCAAATCAAAGTGAATCATTTCGTAGGTATCATGCTGGGAGGAAAAGTAATTCCTCAAGAGAGCACGTTATCGGGATTCGGATTGGCCTACACCTACGACGCTTCCACAGTACTTTTCAACCTGGACTTTGAATTATATCCTACTTCTAATCTTCTCATTGGGAGTCATTCTCCAGGAAGAAAAATGAAAAATGGTTCTGCTAGCTTGGGGGTATCTTACCCACTCACTCGCAAACGAACAACTTTTTATTTAAGTGGTGGCATGGAGTACGGATTTACTACCATAAAAGAAAATACGTTTGACCTGGAGGACACATATACCGGATACGGTGTAGGCGCCTACATTGGAGGAGGGCTTTTGATCAACAGAAATTCGACTGTCAACTTGAGGTTATTTACAGCTGTTTCTATTCCGTTTTACAATGTATATAACACTGACTTGGCAGGGATCAAGTTTGGAATCGTTACTTCTTTTGCCAGGAAGCACTAGCTTATTATTTGATAATTGTAGGCCAGTTTTCATTAGCTTGTTTAATGAATGACTCTTGATCGGCCTCCCACTTTCGCTGAATGCCTTTACTGTAGTTGAGATAGAGTTTTCCATCCACTACTTTCCAGGCTTCCGGGCTTGACTTGTAGGTGTATCCTTGAGAAACGGCGTAGGCGCAATAGCCACCAAATTGTGGGGCATACTTTTCAGGATCAGATTCAAACGCTGTTTTGTTTTCTTCCGAAGAGAAGTACCAGGTAGCGCCACTCCATTCATGGTTAATCAACTCATCCCCTTTCGTGAAGTAGGTGACCGGATCATACCCTTCGATCGCTCCTTTTTTGTTTGTATAAATGGAAGATTTTTGAGCAACAGCTAAGAAACTCAGTGATATCAGAAATATTGATGCAATGTTTTTCATATCAGTGAGGTACGAAAATGAAATAGAAAAGATCAAGTAAGCATGGTGGTTTGTCGTTTAGCTGTCCTCTTTAGTAGTGCTCATTTATTTTCAAATCTTTTCCCTTAAAGGAAGGGTAAAACATAACTAACTATCGTCTCTTGCGTAGCAAAAAGGCAGAGAGCTATGGGTGATTTGATTGAAAAAGTGAACGTATGAGGTATATCCCAACGGTAATATTCGTTGCACACGCATTAATATTCAACGGGTTTGTATATGACCAAGATCGTTCGAGCGGATTATATTTAATTGGTTCATCAAAGACTTGTTCCGATAAAATTAAGCTTCTAAACGAGTCTCGGTGGTACTGCATATCAGCCAAACCAGTAGTTGAAATTCAATCTTTCAAATCGATTTCTGAAATCAAGAATGCTTACGGATTGATAAAGTTTATGAATATTGAAATAGCGTATGAGGCCTCAAAAAAATTAGCAAAGATTGGAAGCGGATTGGATAACATGGAGATGGGGTTGGTTGTTGATGAGGAATTAGTTGCAATTATTGAGCTCCGCAAGAATGCAAACTATAGAAAAATTAGGCTCACTCAGAACGATAAATCAAAAGAAATTGATCGTATACAAGAAAGAATACTAAGTGAACTAAATCAAGAACCGGACAACAATTAGTCACTACGACTCACTCTTCATACGAAAGGAGACTCTTAGCTAATCCTCACTCCTAACAAACCTCACCCCGTAGGCATAATGCGGTGCGCCACCTGCCCAGCCTCCATAAGGCCTTAGGGCTATTGGGCTAAAGGGATTGAAGTCGTGATACTCTCTACCATAACCATAAAAGCCACCACCTCTGAATCCGTAACCACCTGACTCTTCATTGCCTGCTGGCCAATCCTCATTGGTTGCCTGTCCTTCATCGGAAAGGTCACCATCACCATGACTGCCTCTAAAATTCCTTCCTTTTTCATGCCCAATGGAAATCATTCGTTCCCAAAGACTACCTGCAAGGTCATGTACCCTGAAAAGAGATACACCATATAAGTCCCGGTTAGTATCTGAGATATCTGCCTGATTCAGATCAAGATATACCAAGTTGCCATTCGTGTCTACTTGTCTCCGGACCTGTACCTTCTCCGAAGTGTTCCATGGAAATTCATTTTCAATTGGAGCATTGGATCCACGACAGGCTTTCGTGTACTCAAACTCAGTCATGGGTCTCAAACCCGCCCAGTCTGCAAAAGCCATTCCTTCATCCCAGCCAAGGAAGTTGCAGGGCTGACCCGGCTTTTCTGCCACATACATGTTTTCTACTTTTTTGATCGTTCCCCGATTGGCGTTATAGCCATTTGATTTGCTGATGTCATTGATATCTCGAATCTCGTAGGGCAGGCAATTCAGAAAGTCCACATATTGACCTTGAGTTGGCTCATATTTCATGATATAAAACCCATCGACTCCTTTGGGAAAATCCGGCCCTATAGTTCCTTTTTGATCCCCTTCATATCCTTCCTGTGCTTGATAATAAAGCTTATTATTTTCTGGTCCGATCTCAATGGTTTGACTTTGCTTTTTAATTTGATACAGGTCTTTGAACCCACCATCCTTGTCAGAAACATAGAGTGCACCGTACTTGGTAGTGTTAGGTGATCCCAACATGACCGGCCCTTCGGGGATGTACACCATTTCTAATGCATAAGGAATTAGCTGTTGCTTTCGAGGATTGATACCTTTAAAATCTTCAGGGTCAAGCTCTATCACCACTCGTGCTGATACATCACTTTCTCCGGGATTGGCCAAGGAGATGAAAACTCCCATACCATCTTTACTTGGAGTAAACTTCAAGGGAACAGACTCCTTTCCATTAGGAACAGACTTATGGCCATCGTGTTTCACATGAATGGTAAAATAGCCCTTACGCTCATTATTTACCCATTTAAAAAAGACCCAAACTGCATCTTGAAAAGTCGCGCCATCTTGTGTCAAATGAAATGCATTTTGCCAACTGATATCCATAGTGGCAAACGCACGACCGTCTTCTTTATAGAAAATGGTATTTTCAACCTTAAGGTTAGTAGCATAGGCCAAAGAAGAACTGAATAAAAGAAGTAAGGTTAAGTTTTTCATAGTTCGAGGTTTAGCTAAGAATTCTTGCTGGTAGCATAAACAGTGCTCGGATAAACTGGAATACTCCTTCCACAGCGAATCCCAAGATTCTAAAAGGTAAAAGAACTAGCCAGATAAGTGGATAAAGAAAGAGGATGGCCAGTGCCAACGGCCAACATATAACAAGTAGAATAAACCAAAGTAATATTTTCATAGGTTTTTAAACGGCAATGAAAACAGATGAGTTATCTGTACGAAGCTGTACAAGTGGCTGTTCTTGATGGACAGTTATTGGGTGATAAGCTGACTCAAAATCTCCCACATGGCATCCTGGAAAGTAAATGGGACAAGACCTTCATCGGGATCATCGCCCATTCGAACAATCACCAGATTTTGACTCGGGACAATGTTGATTAATTGACCATTTTTTCCCATAGCGGCAAACATTTCATCAGGCGCATTGGGAGTAATATCACTGGGAATAATGTTTGTCTGTCCGGGAGGTATGAAAGATCCTTTTCCATTAAGCCACCACAGATATCCGTACGATGAGTTCAGTGATTGTGAGGTATTGATCATCTCAGAATAAAAATTTTCATTATCCAGTACAGAGACACCATTCCAATTTCCTTCTGCAAGAACAAGCAATCCGAAACGGGCCATGGATCTCGGAGGACTAAAAAATAGATGATTATAGCCCGAATATTCCCAAAAACCCTCCATTCCGATTTTGTCTCGGAGTTGGGAATTAAAATAGCTGTTGAAAGATTGGCCGGTGGCTCCCGCTATCACACCGTCCAACAACGTGTAAGGAGCGTTATGATAAAACCATCGATTTTCAGGATCATTCAGGAATTGTAAGCATTCTACTTCCGTACAGTCAGCGTTCGCTACCGTATAATCTAGCCCTGTCGTCATAGTCAATTGATGACGAATGGTTATCGCCCGTTCTTGCTCTTGAGTAAGAGAGGTCCATCCCATGCCTAAGTAGATGTTTGAAGCTTCATCAAGGCTCAGGAAGCCTTCCGCTTCAGCTCGACCAACCATAAAAGAAGTCAATGTCTTGGCTGCAGATGCCCAGTACCAATAGTTATCTTTAGTAAAGTCACTGGTTTCATTCAAATTGAGGCCGCCGTATCTTTCGTAGGCTATTTTTCCATCTTTCAGGATGATAAACGCTCTGGTTCTGGTGTTACTTACAAAATCGTCTAACTCTGAGGTGATAGTTGCATCCCAACCAAGAGATTCGATGGATACCGTTTCCCAGACGCTTGAATTATTCGGTGGAAAATAGATGTCTGTATTTTCTGTGCTATCTCCACTATTCAGATCAGGTTCTTCGGAATTACAGGTAATCAAGAAAATGCTTGCAACAAGAAAAATCAGGTAGCGCATATTTATTAGACCCTAATGAGATTAAAAGGTTTAATCACTTATTCTTATTGATTGTTCTAAGTGCTCGCTTGACGATGTAAGTAGTTTCTTTGGTTCCCGATTCTTTACTCCACCGATCACAGATTTCTAACACGAAATCCGGACGGCTTTTGCTTGCATCGTTCAGCCAATTGGCTACAGCATCTTGAACGTATTTTGAAGGATCAGACTTCAGTGGATCGAGCAATCGGGCTGCTTTTTCCGGATGCTGTTTTAGTTCGTCAATTTTGTTTGTCCAAACGCCTATGGGGCGAGTAGCTTCGGCTGCAAATCTTCGCACATTGGCATCATCATCATTCGTCCACGGTATGAGGTGAGCGATGGACGCTTCGACATAAGCAGCTATATCTTTTTTGACTGCCATAAAAGAAATCTCTCTCACTCCAAAATGGGAATCTGCAGCGAAGGGTTTGATTGCATCGAGTTTCTCTTGTATAGAGAGCTTTCTTGCTCCTATCATATGTGCCGCCCAGCATCTTGCAACATCGCTTGGCACTTTAGTGAGCGCCAGCCTTACTTCTTCCGAATCGCTTGCCGATTGCTCAATTGTCTGACCAATTATTCTCGAAAAGGTATTACTGGAAGGCTTCTTTTCTTCATCAAGCACCTGATTTACTTGATCAGTGATCACGTTGGAAAACTTTAGTTCTTCAGCTAAATGATCAAACAGCTTACGTTGATCAAGTGCTAGCCATTCAGATAGGTTAACAGTCTCGATTTTCCCTTTGTGAAGTAAATCAAGAATTTCTGCGGGGACGTCTGCAGGTTTTCTTGCACCCTTTCTGTTTAGTATTTCTTCTGTGATTTTCATGGTGTAAAGTTTAGACTCCTACCAGATGAATGTGTGACACAAACCAAAAATATTCTGTAACACATTTTCTAATGGCTAATCCAATTTTCAAACATATGGATATTATGAAAAAGAAAATTAAAACAACACATCAACTAAATGCCGACCTGGATCAGGTTTGGTCTAATGTTCGAACAGGGGCAGAATGGGAAAAGTGGCTTCCAATTTTATCTGACAGTAGCATTGAAGGAGAAGGAAAAGGTGCAAAACGTGTTTGCAGAATGCACGACGGGAACGAGCTTTTCGAAACAATCCTGGAGTCAGATGATCAAAAGAAAACCTTTCAATATCAAATTGATAAGCAGTCTTTTATGCCCATCTCGGATGTGGTGGGGACCATGAAGTTTTCCGGGGATGGAGAGGAAACCACGCTGGAGTGGAATGTGGAATTCGAAGTAGCAAGTGAGGAAATTTTTAATCAGGTAAAACCTGGTATTGAAGAAATTTACAGCACTTCATCTCAGAAGTTAGCAGAGATTTCACGGCTGTAAATCGTTGTGTTGCTGATCTTTTGACTGACTCTTGTAACACCTTCCTTGATTTTAAATCTAAGCAGGGAATTTTAACAAAATCGAGATGAAAAATTTAAAATCACAATTTGTTGCTATCTGCCTCCTTGCTTTGGTCAGTTTGGCATTTTCGCAGACCAATGAAATTTCGCTTACCAAGTCCAAGATCATTAATGCATCTGCGGATGACGTTTGGGAAAGACTGAGGAAACTGGACGGACTGGAGGAAATCGTTCCTAATTTTTTGCAAGACTCTTGGGTGATAGACAATGCAGAACCAGGGGTAGGAGCAAAGCGAGGTTGCACAGCTCCGGGTACTCCAAAAGGAGAGGCTTCTTATACGGAACAGGTGGTGGAATATGATGAAGATAGGCGTTTTTATTCATATGCAATTTTGAATGGTATTCCAGCAAAGAATATGGTTAACTCTTTCAGAGTGGTTGATCTGGGATACAAAAAATGCATGGTAGTTTGGGAGTCAAATGGAGGTCAGTTCATAGAGAATCCAAACATGACTAAGGAGCAATTTGTAGGCTTTTTAAATTCAGCCGGGGATGCAATGATGGCTGGCTTATATAGGCTACACAACGATAAAAGTTGATTAAGCTTTTGTGGTAAGGAGCTCTCGGGTAGTTAAAACCTGAGAGTTCCTTTATCGTTTTTTGCTTTATGAGAAATACGCTCTTCATTCTCCTCTTTTTAACGCAACGCTACATTTCTGCACAGCAGGAATCAATAATTGTGAAAAGTGAGTTTTTGCCTAGAGATGTGAAAGTAATTACTTATGATTCAGATCCTAACGTACAGGTAAAGCCGATCGTCTACATTACCGATGGAGAGAAATTTATCAATAATGGATCGCTGCAAGTGATTAAAGATCTGACGTCAGAGGGAAAAATAAGCAAGGCATACTATGTGTTTGTAAGTACGAAAGACCCTGAAAAAGATACTGACTATCGCAATGAATATTTTTTCACCAACCCGAATTATCTAAGCTTCTTTGAGGAGGAATTAATTCCGGAAATTGAAAAAGACCTATTAGATATCTCTTCCAAGAAGAGAAGCCACGTGGGAATCTCATTTGGGGGATTAAATGCGGCTTTTTTTTCGGCTAAGTCAACCAAGTTCAAGAATTTTGGTGTGCTGTCTCCTATCTTGTACCCTCGAGAAAATGTATATCAAGATATCACCTTCTCAGAAAATTCAAATCTGAAGATCTTCCTGTCTACTGGTAAGAATGACGCTGAGGTTTATACTGACAAGCTCAAAAGGCTGTACAAATCAAAAGACTATAAGCTGATGACCATCTATACCGAAGGGGGTCACAACTTTAATAATTGGAATAAGCAGCTGGAAAAAATGCTTAATTTCTTCCTTCAATAAAAAATGAAGCAAACTCTTGTAACACATTTTCCCTTCTTCAGTCTAAATGACGAAAGCAATAATTATGAATCCATTTCAGCACGAATACCAGACAGACGAGGACGATAAAAGCCTGATTCAGAAGGCACTCAAGGGAAATAAATCAGCTCTGGAGGATCTGTTAAAAAAGCATCAACCTTTCATTTTCAATATCGCATGGAAGATGGTTCAAAATCCTGATGATGCACAAGACATCACACAAGAGGTCCTGATTAAAGTGACAACTAATCTATCCCAATTCAGAGGTGAGTCACAGTTTAGAACGTGGCTTTATCGGATTGTGGCCAATCACTTCTTGAAGATGCGAAAGATTGGTAGGGAAGAAGTAGTCACAGATTTTCAAACCTTCGGAAATCTCCTGGATACATTTGATAACATCGAGTTGACAGAGTTAGAACAGGAAGAAAAGGAAGCAGAAATAAGAGAAATGAACCTCGCGTGTATGTCTGGTATGCTTCTCTGTCTGACAAGAGATCAGCGAATGGTGTATATATTAGGTGAATTGTTCAACGCAGATCACACAGTAGGGTCAGAAATTCTTGGGATTAGCAAGCAAAACTTTAGAGTAAGATTATCGCGAGCAAGAAAAGACCTTTTCCAATTCATGAACAATAAGTGTGGGCTTGTGAATAAGGCCAACCCATGCCGCTGTTATAAAAAAGTGACTGTATTGATTGAGAATAAGCGCATCGACAGCAAAAATTTACTCTTCAATCGAGAGGAATATTCAAACTTTCAAGAATATATATCCAAAGATGCAGATGATGCATTGTCCATTGTGGAAGACCAATATCGTCAGCTACATGATAGGCTACCTTTCAAAGAAGAATTTGATCGAAAAACGTTTTTGGATGAAGTCATAAGTGATGAAAAAGTAGTCAGATTGTTTAACCTTAACTGATGGATGCATGGACATTCACGTACAGCGACAGATGAAAGCACAAACCAATGTGCTTTGGAAGTATTTGTCAGACTTTTCCAATATTTACAAGTTTCATCCTCTGCTTAAGAGTTCAAGGTTTGTAAAAGATTCGTGTGTGGAAGGAAAAGGGGCAGAACGTGAATGCTTCATGCTTGATGGTTCTTTTATGAAAGAAAAAGTAGTGGAATGGGAAGAGGGGAAATTCTATTCAGTCGAATTGTTAGAATCATCATTGCCGATTCGCTCAGCCAGAGCTACTATGGGCGTTTCTCCAGTTGATAAAAGAATTAGTAGCGCATACATGCATATAGAGATGCAGGTTAAGTATTCCATATTAAAACCTTTTTTCTACCTGTTTTTTAAATACTTAATTGGTCCTTCAATTCTAAGAGGTCTGGATCAAATCTCATTAAACGAGCGCCGGGCGATAGCTGCTTATTGTGGATTTACGCTTTAGAATCCTGTAACACATACCGATATGTGTGATCTAATCCAAAACAAACATTAAAAGTTATGAAACTAACTATTCACATTTTGATTTTAGGAATTGCAATGGGGCTGACCGGGGGTCTGCAGGCCCAGAAAAAGAAAAAGGTACAGAAGTTTCAGGTGAGTAAAGTCATCAATCTTCCGGCTGATCAGGTATGGGCCGTTGTAGGAGAAGATTATGGGCGAATAGCCTACTCCCATCCAAAAATTATAGCGTCTGATTATGTAAACGGTACGTTGCAAGCAGGAGAGGGTGCTGAGCGGGTGTGCTACTTCAATGAGAAGCAAACCCAGTTCTTGAAGGAGAAGATGATTAATTATTCACCTGAAAGAATGTCTTTCACGAATACAGTTTTTCAGGCAGGTAAATTCCCGGTAGATCCTGAATACACTCGTGCGAATTACAGGATCAAAGATCTTGGCAATGGAATGAGTGAGTTTTCTTTTGATATGCAGTATAGAACCAAGCCGGCTTTTATGGGAGCAATGGCCAAGGGAAAGTTTAAGAAACTGATCAACGATTACTTTATAGCGGTTGAACATTATGTACGTACAGGGGAGGAAGTAACTAAAGAAAACTTTAAAACCATTAAGAAACAGTATGCGGTAAAGTCGGATAAAAAGTCGGAGTTTGATACGATCGCTTCTGCCTTTAACTGATGCTCATTATCGTTTGGTTGAAAGGGGCATACGCCCCTTTTTATTGATGATTATTGCGTGTAACTTTATTTAATGAAGTTACCCATCTATCAGGTTGATGCATTCACAGATCATCTTTTTGCTGGCAATCCGGCTGCAGTGGTGCCCATTGAGGACGAATGGCCTATGGATGATGTGCTTCAGAAAATAGCCATTGAGAATAACTTGGCGGAGACGGCTTTTTTTCAGAATCAGGGCGATCGCTTCGAGTTAAGATGGTTTACACCCGAGTTTGAAGTAGATCTTTGCGGGCATGCAACACTAGCGTCCTCTCACATTATTCTAACTGAGTTAGGTTACGACAAAGACACGCTCTTTTTTGATACCATGAGTGGTGAGTTGGTGATGAGAAAAAAAGGGAAACTCCTTCAACTGGATTTTCCATCCAGGATGCCGGAAAAAGCTCAAATGAAAGATGAATATTTAAGAGCATTCTCTATCTCTCCAAAAGAAATCTATAAATCAAGAGATTTCATGTTGGTTTACGATTCAGAAGCAGATGTTAGGAAGCTAAAAGTGAATGCGCACATTCTTGACCCAAAAGACTTCAACAATGGGGGGATCATATGCACGGCAAAAGGAGATGGTGCTGACTTTGTCTCCAGATTTTTTCTTCCTGGGGCATCCGTTTTTGAGGATCCGGTGACAGGATCGGCACATTGCTCGATGATTCCGTATTGGTCTCAAAAGCTGGAAAAAAAAGAGATGATAGCTTACCAGTTATCTGAGCGCAAAGGCTATTTAGAGTGTGAGGATTTGGGCGATCGTGTGCTAATAGGAGGCAAGGCAGTGACCTATTTGAAGGGAGAAATCACTATTTAATTTATCGTCACTTTTTCAAGGCTAGTAACTCTAAAACCAATACCCAATTATACGCCTCGGATGTCCATTCGACGGCAGGAAGAAAGCTACTTTTTCCTTTGCTTAGACTGAATGGGTTTACGTAGAAAAAACTAAACGTTTTCACATCTCTTTCAAGCTTTACAAAATCAATAGATGCATTCGCTTCGTAAGACAAGCGATGGAGTGAAGATAGTATCAAAACTTTTTCTACTTCATTTTCTACTTCATTTAACATAACTTTCAAGTCATTGGCCACCTTGCTCCTGATACTATCAAATAGCCCCTGTTTATCCAGAGAAATTAGTCGGGCAACATGATACAGGATAAGTGCTGGAGATTCGGTGTGATGTGATATGTCGGATGTTCTTCTTAGGTGATCATCTGCTTGAATCATTTTATTAATCAATGAAACAGTGGCGCTATCATATTTATCAAATTCAAATTCTCTCTCCAGAATGTATAATATGATATTAGACATTACACAGATATCGAATGTTTGAGGCATGTCTTTTCCGAACCATACTTCGTATGCTTCGCTATCTTCATATTTATCTGGTGTGATCAACTTGACTTGGTCCCTATTCTCCCTCCTCGAGTAAGCAGTCATTTTTTTCCTGATCAGGAAGTCTATGCTGTCATTTTTTTCTTGAGAGAGGGCTATGAGGATAGTAGTATCAAAATCGTCCGGTAATCGGGCTCTTTCGTTTGAAATAAGCCTGCTTCCATTTGGGAAGGGGAGGTCTGGTGGGTCCGTTTGCCAAAAGTTGTATGTTACTTCACCATTTCGACTCTTATATTTTGAGTAAACCGGTTTAGCCAGATTTATTACAGAATCCACTAACAAACGACTTTTTTCACTCAGTTTAGGGTGTATCATTCTAAGTGTAGAAATGATCGAAGCGGTAAAAAAAATAGTGTTATCCTCCACTGCCTTGCTGGAAAAACTCCATATTCTTTTCGAGGGAAAAAGACCGGCATCATAGAATTCATCTTCAACTATTTGAAGAGAACTTATTTTTTGCATTATCTCACCCTCTGAACGCTGTGGATAGCAATCAAAATGAAAGAATGTCAATGCACTTGCCCAAAGCAGTTTTGAGTAAATAAAGTTATTTGTCATCTGCTGAATAGAGCAAGAATAAGGAATGCATAGGTAATATGAGATATTCTTACACTCATCAAAGCCCCTTTGTCGCCAGACTGTTTGAAAAAAGGGATGAATGAAACCCACAATGAAATTAATGTGAGGCTGAGGAATGCCATCAATAAACTGCCTGGATCCATTGAAAGGATAATATGAATTATTGAAAAAGAAGATAGTGCCAAAAAAAAGGCGATGAGGAGTTTTACAGTTCTATCTGAAGAATTAAGTGGAATTGATCTTTTTCCTGATTTTTGATCTCCGGGCATATCCAGCCAATCCAAAAGAATCTCACGCGGAACAGTGAAGAGCAAAAGGAAGATGGAAGACATCCATAGAAAGTCATCTGGCTTGAGTATACCAACACCCCACTGGGTAGCAGAGACCATAAGCGCAACAACAAGATTAGCGATAAAACCTGTTTTTTGGTTAATAGATGAATATGTACTGGCTATGAGGAGGAATACGAACGACAAAGCGAATGCCTCTTTACCTAAAAACCAACAAGCAGTAATGAAGATAAGCGCAAAAAAAAATGAGATAATAAAAGCTGCCTGAAGTGGAAAAATCCCTGTAGCAAGAGGTCTTTTCTTATTGTTTAGTAAATCTTTCTTCCTGTCAAAAATATCATTCATCAAGAAGCAAAAAGCACCACCAAAAAAGCCAGCCAAGATCAAAACAATAACCTGATCTACTTCATCATATTGAGGCTTGAAAGCAGCAACTGTAAGCAAACACGCACCCAACGTGGCAGAAGGCCTAATGGTATAGAGCAATGCATTGAATATTTTGAAAGTATCTTGAAACACTTTTCTCTTAGTCCATAATAAATGCCAATAATACAAGAATCGAGTTATTTAAAGAGACCCAGGCTCTACTTTAATGCATGGTTGGAGACACTTATCCCCTATCTGACCTCAGGGAAAAACCTGGTTAACTATGAGCGAGAGAGGTTGGAATTGAAAGACGGTGATTTTATAGATCTTGACTGGTCAAAAAATGGATCAAAAAAGCTCATCGTCATTTCTCATGGTTTTGAAGGGAATTCGAAAGATCACTTCATCCAGCAATCAGCGGAGTATTTTAAGGAAAAGAGTATAGATGTTTTAGTGTGGGATTATCGAAGTTGCAGTTCAGACCTCAATCGACTTCCTCGTTTTTATGATCATGGAGATATAGATGATTTACATGAAGTTATTACCCATGCCACCAGATTTGGGAGCTACAATCATGTGATTTTACTGGGATTCTCCATGGGAGGAAATTTTGTTATTAATTATCTGGGAAGTGGCCGACAAAGTACAGCTGTAAAATGCGGAATCGTCTTTTCTACACCAATGGATCTATTAGCTGCTTCAAGAAGACTAAAACATAGACTCAATAAATGGGTAGAAAGAAGCCTCATCAAAAAAATGAAGAACAAAGTCATCCGAAAAGCAGAGATCTTTCCTGAAAGCTTTGATCTTAGAAAAATCTCGAACATTGATTCATTGGAACAGCTCTATGAAGAATGTTTATTGCCCTTACATGGCATCTCTTCAATGAATGAATATTTTACAAAATGGTCAAGCTCACGATTTCTCTCCAAAATAGAGATACCTCTGTTGATCGTAAATGCACAAAACGATCCACTTCTTTCAAGGAACTGCTATCCTTATAAAACAAGTGCAAACAGTGAAAATGTATTTCTAGAAACACCACGTTATGGTGGACATACAGGATTTTCAGGAAAGACAAATGGTAAGCGTTGGTATCTCCAACGAATCGATGAGTTTCTTTCTGAGAAAGTGGAAGAAGAACCACACTGAGAGCGAAATAGAAATGATGTTGAATAAAAAAGGTCTTGCTTTTCGAAGCAAGACCACTCTACTTGCGTTACAAAAAACTAGCTTGGAAATGAAGGATCGTTCAATACTTCTTCAAGCTGTTTAATGTGTCTTTGTGTATGGGCACTTATAAAAACTAGCCAGTGATACCCACTGATTTCACCCAAAGGGCCAAATTCCTTATAATATCCCTTTATAGGCTTCTCTATTGAATTTACATACTCCATGGTTTCATTGCGCCTCTTTTTAAAGGCAGCAGAGAACGCTTTTGCATTTTCAAACATTCCCTCAGGTTGAATGTGTTGTGGAGCATTAAATTTTCTTTCTCGATTTTGAAGAAAATTGATAATAAAATCCACTCTTTCTTTCACATAAGCCTCTGATTGAGGTTTAAAGGTGGTGGTATCCATTGCATCTGCTCTGCTTACCAAATTGCTCTCTGTAAGAAAAATATGCTCACAAATTTCTGCGGGTGACCAGGCTGATTCATCCGCCTTGAAGGTCCACTGATCTTTGGTCAGTCCTTTGATCTTGCTGAATAGCTCTTTCTGAGTTTGCTTCAGATAATCGTTAATGTACTTGCGATCTTCTTTGGATAAATCACCTTCTTTTGGAATGGAGAAAGATGAGCCTACAATCCAGATGCTCACCAGTACCATAGTGCTTAAGTATTTTTTCATAACAGTAAGTAGTTTTTAGCAATCCTACGATAACCAGGCCTCTTACGACTGTACTGGGATAAAAAGAATTCTGAATGGTACTTCATTCGATCCTGAATGGACAGATAAAAACCAATTTTTCAGTGATTGACCTTGGTAATGGCTTACCATAATAAAATATATTTCAACTTGTTTGTACTGGGTAGATCATAATATCTCCACAATATGCCTGGCTACCCTACCTGTACCATCGAGAATCTGATGTCGGCAGGAAGTACCGGATGCGAGAATCACAGTATCTTCTTCGGCTTCTCTCACTTTTGGGAACAGTATCAGTTCTCCTATTTTCATGGATACATCAAAGTGTTCTTTTTCGTAACCAAACGACCCAGCCATTCCACAGCACCCACTTGGAATCATTTGTACCTCAAAGTTTTCAGCGGCTTTTAACACCTTCATCGTTGAAGTCATCGAGGAAAGCGCTTTCTGATGGCAGTGTCCATGAACGAGAATTTTCTTCTTTTCATGGGAGAAATCTTCAGCCTTCAAGCTTCCTAGTTCCAACTCTTTAGCTAAAAACTCTTCAATGGTGAATGTATTTTTAGCGATCTCCATTGCTTTCTCCTTCATTTCATTTCTTAGCAAATCCGGATATTCATCTCTGAATGTGAGAATAGCTGAAGGCTCAATACCAACCAAGCTCGTTTTTGTACCTAGTAAAGGAGAGAACGTTTCTACATTTTTGAATGCAAACTCCCTTGCTTCCTCTAATAATCCTTTAGAGAGATAAGCCCTTCCACTGGGGGCATGATTAACTGCCGTCACTTCATATCCCAACCTGTCCATGAGCATAATCGCTTTTTTACCAATTTCCACGTCGAGATAGTTGGTAAACTCATCAAAGAAGAAGTATACCTTCTTTTTTGGAGTGCGCTGAAGAGAATGAAATTTCTTGTCAAACCAAGATCTCAGTGTCTGGGAAGCCATTTTTGGGATAGAGCGTTTTGAGGCAAATCCCAGAATTGGTTTGGCCAAATTCCTTGTAAGGTTGTAAGCCCAGGGTGTGGATTCAAACCGTTCCATACTTTTCGTGTAGTTGGCAATCAACTTGGTTCGGAAAGGAACCCCTGTTTCTTTATAAGATTGATATTGCCACTCAGCTTTCAACTTGCCCATGTCCACATTGGATGGGCACTCACGCTTACAGCCCTTGCAAGAAAGACAAAGGTCTAATACCTCTATTATGGCAGGCTCACTAAAAGGGTTGGGTTTTTCCGATCGGGTAAGCATTTCCCGAAGAATATTCGCACGAGCTCTTGTTGTATCTTTTTCATCTCTTGTTGCCTGGTAGCTCGGGCACATGGTACCTCCTATGAGTTCTGATTTTCTGCAGTCACCGGAACCATTACACAATTCAGCAGCACGCACGATTCCTTGATCTTCTGAAAAATCAAGCATCGTTTCAAAGACTGGAGTTTGTTGATTTTCCTCGTATCGTAGTGAGGTATCCATCGGAGCAGTGTCGACAATCTTTCCCGGATTGAAGATATTATTTGGATCCCATGCTTTCTTGATCTCTTTTAATAATTGATAATTTCCCTCGCCTATCATTCGTGGGATAAACTCCCCCCTCAACCTACCATCACCATGCTCTCCAGAAAGAGAGCCATCATATTTTTTAACTAAATCGGCAATTTCCTCAGCAATCGTACGGAAAAGTTTGACTCCTTCTTCTGTTTTTAAATTCAGGTAAGGTCGAAGGTGTAACTCTCCTGAACCAGCGTGTGCGTAATGCACACTGTAGAGATCATGCTTATGAAGAATTTTGTTAAAGTCTCCAATGTAATTGGGCAGGTCTTTCACATCTACTGCAGTATCCTCAATGACCGGAGCAGGCTTTGTGTCGCCAGGGATATTGGAAAGTAAGCCAAGTCCTGCCTTTCTAAGAGACCAGACTTTTTTGATATCATCACCCTTAATGATTGGAAAGGCATACCCAAGTCGTTGTTTTCCTAGTTCGGTTAAGAATTGAAGTATTCGGGTGTCAACTTCTTTTTCCGTATCACCAATTAACTCCACCACCAATATGGCCTTAGGTTCTCCTTCAACGAAGAAGCGATTTTCTGCTTGTTCTTTATTCCTGGCTGTTGCCTCCAGAATGTAATGATCCATTAGCTCGCAGGCGTATGGCTGATAGTTGAGAGCAATGAGGTTGGCTTTAAGTGCGTCATCTACTGTTTTGGTATGCACACAAACCAGTCGTTTTTCGCCTTTTGGAAGTTTTGTCAGTTTTAGCTTGGCTGCTGTTACGAATGCCAGGGTACCTTCTGATCCGGCGATGAGTGAACAAAAATTGAATCGCTTGCCTTTTTGGTCAAAAGGCTTCATATCTGCCAATAGATCTAATGCATATCCGGTATTTCTTCTCGGAATACTGGGTTTTGGAAATTCCCGCTTTATTCGCTCTATATTTTCAACATCTGAGAGGATCTCTTTGATCGATTCATACACCTGATTTTCCAGCTCTGAATTTCCAACCAGTGATTCTGTCTCTTTGAAATGTACCTCAGAACCATCCGAAAGTAATGCTTTTACTTCCAGCAGGTGTTCACGTGTACTTCCATAAACGACGGAGTTGGATCCACACGAGTTATTTCCAATCATGCCACCAATCATGGCACGGTTGGCAGTGGAGGTTTCAGGAGCAAAAAAATAGCCATGTTTAGCTAGTTCACGATTGAGCTCGTCCCTCACGATTCCGGGTTGTACCCACACATATCCTTCTTCTGTGTTGATTTCAATTATCCGATTGAAGTACTTTGACACATCTACCACAATACCACCACCAACAACCTGACCAGCGAGTGAGGTACCTGCTGTTCTTGGAATTAAAGAAGTCTTGTTTGCATGGGCGAAATGGATAAGTTTTTTGAGGTCATCTTCTGTCTTTGGAATAGCTACAGCTTGCGGCACTTCTCGATAGGCGGATGCATCTGTCGCATAAATGCGTTTGACTGCTTCGTCAGTAAATAGCTCACCGCTCAATTCATTTTCCAGTGCCACAAAATTCATACATCAAACCTAAATACAAATGTCATCTCAAGTGTAGCGCGAATTCAATAATCTGGTAGATTCTTTTTCACTAAGTATTGAATGGTATCAAAAGAAATTTTCAATCTGTATGTAACCTTCCGAACTTACCTAAGTTTCCCCGTCAGAAATGCACCAAATGAACCTACTTGAAGATCACTCCTTGATGTTGAAAGTGAAGGAAGGAGAAGTTGAAAAACTCAACCTTTTATATAAACGATACAGTCGTCGATTTTTTGGCTTCTTCTATGGAATGACGGGTGATGGAGCAACGAGTGAGGATCTGGTTCAAAATGTATTTATGCGGATTTTGAAGTACAAGCATACCTACAAGGAAAGTGGGGATTTTGAAGTATGGGCGTTTCAAATGGCAAGGAATGTACATCACGATCACTACAGAAAAAATAAACGGTATGCTTTCCAGGAGGATATGAATCCTTATGAGGAGCAGCTAAGCGAAACAACAAACAAGGAGGTTGAAATGGAAAAATCAGATGAACTCAACTACTTGAAAAAAGCACTCACAAGCTTATCTGATGAGAAGCGTGAGTTGATCGAACTGGTACGATTCCAGAAGGTGAAATATGCGAAAGTGGCTGAAATGCTGGGTGTAACTGAGAGTGCGATCAAAGTGAGAGTACACAGAATATTAAAAGAACTAAGAGAGTCCTATTTAAAAATGGATGTATGATAGAGGAGCAGAGATTTAAAGAATTGGGAATATGAAAAAAATAGATCACAAAAAAGCAAAGGAACTCTGGCAGGATAAAATGTCTGGGGATATCAGCGAGGTAGAGGAAAAAGCTCTCAAGGAATTCCTTTTGGCCAATCCGAAAGAAGCAGCTGAATTGGATGAGTTAGAGCACACCTGGAAGCTATTTGAAGAAATAGAGCGCCCGGAACCATCTCCTGAAATGGATCTGAAATTCGAAGGGATGCTGCGAGCATACCAGATAACACAAGAGGAGAAAAAAGTCCCTATTCTTGATCAGGTCGTAGCGTGGATGATGAAGAGCTGGCAAGTGGGACTTGCATGCTTAGTGATGGGACTATTCATTGGTTGGTGGATGCTCCCTTCCCAAACCCAGAAGCAAGACATAGCGCAGCTGAGCAGTGAAATCCAAAGCATGAAAGAAATGATGATGCTCACGCTCATAGAGCAACCCAAAGCACAAGAGCGAATCAGAGCGGTAAACTTAGCTGCTGAATTGCCAAAAGCGGATGGAAAAGTAATAGAAGCCTTGATCACCACATTGAATCATGACGAAAACCTGAATGTGCGGTTAGCTTCCCTGGAATCCCTGGTACGATACGCTGATATTCCTGAAGTAAGACAGGAATTGGTCGATGCATTGAAGATGCAAGAATCGCCACTGGTTTTAGTAGCCATAGCGGACGTATTGGTTGCTCTTCAGGAAAAATCGTCGGTGGATACTATGGAAGAACTAAAGGAGCAAACAGAAGATGAAATTGTAAAAGAGAAACTCAATCAAAGCATTGAGACATTGAGAAATACTTAAAATCAAAAGGACTAATGAATACTTTACTCATTCTAATAATGCTGATCAATCCTACCCTTAAGAAGGATAAGATTGTCATCAATAAGCAATACGAGGTGAATAACCCCGCAGAAATGACGGTCATCATTGACAACATCAATGGAGATGTGGAGGTGGAGCCATCACCTGACAACAAGGTATATCTCTCACTCGAAATTCATATCTCTGGCCATACAGATGACCTGGTAGAAAGAGCCAAAAAAGAGCTCAAACTAGGAGAATTACTAACGCACGATTCGATTGTGTTATATGTAAATGCGCCGTTTGTAAAGAAGCAGAAATGGGGGAACAACTGGGGGTACGATATGAGAAACCAGCCAGAATATGCATTCAAATATCAATACAAGGTTAAGGTGCCCGGAAAAGTAAATCTTGAAGCTAAGACTATCAACAATGGAGATGTCTTTGTGAAAAACATTGATGGTGCTATAAAGGCATGTAATGTAAACGGCGAGGTAGAAATCAAAAATGCGAGAAAGGTACTACAGGCCTCTACTGTCAACGGTGATGTATCCATCAACTTTTTAGAGAGCCCAAAAGAATCGATCAAATTCAATACTGTGAATGGAGACTTCAACTTTGAATTGCCCGATAATTTTAGTGCTCAGGTGTATTTCAACTCCATGCATGGGGATTTATACACCTCATTCGATTACAGAAGAATGAGTCCTAAAATGGAGAAGTCGGAAAAAGACGGAAAGTTCAAAATTGGATCTAAAACCGGCGTGGAAATTGGATCCGGGGGCCCGGAGCTTTCATTCAGAAGTATTAACGGAAATGTGTATTTGAAAAAAAGCTCTGATAGTGGGGCCAATTAAGAAGACCTGATTTTAAAATCGATAGAAGAATTTAAAAAATAGAAAAATGAAAAAAATATTAATCATATCATTTCTTGTAGCCGCGGTAAGTACCTGGGCACAAGATTTCAACGAAAAAATTGTAATACCTCTTAGCTCTCCCGGCTCTAAGGGAAAGTTGGAAGTGGGGCTAGTAAGAGGCGATATAAATGTTGAAGCGTACAATGGAAAAGAAGTAATTATTGAAGCAACTGCAAACACAAAGTCAGGTAATGATTGTGCAAGCTGTGACGATCATAAACATAAAGACAAGGATAAATCGCGTCCTGCCCCGTCAGGGATGAAAAGAATTGCTTCAAGCCCCATTGAATTAAGTGCTTCAGAAGACAACAATGTCGTGGAGATTGAGACCAACTCCTGGAAGAAACCGATCAATCTTAATATTAAGATACCGGCAAATTTTGATCTGGAAGTATCTACAGTTCATGGTAAGGTGGATGTATCAGGTATAAATGGGACACACGAGATATCTGCTGTGCATGGACCTTTGACGATGAAAGATATGAGCGGGTCCATTGTCTCCAACACGGTTCACGGAGACATTATCGTAAACTTTAAGCAAGTCACTTCAAATGAACCTATGTCTTTTGTGACCCTTCACGGGAATGTAGATGTCACTTTTCCTCCAGGCATAAAAGCAAGGGCCAAGATGCGTTCAGATCAGGGAGAAATCTTCACTGATTTTGATATGACAGTAGACCGCTCAAAGCCAGAAGTCAAATCTGACGAAGGACAATATAAAGTTTCGATCAACTCATGGGTATACGGTGACATCAATGGAGGAGGCCCTGAATATACCTTTAAGAATATGCATGGAGACATCATCATAAGGAAAGAGTAATTTCATTAACAAGGTTGAGAGATTCTTCGTTTGTCAGTATCATATTTACATACTTTAAATGTCATACCCGGGAATGAAGCATCTCTTTTTTTATTCTTTCTATCTTGGCTGAATGGATTCCATTGATCAGGTCACGTTAAACTTCAGTGAGGCCAACCTTTTTTACCTCAACCTAAGCCTGGGATTTATCATGTTTGGGGTAGCTATTAACCTGCGGATAGAAGACTTTCAGAATGTACTTAAGGCTCCAAAATCAGCCTTTGCTGGAATTATTTCACAGTTTTTGATCCTTCCTGCTCTCACCTTTTTGATGATCTTAATTGTTGAGCCAAGACCTAGCTTTGCCCTAGGGATGATGCTGGTAGCCGCTTGCCCGGGAGGGAACATTTCCAATTTTATGACGGCAATGGCCAGAGGCAACACCGCCTTATCTGTAAGCCTAACGGCTGTTTCCAGCTTTTTGGCCATGATCATGACACCAATAAATCTGACACTGTGGGCCAGTATGTACGAACCAACTTCAGTGATTTTAACAGACGTCAGTCTTGATTTCTGGAAACTCTTTCAGACGATCACCATGCTACTTCTTATACCGATTATCTTAGGTATGCTTTTGCGGAAATACAAATCCAACCTTGCTGATAGACTTCACCCTATCATGCATTATAGCTCAATCGCCATTTTTGCAGCCATTGTTATCATGGCTTTTAGTGCCAATTTCGAGTTGTTCCTATCGTATATTCATATGGTAATTTTATTGGTACTTGCTCATAATGCTATTGCACTTTGCGCCGGCTATCAAGTAGCGAATCTTTTTAAACTCAAACTGGAAGATAGACGCTCAATTGCTATTGAAACAGGCATTCAGAATTCAGGACTTGGTTTGATCCTCATCTTTAGTTTTTTTGACGGCCTGGGAGGCATGGCCATTGTAGCCGCTTGGTGGGGAATTTGGCATATCATTTCCGGGCTTAGTCTGTCGTATTTCTGGAGTAGAAATCTGCAAATGGAATTTCTGAAGGAACCTAATATAAAAGCTTGATAATCAATGAAAATCATGTCCAAACTTGATTAGTAATAGCTAATACGTAACTATGCTTTTATAAAAACTCACGGAGTGGGGCAATAGCAAATTATTTCCTTATTTTTGCCGACCTTAAATCTAAAAGAGTATTAGAAGTATTAGAAGAATATGGCACTAATAGGTACACTGAGAAATAAGATGGGAAAGATCGTGGTGGGAGCTATCATGGTCACCATGGTGGCTTTTATTGGAACGGACCTGATTGGAAATTCTACCTTGCTAGGAGGCGGTGATAATCCTGAAATAGGAGAGATTGCTGGCACTTCGATTAGCAATGCGCAGTTTCAAGCTAAAGTAGATGAGCTTTCATATAATTTCGCCATTAACACTGGAAGGAACCCACTTCAGCAGGAGACGGATCAAATCAGAAATCAAGCCTGGAATGCACTTATCCTTCAAAATGCATATGAAGAGCAATTCGATCAGCTGGGCATCACAGTTACGAACGAAGAGTTAGTAGATATGGTACAAGGGAGTAACATCAGCCCTCAGATTCAGCAATTCTTCGCAGACCCACAAACCGGCCAGTTTTCTAAGGAAAACGTAACCGCATTTTTGGGAAGCCTTCAGCAGGCCCAACCACAACAAAGAAATTCCTGGATTGCTTTTGAGCAATCATTGATACCTAGCAGAAAGCTTGAGAAATACTCAAACCTTTTTACAAAGACGAACTACGTTACAAAATACGAAGCGAAGGATGAATACGTGAGTCAAAATGCAAGTGCAACGATTGACTACATGTATGTTCCATTTTTGAGTATTGCTGATTCAGCTATTTCAGTTTCTGACAGTGAGCTTAAAGCCTATCTAAATGATCACGCGTCTGAGTTTGAGCGAGAAGAAACCAGGAACATGGAATATGTTGTGTTTGAGATCGCTCCTTCTAGTGCAGACACTGCCATAGTGGAAGGTGAGGTAGCAGACCTAAGAGAGTCCTTAATGAATGCCACAAATGATTCAAGTTTTGTAAGTATCAATTCCGATGATCCATATCCATTCATTACCTATACAGATGATAACCTTCCATCAGTTCTTGCGGGTCAGCCAATAGGTTATGTATCCGATCCTGCAATTGTTAATGGTTCATATGAGTTTTATAAACTTTCAAGAAGAGATGAAATAACGGCCGACAGTGTCCTCTATCGAGTTTCAAAAATGAAAAAGGAATTCTTTGTCTCCGACGAAACAATTAATGAAGTCTACAGACAAGCGGACCTTTTTGCAGCATCGGCAGGCAATCTTGAAGAATTTAGAAGACTGGCCGAAGAACAAGGTTTGACGGTAAGAAACGCAAATAGAATAAGCAAAAACGCTCAGCGAGTTGGAAACCTAATTGAGGCGAGAAGCTTAGTCCTTTGGTTGTACAATGATGCATCTACAGGTGCTGTATCTGATGTAAAGGAATTAGGAGATCAATACATAGTTGCAGCCATGACCGCCGAGCAGGAAAAGGGTGTAGCAAATCTGGATGAGGTTAGAAATCAGGTTGAGCGAAAAGTACGCAATCAGAAAAAAGCTGAAAGTATAGTTAATAAACTTAATGGATTAGATGCTTCTGACGTTGAATCTTTATCAACGACATATGGTGAAGGTGCGAGGACAGGAACAGCGGATTTTCAAATGTTCTCCAATAGCATTACTGGAGTAGGATACGCTCCGGAAGCAATCGGTCTTTCATTTGCACTTGATGAGGAGGAAATGACAAAAGCGTTTGATGTACAGGATGGAGTAATAATAGTGAAGTTGAGTGCAAAAGACATTCCAGCTGATCTTGATGATTACTCGTCTTTCGCACTTCAGGTATCTCGTCAAAGATTAGGACCAAATGCTATGGTGGCAGATTTCCCACTTTCTTATTTCAGACTCTTTGTTCCTCGTAAGATTGACGAAGCAGTGAAGGAATTTGCTGACATAGAAGACATGAGATATAAGTTCTTTTAAGCAATAGATATTTTATAATTCAAGCCATTCTGAATGATCGGGATGGCTTTTTTGTTACATTAAAGTTATGAGTTGGGACGAAGCAGCATTTATTGGAAAACTGGAAAATAATCATGATTTTCCTGGTGAGTACATTTTCAAATTCATTGTGAAGCCGGAGCAACAACAAGAAGTCGAGTCTCTGGTGGAAGGTGCCAAGATTAAATTGAAGCCAAGCTCAGGAAACAAATACATGAGCGTTACCATTGTAGCTAAAATGCAAAACAGTGCCGCTGTAGTAGAGGTTTATAAAGAAGCAAAAAAGATTGAAGGAATAATCTCTCTATAATTATGAACTGGAAAGAAGAAGACAACAAACTGAAGAAAACATTTGAGTTCGACGATTTTGTAGAAGCTTTTGGGTTTATGAGTCAAGTAGCCATTGTAGCCGAGAAGATGAATCATCACCCTAATTGGAGCAATGTTTATAACACGGTGAGCTTCGAACTCAACACACATGATGCAGGTGATGTGGTTACAGAGAAAGACCACAAGCTGGCTGAAGCGATAGATGCTTTAATCTAACCAGAGAAAGCGAAGAGTCGCTGAGACATTCTTACAACCCTGATCTTTCTCAAGGAATCTCTACTCTGATTTCTGAATGAAGACTTGGTGGTCTTTGTAGTTAAAAAATTAACTTAGCCTCCATGACTCCCGAGCCTGGTAGACTCTATTTAGTTCCTACTCCGATTGGCAACCTCGCTGATATGACCTATCGAGCGGTTGAAGTTTTAAAGTCAGTGGATCTAATTCTGGCAGAAGACACCCGAACCTCCGGCTACCTCCTTAAACACTATAAAATAAATACTCCGGCTCAGAGCTTTCATGCACACAATGAGCACAAGAAAGTAGAAGAAGCAATCAAGAAGTTGAAAGATGGGATTTCCATTGCACAGATATCCGATGCAGGAACACCCGGAATATCTGATCCCGGATTTCTACTCGTGAGAGAGGCCTTGGCCAATGATATTGAAGTCGATTCACTACCTGGGGCAACTGCTTTTGTCCCCGCCCTAATCAAATCAGGATTTCCCTGTGAACGATTTGTGTTTGAGGGATTCCTACCTCATAAGAAGGGAAGGCAAACAAGGATCGAAGCACTTAAAGATGAAAACAGGACAGCCATATTTTATGAATCTCCTCATCGATTATTAAAAACATTGGAACAGTTTAAAGAACTTTTAGGGGATAGAAGAGTTTCTGTTTCCAGAGAGTTAACAAAGAAATTCGAGGAAACAGTGACTGGCCCTGTAGAAGAAGTATTAGCTTATTTTAGTACCAAAAGTATTAAGGGTGAATTTGTCATCGTATTAGACGGAGTTAGATGAATCTTGAGAACATCACCGAAAAAGTAGCTGAAATAGCTTTAAATACTGGGACCTTTATACGAGAGGAACGAACAAAGTTCTCATATGAGAAGGTCGAATTTAAAGGCGATAGCAATCTGGTATCCTATGTTGACAAAGAATCCGAAAAGCAACTTATTGCGGGACTAAAAAAAATTCTTCCGGAAGCAGGATTTATCACAGAAGAAGAAACAACCGAACAAGAAAGAAAAGACTTCACCTGGATCATAGATCCGCTTGACGGCACCACGAATTTCGTTCATGGCATTCCCAATTACTGTGTGAGTATTGGGTTGATGCATGAGAATAAAATTATTGCAGGTGTTGTGTACGAAGTAGCCAACGATGAGTGCTTCCACGGTTGGAAAAACGGCGGTGCATATCTAAATAAAAAGCCTATTGCAATATCCAAAGCGACCTCCTTTTCTGATTGTGTCCTGGCGACAGGATTTCCATACTATGAATTTGAACGATTAAATGAATACCTGAAAATTCTCAATCAGTTAATGAAAGACACACAGGGTCTTCGTCGTATGGGAAGCGCTGCAGCTGATATGGCTTATGTCGCTTGTGGCAGGTACGGTGGATACTTTGAGTATAACCTCAATTCATATGACGTGGCGGGGGGAATTATCCTGGTGCAGGAGGCCGGAGGGGTAGTAACAGATTTCAAAGGAGGAGATGATTACATCTTTGGGCGAGAAATCGTTGCTGGAGGTGGTATACAAGGGGATCTTTTGAATACAATTCAACGGTACTGGTGATAGTATTTAGATGAAATTTCTTTTATTTATTTTTATTAGTTAGGAATCCTTACTAATATTGTGCTGTTATTAACATCAAAAACATATAATTATGGAAAAATCAATTTTTTATCACGCAGGCTGTCCCGTTTGTGTAAGCGCAGAAAAGGAAATCATCGAATTGATTGGTGAGTCTAATCTAGATATCGTGCATCTTGGCGAGCAGCGAGATCTTACTCAAAAAGCAGAGCACGAGGGTGTAAAATCTGTTCCGGCACTCGTAACTCCAACGGGTAATGTGCTTCATATCAATTTTGGAGCTTCCATGGAGGATGTTCGAGGTTAATTTTAATCCTAAAAGTTAGGAATCCTAATAAAATGAAAAATCTAATTCTATTTCTAGCGGTCGTAGCATTTAGCTGTAAATCCTTCTCTCAAGGAGAGAATGAAGACCCGAAGTTTAAGTCATCCAACGACTTAAAAATCACAAAAGCAGAAGCAAAGTATGATGAAGCTTTAGAGCATCTTGTGCTTTCGATAACAGTCAAAGGTTTTGCAGGAAAGTCCGTTCCCAAAGCGAATAGAGCCTTGGATGGAGCACCTGTCTTGGGATATGTATTCCCAACAAACCTGAAATCTACAGATGTTGGTTTTTCTGAAACCGATGGGATTGTAGCGTTGGCACTGACCTCACATCCTGATTTCGATGATACGCCACTTTGGGATGAAAATGCAGATCGCAATTACGCCAATGATGGAGTGGTATGGCATCCGCATTGGGTCGTGCTCACTGAAGACAAAAGAGTAGCGGGTGGATTGGCCGTAAAACAATTTGATCCAGAGAGAGATAAGGTCACCTTACCACCGACAAACCCGGGAATGCCCATGTACATGGATAGTCCGGGGTTTCATGTGGTGACACAAAGAAACCAGATTAAAGTAGTTGTACCGGCTTATCGGGTAAGCAATAGAACTGATTTCAATTTTGATGGAGTAGCCGCATACATGCAGGTAAATACCTCAAATAAGGAGTTACCAATGCTTGGGGTTTATGCGGTATACAGTGTGGCTTCAGGCGATTTGTCTTTACCTTATGCTGTCAAATAATTTTTGATGGATGTCATTCTGCACCGGCCTTCCGCAGGTAGACATAGTGAAGAATCTTTACACATCATTTATGAGATCCTTCGCTTCGCGCAGGATGACATTCCATAAATTAATTCTATTTAGTAAGGATCACTAACTTTGTATGCATGGCAAATTCATTTGATCCAATCTTTCAGGAAAAAGACCTAACCAGCAAACTAGTCGTCGGGTTCGAACGATTATCTGAAGTGTTTAGGGTACTTCTCTGGGAGAAATCGAAAGAAACAGGATTGAGCCCCATACAGATTCAAATCTTGTTGTTTATCAAGCACCATGATTCAAATCTTGCCAATGTAAGTCATCTCTCAAGAGAATTTAACCTAAAAAAACCAACCATCAGTGATGCAATCAAAGTCCTTTTTGAAAAGGACTTCATTACTAAAGAAGTAGGAGAAGATGCCAGGGCATACACCATTCGCCTTTCTGACAAAGGGCAGGGTTTAACCAAGTCTCTTGAAACATTTGATAACCCACTCAGAAAGACCATTGAAAACTTGAATACCAACAAACAAAGAGCTTTATATGACGGGCTTGTGAAAGTTATTTTCGAGCTAAATAAAGCTGGAATTATTGAGGTTCAACGCACGTGTTTTGGTTGCAAATTCTATGAAAGCAAAGGAAGTGATCACTATTGTACGTTCATTCGAAAACCCTTGAAAAACAATGAACTACGATTAGACTGCAATGACTTCATAGCTCCTTAACATCAATCTTGGTAAGATTCTTGTTCAGTAATCTGCTAAATTTAGAGACATGAAGACCCTAACAATACTTATAGTTTTCCTGATGGCGGCCTGTGGTGGGGGAGCTAGTTCTGATTCAGCGGTAGCCGATTATGAAACAGCACCAATGATGGACGTTGCTGAGGAGTCGGACATGAGCACAACCATGGTTCGAAAAGTATCTAATGATGCCAATCAGGATCCGGAAATAGAGAAGAAGGTCATCAAAACGGGAGGACTTTCTTATGGGGTTGAGAGCACAAAAGATGAATACAATCGCCTTTCTGATCTTATTAAACAGTATGATGCTTACATCGCATCTGAAAATGAAAATAAGGGGTACGATCGTATCAATGTAAACATGAGTATCAAAGTGCCACCTCAGCATTTTGATGCACTTATTACAGATATCACTAAAGGCAAAAAACTGGAAAATCGCTGGGTGAGTACAGATGATGTGACAGATCGATATTATGATCTTCAATCCAGAATTGAAAACAAGAAGAAACTTGAACAGCGGTACCAGAAGATTCTAAACAAGGCGGTTACCGTCAAAGATATTCTGGAAGTAGAGCGAAATCTGAATCAGGTAAGAGGTGAAATTGAATCACTTCAGGGTCAGTTTAAGCTGTTGAGCCATAAGATTGCTTACAGCACCCTGGATCTATCGTTTTACGAACTAATTCCCTACGAACTAAACCAGGAGCAACGACCTGGATTTGGAACACGTTTGTTGAATTCTATTTCTGTAGGTTGGCAAGGATTCCTAACATTCCTTGTCTACATACTAGCTCTTTGGCCGTTTGGCCTGGTTGCGCTGGGAGTTGTTTGGATTGTTAAGAAAATCAGAAAACGTAAAAAATCAGAGTAAATATCCCCTTTAGGAGATTGTGGGGGTGTTATCTATAATGTATCTACTTTTGTCGCATGACAAAACCCAATATCAGAATAGGATACGGATATGATGTACATGCATTAGCTGAAGGGGTAGATTTCTGGCTTGGTGGAATCCAAATCATGCACACTCATGGCGCTTATGGCCACTCAGATGCTGATGTGCTCATACATGTAATCTGTGATGCACTTTTGGGTGCTGCTAACATGCGTGACATTGGTTTTCATTTTTCTGATAAGGATCCTAAGTTCAAAGGGATAGATAGTAAGATTTTACTCAAAGAGGTTATCGCTCTTATTGGAACAAAGGGTTATAAAGTAGGAAATATAGATTCCACGATTTGCTTGCAGGAGCCCAAGATTAATCCCCATGTACCAGCAATGAAAAAAACTCTTGCAAAGGTTATGGGGGTGCAGCAGGATGACATTTCTATAAAAGCAACCACCACCGAAAAGCTGGGCTTTGTGGGTAAGGAAGAAGGTGTGGCGGCTCATGCGACCGTTTTGATTTATAAATAAGTCAAACTGACCTTTCAATTACCTCTTCGGAAGTCAATCCATAGAGCGGTGGTGTTTTTATACCTAACATACCCAGATAAACATAAAGTTGCCCTCTGTGATGCACTTCATGTTCGATCAAAGCTCTGAGCCATTTCCAAATAGTGATATCAATGCCTCCTGGTGTTTGGCATTTTTTAGCCATATCTTCTTTAGTTAAACGCTCAAAGACTTCTCTGGACTCTTTTTGCATTTGAACATAAAACGCAACTGTCGCCTTTTTGCCTTCCGCTAAATCTGTTCCACAGCCGTGATATTGGGACGGACGAAGTTGTACATTTTCCACGTACATGAATCTTTCGATGGCTGCTAGGTGTCTGATTTGATCACCGATGGTGAATTTCCCTTTTTGATACGTCCACTCCATCTTATCTTCGGGAATAAAGTCAAATAATCGTTGTGTTCTTGCTTTTACTTTGTCCAGGTATTCGACAAAGGACTGACCATCATGTATTTCCATTAGACTCTAAATTTAAAAACACTCATGAAAAAAATCATCACCACGGAAGATGGCTCACACAGCTTGTATGATGAGGAGCTTAACGAAACGTACCACTCCACTCGTGGAGCAAGAGGTGAATCCATGCATGTGTTTATACGTGAAGGGTTGCAATATTGGTTATCTAAGAACAAAACGGACGAGGTAAAGATCTTAGAAGTAGGGTTAGGCACAGGGCTTAATGCTTTCCTCACAGCTCTATTCGCAGAGGAAAGGCAGCAAGAAATACACTTTAGTTCGCTGGAGCCATATCCGGTTGATAAAGAAATTTACGAAAAGCTCAACTTTCACCAAACCGAGGACGAAAGAAGCCTTTTGCTCAAAATCCATTCAAGTGAATGGATACAGGGTACCAGTCTGACCCAAAAATTTGCACTGTTCAAAACGCAAACAAGGCTTGAAGAATTCGAAAGTGACGAATCGTTTGATATCATCTATTTTGACGCCTTTGCACCAAGCAAACAACCAGAAGTTTGGTCATTGGATAACCTGAAAAAGTGTTACGATTTGCTTGAAAAGGGGGGAGTGCTTACGACCTACTGTGCCCAAGGCCAATTTAAGCGAAACCTCGCTGAAGCAGGATTCCGAGTAGAAACATTGCAGGGAGCCATGGGCAAAAAAGAGATGGTAAGGGGAATCAAGTAACTACCATTTAGAGCATCAACTTCTGCTTCTCCGCTGGCTTTAGTTTTTGAAAATTGAGAAAAGCAAATGCGGAAATGATAAGAAGAATACTAACGGTCCAGTATACCCATACCGGAACAGGTACCGGGTCTCCTTTGGCATAGGAATGTAAACCACTTAGGTAATAGTTTACACCGAAGGAAGTCATGATGATCGAAGAAAAACCCCAAAGACTTGCAAGTATGTAGATAATAGCTGACCTGGTGGCAGGTACAAGGCGCAGGTGTAGAATCAATGCGTAGATCAAAACAGATATTAATGCCCATGTTTCTTTCGGGTCCCACGCCCAATATCTCCCCCAGCTTTCATTGGCCCAGACACCTCCCAGAAATGTTCCAATGGCTAATAAGAATAAACCCAGGGTGATCGAAAGTTCATTCACTGCGATCAGCTCCCTTTGAGCATTCCACCAGTTAGTTTGTGGGCTTTTCGGTTTGAAGATCAAGAAGAGCAGACTCATTAGTCCGAGGATAGCAGACAAAGCCAATGGCGCATATCCGGTAACAATAACAGCCACATGGATTTTCAACCAGTATGAATGTAATACCGGCATAAGATTGGTGATTTCAGGATTGAGCCAATCGAGGAAGCCTACAAATAGCAGGGTTCCGGAAAATAATAGCGCTAATGGAATAGTGAACCTCGTTTTCCTGGAAAATGCCAGCCCAAACAGTAGCACTCCCCATGCAACAAACACCAGCATTTCAAATCCATCACTCCAGGGAGGGTGCTCTGCAATAAACCATCGCAACGCTAAATGAGCTGTGAAGGTGAGCCATCCGATCAGTGTCAGGCTAACTCCTATTTTCCATACGACGAAAAGTGCTTTGTTCTGTTTGAATAGCAAGACAATAGCGGTGATCAGCAAGATCAATCCAAGGAGCCAAAACAATCCGAATAGATGATTGCCCAAGTTGACTTTATTGTAGAGTAGCTCTGCTTCTATTCTTACCTGACTTGGGTAGACATTTGTGCCTGCCTTTTTCTGATACAGATCTATGTAGGCATATGACTCGTCAGCTTCTTTCCAGCTTCCGGTTGTTATACCTTTTTGAAGTCCGGCCAGATAAATACGGCTGATGTTCTTGATAAAATTAGCATCTTCTTCCGTAAAACCTTCTGCATGCTGATTGGAAGTAAACCAGGTGTTGTCGGGATCTAAACGGTTGGGAAATATTCTCATGAATTCTCCAATCAGGAGTCCATAGAATATATTAAAGCGTTCATCCACTTTCAGGATTTCATTATGCCCTTCGGTTCGCTGCGATGGCTTTAGCTTGTTGGCTTCTTCTACCAGTCTTAGCAGTTTGTATTCACCTTCCTCAGTAGTAAAGTCTGTGAATCTAAGAAATGAAGCAGGCTCCTTCCCAAGTTGATTAAATATCTCTTTACCTTTCTTTTGATCAACTTTTATAATTGACCTGTTAGCCCACTCTTCAGGTGCAAGCTGTACGGCCAATAAAAACTGTTCTGCTGAGATTGTTATTTCATCAGCTCCTGCGTCAATGCCCACTCTACTTCTTCCGTAAATTTTTCGGACGATTTCATTTGCCAGCGTATTGACAGGCTTCATTCGCCCATCCAGATCCTGCACAATCAGTTTTCCATATGTTTCTGCTTTCTCTTTTGGTACTAACCATTTAGAAGTCGCATTTTCCTGGGCACTTGTAAAAAAAGGAAAACCCATCAAAAATAGAACGGATGCGATTTTATCCAACTTACCAAGTTTTTTCAAAATCATCTGAAATCTGCTCCCGGGTGCAAAAAGCGTCCATATCATCCCAAGAGCTAACAAAGAGTAACCAAGGTAGGTAATAGAAGTTCCCGGTCGATCCTGGTTGATGGCTAGTACAGTTCCCTTTTCATCAGAATCATAAGAGCTCTGATAAAAACGGAATCCTCCATAGTCAAGTACATTATTCATAAAGATGCGGAATGGCAATTGTAGGTTTTTGTCTTGGACAACCACTTCACTGGCATAAGATGAAGGACTTGTGGAACCAGGATAACGCTCCAGTTGGAAATCATGGAGGTGTAAGGAAAATGGGAGCGTCTCGGCTTTTGGTCCATAGGTAAAGCGGTATTTATTGCCTTGGTACTCGAAATCTATCCATTTTGGGTTTCGATTGACTTTATAGAAATACCCTGACTTCAGTTGTTGTCCATTGCTATCCCAGACGGATACCTTCACTCCATCTAAAAAGTCTTTAGCCAGCTTTTCATCTGACTCGGGTACCATAATGGGTGATACATTTTCCAAAATTGATCGAATCACTAAAGATCCGGATTCCCATTGGTACAACGTTTTGAGCTGAAGAGGCGCAACGACTCCTGAATCCAATGCGCTGATTTGCTGATCAATCATTCGCATTAATTGCATGGAATAGTCAGATTTCATAACCCAGACAGAATCCTTTTTAAAAATCTGGATTTGAGCTTCTGAATCTGAACCGGTACTGATAATAAATTCACCAAGATCTAGATTTTGACCTTTATCCAGCTTGAAATCTTTCCGCTCTCCCTGGTCCAGAATGGTGATTTCTATAATGGTCTCATCTCCTTTAACATAGCTCTGCCGGGCTCCAGGGATGTATTCTTCAGCTTTCAAAATGAAATCCAAATCGTCAATTATCGCAGGAAAGTCTGCAGGCTCGAAAATCTTTGGAACAAACTCCTGGCGCAAATAACTGACCATGTTATTTTCATTAGCTAACTGCAAATAGTTCTCTGCTGAGTAGAAGGTATTTTGGGTCTGTCCTTCACGAATATGGATTACCCCTTCTTTACTGAAAAATCGAGTTACGCCAGCTCCAATGACGATGATAATAAAGGCAACATGAAATAGCCCTAATGCCAGTTTTTGCCTTGAAAAGAGCTTGTACTGCCTGATGTGGAAGACAAAATTGATCGCTAGCCAGGCTATAATCAGTTCAAACCACCATGCTTCATAGACCTGATTACGGGCTACTAAGGTGCCATAATCATTTTCAATAAGCGTAGCACCTGCCATGGCAATAATGACAGCCAAAAACAATACAAAACTGACTTTAGTAGAAAACAAAAACCTCATTGGTCAACAGCCACTTTCTTCAATTAAACTATTGAAGTACCCCTATAAATTTAGCTTTACTAGTGGGTCTAAATACAAACATCAGGTAGGCCCAATTCTGATTACTTTTGAAATCAAAGCTGTTGATGTCCTGATAAGCATCCGAGACAAAAAGCTGACTATACCCACCCTGTAAAGACACAGAACTATTTACAATCAGTCCAAAGGTCAAATCAATTTCTGTTCCAATATTCTTGTCTGAGGATAACTCACCTGTAAGGTTTAGGGGCTTGGCAAAGGAAGAAAACTGGTGAAAGTCAGCCTGTATCCAGAGTTTGGGACCAAATGTGTACCTGCTCCTTAAAAACAGGTCATTCAATCCTGTGCTGTTTTCCCATCGGTTTGCTACGTAGAACCAGTCAATGTATCCATTATGCGCATGGTTAGTTCCATACTGTAAAGTGTATGAATTATTTTTTTCCAATTCATCGCCATCTGTTCCAGATATCATTTCATATCCGAGGGTGGTTTTCCATTTCTTGCCATCTTCATTCGAAAATATCAGGTAACTAACCTGCCCACTCAAATTGAAAGCGGACACATCTCTATTGTTTACATCCTCACCCATTTGGTAATAGAAGAACCCACTTAAGGTGGTGTTACCAATCGTTGTTTTCAATGTTGGAATCCCAATGGTTTGACGAAAAAAAACATCATCACTAATGATGTTTCCAACTGAATCCCTGTCTACTGCTTGTCTGCCTTCATTCCAGAACAAGAGCGAAAAATTCACGTTTGCAATAGCATTTTCATAGCGAACTAATTGGGCAGTTCGATATTGATTAGCTACAGTGAAGGTATTTCCGGTTAGTCTTTGACCATCTTGGTTAAATCCTCCACCAATGTGAAGCTTGAGGTCGTCCTTTTCATATTTAGCTAAAGCAAAATCATGTGACCTGGCCTGAAGAGCCCAATCCAGATTCCCCAGAAATCGAGCATTGTCATAGTTTAATTCTTGTCTTCCCAGTTTGATTTTCCAGAATTCACCCAGGTTAAATTCCCCCCATGCTTCGTGGACAGAAAGAAAATTGTCACTAACATTTGCTTGTGAAGTACTTCCCCAGGTGCGGACATCTTGAACACTAATAAAAAACTTAAAATCGTCAAGCTTGTAACTCGCTTGCAATCTCGCACGGTGAGCTATAAATCCTGCTGGGTCGGTATCTTCAGGAATGACTTGAAGATATCCGTTCCTAAATTCACTACGAATGAGCATTTGCCCATCCAGATTGAATTGTGCGTGAGATGCCTCCGGCGCAAGCATGGCTATGCAAAGCAATCCCAGGTAATACTTCATTAGCTTCATAACGGTAGTGTTTATTTATTGGCAGATATTGCTTTAACTGGTTTTTTCTTTTCTCTTTCTTTCCCCTCCTTAAGCCACTGAGGGACCACTTCTTCCATGAACGTTTCTTTAGCAGCTTTTTGAGCTGGGATGTCCATCCCTATAAAGGCCTGAAGAGCTTCTTTACTCTTAAAATCTGGCATTGGGACAGGTTGGTTGAATCCCAAACTTGCAAGCAACCGACTAAGTTCGATCCTTGTTTCCTGGATCATTCCGGTAGCGGAGGTGACAACCCTGCTGGTCTCTACTGGAGAGTGGAATGCAGCACCGTGAGACGCCACTGCATAATCCCACCTCCATTGAGCATGACGAATACCTTGTTGAATATCCTTCATCTGATCTTCCGTGGCACCCAACTCCCATGCTTTTGCCGCTTCAATGTGTGCCATCGCAACAAGTCGCTGAAGCTTCCTGGTTCCTTCTTTGATTTTTCGCTGACGATCATAAACATCGGTAACCAAATCCTCTACTTTTTCCCGATGGCATACAAAACAAGAGTTCTCAACATTTGCCAGAGGTGAACCTATGTGATGATTCGTGAATTTCTGTCCGCCCTCAGTCTGATAAGGCATGTGACAATCAGCACAACTCACCCCTCGCTTGGCATGAACACCTGTCATGAAAACTTCATAGTCCGGGTGTTGTGCCTTCAACATCGGTGTTTTGCTAAGAGGGTGGGTCCAGTCAGCAAATTCGAAGTTATCATAATACTCCTCCATGTTTTCAGCAGTCATGCCATCCTTCCACGGAAAAGTTAGATACTTGGCCTTTCCCTTACCAGGCTTCTTGCCATCGAAGTAGTACTCCACATGACACTGTGCACATACAAGGGACCTCATTTCCTGGTGAGAGGCTTCATTAATGTCTTTACCCATAGCTTCATATGCCTCTATCAATGCTGGTCGGGTAATGGTTAACTTCATGGTCTCAGGGTTGTGGCAATCGGCACAGCCTATAGGGTTGATCACCTGCGATCCCAAATCTGACCACTTGCCGGTGTAGTACTCTGCTACACCCATTTGTTTCATCAACCTTGGTACATCCGGACTTTTACATGTCCAGCAGGTAGTAGGCATTGGACCTTCTCCCGCCTTCATAGGTGCTCCGGTTCTTAGTGTTTTGTGAATGTCGGTTACTGCCCATGCGTGTCCCTTAGGAGCATTATAGTCTTTGGAAAAACCGTAACCAGCCCAGAGGATCACCAGCTCAGGGTCTGACTCCAACATGTCATGGTGACCTGATGTGCCATACATACTTTTGAACGTTGTGTCCTTAGACTTTATATAGGATTGATATTGTCTTGGGTAATTCAGTCCCCAAATGGAGTCACGGGGCTCAATGCCTTCCATAGCCACCTTCGGCTGATAGGCAAATTTTGCCTCTGACTTCCGTTCAAAAATATTGACAGACAGTAGCGCCAGTAAAAAAGCAGCCAATGCTGTTATTGTGAATAGTATCCAGTTTTTCATCGTATCATATTTTTTACATTGGTCGAATCCATTGAATCTTTTAGCCATTTCGGAATTACTGAAAGATCTTCAGGGGTGTACTCACGAACAGGCTCTATTTGTGCTCCAACAGATGATAAGCTTCTTACCCTTCCATGAGGCACCTCGCGATGACACTCCCAGCAGGTTCTCTCTGTTCGGTTTGAATAGTGATCTGAAATGTAAGCAGCCGTCTTAGCGTCAGTCACTTGATCTTTATGGCATCTTACACAGTTGTTCTGGATCACCTCGATAGATGGCTCTCTCGCTCTTATTACTTCTGGTTCAGCTTGAGCGGTATACACCGAAGCATGATAAAGGCCATCTTTTGCTTTGAAAAAGTATTTATTGAATACATTATCATGAGGCACATGGCAGTCATTACAATTTGCCACTTCTCGATGTGAGCTGTGTGTCCAGGTGATATATTGAGGGGTCATAATATGGCAGTTCACACATGCCTGAGGATCGTCGGACAGGTAAGAAGAGGCATTGGAGAAATCAAGTAGAAAAATTCCAAGGCCAAAAATGATCGCAACGGTAAATGTTGCTAAAGCTCTCCACTTTTTGGGAGGTACCAGGCTATATTGAAACAAAAAACGTTTTAATCGACGTGGTAGCATACTGTCCTTGATTGATAAGGATGATACAGCGAACTAAATAAACAGATGGGTGATAAATAATGATTTTTGTCAGTTTCGTGTAGACATATGACAGTTTCAGAGTTTAGGTTATCGCTAGTCGAATGGGCTATTGCTCAATTTTGATTTTTCACCTATTACCTGGTCTTCGTTTCTAATGTTCTATTCTGGAAGCTTCAAATCCATAAAATTTGAATCCTGTTATTAGATCACCTTTTTGGCCAGAATCAGGAGAAAGAAAATGGTGATGAATGATTTCTAAGCCTGGAAGTCTTTGATGTTATTTCTCCTATTTTAATCGAATGAAGTGCTTTTTAGAACAAAGTTTTTTACTAAAGTTCTTCTATCGGTATTCATAATGATAATCTTACCATTGTTCAAAAGCTCAGTGTAATTTTGATATGTGTAGTTGGAACTACCCTCTATTTTTTTTGGATAGCTGATTTTAGAAGTTTTTAGGTTCAATTCTCTAATGTATGTTCCCAATGATTTTTTCTCTCGTTCTGGAGTAAGAATCAACAGTGATCCATTTTCAATAAAGGCTTTGGATACAATATTGTGAAATCCAAAACCAACCCAAGCAAAACCAGTTTGTGCAAACTCTTCGCGTATAATGAGTTTATTCCATTCGTTTTTCAATGATGAATTAAATTTAGATATCAAAATATCATTTGCATATAACACTGGATACCCATTATTTGGAGACGCCCTTCTGCTGTACGAATTAACATAAGAGAATCCTACTAACTCCTCCAAAATCAAATAAACAGATCCTTCCTCATCAATAAAAGTTTGAGTAAGATTTAGTTCATAAAAAAATTTCTTCCGTTTGAATTTTCCTCTCACTAGCATGTTATTATTGACTTCTTGACTTAATTTTTCCATAAACAGTTCATCGGCAGATATCTTGGATTTATTTAAGACCGAGAGACTTTCCAATCTTATTTTGTAAACCTCTAAAGTTTTTAGTTGTGAGCGCTTTTTTGTTGAGATTGCCGCTAAATGATCCGCTATTATTACAACATTTATTTCGTTTATGTTTAAAGGGATTAGCTGGATTTGATAGTCGTAGTTTTGATTGAATCCATCGACATTAGTATCAAATGAACTTATATCAGAAAACTGTTTTTTTATATTAAACTTTAGAGTACCTGATTTTTTATTTAAAGAACACCAAACCAAGTCGCCATTTTCAAGCATTGTGATATCAGATACTTTATTTTCTAATTCTAAGGTGAGTGAGTTCATTACTTCAAGCGTTGAATAATCAAACACTTTACAATTGGTCGACTCATCATTTTTGTAAATAAGAGCAAAGTTTTTATCAAATAAGTCAAACAAAATTGTCGGCTTAAACTTGCCTTTATAAATAATTTTAGAACTAATCAAATCCCCTTTAGTAGTTGAATGTGTGTTGGCAACTAAACTAAAAATGTCATCTTCTTTGTTCATAAGAAGAATTACTAGCCTATCATTGATCACATTGAAAGTTGGAAAATATTCAATCGAATCAGGAATTTCAATTTCATATAAGTTATTTAGTTTATCTGTACTACCTATTAGCTTTAGCACTTCTTCTTCATAGATCAAATACAAAAACTTGTTCTCATCAAAAGCATGGATCAAAGGCTGATTTTCCCCAATCGTGATATTTTCTTTGAAAGAAAAAGCCTTTTCATAATAATTCTGTGATTGAATATGACTTGAAATTGCTACGGCAAGGAGAAAGAAGTAAAGCTTGTTCATTATGTATTGAGTATTTAATATGAAACGAATATAGAAATTGATAAGCTTCTGTCCCTATTTAATAAATTTTGTCTCCGGGTGTAACTTTTATTTACAAACATGAGTATTATCCTATTCATAATGTTTACATTTATGAGGAATAAGAAGGTGAAGCGCCGACCAATTCATTGAGCAAATCTTACTGTTGTTTAAATGGCTGATGTGCCAAACCTCTCAAATTAAAAACCAATACAACGCATGAAAGGAAGTAATCTGGGAGAATTTGAAGAACTCATTTTGTTAACCGTAGCATCTTTAGGCAAAGAAGCCTATGCCGTTACGGTAAAGGAGGAATTGGAGTCTCGGGCGAATCGAAAGACCAACATCAGTGCCATTCACTCCTCACTTTATCGGTTGGAGGATAAGGGATTTCTCATGTCTGAATTTGGTGGAGCCACCTCTAAGCGTGGAGGTAAGAAGAAGCGCTATTTTCAAGTGACGAATGCTGGCTTTGAGGTCTTACAAGAAGCTAAAAACCTAAGGGAGAAATATTGGGAATCTATTCCACGTCTCACTTTTAGCAGCATATAAATGAACCCGGTTGAGGGAAAGATAAAAAGGAATGATCCTCCTTTGCTAGGTGTGTGGCTGGTTCAAGTACTAATTAGCGAAGAGCTCGTTGACGATGTACTGGGAGACCTGGAAGAGATATTTCAAGACCGTGTAAAGGAAAAAGGACTACTCAGGGCACGTGCACACTATTTTCTTGATGCATTCTTGTCCGCAAGGAATTATGACTTAAGACGAAGAAAAAAGGTAACTCAAACTAATTCAGGAGCAATGATCAAAAACTACATCAAAACAACTTTCCGGACACTTGGTAAAAACCGAGTGTATTCTACGTTGAACATTCTAGGTCTGGCGTTAGGACTAGCCGCCTGTTTGTTTATTGTGCAATATGTGAGCTATGAATACAGCTACGACAAGTTTCACTCGAATTATGAAGATATCTACCGTGTACGCTATATGGTATATAGAGGAGGAGAGCTTGACATAGACTGTGCAGCTGCAGTTCCACGTGTAGGCCCTTTCATGAAGGAAACCATGCCTGAAGTAGTGGAATTTGCTCGGGCTTTCCCGATGGAAACAATTTTCGAATTCAATAACACCCAGTATCGCGAAAAAAGAGTGCAAATAGCTGATCCATCGTTCTTGAAGATTTTCGATTATCCATTGATCTACGGAGATGCAGAAACGGCCTTGAATGATCCTAATAAAATTGTTATTACAGAATCCACAGCCAGAAAATATTTTGGAAGAACGGATGTGATCGGTGAAACATTGGAAATGCACTCCTGGATTGACGGAAACTTTGAAGTAACAGGAGTAACCCCGGATGTTCCCGATAATTCTCACCTAAAGTATAATGTACTGATTTCGTATGAAACGTTGAATAATACAGTCAGATCAAATAATGGACTGGCAAGCGATGCGCAAGTATCATCCGAAACAAGTTGGGGCTGGTACGATTTCAATACCTATGTGTTGCTGAGGGAAGGAACAGATCCAGAGGTTTTTGATGAAAAGTTCACGGAAGTATTGTACGAAGAAAGAAAGGAGTCATTTGAAAAGTATGATTTCCGATCGGACTTTCCATTACAACCGATTACTGATATCCATTTGTACTCCTCCTTGCTACAGGAGTCCGAGCCCCAAGAGCAAGGAGATGGTGATACGGTGTTTTTCCTAAGCATGATTGCTGCTTTTATTCTAATTATTGCATGGATCAACTACATCAACTTATCTACTGCAAAGTCGCTTGAAAGAGCGAAAGAAGTCGGTGTTCGAAAATCGATGGGAGCTTACAAAAAACAATTGATGTATCAGTTTTTAGTGGAATCTTTTGTTTTAAATTTTCTGGCGTTGATGATTGCATTGCTTGTTGTGATTTTGGCTACCCCACTATTTAGCCAGCTGGCAGATGCTCCTCTGAGTAGAAGCTTTTTTCTACGGGTCGATTTTTGGGTAGCCGTTGTTGGGATTTTTGTAGTAGGATCAATTCTTTCTGGGCTTTATCCCGCCTTCATTCTATCCTCCTTCAGACCCATCCAGGTTTTGAAGGGTAAGCTAACCACCAATAAGTCGGGGATTATGCTTCGAAGGGCACTGGTCGTCTTTCAGTTTGCGGCTTCAGTAACGCTTATTGCAGGCACCATCATTGTTTATCAGCAGTTGCGCCACATGAACAAACTGGACCTTGGCTTTGACATGACAGATACACTTGTTATTCAGGGACCGCATCCAAATGACTCTACATTTGCCACTCGACTCCAATCATTTCAAGATGAATTAAAATCAAAGTCAATTGTCAATGAAGTAGCTAAGAGCTCAAACATTCCCGGAGAAGAAATATTTTGGACCAGGGGCATGAGAAAGCAGGAGGAAACACAGGACAAAAATTTCATAGTATACCTGGCTGGTGTTGATCACGACTATTTTTCTACATATGATATTGATATTCTGGCAGGGAGGAATTACGACCCATCTATTACAACAGATACAGCCAACATCCTGATAAACCATGCTGCGATGGAATCGCTGAAAATACCATCTCCAGAAGAAGCTATAGGAGTGAGAGTTAATGTAGGAGGAGATACACGAACGATCATTGGAATCGTAGATAATTACACACAACTTTCTTTAAAAACCAAAGTAAATCCGCTGGTATTTCCATTGGTGGAAAGAGCTTCAGATTTTATAACTGTAAAGTTGAGTTCCCAGGATTATCAGGATGCATATCAAGAAGTTAAAGCTTTGTTTGATCAGTTTTTTCCTGGTGCACCATTTGACACATTCTTCTTGGATGAATTCTATAATCGCCAATATGTAAATGAGCGTAACTTCAGCAGAACTTTTACCCTATTTGCACTTTTTGCGATCGTCGTAGCATGCCTTGGTCTATTTGGATTGACTTCTTTTACCGCCATGCAGCGAACCAAAGAGATTGGTATCCGAAAAGTGTTGGGAGCAGATGTTTCTCAGATCGTCTTGATACTTTCAAAGGAGTTTTTAATCCTTGTGATAGTAGCTAATGTTATTTCCTGGCCGATTGTTTACCTGGTTATGGATGGCTGGCTGGATAACTTCACCAGTCGTATTTCAATAGGAGTAATAGTCTTTCTAATATCCGCTTTATTGGTCTTGCTAATCGCTATTGTATCTGTGGGATACAAAACGTTGATGACTGCAAGAACCAATCCAGTCAAGGCATTGCGGTACGAATAAAGATATAAAAAGGGGTGAGAATGAATCACCCCTATATTATTTGATTTTCAAACCAAGCTCGTCCTTAAACCTTCCGGTAATCAGCCATCCTCCAAAATCTTCGGATACAGCCATTAACAATTCATTTTCTCCTTTCTTTAGGTTTACGTAGATACCATCAAAAAGTCCAATCGTTCCCAGATAGCGGTAGTCTCTTGATCGCCATCGGTTGTTCCCCAATAAATAGGACGTCCATTCAGAATGGCCACTACTCGATCACTATATCCAAATTCAAATAGTTTCAAGTCGAGATAGAAGGACAAAAACTTGATTCAGGATCCTGAGGTAAAGTAGAATCCAGGAAATAATCAAGATGACAAGAATACCAATCATAATTGCCCCTCTTTAGCCAACTGATCTGCTCTTGACAAAAGAACAATTTCGACTATTAGTACTGCTGGCAAAAGGATTAAGCCAATAGGTGTAAGTATGAGTGTCATATACGAAATGCCGTAAATCATTTCAAGCCTTCCCGCAACTTTAGCAATTCTCCCCATTCCATCTTGAAGTCTTATTAGACCTAAACCAAAAAAGAGTGATATTGCACCGAAAGGAATCACCGATAAGGCGCCTAAAGTGTTAATTAATTCTACGGCATTTGGAGAAACCAATGTAATGATAATCTCTACGCTGTAAATCATAGTGATGGCCGCAATGGAGATATATGCAGCTATTCTTAATAAGTGATTTTCAAATAAAATGGCAAGAGCGATAAACCCCCGGGTGAATAAGAAAAATGAAATAATGGTGATAATCTTCACCACTATCGTAACCGAAAGTAGGGATATTGAGCTTCCTTGTTCACTCAATTGAATATCCATGACTATTTCAATTATCCCTATCAAGAGATAAATAATTCCAGCGATCCAGGCTGGGGTTAGTGCATTTTTTTGCACTTGTTCAGATGTGTCTACAAGCAGCATATTCTTAAATGTTTTGATTGAAAATTGATTTTCAACAAGCACGTTCGATGAACCAAACCAGTCATTCGGGTTTTCGCCCAAGGCCTCTAGTAATATTTTCACTGTGGAAGCTCTGGGAGTGACCGATCCGGATTCAATCCGTTGAATTGTGCGTACACTTACATGGCATTTCTCCCTGAGCTCGAGCTGAGTGATCCCTTTCTCTAATCTCAGAGCGAGTAGTTTACTTCCAAGGATTGGTTGTTCTATCATTGAGTTGTGTCATTGTTTGGCTACAATGCTACTTTAGATACAAATGTGCTTCAAATTATTGAGGTGACGTTAGGACGTCATTTGAAGAAACGAGCCTATATGAACATCACGCGTAAGCTTCAGGACTTGAAGCTGCGACCCCATTAATCTCATTCTAAACTGAAGTAAGTTTAGGAGTTGCATCAAACATTCTCTTATAAATCGGCTTTCGGTACATGAATTGGCCAAGAAGTAATGGATACATAAGCATATCCGTAATTCTTGTGCCAGTTGAAAAAGTGATATCATCAACAATTTGCGCCCCTCTTCCATCAACTTTAACCAGATGTTTATGGCTCCAGCTCCTTAAGAAAAATGGAAGTCGTATTCCTTGATCAATAAAATACCAGGAATTTGAATCTTCTGAATCTTCAACTATCTCACTGACCCACTTTTGTTTGAAAAGTAAAAAATTCAACTCAAGAGCTACCTTATCTCCTGTTTTGCACCCATCAAACTGCTCGAGTCTCACAGGAGGAAAAGGAGGATTAAGTGAAATAAAGAGATCTTGCGTGAATCCCTTCTTCACTTCGCTTTTTGTGGCTTTGACTTTTGTTGAAATTCTTATTCTCACATGCAGAAAAACTCAAAACCTTCCAGGAAGTTTAATTCTGATTACATACTGGATATCATCTGTTTGTGTATTTCCTGTGCTTCTATTTGTTTTTTCAAGCTTTCTTCAGGATTGGATTTGGACAAGTCATAAGCTTCTTTCGTTAACTTGTCATACTTTTTTTGAAGTGAATTCGTCTTAGAAGATTTGAAAAGGTTTATCATAGCTGACTGGATTTGTGATGAAAAAACGACAACAAATGATTAAAAATGCTGTCAATAAGTTTCTTTAATGCAAGGTCTGAAATAATTATAAAAAAATCATCCGTACTCTTGAAAAGATTCAAAAAAAGTATATCAAAAGTTGATTTATTAATAATATCACTTAGAATAATACAAATATGATTCGTGCAGCAACTACGGAGGATGCTGATGCCATTCTTCAGATTTATTCTTACTATGTACTCAGTACTCACAGTACATTTGAATTAGCTCCTCCTACTCTTAATTCAATGGAAGATAAAATTGAACAGTCTCGATATGGGTGGCTGGTAGCTGAGCTCGAAGAAAATGTAGTTGGTTATGCATATGCTACACAGTGGAAACCCCGAGAGGCATATAGTAAAACCGTAGAAACTAGTATTTACCTTGATCCAGAGGTTCAAGGAAGAGGTTTGGGTACTAAGCTGTATCAAAAGCTCCTCGAGGGCCTCCAATCAGAAGGATATCATTCATTATTGGCCGGCATATCACTTCCGAATGAAGCAAGTATCAAGCTACATGAAAAGTTAGGTTTTCAAAAAGTAGGGCAATTAAAAGAAGTAGGCTTCAAGTTCGACCGTTGGATTGATGTAGGATATTGGGAGTTGATCTTGAATCGGTAGTAACTTACCAAGTGGCCTTTAATCTTCACATTTCAGAAATACTCTACCTTTTTGCAGCACTTCAGGGCGTATTCCTAGCATCGCTCATTGTGATCAGAAGATCTCTGAAAAAACATGTTTTCCTGTTTCTATTAATCCTGTTATTTACTTTCTATCTACTGGAAAATGTGATTTACTCTTCAGGATATATCAAGGAAGTTCCCCATTTCTATTTTACCACACTACCGCTTATTTATCTTATAGGACCTCTTTTCTATCTATACATAAGGTCATCATTGATATCTGAAAAATTGAAATGGAAAGACCTGATCCATGCCACACCCTTTCTTTTTGAGCTTATCATTCTACTCCCTTTTTATCTTTTGGATTCTGAAACCAAAATCAGAGTATATGAAATGAGTCAGCAAGCTTCGGTAAGAACCGGAGAAATCACCATTTACTTCATAGGATACTTGGTCTATATACTAAGTACGCTTGTATATTTTCTAAAGTCCCTCCGCCTGATCGCCTCCATGAGGCATAGTCAAATGAAACTAAAAGAAAGGAGAAAGTTCATTGCACTAAGATCAGTATCTATTGGGTTCTTCATCTACCTGTTCGTTAGTCTGGTGCTGACGGCTCTTTCATTCACTGAGCTAAATATCAAAACACTCTACTTCCACGTTAATCTAACTAGTCTCACTATTCTAATTTATGCGATTGGGTATGTTGCTTTTCTAAGCCCATCACTTTTAGAAAAAGATCCAAAATCATTTAAATCTGTTGTTGATGTAGAAAAGAGGCAACAAGTTTCGGAGAAGCTAAGGAAGCTGATGAATGAGGATAAACTTTACCTTGATGCCAGTATCAACGCTAGAGAAATTAGTGATCGACTGGGTGTTAGCAACTACGAATTGTCTCGGCTATTGAATATTAGTTTAAACACCAGTTTTTATGACTTCATAAACCATCATAGGATCGAACACGCTAAGAAAATGTTGCTATCAAAAGAATTTCAAAATGCAAAGATCTTTCATATAGCAATTGACAGTGGATTCTCAAGCAAATCTTCTTTCCTGAGAAATTTTAAGAAGACTACCGGCCTCACACCAACCGAGTTTAAAAAATCCATGACAATCGGGTCTCAATCAATTGAATGAATCTTTCATGAATAGCCTTGAGCGTACATTCCTTTCAAAAACGCTCAAAATGAAAAAACAGCTTCACATTTTTACTATTCTACTGTCATGCTTTATTGGCACTCAAGGGCAAGAGATAAATAATTTGATACATCCTTCAGGTTATGTTCCAGGTACATGGGGAGAACTTGGAGTAGTGAAGGAGTTCGGATCGGGAGATAAAACCATGATATTATTACCCGGCTGGGGATTTGATTGGACCATATTTCAACCGTTCATAGATAACTACAAAGATCAGTTTAAAATCTATGCGGTGACATTTCCCGGGTTTGGGACAACCCAAGCCCCACCTATGCCAGAAGATATGGGTAACTTCTCTGATACTCAATGGACGGATGGAGTAATCAAAGGAGTCAAAAACCTAATCAAAGAGGAGGGAATCGATAAAGCAACAATCGTAAGCTATTTTACTTACAGCAATGTCATTGCCACCAGGATGGCGTTGGATTATCCTGAGCTAGTGGAACGAGTAATATTGCTTAGTGGAATGGCAAAATTCACAAGCAATTACATCTCATATGAGCCGGCTTCATTGCAGCAGCGAATTCTTTATATTGAAAAGTCACTCGCTCCACATTGGTTCAAGACCGTAAGCAGACAAACATGGGATGAGGGTAATTTCACTCCTGAAATTTTCACCAAGGACTCCATAAAAGCTAAAAAATACTGGGATCAAATGTCCTCTGTCCCAATTCCAACAATGGTAAGATATTTGTGCGAATACTACTGTACAGACCTTAGTTTAGAGTACAAAGATCTCAAAGTACCTGTTTTAGTGGTCATTCCTTCATTTACGAATGACATTCTATATGATCAGTCCACATCGTACGTAGCTCCATTTTTTCATTACAGCTGGCTTGGCGCAAAACCAGCTAGTAAAATGATCACGATTGTAACGCTAACAGATAGCAACGCGTTTATTTTGGATGACCAACCCGAAAAACTATTTAACTTAGTTGATGAGTTTATTTCGGATAAAGTCAATAGGTATCAAGTTGTTAGATAAACAATGGATTTGGAGGATTCAATAGCTTGAATCCTCCAAATTTATCTACTCAGCAAGCTCTTTTATGAACAAAGGTGTTTCAGGGTCTCCTTTAAAAAACTCATTCCCTTTTCCGACACTCATTCCCCATTTATGAATCCAGGAAATACCCCAATCTCCAAATTTTGTTACTTCCGTCTCATATGCCGGATCTTGTACAGCCTCCTTTTGAGAGATGAACGAATAGCCAAGCTCCTTGTAGAGCGCGAGTAATTGATCCAAATATTGAGCATTCAGAAAATTGGCATGTATCAGAAGTGTATGATTGATATTTCTTCCAAAAAGCTCAATTGAGCATTTTTCAAAGTACACAAGTTTCTTGACCATGTACTCCAGATAGGCCTCACCAATTCTTTCCATTAGTTGCATATCATTTCTTCTATATGCCCTGGAATATGCGAGAGCAAATAAGTAATCGTCATCATCTATTGTCACAAATGCCTCTTGGTAGCCATGCTCTTTCAAAAAGACCTTTAGTCTCTTCGTTGCTCCATCATTTTCCCCACTCCTTAGATATGGGTGTCTGAAATACTCATACTTCCGATCATAGCTTTCAACCAAAGCCTTTACAATTTTCTCTCCTTCCAATATGTCACGGGTATACTCATCAAAAGAAACACGATGATAATTCTTATGCGAATACGTATGATTTCCAATCTCGAACCCCTCTTTCAACCATTGTTCTACATAGGTTATTCTCGAAGAATCCAGTTGTCCTTCAGGAAATAGCTTTCCTGCATTTACGTATCCTATTGCCGGTACATCGTATTTCTTGAAAGCATCCAAAATGCCATTGGTGATATCCCATTCATGCGCTTTTCCTTTTATACCGTACCTAACTAAAGGCAAATCATCTACCGAAATGCAAATTTTTCTATTAATCTGAGCTTGCAGATCAATACAGCACAGAATCAAAATCAGTTGGAGTATTCTTTTCATGAAGCAATTATAACTATATAAATAGTTTTATTACTATATATGTAGTTATTATCTTAAAGAAATCCCCAAATTCTGCTATTAAACTTCACTTCATCTGTACTGATTGTTGATTTGTCGTAAAAAGTTGAACAATTATTATCAAATGATAATATTGCTTTCATGAGTGAAACAAGTACACTATTAAAGGTAAATAACAGCGGAAAACTTCTAATGCTTGATATAAAAAACGAGAAAGGACAGGTACTTATCGCAAGTAAAGAGTGGGAAGAAGCAGTCAACTATGCATTCACATTATCGGTCGTCAATGATTTATATTCGGCTTTCTTAAAATCTGAGAATAGCTTCACTGAACGCAAAGATCTTCCGGACTCTCTATAAGCTTCAATAGAATTATTCATTCCCTTTACTCTGATCTCAATGAATTCACAGGATTACCTAAAGACGATTTCAATGAATGAAAGCTCACAGTAGCTAGGGTGATTATAAGGCATAATAATCCTGCAACAGCATAAACCCACCAGTCAATGGTTGTTCGATACTGGTAACTATCTAGCCATCTGTTCAAGAGGTAAGCAGCAATTGGCATAGAAATGAAACATGAAATGAATACAAGCACGGAAAAATCTTTAGATAATAGGTTCCATAAACTAGAGACTGATGCTCCCAACACTTTGCGTATTCCTATCTCCTTTGTACGCTGCTCCACCATGAAAGCTGATAGTCCAAATAATCCAAGACAACTAATCAGGATAGCAAAAAGACTAAAAAGAATAGCTAAGCTTCCAATTCGTTCTTCAGACTGAAATTTCAATTGATACGCGTCATCAAGAAACTCATAATTAAACGGATATCCTGGGATCACTTCTTCAAAAGTCTCATGAATCCCTTTAAGAGATTGAATATAATTAACATCGGGATTTAATCGAATGAACACATGACTCATAGGGTATTCAAGGGAGAAAAGCATAAGTGGTTTTAGTGGTTCGTATGGCGATCGTTTTACCATATCCTTTACTACACCAATAATCTTGTAGTCTTTTCCTCGACCGTACACATTATAAGAGGACTTTAACATTTTCCCAATAGGGTTGGTCATTCCCATGAGCTTTACCGCAGATTCGCTTATAATGATATTGTTCCTTTCACTTTCGCCCTCTCTAGAGAAATTTCTTCCTGCTATCAGCTTCCAACCAACAGTTTTTCCATATTCAGGATTCACGAGAATGGTATTGAAAGTTATCGGATACTTTTCATTGGTCTCAGGATTCATAAATCCACCATTATTCCCAAGATCATTCGTTAAGGGATAGTTGGCGGAGGCCATTTCGACCACATAGCCAGATTTTTTTAGTTCGTCTCTCAAGACATCATATTTCTCATCCCACTCTGCTGACCTACCTCTTAAGGTAATGAGGTCAGACTGATTGTACCCTACAGGTCGAGCTTTCGCATGAGATAGCTGATTGTATACCGTAATGGTTCCGATAATCAAAGCGATAGAAATCGTGAATTGAAATACTACCAGAATCTGTCTAAAACGAGTACTGACCGTCCCTTGCTTTACGCTACCGCCCAATGCCTTGATTGGACTAAATGAGGAGAGAAAAAGTGCTGGATAGGCACCCGCTATTAAAGATGACGAGAAAACAAAAATCACAATAGATATCCAGAATGTCGGATTTGTCCAAGGGATTATTATTGACTTTCCTGACACTTCATTAAACCAACCTATCGATAGTAAAACGATAAGTAAGGCAATGAGTAAGGATGCAAACACATACAAGAATGACTCAGCCAAAAACTGCTGCACCAGCTGCCCTCGATAAGAGCCAATGGACTTTCTTATCCCAATTTCCTTCATGCGATTGTTGCATCTTGCCGTATTGAGATTAATAAAATTGATAAATGCCAAAAAGAGCACGAAGATCCCAATAGCTATATAAATGCGAATAGTTTGTGTTTGGCTACTCGTCACTTGTACTCCGTCTTCAAAAGTCGAATTCAAATGCCAATCTTTCATGGGGTGAAGAAAAATATCTGTTGTTCGATTGTCATTCGAAATATTATCGGAAAGTGCCTTTTTTATGATTTCGTTTGCTTCTTCAAGAACAATTCCTTCATTCATTAAAGCATAGATTCTTGTGTTTTGGTTGTCCCATGTATGGGGATTCTCTTTGTTATAGATAAGCTCAATGGGAACAATGTATTCCATTTCATAGAAAGTAGAGTTTTTGGGTAAGTCCTCGTATATGCCACTCACTAGCAAGTCTATGTTGTTGTTCAATCTTACACTTCTTCCTATTGGATTTTCATTAGCAAATAAGGTTTTAGCCAACGAGTTGGAAAGTAAAATAGCATCAAGTCGAGATTCATCAAAAGGAGTACCTGCTATCATATCTAGTGAAAGAATTTCCGACGCATCTTTTCCAAAAAAGTAGCCTAGGCGTTCGATTGATTGATCACCAACTCTAAGAAACTGTTCTTGATTACGAAAAAATGTAATCGCAACATGTTTGAAAATAGTAGGGTAGGTTTGTTCCAGGTGAATTCCCAACTTACTCACCATCGAACTATTGACATAGGTTTTGCCCTCAAAGCTATCTGACCGTAAGACCTGAACGATACGTTCAAAGTTTTTGTGATTTCTATTGAATGACAACTCATCATGAACCCATAGTCCCATAAGAATTGTAAGAGATATTCCTATGGCTAGTCCTCCGATATTGATTGCTGAGAACATCTTGTTCTTTAGTAGAATTCTGTAACTGATTTTAAAATTGTGCTTGATCATAGTTCCTAAAATTGAGTTTGACTTAAAAAATTTGAAGGCAAAGGGTCTGAGATAATTGAATACCTGATACCAATAATTGAGCTTGGCTCTTCTCAGCGATTTTTTTTCTATAGTCCGGTAGAATTTTTCGTCAAGATCACCAAGGACTTCTTCTGCTAGATAGTCCTTTAGAAACAGAAGAAGAAACCGCTCTGCTAGCTTCGGTGGTTTTATCTCTTTCACCCAAAGACAAAATTGAGTTTACCTTCAGCAAAGGCTGGAAACTGATTCCAAAGCGAAAGTTTAAAATCCCTTGATGTCTTCAGAGCATGATGTCCTTCTGCAGTAATGGTGAAGATTCGCTTTCTTCTTCCGCCGCGCTCCGCTGTTGCTCCACCCATTTCTGAGGTTAGAAATCCTTTCTCTTGCAATCTGCTCAAAGTCGAGTGTACTGCTCCAATGGATACCGGGCGTTTGGTTTGAGTCTCAAATTCCTCAGCAATACGAAAGGCATATGCTTCCTGATCGAGTATCCCCACGATCAACAGCATCGTCTCTTCGAAATCACCAATTTTCGTTTCCTTCATAGTTTTTCTTACTAAATTGTAGAACTAATATACGAAGTGTTTTTCAGTTTGTTCTACTTTTTAGTAAGAAATATTAAAAATCAGTGTTTTCACTCATCTCTAAGTGATTCTGTAGGGTTTAGGTGCATAACTTTAATAGAGTGCAACGAAACAACTAACATCGCAACTAAAATTAGGCCTACACTAGGAAAGAAAAATTCACTACCAGTTAGCGATACACGATAGCTATAATCAGCCAGCCATTTTTGAGAGAAAAAATAACTAAGCGGAACACTTATTAAAATGGCTATCGCAAGCATTATTGAAAATTGTCGACTTAACAACAGCAATATTTCAATAGAGGTCGCACCCAAAACTTTGCGAATACCCACTTCTTTGGTTCGCCTTTGCACTTCAATGGCCGCAATACCCAATAAGCCGAGACAAGAAATAATAAGGGCTAAAATCGAAAATGCTTTAAAAACCATAAACATGTTTCTTTCATCGGAATAAAGGTCTTGCAATTTGTCATTTACAAAGTTGAATTGAATAATGGCATTTGGCGATCTTTCCCTAATAGCTGATTCGATATATTCGATTGTTTGGACAGGTTTTTCTCCTGAAATCTTAAACAAAAGGTTACTTGCCCAGGATGGCTTCAAACAAATAGCTATTGGCTCAACACCGGAATGGAGGGAATAAAAATTTATATCTTTAAATACTCCAACGATAGGACCTTTCTCATCTCTATACTGAGCGATAGTACCCAATCCATCATAACCCCAATTCTTCATCATTTTTTCACTCACGAGGAAAACTACAGACGTGTCTGTTTTGGTTCGGAAGTCTCTTCCTCTTACTAATTCAATCCCCATAACATCCAAATACTTTTCATCCGACCATAACATATGAGTTGCACCATAGTCTACTTCCGGGTCAGCATCAACCGGCCTGAAGTACTCCCTGCTTAGGGACTCACCAACCACATTTGAAGCCATTGAAATACTACTAATACTTGGATGTTTCTCTAAGGATGCGAAAAGTGATTTATGATTTTTCCGTATCTCTTTTCCCAGATCCCCGTACATTTTAAGCGTTACTAGTTGATCTGTATCGTAACCTAAGTCTTGTTTCTGAATGAAGTCCATTTGACGATTGACCACTATAGTGGAAATCAAAATGAAAAGTGAAAGTGCAAATTGAAAAATGATCAACCCTTTCCGAAAATAAGAAATACTGGCCCTGGGGTTTGAGTTTGTCAGAATAGATTCTGCGAGCTTTTGTTTCGTTACCAGCAAGGCCGGGTATACTCCTGAAACTAGGCCTAGCAACAAAGAAAATCCAAAAATGAAGCCAAGGTTCATCGGCGAAACCAGCTCAACCCATGAGATGTTTAAGTCAACAATCTTATTGTAATAGGGTAAGAACACAATACATAGGGTCAACCCTATAACCGCGGCAATTGCTGCCGTTACGCATGCTTCAATTAATAATTGAGAAACTAGTTGATTCCTATGAGCACCAACAATTTTTCTTATACCAATCTCCTTAACTCGCTTAAATGCTAGTGTAGTCAAAATGTTGATGAAATTGACACTGGCGATGATGATAATAAAAATGGCCAGTGTTCCAAAAATATAGATATAGCTTATGTCACTGTTGGTTTCCATTTCTCCTGTTCTATCAGACTTCAGGTGAATGTCAGTCAGGGGTATTACTTCAAAAAACTGTCCATTTGATTCCATATGCTCGGCAGTCTCTTCGTCAAAGTAGTGGTTTGGAAATTCTACCATTCGATCATAAAACTTACGAATATTATCTTTTTGATCTACTAGAGCATAAGTATGCATGACCATCCATCCCCTTGAACTAGTCCAATCTTCAGGAATTTGATCATAGAATGTAGACATGGAAACAAAAACTTCTGCTTTGATATGCGATTTTTTTGATAAGTCAGGGACGACACCAGTAATCTCAAATTTTTGCTTCTCATTATTCACCTCTAGCAGCTTCCCAATAGGATTCTCATCTTCAAACAATTTCTCTGCAATGGTCTCTGTAAGTACTACTGTATAGGGTCTTGATAACGAACCTTTATTACTCCCTTCGAGAAAGTTGATGTCAAATACATCAAAGACTGACTCATCAACTTGAAATACTCCACCTGATAGGAATTGTCTTTCTCCTATTCCTAAAATACATGTCCCTCTATACCCTCCATATCGAGCAAAACGTGTGGTGTTTTTTACTTCTGGGAAAAAAGTCTTCATTTCCTCAGCAAAAGATGGAGGAGACTGAGCCCATGAATTACTGGAGGAAACCCGAAAGATACGATCGTGTTTCGGGTAATCTTTTTCGAAACTCAGTTCTCGTTCAATATGAATGAAAATCATTACACTCATCGAAACACCGATTGCCAGACCAAGAACATTACCAATATTATACGCTCTATGTTTGCGCATATTCCTAAGTGAAATTTTTATCGTGTGTTCGATCATACTTAATTGATTAGATCTTGAAGATTGAAATGAAAACCGATTATTGTAGGCTCTGATGAAAAGAAATGCATTCCAGAAGTAGAGCAATCTTGCCCGAAATGGTCCTTTTTCTGTTTTCCATTTGGCAAACATTTCTTCAAGGTCACCAATTATTTCATGAACGAAATCCGGGTGACTATACCATTTTATCAATCTGATGGCCCATTTTGGTGGATGCTGATTACTCATGATCGGCCTCCTTCCCATAAAACTTGAGGAATATGCTGCCACATATTATCGCGAAGCTGCCTTGCCTCATTTATGGCCTTCTTTCCCAAGCTAGTGATATAGAAAAGACGTTTTGTTCGACCTCCTCTACTCTCTGTAGCTCCACCCATTCTGGATTCCAAAAATCCTTTTTTTTCCAAGCGTATCAAGGTGGAATGAATGGTACTCAAAGTTGATTTCCTTGAAGAAAATTTTTCAACCTCCTCCTTCACAGATACGCCGTATGCATCTTCCTGAAGTATTCCTACAGCAAGTAGACATAGTTCCTCAAATTCACCTAAAGACGTTCCTTTCATTGATTTTGGTTTTAGAATTTATTTGTTCCGGTTTTGCCAAACTAATATACGAAATATATAAGTTTCGGTTTTGCCGATCTAATAAATTCTTATTTTATCCTGTTCAAAGTATTAGGAGCATTTATTTGGACTGAGTAAGTTTATCTGAAAAGTAGTCTCTCATGTTTCGATAGACAGGTTCCTGAATAGTACTTTCTAAATTCAAGACTATGCGCTGACCTTTCAGCGTCTCATACGTCAACTCCATGAAGCCTTCATCTTCATGGTAAACAATCGTTAATTCTGATTTTCCAGCTTCAGAATTAGCTGTGGATTTAATGAGCCAACAATCATACATGATATTATCAATCTTAAATTGCTGTTTCCCAGTCACTTCATAAGTTATATCAAACAACATCTTTCCTTGCCATAATCCTAGAGACCATTGATCACCGATAATTAGTTGATCCTCCCATTTCAACCCTTTAGAAAGAGGGAATTTGATATAAGGGAAAGGACACGTTTCTAAAACCCTGAAGGAACCAGATCGAGGTGGATGCAACCAGATATTCGATTCATTTTCTACAATACCAGTATTGTGATATTTTCTCATATCAGGTTCATATGAGATTACAACTTCCGTCTGATTTTTGATTGTACGTTTTGACTTTGGGATACCTACAACGGTATAGATAACATTTTTAGGTAAACCCAAACTCGTTGATTCAACAGAATATGTAAAAACTCTTCCTGGCACAAAGATCAGGTTGTCATCGTCTGGATTTTTCTTATCTGAAATTACAAGATTGTCATAAAGCTGCGATTGAGATAAAAAAGTCAGCAAGTAGGAAAGTAGAAAAACTATTTTTTTCATTTTAGAAGCTCCATTTCATTCTGACAAAAATAAGCCTTGCCTGTGCTTTATATTCATCAAAGAATTTATCAAAATAGAGTTGGGAGATTACATCCAGGTCAAGGTTTGGTTTCAACGAAATAGTAACGGAAGGGTTGATAAACAATGCATCTCGTTTGCTAGGGTAATAGATGGTAGCCACTCCTCCATTAATTAATGGATGGAAGCTGTAGCTGGTTTGGAGGAAGGAAGCATAACGGAAAGGAGACAAGTCTTTGGCAGTAAGTCGATCCGTGGAAAATAGATTGATACTTTCCTGAAAGTCAGGAGTCACAGGAGCCGCACTGTTGATCAAAAATGAACCATTGAGATATAGCGAGCTTTCAAAGGAATAATCCAAGCCCATGGAAGCTAGTATTTCTTTTTCCCCATTTCCTGTGTAAGGCGAAAAATAGGTCACTTCTCCTTTGAATCCAGCATCCTGGATATTTCCAGCCCAACCAAACCCAAGGGTAACGTCTTCGCGAGCTTTTCCGACCAGCAATTGGAAATCGTAGTTCCACTTGTTCCACCCCCACTTTCCGGCAATGACCATTTCATCAAAATCATCTGCTACGTTACTTGCTAATTCGATACTTGATGCAACTCCCATATACCTCTTGATCAGGATGGCATCACTCCCGGGACGCTCTTCATAATCAAAATCGAAGAATGAATACGCATTGAACAGATCATTTGGATTCCAAACTACGTTGATCCCCCAGTTGATGCGTTGACGTCCTAAGCGAACTTCCCAATCATTTTTGTACCATTCTATGAAGGCTCGATCGATCATGGAATGGAATAGAATACTATTCCTGCCCTCCATCACTGAAAGATCAAAATGATCGTTGTTGACATCTACCAGCTCACCATATTGTGGGACAAACTTGACCGTTTCTCCCCAAAAAAGCCGATTTCTCAACTCTACTTTAATATTGATTTGATTGCTTGGAAACCACTTAAAATTGAGACGGTTGTGAATCAGGTTGTCAAAGGTGACTGAATCATCCGAAATATTGGCACTCAGAAGATCTTTTACATACCCGCGTATCCACCATTTTTTCTCCTCTTCTTCTTGTCCCATCACCAATAGACCTAATAGGTAGAGTACTATGAAAAGACACTTTTTCACGTGACAGCCACTTCGTCCTTGATTTCGTCAAGAGCGATGGCACCATCCACCAGTGTGATCACACGTCTTGCTCGATCAATCACTCGCTGATCATGAGTTGAGAATATGAATGTAACTCCTTCGTCCTGATTGAGCTTAGCCATGATATCCAAAAGTTTCTCTGCGGTTTTAGAGTCCAGATTGGCCGTAGGTTCATCGGCCAGCACAAACTGAGGTTTAGATGCCAGTGCACGAGCAACAGCCACACGTTGCTGTTGTCCACCTGAAAGTTTGCTGGGCTTCTTATCCATCTGATCTAAAAGTCCCACCTCTTCCAGCAGCTGATGTACTCTTTGGTGACGCTCTTCCTGGGGAGCTTTTTGCAAAAGCATCACAAACTCCACATTTTCCTTTGCCGTCAGTACAGGAATCAGGTTATACGCCTGAAAGACAAAGCCAATGTTCCTTAATCTGTAATCAATTAGCTGGTTTTTACTGAGCTGAGTAAGGTCCTGATTGTGCACCCACACTTTGCCAGAAGTGGGGGTATCTAAACCTCCTATCAAGTTTAGCAATGTGGTTTTACCTGATCCAGAAGGGCCTACCAGGGCAGTGAATTCTCCTTTTTCAATATGCAGATGAACATCATCTACAGCCTTAACCGGGACCACACCTTCATAGATCTTTGTAAGCCCTTCGGTATGAATGACGCAATTCTCGTGGGTATGATTTAGATGTTCCATAGTTTAAATTTTTCTAATAGCAGTTACAGGATTCAGCCGCAAGGCTGTAAAGGCAGGATAAATAGAAGAAAGTATAGCCGTGACAAAAACCAATACCATAATTCGTAAGTAATATTCGGTGGTGAGCGAAGGGTAGATCATCGATTTGAAACCGTACTGTGCATAACCCTCAGCATATATTCCTGAGAGGTCCATTCCTACTAGACCAAGATATTCAATCGAAAAATACGCAAGTAGTAGACCAAAAGGTGATGCTATCATCACCATGAAGATGGTTTCTAATGAGATCATACTAAAAAGCCGAACCTTGTTCATACCGATCGCCATCAGCATGCCTATTTCCCTAACTCGTTCGAGCACCGCCATCAACATCGTATTAACGATACCAAAAGAAAGTGCCACCAAAATGATCACAAGAAAAATGATCATAGATTGATCCATGGTCTCTATCATCAGACTTAGCTCCGGAGAAAGCTCTTTCCAGGATTCAATTTTGATATCGGGGTAGGTTGTAGTTAATCTCTCCTTAAATGCTACCAGTTGACCTGGGTCATTCAGGAGTAACGCTATCTCTTGGAAATTTCCTCCATTGCCTAGTAAAGTGGTTAGGTCTTTTCCAATTGTATAAATATTTAGTTCCTCTAGCCCAGTATTATGACTCTTGTAAATCCCCTTCACTCTAAAAGCGCCTGCAACAATATTTTTATCCTTATCCTGAAATGTGAGTACCACCTTAGATCGTAGTTTTACTTTTAGCTTTTTAGCAAGTTTCTCCCCAATCAAAATCTTGTTCTTATCCCTATTATCAAGGTATTCCCCTTCAGAAAGAAAGCTTTCTAGCTTGGTTAATTCATTTTCTTGTTTTGGATTAATGCCAATCAATTTCCCCCCTGAGGAAGAAGTAGGTGAGTTTATCATTCCCAAAACAATGACTCTTCCCGAAACGGATTTGACAGAGGCTTCTTGAGCTAAATCTTCCACCAGACTCTGGCTTTCAGGAATAACAAACTCAGGGGCATTATCTTTTTGATACTCAGGATGATGAAATTGAATATGACTGATTTCACTCTCAATGGCATCTTCCAATCGTTGTTCCATCATACCAAATGCGTAGGCCATGATGAAAGATCCAGCCCAAAGGCCCAACATTACCGAAACAATAACGACAAGACTCCTTACCTTGTTCCTCCAGATATTCTTCCATGCAAGTTGTGCTAACATTTTACTGAATTTGAATTCCTTTTTTGAACATATTCACCCATCAATTATTTCATCAATCCCGCATTGCCTCAACCGCATCCAGCCTTCCAATCTTTATCATAGGGTAGACAGAAAGAACCAAGGCTATTATCAATACAACCAACCCTTGTGAGTAGAAGATTTTTGGGTCTACGGAGAAATAAAACACCGGATCAAATCCGTAACTTTCATAAGCATCCTTCAACTCACCAGTCACATGAATTGGATAGGCATTGAAATAAGCAATCACCGGTACACTCACAATGGTCCCCACCATAGCTCCAAGCATGGAAACGAAGATGTTTTCAAGCACTACTACTGAGGAAAGTTTGAGCTTTTTCATCCCGATAGCAACCAATACCCCAAACTCATATCTTCGCTCCATGGTCATCATCAAAATGGTACCGAAAATCCCAAAAGAGATAAGCAGGTACAGGACAAAAAGAAAAATTACATTTTCCGCCCGCTCACCCTCAATGATTTGATCCAACTCAGGGAGTAATAGCTTCCAACTCATCACCTCATATTCTTCAGTGACTTTTCCTGCTAATTGATTAGCTGTCTCTTCAGCTTGACCGATGTTGTGAACCTGTACCACAAGAGCTGACAATCGATTTATTGCTCCGAACAACCACTGACCTTCCTTTAGGGGCAGATATACAATGCTTTTATTTAGCTGGGGAGAAGCAAAGTCAATAATACCTTTAATCCGATATTTTCCGGCAGCACTTACTCCGTGATATCCTTGACCTATAATGACAATCGTATCACCAACGGTGAGTTTTAGGTATTCGGCTAGTCCTTTTGTAACCAGTGCGGCCTGATCGGTGGCCTCAAGAAACTCACCATCTACGATCTTTTCATCTACCATGGTTACCAGTCGTTCTTTTTCCGGATCGATGGAAACCACCAAACTCCCTCTTGAATTTTCCGCTGAAGCAGTCAAGGCAAAAGATTCCAGTCGTGGTATGGCACTACTTACATTTTCATGTGTGCTTATCAACTCTACCAGATCTTCTGATGCCTCAAACGTATTATTGATAGTCTGATCATTCCAATACCCATCTTGATGCAACTGAATAGCACCAGAATAGAAACTCACGACATTTTCCTGCATTTTTACAAGAATACCTTCCTTCAGGGAGTTCAAGAAAATCGCGAGCAATACGGCAAAAACAACCGATGCAGATGTGATTAACGTTCGTTTTCTGTTACGCCACAGATTGCGCCAAGCTAGTTTCAAGATCATCATCGTACACGCTTCATGTTTTGTAGTGAAAAGAAGCTCTCAGAAAGCTGTGCATTATAATCAACCTCATGATACCGAATCACTGTCTTGTGACCCTCTTTTTCTGCTGGAATGAATTCCATAACCGCGGGGAGCATCCTGCCTCCCAGGTTCTTGATCTCGAGAAAATTCACTTCGTTCACCAGATAGCCATCTTCATCATACATTTCTGTACGCAGTTCGATGAATTCATCTTTGTCTATCCAGTTGAGAACCCTTCCCCAGACCACAGCTGCATCAGGTTTAGGAATGAGCTCTATAAGCCAGCAGTCTCTACCATGAATCATGGAATCACCTAGAATTTTATGCGTATAATCCTCCACAACAGAAGATTCTTTGATCAGATCATCATTGGTGAAATCCGACCCCATCCAGGACTGCATCATCATTGAGGGAGGGAGTTTCACATTCCTCTCAATGGATGGAAGCCAGTTCCATATTTCCTTTTCGCGCTTCAAAAACACAGTTCCCTTATCGCGCGCAGGGGAAGTGATTAAGATCAGAGAATATTCCGATCCTTTAGACCATGTCTTTAGATCCATATCACGGTTCCAGGTGGGACGAACGATGCTGATGGTCATGTTGGCAGTAGCCGCATCTCCTCTTCGCTTTTCATCTGTCTTCCGAATGATCTCTTTTGCATCCTGCGCAAACGAAACACTACAACAGAGGGCAATCAGGATAATGAGGAATTTTTTTGAGTTTTTCATTCGAATCGTAATCTAGAAGAATAGAATGGTCAAGAGAATGATCTTGCTCACTTAAAGGAGTGAGTTTACTCACAATAAAATCTATTTTACTTACAAAAGTGAAACTTTATTATCTTCGTAAGAGTATAATACTGACAATTGTGTAATTAATATCCATGAAAGACATTAAACTTGGAAACTTTGAAGAGTTGGTTCTTCTATTAGTTGGGGTACTTTATGAAAAGGCCTACTCGGTCAATATCGTACAGGAATATGAAAAGCAAACAGGGAAGAAAATCAATGTGAGTGCTATTCATACCGTACTGTACAGATTAGAAGAGAAGGGCTTTCTGGAGTCAAAACTCAGTGAAGCCACCTCTGAAAGAGGTGGTAAGCGCAAAAGGCTCTTTTACCTAACTCCCTATGCTAGCAAAGCACTTGATGAATTGGCTTCACTAAGAGAACGACTCAGGTACCAAATTCCTGAAAAGGCATTCAAACCTGCATAAAAATAATGACAAAAAAAGGACTATATCAGCCTCCTCAGATGGCCATCAAATTATTCAGGTGGTACTGCAGGGCAGATAGAAGGGAGGAGCTGGAAGGTGATCTGGAGGAGTTCTTCTATCTCAGAAAAGAGCATGGTGAACCCCTCTGGAAAGCTCAATTATTCTTCTGGTGGAATGTGCTCCGCTGCTATAAATCTTACTCAAAAACAAAAACTCAAAAGACTATGACTTTTTATCCATTATTTAAATCTTATTTCAAGCTTGCCATACGGCATAGTTGGAAGAATAAATGGTCAGTCCTCATCAATATTATTGGACTTGGAATGGCCCTCAGCATGTGTATCTTCGTTTATTCCATTTTTGCCTATAACATTGAATTCGATACCTTCTATCAAGATATAGATGATGTTTATCGGGTTCATTCAATGACGTTTGAAAATGGTAGAGAACGTAGGAATGAACTAAGTCCAGGCCCTTTAGACTTTGTCTTAAGAAACGAGATCAGCTCCGTTAGTCAAGTGGCTAGTTTTTTGGATGAGAGTGCTACGATTCAAATAAATACAGATTATTTTGAAGAACGACTTGGTGTAGTTTCAAGTGACTTTTTTGAGATGTTTGATACCCCGCTTTGGTATGGTTCCTATGCCAGTTTTGGTGATCAACCCTCCATATATCTTTCAAAAGAGGCCGCAAAACGTTTTTTTGGGAACAAGGTTGCACTAGATGAAAAGCTTACCCTATTTCTGAGTTCAGCCACCAAACTAGAACTGACAGTCGCCGGAGTTTTTGAAAGAACCCCGACAAATACCAGTTTCGACGTTTCCATGGTGATAAGCGAAGAAACATATCTTCAAGCACGAGAAAGAGATAAAGATGATTGGAACAGTTTATACTATGTCAGCCATTTCCTACGAACAAACCCTGAAAATATCCCTGACATTGAGAAGCATTTAAGTCAATACCTCTCGCAGCAAAACGAGAGTCATAAAACGATGAAATTCTCAGAATTTGATTTGGTTCCGTTTCTAAGTCCTATTCAAAATCAGAATGATGTTTATAGAAGCAACTCAAATCGAAGGCTTAGTCCTGAGCCGCTGATCATATTTACTGTTTTAGCGACCATGATCTTTTTAGTGGCTTGCTTCAATTTAGCCAACTCATCGATCGCTATGATAGCCAATCGCTTGAAAGAGATTGGAATTAGAAAAACCCTCGGCTCTGAAAATCATAAAATATTGATTCAATTCCTTATTGAAATGGGCATTGTTTGTTGCCTTTCTCTCATCATTGGACTTTCGATGGTCAATGCGGTCTCTGGTTTTATCCTTGGACTATTTGGTGCGTCATTCCCTATACAAGATGTACAACTGGACGGAATTCTCATTTTTCTTATCCTTTTCCTACTTTTCACCACACTAATAGCAGGACTTATGCCCGCATTATACGCCTGGAAATTTCAACCTATCGCTATTATGCGTAAATCAGTAAAGCTAAGAGGTGTAGGATGGATTAATAAAACCTTAACCGTAGCTCAGTATACTTTTTCAATAGCGGTGTTATCAGCAGCCATTAGCTTCTCAAATAATGCTCAATTTCTTGAAGATCTTGATCCTGGTTATGCAGATGATGATATCTATGTACTTGAGTTTGATAACAAGGACTACTACATACCTGTAAAAGAAAAAGTAGATCAACTGGCTGGCGTGACGACCACAGGAACTCATAATCATATTCAGATCATGTGGATGTCTGGGAGAACCAAATTGTTGGAAATCGACACCTCGTCATACGAGTTGAAGACATTTTCAGTGGATGAAAGTTATCTCGACCTTATGGAGATTCCCATCATTAATGGGAGATCTTTTATTCAGGACAGTGAAGCTGAAGCAAATAAATCAATCATTATCAATCAAGAATTTGTAAAGAGATATTATGCTGGTAATGACCCTATGGGTAAATCGGTGAAAATCGCTGGTATTGACAAAACCATTGTGGGTGTAATCCCTAACCTCATACAAGATGTCTACTATGATGCAGAAGATCGGCCATATGCTTTTATACCGAGAAAAGATGATAAATACAGATACTTGGTTGTGAAGGTTGAAAGTGGAGATAGGCGTGTTTTTGAAGACAATGTCAAGCAAATTTGGTCTGAATCTGTAGAAATGCCCTTCCAAGGTAGTTGGCAAAAAGATCTTGCATTTGGCACAGCTGTAAAGGATTCCGAAAACCTAAAACTTATCTTTTTCTGGATGGCAGTGCTTGGGTGTCTGCTAAGTATTGCAGGAATATTTTCCCTTTCAAAGTTGAACATTGCCAAAAAAATAAAGGAGATAAGTATACGAAAAGTGCTTGGGTCCTCTGTAAAGCAACTTTTGCTGACCATTAACAAACCTTTCATAATCATCTTGATGATCTCGGTGATAATAGGATCAACATTCGGCTTTCTTGTTTCAGATGGGGTCCTATCAATGTTGTATCTGTATTATCAATCTGTTTCACCGACGACTAGTCTGTTGATCGGGTTAACTATAGGACTGACTGCCGTTTTGATCATTACTGTTTCCATCATTTCTCCAGCCCGAGCTAATCCTGTTTCAGGACTTAGGCAAGAGTAAATCATTCATTGCAGTGCCAAGTCCACTGCTTTGTGTGCGTGTATTTTGGTTGTATCAAAGAGTGCTACGGATGCATCGGAAGAATCCAGCAACAGAGGAAGTTCGGTGCATCCCAATATAATTCCGTTAGCTCCTTGTCGCTCCAGAGTGCTGATGATACTGGCACATTTGATTCGTGATTTGTTATCAATTTCCCCCTTAACCAATTCATCATAGATGACATTGTGTAACGTTTCTCGATCTTCTTTGATAGGAACTATGGTTCGTATTCCAAACTTTTCTTCCAAAGTCCTTGTATAAAAATCCATTTCCATCGTGAAACGAGTTCCCAAAAGACCAATATGCCTCATGCTAGATTTTACAATCTCCTCTCCTACAGCCTCTGCAATGTGAACGAATGGTAGTGGTGAAGCTTTTTCAATTCTATCTTTCACCATATGTATCGTGTTGGTACAAAGTAATATGAAATCAGCACCCCCTTTTTCTAGTTGTATTGCTGCTTGTTCCATCAAATCACCAATGGTTTCCCAGTCTCCAGCAAAAGTCAGTCGTTCGATCTCAGCAAAGTCCACAGATACCAAAAGAATTTTTGCAGAGTGAGAGCCTCCCAGAAGATCTTTTGTTCGCTTGTTGATCAATTCGTAATAAATCTTGGTGGATTCCCAACTCATTCCACCGATAAGGCCAATGGTTTTCATGTGTATGTAGTTATATACTTTCTAATTGCACGCCCGTTCGTCAAAGCTGGAACCCGTCTCCCGCAGGCGGGTTCGCATCCACAACATTATCACTGTTGGTGTTTGCCATAGTCTGACTCATTTGAATACTTCAAAAGTAGGATGAGATATCAGGCTCAGATACAAAAATCAATGAATCATTTTAAGTCTCGATATGAAAGATTTTCATCAGTTTTGCACCTTAAAACAGGAATTAATGGGCGAGGCAAAAAAATCATCCAGTGTGGTGTCATTGAATTTCATCGAACAAATGATCGAAAAGGATCTGAATGAGGGGAAGCACGATTCTATCGTGACACGATTTCCTCCGGAACCCAATGGCTATTTGCATATCGGTCATGCCAAATCCATTTGCTTAAACTTTGGTTTAGCTGAACAATACAAAGGAAAGTGTAATCTACGCTTCGATGATACAAATCCCGAGAAAGAGGATACGGAATATGTAGATTCCATTAAGGAAAATATCAAATGGTTGGGTTTTGATTGGGAGGATAGGGAGTACTATGCCTCAGACTATTTTGACCAGCTTTATGATATGGCCCTGGAGCTTATCAAAAAAGGATCAGCTTACGTAGATGATTTATCTGCTGAGGAATTCAACAAATTGAAAGGATCCCCGACAGAACCTGGAAAGCCAAGTCCATACAGGGATCGATCTGTAGAAGAAAACCTCAATCTTTTCAAAAGAATGAAAGGGGGTGAGTTTGGAAATGGCGAGAAAGTATTGAGAGCCAAAATTGACTTGACCTCTCCAAACATGCATATGCGAGATCCTATTCTTTATAGAATTAAGCACATGCCTCATCATCGAACGGGAGATACATGGTGTATTTATCCGACCTATGACTTTGCCCATGGCCAATCGGACTCTATTGAAAAAGTAACTCACTCTTTATGCACGCTGGAGTTCGAGGTTCATAGACCGCTATATAACTGGTTGATCAAGGAGCTGGAAATATTTCCTTCAGAGCAAACAGAATTTGCCAGATTGAATCTTGGCTATACAATTGTTAGCAAGAGAAACCTTAGAGAGCTCGTAGAGCTAGGTCATGTAAACGGATGGGACGATCCCAGAATGCCAACAATATCGGGAATCAAACGAAGAGGGTTTACCGCTGCAGCTATTCGAAAATTTGCTGATACCATAGGAGTAGCAAGAAGAAATGGAATTACAGATATCGCTCTTTTAGAACATGCAGTAAGAGAAGATTTGAACGTGACTACCAATCGAGTTTTCGGCATTATGAATCCTTTAAAAATAATCATCACAAACTGGGCTGACGACAAAGTAGAAATGCTACCGGCCGTCAACAATCCGGAAAATCCTGCTGCCGGAACTCGAGAAATGCCTTTCACCAGAGAAATCTATGTTGACCAGTCCGATTTCATGGAAGATCCCCCTAGCCCAAGAAAATGGTACAGGCTTGGACCAGATCGAGAGGTTAGGTTGAAATTTGCCTATATCATTAAATGCACTGGTTTTAAGAAAAGAGAAGATGGAACGATCGAAGAACTCTATGCCGAGTATGATCCACAAACAAAGAGTGGTCAGGATACCAGTGGAAAAAAGGTAAAAGGGACATTAGGCTGGGTATCGGCAGCACATGCGGTCAATGCAGAAGTAAGAGAATATGACCGCTTATTCAAAACAGAGAATCTAAATGCCATTGAAGATGATTTCAAGAACCATTTAAATCCAGATTCTTTGAAGATTAACAAAAACGCCATTGTTGAGCCCTCTCTTCAAGAGGCGAAAGTTGGAGATCAAGTACAATTCGAGCGTATTGGTTATTTTAGAGTAGACGAAGATTCAACCGCTGATAATTTAATATTTAATCGAACGATAACGCTAAGAGACAACTGGGCTAAAAAGTAATTAAAGACCACCAAAATCGAAGTATTATGAAAAGGATACTCACCTTTCTTGTTCTTCTGTCATTTTATTCTGGATTAACACAAGAACTTACTGAGGAACACACAACAGATCAATATTCTATTAAATATCCGAAATCATGGGTTTTGTATGAAGATGATGAAATGGGAGCTACTTTCCATATTCTGTCTCCCAAAGAAGGTGAATCTGATATGTTTAATGAAAATGTAAATCTCATCATTCAGGATCTAAGCGGTACAAATATTGATCTGGATGCATATGTCCAGCTTTCTGAAAAGCAGATCACCGAAATGATTGCCAGCGGAAGCATCATACGGAGTGAGCGACTCAAGTCAGGCAATCTGGAATTACACAAAGTAGTCTATACAGGAGAAATCAATGGGTTTAAACTTAAGCTCATTCAACACTATCAGATTAAAGACAATAAAGCTTACGTACTCACCTTTACAGCCGAAGAGAAGGCCTATGATAGTTATAGAGCCTATGGCCAGCAAATTCTGAACAGTTTCCGCTGGAAGTGAGCTTAATTTCATACAATCGGGTCCTGAAAGAATCTTAATCGTCTTTCAAGCTCAGAAAATATTTATCGCACTTTATCAATTGGCTTGTATGGGAGGATCCTCATTTGACAAGTCAACCCTCGCGGCATTATCTCTATTTAAATAGAGATTAAAACATTATATTTAATCTTTCAGAATCAGTTTATTAAAAACGATTCAACCAGTTATGTCAGATAAAATACTTGTTTTGGGGCCGACAGGAAATGTGGGTTACCCACTTGTTCACTTATTGAAAAAGCATAATGCCAACTTTAGTATTGGACTAAAACCTAATACCGTCTTACCTGAATCAATGAAGAATATTGATTCTGTGACGATTGATTACAACAATTTGGCGACTGCAAAAGCAGCTTTCACTCATATCAAAACCTTATTCATTCTTATACCAGATTCACCACTTATGGTGGATCAAACGAGAAATATTAACAAGGCAATTTTAAGTAGTAAAATAGAACGGTATGTATACCTAAGCGGAGCAGGAGCCAAAGTTGCTCCTGATACCTGGCTAAGTCAAAATCTACTTGAGTGTGAACATATTCTTCGATCCAATAAACTACCAGGAGTAATCCTCAGGCCTACTTTTTATATGCAAAATTTTATTAACCACTATCCTCCAAGAGGAGATAATGGAATGTACTTACCTATTGAAGCCGGAGTTATCAATTACGTCGATGTAAATGATGTCGCAGCGGCTGCATGTGAAGTCCTCACCAAAGAAGCAACCTACAAAAACTCAAACGTCTTTCATCTGACAGGAAGAAAATCATTTAATATGTACGAAATAGCAAAGCTTTTGAGTAAAAAACTCAAAAGACACTATACCTATTTTCCTATTTCGGAAGAAGATTCAATGAAAGCTATGGAAAGAGCCAATTCTCCCAAATGGCTTATCAATATGCTTCACCAAATCTTCAAAAAAGTTCAACAGAACCTTTATGCATTTTACCGACCGGACCTTCAGTTTATCACTGAAAGAGAACCAATCGATTTCAATACGTTCATAGAGAAAAATCATTCTTTTTTTAACAAAGCAAGTCTTAAAACAAATTATTAATCAGCATTAATACTTAAACTATGGCTCAATATCAAGCATTCGAAAATGGTATAACAACCAATGCGATCGCTCCTTTCCTTCAAGGAGGATTTATCGCATCTAATCAAAAAACCACTATTCTAAGCAAACATGGAATTGACCACCTCGAACTAGGTAAAGATTATGACTTACAAAGTTTTTTAAATGCCTTCAAAGAGCTAGGGGAAAATATAGGTGAAATGAACTTATTCCTGATTGGCAAGTCAGTGATGTCTGAAACAGAATTTCCGCCAATGAAAGACCTTAAAGAGGCTCTGCTATCAATTGATGTAGCGTATCATATGAATCATAAAAAAAATGGTAAGGTCATGTTCGACCCTACTACAGGAACAATGACTGAGGGAATAGGACATTACGAACTTGTAAGGTTTGATGAAGAAAATAAGGAGGCTATTATGGTTTGTCATACTCCATATCCTAGCAAATTTGAAGAGGGGATACTTGTTCAAATTACCAGAACTTTCAAACCCGAGGGCTCACTAATTCCAAAGGTGGAACTTGACACTACTAAAGAAACCCGAAGGAATGGTGGCGACCGATGCACCTTTAGGATCACTTGGTAATCAGTAGATAAAATTTCCCTAACGTTACTTATCAACATTTTTATGTAATAAACATAACAAATAACGCTTTTTAAAGTTATTATTACTTAATGATAGAAAACTGCCTTAATCGTTTTTCATTATGTAACATTTAAACCAGAAAAAGCTATGATTACTCACATCAAAAAAAAAGTTGAAACTCAAAATGAAAATGACCTAAACTTTAAACTGCAGGAAGAATTTCATCTTGGTGCCGAAAAGTTTGCCAATAACCCTTTGCATCAAAAGCTAAGGCGGGATACTGATATTCGTAAGCAACTCAACTTCGTTCCTGATATGCTCTTTTTTGTTATGGGCTTCAAGGACTTAATGCAATTGGTACGTTATGAAAGTCCTAAAAATGACCTTGAAAAAAGTGTAAACACCCATAGTGATGAAGATTCTAATCATTGGGAATGGTACTTAAATGACTTGACATTTATGAGTGGGCAGTTTAAAAACTCCTCTCCTGTTGAATTGATTACGAAGGTATGGGCCGATTCTTCCATTGAAGTCAGAGAGACCATTTATACTTTTTCAAGATATATCAAGCAACATACGGATCCTGTTGCAAGAATGTTGATGATAGAAGTGCTTGAAATTACTTTTGATAAGTTTAAAGAAGCTCTTCATCCAGAACTAAAAAAGGCTGACCTATACAGTCAATTAGATTATTTCGGAAAGAAGCATCAGGAAACCGAGGAGAATCATTCTACCGGAATCAGTGATGATGAGATAGCAGAGTTAATTGTGCTATTACCAAATGATCTGAAAGATGAAATGATCCTTGTCATCAGAGAGCTTTTTGATCAAATGTATACCATGACCAAAAGTTGGGCTGAGGCCTAGGGTGTAATCCTCTTCAAGAAACAAAAGCCAGGATGACCTCCTGGCTTTTTTAGTTATGGTGGATAATTGTAAATAATCTGTCCAACTGGAAATTCACTTTGTGCTCTTCGGTCGAGTCAAGTGAAGGAGTTCCGTATGCAGATCCGAATTTCTCTGACAGTGATCCAAAAACCTCAACTCTTGTGGCTGCAAAGATTTTTGCTTTCGATGGCTTGATTCTCTCTTTCCTCATGATAAATAGCTTGGTTAATGTGATAATTTCCATCAATTTACTGCTTTAAGTCCGCCCTTTTTACCTCATTTCGTTGAATGCAATGAATTATGGGTTAGTCGTCACTAAAATGTCTACCGAAGATTTTTAGGATATGTAGTGGTTAATAGTTTTAAACCTAGTTTGCTCTTCCAGTCCAAACTTCATACATAGGTTCTCCCCGACTGTTTTTTCCCGAGTGATGCCACTTTCCGTCTTTGATTTCAAAATCGAACTCCAGTTCTGCCCCCACTCTTGAATTATCTCTGGAGAAGAATTCAATATTTTCGGTGTACTTCCCGTCAATGGTAGTGTAGGTTCCTCCTCCGGTACCCATAAACTGCTTTGTTTCTACATTGTAAGCAATCCATTGAAATCGAGTGCCGGATAAAATCTTCATAGTCTTCCGGGGACGAAAAATATTGATGGGTTGAAGGTCTCCATTTCTCATTCTCTCTGAAATCAACCAGGCACCTGCCAGGTTACCAGGCTCTCCATCATCTATCCTGGTGGCCCATCCTTCCTGACCTACTATTCTCATCTTATCTTCACCATCCCATTCTATATCAAAAAACTTCTCTTTTCCAACTGTAGCTTGTGCATCACGTGTATCAAATTCAGGGGTCTCAGTCATTGTGTTTTCATCGAGTTTCCACGTTCCTCCATTTGTGGCAATGAATGCTCCTGTCTCCAAATCATACCAAGTAGCTGACTGATACTTCTCTGTGAAAATCACAACGCCTTTGACTTGCTTTCCATCATCACCTTGCTCGGTCCACTCCCAGGCACCAACAAGACTTTGTGCTTTGCAAACAATTGTAACTGCAATTAGGGCAATGGTTATAGTTGATCTCATCGTTTTCCTGGTTTATATGTTTCTTCTGCTCTGGCCTCCACATCTTCACGGTAGTACGCGACATCCTTGAATTCTCCGTTGGCATACATTTCCGCCTGATCATCAAAGTGAGGTGAGTTTGGATCACTACTCTGACCACCAGCCAACAAGGTTTTTGCTACTAACTTATCTCCAAATTCCACTGCCGCTACAAAACTATTTCCTCTAGTGCCATAGATCTTATTCACATCATGCTCTCCTCGCATGCCATATGCAGCCAAATGACCCCATATTGCCGTAGTAAGACCCACAGGATAGCTCGGAGCATTGTCATCAAACGAAGCATTAATCTCACCCGAGATTCTCTGGAACCTGTTGATCTCGCCCCATGGTATTATCCAGGTGCCGTATCTTCTATCCATCTCCTCTATAGCCAACTTAAAAATCCTCAGCCTTTCAGATTCAGGAAGTCCGGTCCCAAAGTAATTGAAACGATCCATTCCTGTTAGACCATCGGGAACTTCTCCATGTCTGTATAGCATCATGCCGTAGAAATGAGCTAAACTCATCGCTTTTGAGTCTACACCTGTAGTAAAGTCCCATGCTTTAAGTAGTTCAATAGCATCCCACATGGTTTTATCCTGATTGGAGGTGTTGTATGCTTCAACCAACCCTGGTACTACTTTTTCAAAAGCCGATAAGTATGGATCGTAAGCCAAATCTATTAAGCCATCTAATGTGAGACTTTCTGCCTTCGATAAAAGTCGAATGGCATTTATGCCTCTAAAGTTCTCAGGAATGCGAGACATGTATGCTGGATAGTCCTCTTTCTTCGGGCTGTTCTGACCAGCTGCTGTGAACGGCGTAGAGTTGCAGTTTTGAATCCAGCCATTTGGAGGATTCATGACGGTGATTGCTTCATCGACCGAATGAAGCCCTTGCCAGTCAGTGTCAGGATTACTTCCATCAACTGGTCTTGTATAATCAAATTGCTCATCTCTTATCGGAATAAAATTACCATGATAGTAAGCAATGTTTCCTTCAGAATCCGCAAATACGGTGTTATTGGAAGAGTTGGTTCGAATACCCATCATCTCATCAAATTCTTCCAGGTTTTTCTTTTTGGTCCGGGTATAGGATTGTTCCAATGCTTTCACTGGCTTCCACATAAGGGCAGTAGCAGTCCATTGACCATCAACCTCATGTGTGATTGGACCATGATGCGTTCGATAGATGGGGAACGTTTTGGATTTCAAACCCTCGCCATCTTTGTATTTCAGTGTGACCTCTTTAACCTCTACTAGCCTTTCCTCCTTACCATAGAGGTAATAAATGCCGTCCTCCCTTTCTATGATAGTCTCCTTAAACTCATCAATCACATCTGTGTAGGTAGATGTGTGCATCCAGCCCGTATTTTCATTGAATCCTTGGTACACAAAAAACTGCCCCCAGGTAACGGCTCCATAGGCATTGAGTCCTTCTTCGCTGACGGCATGCACTTCACCCCGGAAGTAAAACGAAGTGTGAGGATTGATCAAAAGCATCGTATTACCTGACTTTGTGAGGTCTCCAGAAATGGCGAAACCATTTGACCCCTTTGGTTCCTCGAGGGCATAGCCCTCTTTTATTATTGGCTTATCGTTAGTTGCAACTTTATCATTTTCATAGAAAGCCTTGATGCGTCTTGTTGAGACTCGCTCAATATCTCCACCAATGGAACCTTCAGTAAAATACATGGTCATCCAGGGTTCGTATTTTTCAATCACTATGGGTTCTACTTCAGGGTGTGTGTACAAGTAGTAGTTAATACCATCAGCCCATGCAACACATAATTTCTTTAACCATTCTGGAGTTGATTCGAAGTAAGCTTTTGCCTCCTCCTCCGTCATAAATAGCCTCGCTCTGAGGTCACTATACAACATTTCTTCCCCTTCACTTTCTGCTAATCGTCCAATCGCCCAAGTAAAGTTTCGTTCTACCCTTCTAAAATCATCCTCACATTGTGCATAGAGTAACCCAAAAACCACATCAGCATCTGTTTTACCATAGACATGTGGGACTCCAAAGTCGTCACGGATGATCTCCACTCTATCTGCTTGAGACTCCCAGCGAGTCAGGTCTGTATTAGAGGATTGAGGTGAACAAGCAAGAAATAGAAAAGGAAATAGCGTGAGTAATCTCTTCATTGGGTAAGGTTGAATTTTGTAAGCAATCAAATATCGTGAATAATTATTTGAGCAGAAAAATTCTAACTAAAGCAACCTTTTGAGCATTCCTGAATCTATTTAGATAGACTGTCTATCAAACACTAACATCATGATCCGGAACTTTTTCAAAATCACCATCCGCAATTTCCTTAAAAACAAGTCCTATGTCTTTATCAATATGCTTGGACTCGGGCTTTCGCTTGCCTGTTGTATCGTTGGCTATTTAAACTGGAAATTTGCAGCAGACTATGACCAAAACCACATTAATCATGAGAGAATCTATAAGGTTCAAATAAACAAAGACGTACAAGGAAGAAATGTACCGTATGGTATCACCCCTCTTCCTCTTGGAGAAGTAATTAAAGATAAAATCACAGGCATCTCTCATTACACCCGGTATACATCTAATGGTCTGGTATTGAAAAAGGATCTTAACGTATTTAATAGAGAAATAGCTTTTGCAGAGGAAGACTTCTTTGAAATGTTCACGTTCCCTTTTAAGTATGGAAACAAAGAAGCATTTCTGGATCAAAGTCAAATTATCTTAAGCACCAATACAGCCAACAGCTACTTTGGTGAAGATGTAGACCCAACGGGAGAGATTATCACGGTTATAGATGAGGACGGTAAAGAGTATCCGATGACAATTGGTGGTGTACTTGAGCCTTTTGCTTCAAATTCCTCTGTTACTTTTAGTGCCATTACGCTATTTGACAACTATCTCAAAATACGAGAATTAGAGACTGCTGATTGGAGGTCTTTTGTTGCGGCAACATTTGTAATGTCTGAGGGTGGTTATCCACAAAACCTGGTCGAGGATATAAATGCGAATTATGTAGCCATTCAAAATGAAGCTCGGGATGATTTTCAAATCGGTAATTACTACCTGGTACAGCTGACCAACCTGGGAAGTATCGCTGAATCCATAAGGTCTAACTGGTTAAATGAGCCTCCTCCACCACCTGCAGTGGTTGTTCCGATGATTATGGCATTCTTGATGCTACTCATAGCTTGCTTCAACTTTACAAATACGAGTATAGCCATCTCAAGCAAGCGATTAAAGGAAATAGGGATTCGAAAGGTCATGGGAAGCGATCGCAAGCAACTTATTTTCCAGTTTATGGGAGAAAATCTAATTCTTTCATTTCTCTCCATATTGGTAGCACTAGGTTTTGCCTATTTCTTAGTGCCCGCTTACAGCGCCATGTGGGATTTTATCAACCTCGAGCTAAATCTCCTTTCAGATAGTGAAATTTACCTGTTTCTGATAGGTCTGCTTATCATCACTTCTGTCATAGCAGGGGGATATCCTTCCATATACATCAGTGCTTACCAGCCTGTAAATATTTTACGAGGAAGCCTGAGTTTAGGAGGAACCAATTGGTTCTCCAAAATTCTTTTAGGCATGCAATACATGCTTACTATAATTGCACTCATTTCTTCCCTTGCTTTTTCGAACAACGCAGAATACCAATCCAATATGGATTTAGGATTTGAAAAGGAAAACATACTTGGTGTTCGGGTTGAAAATAAATCAGAATACGACCGATTTTCTAATCTTGTAAGTCAAATGCCGGAAGTAGAACGGACGGTGGGAACCACTCACCACATAGGCTGGTGGACCTATGGAAGAACTTTACAGTCAGGTGAAGCAGAGGTAGAATCTGATATGATGAACTTCAGCATTGACTATAAGGAAATAATGGGACTTAATATAAAGGAAGGAAGATACTTTGATGCTGACCTTTATGACTCTGATAGAGAAAACTCCATTATTCTAAATGAAACACTAGTAAAGGAGTTTGGCTGGGAAGAACCTTTGGGCAAAGTTGTTCGAATTGACGATAGCACCCGTTTGACCGTCGTTGGTGTCATGGAGGATTTTTATATGTATGGTTTTTTCGATCCGGTTGAGCCTTGTGCTTTTCGTCTTGCTAATAAAGAATCCATGAACTTCGCCGTGATAAAGAGTGATCTGAATCCCACCGAATTCTATGATAAAATGGAAGCAAAATGGTATGAAGTAGCTCCGAACACTCCATTCAATGCTGATTTCATGAATGAAGCACTTGCCGGAACGGATTATGTGAATAAGAATATCACAATCATGTTCCAATTCCTGGGACTACTTGCGTTGGTGCTTTCTTCAATAGGTCTGTATACCCTTGTGTCGCTGAACATTATTAAACGTGTGAAAGAAATTGGAGTAAGGAAAGTGTTAGGTGCGTCTATCAAACAAATATTGGTATTGATGAACAAGCAGTTCTTTTGGTTACTACTCATTTTTGCGATGATCGGATCTGTACTTTCCTATTTAGCCATAGACGCTCTGATGGCCTCCATATTTTCTGTTTATCAGGCTATAAGTGTGTTTACAGTGCTTGCTCCTTTTATCGTCTTGATGTCAGTAGCACTTCTGATTGCTTCATCCAGAATCCTTCGGACAGCAACCAGGAATCCGGTAGAATCTTTGAGATACGAATAGAACTGAGATGAGAAAGGAGCTGTCTCAAAAGTATCATTCTGAACAAAATGAAGAATCTTTAAAAATGATAAGCAACTAATAATCAAATGGTTGAGATTCTTTGTGCCTCAGAATGACAAAATATTTAATGCTTTTGAGACAGCCTTGATTTTTTTACCCTCTTATATTATTCCTAATTTAAGGTCATGGTTTCAGGCGGAACAATTATGATCTTAGGAGCTACTCAGGCTCTTTTTTTTGTTTCCCTCCTGATATCCAAGAAGAAAAAATCAACCAGTGACTTTCTACTGGTAGCGTACCTGCTTTTGCTCACCATCCACTTGCTCTATTATTTCGTGATGTTTTTTTCCCCGGAGGATGTCCCAAAACTTATTGGAACATTGGGTTTTTCTCTGGTGATACTTCACACACCTATTTTCTTCATTTACGTGCGATCATTGGGAGTTGAAGAAGCTATTAGCATCAAAGAAGTGTTTCTTCATACACTGACCTATATCGTTTACAATTTGATTTTACTTATAAGTGAAAGCCATGGCTTGCTTGCATTGAATCCAAGAAATGGATTTCTCGGGATCAGTACCGAATACCCAATCTTCTACCAAAGTGGTCAGGCACTCGCAATCATTACTGTTGCTTATCTGTTTTGGGGATTTTATATCCTAAGGAAGTACAGGAAGAAGGTCGGAAACAATCAATCCAATCTTACTGCATACCAGTGGATGCACTTTCTCGTACTGAGTTTCTTAGTCTATTTTGTTTCTATATATGCAGTGCTGACACTTGCTCTAGACATGGGTTTTATCCTCCCTTCCCAAGTCTTCTATTATGTCTCATTCATCATTATGGCATACGTATTCGCACTTGGCTTTTTTGGCATCAGATTACAAACCATTTTCATAGGGTACAAACCCTCGAAAACTGAAACCAAGTATGCTAAATCCGGTCTTACTTCTAATCAAATAGATCAAATCGAAAACGATCTCAAGAATTCCATGGAAAAAGATGCCCTCTTTTTGAATCCGGATATTTCCCTGCCTGAATTAGCATCAATGCTGGAAGTGAAAGCTCCATACCTTTCACAAGTCATTAACCAGCGGTTTCAAACCAACTTCTTTGATTTTATCAATCACTATCGGGTGGAAGAAGTGAAGAAAAGAATGGCTGATTCAGCCTATCGACATCTGTCTCTTCTTGGTATTGCACTTGATTGTGGATTTAAGTCTAAATCCTCTTTTAATAAATCTTTTAAGAGAACTACTGGCCAAACACCTAGTGACTTTAAAAGAAGCCTAGAAGCCAGCGAGTAAGTCAGTTTATTGGTGTCGCCTTATAAGCAGAAGCGAAAACCTTTCTGACTGAGATCACCTTAGCCAGAAAAACATGAAAATTTTCTTACCTATACTATTGTCATATCTGCTTACCTCTCCTCAGAAGAATTTGGCAGATATCGTGATCACAGTGACTGGACTTGATGAAATAACCGGCACAATCAGAATTGGACTATTCAACAGTGAGGATACCTTTTTAAATCATTCATTTAAAAGACAAAACCAGTCTGTTACTAAGCTTGAGTTTAAAGGAGTTTTAGAAGACATCCCCGAAGGAACATACGCCATCAGTATCTATCACGATAAAAATTCAAATGGGGAACTAGATAGTAATTTCCTAAGGATACCTAAAGAACCATATGGGTTTTCCAATAATCCAAAAACCACTTTTGGACCGCCTGATTTTCAACAGGCTTCATTCAACCACATGGATAAGACTACTCACATCAAAATTCAATTGAAATGAAAAAAATCGCCTTTAGAATATTCCTGATAGTTGGTGCAGCGAGTATGTCTGTAATGGCCGCATCCTATTTCAATCAGGCGGAAGATCAATTTCTCTCAAGTAAAAGTCTAAGCACCGAATTCTGGTATGTATTGATCTTTAAATTACATATTGCCTTTGGCATCATTTCCATTTTGACTGGGGCTTTCCAACTCATTCCGTCTATTCGAAAGCGTTGGATCAACCTGCATCGTTGGATAGGTAAACTATATGTGGGTTCCATTTTTGTAAGCGCAACATGCGGTCTGGTGATTGCGCAGTTAGCGTTGGGGGGGCTGATCACTCGGATGGGTTTTTCGATTCTTTCACTATTGTGGTTTTACTTCACCTACCTGGCGTATACACATGCAAGAAACGGAAATATTTCCATGCACAGAACATGGATGTATAGAAGTTATGCTCTCACTTTTTCTTCGTTAACACTCAGGATTTTCCTGCTTACAGCTCTTTTCACCTCGATACCCTTCCTTGCCATTTATCAGTTTGCCTCCTGGGGCTGTTGGATTACTAACTTGATTGTATGTGAATTGATACTTTCAAGAAAAAAATTGATGGCTATTACTTGATTTTGAGGTCATACTTAGTAAGTAATCCTGGAAGTTGATTCAAGGAAAATTTCGCTTTTGTAATTCTAGTAATCTCTGGATCTATTTGGAGCCTAACCGACATTTGAAAATCTGCTCCTTCAAGATTGGCTCGATCAAAACTGGCATTGAACAAATCACACCCCACCACCTTTACTTGCTTCAGGTCTGATGCAGTAAAATCCGCTCCTTCAAGGCTTGAATTGGAGAACTCAGTCTGGCGAAGCTTCATTTCATAGAAGGTACAGTCATTCAAATGGCAGTTCTCAAAGGATGCTGAAAACAGAAGTTGATTAATCCTATCAAATTGTATTCCTAGCATCTTGCAATTTTTAAAACTCACATCCAAAATTGATGTATCATCAACTTTGGCGTTGCTCAAATTGCACTCAATGAATTCACACTCAATGAATTTAGTGGCTGACAGATTTCCTTCAGAAAAATCACAATTGATAAACGTGCAACATTCGTATTCATTTTGATTGTTAAAAGCTGTTAGTTTTTCAAGCCATTCATTTGCAACAAGCATAGCAGTCAAGCCTCCTTTTTCTTCCAGTACCTTACCAATCCTGCTACACTCATCCAGGATGGGTTGGCTGCCTCGTATTGCTTTATGCCCATTTCAGAAACTCCTCGATCTTTTAGCTGCTGGGAAGTGTAGGCCATAAATTCAGGTGTGATTTGGTCATTGCTCATTCCTTCTTCCCACTTCTTCTTCATCCACTGAGCCCAGTCGTTAAGTATCTCTTTTAACTCCTGCATATGAATATTTGGATTTTGTTCCTCTCCATAATGCGTGAGCATGAGCTTATTTGGATTTCTGGATAATACCAGATCAATGGAGTGCGTCCAGTCTTCAATATTAATGTCTGGTGGTGGACAAGGTGGCACTACGGGTCCTCCCTCGATCTTCACCCCTGCAACATCTCCGGTAAAAATGGTGTCTCTCCACTGCCATGCGATGTGATGTTTTGCATGCCCAGGCGTATGTAAAGCCTTGAAGTTTTCTCCTCCAATTTCCACAACTTCATCGTGCTCCATTATGTTCAACATATCTTCTGGTATACCCTTCATCTCACCCCAAAGCGTGTCCATCTGATCCCCATAGATCATTGTAGCTGATGCCACCAATTTTGTAGGATCATGCATATGTCCGGCTCCAAACGGATGTAGATATATAGTAGCTCCTTGCTCTGCAAATGCCCAGGCAGCTCCTGCATGATCAAAATGGATATGAGAAAGTAACACATGTTTGACATCCGATATTTTGTACCCATGGTTTGATAGACCTGATTCCAGGCTGCTGAACGTGCTATATGGGCCGGATTCAATAAGTACCGGGCCTTCCTCCGTTTCGATCAGAAATGAAGCAATGGCGTGTTCATAATTTTGAAAATGGAGGTCAAGCGTGTGAACCATATTATATTTCTTTGACATCTAATCTAAGCAAAATGAGTGAGTCAAAATATTTCCAGGACCATATGCCAGAAAACGTATGCTTCGGATGTGGCCATAATCACGAAGGCCTTCAAATCAAAAGTTATTGGGACGGAGAAGAATCAATATGTAAATGGAAATCTGAAGAAAAGTATCATGGGTGGAGCCAGCTTATGAATGGAGGCATCATGGCAACTCTTATCGACTGTCATTGTATGGGAACTGCCATGGCTGACGCTTATAAAAGAGAAGGAAGATCGTTAGACACAGATCCAGAATATCGGTACGCAACAGGAACACTTACTGTCAAATACCTCAAGCCCACTCCGAATACGCAGGTAGAGCTTCGCGCCAAAGTGATTGAGGTAAAAGGGAGAAAAACTGTTCTTAAATGTGACCTCCTGTCCGAGTCCGGAGAAAAAACTGCTGAAGCTGATGTTGTTGCTATACGAGTATACGATGGAAGTAAGGATGAAAAGTCAGTGTTTAAGAGTTAACTTTATTTTATGCATCCTGAATTGTTTTCTATAGGAGATTTTACCATACATACGTATGGTTTTATGATCATGATTGGAGCCACCTTGGGCTTTCTATATATGTCATATACTGTAAAGAAAGAGTTAGGTATAGAGCGAGAGAAAATCCAGAATCTGGCTATCCTGATAATTTTTGGAGCATTTGTCGGAGGCAAGCTCTTCTTCTATTTTGAAGATCCATCTTACTATTTTGGATCTCTCGCCAACATGAAGAAGAATTTTCGAACAGGATTCGTCTTTTATGGATCTTTGCTCTTCGCTATTCCTATCACGGTTTGGTATTTCAAGAAGGAAAAATGGCCCATATGGCCTATGATGGATCGATTAGCAATCACAGCGTGCATCATTCATGGGATGGGACGGCTAGGTTGTTTTTTTGCAGGATGCTGCCATGGCACTCCTACAAATGTTCCTTGGGGAGTGACTTTTACCGATCCCGTTTCACAGGCAGAGCCATTACATACAGCCCTCCATCCGACTCAACTTTATTCTGCCGGTTTAATCTTCGGCATCATGGTCATCCTTCTTATGTTCAAAAGACACAAACGATTTGAAGGTCAGCTGTTTTTCATCTACATCATTCTTTATGCTACAGGACGAGGAATCATTGAGATTTTTAGAGGTGATGAGGAAAGAGGCTATGTCTTCGATGGCGTTTTATCCCACTCACAATTCATCAGTATTGGGGTTATTGCAGTGACTGTTTGGATGTATTTAAAGTTTAAGAAGAAAGCGAAGTTTAAGAAGAGTTAGGCAGATTTCACTCTAAGCTGCAAAGCCTTTGGCAAAACCTTGATCTCAAAAGGAGGCTGACCCATTCGTTCACCATCGATATGGGCAAACAATAAATTATTTGCTTCTATTGTTACAGATTGAGCTTTGTAGAAATTAATCTCTTTGAGTGATCCGTGCGTGCCATTGGAAAGTTTATGAATATTTAGAAATCTTCTAAGCCCAGACACTTTTCCGATCTCACAAATCTCCAATAGACCATCATTAATATTAGCCTCAGGCATCAGCTTAAATCCGCCTCCAAAAGTGGTTCCATTTCCTACGGTGAGAAGAATCAAATCTTTTTGATAATCCTGATCATCAATCCTGTAGATAAATGGACGTTCTTTGTATCCACCTAATATGCGAAGCACATGGTAGTAATACGCTGCATGGCCTGATAGCAAAGCAACTCTTCTTGAAGCCATATCTTCGACAATCTGTCCGTCAAAACCTATTCCAACACCATTGACAAATTTTCGATCATTGCATTGACCCAAATCGATTTGAATAACTGATCCATGGATGGCCGTATGAAGTTGCTCGTCCAATGATTTCCCTATGCTTACATTCTTGATAAAATCATCTCCTGTACCTGCTGGTATGATGGAAACCGGAATATCGTATTGCAATCCATTAACGGACTCATTGATAGTACCATCTCCCCCGATGATAATCAGGTCAGTAAACGAATCATCAAAGTTTTGGGATACTACCTGAGTTGCTCCTTTTGTTTGTCTAGTATCAAATACCTCGAAAGGCATTTGCTCCTGATTCAATCGATCTGAAAGGAGACGCATGATCTTCTCCGATTTTCCTCCGGAAAATGGATTCCAAATCACAAAATTTTTCCGATTCATCAGAAAGGAAGCTTGGTAAGATCTACATTTCCACCTGTCAGGATTACACCTACACGTTTGTCCTTAAAGATTTCCGGGTTTTTTAAAATGGAGGCAAAAGGAACTGCACATGAGGGTTCAATTACGATTTTCATTCGTTCCCAAATCAATTTCATTGCGGCAATGATTTCTTCTTCGCTTACAGGAAGCACCTCTTCAACATGGTCTTTTAGAATATCAAAATTCTTTTGGCCTATGGTGGTTTTCAAGCCATCGGCTATGGTGTTTGTTGTTTTATTGGGGATAATTTTACCTGCTTTAAAAGATTGATATGCATCATCTACTTCTTTGGGTTCACCCAGATACACCTCCATATTAGGGTCAAGGTAGTGAGCAACCAAAGCACTTCCAGCGGCGAGACCCCCTCCGCCAACAGGAGTAATTATTGCGTCAAGTTCGTCTACTTCCTCAATCAGCTCTTTGCCTGCTGTCGCCTGACCGGCGATAATATTGTAATCGTCAAATGGATGAATAAGTATAGCCCCCGTTTTGGCCATGATATCTTCACATGTTTTTGTCCTGGACTCATCATTCGGCTCACAAAAAATCACTTCTGCGTCATAACTTCTCACTGCATCGATCTTTACCTGGGATGCATTTTTTGGCATTACCACATAGGCTTTTGAGCCTGCAAGTTTGGAGGCAAGTGCCACTGCCTGACCATGATTTCCTGAAGAATGACAGGCAAACCCATTGACCCTTTCTTCGGGCCTAAAGCTGAAAATTGCATTTGTAGCACCTCTCATTTTGAAAGCTCCTACTTTCTGGAAATTCTCACACTTAAAGAAAATATGACACCCAGCAATTTCATCTATGTTTTTGGAAGTCATCACAGGAGTCTGAATGATATATTGTGAGATCCGTTGATGCGCTCTTTTTATATCTGAAAAGGAAGGAGGTGATGTTTGCATACCTTAAAATTAATGCGCCTGCAACCAGTTTTCACCTATCCCAATACCTATTTCCATCGGAACTTCTAATGGATGAGCTTCTTTCATAAAAGACTCCACCTTAGATACCAGTAAATCTTGTTCTTCTTTATTCATATCAAATACCAATTCATCATGCACTTGCATGATCATCCTGGACTGAAGTCCCTCTTCTTTCATCCATCTGTGTATGTTGATCATCGCGATTTTAATTATATCTGCTGCACTTCCCTGAATAGGAGCATTGATCGCATTTCGCTCGTCGAAACCACGCATGGTAAAGTTTCTTGAGTTAATATTTCTAAGGTATCTGCGTCTACCAAGTATCGTTTCTACATACTCATCTTTCTTAGCCTGCTCAATGGTTTCATCCATATATTTCTTGACATTTGGAAACTCCTTGAAATACGAGTCAATGATTTCCTGAGCTTCACCACGTGGGATATTAAGGTTTTGAGAAAGTCCGAAAGCCGAAATGCCATAGATAATTCCAAAGTTTACCTCTTTGGCTTTCCGTCGCATATTGGGCTCCACATTGTCAACATCTACTCCAAAAACTTTTGCAGCTGTGGTCGCATGAATATCCCTTCCTTCTTTGAAGGCATTCATCATACTTTCATCCTTGGAGAAGGAGGCCATAATCCGAAGCTCAATCTGGGAGTAGTCGGCTGCCATAATCAAGTGCTGATCGTCTTTTGGTATAAAGGCCTTACGGATTTCTCTTCCTTTTTCAGTACGAATCGGAATATTTTGAAGATTGGGATTATTGGAACTAAGCCTTCCTGTCGGTGCGACCGTTTGGCGATAATCTGTGTGAATTCGATTGCTAGTTGGGCTGATCAATTTCGGTAACGCATCCACATAGGTGGACTTGAGTTTTTGATATTCTCTAAACTCCAGAATTTTCGCAGCAATCGGATGGTCATTTGCCAACTTGGATAGAATGTCTTCCCCAGTAGCATATTGCCCGGTCTTTGTCTTCTTGGGATTTTCGACCAGTTTGAGTTTATCAAAAAGAATCTCTCCTAATTGCTTTGGGGAACCAATATTGAAGTCAACTCCTGCGATTTTGAATATCTCTTCTTGCGCTGATCGACTTGCTTCATCCAATTCTTTGGACATCTTTTCCAACGCATCGGTATCAACCTTTACTCCTTCATATTCCATTTCTGCCAGCACGAATGAGAGCGGTTCTTCTACTTCATGAAGCAATTTTTCAAGCTTTCGCTCTTTGATTTCTTTCTCAAGAATGTTTTTTAGCTGCAAGGTCACATCTGCATCCTCACATGCATAGTCTTTCACTTTCTCCGGATCTACCTGATCAATGGTCTTCTGATTTTTCCCTTTTGGACCAACTACACTTTCGTACTTAATTGTGGTGTAGTTCAGATATTTCTCAGCCAGCCAGTCCATACTATTGGATGCATCGGAATCGAGCAGGAAATGAGCCAACATGGTATCGAAAATCTGACCTGAAACATGGACACCATAGTTCCTCAAAATCTGAATATCATATTTCAGATTCTGGCCAATTTTTGTGATCTTCTCGTTTTCGAGAACAGACCGAAAAATCTTAAGAACTTCTTCTGGATTTTCAAAGCATGGAACGTACCAAGCCTCCCGACTTTTCACAGAGAAGGCAATGCCTACCAACTTAGCATCCCTTGTTTCTAGGCCAGTCGTTTCTGTATCAAAGCAGAAAGCGTCCATTTTGGAAAGCCTGTCTGCAAGTTTCTTTATTTCATCAATCCCTTGAACAAGATGGTAATCTTGCTCGGTCGTTTGCATTGATGGTTTATCGCTAAAGGCATTATTTGTCTCTCCACTATCAAACAAGCCAAGCTGCTGAACACCTCCACTTTTGATATCATTCTCTTCTTCAAATACCCTCCTGGCGATAGTCTTGAATTCCAGCTCATCAAAAATAGGTTTCAGAATATCAGCGTTCGGATCCCCGTACTTAAGTGCTTCTTCATCAAATTCTATTGGTGAATCAATTTTGATAGTAGCGAGCTCTTTTGACATGATTCCCTGCTGACCATGTTCTTTCACTCGTTTTTGGAGTGCTCCTTTTAGTTGATCTACATTTTCGACAATGCCTTCTACCGTACCGTACTCTTTCAAAAGTTTAGAAGCCGTTTTATCCCCGATTCCTGGAATTCCCGGAATGTTGTCGACTGAATCCCCTTTAAGACCTAGTACATCTCTCACCTGATCCACATGGTCAATATCGAACTTGGTCAATACCTCGGGAATACCCATGGTATCCACTCCATTCCCCATTCTCCGAGGCTTGTATAGAGAGATGTTTTCATCAACGAGCTGAGCAAAGTCTTTATCAGGTGTCATCATAAACACCTTGAATCCTTTAGAACTTGCTTTTTTAGCGATGGTTCCTATTAAATCGTCCGCCTCAAATCCATCCTTGATTAGTATTGGTATATTGAATCCTTCTACAATCTTTTTGCAATAAGGTATTGCGAATTTGATCTCTTCCGGCATAGATTGTCGAGTGGCCTTGTATTCTTTAAAATCCTCGTGCCTGAAAGTGGGCGCTTCCGTATCAAACGCTACTCCGATGTGGGAAGGTTTTTCCTTGGTAATGATCTCTAATAAGGAGTTAGTAAATCCCAGGATGGCTCCAGTGTTTATACCATTTGTGGTGAGTCTGGGATTTTGGCTTAGGGCAAAATGAGCTCGATAGATCAATGCGTATGCGTCGAGCAGGAAGAGGGTATTTTCTTGCATGGAGCTAAGTTAAGAAGCTGAAGATTTATTTGAATAATAATTGACCTTCTTAACTTGTACCAAACTAATTACGAGGCAAAAATTCCTCCGGAATTGGATATTTCTCGCTTTCCATTATCCAAAACATAGACAGTATCCAATATCTCTTTCCATCCCAGAAATATTGATAACTTGTAAATCCTCGTCCTTCTGCAGATTTATCTTCCATCCAGAATTTATAGGTACTAATAGATTGGGTTATTGATCCATAAGACTCTGAGGAGACAAACAACTCCTCTTCGTAAAAACCTTTTTTATCAAGGTAGTCTAACTTCTCGATATACCCTTCTATGTTCATCGGCATTAGTTTATTTGCTTGCTCTTCCTCAGACCAATAGCTGTAAGTCAACTTTGCTTCCGGATGAAATAAATTTCTTAGACGATCGAAATCTCTTTTTTGACCAATGGGGCCAGAGACTATTTCATAATAGACTTTCCCAATGCTTTCAATGGATTTTACATCGTCTTCGTATTGCGCATGGATCTCTATCGCAGCTATCAAAAAAAGGAGAGCAATGGTCTTTTTCATATTCAATTTGTGTTTTTTTGACTAGGTCACTGGCTTTCTAAGACCAGTTTATTCTGCAAGTACAAGTACTGGCATAGTTTTCCCAACCACTTTTTTGATCAACGGTCATTTCATAGGCCTTTTTGAAGTGTTCTGTTGCCTTTCTCTGATTTCCTTCATTTAAATATAATTCTCCAAATGCGAAATGATTTTGAAAGTTTTGGGGGTCTCTTTTAGTAACCACTTTTAAAACATCAAACGCCACATCCCTTTCTCCCCTGACAGTAAGTTTATTCAACGCATAGTAGTATATATTGGACTTCACCTGGGATGGAATATAGTTTTTAACACATTGTTTTCACATGGACCACTTGGAGATCAAATACTTCTTGTAAAGAAAAATGAAGCAATAAATGTATTGGGTGAAATACAAAGTGACTCCAGCCAGACATGAATAGTATAGAATTCAAATTTTATACATCCTTCCATTCAAGAATTTTCCAATGAAAGTTCCCCTTACCAGAAAGTGATATGTCAAATAACACAAAACTGTAGTTCCAAGCATTACAATTAAAAACTTTAATCCAACAGGGATATTCCAGTCGACGATCATTGCGGGTATCAATAAGGTGAATGGTAAATGAATCAGATATACCCAATACGACGAGTCTGATAAGTATCTTCTTAGTCTTGAATGAGAATTAAAGTATCTCAGAAACAATCCGACAAAGCCGAAGATGAAAAACCACCCGATGACCGTATTGAGGGCTCCATAGATCACATCATCGATATATGCTGAGAATATGAATTTTATAGTGTAAACGATGACTGCACTGATAAGGTAGAGTTGATTATGCTTCATGAATAGAGGAAGTAACTCCTTTGATTTGAAAAGTACCCACCCAAACAGATAGAAAACCGAATAAAAAGAAAGAACCTTGATATCCGGCATAAAAGATAGAGGAGTGGAGGCCCAATACTGCCACATCCAAACAAGCAAGATGAAAAGTATGATGCTTAGTAAAAAAATAAATAGATGCTGTCTCTGAAAAAACCAATTGAATGTTCTCGTAATCAAAGCACTTATTTTCGGAGTACTATTTAGAAGTGTTGCTATCAATACAGCTAAAGCTGTAATCATAATTAAGTAATACAAAAACCAAAGATGATAGGTGATATTCGGCAACCACCTAAATAAGACATTCGGAAAGTCAGGCAATCTGAATGACTGAATCATAAAATCATATGCATGATAAATGATAGGATGTAGGGTCAAAAGAAAAATAGTAAACGGAAGTACCACCCTTTCAAATCGCTGTGTAATCATGGCCTTAGGAGATCGATCATAGTAGAGCATAGCTGCGAAAAATCCACTGATCAGAAAGAATGTGGGCATTCTGAAGATATGTATGATTGATGAGAGGTAGGTAAAGAAACGACTTGTTGAATGGGGATCTTTAGGCCAAAGCAAATCAACTCCAACGGAATAAGTCTCAGCAGAATGGAGCACAATTCCAAGAAGCATCATGATGGCTCTTAAGGCATCTAATGAGTGAATTCTTTCTGTTTTGAGTGTGGGTGTCATGAGAAATGTTTCATTTAACGACAGAGAAGAAGGTTGAAGGTTTCACCCGATGCAAAGTCCTGGCGTGTGTAATTTTTTTCGAAGCAGGTTAGCAAATGGTTAGCATGAGTTATTACGGGTATTTTTTGTCGAAGAAAATAATGGTTTCACGGACTCTCTATTGCCCAATTTGCCAGACTGTTCAATCTTCGCATTCAAGATTTTGAAACCAGGTACTAGCAAAAAAAATGATTAAATTTTTCAAACAAAGCAAGGTAGATTCTCTAAGGAAGAAATATGATAAACTTATGAAAGAGGCGTATGATCTATCTAAATATAACCCCGATGAAAGCCTGCGAAAGCAGAAAGAGGCACAGGAAGTACAGCGTAAAATTTTAGCTATACCGCTGTAAGCGTTTCAAGCTAAATGCTTTCGGCACTTCTTTCCATACAAATTAATCGATTACATCCAGCGGATAATCGATTCTGAACAGGTGTTGGTAGATTATGAAGATCACCGTGGTGACAGGGTTCGTTGAAAAACGTAAATCAAACACACCCTAATCATGTTTAAATTTTTTAAGCCAACCAGCGCCTCGCTCCAGAAGAGGTATGATAAGCTGATGAAAGAGGCGTATGATCTATCCAAGTCTGATCCTGAAGAAAGTATCAGAAAGCAGAAGGAGGCGCACGAGATTCAGCAAAAAATTATTTCAATCACGTTATCAAATTAATTTAAAAAAGGAGGCTTTTGAGCCTCCTTTTTTATTCATCTTTTAAAGCTTCTACGGGATTAGAAAGTGCAGCGCTTACTGTTTTAAAACTCATGGTAATAAATGCTACGATAAGAGTTATAAAAGCAGCCACAGCAAATACTTCAAATCCAAGAGGGATTCTATACGCAAATCCATTGAGCCAGCTATTCATCACGTATGCTGAAAGAGGAATGGAGATGGCCAGCGCAATGATGAACAGAATTATAAAATCTTTTGAGAGTAAAGCAATGATTCGACCTGTTGACGCCCCTAAAACTTTTCGTACCCCAATTTCTTTATTCCTTTGGGCTGTGCTGTAAATGGTCAGACCAAATAAGCCTAAACATGCAACGAATATAGCCAGGGTAGAAAAAATCGAAAAGATCATTCCGAAACGTTCATCTGCTTTGTATTGCTTGTTAAAGTTTTGATCGACAAACCGCGTATCAAAAGGTCTGTGAGGGACTAGTTTCACCCAAAGATCTTCTAACTCCGAGAGCGTTTTGGGGAAATCTTCGCTATTCAATTTCAACGAAAATACGGACACATTATAACGTGTCCCAAAACGTATGGATAGAGGTTCTACTTCATCGTGAAGTGATACATAGTTGAAGTCTTCAACAACCCCAACGATTTTTCCAGTTCTTCCCCATTGTTCGAAAGATTTGCCGATAATATCCTGTGGATTGGGATATCCATAAAGCTTAGCAGCAGACTCATTTAGAATCAACGCATTTGCAGAGTCCAGCGGAAAATCTTTAGAGAAATTACGACCAGCAATGATGTTCATTTGATAAGTTGGGATGAAGTTTTCATCGACCTCATAAATGGCAGGTCCTTTAAACATAATCTCTCCGGAAATAGGGTCGGCAACACCTGTGCCAGCATTCGGAAAGAAATCACCTGGGCTTGCCCGAGATACGGAAGCCATTTCCACATCAGGATGATTTAAAAACTGTTGTTTTAAATATTCTCTTTTCTGCTGAACCTCTCCATCATAACCAAAGTCGATAACCAGCATTTGCTCTGAGTCAAAGCCTAAGTCATACCTCTGCAAAAAATCAAGCTGTGAAGAAACGACCGTAGCTCCAACCAAAAGAATAATCGAAAGAGAAAACTGAAGTATTACTAAAGATTTTCTTAGCCAGATGCCCTTTGATGAAGTTTTGAAAGAGCCTTTGAGAACTGTGATCGGTTTGAAGGTGGAAAGAACAAATGCTGGATAGCTCCCTGCAATCATGCCAATTAATAGTATGCCTGCAACTGCAAGTACGATGTTTTTAAGTGAGAATAACCAATCAATTGGAAGTGTTTTTCCAGAAATGGTTTCTAAAAGCGAATGCCCAAGTATAACAAGTGCACCGGCAAAGATTGAAGCTATAAAAGTTACTAGAATCGCTTCGACCAGAAATTGATAAATAAGGGCAGAGCGCTGTGATCCAATGGTTTTTCTAATTGCCACCTCTTTGGCACGCTCCACTGATCTGGCGGTTGACAAATTCATAAAATTGATACAGGCGATGAGCAGAATAAATATTGCTACTGAAGTGAAAATGTAAATGTTTCCCATGCTTCCTGTAGGTCCTGGTTGGCGTCCAGCCTCTGACCGCAAATAAGCATCAGCTAGCGGCTCAAAATCAACACGATAATTGAAATCACTGGTGAATTTACTTGAAAGAAATTCAGGGATTTTTTCTTTGAGTTGATCTATAGTAGTTCCTGGCTTTAAGGTGAAATACGTATAGAAATCGACATAACCCCAAGAGTCAAAAATGCCAGGGCGAAAATTTCTAAATGTACTCATGGAGATCAAACCATTGAAAAAGAAATGAGAATTAGATGGTATTTCGATTACGGCAGTGACCTCATAAGGATCTTGATTATCCATAATGATGGATTTTCCCACAGGATTTTCCTTACCAAAATATTTCTGAGCAATTTGCTTTGTCAATACTACCGTATTCGGGCGGATCAAAGCTGTTTCTGGGTTACCAGCCAACACCTTCCAATCAAATAGGTCAAAAGCTGTAGAGTCTGCAAACAACACATCCGTTTCAGAGTGAGTTATACCGTTGTAGGAAAATAGCCAGGGTGCATCACTGGTAAATCGAAAAACCCTCTCTACCTCAGGGAAGAAGTCTTGCATGGCTGGAGCGACTGGTGCATTCCCCCAGACCTGATATTCCTTTGTAGGTAATGTAGCATAGTCTGGCTCTACTCCTTGCTCACCGTAATAGTGAATAACCCGATAAGTTCTATCATAATTACTGTTATACGTATCATAAGACAGTTCATTATTCACATAAATCAATATCAAAATACAACTTGCTATTCCAACACTTAGTCCTGAGATGTTGAGCAATGAAAATGTTTTGTTGCGGAGTATGTTGCGTATACTCACCTTGAAATAGTTATTAAACATAGCGTTATTGAGTTTTCCGCCATTGGCGGGCCTTATTATATCTTTTCTTAAAAATCGAAGTACTGTCCAGGAGAATCTGAGCTTGGCTTTTGTAGGCCCATGATGTTCCCAGTCTTCATCAAATTGCTCCTCCAAATCACCAAGAATCGATTCTTGCAATCGAGGCTTGCAGTACCATTGGAAGAATTTTTTCGGTATCGTTGGTACCCTTTTATTCACTTAAAACTAGGTTTGGAATAAATAGAAACAGTTCGAACAATTAGCTTAAAGATTGAAAGTTCAATTGAGGAGCAAGCTTCCAGAGATTGGTTCTTGCGTCTTTCATTTCTTGTAATAGAACCTTGCCTGCATTTGTGATTTTGAAGTACCGTTTTTTGCGACCACCTCGCTCTTTGGTAGCACCTCCCATATAAGACTCGAGAAATCTCTTTTCTTCCAGCCTGTAAAGTGTGATGTGTACAGAGCTGAGGTTTACTTCTCTTCCCTGATGCTCTTTAATGGCTTTGACAACCGTATTGCCATAAGCCTCTTCTTCAAGGATCAGTACCATGGTAAGAATGAGCTCTTCAAACTCACCTAAAAAATTTGTTCTACCCATTTTTATTGAATTTGTAAAACAAATATACGGATGATTTCTATTTAAGTTGTAAAAGAAATGATATAACATGGTTATATCTGAAGAAATTGGGTGCCTCCTAACTCAGACACTTTTTATCTAGTATTTGTGAAAAAGGCTGTTTAAGCTACTTGAGGCTTATATTCAAACATCTCTAATCCTCTATCATTTGCCCAGGTTTTGAAAGATTCAAGCTGATCGTGATAGATATTCACTTTGTGATCGATGTTTGACTTACAGTGTTTTAAATCTGAATCCAGAAAGTCGAGAAGTGTTGTTCGGGATGGAAAAGAAATGGATACCATGTATCCTTCATCTTTGATGAGTAAAGCGTTAGTCATTGATCGGGTGGTTATTTGTCTTAAAAATAATAGAGAAACGTTCATTTTTTTCATCTATTATCAACAATTTCCTTGCCATAGCAATAAATACCCTAAATCGGGTACTATATGAATCACTTGCTACCTCTTGATTTTACCAATTAATCCCTAACAAATCTTATTCTTCCTCATTTCTAACATCGAGTCTAACTTTATTTAACTAGTGTTTTTTCCTAACAGAGTGTAGGCCGCCGAGTCCATCTGATTCTCTAACTTTCGCTTATAAGCAATAGTGACGGATCATGGAGAATCTCTTGGCAGAGCATTTTGGTTTTGAAAACGTTGAGGTAAAAAAACTCAATGGATATAGTAATGCCAACTATCTTGTAAAAGCTGACGGAAGTAAATACATCTTTAAAACCTATGAGTTTTCGGTTGAGAAGCTAGCCCAGGTTGAGGCCGAAACTGAAGTACTAAACGCTATTCAAAAAGCTGATACCACCGATTTTCCTTCACCAGTCCCATTCAAAGACGACACATATGTTAGGCAACTGGAGATAAACGGCGAGCGGCTAATCTGCAGGATGCTGTCTTTTTTGGACGGTGACTTCTTGGGAGATGTGCTGCATACAAAAGAATTACTCTCATCTCTGGGTCATTTTATGGGTAAAATAGATAAGCAGTTGATGCCGATTAAAAATCAAGCATTAGAGGCAAGGGAGTTGGTATGGGACCTGGATCAGTTATTCATGAATGAACAGTACATTCAGTACATGAGTGATGCACATGATCGTAGTGTTGTTCGCTATTTTTTCCATCAGTATGATCAGCAGGTTCGCCCATTACTTCCTTCTCTGAGAAAGTCAATCATTCATAATGACGCAAATGAATGGAACATTTTGGTCCAAGAGGATACGGTGATAGGAGTAATTGATTTTGGCGATATGATACACAGTTCATTGATCAATGAAGTAGCTATCGCATTGACCTACATCTGTTATAGCAAAGATGATCCGTTGAACTGGTCCTCAGACTTCTTAGGTGCTTATCATAGTGAAATAAACCTGGAAGAAAAAGAGGTAGATATACTCTACTATCTTATTGCGGGGAGACTCTGCATGAGTGTTTGTCAGTCTGCTCATTCAAGAAAGTTGGATCCAATGAATGAATATGCTTTAGTTAGCGAGAGACACGCATGGAGCATGCTTTACAAGTGGCTGGAAATTGGTCCAATAAAAGCAACCAATCATTTTCGCAATGCAATCGGTCTGTTACCTCACAAATCAGATGATATGAAAGATGTCCTTGCAAGAAGAATGAAGTCTTTCAGTCCGATATTATCTGTCAGTTACCATGAACCTATCTACATGAAGAGCGCTGCTTTTCAATACATGTATGATGCATATGGAAACACATTTCTTGACTCTTACAATAATATTCCTCATATAGGTCATTGCCACCCGGCCGTAGTAGAAGCAGGCCAAAAGCAGATGTCGCAACTAAATACAAATACCAGGTATCTATATGATCAACTCACAGATTACGCCGAAAAATTACTGGAGAAATTCCCACCGAGTTTGAGCAAAGTTTTTTTTGTGAATTCAGGGAGTGCTGCCAGCGATCTTGCCATACGCATGGCCAAAGCACATACCCAAAAATCAAATATTCTTGTAATGGAACACGGGTATCATGGGAATACCCAGACCTCTATTGATATCAGCGATTACAAGTTCAACAACCCGAAAGGGCAGGGTCAAAAAGACTATATCCTGAAGACCTGGCTGCCCAATGCCTACAAAGGAAAATATACAGGTGAAGGAGCTGGTGAAAGGTATGGAAAAGAAGCAGTAGAGCAGATACAGTCAGCTCGTGAAACCATTGCGGCGTTTATAGCTGAGCCCGTCGTTGGATGTGGAGGTCAGGTACCTCTGGCAGACGGTTACTTGAAGGAGGTTTATCCAGCGGTGAGGAAACAAGGAGGAGTGTGTATTAGCGATGAGGTGCAAACTGGGTTTGGTAGATTGGGAGATCACTTTTGGGGATATGAGGCGCATAGTGTTATTCCCGATATGGTGGTTTTGGGAAAACCAATCGCTAACGGTCACCCGATGGGAGCAGTAGTGTGTACGGAACAGATAGCCTCTTCTTTTGGGCAAGGTGTAGAGTTCTTTAGTTCTTTTGGAGGAAATCCCGTGTCCTGCGCAATCGCAGGATCTGTACTTCAGGTACTGGAGGATGAAGGTCTTCAAAAACGCTCAAAATCTGTGGGTGATTTTTATATGTCTGAATTAAAATCGCTTCAGGAAAAGTTTCCACAAATAGGTGATGTAAGAGGTTCCGGATTATTCATTGGTGTAGAAATAGTAGAACCGGGCACTTTCAATACCGATCAAAAGATTGCACATTACCTCAAAAATGAACTAAGAAACCGACATATTTTGATAAGCACAGATGGACCTGATGACAGTGTGCTTAAAATGAAACCACCTCTTTGCTTTAACCGAGAAAATGCGAAAGAGGTGGTTGATCACATTGAAAATCTTTTGGCTAAAATTTGATTTAAGCTGTAAAAGAATGAGAAGAGAGTGACTAGACTTTTTTAAAAGACGACATTGGTATTGGGGAGGGCCGTTCTGATGCGTGCTCTCTCTTCCTCAGGTATGGAGTTTCCACTTAGTTCAAGAACTGCTAAATTTTCAAATCCAGCCAGATCTTTTGGTAGGTTTGTAATCCTGGCATTCCTAAGGAGAAGAACCTTTAACCCACTTAAACTCCTGAGCCTGGATGCAAGAATGTCCAAATTCAGATCAGGGTTTTTGTCTAAGACCAATCCTTCAAGTTGAACCATTTGCACCATGTTTTCTGGGACGAATGAAATTTGATTTTGTGATAGAACCAGTATTCTCAGGGATTTCAACTTATCTAGAACAGAGAAACTATTTTCCAGATCCAGGTCCGGATTACTGCTAAGATGGAGTTCATTCAATGATAAAAGTTTATTCATTCCACTAGGTAAACTTTTTAGTTCATTCTCACTGAGATAGAGAAAGTCCAGCTTCTTTACAGAAGCAAGCTCATCTATGAGCTTTTCAAAATTCAGATTAGTATTTCCGGAGAGATCAATCTCACGGAGATCTTGCAATCGGGAGAGTTCTTCTGGAAAGAGCTTGAAATTGTTATTTCTCAGATTCAGCACGGACAAGTTGCTCAAGGAGCCTGTTTCTCTTGGAAGAGAGATGAGATTATTGTCTTGCACATTTAGAAGGGTCAGGTTTTTGAGCTTTGATATGTCAAAGGGAATTTGATTGAAACCACACCCTTTTAGATAAAGCCGTCTTAACTCTGTAAGCAGCTCGACTTCTTTCAAATCTGCTCCGTCACACCCATCCAAAGCAAGCCATTTTACTTCTTGAGATTGAGCCAGAGCGTCCTCCAAGGTTGTAAATTTTTTAGCTCTTTGGCCCAGCACCAAAAAATAGGAAGAAAGGAGGAGTGTTGTGATTAGAAGTTGTCTCATGGGGTAAGTATAACATATCCAAAGATGGAGTACCTTAAGATTTGATGAAGATCCTCTTTAATAGCATCATCTTTGCTTTGCATATCAGAAACCTAATCCATTGGATTATCAGATATATTTCAACCTCAATCTTGCCAACTTTCTGATTATCTCAGGGGTTGTTCAGATTTTTATTCTTTCAGGAATTCTTCTATATAGTAGAGAAAGAAATCGATTGAGCAATGGACTTTTGAGCCTACTTCTCCTTGTCATTAGTTTTTACCTTTCTTACCTGATGATCCTTGATCTCAACCTCGACAATTTTTTTCCATGGCTTTTATGGATTCCCTATTCATATCTATTGGCCGTCGGCCCGATATTGTATTTCTACACACTTTCTTATACAAAAGCTGATTTTAGGATTACGAAAAAGGAGAAGGTTCATTTTGTTCCTTTAGGAGTTGAGTTATTGCTACAAGTTGTTCAAATTGGATGGGCAGTACGCACAAATGAAATGTACTATAATGTACACTCTGATAAGTTGATTAGTCCATTAATTCATATCGCAGTTTCTATATCAATAGTCATCTATTTAAAAAAATCTCTTAAGCAAATTAAAAATCATGAGGAGGCTGTGCTACAACAATTCTCTGATGTTTGGAAAAAGACGTTGAGTTGGTTGAATAGCCTACTACGATATTACCGCTTGTTCTGGTTCATTTGGATTCCTTTCGCAATCACATTTTTTGTGCTTTTCAGAGGTCAGATTCAAAATATGTTCACCGTTCTCACTGCATATTTACTAATACTTTCACTTACATACCTTACCTACTGGATCGGTCTTCAAGGTCTTCTGCAAGGGTCTTTGATGAAAACGAATAACTCAATAGTTAAAGACCCTAAGAGAAGAAGCTACAGCCATCTCTCTTCAGATGAAATTGAAGCTTTGACGAATGCTATAAAGCAGGAGATGGAAGACAATAAGAGATACTTAAATCCTACGCTCTCTTTAAGGGAATTTTCAGGGTTTTTAGGGAAAGAGCCTAATCTTATCTCTTTTATACTGAATAAACACTTCGGGAAAAACTTCTATGAGTTTGTTAATTCCTATCGAATAGCAGCTGTTAAATTAAGATTGGAAAAAAATAGCGCTAGTAACTTAACTCTTTTGGCTATCGCTCTTGAATGTGGATTCAATTCCAAGACTTCTTTCAATCGGGTTTTTAAAGAGATGACAGGACTCACTCCAAGTCAATATCTGAAGAGGATGAAAGAAAATTAGTGCCATTCTACCTTACGGTACGATGGAGTCAAATGGTATACTTTGTTTTGCTGGAATAAAATTCACAAAAGAGACATGCGAATTACACTCATACTCATTCTTTGTATTGTATTTATTCAGGGCTATTCCCAAAAAGAGTTACCATCACTCGATCAATACGTAGGTTATTATAATGTTGGGGTCAAGCCTAATAAACCATTTTTTAGAAGTCGATGGTACCTAAAGGATGACAGGCTTTTTGTCATTTATGATTCTGATATTGATAGAGAGTTGATTCCGTATGAAGGTGGAGAGTTGAAGTCAACAATCTTTTTATCAGAGGAGGATGTGGACATCACAGACACTGATTCTACATACTACCTTGTGCTGAATTTTGAGAACGAAAAGCTTCAAAGTTTTCGGGTCATTAGGCCTAGAACCATTTGGCCGACCGACTTGTACGGCTATCGAAACGATCGGCTGGATAGCCTGGCTATCAATACGGAGAAGGAGTTAAATCATTCTTATGGAACACTTCATTTTCGATTTGAATATGCTGACCTGGATACAGCATTGGTGCCTCAGGTTGCAGAGCAGCTGGAGTCTGAGATCGATTCTCTACTTGAAGATTTTAGATTGAGCGAATTCCCTCTTACGACCGTTCGTATTTATCCAGACCTAAACACCTATCACAATGCGGTACTCACTCCTGGAGCGCCGAAGTGGCAGATGGGAAGGGTGTGGGATGCGAATGAAATTAGAATGCTATCTACTACAGTGGCTGAAGAAATTAGGGGTGAGGAGATGGATCCATATGGGATGATTTTGCATGAGTTTATCCATTGCATTCATTTAAGCATGATACCAGACACGCAGAATCCCGTAGGTTGGCTTTGGGAAGGTATAGCCAACGATAGAGGATGCTGCAGGTGGACAGACAATCCTTACGAACTGGAATTCATGAAAAAGGGAAAGTACCCTACACTGAAACAAATAGAGCGAGACAGAACTTCTCAGATGAAATACATTATAGGGCCTTTCATTGTCGAGTTTATTGAAAAGAACTATGGTTGGGAGTCAATCCTTGATTTGATCAAAACGAACGGAGACATCAAACGTTCGCTCAATGTCTCCGTCAAACAATTTGAAAAAAACTTCTATAATTATCTGGAAAGAGAATACAAGCATTAGCTACTCATCCCTCAGCGATATTACCGGATTGGCACTGGCAACTTTAAGGGATTTGTATCCAACAGTGATTAATGCCACCACAATACTTACCAGAATAGCGATCAGGAAAAACTGAGGGCCTAATGTGATGCGATAGGCGTAGGTTTCCAGGAATGCATTCATCAGGAAGTATGAGACAGGTGCTGCAAGCATGAATGCAAGGAGCAACAATATGACGAATTCTTTGGAAAAGATGTTCAGGATGGAAATTTCTGAAGCGCCCATCACTTTGCGGATACCGATTTCCTTTGTTTTCTGGTTGGCCATAAAAGACACCAGTCCGTAAAGCCCAAGGGCACCTATCAATATGGCAATGACCACAAATAATTGAAATACTTGAGCTACGCTTCGTTCCAGTTCGTACATGCTCGCTAATTCGTCATCATAGAATTGAAAATCAAAGACATGATTAGGGAATCCGGTTTCCCAACTACTTTCAATATGGGCAAGCGTTTCCTTGATTTCGGAAAAGGAAGATTGACCAGCTTTTAGTTTGATGCCCGCCTGGAATTTATTCCAGGGCATATTGGCCATGAATACATTCTCAAGATCTGCGTGTAATGAACCTGCATGAAAATCTTCGACGACTCCCACGACCATAAATTCAAGTGAACCTCTTCCATATTTGATACGCTCACCAAGCGCTTCATCCGGGCTCTCAAAGCCTAAAATCTCTGTCAATTGACGGTTTATCAGCGCATGATTAGACGGATCATTTTTCTTAAATGCTTCACCTGCTATCATTTCCATTTCATACACATTGAAGTAGTCCTCATCCACAGATTTCAGGTTACCGTTGAGGTCTCTACCTTCAATGTTGGGATGAAAGATGGGATTGGTAGATCGCCAGGAAGACATAGGTCCAGAGCTGCTGAAACTGACATTCTTGATGGAAGAATGAGATAATAATTCACTCTTTAATGTTTTTAGATTGGTCGAATCGTTTTCAGGCAATTTGACGACAATGATAGACTCATCATTGAAACCAAGGTCTTTTGTTTGGAAGTAGTTCATCTGGGCATTGAGTATTAGTATCCCGATGATGAGTATCTGAGAGATGGCAAACTGCAAAACAACGAGGGCCCGACGCAAAGAGAGAAATCCTGAGGTTTGTTTGATGTTTAGGTTGTTCTTGATCGCGAGTACAGGGTTCATCCCTGCCAATATAAAGGAAGGATAAAGCCCGGCAAAAAGCGTTACTCCAAGGATGAGAAAGCCTACAAAGTAAATGACATTCACATCAGAAAAGAGGTCAATGACCATTTGGTTATTGAAAATGACTTCCACCTGATTGCCCATAAAATGTGCGATTAAAAAGCCCACCACTGTCGCTAAAACAGTGATGACTAAAGTTTCACACAAGAATTGCACTATGAGTTGTGTTTTTCCACTACCCATTGTTTTACGAACTCCCACTTCTTTAGACCTTTTCACTGCTTGAGCTGTAGACAGGTTGATGAAGTTGATGCATGCGGTCACCAGTAGAAACAATCCTACGAGCCCTAACACAATCAATTCTTCCTTAGTGGCCGTAATCCCTGCATAGGTCCTCCTGATTTGATCACTGTAATGCAAATCGGAGAGTGGCTGAAGTCGATAGCTTAGTTTTTCAGCAAGTGCTTCTGCCAGATATTTGCGGGCAAAAGGCACAAGTTGTTTCTCGAATTCTTCAGAGTTGATGCCTTCGCCAAGTAGCACAAAGCAGTTGATGTCACTACCATATTCTCCCCAGCTTCTACCCTCATAAAACCATGGGTTAGCAACTCCTTGATCTTTGTAGTGAAAAAGTACTTCGAATGGAAAGTCTGAGCTTTTGGGTGTGTCTTCAACAATCGCCGACACATATGAGATCTGCTCGTTTTCAAGAATAATAGTCTTGCCAATTGCTTCAGTAAGATTATCTGAAGTAAGCCCAAAATATTTCTTTGCTTTGGATTCGGTTAAGATCACTTTTCCACGCTGATCCAGAGCACTTTCAGCGTTTCCAACAAGAAATTTTAAAGTAAAAATCTCCAGAAATTCGGGCTCGACGAATGCCACTCCTTTTTTCTCTTGAAATCGCTTTAAATTACCTTGACCATCTTCTATAGCGATAAGCCCGTCCTCGTCATAGTAAGTCATAGTTGCTTTGACCGCAGGAAATTCGTCTCTGATTGCCGGTCCCAAAGGGTGATTCTGCCCACGCGACAGGTACTTACCCTCTGAGGTTGTAGCTTCTTTATTCACCCGATAAATCCGATCGTAGTTTGTATGATGCCTGTCAAAGCTGAATTCATGATCGAGTATTTTATAAATAACCAGTGCACAGGCAATACCAAGTGCAAGTCCTGAAATGTTCATAATTGCGAAAACCTTTTCTCGCTTAATGAATCGAATAGAGGTAATGAAATAGTTCTTTAACATACCGTAATAATTGAGTTTTCTTGATCCTTCGAAATTTTTAATGATGCTCGGGCGAAACAGTTTGAATATCTCCCAAATGAATTTTCTTCGAGCTTTTTTTAGTCCTTTTTGTTTGATGTTTCTTTCAAATAGCTCCAACAGATCACCTTCCAGGTACTTATGTAGCCGGGGGTCGCAGAACCATTTGAAGAATCGTAGTGCTGCTTTAGGTGGATGTGACCTTAAGTCGCTCATCCTGTTATTTTGAGATCGAGTGCGACCTTAGGTATCTCCGAATACAATTGATTTCTCACCTCACGAGCATGCTCAATCGCGTCCTTGCCTGCGGCGGTCAATGTAAAATAAAGCTTAGGCCGACCGCCACGCTCGCTGGTCGATTCACCTTCTTTGGAGGTCAGGTAACTCTTCTCTTCTAGTCTTTTGAGCGCGGATTGTAAAGCTCCTACGCTTACTTTCCGATTGAGTTTTTCCTCGATTGCAAGCTTGATTGATACCCCGTATGCATCTCCATAAAGCACACCAACAGTGAGTAAAACAATCTCTTCGAATTCACCTAATTGATACTTTCCCATAGTAATTTCCTAATTGCAGTGTTGCAATTATAGAAAGTAATTAGGTTAATTCCTAATTGCAGTGTTGATAGAGAATGGAATAATAAGTAAATATTTATTTTACTGATAACTATCCATCTGCCCTTAGACTTTCTGATACACTGAACTTGGTGGACTTAGCGATTTGTATCATAATAGCCAGCACGGCGACTGCTAGAATAACTATCCCTGATACTACAAAATAGATAGGTTCCAAATCTATTCGGTAAGCGAAATTGTCTAACCAGCTCTTCATCAGATAATAAGCCACAGGCAACCCAATCACTACTGCGATGGATACCAGCAGTGTGAAATCACGAGAAAGCAAGCGTACGATACTTAAGGTAGTGGAACCAAGAACTTTTCTGATCGCTATTTCTTTGAATCGCTGCTGTGTGCTGAAGGAAGTCAGTGCCAACAAACCGAGGCATGAAATGAGGATGGCTATTCCTGCAAAATACTTTGACAACACGGTGATACGTTCTTCGGAAGCATAGAGTGCCTGGTAGTTGTCATCCATGAATGTCACTTCTAAGGGAAAGTCAGGGTTGAAATTCTCATATGCTTCCTCAATTTGTTCGATCGTTTTTCGCTCAGTACCTGCCTGCATTTTTATAATGAAATTGTTCCCTCGGTCACTAAGTGAGAAAAAGAAAGGCTTGACTTCTTCATGAAATGACTGGAAGTGAAAGTCTTCGATCACTCCGATGATTTCTTTCTCGTTAACATTCGGATTGAGGTTCCCAAATGCTTCCCCGATAGGATTTTCCAGCTGCATCATTTGTACGGCTGTCTCATTCATAATGACAGCATCTTTATCCGTGGCATAATCTCTGGAGAAACTACGACCTTCCTTTAAAGTAATACCGAGCAAATTGATCAATTCATGCCCACCTCGTATTTTGTAAAACCTCAGTTTCTTATCTGCTTCGCTCATGCCTTTCCATGTGAATCCATGTGTGTAACCGATACGCCCTGGCAATTCACCACTCATTTGAGAAGCGTTTATTACACCTGGAATGGATCTTATTTCAGATAGAAAGGCTTCATGATTTTCAGTCAAATTTCCTTCACGGGGGAAAGTGATGATGTGCTCTTTATTGTACCCTAGGTTGACGGTCTGTATAAAAGAAACCTGACGATAGATGACCAATACCGAGACAATCATAATTACGGAAATAGCAAACTGAAATACCACCAATCCCTTGCGAATCAACAAGGCACCTTTATCTCCTGTAAGCTTTCCTTTCATTGCTACAATAGGCTTGAAACCTGAGAGATGTAATGCAGGATATATTCCTGAAATGAGTCCCGTAATAACTGTGATACCTAAAATGATTAAGATGATGTTTAGATCAAGGATAAGGGTAAACTCCTTGTCCGTGATTTTATTGAATTGTGGAAGCGCCAATCCCATCATTCCGATCGCTATAAAAAGAGAAATGAATGCCATCAATAACGATTCACTGAAGTACTGAAATATCAATGCTTTTCTTCCTGCACCGATCGCTTTTTTCACCCCAATTTCTTTGATTCTTCTTGATGCTTTTGCCGTGGAAAAATTCATGTAGTTGATACAGGCAATGGATAGCACAATCAGAGCGATAATGGAAAAGAGTTTCACATATACGATCCTTCCCGATACAGGAGCACCGTTTTCATATGTATTGAAGAGGTATCTTTCAGAATAAGGCTGAGCATATAAGAGATCATGCCAGTTAGGGGAGAGAGTAGTTAAGTAGTTTTTGAGCTTTTCATTGAAAGCCTCCAGGTCAACACCTTCTTTCAACACCAAATGCGCTTGGGTACCGCTATTGTACCATTCCATCATTTCATCTGTAGCGAAGACTTCATAGTTTAACAATACATCGTAAGGTTCAGAATTGTGTGGATTAGGCTCAAAAACACCAGTAACTAAAAAGCTTCCCTCATAGTATGCACCTTTTAACTCAATCAACCCACCAAACGCCTGCTCAACTGATCCAAATAGTGTCTTTGCTAGGGTTTCTGATATGGCCATATCGTTTTTATCTGTTGGGAATTCGTTTTTATTTCCGTGAAGAAAATTGACAGGGAAGACATTGAAAAAACCCTTTCCTATGAATTGATACTGACCTTTGATATTCTTATCGTTTGCAGAAAAAACGCCTTTATAATCTTGATTACCGCTTATAGGAAAAGAATACTCAATTTCAGGCAAATCCTTAGGCAGTCGCTCAAAAAGTGGGTTAGGGGTAGACCCATTGATATTGGTGTGATAGGTGCCAGATGTAGGATAGGTATGAATGACTTGAACATGTCTGTCACTATCCTTCTCCTCGAACCGATTCATTGACATCTCATCATTAACCCAGAGGTAGATGAGCATGGTTGCAGCTAAACCGCTGGAAAGCCCCAATAAGTTGATCAAAAAGGTACTTTTAAATCGTCTAAAGCTTCTGATCGATATGAGTAAATTATGTTTCAGCATGCCGTATGTATTTAGTCTATAAGTGCCATCCGCTGGCTTGATAATGTCTTTTCTGAAAAGCATCAGTACATCCCTGATGAATCTAATATCTGCCCTTCTCTTTCCAAATTCTCTTACTCGCTCTTCATAAAGCTCCATCAGATCACCTTCTATTGGCTTTAGCAATCTTGGGTGGCAGAACCACCGGAAGAACTTCAGGAAAAGTTTAGGAGGTCTATTCATCTTTTAGCGATTCTACCGGATTCACCAAAGCAGCTTTGATCGATTGAGAGCTGATTGTAAAAAAGGCAATAAATATGGCAAAGAGGCCACCAAACGCGAAGGTCCACCAACTTGGAGTGATCCTGTAGGCAAAATTTTCAAGCCAACTATCTACAAAAAACCATGAGAGCGGAACCGCGATGAGAAATCCAATGGAAACAAGCATGAGAAATTTCTTGCCAAATAGCCAGACGATATTATTTATCGTTGCTCCAAGTACTTTTCTGATCCCAACTTCTTTTTGGTTTTGAACAGCCTCGAATGCGGCCAACCCAAATAGGCCTAATCCAGCAATTATCATGGCAAGGATTGTGAAGAATCCAAGTAGTTGACCTTGACGGATATCTTCTTTATAGATCTGATCAAAGTGTTCGTCCATAAATTGATAATCAAAAGGATAGTTCGAGTATTCTTCTGTTATCTGTTGCAAATGTTCGAGTGTGTTAGCAAGGTTACCGTTTCCAATCTTTATTGAAATGTACCGAAGCTGTTCACGCTTACCTATGATCAGAGGAGCAATAGGCATATGCATGGAGTGCATATGAAAATCTGCTACTACACCAATAATGTTTTTTCGATCGTCGTTTTCATTTATATATTCCTGGCCAATGGCAGATTGGGCCGTCCACCCCAGAGCTTTGGCAGCTGTCTCATTTAGCACATAGTTCTTTTCTTCTTCGAGGGGAGGACTAGCGTCTAGAAATCTACCGGCCAGTAATTCCACCTCAAAGACTTCTGTAAAATAGGTATCTGCATAGAGACGGTAAATATTTCCTCCGGTGCGATCTACATTCAAATACGTACTTGATTGTATGTCGGTAGGTATACTACTAACGGAAGTCACAGCATTAACATTGGCAATGTTCAGAAATCGTTCTTTGATGACATCAATGTTTTTGTACATTTCACTACCTCTAACCCTTACTGCTACGATTTGCTCTTTGGATATACCCAGATCCTTGTCCTGAATGAATCGCATTTGTTGATAGGCAATCAGCGTGCAGATAAGCATAATGATAGAGATGGAATACTGACAGACGATCAGAAATTTTTGAAGCCTCCCACCTGATTTTTGTTTTCCTAACCTTCCTTTCAATACATGTACTGGACGTAATGAAGACATGAAAAGTGCAGGGTAGCTCCCGGAAATAATTCCAAGTATCACCACTATAATGAAAAGAAAAGGAATAAGATTAAGGTCGTAGAGTAAGCTTAAATCCATCTGACGTTCAACTAATCTGCCAAAAATGGGCAGGACTAGTTGAGTAATTCCTAGTGCGCCGAGCAAGGCGAAAACCGAAAGGAAGACAGATTCAGTCAAAAACTGGAAAACAAGCTGCGTTTTTCTGGCACCTATGGCTTTTCGTAGGCCCACTTCTTTTGCCCTGTTAATCGATCTGGCTACAGCCAGGTTCATATAATTGATAGATGCGAGGATAATTATCAAAATAGCTATCCACGAAAACAGTTTAAGTTGTGAGGCATTTCCTTTAATCCCAATTTCTTCATTGATATTGGCTCGTAAGTGATACTCAGAAAGTGGCTGCACAAAGTATTGGTTTGCTACACCTGTGTGTGCCCAGTATTTCTCAAGCAGTCCGACCATTTTGGCCTCAAAATCTTTGGGGTCGGCTTGATCTTTGAGTGTAAGAAATGTATAGTATGAGTTTCCGGTCCACTCATCTTTTACTCGTTCAGCTCTATAGTATTTACTTGCGTTTAAGCTTAAAATCATTGAGAATTGTAGAGAAGAATTTTTCGGAGGATTTGCTATAATTCCTGTCACAAACGCAGAGCCAGCCCAAAACTTGATTTCTTTCCCCAGCGGATTCTCATCTTTAAAAACTCTTTTTGCGAAGGACTCAGTTAAGACTACACTTTCAGGAGCACTCAGTGCTGCTTGGGGATCACCCACTAAGAATTTGTGTTTAAAAACTTCGAAAAAACGCTCATCGCCAAAAACCACTGATTCATAGTAATTGTCTTCTGCACTCTCAATCAAAGTAGCATATGAATCAATAGTAGTTGCGGATTTAACTTCCGGATACTCTTCCGAGAGTGTCGATGCTAGGGCTGCTGGTGTTACAGCATAGAAATCTGTTCCTAACGAATGATTGCCCGGTTGTTGCTGATAGATGTTATAAATCTCATCTGTATTCGGATAGAATGTATCGAATGATTTTTCATACTGAACATAGATGAAGATCAGCAAGAACGATACAATCCCGATGGAAAGTCCACCAATATTGATGGTTGAATATAGTTTCTGCCGAACCAGATTTCTAAAAGTGACTTTGAAATAATTTTTAAACATGCCGAAAGTATTTAGTCTGTAGGTGCCGTCTGCCGGTTTTATGATGTCCTTTCTAAACAGCAGAATGACGTCCTTTATAAATTTTCTATTTGCCTGTTTCTTTCCAAGCTCCTGTACCCGTTCTTCATATAATTCCATCAGATCACCTTCAATTGGCTTTTGTAATCTTGGGTGGCAAAACCATCTGAAGAATTTGAGAAAGAGTTTAGGAGGGTTATTCATCTTTGAGGGATTCAACAGGATTTTGTCTGGCTGCTCTATAGGTTTGAGATCCGACTGTGAACCAGGAGATTAAAATTGCTGACATGGCAGCCAAGGCAAATGTCCACCAAGAGAGCTGTATGCTATCAGCATAGTTTTCTAACCATTTTATTGCGAGGAAATAGCTGATTGGGAGCGCTATGATCAAGGCAAAGAACACAGATCTGGTAAAGTTGTATGTCATCGATAGAGTGAGCTTCCAACTACCGCATCCAAGTACTTTTCTGATCCCTATCTCTTTTACTTTGCGCTGAACCTGGAAGATCGTAAGCCCAAATAGTCCCATACAAGAAATTAATATGGCCAACCCTGCAAAAAGTTGTGATAGCGTGGATATCCTCATTTCTGAGTCGTACATTGCCTGATAGTCCTGATCTATAAACCTGGGCTCGAAAGGATATCCTGGATTAAACTCTTTATACAATGATTCCACCTTTTCAATTGTTTGGAGCTCTTTGCCTTTTTTGATTCTTAACATGATGTAGTGGGCTCTCTCCGGCCTATAAAAAAACATAGCAGGCTCCATCGGGTTGTGCAAAGATTCGGTGGTAAAATCTTTGACTACTCCAATGATTTGCTTTTTGCCGGTGTAATGTTCCACTGTTTTACCGATCGGGTTTTCAAGACCCATCATTCGTATTGCTGTTTCATTGAAAATGATGTTATTTTCTTCATGAAATTCCTGGCTAAATGTCCTTCCAGCAAGTAATTCTACACCAAGAATGTTGACTGAATTCGCATCTCCATTATTTTCCCAGACGTTAACTTGCTGCCCCTCTTCTTTTCCTTCCCAATCCAACCCTCCGGTTCTGTTTTGCATATCTGGACTTATTGAAAAACCAGTCCGTGAGGCCTTTTCTACGCCAGGGATGTTTTCCAGCTCTGAAACAAATGCTTCATCATGCTCTAGAAGACGTCCTTCTCTCAAAAAATAGAGCATATTGTCCCGATCGTAACCAAGATTTTTGTTGAGTGCATAATCTATTTGTTGGCTCACTATAAGTGTACCAACTATTAAAAGGATAGAAAGGGTGAACTGAACCAAAACCAGCGTTTCTCTACCCCAGGCTTTGCGATTCAAATTTCCTGACAGCTTTGCTTTTAACGCCGTAATGACTTCTAATCTTGATAAATAAATGGCAGGATAAAGCCCAGCAATTATTCCAATTAAGGGGATGAACAAAAAGAAGTATCTGATTGTCTGAATTTCGAGAAAAAAGGAGAGTTGCTTGCCCGTTAATTGATTGAAGGGATCCATCAAGATAAATACCAATAAGATGGCAATGAAGGTTGCCAGGGCGGATAGTATGGTTGACTCAAGGAAAAACTGTAGGGCAAGGTTAACCTTTGTTGCCCCAAAAGATTTTTTAATACCAATTTCCTTTGTCTTAAGTGAGGCAAATGCAGTAGACAGATTGATGAAATTAATACATGCAATAAGCAAAATGAAGATAGCAACTATGATGGTCAAATTGACATAGTCTATTCTTCCGCCAGCCTGTTCTCCGTTCTCATATTTTCCGTAGAGATACCTGTCGGCATAACCTGTTAAAAACAGTGCTACATTTTCATTGGGGTTATTTGACTGGAAAATTTCATTTATTTTTTCCTCCACAAGACCTTTCTGCGACAAATCTTCCAGCTTTACTAAAACTCTTCCGTAGAAATTTCCCCATGCTTTGTAGTTGATGAGCTCATCGTGATAAAAAGTCCACGGAAGAATGAACTCAAAAGGTTCAGATGTAGCAGGTGTTACATCTTCAAGTATTCCAGCCACCTGAAATGTTTTTTCTGTAGTCCAGAAGTGCCAGCTTAATGATTCACCGACCACATCCTCTTTTCCAAACACCCTCATGGCCAAAGATCTTGTGATCAAAATGTTTGATGGTTGATCCAATGAATTTGCATCACCCTTCCAAAGTGGGTAATTCAGGATTTTCAAATAGCTCGCATCAGCAAATCTCCCACGCACTTTGAATCCTTCTTTCTCACTACTTAGTGTATATTCATGTACATCCGTTGAGACTGCTGAGGAAATTACCTGCGGAATTTGAGCTTCAATTTCAGGTTCTAAAAGTCCAGTTACACCTCTGGACACACTAATATTACTCACATTATTGAATCTTGAGTATACCTGAAATAATTTATCAGTACCATCATGAAATCGATCCTTCTGGAGTTCATCGTTGATCCAAAGAATACTAAAAAGTACACTGGTCAAACTGGCGATTAAACCTATAAGGTTGATTCCAAAGACTGTTTTATGTCGTTTGAATCCGCGTAGTGAAATAAGAAGATTATGTTTAAACATGCTATAATAGTTGAGTTTTTGAGTGCCATCTGCCGGTTTAATGATGTCCTTTCTAAAAAGCAGAATTACGTCCTGTATAAATTTTTTATCTGCCTTTTTCTTTCCTAGTTCCTTTACTCTTTCTTCATATAATTCCATCAAGTCACCTTCGATCGGTTTGACTAATCGGGGATGGCAATACCACCGGAAGAAGCGGAGAAAGAGTTTGGGGGGATTATGCATTGAAGAGTTTCGCAAACTTTACATCTAATGAAATGGATGGAATAGCATCCCAAAGGGAGTTTCTGGTTTCCTTGGTGTATTCCATTGCTTCCTTACCCAATGTGGTGATTTTGTAATAGCGTTTGGGTCTGCCTGCACGCTCTTGAGTTGCGTCTTTATCGTGTGACTTGAGGTAGTCCTTATCTTCAAGTCTTCTAAGAGCAGATTGCAGAGCACCAACACTTACACCACGCTTCAGCCGATTCTCAATTTCCTTTTTGATGGAGACCCCATACGCATCATCGTAAAGGATAGCTACCGTGAGCATCACGATTTCCTCAAATTCACCTAATTGAAATTTTTTCATTTATTTAAAAGATTTAAATATGCGATTTGCTACCCTTTGATTTCAATGAACAGATCGTTCTCAATGATCGGGTTAAACGGCACGCTTATAATTAATTCCTATTTGCAGTATTTACGAAGAAAGAGAATTTTGGTTATAAATTCCTAATTGTAGTAAAATTATTTTTCCTTATTGAATTTAACTTTAGAGTATGAAAGCAGCTTCCTTGTCAGATATAAAAAGAGAATTAAAGCTACGTGATTACGAAGAACTTCTGGCTTTTTGCCTTCGGCTTGGTCGATTCAAAAAGGACAACAAAGAACTCCTTACTTATCTATTATTTGAAGCAGGAGATGAAGAAAGCTATATCAAATTGCTGAAGGAAGATATCAATGACATGATGGATGAGATAAACACTTCACATCTTTATTATGTAAAAAAAGGTCTTCAAAAAATCGTAAGATCATTAAATAAATCGCTTAGATATTCTGGACAAAAACAAACAGAAATAGAGGTACGACTCCACTTTTGTCGAAGAATTAAAGAGTCCGGTATCGCAGTTACCAGGCACACAACTATCAATAATCTTTATCATCGCGAAATCAAGCGAATCGAGAAAGCGCTTACTTCTCTTCACGAGGATTTGCAAGCTGACTATCAAGTTGAACTTGGTAAGCTGTAATCACTCGTCCTTCAAAGATTCCACCGGATTTGTCTGAGAAATTCTGACGATCTGTGAACTGATTGTTAGCAATCCAATCCCTAGAAGAGCAAGAGAACCTGTAAGGATAGTACCTACTCCAAATTCTACACGGTTTGGAAGAGTTTCTAACCAGAGCATGTTTACAAAATAGCTTAAAGGCGCAGCAATGAAGATAGATGCCAAAAGCACTTTTACGAAGGACCAGCTCAACAAAAAAGCTAGACTTTCAACGCTTGCACCAAGTACTTTCCTAACCCCGACCTCCTTCTGTCTTCGCTCGCTGGTGTATACAGCCATTCCCAAAAGACCTAGGCATGAAATAATAATAGCGAGAACAGAAATAAACCCGATAATCGATGCAAGATCTGAAAGCCATAGATTAGCCTGGACCAGTTGATCATTGTAAACATGGAATTTGAAGGGGTGTATCGAGTCAATCTCTTTCCACTTGCCCTTCATCGCCTGGACGGCATTTGACCAATGGTCTGAAGATATGCGTATGTTTAGATAATTAAATTGCTCAGGATTACTCCAGAATACCACAGGACCGTTTCCATCTTCAACAGGAGTTTTAAACTCGAAGTTTTCGACTACACCCACAATTTCCATTGTTTGATTTTGGTAAATTCTAACTACCCCACCAATGGCGTCAACTTCTGAAGCAAAGCCCAGTTTTTGAGACATTGTTTGGTCTATTATAATTTCGTCAGGGATAGCAGATGATTTCAGGAAGTTTCTTCCAGCAACTATTTTGAGTCCCAAATTCTCCAGAAAATGGTGATCGACACTATGATATACAGAGCTGATCAATGCTTCATCTTCTATGCTTCTGACATTCACAGTTCTGATATTCGGGAGAGAAGGGATCATCTCACACGCAGATACCTCGGAGACCTCCGGTAATGATTTAAATTCATTGATCAGAAGCTGGTAGTCATTTCCCTGAATAGGGATGTTAATGATGTTATCCGTATTGAAGTTGTATTCGAAGTGGCTGTAATGCTGAAATTGTCTGCCTATGAGGATTGCTGTGATAATAAAAATTAGCGAAAACACAAACTGGCTCACACTCAGGATTTGTCTTAATTTGATCTTACCTGAACTTCTCATGTTGAACTTTTTCAGGGTCTCCAATGGGGTAAATCGGGAGAGGAGCAAGGCTGGGTAGAAACCGGCGAACAAACCTGTTATTATTGCAAAGCCCAAAAAGAAAACGTAAACAATCAAATTGGATTCCAGATTAAAGGTGAGTAGCTGGCTCACCCACAAATTACCTAAAGCTGGCTTAAGGAGCAGCAGGAATACGTTAGATAGTATAAGGGCAAACAATGATGTTAGCATAGCTTCTGCCAGAAATTGAGAAACAAGATTCTTCCGGGAAGCGCCATTGACTTTTCTTACACCTATCTCTTTGGATCTGGTGAGTGATCGTGCCAATGTCAGGTTGGTGTAGTTCAGGCATGCTGAGAAAAGGATGATCAACACCAGAAAACCCAGAAAGTAGTACGCTTGAATGGGTAGCCTGAGTGTAATGGGTGCTCCTATGAACTTACCAGGAGTAATTTCACTTAGCTTTTGTACTGGGAGGGAAAGCTCAGACAGTTCTTCAAAATCAGCGTATTCTTCTTCCACTATACGATGAATAGCGGTCTGTAAATCTGTTTCTGTGCTATGCTCTTTTAGCAGGACATAAGTATAACAATTGGAGTAATTCACCCAGTTTTCAGACTTATCGCTTCGGAAACCTTCTTGAACCAACCTTGGAATTGTGGAGGAAGATGCCAGTACATCAAATTTTATGTGTGATTTGTATTGATTTAAATCTATAATGCCTGTGATGGTGAAAGTACCCCAGTCCTGAGGGATATTGGCGGATTCCATGCCCATGCCAAAATCCATGTGATCCAAGCCTCTATCCGAAAACTGAACAGTTTTCCCGATGGGATTTTGATCATTGAAAAGGGAGTAGGCCTTTTCTGAGGTTATTATAAGCGAATTAGGTTCTCCTAGAGCAGTAGACTTGTCGCCTTTTATGAGTTCGAAATCAAACAACTGAAAGAAACTATCATCGGCAAAAAATCCTCTTAGTTCAACATTTTTATCCTCTTCTACATTGACAGCATCCCCACCCACCGTTGGAATCAGCCTGGCCGTTTCTTCGACAAAAGGATAATTCTCTTTCAACTTGTCTGCCAGAGGGTTTGGACATTTAGCATTTGGTGTCAGCGATTTTTCTTGCTTGGAAAGCACTCTGAACACCCGGTCTTTCTTCGAGTGAAATTGATCATACTGTATTTGATCATAAAGGATTTGCATAATTAGCAATCCAACGGTCATCGCTACAGCCAGACCGAAGATGTTGATAAAAGAGAATGTCTTGTATTTCAGGATATTCCGAATTCCAACTTTGAAATAGTTTTTAAGCATACCGTAATAATTGAGTTTTTGTGATCCTTCTAGTTTTTTGATGGCAAAGGGGCGGAGAAAATGAATCATGTGAAACCAATACAGAATAGTCCGTTTCCATAAAGGTTTGTCAGCGATCACCATGTAATACTCATAGAGATCTCCAAGAATTTCGTCTCTCATATCTTCTTTAAGTATCCATTGGAGGATACGACCAGGAAACTTCGGAGGTGTGATGCCTTTATCCATTCGAATTTGGTAGAGCCATAGCAGGTATTTTAGACCACAGAGAAACTTTCATCTCCTGGCTCTTTTCCAGCATTTGTTTGCCTACATTGGTTATTCTTAGTAATCGCTTTTTTCTTCCACCTCGCATGTCAGATTCACCTCCAAAACTGGACTCGATGTATCCTTTTTTCTGGAGCCTATTAATTGTTGCATGTACAGCACCAATAGTTGCTGATCTGTTTGCGTGCTCCTTCAAAGCAGTACGAATAGCTAGACCGTAAGCATCATCATCCAATAAGATGATCATGAGTAAGACCAGCTCTTCAAATTCTCCTAAGTGTTCTTTGCTCATCTATTAGTTCTATTTTATAGAATAGGAATACGCAAATAAAAAATATTTGTTCTATAAAATAGAATATTGGTGTGGTCTGGTATCTCTGGATTGTTTAAAAATGGATTTTATTCATCCTTCAATGATTCAACCGGATTTATGAGCGCAGCTTTCAATGCTTGTGAACTAATCGCGATCCAACTAATGATCAACCCAGCAATTCCGGTAAGGATAAATATATCCGGAGAGATATTAATTCGGTAAGCGAAATCCTGGAGCCATCTTTCCATCGCATACCAGGCGATTGGAGCTGCCAAGAGAAATGAGAGACATATAATTTTGATGAAGTCTTTTGAAAGCAAAAAAAGAATGCTTTTGACACTTGCACCAATCACTTTTCGAATACCAATTTCTTTCGTCCTCAAGCTGATGGAGAATGCTGAAAGAGCTAATAATCCAATCCCTGCAATGATGATGCTGAGACCAGAAAACAGTGAAAAGATAGTGGCAAGATTTTGTTCACTCTTGTAATTGGCATCTAGAGTATCATCTAAAAAATGATAAGTAAATGCTCGATCGGTGATCATCTCTTTCCATTTGTTTTCCAGCGAGGTGATGGTCTGCCCAATATTTTTACCATCAAGTCGGATGACGATATAGGACATCCGTCCAAAGACCGTTTCATTACTCTGGAAGACCAGCGGTTCCACTTCGTTTCTGAGAGATTGATAGTTGAAGTCTTCAATGATCCCTTTGATTTTGAAATCAGTTTTTTCCAGAGAGCCTTCATCGTGATTGATCATACTTATGGTTTTACCAACAGGATTTTCCAAGCCGAAGACTTTTGCGGCAGCTTCATTTAATAAGACATTTCGTTCATCATTGGATTGCTCAGAAAAGAAAGAACCCTCGATCAATTCATAGTTCATCGTCTCTGCCAGTCGGTCACCTATTGGTACTCTCCTGAGAGAGTGTATAGTTGAGGAGCCCTCTACACTGTATTCATCCGACCAGGTACCTTTAAACCCTTGAACCCAGAGTGTTCCAGCTGTTTCGATGACTCCAGGAACGGATCTGGCCTCTTCCAGGAAAGGCTTGGTGTAGTTGGCATCCATGTGAAAAGTACCCTCTACCACGAGCAATTGTTCTTTGTCAAATCCCAGGTCTTTGTTCTCAAGGAAATGAATCTGCTTCTGAAAGATAAGTGTGCATATGATCAAGAGGAGAGAGATCCAGAATTGAAATCCCACGAGTCCATTTTTAATCCATTTACCTTTTGTGCCGGAGGTAAACTTACCTTTGAGCGCTTGAACAGGTTTGAATCGTGAAAGTGTGATAGCGGGATACAGACCTGCTAGGATAGCGATGAAGAATACCAGACCTATAAGGATCAGAATAACGCCAAAAGAAAAAGAGGCGCTTATTTGAGTATCAAAGATTTTATTGAAGGAAGGGATAAGTAAAAGTGCTATCGTAGTTGCCAGCACAACACCTATGGAACTGATAATGAATGACTCGAACAAAAACTGAAAGACCAGTTGACTCTTTAGCGAGCCCATCACTTTTCTTACACCAACCTCACACGCTCGCTCCATGGACCTGGCGGTTGAAAGATTCATGAAGTTCACACAGGCAATTAAGAATATCAGGATGGCTACTCCTATGAGTACTTTAAGCATGGTCGGATTGCCACTTGGCTTCATTCCGGTCTCTATTTCTGAATCCAGATGGACTGAGGTAAGCGGACGCAAGTAATAATTGAATGCATTGCCAGCTTTCTTATGATCCTCCCAGGAGACATTGTTGATGCGTTCAATTTCACCTGCGACGTACTTGTCTGCAAGCACCGGAAGCTTGTCTTCCAAAGCTTTTGCATTTGCATTTGGTTTAAGCTTAAAATAGCATTGAGCATATCGAAGATTGAATTCTTCCTGACTCCTCCAGGCAAAAGAAGTGGAGGAAACGAGATAGCTAAACTTGAAGTGGGAATTTGCAGGAGGGTCTTCACAAACTCCTGTGACGATGGCACTTCTTCTACCAATAGCGATGGGTTTTCCCAACGAATCTTCATTTCCAAAAAACCGTTTGGCAGTGCTCTCACTTAGCACCACACTATTTGGATTTGACAGTGCAGATCGATTATCTCCACTGATCATCTCAAAGCTTAATACCTTAAAAAAATTGCTGTCCGCAATGAGTACATGGCTCTCAAGAAAATTAGACTGCTGTCCATTTTCATCGATTACAGAGACATTTTGATTGTTGAAAGGACCCGACACTGCGGTTGCGGATGCCACTTCAGGATAGTCAGTAGGGACAATTCTTACAAATGAGTAAGGTACATATCCGTGCACCAAACTCTCCTCTGATGAAATACGCTGCTCCGCCATTCGATAGATATGATCTGAATTTTCAAAAAACGTGTCATAGGAATAATGATGCAGTACGAAAAGTATGATGATCATACAACTGGCAAGGCCAGTAGAAAGCCCGAGTGCATTTATTAGTGTGAAGCCCTTTCTTTTCATGAGGCTTCTGAAGGCAATTTTCAGATTGCTTCTAAACATGAAACAAATATAACTATAAAAATAGTTTATTGACTATTTTTATAGTATTAAAAACAATTTTGATTTATGGTTGGTCTCGGATCATTGTTTTATGCCCGGCACTTATCTTTACTTCTCACAACCAATCCCAAAAAGCTGATTCATACGAAACAACATATCCTACTTTTTTTTCTTCTTACCATGAGTTGCTCAACCTCTTCAGTCCAGAGTGATAGCAATGGTAAAGATGAAGTTTCAGGCGATTTGAAAATTATAGAAGGCTATTCTAAAACTAATCCAGATAAGGCTATTCATGTATCTAAGGTGCTTTTGGAAAAGTCAGAGGAAGAAAGGAATCTTTTTGGAGTCATAAAAGCAAATTTTTGGATCGCACACCTTCTAAAGCGAAAGAAAGAATATGGAGAATCTGTTGTCTACTACCTTGAAGGTATTCGTCAGGCAGAAACCGGTCATTACGACTCCATTTTTATAGATAAAATTTGGATGAGAAGGAACCTCGCCAATACTTTTAGGACCCATGAAGCCAATGAATTAGCCACTCGCTACAATTTAGAGGCCATTGAAATTGCAAAGAAGCATGGTGTATTTGAACAAGTTGTTGAACTAACGTTTAATCAGGCATTGGTTTATGAAAGGGATGAACAATATAACAAAGCGATCACATTCTATCGTGACGTTAGAAGGTTATCAGACAGCATATCTTATAATAATGTCTCGTATAAGTATAGGGTGTTGAACCAAATAGGTCTAGTATACCTCGAAAACAGTGAGTACGATAGCGCAATTGTTTATTTTGATCAGTTGCTCGATATTAAGGATCCAGCACATATGCTATTCAAGGCACAAGCACTTCATAATATTGGAGAGATTCATTACGAAAACGGGGATGTTTTTAAAACCATTAGCCTATTATGGCAAGCAGTAAGCATTCTCGAGAAGATTGGAAATGTAGAATACAATCTGTTTCTCTCCTATCGGAACTTAGGGAGATACTTGTATGAAACAAGCCAAATAGAGGAGGCCATAGCCATTCTGGGTAAGGCTGAATCAATAATCTCATATGCCGATTGGGATCCTAGTAGCTTCGAAATTTATCAATCATTTTCAAACCTACACTACAGTATCGGAAATGAAGAGCTGGGAAATGCGTACCTCAAAATATACAACGACGAAGTGGAGGCGTATCATGGTGTTAAAAAAGAAAACCTGGAGCTGATTACTAATCGCTATTTTGAGAAGTTGGAAAAAGAGGAAAAGGAAGAACGAATAGCCTCCATTATGTTCTATGTTAAGCTAATAGGGGGAAGTCTGCTATGTGTGTTTGGTTTGATCCTGGGCTACAACCGAGTGCGAAGTGTCCGACTTCAAAGAAGTAGGGAAGAACTCAAGAGAGATAAGATGGTCTCTGACCTTAAAGCCCTTAAAGCCCAGATCAACCCTCACTTTCTATTCAACTCGCTGAATTCGATCCAATCATTTATACTGGAAGGTAAAGAGTCTCTTGCAGATGACTACCTGGTGAAGTATGGGAAACTTATGCGTATGATCCTAAATCATTCCAATGAACTGACCATCTACCTAAACGAGGAGATAGAGGCGCTCAAACTGTATGTAGAGCTAGAGCAACTCAGGCTTGGAAAGACACTAACCTTTAACGTAGATGTTGCCAGCGAAATAGACATTGACGCTACTAAAATTCCTTCTATGGTGATACAACCTCTGTTGGAGAACGCCATTTGGCATGGGATACAACCCAAGGAAGGGGCAGGTGAGCTTTTGTTGGGCATCACTCAAAAAGACAATTGGATTAAAGTACTAGTAGCTGATAACGGTGTAGGATTTGAGGTAGGGAAGAATGGAGAGAGTAAACCACATGGGCTAAAGCTGGCACAAGAACGAATTGACATCCTCAACAAAGTGAATGGTGTGGAATCGTCTTTCCATGTGGAATCCAGTTCAGAAGGAACAAAAATCGAGTTCATCTATCCTGAAGATTTATGATCATGTGAAAAATCTGGAGATTTATAGGTCAATCAAAATCACAATTTCAGGTTTACCTAAACTGATTGATAATACCTGACTTAACCCAATAAATCTGTTTATCCCTGGCAAAGAACAAATACTTTCCATCAGGAGAAATAGTGGGGGCAAATTCTGATCCCATTGTATTTATTTTGTCACCCATGTTCTTGGCCTTTGTCCACGTACCATCTTCTTTTTTGAAGCATATGTATAGGTCAACATCACCATACCCATTTGGCCGGTTAGAGCAGAAAATGAGGAAACTTTCATCTGGAGAAATGAATGGATCGTAATCTAAACTGGTAGAGTTTACTTGATTGCCTAGTTTGATGCCTTTTTGATATTTCCCATTTTTTATTGTTGAAATATGGATGTCGCTGATATCTCCAATCCAGGGAGAAAAGTATAATATTCCAGTCTTGGTAATTGTGGGAAACCAATCCTGACCTTCGGTATTAACCTCGGCACCTAAGTATATAGGCTCACCCCAGGACTTCTCGGCTCTTTTTATCATCCAAATATCCATGTTACCAGTCACAGCGTCACCCTCATTTACAGGTCTGTTGGTACAATATAGCATTGCGGACCCATCTGGGGTAATCAGAGGATCAATCTCTCGATATGTGCCTGGAATTGGAGCAGGCTCTGGAGTGGTCCACTGACCATTTTCAAATTTCGAAACCATGATTGTCCCTCCATTGTAGTCACGAGATTCTGCAGTAAAGTAGCATTCTTTTCCATCAAGCGTGAAACTCACCGTATGTAGGTAGGGTCCATTGGGTAAAAAGTCCGCTGCAAAAACTTTCGGTTCCATTCCAGGAGGCTTTTGGCCTAAGTAGTCTTTACTATTTTGAGCGTATGAGCTAAACAATAATAGAAATTGAAATGTAAGTGTATATATTGATTTCATAGGGCTTCTTTAATTAGATTTTAGAGAACTCAAAGGACTACTCACGGCGAGTTTAAAACACTTTTCCGATACCACTACCATAGCAACTAGAAGGACTATAAGAAGCGGGATGATGATCATCGACGGCTCCAGGGAAATTCTGAAAGCATAATTTTCCAGCCACTTCTTACTTCCAAGTAAAATCAACGGAATTGCAACAAATGATGCAATAGAGATAAGTTTCAAAAAATCTAAAACCAACACCAGCAAGATGTGCCTGGATTCAGCACCGAGTACTTTCCGAATACCAATTTCTTTTTGTCTTTTCTGGGCTACAAAAGACGATAGACCAAACATGCCCATATTGGCGATGATCAATGTCATTATGGAAAAGAATAAAAACATATTCATGAGATATTCCTCAGATTCTCGTCGATTCTGATAGTTCCGTTTGAATAAAGAGAAGAAAGGGAGTGCTTTCGAGAGGTAGTATTCGTTCTTATCTAGAAACTGATTGAGTGTTTCTCCTCTACCCCCTGGATAATTCAGTACTACGTCCAGATAGGTTCGATATCGAAAGCCAGTCAAGTAAATGGTAGGCTCTTCTACATTCTTATCTTTTACTACTCCAATCACTTTCCATCGACTTCTTTCAGAAAAAAGTGTTTTACTCAATATGCTATCTGGATGATTGTAACCTGCTGCTTTCATTGTTTCTTCTGTTACTATTGCATTGCCAGCATCATGTCCGAATCTGTGGTGAAAATTTCTTCCTGATAGAAAAGAATATTCAGCGTTGTTAATATATCCATGATCCACTACGCTTAGCTTAATGGATTTTTCAACCGAATCCAGCTTGATCCACTGAATCGTTTTTATTTCATCCTTATAGAGATTAGAAATGGAGTAGGATTCCAAAGCCGAAGTTTGCTGATAATCGTCCAGGCCGAAGTACACTTCTTCGGTGAATTTCTCGCCTGCGGCTGAACTACCTGGGAAGATACCAGAAATTGCAATTTCCATTGGAGAACGGCCTTCGTTTTCCAAGTATTCCAGTTGGGCGTACACGATATAAAGTCCAGATAAAAAACAGATCGAAATGCCCAGCTGGAAGATAAGTAGCGATCGAATCACTTTGCCTGCTGAGCTGAATTGTTTAGAACTCATCAATTCGTATTTGCTTTTTAATGAAGCAATTGGACTAAGAGATGTGAGATAAAAGGCCGGATATAACCCTGAGAGAATGGTACTGACCAAAAGCAATAGCAGAATGACCAGTGCATAGAACTGAATATTTATCTCGTTAAAGGATGGATAGGGGATATCTGTTTGAACATTTATTACTTGAACTCCAATTTTGAAAATCCCAACTGACAATAGAATAGCAAAGACGTTTATCAGAAATGCTTCTCCCAAAAAGGTGAGGAAAAGTTGCCATGGTTTTATTCCAAGAACCTTTCTCACTCCTATCTCTCTCGCGCGATCAATGGAATTAAAAATGGTGTTGTTTGTATGATTGGTAGAAGCAAGTAAAAGGATAATTACAGCTATGATCACAAGGAAAAAGAGCAATTGCTTATTGGCTCCTGGCTCGGGATTTCCCGAAACATTATAAGCCAAGTGAATTTCACTAATTGGTCTCAATACTATCCGATTGGAACTTTCATTGTTTGGGTAACTAACGCCACTTTCTACTAATTGAGAAGCAGCTAGTGGGTCATTGATTGTAACATACGAATAACTGTTTTTTACTTGCTCGATTTGGACATTCTCATTATCCATTTTCTTAGCAACCAATGCATGGAATTTTAAGTGTGAATTAGTGGGTCGGTTTGTAAAGATTCCTGTAACTACGAACTCCTCAACCACATCACCAATACCAGGAGACTTGAATATCCTACCAATGATGGGCTCATTCGATTTCATTTCTTTTCCAAATATCTTTTGAGTCATTTCTTCAGAAAGAAGGATAGAATTGGGTTCAGCTAGACAAGTTGCTCTGTTACCAGCCCTAAGGGATAAATTAAACACTTGGAAAATTGATGCTTCTGCATAGAATACCTTTGGTATATAAATACGAGTTTCCGTACTATCATTTAGCACTTTTCTGAATAGACCTGTCCCTTCCTCAGAAAAAGAAACAAGTCTCGTGTAGTTTTCGATCTCGTTGAATTCTCTTTTAAAAGAAGAAGCGGCATCTGATGAGGTCAATGCATCCTGATAAGCCAGTTCCTGATTTTTAAAATATTGAGACTCAACCCTGTACACATTGCTTTCTTCTTCTTTTGAATCGTATGTTGTTTCGAATCGTATGTAGTGAAAAATAAAGAGACATATAGCAATACTTAGCGTCAGCCCTGCAATATTTAAGTAAGAAGACCCTTTGTTCTTTAAGATATTTCTAAGGGTGATCTGCAAGAAGCTTTTTAGCATATGCTTATTTTATCTTCATTTACATACGGAATTATAGGTTATCCGTTTTCTTCAATGAAGTATTGCCATACATAAAATGTAACTCATTCCTCTGTTTTTTCTCTTAAGTGAATTCTCACACATTACTCCGCTCTTAAAGACTCTACCGGATTAGCTCTCGAAGCAGAAAGTGACCTTGAGAAGGTAACGAGCCCCGCTAAAAATAGTGTAATGATTCCTCCGGCAATAAACATCCATGCTTGAAGCGAAATGTGGTACTTGAATGAACTAAGCCATTCATTCATAAAGTACCTTGCAACAGGAGTAGCAATTAAAAAAGCTAATGTTATAAGTCTGCTGTACTCTTTGGTAAAAAGTGCAAGAATCTGAATCATGCTCGCGCCTAGTACTTTTCTTATTCCTACTTCTTTGATTTTCTGAAGTGTTAAGAAAGAAATCAGTCCGAATAATCCTAAACAGCCGATAATGATGACAAGAATGGAGAAAATTTTGAAGCTGGCAAAAATCAATTGTTCTATGACATATTCATGCTTTATTGCATCATCGAAGAAACCATAATCAAAGATGGAAGCTGGAAATACTTCTTTCCAGGCTTCTTCGATTTCTATCATTGTAGCAAAAGAAGGGATTTTCACAAACGCTTTCCACATCCATGCTTCCCAGTTCATCAGCACAACTGGTGTGTAATCATTTTGCAGTGAATGATTATGAAAATCTTCGATCACCCCAATGATGGTAGCCTGTCCTTCATTGATGATAATGTCTTTCCCTATGGCTTCTTCTGGAGTCAGATTTAACGATTCTACAAAACGCCTATTGACGATAAACTCATCAAAACGAAGCTTGTTTTCTCTGAAATTTCTCCCAGCTATAAGTTGTAGCTGATACATGCTGAGATAGGAACTGTCAGCAATTTTCATTTCTGCGCCCCTGGCATCCAATTCTCCTTCATGCTCGAGTCGGTACTTTGTTCCCAACGCAAAATCTTCTACAGCCATAGGAGGTGTTGACCCTATCGAAACTTGCTCTACACCACTAATGGACATAAGCTTGGCTTTGAGTACATTGGTTCCTTCTGAGCTCGGAATTGGGATCGTTACAATCTTTTCGGAAGCAAAACCAAGATCTTTGTTTTGAAAATACCTTAGTTGCAATCCAACGATGATTGCTGAAATGACGAAAATCTGAACGATACTGAATTGTGTGAATGTTAGTCCTCTTCTCAGCCTCAATCCAGTCTTACCTGCTTTGAATTGTGACTTATTCAAAATGCTTATTGGCTTGAAAGAGGCCAGAAGAATAGCTGGGTAAGTACTTGCCAGCAGCACTACTCCAATGCATAGAGCTATTGCGATAAAAAGGTCGTTAATGCTTAGCTCCAAATGGATATTAATAATAGAAAGGAAATCATTTAACCAATCCAAGGTGGGGATGGTCATGAAAACACCTAACACCAGTGATAAGGTAACCAAGAGGCTATTTTCAATAAAAAACTGATTGAGAATTACAGACTTATTACCTCCGATAATTTTCTTAATCCCTACTTCTTTGGATCGGGTAGCAGCTCTGGCTGTAACAAGATTAATAAAGTTCAGGATTGCAATGATCAAGATGAAACCAGCCACAACCAGGGAAATGCTCAATACACGCTGTGAAATTTGATAGCCACCAGGGATGCTTCCATATTTGGTTTCTGTATGAATCTCAGAAAGTGGCTGCAGGAAATAGGAGATCCGCTCATCATCAACTTCATTGAGGTATTTCCCCTTCCAGTCATTGATCTGGGATTCGATTCTAATCTCAGCGTCTGGATTGGAAAGTACGACAAATGTGGTGCCACGGTAATTACCTGACCAATTCCCTGTAGGGTATGGATTGTGCTTTTTGAAAAAGGCATAAGGCACCAGCATATTAGCTTTCAGATTAATATTAGCTGGTGGGTTCTTAATGACTCCACTGATTGTAAGGGGGTCTTTGTTATTGAGCAAAAGGGTCTTGCCAATTGCCTGAGAAAGATTGTCGGTATCCTGCAGAATCTTTTTAGCAATTGTTTCTGTAATAACTAGTGCATTCGGATTCTTCAACGCTGTTTTAGGATCACCGGCTATCCATTTAAAATCAAACACTTGGGGGTAGTGTTCATCTACAAATAACACATGGTCCTCTTCAAAACGGATGTTCTCCTTTTCTACGCTGAAAAGCCGTTTCATGGGGCCTGCTGTTTGTGTTACACGAGTGAAATCGGGAAAGTCATTTCTGAGCGCAGCGGCTAGGGGGTAAGCGGTAGTATTCAAGTAGGTTTCACCATCAGGTGTTTGATTGTGCTGCACGACTCTGAAGGTTTGATTGGTCAGTTTATGATGTTGATCAAAACTGGTTTCATAGCGATAGAATACCAGCGTGATCAAACACACTGCTGCACCAATAGAAAGGCCCAGGATATTGATTAAAGAATGTGTTTTGCTTTTCAGGACGTTTCTCCATCCGATTTTTAAGTTGTGTTTAAACATGCCGTAGTAGTTTAGTTTCCCACTATTGGTGGGTTTGATTAATGATGGACGCAGCAACTTGATTACCTCCCACGTGAATTGCCATCTAGACGGCTTTTTTTCAAACCGCTCCAGCAGATCACCTTCTATATCTTCCACATAGTCCGGGTGGCAGAACCAACGGAAGAAGCGTAGAGGATATTTAGGGGGTTGCTTACTCATCCTTCAGAATTTCAGCAGGATTTGCTTTTGCAACACGAATTGATCGGAAGCTGATAGTAACTATGGTGATTACCAATGTAACCACACAAGCAAGCAAAAAGATCCACCAATGGATAGGCGTTCGGTATTCATAATTTTCCAGCCACTCTTGTGATCCAAAAAAGGCAAGTGGAATGGCGATGGCACATGAAATGATCACCAGAAAAACGAACTCCTTCGAAAGCAATCTCCAAAGCGTAAAAAGTGGTGCACCCAGCACCTTGCGAATGCTGATTTCCTTACTTCGCTGCTCTACCATGAAGGAAGCCAAGCCAAACAACCCGAGACAGCTTATTAGTATAGCCAACACCGCAAATAATTGACAAATGGTAGCAATGCGATTGATCTCATTGAATTTTTTGTTGTGAACATCGCTTACAAACTTGAAATTAAAAGGTACTTTGGGAAGGTGAGTTTCAAAGATCGTTTCTACTTCGGCAATAGCATCTAATGTGGCCTTTTCAGGATTCAACTTTAAAATCATAAAGTTGATCATATCCTTTGGGTTGATAAGATAGATAGCTGGTCTTACCTCGCTAAAAGGGGATTCTATTAGTAAGTCTTTTACCACGCCTACAATCTTAAAATCTTTGAACCATCGAACTTTTTTCTCGATCGGATCATCCAGTTGCATATAGGCAAGAGCAGCTTCATTGATGATGATAGCGGCAGAGTCAGTGGCGTATTCTGAAGAAAAATCTCTGCCCTTGATGATATCCCATCCAATGGTCTCTCCATAGGTGTGATTGATAAAGAAAATGCAAAACATCGGATTGAAAGTCGGATCCATACCCTCCCAGCTGAGGCCATCGTTTTCATTCCAAACTTCAGTTAATGGAGCTGAAGACTGGGTGAAATGCGTGACCGCACCTGAACCCAATAACTCATTTCTTAGCACCTCACTTTTAGCGTAATGTGCATCTAAGGTCATTTCTATAGAGATGGTCCCATCGAAATTATATCCCAGAGGTCGTTCAGTGGCATAGGTAATTTGTTCACTGATAATGATGGTGCCGATGATCAGCGTTACAGAAATCGTGAATTGAAAGACAACCAATACCTTTCGGAAGAACACCGCAGACAGAGTAGTTTGGAAAGTTCCCTTCAATGCCTGGATCGCATTGAATGAAGAAAGATAAAGAGCTGGGTAGCTACCGGAAATCAATCCGGTAATAAAGGCAAAGCCTAATCCCCCCATCCAGAAAGCGGGTTCTGTAAGCAGGAGTTCAATTTGTTTATTAGTCAAAACATTGAAATAGGGTAGCAAAAGAAGTGTAATTGTCGAGGCAACCAGAAAAGCGATGAAAGCGATCAACATGGATTCGGTCAGAAACTGAAAAGCAAGTTGGTTTTTACTCGTGCCGATGGCCTTTCGTATTCCTACTTCTTTTACTCGTCGGATCGACTGTGCCGTACTGAGATTCATGAAGTTGACACAGGCAAGGAGCAGTACAAATGCTCCGATAGTTCCGAACCACCATACATACTGAATGGCCCCTCCAGTTTGTATTCCATTTTCCCAATTGGATCTGAGGTGCCAATCTTTCATTGGGTGGAGAAAGACTTTAGTGTCATACAATCGCTCCTCAGAAGGAGTGTTATCATACTTTATACGAGCAATTTTTTGGCTAACAGCATCCATATTGGCATGCTCGGATAGCTGGACGAACAACTGAAAAGAGTTGTCATTCCAAGCGGTTTTATTGATCCAGTCAACGGTTGATACATAGAAATCCCAGTTACCGATAAAGGCTACCCCGTGGAAACTACTTTTGTCTGGAATGTCCTCAAAGACACCTGCGACATTCAGGTCTACCTGGTTGTGTACTTTAATCGTTTTTCCCAAAGGGTCGCTATCTCCAAATAATGCTTTGGCCGTTGAGGATGAAAGTAGCACGGCACTTTCTTCCGTCAGCCCTCTTCGATTGCCTTTGAGCATGGTGAGTGACATCAATTCTGGAGCCCTATTTCCCATAAATCCACCTCTGGTGGTAATTAATGTTTCACCTTTTGACAAAATATAATCCCCAAACCATGTTCCCGGTACAATAGCATCAAAGTCATTGCCATAGGCTTTTTCTAGTTCAATATGCATTGGGAAAGGCATAGCCATTTGGCTATAGGTTTCACCATTTACGGTTTGTTTTTGCATCAAACGAGCTACTCGATCATAGTGATCATTCATCTTATTATATGTAAGCTCGTCCTTGATCCAGAGTGTGATTAAAAGTGTGATGGTGAGGCCCAGAACGAGTCCTCCAATATTTATAAATGCGTAGGATTTTCTTCTTAGAAGATTTCTGTAGCTGACCTTTAAATTGTGTTTAAACATACCGTAGTAATTGAGTTTTTGTCCGCCACCGGTGGGTTTGATTAATGATGGACGTAGGAGTTTTATTATTTCCCATGTAAAAAGCCATTTTGATGGCCTTTTTTCAAATCGCTCCAACAGGTCCCCTTCGATATCTTCCACATAGTCCGGGTGGCAGAACCAGCGGAAAAAGCGTAGTAGATATTTTGGAGGTCGTTTATTCATCCTTTAGGATTTCTGCTGGATTTCTCTTTGCCGTTATGATAGCTTGGTAGCTTACCGTTGTTATTGCGATAAACATGGCTCCTGCAGTGGTGACAACAAAAACCCAGACTTCCAAAGGAGTGCTATAAGCAAAATCTTCAAGCCAATGGCTTACCAGGTACCAAGCCAACGGAGATGCTATAAGAATAGAGATGACAACCAGTTTGGTAAATTCTGACGAAAATTTTAAGACGAGCTGCGAAATACTTGCCCCAAGAACTTTTCTAATACCGAGTTCTTTGGTGCGTTGTTCGGCACTAAAAGCAGCAAGCCCAAACAACCCTAAACATCCAATCACCAGTGCCATTAAAGTAAATAGATTCAAGACAGCACTCATTTTTTGCTCAAAACGGAACATTCTATCAAATCCTTGATCAAGAAAGCTGAATTCAAATGGAACAGAGGGGTCAATTGCGGCCAACTTGCTTTCTACATCATCAATGATTGCTATTAAATCCTCAGAGGATTGAGCAACGACCGGATCAATTTTAAGTGAGTAGAAAGACCTTCCCGCACCATAATCCCATACAGCGTCATTTTCATGATGGATAATGATTAACGGTCTAATCTCATTTCTGATGCTATTGAAATTGAAGTCCTTCACTACACCAATTACTTCAAATTCATCTTCATCACCGGAAGCCAAGGCGATTTTCTTACCAATTGGTGAATCTTCCTCATAAGTAGAGTGATCTCCCCAACCTAGCAATTTGGTTGCAGTCTCGTTTATGATAATCTTATATTTATCTGTGGGCCGGGATGAATAAAAGTTTCTACCTGCATAGAATTCAACACTTAATAAGCTCAGATAATCTTCTTCTGTTCTGACATTACTGAATTGGACCACCTGGCTATCACCTCCTACAGCTTTATATCGGTCTCCGGACCAAATATGTGGAGGGATTCCAAATGATTTACCAACGCCATTTATCCCAACGGTCGCCTCCAGACTTGATTTAATGATCTTCGTATCGAATCCAAACTGCTCAATGTTATGGATTTGTAAGATGTTTTCTTTCTCAAAACCCAGATCCAATGAAGAGGCATACGACATCTGCTTTTGAACGAAGGCTGAACAAATGACCAAGGTAATCGAAATGCTGAATTGAAAAACAACCAGTATGTTTCTTAGTATTTTGCCCTTAAACCCTTGGGAAGACTGCCCTTTAAGTGCATTGATGGGTTGAAAGGCTGATAAATAAAATGCTGGGTAGTAGCCCGCAATCATTCCCAAAACAAGTATGAAGAGCAACAGTATTCCGATTGAAGTGGGGTTCTCTAGCAAACGGCCAAGACTCATTTCCTTGAGGGTAATCTCATTAAACCAATCCAAAGAAAAGCTTACTAAAATCAGTGCCACACCAGTGCTGAAGAATACATAAAGAATGGATTCTAAAGTAAATTGCTTGATAAGCTGATGTCTTGCTGAGCCTAGTACCTTACGCACTCCGACCTCTTTGGATCTGATAGAGGACCTAGCTGTGGATAGATTCATGAAGTTGATAGCAGAAAGTATCAGGACCAGGAGTCCTATCCCAGCAAAGATTTTGACGAAAAGAGGATTTCCGGAAGGGCCGAAAGGATTGAAGTTCGGATCACCTGAAATATAAATATCTCCGAGAGGTTGGAGCCCCAATTTCCAGGGCTTTCCAGCTGTAAATTCATCAAAACTTTGATTGAAGATCTTCTCCGTAGTGGGAGGTGCCCATTTTGGAGGAATGGATTGAATTTTTTCTTCGAGCGCAATTACATTGGTTCCTTCATGAAGAAGTCCATATGTAGAGAATGCGGTCCATATCCATTTCCATCCGTTCATATCCATGAGCTCTTGATAGCTGCTCAAGGAAACGAGAAGGTCAAATTGGATATGTGATTTATTGGGTATGTTTTTAGCTACTGCTGAAACAGAAAATGTTTTCCAGGACCCATCCCAGTCTTTTACGCTGATTTGGTTTCCAATAATATTATTTGGACTCTTATCAACTCCGAAGTATCTGTTCGCTGTTTCTTCGGTAAGAATTACTGCATTCGGATTTTTTAAAGCGGTTTTTGGATCACCAGCCAGAAGGTCAAATGAAAAGACATCCAGAAAATTATACTCTGCAGCATAGAATAATTCTTCTTTGAAAGTGGTATGATCATCTTTATTTATGGATGGTTTTACAATTTGAGCTCCCAAATCCAGTATTCTCGTTATTTCTTCAAATTCTGGTGCATCCTCTTTAAGAGCTACAGCCACGTTAGGTCCCGTATTGGATGCCCATGCATCCCAATCACCCCATATGTTTGGTTGGTTGACACGGTAGATTCTATCTCCTTTCGTGTGAAATGTGTCATAGGTTAGTTCATCAACAATGAACATACATATGACCAGTGCGGTAGCAATTCCAATGGTAAGTCCGAGCAAATTAAGCGTGGTAAACTGCTTTTGCCTAAGCGCATTTCGCCAAGATATTTTGATATTATGTTTTAACATTCCGTGGTAATTGAGTTTTTGTTTTCCTCCGAATTTTCGGATGATCCCAGGCCGGAAGAGCATTAATACATCCAGTGTAAATAACCATTTGGCTGCTTCATTCTCATTAGTCCTTTTTTCAAAGCGTTCCAAAAGGTCTCCTTCTATATCTTCCACATAATCCGGATGGCAAAACCATCGGAAGAAGCGAAGGACCCACTCCGGCGGAGTTAATGTTTGTTTATTATTCATTTAATGGCTGAATTTCACGACGAATTCAGGAACAGCATTCCATAGTCCAAGTCGCTGTTCTTTGGTTTCATGGAGAATGCTTTTTCCAGCGGAAGTCAGATGAAAGAAACGTTTACGTTTACCGCCACGCACATTGGTGGCCTCACCAAGTTCTGAGGACAGATAGCCCTTTTTCTCCAATCTACGAAGTACTGTTTGTAGTGCACCTATACTCACCTTCCGATTGAGTCGGTTTTCCATCTCTTCAATGATGGCAAATCCATAAGCTTCGTCAGCCAAAATAGCAACAGTAAGCATCACTACTTCTTCAAATTCTCCAAGTTGATGTTTTCCCATGAGAGTATATTTTTACCTTAAATGTAGTAATAATATTTTCTTATACCTTAATTGTAGTTTTTATGTTGCATAAAGAGGGCATTTTTTTAAATGTAATGGGGGTTACGTTTGCTTGAATATTCGATAATAACCTTATACTAAGTTCTTGTTAGGCGTATTTTTGGGTTAAATAAAACAATCAATGAAAAAACTCACTTATCTAGCTTCAATTGTTATTTTGATTGCTTGTCAACCGTCTCAAAAGCAAGAGGAAGCTCCACAAGAAATTATTCAGGAATACAAGCAGCCTGCACATCACTCAGATAACCTTAACAAAGTTTTTAATGCTCATGGAGGTTATGAACAGTGGTCTAAGATGAGATCGCTTTCCTATGTTAAAGGAGATGAATCTACTATCACAAACCTACAGAATAGAAAGATCAGGTTAGAGTCCCCTAAGCAAACCATTGGTTTTGATGGAAGCGAAGTATGGGTGACACCCGACAGTGTAGATGCAAGTAGAGCAAGATTTTATCACAACCTGTATTTCTATTTTTATGCTATGCCTTTCGTGGTAGGTGATCCGGGTGCTTATTACGAAGATGTTGAGTCAATAGAGTTAGATGGAAAAATGTATAATGGAATAAAAGTGTCCTATAATGCAGGTGTTGGTGACGCTCCTGATGACAATTACATCATTTGGTACGATCCTGAGTCAGGTAAGATGGAATGGTTAATGTATACGGTAACCTATAGAAGTGGAGAAGCTACAGACAATTACAAATTGATCAAGTACGGTAATTGGCAAGAAACCAATGGGATTGTTTTACCTACTTCTATTCAATGGTTTCAATATGATGGTGAAGTTGTCGGAGATACCAGAGGTGATGCAACCGTTTTTGAAAATGTTCAGATTACAGAAGTATCACCAGAAGAGACCTTATTTGACAAACCAGAAGGTGCACAAATTGCACCAAGGTGATACGTTAAAGACCAACGAATTCGAAGGGGACATGAATCGTGTCCCCTTTTTTTGTTTAGAACTTTTTTTCATGCTCATACAACCAATCGAAATGATTTCTCTACTTTGATATAAAAGCGCTTTTAAGTGACTCAGACTCAAGCCGAAATAGAACGGATACTAATTAATAGATGCCTGGATCAAGACAGGATTGCTCAAAGAGAGCTTTTCTTAAAATATAAAGATGCTATGTATACCATTCTATGTCGTATGCTGAATGATGAAGTGGAGGCAACAGATGCTTTGCAAGAAACTTTCATTTCAGTTTTCCGTGGGCTTGCTTCTTTTAATTATCAATCTACGTTGGGTGCCTGGGTTAAGAGCATTGCAGTAAGAACCGGTATCAGCTTGTTGCGAAAAAGATCAAAGCTTGAAGTCGTCCCGGTTGAAAGCGTGAGTGATGAACCGATTGTCTGGCCGACAAGCCTGAGTGGTGAAGTACTTGAAAAGGCTATTGCACAGTTGTCTGATGGCTATAGGAGCGTATTTCTCTTGATAGAGGTGGAAGGCTATTCCCACAAAGAAGTCAGTGAAATGTTGGGGATAAACGAAGGAACTTCAAAGTCGCAGCTCTTTCACGCTAAGAAGCACTTGCGTCGAATGTTAAAAGAAAGTTGATATGGAAGATCAAAACATAGAACTATTAAAAAGAGCCATTGATGAGCTTTCCATCAAGGAGGCTCCTGATGTTTGGTCAAACATTGAGCATGGCCTGGTCGAAGAGGAAAATACAATCTCTTTTAAAGATGCTATTGAACAACTACCTACAAAAGAAGCTCCTGATGTCTGGTTGTCGATTGAGGCTTCACTTCCTCGCAAGCTTAATTTTCGTTCGATTTGGATGGTAGCGGCTTCTGTAGTTCTTTTTTTGTGTAGTGTATTTCTTTTTATTGAATCGAATAATTCATATGATGAACCACAAATTGCCCATACTACCGAAATGCTGGAAAACTTCAATGTTGCTCTTGACATCCAATCGATCGGTGTAGAAGAAGACGCGATTCTACAGTACATCCAAAAAAACTGTATGCGTCTGGCTTTGACTTGTAACGATCCTGAATTTAAAGGCCTACTTGAAACCTATATTGAACTTAATGAGGCGAAAAAGGTGCTTACTCAGGAATTAGAAAAGAGGGAAAATCGACCTCAGCTAATGAAGTATTTGATTCGGGTAGAAAAGAATCAAACCGAGATTGGGAAAGATATGCTTAAAAAACTGAGAAACTCATGAAAGCGATTAAGACTTCCATATTGTGCTTCTTGTCATTGAGCTACTCAGCATGTCTAGTTGCCCAAACCCAAGTAGAGGTGATCACAAAGTCAGTTGAAAAGAAGATCTTATATAAAAGCGGCTATCATATTTCACTACAAGGACAAGGAGCCAAAATTATTGTGGGCACATCCATGTCAAAGGACATTCAAGTGAACTTGAAATTAATTTCAAAAGGTCTTACAAGAGAAGTTGCTGAGAAAGAACTGAACTACCAGAAGTATGTAATTGATGAATTGAACAGGACTGTAGTGATTAGGAATTATTTACTCCTTCCCAACAATGTAGAGTTATCCACGATACAAGAAATCATAATGGAAGTTCTGGTTCCTGGAGGTGTAAACCTTTCTATTTCCAATTCTTTTGGTTCTATTGAAATAGCAGATTTCAGTGCGAAAATAGATATCGAAAGCGAGTACGGAGATATTTTTTTAGATGATTTCAAAGGCGAGTGCACCATTAAAGGAAACTATGGTGACTTCAAAGGGTCAAACCTAAGTGGAAGACTGTTAGTAGATACTGATCATATAGAGATTGAATTAAGCTCATTTACAGGTACATCTAAAATTAACTCCAATCTGGGCAATGTCTTTATCAAGGATCTGTACCAGATAGAGGACTTTGAGATTAAAGGAGAAAAGTCCGATATCTCTATTCAAATGAAAAATCCAGATGTTTACAGGTGGGCCATCAAATCTAGATATGGCTCCATTCAAGTGCCTGATATTATAAAACTCGCCGACACTGATAATAATAAAAATAGACTACTCTCAGGAAGTGAAAACCTACCTGAAATTGAACTCTCAACAGATTTTGGTGACATTACCATTGAAGAAAAATGAAAAAACTACTATTAATAATATCCGTACTGATCACTCTTTGTTCAAAAGCTCAGGAAACGTCTGTTGAGTCGAGCACTGAGCAAATGGATAGCATTAAATTCTCCAAATTACTTAAGAGCTACCGAGAAATTGTAATGGTTGAGCGAGAAGAACTTGCATTGATCAAAATAGATCTGTTGGGGCCAGCCTTACATCTAATGTCAGGTATTGATACCGCCAAGAATAACCTTATCAGGGTAAGTTATGAACAGAAATTCAAACCAGAATGGAGCTGGGTTGCAGGTATAGAAGGTCAGGCCAACAAGAATGAGTTTACCGAATGGAGATATCGTGGAGGTATCAGGTATTATTTCAATATGAACAAGCGAATACTTAAGGGAAAAAGTGCCAATAACTTTAGTGCTAATTATCTCAGTGTCAGAGCAAACTATAAGTATCGACCTCCGGAAGATGACAATCAAGTTTCATTGGATCTACTGTTTGGCATTCAGCGTCGGCTATGGAAATACGGATATGTAGATTTTGATGTTGGTATTGAAAACATATTTGCTCCTTTTGACTCAAAAACTGCTGGAATTGACTTCACGTCCAGCATACAATTAGGGATCGCTTTCTAAATAACTAAACACATACTTATTATGCATTTAAATCGAAATTTTGTTCGACTGGGATTGCTATGCCTTCTCAGTTTAGTCAGCACCATTGGATGGTCTCAGACAGAAGCGCTAGACAGTGACTCTGCACTTAATCTTCCGACTGAGAGGTACCTTACACTTGGTGTGGGGAGTATGGCTGTCCAGCTCAATGATCAACACATGTCTCCACTCAACTATTATGGGGGTTCTATGTACCTGCAGTTGGGTGCATTCAAGCGAAAGAAGAAAACACTTCGAAACTTAACAATCGGACTCAACTACAATACGATTGGCCCAAGAGAGGATGGAAGAGAGATTGACCCAAAAGGACAGTACTATCGACTGGACTTATCCTATGCGCAACAGCATTACGTTCGCTCTTTTTGGAGAGGGACTACCCGATGGTATGTAGGTGGGAAGTTCAAGTCACATTCAAACCTCCGGATCAACCCTCAGTTAGATGGCGCTCTGGCCACTTTCATTTTCACCAATGGCCTGTTTGCTAGTTCTGTTTTAGAGAGGGAAGTCAGGATATCGAAAAGGCCACTCACTATCAACTGGCAGCTAGACTTGCCAATTGTCAATCATACAATCAGGCCGGATTATTTGAATATCTATGACTTTGTCAACCCGGAAAATGATTGGGTGGAAGAACGTCTGGATGAAAGTAAATGGCGAACAATCACCTCTTTTACCAACATCACTTCCACGGTTTCACTGCTTTATCCGATAAGTACAAGTAACGTGCTTCGATTTTCCTATGAATGGGACTTTTATCACATAAAAAGTGAGTTGGAAGCTACCAATGCCACACACACCTGGCTGTTCTCATTTTTATTTCACTTCTAAAATATTATAATCATGCGAAGAATAATTTATCTCTTTATAGCCATTCTAGTAAGCAGTTGTGAGGATCCATTTTTTAATAAGGATCCATCCAATGATCCGGTCACCAATTTTGAGATTCTATGGAAAAGAATGGATGAACGATACTCCTTTTTTGAGTATAAAAATGTTGACTGGGATTCCATTTACACGGTTTATAGACCTCTTGTTTCAAAGGAGATGACACCACAAGAGCTTTTTGATGTTATGGAATCAATGTTGAATACCCTAAAGGATGCTCATGTAAATCTAAGGGCCGATTTTGACATTTCTTTTTATAATTATCATGAAGACGCTCCACGAAACTTCTACTTTCATGATGTGGAGGAAAATTATCTTGGAGAAACTTTGAGGATTACAGGAAGAATGTGGAATGGGGTCATCGATTCCGTGGGATATATCCATTATCCAAGTTTTCAATTGCCTATTGAAGAAGATGAACTAGACTTTGTTGTAGAGAGATTTAGGGGATTGAAAGGGCTAATCATTGACATTAGAGACAATGAAGGCGGAAATCCGGAATTTGGATTTAGATTGGCTCGTAGGATAGCCACAGAGAGAACACACATATACTCTACGATCTACAAAAATGGAACCGGAAGAAATGATTTTACCAGCCCTTCTGAAGCCTACTTAGATATAAATGAGAAAGAAAAATTCGATCTTCCAGTTGTGTTGCTGACCAATAGGGTCACTTACAGTGCAGGTAATTTTTTTACAGCAATGATCCAGGCACTGCCGAATACTACAGTCATTGGGGACACTACCGGAGGAGGTGGAGGAGTACCTTTAGGTTGGGAACTCCCAAACGGCTGGAATTTTAATTTCTCCAATTCCATAACGTATTTGCCCAATGGTTTCATTATTGAAGATGGCATTCCACCAGATATCCAGATTGATATCACAGATGAAGATCGATTAGCTGGAAGAGATACAATCTTGGAGTTTGCGGTAGACTTTCTTAATAATTGATTGTAAATCAAAGGAAGGTATCTTGAGTTATGGATACCTTCCTTATCAATTCATTGTATTATTCATCTCTTAGTGAATCAACAGGATTAGCCAGAGCCGCTTTGGTCGACTGAATACTTATCGTCAAAAAAGCTATAGCTAAGGCGCCCAATCCTGAAAGCAGGAATATGACCCAACTTACTGAAATAGCATATGCAAAATTTTCAAGCCATCCTTTTGCCCAGAAGAAAGCTAAGGGGATAGCTATTATTCCAGAGATCGTTACAAGCTTTAAAACATCTTTTGACAATAGCAAGATGATTGATTGCACACTACCTCCTAATACTTTTCTGATTCCAATTTCTTTTGTTTTCTGGGTAATGATATAGGCCGATAATCCAAGCAGCCCGACACACGCTACCAAAACAGCGAGGAATGTGAAAATGGTAAATAGCCTGCCAGAAGTCTTCTCAGCCTCATAAAATTGCTCCAAATTACTGTCCAGAAAATAGTAGGTGAATGGTGCTTGTGGAACAAAATCGCCCCATTTGTTTTCTATTTCGGATAGTGCTTCATCAATTCTTTCAGAATTCACTTTTACAGCAAATTTGTTCACAAAACTCTGGCTTGACCCCATACTCGTAATGACCATGGGCTCTATTTCAGAATGAAGAGATTCGAAATGAAAATCCTGGATCACCCCAACGATTGTATATTGGATCTGGGTACTGTCATCCATGTGGATGAGTTTCTTTCCAATTGGATCCGCAAGAGACAGCTTATCTACTGTTGCTTCATTTATAATTACCGAAAGGGAATCATTAAACTGTTGGGAGAAACTTCTACCTTCAATGATCTCCATACCCATTGTCGAGGCAAATTTGCTGTCCGCGGAGATCATACGTGTCACCAGGCTTTCCTTTCCTTCATATCCTGGAATCCTGATCACGAAACCCTGGAGTGCATCACCGGGCAGTGCTGAACTGTAACCGGCATCTACCACTCCATCTAACCTGATAAGTTCGTCTCTGAATGTTCTGATCCTGTCCCAATTGAATTGATCAGGGTTGTTGTTCACAGAAAATCCATTCTCAATAATGAGTACCTGATCTTGCTGGAAACCTAGCGGTTTGTTCAGCATATATTCCATCTGCTTGTATACCGTGATGGTTGCTGAAATAAGTCCAATTGAAATTGTGAACTGAAGTACAACTAATATATTTCGGAGTAGGATACCTCTACTTGAAGTTTGCAGTTTTCCCTTTACGATGCTTAAAGGAGAGAAAGAAGAAATAATCATCGCTGGATAGATACCTGACAATCCACCCAGAACAACGATTCCCAGGGTGAACAAAGCAACGCTGGTAGCATTTACAAATTCAAGAATAGAAAGTTGTCGTCCAGAAAGCTGTTCGAACATCGGTTGGAAAAGAACGGTGATTGCTAACGCTAGCAAAGACCCTATCAAGGTTATCAGGATGGATTCTGTGAGAAACTGTGCGATGAGCTGCTTTTTATCAGAACCCATCACTTTTCTGATTCCCACCTCTTTCGCACGTTCGACCGATCTTGCAGTAGCAAGATTCATGAAATTGATACATGCAATGATCAAAATGAAAATCGCTGCAACAGAGAAAATGTAAACATAGGTAATGTTACCATTAGGCTTAATCTCACCAGTCATGTGACTAGTAAGGTGTATGTCTTTTATTGGCTGCAAAGAATAATGGTATCCATTACCAGCTGCAATGTATTCATCATAAGAGATGCCATTTCGTTGTTGAATTTCCCCTTCAGCATATTGTCGAATAAAAGCTGGTAATTTTTCTTCGAGCTCATTTGCAGAAGCATCTTCGTGCAATTCTATGTAGGTGAGTGCGGAAAAACTTGTCCAGTTTGGTGACTTAAAAAAGTCAAAAGTTTCAATTGAAATGAGTGCATCAAAGGTCAAGTGAGATCTTTCAGGATAGTCTCTTACAATAGCTTTGACAGTCAGACTATTGCCGCCCATATCTAAAATTTTTCCGATGGGATCCTCATCCCCGAAGTATCTTCTTGCTGAGGATTCCGTAAGCACCATGAAATTGTCACCTGTCAATGCTTCAGTAAGATCCCCGTCGACTACCTCAACTGAGAGTATGGACAAAAAACTGGAATCCACAAAAGCAAGATTTTCTTCGGTAATAAATTGATCTCCATATTGAAATGTGAAGTCATTATTGGGCTTGAAAAACCTTGTTTGATTAATCACCTCAGGAAAGTCTTCAACCATTTGGGGGCCGATGGAGTGTGGAATGACTGAAAATTTAACTTCGCGCTCGGGGTAAATTCTGTTTAGTGCAATCCTGTAGACACTTTCTTTTTGAAAGCTATCGTAGGATAACTCATGACCTACATACAGCAATATGGTCAGACATGTCGCAATGCCGAAAGCCAGGCCAAGGATGTTGATAATGGAGAAACTCGCTTTCTTTTTGAGCCCTCTTAGTGTAGATAGAAGTAGATTCTTAAGCATGATCAGATAATTTATTAATCCAAATTAAGGTTGGCAATTCTGATGGTATTCTAATTCGCATGTATCACAAGTTAAGAGATAGTGTTTGTTTTTTAATTATCTCCGTATCATGAAAGCCAGTTCTGAGCCATTTTCCATTTTCGAAGACCCATATGTTGGTTACTCTAAATTTTTTATGAAAAGGCAGATTGTCTTCTATGCCCGATGTACTGATTCTAGCCGTGACGATAGCAAAATTTGCTTGGTGATCAATGGCTAATTCATCCATTACGTATTGGTCTACAAGCAGCTTTCCTGCATCTATTTTCGCTTTTCTTGATACCATGTAGTCCATCCATTGCTCTTTTCCAAAGGACTTCCAACTGCCATTTGTATGGGTATAATTGCTTGCCAACATTGATGCCAGTGTCTCGGTATTGCCCCTGCTAAATGCCTTGTTGAATTGGTCTATTGCTGCTTGTAAGTCTTCAATTTTTGCAGATTCTTTAGTTGCGCAAGAAAAAGCAAAAAAGAGTAGAACGATTGAGAGTAGTAGTTTCATTTATCTTTGGAAATTATCACCGTTAAAACACTAGCCTTTCATATCCTGAACTATCACCTCAGGATGCATAGAGGCTCAGGTGTAGATTCTATATGAACATTAAAAGCATGTACCTGAAAAATATATACTTGATTTTGCTGCTTTTGGTTATTGTGCCATTGGTATCATTCGCTCAGACAAAGAATTCACCTTTGGATGATTTACCTTCTTATATCAAACAAATCACATATTTTGGGGAACGTGCAGATTGGTCACATGATGGAAAACGGATACTATTCATAGAGAAGACATTTGGCGATGTATTTGAAGTTGAATTAGAAACCGGCACGATTCGACCCATGACGCATCATTTTTTCCATGAGGGTTTTGTGAGAGCACTCTATCTATCAAATGGAGATATCCTGTTATCCGGGGCTAAAGAATTTGACTCAGACAATCCCTGGAAAAGTAGAGATGCACGAAATGCGGAACTTTGGGTCCTCAAGAAAGATCTTTCTGAGCCTCCTACAGCCCTCGGTGTTCATTGCAAAGAAGGGCCAGCCGTCTCAAGAAAAAATATGAAAATTGCCTGGGCGCTGGGATCTATTATCTATAAAGGAGAAATAGCTCATGATGAAAGCGGAAGGCCAAAGCTCAAAAACTGGACCCCATTATTTCAGTCTTCTGATCTTCCTTCACCCGCCAAAGGTTGGGATTTAGAAACGCAAAATTTTCATCCAAATAATGAAAATGAGCTTTTCTTCTATGCGTTTGGTGGCCAATTTGGCTATCAGGCTGAAATCTTTAGTTACAACTTAGAGAGCAAGACCTTTAAGAATTATTCTAAGAGCAAGACTACCTATGATGAAGCAGAAGGAATTTTTCCGGATGGCCAAAGTATGCTTATAGAAAGTAACAGACACAGAATGAACTACAAGGGGATGAAAGAATTTTTGACCCTCGATATTTATAAGCTTAAGCTTGATGAATCCGGGGATGTTGAGCGGATTACTTACTTTAATGACAATCCAAACTATAAAGCTTCAAACCCTGTAGTGAGCGATGATGGTGAGTGGATGGCTTTTCAATACGCAATTAGTACTGATGAGGCCGGTAGGGGTAGAGGAATTTTAATCTTAGATTTGAAAAAGTGGGAGAAGATGAAAAGGAAATGATAGTCAAATGACGCGTTTCAATCTGAATTGAACTTTCTTTTTTTCTCCGTCCCTATAGATTCTACAAGTGATCTTTCTACCATCTCTTGACTGCAAGAGTTCATAAATCTCAGAAAGCGAATTTGTTCTCAGGCTCTTGCCATTAATAGAACGAATGATATCGCCCTTTTTGATGTCTGCTGAAAATGCTGGACTACCCTGATCCACGCTTACCACTACCAGCGTATCCAGCTGTGCACCGACAGCATTCAAAGTCATTCCACTCATATCATACTCAAAGGCATCCCGATATTTTTCACCTCTTCTCAAATACATCATACCCTCAGCATAATTAAAGGTCACATTGAATCTATTTAGAAGTTCACCACCAAAAGTCCCGATTCTAGCACCTCTTTTTATAACCTTGTTGTAAGCTCCCTCGAAAGGAGCTGAAACGAGCATCTTACTAAAATCAAAGTTTTGAATTTGTACGGAATCCATCCTTCCTACATATCCCGGAATCTCTCCTGCAATGCCTCTTCCCAACTTCGTAATGATCGTTTTTTCTGGTAGATCCAATCCATCTAAATAAGTATAGTCAATCAGAGCAGCATGACTTGCGCCCGTATCTACCATGATGTCAAGATTTGCTTTTTTGTCGTCTTGCCTCAGCGTTGCATTGATAAATGGTTTTGTACCTCGTATATAAAGGGGGACCTCAACGGCTCGTTTGTTTTTCTTGAATTTCTTAGGATCGATGAGTGTAATGATATTATCATCATAGTTTATGTCAACAACAAATCTTGAGAATACATCATATCCAATGATTCCATGCACATCATCGCCGATGTTTTCTGATAGTTTTAGGTAGTCTTCCTTCAAAACCAGCATGTTCATATTTTTACCAATCACTCCCCCTGGCAAGCCAAAAGTGACTCCATTCGCTGCGTATGCTTCGACCGAATCCACTAACCCCGGTCCTGCCATTACAATTTCCCGGACATAGTTGACATCCAAAATGTCAGCGTATACTTTCTCCGTTAGAATAGCGCTTTCCACCCCAGTATCCAGTATGAATTTTAAAGTAAGAAAGCGATTAATTGTAAGGGGAATGATGATTAAATTATTGTGTTGCTCAAATGGAATTTCGATTCTTTTCATTCGATCTGGCATCTTAAAGCCAAATTCCTTCTGACCAGCAGCGGTAGAGCAGAGGCATGTATTTATGAACAAAATGAATGCAATCAGGCTAATGATCGGATTTCTCATATAGAAGTCTCTTACGTAGTGAATTACATTCATTTAACAACAGCGGTAAAAACCCACCCTTATTTTGACCTTAAAATTTAGTCAAACAGGTCTTTAATGTCGCTCTGTGAAAGACTTTTTACGAAACTCTCCTCTACAGTGATTAAATCTGAAGCTAATTTTTGCTTATGTTCCTGAAGTTTTATGATTTTTTCTTCGATGGTGTCCTTAGTGACAAACTTATAAGCAAACACTTTTTTTGTCTGCCCAATTCGGTGAGCCCGATCGATCGCCTGAGCTTCTACAGCAGGATTCCACCATGGATCCAGTAAAAAGACATAATCTGCTTTAGTAAGATTCAAGCCTGTGCCTCCCGCCTTGAGTGAAATCAGAAAAATCGATACTTCAGGATCTGTTTGGAAGCGTTCAACCTGCTTTTGACGATCCTTGGTGGTTCCATCCAAATACGCATAAGGCAATTTTTGATTATCGAGGTATTCGGAAACAATTTTTAGATGCTTAACAAACTGGCTAAATATCAACACCTTATGACCTTTTGATATCGAGTTCTCGATCATATATGTCACCTCTTCAAGTTTACCAGATCCATTTTCATATTCAGGATCTGTCATTTTTGGATGGTTAGCTATTTGCCTCAATTGTGTGAGTCCCTGTAGAAGTACCATGTGAGATTTTGCCAACCCATCGGTTTCAATGACATCCAGAATTTTACTTCTAAAGGCATTCTTTTCCTTTTCATATACCTCCCTCTGCTGTTCAGACATGGTACAGTATCGAATGTTAATGACCTTTTCAGGAAGGTCATCGGCTACCTGACCTTTCTCCCTTCTCAGTAGGAATGGTTTGATCAAAGAGTTGAGCTTCCGTGTTTTCTCTTCGTCACGCTTTTTTTCAATCGGTTTCAGGTATTCTTTTTTGAAATAAGTTTCATTGCCTAATAAGCCCGGATTTAAAAAGCTCATTTGAGACCAGAGATCTAAGGTGCTGTTTTCAATGGGAGTACCAGTGAGGATCAATTTTCTTCTGGATTTCAAATCACGTACTTTCTTCGAAATAAGAGAGTCCGGATTTTTTATGGCTTGCGATTCATCCAGAATGATATAATTGAAATAGAACTCCGCGAGAATTTCTGAATCAACTCGTGTGGTTCCGTAGCTGGTGATTACTATGTCACAGCTTGCGAATTGTGCACTGTCTTTTACCCTGTTTATGCCAGTGTAATTTAGAATCCTGAGCTCAGGAGTAAATTTTTTTGCTTCCATCTCCCAGTTATATAGCAAAGAGGTAGGCATCACAATAAGGCTCGTGCTTCCTGGATTTTCATTTTTTTGATGTTGAAGTAGCGCCAAAGTTTGTATGGTTTTACCTAGACCCATGTCATCAGCAAGGCAGCCACCAAAGTTGTAGTCTTCCAGAAATCTTAACCAGTTGTAGCCAGCAAATTGATAGGGCCTAAGGTCTCCCTTAAAAGTACAAGGAACCTTGTAATCATCAAATTTTTCAAAAGATAGGAGTTTTTCCAACTTACGATCCATAGTCACTTTTGCCAGATCCCCTTCCTTCAGTTCCTGTACCAGGGACACATGGATTTTGTTTAACGTGATCCCATCATCCGATTGGGTTGAAAAAGCAAACAAATCTTTATAGCGCATAATCCAGGATTCTGGAATCACGCCTATCTCACCGTTTGGAAGTTGGATTTCTGTTTTTCCTTTGAGAATGCATTTTCTGATTTCTTCAAACGGGATCTCAAAATCTCCAAATCGGATCTTTGCTTTAAGGTCAAACCAGTCGACTCCTTCGTTAACCTCCAGGTCAATTGTAGACTCTCCCACAAAAAATTTCTTTCCCTGTTGATTTTGCTTTATAATGAAAGACTCAAGCAGGTCACGATTTCTTCCTATCCAGTCAAAAGCTGCAGTCTTTGGTAAGGTCACCCTGGAGTTTCTTAACAGCAGGCCATTATTTGTTAGTTTTTCAATGATCCCTTTTTCCCCTTCATGATCTCTACTGATTCTATGAAACGTATAAGAGTCATTTTGCTTTTCCATTGAAACACTGACCTTACTTAGCTTATCAGCATTGAAGTTGTGCTTCCCATAGTCAAAAGAAAGCTCCAGAAGCAGTTTATCGTTATCAACCGTCACCGTATTACCGCTATCATCGAAAAGTGTGGCGTTTCGAGTCGCCTGTAGCTCACTTACAGTGATTTTTGGCGTTGGGGAAGGTTTGTGAGTGACAATATCAAATCCCTTGGCGTATACATCAAATTCAGATATCAAAGGACCAACAAATTTCTTGTAATAGGTTTCTTCAATATCCTTAGGTATAAGGATGAACTTCTTTTTTAGAAACGGTTTGAGTTTTCCTCCATTGACGGGCTTTTTAAAAGTGAAAAGTTGATCATTAGCAACTAACCATGCCGGTTCGCTACTGAGCAAGTAGCTTCCGTTATTTAGAAACTCAACCTTTTCATCTTTTAGTTTTATGGTGGGGAAATAATGAGTGTTGTCATCATTTTTTCTGAAGTGAAAAAGTACAGTTGCTTTCTCCTCAATTACCTCAATTTCTTTCCATGCTGGTTCACCATCTTTACCCATCTCAAATAGTCGTTTGCCAATTAATAGAGGCATTATTTGAGATCTTCTGCGCTCCACATACGCTTGGATTTCACGTTGCAAAACCTCATCACCAACATTTTTATCGTATGTTTTAAGAAAGAATTCTTCCGGTTTCTGTTTTTTCTTCTGAAAATAGTGGGCAACATGCTCCTGTTGGATCTCATCCATCAGTTTAATAGCCTTGTAGTCAGTTTCAGTAAGCTTAGAAGCGAACTCCCGGGCATTCTTTGAAGAAATATTTTGGTGAGAATAAGAAAGCTCTCCATTATCATTCAGTTGTACAACAAATGATTCAAGAAGATATCCTAAATACTCGTGCTCGTATAAAGAATATATAAGTTCAAACGGCTGTTCTGGTGAGACTTTCACAGATTTTTTAGATCAGATAAACTTCGAAAATAACAAAAACTATTTCTATTTTGTCAACAAATTATGAAGAGTTTCGAAGTTTATTGTAAAGTATGAGTCGTGAAAGATTTACTAGCCTTAAGAGCTGGTTTTATAGAAGCAATTAATGTTATCGTAATGATGGCAACTACTGTTAGTAGAACATCGAGAATTTCAATCTTCACGGGATAGCTATTCATCACAGCAGAGTCCATACCCATACCTACCAATCCGAAATGTTGTTGAAGTAAGCTCAGTCCCACACCGAGGACAAGACCTACAGCAGCTCCAGAAAAGGCGATCAAACACCCTTCAACCAGAAAGATATTCTTGATAAGTTTCGGAGATGCTCCCTGAGCCACCAGTACGGAAATATCTTTTTTCTTTTCTATCACCAGCATGGTTAATGAAAAGAAAATATTGATGGATGAGATTCCAAGTATTGCTACGAGGATTAAAAACACAAAAAGCTTCTCAATTCTTAGTACCTTATAAAGATCATTGTGCAGTTCTTCACCAAGTAATACCTTGAAAGAATCTCCTAAAGATTCCTGAATTTGGGCTTTTACTTCTTCTGCATCTGCTCCTTCTGCCAGGTATATATCAAAGCTGGTTAGTCTATTTTCATATTCGATTAGCTCACGCGCAAATTCTATAGGGACAAAGATGTAATTGTCATCGTAATATTTCTCGATTGCGAAAATTCCCCCAGGTAAAATATTGAGCAAATTGTACATTCTGGAGGGATTTACTACACCTGGTCCAATATCTTTTGGATAATACACTTGGAGAGCATAAAAGTCATTTCTCAAGCTTAACGACAGGTCGTATTGGACGCCTCTTCCAACCAACGCATACCCAATACTGTCTCTCACAAGTGGAAATTCTCCGGAAACCATCACATTTCTTATCCCGCTGAATTTGTCAAAATCCCTGCCCACTCCTTTCATTCTAACCAGGCGTTGGGTCTCTTTGTATTGAACCAAAACATTGTCCTCTACCACTTCACTCACACCTTCTACACCTTCTGTTTCATAGATATTTTTAATAAAGGTGGAATCATACAAAAAAGATTTTCCCTTGGTAGGAGTCACTACAATATCGGGATCAAAGCTTCCATACATAGACCTCATTAAGCCTTCCAACCCATTAAAGACGGACAGGGCAAGTATTAAGGACATGGTACCAATAGCTACCACGATCATTGATATCATGGAAATGACATTTATAAAGTTTTTCTTTTTCCCTGAGAGGAAATATTTCCGCGCTATGAAGAAGGAGAAATTCATTCTTCTTCTGATGGAGGTATATTTAAATTGTCAATAAGATGATCGATTTTGGAGGCTTTCTCTTCCGTATCGTCATGAAAGAAAGCGAGTTCAGGAATGATTCTTACCCGATCACCAATCTTCTTTCCTAGTTTCAGTCGTATTTCACTTTTGATTGTGTTGAGATGCTCAAAAACTTCTGGAGCTTTAGTGATAGGAAATATGCTTAAATACACACGAGCAAGTCCCAGATCAGGAGATACAGAAACATCTGTAATAGTTCCTAGTGAAGATTTAAAAAAATGAGTAGGATCCTTCTGAAATATTTCAGCTAAATCCTTTTGTATTTGTTTACCAAATTTTATCTGACGCTTACTTTCCATAATCACAGCAAATATCTTAAGATAATTTTAAGACGTATATCAAATGGTCTAATTTCGAACATCTTGTACTTCTGTTAAACTAACCGAATGCTACGTTTTTTTAGAATAAACGATCCATACAGACTAGCCATTATCTTCATTTTGATGATAGCTATTAGAAGTATACAGGGGTTTTTTATCCAGGATGTCTCTTATTATGAACTAAAATGGTTATTGCTGGGTGAATGGCTCAATAAAGGATTTCACATGTATAGCGAGACATTTGATTATACAGGACCAATTGCAACATTCATCTACAAATATTTGAATTTGATTTTCGGAAGAAGTGCTTTTATTCATTATGGGTTTAGTACGGTAGTAATCATCTTCCAGGCAGGTATTTTTAATCAACTGCTGCTGAAGAATAAGGCCTACGATGAAAACAGTTATTTACCTGCTTTTTTATATATGATCTTGATGGTTTCGGTACCGGATTTTATGACTCTTTCTCCTCAGCTCCTTAGTTTAACATTTATTCTCTTAGCACTACGAAATGTCCTTAGAAGAATAGACAACCAAGTTACAGATGAACTTTTTTTGAACTCAGGAATTTTTGTTGGAGTGGCTGCTATGATTTATTTACCAGCAGCAGTTTTTTTCCTCGTATTTCTTTTTGCATTGATCCTTTTTTCGACAGCTGTGACCAGACGGCTTATTCTATATCTCTTCAGTTTTCTATTAATATTCGCATTGTGTAGCCTTTACTTCTACTGGCGTGGCGATTTTCAGGTGTTTTTCGATAGCTACATCGTTCAGAACCTGTTGATGCTAAAGGCATCTTCTTTGACGATCATGGAGGTAGTTTCTGTTTGTTCAGGGTTCCTATTCATCTTTTTGATTAGCATATTCAAAACATGGGGATCAGCAAGGCTGACTAATCTGCAACAAAAAATTCAGCAAGTAATCTGGTTAATGTTTTTTGGAGGATTGGCTACTTTTTTTCTATCTAACGAGAAATCCTTGCATGAACTAGTCTTTATAGTTCCTGTCATAGCCTTTTTCTGGACCTATTATTTTGTACTGATAAGGAGGAGAATTGCAAAAGTGATTATGCCGGCACTGATGATTTTTGGTCTCCTACTTTATTCTGGGTATTCTTATCGGGAATATCTGTCTCCTTTGGCTATCAGTGAAACAAATGACGCTAAGGATGGAACAATGATTCTTGGTGAAAACTTGAATTATTACACTGAACATGAAATGCTTACTCCTTGCTTTGAGGATCATTTAACTTCAAGGGCCTTTAATGGGTTGGATTACTATGGTTCAGCAGGTGAATTATACACCATTTTTGAAAAAGCCGATCCGAACTATATCGTTGATCACAACAATATAGCAGATAAGATCTTTTCCCGTTTTCCGGTGTTGAGTGATACCTACCGAAAGATTGGGCCTGATGAATATGAAAAGATTAGCAATTAATCTTATTCACTCTTCTTTCGTGCCGCCCACCTTCGAAATCTGTCTTCAGAAAAGTGTCTACTAAACTTTCTGAATATTCGTATGCTACAAATCTCGCTGGGATACAAATGATGTTGGCATTGTTATGTTGCCTGGCAAGCGAAGCAATCTCGGTATTCCAACACAGTGCAGCTCTAACATTTTCATGCTTGTTTGCTGTCATGGCTACTCCATTACCGCTCCCGCAGATCAGGATGCCTAAATCAGCATCTTCTGAAGCAATAGCTGAAGATAGTGGATGCACATGGTCTGGATAATCTACAGATGCCTCCGATTGTGGACCATAGTCTTCAACGTCATGTCCTAATTCTTCAAGATGTCTTACCAAACGTTCTTTATACTGGAACCCGGCATGATCGCCACCAATTGCTATTTTCATATGTATATAGTTTATCTTTTGAATTGAAGCTTGATCGAGAAGCACTTGCCACTACAACCATCACTTCAACTTTCTTTTTGCTTAGCTTCTCTTTTTTCGATCCGTTTGGCAATAACAATACTCATCTGATACAACATCATTAATGGAAGAGCAATGAGAATCTGGCTAAATGGATCAGGAGGTGTAATCATAGCCCCCAAGACCAAAATTACAATGATTGCATGTTTTCTGTATTTCTTCATCAGCATGGAACTGATGATACCAGCTCGGGTAAGGAAATAGACAATCACGGGTAGTTGGAACAGCAATCCTGAACCCAGTACAATCATTGTGACTGTACTGATATACGAAGAAAGATCAAACAGATTTTGGAGTGAAGGATCAACTTGATAGGTAGAAAAGAATCTTACTGATATGGGAGCGATCATAAAATAGCCAAAAAGGACACCTAATATAAATAGTGCGCTTACAGAAAAGGTTGCACCTCTGGAAGCTCTCCGCTCTTTTGGGTGTAGGCCGGGTTTAATGAATCTCCATATTTCCCAGAATAAGTATGGGAATCCGAGTACCAGGCCTGCTACAAATGAAACAGATACATGCGTCATAAATTGACTGCTGAGTTTTCTGCTGACCAGCTCAAAGGATAAATTATCTATACAAAGAGCTGGAGTTCCAATGATATCTGCAAGCTCACAAAGCTTTCGATATGTCCAGAAGTCTGTTTGTGAAGGTCCTAAAATGACGGTACCGATAACAAAATCTTTTGCAATGAAAGCAGCTATAGCAAATACAGAAATAGCAATAAGTGATCGGATAATATGCCACCTCAGTTCTTCGAGGTGGTCCAGGAAGGACATTTCCTTTTCTTCAGGTATTTGATCTAGTGGCATTTATTTTACCCTTTGAACAATGGAAATCCGATCATCCAGTCGTTTACCTCAGACTTTATTTCTGATATTTTGTTTTCATCATCACTGGTTGAGATCACTGCATCAATGAAGTCGACGATTTTGATCATATCTGCTTCCACCATCCCTCTTGTAGTCACGGCCGGAGTTCCAATACGTATACCAGATGTTACAAAGGGACTTTTATCATCAAAAGGAACCATGTTCTTGTTGACGGTAATATCGGCTTTACCTAAAGCGTTTTCTGCATCTTTTCCTGTGATATCCTTTGACCGTAGGTCGATTAACATGACATGGTTATCTGTCCCCTTGGATATTAGATCATATCCTTTTTGAACAAAGGCATCAGCCATTACTTGAGCATTTTTCTTTACCTGAAGGATGTACTTCATGTAATCATCTGACAAAGCTTCTCCAAAAGCAACAGCCTTGGCGGCTATAATATGTTCCAAAGGCCCTCCCTGCGTGCCAGGGAATACAGCAGAGTCCAACAAAGAACTAAGTTTTCGCACGACACCTTTCGGTGTAGTGAGCCCCCAGGGATTGTCAATATCATCTCTAACCAAAATCATCCCGCCTCTCGGGCCTCTCAACGTTTTGTGAGTCGTAGTGGTCACAATGTGACAGTATTCCAAAGGGTCATTCAATAAGCCCCTGGCAATCAATCCAGATGGGTGTGATACATCTGCCAATAAAATAGCTCCAACCTCATCAGCGATAGCTCTGAAACGTTCATAGTCCCAATCTCGACTATAAGCGGAAGCACCACAAATGATCATTTTAGGGTTCTTTTCCCGTGCTACTTTTTCTAGCTGATCATAGTCGATAAGTCCGGTTTCCTTGTCAACACCGTAGAAATTTGGTTTATATAATTTCCCAGAGAAGTTTACGCCGGAACCATGAGTCAAATGACCTCCGTGTGAAAGGTCAAACCCAAGAATTTCATCCCCGGCATTTAAACATGCCAGCATCACAGCAGCATTGGCTTGTGCTCCGGAATGAGGCTGTACGTTAGCCCATGTAGCACCAAAAAGTTCTTTTGCTCGTTCTCTGGCCAGATCCTCAATCTCATCCACTACTTCGCACCCCCCATAGTAGCGCTTGCCGGGTAATCCCTCGGCATATTTATTGGTGAGCACGCTTCCGGCCGCTTCCTGAACTTGCGGTGAGACAATGTTTTCCGAAGCAATCAATTCAATTCCTTCAAGTTGTCTTTTTTCTTCGGCTTTTATTAGGTCAAAAACTTTCTGATCTTTTTGCATGCTGTAAAATTAACTCACACGGTGAGATTTTATAAACCTAGTAAACATCTTGAGTGAAACATATTTCAGATCGAAAATCTACAGTCTTGTTTCAAGTGCAGTTTAATGAGACTGTTTATATCTTAGCCAGCATCAGATGTCAATATGGCAAAGACAAAAACCGTTTATTTCTGTCAATCATGTGGGGCTGAATCTGCAAAATGGGTAGGGAAATGTCCTGCGTGTGGTGAGTGGAATACCTATGTAGAAGAAGTAGTTTCGAAGGTACCCTCTAGCTCGTCAGACTTTTTAGTAGAAAAAACGTCACCGGTTAGTCTGACCGATGCATCTGAGAATGGGAGCAAAGAGCGGCTATTGACTGGGATAGATGAGCTGGATAGAGTGTTAGGAGGGGGTATCGTAGATGGGTCATTGGTATTGGTAGGAGGAGAGCCAGGAATTGGGAAGTCGACGCTGATGTTGCAAATGGCGGTAAGGCTTTCAAAGAAAACCCTTTATGTTTCAGGTGAAGAAAGCGTGGAACAAATAAAGCTGAGAGCAAACAGAATTGGTAAGGCTCATAAAGAATGTTTCCTGTATGCTGAAACAAATCTTTCGGAAGTTCTTAGGCAAGCTGAAAAGCTGCATCCGGATGTATTGATCATTGACTCGATACAAACATTGCATTCGGAGAGAGTGGAATCAGCTATTGGGTCTATTTCTCAGGTAAAAGAATGTACGGGGCAGCTGATGAAATTTGCGAAGCAACGACAAATCCCTATTTTCCTCATAGGCCATGTAAATAAAGATGGTGCGATAGCTGGGCCTAAGGTATTGGAGCATATGGTTGATACTGTTCTGCAGTTTGAAGGAGACAGGCATCTGTCCTATCGCATATTGAGAACAGTCAAAAATCGGTTCGGTTCCACTTCAGAATTAGGCATGTTTGAGATGAATGCTGATGGGTTGAGAGAAGTGACAAATCCCTCTGAAGTATTGATTTCACCACGTGAGCCAGGACTTAGTGGCATAGGCCTTGGAGTCACAATAGAAGGGAACAGGCCTTTGATCTTAGAGACGCAAGCGCTCGTGAGTCCTACAAGTTTCGGTAATCCACAACGTAGTACGACAGGTTACGATTACAAAAGGCTTACCATGTTATTGGCAGTAATGGAAAAGCGGCTGGGGATAAGGCTCAGCACTCAGGATGTCTTTTTAAATATTGCCGGAGGTATCAAAGTTCAAGACACAGCGTTGGATTTGGCCATTTGTTCTGCTATATTCTCTTCTTTTGAGGATACACCAATTCCAGAAAAGGTTTGCTTTACTGGCGAAGTGGGTTTGGGAGGAGAAGTAAGGCCAGTCAACCGTGTAGAGAATAGGATCAATGAAGCTCAAAAGCTTGGATTCAACGAAATCTATGTTTCGAAGCATAACCTAAAAGAAAAAGATTTAGGCCAGTTCAAAATCAAGGTCCATTCATTCTCTAAACTTAGTGATGTGTTAAGAAACCTGTTCTAGTGATGAATGTTGCTGTCGCAATGGGTCTATAAATAGACTAATCGTTTTTCGTATTTTTCTTACCGCTTCTTCCTGTCAGGCTTTTCTTCTGAACTCCGCTATCCTTTCTGGTTTTGTTGTTTTTCACATCACGTTTTTTCTGACGCTTGATGATAGAATAAATACCATCCCGTTTCTTCGTTTTCACTTTCTTACCTAAGAAGACATTTGTGTCAAGGCCTTTGGCTCCTTGAATTGGAGATCTGGATAATCCGCTTTCATTATTGCCATCTCCTTGTCTTCCTGGAATCGCAAAATTTATCCCAAATCGAAAGTCGAAAGCCTTGGCATCCGTTACTGAGAAATTAATCACCTGATCGGCAGCCATATACATCTGTACAGGCCCTCCTTTCACTGCTATGGCAGCACCAACATTGAAAAATTGTTGTGGAAGCTTGGTTACACTCAAAGAGCCCGTGAAAACTTTTCCGAATTTTTGGGTTACCCCACCCCCATAGAGCATTTTGAATTGACGTTGAATGTATCTTGAACCCACGGTTACATAGAAATCTGTTTTTTGACTATAGTGATATATCCAGCTTCCTTGCGCTGTAATTGGTAACCACGCACGATACGCATCTGTATTGGGATCCGTCTCAAATTTGCTGAACAGTGAATCTTCTAATGTCTGACGGATATCTCCAAGTGCTTCAAGATTCACACCATTATATCTAAAGGAAGTATCAGCTAAAACTTCGTTATCAATATCCTCTTTCCAGTTGATGAAGCCGATATCAAGAATAGACCCTGTTAATGTATAATATCTGTTCAGTTTATATGTTCCCCCCAAGTCTAAAGCGAGTCCTTTATTCCCATTCATAATCAAATGTGAAGAGAGATCACTACTGCTAAAACCATTCTGTGTCTGTAGAATGTTTAATCCGGAGGTTCGGAACTGAGCATTTTCCCAATTTGCATTTATTTGAAATGCTTCACCATCCGATCTTAAATCTGCTTTGGCGTTTCCAGGGGTACTCACATTAGAGAAGCCCACCAGGTACTTTCCTCTTATTCCTACGGTCAATTGATCATTTACTGGAGCTGCTAACCCTAAGCCAAACTCACGAAAATGTGAAGCCAGAAGGCTTACTTTAGATATCTTAGTATCAGTATTTAAGTAGTCGATATTACCAGCCCCAAATACATAGTCAACAAGCTGCTCTGAATAAAGGAAGTCTCCTTCTACGCGCTCATTGATAGTAAAACTGAGTAATGGGCCTGAATCTAATTTGTATCCGATATGCAGGAGATTGATATCCACCTTGGTAGAAAGCATGTTTTGCTTTTGTAGTTCGGGTAGAATTTTGCCTCTCACATCCACGATATTACGATCTCCCTCTTTCGTGAAGGTTTCATTATAGCTGACCTTGTTGTTGACATTCACGTGTACACCTGAAAGCACAGGTAAACCAATAAACCACTTCCCATCTGGTATCAAAGAAGGATTAATTAAGTTATTTTGAAAAGTGGCATTACCTAAGTGCTGGAATGAAACACTTGTTTGAGCTTTTACGCTTAAGATACAGGTTAGGAGCAATATGACTATGACGGATTTTTTCATCTCTATAAATCCAAATTGAATTTCCCTCCAATTCCTACTTTGAGTATCAATGAATAGTCCGCTAAAATTTTGACATATATTTCTCGTGATGTTTGACTTTCAGGGGTGTTTAATGTTAGAGTTATCTGTACAAAAGCAGCGTTGAGTAATGCATCAACCCCTTCCTGTGATAGTGGAATGTCCGCGGTAGCACCACTTGGATCGGTCACTTCTCCACTTACATTTATGAAAGGAGCGTTTAATACCAGTTCTTCCGGCGCGGTATAAAGTGTAACACTATCTGCATCTTTTATTTCTATTTTGACTGTTGCGGAGAAAGGAAGCTCATTAATAGTAACAACACGTAGAAATGCCGAATCAACATTTTCTAAATCAAGTCCATCGTCTAGACCGAATGTGCCTGTTTCCTGCAGATTCACAAATTGTACTTCCATCGGAACTTCTACACCTACGATTGCGGTGATTTCACTTGTAGGCTGCAAGTAGTTTAAAGCAGAAGCATCTTCGGGATTGGAATTACCCGCTACATTAAACACAAGCCTTTCGGGAGAAGAACCAAAAAGCTGTATGATATTCGAATTCGAACGATTAATTTCTACTGCGGTCTGAACAGTCTCTCCAGGTGTATTAGGTCCAGGGGAGTTGACATCTGATCCTGCTATGACAGGTGGATTTCTCACCACATCTCCTGCAAGAAATATTTGGTTTCCTCCGTTAACATCTTCACCTCTTAAGCTAGAAAAATCAATACCTATTGGGATGCCAAACGAATTTCTGAACTCGAAAGACATACTTGGATTCCCAAATGTGACTCCTTCCCTGATTGCTTGGGTAAAAAAGTCTAGTTCTATGGATTGATCTCCTACCTGAACCATGTCTTGGCCAAATTTTCCATAGATCAGACTAAAAGTCTGGTTGGCAAATGTGAAATCAAATGAAAATGTTTCTGAACCATCCGTAAACTGTGTACCTCCTAACGTGATTGAAAGATCGACGTTAACAGTAAATACGTTATCACCACTTGCATCAGCTAAAAGTGTTTTATGATTTAGAAGAGATCTATTGATAGTTTCTGTCCCACCAGGACTAGCTATGTTTCCTGAAATTGAAATGGGAACATTTGAATTTGTATTAACAGTATTTTCAACGGTATATGTGTAGGCAACATCTCCATTAATATCAGAGGTAGTGGTAAAAGAAAGGTCTCCTGTTTGATAGAAAATTGAATCCAGTTGTTCTCCGTTCGCTGGATCATAAAGAAAAGTAAAAGATCTGTTTAAAGTAAAAGTTGTAGGACCAGTGACGGCAGGAATAGAAGTTATTGATCCATTTTCCGTGATATCATCTATTTGGACAAAGTCATTCGGAGCACTATAGTTGATTGTATCAAAGTAGGACAGTATATATAAAGAGGTACTATCCTCTTGTAAGTCCAATGAATCACCTGTCTGTTTCTCAATAATATCACGCATGATGTATGTAGCTTCACCCAATGGGAAAGCAAACACACCTGTGATTGGCTGTACTTCTACATTTTCGAAATCCAGATCACCCGTATTGCAGGCTGCAATCAGAGATGCGGAGATCACTATTAACACAAATTTTTTCACCGCTGACAAATTGATCTAAAATTAAACCTTATTGAATAATATTCTCATTTTTTCGATTAAACCCAGAAATACCCTGCAAACCACCCGTATGTAATAGGACTATTTCAAGATTTTTTTCAAATTTATCGTTTTTAATCATATCCCAAACGCCAAAAAACGACTTTCCTGTATAAATCGGGTCCAGCTGAAGCTTAAATTTTTCTTTAAACCAATTGATAAAATCGATTAATTCAGGTGTTACTTTGCCATACCCTCCAAAATGATATTGGTCACTTATTTCATAATTGGAATTTTTGATTGCATATTTTTTTAGCAGGCTGGAGATCTCATTGTGAATGAAATCCCCTTTTAATGAGCTTATGCCTAATACATTTTGATAAGGCTTTACCCCACTCAATACGCCAGCAAAAGTGCCGCCTGTTCCTATAGGAGTTACAATTACATTAAAATCAATAGTAATTTCAGGAATAATGTCCCTACACCCTTTAATGGCTAGATCATTTGTTCCTCCTTCCGGTAGGAAATAGTGATCCGGATATTTTTTCTTTATAACTTCAGACTTACTTCTCCACAGTCTGAAAGTATCTCGATTAACAAAAAGCAAGTCCATTCCATTTTGATGTGCTGATTGAAGTGTTTTATTACTCATTTCATTCAATTCATCCCCCCGAATAATACCTACTGCATTTAGCCCATAATGCCTAGCAGCGGCCGCTGTGGCAGCAATATGATTGCTAAAAGCTCCACCCATGGTTATTAAAGATGAGGTGCCAAGCCTTTTCATTTCCTCAAGGTTATACTTCAACTTCCTCCATTTATTACCCATTATTTCTTGATGGATTAAGTCGTCTCTTTTGACCCATAGTCTAACTTCTTTTTCATCCAACATTGGATGGGATATTCTCTGCAAGGGGGTGGGAAGTGATACCATGACTTAAATTTACGTCTATGAGTAGTGAAGCAGAACATTTGGACGAAGACTTATATGAACACCATCATATTAAAGTTGATGCGGGTCAGGAACTTTTACGGATTGATAAGTTCTTGATGGATCGATTACCTAATGTCACTAGAAGTAAAGTTCAGGCGGGCATCAAAGAGGGTTTTGTTAAGGTAAATGGTGGAAATGTAAAATCTAACTATAAGGTTCACCCAGGAGATGAAGTGTCAGTAATGCTACCGGAACCTCCTAGGGATGAAGATCTGATTCCTGAAGATATTCCACTAAATATAGTACTGGAAGATGAACATTTGCTGGTAGTGAATAAACCGGCCGGAATGGTGGTTCATCCGGCATACCAAAACTGGTCGGGGACATTGGTCAATGCGCTTGCATTTCACTTTGAAAAACTTCCTGAGATGAAAGGCAATGAAGGCAGGCCTGGATTGGTTCATCGTATAGACAAAGATACCTCTGGTCTTTTAGTCATTGCAAAAACTGAGCGAGCAATGAATGGGCTCGCTAAACAATTTTTTGATCACAGCATAGAGCGTACTTATTACGCCTTGATATGGGGTGTGCCAGATGAGCAAAAGGGGACAATAGATGTCCATGTTGGCAGAAGTCTGAAAGATCGCCGGATTACGATGGCCTTCCCGGATGGAGACTTTGGCAAAAAAGCGATTACCCACTATGAAGTGCTGGAGGATTTAAGATATGTTTCTTTAGTTAAATGTAATCTGGAGACAGGAAGAACACATCAGATTAGAGCACATATGAGGTACTTTGGTCACCCTCTATTTAATGATGCCACATACGGTGGCAATGAGGTTCTAAAGGGGACCGTATTCACTAAGTATAAGCAGTTCGTTCAAAATTGTTTCAAAATGATACCGAGACAGGCACTTCATGCCAAAACGTTGGGGTTTATACATCCAATCACCAATAAGCGTGTTTTTGTTGATTCTGAACTACCAGAAGATTTTTCATCTGTTCTTGAAAAATGGAGGAGCTACATTAACAGCGCATCATAAAAAAGCCTCCAAAAATGGAGGCTTCAATTAGAATTCTTTTGCGATTTCTTTGATTTCCTTCAATGGATTCCCATGTTCTTTGTCCATTCCTAAGAATTTAAGTTGGATATTCCTGAACTCGGCATTTCTCTCAAAATCCAGCAGAATTTCCATAATATCTGGATGAATAAATTCTGCACGAGATGCATCAATAGTGACCTCTGAATCATCAGGTAGATGAGAAATGGTTTCAATGATACTAGCCTTATTAAGGAAAGTAAGATTTTCGGATAACTCCAGCTTTAATTTGGTAATTCCATTTTCGTTGGATGTCTTTACTACATACGGCTTTCTGAAGTTGTTATAAAGAATGTGGAATACGCCAACTGCTAAACCAAGAAGAATTCCAATCAAGAGGTCCGTGAAAATAATCCCAACAATAGTTACAATAAATGGGACGAATTCGGATCTTCCGGCATTGTACATCTTCCTAAAAAGAGCCGGTTTGGCCAGCTTATAACCTACTAGAATAAGGATTGCAGCCAAGCTTGATAGTGGAATAAGATTGAGAATATGAGGGATGAATATAGCACAGGTCAGCAAGAGAACACCGTGGAAAATTGCCGAAAGTTTCGTTTTTCCTCCGGACTGTATATTAGCTGAACTTCGAACAATTACCTGTGTGACAGGTAGGCCTCCAACCATTCCTGAACAAATATTTCCTACTCCCTGAGCAATGAGTTCTCTGTTAGTTGGTGTGATCCTTTTTTGAGGATCCAGTTTATCAGTGGCTTCAACGCATAGTAATGTTTCTAACGAACCAACAACGGCAATGGTAGCCCCTAATATCAGGACATCTTTTCTCAACATTGCTGACGGATCAAAAAATGTAAATTGATTCACAAATTCTGAGAAAGATGCCGCCACAGGTAAACTCACCATATGAGTTTCATCAATGTAAAAAGAAGAGCCTTTGAAAAATTGATTGATGATAATTCCTGCCGCTACCACAACTAAAGGACCCTGGACAATCTGGAAAATCCTGATTCTTTTCATAAAAGGAGCTTCCCATAAGATCAAGATGATCATCGATATAACGAAGATGATTACTGCACCTTCCTGTATGTAGTCCAGCATGGTAAACAACTCAGAGAATGTATTCTCTCCATCAGGTTGTATGAATTCTAAATCTCCCTCAGGATCTTTATCGTATCCAAATGCATGGGGAATTTGTTTAAGAAATATGATAATTCCGATAGCCGAAAGCATGCCTTTGATCACCGAAGAAGGGAAGTAATACCCAATAATCCCTGCTTTACCAATTCCGAGGAGAATCTGAATGATCCCACTGATGACTACCGCAGCAAGAAAAATGGAAAATACCTCGAGCTCCTGTATAGCCGAGAGAACAATAACTGCAAGTCCCGCAGCAGGTCCACTCACTCCAAGAGATGAGCCACTGATGAGCCCAACAATTATACCTCCTACTATTCCTGCTATGATCCCAGAAAAAAGAGGAGCTCCGGATGCGAGTGCAATGCCCAGACAAAGTGGAACAGCAACGAGAAATACCACCACGCTGGCGGATAAATCAGATTTAAAATTATCAAATATACCGGTTTTACTAGTATTCATTAGTTTAAAGTTGTCGTTGAGTAAATCTTGTTTTTAATAAGCGCCGTGTGATTTATGACAACTCAGGTGGAGGCGTGTGATGGTCAATACATGGAGGAATCCACATGGGGTCTTGATGCTGAGAGAGGGTCCTTTTATTAGTCCCCAGATTATGATTATCTACTATTACTTTGAAACTTGAGGTCGATTTTTCCTTTTCTTTTTCATTACTTTCTTCCTGTTCCGTTTCGCTATCTATTTCTGTAGTAATTAAGTCTCCATTTTGGAATGTAATGACCATCTCTGAAAACATGCCAATACACAACGTAATGACAAGAAAGCGTATGATGAAAATTTTTTTCATTGAGATGGGCTAAATGGTCCAATTTCTTACGTAAAGCTAGTCTTACAGTTTCAGAATTGAAAAAGGCTACTTAAGATACGCTTTTTCTATATTCCAGAAGCTGATCGAGGTATTCTCTATCGTTAGCTAGTCTAGGAACTTTATTCTGGCCTCCAAGCTTACCTTTTGATTTCATCCATAAGTAAAAAGTGTTTTTAGGAGCGACATGTATAATTGGCTCCTGGAGCGCTATGTCTTTATATCTTTTTGCATCATAATCAGAATTGATCTCTCTCAATTCTTCATCAAGAAGCTTTGTAAACCTATCTATGTCATCAGGTTGTTTTATGAACTCGATTATCCACTCATGCCCGCCCTTATTACCATCACCAAGATATACTGGTCCTGCAGTGAAATTGTCAATCGTAGCGTTAGTTTTTCTACAGGCTTCTGCAATGGCTACTTCAGCATTGTCAATAATTAGTTCTTCACCAAAGGCATTGATAAAGTGCTTCGTTCTTCCAGATATTTTAATCCGGTAAGGGTCTGTACTTGTAAAGGTGACCGTGTCCCCTATACGATATCTCCAAAGACCAGCATTTGTGCTAATTATTATTGCATAGTTCTTACCTATTTCCACCTGATCCAGTGACAAAGTTTTGGGGTACTCTTTATCCAATTCTTCAAAAGGAACAAATTCATAGAAAATGCCATAATCCAACATCAATAACATTTCCTTACTGTCTGATTGGTCTTGGATTCCAAAAAAACCTTCGGATGCGTTATAAGTTTCCATATACCGCATTTTTGGAGATGGGATTAGTTTTTTAAAAATATCTTCATATGGAGTGAAGGATACTGCTCCATGAAAGAAAACTTCAAGATTTGGCCAAATTTCAAGTAAATTATTGGCTTTGTTCCTTTCGAGCATCTTCTCTATAAGTACAATCATCCAGGTGGGAACACCTGAAATATTGGTTACATTTTCCGAAGAAGTTATCTCCACCATCTTATCAATTTTTTCTTCCCACTCATCCATTAGAGCGATATCAAGACTTGGCGTACGAACCATTTGTGCCCACCATGGAAGGTTTTTTAGGAGAACGGCTGAAACATCCCCGTAATAAGAATTTGAATTCTCATCAAACTGATTAATCTGATGACTACCCCCTATAACCAGTCCTTTTCCGGCAAACATTTTAGCATCTGGATAATTATTAAAGTAAATGCTTAATAAATCCTTCCCTCCCTTATAATGACAATCGTCTAATGCTTCTTGTGAAACTGGTATGAATTTACTTCGGGCATTGGTAGTCCCTGAGGATTTTGCAAACCAACGAATTTCAGACGGCCAAAGTAGGGATTGCTCGCCCTTCATCAATCGTTCTATGTATGGGTACAGAGCCTCATAAGTTACTATAGGTACTTTATTTTTGAAATGTTCATAATTTTCTATAGATGAAAATCCATAGTTTTTACCATATTCTGTTTTTGCAGCCTTTTTGACCAGTTCATCAAGCAGTTCGTTTTGAACCTCATGTGGGTATTTCATGAAAAGCTCAATCTGGTGAATACGCTTTTTCATAACCCATGATAATATGGAATTGAGTAGTTCCATCCTTTAGCTAGCTAAATTTTTCTTTTGAGTTCGAAATGTTTACCAAGATAAACTTTTCTTACTTGTTCGTCATTGGCAAGTTCTTCAGCTGTACCAGCTTTGAGTAATTTCCCCTCAAACATCAAATAAGCTCTATCTGTAATAGAGAGTGTCTCATTCACATTGTGGTCTGTGATAAGGATACCAATGTCTTTATTTTTGAGTTGAGCTACAATTGTTTGGATTTCTTCAACGGCAATCGGATCTACTCCAGCGAAAGGTTCATCCAGAAGGACGAAATTTGGATCTACGGCTAAAGCACGAGCTATTTCCGTTCTTCTTCGCTCACCACCAGATAGAACCTGACCAAGATTTTTCCTTACATGCGTAAGGCTAAATTCTTCTAACAAGCTCTCGCATTTTTCCTTCTGTTCTTGCTTACTCTTTCCTGTCATTTCAAGAACGGCCAGGATATTGTCTTCCACGCTTAACTTACGAAATACAGAAGCCTCCTGAGCCAGATATCCAATGCCTCTCTTAGCTCTTTGATACATTGGGAGTTCAGTAATATCTTCTTTATCAAGATAGATATGCCCCTCATTAGGTTTGATTAGCCCCACAATCATATAAAAAGAAGTAGTCTTTCCTGCTCCGTTTGGACCCAAAAGTCCAACAATTTCCCCAGTCTTTACTGTTACGGAAATATCATTTACAACTTTCCTTTTTTTATACTTTTTGATCAGGTGTTCAGCACGTAATTCCATAAATGAACCGCAATTTAGGTATCAATTTTTACATCCTTGAGATTGAGTATAAGTGTTTTATTTCCCAAGTAATTGTTCTCCTCCAAGTGATAAGCAATTTGAAAGGGCTGATCTTTCTCGATCGACATGAATTTGTCAGCGAGTCCAAATCCTATGAACTCTAACTGTTTGCTGCTATCTCTTTCTCGTAAGAAACCCTTTACATGCTGCTCTTTCATCACTTTAGGACGTGAAGTAATGATTACATTTTTTGTGCCAAACACGGGGGCCATATTCTTCGGACCGAATGGAGCCATTTGTTGAATAATGCTGTAAGTCTTAAAGTTGATAACCGAGAAGGGTATATTGGTATCAATGACTACTTTGGGGACAAGTTGTTCAGGTTGGATACTTTCAGATACCACTTCCTCAAATCTTTCAATAAATGCTTCAACATTGGTGAGGGGTAATGTTAGCCCTGCAGCATGCGTATGGCCTCCGTATTGATCTAGTAAATCTGAACATTCAGAGATTGCTGCATGAACATCAAACCCGTCTACAGATCTGGCTGAGCCTGTTGCTTTACCATTCGATTCTGTTAATATGATGGTAGGTCTATGATAATGTTCTATACATCTTGAAGCTACAATACCTATTACACCTTTATGCCAATCGTTCTTGAATAGGACCGTAGAATTTCTATCTGTCGATTCTGCAATCATTGCTAATGCTTCAGCTGTAATGGTTTGGTCAAAAGCTTTTCTCTCTTTATTTCTATCATTGAGACGATCTGCTAATAAATCCGTATTGGATGACGCACCAATAAGTAGGTTAACAGATTCTCTTGCATGTGTCAACCTTCCAGCGGCATTTATTCTGGGGCCTATAGAGAACACAACATCGGTTACATTCATTTTCTTTTTGATGCCACTTATGTCTATTAAAGACTTTAGGCCAGCAGATGGATGCTGATTTAACTTTTTAAGTCCGTAATGAGTCAAAACTCTGTTTTCACCTACGATGGGTACAATATCGCAGGCAACACTAACGGCAACTAAATCAAGCAATTCAAACAACTTGTCTTTATTGATTGTGTTTTGTTGACAAAAACCCTCTAGAAGTTTGAAACCTACTCCACATCCAGATAACTCTTTGAAAGGGTAGTTGCAGCTCTCTTGCTTTGGATCCAATAGCGCAAATGCTTCAGGTAACTCATTTCCAGGCAGGTGGTGATCACAGATTATTAAATCGATATTAGCTTTTTTAGCTTGCTTTGCTCTAGTGGTTGCTCTTACTCCACAATCCAGTGCAATGATCAGGGTAAAACCGTTTTCAATTGCGTAATTGATTCCTTTCTCTGATATACCGTACCCTTCGCTGTAACGGTCAGGAATGTAGAATTCAAGTTTAGAGTTGAACTGCTTTAAAAATAGAAACATCAAACTCACTGAAGTCGTACCGTCTACATCATAATCTCCGTAAATAAGTATTTTCTCATTGCTAAAAACTGCATCAGTAAGTCGGTTTACAGCTCTATCCATATTGAGCATCAAAAACGGATCGTGCAACATTGATAAGGATGGTCGGAAAAAATCTTTGGCTTTAGAGAATGAGTCAATACCACGTTGTGCCAAAATTTTAGTCAGATATGCATTGACATTTATTTCCTCACTTAAGTTTTCGATAAAATCTCTATCAGGGTCTGCTTTATATATCCACCTTTTTTCCACGGGCTGAAGTTATAAAATCAGAATACATTCTTTAGCATTGTCATATAACCTATTTGCACGCTTATTTTGTGTTTTTCACCTAAGATGGGTTCTGATGCTTAAATTGGCTCTTTTAAATTCTTAGAGTAAGTACAATTAAGGTTGAATTTGTGAAGAAGAAAATAGTAGGAGTGTTGTAGAAGCTTGAACATGATATAAATGAAAATAGCCTTAAGTGAGATTTGGAATTTTTTAGACCTGGTCGATAGTTCGGAAAAGGGCTGGGAATATTCTCTTGTAGCTGGAGATGTTATTGTTCAAGGTATTTCAACGGAAAATATGCAATTGATAAAAGGAGGTGAATCTTATGATACAGAGTTGCTTCCATCTATATTCACATTTCGTGAAATACTTTGGCAGCCGGATGTTTTTACAGAAGCAGTAATGAGTATTCCTTCATTGAGAATATTGAAAGCATTTTGTGAAGAAACATGTCAGGAATACGAAGAAAAAGGTAATGCAACTTTCGGGATATACATACCTCTGATCAAAGGAATTGGTAACTGTTCAGGAAAGGCAATGGAAGCGTTGGAGAAAGATAAAGCCGATGTAAAAAAAATCTTGGGAGATTTGAGAACATGTGTATTTCCAATCATTAAGTTTTTTATCTACCACCCTCAGAACAGACAGGATTATTTTCAAGACGCCCTAAATAGATTGAACTACGCAGTAAAAGTCATGCTCACACAGTTTTATGGAAGATATACAGAATTGGAAGATCCATATTGGGAAATATCTTACTTAAAACCTAAAACCATAGAGAGTGAGAAATTGGAGAAACCTTAACTTATTGAATTTGGTTAATCGAGCATGACACAAAAGAAGTCTAAGGAGCTGCCAGATAAACGAAGATTTTTAATAAAAAATCTTTTAAGAGGATTTTTATGGTTAGCGGTAATTGTTATCGCTTTCATTTACGCCAGAAAGAACTATGATTTCACACTTCAGTCTATTCTTGGACCTGTATATGATCGTCCTTCAATAGTTTATTTCATTTTCTTGGCTTCTGAAGTGATTTTTGGAATAATTCCACCCGAATTTTTTATGATTTGGTCTCTTCGAAATGAAGTGTTAAGTACATATATCGGGAATATCATAGCACTATCTGCAATATCTTATATAGCGGGTATTATCGGCTTTGGAATAGGTGCGTATCTTAAGAATACTCAATTCTATAAAGAGATGAAAAAAAGGGTGTTTGGCAAATTTGAAAAGCACCTAAACAATTATGGAGGGTTCCTTGTAGTGGTAGCTGCATTGACACCACTTCCATTCTCCGGAATAGCGATGTTAGTTGGTTCCGTACACTACAGATTTAGGAAATATTTGTGGTTTTCTTTATTGAGGTTTTTAAGGTTTCTCGTATACGGAATTGTGATTTGGGAAGCCAATATCTTGTAATCTTGTACATTCGTCTAAAGTACACCCCTTAACAGACTGATTTTTTGGAAATTATACCCGCATAAACTAATTTTTCTGGTTAGTTTCTAGAGCTGCGTCACCGCCTAAAAACTTAAACCATTAAACCTGATTATTAACCAATATAGTTTGGTTCGCCTTAGCTACGTAAAAAGTTCAAAATGAAAACCATCAAAAATATTGTCGCGATTGCTTTCGTGCTGTTTAGCTCATTTTCTCTCGCGCAAGATAACTCAGTCGGTATAAATACAACATCGCCCAATTCAAATGCTGTATTAGAACTGGTATCACCCAATTCGAATCAGGGTTTTCTTGTTCCTCGTGTTACTACGGTCCAACGAGAAAATATGGACAATTCTTTCTCAATAGCTGAAAATGGCCTCATGGTGTTTGATACGGATGAGAATCTATTTTATTATTGGAAAGATGGTGTTTGGAATGCTGGACTTGGAGTTTTGAATATCTTAACAGCTGGCGGAGATTTAACTGGAACGTACCCTAATCCTCTTATCAGGCTGGGAGCAGTTAGTGAAGCAAAGCTTCAGGACCTTGCAGTTTCTACTGATAAACTTCAAAACAATAGTGTTACAACCGGGAAAATTGATAACGGTGCGATCACTACTGCTAAGATTGCGAACCTTGCTGTCACGGGGGAAAAACTCGAAGATGTTGGAATTACTCCTGGAACCTACGGGACTGAGGCCTTCAATGTGCTTCAGTTAACATTCGATTCAAAAGGACGAGTGATAGGTGTTACGGAAGTGACGATTCAAATTGGCTCAGATAACATTAACGATGGATCTATTCAAAATGTAGATATAGCGGATGCTACTATTACCATTTCTAAAATAAATACAGAAGGAAATGCAAACACGGTTTTAACGGTTGATGGTTCTGGCAATCCTGTCTGGACAAATAGGTCTGAATTTGCTTCATCTGCTTTAGCGCAAAATAATATTTACATAGGTAATAGTTCGGGAGTAGCCGAAGGCTTACCGGTTGGGGGAGATGTAACAGTTACAAATAATGGCACTGTAGCAGACGTTCAATTGAATACCGGATCAGTCACAACAAATGAGATTCTAAATAATACGATTTTGGCTGATGATATTGCCTCCAATGCTGTTGATACGGATGAGTTGGCTCCAGATGCAGTAACCAACTCAGAGCTTGCTGATAATGCTGTTCGAACCGAAAACATTGTGGATGGTCAGGTTCAGACTGGAGATCTTGGAGCCGACGCGGTTACAAATGCTAAAGTAGCTAATGATGCCATCAGAACGGAGAATATAGTAGATGGTCAGGTTCAAACCTCAGACATTGCTGATGCGAACGTTACAACAGTTAAACTTGCTGCCGATGCAGTGGACAATAGTAAGCTCGCTGATAATGCTGTTCAAACCGAAAACATTCTTGATGATGCTGTTACCAAAGAAAAAATAAATGCAGATGTAGCTGGAACGGGCCTAACCCAGGCAACAGATGGATCACTTGAGGCTGACTTTGGAAATCTTGCAAGTACATTAGCAGGAGATGGACTAGTTGCTAATGGAAATACTATTGATGCCAATGTTGATGGTACCACCTTGGAAACAAATGCGGACATCATTCGGGTAAGAGCCGAAGGAATAACTGCTAACGAGATTGCCTCTAACGCGGTTGATACAGATGAACTTGCTCCGGATGCAGTCACAAATTCGGAGTTAGCTGACAATGCAGTTAGAACAGAAAATATAGTAGATGGTCAGGTCCAAACTCCGGACATTGCAGATTTGAATATTACAACAGACAAACTGGCTACTGATGCAGTAGATAACACCAAACTAGCTGATAATGCTGTCCAGACCGAAAATATCGCTGATGGAACAATCAGCAATATTGATGTAAATAATTCCGCGGCTATAGCTGGAACTAAAATAGATCCGGATTTCGGAAATCAGGACATTATCACGACAGGAAACACACTTCTAAACGGCAACCTCACATTAGATGGAGGCACGGTGAATGTAGATAACATCAGCACGGACTTAAACACGAATGCCGCAGCAACAGACCTGGTGACGGCCGAAGAAGTAAAAGACTATGTCGACACGCAGGTGGATGCGGAGAACGACCTGACCCAGGGCTCAATCTTCGTAGGAGATGCGACGAACAACCAGAGTGAGGTCGATGCGAGTGGCGATGGCAACATCTTGGTGGGCGATGGCACGACGGTGAACAGTGTGGCAGTGAGTGGCGATCTCACGATCGACAATACAGGCCTGACCGACCTGGTAGCCGGTGCGGTAGAAGACGATGAAGTAGACAATGACCTGACGATCGATGGAGGAGACATAGACAACACACCGATTGATGGCAGTGTGATCGGAGGCACGACCCCAGCGGCGGGAAGCTTTACGGTGACTAACACGGACAACCTGACCTTAGACGGCAACACCTTATCCAGTACCGATTTGAACGGCAATGTGATCCTTGATCCGAATGGGACGGGCGTGGTAGATGTGAGCACCTCCCTGATCTCCAATGTGACGGACCCGGTAGGCGCTCAGGATGCTGCGACACGGAATTATGTCGACACGCAGGTGGATGCGGAGAACGACCTGACCCAGGGCTCAATCTTCGTAGGAGATGCGACGAACAACCAGAGTGAGGTCGATGCGAGTGGTGATGGCAACATCTTGGTGGGCGATGGCACGACGGTGAACAGTGTGGCAGTGAGTGGCGATCTCACGATCGACAACACAGGAGCCACAGATTTAGTCAACGATGCAGTCAGTGACGATGAAGTGGTGAATACGTTAACGATCGATGGAGGAGACATAGACAACACACCGATTGATGGCAGTGTGATCGGAGGCACGACCCCAGCGGCAGGAAGCTTTACGGTGACTAACACGGACAACCTGACCTTAGACGGCAACACCTTATCCAGTACCGATTTGAACGGCAATGTGATCCTTGATCCGAATGGCACGGGCGTGGTAGATGTGAGCACCTCCCTGATCTCCAATGTGACGGACCCGGTAGGCGCTCAGGATGCTGCGACACGGAATTATGTGGACACGCAGGTGGATGCGGAGAACGACCTGACCCAGGGCTCAATCTTCGTAGGAGATGCGACGAACAACCAGAGTGAGGTCGATGCGAGTGGCGATGGCAACATCTTGGTGGGCGATGGCACGACGGTGAACAGTGTGGCAGTGAGTGGCGATCTCACGATCGACAATACAGGCCTGACCGACCTGGTAGCCGGTGCGGTAGAAGACGATGAAGTAGACAATGACCTGACGATCGATGGAGGAGACATAGACAACACACCGATTGATGGCAGTGTGATCGGAGGCACGACCCCAGCGGCAGGAAGCTTTACGGTGACTAACACGGACAACCTGACCTTAGACGGCAACACCTTATCCAGTACCGATTTGAACGGCAATGTGATCCTTGATCCGAATGGCACGGGCGTGGTAGATGTGAGCACCTCCCTGATCTCCAATGTGACGGACCCGGTAGGCGCTCAGGATGCTGCGACACGGAATTATGTGGACACGCAGGTGGATGCGGAGAACGACCTGACCCAGGGCTCAGTCTTCGTAGGAGATGCGACGAACAACCAGAGTGAGGTCGATGCGAGTGGCGATGGCAACATCTTGGTGGGCGATGGCACGACGGTGAACAGTGTGGCAGTGAGTGGCGATCTCACGATCGACAACACAGGAGCCACAGATTTAGTCAACGATGCAGTCAGTGACGATGAAGTGGTGAATACGTTAACGATCGATGGAGGAGACATAGAGAGACATAGACAACACACCGATTGATGGCAGTGTGATCGGAGGCACGACCCCAGCGGCAGGAAGCTTTACGGTGACTAACACGGACAACCTGACCTTAGACGGCAACACCTTATCCAGTACCGATTTGAACGGCAATGTGATCCTTGATCCGAATGGCACGGGCGTGGTAGATGTGGGCACCTCCCTGATCTCCAATGTGACGGACCCGGTAGGCGCTCAGGATGCTGCGACACGGAATTATGTGGACACGCAGGTGGATGCGGAGAACGACCTGACCCAGGGCTCAATCTTCGTAGGAGATGCGACGAACAACCAGAGTGAGGTCGATGCGAGTGGTGATGGCAACATCTTGGTGGGCGATGGCACGACGGTGAACAGTGTGGCAGTGAGTGGCGATCTCACGATCGACAACACAGGAGCCACAGATTTAGTCAACGATGCAGTCAGTGACGATGAAGTGGTGAATACGTTAACGATCGATGGAGGAGACATAGACAACACACCGATTGATGGCAGTGTGATCGGAGGCACGACCCCAGCGGCAGGAAGCTTTACGGTGACTAACACGGACAACCTGACCTTAGACGGCAACACCTTATCCAGTACCGATTTGAACGGCAATGTGATCCTTGATCCGAATGGCACGGGCGTGGTAGATGTGAGCACCTCCCTGATCTCCAATGTGACGGACCCGGTAGGCGCTCAGGATGCTGCGACACGGAATTATGTGGACACGCAGGTGGATGCGGAGAACGACCTGACCCAGGGCTCAATCTTCGTAGGAGATGCGACGAACAACCAGAGTGAGGTCGATGCGAGTGGTGATGGCAACATCTTGGTGGGCGATGGCACGACGGTGAACAGTGTGGCAGTGAGTGGCGATCTCACGATCGACAACACAGGAGCCACAGATTTAGTCAACGATGCAGTCAGTGACGATGAAGTGGTGAATACGTTAACGATCGATGGAGGAGACATAGACAACACACCGATTGATGGCAGTGTGATCGGAGGCACGACCCCAGCGGCAGGAAGCTTTACGGTGACTAACACGGACAACCTGACCTTAGACGGCAACACCTTATCCAGTACCGATTTGAACGGCAATGTGATCCTTGATCCGAATGGCACGGGCGTGGTAGATGTGAGCACCTCCCTGATCTCCAATGTGACGGACCCGGTAGGCGCTCAGGATGCTGCGACACGGAATTATGTCGACACGCAGGTGGATGCGGAGAACGACCTGACCCAGGGCTCAATCTTCGTAGGAGATGCGACGAACAACCAGAGTGAGGTCGATGCGAGTAGCGATGGCAACATCTTGGTGGGCGATGGCACGACGGTGAACAGTGTGGCAGTGAGTGGCGATCTCACGATCGACAATACAGGCCTGACCGACCTGGTAGCCGGTGCGGTAGAAGACGATGAAGTAGACAATGACCTGACGATCGATGGAGGAGACATAGACAACACACCGATTGATGGCAGTGTGATCGGAGGCACGACCCCAGCGGCAGGAAGCTTTACGGTGACTAACACGGACAACCTGACCTTAGACGGCAACACCTTATCCAGTACCGATTTGAACGGCAATGTGATCCTTGATCCGAATGGGACGGGCGTGGTAGATGTGAGCACCTCCCTGATCTCCAATGTGACGGACCCGGTAGGCGCTCAGGATGCTGCGACACGGAATTATGTGGACACGCAGGTGGATGCGGAGAACGACCTGACCCAGGGCTCAATCTTCGTAGGAGATGCGACGAACAACCAGAGTGAGGTCGATGCGAGTGGCGATGGCAACATCTTGGTAGGTGATGGCACGACGGTGAACAGTGTGGCAGTGAGTGGCGATCTCACGATCGACAACACAGGAGCCACAGATTTAGTCAACGATGCAGTCAGTGACGATGAAGTGGTGAATACGTTAACGATCGATGGAGGAGACATAGACAACACACCGATTGATGGCAGTGTGATCGGAGGCACGACCCCAGCGGCAGGAAGCTTTACGGTGACTAACACGGACAACCTGACCTTAGACGGCAACACCTTATCCAGTACCGATTTGAACGGCAATGTGATCCTTGATCCGAATGGGACGGGCGTGGTAGATGTGAGCACCTCCCTGATCTCCAATGTGACGGACCCGGTAGGCGCTCAGGATGCTGCGACACGGAATTATGTGGACACGCAGGTGGATGCGGAGAACGACCTGACCCAGGGCTCAATCTTCGTAGGAGATGCGACGAACAACCAGAGTGAGGTCGATGCGAGTGGTGATGGCAACATCTTGGTGGGCGATGGCACGACGGTGAACAGTGTGGCAGTGAGTGGCGATCTCACGATCGACAACACAGGAGCCACAGATTTAGTCAACGATGCAGTCAGTGACGATGAAGTGGTGAATACGTTAACGATCGATGGAGGAGACATAGACAACACACCGATTGATGGCAGTGTGATCGGAGGCACGACCCCAGCGGCAGGAAGCTTTACGGTGACTAACACGGACAACCTGACCTTAGACGGCAACACCTTATCCAGTACCGATTTGAACGGCAATGTGATCCTTGATCCGAATGGGACGGGCGTGGTAGATGTGAGCACCTCCCTGATCTCCAATGTGACGGACCCGGTAGGCGCTCAGGATGCTGCGACACGGAATTATGTCGACACGCAGGTGGATGCGGAGAACGACCTGACCCAGGGCTCAATCTTCGTAGGAGATGCGACGAACAACCAGAGTGAGGTCGATGCGAGTAGCGATGGCAACATCTTGGTGGGCGATGGCACGACGGTGAACAGTGTGGCAGTGAGTGGCGATCTCACGATCGACAATACAGGCCTGACCGACCTGGTAGCCGGTGCGGTAGAAGACGATGAAGTAGACAATGACCTGACGATCGATGGAGGAGACATAGACAACACACCGATTGATGGCAGTGTGATCGGAGGCACGACCCCAGCGGCAGGAAGCTTTACGGTGACTAACACGGACAACCTGACCTTAGACGGCAACACCTTATCCAGTACCGATTTGAACGGCAATGTGATCCTTGATCCGAATGGCACGGGCGTGGTAGATGTGAGCACCTCCCTGATCTCCAATGTGACGGACCCGGTAGGCGCTCAGGATGCTGCGACACGGAATTATGTCGACACGCAGGTGGATGCGGAGAACGACCTGACCCAGGGCTCAGTCTTCGTAGGAGATGCGACGAACAACCAGAGTGAGGTCGATGCGAGTGGCGATGGCAACATCTTGGTGGGCGATGGCACGACGGTGAACAGTGTGGCAGTGAGTGGCGATCTCACGATCGACAACACAGGAGCCACAGATTTAGTCAACGATGCAGTCAGTGACGATGAAGTGGTGAATACGTTAACGATCGATGGAGGAGACATAGACAACACACCGATTGATGGCAGTGTGATCGGAGGCACGACCCCAGCGGCAGGAAGCTTTACGGTGACTAACACGGACAACCTGACCTTAGACGGCAACACCTTATCCAGTACCGATTTGAACGGCAATGTGATCCTTGATCCGAATGGGACGGGCGTGGTAGATGTGAGCACCTCCCTGATCTCCAATGTGACGGACCCGGTAGGCGCTCAGGATGCTGCGACACGGAATTATGTGGACACGCAGGTGGATGCGGAGAACGACCTGACCCAGGGCTCAATCTTCGTAGGAGATGCGACGAACAACCAGAGTGAGGTCGATGCGAGTGGTGATGGCAACATCTTGGTGGGCGATGGCACGACGGTGAACAGTGTGGCAGTGAGTGGCGATCTCACGATCGACAACACAGGAGCCACAGATTTAGTCAACGATGCAGTCAGTGACGATGAAGTGGTGAATACGTTAACGATCGATGGAGGAGACATAGACAACACACCGATTGATGGCAGTGTGATCGGAGGCACGACCCCAGCGGCAGGAAGCTTTACGGTGACTAACACGGACAACCTGACCTTAGACGGCAACACCTTATCCAGTACCGATTTGAACGGCAATGTGATCCTTGATCCGAATGGGACGGGCGTGGTAGATGTGAGCACCTCCCTGATCTCCAATGTGACGGACCCGGTAGGCGCTCAGGATGCTGCGACACGGAATTATGTGGACACGCAGGTGGATGCGGAGAACGACCTGACCCAGGGCTCAATCTTCGTAGGAGATGCGACGAACAACCAGAGTGAGGTCGATGCGAGTGGTGATGGCAACATCTTGGTGGGCGATGGCACGACGGTGAACAGTGTGGCAGTGAGTGGCGATCTCACGATCGACAACACAGGAGCCACAGATTTAGTCAACGATGCAGTCAGTGACGATGAAGTGGTGAATACGTTAACGATCGATGGAGGAGACATAGACAACACACCGATTGATGGCAGTGTGATCGGAGGCACGACCCCAGCGGCAGGAAGCTTTACGGTGACTAACACGGACAACCTGACCTTAGACGGCAACACCTTATCCAGTACCGATTTGAACGGCAATGTGATCCTTGATCCGAATGGCACGGGCGTGGTAGATGTGAGCACCTCCCTGATCTCCAATGTGACGGACCCGGTAGGCGCTCAGGATGCTGCGACACGGAATTATGTGGACACGCAGGTGGATGCGGAGAACGACCTGACCCAGGGCTCAATCTTCGTAGGAGATGCGACGAACAACCAGAGTGAGGTCGATGCGAGTGGTGATGGCAACATCTTGGTGGGCGATGGCACGACGGTGAACAGTGTGGCAGTGAGTGGCGATCTCACGATCGACAACACAGGAGCCACAGATTTAGTCAACGATGCAGTCAGTGACGATGAAGTGGTGAATACGTTAACGATCGATGGAGGAGACATAGACAACACACCGATTGATGGCAGTGTGATCGGAGGCACGACCCCAGCGGCAGGAAGCTTTACGGTGACTAACACGGACAACCTGACCTTAGACGGCAACACCTTATCCAGTACCGATTTGAACGGCAATGTGATCCTTGATCCGAATGGGACGGGCGTGGTAGATGTGAGCACCTCCCTGATCTCCAATGTGACGGACCCGGTAGGCGCTCAGGATGCTGCGACACGGAATTATGTGGACACGCAGGTGGATGCGGAGAACGACCTGACCCAGGGCTCAATCTTCGTAGGAGATGCGACGAACAACCAGAGTGAGGTCGATGCGAGTGGTGATGGCAACATCTTGGTGGGCGATGGCACGACGGTGAACAGTGTGGCAGTGAGTGGCGATCTCACGATCGACAACACAGGAGCCACAGATTTAGTCAACGATGCAGTCAGTGACGATGAAGTGGTGAATACGTTAACGATCGATGGAGGAGACATAGACAACACACCGATTGATGGCAGTGTGATCGGAGGCACGACCCCAGCGGCAGGAAGCTTTACGGTGACTAACACGGACAACCTGACCTTAGACGGCAACACCTTATCCAGTACCGATTTGAACGGCAATGTGATCCTTGATCCGAATGGGACGGGCGTGGTAGATGTGAGCACCTCCCTGATCTCCAATGTGACGGACCCGGTAGGCGCTCAGGATGCTGCGACACGGAATTATGTGGACACGCAGGTGGATGCGGAGAACGACCTGACCCAGGGCTCAATCTTCGTAGGAGATGCGACGAACAACCAGAGTGAGGTCGATGCGAGTGGCGATGGCAACATCTTGGTAGGTGATGGCACGACGGTGAACAGTGTGGCAGTGAGTGGCGATCTCACGATCGACAACACAGGAGCCACAGATTTAGTCAACGATGCAGTCAGTGACGATGAAGTGGTGAATACGTTAACGATCGATGGAGGAGACATAGACAACACACCGATTGATGGCAGTGTGATCGGAGGCACGACCCCAGCGGCAGGAAGCTTTACGGTGACTAACACGGACAACCTGACCTTAGACGGCAACACCTTATCCAGTACCGATTTGAACGGCAATGTGATCCTTGATCCGAATGGGACGGGCGTGGTAGATGTGAGCACCTCCCTGATCTCCAATGTGACGGACCCGGTAGGCGCTCAGGATGCTGCGACACGGAATTATGTGGACACGCAGGTGGATGCGGAGAACGACCTGACCCAGGGCTCAATCTTCGTAGGAGATGCGACGAACAACCAGAGTGAGGTCGATGCGAGTGGTGATGGCAACATCTTGGTGGGCGATGGCACGACGGTGAACAGTGTGGCAGTGAGTGGCGATCTCACGATCGACAACACAGGAGCCACAGATTTAGTCAACGATGCAGTCAGTGACGATGAAGTGGTGAATACGTTAACGATCGATGGAGGAGACATAGACAACACACCGATTGATGGCAGTGTGATCGGAGGCACGACCCCAGCGGCAGGAAGCTTTACGGTGACTAACACGGACAACCTGACCTTAGACGGCAACACCTTATCCAGTACCGATTTGAACGGCAATGTGATCCTTGATCCGAATGGGACGGGCGTGGTAGATGTGAGCACCTCCCTGATCTCCAATGTGACGGACCCGGTAGGCGCTCAGGATGCTGCGACACGGAATTATGTGGACACGCAGGTGGATGCGGAGAACGACCTGACCCAGGGCTCAATCTTCGTAGGAGATGCGACGAACAACCAGAGTGAGGTCGATGCGAGTGGTGATGGCAACATCTTGGTGGGCGATGGCACGACGGTGAACAGTGTGGCAGTGAGTGGCGATCTCACGATCGACAACACAGGAGCCACAGATTTAGTCAACGATGCAGTCAGTGACGATGAAGTGGTGAATACGTTAACGATCGATGGAGGAGACATAGACAACACACCGATTGATGGCAGTGTGATCGGAGGCACGACCCCAGCGGCAGGAAGCTTTACGGTGACTAACACGGACAACCTGACCTTAGACGGCAACACCTTATCCAGTACCGATTTGAACGGCAATGTGATCCTTGATCCGAATGGCACGGGCGTGGTAGATGTGAGCACCTCCCTGATCTCCAATGTGACGGACCCGGTAGGCGCTCAGGATGCTGCGACACGGAATTATGTGGACACGCAGGTGGATGCGGAGAACGACCTGACCCAGGGCTCAGTCTTCGTAGGAGATGCGACGAACAACCAGAGTGAGGTCGATGCGAGTGGCGATGGCAACATCTTGGTGGGCGATGGCACGACGGTGAACAGTGTGGCAGTGAGTGGCGATCTCACGATCGACAACACAGGAGCCACAGATTTAGTCAACGATGCAGTCAGTGACGATGAAGTGGTGAATACGTTAACGATCGATGGAGGAGACATAGACAACACACCGATTGATGGCAGTGTGATCGGAGGCACGACCCCAGCGGCAGGAAGCTTTACGGTGACTAACACGGACAACCTGACCTTAGACGGCAACACCTTATCCAGTACCGATTTGAACGGCAATGTGATCCTTGATCCGAATGGCACGGGCGTGGTAGATGTGAGCACCTCCCTGATCTCCAATGTGACGGACCCGGTAGGCGCTCAGGATGCTGCGACACGGAATTATGTGGACACGCAGGTGGATGCGGAGAACGACCTGACCCAGGGCTCAATCTTCGTAGGAGATGCGACGAACAACCAGAGTGAGGTCGATGCGAGTGGTGATGGCAACATCTTGGTGGGCGATGGCACGACGGTGAACAGTGTGGCAGTGAGTGGCGATCTCACGATCGACAACACAGGAGCCACAGATTTAGTCAACGATGCAGTCAGTGACGATGAAGTGGTGAATACGTTAACGATCGATGGAGGAGACATAGACAACACACCGATTGATGGCAGTGTGATCGGAGGCACGACCCCAGCGGCAGGAAGCTTTACGGTGACTAACACGGACAACCTGACCTTAGACGGCAACACCTTATCCAGTACCGATTTGAACGGCAATGTGATCCTTGATCCGAATGGGACGGGCGTGGTAGATGTGAGCACCTCCCTGATCTCCAATGTGACGGACCCGGTAGGCGCTCAGGATGCTGCGACACGGAATTATGTGGACACGCAGGTGGATGCGGAGAACGACCTGACCCAGGGCTCAATCTTCGTAGGAGATGCGACGAACAACCAGAGTGAGGTCGATGCGAGTGGTGATGGCAACATCTTGGTGGGCGATGGCACGACGGTGAACAGTGTGGCAGTGAGTGGCGATCTCACGATCGACAACACAGGAGCCACAGATTTAGTCAACGATGCAGTCAGTGACGATGAAGTGGTGAATACGTTAACGATCGATGGAGGAGACATAGACAACACACCGATTGATGGCAGTGTGATCGGAGGCACGACCCCAGCGGCAGGAAGCTTTACGGTGACTAACACGGACAACCTGACCTTAGACGGCAACACCTTATCCAGTACCGATTTGAACGGCAATGTGATCCTTGATCCGAATGGCACGGGCGTGGTAGATGTGAGCACCTCCCTGATCTCCAATGTGACGGACCCGGTAGGCGCTCAGGATGCTGCGACACGGAATTATGTGGACACGCAGGTGGATGCGGAGAACGACCTGACCCAGGGCTCAATCTTCGTAGGAGATGCGACGAACAACCAGAGTGAGGTCGATGCGAGTGGTGATGGCAACATCTTGGTGGGCGATGGCACGACGGTGAACAGTGTGGCAGTGAGTGGCGATCTCACGATCGACAACACAGGAGCCACAGATTTAGTCAACGATGCAGTCAGTGACGATGAAGTGGTGAATACGTTAACGATCGATGGAGGAGACATAGACAACACACCGATTGATGGCAGTGTGATCGGAGGCACGACCCCAGCGGCAGGAAGCTTTACGGTGACTAACACGGACAACCTGACCTTAGACGGCAACACCTTATCCAGTACCGATTTGAACGGCAATGTGATCCTTGATCCGAATGGCACGGGCGTGGTAGATGTGAGCACCTCCCTGATCTCCAATGTGACGGACCCGGTAGGCGCTCAGGATGCTGCGACACGGAATTATGTGGACACGCAGGTGGATGCGGAGAACGACCTGACCCAGGGCTCAATCTTCGTAGGAGATGCGACGAACAACCAGAGTGAGGTCGATGCGAGTGGTGATGGCAACATCTTGGTGGGCGATGGCACGACGGTGAACAGTGTGGCAGTGAGTGGCGATCTCACGATCGACAACACAGGAGCCACAGATTTAGTCAACGATGCAGTCAGTGACGATGAAGTGGTGAATACGTTAACGATCGATGGAGGAGACATAGACAACACACCGATTGATGGCAGTGTGATCGGAGGCACGACCCCAGCGGCAGGAAGCTTTACGGTGACTAACACGGACAACCTGACCTTAGACGGCAACACCTTATCCAGTACCGATTTGAACGGCAATGTGATCCTTGATCCGAATGGGACGGGCGTGGTAGATGTGAGCACCTCCCTGATCTCCAATGTGACGGACCCGGTAGGCGCTCAGGATGCTGCGACACGGAATTATGTGGACACGCAGGTGGATGCGGAGAACGACCTGACCCAGGGCTCAATCTTCGTAGGAGATGCGACGAACAACCAGAGTGAGGTCGATGCGAGTGGTGATGGCAACATCTTGGTGGGCGATGGCACGACGGTGAACAGTGTGGCAGTGAGTGGCGATCTCACGATCGACAACACAGGAGCCACAGATTTAGTCAACGATGCAGTCAGTGACGATGAAGTGGTGAATACGTTAACGATCGATGGAGGAGACATAGACAACACACCGATTGATGGCAGTGTGATCGGAGGCACGACCCCAGCGGCAGGAAGCTTTACGGTGACTAACACGGACAACCTGACCTTAGACGGCAACACCTTATCCAGTACCGATTTGAACGGCAATGTGATCCTTGATCCGAATGGGACGGGCGTGGTAGATGTGAGCACCTCCCTGATCTCCAATGTGACGGACCCGGTAGGCGCTCAGGATGCTGCGACACGGAATTATGTCGACACGCAGGTGGATGCGGAGAACGACCTGACCCAGGGCTCAATCTTCGTAGGAGATGCGACGAACAACCAGAGTGAGGTCGATGCGAGTAGCGATGGCAACATCTTGGTGGGCGATGGCACGACGGTGAACAGTGTGGCAGTGAGTGGCGATCTCACGATCGACAATACAGGCCTGACCGACCTGGTAGCCGGTGCGGTAGAAGACGATGAAGTAGACAATGACCTGACGATCGATGGAGGAGACATAGACAACACACCGATTGATGGCAGTGTGATCGGAGGCACGACCCCAGCGGCAGGAAGCTTTACGGTGACTAACACGGACAACCTGACCTTAGACGGCAACACCTTATCCAGTACCGATTTGAACGGCAATGTGATCCTTGATCCGAATGGCACGGGCGTGGTAGATGTGAGCACCTCCCTGATCTCCAATGTGACGGACCCGGTAGGAGCTCAGGATGCTGCGACTAAGAACTATGTGGATAGTCGATCAACAAATATTGACATTTCAGATGACACAAATCTTGGAGCTAACAATGGAATTACCTTGACTGGAGATCAAGTTGGATTGAGTACAATTGCTTCAAATACTATTTTGGGTAATAATACAGTAGGAGCGGCAGTTCCAACTGCATTAACCACTTCAGAGTTGAGGACACTAATCAATGTAGAGGATAATGCAGCGGCAGATCAAAATGCTTCTCAGGTTCCATACAGTAATTCTGGCTCTGGCATGGTAGCGATCAATACACAAGCAGCTATCGACGAATTAGATGGTAGACTTGATGCAAATACTACTGCTATTTCAGGGAAACAGGATAGTGACGCTGGTCTAACTTCAATATCTGGATTGACTACTGGCGCTGATCAAATGGTCTACACCACTGGGTCGGATGTTTATGCTACAACGGCATTGACAGGTGCTGCACGAGCCCTTTTAGATGATCCAAATGCCTCTGCTCAACGTACAACGTTGGGTCTGGTAATTGGTACTAATGTTCAAGCATACGATGCAGATTTAGATACATATGCAGGTATAACGCCGAGTACCGATGTTCAGGCGGCTTTAGGAGCTGCTAACGATGCAGCATTGAGAACTGAAATAGGTCTAACTATAGGTACAGATATACAAGCATACGATGCGGGTTTAAATTCGATATCCGGGTTGACTACCACATCTGATCAGATGATCTATACCACTGCACCAGATGTTTATGCTACTACTGTGTTAACAACTGCCGGAAGAAATCTCTTGGACGATGCAAATGTGACGGCTCAGCGAACCACATTAGGTCTTGGATCAATTGCTACACAAGATGCGAGCAGTGTAAATATTTCAGGAGGAAGCATAGATGGGGCTGCAATAGGAGCTACTACAGCATCAACAGGTAGATTTTCATCCCTTACGGTCACAGGACTCTCTGGATCAGCAGGCACATATAACGGAATTGGAGGTTCATTTCAAATAAATGCTTCCGGTGCGTTTTCAACATCAGATATAAGATTGAAAGAAAACATTGAATTACTTCAGAATACACTTTTAAAGCTGGATCAACTAGGGGGATACAATTACAATTATAAGGCGGACAAGGAAAAGAAAAAGCAAATTGGTGTCATAGCTCAGGAACTTGAAAGGGTATTTCCTGAACTAATAATATTAAATGACCAGGGTTATAAAATGGTGAATTATCAGGGTTTAATTCCTGTGTTGATGCAAGCGATTAAAGAACAACAGCTTTTGATTAACTCCCTTAATAATAAAGTAGCCAATCAAGAGTCTAAGCTTTCAGAACTGGCTTCTGATAACCAGGAGATGAAGAAAGATCTGGATTTGATCAAGAAGATGTTATTGGGGGATAAAACAGTTCAAAAAGAAGATTGATGCGGAGACTAGCTTACATATTCTTTTTTGTCCCAACTTTATTGTTGGCTCAACAGCTGTACATTCCCAGTAATGGGCTAATTCATATTTCTGAAGGAGCTAATCTGGAAGTGGGAGGTGATTTCGAAAATAATGGAGCTGTCCAAAACCTTGGTGCGCTAACGTTGTACGGGGATTGGACCGTCAATAACAATTTCAATGGGCTTCAGGGCTCTCTTAGGTTTTGGGGAGGAACCGATCAGGTGGTTGCACCTCCACAACTCACGGTTAGCGAGATGGTTGTAAATCAAGGAGGTGAAGTCGATTTTACCGGGTCAGAGTATCTGGTACTTGATCGTATTGATTTCCAGCTGGGAAATATCAAACCAAGTGAGGATACACGGTTTGTATTGGGACCCAATGTGAGAGTAAATGGGGGATCTAACTTGTCCTATTTTGATGGTACACTCATATCGCAAGGAAGTGGTGAAAAAACGTTCCCTTTGGGTGCGGATGGATTTCATGCCCCTGTTACATTGTTGAATGTTTTCGGTCTGAATACTGAAATAGCTGCTACTTTCCAAAAGGAAAACATGGTTGATCCGATTCCGGGTGATAGCCTCCTGGGTGTTTCTCATAGAGGATTATGGGAGATTGAAGTGTTGAACGGAAATACGGATCCAACTCGAGTAGAGATTGGGTTTAACGGAGAAGACCTAAGTGATTTCAGGTTAAGAAATAATATACGTCATAAGGTTAACTCTCCAGTAGTTGCATATGCAAACGATCCTGCAGGAATATTTGAATCCTTGGGTGTGGAATCTTTGCTTAATTCTGATTCCTTAACCTTTGGTACAATTATTAGCGAAGAATCATTGACTATTCCTGTTGACCAAAAGATCTATTTGGCGATGGCTCTAGCACCAAAAATACCAAACGAAGGACTCTTTTTTATACCCGAAGCTTTTTCACCTCAAGCGAGTGATGCCAGGAATCAACGCTTCAGAGTTTTTGGCCAAAATATATCCGATGATGGATTTAGTCTACTTGTTTATAATAGATATGGTTCACTTGTTTATTCTGCAGATTCATTTACGGAAGCAAATCAAAGTGGATGGAATGGAGCGAATCAGCGTACAGGAGCTGATGAGCCAGCAGGTGTTTATTACTACACCATAAAGTTTCAATTTAATACCGGACTTCCAGCTGAAAAAAAGGGGGCATTTTACCTAGTTAGATGAAGAAGCTCATAACCATATTGCTACTCATATCTTCGGTTAGCCTTCTAGGCCAGGAAGCCCAGTTTTCACAATACTATGCTGCGTCTCTTTATTTAAACCCGGCTTTTAGTGGCATATACAATGACCCATCCATTCACATGAATCATAAGCGACAACTTCAAAGCGTCGACATCATCAATGAATTGACTCAAGTTTCGTTTGTTTTTCCAATCAAACCAGCAGGTAGCTTGGAGCAATCGATGGGTGGGGCAGGTATTATGGCTTTTAATGAAAAGAGTCTTTTTAGAGGTATTTATGAACGGAACTCTGTTTTTCTTAACTATGCTCATAACTTAAAATTCGGGCTTCTTAGCTCATACTTGATTTCTGTAGGCGTGCAGGCAGGATACGAAGTGAGAAAGCTAAATTTCAGCAATTTGACATGGGGATCTCAGTATAATGCTTTCTTCGGTTTTGATGACACCTTACCCGTTCCTGTTACTGAGTTTGATGATGTGCAACAAAACATGGTAATCAACGCAGGATTTATGTACTATTATAATCCGGAACGGAATTATCTTTTACACAAATACAGTGCATTTTTTGGTATCTCAGCTACGAACTTAAATCGACCAAATACTTCCTTTACTGTCAATTCAGAAAACTCAGCGCCCATGCTTTTGAAATACAATGGAGGTATCGAATTCAAGTTAAATAAACTGTTCATTACCCCTAGTCTATTGTACTTATATATCAGGCAGACACAGCAATTTAACGCTGGTCTTAATATCGCATATGTGCCAAACGCGGAGAGGTATAGAGCGAGAGGAACTCAATTACTTTTTGGGACGTGGTACCGGTTAAGAGATTCCTTCATTTTTATGGGCGGTGTAAAAATGAACCAGCTTACCCTTCGTGTGAGCTATGATATGAATAGTACCCTATTTGTCCCTCAAAGAGGAGTGGATATCGCCCAGAACTCAATGGAAATCTCCATTCAATATTCGTTATCAAAGAATAGAGATTTCCGAAAAGCTTCTAATCCACTATTTTAATTCTTAGGATATATGATCAATCTTGTTCCTGGCTCCAAGTCTGTAGAGCTTAGGTCGTTTTGCTCCATAATCAATTCTTCCGGAACGTTGAATTTCTTGGATACAACCTCCAGGTTATCTCCAGGTTGTACAGTGTAGATAAAATCACTACCACTCTTGATATCCGCAGGGACAACCAGGTTATAGTCAGGATCAATTCGGTCAGAAGATTTTAATCTGATTGGTTTGTACGCCTGCAGCTCACCACCTTGAAGATTATTCAGATCCCTGATAATTTGTGCAGTAACTTTCATGCTACTGGAAATTTTGGTCACTGTCGCTCCTGGTCGTATCAGGTAGAAATTTCCAAAAGATTCCTTGCCTTTACCGATCAGTCTCACATCAATTCTTCTATTCAGTTGTCTTCCGTACGGATTGTTGTTATCAGCTATTGGCTTTTCTGAGCCATGCCAGATAACAGAAATTTTTGATTGATCTATGCCTTTAGCTATTAGATAATCCCTGGCTGAGTATCCTCTGTTCTTACTTAGGATAAGGTTGTATTCAGCACCTCCTGTATCGTCTGTATGTGATTCTATTTCAATCTTATTTCCTGATCTCTTAAATGCTTCTACCACTTCGTCCAATAAGATTGTCACCTCTGGTCTAAGGTCGGCTGAGCTTACATCAAAAAATGCTCTCGTGGCATTTGTGAACACACTTGCATCTCTTTCTCTTTTTCCTTCAACGTTAAAACCCTCCAGACTCACATTTTCTGCAGAGGTGGCCTTTTTGAAAGTCAGATCATACTTAGCCGGAGCTACAGTAAATTCAAATTCTCCTTTGGCGTTGGTATATCCTTCGATGACTGTATTTCGGTTATCGAATTGAATCAGTGTAATGGCATATGAAGAAAGTGGATTACCTGAATTGCTTCCTAATAACTGTCCGGTTATTTTGATTTCATCATATCCGTCTATCTTATCTATGGGTAATCCAATTCTTATTTCATCTAGCTCTTCTGAGGCCAGAATGTCTTCGGCTCCAAGTAACTTTTTAGAAGTTTCTTCCTCTACCTCTTCCTTTGTGGCGATCGCCATCAAATCAACCGGAGCTTCATCCACATCTTTAGCATCCACAGCAATGTTCTCTGTCAGAATTCGGTCATTGTTGAATCTGAACTTCTTAATAGTAGTTAACAAGTTATTCTCACTTGATGTGAGCTGACCTCTGGCACTTGCATCCCTGGAGGGAAGAATGTATTTCCCGTTTTTAACTTCGAAGGCTTTATCCAGTACGATACGATTGATGAAAGCTTTCCTATCTTGAGATAGATTGTTGTAATACACAAAGGCTTCCCGAATAAGAGCTTCTTCAGAAGGTTTAATTTCCTTGGAAGAGACTTTTTTAGCTAAAGCTGCTACATGAACTTTTTCTCTACTGTTCAGTTCTGTTGCTTTCTGTTGATCGCTAAGTTTTGTAGTGCGATTAGAATATTCAACTGCGATATAGTCAAGAGCTATGATGTTGTCAATAACTCTTCTTTTGGTATCGCTTAAAGATTCATACTGATTAATATCATACTGACTTAATCGTGCACTCGGATCACCTTGTGGCACAGCCCCGGGAATTGAAGTAACTACTGTGGCAGGAACATCGCTGACAAATACAGGATTTGCTTCAGTCAGGTAAGAATCATAAGCTGTTTTCACAAATCTTCTTACAGCATCTTGTTGTGTTTTGGTTAATCCAGGTCTCAGAGCTAATAGTTTACTAACAGTTTCTTCAGAGTTATCTCCGATAGCTGCCTGGATTTCAGATTGTGAAAAGGTTGTCTCTGTTAGATAAATACTTGAATTGGCAAGGTTTGAAATCTGTTTCAGGAGAAGTTTATCTAGTCTGCTCTTTTCCTGACTATTTTTATTTTTAAATACTTCAAGATCTGAATTACTGACGTTTTGATCAAAATTGGTTAGATCCGAAACCATGAACGTCGTAGCGATTGATTTCAGACGTTGTTTATCCTCATCGGTCAGTGTTTCATAGAAATCTCTGTCCTCTTTTACTAATCGATACTTTTCTTCATTACTTAACCCAATTAACCGTTCCCGAATAGCAGTACTCACATCACCGGTAGCATCTGGGTTATCACGCATGAAGACACGCTCATTCATATCCAGGTTGATGTTCCCTAAATTTCTTTTTTGCTTCAAATACTTTAAGGCTATCCCATCTAGGCTCTCTTGTTCCTCCGGTTTAAATGAATTGTAAGTAGGAGTAGCAGGTCTAAACTTCTGGGCGTTTTTCAACTTATCCGAGATAAGGATATCAATTTTTTCACGCTCATCAGTGCTTACTTCACTGTAAAAGCTGAATACTTCGTTTGATAGATTAACACTGTTACCCATACCTTGTTGCTCCAGATATGCAGACACAATGTTGTCTACTTTTCTTCTTTTATTTACACTCAACTGTTGATAGTAATAATCGTCTTCTGTCCGTATGGATCGGATCATATTACTAGTCATTTTTCTTACCCTGGCATTCACAATTTTCTTGATACGCTCTTTATCATCTTCACTAAGCGAGTTATACACTGTTAGTTGACGATCAGTAAGAATCAAGTCTACTTCTGATACTGAGGAAGAGAGCATGCGAGAAATAATCTGATTGATAATTTCCGTTTCGCTGCTATCAAAATTGTAATCATCCGTAAATAAGGAGTTTCTACCCGCAATCGTCCCTTCGCTAGAAACTTCAGAGACTATATCACCCTTCGATCTGATGTTAAATCCATAGATGTCAAATTTGCCGACTCCATCCTCTCTATTGGAGGAAAGGTATCCCTTGCTCTTGCCCATGAAGAAAAAGATATCATCTTTATAAGAGTTGAATGGAATCCCAGCATTGTAGATTTCTGCAGACTCAAACTTTGAACCTCTCGCAATATAAATGTCAAACCCTCCGAATCCTCTATGTCCATTAGATGCAAAGAATAATACTTTTTCGTTCGGATCGAAGAAAGGGGAAACCTCATTGAATGGTGTATTTATTTGATTTCCTAAATGCATCGGTGGTCCCCAGTTATCTGCCCCAGCATTAATGCTCATGTAGAGATCCAGCTGTCCAACTCCGCCTTCACGATCTGAAGCAAAGAATAGTGTGTCTCCTCCAGGAGTTAAGTTCGGATGCTTTGAATTAAATCCAAATTCATTGATATTATGGTTCAGGGGAACAGGTTCTGACCATCGCCCTCCTGCCAATTGCGACATGTATATGTGACAGACATCACCTAAATCTTCGTCGCAATTGGTATAGTAGAATTTGTTTCTTTCTCTATTAAAGGAGCCAGATCCGTCACCATATTTCGTATTGATAACCGACTCAAATCTATCTTTTGGATCATACTCTTCCCAGCCATTACCTGACTGTACAAATCTGAATAGATCCGCATAGTTCTCTCCAAACTGATTATCGGCAAGGCTACCTTTTCCACTGCTTCTTGCAGAGGTCAAGCATAAAATCTCATCGTTACCTACACTAAATGCGGCGTAATCATTATACTCAGAATTCAGTGGCTGTTCTAATGCAACAAACTGGTGATCTGGATGTACGAGCGTTATTTGATTTAGTGCGAGCTGGCATCCATCTATTTCTATTTTGGCTTGCTTATAGAAATACCGGTACTTTTCAGATTCGTGTAGTTCATTGTTTACCAAAAATTTTCTGAAGTCTTTGAAATTGGATAACGACTGATCATATCTTCCCTTGAGCTTCTGCATCAAGGCGTAATAGAAACCGGCTAAAGGGTATCTGATGTCTTGATCAGCGCCAATCAATTCATAGTAATACTCGGCACTTTCATAGTCTTGAACAAGTCGATAGCATTCTGCCAGGCCATACTGAGCTCTTATATTGTCATCATCTTCAGCTAGAGCCTCCTTGTAGTATCGAATGGCACTCATGTAGTTTCCATTTCTAAAATATTCGTCTCCTCCCTTGAGTATGGCAGATATTTGAGCGGTAGATGCCTTGGTTTGAGAGAATCCGCCGAGTGAAATAATAAAGCCTAGAAGAAAGATTATCTTTCGCATAACTTAATTTTTTTATTATCCATTTCCTATATGAACAAACGCACCCCAAATTTTTGGATCACTGTATTTTTCCCTCAATTTAAGTTGAGCGTATTTAAGTGATTCATCAACAGCGTTTGTTTCGATTAATTTTTGATAGAACAAGACCATTAGTTCATTTGAGACCTCTTCGTCTACTTTTATTAAGCTGGTGACTAAATTTCTAGCCCCGGCCAGCATAAATGCACTTTGAAGCCCGTAAACTCCATAAATGTTTTCAATGTTGTTTGATTCTATATCACAGGTGGACAGAACTACTAATTGTGTTCTACTTAAGTCAAGATTCATGGCTTCATAGGTAGTCAAAACCCCATCATTTTCAGAAATAGTAGCTATCCCATTTGTAAATCTTGAGAATGTCTGGCCAGCGCCGGAAAGGAGGATCCCTGCTTGGAAGAGTGGATCATTAATGGGGCTTTTGCTTACAATAAAATTATACTTATCCGTAAAAAATCCATGACTTGAAATATGAAGAACGGTAGGGTTATAAGCGGAGCGCAATCTCAACTCGTTTGCGTCATTTTTGATATATGACTTTACATCCCAGTCTGATGGTGTAAGGATTGCCTCTACATTCTTCAATTCCATAGTAGTTAGCTCCTCGGTACTAATTAGATGCTGGTTCTCGGAAGTGAAATAGGGGTCTCCAAATAAATATGATTTTTTATTAAACAATTGAAGTTTGTCTTTAAATAAATCTCGTGCACTTGTTAAGTATGACACGTAATAGTTGTCTATTACGTTTTTGCCATCCGGAGTTTCTAACACATTTGGATTGACTTTACTATAGATACCATCAGGTATCAATCTCACTGAACCAGGACTTCCCAACTTCTCGTCAATAGGTTTCCAGAGTAGGTCATATGAAGATCGATAATCTTTTGAAGAAGAGATCGCACTGGAATATGAATCGTAATAGTCTGTATCAATGCTGTATTTATCTCCTATTAAAACATAGGTTGGTTCAGTTTTTTCAGGAAAGATGATAATTGCGAGATACTTGGAAAGTCCAGTGAATCCGAAAAAAGTCCCTGTTGTTTGAGGGATGGATTTGTATTCTTCGATTCTTATTACCTCTACCAGAGCTTCGTTAGGTCTTATGGTACTACTCACAGTCTGCCAGTCATAATTGATCGTTTGTACAGTTCCTGAAAAGATTTCAAGTTTCTTCTCAAGATCTTTTTCCATCTGCTTTACACGAGACTCTTCATAAATGAGATTGATATTAAGCTCTTCAAGTTCGTGATGCCCCATTTGGTAATAACTTGCTAAAAGACGTTTATCAGTTATCCATTGATTGAAATTTTGTTTTAGCTCGAAATCGGTACTTTCCATTACTTCTTCTTTCACCTTGTTGGAGTTATTGAAGAGTATGGATTTCGTATTGGATTGAAACTCAAAAATGTTTTTGATTAGTTCAGGTTTTCTATCAAGTAATTCAGTGGCGATATAATTATATCTGTCAACATTTGATCGAATATTTCTGTAGAAAATCTGACGTTCTTGTTCTGTCATAATTGGGAACAGAATGTTGATCTGACCAATTTGGATCTGAACTGCTTTTCTAAAGAATTCTTCAGCATTTAGTTTGTCGTCTAATGCGAGGTAATGCATCCCCATATATTCTAGTGCATTTCCGTATGAAGGATGGTTCACCCCTAAAACCTCTTCTCTTATTTCAAGCGCCTCCTGATAGAATCTGGCTGCTTCCTCTTCTTTTCCCATGGAGCTATATAGCACACCAACGTTGACCAATGTCGTTGCATAATCTGGATGTTTCCTACCATAGATCTTCTCGTCAATCTTCAGCACTTCCATATAATATTTCTCAGCAGTACTTAGATTTCCAAGTTTCCGTTCTACTCGAGCAAGATTGTTGAGTGTGTTTGCATAATAAGGGTGACTACTTCCAAATCTTGCCTTATAAGTAGCGAGAGCATCATTAAACATATCTCTGGCTTCTTCGATCTTACCTTCTGCCAGGGCTAAGGTTCCCAAATTATTTTTGGCAGTAGCATAAAATGGATGATCTGTTCCTACGTTTTCTTCACACTCTTGTACAACCTCATTGAACATTTCTTTTGCCTGTTCGTGCCTTCCTATTTGGTGGTACATGATTCCAAGATCATTCAAGGTTTCTATGATGAGAATATCTGCCTCGTCGGGAATAGATCTTTTAAGCCTGAGAACCTCTAGAAGGGTACGTTCTGCTTCCCCAAACCTTCCCATTCGTTCATAGAAGACTGCTAAACTTTCTAAGGATTCGGCGCGCTGAACTGCATATTCAGCTCCTAACGATTCATATATAGTTGAACTGAGATTGATAAATTTTTCTCCTTCGTGAGGATCTCCGGTAAGCATTAATATACGACCTTTATGCATGCAGATTTCAGCGAAATCTGGGGAAAGATCATTACCGCTGGCCACCAATTGGTCGTAACTTTCATTATAGATGCTCAGCGCCAACGTATTAGATCCAGCTTCTTCGTATAAAAGGGCAAGTTTGGATCTGGCTATCCAGTAGTCTACCCGAAAAGAAGGCAATTTCTCTAAAATTTCGAGAGACTTTTGAATATAGTTTCTTGAAAGATCAAATTCTACTTGATCAAGGTAGAGCATCCCCATGTTTAACAGTGCATCTGCATAGTCTTTTTCATTCGGGAATCCTGATTCCTCGTGATACAATATAGAAAGATTTAAATATCGCTCAGCCTCGAATGGGTCAAGTAATTGAAGATACAAATAGCCCAAATCATTATAGATATTCGCACGCTGAAGGTAAGTGAGGTTGTCAACATGATTCTTAAGGATATCCTCAAAATCATTTACAGCTCTTTCCCAGTGATTTTTTTCTAAATTCAGCTCAGCATTAGTGATTAGCTCAGTAATATTTTGAGCTATAGAAAGGCGTAATACCCCTATTAGTAGAAAGTAGGCGATGGCGTTTTTCATTGCGGCGACAATCAAAATGCTAAGCTAATCATTGCTGGTCTCAAATGATAAATCGGAATTGAAGTTAACGAGGATTTTATTGGAGTAAAAATAGATTCAAAGACCTATCCGTTAAATTTTTCGATAAATACCTTTCTTTGCTACACAGAAAATTGGCACATGATAGGCAAACTCAAAGTTTTCAACTCACTCACTCGACAAAAGGAAGAATTTAACCCATTAGACCCTCCATATGTGGGCATGTATGTTTGTGGTCCAACGGTATACAGCAATGTTCACCTTGGGAATGTGAGAACGTTCTTGAGCTTCGACGTGGTTTATCGGTATCTAAAATATCTAGGATACAAAGTCAGGTATGTAAGAAACATAACCGATGTAGGTCATTTATCAGATACAGGAGAAGATAAAATCTCCAAAAAAGCGAAGCTTGATCAACTAGAGCCCATGGAAATTGTGCAGATGTACGCTAATGACTTCCATGAAGTGATGTTACAATTCAATGCTATACCTCCTGATATAGAGCCCTCCGCCATCGGTCACTTAATGGAGCAGATTGAAATGACTAAGAAGTTGATTGAAAATGGATATGCATATGAATCAAATGGCTCAGTCTATTTCGATGTGGAAAAATATCATAATGAATCAGATAATTCATATGGAATTCTGAGTGGTAGAAAGATTGAAGACTTGATGAGTGAAACACGTGAATTAGATGGAGTTGGAGACAAAAGGAACCCCTTGGATTTTGCCTTGTGGAAAAAAGCGGCTCCTGAGCATATCATGCGATGGAAGACTGAATGGAGTGATGGCTTTCCTGGTTGGCACCTTGAGTGTTCGGTTATGAGTACCAAATATCTTGGAGAAGAGTTTGATGTACATGGAGGTGGCATGGATTTGAAGTTTCCACACCATGAGTGTGAGATCGCACAAAATGCAGGAACGCATGGAAAAGGAGGTGCTAAGTATTGGCTGCACACGAATATGCTTACCGTGAATGGGCAGAAGATGAGTAAGTCTCTGGGTAACTCGTTTCTTCCAAAAGAATTGATGTCTGGGGATCATGATTTATTAGATAGAGGCTACAGTCCGATGACCATTCGATTCTTCATGATGCAATCCCATTATGCCAGTACACTTGATTTTTCAAATGAGGCTTTAGAGGCTGCCAGAAAAGGATATTTGAGACTAGCGAATGGTATGAGATTGATACATGAGATGGAGTGGGCTGAAGATGATGGAAAGTTAAATGAGAAGCAAGTAGAGCAGATCAACAAAATGTGCGACAACTGCTACTATGCTATGAATGACGACTTCAACACTGCGTTGACAATTGGTCATTTGTTTAACATGGTCAAAAAGATCAACTCATTGCACACTGGTCAGCTGAAGTTTGGTGAGATCGGCAAGGAAGTGTTTAATAGGATGAAAGAAACCTTCCTTGGTTTCACTGAAGAAGTACTTGGATTAAAGGTGGAAGCAGATATTGACTATATTTCTTTGATAGAGACCATCCTTGGTGAATACAAAGATGCCAAATACAATCGAGACTTTGACCGGGTGGATAAACTGAGAGCACAGCTTAAGAGTGAAGGTATAGTAGTGAAAGACATGAAAGAAAAGATCGAATGGGCTTTCGAAGAATAATCAGAGCAATATCATTTTTAATTTTCATACAGTTTAATTCTTTCACTTACAGTCAAGAACTAAAAGGAAGGTTTGCAGATGAAGAAGTGGCTTATGAAAAATATATTTCCACGTACGAGTATTACTGGGATGATATCGACCAACAATTAAAAATAGACCAAACTGACAAACTGACGATAATACCACTGAAAACTAACGTCCGATTTTTATGGCCTGTTTTTTACAATGATCAAATCGAATTGGGCGAATTTGATTTAAGGACCGAAAAGAATAGAAAGTATAGATTTCAGAAAGTTTGTGGACATATAGAGCAGAGTGGAATATTTTATTCTGATGCCAAGGTTTGTACCTATGAATTCACATTCAATATCAAAAATGAAATTGCTCAGCTCACAAGTCAAAGAACCTATCAAGATCCCAGGTATTTTACAAAAGTCAACTTTCAATCCAAAATCCCCGGCAAGAAGAGGGTAGTGAGGATTGTGTGGCCAGAATGGGTTGAAGTTGATTTCAAGCGTCTGAATTTTGAAGGTCATACAATTAGTAAAACGGAATCAGTGAAAGATGGTAAAAAAAGCATTGAGTTTGTATGGGAATGGGTTAGCTCTTTCGATAAAGAGATGGATAATGCACCTTCAAACGCCTTCTTTTCACCTCATCTTATTGCTTTAACAAAAAGTTTTGTTTATCCTTCTAGTGGAGAAAAAGTTGAATTAATTGATGATTTGGAGAGTCTGTATGGTTGGTATAAAACCTTGGTTTCAAACGTTGATAATAGGAAGGATAGTCTTGAATCCTTCGTTTTAAAACTTATTGAAAATAAATCTCCTGAAGAAAAGATAAGAAGCATCTATTACTGGGTTCAGGATAATATCAAATATATTGCCTTTGAGGATGGAATTATGGGATTCCAACCTGAAGATGCACACACGGTATTTGAAAAAAAGTATGGTGATTGTAAAGGAATGGCTAACCTGCTCAAAACGATGCTTGAAATTGCAGGTTTTGACGCTCGCCTGAGCTGGCTCGGAACAAATCATCTTCCCTATTCCTATGAAATTCCTTCTCTTGCCGTGGATAATCACATGATATGCACTGTGATTCAGGGTGAAAAGAAAATATTCTTAGATGCTACTGTGAAATACAGTGATTTATTCTATTCTCCAGGACACATTCAAGGTAAAGAAATACTGGTTGAGGATGGCGATCAATATCTAATTGATAGGATACCGGTATCAGATAGTACTAAAAACTTTGAGAAAATCAATCTTGAAATGATTGTTGAAGATGGCGTATTGAAAAGTAAAGGTAGAATAACTATGGAGGGAGACTCAAAGCAATTCTTTCTTTATATGTATAATTATCTTTTGTCATCTTCCAGAGATCGATTTGCGAGGAGTTTCATCGCACAATCTGGTAAACCTGATGATTTCACTTTTCAAATTCCAAAGGTTGGGAGGGATAGCGTGCTATCGATAGATGTTACCAATAATTCCAGACACCTAATCAACAAATACGAAAAAGATTTGTACGTTCAGATGGATCTTAGAAATGAGCTCACTGAAATCAGAATTAGCGATAAAAGAAAAGTGCCTTTCGCCTTTGAAAATCGCAGACATGTAGAGTCAATCATAAATCTTACTGTTCCGGAAGGATACAAAGTATCATACTTACCAAAACCTTTATCAATAATCAATGAGGGATATTCATTTCAGCTTGAATATGAAAATCAGGAAAACAGAATCTATTATAAAAAGAGCATAGATATCAACGAATTGATTATTAAGCCTGAAGCGTTTGATGCGTGGAATGATGCAGTAAAACAACTCGATAATTACTATAACGACCCAATAATACTTTCCAATGCGGACTAAACTCTATCTGTTTCATTCCTTTCTTTTGTTATCCATCACCATATATGGCCAAGACATTGATGCTTCAAAGGAGATCAGAAAATCTATGTGGGAATTACCGGAAGTAAATTTCACCATAACCGAAATCCCGGAAAAATGGGAAGATGAAGATGCGGTGATCATCGCCACCTTAAGTGAAAGGAGTTATCGAAAACCTCCTCTCAGCGCATTCTTGCTGGAAGAAAATTCTATTCACAGACGAATTAAAATTCTAAGTAATGCTTCTTTATCAGACTATGGTCAGTTTTCCTTTAAGAAAAGCACCTATTATCGTGGAGTCACTCTAGAAACGTATGTTGGATTCAAGGTTATAAAACCAGATGGAAATGAGATCATTGTTGACGAGAATGAAGCCGTTGAAGAGGATCTCGAAATGGGAACAACTACGAAATTAACTACAATGAAATTAGCTATTCCAAATTTGGAAGTAGGTGATATCCTGGATTATTATATCGTGGAAAAATTCAAGTTTCCAACTATTCAATATCACCCATTTGATCCTGCTATTTTCGTTCTTCGAGAGAATTATCCACTCATATACGGGAAAATAAAATTTGCTGTTCTAAGAAGATGCTACATAAATCTTAAAACTTATAATGGAGCACCTGAATTTGAAAAAGCCAACGAAGGTGACAATGATATCTATCAGCTCGAATATAAAGATCAGGATAAGGCCGAGCCTATTCCATGGTTTTATCCCTACAGAAGCTTGCCAACAGTGAAGTTTAAAGTCACATACGCTTCCCAATCAGCCGTTTATCAGGCACCAAACCTACTAAAGAAAAATAGTCCGGGCTATCTCAATACTTCCGTAAGCCATGCCAATATCGCCACGTATGCCAAATCTTATTTGAACGCTACTTATGCATTCAGTAATCTTAATAAGTATATGAAATCCAACTTCAAGGATGAGAAAGATCAATCTGTCCTGGCAAAGGAAGCGTTCTATCATCAAAGACATATGTTGTCAGTTCAATTTCAGGAAAATTGGACGATTAGAGGGAATTCCTATATTGGCCTTAGAAGATCCGCTATGCTAAAAAGCCTTAGTAATTATTTCAAGAAGGCCAGGATTCCTTACTCATTCATTGTAGGAGTGCCTAAACGAATCGGTAACGTCGACCAGCTTATAGTTGAGGAAGAAGTTCTGCTAGGCATTAGAGCCAATACAACTCCTCCCGTGTTTATCACTTCATTTACAACACATTCCATTCCCAATGAACTTGATCAGAATTTTGATGGCTCTGTTGTTCTTGTTAGTAGCAGCGTCGATAATATAGATCCTTTGTCATTTGATAAAAGAAAAATGCCGCAAAGTAGTGATAGTATGAATAAGGAATTTACGGAAAGCTCCATGAAGTTGAATCTGGAATCCCATTTAACAGATGTCCATATAACTAAGACTTTGTCAGGTTTAACAAGGTTTGCAGATCAACAACTTCTTATGGATGCCTATGATTTTATAGAGGAGGAGCGAGAAAAGTACAATCTCAAATCAATTACAGAAGGTTTGAACAAGAAAGATTTGGAGGAGACAAGGAGGCTTGGAGCCGAGTATCTTAACTCTCGAGAAAAGGACCTTCATGAAAAGTTGCTCGAAAAGGTCAAGGGTCAACTGGATATTGAAATAGATTCGGTTCACTCTTTCAAGATTATAGAGACCGGAAGAAGTGAAGCTTCTCCCAATTTTAAGTATGAGTATACCACTAGTACTCAAGATTTGATAAAAAGGGCAGGAAACAATTATTTCTTAAACATTGGGAAACTGATAGAAAAACAAACGGAAATCGAAGAGGAATACAAAGAAGGGAGGGAGTTTGACATCTATATGGAATATCCTCGTCGATTTCATCATCGGATAGAAATTAGCATTCCGGAGGATTACAGCTTCCAAGGCATAGACAAACTTCAGATTTCAGTCGAAAATGAGACAGGAGGTTTCTCATCGGAAGCTTCAGAAGAGAACAATACCTTAATAGTAGATGCTATCTTATATTATAAGAATTCATACGAACCACAAGAAAATTGGGGCAAACTGTTGGAGTTGGTCGATGTTGCGGAAGATTTTGGTGAAATGAGAATTCTTGTCAAAAAAAACTAATCACCAATCTTCAAATACCCTTAGCTTTTTCCCAATATTCATCCATCTCCTCTAGCGTCATTTCCCCAAGATTTTTGCCGTCTTTCTTAGATTCTGATTCTAAATACTGAAAGCGCTTAATGAATTTTTTGTTGGTACGTTCTAAAGCTTCCTCAGGGTTGATATCCATAAAGCGAGCATAGTTGATCAACGAAAATAGAAGGTCACCAAATTCACCAGCCTTCTTTTCCTTTTCATTTTCTTCTTTAAACTCATGCATTTCTTCTTCTACCTTTTCCCACACCTGATCTTGGTTGTCCCAGTCAAACCCGACACCACGCGCTTTTTCCTGAATACGCATAGCCTTCACCAATGCGGGCAAAGACTTAGGTACACCGCCAAGTACTGATCTGTTTCCCTTTTCTTTTAGCTTAATCTTTTCCCAGTTGGCTTTTACGGTTTCTTCATCTTCCGCATTCACATCGCCATAAATATGTGGATGACGGTTAATAAGCTTGTCACATACTTGGTTGAGGACATCAGCCACATCAAAAGCTTTCTTTTCACTTCCTATTCTTGAGTAAAAAACCATGTGAAGCATCAAATCACCGAGCTCCTTCTTTACCTCCTCCAGATCATTTTCAATGATGGCATCTGAGAGCTCATAAGTCTCTTCAATAGTCAGATGGCGCAGCGTTTCCATGGTCTGTTTCTTGTCCCACGGACAATTTTCTCTAAGCTCGTCCATGATGGTCAGCAAACGATCAAATGCTTCGAGTTTGGCTTTTCGATTAAGGTCTGGTTCAGAAAGTGGTTTTTTTGACATAAAAAATGGAATTGAATTCTGGTCACTTTTGTTGACCATCTACAGCCGCAAATTGGCTAATTTTGAACCAAAATCTGAACGAATGCAGGTAGTATTATTAGGAATCGGAATATTCGCTTTGTTTTTTGTGGGGTTGTCTATCCGCATTTTGCTAAAAAAAGACGGAGAATTTAAGGGGACATGCGCTTCTCAAAACCCTTACCTCAATAAAGATGGTACGTCTTGTGGATTTTGTGGCAAGACAGTTAAGCCAGGAGAGAACTGTGGAAATCCAGATTCTGAGGTGAATAAGGTTCTAGCTAAGTTCTGATTTTTGGACTTTCGATCAGAAGACTTTTTACTTCTGCCTACATTTCTATCTTTGCGCACCGCTTAGAAAAATTTAGAACGCTTTGACATTAATTAAATCAATATCTGGCTTGCGTGGAACCATAGGTGGCAAGTCAGGAGATAATCTTACGCCTCTCGATGTGGTAAAATTTTCAGCAGGTTATGGAGTCTGGCTGAAAGAAAATCACAAGAAAGCAAAAATCGTCATTGGTAGAGATGCACGTCCTTCAGGAGCATCCTTCACCCAATTAGTTGCCAATACACTGGTGAATCTTGGGATAGATGTGGTAGATCTTGGTCTGAGTACAACTCCCACAGTAGAGATGGCAGTACTAGCAGAAAAAGCTCAGGGTGGCATTATACTTACAGCTAGTCATAATCCGGCTGGATGGAACGCGTTAAAGCTGCTGAATGATAAGGGAGAATTCATATCAGGAGAAGAAGGCAAAAAAGTTTTGGAGTATGCAGAAAGCGAAATAGAATACATCGCATCCAATAAACTAGGAACGCTTACAACTAACGACTTTTACATAGATCATCACATTGAAGAAATCCTAAAGCATCCACTTGTAGATACTGCTGCGATCAAAGCTGCCGGCTTTAAAGTAATCGTAGATGCCGTGAATAGCACCGGGGGAGTTTCTATGGTGCCAATGTTGCGAAGACTAGGCGTTGAGGTGAAAGAGCTTTATTGTGAGCCTAATGGCAATTTTCCTCATAACCCAGAGCCCTTACCGGAAAATCTTCGGCAAATCTGTGGAGAGCTGGAAAATGGCAATTATGATTTAGGGATTGTGGTTGATCCGGATGTGGATAGGCTGGCTTTGATATGTGAGAATGGAGAACCTTTTGGGGAGGAATACACACTGGTAGCAGTGGCGGATTATGTACTTTCTCGAAAAAAAGGAAATACGGTTTCAAACCTGTCATCTACCAGAGCCTTAAGAGATATTACCGAAAAACATGGGTGTGAATACAATTCATCTGCAGTGGGAGAGGTGCATGTGGTAGCCAAAATGAAAGAAACCAATGCGGTCATTGGAGGAGAGGGTAACGGAGGTGTAATTGTGCCGGATCTCCACTATGGTAGAGATGCACTTGCAGGAGCAGCATTATTCCTTACGCACCTGGCGAAGTTTGGAAAGAGTGTTTCTATGCTCAGGGCTAAGTATCCTACGTATTACATTTCGAAAAATAAAATTGAGCTCACACCGGAAATCAATGTTGATGGTGTGCTTGAAACCATCAAAGAAAAATATAAAGGCCAGCCCATTAATACCATAGATGGTGTAAAGATCGAGTTTGATAAAGAGTGGGTTCAGCTACGCAAGTCAAATACTGAACCGATTATTCGTATTTTTGCAGAGTCTGAAAGTCAGAGTACAGCCGAACATCTGGCCAAGAAGCTGATGATGGACATCAAAGAAGTGATTTCTGCATAACTCATTTGTAATGAAAGTATATTTCGATAATGCCGCTACCACCCCTATTGATCCGGTGGTATTTGAAGAAATGAAGCCATATATGCTGGAGCATTTTGGCAACCCTTCTTCTATCCATTCACATGGAAGACAAGTACGGACAGCCATAGAGCGCTCCAGGAAAAAAGTAGCTGAATTGCTTAATGTATCTCCGGCAGAGATATTTTTTACATCAGGAGGAACAGAGGCAGATAATACGGCTATTCGATGCACGGTCAGTGAAAAGGAAATTGAGCATTTAATAACAAGCAGGATCGAACATCATGCTGTACTTCATACAGCAGAAGCACTTGAAAGGAAAGATGTAAAGGTTAGCTATGTTGACTTGGATGATAAGGGTCGAGTAGATTACCATCATCTCGAAGACCTTATTAAGTCTAATCCAAAGACATTGGTCAGCCTTATGCACGCTAATAATGAGATCGGAAACCTGTTGGATATCGAGCGAGTGGGTGAAATTTGTAAGGAAAACGGAGTGATATTCCATTCGGATACCGTCCAGAGTATGGCACATTATGTACATGATCTTTCTGAGTTGAAGTTGGATTTTGCAGTCGGGTCTGCCCATAAGTTTCACGGCCCGAAAGGAATAGGATTCTTATACATTAATCATGAAAATAAGATTCATCCATTCATTCATGGAGGAGCGCAAGAGCGAAACATGAGGGGAGGTACAGAGAATGTTTATGGAATCGTTGGTCTGGCAAAAGCGATGGAGATTGCTTATTCAGAAATGGAAAACCATCGAAAGCACATCGAAGGTCTGAAAACTCACATGATCAATAAGCTAAAAGGTTCGATAGAGGGAGTTGCGTTCAATGGAGTATCGGATGATCTTGATAACAGTCTATATACCGTATTAAACGTTTGCTTACCTCCGAGTGAGGATAATGATATGCTCCTTTTTAATCTTGACATTGAAGGGGTATCTGTTTCCGGTGGAAGTGCCTGCAGCAGTGGTTCAAGTATAGGCTCACATGTCTTGGCGCAGCTAAACAGAGATCAAAACCGAGGAGCTATTCGTTTTTCTTTTAGTAAATACAATACCTTAGAGGAAGTGGATTACGCAGTTGAGAAGTTGGCAAAACTTTATCAACCTGAGATTACTTCTGCATGACAGTAAAACCAATATTTCATTCGTTTCAAACCAGGGATTTGGTTCACATCTTTCCAAGACTGGTTGTAGCAATCATACTGGGTCAAACACTACCGTTCAAATTTAGTGGAGCAGAGGAGAGTGTTTGGATATTTACACAAATAGGATGGGAGCCCTGGGGAAGATACCTGATCGCGAGTATTGAGACTGTTTCTACAATTCTACTACTGACTAACTTCTACATTTTTGGTGCAATCATATCCTTGAGTGTAATAAGTGCGGCTAATTTTCTTCACTTTACCAAACTTGGTTTCATAGTAAACGATGATGGAGGAACGCTTTTCATCTTAAGCATTATTGTCATCTTCTGTTCTCTTTGGATCGTGCTCTACTGGAATATGGAGCGTGTGCAAGAGAAAGCTGCCAATTTTGAGTTTGACTGGGAAGAGGATGAGGAACTAGTGGAGGAGGATTAGGCATTGATAATTGCCATAAAAGCATAAATCAAAACAGAAATCACTGCTCCCGTGATTGCAAACGAAAGAAGTCCAATCTTTAAGGACTTTAACCTATCTCTTTTGTAGAATTCCAAATACTTACGACTCAATTCTAGCTTCTCTTCTTCTGAAAGATATTTCTTGAGTACTATTTTTGAATTTTTTCCGATAGGCATATGAAGAAGCTCATTCTCCGCTAAACGAACTCTACGAATCAAGCTAAGATTATATTTGATTCGCTTGTTCATATCAGCAATATGACCTGCTCCGCCCATCATAATTAGTAATACGTCTTTTGAAGGGTTAGTTGTTCTCCACCATCACCTTCAGACACTCTACCCACTTGTCTTCCTTATTCAAACTAGGAACCAAATCCCATTTTTCGCCACCGGATTCTATGAATTCTTCATGGTATTCTTGACCAACTTCAATGGTCGTTTCCAGGCAATCAGAAACGAAAGCAGGTGAGAAGGCAAGTACTTTCTTTTTTCCTTCTTTGGCAAGTGATTTGAGCACGTCCTCTGTGTACGGCTTCACCCAAGGGTCCTTACCTAGGCGGGACTGGAAACAAACTGTATAATCCTGATCTTTGATGCCTAACTTATCTATAACCAGCCTGGTAGTTTCAAAACATTGAGCTCGATAACAATATCTATTGTGCTCATTAAAAGTATCACAGCAAGAACCTAATCGACAATAATCTCCATATGAGCCTTTCCTGATCTGCCTCTCTGGCAGCCCGTGATAGCTAAATATAAAGTGGTCATAACTCTCATTATCCATCAGCTTCTTTCCCTGATCTACAATCGTCTCTATAAATAACTCCTCCTCCAGAAACTGGGAAGTAAACTTAATATCGGGAATAATCTGCCAGGTGCTAGTGATTTCCATCACTTTATCAATCACTGACCCGGTTGTAGCAGAAGCATACTGAGGGAAAAGTGGAATCACATGAATACTGGCTACTTCTTCTTTTTGAAACTCTTCTAGCACAGACTGAAGAGAAGGGCTTTGATATCTCATAGCAAACTTCACTGAATACTCTTCAGCAAGTTTCTTTTGGAGTAGACCGGTAATGTCTTCTGTATAATACTTAAGAGGTGATCCTCTGTCATCAAAAAGCTTTCTATACTCCGCAGCAGATTTTGGAGCTCTGAAGGGAGCAATAATGCCATTTACAAGCAAAAATCTTGGGAAAGCGGGAATGTCGATCACTCGTTTATCCATCAAGAATTCCCTCAAATATTTCCTTACATCAGAAACCGCAGTGGAATTCGGAGTACCAAGATTAACAAGTAAGACACCTTTCTTTTTTGAAGTCATAGCAAAATAACTGTCCAGAGTAGTTTGGGTTTAATGAGATTTCTGAATGATTTGTGAAAAATCGGGTATTATTTTTTACCTTTGTGCCAAATTAAAGTTAGAATTCCGAAAGAGGGGACACAAGTCCCCTCTTTTTATTCATAGAATTAGTGGAAGAGCAAAAGATCAGAGAAATTGCAGAGGAGAGTATGCGAGCGCATGAAGACTTGTTTCTCGTAGATGTGAAAGTGAAAGGTAATTCTGGCAATCAAAAGGTACTGGTTTTCATAGATGGAGATCAAGGTGTATCTATAGAGCAGTGCGGAAAAATCAGTAGAGAGATTGCTTCTGTCATGGAAGAGGAAGATTTTATGATTGGAAAGTATACATTGGAAGTGTCTTCTCCAGGATTGGATTTTCCGCTGACTTTGCACCGACAATACGTTAAGAATGTAGGGAGAAATCTGGCAGTAGAGACTATTGAAGGCGAAAAAGTAGAAGGAGAATTAATATCGGTAAATGACGAAACAATAGAACTTAAAATTAAAGGGAAAGAGCAGGAGTCATTACCATTTAAAGAAATAAAACAATCAAAAGTAAAAGTATCATTCAAGTAAGATGGAAGCGTCAGTATTAATTGATTCGTTTGCGGACTTTGCCAGAGGCAAAAACATTGACCGCCCGACTATGATCAGAATTCTGGAAGATGTATTCAGAACAATGATTCGTAAGAAGTACGAGACCGATGACAACTTTGATATTGTAATTAATGCAGATAATGGTGATTTAGAAATTTGGAGGTTCCGTGAAATTGTAGATGATAATTCAGAAGATATCTGGGATCACGATAAGATTAGTTTTTCAGATGCAATCAAAATAGAGCCTGATTTCGAGATTGGCGAGGAGGTAGCAGAGGAGATCAAATTGGAAGATTTTGGAAGAAGGGCGGTTATGACTGCACGTCAAACGCTTATTCAAAAGATTAAGGATTTAGAAAAAGATATTTTATTTCAAAAATACAAGGAGCTCGTTGGAGAAATTATTCAAGGAGAAGTGTATCAGGTATTGGGAAGAGAGGTGCTGCTTACTGATGGTGAAGGAAACGAATTAGCTATTCCAAAGAGCGAACAAATTCCTAAGGATAGATATAGAAAGGGAGATACTGTACGAGCGATCGTTCACCGTGCGGAGATGGTAAATGGAAATCCAAAAATCATTCTATCAAGAACGTCACCTGTATTCTTGGAGAGATTATTTGAAGCCGAAGTACCGGAAGTTTACGACGGATTGATAACTATCAAAAACGTGGTGAGAGAGCCGGGAGAGAGAGCGAAAGTGGCAGTGGAAAGCTATGATGACCGAATTGATCCGGTAGGAGCATGTGTGGGTATGAAAGGATCACGTATTCATTCTATCGTGCGAGAACTGCAAAATGAGAACATCGATGTGATCAATTTCACAGACAATCTGGAATTATATTTAGCGAGAGCACTAAGCCCTGCTAAGATTACCAGTATGAAGATAAGCGAAGAGAAAGATCGAGTTTCAGTGTATCTCAAGCCTGATCAAGTATCTTTGGCCATTGGAAAAGGTGGTCAAAACATTAAATTGGCAAGTAAATTGGTTGGAATGGAAATAGATGTCTTCCGAGAGCTTGATGAAGCTTCTGAGGAAGATGTGGATCTGGACGAATTTACTGATGAGCTGGAGGATTGGGTGATTGATGAGCTAAAAAGAGTCGGACTTGATACCGCTAAGAGTGTGTTGAAATTGAGTTCCGATGATTTGGTTAGAAGGACAGATTTAGAAGAAGAAACAGTACATGAAGTGATTCGAGTTCTAAGCCAGGAATTCGAATAAACTAACTTTGAAAGGTTTATATGGCAGAATACAGATTAAGTCAAGTAGCAAGAAAACTAAACGTAGGTAAGAATACCATCCTGGATTTTCTTAAGGAAAAAGGATATGAGGTAGACTCAAATCCCAATTCTAAAATCCCACAGGATCAGTATGACATGCTTGCGAGACGTTTCGCTGAATCTGCTCATGACAAAGAAGAGGCCTCCGAACTGACCATTGGAGGAAAGACCGATAATTTGGTCATTAATGCTGAAAAAGTAGCGACAGAAGAGAAAAGCGAAGATGAACATATCCTTATCAAGGATAATGTCGCATCTGATCCTCAGCCTGAAAAAATTTCAGCCAAGGCTAAACTAGATGGACCTAAGGTTGTCGGAAAAATCGATCTGGATCCCAAGAAGAAGAAAGAAGAGCCTAAAGAAGAGAAGAAAGTAGAAAAGGAGCCTGTTCAAGAAGCAAAAGAAGAAGTGAAACCTGCTGAGGTCGAAAGCAAAGACAAGGAAGTAGCTGAGGAATCCAAAAAAGAAGAAAAGAAAGAGGAGCCTAAGAAAGAAGAGAAAACTGAGGAGAAAGAGGTTATAAAGGCAAAGGCAGACTCTTTAAGAGGTTTAAAGGTGCTTGATAAAATTGAGTTGCCAAAAGATAAGCCCAAGCCTGTTGCTTCTTCTGATTCAAAACAGGATAGGAAAAAACGTCCACGAAAAAGAATTGGAGGCGATGCACCACCAAGACCTGGAGGTGGTAATCAAAACAGAGGGGGAGGAAGAAATGACCGTGGTAGAACTGCATCTGGTAGAAAAACAGAAGAACTTTCCGATAAGGAAATTCAGGATAAGATAAAAGCTACGCTTGCCAAGTTGAGTGGCGGAAGTGGAAAAGGAGGCTCACAGCGTTCTAAGTACAGAAAGGACAAACGTTCAGCGAAAGCTGAAGCTGAGGAGGAAAGACAACTGCAAGCTGAAGAAGCATCAAAAACACTAAAAGTTACTGAATACATCTCAGCGAGTGACCTTGCTTCATTAATGGATGTATCTGCTAACGATGTTATTTCGGCATGTATGTCTTTGGGAATGTTTGTTTCCATTAATCAGCGGTTAGATGCAGAAACAATCACTGTCATTGCCGACGAGTTTGGATTTGATGTCGACTTCACAGAAGCAAAAGAAGAGACTGACATTGTCGAGGAGGTAGATGATGAAAGCCAACTTTCAGACAGAGCTCCGATCGTGACAATTATGGGGCACGTCGATCACGGTAAAACATCATTGCTTGATTACATCAGAGATTCAAAAGTGACTGAAGGAGAGGCCGGAGGTATTACGCAACACATTGGTGCCTATGATGTAATGACGGAGAGCGGTAAGCGAGTTGCTTTCCTGGATACTCCAGGTCACGAAGCATTTACAGCTATGCGTGCCAGAGGCGCGAAAATTACGGATGTGGCGATTATTGTTGTAGCGGCAGATGATTCGGTAATGCCTCAAACAAAAGAAGCCATCAATCATGCCCAGGTGGCTGGAGTTCCTATCGTGATTGCAATCAATAAGATTGATAAGCCCAACGCTAATCCGGATAAGATCAAAGAGGACTTATCGAACATAAATATTCTAGTAGAAGATTGGGGAGGTAAATATCAGTGTCAACATGTTTCTGCTAAGACAGGAGAAGGCATAGATGAATTGCTAGATAAAGTACTTCTAGAAGCTGAGCTTTTAGAATTGAAAGCAAATCCTGACAAGCCGGCTATTGGATCGGTAGTAGAAGCTTCATTGGATAAAGGTCGAGGGTACGTATCAACTATCATGGTACAGGCAGGCACGCTTCGAGTAGGAGACGTTTTATTAGCTGGTCCTTATTTTGGTAAGGTCAAGGCAATGTTTGACCACAGAGGTCATAAAATGGAAGAAGCGGGACCGTCAACCCCTGTGCTAATGCTAGGATTAGATGGAGCGCCACAAGCAGGCGATAAGTTCAATGTGATGGAAAGTGATCGCGAAGCTCGGGAGGTTGCTAACAAACGGGAACAGATACTCAGAGAGCAATCTATTCGAACCAAGAAACACATCACCCTGGACGAAATTGGTAGAAGGTTGGCAATTGGAAGCTTCAAAGAGTTGAATGTTATAGTGAAAGGTGACGTTGACGGCTCAATAGAGGCATTATCTGATTCTTTAATGAAGCTGTCAACAGAAGAAGTTCAAGTTAATATTCTGCATAAAGCTGTAGGACAGATATCAGAATCTGATGTATTGCTCGCATCTGCCTCAGACGCAGTTATCGTCGGATTCCAGGTACGTCCATCAGGAGGTGCCAGAAAGCTTGCAGAGACAGAAGAAATAGAAATAAGACTTTATTCTATCATATACGATGCGATCAACGATGTGAAGGATGCAATGGAGGGAATGCTCGAGCCAACAAGCGAGGAAGTTATCACAGGTAATATCGAAGTAAGAGAAGTATTTAAGATTTCGAAGATCGGAACAGTTGCCGGATGTTATGTAACTGACGGGATTGTGAAGAGATCTAATCAAGTCCGTTTGGTCAGAGATGGTATTGTGGTTTACACAGGTGAGATTAACCAGTTGAAACGATTCAAGGATGATGTGAATGAAGTGAAGAGTGGATATGAATGTGGTTTAAGTATTAAAAACTTTAACGACATTAAAGTGGGAGATATCATCGAAGGATTTGAAGTAAAAGAAGTTAAAAGAACACTTTAAAAGTGTTAAATGCGATATAGCGAAAAGCTCACTTGAATAAAGTGAGCTTTCTTTTTTGCAGTAAATCATACCATCAAATCTTAAAATGATACAAATTCAATGTTAAGTTTTGTCAAAAAATAAAACCTTCCGACAATTATTTCGTTATTTTGTTGATCTAGCATTAGGTAAATTGAAGGACTACCGAAATATACTAATCGCATTTACCCTGGTTTTCATTTGTAACCTGGGTTTTTCTAGTACCATCAATGGCCAGCAACTTTCATCCGGGCAGGAGCAAGAGCAAGAAGGCAATAGGAAGTCTAGCCAAACAATGATGAATCCTGATGGAGATGTTGGAACTTCTGAACAACAAGTATATCAGGAAGAGACTAGTATCGAAAAAGAATCGGAAGTTCCGGATTCCCTGGAAGGGAAAGAGTTAATGCGCAAAGATTCTGTAGAAGATGCCTCGGTGAGTAAATACAACTTCATTTTTTACTTACTCTACAAATTCAAATACGATACCGCTCCCTAAGCAGTAACAGATTGGTAATCGTCAATGTCTTTCAAGCTTATATTTCCCTCATAGAAAGCTTTTCCAAAGATTACACCGTACAATCCAATATCCTTTAATTTCTTCACATCGTCCATTTGTCTCACACCACCACTGGCGAAGATTTTTAGGTTGGGAAATTCTTTAAGCAGTTCCTTATAAAGATCAAACGACGGGCCTTCAAGTGCTCCATCTTTAGAAATGTCGGTGGTTTTTAAGTATTTTAAGCCTCTGTCATAGAAGAAAGCAATGTGTTCAAAAAGATCTTTGGAGGTAGCCTTTTGCCACCCTCTGATCCTAATTTTTCCCTCTAAGCTATCCGCAGCTAAAGCAATTTTTTCTCGTCCGTAAGACATGAGCCAGTTTGCAAACTGCTCTTTATTCGAAACTGCGATTGAAGCTGCTGCTATGCTTTCTGCTCCGTATTCAAATGCTTTGAGCACATCACCATCCGTGTGTAACCCTCCTGTAAAATTTATCTTCAAATCTGTATAGGCAGAGATCATATGAAGAATATCATAATTTACCGAAGTGCCTCTTCGAGCACCATCTAAATCAATAAGATGGATGCGTGTTATTCCATGATCTTCAAACTGCTTTGCTACATCTATTGGAGTGTCATCATAGACTTTTTCGCTTGAGTAATCTCCTTTGGTGAGGCGAATGGTTCTGCCCTCAATAACAGATATTGATGGTACTAATAGCATAGCATGATAAGGTTAAATTGTTCTTGGATCAGCTCCTATCTAAATATACTAAATACTAGCCAGAATCGTTCAGTTCAGCTCCACTAATTTGAATCCTTCACCGTGAATTGTTAAAATCTTAAGATTGGGTTCATCTTGAAGATACTTTCTGATCTTAGCAATGTATACATCCATACTACGTGCATTGAAGTAGCTGTCGTCTTTCCAGATTTTTTTAAGCGCATGGCTTCTCTGCACTGTCTTGTTCAGGTTCTCAAAAAATATTTTGAGAAGCTCATTTTCCTTCGTAGTAAGATTTATTTCTCTATGAGGAGTGACTAATCTATTTTCTTGATAGTAGTATGTAAGGGCCGCAATCTGGAAAGGATTGGGAAATGGTTCCTCTTCCTCAGCTTTCACCGATCGCTTCAGGATTGCCTGGATTCTGAGAAGTAATTCTTCCATGCTGAATGGCTTGGTCATGTAATCATCAGCACCGATGGTAAAACCCTTGATCACATCTTGTTTCATTGACTTAGCTGTTAAGAAGATGATTGGAGTATCTTCATCTTTCGCCCGGATCTCTTTAGCTAATGTAAAACCATCCTTTTTTGGCATCATCAAATCCAGAATGCAAAGATCAAACTCTTCAGAGTTGAATGCGTGTCCTCCCTCTTCACCATCTCTCTTCAAAATAGTTTCATATCCCTTGAGGCCCAAATATTCGCTTAATATCTCTCCGAGGTTAGGATCGTCTTCTACAATCAATAGTTTAGGCTTCATAACTTAATGGTATTGTAATTGAAAATTTGCTTCCCTTGCCCCGCTCACTCTCTACATGAATATGCCCTCCGTGTGCTTCTACTATCCTTTGGACATAGGCAAGCCCAAGTCCAAAGCCCTTTACATTGTGAAGATCCCCGGTTGGTACACGATAAAACTTTTCGAAGATGTGCTTCTGTTGTTCTCGCGTCATACCAATTCCTTTATCGTGAATAGATATGATAAAATCTTCTTCATCCGAAGCAGTTCTTAAAGTAATATGAGGTTCTTCAGGGGAATACTTATTGGCATTGTCCAGGAGGTTCAATACGATGTTGGTCAGATGCATTTCATCTCCTTGAACAACTTCTTTTTCGGCCTTTTCTATCACATTAATTCTACCACCACGTTGTTCTATTTGCATGGAAATGTGCGCAACCGCACTGTGTACTACATCACCCATGCAGATAGTATCCTGCTTTAAATTGTAGTCTTTCCTATCAATAGCCGCTATTTGAAGTACTTTTTCTACCTGATCTCCAAGGCGCTTGTTTTCCTCCCCGATTACTTTAATGTATTTCGTTCGGAGTTTACTTTGTTCAATGTCCTTATCGTTTAGAGCTTCTACCGCTAAGGAAACGGTAGAAATGGGTGTTTTAAGTTCATGGGTCATATTATTGATGAAATCATTCTTCATCTCTGATAATTTTTTCTGTCGCACGATTGTGCGAATACTATAACCAAAACAGAAAAGGATCACGAAAACGAGGAATCCTGAACTTACCAATGCTGACCATACTTTCCCCAACAGATATCCCTTTTTGCCAGGAAAATTAATGATCAAAGTGCTTTCATTTTCAAAAATGTCGTTTGGGAAGAGTGTAGCTCTCAGCTCACTTTTCTCCAATTCGGGAGCACTGTTGTTGTTGGTCAACAATAAGAACCTATCCAGCCGAGGTTCGATTACTCCATACTCGTATTCAATATTGATACCCTTTCTACTTAGCTCACTATTTAGCAGTGAATCCAGCTGTTGTGGGTTAAATCTGGAGGATACAGGACGGTTTGGTCCCATCAGATCATTCACCACATCAAAGGTGATCTCGTATTTTCTTGATACACGTGCAAGCTTATTTTCCAATTGCTGAATGCGAAGATCTCTTTGTTCTAACTCCTGTTCCAATGGAGTGGCCGGGTGAGGTGGGAGTTCTTCAAAAAAGAAGTTGTCAGCCACGCTAGAAAAATTAACTACGAATTCAAACCCACCGTCTTTGACTGTATCTGCGAAAAAGAATACTTTTTGATTTCCTTCCTGGATAATCCTTACATTTTCACTGTTTTTTGGCTGCTGATATTCTTTGATCCTCTGAACACGGATATTTGCCTCTTCTCTATCTGCCGCTGCATTCAAATAGTTCAATTTTTGAAGTGCTGCATAAGTCTCTTGTCTTTCTAGTTTATTGGCAACAGTATTTAATGCATCAAGTACATCCTTTCTAAAACGTTCCTCGTTGGCTGTTACCAAAGAATTGATCCAATAAAGCTGAAAGGCAATAAGTCCCGTCATGGCTATTCCCATCAGGCCGATTATCCATCTCAAAGTCTTTCGCTGCATACCCCAAAAATACGTGTAAGCTTTAAGTCTGGTTCGTGTTTAACCATTTTTAACAAGCATTAACGACTGATTAACAGCGATATACAAAAGAGCTTCGTACTTTCGATAGTACTTAAATGCTGAAACAAAACTCAAAATATCATGCAAGCAAAGTCAATAATTTTAATGGTCGTAGCACTTACTCTTGTGGGTACTGTGGCTTTTTCACAAACAGATGAAGAAAGAAAGATAAAAGTAGAAATTACCAAAGAAATTAATGGTGAGAAAAAGACGTTCAAGGGGGAATACAATAGTACAGAGGAAATGAGAGCAGATCCTAATTATCAAGAATTTGCAGGTGAAGACAATGGGGTTAATTTCTGGTTCGACAGTGATGGAGATGATGATGTTTTTCTTCGACTTGATCAGCTAAGAGACCATAACAGGTCTTTCTTTAAGTTTTTTGATGGTGAAGATGACGAAGGTATTAACCGTTTCTTTTTTAAGCACTTTGATGGGGATTCGGTAGATGGTTTCTTCGATTCGCACTTTGATGATATGGACATGGAAGAGTTCAGAGAAAAAATGAAGGATTTGGGCATTGAATTGAAGATTTTGCAAGATAGGTTCAAAGACGGAGATGGCGAGCAAAGGACCAGTGTGATTACCATCAAACGAATAAAGATCAGTGATGTTGATGATGAATTTGGTAAAGAAGGAAAAGTAGCTGAAAGCAATCAGTTGGAACTTGATGACCTGACATTCTATCCCAACCCGTCTTCCAATGGACGCTTTAAGGTGCGATTTGGATTGCCAGAAGAAGGTGAGCTCAATATCAAAGTTTCGAACCTTGAGGGAAAGGAAGTATTTAGTCGGTACTTTGAAAGATTTGGTGGTACCTACTCAGAAATGATTGACTTGTCTGATCAAAGAGAAGGGATCTATTTATTGGAAATAAGCTCAGGTAAAAAGCGATTAACGAAGAAGATTGTCATTAATTAAACCAGGTTATTAGATTGATACGGGCCGGTTGAAGTCAACCGGCTTTTTTATGTGTCTGAAATAAGCAATGTAAACCCAACGCCGTGGTGATTTTTGATTTCCAGGGTATTATCGTTTTTCAAATACTTTCTTAGTCTCGTGATAAACACGTCCAGACTTCTTCCTTTGAAGTAATCATTTTCTCCCCAAATTTTTATAAGGATATCTTCTCTACGAACGAGCTCATTCTGGTTTTCCACAAGCAGCTTTAACAGACTTCCCTCCATTTGGGTTAAAGAACAATTGGTGTTTTCGCAATTGTAAATGAGATTTTTTGAATCGAAAGATGATTTCCCGAAAAGAAGATTCTTTTTCTGTGGTGTAGCAGCTGGGGTGATGCTCCTTCTAAGGAATACGTTTATACGGTAGCTTAGCTCTTTGATAGAAAAGGGCTTGGTGATGTAATCATCACCCCCAATTTCAAATCCTGATAAACGATCTTCCTCCTGAGATTTTGCTGTGAGAAAGATGATGGGTATGAATTCATCCGTCGTTCTGATTTTTTGAGCTAGCTCAAATCCATCCATCTTGGGCATCATCACATCCAGAATGCACAATTCAAAATTTGACTTTTTGAATGCTTCCAGTGCTAATTCTCCATTAGCTGCCCAGGTCACTTCGTGATCAAGGCCTTTTAAATTGTCCTCAATCATGAAGCCAAGGTTCATATCGTCTTCTGCGAGTAATATACTAGCCATTTGGAAGTATCAATTTAAACGTACTGCCCTTACCAGCTTCCGACTCCACCAGAATTTTTCCCCCGAGCTGTCTTGCTGAGGTCCTAACGATTTGTAAACCAAGACCAAATCCTTTCTGGTTATGTTGATGCCGTGTTTCAGGTATTCGATAAAACTTTTTGAATATCTTCTTTTGATGCTCTTTTGGTATCCCCTGACCATCATCGATGATGAAAATTGTGGTTTGTTTGTCATCTTGTGAGGCGTGGATTTCGATTTTCCTACCCCCATATTTGACGGCATTTTCCACCAGGTTGCGAATGATTTTTTCTAAAATTGATTTGTCTGTTTTTAGGCTTTTTTCAGTGGAAACTTTTAAAGACCAATCAACCATATAGGGAGCATAATGATTTTGAATCTCCTGAAAAAGAGCATTGAAAAAAGAGGTTAACTGGATACTTTCTTTGTTCACTGTGTGACTGTTTTCGGAGAAGGAAGCTTGCAAAATGGTGTCGACATTATTCTTCAATCTTGAAACCTCACTTTTGATGATTTCCATGTATTTATTACCACGATCTCCAACATGTGTGGTCAGTGAATTACTTGCCAGTGACAGAGTCGCTAAAGGGGTTTTGAGTTCGTGACTTACATTGTTGATAAAGTCTTTTTGAATTTCACTTAATCGTTTTTGTCTTAAGATGACAAAAAGAGCATAACCAAAAAAGATAATGACCACCATTGCAATGGCCGTTGTGAACTTCCACAGGTCAAAGCCAGCCATTAGATTTCGTGATTTCTCGGGGAAATATACTCCAAAGTAGTATTCATCATTTTTTAAGACAGGAATGGGATTATTGCTTTCTGAGTTTTCGAGATTTACATTTTCAGCATAAACCATTTTATCGCTGGCGCAATCATAAACTCCATATTCAAAATCTTGAGAAATGGACCGCTTTTTTATTTCAGCAGAGATGAGGTACTCAAGATTTGCCAGATCAATGCGATCGTTGGTACGAACAATGAAATAATTTCCAGAGATTTGCTCTATTGGATTGACAGTCGGAAAATCCTTTCCATTTGCCTCACATAGCGATTCCACAACATTTCTCAGTGCAACCTGTACGTTATAGTTGAAGACCCGATCTTGTTGTTCGATAGCACGATTAAGCCAAAAAACTTGTGTGCCAACGATCCCAACCAATGACAATACAGCCAGGATGATCAAAACCCGGATGTGAGCATTTTTCATAAGTCAAAATTAAGCGGTAAATCCGTTGGATGAGGAGGTTTAACAACTCATTAACAAACATTAGAGACTCGTTAACATTCGTATGGACAGCTCTTTTTCATATTTGAGAAAATTAAAATTTATACAAATGAGAAAAATCACATTCATTGTAATGCTAGGAATTGCAGTAGCTGTAATTGCCAGTGTATCTCCATTAAAATGGAAAACGACTTCTATTGATTTAGGAAAGGTTAGTAAGAATGAGATACAAAAATTGAATTTTGAGTTTACGAATAATTCAGCATCTTCGATTCAAATATTGGAAGCAAAGGGATCTTGTGGATGTACAAAGATTGAGTACCCTCGTGAGACAATCAAAAGTGGAGAAACGGCTTCTATTTCTGCAAATTTCCAATCCGGGAGTTTGGGAGCATTCAAAAAAAATATTCGAATCAAGACATCTGACTCGGATGAATATACTTACTTGTATTTCAGGGGAGAGGTGGTTGAATAAGCTGATTAAGAAGTCTTAAACCCGAATTTTTTGGGCTTCATAGCTAAATGTATTTTTCTACCTTTCAAAGTGGGACCTGGGAGATTCGAACTCCCGACCTCATGCCTGTCAAGCATGCGCTCTAAACCAACTGAGCTAAGGTCCCATTTATTCTTAAGGTGACAGGTGAACCAACTAAGCCAGCCTTCTATCGAAAGAAACGGGCTTTGATAATTCATTTGAGTTCTAAAATTACATCAAAAGAAAAAAGTCATGTACAAAGAAGGTAAGTTTTCGTCTTCTCCGTATGCATAGTTGAAGTTTAGAACAAAGCTATTCAGCGGGCTAACCCAAAGTCCTATGCCGGGAGCATTATGCCACTCATCGGAATTTTCACCTTCAACCCATACCCTTCCTGTATCATGAAACGCCAACAATCCAAACTGACCAGGGAAGATGTAGCTTCTGAACGAAGCGATCTTGAGTCTTAGATCAAGGTTGTGATAGAATGAAGTTTGACCGTAAAAACGAGTTCTTCGATAGCCCCTCAAATTCGTCCTTCCACCAAGAATGTTGGCGTTGAAAAAGTCAAACTCATCTGATATGATGTGAGCGGCTCCTAATCTATTAGCAATTACGAGCCTTGATGGCAACCTGGCAGTAAGGTAAAAGGCCCATTCCGCACTTAGTCGTGTTGTACTCTCAGAAAAATCTGTAATCGCTTCCAGATGCTCGATCTCAGCTTTGGCGGTCATGCCAGCTTTTGGTAGGATCTTGTGATCTCTTGAATCCATTGATATGCCCGTTACAAATCTTGCATACTGGTTACTATCAAAATCCTCGGTATCCGAAGGTTGATCCGTTATGAATCTATTTGCTGTTTCTTCCACTTCCACAGACTTATAGCCTGAACTGACATAAAACTTTGCCTTAGCACCAACATTTTTTGAAAGACCAATATTTGCTTCAAAACGATCCATCCGTACTCTGTAATAGTCAATCGGATCATCATCTGGAGCAACAAACTGATCCATCAGGAATTCTGTTTCATTACCTATCCCAAAAAAGTTATTAACAAAGAAAGGTTCTTGCCAAAGTATAGATGTATTTAGATCCCACTTTGCTAGAACATCTGTGAATTCCCCGCTGTAATTGAATTGATAGGAACCGGTGGCAAATGCTCCTATTGCGGTAAAGGTATGCTTTGCTGCAAAGGGCTCTTTCCTCCATCCGTGTTTGGTATATACAAACCCACCACCTAGAAATAAGCCATCATCAGGATTCAATGCTCCCGTCACAAGTGGCATTAAAATGTCATACTTGAAGGCTTTGCGATTGTATCTGTTTATTTCAGGCTTAGTACTTAATTTTAAAATGCCTTTCGAATTTCCCTGAACTTGGGTGCTTTTATAGCGGTCATAAACTTTCAGATTTTTGAGTCGGTTTTCATCATTTCCATTGATGATCAAATCCTTGTCTGTCCCACCAATGATTCGCACCTTAATCTTTGAATTAGCACCCTTTACTTCAAATACGTCCTCGCCATCAAAGCCATATAATCTGATTTCTCTGGTCTCTTCAGCTTTGAATAAACGCTCGTACATGACATGCTCTAGTTCACCATCTTTTTTGCGTTTTCTTACTGTAACCTTCGTTTCAATGGGAGAAATATGATCTATGAGAAAATATTCGTGTTTATCAGATCCTGTAATTTCTACTTCTTTGGAAAGAAAAAGGTAAAGCTCTTTAGCGTAGGATTCCATATTTTCGCGACGAGCCTTCAATCCTGTTCGAATTCTGTTGCCTGTCAGTTCTTCAATTTGATCCGGCCACAATGAAATGGCTTTCTCAATTACCTGATCGGTCAAATTTTTCTGGAGGAACTTAATCTGATCTTGCCACTCACTCCAGTCAGGCTCATTCATAAATGTACGATCAAAAAATCGTGCATTCTGGCTAATTCCTGGTGCCCAATCTACCTCTTCATCAAAGCCTTCAATTTTTGGCAATGCCCACTTCCGTGCTGCTATTGTTGGAATAACTCCTTCGTTTACAAAAAAAGCCTGGTCTCTGTCTCTTGGAATAGGACGATATAAATTTCCATTGTCCTGATCTATCTGAGCCCAACGCCATTGATCATCGTGTCGATCCCAATCACCAATCCACATATCGAACAGACGATTTCGAACGACAAAATTTTGATCAACAGTATTATCATTATCCTCCTTTAAGTTTTCAATAACCGTATCGGTACCATCTATATCCTCGCCACCACCAAAATGATCGTCTCTTGAGGCAGCTTCATTTGCACGCTCTTCATATAGCGACAAGGTTCCGGCAAACATGTTTTGAAATTGACCCAGTCTCGGATCGTCTGGGATATATACTGGCTTTGGATTCGTATGATAGATTTGCGCAGCTTCTGCTAAAGGAGGGATTATAAACGCACCGTAAGGGTGTGAAGCGGAAATTTGATCTTCCACAATGTCTTGAGCAAAGGTCTTTTGAAGGGCAGTTGGTATCGCATTCTCCGGGTATTTTTCTACGGACCTAAGTACATACTCTCTTTCATCTGCTGCCTTTAAACGTAATGACTTTGTCTGCATACCACCTCCTTTTTTCACTACCTCGAGACCTCCCTTTTCCTTACCAATATCAAATACATCTACCTCGACTGGGGTATTCCATACATCCCGGTAGTTTTTACCCAACCATCGATTTTTGCCCTTGTCTCCTTCATATTTCCTGCTTGCCACAACGGTGACCGTGCTATCGGAGTAGTCTAGCGTTGGTAACTCTTTTATGGTTTCTTTTAGATCTTTTTTGTAAAGCGTTGTTTCGTACAACTTTGCACCTTCTATACCCCAGAATTCCACAGAGGCTCCTCCTTCTAAATCCATATTGAGGATTGCAAAGCCTTGCTCTTCTCTGGCAAATAGGCTGCCATCTCCCTTTTTCACGTGAGAAGTCTTAGAACCTGATCCACTCACGATAAAATGGTGTCCGTCCTTTTGGATTAATTGGAGCGAGTGCTCATGACCACTGGCAAATACGACATCTTCTGCTTCGTTCATAGCACTGATGATTTGCTTCATGATCGCACGGTATTTTGGGTGGGTATTGTCCTGGATGTTTCCAATTAGCTTCCTGAAGAGAGGTTGGATACTGCCAAGTATGGGTAGTGGCTTCATTTGATCTTTGAAGCTAAAGTTGCCGTTGTGTTCGCCATAGGTATAAACCGGATGGTGCGCCGCGATGAGAATGTGTTTGCCGGCATTTCTCTTAATGATGGCCTTTAAGTCTTCTAGGGCTTCAATAGTAGATTTGTTTCCACAATCATCATCCTCATCTGGCTTATCCCAGCCATGTAGAAAGTACTGGGTGTTTAGTATGATAAGCATGGACTTCTCTCCCATTGAGATTTCAATGGGTCCTGGGCATCCTCCGGTGGGTAAGAACACGTTTTTGCCTTCAAAATAATTTCTGATAAAGCGTTCCATATTGAGTGCTCTTTCCCACCCGTAGTTTCTTCCTTGCGCCCAGTCGTGATTTCCTGGTATGATATATGCCATGCCTGGAAAATCTTTCATAATTTCAAGTTGAGGGACTAACTTATTGGCCATCTCCTCAAATTTTGGATGTTCTTTGTCTGGTAGTCCTTTTGGATAAAGGTTGTCACCTAGAAATATGAGGAAATCAGAGTTAGAGGCGTCTGCTATCTGCTCTTTCAGAAGATTTAGGTTTTGATCAGGGTTCTTTGGTTCACCTGCATCACCAATCAAGAAGACTTTCTGACTGTAGCCTAAAAAAGGTAGAAGTATCCATATAAACCAAATAAATCTCATCAATTTGTTTTCTTCTGCAAGTTAAATTTTAAAATATAACCTCGATCACCTTCGCCCTCACTGCTGATATACATATTGCCGATCTCATCAAAGCATATCCCCTCGGGCTGACCCAACACCCTGGGAGCGATGGGATAAGTAGCTTGAATTTTTCCCTTTTTATTAGTGATGACAAGTATTTTTCCAGCTGAAGAAAGAATATAATAGTTGCCGGATATGGGATGAGTGGCAATGGCCGAAGGCTTGAATTTTATTCTGTCTTCATCGTAATTATTTTTTTTCTGACTTTCCCAGAATCGCTTAAGCTTCGTTGGACTAATTGTGAATAGCGGATTTTCATTTAATTCCAATGTGTTTATTTCTACCGCATAAAAGGCCCTTCCTTCAAGCTTTTCATTGCCTATTTCAGGATCCTCTTTACAAGCAATTATAAGGATTTCGCTGCTTGAATCGAACCCCAAACCTTCAGTGTCATTTTTACTGCTTAATTTATTTTCTACTTTCTTAGCTTTAGTTTTTTTATTTTCTGTATATGAAAAGCGAAATAAGTCTCCATCGTTCTTCAAGACATATAAAAAACCATTGACCAGTTCAACTCCTTCGTAATCGTCTGACTTAAAAAATCCGATGGAATGGACGATTTCTTTTTTGTTGAGATCGAACTCGAAAACCCTTCCGGACTCATCATCTACTGCGATTATGGAACCGGGCGATTTGAATGTTAGACCAGAAATTTCTTCCAAAACATAGGGTAGATAATATTTTTGGTCTGGTTTTTTTAAGTTATAAACAAATTCAACATTGTTGGTAACTAAAAAAAGGCTGTCAGCACGCTGACCAAAACCAGTTGTGGTACAACTTTGATTGAAAGAGATCATCAAAAGGAACAATAAAACGATAGATATGTTCTTTAGTAAAAACATAGGGTTGGTCTAAAATATCAAGCTTACAACACTAAAATGCTCAATTTTTGTTCTAATTTGTGTAGGATTTGCAAGGAATGATAGCTGAGGCTAAAATTATAAAGGAAGCGAGAGAATATGCGGTAATTGTTTTAACCAAACTTTTACCAGAGGATATGACATATCATTCTATCAATCATACAAAAGATGTGGTACGATCGGCTCAGGAAATTGCGGAGAAAAATGCTATTTCGGAAGAAGATTATGAAATTCTCACAATAGCAGCTTGGTTCCATGATTTAGGATATGTGAAAGGATGTGAAAGGCACGAGGAGAGCGGCTCACTTATGGCCCGAAGTTTCTTGGAAGAAAAAGACTATCCTGAAGAAAAAATCCAAAAAGTGGAAGGATGTATTATGGCTACTAAAATGCCTCAAGATCCTCGGAATGCATTGGAACAAATTCTTTGTGATGCGGACCTGATGCATCTTGCTGATGGAAACTATTTTGAGAAAGCGGATCTTCTCCATAAGGAAATAGAAAACACCAGGCTCTGTAAAATTTCTGAAAACGAATGGCTGGAGATGAACCAGGAATTTTTGGATCAACACTGCTTTTTTACGGAATACGCCAAAAAGAACTATGAATCTGCAGTAAAAGAAAACCTTAAGAAGGTGCGCGAACGCCTCAGCTCATGGAAGAAAGCCAAAAAGTAGAACAATTAGAAGAAAAAATTACCAAGCTCAAAAAGAAAGTCAAGAAAACAAAGGAGCTTACCCCCACTCGTGGCATTGAGACTATGTTTCGAACCACCTCAAAAAACCACATGGAGTTAAGTGCTATTGCTGATAACAAGGCAAATATCATGATCTCTATCAACTCAATTATTCTTTCGGTCTTGGTCTCTGTTTTGATAAGGAAGCTGGAAGAATACCCACACATGACGATTCCTGCAATTTTGTTAACGTTGGTTTGCCTGACAACTATTGTATTTGCGGTTTTAGCTACTCGTCCCAATGTGACTACAGGTAGATTTAAGCATGAGGATATAATAAACAAAAAGGCCAACCTCTTGTTCTTTGGAAATTTCCATCGAATGAAGCTGGACGATTATAAATGGGGTATGACAGAAATGTTGAGAGATGCTGATTACCTCTACGGAAGTATGATAAAAGACATTTATTTCCTGGGCGCAGTGTTAGGTAAAAAATACAGGCTGTTGAGAATGAGCTACACCATTTTTATGTTTGGTTTTGTCTTGTCAATTCTTGGATTCATAATTGCTGAGCTCTTCTTCAAGTCACCTTATCCATACTGAGTTTTTAAATATTGATAAGTATTGGCCTGCGCCTGAATTTTATTTTCAATTTTAGGTCTTTTATTCCCCATTTTCCTACTTAGCCAGACTCCTTTCAAATCGTCTTTCCATTGGAATTTTAGTATCGTCAAAAGCTCTTGTTTCATCACTTCGTCATAGATGGGGAAGCAGACTTCTATACGACGATGCATATTTCTGTTCATCCAGTCTGCCGAGCCCAGGTAAATTTCCTGTTTACTATCATTATGAAAATAAAAAACCCTGCCGTGTTCGAGATACCTATCTACGATGCGTTTAACCGGAAGAGTTTTTGTAGGGACTAGGCAGCAAATACTCCTTACGATTAGTTTAATATCGACTCCCTTTTTGTTTGCTTCGTATAGCTTGCGAATCAAATTCGATTCCTGAAGATTATTCACTTTTACAATGACCCGAGCTTCCTTACCTGCTTCAGCATACTTGATTTCACGATCAATTTTTTCGATAAATGACTCATAGGCACCAAACTGAGAAACCAAAAGATGTTGAAAGGGAGGTGGTGTATATTTTGTAAGGAGGTGTTCGAAGACCATCGAAAGCTCCTGCGTCATTTGTTCATGGCTGGTGAGAAGTCCATGGTCGCAGTAAATCTCGGATGTTTTTTCATTTAGGTTTCCAGTCCCAAAAAAGCCATACATTCTGTCTTTCTTTTTAACCAAAGCCACTTTTGCATGTACTTTTAATCCGGGTAAACTGTAAATTATCTTGATGCCGGCAGCCTTCATTCGCTCTGCCCATTCCAAGTTGTTCTTTTCATCAAATCTGGCTTTAACCTCCATGAAAACGGACACTTTTTTACCATTCAATGATGCGCTGATGAGTGCCTCGGCAATGAAGGAATTCTTCGCCATTCGATAAAATGTGACATTTATTTCTCTTACTTCAGGATCTATTGCAGCTTCATTGAAAAACTGCAAAATGTAATCGTATGATTGATAAGGGAAATGAATAAGATGATCCCTCTCCTCAATACATTGAAAAATTGATTGCTTTTGATCTAGTGATGGGACAGGAATCGTATTCTGTTTTGTAAAAGAGAGTGACAGGTCATCCACGTTTATTTGAAAGAAGTCATTCAAGTTGTGATACCTTCCTCCAGTTATCATATCTTCAGCAGAGAGGTTCAATTTCTTTGATAACTGAGCTAATAGCTCATCGCTCATTTCTGAATCGAAAAGAAAACGTGATGGAATGCCTAAGTTTCGTTTCTGAATTTGTTTCTCGATTTTCTTTACAAGGTTTCCTTCATACTCATCATCAATTTGCAAATCAGCGTCTTTATTGAGTTTTATGGAGTACGCTTCTGTGACTTCTTCATTTGGAAATAACAGATTTAAATGAATTCTTACGATATCGTCAAGAAAAATGTGATAGACCTTTCCATTTAGCTGATAAGGTTTAAATCTGCCTAGCGGTTCGGAGGGTATATTAACCACCCAAATTTTTCCTGACTTAAGCCTTGTGGCAAGATAGATTGCCTGATTATCGAGAAAGAGCTCCTCTTTCTGAAAATCTATGGGGCGTAAGAATGTGGAGACCTTTGTTTTATAGTAATAAAGCAATTCTTTTTCTAACTCTTTCGGTATTTCATCTATCTGAGTACAGATATAATGATTTTTGATTTTTAGTTCTTCTATAATTTTTCCTAAAGTTTCTCCGTATTCCTTTAACTGGTGACTTACAATACTATGAATTTCCTCGAGTAACAGCTTAGCATCAAAATCCATATGTTTATTGATTTTCTTCTTGTCGATCTGCTCAATGTGACGAATGCTGGCAACCCGAACCCTAAAAAACTCATCCAAATTGGAAGAGTAGATGGCAATGAATCGAAGACGCTCAAGAAGAGGAACCGAGCTGTCCATCGCTTCCATCAAAACCCGATAGTTAAAAGAGAGCCAGCTTAAGTCTCGATCAAATAATTTCATTGTATGTTTTATTTCTAACGGTGCTCCGATTCACCGCAGTGATTAATCTGCCGAAGTAGGAACTCGACTGAGGAATTCGCAACAAGACCCATTTATATTGGTAGATACAGGACTGGATTTTCACACTCATTTCAAGATTAGGCAAGTTTGATGATTTCCATTTCCTGATCAATCCCCTTTAGTTTGACCTCACCAAGGGAAGTGCCATTTTTTGAAAGATGCCGGATATCGCTATAGAAACCTGAGGATACAAGTAGCGAGCAGTTGTAATCTTTTGTCATTTGTTCCAAGCGAGCAGCTGTGATTACCGGAATGCCTGAAATAGAAAACTGTTGCCTGGTGTTGTTTCCGATGTTACCTGCGATGATTTCACCGTTATGTATTCCAATGCCTACCTTAATTTCATCATTCCATTCGGATTTATTCATTTGACTCACCTTAGATAAAATATCCCTTGCAGCCTTAAAGGCACTTTCCGGAGCATCGCCATCTTCCGATGCAAAGGATGCCATTAATCCATCTCCCATTATTTGATTGATGAGTCCGTTATTATCATGTATACAATCCATGATAGGTCCAAAAAAGCGATTCTGAAATTTATTTACCTCTTCGGGCGAGAGAAACTGAACTCGGTGAGTGAAGTCTCTGATATCCAGGAACAATACAGATGCTTTGATTTTGAAGCTAGCTCCTCCAGATTGAGTGAGGGCTTGCACTACTTCTTTTGAAACCTGCTTATTGAACAATGATTCTATTTCATCTCTTTCTTCTTGTGTTTTAATGGAAACAGTCAGCCTTTTATTAAGCTCGCTCGCAACTAATCCGGCACATGTTCCTGCAAGCAAGAACATGATTGCTTTTGTATAGTAAACAAGAGAAGGAAGCATCGAAGAGGTATCATAATTATCAAATGTCCATGAGATGATGATTGCATAAAGAACAGAGATCATCACACCATTTAGAAAGCTTATCCAAAAATTCAGATAGAGTGCAGATACGATGATGATAGGTACAAAAATGAATATCAAAGGTGAGTCGAGAAAAATACCACTACCTTCCCACCTGATTATATAATAGAGCCAAACAAACGGGACAGCTGAATCTGAAATAACAGAATAGTATTTGTACCACACTGGGAGAGGCTTTTCACAATGTGCAATTTTTCCAACCATCCACCTCGAAATCAATAGAATTATGATGAACCCGGCGGCAGTGTAAATGCCCAGCATGATGCTCCTTTCATCAAGGAAAGTCTCAGAAATTGCAGAAGGGAAGAAGAGGACATTGACCAAAAGTAAGATTAAGGCGATGACGAGGATGCCTAGAAATATCTCGAGCCTTCGTTTTTCTGTTTTGACAATTTCAAGATCTATACACTTTTCCAGCTCTTCGAGTTGCATGAGAGGTTTTCCTTTTCAAATGATAAGCGTAATTTTAATAACGCCGAATAAATAAGAGAAGATCGTGAATGTAAGTTCCCAATTTTTTAATTAATATATGACTATACGATTGTTAAAAGAAGAGGATTTTGAAGATCTCTATGAGACGTTTACATCAGCATTTGCTAACAATGCAGTGCGGCTGGAGCTATCAAAGGAGGATTTCAATTACCGCGTCCATAAGAAACTTCTAATTAACAGAGAAATATCAGCCGCTTCATTTGACGGGGAAGGGATGCTAGGCTTCATTTTGCATAGCTCAAATCTCTACGAAGGTATTCCTACAGCTTATAACGGAGGAACAGGTGTGCTACCGGGGTTCAGAAATCAGAGTACGGCGGAAAGCATTTATGGTTATTTGATCCCGAAAATTCAATCTATGTTTTTGGCGAGAATTATTCTTGAAGTTGTGGAAAACAATGACCGGGCCATTGCGCTATATGAAAAACTCGGCTTTGCGTTTAGAAGGAAATTCAGATGCTATAAGCAGGAAAAATCGCTAGATCAAAGGGCGGATATCGAAGTAATAGAGGGAAAGATACAAGATGTCGATTTTTCTTACGCCGACTTTCATCCTTCTTTTGTAGATAGTGAAGAGCATTTGAAGCGAGGTTATGAAACGGTTTTATTGGCAAAAGGCGAGGAGGATGAAGTTCACGGATATCTTGTTATGCAGCCGCATTTAGGTCGGATCTCCCAGTTAGCAGTGAATAGAATTCACAGACATCAAAAAATTGGCGAAGCTTTGATTAGGTCGGCTCAGAAGTACACTACCAGGTCACTGTTCATTATGAACATCCCAGAAGACCAGTTTGGTTTTGATGCCTTTCTGAAGACTTGTGGTTTTGAGAATCAAGTGAATCAATATGAAATGGAATTGATAATTTAGAACGATGCTTTTTTCTCATTTAGCCACACAAACTAACGGCAAGCTCATACTTAGTAGTGATAATACTATCCATCGACTCTCCACTGATTCCAGGGTACTCTCAGGCCATCCTGAAGAGGTGTTTATAGCGATCACAGGTAAGAGAGACGGACACAATTATGCGAGAAGTGCATGGGAAAAAGGCCTCAGAAACTTCATTTTGGAAAAGGATTTGGCTTTGCCTGATTCAAACGTCTTGATTGTGGAGAGCTGTTTGGAAGCGTTACATCAAATTGCGAAGATTCATAGGGAAGAATTTACAAAGCCAGTGATTGGAATAACTGGGAGTAATGGGAAGACCACCGTCAAAGAATGGCTCTCCACGATTTTGTCAGAGAAGTTTTTTGTTGTCAAGAGCCCAAAAAGCTACAACTCTCAGATTGGGGTACCACTCTCCTTGATGGAGCTAAGAGAAAATCACGACATAGGTGTTTTTGAAGCTGGAATTTCAAAGGTTGGAGAAATGGAAAAGCTTCAACAAATGATCCAACCATCCTTAGGAATCTTTACAAACCTTGGAGAGGCACACGCTGATGGCTTTTCTTCTGCAACACAAAAGCTGGAAGAGAAACTAAAGCTGTTTGACAATTGTGATCAAGTTGTAGTTAGATCCGATACCCCTTACTTTGAGAGAATAAAGAAGGTTTTGAAAGATAAAGTCATCGCATGGAGTTCGGGAAAAGTCGCTTATGAAGTTCACTGGGAAAGAGGGGATATCGATATTAATAGCATGAAATTTCAGACGGACTTCAAAAGTCCAACTCAACTTGAGAATGTAACACATGCCATTGTAGCTTCATTGGAAATTGGGCTAAGTAAGGAAGAAATCCAACGTGGAGTTGACTTGATTGAAGGTGTGCCAATGCGGTTGGAACTTAAAAAAGGTATCAATGGATGCTACATCCTGGATGATTCTTACAACAATGACGAGGTTGGACTAAGAGTTGCTTTGGATTATTTTGAAACTCAAAAACAACACGAAAAGCGAACACTCATTCTTTCAGATATACTCCATTCTGGGAAACCAAATGAGGAGCTTTATCAGCAAATAGCTTCATTGCTTAAATCGAAAGGAGTGCAGTTAATTGGTGTAGGTCCACAGATTGTTACAGCTAAAAAATTCTTTCCCGCTGACAGTCAATTTTTCAATAGCACCGAAGATCTGCTTTCAAAGTTACCCGATTTCAGAGACGAAATGATTTTGATTAAAGGGGCCAGGGATTTCGCTCTAGAGCGTGTAGTGCACAGATTACAAGAAAAAAATCATGGAACGGTACTAGAGGTCAATTTTGAAGCACTTCAGCACAACCTGAATCAGTATCGATCGCTGTTAAAGCCAACTACTAAGCTAATGGTGATGGTCAAAGCCAATGCTTATGGTAGCGGACTGTTGGAGGTAGCAAACTTCTTACAACACCAAAGGGTCGATGTGCTAGGGGTGGCTTACGTGGATGAAGCCATTCAATTAAGAAAAAATGGGATTAAAATACCCATCATGATTATGAATCCGTATATCGAAAGCTTTGAAGAATTTGAGAGGTACGATTTACAAGCTGAAATTTTTAGTCTTTCGCATTTAGATCGTTTGCTTTCTGATACAAAGAATCAACTGAGAATTCACTTGAAGATAGATACAGGGATGCATCGCTTAGGGTTTTCAAGGGATCAAATACCTGCTGTCATAGACCTTTTGAAAGCAAATCAGAGGATTAAAGTGGAAGGTATTTTCACTCATTTTTCAAGTTCTGACATTGAAGCTGAAGACGAGTTCACACGGAATCAGGCAGAATTATTTGATTTGGTTTATGAGGAGTTGGGTAATAGTCTATCGTATCAACCTATAAAACATGCGTGTAATTCGCCAGCCATGGTGCGTTGGCCTGAATATCATTTTGATATGGTTCGATTAGGGATCGGTCTTCATGGATTTGATCCGACAAGCAAATTGAATTTAAGAAATGCAAGCATCTTAAAAACAGTAGTATCCCAGGTTCAAAAGCTAAAAGCCGGAGATTCCGTAGGATACGCCAGAAAAGGAAAAATAGAAAAGGACAGCAGAATTGCTATTCTACCGATCGGTTATGAGGATGGCTATTCAAGAGTTTTTGGTGATGGAAATGCTCATGTGAATATAAATGGCACCTTGTGTCCCACAATTGGTAATATCTGTATGGATATGACGATGGTAGATGTATCGCATGCAGATGTGAAAGAGGGTGATGAAGTAATTGTATTTGGTCAAGAGCCAAGTATTAAAGAGCTCGCTGCATGGGCGGGTACTATTCCATACGAAATACTGACAAACGTTAGCAATCGGGTAAAGCGGGTCTTTGTATCTGAGTAGTTACCCACCACAACCTAGAAATCTCTTAAAGTCAATGTCTTCAGGAAATCCCGTTTCTTCTTTTTGCTCTTCCTGAGCTTGATGCATTTTTTTAACCTCTTCCTTTGGGGTTACCTTTTTCTGCTTTTTATCCATCAATTATATAATACTGGTTTCAAATATTTAACTCATACATCGCAGCTAAGGTTATCTTTGCCTCATGCCTAACACAGATATTACAAGCCTGAAGATAGGAGTTCTTGGTGGTGGTCAGCTTGGACGGATGATGATCCAATCAGCCATCAATTATAACCTGGATATTTCTATTATTGATCCCGATAAAAATGCCCCCTGTTCACATTTAGTTGAGCATTTCTCGGTTGGAAGTCTTACAGACGAAGAAATGATTTATGATTGGGGAAAGCAGTTTGACTTGGTCACAATTGAAATAGAGAACGTAAGTGTAGCTGCATTAAAACGACTTCAGAAAGAAGGAGTGAAAGTATACCCACAGCCTGAGATTATAGAATTGATACAGGATAAAAGGAAACAAAAGACGTTTTACAAAGCGAATCGGATTCCAACTTCTGATTTTGTGTTAACCGAAGGAGCTGAAGATGTTTTTGCTCACAAGGACAAACTTCCTGCGGTCAATAAATTAGGGACGGAGGGCTATGATGGAAAAGGTGTTCAGATTATAAGGCATGAGGAAGATTTATTCAAAGCCTTTGATAAGCCAGGATTATTAGAAGATTTGGTAGACTTTGAAAAAGAACTGAGTGTAGTTGTAGCTAGAAATGAAAAAGGAGAGATGGCATGTTTTCCTGTGGTCGAATTGTCATATCATCCGGAACAAAATCTGGTGGAATTCCTTTTTGCTCCAGCACAGATTAATCGAGATGCTGAAGAGAAAGCCTATAACCTGGCAAAGGATGTCATCGAAAAACTGGACATGGTCGGTCTTCTTGCAGTAGAGATGTTTCTGACAAAAGAAGGAGAGATTCTGGTGAACGAGGTTGCTCCAAGAACACATAATTCAGGGCATCATACGATTGAGGCTAATAGAACGTCACAGTTTGAGCAACATTTACGGGCTATTTTGAATATGCCGCTAGGTTCCACCGAGCTAGTAACTCCGGCAGCCATGGTAAACCTTCTTGGAGAGGATGGATACACTGGAGAAGCCAAATATGAGGGGATGGAAGCATGCATGGCCATGAAAGGAGTTTATGTGCATCTTTACGGCAAGAAATTGACCAAGCCTTTCAGAAAAATGGGCCATGTGACTATTTCCGATTCAAATGTTGATGATTTGAAAGTAAAGGCAAGGAAGGTAAAAGAAACACTTAAAGTAAAAGCATAAGACAATGAGCACACCAAAGGTAGGAATCATAATGGGTAGCAAATCAGATCTTCCTATCATGCAACAGGCTGCAGACATTCTGGAAGAGCTGGGTGTTTCGTATGAGCTTACCATCGTATCAGCACATCGCACACCTCATCGTATGATAGATTATGCAGAGTCTGCAAGAAGCAAAGGGTTACAAACCATTATTGCAGGAGCAGGAGGTGCCGCACATCTGCCCGGGATGGTGGCTTCACTGACGACATTACCGGTCATCGGCGTTCCGGTAAAATCCAGCAATTCAATTGACGGCTGGGATTCCATACTTTCTATTCTTCAGATGCCAGGAGGGATTCCTGTGGCGACCGTAGCATTAGATGGAGCAAAGAATGCTGGTATTCTGGCTGCTGAGATTGTAGGAGCTACAGATGACACCATTGCTAAGAATCTTAAAAACTACAAAGACAGTCTGCGAGACAAAGTGATGGATAGTGTAAGAAGTTTAGAGAAATAGGGCTATTCTTCTGATGGTATAGTTTCTTCAATAGCCTCAGGCTCGTCTTCTTTTGGGAAGATGAGCGAGAGTACTATTGCTAGTACCAGCGCTCCAATAATGATGCTGAAAGAAAGATATATTGGTACATGAATGTCTACAATTTCGGCCAACATTTTAGCACCAATGAAAATGAGGACTACTGATAATCCCTTCTGCAGTAAATAGAATTTGTCCAAAACATTGGCTAGTAGGAAGAACATGGCCCTGAGGCCCATGACTGCAAAGATGTTAGATGTATAAATAACAAATTCATTTTGAGTAATTGCAAAAGCAGCTGGGATTGAGTCAACTGCAAAAATCAAATCTGTAGACTCGATCAGAATGATTACAAGAAAAAGAGGAGTAAATAAAAGCTTACCTTTTTCCCTAAACCAGAACTTTCCTCCCTTATCGCTGGTGCTCATAGGCAGGATTTTTTTTGCAGCTTTCAATAATGGATTTTTCTCAGGCTCAAGCTCCATGTCATCATCTTCACCAAAAAGTTTGATCCCGGAGTAGACAAGAAACACTCCGAATACATACAAAATCCAGTGAAACTCTGCTATAAGAAGCGCACCCACAAAAATGAATATTGCTCTAAAAACGATCGCCCCCAGGATGCCCCAGAAAAGGATATTGTGATAATACTCCTCTTTGACATTAAAGTATCTGAGGATGAGAAGTATTACGAAAATATTGTCAACGGATAAGGCCTTTTCGGTAACGTAAGCAGAAAAGAATTCAAGGGTGGCTGCTGATCCTTCCCCATAGAAATAGATCAATGTGCCATATCCCACTGAAACCAAAACCCAAAAAATCGATTGTTGCAATGCTTCCTTTTGAGAAACTTTTTGATGCTTCTTATGGAAAACACCCAGATCTACGATCAGAAACAAGACAATAACCACTCCGAATACTCCAAAGAGTAATCCCTCATTTTGTCCTGAAAATAAACTGAGAAGCATTTTTTAGGCGATTATGGGTTGATGGGTGTATTCCAAATTAAGTATTTAACCGCAAATAAAGAAAAATTTATCCGATGAGGAACAATCCAAATCCCTGAAAATCAGTGCCCCATGAAGAATATTAACCAGATGATGATCAGTACGGGAAGTAAAATTGGTATGGAATACTTGATGATATATGAGAAGAAAGAAGGCATTTTTATACCCACTTGCTCTGCTATGGATTTCACCATGAAGTTAGGTCCATTTCCGATGTAAGTGAAAGCACCGAAAAATACTGCACCAAGTGAAATGGCCATCAAATCCAACATTGAGTCTTTGTACTCATTGTTTGCGAATGCAATCACTTCTTGCATTTTGTTTACATCTGCTCCTACACTCGCCATTGAAGCTGTCAAGAAATTAACATAGGTAGGAGCATTATCCAGAAAGCCACTAAGTATACCTGTGCCCCAATACAGCGTGCTGGGTCGTATAAGTTTTTCTCCTTCGGGAGATTGAGCAAAATCGCTTACTAACTCAAGCGCCGGCATCATGGTGAAGAAAATACCAATGAAAAGGAAGGCCACTTCACGAATCGGTTCAAAGCTAAATTCATTGCCTTGCATTGCTTGTAAGTCTGAGAACTGATAAGAGCCAAAAGCAGCCATGAGCATAATGATCTCACGGAGGTATGAGAACTTTTGTCCTTCATACTCTATTCCGGGAACCCAGCTAAATACATTAGGATCTAGGAAAACAGCCGCCACAACAATGGCCAACCAAATGAAATTACGCCTCCCTTTCAGACTAATATTCCCGGTAATTGGTTCTTCCTCTTCTTCATCACCGCGCATTAGAGCATAGTTTGTCTTATTCCGGATGTCGTATAAATAGAAAAACACCAATAAGATAATACAAGCAATGGCCCACGGGACAAGGTTGTGAATAATTGTCCATTCAAAAGGAATCCCCTTCAAGAAGCCCAGGAAAAGTGGAGGGTCACCGATGGGTGTCAGAGAGCCTCCTACATTACTTACAATGAAAATAAAGAATACAATGTGATACGGCTTTATTCGATTCTTATTCAGCCTTATAAACGGTCTGATGAGCAACATAGATGCTCCGGTCGTACCAATTATATTGGCAATCACTGCACCGATAGCAAGAATAATAACATTCGTAAGTGGTTTTGCATCCTTATCTACAATAATCAATATCCCACCTGACGCAACAAAAAGTCCTGTTAATAAGGCAATGAATTGGATGTACTCCGCTGTAGAGTGAACGGGGCTGTGAGTATTGTGAAGAAAGAATATATAATAGCTACAGACCAGGAATGCCAGTACAATTGAAATAATCGGATAACTTTTATGCCAGAAATGCGGATAGAACAATGGGCCCGTAGCAATCATGACCAGAAGTAGTACAAAAGGTATAACGGTCCAAAAAGCTGGTTTTAAGGAATGATGCCCATCTTCGCCTTCTACATCATGATCCAAGGTCTGATGAGTTTCTTGTGTACCCTGATGAATAGTGCTTTCACTGGCTTCTGCCGTGAAAAACACAGTCATAAGTAATATAATCGCAAGAATTCTCTCGATCATGCTTAGGCGTTACAGAGTAAGTATTAAAGATATCACTAGCGTTGACAAATACAAACCTATTAATTGTCAAACAAGCTTATTTAATGAAATAGTAAAGGCGGTTTCGGCCAGGTTTACTCGGGTGTTATTCATTGAATTTACCTCTTTGAGCGCGTTTTCGATCGTTTTCGAACAATCATTGAAAATATCAGCATCGGTCAGTACTTCGTTTTTTTCAGGATCCATTAAAAATGCAAAAGTCCTGGCCATGCCGCAGTTGGCTATGAAATCAGGCAATATGGATACTTTTTTATCAACAAACTCTGCAATTGGGCCGTAGAAGATTTCCGGGTCGTTGAAAGGTACATTTGCTCCACATGAAACCACTTCCAATGAATGATCGATCATAGACTCTGCCTGATCGAGAGAAACAAGCCGTGAGGCAGCAGCTGGTATAAAGATTTCAGCTCCCATTGACCAGATATCTTCGTTCACTTTTTCAAATGGCACTAAGTTATCAGCAACTAGCTTATTGCCGTCTTTATCATGAAACAGTTTTTTAATCTCATCCAAAGTGAATCCATCCGGATTCATTAGTCCTCCCACACGGTCTATGATACCAACGACTTTAACCCCGTATTTGGCCAGGTAAAGAGCAGCAGTGGATCCCACATTACCCCAACCTTGGATAATTGCTCTTTTTTCCTTGATATCACCTCCCCATATTTCGTAGTAATGACGTACTGCTTCGGCTACTCCATAGCCTGTAATCATATCAGCTACGACGTATTTTTTAGGAGAGTCAGGGATATACTCTTGATCTTCCAGCACTTTGGAAACACCTTGCCTCAGCCTTCCGAGCATATGAATTTTAGTGGGCTTTCGTGGATTATAATGCCCGTTTACGATCCCTTCCTGAGGGTGCCAGAGTCCAAAGTCTTCTGTAATAGGGATCACTTCATGGATCTCGTCCACGTTCAAGTCCCCGCCAGTGCCATAGTAATTTTTCAGAAGCGGATATACGGCGTGATACCATCGTTTCATAACTCCTTCTTTTCTGGGATCATTAGGATCAAAATTGATTCCTGATTTGGCTCCACCAATTTGAGGACCAGAGACAGTGAATTTGATCTCCATGGTTTTTGCTAAAGATTCTACTTCCCTTTTATCCAGCCCTTTTCTCATTCTGGTTCCGCCCCCAGCAGCACCTCCTCTTAGCGAGTTGATGACTACCCAGCCTTCTGCATCTGTTTCAGGATCAGACCATTCAAAAACGATTTCTGGTTGCTTATTTTCAAATTTTTTTAGGAGATCTTTCATAGGTTTTGTTGTCTTATATCGGCGCTCTACTGTTTTGAGAGATTGGATTATTATCCAAAGGGGCTTTAACTACGGTTTATATTCTCAATCGTTTGCTGCATTCAAATCTTGAGGGCGCAAATCTAATCATTCGGGAGATGAATCACACCTGAGCAGGAGTCTTTGCTGGCGCCAGTGACAGAGGCTAGCACGTTTATTTCATTTAGGCTTCTTTTCAATGCCAGGAAAGCAAAAACAACAGCCTCTTTAAAGTTTATAACTTCAGAGGATGGCACAACTACCTCTATCCCTGGAAGTCGACTTTCTAACGTCCTGATAAGAAATTGATTAAAAGCACCGCCACCCGTCACAAGAATTTTTTTTATAGGTGATTGAGCCAGACTTCTTGCCACTTGATCAGACATAAAATCTATGTAGGTATGCAAACCATCTTTTGGGTTTGCTCGGTCTAATATCTCTGGATGTATGAAATCGTTAGGAAGTGACTTTGGAGGGTTGTGATTAAAATAATCAATGGAGTGTAAGTGATTTAAAAAGTCTTTGTCAAGTTGACCTTCTTGTGCCAATCTTCCTCCATCATCATACGATTTACCAAGCTTACCGGAGAAATAGTTAAGAACCTGATTGCACGGACAGATATCCCAGGCTGTTTGATTTTCTTTCACAGAAATATTAGCAATGCCTCCCAAATTCAGACATCCGTCGAACTCCCTGAATAGCATGAAATCTCCTAAGGGAACTAATGGAGCTCCCTGGCCTCCAAGCTCGACATCCAATGACCTGAATTCTGTGACAGTGGGAATTCCGGTGAGTTTGGCAATAATGGCACCATCACCCAATTGCCAACTTACCCTATTTTTTGGATCATGAACCACCGTATGTCCATGTATTCCCAGTAAATCAATTTTATCTTCAGATTTCTTAAAGTGATTGATTTTATGGCTAATCCACTGACCGAATTCGTGATCTAATGCCCTTTTAATTTCTATTCTTTGATTGGGTGCTTGCTTGAGTTGATGGAGTATTGCATCAGGATAAGGTGTGGTATCAAAGGAATGAAGTTGGTGGATCCAATTCTGATAAGCATCTCTTTCGAATACCACATGAGCCATGTCCAGGCCATCCATAGATGATCCAGCCATCGCTCCAATAACTGAATAAGAATGTTCCATAATCTGAATTGAAAGTTAGAAATTTGGTTGAGTTTTTGTTTGATTCCTTTCTTTTGCGAAATCATGTTGCTAAAACCACAGGTAATATTAGTAGATATCGGCAATAGCTCGATAAAAACGACTGAAGTGATCAGTGAGCAAATGGAAAATGCTCGAAGCTGGAATGATATAGATGAAGTTCAAAGAAACTATGTCGACATTCCTATGGTTGTTTCATCAGTCAGATCCATTCCTGAGGAACTTAAACAAAGAGGGAATACCATTATTGTTTCTCATTCAACACCCCTTCCCATCAAGTTGAATTATAAAACTCCTGAGACGCTGGGGGTAGACAGAATAGCCGCGGCAGTAGGTGCCTATGATCTTTTTCCTCAGAAAAACAATCTCGTAATAGATATGGGTACATGTATTACCATTGACATGGTGGATGCCGAAGGTGTATTCCACGGAGGAATCATAACTCCGGGATTGAAAATGCGGATGAGAGCAATGGCGGACTATACAGATATGCTTCCTGATATCTCCGATGAGTGGCAGAACATCGAAAAGGGTTTGTTAGGACAATCCACGAAGGAATGCCTTTTGCAGGGCTCCTATCATTCGATTATTCATGAGATCAATGGTGTATCCAAGACATTAGAGCAAAATTTCACAAGTCTTAACATGATTCTTACCGGAGGTGATGCTGTTTTCTTTGAATCCAATTTAAAAGCTCACATCTTTGCAGGCTCAAAAATTGTGCAGAAGGGTCTTTACAGAATATGGAAGCATCATCAATAATTCCATGTAGCTGTTGAAAAACGCGAAATATAGATGAAAAGGATATTAGCAGGTTTCGCCTGTCTTGTTTGTTTTGGACTTATGGTTGATGCCCAATCAATCTATTCTTTCGAGGGGTTAGGAAGCCTAAACCACCAGGGCATGCCGAATAACTTTGCAATGGGTGAGGTAGGTATAGGAACACCATCTATCTGGCACATCAATACACAGAATCCTGCAAACCTTGTTTACAATAATTTCAGCACCTTTCAATTGGGCGTGGAGGTAGATCGAAGGAGTTTTTCCGGTGATGAAATTTCAGGATCAGATACAGACGGTGGATTAAGATTTCTAGGGTATGCCTTTCCTATTATACCAGGGAAATGGTCATCGTCATTCGGTATTTTACCCTATAGTTCTGTCAGTTATAATACCTTCTCCCGAGGGACCGTGTCAGGTACCGGAGGTACTGTGGAGCAAATATCTGATAACAGAGGCGAGGGAGGTCTGACCAATTTCTTTTGGGCCAATGGATTTACCGTTAAAAAGAAATTGTATGTGGGAGTGCGTACGACCTACACATTCGGATCTATTGATAAGAACTCAACTATTTCCATTGGAGGTGTCGATGTTCCTGTCAGCAACGCCAACTACAAAGTATTGGAGTCTTACTCTGATTTGAATTTCTTGTTTGGACTTGGTTACAGACAAAAACTCAGCGAGCAAAAATTTCTCAACTTCGGCGCGATCTATTCGCCAAATAGTGGAATAAATGGATCTTCAGAGTTCTCACTAACCAGATTGTCAAACGCAGGAAGAGAATTGGAAACCGTTCCCCTGGGCAATTCGGATATTGAGTTCTCACTTCCAACAACTTTTGGATTTGGGATGTCATATGAGAAGCTGAATATGTATAAGATCGGGTTTGATATCGAATCACAGGGATGGTCTAGTGCAGGAGGGACCAATGAGGAATATAATAATTCATTCAAAGTTGCAGTCGGAGCTGAGTATACTCCGGAGTTTGATGATGTGAATTCTTACTGGAGACGCATCAAGTATTCTGCCGGGTTTAACTATCAAAGACTTCCATACATCGTAAATAACCAGTCACTTACCGATTTTGGTATTAATTTTGGGGCCTCTTTACCAGTGAGTGGTTTTTCAAGTTTGGACTTAGCCTTTAAATGGGGACAACTTGGAGAATCATCCAACGGATTGATTAAGGAAACTTATTATAAGATTGTTATAGGAGCAACCATCAATGATCGGTGGTTCATAAAAAGAAAGTATGACTAACTAAAAAGTAAGTTATGAAGACGATTACGAAAATATTTGGAGCAGTTGTATTACTATCACTTACCATGAGTGTAAACGCTCAGAACGGTTGGAACTGGGGAGAGCAGGTGGATATAGCTAAAGAAAAAAATGTATTGTATTCTGATGCGTACAAAGCAAAAAATTACAAAGCTGCTGTGGAGCCATTGGAGTGGCTTTTGACAAATACGCCAGATTTAAATCCTTCCATATATCAACGTGGAGTAAAAATCTATCAGGAGCTGGCAAAAAAAGAAGCTGATGCAGCTAAGAAAGAAGCATACATTCAAAGAGGTTTAGAACTCCATGATCTCAGGATTAAGTATTTTGGCAAAGAGGGGGATGTGAGTGTTCGAAAGGCTTATTTCGCATATTCTTTTTACAACAAAGTCAAGGAAAAATATCAACTTCTTTATGAGCTATTCACTAAGGCTTTTGAGCTAGAAGGTGAAAAAATGGCTCATGGCTATTTGGTTGCGTATATGAACTCAGTGTATAAATATCGATTTGGTGGAGGAGAGTTAAGTGATGATCAAGTAATTGATATTTATTTCAATATTACCGATGCAATAGAAGCTCAAAAACAAGGTGCATCAGATGATAACAAGAAGAAAATGGACAAATCCATGGATGCAGTAGATCGTCTACTTCTTGCAACGAAAGTAGATATTAGCTGTGATTTTGTTGAAGAGAATCTAGGCCCTAAACTAGATACCGGTAATGATGTGAAAATAGCTAAGAAAATTTTTAAACTAATGATCGACGGAGAATGCATCGACCGTCCGCTTGCTCTTAAAGCGGCTGAAGTAATTCAAAATGATCAGCCTACGTATGGAGTAGCTAAATTTTTGGCCACAAAGTACGCTAATGAAGAAAATTATGATGAAGCTGTAAAGTATTACAATGAGGCAGCTACCCTTACAGAGGATAATTCAGAAAAAGCGGAAATGTATGTCAGTATCGCTAATGTACAAAGGAGACTAGGTCAATCCTCTACGGCTAGAAATACGGCTAGAAGGGCGCTTTCGTTTGACCCGAGTTATTCGGATGCCTATGAGCTGATTGGAGATTTATATTTTGGAAGCTTTGGTAAAAAAGGCCCTTGCTATCAGGAGAAAAGTCAGGTAGAAGATCGTGCCGTTTTTATTGCCGCTTACGATCAATATCGAAGAGCTGGAGCAACTGCTAAGATGAGTGCTGCAAAAGCACAGTTTCCTTCTATCACTGATATCTTTAATAGCGACTATGAAGAAGGTCAAACGATCACGATTGGATGTTGGATCAACACAACAGTGACTCTTGAAAGAAGGCCAGCTAATTAATACATCATTACTGGATAAAATTATTGCGACCCGGAAGGAATTTCCGGGTCGCTTTTTGGTTTTAACCCTTCTCATCCTGTTCCTTTCCTGCTCTCAACGAAAGGATTTGATTGATGCTCCCCTCTATGAAGGACCTCTTTCATCCATGGATAGCGCGTTCACTTTGTTGAGTGATTCAGGGATCGTAGTTATGGAGATGAAGGCCCCACGGCAGGATAATTTTGAAAACGGCGATCGTGAGTGGCCTGAAGGCTTCCAAATCCAGTGGTTCAACTCTCGAGGGCAGAAAACAAGCTATTTCAGTGCAGATTACGTTTTTTTCACAAAAGCAGATAACCTGTATAAAGCACAAGGCAATGTAGTTGTGAAGAGTTACACAAAAGATGATGAGCTGAATACAGAAGAACTTTTCTGGGATCAGGCGGAAGAAAAATTCTACACAGATAAATTTGTCACTATTAACTCCGACGATGAATTACATACGGGAGAAGGTATGGAGTCCAACCAGGATTTCACTGAGTATCGAATTTTAAAGCCGAACGGTACATTTTCGTTGGAAGACGATCCTTCCAGACCAGCAGAAAGAGACGTAGAGCTTAGGCCTGCTGATAACGAATAAGTCACAATGAACACTACTCTGGGACCCGGCGCATTATAAGAAAATGACGATATACACATGAAACTATTTGACATTATTCTCTTCGTTTTGGTATTCGTCACCTTCATTATAGGTATTGATCAGGCCATTGTGGTTGGGCTGGCAGAATCCTATTGGATTTTTATGTTTAGCTTGGCCCTGTTATTTTTATATGGATATCGCAAAGGTCAGCGGCAAGCTCGCGAGAAAGAAGCTTTGAAACGTTCTCCAAAAAACCAAAAGAAAAAGAAGCGTAAGAATGGATGATCCGTTCCCCTATTTGATCATACTACTTTGTTTGTTGTTTTCTGCCTTTTTCTCAGGAATGGAGATCGCATTTGTCTCTGCGGACAAACTCCACATTGAAGTCTTAAAGAAAAAGGGAACTTTCGTCGGGAGAGTATTAGCTGTTTTTTCAGGTAATCAATCACAGTTTTTGGCCACCATGTTGGTTGGAAACAATATCGCATTGGTACTTTACGGCATTTTTATGGCTGGGCTCCTGGAGCCTATGATCATTTCATTGCTGCCATCCACTATAACACCGGATGTGGTGGTTCTAATCGTCCAATCAATCATTTCCACAGCTCTTGTCTTATTGACCGCAGAATTTCTTCCAAAAAGCCTCTTTTTGATCAACCCGGATTTTTCACTTCGATTGTTTGCCATACCTATGGGTGCGATCTATATTCTGATGTTCCCCGTGGTGTTTTTGGTGGTAAAGCTGTCTGCCTTATTCATCTGGATGTTTGGATATAAGCTTTCCGATGAAAAACCTGTTTTTGGACTCACAGATCTCAATAATTACATCAAGAACAACATTTTGAACATCAAAGATGAGGAGGAGGCTGAAATAGATGCTAAAATTTTCAACAATGCCATCGAATTCAAAACAGTAAAGGTGAGGGAATGCATGATCCCACGGACTGAAATAGTTGCAGTAGATGTCAATGATTCTATTCCGGAACTAACGGAGCATTTTGTTCAAAGTGGCCATTCAAAAATTCTTGTTTACAAGGAGTCAATAGACGAGGTGATCGGGTATTGCCATACATTGGAACTTTTTAAGAAGCCGGAAGATATCAAGTCTATTTTAACAGAGATCCCGATCGTTCCTGAGACGATGCTGGCCAACGAACTTTTAATACAATTCATTACCGAACGTAAGAGTCTGGCGTTGGTGGTGGATGAATACGGTGGAACTTCTGGTCTGGTAAGTATCGAGGATGTGATTGAAGAAATATTTGGAGAGATACGCGATGAACACGATGATGAATACCTCACGGAGCAAAAACTAGACGAGTATAACTTCATTTTTAGTGCACGACATGAGATTGACTACCTCAATGAGAAGTATGAATTGGACCTTCCGGAAGGCGAATATGATACCCTGGGGGGGCTGATTTTCGCATATCATGAAGACATCCCTGAGGTAAATGAAGTAATCGAAATCCCTCCATTTGTCATCACTATATTTACCATGGAAGAAAACAGGATTGACAAAGTGAAGCTTACCTTGATCAAAACAGAAGAGCTGGTTTAGATGACAGCCTTCTATGTTTCATTTAAATATTTCATAAGGGTTTCCTTAAGGCTCTATTTCAAGAGGATCCGGATTGAGGGACTAGAGCAAGTCCCCTCTGACAAGCCTTTACTTATAACTCCAAATCATCAGAATGCTTTTCTGGATGCATTAATTGTTGGAGCGTTTATTCCGGTTGAGCTTCATTTCCTAACACGTTCAGACGTGTTTACCAAATGGAGTATTCCGCTCATGAAGCTGGTCAATATGATGCCTATTTACCGCATAAGAGACGGGTATTCCAAACTTTCACAAAATGAGGAGGTGTTCGAAAACTGTCGGCAAATCTTTAATCAGAATAAGTCTATCCTGATTTTCGCAGAAGGAAATCATGGAAAAGAATACTATTTAAGGCCACTAACAAAAGGAGCAGCAAGGCTTGCTCTTCAGTCGCAGATGGGGATGGAAAAAGAATTAATGGTTCAGCCAGTTGGATTGAATTATTTTGAGCATCAATCTCCTAAGTCTACAGTTATCATCCAATTTGGGGAACCGATTCCAGTAAAAAACCATATTGAAGAGTTCAAAAAACATCAGGCAACTGGTTTGATCAAGATGCGTGATGCGATATCCAAAGGCATGAAGGAAACATTGATTATTTCAGATGAAACCAAAGATTACCAGCAAAGAAGGGAGCGGATTTTTTGGGAAAAAAATGAAGAGTTGTCTTTTGAAGAGTTAAGATCCCTGGATATTTCCAATATTAAAGTTGAGAAAAGGAGTAGAAAAACGCATTTAATAGCCAAACTACTGAACCCACTTCCCTTTATTCTCATGCATAAAGTGATTGCTAAGATTGACGATGTGGTGTTTCATTCATCGCTCAAGTTCGCTATCGGTCTGGTGATTTTTCCTTTGTGGTGGATGATTGTTTTTCTTACACTTTCGTTGACAGTTGGAATTAATATAGCCTTGTTGGCTGTTATAGTAATGGTCTTCGGACTTTTCTATAGCTATCAGCCATGATTGAAATTATCAGTTACCAACCTGAATACGCCAATGCCTTTAAAGAGCTAAATGAGGCCTGGATCAATGAATTCTTTGAAATGGAGGAGTCTGACCGCAAAATGCTGGATGATCCAAAAGGATACATTTTGGATAAGGGAGGGTGTATTGTGATCGCATTACTTAATGGTAAACCTGTTGGTACCTGTGCGCTGATCAAGCTAGAGGAGGGCACTTATGAGTTAGCAAAGATGGCTGTTTCCAGTGAGGCACAAGGACAAAAGATTGGATGGAAAATAGGACAAGCCGTCCTGGGTGAGGCTAGAAAATTAGATGCCAGGAAGGTGTACCTTGAGACAAACAGCATTTTGACACCTGCGATCAACCTATACAAAAAATTAGGATTTCAAGAAGTGTGTGGCTATGATTCACCCTATGCCAGATGTAATGTACAGATGGAGTTGGAACTCTAGTTTCTGCTTTTCAGAAACTTTTTTCTATCGTAAATAAGCGTACCCCGGTCATCCCACTCCCGAGCGATGTAAGGATCAAAATTAAAATCAAACGGATCTTCCGGGTAAACGACCTCCCGTTTTACACGTCCTCCATCATAGTACTCGCGCCATAATTTTATCTTGTAGCCAAACTTGTAGTTTCCTCTTACAGCCACAGAACCATCTTTATGGAAAGCCCAGTATTCTCCATCACGTTCTCCAAAATGAACTGGAATAACCTCTTTCAACTTCGTTTTCTTAAAATCATAATATGCAAGCTTTGACTCTTGTGGCCATCCTTTCCACCAATAAGACTTATCCTGCAATATGTCATGTCTATTAAATCGTACCCATCTGCGGTGTTTCATCCCTTTGTAGTACCACCCCTCTTCAATGACCTGATCACCCAAGGTCTTCTTATAAGGACCGTGCATCACCCCGGCATTTTTCTTATCAACTCGCAGGGAGTTTATGATTTTCTTCTTTTTGTAGTCAAACCAATAAAAATCAGATGCGTATTCTGGTGGACCTTCATATTCTTTTAAGACATTGAAAATTTCAATAATGATGTCATTTCCTCGCACTGTTCTCGCAAAAGCTTTCCTTGTTTTTATTCCGAAGTAAAGATTACGTTTTTTCTTTTTCTTCTTTTCTTTCACAGGGTCTATACCCTGATCGAGATCTTCTTCGGATTCCAGGTCCAATGTCAACGGCGTATCATAGTCTACCTTGAAGAGGTCCTCCAATGACTCCTCATCCTGGGAGTAGAGTGTAAGACCCATGAAAATGAGACTTAAGCTTAATATCTTTTTGATCAGAATCCTCATTCAGATTGATTGCATTTTTACTCGCCGGCTCCACGGCTGATTGCTTCTCCAAAAAACAACGCATTCATAAAGATTTTATTGGTCCCATACCAGAATGCCCTGAAGTTTGGATTATCTGCCAAAGTAATCACTTTTCCACGACCCACATTAGAAACAGTAACAGCTGGAGAGTTTTTGAATCGCTCGAGGTTCTCTTCGGAAACATAACCTGACAGCAATGGATTTTCAGAATACATGAAGGGGTTAGCATAAGCATTCTTTGATTTTTCCATTACCAGGTTGTGGTTTCTGAATAAAGCCATCCGATCAGATTCCATACCATATGCAAGTGGGTGTGTTAAATCGACCTTAGCTTCAAATATGGATCCACCGGTAACTTGCGCACCTCGCTCCTCATTGAGATTTTCGTAAGCTTTGAATTGGTTTTCTTTGTCCTCCTCATCATCACTATCTGAAGCATATTTTATTCCTGTAATCTCAGCATCGGAAAGCCATTTTCCTCCATTCTTCCATGCAATAACTACTCCACCTTGAGAAATCCATTCCTTCAGATTTTTCTTTTGACCCTCACTTAACGATCCCCACATATTTGGAATAATGATGCGATTGTATCTGGATAAGTCTCTCCCTAGTCGATCTACTGGTAGTAGTGTCACCTTCATTTTGTATCGTTGATCCAGTAGATGCCACACTTCGCCTGCCTCGTAACTGCTCACTCCACCTTCCACCAATACAGCAATTTTAGGTTCTTTCATGGTGGTGTTACTTCGGCTGCCTAGATCTACCCCGGAAGTCGCCAATCCGGTATTCAGCGCGTACACATGGACAGCATCTTCTTTGATAATCATATCGATGGTTTGCTCAATGAAGGCACGTTTATGCTCCTGGACTCCAACCGGAACTATCATGGTGCCTCTTGGATAAGTTTTTTTACCGTCGAAGTGAACTTCGTTAAGCATCTGAACAACAACTTTCTTACTCAATAAGCGGTGGATGGCTTTAAATGAAAGATATCCATGTGGCTCAATGGCATAAGCATATGCTCCTTTTTCGCCCACAAATTCGCCTTTGGGTATGTCAACGTAATCAACAGGATCTCCCATGTTGACAGCCCCAAGATCCTTGCTACTTAGTTCCGCGTAGGGAAGATTGAATGCCAGGGGCATGGTCCAGGTGGATACATCGTAGAACAAGCTATCATTGAATGATGTCCGTGTTTCAAAAATGGCTTTTGCTAATCGGTACTGATCCTGGTTCATTGGTACTGCGAATGCCTTACCCGCTTTGAATGATTTCCCATTCTTATTAATGTCACGATTGATTGGATATACTTTTATCTCATGTTGGATCAGCATCTTCACCAACTCATAATTTCTATAGGGATCTTTAGCCGATCCAAAAACATACGCTTTCACAGCATCTCTGGAAGCAAGATTAGCCGCTCCCTGATAGAAATCTCGTTGATAGTCTAAGAATTCTTTTCTATGAGCAATCCCTGAGGCTAACGTTGAAAGTGATGCTGTGAAATGATTTCTAACCGCCATTGGAAATGTGAGGATACCGTAATCATTTTCCTGCGCATGACCTCTGGAACTCGCCTGTTCAAATAGTATTCCAACACTTCCGTTGACATCCGGATAGGTAGATCCTTTTCCAATGTAGAAATCGTCGAAGCTTTCCTCGCTATAATAAAGAGAACCAATGTCATCCAGGTATTCGGCGTGGAATTTTGCCATCTTATGCGTCAGTTCCACATTCTTTTCAGGTGTCCACGGAAATTTCCTGGAGGGAATTCCTGGCTGGAAAAAGAAAGTTGAGTTCGTTCCCATCTCATGATGATCTGTGAGAATATTTGGTTTCCATTCATGGAAGCGAGCTATTCTGGCTCTCGACTCTGGATGTTGTAGCGGTAGCCAGTCTCTGTTTAAATCAAACCAATAGTGATTGGTTCTCCCTCCAGGCCATACTTCACCATACTCTCGGTCATTGGGATCCGGATTAATCACATGCGATCGATGCATATTCACCCAGGTAGAGAAGCGATGGAGACCATCAGGATTAAATGATGGATCTAAGATGATAATAGCGTTTTCAAGAAGCTTGTCGATTTCGGGTCCGATAGCTGCCGCTAGATAATAAGCTGTCAACAGCGAGGCATTTGATCCACTGGCTTCATTTCCGTGTACGGAATAGCCAAGCCAGATGATTATTGGCATTTCTTCTGTATTTAAAGAACCTGATGAAGATGGGTCAGTCAGTTTCTTATGATCGTTCTTGATCCGATCAAGGTTAGCGAGATTGGAAGAATTGGATATCGTAAGTTGAACCAAAGGTCTGCCCTCGTAGGTACGTCCGATCTCCTCCATAGTCATTCGATCTGAAGCAGCGGATACTTCCCGCATGTAATACAATAGCTGATCGTGACTCACGTGCCACTCTCCTGGATGATATCCTAATACTTCTTTAGGTGTAGGGATATCCGGATTGTATGAGAGTCCATCTGGTAAGTAATAGGTCATATCGACTTGTGCATAGGTCCAGAATGAGAGGATGATCAACAATAAGGTGAGGTGCTTCTTCATATTTTTTGATTTAGGTTTCTAATCTAAGAAAATGAACATGGAGAAAAAAGGATGGTTTGATGGATGGTTCCATTACCTTAATACTATTGTCTATTTTCCATTTTTTTCTAACTTGATCAATATGCCATCATCCACTGACATATGGACCATCGTCATCATTGTGAGCTTGGCTCACAGTTTCTTTGTGATCAATCTTCTTTTTATCAAAAAAGAGCATAAGCGAGAGGAAGGTAAATGGCTATTATTTCTACTGCTAGGGCTTTTTTGGTTGCAACTTGAGTTTCTTTCGATCCGTTGGCCGTATGATGTAGGAATTTCACTTTTTTATGGATCCAGACATGGGTCTTGGTTATTTATTGGCCCTATTTTCTATTTCTACATTAAATCCCTAACGGGACAATCGATTCACAAAAAAGAATATGTGTTGCTAGTCCCTTTTGTACTCTTCACCTTTCTACTTCCACTTTTTCTAAATGATTTCCTCACCTTCCGACAGGTACACTATGGAATGCTGACTCCTTTTGATAAAAGACCGGATACAATCAATTTTTGGCAATACTTGTATTCATTTGTCTTTGCAGGGCAGTTTATCTATCTGTTTTTTTTCCTACTGAAAAGCAGGTCTGTCATCCGAGATTATAAGGAGAGATTGAAGCTATCCTATGCAGAGATTGGATACACTAACATTAGGTGGTTGACCGTACTTTGGTACGGGATGGTTCTCATTTTAACGTTTGCTACACTATTCCTGATTTTACTCTTTTTCACCGAAATCTATCGAAGACATATGGATTACTTATATGTAATCCCTTCCTCTATATTGATTTATGCAGTATCCTACAAACTTTTTGGAAAGGAGTTACAAAAACCGGAATCAGTATCAAAGTATCAAAAGAGCGGATTAAAGTCAGCTGAGGCTTTGGCGTACAAAGAAAGGCTTCATCAGGTTATCCGGGAAGAAAAACTTTATCTGAAAAATGGACTGAAATTGAAGGACCTATCCGAGCGTTTAAGCATTTCGACCCATCAACTCTCTGAGGTACTTAACCAGCATATGCAAACGACCTTTTTTGATTTAATCAATGGCTATCGTGTGCAAGAAGCGAAGCAAAAGATTAAGGAAGAAAACCAGTTTACCCTTTTGCATATAGCACATGAGTCGGGATTCAACAATAAGACCTCTTTTGTCAATGCCTTCAAACGTTTTGAAGGAAAAACACCGTCGCAGTATCTAAAAAATCTCAACTAATTTGGCAATCCCCATCGGATTTGTCGAATTGACAAAACACAGCATGTATTCTTGATCTAAAAACGATTATGGATACAAAAACTCAAATTAGAATCAAATGGATAGCTTGTTTGGCCTTTTCATTTCTTTTTTTTCAAGCACAATCTCAGAAATACATTATAGATCCGGGTCATACATCGGTGCAGACAAAAGTCATTCGCTTTGGTGTTGTTCCTGTAGTCGGGAGGTTTAATGATGTCTCAGGGATCATTTCGTATGATGAAGGAAATATAACGAATACTAAGGCAGGACTGACAATAAAAACGGCGAGCTATTCAGCCAACAATGAAGCTGGGGAAACAGCCATTAAGAGTCCAGCTTTTCTAGATGCTTCAAGCTTCCCGGAAATCCAGTTTGACTTGACATCACTTGAGCAGACAGGAGCGGTCTATTTGGCAAAAGGGACACTTGAATTACATGGAACTAAAAAAGAAATAGAGGTCCCTGTGACCATCACCGGGCCTGCCATTGACTTGCCTACAAGAAAACAATCGATTGGAATAACAGGCAGTCTGACGATCGATCGAACAGCATATGGTGTTGGAAAGCAGATGCAGCTGCCAAACGGGAGGGTCATTGTTTCAAATGATGTGCAAATTGATTTTGTGCTGCTGGGTATAGTGGAGTAGTTGAGTGAGGTGAATTTGGGGCTTTTATATACACTTCTGATAGGGGCCTATTATCTACAGGTCCCTAATCTTGATCATGCTCACATAAGTTTTGAGATTTCACATTTAGGGGTGCTCAAGGTAGAAGGGAAATTCAATCAAATACAGGGAGAATTTAGAAAAGAGGGTGGAATATGGATGATTGAAGGAAGTATAGATGCTAAAAGTATTAGCACGGGAAATGCATCCAGAGATAAAACGGTGCTGACTGATCAATACCTGAATGCAGATAAGTATCCAACTATTCCATTTATTGCGAAACTAGATACTTCCGGAGAAGGGTTAATAATGATCGTTGAAGCAGAGGTTCGGGGGCTCCCATTAGAATTTAGTGTTCCCCTGGAAATGGTTGAAAATGAGCTGGTATCTCAACCCGTTGTTATTGATAGAACATCAATAGGGCTGGATTTTGGAGCAATGGATGCCCTGATTGGTGATGAGATTACGTTTGTGATTTATTCGGGAATTAAAAAACGGCTCCATTGATTGCTCAATGAAACCGCTTTTTAACCGCTTTCGCTTAATCTTTAAAGCCAGTCACAAAAGATCCATTGGTAATGGATATTGTTTCTTGTGTGTCTTCGTCCTCCAAAGTCCCACTAAATGTTCCTGTAACAATTGTTTCGGCCAATGAGACCACAGTATAACCGGTGACTGTTAGCGTTACACTTTGTGCATTATAAGTGACAGAATTTTGTCCATCAATAATGGCAAGTGATAACCCGTCTACAAATTCATCATTTTCACCAGCTCCTTGAGTCAAAGTGAACGTTCCGGTAGAGGTGGAAGTAAAGGTGATTCCGATAGCATAGTTCCGACCAGACTCCAATGCTCCACTTGTACTCAAGACAGTCACTTCACCGTCAGATACTGCTAAAAAGGAGCTTCCTGAATTAAATATCGCTTCTTCAGAAGTTCCACCTAGTGTAAATGATAGTGAGATCTCATCATCTGATCCATCTGGATCCATCTCATCTCCATCGTCTGAACCACAGCTACTAATAAAAGATACCGATGATAGCAAAGCCATCATCAGTAAGGCATGTAGAAAGTTTTTCGTTTTCATGTGTATAGTCTTTTTTTATTTGCCACATGGAATTCGCTGACAACCGGTTCGCCAGAGCGATTCATCCTTAGTTGCACGTCCGGCAAAAGCCGTTCCGACGGGGTACGCTTGCTGCTCATGCTCATTCATGTGTGTTTACAATTACGGTTAAAACCGCCAAAGTATGGGAGCTAACCTGAGGTCACAACGGACTTTGAGTATACCGTCCTGAGAATTGAGCAGACAAAGACTGTGAGTGAGGATTTGTTTTTCTCACCGGATCATCGAAAGAAATTGATCTCGATATCCCTTACTAATCCTATATTGTAATCCATTGTCTAATTCAACTGTACCTCCGTCTGATTTGAGGTACTTTTTGATGTAAGAGACATTGATGATATAAGACTGGTGAATTCTTACAAACTGATTTGAAGGCAGTTCACTTTGAATGGCTTTGAGTGTTTTGCTCACGATTTTTTGCTCGCCATTTGATAGATGAATGATGCTATAGTTGTTACTTGCCTCGCACGTACGAATATCTGAAAACTCAATGAACTCTGTGCCCTGAGCATCTTTGACCGCAAGTCGATCTTTGAAAACGGAGCGCTCTTTTTCGGCTTGCTCAGATAGTTTATTTACAATTTCGATCAAGTCATCTTTGTCGATAGGTTTTAGCAAGTAGCCTGAAGCATTGAATTTATAGCCCTCTACAGCATACTAGCTGTATGCGGTGGTAAAGACAAGTTTAGCTTCCAATGACCCTATCGATTCAAGGAACTCAATTCCTGTCATACCAGGAAGTTCAATGTCTAAAAAGATGAGATCTGGCTTGATTTTGTTGATCTGTCCGGTAGCCTCAATAGCATTGTTTGCCGTACCAAGAATTTCAATTTGTTCTGAGCAATGTTTTTTAAGATCGTATGAAAGGGTATCTAGACAATGCTGCTCGTCATCAATTAGGAGCGTTCTAAGTTTCATGCCGTAAGATTAAAGGTAATGTTACCCATACTTCTGTGCCGTCGGGCTCTTCTAAGTCATTAATGTTGACAAACGAGGATTGATCATTATCTGGCATGAGTAATGATATTCTTTTTTCAGTAAGTTCAATAGCCATAGACTTCTTTTTGATGGTTTCAGGAGAGGGGGTAACTTTTTTCCTTCGGCCTACTCCATTATCAGAAACTATACATCTTAGAACATGTTCATCAGTTTCTAATCGAACGCTGAGTTTTTTCTCCCCTTCTTTAGGGATTAACCCATGGATGATCGCATTTTCAATGAAAGGCTGCAAAATCAAAGGGGGTACTAGTGTAGCATTCACGTCCACAGAGTGAGCGATTTGATATTGGTAGCTAAAGTCTTTAGATAACCTTCTTTTTTCCATTTCCACATAAATATCCAGCATCTCAAGCTCTTGTTTCAACGGAACCAGGTCACTTTCACTGCTTTCAAGCATGTAGCGAATCAATTTAGAGAAAACGGCAAGGTGTTCATAAGCTTCCTCCTTATCTCCTTTCAGAATCAGAGCTCGAATAGCATTGATCGTGTTGAAAAGAAAATGGGGTTTCATTTGCGTTCGCAATGCAATCATTTTCACTCGTTCTACTTCTTTCTCCAAAGAGATTTTTTCGGTTTCGGATTGCCTCAACCGATAGGCTAATCCCAGGGAGAAGGTAATGATCTCGACAATGACACCTGCTCTGAAGTAAAAAACTTCAAAGGCGATGATTGAGATGAAGGCACCCACAATGAAGAATATAGAGCCTACAATAATGAAATTGGCCAGACGATCTTTTTTAGTGATAAAGACATAGATCTGAATGGCTACAGTGAGAATGATTGCGGTGTAACGCTCAATGTCATACAGATAAATCCAGGCCTTTGTTTTGGGAAAGAATTCGATCGAAATAATTGTAATCCCAATACATAAGATGAAAAAATAACTCATGTATTTTCCGGCCTTGTGAAATAAAGGATAATGAACTTTCGCATCAAGGAAAGCCATTGCAAACAATAAATAGGATAGATGCATGATGTACTGAACCGTATATCCTATGTGATAGGTGATGGTTGGGATTATTGGTGTGATCAAGGGGAAAAAGTAGTCATGAATTGTTGTCGACCTGGAGAAAAGATAGGTTCCGACAGCAAACAGGTAGAGGAGATAGTAGAGATATACTCTTTCCCGATTATAGAAATAGGTTGCCAGGACATATAAAAATATGATCAAAACAGCTCCCAGATAAAGTACATTGAAAATATCGTATCCTATAAAAACATCAGCGTCCATTCTGTGAATGAAAGTGTAAACGGCCTTGGCATTGAGTATTTGGAAATAGAATTTATCTATCCAGTAGGTAGACATGTATCCCCTCAGATAGATGTAATTTCCTTCTTTTAGATCTTCTTTTTTAAAGACAACATACGTTCTGCCTCTGGTGAAACGGGATGTATCAGAAACCTGATACCAATTCTTAGTTAGAGGAGGCCCATCTGAAAAATGGATCGATAATTCGTCAAATGGGACAAAATAGTTGAAGTAGTACTCTATACTATCTTCTAATTCAGGAACATGTACCCTTACCCAGTAATGCTGGAACTTTTTGGTGCCTTTAAGGGAATCCATTGGAAGGAAGCTTTCTTCAAACTCACCTTTACGAATTTGCTCGATGGTCACCTCTTTATTGTCCTCAAAGTATTCATAGGTACAGTTATGTCCTCTTATAATATCTTCAGCGAATGCGTCTTGCGATTGTACAGGTATAAGCAGAATCAGTAACCAGATGATCATGAAGGCCAAATTAGTGAGGAGTTTTGAAGTTTAATGATAATGGGCGAATGTTATTAGATAAAGTGGATATTTTATTTTCACATCAATTCCATAGATTAGAGTGATGGAGTTTAGCAGAGAGCTACTTTTCTTTTTTAGTGCTTTGGGAGCCTTCAATGGATTGGTGATTGGATTGTATTTTATACTTTTCGCTAAACCAAGGACGACTTCTAATTATTTTTTGGGAGTGTTACTTTTGGCACTTAGCCTTAGAATTGGAAAATCAGTTTTTCTCTTTTTCAATCCAAATCTTGCTGGAGGATTTATTCAATTTGGGATATCTGCCTGTCTATTTATTGGCCCTTCCCTTTATTTTTATTTAAGAGCGGTAACTAAACCGGACCATTCACAATCTGACTGGAAGTATCACTTCATTCCGTTGTTTGTTGTAATTTCTATCATTGATTTTTTGTACCCATGGTATGAGTATCGAGGACTTTGGTATTACGTGTTTTATTCGATCTATGCAATCTGGCTGATTTATCTGATGCTTTCAGGCTGGATCATTAGAGAATCGATCTTTAAGATCTTTAAAAGAGACAAACTTTCCAATATGGAAGTGTGGGTCAATAGTGTCTTTTTAGGAAATCTACTGATCTGGATCGCTTATAATACTACCAGCTACACCTCTTATATAGTTGGAGCTCTTTCATTTTCTTTTATTTTTTACTTGCTAGTACTGTTACTCATTTTCACCAAAAAAAAAGATCCTGGATTTATGAGTCGACAAGTCAAGTATGGGAATAAGAAAATCGATGAGGATGAAGCGAAAGCATTGTGCAGTCAGCTTGATCAATTAATGACCCAGAATAGACTTTATAAAAATGCAGATCTTAAGTTACCTGATCTGGCAACTCATTTGAACATTTTGCCACACAGATTATCCCAGTTAATCAATGATAATCTTGGAAAGAATTTCACAGTATTTGTAAATGAATACCGCATAGAATATGCTAAGCAATCAATTGTGACTGATACCCACCTAAAGTTGGAATCGATTGGTTACGAATGCGGCTTCAATTCTAAATCTACCTTCTATGCCACTTTCAAGAAAATCACCGGGATGACCCCAGCTCAGTATAAGGAGGAGACAGAGATCTCTTAATGTCTCAATTTATAAATCCGTATTCCTAAGTTATAAGCAAGTGCTTTCTTAAAGTAAGAACCAGACAGACTTGTAAAAAAAGTCATGAACAAAGTTCTAATAATTATTTTAGGTCTTTGGGTAAGTGCTTGTTCACTCAAATCCATTGAATATCCAAAGGAGAAAATCCTCTTTGTTGTCTCCAACGCGCATTATTATGGAGAATCGGACATCAATACCGCCAATCACTTCGCGGAGATTGTTTTTGCTTATGATGTGTTTGAAAAGGAAGGTTATCAGGTTGATTTTGTAAGCCCCCAAGGCGGAGCAGTTCCACTAGGATATATCTATTCAGATACGCTATTGATAGGCTACCTATACGATGAGGATTTCATGAATAAGCTGGAGCGTACCTTGAATCCTTCTCAAGTCATTGCCGAAGAATATAAAGCCATCTTTTATGCAGGAGGAGGAGCTGCCATGTTTGAAGTGCCTTCTGATGCAAGTATTCAACAGCTGGCAATGAATATTTATGAGAAACATGAAGGTATTGTATCTGCCGTTTGCCACGGCACAGCAGGAATTGCCAATCTAAAAATGCATGATGGATCATTTCTTGTCAGTGGCAGGCGAGTGAACGGATTCCCAGATCTTTTTGAGAATAAAGAAGCTGAATACTTCCAGCAATTTCCATTTTCTATTGAGGAGCAAGTCAAAGCCAATGGTGGTGTTTTCAATTATTCGGAAGAAGGCTGGGATGGCTACCTGGAAATAGATGGAAGACTGATCACTGGTCAAGATCCCACCTCTTCTGCTTTGGTAGCCAAAGCAGTGGTGCAAACTCTGAAGGAGAAAATTTAATCAATTATTAAATCATTCAATTATGAGAAAAATACTAATCGTATGTATACTGCTATCTACAGGCATTCAAACCATTGCATCTGCTGATCCTGACAAGGAGGAAGTGTTAATCCGCGAAGTTCTGATGGATTATATTGAAGGTACCGCTAATGGTGAACCGGAGAGGCTTAGACGAGCTTTTCACCCGGATTTCAATTTATATTCAATTACCGAAGAGGATGAATTGAGAATTTGGGAGGGAGAAGATTATATCAGAAGGATCCAACCTGGGAAGAAGGCCAATCGAATCGGAAGAATCATTTATGTGGATTATGAAGGCATTACTGCTACCGCCAAAGTCGAAATTGTAATTCCAGGGTGGAGGGTCTTCACCGATTATTTTCTTCTTGTTAAGTATCAGAAAAACTGGAAGATAGTTCACAAAAGTTATTCCTGGAGACCTTTCGAAGAAGAGGATAAACTGGCTATGGTGAATGCTGAGTTGGATTCCATCTTTTCCGAAGTAGATCGTCAGGATCATCCGGCAGTTACCGCCCTAGCTATTCATAAGGGGAAGGTGGTCTATAAGAAAGCATTTGGAAGTGCCAATCTGGATTACCGGACTCCAGCAACCGTGGATACCAAATTTCAATTGGCTGCTCTTTCAAGACATTTTACAGCCTTTGCGATTTTAATGCTTGAGGAGGAAGGGAAACTCTCATCTCAAGATGACATTAGGAAATACTTACCAACTCTTCCTGAATATGAGCATACGATAACCATTAATCATTTACTTTCGATGACAAGTGGGCTATCGGATTTCTGGCCTATGAGCGATCTAATCGGATTACATGAGGAGGATGTACTCACACAAGATCAGGTGATGAACACGATTGGCAAGCTCAAGCCTGTATTCAAGCCTGGGGAGTGCTACATATACGGTCATACGGATCAAGTGCTGCTAGCAGAGATAATTGCCAAAGTAAGCGACGATTCATTCGCGGAATTTATGAGTGAAAGATTGTTCGAACCGCTCGGAATGAAGAATACGGAAATTAAATTGACTCATCATCAATTAATTAATGGTGTCGCTGAGTCATACATGTCTACCGATACAGGTTTCAGAAGGAGTGTGATCAACTTCGGTATTTATGGCCCTGTCAATCTATATTCCACAGTGGATGACCTGGCAAAGTGGGAGCTTAATTTGCTGAATCCTAAAGTAGGAAGTAAGGCGCTGGTTGATAGGCTTTTTACTCCGGCTAAGCTGAACAATGGCAAATACATAGACTCATGGTTCGGCCGATTCACTTACGGGCAACAGTTTTATCACTGGGGACATGGGGTTGATGAGATCTATCAGATGGGAGTTTTAGGAGGTCATACCAGTTCAATGTTTAAGTTTCCCGATCAGGAGTTTACAGTAATAGTACTGGGGTCTGGAATGCCATACAGCGGATATTTGGGCATGGGTCTGGCAGAACATTTTATTGGAGATGACCTTGACCCGGAAGTGGCTAATGTCAAAGTAGGAAAGCTTTCTGCCAAGAAGTTGGCAAGATTTACTGGCCTCTATTGGGAAGATAAATCCTTTCTTTCCAGAAAAATTGAAGTTCGGAATGACACGCTGAGATATGTCCGAGGTAATGGGAGGTCCAGTGCTCTACTTCCAGTTTCGGATAATAAATTCCGCATGAAAGAGCGAGAGGATGTTTTCATAACATTTGTAGGCGCTAATGAAAAAATGAATATGCAGATTGAATCAGCAAAATTGTTGGTTTCCAATTTCAAGCAAATCAATCAGGCTACTTACACATCTGACCAATTAGAAGCATTAACAGGTAGTTACTACAACAAACTTCACAACATAGTTTATTATCTCAATGTGGAAAACGGCCAGCTTGTTGCCTCACATCCGAGAGTGGGTAAGGTTTTCTTGAAACCAGCGATGGAAAGGGTGTTTGAAGCAGACCGATGGTTTTTCGGAAGTATCAAATTTGATGAAAATGGGGTAGGCTTCACGATTAACTCCGAAAACGCGAAAGGTTTAAGGTTTGAGAAGATATAATAAAAAAACCCGTCTCTGCTTAGCAGAGACAGGTTTTGTCATTTACTAATACTTACCGAATCTGCATAATCTGTTAAAAGTATAATGTCATTAAGTATCTTAAAATTAAGCTTATGATCCTTTATAAATGGCTTTATCCCAGAATAGTCCTCACTCAAAATATCTAATAATCTCGATTTTTCTACTTTGTATTTTTTCTTTGCGGGATCTCCTTTAGGGCTCGAGATTATATAAGCTATATCATCCTTCGATAAAAAGAATAACGCTCTGTTGTCTGTAGCGTATGAGCTCACATTTTTTTGCCTAGCGACTTTAACAGAGTCAGCATTTGGTGAAGACATATGTTGTGGAAATCTGATATTACGGTATAATGAATATTTTTCTCCTTTAAACAAGCATTGTAGAAAAATTCTTTTGTTTCCACCGCCATAAAATGACCTAATTTGAACAGACTCGAAGATTAACGTGTCTGACATCAATGAGTCAATTAAAATGAATTTATCGACTTCAAAAGCTGAGTGACTAATAACTTTAGTTCCCTCAAGAGTCAATAAAGGTGCTTCTAAATTTTCATTATCCAAGTGAAGTTTTTTTTGAACTACTCTGCCATCTTTGAAAGATATTTCACCATTAATCCAATCCCATTTTTCTTCTTGAGAGTATATCATATAACATCTTCCCATGAAGACAATTAAAAACAAGAAAATTTTCATATTTACCAAAATAGAAAAACCCACTCAAAAGAGCGGGTTTTTACAATCTATGTTCAATGTCGCTTCGCAACTTAATTTAAACTCAACTCCACACTCCTATTGACAAAATCTGTGAGATCCTTACCTGTGAGCATACCTTGAGACAGAAGTGCCAAATCGTAAGCTTGCTTTGCCAGCTTTGCTTTATCCTCCTCAGATTTAGCTTCTAGGATTTTCTTTGTCATCGCATGATTGGCATTTACTGAAACAGAAAGTGTCATTGGCATATCTCCAAACATCATGGGACCACCGCCTGTTGCCTGCATGTCTTTCATCCGTCGGATGAACTCAGGTAAAGTGATCGTTACAGGCAGATCATCGGTTGCCATCGGCTGAACCGTGACACTGTTGTTTTTATCATTGATCGCCTTTTCAAAGATCTCTTTTAAGGTTTCCTGTTCCTTGTCAGAAAGTACCGATTCCTTCTTCTCATCTTTATCAATCAACCTATCGATTACGTCGGCATCTACCCGTTGAAGTTGGAACTTCTCGTTTTTCTGCTCCAGGTGGCTGATGAAGTGACTATCGATGGGTCCACTGAGTTCGATCACATCATAGCTACGCTTCTGAGCAGTATCAATGTATCCGTGTTGCTTTTCTTTATTCGTTGTATAAAGTGCAACGACATTTTTATCCTTGTTAGTTTGGTTTGCCTCAATGTGTTTCTTGTACTCCTCGATCGTAAAATGCTTACCTTCCAGGTTTTTCACTAACGCAAAGTCTTTCGCTTTCTCATCGAACTTCTCTTCTGAGATCATTCCGTATTTCACGAATACACCGATATCTTCCCACTTCTCCTCGTATCCTTTTCTATCATTTTTGAAAAGTTCTGCAAGCTTGTCAGCTACTTTCTTTGTGATGTATCCATTGATTTTCTTCACATTAGAATCCGACTGTAGGTAGCTTCGAGAAACGTTCAATGGGATGTCTGGTGAATCTATCACTCCGTGAAGTAACTGCAGGAACTCAGGCACAATATCCTTCACTTCATCGGTGATAAACACTTGACGTGAATACAACTGAATCTTATTTTTCTGAAGGTCAAAATCTTTCTTCAATTTAGGGAAGTAAAGCACCCCTGTCAAATTGAACGGATAGTCTACATTGAGGTGAATCCAGAAAAGTGGATCTTCACTAAAAGGATATAGAGTTTTGTAAAAGGACAGATAATCCTCATCTTTTAGATCGTTCGGAGACTTAGTCCAGATAGGTTCAGTATCATTGATGATATTGTCAATAGTCTCCGTTTTGTATTTTGTATTTCCGTCTTTGTCTTTCCCATCCTCAACGCTATTTTCTTTCGTTCCGAATTTGATCGGTATAGGTAAGAATTTCGAATATTTGTCAAGGATACCCTGTAGTCTATGTTCTTCCAGGAATTCTTCCGAATCATCCGCGACATGGAGAATAATGTCAGTTCCTCTTATTTTCCTGGTTCCTTTCTTGATTTCAAAATCAGTCTCTCCGGTACAGATCCACTTTGCGGACTCGGCACCATCCTGGTGAGATAGCGTATCGATCTCAACCTTCTTCGCAACCATAAAAGCAGAGTAGAACCCAAGGCCAAAGTGACCAATGATCTGTTGATTGTCTGCATTGTCCTTATACTTCTCTACGAACTCTGTAGCTCCGGAGAAGGCTATCTGGTTGATGTACTTTTTGATTTCATCAGCTGTCATCCCGATTCCTTTATCGGAGATGGTGATGGTTTTTTTCTTTTTGTCGAATGACACTTCGACAGTCAGGTCACCAAGCTCACCGTTGTACTCTCCCATCTGTGCCAGTTGCTTGACTTTCTGAGTCGCATCTACTGCGTTAGATACTAACTCACGAAGGAAGATTTCGTGATCAGAATACAAGAATTTTTTAATGATCGGAAAAATATTTTCCGTATGTATTGAGATTGTCCCTTTCTCTGCCATGATCTGATTACAATTTTTTTTTCAGATTCGCTAAACTCAAATTTTATTCCAGAGCTTGAAAGCTGACAGGTTGACAGGATGTGAGGCCTGTTTGTGTATTTACCTTATTCTATCTGCGCTCCTCACCAATGCCTCATCTTTCCGGATGAACCTATTAGCTAGGAAGTTATTTAACATAGCCACGATAGGAAGATAGAATCCCATGAGAAAGGTACCCTGAATCTGAGGATCAAACAGCTGATTGGCCTTGCTGATATACAAATATGATCCAACTAATGTTCCAGCTACGGTCAGGGAGAATAACGCATTGAGTTTCACTTGTGTCATGCGGTTCTTGTATCGAGTGACTGAGAAAAGCATTATCAAGGCAGCCAATACAGCTCCAATCGAAAGTAAAAAAGTGTCTTGTGTTCCAAGTAGTTGAACCTCACCTGTACTTGTAATGTGTTGCTCATATCTCAGCTTAAAAGCATCCATGATGGCGTACTCTCTTTTCTCTGCTTCAAAGTTGGTGTCAGCTTTTTCCCAGATAGGGAAGAAAAGCATCAAAATCATGGCTGTAGCGGCAATGGTCATGAAGATTGTTTGTACTCGTTGAAGCATATTTTCTTTTTACTTAAATGATCGTAGGGCAAATATGCTTCAAATCCGAGGAATAGCGCAATTTTGTCGGCGTGAGATATTTCATGGACATTAGTTATCTCGGTACAAACTACCACGGCTGGCAAGTACAGCCTAATGGTATAACAGTGCAGGAAGAAATAGAAAAGGCACTTTCTACCTTACTGAAGACAGATATCTCTGTGACTGGAAGCGGGCGAACGGATGCTGGCGTTCATGCCACACAGCAGATTGCTCATTTTAATACTCAAGATGAAATCGACATAGATAAGCTGGTTTACAAATTGAATTCCTTTCTGGGGGAAGGTATTTCTATTAATGGCATCAGACTAGTAAGTGAAGAGGCAAATGCACGATTTTCTGCAACGGCTCGAAAGTATCACTATCACATCCATCAAAGTAAAAATCCCTTTAAAATTGGACTCTCTTACTATTTCCGGCCTGAGTTGGATGTAGGTTTGATCAGCGAAGCGTGTGAAATAATTAAGGGTTGGCAGAACTTTGAGTGCTTTAGTAAAGTTCATACTGAGGTAAATCACTTTAACTGTGAAATCTTCCATGCCTTGTGGAGGCAAGAAGGATCAGATCATATATTTGAAATCACAGCCAATAGATTTTTGAGAGGAATGGTTAGAGCTATTGTAGGTACGTTAATTGATGTAGGTTTGAAGAAGACTTCCCTGGGGGATCTAAGGAAAATTTTGGGGAGTAACAATAGGAGTGAAGCTGGAAGAGCTGTACCACCAGAGGGATTGTATTTAGAAGAAGTGGTGTATCCATCTGAAATTTATTTAAACTGAATTGGAAAAGGAAAAAGCAAGCGGAAATATTGTTGATCTTAAGATCTTGAAAAGGCTCTTTGTATTTGCAAAGCCTTACATTGGTGTTTTTTATTTTATTGTATTCCTTACCATCGCTTTGAGTATAGCAGGGCCTCTCCGTCCAATGCTAATACAGCAAGCAATAGACAACAACGTTGCACAAGGAGATTATCCAGGGCTGGTCAATATGATCCTTTTATTAATTGGTTTGCTGATTATTCAGGCTATCGTTCAGTACCTTCACACATATTATTCCGGATGGCTGGGACAAAACATTATCAAGGATATCCGAATCAAGCTTTACAGACACATTCAGAGTTTGAGGCTTACATTTTTTGATAAAACTCCAATCGGAAGGTTGGTCACCAGAAATATCTCTGATATAGAGACATTGGCAGAAGTTTTCAGCACTGGTATTGCAGGTATCATTGCCGATGTGATGCAATTATTGGTGATCCTTGGATTCATGTTTTGGATGGATTGGTCGCTCACATTGGTAAGTTTGTCACTACTTCCGATTTTGATTTTTGCCACATATGTTTTTAAGGAGAAAGTCAAAGTAGCCTTTAATGAAGTCCGTACCGCTGTTTCAAACCTTAACTCATTTGTTCAAGAACATATCACTGGAATGAACATCGTTCAAATCTTCAACAGTGAGAAGAGAGAGTTCGAGAAGTTTAAAGAGATTAATAAAGAGCACAGAAAAGCAAATATTAATTCAGTACTTTATTATGCAATCTATTTTCCTGTTGCTGAGGTTATTCAGGCTGCTGGCATTGGGTTGATCGTTTGGTATGGAGGCGGGCAAATGATACAGGGAAGTATGGAGTTCGGTATGCTTATCGCATTCATTCTTTATCTGCAGATGTTTTTCCGTCCCATTAGAATGATAGCGGATCGCTTCAATACGCTACAAATGGGTATCGTATCCTCCAATAGAATTATTGATTTGCTCGACAACAACGAACATATCCAGGATAATGGAACACATAGTCCTGAGGTGATAAAAGGACATGTGAAGTTTGAAAATGTAAATTTTGCCTACGTAGAAAATGATTATGTGTTGAAGGATATATCATTTGAGGTTAATGCTGGGCAAACAATTGCTTTAGTTGGAGCCACTGGAGCTGGCAAATCTTCTGTTATCAACTTATTGAGCAGATTTTATGAGATTAACAATGGAGAAATTAAGGTTGATGGGACGGATATAAGAAAGTATGACCTTTCTAACTTAAGAAACCATATCGCTGTAGTACTTCAAGATGTATTCTTATTTTCGGATTCCATCTACAACAACATTACCCTTCGCAATCCGGATATTTCAAGAGAGAAGGTTAGAGAAGCAGCGGAGCTTGTAGGTGCGCTCCCATTTATCGAGAAACTGCCTGATGGGTTTGATTATAACGTACAGGAAAGAGGAGCAACACTATCAGTGGGTCAACGTCAATTAATTTCATTTGTTAGGGCGATGGTGTATGATCCGAAAATCATTGTATTAGACGAAGCAACTTCTTCAGTAGACACAGAAACAGAGGAGTTGATACAATCTGCTATCCAGAAGATGATGACGGGTAGAACTTCTATTGTAATTGCACATAGATTATCTACAATACAAAATGCGGATCAAATATTAGTTCTTGACAAGGGAGAAATTGTTGAAAGAGGCAATCACGAAGAGCTTCTGGAAAAAGATGGATTTTATGCTAATCTGCATCAGATGCAGTATAAAGAGATTGCTAAGGCAGTTTAATTGAAGATCATGAAATGAGCATGTTTAAGCTAAATACAAATGAAGCAAAATTTTTCTTCCTGCGAATTCTCTGGTCTGGTGGTCGCTTAAGCAAACCAGCTGACTCAAAAATGCTAAATGAATGAAACGAGCTAAACAGTTTTACCTAGCCATTATTATCCTCTGTTTGATCATTATCGGGTTTAGTACCTACTACACACTTGGTGGCTTTGATCCGGTGGATGTTTTTGTTATGGAAGGAAAAGGAAGAACTGTGATAGGTAAGGAATACATTGAAAAATATGATTACGATGCATTTGGTGAAAAAATGAAAGAAACACGAGCATCAATTGATTCTGGAAAATTAAGGGGTATGCTTACTGTTGTGATGTTTGAGAATGAGGAAATTGGGAAAGATTCGATTCATTATTTTCTTGGAGCTTCTGTAGATGAAATCTCTGATGTACTTCGTTTACCTGCAGGCTATGACTATCAGGAGTTCAGAACAGATAAGCTATTTAAAATCTTTTTAACTCAACATCCATTGGTAATGCCCACGCCAGATGAAATGAAAGAGCTAGCTCAAATTAAAGCGATTGAAGAAGGTGAAGTGTTGCAGCCATTTTCTTTTGAGCTTTATTACGAAGATGAGAGTCTGAGTGTGGAATTCTGGTCGAAGTAACTCAAACCACCTCCTCGCTGGCAAGTTGTTTGTCATGCAACTCTTTATAGGCACCTTCTCTGGATAGCAACTCATCATGAGTGCCTTGTTCGACCACCGTACCATCGTCAAGCATAACAACCTTATCGGCAAGTTTTGCAGAAGAAACCCTATGAGATATGATGATAGAAGTTCTCCCTTTCATGATTCGTTGCATTGCATTGAGAATGGCGTTTTCTGTCTTGGTGTCTACTGCGGAAAGCGCATCATCTAAAATAAGAATCTTCGGTTCACGAGCTATGGCTCTGGCAATTGAGACTCGCTGTTTTTGTCCACCTGAAAGTGTAATCCCACGTTCACCAAGTTTTGTTAGAAAACCGTTCTTAAATTCTTTGATATTATTAAGTACATCCGCATCTTCTGCCGCACGATGAATTTCTTCTCGACTCATTTTCCGATTACCAAAGGAAATGTTGTTTTCTATGCTATCACTAAAAAGAAAGACATCCTGAGGAACATATCCAATTTGACTTCTTAATGAAGAAAGGTTGTAATCTTTTACACCTATATGGTCTATTTCTATGGAGCCACTGTCTATGTCATATAATCGGCAAACCATATTGGCTATAGTACTTTTCCCAGATCCGGTCGTTCCAACAATAGCTATCGACTCCCCTGGCTTTACTTCGAAGGAGACATTTTTCAGTGCCTTGATTCCAGAGTCCGGATAAGTAAAACTCACGTCATCAAAAACCAAATGACCATCCATCTCTCTCTCAATATTCTTTTCAGAAATGATATCTGTCTTTGTATTTAAAAATTCATTGATCCGTCTTTGAGAAGCAGCTGCACGTTGTATGATCGAAGTAATCCACCCGAGCGCAGTTACAGGCCAGGTCAACATATTTACATAGATGATGAATTCGGCAATATTACCTGTGCTTACTTCGCCATTGAAAACCTGTATCGATCCTATCCAAACTGTAAGAATGACACTGAGTCCTATCAATGCCATGATCAGTGGCATAAATAGTGCTTGAACAAATGAAAGCTTTAACGATCGGTCCCGATATTCAACACTTTCAGATTCGAAATTTTTCGCTACTTGTTCTTCTCGAACAAAGGCTTTTATCACTCGTATCCCTGAGAATGCTTCCTGTACATAAGTTGATAACCCGGAGAGACTTTCCTGGATTTCTGTAGAACGCTTATTGATGATGTTACTAACAAAATAGATGCTTACAGAAAGCACAGGTAATGGAAGAAGCGAATAAAATGTCAAAGTAGGATTGATGGAAATCATGTACGGGATCACCATTGCGAACAAGGTAAATAAGTTGATTCCATACATAATGGCAGGTCCGATGTACATTCTTACCTTGCTCACGTCCTCAGAGATACGTGCCATCAAATCTCCGGTGTTGTTTTTTCTATAAAAACTGAGAGGTAATGTTTGATAGTGTTCAAATATTTCGTTTTTCAGATCATACTCTACGTGGCGTGACATCACAATGATTGTCTGCCTCATGAAAAAGAGAAATACACCTCGAAGAAGCGCTGAGGTTAGAATAAGAACAGCAAGAATAACGATACTGGATCCAATGATTCCCACGGTGCTATCTTGAAGTTCGAATCCTTCAAACGAAGAAAAGATACCGTAGCTTCTACCCAGTATATCGAAAGCATACCTTACAATGACAGCAGGAACAATCGCAAAGAAATTTGCAATAATGATGAATAAGGCACCAAAAATTAGGCGAAACTTATATTTGAGTAAGTATTTGTTTAGGTATTTAAGGTCTTTCACAGAATTTTATAACACATTGATTTTCAGAGCCTTTGCTGAAAAAGAAATATTTTTGCTTCCCTTTTCTGAATTAAGTGCAACTACACCCAAGAGAGAAGGTTCAAAGTTAGATTAAAGTTCATTACAATGATAGATACACACCCCGAAGTAAAAACTAAAAGTGTCTTTGATCAAATGGCGGAGCTGCAACATGAGCAAGTTGTGTTCTGTCGAGACGAAAACACTGGATTGAAAGCAATCATTGCAATTCATAATACTGTTCTTGGCCCGTCAATGGGAGGCACACGTATGTGGAATTATGCAAGCGATGAAGAAGCACTGAACGATGTACTAAGACTTTCAAGAGGGATGACCTTCAAGTCAGCATTAGCCGGATTGAATATTGGAGGAGGAAAAGCTGTGATCATTGGTGATGCCCGTAAGATGAAAAACGAGGCACTCATGAGACGATTCGGAAAGTTCGTCAATAGCCTTAGTGGCAAATATTATACGGCTGAAGACATGAACATTACTATGCGAGACATTGAGTACATGAGTATGGAAACTCCTTACGTCGTAGGTAAGCCTGAATACATGGGAGGTTCAGGTGATCCAAGTCCTATGACGGCATATGGTGTATACATGGGGATGAAAGCGGGAGCAAAGAAGTCATACGGTACAGATTCGCTCGGAGGAAAAAATATTCTTGTTCAGGGAGCTGGTCAGGTAGGGAAATATTTGGTGGATTACCTAATTAAGGAAAATGCCAATGTATTTATTGCTGACATATTTGAAGATAAGATCAAAACCATTACGGACAAACACCCACAGGTCTCAGTAGTGGATCCAAATAAAGTGTTTCAGATGGAAATGGACATCTATGCACCATGCGCAATGGGGGCAACTTTGAATGATGACACCATTCCTGAATTGAAATGTGCTGTCGTAGCAGGAGCGGCTAATAATCAACTTGCAGATGAGCGTAAGCATAGTGCAATGCTTAGTGATCATGGAATTATTTACTGTCCAGATTTTCTAATTAATTCAGGAGGCATTGCTAATGTATACCATGAATATCTTGGTAATTATAATAAGGATAGAGTGCTCGCATCTACTGAACATATCTTTGATGTATGCTTAGATGTTATCAATCATTCTGAAGAAAATAGCATCGGATCTCATGAGGCGGCCCTTGAATTGGCACTACAGAGAATTGAAAAAGTGGGAAAAGTAAAACTTGGAGAATAGCAAATAAACTCACAACTTCAGCCTCCGAAAGTGGGGGCTGCTATTTTTGAAATATTAAACCAGCAATAGAGGACATCCAATCATGCTAAATAGAAGGATTTTAAGGGTAAAAGCAATGCAGGCACTATATGGTTATTTTACCGCAGTGGAGTCGATAAAAGAAGTAAAAAGAGAAGATTTATTGGATATGCATGCATTGGATCCCGCAAAGCATGATTTTGCTGATAAAGCACTTTTCGAAGCAAGAAAAAAACAGGCTGTCAAGCTTTTTAATAGGAATTTGCTTTCAAAAAAGGTAGAGAAAGCTGAGGATGTTGAAGAAGAAGTAATCGAGAATGTGAATAATGCATTGCTCGATTTTGATAATCTGATGCAAAAGGAATCCAGGGCTAGAAAGAATGAAATGATGAAGGAGGTAGATCGGATACAAGATACCTACATCAAACTGCTGCTACTTCCAATAGAGATAGAACAAAGAGAGAAGCTCGATAGCGAAAAAGAAGACAAGGCATATATCCCAAGAGAAAAGAAACGTTATCCTTTTATTGATAATAAGCTTGTTAAGAAGCTAAAAGAATCTGAAATCCTTGGCAAAGAAGCTGCGAGATCAAGTGTAAGTTGGTCGACTGAACAAGATGAGGTTAAAAGCTGGTACAGAGAACAAGTGAGAACTGCCGATTCACTTCAGTACTTCTTTAATGAAACTGGAGATGCGCCTGAAAATGATGTGGTTTTAGAGCTTTTTAAGCGAGTAATTTTCAAAAATGAAACGATCACATCCTACTTTGAAAATAGCCACCTCCATTGGTCAGAGAATCAACCGATCATTAAGAGTATGGTCGTAAAGACCATAAAAGCCTTGCAAGATGGAGAAGAAATGGAGCTTGCTGAGCTTACAAAAAATGGTGAAGATGATTTCAAATTCCTACAGCGTTTATTCAATGATGTAATCAATCAGAACGAATACCTGGAGGAGCTTATTCAGAGTAAAACTCAAAACTGGGATGTGGATCGCATTGCTCTGACGGATCGAGTGATTTTAAAATTGGCTTTGGTAGAAATGCTAAACTCACCAAGTATTCCGTTAAAGGTAACGATCAATGAAGCTATTGAGATTTCAAAAATGTACAGTACACCAAAAAGTAAACAATTTGTAAATGGAGTTTTGGATGTACTTTCAAACGAATTAACTTCGACTGGTAAAATTCGTAAGAGCGGTAGAGGTCTTATAGATAATAAATAAAACGTTTAAGTCATGAGTAAGTCAGGGAGTTCATTTTTTGCATTTTTGTTGGGAGTAATCACTGGAGGTATTTTGGGTATTTTATATGCACCAGATAAAGGGACAAATACTCGTGATAAATTATCATTCCAGTTGGATAAGCTAAAGAAGCAATTAGAAGGATTTGTGGATGAGGTAAAAGAGGGGAAAACGGTATTTGCCAATGATGCCAAAAACCAGGGTGAAAAGATTGTGAAAGATGCTAAGGATAAAGCTGAGCAACTCCTGGATGATGTCAACGGACTAATTAGTCAAATCAAGAAAAACTAACACAACCAAACTTTAACTTTTCATTAAGATTTCAAACTCATTCTGAAACTTAATCTTTCTTAGATTTGTATTTCATTATTGTAAATAACAGAGTAGAGTGATGAAATGAGTCCCGAAAGCTCGGGGTGAATTCCATGTGACATTTTAAAAAAGTAAAACACATGAAAATAACACAGATTTTATTAGGATTAGTTGTTGCTGTAGCGCTATCGAGCTGTGGCAATAGTGAGATGGAGTCTAGAATTACTAAGCTTGAAGGCAGAGTTGCTGCACTTGAAGGTAAGGGAGGATTGGCAAGAGCAAACCCGACTGCACAGCCTATAGCGGTTAACAACAACACTCCTGCTGCTCCTGCAGAAAAGCCGGAAGGGCCCCTTCCTGCAATCTCCTTTGAAGAAGAATTGCATGATTTCGGAACCATAAAAGATGGTGATGTGGTGGAGCACATTTTCACTTTTGTGAATGAGGGACAGGCTCCACTGATCATTTCTGATGCAAAAGCTACATGCGGCTGTACTGTTCCTGAGTGGCCCAGAACTCCAATTGGTATAGGTGAAACAGGAGAGATCAAGGTGAGGTTTAATAGTAAGAATAAGCCCGGTGTTCAAAACAAGACAGTTACTTTGACAGCTAACACCTGGCCTACGACTACCAGAGTTAGAATCAAAGCAAATGTGGTGAAAGAGGGCGAATAAGCGCTTTACACCCCAAATTTTATTAACATTGCCCCCCGACTGTAAACGTCGGGGGGTTTTTTATTCAAATAACAACATAATGCACACAGTTTTATTGCAAGCAGGAGGTAGTGATTTCACTTCTTTTTTGCCCATCATAGGGATGATTGCCATCTTCTATTTCTTTTTTATTCGTCCACAGCAGCGAAAGCAAAAGGAGACTAAAAAATATTTGCAAGAGATCAAAAAGGGAGAGATGGTGGTCACTGTTGGAGGAATCCACGGAAAAATAGTTGAAGTATCTGACACAACGGTTTTAGTAGATGTGGATAGAGGTACAAAATTACTCTTAGAAAAGTCGTCTATCTCCTTGGAGGCTAGTAAGCGTCTTAATGAGAAAAACGACAAAGACAAAAAATAGCGTCTATGGGAATGCCCAAGATTTTAGGAAACTGGAAGGTGGTCGTGCTCTCGTTTTTGGGAGCTACGGTCTTTTGGTTTTTTAGTGCCTTGGGTAAGAATTATGACTCAAGGATAAACTATCCGATAAAGTTCGTTTTTGATAGTGATAGTCTAGTTGCGGTCAATCCTTTGCCAGAATATGTGGACGTGGATGTTTCCGGAGGAGGATGGGATCTATTTAAAGAAACATTTTGGTTTGGAAGTGACCCGATCATTTTTGAGTTGGACAATCCAGCCGCTATCAGATACCTGACCCGACCTACAATTTTGCCCATCGTTTCGGATCAGTTAGATGAATACCGTATTAATTTCCTGTTTACAGATACGCTCTTTATTGACATAGACAGAAAGATCTCTAAGTATATAAATCTTCAGATTGACTCTGCACAAATTAGTATGGATGAAGATTTTAGAATGATTTCATCCATTGAGCTGATTCCTGATACCGCAATTATTTATGGTCCAACCAGCTTTATTGATACACTAGGTAGTGATTTTATAATCCAATTAGATGCAGAAAGTATCGATAAAGATTTCGATAGATTCGTAAAATTGGGGCTGCCTGAAGCTTTAGGTATCTACTCCGATCCTCCTACCGTAAACGTAAAATTTGAAGTTAGCAGTTTTGATCGGTTGGAGTTGGAAACTGCAGTTGAGATGCAGAATTTCCCTGAAGATTCTTCTGTCTTCATTACTGACCCAAAAGTCACTGTTCATTTTGTAGTTCAAAGCGAGCTCCGCCAAGAATACTTTTCAGAGGACTTCAATATTGTGGTGGACTATGATCTCATTAATAAAGCTGATTCAATGGCACCTGCAATTGTTGTGTTCCATCCTGAAGAGGTAATTGAAGTAGAGATCGACCCGGATTCATTGGCTATCACATATGGAAAATAAACCATTGGTTGTAGGAATAACCGGAGGTATTGGTGCAGGGAAGTCTATAGTATGCAAAATATTTGAGACCCTTGGAGCCACCACGTATTATGCGGATGATCGTGCAAAATGGTTGATGGAACACGATCAGGACTTGATCAGAAAGATTAAAGAATTGTTTGGTGGAGATGCTTACAAAGAAGGTAAATTGGATCGAAAGCTGATTGCGGAAAAAGCCTTTAGAGACGATTCTTTGCTGGAGAGTTTAAATGCATTCGTACATCCATCCGTAGCACACGATACGGAGAAGTGGGTCGAAGAAAATCAGCATGCCAAGCTTCTTCTGAAAGAGGCTGCTTTGTTGTTCGAAACAGGGTCTTATCGTCAGTTGTATAAAAACATACTTGTAACTGCTCCGGAAAATCTTCGGATTAAACGCGTATTGGCAAGGGATAAACACAGAGATGAACGTGCCGTCAAAGCGATTATGTCAAAGCAAATGAGTGATAGTGAAAAAAGTATGCTTGCAGACTTTATCATAGTCAACGATGAAGAAAATTCATTGATTAAACAGGTAATGAAGATCTACAAAGAACTAATCATCACATAGTATTTGCTCGAACTCTGCTTTAGTATATGCTTTGGATAAGATTAGATTGCCCTTTTCATCAATGTAGCTAACTACATGAAAGCCAGCCTTACTTAAATGTTGATCGGCAAAAAAGAATGGAATCCCTGATGTAGAAATATTGAAGATGTCAGTAAATTCAGCTTTCAAAAGCTCTCCGAATCTGGAGCTCAGCAATCCATATTTTCCATTTTGAACAAATCGATAAATGTTGTGATTTGAGCTTTGGCATAGAGGTTTGATAGATTGGAATGGTTCGTAAACAGTGTCTTCGTTTTTGTCAATGAGTGAGAATTCTGATTCTTTTTTGATAAGAAATGAAGTATCATTCCATTGATGTATTTCATCGTATATAAAAGACAAAACCTCCTTCTGAGTGAAATCTATGATGCCATGTTTACCTTGCTTTTTAGCAAGGTAGTCTGTTCCCAGTCGTTCTATTCTTGATTCATATTTTGCTTCAATAAGGACATTTATTTCGGGATCGTAACAACCTATTTTCCCATCTATGAGCGTCAAAATCAACCCGTCTTTTTCATCTAAGCCTTCGAAAACCGGATTCAATATCCAATCACCATTTGTGTTCATAAGTCCAAACTTTTTCCTCACCTGTACCCGAACTAAGGTGTCATTGAGAAAGCTGAACTCATCAAATTCCCCTGATATAGTGGACTCTCCTTTTCGATCGTACAAGGTGATTTTTTTATCGCTTGATACACGAATGAAGTTTGGCTGGTTTAAAAAAGTCTGCACTTGATGATCCTCTAACGAAATGCTATTTCCTGAAGTGAAAATGAGCGTCTTGGTATCATCTTTAATAATGATTGCCGAATGGTCATTGACCAGTTTAATGGAATCATAATCTCTTGATGGCAGTAAGTTTCCTTTTCTCGGTAGCAGCATCCAATCTTTTCCAGTTTTTATAGCTAACCAGCCGTCGTTGGATTCGAGATAGGGATAATGCTGCTTCATTACTTCCTCTTCTGAGCTATTATATAGTCTATATCCTTTGTCCGATTTCAAGTACCAGCCAGAGGCCTCTGGGTTGATTTCATATTCACCCCAGGGAACCAGAAAGCTGAGGGTAGAATCCAATAAACATTCTCTGTTGTCACGAAACCCAATGAATGAGTGCTGATTGATCAACTCAATATCATCGAATTTAAACTCCAGGGACAGACCTCTATTCTCAATTTCGTCGATAATCAAAGGTTCGGTATAAACTGCGATGAGTCCATCCTTTTCAAAAACCCAGAAAACACCTTCTTTAGATATCTCATCATACCTTGTTTCTGCAATATCTAATCCCAAATAGCTCACGAGCCCCCACTTACCATTTCTTCTGATCTTAATCCATTTAGCATCGAGTAGCTCAGCCTGTTGGATGGGGTAATCCAAAATACTAAAGCCACTTTTATGATATAACCACCATTCATTTGATCGAGATATAAGGCCTAGGTCATCGCTCAAGTTTCTATATGAATCGATGTTTCGTAATATCACATCTCCATTTTTACCACATATCATACCTGTGTCATCGTCTGTTTTGGAAAAAATCCATGCATCCGTCAAAAGTGAGCATTTATACTCCTCTGGAATTTCTACAAAAGAATAATTGACCTTTAGCTCACCTGTTGCATTATGGAAACCGATAAGATTATTTTGAATGACAGGAAACAATTTGCTTTGGGCGTGTTTCTTGATGTCATTTATAGAGTCACTCTGTATACCCGGATTTCTAGGGTCGAGAAAATACAACAAATCCTTTGCTTTTTGCTTCAAGCGATCAATCTGGGAGAAGGTAATAAAAGCCTGATAAGAGCTAGGGGAGTGAGAGGCGGTGGATATTCTAAATATATAGTTCTCTACGCGATCTCTAAATCTCGTCAATGGATATCTTTTTAAGAATGAGTAGTAATCATTCAGGTTTCCATTGAGCTCCAGTTCTTCTACTCTCATTCCATCTAAAATGGAATCTGCTTTCGGTGTAAAAATGGATGTTGGATGATTCGCAATGAAATTTATAAACGCATCCTTGGTATCAGTGTCTTCAGCATGTCTGAAATCAATGCTATCGCTTTTGAATCGAAGAATTTCATCGTAGATAGAATTTGGATAGTAGCCTCTAAAGGCTTGAATGTTATCCAATGTGAGATCGCTAAGAGTAATTAGGAAACTTTGATCGCGGATTTTTTCAGAAAGTTTAATGGCCTTCTGTTGTGTCAGGTTTTCTTTCTCTAAATCCTCAATTAGGTCCTCTGAAGCAGTTTCAAACAGATTCATTGATCTATTTATAGCTACCCTCGCTGTGTCCAAATTATATTCAGCGTAAGTTTCCTCAAAGAAAAGGTAAGCGTGATAATAGCTGATCCCTGGATTTAGAGGCTCTTTTTCATATCCTTTTTTAATTAGTTCATACGCTTTCTCATACTCTCCTTTTTCAATGGCCTTTTTTATTCGGTCTATGGTGCCAAATACCATAAAATGGATGATTAATACTATTCCTATGAACTGTTTGAGCATAACTACAGCAAAATAACGCAAGCCTGCACTACTCTGTTGAAAATACGTATTAAAAAACGTAACTGAGAAAAAATCAGAATAATTGGGAATTAGTAAAACTGAATCACTATATTTACTGTCTACATTTACAGGCGAGTAAATTAGGCGGTGATTAGATTCGGCACCATGCCGGATCGAAAGTTCGATCCAACCAGCACATTGGGATCGGCTATGGGAGTACGAAGGTGCTCCCTTTTTTTGTGCCTATTCTATGCTAAATTGTCGGATAAGTAGTTCATTTGAAACGACCCTACCGCCACTTTCATAGTCAAAAGTATTCAAAGGGGTGTTGCCACAAACATCTTCCAGCCTTGGATCAATCAGCAACTCGAAATCTGTCTCTGGTCGATTTGACCAGTAAATAATTAGCTCAGTGGCGTTTTTGAATTCAACACGAGATGGGATGAGCTGGCCAGCAGAAGTCCGAATAAAAAGCATTCGCGTAGAAAGTGGCTGGTCTAGAGGGTGTAATGTTTTTACAAGTAATTGGTCCATCTCACCCTTTGTTGCGTTGAGCTTCCATTGATCGTACTGGATGACTTCATTTAATGAATTAGAAACGATAAAAGTTTTTTCGAAAGTTTTTTCCAATTCCTTTCCGTTCGAACCTTTCCATGAGTTGTGGATCTTTAATGAATAGGATTTCCCGATTTCTAAAATGTTACCGTGGGTCATATTGGGACCCACTCCCCGTTTTATTCTACCGGGGTGAAAAAGTAAGGTCAGCCTTGTACGATCAATATTCCATAGCCCCTCAGGGACTATCACAAAAGGCTCTGTCAACAATTCACCTGCGTCGTTTTCAATAGCTATGAAATCATATGGATTTTGAAAACTCATTGGAGCAGAGAAGTGAATGTAGATTCTTAAAACATTCATTGGGATTTCCGATATCTCAGGGGAGATCCTGATCACCCTTGGGTTTGAAGCTTCTGGTGAAGCAAATTGTACGGTTTCTGTGAACGTACCCTGGCCTGTTATTTTACCTAACAATTGATTTAGAGCTTCATAAGAAAAATTCACAAAGTAGGTGACGGAAGGGTCCGGAAGAAACCGTGGCGTAAAAACGATTTGATCATTTTGAATACTATAGGTACCCAGTACAGGTGGGTTCGTGGATTTTGTTTTTAGATTGAATAAAGAAGACCATTCTTCCTTGGAAAGTTTTATTCTTTTTAGCTGACTTATTGCTTCCTCAGATAGTTGAGTAGTTCGTACTTCACCATATTGTGATGAAGAGGTAATGGTTTCCGCATAGAAAAAACTTTGGCTGAAACCTTTGAAAGAAAAGTAAATACAAAGGAGGCCAATCAAGCCTCCTTTTATGAAATTTTTAGATATCACGGTCTCAACCAATCCTTGCTAAGTGAAACCATGGCAAGCTTCCCGTTAGGCAAGCGTTGGGTCGCTAGGATATATTTTTGATTGAAATCAGATAAATGCTGGACGCCCGCTCCTGATCTGGGAGTATATGATACTCCAGCCAGATACCCTTCTACTTCTTCCGTGATTTCTCCCTTGTAATTCGCAACATCCTCCGGATCAAACAATAAAAGTGGAAGCGCACTATTTGACATCAATATGTAATCTTTTCCCTGGTTCTGATAAAGTACCATATCTATAGGGAAATTTCCAGCTCCAAATTCAGCAACCGTTCTACCTTTTACGTGCTGTCCATCTTCAAGCTTAGAAGCATCGATGGTTACCAAAGGGGTACACAGGTAAGCCGCCAGTAATTGCTTTTGATTGTTTAACTCATAAGGTAAAAAAGCTCTTACAGGAGAAGCTGTCTCCCATTTACCATGCGCGCCATGAAAGATTTCCAGGGTATTGGCTTTTACATCACTTTTGAAAGGAAATGGAGCCTTCCACATTGCAGCTCTAAACTCTTCATTTGATAGCCCCGCGATGTAAATATTCTCACCATCAAATGCAATGTCTGTAATGGCATCAGAACGAAGTTTTGCTCCCTTTTTCCATCGGTGCTCCACCGAAGGGTCTATAGGGTTTGGAATGCTTACACTAGAGAATTCAACATTTTCCAGGGTAGCTTCACTCATACTTCCATCTGGTGAAACCTTGATCAAGACATTCGCATCAGACAGGTCATTTGGTGTCTCCCATCTGGATGTCCATTTAGCTCTTCCTCTGGACACACTTAAATATACATTCTGCGAAATTGGATTTACCGCCATATCATGGATCATGATATTGTCTGCTGTTGTTCCTAGCATTCCGGCAAGCTTCCCCTCCAGATCCAAAATATTCAACGGTTTATCGTTTGAACTTTTCTCCTTGTCATTAAGGTCGATAGCGTAGACTGTACCACCTTTGGAGTCACCTATGAATAAGATTCCATCTTTATTGAATTCCAATACAGAGAGTGAGACGATTTCAGGGGTACCCTTTTTCATTCCCGGCTCTTTTGCCGATGCAATAAACATCCCTAGAACCAATGTTAAGGTTAAGATTTTTCTGAGCATGGTTAAATAGTTTGTTGTTCTACCTTCATACGAATCTTTATGTTGGAGGTTGATGTTATCCTGGGATAACTCGTCTTTACCGTGACATTAAGTAAGGAAATATTATGACTTGAAAAGTGTCATAGGTGGATAAAAAAAGCCCCATTATGGGGCTTTTCGGTTATGTTGGAGATTTAATTAGTTAATGTCTTCTCCTTTTTTCAATTTTTCAATGTTTTGCTCAATGAGGGGAGGATTTACTGTATCCCCAGCGGGAATATTGGCCTGGGCTAGTTTCATATATTTCAATGCCTGCTTATAGTTACCCACTGCTGAGTACCCTCTGGCCAGCCCGTAGTTAGTTGGCCAGGCACCTTCATTTTTCTTATGATTGAGTTTGAAGACTTCCAGGGCTTTTTCCTTCTGTCCTGCAGCTATCAGTTGTCGCCCGTATTGATGGATCGCTCCTGCGTTCGCTCCAGGAAGCTCAATGGCTTCATCCATTACCGCCGAGGCTTCATCCGTTTTGCCAGCAGCAGTAAGAACAGCGGCCTTAGTCGACATGGTACCCCAATTTTTTTGACCAACAAACGGTGCATTGATGGCTGCATCAGCCCATTGAATTGCTTTTTCATGCTCACCTGCTCCTGAAGCATACCTGGCTGCAGCGGCCCAATTTTGAAAGGAGAAGCCAGGCTGGTTGTTTAGCTCCCCTTCCAGCTGTGCGATGTGTGCTTCAACAGAGTTTGCTAGTTCAATTTTGATAGGGAGACTTTTATCACCCCAAACCAGCGCTACTGTAGTATAAGTTGGCTGTCTGTCAATAAAATCGAATGTGAGCCATTCTCTATTCTCAGTATCTTCAGCATTTACTTCTACTCTCAAAGCATCATTTTCCGGCTTATAGAAGAAGCTTCCCCAATGATTGTTGTCTTTTGAAAAAATTACCGTCCAAGGTCCATCTGCAGCAGGAGCAACGAAGAAGCCATACTTTCCAGCTTTTAATTCTTTGCCTTCAATTAAAACATCATGAGAGAAATAAAATGTCGTGTTTTGATCCGCTCCTGCCCTCCATGGAGATGGATTGTCAGCTGTGCTCAAGCCAAAACCCAGACTATTGAATCCATAAGGGACCACACCGCCGTAAATGGTTCTGCCTCTGGCTCCAGGACTGCTATATTCTATAGCTACCTTTCCTACACCACCTATGTGTTGTTTCACATAAGACCGCTGGCTACCTCCACCGGGAGGTGTACTCAATTGTGCTAATCCAACACAACTCACCAGTGTCAAGATTAGCATTCCAAAAAATTTTCTGTTGTAGTTCATAAGTTGTAAGAGAGTTTGGTTTCCGAATTATTTGAAACGCTGAAGATTGTGTATGCCTTTTTATTTTTTATTAAGGGAATATTTTGTAGATGAATGGTTAACATTGAGTAACCAACAATTAAGTAATGAGGAATCTTAAAAATCAATTGGTAGGTCTGGATCCTAAATTCAAATATCGCGGATTAGATCAGACCCGAATTGAGACTTTCAGTGATGCGGTCTTTGCTGTTGCGTTCACTTTAGTAGTACTTTCTTCAGCTGTGCCAGAGACCTTTGAGGGATTACGCAAATCCATTAAAGATATACTTCCTTCATTTATTTGTATTGTTCTAATCGTAGTGATTTGGTATCAGCATTACCTATTCTTTCTCAGATATGGTCTTCAGAATACCAAGACCGTAGTTATCAACACGTTTTTGCTCTTCATGCTTTTGATCTACGTCTATCCGCTAAAATTTTTGGCTCGTTTTTTAGTAGAGCTCTACAGTGGGTTGATTTTTGGTATGCCTGACAATTTCATGGATGATTTCGGCGGGCAAATGAATAGCGATAATATGACGTTACTTATGACCGCTTATGGTGCTGGAGCTACCTTGATCTTTGCAGCCATGGCTTGGCTTTACCGTCATGCATCCAAAAAAAGAGAAGAATTAGAACTTGATGAATACGAAATCTTTATTACCAAAGTGAGTCTTTGGCAAAACTTACTGATGAGTTTTATCCCCTTCTTATCGACTATCGTAGCGTTTCTTCATCCCTTTGGTTATGGAGCGCTAAACTTTGGAATTGCTGGGTTTATATACATGCTGTACCCTCCAGTCATGATTACATTTGGCTATCGAGTAAAGAAAAAGTCTGAGAAGCTATTTCATTAATATACCCTGATTGGGGTATTGGGTTTTGATTGAATAATGGAGAACTTTAATTCTTCACTCTTCTCTATGCTATGAAAAAATATGCTGACCTCCATTGTCATCCCCATTCTCGTGCCTTTCATTGGATGCGACATACCAAATACGAGGATAAACAGGCTAAATATCATCCCTGGAATATCGTACTAAGTAATTTTAAGAAGCAGGAAAAAGGAAAACGGGCATTCAGCTACTCTCAATGCGATCCGGTCAAACTTTGGAATGGTGAAACCAAGCTGGTTTTTGCATCGCTATATCCTTTTGAAAAGGGATTCTATAAGGGAGGTGAGATTGACCAAAACAAGCTTATCCGTATTTTGGATGTTTTATCCACGAGTGGGCTTGGCTTCCTAAATCCAGTCAGATGGTTTCAGGCAATCTTTGCTTTCGTGACAGGGGCACCAACAATCCTTAAAATTGCTAGGGTTTTTTTGCAATCCTTGCTTATGCGAATGCCAATACGAAGAATCAAATTCTTTATATCCGATAAATATGATTACTACGAAGAGTTGATAAAAGAGCGCGACTTTTTATTAAGCAAAAGCGGTCAAACAACTAAAAACGAGATTTATATACCTAGCATCAGAAGGTTATATAAGAGTGTTAGAAAGCTGAGAAGGAAATATCCTGAATCGTTGGATGCTACGGGCATATATCATGTATGTTCTGATTTTCAGGAAGTAGAGTCAATCCTCAGCCAGAACCAAATCGCCATGGTGCTTACCATAGAAGGATTGCATGCTTTGGGAACTGATACGGATTTAGATAAGGTAGAGGATCGAATTGATGAATTAAAGCAATGGTCTAAACCTGTTTTTTTCATCACATTTGCACATCATTTCAATAATTTTCTGGGAGGTCATGCTCATAGTATGCCGGATGCATTACGTATTCTAGCAGATCAGACAGACGGAATGAATGGAGGCCTTTTGCCTCAAGGTGAACGAGTTATCCGGAGACTGCTCTCTCTTGATGATGGACTCAATAAAGATGCATCACTGGGTCATCGGATTTTAATTGACCTCAAGCACACTTCTGCTGAATCTCGGAAATGGTACTATGATCACATTGTACAACCATGTTTAGAGAAGGGAGATACCATTCCGGTCATTTTGAGTCATGTAGGCTATAGTGGATGGGATACGCTCAAACAGACTATAGATTATGCAGTTCATGAAAATGATACCGAATTGAAAGACAGTTTCTATCCGTGGAACATCAATGCATGTGGTGAAGATGTATTTTGGACAGCTAAAACAGGGGGGCTTATAGGACTTTGCTTTGACCAACGAATATTAGGAGATCGAAAAGATCATGTAAACAGTATTGATCTGATATGGAGAAATTTAAAAGCAATGGTTGATGTAATTATTAAGAGTGATGAACTATCTGAGACTCAGAAGGCCAATTGTTGGAGCTATTTCACCTTAGGGACAGACTTTGAAGGGTATATAGACCCGACTCAAGACTATGGAAATTCCCTGTTATTTGATGACTTTGAAGACGCGTTACTTGGGAAACTCAAGGACTTACAGGAAATAGACGGAGCTACGTATTATTTAAATAGCGCTTCAGATGCTGAAATAGCATCGAGAAAGATCTGTTTCGAAAATGCGAAGGCTTTCCTACACCAACATTTCTAGTTTCGATGTATCAGGATTAATCGTCGGTAAATAGAGGGGGATTTGTTGAGTTTACCACTTTTTGGGTATTGCTATTTACTATTGGGTGTGGCGAACTTTGATGTACAAATTTAAACACCACTTACTATGAAGCGTTTATCAAGACTCATTTTTGTCGTATTGGCTTTGCTTTTGGCTTTCTTTGGTTTTAGGAAAGTAAAAGTTGGAAGATAGAATAAGCTTATCACACATAAAAATTCACTAACCGATTCAATTATGCCTCCATTAAAAAGAATACTATCGATCGACGGAGGGGGGATACGAGGTATCATACCGGGTCAGATTCTGGTAGAGATGGAAAAAACATTTGGCGTACAAGTCGCCACTGATTTTGATTTAGTAACCGGAACCAGCACAGGTGGAATCCTGGCTTGTGCGTTTCTTCTGGAACACCCTGATCAAGCTAATAAACCTAAATTCTCTGCGGAGGAAGTAGTGGGACTATACTTTGAAAGAGGAGATCAAATTTTTGATGTGCCTTTCTTTCATAAAATCAGGTCTGTTGCGGGTATATTGGATGAGAAGTATCCTGCTAAGGGTATAGAAAAAGCTCTTAGGGATTACTTTGGCGATGTATGGCTTAAGGATTTATTGAAGCCCTGTGTAATTACTACTTACGACATTGAAAATCGGAAGGGTCACTTTTTTGGTCAACACAAAGCTCAGCAGGATCCAGATTACAATTTCAAAGTAAAAGACGTGGCGAGGGCCACTTCTGCAGCACCTACTTATTTTGAATGTGAACGAGTAACATCAGAAGCTGGAAATTCATATGCACTTATCGATGGAGGAGTTTTCGTAAACAATCCATCACTGGTTGCTTATGCAGAAGGTAGAACCATTTTTGAGACTGGAGGTGAAGAGGCAACCGCTAAGGATATGAAGATTCTTTCAATAGGAACAGGCCATAACCGGAAGTCTTATAAGTACTCTAAAGCAAAAAATTGGGGTATGGCAGAATGGGTACAGCCAGTAATAGACGTCATGATGTCTGGCTCAGCAGATGTAGCACATTATCAGCTAGATAAGATTTATGGCACGATAGACAACCCGAAGCAATACTTAAGAATAGATAAGGAACTTGACCCTGATGCCACCGGGATAGATCCTGATATGGATTGTGCTACACAAGAAAATATGAACAAACTCAAAGAGTTCGGGCAGCAACTTTTTGAAGAAAATAAAGGGAAGATCGAAGAATGGTTAGAGCTTGATTGAGAGCTTTAAACTTAAATCTGTAACAAACGCTTCAAAAGCGTACTAACATCTTCCTCAACAATTGCTTGCTGATGAATGGTTTTGTAAAGAAATCCTTGCTGTCCCATATGATCAAAAAAAGCAACAAAGTGATCATAAAATCCTTTCGTATTCAGAAATGCGCAGGGTTTGGAATGATAACCAATTTGTGCCCAGGTCATCACTTCGGTTATTTCTTCTAATGTTCCTACCCCTCCGGGTAAAGCAATAAACCCATCGGCTAGATCGGCCATCAGGGCCTTTCGCTCATGCATATCCTTTACTCGATAAAGTTTTGAGATGCCCGTATGTGCAACTTCCATTTCGTAGAGTTTTTCAGGAATAACTCCAGTGATTGTTCCTCCTTTTCTCAGGACCGTCTCCGCTACTACTCCCATTAAACCAACAGCACCCCCTCCGTATACGATTTCAATGTCCATCTCTATCAAACCTGACGTTAAGTCTCTGGTAGCTTTCTCATAGATGGTATCATCGCCTGTTTTGGATCCACAGAAAATAGCTATACGTTTCATATTGCAAAGATAATTAGGCCTCTAATCTTTATGTGGAGGATTATTTGGTTAGTCATTGAGCGTGCCAACTACTAGTAACTGAACTCATGCCTGATCTTCCTAGTTAAGAATTAAACTATGATGTATTATGCCAGCCGTTAAAAGAATTAAATCACTTGGTTTTCCATGGGAAACGCAAGACCCATTCCTTTTTTGTGTTTATCATCGAGATCTTTTTCCAAGCGGAAATGATCATTTAGGGCCAGACCCTAAACTCCTGAGTGGCCGCATGATTGGACAAGATTTTACCGTAAAAGATGGCTGGAGGATGTATCATGGACAGCAAGTCCCGGGGTTCCCCCAACATCCTCACAGAGGGTTTGAAACAATAACTGTGGTTCCGGAAGGTCTTGTAGATCATTCCGATAGTATGGGTGCGACAGGTAGATTCGGTCACGGAGATGTACAATGGATGACAGCTGGAAAAGGAGTGCTCCATTCAGAGATGTTTCCATTGATAAATGAAGATGAAGGAAATCCATTACTTCTATTCCAGATTTGGCTAAATCTACCTCGCCGCAGCAAGTTCGTTGAACCATATTATAAGATGCTGTGGGCTGAAGATATTCCTATTCACAAAACCGATACTTTCGAAGTGACTGTCATCGCTGGTGATTTCAAAGAAACTAAGGCGCTTAATACGACTCCTGATTCCTGGGCTGCTGATCCTTCAAATGGAGTGGCTATATGGTTGATTAAGATCAAGCCGGGAGGACAAATTGAATTGCCAAAAGCTGTTGAAGGTGCTAACCGATCAATATACTTCTATGAAGGCGAAGAATTAGAAATTGAAGACCAAAAACTTAGCCCTCAACAAGGTGCTGATCTGGAGGTAGATCAAACCATTGTACTGCAGAATGGATCAAAGGAAGCTCATCTTCTCGTTTTGCAAGGGAAACCGATTGGTGATCCTGTCGTGCAACAAGGCCCTTTTGTTATGAATACCCAGGAAGAAATTTATGATGCAATTAGAGAGTATCAGATGACTCAATTTGGGGGCTGGCCATGGCCTAAAGATGAATTTGTTCATCCCAGGGAAAAGGGAAGGTTTGCCTTACATGCAGACGGAAAAGAGGAGATTCGTTATAGATGATTTCTGGTTCCCACATATTTTCCAATTAATGGAAGTATGATTAATTTCATTGGCAAACCATTCGACTATGTCCGAAGAGCATCCAAATGTTACGGTTGCTAAGTTCAGTTTTAAACAGGCGATCATTGTTGCATTGATTACAGGTATCACTACCATAAGTGGCACGCTTTTAACACTTAAATCTTCCAAAGCAAGTGATCAAGGTATTGTAAAAGCGAATCCAAAAGAATCGATTTCTCTAAAGACATGCAAAGAGGAAAAAAAGCGGATTGAGCAAGAACTGGAAGCTTCCATAAGTTATTCGTCGTTGGCAGATATATCGGATAAGTATTTTAGTGGAAATTCGTCTGAGCAGGAAATAAAGAATACTATTCGTCAGCTAGTTGAGAATGCGAATCTTTATGAGAATGACAGCAAGCATTTTATGCACAAGCTCTTTAGGCTTAAGAAGCTGATGTTGTCCAATGGAGGGAACATCAATGTTCGGATCTCCTCAGCAAATAGAGAAGCGTGCATGCTCATTCAGGATCTCCTGAAAGGAATTGAATATTATCGAGGGACAGTCGATGGGAATGTGGAGAGCACGAGGGAAGCCGTGGAAAATTTCCAAAAAAGTCTAAACCGCTACACAGAGGGCTATTTCCCAGAACAAAACATTGGAATCGTGGGTAAGAAAACGTTTAATGCGATTCTTGAGCATTACGAAAGGAGCTAATTAAATCGCTACAAAATTCCACTTCATCGAACGAGTCTTTTGTTTTGTCGATGAATCTTCAGGTTAGGTCTAATGGGATTATCATTTGATAATTAATATCATATTTTTAATGTCTTAAACCACTAACAAATGAGATTCACTTTACCTAAAACACTCGCACTTTCTGTCTTCTTTTTGTTCATTGCATTTGCATGTCAGGAGGAGCCGATTGAAGAGCCGATTGATGAAATAGACCATGACATGATCATGGCTACTTTGCTTGCTGATGAATACCTGAATTCCTTTGGAGGACGGGCGGAAAGTTCAGAAAAGTCCATTACTGTTTTCAAATATATGGATGGTATACTTAAGTATAACACCAATACTGATACGATCAGTGGATACCAGGAGGTATTTGAAACGTCTGTAACAGCATACGCTGAGCCCGGAGAATACTTATTTTGGTTCGCTGGTGGTGGAGTTGCTGATTTGGAGGAAATTGATTTTGATACCACCTCTGTTAATTACCTGGAAACTCTACCGGAAGAAATTAATGCGGACCAGATGTGGGTTATCCAGGTCCCCACAGATATTGATCCAGATGTAGAATACCTTAAATACGACATTGTCTATCAATATCAAGCTCAGGGTGTTGAAAGTGAGATCATACGATTGGATCCTAAGATAAGACTTGAAGGTGGGAATGATGAAGCCGGAGGAGGAGAGAATAGTACTACTGATGGTCAGTAAGATCTCTACTCATGAAAAAGTTAATTTTATTAATTTATTTTTTCTCTCTTCTTCTTTTTTCGGCTTATTCTCAAAATCAAAATAAAGCTGATAGTTTAAAGAAGATTGTAGAGTCGGATGAGTTAGAAGGAGAACAAAAATTTCTAGCTTATTACTTGTTGTCTACATCATCAAATTCACCTGAGGACATCTTAAGATATGGCAAGCAACTTCTAAAACTTTCCGAGAAAGCGAACAACTTAGAATATACCCTTAAAGCCTATCATTGTATTGGGATTGCCCATAGACTAATGGGAAATTTAGATGAAGCACTGGAATTTCAAATAAAGTGTGCTAACAAAGCATTGAACAAAGAAGAATTTTTACCGTTTTTGGTAGAGGTTTATTCAGAGATATCCACATGCTATACTCAAAATGGAGACTCTCAAAATGCCCTTGTATACGGCTCAAAAACAGTAGATATTTTAAGAAAGACAGATCGTAGACAAGATCTAGCTCTAAGTTTGCTAAACATAGGGTATGACTATTATCTAATTTCGAAATATGATTCTTCAATGGCTTATTATAATGAGTCAGAACCGATTCTTGAAGAAATTGGAATGAAAATTGGCCTTGCTTATCTGATTGGTAATAGAGCACTAGTTTTTTGGAAACAAGGTGATCCCGAGAAAGCCAAAGAAGATCTTTTTAGAGCTATTGAAATGCTTCAACCCTTCGGAGACACCTATGCAATAGCAGATTACTATAATCAATTAGGAAATATCTCACTAGAAGAAAAAGCGTACAGTAAGGTTATAGAATATGCTTCAAATAGTTATGATTTGGCTTCAACAGAGGAATTTAAAGAGCAGGCCAGGGACGCTAGCTACTTATTATTTCAAGCATATAAAGCGTTAAACGACTTTGAAAAAGCAGTGGACTTTCAAACAAAGTATCACGATTACAAGGATGGAATTCAAAACTTGGAAACCACTCAAAAATTAGCCAATCTTAGAACGGAATACGAAGTAGGAAGAAAGCAAGTGGAAATCGACCTTTTGGTTGAAAAAAGACGCAATGATCAGATCATTATCATAACTGGCGGTATCATCCTTGTAATCACCGTTATTCTGGTATTCACCATCTATGCGAATTACCGATCCAAAACAAGGATGAATATCCAATTAGAAGATCAAAAGAATTCGTTGATCACATTGAATCAAACCAAGGACAAATTCTTCTCCATCATATCCCATGATTTGAGAGGGCCCGTTGGTACATTAATTGGTTTGGTTGAGGTGATGAGGTATTTTGTGAAAGAGGGCAAACGCGAGAACATTTTGGAAATGGTGGATAACATGGGGGTGCTCGTAAACCGTGTGAATAAACTACTGGAGAACTTGCTTTCATGGGCACTTCAGCAAAGCGGTCACTTCCCGTACGTACCCGAAGAAATAGATATCAAGGGCTTGATTGACAATGTAGTTGAGATGTCTAAAAACACAGCGATTTCTAAGAATATTACCCTCGAAACATCAGCAAAAGAAGAATTTGATCTATTGGTTGATCGTAATGCGACATTGACTATTCTGAGAAACCTGGTGAATAATGGAATAAAATTCACAGCAGAAGGGGGCCAGGTGAACATTGAGGCCAGCAAAGATCAGGTGAATAATATGGGTGTTATTAAGGTTATTGACAATGGTGTTGGTATTGAAAAAGAGAAATTAGATAACCTCTTCAAACTGGATGAAAAAATCTCAACACCCGGCACCTCAGGTGAATCTGGGATAGGTCTGGGACTTCAATTGGTGTTTGATTTTGTGAAGCTGAACAAAGGAAATATTAGTGTTCAAAGTGAAGTAGGAAAAGGGAGTACATTCACCATATCCTTACCGCTAGCGTAATCTCAATTAATCATAGTGGAATAAATTAAAGTAGTCCATCACAATGGACTACTTTTATGTTAAATCCACTTTCAAATGAAAAGAAGAAAGTTCTTAGCGAAGACTTCACTGGCTGCTGCTGGAGCGGCCACATTAGCATCATGTGTAAAGTCTGAAGAAAAAAGCCAGGCTCCATATATCAATTTCAATAATACTTATCGGTGGAAGATGACAACCACCTGGCCACCTAATTTCCCCGTCGTTGGAGAAGGGTGTAAGCTATTAGCTGATTGGGTCAACAAGATGTCGGGAGGACGGATGGAAATTACGGTTTATGGTGGAGGTGAACTAATACCTGCATTAGAAGGCTTTGATGCCGTCAGCAATGGCGCTGTGGAAATGAATCATGGTGCCGCCTATTATTGGGCTGGAAAGGTACCAGCTTCTCAGTTTTTCGCAGCGGTACCTTTTGGGATGAATGCACAACAAATGGGTTCCTGGATTATTTCAGGAGGAGGAGCTGAATTATGGGAAGAATTGTATGATCCATTCAACATTCAACCGATTCTTTGTGGTAATACAGGAGTCCAAATGGCTGGATGGTTCAAAAAGGAGATCAAGACAGTTGCAGACCTTCAAGGATTAAAGATGCGTATTCCTGGGTTGGGAGCGAAGGTGCTGGAGAAAGCTGGTGGTACACCTGTACTTGTTTCAGGGGGAGAGATATATACGAATCTGGAAAGAGGCGTCATTGATGCTACGGAATGGATTGGGCCGTTTCACGACTATTTGATGGGATTTTACAACGTAGCTAAGTATTACTATTATCCCGGTTGGCATGAGCCTGGACCAGCCTTGGAGATGCTCATCAATAAACAAAAGTTCGAGTCTCTCCCATCTGACCTCCAAGAGATTATCCGAACAGCTTGTTACCGCACGAACAGATGGATGGGAGCAGAATTTGATGCTAGAAATGGGAGATACTTACAAAAAATCATCAATGAAACAGATGTTCAGGTGGCTCCATTCCCTGTAGAAGTATTAGATGCCTTAAAAGGATTTACGAAAGAAGCACTAAGTGAACTTATTGCAAGTGATGCGCCGAGTAAGAAGGTGTATGAGGCTTTTGAAGCATTCAGAAAAGACGTGAACGTTTGGATGAATGTCAGTGAGCGTGTTTTTTATGAAAGAATTATGTGATTAATACTTCGGAATACTAGGATCGATCTCGTCCGACCAGGCTAAAATACCTCCTGCCAGATTGTATAGATTATTAAATCCATGATTTTGTTCTAAATAGGCAATTGCATCTCCACTTCGTTTTCCACTTCTGCAGTGTACGACCACTTGCCTTTCTCTGTCGAACTTTTCTACATTGTTTGGTACAGTGTCAAGTGTGATCAATTCTCCACCTAGATTGGCGAAGGCAAACTCATCTGCTCGCCTGACATCTACTAGCTGGAAATCAGCTTTTTCATCCATTAACTTCTTAAGTTCTTGTACAGTTATTTCTTTCACTTTATTTGGTACTATTTTTAAATTAAAAATCAGGTTGAAAGATAAGAAGTTTGAAACTTTAGCCATTAGAGCGCAGGCAAAAAGATCATCCAATGGAGAGCACTCCGTGCCTATATATGCTACTTCTAGCTTTATGTTTGAGGATGCGGAGGATGCCAGGGCCCAGTTTGCGGAGGAAAAAGAAGGAAATATTTATTCAAGATATTCTAACCCGAACAACAATGAGTTTGTAGACAAACTATGTTTGTTGGAAGGGCTACCAAAAGGGGTTGCCACGGCCAGTGGGATGTCTGCCATGTTTACAAGTATTGCTTCCTTCTTGAAACAAGGAGACCATATTGTAGCATCCAGGGCCTTGTTTGGATCCACGCACCAGATTATGACCAATCTTTTACCCCGTTGGGGTATTTCTCATACCTATGTGGATGGAAACAAAGAAGAAGATTGGGAGACGGCCATTAATTCCAATACTCGGATGTTGTTTCTGGAGACCCCCTCAAATCCCGCTTTAGATCTCTTGGATCTGGAGATGATTGGGAATTTAGGGAAGAAGCATAAATTGATTGTCAATGTAGATAACTGCTTCGCAACACCATTTCTTCAAAACCCAGCAGCATGGGGGGCTGACGTGGTAACTCACTCAGCGACAAAATATATTGACGGACAAGGTCGCGTTCTGGGAGGAGCAGTTCTGACGACAGAAGAGCTATATCCCCAATTGAAGTTTTTAGCCAGGCACTCCGGACCTTCTATGTCTCCTTTTCACGGATGGCTTTTGTCAAAGAGTTTAGAGACCTTAGCTGTGAGGATGGAACGTCACTGTCGAAATGCATTGACCGTAGCTCAGGAAATGGAAAAGCAGGAAGGAATAAACTTTGTCAAATACCCATTTCTGCCATCACACCCACAACATGATATAGCAAAGAAGCAGATGAGGTATGGTGGAGGAATAGTGACTTTTGAGTTAGCTGGAGGAATCGATCAAGGAAGAAGATTCCTCAATAATCTTCAAATGATTTCTTTATCCGCGAACTTAGGCGACACAAGAAGCATAGCCACGCATCCAGCTTCTACTACACATAGTAAGCTTACGAGTGAAGAACGGAATCAAGTAGGAATTACAGATGGAATGGTCAGGATATCCGTAGGTTTGGAGCACCATGATGACATTCTTGAAGATGTCTTAAATGCAATTAAACAAAGCAAATAGATGAAGAAGATATTAACCGTTTTACTTATTGTCGTTTTAGCTTCACCACTGTTTTCTCAGACTCCTGAAGCGTTGGCAAATGCTCAATTGGAGGCATATAATAACCGTGACATAGAGGCTTTTTTGATCCCGTATTCTGATTCAGTTAAGGTCTTCAACAATAAGTATGAGCTGCTTTATCAGGGAAAAGAAACCATGAGACAACAATATGGAGCCATGTTTGAAAGAACTCCAGATCTAAATTGTAATCTGCTAAATAGAATTGCAGTTAACAATACAGTGATCGAGCATGAGGAAGTTACTTTCAACGGTAGGAGAATTTATGCAATTGTTATGTATAAAGTTGCTGATGAAAAAATTCAGGAGGTGTATTTTCTTGATCGAAAGTAAGCAAATTAAAAAAAGGCCGGTGGTGGCTCTCATAAACCACAATATCCAATCTTTAAATTATCGAAATCAAACCAGGAAACACAATCAACAAGATTAAAAATAGCAATTGGATGATCACAAAGGGGATAATTCCTTGATAGATGTGTCTGGTTTTTACATTCACCGGAGCTACACCTTTTAGATAAAACAGTGCGAATCCAAAAGGTGGGGTGAGGAAGGATGTTTGAAGATTAACCGCCAGCAAGATTCCAACCCAGATCAGATCAATTCCTAGACTAACAAATATAGGAGCAACTACAGGCACGAAGATGAATACGATCTCAATGAAGTCTATGAAGAAGCCAGAGATGAAAACGATAACCATCACCAGAATCAAAAAATTCGTAGCATTCAGGTCTGAGCTTTGAATCAAGTTTAAGAGAAACTTGTCCCCCTCAAGTCCACGAAATACGAGAGAGAAAGCAGTGGCACCAACTAAAATCATGAATACCATCGAGGTGAGCATAGTTGTCTCACGCATTACCTCTTTTAGGATTTTGAGGTTGAATTTTTTACTAACGCCGGCGAGAATCATCGCGCCAAAAGCACCTACTCCGGCAGCTTCCGTTGGTGATGCCACTCCTGCGAAAATAGAGCCCAATACAATCAAGATTAGAATAAATGGGAATAAGAAAGACTTGACCACTTCCATAGAGAAACCTTCAGCTCTAAATTCCTGTAGTTTTTCCTTTGAAACTTTTGGTACTCTGTCAGGATACACCTGTCCATAAATAATGATATAGATGAGATAGATCAGCACCAAACTAACACCAGGTACGACAGCCGCTAAAAAGAGATTGCCTACAGATACATTAAGAACGCTCCCAAGAAGGACGAGTACCACTGACGGTGGAATGATCTGACCCAAAGTTCCAGAGGAAGCTATCACTCCGGTGCTAATTCTTGGTCCGTATCCATTCTTCAACATGGTTGGCAAGCTGATTAGTCCCATGGTCACAACCGTGGCACCAACTATTCCCGTGGATGCTGCAAGCATCGCACCTACTACTACTACGGCTATAGCTAATCCACCTCTGATGCTCCCGAACAGCATACTCATTGTGTGTAGCAATCGCTCGGCAATACCCGACTTTTCCAGCATAATACCCATGAAAATAAAGAGTGGAACCGCCAGCAAAACAAAGTTTTGCATGGTACCGTAAATCCTCAGCGACAAGAGGTAGAAAAAATCGGAATCGAATACAAAAAGCCCTACCAAAACGGAAAGTCCTCCAAGTGTGAAAGCCACTGGATAACCAAACAGTATAGCTAGGAAGATTACACCAAATAATATGAGCGGGAGATATTCAATCACTGCTTATCGTAAATAAAATAGATATTGCTAATGGTCTGCAAAGAGTAATTTTCTCTCTCTACAACATCTTTGGTTGCTTGCCTCATACCTGTGGTATCCATCCCTATTTTTAAGAAATGGGGACCAGCGCTGAAATCATTGATATCGATGAAGGTAGTAAATCCAAATTCGTAATTGACCGGATGCTGTGTTTTAAACCATTTTAACCCTTCAATTTCAACAGTATCAATTCGGACGTCTAATCTTTTTCCGAAGTACAATGACACAGAGTCAGATGTAAGGAGATTCCAGTTGGTTTTTTTTAGCTTGCCTTCAAGTTGATAGGTACCACCAAAAACACCTATGTCTCGGAGAAATACTTTCAGTGTATTTTGTTGAACAATATCAGATTGTATGGTCGCCACGGTCATGTGATCATCACCTCTTGTGTTTTCGTAGTTAGCCGCATTATAGTCACCATAGCCCGCTCCTACATAATAGTTTTCTCTATTATTATCTCTTATTTCTTTCTTAAGGAAGACAAATCCTCCGGAGACACCTATAACAATAAATGGTATCAGGTAAGACTTCCATCCTTTTGTGTTAGAAATTAGAACAAGTAGTGATCTTCTGTAAAGAAAAGAAAGGGTGACAATTCTGAAGAAAAAAGCGACATAATAAAACCAGTCTGCCGACCAGTTTTTTCTTCTGAATAACCCATTTGTCAGGAAGTCAATAAAGACGATGATACAAAGTAGAAGATAAAAGACAATGAAAGCTCCCACCACCATAGCGAAGTAAGGATTTGAGGCTGTTGCCGGAGCAACTACTTCAAAGAAAAATACAAACGAGAAAAACAATGAGCCTACCCCGACAAGTGTTCCAAAAAATATAAATGAGATACCATAAATAATGGAGGATAGCTCCTCAAGTCTTAAAACCATCCTCACTAGTGACCCATTCTTGTCCAGCTCTTTTCTGAAGTTGCCTTTGAACTTGAGTGAATCCTGATCGATCCCTTTAGGAAAAACATAACTCAGACCAACAGATGCGACCCATATTCCCCTAACTAAAATGTGGAGAATATACCCCAGACTTAATAATTGAATGGCTCTTTCAAGTATGCTGAATAGTCCATGTAAATTACTATCCCGATCAAAAGTCTGAAGCGCAATTCTATCAAGAATATCAGGTACCTGAAATAATGCATACAGTACCAATGCAGATATAAGCAATTCTGCTTCCCAACTGTTTAGCTGAATAGTCTTGAGCCATTGTGGGGTTTTTTCAGCTTGTTTTCTTTCCTCTTTCATTTAAAATGGTAATTAATGATTTGCCGATAAGTGATATTCCCTGCATTCCCAGTAATAGAAAGCCGAGTGGTATAGTCGACTTGATGATCCATCTGGCAGGAAGTCCACCTGGCTGTGGACTGGTCTCATTTATTTGAAAAGAGCTCTGAACAAAGGATAAAGACTCCCATGAGGCAATTATACAAAACGGTAGGAGTAAAAAGGTAGAACCTATTAGATTAACCCAGGCTTTAGTTCTTTCCGAAAACGAGTTGTAGAAAACATCTACTCGGACATGTTTGTCTTCTTTAAGCGTATAAGCTGCACCAAGTAGAAAAATAGCAGCAAAAAGATGCCATTCGAGCTCAAATGATGCAGCCGACGTGATACTGAAGATATACCTTAGAGACACGTCGATCACTATGATGAAGACAAGAATCACAGTAAGCCATGAAACTAACTTCCCTATAAGGCTATTTAATTTATCTATGGGGCTCACAAAAACGAAAATAGTCAAAGAACCGCAACCATCTGCATACCTTTGCATCTATGAAGGTGAAGGATATTCGAAAAGAGTCGTTAGATAGTTTGGCTGCTTGGTTCGAAAAGAACGGAGAAAAAAGATTTCGAGCTAAACAAGTTTGGGAATGGTTGTGGGTGAAATCCGCGAAAACGTTCGACGAAATGTCTAATCTCTCCAAATCTCTTAGGGACAGATTGAACGAGGAATTCGTTATCAATCACATATCATTAGATAACTCTCAGCTTTCCAATGATGGCACTATCAAGTCTGCATTCAGGCTTCATGATAAACATTTGATAGAGGGAGTGTTGATTCCAACGGATGATCGCATGACCGCATGTGTTTCATCTCAGGTAGGTTGTTCGCTCAGTTGCAAGTTTTGCGCAACAGGTTACATGAAGCGTGAACGGAATCTGGACGGAGGAGAAATCTATGATCAAGTTGTGGCGATAAGGGACCAGGCAGAAGAAAATTACGAAACGCCTTTGTCAAATATCGTCTTTATGGGAATGGGTGAACCGTTACTAAACTATAAAGGGATGATGGAGGCCATCGATAGGATTACGGCGGAGGACGGACTAAACATGTCTCCAAAAAGAATTACGGTTTCAACTGCCGGTATTGCTAAAATGATCAATAAGTTAGCTGATGATCAGGTTAAGTTCAATTTAGCTCTATCTCTTCATGCAGCAGATGATAAGAAACGTGATGCTATAATGCCCATCAACGAGACGAATACACTGGATGTTTTGTTAAAGGCCCTGAATTACTTTTATGATAAAACAGGCAATCGAATTACATTTGAATATATCCTTTTTTATGATTTCAATGATTCTATTGAAGATGCAGACAAACTATTGAAGTACGCACGAAAGGTTCCAGGCGTAAGAGTTAATATAATTGAATACAATCCTATTTCAGAAGCATCATTCTCAAAGGCAGATCCGGAAACCATTGACAGGTTTGCAAATCATCTGATAAAGGGTGGGATACACACAAGCGTTCGTCGAAGCAGGGGTAAGGATATTGATGCTGCTTGTGGTCAATTGGCTAACAAGTCCAAAGTAATCTAAAGTTTAATCTAAAAGAAGGCCTTCGGTTTTTTCACATTCTATATTTTTACCAGTCTTTTAGATTTGAGTATGCGAACCACCATTCTACTTATTACATTTTGCCTGTTCGGGTCCTTAGCATTAGCCATCACTGGAATTTTTAAAAAACAGGAAGTAGTCGCAGTTATCACAGATGATAGATTAGTTGAAGCATCTGGACTAGATCAATCATACAAAAATCCGGGATACTTTTGGACACATAATGATAGCGGTGGAGAACCGGTGCTTTATTTGATTAATAAAGTTGGTGAAATTGTATTAGAGGTAGAGCTGGAAGGGGTTATCAATCGGGACTGGGAGGAAGTAACAACGGTTGAGGATGAAGGAAACTCCCATATCTATATTGCCGAAATTGGTGACAATAAAGCGGTTAGAGATGATATATGTCTTATCCGTTTGGAAGAACCTAAAATGGGCTCAAAATCTAAAATATCTATCAAAAAAGAGGACTTAAAGATCATGCCTTTACAGTATGAAGAAGGAGCCAGAGATGCCGAAGCAGTTCTGTTTGATAGAAATACCAAAGCATTTGTTTTAGTGACAAAAAGAGAAGAAAATGCGATGGTGTACTCTTTCTCATTCAAGCCTTCGACAGACAAAGTACTGATAAAATCAAAGGGAACCATCCCTTCAAGAAATTTCACAGCTGCTGATATGAATGAAAATGGCGAGATACTCTTAAAGAATTATGATGCCATTTACTACTGGAGTGGATCTGGTAAACCAGCTGTAGACCGTATTATTTCCTGGAATCCTATTTCTATTAGCTATTCTCCTGAGCCACAAGGTGAAGCCATTTGCTGGGACCAACGGAATTTTTATACCATTAGCGAAAAGAACGAAGGCAAACTTCAAGAGATGCTAATGTTTGAGAGGTTGAAATAGATCAAATTGTCTGCGACTGAATTATGTTTGCATTTTTCGTGGAAAAATAAATGATTGAAAAAATATGAAATTGATGAAAGTGCTCTCTTTATTAGGGAGTTTGGCTTGCTTGGTAATGGTAATTAGTTGCAGCAGTGATGACGGAGTTGGTTCGGATGATGACAATGATAAAGTGCCTTACGTATTAGGTACATTTCTTGATTCTCCTGTAGAAGGCTTGTACTTTACTTCTAAAGACACGGTAGGTTATACAGACGAATCCGGAACCTTCGCCTTTAGAGTAGGAGAAGAAATAGAATTTTTGATAGGGCAACTAAGCCTTGGTGTTCTTGACCCTAAAGAAACTATAACGCCTTTGGATTTTGGTGGTGTAGATGCGACTATAAACAGCGATATCGTTAAGAATTTAGCAGCCTTGATTCAATCTCTTGATGATGATTGTGAACCCGAAAACGGCATTGAAATTACAAGAGAGGTTTCGGATGAATTTGAAGCCAATGCAATAGACCTTAATTCAGATGATTTTGTGAATGAGCTTTCGGAACTAATCATTTCATTAAATACAGATTTAGGAATCAACCTGAAATTTGTTCACCCGAATGATGCAGCGAAGCACCTTGCATCCACGTTGCAACTAGAAGATGATTTAGTCTTTGCTCCCACGGTGAAACAAGGTAGACGATGGGAAGATGGGATTTATTTTCAATATAACACTGAGCTATTTGAAGATCCGGATGCCGAATACAATTTTGATATAAACGGTGACAGTGTTGTATACCATTTTGGTGGGGGCACTGGCTATATTTTTGAAAAGGTGTATTCGGGGGATACATTATATGGATTTGGTAACATTTATGAGGAAATAAATACGAATCCGGAACCGTCGAATGTTTACCAAAGTCGTGATAGAATATCAACTCCAGGGTATGTGGTAGATCATCAGGACAGTACTTTTATTGGTTATTTCAATTTTAGAAAGGTCCAGGGAAATAGTGGAGAAATAACAGGTACTTATAAAGCATTTTTATTCTTTGAAGCTGAATTTAATGAAGGATTTGGTGGTTTATCGAGAATAGATGCTTTGCATTCAGACTTAGAAATTTCAGGCTTAGATGAAAATGATAGCCTCACTTTTACCACGACTAACTATCTGGAAGATCCAGCTGAGATCGAGTCATTCAAACTCCATAAAAGTGTCATAGAAAACGAAGAGATTTTCTTAGTACTTCTGGATGGTTCAGAATACATTTTTGCCAATAGAAAAAGCGAACTTTATCCGGGATTGATTTCTTATAAAGTTCAGGATTGATACTGTATTAACTATTCAACGGGAGCTTATTTTTTACTCGCGTTGAATAGTTTTTGTTTTTCTTCTTTGCTCAAACTTTCATATCCTTTTTCTGAGATCTTATCAAGGATTGCATCAATCTCGGCTTGAGGAGTTTGTGAAGAAGGAGTACTTTTTACTGTAGTCTTTTTACTTGGCCTCCGATTACCAGCTCTGTGAGTAACCTTGATTTTTGGTTGGGGCTTAAACATACTCTTCACAAATTGGACAAAAGAAATGATCCAACCTCCCAAATCCGTTCCTTTGTTTAACTGGGTTATATATAGCCATCCAATGAAGGCACCACCTAAGTGAGCAATCTCACCACCAGCGTTAGCTCCAGTAGATTGAATAAAAGACATGAATACATAGAATATGGCTATGTATTTGATTTTAACAGGGCCTATGAAAAGTAGGAAGAAAGTATAATTAGGCATGAAAACTGCCGCTCCTACTACGATGGCGAAAACTCCTGCTGAGGCACCAAGCATCATTGAGCCTGCGACTCTATCCGAGAAAAAGGGTAAAAAATTATATAGTAATATGTAGAGTAAACCTCCTGCCAGCCCTCCTAAAACATACAAGGAGATTACACGCTTACTATTCAAAAACTCCTGAATGATCCTTCCAAACCAAAACAAAAACAGCATATTGAAGAGGATATGGAAGAAATCATAATGTGTAAAGAAGTAAGTAACCAAAGACCATGGTTGTAAAAGAAAAGCCGTCACATCAGCAGGTAGTTGAAGCTTTCTGAAAAGGAAGAAAAAAGTTTCGGTACTGTTGCTGATATCAAAAAAGACTTTTGATACCCTGGCAACCACAAATACGATCAAATTGATCAGAATAATCTGAACCACTGCATTATTTGGCTTGCTCCAGGCTTTGGTAAATTCCTCTTTGATTCCTCCGTTCATTGCTAGTAAAATCTACGCGTATCGTTTTTCCAGATTTTTAACAAAACAAAAGCAATTAGCATTCCACTTAGGTGTGCCAGGTGAGCCACATTATCTCCGGGTGTTCGATTAAACTCCGCATAAAGCTCATACATACCGTAAAAGAAAACTAAGTATTTAGCTTTTATGGGTATCGGTGGAAATAAAAGAAAAAGCTCTGTATTGGGAAATAGAAATGCAAATGCGAATAATATTCCAAATACTGCCCCGGATGCCCCGACCATATTTCCTTGCGTCACTACTTTGTCATAAATGTCTTTGACAATAGCTAATGTTTGGGTCTCATAGGATGGGTTATCGTAATAGGCATCTGATATTTCACCCAGGTAGCCCACATTCAATCCCATACCTTTGTTTTCAATAATGAAGCGTTCAAATGCCTCTGGGCTAGGTTCCTGAATATATGCTTCGGCTGAATTCTTTAATGGCAGTTTTTCTATTGCGTCGGCTACACCATATAATATTCCTGCACCCATCCCACAAACCAGATAAAAAATGAGAAACCGCTTAGACCCCCATACCATTTCAAGCATAGGTGCGAAAACAAGAACCGCGATCATATTTCCAAAAAGGTGCCACATGCCCCCATGTAGCCACATGTATGTGAAGAATTGATATGGAGCAAACTGAGAAGAGTAAACCACTCTTAAACCAAACCAATCATTTAATGGTAGTCTCAATAAAGAGGAAAGCAACAGAATCGCTACGTTGATTATTAGGATGTTCTTTGCTACCGGAGTGAGTCTTCTAAACACTTCTTTATTCTAACTTTTCTTAAACCAATTATTTATTTGCTCTAAGCTAACCAAAACATACGTGGGATTTCCATCCGGGGTATAATTTGGTTGTTTGCAGGCAAAAAGCTTATCCATCAGGTGATCCATCTCCTCTTCTTTCAGCTTATTACACCTATTGCTTGCGCTCCGCTTAGCTAACGCTCTGGCTAAACTCTCCTTTTTCGGAAGGTCCAGCTTTTCAGCGTTAAACTTATATTGTTCTATTAGACCTTCAAACACCTCTTTTTCGTTGCAAGGAGCGAGCTCGGAAGGAATACCTTGTATCACGATCATACGCTCACCAACAGTTTCAAACTCAAAACCAAGCTGGTTGATCTCTTCTTTTAATTCATTTGCAAGTGCAAAATCTGATGGGTTAAGTGAAATCTGCTGTGGGAACATGCACGATTGCGATGTACCGTTACCTGACTGCATGGTTTGTTGGTACTGCTCGAAAAGGATTCGCTCCAGGGCGGAAACTTTATCCAACACTACCATTCCACTTTTGACCTGACGTAATAAATAACGACCGTGCAGGTGATAAGTTGGTTTTTTCTCTTCCGATGCTACTGGTTGGTTTAGCGAACTGGAGAAAGTGGTTTGTACTACACGTTCTTTCTCAGCCTCTTCTATAGTAGCAATTTCTTCTAAGGATGCAGATGCATAAAGCTCATTTAATTTGTCAAGTCGCTCTTGATTACTCTCAAGTGATTTGAAGGAGCCGTAATCACGGTCTTTTTTAGAAGTGTAAGAAGGGCTTTCCCTTTGAAAATTCAGGTGATCGAAACTAACGTCAGCGGAAAAATCAAGAGATGGAGTTACATTAAACGTCGCGAGTGCCTGACGAACTGCTGAATTGATCACTCCATAAAGCATACGATCATCATCAAACTTTACTTCTGTTTTTGTAGGATGAACATTGATATCTACATGGATAGGATCAATTTCAATAAATAGTACGTAAAATGGGAAATAATCATCCTTAAGCAGCCCTTCATAAGCTTTTACAACGGCATGATTCAAATAGCTATTTTTAATGAATCGGTTATTGATGAAGAAGAATTGCTCTCCACGGGTTTTCTTAGCATTTTCGGGCTTTCCAATGTATCCGGCAATTTTTACCAACTCAGTTTCTTCCTGACATGTCACAAGCTGTTGCTGATAATTTTTCCCAAAAAGCTGTACTATACGTTTACTAAGCTTACCACTATCTAGCTTGTAAGTTTCCAGATCGTTTTGCAACATGCTAAACGAAATATGTGGATTGGCCAAAGCCACTCGTTGAAATTCATCAGTGATGTGCCGGAGTTCCACCGGATTTGATTTGAGAAAATTTCTTCGTGCGGGAACATTATAAAAAAGGTTTTTAACGCAAATAGATGTTCCTTGATTGAAGGCGATAGGTTCCTGACTTTTTACTTCAGATGATTCGATTATCAGCTGAGTTCCCAATTCATTCCCCTTTTGTTTGGTTTTGAGCTCAACTTGTGCCACTGCTGCAATGGAAGCCATCGCCTCTCCGCGGAAGCCAAGCGTTCGAATCTTGAAAAGGTCTTCAGAAGCTCGGATTTTGGAAGTAGCATGACGTTCAAAGCTCATTCGGGCATCCGTTATACTCATACCACACCCATTATCCACCACTTGAATGAGGGTCTTGCCAGCATCTTTTACAATTAGTTTGATATTGGTAGATCCAGCGTCTACACTATTTTCAAGCATCTCTTTCACCGCAGAGGCGGGGCGTTGAACAACCTCGCCAGCGGCTATTTGGTTTGCAATGCTGTCAGGTAATAAATGAATGATATCACTCATTTTTTTCTACGAACAGATTTAAGTCTATATAACAAATAAACAGGTATCAGCGCCCAGAGAAGGTAATAGAAAATATCATTTCCAAATTGCAGCCATCCCATGACCATAGCCCCCAAGGTAGCTGCAATCCCTAGTTGTATCATGGAGGTAGCTGGAGCAGACTTAGTTTTTCTCTTAAAAGCAATCTTTGAGGAACGATGTTCTCCAGTTTGACCTCCTTCCATTTCTTCTTTGATTCGCTCTGTTCTTTCACGTATCTCTTCTTTTACAGGATCATAATACCTGGGTTGGATACGAAACTGCTGGTGTTTTGGTAGACGAAATAGTGAAGGAAATCGCATTAGGTATAGTTATTGGTCGAATGTTCTAATAAAAGAACACGACATCAATGAAAAATTGTTCAAATTTAAGATTAATCTCTGTTTCATGAAGAGTTGCCTTGCTATACTGTTCTTATTTCTTTCAACGATGGTTTCAGCCAATGAAACTACCCTCAATGAAGAAGTATGGATTGATGGCAATTCATTTTACAAATCGATTAATCATAAAAAACAATCTACCATTTACTTCAGTAAATGGTCTGGCTATGTTGAACAATTTTTGAATGATGAAAACTACTATGTGGCTATTCAACTCGGAGAAGCATTTGATCCATTGCCAACTGATGGGATTACCCTCCCATCATTATCTACAATCGCGGCGGTGGGGGATAAGCTTATAAGAGAAGATTATTATAGCTTTCTTGAAAGCTTTGGGAGAACGTCAGGTATAAATTATATGATCTTACCTGATACCGCAGGTTTTGATACGTTTCAAAAAGAGATTTTAGTAGAATTGAATGCCAATTCTCCTTACTATTTCCTCTCTCTTAACGCGCTTTCTTTTGACATACCTGAATCCAGAAAAGAATTTGAAGCTGAATCTGCTCATAAGCCAGTTATTTGGATTGCAGATCAGGAAGTTAATACCAGGAAAATCAATAAGTGGAGAAATAAACTTAAACGAAATCAAGACGGTTTTTATAGCGAACTTAAAAAAGCTAAATCTAATGATTTTATACCCGTTTATGAGCTACCAAGTACTTTGAAGAAGTCACTATTCAGCAATGGGATAGTGGCCATTGACCCCCATCATCAGCTTCCATTGATTGATAAAACCATTAGCTATCTGGGGTCTGATCCTGTTCTGCAAGAAAGACTTTCTCAGTATGTAAATATCATTCCTTATCGCTTAGATGGGATTCCTACAATCGTGGATAACAGGAATCAAATCCATTCAGTACTGTCGGGTGATATTGTTCTTCAATCAGCAGGAACACCTATTATTTCAGCTGCGCTTGTACTTCCGGAGGTCAGTATTGAGCATGAGGATATCGTCATCGCACAGGCATTGTTTGGGGCCAGAGGGATCAATGGCAGAAGTGATCACCCGTTTTCAAGACGATTAGCTGATAAGCGATTCTTAGGTTATGCAAATCCAGAGTGGGAAGGGATAAATAGTGATTACTTGCAATGGATGGATTCTTTGGCGATTGATGCCATCCAAAAGTATGCAACACCAGGTATGCAGCTGGCTGTGGTGAAAAATGGGTCGGTGATTTTGAAAAAAGCCTATGGTTTTTACACCTATGATAGCCTGAAGGAGGTTTCCACTGAGACCTTATATGATATTGCCTCACTTACAAAAGTAGTTGCTACGTTACCAGCGATTGCGTTGCTGGTAGATCAAGGAAAAATAGGGCTTGATGATTCCTTGAGTATGCACCTGAAAGAATTCTCGAAATCCAACAAAGCACAAGTGACTATAAGGCAGCTTTTATCACACAATGCAGGGCTTCTTTCATACGTTCCGTTTTGGAGCATGATGATGGCAGGTGACAGGCTTGATGCATTTTATTATAAAACTCCCGAAGATGAGGCTAATGATATCAGAACTTATGGCTTGGAACCTCATCCGAACATGTTGGATTCCCTTAAAAGCTATATCGTCCGCTCGAGGTTAATTAAAAATCCGGAGGCATATCATTACAGCGATCTTGGATTTATGATACTACACCTTTTGGTTGAGGAGGTTTCAGATCAACCTTTTGATCACTTTGTTTATTCTAACTTTTTTGAACCAATGGAACTGTTTTCCACGATGTTTAATCCGAAAGATCGGGGATTGAGTTTTGAAAATATTACTCCAACTGAGTATGATCATAGATATAGAAATTACCAGGTTTGGGGAGAGGTACATGATAGAAATGCCCTGGTATTCGGGGGAGTAGCTGGGCACGCTGGATTATTTTCAAACGCGACGGATTTAGCGAAAATGATGTCACTTTTCCTGAATAAGGGATACTTTGGTGGGAAAAGATACTTATCAGAAGAGACGGTTGAATTATTTAATAATAGATACTTTGAGGATAATCGAAGAGGATTAGGCTGGGACAAAAAAGATGGAAAGAAGGATTCAGCCTCAGATTATGCGAGTGATCTGAGCTTTGGTCATACAGGTTTTACAGGAACAATGGTATGGGCAGATCCTAAAGAAGATTTGATTTTTGTCTTTCTATCGAATCGAATTTATCCTGATGCCAATAATTGGAAGCTTGGTGAGCTTAATACTCGTACGTATCTTCATGATGTAATCTATCAATCTTTGGAAAAAGGGGATCTTTGATTTTGTTACTTTGGCTTTTGGATTGCACATTTGGTTAATCAATGGTTAAACGGGCGAATCCATGAAACTAAATCTCTGGATTACTGGTTAAAACTCCTTATGGAAATACCTAACACACTATGAAGGTAGGAATTGTATGTTACCCGACCTACGGAGGTAGTGGAGTTGTAGCGACGGAATTAGGAAAGGCGCTGGCGAAAAAGGGTCACGAGATTCATTTCATCACGTATTCACAGCCCACTAGATTAGACTTTTTTAATCCCAATTTATATTATCACGAAGTAAGTGTAAAATCTTATCCGCTTTTTCAATATCCACCATATGAGCTGGCCCTTGCAAGCAAAATGGTAGATGTCGTATTAAATGAAAAGCTTGATCTACTTCATGTACATTATGCGGTACCGCATGCATCCGCTGCATATATGGCCCAGCAGATCTTGAAGACGAAAGGATACGAAATTCCTTTCATTACAACGCTACACGGTACGGATATCACCATAGTAGGTAAAGATGCCACGAATGAACCAGTGGTGACTTTTTCAATAAATGAATCGGATGGTGTGACTGCAGTTTCCGAGGACTTGAAAAAAGATACGCTGGATCTGTTTGATATTACTAATTCAATAGAGGTTATCCCAAACTTCATTGACTTAGAAAGATTTAAAAAACAACCGAAGGAGCATTTTAAAAAAGCAATTTGTCCTAATGGAGAAAAGCTAATTGTTCATACTTCCAACTTTCGAAGAGTAAAGCGAGTGGATGATGTATTGAAAGTTTTCTGTGAAGTCAGGAAAGTGGTACCATCTAAGTTGCTTTTGATCGGAGATGGCCCGGAAAGAAAAAAGATGGAAGATGCCGCCAAGGAAATATGTACAGAAGACATCCGCTTTCTAGGCAAACTAGAGGCAGTTGAAGAGGTACTTTCTGTAAGTGATTTATTTCTGATGCCATCGGAAAAAGAAAGTTTTGGTTTAGCAGCTCTTGAGGCAATGGCTTGTGAAGTACCGGTTGTTTCTTCAAATGCCGGAGGACTCCCGGAATTGAATGTAGACGGGAAAACAGGCTTTGTTTGTAAGGTCGGTGATGTTCCTGAAATGATCAAAAGATCTATTCAAGTATTGGACAGCAAAAACCTTGAGTCATTCAAGAAAAATGCACTTGAAAGAGCAAAGGAATTTGATATAGATAATATTCTTCCTAAATATGAAGCTTATTATGAATCTGTCCTCGAAAAACATAAAAAATCATTTACTAAAAGTTTGTAATTATTTAGGGTTACTTTTTTCTAATTTTGCCGTCTATTTAGACAAGCTATGGAGTTAAAGAATAAACCACATGCTAAGGGAACTAAAGCGCTCTTCAAGAATAAGTTCATGGAGAGGCTCACCAGAACACATATTGCCATACCACTGGTTGTATTTACCATTATTTCTACCGGACTAATAATCTATGGCTTTCAAGAGTCTTATCTGACCATTATAAGTACACCTCTTTTGTTTTTTGCAGGCATTCTTGCCTTTACGTTAGTAGAGTACATCATGCATCGCTTTGTTTTCCATCTCAATCCTAAAACAGAGAAGCAAGAAAAATTTGCTTATACAGTACATGGAGTGCATCATGATTACCCGAAAGATAAAGATAGACTGGCTATGCCTATTCCGCTCAGTTTAGCTCTTTCAGCAGGTTTTTTCTTCCTATTCAAATTGTTCATGGGAGTTTATGTTTTCGGATTTCTTCCAGGCTTTTTAATAGGATATGCGGCTTATCTGTGGGTTCATTATATGGTTCATGCTTTCCAGCCACCGAAAAATTTCTGGAAGGTACTTTGGGTTCACCATGGCATTCATCATTACAAAGATCCAGGAAATGCATTTGGTGTATCATCTCCTTTTTGGGATTTGGTTTTTAGAACCATGCCAAAAAAATGATGCATTCAATTAAAAAGGTGAGTATAATTGATACTAAATAGTAACTAGCTTTTCTTTTTCTTCTTAGCTTTTTTGGCTTCTTCTTTCTTTTTTCTCTCCTGTGGGGAAGCAGGTTCAAGCGTTACTTTGAACAAAAAATCTCTGGTTCCCCAGAATAGATTAGATATCAACGATGCGAATATGGGTCGTCTACCAGGCATGACGAATGGTTATCTATACTGTTAATTTAATTGAAAAATTCCTGAAATGAGCATAATTGGGGGTATACCAATCGAAGAGTCAGCAAAATTTTATGCAATTCCATGTGGCTATTGAAATAAATTTTACACTCATGAATCCTACATTGATTGATTTTTGGAAATCTTTCTGTTTGATTTTTAGTTAAGTTAAAGTCATGGTTGGATATCGATTTACAGAGTTTATACCTGAGAAAAATCCTGAGCAAAGGGTTTTTGATAATTTGTTGAATATTTTTCTTCAACTGATGGTAATTACCTCAGGAGATGTGAATGAAGCGCTTAGTTGGCTGACCAATTTGGATCGAGAGCACGGTCTGTCCAATCCGGAGTATGGGATTGGAGATTTCATAGATGAACTAAAAAACAAAGGTTACATCGATGACAAAAATGAAAAAGGAGAGTATCGAATAACCGCGAAGAGTGAGCAGGAAATCAGAAAAAGTGCACTGGAAGAGATATTCGGTAAACTTAAAAAGTCTGGAAAAGGGAATCATAAAACAAATCACACAGGATCTGGTGATGAAATAACCTCTGATTATAGAGAGTTCCAATTTGGAGATTCTATCGAGCAAATAGAAATGACTGAAAGTCTTCGAAATGCTCAAATCAATCATGGACTAAACGACCTGATGCTCACAGAAAATGACCTTGAAATCCGAGAGCGTGAGTATAAAACTCAGACTTCTACAGTTTTAATGATTGATATTAGTCATTCCATGATTCTATACGGCGAAGATCGGATCACTCCCGCAAAAAAGGTGGCAATGGCTTTAGCAGAATTGATCAAAAGAAAATATCCAAAAGACACCTTAGATGTGATCGTATTTGGGAATGATGCATGGCAAATAGAGGTCAGAGATTTACCTTATTTAAATGTCGGGCCATATCATACGAATACCGTAGCAGGATTGGAATTGGCAATGGATCTTTTGAGGAGGAGAAAGAATAAAAACAAGCAAATTTTCATGATCACAGATGGAAAGCCGACCTGTCTAAAAGAAGGAATTAAGTATTATAAAAACAGCTTTGGCCTGGATCCAAAAATCTTAAACAAAACACTTAATCTGGCAGCCCAATGCAGGCGAATCAACATACCTATCACCACCTTTATGATTGCTTCAGATCCTTACCTTCAGCAATTCGTTCGCGAGTTTACTGAGGTGAACAACGGTAACGCCTATTATAGCAGCTTGCAGGGCTTGGGCAATCTTATTTTTGAAGATTACAGAAGAAACAGAAGAAAGAATCTTTAATGGCTTTTGCCTAAAACGAATTTTAATAAATGAACTATCAAGATTTAAGCACTGATCAGAAATTGAAGATCAGTACACTAGGAGAACTTAAAAGTGCTGGATATAAACCTCAATCTATCAAAGAAGAATTAAGAGCCAATCTCATTGAGAAGAAACGGGACAAGAAAAATATTTTTGAAGGGATCTGGGGTTATGAAGATACGGTAATTCCTGATGTTGAAAGAGCCATCTTGTCAAGGCATAACATCAATTTCCTTGGACTAAGAGGCCAGGCGAAGACACGTATGGCAAGAATGATGACACTGCTGCTTGACGAATATATTCCGATTTTAGAAGAGACTCCTTTGAATGATGATCCGCTTAATCCAATTTCAAAACATGCAAGAGATAAAGTACACCAATTGGGTGACGATGCTTTAGTTAGCTGGATACATAGAGATGAGCGATATACAGAAAAATTGGCCACCCCGGATGTAACCATCGCTGACCTTATTGGGGATGTAGACCCTATTAAGGCTGCTAGCTTAAAGCTTCCTTATTCAGACGAACGGGTGATTCACTTTGGGCTTGTGCCAAGATCACACAGGGGGATTTTCGTGATCAACGAGTTGCCAGATCTGCAGGCAAGAATTCAAGTAGCATTATTCAATATTTTGCAAGAAGGAGATATCCAAATCAGGGGATTTAAGCTTAGAATGCCTTTAGACGTTCAGTTTGTGTTTACAGCAAATCCGGAGGATTATACCAACAGAGGATCGATTGTTACACCATTGAAAGATCGAATCGATAGTCAGATCATTACCCACTACCCCGCCACCGTTGAGATTGGTAAGAAGATTACAACCCAAGAAGCCGCATTGACCAATGAGCAACAGGAACATATTGAAGTATTCGATTTAGCCAAAGATCTAATTGAACAAATAGCTGTGGAAGCAAGAGACAGTGAATATGTTGATGCTAAGAGTGGTGTATCTGCCAGACTGACCATCTCGGCCTATGAAAATTTGGTAAGCGCTTGCGAGCGTCGAATGCTCATCAATTGTGAAAACAAGACAAACGTCCGGCTCACTGACTTCATTGGAGTAATCCCGGCTATCACTGGTAAAGTCGAACTGGTCTACGAAGGGGAACAGGAAGGGCCCGGAATTGTAGCAAACAACCTTGTAGGAAAAGCTATACGGTCCCAGTTTGTTAACTACTTTCCTGATCCTGAAAAAGAAAGAAAAAAGGAAAATGGAAATCCATACGAACCTATCAAAGAATGGTTTGAGAAAGGTAATATGGTAGATCTGATTTTTGATGCAAAGGAAAAAGATTATCAAAAAGAACTAAAAGATATACCTGGACTAGAGAAGCTAGTGGATACATACCAAAAGACTTCACACGAAGGATTCAAACACTTTTTGATGGAATTTGCGTTATTTGGATTAGCAGAGTATAGCATGCTGAGTAAGCACCAGCTGGAAAAAGGTATGCAATTTAAAGATCTGTTTACCAGTATGTTTAACATGCCGGATATGGGGGACGATGAATGAACGAGTCAAAGAAGCACTTAAACTAATTCGGGGAGGTGAAAGCCAATACGTAGAATTCAAGAAGAAGGCGACACATCCTGAAAAAATCATCAGAGAGGTAGTAGCATTTGCAAATGCCGGTGGAGGTCATCTATTTATTGGTGTAAATGATGATGGGTCACTGGCAGGACTCAAATATCCGGAAGATGAGGAATTTGTCCTTACAAAAGCAATCAAAGAGTTATGCAGACCCAAAATAGAATTTTCAGTCGATCTACTACATATTCGGGAGGATGTAGAAATTCTACATTACCATATCTGTGAAAGTAAGTTCAAGCCCCATTTTGCATTTCTGAAAAAATATCACAGAAAAGGGAAGGCTTTTGTTAGATCGGAGGATCACTCCATTCAAGCCAGCTATGAGGTGAGACAAATCCTGAAGAGGAGTCAGGATTCACAGAACCCCATTGAGTTTGAAGAAAAAACCAGAGAGCTATTCAAATATTTCGAAACACACTCCGGAATTACGCTAAATGAATATACGCAACTGAGCGGGTTGAATAAGAAGCTAGCTTCTAACAAGTTAATTCATTTGGCTTTATCTGGTGCTTTAAAAATTCAGCCAAAGGAGGGTGGAGATGTGTTTATCCCGGCAGAATAAATTTTCGTCAAATTCCTCTCATTTCGTTTCTTTTTTTCAAGTGAAACTCCAATATTACAGTCGATCCTTTATTGGAAATTGTAAACCACCCACGAATGGCCAAAAGCTCGAAGCAAAAGAAAATATTCATCCTTGACACTTCTGTAATTCTTTTTTCACACGATTCTATCCTCAATTTTGCCGAACATGACGTAGGTATTCCCATCACAGTATTGGAAGAACTAGACCAGTTCAAAAAAGGGAATGATACCAAAAATTTTGAGGCTCGCGAGTTTATCAGACTTTTGGATAAGCTTGCTAAGGATCATAGCCTTCAGGATTGGATTCCTTTGAATGGGAAAACACGAGGAAATTTCAAAGTGATCATGGATTCGGATAGTACGCTAGATGCTACTATGGTTTTCAACGATGGAAAAAATGATCACAGGATTTTGAATGCCGCTTTGACCATACGAGAGCAAGAACCAAAGCGAAAAGTGATATTGGTTTCCAAGGATATCAATCTCAGGCTGAAAGCAAAATCCTTAGAGCTACCAGCCGAGGACTATGAAACAGGTAAGATCAAGAATGTAAATACACTCACAACCGGGAAAACGGAACTGGAAGACATTAGTTCTGAGCACATCGATGAGCTTTTCAAAAAAAATGCAGTCAGTCGATCAAAAATTCTTAAAAGGAAAAAATTTCCGGCAAACAACTACTTTATTTTAAAGAGTGAGAAAAATTCAGTCTTGGGTTACTATAATCCAGTTGATGATCTGGTTGAAAAAGTAGAAAAACAGATTGTTTATGGAATTAAGCCGAAGAATGCTGAACAGACGTTTGCTATGCACGCCATGCTCAACCCTGAAATCAAATTGGTGAGTATCAACGGAGTGGCAGGAACAGGAAAAACACTGCTCGCGCTTGCTTCAGCTCTTGAGCAGCGCAGGAATTTTAAACAGATTTACCTCGCCAGACCAATTGTGCCTTTGAGCAACAAGGATATTGGGTATTTGCCAGGAGATATTAAATCCAAGTTGAACCCTTATATGGAGCCATTGTGGGATAATCTGAAATTTATTCAGCATCAATTTAAGGAAAACGATAAAGAGTTTACCCGAATAACTGATATGGTAAACCAGGAAAAGTTGATGATCACACCATTGGCTTACATCCGTGGCAGAAGCTTATCAAACATTTTTTTCATTGTCGATGAAGCGCAGAACTTAACGCCACATGAGGTAAAAACAATTATTACCCGAGCAGGAGAAAACACCAAGATTATTTTTACTGGAGACATTTATCAGATAGATACCCCATACCTCGATTCTCAATCCAATGGACTTTCTTATTTGATTGATCGAATCAAAGATCATCCGATGTTTGCACACATAACATTAGAAAAAGGGGAACGATCAGAGCTTGCGAATCTGGCCAATGAATTATTGTAAGTAGGGTAAAAGTCATGCTGGCTGTATTATAGAAAACATTGGCTATATGACCTCTACTTATCTAAAAGCCATAATTCTGGTTTTCTTACTTCTTATGTTCAATGCGTGTGAAGACGAAGCTACTGATGCCTCCTCTTCCTGTGATGTTAAAGCCATAATTAGTGACGAATTTGATACGGCGACAACCGATGCTTACACAATTATATCCGCTTCATTAGAGCGTCAATGCTTAGCGGTCGAAATTGGTGCTGGAGGATGTAGTGGACAGAGTTGGAAAGCTGATTTACTTGTTTCAAAAGTAGTTGGATTCTCCTATCCCTCATATGTGTCTCTTAAGTTGATTTTAGAAGACGATGAGCTTTGTGAAGCAGCTATCAGAAGAACATTCCATTTCGATCTACAACCACTTGAGGAATTTGGTGAAAGACTAATATTAAATCTTGATGGATGGGATGAAGCAATTTCATATCCCGAAATTGATACGAGCAATATTCAAGGTACCTGGAACTTAATAAACGTAAATGGGGGATTGGCTGGAATCGATGATGCTTTCGATAAAGGTCAGATTGAGTGGATTTTCAATGCCAGTGATGTTCAAGTTATCAATAAGAATACCGACAAGGAAAAACAGGATGCTTTTGAGAGCGGTACATATCCTTATTCTGTGATTGATGAAGGGAATCAGTCATATTGGAGCCTACAAGTAAATGAGATAAATCTTGGCGCTATTACATTCTTGAGTCAGGAAAAACTGGTAGTGGATCAAAGAGCGGTAGATGGATTCCAATATATTTTTGAAAAATAATCTTCATATAAATGATGCTTCATATTTTTGGTGAATGCCATTTATTGAAGTAATACAACCTAACCAAGCCGAAGGACAGCTTAAGAAAATATACGATGGATTGATTCAAAGTAGAGGAAAGATCGCTGAAGTACATAAGATCCAATCCTTAAACCCAGAATCGATCATAAACCATATGGATCTGTACATGACCATCATGTTTGGTAAGTCACCCTTGAAGCGTCTGCATAGGGAGATGATGGCAGTAATCGTATCTATTTCTAACCAGTGCGCTTACTGTCAGGTACATCACCTCGAAGCTGTAAAGAACTTTTGGAAAGATGATGAGAAGCTGGCTGCCTTTCAGAACGATTTTGAGTCTGCTCCATTAGATGAAAGAGAGAAATCTTTATGCAGGTATGCTAAAAAGCTAACCGAGAATCCGGAAAAATCTAAAGAAGCTGGCTTAGTCAATCCGCTTAAAGAAGTTGGGTTAGATGATCGTGAGATTCTGGATGCAACCTTAGTTATATCGTATTTCAATTTTGTAAATCGTATTGTTTTAGGACTTGGTGTAGACCTTGAAGAAAATCCTGGAGGTTATAAATACGATTAATGCATCCTAATTCAAATCATTTTCGTTAGGTTTAGCTGGTCAAAAATTCACTTACATGATAAAACTAGTCGACGTTAGCAAATTCATTGAATCCAAGTATCAACGTACTTTCATATTGAAGGGAATAGATCTTGAAATCAAAAACGGTGAGTTTGTTAGTATTATGGGCCCATCCGGGTCAGGTAAATCCACACTTCTAAATATCGTTGGAATGCTGGATAAACCATCAGAAGGAGAATACTACTTCATGGATGAGCCTGTTCACAAGCTTCGCGAAAGGCGAATCTCAAAGATCCACAAAGAACACATTGGATTTATATTTCAAGCCTATCACCTGATCGATGAACTTACTGTTTATGAGAACATTGAGACACCCTTGATTTATAGAGGGATCAAGGGGAAAGAGCGTGCAAGTATGATTGCAGAGATGCTTGACCGTTTCAATATGGTAGCCAAAAAAGATCTATTTCCAGAACAATTATCCGGAGGCCAGCAACAGCTGGTGGGAGTAGTCCGGGCCATTATTGGTAAGCCGAAGTTACTTTTAGCAGATGAGCCTACGGGAAACCTGCATTCCTCACAAGGAGAGGAGGTGATGGATATCCTAAAGCAACTTCATCAGGAGGGGATGACGATTGTCCAGGTTACACACAACGAAAAGTTCGCTGAATATGGCTCTAGAATCATCCAATTAGAGGATGGTAGAGTTATGAACTAAAGCATTTTTCAAAATACACAGATAGGTTACTAAAATCCGTATATTTGGATTAAGGGAAGAATATCTTTAACTAAACCTATCTAACCATGAATATGCCTGACTATCTGGAGCGTCTAATTCATACTATCAGTGATTCCTTGCCTGGAGTCGTTGGAGCAGTTGTAGTACTTATTGTAGGTTGGCTATTTGCTTTGCTTATCCGCAAGGTGGTCCATAGTCTGATGAAGAAAACAGAATGGGATGAGCGCCTGCTTGGAAATACCATTGTAGATACAAATAAGTTTATCGCCAACCTCGTTTACTATATCCTGATGCTTATCATCCTGTTGATTGTATTAGAGATGTTGGGTGTGAGCTACGTTCTGGATCCCATCAGAAATATGCTCAATGAATTCCTGGGATTCATACCAAACATTCTTGCAGGTCTGGCCATCATTTTCATTGGATATATCATTGCAAAATTCATCTCCAACCTTGTTAAGATGGCAGGAAGTTTCTTTGATCGACTAGCCAATAATATGGGATTCAAAGAGACAGATAAGCTTGTTCATTTCATTCAGCAAGTGGTTTTCATTGTTATCTTCATACCATTCATTATCCAGGGTCTAAATGCTCTTCATCTGGAGGCGATCACCAATCCTGCTAATAACGTGTTGCATGAAATGCTGGATTCTGTTCCTAACATTATAGGAGCAGTTCTAATCATATCCATTTTTGTTGTAGGAGGAAGATTTATTACCTCTTTTGTAAAAGATCTGCTGGCCAACGTAGGTTTGGATAATTTGATTAATAAGCTACAACTTAAATCCATTCTTGGTGAACTGAAGCTATCATCTATTGTAGCCAATATCATTTTCTTCTTTATGGTATTCTTTGGTGTCATCTCAGGAGTGGAGATGCTAGGACTAGCTCGTTTGGCTGAAGTTCTTCACAGTATCCTTAATCTATCCGGAAATGTGCTTTTCGGATTAATCATTTTAGTCATGGGTAATTTCCTTGCATCAATCATTTTCAAATCAATGAATACTGGGGATAATGCTTTTGTTGCAGGAATAGCTCGGGTCGCAATTGTAGGTTTATTTCTAGCAATTGCCTTAAGAACCATGGGTATTGCAAACAGCATTGTAGAACTTGCATTCGGGTTGACACTTGGGGCGATAGCAGTTGCTGTAGCATTATCTTATGGACTGGGCGGAAGAGAAGCAGCAGGTAAACACATGGAGCAAATCCTCAAAAAATTTCAAAAGAAGAAATAATTTAAAAAGCCCCGGAAGGGGCTTTATATTTTTAAGAAAAACATGCAACCAAGATCGGTTGATACTGACCGCCGTATTTTCGATAGCACCATTCTTTAAGTATAGCTACTTCTTCAGGTATCAGGGCCTTTATTGCTTTCTTTAACTCTTTTTCAAATAGCCGTCTATCAAAGCTTACTTTCGATAAAATAGTTTTGAAGTATTCTAACATGTGAATAATTGTTAATGATCAAACTCTCGCCTTATTTTTGGCGTTTGCTTTGATCAGTGTGTAACAGTAACATTTAGTGTGAGTAAATAATTGCAGCTGCTATGAAGATAACGAACAAGATATGGATAGGTTGTATGGTGTTGCTAATATCTACTACGAAAATATTATCTCAGGATGTTGCCATCAAATTAGGGGAAAATGAGATTGGTGTAAACCAATATTTCACCATCACTATTCAGGTAGAAAATGATCGCCTAAAACAATACAGTGAATTTCCTAACATTGAAGGTTTTATAAAAAGAGGAACTTCTTCTTCGACTACCACAAACTATGTGAATGGAAGGATGTCTTCCACACAAAGCTTAACACAAAACTATCAGGCCACTGAGCAAGGCACTTTCTTGCTTGAACCTTTTTTTATGACCATTAATGGCACAGATATAAAATCCGATGGAACACAGATTACCGTTGGCGAAGCTGTAGAGAGGTCTTCTCGGAGAAGTGGCTTTGGGAGAGATCCTTTTGATGATTTCTTTGGAAGAAGATCTGAACCGGAAGAATTTGTAGATATAAAGGCAGATGCGTTTGTAGCACTTTCTGTGGATAAGGAGGAGGTGTATGTAGGTGAAGGATTCACCGCGACATTGGCATTCTATGTAGCTGAGTCCAATCGTGCAGAAATGCGGTTTTATGATTTAGCCAATCAGATAACGGAGATAGTAAAAACTGTTAAGCCTCCTAATTGCTGGGAAGAAAACTTTAGCATCGACCAAATAACGGGCGATCCTGTTAAAATTGGTGGACGGAATTATACCAGGTATAAAATCTATCAGACATCTTATTATCCACTTACCCTTCAGGATATAGATTTCCCAGCCATAGGGTTGAAGATGATTAAGTATAAGGTAGCGAGAAACCCATCATTCTTTGGTAGAAACAGGCAGGAAGACTATGAGACCTTTAACTCAAAGCCGAAAAAGATCAGAGTAAAGGATCTTCCCCCACACCCTTTGAAAGAACAGGTTGCAGTAGGTAATTATCGTTTGGATGAAGAGATAAGTTCCACAGAATTGGAGACGGGACAAAGCTTCAATTATAATTTCAATATAGCTGGAGAAGGAAACATCAGTGCAATAGAGGCCCCAACCTTGCCTGAAGGTACGGCATTTGATTTTTATGCACCAAACGTCACCCAGCAGGTTAACCGTGCCAATGGGAAAGTAAGGGGTGTAAAAAGCTATGACTTTTATGCAATTCCAAACGAACCTGGGGAATATAAACTATCCGACTATTTCTCTTGGGTTTACTTCAACCCAGCGACCGACTCATACGACACACTTGCTTCTGGTCACACGCTTAATGTTACTGGTGAGAGCCGAAAAAATCTAGCCATTGCATCAAATGATCTTGGAGATTTTTATGATCAGATTGCCAGAGCGGATAACGAGCTTGGTGCTGTTGATGGTGATAATTGGATTATCATCATAGTTAATATCTTTATTGCTTTAACATTGGGCCTGACAGCCTGGTTGCTGTTTAAAAAGACAGCATAACGTATGAGCAATTCCTTAGGTAACATTTTTAAAATCACTTCTTTTGGCGAATCTCACGGTGAGGGAGTGGGAGTGGTCATTGATGGATGTCCGGCAGGCATTGATCTTGATACTAAGTTTATTCAGTCAGAACTTGATCGGAGGAGGCCGGGGCAATCCCGCATTACTACCCAACGAAAAGAAGCTGATGAATTTGAGTTTTTTTCAGGAGTCTTTGAAGGAAAATCGACAGGAGCACCTCTGACGATTTTAATCAAGAATCAAGATCAGAAAAGCAAAGATTACCATCATATTAAAGATATATTCCGACCTTCTCATGCAGATTTTACTTACCAGGAGAAGTATGGTATTAGAGACTACAGAGGGGGAGGGAGAAGTTCAGCTAGAATTACTGCTGGCTGGGTAGCTGCTGGAGCGATCGCTAAACTTGTGCTCAGTCAAATGGGAATGAAATGCCAGGCCTATGTTTCTCAGGTAGGCGAACTGAAATTAGAAAAGAGTTATACTGAACTAGATCTTTCTAAGACAGATTCCAATGCAGTCAGGTGTCCCGATGATAGTATGGCTCAAAAGATGTTTGAATACATTGATCGAATACGGAAGGATCGTGATACGGTTGGTGGAGTAGTGACAGGTGTTATTTCCAATGTTCCTGTTGGTTTGGGAGAGCCCTTATTTGATAAACTAAGTGCAGTCTTAGGGCATTCGATGCTCTCCATCAATGCGGTAAAGGGTTTTGAGTTGGGAAGTGGATTTGAAGGAGTTAAGATGAAAGGGTCAGCACACAATGATCTATTTGAACAAGTGGACGGGAAGGTACAAACAAAGACGAATTTTTCGGGGGGAATTCAAGGCGGCATTTCGAATGGTCAGGATATTTATTTTAATGTGGCTTTTAAGCCTGTGGCAACCATCATGCAAGATCAACCTTCAGTAGATAGGGATGGTAAGACTGTGGAGGTAAAAGGAAAAGGTCGTCATGATCCGTGTGTGGTTCCGAGAGCAGTCCCAATTGTTGAGGCAATGTCAGCAATTGTTTTGGCGGATTTCTATTTATTGGCCCAAACCAATATATTGCGAGGTTTATAGAAATCGCCAAATTTTTAGAAATGTTTAAAAAACTTCCACTTCACACCAAGATTTTGATAGGAATGACATTGGGGTTGGCATTTGGTATGCTATGTATCCAATTTCCAGCAATGTCAGGCTTTACAATTGACTACATTAAGCCTATTGGAACCATCTTCATAAAAGGTCTTAAGATGATTGCTGTGCCACTGGTACTGGCTTCTTTGATCATAGGAGTGGCAAATATCGGCGACATTTCGAAGCTGACCCGCATGGGAGGCAAGACCTTATTGATTTTTATAGTTACTACCATTATATCAATCACGATTGGTCTAAGCGTTGTGGCAATAGTAAAGCCAGGCCATAAACTACCCGAAGGTACCCGCTCAAATCTTATGGAGCTTTATAATTCCAATGCGGAGGGGAAAATCGATTTTGCTGAACAAGTAAAGTCAAGGGGCCCACTTCAGCCATTGGTTGATATGGTGCCCGATAATATCTTCCTGGCTACTACGAGCAATAGCACGATGCTTCAGGTTGTGTTTTTTGCTATTATTATTGGAATTGCCTTATTAAAAGTCCCTAAGGAAAAGGGAAAACCCGTAATCACTTTTTTTGATGGGCTCAATGACGTAATTGTTAAAGTTGTAGAGTTCATCATGCTAATAGCACCGTATGGCGTTTTCGGCCTCATTGCCTCCTTAATGATAGAAATCGCTGGTGATGATCCAGCAAAAGCCTGGGAGTTGCTGTATGCATTATTGTGGTATAGCATGACAGTAATTGGGGGGATGTTAGTAATGATGCTTGTTATCTATCCTTTACTTATAAAATCCTTTTCTGACATTAAAGTAATGGATTTCTTCAAAGGAATGAGGCCAGCAATGCTGCTTGGCTTTAGTACAAGTTCAAGTACCGCTACATTACCAGTTACAATGGAGCGAGTAGAGAAGCATCTTGGAGTTTCCGAAGAAGTTGCAAGTTTTGTTTTACCACTTGGTGCGACCATAAATATGAACGGAACAAGTCTGTATCAAGGTGTTTCAGCAATATTTATTGCTCAAGCTCTTGGACTAGATCTATCACTTAGTTCTCAATTGATGATTGTTCTTACAGCTACTTTGGCGGCTGTTGGAACTGCCGGTGTACCTGGGGCAGGTCTTGTGATGCTAGTAATCGTTCTTGAAGCAGTAGGCATACCAGCTGCGGGAATAGCACTCATTATGGCTCCAGAGAGAATCCTAGACATGATTCGAACGATGATTAACATCAGTGGAGATGCAGCGGTTTCTGTAGTAGTTGCATCAACTGAAAACGCGATAGATAAGGAAGTGCTTGAAGAGCATGTAAATGATTAATAATCGATTGAACAAATGAAAAAATTACCTCTACATACCAAAATCGTAATCGGACTGATTCTCGGGACAATATGGGCGTTTGCCTCGAGTTATTTAGGTTGGAATGAGTTCACCATCGACTGGATTGATCCATTCGGAACTATTTTCATTCGCTTGTTAAAGTTTATTGCAGTCCCTTTGGTTCTTTTTTCCATCATCAATGGCATTTCCGGGCTTAGTGATGTTTCAAGCTTAGGTCGCCTCGGAGCTAAGACAGTAGGGGCTTATATGACAACCACTTTTCTGGCAATTGGAGTTGGTTTGTTATTTGTTAATGTGATCAAGCCAGGTTCACATATAGATGACACGCAACGTATAAAAAATCGTTTATCTTACGAAATTTGGCTCCAAGATAATAACATGGGACTGTCTCAAGATGGTCAGTCTTTTTTGTCAGATCCAGAATACAACAAATACCTTACAGAAGCCCAATCCGAAAGGGAGATGACGGAAAAGGAGCGTAAGGATCTGGAGAGCAAGATGGCTGCCGCTGAGAAAACCAAAGAAAGTAGCCCACTGCAATTTGTTGTAGATATGGTTCCTGAAAACATCATACTTTCCATCTCTAATAACCAGTTAATGCTTCAGGTAATTTTCTTTGCAATCTTCTTTGGAGTCACCATTGTGTTACTCCCTAAAGATAAGGTGGCACCTGTCGTTTCATTTATTGAAGGAGTCAATAACATTTTCCTTAAGATGGTAGATATTGTCATGAAGGCAGCTCCTTTTTTCGTGTTTGCTCTTTTGTCAGGGGTAGTAGCAAAAATGGCCGATACGCCAGCAGAAGTTTTCGAGATATTTATTGGATTAGGATCGTATTCATTGACCTTGTTAGGAGGCCTGTTCTTTGTTGTTTTCATACTTTATCCAATCATCCTAAAAGTTTTTGTTTCAAACTTTTCTTATAAAGAATTCTTTCAGAAAATGAGTCCCGCTCAATTTTTAGCTTTTTCTACTAGCTCTAGTGCGGCAACATTGCCAGTCACTATGGAATGTGTAGAAAAAGGCATGGGTGTACCAAAGAAGATTTCCAGTTTTGTTCTTCCAATTGGAGCTACTGTAAATATGGATGGTACCAGTCTTCATCAAGCTGTAGCTGTAATCTTCATGGCCCAGCTTCATTTCATTGATCTCACTATTGGTCAACAGTTAACCATTGTATTAACGGCTTCATTGGCTTCCATAGGAGCAGCAGCTGTACCGAGTGCTGGATTAATTATGATGATAGTGGTTTTACAGTCTGTGGGCCTCAATCCTGCTTGGGTGGCCATTATATTTCCCGTCGACAGATTCCTAGATATGTGTCGTACCGTTGTAAACGTTACTGGAGATGCCACCGTTGCGACTCTGATTGCTAAATCCGAAGGGGAACTCAATCCCACGACGGAAGCTTAAGCTCCTACGATTGCTTGGATTAAAAATACAAGACCAATACCCGTAACCGCTAAAGTAGCTAGCAAAAGACTTACAAGATTCTTCTTAGAATACATAGGGCGGATAGTTTCTATACAATTGTAAGACTTATTTCTTTAATTAATCCTATTATTCGATAATCTGCAGATTCTTATTGTCAAATGGGCTAATGGAAGGAATAAAATAGGATTTAAGTAAGAATTAGGTATGAAATAATCAAGCTGATACATAACGCTACCAACGTAAGTCCTCCTATCAGAATAGGAGCCCATAGCTTTTTAGTTTCCATGATTTCGTGATTTAGGGTGAAACGATTTACATCATTGCTACGTGTAAAACGAATTTAGAACTACCACCTTTCGAACTTTTCTACGAACTTTGCGATTGTAAGGGTAAATATTAAAGATATGCAGACGACTGAACAACCACGAGTTGTGAATATTTATACGGAATCAAACCCCAATCCCAATTCCTTAAAGTTTGTTGTGAACTTCATGTTAATGCCAGAAGGGATTAGTCGGGATTTTCCAAACATCAAAAGTACTTCTGAAGCACCTTTAGCTAAGTCCCTGTTTGAAAAATTCAGCTTTGTTAAGGGAGTTTTTTACATGAGTAACTTCATTACAGTTACTAAAAATGAAGAAACCGAATGGTTTGAGGTGAAAGCTCAAGTTCAGCAGTTTATTAAAGAACATCTAGCCGAAGGTAAGCCAGTCATCACGGAAGAAATCGCGGATGATATCGATGCAGAGCTTACCGGAGACGATGCTGAGGCTAAAATCAAAGGAGTGCTCGAAGAATACATAAAACCAGCCGTTGAAATGGATGGCGGTGCTATTAAGCTATCGTCTTACAAAGATGGAGTGGTTACTGTAACGCTTCAAGGATCTTGTAGCGGATGTCCTTCCTCAACCATTACATTGAAAAATGGAATTGAAAACTTACTCAAGCGAATGGTTCCCGAGGTTAAAGAAGTAGTTGCAGAAGAAGGATGATTTGAAGAAATTAGAAGTAAACTTAAGCTTCTATGAAATTCCTTACTACATTCTTATTTTTTATCATCGTTATTTCTTGTGACCAGCGAAATGGTTCAGCATCACCTGGAGCATCCGTGTCCGAAGGCTATGACTCATTACTTGCTCAGGCAGTAGGTGCAGATCCTTATGGGATGAGGCAATATGTTTTTGCCTATCTCAAAGCCGGACCAAATAGAGATCAGGATTCACTCGAGGCAGCTCAACTCCAGAGAGCACACTTAGACAATATTGGAAGGCTGGCAGAAGAAGGTAAACTTGTCTTAGCGGGACCTTTTATGGATGATTATGAGGTTAAAGGGATTTATATTTTTGCTGTTGAGTCAGTGAGTGAAGCAGAAGAACTCACAAATTCAGATCCTGCGATTCAAGCCGGCAGGTTGATAATGGAATTGCATCCTTGGTATGGTAGCGCAGCGCTAATGAAAGTAAATGAGATGCACAAGCAGGTAGCTAAAGAAGGAATATGATTGCCAAGAGGATCAAAGTATCCGGTCGAGTTCAAGGAGTCTTCTTTCGTGTTTCTACAAAAGATAAAGCTGAAGAACTGGGAATCAAAGGTTGGGTCAAAAATGAACCAGATGGTTCGGTTCTTATTGAAGCGCAGGGTGACATAGAATCATTGAAATTTTTTGAAGAATGGTGCCATAAGGGCCCTTTAATGGCTAAGGTTGTACAAGTGGAGCTGACTAAGATAGAACCAGGAAAATTTGATACTTTTCAAGTGCGCTATTGATCATTTTTCTCCAAGCACAAATGAAATAGGTAGATGATCGCTGAAGCCGTCAAAATTTGGTTTTTCTTGTCCAAACCGAACAGGTGTGTCGTATCTGCCAGATACCATACCATCAAAAACTTCCAACTTCACCGTATGTTCGTCTAATGCAAATTTTCCGGACTTTTTAGCGATCCCTTTTGAAACCAAAAATTGATCAATCATCATCGGATTTCCACTATATACATAGCTTGCTGTTCTCTTACCCATAAGTGGCCACATTAAATTGTATAAGTAGGGGTTTCTCCCGTTCACAACTTTATCGCGATCCATCACGCTTTGCGCATAATCGGTCATGGATCGGCTGAAAGGTTCATCATTGAAATCTCCCATGACAATGATTGCAGCATCCGATCCTTTTATTTGTTGGATTCGCTCAAGGAAATAGCTAAGTGTCTCACCTGTAATAATTCGATAAGGCTCAGATTCATATTGACCACCAGATCGTGATGGCCAGTGATTTCCTAATAGTATTAGCTCATTTCCGGTTGCTTTGCTTACAAGGGTGGCCTGTACAATCTCCCGTGTAGGGTATCTTTTAATTACGGTGTGATTGAAAAACTCCTCTTCATTAAACTCATATTTATCTCGGTCATAAATAAATGCTACATCAATCCCTCTCTTATCACTCATATCATGATGAATTAAACCATAATTCCTCGATGTTTCTATTTTATCCTTTAAAGCATTTAAGACATAATCATTTTCAATTTCACAAACACCAATAATATCAGGAGCGTCACCTTTGTTCATCTGAGATATTGCCCAAGCCAGCTTATCAATCTTTTTTGCTACAACATCAGGGGTCCAGTTTTTGAGGTCTGCTTTAATCTTTCGTGCAAGACTTTCTGGTCTTCTGGTAGTTGGAGCATCACGTTCATCAAACAGGTTCTCCAGGTTCCACCAGGCTATATGGTGATTGGTCATAAATCAGAATTTATATAAAATTCGCCAATAACTCTATCAGATGCAATACCAGAAATCGGGTAGTTACTTGTTGAAGTTTTGGATGTCTTCGTAGGAAAGGTCCATATAGTCAAGTAAGAGTGTGTCGGTTCCAACTTCTAAAGAATTAGACTTCCAACTAAATTGAGTAGGCTGAATTGCTTTCAGAGGCAGTCCTTGATCGAGAAGTGTATAAGCAACTATTTGGATGTCTTGGACTGTTACTTCGTCTCCGTAGATAAGTACATTACTGCCCAAACCTTCGGTTTCAGTAGCCTGTTTTTCATGGATGTAATATCCCAGATCTCTCAGTACATACACTTTATTCCCATCCAGTCTATGTCGATAGTATCTTACCACGATATCTTCTCTTAACTGGCCAGTAGGCAATGAGGCAATTAAAGGCGCCAAATAATTATTCTTTAAATCATCTAGATTATTCTTTTCAGAAGTCTCCATTGACACATCACTACGATCGTCAACAGTAGGTGTGTCGGCGCTGGATTCAAAAGCCTCATCATTCTCATTGTCAAATGCAGGTTGTGTTGTATTCTCCGCTACTTGGGACACACTATCTGAAAGGTTGATTACTTCAGGTTCCTTTTTTGATTTTTTTTTGATTTGCTTCTTGTCATTGACTTTAGCAAAGCTCATTTTCTTGTACTTCTCGTATTGTTTTGCATCGAAGGCAGTGACCTGAAGGAGTTTTGTAATCCCTATAAATACAAGAGCCACAATGGCGAAGACGGGGTATCGACGCATCTATTAGAAGTGATTTGATAGCTTTAATTTAACCAAAATACTCAACTGACACAAAAAGCCCTCATCTGCTTCTAACAAATGAGGGCTTAATAATTGAAGTATTTAAATCGCTATTCCTCCTTTTTATTGAGGTCAATTACAATCGGTGTTGCAATAAATATGGAAGAGTAGGTACCGATGATAATCCCTACTAACAATGCGAACGAAAAACCTTGAAGCACGGCTCCTCCAAACAAGAACAATACAATTACTACAATCAAAGTAGTAATGGAGGTAATGAATGTTCTACTGACCGTGCTATTAAGTGATTCATTGAAAACAGGGATTAGTTCAGAACCTGATTTAATTCCCATATTTTCCCTTATCCTATCGAACACGACTACTGTATCGTTGATTGAATAACCGATAATGGTCAAGATTGCAGCAACAAATACCTGATCTGCCTCAAACGAGACCCCAAAGAGGTTTGCTATGGCAAAAGCCGAAAGAACAAACAACGTATCGTGGAATAAGGCAATGATCGCTCCTAATCCAAACTGCCATTTTCTAAATCGGAAAACGATATAAACGAAAATTGCTATCAGGGCGAGTATGGCAGATTTGTAAGATGAATTCTTAATGTCATCTGCAATAGTAGCAGTTACCTTTGAGGAACTAGAAATGGAGAAATTATTGTCACCAAGATCAATTCCATCCTCTACATAAGTTAATTGAAGAGATTCTGTGATTCCTTTGATTAGTTCGTTACGAACCAACAGATCAGCTTCATCACTCTCATCCTCAATTCGGTAGCTAGTAGTGATCTTGAGAATGTTTTCTGCACCAAATGTTTTTACCTCGGATCCAGCTCCCTCAAAATAATTGCTCAATGAAGTTCTAACCTCAGTTGGAGCTATAGGCTCATCGAAAGTGACAATAAAAGATCTTCCTCCTTTGAAGTCCACTCCTAGTGTTATGCCCTTTATCAGCATTGCAACTATTCCTATGGAGATGAAAATGGAGCTGAACATATAAGCTAATTTTCGCTTGCTTAGGAAGTTTATATTCAAATTAGTCAAAGCATTTCTAGAGAATGCATTTGCAAATGAGAGCGTTGATTTGTCACCTTTCTTGGAGAAAGCTTCAACAACTACTCGAGTGATAAATACGGCACTAAAGAATGAACAAACGATACCAATCATTAGGGTAATAGCGAATCCTTTTACTGGTCCCTGACCAAGTGTGAAAAGAATGATACCTACAATAAGTGTAGTAACATTTGCATCAAAAATGGACCAGTAAGCCTTTGAATATCCAGATGAGATCGCTGCTTTCAGTCCGGCACCATTTCTTAATTCTTCTTTGATTCTTTCAAAAATTAGTACGTTGGCGTCAATCGCCATACCAATTGTTAGCACAATACCTGCAATACCCGGTAAGGTCAATGAAGTTCCGAACTGGGCCAGAATACCCATGATAAAGAATACATTGAAGAACAAAGCGAGATTTGCAATGAGACCTCCTTTAGCGTAGTAAATCACCATGAAAACGATCACGATGATTAGACCTATCATTATTGAGTTTAGTCCTTGCTTTTGAGCAACTTTACCTAGTGTTGGACCGACAACTACATCTTCCACAATCGTTGTTGGTGCTGGTAATGACCCTGCTTTGAGAATATTTGCTAAATCTTTAGCTTCTTCTATTGTCTGAAATCCGCCGGAAATAGAAGAACTTCCGTTAGGAATTTCCCCTCTTACAGAAGGTGCTGAGAACACATAGTTATCAAGGACGATTGCGATTCTTTGACCAATATTTTCGCGAGTCATCTTTCCCCATATTCTTGATCCTGAAGCGTTCATCTGCATGGACACTTCCGGTTGCGCTCGCTCATTTAGTGAAGCAGAAGCACTAGATATCGTCTCACCGGTCAGCGTGGCTTTTCCACCTCTATTGATTCGTATCGGATACAGCTCTAATAAATCTGGCCCGGTAAGATCTTCACCTTTTTCTTTTGGTTGTACATCCCATAGGAACTTCATGGTTGCCGGGATTAAAGCTTGAACGTCTTCTCTCTCAAGTACACGATTTATTTTAGCAGTATCCTTTACGTTGTAGATCATACCGCCGAATGGTGTGTTAACCATCAAATCAAGTAGCGGAGAATTTCTTGTATTGATCAATGAATCAAGCGCATCATCATTTTGAATTGAATCTCCATCTGCTGTTGAGAGTGAATCGGACTCATTTCCGCCCAACAAGGCAGTAATATCATCTTTGATTTGCTGGTCTTCTTCTGTTAAAGACTCAGAAGTAGGATTTTTCTTCATCTCCTCTACAATCAACGAATTGATGGATATGAGGACAGGAGCTACTTCTTGTTGTTGGTATACTTCCCAGAATTCAAGTTTTGCCACTCCTTGAAGAAGTTTTCTAACCCTCTGCGGATTATCAATTCCGGGCAACTCTATTTGGATTCTACCTGTACCTTGCAATCTTTGAATGTTTGGCTGTGAGGTTCCAAAGCGATCAATCCTTGTTCTTAGGATATTGAAAGAACGATCAATCGCACTTTCTACCTCGGTATCGATAATATCAAGAATTTCGGCATCAGTACTTTGAAGGCTTATCCTGCCACGGTTTGCAGCAGTAGCAAAAATTTGCGCTAATTCTTTTCCAGGAGCTTTTTCTTTAAACTCACTATAGAATTCGTCGACAAAGTTGAGTTGTGTTCCTCTGACATTGTTTTTAGCATCCGCTAATGCCGCTAGAAAATCCGGATCGGTGCTGTTACCACTTAAACCTTTTATGATGTCTATAGGAGATACCTCAAGCGTTACATGCATTCCTCCCTGGAGGTCAAGGCCTAGATTCAGTTCAGTTTCTTTCACATCTTTGTATGTGTAGTCCATACCAAGCAGATTGTAAACAGGTTCGTTCCAGATCGAATCAAGGTATCGCTGTTTTTCAACTACGTCAGTAGATCCATCGGTGTTTTCGGTGGCTTGTGTAGCTTCCTTCTGAATGTTTTGTGAAACATAGGTGAAGGATAAATAATAGATACAGAGTAATGATATCAGTATCGTTAAAAAGACTATGAATCCTTTATTTTTCATTTGTACTTATGTGTTTAGGTTCTGAATACTTACCAGAACCTTCGTTTAAAATTATGATTTGTTTGAGATGGTGACGTCTTTCGGGTGATGACTTTATTATGGTGCATTTGGAGAAATGATCCGCCTTAGGATCACCATTATTGCTTTTGGAGTAGGAAAAAATAATTCCTTACTATCTGCCTGATTTCTTTCCTCATCTTCCTTACTGAAAACCTCTCCTAAGAGATAGGATTGATAGTCAAGGCTGATTTGAACCGAAGACGATGGGATCGCAATGGTTTCAGCAACTTGTTGATGATCCGATTTGTCAGAATCAGCTTGCTCTTTTTTGTTCTCAACCAATTGTTGTTCTACAACAACAGCCTGAGTGAGTACAAAAAACGCCATCATAACTCCGAAAATGGTATGGAGTAATTTAGATGATATGTAGTTTGATTTTTTCAAAAGCGCAGCAAATGTACTAAAATCATTGATTAAGAAAAGCAGATATAACCTTTAGTGCCACATCAAAATTCTCGTGGTTTGGAATTATCAGGTCTGCCCACTTTTTAGAGGGTTCTATGTATTTTTCATATGCTGGAGTTACGTGATGCTCGTATCTATACAAAACATCATCAAGATCATACCCTCTTTCTTTTGCGTCTCTTATGATCCTTCTTTTCATCATAAGATAATCCGGTGCTTCGATGTAAAGCTTTAAGTCCAGTAAGTCCCTTATTTGATCAAAGTGGAATACGAAGATCCCTTCAACTAAAATGATAGGCTGACTGTCAATTCGAATGAGTTTGCTAGTGCTTTTGTCGTTGTTGAATGTGTATTCCTTCAGTTCTATAGATTCACCGGCTATCAACTTCTGAAGATCTTCTTCGAAGCGAGTGGCGTCCAAAGAGCTTGGAGTATCAAAATTTTCCACTCCTTCTTGATCAATGGGCTGTTTATGGATTTCTATGTAGTAGTTGTCCAGAGAATGAAGGGCTGATTGAGGCAATGATGCCATGAGTTGCTTCATAAACATCGTTTTCCCTGAGCCACTTCCACCGGTGATGCCTACAACTATCGGTTTAGCCATAATTATTTTGAAGAAAGTCTAACAGCATTTGGACCGCCCTAGACCTATGTGAGATTTTGTTTTTTTCTTCTGAAGATAATTCAGCGAAGGTTAAGTCATACCCATCAGGTTTAAAGATAGGATCATAACCAAATCCGTTTGTTCCTTTTTTCTGGACTGTAATGGTACCCTTTATTTCTCCTTTAAACTGTTTCAAATCACCAGATTCATCAATATAAGAAATCACCGTCTGAAAAGTAGCGGATCGATCTTTCTCGTTCCCAAGATTCCGAAGGAGCAAGTCCATGTTCTGATCATCATCTTTTTGCGGACCAGCATATCTTGCAGAGTACACGCCCGGCTCATTGTCTAAGGAATGAACTAATAAACCACTATCGTCTGCAAACACAGGTAAGCTTATCTTTTCAAAAATGTTTCGTGCCTTGATTTCCGAGTTTTGTTCCAGGGTGGTCCCTGTTTCGGCAATTTCTTCATCGATACCAATTTCTTTTAAACCAACTATGTTGATGTTTTTTGGCACAATGGCATTGATCTCTTTTACCTTATGATCATTATGCGAGGCAAAGCAAATCTGCATTGATTAAGGCTGTTTGGTAACCTCTAGCGGACGTAGCTCGAAAACTAAAACTGAATTTGCAGGAATGAAACTGCCCTGTGGTCGTGTTCCATACGCTAGGGCTGAAGGCATCACAATTAAGGATCGTCCTCCTACCCTCATCTTATTCATTGTAACAGAAACTCCGTCAGAAAACCCTTGAACAAACTGACCATTTATGGTCCATCCGGAAGCAGAATAGGTGATTGTGATTGGTGCATACGTTCTTCCTTCTGCGAATGCTCCAAGGAATAACTCATGAACTGATTTATCAGCCAAGCCAACACTGTCCTCCAAAAAGTGAGCTCGAATACTATCCCCCACCGCTTTTATACTGGTATCAAAAATGGTGTCATTGGTAAGCATACCAATGTAGCCAAAGCTCAATATGTCACTTTCGTCTATTGTATCACCAATTCCGCGCTCTAGAATTTTATATCGAACACCAAGCTCAGTTGTCTCAAAATCGGTGATCCCTCTTGCTATCAAATAATCATTGATGATAATACTGTCTTCGGCAAGTTGGATATCCGGGTCGGGAGTAATTACCACATTCCCATCACCACATGCCATTAAAAGATAAATGGCTACTATTATAAATAATCCCTTTTTCATAGACAAAATGCTAATCTCCTACTTTTATCAACTCAACGTCAAATACCAAAATTGAGTTTTCTACGATTATTTCACTTCTTTTTCTAGGACCATATCCCAAAGGACTTGGTATATATAATGTTGCTTTTGTTCCTTCTTTTAAAGCTGATATTCCCTCATGCCATCCTAAGATTACCTGACTTAAGTAAATCTTAAACGGATAGGATCCATAAGGTTCTCTACGTTCGTCATACAAGCCTTGTTCTATGGCAACCTCTTTCACATTAGAATCAAAATATGTGCCATCTAGTAAATATCCTGAATAGGCTACTTCCACTGACTGACCGGGCTTAGGTTTAAGTCCATTTCCCTCTTCGATGATTTTTATACCAACTCCGTTTTCAGTAAATGACACATCAATGTTGTTTTTTACATAAAAATCGTCCAAAGTGTTCCTATCTAAATTAAGCTGTGTAGAGTCAACGTATGATTCTAGGATTTCCTTCTGATTAAGCGCTGCTTCATAATAATATTCTTCTTCAGTCTGCTGCTTGACCAGGGAAACAAAGAATTGGATTTCACTGTCTTCTGCAATGGAGTCTGGTCTTTGGGCCCGGAAGGTGTTTTGGAAAAGGTCCGCTGCTTCAATACCAAATTGCACACTGTCACCTATATTCAACATTGGAAGAACCTGAAAAAGCTCTCCATTTCCTTCCGAAAAAGCACCTCCTACACGCATGGGTGCTGGCTCCTCAGTTTTAAAAAGCTCATTTCCATTTTCTGTCTCATATTTCAAATTGAAATACGAGATAGTGCTGTCCTGAAGCGGACCTCCGTCTCCTTTTCTTAAATAGGTGACTTTAGTTCCATTAGCAGTCTCAAAAGAATTTGGACCACATGCAACACTTAGAATGGCCAATATGATATATCCGATTTTTTTCATCTAAAATAAGTTTATTTAAAGGTAAGATGGAATTAGTTCTGAGCATTCGGGACTAACTTCATTTAATATGCGTTTTTAAAACGTTTTTGTTTATAAGTTCAATAAATTTTTTTTCTGTTTCTTCCAGGCTCAATTCAGACATTCCTCCGGAAGCATTCTTATGACCTCCACCGTTGAAATATTCCTCTGCGAATTTATTAACAGCAAAATCACCAATACTCCTGAAAGAGAGCTTTATTTCTTTTTCCCGCTGTATAATAATAGCCGCAACTACTATACCCTTAATAGAGAGCGCATAATTAACAAGCCCCTCGGTATCTCCTTGCTTAAGTCTAAAGTCTTTAAAGTCATTTTCTCCAATAACAAAATATGCAACGCGGGCTTCTTCATCTACCTTCAGCTTTTCAGCGAGTGCATGACCTAGAAATTTTAGTCGGTGAAGGGAGTTGGTATCATAAATCAATCTGCTCACCTTGTTAACATCAGCACCTAAATCGATGAGTTCCGCCACTGTTCTGTGAATTTTTGAAGTAGTGGATGAATGTTTAAATGATCCTGTATCGGTCATTATGCCTGCATAAAGACACTCTGCTATGTCTTTATCGATCGCCTCTTTCCCGCTATAGTCTATGATAAGGTCAAAAATCAATTCAGCAGTTGCGGCAGATTGGTCGTTCCAGAAGTTAAAGTCTGGTTTGATCTCAGGGTTCAAATGGTGGTCTACCAATGCTATTTTGGCTTTGGTATTTTCCGCTACCTCTTTCATTCCTTTTATCCTGTTGAATCCAGAAAAATCAAGACAGAAAAGGAGGTCAGCATTAGTGACCAGGTCATCAGCGGATTGTCTGGATTCTTCATAATTTAAGACCAGCGGATTACCAGGCATCCATTCAAGAAAATCAGGATAGCTGTTGGGCACGATGGTATTCACATGATGTCCCATTCGAGCCAAAAAATGATGAAGTCCCAATGACGATCCCAATGCATCTGCATCCGGATTGGCATGTGTAGTGATGACGATACTCTTAGGAGATGTTAAAAAGTCCTTTAGCGCCTGTGTGTCCTTCATAAAAAATGCCCTCCCAGGGCAAAAGTGAACGGCAAAATTAGCAACATTTATAAAACACGAAAAAGCTGAGCAAACTCTTCATGATTCCATTATTTTTGCGGCGATTTTTTGAAGCGTAAAGAATAAGAAATAATGTCAGGAAAAAAGACTTTTACTATGATTAAGCCTGATGCTTTTGAAGCAGGTAACTCGGGCGCTATTATCAAAATGATTGAAGATGCAGGTTTTAAGATCAATGCTGCAAAACTCACAAAGTTAACCGCAGAAAGAGCGGGTCAATTCTATGAAATTCACAAAGAACGACCATTCTATAATGATCTGGTAGCATATATGTCTTCCGGGCCAATCATTGCTATGATATTAGAAAAGGATAATGCTGTGGAGGATTTCAGGAACCTCATTGGTGCCACCAATCCTCAGGAAGCAGCAGAGGGAACGATTAGGAAGCTTTTTGCCAAATCCATTGAAGCGAATGCCATTCACGGATCAGATTCAGACGAAAATGCAGCTATCGAAGGTAGTTTCTTCTTCGCTGCTACGGAAAAGTTTTAATCAGTAAGCCGAAGAAAACTTGATTTTAGCCTGTGAGATCAATCGCAGGCTTTTTTTATTCTTCTTTCTCGACTGTAGTCTCGTCTTTACGCTCGATCCAGAAGTTATTATAGCCCTCTCCCAGTGAGATCACAATCTGTTTTAATTGGAGTAATTCGAGAATGGAAAGGAAATTAAAGATCACCAGGATCTTCTCTGGTTTTTCTTTCACCATATCCACAAAAGAAAGCTTTTTACCATACACCAGCCGTTCCATGAGTTTAGCTTTCTGTTTTTCAATGGTATACGGATATTGAACTACTTTGTGAATGGGTTTATTTTGTTCAAACTCATACCGCTTCAATACTTTCTGAAAGACTTTCATCATCTTGTAGAGGTCCAAGTCTTGCAATTCGGCTTCCACATTAATTGTTTCAGATAGCCGCTTAATTTCTTTTTTAAGGTTTCCTCGTTTCTCTCGATCCAATCGGTCGGACTCCATCTTAGAAAGGGTAGAAACAACAGATTTATATTTCTTGTACTCCAGAAGATGTTTTACTAATTCTTCTCTGGGATCAATCTCATTCCCTTCTTCATCAATAACTGGCCTTGGAAGCAGCATTTTAGCTTTTATCCTCATCAGTGTAGCTGCGACCAATATGAATTCGCTGGCAACTTCCACATTCAGTTTTTCGAGATGATCCAGGTATTGGAGAAAGTCATCCGTGATTTTAGCGATTGGAATATCGTATATATCTAGCTCATCTCGTTCTATAAAGAATAGAAGCAGATCGAAAGGACCCTCAAATAGGGGAAGTTTTATTTCAAATTTTTGGTCATTCTCCACGGGCTCAAAATTACTACTCTTTAGAATTTCTAATTAAGTTAAATTACCTTCCTTAGCGAATGCTTAATTTTGTACGTTGGCTAATCGGGGCGACCCTCAAACAATCCAGGCTTTAAAGCGTTTGGAAGAAATACTACAGTAATATGGATATAAAACCAGGACCATTACTAGCTGAAATTAATTCACCTGATGATCTAAAAAAGCTTGATACTACCCAATTGGCACAAATGTGTCAGGAGCTTCGTGACTTTATCATAGACAATGTATCCGTTTATGGAGGGCATTTTGGGGCGAGTTTAGGGGTAACAGAGCTAACTGTAGCATTACATTATGTTTTTAATACCCCTAATGATCAGTTGGTATGGGATGTGGGGCACCAGGCATATGGGCACAAAATTTTAACTGGTAGAAAAGAAGAATTTCACACGAACAGAAAATATAAAGGTATATCCGGGTTTCCCAAGCGCAGTGAAAGTAAGTACGATACATTCGGGGTAGGTCACTCATCTACGTCTATTTCCGCTGCTTTAGGTATGGCAGAGGCTTCAAGACTTCTAAATGACTCTGATAAACATCATATAGCTGTCATTGGCGATGGAGCGATGACTGGTGGTCTGGCGTTTGAAGCAATGAATCACGCAGGTGTTTCAAATTCAAATCTCCTGATTGTGCTTAATGATAATTGTATGTCCATTGATCCTAATGTTGGTGCACTTAAAGATTACTTAACAGACATCACAACTAGCCAAACCTATAACAAAATCAAAGATGAGGTATGGAAGATCCTTGGAAAGCTTAGCAAATTTGGGCCCAATGCTCAGGAAATTGTGTCAAAGGTTGAGCACTCGATGAAATCGCTCTTGCTGAAACAGAGTAACCTTTTTGAGTCTCTTAACCTTCGATACTTTGGACCAATTGATGGGCATGATGTCAATCACCTGGTTGATGTAATGAATGATCTTAAGAAAATCCCAGGTCCTAAAATTCTGCATTGCCTAACTGTAAAAGGAAAAGGTTATTCACTGGCTGAAAAAGACCAAACTAAATGGCATGCGCCTGGTACTTTCGATAAAATAACAGGAGCCATCAACAAGAAAGAATACGATGCTCCACAACCTCCTAAGTTTCAGGATGTTTTTGGCCATACATTGGTGGAGCTAGCAGAGAAGAACGAAAAAATAACAGGTATAACACCGGCAATGCCTTCGGGATCTTCAATGAAAATTATGATGGAAGCATTTCCTGATCGATCGTATGATGTCGGTATCGCAGAGCAGCATGCGGTGACTTTTTCAGCGGGATTAGCGACACAAGGTTTGGTGCCTTTCTGCAACATCTACAGTACATTCATGCAACGTGCTTATGATCAGGTGATTCATGATGTTTGCATTCAGAATTTGCATGTGGTCTTTTGTATGGATCGTGCAGGTGTTGCTGGAGCAGACGGGCCGACTCATCATGGGGCATATGATATTGCTTACATGAGATGTATTCCTAACATGGTGGTTTCAGCACCTATGAATGAAGCTGAATTAAGAAATCTGATGCTCACCGCGAGTGAATATAATGGACCTTTTTCTATCAGGTATCCTCGAGGAGCTGGTGTCATGCCGGAATGGCGCACACCAATGGAAAAAGTAGATGTGGGTACTGGAAGAAAGTTGATAGAAGGAGAGGAGGTTGCAATTCTTACTATTGGTCAGGTTGGGAACTATGCACTTGAAGCTGTGGAAGAATTGAAAGAAGAAGGTTTAAGGCCTTCTGTCTATGATATGAGATTTGTGAAGCCATTAGATGAAAAGCTTCTTCATGAGATTGCCAAAAAGCATTCATATCTAATTACCGTTGAGGATGGATGTGTTATGGGTGGGTTCGGATCTGCTGTTCTGGAATTCATGGCTGATAATGACTATTCAGTAAGTTTGAAAAGGTTAGGTATACCAGATCGAATTATAGAGCATGGTGAACAGCCGCAGCTGCATAGAGAATGCGAATACGACGCAGCAGCAATTAAGGATGCTGTGAGAGCTTTTGTAGCCACGAAAGAAGTGATTGCTTAAACGAATCGCTTTCGTCCTCACCTCTCAATACTGACTTTTTTTGTTTATTTTAAAAGTGATATGAGAGTAGCCAATAGAGTAACCATCTTTTTTCTCTTCATCTCGCTGATCTATGGATCCTGCAAAAAATCTACTTCCAGCAAAGCAAGTAACGACTTTCCAGAGCGGGAAGAATTTATCGTTGACTTGGACTTGCAGAAGATAAAGAAACGTGGCTATATCACGGCCTTGATGGACAACAGTTCTACAGGCTTGTTTGTCTATAAAGGGAAAACCATGGGTTATGAATACGAGCTTCTCAAAATGTTCTGTGAAGAACAAGGACTTCAGCTTAGAATTAATATTACTCAAAATTTAGGTGAGGCCTTCAATAAGCTAAACACTGGTGAAGGGGACATCCTGGCTTACAATCTTACCATTACAAAGGAACGTAAGAAAAGGATAGCGTTTACCCACTATCATAATCTGCAAAAGCAGGTGCTTGTCCAACGGAAACCAGAAGGGTGGAGGCAAATGAAGTTACATGAAATAGAGGGCCAGTTAATCAGAAACCCTGTTGATTTGATTGGAAAGGAGGTTGTGGTAAGACCCCATTCCTCGTATTATGATCGAATGGTGAATCTCTCGGATGAAATCGGCGGTGATATTATTATAATTCCAGGTGATACTAATACGGAAACCGAGCAATTAATAAAACAGGTAGCAGAAGGCAAAATAGATTATACTGTAGCTGAAGAGGATATAGCTCTCGTTAATTCCACCTACTACAGAAATCTTGACATAAAAACCCCCGTAAGTTTTTCTACCCAGATAGCATGGGGAGTAAGAAAGAATTCAGGTCAGCTTTTGAAAGCATTAAATGAATGGATATTGAGAATGCGGAAAACTACTGATTATTATGTGATTTACGATAAATATTTCAGAAGTTCTAAGTCCGCTTTAAGGAGATCCCGAAGTAAATATTTTTCCATTAGTGGAGGTTCTATCTCCCCTTACGATTCTTTAATTAAAAACGCCTCAGAAAAATTGAATTGGGATTGGCTTCTACTGGCCGCCCAGATTTTCAGGGAGTCAAAATTTGATGAAGATGCGGAATCTTGGGCGGGTGCTATAGGTTTGATGCAGGTAATGCCAAGGACAGGAAGAGAATATGGGGTGAAAAATTTGTATGATCCTGAACAAAACATTTATGCGGGAGTAAAACATCTTCAATGGCTCCAAAAACAGTGGGAGAAAAAAAATATGGAAGAAGACGAGCTGCTTAAATTTGTTTTAGCATCCTACAATGTTGGTTTGGGGCATTTACAGGATGCAGTCAGACTCACTGAAAAATATGGGGGAGATACCAAGAAATGGGAAGATGTAAGTGGCTATTTACTCAAAAAATCCAGTTCCAAGTACTTTAAGGATCCCGTAGTAGAATTCGGCTATTGTCGTGGATCTGAACCAGTAGAGTATGTGAATCGTATTCTGGATATCTATCAGAATTACAAAGAGATTCTGGATTTGGAGAATGAAAGTCAATTGGTTTCTCCATAGTATCCTTTTAAATCAGTTATCTAAAGATTTTATATTCTATCTGTTGAATCCAATCTATCTTTATACTTTTAAATCCGCCCCTAGTTATTGAATATGAAAAATCAACATGAGATATTGCACGAGGAGTATCATAAAACCAGGAAATCTGATCTTTCGCTGGATCAGTTCACTTATATACTAAAAATATATCCGTCTTTATTGGTTTGTATGAGTGATGGCAAGCTGGATAAAGAAGAATGGGATGGTGTATTAAATATCTCAAAGGGCTTGGCACTTCTCTATCTGGATCAAATACCTAATTCGAACGCTGAGCAAATAGAATCTTTGTTTAGAACCGAGTTCCGGTATCTGCTTGAAAATATTGATAAGTGGGAAAAAAAATTCCTAAATACACTCAAAAACTATCTGGATGAACATCCCGATGATCGGGAGTTTGTATATGAGGCCATGTATCTATTTGCGAACGCCGCTGATGGTATTTCGCACGATGAGCAAAGGACTATTGATCAATTATCTAGTCGCCTGTCTTTAGAGTATTAAATCGGTGGATTAATTGTTCGATATCTATCGATTGCCCACTCGATAGTGCTTCATCCATCAGAGTCTTTTGAATTTTACCAAGTCGGAGAGCTTCAGAGTAGGGGATGTCTGAGAATGTGACCATACTGTAGAGTGGAGTCCAATCTTTTGGATAATTTTCCTGAATTACTGCTTCGATCTCTTTCCTTTTTAGAAAAGAAGGATCGCCCACATGATCACGCATTTCGATGAAATTATGTAGTGCAAGTTCAGAAATTGCATCTGCATCTTTTTTCCTCATTTTAGCATATCGGGGTAAGATATCATTCCACTGCCATTTCAGCTGTTCTCCCATTTCAACGAATAGCCTGACATCTTCAAATCCTGAGTTCATGCCCTGACCATAAAAAGGGACAATAGCATGTGCAGCGTCACCAAGTAAAATGGTTTGATTTCTGTACCACGGTTCACATTTAGTGGTGACAAGAGATGAAGTAGGGTTAGAAAAGAATTGATCGGTTAGATCTGGGATCAACTCCATGACATCTTTGAAGTACATCTCAAAGAAAGCATTCACTTTCTCCTTTGTATTTAAGGCTGAAAAGGAGAGGTCACCTTCAAAAGGAAAAAAAAGTGTGCATGTAAATGTCTTGTCACTATTTGGTAGGGCTATAAGCATGAAATTACCTCTTGGCCAAATATGTAAGTAGTTTGGTTCGAGTTGAAATTCGTTGTTTTTGGGTTCAATACTCAACTCTTTGTATCCATGCTCAACGTAGTGCTGGGAGAAGTTGAATCTGTCAGTGAACTGCATCTTCTTTCTTATAGCTGAAAATGCACCATCTGTTCCAATAATTACACCCGATTTAATTTCTTTATTGCCTTCAAAAATCAGACTTGTATTAGAAAAATCCACATCTTCACACTTGTGATCAAAGTGAACGTTGACACCAGCTTCTTCGGCGCTCTCTACTAAAAGTTCATTTAGCTGAGCTCTGGAAACAGAATTTATGAACTGCCCTTTTTTTCCATAAGGTTGAAAAGTCAAGTTACCAGTTTCATCGTGCATCATTCGACCTTTCATCGGAATCAAAGAGGGTTCAGTTTTTTCATAAACTTTAGCAAGCTGCAAAGGTCTGATTCCTCTATGACTCAAGGCCAGGTTTATTGATCGTCCTTCAGCGGCTTCAGACTTCCTGGGATCTTTTCTTTTTTCAAATAAGTCAACTGAAAACCCCTTTTGCTTCAGGATTACGGCTAAAAGTGAGCCAACTAGTCCGGCACCAACAATGCTTATTTTATCCTTCATTTAAAATGGCTTCTTCAAGAATAGAAATGAACACTATTGCATCTGCGAATGAGTTATATAGAGGAACGGGTGCTACACGTATTACATTCGGCTCTCTCCAATCCAGAATTACACCTCTTTTCAAAATGAACTCAAAAACGCTTTTTCCATGATTGAGGAGGTAAAGCGATAGTTGCGCACCTCGCTCATTGGGATCTTTTGGTGTAATGATTTTAATGTTTGATTTTAAAACATCAGAAGATAAAATCAGTTCCTCCATGAAACCCGTAAGCTGGATACTTTTAGTTCTTAAATTCCCTATTCCCGCCTCATCGAATACCTCTAGTGACGCGAGGTGCGAAGCATGAGATAAAATATTTATGTTACTCAGTTGCCAACCATCAACCGATGGAATAGGGTTTATCTCGTTGTTCATCTTGAATCTACTCTCAGCATTATGACCCCACCAGCCCGATAATCTCGGAATAGATGTATTCTTTCCATTTTTCTCATGAATGAATAATCCACCAACACCGCCAGGACCGGAATTCAGGTATTTATATGTACACCAAACTGCAAAATCTATCTGATGTTCATGAAGCTTTAAAGGAACATTACCCACAGCATGTGCTAGATCAAATCCTGCATATGCACCCATCTTGTGAGCGGCACTTGTGATTTCCTTAATGTCGAAAAGCTGCCCAGTGTAATACTGTACTCCGGGAAACATGACCAGCGCTAATTCATCACCTATTTCTTCAATTCTCCGAATGATCTCCTCTGTACTTAGATAGTCTGATCCGTCGGAGGGCCTCAACTCAACAAGATTTTCACTTGGGTCTTCTCCACTGATTTGGATTCTAGAATGAACGGCATAAAAATCTGAAGGGAATGCTCCCCGTTCAATAAGTATTTTTTTCCTCTTTCCTACGGGATTATAAAATGAAGCTAATGCTAGATGTAGGTTGGTGGTTAGGTTATTCATAGCAACCACCTCGTGCGCTCCTGCACCCACCATTCTTCCCAATGAAGACTTAGAGTTTTGATGATAACTTACCCATGGTTTGTTTCCCGTGAAGTGACCTTCAACACCTTTTTCTCTCCAATTCTTTAGTTCCTCCTCAATAAAGAGTTCGGTACGTTTTGGCTGAAGCCCCAACGAGTTTCCGCAGAGATAAATACAAGGCTTTCCATTTCTTTCAGGAAAATAAAATTCGGACTTGAATCTTGACAAAGCATCGCTGCTGTCAAGTTTGTTAGCTTTTTCTACTAATTCTTGTTTCAAAATTTTTCGTTAGTCGGTGAAACGTGGATCTGTCTCCATAATCTCTCCGCAATTATCGCATGTTCTTAACTCTTCTGAGTTAAAAAACTCTTTAAACCGAGGTAGGAAATCTTTTTCCACATCTTCCAAATGGAAGTAGGTGTCATGCAGTTTGTTGTTGCAGTTGTCGCAAAACCACATCAATCCGTCTGTATGACCAGATTCTCTTTTTCTTTCCACTACCAACCCTACAGTATTAGCTGGCCGTGCTGGTGAATGTGGAACCTTAGCGGGATGTAGATACATTTCACCCTCTTTGATGGGTATTTTTACAGCTTCCCCATCCTCTTGTATCGTTACTTCAATGTCTCCCTCAAGCTGATAGAATAACTCTTCTGTTTCATTGTAGTGATAATCCTTTCTGGCGTTTGGGCCTCCTACGATCATCACGATATAGTCACCAGCATCTTTGTAAAGGTTTTTGTTCCCAACCGGTGGCTTCAGCAAGTCTCGATTTTCTTCGATCCACTTTTGAAGATTGAAAGGTCTTTTTATGGCCATGTTAGAGATGTTTATTTTTGAAGAAAAGTTAGGGAAAATTATGGATTTAGATTTGGTAGGGCGAAGAGCGTTGGTTTGTGGTAGCTCACAAGGAATGGGACTAGCTATAGCCAAGGAATTGAGCGAGATGGGAGCAGAAATTACACTCTTAGCTAGAAATAAAGATTCTTTAAGTCACGCTCTTGGTGAGTTGAAACCAGGAGGTCATGACTATTTGGTTGCAGACTTTGATGATCTAGAGGCAGTCAAAGCTGCTGCTAACGAGGGATTGGTTAAGGGAGACTACCAGATTCTTATCAATAATTCTGGAGGACCAGCTCCAGGCCCTCTGTCTGAGGCTGAGCTGGAGGATTTTGATGTTGCAATGAAAAGGCATTTACATGTTAGTCATATTTTGATGCAGATGTTACTACCTGGTATGAAGTCTGCTGGTTATGGACGTATCATCAATATTATTTCTACATCCGTAAAAGTTCCTATTCCCGGCTTAGGAGTCAGCAATACCGTAAGAGGAGCCATGGCTTCCTGGTCCAAAACATTGGCGAATGAGTTGGGTGAATTCGGGATTACGGTTAATAACATCCTCCCTGGATTCATAAATACAGCGAGAATCGAAAGCCTGGTCAAAGGAAAAGCCCAAAAACTAGGAAAGTCGGAATCTCAGGTTGAAGAAGATATGAAGCAAACCATCCCTGCCAGGAGATTTGGAGAGTCGTCTGAAATTGCCGCATATGCAGGGTTACTTTGTAGTAACAGCGGCGCGTATATCAATGGAACCAGTTTGAGAGTGGATGGTGGGAGAACCGGATCAATTTAAGACTATGCAAAAAATTCAAAATTTTATTAATGGAGAGTACCTCGAACCAATCAAAGGAAACTACATTGATAATGTAGCACCTGCAACGAGCGAGGTTTTTGCAAGCATTCCCAATTCTACGATAGAAGATCTTGAGAAAGCAGTTAAGGCAGCTGAAGTTGCTTTTCCAGCCTGGAGCAATTTTTCAGTGGATAAGAGAAGTCGAATCCTTTATAAACTTGCAGATTTAATTGAACAGAATCTTGAGGAATTGGCCCTGATGGAAAGTAAAGACAATGGCAAACCACTGTGGCTGGCAAAGGCTGTAGATATCCCCAGGGCGAGTACTAATTTCAGGTTTTATGCTTCTGCAATAGTTAATTTCTCCACGGAAGCTCAAGTATCTGAGGGTTTCATGGTTAACTACACTCGAAGAGCACCAATCGGAATAGTGGGATGTATCTCACCGTGGAATCTGCCATTGTATCTTTTCTCGTGGAAGATCGCCCCAGCTCTTGCCATGGGCAACTGCGTTATAGCTAAGCCTTCAGAACTCACTCCAATGACTGCCTACATGCTGGGTGAACTTGCGAACAAAGCTGGGATTCCTAATGGTGTTCTGAATATCCTGCATGGAGAAGGTAAAGGGATTGGGCAGGCAATCGTGGAGCATCTGGCGACAAAGGCTATATCCTTTACGGGCGGCACTACTACAGGCAAAATTGTAGGTGCTACAGCTTCGCAACAGTTTAAGAAAGTATCGTTGGAGCTTGGTGGAAAAAATCCGAATATCATATTTGCAGATTGTGATTTGGATGAAGCGGTTAAAACAAGTGTGAAAAGTTCGTTTACTAATCAGGGAGAGATTTGCCTTTGTGGTTCACGTATCCTTATCGAGGATTCCATTTATGATGAGTTCAAGACCAGGTTCATCAAAGAGTGTGAAAAGCTTGTTGTAGGAGATCCGATGAAGGCTGATTCTAACCTGGGAGCACTTGTCTCTAAAGATCACTTAAATAAGGTAGATTCCTACGTTCAGCTAGCTAAGGAAGAAGGAGGAGATGTACTTTTAGGAGGTAAAAAAGTTGGCGACAAAGGGTTCTTCTATGAGCCTACAATCATTGAAGGCTTGGATGAAAACTGTCGAACAAATCAAGAAGAAATCTTTGGCCCTGTGGTCACACTCAATCGCTTTTCCTCTGAAGAAGAAGCTATTAAAATAGCAAATTCCACACGATATGGATTATCCTGTACTATCTGGACTTCCAACCTGAAACGTGCTCACAGAGTATCGCACTCAGTTAAATCAGGGATAATCTGGGTGAATTGCTGGCTAGTGAGAGACTTAAGAACTCCTTTTGGGGGCATGAAAGATTCTGGAATAGGTAGAGAGGGAGGAGATGAAGCATTGAGATTTTTCTCCGAACCTCAAAACGTTTGTATTAAACTATAACAAAAAAGCCCTGGCAACAATGCCAAGGCTTTATTCTATTCGGTTTGAAAATTTTCTTAGGCGGTCTCGCCTGCTTTCAATTTGGCAATCTTGAAAGACTTTCTCTCTTTGTGACCACAATAGCCACAAGCATAATATTTCATTAATTCTCCTTCTTCCATTTCTGATGCCTGCTGGATAATTTCTTCTCTGTCGACTTTTAGTGTCTGATAGTTGCAGTTGCTGCACTGAAGTGCGTGTAGTCTACCATTGTATTTTTCGATTTTAGTATAGCCTGAATCTTCATCAATCCATACATCATAATCAACCGAAAATGCATCCTCTTCCGCCTGCATACCTTCATCCAGGTACACATCTTCTTCCTCTTCACTCAACAACTTCATCTTTCTTCCATCAGGAGATGTTCTGGGTGTATATCTAAGTTTTTTTAGACGCTTTTCAATAAAGAAAGGGTAGTAAAATTTTAAGACATTCTGGATGATCACACCCAAAATCACGGCAAACATTGAACTCATGAAAAGCCGTACAAAAAACCAAAGCCAGGTAGACTCACCAAATACTGTATTGAAATAAAGTGTACCTCCAATAATTATCAGAAGAGCTCCATTCCAAAGCATATTTATTTCATGCATATTGATGTAATCGTATCTGGTCTTATAATCACCAGTAGATAATAGCTTAAGGTAATGTCCCAGTAGAATTAGTACTCCAACTCCAGCTACAGCCATTGCCAGATAGCCTCCATAGGTGTTCCAATTATTTAGTAATTCAGGTGAAATAAGGTCAGTCATAGCGTCTATTTGTTAATTGGATGTAAATCCAGATACAAAAATGTCACATTTTTTAAAAACTCAACAAATCAAATGTAAAACAAGAAGCGGTGAATCACGTCAAATTTTCCTGTAAAATATCAAAAAAATGTAATAGAGGCAATCTAAGTAGTTAAATGATTATGAGTTCACGCTATTGGGTATTTTTGTTGAAAATCAATCTAGACAAAGAAAAAATATGAATTTCTCACTCAAAAGAATATTACTCATCCCTGTAAGTGCATGCATTCTAGTTGCATGTTCTGTGCCTGAAAAAAAAGACGAATGGAGTATAGAAGGTAAGTCAGCAGAAGAAGTACTGGCCATAGCCGATTCATTAGCTAAGTCTTATATCATCGTTGATGGTCATGTAGATCTTCCTTACCGAATGAATATCAAAGGATTTATGATTACCAAAACAGTGGAGGATGTATCTGTGGAGACAACTGGTAACTTTGACTATCCTAAGGCGAAAAGAGGGGGACTGGATGCGCCATTTATGTCAATATATGTCCCATCCAGATATCAGGAAACGGGAGGGGCGAAGGATTTTGCAGATTCATTGATTGACCTGGTTTCGAGAGTACCGGAAACGTTTCCTACACAATTTGCCATGGCTAATACCCCAGCAGATATTGAAGTGAATTTTGAGCAAGGATTAATTTCCCTGCCCATGGGAATGGAGAATGGTGCCCCGATAGAAGATGATATCAATAACGTAAAATATTTCTTTGAAAGAGGAATTAGATATATCACATTAACCCATTCCAAAGACAACCAAATTTGTGATTCATCATACGACACCACTGATGACACTTGGAATGGTATTAGTCCATTCGGTGAAGAAGTAGTTGCTGAGATGAATAAATGGGGAATTATGGTTGATATTTCCCATGTCACAGATAGTGCTGCTTTCGATGCACTGAGATTAACCAAAGCTCCTGTTATTGCGTCACACTCATCTTGTAGAAAATTCACTCCCGACTTTGAGCGTAATATGCCTGACACCTTAATTAGGGCTCTTGCTGCAAATGGTGGAGTCATTCACATCAACTTTGGTTCAACATTCCTTTCTAAGGAATCTCAGGATAAGTTTGATTCGATGAGAGTGCATCTTACAAATTATCGCGCAGAAAATAATTTATCAAGCGAGGATGAGGAATATAAAACCTATGCTCAACAGTATGCAATTGATAATGATGTATATGAAGATGTGCAAAAAGTGGCTGATCACATAGATCATGTGGTCAATCTTGTGGGTGTGGATTATGTGGCATTCGGCTCGGATTACGATGGTGTTGGAGATAGCCTTCCCAAAGGGATGAAAGATGTATCTACGTATCCCAATCTAATTTTTGAGTTGCTAAAGCGAGGGTATACTCCGGAAGACATAGAAAAGATATGCTACAAGAATACGTTTAGAGTTTGGAGAAAAGTTCAGGAAGTTGCTCAAGAGCTTCAATCAGATGTTTAAGAGGGCTACCTTTTACGTCTGAGTGAATTGATGAAATTTGCCCAGGCAAAAGGATTTAAGAATTGATTTTGAGGGGGTGAATATCTATTGATGTATGCCTGCCTCTGTTGTTGCATAAAGTATTGATGGTTAGCATTAGGTGATGCAGGAAGATCTAAATATGCTTCCTGCATCACCTGACTGTTCAGCCATTGATAAATATTTGCATATTCTCTTTGGTTTGGAAGTTCCATTGTTATTAAAGCTTCCTTAAACATACTTTCAGTTGGATACGGTCGGATTTCTACTTCCTCTAAGAACTGAATATCATCTTGAAGCGCAACAATTATTCGTAAGCTGGATTCTTCTTCATGGTTAGGAATGATGTAATACGATCTCCTGTATCCCACGGCACTGAAAACCACACTATCTCCTTCCAGTACAGGCATGGAAAAGAAACCGTAAGGATTCGTGGTAGTGCCTCTACCTGATTTCGGAATATATACATGAGTACCTGGAACTACAGAAGAACTATCAGCGCCGAAAACAACCCCGGTAAATTGGATTACCTTTTGTTCCGGCTCCTGTGCTTCCACAAGTCCAACTGTCAAAACAAAAATCGAAAGTATCAGTATAAATCTCAAATCAAGTTCTTTAGACTAATAAAGCGTTTTAATCAATAAAAGTTTAACTTCGGTAAAAGTAGTGAAAAAATGAGGCTCAAGAATTTCAACCTGTCTTATGGCACCCAGATTTTCAAGTCATTCTCCGATGAGTCTCGTACACGTATCATTCATTTACTGTACAGACAGGAAGAACTTTGCATATCTGACCTGGAATCAATTCTAGACTTCACTCAAACAAAAACTTCAAGACATATTACGTATTTAAAAAACGCCGGTTTGGTAACTTTTCGAAAATATGATCAGTGGGTTTTTTACAGTATTAAAGAAGAAGGGTATGACATGGTGAGCCAGATTTTTGAATTTCTTAGCAAAGATCCTGTTTTACGAAAAGACCTGGAGGTATATAAGACCATGAATGCCAACCTGGCGTTGGCTAAAAACAAGATAGAAGCAAGAAAGTATAATAGGTGAAAGGTATTAAGCACATTTTCTTTGATTTAGACCACACATTATGGGACTATGATCGAAGTGCGAAGGAAACGTTGTTAGAAATTTACGAGGATTTAAAGCTGGAGGATGTAGGTCTCACACAAAAGAAGTTTGTCAATAACTTCTACACAATCAATGATAAGTTATGGGTAAAGTACAACGACGGATTGATTGATCGTGAGTATATCAAGCGTGAGCGCTTCAATGAGATATTTCGGTCTTCAGGGATTGATATTACCTATTCTAAGAAAGCATCCGAATATTTCCTGACCCATTGTTCTTTGAAGCCTTATTTAATGCCGGATGCACTCACCGCTTTAAATTACCTTAAAAACAAATATGAACTTCACATCATTACCAATGGCTTTTTGGATGCTCAAAATCGAAAGCTGAATAGTTCAGGTATAGAGAAGTTTTTCAAAATAATGGTTACTTCCGAATGCAGTAACTCACGCAAACCAAGCCCTGAAATTTTTGAATACAGTTTGAATGAAGCGGGAGCCGATAAAGCGAATAGCATCATGATCGGGGACAATCCCCGAACAGATATTCAAGGAGCACAGGATTTTGGTTTAAAAACTGTTTTTTATGATCCTTCTGGCAGAAAAAAATCCTTGGCTGATTTTACTATTCAGTCTCATATGGAGCTAATCCATTTACTCTGATTCAGTCTGGAATCTTGACTGCTTTTTGCCGCTGAAATACTTAGCTTTGCGGTCCAATCCAAAATACATAGACAAATGCCCAAAGGAAACTTTTTTATCCCTGAACCAATCAACGAACCTGTTTTAAGCTATGCCCCGGGAACTGCAGCAAGAGAAGAATTGCTGAGCAAGTACAAAGAAATGTACAATGAGCAGATTGATGCTCCAATGTTCATTGGTTCTAAGGAAGTGCTTACGGATAATAAGATACCAATGACCTGCCCTCATGATCATCAGCATGTGCTAGGTCATTTTTCAGAAGGAGATGCCAGCCATGTGAAAGATGCAATCAAGGCTGCCCAGGATGCGAAAGAAGATTGGGAAAATATGACATGGGAAAATAGAGCAAGTATTTTCCTAAAGGCGGCCGATCTGCTTGCCGGCCCATACCGTGCTAAAATCAATGCTGCGACCATGCTAGGACAAGGCAAAAATGTGCACCAGGCAGAGATTGATGCCGCGTGCGAGTTTATTGATTTTCTTCGATTCAATGTTTCCTTCATGCAGGAGCTTTATATGCAGCAGCCAATTTCCTCTGAGGGCATATGGAACCGAATGGAATACAGACCTTTAGAAGGATTCATTTTCGCGATTACTCCTTTCAATTTCACGGCTATTTCTGGTAATCTTCCAGCAGCACCAGCCATGTTGGGCAACACGGTTGTTTGGAAGCCAAGCTATACGCAGGTTTATTCTGCTCAGGTTATCATGGAGGTATTTAAAAAAGCAGGTTTGCCTGATGGCGTGATCAACCTGATTTATGTAGATGGCCCGGTTGCAGGAGACATTGTTTTCAAACATCCTGATTTTGCTGGACTACACTTCACGGGTAGTACGGGAGTATTCAAGACATTGTGGAAAGAGATTGGAGCAAATCTGGATAGCTACAAAACCTATCCAAGAATTGTGGGTGAGACTGGAGGAAAAGACTTTGTGGTGGCTCACAAATCAGCAGATGCCAAAGAAGTAGCTACAGGCCTTGTTAGAGGTGCCTATGAATTTCAAGGGCAGAAATGTAGTGCTGCCTCAAGAGCGTACATCCCTTCTAACATTTGGGACGATGTGAAAAAATATATGAAAGAAGACTTGGATAGCATTAAAATGGGCTCTCCAGAGGATCCATCGAATTTTATCAACGCAGTAATTGATGGAGTTGCTTTTAAGAAAATCACTGGATACATCGATCAGGCCAAAAAAGACAAGGATGTTGAACTTGTAGCTGGTGGAAATTATGATGATTCGAAGGGCTGGTTTATTGAGCCAACCGTTTTTGAAGCTAAAGACCCGATGTATAGAACCATGTGTGAGGAAATCTTTGGCCCGGTATTAACGATTCACGTATACGATGCGGACAAGTTTGAAGATATTCTTGAAGTAGTGGATCAAACGTCTCCATATGCATTGACAGGAGCAATATTTAGTAAAGACCGATACGCTGTTGATCTGGCAACAAAAAAGCTAAGAAATGCGGCTGGTAACTTTTATATAAATGATAAGCCGACTGGGGCAGTCGTGGGTCAGCAGCCGTTTGGTGGAGCGAGAGGTTCTGGAACGAACGATAAGGCGGGTGCAATGATGAACTTGCTTCGCTGGGTAAGTGCGAGAACCATCAAAGAAACCTTTGTTTCTCCTACTGACTATAGATACCCATTTTTGGGCTAAACTAATTAACTATGAGTAGTGTAAGACCATTCCATCTTGCGGTTCCTGTAAGAGATTTAGATGAAACGAGAAGTTTTTATAATGAAATTATGGGTTTTGAAGAAGGGAGGTCTTCGGATCGTTGGGTGGATTTCAATATGTATGGGCACCAGTTGGTGATTCATATGGTTGATCAAGCGAAGGAGCTTGAAGATAACCCCGTGGATGGACATAATGTCCCCGTTCCGCATTTTGGTGTGGTACTTTCCAGGCCTGATTGGGATGCGCTTTCAGCAAGATTAAAAGCAGCAAACATTCAGTTTGTCATAGAGCCATACGTTCGATTTGAAGGTGAAGTAGGAGAACAAGCAACCATGTTTTTCATGGATCCTTCGGGAAATGCCCTTGAGTTCAAATCTTTTAAAGATGATCAGCAACTTTTTGCTAAATAACATACCTGATGGGTAGTGATGAGAATATAAATAATGTTATTAATCTTTCTAAATCAGAAGCACTGCAAGGTGGAAAATTCAAGGATTTTCTGCTTGAACTTACCCCGGTTATTTGCGAGGCGCTAAGCGCATCAAGAACTTCTTTCTGGCTATATCGCTCTGAAAAAAAGGAATTCGAGTGCATTCAAAGCTTCGATGTTGATGAAGTAACGAAAGCTGAAAATTGGATGAATAAGTTTCCGAAATTAGTTGAAACACTTACGAAGGAATTATTCTTCCTAATTGAATCAAGCGAGGAGGGAAAGATATTTGAGGAATTTACGGTTGATCATTTATTAAAAAATAAGATCCGTTCTTTTGCAACTGTGCAGGTATGGAATGAGAATAAGCTTTTTGGGGTGATTGCATCAGAGTGGAGAGCCAATAAGGACTTTGACGGAAAAGATAAGTTGATCATGTTCACTGCCGCTTCTATGGTGAGCCAATGCTACGATGCACTCTTAAAACTGAAAGAAGATTTTCTTCACAGGAATGAGATTACTTCGTTGAAACTGGAAGAAAAAGAGAAGGATAAGCTGGCAAAAAAGCTCTCCGATCATGCATTTTATACCTCTCACACTATTAGACATCCACTTGCTACCATATTGGCCTTGATAGACCTTATAAAGCTAAACTGGGAAAGTAGAGATGCCTACGAAGAACTGCTGCAGCAGCTCAAGGTTGAAACCATGAATCTTGATGATGCGATTAGGGTCATGACCGCTAAAATTGAATTAGATTAGCGCCTGAAATTTTACGTTTCGCCTGATTCACCATGACCAATAGATCAAACCGAATAAAAGAAGTTATTCTTCGCCGTAGCACCTTTATCATTTTCTTGATATTAATCCTGGGTGCTTTTGGACTATTACGGATTGTTGCAACTCATAAGGATATCGATGATGTCGCCAACATTGATCTACCGATTATAGAGATCTTGACAGAGATTGAGACCAATCAACTTGAACAAGCTATCAGTTTTGAGCGTGCCCTACGTTATGCCGAAGAAATTGAGAAAGATAGTGATGCTGCCTTGCGAGGTTTCGCTATAGCAGATAGCACATTTAGGTACTTGGCAGAATTGGTCGACATTCTGCTTCTGGATGCTGAAAATGAAGTATCCGAAGCTCTCAAAAGGACCAATCAAGAAGCACAGAGAATTAAGCTGAAGGGGCTACTTTTATCCATCAGAAAGCTGGAAAGCGATCATACCAGCTATGAAACTCATGCGTTGGAGGTGATGGACATGCTAGAGGAAGGTAATCTTGAGGATGCTGTGTTTGCTTCTGAAAGAGTGGAACAAGAGGAAGATCAGTTCAATAAACAGGTAGAAGGAGTTTTGATGAGACATGAGATGTTTACGGAGGCACTGGTCAAGATCGTGGAGCAAGAAGAAGTGCTTTCCATGAAGTGGATTGTAACGCTTACCTTGTTATTCATCATACTTTCGTTACTTGCTGTTTACACCTTTAGTTATAAAATCTGGCGTCCTCTTGAAGATATTAGGACAGGTGCTGAAAAAATTGGAGGAGGGAACTTTAATGCACGTATAAAGCTGAATTCGAATAGTATTACTGGTGATATAGTAGAATCATTCAATGAGATGGCTGAGCGTCTTCAATATTCGCAGAAAGAGATAGATCGTTTTATACACTTTTCTTACAGCACAGCTGATGATCTCAAAGCTCCGGTTACAAACCTGGGCTCATTACTTGATATGCTGAGTAAGGAAAATATCAATCAGTCCAATTTCAAGGCAATCCTCAATAATGCTAAAAGGACCAATCGACAATTGGAAAAAACGGTAGGGTCATTAGTTGAGGTAAATAAGGTTCGGGAAGAATTATCAGCAGAAAAGGACTTACTCGACATAGACGATGTTTTGAAAGAAGTGGTTGGTTCTTTTGTGGCCCAGATAAAAACAGCCAATGCTGGCATCAAGAAAGATTTTTCAGAATGTCCAACAATCAGCTATCCCAAAATGCAGCTTAAAATGATCTTTAAGCACTTGCTATCTAACTCAATATCATATCGTGATCCTGAAAAGCCGCTTCAGATCAGGATCAAGTCAAAAGAAGTGAATGGACATGCCACGATCATATTCAAGGATAATGGACTTGGTTTTGATTCTATAAAACATAAAGAGGAGATTTTCAGACCTTACACCCGCCTACATGCGCACGTTGATGGTGCCGGGCTTGGGCTCTATATAATTAAAACCATTGTTGATTATCACTCCGGTGGGATCAGGGTGGAGAGTGAACCTAAAAAAGGAGCAACTTTCGCCCTTCGACTCGATTAAGTTAAGTGAGTTTCGTAAAGCTGTTCAAGCAGTTCCGGGGATAGTGGTTTAGATATAAAAGCTGCTATTTGCTCAGTGGATTCTGCCTTTTCTTCATCCTTCAGTGAGATAGAGGAGGTGAGCATAATAACTTTGGTGGATCCATTCATGCCAATTTTTTTATACTCATCCATAAAGTCCCATCCATCCAATCCGGGCATATTCAAGTCAAGGAATATAACATCCGGGGTTTCCCCATTAGATTTTGCCTCACTCAGCAATTGAATAGCACCAGGCACATTGTTGATGGATTCTACCTGATTAGCAAACTTAGCATGCTTGATTATCACAGAATTGATTGAGTTGACAATGTCGTCATCATCCACTAGTAGAACCTTTTTGAACATCTTTAAGGATTAGTGATGGTTTATTTATTTCAAGTTTCCAGTTTAAAAGTATAAATAATGAACCAATGAATCATTTCCCTAAGTTTCTTTTGTAAGAAAAATTCGACCAACCATTTTCTATATCAGCTAAAACGGAGAGTGAATCTTAAAATTGATTTGAATAAGAGCCGCCTCTGACCTGAAGCGGCTTGATTTCATAGACGGCTAAAACCGGATATTTAAAGCTGCAAGAAAGTTTCTTCCCGCTTGAGGGTAGAAATAGTTTTCTCTAACCACAAAATCACCTCCTGCATACCCGAAAGTATAGCCATTAGAAGAATACTCCACATCTAGAATGTTGTTGATGAGTAAGCTTACATTCACATTCTTCACAGATGCCATGTTGAAGTCGTAGCTGAGCCTAAGATCGTTCACAAAGTACGCATCAAGGCTTCTGTCTTCATTACCAGTGTTATCGAGGTATTGCTGTCCAACGTACTTGCTCAATAGAGTAGTCTCGAATCCATCAAAGGGTGAATATGTCAACCTGCTTCCTCCGATCACATTTGGAGAGAAGGAAATATCCGTGTCCTCAAATTGTGTTTCTTCTATGTTGAATTCATCGAAGTTAGTTCCGTAGTTATATAGTATTTCTGTGAAGTTTTTAATCTTATTTCTACTCAACGTGAGATTGGCCTCCCAACTTAGCTCGTCGGTAAACTGATAAGCACTAACAAACTCTACTCCCATTCGGTAGCTGTCTGGTACGTTTTGACGGATATTAGAGCCTACATCATTTAGCTCTCCTGTCAGAACCAATTGATTTTCATAGTCCATCAGGTAGTAATTTGCTTGAAAGCTAAACGTTCTTCCAGATCTTCGGTAACCTACTTCCAGATTTCTGAGCGTCTCATGTGTTGGAGTTTCTCCATTTGGAGCATCCACAAAGTCGTTTCGGACTGGCTCTCGATTTCCAATGGCAAAAGAAGCATACACGTTGGATTGGTTGTTTAACGTATAGGTCGCACCAACTTTTGGGTTAAAAAATGTGTAATCATCTCCAGTATCTATAGGGCGCAGATCATTGTCAATACCTACAGTTCTATAATCGATGGTTCGTACCTGCATGTCAGCGAATAAATTGAGAGAATTGTTCAACTGATAGTTTGCTTTGAGATAAATATTGAAGTCCGTTTTTTCTCCGACATTGTCATAGTATCGCTCTCGTATTTTGCTATTGCTGGCAAACTGTGCCCATATAATTTCCCCAAAATGATCTCCATCGTATTTATTCCAGGCTCCACCAAGTGTGAGTTCCAGATCACTCTTTAAATAATTAATGGAGAAAGTGGTTCCATAGAAGTGATTGTCCAGCCATCTTCTTCTTATGAGATCCGTGGAAGTAATGGTACTATCTCCAATAGTAACATTGTCAAAGTTGTAATCAGAAAAATCATCATCGTCTCTGAACTGCTCAAAATATCCTCTTCCATACGTATAATGACCCGCAACATTGACAGTCAAGTTAGATGTAAGGCTATGTGATAAGTGTAGCTGATAATGATCTTGCTGGTAGTTGTCAACTTCGTTTTCATAGAGGTAATAATTGAAGGTTCTTCCTGAGGTTCTGATATTCTGAGCTTGCTCTTCTGTGTAGCCATTGTTAACAATCACTGCTTCAATACCAGCTGCATCATTTTCTAACACTGCCTGAGGTGTACCCCACCAACTTTGATATGTCACCTCTTTGCCTCCAAACACAAGTGCTTTCAAAATGGTCTTTTTGCCATAGTATCCGCCAGAAAGGAAATAAGATTGAAGATCGGATTCTGCTCGGTCAATGTAGCCATCCGAGGCAATTTTGGATAACCGAGATTCAAACGTCCATTTGTCATTGAGCAAACCTGTGTTGTACATCAGGGTGTGTTTTCTGGTGTTGAATGAACCAAAGCTGTTGTTCACTTCGGCATAAGCATCCTGCGAAGGGACATTTGTTTGCAGGTTTACCGTGGCTCCAAACGCCGCTGCTCCGTTTGTGGATGTTCCAACTCCTCGCTGGATTTGGATGTTGTCTACCGAAGAAGCCAGGTCTGGCATATTTACCCAGAAAACTCCATGCGATTCAGAATCATTGACTGGGATGCCATTGATGGTCACATTGATTCGTGTAGCATCACTACCTCTGATTCTCAATCCTGTGTACCCTACTCCGGCTCCAGCGTCTGAGGTGGTAACTAAGGATGGCGACCAGTTTAATAAAATCGGGAGGTCTTGTCCAAGGTTTACATCTTCGATTTGTTCCCGTGAAATCTCAGAATAGGTCGTTGGTGTGTTTTTGTTGGCACGTGTAGCATAGACGATCACATCATCTAACTCTTTGGTTTTCAGGCTGTCTTGTGCAAAGGCAAAACCTGACATCAGCGTCACTGCTGATAAAAATAAAATTCTCATTGTGTTTAAAACATTAACGTTTAACCATTGGAAAGCGGGGACTCTCCACTATTGGTTATCATACTTGATCATGATGTATCATGATCCTCCCTACGCCGGCATTATCCGGATCAGGTTCCTGGGTATGATCTCAGCCTGTGTCCCGAAATATCGAGAGCGGCACCCCTTTGTGATGCAAAGGTAGCATTGGAGGTAGAATTTTTCCTTCTAGTAAAAAAAATCTTCTAGCTGGATAAGTTGACAATAATACTGAAAGCAACCTTGAGCTGTATCTTTTCTTAATGTGAATCCAACAAAAAAGTCAGTTTGGGCTGGATTAGTTAGTTCAGCTGGTATAACGAGATTAGTGTGAATGGAATCAGGAATAGATATGATAGATTCATTACCATAAAGTACTACTGTTTCATGGATTTCATTCAGGTCATGATTGAGAATTTGGAATGGGATGACTATATCATTATTGATGTTTAAAAATGGTTTGCCGTAGAAACCCTTTACGGAATCAGTATTATTTACATAACAAATCATTCCAGGTTGATATTTGGTCTTGGGATAATTCTGAAATCCTGAAAGAGATTCAGGGTAACTATCCATGTAAATAGATTTGTCGTATGATTCGTCATAATGAAACTCGGAAATTATTGTATTTACAATTTGATGATATCCTCTATTCTCTGATCTTCTTTTAAAAGCCATCCTAAATTCTGTTAGATGATAATCATTAAAGGATATAAGCTCATAATTGATGGTATTGGATGCAGAGTCTGTAAAATAATTTAGTGCCTTAAAATTCTCTTTTGCTGAGTCTAAGACATTCACATGAGGTGAGTTAATTAGGACGCTTTTTAAATATTTAGAATCTAGTCCTGCTGGCCCCAATGAGGACATAATTTGAAACTTAATGTCATATCTGAAACCTTCATAAATGCGAATGGCTTCATTGACCAAAACGCTATCGGAATACACTAACTCAAAAGGTATTTGGAATGTAGTCTTTGTATATGGCTCAGTAAAGTGTTTTGAATTTTCAAGTAAAGTGTCAATTTTGAATTCCCAGAGTCTTTGAATGTCCTGATTGAGAGAATGATCAGTTTCATCGTCGTATTGTTTTTGGGTGTAAGACAGTTCTTTTCTTATCTCATTCAACTTTTCATTCAGCTTATTTCTAGAAATATCTGGATTAGAATTGATAAATTCATTAAGCTGTCTAGCATGCCATTCAGTTATATTAAAATGATATTGCTCATGATTCAATCCATATCCTCTTTTGTCTTCCATCTTACGCCATGAACGTTGATTGTTCTGACCAGCATATGCGTAATGGGTTCCTGCAACTGAATCATATTCAAGATATACATCACTATTAATACTGGCTCCATAGCTCGTGAAAGGCTTAGGAATTCCTTGAAAATCTGTCCACTCAAGCTTCCTCCATTTGATAATTGTTGGATCAGCATAGAAATTTGCTCTAATTAACGGGATAGAAACTATAACTATTGCAGATATTCCTATGATTAGAAGTTTAATATTCTTCGAATAATCCATTTGAAATAGTTTAATACAAGTAGTGTAATAGCGAGTAAGCATTCGAAAAAAAGGCTGATTACACACAAGCCGAGAAAATATGAGACGAAATCAAATTCAATTGAGTTGGAGTAAAGGAAATCATTTAATATTTCGAGAAGAACATAGAAAAATACGAAGCAAACATCAACTAAGATCCTACCAATTATATTATTCCTTTTTCGAGTTTCAATCCATAAGAGTAAGTGATTTAACAGTACAAAGAAAGCTAGCCCTTTTAGCCCTTTTAAATAGAATGGAATTTCTTCCCAAAAAGGCTCTGAACCATAATAATGGTGAAGGCTGATAACGGCCTGGTGAAGAAATGCTGTAGTTAAAGTTAAAAACAAGATTTGCTTTATTAAGGATTTAGTTAAATGCTCAACACTAAATTCTGTAAAGTCCAAGTTGTCATAAGTATTTGTGTATCTGCCCATATTAAACTTCACTCAATTCTAACCACCTCATCTCCTTTTCCTCGAGCTCATCTTCTACTGTTTTGATCTGACTACTGATCTCCTGCAGCTTTTCGTATTCCGTCTCAGAGTTTAAAGATTCCTGCAGATCCTGTTTTTTTTGTTCCAGCTCTGGGATTTCCTTGTCCAACTGATCCAACTCACGTTGCTCATTGTAGCTAAGCTTTCGGGTCTTAGGCTTTTCAACTGTTGGTTCCGATGATTTTGGTTTTACCTTTTCTTCTCTAGAAAGCTCTGAAACAGGCACACCTTCTTTCTCTCTATAGTCTGTATAGTTACCAGGGAAGTCCCTGATTTTACCTTCTCCATCAAATACAAACAAGTGGTCAACCAGTCGATCCATGAAGTAACGGTCGTGAGAAACAATCATGAGACAACCGGCAAAATTCTGCAAGTAGTCTTCCAGTACGTTGAGTGTAGTGATGTCCAGGTCATTGGTAGGTTCATCCAGAATGAGGAAGTTAGGATTAGCCATCAATACGCGAAGGAGTTGTAGTCTTCGTTTTTCGCCTCCGCTGAGCTTGCCCACAAAGTTGTGTTGCATCTTGGGAGGAAACATGAATTGATTTAATAATTGAGAAGCTGTGACCTGGCTTCCATTATCTAATTCAATGTATTCGGCAACCTCCTTTACAATGTCCAATACTTTCTTGTTGGGATCAAAGATGGTTTCGTCTTGCGTGTAATAACCAAACTTGGTGGTCTGACCTATTGCTATTTCTCCGGAATCAGGTTCTATTCTTTGCGATAGAATGTTTAGAAAAGTGGATTTACCAACACCATTTGGCCCGATGATTCCGATCTTTTCTCTTCGCTTAAACACATAGCTGAAGTCTTTCACCAGGGGCAGATTTCCATACGATTTATTGACATGCTCCAGCTCCAGGATCTTCTTTCCTTGCCGCTCTCCCTTAAGATTGACTTCCATCTTTTGTGTATGTACCGCACTATGAGCTTTTGCTTTTACATCGTGAAATGCATCGACCCTATATTTTGCTTTAGTTCCTCTAGCCTTGGGCTGTCTTCGCATCCATTCCAGCTCAGTTTTGAATAAGTTTTTTGCTTTATCAATACTTGCTGCCTCCATCTCCATCCGCTCGGCTTTCTTTTCCAGGAATTGACTGTAGTTCCCTTTGTAGCGATACAGGTTTCCATGCTCGATTTCCAGAATTTCATTGGTCACCCGATCCAGGAAATACCGATCGTGTGTAACCATCAGTAGTGTCAGGTTTGCAGTGGCCAAATAATTCTCTAACCACTCTATAAGAGCCAAATCCAGATGGTTGGTAGGCTCATCCAGAATAAGGAAATCCGGGTTGACTACCAGTGCCTGAGCAATGGCAACCCTTTTCTTTTGTCCCCCTGACAGATCTCCCATTTTCTGTTCCAAATTATGAATGCCCAACTGGCCAAGGATTGCTTTGATCTGATGCTCGTATTCCCAGGCATTCAAAGAATCCATTCGTTCGAGGATTGGCGTTAGATCCGGAGCGTTTTCAGGGTCTTGCTCGGTCTTAAACATGGCTCGCTCATAGTCTCTAATGACATTTAGTTCTTCCTTGTCTTCTGCAAAAACTGCTTCAATGATCTTTTCATCCGGATTGAACTCAGGATGTTGAGGAAGCATGGAAACAGTAAGGCCTTTCCGAAATGAAATGATTCCCTTGTCAGGGGCTTCCATTCCAGCAATTACTTTGAGGAGCGTGGACTTTCCTGTACCATTCACACCTACAAGTGCTGCCTTTTGTCCTTGATCTAACCCAAAAGTGATATCCTCGAATAGTTTTTTCTCGTCGTAACTTTTACTGAGCTCCTCAACCGATAAGTAGTTCATAAACCTAGAGTCATCCTGAACTTGATTCAGGATCTTTTTTAATAATTAGAATTAAATTCTGAAATAAATTCAGAATGACATTTTCTTGTAAAGGTACTTTCTTGTGAACTGGAACAAATCATTCGTTTTTAGTTTTATAGTATAAACCCACAATCATGCAAAACTTCGTCTATTCATTTCTCCTTATTTCATTGATTGCTTGTGCACCCTCCAATTCTCAGGAAGTGTCCACTGACACTCCTAAAGATTTCAATGGTTATTGGTATGCCGGTAAAGCAGAAATCACAAGTTACAAATTGGAGCAAGCTAGATATGGCGAAATTCATTCAGGAGAAGCTGTGCTAGTTTTTGTCACAGAACCCTTCTCTAAGGGCAAGCAAGTAAAACTGGATGATTGGAGGGATAATAGCTCGGATAATGTCAGTGTGATGAAGCTGAACCTGACCAAGAAGTTTTTGACAGGCATCTATCCGTATTCAATGATGATGAGTTCATTTACTCCGGTCTCCAGCGATAAACATCCTGATCCATTTAAGGTGACTACCTCGTCGCAGGAATGGTGTGGTCACACCTGGATGCAGTTGAATTTGGAAGGGAAAGACTATCGGTTGAGAGGGTTTTCTTATTTCGAATCGGAGGGAGACGTGGATGTCTCGGTACCGAATGTGTTGTTGGAGGATGAACTATGGACAAGGATACGATTGAATCCGGATCAGCTTCCGGTGGGAGAAGTAGAATTATTGCCATCGACCTTTTATCTGAGACTGAGGCATAAAGGAAATGAGCCTAAGAAAGCGAAAGTGAAAATATTCGATTTAGATGATTCCGAATATTCAAGTGGATCTCATAAAATGTATGAAATCCAATACGATGACAGATCATTAACCATCTATTTTGAATCAGCTTTTCCTCACACCATCTTGGGTTGGGAAGAGACTTACTTAAGTGGATTTGGCAATCCTGAAAAGCTTACTACTAAAGCTAAGCGAATCAATACTATCAAATCTGCTTACTGGGGTAAGAACAGCAATAAAGACCGTGCGATCCGAAAGGAATTGGGGTTAGGAATGGAATAGATGTTGAAATAAATTCATCATGACTGTATTTTTAAAGTCAAAGTCACTCTGAACCTGCCTGCTGCAGGCAGGCTTGTTTCAGGGTCTGTTACCTTAGTTTAAGAGATGCAACATAAAAATCCCTGGATCACCCATTCATCTAAAGACATTTACGAAAATCCCTGGATCAAGCTCACTGAGCATGATGTAACTAATCCCGGAGGAGGAAAAAGCCTCTATGGAAAAGTGCATTACAAAAACTGGGCACTAGGTATAATCCCATTGGATGAAGAACACGATACCTGGCTAGTGGGGCAATATCGCTACACGTTGGATGAGTATGGCTGGGAAATACCCATGGGAGGAGGCCTACTGGATATTCCACGATTAGAATCTGCAAAAAGAGAGTTGAAAGAAGAGACAGGACTGACTGCTGGAAAGTGGACAGAAATCTGTAAAATTCATACTTCCAATTCTGTTACTGATGAAGTTGGCTATGCTTATTTGGCGGAAGACCTATCTCAAGGTGAGACAGAGTTTGAAGAAACGGAAGATCTGCAAATAAAAAAGCTCCCTTTCAAGGAAGCTCTTTCGATGTGTGATAAGGGTGAGATCACCGATAGTCTCAGTGTTGCTGCGATCTATCGACTAGCACGGATCTTGAATTATTAACTCTTACTTTTCATTCTGAATTGCCTCTGCTTCCTTTTTAAGATCTTCAGCGAATTGCTCAAACGACTCATCAAATGGTGGGATGTATTTCGAATACATTGGGAACATTAATCCGCCGATTTTTTCAGTCATCGTAAAAAGTGTGCTGTTATTGGATTCAGGTGTCAATGTGAAAACCCTGCTACCTTTTCCATCACCCCAAACCAATCTGCTTTCTCGATCACATTCCTTTACTTTCAATTTGAAGGTTCGTTTTTCATCTAGTGTAGACTTTAATCTGATTTTTCCACCCTCTTCAATTTCACCTTCTAATGATGTGATCGTTGAATTCCACCTAGTGTAATCACTTGCATTGGTTAATAATGCCCAAATGATAGATGGGTCTGTATTGATCTCAATGCTCACTGTGGTTTCACGACTAAATGTCTTTTTTACTGTGGATGCTTTACCATCTTGTGCGTTTGTCATTGTTGCTGCTGTCATTGTCAAAATCGTTAATAATTTTTTCATGTGTGTTAAAAGTTTTCAGAGGACACATGGAATTCACATAAACACTTATTACCCTCTTACTAGGTATGTTTTAGTTATTATGTTCATTTCATTTATTTGTTTTTTTGCTTTTGACGAACAGCAAAGAGAAAACGATAGGGTTACTCCGATTTTTTTCCTAAGTACTCTTCCATGGTTTTACGATTAAACTCAAGATGATGTAATTCAAGATCCGATCCACCGGATTTAAATGGGTCAATTTCTTTTACTATTCCAGTTCGCAGATTGAAAAGATGTTCTTTGTCAGATTTCTGAGCTTCCCTAACCATTTTGATTTTGACCAATTCCTCCTGAGCATTTTGTTTGGGGTTAAAAATGCCGTTCAACTCTGTACACTGATGACAGATGCCTTCTTTGTTGATGAGTGAACATCTACCTTCAAAGATCTCGGTCATTTTGGCCCTGGCAGTATGAAGGTGATACTTTACTAGATCCTCAGATAACTCCAGTATGGCTGCAATTTCTTTTAGTTTAAAATCGTGGATTTCTTTAAGTAGCAAACAGAGATGTTGCTCCAGCGGTAAGGATTTAGTTATGCAAGTGAAACAAAAAGCGATGTGCTCTTTGATCTCAAAAGTTCCCTGATCGGAGACCTGACTGATTTGAATAGATTTTCCAATAAACTCCTGATCCTTCAATGCTTTTTCTCTGCATATGTCCGTGACATTTTCGGGCCATCGTTTCCGAGACCTCAACAGATCCCTTGCAAGGTTTGAGGAGATGGCAAAAATCCATGTCTTTAAAGAGGATTCCTCTCTAAATTTTTCTAGATTTTCCTGTGCCTTAATGTAAGTATCCTGAAGAATATCTTCTGTGTCTTGCATGTTGGCTGTCATCCGAAGAATGTAGGATTTCAGTTGCCCCTTGCAATCTTCATACTCGGTAGTTAAATCGCTTTGATCCATCCAATGAAGTTAAAACCATATAGTGAGAACTTCTCAGAAATAGTAATCTGACTTGAACGGGGATAGCTAACCGTTGATCATCCTTGCACGACAGGTGGTCGAATAGTATTATCATTTGATAATATTCAAATTGATTCATTAGTAATTTCGAATTGAGAAACTTTTGTTTAACCAACAATTATAAGAGTATGACTGAAACCCAAACAATTGGCCGAGTAAAAGGCTATGGATTGGATGCTCCCTCTCGAGATAGTGCAATTAATGCATTAACAAGATTTATGGAAAAGGGAGAAGCTGAAGAATTGTGGGATAGTGCTTGCACCACCCACAACGTGTTGTCAAATACAAGCAATCTTGATGAGCTTCAAAAAGCTTTTGAAGCATTGTCTTCAAAACCAGGTACGGTAGGAGTGGTGGGCAAATCACTACTTGTACGAGTAAATTCTTATAAACTTTTAAATCGTAAACAAAATGGATAAGGTATTAGAAAAGGACCCTATTGTTGATGAGGGAAGAATAAATGAAATTGCTCGATTGGGTCTGCATGAAGATCAGGTGGATGAAATTCTTAATAAATATGTCAAAAAAGCTGCAGAGGAATTCGACCTACCAATCGGTGTGGTATCAATTGTGTTAGATGACGTACAAAGTTTTATTGCATCACATGGTTTAGAAGACTGGGTTAGTGAGGTGAAGGGCACTCCGGTTGAATGGGCCTTTTGTGCTAACTCTGTAAGATCAGGTGAAGAGTTTGTTGTGGAGGATTCCCATGAAAGCATTATGAAAGATAGTCCTATTGTAACGATGGAGGGTATTCGATGCTATGCTGGCGTACCATTAATTACCAAAAATGACTATGTGGTCGGCAATTTCTGTGTGCAAGGTCCGAAAACAAGATCTTTTACTGAAGAAGAAATTGCAAAATTAAAAGGCTATGCTAAGGCAGTAATGGAACGGTTGGAAGAAAGGATTAAGTAATGGATTAGAGGGTTTGCTACGAGCAAACCCTCTTTTTTATTCAAAACTTTACAAATTCAGATAGTTCATTCAGCTTTTTAATATCAGGATCATCCTTGAATTTATCCATGTACCATTCTTCAGTGTAGATATATGGATTGTACCCCAGGTCAATGAATTTTTGAGTACGTAGATTCTCTGCTGCACGTGAAATCAGGAATCTCATTCTGGAGTCTTTTTGTTCATTAAGAAAGCTCTCCATCTGTTCTCCAAAACTTTGAACGTACTTGACGGTAGCAATTAGATCTTCTTTGGTGATCTCCGCTAAAGGAGGTAGCTCGTTAATTGCATCCAGGCGTTCTTTTGTATAAAATGTCTTCGAAAACATCATTCTATACTTATTCTCGTCTAGTTTTTTGAAAGCCTCATTTGCAGAATTGCTCGGTTGCCTCATCTGAAACGCCTTGAGCTCACCTTTTTGATCAGTAAGAAAAAACTCTCCTCCGTAATACACCTTTTCCTCCTCTGAAAATCCGACGATTTGATACCTGTCATCTTTGACTTTTGAGTCAAAAATTGGGGTATCCTGATCTTTTTTCCAATATGGCTTCTCTACTTCATAGTCTTCATACATTTCCGTCATTATACCATTTTCACCAATGACTATTCGCTGACGGCTGATATCATTTCCGGGCTCCATGATATACCATGTTCCATAGAATTGATCTTGAGCCTGAGCTGAATGGATGAAAAAGAGAATGATAATTGAGAGAAGGTGGATTTTTTTCATGATTGCGATATACAAATAGTAACGTACTTGTTATTGGTTCCTGATAAGATGATCTAAGATACTACCTTGCGACTTGATTTTAAAAAAGTCATGACACTCAAGGAGCACCTTCGTAAAAATATCGTCTTATCGCTACCTGTAATCATAGGTCAGCTTGGTCATATTATGGTGGGTGTTTCGGATAGTATTATGGTGGGCAGGATTGGGGTTATTCCTTTAGCGGCAGCAACATTTGCCGGAACTATTTATCATGTACTAATGCTGTTCGGGATAGGAGTGAGCTATGCCATCACCCCAAAAGTAGCTGCAACTGATGTAAGGGATAAAACTAGGCTCTTACAATTCTTGCAGAATGGCTTTTTTATGAATCTCGGATTGGGACTTATACTTTTTGCACTGGGCTATTTTGCCAGTAATTTTCTAGACTACTTTGGTCAGGAAGCGCCAGTAGCTGAAGCAGCCGGTCCCTATCTTATCATCATGTGCGGGTCACTGATACCATTGATGATTTTTCAGACTTTTCGACAATACGCAGAAGGATTATCTGATACATTTAGTCCCATGGCGGTATCGGTTTTTGCTAACCTGCTAAATGTATTTTTTAACTACCTTTTAATTTACGGCAAGTTAGGAGCTCCTGCTTTAGGTTTGAATGGTGCTGGATTGGCTACTCTTTTAGCTAGGATTATCATGTTTTCAGTAATGATTTGGTGGGTTAGGAAAAAAATCAAAGGATTTAAGTGGTACTTTAAGTGGTTGGGAATTAAAGAATTGTTGAGGATCGGGTTGCCATCCGGCCTACAATACGTGTTTGAAGTTGGTGCATTTGCCACCGCAGGTATTATGGTAGGTTGGATTGGAGCAGAGGCACTGGCAGCTCATAATATTGCGCTAAATCTTTCGGCCATTAGCTACATGGCGGCCACTGGACTAGCGGCCGCTTCTACTATTCGTATTGGAAATCAAATGGGTTTAAAGGATAAGCAAAACTTAAGAATTGCAGGATTTTCTTCCTTTGGACTTGTTACTGTTTTCATGGCTTTTTGCGGTCTCACTTTTATTGCATTGAGGAATGTGCTTCCTGCCTTGTACATTGATGACGAAATAGTGCAAACCACTGCTGCAACGCTTTTGATTATTGCAGCTGCCTTTCAAATATCGGATGGCGTTCAGGCTGTAGGACTAGGTGTGCTCAGAGGATTGACTGACGTAAAAGTTCCAACCATTGTCACATTCATTGCTTACTGGTTAATAGCAATCCCTACAGGTTACTTTCTGGCATTTGATGGACAGTTTGGAGTGCAGGGTATTTGGTACGGTCTTTCCATTGGATTGACTATTTCAGGAGTGTTGCATATTTGGAGATTTAACAAATTGTCGAAAAACTTAGCATTTTCATGAGAGCGGTATTTTTAATGTGTCAATTCTTTGTTTTAAGCTGCGCAATAGGACAGCCAATAATAGATTCACTATTCAGAGTCCCCATAGATAAGCCGTTTTTCAAAGAAGATTTTGGCCCAAAAGTCTTGATTGATGAGGCTCATAATAATGTTCATAAAAAAGAAGGAGGGCTTTATACATTAACCAGAATGATGGAGGATGATGGAGCCCTGGTTTTTGCCAATGATCGAAATTTCACATCAAAGCTTCTTAACAAATACGATATACTAATAATTGTAAACGCGCTCCATGATTCTAATGTAGGTAATTGGCAAAATCCTTGCCCTTCGGCATTTACAAAGAAGGAGATAGATGCCGTAGAACAATTTGTTAAAGAGGGAGGAAGCTTACTTTTTGTTGCGGATCATATGCCACTTGGAGGGGCAGCACAGGATTTAGCAGAAAGGTTTGGAGTAGAGTGGAGTAATTCTTTTGCCATGCAGAATGGTAAGCATTGGCCTCCAAGTGTTTTCGATCGAAATACTAAAACGCTGCTTGGCTCTCCGGTCACAGACAATACAGAATATGGAAAGAAAGTTGTCAGAATAGGAACCTTCACAGGTTCAGTCTTTAAAACTCCAAATGATGCTGTTCCATTTTTAGTTTATGATAATTCACATGCCATACTCATGCCTGAAGTAGCATGGCGTTTCAATAAGAATACAAAGAATGAGAATGCGCAAGGATGGGTGCAGGGTGCCTGTATGGAATACGGCGAGGGCAAAATGGTTTTACTAGGTGAGGCTGCTATGATAACAGCTCAATTGCGTGGTAAAACCAAAATAGGAATGAATAGTCCTGATGCTCCTGAAAATGCCCAATTAGCATTAAATATTTTCCGATATTTGGCGGCTCAAAAAATCCCAGCCAAGTGAAAGGAAAACAAGCCGCACTGATTTTCATTTTTGCCACAGTTCTTATCGACATTATTGGAATTGGCCTGATAATACCTGTGTTACCTACATTGTTAGAGGAGGTATCTGGTCTAAGTACCAGTGAAAGCTCTTTCATAGGGGGCTCACTTATTGCTACATATGCCATTATTCAATTTTTCTTTTCCCCGGTATTGGGCGGACTAAGTGATAAGTATGGGAGAAGACCTTTACTGCTGTTGGCACTTTTAGGTTTGGGCATTGACTACTTAATCATCGTTTTTGCACCTACACTGTTCTGGTTTTTTGTCGCGAGAGTTATCGCAGGTATTTGCGGCAGTAGCGTCACAGTAGCTAATGCATACATTGCGGACATAAGTACACCTGAAAACAAGGCAAAGAATTTTGGAATGATTGGAGCTGCTTTCGGCTTGGGCTTTGTGGTAGGCCCTGTACTAGGAGGTTTTTTGGGGGAAATCGGAACCCGGATCCCATTTATGATTGCAGCTGCACTGGCTTTTCTTAACATGATCTATGGATTCTTTGTGATACCAGAGTCATTGAAAATGGAAGATAGAAGGGAATTTGCGTGGAAGCGTGCCAATCCATTCGGAACGCTCAAGCAAATTTTTGGATATAAGAAGATAGTGGGATTGCTTGTTAGTATGTTCTTCATCTATGTGGCAGCACATGCTACGCACACCAATTGGTCGTACTTTACGACCGAAAAATTCGGCTGGTCTCCTTTTGATATTGGTCTGTCACTTGGCTTTGTGGGGGTCATGGTAGCCATTGTACAAGGAGGACTCGTCGGGCCGATAGTGAAAAAAATCAAGGAAGTAAATGCTGTTTATGTGGGTTTAGCTTTCAACGTGTTCGGACTCTTTATGATGGGTATTGTGTCTGAAGGATGGATGGTTTATCTAGTGATCATTCCGTATGCTTTTGGAGGACTGGCAGGACCATCACTTCAATCCATCATGACCAGCGAAGTGCCTAAAAATGCTCAGGGAGAACTCCAGGGCGGCATTACCAGCATAATGACATTAACAGCTATCATAGGACCATTGGTAATGACAGGAATTTTCAAGTATTATACAAATCCTGAAAATGAGTTATACTTCCCAGGTGCACCATTCATGTTAGGAACCGTGCTAGCCTTGATAAGTATTCTCATAGCCAGAACTTCTTTGGCTAAGATCAAAAGTTGATTTATTCATCCTTCAAGTACTTCACTGGGTTGGAAGATGCTGCCCGCAACGATTGGTAACCAACTGTTAGCATGACCAATCCAAGTACGATGAGTAAAGCGAAAAGGAATGTGATCCACGAAATACTAATTCTGTAATAATAGGATTCAAGCCAATCGTTCAGAAAGTAAACTGCAAATGGTACGCTGATTACAAACCCGATGGCAACCCATTTGGAGAAATCAGTAAATATTAATCGCAGGATTGTACTTATTTCTGCTCCCAACACTTTGCGGATACTTATTTCTTTTCTTCGCTTTTCTATAATAAAAAGTGTGAGGCCGTATAAACCGAGGCATGCGATGACGATTGAAATCATTGAAAACAACCCAACCATACCTAAATACCTGTTCTCAGCTTCATAGAGCTCAGCTACACGATCATCTAAAAATGAATATGTAAATTCTTGCGTTGAACCCAGTTGATTCCACAAGGCTTCCATTTCCTCTATCCTTTCAACGATATCGGTCATGTCCATTTTTAATGTAATAGTGTTGTGAGCAGCAAGGTTTTCCGCCACCCGATGAAAAATCAACGTGGGAGCGATTTCATTTTGCAGAGTTTCGAAATTAAAATCTTCAACGATCCCTACAACATTGATGTCTGTACTACCTATTCGAATGGTATTTTCCTTTTCTGGTGCAAACTCAAAAGCCTTCACAGCAGCTTCATTTAAAATTACGGAGTTTCGCTGATCTCCCTCAGAATCAGGTAAGAAGTTTCGGCCATATTTTACAGGGATGTTATAAATGTCAAAGAAATTAGCATCCACATAGGTATATCTCATCCTGAGTGGGTCGCCTTCCCAGTCGTTGGGTCTAACAAAAACAAAGCTGCCCGTCCACCGCGTAGGTACAGATCTGCTGGAGGAAATGTCCTTTACATAAGATTTGTTTATAAGTTCTTTTTTGAAACTGTTGAGTTTTGTCTGTGCTTGTTCTCCATTGGTGAAACTTCTTGGTGAAGCAGAAATGATCAGAACTCCTTCTGCGTCAAACCCCATGTCCTGACTCGACATGTAATTGATTTGCTTGCTTACGATGATTGTGCTTGCAATCAAAAAAAGTGCAATGGTAAATTGAACAATCACCAATATGTTCCGAAAGCTGGTTGAGCCTCCAATGCCGATTTTCTGTCGTAAAACCTCTAATGCTCCAATGGATGAAAGATAGAATGCGGGATAGCTTCCACTCAGGATTCCAAGGCTAAGAATGAGTACGAAGAGACCAGAAAATAATTCGTGGATAGAGAATTGACTTAACGTAACCGTGACATCAAAAAAATGATTGAATTGTGAGGTTAAAAGAGCTACCAGTATAATTCCAATTGTCGTTGAAATGAAAGACAACACAAAAGCCTCTGTGATGAATTGAGTTCTTAGCTGACTCTGAAACGCTCCCAGTACTTTCCTCAATCCAATTTCCTTTGCACGTTTAGAGGCTTGAGCAGTAGACAAATTCATGAAGTTTATAAGCGCTATGAAGAGGATACCTATGCCGATTGCCAGCAGTGTTCTTGCGCTTGCCGTGTCTCCAAAAAAGGTATCATAAACCTGGTTAAAAGGAAGTAGCTTAAAATTGGTATTGTTTCGTGTTTCCTGATCCCAAATAGATTCTATCAAATTAGGGAAATCAGCTTCGAGAACTTCTGCGTCTTTTTGGTTTGACAGAAGCACATAGGTTTCCAGGAAGGATCCATTCCAACGATTGGCCAACTCAGGATATGTTGGAATGCTTTCGATTGGAATGATTAGAGTAGGTTGCAGAGAAGCATTCGAGGGATGATTCTCAATCACCGCCGAAATTTCATAACGCATGGTCGTATCTTCATTAGGTAGATAGATTTCCATGTTTTGACCTATTGCATTTTCTTCATTAAAATATTTGATAGCCAATTCCTGACTTAGGACGACCGAATTTTTAGTGGGGAATAAATTGGAAGTGTTTCCATGCAGAATGGGGAAAGAGAATATGTCAAATAATTCAGTATCTGAATAGGTGATACGTTCTTCCAGATAGCGATTGTTCTTTACAATACTCGCTCTGGTGGTATAGTATCTTGTAGCGTATTCTATCTGTTGATAGTCGTTTTTCAAGCGGTCTTTCAGGGGTACCCATGTATCATAGGTTTCTTGTGTACCTGCAGGGGTGATACGCTCTTTATACGCCATGAAAATGCGATCCCTTTTTGTATGATGGCCATCAAAAGTGAAGATTTGGTAGGTATATAAATAAATGAATGTGAAGGCTGCAACTCCTACGGAAAGCCCAATGATATTTATGAATGAGGTCGACCTCCTTTTTAGAAGGTTTCTGAAGGCAATTTTTAAGTAGTTTCTGAAGATCATGGTATTGATAGATAAATAGTAGAAAGATTTAAGGTTGGTGGGGCGTAACGAAGCTATTACTTCTAAAAAAAGCATTAGTCCAGCTTTAACTTTACCTTCTTCCTTAATTCTCCAATGATAGGCCTCTGTTATGTCTCCAAGAATTTCATCTGAATAGTCCGATCGCAAGAAAAATTCAAGAAGACTTCTTGCCCATTTAGGAGAATGTTGAGAAGAACTCATATCAGACTAAAATTCAGTTTGGGGATAGCTTCCCATATTTCACTCCTCTTGTGTTGAAGTGCTTTAGCAGTCTCATAACCTTTACTGGTGGCTTTGTAAAGACGTTTGCCTTTTCCACCACGTTCAGGGGTAGACGCACCCATCCTGGAATTCACATATCCCTTCTTTTCAAGTCGTTTAAGTACAACGTGAATCGCTGGTAAGGAAATGGACTGATCCAATCGCTCTTTGTACTCTTTAGCAATTTCAAATCCATACGTTTCCTCCTTCATAAGGAGGATAATCAGGATCATTTCTTCGAGTACACCAAGCTGAAGGTTCATTAAATTAATTTTTGTTTAAAATATCGATACGAATAAAATTAATTTTTGTTCAAAAAACATCTACTAGCTAAGACATTACATATTTTAGGATGGTCTTATTTTCAGATGTTTTCAAGAAATATTACAAATGATGTATTTGAATCAGGTTTTTTTTCAATGCTCTCCAAGTCCACATTCCAGCAGCAAACTCTACAAACGAGAAAATTAGCAGAGCGAGTGTTCCACGTTCGAATACGTATAGAAATACAAAGAAGACGAACTGAACGATCCTTACCTGTACTGTAAATCCAAAGAATGGGAGCAAATTTTCCTTTGCATTTCGAATGTAGTAGTAACCCAGAATAGCTACTGCAAAACCAAGGATTATTCTCCACACACTGTCAGGCTCAGGAAGGCCAATAGAGGAAAGTATCCATGATGGCGCTACCATAAGAAATATGCCTTCTACAAACAGGTAAATTCCGAAAACCCATATCGTTTTTGCTGATTTAGTCATTTTGCATTTTTTTACAGAAAGGTAAGCATCAAAAATCAACCTAACTATGCGGAAATTCACATTACTTCTCAGTCTCGTTCCGATATTATCAAGCGCTCAGCAAGATTTAAATCTTCTTTTGGCTAAGGCGGTAAGCTACCATGATCCACAAGGTTCATGGTCTGATTTACAGGCTACTTTGTATTTCACTGAAACACGCCCAACGGGAACAGATCGGAAAACAACCTTTGAGATAGACAACAAAGTAGGGCATTGGAGACTGAACAGGAATGATGAAGAGATCTATGAAGTGAGTGGTGAAAAAGCAGTTGTGATAAAAGGAGATAAAGGAGTGGAGAGGGCGTTACTACTCAGAAACTATTACCTCTATCTCTGGGGGTTACCGATGAAATTATACGATAAAAGTACTCCGGAAATCACACAGAGTGAAGATGAGAAGGTAGGAGATCGAGAAGCTTATGTACTTCGTGTTCCTTATGAAGCAGAGACCTACTATTTCTACTTCGATAAGGAGACGGGGAGAATGCTTCAATACAAATTTTATAAAGATGAACCTGCCGACAAAGGAGAGCTAATCAAGCTTGAAGACGAAATCCTGATCGGATACATCAAAATCCCACAAAAAAGGAGCTGGTATACACTTCCAGAAATGAAGTACCTGGGTACGGATATTTTGGATAGAATAGAATAGTTCTGCTTTCTTCCTCAATCATTTACTTAACAAATGTGAAACTTATCAATTATATTCACGTTTGTTAAGCAAATAAACTCAAGGAGTATGAAGAAGATTTTTATGATGGTTCTCCTTTTGACGGTGACATATCGAGTCATTGCTCAGGTCTACGCAAAGGAACTTCAAGACTGCAATTATGAAAAAGATGAGATTTTTATCAATTGGGATAATGATGTCAATCAGAGGTACGCCGAAAAGAACAGCGTAAAGAAATTCAATAAGAAAAGATTAAGGTCATTTTATTGCCAAAATTTAGTAGCGAGGAACAGATTGGAGAGCGATGGGTATGTACAAAGTGAAGGAAGTTTTCAGCTTTCCGATGACGATGAAAAATACCTGGTCTTCAGCATTAAGATGGGCGATCTTATCTACCAAGATAAACTCTACATTCATATAGGACCAAGTCAAAAGCTCATTTCTAAAAGATAATTAATGGTACAATGGAATATCAATTAGGTGAATTTGAAGAGCTTGTTTTGCTTACGGTAGCAGCTCAGCATGATACTGCTTATGGGGTATCTATTCATGAGTTTCTTACAGAAGAAACGAAGAAAAAGATTAATATAAGTGCCATTCATGTGGCACTGAAACGGCTCGAGAAAAAGGGCTTTGTCGACTCAAGAGTCGGCGGTATTACAGAAGAAAGGGGAGGTAGGAGAAAGAAGTTTTACATTGTGACTGCCCTTGGCAAGAAAGTTTTGGATGCTTCTCACGACTTGAGAACCGGCATTTATCAACGTATCCCTCAGATTCAATTCTCGAAGCTTTAACAATGTCAGAATCTCAACCACCAAAATGGGCGCTTGGCTTCCTACGATGGTATTGTAGGGAGGAATATCTGGATGAGATCGAGGGAGATCTTTTCGAAATGTTTTTTAAGAGATCTCAAAGTTCCCATCGATCAGCCCGGCTCTTCTTTGTATGGAATGTTTTTCGGTCTTTTCGATTGATCAATTTTAAAAAAACTCAACTCATAAATAATTGGACTATGAATATGTTTAAAAATTATACCAAGATCTATTTCCGTAGGTTCAAAAAAGAGACGGTACACTATCTGGTAAATATAGTTGGACTCTCGCTTGGTTTATCTGTTCTATTTTTCATACTAATGTTTGTTTATGACGAACAGAGTATTGATTCCTTCCACTCAAATAAAGACAGAATCTATAGGGTAGTTGGAGAGGTTAAAGAAGAGGATGGTATGCACCAATATCTTTCAGCCCCCAACCCGTTAGCCAAAGCACTTGAAGCTGATTTTCCAATGGTTGAAGCGGCAGGATGGACCACCTACTTTGGGTCACATGTTTTGGCAAAAGGTGATACGAGAGTAGCAGATCGGGACTGGGTGATTTTTACAAAAAGTATGTTTGACATTCTAGATATTGAGATCATAGAAGGTAATCCCAAAAAACAATTCGAAGGACCTGCCGGACTGGTAATCACCAAAGATGTGGCCATGACGTTGTTTGGGAAAACGGATGTAGTGGGAGAGGTGGTGGATGAGTCCAGATTTGAATCCATTGAAATTTTGGCAGTAATGGAAAATATGCCAAGAAATTCAACTTATCAGTTTAAAGAGATTTATGTGCTGAATCCAACTCAAATGCCCGAAGGTTGGCAGCAGTTTTTTAATAATTGGGACACCCAGTTCATGCAAACCTGGGTTTTGTTAAGGGATGGATCTACTCCCGAAGATATTTATCAATTAAAGGATGATTTTCTAGCTAAATACCTAAACGAAGAAACGTTGGAAGCTTACGATTTTTACCTTCATCCGTTATCCGAAGTTCATTTAGGATCCACGGAAATTGAAAATGGTGGTCCGGCACCCTTGCTGGCCATTCCATATAGCAACCGGGAGTTTGTTTCTATGATATTGGTTATGGGTTTTTTAGTCATCTTGATTGCCGCTTTAAACTATGTGAACTTATCATCTGTGCAAGCTTTGAAAAGAACGCTTGAGGCAAGTATGAGAAAGATCAATGGGGCAAACAATAAGCACTTGTTTGGACAACTCTTTTTCGAAACATTGCTAACCGTTCTTATTAGCTATGTAATCTCATTGCTACTTATCCTAGTATTATTCCCATTTTTCCAACAGATAGCCAATAAGGATTTTGGAATTGCGCTACTCTTTTCAAATGATTTTATCATTTATCATGTCTTGACAGTCCTTGTCATTTGGATTGTTTCTGCCTTATTACCGGCCTTATATTATTCGCAGCTCAAGCGTACGCTACTGGTCATGAAGAATGCCTTTTCCGGGAAAGGAGATTTGCTTAGAAAAATTTTGGTTGGACTTCAATATGCATTATCTATCTTCTTGATCATAGGATCATTGGTGATATATCGCCAGCTCAATTATGTGCAATCGAAGGATCTTGGCTTTAATAGCCAAAATATGATCATACTGGATATTAATTCAGGAGCAGCACGAAGCAATTTCAAAAATATCATTGATGGAATCAAAAAGAATCCAGATGTAATCAACGCCTCTACTTCCTCCAGGGTGCCCGGTGAGTGGAAAGATATTCCGGTAGCCAACCTGGCAAAAAGTTTAACTGGTGAATCACTTGAAGCAAGTCACTATGCAATCGATAAAAATTGGTTAGACACCTATCAAATAAAACTACTTGAAGGAGAAAATTTCATAGGGGCTGACCAAGTAGATAGTTTATATGTTTTGATCAATCAGGAGACTGCCTCAGCGTTAAACCTGGAGTCCCCCATAGGCGAGACCATCTGGGTCATGTCCAACGATGATTCTGTAAGGATGAAGATCAAAGGAATAGTAGAAGACTTTCATTTCGAATCTTTGTATGAACCTATAGGCCCTGTGGTTTTGACGCATTGGAATAATCACGTAAGGTCAATAGACTATTTCACAATTAGATACGGACAACATCCAAAGGAGACCATCGCTCACATAGAAGAAGTAAATGCCACATTTGATCCGAATACTCCAGCTGAAATTCATTTTCTTGATCAACAATGGAAACGTTTCTATGAAGCTGAAGAGAGTAGAAGTACTATTATTCTAATTGCATCCATTGTGTCCATCATCATTTCAGCATTTGGGCTTTTTGGTTTGATCAACTTTACTGTAGAACGCAAAACCAAAGAGATTGGAATAAGAAAAGTTATGGGGGCTTCTGTTCAAAACATCATTAGGTTAGTATTGAAAGATTACCTGATTTTGCTAATAGTTTCTTTGTTAGTAGCTGCACCTGTATCCTGGTGGTTGTTCGGTGATTGGCTGGCAGATTTTGCTTACAGAATAAATATGAGTGCCGACCTATTCATCATTGCTTTTATATTGGTTCTGGTTATATCCTTCGCCACCGTTCTCAGTAGAATTTATAGGATAGCAAGAGCCAATCCTGTCACAGCAATAAGATATGAATGATAAGAGCCGTTCTAATCCACCAAAGTGGCCGTTAAGGTTCTTGAGATGGTTTTGTAAGAAGGAGTATATAGACGAGATAGAAGGAGATATTCTTGAGCTTTTTTATTCGAGAGTTGCTAAATCACGAATACAGGCAAATGCTTTTCTTTTTTGGAATATTTTGAGATCTCTTCGGTGGATAAATTTCAACACCACCCAAACAGTAAGAACTGGATTGTGGAAAAACTATTTTAAGGTAGGTGTTAGAGCGTTGGTCAAAGATCGAAAGTTTACTGTGATTAATCTCTTTGGTCTTTCTCTTGGCCTTTCGGTTTTTTTGACCATAGTTCTTTTGGTTAAGCACGAGTTAAGTTTTGATTCATTTCATTCGAAGGGAGACCGAATTTATCAGGTCATTCAAGTGCATCAGAATGCCAATGGGGATGACCCGGAAATATGGACTTCATGGCAGCTAGCGAAAGCTTTGAGTACAGATCTTGATATTGTCGAAAATGCGGTAACGATACACTCCGCATCAGCTACCTGGACTGAAGCTGGAGGGAAACGTTTTTTTGAAGAAGATGGAATAGTAGCAGGTGCTCAATTTTTTGAGATTTTTGATTTTGAACTGGCAAAAGGGAATGAGAACGAGGTATTGAGGAAAAAAAGGTCTATCATCTTGACCGAATCACTAGCCAGAAAATATTTTGAATTTGAAAATCCTATTGGAAAAGAAGTAGCTCTCGATTTTTATGGAAGATTTACGGTGACAGGAATTCTCAAAGACGTTCCGACAAACTCGTATATCCAGTTTGATTTCATCATATCACAAGATTATGATGTATTTCTGGAGAATGTTTCGGATAACTTCAGAAAGTCTTTTTACTCTTGGACCGGAGATCCAGTTGCCACTTATGTACTTCTGAAAAATTCAGAAGACGAGACATTTTTCGAAGCAAAAGTTGCAATGATGCTTGAAAAATACCTGAGTAAAGAACAGGTAAACAAACACTACTTACTTGGATTGTTGGATCTTCATTTTCATTCTGATGGCATAGACGGAAGGGTAAACGAGTATGTAAAAGGAGACCTTTCTAAAGTTCAATTCTTGTTGATTGTGGGCTCCATTATTTTGTTGATGGCGTGCTTTAATTACATCAGCATTTCCACAGCACGATATATAAAACGGACAAAAGAAGTAGGAGTAAGGAAAGCGATGGGAGCACATAGTAAGCAGGTGGCCATTCAATTTTTGATTGAATCATTTATCCTGGTGTTAATCTCCTTTGTGGTTGGGATGATGCTTACCTATTACCTCCTTCCGTATTTCTACTCAATCACCGGGATCCAATTAGAGTTGACAACCACATTCCTTGTTGATTCTTTGCCATACCTGATTTTAATCATTTTTTTGGTGACCTTGCTGGCAGGTTTCTACCCGGCTTTTCATTTGAGCCGATATGCAGTTGTCAATGTACTGAAAAATATGGCGCTATCTCATTCAGGCAATGATAGGATACGTAGATCTTTGGTAGTGGTTCAGTATCTATTTGTCATATCTATTCTGGCTGGACTGGTTATCGTAAATGGTCAATACAACTATTTAAATAACAAATCCCTGGGATTTAAAAGCGAAGAATTGATCGTTGTAGAAATCAACAGTGGTGAGGTGAGAGACAGCTATGAAAGTATCAAGCAAGAAATGCTTGGTGTACCAGGAGTATCGAAAGTAAGTGGCATTACAAGGATGATTAGTGGATATCGGTCTGGGGCTTCTGTACGTGTGGCAGAGCCGGGAGTAGAAGAATATCAACCGATGAATTTTTTTGGACTTGACGATGGAGGAATTTCCAAACTTGGAATGCAGGTTATCCAAGGTCAATCATTTAGTGGTAATGAATCACAAGACAGCATCTCCATTATCCTAAATCAAACAGCGGCCGACATGTTTGGAGGAGTAGATGTAATAGGAAATTATCTTGAAGTAGAAGAAATAGGAGATGATATGCTACGTGCAAAAGTAATTGGGATTGTCAAGGATTTTCACTTTGAGTCTTTTCATCGACCCATAGGTCCAATCGTTCTCGGATACTATAAAAACCCACTTCAAAGCTTAGATGACATTTTGATTTGGCTGGAAGGCGATAACAAACTCGCTACCCTCGAAGCGATAGAAGCCATTCATGACTCTTACGATCGCAATGAAATCATGACCTGGGAATTTATGGACGATATGGCAAAACGCTCTTACGAGAAAGAGCTCATTTTCAGAGATCTGTTTATTGGTGCATCACTTATTTCTTTTTTAATAACAATTCTTGGCCTAATCGGACTTTCATCTTACAGTATTCTTTCCAGAAGGAAAGAGATGGCCATTCGAAAAATTCTTGGAGCAGAATTTTTTAGTTTGATGTATGAACATGCTCGTGATTTTGTACGCTACTTATTGACAGCTTCTGTTATTTCTATTCCCATTTGCTGGTGGTTGTCAAATCAATGGTTGATGAGTTTTGCGTATCGAATAAATGTATCTCCAATGATGTATTTAGGTGTTTTACTATTTATTCTGTTGATCACTGCTTTAGTCATTCTATTTGTAGGTAGCAGAACAATTAAATCCAACCCGGTGAAGGCCATAAAGTACGAATAGAACCCGCCTTTTGACGGGCTCAAAAGAATTTTACTGGCCAGGCATATTGTAGTAGAATCGTTCATGCACAATTTTACCGTCTTTCCATTTTTTCACGGATACTTCTTCAATTTTGGCTCGATTGCCATCCTTGAATGAAAAGTCACCCCAGGTTTCTGTCAGAGTTGTACTCTGGTCATCGTTTGCGGCTATAGAATTCACTCCACCGCCATGCACTTCTGCCAAGGCAGACATCCATTCTTCTTCTCGCTTTCTGTTAGCTTCTTTTCCTGCTGTCTCACCAGTCATTGGTTCCACCATGACCACATCATCCGCATAAAATTTTTCGAAGGCTTCCATCATCTGACCTTCTGCAACCATTTTTTGTAATTCTTGTTCTTTTTCGAGTAAGCTCATTTTAATCGTATTTAAGGTTTTGATTAGTATATGAACGATTGTACTGAATTCAATTGGACAAAGTTTCTCTTCCTTGTAAACAAAGTGTGATTTTTTACGATTCTAACGAAAATCGAAACTTAGTACGGCATTTTTTGGTTGATTTATCGTATATTAATAAGTTGATTTATTGCAAATGCACTCGTAAAGAGGCTATCTTTGCAGATTGCTTTTGTATACCCATAACAAACTAGTATTTAAAAAGAACATATGCGACAGTTAAAGATTACCCAGTCAATTACTAACAGGAGAGAGAGTCATACCCTGGAGAAATATTTTACTGAGGTAAGTAATGTTCCAATGATTACTCCGGATGAAGAAGTGACGCTTGCTAAGCGCATCAAGGAAGGTGATGATCTGGCATTGGAAAAACTTGTGAAAGCAAACCTGAGGTTCGTGGTATCTGTGGCCAAGCAATACCAAAACAGAAGTTTACCGCTAAATGACTTAATCAATGAGGGAAATCTTGGTTTGATTAAGGCCGCCAAAAAATTCGATGAGACGAAAGGATTTAAATTTATCTCCTACGCTGTATGGTGGATTCGACAGTCAATCATGCAGGCGTTAGCTGAGCAATCCAGAATCGTTCGTCTACCAATGAATAAATCCGGTGCGATCAATCAGATCAGAAGAGCATACGCGGAGCTAGAGCAACAGTTTGAGCGTGAGCCTACTGAAGAAGAGTTGGCAGACATTTTGGACATGAAACCAAGTGAAGTAAGAAATACACTTGGTGCAGAAGTGAAGCAAATGTCTATGGATGCACCATTTGGTGAGGATGAAAGCGGATCATTGCTTGACGTTCTTGAAAACGTAACCACTGGTCCAACTGATGGAAACTTAGTTTTCAACGATTCATTGAAAGTAGAAACGATGCGAGCTCTTTCTACGCTAACTGCTCGTGAAAGAGAGGTAGTAATGATGAGCTTTGGTATCGGTTGTGATAATCCATTCACACTGGAAGAAATTGGTGATGCAATGGGTCTCACCCGAGAGCGTGTAAGACAAATCAGAGAAAAGGCGCTTCAGAAGCTAAGAGAGCCTGGCAAGAACAGAAGATTGAAAGAATTCTGTGCGAGCTAAGAGCCAAGAATAATAAATTTAATCCCGACCGAAACGTTGGGATTTTTTTTGTCCGTATGACAATCCATAAATTTTCTAAAACTGTAATTAAACATGATTAGCTGGAGTGATTTCGAAAAAATAGATATGAGAGTAGGCACAATTGTCAAGGCGGAGGAGTTTCCTGAAGCAAGAAAACCTGCCTACATACTCACGATCGATTTTGGACCTGAAATAGGTATCAAAAAGAGCTCTGCTCAAATCACAACACTTTACAACAAAAAACGACTCAAAGGAGAGCAGGTAATTGCGGTTGTTAACTTCCCTCCCAAGCAGATTGGACCTTTTATGAGCGAGTGTTTGGTGATGGGAATCTACAACGAACAAGAAGATGTTGTACTCCTGCGCCCTCAGCGTGAAACAATGAATGGATGCAAGGTTGGGTGATAAGTAAGGTTAGTTATAAATTAACATGTTACCCAAAAAGGAGTATTTTAATTATCCTAAACTATTATGAATTTGAAAGAAATTCTCCTATTATGTCTTGCCCTAAACGTCTATTCAGCTGGTGCTCAATCTGAAGTGTTTGCTCCGGGGATTGTTTCAATTGAAGAAGAGAATATTTACAGAGGAGTATTTCACCCGAATGGAAAATCATACTTTTTCTTTAGAAAAGTCTCAGAAGGTGAGAACTATAGGATTTTTGTTTCAGAACTTAATAAGAATGGTTGGTCTAAACCGAAAATGTTGAATCTGGGAGGATATTTTTCAGATCTATATCCAACCGTATCTCCAGATGGTGAGCGGATGGTTTTTTCCTCATATAGACCATTACCAGATGGAAGGATTCCTAAACATGCCGCTTTATGGCAAGTGAATTTTGTGACTGGGGAATGGATAAATCCGCAATATCTTTCTGAAGCCAACGTATTTTCAAATTATCATCCAGCTCCACTCTTCCGTGTCGATGGGGATCTTCAATTTGTTTCAATTACTCCGGATTGGAAGTCAAGAAAACATAAGTTGATAAGTTGGGATGGAACTAAATATTACAACCTGAGGGATGATGACCTTCTCCTTAAGTGGGAGAAGTGGGCTCAAGAAAATACTAAGATCTGGGAGGCAGTTAAAAGCCCCGTTGACAATCTTATAATTTTCACATCCAATAATGACATTTGGTATTCAGTAAAACACAAAGGGAGCGATTGGACTGATCCGATTCTTTTCGACTCGCAAGTAAATGACTCAGATCAAGTTGAAAGTTTCCCAGCTTTTTCTCCAGATGGAAAATATCTCTTTTATACTAGAGCCTATAAGACTATTCGGAAGATACGAGTTAAATACAATAAGCTAAAGAGAACGGGTAAGTGATAGTAATCTGTTTAATTGAGGAATTTTAAGACTACTATCTTTGGAGTCTCTAAATAAAATCTTCTCTAAGCTTAATTTAATACGTTCTATTTCTTTTTTTTGCGACTGTTTTCATAATAAAAACGCAAAAAATTAGATGCCCCAAATACACCTTGTTTCCTGGAATGTGAATGGCGTAAGAGCCATGATCAAAAAAGATTTCATCAAAGATGTTGAAGAGATGAATCCCGACATTCTTTGCCTCCAGGAGACCAAAGGGCAGCCAGAAGATGTGAAGACTGCATTGCAGCTCCTTCCTGAATATGAAGTAGCTGTGAATTCGTCTAAAGCTCGTAAAGGATACTCAGGAACAGCCATTCTTTCCAAGAAAAAACCGCTGGAGACATTTTACGATATGGGCATAGAAGAGCATGATCAGGAAGGAAGGGTCATAGCATCTGAGTTTGAAGAGTTTTTTGTTGTCACAGTTTATACCCCTAATTCCGGAGAAGGAATGAAACGCCTGGATTATCGTCCCAGTTGGGATGAGGCCTTTAGAAACTATATTCTAAGCCTCGAAGAGAAAAAACCTGTAATAATTTGCGGAGACTTGAATGTAGCCCATACCGAGATGGATCTTGCAAGGGCGAAGGAGAATTACAACAAGCAATCGGGTTATACACAAACGGAAATTGATGGGTTGGACGCTTTGTTGAATGAAGGCTACATTGACACGTTTCGATTAAAGTATCCTGATGAAGTAAAATACTCCTGGTGGAATTACAAGTACAGAGCAAGAGAACGAAATGTGGGCTGGAGGATTGATTACTTTCTGGTAAGTGAAAAACTCAAAGATCAAGTGGCGGAAGCCCATATTTACAATGAATATTTAGGATCGGACCACTGTCCGGTTGGATTAAAACTTAATAGCTAAGCATATGGAAGCTAAAAACATTCCCTTAAACGATCTTCACGAAAAACTTGGAGGTAAAATGGTCCCTTTTGCGGGCTATAATATGCCAGTGAGATACTCTTCTGACAAAGAAGAACATTTGACCGTCAGAGAATCTGTTGGTGTATTTGATGTGTCGCATATGGGTGAATTCATGCTGCGAGGACCTCATGCCCTTGATTTAATTCAATGGGTGACTAGCAATGATGCCTCAAAAATCATGAATGGTCAGGCTCAGTACACCTGCATGCCGAATGACAAGGGGGGAATCGTGGATGATTTGTTGGTTTACAGATTCTCCGAAGAGAAATACATGTTGGTAGTAAATGCCTCAAATATTGAGAAAGACTGGAACTGGATCAAGAGTCAGGATAAATGGGGAGTGGAAATGGAAGATGTTTCTGATGACCTGGTTTTGCTGGCTGTGCAGGGACCAAAGGCAGTAGAAGCACTACAAAAGCTTACTGAGGTAAACCTGTCAGAAGTGAAATTCTATCATTTTAAAGCTGCGTTTCTTGCTGGCTATGAAATGATTATTTCAGCGACTGGTTACACAGGCTCAGGAGGGTTTGAATTATACATCAATAAAGAAGATGCACTTGATGTTTGGAATAAGATTTTTGAAGCAGGTGAAGAGTTTGGAATTAGGCCTATTGGTCTTGGAGCGCGTGATACACTGAGATTGGAAAAAGGATTTTGCCTTTATGGAAATGATATCACCGATGAAACTTCCCCATTAGAGGCTGGACTTGGTTGGGTTACAAAATTCACTAAGGATTTTGTTAATTCCGAAAATTTGAAGGCTCAGAAGGAGGAAGGTGTTCAAAGGAAACTCGTAGGTTTTGAAATGATGGAAAGAGGCATTCCTCGTCATGACTATGAACTCGCGGATCTTAATGGGAATGTGATAGGAAAGGTTACTTCGGGAACCATGTCTCCATCATTGAATGTAGGGATCGGCATGGGGTATGTCACAATTGAGAACAGCAAGCCTGAGACAGAGATTAATGTTATTATTCGAGATAAACCTGTAAAGGCAAAAGTGGTGAAACCACCATTTCTGAAGTGATAGCGTATCATGCTGAATTTATTTCAGCATCTATTTATTATATGACTCTGAAACAAGCCCGCCTGCAACTGGCAGGTTCAGAGTGACTTAAAAATTAGAAAATGAGAACAATCGAAGTGTGCCTTACACCAGAATTGATACATCAGCACAGTCTGGAGGAAAAAGTGGTGGTAGTGGTAGATATATTTCGTGCCACCTCCTGTATTGTGACAGGATTAGCCAACGGTGTGCAGTCGATTCGACCGGTAGGCGAGGTAGAAGAGGCAAAAGAGTTCGGTAAGAAAGGATATCTAATGGCTGGAGAAAGAGGAGGCATTAAGGTTCCGGAGTTTGATATGGGGAACTCTCCCTTTGAATATCAGGGCAAAAGCTTGAATGCGAAAAAGGTTGTGATCTCGACTACTAATGGATCACAGGCGATTATTAAATCTGCAGGAGCCAAAGAAATTATTATAGGCGCATTTTTGAACTTGGAAAGCGTGTTTGAGTATGTCTTACAATCAAAAAGTGATGTGCTGATACACTGTGCAGGATGGAAAGGGACACCCAATTTGGAGGACACCCTATTTGCCGGCGCACTTATCGATGAATGTGCCGAGGAAATGAAGCCTGTTGGAGATTCAGCATTGATATCACATCAATTATATATTGGCCATCATGAAAACTTATTTGGTATTGCGAAACAATCCAGTCATGCGGAGCGGCTTGCCGGATTTGGAATAGAGCAGGATTTGGAGTTTTGCATGACACAGAGTGAGTACCAGGTGGTGCCTAAATTGGTGAATGGAGAGTTAATTATTTAAAAAAATGACCTGGATATACATTCTCATTTCCGCGGTACTTGTCATACAAATTCTGTTATTCATAATGGGAAGGCGCATTCGCAAGCGTGAGAAAGAAAGCAATGTGCTTTTGAAATATAATATCAACTCGAGACAAAGAGCTTGGCAGCTACTGGCCGATCCATCCATCCCTGAAGAAGACAAAGAAAAGATCAAGAAAATTTATGATGGGGAAGAATAGTAATCTCACTTCCGATAATCAACTGAACTCATCTTGCCTTTCTCATCGACAATGTTTGTTTCCTTACCAGGAATGATGTCAGTGTTGTGTGCAGATACACAAACCCACCCTTCGTTTTCTTTGTTCATCACGAAACTGAAAATATTCATTCGATCGGCAGGTTTTTTTATCCCTCCAAAACTAGTTTGCCCGGTTAGCTTCATTCGAGTATGGAGAACAACCACATTCGAAGAAACTTCCTTCTTGGTTACTTTCCTTACCTCAAGATGAGATTTGTTAAAAATCATTTTGAGGCCATAATCATGAGCTTTCCAAATGTCAAAACGATTGTGCCACCACAATCCAACAACATTTACAAATTCCGCATCATCAGCAAAGAGGTTGGCCAACGCTATTGCGTCACGATTATTCCAGGCCTCTACCCATCTTTCAGGTAGATCTTCTGGTGTGGGAAGATAGGTTTGTTGAAAATTCATTTCAACTTCTCATTTTTCAAATGCCGGGTGGCATCACGGATGTTCTTCTTTTCTAAATTTTTTTCTAACGCTTTGGTAAGATCTACTCCGGTTTGATTCGCTAAGCAGATTAACACCCACAAAACATCGGCCATTTCATCAGCTAGGTCTCTGTTTTTGTCCGACTCTTTAAATGATTGCTCACCATACGTTCTGGCTATAATTCTAGCAAGTTCGCCCACTTCCTCGGTGAGCATGGCCATATTAGTGAGTTCATTAAAATACCGGACTCCCTTTGTCTGAATCCAATCATCTACAATCTTCTGGGCTTCTGCTATTGTCATCGACCACTATTGGCTTCCAGGTGTTCATTGATGTGTTTCAGTTCAAAGCCTTCCTCTTCTAGCTTTGATAAGAAAAAAGCCATCCGTGTACGTTCCTCATTCATCAAGCTGTCCATGTTAGGATCAAACTCTCGGAACGTTTCATGGGGAAATCTTTTTCCAGGTTTATAGTGATCTTCCCAGAAAAGGCATTCTACGATGTATCCCTCTTCATAGTAATATTTAAATTCTTCTGCCAATCGATCATCCATGAAATTGATCATGTGACCAGAAAAGATTGGTTTTTCATTCTCAAAATAGAAATAATCATCTCGCTCAAAATGAGGTGTTTTTGTGATTCCTACCAGTTTCATCAGCCGACCTTCATTAAAATACCCACGGACTTTATACACAGAATCAGCATGTACAAAATCATCTTCTACGATACTGATACGATGATTTTGATCTATGCTTTTGACCTTATAATCAATTGCTTCTACAAGTTTTCTGTTTTCTTTTTTCACTTCTGATCCACATGAAGCCAGAAAGAGTACGATAACGAGACAGCTGAAATATTTCATATTCGGTTGGTTTTGTTATGAAAAGTTAATCAATTCCTTACTGGACTTGCTTCTAACTTTTGATCAATGGAAATAAATCTTCGATGTAACCATCTGTATCAAATGTCAAATTATTTACAAAATAGAACGAACAAAATGATTTGAATTACGTGGAAGCTGAGTTCAGGAGAGAATTAACTAACAATCAAAAATTATGAAGTATTTAAAATTGATTTCTATTGCTGCAATGAGTTTCCTCATCGCTTTTACAGCCACTGCTCAAAAGGACAAAAGCAAACGACCTAGCCCTCCGGCACAGGTATCAGAAAAAGTGGGTGATGCCACGGTCACAATTGATTATAGCCAGCCTTCTAAAAGAGGTAGAGATATATATGGCGGCTTAATCGAATATGGAAAAGTGTGGAGAACAGGAGCTAATGAATCAACTTGGATTGAAGTTTCAAAAGATGTAAAAGTGGAAGGCAAGGATCTATCGGCTGGAAAATATAGCTTATTTACCGTGCCAGGAGAGGACGAATGGACCATCATCTTCAATAAAGAATGGAGTGGTTGGGGTGCTTACAAGTATAAAGAGTCGGAAGATGCGCTTAGAGTGAAGGTTAAGCCTGGAGCAATAGATGAAGAAGTTGAAATATTTACAGTAGAAATAGATAAAAGTGGTACGGTAAGTCTTCTTTGGGATAAAACAAAAGTTGATTTCAAAATCAAATAAAGATAGAAGATGATCACTCTTGTACATAACAAGAGTGATTATTATAAAATATTCAGACTCTGTTCTTTTATTTTTTCTAGTTCATCTTTCATATTAACCACGATTCTTTGAATCTCCGCATCGTTGGCTTTAGATCCAATGGTGTTGATTTCCCTTCCAATTTCCTGGGAGATAAAGCCTAGTTTTTTTCCTGCATTTTTCTCGTTTTCCATTACTTCTTTGAAGTAATCCAGGTGTTGCTTGAGTCTCACCTTTTCTTCAGAAATATCTAGACGTTCCATATAGAATATGAGTTCCTGCTCAAATCGATTCTCATCTACCTGAACCCTATCCCTTATCTCATCTATATTTTTTTGCAATCTTGTGCGGATGTTTTCCTGGCGGACTCCATCGTTTTGTTCTATCTGTGCCAGCCCTGCTTGAATGCTCCCCACATATTCATTTAGTTTGTTTGTAAGCGTTTCCCCTTCTTTCTTTCGAAAATCAATGCATTGATCGATGGCTGCCCGAATACTGTGCTGTATTTCCTCCCATGGTAGTGACTCAGGATCCAGTTCTTGCTGTTTAATCACATCAGGAGCCTGAAAAGCAATTTTGGCTAACTCATCGCTTGTCGTACCAACAGCTGATGTCAGCTCGCTAAATTTTTGGAAGTATGCCTTAAATAGATCTTCGTCAATTTGTGCTTCCTGCTTATTTTCATCCGCAAGTTCTAACTCGAGACTAAGTATGACCTTTCCACGCATAAGATACTCGGTCACAATCCCTCTTATATCAGCTTCTTTATCGTTGATTTCTTTAGGAATTCTTGGCGAAAAATCTAAGAATTTACTGTTGAGAGCTTTTATTTCACACTTGATAAGCAGGTTGTGGCTGGTGCGCTGATCCCGCCCATAGCCCGTCATGGATTGTTGCATCCCGCAAATTTAATCGTTGAGCTAAAAGTCGAGCCCAAGAGTGAAATAATATCTGTAATTCTTTACCTCTCCATCGAGATATGGTCTGGCTGCATCGAACTTGATGTAGTATCCCAGGAGAACGGTCCTTACACCGAAACCAAAGCCCCCAAGCCATGGGTTCTGGAATTTCACGATTTCAGCAGTAAAGGGATTGCCTTCAAATCTTCTAGTAATAGGACGACCATCTCTAAACGGGGGCGATCCAGTCCAAACAGAACCGACATCCGCGAACCCTATCATTTGGAAGTTCCTCAGGAAGTTAGATTTAATAGGGCCATTCGTTAAATACAGGAAAAGAGGAATTCTAAGCTCACTGTTGAAGACCAAAACATCCGAGCCGAAAGCTTCATTGTAATCTAACCCGCGAAGATTGGTCACAAATTCATTGAATAGAATATCACTGTTGTCTTGATTATTTCCTATAAAAAGCGGGTCTTCTTCGCCTTGAATATCCTGATCTGCAAATAACCAATTGTCCATACCGCCTAGCATATAGTCTTTCCGCGCAGGCCCCATTTGTTTGCCATATAGAATACGATTGGCCCAGGTAATCTCCCGGTGTACTTTTTGATAATGTCGAAAGTCGAATCTCAGGTTACTAAAATTTTTGTTTGGATCAGAGGCGTGCACATGAGTGGTTATTTCGAAGAGAGCTCTTGTGCCATGATAGAGGTTGAATGACTTCTCAATGGTATTGTCGAAAATCAAAGAAAAACTTCCGCCATAATACTTTTCTCTACTATTCTGCGCTTGGTCTGAAGCCTGGCCTGTTACACTCAAAAAGTTAAGATTTGTAAATGATGTTTCCGTAAAAAATGGAGATGCTTCCACCCTAAAAGTATGTGTAATCGGTAGTGCAGCAGTAACCTTGAAGCGGTTAAGCTTGTATTTGTGCCTTAATGCATCGTCAACTGATTGATTCTCTAAAATGTAAGTTTTTCTATCAATGCGTGCTTTGAAATCCATCCAGTACTTCAAATATTGAAACTCTGCAAAAAGATCACCTTGCTTAAAATCTGTTTTGATCAAGGCACCTCCCTTGATTTTGTAGTTTTCAAGCACATCATTGATTTCGGTCTCCATAAACATCATAAAATTCCTATATGGGTCCCATAGAAACGAGGTAATTACGTTATTGAAAGTAAATCTGGGGTTGTAGGGGATAGGCCCCACTCGTTCATTTTCTTGCTCAAAAGATTGATATTTACTGAAGAAAGACTCAGGTTGGAAGGCTGTTTCTGATTCATCTTCGAAGACATAATTGTCAGTGTCTATCCAGTTGGGATCATCAATTAAGGTTGAGTCTGAAACTGGTTCTTCATCCTCAAAGACAAAATCTTCTGTGTCAATCTCATCCTTAGGCTCCTCTGGCTCCTCCTCCTGTTTCTTTTCAGCATTTTTTAAAACCCGCGAAACGACACGTATTGCATTTTCTCGTCTTCTCCTGGGGGTTTCAGAGGCAAACTTACTGGTCGTCAAGTTGGTTGTGGTGTCCAAATAGACTTTTTCTTCACCTTCGTTCAACATCAAGAAAGTGAATCTGTCCGGATCAAAGTGTAAATCGAAACTTAAAATACTCTTGTCAAAATTGGTGATTTGAGTATTGATGGTGTCATATAGATCATATCTATACAAATTGGAGATCCCTTGCTGATCACTTAAATAATAGATTTCATTAACATTCTTGGCATACGGTTTTCGATCCTCTCCATAATTGTTTGTCAAGCGATAAAAGTTTGTAGTGGTGGTATCAAGGTCGTAAACAAACAGGTCAAAATTTGTATCTAGTGTTTCCAATGGAATATCAGACACATTAACCGAATCACTTTCTCTATTGGAACTAAATACAATGGCGGCTGTTCCAGGGACAAATACAGGATCAAGATCATCGTATACGTCTCGGGTGATCCTTCTCAATGCATTCCTATTCATTGCAATAAGAAAAATATCATTTTGGCCATCAATGTCTCCTGATATTACTGCGAGCCTACCATTGTCATTAAAAGAAAAACTCTCGATTTGTCTGAATCTATTCAAAGGCTTTTGTCCTTTATCCCCCGTCTCTAGATTAAATGTGTTTAGATAAAGAAATCCTCTTTTAAACAAGATCACACCAAGTGTAAATTCATCCTGCCAATCAAGTAATGGAAGATGCTCGTCCACATCTTGCCCGTTTATTCTATATCCCCCACTTGTTATTTTTTTGGTCTGGCCTGTTTGGAGATCGGTTACCAAAACTTGGTATTTCCCATTCTTAAGTAATGCATAGGCAACCTTATCTGCATCTTTATTAAAGCTGACTGTACTTGTAATTAAATCTTTTGAGTTGTGTAAATCTTTTAGGATCTGTTCCGAGTTTACTTTAGCGTAGTTCTCCTCTACCTCTAATCTTTGAAGCAGGTAATAGTTCTTCCAGTCGTCAAGGAAGGTTTTGAACGAAACACCTAATGTATTGGCAATGCTATTCTCTTCTTTTCTGATAATTCTGGTGAGATTAAGAATATTAGAGATATTCCCTTCGCCATATTTAACCGCTATATAATTCCATATACTTTGGCCAACCACGGATGCTGATTCACCATCTATCCGCTTCAACTTCTTGATTTTCTTCCTGCCCATGTAATCCCTCAGATAGTCATCCATCTCTCTTGACCATCCATAAGCGATGTACCTGGCAGCCCCGTCTATAAACCAGTCGGGGAGAGAAAGCAGGTAGCTGTTTTGAAAGATCTCAGCCAAACTCCCACCATACATCATATCATTTATGAGGGTCGAAGAAAGCTTGTAAATAAGGTCTTCTCGAAATCGATGAGCCTGTCCGGGATAGGCAACCTCTAATTGTAACTTAACAAATTCAGTACGGCCACCAATGGTATATACAGCTCCGTCAATACCCACATTACTTTGTTGAAGGTCATGTATTGAATTGTATATGAAGATTTTGGTTTTACTATATGGAGCATAGCCAAGTTTATCAGTCAATTCAACAAATTCATCTTCCAGAAAATCAATGGCTTCCAAGGCATATTCCTGGCCACCGGGATAATAGTAGATATCGAAATTGTTGGTACTGTAGTAATACCAATCAAATTTTTTGTATTGAATTCTATTTTGACCAAAGGGCGTGGTATAGTGCTGACCATAAGCTATACCAGAGCCAATCAGTATAAATAGAATGTAATTAAATAACCCTTTGAACATCTACTTCTTTGTCTAACTCACCTTTACCTTGCAAAACATCTACAAAATGTTTTGCAAAATAAGGTGCTAAGGAAACACCTTTTGTCCCAAAACCATTAAAAATACCCAATGTTTTATACTTATGATGCAAACCTATATAAGGTTTCCGATCATGAGTGGCCGGCCTGACACCAGCCCTTTTATCAATGATTTCATAGGATCCACTATATAATTTTTTCAATCGATCTTCTAACGATTTGATTCCAGATTTCTGTGGTTCGAAAGTCAACAGATTGTGATCGTAGGTAGAACCAACGGTAAATCGATCTGACTTTGGAATTATAAACACGCCTTGATTGATAATATGTTTCGATTTTAAATCGCATTTGATATCAATGATCTCCCCTCTCACTGGTCTAAACGGTAATTTCCAATATGGATTTGATTTTACCACCCCTTCACAAAAAATAATTTTATCAGCAATAATCTCTCCATACTTACAGGAATTCTCATTCAGGTTGATCTTACTATAATCAAACACCTCTTGATGGTATATCCCCTTATACAGAAGCATACCTTTCACTGCTTTCAGCATTTCAGGAATATTCACATAACCAGATTTGTTCAGTACGATTCCCCCATTGGGGTCCATGATGTTTTTGTATCCGATCGGACCTTCAGTTATTTGACTAAGGAACGCATCGTATTGCTTGTCAGCAGCTCTTCCCTCCCAGTCATTTCTGTTTTCGATGGAGCTAAATGGACGATAAATAGGAATAGGATTTAGGAAAGTACTCTTAAGAAAGCTTTCTGCTGACCTATAATCTTCTTCAAGCTGAGAGAATAGTTCATCCGCTCTCCAGGTTTTGATCATGTTTCGACCTGTGATTGGATTATAAATGCCAGCTGCTCTGTGAGATGAGGTTTTATCTATACCTTCATCGAATACCAAAACAGAAGCACCTCTTTTTATTAATTCTAAGGAAAGCCATGATCCTGCCAGACCCTGCCCTACCACGATATTGTCTACCTTAATTATTCCCACTTTAATTTTGCACGCTTAAGCTTAAAACTAACTCAGATGGAGATAAAGTCTTTTGTGTTCAATCCGTTTTACGAGAATACTTATGTTGTCTCTTCCAAGAAGAAAAACTGTTTGATATTTGACCCTGGTTGCTACGAGGATTATGAGTTTGAGGAACTGAAAGAATACATTCACATGAATGAGCTGAACGTAGTGGCCATCATTAATACACATTGCCACATTGATCATGTTTTAGGGAATGATGGTCTAAAGTTTGAATACAAAGTACCATTAAAAATCCCGAAGAATGAAAAAGAGGTATTTGATTCTGTTCCGGCGTACGCCCCTCAATGGGGGATGGCAGGCTATAAACATGCCGATGTAGATGAGTTCTTAGAAGGAGGAGAGGCACTGGTTCTTGACGAGATTAGTATGCAAATGATTGAGGTTCCGGGTCATTCTCCTGGTCATCTTATGTTTTACATAGAAAAAGAGAAAGTGATGATAGGGGGAGATGTCCTATTTAGAGAAAGCATTGGCAGGACGGATCTGCCTGGTGGCAATCACGAGGATCTTTTGAGGAATATCCAGGATAAAGTATATATACTTCCGGAAGATGTGGAGGTTCTACCTGGGCATGGTCCCTCTACGACCATTGGGCACGAAAAACGATACAACCCATTTGTGAAAGCATGATAAAACACATTCCAAATACGCTGACCTGTCTAAATCTTGCTATCGGGTGTGTCGGTATATATTATACCTTATCCGTAGGTGAACCGGAAGCTTTTTATTTTGTACTAGCTGCTGGGCTCCTTGATTTTCTTGATGGATTCGCGGCGAGATTACTGAAGGTTCGATCAGAGGTTGGAAAGCAACTTGACTCCCTGGCGGATTTGATTTCGTTTGGATTGCTACCTAGCTTTTTCATGCTTCAACTGCTGCAGGAAAGATCGGAGTACTTCTGGATTGCAATTTTGATAGCTGTCTTCTCTGCAATCAGATTAGCCATTTTCAATATAGACACTACACAAACAGACAGCTTTAAGGGATTACCGACTCCAGCGAATGCGATCATGTTAACTTCTATCATTTTTGTGCCGTTCGAACTTTATGAATACACACTTCTAAGCATCTCTCTATTCTCGTCGCTAATGCTTGTTTCTCCTGTTAGATTGTTGGCACTGAAGTTTTCTTCTTTCACTTGGAGAAATAATGAAGTAAGATGGATGCTCATCTTTGGGGTAATTGCTTTGCTAATCGTCTTCAGATGGACATTTATCCCATTTTTGATTCCGTTTTACATAGTGGTCTCATTAGTTTCAAATGTCACAATAAAAAAGCAATAGAATTTTTGGGGTGGATTGTGCGTTTATCATATCGATGAGGAGAATTTTAACGCTGGTTTTACTCTTTTGCACTAACCAATTGTGGGCACAATCTTCAGTGTTATCAGAAGGTAGTTGGTTTAAGCTAGGAATAACAGAAACTGGTATTTACAAAATAGATCGTACGTTGCTTGATGTATTAGGGGTTTCAGCAAATGTTGACCCTAACGACATTCAATTATATGGCAATGGATTAAAAGGGGTTCTTCCTCAGTCGAATGCAGAAAGCAGGCCTGCTGATTTACTTGAAAATGCAATTTTTATTAATGATGGAGGTGATGGGTCATTCGATCAGCAAGACTACATTCTTTTTTATGGTATAGGGCCCAATAAGGAATCTTGGACAAGTGCTGGTTTTGAGTATGAAAAACATATTTATTCTGATACAGCCTATTATTTTTTGCGTGTCGACGGAATAGATGGAAAGAGAATTGAAGTCCAAATAAGCACCCCTGGTACCGGAGTAAGTACCGTTACCTCTTTTGATGACTTTGTTGTTTTTGAAGAAGATGAAACTAATTTGATATCCTCAGGAAGGGGCTGGTATGGTGAGACGTTGAGTAGTGGCGAATCGCAAAATTTCACCCATCAAATTGAAGGACTGAATTCGGAGATCAATCTGACTACCAATGTTGTAAGTCAATCCTCTGAAGGAGGTAATTTCAATATTTTAGGAGGAGGATCTTCCATTGGTTCAATCGATTTGGATGCCGTTCCGGATGGACCAGGAACGATCTACAGCATTAAAGCAAGGCAAAAAGCAGCAACCTTCAATTTTAACAGTAGCTCATCGGTAGATTTAGAGATTACGTTTGATGGGAATGCATCCGGGGAGCGAGGGTTCCTTGATTTCTATTTTTTGACCTTTCAAAGAGATCTGGCTCTTTATGGAAATGAAACAGATTTTAGGTGGACCGGTAATTCGGGAGAACTTGTTCGATACGAAATTGAAAATGGCACTGGAGCTACGATCTGGAATGTGTCAGATCCAACAAACATACTTGAGCAGCAATTCGAAGTAGAAGATAATAAAGCTGTTTTCCAAAATGAGTCGTCTTTGATTGACGAATTTGTTGTCTTTAGAGAGAGCGATTTCCCCTCCCCATTCATATTTGGGGGAGTTTCCAACCAAAACTTAAGAGCTTCAACCAATATTGATGGTATTATTATTACCCACCCCTCCTTCCTGGACGAGGCAGAGCAACTGGCTCAGTTTCATAGAGACCATGATAATCTGGCAGTTCAGGTTGTGACAACCCGGCAGGTCTACAACGAGTTTTCTTCTGGAAGGCAGGATGTCTCAGCCATCAGGGATTATGCGAAGTTTATATACGAAAACGGAAGTAGATTAAAGTATTTGTTGCTTTTTGGAGATTGCTCATATGATTATAAATCTCGAATCAACAATAACACGAACTTGGTGCCTACTTATGAATCCAGGGAAAGTTTTCACCCTATTTTTAGTTACTCTTCGGATGATTACTTTGGTTTCTTCGAGGAAGATGAGGGGGAATGGTTAGAAACCATTTCTGGAGATCATACTTTAGAAGTAGGCATTGGTAGGTTGCCAGTGAAGTCAAAAGCTGAAGCTCAAACGGTAGTTGATAAAATCATCTATTACAGCACAAGTCCCAATACACTAGGGAAATGGAGGTCCGAAATAACCTATGTGGGAGACGATGGGGATAATAACGTGCATGCAAGACATGTAGAAGATTTATCCGAGCTTATTGATACAACATATGCTCAGTATGACATAAGCAAAGTCCTTCTTGATGCTTTTTCTCAAGAAGCTTCAGGGTCATCTGAAAAATCACCGTCTGCTTCTGCTGCGTTGAAAACAAGGATCAAGAATGGTACCTTTTCAATAAACTTCATTGGTCATGGAAACGAACGACTGTGGATGGAAGAAGAGATTCTTACTCAGGCTGGGATAGAAGAACTCACTAACAGGAACAGACTCCCTATTTTTGTCACCGCTACCTGCGAGTTTGGAAGGTATGATAACCCGATCCAGGTTTCGGGTGCTGAAAGACTGATGTTGCTCGAACAAGGTGGTGGAATTGCACTTTTGACAACCAGTCGACCTGTTTTTGCAAGCACTAACTTCAGCCTTAATCAAGCATTTCATGAAAATATTTTTCGGAAAGGGTCAGGTCAAAATTTAAGGTTAGGAGACGTAATTAGACTCACTAAAAATGAAGGACTCGAGGGACCTGTAAATAGAAACTTCACTTTATTGGGTGACCCAATGATGATGCCCGCTTACCCTAAGCTTGACATTGTATTAGAGGAACTGGAAAATGAGCTTGACACTTTGAGTGCATTGGAGGAGGTAGTTATCTCAGGAGTGGTGCAGGAAAATGGAGTCATAAGATCCGATTTTAATGGAACGCTTACGGTTGGTGTTTTTGACGTGAAGCAGAGTTTTAAGACATTGGGGCAGGAGAGCACACCATATACCTACACACTGAGAACAAATGCTCTATTTCGAGGTGAGGCAACAGTGAAAGATGGAGAATTCTCGTTTTCCTTTATTGTCCCTAAAAATATTTCTTATCAATACCAAAAGGGAAAAATAAGTCTTTACGCATCAGACGAAAACTCAAATCTGGATGCCGGAGGTTCTTCCAGGGAGTTCGTCATAGGAGGAACCAGCGATAATTCAGAGACCGATGATACTCCTCCTTTCTTACGAGCATATATGAATGATTCCTCATTTGTAAATGGTGGACAAGTGGGTAATTCACCTCTTTTGATAGCTAGGGTGGAAGATGAAAATGGAATTACAACTTCCAGATCAGGAGTGGTAGAAGGAATTACCCTTTCTTTTCAGGATGAAACATTTAACCTGAATGAATTCTACACAGCCGATCAGGATGACTATACGAAAGGCACAATTGTTTATCCTTTTCAGAATTTGGGAGCAGGGACCTACAATGCTTCTCTAAAGATATGGGATACTCACAATAATGCGTCTGAAACGATGATCGAATTTAAAGTCTCGGATAGCCCAATCCTTTTTGTTTATAATCCAATAGCATATCCCAACCCAGTTGAAAGTGAAACAGTCTTTTCTTTTGAACATGATCGGGAAGATGAAGATCTATCCATTGTTTTATTGGTTTATGGGGCGAATGGAAAAGTCTTGAGTCAGATAGACTATGATATAAGTAACAGTCAACGTGGTGTGGAGATACCCTGGAAGGCGAAAACGAATACAGGAGAAGCGTTAAAACAAGGTATTTACTACACAAGAATGATAATAAAAAGTAAATTAGATGGAGCAACAAAAGAAATTACTCAAAAGCTCGTTATTGTAAACTGATCGCCTTAGTTAGTTGAAAGTCAGCAGTTTTATTCAAAATTTTAATTGGTATTCACCTGATAATGTTAAGTTTGGCATCCTTTTATAAATCCATTGGAATGAATCATCTTTTAAGAAAGATATTTTCTCTACTTCTTGTACTGATTTCAGCTCAGGTAATTGGGCAATCATCTTTTATTTCTGGTCAAGACAGTTTGCGAAACCCCATTACAGTGGCGGTTCCTTTCTTGAGCTTTGCTCCGGATAGTAGAGCATCTGCCATGGGAGACGTTGGAGCAGCTACTTCTCCGGATGCTAACAGTGTGCATTGGAATAATGCAAAGCTTGCATTTATTGAATCAGATTTAGGTTTTGCATTTTCTTATTCGCCATGGTTGGGAAATATCGTTGATGATATGTCACTCAATTATCTTTCTTTCTATAAGCGGATAGATCAAACGCAAGCTTTTGGTGCTTCTTTTAGATATTTTGATTTGGGCGAAATAGCGTTGTATGATGAATTCGCAAATCCCAATGGAGTCGAAAACCCTAGTGAACTGGCTGTTGATGGTACGTATTCCAGAAAACTATCTGAGAATATGAGCATAGGAGCTACGCTACGGTTTGTATGGTCGAATTTAGCAGGAAACATTACTGGAGCCCCGGATGCAAAGGCAGGCACCAGTGTTGCGGTTGATTTAGGATGGTATTATACCAAGCCTTTTATACTTTCTGGTAAAGACTCAGAGCTATCGCTTGGCGTTCATTTATCCAATATTGGGCAGAAGATTACCTACAGTGCTGAGAGTAACGAAAATTTTATTCCGGCAAACTTCAGATTGGGCTCTGCTCTTAAAACCAGCCTTGACGCTTACAATACGATTACGTTTGCATTTGATATCAATAAGTTGATGGTACCAACACCTCCAATTTATCAAACAAATAGCCAGGGAGAGATTGAAACAGACAGTAATGGAAATAGAATCATTGCTGATGGAAAAGATCCGGATCGGTCACTTTTGTCTGGAACTTTTGGATCATTTAGTGATGCGCCTAGAGGATTTAAAGAGGAACTACAAGAACTTACATATTCGGCTGGAATAGAATATTGGTACAGAGATCTCTTTGCAGCTAGAGCAGGGTATTTTGCAGAGCATAAAAATAAAGGAGATAGAAAATATTTGACGCTAGGCGCAGGTTTCCGCTATCAAATTTTTGGATTTGACTTTTCATACCTCATACCATCTGATGGACAAAACCACCCATTAGCTGATACGCTAAGAATTTCATTGCTCTTTAGCTTAGACAACAGAGCCGGAGACGAATAGATAAGGATTTTTATTAAGGGAAAAACTGAAATCCCTTTAAATCAATCATTTCATTATCAGAGCATTAAATTTTCCCAAAGGAACACGTCTCGAATTATTGAAATAAAAGAATCTGTGTTGACACAGGTTGTTGGCTCCTTCTTTCTATTTTTGGCAAAAATTTGTTTATGAGCACACTTTCTAATCGTATTAATAGCATACCTGAATCTGCGACATTGGCAATGGCTGCCAAGGCTCGAGAGATGAAGGAGAAAGGGGTTGAGGTTATCAGTTTAAGCTTAGGGGAGCCAGATTTCAAGACTCCAAAACACATTCAGGAAGGTGCAATAAAAGCAATTGAATCAGAAAACTATTTTGCTTATCCACCTGTGAATGGGTACCTGGATTTAAGGAAGGCAATTTCAGCAAAATTTAAAAGCGATAATGGTTTGGATTATGCTCCGGATCAGATCGTGGTATCAAATGGAGCTAAACAATCTATTGCAAACGTTTTTATGGCAATTCTCAATCCGGGAGATGAGGTCATAGTGCTCACACCCTATTGGGTCAGCTATTCAGCAATGATTCTTCTGGCCGAGGGAAAACCTGTCTTTGTAAGGGGTACCATTGAGAATGACTTTAAGGCTACAGCCAGTCAGATAAAGGAGGCTATATCTGATAAAACGAAAGCATTGATATTTTCATCACCATGTAACCCCACAGGCTCTGTTTTTACCAAGGGCGAACTGGAATCAATAGCTGAGGTTTTAAAAGATAGAAAGGATATCACAGTTATCTCAGATGAGATTTACGAGCTTATCAACTTTGGTGACAAACATGAAAGTATCGGAACCATTGGTGATATGCTCGAGAGGACTGTAACGGTCAATGGCTTTTCTAAAGGGTTTGCAATGACAGGCTGGAGAGTGGGATATATCGGAGCTCCTCAATGGATAGCGAGGGCTGCCAATAAGATGCAAGGACAATATACTTCAGGTAATTGTTCCATTGCACAGAGAGCCGCACTCACTGCCTTGACCGGTCCGATGGAACCTACAAAGCAAATGGCAGGTGAATATGAAAAGCGAAGGGCATTGGTTTACGGTTTATTGAAAGAAATTCCTGGTTTCGAAGTGAACATGCCGCAGGGAGCTTTTTATTTCTTCCCTAACGTAAAGTATTATTTAGGCAAGTCTTACGGAGATATAAAAATTGATTCAATCAATGATTTGTGTATGTTCCTTTTAGAAGATGCTCAGGTATCGTTAGTGACAGGTGAAGCCTTTGGAGATCCGGAATGTCTTAGACTTTCTTATGCGGCTTCTGAGGAAGATCTTAAGAATGCAATTTCAAAAATGAAAGTATCTCTAGCTAAATTAGCTTAGATATGAACTCAATAGAGGAGGTATTTGAAGCTTTTAAAAACAAAACAGTCCTTGTAGTAGGTGATGTTATGATTGACTACTACATGAGGGGGCAAGTAAGTAAAATATCTAAAGAAGCACCAGTACCCGTACTTGCATTAGAGAGAGAAGAAAAAAGGTTAGGGGGAGCTGCCAATGTAGCAATGAACATTCGCGCTTTAGGCGCCACGCCCATACTTTGTTCTGTGGTAGGGGACGATAAAGATGGAGAAGCATTTGAGCAACTTCTGGAATATGAGGGGATGCCCAATAAAGGTATTATCAGAAGTCAAAATCGAATTACGACAACAAAACTCAGGATTACTTCAGGGTTACAACATTTGATAAGAGTAGATAACGAAGATGTGCATCCACTGATTGATTTGGATCAGAAATCCTTATTACACCACATCAAAAACCTGCTGGATGAATGTGACTTAGTGATCTTTGAAGATTATGATAAAGGGACGATCAATCCTGAAGTAATAGAGGAGACGATCAAATTAGCCAAGGCTAAAAACATTCCGATTGCTGTGGATCCTAAAATGAGAAATTTCACAGAATATCAAGGAGTATCACTCTATAAAGTGAATATTGCTGATTTGAAAGAAGGTCTTGATATAGAATTTAATGCCCTCGATGAATCAGAAGTAGCCCATGCCGCTGAGCAACTAAAGAAAAGCGTATCGGCAGACAATTACTTTATCACTCTCTCCAAACATGGACTTTATTATGATTCTGGAAAAGACTCTGGAAAGCTTGATGCTCATCCTAGACAAATTATAGAAGTTATGGGAGCTGGTGATACCGTAATCAGTGTCTCAGGCCTTTGTTTGACTTTAGGAATGCCTCTCGAATTCACTGCAGAGCTAGCCAATATTGCTGGTGGAATCGTATGTGAGATACCCGGCGCAGCACCAATAGAGAAAGAAATTCTATTTAAGGAAGCAAAAGAAAATTCTATACTCAAAAAATATCTTTAATTTGGCTGGTGTCAGCCATGAAGAAATACATCCTAGTTCTCCTCATAACAGCACTGATTTCTCCCTCAATACAAGGTCAGCGGGCAGTGAATGGAGTAATTGATCTTTCCAATGTTGATTTAAAAGACAATGCTGTCGCATTAAGTGGAGAATGGGAATTTTATTGGAACAAACTCCTGACACATGATTCTGTACAATATCATGAAAAAGACTACTATCAGTTCCCACAGCTCTGGAATGGAGGCACAACACGTAATGGAACAGAGCTTACATCAGAGGGATATGCGACCTACAGATTGAAAGTTGTCCTGCCTCCAAAAACACCTCAATTAGCCCTCTCCATAGGTGAATTTTACAATTCTTACCTTTTGTACTATAACGGATTTGAATTTGAAAAGAATGGTATTGTTGGGACATCCAAAGAGAATTCAGTGCCAGATTGGTTACCCAAAACAGTGACGATTGGTAGATTTTCCGATACGCTCGTCTTTGTGCTTCAGGTTTCCAATTTCAGGCATACAAAAGGTGGCTGCAGAGAGCCTATTTTAATAGGGGATAAAAAAATCCTAACCGCTCAGCGCGATTTTGATTTTAGTTATGATTTTCTGCTAAGTGGAAGTTTAATAATGGGAGGATTGTTCTTTTTAGGACTGTTTATGTTTGGTCAGCATGAACGATCAGTGTTATTTTTTGCGCTTTTCTGTTTGACTTTTAGTTATCGGATGATAGGAAGCGGTGAGTATGCCATTCATGCGCTATACCCCAATATGTCCTGGGAGCTAATAATCCGAGTGGAGTATTTGGCCCTATTTATCCCCTGTGGGATTTTTACAGTTTATAGCTATCTCTTGTATCCCGAGGATGGGAAAAAATACGTCTTGCTTGGCTTCTCTTCTGTTTCGGGAATTTTCGCTTTGTTGGCCCTGGTGGCTCCTACCAACTTTTTTACAAAACTGGTCGAACCTTATTTTGTACTTGTTATCGTCGGTATTTTCTATTTAATCTATGTGTATTGGATTGCCTATAAGAGAAATAGGACAGGTGCTCAATACGCTTTTGCAAGTACGGGCATTGTGTTCATAGTGGCTGTGTATTTGATCTCAGTCTATATGACACCAGTACAGGAAAATACATTTCTTACTTTCATTGGCTTTATACTTTTCTTCTTTTTCCAATCACTTATCCTGTCATACAGGTTTGCCCACTCTCTAAAGAAAGCAAAAGACGCAGCTGAAACAGCATCCAAGGCTAAAACTGATTTCCTGAGCACCATTTCTCATGAAATCAGGACACCATTAAATGCGGTAGTTGGGATTTCGCATTTTCTGATCAATGAAAACCCTCGGTATGATCAGAAAGAAAGTCTGGAGTCCCTACAGTTTTCAGCAGAACACCTCACCGCACTAATAAATGATATTCTTGATTATAATAAATTGGAATCTGGAGCTATCGAATTTGAATTTACAGAAGTAAATCTTAAAGCACTATCGGAGAAGATCATAAAAGCACATAGCGCTCTGGCCAAAGAGAAAGGATTGAGTCTTTCATTTGAGATGGATGAAGACATACACTCCATTGTCATTGCAGATCAAACGCGTATCTACCAAGTTCTGAATAACCTCATAAACAATGCGCTCAAGTTTACCCAAAAAGGGTACGTAAAGTTAAAGTGTGATCTTCTTAGCGCTGATGAAGAAGTTCAAAGAATAAGAACTGAAGTGCTTGATTCTGGGATTGGCATTCCTCACAACAAGCAAAAACTCATTTTTGAAAGATTTACGCAGGCAGGTTCATCTACAACCAGGGAATTTGGAGGTACCGGTTTAGGTCTAGCCATCATTCGCAAGATTCTTAACATGGTGGGTTCAGAGATTCATGTAAAAAGTGAACCTGGATCTGGAACGATCTTTTGGTTTGATCTAAGCTTCAGAAAAGTTCTGCATGAGCAGGTGGATGAAGCTATACAGGAAGAAGAAGATAGTAATATTATTACCGGCAAGAAAATTCTTTTGGTTGAAGATAATCAGATGAACATCATGGTCGCTGAAAAATTCTTAAAGAAATGGGAACTTACTGTTGAGGTAGCATACAATGGTGAGGAAGGAGTGGACAAAATGCAAAACAACAGTTATGACCTTGTTTTGATGGACCTTCAAATGCCTATAATGGATGGCTATAAAGCAACAAGAAAAATCAGGACATTCGACGAAAAGACTCCAATTATCGCGCTAACAGCGTCCGCGCTATTAAAAGTAAGACAGGATGTGATAGCGGCAGGCATGAACGATTACATCACCAAGCCATTTGATCCCAACGAACTAAAAAAGAAAATTGCAGCTTATATCAAGCATCAATGAGCTGAAAACTCTTTCACACATTCAACAAAGTATTTTACGTTAGTCGGATCGGTATCAGGATATACCCCATGGCCAAGATTAGCGATATGAGGATGATCTTTAAAGTTATCCAACATTGTTTTTACCTCCGCTCTTATTGAATTCCTATCCGCATACAGTACACACGGATCGAGGTTTCCTTGTAGCGTTTTGTTTGGGAGTAATTTTTTTGCTTCAACCGGATCCATATTCCAATCAAGCCCTACAGTTCTACAGTCGATTGCCGCCATCTCTTCTAAAGCCCACCAAGCTCCTTTGGCAAAAACCGTAACTGGAACTTCAGTGATCTCGCTGCAAATCTTTGAAATGTACTTCAAAGAAAATCTTGAATAGTGAGCTTCCGGGAGTACTCCTGCCCATGAATCAAAAATCTGTACCATATTCGCTCCTGCTGCAATTTGAGCTTTTAAATATGCGATGGTAGATTGAGTGATCATCTCAAGAAGTTTATCAGCCATTTCTGGATCAGCATACAAAACCCTCCTGGCCTTAGAGAATGTTTTGCTACCACCACCTTCGATCATGTAAGAGAAAATGGTCCAGGGAGCACCAGCAAATCCAATCAGTGGAACTCTGTCATTAAGTTCTTTCTTTGTTATTTTGATAGCCTCATAAACATAGCTTAGGTCTGAAGGATCAGCCACTTTTAACTTTTTTAGGTCGGCTGCATTTTTTATCGTTTCGGGAAAATGAGGACCTTTTTTCTCGACCATTTCATAGGTCAATCCCATTGCTTCCGGTATCACCAGGATGTCAGAAAATATGATAGCTGCATCTACATCTAAAATATCAACAGGCTGGATGGTTACCTCTGCGGCCAATTCTGGTGTTTCAACCAATTCTTTGAACCCAGAGAGACTGTTTCTTACGGCTCTATATTCTGGAAGTATCCTTCCTGCTTGTCTCATTAGCCATACTGGAGTACGTTCTGTTTGCTCGCCTCTGGCTGCTCTCAAAATAAGGTCATTTTGCAACATGGCCGCAAAAATACGTAGGATGTAGAAACTGATACCCAAAGTGACAAGTTATTGGTTTAAACAAATTGTATCTTTGAGTATGGGCGTATTATTCAACAGCTTCGAGGCATGGAAAAAGGAATGTGAAGAAAAGAAAATTCCGCTTTATCAGCCAGTGCTGGATTTTGAAATCAATCAAAAAGGAAAAAGAGAAGAAGAAATCTGGCAGGGGATAGAAGAAGCTTTCAAAGTAATGAATGAAGCTGTGAAATCTGGCTTAGAAGAAGAAATGTCTTCCTACTCAGGAATGATCAATAATGGTGCAAAGAAGGTCATGAAGTATCCAAAGGCCGTTTTATCCCTTGAATTTCAAAAGTTAGTAGCCAGGGCCTTAGCTGCAAAAGAAGTAAATTCATGTATGGGGAGAGTGGTAGCTGCTCCCACAGCGGGAGCCAGTGGAATTTTACCAGGAACGCTCGTCACACTCCAAGAAGTCCATGACATTCCGGATCGTACAATCTATGAAGCACTTCTGATCGGAGCGGGTGTTGCTTTGATCCTTGAAAAAAGAGCTTCAATTGCAGGAGCAGTAGGTGGCTGCCAGGCAGAAACGGGTGCCGCGGCAGCAATGGCCGCAGCAGGTATTGTTCATAGCTTAGGTGGATCTATTGATCAGGCCTTCAATGCTGTCGCCATTACGATTCAATGTATGCTCGGATTAGTTTGTGATCCTGTTGCTGGATTGGTTGAAATTCCCTGTGTTGTTCGAAATGCAAGTGCTGCAGCTATTGCAAACTCCTCCGCACAAATAGCCTTGGCAGATGTAAGTCCTGTAATACCTGTGGATGAGTGCGTGGATGCGATGGGAGAAGTAGGACAAAGCATGGAAGCCCGTTACAAGGAAACTGCATTGGGGGGGCTGGCAGCTACCCCTACAGGAAAAGCCATCTCAAAGCGAGTGTTGATTCAAGATATAGAGGTAATGGAGGATGAGGCTGAAGAAAGTTAATTTGGAAGAAAATCTTCGATCAGCCAGAATGCGTGTTTGATTAGAAACGTAATAATTGTACTCCACAAAAAAGCGCTAATCCACATCCATTTTAGGATCAGTCGTTTGTTTGTGCCGAGTAGATTTACCAGAAGCCCTCCGCCAGGAGGTGTAAGGACCAGTGGAGTTAGCAGGCAAACTCCTTTCAAACCAAATTTCCTCCAAATTTTCACAAACCGTCTACTTCTTTTAGTGAAAACTTTATTACTCCTCCTGAACTTGCTGAAAAACTTTCGAATCTCTTTTCCAAAGAATGTGAATAGATATATAGTGGTCATCATCCCCAGTGCAGTAAGGATGATTATAGCTGGTATAGGTAAGTCATTGGCTACCCCAAAAGCAGGCCCGAACACAAATTTAAGGCCACTTAGAAAGTACACAGTAAAATATTTTAGGGCAGTAGCCATAATTGTTGGCTAACTTACTGATACTAGTTGGAATAAAAACGGTTGGATACATTTTTAGCCTTTATCTTTACCGCTTTTTACAAATTGAAGGTATGCTGAATATTATTTTGTTTGGTCCTCCGGGAGCGGGGAAGGGAACTCAGAGTGAAAGACTTATTAATAAATATGGCCTTTGTCATATTTCAACAGGTGATTTATTTCGATGGCATACGAAGAATGATACCGAACTAGGCAAGAGAGTAAAAGAAATCATCAACAGTGGACAACTGGTATCTGATGATATTACCATTGCTATGCTACGTGAAGAGGTAGAAAAAAATCCGCATGCAAGTGGTTTTTTGTTTGATGGATTCCCTCGAACGGTAGATCAAGCCAAAGCACTGGACTTACTGATGGAATCTATGAACACAAGTATCCACGGAGTGATTGAATTAAAAGTCACCGAGAAGGAAGTGCGTAATAGAATTGCCAAAAGAAAGGAGCTTGAAAATCGTGTAGATGATGCTTCAGATAAGCTGGACAGAAGGATTGATGAATACTTCAGTAAAACAGTTCATGTTTTACCTTTCTACGAAGATCAGGGAAGGCTAGTCACAGTAAATGGTATTGGGGAGATTGATGATATTTTCAACGAGATTGATAAAACCATCTCCGCAATAGAGGTCTAAAAGACCATGGAATCCAATTTCATAGATTACGTCAAGTTTTACGCCAAATCTGGAGACGGTGGTGGCGGAGCTGTACATTTCCGCAGAGAGAAGCACGTACCCAAGGGAGGTCCGGATGGAGGAGATGGAGGACATGGTGGAAACATCATTCTTAAAGGGAATAGTCAGTTGTGGACGCTCCTTCATTTGAAATACCAAAAGCACATCAAAGCTGAAAATGGAGGTCATGGCGAGGGGAATAGAAGGTTTGGCAAGGATGGGAATGATATTGTTCTGGAAGTTCCAATCGGGACGGTGGCTCGAAACGCTGAGACGGAAGAAAAGCTTCTTGAAATACTTGAAGATGGAGAGGAGAAAGTCCTTTTGCCTGGGGGAAAAGGTGGGAGAGGAAATTTTCATTATAAAACCTCAACGAATCAGACACCAAGGTATGCACAACCAGGTATTGAAGGGATCGAATCCTGGATTATCCTGGAACTCAAAATCTTGGCTGATGTTGGCCTTGTTGGATTTCCAAACGCAGGAAAATCGACACTTCTTTCAGTCGTATCAGAAGCAAAACCGGAGATTGCAGATTACCCATTTACAACCCTGGTACCTAACCTAGGAGTAGTACCATATAGAGACTACAAGTCTTTTGTGATGGCAGATATTCCAGGTATCATTGAAGGAGCAGCAGAAGGAAAAGGGCTTGGGAATAGGTTTCTGAGACACATCGAACGAAATTCGATGCTTCTTTTTATGATCCCTTCCGATGCTGCAGACATTCGAAAAGAATATCAAATCCTCACAGGAGAACTGGAGAAGCATAATCCTGAATTGATGGATAAAGATAGATTGCTTGCCATCTCTAAGGCAGATCTTTTGGATGACGAACTGATGAGTGAAATGTGCGCTGAACTGCCTGAGATTGAAACGCTGTTTATATCTAGTATTACTGGGTATGGTATCCAGGAATTGAAAGATAAAATCTGGCAATACCTAACAAGGAAATAGCTCCCCATCAACTCTATATACTTATCTGACATAATGACACATCGTGTGTCATTGGCAAAGAAATTGACATTAGTTGTTAGTCTTTAAGTATATCATAGAATGAAGGAAACAAAAGAAAAAGTGACTAAAGAACAAGAAGAGGTTTTGGAAGAAAAGGCTCAAGGGGAAAAATTGGATGAGCAAGAGGGCGTGAATGGCGAAAAAAGCTCTGAGGAGGTTTCTGAAATAGACGAATTGGCTGAAGCAAAAGATAAATATCTACGCCTTTATTCTGAGTTTGAAAACTTCAGAAGGAGAACCTCCAAAGAAAAACTTGACCTGATAAGTACTGCAAATAAAGACTTAATGGCAGACCTTTTACCAGTGCTGGATGATTTCGAGCGTGCTATGACCGCCTCCGAGTCAAGTGGAGATATTAATGCTCTCAAAGAAGGGATGACACTTATTCAAAATAAACTCAACAAATCCCTGGAGAATAGAGGACTGAAGAGGATGGAAGTGAAGAAAGGAGATGAGTTTGATGATGACATGCATGAAGCAATCACACAGATACCTTCCGAAAAGCAGCTGGAAGGAAAGATTGTAGACGTGGTTGAGCCTGGCTATAAGTTAGGTGAAACGGTGGTGAGGTTTGCAAAAGTAGTTGTAGGGGCAAAGCAATAACATGGCTAAGAGAGATTACTACGAGATATTAGGGGTGGATAAATCTGCCGGCAAGGATGAGTTAAAGAAAGCCTATCGAAAGATTGCTATCAAATATCATCCGGATAAGAACCCTGATGATAAAGATGCTGAAGAAAAGTTCAAAGAAGCTGCTGAGGCGTATGAAGTGTTGAGTGATGATGAAAAACGTCAACGCTATGATCGCTTTGGACATCAGGGAGTAGGTGGAGCTGGTGGTGGTTTTGGTGGAGGAAGTATGAATATGGAAGATATCTTCTCTCAATTCGGAGATATTTTCGGTGGAGGCAGCCCTTTTGATAGCTTTTTTGGAGGTGGAGGCCGATCTGGAAGAAGAACCAGGAAAGGAACTAATCTGCGAATCAAACTTAAACTAACGCTTGAGGAAGTGGCCAACGGCGTTGAAAAGAAAATCAAGGTAAACCGACTCATTGTTGATCCGGATACAAAATTCCAAACGTGTTCAAGTTGTAATGGTACTGGTCAGGTACGCAAAGTGATGAACACTATGCTTGGGCAAATGATGAGTACCTCTACATGTCCTACCTGCGGTGGTAGTGGGCAAACGGTAGAAAGCAGAGCTGCCGGAGTAGATAGCTCGGGTTTAAAAAGACAAGAGGAAGTAATCTCTATTAGGATACCAGCAGGTGTGACCGACGGTATGCAGTTGTCCATGTCAGGAAAAGGGAATGAGGTAGCCGGAGGAATCCCTGGAGATTTACTGATACTCATTGAGGAAGTTGAGCATGACATCTTAAAGAGAGATGGAAATAATGTCATATATGACCTTTATATCAATTTTATTGATGCTGCGCTAGGTACTTCCATCGAGGTTCCTACCATTGGAGGGAAGGTGAAGATCAAGATTGACGCAGGGACACAAAGCGGAAAAATTTTAAGATTAAGAGGCAAAGGGATTAAGTCTGTTGAAGGATACGGTCAGGGTGATCAGTTGGTGCATGTGAATGTATGGACTCCTAAGAAGCTTAGTTCAGAAGAAAGGGAATCGTTGGAAGCTTTAAGGGAATCGCCGAATTTCCAACCTGATCCAGGAAAAGGAGATAAAAGCTTCTTTGAAAAAATGAAAGAATTTTTCTAAGCCTTTTCAAGGTATAAAAGGAAGCGGAAAAAACAGTTTATAATCTCCGGGTAGACGCCTTGGAGACAAACTTTAAATTTTCAGATATAAATCATTTGATAAACGTAACCTCAGGTTGAGGTATACGTATTATCCATCCATGTTGCGGTTGGTATTGATTGCAGGCACATGTCTGCTAACGAGTCTGGGTGCATTAGCACAACTTACAAAATTTTATACGATCAAGGAGTCTTCGGAGTTCGATACCGTTGACTTCTATCTAAAAGCTACGGCGACTAACTGTTTACTTAAGCAGGCGGATACGGATAAAAATCCATTAACTATCTACGGGAATCCTGATCTAGATAAGATCAATCCAAATTTTGTTAGCAAAATCAAGAATAGAACCTGCTATGCTAAATTGGCTTTAGACGAGTATAATTCTTCAGGTTTTGGCGATAGCTTCACTATGGCAGTTAGCCGTAGTGATAAAGACAATGACTTCTGGAAAGTAAATCTCAATAGAGAAGAAGTCTACAGGCTAAACCTCATATATGGTTTTGGAAATGCAGATGTAAATCTTACAGGCTCTTCCGTGCAAAGACTTAAGATCAAATCGGGAAGTGCGGATATCATTGTAGGCTATGACGATGGCAATGTGAATCCAATCCAGATGGACACCTTTTTTGTTAAAGCGGATTTTGGTTCCATTGTAGCAAAAAGAATGGAGCTCACTCGAGCAAAGAATGTGATTACTAAGATTGGTTTTGGAAATGTACTTTTAGATTTTGATAGACAGATGTCCGAAAAATGCTCGGTCAATGCCTCAGTAGGAGCTGGTAACTTGGAAGTTATTCTTCCAAAGGATGGCACACCTGTCATTATTCACCTGAAAGATTCGCCTTTATGTGCAGTGAAAATTGCTAAAGGCTTTGAAGAGGTGGAAAAAAACGTTTTTGTGAATATGAATTATTCGGCAGACGCGGAAAATCTACTCTCTTTTGATGTTGATGTGGCCTTAGGCATGGTACGCTTCAAGTACGCTGATTAATTTTGAACCCAATAAAGCACTGTAAGTTTCGCAGTTATACTCACTCAACATGCTTCAAAATACCCTGAGTCAATAGCAACTGTGCAGCACAGTAGGTAGACATGACCAACACACCAGCATAGGGGATTTCTGCCTTAAATGAATTAAAAGCAAGGAAAGAGTCTGACAAAAGGAAGAAGATACTTCCCGCTAATGCCAATTTATAGCTTTCTTGGGACGTATTTCCCTCTCTTGACCTTGCCGTAATAGCCATCATTACAATAACTAACCCATAGATAACTATAGGTACGGTAAAGTCTCCTGCGGGTAATAATAGATAGAAAAGAAGTCCGGCATACAAGACGAACGGTATCATTTGAACGATGGTAGGCCGTGGCGATTGGTAGCTTGACTTTCTAAGGGTGACGATATACAGAATTTGAGCAATTAGAAATAGGCCAATACCTACCATAAAGAATGTATCTCCCGATTTATAGATCAGGGAAATATCTCCTAACCAGGAAAACAAGAGCGCAGTACTTAATAACAGGGTTTTTATGGTTGTTTTTCCAATACTGGATCGGTACACATAAAAAATTAATAGCGGCATCAGCAATGGTTTAGTGAACTGATCCAGCTCTTGAGAGGGAATAATTTTGGAAATTACATTGGCTACTGAAACACCAATGTAAATCCAGAATATAGTCTTTGTCATTTTACTTTCCTTTAAACAACAGGTAAATAAAAGCTAAAAAAGCTAGCCCTCCACATCCTGAAAAGACAATAAAAAAATTCTCAGAATTGTTGTTATAGATTTGACCTGCTAGTAGGGCCCCCATCCCTATACCTATTTCTAAGGCCATGAAAAGTGTAGAAAACCCCCTTCCACGAAATTGATCAGGAGCTAAGTCAGCAGCCCATGCAAACAGTGCCGGGGAGGATAACCCGTATCCAGCCCCAAAGATTAAAGCTCCTGTAAGCAGATGAAAAGTAGAATTTGCTGATCCAATATAAATAGAGCCCGTGCCTACAATAAGCATAGCGGCAATGAGCACGCTTCTTCGGCCAAATTCATCGGAAAGTCGACCTCCCACAACCCTGGAAATAAGTGAAGTGAAAGTGAAATAAGAGAAAAAAAGTCCTTTATTATCAATACCTAAATGAACACTCAAGTCTGGCGCCAGGGTAAGTGCCGCACCAAAAGAAAAGGTCACTAGCATCATAACAACCGATGGTACTAATACGGTAGGTTCGTAAATGTCCTCTTTCTTTATTTTTAATAGACTCCATGAAAACTTTTGCTTGTTCTCTAAAGTCTCTTTCATTCCAAGAATTGTCAATACGGATAGAATTGCAACTCCTGCACTACAATAAAAAAGTATATTTGTGGAGTGCCTGAGTGCTATTTCACCCCCGATATAGTTACCTATGCCCATCCCAGTCATCCCAAAGAAACTGAGGATACCCATGCCTTCACCTCTTCTTTCTACGGGTACTATGTCTGCAACATAAGCGGCAGTTCCGGTAGGCTTAAACCCTGTTGAAAATCCATGAATAAAGCGAATAAATAAAAATGCGTAGATGTTGAGAAAAAATGGATAGAATAACGATACAACAGCAGTCACCAGACATCCGAAAACCATCACAGGTATTCTGCCCCAGGTATCAGTTAATTTTCCACTGAAAGGACGAGATATCAGAGCTGTGAGTGTAAAAAAAGTAATATGAAGTCCAATGTAGTCATCACCACCAAACGTTCGCATGAAGTCCGGCAGCTCCGGTAACACCATGTTAAAAGAACCAAAAAAGAGAAATGAACTAATGGAGAGTAACCAAAAGTTCAAGGAGTATTTCCGCATTCAGTTGAATTTGTGCTAATCTTCCTCTTGATGAAGGAGATAAGCCTTGATGTAATCATTTAAATCCCCATCAAGTACATTCTGCACATCTGTTCGCTCAAAACCCGTTCGGGCATCTTTGATGAGTTTGTAGGGGTGTAACACGTAATTTCGGATTTGCGATCCAAAATCGATTGCTTTTTTTCCCGCTTCAATCTTGTCTCGCTCCTTGTTTCGCTTTTCAATCTCCATCTGATAAAGCTGAGACTTAAGCATTTGCATAGCTCGCTCTCTATTTGCCAACTGTGATCGCTCAACCTGGCAGACCACCACAATTCCTGTTGGTTTGTGGGTAAGTTGAACTTTTGTCTCAACTTTATTCACATTCTGACCTCCGGCACCTCCGGATCTGGAAGTGTGAAGCTCAACGTCACTTGGGTTGATATCTATCTCAATGGAATCGTCAGCAACTGGATATACGTAAACAGAGGCAAAAGAAGTATGCCTTCTACCACCACTATCGAATGGCGATATTCGAACCAATCGATGAACGCCATTTTCAGATTTAAGGTAGCCATACGCCATGGGTCCATCAAATTCAAGTGTCACAGATTTTACTCCAGCCACATCTCCAGCCTGGTAGTCTACCTCTTTTACTTTATAGCCATTGGCCTCTCCCCACATAATGTACATCCGCATAAGGATGCCTGCCCAATCATTACTTTCAGTGCCTCCGGCACCAGGAGTGATTTGTAGCATCGCAGAAAGTTGATCTTCCTCTTCGCTTAGCATTTTTTTCAGCTCCAGCTCTTCGAGTTGCTTCATAGCCACTCCATAGGCCTCTTGTACTTCCTCATCTGAGGCCTCACCTTCCTGATTAAATTCGAACAGGGTTTCTACGTCACCGAGTGAAGTCTCTACTTCTTCGTAGCTTTCCGTCCAACCTTTCAGCCCACGGATTTTTTTCATGGTTTTCTCAGCTTCATCCGGGTTATTCCAGAAGTCAGGCTGAGCGGTGACCAATTCTAATTCTTCGAGATCTTTTTTACGGCCATCATAGTCAAAGATACCCCCTCAAGGCATTAACACGAGCCTTTAAATCTTTCAGTTCTTCTGTTGTCATGAAATACTAAAATTGAAGTGGCGAATATAATAATACAATCTACTCTTTCTAGTTTTTACTTAATCGTTTACATTAAGAAAAAAGAGGTCTATGAAGTATAGCCATGAGATTTTTTAAAAAAGGTAACCGTGTCACCCAATCTTTTTGATCCATCTAAATCGATCTTCTTCCTGCCCCAGTTTGATTTTGGTCAACGAGTCAAGAAGCCTGTTAGAAATGGTTCTGGATTCAATGGATGGCAATTCGTAATCGGTATCTTCATATCCAATCACTGCGATATGAGAAACAGTAGCTGCTGTACCTATTCCGAATGCTTCGGTCAAAGATCCATTCTCAATAGCGTCGATTACTTCGTCTACTTTGATGGGCCTTTCTTCTACCTTCATTCCCCAATCCCTTGCTAATACGAGTGCACTTTCTCGAGTAATCCCTGGTAAAATCGAGTCACTCGTTGGTGGTGTTATCAATGTATCATTAATTACGAACATAATATTCATCGTTCCAGATTCCTCAATGAATTCATGATTTTGTCCGTCAGTCCAAACAAGTTGATGATATCCTTGAGCCTGAGCTTGTCTTGCAGGATACAAAGAAGCAGCATAGTTTCCTGCCGTCTTAGCAGCGCCCACTCCCCCGCGTACTGCTCTGGTGAAATGTTTTTCTATTTTAACTCTTACCGGCTCGGAATAATATCCTCCAACAGGTCCTGTGATGACCATGAACTTATAAGTCTCTGATGGTCGAACACCAATAAAGGGATCATCAGCAAATTGAAAAGGTCTGATATAGAGAGAAGTCCCTGGAGTATTGGGTACCCAGTTTTTGTCAAGAGAAACCAATGTTTCAATAGCTTCCATGAATAATTCTTCGGGTACTGGAGGCATGCACATACGCTCGGCACTCTTGATGAGTCTTTTGGCGTTTGCTTCAGGTCGGAAAATAAGGATATCTCCCTGTTCATTTTTGTGTGCCTTTAATCCTTCAAAAATACTTTGAGCGTAATGCAATGTTGCGTTGGCAGGACTCATAGAAAGATTTTGATAAGGTATAATCCTTAAGTCTGTCCAATCTCCATTCTTGTAATCTGCCACAAACATGTGGTCAGAAAAGGTCTTGCCAAAGGCGAGATTGTCGAAATCGATTTCGGATAATTTAGAATTACTAGTCTCCGTTATTTGAATATCCAACGTCTCAGTCATTTGCTACAGTCTTTTGAGTGAAAATGGGTTTCAATCAGACCCAGGCGACCAGGGAACCTCCTTCACACCTAAAATATGGCCGATTGCGCGCGCAAAGATGAACAAATAATCAGACAATCTATTCATGAACTGTAAAATTGACTCATCCAGCGGCTCCTCATTAGCTAACGAGATTATGCTTCGTTCGGTTCTTCGACAAACAGTCCGGCAGATGTGTGCCAATGAAACAGCAGGATGACCTCCGGGTAAAATGAAGTTTTTTAGTGGCGGGACTTCTCCATCAAACTTATCGATCCATACCTCAAGTTGTTGAACTTCCGTTTGTGTGATCTTAGGCAGTTCAAATCCTTTAAAATCGGCCTCTGTGGCTAGAATGCTTCCAATTGAAAACAAGTGTTCCTGAATCCAATAGAGTTGCTGCTTGAGTCTGTTTTCTACAGCTTCATGATCTTTTAGATGACCTATGAACGAGTTGAGTTCGTCCACATTTCCATAGGCATCAATCCGTAGGTCAGCCTTTGATACTTTTTTTCCCCCTAAGAGCGAAGTTTTTCCTTTATCCCCGGTTTTTGTGTAGAGCTTAGCACTCATACAGGAACTTTTGAAGTTCTTACATTTTTGTTGACTTCATCTGACTCAATTAATCCATCGCGTAATCGGACTATACGATGTGAGTATTCCGCAATGTCTTCTTCGTGAGTTACCATGATGATGGTGTTTCCTTTATCATGGAGTTCCTGGAAAAGATCCATGATGTCGTAAGAAGTTTTTGAATCCAGGTTTCCTGTAGGCTCATCTGCCAGTATAATGGAGGGATCATTTACTAAAGCCCTTGCTATTGCAACCCTTTGTCTCTGGCCTCCTGAAAGTTCATTTGGTTTATGATAAGCTCTATCTTCCAAGCCTACACCGGCTAATGCAGCTACAGCTTTTTCTTCTCTTTCAGAGGAATTGTATCCGGCATAAACCAGAGGTAAGGCCACATTTTCCATGGCAGAGGCTCTTGGTAATAAGTTGAATGTCTGAAATACAAAACCGATTTCTTTGTTCCTTATTTCAGCAAGTTCGTTTTCTGTTAAATCACTGACATCATTGTCATTAAGAACATAAGTGCCATCAGTGGGTGTATCCAAACATCCGATAATGTTCATCAGGGTGGACTTCCCAGACCCGGACGGTCCCATAAAAGCTACATATTCTCCTTGATCAATGTTGATGGATATTGATTTAAGGGCCATGATGATTTCACTGCCCATGACATATTTCTTTGAAATTTCGGAGGTGGATATGATACTGCTCATACTTATTGTTAATATTCGGCTAAAGTAAAGATTAAGTGTACGCCTTTGCAAGACACTAACACGTATTTTAGATAGATTTGGTTTGCATTATGTTACACTCAATTAAGACTATTTTTCTTATTCTTTTGTTTCAACCCCAGCTTTCCGGTTGGGAATTACTATCCTCAGTAGAAATCGTCATGGGATATGATGAATTTATGGGTACCGAAGTTGAGAAACCTAAGTTTACTGACCAACTAAAATTACGGGAAGGGAAAGAGCTGACCCTTGAAGGGTTTATAATCCCGCTTCAACAGGAGAGCAATCAAGACTACTTTGTGCTATCCAGGTTTCCTTACCAATCTTGTTTCTTTTGTGGAGCTGCTGGTCCAGAGACCGTGGTGGAGGTGTATTCTGACAGAGAATTTCGCTATACCGACGAAAGAGTTCGAGTCACTGGTAAGCTAAGACTGAATGACGATAACCCACTTCACCTGTTTTATATCTTAGAGGATTGTGATGTAACCAAGCTGGATTAATGGATAAAGAAAGTTTCTTCCAGGATGTTTACGAAGTAGCGAGGCTGATTCCAAAAGGAAAGGTAACTAGCTATGGTGCGATTGCTAAGTATCTGGGGGTGGCACGGTCTGCCAGAGTGGTCGGGTGGGCAATGAATGGTGCGGTTTCACGACATGATGTACCTGCTCATCGAGTGGTGAATAGAGTTGGATTACTTACTGGGAAGAGTCATTTTTCGACACCCACCATGATGAAAGAATTGCTTGAGTCGGAAGGAGTTAAAGTAAAAAATGATCAAATACAGAATTTCGAGAAACATTTTTGGGATCCGATGAGAGAGCTTGAAATGTAATTAATCCTCTTGTTTTGCCTCGTCAATGATTCGAATTGTTTCAAAGTAAAGCTGACGTAAGTTTAGCAGAACCTTCAAATGTTGGAGTTGATCCTTTGCCAGGTAAAATCTCAATTCAGTGCTTTTACTATTTCCTTTAGGCTGGATAAGTACTGCAAGTTCAGAATCAATGAATATTTTCATCAAGCTCGAGTTCTCGTTATAAATGAGATCATATGAATTCCCAGCTATTTTTCCGGCCAACTCATTATTGTTGAATTGAAAATTAGTTTTTTCATTGGATTCGAGTTTTATGATGATGTCAGCATCATATCCTCCTGTTTCCAGGAATCCTAGCAGTTTTGCAGATTCAGAGGAAATAATAGTTTTCCAGTCCTCTTTGCTTAGATCGTTCTTTAAAGTAATTTTCTGGCTGATCTTTTTCTTATTACTCAGCAAGCCGTCACTCTTGTCTTCACCTTCCCAACCTCTCTTGACTTTGATCTTAATAGAATCTTGAAATAAAGCACTTCTTGATTGGTATTTACTTATCAAATAGTAATCACCGGCTGAGTCAAGAAAGTTATCGTAGGATTCTGTAATTGCTCTTTTAAAATCCTCAACTTCAAAATCGGTTTTTTCATTTACAAGTGCTTTTTCGATTGCTTTAAAATAAAGTGAGTTGTAGAAATTGTATGGGCTTATCAGGTTTTGATCACCTATCCCGTTTTCTGGAAAACTGATAGTGAAGGGAATTTTTACAACCTGCTTAAAGAACTTCTTACCTCTTCCATCAGAAATCTTGGTATTTAATTGAAACATATAAACGGTTTTTGATTCAGTTTGAAGATTCACACTGATTTCCGCATCCGATTTAAGGTAATAATCGTAACCACCTTTTTTGATCAATTTTTTATGATGGTTAACATAAGGTTCAAATTCAAATGATTCTTCGAAGGAGTTCCCCCAGAACTTAATAAGTGTTTTAGTGTAGTCGACTTCCTGAATCTGATGATTAACAAGTAAGGCTGAATCTAATCGCTGTTTCAGCCTTTGAAAGTTCAGTTTATCATTCTCAAAATAGTTTTCAAGGTAGGGATCGAAATTGCGATTGGATATATAATTAAAAGTCAATTCTGTCACAAGGAGTTTTTGACTTTTGCCATGTGTGAGAAGGCTGATAAAAAATAGAAAAAGAATATTTTTTTTCATGCTGTTGATCTTAATAATCAAAGAAAAACAACAAAATTTAATTAAAGGGGAGACACGCTGCTATTTAGAATTTCTCGCCTGATAGATTTTGATAAACATGATTTGAGCCATATTGGTAGCTCGTTGCTTAGCCAGTTCAGTTTTTTCTCCTTGAAACATGGAGTCAATAGTTTCATGCCACAATGAAACCCAGCGACCAAAATGATCTTGGGTTAAAGAGTGTCCAAGTTCCTTATCCACATGAAGGTGTAAGGCCATAGGGTTGCCTTGGTATTTTCCTCCCAGAAAAAGTGTGGTTTCCCAGAAATCGGCTATTACCTCGAGGTGTGGACCCCAATCGCGAATGAATTTATTGAATATGGGTGCCAAAAGTTCATCTGCTCTTACTTTGTCATAGAAGTTTTTGATGAGTGAGAAGATATCTTCTCTATTTCTGATATCATCCATTAATCCCTGAATTATTTCCTTTTCGGATTAATAACAAGCCAAGAAACATAATCAATCCATTCAGGATTAATATTTCAAATCCGAATTTATATCCTCCTAAAAGGCTTTCAGAATTTAGATTGATGATATAGCTAAGCAGAGGGGATAATACTGATATAAATGGGACGAGTTGATCTTTTACTTCCCACTTGGTGAAAATACCGAAAGCAAACAGACCCAACAATGGCCCGTAGGTATATCCGGCTGCTATGAAAATGGAGTTTATAACACTCTGGTCATTGATGGCCTGAAAGATCAGGATCACTACAAAAAGGATTGCGGAGAAACCAAAATGAACACTCATCCGAAGTTGTTTTCTAGCCTCGAAATTCTCTTGCTTGAATCCAAGAAAGTCAACACAAAAAGAAGTAGTCAAGGCAGTTAAAGCAGAGTCAGCACTACTGTAAGCTGCTGCAGTGATTCCAAGTAAGAACGTAATCGCCCCTATTGCCGAAAACTCATTCACTGCGAGCATTGGGAAAAGATTGTCTGACCTTTCCGGTAACGCGATCCCGCCAACCTCAGCGAACTGATATAGTAAAACTCCAAGGCTTAGAAACATGAAATTGACAATTACTAAAATGATACAGAACCAAAAAACATTTTTTTGAGCTTCTCCAATATTTCTACAGGTCAAATTCTTCTGCATCATGTCCTGATCCAGCCCCGTCATCACAATGGCAATGAATGCTCCACTAAAAAATTGTTTGAAGAAGTTTCTCCCACTTTGCCACTCCCAGTTAAAAATCGTGGATCGTTCGTCTTGAAATAAGTTACTTGTGAGTTCCGTCCAGCTCCACGAAAGTTGATCTTTTATGAATAGAATGCTTACTATGACGGCAATCAACATAAAAGCAGTCTGAAGTGTATCTGTCCATACAATGGTTTTGATGCCACCTTTAAAGGTGTATAGCCAGATCAGAATAATGGTAGTCAATACGGAGATCCAAAATGGAAGATTATAAGCATCAAAGAAAGCGATTTGCAGTACTCCGGCCACCAGAAAGAGCCTGAAGCTTGCACCAATGACCCGACTAATCAGAAAGAAAAATGCTCCGGATTTATAAGACCAGAATCCAAATCTTTGCTCGAGATACTCATATATAGATACCAAATTGAGCTTATAATAGATAGGTAGCAAGACTCGAGCAATGACAAAATACCCAACCAGGTAACCAAGGACTACTTGAAAGTAATAGAAGTTGGAGTTCGCCACTTCACCAGGTACGGAGATGAAAGTTACACCAGACAATGAAGCGCCAATCATCCCGAAAGCCACGAGATACCATTTCGATTGCCTGTTGGCGGTATAAAAATCTGCTGCCTGGGAGTTTTTAGATGTCAACCAGGAGATTGAGATCAGAATTAGAAAGTAGCCTAAAATGATCACTCCAACTAAAAGTGGATTCATAGTGTTTTATGATTTACTGTGGTGCAAATTATATGTTGTGAAGCAATTATTAATTTTGCAAGATAAGAAGAGGACATGCATATGGAATTCGATATAGAAGAAGATGTAAAAACCAGTGATGACATTGGTAGTGAAAATGTGCGCGATCTCATGGTTTTTAATGATGACTTCAACACATTTGATCACGTCATTAACACTTTAGTAAAAGTATGTAAGCATGAAGTGCATCAGGCGGAGCAATGCACTTTTTTAATACACTATAAGGGCAAATGTTCTGTGAAAAAGGGAGGCTATGATGAGCTCAAGCCCATGAGGGAAGGGATAACTTCTGCGGGTATAAAAGCTTCGATTGTATAAAATAGATGGAGTATCCTTCACAGCTGGTAGAACGTGCCGTAGAGGAAATAGCTAAGCTTCCCGGAATAGGTAAAAAGACTGCACTACGTCTTGCGCTTCACCTTTTAAAACAGCCGGAAGAAACAACCAGTCACCTCTCAAGTGCTTTAAAAGAACTTCGTGACAACATTAAATACTGTGGGATCTGCCACATAATAGCTGATACGGAAGAATGCACGTGTCAAACGGCTTACAGAGATACTTCAGTAATCTGTGTCGTGGAAGATACGCCTGATGTGCTCGCCATACGAAATACCGGACAGTATAATGGTCTCTTTCATGTACTGGGAGGAAGGATATCTCCAATGGACGGGATAGGTCCTGAAAATGTAAAAATTGATTCATTGATCAATCGGATAAAACAAGATGATCAAGTGAAGGAGGTGATACTCGCACTGAGTGCGACGATGGAGGGTGACACCACCTCTTTTTACATTACCAAACTGCTGAAAGAATATGACATCAAAGTAACAACCATTGCAAGAGGCATTCCTATCGGAAGTGAGTTAGAATTCGCTGACGAAGTGACGCTTGGCCGAAGTATTACCTCACGAACATTGTTCAATCAGGACTAATCCTTCCGCTTGCCGAAGCGAAGATTCTGAGATAGAAGTATAGCTATTCCGAAAGTGAGTATCAAATAGATCCATTTTGGATCACCCTCCTGATAGGTCTTGATTAAATACCAGATACTTAGAGATAGTGCGAGCAAAATCCCAGCAAAAGCGATAAGTCTCAAACTTTTTAGATCCATCTTGCAAAGATACAAGTACCATTCCCTCGGTTCAGGATATTTTTGCTGTAATGGCTGATTTTATTGAATTTTTATATTCCAGATTCTTGCTGAGCGATGGGGTATCAATCGATACGAGAACCATACAAAAAGATAATCTCTTCTTTGCTATTAATGGGCCTAACTTCAATGCCAATCAATTCGCCGAGGATGCCTTAAAAAAAGGAGCTTCTTATGCAGTAGTGAATGATGAATCCTATGTGACGGATGATCGAATCATTCTCGCTGAAGATGGATTAAAAGCACTACAGGAGTTGGCCTCCTTCCATCGATCCAGGTTCAAACGTCCTGTTTTAGGTATTACAGGATCGAATGGTAAAACAACCACCAAAGAATTGATTCAACGGGTATTGTCGGAGAAATACACTGTGTATGCCACTAAAGGGAATTACAACAATCACATCGGCGTTCCTCTAACGCTATTGCACATTCATCCTCAAGTTGAAATTGCTATCATAGAAATGGGGGCGAATCATGTGGGTGAGATAGCAAGCTATTGTGAAGTTGCCAGACCTACACATGGTTTGATTACTAATATTGGGCGTGCACACACAGAAACCTTTGGAGGAATTGAGGGCGTCATAAGGGGCAAGAGTGAATTATTCGATTTTATCAGGAAATCTGATGGTGTAGCTGTTATCAACATGCAAGATTCAGTGCTTTCTAATATGTCTAAACGCTTCGAGTCTCCGGTTCTTTTTCCAGATCAGGATTTTATTTTGAAGTCGTCTTCACCTTTTCTTAAAGTGGAGTTAGATGGGAAAGGGCAGCAAACGAGTGTCGTTGGAAGGTACAATTTTGCAAACATGGCTGCAGCTGTAGCTATTGGCAGGCACTTTGAAGTACCAGATCAGCATATTCTAAAAGCGATAGGCTCCTACGAACCTGATAATGCCAGATCACAAATAATAAAGAAGGGTACTACTACAATTATCTTGGATGCATACAATGCAAATCCGGATTCAATGAAAGTCGCTCTTGAAAACCTGGCTGAACATAAAGGGGATACACTGGCCATTTTGGGCGATATGAATGAGTTAGATCATCCGGATGAGCAACATCAGGAGATCCTGGATTATGCTCGGGCATTGAAAATAAAACATGTGATGACTGTGGGGAAAAAAATAGGAAGAGTTGCTAACCCTTCTAATCACTTTGATGACAAAGCAGACCTTGAGATAGAATTGGAAAAAATGAATTTTTCTGATTCTACTGTCCTTTTAAAAGCATCCCGATCGATCAAATTAGAAACCCTTCTAAACGCAATTTCATAATGGACTTAAAATTCACCCTCGACTTTCTTTCAGATCTATCTAAGCACAACAACAAAGCCTGGATGGATGAAAATAAAAAGCGCTATCAGGAAGCGAAGCAGCAAGTCATTGAGTTGGTTTCGGAAATAATTCAAAAAACTACTGCATTTGCTCCTGAATTATCGGGAATAGATCCCAGGAAAACTCTTTTTCGTATTAATCGAGATATTCGATTTAGTAGGAATAAAGATCCATATAAAACCAACTTTGGTGCTTCAATTGTTGAAGGAGGACGTAAGTCTGGCAATCCCGGATTTTACCTTCACATCATGCCGGGGAATAATTTTGCCGGAGGTGGAATCTACCAACCATCCCCAGAAATGTTGAGTAAGGTGAGGCAGGAGATAGACTATAATGGGAAAGATTTAATAAGTATCGTTGAGAACCCGGGTTTTAAGAAAATTTATAGTGAACCACATAGTGAGGATAGACTAAAGACGGCACCAAAAGGATATCCAAAAGATCATCAACATTTGGAATGGTTACAACTCAAACACTATGTCTTTATGAGAAGGGCCAGCGATAAAGAAGTAATGTCGGAAGGATTTGCTGATCAGGTTGTAAAAGACTACAAAACACTTTATCCATTCAACCAATTCTTAGCTCGAGCATTGGATTAAAATTATTTTACATAAGGGCTTGCATGGAAACTAAAGCATACTAAATTTGCAATCCTTTTAAGGAGGGGCTCTTAGCTCAGTTGGTTCAGAGCATCTGGTTTACACCCAGAGGGTCGGGGGTTCGAATCCCTCAGAGCCCACATTGGTCAAAATCCCATTATTGAAAAATGATGGGATTTTTTTGTTTGAATGAATTTGAGGGATGAGAACCCTAGCGGTTCGAAATGTAGCGTAGCGAAATTCACGAGGGGTTTTGCGGCATGGATGTGCGTATGAGTAATCCCTCAGAGCCCACATTGGTCAAAATCCCATTATTGAAAAATGATGGGATTTTTTGTTTGAATGAATTTGAGGGATGAGAACCCTAGCGGTTCGAAATGTAGCGGTTCGAAATTCACGAGGGGTTTTGCGGCATGGATGTGCGTATGAGTAATCCCTCAGAGCCCACATTAGTCAAAATCCCATTATTGAAAAATGATGGGATTTTTTGTTTGAATTTAAGTTTTGAAGTCCTAAAGTCTAGTTGCCTAAAACTCCAATGGCAACTGAAGTGGCCACAACCCCAGCAAGCAAATAGTAAACCCTTGATTGCCTAACGCGCTCTAAGTCGGCTCTTAATTCTACATTGGTTTTTCTTTCTGCTTCGAATAACGCATCGTTGGCTAGAAGTTTTTCATGCCAGTAATCCGCTTCTAACTTTTTCAAATTTGAGGCACTATCAGCAAGAAATATACGCTCCTCATATGTTTTAAGTTGTTCTTTGTAGAGCACGATTTTTAAGGAATCAAATTCAGCTTTCGTGGCTAAATTTTTGAATTCAATCACCTTTGCCCTGGGCATATAAAAGAGGTTAAAATCGTAAGGATTTTGAAATCTCTCATTGGGCTTTATTATACCAATTACTTCTTGAGAGAAAAGAGAAAAAGAGCTAAAAATGATGAATGTAAAAGCAATAATATTTTTCATTGAGATTAGTTTCTAAGCCAGTTTAGTAGTTCATCGTCTGTAAGCTCTGTATTCTTTTTGAGAGCTTCTTTCTCGGATGCATCTAAGTTTCCTAGTTGTTTGGATATAGTAGCTGATTTGTAATCCAGGTAATCCATTCTAGCTTTCAAAGCTTTGAATTTACTATCATACTCTTCTCTCATCAACTCCCAGTTCTTGCGTTTCGCTGCATGTTCCGTCTCAATAGAAGCAATTTCTTCTTCAACATTTATTCTTGAGGAATTGAAAAGCTTAGCCTTGAAAGCAGCAAACCCTCCAGCAAGAGCAGCAAAAGCTTGCCCGATCATTTCTGGTTTAAAAATCACCAAGACAGCCACTCCTAAGAGTACTATGATGATTATGATATTTTTTAGTGATTTGTTCATGATCAATCAGGTTCTGATCCGACTATCTCAGTACCATCTGCATTTATTCTCACAGTAGATGGGTTTGAAGGTGCTTCGATCATTGCAGCGACTTTCACTTTCGACTCCAGTTGCTTATCCACAACCTCTTTCTCGGTCTTGTCTCTTTTCTCGGAGATTTTAAATACCTCTTTCATTCCGAAAATGAGCGCCCAGATGGTTGTATTGAATGTCATCCACTGACCTCCTGTTATGCCATATCTAACATCAGTTTCCCCAAACTGAACAGATCCCTTGTTCAAGAGCAGCCAAGTGGAGACGATTGTTGCAGCTACCAGTCCCCAAACTTTTACACTGATCAGCGTAAACAGCAATTTTGAAAGCCATGTTGACCAGAACCCATGTTCACCTAATATTACTTTTTCTGGTTTCTCCATTGTTGAGTTTATTTAGTGAGTTCTAATAATCTACCCCATGTCCTTGGTCCTACTATTCCATCCGCGATCAATCCTTGCGAACCTTGGAATTTCCGAATCGCCTCAAGCGTCTTTATACCATGAATGCCATCTTCCTTTCCTGCTGCAAAACCAAGCTTATTTAACCTTTTTTGGACTTCTTTTACGGATTTAGTGATTTTTCCAGCATCTACTTTTTTTACTTTTTCGCGCCTTTCCTCGACGTACTCTTGCAATTTATAACCAGGACAAGCAGGCTTACCATAATGGTAATGGCCGTAGATGCTTTGATTATCAAGTTCAAGAGATCTCTGCAGGTAATCTACAAGGAAATCCAATGATTTAATTTGTTCTTTGGTCGGCTCTGAGGTGCCCATGTCGTACCCCGGGCCATTGAAATTGCCGACGACCATAATGCCTACAGCTTCTATATTTTGTCCCTTGCAATGCCACGTCACACTTGAGAGTTCATTAGCCTGTATGATTTCCCCATTTTTTCTGATTGCAAAATGGTAGCAAAGATGTGGACATCCCTTGGAAGAGATATGGTTAGGTCTGATGTGATAATTATTCACATCTTCCACATCTGCTTCTCCTAATTCTTGATGTACGACGATTTTGTTAATAGCATTCAGTTGCCTTGCTCTCCATCTACGGGTTGGATGCCAAGGCAAGGTTGAAATCATATTCTGGATTTCTGGCATGAAAGGTTAGTTGTTGGTGAGTAAAATTGAAGCTAGTATTATTTCAAATTAATTGCAAGAGTTGTCTGTAAAATTTCAATTTACAAGATTATTACACCTGATCTTCTTCTTTTAACTTGAAATAAGTGAGATTAATATTTAAGATATCTTTTCCGAAGATCACGAAGAAATCTCCAGGCATTTCATATTTAGTGTCTCTGTAAACCTTTATCATGTAAAGCCTATCTATTCCTCCAGTCTTATTTAAAAAATAATCCTCCAATATTCCACTATACAAGGTCGTTCCTTTGTCTGAATGAACTAGTACATCAAGTTGGATTAAATCCACTTCGCTTTCTGCCAGTTTGCCACTAAATAGATAGTACCATTCGTTATTCACTTTTAGAATATTGTATTTCAGATCAATATTGTAGTGGGTTACAATAAGTCTTGCCGAGGCTCCTGCCAGATAGGAAAGAAATAACAATGAAGCCGAGTAAATCAAAAACAATCCGAGCCCTTCCTTGACTAGCTGAAAGTTTATGCCTGGATTTCCAATAACCATCAAATAGAGATCTTTTATTGCTGGCTGAATGCCTATCAACTGGAGAAATAGTATAGCTAGTAGATGTATAAAAAAAGCCGGAATAACAGACCAAAATACTTCGTCAGACAGAGAGGGTCGAAAATTTTTTCTTGAATAGGGTCCTTTTAAAAAAGCATATCTGCAAACAAATCCAGGAGAAAGAAAGATAAGAATGAGAAGGGTGCCAAAAGCAACGTTCACAATGAGATTGAATTAATGCTTGTGTGTACTCGCTACTTTCTGTAGTTGATAATGTTTTCCCCCTATAACAATAACATTATCAGTTGTTTTTTTCTTCTTTACTACAGAACTGATCAGCTTTTCAGCAGTTTTCTTGTCTGATAATATTTCTTTAACTCGTTGACTTATTGGAGCTTTCATACTGGTAAAGATAACGAATGATGTACTAATTAGTTCATAAATTGAAATCAATTCACTAAGTATTCCTTTGCTGTTTCTTCATCGTCGAAAGGTCTCATGGCTCCACCTAATAAGCGATTATAGCCGGCTAATAACACCTTTTTGGCTCCTGTGATTCCTACGATCGCACCTTTTACAGGGATGTGTTTCGTCTCTTTACCAAGCTCCCTGATGAATGCAGTAAATTTCCTGGTAGCGGGTGTATCAGAAATATTGACCAATCTTAGATGATGACCAGGTTCTGAAAGCAAAAAAACCTTTAATTGATTTGCTGTCGCCAGCATTTCATCTTCCGACTGACCCCTATAGTCTATGTAGATGATTTCTTTTCCTTTATGATTGATTCGTTGTATTCCAGACATGGGAGTTAATATGATTGCGAGCTGTCACGAAAATAATTTAGTTTGATAATATCTTGAATGTCTTCCTAGAGACTTGAATCCATCCTTAACATGCTTTTTTTGTTTCTGAAAAAAAATAAACCGTTTTTAGTGCAATAAAATAACCAATTCAACCATGATGAAGCATTTATTAGGAATTAGTGTTTTACTTCTTTTTTCCTGTTCTCAATCCACTTCTGTGGAAAAAGATCCGATTTTCAATAGTGGGGGTATAGCCATTGATGGCTATGATCCTGTGGCGTATTTTGAACAAGGAGAAGCAAAAAAAGGAGTAGAAGCTGAGTCCATAGACTACAATGGTCTTACATATCTTTTTTCAAGTACGAAGAATAAAAAGCTCTTTGAAGAAAATCCGGAAAAGTACTTACCGAAGTATGGTGGCTGGTGTGCTTATGCAATAGCAGAAACTTCAACTAAGATGGAACCAGATCCAAAGGAATGGCAGATTCAGAATGGAGAATTACAGTTATTTACTTCAAGCTGGATGACCAAACTGACCGGAAGCCTTAAGGATGATTGGAATGCAGATCCTAATGATTTTAAAAAAAGGGCTGATGCCAACTGGAAAGAGATAAAATAAGTCTGTGTTATTTTTTCTTCTCATTTGGAAATATCCAATTCATTTGAATTCATAATTAATAAATTGCTGCCTGGGTTTTTCTGAGGAAATTCTGATGGTTAAGAAGAGTGGAATTAATACAAAAGCACTTTACAAAAAGCTGGATAAACTTCTTGAATCTAGCCCTATTTTAGATCTTAACTCAAGGAAGAGATGGGTCATTTTCTCTGATCTCCATATAGGAGATGGAGGCTCCACAGATGATTTTAGAAGAAATTCTAAGTTGTTTGAAGCAACCTTAAAAGAGTTCTATAAAAGCAATGAATTTGCGCTTATCCTAAACGGAGACATTGAAGAACTTCAGCGCTTCAAGATTAAAAAGATTGTATCTCAATGGGGACCAATCTACGATCTATTTAATGAATTTAACCAAGAGGGGAATCTTTTTAAGACAATTGGCAATCATGATCTTGAGCTTCAATTGATGAAAGAGCTTCCATTTGATTATAAACATTACGAGTCCCTCAGGCTGAAGTTTGGTGAGGATAGTTTGTTTGTTTTTCATGGTCATCAGGCAAGTAAGAAGTATCAAGAACATAACGAACTAATTGGATTCACTCTAAAGTATTTTGCAAACCCTCTAGGAATTAAAAGCTATTCCGTTTCTCACAGTAGCCGAAAACAATACAAAATTGAGAAAATGGTATATGGTTTTTCAGCTTTTAATAAGGTGGTCTCAATCATTGGTCATACACATAGGCCGCTGTTTGAATCGCTCGATAAAGTTGATCGATTGAAATATAAAATTGAGCAACTGTGTAGGGACTACACAGTTGCTAGAAGAGAAAGACATCATGAAATAAAAGATGAAATTAAATCCCATAAGAAAGAACTAAAACAGTATTTTAAAATACATAAAGATCATAGTTTCCAAAACTATGTTTACAACACACTCTTTCATATTCCTTGCGTGTTTAATTCGGGATGCGTTGTAGGTAAGAGAGGTATGACCTGCTTAGAAATAGAAGGCGATAAGATCAGACTTGTTCATTGGTTTGATAAAAAAATCAGCAAGAAGTACTTGAAAAAGAGTGGCTATAAATCAGAGCAGCTAGGAGATTCTGATTTTTATCGAATGGTTATAAATGAAGAATCACTTCATTACATCTTCACTCGAATCAAGTTTTTATCATGAATAAACATTTGATTATGCTTTGCGTGACTCTAAGCGCCTGCACTTCAGAGGAGCCATTCAGAAATTTAGATATTCAAGGCCACCGAGGTGCCAGGGGACTGGTTCCGGAAAATAGCTTGCCTGCCTTTATGCTGGCCATTGACATAGGAGTGAATACACTGGAGCTGGACCTGGTTGTTTCCAAGGATCATCAACTAGTGGTAAGTCATGAACCTTATTTTTCTCCTACCTTCTGTCTAGACATATTAGGTAATCCAATTCCTCAGGATTCAATCATTAACATTTACCAATTGGATTATGAGAATATCCAACTTTTCGATTGCGGATCCACTCAAAACCCTCGATTTCCTGATCAGAAAGTTATGTCCATATATAAACCTCGATTTTCTGAGGTCATAGATAGTGTTGAGTCATTTATGAATAGTAAAGGGTTGAAGAGAATTTTTTACAATGTAGAATTGAAGACTCAGAAAGCAACTGACCTTGTATTTCATCCACCACCCAAGGTTTTTTCAGATCTGGTTTATGAGGTGATAACAGAGAAGAATATTGAAGATCGTGTGATCATTCAATCTTTTGATTTTAGAATCCTTCAATACTTCCATGAAAAGCATCCTGAGATAAAACTTGCAGTGCTGATAGAAAATAATTTGCCCTGGCAGATCAACCTTGATTCGCTGGGTTTTACACCTGAAATCTATTCTTCCCATTATAAGTTACTTTCGCAGCTGAAAGTGAAAGAAATACAGAAAGAAGGTTTGGATGTAATACCCTGGACAGTTAATGATTCACTAGACATAATTGAAGTCTTAAGCTTCGGTGTGGATGGTATTATCTCAGACTATCCTAACCGTGTTTTAGCAATAACTAAATAGAAATGAACAAAAAATACGATGTATGTGCCATTGGTAATGCACTGGTGGATTATGAAATAGAAGTAGAAGATCAGTTCTTCTTAGATAATGAAGTTGAGAAGGGGTTAATGACACTGGTGGATGAAGACAGGCAGGGAATTTTGCTTGATGGCGTTAAGGGTATGATCAAAAAGAAACAGGGAGGGGGTTCAGCTGCTAATACAATATTTGGGCTGGCTGAATTTGGAGGTAAAGGCTTTTATACCTGTAAAGTAGCAGACGATGAAGATGGACGATTCTATATGGATGATCTTGTGAAAGCGGGTATTGACACAAATTTGGATGCAAATAGTCTCTATCAAGGGACTACAGGAAAATGTTTGGTGATGGTGACTCCAGACGCTGAACGTACGATGAATACTTTTCTTGGAATTACAAGCGATTTTTCAGTTGATCAATTGGACGCTTCAGCGATTAATCAGTCAGAATATCTTTTTATGGAAGGGTTTCTTGTTTCTTCTCAAACAGGACTAGAGGCGATGAAGAAAGCTAAGCGCATAGCTGCAGAAAATAAGGTCAAAGTAAGTCTTACATTTTCCGATCCGTCAATGGTTAAATACTTCAATGATCAAATGAAAGATATAGTTGGTGAGGGAGTAGATCTGCTTTTTTGTAATATCGAAGAAGCGGAGCTTTTTGCCAATGTAAGCGGAATGGAAGCAGCAAAAGAGGCTATTGGTCGGGTTGCCAAGCAATATGTTATCACGAAAGGTTCAGAAGGAGCGATTGCATTTGATGGGTCAGCTTACCATGAAATAGAACCATTCCCTACAAAAGCTGTTGATGCCACAGGAGCAGGTGATATGTTTGCGGGCGCTTTTTTGTATGGGATAACCCATGGCATGAATTACGCAGAAGCAGGAAAATTAGCTAGTGCTGCTAGCTCGAAAGTAGTTAGCAAATATGGTCCTAGATTAAATCAGGATCACATTAAAGAAATTCTTGCAACAACCATGTAATAAAATTGATTTAACATCTACTAAACTAGTCTTAATTGTAAACCCTAATATAAATATGCGAAACACGCTAATCTTAATTTGTATGTTCGTGATTCTTGGAGCTTCGGCTCAAGATCGACGAATTGAGTTTGAGGAGTATGATCTGGACAATGGATTGCATGTGATCCTACATCAGGATAATTCAACTCCTATTGTTAATGTATCGGTACTCTACCATGTAGGTTCAAAAAATGAGCCCAATGGAAGAACTGGATTTGCTCACTTTTTTGAACATCTAATGTTTGAAGGGTCACCGAATATAGGAAGAGGTTCATTCTTCAAGATTATTCAAAATGCAGGAGGTCAGTTGAATGCAAACACCTCATTTGACAGAACCTTTTATTATGAAACCCTTCCTTCTCACCAGTTGGAGCTTGGCTTATACATGGAGTCCGAAAGAATGCTTCATGCTACAATTGATTCTACAGGAGTTGCTACTCAAAAAGAGGTAGTCAAAGAAGAGAAGCGAACAAGGATTGATAATCAGCCTTACATGTCATTCCAGGCAAAGATTTTCGGCAAAGCATATGAGGGAACCCCATATTCCTGGACTCCAATCGGATCATTCGAAGATATCGATGCGGCTACAGAAGAGGATTTCAAAGATTTCTTCGAGACATTCTACGTTCCGAATAACGCTACACTCTCCATAGCCGGGGATATCCAGATAGAGGAAACTAAAAAACTGGTAGAGAAATATTTCTCCGAAATTCCTAAAGGCACTAAGTCAATCCCCCGACCTGAGATAGAGGCTCCAAAATTAGATGGAGAAGTCAGAGAAGAAGTATTTGATAATGTACAGCTTCCTGGAGTATTTCAGGCATATAGAATGGCGGAGCAAGGTTCTGATGATTACTATGCTATGCAAATGCTTACCACGCTTCTTTCAGGTGGACAAAGCTCTAGATTTCAAAAAGAGATTGTGGACAACAAGGAAATAGCTGCATTTGTTGGTTCATTCCCGTTCGCTCTAGAAGATGGAGGGTTGTTTGTTTCTTTAGGGCTTGTCAACGTAGGGAAGACTCCAGAAGAACTAGAGGAAGCGATGATGGCTGAGATAGAACGAGTGAAAACAGAACCTGTCGGAGATCGGGAATTCCAAAAACTTCAAAATCAAATCGAAAACAACTTTGTAAGTTCAAATAGTACTGTGCGTGGAATAGCAGAAAGCTTGGCAGATTACCATGTCTATTACGGAGACGCGAATTTGATCAATAGTGAAATTGAGCGATACATGGCAGTCACCAAAGAAGATATTCAACGTGTGGCTAAAAAGTATTTGACTCCAGATAATAGAGTTACGCTATACTATCTTCCAAAATCTGCCCAGCAGAAGCCGGAAGATGAAAAACTAGACGATCAATAATCCTAATCTAAAAGCAAAGAAATTATGAATTTAAGAAATATATTATCCCTGGTTTTGACCATCGGAATCATAAGTGCTTTTGCACAGGTGGATCGAAGCAAGCTGCCTGAGCCCGCTACTCCAAGGCCAATAAATATTGGAGATTATGAGTCATTTGAATTAAAGAATGGACTTAAGGTTTTCATCATCGAAAACCACAAACTGCCCAGAGTGAGCTATAATCTTGTTGTTGATAGAGACCCACTATTAGAAGGTGACAAAGTGGGATATCTTGGAATGGTCGGTCAGATGATGATGAGGGGAACAGAAACCAGGACCAAGGAGCAGTTAGATGAAGAAATTGATTTCATTGGTGCTAACGTTTTTGCAGGCTCCACCAATGTTTTCGCTTCTGGACTTTCTAAGTATCAGGAGAAGATTCTGGAACTAATGACAGATGTAGCCTTTAATCCTACATTCCCTGAAGAAGAGCTAGAGAAAATTAGAAAGCAAACACTTTCAGGATTAGCGCAAGCCAAGGAGGACCCTTCTTCAATAGCTAGTAATCTTAACCAGATCTTAGTTTACAGTTCAGACCATCCTTATGGAGAAATTCAAACCGAAGAGACTACAAATAATATTAGTGCAGGCGACCTTAAAGGTTACCATACCACTTACTTCAGACCGAATATTTCTTATCTGGCGATAGTGGGCGATGTGGATCCTAAGAAAATGAAGAAGTTAGTAAAAACATACTTCGGAAGCTGGGAGAAAGGTGAAGTACCATCACCATCATATGATATGCCGGAAGCTCCTGAAAAAACCAAAGTGGGTATTGTGAATAGATCAAGCTCGGTTCAGTCAGTGATTAATATCACTTACCCTACATTCTTAGAGATCGGATCTGAAGATGCAATCAAAGTGAGGGTGATGAATCAGATATTGGGAGGATCATTCTCCGGTAAGCTGAATATGAATCTGAGAGAAGATAAAGGGTACACTTATGGGAGTAGATCCTCTCTATCTCCAAATGAACTGGTCTCAAGATTCAATGCGAATGCGGACGTTAGAAACGAAGTGACAGACAGTGCAATCGTACAGATGATTTACGAAATGGAGCAAATGAGAAATGGGGAGATTACAGAAGAGGAATTGGAATTGGCTAAAAATTCTATTTCCGGAAGTTTCTCACAGTCATTAGAGCGTCCACAGACTGTTGCAAACTTTGCATTGAATACAGCACGTTATAATCTACCATCAGATTATTACAATACCTACCTTCAGAAGGTGCAGGCTGTAACTATCGAAGATGTAAAAGCGACTGCTCAGAAGTACTTAAAGCCCGATAATGCTTATATCAATGTAGTTGGGAAGGCTAGCGAAGTGGCTGAGAGTCTCAAGCAATTTGGTAAGCTTACTTACTACGATACCTACGGTAATGAAGTAGATCCATCTTTGGCTAAGCTACCTGATGGATTGACAGCTGAAAAAGTGATCTCAGATTACAAGTCAGCGTTAGGTGGTGAAAATGCGCTAAGTCAAATAGAAAATGTTACCATGAAAATGAGTGGTGAAATGATGGGAAGACAGGTTGAAATGACACAAGTTTTGGCAAAAGGAATGAAAGCGAACATCAGCATGAATATGAGCGGTATGGCTGTTATGTCAAGTGTTTCCGATGGGAAAACTGCTTCAGTTATGCAAATGGGGAATAAAGCTCCATTAAATGATGCTTTAATAGAAGAACAGGTGGTCTCCAATGCGCTTTTTAATGAATTTAAGCTCAAAGAATTAGGTGCCGAACTTAAATTAGCAGGTATTGAACAAGTAAACGGAAGTGACGCTTACATGATTGAAGTTAAGCTTTCGAAAGGGGGAAATTATACCGTTTATTTTGATGCCGAGTCAGGCTTAAAGGTTAGATATTCAAAAGCAACAGAAACTCCGCAGGGAACCATTACTCAGACAGTAGATTATATGGACTACAAAGAAGTAGATGGAGTAATGTTTCCTCATACGATGACTCAACAGTTTGGTCCAGCCAAGGGGGAGCTTAAGGCATCTGAGGTTCTTGTCAATCAAGAATTGACTGCTGATGTTTTTATGGTTAAGTAATAATTAGATTTTAACTTTCTAAAATTTGCAAAGAGGGCAAGGATTTATCTATCTTTGCCCTCCGTTTTTTAGGGAGAAAGAAGAATACCATGAAATGAGACTGCAAAGGTCGAATTCCATGTGGCAAATAAAAAATAGTTTCACTCATGAAAAGAACATTTCAACCTTCTGTAAGAAAGAAGAAAAACAAGCACGGATTCAGAAAAAGAATGGAGAGCGTGAATGGCCAATCCGTGATTGCAAGAAGAAGAGCTAAAGGTCGAAAAAGACTTACTGTTTCTGACGATATCCATAAGAAGTAAAATTTAAGGCCTATGGGCCATTCTAAATACAGTTTTTCCAAAAAGGAAAGACTATACGGCAAGAAAAAAATTGAGGAACTGTTTCGTAAAGGTTCCTCTTTTTATTTGAGTGATTTTCAGGTTCGGTACCTGGAGACCAACGAAGAATCGCCACATCAAATACTTATCTCAGTTCCTAAAAGGAATTTTAAAAGAGCAGTAGACCGAAACTTGCTCAAAAGAAGAATTCGGGAAGCTTACCGCCTGAATAAGGAAATTATCCACCAGGGGAGCAAATCCATGAGCTTTTATATAGCTTTCATTTATCTTTCTAAACAAATTTTAACTTTTCAAGACATTCAGACTCAACTAAAAAAGTGTCTGGAACGTTTGGGTACTATCAAAGCTGGAGAACATGAGTAGAAAAATAAAACTTACCCTTGCATCATTTGCTGTATTAATTCTGTTAGCGGCAGCAGTGAAGCCGGAAACCGATAGGTATTTCGAGATCCTGAAGAACCTTGACATTTTCGCTACACTCTTCAAAGAGGTGAATACACACTATGTGGACGAAATTAATCCGAACACATTGATTAAATCCGGGATAGATGAAATGTTAGAAGGGCTGGACCCTTATACCAACTACATTGCTGCCGATGATATAGAAAATTATCGCATGATGACTACCGGCGAGTACTCCGGAATTGGTGCGGTGGTAGAACGAAAAAATGGGATAAGTACAGTGATCATGCCCTACGAAGGTTTTGCTGCACATGAAGCTGGGTTAAAGGCAGGAGATGAAATTCACGCAATAAACGGAATTTCATTAAAGGGAAAAAGCCAGGAGGAGGTTCGTTTTCTCATGAAAGGACAGTCGAATTCTGAGATCACGTTGACTGTAAAAAGATATGGCCAGAATGAAATGTTTGATGTCAATGTAAAGCGAGAGAAAATTGCAGTGGATAGTGTTCCTTATGCTGGGATGGTTACTGACAATATAGGCTATGTTAGATTAACAAGTTTTACTCAAAATGTAGGAAGATCCATAGGAATAAAGGTCCTGGACTTAATTGAACAGGGAGCTGAGAATATCATTCTTGATTTACGAGGTAATCCCGGAGGACTTCTGCATGAGGCTGTGAATGTTTCCAATGTATTTGTTGAAAAAGGTAGAAAGATTGTCACACAAAAAGGGAAGGTTAGAGTGAATGATTGGACATATAATACCTTGAATGATCCGGTAGATCCTGATATACCTGTAGTTGTTCTTACCGATAATGGGAGTGCATCCGCGTCTGAGATTGTCTCAGGCGTCATGCAAGATTATGACAGAGGGGTATTGATTGGAAGAAAAACATTCGGTAAAGGGCTTGTTCAAATAGAAAGACCACTTTCCTATGACGCAGTGGTTAAAATCACTACTGCCAAGTACTACACTCCCACAGGAAGATGTATTCAAGCCATTGACTACAGCAACCGTAATGAAGACGGTAGTGTAGGAAAAATTCCAGATTCATTGAAAAATGAATTCTATACCTCAAATGGAAGAAAAGTTTATGATGGAGGAGGCATAGATCCTGACGTAGAGGTAAAAAGGCTTGAGTTTGCACCAATAACAAGAAGCCTTTTGAAAGAAGATCATATTTTCTACTATGCCACAGAATATTATTACCGGAATGAAAGCTTGAATCCACAATCACCGGACGAGCTAAGGCTTTCTGATTCGGAGTATGCTGACTTCAAAAAGTGGCTATCCGGCAGGGAATTCGAATATGAAACCAGAGTAGAGAAAGAGACAAAAGCACTTATCGAGATTGCTAAAGAAGAGAAGAAATATGACGCTTTGAAAAGTTATTTTGATAATCTTGAAAAAGCGACAAGGCATAATAAGGAAAAGGATCTTGAAACCTTTGAAAAGGAAATTAAAATGCTCTTGGAACAAGAAATTGCAGGTAGATATTTCTATGAGCGTGGAATCATAGAATCAACCTTTGGTAAAGATCCGGATGTACAGGCTGCTATCAGAGTGTTGAATAATCCTGAAGAATACAATTCGCTGTTAAACCCTAGCTGATTGGCACTTATACTAAGTATTGAAACGTCAACGATGGTCTGTTCAGTAGCTCTCCATCGCTCTGGTCAATTATTAAGCAGTCAAACACATCAGGTTGAGAAATCCCACTCATCCTTACTACCTGGGATCGGCCTTGAAATATGCAAAGAAGCTGGTTTTACCTTTGATGATTTGGAAGCTGTTGCTGTTTCATCAGGACCTGGTTCGTACACTGGCCTAAGGATTGGTGTTTCTACGGCAAAAGGGATCTGTTATACATTAAACAAAAAGTTAATAGCAATTCCATCTTTAGACATCATGACAGAAGCGGTGAGAGGAAAGTTTCTAGGAGATCATTTGCTTTGCCCAATGATGGATGCACGAAGGATGGAAGTATATACACAAATAGAAGATCAAAACGGGGATATCATTTGGGACTTGCAGCCAAAGATTTTAGACGAAACAACTTTTACCGAGTTTGATCAACCTATTTATCTCTTTGGAGATGGTATGCCAAAATTTCGTGAAGTTGCCGACCAGAAAAATCTAATATTTATAAATGATATTTTTCCAGATGCTTCTAATATGGGCAGGCTGAGTTTTAGTAAGTTCGAGAATGATCAGTTTAAAGATGTTGCCTATTTCGAACCCAATTATTTAAAAGAGTGGCGAACCACAACTCCAAAAAAACAGTTACTCTGATCCATGGAAGAAATTGTAAACAGAGTTGCCAAGAGCCCACTGGTTTCTATTGACCTGGAGGAATATTTGCATCAGGGAGAGCAAGTGATTTTTGATGTAAAAGATGTTCTCTATGAGGGGTTGATCTTAAAGGAAAAAGATTTCAGGGCTTTTCTGAAAGACAATGATTGGTCTGCCTACCAAGATAAAAATGTGGGCTTAATCTGTTCGGCAGATGCAATTGTGCCAACATGGGCCTACATGTTATTGGTTACGAAACTGAAAGAGTTTGCCAATATGATCACGTTTGGATCTGATAATGAAATTGAAAAAGCCCTAATTGACCAAGCCATTGAAAATTGTTTGGAACATAATGATTTGGAGGATAAGAAAGTGGTGATCAAAGGATGTGGAGACATCCAAAACGTGGAATATGCCTATACCAGGATCACAGAGAAGCTCCTTCCCAAAGTTAGCAGTCTGATGTATGGAGAGCCCTGCAGTACAGTTCCTATCTTTAAAAAGAAAAAATAACTTGACTTGTGGATTTAGAAAATTTAAAATTTCCTATCGGAAAATATAAAGTTCCGGAAGAGATAACGGAAGAATTATTTGAGGAATGGGTCTCCACGCTTAATACTTTACCTGAAGAGCTCAAAAAGCGTGTTGGAAACCTTTCTTACAATGAATTAGAGCTAATTTATCGACCAGGAGGATGGAATATAAAACAAGTTGTACACCATCTTGCCGACAGTCATATGAATAGCTTCGTACGGTTCAAGTTGATTATTACGGAAGAAAACCCGACCATCCGGCCTTACACTCAGGAAAAGTGGGCAAAAACTGCTGATGCAATCAATGAAGATATCATGGATTCAATAGCAATACTTGAAGGTATACATAAGCGGCTGGTCACACTATTAAAATCATTAAGCACAGAACAAAAACAACGTACGTTCATACATCCCGAATATAACAAACAACTAACGTTGATTTGGATGGTTGGACTTTATGCATGGCACTCTAGTCATCATTTGGCACATATTGAACAGGCCCTTGAACACAAGGGTGAGTTCACTCCTGATAAAATTGCTCAATAAAAAAAGAAGGCATTAAAATACCTTCTTAATTATTTTCAATAAGCTATTATATTATCAGCTTTTACTTAGTACACCTCTGAATAGAGATAGAATTAATAGTACTAAGAAAACGAAAAAGATAATTTTTGCGATATAGGCTGCACCCGCAGCTATTCCTCCAAATCCGAATATTCCGGCAACAATCGCTATAACTAAAAAAGTTAGAGTCCAACGTAACATAATTTTTTTGTTTAAAGGGTTTAAAATGATTTGAGATTTTGATTACAGATTTTCAATCTCTTTTCTCAATTCTTCCTTTGTCTTACCGGTTTTTTGTTGAAGTTTTCCCAATAATTCATCTTCTTTTCCCTCTGAAAATATGAGATCATCATCAGTAAGCGTTCCATATTTTTGCTTCAACTTTCCTTTCAACTCGTTCCAATTTCCTTTAATCGCTAATTCCGTCATAATATCATTTGTTTTAATCCTTATTCGATTATAATCTTTATAATCATTCTCACCCTCTAACACAGGAAATATTGTTCCATAAAACTCATTAATCTACTTAACTTATTGATATTTAGCGTTTTAAAAGATATTGGGATGTAGATTTTTAGTTGAATTATTTCTCATAATGAGAATGATTGGTTCAATTTGAGACAGTCAAGGGCAACTAAACATTGAAGAGAATCTTCAAAAACTGTCGTTTAGACAAAAAATAAGGCCGTTTAAGCAATGTCAAACGGCCCATTTTAGGTTAGTTAAGTTATTCTTTCTTAATCTTTCTTTTTACTCGATCCGCCTTTTCGGCTTCCGGATCCTGCGATAGAGCTTCTCATATCTGTATCAGCCTCGATGTTCTGGAATTTATAATAATCCATGACACCCAGATTACCACTTCTAAAAGCTTCAGCAAGTGCCTTTGGAACTTCGGCTTCAGCCAGGATCACTTTAGCTCGAGCTTCCTGTGCTTTAGCTACCATTTCCTGCTCTTCAGCTACTGCCATGGCTCTACGTTCTTCGGCTTTTGCCTCTGCTACCTTCAAGTCAGCGGATGCCTGATCAGTTTGAAGTTTTGCACCAATGTTAGCCCCTACATCCACATCTGCAATATCAATGGAAAGGATTTCAAATGCAGTTCCTGCGTCCAGTCCTCGCTGTAATACCAATTTTGAAATCTTATCCGGATTCTCTAGTACTTCTTTGTGAGTAGCCGCAGAGCCAACAGATGTTACGATACCTTCCCCTACACGAGCTAGGATGGTCTCTTCACCGGCCCCCCCAACTAATTGCTGAATGTTTGCTCGGATCGTTACCCTTGCTTTAGCTACTAGCTGAATACCGTCCGCGGCAACCGCAGCAACCGAAGGTGTATTGATCACTTTCGGATTTACTGAGATCTGCACAGCTTCGAAAACATCCCGACCAGCAAGGTCAATTGCCGTAGCTTGCTTGAATGTAAGATTGATGTTGGCTTTATCTGCGGAAATCAATGCTTTGATTACCTGCGGAACATTTCCACCGGCCAGGTAGTGTGTTTCAAGTTCTTGTGTTTTCAGTTGCCTGGGTGTGCTATCCTCCGTTTCCTGTATGGTAAGGCCAGCTTTTGTGGCAGTAATCAACGAATTTACCACTATTGACGGTGGCACCTTTCTGATACGCATGAATACCAATTCCAAAAGACCCACTCTTACTCCTGAGAAGATCGCCGTGATCCAGAGATTGACGGGAACAAAGTAGAGAAAGATAAAAAAGAGGATAATTCCTCCAACAATAAATAAGACAAGCATTACACTGCCACCCATGATTTCAATTTTTTACAGGTTGTACAAAGATTTTTGACGATTCAATTTTCAGGACTTCAATTTCCACATTTTCATTGACAAAACCACCATTAGATCGCACTTCTATTTCCTGATCATTAAACAATGCTTTGCCTATTGGTTTGAGGGATGAAATGGTCATCCCTTTATCGCCAGTCTTTATGTCTGGTTTGAAGTCGTCGTTATATTTTCCTTTAAGTGATTCCTTTAATGAAAATCGCTCCCAGGATTTCCCTTTAAATGCGAGAATAAGTGCCGTGAGGTTTACCAATAGTGTGGATATCAAAATGATGGTACCCGTTGAAGCTCCATAATAATCATATCCTAAATAAATACCATAGGCTGAAAATATAGCTCCCAGAATACCCACTACTGTGGTGCCAGGAACAAAAATCACCTCAGCAATAATCAGAAGTGTTCCAAACAGAATAAGACCGGTGATAACTAGCCAATCCATAGATTCATTTTAATAAGCTTTAGCAAAAAGCACCCTACCCTTCGAAGGTTTGCCTGTAAAGATACATGTTCCTTCCTCTTCTTTTCTATCTAGCGGGATGCAACGAATGGTCGCTTTTGTCTCTTCTTTTATCTTTTCTTCTGTTTCAGCAGTGCCATCCCAATGAGCGTAGACAAAACCCTGGTCCACCAGTTTTTTGAAGTCTTTGTAGCTATCCGCCTGCTTCGTGTTTTCTTCCCTGAAATCTCTCGCCTTGTTGAAGATGTTTGCCTGAATATCTTCTAAGAGTTGGGAAACAAGTTCAACTACTCCATCGATAGGGTGGAAAGATTTTTCTTTTGTATCTCTTCGGGCAATCTCTACCGTACCTTTTTCAAGATCTTTAGGCCCAATGGCTAATCTGACCGGAACTCCTTTTAGCTCATATTCAGCAAATTTCCAGCCTGGCTTATGTGTATCCCTGGTATCAAATTTTACAGAAATTCCCTTTAATTTTAGTTCTTGAATGATTGGATCAACGACTTCCTTGATTTTAGTTAAATCTTCATCTTTGAAATAGATAGGTACAATGACCACTTGAATGGGAGCAAGTTTTGGAGGTAACACCAACCCGTCATCGTCAGAATGTGCCATAATAAGTGCACCCATCAACCGGGTACTCACTCCCCACGAAGTTCCCCAGACAAGTTCTTCTTTGCCTTCTTTTGTAGCAAATTTTACATCAAAAGCTTTTGCAAAATTCTGTCCCAGGAAATGGGAAGTTCCAGCCTGTAAAGCTTTTCCGTCCTGCATCATGGCTTCTATACAATAGGTGTCAACAGCTCCTGCAAAACGCTCGCTTTCGGTCTTCACACCTTTGATGACAGGCACTGCCATAAATTCTTCCGCAAACGTGGCATAAACATTAAGCATTTGATGTGTCTCATCAATTGCCTCTTGTTTTGTTGCATGAGCTGTATGCCCCTCCTGCCATAAAAATTCAGCAGTTCTTAAAAAGAGCCTTGTTCGCATCTCCCATCGCATCACATTGGCCCACTGATTTACAAGAATAGGTAAGTCACGATAGGATTGAATCCAATTTTTATAAGAGTCCCAAATCACAGTCTCAGAAGTTGGACGTACGATTAACTCTTCCTCTAAACGAGCTTCCGGGTCTACAACTACACCCTTTCCTTCTTCGTCATTCTTCAATCGATAATGGGTGACGACAGCACATTCTTTTGCGAATCCTTCCACGTGATCTGCCTCTTTACTCAAAAAAGATTTTGGGATAAGCAATGGAAAATAAGCGTTCTCATGACCAGTATCCTTGAACATTTGGTCCAGTGTTTGTTGCATTTTTTCCCAGATTGCAAAACCATACGGCTTGATTACCATGCAACCTCTGACAGGAGAATTTTCTGCTAATCCTGCTTTTTTCACTAATTCATTATACCATAGAGAGTAATCTTCAGAACGAGATGGTATCGCTTTCGCCATTTGCTTTGTATCTTTTTGGTATGGAGTTTGCTCCTATTGTGAATATATTTTTAAGGGAAGCAAATATAGCGGAGGTAGTGAACAGAGAGCCCTTGAGAATCGTTTAATTAAAAACAAAGGAGGTTGCTATGAAAAAGTATTTCAAAAACGCATTGACTTTCATCTTGGCATTGACTGTAGCTGGAGCTTTCGGTCAAGAATATGATGATCTTTATTTCACTAAAAAAGATCGGGTGAAAAAGAAGAGTAAGAATGAGGTAGCAACCAATACTTATTACAACAATGATACCAATGAAAATGATGGTCAGGAGTTAAGTTTTCTTGGGCGCCAATTCCAAGAGAGTAATCCTACTACCGGAGATGTAAGCCAGGAATCCTTGGAATATTATGCTCCTGAGAAAACGCAGGAAGACTATGCTTCCGAAAATACACAGAGTGCTTACATTAATGGAACAGAACGAAATCCAAACTTCAGCAACCCTCAAGCTGCTACTGTTTATGATAATCCAAATAATCAGCCCGTCATCATAAATAATTATTACAATGACGGATGGAATAATTTGAACAACTGGAACAGGCCTAGATGGAGGTTTGGATTAGGTTGGAATAACTGGGGAGGGAATTTTTGGTCTGTATCCTACGGGAATGCATGGGGTAATCCATGGTTTGATCCGTTCTGGGATCCATGGGCATTCAACGCTGGCTGGGGACCTGGTTGGGGTTGGGGCTGGAGAAACAGATGGGCCTGGAATGCCGGCTGGGGCTGGGGAGGTGGATTTTATGATCCATTCTGGTGTCCTCCAGTTTGGGGCGGAGGCTTCTATGGAAGACCAGCTTATGTTGTTCGTGAAGGCTATAGAGGAAGAAGTGTGGTGCGAAGTGCAAGACCAACCAGAGGATCCTCATCTGTTAGAGAAAGTAGATCTTCATCAGGAAGAAGATCAAATGCAGTGGCTAATGAGGCAAACTCCACACGTCAATATAACAGGCAGCAGGCAGATTATCTGAATCGATCCAGAAGTAATAGGTACAATGGTTCGACTTCTCGAGGTTCTAGTTCGATTAATGGAAGAACTACAAATAGTAGATCCATAGACACGAATAGATCTAATTCTTCAATAAATAGTAGAAGCAATAGATCCAATAGTAGTTTTAGCAGACCGTCCAATAGTTCTGGGAACAGATCTTACTCGTCACCTTCGAACTCGTCAAGAAGTAGAAGTTATGCTCCAAGTAGATCTGGTTCAAGAAGCTCTGGTTCAGTCGGTAGATCGAGAAGTTCTTCCAGCAGGTCTTCCGGATCCAGGTCTTCATCGGGTAGATCTTCTAGCAGATCAAGTTCGGGCAGAAGAGGTAACTAAAAAATTCTAAATGAAAAATAGATTCATACTGGTAATCCTTGCTTTTGTTTGCTATTCAGTTGTGAGCAAAGCCCAATATTTTGAAGATGCGTATCGTTTCAGTAATACGAATTATGGGCTTGGTAGTACGGCACGGATGCAGGCAATTGGAGGAGCACAGATTGCCTTGGGAGGTGATATTAGTTCGGCTGTTTCTAATCCTGCAGGATTAGGATTCTTCAACAAAAGCGTGTTTGTTGTATCACCTTCCTTAGATTTCATCAATGTGGATACTGATTACTCTATCGTCCGTCCCGGCGAGATTATAAACCCAGATGGATCTGACGAGACATTTAAGAATAACTTCAATTTTGCCAACATAGGAACGGTCATCAATTTTGGTAAGGGGAGGTTTACCAATGATAAGTTTAAAGGAGGATCTCTGGCACTTTCATTAAGTAGAAATAATTCGTTTCATCTTGAAAGAACTTATGAAGGTGAGAATGGATTTAATTCCATCATAGATGGGATCATTCAGGAAGCAGGATCAATTCCCGTCGATGATTTGAATGAATTGGGTTTCGCTGCATTTGATCAGTTTCTAATAACACCTACAGTTGATAGTGGAGGGAATGTTCAGTTTTATGATGCTTTTGTAGGCGGATTTCCAATCCAGAGTGAAACGATCGAGGAACGGGGTTCTCACTATCAGTTCAATATTGCCTGGGGGGGTAATTATGATGATGTATTCTACTTTGGTGGAGGCATGGGTATTCAGATGTTGAATTATACCCAGGAGAGGGTTTATGAAGAATTTGACTTTCTTCAAGGAGGATCTGATTTGGATTCCCTAAATGCATTTAGAATAGATGATCAAGTTGAAGCAAGAGGTAGAGGTATCAATTTTAATTTCGGAGCTATTTTTCGTCCGGTTGAGTTCTTGACAATTGGGGCAAGTTATACGTCACCTTCCTTCATGTCCATTGATGAAGAGAGCTTTTTGGACTTAGATGCAGATTGGGATGATGGAGCTACCTTCACAGAAGAAGTGGATGGAGAAACCACCATGTTTGATTTAGCAACCATTGATCCTTATCAAAGTAATCTTTTCGTGAATAATTACAAGTTAAGAACTCCTTCGAGAATCGGTGTTGGAGCTGCATTATTTATTGGGAAAAGTGGATTTCTTTCTGGTGACTTAGAGTTTGTTGATTACAGCAATGCAAACCTAAACTCAGACGACTTCTCTACTTCTCAAGATAATGATTTGATAGGGGCTACTTTTGAATCAGTCATGAACGTACGAGCTGGAGGAGAGTACCGCTTTGAAAACTTTAGATTACGTGCGGGATATGCCTTTTTCCCAGATCCTGTTGTAGATTCTAACATTCAAGATAGGACCAGCATCACCTTTGGTTTTGGATATCGAACGTTTGATTACTTCTTAGATTTTGCTGTTGTTTCAAGTACCACCCAAAGACAGGCAGCACCATATTTTATAGATTCTGAATCTATTGCGGAAGAGTTTGCAGGACAACCACTAGCTACCTCAGATATCAGAAATACGACGGTTTCAGTAACCTTCGGTCTCAATTTTTAACTAAAAATATCAATTAATTCTTTGTATTTCAGGATGGTAAAGTCAGCTTGATTGTACCATCCTTTTCTTTTTTCATAGAGTTCAGCCAATGAGTTCGATTTCATAAGTGGACGTGTTGAGTCATTTTTCAATCGTTGGTGAATTGTTTCAATAGGAGTATTAATGAATACAATTTTACCTTCGTTCTTCATAGACTGAAGGTTGTTGAAGTATGCCGGAGTGCCCCCACCTGTAGCCATCACAAATGAATCTAACTCGTTGATTACCTTTTCCAGGTGAAGTTTTTCTAACTGCCGAAAATGGGCTTCACCTTTCTCTGAAAAAATCTCTGAAACCGTTTGCTTCATCGCTTTCTCTATATCCTGATCCAAATCTACAAACTGAATACCGAGATGGACTGATAAGTCTAGACCCATGGTCGTCTTACCGGCTCCCGGTAATCCTATAAGAAAGATCTTTTGACTCACTGCCTATTTAATATTTCAATGACATCATCAGTCAATGGTGTGTCGTTGTAATGCCACTTGTCTAATACTGTTCCATCGTGAAGTAAGATGACTCCTGGATTAGACCTTACCATCGTTTTGAGAACCGTGGCATCAGCAAAAAAGTATGGGGCTGCTAATTGATGTTTGTGGCGGAAAGCTTCAAATTTTTCATATCCTGAGGAAGTCAAAATCCAGGTATCGAAACGAGGGTTCTCGAAAGTGAGATTTCTGATTCGATCTATCTTTTTGAGAGACACTTTTTCCAATTGATGAATGATGATGACCAGCTTACTCCCAGTCATAAGTTGATCAGTATAATCATCATCCCCTTGCCAAACATTGAGGTCTGTGATCTTGGCGGCTGCCTCAGGGTTTACAAGCCTTGCATCTATATACTCGTATCCTGCTTCCGAAGGGTAAGTTTCGAATTCAAACGTTTCACCGTCTTTCTTCATGATATAGACGTATTTCAGGGGTTCTGAATTTTTCATCAAGGCGGGGAGGTGATTTCCCACTTTGTATGCCCTAAAATCAACAAACGGTAGGTGTGTAATTGCGAAGCTGGCAAAGACGGTCATGAAGACGGTCACGCCGATCACTTTGATTTCTCTGAACTTAGCTCCAAACCATGGGGCATAACTTTCTTTTTTCCAGAAAACAACACCTATCAAAATCAACAGGATAATGTCTTTGTAGAATGATTGCCAAGGGGTCAGTTTGATGGCATCTCCAAAGCACCCGCAATCCGTTACTTTATTGAAATAAGCAGAATAGAATGTAAGGAAGGTGAAAAAGACAATCATAGCGAGTAAAATCCATGCTGTGATTTTCATTCTATATCCAAGAATCAATGCCACTCCGAGTACGACCTCAAGCACACTTAGAAAGACACTTAGAAAAAGAGCCGCCGGTACAAACCATTCAAAAAATGGGGCAATATCTGCTGCAAATACCTGGAAGTATTCTTCTAACTTAATCGCTGTACCAACAGGATCGTTTACTTTAATGATCCCTGAAAAAATAAAGAGTGCTCCTACAGCGTAACGGGCAAATTCCTTGATGATCTTCATGATGATTCTCCTTCTTTCAATTTTATCAAACAAAAAACCGAGTAGTTGATCATGTCTTGATAGTTCGCGTCAATACCCTCAGAAATGAGCGTTTGACCAGCATTATTCTCAATTTGTTTCACTCGCATCAGCTTCATCAGAATGATGTCTGTCATTGAACTAACCCGCATGTCTCTCCAAGCTTCCCCATAATCGTGATTCTTAGCAGTCAAGAGGTTTCGGGTATCCTCCGAAACTTTGTCATACATCGGTTCCAGTTTTTCAAATGAAATTTCCATCTCTTCGGTTCCATTCAGATTCATTTGTATGATGGCTATAATGCAGTAATTGATAATCCCGATGAACTCATTGCTGATGTCCTCACCAACCTTGTTTTCACCTTTTTCTTGAATGGATCTTATACGTTGAGCTTTAATGAAGATTTGATCGGTAATGGAAGGCAAGCGAAGGATTCTCCATGCCGTGCCATAGTCCTTGGTTTTTTTAGAAAAAATCTCCTTACACTCAGAAATGATCTCTTTGTATTGCTGCTCAGTTTCAATTTTCATAGTCAACAGTCGTCAGTCCTTAAGTCCACAGATTAGATTTGTAATTGACCGTCTGTTGTCGACTGTCAACCATGGACTTGAAACGACAAAACTAATCCATTGAATCGCAAACATACCATCAACATCAAGGGAGAAATTATAGATCTGTCTGCACCTAGAGTGATGGGTATTATCAACATGACTCCAGACTCATTTTTTTCAGGAAATCGTAAGTCTGCAATTAAGGAAGTTCTTTCAACAGCCGAATCCATGTTAGAAGATGGTGCTACTCTTCTTGATATAGGTGGATATTCATCACGTCCGGGTGCAGAGGATATTTCCATTGAAGAGGAGTTGAGCCGGGTCATTGATCCTATAGAAGCCATTGTCAAGGAGTTTCCCGATTCGGTTATCTCTATTGATACATTTAGATCAGAAGTGGCAAAAGAAGCTGTAGCCGCTGGAGCCTCAATTGTCAACGATATTTCCGGAGGACATTTGGATAAGATGATGCTTGATACGGTAGCCTCGCTAGGCGTTCCTTACATAGCGATGCATATGCGCGGTACCCCTCAGACAATGAAAGAGTTGACTGAATATCAAGATGTTCTCTTTGAGGTTATGAAATACTTCTCTTCAATTCTTGAGCATTGCAACCGATTGGGCATTAAGGATGTCATAATAGACCCGGGTTTTGGATTTGCTAAAACAGCCAAACAAAGTTTTGATCTGCTAAATAAGCTTGATCATTTTCACCACCTGGAAAGACCATTGCTGGTAGGAGTTTCTCGCAAGTCCATGATCTACCGAACACTTAATTCGACCGCTCAGGAAGCTTTGAATGGTACTTCGGTACTAAATGCGGTAGCTTTGTTAAAGGGCGCACGAATTTTGCGTGTTCATGATGTAAAAGAGGCAGTCGAGACTGTAAAGTTGATAAACGAATTGAATTGATCTTAGGCTTTCAAATAGGGTTCTTAGATATTGGCTGGAAGGATATCCTTGATATTCTCTTAGTCACTTTCTTATTGGCTCAAGTGTATAAGCTTATGAAAGGAAGTGTGGCCATCAAAGTATTTGTGGGATTCCTTTCAATATATCTGATCTATCTGGTCGTTAATGCCCTTCAAATGGAACTGCTAAGTACCATACTCGGGCAGTTTATGGGGGTTGGGGTATTAGCCGTGATCATTCTGTTCCAGCAAGAAATTAGAAAATTTCTTTTGCTAGTAGGGCGAACGAATATTTTCGAAGAAGGGAAGTTTTTTAAAAATGTTCGCTTCTGGTCTCAGAATGGAAAGAATCAGCGTGCAAACATTACACCCATTGTGGAAGCTGTGAAATCTCTGGCAGGTTCAAATACAGGAGCACTGATTGTACTTTCTCAGGATTCCCCTCTTAAATTTTATGCAGAGTCCGGGGATCCGATGGACTCTTTACTTTCAAAACGACTGTTGCTGGCTATCTTCAATAAATTCAGTCCACTCCATGATGGGGCAGTGATCATTCATAAAGACAGGATTGTAGCTGCCAGGTGCATTTTGCCAGTAACCGAACGGGAAGTTTCCGCACAGTATGGTCTTCGCCATAGGGCTGGTTTGGGGATGTCAGAAAATACTGAAACGTTCATCATAGTGGTTTCAGAAGAAACAGGACAGATTTCTACCATGCAAGATGGAGCAATCATGCATAATATTTCTGCTCAAGAGCTAAGACGTCAAATCAACAAATACCTCCACGAGCCCAAAGAGTTGAAAAAGGAAAAAGAGAAGAGGGAAACTGAAGAAGAAATTAAAGAAGAGGTGGCTTAAAGAATCCCCATACTCATGAGGATTCTTCCAATCCTTATAGATTATTTTAAGACCCCTAATTCCTTTCCAACCTCAGTAAAAGCTGCAATCGCCTTATCCAAATGAGATCGATCGTGTACTGCTGATATTTGTACTCGAATTCTGGCTTGATCCTTTGGAACAACAGGGTAGTAGAATCCAATCACGTAGATTCCTTTCTCCAGTAATCTTGCAGCCATTTCCTGAGAAAGTTTGGCATCATACAGCATGATAGGTACAATTGGATGTTCTCCAGGCTTGATATCAAAGCCAGCATCAGTCATTTGTTGCCTGAAGTATTTGGTATTTTCCTCCAGTTTATCCCTTAGCTCAGTGGTTTCACTCAACATATCGATCACGGCGATAGAAGCACCAACAATGGATGGAGCGAGCGTATTTGAGAACAAATACGGTCTCGATCGCTGACGAAGAATATCCACAATTTCTTTTTTAGCTGCCGTAAATCCTCCAGATGCCCCGCCTAAAGCTTTGCCCAGGGTTCCGGTAATGATATCTACTCGATCCATACAATTTCTGTACTCATGAACACCCCGTCCGGTCTTTCCGATGAAACCTGTAGAATGACATTCGTCCGTCATTACTAGGGCATCATATTTATCTGCCAGATCACAAATTTTATCAAGTTGGGCGATCGTACCATCCATGGAGAAAACCCCATCGGTAACAACGATTTTCACTTTCGCCTCCGAAGCAGCCTTCAATTGCTCCTCCAGATCATTCATGTCATTATTCTTGTATCGGTATCTTGCTGCTTTGCAAAGTCTGACCCCATCAATAATCGATGCATGATTCAACGAATCTGAAATAATCGCATCCTCAGGACCAAGGAGTGGTTCAAAAACTCCACCATTTGCATCGAAGGCTGCCGCGTAAAGGATGGTGTCTTCCATTCCCAAAAATTCGGAGATCTTTTTCTCTAGCGTCTTATGGATATCTTGTGTTCCGCAAATGAATCTTACTGAAGACATTCCAAACCCATGAGTATCTACGGTCTCCTTTGCAGCTTTGATCACTTTAGGATGGGAAGAAAGGCCAAGGTAATTGTTAGCGCAGAAGTTAATCACTTCTGAACCATCTTCAAGTTTGATATCCGCTGCTTGAGGAGAAGCGATAATGCGTTCTTGTTTATAGAGACCCGCCTCTTTGATCTCTTCTATTTCTTTTTCTAATCTAGGTTTTAGTGATTTATACATCTCAGCTTGTTTTCGGTTTTAATGGTTTTATTTTGGGCTTCATTGCTTTTGCAGCAGATTTTTTGGTTTCCGTCTGTTCTTTAAGTTGATAACTCCTTCGAATCTTGTTGATCAAAAAGAGCTTCTGTTGTGTAAAGCTATTTGGATGAACTTGTTCAAAAATTTTAAGAAAGTCATTATACAGATCGGGCTCTCCCGCTTTAAATTTCTCCGGATTTATTTTCTTCTCTCTCAAGTATTCATCAAACTGCATCGTGACAAATTTAATGGAACCAAATTTTCTAATGACGTGTAAATTTGCGTACCCAAACAACATTAACCTGATGGACAAAATCCTTATTATCGGAGCATGTGGACAGCTAGGAACCGAGTTGACGCTGAAGCTGAGAGAACTAAAAGGAATTAACAATGTGATAGCTTCTGACCTTCGTGAAGAACCTCTGGATCTTATCAAAGATGGACCTTACGAAAAGCTTGATATCATGGATAAAGATCGTTTCCATGAGATCTTGGAAAAGCACAATATCAATCAAGTGTACCATTTGGCAGCTATTTTGTCAGCAAAGGGAGAACAAAACCCATTGTTTGCATGGCAATTAAATATGGATAGTTTGTTGCTTGTTTTGGAGGCAGGGAAAGATAGGTTGAAAAAAATATACTGGCCAAGTTCTATCGCCGTTTTTGGTCCAGATACACCTAAGCTGAACACACCACAGAATACCATTATGAGTCCAAACACGGTTTACGGTATTTCTAAATTGGCTGGTGAGCGATGGTGTGAATATTACTTTGAGAAGTATGGAGTTGATGTTAGAAGTCTTCGGTACCCCGGCTTAATCGGATATAAGGCTCTTCCGGGAGGAGGAACCACGGATTATGCGGTAGACATTTTCCACAAAGCAATCTCCGGCGAAGCATTCGAATGCTTCCTCTCAAAGGATACAATGCTTCCTATGATGTATATGGATGATGCGGTGAAAGCTACCATAGATTTGATGGAATCGGATATTGAAAATGTGAAAGTAAGAAGTTCCTATAATGTGGCAGCTATGAGCTTTACACCGGCTGAGATAGCAGCTGAGATTAAGAATCATTACAAAGATTTCACCATCTCATATAATCCGGATTTTAGACAAAAAATAGCTGATAGTTGGCCTGGAAGCATTGATGACAGTGCTGCAAGGAATAATTGGGGCTGGCGACATTCTTACAATTTGAAAGAGCTTGTAGAGACCATGATTACAAATTTGAAAAGTACAATTGTTTTTGATTGACGCTTTTTTCCTTTTTCTTTCCACTCTCAAAAACCAATCGACCGGATGGAATCGTATGAAAATTTAGCTCTTGATCTCAAAGATGGAATTTTGACAATTACTATCAATAGAGAGAGCAAAATGAATGCATTGAATAGAGCTACCATGCTTGAGATCAGAGATGCATTCCAGTATGTGCAAGACAATCCTAAGGATATTCGTGGGGTAATTTTAACTGGAGTAGGAGAGAAGGCCTTTGTAGCAGGAGCAGACATCAGTGAGTTCACTGGACTGAGCGAAATGTATGCAAGAAAATTTGCTGAGGAGGGTCAGGAGATCTTTCAGTCAATAGAAAATTGCCATACGCCTGTCATAGCCGTCGTGAATGGTTTTGCTTTGGGTGGAGGTTGCGAGTTAGCTATGTCGGCACACATGAGAATAGCTGTTGCATCTGCAAAATTTGGACAGCCGGAAGTAAATCTTGGATTGATTCCTGGCTATGGTGGGACACAACGTCTCACTCAATTGATTGGAAAAGGAAAGGCTTTTGAATACTTGATGAGTGCCGATATGATTTCGGCTGATGAAGCGAACCAATTAGGTCTCGCCAATTACGTAGAGTCAGATAAAGATGCAGCTCATGCTAAAGCAGTGGGTATATTAAATAAAATAGCAACTAAAGCTCCAGTGGCCATTGGCTTAGTAATAGACTCAGTCAACGCATACTATGAGACAGGAGTAAATGGCTATCAGACGGAAGCCAATGCTTTTGCTGGCTGTTTTGCTACTGAAGACTTCAAAGAGGGAGTTGCAGCATTCCTTGAAAAACGAAAAGCCGATTTTAAAGGCGAATAATTCTTGTCCATTCTCAGAAAACTAGCAGGCCAGACCGCAATCTATGGATTAAGCAGCGTGCTTGGCCGGATGCTGAATTATCTTCTTGTACCACTCTATACCTCAGTATTTGTTCCCGCAGAGTATGGAATAGTGACGGAGCTTTACGCATATGTCGCCTTCTTAAATATCCTATATATCTATGGTTTGGAAACGGCTTACTTTAGATTTTCATCGAAAGAAGGAGGGTACGATTATTTCAATCTGGCATTCACGAGTATTCTTATTTCATCCATTCTTCTTTCAGGTATAATTTGGTTCTTTTCAGAGTCGATAGCGGGAGTACTCAATTATCCCGACAAAACCCATTTAATCAAATGGTTGGCAGCAATTCTTGCGATAGACGCTATAGTAGCGATACCATTCGCCAAACTCAGACAAGTTGGAAAAACGTATCAGTTTGCTGTTTTCAAACTTTCCAATATTGGGATTAACATACTTCTTAACCTCTTTTTCATAGTGTTATGTCCGCGGATTTTGGGAAGCAATCCTGACAGTTTTATTCAATTAGTTTATAATCCAGGTTTGGGCGTAGGATATGTTTTTCTTTCCAATTTGATAGCCAATGGGATATATATTTTGTTCTTTCTGCCCCAATGGGTTAAGGTAAAACTTACATTTAATTCTGAAGAATGGAAGCGGATGATGAAATATGCCTGGCCGGTGCTTATTATTGGTTTTGCCGGAGTTACCAACGAGATGCTTAGCAGAGCTATCTTAAAATATAGACTTCCTGAGGGGTTTTATGACGGACTTACAAATCTTGAAGTGTTGGGGATTTTCGGAGCATGTTACAAACTATCCGTTTTCATGACTTTGGCAGTGCAGGCATTCCGGTACGCATTCGAACCATTCTTTTTCACTCAATCAAAAGAAAAAAATTCTACCCAGGTCTTTAGTAAAGTTATGACTGGATTTGTAGCGTTTACTTCTTTTAGTTGGTTGGTTTTGTGTGTATTTATGCCATGGTATGCACCAATATTCTTAAGGCAGGATAGCTATCTGATGGCTCTCGATTCGGTTCCATGGTTACTTGGTGGAGGACTTTTTTTGGGAGTGTTTTATAATCTATCCCTTTGGTATAAACTAACAGATAAAACACTCTATGGAGCGCTCATAAGCTTAATTGGAGCGTTTGCAACTTTTATCCTGAATTGGACGCTTATCCCTGTGCTTGGATATATGGGTAGTGCTATTGCTACTTTTCTCACTTATTTATTGATGGTCATTATCTCATATGTATGGGGAAAAAAACACTATCCAGTACCATATCAGACTTGGAAGATTATGTTTTACATCCTATTGGCAGGAGGTCTTATTTGGCTAAATGAATCGTTGGTTAATGGTCTCATTTCTGCAACTATAGTAGCAATTGGTTTTGTTTTAGTTGTGGTACTTCTTGAGCGAAGAAGTTTAAAAGTCAGCTAGTTCGTCTTCTATCTTTGATAAGTAAATCTTGTCAACAGGTGTAGTGTATACATCAAACATTCGCTTATTCGCTAAATAATATTCCTGAGCTTTTAACAAGTTGTCAAGGGTATTTTCAGCATTATTGAGTTCCTTATGAACCATTGCCAGATAGTAATAAGTCTCAGCCAGATAATCATTGGTTTGGATTTGCTTAACCAGATATTGCTCAGCTTTTTTCAGGTTTCCTGTTTCCAGGTATAAAACACCAAGATGCAAATACTCAAATGCCCAAAAAGTATAATTCTCATCACTTATATGATCTTCGATAATCTGAATTGCTTTATCCTTTTGCCCTATTTTTTTGTAGCAAAGAGCCAGAGCAGTATTTAAATGATAATGTCCATTCTGTGCATATCCTATATCAACAGGTAGGATTGTTTTTAGTCGTTCTAAATCTTTAATAGATCCTTCGTAATCCCTCAAAAACTGGAATCTGCACCACCCCCTGTAGCCTAAATAACCAATCGGATCAATTTCAACTGCCTTGTCGATCATTTTTTTCCAGGAGATAAAATCACCTCTCTTTAAATAAGGCACTGCTTTCTGCATATGGGCATAGGCAAGCCCATCTGGACATATTTCTAATGCCCTATCAAATTTTTCCTGCGAACGCCTAGAACCTTGCCCACCACCTGACTGTATTGCAATTTCACACGCTTTTTTGCAATCATCTTCAAATACATTGCAGTTTGGTTGTGAAGTGGCAATGAAAGGCAATAAGAATAAAAAAAAGATAATTTTTTTCATGACTTAGCTGATAATCATTTTGATATTTTAGGGCATTATTTCGATAATAAGTCCGTCTTCAATTTTGAATGTGAGGTATTGGTAATAGTCCCACCTTCTTTTAGTGTCTTTGGGGAAAGACCATCCTTTTAATGATTTTGTGAGTGATAGTAATTGATCAGAAATTTCAGATGAAAACTTAATGTCTTCATAGTTTGAATCCATTTCCTGAACTCTGTATCGTCCTGTTTCCCCTTTACAGTTCACAATAAATCGAATAGTTAAATAACCCGACTCCTTTGGTACATTTGTTGGATCATAGTATTGGTCAAAGTGTTTTATGATGGCAATCTTCTCTCCTTCAAATACTAACCCCTGACCAGTATTGTAATACTGAGGGTGGTAATTTTCATTGCATAGCTCAAAGGAGCTTGAATCTATTTTTTTGTCAAAAGCAATATCTCCAACGTGCAATGGATATAGTGAGATAGCTTCTTGTACCGGATCCTCTGAGGAATTTTGACTTTTGCTACATGAGAATAAGAGAATGCTGATAAATAAGAAATAGGCAACTTTTTTCATTTGATGAACTAAAATAAATAAGCAAGTTGGGATAGTGCTAATCTTCCTAACTTTGCTCATCATTTTAGAAAAAAATTTTACTTCTATCTGGAGTTAAATAGTTATTAATCAAGGTAATTCATGAATTTAATCATACCGATGGCCGGAAAAGGCAAGCGGCTAAGACCTCATACATTGACCACTCCCAAGCCATTAATTCCTATTGCGGGGAAGCCTATCGTTCAAAGGCTGGTGGAGGATATAGCAGAGGTCACTCCTGAGAAAATCGAGAAGATAGGTTTTGTAATTGGGGATTTTGATGAGGAGATAAAGGATCAGTTAAAAGCAGTTGCTAGTGAGGTAGGAGCAGAAGCACATTTTTATACTCAAGATGTTGCTGAAGGAACAGCTCATGCCATTGCCTGTGCCAATGAACTGTTGGATGGTAAAATAACAGTAGCATTTTCAGATACCTTGTTCAGAGCCGATTTTAAGCTCAATCCTGAAGATGATGGTATCATTTGGACGAGCCAAATAGATGATCCGAGTGCTTTTGGAGTGGTTAAAACGAATGATCAAGGCATTATTACCGATTTCGTAGAGAAACCGCAAGATTTTGTTTCAGATCAGGCAATTATCGGAATATACTATTTCAAAAAAGGAGAAGATTTGCGAGCTGAAATTGACTATCTGATTCAAAATGATATCCGAGGAGGAGGAGAATTTCAGTTGACAATGGCATTAGAGAATCTTAAAAATAAGGGTACCAACTTCACTATTGGAACCGTAAAAGAGTGGCTCGATTGTGGAAATAAGGAAATAACTGTTGAGTCTAACTCCAGATACCTTGGATTTTTGAAGGGTAAAAAACTTATATCTAATGAAGTGAAGATGGGGAATTGCGAGATTATTGAACCTGTATTTATAGGTGAGGGAAGTCGCATTTCGAACTCCAAGATCGGCCCGAATGTTTCTATTGGTAGAAACTGTGTAGTTAATAATTCAACGCTTTCTGAATCATTGATACAAAATAACTGTGAATTGGTAGACGTTGATTTAACCAACTCTATGATTGGAAACTTCGTTAACTTGAAAGGCAATCCAAAATCGGTGAGTCTTGGTGACTATAGTGAATGGTAAGATGATGCGTATATTTCTTTTTTCAGTGCTTTTATTGGCTTCCTTTTTCGCTCTTTCTCAGAAGAAAAAGAAAGAGGCAGTCATTCCACACACTCAAGAAGATTCTTTGAAGTTAGAAGGTGTTTTAGTGGAAGCGGAAAAGCAGCTAATTCTAGAGAATTATGCGAAGGCACTAGAAAGTTTCCATGTGGCACTCGAGATGAATTCTGAAAGCTCAGCTATCAATTTTAAGATAGCAGAAGTGCTTGCTAAGAGTGACGAGGGACAAAAAGCACTTCCTTATGGTTTAAAAGCAATAGAACTAGATCCGGATAATAAATACTACAGATTAGGACTGGCTAGAATTTATCAATCCATAGGCTTCTACATTGATGCGGCAAAAACTTATGAAGGACTTCTGGAAAAGTTTCCTTCAGAAGAAAATGCCCTATACGAGTTAGCTGAATTATACCAACTTACCGGAAGAAGAGATGATATGTTTCGTGTGTTTGATCAGATCGAAGCACAGCTCGGAGTAAAAGAGGAAATTGTGCGGGAGAAGCAACGCATTTACATGAAGGAGGGCAAGCTTCCAGAAGTGATTGCTGAGTACAATAAGCTTATTGATGCATATCCCAATGAATCATCTTACAAAGAAGAACTGATCAACTTTTTGATTCAGAATAAGAAACTTGATGAGGCAGAAACAGCCATAGCAGATTACGAGGGAAGCGAGTCTACTTCTTCGAGAATCACGCTTATGAAGAGTGAACTTGCATGGATGAAAGGTGAAAGGGCTAAATCACTTGAATTGCTGGATAAAGCTTTTGAAACGAGTTCGATAGACTTTCAGTCCAAATTTCAAATCCTTTCGAATTATCTGCTTTTCAAACCTTCCAAAGAGGAGAAGTCTAAGCTAACAGCAATAGCTAGAGATCTTGCTGATAAACATGCAGATGAATTTAAAGCGCAGGCATTTGTTGGAGATTTGCTCTATCAAGACGGGAATCGTCAGGATGCAGTTTCTTATTACCTAAAAGCTGTAAGATTAAGTCCAGCTAACTATTCTGTCTGGCAGAATATTTTGAATATCGAAGCAGATCTAAATCAGTACGATAGTTTAGTCATTCATTCTGAACGGGCTTTGGAATATTTTCCAAATCAAGCATTGCTCTACTATTTTGCGGGTACGGGTTATTTGATTCAAAACGACTATAGGAAGTCCATAAGAATGCTGGATCAAGGAAGAAAATATACGATCGATCCGAACTTGCTTACTGTATTCTATGGTCAGTTAGGGGACGCATATAATGGGTTAGATGAACATGAGAAGTCTTACAGAGCTTATGAAAAGGCGTTAGAGAACGGACCCAATAACGATCATGTGTTGAATAACTACAGTTATTTCCTTTCGCTTGCAAATAAAGATTTGGAAAAAGCACTTGAGATGTCTTCTCGTCTAATTGAGCAACACCCTGAGAATCCAACATATTTGGATACCCATGGTTGGGTCCTTTACGTCAATGGTAAATACAGAGAGTCAAAGAAATATCTGGAGAAAGCAGTCTCTCTTGATGAGGATGGCACGGTCATTGAACATTATGGTGATGTTCTTTTTCAGCTAGGGGAAGTAGAAGAAGCGATCAAGCAATGGGAGAGAGCCCGCGATATAGGAGATACATCGGAACTAATAGAAAAGAAAATAGCAGACCGAAAGCTATATGAATAAGTTTATTTTATTGTGTTTGATAGGAATACTTAGCCTTACATCTTGTAACAGGCAAGTAGGAGCAATCTTTGGGAAAAAGAAGGATAAACTTGCTGTCGTTAATCCTGAGTTCGAATACTTATCTGCCAAAGCGAAGTTTAAGTTTGATCACGAAAACAAAGGAGTTTCGGCTACCGCTAATTTTAGAATAAAAAAGGACAGCATTATCTGGATCTCCATTTCAGGTTTTGGATTAGAAGCCGCCAGAGTGATGATAGATAAAGATCGGGTGAAAATAATGGATAGACTTAAAAAAGACTATTATGATTATTCATTCACTGAGCTTTCAAGGATATATGATTTTGACTTCAACTTCCAGATGATTCAATCAGTTATTCTTGGAAATCTCATAGAACCTTATAAGAAACAAAGAATAGAAAAAGAAGATAATTATTTTACCTACACCGCCTCAAAAGGGGTGTATCTTTTTCATAATTATATTGGAGCTAATAGTATGAAACTTGAAAAAGTTCGGGTATTTGATGAAGGCTCAAAAAACACGATTTCAGTAAATTACAGCAATTTTATAGTTGTCGATAGTCAAATTTTCCCGAATGAAGTTCGGGCCGTAATTGATTATGAAGCTGAAAAAACGCCTAATACAGAAATTAGTATTTCATATAATAGAATGGAGATTGAAGATAGTCCACTCAGTTTTCCATATTCTGTTCCCGGTAGGTATGAGAAGAAATAGTATCTTCTTGCTCTTAGTATTTTTCTCCTTTTCTGGTCTTGATTCATTTGCTCAAAAAACAAAAAGTCAGTTAGAAAGGGAAAAAAAAGAGAATCTTCGAAAAATTGCAGAGGCGGAGCGCATTTTGAGTGAGACCTCTGACGAAAAAAAGGTCACCTTAGGTCAGCTTCGAGCACTGAATCAGCAAATCAATGCAAGGGAATCATTGATTCGTTCGATCAATTCAGAAATCAAAATATTGGACGGAGAAATACTGGATTTGGGTATTGTTGTTTCTTCATTGCAGAATGACCTCAAACAGTTGAAAGACGAATATGCAGAACAAATCTATTCTTCTTATAAAGCCAATAAAGGAAACAGTCGGTTGATGTTCCTATTTTCTGCCCAGAATTTTAATCAGCTTTTACAACGACTGAAATATCTGGAGCAATACGCTGAAGCGAGACGACTACAAGCAGAACAAATAGAGGTTGTGGCAAAAGAGTTGAACGATCAAAAAAGCAAAGTGGAGGCAAAACGTGCTGAACAACAAACGCTGTTAAATCAACAAGTACGAGAAAGCCGTAAGCTTGCCAGATCAAAAAGAAAACAGTCAGAGTTAGTTGCTCAGCTCACCAAAAAAGAGCGACAGTTAAGAAGGGAAGTGGAAGATAGAAAGGCTGCAAATAGACGATTAAATACCCTAATAGCAAAAATCATTGAGGATGAGGTTCGAAAGTCTTCAGTTGCTTCGACTGCTGAAGCAGCCAGTGCTGCAGAACTTACGAGGATGTTTGAATCGAAAAAGAATAATCTTACATGGCCAGTAAGTTCTGGCTTTATTTCATCCAAATTCGGAAAACAGCCACATCCAGTATTGAAAAAAATCACTATTATTAACTACGGAGTGGACATCCAAACAGAAAGGGACTCACAAGTAAAATCTGTTTTCGATGGAGAAGTCACGAGAATAAGTGCCATACAAGGAAAAAATAATATCGTGGTAATCAGGCATGGAGACTATCTCACAGTTTACGCCAAATTGAAGACCATAAATGTGAAACAAGGCCAAAGGGTGAAAGCTAACGAAATTATTGGAGAAGTTTACACCGACAGAAACGGAGTGTCAGAGTTAGAATTTCAAGTATATAAGGGAACTACCACCCTTAACCCGGAAAACTGGCTCGCAATGCAATAAATCAAAATATTGTATCCTTATTACTAAATGCTCCGTAGCTAAATACTTATCTTTGTATTAATTAAATAATTAAAGCAATGCACACATCATTATTATTTGCAATGCCAGGGTGGACTGAGATGTTGATCATCGCTTTGTTCATTATCATTTTTTTCGGAGCGAAAAAAATACCTGAGATAGCACGAGGTATGGGAAAAGGCATCAGAGAATTTAAAGATGCGACGAAGGAAATCAAGAATGAAATAAACGAGGGCGCCAGCGAAGAAAAAAAGGCGTAATCTCTTGAAAGAATTTCACTCACTCTCTGAGATCAGATCAGAGATAGATTCAGGTCAGCTTACCGTATATACACTGACCAAACATTACATTCAACAGATAAAGGAAAAAAATGGGAGGCTCAATGCCTTCCTTTCTTTTTACGAAGAAGAAGCACTTGATCGAGCTAAGGAAGTTGATGTAAAACTTCGTTCTGGCAGAGCCGGTAGACTAGCTGGTATGATCGTCGGTATAAAAGATGTCTTTGCGTTCAAAGATCACAGACTTCAGTGTGCAAGTCAAATTCTGGGAGGCTTTGAATCCCAATTTACAGCCACATCTATTCAGCGGTTGATTGATGAGGATGCCATCATTATAGGGCACCAGAATTGTGATGAATTCGCCATGGGTTCTTCAAATGAAAACTCAGCTTTTGGAGTATGCAAGAACCCTGTTGATGAATCGAGGGTGCCAGGTGGATCCTCAGGTGGTTCGGCAGTCGCAGTGGCAGCCGATATGTGTTTAGCCTCCATTGGGTCGGATACCGGTGGATCAGTTAGGCAGCCGGCAGCTTTTTGCGGACTCATTGGATTAAAACCTACGTATTCACGCATATCCAGATATGGACTTGCAGCCTATGCCAGTTCATTTGACACAGTCGGAATTATCTGCAAGAATGTGAACGATGCAGCTCTTTTATTAGAGGTCATGTCAGGTAAAGATGATTTTGATAGTACAGTTTCCAATGAACCAGTACCTGCGTTTAGTGATTATCAGTCTGGTTATAAGTACAAAATAGGATATCTTAATAACGCAGTTATTCATGATAGGATAAGCCAAGAGATATTATTCGAGATGGATGGAGTCCTTGAGATCATTAGATCATTACAGCATTCTTTAGAAGAGATCAACTTGGAGCTATCGGAGTACCTTTTGCCAACCTATTACATTCTTACAGCGGCAGAGGCCAGTTCAAACCTTTCGAGGTATGATGGAGTAAGGTACGGTATGCGTTCCGATTCTGATGGACTTGAAAGTATGTACAAACAAACCCGATCTGAAGGTTTTGGATCCGAGGTAAAGAGACGAATAATGACAGGAACTTTTGTATTGAGTGCAAGTTATTATGATGCTTACTATACGAAAGCACAGAAAGTTAGGAAGTTAATACAGCAAGAAACAGATAGATTGTTTGAGGAATTTGACTTTATCCTCTCCCCAACCACTCCGTCAACGGCTTTTAAAATAGGAGAATTAAGAGAAGATCCCATTCAAATGTACCTTGAAGATTTGTTCACAGTCCATGCAAATGTCGCAGGAATTCCAGCTATTTCTATTCCAATCGGCACGGATAGCAATGGACTCCCTATTGGTGCACAATTGATGTCCAAGAGGTTTAATGAAGAGAAATTGCTTGATATTTCAGATCAAATCATTAGTTTTCAAGATCAAAATAGATAGGATATGGCTCGAAAATGGTTCCTATGGGGGATTATGTTCATTTCATTCGTTGGGAAAGGGCAGGATTTTCAACTTACTGAAGTAATTCCGGATAACACATATGATGAAGTTGCGGATCGCATTTCATGTATAGAAAAAGAAGTACCTCTGAAGTTCAATGAGCGGGTAATGGCATTCATTGACTACTTTGCTATAAAGGATAGAGCGTATACAAAAGACATTATTAAAAAGAAGGAACTCTATTTTCCTATCTTTTCTGAGGCATTATCCAGGCATAAAATGCCCGATGAGCTTAAATATTTGGCAATTGTTGAGTCAGGATTAAGGCCGAATGCAATTTCAAGAGCGAATGCAGTAGGTCTCTGGCAATTTATCTCCTCTACGGGAAAAATGTATGGGTTACATAGCAATTGGTACCTTGATGATCGGATGGATCCGGTAGAAGCCTCAGATGCGGCAGCACGTCATTTGAAAGATTTATATCGCATGTTTGATAGCTGGGAGCTAGCACTGGCGGCCTACAACTGCGGTCCGGGGAATGTAAGAAAAGCCATTCGAAGAAGTGGGTACAAAAAAGACTTTTGGAGTATATATCGCTATTTACCTCGCGAAACAAGATCCTATGTACCACAGTATGTTGCAATTACATACTTGTTTAATCATCTTGATGAGCATGGTTTTGAAGAGCAGCCCGAAGTTTTTAGTCCGGAAATGGATACCATTCTCATTTCACAATACTTTCATTTAGAAACATTTTGTAATCAATCTGGATTATGTTTGGATGATATGCTTCAATGGAACCCGCAAATCAAACGTGGAGCTATCCCTGAAGGAACAATAAACTTCGCTTTGAGAATCCCTTCTGACTGGAAAGAGCAAATCGTTTCTAACAGATCTTATCTGTATGATACAGCATCTAAAGTGGGAAAAAAACATCTGGATTATTTAGCTAGAAATACTCCGGGCAGTACCTATGGTAGGGAAAGACTTTACTATAGAGTTCGAAGTGGAGATGTGCTGGGGACCATTGCTCAGCGATATGGAGTCAGGGTTTCAGACCTTCGTAGATGGAACCGAATCCGCGGAAATTTGATTAGGGTTGGTCAAAGATTAAGCATTTGGGTATTGCCTAGTTACAATTCCAAAACGAAGAATCTTTATGCATCCAATACAGCTAAAACTAAACAATCTGCCTCCACTAGCAAGCCGATTACCTCATCAGGATCAGGGACCATATATACTGTGAAAAGCGGAGATTCGCTTTGGAGTATAAGCCGAAATAACAATACCAGCATTGAAAAGTTAAAATTGGCGAATAATCTCAGGTCAAACACAATTAAGCCCGGTCAATCACTTGTGATACCCAATTAATTTGTTAAGTCCGTAATTAAACTTCACAAGTTTTAGCTGACGGAATAGTTTTTGCTTAAAGGACACTCAGTAGAAAATCAAATTTAAACCCATGCATAAGTATATAATTCTTTTGTTCATCGTTGCTTTTGGATGTAGTGAGAGTGCTAAAGAAAACAGACGAAAAGACTTACTTCCCACTGCCAGAGGAGAGGCAGATGAAATAATCTTGGTTGTAGATTCAACACAGTGGGCTGATACTTTGTTAATTGGAGGAGAATTACGCAAAACATTCATGGCCCCAATGCTGGGTCTCCCGCAAGACGAGTCTTTGTTTAACATCAGTAAGGTGAGTCCGCAGCGACTCAACTCTGTTCTCAAATCAGCAAAAAACATGGTTTTTGTGACTACTTTGGATAGCAAAACACCAGATAGCAGGGCTCTTCAAAATTATTTTACCAGTCAGTCATTAAATCAAATTAAACGTGATACAGCTATTTTCATGAGAACACAGCGTGATGTTTTTGCCAAAGGTCAAACAGTCATGTTTCTGTTTTCTGCTACAGAAGATCAACTATCGAAAAAAATAAATTACAACCGCTCTCAGATAAGAGAATATTTTGAAGCTTCAGCCAGAGAGACCATTAAAGGCAAACTCTTCAATAGCCCTAAAAAACAACTTGCGCAAAGAATTAAAGAAAATCATAATGTTCAATTGACCATTCCATACGGCTGGGAAAAAGCCCGTGATCTTAAAAACTTTGTTTGGTTGAGAAAAATGGATGCAGAGACCGAACAAAGTATTTTCATCTATTACGAGCCTTATACCGATCAAGGTGTATTTAATGAAATAGGAGAATTCAGAGATAAGATCACCCGAAGAAACCTGTACGATGGTGAGAATCAGGATGTATACATAGCACGGCAGAAGATCATTCCGGTTTTTACTGAGCGAGTAAACTTTAACGGCCATTTTTCTGTAGAAGCACGAGGGTTATGGAAAATAAGTGATAACTCTAGAGGAGGACCTTTTGTGAGCTATACGATAGTGGATCAAGAGGAAGGATTGATTTATTACATCGAGGGATATGTAGATTCACCCGGCACACGGAAGAAGCATCTGATTCGAGAGTTGGAAGCCGTATTATCTACTTTCAAAACAAAAGGTGATCTGGAATCAGAAAAAGAACCAGCTTAATCATTCCGAATAATTGCGTATTCCTTTTTAGTTGGTGACCTTTGAAGGTCGGACGTATAAGTCTGGCCAACATTTAACCAACGAAGGATGAGTACAACGAAGATTAGACCTAAAGAAGCATTAGACTATCATTCGAATAAACCTGCCGGAAAAATTGAAGTAAACTCAACAAAACCGGTCAGTTCACAACATGATTTAGCTCTCGCATATTCACCAGGTGTCGCCGAACCTTGCAAGGAAATAGCAGAAAATCCGGAAGACGTTTATAAATACACAGCCAAAGCCAATCTGGTGGGTGTAATTTCCAATGGAACGGCGGTTTTAGGACTTGGAAACATTGGCCCTGCTGCATCCAAACCAGTAATGGAGGGAAAAGGGGTACTGTTTAAAAAATTTGCTGGAATCGATGTGTTTGATATTGAAATAAGTGAAGAAGATCCCGATAAATTTATTGAAATAGTCAAATCATTGGAGCCTACTTTTGGTGGTATCAATCTGGAAGATATCAAGGCACCAGAAAGTTTCAAGATAGAGCAGACACTTCGAGAGCAGATGAGCATCCCGATCATGCATGATGATCAACACGGGACAGCCATTATTTCCAGTGCTGCGTTGCTGAATGCTCTAGAAGTAGTCAGGAAAAAGATTGAAGATCTTAAAATTGTTGTAAGTGGTGCTGGTGCAGCGGCAATTGCCTGCACTGATCTTTACGTCTCCTTGGGTGCTAAAAAAGAGAATATCTTGATGGCAGATAGTAAAGGTATTCTGAACACCAAGCGATCCGGGCTGGATGAAATAAAATCAAAATATGCCACAGAGCAAGACATAGATACGTTGGAAGATGCACTTAAAGGTGCAGATATGTTCTTGGGTCTTTCTATTGCAGATGTTGTTACACCAGAGATGTTAAAATCGATGGCGGATAACCCAATTGTCTTTGCACTGGCAAATCCAAACCCAGAGATAGCTTACGATTTAGCATTGAAGACACGCAAGGATGTGATTATGGCCACTGGTCGATCGGACCATCCTAACCAGGTTAATAATGTCCTCGGTTTTCCATACATTTTCAGAGGTGCTCTGGATGTACGCTCTACCGCAATCAATGAGGAAATGAAGCTTGCCGCAGTGAAAGCCATTGCACAGCTGGCAAAAGAACAAGTGCCAGATATCGTATTAAAAGCGTATGGCAAATCAAGTATCAAGTTTGGTGGAGACTACCTTATACCCAAGCCGATGGATCCAAGGTTGATCACAACAATCTCCCCGGCGGTAGCGAAAGCTGCTATGGACACAGGTGTAGCTAGAATCCAAATCAAAGACTGGAAAAAGTATGAAGATGAGCTTCTAGAGCGTGTTGGATTGGACCAAAGGCTTATTTCCAGATTTGTCTATCGTGCACGACAGAATCCTAAAAAGGTGGTCTTTGCAGAAGCAGATCATGTGAATATTTTGAAAGCGGCACAAATGACATTAGACTCTGGTATTGGAACACCAATATTGATGGGTAAGCAGAAAATCATTAAAGCCCTGATCGAGGAGCATGAACTTGAAGCCATCAAAGATTGTGATATCATTGATCCGAATGAGCATCATGAGAAAGTAGAAGAATTCGCAAAGCATTATACCAATATGCGCCAACGAAAAGGGATGACCATGCACCTGGCTCGAAAGGCAATGACTAGTAGGACATACTTTGGAATGATGATGGTGGAAAAAGGTGAAGCGGATGTATTGATTTCCGGTCTTTCAAATGACTACCCTAAGACAGTTCTTCCTGCGCTGCAAATTGTGGGGATGGAAGAAGGAGTGAATCGAGTGGCAGGTATGTATATTATGAACACTCCAAGAGGAAACTATTTCTTCGCCGATACAACCGTAAACATGAATCCAACAGCTGAAGAGCTGGTAGAAATAATTGGTTTGACACACCGTGCAGTTAGATTTTTTGATTATGAACCTAAGATAGCAGGGTTGTCCTTCTCAAATTTTGGATCTGCAAAAGGAGAAGTTCCGGAGAAAATGTCGAAAGCAATCAAACTTGCTAAAGAAAGATGGCCTGACATGGTTATTGATGGGGAACTGCAGGCCAATGTGGCTTTGAATCGAAACCTTAGAGACGATATGTACCCATTCAATGATCTTAATGGTCATAATGTCAACACGTTGATTTTTCCTGATCTTCAATCTGGAAATATTGCGTATAAAACGCTCATGGAAATTGGAGGTGCCGAGGTAATTGGTCCAATATTGATGGGGATGAAAAAATCCGTTCAGGTACTTCAGCTGGGAAGCTCTGTTAGGGAGATATATAATATGGTAGCTATTGCCGTTGTTGATGCAGGAGTAGAAATTAAGGAGGGATTATGATCACCTACCTGAAAGGAAGACTGGCGTTCAAGGACCCTACGCATTTGGTCATAGATGTAGGAGGTGTGGGGTATGAAGTGAAAATCAGCTTAATAACTTATTCGCAAGTGAAGGATAAGGAGGATATCCTTATTCAGACTTATTTGCATGTCAAAGAAGATTCTCATACCCTTTTTGGTTTCTATGAAACCTCAGAAAAAAAGCGTTTCCTGGATTTGCTTTCAATAAATGGGGTGGGTCCCAGTACTGCATTAATGATCCTTTCATCTTTGGATGCAAAGGAGTTACAAGCTGCAATTGTTCAGGAAGACGTGAAAACCATTCAATCGGTCAAAGGAATTGGTGGAAAAACGGCCCAGAGAATTATCCTCGAATTGAAAGATAAGATGAAAAAAGAGGGTCTTCTTGACAAATCGGTTGAAATTCAGCCTCGATTTGATAATACACTGCGTTATGAGGCGTTATCTGCCTTGACAACTTTAGGCATTAATAAATCTATTGCAGAAAAAACTGTCGATAAGATTTTGAAAGAATACGGTCAGGAGATTAAACTTGAAGAATTGATCAAACAAGCTTTAAAGCGGTCTTAACCTTAACCTAATTACAAGCGCCTTTTTTGAGAGAAAATTTTCAAATACGACTCCTTTTTGCGTTTCTATTTTTGGGCTTTTGGTCGCAAACCTTTGCAGTGTACCTGCCTCAGCAGGATACCACCAAAGCAGATACGTTAGGTCCTTACGAGCCAAGTAAGAAACCGACTTTTCAGCCAGCTTACCGTTTCGGAGATCCGTTTTCCTTTCGAAGCTCAAGGTCCCCTCTATTTTTGAGGGATCCGTCTCAATTAGATATGCAAGTGCAGTTTAATCCCGATACAACTGCCGAAGATGCTGGGGTGACCTATTCTGTTTATGAAAATATAGGTGCGCTGGATTTCCGTCCCGCATCTTTCATGACATTCAATGAGTTCAACAGATACAATAATTCACAACTAAATCGGGAGTATTTTAAAGAACGTTCCGCCGGTTTGGATGGAGAAAGTGCTGTAAGTGGTAGAAGTCTTATTCCAAGATTATTTATAAGCCCTGTCTTTGACAGAATATTTGGAGGTAGCTATGTGGATATCCAGCCAAATGGATTCGTGAATCTTGATTTTGGTGCAAGATTCCAACGAATCGATAATCCGGCTATTCCACTAAGGCAACAAAAAAATGGAGCTTTCAATTTCGATCAGCAGATCAGTATGAATGTGGTCGGAAAGGTAGGAGAGAAATTGGCGATTACTGCCAACTTTGATAATAATAACACCTTCGACTTTCAAAACAACCTAAAGGTAGAGTATACAGGATATGAAGAAGACATCATCAAGAAAATTGAAATTGGTAATGTTAGTATGCCAGTTACCAATTCGCTGATGAGTGGTGCGCAATCCCTGTTTGGCATCAAAACAGAGCTGCAGTTCGGAAAACTGTTTGTCACCACAGTCCTCACCCAGCAGCGAGGTAGAAATGAAACATTGACCATCGAAAGCGGATTCCAGGGGAGAGAATTTGAAATTAGAGCTTCAGAATATGAAGAAAACAGGCATTTCTTCCTGGGGCATTTCTTTCGGGATAATTATGAATCATGGTTGGCGACACTCCCTCAGATTACATCAGGAGTAAATGTGACCCGTGCGGAAGTCTATGTGCTGAATCGAAACAACGATACACAAACCACACGAAACATTGTAGGTTTTATGGATTTAGGAGAAGGAAACGTGATCTTTAGACCGGATGAACCTAATGTTGGATCCGGAAGAAACGGCCCAACACGAAACAATGCGAATAATCTATTTCAAAACCTGACCGTCCAGTCCGCGGATGCTGTGGACACCTACATCCAATCCACCTTTCCAACTTTTGAAAGTTCAGTAGATTTTGTAAAAGTCACAACAGCCAGAAAGCTGGATGAAAGTGAATATGAAATCAATCGGGAGCTGGGATACATAAGCTTAACCAGGAGCCTGGCAAGTGATGAGATTTTGGCCGTGGCTTATGAGTTTACTTTTGACGGAACCGCTTATAAGGTGGGAGAGCTAACAGAAGATTATCAGGACCGAACAGATGACCAGGTTATTTATTTAAAGCTACTTAGGCCGAATAAAATCAATACAGATGTTCCAACCTGGGATCTGATGATGAAAAATATCTATGGTCTGAATGCAGCTCAAGTTGGGCAAGAAGGCTTTCAATTGACCATTAGATACAGAGATGATGCTTCTGGCCTGGATAACCCTTCTTTACACGAAGGCCGGAATCTTAAGGATAGACGTCTGATAGAGGTTTTTGGTTTAGACCGCTTAAATCCAAACAATGACCGTCAGCCCGATGGAAATTTTGATTTTCTTCCAGGCAAAACCATTAACACTCAAAATGGAAGTATCATTTTCCCTGTTTTGGAACCGTTCGGGCAAACTTTAGAAGATCGTTTTGATGCCGATGAAGGGGCTTTGGTAGAGAGGTATGTATATGATGAACTTTACGAGGAACCCAAAGCCACCGCCGAACTAAACGCGACCAAAAACAAATTTTTTATCACCGGTATATTGACGGCTGGATCTTCCAGTGAGATTACGCTCCCGGGAATAAATATTGCTGAAGGATCCGTGATAGTGACAGCAGGTAATACTCCCTTGACTGAAGGGTTGCAGTATACTGTTGATTACACTCTTGGCAGGGTTCGTATTTTGGATCAGGGAATCCTAAGCTCTGGGAAGACAATACAGATATCTTATGAGAAAGCGGACCTGTTCAATTTTCAAACCCGAACCCTTATGGGTGCTCGTTTTGACTATCGATTCAATAATAATTTCAATATTGGAGCAACAGTACTCCACCTAAACGAACGCCCGGGTGGGATCACAAGATATGCTGTAGGAAATGAGCCAACAAGGAACACGAAATATGGATTTGATATCAATTATCAAAATGAATCAAGATTCCTTACCAAGATGGTCGATGCACTTCCATTGGTGAGTACAAAAGAACCTTCAACAGTAACCATAAATGCCGAATTTGCCCAGCTAATACCTGGTACCAGTAATATCGTAGATGGTGAAGGCACTTCATACATTGATGATTTTGAGAATGCCATCACTCCAATAAATATCATGGGCTGGCAGGCGTGGAAGCTATCATCCACCCCAAGGGTTTTTGATGAGTCTTCCAATTCAGGTTTAGAGTATAATTTCAATAAGGCTAAAATCGCCTGGTATACGGTTGATAATAGTATTTTCTATCGGGCTGGTGGAAATAACAGACCTTCCAATATCACTGATACTGATTTGCGAAATCATTATGAACGATTGGTGCAACCACAGGAGATTTTTCGTCAAAGAGATCAGAATCTGGTCAATTTCAACGAACCAATTTTCGATGTGGTTTACTTTCCTACAGAACGAGGGCAATATAATTACGATTCCAATTTTGCAACGGATAGAGTTACTCAGAGAGATGAAATAGAGAGGCATTGGGCAGGGATTACTCGGCCAATCACCAATGAAGTGAATTTCATCAAAACCAATGTTGAATACCTTGAATTTTGGCTCATGGACCCATTCATAGAGGCACCAGAAGGCCGGGCAACAATTAAAGATGGTATTGTCAACGGTGAGGCTAGTGATAACCCAGGGGGTAGATTGTTTTTCAATTTGGGAGATGTTTCGGAAGATATTGCACCGGATGATCGGTTTGCCTTTGAAAATGGCTTGCCTATTAATGGCGATATCGGACCCATTTCTACCTGGGGGCAGGTTACAGAAGACCAGTATCTAACAAACTTTTTTGAGAATTCTCCAGGAGCAAGGGACAACCAGGATGTTGGGATTGACGGTTTAAAAGACGAGGATGAAAATTTGATCCTCCAACAAAATGGAATAACCCTAAATCTCCCACCTGGAGAAACGGATATATCTGCTGACAATTTCAGGTACATTTTGGACAGCTTTTATGATGAGCGAGATGCCAAGATCGTTGAGCGATACAAAAGCTGGAATGGAATGGAAAACAACTCTCCTATTGCAGCGAGTGGAGGTGGGAGTTTTATTCCTGCTTCTACCACTCTTCCGGATAACGAGGATATCAATCAAGATAACACTATTTCCGATCTCGAAGAATACTTCGAATATGAAATTGAGCTTAGATCTAATGGTGGGACTGATCCAAGCGGTGGCAATCTTCAGTTAAATGAATTCATTGTAGACCAAATAACAGCTCCTAACGAAGATAGAACGAACTGGTATCTGTTTAGAATTCCTATCAGAAATGTGGGAATACCGAGAGGAAATCCAAATTTTGAAACGATCAGATATGTGAGAATGTATTTGACAGGATGGAGTCAACCGGTGGTGCTTCGTTTTGCACAAATGAGGTTAGTGGGAAGCCAGTGGAGAAAATATGAACAAGCTTTAAATGAGCCGGGTTTGGACGAGATTCCAAATATTGAAAGTTCTGATTTCTCAATTTCAGTAGTGAACATTGAAGAAAATAGTACTTCATCATCAGGAGGGGTCCGGTATGTATTACCTCCTGGTCTTGATCGTGATGTTGATAATACAACTCCAGCTAATGTTAGGTTTAATGAACAGTCGCTTCAGATTTGTGTCGAAGATTTAGATGATAAAGATGCAAGGGCAGTTTATAAGAATGTCACCTACGATCTGATCAACTATGGAAGAATGAAGATGTTTTTTCATGCGGAAAGCTTCAATGATGATATGGTACTCGATAATGAGGTGACCGCTTTTATGAGGTTGGGTACTGATTTTGATGAAAACTACTATGAAATAGAAGTTCCGCTCGCTATCACTCCGGATAACCTGGATGGAAATTTAAGAGATGCGGCATTAAGAAGAGCGGTATGGCCATTGCAGAACGAAATTGATGTCTCAATCAAGGAGTTGTTAGGAATAAAATCCGAGAGAAACAGAGCTAACCTGGATGAAAACATTCCCTATGCAGTTCCTTCCAATGATGGCAGATACACATTTACTGTAAAAGGGAGACCGGATCTGAGCTCAGTGCAAGTCATGATGATAGGTGTCAGGAATCCTGGTGACGAATCTACCTCATCAAAATCTGTTTGCATTTGGGCTAACGAGCTTAGAGTTACAGACTTTGACAGCAATGCTGGGTGGGCAGCCAATGCCCGGATAAGTACAAAACTAGCAGATCTGGGTACCATTTCAGCCTCAACTCGCTATACATCTATTGGTTTTGGAGGTATCCAGCAACGAATATCTGAGCGATCCAGGGCAGAAACCACGCAGTATGACATTTCTGCGAACTTAAATCTTGAAAAATTCTTGCGTCCGGATAAGACGGGATTAGTGGTGCCTATGTTTGTCAGCTATGAAAAAACCAGGATCACTCCGCAATTTGATCCATTGGATCCGGATGTTCCTTTGGAAGCCTCACTGGAAGCTTTCGACTCTTCTGAAGAGAGGGAGCAGTATAGAAGGATTGTGGAGGACCGTACCACCAGAAGAAGTATAAACTTCACAAATGTGAGGAAGGAAAAGGTCAACCCTGATTCCAAGAGCAGGATTTATGACATAGAAAATTTTTCTTTTAGTTATGCCTACAGTGATCGAGTTTCCAGCAATGTCACTACTCAAACTTTGCTCAACAAAACCGTGAGCGGGGGTATTAATTATAATTATTCTCCCAATGCATGGAGCATTCAGCCATTTGGTGAATCCGAAAAACTACAATCACCTTACCTTCAGTTGATCAAAGATTTCAATTTTTCTCCGGTCCCATCCAATTTCTCTTTTTCTACCAATCTGCGAAGAGATTTTAGATTGACTCAGTATTATAACAATGACCTGACCATAGATGGTGTAGAGCCACTCTATGAGAAGACATTCACGTTTGCAAGAAATTACAGCCTTAGATGGGATATAACCCGAAGTTTAGGGCTTACCTATAATGCTACGGCCAATGCGGTAATAGATGAGCCGGTTGGTGTGATTGAGGGAGACATCAATACCAAAGCGGAGAGGAATTTCATTTGGGATCAGATATTTTCTTTGGGAAGGATGAAGAATTTCAACCAAAACATTCAGGCAAACTATTCCCTTCCATTGGATAAGCTTCCATTTACGGATTGGCTGCAATCTGATGTTAGATATTCGGTGGGATATGGGTGGATTGCAGGTGCAATCGATCAGGGTGTGAATACACCTGATTCACTCTACTTTGGTAATTTCATCAATAATCAAAGAACGATTGGATTTACCGGAAGGGTGGACATGAACAAAGTTTATAATAAGGTTACATTACTTAAAAATGCCAACACGCCTGCTCCTCAGGGAGAAAAGGTAGGTCCTGGAAATCAAGCGCTAAAGTTTTTGATGATGCTTAAATCCATCAACGGATCATACGCGATTAACGAGAGCACTTCGCTATCAGGATTCAATCGCACTGCATTCTTGTTTGGAATGGATAGTAGTTTCAATGCCCCCGGAATAGAATTTATCCTGGGGAGTCAAGATCAGGGGATCAAGCAAAAAGCTGTTAATAATAAATGGCTCGTCCGGAATGAGAATTTGAATTCACCTTTTCAGCAGACCTTAGGAACAGACATAGATATACAGGCAGACCTTGAGCCAGCCAAAGATTTACGGGTACAGCTTACGTGGAACAGAGGAATAAATAACCAGTATCAAGAAATATTCCGATTTGATGAAGAGCGGGATGCTTTTCGAACACTGACACCTTCCCGAAGTGGTAGTTATTCTATTTCATTCTTATCTATTAAAACAGCATTTGAAAGTGATGCAGCCGATAACTCATCTGCAGCCTTCAACCAGTTTGAAAGAAACATAGGGGTGATTCAAAGAAGGCAAAATGAAGTCAATCCTTTTGTGAGAGATACCATAGCATATGATGCAATCTCTCAGGATGTGTTGATTCCTGCATTCATAGCTGCCTATTCTGGAAAGGATGCCAATGATGTCAGCTTGTCTCCTTTTCCTAAGACTCCACTTCCGAACTGGAGAATAGATTATACTGGCCTTATAAATATCCCGGCATTGTCTGAGATATTCTCTTCATTTACCATTTCACATGGATACAACTCTACATATAGCGTTTCTAGTTTTACTAACTCGTTGAATTACGATGAAGCTATCATCGGACTCCAGAATGATATACTAGATTACCCTTTTGCAGAAGATGACAGTACTGGACGACTGGTGCCAGTTTACATCATTAACCAAGTAATGGTATCAGAGCAGTTTGTGCCCTTGATTGGCTTTAATATCCGAACGAAGAGCAACGTATCCACCCGATTGGAATTCAGAAAGAGTAGAAACCTCGCACTAAACATGTCCAATGCGCAAGTAACGGAGACAACAAACAACGATGTGACGCTTGATTTAAGTTATTCCAAAATAGGATTCAAATTACCATGGAGGTGGCAAGGGAGAACCATTTCCCTGAAAAATGATTTGACCATGCGCGTTGCTGCCTCTGTCAGGGATAGTAAAACGGTCCAAAGAAGAATAAATGATACTAGTACAGTCACTAATGGGAACCTCACCTGGCAAGTAAGACCTACGGTAACATATAAAATCAATAATCAACTGGATTTTACCTTCTATATGGAAAGAAATGTTACAGACCCCAAAGTTTTGAGTTCCTTCAAACGTGCAACCACAGCTTTTGGAGTTCAGCTGAGATTTGGTCTTGCACAGTAGTACTAGTTCCATTCAAAGTTTTATTTTTGACGCCCGTTACTAAAATTTTAAAACTGATGAATATTCCTGCCGATTTACATTATACCAAAGATCACGAATGGGTGAAAATAGAGGGTGATATAGCAACTGTAGGTATCACAGATTTCGCTCAAGGTGAACTAGGTGATATTGTTTATGTAGAAATAGAGACAGAGGGTGAATCACTAGATGCTGGTGAAGTTTTCGGGACCGTTGAGGCTGTTAAAACTGTATCTGATCTCTTTATGCCTGTTGCAGGTGAGGTGATAGAAATTAACGAAGCTTTGGAGTCTAACCCGGAGGTTGTCAATTCTGATCCTTACAACGATGGATGGATGATCAAGATCAAAATCTCAGATCAGGGAGATCACCTGATTTCAGCCGAAGATTATAAGGCAGAAGTAGGGGGTTAGCGAATTTTGGAATGTTTTTTGCTTAAGATTGGGAATAACCAACGTCCTTTTGGTTTATAATAATTGAAGGACATATATTTGATGTTCAACTTCAGAAAGGAAGGAAAATGGAACCGAAAAAAAATCCGAAAATAGACCTCTCCAGACAATCAGGAATGTTCCTGAATATGGGGATGGCGCTAAGTTTATTGATTGTAATCGTAGCATTTGAGTGGAGAACCTACGATGATAGTGGCCTGATGGATTTAGGCTCAATAGATGATGACTTTGAAGACATCATTGATATTCCACCAACCGAACAACCACCTCCACCCCCACCAAAAGTGCAGGTACCAGAGATTATTGAAGTTCCTGATGAGGAAGAGATAGAGGAAGAGATCGAAGTTGAGCTTGATGTTGAGGTTACTGAGGAAACAGTTGTGGAAGAGATCGTATTCGAAGAAGCTCCTGAAGAGGAAAATGTAGATGAAATCTTCACTATTGTAGAAGAAGGAGCCTCATTCCCAGGAGGAATTACAGCTTTCTATGAATACCTGAAAAAAGAATTGAAGTATCCACGTCAGGCACAAAGAATGGGAATTGAAGGAAGAGTATTCGTTCAATTCATCGTAGAACGAGATGGATCTCTCACAGACATTCATGTGGTTAAAGGGATAGGTGCCGGATGTGACGAAGAAGCTGTGAGAGTATTGAAGAACTCTCCAAAATGGAAGCCAGGTAAGCAAAGAGGTAAGCCTGTAAGACAAAAGATGATTCAGAACATTCTCTTTAAGTTCGCGAACTAAAAAGGAGCAAAAAAATTTTTAAGAACCTCTTGAGAAATCAAGGGGTTTTTTTGTGTCTACCATTCAGCTTCTTCAAGTTCCTGTTTTTTATTGAAATATCGATTGTTTAAAACATCAAATTCTTTTTGAGGCAAGAGCTCTCTTAGTCGTTCTATGGATTGACCAGCATATTCTATAAGATTCCAATCAAGCGCTGTGAAGGCATACGTTTCAAGCAATTGCCTACTGTAGGGATTAATTTCGATAGCATCAACTAGTATTTCGTATCCTCCTGATGCCTCTCTCTTTTTCAATTCGTTTACAACTTCCACAACCTGCTGTTCATGAAAAGCATTTTTTCTACCAAGGGAGATGAGATTTTTCTCAGATAGTGAATCGAGAGCTGGAATTGTTCTTACCCTAGGAGGACTTGGAGAAAAGCTTTCAAGATTGGTCAATAAGATATTGGCCTGCTCTGTGAATTCAGGATTTCTCTTTAAAAATGATAGAAGGAAATTCGGAATCTCGTCAAAACGGTCAAGTTGAGCGAGTGCTTCAAGCTTACCGAAAATGGAATGGTTATGTTTTACTTCCAGCGCCCGATCAAAAAAATTCAAAGCTAGTAAATAGGCTTTCTGATCTAAGGCAAATTTTCCCATGGCACTTAGATATTCACCCTTATAAAACTCATGAGCATGAGCTTGTAAATAATCCAGCATCATAAAGGCTTCATTCACATCTCCTTTTTTGTATAGGTGAACAGCCAATGCCTTTCTTAATCTATCATTGGTAGTTGCATCGGTGGAGTTGCTGATTTCTCTTCTGAGAATAGCTTCAATCGAATCATGATTAAATAAATAGGCGCTGTTGAGAAGATACCCTTGTCGATGAAGAATTTTCGAATCTCTTAAATCGACGGGATCAAACTCAAGATTTGTTGAATCAATTTGAGTGGTCAGGATATTACTCTTCACACCAAAGTTGCCATTGCCGTAATCAGAGATGATAGTGGTACTATCTATAACCTCCATTCGCTTGAGAATATTCCATTTGTTTAAAAGTGGTGCATCGTTCCAGCTATTTGAAGGACTACTTTCTTCAAATACGTTTAGTGCTTCTTCAAAATTATTTTTTCTCAAGTGCAGTAAGCCCAGGTTATTTTTGATTTCTCCACTTGATTTTTTTCGGAGGGCTTCCTCATAATTAGCCTGTACTTTATTGATATTGATTTGTTCATCCAGATTCCCGTAATTGATGAGTGCATAGGGTGAGGGAAAACGTTGACTTGCATTCAAAAAATAGGTTTTCGCTGCAAATTCATTTTCCTTCTCTCTTTCATTAATGCCTAAAGAATAGTTAGCATAATGTGTATTATAACCTAAAAAACTGGCTTGTAAAGTATATTCTCTTGCAAGCAATTCGTTTCCTTCGGTTTTAGATAAAACAGCCAAATAGTTAAAGTATCCGGAACGTAACAGGTTATATGATTCCTGACTGGAAAGAAAATAAAAAGCCAGAATAGCAACCAGCCCACCTAATCTGGCTGTAGCGTATGGGAAATTTCTTTCCTTATATACGATCTTGTGAATGTCGAATCCGCGGATCAAAGGGTCTATGAAATTGGCAATTACATAAAGGAAGAAGAGTACACCAAAGCCAATGTGGAAGTATAAAATGTAATAATGAAAAGCCTCATAGATTCCATCATTTCCTCGAGTCATATGAAATGAAAGAAAAAACATTGTCGTAATGCCGAGACCTAGAAAGATTAAATAAAAAATAGTTGAGGAAGCATATTTCGTCAACTTATCCACCTTAAACCTGATACTCCACAAACTCACGACCCCAGAGATAAAAAGAAGAATGAACGGATTGAAAAAATGGAGACTGTTTTCAAAAAGGCCGGATTTATTTAAATAGTATAAAATAAGATTGCCTAGATAGACCAGTCCCAAAATTGAAAAGTGGATGTGGTTATTTTTCCCACCTTTCCCGGAAGAAGTCATGTAAAGGATTCCGAAAACAATTTCTTCCGAAATAAGAAATAAAAAGAGCAATCCGCAGATGCTGAATCCGAAAACAGAATGCGCTATGATATGATCTGTGAAAAGAGGATAATCCTCGACTCCAAAGAGGATAACCAAAGAAGCAAAAACGAGTAAGCTTACCCGAATTAAAAAATGAGTCTTTTTTTGATATTCATGAAAAATCAATAGCGGTGCAGCAAAAAGTACGAAAGGAATCAGAGTCACCATTTTCGTGTCGAACCCAAAAAGCCCTACTTCAAAAAGGTTTAAACGATTGATAAATAGTACAAAAAGAACAAGTACGGTAAAGAACATGTACCTATTCAAGTAGGTAGAAGCCGCAAGCGTTATGCATAAACCCAACCACATCAAGCCAAGCATAATTTGATCCCGATTTAGGCTTCTTTTTATTTCACTTCCGGCATACTGTTCAGAAAGTATGTATTTCTCGCCGGTAATTTCATAGGTAGCAAGATCTGTAGTGGTGGACCATGCTGGAAATTGCAAGACTTCACCAGTAGTAATGACTTCCCAGTCAATGGAAATGCTATATCCAGCTTGATAGGTTCCGATCATCACAATCATACTAATGATGAAAGTGACCATGATGGACCTTTTATAAGATTCTGTCACAATTTCTGTATTTACTTAATCACTTTTGGAACCCTAAAAAACTCCCCGTCTTCTTTAGGAGCATTTTTCAAGGCTGCTTTGGTAGTCATATGATCTGTGGTGACCACATCTTCGCGGAACTGATTGGCCTCAGTGGACATGTTTGTTAATGGTTCTATCCCTTCAGTGCCCACTTCCTTCAGTTTATCAACCCAATCAACCATTTTCTGCAAATCCTTCATGATAGCATTTTCTTCCTCATTAGAAAATTCCAGTCTTGCCAAATGGGCTGTTTTTCGAACTATTTCTTTTGTGATTTGCATGCCGGTAAAACTAATGTATTGTTACTTAGAATTGCTTTTAATTAATTCTGTCTGAATGACACGAAAAACATCCTCTCTTAGTTGCTTAACATTATCTTCTCCTTCTTTTGGCCATATGGGTTCATGATAGATGATTCTGCACTTTCTCCGCTTAATATTCAACAGGTCATCATCAGCTAGAATCCGGTAGTTATCAGGAAGACTAACTGGTATAATAGGAAGATTATTTTCTGCAGCCAACTTAAAGGCACCATCCTTGAAATCAACCATGTTAGGGTAGTGCTCCAGCCTGATGCCTCCCTCTGGGAAAAAACCCAGATTAAACCCCGCATCAATAGCTTCCCTTGCTTTAACAAAACTACGGGCCCTACTGCGATAACTTGATCGATTCACGGTAATATGAAGCGTACGGTACATATAGCCAAAAACAGGGATACGAGCAAGGGAGCTTTTTCCTACGAACTTGAAAGGAAGAGGAAAAAGCCCAAGTATTGGGATATCCAGATACGAAAAATGATTAGCACATAGTATGTATTGTTGCTTTCGATCTATGTCAAATCTAAAAATTCTCTCCACTGGGATCAGCGCCATCTTCATAAAAGCCCATGCCCAGATAAAATTTATCTTAAGCGCGACCTTATGCAGTGGCCTAATCGGCACCATTAGTAGCAGAGGGATAATCAGTAGCAAAAAGAAAAAGACCATGGAAAAAATGGCCCATAAAGAATAAAAACGTCTTAAAATCATCTGCCGGTCAGGTGTGTGATTACGCCGCTAAATTACGTGCAAAATCCAGTTGGTAGAAAAAAAAGAGTGACTTGTAATAATTTCATACTTTAGCGAACCAATATCATAAACTAAAATCACTGTGAGTTTATTAAAAGTAGAAGATATAAGTAAGTCTTATAGCGAGCATCAAGCGCTTTCAGGGGTAAGTATGGAAATTCCTGAAAAAAGTATTTTCGGACTGTTAGGTCCTAATGGAGCAGGTAAGACCACACTCATCCGAATTATTAATCAAATAATTGAGGCCGACCAAGGGTCAATATTTTTTGACGGTACCCCGCTGAATTTGGATCATATTCGAAATATTGGATACTTGCCTGAAGAGCGTGGACTTTACAAAAAAATGAAAGTAGGAGAGCAGCTTGTTTACCTGGGACAATTGAGAGGCCTTTCTTTGCGTGAGGCAACCAAAAGAGGGAAGGAATGGTGTCAAAAATTGAGTATAGCAGACTGGTGGGGTAAGAAAGTTGAAGATTTGTCTAAAGGGATGGCTCAAAAAATACAATTCATTGCCACAGTATTACATGAACCTCAGCTTATCATATTGGATGAACCATTTTCCGGATTTGATCCTGTCAATGCCAATTTAATCAAAGATGAAATACTGGAATTGAGAGAGAGGGGAGCTACCATTATTTTCTCTACACATCGAATGGAATCAGTAGAACAACTCTGTGATCATGTTGCCATGATCAATAAGTCAGAAAAAATTCTGGATGGCTCTAAAGTAGATATCAAAGAACAGTTTCGAGATGGTTCATATTATGTGGAGTATAAGGAAGGGGAGATTAGTTCTGGGTCAGCTTTTAAGCTGGTTGGTACAGAAGATATAGGGCGTGGATTGAAAAGAGCACTCGTCCAGTATTCCGCTGAAGGTAATCCAAATGATCTACTAAAAGAACTGATTGGCCAGGTTGAGATCCACTCTTTTTTAGAGCGAATACCAAGTATGAATGACATTTTTATTTCGCTCGTGAAAGAAGATCCTGAATTAGTAGAAGCTTAATCACCAAAAGAATAAAAAAGAGATGAACAAGATATTTTTAGTAATACAGCGTGAGTTTATGAGTAGGGTAAAGAAGAAATCTTTTCTTCTGGCCACTATTCTCGTTCCACTTATTTTCCCAGCCATCATTATTGGAATGATTTACTTAAAGGAGGAGAGTGAGAAAAATAAAGAACAAGAAACAATCCACTTGCTAAACGAGAGTGCGCTAATCACTTTTGAGGATTCTGAGCGATATAAGTATGTAGAGGTAGATGGTCCTCTTGATTCAGCCAAAGCTACTTTTGCAAAGTCTGAGTCATTCGCGTTAATCTATGTACCTGATGTCGATATTGAAAATCCAACAGGGGTTGCTTTTTACGCTAAGACGTCTCCCGGGCTGAGTTTGGTGAGAGGTTTTGAAAGGAACATAGAGTCGCAAATACGTGATAAAAAACTGACATTGGCAGGTCTGACTGATGATCAGCTGGATCAACTCAAAACCAATGTGTCCATTGCATCTTTTAATATCTCAGAATCAGGTGATGAAAAGAAGAGCGACGCTAAATCTACGTTTTGGATTAGCTACGTGATGGGCTTCCTCATTTATTTCTTCTTATTTGTTTACGGTACACAAGTAATGCAAGGGGTCATTGAGGAAAAAAGTAGTAAGATCGTAGAGGTTATTGTTTCTACAGTTAAGCCTTTCCAAATGATGGTTGGAAAAGTGGTTGGTGTAGCTTCTGTTGGGATTGTCCAATTCATTATTTGGATCGTTTTGATGGGAGTTGTGTGGACTGTGGCTGGATCACTTCTAGGGCTGGATCCTTCCCAGGCTCAAGCGGCAGGTATAACAGCAGAACAGCCACAGGTACAATCAAATGAAATTCTTGAAATACTTCAAGAAGTAAACTGGACGCAGATCATTTTACTGTTCTTGTTTTATTTCTTAGGCGGATATTTGCTATATGGAGCATTGTTCGCTGCTGTTGGATCGGCAGTAGATACACCAGCAGATGCTCAGCAATTTATGATGCCTATCATACTTCCTATTATCATCAGTTTGATGGGACTATTCATGTTTGTGTTTGAAGAACCAAACGGGGCTGCTAGTTTTTGGCTTTCTGTCATACCTTTCACATCACCAATTGTGATGATGGGCAGAATTGGGTTTGGAGTTCCCGCGTGGGAAATTGCATTAAGTATGGTTTTGTTAGTTGGAGGATTTTTATTCACCCTTTGGCTGGCGGGTAGAATCTTCAGAATCGGAATCCTTATGCATGGTGCCAAAGTAAATTATAAGGTACTTGCTAAGTGGTTGATGCAAAAGAATTAATAAGATCGCAGAATCCTCGTTATTTTTAGACAAAGGATTGTGATTGAAAAAGAAGTTTAAAGAAGCCACCGGCAATACGCTAGCCCCACTACGACCACATTTAAAGTGGCTCGTAGTGGGGTTTGCGCTTTTTATTAGTGTAGGATCAATCATTTACACCAATAATCTGGTTGAACAGATTCGAGATCGTGAGCAGCGACAAATCGAGATTTATGCCAGTTCGCTGGAGTTTTTAGCGAACGAAAGCGAGAATGTCAATTTCTTTTTGATCCTTGATGAAATCGTGGCGGCCAATCACTCCATTCCTGTGATAATGACCAATGAGAATGAAAAGCCAGAAGACTTTAGAAACCTCGATAGAGCAAATGACATTCCTGAAGGGGAAGAAAGGGAAACTTTTCTTAAGAAGGAAATCGAGATCATGAAGGAGGCTCATCCTCCCATTGAGGTTACCCTTAAAGACGATCAGGATAATATATATGGCCACAAGTACATTTTCTATAAGAATTCCTATCTGCTAAGCCAACTTCGTTATTACCCGTATGTGCAGCTATCAGTTATTGCGCTCTTTGGGGTAATTACTTTTTTGATCCTCAATTACATTAGACGTGTAGAACAAGATCGCGTTTGGGTAGGTCTAGCCAAGGAGACCGCACATCAATTAGGCACACCATTATCTTCCTTAATGGCCTGGTCAGAATACTTTAAAGACTTGTATCCCGATCAAGAAGAGGTATTATTGGAGTTTGACAAAGATGTAGACAGGCTCAAGGTTATTACTGATCGGTTCTCAAGTATAGGAAGCGAACCTCAACTTTCGATCGTGAATGTTACGGATACAATAGATGAGATCGTGGTTTATCTTCAAAAACGTCTCTCCACTAAAATATTGATGACTGTGTCTGTCTTTCCAGGGAGGGACATTGAAGCTAAGTTGCATAAATCACTTTTTGCCTGGGTTATTGAAAACCTCTGTAAAAATGCTGCAGATGCGATGGATGGTAAAGGATCGATTCATATTAGTGTTTTACGGGCTAATGAAGGGAAGATCGCCATAGATGTACAAGACACGGGTAAGGGAATTGTTAAGTCTAAGATCAATAATGTTTTTCGTCCAGGTTATACAACAAAGAAGCGTGGATGGGGACTCGGGCTAACCCTGGCAAAACGTATTATTGAACAATATCACCGGGGGAAAATTTTTGTAAAACAATCTGAACTCAACAAAGGAACCACGTTTAGGATCTATTTGAATGGATGAGTTTCTTTTCTTAAGAAATAAAGTAGTCCTAGCAGACCAAAAATAATTAACGTGACAGTAATGCTTTTCCATTCTCCATGGACCATATGTGTGATTGTCGCACCAAGCATGATAGTCATCATCGCCAGTGCGCTCTTGTGCGCGAGTTTAGGAATAAAAATTAGAATCCCTCCAGCCGCTTCTGCAACTGCTATGACAATGTAAAATGAATCCGGATATCCCCATTCGGTGAATCTTTTGGGCCAAATGGGAGTAGAAAATTTACTTAGACCAGCTACTATAAATTCAAGTCCGAGTAAAACTTGGAGTATCCACGCAGAGATGTTTTTAATTTTTCCTTTTTTCATTTATTTCTAATTTTAGATGAAAGAGGAGCGCCACATCAAATCCGGTAATCTTGTAAGAGCGACACTCCTCTATAGTGACTTTTTCAAATCATTTAGAAATTTAAGTCCGATGCACCTGTGTAATTGGGTCACTTTATAAACTGGTACATATGCTTCTCTTTTTTAGCTTGTCAAACTTCCTGTTGTTTATCGGTTTCCTGGGAATTGTTTGGTCTATTTTCCTTTTTACCCACAAAAGAGGCAATCAGCCTGCAAATAGATTTTTGGGTTTATTGATCCTTGTTTTGGCTATTTTATTGATTCGAGGAACCGCTAATTCTGAGAAGGGTGGAATGATGCTTTTCCTTTATTTTCTTTCGCATGGGTTCATTTTTCTCATCGGACCAGCAATCTATTTCCACATACAGTCTATCACTGCTAGAAAAATTGATCTAAAACAGATGGTGAGGCATTTTTTGCCTGCTATTATCATTTCATGCCTACTGATTTTGGTTTATTTAAACAGGCAGGAGTTAAAAGATGGTGAAAACATAGAATTATTGAAGATCACTTCTATAATCTACATTTCTATTCAGGTACTTCATCTTATCGGGTATTTATTCTATTCGAAGAAAACAGTAATGGAATATATAATTAGGCAGGAAGCGGTTCATTCTTCCTCATCACGAATAAATGCAAGATGGATAAAACGCTTAATTTGGTTAGCAATCATTCTGGGGGGAGGCGTTTTTGCACTTCACTTTTTGATAGTTTCCGGTGGATATTACCAAATCAATAATACCGCTGACACGCTGTTTCTTTTCCTTCTTTCAATCATTGTTTTTACAATCATTTATATGACCTGGAGACAGCCTGAGATTATATCAGGTATATATGAGGAAAAACAAAAGTACCATCACTCACAATTAGGAAGCGATGAGTCAGCTGTTCTAATGGAGAGACTAGATCAGGTTATTCATAATGAAAAGGTGTTTCTCAATTCAGACTTAGGCATAAAAGAATTAGCTGAAAAAATCCGAACTCCAGTACATACACTATCTCAGCTTATCAATGAGAAGTATGAAGTGAATTTTTTTCATTTCATAAACGGCCATAGAGTAGACTATGCTAGAAAGAAAATACGGGCTGGAGGTCTGAGCAATAAGACCCTTGAGGCCATTGCATACGAGTCTGGATTTAATAGTAAAACCACTTTTAATAGAGCATTTAAAAGGAAAATGAATTGTTCTCCAAGAGAATACTTGAGGTCGGTCAATTGATAAGTGAGTAATTGTGTTCATGATTTGTGTGATTGAATCGTTTATAGAAAATTTTGAAAATCGAAGACCACCCTATCTCTCTTCCTTGGAACAATTAAAGAGTCATTGCAATAAAGGTATAGTTATGGGAATTTTAAATTGATTGGAAATGAAAAATTATCTTTTGAGAACGTTTGAATTAAAAGCATTGATTTTGGTTTTTTTATTTTCTTGTTCAGAAGAAGAATTAGCTCTGGAGCAGGTGCAAGATATTGAAAGTAATGCCCCTTGTTTAGCTGGAGAAGGTGAGGATTGTGGAAATGAAGATGTTGATTTGGGTGGAGGACCTGATGGAGGATCCACGGGTAGTTCTGGTGCCAATAGCGGGTTGCCCAATGGTCGATTCCAAGTTTTTCATAGAGGTAGAGGACAAAATAGTATTTACAGTTCATACAGTTTGAATGGACAAGGATTATGGAATACCAGTTTCGAATTAAACAGTGGAGCAGAGATTGATGATCAAAGTATAAGCTCTGCAACTTTCGGGAATAGGGTATTTGTTGCTCATCAAGGAAGGACAAGTAATAAGATTTTTTATTCTTCTTCTACGAATGGAGAATTTTTTACCGGAGATACGTCTTTACCAAATGCTAGAACCACAGGGAATATAAAAAGTATAGCCTTTGATGGGAAGTTATTTATTTATCATCACGGGCAGTACTCAAATAAAATTTATTATAACATGAGTACAGATGGGTCAAGTTGGGTAGGGCATCAAGTAATATCTGATGGTACCGAATACACGGCATTTGATTTTGAAGTATTTGACAATATACTATACATGTTCTCGATTGTTAGGGAATGGAATACGATGTACTCGATATGGACAAACGGTTTTAAGATTTCATATAGTACGGACGGAATAAACTTTGCAGAGATTCATACTTTTGCAATTAATCCTAGTACTATCTTCAGAAACCTTTCTGTCGCACAGGTTTCAGGAAGCTTTTATATTCTAACCGAAGAGGGAAGTTTGGTTGATAGAACATTAAGGTTTGGAAGATGGAGGCCCTCGGTATCAAACCCTACAGGAGGGGGCTCAATCTTGAATGGATTTATTGAGTTCGATGTGACATATGAATCCAACGCAGGATTTCCACCTTACAATATAGTTACTACAGAAAGAGCTAGAACGGATCAGCCTGCATCACTAGCAACAGATGGTGTCAAGCTGGTTATAACCTATGAAAAAGTCAATGGTAATAATATACTATATGCCTACATTGATAATGTTCAAGGTACGAGTGATTTCAATATTTTTCGGAATTGGGATGGAGGGTTTGTTTCTGGGTTAACGAAATTGTCGGGTATCGATGTTGTATACGTTCCTTAACAACACTTTATCTATTCTGTAATCTTCCCCGAAAAAAAGTCGTACCCCTGTCAAGCAGAAGCATGTTAGATCAATAAAAATGGAGAGAGCAAAAAAAGTTTAATATAGTTTTTTTATATCCATTAGTGACAAAAGGGGGTAGTTTGTTTCAATAATACTTAATAGGCGACTTAATCAGCGAATGTACTCTTAAACCAAATACTACTTACTATCAGTACAGTTACTCCGATTGAAATGATGATGTAGAGTGAGTGGTCCTTGGAATAAAGAGGTTCTGGATCACCCAACACAGCGAATGCACCCCAATAAAATGGGTCAATATGAATTTCTTTCGCATCAGACAAGAATTGAAGCTTTGCCTTTTGCAAAGCGATATCCTTTGGATCACCCTCCTTTAAGAATTGATAAAAAAGGTTCATTAGAATGGCAGTAGATTGGTCGTTTACATTCCAGTGACTCATCACCACACTTGGACAGCCTGCATACGAAAAAGCGTTGGCAAGGCTAAGTACACCTTCTCCACGTTCTATTTTTCCAAGCCCTGTGTTGCAGGCACTAAGTACAACCATTTCGACAGGAAGACTCATGTTATAAAGTTCATATACATGCAGGAAGCCATCGTCAGTACTATCAGTACCTTGTGAGAACACAAGCTTTGATTGTAGAAATTGATCATGATCAATAAGTGCGTGCATGGCAAGGTGGAGAATTTGAAAGTTGGGAGCATCTTGCTTAAAGATCTTTTCAGTGGCATTATTTCCAATTTTAGCTTGACCATCTAGTAAGTCAACTATAGTCGTGACTTCCTCCTGATTCCAAGTGAGCGGAACCAACTCATTTCTTAAAACCTCTTGAAAATCAGCTTGATCAAAATCACCAGTGTAACTAGGAGCAAAAGCAAGAACACCACTAGAGGAGTTGGAATTTGTCTGCCGTTCCTGAAAAAGAAGATTGGAAGAAAGTTCATAAGAAATAGAGTGACGCTTAAACAAGTAATTGAAATTACGATAACTGTCTCCTTCCAGGTCGGTAACGAGTAAGTCCCAAGGGAAGAGAAACAATTCCCCTGGAGGAATGATTTTCAATCTGCTTTTTCCCTTTAACATTGAAAAGGGCTGGCCAAGAAGGAAAGCAAAAACGGAGTGAGAGAGTTCTTTAAACTCATCAGATGAAAGGGGCTGGTTAGCTCTATCCCTCAAGAGGGAAGTAAACGAATCAAGATTTTTCTGAAGAGAATCAGTCTTTTTGATGGTAAAAGATTGCTTCTCAGTATCAATTAATAAGAAGACATAATAAGCGCTATCAGACTCAAAGTAGTCAAGAATTGCCTCATCACTGGCCAATTGATCTTGAATTGCCCAAGAACTCAAGACACTATTTTGATACTTATAGGCATAGTATTGTGGATAATCTATTTCCAGAGATTTGATCAAGGAGTCAAGGCGCTGATTAGTCCTGGCTAGTTGGTTCTTCATGTAAGATAGTTCTTTTGTATCTGATGCTGTGAGGTCTTGGATTCTAGTTAGAAAGTAAGAAGCATCCGTTCTTAGTTCATGCTCCAATTCAATGAGTGATTGAGGTACACCTATAAATTGCCTCACAGATCTTTCAGATAGGTTTTCAGCTAGTACAGCTGCTTTGGATCGCTGAGAAAAATAAAAAGCATCATCAAAGTAATCTATGTCTTTTTTGGCAAAGTGAAGACATAATGAAACCGCACTTTGATATAGCTTTTCCACTGTCCTTCCAAAAACCAACTTGTCCGTATATCGAGTTCGGGAATGTCGAAGTTTATTGGCCAGAGAATCAGCTTGGTAAAGCAGATCAACAATTGAACGCTTCTTTTCAGATGATGCGGTATCTTCCAAGTGAAACCATGCAGTTGCTTTGATTAGCAACGAAGCAAGTAATAGCTGCTGATCCAAAACTCCCTCTTCCGTTATGTTAAGAGCAATAGTGTTCTCAATAAGCGAGAAAGCTTCATAGATCCGGTTATCTTCAACAAGTAACTGAGCGATTCGATTATTAATGTCAATTGTAGCAGATAGTAGATTTGCTTCTTTATAAATGGCCTTAACTCTAAGGAACGATTGGATAGCAGAGTCAAAATCTCCCATGCCTGCATACGCTCTTCCCAGCGTTATGAGTGAGGATCCGGTAAGTGGATGATTCTCTCCAAGTGAAGCTTTCCGTATGTTCAGGCTGGATTGGATGTAAAAGATAGCGGAATCAAATTTGAGATGGTCAACATAAAGTGAGCCTATGTTATTGTATGAACTTGCTACAATAGGGTGATTTGGGCCATAATTCACTAGTCGGTTTTTGAGAGACTTACGATACCAGTACATCGCATCATCATACTGAACCAATTCGTCATAGATAACACCAAGATTATCGTAAGTAGAAGAGACACTTGGATGATTTTTTCCATATGCAGTCTGCTTGATTGTGACGGCTTTTTCATAAAATTCAATGGCCTTTTGATACTCGCCTCTTAATTCAAAGGCAATTCCTAGATTGTTGTAGGAGGCTCCTAGACTAGGATTATTTTCTTCCATCAATTTTTTCTTCAAGTCCAAGCCCTTTTTGCCAACCATTACAGCTTTGTCAAGATCCCCTTTAATTCGATAAAAATCTCCCAAATTACTGTAGCCTGTCGCGATATCTATTCGCGTGCTTCCGAATAATTCTTCTTTAATTTTTAGTGATTTATTCATCGAAACAATTGCTTGATCATACCGACCTAGGTAGTAATGAGCCAAGGCCTGAGAATAGTGAACTTTAGAAGACTGGATGTGGGTCTCACCATGCAACTGACAATACTTCTCAAGCGAGATTTCAAGATTTTCAATGGCTTTAAGGTAGTTGGCAGATCTAATATTGATATTACCAAGGTTGTAATTGATCGTGGCGGTCAAAGAATCTCTGGATACCGAATCGTCTATCAATTTCGACTGTTCCAATGCTCTCAGAACAATTTGCCTTCCAGATTCAATATCACCATTTCGCCAATGCGCTTCAGCAAGCAAATTCAGAGCATATGTGTAGCTATGCAAGCTGCCATGTATTTTGTATTCATCTACAGCTTTTTCGAATAGACTTATCGCTTCCGGATAATTTCTTGCATCAAGTTCATTAAGACCAGTCTCAATAAGTTGAGATGGTCGATTCCTCTGTTGAGCATTGGCTCCAAATAGCAGGAATAAAAAGATGATTTGGAAAATTGGAAGTATCTCGACTCTCATAATGATTAGTGATAAAGAAGGAGAAATGTTAGTGGTCAAAGATATTGACGGATTTAATACTTGTTATTTATTGGGCCTGTAGCAACTCCAAACAGAGAACTACAACATTCTTCGCTAGGTCATCGCTTGTTTTTGGCTTAAAGCATATCCATGTTTAGAAATTGATGAAATCACGTAACTAATTATTAGGCAAGATTTTATTTTAAAATTTTTTAGTTGGAACAAAACAATGACAACCGCAATAAACTAGAAATCAAAAAATATTAACTAATGAAAAAACTTATTAAAATCAATTTAATCGTATTGATCATTTTAACTGTTAGTTCAAGTGTTAGCGCTCAACTTTGTAAAAGTTCCAATTATAGAATTGTGGCCAATAGTTCTCATGTGACCTTTCTTACACTTGATAGAAATGATCAGGTAGTTCTCGGATCAAATTGTGTGACCGGTGCGCAAAGTTACACTTGGACAATTGGAAATGAAGTTTCCATTCAGACAAGTACACCAACCGTTACACTATCCGGGAACGATTTTCTATGGCTTCCAGCAGGTGGATGTAAGGATTTTAATAAGAATTGGAAGTCTTATAACCCTTTGTTTAACAAGGAAAATCCTTGCTGGACTGGGCAGTATCCATTAGGTGATTACGCAACTAGCATTACTGTTCGTGCTAATAATTCAACTTCCAGTTACACAATTCCTGTAAAGATTTCGAATACCGAGTTTTGTAGAGATAGCGAAACAAAGTGCAAAGGAAATGATCTTGGTTCTGAACCCAATTTGGAGGATGGAGATATCAAAGAAGGGCCGGATTTAGGAGGAAATTGAAAATCTGCAAAAAAGTGTGATTGAATTCAAATATTGCTGATTTAAAGCGAGAAGTAAAAACTATTCAAGCCACCATTTGGTGGCTTTTCTATTTCTTCATTATTTAGCCATAAACCATCAGAACTTGTCAGAATTAGAGTTACTTAAGTCCGGGGACAAAAAGTGTATTGAAGCAGTATATAAAGAGAGCTTTTCAAGTATCTCTAACTGGGTCAAGAAAAACTCAGGAACAGAAAAAGAAGCGGAAGATGTATTTCAGGATGCCATAGTGGCCGTCTATCAAAAATCTAAAGAAGAAGGGTTTCAATTGAGTTGCAAACTTTCCACGTTCATTTTTGGCGTAGCTAAAAAAATATGGTTGTATCGTCTCCGTTCGAAAGGCCGGTTTGTTCATACAGAAAATGACTTTACCGATATATCCGAATTTGAAGATCTAAGGGCTGACCAGTTAATGATCCAATCTGAGATTGAAAAAGTTTATAAAAGAGGGTTTGATCGTTTATCAGAAGAATGCAAGACAATTTTAACACATTTCTTCAACGGATTATCCATGAATCAAATTATGGATAAATTAGGTTTGGCCAATGAAGGAGTAACTCGGAAGAAAAAGTTCAGATGTAAAAATGAGCTAGTCAAACTTGTAGAAAGTGATCCTTTGTATCCTGAGCTTGCAAACAAAAAAGATGTCTGAGGAAGAAAAAATATTGCGATATATAAATGATGAAATGGATCCTATGGAAAGATCCGAATTTCAATCATTGATTGAAAGTGACGATAAGCTTTATAAAGCAGTGGAGCACAGTCGAAATATTAAGAATGCTCTACTTCAGGATAATGTTGATTTTTCTCAACAAGTTCGGTCGGTAATTGTGAAGAATAGAAAATCAAAACCTAGTTATTTGTGGGTAGCAGCTTCCATTACCATTCTTCTTGCTGCCTCTATTTATTTATTACTACCTGAGAATAATTCTGCCCAAGACTTGGCAATAAGTTATTTAGAACCTTATCCGGATGTAATTACTAGCAGGTCTGAAGAAAGTGCATTAAATCTCACTTTATACAATAAAGGAGAATATGGAAAGGCGGTTGATTATTTAAAAGAAATATATGCTTCCAAAAAGGAGGTATCTGTTGCACTTTATCTAGCTGTTTCATACTTGCACATTCAAGAACCTCAAGAAGCTTTGAATGTACTAATGGAAACCCCTTCAGAAAGCACCATTTACAATTTCGATTTTATATGGTATAAGAGTCTTTCATACCTCATGTTAGACGATGCAGAATCTGCCAGGAAAGGTTTTGTATTGCTCAAGGAAGGTTCTAACTCTTATTCCTTAAAAGCGGCAGAAATATTAAGTGATTTAGATTAATGAAAAACTATTTCTTCTTAGAAATTTCCTTTAATTTCGCACCAAATTTCAAACAACCCCATTAAATATAACCACAAGATATAATGGCAAATACAGGTAAAGTAACCCAGGTTATTGGTCCGGTAGTAGACGTAAGCTTTAGCGCCGAAGGATCAAAACTTCCAAATATCATGGATGCACTAAAAGTGACCCGTCCGGATGGTGCAGAGGTAATTTTGGAAGTGCAGCAGCATCTGGGTGAAGAAGCGGTAAGAACGATCGCAATGGAAGGAACAGATGGTCTTCAAAGAGGAACTGAGGTAACTGATCTTGGTTCACCAATCAAAATGCCTATTGGAGATGCAATAAGAGGTCGCCTTTTTAATGTTGTAGGAGAGGCAATCGATGGAATGGAGCAGGTAGATAATGCTAATGGTATGTCTATTCATAGAGAAGCCCCTCCATTCGAAGATCTTTCCACCGCAACTGAAGTACTCTTCACAGGGATCAAGGTGATTGACCTTATCGAGCCATATGCAAAAGGAGGTAAGATTGGGCTTTTTGGTGGTGCGGGTGTTGGTAAAACCGTATTGATTCAGGAGTTGATTAACAACATCGCAAAAGGACACGGTGGTTTGTCTGTATTTGCAGGTGTAGGTGAAAGAACTAGAGAAGGAAACGACCTTCTTCGTGAGATGATCGAGGCTGGAATCGTAGATTACGGAGATGAATTCAAAGAATCAATGGAAGCAGGTGGATGGGACCTGTCTAAAGTAGATAAAGAAAAACTTAAAGACTCTAAAGCAACATTCGTATTCGGACAGATGAATGAGCCTCCTGGGGCAAGAGCTAGAGTAGCACTTTCTGGTCTTACAGTTGCAGAGCACTATCGAGATGGTGATGGTGAGGGAAAAGGAAAAGACATCCTTTTCTTCGTAGATAACATCTTCCGATTCACTCAGGCAGGATCCGAAGTATCAGCTCTTCTTGGTCGTATGCCTTCAGCGGTAGGTTATCAGCCAACGCTAGCCACGGAGATGGGTCTAATGCAAGAGCGAATTACATCCACAAAACGAGGCTCAATTACTTCGGTACAGGCAGTTTATGTACCTGCGGATGACTTAACTGACCCTGCACCGGCGACTACTTTCTCTCACCTGGATGCGACTACAGTACTTTCGAGAAAGATTGCTGAGCTAGGTATCTACCCTGCAGTGGATCCTTTAGATTCTACTTCAAGAATTTTGAGTGCGGACATCTTAGGTGATGATCACTACAATACAGCTCAAAGAGTAAAAGAGATACTTCAGAGATATAAAGAGCTTCAGGATATCATCGCTATTCTTGGTATGGATGAGCTTTCAGATGAAGATAAAGAAGTAGTACACAGGGCAAGAAGGGTACAAAGATTCTTATCTCAGCCGTTTCATGTGGCAGAGCAATTTACAGGACTTCAAGGAGTACTTGTAGACATCAAGGATACCATTAAAGGGTTTAACATGATCATGGATGGTGAGCTGGATCATCTACCAGAAGCAGCATTCAACCTTGTTGGTACGATTGAGCAGGCCATCGAGAAAGGTGAGAAATTAATGGCTGAAGCCAACGCCTAATTTTGAAACATCATTCCCGAAAATATGGGAATCTCATTATTAGATTTATATGTTTTTAGAAATTGTAACACCAGACGAGAAAGTATTTGAAGGAGAAGTTGTAAGTGCTTCCTTTCCTGGAAGTGACGGCTCTTTCCAAATATTGAATAACCACGCAGCAATGGTTACTACGCTGGGAAAGGGCGACATTCGTTACAAGCCAGAGAAGAAAGAAGAAGTTCATATTTTAGTAGAAGGAGGAGTAGTAGAAGTGATGAACAATAAGGTGAACGTTCTTGTAGAGAAAATTTTCAGCGAATAAGTTGAATTACAAATAGATAAAAAGGTCATCCCGAAGCTTCGGGATGGCCTTTTTTATTTTGGTCTCAACTTTTTTTAAACTTCCAGGCAACCCATACTGGGTTAATCACATTCTACGGTTAAATTAATTCTCTTGGAAACCAAAGAACTCATAGAAAAAAGTAAATCCGGAAATCGGAAGGCACAGAGAGAGCTTTATCAAAAATTGACTGTCCCGATGATGGGAGTTTGTCTGAGGTATATGAGCAATCCTGAAGATGCGGAAGATATTCTCTTGGAGGGCTTTTATAAAGTGTTCTCAAGCCTTGAAAAATTTACTTATGAGAGCGAGATCGCTTTTTTTGGATGGGTAAAACGGATCATGATCAATCAGGCTTTGATGAAGTTGAGAAAAAATAAATCCATCCAGATCATGGCCATCAACGAGGATATAGATAAAGAGGTGGATGTTTCACCTCTCGAAAATTTAGAAACGGCTTATCTACTGGATATCATAAAATCTATTCCTGTAGGTTATCGCACGGTTTTCAACCTATTTGAAGTGGAAGGATACTCACATCAGGAGATTGCAGAGAAATTGGAAATATCAGAAGGTACTTCTAAGTCCCAATTATTCAAAGCGAAAAAGTTGCTTAGAGAGAGGTTAAATTCTAAAATGAGTGGTTATGGCGCATAAAAGACTTTCAGAAAAATTGGATTCCATTGCACATTTGGAATTAGGAATGGCTTTTGACGAGGGCCTGGTATGGGAAAAACTTGAATCGAGGCTTACGTCAAAAAATAAGAGCTTCAACTGGAACTGGATGGTCGCAGCGGTTTTGTTTCTATCAGTGCTTTTGTTCCCTCTTACACTGTTGGAAAAAACAGAACCAAGATTAGAAATTTCGCATCGGCAACATGAAGTTAATCCTACAGTGATTGAGAATAGTAACAGCAACTTAGAGGAAGTTGATAAGCCAGCTATTAGCAGAAAAACTTTGGTATTCTCGACTCTACCTACAAAAAAAATTGAAGTTGAACTGGCTCCAGTCAATGTAGCTGGATTACGTGCCAGTGAAAAAATAGAATTAAAACAAAAGAATACGAAGTTGCAATTTGCAGCTGAAGATATCTCAATCATACAGGCAAGTCTCGAGCAGCCTAAGATTGAGAAAGGAAGAACGATGACCATTAGAGCTCAATGGCAAAAGTCTACCGCTAAATCAAATGTGGAATATCAAGCTTTAAAAATCAAGCTCTATGAAAAACAAGAATAAACTTTTACTAATAATAGCAACACTTAGTTGTCAGTTACTTATTGCCCAAGATAATTTATCAGACAGTTATCCAGATACATTAACCTTAGAAACCGATTCTCAAATTGAACTTACCATTTCCTTTTGGAAAATGAAAGATCAAAAGAGACACCTCACCAATGAACTTTGGAATTCCATTCTTGGGGCAATGGAGGCAGCAATTGAATCTTCTTCTTATTATGAGGGTCTCATTGTTTCCTACCAAAAAATTCAGAAGGATGGAGAAGAATCGGCAAAAATTGAAGTAAAGCCATTTGAGGATAGAGCGGATGTTTTCATGATCGGTCAAGATGGGATGAAAGCAATACGAAGTAATCGCATTGATTACAACATTTATCTTTCTGAAGTTGCCATTTCCTTTTCTATTTCAGAACTCGGTGAAATTGAGCATTTAAAAGAGATAAACATTGAATCAGTGTGGGATCAGGTAAGTCAGAAATATGAGAACTATGGAAAAAGAAATATCTACAGAGGGAAAGGTGAAATTAAATATGGCAATGCCAACATAAATAAAATTACTTCTAAGTCGATAGGTACGGACGCCATTGAATTGTCTATGGGGGTAGGTGTAGGATTCTATCGAGATCGTTTCATTCCGGATTTAGGATTTAAACTTGGTTTCAACCTTCCTGATAGATTTGGAGATATAAAAGTTCAGACAGGATTGCTTTACACTCAGCAATACATATTTACCGAGTCCGGTGAGATTGCGACTGCTGAACCAAATGTTAATGGTTTTCTGACTGGATTTTTTAATCTGAAATATGCGAAAGGAAATGAAGTGGGTCTTGGTTTAGGCCTCCTCGTGCATGAACAGGGTGATTTTTATGAAGGGACCACAATAAAAGTATCCCTGTTTACTCAAAGAAGTAACTCAAAGATCAGCTTTACACCTGAGTTGATTTTTACGAATGATTTTAAGCAGGCCTTTCCAGCTCTTAAGTTCGGCCTTTCCTTTTAGTCATATACATTTTGTGGACAGAGCAGTATTATGTAGATAGCTCAGGAAAAATTTATTTTCTTTAGCTCATGAAACGTTTCATTCTAGACACCCTGCTCTGTTCACTTTTCATTTTTGGGATCATGGGGCTTTTTGCCTCGGTTACTCTATTCAAAGTCTTTGATCTTTTTGATCCGATTGGAGACATGTTCTCCGATTTTGAATTGACTGACATAGTCTTCTCGCAGCTTCAAGACGACCCCATCGCTGATGAGCGAATTGTAATTGTTAATATCGGGGAATTATCTCGTGAAGGCATTGCCCGTCAAATTGAGATAATTAACAAATATGATCCCAGGGTTATAGGACTGGATGTGATGCTTGATGCTCAAAAAGAGTGGCCTGAAGATAGTGCATTAACACGTGTACTCTCTGAAACTCCCAATATTGTGATTGGTGAGAAGTTAATCAATTACGATCAAGATGCGGGTGAATTTGAAATGACCATAAAGCCGGAAGATCACATCGTTCAAGAATCACTGCTGGGGTATGTGAACCTGATCACAAATGCACGTATTCAGGAAGATTTGAAGATGTGTCGTGAGTTTACACCGTCGGAACAAGTAGCAGGAGAAACACGATATGCTTTTCCAGTACGTTTGGCTTATGCATATGATTCCGCGAAAACGGAGAAGTTTTTAGCTAGGGGGAATGATGTAGAAGTAGTCAATTATAAGGGTAATATCATAAGCTTCTCAGCTGCTCAATATGGGATGAAATATTTCGCGTTGGATGTTTATGATGTCTTTGATGAAAATTTCACTGAAGATCTCTTTAAGGATAAGATTGTCATCATGTGTTTTTTAGGGAAATTCATTGGGGATACGGAAACAACAGAAGATTTTTACTTCACTCCCATGAATGAAAACTACGTTGGCAAAGCAAAGAATGACATGTTTGGAGGGGTAATTCACGCCAATATCATTTCACAGATACTGGATGATGAACCTATTGACCAAATGTCACGGAATGCTGGTATAGCTTTAGCCGTGTTTTTCTGTCTTTTCAATGTATTCCTTTTCAAGATTATCTATGGAGCCATGCCGAAATGGTACGACGGGATTACTAAAATTTTTCAACTCATTGAAGTAATGGGGTTAGCTACGTTGATGATCTACCTATTGTTAATGTTTGATTATAAAGCGGACTTTACACTAGCCATCATTGTGATTGCTTTGTCAGGGGATTCCCTGGAAGTTTATCATGGAGTGGTCAAAAACCTTTTTTCAAAAGAACGAAGAAAAGATCTTTTCAAGATAAACAAACGATTTTGGGAGCCTATCAATACTTGATAGATTCAATGTGTACCTCCAACTCTTCCAGATCCAACATCGCATTGATAAGGCTTACTTTTTCGAAAGAAGAAAGATCAGTCGTTAGGATGGTGCGCTCTTTAATCTTTTTATCCCTCAAAAGTAGTTGCCTCCTTATACCATTAAGAAGGTACGAACTGGGAGTGTACCAATTACTTCCATCCCAAAATGCAAGATTGAAATAAGAACCATCCGTTACCTCCTTATCAATTTCAATAATGATATCATCCATGTTAGTCCTCTTTACCAAGGAATTGATCTTGTCCCGATTCTCGAACTTCATAGAGTAATCAAATGGACTTGACTCAACCACCTCAAGTGACTCAATCTTTCTTGGACTGTACACTGCAAATTCAATGTTATACTCTGCATCTTCAGTATCAAGGTCGTATACCAACCTTACTTTGTAGGTTTCATTGAGATCAAGTTTAGGTAAGATACGAGTCAAATCGTGCGATTCGATGTTTGGAGCATAATTTCGGAAAGCATGATCCATTCTTTTTTGATGAAGATCAAGGTTGTGGTAGATACCACCTTTTAAAAGAATACTTTCGATTAAGCGCATACTTTCAATCCTTCGTGTAAAATTCTAACTTTATCTGCAAATAATCCTAACACCGATGCTCAGATTAATCATTCTTCTTCCCATACTTGTTTTTTCAACAACTACTTATTCACAGATAAATTTCAAGAAGTTAAAAGATAAAGTTCAGAAGGCATTAGAAGACGATGATACACCAGCTCCTGCTTCTATGACCAATAGCGACGGTCGAATGAAAGATTTCCGTGATCAACAGCTGGTAAAAGACACTTCTTTCTACAATTATATTTTTTCCCAAGGGAATAGGGCATCCTTTTTTGCAAATAGGGATAGCAAAGAGAACTTCCTTGTGACTTTAGCTAAGAATTATGAAGATGATGAGGTAGAAGCAGTTAATCTGGAGCCCTATGAGCAAGTGTTTGATCTAAATAGGCTGGCTGAGCAATCGGTATACATAAACCCAAGCGCAGCTCAATATAATTTGACTGATGCGCTGGGAATAATGATGTACGATATCCCTTCTTTCGAGTCACCATTCGCCATTAAGGATTTAGTGAAAATGGATACGATGAACCTTGCGGACCGTTATGCTTTAGGAAAAACAGTAGCCAATATCTCCATTTTGATCCATGCGGAAGGAAGGTACAAGCTCTCTGAGAAGTTTATTGAGGAGACAATAAATTATTTTAAAGAGATCATAGGAGAAAATACGATAGCGCTTGCTTCGCTTTATTGCAACCATGCAACGATTTCACAAGCACAAGGACGATATACGGAGGCGGAAAACTATTTCAACCTATCAGAGGGAATAATCAAAAAGAATGATCGGGAAGGTTCACTATCACATGCCATCATCCTAAACAACAAAGCACTGTTGTACAATGAAATAGGTCAATATGAAGAAGCACTCAATACCATGAAACTTGCAGCTAGCTTTGCGGATGGCTCACTAAGGGATCGAGGGCGTGATAATGTAAGCTTTAAAATTAATCAAGGGTTGATCCACTACAGTGCTGGAAACTACACTGAGGCAGAACGAATTTTTCGTGATGTGATTGAACTTAAAAGAAAACGAATGGCAAAGGGCCAAACAGATGTAGCCAATGTGAAAAACTATCTATCTGCGACATTGATGGAGCAAGGAAAAACTTCGGAAGTACCTGAGCTTCTAGACCACTCTTTGGAGATATTCAAAAGAAAGTATTCTACTTCACATCCTGCCTATATAAAAACAAAACATAATCTTGGAAGGTACCATCTCACCTCTGGTAGTCTTGGTGAAGCCGAGAGAATTCTGAAAGAGGTCAATGAATCATACAAATCAACCTTTAATGAGCAGCACCCTGATTATCTGAATTCTCTGGAGGATATGGCTGTTGCGGCATGGAAACAAGGAAATATCGCTCAATCAAGGGAGTGGTTTGATCTGACAATAGCTGCTAACCTGGGTTTAGTTGAGAAGTACTTCGGAGCGATGAGCGAGTATGAAAAAGGACAATACTGGGCCAAGGTTAGGCCCTCTTTGCTAAAATTTTATGCCTTTGCTATCGATCAAGCTGATACGGACCCCTCATTACTTACCGAAGTTTACAACCTGCATTTAAAGACCAAAGGGATATTACTAAGTGCCTCAACTAAAGTAAGAGAGGAGATTCTTAATTCAACGGATGAAAAGTTAAAATCGACCTATGAGGCATGGGTGGATGCCAAAGAAAATCTTTTGCTATTCTATTCATATTCCAAGGACCAGTTAAAGGAATTTAAGATTGATCTGTCAGCAGAAGAGGCCAAAGCCAATCAACTGGAAAAAGAGCTTAACAAGCAGTCTTCAGCCTTTGCAGCATCCAATAAACTCCCTCAGGTGACACTGGCAGATGTTAAGTCAAAATTAAAATCTACAGATGCTGCTGTTGAGATCATTGGATATCCTGTTTTTGAAAGATCATTCACATCAGAAAAAAACTACGGTTTTTTGGTCGCTGATTTACAGTCCGTTCACCCCAAACTCGTTTTGATCGAAAATGGGCAGGATCTGGATTCTAAATATGCAAAAGCATACCTCAATATGATCAAGCTTAAGGCACAGGATCGTATTACCTATGATAAATTTTGGAAGCCCGTAGACGAAGCTTTGACAGGAAAACAGAACATCTATCTTTCATTAGATGGTATTTATTTTCAGGTGAATATCAGTGCCCTTCAACGACCTGATGGATCGTATATCTCGGATAATATGCTCATACATCTCTATTCATCTACAAGGGACCTAGTGAAACCACCTTCAACTGGATTTGCATCTAGAAAAGCAAGCTTTTTTGGTTATCCTGATTTTGGTGCTAAAGGACTGCTCACCTCCCTTCCAGGTACCAAAGCAGAGATAGAAGCAGTAAGTCAAATTACACGTACAAAAGGCTTTGCCACCACAACCCATATGCAAAAACAAGCCACGGAAGAAAACTTTAAAAGTATCCATTCACCTTCCTTACTCCATGTGGCCACACACGGTTTTTTTCTGCCTGAAAGTAAAACCTCTGGAGAAAAGGTTTTTGGTGTGGATATAAATCAAGCAAAGGATAATCCCCTTCTCAGATCTGGGTTGATGCTTGCTGACGCTGAATCAACCATGGGAGAAACAGTAAGCGAAGCAGAAGTCAATTCCACCAATAATGGAATTCTGACAGCCTATGAAGTGATCACATTGGATCTTAAGAATACTGATTTGGTTGTGTTAAGTGCTTGTGAGACCGGGCTTGGTGAAATCAAATCTGGTGAAGGTGTTTATGGGCTTCAACGTTCCTTTCAGGTAGCAGGGGCAGAGTCTGTTATTATGAGTTTGTGGAAAGTAAGTGATGAGGCTACCATGCAGCTAATGACCAACTTCTATAAGGAATGGATGGGAGGCAAGAAAAAAGAAGATGCTTTTTTTTCCGCCCAGAAGATACTTAGACAATCATTTCCAGAACCTTATTATTGGGGAGCGTTCGTGATGTTGAACTAAGCAATTCGTACGTTCAAATCCCCCCCACTTCCCATTTCTTTAAGGTGGGTGAAGTGACTTACAAGAGCATCTTTGAAGGTATCAAATTCGTGATATGGAAGGCCAAACTCCTTCGTAGTTTCTTTCACTAATTTGGCAAGTTTAGGATAGTGAACGTGACATATATCTGGAAACAAATGATGTTCAATTTGAAAATTCAACCCACCTAAAAACCATGATAGAAGCTTATTATCAGTACCATAATTGCAGGTAGTTTGAAGCTGATGCGCTACCCAACTGTGATTCATTCGATCATTTTCTCCTTTTATAAATTCAGCAGGCTGAACTACATGGGCTGTTTGGAAGATCATAGCCAATATATTCCCGGCAATACAATGGGATCCAAATATCATAAGCAATGTGATCCAGGCTGGAACATCAATTAGTATGATGGGTAGCACAATGAATGCTATCCAATAAAATAATTTCCTTAGAACTATTGCAGTGAATTGCCTCATAAACTCGATACCTGGTTTGATTAAACCCATTCGTTTATAGTCGAATGGCTTGATGAAGTCTTTAGTTGTAATCCATTCCAGGAGCGGCACACAATAAAATATTGGAGCATAGATATGCTGAAATCGATGAAACCATTTATGTGGCTGATGGACGGAGTATCTGAAGACAATTCTAGGAAGTATATCTTCATCTGTATCTTCAATATTCGTGTATGTGTGATGAAGTACATTATGTTGAATTTGCCAGATAAGCTTATCCACTCCTATGATCGTAGCTGATAAGCCTGTTATTGTATTAAAAACCTTCTTTTTAGAATAAGAACCATGGAGGGAATCATGCATGATTGAAGTCCCAATGAAAGCCTTACCTATGCCCATAAAAATCCATAGAAACATTAGTATGAACAGATTGGTAATTCCTCCCAGAATCAACAAAAAATAGGGAACGAGATACATAGATAGGATCGCAAAAGTCTTAAAGATCATTTTTTTGTTTGCATCCCTTTGTAAGCCATTATCATTGAAGTATCCATTTACGCGAGTACGTAATACGGTTGCAAACTCTTTGTCGAGTTTGTTTTCAAACTTGTATTTCACCATTTTACTCAGGTTAGGTTGGTTAGTGAACTAGAAGTTAAAAATATATAAAAGCTCTGAAGGTAGAAATTGAGTGGATTATTCAGAGATAAAAAAAGATATCTAGGGGTAGTTGTCAATATTCCATTTCCAATCTTTATTATCAGTTCCAATGAATGAATCAAAATCAGTGGGACCTTTAACGAAATACTCCCTCCATAGACGTATTTTCCCATTTTGTAATTCAACCACCACCACACCGGTATCTCCGGTATCCTCACCATAGCTAAAAGTAAATTCACCTGCTCCTGTTTGAGTTTTTTCGTTAAACCAGAGGTTGTGAAAAACCATTTGATGTTGTTCATTCAAGGCATTGAAATAGACTCTTAATTGATCATGCCCTTGATAAAACTGAACATTAGGAGGTTGCATATAGATAGCATTCTCTGAAAAAGAACTGAGAGCTAGATTGCTATCTTGATTAGACCAACCATTCGATACATTATACATCAAGCTTCGAAACTCAGATTCATTAGTCTTTCTTTCTTGAGTGCAAGAAAGTATCAGTATAAATGAAATGTATTTGATGAAATACTTGATCATCTTTCGCCTCCTGATTCGTTTTTGATGAATGGCTAAAGTTACTTCTCATTTCGTGGTAAATTAGATGCTGAACCTAAACCTTTTAAATATGAAGCGTTTTACCTCACTGTTGCTTTTATCATTAATGATAGGAGTGGTCTTTAACCTGGATGCTCAGCGCAGAAGATCAGCTAGCACAAGTACAAAACCTCTGGATTCAAAACTTTTTTCTAACCTCAAATTCAGAAATATAGGCCCGGCGTTTATGTCGGGAAGAATTGCTGATCTGGCGATTGATCCAACAAATGAAAATGTATGGTATGTAGCCGTAGGCTCGGGAGGAGTTTGGAAAACCACCAATGCTGGTACTACCTTCCAGCCAATCTTTGATGCCCAATCCGTATATTCCATTGGTTGTGTAACCATCGATCCGAATAACCCTTATACGATCTGGGTTGGGACTGGAGAAAATGTAGGTGGTCGTCATGCCGGATTCGGTGATGGCATTTATCGAAGTACTGATGGAGGTGCATCGTGGACCAACATGGGATTGAAAGACTCTGAGCACATTTCAAAAATAATAGTACATCCTGATGATTCAGATGTCGTCTATGTTGCTTCTCAAGGCCCACTTTGGAGTCCTGGAGGTGATAGGGGATTCTTCAAATCTACTGATGGTGGAAAAACATGGAAGAAGACCTTAGGTGATGAAAAATATACAGGTGTAACCGATATGGTTATTGATCCCCGGGATGCCGACAGAATTTATGCAGTAACGTGGGAGCACCACAGAACCATTGCTGCCTGGATGGGAGGAGGTGAAAAGTCTCGATTGTATCTCAGCGAAGATGGTGGAGAGACATGGACTCAATTAAAAACTGGACTACCCGGAGGTAACTGGGGTAAGACTGGGCTGACAATCTCTCCAATTAATCCAGATGTGTTGTATGCTGCCATTGAGCTGGACAGAACCAAAGGAGGTGTTTGGCGGTCAGCTAACAGAGGAGGAAGCTGGACAAAAATGTCAGATGCAGTAGCAGGTGCTACAGGTCCTCACTATTACCAGGAGATCTATGCTTCGCCTCACAAGTTTGATCGCTTGTATATGATGAATAATCGTCTCATGAAGTCCGAAGATGGCGGAAAAACGTTTGAAAACATGGATGAGACAGCAAAGCATGGCGACAATCATGCTGTGGCCTTTAAGATGTCCGATCCTAATTACATTTTAGTCGGCACAGATGGCGGAGTTTATGAAAGTTTTGATTTAGGGGCTAGCTGGCGATACATGGAAAACCTGCCTATTACTCAGTTCTATAAAGTGGCCGTCGATGATGCTGAACCTTTCTACAATGTGTACGGAGGCACCCAGGACAATAGTACACAAGGCGGTCCTTCCAGAACAGATAACCATCATGGCATCCGAAATGCGGACTGGAAAGTGGTGCTAAATTGGGATGGACACCAACCGGCAACTGAGCCTGGAAATCCAAACATTATGTATGGTCAGCGTCAGCAAGGAACGCTCTCAAGGATTGATTTAAAGACCGGTGAAGTGACCGATATTATGCCACAACCTGCTACAGATGAGGATTACGAGCGATACAATTGGGATGCTCCGATCTTGGTATCTCCACATGACCCTGGTACCATCTATCATGGATCTCAACGGCTCTGGAAGTCAACTAATAGGGGGGATAGCTGGACAGCTCTTTCCAACGATCTCACAAGAGATCAAGAAAGGTTAACCCTCCCGATAATGGGTAGAACCCAAAGTTGGGATTCTCCTTGGGATGTAGGAGCCATGTCGAACTTCAATACCATTACTTCCATAGCCGTCTCTCCTCAAAATGAGAAGGTAATTTTCATTGGAACTGATGATGGATTGCTTCAAATGACTAGCGATGAAGGTCAAAACTGGAGAAGGATTGAAGCTAGCTCTATGGGAGTTCCTTCACGATCTTATATAAATGATGTAAAAGCAGATCTTTTTGATGAAAGCACCCTTTATGTGGCACTGGATAACCATAAAGAAGGAGACTACAAGCCATATCTTTTAAAGAGTACAGATAAAGGAGCAAGTTGGACAAAAATCCAAAATGGACTTGGAGATAAGAATTTGGTGTGGCGAATCGTACAAGATCATGTAAATAAGGACTTACTTTTTGCAGCAACAGAGTTCGGTGTTTATTTCACCATAGACGGAGGAAAAAGCTGGACGAAATTGACTGGAGGGATCCCTACAATTTCCTTCAGAGATTTAGCTATTCAGCGAAGAGAAAATGACTTAGTGGCTGCTTCTTTCGGTAGAGGATTTTACATACTCGATGATTATTCGGCTCTTAGAAATGTGAATTCATCTCAGATGAATGAGAATGCATCACTTTTTGAGCCACGTCAAGCCTGGTGGTACATTCAGCGTTCCGTTTTGGACTTTGATGATAAAAGAGGATCACAAGGATCTCAACTCTACGTAGCTCCAAATCCTGATTTTGGAGCAGTGTTCACCTACTACCTGAAAGATGATTTAAAGAGCCTGGAAGAAAAACGACAGGATAATGAAAAGGGAAAATCAGGTAATATTCCTTTTCCTGGATGGGAGGCATTAGAAAATGAAACCAGAGAGATGGGTCCATTCGTCTACATTGAGATTAAAGATCAAGCGGGCAATGTTGTAAATCGTGAAATGGCTGAAGGTAAGAAAAAGGGATTTCATCGGGTAGCCTGGAATCTGAAGGTCGGAGGTACCGAAGCTTTGACACTCAATGGCAATGTAGAAAACATGGATGGCTTACTGGCTGCTCCAGGGACCTATACAGCCACATTGCATAAGTATGAACAGGGTGTTTTTACCCAAATTGCAGGTCCTGTGGATGTCAAAGTGGAGCCACTAATGGATGGAACTTTGGATGGCAGTCCAATGAACGAAGTGGTTGCATTCTGGAGAGCTTTTGAGGATCTCTCTCGAGATGTAAATAGACTCGGTATTGAATTGTCGAATACTCGTAAGATGGCTGATAAACTTTTCTATGCCGCAGCGCATGCGAATGTATCTGGTGAGATCTTAACCCAGGTGAAGGAGCTGCAGAAGAATTTGGATGACTTAGATACTGAGTTGAATGGAAATCCTGCTAAAAATCAAATTGGTGAGCGAAATAAACCTACGATAGGCGGACGTCTGTTTGCGCTTTGGAGAGGCATTTCCACTTCTACCTATGGTCCGACAGAGACGCATGAAGAAACGATGCGGATGATTAAGATGCAATGGGCGGATATGAAAAACGATCTTGAAGCTCAAAAAGTGATCGCCAAAAGCATTGCAGATAAGATTGTTGCCGCTGGAGGTTCATGGGTAGAAGGGAGGTGAATCGATTAATATCATGCTGGACGTACGAAGTTTTCAAGACTTTGTACGTCTTTCCATCTAGCAGAGATACTTAGATTTATGCTAAATTCTCAATATGAAAGCATTATCATTTTGCTTTATTTAAGTGGGTATCTGTTAACTATCTCTTAAAAGACTAAATCCTAAATAGCCAAATACACTTTATCCACCATCTCCTGATATTCTTTGTTAGCTTCACTGAATGAGGTTATTCCACCACCACTACAGAAAATGAGTTGATCGTCTGTTTTTTTTATAAAGCGGATCATGACACCAGTATCTAAAGAGTTTCCATTAAAATGACCACAAATTCCAGTATAGAAACCTCTTTCATAATTTTCAAACTGGCTGATAATTCTTAATGTCTCGGGCTTTGGTGCTCCCGAGATTGAACCGGCAGGAAGAAGCTTCGATAAAATAATACCGATATGATCCTTCCAGGTCTTACTCAGTTTCCCTCTGATTTCAGAGCTTACTTGAAGTAGCTGCTTATCATTTGTAGATAATTCATCAATGTATCTGAATTTTGTTACTTCAACTTTCTCAGCTACCTGGCTTAAATCGTTTCTAATGAGATCTACAATTGTCACATGTTCGGCGGTTTCCTTAGGGTCGCTGAGTATAATCTCTTTGGCGTTAGCTATCCCTCCATCGATGGTTCCCTTCATTGGATGAGAATAGATAAAATCACCCTCGATTTTGATAAAAGTTTCCGGCGAGAAAACGACAAACTGATTAGGAACCAATAGCTTATACTTTGCCTGAGAGTACTTAAAAATATCTTCCAGGCTGAGATTTGTTTTTATTTGGGTTTCAAACGTGAGATTGGTCAGGAAGGAATTGCCAATATTGATTTCGTGGATTACACCATCGAATGCTTTTTTGAAAACTTCCAATGGAATCGGATTTTTTTGAAAAACTAACTGTCGACTGTTGGGTGTCGACCGAGTTTTGTCAATATGATCTGAGATACTTAACTGAAAACCTCCATTCGAATTGTCTGACGTTATGTACCATTGTTCTCCAAAAAAATCACAATAAAAAGAGAACGGCATGCCAGCCGATCCCAATTTATTAAGCTTCTGTATTGCTTGATCCTTTGTCAGCATTTATACCATATTCTTTCAAAGGGGTATTAATTGTAAGAATAGCTCAATTTTTTGATTGAAAATCCTAGTTTTCCCTTTCTTGCTCCCACCTTGTGGGCTTGATACCAAAACGTCTTAACATCTTTTGCTCATACTTCCAGAAGAAGTCAAACTGCCTGAACAGAAAACCATAAAAAAGTAAAATCACATTGTAGATTGGCAAGATCATTACCCAATAAGCGATCTGAAACCAAAGTGGCTTCACCCCATCTTCGAATAGTAAACTGATTAATGGTTTTTTGATCAGAACGACTGTTGTTCCTGTACAGGCGAATACTAGCATGATAATAACAAACTGCCAGTTGCTTTCAAGCCCCCACTTACTTTTTAATTTTTCAATCCAACTCATTGATGAAAGCCTCGAAATCGGGCCAGTTTGGTTTAGAAATTACTTTTATCGGTTCCTTTTTTACTGGATGATCAAACTCCAGTTTAAACGCATGAAGATGGATGCTTTTGTCAGCGTTAAGTTTATTGAATCCGTATTTCACATCTCCACGAATACTTGTTCCGTTTTCGCGCATCTGAATTCGAATTTGATGTGGACGACCAGTTTTTGGTCGCACTTCTAACAGTGACACCTTTCCCAATGAAGCGAGCAGCGAATAGCTTAAAACTGCTTTTTTCGCATTTCCCTTTCCCGGCTTACGTACGTGTGCCTTGTTCTTTTCCCCGTCTTTGTCCAGCCAGTGGATTAGCTCTTGCTCCGGCTCCTTCGGAGTGCCCTCAACTACTGCTAGATATACTTTATTGATTTCCTGATCACGGAATAGTTTATTCATTCTCTCCAGGCCCTTTGAAGTTCTGGCGAAAACTACTAGTCCGCTAACCGGGCGATCAAGACGATGGCAGGGTTGACAAAATACGTTTCCGGGTTTTTTGTACTTCTTTCGGATATATTCAGTAGCCCATTCAGTTAGACTATCATCACCCGTTTCATCGCGCTGCACCAACCACCCCGATGGTTTCTCTACAATCAGTAGATGATTATCTTCATATTTGACTGAAGGCTTGCTCATGAGACCGCAAAAGTAGAACAAGCCGAGGACTAAACGAATCGTTAGAAGAATATTGGCTCTTGTCTGCCAAATCCGTATCTTATGCTATAGGTAATGGATACCTCATGTGTTCCATAATTCCCGTACACAAGATTATTGGTTGGCAGTTCGAAAGAATAACCTATTCGAAGACTCTTACTTGCTTCGATAATTCCTAAGACTCCAAAATGCTTTAGATCTCTGACGGTAATTCCAGCCCACATCACATCATCCAGAAAGGCGCTGATGGACAAGTCAGCTGATAGTGTTTCACCTTCGAAAGATCTTAACAAAGCAACACTTTTGACAGGAATTTGATTGATTTCAACAACAGCACCACCACTTAAATAATAGTGCCTTTTATATCGCTGAGACTGAGTGGATCCATCTGTTATAGACACATTCAAAATGCGTGGAATAGATGCTCCAATAAAATAATTGGTGTTGATGACCATGAAGCCTACACCGAAATTTGGTTTAGAAAAATTTTCATGTCCTTGCATGATTTCCGGGTCATCCATGAAATCAAAATTGATGTCGGAAAAGTCATAAGTGTATTGAATCCATCCTCCCTGTAGCCCCATAGCTAGTTTCGTGAATCTATCGAACTGGATGTTATAGGAGCCAGCAATCTGAATTTCGTAATTATTGTTTACGCCAAAGCGATCATTGAGGACAAGACCCCCAAGCCCTATTTTACCTTCTGAAAAAGAGGAGCTAGCGGTAATTGTATTGGTTTGTGGAGCTCCTTCAATGCCCGCCCATTGAAATCGACTGATAACTCCAACAGCAAAGCGATCATAAACTCCTGCATAGGCAGGATTGATCATGAGTTGATTAAATTGATATTGACTGTAAAGAGGATCTTGCTGAGCTTTGACCAGTCCGACTATGCAAAAGCTGATGATATAAAAATATTTTTTCATGGCTATTTGCTTTTGATATAAATGAATCCTGATTCTCGCTTGCTTCCTGTGAGTTGTATGGTGTAGTAGTAACTACCAGTAGCTAATTCGCCTCTAGCTGCCACATTTGCCACTCCTCTGAATACCTTGTCTGCATTGTCATAGCCATTCATTTCAAATACTTTGACACCTGCCCGATCATAGATTTCCACCAGGTTGTTTTCATAGAAATCTATGTTTTCAATTCTTAGGAAATCATGTTTCCCGTCTTGAAGTGTGGTTACAACATTGATTACTGTTATTGGAGGACCGGTAATCGCCTCACTGGCTATTGCATAATAGCCTGCCATTATGTTTCCAACCGTAGCGATACTTCCGGAGATTAGGCTTCCGACAAATTCTCCATTACCTAAGGCTTCAAGATTAGAAGTGGAATCGGTAGCAAAGCCTATGACTACCAGATCTTCGTCTTCAATGAACGTTTCATTAGCTAAGGGTAGTTGGATTCGTTCGGAGATAAAAGTATCGTCTCCGATTAATCGCCAGTATCTATTTGGAGAAGTAGCGGCTATTTCTTTGGATAGTGCTACGGTCAGTTCTTCCCCATAAACTCTTACTCCTACTAATGTGTCCGCATTTACATTTTCCAGCGTTACAGGCAGATATTCAGTGTCTGTTCCGATAGGAAAATTCATGATTTCGCTTGGAGATAAATAGAGCGTTCCATTGATGTAGGATGATTGATCTCCACCATTTATGATAGCCCTTTCTTTTATTCCGATAGACACATTATCCGCAAGAATTAATTGTCCATTTGATAGGGTTAAGGATTGGGTAATTGATAAATCGCTGGTCGCGAGAACACCTTCTGGAGTATCAATTACCAGGTTGCTGAATTGCGATGAGCCATTGTCAATGGTACTCATTCTCAAAATGGATAAGGTGCCGGAGACTGAATTGTAGTCACCACCATTGGTCCAGTCTCCGTATAGTCTCATGGCACCTTCGTTGAAGATCGTTCCTGAGTTAGACAAGTTTCCTGATATCGTAAATGAGACACCTTCGTCAATTGAGAGAAGGCCATTGGCATTTGTTAGCAATGCCTGTGAAAAAGTGACATTCCATATAATCAGTAGGGATGATATAAGTATGATCTTTTTCATTTCCCCCTGACTAGTTGAATCGCTTACCACAGAAAAAGAAATTAGACTGATCTGGAGAAGCCACAATCTGAATCGCGTTAGACTCCCCGGTATTTGAGATTCCTACCGAGATTTTATCGCCCGCATTAAGCCTTAAATCCGTAGAAAACCCTATTGAACTCTGTATAGAATTAGGAGCAAAGGCTTTTGAGTAGAGTACATTCAAATCACCATCGAGAATTAGAATTTGCACTAATCCAGTAGGGATATTTTGAAAAATCAATAGTCCACCGAAATTGTAAAAACCATCCTCTGGAACTGTGTATACCCCAGAAGGGTCATAGGAGCCATCAATATCATAAACTTCCGTATCGAAAGTTAATGTGCTGAAGCCAGTCGGAATAGAGGTGGCTTTTGTCGTAGCTTTAAATGCTGAAGCATCAAAGGTTCTGCTATTTAGCTCTGCATCTGTAGCGAATGTTCCTCCGATATTGACACTTCTTGTTCCACCTCCATCGGTAACCCTAATAGAGGTACCTGACAAACTCATACTTGTATTGTATTCATTGGAGGAGCTAGCATCGCCATCATTCACATTTAGATTCAAGGTAGATCCGTTGGACAAAGAGATATTCCCCGCAGCACCTGTGGTACTGATATCTTGAATTTCGTTAACATCGCTTTTATCTCCGTCTGCAGCATCGCTGGCAGCTAGCTCTGCGTCTGTAGCAAATGTTCCCCCGATGTTGACACCTTCAGTACCACCAGCATCCGTGACTCGGATAGTGGTTCCAACCAAACTCATGCCTGTATTTAACTCATTAGATGTACTTGCGTCAGCGTCATTCACATCGTCTCCATCAGATATCTCACTAGGTATGCCAGAAAGCTCACTCCAGTCAATCCCGTCTTTAATGGATGCAGGAACGGTGGGATCCGATTCAGAGGTAATTCCAACATCATCTCCATCTGCAATGTCTGCTGGTATGCTTCCCACTTCAGTCCAGACAATACCGTCTTTGATAGATGCAGGAACAGTTGGATCAGATTCTGAAGTAATTCCATCGTCTCCATCCGCAATGTCGGTTGGAATACTTGATAGCTCACTCCAATCGATACCATCTTTAATATTTGCTGGAACAGTTGGGTCAGATTCGGAAGTAATTCCTACATCATCCCCATCACTGAGTCCGACTGGCACTCCACTGAGGCTACTGAAGGCTCCATCAAAGTCATCGGATGCATCTGTGTCATATCCACTAACATCCAATGCTGTCAGATAGCCATTGTCTGCTACAAATGCATCTACTTCAGCTTCTGATAGATTGCTATCTATAGATGATATATCAATTGTATTTCCTCCGGTAATCGATAAATTACTACCCGAAAGACTTAGGGTCTGATTATCTGTATTTGTACCTGAAAAAGGCGACAGATCGATGTTAACAGAACTGCTCGTAAGTGATAAGGTACTTCCTGACAGAGTAAGATCTTGAATTTCATTGGAGGCGTTATTGTCATTGTCAGCTACACTGAATGCCCCTCCGCCATCTGAAAGTGTGACCGTATTCCCGGATTTACTTATTGTCTGAAACTCATTGGTATCGTCAGCATCCCCATCATTTACGTTAAGGTTCAAAGTAGACCCATCAGAAAGTGAAATATTGCCTGCTGCACCGCTGGTACTTATGTCTTGGATTTCATTTGTTAGGCTTCCATCTACTTCTTCTGTTAGATATCCATTATTATTGGTGAAAGCATCTACTTCTGCTTCAGAAAGATTTGTATTGATAGAAGAAATATCGATTGTATTTCCTCCGGAAATGGATAGATCTGAACCAGATAAGCCGAGTGTTTGATTATCTGTGTTCGTGCCAGAGAAGGGAGATAAATCCACAGTGGAGCTACTATTGGTTAGCGACAGTGTATTCCCGGATAGTGTTAAATCTTGAAACTCATTGGAAGCATCTGCATCTGCATCATCTACATTGAGGTTGAGTGTTGAACCATCAGAGAGTGTAATATTTCCAGCAGCTCCTGATGTACTGATATCCTGAATCTCGTTTGTCGGATTAGCATCAGCATCATCTATATTGTCACCATCAGCGAGACCTGCAGGAATATTCTCCAATTCACTAAAATCAATATTCGTCCATAATGCCGAAGATCCATCAGATGAAAGGAATTTGCCATTTTGCTCTGCTTGATCCGGAAGACCGCTTAGGTTGCCCGTGGCTAATTCAATCCATTGGTCGTTGATCCAAAAGAAGAAATTGTTTTCATCTTCATCATAAACCATCAACCCATTATCTGAAGCAGATAAGTTGTCAACAAAAGTTGAAGCGGTACGTTCGGCAGTGGTCATCCTTGGGATCAGCAATCCTTGATTGTTGTCAGGAGCAACCAGCTCAAGAATAGCATTTGAATTAGGAGTTTCTGTCCCAATCCCAACGGATTGAGCTTTTGCATCAGGTGAACAGAGCAATAATCCTCCAATAAAGAATAAGGCGATTTTAGTGGTCATTTCAGAAAGAACTTTTTTGAGACTATATCCTGAAATTATCCAATGAAATGATGGATAAATAATATCATGGGTGAACGACCAAAATTTTGAGTGAACGACGGTTAGAGGATGGAGATTCGTTCTTGGAAGGTGGTTTTGTAAGATCTCCCAATTGGCACCTCATTGTCATCTAAGTATACCTGATTTCCTTTTATCATTGAAATGGCATCTAGCCTCACAGCAAAGGACTTATGGGTTCTTACAAAATCAGATTCTGGAAGCTTTTCAAGAATTGCTTTTAAAGTTTGACTTATTAAGTGCTGACCGGTAAGGGTGGTTATCTGTGTGTAATTGTCTTGAGCCTCCAGGTATAAAATCTCTCTTAAATCAATCTGCACTGAACCTGACTGACCTTTTAGGTATACCGTCGTATTTTCCGTCTCTAATTCGGACTTGTAGAGTGCCATCTCCACATTTATTCTAATATCATGTTGATTAAAAGGCTTAAGGAGATAGGCCAATGGTTGAGTGACTTTTGCACGAGCTACCGTGGAGGCATTGAAATAGGAAGTGATAAAAATGAAAGGGGTGTTGATTTCTTGATTGATGTGGTGTGCCAGGTCTACTCCATCTTTATCGCTGGAGATATTTATATCAAGAAGTATCAGGTCAAATTTTTTAGCGGAAAACGCTTCAATTGCATCTTCATAGCTCATCGCTATTTCTACTTCGCTTAGCCCTAAATCCTCCAAAATGAAACTCAGATCTTTGGCAATCAAGGGCTCGTCTTCCACAATTAAAACGCTCTTGCTCATTACACCAACTTATATTTTTTGATTCGCAAAAGGGAAGAAGTACCATCCACTCCATTGACTTCTACTGAAGCTTTCAGTTTCATGGCCAAAGACTCTATGAGCACAGTGCCAAACGACTTTTCTTTTACTTCTCTGTTGGAACCTACTCCATTATCGCTTACTTCCAATTGAAGTTCTCCATCGTGCTCTTGAAGTCTAACGTTTATTTTACCTTCTTCCTGATTTGGGAATGCATGCTTCAGCGAATTACAAATAAGCTCATTAAGTATCAGTCCTATCGGGATGATCGTGTCAACGTCAATGGTTAAGTCATCTATCTGATACTCAAAATCTACGTCAACATCTTTGGTGTATGATTGTCGAAGGACTTCAGCCAGGTCTTCGATGTATTCTTTCACATTTACACCGGATAGATTGTTTTCTTGGTAGAGTTTCTGATGAATGAGTGCCATTGATTCTACTCGAGTTTGACCTTCATTAACTGCGCCCAACGCTTGCTCATCTTTGATAAACCTGGATTGCATGCTTAGAAGACTACTCACCACTTGTAAGTTGTTTTTCACTCGGTGATGGATCTCTTTTAGCAGTGTTTCCTTTTCAGCGAGTGATTTTGAGATGGCGGCCTCAGATTTGACTTTGACTCTATATAGTCGGTATAGTAGGAGGGAGACACCCAATATAAGTGCGGCAACCAAAAGAATGACATTTCTAGTATTTTCTGATTTTGAAAGATTTAAATCAGCTTCGATTTTATCCCTTTCTAACTCCAAAATTTTTCTTTCCTTCTGCTCTGATTCATATTTAGCCGATAGTTGAGAAATGGTTTCATTGAGAGATTCGTTTAGTAATGAATCTTTAAGAGAATAGGCTTCAAGAAGTTTTTCATAAGCTAATTTATTTTGATTTAGCGCACTCAATTCGATGGCAAGATTAAAAGCATTTTTCACACTCAGATCCAGATTATGATTCAAGTTTAATTTTTGGACTTCTCTTGAATGATTAAGAGCAGCATTGTAATTCTCTTTTTTTATTTGAAGAGTTGCAGCTGAATTTAAAGCTCTGGCTAAATTCACAGTATCTGAATTATTCCTAAAAATTTGAACAGCAGAATTGATGTAAGAGAGACTACTATCGGGCTTTTCCAGACCAAGAAATGAATCGCTGATATTTACATAACTGTTTCCAATATATCGGCTTGAGTTGATCTGCTTGGATATTTCAAGGCCTAGTTTGTTAAACCTTAATCCATCTTCATACCTTTCCATGTAATTGTACATCGATCCTATATTAATATAAAGAGTAGGAAGTTTGTTTTTTAACTCAAGTTTGAGTGCTAATGACAATGCCTTCGAATAATACTCCAGAGCTTTTTCATAGTTTCCTTGCTTTCTAAATATGACGCCTAGATTGGTATTTCCGGAAACCATTCCAGTTGAGTCATTCCATTTTTCTTTGATTCTCAGAGAGGCTAAATAATTATCTGCGGCAGTTTTTAAGTCTCCTTTATCCATAAACAGAACACCTAAATTATTTAGACTTCCTGCTTCACCAAGTGGATTTTCAATGGTTCTGTGGGCATCACCAGCTCTAATGTAATTTACTTCAGCACTGTCCCACTCATTTTTATAATGATACGCAACAGCAAGATCAGTGTAAGCTCTTGTAAGTCCGATATCACTATTGATTTTTTTGAAAACCTCAACAGATTTTTTTGCATAGAAAAGTGAGCTATCTAAGTTATCGTAGAACCAGTTATAAGATAATTCGTCCAGGACGTAACCTCTAAGAGAGTCAGAAAGATCTTGCTTGAGTAAAAAATTAAGACTGTCGAGTGCACGATTCTGCGCAAAGGAGCCAGCTATTAGAGCAGTCTCGATTAGAGCAATTAGCAAAATCTTCTTCATATAGACAAGGTTTACAGAATAATCTTAGGATAAGATAAAATCAATAAAATTATTATCTTGATCATAAATCCATTTTTCTATGAAAAAGTTACTAAGTATAGTTTTTACTGCTCTTCTATTATCGACTGTCTTATCTTCTTGCAACACTTCAGAATCTGTTGATGAGATGGAAATTAAAAATGAGCAGACTCAAGGGAATGATAAAGTAGTAAGGAAAAAGCCCGGGAGGTCATAAAGAATTCTTAGTGGCGGCTGGCACTCCCCTCACAAAAGCGATGAAATCGACAGGCACTGGTGTATGTCCCTGATCTTTCAGCATTTGATTGACTTTACCCCGATGATACTGACCGTGGAGGGCAACATGGGTTAAGATATCTGCGAGTTTGCCTGAGAAAGAAATACCAGCACTATTCACATATTCTATTTCCATAGATAAGTCATTTTCATCCAAAGATTCTATCATCTCATTATACACAGAATGGGCGCTATACATGATTGATTCAGTGCCCTCGAATTCAGGCCAGACAGCACATTTAGCATCACGTTTCTGAATGCGTGACAACCAGACCTCCTCGGCGGCTACTATATGTGCAAACTCTTTGTGAATCATAGATTGCTCTGCAGGAAGGGCATCAAATAGTTTGAGATCTGCCCAGATTAGATGATCAAATAATTGCTTCAAATGAGAATCCATCCATTTAATTTAACTGGATTGGATCGGAATAAAAACCTTTTGCTATTTCATTAAAAGCCGGTTTCCCTTCTGGGGTGAAGTTGTGATTTTTATCGTTATCTCTCCCACTGGTCTGCCATTGCCAAACCATCACTCCTGCCATCCATTCCTTAGGCCATACTTTTTCAAAAAAGGCCTGATAGCAATATGATTGAGTTCTGGTAGATATCTGCTGGAATATGTTTTCGGCAAAGCTTTCCCAGCCCCATGGATATTGTGCGGCATCAGGTGTGCTTTTGTAACCCAGCTCAGTAAAAATGACTTTTTTACCATAGATTTCACTTATTGAATCTATTTCTTGCAAATGCTTATCCCATCCAACATTTACTTCACTGTAGGAGGGATAATTTTTATCAGCAAGAGGAAAATAGGCTTGAATGCCGATATAGTCCAGCTCATTCCAAAATGATATATCCAGGTACTCTCTGTCCCAGTTTGCTCCATAGGTCAACTTACCTGTGTAAACTTTTCTAATTTTTTGAATAAGTGATGTCCAGAATTCAGGCCTGTCCCTGGTGGAGATATGATATTCATTTCCTATGCAGAAATAGGGGAGTTTGTAACGCTCACTCAAAGCTGCAAAATGAAGTATGAAGCTTTCATATCTTGTTTCCCATTCTTTCCATGCTTCCTCATTTTCCATCTCGATATCTGCACGCCATTTTCCATCACTTGGGTTGGTGATCCAAATGTGTGGTTTAAAGATAACTTTCAGACCTTTCCTCTCCGAGACATTAATGTATGTATTGTATATAGAGTCTCTTCTAGTGCCAGAGGCACTTCCATAACTCAAATCTGGAGTATTGTAGTCTTCCTGATATGCGTATGGTACTAAGACTATGTGCTCAATATTTCCAGGAACTAGCTTTTGCAGCTTGGTAGAATCGATCTTTCCAAAAACATGCATTCCTCTAATCCTCTGATCGGACAGGTGAAACAGTTGACTTGAGTCAGCTTGGTTATATACAGATTTATCCCAGTCATAATCAAACTCTTCACTATTCTGATGCCAAACGGACCAGCGAATTAGCAAAATGATCAAGATGACAGGAAGAGCAAATGAATAACCGAAACGCTTAGAAAATCTGGTGAATCCACCAGATCTGAAACCTAAAATCCAAAATCGGATCAACCTAATGATGAAGTAGGGGATAGATAAGAAAATCCAGAAAAGCGGTTCTCGGATTAATTGCTTTAGAATAGAAGGTAGCCGATCTAAGTATTCTGAAAACGAAAAATCATTTACAATAAATAGAATACATATGGCGATGAGTATGAGAATGAAGAAAACAAGAACAGAAATAAAAAACCAAAAGATGCTCTTCTTCCTCATCTTTCATTCTACGCATTAATAGCGATTGTGTTAAAATTCACTGATAAAGTGGAATTCAACTTCTGGAAAGTTATCCTGAACCATTTGTAACCATGCTTTTGATTCTGCCATGAATACCAGTTTTCCTTCTTTGTCTCTGGCAATATGTCTCTGCTTATCCTTGATGAATGCATCCAACTTAGACTGCTCTGTGGAACTAATCCAGCATGCTTTATAAATGTTCACTGTTTCAAAGCGCGCATTCGCTCCATATTCATTCAATAATCGATGTTGCAATACTTCAAATTGTAGTGCTCCCACAGTCCCAACGACTTTTCTTGAGCCAAGTTCATAGGTAAAAAGCTGAGCTAGTCCTTCATCCATCAGCTGATTCAGCCCTTTCTCTAACTGTTTGGATTTCATCGCATCCAAATTGATTACCTCTCGGAACATCTCCGGTGAGAATGAAGGAATACCTTTATAAAGACCTTTTTCTCCTTCACTGAGGGTGTCACCAATCTTGAGGTTTCCAGTGTCATAAAGCCCAACAATATCACCAGGAAATGCCTCTTCTACGGTTTCTTTTTGCTGGGCCATAAAGGCTGTAGCATTGGAGAAACGAATTTTTTTATCATCTCTAACATGATAGTAGTTGCTCCCGCGCTCAAATTTCCCAGAGCATACACGAACGAAAGCAATTCGGTTTCTGTGCTTAGGATCCATATTAGCATGGATCTTGAAAATGAACCCAGAAAATTTCTTTTCCGAAGGAACAATTTCCCTTTCTTCCGTTTCCCTTGGTTTTGGAGGAGGAGCTATTTCTGTAAAGCAATCGAGTAGTTCTCGTATCCCGAAATTATTGACAGCACTTCCGAAGAATACAGGAGCAACTTCTCCGCTGAGATAAGTTTGTACATCAAATTCATCGTAGACCCCATTCACTAACTCTATCTCTTCTCTCAGCTCTTTTACCAGTGATTCAGGAAGGTGTCGATCTAATGCAGGATCATCCACGCCTTTTATCTCTACAACGTCATCTACTCGTTTCTGCTTGTTTGGCTCGTAGAGATTTAGGTTGTTCTCATAGATGTTGTAGACACCTCTGAGGGACTTACCCATACCAATTGGCCAGCTCATCGGACGCACTTTGATGTCTAGCTTTTCTTCAATCTCATCAAGTAATGTAAATGCATCCTGACCTTCACGGTCAAGTTTATTGATGAAACAGATTACGGGAGTATTTCGCATACGGCACACCTCCATCAATTTCTCTGTCTGTTCCTCCACACCTTTTACACAGTCGATCACCATGATTACACTGTCAACAGCAGTAAGTGTACGATAGGTATCTTCAGCAAAGTCTTTGTGACCTGGAGTGTCCAAGATGTTGATCTTCAGTTCTTTGTATTCAAAACCCATTACGGATGTTGCTACCGAGATACCTCTTTGTTTTTCAATATCCATCCAGTCTGAACGAGTGCCCATATCGATCTTATTGGATTTTACCGCTCCAGCAGTTTGTATCGCTCCTCCGAAAAGAAGTAATTTCTCCGTCAAGGTTGTCTTACCCGCATCGGGGTGAGCGATGATGCCAAAGGTTCTTCTTCTTCCAATTTCCTGCTCCAGTGTCATAGTCAAAACTTAAGGGCGCAAAATTAGGGAATTGACAGTACCCTTCCACGCGATTGTTCGTATTCACGCATAATTGAAATAAATTCACCAGGAATGGATCAACAAAAATCAAGAAGCAGTCAATATCGAAATGAGCTATTTCGACACTTGGATGGAATAGCCATAGCTCCAACAGCTTATGAGTTTCACAAAAAAGAGTTGTTAGATCACCTTTTAGAAGTAAAAGAAACTACTCTAGAAAAAATTTCTGATCATTTTAAAGCAAATACAGGATATCTAAATGTAGCACTAAGGTTGCTTGCCGCACAAGGCTGGCTTGAGTACGAGGTAGATAATAATTCTGGTATTGTTTCTATCCAGATCAACGATAAGAGCTCAATAGCTTTTGAGCATGTTAAGCACTATCAGGATGTGGTTGAGCTGATGAAATTTTCGGGAAATTATCATCCAAGAAAATTTGAAAAAGAGCCATTTGACTTTTGGAATCGTATCGCTAAAAAATATACAAAGGGATATTTTAAGCTTTCTGATGATAATAGAGAAAGAGAAATTCAGGATCAAATACTTAAGCATATAGAAGGAGTATTAGTAGGTCCTAGTACTGTTCAGCTAGGCATGGGTGGGATGTTTCATAAGTATTTTATGGAGACATCTTTCAGTCCATCGGAGTATCATCAGGATCCGGAGAGCTTTGAACAGATTCTGGATTTTTTTACCTATCTGGATTGGTTTTCAAAGAAAAACAGTACTTACAAGTTCACAGAAAAAGGGCTATTCTTTGCAAAGAGATCAGCAGCATATGGGGTGACTGTATCGTACATTCCTACTTTCCGGCATTTAGATGATTTGATTTTCGGAGATCCTTCCCTATTGAAGATAGATCCAGGAGAAGTGGAAAAAGGGGTGGATAGGGAAATGAATGTTTGGGGAAGTGGAGGGGCACACACTTCCTATTTCGAAAGAGTAGATGATATCGTTATTGAATTGTTTGATCGGCCAATAGATGAGCAACCTAAGGGAATCTTAGATATGGGTTGTGGCAATGGAGCTTTTTTGATTCATCTGTTTGAGGTCATTTACCGAAGAACCAAAAGAGGACAAATGTTAGAAGAGCATCCACTGTTTTTGGTTGGTGCCGATTTTAATGAAGCAGCTTTGAAGGTTACACGTGCTAATCTCATTCAAGCAGATGTGTGGGCCAAAGTTATCTGGGGAGATATTGGTAATCCAAAGAAGCTAGCTGAGGATTTAAGAGAAAATTATGAGATTGACCTCTCAGATTTATTGAATGTGCGCACATTCTTGGATCACAACAGACCATGGAGTAAGGAAAAAGAATCGTTAGATCAGACAAGTATATCAACTGGGGCTTTCGCTTCAGCAGGTAGACTACTTACAAATAATGAGGTGGAGGCTAACCTTAAAGCACATCTAAATAAATGGAAACCGTACGTTCAACGATTTGGATTGATTATGATTGAACTACATGGATTGGATCCAAGACTTACAGCAGAGAATCTGGGCAAGACCCCAAGTACAGCTTATGAAGCTACTCATGGATTCTCTGATCAGTATATTCTCGAATTGAATAGTTTCGATAAGGTGGTGGCAGAAACAGGACTTAAGATTGATGAGGAGAAAAGGTATAAGTTTCCAGACTCAGACCTTGCTACTGTTAGTATCAATTATCTAAAGTAATGTTTTAGATCTTTTCGGTACTTTCTTCCGATCGGGATTATAAATCCACCGACAATGATATCATTATAAGTGTGTGATTCAATAAGCTTGGTATTGATAATGAAAGACTTGTGGCATCTAACAAAAAACTCAGGTAATTCTGATTCAGCTTGAGTAAGCGTCTGCCTAATGAGATGCTTTTTGCCCCCGACATGATAGGTACAGTAGTTACCATCACTTTCAATATGGGTTAAATCATTGGGATTAAGATGGACTATTTGGTTTCCATCCTTAATCATCATTTTAGGTTCGTCCTCGACTTCATTTTCTTTTTTCTGCCACGCCTTCACCAGCCCATACATAATAGCTGGTAGATAGAAGAAAATGAAATTCATAAGTATCTGTCCCCAGATTAGCTCACCTACTGTCTCTTTATCTATTGTCCAATAGTGAAGGGCATAGTAAGTAGCATCTAAAGCAGACTCTAATAGCGTGACTTTGACAAAAACGAGTGCAGTTTTTTTGAGACTTATTCCAATGTCTGAAAAGCTTCGTTTGCTTAATCCATAAGCACAAGCATATACGAGATATGCATTCAATACCAATCCATAGATACTTGGAACAATTAAGGAGTAATCGTTGCTATGGAAGAGACCCATCGTTACTTCCCAGCTCGGAATATTAATCAGCACTAATCCTATCCCCCAAATGATGGCATGGATCGGTCTCTCCGTTTTGGTAAGTATCGAAAAAGGCTTAAGAAGCTTCATCAAGGCAATAATAGTCGATCATATACAAAATATGGTCGTTCGTCCCAGCTGTGTTACTGATTGTTTTTCTACTGCATCCTACCTCCGAACATTGTGAAATCAAAATCAAAAACACATGAAAAAGACGTTATTATTTTTATTACTCCTTACGGCTTTTGCTTCAAAGGCTCAACTAAAAAAACTGTTTCAACGAGAATCGCTTTATGGTCACTTCAGTGGAGTGGTATTAGTAGAAACGAAGGATAGCACCGTACTCGAATTTTGTTATGGTGCGAGAAATTCTGATAAAGCTATCGACATGAATTCGGCCTTCGATATAGGGTCAAATACTAAGCAATTCACTGCAGCAGCAATTCTTCACTTAGTGCAAAGCGGAAATTTTAAACTTCATGATAACATAAACCCACTTTTAGGAAAGTACGCTAATGAAAAATGGGAGAGAGTAACCGTTCATCAGTTGCTCACACATACTTCCGGTATTCCAAGTTTATTTCAAACTGAGCAAGGCTTAGAGATTTTCTTTCCGGAGGAGCGAGCAATCAGCAAACAAGATTTAATAAGCAAGTTTAGCTATGGGAAACTGCTCTTTAAGCCGGGAGAAGAATTCAGTTACAGTAACTCCGGGTATATTCTATTGGCTGTCATTATTGAAAATGTCACAGGACGAACTTTCGAAGAATACATGACTGGAATGTTTAAGAAATATGGCTTGGATAATACTTCTTTTGAGCCTGGAAAAAATGCTGCACAGCCATACTATGGCTATCGAAATGATTTGGAGAGGGAAGCACCAACATACCACTCCTCTTGGTTTGCGGGAGGAGGAGGTGTTTATTCCACGGTTAGTGATCTGTCAAAATGGATAGATGTCATTACTTCAGACAACTTCCTGAATGAAGAGCTGAGGGAGAAATTTCTTAAGCCATTCACGAATCAAGGATACGGTTACGGGTGGGTTCATTCTGGAAGTAGAGTGAGTCATGATGGAGGAAATGCCGGATTTATCAGTCAGCTAAGTTTTGATAGGGAAACTAACGAAAAGGTGATCATTTTGACCAATAGGAGCTTCGAACAAATCCACATGTTCGGAAAAAGTACTGCTTATTTGAGTGAGTTATCGGATAAATGCTGGAAGCACATAAATGGAGAAGAAATAGAGGTATTACCTGAAATCAAGAAATTGACGGTGAAAGAAGTCTCACCCTTTCGAAATGGGGTGATAGTAGATGTTATGGATTCGACTCTAATGATTACTATGAATGGAAATATTCCCAGCAGAGTTATTTACAATTCTCCTTTGGCTGGGAAAAACGAACAGGAGAAGAAAATGATTGAAATAGCACAATACCTGAAAAAGAAAAAGTATTGGAGTTTGGCGAAACACTGTGATGGGGAAATGAAATTCGTTTGCTACTCCGGCATGATGTCCATAGGCATGAAGATGATGAAAAAGCAGACTGGAGGAATTGATGAGATAATTCCCTATTATGTAGAAGAAGGTCATGGGTTGATACGAATGAAAGGTCCTGATGGAATACTCGATTTGATCACTTACTTTGATGAGGAAGGGTATATTCAGGGCATTTTTGAAAATGGAAGTTACGAAGTGGATAAAGAGGTGCTGATGGTCGCTTACCCGATTGGTAATAACCGCTACTATCTGGATGGACTTCCTTACGGGGAGAAATCTGCTACAATAAAAATTACTCAAATAGAGATCACCTTTTACCAACTCAATCGAGCGGTGAGCTATGCTAGGCAGGCGAATTAGAAATTAGAAAGAAGCATGGACTGATTGGTCGGTGTTTCTTACTTTCACAGTATGAGAAAGTCCTTTCGTTATGTCATCTACCTTGTAATTGGTTTTGTGATCTATCAGATCATAGATTCCGGAGAAAGTGGTTTTACCCACCAAGAGGTTAGAAATACGCTTATCATTTCAATGGTTGTGGTGTTTATTCTGCTGCTTATTGTTAGGGTGATTAAACAGCGATATGATGATAAGGATGAGGAGTGAAGTTATTTCCGTCATTGCGAGCGATGTTAGGAGCACGGCAATCTTATATGAGATCGCTTCATTTCACCTGCCTGCGGTATCAAACATCTCGTTTTATTTAACACTCCATTGAACCCACTCCCAACCCCTCCAAGGAGGGGAGTTTGAGATCGAAACGAATACCCATCCACCTAGACGGGATAGAAGCGGCACCTCGTAGAGCGCATAGCCCGAATATCAGTTGATGTGAAAAACTGCCAGTTCTCTCCTAACACCCTCCTCCTGCTTAAGACATGACGCACCCCCTTGAAAAGAGAGGTTAGTTGTCAGTGACTCACCAACTTTGTCAAGAAATAATAAAAGGCCTCTGTGTGGCCCTGCCAATGTGTCACAATTTTTCCTTTGGCACATCCATTGATAAAATGAAAGTGAACTTGAATAAACGAAACAGAAATACATAAGAAATGGGAAAAATTATAGGTATCGATTTGGGGACTACCAACTCTTGCGTCTCTGTGATGGAGGGTAACGAGCCGGTGGTGATCCAAAATAGCGAAGGAAGAAGAACGACCCCTTCTATCGTTGCTTTCCTGGAAGATGGCAAGGGTGAGAGAAAAGTGGGTGATGGTGCGAAAAGACAGGCAATCACGAATCCTCAGAATACCGTGAGCTCTGTGAAAAGATTCATGGGTAAGAAGTACTCTGAAGTAAAAGAAGAAATGAAAAATGTGTCTTACGGGTTAGAGGCTGGAAGTAATGACACTGTGCGAGTGAAAATTGGTGACAGAGCATATACGCCACAGGAAATTTCTGCAATGATCCTTCAAAAAATGAAGTCTACAGCAGAGGATTTCTTAGGACAGGAAGTGAAAGAAGCGGTAGTGACTGTACCTGCTTACTTCAACGATGCAGAGCGTCAGGCAACAAAGGAGGCTGGGCAGATTGCAGGTCTTGATGTTAAGAGAATTATAAACGAGCCGACGGCAGCAGCTTTGGCTTACGGTCTTGATAAGAAAGATCAGGACATGAAGATTGCGGTGTATGACCTTGGTGGCGGTACATTCGATATTTCGATCCTGGAGCTTGGTGAGGGTGTATTTGAAGTAAAATCTACCAATGGTGATGTACACCTTGGTGGTGATGACTTTGATGCAGTGATCATCAACTGGTTGGCTGAGGAGTTTTTAAGTGACGAGAACATTGATCTGAGAAAAGATCCGATGGCTCTTCAAAGATTGAAGGAAGCTGCTGAGAAAGCGAAAATTGAGCTTTCAAGCTCTTCTGAAACTGAAATCAACTTGCCATACATCATGCCGGTAGACGGTGTGCCTAAGCACTTGGTAAGAAAACTGACAAGAGCAAAATTCGAGCAGTTAGCTGACGACTTGATCAAAAGATCAATGAAGCCTGTAGAGGCAGCTCTTAAAGATGCTGGTCTTTCTACTTCAGAAATTGATGAAGTAATTCTAGTTGGTGGTTCTACTCGAATTCCAATCATCCAGCAAGAAGTGGAGAAGTTCTTCGGCAAGAAGCCATCGAAAGGTGTGAACCCGGATGAGGTAGTAGCGATTGGTGCTGCAATCCAGGGTGGTGTATTGACTGGTGAAGTGAAAGATGTACTCCTTCTTGATGTGACTCCACTTTCTCTTGGTATCGAAACCATGGGTGGTGTGTTCACAAAGTTGATCGAGTCCAACACGACGATCCCAACGAAGAAGTCTGAGACCTTCTCGACCGCTGCTGATAATCAGCCGTCTGTGGAGATCCATGTACTTCAGGGTGAACGTCCTATGGCTGCTGGAAACAAATCTATCGGTAAGTTTCACTTGGATGGAATTCCCCCAGCACCAAGAGGAGTTCCTCAGATTGAGGTGACATTCGATATTGACGCAAACGGTATCCTTAACGTAAGTGCGAAAGACAAAGGCACTGGTAAAGAGCAGAAAATCAGAATCGAGGCATCTTCTGGATTGACAGATGAGGAAATCGAAAAGATGAAGCAGGAAGCTCAGGCAAATGCCGAGTCGGACAAAGAAGCGAAAGAGAAGGTCGAGAAAATTAACCAGGCTGACTCGCTGATCTTCCAAACAGAGAAGCAGTTGAAGGAGTTTGGTGATAAGCTTTCTGAAGGCAACAAAACTGCCATCGAAGGTGCATTGACGAAACTGAAAGAGGCACATGGTAAGCAGGAATTGGCAGCTATCGATGCAGCTATGGAAGAGCTGAACACTGCATGGACGAATGCTTCTCAGGAAATGTACGCTGCTCAGCAAGAAGCTGGTGGTACAGATGCCGGAGCGGCAGGAGCAGATCCTAATACAGGTGCTTCTGACAATGGTTCTGCTGATGACGTGTCAGATGTAGAATTCGAAGAGGTAGAAGAGGATAAGAAATAAGTAGGATGCTTTAAGCTACAAGTTCTTAGCTGAATCTACCCTGGATATAGATTATGCCCTTCTCGAGAAATCGGGGAGGGTTTTTTATTTGGATTCAACCATTTATCCTCAAGTGATTTTGGTTGTTAGCTCAATTGAATTGAACCTTAATTCCTTTGACTATTCGTCGTTCCGATACTTTTTAATCAATAAAAAAGTGAGTGAGAACAAGAAGAGATTAACACGTAATCCAACCTCTATCACATAACCAGATGTTACAATAGCGCTGATTGTTGATACAATTTTGATATCTAAATATTGACTTATCCACAACCTTTGATATCGAAAACGACCTCATGAAATGAGCATGAACAGCAGCATACCAATATAGGATGAGTGTTGTTTGGCGAATTCCCTGGTCGGGCACACCGCTTGTCAGACCGATCGCTCCGGCGAGGAGGTGTACCATTGAAAATCAACTCGCGTGCATATGAAAAAGATCTTTTTCGGAATCATTTTATTTCAGATTTCCACTATTTCATTCAATAGTATAGCTCAGACACCAGTAAATGGGTCTATTACTTCCAACACTACATGGGACTTAGTAAATAGTCCTTATGAGGTGACTGGAAATGTGACTGTTGAGGCAGGAGTTACTTTAACTCTAGAGCCAGGAGTAACGGTCTCTTTTACCAATAATAATTTCGATCTTACTATTGAAGGAACATTGATCGCAGATGGTACTCCTGCGGATAGTATTTATTTTCAAAATAGTTTAGCCACCATTTTTATCACCTCAACCAGTACCGGGAGCATCATTGATCATGCTAGATTCGACAATATGGGGGTATTCAATATTGCCGCATTGCATGTTTCGAGCAGCACAAACATTAGTCATTCAAAATTCGTGGATTGTGAGGTGGGTATTACTGTGGCAGCAGGTGCCAGCCCATCTATTCAAAATTGTACCATTATCTCTTCAAATGATTACGGAATCAGAATAGATAACGGTTCACCTTCGATTAGTGACGTAGTTATTGATGGAGATAAGGATGTACACAGCTCTTCTGGAGGCATTTGGATTCAAAATGGGAGCCCAAATATTTCAACGAGTACGTTCTCCAATATTGGTAACAATGGTGGTATTTGGGTAAATACCACAGATGTTCCAATTATTGATAACAACACCTTTAGCAACAATACCAGAGATGTACGGACACATCCTCTTTTGCTCAATGATGCGAATTATGACAATAATGGATTGTCCCAAATCCACGTAGATCCTGTTAACATCACGCAAAATACCACCTGGCATAAACCGCAATTACCAGAAGATTGGGTATACGTGAAATTGGGTGGTAATACCATCGATGCGGGAGCAACTCTAACTATTGAGCCTGGCTTGACGATTGAGTCCATCAATTACACACATGATATCATTGTAAATGGCACCCTAATTGCTGAAGGCACGGACACAGATAGTATCACATTCATTGGTTCTGAAATACATCTGGAAGCTTCCAGCATAGGGTCAAGCTTTGACTATGTGATTTTTGAGGGAATGGGAGCTTTCAATCAAGCAGCTTTACAACTGTACACGGATGATGTTTCAATCCAAAATGGAAATTTCAAGACATGTGAAGTAGGTATCAGTGTACATAACGATGTTGCCCCGATCATTTCCAACAATCGATTCTTCGATTCCAATGATTATGGGTTACGTATTTATGGCGGTTCTCCGGTGGTGGAAAACAATGTCATCGATGGACAATCCGGATCGGTGGGAGGAATCATTATTGAAGGTGGCAAGCCAACGATTCGAAACAATGAGATCAGCAACATTGCACAAAATCAAACCAGTTACGGAATCATTATTGGTCATGATGCTGAAGCACCTGTTCTGGAAAACAATACTCTTTCCAATAATAGCAGAGAAATACTGACACACCCGCACCTTGTTAACGATACCATCTTTGATACCAATGGTTTTTCCGAAATCTACATTGATAACAAAAGCATCACTCAAAATACCACCTGGCATAAATCACAATTGCCAGAAGACTGGTCATATGTGAAAGTAGGTGGAAATACCATCGATGCGGGAGTAACCCTGACTGTTGAGCCTGGCGTGACGATTGAATCTACTAATTACACACATGATATCATTGTAAACGGCACACTAATCGCTGAAGGCACGACCACAGACAGCATCGTATTTATTGGTTCCGAAATACACCTGGAAGCTTCTAGCACTGGGTCAAGCTTTGACTATGTGATATTCGAGGGAATGGGTGCTTTCAATCAGGCAGGTTTGCAGCTTTATACAACAAATGCGACTATCGATCACTCACTTTTCGATGATTGTGAGGTGGGTATCAGCGTTCATAATGGCGTGTCTCCAGACGTAAGTAATGCTCTCTTCAGGAATTCCAATGACTATGGTATTCGCGTTTATGATGGCTCTCCTACCATTAGTAATTCAAGTTTCGATGGAAATCCTTTTGCTATTTTGAATGAAGGATCTGGTATTGTGAACGCAATTGATAACTGGTGGGGAGATAACTCAGGGCCACTTAATGCTACAGCAAATCCTGCTGGATTAGGAGAAGAGGTTTCGGATGGCGTGGATTTTGACCCATGGCTTGAGTTTGACCCCTTTAATTCAGTGATTTCGATTGCTACTCATCCTGTAGATCAAACTGCATGTGATTCTGACCCTATAACTTTTAATGTTGCGACATCCGGGGCTAATAATCTACAGTACCAGTGGCAAGAGGATAAAGGAGATGGATTTGTTGATCTTACCAATTCAACTGGTATCTCGGGAGCTACCACCGCTACGTTACAGCTCTCTTCCGTGACCATTTCCATGGATGCCAATCAATATCAATGTGTCATTTCGGGAGATAATGCTGTTGATGTTATTTCTCAAGTAGCACAATTGAATGTTTCTGCAGGTCCTGATATTGTAAGCCAACCTACTAACCAAACAGTAGATGAAGGACAAAATGTTAACTTTTCTGTTACTGCTTCAGGGGATGACCTTTCCTACCAATGGCAAAAGGATGGAGAAGATATTTCCGGTGCTACATCAAGCACACTATCCCTTAGCTTAGTTGGTCCGTCTGACGCAGGAGCCTATCAATGCAACGTACTGAATGGTTGTGGAGCTGTTACCAGTAGTACAGTTAGCCTGACAGTAAATGATCCTTCAAATCCATTAAATGTGAGTGGAACTGTAGATCAACTGCTGATCTACCCAAATCCCGCTGCTGGATACTTCACTGTGAGACTACCGAATGGAGGCGGTGACTCTTACTCTGTTCGACTTAGTGATTTGTCCGGTAAGCAGGTTTTTTACAGATCTATCAAATCGTTGGAAAATGAAGTGCTGATCGAGGCGACTGGAATGGTCAGGGGAACCTATCTCGTAAATGTCTTATCTGGCTCAAAGTTGGTCGCTACTTCTACTGTTATCATTCAATAAGCTCAAAATGGACAGGTATAAGAACCTTCATTTGTGGATGATCATCCCTTTTGCATTGATGCAGAGTGGCTTTATAGACAGCTATTGGATGACCTGGTCAGAGGAAGATTGGTCTACTCACATTCATGCTTTCAGTGCCATGTTTTGGTACATTTTGCTGATCATTCAGCCATACCTGGCAACCCATGGAAATATTCAGGCGCATCGAACGTGGGGAATGATTAGTTTTTTTATAGCTGGAGCTACCGTGTTTAGTGCTGTATCTTTTCTTTGGCAGGATGTTTACTTTGGAGACATTGGAGGTTTTGGTGAGCCATTCGGTTCAGATTTTTTTTATGGGATCGTTTTAGTGGAATTGATCATGATGGGAGCTTTTGCTGTAGCGGTCATCATGGCGATTATACATAGGAAAAGTACCGATGATCATGCTTTATGGCTCATTTCCACTGTCTTCTACATTATGATGCCGGGATTAGGAAGAGGACTTGAATTCTTGATGTTTACTTTTTTTGGCCCTTACGCCTGGCTTGCTTTGGCTATTTGCTCGGTGCTTATAATTATTACTTTGCTAATAATAGGTTGGCGCTTTAAAAGGATTAAACATCCTGCTATTCTGCTAGGCATAGCTGTGAATATTCCTACTTTTTTCGTCTACTGGATTGGCCAGCAAGAATGGTATGTAGAATGGCTTCAACGGTTTATGAAATATTGAAATTGGCAAAGTACATTAAGATTTTGATATGGTCGGTGATTCTGGCTTTGAGTAGCTGGTTCTACTTTGAAAGTGTAGAGCCTTATTTTACTGATGACCTTCAACCTCGGAAAATAGCCATCAAGCCTTGGCTGGTTGCACATTTTATTGGAGCATTTTGTACACTATTCCTGGGCCCCTTTCAATTTTGGCCAAGGTTTAGAAAGAAATATTTATCTCTTCACCGTGGGCTAGGTAAGGTTTATATCGTTGGTTCTCTTCTAGGGGCTTCTACTGTTTTCTATTTGCTTTTCAATGGATATACTTTAACCGGAGGAATTCCCTCATTATTCGTCCTGGCTATTTTATGGATGTTCATGACGGTAGCAGCATGGATTTGCATTCGCAAGAGAGATATTGTTAATCACAAAAACTTCATGATCCGAAGCTATGTCTTGGGGCTTGCCTTCATCTTTATCAGAATTTTTAACAGGCTGGACGAATACGGCTATAATCTTTTTCCTTTCATAGAAGATGGACTTATGCGCTACACCTTGTATGAGTGGATGTGCTGGATTTATCCTTTAGTAATTATAGAAATGATTCTGGTATGGTGGCCAACATTTAAGAACAAATCAAAGATTACCTCATGAAAGCTATTTATATCCTATTCTTTTTGGTCTTATTTGGGTGTACCAATGAAGACAAATACGATCTCATCATCACTAATGTCAATCTGATCGACGGTACGGGTACTGCTTTACAGTCGGATGTCACTGTGTATGTAAAAGACAAAAGAATTGTCCGTATTGATTCTGAAGAGACGACACAAAAAGTCAATGCCATTGACGGAACAGGCAAGTATCTAATTCCAGGATTGTTTGATTGCCATGTACATCCCGGGGAGGACTACCAACAAGACCTTCGAAGATTGATGCATTATGGTGTCACCTCCATTTTCGTTCCGGGAGGAAGTTCTTGTACGGACGAAGTTTTTGCAGATATGCGTTTCATGGGTTTCCAAGATTCAGTTCCAGCACCCAGGGTTTTTCATACCAGTCATCATTTTACGATGGAAGGGGGTCACCCGGCGAAGACCTACGCAAGCAGTAATTGGTTGGAAGGTGAAACGATTTTCTACCTGAGAGATACAGCTCAGATTTCAAGGCTTGTTGAGCAAGTATCCAGGCAACCAATCCTTGGGATAAAGCTCACCATTGAGGATGGACCGGCCCCACCTTTTGTTGAGCGCATACCTCAATCTTTTATAAATAAAACTGTGGAGGAGGCAAAAAAATATGGATTGGAGGTGTTTGCGCATGTGAGTGATAATGAGGAATTACGAATGGCTGTCGAAGGAGGGGCTCAGAACCTCGTTCATTATACTGGAGTAAATATTGACTCTGAAGATTCCACTCATTTGGGATGGATTCAAAGATTGAAAGAGCTTCATGTTTCCTGGGTTACTACCTTGATGATTGATAAATCATTTTTATACCCCAAACATCCAGAATGGTTTGATGAATTAGCCATGCTTGGTGTTTATAAAAACGAGAAGGAGAGGATAACTGAAGATGTAAAAGCTAGATCGGAATTCTATTCAAAGCTTCTTCAAGAGGAATATGGCCTGGAAAAAGACGGATTGGAGGATTTTATCGTGCCTCAAGTTGAAGACATAAAGTTCCTGATGGATGAAGGGCTGAATATGGTCCTGGGAACCGATGCAGGAAATGATTTCAACTTTTATGGATACAGCCTACACGAAGAAATGCTATTAATGCAAATGGGAGGAATTGAGCCTTTGGACATCATAAGAATGGCTACCCGTAATGCTGCAGTTATGACACATGCCGAAGACAGTTTGGGGACTATTGAAATTGGTAAGTATGCAGACATGATTCTGCTCGACGAAAATCCTTTAGAGAACATAAAAAATACGCTTTCCATTCATACTGTTTTGAAAGCGGGTAAAATCCAAACTAGAATAGAGTGAGCAATGACCCAACTAAAAAGCCCTCTAATGAGGGCTTTCGTATTATTCTTCAGTTTTAGGAGATTTAGGTTTTGCGGGTGGCCTTTTTGCCTTCACCTCCTTTGCCATTTCCTTTATTTCTTCCGGGGATTTTCCTTTCAGGTATTCAGGAAGTTGCATGCCTGCCATATCAAACATTTCCTGTAGCGGAGGTACTGATTTGTAAAGACCAGAAATGAAATTGGCAGTTGAAGTTCGATCGCCTTCACCATTTCCACTATCCCAAACTGTGACTTTATCGATCTTGATATTCTTAATGGCTTCAGTCTGCAGTCTTACAAGCTCATCCATCTTATCCGCAATGATGAGTAGTACCGCATCTTTAGAGTTCTTGCCCGCAGCTTCCACGATCTGTTTAAACCCTTCCGCTTGCTTGGTCAATACTTCAAAAATACCTTTTGCTTCGGCTTGTTTTTTAAACAGGATGGCGTCCGCTTCACCCTTTGCAATTCTTCTGATATTTTCCGCTTGCGCTTCTGCATCAATCTCTACTTTTTCCTTATCGATTTGTGCGGGAACTACAACATCCGCCGTTTGACTTGCTTTGTCTCTTTCTGCTCTTGCTTTTTCTGCTTCTTGCTCAGCAGCATATGCTTCTTCCAATGCCTTTGCACTTTGGACTTTCTCAGCGGCTATGGCAATACGTTGAGCTTCCGCCTCTTTCTCCCTTCTGGTTGCATCTGACTGTGCGATGGTCACTTTAGCCAGGTTTTCTCCTTCTACCGCTGTAGCATCTGCTGAAGCCACCTGAACCCGTTGGTCTTGTACCGCGTTGGCTTCACCAATCGATCCGTCCCGATCTTTTTCTGCTACACTTTTACGCGCATCATTAATTGCCTTGGCGGCAGCTTCTTTACCTAACGCCTCGATGTAACCCGACTCATCCTTGATATCCGTTACATTCACGTTAATTAGCTTGAGGCCAATCTTCTTTAATTCAGCTTCTACATTATTTGCTACATTGGCCAGGAATTTGTCTCTATTGCTGTTGATCTCTTCAATATCCATGGTTGCCACCACCAATCTCAGCTGTCCAAAAATGATATCCTTTGCTAAATCATGAATACTCTGTTGATCAAGACCCAAAAGTCTTTCGGCCGCATTGGTCATGATCCCCTCTTCCGTTGAAATTCCCACCGTAAAGCGTGATGGAACATCTACGCGAATGTTTTGTCTACTCAGCGCATTGGTAAGCATGACTTCTATGGAAATCGGGGTAAGGTCAAGAAATTCATAATCCTGAATGATTGGCCAAATAAAGGCTGCACCTCCATGTATACATTTTGCTGACCTTCCCTGGCTGTCACTGCCTTTCCCAACCTTCCCATAAACCACCAGTATGCGATCAGAGGGACATCTTTTGTACCGCTGAAAAAGACCTAGGAGTAGTATGAATATAAATACTACTACGATTATAATAATGATTACAAACGATCCTGACATTTATCTTGATTTAGTAATTAATAGTACATTATCTCCGATCACATCGGTGACCTCAATCACTGTCCCCATAGGAAGATCTTCCTTATCATCTGTAATTGCTTCAAGTTCTCTTAATGATCCTTGCACTTTGATGGATACTCTTCCAATATTTTCCCGACTTGCTTTTACAGGTAAGTAAACCTCGCCTATTTTCCCGATGGCATTCTTGATTGACATTGTGCCACTATCTGTTAATCTGCTGAAGTAGTAAAAAATGCCTGCCATTAAAGCCATCATAGCGATTCCTGCGACAATGGATACCAATAGCGTTAAACCAAATTCGTACCCTGAGTCCAAACAGGCAATTCCTGTCCAGGAAAAGATAGTAAAGAATGCGACGAAGTTTTTGAGGGTAAAAAACTGGAATCCAGCTCCATCATCCATTTCAACATCAAAATCTGCCCCTCCATCTGTCTCCATGTCCGCCCCGATGAAGGTAAGTAACATTTGTATGATAAAAATAAGTGTTGAAGGAATGGCAATTCCCCAGTAAATCTGCTCAATGATATTCATTGAGTCCCACCATTCTGAAAGACTAAAATCCATATGCAGTGATTAACTGCATCAATATACCACATTCTTAAAATATCTGGATCATCTAATGGGCTATCTTCATGTTTTATTGCTTGTTAACGTGGCACTTATGGCGTCAAATAAGTCGTGTGGATTGAAAGGCTTGGTGATTAGACCATCTAGTCCCGCATCTTCCATTTTAGTCGCTTTCTCAAACATAGCTGAAGCTGTAAGCGCCAGGATTGGAGCTTTGAACCCTTGCTTTCTAATTTCTTTGGTTGCTTGATATCCGTCCATAACAGGCATTTGGAGGTCCATTAGAATTAAATCATAGTTGTTATTTGCAGTTGCATTTACAGCCTCTTCGCCATTATTGGCGAGATCAACTTCGAGTCCCCATTTCTCAAGTAATCTTTGCGCTATCAAAATGTTCATTTGATTATCTTCGACCAAGAGCACATTGTATCCACTTAAATCCAAATCCTTCGATTGAACATTCACCTCAAGTTCTTTCTTTGCTTCAAGATTGAGTGAGAAATAGAATAATGAACCATGCCCTGGCTCACTTTCCAGATAGATAGTAGAACCCATTTGTTCTACAAGCTGCTTAGTGATAGAAAGTCCGAGTCCTGTGCCTCCGTATTTTCTTGTAGTCGAAGTACTCGCCTGCTCAAAAGACTTGAATATACGATCTCTCAGGTCATTGCTGATCCCAATTCCAGTATCCTCTATTTTGAAGATTACTTCCACTTTTGAGTCTTCAGTGATTCCCTTCGAAACCTCAAAATGAACACTCCCCTCATCTGTGAATTTGATAGCATTTCCCAGAAGGTTAGTGATAATCTGATTGACACGCGTTTTATCAAGTTCTACAATTGGCGGCAAATTGTCTTCGTACTCAAACTTCAGATCTATCTGCTTTGCATCAGCGATTGGCTTGAATACATTGAAAATGTTAGAGCAAAATTCTTTCAAGGAAACCTTTACCAACTCGAGTTCCAGTTTGCCTGCATCGATTTTGCTGTAATCGAGTACATTGTTGATGAGCGTCAATAAGTACTCAGAGGAATTTTTAAGATTATTTAGTTCGCTCAATTGATCTTTTCTCGGTTTCTCGTCAATTAAGTGATAGGTGGTACCAATAATGGAATTAAGTGGTGTTCTTATTTCATGACTCATGATTGACAGGAAATCGGTTTTGGCTTTTGCAGCTTCCTCTGCTTCTTTTTTGGCATATCTCCAGGATTCAGTAAAATGCTGAGAAAGAATCAAGGCCTGGAATAAGAAAAAGATCAACTGTCCAATCATTGACACCCAAAGAATCTCTTCAAGGATATTCAAATAGGCCATAGTCTTCATACAAAACACGACCAATATTCCAATTGTACTGTAAACAGAATAAACAGCACCTTTTCTCTTTCTTACAATCGCTCTGGAATAAACGAATCCGGCAAAGAGCATTCCGAGAATGAGAAGGATTAGAAACGGGTCGTTGAGTTGGGTGAATATCCAAACAGGGAGTAATGTCATTAATGCCCAGATTATGGAAAGAACTATGAAGAAATTAGCAACTCTTTTCGGAGTTTCGTGTGGGAAAAGGTTCTTTAAATAAAGACAAAAAAAGCATGCTGTTAAGTAAAAAGTACTGTATTCAATTGTCATCCCAAATCGGTATGGGATATCTATCAGGTCGTGAAGTACATAATTTCCCCATCCTATGATCCGGTATGCATAAACAAGGCAGAAAAGGGAGAAATACAGCACCATTTTTTCCTGTCTCCCATATAAGTAAAGGCCCAGGAAGAAAAAGGCTCCCATAATAAGGCAACCTGCCATAAATACATCATAGACATCATTGATGAATTTTTTGTGAGTGAGATGATCAAGAGAGCCAATGATGATGGTTGATCCAAGTCCACCCTTGCTGTGAACAAAATTTGAGATATGAATGACCACATTTAGCGTATCTGAATCAATATGGGAGAGTGAGGCAAGATTAAAGCTCCTCCCAGGACTCTCAGACTCATTATCTATGCCCGGCTTACCCATGCTTGCCAGTAGTTCACCATTGACATAGAGCTGATATGCGCTGAAAAGATCTGGCACCCTCAATCCCAAATGTGTGTTACTGTTTTTGTATATAGTAAGACTGTAAGATCCATATCCCATAGGATCCAGTCCGCTCTGTTCCCAACGTTTAGGTACACTTAGAAGGATGAAATCTGTTTTTAGGGGTTTGTTAGGGTCAATAAATTGAGAAGGAAAGAATCTCCATTCTCCATTGAGTGAAAAAGATTCTTCGATTTCAAAATCGAAATTTTGTAAATCTACAACGCCAGATTCAAGATCTTGGGAGTAGATGAATCCGTTCTGAAGTAGAATTATGCTCATGATAACCCTCCATAGCATGCCTAAAAATTACTGTAATACTGACTGAACTAAAATTTTATGAGAATTTTATTTCCATCTTTGCGGCATGAAATTGACCATCAAGACATTATTTGGATTTGAAGATATTCTCGCAGAGGAAGTAGAAGCTTTAGGTGGAGAGAAAATTGAGAAAATAACCAGAGGTGTGAAATGCGAAGGAAATCCGGCTTTCTTGTATCGGGCAAATCTTTCACTTCGAACGGCCATGAAGATTTTGGTCCCTATTCATACCTTTCATGCTAAGAATGAGAAGCAGCTTTATGATAAAATGATGGAGTTTGATTGGTCTAATTTCCTGGATGTAGATCAAACATTTGCCATTGATCCGGTGGTGTTCTCCGAAATATTTACCCACTCGAAATATGTGGGCTACAAGGCAAAAGATGCCATGGTGGATCAGTACCGAAACAAGTATCGAAGAAGACCTTCTATCGATACAGATAAACCGGATGTCCTTTTCAATATTCATTGTGCAAATGACTTTTTTACCGTTTCCATGGATAGTTCTGGTGCTGCTTTAAATCAACGAGGGTACAGAGAAGAGGGACATAGAGCTCCAATGAATGAAGTATTAGCAGCAGGGATGGTGATACTTTCTGGTTGGGATAAAAAATCTCCACTCGTTGATCCAATGTGCGGTAGTGGGACTATTCTTACCGAGGCTGCCATGATTGCAATGAATATGGGGCCGAATCTTAAGAGAAAAGAATTTGGATTCCGCACCTGGCCAGAGTATAGTCCTATTTTATTCAACAATGTTCAGAATGAAGAACTATTAAAAATTCGTAAGCCTAGTATGGATTTGACGGGTATAGATATTGATGAAAAAGCTACTCAGCTAGCCAGAAAGGCACTTGGAAAAATTGGATTGCGAAGAGAAGTCCGAATCAAAAATGGAGATTTCAGAGATTTCAAACCAATCAATGATTCAGGAATGATCATTACGAATCCACCCTATGGTGAACGCATTGGGGATGATATTCTTGATTTCTACAAAAGTATGAGCGATGCATTTAAGCAGAATTTCACAGGTTATGATGCCTGGTTAATCAGTTCCAATAAGCAAGCATTAAAGCAAATCGGTTTGAAAGACACGAAACGAATGAAACTGTACAATGGGAAATTGGAATGTGACTTCTGTAAATACGAGCTATATTGATTTAGTCGCTTAGCTGCAGAGGTATCTGAGAATCAATGAGAAAACGAAGATTTCGAGAAATTCTTGGCGCTCTCTATGAAAACTCCGTGATCTCTGTGGTTATACTTAAAACTTCAACCTAATCAGCTTCCCTTTTCCTACCTTCTCAGCCACGATGATGATCAGATTTGTGTAATCGCTTTCATCAAATTGTTGGAAAGTCTCGAATCCCAGTAAGGCATTTGCCAGCATAGGAATCGTATTAGAGTGGCCCGAAACAACGACCGTGCCTCCTGCATGTTTTTCAACGAGTGTAGAAAGCCATTCGCCTTTAGAGTAAGGGTCATAACTCATCACTTCCAGGTTTTTCATTTCAGCAATAGGCTGTAATGTCTCTTGAGTTCTTTTAAAAGGTGTGGAATAGAGCGCTGCGATTTCCTGGCCAGACAGCATATCAGCCAGGTTTGCTGATCTGATTTTCCCATCTTCGTTCAATGGAGGATTGCGGGTTCCATCATCAGCTTTTTCCGCATGACGAACTAAAATGAAGGTTGTTTGGTCTTGTGCAAAAACCAGAACTGTAGTAATCGATAAAAGTGTAGTAAGTAATAACTTTTTCATAAGGATGTATTTGGGAAACGTCATCGAGAGTGAAACGAAGAGATCTCAACAATGAGATTGCTTCACTTCATTCGCAATGACGCATTTAATTTAATTACTTTGGATTCAAAATGGAGTCAATCCGCTTCTGAGTGTCCTGTAAGTGGAATCTGGAAGTAGCATCGCTCTGTCTCGATAATCCACTCCTCAAATCTCGCTCTAACCTTGTCAAAGTAGCCCTGGCTATTGAAGGAATATCTGAGTTGGCATACTTTTCTTCCTCCAAATTGAGAAGCTCACCTAATCGGTCTACATGCTCTTTTTGCAAGTTTCTGCGATAGGTATCAATTCTTCTGCCATTGTAAAGCTCTCCCCATATACCTCTTCTCATATCACTAAATAGCTCTGTGAGCGTATATGCATTGTCTCCATTTAGGGCTTCATTTTCAACCATTCTCATTAGCATTTCCTCCATGGTGAGGCGATTGAGAATTCGTACCTGGATAGCTCTCATTCGATCTACCAAGCCATCTTGCTGAATTCTTCCTAAGATTTCTGCATCTACCAGCCAGTTTGGTGTAGCAAATAGTTGTTCATTTAGGAAAGCTACTGCCCGCTTTTGTTTTACTTCGTCCACATGCGTATAGATAGCTCCATCTTGATCTGCTGTTTTGTAATATTCATAAACACCACCCACGTTGGATACTACATGACCAGTATATCTGTTAAATTGACCTACTACATTGAGATACAATTCTCTCAGATCGTCGTAGTTTTCACCGTCTTCTGTAGACCATTCCATTAGCTTGTCTAGAATTCGCTTCAGGTTTTTAATACCCAATTCACTTGCGATCATTGAGTCATGTCCAATGTCTTCCGTCTGTGCTGTTGGATCTACTGGAATTCTTCTTTGACGACCATAACGATACAGCAAATCATCACTCTTCTCTTTGATCCATGCATTGAGTGTATCCTCTTCGTCATCTGGTGAATTGACATTGGCTATTGGCTTGTATCCGTACTGTGTCACCCAAAGGTCATACTCTCCAATTCTCGGAAAAAAGTTGGTAATTCCATCTTCTGGCTGTGCCACATAGTTAAATCTGGCGTAATCCATAATGGAAGGAGCCACACCGTGTGTGTCTGTAAAAGCTTTATCTCTTAGCTGATCTACTGTGTATGCAGGAGAAGAACCCATATTATGTGGGTAACCCAACGTATGTCCCACTTCATGAGCTGATACGAATCGAATTAACTCACCCATCAGCTCATCATCAAATTTCGTTTTTTGTGCTTCAGGATTTACTGCCGCAGTTTGAATAAAGTACCAGTTTCTCAGAAGGTTCATCACGTTGTGATACCAGAGAATATCGCTTTCCAGAATCTCACCCGTTCTTGGGTCATGTACGTGAGGCCCTTGGGCGTTTTGGATATCTGTAGCGATGTACCGAATTACTGAGTATCGGACATCCTCTGGACTCCATTCAGGATCTTCTTCTTTGGTTGGAGCATATTTTCCCATAATGGCATTTTTGAAGCCAGCAGCCTCAAACGCGACTTGCCAATCATCAACTCCTTGCTTGATGTATTTTCTCCACTTTTCAGGTGTAGCAGGATCAATGTAATACACAATTGGCTTAACCGGCTCTACCAATTCTCCACTATTGTAAGCATCCCAGTCCTTAGGCTCCAGTCTCCATCGAGTGATCAATCGCCGTGTAGCAGCCTTCTGTTCATCCGAACTATAATCAACCTGTCTCAAAGAGAAGAAGCCAACACGCTCATCATGATATCTGGGAACCATTGGATTTTCAGGGAGCAGGATCATGGATTGATTCATCTCAATAGAAAGTGTTTCCGTTAGTCCATTAGCAGGTAGTTCATCGCCTTTATAAGTGAGAATGTGTCTCACTTCTACATTTTCTGGAAATGATTTTACCGATGTAATGAGTGATCGGGACTTATCAATTCCTTTGATTTTGAAACGCTTTCGTTCCGCATCTCTTAATCCCCCTATCATTGGGATGTCGCTCGCGAAGAAATCAGTCACTTTGATCACGTAGGCAGAGGAATCTTCCTTCATCGTCTCCAGGGAAAATGACTCTATGATCGGCTCAAAGTTGTTGTTTTTAACAGAGGTGTAGATAGGCTCATCCTCATTTGCAATGTTGTTATAGGAGACTGATCGCATAAGAATCTTTCCACCCATTTTCTGAAATCTTATCACCTGCTGAGGCCGAGACTTCATACCAGCTCCACCGAAGTTTAGGCCTTTTACATGCCCTGCGATTCGAGAAACGATTAAGATTTCTTTTTCAAGAAGATTTGACGGTATTTCAAAATAAAAATCATCACCTACCTGGTGTGAGGTAATCAATCCCTCATCACTAATTGCTTCGTCTGTGATGACTTCTCTATATCCTTTCAGTCCATTTTTTTTCTTTTTTGGAGCTGCTTGTTCCTTGTCATCACCTTTTTTGTTTTTCTTTTTTTGAGCTTGTATATCAGCGGAGAATCCGATGAAAGCAAGCGCTAATACCAGGGTAATTAGCTTCTGCATATTCTTTTGGGTTTAGTTTTCGAATAGCAACTTAACTATGAAAGGAGTGAACCGGATTTAATTTTATTTGAGCGGTAGTTATTGTGGGTCACTTATGACCTCAAATGTCTGTATCCTTTCATTTCCCTGGTTATCTGTCAGACGGAGAACATGTGTGCCTTTTGGAAGGAAAACCTCAAGCTGATGATTAGAGGTAGTCTTTCCATAAAATTGATCTCCAATGCTCCAAAATAGGGTTGCTTGCTGATCTTGATGAGATGCCTCTAATACCATTCGTCCTTTCTCTCCGTCAAGTGTTGTAGGAATAAACATTCTGCTGTTATGATTGGGATAGATTATCTGAATGGGATTAGCGACTGCACCAATACAGTCAGCATATAGCCGAGGAATACCGAAGTATTCTGGATGCGTTTTGGAATAGTAATAGCCGATGGTTGCAGGCAAGATGAAGTGGGTTTTCTTCACAGCGTTTGCAAGTGTATAGCATGAACTATTGATTTGAAATTGTCCGGTTTGATCCATCCAAAATTCTAGATGATAAGGACAAACTCCACTGTTCTCAGCATTTGCAGGAACTTCTCTTAACTCCGCTGGGCAGAGTGCACTTGCCAACATCCCGGATTGGGTACAAACATTTTTTGATTGCATCTGTGGCTTTAGTTTTTCCAGCCATTCTCTATCATGTTCTGATAATCTCATGATTTCAAGGAAGACCGGAGCTGCGGCATTGATTCCTGTTAATCCTGCTCTTCCTTCACCATCGGCATTACCTACCCACACAGCTGCCAGTATATTCCCGTTTAATCCAACCGCCCAGGCATCTCTGAACCCAAAGCTGGTTCCTGTTTTCCATGAGATAAGTTGTGAAGAGGAAAATGACTCCCATTGATCCTCACCATAAGGTCTGGACAACTCTGTCATGGCTTGAAATGTGTACCAAATAGCAGTAGGATCGAGAGTTGAATTGTTTCTTTCTGTATCGTCTTTGAGAAATGAAATATCAGTTTCCTTGCTGCTTTGAAGTGATTGATAGAGTTGATTATAAGCATTAACCAGATCCCACAATTTTATTTCTGCTCCACCCAATATGATTGATAATCCATAATGACCTGGTGGTTTGTTGAGGGTACTGAACTTCATTTTTTTCAAGTCGTGATGGAATTGTTCGTAAGAATGATCCTGAAGGAGGTAGGTGAATGGAATGTTTAGGGATTTTGCCAGTGCTTGATCGGCGGGTATTGCTCCTTCATATCCACCGGAAAAGTTTTTTGGACTGAATCCTCCAAAAAAAGTCGGGATATCCGGGAGGAGTGTGGTTGGAAGTATTTCGCCCTTGTCCAATGCGAGAGCGTAGAGTAAAGGTTTTAAGCTGCTCCCGGGACTTCTTGGTTTTTGTATGATGTCTACCTGGTGGCCTTCTGTTTTTTGGTCGTTTGTATTTCCCACATAGGCCAGCACTTTAGAAGTGCTTAGATCTACCACCATAGCACAAATATTTTCGACTCCATTAGCTTGTTGCTGTCTATGATGCCGTTCTATGATTTCGACAATTCTTTTTTGCCAAAAAGGGTCAATCGTTGAATGGATAATCTGTTCGCTTTGGGTCTCCTGAAGGGTCGTTAGAAGATGAGGAGCTTTCTGAGGAATGGGGTATGGTTTGCCGGGAAGTTCTTCAAGTACACTTAGCTCAAAAGTGGTTTGATCTATGACTTCATGTTCCAATAGTATTTTGAGTAATCGGTTTCTTTTTTTGAGATATTGATCGTTAGATCTCCCTGGGAAAATAGCTCCGGGATTATTGGGTAGTACTGCCAATGCTGCCGCTTCTCCCCAGCTTAGTAGATGAGCAGGACGATTGAAATAACGCCAACTAGCTGCTTCGATCCCAACTACATTTCCTCCGAAAGGAGCCATGGAGAGGTATTTTTTCATCAACTCTTTTTTTGAATACCGGATTTCAAGCTTGAGTGCCATGCCCATTTCAATGAGTTTATTCCAAAGTGTTCGATCCTTATTTTGCATCATCCTGGCAATCTGCATAGTGAGCGTACTTGCACCACTCACGACTTCTCCGGCTCGGACATTTTGAACGGTAGCTCTTCCAATAGCTAGTGGATTTACTCCAGGATGGTTGTAGAAGTGGCGGTCTTCGAAGTACTGGATACAGATGACAATCTTTTCTGAAATTGAGTCAGATTCTGGAAAACGCCATTGACCATCTTGTGCAATGGTGGCACCAAGCAGGTTTCCATTTTTATCATTTAATACAGTAGAGTAGGAGTAGTTGGGCTCGGAGAGTGGGTAGAGGAGGAATATAATTATTGCTATCGAAAATGATAATAGAAATAGTGTCTGCTTTGATCTAAAAGAAAACTTCATCTAGTTACTCTCTTCTAATGGGTAAATATCTCTCCTTTCATTCGAGATGACAGGATCGATAAATATACCTTTAGTGTCATTTCGACGTAGGAGAAATCTATTCCTCAAAAGTTGTGATGCTCTGTTATTGTTATATAATATCCATCTGGGTCTCTCAAAGAGAACTCTCTTTTGTGGGAATTAGGATTTATCTGAATATCAGATTCAACTGGATAATTGATTCGTTCAATGTTGCTACGAATCAACTCCATATTTTTTGTTCTGAAGTAAAGGATGAGACCATTCCCTGCTTCGGCACTGGGATTCTGCAAAGTGGGGTGCCCATGTTCACCCCACTTATGCAGACAAATTATCACATTCTCGTTTTCATCAACTAAAACATCAAATTGATCACCTCCATGTTTGCTCATACAATCAAACACATCTTGATACCATTTGGAACTTGCTTGGACATCTTTTACAGCAATTATGGGATCAATTGTCATATTTGATGAATAATCTATGGCTATTTTAGAATTACCTAAACCCTCTTCTATCTAAAATCGCATCAAATTCAGGTTCTCTGCCTCTGAAATTCACATACATTTCCATCGCATCACGTGTGCCACCTTTGGATAGGATGTGCTCTCTGTAAGCATTGGCAGTTTCCTTATCGAAAAGTCCATTTTCCTTGAATGCACCAAAAGCATCGGCATCCATTACCTCTGAATTTAGATAACTGTAATATCCGGCAGAGTATCCTTCAGGACTAGAGAATGCATGTTGGAAATAACCAGTTCGATACCTTGGTACAATTGCATCAATCATTCCTATTTTGTCCATCGCCGCTTTTTCGAATTCATCTGCATTGATAGTGATAGGTTCTGTAATGGTATGGTAAGCCATGTCTAAATATGAGGCTGCCATGTATTCAACTGTTCCAAAACCTTGATTGAATGTTCCGGCTTTCTTGATTTTTGCTACTAGTTCTTCAGGCATTACTTCACCCGTTTCATAATGGAATGCATAAAGAGCAAGCATGTCGGGTTCAAACACCCAGTTTTCCATCACCTGGGAAGGGAACTCTACAAAATCTCGTGGGGTAGCTGTTCCGGAAATAGATGGATAGGTGCATTCGGAGAGCAGTCCGTGCAGTGCATGACCAAATTCATGGAATAGTGTAGAAGCTTCATCCTGAGAAAGAAGTGAAGGCGTATCGCCTGTTGGCTTAGTAAAATTACCCACGTTTGTAACTATTGGGATGATACGATTTCCATCCATGTTGCTCTGACTTCTATAGGTATTCATCCAGGCACCACCTCGCTTACTGCTTCGGTAAAACCAATCAGATAAATAGATACCGATTAATTCTCCGTTTTCATTTTTGACTGTATATGTTCGTACATCAGGGTGATATTTTGGAATATTTGTCTGTTCTTCGAAAGTCATTCCGAACAGTTTATTTGCTAGTGTGAACGTACCGTTGATAACGTTATCTACTTTCAAATAAGGCCTGATTTCGTTTTCGTCCAGGTTGTACTTAGCAAGTTTGATTTTTTCTGCATAGTACCACCAATCCCATGGCATGATGTCAATATCCAATCCCTCTTTCGCTGACATTGCTTTCATCTGGTCTCTTTCATTTTTTGCTGCTTGAATAGCTGCCGGCCAAACTTTGTCTAGCAGATTGTAAACCTTATCTGGTGAATCGAGCATTCGCTGAGCAAGTACATAATCAGCCCAGGTTTCATAACCGAGCAGATTTGCTTTTTCAAGACGAACATTTGCAAGTTGTACTGCCAAATCCTTGTTATCATTTTCATCATCATTATCCCCACGATTTACATATCCTTTTTTCAGGCGCTCTCTTAGATCTCTCTGAGTCGAATATGTAATGAAAGGATAGAGACTAGGGCGATGTGTTGTGAAAACATATTTAGTGTTGTCGTAACCACGCTCTTTAGCAGCATCTGCTCCGGCATTTTTTACACTTTCCGGCAGGCCATCAAGTTGATCAGCTGTAAGAACCATTTCGAACTTATTGGTTTCGGCTAACACGTTTTCACCGAATGCCACTGAAAGAGAAGATAACTGCTCATTTAGCTCACGCATCTTAGCCTGCTCTTCATCATTCAGGGCCGCACCAGCTCGTACGAATCGTGTGTGATAGTTTTCAAGTAATTTGTTTTGCTCGATCGTCAAATCCAGTAATTCTCTTTGATCATAAAGTGTTTTAACTCTGGCGTAGAAATCAGCATTCAGAAAGATATTGTCGCTGTGTGAAGAAAGTCTTGGACTTATCACCCTTGAAAGGCCTTGAAGTGAATCATTGGTATGTGCGGAGGTAAGGTTGAAAAATACACCACTTACCTTAGTTAGTAAGTCACCGGATTTTTCGAAAGCTCCAATCGTGTTTTCAAAAGTAGGGGCCTCACTATTGGATGCTATAGCATCCACTTCCTCGAGCTGTTGCTCCATCCCATCTTCGAAAGCCTGCATGTAGTGCTCGTCTTTGATTTGCTCAAAAGGAGGCACACCATAAGGAGTGTCCCATTCCTGGTAGAATGGATTTTCTGTGTTCATTTCTTTGTTTTCTGATTGAGGTTGACAGCCAAAAAGAATTCCGGCTGCAATCACATAAAGCAATTTTTTCATTGTTTAGGTTCTTGGGTTGAAGGGGTAAAAGTAATTACTTCACTACAATCCATTGACCTTTGCCTTTTGCATTGATGCTGGCATCATACATCGCCTCACAATAAGCTCCCGGTAAATAAAAATCTCCACCATAAGTAGCTGTAAGGTTGACTTTAAATGTTTTCGCTTCTCCTCGCTTCAGGAAGAAATACGTGTAGATTCGGTCGTCCCGAATGTCCTGATAGTCGAAGCTGGAGTTGCTGAAAGTATTCGTGTCATTCAATCGATCATTGTTGATTTCCCAGCCAGATGGGAAGATCTGTGTCAGCGCGACATCTCTAATCGTACTTGGTGTTTCGTTTGTGACCTTAACTTCTGCTGTAAACGTTTGGCCTTGCTGAATATCCTCTACATTGATGTTTTCTCCTCGCTGGTTAAAGTAGCTGACATTCATTTTCAATCCGGAGCTTGTTGCTGGTTCTTCACCAGGATAAGGTGTACCACTTGTGGTAATGGTGAGAAAGAGTGTCCCATCTGCATTATTTGTGACAGAGAGTTGTTTATTCGAGGCTTCAGCATTTAATGAGGATCTCAAAATCGGGAAGTCACTTTTCCAGTTATCAGATTTTCCTGCAAAGGACACTTTGGCATTCAAATCTGAAGCGGCCATCTGTCCTAGATACTTGCTAATCGCTAACAGGCAGTATGCCGTTGTTTGAGTACTGAACCAGCGCTCGCTGGCCAGTCCATTGGCCAGTTCTTGAAGGATTTTGAAACCTTCCTGTTTTTTATCTAGATAGGTGTAGCTCTCCAGTAATAAAGCTTTATCCCTCGTTTCTGACCCATACGAGTACCAATAGTTATAGCTTGTAGGCGTGGTACCTGCTTTTGTTAGCAGATCATTGGCAATTTTATCTTTTCCGATGATGCTATAGGCGGCTCCCAATTTCCACATGGCCTGACTCTTCAGGTTTGGAGTATTGAGCATTCGGTTCATGCTACTCAGCGAAGCATTGCCACCTAAAGCAAGGGTGAAAATTCGATAAGCTTGATTTAAATCATCATTGTATCGGGTATCTCCTTTGCTCCAGTTTTTTGCCCTTCTGGATTGATATTTCTTGATGTCATTCATCAATTCCTTTGGCACAAAGTATCCTTTTGCTTCTGCCTCCAGTAAGAAATGATATCCATAATTGGTGCCCCAATCGTTTACCTCACTATTGCCTGGCCAGTAAGCGAGCCCTCCTTCAATAGCTTTAAACTTTTTCAATCTATCAATGGCCGCTTTGATGTTCTGCTCAATCTTCACTTTTTGCTCGGTAGATAGCTCTGTGATATCTCCAAGGTAAAGCTGTGGGAATACGGAAGAAACTGTTTGCTCAATGCATCCATGCGGATATCTGATCAAGTATTTTAACCTCTTCTCCAGGTTCATAGCAGGAACGGTTGCAATCTCAAGCATGGCTTCATTGGTGCCTTCCATTCCAAAAATATTCAGGTCTGCCTCGTAGCTTTTTCCTTTATCCAGGGTCACCACTTTCACCTGCGTTTGAGGAGTATTTGGAGCTCTACTTTCCAGATAGATTTCATGGATAGCTGTTTCCTTGCCGGATTTAGCCGTGATTTTGACTTTTCCAGCGCCTACTTTTTTGGCTACTGACAGGTCGAAATATTCAACCACATTGGCAGAGTTTGAAAGGTCGACTGTTGATGAATTGGTTCCATCGATCGTAAGTAGTCCATCTGTTTCAATGGTGATTTTTGCATCCTTGATGTTGTTCTTATATCTGAAAACATTAACAGGTAATTTGATTTTTTCTCCCGGGCCGGTTACCCGAGGCAGTGTTCCAAGAACCATCAATGGCTTTATAACCGGTGTTGCTTTATCAGTTTTCCCATAGGCGCCATCTATCCCTGCCACGACCATTGTCTTTACAGATCCAATGTATTGAGGCATGGTGAATGTGTGAGATTGAGATTTACCAATAGTAAAGAATGGACCCATAAACTGTACTACAGGTTTAAAACGCTCATCCGGTTTTTTACTATCATCATCCGAAGCTTCTGCTTCACCATCACCGCCGACAGTCAGGACTTTTTCCAACCGTCCACCATAAGCACCAATCACTTCGTCATAGATATCCCAGGTCTTCACACCAATAGCTTCTCTGCTGTAAAAGTGATTCCATGGATTGGGAGTCTTGAAGTTGGTGATGTCCAGCAAGCCCTCATCCACTATGGCAATAGTATAAGCCATAGGCTTTCCGTTCTTTTCGGATACTTTAATGGTCACCTCTTCGCCAGGAGCCAACTCATCCTTCATACTGATTTCAGGCTCCAAAACGGTGGCTTTATCAACCACTTTAATGGGAGCAATTCCATATAATCTTACAGGAAGGTCATTCTTTGTTTGTGCATGAGGTTGAAGCAGTGTGACATGGACATAAATGTTTGGAGCCATCTCAGGGGTTACCTTAATCTTGATCGTTGTTTGACCATCGGCTGTTTTTGTCCAGAAATGATCAACAACCTTGCTACCATTCTCTATACTCACCAGCGCTTGTGCACCTAATGTTCCTGGAATGGTCAACTCCATTTCTTCACCTACTTCAAACTCGGTTTTATTGGTATTGACAGACATGAATGTGGCGCCCAGTTCTCCTTGCTCACCACCTCGCCAACTCATATAGAAATAGTCTCCTGAACTATGACCGGAAATGGGGTCTTCTAAAACCATCAGGAATCTTCCCCAATCATCAATATTGAATGTGCCAACACCCTTTCCATTGGAGACATCCACCCATTTTTCTGTAACCAGATTTCTATTTGAGCTTCTGATGTAATTAACAGAATAGTCTTCGGACTCATCCCACCACCAGCGCCAGTTCACTTCATAAATCTTCATTTTCACTCGTCGGGAGTTTATGGGTTTACCTTCACTATCAACTACAGCAATATTGACTCTGTGATCTACGTCTCTTTCCAGTCGTCCCCAATTGTCACCTTCTGGAAGTTGTAATCCGACAAATGACTCGTAAGGATAGTAGGTAAGTGATTGGGTGTTGATGCTGAAGTCACCGCCCGGCTCGAAGGCTTTCGTTTCAAAGGTTGCGCGTACTGCTCCTCCAGCTTCTTTTTGAACAGGCATTGTATAGTTAAATGTGGTGTTCCCCTGCGCATCTGTTCTTCCCGTAAAAGCTACACGCTTTTCAGTCGTCACGTTTTTTACAGGATCATCGAATTCAAAATTGGCTAATCCATCAAAGGTGGTATTTACAGGTCGGAAGCTTACTGAGGTCTCTACTTTTAGGTTGTTGCCTTTGATTCCTGTGAGCCAATTGACGGACATGTTTGGGTTTAGTGTACGTGCATTGAATGAAATTTTGTCCTTGCCAAAATCAAGGTTGATCTTGAGACGATTGGGTTTGATGGTTTCTATCTTGACCTGTTTTCCGAAGCTGGCATTTCCTACCTTGACGTTTGCATACCAATTTCCTGTTAGATCTGTTGCATCAGTTTTAGTGACAAACGTGTATAGATTCTCTACACTTGAATTTGCAACCTGTCTGTCTTTGAGATTGCCTTGAGGGTCTCTGAATTCGAAAATGACTGGTTGATCTGCCGGAACTCTATTGTCCATGTCTTCAAGCATAAATGATAGGTAGATATCATTCCCAGGCCTCCAAACACCTCGCTCACCGTAGATAAACCCTTTGATTCCATTTCGAACTCTCGTACCGGAAACATCGAAATTGCTCATGGTTAGTGAAGAGCCGTCATCTAGTTTTAGATATGATTTTTGTCCATTGGACTCAGCAATCACTAGAAAAGGCCTTCTAACAGGATTGAAAGAAGCCATTCCATCTCCATCAGTCTGTCCTTGGTCAAGGGTTTGTAATTGGTAGTCTAATACGGTTATGTTGGCCTGTACAGGGCCTGCCGAGATCATATTGGTCGTATATACATTGAGCGAGTTATTCCCTCCGATCTTGGCCATCAAACCTATGTCCGAAGCAATCAAGTTTCGAGACACAAATCGGTCACTGTTGTAGTAAGAAATGTGGCAAGGATTGTCACGCTGATCCCATCGATATCCGGGAGGGTAATAGTATCCATAGTAATAGCTATTGAACCCATCACTATCAAAGATGCTCCAATCGGTATTCTCTTCATCAGTAGACGAACCTGTTGGAATCTCATCGCAAGGAAAAACAGAATCTTCCGGACGGAAGCTTAACTTCACCTGATAGATGGCACCCTTTTCAGTCTCAAAAAGTGAAGCAAGATCTAGTGTGTAGCGATTCCAGTTGGAAAGATCGCTTGAGCGTTCAGACAAATCAAGAGAGGTACTTAATACTTTTCTTCCAGTCCGTAAGATCTGATCCTGACCATCTACACCATTGACTTGTAGAAACTGTGGGATATTTTGTTCAAACACCTGCATCACTTCCACTTTCACATTTCTTAGGTTGACTGCCTCAAATGGAAGCACTAATCCATCTGTGGAAGGAAGAATGCTGCCTTTTCCTATAAGTTTCAACTGAGGCTGTTCGGGATCGAACGCGAGGTAGCGGTTAAGCTTTTCTTTTAGCGGATGTCCGAAAATATTCTTGATACCACTTTCAATTTGGATAGGCCTGCTACCGGATAGCATACGAGTAAGGTAAACCTGAACCTGGTTGCCATCTATAACAAACTTAGGATTCGATTCTCCATCAATTGTTATAAGGCCATTGAGGTTTTGATTCGGTTGGAGCGGGTCAGAAAAAAGCAGGGAGACGTATAGAGTTCCTGTTTTTTGAACGGAGGAAGAAGTCAGCGAGAAATCCTTCACGGATGGTACGTCAACTATTTTTTCTTCTTTTTTATCAACACCAATTGCTGCTCCGGTCACAGATAAATTCAAATCATAGGAATCATCTGTACGTTCGATATTTTTAATGGTAAATGATCTTGATGTGTTGGATCTATGTGTCCACTCTACTTCCTTACCACCACTATCGATCATCTTTTCGGCATCTTCATTTTCAATATGATCTGATGTATTCAATGTGCCGGATAGTTCGAGCACTTTTGGATTTTCGATATCAGCTGTTCGTAAACCGTCAATATCTACCTCAAAATCCATGGGGATCGTTTCGACGGTAAATACGAATTCCTTTAGTGCTTCCGGAACTTCAACCATTGATCCTAACTTCAATTTAACTGCGTATTCCTGACCTGATTTAAGTGAACTGGATGGACTGAAAACCAAGGATTGACCTGAGCGAACAAGTTCTCCTTTTACCGATGGAGAAACTGAAAGCCATTTGTCAGACACTTCCTGCGGGAAAACCACACTATTGGCAAACTGGACAGTGATGTTATCTTTTTTGGAAATAATCCCAGAAGTGAATCCTGAAATGTAGTCCATGAAACGAGCATCTTTTGATACTATAGTTTCTGTTTTTTTCTGGCATGAAATGAATAGGAAGGTGATGCCTAAAAAGGTATAGATGAGTTTTTTCATGTGGTCAGGTTTAAAATAATAAGGGCAAAGGGAAGTTAGGAAATCTCCGGCAATTGCCACTTAAATTTCACAGCAAGCACACGGAAGATTACAATAAAGCAAACCGTGATTGGAATGTTAAACGACTGGCCTACGTCACTTTTATCAAGAATCACGTAAAGTACTCCGCCGCAAAGGCATGTTAGCGCATAGATTTCCTTTCTGAAAATCAAGGGGATTTCGTTACACACAATGTCACGGATCACTCCACCAAAGACGGCTGATACCATTCCCATCATAATCGCAATAACGGGATGCACTCCAAGATTTAGCGCTTTTTGTAAGCCAAGGACGGTGAATACAGCAATACCCACTGTGTCAAACATGAAAAAGGTGCGTCTTAGCTTAAGAACTGCTTTTCCGAAAAGTAGAGAGATCAATATTCCAGATCCGATCATGGATAGGTAAGTCAAGTCTTGCATCCAACCTACGGGAGTGCTTCCCAGTAGTACATCCCGGACGGTACCACCACCAATGGCAGTAATTAGTCCTACGGCTGCAATTCCAAAGAAATCCAGTTTCTTGTCACGACCGGCAAGCGCTCCAGAGATGGCGAATACCATCGTTCCTACAATATCAATGAAATAAAGAATAGTCACAAGGCGAAATAAGCACAAATTTCAGAATCATAGAGTTCTGAAGCATGAATAAAATGCAGTGACATTCTTAGATTACAATAGGAAATCTAACTGGTATACTCATAAATCCTTCAATTTGGTTTTGGAACGGCTCTTAAATCAAATAGCGGATAGATCCTAATCTTAAAAAAATGATAAAGACATTTAAAAAAACGACCCTGGCATGCTTCCTTTTGACGCTATCAATGTACGATGCTTTGGGGCAAAAATCGATGTACTTAGTGGAGAGCTTTAGAAGTCAGTCGACCAAAATGCCTGCGAAAAGAAAGGGGATCAGCGCTATTGGAAAATTTGAGTTTGGTCCTTACAAAGTCTTATCAGGTAAACAAGGATGGACTAAGACAGAGGGCAAAGGCAATTTTCGAGGTGACTCAAAATCTGAGTCAGTTACTAAAAGTTCATTTGAGTTTCAGGGAATAAATCAAGAAGTAATAAAGGCTGAAATACTTTACACGTCGATGGTCGAAATTACTGAACAAAATAGTTTGGTGTTTAAACTGCTGACTAATTGGTCTAGCACTGAAATGGAACAGCAAGAGTTTTACGTTGCTGATTATCAATTTCCCAAAGACACCTCGCAATGGAGTCTGGTTCTTTCATACCCCATCATTCATGATGAATATTCCGATTTAAGCATGAGCGATCTAGCAGAGATGTTCAAAGGCGAAATAGTAAGTAATGAGATACGTATTGAAATAGTGCCTGAGTTAAGGCTGGATAATGGAAAAAATGCTTCTGCTTTCCGGCCCCTCGAGGCGTACACTTTTCGTCTTAATGACACTGTGGTTGGTGCAGTTCAGGTAATACCTATACCGGGAATGGCCGTCTGGATCAAGGATGATCTTTCGGATCATTTGAAAAACCTCTTGGCGGTAAGTGCTGCCACGATGATGATCAGGTCTGAGCAAAGTGAGCAATAGGTTATATCCATATTTTTCTTTTAAAATGTAAAAACTCAAATAGCAGTTAGGCTTTTCTATAGAACTATCATCTCCAGAAAATTGGTGGAAAAATTGATAAGGTTGTGAAGTATAAGGGCCGGTAATATGCTTCTGCTTTTAAGGATAGTCCAGCCCAGGATATACCCCAGAATTCCAGTTAGAATAAAAGCATCCAGAGCGAAACCAAAATTCCAGTTCTCCAAATAGAGGGAATGCCCTAATGCAAAGATGATGGAGGTAATCCAAAGAGCAGGATGTCCCATTTTGAATTTTCTATTTTTAATCAAGGGGATTATCAAGCCTAACAAGATTCCTCTCCACAATTCTTCATCAATTCCCGGCATGGTGAATTGATAAGCTAGTCGTTCTATACTTAGTGGTTTCCCATTTGAAAAAGCGAAGGTCAAAAGGCACATGAAGAGTATCGTGATGCCTCCAACGAGCATAACCTTTTTAGTACTTCCTTTTAGTGGTTTTGAATTGATGAAGCCATATTCTCCGAGATTTCCTTTCTTGTAGAAGTAGAAGCTTAATGAGAAAAGAATGGCTAATATTTTACCTGTCCAATTCAGAGATGCTCCGGGTACTTGAAGAAAATTGAATTCGATTGGGATAAATAGCAGCGATACATAAATAAGATGATAGAAGACGATTGTAAAAAATCTATTGGCCGGATTTGTATTGGAATTTTTGAAAATGAAAAAAATAGGAAGCGTGATTATCAAGGTAAGGAGTGAGGAGATGGTGCTCTGAATCATGATTGACGTTATTGGAAGTTGGAATTATTCTCTATTCAATCAGTAAATCAACATCATCATTTTTACATAATTTTCTGTAAGAAGTCTCAAAACATTTTTTTGAGACAAAATGAGAGTTGTTTTGGGTTTTGAAGTCGTTCTAAAAGGTATTCAATTACTTCTGGGCTTTCAGCTAATTGCTGTTGCTATGCTGCACTGGTTTTCGAAACCAGAAAAATCCAAAGTATTGTTATCGCTGCTTTGTCTCATCCATGGTTTGTGGTTTTTCAAGCATGTATTTGCTAGCTATTGGGAGGACAACTTCTTGCTGTTTCTTGTAGTGGGTCCTGGGAAACCCATTTATGCTGGAGCAATCTTGCTTCTTTACTTCCAAAGCTTTACTAGAAGATTATCACCTAATAAAGTATCATTCATACTTTCTCTACCAACAGTTTATTACCTGGTCTTAATATTCAGATTTTTTCTTGCTGATAGTATTGATCAGAAGTCAGCCCTTACATTATCTATAGGGTTTTCACTGGCTTCATTATTTATTTTTTGGTTCTACTTTTTCCTCTCTAGAACAGAAATTCAAAGTGAGCTTAAGTACGTTCTGATCCCTAGAGCCTATAAAAGGTTGAAGTTCCTTTTCTACTCACTATACTTTTTTCTGCTCCAAATACCTATTTGGGATATCTGTGAAAAACTTGTTAACGCTCCTCAGACTTCAAGAGAAGTGAGGATTTTTCTCGAAAGCTATTATGTTGGCTTCTTTCAATATGTTGGCTATCAAGCTTCATATGCTTACATACATATCTTGGGCTATTTTATTTTTTTCTATGCCTTGAGCGAATTGCCATACCTAAAGAAATTACTTCTTCCCAAAGACACTAATTTGATAACTACTTCGAAGGATGGAATAGAAATACTCAAATCCAAATTAGAAAAGCACTTCTATGAAGAAAAGGCTTACTTGGATCCAGAGATTACTCTTGATTCATGCACAAGAGCCATAGGTGTTTCCCGAGTGGATTTCACCAGTCTATTAAAACGAGAGATTGGCAAGTCATTCAAAGACTTTGTCAATGAATTGAGGGTGGAAGAATTCAAGAAACTTATTCGGGATGAGTCAAATCAAAAATTTGATCTTGTCGGAATAGCTTCCAAATGTGGCTTTAACTCGAAAGCCACTTTCTTTCGAGTCTTCAAATCCGTGGAGGGGATTACTCCAAACGAGTATCGTCTTCTCTTAAGCAAGAAAGAAAGTGAACTTCATTAGTATCTAATGCTGATCCAACATGATTTGATTGCCATCCGGATCGTTTAAAATAATGTGTTCGGGTCCTTCCGTAGATTCATCTGCTTCTTTGATTAAAGAAATACCTTTGGCTTTTAGATCCTTTTGAATGCTTCGAACATTAGTGGGATTGAATGTAAGGATATGCTGCTCAAACATGCCGTGAAATAATCCAATGACGACACTTTCTGATTTCAGTATTCGCCATGATGTATTTTCTCCGTCGGGAAATCCTTCATTCATATGGCCTCCATCGATGATTTCAAACCCAAGTTTCTGATAGAAATCCAAACTTGCCTCCATGTCCTTTACCGGGAGGCTCAATGAAAATTGTCCTAAGTCCATTGTTGCTTTGTTTTAAATTGATTGAGCACAATGATCGATCAAAAAGCGATCATTGTGCTCATACTTATGGGTGATTTGAAATTAAAAGGCTTTGATCACCACGTCCATGAGGTAATGAACGACTCCCAGCCAGATGATATCCCTACTTCTGTAAGCTGTATAAAGAATGACAGTTGTCAAGCTACCAGTCAAAAAGAAGAATGTAAGAATATGGCTCCAGGGGTCACCCTCGGCAATAGATCCGGGTACGTGAGCGAGCGCAAAAAGAATAGCTGGTATGATAATCGCCCATTTGATGCCTACCACCCATTTCAATCGAACAAACAGAAAAGCAACTGCTACATTTTCGAAGAAAATGGCAGGGAAGTTAGAGAGCGTTTTTAATTGAATAGCGTGATTCATTATTTCAGGAAGTCTACCCCATTCGCCCCGTAATCCGATGAAAAGGAAAATTCCTACTAGGGAAGCAATCAACCCGAATAGCAACTTGGTAAATAGGTTTTTTCGAGAAATGAAAACTGTTTTCAAACTTTGTTTCCGCAGTGCCAAAACAATGAATAAGGACGAGAAAATCAAGACATTATTAAGTGGCCAAATTAGGTTATTGAACAAGCCATTTTGAGTTCTTGGGATCAGGTATCCCGCAGAGTACAGCTGACCTACGGCAAGAATGGCCACAGCCACGACGAACCCTAGAATCAAATCTATCCAAGGCTTTTTCGGAGTATCTATGGGTGTTATTTCCCATGATTTTCCGTGTTTATTAAACAAGAACCACAGTCCACATATCGATAGGTATGAGATAGTCAATGGTACAATAAAGAAAGTGTTTGATTGCATGATTTCTTCCATGATTTTACTGATTTTGATTATTGATTACTTCTCCATATGTAGTGACTGAATGTCCCCTCTCTTCCAGAAATTTTTTGATATGGGTGACGTGCGCACTTCCAACTGTGAGAAGAATTTTTTCTGCGTTTTCTATTGTCGCTGTTTTATGATTCTATTGGCCATGATTTGATTTCGGTTCAGCCAGTACTGCTTTATATTTCTGGCCTCTTCGGATTTGGGAAGCCTTTCCGGGATTTCTTCAATCAATTGAGAAAAAGATTTTTGAAATTCATCTCCGTTTATGAATTCTATGAGTTTCCCTTCTTTCTCTGCCTTTTTATACTTTTTCTGAGTTCTTAAATAAGTTTTCAGAGGCTTCCATTTCAGCTTAAAGAATAGCTTTTTGAATACCTTCTGATTATTTGCGAGGAACTCATCTTCACCGTCTCGATAGTCAATTCCAGAAAATCGATCGATACCTAGTTTTTGCGCGGCTGGGAAAACGATTAGTCCATACTCGGAGTTGGATAACTTTTTCTGATATTTTGAAAAGTATCCTAATGTGTCGTTTTGTTGTTCGACTTGAAACCAATAGTAGTAAGCATTCCATAAATCATACCTGCTGTATGCTTCACCCCCTTTAATGATTTTCTGAGAATATGAATCGAGAGAATCTAACGTATCAGCTAAAGCATCGGCACGCTTCATTGTTCTCGGCCAGATTTCCTTTAGGCTTGAAGTATCATAGGTAGGGATGGCTTCTATGCAGATGATGTCTGGGTTCAGCTCTACAATGAAGTCCTGAACTGACCCGAAATCCTGAAGGGGCTTATATTCATCCTTGAAATAGTGTGCTGTACCAATAATGGTGACATCCAGTTTTCTTTGGCTCCATGAAATAAAACTCATTCCAAGGAGCATTAATGTGATTATTTTTTTCATTGTTTTCATGATTTGTTTTTGTTCAAATCACTCAAACTTTTGAATGAGTGTATTTGATTTTTGTCTGAATTCTGGCTTTGAATGCCTGAAATCTGGGAATTGAGGAGGTTTCTTTTCTTGATGGATTGCCTGAAATCCCTATATTGATGTCTGAAATCTGGTGTTGTTTAGTGATTGAAATGACTACATCTCTCCGAGTACCTCAGGACTCAAGGTGTTTGTGATTTTTCTCTTAAATAATTCAACTTAGTTGATATGTGGCTTTCTCTCAATTATGATCTTCTGAAGAAATGGAAACCAATCGTGATAACCACGTTGGTGATTGAATTGGTATTTCAATCCATCATCTATCTACATCCTGAGAATTCGGATTGGATAGGGAGTGAAGATTTTTCTTTATTGAATACACTCCGCTTCATCTTCATAGATCAGTTTTTAATTGAATGCATTAGTGTGGCTATTATTTTTCAGTTAGTGAGAATATATGCTTCGAAGTTGAAGCTTACAGAATTACGATTGACGATTAAGGATATTGTGATTTATGAGTTGAAGTTCTTGCCCGTGTTACTTGTATCTTTTTTTGTTTTTGCTCCTTTTACCCTGACGGTCAGATTTCTATATCACTATTTGCCAGATCCTAATTGGGATATATACTTTAATCAGTACTTCTACAGCACAGGATTATATTTCAATTACGTGACTCCCGTGTTGTTAATCGGATACATAATCATTAATGCAAATCTGATTTATCAGTACAATGAACAACTTGGAGAGACTAAGCAAGACCTGAATAGATCTAAAAGATCCAGAGTAAAAACGCGACTGTGGGCATCTGATGAGTTTGGAGAATTATTTCTGGATGTGGATAAAATCCGGTGGATAGAACGAGATAATAGGAAGACTTACGCCACTACCGATGAAGAGAAGTATCGATTAAAAGAGACCATTTCAGAATTGGAGGAAAAGCTTGATTCAAATCAATTTGTGAGAGTAAATAGAAGCACAATCGTCAGTTTAGAATCTGTACTCAACTACTCCTTTTGGGAAAATGACAAGTACGTTCTACGGATGAAAGAATGCGGCCAGGAATTCGTGATGAGTCGAGATCGCCTAAATAAGATCAAAGACAAGTTCTTGCAAGAGCCAGCTAGTAATTGACTTTCGGATATTGATCTTCGGGGGATAAGAGTAGAATTTTAAATCAAAAACCACTTTTTATAAATTTTTAAAAGCTCAATTTGGAGTCAGACCTAAGGATTATATAAGAAAAAATCTTAATCTTCAATAAAACTCAGGTTTCGTTTTAATCCCTCAAACTTAGTCCGTTTCACTGCGGATTTCTTGAAGACTTTTTGAAAAACTTCCTTGGTCATTTCCTGCCAATCCTGATTTGAAAATTCTTCCCAACCTTGAGGTCTGAATTTAGGTTCCAAGTGAGGTTTTGAAAATCGATTCCATGGGCACACATCCTGACAAATGTCACATCCAAATGACCAACCCTCCATTTTGTTTTTGAATTCAATTGGGATCTCTTCTTTCAATTCAATCGTCAAATACGAGATACATCGACTTCCATCCACCACGTAAGGCTTGGGTATTGCATCGGTAGGGCAAGCATCTTGACAAGCGGTGCAGGTGCCGCAGTAATCTTTTATAGCACCATCATGTTCTAACTCCAAATCAATAATTAGTTCAGCCAGAAAGAAGAAGCTCCCCATTTCGCGATTAAGAAGTAGAGAGTTTTTTCCAATCCACCCCAGACCACTTTTAGCTGCCCATGCTCGTTCATGAACCGGAGCTGAATCTACGAATACTCGCCCGTCCACCTCACCAATCTCTTCTTGTATTAGACTCATGAATGCTTTCAACTTATCTTTAATCACAAAGTGATAATCCTGTCCATATGCATACTTGGCAATCTTGGGTTGATCATCTGATTGATGAATTTTTTCAGGGTAGTAATTATAGATGAGACTGACTACAGACTTTGCTCCTGAAACGAGCTTAGTTGGGTCCAATCGCTTATCAAAGTGATTTTCCAGGTAATTCATTTTCCCCTGATATCCCCGCTTCAGCCACTCTTCTAATTTGAAAGCTTCTCCTTCAAGAAATTCAGCCTTTGAGATGCCACAAAAAGAAAAACCAAGGTCTTTAGCGATTTGCTTAATCGAGGCTGTATTTTGAGAAGTATTCAAAGAAATACTTTTTTAATTCTTTCCTTCACTTCTATCCAATTGATTGTAGGATTGATAGGATCTGGATCTTTTTCAGCATCTTCAAAAAATACCATACTTTTTACGAACATCATGTCACTGGCTTTACCATATTTCTTTTGATAAAGGTCGAATAAATCTTCCTTGCTGAAGTCCCTCAACAAAATTTCTAGATCAAAAAAATCCTTTTTGGCACCTCTATTAATGATTGCATTGATCTTCATTGCTGCAATATCAATAGTTGAATAAAATCTGAAACTATTGATTTTCTTGATAGGCTCTAATAAAGGATAGTTGTGTCTGAGGAAGTCAACCTTTATTTCATTAATAATCAGACTAAGGGAATTAATGTCCGATGAGATTTTTTTTGGGAAAAGTTTCCTTAGGTCTTTAGAAATTGATTCTGTATCAAATTCTTCAATTGAAAAAAAATCTAGATCAATCGAGATCCTGTGACCTTTTTGCAGGGATAGAGCCGTGCCTCCTGCTAGCGCAAAATGATTCAGTGAAGATATTGAACATAGCTCTTCAAAGAGGTTTAGAAGTTCTTTGGAAACTGTGTTCGTGTGTAACATTGAAAAGTTTTTTTTTCTATTCCAAAATAAAGAGAGAGAAAATTAAGTGTTTTTCTGTCAGTATTTTTGATCCTTTGGGCTAGTGCTGACGCTCTTTTTTTTCCGTAAAAATCTACCACTTTATTCCAATCCTTAAGATCTCCGCGATTGGCTACTCTCTCAAGAATGAAAGATGCATGCCTCTCAGTATCCAAGCTCGTTTGATCTATATCCCAAAATAAGTGAGAAGGTAAATTCATATCAAAAAAGTGTCCCTGTCTTACTTGGTGGAATTTCGCCAATGTGCTTATATGCCAACTCAGTTGCTTCACGCCCTCTCGATGTACGTTTGATGTATCCTTCTTGAATTAAGAAGGGTTCATATACTTCCTCAATTGTTTCAGATTCTTCACCACAAGCAGTAGCGATAGTTCCCAATCCTACCGGACCTCCTTTAAACTTATTAATGATGGTAGAGAGAATGCGATTATCCATCTCGTCCAAACCGTGATCATCCACATCTAATGCATTTAACGCCATTTTAGCAATTTCCAACGTAATGGCACCATCTCCTTTTATCTGAGCAAAATCACGAGTTCTTCTTAGGAGGTTATTGGAAATCCGTGGAGTTCCTCGACTCCTACGAGCAATCTCATAGGCTGCCTCCTGATCAATAATGGAGTTGAGTAGGTCTGCGGACCTGCCCACAATTGTGGTAAGCAGCTTAGCATCATAATATTCTAACCTTGCATTAATGCCGAATCTAGCACGAAGAGGGGAGGTGAGTAAACCAGATCGAGTAGTAGCTCCGATCAAGGTAAAAGGATTAAGCTCAATTTGTATTGAACGAGCATTAGGCCCTGAGTCGAGCATGATGTCAATTCTATAATCCTCCATGGCAGAATATAAGTATTCTTCGACTACAGGATTTAGTCGATGGATTTCATCTATAAAGAGAACATCGTGTGATTCGAGATTGGTCAGCAATCCTGCAAGTTCACTGGCCTTGTCTAACACAGGGCCAGACGTAACCTTGATATTGGAATTTAATTCATTTGCAATTATGAACGAAAGTGTCGTTTTCCCTAACCCCGGAGGTCCATGTAATAAAACGTGATCTAGTGGTTCCGTCCTTTGCTTAGCAGCTTCAACGAATATTTTAAGGTTTTCAACAACCTTACTTTGCCCCGTGAAATCGGAAAAAGAAAGAGGTCTTAGTGCCTTTTCGAATTCCTTTTCTGAGGCTTCCATGCCTTCTCCATCCGCTTGCAGGTAATCTTCTCTCATTACAGATCAAATATACATTAAGATGATCTTGAAGTATGATACAAGCAGATTATTCGAATTAATATTGCAGCTATGAATAGACGCAATCGTGCACTCATCTTTTTTGGTGTAGGGCTAACCATTGTTTTTCTTGCTACCTCATACTTGAGAAAGGACTCATCCAGACTTCAGCATGTCTCAGGCCAAACGATGGGCACTATCATTTACAATGTGAAGTTTATAAGCTCTCCCCAAGAAGAAATCAAATCGTTAATAGATGATGAATTGAGGGCTCTGAATCAATCTTTATCAACATATATAACAGACTCAGAAATTTCTCGGCTGAACGAAGAAGGATCTCTTGGGTTCGAGTCAAAATATTTCTTACCTATTCTTGAAAAAAGCAGAGAGATTTTTGAAAAAACAAAGGGTGCATTTGATCCTAGTATCGGTCCTCTGGTTCAGGCATGGGGATTTGGCCCGGATAAAAGTATCCCCAATTTAGACTCTTCAGCGATCGATTCATTAAAAATGATAATTGGATTTGACAGAGTGGTATTTACAGATAAATCAGTCTCGTTTCCTGAGAATTTTCAGATTGATTTTAGCGCCATTGCGAAGGGCTATGCAGTTGATTTGGTTGCTGAACTCCTGGAGAAAATGGAGATTCAAAGTTACCTGGTAGAAATAGGAGGAGAGGTGAGGTGTAAGGGGCTTAATCAAGAAAACAAACTATGGTCACTTGGAATAGAAGATCCAACAGTAAAAGTGAATGAACAACGTTTAATGGCGATTGTAAGACTAAAAGATCGTTCTTTAGCTACTTCAGGAAATTATAGAAACTATTATGAAAAAGATGGAGCTATTTATGCACATATCATTGATCCAAGGACGGGATACACAGCCAAACATAACCTGTTGAGTGCCTCTGTTTTTGCTGAAGATTGCATGACGGCAGATGCCTATGCTACGGCGTTTATGATTTTGGGTTTAGAGCGATCAAAACAGATCATCACGCAAGAACAATTAGATGCTATTCTCCTTTACAGAGATAGAGACGGTGGAATCAAAAGCTTTATTTCTGATGGGATTCGTCCATTTGTAGAAATGAATAAAGCAAATTGAATCTTCTGATTGGATGAATGGTTATATCTTGCAACACTGATGCAATGAATCACTTATGATCCTAACCATTTTTGTTCTTATCGGCAGCACTTTGCTTGGGGGGCTTAGCATCAATATTTTTCCTGGGTTACAGAAAAACCTGAGACTCCCTCTAATTTTTGGAGGATCCTATCTTTTTGCGATTACGATTATTCATATTATTCCAGAATTATTCTCTATTAGTCCTGACCCATCCTCCATTGGACTTTATGTTTTGATAGGTTTTTTTCTGCAACAGTTTTTAGAATACTTTTCATCGGGGGTAGAACATGGTCACGTACATGAGAATCATGCGGTTACTCCAACCGGAAGATTTTCGATTATATCCGCTCTCATCGTTCACAGTTTTTTAGAGGGTACACTTCTTACTCATGAATCTCCTTTTCATGAAAGACATGAATCATACTCTCTACTTCTGGGGATTGTTTTACACAAGATGCCAGCTGCTTTTGCGCTTATGGCCACCATGCACGGGCTAGGGAAAAAGGCATATTATTTATTGATTTTATTTAGCCTGGCTTCTCCGTTGGGATTGTTTTTGAGTGATTACGTTATCCTCTCAGAACAAACTTTGTTGATCGTTTTTGCTATTGTTTGTGGTAGTTTCCTTCATATTTCAACTACCATTTTTGTTGAGGCAAGCCCAGAGCATCACTTTGGCTTAAACAAGATCTTAATTAGTATTTCTGGAGCCTTAATAGCTATCTTGGTTGAATATTTCTTCTGAATTTGAATTTTCTAACCAAGGAAGTTAGGTGTATCCAATTTTCGAGCTATTCTACTTGACGCATTCAATAATCCTACATGACTATACGCTTGCGGAAAGTTTCCCCACATACTTCCATCGGCAGCCTTAACGTCCTCGCTAAGTAATCCAACATGATTGCTGTAATTACATAGGTTTTCAAAATATTTGATTGCATCATCCATTCTTCCGGTACATGCAAGTGCTTCCACATACCAAAATGCGCAGATGAGGAAAGTAGTTTCAGGTTCACCAAAATCATCTATGTGTTTGTATCTGTAGAAAAGACCTTCTCCGGCATGGAGTTCTTTTTCTAATGCTTTCAAGTGATTTTTGGCCTCTTCCGAAGCAGGAGATAAATAATTCATCATGATCAGTTGGAGCGTGCTCGCATCCATTCTATCCACTCCTACCGCCTGAGCATAGCCCTTCTTGTTTTTGACAAAACACTTTTCTATCATCTCACCGGATCTTGTTTTGAGCTTTGTGGCTAATTCACCGATTTTTTCATCTTTCAATGCTTTTGCAATCTGTATTGCTGCGCTACTTCCAGCCCAGTGAAAAAGATAGGTGTAGCAATGATGTTGAGCTAGATTTCTAAATTCCCAGAGTCCAGCATCTTTCTCATCAAATGTTTTCTCAATCATTTTCAATGTCTTGTAGATGAGGTCGCATGAGTTAAATCGCTCGTTGAAGACGATGCGTTGGTCATTAAAAAGTGGAAGCAAAGAAATCAACACCTGGCCATATACATCATTTTGAATGTGAGTATATGCGTCATTTCCTATTCGAACGGGTACGTTTCCCTTATAGCCTTTCAGATCTAAGGTTTTCTCAATCAAGGCCTTCTCCCCGGTCACTCCATAGAGTGGTTGGTACCTATCCGCTTCCTCAAGTGTTGTATTCAGGATGTAATGAAAATACCTTTCTAACTCCTCAAAGTGGCCAATGTTATTGAAAGCATTGAGTGTGTAGAATGTGTCTCGCATCCAGCAAAATCGATAGTCCCAGTTTCTCGTGCTACCCGGACTTTCAGGGAGAGAAGTAGTGGTCGCAGCTACGATAGCGCCCGTATCTTCATACTGGTGAATTTTAAGTGCCAAAGCAGAACGTATTGCTTCCTTCTGAGCGAAGTTTGAAATGTTGGCTGTTTTAATCCAGTTCTGCCAATAGTTGACGGTTTTCGTCAGGAAGTTATCGCAGGTTTCCTGAAGACCCGCTTCCAATGGTGGTCCCCATGTCATCACCAAATATTTTGTTTCATTCAACACGAAAGACTCTTCATTCAGTACATGATTGAGTGAAATATTAGTAGTCAAACGTACATGTGAATCCAGTCCTAAAAACCGGATATGGTTGCTGCCAATACTTGGTTCCGGAGTAATCTTGCCATAATCTCCTTTTGGTCGACATTTTACTACAATTGTTGGTGTCCCTTCTATTCGCTCGATCTTCCGGATAAGCATCAATGGCTTATAATATCGATCCATTTGATGAAAGCGAGGAGTAAAATCCGTCACCCGATATGCCCCTGAGTCAGTATGAATATCTGTGCAAAGTACATTCGTATTTTCAATATAAAATTGATTTGAATGCCATTTTGAACTTCTTGGGAGAATAGAAAAAACACCTCCTTTTTCCTCATCGAGCATGTTTCCAAAAATGAAGCTGCTATCAAATCTTGGCCAACACATCCATGCGATATTGGTATCTAACCCCACATGAGCAGTAAATGCACAATTCCCAATAATTCCGTAATCGTATGAATGTCTTTTTTGCATTTGCCTTGATTTTAAGGGGGTGAAAGTAATACAGGAAGTAGTTTTTTTAAATTTTGTTTGCTTAATTCAAAACATTTGATAAAACTTTGCTCATCTGAAAACAGAAATTTGAATCATTTCGAAACTATAGCACCAAGATTTTTCAGGCCAGCACCGGCCAGGCTCAGGCCTGTATCATAGTTTCGTGTCACCTACTCGGTGACCTCCTCCGCATCATTTTCTTTCATTTTTTTAGTAATTAATCACAAACAATGGCTAAGGTTATTGTACAGGTTGCAACACCTGACGATAAGATCTTTGCAGATGAAATCTGCGAATTGATAGAGCTAAGTGCTCAGCAAAGGGGAACAGGTATCGCTCGTCGAACGCCCGAATACATCTGTCAAAAAATTGATGAAGACAAGGCAATTATTGCAGTGGCTGGTGATGAGTTGGTCGGATTTTGCTACATAGAAGCATGGAGCGAAAAGCAATACGTAGCTAACTCTGGACTCATCGTTAAACATTCTTATCGCTCAACTGGGATTGCTAAGAAGATCAAAAAGAAGGCTTTTGAACATTCCAGGAAGCTATTTCCCAAAGCAAAACTATTTGGACTCACTACGTCACTCCCAGTAATGAAGATCAACTCTGAACTGGGGTATATACCGGTCACCTATGGTGAGCTGACCAAAGATGAATTATTCTGGAATGGCTGCAAAAGCTGTGTGAATTATGAGATTTTGATGAGCAAGCATAAAAGCAACTGTATGTGTACAGCCATGCTTCATGACCCTGCTAAAGCAAGTAAAAAGCGATGGAATTTTATGAAAAAATCAAAGCTGTATGAGCGATTTATGGAAATGAAAAAGAAACGATTGGCTAAAAAACAACAGGTGTTATGAAAGTAGTATTAGCATTTAGCGGAGGACTGGATACCTCCTATTGCGCCATTTTTTTATCCAAAAACCTCGGTTATGAAGTACATGCAGTCACAGTGAATACTGGGGGATTTTCTCCGAAGGAGCGACAAGCACTTGAGCAAAAGGCACTTGAGTTGGGAGTTAAATCTTATTCGTTCCTGGATCAAACCGAAGAGTTTTATCAAAAAGGAGTCAAATACCTATTGTTTGGGAATGTGCTTAAAAACAATACATATCCACTCTCAGTAAGTGCCGAGCGTGTATTTCAGGCAGTAGCCATCGCCAACTATGCGAATCAGATCCATGCTGATGCAATCGCACATGGAAGTACGGGAGCAGGTAATGATCAGATACGTTTTGACCTGGTTTTTCAGATCCTATGCCCAGAAAAAGAGATCATCACCCCCATCAGAGATCAACAACTCTCACGTGAGGAGGAAATTGAATTTTTGGAGGAAAATGGGATAGAAGGAAACTGGGAAAAGGCTAGGTACTCCATCAATCAGGGATTATGGGGAACGTCGGTAGGTGGGAAAGAAACCCTGACTTCTCATCAATACTTACCTGAGGAAGCATTTCCGTCTCAATTACAAAAAGAGGGATCAGAAACGATAACCATAGGCTTTCAAAAGGGCGAGCCTGTCAGTATGAACGGAAAAACGGGAGATTCCATATCCATCATTCAGCAAATCAATGGAATAGGCTCCAAATATGCCATTGGTCGTGACATCCATGTAGGAGATACCATTATTGGTATAAAAGGGCGAGTTGGTTTTGAAGCACCAGCAGCATTTATGTTGATCAAGGCGCATCATGCCCTCGAGAAGCACGTCCTGACCAAAATGCAACTCAAGTTGAAGGATCAGTTGGCTGCCTGGTATGGTGATATGATGCATGAGGGCCAATATCTGGATACATCCATGCGCGACATTGAGGTCTTTTTTGAGTCTACCCAAAAGCATGTCTCGGGTGAAGTCAAGGTTCATTTGGCTCCTTACCGATTTTATATCGAAGGCATCCAGTCATCCAATGATTTAATGCAGTCCTCTTTCGGGCAGTATGGCGAAATGAACAACGCGTGGACAGGAGAGGATGCCAAGGGCTTTGTGAAAATTCTGGCGAATCAAGGTAAAATCTTTAATTCGTTGCATCATGATTAAAGTAGGAATCATAGGGGCTGCAGGATACACAGCCGGAGAGCTAATTCGGATATTGATCCATCATCCTAAGGTGGAAATTGTGCTGGCACAAAGTGAAAGTCAAGCGGGTAAATGCTTATCCGAAGTGCATAAAGATTTGTTCGGAGAAACAGAGCTAACATTTTCAAAAGAAATTGTGACGACCGAAGTAGATGTGTTTTTTCTGTGTAAAGGACATGGTGAGTCCAGAAAGATATTGGATGAGAATCCTTCACTCAAGAGTAATAAGATCATCGACCTGAGCCAGGACTTTCGACTGCAAGCTGATCATGATTTTGTATATGGATTGCCGGAAATCAACCTTGACCTTCTTAGAAGTGCAAATCATATTGCCAATCCGGGATGTTTTGCTACCTGCATCCAGCTCGGACTTATTCCTGCTGTTCAAGCGGGTACTGTGGAAGGAAGTGTCAATATATCCGGAATTACAGGCTCAACAGGAGCAGGTCAGACGTTATCCCCAACCTCTCACTTTAGTTGGCGAAGCAACAATGCCAGTGTGTACAAGCCACTCAAGCATCAGCACTTGCAGGAAATAAGAGAGACGTTTACTGCCATTCGTCCAGTCTTCGATGAAAAGCTGCTCTTTGTACCTTATCGTGGAGCTTTTACCAGAGGGATTATCACCACTTCTCATTTTGAAACGTCAGCTTCTGAGAAGGAGGTGATCAAAGCGTATCAGAAGTTTTATGTCAGTCGTCCGTTTACACATGTCGTTTCGGAAAACCCGGATGTCAAGCAAGTAGTGGGCACGAATAAATGTTTGGTTTATCCTCAGGTGATCGATGGTACTGCCATCATTGTCTCGGTCATAGATAATTTATTGAAAGGGGCCTCAGGGCAGGCAGTTCAGAATATGAACCTTCAATTTGGATTGGACGAAACTACAGGACTTATGCTTAAATCAACTGCTTTTTAGAAATGGAAGATCAGAAAATAGTCATCATAGGAACTGGAAACCTTGGACGATCCATCGCTGAGGGAATTGTGGACAAAGGTGTATCAAAAGCTGAAAATGTCACACTAACCAGAAGAGATCTGTCTTCCTTACCCGATTTATTGGAGAAAGGATATAAAGCCACCTCCAATAACAGGGAGGCCGTCAGTGCTTCTGATATTATTTTACTGTGTGTTCAGCCTAATCAACTCAATGAAGTTCTTGCTGAGATCAATAACCAGCTTACTGAAAAACAATTATTGATTTCAGTCATCACGGGCATTTCAATTGCAGATATCACTGCTCAGATGGATAAAGCTATCCCAGTGGTAAGAGCAATGCCGAATACTGCTATTGCCATCGGAGAATCCATGACCTGCATTGCTTCAAACAATTTGGAAGGTTTAGACGTCACCAAGAAATTATTCAATGCTCTAGGTCAAACTCTGGTGATTGAGGAAGAATTGATGCAGGCAGCTACTGTCCTTGGTGCAAGTGGTATTGCATTTTTCATGCGGTACCTGCGGGCTGCCACGCAAGGAGGAGTGCAGATGGGCTTTGATTCCAGGGATGCACAACTGATTGCTATGCAAACAGCTAAAGGAGCGGCTTCACTAGTATTGGAACATCACTCACATCCCGAAGTAGAGATCGACAAAGTCACTACTCCACAGGGATGCACCATTGAAGGGCTTAATGAAATGGAACACAAAGGATTTAGTTCTGCATTAATTCAAGGGATTATGACCTCCTATTATCGAATCACAAAAATGAAAAAAGGAAACGATGGAACTATTTGAAGTTTATCCTAGGCTACAAATTGAACCTGTTCAGGGTGATGGGTGCTATGTATTGGACAAAGAAGGTAACCGCTACCTGGATTTGTATGGGGGACATGCGGTTATTTCCATTGGTCATAATCATCCCCACTACATAGCAAGTATTCAACAACAATTGAATAAACTAGGCTTCTACTCTAATTCAGTAGAGATGTCTATTCAGAGCAAACTTGCCAGGAAGCTAGGAGAGGTTTCTGGATATAATAGTCACTCATTCTTCCTATGTAATTCGGGAGCTGAAGCGGTCGAAAATGCACTTAAAATAGCAGCCTTTCATACGAATAGAAAAAAGATTATCGTGTTTGAGAAAGGATTTCACGGACGCACGTCTTTGGCTGTCGAAGCAACGGATAATGGAAAAATTCAGGCACCTGTTAATTATACCGGGAATTTCATTCGACTGCCACTGAATGATGAATCATTGCTTGAGGCTAGCATAGATGATTCAGTAGCTGCGTTGATCATTGAGGGAATCCAGGGAATTAGCGGTGTACATGTGCCGTCAACATCTTTTCTGAAAAAAATAGAAGCATCGTGTCGAAAACACGGTGTGGTCTTTATTGCTGATGAGATCCAGTCAGGGTATGGAAGAACGGGAAAATTCTTTGCGCACCAACATGCTGGAGTAGAACCGGATATCATCTCCGTGGCAAAAGGGATGGGAAATGGCTTTCCTGTCGCTGGCGTGTTGGTAGGGCCAGGAATTACACCCTGGATGGGCATGCTGGGCACCACCTTTGGTGGAAGCCATTTGGCTTGTGCGGCAGGATTGGCAGTTTTAGAAGTACTAGAGGGGGAAAACTTGATCGAAAACGCCGACGGAAAAGGGGAGTATCTGATCAATGAACTTCACAAAATAGATGCGATCAAGGAAGTGAGGGGAAAAGGCCTGATGGTAGGTATTGATCTGCCGATATCTGGTAATGAGGTGCGCCAGCAGTTGTTGACCGACTATAAGATTTTTACCGGTTCATCCAGCAATTCACACACCATTCGTATCCTTCCTCCCTTGAGTATTACTCAGGCCGATCTTGATTATTTTATTCAATCACTAAAAACCGTACTTACGTGAAACACTTCATCTCCATTCATGATGCAACCGACCCATTGGATTTGATTAAAAAATCAATGGAGGCAAAAAAGGATCCATACGCTCATGCTGAGCTGGGAAAGAATAAGACGTTGGGATTGGTTTTCTTTAACTCCAGTCTTCGAACAAGGATGAGTACCACCAGGGCGGCCTACAATCTTGGGTTGAAAGTCATCACCCTTAATGTTACTTCGGATTCATGGCAGCTTGAATTTGAGGATGGTACCCGGATGGATGGTGGATCAGCGGAGCACATTCGTGAAGCCGTACCTGTGCTTTGTTCGTACTGTGACATCCTCGGAGTAAGAAGTTTTCCAGGGTTGAAGAATCGGGAAGAAGATTATCAGGAAAGGGTTATCAATGCATTTGTAGAATTAGGAGCATGCCCAGTGATCAACCTAGAGTCAGCAACACTACATCCGTTGCAATCGCTCACAGATATGATGACCATTGAAGAATTCAAGAAAGTGGATCGACCCAAGGTGGTGTTATCGTGGGCGCCACATATCAAAGCTTTGCCACAATCCGTATCCAATTCATTCTTGCAATGGGCCAATCAAATGGATGTTGATCTAACGGTCACACATCCTGAAGGGCTGGAATTAGCAGAAGAGTTTGTTGACACGGCAGAAATAGCATATGATCAGCAAAAAGCGTTTGAAAGGGCAGATTTTGTGTACGTCAAAAACTGGTCTTCTTACAAAGAGTATGGAAAAGTGGTGGATCGACCTGATTGGGCAGTGACACTAGAGAAATTGAATAGGACAAATAATGCAAAACTGATGCACTGCCTGCCGGTGCGTAGAAATATTGTGATTTCAGATGATGCGTTGGATGGCGATCACTCCATTGTGATCCAACAGGCGGAAAATCGCTTGTATACGGCACAAGCGGTATTAAAAGAAATCTTGACTTCTATGTGATGAAAGAGCAATTAACCATAGTGAAAGTAGGAGGTGCTGTCATTGAAGATAGAGTGACGCTTGCTGAGTTTTTGGATGCTTTTACTCAGATAGAAGGGAAGAAGATTTTGGTACATGGTGGTGGTAAAATAGCAAACCACTTGGCTGCTTCATTGAAAGTAAAAGTTAAAATGGTAGAAGGGCGAAGAATGACTGATGATCAGATGATTGACGTGGTGATCATGGCATATTCTGGTCTGAATAAGAAGATAACTGCTCTTTTGAATTCGAAAGGTGTTGCGAGTGTAGGTCTAACCGGCGCAGATGATGATACCATCCGATCTGTAAAACGACCGATCAGGAATGGGCTGGACTTTGGTTGGGTAGGAGATGTAGAAAAGGTGAATTGTCACTTGTTGATTGACCTGTTAAGCAGTAAAATTATTCCTATTATGGCTTCATTAACTCATGATGGGAAGGGACAACTTTTGAATACCAATGCAGATACCATTGCAAGTGAGTTGGCTGTTGCGTTATTGAAGGATTACAAGGTCACACTGAACTTCATCTTCGATCAAAATGGGGTGATGAAAGATTTAAATGATCCGCAATCATTGATCAAAACGATATCTTATGAAGCCTATCAAAAGCTTAAAAAAGAACGAGTCATCACCGATGGTATGATTCCTAAACTGGATAATGCTTTTGCCACTATTCAAAGAGGAGTAGAGGAAATCCGATTGCTTAATGTGAATGCTTTATCTCAACTAAACAACCCTGATTTCGATGAATTCACTCGCATCCATTGATACCTATTATGATGAGGCTGTAAAGCTGCTCTCTCAGTTGATTGAGACACCAAGCCTCAGTAAAGAAGAAGGTAAAACTGCTTTGATTATAAGCGATTATTTGAAAGAAAAGAAGGTGCCCTTAGAAAAGAAAGGCAATAACATTTGGGCACAAAATCAACATTTTAATACCGCTAAACCCACCATTTTGCTTAATTCTCATCACGACACGGTACAACCGAATTCAGGTTATACCAGAGATCCATTTAAGGCCATCATTGAGGATGGAAAGCTTTATGGATTGGGGAGCAATGATGCAGGTGGTTGTCTGGTTTCTCTAATAATGACCTTTATTCACTTTTATGATTGTGAAGATTTGTCTTATAATCTTGTTTTAGCTGCAACAGCAGAAGAAGAAATCTCCGGATCCAATGGAGTGGAATCGATTTTGAACGAGATCAAACCCGTACATTTTGGAATAGTAGGTGAGCCCACCGAGATGAAAATGGCGGTAGCAGAAAAGGGATTGTTGGTGCTGGATTGCTATGCTAAAGGCACCTCTGGTCATGCAGCAAGAGATGTTGGAAAGAATGCGATTTATGAAGCATTGGTAGACATTCAGTGGATAAAGCATCATTCCTTCGAAAAAGAATCGAGTCATCTGGGTCCAGTAAAGATGACTACTACCATGATCAATGCCGGGTATCAGCACAATGTCATTCCGGATGAGTGTCACTTTGTAGTAGATGTTCGCACTACAGATGCATACTCCAATCAAGAAGTGTATGAAATGCTTAAAAAACACTTGAAGAGTGAGGTGAAGCCAAGATCTTTTCGGTTGAACTCGTCTCATTTGCCGGACCAAATGGCTATTTCGAAAGTGGCTGATGATCTGGGAATTGAAAAGTTTGGATCATCTACTTGCTCGGATCAGGCACTGATGGATTTTCCCACATTCAAGATGGGTCCAGGCAAATCGGAGAGATCTCATACTGCAGACGAATTCATTTACCTGAAAGAAATAAGAGATGGCATAGAAGGATACATTCATATATTGGATGAGCTTTTCGCCAAGTCCTCAACTCAACAAATCTAGAATCAAATGAAACTCTGGGATAAAAACGAACCAATTGATCAACTCTTCGAGAGATTTACCATAGGAAAAGACAAAGAGCTTGATCTTGAGCTGGCGTACTTTGATGTATTAGGTACGATAGGTCATGTTAAGATGCTAAACAAGATTTCCTTATTAGAAGAAGGTGAAACCAAGGTGTTATTAGAAGAACTTCAGGCAATCAAGAAGTTAACTTCCAATGGAAATTTTGTAATTGAAGATGGGGTGGAAGATTGTCACTCACAGATTGAGTTACTGCTGACAAGGAAGCTGGGAGATGTAGGGAGAAAAGTACATGCCGGACGATCCAGAAATGATCAGGTATTGACTGCACTTAAATTATTTACGAAGTACAATCTGGAAGAGATTGTCTCCAAAGTCAAAGTATTATTTGAGTTGCTTCAGGAAAAAAGTGAGGCTAACAAGGACATCTTGATGCCGGGCTATACGCACATGCAAGTGGCCATGCCTTCTTCCTTCGGGCTCTGGTTTGGCGCCTACGCCGAGAGCCTTATCGATGATTTAGCGCTTATCAAATCTGCTTATCAGGTGGCGGATAAAAATCCACTTGGATCCGGCGCAGGATATGGTTCCTCGTTTCCATTAGACCGAGAATATTCTACCGAGGAATTAGGTTTCGGCACACTCAATTATAATGTAGTTTATGCCCAGATGACACGAGGAAAGAACGAACGGGCAGCATCATTTGCCATCAGCGCACTAGCTTCTACCCTATCCAAATTTGCAATGGATATTTGTTTGTATGCTGGACAGGATTTCGGATTTTTGGCACTGGACGCACAATTCACTACGGGATCCAGCATCATGCCACATAAACACAATCCGGACGGGTTTGAATTGGTAAGAGGCAAATGCAACAAACTTCAAAACTTACCTCAGGAGTTAAACATGATCCAGATAAACCTGCCATCCGGTTATCATCGTGATTTACAGATATTGAAAGAGAGCTTCATGCCAGCATTTCAGGAACTCAAAGACTGTCTGGATGTTGCGATCGTTATGACTAAGAAACTAGAAGTAAATAGAAATTTAATTAATGAATCCAAGTACGATCTACTGTTTACGGTGGAAGAGGTGAATAAGCTTGTTTTGGAAGGAGTCCCCTTTCGTGATGCATATAAACAGGTAGCTCAACTAATCCAATCAGGTGAATACGAGCCAGATAGAAAAGTGAAACATACACATTTAGGAAGCATTGGCAATCCGGCCAATGAGCAGATCAAAAAAGCGTTTGAAAAGGAGTATTCATGGTTTCAGTTGAATTGAAGAAATATCAGACCTTTCATTCATAAAGGTGTCAATTTGGTACTCACCCATAATCAAAGAGTTGCATTTTCTCAATGAAAATATCCCGAATTATTCGGGTTGGGCTAACTTCACGACTTCAAAACAACACTATGGCTAAACTAATCATCAATAATCACGAAGAATTTGAAGCTTACCTGGGAAAGGTGATGGGTGAATCTGATTGGCACAAAATCGATCAGGAACAAATCAACAAATTTGCGGATGCTACGCTGGATCACCAATGGATTCATATAGACGAGGAACGAGCCAAGAGTGGACCCTTTGGGACTACAATTGCGCATGGCTATTTAACACTTTCTCTAATGCCTTACCTATGGGAGCAGATCACTCAGTTCAACAATGTGAAGATGTTGGTGAACTATGGAATGGATAAACTAAAATTTGGACAAGCAGTGAAGGTCAATAGTGAGATTAAGCTTACTGCTACCTTAAGGTCTCTGGTTAATCTGAGAGGGATCTCAAAAGCAGAAGTTGATGCCTTGTTGGAGATCAAAGGAGAGAAGAAACCCGCATTCACTGCAACAATGATATTTCTGTATCATTTTGAATGATTCGGAGAACTTAGTACAAAAAAGCCCCGGTACGGGGCTTTTTTTATTTTGAGTTTGATTGAAATTAGCCGGGTAATTTGAAATAGATATTTTGGACCATTTTCATTCTAACCGGTTTACCATCAATTTCTCCAGGCGTCCAGTTAGGTGAGTCTTCAACAATCCTTTTTGCCTCCGTATCACAACCTGCGCCTATTCCTTTGACAACATGAACATCTGATAAGCTTCCGTCCTTTTCAACGATAAATTGTACAAAAACTCTACCCTCTACACCTAGTCTTTGGGCTTGTTGAGGATATTTTAAGTTTTTACTCATGTAATGAGTAAATGCATCAAGTCCACCAGGAAAACCTGCTGGTTTTTCCACAATGGTAAAAACTTCACTACTTTTTACTTCTTGAATTTCAATTGCTTTGTCAAATAATTCAGAAGATTGATTTACAATCATCACAACTGATTTATCCTCTCCTTCCTTGTTGACAAAAATGTGTTCAATCTGATTTGGATCGTAGGCATTCAGTCTATTAATACTCTCCTGATTTTCAAACTTTGTTTCAATTACAGCATATTTCTGTCCGGGATTCTCTGTTTCCAGTTTTAATAGAGCTGCTTTCACATGATCAGAATATTCAATCTGTTGGCTGCTTTCTTCTACAATCTCTTCGATTTCTGCTTCTAGTTCTTCTTCACAAGCAAACATAGCACCAGAGACGGCCACCAAAGTAGCGACACTTGCCACTTTCCAAATACTAATTTTCCTTTTCATCTTTTTCATAAAATTTAATCGGTTAAAAATGGGAGCGTCATCGAATGAACTGGCCAGGTCCATTCCATGCGCTTTCAAGGTGCAATGCACCAAGGTCTTTCTATATGTTTTATCATTTATTCCAAGAGCATATTGATCGGCTTCAAACTCATGCACTGTTTTTAACTCTTTTATCATGAGCCAGATCGACGGAGACCACCAGAAGAACACAAGTAAAACGTGAAAGAATAGTAGGTCAAGTGAGTGAAGCTTCTTGGCATGTCCTAGCTCATGCCTGATAATATCTCCTGGATTTTCGAAATTTTTGGGATCGATAAAAATCCACTGGAAGAACGTAAAGCTATTCTGCAGTCCAGCTACTTTTCTAATGTCAATTTTGTCTAGTGTATCTGTTTCACTTTGATGATACCAACCATAAACCTGAATCAGGTTGAGAAATAATTTGAAAATGAAAACTGTACTTATAGCACTTAATAAAATGAAATACCATGGTGTTCCGGAGGCTTCTTCTGATATCGTAGTTGTGATCATCGGAAGAATGATGGTTTCCGTGTTTAGTGATGGAATACTAGATTTGGTTGGGATCTCTATGATCGGTAAGGTCATGCTCAAAATGGTAGAACCAACCAGAAAAAAGCGAAGAAATCCTAGCTGGGTCTCTTTCGATAACATTACCTTGTATATACCAAAGAAAAGTAAGTGAAGAATGAAAAATTCTATGAAATAAATAATCATGATTGATCCTTTTTAAGTTCTTCCAATAGCTTTTCCAGATCTCTAACACTCATCTCTTTTTCCTTTGTAAAGAAGGAAACCAGATCCTTATATGAACCACTGAAGTATTTGTCTACAAATCGATTGAGGTACTTCTTGCTATAGTTTTCCTTGTCTATTAGTGGGTAATACCTATGGGATTTCCCAAATGCTTCAAAGCCAACAAACCCCTTTTTCTCCATTATTCGAACAAGAGTGGAGATCGTATTGTATGCAGGTTTGGGATCATCGTATTCCTCGACTATTTCTTTGACAAAAGCTTTTTCCAATCGCCAGAGAATTTGCATGATTTCTTCCTCTGCTTGAGTGAGCGGTTTCATTTAATATTCTTTATTAACTAATTAATTAGTTTCAAAACTAATCTTTTAGTTTGAAAGAACAAATTTTTTAACTAAATTTTTAGTTGATTGTACTTAGGCACAAAAAAAGCCCCATAGGGGGGCTTAATTATTCATTATCAATTTCTAATGATCATTAACCAAGTGCCTTCTTCATGACTTCTCCAATATCGGCAGGAGAGTCTACTACATGGAGACCACATTCCTTCATGATTCTCATCTTAGCTTCTGCTGTATCATCTTTTCCACCAATGATTGCCCCAGCATGTCCCATTCTTCTTCCCGGAGGAGCTGTTTGTCCGGCAATGAACCCTACAACTGGCTTCTTGTTACCATTCTCCTGTATCCATTTGGCCGCATCTGCTTCATATTGACCTCCAATCTCACCAATCATCACGATTGCATCTGTTTCCGGATCTTCCATCAAGAGCTGCACTGCTTCTTTAGTTGAAGTACCGATGATGGGATCTCCTCCAATACCAATCGCAGTAGAAATACCCATTCCTGCCTTTACCACCTGATCAGCAGCTTCGTACGTCAATGTACCAGATTTAGATACGATACCAATCTTTCCTTTCTTGAAAACAAAGCCAGGCATGATACCTACCTTCGCCTCTTCAGGGGTAATTACACCTGGGCAGTTAGGGCCGACAAGTACTGCTCCCCTGGATTTTGCATAAGGTTTAGCATGCATCATGTCTTTCACAGGAATACCTTCGGTGATCGTAACGATCACTTTAATTCCAGCATCAGCAGCCTCCATGATTGCGTCTGCAGCAAAGGCAGGCGGTACAAAAATGATGGATACATCTGCTCCTGTAGTATCCACAGCCTCTTTTACCGTGTTGAATACAGGCTTGTCCAGATGAGTTTTTCCACCTTTACCCGGAGTTACCCCTCCTACTACATTTGATCCATATTCAATCATTTGGCCCGCGTGGAATGTTCCTTCAGAACCTGTGAAACCTTGTACAATGATTTTTGAATCTTTATTTACAAGAACGCTCATTTCTTTTAGATTTTCCGCAAAAATATATGATTAAAACTCTCTGCCAATTACTCAGGCAAATACCTTGAAGTAAATCGGTATTTTTTGAGATCATCAACATCATTTAGCCAAATTTTGTTTCATCACTTTATCGTTCTGGCACGTTTTTGGTGGTTATATTTTTGAAATTTGTTGATAACGAAATTTAGACTTTCGACGAATGTGATAGTCCGATGGTTAAATAAGGTTAAACATCAGAACATCCTATCAGCGAATTCGTATGAGAATGTAAGTAATTAATCCTCTTCATATTTACTTAGGTTTAGAATTAAGGAGCTCTTTGGAGCTCCTTTTCTATTTTCACAGTATTAAACTGTCATATGTTCTCTTCAATAAGAACTTTTCTTGGGACCGAAGTAGACAACAGCCCCATGGTATTGTTTCGGATCATCTTCGGATTTCTAGCTGCAGCAGAAAGTTTTGGGGCCATTTTTACCGGTTGGGTCAAGAAGGCATTCATCGATCCGGAATTCACCTTTACTGTGATTGGATTTGAATGGTTGCAGCCTTTCGAGGGTGATGGAATGATTATCTATTTCATAGTGATGGGTACAGCTGCTCTTGGTATTATGCTGGGACTTTTTTATCGTGCATCTACTTTTGTTTTTTTCGGCATGTGGACACTCGTCTATATGATGCAAAAAACTCACTATAACAATCACTACTATTTGTTGGTGTTAATGAGTGCAGCAATGTTCATTACACCTGCCCATAAAAGTGCTTCACTAGACGCAAGATTAGGCTTGACCGTCTCATCAAAAACATGTGCAAGGATTTGTCATTGGTTTTTCATCCTTCAGGTTCTCATCGTTTATGTTTACGCAAGCATCCATAAAATGAATCCAGACTGGATTGACGCCAAGCCATTGTCGATGTGGTTTGACCAGAAAGCGCATTATTGGCTCATTGGCCCTCTTTTACAAAAAGAATGGTTTCCATATCTCATAGCATGGGGCGGTATCATCTATGATGGTAGCATTGTTTTTTTATTGCTCCATCCCAAGACACGTAAATTAGGTTTTTTACTCTCCATCGTTTTCAACGTATTCAATTCCTGGATATTTCGAATAGGCATTTTTCCATACTTGATGATTGGGTTAACTGTTTTCTTTTTTCCACCTGAGACCATTCGTAAGATATTCTTCAAGTCCAGACCTAAAATTTTTCCAATCAGAAAACAGTTATCAATCGGCTGGACTGTCATTTTAAGTATTTACTTTCTGTTACAGATTCTACTACCATTAAGGCATCATCTATTTAAAGGTGATGTGGCTTTTACAGAAGAGGGCCATCGACTTTCCTGGAGGATGATGTTGCGTGCAAAGTCTGGTTCAATTAACATGTATGTAGAAGATCTTGAAAGCCATGAGAGAGAACGCGTTAACCTTAGGGGATATCTTTCTCGAGATCAACGTGCTTCTTTACTTGCCCAACCTGATATGATCTGGCAATTTGCTCAAAGGCTTGAAAATGAGTATAAGTCTAAAGGAAAAAAGGTCGCAGTTTATGTAGACTCAAAAGTATCTCTGAATGGGCACCCCAGAAAACCGCTGATAGATGCATCCGTAAACCTTGCAGATGTAGAGTGGGAACCTTTTAAACATTCAAAATGGATTTTAACCAATGCAGAAAATGATTGATCTCAGGAGTGATACCATCACAAAACCTACGTCCGGAATGCTTGATGCCATGTTATCGGCTAAGGTAGGGGATGACGTTTTTGGTGATGATCCGACTGTCAATGAATTACAAGAGAAGATTTCACATCTATTTAATATGGAGGATGCCTTATACTGTCCATCCGGAACAATGACCAATCAGATAGCTATGCGTATACATACACGTCCGCAAGATGAAGTGATCTGTCATAAACATTCACACGTGTATCTCTATGAAGGTGGTGGTATGATGTATAATTCCATGCTTTCACCGAAACTTCTTGAAGGAGATCGTGGAAGAATAACTTCCTCTCAGGTTATGGAAAGCATCAATCCGGATGATATTCATTTCCCTAGTTCGAAATTGGTTGTTTTAGAAAATACAATGAATAAAGGAGGAGGGGCTGTTTATGATTTTGATGAAATCAAAAAAATCAAAAAGGCGTGTGATGAAAATGGTTTATTGCTTCACCTGGATGGAGCAAGATTATTCAATGCACTTGTGAAGACAAACGATGATCCAAAAGAATACGGGAAAGCATTTGATTCCATATCAATATGTTTCTCTAAAGGATTAGGAGCCCCGGTAGGATCCGTCTTACTTGGTAAGAAGGAAAAAATAAAGGAAGCAAGAAGAGTTAGGAAGGTGTTTGGTGGAGGGATGAGACAAGCAGGTTACCTTGCAGCTGCTTGTATTTATGCTTTAGATAATCATGTGAAAAGGCTGGCAAAGGATCACGAAAGAGCTCGAATTATTGGAAGAGAGTTGAAAAAATTATCGTTTATAAAAGATGTAGTGCCAGTAGATACCAATATAGTGATTGGCCAGCTCAATGAAGATAAATCCGAAAAGTGGTTTTTAGAAGAACTCAAAAGCCATAATATTTTAGCGGTTGGCTTTGGCAAAGGGTTGATTCGGTTTGTTACTCATCTTGATTTTAGGGATCAACAACTGGATCGCTTATCTGAAGTTTTCAAGAAGATTTCTTAGTTACCAGCCATACCCCGGTAAAAACAAATATTGCTGATATTAAGTGTTTGATTAGAAAAATCTCTTTAAAAAAGATGATTGCGGTGAAAGTCGCAAAAATTGGCTGTAGATAGATAAAAGCTCCTACTACAGATGAATCTACCCTAACAAGAGTCCATGCGTTCAGGAAGTACACGATTACCGTTACGATGATGATGGCATATCCCATACTCCACCATACTTTAGAGGGCAGCATACTGAATTCAACACTGATTGCTTGAGTTAGTCCAACGGGAACAACAAATAAAATGGCAATGGTGAAAATCCAGGTGACCACTGTCATGGGCTTATATTTTTTCATTAATGGTTTTACTAACACCAGGTAGCAAGCATAGCTTGCACCATTAATGAATATTAAAATATCTCCACGCCAGTCACCACTTGTTTCTGTGAGATCTGGTTGATATAAGATTATAATTGCACCTACCAATCCGAGAGCAATACCGATGATTTTGGTTCGAGTGATTTTCTCTCCTATCAGCAATGAAGCCCATATGAGGACCAGGACCGGGGTGAGTGTCATGATGATTGATCCATTAACTGCTGAGGTGAGACTGATTCCTTTATAGAACAGCAATTGATTAACTGCAACGCCTGTTAAAGCACAAAGCGCCAGCCTCCACCCGTCTTCTTTCCATTTGATGGTTTCAATACTAAGCGCATGAATGCCCCAGAAAATTGCTGAGGCAACGGTCACCCTGAAAACGATAAATCCGTACGGGCCTACATATTCAGGGACAACAATTTTAAGGATGCTGTAATTGATTCCATAAAAAAGACTGACCAATGTCAGTGCAGTATAGGTTTTTATGGAGGGTAGATTCATTTCGGCAAATGTAGAATTTCAAACTTCAATTTCGAGTACGTTTCTATTAAGAAAAAATCCTGTTTGGATGAAAAATCTTCATCCAAATGATGATAAAAATCGGAATTTGATTTTCTAGCTTCGAGGCATGAGATTTAACTCTACTGCTCTCTTCGCAATACCTGCAATCATTTGGGGTTCAACGTTTTTCGTGATTAAGTTTCAGCTAGGAGTGGTTGATCCTACCTGGTCCGTCAGCTATCGATTTATTTTAGCAGGGCTTATTCTCCTGGGATATGCTAAAGTGAAAAGGCTAAACCTTAAGTTTTCCTTAAAAGAACATCTTTATATCCTTCTGCAGGGAATACTGCTTTTTGGACTAAACTACTGGTTGGTTTATATCGCTGAACAAGTGTTGGTTAGCGCACTGGTTGCGGTATCCTTTTCAATGATCATTTTTCTAAATATTCTTTTTGGGTCGATTTTTTTGAAAAGAAAAACGGAGAAAAAGGTTTTTTTAGGAGCAGTTATTGGGATTGTGGGTACTATCCTACTTTTTAGAAACGAGTTGGTAGGTATTAAAACCGAAGAATTACCTTTTTTCCATTTAATAGTATGTTTTCTTTCTGTCCTAATCGCATCCCTTGGTAACATCACCTCCGCTTATAATCAATCCAAATCGATTCCAGTAATTCAAACGAATGCCTTTGGAATGTTGTATGGTGGTATTTGTATTGGGATTATTGCTCTATTTTCTGGGAGAGCTGTAACATTCGATACGGACATGGCCTACACCCTCTCTCTGATTTATTTATCTGTTTTTGGATCAATTCTGGCGTTTGGTGCGTACTTAACCCTGATTGGTAAAATAGGAGCTGATAGGGCTGCATATGTTCTTATTGTAATTCCGGTTATTGCTGTAACACTTTCAGCCATATTCGAGGGATATATACTGAATATGTTTGTTCTTATAGGCATGATCATGATACTTGGTGGTAATATCATCGTTCTTAAAAAGTAGATCACTATTTTTAAAAGTAAAAATGAAAAAGTCAATATTTGTTATTCTCATCTCTTTGATAGTATTGACAGCCTGTAATCCTGATCAACAATTGATTGAAGACAATGAGAGGTTGAAGGAACAAAATGTGGAGCTTCAAAAATTGGCGGAATCACAAAAAGAATTGGCAATTAGATCTGCAGCTGAAGCGAGACAAGCTCAAGCAGAGGCAGAGGAAAGTAGAAAGGCGGCAGAAGAAAACTTGGCAGAAGCAATGAAAATGAAAGCTACTCTGGAAGAAGGCTGAAAGATTGCAAATGATACTAATATTTTTAGTATTAATTTTAAAACATGTTTCAAGACAATTCTCCACTTGCAGAGCGTATGCGTCCATCAAGACTTTCTGATTTGGTGGGGCAAGATCATTTGGTAGGTGAAAATGGTGTATTGAGAAGGAGCATCAAATCTGGACAAATACCATCCATGATTTTGTGGGGTCCTCCCGGTACGGGTAAAACAACCATTGCAAACATTGTTGCGAATGAGGTAAAAAGACCATTTCATACACTCAGTGCAATTAGCGCTGGTGTCAAAGAAGTGCGAGAAGTTATTCAACTCGCGAGTCGAGGAAGCAAAGCAATCTTATTTATTGATGAAATTCACAGATTTAACAAAGCACAGCAAGATGCGCTTTTAGGGGCCGTAGAAAAGGGAGTCATTACGCTTATTGGTGCAACTACAGAAAACCCAAGTTTTGAAGTTAATTCTGCCTTGATTTCTCGTTCCCAGGTCTACACGTTGAATGCTTTAACAAAAGAAAACCTTCTTGAATTAGTTGAGAAGGCGCTCAGGGAAGATGAGGACCTTAAAAAACTCAAGGTTGAACTCCAGGAAACGGAAGCACTTTTCAATCTCTCAGGTGGCGATGGGCGTAAGCTGTTAAACCTGCTTGAATTGGTCATCAAAAGTGATGGTGAAGAGCCAATTCAGATTACCGATGACAAGATAATTGAAGCAGCCCAGAGGAAAACGGTTCTTTACGACAAAAAGGGAGAAATGCACTACGATGTTATTTCAGCCTTTATTAAATCCATTAGGGGAAGTGATCCAAACGCCGCAGTATACTATCTCGCTCGAATGATAGAGGGTGGCGAAGACGTAAAGTTTATTGCCAGGAGGTTGGTCATTCTAGCTTCCGAAGATATTGGCAATGCGAATCCGACTGCCTTAGTAATGGCTACTAACGCCTTTCAGGCGGTAAATATGATTGGATATCCGGAATCCAGAATCATTTTATCTCAATGTGTCACGTACCTTGCTTCATCACCCAAGAGTAATGCAAGCTACATGGCCATCAATCAAGCTCAGTCATTGGTCCAAAAAACTGGCGACTTACCAGTTCCTATGGCGATTAGGAACTCCCCCACCAAGCTTATGAAAGATCAAGGCTATGGCAAAGGATATAAGTATGCGCATGATTATCCGATGAATTTTGCGGACATGGAATTTCTGCCAGATGAGATCAAGAACACCAAACTGTATGATCCAGGGAATAATGCTCGTGAAGAGGAATTACGTAAATTCCTCCGTACACAATGGAAAGATAAGTATGGTTACTAGATTTTAAAGGCCACTCCGAATTTTATAACTAGCAAATCGGTCGTTGATTCTCTAGGCTGTGTATTAAAACTTAGGTCATCTCCAGTCACGGTTGTTTCATCAAAGTTGCTACCGGAAAAAGTCACCTCCCAAGATTCAGTGTCCTCTCCGTCGAAGTATTCAGCACGTTGGCCCTTGAAAAAATTAGCTCTCAGGTCTATATAGAAATTAGCCCCTACTTTGATCAAGAATCCTCCCCCAAAACCATAACTAAGTATCCAGTCATCCAATACCGTTTCTCTTGCGATTACATCAGAGTCATCTTCAGTCGCCCATCTTCTATCATCAGATCTATCTAAGATTTTAGTATTGGTGGATATGTATCTAAAGCCAAATAGTACTTCACCATAAGGTTGTATAAGTTCAAATGGAGCAACTGCTCTCACAAATGCATGAGTCCCGAAAATGCTATTTGTATTGACTATTCTCAAAGGGATGTCTATTCTAGCCAGCTGATTCCCGTTTTGATCGTTGATTGTGGCAAATAGATCCTCATTTCTCGCATTCCTTCCATACACCATGTAGTTGATGTCTAAGCCAAGATAGACTGGTACACCTTTTTGAAAAGGAAAAGCAAATGATAGATCTCCTCCAAAACCTGTGGCATCTGTATTTTCTTTGAAATCATTTTGTGGTAGGCCCAACGAAAAGCCTAAGCTTCCCATTTGAGCAGATCCATTCAGACTAAAGAATCCTAACAAAACGATAATAAGTAAGTATTTTTTCATAGTGATTATGGTTCGTGATACATATGTAAAAGTCGTAACTTTTCGATTTATTTCAATTTTCGTACCATGTCTAGACTAATCGGACCTTTCAAACAAGTCATTTCATTGCAAAATACACCAGAAAAAGGTGCCTTAAATGATAGAATGCTTGATTTGATCACTGATTCTAGTGTTTTGGTCGATAATGGAAAAATTTTGAAAGTGGGGCTCTTTGATGAGCTAAAGAGTGAAGCGAAACAAGTAGAAGAAATAGATGATGCACATGTTTTGATGCCAGGATTTATTGATTGCCATACACATCTGGTTTGGGGAGGTACACGATCAAGAGATTATACATTGAGGATGTCTGGTGAAACCTATGAAGCGATTCTTGAGAAGGGGGGAGGTATATTCGATTCCGTAGAAAAAACCAGGAACGCTTCTTCTCAAGACCTTGAGAATGGATTGATTGCCAGAGTTGGCCGACATATCAAGGATGGTATAACAACCATAGAGGTGAAAAGCGGGTACGGCCTGAATGTAGAAAGTGAACTAAAAATCCTTGAAGTAGTGAAAGGAGTCAAGTCAAAACTAGAAGCAGACCTGATTCCTACCTGTTTAGCTGCTCATGTTTGTCCTAAAGAGTTCTCCGACAAAAGTGAATTTTTAAGATACATAGAAAATGACCTGCTGCCTCAGCTGTTGGTCAAAGGGCTAGCTAATCGAGTTGATATTTTTGTGGAGCCATCCGCTTTTCCTGCAAATGTCGCTAAGCGGTATATGGAGGCAGCTAAGAAACTTGGATTTGATCTTACCATCCATGCGGATCAATTTCATACTGGAGGAAGTCAGATTGCGGTTGAATTAGGTGCTAAGAGTGCAGACCACTTAGAAGCGAGTACAGAAAAAGAAATTATGATGTTGGCCAAGTCAGAGACTGTTGCTGTAGCCCTGCCAGGTGCAAGCATTGGATTAGGAATGAATTTTACCCCAGCCAGAAAACTTTTGGATGCAGGTGCTTCCCTGGCTATATCTACGGATTGGAATCCCGGATCAGCGCCCATGGGTGACTTGCTTGTTCAGGCTGCTATCATAGGAATCTATGAAAAACTTTCTTCGGCAGAAATTTTTTCTGGAATGACTTTCAGAGCTGCAAAAGCGCTGGGGTTAAGCGATAGGGGTCGAATTGCTCGCGGGATGAAGGCCGATATGATTGCGTTTAATGTTTCTGACTATCGAGAGATACTATACAATCAAGGGAAGCTTAAACCGAATTTGGTTTGGAAGAATGGTAAACGTGCATCTCATGTATAGACCAGGAAATGGTTCAATTTGGCAAGGTAGACAGGATCCTGGATCAAAAAGAGATTTATGGCATCAGATCATAGAGACAGTTGATCTAAATGCAAATATCCCTTCCGGAGTAGTATTTATCGGATTTTGTTCAGACGTTGGGGTTAAACGAAATCAAGGGAGAGTAGGAGCGGTAGAAGGGCCTGATGCTATTCGTAATGCCATGACAAATCTTGCCCTTCATTTTGATGAAAACATCACTCTAACAGATGCCGGAGATGTAGTTGTCAGTGGAGATCGACTGGAGATCGCACAAATAGAGTTGTCTCGATATGTAACCGCTATATTGAAGGCAAAATCCTTTCCCATTCTGCTCGGGGGAGGACATGAGATCAGTTATGCTCACGGTATGGGGGTACTCCATGCCATGGAAGAGAAAAAAGTGGGTATGATCAATTTTGATCCGCATTTCGATTTGCGAGAATATCCACAAGGATCTCATTCCGGAAGTTGGGCGAGGCAGCTTCTGACGGAATCTGGAAATTTTTCCTATCTCCCTATTGGCATTAACCCAGCAGTGAATATTGAATCCATGTTTGAGTTCATGAGAGAAAAGAATCAGGCATATATTACCATGGAAGAGCTATTGGGAGATTCTAAAGAAGAGTTATTGGCTAAAATCCATCATTTCATGGATCAATTGGATGCAGTATGTTTGACGCTTGACCTGGATGTTTTCTCCTCGGGAGTAGCACCTGGAGTGAGCGCTACAAATCCTTACGGTGCATTACCACATCATATTAAGCCACTAATGAAAGAAATATTAAAATCTGAGAAACTTGTAAGCTTTGATGTGGCAGAGATGAGTCCCACACATGATGATGGGAGAACTGCAAAACTGGCTGCTAGTTTTGTTTATGATGCGGTGGCGTTTAAGTCAGTTGAATAAATTCATTAGTCATTGATTTTGGTTCCTTTTTCTACATAGTTCCAGATACTTGGATTGTCCCGATCTCCGTATTTGTTTTGTCCTTTCCAGATATATCCATTAAAATCTTTATCAAAAACAAGTTCTCCAAATCTTTCATGATAGTCAGTTGAATTAGGATCTCCTCCATTTTTTATCGTTAATGTACGAATGGAGGGGTTCCAGCTTAATGTATCAAACTGTATTTTGGGCCAATTGCTAAACATTGATATCATCTCGAATTGCCGTGCCTTGGAGTTAAAGTGAACCAGCCAAAGGTAAGTTCGCTCTTTTCCAGTGGATGATTTGGCTGAGGCTTTTAACGCTATGAAGGTGCTGTCCAATACATAACTCCCTACACGCGTGCTTTCCTCCCACCAAGTTTTTTCCTGATTATCTTCTCTTACCTCCCATGTTCCAATTAGGAAATCGAGATCCTGGATAGTTCTTTCTTGTCCGTAAATAATGATATTAAAGTAAAGGATGAATAATGAGCTAAGTATTGTTTTCATAGATGTAAATTTTATTGACTAGTTCTCAAGTTTTTTATAAGTCGCCTTTAAAGTCAATCCATATTTTGTGATGGGCATATCCGAAAAGTTGGCAATATTGGTACGTTCTGCATAGGTATAATCTTCGTTGAATTGATAAGTATCTACATATCTTTCAAGCATATTATCCTGAACATTTAGTTCTCCTCTGATTACAATTTGTCTTTTGGCAGAATCGTAATGAAGAATCTCTAAGCCGGTGGCAGGCCAATTGCTGTAAAGTCCTATCCGTTCAAACGAATTTTCGAATTTACTGTAGCGTATTGTCTCCAGTATTTCTCTTTTTCTACCCAGGTGTTTCTTTCTTTTTGCATCTGTACTATCGATGATCAATTCCCCTTCGCACGTCAGAAACATTGGAACATCGTTCAACTTTAATTCATATCCACAAACCTGCCATCCCTTTTCACTGAAGATTGGTTCGCTCCCTGGGTTGTGGGTATCGTATATTTCAAATGCTATTTCCCATTTCCCCAATAAAAAATCAAGATCCTGTACTTTAGGTGCATCATTTTTTTGAGCATAAACTGAATCTATAAGAGCAAGAAGTAAGATCAACCCACAAGCATTTTTCATGGCTTTTTTTAACACTATTCTAATCTTACAGTGTGAATGAATCCTTCAGATTAATTAAATCCTTTAACGGATTAATTAATTCATCTTTCAAAATACAGGTTTAGACCTCTGACTCCTGGATTAGTTTCTTGTACTCAGAAGGTGATTGCCTCATATTTTTCTTAAAGGCAGTGTTAAATGAAGAAAGCGAATTGAATCCACACTCATAAGCAATGAATGCAATTTTGTGATTTTGGTGACTAGGGCTTGTCAATAGCTCTTTAGCTTTTTCTATTCGGTATGCATTTGTGTAGTCCGTAAAGCTTTGGTTCATATTTTCACTAAAGAATCTCGAAAGCAGATGCTTCGGGATGGAGGTTAGCTGTGAAAGAGTACTCAAACTGAAATCACTTTGAAGATATGGCTTTTGATCAGCCATAACATGCTCAACCTTAAGTCTATGTGAGGCAATTTGTTCTTCAGACAGATTGATGTTTTTGTATTTTTTTTTGTCCCCAATTGGCGTAAATATTTCATGATTGGTGAACATAATAAAACTTATGGCATAAATGACAGGTGTATAAATGACCGGCCCAAGGATGTATGGATTCAATCCATAGATATAGTTCGTAAAATAAGCCATACAGAATAATGACACTCCGAGAAATAAGTTTCTATACCATGGGAAGTAAATCCGTTTTTGACGATAAACTTTCCATAGAACGAATCCACTACCTGTCAAATATGCTAGTGTTCCATAAAGAAGTAAACGGTATCCGCCTATATACCAAAATGTTCCAAGTCGGAGGAATGGGCTAGCAAACAGAAGTGCTACAGGTGGGATCAGGATCAAAAGAGTATGCCATTTTCTTATTTTAAACTGGACTTTACTTAAAAAGTATAGTAGCAGAACTGGTCCTATGAAGCCATGCGCAGTGAACCCAAGGTTAAGAAAGACAGGATGATCGATATCAAAAAAATACCATCCAATGGATTTAATCAATCGGGTTGTAATGGCAAGTAAAAGTACCCCAAGAAGCAGGCGTTCTTGAACTTTGATTTTTCTATTAAAGAAAATATAAACAGATAGAAAAAGGGTTTGGATCACCCCAGCTCCAGATAGAATCAATAAAAATGAATTGTTATCCATCCTGCTATGAAAACATCAATTAATTAATAAACCTAACAGATTAATTAATACGGGAGGCTAACCCGATTCGGTTTCGTAATTAAGTGTTTGAATCCGAAAACGAATACATGAATCTTTTAATGATCTTTTTCAATATCTCTAATAAAGAATGGAAGCCACCTCTTTACTCTTTTCTTTATTTCTTTTTTCTGATGACCAGCTATTTTATACTGAGGCCGGTAAGAGATGAAATGGGCATTCAGGCCGGTATTGAGCATATGCAGTGGTTGTTTACCGGTACATTCATTGTTATGCTACTAGTGGTTCCACTCTTCGGTTTGCTGGTACAGAAAATCCCCAGAAAACAGTTGATACCGGGAATCTATCTGTTTTTTTCGGCAAACATTTTCATTTTTTACCTCGCTTTTGATTTTCTTAAACCGAATGTAGTGGCAGTGATTTTTTTTATCTGGTTAAGTGTATTTAACCTGTTTGTTATTTCCATTTTCTGGAGTTTCAACTCAGATATCTTTACACCAGAACAAGCTAAGAAATTATTCGGACCGATAGCAGCAGGTGGAAGTACAGGAGCCGTATTGGGTCCGGCAGTGACTACTCTTTTAGCAGGGAAGATTGGTATAATGAACTTGTTATTGATTTCGGCCGGATTACTTTTTATCTCAACGCTATTTATCCGTCAACTTCTGAAGGGAAGCAGAAAAGAGACGAAAAAAATACTTTCGAAACCTATGAAAGGGACTATTTGGGCTGGATTGAAATTGATAAAAGAGTCCGTATTGCTCAGACAAATCTCGCTTTTCATTCTTCTGTTTACCACCATATCTACTTTTCTATACTTTCAACAAGGATATATTATTTCTGAAAACATATTGTCTTCAGATGAAAGAACTGAATACTTCGGGATGAGAGACCTTTTGGTGAATGTATCCACGCTTATTATTCAGTTTTTTCTTACAGAAAAAATTCTAAAAAAATGGGGTGTGATGATCGGCATTACTATACTCCCACTGATTTCGATTGTTGGATTCTTTTTTTTGGCGTGGAGCCCTACTGTCTATGCTCTTCTCACATTCCAGGTAGCATATAGGTCTTTGAATTTCTCTCTTCAGAGGCCTTCTAGGGAAATACTTTTTACTTCAGTGGGTGACGAAGAAAGATATAAATCGAAAAACTTTATCGACACTGCGGTGTACAGAGGAGGCGATGCTTTGAGCGGATGGTTATTTGCCGGGTTAGCCGCTACTATTTCTTCTCTACCATTAATCTCTGTAATAGTACTTCCTATTGCCGCTGTTTGGGGAGTTTCGGGTTTAAGGATCGGGAAACTTTTTAATGCAAAAAATCAAATGTCTAATGAATCAACCACACAACTTATCGAGGCGAGAAGCTCTTAAGCTTATGGCTGCCGGTGTAATAAGCCTGTCAGCACCAGAAATTCCCTTTGCTCAGAGCCCACCTATGCTGAGACGAGCTATTCCATCATCAGGTGAATTGATAGGTGGGGTTGGATTAGGCACGTGGCAGACTTTCGATGTTGGAAACTCACGAGAGGTTAGATCTACACTTAAGGAAGTACTTAAGATACTCGTGAATTCTGGAGGAAGTGTTGTTGACTCTTCACCTATGTATGGAAGTTCTGAAAGTGTGGTAGGTGACCTCACCAGTGAATTAGCCATCCAGGATAAGATATTTTACGCTACTAAGGTGTGGACTTCAGGCAGAGAATCGGGGATCAGTCAAATGAAGAGCTCATTCATGAAAATGAAGGTGAATAAAATGGATCTTATGCAAATCCATAACCTCCAGGATTGGAAGACGCACTTGAGGACCCTCTATCAGTGGAAAGAACAAGGCCTTGTCAAGTATATAGGCATCACTCACTATGTAAATAGTGCTCATGATGATCTTGAACGAATCATTAAATCTGAGTCTATCGATTTTGTTCAAGTCAACTACTCCATCGTTGATCGTAATGCCGAGAAATCCTTGCTTCCTCTTGCCTTAGATAAGGGAGTAGCTGTGTTGACAAATCGTCCTTACTCCGGAGGTTCACTTTTTCGGAGTACCAAAGGAAAAGAGTTGCCAGAATGGGCAAATGAATTTGAGTGCGGTAGCTGGGGACAGTTTTTTCTGAAATATCTATTATCCCATCCTGCAGTTACTTGTGTGATCCCAGGTACTTCAAAACCTCATCACATGAAAGATAATACCGGTGCTGGTTTTGGAAGACTGCCTACTGAGCTGGAAAGGAAAAGAATGAGAGAATTAGTACAGTCGTTATGAAAAAAACAGTAATCATATTAATCGCTTTATTTCCCTTCGTTGGTTTAGCACAATCCTCATCAACAAAGGATTTATCATTTCTCATTGGAAACTGGGAAGTAGAGCGGACGTATAGCCCAACAACAGACGAAAAACGCACACTCATAGGAACCTTATCCTGTATCTGGTCTCTGGATAGTGCCTTTATTCAGTGTACCTACAGCTTGCAAGGACTAGAGAGAAAGCAAGCGTTTGACCTGGTTTTCTTCAATTATAATACCATTTATCAGGAATATGAGAGCGCTTGGTTAAGCTCCACCTGGCCCATCAAGGTGATCATGAAAGGAAAGAAGTTAGAGAGCGATAGATCAATTTCATTTTTGTACTATTCAGAATTTCCCATTCAAGAAAATCTGGTTGAATATGTAAAAAGTGAATGGTTCATCACATTTAATAAGTCTTCATTTTCACGGAAAACGTTCATTCGAACCAGCAAAGATCGAGATGACGAGTGGTTCCATCACATGACCGAACATAATACTTCAAATAATTAAATGATGATTAGAAAAAACCTTGTCATTGCGTGGAGAAACATCAAATCCAACCTGTTTATCAACCTAATAAATGTATTTAGCCTAAGTATTGGCATTGCTACTTTTCTTTTTATTGCTTCATATACCTTTGGTTATTTGGTAAAAACTGGCTTAATCAGTTTACCTATCATGTTAATTTTTCTTGGCTGATCCCGGCCATAACCCTAATAATAAGCTTATGCTTTACGCTCGTTTTCACTTTGTTTCACATCTCGAAGCTTAGTGTGATAAATCCAGTGGAAGTACTTAGGGATGAATAATGGCTGTTGCTTCGATCTCGACGAGCATGTTCTTTTCAATTAATGAGCTAACCTCAACCATGGAGGTTGCAGGCTTTATGTTGCCAAATACCTCTCCATGAGCTTTTCCAATTGCCACCCATTGGCTGATATCAGTCACAAACATCCTTGTGCGAATTACATCTTCAATTTTTCCTCCTGCTTTTTCAATGGCTTCCTGTATGATCTCAAGGCAGACTTTGGTTTGTTCATATGCATTATCACCTACCGTTTTTCCATCCCTAACCGGGGCTGTGCCTGACACTTCTATGGTATTGCCGATTCGTACTGCTCTGCAGTACCCAACCTGATCTTCCCATGGGGCACCTGAAGATATATTTTGTCTCATAGCTGTAAAATTTAAAAAAAGTCCGACTCAGGTCGGACTTTGGGTTATTCTTTTGTTTAGTTCTCTTTATGTAAATGAACATCCATCTGAGGGTACGGAATATTTAGTCCTACCTCATTAAACTTGTTATACACATTTTCATTCATGTCGAAGAATACTCCCCAATAGTCAGCCGCTTCTACCCAGACTCTCACAACAAAATTCACCGAGCTATCACCTAATTCTGAAAGGGCTATGAATGGTTCCGGATCTTTCAAAATACGACTATCCGCATTGATTAACTCCATCAACGTATCACGTGTTTTTTGTGTACTGTCTCCGTAACCCACACCAAAAGTCCAATCCACTCTTCTTCTTGGTTCTGTAGAATAATTGGTCATGGAAGAATTTGCCAACTCTCCGTTCGGAATAATGATGGTCTTATTATCTGGTGTTTTGAGGAACGTGTTGAATATCTGAATGGCATGAACAGTGCCTGCATACCCTGCTGCATCTAACCAGTCGCCAACCTTGTATGGCTTCAATAGAAGGATAATTACGCCCCCGGCAAAATTTTGCAATGTCCCCTGCAATGCAAGACCAACAGCAAGACCTGCTGCGCCTAATACCGCTACAAAACTAGTAGCTTGAATCCCAACCATTCCAATCACCGAAATGAAAAGCATCACCTTCAACACTGCTGATAACATTGATCTTAAAAAAGGTCTCAATGAAGCATCAACGTTCCTTTTTTCCATTCCTCTGGAGACAGCTTTTACTATCATTCCAATAATCCAAAGGCCAATGACAAGTGTCAGTACTGCTGTAAGCACTTTCGGACCCCAGGTCCATACCAGATCTATGAGCTGTGATGAGTGCTCGGAAGCATCGCTCATAAGTTCTTCCATTTCTTCCATGTGTGTTTAGGTTTTCAGTTTTAGTTATTGTTAGTAAGATATAAAATCTGACCTTTTTTGGCTGAAATAATCCGTTCAAATATTAGCGGATGAATTGTCAACAGGATCCACTTAGGGTGATTCATTAAAAAGGCTATTTTTGTCGGATTGCGAATAGACCTAACAAATAGATTCAATGCGAGAATTAAATGATTTCCTTTCTTTAATAGATAGTTATATTGGTAGCTCTGCCTGGTTTCCCTATGCACTTTTAGGAACCGGTTTGTTTTTCACTATCTATTTAAAATTTCCACAGATAAGATACTTTCGATTTGCGTTCAAAGTAGTCAAAGGGAAGTTTGATAAGGAAGACGATGAAGGTGATACAAATCATTTTCAGGCATTGACAACTGCACTATCGGGCACAGTGGGAACTGGTAATATTGCGGGTGTCGCCCTAGCAGTCCATATAGGTGGTCCAGCGGCAGTTTTTTGGATGTTGATGACAGCTGCGGTGGGCATGTGTACCAAATTTGTAGAAGTCACACTTTCACACAAATACAGGGAAAAGACAGCAGATGGTACGATGGCTGGTGGGCCAATGTACTACATGAAAAATAAATTGAATATGGGATGGCTTGCGGTAATTTTTGCCGGAGCTACAGTTCTTTCTTCATTTGGAACCGGTTCGCTTCCCCAGATCAACAGCATTGCAGATTCTTTGAATGCTACGTTCGGTTTAGACGAAATGCTGGTGGGAGGAATACTAGCAATTCTTTTAGGTTTAGTAATTATTGGTGGTATCAAGCGAATCGCAGCGGTGACGTCAAGGTTGGTTCCTGCTATGGCCATGATTTATTTCATCGGCGCATTCGCAGTGATCTTTTATAATGTAGGAAATATCATTCCTTCTTTTATATCCATTTTTGCGGATCTTTTTACAGGATCTGCAGCTACAGGAGGTTTTCTTGGAGCATCAATTGCTTTTGCATTTAACAAGGGTGTGGGAAGAGGCTTGTTTTCTAACGAGGCTGGCCAGGGAAGTGCGCCAATAGCACATGCGGCAGCAAAGGGTCATGAGCCTGTGTCGGAAGGGTTTGTTGCTATCCTGGAACCCTTTATTGATACGATTGTGATATGTACGGTTACCGCATTGGTTCTGCTTTCTTCCGGGGTATGGAATGAAAAGTTGAACAATGAGTTTGACTACACGGATATGTCAATTATCCAGGGAGTCTATTCAGACGTTACAGATGATGGCAAGCAAGAACTGTATGGACATATAAGTGAATCGAATACGCTCCCTTTGTTCAATGGTTCTTTGGATGTAATCGACGGCCAGATTCAAAATGAGGTATCGATCATTAATGCCCGATCTTTGGCAGAAGAGGTGAGGGTGTTGCAAAATGGGGAACCGGTTTCCGGCTCAGTTAATATCGTCAATGGCAAACCTGAAAGCCTGGACTATGTATTTCAGGGAAAATCGCTCGTCCACAGTGCCCCCCTAACGGCTGAAGCTTTTACGAGAAGCTTTTTTGGTGAGTCCGGAAAATACATTGTCTCAATAGGCCTTTTGCTTTTTGCTTTTAGCACAGCAATAAGTTGGTCGTACTATGGAGACAGGGCCATGACTTTTCTTTTTGGCCCTACGTCTGTCAAGTATTACAGACTTGTATATGTCGTCGCTTTCTTTATTGCATCATTTGCTGATACCACCATTATCTGGACATTATCTGGTATTACCATCGCTGTGATGACACTACCCAACTTGTTTGGCATCTTAATGCTAAGGAAAGACATGAAACAGACCATCACTGATTTCTGGGATGGATTTAAGAAGGAGTATCCAGATGAGAAAACTCCTGAGTAGCACCGTCGCGCTGAGCATTGTATCTCTGATCGTATCCTGCAAACAGGATAAAGATGATATAATGAACGATACACTTACTGCTACTTCATTCGAAAAACTCATTGAAGTAGTTAACAAATCGGACTCAACAGATCAATATCTTTTGGTTGAGAAGTATTTGGATTCTCTGGAAACGCCAGTGTATGAAAATGACAGCACAGTTTATTTTCTATATGCTGGGGAAGCAAAAAATGTAAAAGTCGCAGGAGATTTTTCTGGTTGGAATCCATCAGGCAGATCTTTTTCCAGGTTGAGAGATACCTACCTATGGTATCGTAAAGAATCATTTGAGCCTGATGCGAGACTAGATTATAAGCTTGTGATCAACGATGCTAACTGGATTCTTGATCCAAAGAATCCCAATAGAATTGGTGGTGGTTTTGGGTCCAACTCAGAGCTCGCCATGCCTGCTTATATCCAACCCTGGGAGATTCACGAGAAGCAAGATGTGCTAAAGGGGAGCATGAATGAGTTTGAGATTTCCAGTATGAATACTGGAAAAACATATACTATTCACCTGTATTTACCTCCAGACTATGATACGGCTGATTCATATAACACCGTTTATTTTCAGGATGGAGCCGATTATATAACCCTGGCATTTACACCTACCGTCATAGATAATCTGATTGCTCAGGAAATAATAAAGCCTTTGATAGGAGTCTTTGTAGTCCCCACAGATCGAAATATAGAATATGCTTTTGCAGACCGGTTCAAATACAGTGATTTCTTTGTAGATGAATTAGTTCCATACATAGATAACAATTACTCAGCCATTCCGAAAGCAGCAGCAAGGGCCATAATTGGTGATTCCTATGGAGGAAACATCTCTGCGATTATTGCTTTTAGCAATCCGGAAACTTTTGGGAATTGCGGCATTCATTCAGGAGCATTTCAGCCCAATAATTTTCATACGAATTCGATTGTGATGGATGGCGTTCGCAAGGACATCAACGTTGCTTCTATTTGGGGTTCATATGAAGGAAGTTCTTTACCTCAAAACATGCGCAAAGTGAAAGATTATCTCATCGACAATGATTATCGGGTTCTTTGGAACGAGTTACCCGAAGGACATAGCTGGGGGCTGTGGAGAGCCACTACTGATGAGATGCTGGAGTTCTTTTTTCCGAAGTAATATTGAAATCTGCTAATATTAACTGAATCAGTAGTTAATAGTAATTAAAGGGTTTCTTGAATCTTTTTGGGTAGTTTCTGTCTGATCAACTCATAAGACTGATCCAAAATTTCCTTCCATTGCGAGGTTGAAATGAGATTGATATCTTCGAGAGCAATCCATTTATATCTCGCCAGGTAAGGAGCTGGTTTAAGTCCGGGTCGATGTTTCATCTCATCAAAATCTTCATCCGAAACCTTGAATGAAGCATTAACTGGAGTTTGATCCAGTCCAAAAATGGCAAACATTTTTTCAGCAACCATAAACGTCAGATGCTCTCCCCACTTCATTCCTTCAGTTACACCGGCCTTTGCCAGGCAGTATTCCCTTATCTCGTCAATTTCCATATTTAGGATTTCCCTCAACAAATGACTTGAAGTCTTCCAGATATGACATGGTTTGATTCTTAAAAGCCTTCTTTCCCATAAAAAAAGACATCACTTTCATAAATCCCGAGAACCTGAACTCATTCTCAGAGATCCATTTCGTTTTTCCATTTTCTTCCTTAAAAGAATTCTTTTGAAAATTGGTGACCCCTTTTGTCTGGTAGTTGCTATGGAGTTCTTCAGGAAATCCATTAAAAGTGATTGTCTCGATCATTTCAAGATCCCGCTTACCCATCTTGTATCTTAGCAAAGATTCTGCTCCATTCTTACCTGGTTCGCCAGAAACATGCTCAAAACTGATCAGTCCTTTCTGCCAGTATTTCATATTTTCTGGATTGTCGAATAGCTTGATAACCTCATCCCGAGGCTTATCAATGCTGATTTCACATGTGTAGTGCATAGGGTGTTTTTTTGGTCAATGATAGCTTCCTATTAGAAAGTTAAAAAACACCGATGAAAAAATCACCTGAAAGTATGATCACCTTTTCTTGGATGATTTGGCTTCTTTGTTGAAAACGAGACATTGATCCACCCATTCATTCAGGCTTGAATCAATATCCCATCCTTCAGATCCGAGATATAAATACCCCTTCATTGGCCTTTTGGTGAAGTCCATGACACGAGCCCCGGGCTTGTTTAAAAAGTCATCATAGACATGAGGTCCTACTCTTGCCATAAGATCATCCTTAATCACGCCTACACACATTTTATCGTCTACCATAATGCAAAGTCCCCCCATCATTTTCTTCTCGGCGAAAGGAACTTTCCGATCGTTCAAGGATTGCCGAAGCTTGTCTGCCAGGTATTCGTTGTAGGCCATAATTTTAAAGATAGAAATTTAAAAAATTAGTTGTTGATTCAAGTATTGCCATTTTCTCCGTTCATACCTTCAAGGCAGTATAGAAAAAAATGCATGTTCAATTTTCGGTTGTTGCCATATGCTGATCATTCTACTTTTGAATCATGAACTTACCCTCTACTGACGAAATGTACCAGGCCCTTTTGGACAAAAATTCTCAATATGAGGGAGTTTTTATTGTGGGTGTGAAAACGACGGGGATATTCTGTCGCCCAACATGTTCGGCAAGAAAGCCGAAATTTCAAAACGTTGAATTTTTTGACTCGACAAAACAAGCGTTGGCGAACGGTTATCGAGCATGCAAAGTATGCAAGCCGATGAAAAGCTATCAGGAAGCGCCTGAATGGTTGGCGTCACTGCTTCAAACTATTGAAGAATCTCCAAATAGGAAATGGAAGGATTATGAATTGACACAAATGGGATACAGCCCTTCCAGGGTACGAAGGTATTTTAATAAGACTCACGGTATAACCTTTCAGGCGTATCTTAGAATGAGTCGGATAAATGGAGCATTTTTGAAAATAAAAGAAGGCCAGACAGTCACACAATCTGCCTTTGAGCAAGGGTATGACTCATTGAGTGGTTTTTCAAAAACATTTAAGAATTTGACAGGATTTACACCCGGAACACAGGGAAAAATAATTACCATCAATCGTATTCCAACTCCTTTGGGACCCATGATGATTGGTGTAACAGATGAAGGTTTGTGCTTGCTGGAATTTACCGATCGAAAGATGATCGAGACCCAAATTGAGGTATTGAAGAAGCGCATGAAATCGGAGATGGTTACAGGCAAGCATCCTGTAATTGATCAGGTTTCAAATCAGCTTAATGAGTATTTCAGTGGAGCACGTAAAAATTTCGATATACCTTTAGTTGTTCCAGGTACTGAATTCCAGCAAAGAGTTTGGGATGCCCTTACATTAATACCCTTCGGTACCACTCGATCATATAAGCAGCAAGCGAATGTAGTAGGGGATGTAAAGGCTGTAAGAGCAGTGGCAAGAGCGAATGGAGAAAATAGAATCTCAATCATTATCCCCTGCCACCGCATTATTGGCTCAGATGGAAGCATTGTTGGTTATGGTGGAGGTATCCACCGTAAACAATGGTTGTTGAAGCATGAGTTTGAAAATTGCTAAGTATCCACCTCCCATTCGTAAAAATTAGCTGTTTCATTTAGCTGAAATCCTGTTTTGGGATAAAGACTATTTCCGATATCATTGGTCTTTCCAGTTTCGAGAAACATTCCACAAGCCCTTGTTTCCCTTACAAGTTGTTTTGCACGAGCTATCAATTTGATAGAAATTCCTTTTCCTCGATGATCAGCTTCAACAAACAGATCGTTTAGGATCCAAAATTTTTTCATTCTGGTAGACGAAAACAATGGATACAATTGAACAAATCCGGATAGTTCTCCTTCCTCATCGGAAACGTATATCTCAGAATCATTCTCAGCCATCCTTTCTTCTAGAAATTTTTTTGCACCATCATAGTCTGGATTTTTGCCGTAGAAAATCCTATATCCATTGAATAATTTTGAGAGTGATGGCAAATCATTCCTTACTGCTTTTCTTATTTCCATCATTTAAAAAGGGTTGATTCAACTTGAGTACTTAGAAGGTCGTCGATTGTTTCTCTTCTCTTGATCAGATGGTCTTTGCCATCAAGGATCAATACCTCTGCGGGGCGAGGGCGAGAGTTGTAGTTGGATGCCATCGTGGCACAGTATGCTCCTGCATTTTTAAACACCAACAGATCACCTTTCCTTACTTCAGGAATAATGCGATCGGATGCAAAGGAGTCCGTTTCACAAACATATCCCACGACGTTATAGACCTTATTTTCACCTGATGGGTTGGAAAGATTTTCAATGTGATGATACGCATTGTAAAACATAGGTCTGATAAGATGATTGAAACCAGTATCTAGTCCGACGAACGTACATGAGGTTGTTTGCTTAATTAAGTTTGATTTCGCAATGAAATAGCCAGCATTGCTCACCATGTATTTGCCAGGTTCGAATTCCAATGTGTAGACTTTGCCTTGTCTGCTACAAAATTCATTGAACGCTTTACTAAACTTCTTTCCGAAAGCTGAAATATCGGTATGTAAATCATCAGGCCTATATGCAACTTTAAATCCGCTACCAAAATCAATGTGAGTCACTGTTTCGAACTTTTCTACTACACTGAATACGAGTTCTGCCGCTTTGATAAAAACGTCCGCATCCAGGATGTCTGAGCCTGTATGTACATGAACCCCCATCACATTGATATTGAGTTTTTTGACGATGCGTTCAATGTTGGGCACCTGGTGAATAGAGATACCAAATTTGGAATCTATATGACCGACCGAAATATTTTGATTCCCACCAGCCATCAGGTGAGGGTTGATTCGGATATAAATTGGTATGTCCGGATGATTCATTCCAAAATACTCCAATGTATAAAGATTATCTACGTTGATTTTTACGCCAAGGGCAATGGCTTCCTCATATTCCTCTGTGGAAATATTGTTAGGTGTAAACAGAATATCCTCGGGAGCATATCCTGCATGGATACCTAAATGTACCTCCTGAATAGAGACGCAATCTAATCCTGCTCCCAGTGATTTGAAAAGTTTGAGAATAGCTTGATTGTTCAGGGCTTTGCAAGCATAATGTACCTTTAGTTTGTCCACTTTAAATGCTTTGGTAAACTGTTTATAGTTTTCCATCATTTGATTTCCATCATAGACATACAGGGGCGAGCCGTGATTTTTGGCTGCCTGGATTAAACTTGCATTCTTCATTTTTAAAAGTTTATAATTGGTTTAAAACAAAAAAACCGAAGTGTTACTCCGGTTTTGAAAAATTTCTTTTAATTAAGTTTTTTTGCAATAGCCGGACCTATCGAAATCGTTTAGATTTCTTAGAAGAGTTCTTCTTTTTGTCTGTCCAGTTATTCCTCACGGCTGCAAAAATAATAGACTTTTTATTGTGCGTCTAAATCGATGATTTCAAATCCTCCAGAAACATTTCCTGTCAACTTTACATCATTGGCAAAATCAAGATCAAAGGTCAGTGTGAATGAGTTACCGGAACCTTGTATGTTGACTGTTCCTCCTGTAGCAAAACCACCTCCTGAAGAAGCATTATTCGCATCTGCGACAATGATAATTGCTGACTTATCTGCTATGTCGTTACTACTAAAATCTACTGCAGAATAAGTTCCAGATTCGAATGAATTACCCTCAGAAAAAATAATCACACTTATCAGAACTTCACCTTGAAATGACGCTTCCTCTGTTTCTGCATCAAAGCTAAGTGGTCCATCTGCCAAGAAAAAAGTCGCACCATAGGCTCCTTGTTCTGCGGTTTCGCCAAATAGACCATGTGTGATGGAAATTGCATTTCCATCGAATGTGGCTACTCCCGTCAATCCTATATCGGCCAGACCTTCACCATCGTCTTTGCCACATGAGGTGATTAAAGCAAGGCCGAGAACACAAAAGATATATACCAGGTTTTTCATATTAGTTATTATAGTTGTTGAATTTAAGGATTTTCGTAGGTTCCACTGACTGTTCCTGTAAGTGTAACTCCTTGTCCAAACGGTACATCAAACTCGATGGTGTATGTATTTCCTGACCCGGTAATGCTTACAATACCATTTGCAAAAGCTTGTCTTTGTCCGTCTGTGGTGGTTACCTGAACATCTGCATACTTATCTGGCACGTCTGTACTTGTTGCATAATCTCCATTACCTAATGTAGCAGTGCCTCTTGAAGTAGCCACGATTGAAATAATGATCTGACTATCGCTTGTTGATACCTGATTTGAAGAAGTACTTTCCAATGTTCCATCAGCCATAAAAAATTGACCAACAGCATTGTCTTCTTCTTGCCCAAGGGTTAAAATCCCATTGGCTATGGCATAGGTTTCACCATCATAAGTCAGTGTGCCACTCAAACCTACCGAGGTGCCTCCGTCACTGTCATCGTCTCCACAGGAGGTAATAAACAAAAACGATCCTGCTACCAGTGTAAGTAATAATTTTTTCATAATTGTAATATTAAGTTTTATTTAGCAAAAGCCACTGCGCGTGTTTCCCTTATTACAGTAACCTTTATTTGTCCTGGGTATTGCATATCTTTTTCGATTTTCTGAGATATGTTGAATGATAGATCACCTGCTTGTTTGTCATCCACATTTTCTGCATCTACCAACACACGCAACTCACGACCTGCTTGTATTGCATAACACTTATTTACTCCGTCAAAATTCAAGGCGATTCCTTCCAGGTCTTTTAGACGTTTCAGATACTGTTCCATGATTTCTCTACGAGCACCTGGTCTGGAGCCAGATATGGCATCACATGCTTGCACAATGGGTGAGATCATGGAAGTCATTTCGATTTCATCGTGGTGTGCTCCGATTGCATTACATACTTCTGCATTCTCTTTATATTTCTGAGCGAGTTCCATTCCAATTATGGCATGGGGCTTTTCGGGCTCATCTGGCCAAACTTTACCTATATCGTGTAGTAATCCTGCGCGTTTGGCCAATTTGGGGTTCAGTCCAAGTTCTGAGGCAAGTGTGGCACATAAGTTAGCCACTTCTCTGGAGTGCTGCAGTAGGTTTTGACCATATGAGGACCTGAATCTCATACGACCAACCATTTTAATCAATTCCGGGTGTAACCCATGGATTCCAAGATCAATAACGGTTCTTTCGCCTATTTCAAGAATTTCATCGCCAATGTTTTTAGTGGTTTTGTTTACGATCTCTTCAATTCTCGCCGGGTGGATCCTGCCGTCCTGAACGAGTCTGTGAAGAGAAAGTCTGGCTATCTCTCTCCTCACAGGATCAAAACCGGAGATGATGATCGCTTCAGGTGTGTCATCCACAATAATTTCTACACCAGTGGCAGCCTCCAGTGCTCGTATATTTCTCCCTTCTCTACCGATGATTTTCCCTTTGATATCGTCACTTTCTATATTAAAAACGGAAACTGTGTTCTCTATGGCATGCTCGGTGGCTGTACGCTGAATTGCTTCGATGACCACTTTCTTTGCTTCCTTGGTAGCTGTCATTTTAGCTTCCTCAATGATTTCTTTGATATGAGCGGAAGCACTTGTTCTGGCTTCATCTTTTAAAGCTTCCATCAATTGTGCTTTGGCCTCTTCCACGGGTAAATTGGCTGCTTTCTCCAGAATGGCGACTTGTTGCTTCTGCATCTTTTCGAACTCTTCTTTTCGTTGGCGAGCAATTTCCATCTGGTTTGCAAGCGTTTCTTTGAGATTATTCAATTCATCTTCTTTTCGTTTAGCTTGCTCAAATTGTTTATTCAGGTTGGATTCTTTTTGTTTGAGTTTCTGCTCGTTGGTAAGAATAATGTTCTTTTTTCGCGCTGCCTCCTCTTCGAATTCACTTCTAAGCTTAAGAACATTCTCCTTAGCTTCATGAATTTTATCTTTCTTGATACTTTCGGCTGTTACTTCAGCTTCCTTAAGGATAAGCTTGCTTTCTTCTTGCGCTTCTTTTACCTTCTTACTGGCATTTTTTCCTTGAAGCATGCGACCTACCAACAGCCCAATAACGGTACCCGCTATAGATGCAATGACAATTATGATTGTGGTGTCCATGTTTATTTATTTGATATGAATCAAATAACATGGTAAAGTCAAAGGTCAAGAATCAATAAAGATCAAATGGAGTTCGAAATGAGTTGATTTAATTTAGAAATTTCACCCAAAGCAAAATCGTCATTAGCTTCAGATGATTCGTCCCTTTTTAGCTTCTCTACTAAGCAATCAAACGCTACCATAGCTACCAGGTCTTGCGTATCATCTATACCGAACTGATTTTGGTAATTTTTTATTTTCTCATTTAACAATTTCCCTGCTTTTCTAATCCGCTCTTCATCTTCCGCTTTCACCTTCATCGGGTACTCACGATTTCCAATTCTGATTTTTATCGATAGTTCTGCCATTTGGTATCTCTTTTATTCTGCCAAATGGGCAATACATTTATCTATCTCTTTGATGTAGACATCCAATCTCTCTTTCAGCTCACCTGAATCTCCCTCACCGACTACCATGCTATTTGCTAGTTTATTTACTTTCATTTGGTTTTGAAAGGAACTAAGATTCGATTTTTGACTCTGTAATTCTTCTTTCAAGATGCCATTTTCATTCATAGCTTGGGTTAAATCTTCTTTTAAGCGACTATTTTCCGACAGCACTATTTGAATCTTTCTCTCAAGATTTTGAAATTCACGATATAATTTTTCGCTAGGCATTATTTTCTGATGATAGCCCCAAGCTCCTTTTCATATAAGCTTATAAGACTATTCATACTTTTATCTATTTGTTTATCTGTTAAAGTTTTGAATTTATCTTGAAGAAAAAAACTAATTGCGTAAGCTTTTTTTTCTTTTTCTATTTTATCCCCCTCATACACGCTGAATAGGTTCATTCTATTCAATAATTTTTTCTCTTGCCTGAAAGCAAGATCCTTAATTTCGGAATAAGAGATATGTTTATCTAAAACAAGTGATAAATCTCTTTTGACTTCCGGGAATTTTGGTATTGGTTCGTAGGCAATATCAGATTTATAGATGTTCATAATCACCTGCCAGTCAAGCTGGGAATGGAAAATATCCTGTTTGATGCCATAAATCGCAAGTATATCTTTCTTGAGCTTACCTATCAGGCCTAGCATTTTTCCTTCTTTTTTAACTGCAACGCCGTAATCGTACAGCGTCCCTTTTTCTGATGGAATCACTTCGATATTTCGAATGCCCGCATATTTAAGCATTCCCATTAAAGTGGTGCTGAGGTCGTAAAACGAGTTTTTTCTGGGCTCTTCTATCCAGTTTTCTTCTCTGGTATTTCCTGTTAGATAAAAAGATAGCCATTCGGACTCCTCATATTCATCCTTTTCTTTTTTATATGATCGACCAAACTCGAAAAATTTCAAATGGGGATTTCGCCTGTTAATATTATAGGCCACTGACTCCAGTGCCGTATAAATTGGTGATGTTTTCATTATCGTGAGCTCTTCACTAGATGGATTCATCATCTCCACTGGTTCGCCACCTATAGGGTATTTTTTGTGGTATCGAGGGCTGGTGAGTGAATTGGTAAGAATCTCGGAGTAGCCACGTCCTGCCAGGAACTTAGACAAGTCTTCCTGAACCCTGTATGGTTCATACTCATTAAACTCAGCAAGGTAGTCCGCAGAGAATTCTTCATCTAATTCAATCTCATTGAATCCATAGATTCTCAGAACCTCTTCTACCAAATCAGCTGGTCTGATAACATCGCTGCGATAGCTAGGTACTACAGCCTTAAAATCCTTTTCAGTAATATTCTCTGTTTTGATATCCAGCCAATTCAAGATCTCTATGATGAGATCATTATTGAGTTCCTTTCCTATGAGCCAATGGAATTTCTTGAATTCAATTTCAATCTCCTTTTCTTTGATCGGATTGGGGTAAATATCGATTATTTCGGAGGCTGCATACCCTCCGGCTAGTTCAATAATTAGGGAAGTAGCAAGCTGAATGGCTGGAACAGTCATGTCCGGATCAGCTCCTCTTTCGTACCTGAAAGATGCATCCGTGGAGAGAGCGTGTCTCTGTGCAGTTGATCGTATGCCATCTGGGTTCCAATAGGCACTCTCAAGAAATATATCTGTTGTACCTTCAGTCACTCCTGAATTTAGGCCCCCGAAAACACCCGCTATACACATGCCTTCACCCTCTCCGTTACAAACCATCAAATCTTCGTCGCTCAACTTTCTCTCCTTTTCATCAAGTGTTGTGAATGGAGTTTGATCTTTCAATTTTTGAACGATGATTTTATCATCTTTGACATGTGCGGCATCATAGGCGTGCATAGGCTGTCCTATCGCGTGTAAGACATAGTTGGTAATATCTACTACATTATTGATTGGTTCCAGTCCAATAGATCGAAGCTTCCATTGAAGCCAGTCAGGAGAACTTTTAACTTTCAGGCCTCTAATAGTGATCCCTGAAAATCTGGGGCAACCGTCAAAATCTTTTACCTCAACCGCTATAGGTCTCTCTTCTTTGATGGTAAATTGTTTTGGTTTGGGAATTGTTAATTCTTTTCGGAAATAAGCCTTTAGGTCCCGGGCTGAGCCAAGGTGTGACGTAGCGTCTCCGCGGTTTGGAGTGAGGCCAATTTCAAAAACATAGTCTTCTCCGGTTTCAAATAATTCAATCGCCGGAGTACCGTTCGGCCTTTTAGTATCCAATACCATAATACCATCATGGCTTGTACCCAGGCCTAATTCATCTTCGGCACAGATCATTCCTTCGGATACTTCTCCTCTTATTTTTGCTTTCTTTATCTTAAAAGGTTCACCATTGGTGGGATATATGGTTGAGTTTACAGTTGCAACTAGCACTTTTTGTCCTACAGCTACATTCGGTGCTCCACATACAATATCAGAGAGTTCACTACTGCCGATATCTACTTTGGTAATTTTGAGTTTGTCCGCGTTTGGATGCTGCTCACAGAATTTCACTTCACCAACAACTATACCAGCCAATCCACCGGGAATTTTTTCCACTCTTTCGATCCCTTCAACTTCTAGTCCCGTCTGTGTCAGGATGTCTCCAAGCTGTTCAGGGCCTTCACTGAAATCGATAAATTCTTTAAGCCAATTATAAGATATCTTCATTCGATAGTTTCATCTCGAGGTTAAGTGAGCAAAAATAATTAATCTGTTAAGCCAGCGTGAATGATAAGTCTTTAATAAGAATAATTCTTCTCGCCGGCTTGAATAGCTATCTCCAGTAAGTTTTCTGCAGGTGGAAGAGGGCATGTGAAATCATCAAAGTATGCACAATAGGGATTGTATGCTTTATTAAAGTCCAGTGTCACTTCGTTTGACTTTCCAATGGTGATGTCTAGGTATCTTCCTCCGCCATAAGTAGAATCTCCACTGGTATCATCTCCAAAAGCCAATAAGTATTGATTCCCAAATCCCAACGCTTTGAGTACCAAGAGTGAATGTTTTTGCTCATTGAGCGTAAAATAGACATAGGCATATTTCAAGTAAGTCGTTATGGTTCCATCGCTATTTCCTAAAACAAGTGTTTCTCGCTTAGTAAATCGTTCTAACTCTCCTTTGACTTTATAAGATGGGTCCGGGGTAAAATACTCTACCTCTTGATAGCTTATTCCTTTTTGTACAAACGGACTGGCATCAGAAGATCGAAAAAAATCGTGACGATCTGTCCAGAATTCTTCTATTTCAGAATTGTAGTCTTCATTAGATCCACCAGTGCGTGACAGGAGAAACAGAACGATTCCAATAGGGATGATGAGTAGCCATACTTTCTTCATTCGACAAAGTTAGAATGGATTTTAAAGTAGTCCTTGGTCTGCAAAGCTGAAATAATTCTGATCAGTAATAATAATGTGATCGAGTATAGGAATATCAAGTGCTTTCCCTGCTTCTTTGAGCTTGGATGTAAGTCGGATGTCTTCTTTGCTGGCTGAAAGATTACCACTGGGATGATTATGAGCCAGAATGATTGCGCTAGTTGATTCCTCGAGGGCTCTTTTGAATATAATTTTAGCATCTACGACTGTACCAGAGATTCCGCCCCGGCTGATCATTTCTTTCCGAATCACTTCGTGATTCCGTTTCAGAAGAATCATCCAAAACTCTTCATGAGGCAAATCGATTAAGTCACTGCTAAGTAATTCAAAAGCATCTTTTGATGAGCCAATTTTCATACGCTTAACTGGTTCGCTCTCTTTTCTTCGCCTCCCCAATTCCAATGCGGCCACTATAGAGATCGCTTTCGCTTCTCCGATACCTTTAAATTTCTGCAGATCTTTAACCGATAAGCGTGCCAGAGAAGCTAAATTATTTTGACAATGATTGAGAATGTGTTGAGATAGCTCTACGGCTGTTTGCTTTTTGTTTCCTGATCCCAGTAAAATGGCAATGAGCTCTGCTTCAGAAAGTGCAGATTTTCCTTTTAGTACTAGTTTTTCTCTAGGTCTATCTTCTTCAGCCCAATTTTTAATTGTCAAACGATTCTCTTCCATCAGGTGCAAAATAAAAAACCCTGTGCAATTGCTTACACAGGGTAAATTTCTTGTTTAAAGAGAATTAAAGGCTAGCTACGTGCTTTGTAAGGCTAGACTTGATGTTTCCTGCCTTGTTTTTGTGGATGATATTCTTTTTGGAAAGCTTATCAATCATTGAAGTAACCTCCTTCAGAAGCTCTTCTCCTTGCTTCTTGTCAGTAGTAGCTCTAAGTCTTCTAATGAACGTACGAGCTGTCTTATGCTGGTACTTGTTTCTAAGTCTTTTAGCTTCGTTACTTCTGATTCTCTTTAATGCCGATTTATGGTTTGCCATAATGCTTTATTGTCTTCTAAAAATTTAGGACGGCAAAGATAGACGTTTTATTTATAAATGAAAAAGCTTTGAGAAACAGAATTCGAGTATCTCTATTATTCCTCAAAAGCTGTAAGAAGGGTGTACCCCATTAAGTCACCTTTCTTATTATAGCTTTCATTTTTTATCATACCAGCACCTTTGGCAAACCAAGAGGCTGATAATGATTCTGTTGTTTTATTCATACCCATCAGATTCATCTTTACCAATGTTTTTTGAAGAATCTTGTATGTATCAAAAGATCCTGCCGAAGTACTAAGTGTTTCTGCCTTCTCTACCTTTCTATCTGTGATCTCTATATCCATTTTAATGTCAATTCCTGAAGCTCGTATGATTACAGTGCCTGAACCATCAGGAAGTATCTGTCCGGATTCAAGTTCATCGGGTATCGTGATGAAGTCTCCTTCAACAGTGATTTCAGCATTACCATATTGATCAAGCATTTGCTTCGGAATGAAATTGTTGAAGTCCATTTTGATAACATTGCCCTCACAGATAATGGTGTATTCACCATTTGCGACTTCTTCTCCTTTTTTATCAAAAAAAGTATTTTCAACGATGGCAGATGAATTTTCTATGGAAAGCACTTTGCTATTGGTCTTTCCCTGTTCTTTTCCTTTTTTATCGTAAGCCGTTTGTTCAAAAGAAACCCCTTCTTTAAATGGAAAGAAACCATCTGTGCATTGTGAATAAAGATTTAATCCTGATAGACAAAGGATAAGGGCGAGTAATTTTTTCATATGTATCATTTTTAATCTCACTAATTTATATAATTATTTATAGATTAAATGATGCTTTTCCGTGAATTGATTTTGTTCATGATAACAAAAAACCCTGATTTCGAAATCGAAACCAGGGTTGTTTTAGAATTACACTTATTTATTAAGATCCGCACATCTCGCATCCTTCCGGATCGTCGAGTGAACACTGCATTGCAGCCTGCTGATCAATTTGTTCTTGTGTCATTGCGACCTGTTGTTGTCCTTGTGTTACGGTCGCTGTTGCTTCCTTTGGCTGTTCCTGCTTTTCTTTCGACACGGTGAACTTGATCGCATCGGTAGCAGCCTTTGTTCTCAAGTAGTACATACCTGTTTTCAAGCCTTTCTTCCATGCATAAAAGTGCATAGAAGTCATTTTACCGAAGTTGGCATCTTGCAGGTGGATATTCAAACTTTGGCTCTGGCAGATATAAGCTCCTCTGTCTGCTGACATATCGATGATTGCTTTTTGAGATATCTCCCAAACAGTTTTATACCTCTCCTTGATATCATCTGGGATCTCAGCGATGTTTTGGATAGATCCATTTTCAGCTTTAATTCTGTTCATCATGCGTTCGTCCCAAAGACCAAGTGCTATCAGTTCGTTCATAAGATGCTTATTCGCTACAATGAATTCTCCTGAAAGAACCCTTCTTAAATAGAGGTTTGAAGTATAAGGTTCAAAGCACTCATTATTTCCTAGAATTTGTGAGGTTGATGCTGTAGGCATAGGAGCAAGTAATAACGAATTTCTGACTCCATGTTTTTTCACTTTTTGCTTAAGTTCTATCCAATCCCATCTTCCTGAATCTGGAGTTACACCCCACATATCAAATTGGAAAATACCTTTAGAAACAGGAGATCCTTTAAACGTTTCGTAAGCTCCATCTTCCTGAGCAATCTCCATGGAGGTTTCCATGGCAGCAAAATAGATGGTCTCGAATATTTCTTTGTTTAATTTTTTAGCTTCTTCAGACTCGAAAGCCATTTTTAAGAGAAGAAATGTATCAGCCAGTCCCTGTACCCCGATACCAATCGGTCTATGCTTCATGTTGGAATTTCGTGCTTCCGGAACAGGATAGTAGTTCACATCGATCACTTTATTCAGATTGCGGGTGACCACTTTTGTGATCTCATACAATTTTTGATGATCGAACTTACCATCAATCACGAACCTTGAAAGTGCAATGGATGCCAGATTACAAACAGCTACCTCATCTTTAGAAGTATACTCCATAATCTCCGTGCATAGATTACTAGAACGAATTGTTCCAAGATTCTTTTGGTTTGATTTCTTATTTGCAGCATCCTTATAAAGCATATAAGGTGTTCCTGTCTCTATCTGAGCTTCAAGTATTTCAAACCACAGGTCTTGTGCTTTTACTGTTTTTCTTCCTTTTCCTTCACGCTCATATTTTTCATACAAGGCTTTGAATTCATCTCCATATGAATCGAATAATCCTGGACATTCATCGGGTGACATTAGTGTCCAGTCACCGTTGCTTTCCACACGTTCCATGAAAAGATCAGGAATCCAAAGTGCATAGAATAAGTCTCTCGCTCTCAATTCTTCCTTACCATGATTCTTTCTTAGATCAAGGAAATCGAAAATATCAGCATGCCATGGTTCAAGATAGATCGCAAAACTTCCTTTTCTTTTACCACCACCCTGATCAACATAACGAGCGGTCATATCAAAGTTTCGGAGCATCGGTACAATGCCATTGGATGTACCATTGGTTCCTTTGATATAAGCACCTGTTGCTCTTACGTTGTGAATGCTCAATCCAATACCTCCTGCGGACTGTGAAATCTTAGCACACTGTTTTAGCGTGTCATATATACCATCGATGCTGTCGTCCTGCATTGAAAGCAAGAAGCATGAGGATAGCTGAGGCTTTGGCGTTCCTGCATTAAACAGGGTAGGAGTGGCATGTGTAAACCACTTTTCTGACATTAAGTTGTATGTCTTGATGGCTGACGCAATATCTTCACCATGGATTCCTACTGAAACTCTCATAAGCATGTGTTGCGGTCGTTCCACAATCTTGCCATCCAGTTTCATTAAATATGAACGCTCTAATGTCTTGTAGCCAAAGTAATCGTAATTGTAATCTCTGTTATAGTCAATTGCATCATCCAACTTTTTAGCGTTTGCCCGTATGATACCGTAAATCTCCTTTGAAAGAAGCGCAGCGTTTTCACCCGTTTTGGGATTGATGTATTCATACATTCTCTTCATAGTGTTTGAGAATGATGTTTCGGTCACTTTATGCAGGTTAGAAATGGAGATTCGAGCTGCCAGCTTTGCAAAGTCTGGATGTCTGGTGGTCATCGTTGCTGCGGTCTCTGCAGCGAGATTATCCAGTTCAATGGTAGATACACCATCGTACAAACCATCAATTACTTTTTTGGCAATTTCTACAGGCTTCACATAATCTGCATTTAAACCATAACACAGCTTCTCTATTCTGGCTGTGATTTTGTCAAACTTTACTGATTCTCTTCTTCCGTCTCTTTTTACAACTAACATAGGCTATCGTGATAAGGTGATTACAAATATTTTTTTAAAAATCTTCATCTAATGAAAACTTGGATTTTCCACTATCTCCATCCATAACTCCGGCTTTCTGATATTCTCCAACTCTCTTCTCAAAGAAGTTTGTTTTACCCTGAAGTGAAATCATCTCCATGAAATCAAATGGATTTGATGAATTATAAACCTTTGGGCATCCTAATTCTGAAAGCAATCTGTCTGCAACAAATTCAATGTATTGGCACATTAAATCTGAATTCATTCCTATCAGTTTTACAGGGAGGGCATCCGTCACAAATTCTTTTTCTATTGTGACAGCATCTTTAATGATCGCCTGAACCGTTTCTACCGGTAGCTTTTTTACTAAATGGTTATTATATAACAAGCAGGCAAAATCACAATGCAATCCTTCATCCCTGGAGATAAGCTCATTGGAGAACGCCAGCCCCGGCATCAAACCTCTCTTCTTTAACCAGAATATACTGCAGAAGCTGCCAGAGAAGAAAATACCTTCTACCGCAGCGAATGCGATCAATCTTTCTGCAAAAGATCCTTCGTCTATCCATCTCAACGCCCAATCAGCTTTCTTCTTCACGCAATCCATTGTTTCTATCGCATTGAAGAGATAATCCTTTTGTTTTGGATCCTTTACATAGGTATCTATTAATAAGGAGTAGGTTTCAGAATGAATGTTTTCCACCGCAATTTGGAACCCATAAAAGAATTTAGCTTCTGTATACTGAACTTCTGCTACAAAGTTCTCAGCCAAATTTTCATTTACTATCCCATCGCTTGCAGCAAAGAATGCTAAAACATGTTTGATGAAATGTTTTTCATCGTCGCTCATGGTATTACTCCAGTCTTTGAGATCTTGACTTAAGTCAATCTCTTCTGCAGTCCAAAAGCTGGCCTCTGCTTTTTTATAAAATTCCCATATGTCATTATGTTGAATGGGGAAGAGAACAAAGCGATCTTTATTCTCTTTAAGGATGGGTTCTTCTACGTGTGCTGCTACGTCGCTCATAATATCTGTTTCTTCAAATAGGTGTTTATACTATTTATTAAACAATAAAACATCCCATAAGCTCACAGAAAAGTGTGCTTTTTTTAAAACTTTTTAAGTCTCGGGATACAGCCCTAAGAGTGGTTTATTTTTTCTCGCGGCTTGTCTACAAATCTGTTTAAAATGGCGCTAAAATCCAAGCGGTTATTACGGGTGCGGAAGGTGTGATTTGGATTTTATCAAAATGCTATAAGGGGTTGTATTTTAGTGATTTAACTGTCAAATTTATAATTGCTACTTTGAGGAAAATGCGCTCTATAGGGGGTAAAAAAAAGTTAAAAAAAAATAAAATTATTTTTCTAGCATTTTATTTAGTCTTCGGTGTTTGAATATTCGGGGTGAAAGTATATCTTTGCAATCCTTTTTTCAAAAGAAGATAAAAATGTACGCGATAGTAGACATTGCCGGGAAGCAATTTAAAGCAGAGAAAGATAAGTTTCTATATGCTCCACTGATGGATCAAAAGGAAGGTTCAAAAGTAGACTTTGATAAAGTATTGCTAGTTGATAACGACGGCAAAGTGAAAGTTGGAGCACCAACAGTAAAAGGAGCTAAAGTATCGGCAAAGGTACTTGAGCATGTGAAAGGCGATAAGGTTATCGTGTTCAAAAAGAAAAGAAGAAAAGGCTACAAAGTGAAAAATGGTCACCGTCAGCAGTTTTCTAAAATTTTGATCGAAGACATTAAAGGATAATATCTCATGGCACATAAGAAAGGTGTAGGTAGTTCTAAAAACGGAAGAGAGTCAGAAAGTAAACGACTTGGTGTTAAAATCTTCGGAGGACAGAAAGCAGTTGCTGGAAATATTATCGTTCGCCAAAGAGGGACAAAGCACCATCCAGGTCAGAATGTAGGCCTAGGAAAAGATCATACACTTTTTGCTTTGACCGATGGTACTGTTAGATTCCATAAAGGGAAGAAAGACAGATCCTTCGTGAGCGTAGAGCCATCTGCTGAATAATTCCAGTTATAATTTTCTTAATAAGAAATCAGCCTGTCATGATATTGACAAGGTAAATAAGATATTGCGTTAAGCGATTTTAGGTTAGGTTAGTTAGAGTATAAAAAAAAGGGGTTCCACTCGGGAACCCCTTACTCTTTTTGAAGATCTTAGGATTTAGCCTTGTCTTTTTTAGGCCTGCCCGGTAGGACAGTATCTGGCTTGAAGCCGTTCTTATACCTTTTCTTCCTAGTCTTCCAAACTTTATAATTGTTTTTGTTACCCACCTCAAATTGCCACTTCATATGTTCTGATGGAGTCATCCATTCAAGATTTTCGAAGTAATTATTTCGTGGGTTGTTGTCTCTATGAATGATCATTGATTTCTCAGGATCATTCTTTTTAAGAAACACTTTTGCCGTCTCTTTGTGCGGATAGACTGTCCTCCGCTTTCCATTATCGTCAATTAAATCGAGAAAGTAGCATTTGCATATTTTATTCCATCGTTGACGCATGAGTTTACCTCTTAATTTCATATGCGTCTTACTTCCCTTGTGCCAAACCTTTCTGGTTTTACTTCGGATTTTGCCTCGATTTGAAATTTCGTAGTTGGAGAATCCCTCTATCGGCCCCCATTCTTCTTCTTTTTTCTGGTCTGCCATTTTTAAGCTCGCTTTTTGGTTTTAAAACAAGCTGATTCTTTTAAATGATATTCAAAGGTAACGATTTTTTAAAATTATCAAATGATAATTATAATGAGTTATTTCTCATATTTTTTTGGCGCGTATAAAAAGCCAAAAGCCTCCGCCCCTTCCTTCGTGTGTTTTTCATGGTGCATGTAGTGAGCATGCATGATCCGTTTCATGTATTTGCTTCTGGCCTTAAATTTTATTTTAATTCTCCTGTGAACGATAATGTCATGAAAGATAAAATAAAATATTCCGTAGCAAAAAATACCAATACCTATGTATAGAAGCCACCAAAAATCAGCGTAATTATTGTACCCAACATAGATAGTGAGAATGGATGGTATACTAAAAACTACGGCAAACAGGTCATTCATCTCTAAGGCATGACCATGAACTTTATGATGCGATCTGTGCCAGCTCCATAAAAGTCCATGCATAATGTATTTATGTGTGAACCATGCTACGCCTTCCATAAAGAAAAACGTGCCGACGACAATTAATGCATTTATAACTACATACATAACTTATTACATGATATTATAAATAACTAGTGTAAAGGTAGTCTTGTTTATGCTACTATGTAATTGAGCTTATGTAAAAAATAGCATTTGATAAGCAAAAGAAATTTCCTGAAGTTAGGAACCCGAATCCGTTCGGATTTTACCCGCTCAGGGGATAGGCGAGTAATTTTTTTGAATAATACCTTGTAGTAGATGTAAGCAAGGTAGACACCTCCCCGTACACCTTTTGGCAACATTCTTATTCCTATTAATGCCTGGTCAAAATCTTTTTTGATATCTAATTCGATTTGCTTTTTTTCCTCTTTGCTAAAGCTATTGAAATCCACTCCTGGAAAATACACCCTCCCTCTATCGTCATAATCACTCTTAATGTCACGGAGGAAATTGACTTTTTGAAATGCGGCACCCAGATTTTTTGCAGGAGACAAAAGTTTTTGATACTCCTTTTCATCACCATCCAGAAATACTTTTAGACACATGAGACCTACGACTTCAGCACTTCCGTAGATATATTTTTTATACTCCGGGTCAGCATAATCCGTCTTACTTAAGTCCATCTCCATACTGATCAAGAAAGCTTCTATTAGGTCGTGATCAATGTTGAATTTGTTCACCACCCTTTGAAAAGAGTGTAAGACGGGGTTGAGACTTATTCCTTCTTCAATTGATTTATATGTATCTGCTTTAAATCGGGCAAGAAGTGAAGCTTTATCATGATCATGAAACGTATCAACTATTTCATCGGCATACCTTACAAATCCATAGATAGCATAGATCGAATCATGATATCTTTTGTTTAGGGTCCTTATTCCTAGTGAGAAAGAAGTGCTGTATGTCTTCGTAATAAGTTTGCTACAGTCAAATGCTGTTTGTGTATATAGGTTTTCCATTAGCGCTTAAAAATAGGAAAATCTTTCGCTATTTCTTTTGCTACGACCTCCCCGGATATTAGAGACGGGGGCACACCTGGTCCGGGTACGGTTAGCTGTCCTGTATAATAGAGATTCTTAAGTTTTTTATTCTTCAATGAAGGCTTTAGAATGGCTGTTTGCATCAATGTATTAGCTAGGCCATAAGCGTTTCCTTTAAAGGAATGGTAATCATCGATAAAATCTTTGTGAGCGTAACTTCTTTTTGAGAGGATATGATCTCGAATATTTTCACCAGTGAAATCTTCTAATTTGTTCATAATTCCTTGGAAGTACCTCTCTCTGGTTCCTTCATTGTCTTCGATGTTTGGAGCAACAGGGATAAGAACAACAAGGTTTTCTTTACCAACTGGTGCTACTGACTCGTCTGTTTTTGAGGTAGCGGAGGTGTAAAGAAGTGGTTTGGATGGCCATTGAGGATTTTCGTAGATCTCACTTGCGTGTTGCTTGAAATCTTCGTCAAAGAATAATGTGTGATGTTCAAGGTTTGGCAATTTCTTATCTACACCAATGTAGTAAAGAAGGGAGGAGGGAGCAAGCACACGAGTGTCCCAGTATTTATTGTCGTAATTCTGATATTCCGCTGGTAGAATATGTTGATCTACATGATGATAGTCGGCACCCGCAACCACCATGTCACAGCTATATGAATTTTTGTCTGTGTTGACTGCAGATATTTTCTTATTCTCATAGGAGAAATCTTTCACCTCTTCCCCTAGTTTTATTTCGACCCCCAGCTCTTCTGCCAATGATACCATTCCTTTTACTACGGCATTCATACCTCCTTTGGGATACCATGTTCCAAGGGACAAATCCGCATAGTTCATGAGGCTATAGAGTGCCGGAGTATTGTCCGCAGTGGCTCCTAAGAATAGGATGGGAAACTCCATTAATTGAATTAGACGTTCATCCTTAAAATGCTTTCTTACATGTTTCGAAATGGAGGTAAACACATCCATTTTTAATAGACCCAATAAAAGTTTCAAATCCACAAATTCAAGTAATGACCGACTGGGTTTGTAAACAAGTTTCTTTACACCTACATCGTATTTGTATTTTGCTTGTTTTAGAAATAAGCGTAACTTCTTACTACTGCCAGCTTCTATTTTTTCAAACATACCTTCTAACTCTTCCATATTTGCTGGAATATCGAGTATGTCGTCTTTGAATTTAATACGGTATGAAGGATTAAGCCTGTCTAATTGGTAATAATCACTTACTTCTTTGTTGAACGAATTAAAAAACTTTTCAAATACATCTGGCATCCAGTACCATGAGGGACCCATATCCCAAGTGAAGCCTTGATCCTGATAGATACGAGCTCGCCCTCCGGGCTGATCGTTCTTTTCTATCAAGGTAACGTGATATCCAGCTTTTGCTAAATGGCAGGAACAAGAAAGGCCGGAAAATCCGGCCCCTATCACTACAACTCTACTATGGAAATTTTTAGTTCGCATATACTTTTAAACCTTTTTTTAGCTCTTTTCTGGCAATATGGATCCTGTTTTTAACGGTACCAATTGGAATATCGAGCTTTTCAGCAATTTCATGATATTTAAAGCCTCTAAAATACATGGTAAAAGGTACTTTATACATGTCTTTTAAAGCATCAATGGATGCCTGAATATCTTTCATGACGAAATTTCCCTTTGCACCATTTTCAATAACCGAACCGGTTGAGTTAATGAAATGATTATTTTCAGTGGTATCTATGAAGGTATTTCTTCTCACCATTCGCTGATAATTCGTGATGAAGGTATTTCTCATGATTGTATACATCCAGGCTTTAAGGTTAGTGCCATCCTGGAATTTATCTCTATTACTATATGCCTTAAACATTGTTTCTTGAAGTAAGTCATTCGCTTCTTCCCCGTCTTTTGTCAACTTCAATGCATAGGGCTTGAGTGAGCTGTTAAGGTTTTCTAGTTTGTACCCGAATTCTAAAGCTGTCATTTTGTTTAAGGTTTTGTTTTAAATGTTAAACGAAAGTAACAATAAAATGTTTAACAATCAAGTAAAAAGATTAAACAAAATAGCTGATTAGTTCAAATACATCATAGAAGTGATGTATTTCAGGAATAGACTGTTGAGTTTTTTGTCAGATCTTCGAACTGATTAATGACTTTCACATTTTCGGGAATGTTCAGATCTTGTCCTATTACCCTGTTTCCTGTGATAAGTATTTTAGAATCCCGGAATTTGGAACTGAGCTTATTAACATAATTCTGTACTTCACCTGGTTCAGGGGTGGTTGTTAGAGCAGTTAATATAAAATCCGGTTCTAATTTATGATAAACTTCTTCTAATGCATTTAGAGGGACAGTTTGTCCAAAAAAGATAGTTCTATTACCATTCGATCGAATGAGGAAATTAGCGAATAATAAGCCTAATTCGTGAAGTTCTCCTTCAGGTAAAAATAATATATACAGCGGACCATTAGTTGGCTTAATTTCATCCGTTGCTACAATTAATTTCTGTCTTACCAAGTGGGATATAAAATGTTCCTGAGCTGGATTTATGGAATTTGTAAGCCATAGCACACCAATTTTACGCATAAATGGATAAATGATTTTCATCATGGTTTCTTCAAATCCAAGTTTCGAAATATTGGTATTAAGAACAGTAGCGAATTCCTCTTCGTCCATATCAATCATTGCAAGCGTCAATGAGCTAATTTGATCTTCAAAGGAGTCACTATCGAAACTAACTTTCCTCACTTCTTCCTGAAGCATCTCGCTGGGCATTGCAACTATTTTGCTGATCTTTATTCCATGGTTTTTCAACGTAGCGATGTTCAAGACTAGTTTCAGATCATCTTCATTGTAATACCTGATGTTAGTAGCCGTTCTTTGTGGGGAAAAAAGGTCATATCTCTGCTCCCATATTCTTATGGTGTGAGCTTTAATGCCGGATAGATGCTCTAAATCTTTAATTGAATAGACACTCATGCCCATGATAACCTTACCTTTGCGGGAATTGTTTGAACCTTAACAGACAAAATTATCGTTTTCTGAGTTTGTTATAGCAACCACAATACCTATTTGAATGATACTATACAACGTAACAGTTAATATCGACAAAGACGTTGAACAAGACTGGATCTCGTGGATGAAGGAAACTCATATTCCTGAAGTCATGGATACTGGTTTTTTTATTGAATACCGAATGATGAAAATGCTTTCGCAGGCTGAGGATGAAACGGGTATTACTTACGCTATTCAGTATATGGCTGAGACTTTAGGTCATTTGGAAACATATCTTGATACTGTGGCGCCTAAAATCCAGAAGAAGTCAATCATTAGGTATGGGACTAAGTTAGCAGCATTTAGAACGGTGCTTGAAGAGGTTTAAAAATCAATATTACAATTGATCCATTCTTCATCAAATTGAGTGTCGTATTTTTTGTAAAAATTAATGGCAGGTTCATTCCAATCCAGTACTTGCCACATCATTCCGGTGCAATAGGTTTCTTTTCCTACTTCTAATGTCTTTTCAAACAATAGTTTACCTGCTCCTGAACCTCTTTTTGATTCTGTCACGACCAAATCCTCTAAATAGAGTCGCTTACCTTTCCATGTGCTATATCTGTAGTAATAGATTGAAGTTCCGATGATGATATTATCTACTTCTGCTACCAAAAACCCATAAATTGGGTTTTCACCAAAACCATCTTCCTCCATATTTTTCACTGTATTCGATACCTGATCTAAGGCTTTTTCATACTCTGCCAGTTCTTTGATCAGGTTAAGTATGTTCGGAAGATCCTTTTTAATACCTTGTCTAACAGTAATCATTTTAAAGAATTGAGGTCCCCCACTCAAAAATCGAGCGGGGGATTGAGTTTTTTAGGTTTATGATATTACATGTCTTTTTTAGCGATCTCGGGGATCACTCCCATGTTGTACCACGCGAAAGCATATCTATCTGCCACTTGTTCAATTGTCTTAGAAATTGGGGTGCCAGCACCGTGTCCAGCGTCTGTCTCTATTCTGATGAGCACGGGATTATTCCCGGTATGATATTCCTGGAGTGTGGCAGCAAACTTGAACGAATGGGCTGGAACTACCCGATCATCGTGATCTGCGGTGGTAACCATAGTAGCGGGATACGCTACATCTGGTCTTAAGGCATGGACTGGGGAGTACTTTCTCAAGTATTCAAACATTTCTTTTGAGTCTTCGGAGGTACCGTAATCAGTAGCCCATCCTGCTCCCGCGGTAAACTTATGGTAACGAAGCATATCCATGACACCCACAGCCGGGAAAGCTACTTTTGCCAAATCAGGTCGTTGCGTCATAGTTGCTCCAACAAGTAAGCCTCCATTGGATCCTCCTCTAATCGCTAAATAGTCGCTGGAAGTATACTTGTTTTCTATTAGCCACTCTCCTGCGGCAATGAAATCATCAAATACGTTCTGCTTTTTCAGCTGAGTACCTGCTTTATGCCATTCTTCACCATACTCACCACCACCACGAATATTTGGTTGGGCATAGATTCCACCATTTTCTAACCACAAAATCCTAGAAGTGCTGAAGGTAGGTCGAAGGCTAATGTTGAAACCTCCGTAGGAATAAAGTTCCGTTGGATTTTCACCATTCAATTCAAGACCTTTTTTATGAACGATGAACATAGGTACGCGTGTGCCATCCTTACTGTTATAGAAAACTTGTTTTGTTTCGTAATCATCAGGATTGAAGTCTATATCTGGTTGTCTGTAAAGTTCTGATGTTCCTGATGGAATGTCATATTTATAAATGGATGATGGGTAGGTAAATGAAGTAAATGTGTAGTAAATGAAATCCTCATCATTGTCTGCTCCGAAACCATAGACTGTTCCGATTGCAGGTAGTTCTACTTCTCTTATCAGCTCGCCTTTCGTTGTATATTGCTTTATTTCTGTTTTCGCATCCACCAAATAATTAGTGAATAGATACCCACCGCCAGTTGAAGCACTCAGTACGTTTTTAGTCTCCGAAATTACGTCTTTCCAGGTGTTTGTTGTAGGGTCAGCTATGGTTGTCTCCACAATGCGCTGATTGGGAGCCATATAGTTTGTCTGTATTAAGATACGGTCACCTTCGGTGTGTAGTACATATTCATCTGTTTCTATATCTTCATCTACCGGTATTATCTTCCCATTATTGTTCAAATCCTTGATGAATAGCTTATTTCCACTTGTACTTTCAGCAGCGCTGATTACCAGGTATCTATTATCTTCAGTCACATACCCTCCGACATACCGATATGGGTTATTTTCCCCACCAAATACCAATTGATCTGCAGATTGATTAGTCCCAAGTTTGTGGTAATAAAGCTTATGAATTTGTGTCTTTGCGGAAAGTTCACTCCCATCTTTTGGCTTATCATAGCTACTGTAGTAAAAGCCCTCATTTCCATTCCAACTCAGCCCACTGAATTTAATGTTATGCAAGGTGTCTTCAACCATTTCCTTAGTTTCTGCATCAATCACAATCGCTTTTCTCCAATCAGAGCCTCCTATGGAAATTGTGTAAGCGAACAATGATCCATCATCTGTGAAACTTGAGCTTGCCAATGAAATGGTGCCATCCTGTGAAAACTTATTTGGATCAAGAAAAACTTCCTCATTACCCTCTTTGTCTCTTCGATACAAGACACTTTGGTTTTGTAACCCATCATTTTGGTAATAGTATTCATAGTTGCCTTCTTCAAAAGGTGCTGAAACTCGCTCATAATCAAAAAGTTCTTCGAGTCTGGATTTTATTTTGTCTCTGAAATCAATTTGATTAAGGTATGCAAAAGTCACTTCGTTTTGATCTTTTACCCAATTTGCGGTTTCTTCAGAAAGATCATCTTCCAACCACCGATAGGGGTCTGGTACCTCTGTACCAAAATAAACATCTGTCGTGTCTACTTTTTTTGTTTCCGGATAGTCGAGGTTAGCAGTTTGATTTTCTTGTGTTTGACAACTCCACAAGATGATACATGCAGATACATAAATAAGATTCTTCATAGCTAAGATTTAAAATTGGCCATGAAGATAGTCATCGATAATTCAAAAAGCTAGGTGCTTTACACCAGAGGCAGCTAACCTTTTCTAATTTCCTCAAAGCCCAGGTATGGATGAAGGACCTTTGGCATTTTGATGTGATCATCATCTTGATTGTTTTCTAACACTGCAGCGATAATTCTTGGTAAGGCAAGCGCACTACCATTTAGTGTATGAGCTAACTCTTTTTTTCCTCCTTTATCCTTTATTCTGAGTTTAAGCCGATTGGCTTGATAAGTTTCAAAGTTTGAAACAGAGCTAACTTCAAGCCATTTTTCTTGTGCTGCTGAGAATACTTCGAAATCATAGGTGAGAGCTGAGGTAAATCCAAGATCCCCACCACACAACCTTAAAATTCGATATGGCAATTCTAAGGACTTGATCAATTCTTCTACATGGCTTACCATTTCATCCAACACTTCGTAAGATTTAGGAGGTTCTACAACTTGTACGATCTCTACTTTATCAAATTGATGTAGTCTGTTTAACCCTCGAACATGAGCTCCCCATGAACCAGCCTCTCTCCTAAAGCATGGGGTGTATCCTGTATGCTTTATTGGTAACTGATCTTCCTTTATAATATCGTTGCGATACATGTTGGTGATAGGGACTTCCGCGGTAGGGATCAGATAAAGGTCATTGGCTTCTATATGATACATTTGGCCTTCCTTGTCAGGTAACTGCCCCGTCCCTAATCCAGATGCTTCGTTAATGACTACCGGCGGTTGCACTTCAACATACCCTGCCTCTGAAGCCTGATCTAGGAAATAATTTATCATTCCACGTACCAATCTGGCTCCTTGCTTTTTATAAAATGGGAACCCTGCACCACTTACTTTATTTCCCAGCTCAAAGTCAACGATATCATACTCCTCTATGAGATCCCAATGAGGTTTTTTATTATTTCCTAACACTTGAATATTCTCATCTGCTGTTTTAATGATTTCATTATCCGACTCAGAGCTTCCGGAAGGAACTGATTCATGAGGAATATTTGGAATATTGTATAAAAGCTTGGTAAGAGCGGTTTCAACGGAATTTAATTCGTCACCCAGAGACTTACTTTCTTTTTTCAGTTCAGAAGTCTTGATCTTATTTTTTTCAGCCTCTTCTTTTTTTCCTTGCTGGAATAGCTGGCCTATTTCTTTTGCAAGTTTATTCGACTCATGTAATACCTTATCTAGCTGACCTTGCAGTTTTTTTCTCCTTTCATCTAGCTCTAAGACGTCTTTCAATAAGATTTCTGGTGCTTCGATCCCTCTTTTTTGGAGACCATTTACACATCGATCAAAATCTTTTTCTACGGTTGAAACTTGCAACATTTGATTTCTATTCTTTACAGGCCACAAAGAAAAATCATTTTGGTTTGAAAAAGACCAGGATTTAGCAAAAGCTATTTTTTTAATCGCAGTTTGTGAAATAATACTGGATCATCTATTATTGCGAAGCAATCCACGAAAAACTCATCCGGGTTTTTCTGCTTTACGAAAGCAAACGAGCGATTACCACTGATTACTTCAGAATCATTTTAGAATTAAATATTGAAATTCATTTTTACACACAGTTATGTACACACTAGACGATCTTAGTGTAATGCTACTTTCCGAATTGAAGGAGATAGCTGAAAAACTAGGAATTAAGAACTACAAGAAGTTGGCAAAACAGGATCTAATCTACACTATCCTGGACCAACAAGCGACCATGCCAGAAGGAGAGATTAAGAAAATCAAGAATGAGGCATTAGGAACTACAGTTGAGGAGACAGAAGCAAAACCAGAAAAGAAAAAGAGACCCCCTAAGAAAGATGCTCCAAAAGATGTGAAGTCAGGCGAAAAGCCTGTAGAAGCGGTGGAGAAGTCTCCAGATCAGAAAAGGGATAAAAAGGGGGACGATAAAAAAGAATCTGATAAGGAGCGCTCAGAAAGAGACAGTCAGCGAGCTGAACGAGAAGCTGAGCGCCAGGAAAAGAGAAGAAAGAAAGAAGCGTACAATGAGGAAATCAAAGAATTTGATGGTGTCATTGAGAATGAAGGTGTTCTCGAAATCATGCAGGACGGATATGGCTTTTTGAGATCAAGTGATTATCACTATCTTGCCAGTCCTGATGACATTTACGTTTCGCCTTCTCAAATCAAACTCTTTGGTCTTAAAACTGGTGATACGGTAAAAGGACAAATAAGACCACCAAAGGATGGTGAGAAATACTTTGCTCTTTTAAAGGTAGAGACAGTAAATGGTAAGACCACAGAGGAGGTTAGGGATCGAGTAGCGTTTGAATACTTAACTCCGCTATTCCCGCAAGAGAAACTTAATTTAAGCACTAAGCCTGATAACTATTCAACACGAATTTTAGATCTATTCTCTCCAATAGGAAAAGGGCAAAGAGGAATGATCGTGGCTCAACCAAAAACAGGTAAAACTGTGCTTCTGAAAAATGTTGCGAATGCAATTGCTGAGAATCACCCCGAATGCTATTTGATGGTATTGCTAATCGATGAGCGTCCAGAAGAAGTGACGGACATGGCCCGATCTGTAAAAGGTGAAGTTGTAGCTTCTACATTTGATGAGCAAGCAGATAAGCATGTTAAAGTATCTAACATGGTATTGGAGAAAGCAAAGCGAATGGTAGAGTGTGGTCATGATGTAGTTATTCTACTTGACTCAATTACCCGATTGGCAAGAGCTCATAACACGGTGGTGCCATCTTCAGGTAAGATTCTTTCAGGTGGTGTCGATGCGAACGCATTACATAAGCCAAAAAGATTCTTTGGAGCTGCAAGAAATGTAGAAAACGGTGGCTCATTGACAATCATTGCCACTGCACTTATTGAAACGGGCTCCAAAATGGATGAGGTGATCTTTGAAGAATTCAAAGGAACGGGTAACATGGAATTACAATTGGATAGAAAATTATCTAACAAACGAGTTTACCCGGCAATCGATGTTCCTGCTTCGGGCACTCGACGTGAAGACCTGCTCATGGATAAGGAAGAACTAAGTAGGGTTTGGATCCTTCGTAAGTTCATGTCGGATATGAATAGTAACGAAGCAATGGAATTCTTGCTAAGCAAGATGAAGGGTACGGCCAATAATGAGGAATTTTTGGTAAGTATGAATGGCTAAATACTTGTAAAAGGGAAATATAAAGCCAGGCCTAAGAGCCTGGCTTTTTTGTTTTTAACCATTTCGGGTCAATTATCTACTGAATTCCAGTAGGAAGCTCAAAAAAATTGGACTTGCTTCTTTGGTCTTTCAACGATGAAATCTCCTCGTTCAACAAAAAGTGATTCCCAATCCAGGATTATCATTTGATAATGAAATTTTATTGACCTATAATTGTTGAAACAATAAAAAATATTTCATGAATCCTTAGGATTTAAAATAGTATTTTGAATAAATGCTAAAGGCTTCACCGCCATTAACCTGATCCCCATGAGTCAAGAATTTTATTCGCTTGAGATTTCAAATGTTATAAAGGAAACGTACGAAGCACATTCCATTGTCTTCGATATTCCTGAAAAGTTAAGTACGAAATTTAAGTATAAACCAGGCCAGTTCGTTGTAATTAAGACAATGATTGATGGGATGGAACATAATCGTCCCTATTCCATGTCATCAGCCCCATATGAAGAAGGTCTTACGGTAACAATTAAAAGATTAAAAGGTGGAATGGTATCCAACTATTTAATTGATAATGCTAAACCCGGGCAGAAATTATGGGTAAAAGTGCCTGAGGGAGATTTTTATTGCGATGTGCAGAGTAGCAATAAAAAGAACTACTACCTGATTGGAGCAGGTAGTGGTATTACACCATTGATATCGATGGTTAAAGCAATTCTCATGGAAGAACAAGAAAGTAACGTTTTTCTATACTACGGGAATAGATCAGAGGATTCGATCATCTTCCACGAAGATCTAGAAAACCTATACAAACTACATTCCAACCAACTATCAGTAAGACATATTCTGAGTGCACCTAAGCGATTTAGAAAACCAGGATTAATGGGTTTTCTGGCTAAACCTGAAATACGTTGGAAGGGAGATACCGGACATATAGAAAGGAACGAACTAGAGGCTTTTATATCTGAACACCCTTTATCTGATGATAATGTTGCCATCATATGTGGCCCCTCAGGGATGATTGAGCAAACGGAGAATTTCTTCAAAGAAATTGGTTTGGACAAAAAAAATGTCATTAGCGAGAGTTTTTTTGTTGAAAACCACGACTTGCCTGGAGGTAAAATACCATCATGTAAGACGACTGTTCATTACAAAAAGGAAGCCTATGAAGTGGAAATTGATGATACAAGATCTATTCTGGATAACCTACTTAAGCAAGATGTTGTAATTCCTTTTGCTTGTAAATCTGGATTATGTTCTTCGTGTATAGTTAAAGTTAAACAGGGCAAAGTCCATTCACGCGTAACCAAGGGGCTATCTAAGGCTCAAAGAGATGGTGGATTTATTCTTTCATGTCAATCTATTCCAACGACTGAAACACTGGAAATTGATTACGATACAAAATTGTAAGTCATGGAAATGGTAGAGATAGTTTTAAAAACTCACATCTTTTTTGCAGTTACTACATTTATAGTTGGAGGATTTGTCATTTTATTGAAAAAGGCGAGCGAAATACATAAAGGTATTGGAAAGGCTTATTTCATCGGAATGTTGGTGACTGTTCTCTCAGCCTTTGCTTTGATCTCTTTTGAAGAATACTGGAATCCAATGATGCTTTTTATTGGGCTTTTCATGCTCTACTTAGTCGTTGCAGGCTACAGATCTTTAAAGCTCAAGGTCATCTTTTCACCAGACAAAGTAAAAAAGATAGATAAGATTATCTCTGGGCTGATGGGCGTATGTTCCATTGGAATGATTTTCTATGGAGGGTTAATGCTCCAACAAGGGGATAAATGGGGGATTCCACTTATGATCTACGGTTTAATTGGTGGAATAAATGTTTTTCAAGATTTCAGGATGTTTAGAAGTATTTCACCTGATGGATTTGTTTGGATGAAATTTCATGCATCAAAGATGGTGGGAAGCTATATAGGAACATCTACTGCGATTATCGTCACGAGATATAATAATGAGTTGGGGATTTATGCATGGTTTCTAACCATTATACTCGGACTCATCTACATGGCATATTGGGTTAGAAAAATAAAAAATGACCCTACATCTGTCTTCAACTGGTAATAGAATAAAAATCATTAGTGTTATGAAGAATTTATTTTTTGCAGCTTTTCTAATCGGAATTATAACAAGCTGTGGTACAAGCAAAGGGTCCGAAACTGAAGGGGGGGGAAGCCTTATGATGGTAGCTTCAAAAAATTTCGAAGCTATATACCCATCGACAACAGATAAAAATGATCCAAAAGTTAAGCTTGGAGAGGCTCTTTTCTTTGAAAACGCCCTTTCGTTGGACAATTCGATTAGTTGTAATTCATGTCATGATATCAAGAAATTTGGCGTGGATAATTTAGCTTTCTCTAACGGTGTAAAAGGATCAAAGACTAAGCGAAATTCACCGACAATTTTCAATGTACATCTGCAATCTTCCCAGTTTTGGGATGGTAGAGCCGCTACTCTGGAGGAACAAATCAGAATGCCCATGCTGGCAGATGTTGAAATGGCTATGCCTAGTGAAGATTTTATTGTTGAGAAAATCAACCGGATAGAAAGCTACAAAACCTCCTTCGAAGAAATATACCCTTCGCAAGGACTGACTATGGGAACAATGTCAGATGCAATTGCTGCCTACATCAAAAGTTTAACTATCCCATCAAGATTTGATGATTACCTGAATGGAAAAGAAGTTTTGACTGAAGCAGAAGTGAGTGGTTTGAAGCTTTTTCTCGAGAAAGGCTGTGCGGAGTGTCATGGAGGCCAACTTTTAGGTGATGGATTTGAGGAGTTTGGCGTGTTCGACAATTATTGGGAACATACATCTAGCCAAAAGATTGATTCCGGTAGATATTTAGTAACTAAAGATCCAGATGATCTTTTTGTTTTCAAAGTTCCATCACTCCGAAATGTAAATGAAACACATCCATACTTTCATGATGGAAGTGTTGCCAAGTTAGATGATGCAGTAAGGATTATGGGTAAGGTTCAGTTGGACCAGGAACTATCCTCACAAGAGGTTTCTAATATTGTCAGTTTTTTGAAAACACTGACACAATCTAAAAACGACATTAACCAATAAAATAACCGCAATATGAAAAAGACGATTCTTTTTACAATACTAGTAGCATTTGGAACATATGCAGCCAAATCACAAAACTCTCTTGGAGGCCATTTTGGTATGGTTCATCCCCTGGTCACTTTTAGTGAGGGAGAAACAACATCAATCTCAGATAATTATGTTGTAGGGTTTCCTACAGGGATCACGATCAAGATGAAGGATAATTTGGCTTTTGATGCTGAATTCGTACCTTTTATTGAAGATGGAAGAATGAATAACCTACTTTTTCATCCGGGTATTTTATTCGGATTAGGAGGAGGTTTTACCCTTGGAAACAGGTTGGCATTTGAAACAGGCTCACAAACCTATGGATTTACACCCATCCTCAATAAAGGCTTCTCAATTAGTGATAATAATAACTTCTTCCTTGAATTAGTTTTACCTGTACGTTTTGGCAAATTTGATTTGCCAAGTGGTGGTGAAGATAAGTTCAGTGCTGTAACCATCGCTCTGCATACTGGAATTTCATTCTGATTGATCAATGAGAAAAGTTCTAAAGGGACTATATACTATAGTTGGACTATATCTGATTCTGCTTCTATTAAGTAAATGTGGAAATTCATCCTCTTCAAATTCTAGTGCTGAAAGAATATACGTTACCAAATGTGTCAGATGTCATGGAAAAGATGGGAAAAGAGGAAAAAAGGGGGCTAAAGATTTAACGATTTCGACCATGCCTCTTGAATCAAGAATCAAGCAGCTGAAGCAGGGAAAGGATAAAATGCCTTCTTTTTCTGATCGCTTGACCGAAGAACAAATAAAGCAAGTTGCAATGTATACCATTGAAACTTTTGGATTAGATAGTCTATCTCAAGAGGTAAATTGAAATCTTCCTATCTTCAAAGGTCGCTATAGAATTTTGGTCATAATCATTGGCTGATTTATCGAAGAAAAAATAAAAAAAGAGGTCAGGCTTGGGGGTCTGGCTTTTTTTATATGCCTCACTGAATATTTACATTAAATCTTTAAAAAGGTAAAATCAATTAACTATGAAAAAGCTACTGGTCTTGTTGACTTTGGGACTATTTGTATTTACATCTTGTGAGAGTGATGAGGAGAAAGGAGGCGACATTGATTCGAATGAAGCAAAAGCACTTGTTGATAACTCAGCAGATGCTATGGAGCAAGATATTGTTTCACTTGTTGAATCTGAAGGAGTAAATGCTATCATAGATTTTGCGGATCTTTTAGATGGTTCGGAGGTAATTAATGGGAGAGTTGATCAAAGTAAATGGACAAAAGAACGATTGAGCCTAATTGCTCAGTATTTCGTGAATGGTCCTGCTGGAAGAGTCAATGTAGATGAGCCTACATCATTCGATGATATAAAAGGTCTTTACGAGTGGAACCCTGATATTCAGGATTTTGACAAAGAAGCATCTGAATTCTTTATCGTGAGATTCCCTGCTGGCGAATCTGAGACCAATAATGCAGAGTTAAAGATTTCAGAACTGGAATTCGAGACTATCATTGAAGTGTACGAAGACTTTGTCGATGAATATGAAGTCCCTTCCAAGATAGAGGCTTATCTAAAGGTGGATGATGTGACCTTGATTGAGCTTTCATACCTCGTTGACTGGTCTGAAAATGGAAATCCTGAGAAAGCTGATATTGAATTATTTGTTTCTCCTTTTACGTTTTCATTAAGCTTTGAAGATGCGCTTACAAAATCATCTCTACTTACAAGTGTCAAAAAAGGTGATGACATTATCACTCAAGTAGATTTAGATGTGACTTTTGAGGATGAAACCAAAGAAGAGGTTCTTCTGGTAGAAGGAAGTGTTCAGTATAGAAGTCTTAAAATTGCGGGCTCAATAGATCCTAGAGAAATCCCTGAAGATGGTGATCCAAATGAATACATCAAACTTGCTCTTTATTCCAATAATGATAAAGTAGGTGATATTGTGTTTGTATTTGAAGAGGAGGTAGGTGATTACGTAGCTTATGTAGAATATGCTGATGGGTCCAGAGAAGATTTGGAATTGATACTTGAGCCAGTCCTTCAGGAAATAGAAGAGATTGAAGATGAATTTTTTGGTGAGGAAGCTTAAAAATTAGACAGATATAGCATTTGAAAACCTCTTGGGAAACCAGGAGGTTTTTTATTTTCCGTCTACATAATCTCGCAAATACTTATATCTCTCTGTTAGTGATCCGTCCTTCGTGATGGTAGCACGTTTGATCACTTCTTTTTCATCTTTACCAAGCAGGTGGGGTATCACATTTTTCAAGAGCTCATTCCCAAAGCTTGCAGATGCATCTCTAGGTAACTCACAGGGTAAATTATCAACCGCCATCACGGTAATATTCCCCTCATCAGTAATTGCTTGTTCCACCTGATCGTCACTTGGATTGTAATCATATATAGGATTATCAATTGTGCTTGGTTGCTTTGTGGATGGGATAGAACCCTCGATATCACAGGTAATGTCGGCAATGACTTTGATGTCGAAATCATCCCTGATGATATCTTCCCTATGAAATAGCACCGGGGCATGTGGATCCCAAAAAGCACAGGCGATCAATAGATCGGTCACCCTGGTATATTTTATAAAATCTCCTTGATACAATCCTGGATTATCATAGAACTCGTTTCTATGAAACTCACCACCATCTTTCCTTTTGTTGTAATCCCTGGAGTTCAGCTGGGTGAACACGGGCTCATCGAATCTCTCTTCCAAGAAATCATGAGGGGTAACTTGTCTAATGCCTGCACCATGCAGCACTTCCATGGCACCTTTAGTAACTCTTCCTCCACCAGTCAAGGCAATTTTTATATTGGGAAGTTTTATTTTTTTGAACTCCGATTTTAAGTCCTCATAATCAAAACACTCATGAGCTCTCCTTAGCTCAAAGAGATTATATCTTTTACCATAAGTCCAAAGTCCATTATAAGCCCCAACAATTCCAGCCCACCTTCCAAAAGCGATAATGCGATTGCCATTTTCATTGGTCAAAGTTTCCCAATCAATGAGTTGAATTTTTTTGTCTAGAATTGATCTCAATAAATCTCGATTATAATCTTGTTTCTTGATTGTATGAGAAAAGAAAAAATGTATTTTGCCTGGGACTAAATTGTTGATTGGAACTTCTTTTACACCAAGAATAATGTCACAATCCTCTATTGAGTCTACTATTTGTAGTCCTTCATTTTTGTAATCCTCATCAGGAAAACATCTGATATCACTGGATTGGACTTTGACTTCAACCTTATACTCTTCCTTTAACTGTTTGGCTTGAAGCGGGGTGAGAGGGACTCTTCGATCGATTGGAACTTTGCCCTCTCTGATTATGCCGATTTTTGTCATTCGTCTTATATTCTTCAGGCGAAATTAGTCAATCGGAGAGTAGACAACTAGTCCTTTTTTAGATCATCAAGATCTTCTCGATCCTTAAGTTTTTTGTCCTCTACATTTTTGTTGAGAAACTTATTCAATTTGTCTATAGGCATGTTAGAAGAAATCTCACCGAAAGAATCTACTTTTAATTCCAGGCCTTCCAAATCTTTGTGAACTTTCGCTTTCTGTTTTTTTTGCTTACTCATGACTCCCGACTTTATTATTTAACAATTCAATGGAAGATTTAATTCGTTTTGAAGCATTTTCGGGACCCATTATCTCAATTAAAGTCATTAAATCTGGTCCTGACCCTTCTCCAGTAAGCGTAAGTCTTAGGGTTTGCATGTATTGACCGGGTTTGTAACCGGCAGTTTCAAGTGTGCTCCAAAATACTTCTTTGGCTGATTCAGCATCAATCTGTGTTTGATTTTGTAACTCACTGGCAAAAAGCAAGAGGGTTTTGGAAGCATCTTCATTCCACTTCTTTCTGAAAACCTTCTCATCAAATTCCTTTGGATCCTGAAAGAGGACTAACCCTTTTTCCAAGAATTCTTCTGGAAAAGTGATTCTTTCCTTAAGGAGATCAATTATTTGAGTAGCTTTTTCTTGAGAACAATGAATGTTGTGTTTTTTAAATTCAACAATTAAATCACTAGAGAATTTACTTGAATCCGTCTTTTTGATATATTGTTGATTGAACCACTTAGCCTTTTCAAAATCGAACTTTGTTCCTGCTTTATTAATGCGATTTTCTGAAAACTCTTCAATTAATTCGTCAAGCGAAAAGATTTCTTGTTCAGTACCGGGATTCCACCCAAGAAATGCCAGGAAGTTTATCAATGCCTCAGGAAGAAAGCCGCTTTCTTTAAAACCGATTGCTATTTCTCCACTATCCTTTTCCTGCCAGTTTAAAGGAAAAATTGGGAATCCAGCCTTGTCTGCAGCTCTTTTACTTAATTTACCATTGCCGTCTGGTTTTAAGATGAGTGGTAAATGAGCAAATTTCGGCATCTCATTCTCCCATCCCAAATATTGATAAAGCAGTACATGAAGTGGTGCAGAAGGAAGCCATTCTTCACCTCTAATGACATGGGTAATCTTCATTAAATGATCATCAACAATGTTTGCAAGATGGTAAGTCGGCATACCATCCGATTTCATTAGAACTTTATCATCAAGAACTTCTGTATGAACCATCACCCAGCCCCGGATCATATCGTTTAATCTTACCTCTTCTTTCTTTGGTATCTTTATCCTTATCACATAAGGTTCGCCGCTTTCAAGTCTTTGATTCACTTCTTCATTAGAAAGTGTAAGTGAGTTTTTCATAGTGGTCCTAGTCACCGTATCGTATTGAGGATTCATCACACGGTTTTTCTTCAATCTTTCTCGCATAGCCTCCAACTCTTCCGGGGTGTCAAAAGCATAATAAGCCTTTCCTTCGTCCACTAACTTTTCAGCATATTGTCGATAGATATCTTTTCTTTCTGACTGTCTGTATGGTCCGAAATTACCTCCTGACCATGGTCCCTCGTCAGGACTTATTCCACACCATTCCAGCGTTTTTTCGATATATTCCTCTGCCCCCTCCACATAGCGTGTTTGGTCCGTATCTTCAATTCTCAGGATAAACGCACCATTGTATTTTCTGGCAAAGAGATAATTAAAGAGTGCGGTTCTTACTCCGCCAATATGGAGACCACCAGTAGGGCTGGGGGCAAATCTTACACGAACGTTTTCCATTTTATTTTAATGATAGGAAGCTCTCGAAAAGTAAATTGGGTCAAAAGTTTTGATTGAAGTGGTTATTTACTGAATACAGCAATGCACGAAATTTCTACATTCACACCTTTGGGCAATCCGCTTACTTCTACCGTTTCTCTGGCTGGCGGATTTTCATCAAAAAAGCGACCGTATACGCTATTTATCCTGGCAAAATCATCCATACTGGAAACGAATATTGAACATTTAACCACATCTTTAAAAGCTAGGCCAGCCTCATTTAGTATGTATCCCAGATTCTTCATTACTTGTTCAGTTTCTTCTTCGATGGATCCTTCAAGCAATAAATTCGTTTCTTGATCGATCGGAATTTGACCCGAGATATAGAGGGTGTTTCCTGCTTTCACTGCCTGAGAGTAAGGTCCAATAGGAGCAGGTGCTTTAGGCGAATTGATGATTTCTTTCATATTGGAAACTATTCTACTGTTACTGATTTTGCTAGATTTCTTGGCTGATCAACGTTTGCACCTCGCATTACAGCCACATGATAGCTTAATAGTTGAAGTGGAATAACAGAGACTAATGGCATTAAAGATTCATGAGTGGAAGGGACCTCAATCGTAAAATCAGCCATTCCAGGTATCAATGCATCACCTTTTGTAACAATTGCGATCACAACCCCCTTGCGAGCTTTTACTTCCTGGATATTTGACACGATCTTATCGTAACTACTATCCCTTGTTGCAATCACCACTACAGGCATATTCTCATCGATCAAAGCAATAGGTCCGTGCTTCATTTCTGCAGCGGGGTAACCTTCAGCATGGATATAGGAAATTTCCTTTAGTTTGAGAGCACCCTCCAGGGCAACCGGGAAATTGTATCCTCGTCCTAGATACAAGAAATTACTTGCATCCTTGAACATATCAGATATCTCTTCTACAAGATCGTTCGATTCAAGGGCCTGTTCTACCTTTGAAGGAATCAGGCTTAATTCTCTTAGAAGTTCTTGATACTTACTTATTGTGATCGTCCCCTTATTATGAGCCGCTCGTAAAGCAATCATATACAAGACTGTCAATTGCGCGGTAAACGCTTTTGTGGATGCAACACCTATTTCCGGTCCTGCATGCAGGTAGGCCCCTTCGTGAGAAACCCTGGAAATAGATGAGCCAACCGTATTCACCACTCCTAGAACAATGGCACCTTTATTCTTGGCTAATTCTATTGCAGCAAGTGTATCTGCTGTTTCACCAGATTGAGAAATAGCAACTACTATATCACCTTCTTTTATAACTGGATTTCTATACCGAAATTCAGAGGCATATTCAACCTCAACAGGGATTCTGCATAGATCTTCAAAAACGTATTCAGCTACGAGTCCTGCATGCCATGAAGTGCCACAGGCAACAATTATTATTCGTTCTGCATGTTCTAATGCTTTGGCATAATTGCGAATTCCGCCCAATACTAGCTCACCTTTGTCTGCATTAAGTCGCCCTCTCATGCAATCAGCTATTGAAATAGGCTGCTCAAAAATTTCTTTGTGCATAAAATGCTCATGACCGCCCTTTTCGATTGCTTCAAGTTCTAATTCTAGCGTTTGAATGTAAGGAGTTTGGGGAACATCTTTAAGATCAGTGATGATATAATTATCTCCTTCCATTACAATAATTTCTTCATCTTTCAGGTAGATAACCTCATTTGTATGCTCCACAATCGGAGTAGCGTCTGATGCAAGGAAAAACTCTCCTTCACCTAACCCAACCACAAGAGGACTTCCCTTCCTTGTGGCTAAGAGTTTTCTCGGATTTTCTTTTGAAAATAGGGCTATAGCATAGGCTCCTACGACTTTGGAAAGTGCAATACGTAAAGCATCCTCAAGGGATAATTTTTCACTTTTTTTAATATCCTCAATGAAATTCACAAATACTTCTGTGTCAGTCTCACTGCTGAATGTATAGCCTCTTTGTTTCAGATCTTCCTTTAAAGATCCATAATTCTCTATAATCCCATTATGGATTAATACTAGCTCACCACTATTAGAAACATGGGGATGAGCATTTACATCGTTTGGCTCTCCATGAGTAGCCCACCGTGTATGACCAATTCCGATCGTACTCCCATGTTTTTTAGATGAAGTAATTTGTTCTAAATCCTGAACTTTACCTTGCTTTTTGAAAACGCTGATTTCGTTTTCTTCCATGAGTGCTACTCCAGCACTATCGTAACCTCTATATTCTAGTCTTTTAAGCCCATTAATTAATATAGGATAGGCTTCTTTTTTTCCGAGGTATCCAACAATTCCACACATAAAAATCTGTTAGTTAGCTTCCGTGTAATAGAGTCTCAATTTAACGCCGTTTTCTCTGAAAATAGTTCTTTGGAGTGTTACATCTGTTGGACTTATAGTTACCATTTCATCTATCGGAATAATTGAACCGTTCGTTGGCGTTAGATAAGCCAGGCTATCACCCTCTAAAAATTGGCGATACAATTGCTGATAAAAGAGTGTTGAAACCAGCAAAATTTGATCTCTGCTGTCATTTCTTAGTCCGTTAGCTGGATTTGATTCAAAACTCAGATAAGCATCATCAGACATTACAATATTGCCAAAAGGATTGCTTACTATGGCAGGACCAAATATTCTATCATCATTTTTCCTAAAAAAATTCATGAAGTTGATAAGTGTATCTCTGTTAAGATCTTCTTCAAATTCGAATGAAGTAATTGCACTATTAATAAGAATTGCTGGGTTCTCAAGGAAAAAATTATTTAAACTGTCCAGGGAGAAAGCTGTACTTAAACCAAACAATGGGTCAATGATTGTTTGACCTGATGATATGTCAAAGTCTCTATCTTCAATACTTGTGTTTTGGTTCTCCGGTATGCCATCATAGCTTGATCCAGAACGATCTCTATCCAAATATGTGTAGTTCTTTCCAGTAAATCTGAAAGAGGTTAAATAAGTGGTGTCTTTAGCTTCAGGATCTATGGGTGAGCTATAAATCACCATTCTTGAGGTATCACTCGTAAGGTCAAAAGAAGTAATGCTCTCTGAAGAAGCACCTGGGATCAGACCCAATGATTTAAAAGTTGTCGTATTAATGTTCTTTTGAGTATTTCCCGCTATTTCGCTCAATTGACTATAAAATTCTTGTGAAAAATCGTCTGTCAGTTTAACTCTGTAGAGAGTGTCCAATGCAGGATTGATAGAATTGGAGAAAATTCCAATTTCGTTTGCGGGTACTTGTTGTAATCTTGATAAATAAACAGCGGCACTTTCTAACGTGTCCTGAAGCTCATGCAACCTGAATTCCTGAAAAGAAGATGTGATTTGAGGAATTATGGTGCTAGATTCCAAGGTGACTATTATCGAGTCAATCTTTAACGTGTCAACAGTTGATCCATCTGTCTCTTTCGCCCTTGGCATAGGGCCTTCTTCATAAAAAAACTGAAAATAGCCTTCAGCTGAGACTGAGCCAGTCAATGGATCGGTATGGTTCCCTGTTAATATCCTATTCTCACCATCAGTTCGAAGACTATCTAAGTAAATATTCGTTGATGGTAAGACGAATTCTACAAATCGAACGCTGGCATCTGAGTCTAACTCATACTTTATACCCAGGTCATTATTTGTTTCACAACTGAAAAAAACCGGGATTAACATAATTAAACCCGGTTTTAATATTCTTTTTAAGAAGTTTTTCTTAGCCAATAAGTTCATTGTAAAGGTTGTAATAAGACTCCTCAAAATTTTCATCTTTCTCAATTGTGTCTGTTTTCTTATCTCCTAAATCAGCGATGAGTTTTTTGAAACTATCTGTATTTTCTTCATCAGCATTAATCACGGCATCAGCATATTGCATGCCAACCTTAACGAACCCATCGTAATCTGCCGTTTTTAGAGGATCTAGCATTTGATCATCTATATCTAGCATTTTTACTTTTTCAAGGAGATCCTCACCGAATTTATGAGTGAAACGATTGTTATAGATCGTAAAGACAGTTTTTGAATCTTTATAGATCGGATCATTCTTGTACGTTGTTTTGGTATACAATGGTATCAAACTTGTCATCCAGTCATTACAGTGGATAATATCAGGAGACCATCCCAATTTCTTTACGGTTTCAAGAACACCTTTGCAAAAGAAAATAGCTCTCTCATCATTATCTTCAAAAAAGTTGTCCTCTTTATCAAAGAAGACAGATTTTCTATAAAAGTAGTCCTCATTGTCAATGAAGTAAACTTGTAATTTAGCATTTGGAATCGATGCTACCTTTATTACTAAGGGTTTCTCTTCGTCTCCTACCGCAATATTGATTCCTGACAATCGTACTACTTCGTGTAGCCTGTTTTTGCGTTCGTTGATGAGTCCAAATCTTGGTACTAAAATCCTTATTTCCATACCCCGCTCTTGCATAGCTTGTGGAAGCCTTCTCACAAATTCTGCAACTTCGGTAGTTTTGAGAAAAGGGTTTATCTCACTTGCCACATAGAGGATTCTAATGTTTTCCATACGTGCTTTTGATTAATTTCTTGATGGGACTTAAAAATGAGCACAAATTTACCATTTTTTTGATTTATTATCAACGCTTTCAATAAGTTAGCTACTTAAAAAAAAGAAATTTATGCGCGTTATTAGCGCTCTCCAAGAACTTTCAACTGCAATTTTTCCCGTCAGGACCGATGGAAAATCAATTGGTTTTGTTCCGACTATGGGTGCTCTTCATAGTGGTCATCTTTCTTTGATCAAAAGATCTTTGGATGAGAATGATTTGACTGTTGTAAGCATTTTTGTAAACCCTCTTCAATTTGATAATCAAGACGATTTGAAAAAGTATCCCAGGATACTCAATGAAGATCTGGAATTCCTTGAAGGGCACGAAGTAGATATAGTATTTACTCCTCTTGAAGTTGATTTTTATCGATCTAAACCACTTGTTTCAATTGATTTCGGGGCATTGGTAGAGACCTTGGAGGGTAAATACAGAGAGGGTCATTTTGAAGGTGTAGGGGTTGTGGTGAGTAAGTTGCTTCATTTGGTGCAACCTCACAGGGCTTATTTTGGATTGAAGGATTTGCAACAATTTTTACTTATCCGACAGATGTGTCTGGATTTGAGTTTTCAATGTGAAGTTATTGGAGTAGAAACAGTAAGGGAGAGTACCGGATTAGCACTTTCATCAAGAAATCGAAGGTTATCGACGGAAGGTAAGGAAACAGCCACCATCATTTATCAAGGTCTCAAACAAATGGAGGAAGGAATTTTTAATAAAAGATCATTGAGTGATTTATTACAAGAAATAAGAGGTTTGTATATACAAAAAAAAGGGTTTGAACTCGAATATTTAGAAGCTGTAAATCCATTAAGTCTTTCTGCCGTAGAGGATTACTCAGGTCTTGATGAACTAGCTATATGTGTTGCGGGTTATGTAGAAGGAATAAGACTTATTGATAATATATATTTGCGGCTCAAATAGAAGGGTATGTACATAGAAGTACTAAAATCGAAGATACATAGGGTTAAGATCACGGAGGCTGAGTTACATTATGTAGGTTCAATAACGATTGATGAGGACTTGATGGAGGCGGCCAATTTAGTTGAAAATGAAAAGGTCCAAATAGTTAATATTAATAATGGAGAACGTCTTGAAACATACGTAATTAAAGGTATCAGAGGATCTGGACAAATTTGCTTAAATGGTCCAGCTGCCAGGAAAGCTCAGGTTGGGGATATTATAATTATCATTTCATATTGTTCTATCGAACAGGAGAAAGCATCTTCTCACAAGCCCATTGTAATCTTTCCCGACGAAAAGAATAGATTGACTTCCTAAGCTGAGTAATGCCAAAAAAGGTAATAGCCTTCCTTCAAGTTTTTATTGGTACTGGAGTCGCCGTTTTGTTGCTGTACTATGTTTTCCGCAATATTGAATGGGATGATTTTTGGAACCGAGCTCAAGATGCTAATTATACTTGGGTCATAGCTTCGGTTATTTTGTCTTTGGTTGCTTACTCAACGCGAGCCTACAGGTGGAATATATTGCTAGAACCTCTAGGGTATAATCTGAAAACTTACCGAACAACACTTGCTGTTTTGATTGGATACCTGGCCAATATGGTTCTCCCCAGACTAGGAGAGATAACCAGGTGTGGGGTATTAAATCGAAATGATAAAGTGCCTGTTTCTATAGGGCTTGGTAGTGTGGTGACTGAGCGAATCATAGACGTAATCACACTCTTAATCTTAATTCTCATTAGTCTGATAGTAGAATCTGAGCGATTGATTACTTTTCTAAGCAGTGCGTATAAAGATTTATCCATTCCAAATTATGTAATCTTCATTGTCTTTATCGTCGGAATTCTAGGGTTAGTGGGTTTGATACTCTTCATCAAGAGAAAAGATCAATTAAGGGGAAAATTTGCTGACCTCATTAAGAGCTTTATATCAGGGTTGCTATCGTTAAAAGACATTAAAAAACCTATCGGATTTGTAGTATCAACCGTAATTCTATGGGTGACGTACTACTTAATGTCTTATTTAATAGTTTTCTCTTTACAGGAGACATCTCATCTTGGATTGGGGGCAGGGTTTATGCTGCTAATAACTGGCGGAATTGCTTTCTCTATTCCTGTTCAAAACGGTTTTGGTACCTATCATGGAATGATTGCTGGCATGCTCCTTTTGTATTCGATAGATGAGACCACAGGTATATTTTTAGCTACACTTCTTCACACATCACAGATAGTTGCAATGGCAGTATTTGGTAGCGTGGCACTTATTATCTCTGCTTTAATAAGAAGAACTGCCAGTAAGAAGCCGACAAATTGACAGATTTATATTTTGGCGCGAAAATGGTGGTAACAACACCAGATAAAAATCGTAAGGGGTTTTGAGACTAAAATCAAAATGAAAATATGTTATTAGTGATAATTGTTGTGTTCATGATCGCCAGCTGGGCGGTTAGTACACGATTGAAAAATAAGTTCAGGAAGTATTCTCAAGTGAGGCTTGGTTCCGGTCTCTCGGGAAGAGAAATAGCTGAATTGATGTTGAGGGATAATGGAATTTATGATGTTACCGTTACTTCAGTTCAAGGAAAGCTCACAGATCATTACAATCCGGCAAATAAAACAGTCAATCTAAGTCCGGATGTGTACAGTGGCAGATCGGCAGCTGCAGCTGCGGTAGCTGCTCATGAATGTGGGCATGCAGTTCAGCACGCTGCGGCTTATCGCTGGTTAGAGTTTAGGTCTGCTATGGTGCCAGTTCAAAACGTGAGTGCCAAGGTGATCAATGCTGTATTCATGATGATGTTCTTTGGCTTTTTCTTCTTACCTCAAATTATCCCAATGCAAACGGCTCTACTTGTGATCATAGGTTGCTATTCTGTGTTTACATTATTTGCTTTTGTAACACTTCCAGTAGAATATGATGCAAGTAGTAGAGCGCTAGCCTGGATTAAGCAAAGAAATATTGTAGATGATAGGGAACATGCAATGGCAAAAGACGCCTTAAATGCAGCTGCTTCCACCTATTTAGTGGCAGCTTTAGGGGCCCTGGCCACATTATTATATTACGTAATGATCTTTCTTGGAAATAGGGATTAAACGGTTTTTAAATTGTAAGGACAGCCCCAAACATTGGGGCTTTTTTGTTGGTTAATGGTATGCATGCATAACAATGAATATATTTGCGGCCATTCCGAATCAATTAACTTAAAATTATATGAATTTCAATTTTACTGAGGAACAATTAGCAGTTAGAGATGCAGCTAGAGATTTTGCTCAAAAAGAGCTTCTGCCAGGTGTAATTGAACGTGACGAAAAGCAAAAATTCCCAGCGGATCAAATAAAACAACTTGGTGAACTTGGATTCATGGGTATGATGGTTGATCCGAAATATGGAGGTAGTGGCATGGATACTGTTTCGTATGTTCTGGCCATGGAGGAGATTTCTAAAGTTGATGCTTCTACTTCTGTGTGCATGTCTGTGAACAACTCCCTTGTTTGTTGGGGTCTTGAAAAATACGGTACAGAAGAACAAAAAGAGAAATATTTGAAACCATTAGCCAGCGGACAAAAAATAGGAGCATTTTGCCTTTCCGAGCCAGAGGCCGGATCTGATGCGACTTCTCAAAGAACCACTGCTGAAGACAAGGGTGATTATTACTTGCTGAATGGTACTAAAAACTGGATAACTAACGGGAACTCTGCTTCCTACTACATCGTAATGGCTCAAACTGATCCCGAGAAGAAACATAAAGGGATCAACGCTTTGATTGTGGAAAAAGGAATGGAAGGTTTCACCGTAGGGAAGAAAGAGGACAAGTTAGGGATAAGAGGGAGTGACACTCATTCTTTGATGTTTCAGGATGTAAAAGTGCCAAAGTCAAATAGAATAGGTGAAGATGGATTTGGATTTACTTTCGCAATGAACGTATTGAATGGAGGAAGAATAGGGATTGCAGCTCAAGCATTGGGTATCGCTTCTGGAGCATTGGAATTATCACTCAAATATTCTCAGGAAAGAAAGGCTTTTGGTGTGGAGATCGCTAAGCATCAAGCCATTCAATTCAAACTAGCTGACATGGCTACTCAGGTAGAGGCGGCACGGTTACTTTGTTTGAAAGCTGCTCAAAAGAAGGATGCGGGAGAGGACTTTTCAAGAGAGGGTGCTATGGCCAAACTTTACGCATCTGAGGTTGCAATGAAGCAGTCGGTAGAGGCGGTACAAATTCACGGAGGATATGGATATGTGAAGGAATTTCACGTAGAGCGGCTCATGAGAGACGCAAAGATTACTCAGATTTATGAGGGAACCTCAGAAATACAACGGATTGTCATTGCCCGAAGCTTATTGAAATAGTTCAATAGTTGAAATTTCCATTTGATTCTGTCAATTAGGTTTTGAGGATGATTATTATTAGATTCGTCCTATTATTTTACTATTTATTGATAGATTAACCAGCTTTATTCATAAATGGAGGATTACAATAAGATAATTGAATCGTTAGAAATACGATTCGTTAAGGCTAAAAATATTAATATTTTGAAGCCAATTACTATCGATAACAATTATGAGGTAGAGAATTATCTTATACTGGTTACGGGTGGTGAGATAAGGTTTGGAAAAGAGAAGGAGCTCGCCTCTGAAGGAGATGTAATTTTTGTTCCCGGTGGACGCCCTATTTCTATGAGTTATGGATCAGGTAACCCAACAATACTATCAAAGGATGATTTTCTAACCAATAAAGATCAATTCCTTAAATCTTTTTCGGAACATTCCATCAGTGAGGAACATTATAGTTATGTAGCATTTGATGCTAAAGCATTTGACTCAGTAAATTTCTTCTCATCACTGGATATACCTCCTTTCAAAATTCAGGAAAATTATAAGCTTGCCAGTCTTATAAAACAGATCAACGAGGAAATAAAGGCAAGCATGCCGGGTAAAGATCGCATCATCAAGGTTCTGACTGAGAACATGACCATTGAGCTGATAAGGTACATTTTGAATAATAGTTTATTTGTCGAGAAGATCGCTACAAATAGTACATATTTTAAGGATCCAAGATTGATAGACATTTTCACTTTTATCAAAGAGAATTTGGCTGAAGATTTATCGAATAAGGTTCTTGCCAATGTAGCCAACGTATCTGAAGATTACGTAGGTCAGTATTTTAAGATGTTGACCGGAATTAACCCTCAGGATTATATTGAATATCAGCGAATGGAAGCAGCTGTTAATCTCTTAAGAACCAGTAAGAAAAGTATTCGGGACATAGGAAAAGAAGTTGGATATAAAGACACTGCTTATTTTTGTAGAAGGTTTAAGATGATGTTTGGAATTCCTGCAGGCAAGATGAGGAGAAGAGAGTCCCTTATGAATGTCTAATTTTCAGACTCTTCAATCGACTCTTTAGTTTTTTTGTCATTTTGTGTTGATTCTTCATCCAGATCAATCACTCCATCCAAAAATTTTGATATATATGGCATTGCCAACGCACCAATTCGTTCCCAGGTACCTTTAGACTTCTTCTTTTTTTTATTTTTCTTACCCTCCTTTTCATCTTCACCAAAGAAGACATTAAATATCCAATAACCTAAAATCGCTATAAGCCCTGCTGTTAAAGCAATCTTACCTATTCGCTTAGCATTATCTCTCATTTCATCTGAATTACTGGTAAGCTGAAGTTTGACTTGATCTTCCTTTGCTTTCAGTGCTTTAAAACGATCTTCAATTGTTTCTTTCTTGCTCATATCTTGCTTCTTCAATTTTCACAATGAGATTCTCAATCCAATGTTGTAGTCTTCTGCTTTTCAATAGGATGAAAATAAATATAATCACAAGTAAATACGCTCCGGCAACTATTAGAAATCCGAGGTAAGTACTTTCAAGCGTAATGTTGATCATTTCCGCGAATGCATAGCTAAGAAAGAAAAGAAAAAACATCGCAAATAGGAGGCTGATAGATAATGCGATTACTCCTGAAAGCATTCTCGCCAAACGAGCTATTATTTTCAGCTTTATTTGCTCAGTCTTAATCTCAACAAACTCAACAATATTATCTATCACCTTTTTGGCCGATGCTGCCATATTTGCTCGCTTTTGTTCGCAAAGCTAATCTCCTGAGGTGACTTCTATGGAATCTGGTGTTTTTTCCTTCGAATGATCTTGTGAAAAGTAGATCAATGTGAAAGGTAATAGAAAGAATGCGAAGAAGATGTAGGCAAATCCAACTAGTCTTGCTTTCATGGTCATTATACCCATTTTCTTTGCCAGATATACCGGGAATCCGGATATGAAAGGGATAAGTAGAAAAATTAGAACGCCTATTAAATTAAATAATAAATGCACTATGGCTAAACTAATAGCAGCTTCAGATTGGAATACTGCTGCAAGAAGAGCGGTAATTGTAGTTCCAATATTGGCTCCCATGATAAATTGAAAACCTTTTCTGATTTTGACTTTCCCCGTCGCTACCAATGGAACTATAAGTGAAGTAGTAAGAGAACTCGACTGAGCTAAAGATGTAATAACAAGCCCCCATCCAAAGGCTCGGTACTTATTCTTGAAAACTACCTTTTCAAATTGATCCTTGGTTTTACCGATAAGTATTTTATAGAGCCATTTGGATATCAGTTTAATACAGCTAAAAAGAAGGACAATACCTAATAACAATGTAATAATAGGTCCAAAAGTAGATACTACCCATTGAGTGCTTGCATCAAATAATGATGAAAATCCATAAGCCTCACCTGTACTTAAGCTCGATTCTCCTACATGAAGAAACGAGGAGATGAAAATGCTACCCCTTTCAAGAAAATGATAATTTACTTCTAGTGGAAAAAGAAGGAGCACGGTTAGTATATTGAAAAAGTCATGAGAAGTACCAGCCGCCACTGCTTTTCTAAATTCCTTTTGCTTAGAAATATAGCTCATGGAAATGATGGTGCTGGTAATGGTAGTCCCGACGTTAGCACCCAGAACAATCGGGATTGCATGTTGTAAGCTTATCGCGCCGGAAGCTACTGCTGCAACAGCTATTGATGTTGTTGTGGAACTGCTTTGAAGTAAAGCAGTAGATAGAAGTCCAATAAACAAGCCAATGAATGGATTCGACGTAACCACCGATATACTATCTGTGAACTGTCCGGCCATTTCAGCCAGGGACAGTCCCATAAGCTCTATAGCTAACAAGAAAAATAGAATAGACACTACAATGACAAGCGTCTTCTTTGCTACGGATTGATAATTGTATTTTCCCATTTCAGATGACAAGAGTATCTCGTTCATCATTCAGTTTCCATCTCTTCTTTCAATATCCTTTCTTTCTCACCAGTCATGGCTTCAGAAACATTGATGGCATGATCACCTACTTTTTCGCATAAATGGAAAAGATCTTTGTACCACCCGTCTCTTTGTGGATCGTATTTGTCTTTTTCAATGTCCTTGGTAAGATCCTTTCTTAGAGAGTTTCTAAGTGCATCAATTTGTTCCTCAACCAACATTGCCGGTTCAAGGCTGCCATCCTTTCTAGTTAGATCAAGATTTTCAAGCATAATTTTCAAGGCATCATCTACAAGGGCCATCATTTCCTGAAGGTTCTTTACCTGCTTGTTTCTGAATTTCTTCTCACTTTTTAGGATGCGTTCAACATCTTTAGACATCTGAAAGAATATATCGCCAATTCTTTCCAGATCATTTACCGCACTTAGTAGGCTTGTAACTCTAATCGTGCTGCTGTCGCTCAATGTTCCACTGGAAGTAACCTTCATCAGGTACTCTGAAATTTCTTGCTCCATTCGATCAGTTATCTCCTCGTAATCCCTCATTTTCTTAAGCAACTTTTTTTGCTTTTTAGGCTTGCCCTCCACGATAAGATTCTGAAATTGTTTTGACATTTTTGTGGTCATACCACCCATTCGTACAGTCTCCTTTCGTGCCTCTTCGATAGATAACTCCGCAGTATTCATCATACCCGTACTGATATACTCCAATTGAAACTCATCATCTCCAGTGGATTTTATCACCTTAGTCACAGTATTGGCAATGAAATTGACAAACCATATAAGGAATAAGGTATTGAGAATATTGAATGAAGAGTGGAAAATGGATAATGCAATTGGTATGCTCGCGGCAGTAACAAATGGTGACGCAGATCCATTGGAGACAAGATACCAATCAACCAGGTTAAGTGCCGGTCTTATAAGAATGAGTATCCAAATCACTCCAAAAATGTTGAAAATCAAATGAGATAGTGCAGCTCTTTTTGCGTGAACGTTCCCAACTAGAGCTGCAAGATTCGCCGTAATAGTGGTTCCTATATTTTCTCCCAGTACCATAGCAGCAGCTAATTCAAAAGGAATCCACCCATTATTAGCCATAACCAAAGTAAGGGCCATGGCTGCACTTGAGGACTGCACAATTACTGTTAATCCTGTACCTATTAACACAAATAATAAAATGGATAAGTATCCTAGATCAGTGTATTGACTCAAGAAAGCGAGTATTTCGGGATTCGATTTAAGATCTGGTACTGAATCCTTAAGCAAGGCAAGACCCATAAATAGCAGTGCAAAACCCACCAATACTTCTCCCCAGAACTTTAACCTTTCTCTGTTAAAGAACATTAAAGGAAAACCCAGAGCAATTATGGGTAATGCATAATTCGCAATTTTAACTTTGAAACCGATAATCGAGATTAACCAAGCAGTAATTGTTGTGCCTATGTTCGCACCCATGATCACACCAATGGACTCTGTAAGTGAAAGAAGTCCGGCATTAACGAAACTAACAACCAATACGGTGGTTGCCGATGAGGATTGAACTAAACTGGTTATTGTAAAACCAGTAAATACCCCCTTGAAACGGTTAGAGGTCATTGAGCTGAGGATTGTTCTCATCTTAGCCCCGGCTACCTTTTGGATACCTTCACTCATCACCTTCATTCCATAGATGAAAAATCCTAAAGCTCCGAGCAGATTAAGTAGGTCTAACAGTCCGTATTTCATGCGAATTATTTTTATCTATTTAGTTCCGCAAAGGTATCGGTTGAATGTTTCGTATATGTTAAGAAATTGTTTAGTCTGGGTGTCAATTAGAGGGAGTTTGTCGGGGCATTTTCGGTTGGTAGCGTCTTTGAATATATGTTAAGCTATTGTTAACTATTTAACATAGGGGAAACAATTAGGTAATAATAAAGCTCTAACATTGCGGCTTAATTAAAAGAATCATTAAAAAATCATGAACTTTTCTAAATATTGGATGTTTTTGGCGTTTCTGATCTCAATAACGGTGAGTGCACAGGACACAACTTCCAGCAAATGGGGTAAGCGCTTGCAGTTTGTCGCGCAAGATTCTTCCTTCTACTTAAAATTCGGTTTTAGATTTCAAACCTTGTATGATGGTAGATATGATTTAGAAAATGACGTTTATGAAGATGCATTAATGGTTCGAAGAACACGACTGAAATTTGATGGTTGGGCCATTGATCCGAGTGTCGTTTATAAGCTTGAGTTGGCTGTGTCAAACAGAGATCAGCGAAGTGGTCATAACGATGAGTCAGGTAATACAGCCAATATCGTTCTGGATGCTGTTATTAAGTGGAATTTTGCTAAAAACTGGCACGTTTGGTGGGGACAGACCAAATTACCAGGTAACAGAGAACGGGTAATATCCTCACAGAACCTACAATTTGTAGATCGAAGCTTGGTAAATGCGCGATTTAATATTGATCGTGATGTAGGAGTTCAACTCCGTCATAAAAGTGCCAATGATAAGTTTAGGCAGATTTTAGCTATTTCGATGGGGCAAGGTAGGAATGTGATAGCTAGGAATCCATCTGAAGGCTATGAGCTTACTGGAAGATTGGAATTTCTTCCGATGGGCAGTTTTGCTGGCAAGGGGGATTATTTTGGCTCAGATCTAAAGCGAGAACCAACTCCAAAATTATCTATAGGTATTACTGGTGACTTGAATATAAATGCAGTTCGATCAAGAGGCAATTTAGGAGGCTTTGTAACTGTTTCTGAAACGGATGAATCCTACCTTCCAACGGACCTGAGATCTTTTATTGCTGATATGATGTTCAAGTATAATGGACTTTCTGCTATGTCTGAGTTTGCTCTGAGAACTGCAGAGAACAATGAGAGTAGATACGGAACAGGAACGGGCTTTGTATTTCAGATGGGTTATTTATTGCCTTCTAACTGGGAAATTGCAGGAAGATACACTGATATTAATGCAGATGATACGCACAGTGTTTTCCCAGATCAAAAAGAATATACTCTGGGGATTTCAAGGTATGTTTCTGGCCATGATTTAAAGTTTCAGAGTGATATAAGTTACCAAACCTTTCCTGGACAAACAACAGAATACTTAATATTCAGATTCCAGACTGAAGTTGCTCTTTAGATATCATAAGCTCATTGATAGTAAGATAGGCCATTAATCCCATTCCAATTTTCAATGCATTTTCATCAACATCGAACGTCGGGGTATGAACTCCTGAGGTAATACTCTTTTCTTCATTCCTCGTTCCTAATCTATAGAAACAACCAGGAATCTGATGTGTATAGAAAGCAAAATCCTCTGCCGCCATCCAAAGATCCAATTCCACAACATTATCTTCGCCCAAATAGTCCTTGGCAGCCTCAATATTGCGTTGGGTGTAGACTTCATCATTTCTTAGAAATGGGTATCCTGGTGCAAAATTCACTTCACAGGATCCACCCATTGATTCTGCTATTGATGAAGAGATATCTTTGATTTTTTGGTGAGCCTTCTTTCTCCATTCTTCGTCAAAAGTTCTGAAAGTGCCATCAATATTGACTTCATCAGGGATTACATTGTTTACGTGACCACCAGAAATTTTTCCAAAAGAGAGTACCGATGGTATTTTAGGATTCGCTATTCTGCTGACTACTTGCTGAAGGGATACGATGATTTGGCCGGCGATTGCTATAGGATCTACAAAAGTTTCTGGCATTGCTGCGTGACCTCCTTTTCCTCTGACCGTAAGGTAAACTTCGTCTGCGCTGGCCATATATTTCCCTTTCCTGAACCCCACTTTTCCTTCTGGGATTAATGGCATCACATGCTGTCCTAAAATAGTAGCGGGCTTTGGATTGTCCAGAATTCCTTCTTTGATTAGGATGGATGCTCCTCCAGGTGATTTTTCCTCCGCAGGTTGAAAAATAAATTTCACCGATCCGCTATAATAATCTTTAAGTTCATTCAAAATTTTAGCTACGCCTAGTAAGCTTGCAGTGTGGACATCATGGCCGCATGCATGCATTACCCCCTCGCTTTTAGACTTATATGAAACATTATTGGTTTCTTTAATTGGCAAGGCATCAATGTCCGCACGTAGGGCAATAGTTTTACCTTTTTCTTTTCCTTCTAAAGTAAAAGTAACTCCAGTTTCAGCTATCCTTTGAGTGTCGGTTATGCCAAACGAATGAAGTTTTTGTTCGATGAAATTGGCCGTATTGAATTCTTCAAATGAAAGTTCAGGATTGGCATGAATATGTCTTCTTATTTCCAATATTTCCTGAAAGTAAGATTCTGAAAGTGATTTTATTTTTTGGATTGGATCACTCATATTTCTCAAGAAATCTCTCAGGAAGTAAAATGGCACGAGGGAATTCCTCTTTTACTTGTTGATGAATTCTATTTGCTCTGAGTCTGTCCGTGAACTTACCCGCCTTTACTCTGAAATTAGGCTGTCGATAAGATATTTTTGGATCTAACTCCGGAAAAAACTCATACATTTTTGATCTGGCAGCATTAGCATCATCTCTATCATTACCAGAATAGATCTGAATAACGTATCCATCAATATATTTACCAGCTTTATTTTGTTCGTAAGCTACTCTTGCAATGCTGTCTAATTCTTGTGCTATATGTCCGGAAAGTGGCTTATACGATTCTTCAATGACCTCCTGCTTTGAATCCCCTGAAGAAGCACTTTCAGGTATTTCAGGCCTGTGAACGCTGAGGTCTTCCGAATACTTTACAGAAGATGTTGGAGTAGTTGCTTTACATGCAGCCAGGAATAATACTATGATTAGTCGATTAATACGCATCGATTATTTTTAATATCGTCTTCAACTGTCTTGAATTTCACATCTTTCTTCACTGACCCATCTGCATACTGCACATTTACACGTTGGTTTCTGCTGGCAATTTTTTGTGACTGCACCGGAGCGGTTTGTTGCTGAACTGGAGGCCTATTACCTCCTTCTGGTCCTGCAAGGGCAGACCTGCTTTCTTCTTTCTGCTCTTTGTAGTTTCTTGAAGTTTGTTGCCTTCTAGCTTCTTGTACCTGATCTGGTTGTTCAACAGGAATCTCTGCCTTCATTAGGAATGAAATGGTTTCTTCATTCACCTTTCCAATGAATCGTTTAAACATTTCAAACCCTTCGAACTTATAGATTAACAAAGGATCTTTTTGTTCGTATTGGGCATTTCTAACACTCTGACGTAAGTCATCCATATCTCTAAGGTGCTCTTTCCAAAGCAAATCGATGGTGGCCAAAGCAATCATTTTCTCCATCTCCAGAATTACCTCTTGCCCCTCAGTTTCTACTGCTTTTTTCAAATTAACTGACGTGCCGATTTGTTTCTTTCCATCAGTAAAAGGAACTAGAACATTTTCTAAAGTAGCTCCTCGTGTCAAATTGAGTTGCTTAAGGATTGGCAAAGCCTTTTCTCTGATTAGCTGATTCTTCTGTTTGTAGTTTTTAAGAGCTTCATCATAGAGCTTTTCTACCAACGTGTTTTCATCTCCTTTCTCAAGCTCTTCTTGCGAGATATCAAAGTCAAGCCCAAGAATAGAGATCGCATTAAGCTTGAGGCTATCCAAATCATTGGTGCCTTTAGCGTTAAGCATGATGTCTTCACATGTTTCGAGAAGCATGTTTAATATGTCAAGCTCAAGTCGCTCACCGTAAAGCGCATTTCTCCTTCGCTTATAAATAACCTCTCTTTGGCTATTCATCACATCGTCATACTCGAGAAGGTTTTTACGAATGGCGAAGTTGTTTTCTTCTACCTTCCGTTGGGCTCTTTCGATTGACTTTGTAATCATGGAGTGCTGGATTACTTCTCCTTCTTGAAGCCCAAGCCTATCCATAATTTTAGCTACTCTGTCAGACATGAATAGCCTCATCAGGTTATCTTCCAATGATACGTAGAACTGAGAGGAACCCGGATCTCCTTGTCGACCTGAACGCCCTCTAAGCTGTCTGTCTACCCGTCTCGATTCGTGTCTTTCTGTACCGATAATGGCTAGTCCGCCTGCTTCTTTCACTTCATCGGTCAGCTTAATATCTGTACCCCGTCCAGCCATGTTGGTGGCGATAGTAACTGCTCCTGGTTTACCTGCCTCTGCGACTACATCGGCTTCTTTGGCATGCTGCTTCGCATTCAGAACCTGATGCTTGATATTCTTCATTTGAAGCATTCTGCTCAATAGCTCAGATATTTCCACTGAGGTAGTACCCACAAGAACAGGTCTGCCAGCTTGAGTTAATTCAACTACTTCTTCGGCTACTGCATTGAATTTTTCACGAATGGTTTTATAAACCTTATCGTTTTCATCTTTTCGGGAGATCGGCTTGTTAGTAGGGATGACTACTACATCCAGTTTATAGATGTCCCAAAACTCTCCAGCTTCCGTTTCCGCAGTACCTGTCATACCTGCTAGTTTGTGGTACATTCGGAAATAGTTTTGTAAGGTGATCGTGGCGTACGTTTGAGTTGCATCTTCAACCTTTACATTTTCTTTCGCCTCAATTGCCTGATGTAATCCGTCCGAATATCGACGACCTTCCATGATACGTCCGGTCTGCTCATCTACAATCTTTACTTTGCCATCCATCACCACATATTCTGTATCTTTTTCATACATACAGTAGGCTTTCAGCAATTGGTTGACGGAGTGAATTCGCTGACCTTTGATGTTATAGTCTCGGATAATTTCTTCTTTTTTCTGAAGTCTCTCATTTTCAGGAGTTTCCTCATCCTTCTCAAGTTTGGCTATCTCATCACCAATGTCTGGGAGAATAAAGAAATTGGCATCTTCACCTTCACCTGTGATTAGGTCAATACCCTTCTCAGTCAGATCTATACTGTTGATCTTTTCATCGATCGTAAAGTATAAAGGCTCATCGGCTTCTGGCATTCGTTTTTGATTGTCTGCCAGGTAGACGTTTTCAGTTTTTTGAAGAATTTGTTTGACACCTGTCTCACTCATGAATTTGATGAGTGGCTTACTCTTTGGGAGCCCCCTAAATGCTCTGAAAAGTGGTAGTCCTGCTTCTGCTTCATTCCCTTCCTTGATTTGCTTTTTGGCTTCATTTAAAAAATCACCGACGAGTTTTCTTTGAGCGTCTACCAATCTCTGAATACGAGGTTTAAGATCATAGAATTCATGTTCATCTCCTTTTGGTATCGGACCTGAAATAATAAGTGGTGTTCGAGCATCATCAATTAATACTGAGTCAACCTCATCGACCATAGCATAATGATGCTTCTTTTGCACCAATTCCTCAGGACTTCTCGACATGTTGTCTCTTAGGTAATCAAACCCAAATTCATTGTTGGTCCCATATGTGATGTCTGCCAGATATGCATTTCTCCTTTCAAGAGAGTTTGGCTGATGATTGTCAATGCAGTCGATTCTCAATCCATGGAATTCAAAAATTGGAGCATTCCACTCTGCATCCCTTCTCGCCAGGTAGTCATTAACCGTTACAATATGGACCCCTCTTTCTGCCAAAGCATTCAGATATGCAGGTAGGGTTGCTACAAGTGTTTTACCTTCACCTGTCTGCATCTCAGAAATCTTTCCTTGATGCAAAACGACACCACCAATAAGCTGTACATCGTAATGAATCATATTCCATGTAACGTCTGTTCCTGCAGCTGTCCACTTGTTTTTCCAGGTAGCCGTTTCTCCATTTATTTCGATATGATCCTTTTGAGCTGCTAGCTCTTTGTCATACTGAGTGGCTTGAACGACTAATTTTTCGTTTTCGGCAAGTCTCCTAGCCGTTTCCTTTACCACAGCAAACCCTTGTGGAAGAATGTCTATGAGAACTTTTTCAAGCTCTTCGTCGCGATCACTCTCCAACTTGTCTATTTGTCCAAAAATATCTTCTTTCTGATGTACGTCTAGTGTGGTGTCTTCATCTACTTGCTTGTGAAGTGCCTCTATTTGGTCATCGATTTGTTTGAGATGGCTTTTGATGATTTCTTTTAGCTCATTCGTTTTACCTCTGAGCTCATCATCAGAAATATTTTTTAATTTCTCAAATTCGGTATTGATCAGACCTACATATGGAACAAGTTCTTTGAGATCTTTTTCGGTTTTTGTTCCACCGAACATTTTCGCAATTCCCTTCGTAATTGAGTTTAGCATTGAATTTCTTTTTACATGAAGAGGCAGAGCCTATCCTATTTAGTTCGAAAATTAGCCTTTTTTATAAAGCCTTAAAGTTATAATCATTTGATGGAAGAGTGATTAGATAATTACAGTTCCCTCAAACACTTTTTCAGCAGGTCCTGCTAACCAAATATTTGAAAATCCATTTTCACGTAATTCGAATGAGACGGTCAGTGTGCCACCCACAGTTTCAATTGTTACCGGACTTTCATATCCTAGTTTCCCTGCCATCAATCCTACTGCAGTGGCTCCTGTACCACAGCTAAGCGTTTCATCTTCCACGCCTCTTTCATAAGTCCTGATTTTGATCCTATCCTGCAAAAGCTGTGCGAAATTCACATTTGTGCCATTTTGGCTGGAATAGTCTGGCAGGTTTCTTATTCTTCTTCCTTCTTCGATGATATTTTGAGATTCTTTTTCGCTTAGTACAATGTGGTGAGGTGATCCAGTATTAATATACCATTGATTGTCTTCGAGTTCATCAGCTTGATCTACATCGAATAAGTGGAAGTGAATGAGTCCATCTTGGAATTTAATTTCGTGAATACCATCTGTTGTTTCAAAAGTAGCCGTGTCATTGACAATGTTTAATGACCGTGCAAATGCAAAACCACATCTTGATCCGTTTCCACAGAGGCTTTGCGATCCATCTGAGTTGAAATAGACCATTCGATAATCCAGGTCAGGATGATTTTGAATGAGAATCAACCCATCAGCGCCTATTCCGAATCTTCGATCGCACAGTTTTTCGACCTGTTTAGTGGTAGCAGGGAATTTCTCATTGCGGTCATCAATAAGAATAAAGTCATTTCCTGTACCCTGGTATTTATGAAAGTTGATTTCCATCTCCTCGAAATTAGTTGGGATATCAACAAACAAAAAACCCCGCTGGTGCGGGGTTGTTAATTTTTTATCTCGAAAGCTTTTCTTTGATTCTTGCAGCTTTTCCTTTTCTTCCTCTTAGATAATAAAGTTTCGCTCTTCTTACTTTACCTTTTCTAAGGACTTCAATCTTTTCAAGATTTGGGGTAAGAATTGGAAAAATTCTTTCTACAGCAATATCTCCGGAAACCTTTCTCACGGTGAAGGACTCACCGTTTGAATTTCGATTTTTTATCTGCATAACCGTACCCTGGAACTGCTGTACACGCTCTTTATTACCTTCTTTAATTTTATAGTGAACATTGATGGTATCACCAGGTCCAAAAGAAGGGTGTTTAGCCTTCACTTCTTTATATTCTTCCTCTACGACTTTCAATAATTCTGTGCTCATTTCTGTACTCCTTGCTGAGTGTTTTGAAAAAGGAGTGCAAATATAGAAATAAGTAATTGAAAAGAAAGATATAGGGAGCAATATTTACTTGAGAAGGTCTGGTCTTTTTTCCTCAGTTCTTTTCATCGCCTGATTGTGTCTCCATGCTTCAATCTTAGCTTCATGGCCAGAGATAAGTACCTCAGGTACTTTCCACCCCTTATATTCTGCCGGGCGCGTATAAACAGGGGGAGCCAGTAAATTATCCTGAAATGAGTCTGATAAGGCAGATGTTTCATCATTTAACACACCGGGAACGAGGCGAATTAGTGAATCTGTCAATACCATAGCTGCCAATTCACCACCTGAAAGTACATAGTCACCAATACTTATTTCCTTAGTTATGAAATGATCACGAACTCTTTGATCTACTCCTTTATAGTGTCCGCATAAAAAAATGAAATTCTTTTTCAGGGATAGTTGGTTTGCAATAGATTGGGTATAAGTTACTCCATCTGGAGTTAGATAAACAACTTCATCATATTCTCGCTCACTCTTCAACTTAGTAATACATCGGTCTATTGGTTCAATCATTAAGACCATTCCAGCACCTCCCCCAAATGCATAATCATCCACGTGTTGGTGTTTATTTTCGGCATAATCTCTCAAATTGTGAATTTCTAATTCGACCAATCCCTTATCCATTGATCGTTTGACGATGCTTTGAGTTAGTGGGCCTTCAAATAGATTAGGTAAGCACGTGATTATATCTATCCGCATGAGATAAAGTTACTCATTGTAAATATCCAAAAGACCTTCCGGTAGCTTTACGATTACTTTTTTGTTTGGAATGTCAACATTAATCAGAATTTCATCCTTTAGTGGAATGAGGATCTCTTTGTTTTCTAAATGAACTGATAAAAGCTGATTGCCACTCAAATCAATCACCTTTTTGATGAGCCCTAATTTTTTAGAGTCCTCGTAAACTTCACACTCGATTAGATCATGGAAATAATATTGATCGTCTTTCAGTTTGGGGAGTTGTGATAAGGGTAAAAAGATCTTTGATTTAATAAGAGGCTTAGCGGTTTCAATAGAATTGATGTCTTCAAATTGAACTAAGGCCTTTTTATTGCTAATCTGAATGGATTCAATAAAAAAAGGAATCAGCTTTCCTTGTTGTTCAAGAAATACTGATTCCAAATTTTGATATTCGTCAGGAAAGTCAACATCTAAATAAACATTGACTTCACCATTAAGGCCGTGGGTTTTGATTACTTCTCCTAGTTGGTAGCAATCACTCTGCCGCATTACGGATTAACCCTCTTTTTTGTCGTCTTCTTCTGCAGGTGCTTCTTCAGTAGCTTCAGCTTTAGGTTCTTCCTTTACTTCTTCAGCTTTAGGCTCCACCTCTCTAGCTTCTTCAGCTTTAGGTTCTTCCTTTACTTCTTCAGCTTTAGGCTCTTCTTCAGCAATCTCTTCTGTTTTAGCTTTCTCTACAGGTGCCTCTGTTGCGGCTTCAGCTTGTGCTTCTTCCACCTCAGCTACGTCCTCAGCAACATCTTCGTCTCCTTCAGACCCACCTTCCTTGATTTCAGCTACTAATGCTGCTTCCGCTTCTTGAGCTTTTTTCTTCAAGTCTTCAGCTCTAGCTTCTTTCACCTTACTTTCGGCTTCTAATGCTGCTTTCTTTTTATCAGCCTTCGCTTTTTCAAGCTTATCAACCTTACCTTGGATTTTAGATTCTTTATCCTTCAACCAAGCTTCTAGTTTTTTATCGGCTTCTTCTTGAGTGATAGCACCTTTGTTAACACCAATTTGAAGATGTTTTCTGTACATCACGCCTCTATAAGAAAGCATAGCTCTTACAGTATCTGTTGGTTGAGCACCTTTCATTACCCAGTCAAATGCCTTATCACTGTCCAAGTTAATGTAAGCGGGATCTGTGTTCGGGTTGTAGGTACCGATCTTTTCAATAAAGCGACCATCTCGTGGTGCTCTGCTGTCAGCCACTACTACATCGTACATGGCTTGTTTTTTGCGTCCTCGACGCGCTAGTCTAATTTTTACTGACATAATTCTTTTTGTTTATGGAACTCGTCCATCAAAAGTTTTTAAAAATGGAGCGCAAATGTAGTGGTTTTTGTACTAAATAAATGCAAACCTATTTGAGAATCCAAAATGGAGGGAGTGGATTAGGAGTATTTCTTATTTATTTGCTTATGCGATTTTACAGTTTTTAAAGAAGCAATATTACCTGTAATTTTGTTTTACCAACATTATGAACATGGATAAGTATTCCTACATTGCCAATGCTCACGGCAATTACCTTGATGAACTTTTCAAGGCCTATAAAGATAACCCAGAAAGTATTGATGAATCCTGGAAAAAATTTTTTGAAGGGTTCGAATTTGCACAGGAAAATTATGATGAAAACGGAGCAGCTTCTGAGTTAGCAACTCCAAAGGAAACTGCCGTTAGAAATCTTATATACAATTACAGATCCTGGGCACATTTGATAGCAGACACAAATCCGGTCCGTGAAAGGCGACCACATACTGCAAAACTTGAATTGTCTGATTTCGGATTGTCGGATAAGGATTTGGATTCGGAGTTTGAGGTTGGGGTGGAAGTAGGTTTGGGTAAAGCTTCCTTAAGAAAAATACTGGATAAACTTAAAAAGGTTTATGCTGGTCACATTGGGTTTGAGTACAATCACATTAGAGATTCTAATATTAGTGAGTGGTTAAAAAATAAAATCGAAACAGAAGGTGCGGATATAAACCCTCCCAGGGAAGAAAAACATCGAATTCTTTCCAAGCTCAATGAAGCAAGTGGATTCGAGAATTTCCTTCATACCAAATTTTTGGGTCAAAAGAGGTTTTCATTGGAAGGTGGAGAGAATATGATTCCTGCTCTTGATAAAATCATCAATAAAGGAGCGGAACTGGATGCTGAAGAGGTAGTGATAGGTATGGCGCATAGAGGACGTCTCAATGTACTTGCCAATATCATGGGGAAGACATACGAGGAGATTTTTAGTGAGTTCGAAGGCAATCAGGAAGTGGATCTTACGATGGGTGATGGGGATGTAAAATATCACCTCGGATACGCGTCCCATCTTGACACAACAGCTGGGAAGAAAATGTATGTTAAGCTCGCGCCAAATCCATCTCACCTTGAAGCAGTCGACCCTGTTGTTTTGGGTTATTCACGTGCACAGATCGATGATGAGTATGAAGGTGATATGGGGAAAGCGATTCCTGTGTTGATTCATGGTGACGCAGCTGTTGCTGGTCAGGGAATAGTATATGAGTGTATCCAAATGTCATTGCTGGAAGGCTACAAAACGGGTGGAACCATTCATTTTGTAATCAATAATCAAGTAGGGTTCACCACAGATTTTGCTGATGCCAGATCAAGTATTTACTGTACGGACTTAGCTAAAATCGTTGACGCACCTATTCTCCATGTAAATGGAGATGACGCAGAAGCGGTGCAATTCTGTGCAAACCTTGCGACAGAGTACAGGCAGAAGTTCAATAAGGATATCTTCATTGATATGTTGTGTTACAGAAGACATGGACACAATGAAAGTGATGAGCCAAAATTCACACAACCTAAGCTATACAATGCCATTGGGAAGCACCCTAATCCAAGGGAAGTGTATGTGAAGCAATTGGTAGAACGCAATGATTTGAATGACGCAGAAGTCAAGAAACTTGAGAAAGAATTCAAGGATAAGCTTCAGGATCGATTGAATGATATTAAGGAGAATCCATTGCCATATAAACCCCAGAAAATTGAAGAGGAGTGGGATCATTTACGGAGATCGACATCTAAAGATTTTGATAAATCCCCTAATACCGCTATTTCTGAGGAGATGATTGGGAAGGTGGGGAAGGCCATCACCGAGGTGCCCAAAGGCTTCAAACCACTTCGACAGATCGAAAAACTTTTGAAGGATCGAAAAGCTAACTTTTTTGAGAAAAAGGAGCTAGGATGGGCCGATGCTGAATTATTGGCTTATGGTTCTTTAATGGCAGATGGAACAATCGTTCGAATGTCTGGTCAGGATGTCAAAAGAGGCACTTTCTCGCATAGGCATGCGTACTTTTTTGATTCTAATACCAATGAATCTTATTGTGGCTTAAATCATATTCAAGATGAACAACAACCACTTAGGATTTATAATTCGCTACTTTCTGAATATGGAGTTTTGGGTTTTGAGTATGGTTATGCAATGGCTACTCCAAATGCCTTGGTCATATGGGAAGCGCAGTTTGGGGACTTTGCTAATGGTGCCCAGATTATGATAGATCAGTTCATTGCGAGTGCGGAAAGCAAGTGGCAAAGAATGAACGGACTGGTCATGTTATTACCACACGGTTATGAGGGGCAGGGTCCTGAGCATTCAAGTGCACGAATGGAGCGATTCCTTCAAATGTGTGCTAATGAGAACATCGTCATTGCGAATCTCACCACTTCAGCAAATATCTTCCATTTAATGAGAAGACAAGTGGCTTGGGAATTTCGAAAACCAGCGGTGGTGTTTTCACCAAAATCTCTATTAAGACATGCTGGGACTATCTCTCCTTTAAAGGATTTTACTTCCGGAAAATTTCAGGAAATAATAGGGGATGATTTTGTTACGAATAAGAACGTCAAAAAAGTTCTTTTCTGCTCCGGTAAAGTCTATTTCGATCTATTGGAAGAACAAAAGAAGAAGAAAGCAAAAGATGTTGCGATTGTTCGTGTCGAGCAGATTTATCCTTGGCCTCAAAAGCAAATTGATACAATTCTAAAAAAATACAAGAATCCAAAACTGGTTTGGGTACAAGAAGAGCCTAAGAATATGGGAGCATGGAGTTTTATCAAAACCAGAATTGAGATGGATTTCGAGGTAATTGCCAGAAAAATTAGTGCTTCACCAGCTACAGGATTTTCCAAAGTTCACAAAGAAGAGCAAGCGGATTTGGTAAAGAAAGCCTTTAGCATTTGATCTAGATAATTCGAAAAGAAACATAAAATATTAAATTAAAAGAAAATGAGTCTTGAAATGAAAGTTCCAGCGGTAGGTGAATCAATCACAGAAGTTACCGTGGCATCATGGACAAAAAGTGACGGAGACTTTGTAGAAATGGATGAGGTGATCTGTGAACTTGAGTCGGATAAAGCGACTTTTGAAGTCACCGCTGAAGCAGCTGGAAAATTGAGTATTAAAGCACAGGAAGGAGACACGCTTGAGATTGGTGCAGTACTGTGTGAAATAGAAGAAGGTGAAGGCAGCAAATCATCCAGTGATTCTTCAGGTAAGTCGAGTAGTGAGTCAAAGTCTGAGGACAATTCCTCCGCTGCTAAATCAACTGGTGAGGTTCTTGAAATGAAGGTACCTGCTGTTGGTGAATCAATAACTGAAGTAACGATTTCAAACTGGGCGAAGAGTGATGGTGATTTTGTAGAGTTAGATGAAGTAATTGCTGAAATAGAGTCCGATAAAGCAACATTCGACCTCACTGCTGAGGCTCAGGGAAAACTTCAGATTGTAGCTCAAGTAGGAGATACTTTAGAAATAGGTGCACTCATTTGCAAAATAGAAGTAATGGAAGGTGAGGCTCCATCCACGGATGCTTCGATTAGCGAGTCAGCTTCTTCAACATCAAGCTCTAATGACTCAGGTTCTGATAAAGAAACTTATGCTACGGGACATGCTTCCCCAGCTGCTGCTAAGATTCTGTCTGAAAAAGGAATTTCTCCGGGTGATGTCCAAGGTACAGGTAAAGACGGTCGCATTACCAAAGAGGATGCGATGAGTGCTGAAAAATCCAGCACTTCACAATCGGTACCTAAATCCGACGAAAAACCTTCAAAACCTCAGTTTGAAGCTCCAACATTCGGAGGAGGCATAAGCAGAGAGCAACGAAGAGAAAAGATGTCCTCACTAAGAAAGACTGTTTCAAGAAGACTGGTGTCTGTGAAAAACGAGACAGCAATGCTTACCACATTTAATGAGGTGAACATGAAGCCAATCATGGATTTACGAAAAAAATACAAGGAGCAGTTTAAGGAAAAGCATGAAGTGGGACTCGGTTTTATGTCCTTCTTTACAAAAGCAGTTTGCGTGGCTCTACAAGAGTGGCCAGCTGTGAATGCTATGATTGATGGTAACGAGATGGTCTTCAATGAATATTGTGATATCTCCATTGCGGTATCTGCACCGAAAGGCCTTGTTGTGCCCGTAATTAGAAATGCTGAATCACTCTCTTTCGATCAGATAGAAAAAGAAGTGGTAAGATTGGCTACAAAGGCAAGAGATAATAAATTAAGTATTGAAGAAATGGAAGGGGGCACATTTACCATCACTAACGGTGGGGTTTTTGGGTCTATGATGTCTACACCTATTATCAACGCACCGCAATCTGCGATTTTAGGAATGCATAATATTGTTGAAAGAGCAGTTGTAGAAAATGGTGAGGTTGTGGTTCGTCCGATGATGTATGTAGCACTTTCATACGATCATAGAATCATCGATGGACGAGAGTCCGTGAGTTTCTTAGTGCGTGTGAAGCAATTGTTGGAAGACCCAACAAGACTCCTTTTGGGAGTCTAAGTATCAAGTAATAGGTACAAGGGTAAAGAGATGCATAGGTATCAAGATTTAGAAGTTTGGAAGAAATCAATGGATTTAAGTGAGTCCATTTATCTACTGAGCGAGGATTTTCCATCTGATGAAAAGTTTGGACTTACATCTCAAATAAGAAGAGCTGCGATTTCAGTACCTTCCAATATAGCAGAAGGCGCGGGTAGAAATTCAAATGGAGAATTTAGACAGTTCATAGGGATCTCAGTTGGTTCTTTTTTTGAACTTGAAACACAGTTACTTCTTGCACTTAGATTTGAATATCTTAATGAAGCAGACAAAGAATTAAAAAGTATAGATTCACTAAGGAAAATGTTGTTTGGATTACAAAAATCACTCAACTGATCTTAGTACAAATTACCAAGTACTTAGTACTAACTAAATAAAATATGGATTATCAAGTAGTAGTAATAGGTTCCGGTCCTGGTGGTTATGTGGCAGCCATTCGATGTGCGCAATTAGGTATGAAAACAGCCATCGTAGAAAAATATGATACACTAGGAGGGACTTGTCTAAATGTAGGATGTATTCCTTCCAAAGCATTGTTGGATTCATCGGAGCATTTCCATGCTGCCGAACATACGTTCAAAACGCACGGAATAGACATCAATAAACCAAAAGTGAACCTGACGCAGATGATTGCCAGAAAGGCTGATGTAGTGAAGCAAAATGTGGATGGTATAGACTACCTGATGAATAAGAATAAGATAGACGTGCATCATGGTATTGGAAGCTTTGTGGACAAGAATACCATACAAATTGAAGGCAAGGACAAGAAGAAGATCACAGCTGAAAAGATCATTATAGCCACTGGTTCTAAACCCGCAAGCCTTCCATTTATCAAGTTGGATAAGGAGAGGGTAATCACAAGTACAGAAGCATTAGAATTAACAGAAGTTCCTAAGCATATGATTGTCATTGGAGGAGGTGTGATAGGAATGGAGCTAGGCTCTGTATATGCAAGACTTGGAGCTAAGGTTTCTGTTGTGGAATTTCTGGACGGTATTATCCCAAGTATGGACGCTACTATGGGAAAGGAACTTCAGAAATCTCTTAAAGGATTGGGGTTTGAATTTTACTTAGGTCATAAAGTCACAGCTGTTGATAAGAAAGGCAAAAACGTGACTGTGAAAGCGGAAAATAAGAAGGGAGATATTGTTGAATTAAAAGGTGATTATTGTTTAGTTTCAATCGGAAGAAGACCATACACTGACAATCTAGGTTTGGATAATGCAGGATTGAAAGTTGATGATAAAGGCAGGGTTGAAGTAGATGATCACTTAAGAACTAACGTTGATAATATCTTCGCCATAGGCGATGTGGTGAAAGGAGCAATGCTTGCACATAAAGCTGAAGAAGAAGGGGTTTTTGTAGCAGAATCTATTGCTGGTCAGAAGCCACATATCAATTACAACCTTATTCCTGGTGTCGTTTATACTTGGCCTGAGGTAGCATCCGTTGGATATACAGAAGAACAATTGAAAGAACAAGGGAGAAAATATAAAACTGGAAAATTTCCATATAAAGCATTGGGTAGGGCCAGGGCAAGTATGGATACAGAAGGTCTGGTGAAGATACTAGCAGATAAGGAAACAGATGAGGTCTTAGGCGTTCACATCATTGGTGCCAGAGCTGCTGATATGATCGCTGCTGGCGTAACAGCAATGGAATACAGAGCTTCTGCAGAGGATATCGCAAGAATGTCTCATGCACATCCTACTTATATGGAGGCATTTAAGGAAGCCGCATTAGCAGCGACTGAAAACAGGCCAATTCATATGTAAGTATATTACAGAGGGAGGATCACCTTAAAGGTGGTCCCTTCTCCAAGTTTACTTTCAACGGAGACTTCACCTTCAAGTTTTTCAACTGCTCTTTTCAAGATGTGAAGACCTAGTCCGGTCCCTTCTATTTTTCTGTTTACCCGAAAGAACATAGTAAAGATTTTAGATACCGTTTCATGGTCCATTCCGATTCCATTATCAGATGCTATAATTTCTATGCGATTTCCTTTTGGAGTGACTGTGATTTTAATTTGAGGTTGGTTGTCTTCAATTCGGGCATACTTAATTCCGTTTTCGACCAGATTTTGAATAATCGTGTTAATTAGTGCCCAGCCTGCTCTGTATTCAATGCCAGTATCAACGTCAACTTCAAATGCTACAAGCTCATAATTCGCTAGAAATTTGTATGAGGCGATGCACTCATATATGATTTTTTCAAAGTCTATTTCTTGTTTTTCATCCTCATTGAAAGACATTTTAGTGAGTTTCAACAAGCCATCAAGGATCGTATTCAATCGATTTGCCTGCGTCTCATAATCGTCCAGAAATTTTAAGGCTTTCTCATCCTTTACCTCGTATTTAGCTAGATAGTTAAGACTCATCATAGAAGTGATTGGACCCTTCAGATCGTGTGAAATTCGATAGAAAAAAGAGTCTAACTCGATTTTTTTCTTTTCGATGATATCAGCTTTTTCCTTTTGATTTTTTGCGTCTTGTTCCAGCTGATTCATTTTGTTAATGACATCATAGCTTTCTATAACTTTGGCGGTTCTGTCATTGATGACGCTTTCTTTTTCGTCCACGTATTGTCCCAGGTATTTCAACGCAAGCTTATAATCTCCTCTTTTTTGAGCGATTTCGTGAAGCAAGAGGTTCGATTTAAACTTGATTAAAATGATTCGATTCTTATTGCTATACTCGAGCGCTTTTACCAATATCTTTTCTGCCTCATCCAACTTATCCATTTTAACATAGAGTGCACCTCGTTTGTGATAACACATGGCTAAGCCCAGCTTTTCACCCATTTCCGAATGGATTTTTTCTGATTCAAGGAAGTCCTTTTCGGCTAAATCGAATTCCATGGTTTCAGTAAATATTTTTCCTCTACCGTATAAAGCAAATGCCAATCCCCTGGTATCTTCAGTTTCCTTTTTATAAGTGATGGATTTTTCAATCAATTCTTTTGCTTTATCCAGCATTCCTTGATTCAAGTAAATTCCGGACAATGGATTGAATGCATTTGATTGAAGATTTTTATCTCCTGCTTTTTCACCTGAAACGATTGCTGCTTCATAAATTTTAATTGCACTTTCCGTATCACCAAAATACTCGTAAATAGTACCCATTGATTTTTCTACCCTTGCCTGATTATGATGATCACCAAGGTTTTTGTAAGTGGTAAGGCAATCGATCAGATAATACAATCCGAGTTTATACTCATCAGTTTTGTAAAGGGCTCCTGCAATGGTGTACTTCGCATCAGCAATCCCTTTTTCATCATTTAACTGTTCGAATATTTCTATCGCTTCCTTTGCCATATTGATTGATAAATCAAAATCGCCAATGATCATGTGGTAAAGCGAGAGCTTTGTTAGCGATCTACCAATGTATGATCTATCTTCCAGTTCTTTACTCAACTCAAGGGCCTCCTCTGTGAGCTGAATGCTAAGCTGAAGGTTGTTTATCCTGCTTTTATAAGCTTGGTCCAAAAGGGCTTGGACCTTTGATGATGCTGCGGTGGAAGTATTGTCCAAAATCTCTTCAATGATAATCTTGAAAGATAATTAAAGAGAGGACTTTTTTGATCCTGGTACTGGAGGAGACTACTAAAAGATGCTGGAATTAAGGGGAATCACTTATATACATAATAAGTAATATGCTTATTATCGTTTTTTTAAAGGCTGTCGAGGATAATCGCTTCCTGAATGATTTGATCAATAATTTGCTCATCGATTTCACTCATATCAAAAAAATCAATTCCAGATACCATTTTGCGACCTTTAGAATTTAATATCTTCTGTTCATTGGAAAGCATGTATCCTTTCAAAAAGGCAAGCTCTATTCCATTATTTTTTACTGGGTTTAAGTAGCAGATCCACGTCTTACGATAATACATCGGGATATTAAAACGAATTTTTGGCATTAACTCATGATGGTGGGACAGTCTTTGATGTAAAAAGGAAACGATGGCCTTTTGTGAGCCATCGAGTCCCAAAATAAAGTTTTCAACAGTTTTCAAGGTAGCTTGAAGTGTGGATTAAAAATCAAACCAATCAAATTGCCCCATGGATCCTTAACACTCGAAACCATAATTTCTCCTCCGACATTTCCCGGTTTTTGGTGCTCAGTTGCTCCAAAACTGATCAGTCGATTATGCTCCTTATGTATGTCGTCAACTCCCCACAACGCTTCGATGTTAGTCGTCTTTTCGGATGCTGATATGTCGCTGGGTAAAAGTCCCAACTCGTATCCTGAAATATTGAAACCAACATAGAAGGGTTCATCAAAATAGGGTTTTGAGCCGAACGCTTTACCATACCAATCTTTCGCATCATTTAAGTTGGGAACGTGATAAATAGTCGTTCTCAATCCTAGAAAATGTTCATTCATAGTTTTAAGCTTTCTTCACTGCATACCTTAAGATAGTCTTTAATTTTTCTTCAGGCGTTCTTCTTGGATCACTTAGATAGATCTCGTGATGATATCCCGTTACCTGAAGTCCGTTTTCTTGTATGAATTCCATGATTTTCGCAATTGTTGGTTCTTCCTCATAGAAACTTCCAATATGGAGCCCCTGGACACACAGACCTTCATTGATTAATTCAAACTTAACATCGTCGTTTTCAAGTAGCTCCGGGTTTTTGGCTTTTACTTTCTGAATGGATCTATAAAAGTGATCCCCTTCTACAAAATCAGGCATACGAATGACTATCTTCCAGTTCCATTGGTCTGCTGGAGTCTGAGCAAATTTGTGTTGAGCATCTAATCCACCATCAATCCACCAAAACCCCTCCATTTTAGGAACTACAAAATCCATGTCTTCGGACTTGCAGATAAATTTAATTGTGTAAGCCACAGAGTAAAGCTTATCGATGGCCTTTAGAAACTCTTCAGATTGTGGATCGCACCTTCCTGACAGAGAAAGGTAGTAATAGCTGTCAAGATCTCTTAATTGTGGTTTATGCGATGCGGCATAATAATTTGGATCTTCTTTTTTTAGGTCTAGTTTTTCAATAGTTGCTTCCATAATTGTATCGATTTTCATGATTATAGAAACAAAGAAAAGAGCCCCAGTGACAGCCTTATGTCACTCCATAGAATGTGATTAGAAAATTATTCAAAATGTTTGAAATCTCTCTTTTTCAGGCTTTCTGGAGTGACTTTTTCGCCATTGATTTCATCTGTATCCCAGTCCTGAACTATTTTCCAAACTCCTTCAATCTTTTTCAAGGCTACATGAAACCTACCGACGTAATACTGGTTCCCTTCTTCCGAAGGAGCAGTGATCCGGTAGTAGCCTACCTCGTACGCATTTTCCCCATTGACAATTCTGGTTTCGAAAGAGAACTCAATACTTTTTCCACTACTTTGGCCTGTCATCCGATCAAGATTTCTTTTTCTATATTCTTCGCCAATCAATAACCTTCCCGGATTGATTCTCCACACATCATCAGAGTGTATAGCATTATATGCCTCTCCATCATTCGTTTCCCACGCTTTTGTGAATGGAATCCATATTTGAGCGTCGATTGTTTCTTGCGCCGTTTGTGCTTGGCAGTGTGAAATGGAAAAGGATAGGAGGAGAAGACTTAAAAACTTCATATCATCAAATTTTGGATAAAAATGGTGCACTATGGTGCTCCAGCAGCTCTTTAGCAAGGTTTGCAGCTATTCCCTGAAGTTCTGCTGGAGATTCTATTTCAACTTCATTTCCGTACATCATCAGCCATCTTGCAAAGTACTCATAGTAAGGAGGAACAAATTTCATTTCATATTTTCCATCTTCTAATTTTTTTTCTTCTGTGAATCCTTGATAATACTTCTGCTCACCCATGAATCTAGCCACCATCGGTGAGACTTTGATGACTGCTTCTTTGGCATCTGTACCCATCAAAGCTTCATTGAGGAAATCCAAATAGTTAGGATGAGCGGATGGGTCGATTGACTCTGTTTCAACGCTTACCTTTTGAATTCGGTCTGTCCTAAAGTCCCGGAGATCTTGTCTTAATCTACAGAATGCTATCAGGTGCCATCTTCCTGAATAAAACACCATTCCTAAAGGTTCGACTTCCCGGCGCGTGGTTGAGTCGTTATATTGGGAGTAATAAGTCATAGAAATCAAACGATTGGTGGCAATGGCCAACTGAATTTCTGCAATATGAGAGTCTACAGCTTTATGAGGTGAAGGGCTGGGACGAATGGAAATACGCTCATCTAGGTTGTCTAAAAATTCCTTATCTGAATACTTCAATACAGCTTTAATCTTGAACATGGCTTTTTCATATTCGTTGATGGTATGGATGTCAGCATTTCGTTCTATGAATTTTGCGCCCATCAGAATGGCACTTGCTTCTTCCTTATTAAATACGACAGGTGGTAGATGATAGCCATCTACAATAAAGTAACCTTCACCTGCATCTCCTCCTATAGGCACACCTGCTTCGATAAGCGATCTGATATCACGAAAGACAGTCCTTCTACCAACTTCAAAACGTTCCTCTAGCTCTGATATGGGAACTCTTGGTTTTCCTTGTAGATGAATGAGAATAGCGTTGAGCCGATCTATGCGATTCATTCAAGAAATTTAGCCAAAAAATGTGGTGAATCTTCTAGAAATCTGAAGATCGGCCTTTGTCGATTAAGCGGACAACCTTGGTATCAAGTTTTATGAAGTTGAATCCCGCCCAAAAGGAATCAGAAAAATCATCCTGGGCTTCCTCAAAGAAGAAATCATCAACGCTAAGAAGATAAACATCTTCAGGTAAATCACTGATCGGTGTGGATTCATTGATCACTAGCAGTGCTTTATAATTGAATTCATTGTTAGTGCTGGTTCCTGAGAAACTGACACTCATAAGATGAAATAAGCCATTTCTTTGTTCGTATTCTTCTGTCCAGGATACAGACTCCCAAAAAGAAAAATCTCGAATAATTGGATGGTACTCAATTTTTAAGATAGCAAGAGACTCCTCTTCAACATACAATTTTCCCTTTGTGTTGCCCTTGTTATTCTTTGGTTCAAAATCTACTATCAATACTTCGTGATTGCCCATAGTAGTAGCTCCAGCATAAAAGAAATCATAATTTTTTCTATTCTTGAGACTCAAAAAAGATTCCTCTCTCCAAATAGAAGATTGAGCCATGTCGCTTGCATTTCCACCTAGTACTTCATTGATCACATCAACATCACTAAAGACTCTTTTTCTCGTTCTCAGCGGTCGAACCAGAGGATGATCCAGCTTATCCATATTGCTGGGAGTGTAAATATCCATAATCCCTTCTGCTACGTAATAGGTCTTTTCCCAATCAGTCATGGATTCCTGATAATACCCGACCATATGCTGCCGCCCCATTTCGTAGTTGATGTGAAAACGATCAAATACTTTCTCCATGATAAACGGTCCGGTCATAACCGTAACCTCTTCAAGGTGTGTAACTGAAGGTTCAAGGTAAACTGTATGATAACCGTCTAAATCTTCAATAGTAACCGAATAATTCTGATACCCCATATATGATACCTTGAGTTGAGGGGTGGTCTCGGTAAAATCTGAAGAGGCAATTACAAATTCGCCCTCTATATTCGAAATGTTAATGATATCCCCGACAACTACATGAGCAAATGGGATGGGCTCATCTGATTCTTTGTCTTTAACTATGCCTTTTAAATTAAGCGGTCCATTTGCATACATGGAAAGGGACATTAACAATGCACATATACCAGCAAAGTACTTCATGGCGGAAAAAAGGTGGTTAATCACCCATAAAGGTAAAAATAAAATGTCAAATTAGCGATATAAATCCACCTCTTTTTTATCAAATGAAAATGTTAAAGCGTTAACTTTTATAATCTAATCATTCATATTTAAGTGATTGTACCGGATTTGCATTCGCAGCACGAAGTACATGGAAACTGATGGTGAGTAGGGCGATCAGCATGGCTAGAATCCCTCCAACAAGAAAAATAAGTGGATTTATTTGGATTCTGTAAGCAAAGTTTTCCAACCAGTTCGATAAAAATAGATATGTGAGCGGAGTTGCGATCACAAAGGCTAAAATAATCATCAAGGCAAATGATTTTGATAAGATGATCAATAACTCTGAGTTTGAAGCTCCCATAACTTTTCTTATACCTACTTCTTTGATTCTTCTTTGGATTGAGATAGAAGCAAGCCCAAAAAGCCCCATAGATCCTATGAAAATGGATAGGAATGCAATGATTGTTATGACTGAACCCATTTGCTGATCAGACTTATATAGCTCTTCGAATTGTTCATCGAGAAATTCGTAGCTCAATGGATACCTTGTAACAAATTGGCTATATACTTTTTCTATGTCTTTGAGAGCCTGTGTTACATTATCCCCGTTGATCTTCACAGACATTTCATTGTATCCCCAATCCGAATGAATCTCCATCGCTAAAGTATTTACCTCAAAATGGAGTGAATTGAAGTTGAAGTCTTTCACTACTCCGATGATTGTTCCAAGCGAGTCGTCCGGATACCAACCATGCCCCAATTTTTTACCCACGGGATCGACAATTCCAAACTCCTTAACAAAAGCCTCATTTACAATGAAAGCCAACCCATTGTCTGTCGCATATTCTTTTGAAAAGGTTCTTCCATCTGCTAATTCTATATCATAAACATCCAGATAGTCATAATCAACATACACATTTGATGGAGTGATCGATACAACTCCAGTATCTCTTCTTAGCTTGAAACCCCACTGGTGTAGGTTATTACCTAATCGTTGGTTAGAAGCGGTTACGCCAAGTACATTGGATTCCTTTAATAGTGCCTGCTTGATTTCTTCATATTTTTCATTACTCTCTTCATTCATATCAACAAGCACGATATGCTCTTTAGAGAAGCCAACATCTTTATTTTTTATGTAATTAAGCTGCTGAAGCACTACTAACGTACAGATGATCATACCTAGGGCAAGGCTGAATTGCACAACGATCAATGAACTTCTGAAAACTGACTTTTTCTCATAGCTTTTAAATCCTTTGAGCACGATGATTGGCTTGAAGGCAGAGAGGTAAAGAGAAGGATAGAAACCAGCCAAAATGCCTAGGATTACAGTTATTCCAATAGTAGCAAGTAAAATTTCGATATTTAAAAGAGATATTAACGAGAGCTGCCGATCAATCAAATTATTTAGAAATGGTACCGATAAAGCCACTATTCCAATAGCAAGAATTAATGCTAAAAACGACAATAAGACAGACTCAATGATAAATTGATTAAAAAGCTGACCTTTTACGGCTCCAATGGTTTTTCTAACACCGACCTCTTTTGCACGATTGCTTGCTCTGGCAGTTGTAAGATTCATAAAATTGAGTGAAGCAATGATGATAATGAATACTGCAACCATGATGAAGACATCAATGTAGGTCCCATTGAACTTTCTGTAGTTATTGTAATCATGCTCAATATCCATTGATGCTAAGTGTACTTCTGATAGGGGCTGTAAAAACAGTTTATACACATCACCGATATCTTCATTTCCAGTCGCATTAACCAAATAATCCGGATACCTCGATTTCATCTGAGAAACATCTGCCTTGGGATTAACCAGAAAATAAGTGTTTAAAAAGTTCCCTCTATTGAACTCAGCATCAAAGTTTGGTCGATTCTGCGTTGCAATTCTGATAGATAGAATAATGTCAAACTGGAGATGAGAATTCTCGGGAATATTTTTCATTATTCCCTTCACAATACAATTGTTACCATCTACGATGAGCGTTTCATCAATTACATCTATTTTATTAAATAGCTTTAAAGCTACTTCTTCTGAAATAATGGCGTTGTTTGGGTCGTCGAAAGCCGTATTAGGATCACCGCTTATCAATTCAAAATCAAAAATATCAAAGAAGGTGCTATCTACGCCTATCACCTTATCAGCCATGATTCGCTGATTATCTTTTTCTATCAACTGTTCTCCCCAGCTCCAGATTCTGGTAAACGTCTGAATCTCAGGGAACTCTTCTGCCATGGTAGGCCCCATTCCGGGCATACTTAGTGCGACCTTCTGCGTATTGGTACCTGGGAAGCTTTGCACCTCGCAAAGTCGATAAATTGAACTTTTCTTTTTGTGAAATCCGTCGAACGAAAGCTCGTCTTTTATGAATAGAAATATGACCATGCAGGCAGCCATTCCAATGGAAAGACTTAAGATGTTAATCGCAGAGAAACTCTTGTATTTCATTAAATTTCTCCAGGCTGATTTTAGGTAATTTTTTAACATGCCGTAATTATTTAAGTTTTTGTGTCCTTCAAAATTTTTGATGATACCAGGTCGGAACATTAGCAGTACATCTCTGGTAAACAGTGCCTTAGCCTTGAACTGATTTTTCTCAGCTCTTTCCTCAAACAACTCCACCAGATCCCCTTCCAGATCTTCCTGGATCTCGGGATCACAAAACCATCGAAAGAATTTCAATAATCTTTTTGGAGGCTTTATTTGAGAAGCATGACTCATGCAAATTTGAAATCAAATGCAATGGAGGGAATGGAATCCCAAAGCTGTTTTCTGGTCTCCATTACCTGTTCCAGTACTTTTTTGCCCATGGGAGTAACTTCATAATAGCGTTTCCTTTTTCCTCCTCTCACAGCAGTCACTTCTCCAAACTCCGATTTGAGGAAACCTTTATTTTCTAATCGCTTGAGTGCTATGCGCATCGCTCCAAGATTGACTTTACGTTTTAACCTTTTTTCCATTTCTTCTTTTATGGAAATTCCGTAAGCATCTTTGAAAAGAACGGCTACTGTCAGCATTACTACTTCTTCAAATTCACCTATAGTATCTTTTCCCATGGTTGATTTAATTTAAAATACAATTGTCACCTAAATATATAAGTTATAATTGTAACCTAAATACTCAATCTAGCATAAAAGGTTTCAATTCTTAAAGATTTGTAGGGAATCTAAACTAAAATTTGACTTATAGTCAACCTTTGATTTGCGCGTTATTTTCCAGCAAGTAAAGTGTTCTCTTGTGTGTCTAAGAGTCTTTTTAAATGGTAATAGCCTCGCCAAAAGGCCTGGGAGAAATCATCATTGGCTTCCTCGAATAAGGAAATGTTTTCGTTGATGAATAGATCATTTTGAGGTATTCTGTTGATCACCTCAAGTTGATCCATTACGAGTGTGGCTTTGTATTGATGTGTGTTTTCAGAGCTGAATCCTTGAAACTTAACGGCGCTCAACTCGAATGCTCCATTTTTGAAGCGAAACTCTTCTGTCCATGAGACGGAACTCCAAAGGTCGGAATTTGTAGCATCTGGTGTGTAATCAATTTTTATAATAGCGAGACTTTTCGTGTCTATAAACATTTGACCTGAAACTTCTCCTTTTGCATTAGCTGGCTTGAATGCAATAACGGCTACATGAAAGTCATTGAACTGAGAGTCACTTAAGTATTGAAAAACATAGTTATCTCTATTTTTTTCATTCAGAAAAGAATTAGGCCTCCATATGGATGAGCGTGCCATATCACTTGCATTTCCAAGAAGAATTGATTCAGGATCTACTTCCTTATAAGCCTTCTTCCTGGTTCTTAATGGCTGGATTGAGGCATTTTCAATCTGGTTTAAGTTGCAAGGGACATAAATGTCTACGATTCCCTCAGCTAGATAGTGGACAGATTGAGAATCCAACATAACTTCCCGATAGTAACCTATTTTATGTGTTCTACTCATCTCATAGTTGATATGAAACCGATCAAACACACGATTCATAATAGCTGATCCTGCGATCACCTTTTCTTCTTCAGACAGATTTCCATTCTTATAAAGATCTCCATTAGAAAGAAAAAACGACAAAGTCGTATTTAAAAGAAGTGTAACCAGTGACATTAATATTGGCGGTTGTAACAACATCAAATGTAGAATAACAGTGAAGGTGTTCATATATCAAAATCACTCAATTCTCCATAAGTAATATTACTATGGGGCTCTACATGCATTTACTTAAAGTAAAACTTTAAGCATTTTGAATTCTTATCTTTTTTCCATATACTCAAGTAAGGATGAGGCCGTAGATCATATTTTGATTTTTACTTAGAAACGAATGTCTTACATTCCTGAATAAACTCTATTTAAATGAAATTCTTAGTCCCTTTTCTACTCTTTCTCGGCTCTTGTCAGGCTCAAACTCAAACTGAAAAACTGGATGGAGATGCTACAGTTATTCAAAAAGTTAAAATAATTAATGTAAGAGATGGTTCAATTAGCGGAGATAAGGATATTCTAATAAAACGAGGCAAGATTGTATCTATAGGAGACATTTCTGGTGTGGGAGATGCCACAGTTATTGAAGGGGGAGGAAGGTACATCATGCCCGGATTAACAGAAATGCATGCTCATATCCCGTCTCCTCAGTGGGGCCGAGATCGAACTGATGAGACACTTTTTCTATATCTGTCAAATGGAGTGACTACTATCCGAGGGATGCTTGGACATCCGGTTCACTTGGAACTAAGGGAAAAAGCGGAGAGAAATGAAATACTTAGCCCAAGAATATTTACATCCAGCCCCTCAGTCAACGGGAATTCTGTGAGAACTAAGGAAGAAGCCCGTGAGAAGATCACACAATTTAAGAATGATGGATATGATTTTCTGAAAATCCATCCTGGACTTAAGAGAGAAGTTTTTGACGAAATTGTAAGAACTGCTAATGAGGTAGGAATTGGTTTTTCAGGGCACGTACCGACCGATGTTGGAGTAAGGCATGCAATAGAAAGTGGCTATTCATCCATTGATCATGTGGATGGATTCATTGAAGGTCTGGTGCCTGAAGAAGAAAATATTGACCCGTCTCAGAATGGTTTTTTCGGATACAATTTCACTGACCTGGCAGATGTCAGTTTGATTGATGAACTGGTTAGCAAAACAGTTGAATATGAGGTATGGGTTGTTCCGACTCAAAGCTTGTTCGATCGTTGGTTTTCTCCAATCAAAGCTGAAGTTATTGCAGCAAGTGATCCTCATTTAAAATACATGCCAAAATCAACAGTAGATCAATGGATCAAAAGCAAAAACAATCTTATAAATAGCCCTGAATATTCTGCTGAAAAATTTGTTTTGTTCACGGATATCAGACTTAGACTCATTCATGCGTTAAATAAAAGAGGTCACGGTTTGTTGTTGGGTTCTGATGCTCCTCAGGTATTCAATGTGCCAGGATTTTCAATTCATCATGAAATAAACGGAATGGTAAATGCCAGAATCACACCCCTGGAGATTATACAGTCAGGTACAATTAATCCAGCAAAATTTTTCGATATGGAAGGAGAATTTGGCGAGGTAACTGAAGGTGCCAGCGCAGATTTGATTCTATTGAACAATAACCCTCTCGAAGATCTTGATCATTTGAAAAATCCATCTGGTGTGATGGTAAGGGGTCAGTGGTTGGATCGTGAGATGATTGAAGAAAAACTTAATGAAATAGCAGAACGAGCAAAAGATATCTAGCTATAGGACTGCTTTAAGTGCTTCAATATTCTTTTTACTGTTTCCGATGAATATCTTTTCATCCACAATAAAAACGGGACGCTTGAGGAACGTATACTCTTCGTGAATGAGTTTTCTATAGTCTTCTTCTGTAAGGTTCTTTTCACCTAAACCCATGGATCGGTATTTCATGGCTTTTCTGGAGAATAGGGATTCATAATTACCACTTCGCTTCTTCATCTCATCAATCTGTTCTAAGGTCATCGACTCAGCCTTGATGTCCTGCTTCTCAAAACCAGCAATCGAATCACCAAGTTCATCCATGATTCGTTTACACGTGGTACAAGTGGATAAGTAATAGACTTTTTTCATGCTTTAAATAGACCAAAAAGTGATGAAGAATAAAAAAATTCGATATAGATAAACAGTCATGGTAAAACCAAGAACCCCAATAATACCATACAACGCGGCGCGAAGTTTTCCTTTTTCAAAAAAAGTTAGTTCAGAACGAATGATGAAATAAAGAATTAAGAGTCCTGCTATTGAAGAAATTAAAGCTTCGGAAACGATTTGTCCGAATCCGACAAAACGTAGAAAATGCATGATAATCCCTTGTAACTGGACACCAAATAGTAAAATAAATGCCATCAACTCCAAAGAGAGAATAATGTGTTCGGATAGGAAATACTTGTTCGGATTGTGAATAACCCACATAAATAGTGCAAACACCATTGCAATGAGGATCAAAAAGATCTTTGATAACTCTTTCGTTTTAGCGTTGTATGCAGCTTCGTATTCGTGCAGTGATAATCGTTCTTTTTCTATCTTCTGATAGACAAGCTCTTTCCCGAGATCACTATGTATGAAATTGTAGGATGATATTTGTGTTTCCAAACTTGAATGAAAAGTATTGAAGAGCGGAAAGAAAAAATAGATCAGGTTAGCGAACAAAAAAATGGCAATTGGGCGCATGTATTTTCTTCTCTTCCCATCCACGAAATCCTTCGAAAAACAGCCAGGATTAAATGTGATATTTTTGAGTGTTCTCCAGAATTTACTATCTGCGAATGAGATAGCATTGATAAACTCTCCAATGAAATGCTTTAACCTCTTGTCTTCTTCTCTTATAACTTTTTCTCCACACACATTGCAGTAATTGCCGGAGAACTGGTTGCCGCACGATTTACAAGTGTTTTTTGACATGCTGAGCTAAAATAAAAATTTATAAGTCGTGAGCACAACTTTATGGATGCTTTGCGAACTGAATGTGAACTGTCTTATCGAAGTGTTTGTATTGGACACATGGAATTGAAAGAAATCATTGAAAAATCGCTCGTTGGCTCAGTGTCTGCGGAGGAATATCAAGTCATGCTCAGTAACTATGCGGAGGAAGGAAAGACTTCCGGAGAGCAGAAAGAAGATTTGATTCATTATACCAAGTTGAATGCTCAGCGTTCAAAACGGATTGGAAAGACCAGTGTTTTAATGCCTGATTTGGTTGACAGTATCCAAGCACTGCCTAGACAAACTTGGCTGTTAATCACAGAGACCTGGTGTGGAGATGCAGCCAATAGCGTACCAGTCATTGCTAAGCTTGCAGAACTCAACTCGAATATCGAGCTAAGAATTGTCTTAAGAGATCAAAACCTGGATTTAATGGATCAATTCCTCACAAAAGGAGGAAGATCCATCCCTAAATTAATCGCTTTAGATAGTGAATTGAATGTGCTATTCGATTGGGGACCCAGACCTGAAGAATTGCAAAAAATATATTGGGACTGGAGAGAAAGTGAAAATAAAATTCCTTACAGTGAATTTCACCTGGTTATCCAGAAATGGTACAATGAGAATAAGTCATTCGCGATCCAGACTGAGTTGATAAATATTCTAAAAGATGTAAATGAAAATGCCTCTGTGTAAATCACTTTAGCAAATATGGACTTGCGAGTTTGAGCAAATCAGTATCTTAGAAAGAAACTTGCTACATCATGAATATCAACAGACGACAATGGATGCAGCAGAGCTTACTAGCCTCAGCTTCTGTATTGCTTGCCGGAGCGCCAATTGCTCAGGGGTGCGCCAGTGAAAGGCCGAAAGAACTTCGTGAAAAAGATGGGCTTATCCTCCTTAACTGGAATGAGAATCCATACGGACCCTCTGAATCAGCAATCAAAGCGGTGAATGATGCGATGACGTTTGCCAATCGCTATCCGGATGAGGTTGTAGCAGGGTTGAAAGAGAGGCTTGCTAAGAAGAATAAACTCAGAACTCGAAATTTTCTTTTGACCGCAGGATCTACGGAAGTATTGTCGCTACTGGGGCAGCATGTTGGATTACAAAAAGGAGAAATACTGACTCCTTTTCCTACATTTCCCACAGCCCTCCGATTTGGTGAGCGGACAGGAGCGCTAATTAAAAAAGTGGATTTAGATGTAAAAGATCGGGTAGATTTAGATAGGGTGTTAGATGCTATCTCTGAAAAAACCACCATGGTATTTATCTGCAATCCCAATAACCCTACAGGGACGGAACTGGAAACGGAAGATCTTAAAAGCTTTTGCAGGAAGGTTCCTCAGAATGTGCTCATCTGTGTGGATGAAGCTTATGTAGAATACTCCAATGCAGGGTTGAAGGGTAGCATGATAGGTTTGGTTGATGAGTTACCCAATTTGATTATTTGCCGAACATTTTCGAAGGCCTATGGATTGGCTGGTTTACGAATAGGATATGCTGTTTCCCATAAGAAAAATATTGATGCATTAAGCCGTCGGCACCTGGGTGCGGAGATTTCTACCGGGTGGCCACCTTTGGTGGCTGCAAGCGCATCTATGGACGATCCTGAGTTTCTCAATAGGTGTATTGCTTCTAATCAGGAGGGGAGACAAATTGTCTATGATGCTTATGACAAGTGGGACGTGAAGTACAATCCTTCGTCTACCAATTTTATCTATGCACGAGATAACCGCTTCGAGCAAGACCTGGTGGCCAAGATGAGAGCACGTGGAATTCTCATTACCAAATGGCCTACCATGGCGAATCACATTCGGGTCAGCATTGGAAAGCCAGAACACATGCGAAAGTTTGTGGAGGTAGTGGAAGAGTTTTTGGTGTAAGGACCAAAGTATACTATTGTCTCAACCGTGTGGCTTTAGCCTTCGTTTGTGTCTTACGAACCAAGACTGAATCATAAAAATTCGCTCTTTTCTGGATACCGAATGAGTGTTTTCTTAAAGCAAAAAGTAAAGTGCTACTTGTAAAAAGTGGATATCTAATTAATTAGATTGAGAATAAATGAAATTATTCCAAGTATACCACCAATAATACCAGTAATTATTCCTACCCAAAACCATTTTTTTGACTGCTTTGCCAGCCATAAATCATAATCTAATTTCTCAGCTTCTTTTCTTTCTTTAGAATCTATTTCGTGCTTCCACTTACTAAAACCTCCTTCACTAAGCAAAGTCAGCCCTTTTTCAGTAATAGCTAAATTTTCATGAAAACCACCTTTTGAATTGGTTGAGTTGAAAGATTCTATAAAACCAAAAGTGATAATGTGCCTTAAAGTAGTATTAGCATTCTCAGGTAACTGAAATTCTGTAGAAAAATGCTGGTATAGATTATTTCGACAGTCAGTAAAGAACATAGATTTTTTGCCCTTTAAAAGGTTTAAAACATGATCCACGTAACTTTCAAATCCTTTTTCCATTATTAAAAATCCACTATCTCCTTCATCTTCTCACCAATCCTTTCAGCATTCGGTACGACAGATTCCATTAATGGCACATTATGCGGAAGTGGGATGTCAGGCATAGCTATTCGCTCCACCGGAGCATCCAGATAGCTAAACCCTTCGGAAGCCAATACTGCAGCGATCTCAGCACCAAATCCAGCTGTCATCGCATCCTCATGTACGATCAGACACCTGTTGGTTTTCTTAATAGAGTTCAGAACTGCTTCCTTATCCCACGGCATAATTGTTCTGAGGTCGATCACATCAGCAGAAACATCGGAAGCATCTACGGCTTCTTCACATGCTTCGCACATGGCTCCCCAAGTAACCAGGGTAATATCTGTTCCTTCTCTGAGGAGATTAGCCTTTCCAAACGGAACGATGAACTCATCTCCTGGGTAGGGTCTTCGAGCGTAGCGGTTGTCATTCAAATTTCTATGTTCAAAGAACATCGTTGGATTATCAGATCGCATGGCAGAACGAATTAAACCTACGGCATCTTGAGCATTGCTCGGGAAGGCTACCTGCCATCCAATGGCATGAGCAAACATCACTTCATTCGTTACCGAGTGCCATGGGTCACCAACCTTCGCAAAACCTCCGGGCATCCGTACCACGATCGGTGCGGCAAATCGATTGGCTGTTCTCCAACGTGTGGTTCCACAGTTGTTGAGCTGCTCCATGGCAGGATCAGCATATTTTCTAAACTGGATTTCAGCCACAGGCATCAATCCTGCATACGCCATTCCCACCGCTCGACCAATGATTCCTTCTTCGGAAAGCGAAGTATCAAACACACGGTCGTCTCCATATTTAGATTGCAGTCCCATCGTCACGGCATGAACGCCACCTTTCATTCCTACGTCTTCTCCAAAAACCAGAACTTTTGGATTGGTTTTTAATTCGTAATCCAAAGCAATATTAATTGCTTCTCCGATATTGATTCGGCGTTTATCTGGGTTAGCTTCTTCTGATGAAGACGGAAATTCATGGCCGGAGGGTCGTAGACCACCTATGCCTTGCACTTCGTCCGTTTCTGAGAAAACAAATTTCTTAACTTGACCCGCATCAGGTGCTGGTCTGTTTAATGCTGCTTCTGCAGATTTGTCTACAATTTTCTGAGCTTCTGTTTCCAGTTTTTTCCACTCTGCTGAAGAAAACATTTTCTTCACTGCCTTAAGCGGATCATTCGCTTGTTCTTTTTTTACCAGCTTTTCTTCTTTGTAAGCCTGGTTGTCTTGATATGAGTGTCCATTCAGACGTGGTACAGTGAGTCGTACAAGCGCCGGGCCTTTTCTGCTTCTCACATGATCTGTTCCGCATTTTAACAGTTTATAGGCTTCTTCAGGGTCCGTACCACTGCCATCCCAAATTTCCAGATTTTTAAATGACTGAAGGTTTTCGGCAATGTTTTTACCAGGAGTTTGGAATTCACTGGTTACCGAGATTCCATACCCATTGTCCTCAATGTAGAACAGTACGGGTAATTTTTGTGTGGTAGCAATGGTTAATGCAGACCAAAATCCATTGGTAGCTACTGAGCCGTCACCGCCTAGTATGGCAGCTATCGAGTCTTTGTATTTTTTGTCTTTCAGCGTTTTTGCATAGTATTCGATGCTCTGTGCCCACCCGATTGCAGGAGTATACTGCGCCCCAACATCGCCGGCCATTGGTAGTACGACACATCCTCTTTCAGATTCTGGCATGTTGCACACTACTCCAATGTCACGTCCGTCGCTATAACCACCTGAGCGAGTCAATGGAGCTGATAAGGCATCTTCTACTGAAAGCCCTAAACCAATCATCAAGGGACGAGAGCGATAGTATGCACTTGCCGCATCTTTTGGTTTGTCCAGTAGATGAGCAAGGATCAATTGGCCCAACTCATGACCTCTGGCAGAGAATTGATAGAGCACTTTTTTCTCAGGCACCAGTTTATTCTCTTCCAGATCATCCATTGCTCGGGAGATGAGCATCTTCAAGGCAATCTCTTTCCAATCTATCGCAGATTCTTTCTTCTTTTTTGGGGCTGTTGCTGTTTTTGACATTGCTATTTTTTTGGGATCGCTAAGATACTAATGCAATGGTTTGCGAAACAACCGTTTATCAGATCGTATATCTGGGTTTTGATGGCTGTTTTGGAGTTAAACATCAAAAAATAGAATATTTAATGTTTAATGAATTGGAAACATTAAAATAAAAGCCTACTTTCGGATAAACATTAAAAAAATAAATAATTGATGTTTGTTTGAAAATGGACATTAAAAAGAACAGTCATCATAAGTTCAACGAAGGATCCCATAGCTAAAAGGGAGATTACTTCGGTCGTACCTCCCTCGCAATGACGAAAGAAAAATGAAACAACCCTTATTTAATATAAACCCTGATCGCAATAAGCCCTGGAATGATCTTCCCGACCTTCCGATCCATCCCGACCTGTACCGTACGGTGGATATTATGGAGCAATTGGGAAATGCTAAATCCGCGCTGGGCCGGTTACATGGTAGATCAGTAGCCATACCCAATCAAGGGGTCTTGATCAATACGATCAGTTTGCAGGAGGCGAAAGCTTCAAGTGAGATTGAAAATATTTTCACGACCGATGATGAACTCTATCAGGCTTACAGTGAGGAAGGGGAGGATGCGGGAATCAAAGGAGCTCCCAAAGAAGTGTTAAGGTATCGAGAGGCATTGTGGGAAGGACATGATCATCTCATGCAACATGGATTTTTTGATATGGATTATTTCATCAAGGTCTACCGGATTGTGAAACAAACGAATGATGGCGTTCGACCACCAAGTGCTCATATTTACATCAAACAAGGAGGGACCGGCCCCAATGCTGGAACAGCCATTTATACTCCACCAAGAGGAAAAGGCATCCTGGAAGATAAGCTTCTGAACCTATTGGAGTTTGTAAATGATGATGAAAAATATCCGATCGATCCGTTAATCAAAATGGCTGTCGCTCATTATCAATTTGAAGTAATTCACCCGTTCCGGGACGGGAATGGAAGAGCGGGAAGGATCTTTAATATCAATATCCTGACGCAGAAAGGCCTTCTTGATTTACCCATTCTGTTTTTGAGTAAGTATATCATTGACAATAAAAATGACTACTATTCACATCTGGCCAGCGTTACACAACGGGCGATGTGGGAACGATGGATCTTATTTATGCTAAAGGCAGTAGAAGTCACGGCAAATCTTACTTTCGACAAAATCAATGATATTATATCTGCTAAAGAAGGGATCGTGGAGGCAATTGAGAATGAAACAAAAATCCGTAAACCGGATCAGCTGATACAGATGATTTTTACTCAACCGTTGACGAAGGTGAGTCATCTCACAGACGCTAAAATCTATGCAGAGAATACAGCAAGAAATTATTTAAATGAGCTGGTTGATCTGGGTATTCTTGAGAAGCGGACGATTTCCGGACATCACTATTACCTTAATCTGGAACTTTATCGTATTCTGTCAGAGGCTTAATTTGTATTCGATTCTTCTTGAATAGCCCTTTGGTACATTTGACGTGCTTCATCTTCTGTAAAGTCTGGAAACGTTCGATTGATGACTACAACTGCTTCTTCCTCACTGTCAACCAATTCATCTATGAAACGAACAGTTAAACTTTCTTCAACCTTTCGTTTAGTCGTTTTTGAAATTTGTTCATTGATTATTTTAAGAGCACTTATAGATTCGTTTCCCAAAAGTTCTTGATTGGATGCTCGATCAAGCATTGCTTGAACGAATCGTTTATAATTATCATAGTTTTTGTTCCAAATGACGTCATACTCTGGCTGTCCTTTTTTAAGACTACCAGGGATCGATTGATACCTACCAGCCATTTCTGTGAGTGTCCTCTCCGTCTGCTCGATGCGTCTAATCTGTACGTATACCGGCCTTAAAGCCTGAGATAACTCAAAGCTTATGATTTCTGCATTTGAAATATTTAGTGCATGTTCAGTTACTTGATAATTGTATTGGGGCTCTATAAATCTCCAACTAGAATAATTAGAATAATTACCTGCATCATGAATTTTTGTCCATTCATTCGCTTTGTTTTTGGAGTACCAGGCTTGTCCGGGCATTTGAATTCTGAAAAACTCCAACTCGTATTTTAAGGCGGTTATAATTTCCTCTTTTTCTTTCAGTTGCTTTCTATCCGATTCGGAACTTTGAATAAGAAAAGCGATGTAAACACCTATTATGACCACTAATAAGTCTACCAGCGCCCATGTCCACTTACCTCTGTTTGATTTGGATGAAAACATGATTTCTTTTTGGGTAAAAATATAAATTTATCGAATGGAGCAAATTATCCTTATTCATGGAGCAATTGGAGCTGCAGATCAACTGTTGCTATTGAAGGAAAAGCTGGAGGAATTCAACGTTCAAATCCTAGAATTTGATGGACATGGTAAAAGTGCCACTATGGATGAGCTATTTTCATTAGAAGGCTTCAAAGGTCAATTAGCTGCTTTCCTGGAGGAGGTTGGGTCAGCTCATATTTTTGGATACAGCATGGGTGGATTTGTTGCGCTACTACTTGCAGTCGATGGAAATGAAAAAATAAAGTCAATAACTACGCTCGGCACCAAGATGAAGTGGAGTCCTGAAATTGCTAATCAGGAGGCAAGACATTTAGATCCTGTGACGATCAAGGATAAAGTTCCAAAGTTTGCTGAAGCATTAGAAAAACTTCATGGAGCAGCCTGGATGGATGTACTGAATCGGACTTCAGCTTTCATGAAAGAGCTCGGTGATGTAAATCCAATTACCGAGGAATCTATGAAAGAAATAGCTTGTCCCGTACAGCTACTTTTAGGAGATCAAGATCAAATGGTTTCCGAAGAGGAAACGATACAAGTTCATGGATGGATTGCTGGATCTAAGTATGAATCCTTAATTAATTCACAGCACCCAATTGAGAGAGTAGAAATTGATCTTCTGGCAGATTGGATTAGAACTTTTATAAAATAAAAGAGACCCTAGGGCCTCCTGATATTTTAGAGTTTTTTCATGATGAAATCAGTCATCATTTGGTACAGGTGACCTCTCCTGTTTCTTAAGCTGTGAGCCTTATCCGGATAATAATAGGAATTGAATTGTTTGCCAGCCTCGATTAATTCATTTTGCAGAGCAACCGAATTTTGAAAATGGACATTATCATCACCTGTTCCATGGACTAACAAAAAGTTTCCTTTTAGATTATCCGCATGTGTATTTGGACTGTTATCATCATATCCACCTGGATTATCCTGAGGACGTTGCAGGTATCGTTCGGTGTAAATGGTATCATAATACCTCCAAGTAGTGACGGGAGCAACGGCAATCGCTGTTTTGAAAATATCATTTCCTTTAAGGATGCATAATGAAGACATATAACCTCCGTAGCTCCACCCCCATATACCTATCCTATCAATATCTATGCCTGGATACGTAGATAATTCTTTAGCAGCAAAAATGAGATCCTGAGTTTCATATTTGCCTAGCTGCTTGTAGGTCACTTTTTTGAAGGCTTCCCCTCTTGCTCCTGTGCCTCTGGTATCAACTACAGCCACTACATATCCATTCTGAGCCAGGTATTGATGCCATGCATAATGTCCGCCTGCCCAGCGGTTAGCAACATTTTGTGATCCTGGCCCACTGTATTGGTATATAAGCAACGGATATTTCTTGCCCTCATCAAAATCTGCAGGTTTAAGAAAGAACCCGTTCAGTTGTATACCCTCTGAGTTAGTAAGAACAAAAAACTCTTTTTGAACCCAATTATAGTCTTTCACCTTTTGCGCCAACTTCTGATTGTCTTCCATCACTTTTATTAGCTTGTTGCCATTGGTCTGGTAAAGTGATATTGTTCTTGGTGTGCTTGCCGAGGAATGATAGTCCATATAATAACTACAATCATCACTCATATTGATGGTATGAAATCCGGCTTTCGAAGTGAGTCTTTTTTTCCCTTTGCCTGATAGAGAGATTTCATATAGGTGTCTCTCTAATGGAGAAACTTCAGTACTTACGTAATAGAGCTTTTTCTTTTTCTGATCCAGTCCGGCAAGACTTATCGCTTCAAAATTTCCTTTCGTGATTTGGTTGGCCAGGCTTCCATCCATATTGTAGACGTAGAAATGCTTGAAACCATCTTTTTCACTACTGAATAGGAATTGCTTTCCATTGTCGAGATAAGTGAGGTCATTGCAAAAAGTAAAGTGAACGTAGGTGTCACTTTTATCAGTGAGGATCACTTTCGAACTTCCATCTTTTACATTGACGTGCAAAATGTCCAGCTGATTTTGAAGGCGATTCAGTCGCTGGATAGCTAGTATTTCCGGATTTTTCGTCCATTTTATTTGAGGAATGTAAATATCAGTTTCTGATCCGATATCAGCTTTGATTCTGTTTTTTGAACTCAGCTGATACAAATAAATTTCGACAATCGAATTGTTCTCACCCGCCTTCGGATACTTATATCGATAATCTTCGGGATATAATGCGCCATCATTCCAGACTTGCATATTATACTCCCTTACACCCGATTCATCCATTCTGTAGTAAGCCAATCGCTTGCTGTCAGGAGACCACTCAAATGCTTTTGTCAGATATAATTCTTCCTCATAAACCCAATCGGTGCTTCCATTGATGATGTAGTTGAACTTTCCGTCAGTAGTAACAGCAACCTCTTCGTTGGTGCTTAGATCCACATAGAAAAGGTTGTTGTTTCTGGTGAAGGCTACTTTCGAATTATCAGGAGATAGAGTAGCGTAGGATTGTTTTCCGTCAGATAGTTTCTTGACTTCTTTGGAAGATCGATCGTAGATATAGAACACTGCTGTGTACGATCTTCGGTAAATGGATTTGCGATCAGTCATGATCAACACGATGGACTCATCGTCACTGAAACTGTAGTTATCAATTTTTAAGTCAAGGGTGTTTCCGTCAACAATAGTTTCTACCCCTTCTCCAGTCTTCACGCTGTATTGTATGACTTTATTATCGGATAATGCGCTGTAGAACTGTCCATCATTCATCCAATTCAAGCTCCTTACGGACTGTTCTCGAAAGGTTCCATCGGTAATGTTTTTTACTTGAATCTTTTTCTGTGAGAATACAGAGACTGATAGAAGTATTGTCGCAATTGCCAGCGAGTATTTTACTAATTTTTTCATTGATTTAATAGTTAGTACCAGGGATAAATCCTTGTTTTCTCTTGCTTTATTGTTAATTCTTTTTGCTTCCTCTACTGAGAAATCTGGAAAATATTTTTGGATGAGACCTATGGTTTATTCTTAGGAAGAAATCCATCCAATTCGATCAATACAAATGCCTATACCCACTTACCTCTTCCTGATTTTGATGAAAACCTTAATCGATTTTTTGATAAAACTAATGAATTCAGATTATACCCGTATTCAAAAAAAATAGGCCTCTATGAGGCCTTATTCTTAAATTTCTGTATAAAATTTCTAGTGAAATCTGATAGAACTAGCTTACCGCTCGTTTTTGCTCTCTCGGATAGTAGCTCATCCCAATGATCAGTGCCTTGCCAGAAAACGTTCTTCATTTCTGCCATGGCCTCCGGGTTGTAGTCGGCCAATTTCTTGGCAAATGTTTGTACAGCCTTATCCATTTCGACTGTGCTTTCAAAAACCTCATTGAATAGCCCTTTCTCTCGGCACCATTCCGGGTCGTAGAACGCTCCCGCATTGATCCCCATTTGGGACATGGCAGAAAGTCCCATCTTTCTTTCTATGGGAGCCGAAACAATAAATGGTCCGATTCCCAAAGCCAGCTCACTCAACTTAATGGATGAGAACTTGGTAGCAAAGCAATAATCGGTAGCTGATGCGAGTCCTATTCCTCCCCCAACGGCTTTCCCTTGTAGCCTACCTATGATGAATTTAGGTGCTTTTCTCATCGCATTAATAACGTTCGCAAAACCCATGAAAAATTCATGCCCTCTTTCCGGACTATCAACCGCAATTAGTTCATCAAAACTAGCACCGGCGCAGAAGGTACGATCTCCACCACTCTTAAGGATAATCACTTTGATTTTAGGATTATTTCCAGCCTCGGCAATGGTTTCAGCTAATTTTTTGAGAATATCTCCGGGTAGCGAATTACTCTGTTCGGTAAAAAACTCAACGGTACCGATACCGTTTTCAATGTTCAGGTTAACGTAGTTCATGGGGCAAAAATAGAAATCCTTCAAATAAAAAAGCCCACTGTCTTAGTGGGCTTTAATTCGTTAGAAGATTGCCTTAAATAGCGACATCCTGATATGCGAGTTGTTGTACAGTATTGGGATGACCAGATGATTCAAATGCTACTCCATCAACGTTTCCGTGAAAGTTTTCTGCTCCTCCCCAATCTACTCCTACTAATGCAAGTCTATACTGTTGATTGGCTGGCACTTTCGGTACTTTGATAGTTACATCTTTATTTAATGCTCCATTTAGTCCATCGAATGTTTGTGTACCTGCAAACTCACCTTCAGCAAGTGTTACAGTAACATCTACGGGGTTATTATACCCACTCTTGATATTGAATAAAACAAAACTATCAAGGTGAGTACTTAGAATTCCAACAATTTCATTGTCACATTTATCAACTTGAATTTACACATTATTGTTTGACTTTAGCTTCCTACTCGTAAGGCTTTTCGGAATTGCGCCTCGTTTTTTTTAGTGATTTCTGATCTTCACTAGTCTGAACGTTCATAAGTCAAAAATGAAATACGTCATAAAACGTTACTAGAGAACAATTATTCATTTTAATAAATGGTTATAAATACCTGTTTTACGTAAAAGTTACTGGTCTTAAAATTTAGGGCATAAAAAAGCCCCCCTGCATTCAGGAGAGCTCATTAAAACCAACCAGCATACCCTCAGTTTCACTGAGAGATTTTTAATGTTCAGATTGATGGTAAGGAGATCTTAAACGAATTATTTAAAGTATTACTTGTTTCTATCACTATCACTTTTAGAACTCCTTTGTATCTTTATTCTGATTGATTCTGTTAAACTGTGGTGCCACCTTGTATAAAATCGATCGTCTGTCCTTCCTGGCAGGCGAAGTAGTACGTACTACCTGCTCTTTGAATCTGGGCACCAAAACTTTTGGTATTCCCTAAACAGGGGTCACCCCCCATGTAAGTGCTCGTAATGGTGACCACACCATTGTTTTGATCTATTAGTCTTTGCAAAGTGGATTTGACATCCATGGCAAGGCCATTGTTTTCATTCCCCCCCTTTAAAGCTCCATATACGGCGAAATTGACTTTTATTCCTGACATTGTAATTAGTGGTTAGTTTTTAATCATTATTAATATCGAATGTAAAATCGAATATCAACGATGTAAAGTTGGAACGGCCAATGTCGGTTTGTAAGAGGAAAATTGACCATTACTAAAAACAGGTAGAAATACCTGTTTTTAGTTTTTGATGCAGGTAGAAATACTTGAATTTCATACGAGACATCTATAAAAGGATTTAAGAATGATTAGAATTGTCATACTAAAAAAACGTAACTATGAAAAACCTACTAAGAGTAATTCCCTTCATTGCAATTATTGCATGTCAACCTCCAGCTTCAGATGAAGCTGATGACTTAGAAAGCTTTGAAATCATTGATACTCAACCATCCATGTATGCTGTGTCATTGGCCGAGGCTAAAAAGAATATCGAGTTTTACGATACGCTGGCCAAAAAAGAATTTGGTTTTGATCCTATCAAAGCATTCACTATAAGATCAGTTGATTTAGCGGAAGCAATTGGACTGCCTACAAAGTATTTGAGTAAGGCGGATTACAGACATGTAAGAATTTATATGGGTCTCGATAGCGCTTCACAACAATTCAAAATTTATCTAACACCAGTTGAAGGTGCCAAGCTAAGTAAAGGTAAAGCGGGTAAAGATGTTATTCTGAGTGGTCCGTATAAAGGCGATGGAGAGTTAGCTGATGGCGATGGTCCTTATTTAATGGACTTTAGTGCACCATGTCCGAAAACTTGTCCGGAGGGTGGACTATAAGATTTAACCTTTGGAAGTCTTAGCTGAAATAGTACTTAAAGTAGCTTCGATACCGGTTATAGTGACCGGTATCTATGCTATTTTCAAATTCAAACATTTGAGTCCAGCACTCAAGGTTTTTAGTTATTTCCTTTTCCTCTCTTTAATCATCGAAGTTTCCTCCAAAACTTTATGGCTTTTGAGATTGAACAACTTACCGCTTTTACATCTCTACGTGTTAATTGGGTATATCCTGCAGTCATGGTTTTATGCTCGGATCTTGGAAAGGTTTATAAGCAAGAAACTGATATGGACAGCTGGAGCTTTATTCACAGTTTTTACTATCATAAACTCGATTTTTTTTGAAAGTGTAGATAGTTTTAATTCAAATGCATTGACCGTTCAATCAATTTTGATCATTATTCTATCCATTTCTACATATATGCTTTTCCTGAATGATATAGTAAAAAGAGAAACGGATATGACTCTTGTCAGATCTTTAAACTGGATAAATTCAGGACTATTTATATACTATACATCGAGTCTAATGGTATTTTATGTTAGTGATTTCTTCATAGAAAATTATCCGGTAGCGATTAATCAGTACACTTGGACCATACATACAATCTTTCTAATTGCTATGTATGTATTTTTCTTCATTGGACTATGGAAGCAGCCCAAGAAATCAATTTCTTAACTCTACTTCTACCTCTTCTTGGGGTAGTATTTGTAATAGCCGTGGGAGTTTTTTTACTAAATCAGCAATTTCAAAAAAACCTATTTAGGCAAAAACTGGAACAGGAGGAGCTTCAAAACAAGCACCAAAAAGAGCTCCTACAATCCAACATTGAAATTCAGGAATCTGAAAGAAAACGAATAGCAAAGGATCTTCATGATCAACTAGGAGCAACATTATCTATAGCAAAAATGCATTTGGCTCGTTTGGAGCAGATGTATCCTGAAGTAGAAACAAAAGGGTTATCATTAGGGAAAGTTCGTGAGATTATCGACTCTTCCATTTCTTCCGTGCGCCAAATAAGCCACGATTTGATGCCTAATCAGCTAGAAACTTTTGGATTGATCCGAGCACTTGAAGGCATGGTTGATCAAATCAATGATTCCAAACGATTGGATATTGACCTGCAGCTTGTCAATGCCTCCAGCAAACTTTCATGGGAGAAAGAACTAGCGCTATATCGAATTTTTATGGAGCTTATTCAAAATACATTGAAGCACTCAAGGGCTAAAAAAGTTGAGATTAAATATGAAGAAAATGGAGAGAATGTATTCGTTGGGTATAAGGATGATGGAGTCGGACTTCCCGAAAAAATGGTTCATGGGCTGGGACTAAAAAGTATGGAAGCAAGGATTAAGTCAGTAGGTGGAAACATGGAATTTATGAGAGGTGAGGGATTTCATGCAAAGCTCGTTTTACCAGTTTAATTGAAAGAAATGGAAAAAATCAATATAGGACTAGTAGAAGACCAATTCCTTTTTAGGGAAGGGATGAAAGCTATTCTCTCATCATACGATGAGTTTGAGGTGACCTTTGAATCTGAAGATGGATTTTCTGTGATAGATAAGCTGGAAGATTCCTCTGTCATTCCTGATGTTATGCTTGTGGACTTATCCTTACCCAAAAATGGAGATGAAGACTTTGATGGAATAGCTGTTACCGATGCTCTGGTAGAAGATTTTCCTAATACAAAAATTCTGATCTTATCTGTACATGATGATGATGCATTCATTGCTGAACTTATTGAAAGAGGCGCGCATGGATACTTGGTCAAAGACTCTGACCCAGGGGAGGTCGCTGAAGCTATTAAGGCCGTTCATAATAAAGGATCTTACATCAACCAAAGGACATTGTTAGCTATTCAGAAGCGAATGAACCAAAAGCATAAGCCAAAACTCAAGAAGGATCCAGATGAGCCTTTAACAAAAAGAGAGATTGATGTTTTGAGACTGGTTTGCCAACAAAAGACTACTGATGAGATAGCCGAAGAGCTTTTTATCAGCGCAAAAACGGTGAACGGCCATAGAAACAACCTGCTACAAAAAACATATTCCAGAAATGTAGCAGGTTTGGTCTTGTATGCGATGAAGAAGGGATTGATCGATGTTTCGTAGTTCTGTAATTAGAATCAATTAGAAACATGTAAATAGACATTTCAGAAGACCAATATTTATGTAGTAAGTCAACTAACGTTTTAGAATTACCTCCCTGATCACACTTACTCCATTGGAAAACTCAAGCGTGTAAATCCCGGGAATCAGGTCGTAAACTTCAATTCTGACGTTAAGATCTCCAGTAAGAGGTATTTGTTTAACTCTTTTACCAGCAAGATTTGATATTTGAATAGAACCATGAGTTTTTTTCTTTAGCTCTATATTTAGATAATCCGTAACTGGATTTGGGTATATTTTGTTAATTAAAGATTTGTTTATTGATAGAACTGTTATTTCGACGCAATCCGAAATCACTTCACAATTACCATCCGAAATTTTTACCGCATACGATCCAGACTCATTAGGACTGTAGGTGTTCCTTGTTTCCCCTTGAATGTTCTGATTGTTCTCACAATTAACCCATTGATAAGAAGTATTTTCTGATTCACTAACTGAAAGAATCCCATTTGCTTGATTGATTAGGGAAGCTATTGTGATAACGGATAGAGAAAGATTTACGATGCTATCGCAATTATTCTTAGATTCGAAAATCTCTGTATACTCACCGGGTTCAGATAATTGATTTGAGCCAAAACTGTAGACATCTCCATCACATATTAATTCAGAAATATCCAAGGAATAAGTAGGATTTACGATCAAGTTTAAATTTACGACACTATCGCAGTTATTCTTGGAGATAAAAGTATTTGTATATTCACCAGATTCAGACAGCTGATTTGATCCAAAGTCATAGATATCTCCTTCACATATTGTTTCTGAAATGTCTACGGAAAATTCAGGATTTACAATTAAAGTTAAGTTGACAAGGCTGTCACAACCATTCACTGATTCAAAGACTTCATTATAAGTATCTGCCTCTGTTAGCATTTGTCCTCCAAAATCGAAGCTTTCCCCAGCACAGATCGATTCGGTAATATCGTTTGTAAAAGTTGGATTTACAGACAGAGTCAGATTAACCACACTGTCACATTCAGATGGTCTTATAAATGTCTCTGAGTACTCACCTGAAGTTGTATACAAAGAAGAGCCTAGCTGAAAAGATTCGCCTTGACATATTGAAGCTTGAATATTATTAATCTCAGGCCCAAACTCCAATATCCTAGATTGAATATTGTTATCGGTAGCGCATTCTAAAAACTCGGATTCGATTGGAGTGGTGATCGGCGGAGTATCTCCGTAGCTATTTAGTACAATAAACAGTTCTCCTTCCTCTATCAAATCAGTCAAGAGAGTGGAATAGCCATATACCTGACCAACCTCAAATTTAGTTCTATCAGTGATTATCTCTCCGACCAAGACCGATTCGGAAGTTCGGGGATCACCCATATATAGTGAGATTGGAATTTCGCCGGTAATTGATCTATCACCGATATTAGTTATTTCGAAATTGATTTCAGCAATATCTGATCCACACTGGATTCCAGTTGATGATATAATCCCGATGAAATCTAAATCTATGGATGCGTTTTCTACACACCCTTCGTCATTTAAGTAAGTTGATTGAACACCAAAATTATTGAGTGATCTTGTTGCATATGGAATAATTGAGCCATCCATATACTCACATATTCCACTTGGGGAAAAAACCACAGAATGATCTTGAACTTCTAGTGGAACAGTAAGGTCATCGTTGATATTTACATTGAAGTAGTTGAACTGGTTCCACACAGATCTGGAAGGGATCCACCCTCTTTCTCCTGATTCATAAGTACGGATATGTGAAAACTGCGAATTGAAGAAAAGATATGCTAAATCGTCTTCTATAAAACAACTTGTACAAAGTTCGGTAGAACCATCCCCATCAATATCTGCGACAGCAACATAAGCCTCTTCCTGGAAAGACCTACAGGTGAGCAATTGCTTTACACCTGTTGTTTGATCAAGGTCAGCTTGACCATCCAAAATGAGTATCTCTTCCTCGTCTTTGACTATGACCTCTAAATATGAGTCTCCTGATAAATCGAATAATGTGATGCTGGAATAAGCTCCTATAATTTGGTGAGTCCACAGAATACCAAAGTTTTCATCTAATGCGTATACCTTATTCCCCATGGTAAAAACAGCATTTTGCTGTCCGTCAGTATCAATGTCACCTATGGATACACGTCCAGCTCCATTTTGAGGATTGTTGGAAATATCCTGAAATGTGATAACGCTCGCATTACTGACATCCCACATAAAGACCGTACTTGCTCCCTCCCCACCTTCAGCGCCCGTACCTAGCGCTCCAGTTAATATTAAGTCAAGATTTCCATCAAGATTGTAGTCTGCGGAAGAAACAGAGGATCTTTGTGTAGAGTTACTTGAATTGTATTTAGGATAATAGGCAAGAAGTGGGTCAATATCATTAGCGATCACATCATCTAAATCCAATATGATGGAGGCACTGCCTGATAACACATCAAGCGACCATATTTCATTGCCGGTGATGAGTTCCAGGCCATCGCAATCAGTACAATAACTATCCGGAAGGATATCAATTGCCAAAGGAATATTTACCCAATCTTCTACCCAAGATCCTGAACCAGTTATCATTACCGTTCCATCTTCTGCATTTATTATTTCATTTCTGTAGTAGATTTCTGAAGTACCATCCTCATCAAAATCTGCTATCCCAGCAATTCCTACAGGTTGATTAATCGATGCTTGACCACTCCAAACAAGTTGTATTTCATCCGAAAGTGAATAGGTAAAGAGTGCGTATTCGTTTCCTAACCTTTCTGTTACAAATATCTCTATGAGTCCATTCCCATCAATATCTGCTATAAGTGGGGTGTTCGAAGGAGAAAAATCCAATTCAATCGAGCTCAGGATATTTCCATTTCCTCCATCCAAAACAAACATCTTTTGGATGAAATGATTGGTAGTGATTACCTCAGGAACTCCATCTCCGTTAAGATCCCCAATGACAGGTGCAGCGTTGGAGCTTGAAGATTCGACCTCTGAGCTCCATTGCTCATCAATTTCGAATGAGGCGATATTTATATCAGCGACACAAATAGCCTTTTGTCCAAAGAATGAATCTTTACAAGACTCGTCAAAGGAGCAATCCGGATCATAGCAATCGATTAATCCATCTCCATTGTCATCAAGACCATTATCGCATATTTCTTGAGAATAGCTTCTTGAAAGAATGAGTGAAAGAAAAAATAGAATTACTAGTCGCATGTCAATAGAATAATCTGCAACGATAGCTATTTTTTCGAAACCTCTAATGCTAACTCTGATCCTTCTTCCTGATCATGGTTAAAATAGTAGCAATTGCTACCGTTTCCCCTGTGTCGTCATAAACATCCACCAGGAATTTTACGATCCCCTTCGCGATATCGTCTTTCTTCTCTTGATCAACTTTTTCCTTTACTGTACACCTAACACCAATCGTCATTCCCGCATATACAGGTTTGGTAAATCGACATTCTTCCAATCCATAGTTTAGCAGCACAGGACCCTTTTTGGCTTGAACAAAGAGACCGGCAGCAGCTGAAAGAATAAAATATCCGTGAGCTACTCTTTTTTCGAAAGTAGTGCCCTCTAGAGATGTTTCGTCCGTGTGAGCGTAAAAGTGGTCCCAGCTCAGGTTAGCGAAGTTGACAATGTCTCCTTCGGTTACGGTTCGTTTTGCTGTAATTACTGTGTCCCCAATTTCTAATTCTTCAAAGTGCTTGGAGAAAGGATGCTTCTCCGTGTCTTTATATTCACCGCCATACTGATATTGTTGGGTAATCTCCGTCAATGTAGTTGGTGAACCTTGAATGGCTGTTCGTTGCATGTAGTGATGAACACCTCGCTTTCCGCCCATTTCCTCTCCACCTCCGGCTCTTCCAGGCCCTCCATGTACAAGCATAGGCATAGGTGAACCGTGACCGGTAGATTCTTTCGCACATGCTTCATTGAGGATTAGGATTCGACCGTGATGCGTAGCAGCACCAACGGTAAATTCTCTTGCTAGTTTATCATCAGCTGTCGTTATGGAAGAAACCAATGAGCCCTTACCTCTCTTAGAAATTTCTACCGCCTCATCAATGTTTTTGTAAGGTAGAATAGTACTTATAGGCCCAAATGCTTCAATATTATGAACATCATCAGACTTAAGTGGGTTTTGATTAACAAAAAGCTTGGGGGTGATGAATGCACCTTTTTCCCAATCCGCACCCATGGCCTCACCTTTATTGTCAAGTGATCCATACACAAGATCATTTGACTTGGCGAGCTCTGCTACTCTCTTCGTCACTTCTTCCAGCTGTTCTTTTCCAGCTAATGCTCCCATTCGTACGCCCTCTACATCTGGGTCACCAATGGCTGTTTTATCAAAGGCTTTTCCAAGCGCAATCTGAACATCTTCAACCAAATTCTCAGGAACGATAATCCTTCTGATTGCAGTACATTTCTGACCACATTTTACTGTCACTTCTTTTCGTACTTCTTTGATGAACAGGTCGAACTCTGGAGTTCCCGGAACAGAATCTTCCCCAAGAACAGCACAATTGAGTGAGTCTGCCTCAAGATTGAAGGGTACCGAATTCTCAATGATTTGAGGGAGTGCCTTAAGTTTTTTCCCTGTTTCAAATGATCCGGTAAATGTCACCACATCATTCATATCTACATGATCCAATATGCCATTACCATATCCTGAGACAAGTTGTAAGGAACCCTCTGGTAATATTCCGGAATCAACGATTTCCTTGACCATTGCCTCAGTTAAATAACAGGTTTGCTCTGCTGGCTTGATGATACATGGCATTCCTGCCAACCAGTTTACAGCCGCTTTTTCAAGCATGCCCCAAATAGGGAAGTTGAATGCGTTAATATGAACAGCCACTCCCTCTTTAGGAACCATGATATGATGACCCACAAAAGTTCCTCCTTTTGACAATGGAACAGTTTCTCCATCTACATGATAAGGTAGGTCAGGGAACTGTCGTCGAAGTGACGCATTGGAAAATACATTGCCGATTCCACCTTCAATATCTATCCAGCTGTCGATTCTGGTTGCTCCTGTTGCTTTGCTGACCTCATAGAACTGCTCCTTCTTTTCTAATAGATAAAAAGCAAGTGCTTTCAACATTAATCCACGCTCTTGAAAAGTCATCTTCCTTAGGGTAGGATTTCCAACATTTCTTGCATGATCATAAGCATCCTTAAAATCAATCCCTTCAATGGTATGAGTGGCAACAGGATCTCCTGTGATGGCGTGATGTAGGACTTCTCCATCTCCTGATCCTTCCATCCATTTGCCAGCTATATAATGTTTTACTTTAGGTATTGCCATTGGTTTATTTCTTCGTTTCGTTCCAGGTTTTATATGCTGCCGAAGCAATAGGTCGGTTTGGTTCTTCTTCTTGCAAAGGTTCACATTCTTTTAATGTTTCAAAACATTCTTTTGGTAGTTGCTGATACAGCTTCGTACCTTGCGTTTTCCAGCGAATCATTTCATCGCTTACTTCCTTTATTTTTTTTGCCGGATTACCAACGATCAGGCTTCTCACATCAAATGTTGAATCAGCCTTAATAAAGGCTAAAGCTCCAACAATGCTTTCATCTCCAATTTCTGAATTGTCCATTATCACGGCATTCATCCCTACCAGTACATTTCTCCCAATGTTTGCTCCGTGTACGATGGCTCCATGGCCAATATGTGCACCTTCTTTTAGGGTAATGGTAATTCCAGGAAACATATGAATAGTGCAATTTTCCTGAACGTTACATCCATCTTCAATTACAATCCTGCCCCAGTCACCACGAATGGCTGCTCCAGGCCCAACATAAACATCTTTACCAATAATCACATCGCCAGTCACAGCTGCCAGCGGATGAATGAAAGCAGATGGATGGATTACAGGTCTGAGCCCTTGAAATTCGTAAATCATTTTTTGAATTAGTTAATAAGTGATTAGTAATTAAGTTACTGGTTCAACTCGACTAGGTAATTACTTATAACTCAATCACCCAGATTTACTCTTTTTCAAAAAAAGAATATATCCATTGATGATTTTCAATAGTTCATCAAATCTACTAAATAGGAGTATTAAAGCTTCTTAATCGATAAACCCCTCATCTAAGGCACAGTAAAGGTGATCTTTACACTCTAAAAGTGATCCTCTGGCTTGTCTACAGAATTGAATATTTTCTTGATAATGATACCTACCATGTCCCTCGGCAATATTTGCTGTTATTGATCTAGAGGCACGAATTAGTTGATCAATCAATCTAAATTTTTCTTCTTTTGGTAGCTTTTTACAAAGTAGTGAAATTTCTTTTCTAAAACTTCTGCCTTTTTTCCATGCCTCAAGATCCTCAAGTTTATAAGCCATGTTTGTTTCTAGGTTTTTAAACAAAGTAATTGAATTATATAGTGAGACTAAGAGGTGTGTTAAATTCCCTTTGCACCCTATTAACTCAATCATCAATCACTCAATTACTATTTTCAAGTACCACAGCATATCCCTGACCTACTCCAATACACATGGTGCAAAGTGCATACTTCTTGTCTGTTTTTTGGAGCTCTAAGGCAGCAGAGTATGTAATTCGCGCACCAGTCATGCCAAGTGGGTGACCAATGGCAATCGCTCCTCCATTAGGATTGATTCTTGGGTCATCATCCTCTAGTCCCAAAGTTCGGGTACAAGCAAGAGATTGTGCTGCAAATGCTTCATTCAACTCAATGATATCTATTTGATCCAATGTAAGACCAGCTTTTTGTAATGCCTTCTTAGAAGCATCAACTGGGCCAATTCCCATTATCCTCGGCTCTACACCAACCACCGCAGATGAAACAATTCGAGCCAGAGGTTTCAGATTATGATTCTTGACTCCATCCTCGGAAGCAACAAGTACTGCTGCTGCCCCATCATTCAAGCCTGAGGAATTTCCAGCTGTTACCGATCCGTCTTTTTTGAAAGCAGCTCTGAGTTTACCTAAGACTTCCAATGTGGAATTTGATTTCACGAATTCATCCTTATTGAAGATTATTGGATCGGCTTTTCGCTGCGGAATTTCTACAGCTACAATTTCTTCTCCTAGCCTTCCACTTTTTTGAGCTTCTGTGGCTTTCATCTGAGATCTGTATGCGAACGCATCCTGATCTTCTCTGCTTATTTTATGAATTTCAACAAGATTCTCTGCTGTATTCCCCATTCCATCTGTTCCATAAAGTTCTTCCATTTTTGGATTGATAAACCTCCAACCAAAGCTTGAGTCGTACATTTTGGCATCTGTTCCAAAAGGTTTTGCAGACTTTGAAATTACCCACGGGCCTCTGGTCATATGTTCTACCCCTCCGGAAATAAATAAATCACCGTCTCCCGTTTTAATCGCGCGATTGGCATGAATGATGGAAGACATGCCAGAAGCACAGAGCCTATTGACGGTTTCACCGGGAACTGAAAAGGGAAGCCCTCCCAATAGTAGCGCCATTCTTGCTACATTTCGATTATCCTCTCCGGCTTGATTGGCACACCCCATGATCACCTCATCAATAGCAGCTGGGTCTAAGTTGGAATTTCTGTTCATTAATTCCCTTATGACCAATGCTGCAAGATCATCTGTCCTTACAGGAGAAAGCGTACCTCCAAAACTTCCAATAGGTGTTCTGATTCCGTCAATTATATAAGCTTCTTTCATTCAGATTTTGGTTCAATGTTGTGTTTATGACACAAATAAACTAATTCACTAATTAACTATGCGCCAAATCGAATAATTCCCTTTGCCGCCCACCCTTTATGATTTAGTTTTGCCGGAATTTGTTTTAACCTCAGTAAAACAGGAAACACTCATCTCATGCCTAAAAACCCAGACATTAAATCAGTACTAATTATCGGAAGCGGTCCCATCATTATTGGTCAGGCCTGCGAATTTGATTACTCAGGTTCTCAAGCGTCTCGATCATTGAGGGAAGAAGGAATTGAAGTGACACTTATCAATTCAAATCCTGCCACTATCATGACCGATCCGGTTACAGCAGATAATATTTATCTGAAACCTTTAACGAAGCAATCAATTAGGGAGATTTTGGAAAAACACCCGCAGATAGATACGGTGCTTCCTACCATGGGAGGACAAACCGCACTTAATCTGGCGATTGAATGTGACAAAGCGGGTATCTGGGAGAAGTATAATGTCAATATGATTGGTGTGAATATCGACGCGATAGAAACCACCGAGAATAGAGAGAAGTTTCGACACAAAATGATCGAACTAGGTGTGGGGGTCTGCAAAGGAGAAACAGCTACATCCTTCTTGAAAGGAAAAGAGATTGCACAGGAAATAGGCTTTCCATTAGTGATTCGTCCATCCTATACATTAGGTGGTTATGGTGGTGGATTTGTCAACTCTCCGGAAGAATTTGATACAGCGTTGAATGCAGGATTACAGGCTTCTCCAATTCATGAAGTGCTGGTAGAGCAAAGTATTCTGGGTTGGAAAGAATATGAGTTAGAGCTCTTGAGAGACAACCTTGGAAATATCATCATCATCTGCTCGATAGAGAACTTTGATCCGATGGGCGTTCATACTGGAGATTCTATTACGGTAGCTCCTGCAATGACCCTTTCTGATACAGTCTATCAGCGTATGCGAGATATGGCTAAGAAAATGATGAATGGAATAGGTCACTTCGCCGGAGGATGTAATGTTCAATTCTCTGTAAATCCAGATACAGAAGATATTATTGGAATTGAGATTAACCCGCGTGTATCTCGATCATCAGCTCTGGCATCAAAGGCTACCGGATATCCGATTGCGAAGATCGCAGCTAAACTAGCCATTGGATACAATCTGGATGAATTGAAGAACCAGATTACGAAAAACACCTCTGCTTTCTTCGAGCCTGCAATTGACTACACTATTGTGAAGGTGCCAAGATGGAACTTTGACAAGTTTAAAGGCTCTGATAGAAGGCTTGGACTTCAGATGAAGTCGGTAGGTGAGGCCATGGGTATTGGAAGAAACTTTCAGGAAGCCCTCCAAAAGGCGTGTCAGTCATTGGAGATAAAACGAAATGGGCTAGGTGCCGATGGAAGAGAGTTAAAGGATCAGGAGGCTATTTTGAAAAGTTTAGAGCATCCAAGTTGGAATAGACTGTTCCACATATATGATGCATTCAAATTAGGGATTCCGTTCAAGACGATCCATAAACTTTCCAAGATCGATCCATGGTTTCTAAATCAAATCGAGGAGTTAATTACACTTGAAAAGGAGATTGAGAAATACAAGGTAGAAGATATCCCGAAGAGTTTGCTCATGGAAGCCAAGCAAAAGGGATATGCCGATAGACAGATAGCTCACTTGTTAGGATGCCTCGAAAGTGAAATTTATAAGAAGAGAAATGATGAAGGCATTAAGCGAGTTTACAAGCTGGTAGATACATGTGCTGCAGAGTTTGAGGCTCAAACACCATATTATTATTCCACTTTTGAGGAAGAGAACGAATCTCACGTTTCGGATAAGAAGAAAATCATCGTATTAGGATCAGGGCCAAACAGAATCGGTCAGGGAATCGAGTTTGATTATTCATGTGTACACGGAGTGTTGGCGGCCAAGGAATGTGGCTATGAAACGATCATGATCAACTGTAATCCAGAGACGGTATCTACAGATTTTGATGTGGCTGATAAACTATACTTCGAACCTGTTTTCTGGGAGCATATCTATGATATCATCCTTCATGAAAAGCCGGAGGGTGTAATTGTTCAGCTCGGCGGACAGACTGCATTGAAACTCGCGGAGAAACTGGAGCGATATGGAATCAAAATCATAGGTACAAGTTTTGAAGCACTCGATCTAGCGGAGGCCAGAGGAAGATTTTCAGATTTATTGAAAGAGCAAGAAATCCCTTATCCACTTTATGGGACTATAGAAAATGCCGAAGATGCAGTAGAGCTATCGAAAGAATTAGGATTTCCACTTCTTGTTCGTCCTAGCTATGTTCTGGGTGGACAAAGCATGAAGATCGTAATCAATGAAACTGAGCTTGAGCAACATGTAGTAGATATTTTGAAAGATAAGCCTGACGGTGAAATTCTTTTAGACCACTTCCTTGAAGGTGCGATTGAGGCAGAAGCTGATGCTATTTGTGATGGCGAGAATGTATACATCATTGGAATTATGCAGCATATTGAGCCTGCAGGAATTCACTCTGGAGATTCATATGCAGTGCTGCCTCCTTACAATTTAGGAGACTTTGTAATCAGACAAATTGAAGATTACACCAAGAAAATCGCCATAGCTCTGAAGACAGTTGGCTTGATTAATATCCAGTTTGCTATAAAGGATGATAAGGTTTACATCATCGAGGCAAATCCAAGAGCATCCAGAACAGTGCCATTCATTTGTAAAGCGTATCAAGAACCTTATGTCAACTATGCGACTAAAGTGATGCTAGGCGAAAACAAGGTGACGGATTTCGATTTCAAACCTGTGAAGAAGGGGTATGCAATAAAAGAGCCGGTATTCTCATTCCATAAATTCCCGAATGTAAACAAGGAGCTTGGCCCTGAAATGAAGTCTACTGGTGAAGCGATCTATTTCATAGATGATTTGATGGATGACTATTTTATGGAAATTTATGCAGAACGAAACTTGTACCTGAGTCGATAGGTTTATATAAGCATGTTAAAGATATTAATCATACTGATCCTTATTGGGTACGTTTTCTATCGGGTTACCTCTTTTCTATTCTCAGGTCTTTTTCGTGGTTTCGTGAAGGATCAAAACTATGGAAATAGAACTGGTCATTATAGAAGAAAAGCGCCCAATAGCAACGTTAATATTGACTCTATGCCTAAGGGCAAATCCAAAAAATCATCCGAATATGATGATGGTGAATATGTGGATTACGAAGAAGTGAAGTAAACATGCTTCAGTGTAAAGAATCGTTCGTAGTTTTGCTATCCTTTTTAATATCAATGTATGGCGTGGTTTAAGCGACAGAGCAAAGGAATACTCACCAAAACAGAAGATAAGAAAGAAGTACCTGACGGGTTATGGTATAAAACCCCGAGCGGAAGCATCATTCATATGAGAGAGTTAAAGAATAACTCTTATGTATGTCCTGACGATGACTATCATGTGCGTATTGGTTCCAAAGAATACTTCGAAATCTTATTTGATAATAACAAGTTCACTGAGTTAGATGAAAATCTTACTTCAGGTGACCCTCTAAAATTCGAGGACACAAAAAAATATCCGGACCGTATCAAGGCAACTCAGAAGAAGACTGAGCTGAAGGACGCTGTGAGAAGTGCAGTAGGTAAGATGAATGGGATCGACTTGGTAGTGGCATGTATGGATTTTTCATTCATTGGAGGATCTATGGGGTCCGTGGTAGGAGAAAAAATTGCCAGGGCAATTGATTACTCTCTTAAAAAGAAGATTCCTTTTTTGATGATCTCTAAGTCTGGGGGAGCCAGAATGATGGAAGCCGGGTTTTCCTTGATGCAAATGGCAAAGACTTCAGCTAAGCTTGCCCTTCTTTCTGAGGCGGGAATTCCTTACATTTCTCTATTGACAGATCCAACGACAGGCGGAGTAACTGCTTCTTATGCGATGCTTGGAGATTTCAATATTGCCGAGCCAGGAGCTCTTATTGGATTTGCTGGACCTAGAGTAATTCGTGAAACCATTGGTAAAGACTTGCCAAAAGGATTTCAAAGTGCAGAATTTGTGCTAGATCATGGGTTTTTGGATTTCATTGTTGATAGACGACAATTGAAATCTCGCTTGACTATGCTGTTAAATATGCTTGACTGAGCTAACAATTTACGTAACACAGAGTTAGAAAAATAGTTAAGAAAAAAGGTTAGTTTCAGCGGTCAATATCGTGTCTATTATCAACTATATTTGCCGTGATTTTTTAAATACAAAAAGATTTTAGACATATGTCTTCAATTGTCATTACTTCGATAATCGCTTTCACAGTATTAATACTACTACTCGTATTGATTCTATTGTTGGCGCAATCAAAATTGGTACAGTCTGGACCAGTGAAAATTACCGTGAATGGTGATTCAGAAAACCCGATGGTTACTCAGGCAGGATCAACACTTTTATCAACACTTTCTACAAAGAGCGTATTCCTCCCATCAGCTTGCGGAGGAGGAGGAACTTGTGCGATGTGTAAGTGTAAAGTGCTGGAAGGAGGTGGAGATGTTCTTCCTACGGAGGTGGGCCACTTGAGTAGGACTGAGCAAAAAGAAAATGTGAGATTGGCATGTCAGGTGAAAGTGAAAAATGACATGAAGATTGAGATTCCTGAGGAGATCTTTGGAATCAAGAAATGGGAAGCTACAGTTGTTAGAAATTGGAACGTTTCTTCTTTCATCAAAGAGTTTGTTGTGGAATTACCTGAAGAGATGGACTATGAAGCTGGCGGGTATATTCAAATAGAAGTGCCCAAATGTGAGGTTGATTTTAAGGACATTGATATTACCGCACATCCCGAAGAGCATGATGATCCTAATCGATTTCAGGAAGAATGGGACAAGTTCGGACTTTGGGATCTTAAAATGAAAAATGATGAGACCATTGAAAGAGCGTATTCAATGGCTTCATACCCTGCTGAAGGTAAAGAAATCATGCTTAATGTGCGTATAGCAACTCCACCTTGGGATAGATCTAAGAACACATGGATGAACGTTAATCCGGGTATTGCCTCTTCATACATCTTTGGACTGAAGGAGGGAGATAAAGTGACAATTTCAGGACCTTACGGAGAGTTCTTCATTAATCCTTCAGACGCAGAAATGCTTTACGTAGGTGGTGGTGCTGGAATGGCTCCAATGAGATCGCACCTTTATCATTTATTTAAGACCTTAGAAACGGGAAGAAAAGTATCTTACTGGTATGGTGGACGTTCAAAAAGAGAGCTTTTCTATCTTGATCATTTCTATCAGTTAGAAAAGAAGTTCCCGAACTTTAAATTCTATGTTGTTCTTTCTGAGCCATTAGAAGAGGACAATTGGAAAGAGAAAAAATCACTTGATGACGAAGGAGATGGATTCTTAGGATTTGTGCATCAAGCAGTAATTGATCACTACTTAAGTAAGCATGATGCTCCTGAAGAAATTGAATTGTACTTCTGTGGTCCACCGTTGATGAACCAAGCCGTTCAGAAGATGGGGGAGGACTTTGGTATCCCGGATGAAAATATCCGATTCGATGATTTCGGTGGGTAATACAAGAACTATGAAACAAAAAGCCCTGCTTGTCAAGTAGGGCTTTTTTTGTGATTAAGTATTTTGCGTAAAATGCTGATTCAGTGATTTACTCCTGTATTAGGTAGGGCTAGATTCTAAGTTTGATAAATAATTAAACCAAAAATTATCAAACATGCCTAAACTCATTTTAATTTTTTTATTAGCGTTCGTTACTGATCCTGAAAAAGAAAAAACAGAGAAAGATGACATTCTTAGAAATGCAAGTATTGTGTACTCTGAGAAAGCAATTGATTTTGAAAGTGGTCAGCCGGTATTTACTTCAGATGTAAAAGCGACACTCATTAGAAAATCTAATCAGGATGGAGTAAGAGTGATGATCAATGACTCACTAGATGTAAAATTGTTTTCAGAAGTAATTGATATCTTCGATCTGATCGACCCGACGGAAGGTACTTATACGGTGGTGATAGAGGTTGGAAATAAAACGGAAACATTTGGATTTACGATTAGATAGGCTCAAAATAGATAGGTATTTTCATTCTATACCTATCTTAGCTTTATGGACCTAAAGCTCTTTTTTGATCCCACCGAAGTAGATGTAGATCAATCGCCAAATTCTTTTCAATCTTCTATCTATATAAACAAGCTTAAGATGCCTGATCATGAAGGCATGGATATCGCTTTGATTGGATTGACAGAGTATCGAGGAGGGGATGATGACGCAAATCAGAAATCGGTAGAAGAGGTTCGAAAGGAGCTATACCGATTAAGAAAGGGTTTTGGAGATTATGCAGTGGTCGATTTGGGAAACTTTCGGAATGGGCCAAATCTCGAAGACACCTACATGAGGTTGAAAGAGGTATGTGGGTATCTGATGGATAAAAGCATCATTCCAATTTTGTTCGGAGGTACTCATGATTTAGATCTTGGTCAATACTACGCCTATGAATCTTCAGACAAACTAATTTCTGTTTTGGATATCGACAATCAGATGGATTTCGAGGACGGTGAGCCAGCTTCAAAAAGTCATACAGCATCTATTTTCAAGCACAGTCCGAATTACTTGTTTAGTTATTATCATTTAGCTTATCAGAGCTACTTGACGGATCAAAAGTCTATTGAGCTACTTGAAAAGCTATCATTCGAGGCGGTCAGGTTGGGTGTCGTAAAAGAGAATATTAAAGAAATAGAACCGATAGTCAGAGACGCAGATATGTTGTCCTTTGATCTCTCAGCTTTACAGGCTTTTTATGCTCCTGCAGCAAGTGATTCTAAAGTATATGGCTTGACAGGAGAGGAAGCTTGTCAACTTAGCTGGTATGCTGGACAAAATGAAAAGATGAGTTCGATAGGATTTTATAATTACGATTCAATTAAAGATTCTGAAGATAGAAAGACGGCTTTCGTTTTAAGCACCATGATTTGGTATTTTATAGAAGGCTATTATCATAGGAAGGGAGATAAGAACTTCAAGTCAAACGATTATCTGATGTACGATGTTCACCTTGGGGGGGAACCAGAGACTGTACGATTTTACAAAAGTAAATTATCCGAGAGGTGGTGGATGGAAGTCCCTAACCCAGAGGCTGAAGGATTGTTCAATAGAAACAGGATGATAGCATGCAGCTATACGGACTATGAATTGGCCCTAAAAGGAGAGCTGCCAGACCGCTGGATGAGTTTTTACAATAAAGCTTAAAACCGGGGAGGAATTATTATCCACAGAAGGATATAAACTAGGATTCCGGGGAAAGCCACACTTACAATTGAAAGAATGATGTAGGCAATTCGTACCATTGTTGGATCCCAACCAAGGTATTCTGCAATACCTGCGCATACGCCTCCCAACATCCGATCATTTGACCTGAATAATCTTTTTGTCATTTCCATACTTGTTTAGTTTAAAGATGAGATTTTTTTTATAAAATCTTTAATTCCAATTGATCCGATTTGGTCAAGTAAGGTTTTGGGTGCAGGAACATCAATTAGCTGATTCGCTTTGTTGGTCGGCTCATCTAACAAATCAGCTGAATATACTGACTGAGCATTAAGAATTAATACGCATGCAAGTATAATACCCAGCAAGATGAGTAATGTTCGGTTTAGGCTAATATTTGATCGGTTGGTCGCCATTTGCATAACAAGAAGTGCAAACGGTGTGCCATGATTTGTAATTATCTGAAAATCAATTTATTACAAATAAGTGGTGAGGGTCCATTGTACAATTATGAACAATATTTATAACGGAATGAACACCAAAAGGTTATTCAAATATTTGAATTATTCGCTTTGGAACTTTCAGGTAAATTAAATCTCCCACTTCGTGAGGACATCTTTCTGTCTCCAGACTTATAAACTCAGAAGATGATTCACTTCCTATTTTGAGGACATCATGAGGTCCTTTGAATTCTTTCTTGATTACTCTTCCGGAAAGATTAAAATCCTGATCTGTTGATATACTTACATTCTCAGGTCTAATAAAGATTTTTAAATCACGTTCAGATTTATCGTTCTCAACCTCTATTTCACCAAAGGGAGTTGAAACAAGAGTACCTGAAAGGCTTTTTCCATTTAGAATAACGCTTGCTCCAAAGAAATCAGAGACATAAGGTGATATAGGATTCTGATATATATCTGATGGACGACCCTGCTGCTTTATTTCTCCATTTCTCATCACAACCAATTTGTCAGCAATAAGAAAAGCGTCTGTAGCTTGATGGCTCACAAGAATAGTTGTGATTTGTAGTGATCTCAAAAGATCAAATATCTCTTCCCTGATTTTTGCTTTTAGTAGTTCGTCAAGACTGCTAAAGGGTTCATCAAGAATTAGCAACTTGGGATTGATAGCCAATGCTCTGGCCAGGGCTACTCGTTGCTGTTGACCACCAGATAATTCATGGGGAAACCGCTCGGCTAGTCCGGTCAACCCAGTCATGTTGATAAGGTTTTTTAGTTTTTTTGGAGTATGATCCTTCCTTTTCAGTGCATAGAATATGTTTTCCTTAACTGACAGATGAGGGAAGAGAGAAAGATTTTGAAATACAAAACCAAATTTTCTTTCTTCAGGTTGCTGGTCAGTGATATCTACCTGATCTAGAAGAATTTTACCTTTATCAGGTCTTTCTAAACCTCCGATGACTCTAAGAAGGGTACTTTTACCACAGCCACTTTCACCGGTCAATGAAAGAATTTCTCCCTTTTTGACTTCTAGAGAAACATCGTTTAAGGCAACATTACCATTAAATTTTTTGCTAATATTTTCAGCTTTTAGATTCACTCCTGTGAAGTATTCTGTTTAAGTAATAGACAGGGATTGCGCTCGCAAAAATAATCAGCAGACTTGAAGAAGCAGATCTTGGAGCCATCTCATCTTTCGCATATTGAAATGCGTTGGTCGCGAGCGTCTCGTAGTTAAATGGTCTAAGAATCAATGTAAGAGGAAGTTCCTTGGCCACATCTACAAATACCATAATCAAAGAGCCGATTAAAATAGGTTTAAGCAATGGGATATGTATTCTAATTAGATTTCGTAATGAGTTACTGCCTAAAGAAGTAGCTGCATCATCTATTTGTTTTGGAATTTTTTCCAGACCAGACTCAATAGAACCATAACCAACCGCGAAGAATCTTACTGTGTATCCAAAAACTAATGCAGTGATTCCTGAATAAATGAAGTTGGGGTTGACCATCAAAGTGAAAGCTACAATTCCAACTGCAATTACTGCTCCAGGGAGTGCATAACCAAGAAAAGGAAGTTTGGATACCGCTTGTTTAATTCCACGCTTATTGACCAATCGGAAAGTATAGGTTAATAGAATGCTTAGACAAACAATAATTATGCTCGACAAGCCTCCCAATACAGCAGTATTGGCTGATAGTCGAATTAATTGTTCCCACACGTCCTTCGACAGAGCAAGAAAAAACCACCAGATAAGTTGGCCTATCGGAATCAAAAAACCAAAGGTCACTGGTAGCATACAAAGAGAGAATAGGAGCCACTTATTTTTGGGACTGATTCTCTTTAGATGTTTATCTGACTTGTTATGACTTAATCTTTTTTTTCTGCTTGCCCAATATTCTATGATCAGCAGGATGATAATAAAAACCAGGATTATCATAGATAGAAAAATGGCAGTTGAAAGATCTCCCAACGCTAACCATGACCTGAAGATACCTACCGTGAAAGTAGGGATGCCAAAGTAGGAGACAACACCGTAATCGTTAAGCACTTCCATTATCACCAGAATGAGTCCGGCAAAAATTGCAGGCCAGGTCAGTGGCAGTACTACACGACGAAAGGTTTGAGACATAGATTTTCCAAGAGATCTCGAAACTTCAATGAGGGAAGCTGATTGGAGAAGAAAAGCTGATCTTGAAGTAATATACACATACGGGTAAAGAACTAGACTCATTACGAAAATCGCCCCACTATGATTCATGATATCGAAATATGAATCAAGTTTTATCGAGCGCAACAAAATTCTTAAAGGCCCTGCATAGTCTGTGAGTCCTACGTATGCTATGGCATTTATAAAAGTGGGAATAGATAAAGGTAGGATAAGTATCCACTCGAAATGTTTCCGTAAAGGAAACTCATATACAGTGACGAACCATGCAGTTGAAACTCCAATAACAAGTGTAAGAACAGAGGTTCCTAAAACTAAAATGGTCGTATTTGCAAGATAGACAGGAAGTAAATTATTTGCTAAATGCTTCAGATTCGAAGTATCCAGCATAAAAGAACGACTCGCTATGAAAAGTAATGGCAACAGAATAGCTGCCAAAACAACATTCGAAGCGAGTCGCCAATAAAGATGTTTGGGTAATTTAATTCCAGCCAGCTTCATCAAAAACTCTTATCGCCTCATTCAATAAATCTGGATTAGTAGCGTAATCTAAATCATCAATTTTAAAGTCTCCCCAGCTAGCAACCGTTGAAGCAGGCGCTACATCCGCATTTACAGGATACTCGTAAGACATGTTAGCGTAGAAATCTTGAATTTCTACACTTGTTAAAAACTCAATGAATTTAATAGCATTTTCTTTGTTTGGAGCATACTTAGTCACACCTATTCCACTAATGTTTATGTGCCCACCACGTCCGTCTTGGTTTGGAAAGAATATTCCAACACGTTCACCTGCTTTTACTTCCTCTGGATTTTCGGAGTTTAGTAGCAAACCAACGTAATAAGTATTTACAATAGCTACATCACCAATACCAGATGCTATAGCCTTTATTTGATCACGATCTCCTCCTTTTGGCTCTCTCGCCATATTATTCACGATTCCAGTTGCCCATTCTTTTGCTGCTTCCGTGCCATTTTCGTGGATAATAGAGGAAAGTAAGGATTGGTTGTATGAGCTGCTTGATGAACGAATCAAGATTCTGCCTTTCCATTTATCACTGGCTAAATCCTCGTAGGTAGATAGTTCGGAAGGGTCCACATCTTCTTTATCATAGGCTACTACCCTAGCTCTATATGTGATTGCATACCAGTGATTTTCAGGATCCACAAATCCCGGCTTGTTATTATTCTTTGCCTCTACAGACTGAAGAAGGCCTTTTGATTTAGCTCTATTCAATTTTGCAGCATCTACCGTTATTAGCACATCTGCTGGCGAATTTTCACCTTCAGTTTCTAATCTTGTGATGAGTTCATCCGCACCTGCTTTCACAAGGTTGATTTTGATTCCTGTTTGTTTAGTGAATTTTTCGAATGCCTGTTTGTCTGCATCGTAGTGTCTATGAGAATAGACATTTAGTACTTCTTCTTGGTTTGAATTATTTTCTCCTTTTTGGTTGCCTCCAGAACAGGCGATAATGAGTGTGAGTAAAAAAAGCCTTAGGTATTTCATTTCTGTTATTTTTCGCACAAATCTAACTATTTAGATTAATTCTAAATAAGATAAAATGCATTAAAAAAAGGTGTCCTCTTTTGGACACCCAATCACCTAATCACACTGCTGAACGCATTGTATTCTTAAACTGGGATATAATTAAAGTTTAACCCCAAAACTTCTTCGTAATCTTCTCCGGTTTCTTTCATATCCTCATCGTCTTCCTCGTAAAACCAGTTTATCGTTACTTGAGCTCCGTTTCTTTTCGCTACGGATAATTTTTTCAACAAATCATAAATGCATTTGGAGGAACTTGTATTGAAATACTCAAATTTGAAATTAGCTGTTAGAGATTTTCTTCCTTGCTTAAAGGCGTTTACAATTTTCTCGGTAATTGGACTATAAAATTCCATTGAAGAACAAGGCGAAGAACGCCCTTTGAATATAAGAGTATTGCTTGTCCAATCAAGAATACAAGATGGAGTGATTTTGGTTGGCTCGATTTTAAGTGAGTATGTTTCCATATGTAATAATCCTTATAGCTATTACAAAGGAAAATTATTCTAACGCTAATACGATTCGTGAATTTGTGGAAATTTATTTAGTGAAAATGCCTAAGATTCTAATCAGTTGATAATAAACTCTTTAATGTGATTCACATATCTTTATTTATCGTTTCTTGCAATTAGATTGCTACTCATTGTTTTGGATACACTTAAGAACATATCTCACCGTTCCGTGCTGGAAAGTATGCCTTTTGGTGTACTTCAAATAAACCTTGATGGAGTAGTTGAATTTGCCAATAAAGCAGCTCACGAACTTTTGGGTGTAGTTGATCCTAATGGACTATATGGTATTTCATACTTGAATTTTATTGGAAATGAGCTCATTTTGGAAGAAGATTATGTGCTCAAAAATGTTCTAATAGAAGAAAAAACGATCGCTTCGTATAATCAAATTATAAGTGTGAATGGAGATGAAAGATGTATTTCCATTAATGCTGCACCTGTCTATGATAATGATCAACTGATAGGGGGTATCTTGAATTTTGTTGATATCTCTGACCAGATTAGCGAGAGCGAATCTCTTAAACAGGAAAGCGACCGTTACAGAACCATGGTAGAAAATATCAATGGGGTTGTATGGGAAACAGATTTAGGAACAAAGACCTTCACATACATTAGTCCTAAGGCGAGCGAACTCCTTGGATTTTCCATCGAAGAATGGTTAGAAGAAGGATTCTGGCAATCTAAAATTTATGGACCTGATAGAGAACATGTCATTGCTTATGAGAAACATAAAGCTCCGCATTTGGACAATTATCAACTAGACTACAGGCTTTTACACAAGACCGGTAAACTTGTTTGGGTAAGGGACATGGTGGAAGTTGTAAAGACAGAAGTAGGTATCAAGTATAGAGGGTTGATGTTGGATATCACAGAAAGAAAAAATTCACGTGCTCTGTTAAGACAAAGTCAGCAGCGTTATAAGCGAATGATTTCCGAAGCACCATATGGAATTTCCATCTATGACAATGAAGGTTTACTGGTAGCTGCAAATGCTAAGTGCGAAGAGATTTGGCAAATTGACCTTAAGGAATACATCAATAAATTCAACATTTTCCAGACAGATATATTTTCGGATGAATCGTACAAGAGGAGAATTGAAGAGGCTTTTTCTGGTTTGTCTGGAGAAGTTTCAGCAGAAGTGCCACTTCCCAATCAAACTAAGAAGTGGTTCAATATCAAATACTATCCACTATATAGTAATTCGGGTGAGTTGGATAACGTGGTTTTTGTCTCAGAGGACATATCTGAATTTATTAATGCGGAAGAAAAACTAAAACATCAAGAAGCTCTAAAACAGAATATACTTGATGCACTTGGTGAAGCAATCTTGGTGGTTAATGAGGAGGGGGTGATTATAAGTGTAAATAGAAACTTGAAACTTTATGTTGAAAAGGAAGCTAATCTAAAGATCAAAATAGGAAAGCCCATTTTTGAATTCATCAATCTCTTAGAAGACTCAAAGTACCTCCGTGATGGATTAATGGCTATTCTCTCTAAAAAGGCCAAAGTTTTCTATCATGAAATGAAACTCACTGATCAAAGGTGGTATAGCCTTAGGGCCACACCATTAAACTCTTCTATGGGTGCGGTCATAGCATGGCAAAACATAAACACCAGGAAGGAGATCGAAATGGCTCTGGAAAAATCGTTGAAAAAGTATCGAAACATTTATAGCAAAGCCCCTGTCATGATGCATTCGATGAATAAAGATTTAGAGATTGTAAGTGTAAGTGATTTTTGGCTTGAGAAAATGGGATATGAACGAAATGAAGTAATTGGAAAATCTCCGATAGATTTTTTAGATGATGATTCTAAGAAATTAGCCAAGGGGTATATGAAGAAATTCTTTAAAGATGGAGAAATAAAGAATGTTGATTACAAGTTTCGAAGAAAGTCCGGAGAGATTATAGATGTTCTACTATCAGCCGTAGCTGAGTATGATGAAGAGGGGAATTTTGAGCGTTCAATAGCAGGTATGATTGATGTTACGGGCTTAAAAGCGACTCAACGAAAATTGGAAGAAAGTGAATTTAAACTTTTGGAATCTCAAAGAATTTCGAAAATGGCAAACTATGATTACGATGCTGTTAATCATGGCTTCATGCCATCCAAAGAGATGATCTCAATGATGGGTTTCGAGAAAAGACATTATGATATTTCTATCTTAAAGGAATTGATTCACCCGGATGATCTGGAAGCATTTACTTCTAAACTTAAGGAGTGTATTGATCGAGGTAAAGATTTTTTTCATGACTATAGGATAATTCACCTACAGACTAAGAAAATGAAATGGATTTCTGGTAGGGGAAAAATGATAAAGAGTAAAAAGGGGAAAGTGATCAGGATGATCGGTACAGTCCAGGATGTAACTGAGCAAAAGAATGCAGAACAAAAAATAAGACGTTTATCAGATCGGGTATTACTTGCAACTGAAATTGCCAATCTTGGTGTTTGGGAATATGATCGGGAGAAAAACGAAATCTATTGGGAAGATCAGATGTATTCAATTTTTTCAGACACTAAGAAACCACTCGATTTCAAGACATCAGAAAAATATTTCGTAGGTGAACATAAAGATGTATACCGTGAAAACCTTCGGAAAATGAAGGATGGTGTCAATTTTCTGGAGGCTGAAATAGGAGTCAACGTGGAAGGTGTTGATAAATACCTGAGAACATTTACAAGAGTGTTAAGAGATCAGAAAGGAAATTTGAAAGGATTAATTGGAGTAATCTACGATATCACTTCTGACAAAAAGCTTCAACTTAGATTGGAGTCTTCACTGGAAGAAAAAAATGTGTTGATTAAAGAGGTGCACCATCGTGTTAAAAACAACTTGCAGTTGATTTCTTCTATTCTGGCCTTAAAAGCCTATGATTTAGAGGATATTAAATCCAAAGATATTTTTCATGAGGTAAATGATCGTATCAAAGCAATGTCTGTGATTCACGATAAGCTCTATACATTTTATAACGTCTCCGAGATCGATTTAAATGAATACCTTAATCACATTGCCAGTGAGTTGCAAATTCTATTTGGTTCTGCTAATATTCACTTGAATGTAGAGTCAGAAAAGATCATATTGGATGTAGAAAAAGCGCTATTGATTGGTTTGATGGTAAGTGAACTGGTTGCCAATGCAATAAAACATGGTTTTAAAGTAGGTGAAGAAGGGATGATAAGAATACTTTTCAATAAAGTGGGTAGTAAATTTGTTTTGAAGGTTTTAAATGACGGTAAAAACCTGCCAAAGGATGTGCTTGAATCGAATACCGGACTAGGTATTTCATTGCTCAAAACATTTGCCAAGCAATTGAAAGGTGAAGTAATGGTAGATGAAGGTAATGGTTTTAGAGTGAATTTCTAAAAGAAGGCGAGTATTGGAACAATGTGTGGATCAGTCCACTGGTTGTTTTGGATCCAATCTTTCTCATGATGTTTCCCTTGTGGGCATTCACTGTACGAACACTCAGATTCAATTTATCAGCAATTTCTTCATTGGTCATGTCCTTCATCATCATAATAAGGATTTCCTGTTCTCTTTCTGTGATTGAAGATACCTTTTCCGCAAGCATATTTGATTTAGTAGAAAACAATAAGCTGATCATCATCTCATTGTAATAGATGTCCTGCTTGAGTGCTGTTGTAATTGTTTTGAGGATATCTGAAGCCTCCATGTTCATGGAAATAATTCCATTCAGATCGTATTTGGAAGTATACTGAATAAGGAGAGGTAAAATTTTATTCGTGTACAGTATCGTTGGAATCTCGACCATGTACTTTTCCATTTCACGTGGTGAAATTGTTTCCGAATCAATCACCAAAAGATCAAGATCAGTTGCAAAATCCAGCGCCAAAGTCAATTTGCCAGGATATATTTCTTCTAAGAGAGAAAAAAGATAATTTGGCAAGGAGGTATTCTTTGATATTATGAAAATCTCTTTCATATTGGGTTATCTCAATTGGTGACTGGGATTGTAATATCCTATAAATTCATATAAATTGATAGAATAGATACTAAGCTATGGGAAAAATTTTAGTTGCTGAAGACTCTCTTATAGTTAACCAACACATAAAGCATGCGCTGGAGTCTGGTCAACATGAAGTTTTATCTGTTTTTTCCGGAAAGGAGGCTGTAGATATCGCACTGAGCGAAGTTCCTGATTTGATACTGATGGATATCATGATGGAGACAAATTCTGACGGTATAGATGCCGCCTTTGAGATTAAGCAAAAAAGAGATATTCCAATTATTTTTCTTACCGCTTTGACCGATGAACCTACCATCCAGAAAGCTAAATTCAGCCTTCCATATGGATATGTTGTCAAACCATTCAACGAAGCAGAGCTACTCTCTAATATAGATGTTGCTTTATATAAAGCGCAGGCTGAAAAGAAAATAAAAGAAAATAGCGAGCTTTTTCAGGCAATCATTAATTCAATAGACAAGGCTATTTTCTTGCTTGATTCAGAAGGAAAAATAAAATATACCAACTCCATTGCCGAGGCGATTACATCCAGAACTTTTGATCAATTGATGGATAAAAATATTAGTGAGGTTCTTCATTTTGTTGATGAAACCGGAAATTCTTATCAGGGGATTGTAGGGATGGAAGCGGCAGCCGAAAAAGAGTTGATGCTTGATGATGATCGGGTGTATGGTGATTTTTATTCACATAACGTTTCCCTCGATGAAGAGTACACGCTATTCTTTTTCAAGGATATTACAGAGAGAGTAAAAATCAGAGAAGCAAATGAAGACATGAAGAATCGACGTTTGCTCTCTTTTATTGAAGGTCAGGAAAAAGAACGTGAGCGGATAGCCAGGGATTTACATGATGGTGTCGGACAGATTGCCAACATGATAAAATTGTCTGTGAAGAAGGGCGAGTCACATGATGTGTTGATTGATATGATCGATCAGTTCCTGGATGAGATGCGAAAAGTGACTGACGGGCTATTACCAACACTGTTAAGTGATTTTCCCCTGGATGTATGTATCAAAAAAATCGTGGATCAGGCAAATAAGAGTTCGAATATCAACTTTAGCTTTCAAGCCGACGATCTCCCAGACCTTGATATGAAACATAAGGTCAATATTTATCGAATTTCTCAGGAGAATGTTTCTAATATTATCAAGCATTCAAATGCTTCATCTGCTTCAATTCAGTTATATGGGTTTGATGATCACATTCAAATGACCATAGAAGATGATGGAGATGGTTTTGAAATAGGAGAGTATTCAGAGGATACATCCCACCATGGAATTCAGAATATGTTGTTTAGAGCGGAGGTATTAAATGCAGAATACAACATTGATTCCAATAAAGGGTCAGGAACTTTTATTAGTTTAAAGATTCCTAAGGGGGCGATAAAAGACAAAGGAATTTAGAAGAGACTTATGAGTAACACAAAAATATTTTTAGTAGAAGATCATGAGCTAGTACGCAAGGGTGTTCGCAGTATTATTGATATGGACTCATCCGTAGAGATCATTGGTGAATATGATCGAGCTCAGAAAGCCATAGATGCCTTAGATGGAGGTACCGTTCCGGATATCATACTGATGGATATTTCTATGCCCGAGATGACAGGGTTAGAGGCTTCAAAGGTAATAGGGGAAAAGTATCCGGAAATCAAAATTATCATTTTAAGTATGTATAAAGATGAGGAGTATGTAATGGAGGGACTGAATTTTAATATTGCGGGTTATGTGGTGAAGGATAGTGTTGCTGATGAGATTTTATTAGCTGTCGAAAAAGTTCTGGAAGGAGGCAAGTTTTTTAGTCGTGAAGTAATTGACACTGCATTAAATTCCTACAAGGAAATAAAAAAAGAAAAAAAGAAAGCCGAAAGTGTGCAACTCACAAAAAGAGAGATTGAAGTTCTTAATGATATTTCTGATGGACTAAAGAGTACGGAAATTGCTGAAAAGCTTTTCATAAGTGAGCGCACTGTTGAAGCTCATAGAGGAAATATTATGAAAAAATTGAATGCTAAAAATATGGCCGAGCTAATCAAAAAGGCAATGAATCTGGGCCTGATAAAGTCATAATTTCTAGTAAAAATACTTACCTAAACCTTCGTATTTATCCTCTCTGTTTTTTTTTGACTTCATCGTAACTTCCGTCCAATTCAATCAAGCTGATAGGTCGGGGGGATTTTAATTTGTAAAACCGTGATTTACTATGATTACTGGTGCTCACCATAAAATAAGTACTTTAAGGAATATTCTTCCTGGCGGATTCCTTTTCATCTTGGATATTACTGACAGATCATTCCTCTACAAATCAAAGGAATGTAAGAAGAGTGAAGATCAAATAATGAGTTTAGAAGTAATACATGGATTAGATAAGCTCACACGAGATGCAGATCTTTATTCTCATGAAAATGAAGATGAAATCATAAAGATTCATAAAATCAGTAATAATACCTTCCTGGGCTTGTGTGCTCCTAAAAACAATTATTCGGCATATCAATGGTCCTCGGTAGATCATTGTCTCAATAATTTGAATTAAGTTGAGCTCTGTTGGTAAGAGTAAATTTAAATGCTTTGTCGATTCCAAAAGATTTAAATCAGAAGCTGATTTAACCTGGTTAATCTTCCCAAGATTCGTAAAAACTATTTTAATAATAGAATTTTAAAATAGTTTTTAGTCTCCGAACAATCAATTCTCGCATAAAATAAATGTTATCAGGAAGATCAAGTTCCTATTTAAATTCCAAAGTATTGAGCCCTTTTTTGAATTCTTCGCTTCTAATCAAAAAATTATCTGTCGAATTGGGATAAATCAAGTATGTCATTTTGGATTCATTCTCATGGTTAAAACGTATCAAAGGGAAACAAGTAAATGTTTCAGCAAAACTGAAGTTTTAAAAACCTCGGTAGTAAGAGAAATTCATATTTTTTGCTAATAATTTCAGACTGGTAAATAGGGGGTTTTATACTTGAACTTGCTTTAGCTTAGATGAAGCGTACGTTTTCTGAATGTTACTTAGATGGCATTAGAATGATTATGCTTATTTTAACCAAAACATCTAGGTTATGAAAAAAATACTTTATCTCTTATCATTCTCAATTTTGGTGTCTCTATTCTCATGTGGAGGAGATAGTGACGATCCAGCACCTGCTCATGAGGTCGGTACTTGGAATTTGGACAGTTACGCCCTTCAAGGTTTTCCCTTAGAATTTCAGAGAAATGAAGGAACATTGTTAAGGATAGATCAAGTCACTTTAGGAGGTTTACAGGTTGAAGCTTACCAACTCACACTAAACAGTGATGGGACCTATGCAAGAACGATCGACGTATTGGGTCCGAATCTTGATGACAATGGCACCTGGGAACTAGATGGGGATGATCTTGAGTTGGAGAGCGAAGGTGGAGATTTTCAAGAGTTTGATGTCGAAAGAAATGAAGACAATGATCTATGGTTATCACAAAGAAATGGTATTAGCGCGTCCTTTATCCCAGACATTTATTTTGATACCGTAACACAGACCTATATTGATTATTTGAATACTTTAACTGACGCCCAATTAGATTCTGTTAACACAGCATTATCTGAAGTGTTAGATCTTGACCTGGTATACATATTTGAAAAGAATTAATTGGATCCATTTTAAGCTGAACTGATGCGTGCTGTTTGGATCATAATATTAATTTTTATTTCTTATTCACTTTGCGCACAGAATTCTATTTCGGGCACGGTAACCGATGAATTTGGAGAAGGGGTACCGGGTGTCACTGTGCGTATCAATGACTCTAATCAGGGAGCAATAACCGGGATAAATGGTGAGTTTACAGTCACAGTCAATCGAGGCGATGTGCTCACATTTACTTCTATTGGTATGAAGACTCAGCAAATAATCATCAATGATTTTGCTAGTATCTCCATTCAAATGAAGGAAGCTGCAACGGAGCTAAATGAAGTAGTAGTGACAGGATTCCAGGAACTGGATCGAAAGCTTTTTACCGGTGCATCGGAAAGCCTCGGAATGGATGATATACAGTTACAGGGAACGGCAGATGTGAGTCGGATGTTGGAAGGGCAGGCTGCTGGTGTAGCAGTAGATAATGTCTCTGGTACGTTCGGTTCATCTCCAAGAATCAGAATTAGAGGCAATGCTTCCATCAATGGCAATAATCAACCACTCTTTGTGGTAGATGGAGTGATTCTGGAAGACTTATCCAACATAAACACGGACGATCTTATTTCAGGAAATGCCAATACACTCACCACTTCATCGGTTGCTAATCTCAATCCAGACGATATCGAATCATTTCAAATCTTGAAAGATGCCTCAGCGACTGCTATATATGGAGCAAGAGCTGCCAATGGAGTAATCGTTATCACTACAAAGAGGGGAAAAAGTGGTGCACTACGGGTTAGCTATAATGCTAACTTCTCTGCTCAATTGAGGCCCACATACAATCAATTTGATTTATTGAATTCAGCGGAGGAAATGTCTGTTTATCGTGAACTTGCCAGCAAAGGAGTTGTTGATATTAGTGCTGCTGTTCGCTCTCAAAACTATGGAGCACTCGGGAAGATGTACGAACTCATTGCCAATCATGAGCTCGACTGGGGACCGGGAGGTTCCTTGAATGAAGCTTTCTTGAACCAATATGAAAATGCTAACACAGATTGGTTTGATGAGCTTTTTAATGACATAGGATTACAACAACAACACTCGCTGAGTTTCACCTCGGGAAATGAAAAGTCCAATAGCTACTACTCAATTAGTTATCTGAACGATCAAGGCCAAACCATCGCTGACAATGTTCAACGAATCACCGGTACTGCCAGAAATACCTATTTCATCTCGGACAAATTTTCCTTTGGTCTCAAATTGATAGCAAGCTATCGGGATCAGCTTGTACCAGGCACTAGAAATCGTGAGTTCGATCCCATAACAGGAACATTCAATCGTGACTTTGATATCAATCCACTTAGCTACGCGCTCAATACAGCACGTTCTATCAGACCATTCGATGAGAATGGAAACCGAGAATATTTTAGAAGAAACTATGCTCCTTTTAATATTCTTGACGAACTGGAATTGAACTTTATTGATATTACAGTATCAGATATTTCAGCCCAGACAGACTTTGAGATTAATCCCTCAGATCGACTAAGAATTAGTGGTGTATTCCAGGCTCGATATGCTGTTACCAATCAAGATCATACTATTCACGAAAATTCTAATCAAGCTGAAGCTTTTAGGGCGAACGATACGCAATTCATTCAAGATGCGAATAACTTACTATTCAGAGATCCTGATAATCCAGGTTTAAATCCGGTAGTTGTATTACCTCAGGGCGGATTTAAATATGTAACTCAACGTGAGTTGCTCAATGTATTTAGTCGTATCAGTGTTGAATGGAACAAAACCGTCAATCAGTATCACGAGATCAATGTTTTAGCAGGGCAGGAAATAAGATTTACTGATAGAAAAGAAGAAAATTCATCTGCACTTGGTATTATATATGAAAGTGGTGGTGTGGTAGTCACTGACCCAAATATCATCGAGTTTTTCAATCTTCAAAACATCGATATTTATTCTTTAAATAGGACGCAAGATCGATTTTTAGGTTCTTTTGTAAATGCTGGATATGCTTACAAATCAAAGTACATTGCCAACTTCACTGTAAGGTATGACGGATCCAACCAGCTGGGCAGAAGTCAGCAGGCAAGATACTTACCAACCTGGAATGTGAGTGGAGCCTGGAACGTGACCAACGAATCGTTTGTAGATGTCCCTTTTCTGAATGAGCTGAAATTAAGAGCCACCTACGGTATATCGGGAAATTTACCACCTCAAACAAGTGCTTTATTAAATCTACGTTCAGATGTTACAGTCCGCCCTTCTGATGTAGAACCTTTCCTTTTTATTCAAGATCTGACCAATACCGAACTTACGTGGGAGAAGCTAAACGAATTCAACATTGGTACAGATTTCGTCTTGTTTGACAATAAAATATCAGGTTCTTTCAATTACTACCGAAGAGAAGGATTTGATCTTGTAGGTTTGGTACAAACCAGCGGAATTGGGGGAGATGCGTTGAAGGCCGGGAACTTTGCCAATATGCAGATTGATGGATATGAGTTCTTTATCTCTACCGTTAATATGCAAACCGAGTCATTCCAGTGGACTACAGACTTCAATTTGGGCTACACCGTAGACAAAATCACGAAACTTGATTTTGGTCCCATCTTGGCACAAGCAATCGGTCAAAATGGAGCAGCTACACTGGGTGGGCCGAGAAGAGGATTATTTTCTACCCGATTCGCTGGATTAGACGGGCAAGGAATCCCTACTTTCTTTGGAGAAAGTGATCAGATAGTAAAGCAGTTTGATCTACAAGACCGGAATAATCTAACTTCAATTTTAGCCTTTGAAGGGCCTACTGAGCCTAGAGGCGCTGGAGGTTTGACCAACCGGTTTCGCTACAAAAATTTCGATCTGAGCTTCCTGCTATCTTTCAAATTCGACTATAAGATCAGGTTGAATGATGCATTCTTTGCTACCTATTCGGACTTCAGTGCGCTACCGGGAGACTTGGTTAATCGATGGGCGGTACCTGGAGATGAGGATATCACAAATATCCCTGTAATACTGGATCAGGGAGCGGCACTGGCGAATCCTGACAATAGCCTGGCCTATTCATTTTATAATAAAAGCACAGAAAGGGTAGCTGACGGAAGTTACATTCGGCTGAGGTCAGTAAAATTAGGATATAATGTTCCTCAGAAATATCTAAGTAAGCTAAAAATCAAGAACGCGAGAGTCTCAGTAGAAGCACAGAACCTGGCTTTATTGTTTTCGGATGACGAGTTAAATGGTCAGGATCCTGAATTTTTTAGTTCGGGTGGCGTAGCACTGCCCCAACCTAAAATGATTACAGCATCTTTAAATGTTTCTTTTTAAATGTGTAGAACGATGAATCATTTTAAGAAAGCCTCCATTGTTTTAATAATCCTAATCGTGAGTATCACATCATGTGATTCTTTTTTAGATGAAATTCCAGATAATCGGGTAGAATTAAATACGCTCGATAAAGCTGCACAGCTACTGACAAACGGGTATTCTGCGGCTAGTCCGGCTTTTACAGATTGGATGACTGATGATGTTCAATTTACACTCGGCACTAGTATCAGGCCAAGTCACTTGGAAATTTATACTTGGAGTGAAGTAGATAACGGTGGTCCCAACGAATTCGATACTCCGGATTTTTTCTGGTTTCAAACATACGAAGCAATTGCTCATGCCAATGAAGTTCTTGCCATTCTCGATGAGTTGACGGTTGAAAATGAGGAAGATGAACTACGAAGGGATGCATTAGAGGGTGAAGCAAAGTTGATAAGAGCATACGGTCATTTCATGCTAGTCAATATGTTTGGTGAGCATTTTGATCGCAATAATTCGGGTAGGGATTTAGGAGTTCCATATGTAAAAGATCCTGAAACTACGTTCATTCAACAATATGAAAGGGAGTCTGTGCGTAGGGTGTACGCTGAGATAGAAGATGATCTGCTGGATGGACTGGAACTGATAAATGATAATTTTTTCTTAAACTCTGGTAAATATCATTTTACAAGAAACGCTGCATTAGCTTTTGCCAGTCGATTTTATTTGTACATGCTTGATATTCGAGAAAGCCTAAATTATTCCAATGAGTTATTGGGCGCTGATCCTACAGCCTTCATACGAGACATGACTTCCGAAACTTTTCGCGCGGCGAAATCTTCTATTACCGGCTATCCACAATTGTACTCTTCTGTTGACCAGGCAGCTAATTTGTTGATGATGAGGAAGCTATCTCTGATACAACGTCCCGATTTTTCTTTCGCTTCTTCCAATGCCTTTTATGGTGGGCTTTTTAATCAGAACCCCTTGCCTGGTACTACAGACGAGCGAGAAAATCCCGCTTTTGTGAAGGGTCAAGATCTGAGTGGTGATCAAGGTTTATTTCCAGTTAGATACGAAAGCCTTTTTGAGAGAAGTAGTCTTAATTCCAACGTTGGAACCCCCTATCATATAGGGATCATGTTTAGAGGCGAAGAAGTGTTATTTAACAGAATTGAATGCAATATCTATTTGAGCAACTTTCAAGAGGCTATTGATGATTTGAATATTCTTTTCAGAAGAAGATACACCGGCGATTATGAAGACGTCACATTGGAATCCCTGAGGACTTTCATTGGTGTAGAAAATGATCCATCATTCTCTGATCTACTGGTATTGTTTAATGTTCTCATCATTGAAAAAAGAAAAGAATTTATCGCTCAAGGTATGCGCTGGTTTGATGCTAAGAGATGGGGTATTCCTATGACACATGATCTAGCTGACGGATCATTGATCACCTTACAAGTGGGAGATCCAAGGTGGGTGTTGCAGATACCCAATTCTGCTATTCAAGTTGGAGGATTAGAACCAAATCCAAGATGATTATGAAGAAGTTTATTACTCGTATTCCTTTTTGTTTAATCTGCATTTTATTGATCAAGTTGGGATTCATTAGCTGTTATCCCAGCGAAGACTTATCCGTTCCTGAGAAAGAAAATGAGGATTTGATCATAAATGAATTGGACGCCTACATTGATGAAAATTTTACTCAGAGATACGGCATGGCTGTTCGATACAAGTTTGTAGATAGCCATCTTGGAGTCGGTCAGCGTACTACTCCACCACTCCTTGAAAACGTAAGACCCATGCTTGATTTCATTCAGGAGTTTTGGATAGATCCTTACCTGGAAGTGGAAAATGGAGAAGTTTTTTTTGAAAATCATGTACCGGCAGAAGTGATCCTTTTGGGAGGCTTAATATTTCAAGGAAACACCGTCCTGCTTGGAGTAGCAGATGCTGGTGCCAGGATTTCACTTTTAGATGTAAACTCAATTGATCCTGATGATCCGGAATGGGTTCTATTCCAATTAGGTACTATCTACCATGAATTTGCCCACGTGGTGCATCAGCGTTACAAGCTGCCTACCGGTTATGAAACAATTACTCCAACCGGATATACAAGTGCAGGATCATGGTTTAATATCACGGAAGAAGAATCTTTGAGAAGAGGATTTGTTTCACCTTATGGATCAAGCTCACCCAATGAGGATTATGCTGAGTTGGTTTCTGCCTTTTTATTTGACCCGGACTTTGAAGCGAATTTCATAGAAGAAGAAGCAAACTGTGTGAATGCTGATTGCGAAAGTAGAAATGAAGGAAGAGCTTTTATCAGGGAAAAATTGGCAGCCATTTCCGATCACTACAGACGAGTAACCGGAGTAAGTCTTGAAGCTTTAAGAGTAGCTACACAATCAAAAATCAATGATTAAATGAAGCGATATTTCTCTTTTATATTATTAACGATTTCGCTTTTTAGCTGTAATAACGATAACCGCCTGGATATACCGTCTGTAGAAGAGCGTGTCGCTCAATCTACAGAAGCATTGAAAGAACAACTCACGGATCCGGATTTTGGTTGGAGACTTGATTACAAGCCTACCTCTAATGCCGGCATCTTTCTCATTCTTCTGGATTTTGATGAAGATGGGACTGTTAGAATACAATCAGATGTACCTGACGAAAACGGTATCTTTTTGGATCAGACCATTTCTTATCGCATTGATCAGGAGTTGGATACTGAGCTTGTTTTAGAAACTTATGCTGTATTTCACTACCTCTTTGAGCAAAATCAAAATACATTTGGAGGGGAATTTGAATTCATATATGAAGGAGAACAAGGAAACGACTTAAATTTCTCCAGTAAAACAGATCTATCTTCAGATGTGACCAATCTTGTTTTTACACCTGCATCAGCATCAGATTCAGAAGTGATTTCCACGGAAGCTACTGTAACTCTGAGCCAAGGAAACTTTCAGACCTCCAACCTAGGAGGTATAGGAAACTTCGGAGTATTCAATTTCCACCTGCAAGATCAAGGGTATCTATTATCAGTAACGTTTGATCTGGAAAGAAGGAAACTAAAGGTGTTAGGAATTGCGGAAGGCACTGATATGTCTTCTGTCATTACAAATGACAACATTGTAGATATTGGAAGAGAAACAACCTTTAGCTTAAGCAATGAGCGTGTAGTTCTGGATCAACCCATTACAGCCTCTCTTGGTGGGAATACATTCCAAATAGAAGAAATCCCTATATCTAGTTCTGCAAAGTTTGCCGAAAGTTTTTGTGTCGGACAGCAAGATTCGGTAGTTAGATTTAACGCTACAGCATCCGACTTAGGCGCTTTTGAAGCAAATAGTTCCCTTTTTCAAGTTGCTAATGCTTTTGAGGTTTCGGATGATGTTTACTCTATCAACCATATTTTTATCTATGATGAGAATGACAATTCAATCTCAGACCAGATCGAAGCTGTATTTCCTGAAGTAGTAGCATTTCAATGGTATCATGGAGTGGAGATCGCTGATAGCCTATTTAACGGAGTGGGTTTCGTAACCGTAGATGCATTCAATAGTGTGGAGTTTTTCCTTCGCGGCTATGATTTTACTCAAAACGGAAACTTCCTGGAAATAACATTCAATGATGAAAATATTATAACGGAAGATAACCCTACACAGGAACAGTTGGATGGGTTAGATCAGCTGACAGATCAGATATTTTCAGGAGGAGCAGTATACATGCTTGAGCTATCGAATATTGATGGCTTATTCGAATTTTATAATCCATGCAATAAGTATAAGGGCTTTTTGTTCTAGAGACACAAAAAAGCCCGATGCTTAGCATCAGGCTTAGTTGAAGTGAACTCGGAGGATATTACATTTTTGAAACTTATTAATCCTTAATCGTACTTTTTGATACTTCAGAAATATCAATAAACAGCCATTTTGATAGCCAGATAGCTGCTTTTTACCACATTTTACTTAACCTCCAGCTTAACATACGCTTAACTTACCTTGTAATGATCCAATGGGTAGATAACCATTTTTTTGTAAGAAAATGGCATCAACTAAAATCATCATACGACCAAAGAAAGTTAATAAGGATGGCCTTTGCTTGATTTATATACTTTATACTCACTGGTCAAAGCTTGCACACTTTTCGACTCATGAGAAGGTACCTCCCAAGTTCTTTAATCAGCAAGTAGGCCAAGTAAAAAAATCCTATAGAGGATATACGAAGATTAATGATGTCATTAATCAGTACCGAAACAAAGTAGAGTCTATTAGGATGAACCTGATCCTTTCTGAAATTGATCCTACCGTAGATCTGGTAAAGAAGGAATACGAAAAATCAAAGATTACAAAACCAACTAGCAAGGATTTCTTTGACTGTGAAGATGAATTCTTGGAATACAAAAAGGAAGTACAAGGGTTAGCACATGGCTCAATGAAACACCTCAGATCTTTTTTTAATCACATGAGAAAGTTTTCAAAAACTCATTTCAAAGTTTCTTTCGCAAAAATTGACGACTCATTTTATGATGAACTACTTAACTACTTCTATGAAGATCTGGAGTCATCTCCTAATACCGTTTCATGTCAAATAAAGATGTTGAAGACCTATCTGAGCTATTGTACGAAGAGAGGATACAATAAGAATATCGAGTACACCTATTTTAAAAAGCCAAGTTCCCAACTGGAAATAATTGCTCTTTCTAAAGAGGAGATGGATCAATTTTTTCAGTATGACCTTTCAAGTTATCCTAGATTGGAAAGAGTAAGAGATTTATTCATCATGATGTGTGCTACTGGCCTTCGGTTTTCGGACCTATCGAATCTTTCAAGGGAACATATTTATAAAGATCAAATCAATATTAGACAAAAGAAAACGAAGGCATTGATCTCAATCCCACTCAATCAGTATTCTACACATGTACTAGTTAAGTACAATTACGAATTGCCTCGAATAAGTAATCAGAATTTCAATATTTACATCAGAGAGGCAGGTGAATTGGCTGGACTTGATAATCTCAGAGAGATAACTCGACATAAAGGGCGGGATCAAATAGTAGAAAAACTACCACTGCATCGGTTGCTACGATCTCATATTGGTAGAAAGACATTTGTTTCTATCAGCCTAAATCAAATGAGCCCTAGAGATGTAATGGCTGTTACGGGGCACAAAGATTTCGGATCATTTGAAAAGTATGTCACCGCCTCTCCAAAAAGATTAAAAGAAGAAATTAACAAATTATGGAAGATCAAATCAACTTAGACCATATATTTCAATTGAGCTATGTGGAAAGTAATAAGCGTACTAATGACAAAAGCTCGTTTCATATTCAGGTTAAAAAAAATCCTAATCCACTTGATTTACTAGATGCTTTTGTTGATAAAATCTATTCGCTACCCCTTAGTCAAGTATATCCTTTTTTGCTTTTTCAAATTAGACCCCTAGAGGATGTTGAAGATCAAAATAGATTACTAAAGGATATCCAACTCGCTTGCTATGAATATTACTCAGATCATTGCGAAGTATCAGAGCTAGATAAAAATATTTTCGGAATTAGCCCATTGCAGGAGGAGAAAATAAGAGTTTTATATGATACGATTAATGACTCTTTGAAGCAGATTGAATCCTCATTGAAATTGGAAGATTCTTTTCAAAGTGAAGAATTAACTACTAGGCAAAAAATGCTACTACTCAATGAAATTGAGAAACTAACTGGCATAGATATTCATTCTAAGCTTGCTAAAGAACTAGGTGAAAAAGTGGCTTACTATGTGTTTAGCTTGTTGTTAGATAGAGATGGTAAAAACATTGAAAATCTAAAAATAAGGAGAGGAAAAAGTTATAATCTCTATCATCCCAAGCAAGCGCAGATACTTTTAGATATATTAGAAAAATGCCCTCAAAAAAAGGGTATGGACTTACTAACTGCTTCTATCCGCGAAGAGTTGTCCAGCCAATAACAAAATAATGGGGTAACCTTCGCCTCCCACCCCACAGCATAATTCCTTCAGCTTTACGGTCATGAAGCACAATTGGGGAAGTATTATTGAATTGATTATTGACCGGATTGCTACCAAGGTATGGAATAAGATTGAATCCGAATTACCGAGGCTATTAGAAAACCATTACCGGTCAATTGATTCAACTAAACTTTTGTATCCAGGCAGATGCTGTACGAGTCGTGACGTACAAGAGTTGCTATCTATAAGTAAGCCAACGTTACATAAGATGGTCCGGCAAGGCCTACTGCATCCAATTAAATTGGGTAATGGTACCAGATCAAGCACACGATATATCCTGAGAGAGGTAGAGGAACTGATAGAAAGCCGAAGGTCAAACATCAAAACAGATTGTTATGTTCACTGATGGATTTTTGGCTTCACTTCCGAGTCGTGTTATTCCTCACTTAAAAAGGATCCTGTCATTTGATACTACATTTGATGAAGAGACTGGTGAGGTCAAAAGAAGTACCGCCAGGTACAAGACGCTTACTATTTCTATCGTAAGAGACAAATATGCCTTGATTTACGGTTCACTTCCTAAGTTCTACCAAGGCAATAATTATGAAGATTTTAGTTTCCGAGACTGTGTTTCGGCACTTGATCTATTATGCGGGATACTAGGGTTAAAAAAGAATGAGATCAGAGTTCATAGGCTTGAGTTTGGAATCAATTTTCATATTGAAGATGAGCCGCAATTTCTAGGTGCTCTATTAACCTATAAGAACCGGCCATTTGAGACCTTTTCAATAGGCTCACTTGAAATACAAGGAAAACGCTGCATACTTTCCCAATATCAAGTCAAGGTTTACAACAAAGGAGTTCAGGAATTCGGGGATGCTGCAATGAATTTCTTCAGATTCGAATTGCGCGTAAAACGCATGCAGTTTATTTCGTCAAACCCAGTGACATTTGAAACACTCTCGGACAGGAAATTCCATCTACATCTTAGGGATGCATTGCTACGTGCTTGGGAAAACATTGAGGTGGCTGAGGATCAACTACTCTCAAAAGTTAACAACGCTGCTGATAAGGGAATACTGGAGAATTGGTTTAATCCCAGATATCTAGAATGGCTTAGGTCCTTACCCGTCAAAGAATTTAACAAACTAAGGAAGAGGTATCGGAGGCGAATAGTCAAGTACGATAGTGAGCAATTATTGAGGCGGAAAATCTACTCCGAAATCTTTACAAAATCAGCGCAACTTCTTTCAGAAAATCGAGCGGTCCGCTCTTACACTTTAGATGATTACTTAAGACTTGACCGCCTTTCAATAAATGTAAAACAAAACAAATACAACAATGAAAAATAGTGAACAAGAGAATTGCCAAGAAACCTTTGAGGAGCTCATTGCACCTAGACCAATCTTCAATTATTTCATTGAAGAAAGGGATAGTACCATCCGATATGGTAGGCCTGCTTCGCATACTAAGGCTGGAAGGTTTTATTCTTATGAAGAGGCCCTTGAAATATTGAATTTCACAATAAACGCAGGTAATGATGGATGACAAAGAATATTCACCCACGGGGACAAAAGAATCCTTTGATATTTTATACTCAAAACTCGAGAAGGGCTCCCCAAACTCTTCTGAGTACTTGTATGGAACTACTAGGCTTGATACGGCCGTCGATTTGACAGATGTGCAGTTGCTATCTCAGGCATTCTATCGAGCAACTAAAGAAGAAATTGGCGGGATTGAAGAAGCAATGCTAGATGAACACTACTGCAAGTTGATGTGGCTGAAGAATAACTTAGAGTTATGTGCTGATGAAAGGGTCAATAAGAATATGCCAGTGATGAAAGATTTGGAAGGATGGAAAAAATCCATGCAAATTCTTGAAAGTGAAATCAAAAAGGTTGAGCAATAGCAACTAAAAAACCTTGAATAAAAATAAGATACTAATTTTTTAAACCATTAATAAATAGAATTATGAGAGCAAAGAAGAAATTCGAGATCAGCAAAACATTTGGAAAGTTCATAAAGACATTAAATTCGAAATTGGAAGGCCAAAAAGAGATTGAAGGAGCAAGTGAAGAAAATTGGGAGACGCAAGATGACAATGAAAAGGAGGTAGAAGATAGCAGCTCACCTGAAGAGATGTTGAGGAATTTAGATCAAAAGTCTGATATAAGCTTTGGGATGTCCCTCCTAAGGGTAGATGACTATGGAATCGATCATAAGAAATTAGATCTTATGAGTGCTGAAGACCTTGATGATTGGGCATTTAATTTCTTTAATCAGCTAGACGAACTTGATAGTTATGAAAAAGCAATGATAAGTCTGGTTAGACTTCACCAAAGCTTTAATATTTACACCAAAAGTAGTACCGCAGATCTCATCCTTGAAACAGCTAGACGCTATGCATTACTGTACCACTATCAAATAGAGTATAATCTTGATAAGTACAACTTATACTATGAGGACGCAGATATTAAACTCGTTAATTCATATCCATTTCAATCATCTCAAATATTGGAGAATGAAGTAAAAATAGCTTCTGCTAATTTGGTTAAAATGGGCAGACAACTATATGTTGAATCGGACTGGTATTTTCAGGGCCATATAGTTACTTCATTTTTATTGATAGCCAAAGATTTGCTGTTTTCAATGCAGAGCAAAGAAGTAGGTGATTCAGAAATAACTTTTTTTGAGTTGGAAGAATTTCATCAAACACTACGAATAATATTATATAAGCTGAAAGTACATTTAAGAAGCCGAAAAGATTTATCCAGTGATATTGGGTTCATTGTTGAGCATGAATCGATAAAGCATACGAGAAGCTACAAGCATTATCAAAAAGCAACTGAATTATTGGATCGCGAACTTGCTAAATAAAGTGTTGTGTAATGTTAAAAAATTAGTGTACATCTAATTCCACTTAACCTCGGACTTAACCTCTCGGTTTTCAAGTGCTTCAAAATGCCCTTTTCGATATCAGAAAGAAACAAGATTCAGTTTCCTGAGAGTAGTTAATGTAATTACATTAACTACAATTATTGTATCTTAACTTCATATAACTATTAATTATAGGCCAGTCGATGTTCAAAGACTTTGTCAATAGAGAAACAGAGACATCATATATTCTAGAGCAACTCAAGTCAGTATCAGAAGCTAATAAAATATTCATACTTTTCGCAGAATCAGGTATTGGAAAAAGTCGATTTGCACAGAAGATTATTGAAGAATCAGAATTATATGTTGGGCTCAAAGTAAGAGTAGTTCAAACTGAGAATACGAGTTTTTCAAGTGGGTTCTTTTTAAAGCGTATTGCTGAGGAACTGCATGCTCTATCTTTGAAAGACAACACTCTGGATTCTTTAGATCAATTTCTCAAGAAACTTCCAAACAAGGAATTGAAAAAAGATTTCTGGGAGAATGTCCTCAAAAGTTCTATTCGATCATCACTTCCCAAATTCTTAAGAGGAATTGAGGCAGTATATGATAGACTGTTTGGTAGAAATCAGTTTAATAGCCGTGTAATATTTGATTCAGGAAACAATGTAAGTACGAACATCTACTTTCATTATATAAAGTATGCTCTAAATCAAAAACCCCTTCTTCTGAATATTGAAAACGTTCAATTGGTAGACGTAGTTTCTCTGGAAAAGCTCTTAAGCATAGTTCGCTCAGTTCAGCGATGTACTTTTCTTTTCGAATATACCTTGAGCGATACAAATAGTGTAGATGCTGCAGGGAGGTTTGGTGAGAACTTTCAAACAATCGCAGAAGATCAAATCAACTACATCAGACTTAACAAGCTTGCCTTCAAAGACTTTTTGCAATTGGTTCGTCATGTAAATGAAGTAGAGTCAGAGGAGGTTTTAAAAACGGCTTACGCAGATTATGATGGAAATCTCCGAAGACTCTTGGATTTAAATGTTTTATTTAGTTCTTCCGATGCAACCAAGAGGAAGTTTTGGAATGGAGAATTTAAGCTCCTAACTGAAGATGCTACAAGGTTAAATATATCAAGCCTTAAACCAGACGACAATGTAGTTCTGGCAGTGATTTTAGTATTTGGGGCAGACATGTACTTAGATACTTTAAGCGATGTTTTAAGATTCAACGATCAGTTCAACTTCATTAGCATTACTGATTGTATTAGCAGACTATCTTCAGTTCACTTCTTACTTTCTATTGATGAAAACTACCAAATTCAAACAGATCATGACTACATCCTTGAGAGTATAAAAAGTATTCCACATTTCAATAAATATTTGCTTTTGGCATATAGGATGATTGAAAAATACTATCAGTCATTTCTTAAGGATCAGATGTCAAAGCATTATCAATACAAATCATATAAGAACCTTTTTAGCTTATATCTTCGCTTTGATCCAGATAGAGCAGTTCAAATACTGGACAAGATAAAAGTTGTTGCCGCTAACTATTCAAATCCAAGCGAAGCGGGAAGTTATCTTAATGAGCTATTAAAACGCTTGCACAATACCGGAGAGTCAATCAGCGATACTATCCTTTTGAATTTTGTTAATATCTACATCTACCTTGGACTTTATCAAAATGCATATTCATTGTTAGATTCTCTTTCTTCTAACGCACCTAAGGCATCACTTATATTTCAAGCTATTCTTTTAAATCGACTTGACAAACATAAAACTTGTATCGAGTTTATAAATGAAATAACTCCTGACAAACCACAAAATAGATTCGAGTTGTCAATGAAGATCGTATTAATGCTTTCCTATCAATCTTTAGATATGATCAATGAAAGTAAAAGAGTCTATCAGGAAATCTTGGAAAATAAGGATCTTTCAAAATATTATGAATTCGGGTACTTTCTAAGGAACACAGATGTACTACTTCCGCTTAAGGAAGGACTTGAATCTATGAAGAAAAGCGTTGATTTTTTCATTGGTAAAAATGATATCCATGTTGCTCATTCCCGAATAGCAGTTTCTATGCAGTTGGCAAGATTAGGCTCGTTGAAAAGTGCAATGAAAGAACTTAAAGAAGCTGATAGTATCCTAAGAGACAAGACCATGGAAAGGCACATTCTTTTCAACAATAGGGCCGTAATTGCAATGTATTCGGGAGATTTTAGCAAAGAGGTCATTTCGCTACTGGATCTGTCTCTTGTAACAACGACTACTCCATTTGATGAGTTAGTAGTCAAATATAATATGCTTATTTTCCATGCAAACAATGACACTGATACTTATTCTGTTGATTCATTAGTTGGAGATATATTGAGACTAATAGAGGTGGAACCTGATTTAAATGAGCACAGAATAGCGTACTACAATATTGCTTACTACTACGAAATCATAGGTAATCTAGAGCTTCACAAACATTACAAGGGCTTATGCTCTAGCGTAGAAGTTGTGCAGCGCAAAGAATTTTGGGAAAAAAGACTAGCTAAAAAGAAAAATAAATCAAATGAATTTCTTCTGAACTTTGATTTTCACGGAGGATTCCTCACACCTTGGCATTTTGAAATTGATCAATTGAATTTTTAATTATTTCTTGTAGCATCTCATCATGCGAGTAATTATTCCAAAGAAATGCTTGCTGGACAAAACAATTAACACCTAAGTACGCGTCAGGAGTCAATTCGATCATCTTAAATTCGCCATTCTGAATTCTTCCATCAATTCGCATTACTTCTACTTTGCCCAAGTAATTAAAAATGCTTTCACAAGCCCTGAGAGTGCTATGATCTATCTGTGAAGTCACACGGTCATAGGTGAGTGTTGATTTCTTTTCTTTCTTAGTCTCAAAGCCATAAATAGTATTTTGAAAATCGTCTTTTCCATCTACGACCAGCTTCACTGCCTCTATTATTTTAAGTTCATTATTTTGTCCAAATAAGACTAAACTGACCTCCTGACCGGGTATGAATTCTTCAAATAGAATTGATTCGTGAAAATACTTATATAACTCTTCGCCAAGCTTTATTGCATCATCATAGTTAGCTACGAGATTTTCATTTGATATTCCAATAGAGCCTCCTTGAAAGTTGGGTTTAACAACGATAGGAAGACGAAGAGTTCTAATTTGTTCAATTGATTCAAGGTTCTCGATGAGTATGCTTCTAGACATTTTCAGGCCTTGCTCTTTGCAAAAAACCTTTGATAAATATTTGTCCTGTGAAAGAGAAAACGTGTAGGCGTCGGGTCCTACATAATTAATGTCATTTGCCTCACAAATGGCAGGAATTAGGGATCTTCTGTTTCTTGATTTTCTCCCCGACCACATAGAAATTACTATATCTTCTTTATGCGAATCAATTTTACGGATGAATTCCTTAGGGCTGGAGTAGTGAATGAAATTATCATTACTAATTCTACGAAGTGCTGTGCTTATGTCTTCAAAAGTCTTCTGATCAGTGAACTCTAGATCATCATCAGAAATAAGATATTTCAATCGATGTTTTCTTAGTTGAGCGATTAGTATAATTCGTTTCTCAACCGTAGGTCTGCTCATAGCGATAATTAATAGTTATCCTTAGTTCGGATAACTAAGAATCCTTAAGCGCGAAAAGATTACGTGGATGCTTTGTAGATAGAATCTCTTGTTGTTTCTTCTTATTTACATGGGTATAAATCTGAGTTGTGTTAATAGAGGAATGACCCAGAAAATGTTGAATGTATTTAATGTCAACATCCTGCTCCAACAAGAGGGTAGCGAAAGTATGCCTAAAGGTATGCGGAGTAACATTCTTGTTGATTTTAGCAAGCTTACAATACTTTGTGATAAGGAATCTCACCGATTGTTGGGAGAGAGGAGTATTTAACCTGCTGACAAAAAAAAACCGACCGAATTGATTCTGGTCTTGTAGAATAAGAAATATTCATTTATGAGATCTAAGGTCTCTTGATTACATATTTGAATTATCCGTTCTTTATTTCCCTTACCAGTTATAAGCAAGTTGCCAGAATCGAGATTGATATCACTGGGTTTAATGCCGCAGAGTTCTGAAACTCTAATTCCGGTTGCAAACAAGATTTCTAGCACTGTAAGATCTCTAAGTTTTTCACCAAAGTAGTGACTATTCTTATCCTTGACTCTATCCTTAGCTCTTCGTACAACCTTAAGTAAATCCCTAATTTCTTCGAATTCTAAAGCACAGGGTAATTGACGGGGTTCCTTGATTCTAATCTTTACTTTTCGGAATGGGTTAACGACTATGTAATCCTCGAATTCCATAAAATTGAGGTACGCTTTGGCAGAAGCAAGCTTTCGTTTAATGGTTCTAGGCTTGAAAGTGGCAAGCCTTTGAACAAATAATTTGATGATTTTCTTATCTATTTTTTCAATTAGATTGATCTCATTTTCTAACAAGAATTCATTTAACTGAAGTAAATCTATCTGATAGAACAGTAATGTTTTTTCACTCAAATGTTTTTCGAATTCACAATGTTCAAGGAATAACTTAATGGAGTCTAGCACTTTCATAAACTTTTAGATTTAATGGTTAATGCCTTAAAAATTATCAGAAAAGTTGGCTTTGAGTGACAATCATAGATTCAGCTTTTTTTAGAGGAGTCCACTAAATAACCCTAGAACTTAAGCGGAAATATTTTTAATGAGTTCTGAAGGATTCTAGTATTTGTCGTTTAACAAAGAATGATTTATTTTGTACTGACAAAATTTGTCCTTTATAAAAGTGTCATGTCAATAATTGAGCCTTTAGGGAACTATCTACGAAAACTTAGGGAGGATAGGAATCTCAAGATTAGGGAGGTTGCGGCTCCCCTTGATATGGACTCCTCATTATATGGAAGATATGAGAGGGGGGAGAGACATATTCCAAGCGACCATCTCGACAAGATCGCTAGATTTTTTGAGCTTGATGAGGATGTTATTAAAAGGTGTGCAGCTGCTGACAAAATTGTTGATCAAATCATCGACTTAGGATATAATGATGAAATAAAGAATCTATTAGAAGAAAAGCTTAGATATAAGATTTATTTAAAAATGGAACAAGGAAAAATATTTGAAAATGCATAATCTACGATTTTCTGGACATGAGTCATTTCATTGTAGATCCTTATGGCTGAAGAAGGGCTATGATCACTTGAAGTCTGGCTATGACTTTAAGGATGAGGCCCCTATCCAGCTGGGTGTTGGTAAAAACATGGTGTCATCTATTCGCTATTGGGTTAAGTCATTTGGTCTTGTAGATACACAAAGTGAAGAACTCAAACCAATATCCAATCACATTTTTTGTGATGATGGTTGGGATCCATTTTTAGAAGACGAGGGAACACTTTGGTTACTGCACTATTGGCTGGTAACTAAGGGTTTTGCCTCAGCGTATCCAATTATATTCAATGAATTAAGAAAGAGGAAACCTCTGTTTACACAAACGAATTTTAAAGATTTAGTAAGAGAACTAGGAGACAAGACAAGTCCAAACTCATTAAAAACTGATTTTCAAGCGTTCACACGGACTTATGTTTCCAAGAAAAATGATAAGGACTTGGAAGACAGTTTTTCTGGTATTCTTACTGAGCTGCAATTAGTTACAGAACATAAAGGCGGCTTAGAGATTGAGTCTGCTAAACGCTCAAAAATTCCTGTGCCAATTCTATTTTACTGTATTCTTGATAAACACTGTGATAGCAGTTCAATAAGCTTTGAATCTCTGTACAGTGAGAATAATAGTGTCGGGTCTGTCTTTGCCTTAAGTCGGGAGGGACTGAATGAATTATTGGAAGGAATATCTGAAGATTTTAAAGGTGTTACCTATTCTAATGAAGCCGGAATTAGAGAATTACAGATGAAGAAACAGTTTGATCCATTAAATATACTGGAGGGGTATTATGAAAGCTAAATACTCACCTTCGGTCAATATCATTAGAGACGAACAGTATGATCTAAACTATACTGTTACGCCTAATGCAAAAAAGATTGTAACTCACATTAATGATTTCTTCATTAAGGGATTTCACTCATTAAACATTATTGGATCTTATGGTACTGGGAAGTCGTCATTTTTATGGGCATTTGAAAGATCGTTGCTTGGAAAGGCAGAGTACTTTACCCTAAGTAATCTTAAATCCAAGCGGGTAGAAATCATAAATATTGTTGGAGAGTTTGGTTCTCTAAAATCATTATTGGCAGACAAACTTGGAATAGCATCCGACAGTGAAGCAGCAGAAAACATACTCATTGAGTTAGCTAATCGTCTATCGAAAAATGATTCTTTAACTCTACTTGTAATAGATGAATTTGGAAAGCTGCTGGAATTTGCTGTTAAAAACGATCCTCAACAGGAAATTTATTTCTTACAGCAATTAGCTGAACTTTTCAATGACCCTCACCACAATGGCTTATTTATTACAACACTTCATCAAAGTTTTGAAGCCTATGGTCACGGTCTAAGCGAAGCAGAAAGAAACGAATGGGTAAAAGTTAAAGGAAGGTTCAAAGACTTAACATTTAATGAGCCGATAGAGCAGCTTCTATTATTGGCAGCCGATAATATCAAATCAGAACCTTCTCAATCAACCTCAAAAAGATCAAAGACGGCTCTAATTCTTCAAAAGCAATATCACATCACTAATCTTGAAAACAACTTTGGTGAAGAAATAGCTGAGAAACTGTGGCCACTGGATGTTATTTCAGCATACTTGCTTTGTATCGCTTTGCAGCGTTACGGTCAAAATGAAAGATCCCTTTTTACATTCTTGGAAGCGGAATTAGGAACCCTCAGCAAACATCAGAATGAGAGTTCCCAACTTGGCATACCAGAGATTTATGATTACTTGTACCATGAGTTTTACTCCTATCTGAATTCAAAATATAATTCTGATTACACAGTATGGTCAATGATTCATCTGGCTCTGGATCGAATCGATTCTGACTTTGATGGAAAAGCAATCGTTGCTGAGGACATAATCAAAGTAATAGGTTTTGTAAGTCTATTTGGTCATAAAGGAGCACATGTTGAGGACGATTTCATTATCGATTATTTGTCCTATTTACACGGGAAAAAAGAACTTGAGCGAGCTATTAAACAGCTTGTTGACCTAAAGATTTTAAGGTTTAATAGGTTTAGCAAATCCTACAAAATCACAGAGGGTACAGACCTTAATATCGAAAGCGAGTTATTGCAAGTATCAAGTGAGATTGAATCAAAACTTGATATTGTCTCTAAGCTTGAAGAATACTTCAACTTCGCTGTTATCAACGCTAAATCTGTTTCTTACAAAACAGGTACACCAAGGTTCTTTCAATACTACATTTCGGAGTCACCACTAAGTGAGCTTCCAAAGATGCATTATCAAATAGATGGTGTAATCAACCTAGTATTTGATTCAAATCTTGACAAGCAGCTTCTTAAAACCGTCTCTTCCGAAACTGATGATTTTATCTATGCTTCCTTTCAGAATATTAGTGATATCAAAGAATCAATCTATGAGATTGAAAAGACTGGTCAGGTCATTAAGAAATATGGGGATGACAAGGTGGCCGTAAAAGAGCTTCAGAGCATTCAAGAAAGCTTGAAGAGTTTACTGAATCATCAAGTCATAGATGCGCTTTTTACAAAAGATGTTGAGTGGTATTATCATGGGAAGAAGATTGATATTCCGTCCAAAAAAGCATTATATAAGAAAATATCTGAGGTATGTGCGAAAGTTTACCATCATACACCAATATTCAGAAATGAGTTAATTAATCGTCATTTCATTTCTGGCAATATCGCCAACTCCAAAAAGATCCTTTTCGATCATTTAGTCAATAACTACCATAAAGAAGACCTTGGCTTTTCTAAAGATCATTTCCCAGCGGAAAAGACCATTTATCTAACGTTATTAAAGAACACTGAAATTCATTCTTTCCAAGCTGGAGGTTATTCTCTGATGACACCAAAGGAGAAAAGTTTTATACCACTTTGGGATCATAGTGAGGCTTTTCTTGAGTTAGCTAAAAAGGAAAGGAAAACGATTGAAGAATTCTATAATCACTTCAGTTCTAAGCCATTCAAACTGACAACTGGTTTTCTCGACTTCTGGATTCCTATCTTCTTATTCATTAAAAGAGACGATTTTGCTTTGTTTGGTAAAGAAGAGGGCTATCTCCCTGAAGTCAACGAAACAATTCTTTATCTATTTACCAGAAATGCTTCTAAATATGAAATAAAGGCCTTTGATGTTCAGGGTGTTAAGCTTGACTTATACAATAAGTATAGGGAGTTTCTACAACTCAAAGATGTTAGTAAAGTAAATAACAAGAGCCTGATTGAGAGCATAAGACCTTTTCTTGTTTTTTATCGTGAGCTTAATGAGTATACACAGCAGACAAATAGACTGTCTAAAGAAGCCATTAGTGTTCGAGAAACGATTCAAAAAACTCAAGATCCAGAGAAACTATTCTTTGAAGAATTTCCAAAAAATTTAGGAACCAGTCTTAAGGAAGTATTGAAATCGGAAAGCAACTTAGAGGAATATGTAAATAAACTAAGGCTGGCTATCAAAGAACTGCGTAGTTCCTTTGATGAGCTAGTCAATCGGGTTGAAACCTATCTTGTAGAAGAGGTTCTGGCACATAAAGAACTATCGTTTAGCGAATACAAAGCCCTTATTTCTAGCAGATATGACAAACTTAAGGAGCACATGTTATTACCTGTTCAAAAAAGTTTACTCATCAGACTTAGATCACCATTAGACGATCGGACTTCTTGGTTAAACTCTATTTGTCAAGTTATACTAGGAAAAAGCATCGATAGCTTAAAAGATAAAGAGGAAGATGTCCTAAAAGAGAAGATTAAGCTTGCATTATTTGAACTAGATAACCTAGTAGATATTGCCAATAAACAGAAGAGTCCAGATCAAGATGGCTTTAAAATTCAACTGACTAGTTTTGGTGATGGATTGCGAGAGGAAACGATACTTATTCCATCGAAAGATCAGAAAGGGATCGAGAAGAAACTAAACCAAGTATCTGAATTGTTAGGCACCAATAAAAAAGTCAATCTTTACTTATTGACCACATTACTTAAGAAGCAACTAGATGACTAAACTAAGGCATGTAATCGGAATATCAGGCGGAAAGGACAGTGCAGCATTAGCTATACACTTGAGGGATAAATACCCACAGCTTGATCTGATTTATTACTTCTGTGATACTGGTAAAGAGCTTGATGAGACCTATCAACTAATAGATCGATTAGAGGGATATCTTGGTAAGGAGATTAAAAAATTAGAGGCAGATGAAGCGGTTCAGTCTGGAAAAAATCCTTTTGATTTTTACTATAACTCCTATAGAGGATATTTACCGTCCAATGTTGCAAGATGGTGTACCAAAAAAATGAAATTAGAGCCCTTTGAGAAGTTTGTAGGTAACTCTCCTACTGTTTCTTATGTTGGGATTCGAGGAGATGAAGATCGAGAGGGATACATTTCTACTAAATCAAACATCCAATCCATTTTTCCCTTTCGAAGGAATATTTGGAGTGAGGAGATTATCAAATCAGTCTTAGCTAACAGTAACCGTATTGAAGTAAGTGATCTTTACAATAAGTTCTTTAGGGGATCAGAACTAGATAAAGCCACTGATATTGTTAATGAAGAACTTAAGCTAATTGAACGTAATAAAGATCATAACAGAAAGGCAATTCTTGAGAAACTAGATGCACTTTTATCACTTGATACGGTAGCATTTAATCATGTAGTTTTTCAATTCTTAAAATCAAGAAATTTTCCTCTTTCGTTTGAGGACGATTACCCTTTATTGAATGATGATCAGGTACTTGTTCGTGATGACATATTTACAATTCTTAGGGAAAGTGATGTGGGCGTTCCTGGGTACTATGAAAAGATTGACTATCAGGTAAATGGCGAAGTTGGGCAATATGCACGAAGCAGATCAGGCTGTTATTTCTGCTTCTTTCAGCAAAAAATTGAGTGGGTTTGGCTCTACGAGCAACACCCAGATTTATATCGGCAAGCCATGGAATATGAGAATGAAAAGGAAGGCTTTACTTGGAATCAGCATGAATCCCTTCAAGACTTACTTCATCCAATAAGGATGGAACAAATTAAAGCAGACCATCTCAATCGAATGAATAAGGAGAAATCCAAAGGCTCTAAATTTTTAATTGACATCCTTGATGATACAGAGAATGAAGGGTGTGCTGCTTGCTTCATATAGCTTACTCGATAGGCATAATGTGATCGTGATATTCTTCATTGTTTAAGGTATATACTCTGTTCATTTCTTGATGGATTTCTCCGGAGGCTTCGAACTTACCTAATAGGTACATAAGAAGATTTTTTTTGAGCCTGTCTTCTCCTGTTATCATTTTTTCATTCCAATAGAGATATTTCCAAGTGTTGCCTGATAACGAGAAATCCACCAGCCTGATTTTGTTCCTAAATATCTCCCTTTCATCATCATCAAATCTAGAAAAAGCATATGCAATTAACTTTTGACCAACAGGTCTTAGTAACAAACTGCCTCCGTTTTGTGAATTTCTATGTATTGATATATTGTTTATAGTCACATTTTCTTCGCCGTTTATATAATTGACTAATTCAGGAAAGACACTAAAAATAGTATCCCAAAAAGCCTTTGCTTTGCGGTAGAGTTGATTAAGCTCGGCATTACTTGGCCTCATTGCGTAAAAAGTCCCAGCCTTTCTGAATAATATCTTATTTATAGCATTTACTGTGACAAGTGTCGTTAGTGAGGTGTTATCGCTATTTGGTATGTTTCCACTTTTAGATGTTGATAAAGCACGTTCGTTTGATAAATTTTCATGATCTGTAACAAGTTTTCGAGAGATTATTGCTGCAGCATCATCTTCATCTAAGATGATTAATTCAGCACCTTTAGGTTTTTCTGCATACTTATTTAGTACGGTAAAAAGCCTTCTTGTTCTTTGTAAGTTTTCGTGCTTGTGAACAACAAAAATGATTGGAACCTCTAAAGAGCCGAGATCACTATTTTGAGTGATTGCTTTTCTTAACCCAAGAAGTCTATGTTGACCATCTAATGCGAAAATTTGCTCATTCCCAGACAATGTTAAGACACCGAATTTACTACTTAAGAAATCCGCCGTTACATCATCTATTTCCGCTCCTTCTACCTGAAAATTCCTTGCAATACTAATTTCCGTCCATTTAGGATTTCCTTGATGGATAGCTACCACGATACACCCTAAAAATCTCTCATCTTTTTCTACAATATATTTGGACAATGCTTTAATTCTGGAAGATTTAATTTCTCTCTGAAGTATCTCATTAATATTATTGGTATAAAGCTCTTCAGATTCTGCAACTGTAATAATCCTTCTATTTTGCACAATGTCTTTAGCCTTCATTACAGTTGTATAATAGTCCCAATGACCTAAATTTCCATGGGTGCATGCAAGGTGTATCATATTAATAAAATTGTCTTGTTAATCTTGCTTGTCCATGTAGTTCTTCATTCAGAGGAGGCACGATTTTGTTAAAAATATTTTGCTCGATATTCACAATATCGTCATCTGTTCTAGCTGATAAATCGAAATAATACACATAAGTATGATTTGGCCATAAATTGGTCAGTCTCATAGTATTTCTAGCCACAGCTTTATTCCCTATAGCTTTGACATATTTATAAAACCTCTTGAAGAAATTGTAATTAGTTTGGCCCTCCTGAACTCTTCCAACATACAATAAGTGGCACATCGAAATATTGTTAGGAAATGGGTGATTTGGTTCTAGAAAAAACATGTAAATACCCTTGCCGTCATGAATGTTTTGAGGCATCCTATTTCTGATATTCTCATCGAACTTAAGTCTTACTGGTGCGGGAAGGTTATGATTTACAACTTCATTCCACCAGTTTGGATCATGATAAACAGCAAGCCGATATGGTGGGCCAAAAGGATATAAATTCAGTATTTCATCATGTGAGAGGTAAGGCATTAAGTTGAAGTTTCGTTATTCACAACAATTTATTCAAAACTATCGTAACTTATGGCAGGGTTATTGTCCCATATATTAGTAGAGGGCAGAAGGTCTTCTATAATTTTAACAGGACTTGTATTCGTACCGAATGGGCGAAATGAGGTCACAACGGAATAAAACATGTTAGAAAACACGAAGGTGGAGGCTATCGAGCGCCTTCAAATTAAAAGAAACAAGCTCGTTCCTGGAACCTATTGGTTCGAAGTATATGATAAGGCTATAAGCCTTGCACTAAATCCAGATCGAACAGTTGACGATTTCTTCTTCAGAAATCTTGTTCGAGACTCCAAACGCATTTTGAAAAGGCAAAAAAAGAGTAAAGAAAAGCTCATCGTGCCTATTGATGAATCTAACACTCAGAAAATTGAGTCCATTGCTGAGACAGGTCTTTCTCCTTTGAACAGGCTGGTTTTTAGTAACTACATCGATTCGATAAAGTCAAGGTGTAGGAGAATTCATCCACTTGCAGAGAAAGTATTTGATGACATTCTTGACGCTATGCCGATCAAAGCTTCGGCAACAACTTTAGGCGTTTCAGAGAGTCTTATCAAAAAGTTGCGAGTAACAATCAAGAAAGAAGCAAACACAATAATTTTTAACTAAGAAATTATGGCAGAGAATAATCAAGCCATCCCGTTTATCAAAACGGGACAGGCTCTACAATCCTTAAGAGATTCCGGCTACTCGTTTGAAGCAGCCTTAGGAGAGGTAATCGACAACAGTATTGAAGCAGATGCTAATTCAATCAACATTCACTTGTTTGAGGGCACCAGCAAAAGAGGTAAAAAGTGTGTCGAGAAACTAGCTATTATAGATGATGGGGGGGGCATGGACAGCAATGTCCTCCATCATTATCCTCAGATTGGATATTCAACAAGATACATGAAAACGAATACCATTGGAAAATATGGAGTTGGAGCCAAACTGGCTGCTCTAAACTTCGCAACCAGATTTGATGTCTGGAGCAGAACTACTACATCAAGCGAATGGTTACATGTCTATTTCGATCTTGACGAAACCATTAAGCAGGAGAAAAAAGGAGAGTCATTGTCCGTGCATCCGCCAACATTATCCAAAATTCCAAACGACTTACTTGAATTTCTACCTGAGGGTACTGGCACTGTAGTACAATGGTCAAATATAGATCGGTTAGAAGAGGGTCGGTACGCCATCAGCTTTGAAGAATTGAAGGGTAATGTTGAGAAGGAATTATCAAGGATATTTAGATATTTCATTGATGGCGGTATCAATATTACTTTGAACACTAGGAAATTATTGCCTCACGACAATTTGTATTTGCTTAAGAATTCTTATTCAGATACAATATTGAAGAAGCATTACAAAAGCTTAAAGGAAGAAGGTGAGGAGTCAGTGATGGATCACTATGAACCAACCTCAATAGCCGATGAGGAAATTCAGGTTGACAAATCAAAGGCTCGACTTAGAGTCACTTTGTATCCAAAAGAGGTCATTAGACAGAGATTTAAGGGTGGTGATGAACTCGCTAAGAAATTGAGATTACCTGAAAATGAAGGGGCAATAAGTTTCGTAAGATTAAACAGAGAAGTTTCATATACCAATGTGCCAAGAATTTTTCCAAGAGGAGTTCAAGAGGCGGATAGATTTATTGGTATTGAAGTCTCGTTTGATCCTGATCTGGATGAGTATTTCGGAGTTAGAAATGTAAAGCGAGGAGTGGAACCACATAGTCATCTGCGTCGAGAGATAAGAACCAGATTGGACAAATACCTGAAAGAAGCAAGAAAGCTTTTGGAGGAAACTTGGGGGAAAGCTTCAAAAGAAGCGAGGGATCATGATGGCCAACACTCGACTATTACAGATGCAGCAAGTCAAGCCAATAAAGTAATGCCCAAAGGCAAGGCAAAAGGACCTCAAGATAAGAATGAGGAAGAGAGAATACTTGACGATTTGGCTAGAGATGTGGTAGGAGACGATCAAACAGAGCAAGAACAGTATAAAGAGAAAATAAAGGATTTACCGTTCATAATTGAGTCAGTTGATTTTCCCGGCACACAGTTTATTGATCTTCGTCATATAAGTAATAAGGTGATCATAAGACTCAATACAAGGCATAAATTCTACAGGGAAATGTGGCAGCCAATAAAGTCCATCGCCGAATCGGATGCAGGTACTGTTACAGGGGATGAGGCAGTAAATGTGGCTAGAAGAACCATCGAAGCTCTAACTCTATTACTTATAGGGTATGGGAAAGCTGAATCAATGGACGAAAATCCGGAAGCACAGTATCGGAATCTAACAAATTATTGGGGACAGTTCTTAGACACACTTATGAGTAAGGTCAAAAATGTCGTCTAATCAATAAGTAGTAATCAAATAGTAGTAATATGCCATATACAGGGTCAAAATGCGAACAAAGCGGAGTCTACAAATGCAGTACTCATCCAAGTAACACGATACCATTATCAAAAGGAGAAACATTTCCTCCTTGCTCGGTGAATGGGGGTCATGGGACGAACTGGGTATTGGTTAGGACGGCTTAATTGTTAAGGAGGACTATTAATTAAAGGGGGGTATCCATTAGATACTCCTTTTTTTTGTTATATCTAATCGTAATTGCACAGCTAACTTCTCTGTATTTTTTTTGTATTGAAGCCGTGCTCCGCTATTTCAGGGTTCCTGAAATAGTCCGAGTACAAGGAAGATACCTTTTCTGGCTTCAGAGACGTATCTTTGAACTAACAGACAATTGCCTATGAAATAACAACCTTTCTCTAGAACATAAAGACATATAAGAGCAGCGTAGCTGTCATTTCCACTTCTGAAAATCGCCAGTTTAAAGAAAGTGCAACGGAAATGGTCAGGATTGACGCACCCAATGGGTGTGTCCTTGGCCTAATTCTGGTTGTACGGGTGTCTGGCGATACCTCAGAAGTCAGGAGATAAAGCTGAGGTTCACGCCCTCTTTTTTGGTATCAATTCTAATCCGCTTTTAGAACCTCGGAGCTTATACCAAAAAATCAAATGAAGAAATCTTTAAAGCCTTTTTGGCTAATAACTACTTTGAGCTTAATCACACTATCATGTGGTGAGGAGGCAATCAATGGCCTCAACAGTCTAATACAAACAAGTGAAGAACCTGCAGGAACAAACTGTGAATTTGGCGGTGTCAAAATTGAATCCGGACTCGACAGCAACAGTGATGGTGTGCTTAACCCGGATGAGGTAGAGAATACAGAGTTTGTTTGTAGACCTCAAGCGGTAAACAGCTTGTTAAATATTATTGAGGAACCAGCAGGTGTCAATTGTGAGAGTGGAGGGCTACTGGTTGAATCCGGACTAGATGCAAACGGTAATGGTCTACTGGAATCAGATGAGGTTGGAACATCAAGGTATATCTGTAATGGAATCAATGGCCCATTTGAAAGTCAAATCCGTTTTAAACTCTCAGATGCCAGATTCTATACTTCAACTGAGACCATTAACTCAACTGAACTTTTTGACTTTGACCTAAGTGACTTTGTTGGAGTTGATTCAGTCGTGTTTATTGCTGATGATGTGAGAATTGATAATGCAAATGCAACACTGGAAATACAACTTTATGACTTGGATAACGGAACACCAATTGCCAGCAGCTTACTATCAACGTCATCAACCACTGCAGAAAGACTATACTCAAGTAACCTAGTTGATGTGCTCCCAGAGGGAAGGTTTGATGTTGGAATATCAGGAGCTGTCATAAATGATGCAAGCGGTAGTGCCTTAGGTGAAGTCACAGCATTGTATCTCATACTTTACAGAACTCAGTGAGTGAGTGTTGGCGGAACTGCGTTCTGAGAACGCAGTTCTTTTTGAAATTACCCAAAATCAGGTATTGACTTTAATCCGAATATAACGGTTATTTATATGTTGGCATGACACGGCTTATAATCATCCTCTATACTGTAATCCCGCTCGCTGGATTTACGCAAAATCCTGTTAAGTCCTTCGATCTCCCGTACATTGATTTTACTGCGGAAGTTCAAAAAAAGTATGTCCCAAAAACTCCTATAGTTGATCCACTGCAAATAAACCAGTTCACCGCCATGTCGCAAAGGCAGCAACATGCTCAGATCATGGCGGAAGTTGATGCCTACGTTGTTAAGGAAAAAGCCAAGAGGAGTCGAGTGAACAAACTCATTGATGATGCGGTCAATGCACTTCCTACAATCCAATACGAGAGGCGTGGGCCTAACATTGAAGGAAGGGAGCGATTTTACGAAGCATTCAACCAGATTTCCTTGATGCTAAGTGATTCATCGGTGCTTGATTTGACAAAGGCTGTTTATCTAACTGAAGCAGCATATGATCCTGCTCTCTCTTGGCAAGACTATCAACAAGGCATTCAAAAGATGCTAACACATATCAGCTACAAACTGGAATTGGATCGGATAAAACCCGATGATCAGGTTGGTCGGAACATGGCTTTGTTCAACTTCTTCACAGATACCATAACACTTGATTACCCAAATGAGGGCCCGATAACCTCATACCCCTTGCTTTATGATTTCGATGATTTCTGGGGGCGAACTGACCCAAGCAGCTTATTCGTATCCAAACTGATGAGTGAAGGTACTGGCCAATGTCACTCTCTCCCCTTGCTTTACTTAATTCTGGCCGAACAAACTGATACCAAGGCCCACCTGGCTATGGCTCCTAGTCACTCCTACATTAAGTTCCAGGACAAGTACGGCAACTGGCAAAACATGGAGCTAACCAACCACTCTTTAACCTCAAATCAATTTGTACAGGCTTCTGGATTCATTAACGCAGAGTCCCTTCAGAATCAGATGTACATGCACCCACTTACTAAGAAGGAAGTAATTGCCCAGTGCTTAAGTGATCTGGCCATTTACTACTCTAAAAAGTTTGGACAGGAACGATTCGTGTATGATGCTGCGCAACTCTCTTACCAGCATAATCAGAAAAGCATAACGCCTCACCAGCTCATGAACAATTACTATTACCATAATTTCAATTATGTGGTTGAGCAGTACAAGGAGCATGGGTTGAAAAAAGAACAATTTGAGCGTGATGCTAAAGCACAGCGCCTTAAGAATCAACTGATTGGCTCTCAGAAGTTCATTGAACGGGCAGGATATCAGGATATGCCACCCGAACAATATGAACGCTGGCTCAACTCTGTGAAAGACGAACAGAACAAACAGAGTCACAAAATCAAAATGCGAACCCTGATGGGGCAAATCGATAATTAATTACTTTTAAGACATGAACCGTTTACTCACATTTATCTTACTGCTTACGCCAATAGTGTTGCTAGCACAACCCCAGGCAGAAGCTCCCTATGAAAAGGCTTATGCCGAAATCTCCGCCATGTTAGATGATGAGGTTGATTACAGCTTCAAACGTGCGGTCTTTGCTTCCGAGAATGCTTATTTAGACAACAGCTTAGACTTTGAAGTCTATCAGAAAAAGATCAATTTCCTATCAAGAATAGCTGAATATGTTGCTCAGAATGGCTCACTGGAATATGATTATCCAGATCGAGATAAGATCGCCAAATACTGGGGAACGTTCATGACCTTAAAGCACCCTGTCAGAATTCCTCTTGATTCTATTCACACATTCGAAACAAATCCTTTCTCCTACGATTTTGAGGACTACAATGGAGAGAACGATTGGACCAAGATGTTTGTAACTAAAGCTTTGTTCACTAATTCTGGAAACTGTCATTCACTCCCATTCCTCTATAAGATTATAGTTGAAGAGCTTGGTGAAGAGGCATGGTTAGCCATGTCACCCAACCATACCTATATCAAGCATCGATCTATGAAGAATGGGATGTACAACACAGAACTGACCACTGGTCATTTTCCAGTTGATTCATGGATCATGGCATCTGGATACATCAAACTTGATGCGGTAGTGAATGCTGTATACATGGACACACTGAGTCGTAAAGAGTCAGTAGCTGTCACTCTGGTTGATCTGGCTCAGGGTTATCAGAAGAAATACGGTAAAGATCACAATCAGGGTTTTGTGCTTAAGTGTTTGGACAAAGCGTTGGAGTATTATCCACACTATGTAAATGCATTGATCCTTAAGGCAGAAATCCATAAAGATCAATATGAGCAGAAAATGGATGAATATGAGGCAGATTCTCCATCTGATCTGTGGGATGATCCATCATTGAAAACTCAATTCGAACAAATCCAGGCACAGTATGCTCACATTCATAAGCTAGGATATCGCAAAATGCCAGATGGCATGTACATGAACTGGTTATTGGATGTAGAGGAGAGAGATCAAGAAGAGAAATCTGAGCGCACCACCTTTGAAGCTCCCCAACCCTTTGAGGATTATGGTTATAAAGTGAAAACCTTGACCCTCTCAAAGGGCAAGTATCAGGAGTTCTTCGATCAGGAAGAAACCACAGAAATTGGCTCAGTGGTATTCAATCGAATTACTAACTCCATTACTCATTTTATTGCTTATGATACGGTGAGATCAGAAGCTACTTTAGAGCCTGAAATTATAAGTAGATGGATTCAGCAAGATCCATTGGCGGATGAAAGGTTTGATTGGTCTCCTTACAATTTCGTGAGGAACAATCCTATCCTTTATGTCGATCCGGATGGGATGCTTGATGATTATTATGACTCTTATGGCAATTATTTAGGAAGCGATGGTGAAGGGGATAATATTCGATTAGTAGCAGAGGGACAAGAGCAAGCCGTTTCTTCTCTTCTTAATGGCAATCAAACAACAGCAGAGAACAGAGGTGCCGCAAGATCAGCCGAAAATAGTGCAGTTATAACAATTGATAACGAGGGTATTCAAAATATGCTTCAAAGTGTTGGAGATAATACTCTTACATCTGGTAATGAGCATTCAATGATTCTTCTCTTAGATATCTATAGTGATAATCCAACAATTACAGCTGCTCAAGGTCCAACAGGAGATAACCAAGAGACAAATCTTGAATATGTGCCAGAGAATGGAGCAGCATTTGATAGAGCTACGGGATTTCTTATTATAGGTCAAGCTCACGGACATCCCAAAACGCAGAAGGAAGGAGAAATCAATGTTTCAGGAACATCTACAAAAGATCAAAGTACAGCAAAATCAAGTGGGGTTGCTATTTATTCAATTGATGCTTATAGCGGAAGCCCGGGAAGATCATTCACCGTTAATAGAGCAAATCCTAATCCCCAAAGAAATAGAGATAAACAGACTCGAAACGTTGGGAAAACCGGAGGGACATTTAATATTGCTAGAGATGCATTAGAGATTACAGGAGGCAAAAGAAACAAATAATGAAAACAGTATCATTTTTAATATTAATACTACTAACTACATCTTGCTATTCGCAAAACAACCTTGTGGAATACTACTTTTCAAAAGAAGTTAATGCAGAAATTGACAAGTACATATCTAAACAACTGGAAAGCGATGAAGATCAAAAATTCTATTTAACTGTCTATAGGGAAACTCAGTTTGAATCTGCTGGAAACTTTCAAGTTGTAATTGGAACTATAAACCCTGAAAGACCCAATGAAACTGTTGTGAAGTTGGTTCAAGCATCTGGTCGCTATTATACCTACGAAACAAAAAATATTCCAGTCATATTCGATTATGATTTCGATTTCGCGAAACATGGTGAGGACGCTAAGGGACGGCCTGTCAGAATCAGAGTAATGCAGCATTCCTTTCTCATTGAGTTTGAACCAAGGAGTGGTAAAGTAGTTGAGTCGGGATATAAATGATTTTACAGTCGTCAATCATTTCATAATTCCATTCTCTCTAAACACCCTTATCACATAATTTTGATAGTTTAAGTGTAAGCGCATTTGTATCTTATTGAAGTGGTTACGGTTAATATTTTGGACAAGGTATTTAGGGTGGTACTCCAGTATCAAAAGGAATTGATCAAGTTCCTGTTGGGACAATTGAAACTCACCGTTATTTGAGCCAATTTGATTAATAATGAAGTCAAGGTCTGGTCGGTGAGTCCAAAGGATTTTCGCTTGCTCCAAGTATATCAATTGTGCTTCACAACAGGTACGGCTAATCATGGTCTTTATTCGCCACTTATCTACGCCATACATTATTGAGAACTCTTCCTCGGATTGATAATATTGAAGATGGTAAGCCGTAAGCAAACTTTCTGGGCAAACAGGATACTTTCTTTCTTTAGCCTCTTCTTTGGATAAATTTAGTATCCAAGTGGTCAGTAAATGGGGGGATTCTATCATCCCATGTAAGAAAATACACCACAATATGTGTTAACAAACAAGGTGTGTTAAGCTGAGCAGGACTTTAGCTTCACCTCCAACTTAACCTGTAATGTTAGAGCCAATAAAAAATGCCCTTCCGATATCAGAAGGGCACATCTTTAAATAGGGTCGTGAACTCGGAGGGATTCGAACCCCCAATCTCCTGGGCCGTAACCAGGTGCATTATCCAGTTGTGCTACGAGTCCAACAGGAGCGCAAAGCTAACAATTATGCTTGAAAATTTTCGTTAGTGCCACATGATTCTATCTTTGCCGAGATTTTTCAATCAAGGTGACAATCATTTAACATTCATTAAGATAGTTAACGGATAAAAAGCCACTTATTTGCAGGAAATAAAATTTACGAATGAAGTACATATACGGAGCTTTGTTTTTCTTTTTGGTTATGTTGGTAAGCGCCCAGGATGGGTTGAAGCGTCCGGACATTCCAGGAGAATTGATGGTGGATGTGGGTTTTAATGTGTGGTCCTCCATGCCTGGAGCATTGGAGCGTAGGACGTGGGCCTCAAAGTCAATTGCTTTGTACTATACAAAAAGAAAAGCATTAAGTGGAAAACTATCTTTCTATTATGGGGTAGGATTGGGAATGGAAAAAATGAGCTTAGGTGACTCTTCCACTTTGTCTAGCAATATCATTGTAAATGATACACTCCAGTCAGTTTGGATTTCTCCTAACCCGGAGAATTTTGAGAAAAATAAATTAGCCACCACATATTTGGATATTCCCGTTGAATTTAGATTTCATCCATTTGGTACTCAAGATGGAGAAGGTCTTTTTCTTGGCGTTGGAGGCATAGTAGGTGTTAGAATAAATGCTCATACTAAATGGAAGTATGAGAATAATGGAGAAACGACCAGACAGAAAATATCGGGAAAGTTCAATCTCAATTCATTCAGGTATGGATACCAGGTTCGCGCTGGATTTAGAGGAGTGCATCTTTTTTACAAACGATATGTATCGGATGTTTTTCAAGATCCATTTCCTGATGGTTCCAATCCCGTAAGAACGACTATCGGTATAAACGTTACCGGTTTTTAGAGAAGAAAAACAATTACCACGAAGCTATAGACAAAACCTAATACACTTCCTGCCCATACTTCTTTCGGTTGATGATACCCAAGGTAGAGACGACTTGTACTAGTGAATCCAGCGGCCAGGATTAAAGCATAATAGATCCAGCCAAGGTCTATGCCTAGCGTCAAGATCATGGCACTCACAAAACCAACAGCACTCCATATTGCCGCTGAATGGATACTTATTTTAAACCAATGGGTGATAACAAGCAAAAAGGCAATTAAAATTGAGACACTGATCATCACGGTCATGAAAATAAGCCCCATCTCTAGCTTCTCATCGAAGAGATAAGATGAAACAGCATAATAGAAGGTAATGAAGATGAAAGGTCTGATTCTTTCCTTTCTTTTTGTCATTTCAAGATTAGAGATGTAAGAAAAAGATTTGAGGAGGAAAATACTCAATGCAGGCATAAGACAGGTGGTTATAAAAATAACCAGTACAAACTGAGGAACGACTTGTGGCATCACTCGAGGAAATAATTCGGGAGCCTTATTGAATAGAATAGTACTCAGCAATGTTGCCATGAGCAAGGGGTGGAAAACCACGGATATGATTTTCATGAATATTCTCAAAGCTCTTTTCTGAGGCGGGCCACAGGTATATTTAGTTGTTCCCTATATTTTGCGACAGTACGTCTGGCGATATTGTATCCACACTCTTTCAAGGCTTTTTCCAGCTTTTCATCAGAGAGTGGTTTGGATTTGTCTTCCTCTTCAATGAAAGATTTCAACTTACTTTTTACTTCTCTACTACTTACGTCTTCCCCGGATTCGGTAGAAATACCTTCTGAGAAGAAATATTTTAATGGGAATACACCAAATTCTGTTTGAACACTCTTGCTGGAAGCAACACGGGAGACTGTTGAAATATCCATATTGATCTTGTCAGCAATATCTTTCAAGATCATAGGTTTTAATTTGCTTTCATCTCCTTCCAGAAAATACTCATATTGGAAATCAATGATTGCCTGCATCGTATTAAGCAATGATTGTTGTCTTTGACGAATTGCATCAATAAACCATTTAGCAGAATCTAATTTTTGCTTGATGAAAGAAACTGTTTCCTTTAGCTTCTTATCTTTTTTGTCACTTTTGTCGTAGGCTTGAAGCATCTCAGAGTAGGACCGACTAACCTTGAGTTGTGGCGCGTTTCTCGAGTTAAGTGATAATTCAAGTTTGTCATCATTATTCGCAAGAATAAAATCCGGAATCACATACTGTGTCTTAATAATTTCGTCACCCGTTCCTCCTGGTTTTGGATTCAGTTTCGTGATAAGATAAATCGCCTCTCTCAGTAAGTCTTCATCTTCTATAGAGAGCTTTTTAGAAATCTTGTCGTAATGTTTTTTTGAAAATTCGTTGAAGCAGTTATCTATTATTCTTCGGGCTATTTGGACAATCTCACTATCCTCATCTTTCCTCTCCAGTTGGAGTGCCAGACATTCTTGTAAATTTCTTGCACCTATTCCCGCGGGATCAAAATTTTGGATTTTATAAAGCAAATTTTCAAGCTCTTCCTCGTCTGTTTCAACCCCTTGAGAGAAAGCCAGATCATTTACGATTGCTTCAAGCTCTCTACGAATATATCCGTCGCTATCAATACTTCCTATGAGCTGTTTCCCTAGAATTTTCTCCCGGTCATCCAGCTTTAAATATCCAAGCTGAGATACTAAGTGCTCGTGTAGCGTCTTGCCAACCGATATGGGAGATTCTTTGTCTTCCTCATCCGGACTTCTTCCATCGCCCTGCATTTTATAGCCGGCGTAATCATCCTGAAGATAATCTTCAATTCCCTCGGTGACATTATCTTCATACTCATCATAGTCGTCTGTAGGATCGTCCGCTTCTTTTTCTTCTTTTCCTTCTTCAAGTGCAGGATTGATTTCCAACTCTTCTTCAACACGTGCTTCCAACTCTGCGGTAGGTACCTGCAATAGCTTGATGAACTGAATCTGTTGAGGAGACAGCTTTTGCTGAAGTGATTGTGTGAGAGAGAGTTTCTGCATTCTTTAGTCCTATATTATACACCTTGTTGCTAGACTTCAAGGTGTAATAATTAGTAAAGTCTTGTCTTAAAGGCAAACCTAAAATGATAAGACCCCACAACGTGAGTCAAAAATATCACATTCGTTACTTTTGCGGCGCAAATATTTAACGATGGTGGATAAAATTAGAAGAACAAAAATCAGGCAAATTCTGGACGAGGGAAAATCGGGAGAAGAATTTTGTGTAAAAGGATGGGTAAGAACCAAGCGTGAAAGCAAGAATGTTGCTTTTGTTGCTTTAAATGATGGGTCTACGATCAATAATTTGCAGTTGGTATTGGACGTGCCGAAAGTGGATGAAAATATTTTAAAAAAAATAACTACTGGTGCGAGTATCTCAGTTACGGGTAAATTAGCCGAATCTCAAGGTGCAGGACAATCTGTTGAGCTTTTGGTTCAAGCCATAGAAGTAATAGGTGAGGCGGATCCGGAAGAATATCCCCTTCAACCTAAGAAACATTCCATGGAGTTCTTGAGGGAAATTGCACATCTGCGTCCCCGAACCAATACTTTCGGAGCAGTTTTAAGAATAAGACATGAAATGGCGTATGCGCTGCATACCTTCTTTCATAAAAAAGGATTTTATTATCTGCATACGCCGATCTTAACTGCTTCTGACGCAGAGGGAGCTGGGGAGACCTTTAAGGTGACTACTCTTGATCTAAATAATGTCCCTAAAAATGAGGAGGGGAAAGTGGATTACAAACAAGATTTCTTCGAGAAAGAGACTAATCTGACTGTATCCGGTCAGTTGGAAGGGGAGTTGGCTGCCTTAGCAATCTCTGAGATCTATACATTTGGCCCAACCTTCAGAGCAGAGAATAGCAACACTACCAGGCATTTAGCTGAATTCTGGATGGTGGAGCCCGAAATGGCTTTTTACGACCTGGATGATAACATGGATCTTGCTGAGGAAATGCTCAAATACATGGTTAAGCATGCGCTGGAAAACTGCATGGATGATCTTGAGTTTTTGAATAAACGTGCGTTGGATGAAGAAAAACAGAAACCTCAGCATCAGCGGAGTGAAATGTCGCTAATTGAGCGGCTACAATTCGTTGCTGAAAATGACTTTGAACGAGTTTCTTATACAGATGCTATTGAAATTCTGAAGCGATCTAAGCCCAACCAAAAAAAGAAGTTTCAATTTCTAATCGATGAATGGGGTGCAGATCTTCAGTCCGAACACGAGCGTTTTTTAGTAGAAAAACACTTCAAAAAACCAGTCATTTTATTCAATTATCCTAAAGGGATAAAGGCGTTCTACATGCGTCAGAATGATGATGATAAAACTGTAGCTGCAATGGATGTGCTATTCCCCGGAATTGGTGAAATTGTAGGCGGTTCCCAACGTGAAGAACGAAAAGAAAAGCTGGAAAAGAGAATGACTGAAATGGACATTCCACATGAAGAGCTTTCATGGTACCTGGATACAAGAAAGTATGGTACGGTTCCTCATAGTGGATATGGTCTTGGCTTTGAGCGAATGATTCAATTTGTGACTGGCATGGGTAATATCAGAGATGTGATCCCATTCCCACGTACTCCGGGAAATTGTGAATTTTGAGATTCTTTGTTAGTGGACCGATATGTCTCAATACCTTTGATATGGAGTTGTGATATTATTATTCCGTAAGGGAAAATAATTGAGTTGTAACTATTCCTTCCACATATTAGTCGTATTAATGAATTGACTAAAGTTGAATAAGCTATTTTTTTGTTTGTTGCTGAGTAGCTATGCTCTCGGTTTCTCGCAGGACCGGACCATTAGGGGAGTGGTACTAAATGCGAAGACCAAACAACCAATTCCGTATGCTTCAATTGGCATAGTTGGAGAAAATGTAGGAACGGTTTCTAACGAAGATGGCCTATTTCGCTTAGCGATTCCTTCTCAGTTTTTCAATGACTCTTTAACTTTTTCTGAGGTTACTCATACACGTAGAAAGCTACCCGTCGCTTCTTTGTTGAATAATGCCGAAAATGTTATTGAATTAGAAGAAACTATCATGAAGCTCTCCGTTGTTGAGGTTACTACTAGCAAAAAGAAAAGAAGCCACGAAAAACTGGGAGTAAAGCCCATGTTTTATTGGGGGGCATGCTATGCCAACTTCAAGGGAGGAGCACAAATAGCACAGTTGATGGAAGCTAGTGAATATCCAGTTTTTTTATCCCATGCTAGAATCAAAATAGGAGATAATACACTTGAACAAGCCAAGTTGAGAGTGCGAGTGTTGGAAAAAACCGCAAGTGGATTACCTGGGTCAGATGTCTTCGAGGGAGTCTTTATTAATATTGCCTATAGGGAAGGATGGGTAGAGATTGACCTGAGCGACGCAAATTTGGTCTTAAACGAGGACTTCTTTATTTGTTTCGAGTTTCTAAATGTATTGTGGAACCCAACAGAGGGTTATTTCTCTATCGTGTGTTCGGAGACAGATACTTTTTCCAAAAAGCAACTTGTTCGCAATACTAGCTTTGGAAAATGGGAGTACTCTTTGCCAGGACAAAATCATATTTATACCATTGGAGCAGAGGTATTTACATTGAAGTGATTCTTAGTCAAGAAACCTTCGGTTTATTATGATTAGTTCAATTCATACTATTTGATGGTGTAGTTTGTAATTGGAATGGCGTTCGAGATGTAATACCATTTCCAAGAACGCTCGGAAAACTGTGAATTTTGAGAAGATTAGTCGTTCGGCTTCCAGCTTAAGGCTTTTTGGATAATTTCTTTTTCTTTATCTGTGAGTCCAATTAAACTTTTATCTGACCAGTATTGAGATTGAAAGTTCGTTCCCTGCTTGTAAATTGATTTCTTGCTAAAGAGATCCTTTTTTTCTATTTCTGATTGATTTTCCGGTATTTCATAGACGTTTATATCAGTAATAAATGAGCTGACTTGATTGATCTTCTTTTTATTCCATATCCTCAGATCATAAGTCATTCTCAAGAATGAAGGATAAATTTCACCTTCGTCTGTTCTGGAATAAATGAAATAGCCTTCGTTCTGTAGAAGCTTTAACCTCGCTACCAGGGCGTTTACTTCTTTAGTGAATTCCTTTCGATGATCGGGGACGAAAAACTTAATGGAAGATATAGTGCTGTCTTTTGAATTAATTAGGATTTCACCCTCATATACGCCTTCACCATCTTCTACAGCCTTTGCCCTCATTAAGAGATAGTCCCCTTTTTTAAAGATCTCATATTCATAATTTTCAAAAGCATCTTCTTTAAAGAATCTTTTGATATTCACGGGATCATATAGTTCCATCGTTTTTTTATATCCGACAGGAGATATGAGATCAAGGTCTAAATAGTCATCGTTGGATTCTGATATGGGTAATATGTATGCGCGCGATTCTGGCACACTCCCTTTAATCTTCAGATCGTTACGCTGACGATCAATGTGATACACTACATCTGCATCACAAAAATGTGTGTACTCGTTATCTCGCTTGACAAATTCTTTATAGTAAGACTTCAGTTTTCCGGGAAGCATCAGCTTTTTCTGAGTCTTTTCTAAAACATCCATCAAAAACGTGTGATTGGAGTTTGCCTCAACTATAACCTCTTCCAGAAGTTGAGCGCTTTCAACCATACAAGCCATACTTAACTGTGTGCCCTCAACAGTTAAGGGCTGGTATGAGATATGAGTTATCAGTATAAGGTCTTCATCTGCAACCTCCATGCTGAACATGCCTTCCTGATTGCTAATAGTGCTTTTTCCTGATGTCGTATTTTGAATATGTGCAAAAGGTATTGGTTCCTCATCATCACAAGTAGTTAATTCAAAAGAGCTTTGACTTTTTGAATAAAAGGACACGAAGAAAAAACCAACAATAAAATATTTACTCATCATTTTTGAATGATCTAAATGATTATTTAACCTAGAAGCTTAAATAGAGACCTAACGAAAAAACCCATCTATTTTCAAACAACGTTCCATCATAGGTAATATTTAACCCCTCTTTACCATTTTCTAGAAAAGCGCTTTTTTGTTTCAGGAAAAACTGATCTGTTTCATCGAAATATAATCCAGTTTTCTCATTAATAGAGATATTGTATCCCGCAGAAATGAAATATTGAAGACGATGACTTTTTTCAATCCCCAGGGTCAAAGACGGGAAGGCCCGTAATCGCTCCTGCTGAAGCGAAATGTCAGTGTTCCCACTATCAAATTTTCTTCCGTTAATCCGATAGTTTGAGTCGCTTTCAAAGCTTCCAATTTTTTTGGCATTCTGTTGATATCCTAAAGCTATTCCGGGTGAAAGCAATATTGGTCTTCCTTTAGGATTTATATTAATTTCCTTGAGTACCTGTATGTCTAGTAAAGAATTGGATGGATCGGTTAGCGTAAATGCGGATGTCATTCCAATAAACAATGAATTCCTTAATTCATATTGGATTGATGAAGCCAAACTAATCGTCCTGGTGTTAATGGTATTTGCCGATTCATTAATTGAGAACTCAGAATTTGAAAAATTGATTGTATAGTTTCTGATCTGCATAGGAATATAGTTGACCGCAATACTTGATCTGAATCTTTTAACAATATCTGTAAATCTTCTTCTCTCTATTTGTTTCTCTTCTTCGGGAGCAGGAGTTGGCTGACTTTTGAAAAACTCCTCTGTGTTGGCGTCAGGTAAGATGATATTATAATTCTTCCAGAAAATAGAATCATATACTCCTGCATTTTCTAGAAAAATGTCTTCGTATTGAAATCTTTCGATGTAAGGGATAGGTCTGTGATTTGGATTTATTTCGGTCGTGGCATATTCGCTGAACAAATAGAGGATTCTTTCACCCATTTGGAAAGCAGTTTTGTAATACACACTATTTAGTCTCCATTTAGCGTCTTCTATATAGTTTACTGTGAACTTTTGAAATTTTCTGCTCCTACCTTCAATTAGCCCGGAAAAGTCCGTGGAAACAAACTCAGCCTTCAGAATGGCAAAAGAAGAATCCACTATGAGGACATGTCCAAATGAGTTTTTTTCCTTTGAAAAAGCGATTTTAAAAACATCTTTTGAATCATACCTCAAGGTATCCACGATTTCTAAGGCATACTTTGAGGGTTTATCCAGGAACGATGATCTTCTCGCTACTATATCAAATTCATGTGCATCATGTGTGCCTCCATAAAATCTTGCGCGAAGAGAATCCAATTCATTACTCTCATACTTTCTTCCTTCGATTAATTTGACCGTACCTGACTTCACCTTTTGGTTGTAAGATTTTTTATGTGATTCCACTACGGATTCAACAATGTAAACGGGTTGGGTTTTGAGTGAATCCCAATAAGCATGCTCTCTTACAAAGCCGGTATGCCTTTCTTCAGTTTGCGGGTAGTTCTTAGGGATATTGGCTATCGCTTTTTCAACTATTTCCAATGCATAATCAATGGGGATCACTGCGATTTCAGCGAGTTGTATTATGTCTTCTTGAAGAATGATTTTCTCAAATCTTTCAGTGACCATCATTTCCTTTGAGACATAACCTATACTTGAAATCAATACATGATTAATGGAAGCTTGATTTTTTGGTATGTAAATAGCAAACATTCCCTCACTGTTTGTAATAGTACCTACACTTGAACCTTTAAGTTGGATGTGAGCAAAGGGTATTGGTTGCTCTTTTTGATCTACTACAATGCCTGAAAAATATTTTTGGGCGTTTAGAGCTGATACTGTAACGAGAAAGAAAATAGAAACAATAACTCTCACCATCTTCTAAAGTGATTTTAGTCAAATCTAAATTTAAAATGCTTCATGTGTAATTTCCTCTATTAATATTTTCCTAATATTTTTAGTAAATATCTTTTTCAGTCAGAGGCAAAAGACTATTTTTGTTCGGTTACAAAATCTAGATATAAATACATGGCCGACTCGCAAGAAAAACTTAAAGCACTCCAGATCACCATTGATAAACTGGAAAAAACATATGGTAAGGGTACCATTATGAAACTCAGTGACGAAAAGGTGTTAGATGTGCCCACTATTTCAACGGGTTCATTGAGTTTGGATATGGCCCTTGGAGTGGGAGGTATCCCAAGAGGAAGGATCATAGAAGTGTACGGTCCTGAATCCTCCGGTAAAACCACGTTGGCTATGCATTGCATTGCGGAAGCACAAAAGCAGGGTGGCCTGGCTGCCATCATAGATGCGGAACATGCTTTCGATAAAATCTATGCGGAAAAACTAGGGATAGATACTGAAAATCTGCTGATCTCTCAACCAGATAATGGTGAGCAGGCTTTGGAAATCGCTGAACACCTTATACGATCTGGTGCGATCGATATTATTGTGATAGACTCAGTAGCAGCATTGGTACCGAGAGGAGAGCTGGAAGGCGAGATGGGAGATAGTAAAATGGGTCTTCAGGCAAGACTAATGTCTCAGGCGCTGAGAAAACTAACCGGGACAATCAATAAAACTGGTTGTTCTTGTATTTTTATCAACCAACTTCGAGAGAAAATCGGTGTGATGTTTGGAAATCCGGAAACAACGACTGGAGGTAATGCATTAAAATTCTATGCCTCAATCCGTCTGGATATTAGACGTATTGGACAAATTAAAGAGTCTGCTGATAATGTAATGGGTAACCGAACACGGGTAAAGGTCGTGAAGAATAAAGTCGCGCCACCATTCAAAGTAGTAGAGTTTGACATCATGTATGGCCGTGGAATAAGCAAGAGTGGCGAGATCATCGACATTGGCGTAGAGCTGGATGTTATTCAAAAATCGGGTTCATGGTTTTCATATGATGGAAACAAATTAGGTCAGGGAAGAGATGCTGTTAAAGCCTTGATAGAGGATAATCCTGAGTTGATGGAAGAACTTGAAAATAAGATCAAAGAGAAGCTGAATAGCTGATTATATAGAAACAGTATAAAAAACGAAGGTGAGCAGAAAAGTTCACCTTTTTTATTATCCAGTAGTTCTGATGGCTATCACCGGATCCAGTCTTGCAGCCATTAATGCAGGCACAATTCCTGATATGACACCAATTATTCCGGCGACTCCTAACCCCAAAACAATGTTGCCGAAGGTCAGGACCAGGTCTAAGTTACCCAGACTTGCTAATGATAGTAACCAGACTAGAAAAAGTCCCACTCCTCCACCAATTAAACTAAGAAATACTGCTTCGAATAAAAATTGGAATAGGATAAAGAAATTCTTAGCTCCAAGAGATTTTTGCAAACCGATGATGCTGGTACGTTCTCTCACAGAAACGAACATGATGTTTGCTATACCAAATCCACCTACTAATATGGAGAAACCACCTATGGCCCAGCCAGCAATTCCTATAACATCAAACGTGGAGCCAATGATGTTCATGATTGCATCCTGTCTGTTCACTGAAAAATTATTCTTTTCCTTTGGTTTAAGTCCTCTTTTTGTCCTTAGAAGGCCGGTTATTTCTGCTTCCAACTCTACCAGGCCAATATCATCTTGCTTTCCTTTCACACTTACTAATGTTTCCACACCGCGATTTCTGCCTGAATAATAGATTTTTTTGAACGATAAGTACGGGATATAAATGCTTTCATCGTTTCCAGTGTCTCCAAATATTCCTTCACCCTCTTCTTCGAGCACAGCTATAACTACGTATTTTAGTCCTTTAATTTTTATTTCTTTTCCAATGGCATTTCCTCTGGGGAAAAGTTTTTTTGCAATTAAATGACCGATGAGTGCCACATTTTTAGCTGTATAAGATTCTCCTGCTGTGAAATATCTGCCTGTTCGAATATCCCCAGACATATCGTAGACATCCTGGTGTGTATGTGCAATGCCAAATAAGGAGACATTGGTATAGCTGCTACTTTCATATTTCACCGTTTCCCCTCCCGTAACAGCGAAGATTGTGATGCCTTTAGCGTTATTGAGATTTTCCCTTAAAAATTCATATTCTTCATAATTGGTATATGGGCGCTTCATGTATTCCCACCATTTGAAGTTTGGGCCAAAGTCATATGGGAACCGGCGAATATCAAGATTATTAGCGTCCAAAAAGCTCAAACTGTCCTTGATACTTCTTTCCAACGAATCCACGAGTGTGAAAACAGCAATGATTGCAAAAATCCCAATGGTTACACCTAAAAGTGATAAGGTAGTTCTAAGGAGATTCATTTTTAAGGCACTCCAGGCAAAACGAAAGCTTTCAAGTATTAATTTGAGAATTTTCATGATCTAACCAGTAGTTCGAATGGCTATCACAGGATCCAATCGAGCTGCCATTAATGCAGGTACAATGCCTGAGAGTACTCCAATAACCGCAGAAATGCCTAGTCCCAATATGATGTTACCAGTGGTTAGTACCAAGTCGAGACTACCTAAACTTGCAAAGGATATTAAATAAACGAGAACTACTCCTACTCCCCCTCCAATCAAACTGAGGAAAACGGCTTCAAAGAGAAACTGAAAAAGAATAAAGTAGTTTTTAGCGCCCAAAGACTTTTGAATGCCGATAATGTTGGTGCGTTCTCTTACAGATACGAACATAATATTGGCTATTCCGAAACCTCCCACCAGAATAGCGAAACCTCCAATAATTGCTCCGGCTATACTGATCACGTCAAATGTGGATCCAATAAAATTGGTGATAGCTTCGGGTCGATTTAGAGCAAAATTGTCATCTTCTTTTGGCTTTAGAGATCGTTTTTTACGCATCAATCCCCTTAGCTCTGCCTCCAGTTCCACAAGTCCAATATCTGATTCGAGCCCTTTGACAGTAATACGTGGTTCTACACCCCTTCTCCGTCCTGAATAGTAAATCTTTTGAAAGGCTTTATAAGGCATGTAAATGTTGTCATCATTGCTGGGGGCACCAAGGAAACTCTCACCTTCTTCCTTAATGATTCCTATGACATAGTATTTCAATCCTTTTATTTTGATTTCTTTTCCAAGGGGGGAAGTATTGGGGAAGAGTTCTTTGGCGGGTCGGTGACCAATGATGATCACGTTGGAACTCCCATTAGCTTCTTCTCTAGTAAAATATCTTCCCTGTTCTATTGGGATTTCATATACGTCTTTATGGTCATAAACCACACCCAAAAGAGAGATGTCAGCAGCACTGCTACTCCCGTGTTTGGCTATAATGCCCCCTCTTACGGTAAAAATTGAAACAGCCTTGGCATTATTAACATTGTCTTTTACAAACCTGTACTCATCAAAAGTCACATACGGTCTTCTTAAGTATGTCCACCATGGATAGGGCCCCCCAAAACCATAAGGCCATTTCTCTACGTTGATGTTATTTGTTCCTAGGAAATTCAGACTGTCCTTGATGCTGCGTTCCAGGGAATCTACGGCTGTAAATACAGCGATAATGGAAAATATTCCCACAGTAACTCCCAATAGAGAAAGTGTAGTTCTTAGTAGATTAGTTCGGAGTGCGCTCCAGGCGAAACGAAAACTTTCGATGATCAGTTTGAGTACTTTCACTAGTCCATAATTATTTAAACAAATGTAGCAAATCGCAATACCTTAATTTTAATTAAATAGGGATCGGTTGCTGACTGTTTCGAACGGTTCATTTTATAAACTGACGAGTATGACGTATTATTCGTTACAGGAGGTGAGATACATAAGTAAGATGCCGGGCAAAAGGAAGGTTACCCAATAGTTATATCATAATTATGAATTTTTATTCAAATTCAGACCGACCTATTGAGAAATCACTTACACACGTGAAACTTATTTGCTAATTTTGCGCTCTTTTGATCGTTAAAATAGATCCTTTTTCCTATGGGAATGAAATTATCCGAATTCAAATTCGACCTACCATCAGACCTTATCGCCTTACATCCTACTGAAAATCGTGATGACTCACGTCTTATGGTAATTCACAAAGACAGTGGTGAAATAGAACATAAAGTTTTTAAAGATGTTGTTGATTACTTTGGCGAAGATGACGTCTTTGTGATCAATGATACAAAGGTTTTTCCGGCCAGACTTTATGGAAACAAGGAAAAGACTGGAGCGAAAATTGAAGTCTTCTTGCTACGGGAGCTGAACACAGAAATGAAATTATGGGATGTGCTAGTAGATCCTGCAAGGAAAATACGTGTTGGAAACAAGTTGTATTTCGGAGATGGTGAATTGGTAGCTGAGGTGATTGATAATACTACGAGTAGGGGTAGAACCATCAGGTTTCTATTTGATGGAGATCACGAGCAATTCTATAAAATGATAGACTCGCTGGGGGAAACTCCGCTACCGAAAGAAATCAAGCGTTCTGCTGAGCCAGAGGATCGTGAGCGATTTCAGACTATTTATGCAAAAAATATTGGTGCTGTTGCAGCTCCCACAGCGGGTATGCACTTCACCCCACAGCTTATGAAACGAATGGAGCTAATCGGAATTGATGTAGCTCCAATAACGTTACATGTTGGTCTAGGCACATTTAGACCTGTTGATGTAGAAGATCTGACGAAGCATAAGATGGACTCAGAAAACTATTGGGTTGAAAAATCTACAGCTGATAGAGTGAATAGGGCTTTGGATGAAAAATCGAAAATTTGCGCTGTAGGAACCACTGCTATGAAGACACTTGAATCATCCGTGTCCGCCAATGGTCTGTTGAAAGAGAATTCAGGTTGGACCGATAAATTCATATTTCCTCCATATGACTTTAAGATTTGTGATGCGCTGATCACTAATTTCCATCTTCCGGAATCGACTCTTCTTATGATGGCAGCTGCTTTTGGTGGATATGATGTGATTATGGAAGCATACCAACAAGCAATCAAAGAGAAGTATCGTTTCTTCAGCTATGGAGATGCGATGCTAATAGTTTAAGTAATTGAATAAGAACGCCATCATAGTGGCAGGAGGTGTTGGTGCACGTATGAAAAGTGATGTGCCGAAACAATTTCTATTAATTGATGGTGTTCCCATCTTGGTACATACCATTCGGAAATTCCTGATCTACGATAAACCAATCAACTTAATTCTGGTATTACCTAAATCCCATTTACAACAATGGGAGGTTTTGAAGTCCCAATATTTTCCAGATACTAATATCCAGGTAACGAGTGGTGGCGAGACCAGAAGTGCTTCTGTACTTTCAGGGCTTACTCTTGCTGAAAAAGGGCTGGTTGCAGTACATGATGCAGTAAGACCTTTTGTTTCGATAGATACGATTATGTCATCTTATGAGTCGGCACAAAAGAAAGGATCGGGGGTAGCTGCTGTTCAACTGAAGGATTCAATTAGAGAACTGGATGGAGTCTCCTCAATAGCCAGGGACCGATCGAATTATGTATTGGTCCAAACCCCACAAACCTTCAAGGTGGATGAACTTAAAGAAGCATATCGGATCGCTGGTGCAGGCATCTTTACTGATGATGCCAGTGTCTATGAAGCGGCTGGATATGAGGTTCATTTGGTTGAAGGCACTTACGATAATATCAAAATCACCACACCAGAGGATTTGAAATAAAAAAGCTCTGATTAAAAACCAGAGCTCTTGTTAAATCAAAGTTTTTCGTGATTACCTAATACTCATCTTCATTAAAGAAGAAATCTTCTTTAGTAGGATAATCCGGCCAAATTTCCTCAATGTTTTCAAATGGCTGTCCGTCATCTTCTAGTTCCTGCAAGTTTTCTACTACTTCCAGCGGTGCTCCTGATCTGATAGAATAGTCGATCAGTTCATCTTTGGTGGCGGGCCATGGGGCGTCTTCTAAATAAGATGCAAGTTCTAGTGTCCAATACATATTCTAGCCTCGTTTTTTAAAGTCCTGTTTTAATAATGCGCGCAAATATAAATTATTATATTTTATGGCGATACCTCTTAAATTTTTCTATTATCAAAAGGTAATTTTCTTACACTAAAACACAAGAAAAAGTTGCTAAAAGTTTCAAAAAAATCCAGATTCAATCCATTCAAGTAGCATTGATTTGATTTCAATCTTTCTTTTTTGGCCTTTAATCTTATTTTCGACCATTTTATTCATGTTACCATCGACTGAAGAAAAATTAGCAGAATTTTCCTCGTAGATCTTTAAGTCATCCTTGTCTCGATTGATTAAATCTTTGATTATACCAATTCTTATGCTTCTTTTCTTATCTGCTTCAAGTTTGTCAAAATCAGGGAAGCGTTTTTGAGTCAAGGATTTCACAAACTCTCTCTCTGTCAATAGCTGAATGAGTTCAAGGCATTTTTGTTTGTCAGGATTCCTTCTCTTGTCTGCAAATAGTGATTTTTTGATCTTGTCAATCCTGTCTTTCTCAAAAGGATTGTCCCTATTTTTGATTTGTTCTAGCTCTTTCAAGATTTCACTGTAATTTGTCTGGGGAACAAATTTCTTACCCTTTAACTGTTGGTTGAATTCCTGAAAAAGTGGTTGATATATTTCTGCCGGAACACCACCTATTTCCTTCCATTGTTCTTTTAGGTCTTTGACTTTGTTAAATCTTTCCTGACCATGTAGTTCTTTTAGTTTTTTTGCTTCATCCACTAATTCTTCGTATTGCCTTTTTCTGTGATCTGTGAGCTTTTGTTTATCCTCATAGAATTGCTTTTTCCGATCGTAGAAAGATTGAATAATACCCCAAAAGGTTTCTTCTAAAGTTTCGTTTTTTTCTTCTTCAGCACTTCCTGTTTTAATCCATCGATTTTTTACATCGTTGATTTTTTCTGATGCCTCCTTCCAATTGACAATCTCGATGACTTGTTTGGTCTCTTCAATGAGCGCAGTTTTGATTTCGGTGTTTCTTGACCTGTTCTTAAGAATGATATCACGGACCAGAGCTTCATACTTTGAAAGGGTTTCTTGCAGGATGAGGTAATCACCAAGTCCATCATGTTGAGAAAGATTTTCTCGTAAATGGACTAGCTTCATCAGAAAAGAGCCCTTATTCTCCGTGTTATCTATTTTGTCAATAACCTCTTTGACTTTAGCTTCAAGATCAGCAAAACGTTCCAGGAAGAACTTGGTGGATTTATCATTATCTTCATCGCGTACTTCACCAATCTCTCGATCTGGATGATCGCCCCAAGCTGACTGATAGATTTTTCCAGCTTTTATATAGCCGAATGGTATTTCTATAACTTCCAAGGGTGAGTGTAATTATTAAATGCGTCGTATATTCGATTTCTAATCAAACTTAAGCATGTCAGACGAAAAGATCATCTTCTCAATGTCGGGGGTGAACAAGATTCATCCACCACAGAAACAAGTACTTAAGAATATCTATCTCTCTTTCTTTTACGGTGCGAAAATAGGGGTGTTGGGGTTAAATGGGGCAGGAAAGTCCTCATTACTTCGAATAATTGCCGGAAAAGATACTGATTATCAGGGAGAAGTGGTGTTTTCGCCAGGTTTCTCGGTAGGGATGCTCGAACAGGAACCTGAGCTGGATCAGGATAAGACAGTGATTGAGGTGGTAAGGGAAGGTGTAAAAGAGATCAACGATCTCCTTAAAGAATATGACGAAGTAAATGCAAAATTTTCCGATCAGGAAGTTTTGGATGATCCAGATAAAATGAACAAACTCATCGAGCGCCAGGGCGAGATTCAGGAAAGGCTGGATGCTACAGGGGCATGGGAGATTGATCATAAGTTGGAAAGAGCCATGGATGCACTAAGAACCCCTTCTGAGGATGCTGTAATTAAAAACCTTTCGGGGGGTGAAAAAAGGAGGGTAGCCCTGTGTAGGTTGTTGTTGGAACAACCGGATGTATTGCTCCTTGATGAACCTACAAACCATTTGGACGCAGAATCTGTGCTTTGGCTCGAACAGCATTTGCAGCAATATGAAGGAACAGTAATCGCTGTTACACACGACAGATACTTTCTTGATAATGTGGCCGGTTGGATCTTAGAGCTTGATCGAGGTGAGGGAATACCATGGAAAGGGAATTATTCGAGTTGGTTGGAGCAAAAGGAGAAACGTCTGGCCAAAGAAGAAAAACAGGAGTCAAAAAGGCAGAAAACGCTGCAGCGAGAACTGGAATGGGTTCGTATGACGCCAAAAGGTCGTCAGGCGAAAGCTAAAGCGAGACTAAGCGCTTACGATAAGCTTTTGGGAGAAGAGGCGAAAGAAAGGGAAAAGAATCTGGAATTATACATTCCGCCTGGTCCACGTCTTGGAGCTAAAGTGATTGAAGCAAATGGGGTTTCTAAAGCATATGGAGATAAACTTCTTTATGAAGATCTTTCGTTCAGTCTACCACAAGGTGGAATTGTGGGAGTAATCGGTCCGAATGGTGCTGGTAAGTCTACGCTCTTCAAAATGATCACAGGACAAGAAGAGCCAGATAAAGGCACATTTGAAGTGGGAGAAACGGTGGTGATGAGTTACGTAGATCAGGAGCATGATCAGTTGGACCCTAACAAGTCAGTGTATGAAGTAATTTCAGAGGGGAATGAAATCATAGATCTCGGAGGAAAAGAGATGAATGCTCGTGCTTATGTGAGTAAGTTCAATTTTTCTGGTCAAGACCAGGGAAAGAAAGTAGGAACTCTTTCAGGAGGAGAGCGGAATAGAGTTCACCTCGCCCTTACACTAAAGCGAGGGGCAAATTTGATTCTGCTCGATGAGCCCACGAACGATTTGGATGTAAACACCCTTCGTGCACTTGAAGAGGCTCTCGAAAATTTTGGAGGGTGCGCTGTAGTAATCAGCCACGACAGGTGGTTTCTTGATCGTATTGCTACCCATATTTTAGCTTTCGAAGGGAATTCTTCAGCCTACTGGTTTGAAGGAAATTTTACTGAGTATGAGGAAAATCGAAAAAAACGACTTGGTGACGAAGGTCCTAAACGAATAAAATATAAGAAACTAATGGAATGATTTCTCTACTAAGCTATTAGAATATGAAAAAACTAACATTAACCCTCTTTTCGTTGGTAGTAACTATATCAATATTTGCTCAGCGAACGATTATTCATGCCGGAACACTGATTGATGGTGTGTCTAAAAGAGCCATGAAGGAAAAAAGTATCATTGTGGAAGGCGAGAAAATTATCGCTGTTGAAAATGGATATATAACTCCAACCGATGATGATAAAATAATAGATCTAAAAAGTCATACAGTAATGCCGGGATGGATAGATATGCATGTGCATATAGAAGGAGAGACTAGTCCGGATAGATATATTAGAGAGTTTACGGATAACCCTGCAGACAAAGCATTTGCTTCAGTGGATATTGCCAGGAGAACGCTTATGGCCGGTTTTACAACTGTTAGGGATGTCGGAGGTAGTGGTGTCAATATTGCTTTGCGAGATGCCATAGCTAAAGGTAAAATTGATGGCCCTCGAATTTTCACTTCAGGTGAGGGTCTTAAGATAACAGGTGGGCATGGAGATCCAACGAATGGATATCGAAATGACCTGATGGGAGATCCAGGACCTGAAAGCGGTGTAGTGAATGGGGTGGTTGATGCTAGAAAAGCAGTTCGTCAGCGTTATAAAAATGGTGCCGATTTGATTAAGATTTCTGCGACTGGAGGAGTACTTAGTGTAGCGAAAGATGGCAAAGGAGCACATTTTCGGGAAGATGAAATCAGAGCGATTGTAGAGACTGCCAGGGATCTCGGTTTTCATGTTGCTGCTCATGCTCATGGGGATGAGGGGATGAGAAGAGCCGTAGCTAATGGTGTTAAGACGATAGAACACGGAACTTATATGAGCGAGCAGACTATGGAGTTGATGATTCAAAAGAACTCTTACCTCGTCCCAACGATCACAGCGGGGATGGAGGTAGCGGAAAATGCCAAAAAGCCAGGATATTATCCAAAAGTAGTTGCCGAAAAAGCACGAGTCATAGGGCCCAAAATTCAAGGGACATTCGCTGCAGCTTACAAGAAAGGGGTCCCTATTGCTTTTGGTACCGACGCAGGTGTATTCAAGCATGGAGAAAATGCAAGGGAGTTTAGCTACATGGTGGAAGCCGGGATGCCGGCAATGGAAGCCATTATTTGCGCTACCTCAAACAATGCAGCTCTGTTAGGTATAGGTGAGGAACTGGGAACCATTAAGGCGGGATATCTGGCAGATATTGTAGCCGTGCCTGACGATCCATTGAAAGATATTGAGGTGATGAAGGATGTGAAGTTCGTGATGAAGGAAGGGAAGATTTATAAGAATTGATTAAGCTGTTTATTGAGTTTTTCTTCTCCTTGCAAACACTTTTTTTGATTGCAGTGACGGTGTTTTTTGGATTAAGCTATTATGACGCCAAGACTACTGAGCAAATCAAGGTTGTTGGATTTCTGAGAGATTATGAGGGACCTTGGAATAGGATAAGGGGAGGTAAAAATGAAGTCTTCTTAAAACTTTACTATTCGTATTACCTAAAAGATGAAAAAAATCTAATTAGAAGAGAGGAATCCTTCGAGTCTGGAGACAGTGCATTGGAATATTTATCAAAACATGATACTGCGAGCTTTTATGTTAAAGTGAACAAGCCTTTTGAATTGATTGAGTCCAGTTCAGGTAATGTATTTGTTTACCTATCCATTATGCTCGGATCATTTTTCCTCTTATGCCTAAGGTTTTATTCCCTTAAGGAAAAAAGAAATTTTAGACCATATTAAAGCCCGATTTCTCGGGCTCAATATCTTATCTAGGCTTTATCATTACATCTTTCTGATTTTTCCACTTCCTGAAGAATTGCTATATACTTTATCAGGATTCCCTGAATAATATACGCTTCCGCTTCCAGAGATATTGGCACTTACTTCATCTGTAACATTTATATAGCAACTTCCGGATCCACTGATGGAAGCTTCAAATATTTTGACTGTCAAATCATCTGCTTTCACCCTTCCAGACCCGCTGATCTTTGCTTCAGCTTCAGTTGCATCGCCATTCAGATTGATGCTGCCCGAGCCAGAGATTCTTAAATCCAATTCCTCACTTTCAATATCTAGTTCCATATCACCCGAACCACTTACAGCTAATCGGAGGTCTTTGGTTTTTAATGTACCTTGACTTTCAATCGTTCCGCTTCCGCTAACTGAGATCTCTTCAATTTCTTTCATGGTAACGTAAATATCAACTTCGGATCTTCTCCATCCATCTCTCCAGTTCCAATTCCCCTCTTTTTTTATAATCAATTCATCACCAGACAACTTGAACTCGATTTTATCAAATATGTCGTCATCGCATTCGATTTCAACACTTTCTGAGTTCCCTTGCTTGAGGTACAATGTGCCAGGTACTCCCAAGGATAATTCTTTGAATCCTTGCATATCAATAGTTCTTTTCTGGCCAAATGAAAAAAGAACTAGTGTCGAAAAGAGGATAGTAAATAATGATTTCATAGTTCAGGTGTTTTTTAAAGTAGAGACCAAATTATATTTAAAAGGTTGCATTAGTACGGTTTTTCACCAACCCAATTACCCGGTGGATCATAATTACAAACCCAGATATCCATTCCATCACAAACAATTTTAGCACAGCCTACTTTCTTTGTTGTTTGCCATACAATCTGGGTGTAATGTCCGCACATTTTTCCAGACTTGCATTTATTTCGATTATAATTATAATCTGCCTTTTCACTTGCCCAGGCATCAACAACATAAGCTGCATCAAAAGCTCCTGCCGTACCTTTAAAAAGGTTTTCACCAAATTTATTATTAGGTCGATGTTCAAATGCACATCCTTTTCGCTTTAACTGTTTAGCCCAATCGGCGGCTAGTTTGGCCATATCCTCTGACCATTCAAGTTTTTCGCTGACACCCACATCAGCTCGCCAATAATTATGTCTATCCAGCACGATTTGTATTTCTTCTTTTGTAAGTGCTGTTTGGTCTTCTTTTTCAAGTGGCGAAATGAACCAGGTAAAACTGATTAGATAGATAATAGCTTTCATCGTGTGTATTTATTAAGATCGTTTGAATTCAAATTCATCCTGTCGAATTAGATAGAGGTATTTAGCCATATAAAACGCGCCAAATCCGCTAAAGATATGCCACAGGAAATGAGATCCCATTGGAATTAGCTCAGCAACCGAAAAATCAACTCTCCTAAAAATCAAACTGATGGATAGGAAAGCAACTGATAGAAGTATGGGGAAAGCATGCCTCCATTCGTTCTTGATAAGAAAAAGCAATACAGGAAAGAAAATTAAAGACCCGGTAATAAAATAGCTGACATTGATCGCAAATTGACCATCAAGGTATTCATATGCAATAAATCTTAAAGCAGTGACCGGGATTACGACCGAAACAACTTGCCATTTCCTTGATAGAACTTTATTCCAGAAATAGATTCCAACAGAGAATGTTACAACAGCGGTGGGGAGCACATCCATCCAAAGTAAGAGTTCGGAAGATCGAAAGGCGTGATAAAGTGTGCTGCCAATACCTCCTAAGAATAGTAGCGGCATGAGAAAATAAAGAAAGCCATAAGCTTTGAAATTCCACTTTAGCTTAATAGCCCAATAAATAGTGGGAAGAACAATTGCAAAGGAAGATAGTGCGTTCCAAGGTTCCGAAATAAGGGCGGTAAGGTCTGTTTCAGCATAAATGGGACCTCCATCAGGCGGTAAAAAGTCTTGCATGAATGTGTTTCTCTTTTATAAGTACTTAAATACGATCCTACCTTTTGGCAGGGATTTTGATTATTAATCTAATTACTTAGAGCAAAGAATTGTTCTAGTCTTTTTTGGTTAGTTGAGGGCCCTGTCCGCCAAATGGCGGATGGGGTTTCTTTTTTTGAATTATCGTCTATTTTACGTGGATTCTCTCGTCAAGATGTATATATTGGAAAAAATCCGTATTCATTTTGGAATCTGTACTCACTAATACCATTGACTTACTGGATCAGTATAAGAATACAAGACAACAAACACAGCGCTTGTCGGATCCGTTGGAAATTGAAGACTTTGTCGTCCAGCCCGTAATGGATGTAAGTCCATTAAAGTGGCATCTAGGTCATACTACCTGGTTTTTTGAAACATTTGTTCTCGTACCCAACGTTTCCGATTATAAAATTTTTCACCCTAAATATCCATTGCTATTTAATAGTTATTATATCTCGGCAGGAGATAGGTGGTCCAGGGAGAATAGAGGACAACTTACCAGGCCTACAGTAAAAGAAGTCTTCGAATACCGTGCATATGTGGATGATCACATGTCAGCTTTTTTATCGTCGGGAGATTCTTCAGAGGTAGTGGATAGAGTGGTTACGCTGGGAATAAATCATGAACAACAGCACCAGGAACTCTTCCTATATGATATCAAACGAATCCTTGGTGACAACCCTTTGTACCCTCCTTACATAAACGCTCAATCTAGAGAAAAAATAAAAAACAAAAATGCAGAGTGGTTATCAGTAGCGGGGGGTGTTCATCAAATTGGCTTTGATGGTGATGGCTTTCATTTTGATAATGAAGAATCCAGACATAAGGTTTTTTTGCATGACTATCAAATAGCCTCACAACTAGTCACCAATGGAGAATTTCTGGAATTCATCGAAGCTGAAGGTTACAAAAAATTCAATCACTGGCTTTCCGAAGCTTGGGATTGGGTGAACATAAATAAAGTAGAAGCCCCGAGATATTGGAAAAAGCAGGATGGGGTGTGGTGGCACTACACGCTAAACGGTTTTGAGCCAATTATTGAAGATGATCCATTATGTCATATTTCGTTTTATGAAGCAGATGCATTTGCCAGATGGAGGGGTTGCCGTTTACCAACAGAGCAGGAATGGGAGATAGCCTGTAACACATTCTCAAAATCAATATCTAATAATAAAGGAAATTATGTGGAAGATGAAAGTTATAGACCTATACAAACCGGCTCCAATGACTTTTTAGGAAATGTTTGGGAATGGACAGCAAGTGCATATACTGCTTATCCGTTTTATGATCCTCCTGAAGGAGCTTTAGGAGAATACAACGGGAAATTTATGGTGAATCAAATGGTTCTTAGAGGAGGCTCTTTTGGGACACCTAAAAACCATATTCGATCCACATATCGTAATTTTTTTCATCCTCATTTACGCTGGATGTTTTCAGGTATTCGGCTAGCGCAACATATATAAGAATCAGATGTCAAAAGAATCAACAATTGCTCTCACTCCATTTGCAGAGGATATTTTATCTGGACTTCATGCTGAAAATAAAAGCTTACCTTCTAAGTATTTTTATGATGCTAAGGGTGATGAGCTATTTCAGAGAATCATGCACCTGGATGAGTATTACCTTACAAGAAAAGAACTTGAGATTTTTGAAACGCAAAAATCTAAGATTTTAAATTCAATGTATGATGGTGAGCCCTTTAGAATTATAGAATTAGGTGCTGGAGATGGTTTAAAGACTAAAATCTTATTGAAATACTTTCTTGAAGAAGATGTTGATTTCACTTACACCCCGGTGGATATTTCCGGGAATGTATTGGAGATATTGGAAGATGATCTTCGCGAGGAATTGCCTAATCTTAAAATTGAACCGTATGTGGGTGATTATTTTGATGCGCTATCCGAAATAGCAGAAAGCCCTGAGAAGGATGTAGTATTTTTTCTAGGTTCTAACGTAGGGAATTTTTCTGAAACCGAAGCAGTAGGTTTTTTAACTAAACTTCAACAATTCCTTAACAAGGGAGATTTACTTTTCATGGGGGTCGATTTAAAAAAAGACCCTTCCATTATTTTATCAGCATATAATGATAAAGAAGGAGTCACCAGAGAATTTAACTTAAACCTCCTTGATCGTATCAATAATGAACTGGGAGCGAACTTTAACCGAGATCAATTCCTTCATTATCCTTATTATAATCCACATACAGGGGAATGTCGAAGCTATTTGATTAGCAAGATTGATCAGCAAGTATATATCGATGATGAAACAATCCACTTTAGAGCATGGGAGGCAATTTTCATGGAGATCTCTAAAAAGTATGATCATCCTCAGTTGATGAAACTGGCTTCATCCTCTGGCTTTTCTCCAATCACAAAATTCATGGATGAAAATGCCTGGTTTGCAGATGTGCTATGGGTTAAATCTTGATGACATCTGATAACTTATTACTTAAGTGGACTTAACCATTCAGATTTTAGATTTAGTTGTTCTTGATTGACCTGATCCATCTTGAATAAATAAGAAGTAGCCTCATAAGGAGTATAGTCAATATCTAAACCAACTTTAGCTAAGTACTCAGGAATAGGTAAAGTCTCTATACCATTAATGAAACGTTCGAAAAATCCATGCTCATCACCACCATTAAATTTTGAAAACTCTTCCTGCAAATTGGATGAGACATATTCAACATTCCCTAACCCATAGGCTAGGAAAAGTATATTCATATAAGTTCTTAAGTCCTTATCGGGAAATTTTTCCCTAATCATGAGGTCCATCACAAAAGCAGCACACCAACCACCATTATAAACCCCAAGTCGATACTTGAACTTATTTGTCCCTGCTTCACTTAGACTCACCTCTGGATGATGAGCTTTGAAATAGTAATACGGGCCAATTATATTTTCTATGATTTCATAGAATTCGCCTTCAGAAATAATTCCGGTTCTTACCAGTGCCATATTGGCCATATATTCTGTAAATCCCTCTGAAAACCATTGCCTTTTTTTGCGGTCTGGTCCATTTATCATTCGTCCATTCCAAAAATGGAATAATTCATGAGCAAATTGATTTGACCATATAAATCTATTCTTGGTAGAAGGTATTGACTTTAATGTAAATGCGTGACTTGTCTGATAGGCCTCCCCGTCATTATTAGATGCAGGAAAAACGGTAATTAAATAGTTGGATTCTGGCGTTTGAGGAAAGATTTTTAAGTACTCGCCTAATACCTGTTTAAAAGTTGATTCGAACAACTCTACGGTCCCACTTTCATAGCCTATCGACGCAATTTGTAGACTAAAATCGTTAACTCTAAGTTTAGAGGCCTGTATTTTTCCCCATACAAGCGTGTTGTTATTAAGCTGATCTATGGAAGAAACTAGGAATCGATTCTTTTGAGTTTCAAGCCATGGAGCAGCTATAGTATATCCTTCCTGAAGATTAAAATTCACGACGAATCGATCACTATTATCAAATAAGAACAGTGCTCGTGTAACTATAAACATGGAACTGTTTTGGTAGTAACCTGCCTGCTCGTTACCAACCTCCCATTTTTCTTTTACAAAAGATAAATCAACGCTGTAAGTAATTTCATCTTGTTCTCCTACGACCCATGTTGAGTTTCCAATGTAGTTTAAGGATTCGCTGGTTGGTTCAATAAAGGTCGACCAACCCTCTGGATAGTCATAATTAGGGCATGCTGGGTGAACGTACACGGTATCCACATCTGTCGCAAACTTCACCTTGACATCAACGACAAATGGATCATTTTTGCTTATTGAAATGATATATTCTGATGTTCGCTGACCTAAGGCAATAGACGCTGTAAACAGTATTAAGAAAGTTAATTTAAGTCTCATAAGCTAAGTCTGAGTAACTGGATAACTGACCTAAGTTGAACAGGTTACATGAGCCTGTCTTTACTTGATTGAAGATTCCAATTGAGGAATTAGTGAGTGGTGTTAGAGATCGTGCAAGAGATAAGATGATCGCAGCAACCGTCACGAACGGGATCCGTTTCCATGGGGTAGAAAAACAAAATATATGCGTACGAGAGGAGTAGATCGCAACTGCGAACCATCCTCCACGATCTAAAAGTGCGCATGAGAAGATTCGAACTTCCACGGGATTGCTCCCACCACCCCCTCAAGATGGCGTGTCTACCAATTCCACCACATGCGCAGATAGGGATCGCAAAAATAGGTTTTTGAAAGAATATTCTTTAAAATTTAGAATAATAAAAAAGCCGAAGATGAGATCCTCGGCTTTTCTGGAAATAATATTTTTTTAATGGTGATGCTCTTCTTCCTCCTCATCTGAGGGTAGCGTATGGGATGAATGATAACTATGTGTGATTTTTTCAGTCTGTGAAAGTAAAAGAGCCGAAATGATGAATACCATATGAATAACAATTTCAATTATGACTCCTTCGGTACTCGTCTTCTCAACCTCATTTCTATAGTTCATAAATGTTTTAAGTAGATAAACTCCTGAAATAGAGGCAAGGGAAGTAGCCAACTTAATTTTCAATTGACCAGCATCTAATCCTTCAAGCCAGAGTGGCTTATCCTCATGCATATCCACATCTATGCGACTTGTAAAGATAGAGTATCCACCAATCGTTACCATTACTACAAGATTCATTACCATGGAAATATCCACAAGACCCAGAACTTTGATCATTACATCCATTTCGGTAACCTTATTGAATGAATAAACCAAGTAAAATAGCTCTTGAAAGAACTTTATGAGATATATGATGGATGCCATGATTAGTCCTGTATAAAGAGGAGCCTGTACCCATCTACTCCAGAAAATGAAACCTTCAAAGAAGCTTTCAAATCGTTTCATTAGAGAATTATCGTTACTCATATTGTTTTAGCCAGTATAAATTTGACCTGAAATATAAATCATTATTTAAAGTGAAGTCCTTTTAAAGGTCGAAATTAAATTAATCTTCCTCGAATAGTACCAAAGTACCACCAATATAATCATGTAGACCTTTCCTTCTTTCGTTGAAAAGGATGCAAATAAAGCCACTGAAGAATAAGATTAACGAGAACGCTTTTGAAAGATTTCGAAGAATAATTCTTACTATAGATGATCGACCATGAGATTCGTTTTTGACGGATAATTTTGTCCACTTTTTTCCGGGAGTAGCTTGCCATACGCTAGCTTCAAAAGCTATGTAATAAGAACTATAAAGCCCTCCAATCCAGAGGAAGTCAAAAGCAGACCGTGGTATCAAAAGGGAAAATGAATAATACAAACCCAATATTGGTATTAAGTCAATATTGTGCGCAAGTAGCCTTTGCCAAAAACTGGCGTATTGAAATCTGTCAGACAATCTACTATCTTTAGTATTTACAAAAATCTAACTCTAACTATGAAATGAGCTTTAACATTAAAATCGAATTTACAAATCGATTAATGAAATGTTTATAGCAAATTCCATTTGTTCAATTAAAAACAAATAAAACAAATGAAAATTCTAAAAATTCTAGGAATCATTGTGCTTGTGATCGTTATTCTAGGTGTTCTCGCCATAGTTTTTGGTCCTAGTGAAGTACATATGGAGCGGAAGGTTTCAATAAACGCTCCTGTAGAAGCTGTATTTGCAGAAATTAATGGTTTTAAAACTTTTGATCAGTTCTCTGCATGGTCCGAAGTTGACACAACTGCTCAAATCATTATTGAGGGCCCAACTGCAGGTGTGGGCGCGAGCTACAGCTGGAAGAGTGACAATCCGGATTTTGGAACAGGTACAATCGAAATTATTGAATCGGATCAAAATATGATGGTCAAGTCCAAAATGAATTTTGAAGGACTCCCTGGTGAACCTACAGCTGCATGGTTTCTTGAAGAGAAAGATGGAAGTACAGCAGTGACTTATACATATGATCAAGCTGATATATCTGGTATTTGGAAGCTTTTCGCCTACGGTACGGAGGGGATGCTAGGGCCTATGTACGAGCGTACGTTGGATAAACTTAAAACAAGAGTAGAAAACAGACCTCAGTTCGATGCAAGAATAACTTTAGAAGAAGTAGGAGCTATTTCCTACGCTGGAATAGAAGTAACTTCATCCAATGAATCCGAAGAAATAAGTAGGGTAATGGGTGATGCTTATGGAGACATTATGGCAGCTTTAGCCCAGAACGGAATTCCAGTAGATACAGGGTACCCGCTGGCTGTTGCTACAGATTATAGTGAAGCCAGTATTTCGATGATATGTGGTATTCCAGTACCGGATGGGACTAGTATTGATAGCGAACTGGTAAGCGTCCGACAGTCACCTGAAGGTGCTACTTTAAGAGCACTTCACTTTGGTGATTATAACCTTTTGGAGGAAACACATGATCAAATTGATCAATACGCCAAGTACTATGGCTATGAAATAACCGGAATGCCATGGGAGGTATATGTTACGGATCCGGCAGTAGAAGTAGATACTAGCAAGTGGTTAACAGAAGTGTACTATCCTGTTAAATAGCTAAGATGAATTTTGATATAACAGCCTTCTCTTTTTGAGAAGGCTGTTGACAAACTCAAATTGAGATACGCTATTGCAATCTTATTCTTGATTAGATACTTTTGCCCACCGTTTGCTAAAACACCTGCCTGAGTGGCGGAACTGGTAGACGCGCACGACTCAAACTCGTGTTCCGCAAGGAGTGCCGGTTCGATTCCGGCCTCAGGTACGAAAAACCTCTCTTTTTAGAGAGGTTTTTTTGGTCGTGCTCGTCGTTACAATAGTATCTTTAGGCGAGAAATCTATTTATGAATATCTCGTTCAGTAATTTTTTTTACATCATAGCTTCGATTATAGGGGTCGTGACGATCATGCACTTTGCTAAATCGATTCTAATACCTATTTGCTTCGCGATGCTTTTTGCATTCATTCTATATCCTATGATTAAATGGTTGATCAACAAAGGAGTCAAAAAAGTATTGGCGATCGCTCTTGCTATGATTGGTGTGTTGATCATAACAGTAGGTGTATTGATACTTTTTTCAGCTCAAATTATTGATATAGCAAGTGAATATTCCAACTTCTTGGATAAGCTACAAAGCACCCTTGAAACTTCTGTTTCATTTCTAAATGACAAAGTACAAATCATCCCTGACATTGAATCAGAGACGATCTTAAATAAACTGACCAATCTATTTTCAGATAGCAGTTATCTGATCATCTCGGATACAGTCAATATCACCGGATCTTTTCTGTCCTTCATTGTCCTTTCAAGTATTTACACCTTTCTAATCCTGTTTTACAGCGAGCATTTGACTGAGGCTCTTACAAGATTTAATTCGAGGCAGAAAAGAAAGTCATTTATTCAAATGCTTAGGGAGGTACAGCAGGTAGGCCAGCAATACTTTACTGGTATGTTACTTTTGATTTTTGTGCTGGGAATTCTGAATACGATTGGTTTATTCATATTAGGAATTGACTATGCCTTATTCTTTGGTTTTCTGGCAGCACTACTGGCCATCATTCCGTACATCGGAACTACTCTAGGCGGGCTTATTCCGACAATTTATGCTTTCATTGCATATGACAGTTATTGGTATCCCATTGGTGTAATAGCTATTTTTTGGTTTATTCAGTTTGTTGAAGGTAATTTCTTAAATCCACGGATAGTAGGTGGTAATATGCAGATCAATGCACTATTCTCTATTTTCTCATTGATAGCAGGAAGTATTTTGTGGGGGATCGCGGGTATGATCCTTTTTCTTCCACTCGTTGCTATGCTAAAAGTGGTATGCAGTCACTATAATGAGCTAAAACCTGTTGCTATTTTAATTGGTGAGCGCATTACCGAAATTGAAGAGGTGAAGGAATCGGAATCAAAGGGCTTTATAAAAAGATTGCTTAAAAAAATGGGTGGCTAGTCGAATCGGTTATATATGCATTCGAACTGGCACTGTAAATACAATGTGGTTAATTGCCTTTCCAGATCATCAGGTACATCCATAAAAATAAGCTGCATTTTGTGCATTGCTTTTAAAGCATCACTTTTTGTATAGCTCGGATCTGTTTCTTGATGAACTTTCATCATTGTATATGCTAGTTTTTGCTGATACTTACTGTTCCCTTTAAATTGTCTCATAATTCTTCTGAGCACATAGGATGATTCGTCTATAAAAACAAGTTTTTCTTTGTGTATGAAAGCATAAATTCCTTTAAAGTCCGTAAGACGGCCCGTCTGCTGCAAAATTGACTTCACACCAGAACCTTTTTTATAAAAAATCTTTCCTTCAATAGGGTTCTCCACTAGGACAGAGATCATCTTTTTTCTCTTGGGGAGATTTTCTTTGAAAATTCTATCAAAGCGAAGAGCAAGGGATTGCTTCATAGATAACAGATTATCAGTTAAGATAAAAAGATTTATTCATACGCCTTGAAGGTGACATATGAAGGGGTTTTTAGATCAAAGGAAAAACGCTAATTTTGGGGGTTATAGAGAACTTTAAAATCTAACCTTGAGTCAGTCGAAATATAGTTGCCTCATCATTGAAGATGATCCTGCTTTCGTTGAGATATTGAAAGTGGTAGTCAAGAAAGTTGAAGAAGTTGAACTTCTAGGCAACTGTGATAATACATTAGATGCTGCTAAACGGATTGATCTTGACAAACCTGATATTTTATTATTGGATATTAACATTTCAGGTTTAGAAGGACCAGAGGTGTTAGAGTTGAGCGACCATAAACCAAAGACGATTGTAATTTCTAGTCATCCGGAGGAAGTCATGGAAAATTATGAAGTTGATTATGTGGCTTTTATTCAAAAACCTCTAAAAAATTCTGATCAGTTGGTGAATGCTATTCACAAATGCATGCAGCAATTTTAAGTATTGTAATAAAGTAATTACATAAGCCGTTTTGGCTACAGTCTGGAATTTGAGCCTAGGGTAGGGTTACTTTTTGCTTGTTTGTACTATATACCATCTGGAAATTTATTTCCAGACTCCACCTATGAAACACTATTCGCCAAAGAATCTATTAAAAATCGGGATGAATTATGCCCAGTCCCCTCTCGATAAGAGAAGGATTGCCGTATTCAACTACCTCATACTTTTTGCTTTGATCATAGCATCAAGTTTAGGTTTTGTAACTTATCTCTTTGGTTTCATCTATCAGCCGATTTTGTGCCTGACCGCTAGTATCCTCTTCGTTTTTTCATTTTTTTTTAATAGTAGGGGAGTCATCGTCTTATCTAAACTGTATTTTGTTATAACCAGCGTTGGTTTGATTGGCGTTGCAAAATATTTGAATGTTCAGGCAGGCGAGAGTGTAGGCGTTGAAAATATGCTCTTTGCTGGTATGGCGATCTCTATGTTTCTGGTGGATGGAGTAAAAAAGCATCTTATTTACTGGTTGATTTTTCTTGCTTTCATTTCTCTTAAAATATATGAGTTCAATTCCAAAGGAATTGAAATGGGGACTACCTATTTGCTCACATTGATAAATAACTTTGTTGTTGCAGCCATCCTATATCTTTTCTTGTATGTATTTCGCTCGATACTAGTTAAAGCGTTTAACAGGTCCGATCAGCATGAGCAAACCTTGAGGTCACTCCTTGACAATGTTCCAGTCTTTATGGCAATGATGGACCTGAAAGGAAAGTATATTTTGGTAAATCAAAACTATGCCGACCGCTTTAATCTTTCAATAAAGGAGATCATTGGTAAAAGCAGAGCCGAAGTACTTTCCAGTGCAATTTATAAGAAGCATGAGCCTATGTTTCAAGAGGCTTTGAAAGGAAAACCTATCACCTTCCTTGAAAAAACAGAGCTTCCTGATGGATCTACTATTTCAGCAAATGGGAAATATGAACCCATCAAAGATTCAGATGGTCAAACTATTGCTGTGACAGTTTGTGTAGATGACGTAAGTGAACTGGTGAAAACCCAGGAAGCCCTTAAGACCGCCAACGAAACAAAAGACAAGCTTTTCTCCATCATTGCGCATGATATCAAAAGTCCATTAAACCTTTTTCAGAGCATTCTGAATCTTAAAAATGATGATGTTATTTCCAATGATCAATTCATGGAATATCAGGAGAGCATAAGAGATCGTCTATCAAAGCTTTCGGGAACGGTAGATGAACTTTTGGAATGGTCAAGGATGCAACTAGGAGGGATCAATGCATATCCTGCGAAGGTTAACGTGAGCTCGGTAGTTCATGAAAATGCGAATCTCTTTGATTCACTGATCAAGCAGAAAAACATTAACTTCAAAATAGATGCTTCATCGGAAGTTGAAGCCTGGATTGATGAGAATCACTTTAAGGTTGCGCTAAGAAATTTGATCCATAATGCGATCAAGTATACAAGTGGAGGAGGATGTGTCCGGGTGACTGGAGATCAAACAGAAAAAGAAACAATAGTAAGTGTGGTTGATTCAGGGGTAGGAATGAGTTCTCAGCAAATTGATTCAATCATTAAAAAAGAAATACAACATTCTAAGGCAGGAACAGATAAAGAAATGGGGTCTGGCTTAGGTCTTAGCTTGAGTTTCGGGCTGCTCGAAAAAAATAATTGTGATGTTTCGGTTATGAGTGAGCCGGAAAAAGGAACCACTATAGAAATAAAGATTCCAAGAGAAGTTTAATAGCAGACAGGAAATAAAAAAGCTCAACAATTATTGTTGAGCTTTTTTTATGGTGACTGGCCTGGGGCTCGAACCCAGGACCCACGCCTTAAAAGGGCGTTGCTCTACCAACTGAGCTAGCCAGTCATTTTTATCTTCCTTTCGTATAAAAAGAAGTGCAATTCAAGCCCTCTGTCTTAAATTGCGGTTGCAAAAATAGAAATCTTCATTAATAATACCATATGATTAAGAGAATATTGGTGAGATTATTTTTAGGAATTGGTTTAAGCCTCGTATTTGCTGATGCTACGGCTCAAAATCAATTGCTCATGGAGGCAGATTCCCTTTTTAATCAGCAAAAATATACAGAAGCGCTTGATAAGTATGAATCGCTTTACAATGCCGGTCTTTCTTCTCCAGCCACACTCCTTAAGATGGCTTTCATACAAGATGCGTCTGGAAATTATGCGGATGCGATTTATTACATGGACAAATATTATTTACGAACAGCAGACAGAGGTGTGATAGGAAAAATTTTGGAAGTTGCTAATGCCAACGAACTAAGTGGTTATAAGTATGATGACATCACTTACTTCACAGCTTTGTTGGCTAAATATCGTATTTGGGTGGTTGTTTTTCTTGCAATTCTAATGATTTCACTATCCATTTATATTTTTGAAAAGACACAAGAAAATCAAAAGTCCGTTAGCGCTTTTGTGCTACAGATATTGGTAGGAGCAATCTTTTTTGCTTTTATCAACCTAAAAACGAATACTCGAGGCATTATAACTTCAGATCAAACACTGCTTCGTTCGGGCCCCTCCGCCGGAGCAGAGCCGTTAGATATTATAAATAAAGGGCATAAAGTGAGGGTCCTTAGCCAGGATGATGTCTGGTCAAAAATTCTTTGGGAAGGAGAAGAGGTTTACGTACGAAACGGCCGTTTAAAAACTATTTAAGCGGATTGTCCGGCTCCTTTTTCATCATGTTATAGATCATCTTATCCAATCGTGATGGAATGATCTTATTCAAGAAGACAGCCATTTTACCTTCAAAGGTTAAAATCAAATCCCTTTTCTTCTTCTTAGCTGCTTTAAAGGTTCTTTTAGCCACTTCTTCTGATGTCATCATTTTTTTCTCGTCTCGAGGAGATTCTCCCTGAGATTTACCGTCTGCGTTCAGTGCCACATTTCGAATATTTGAACTCGTAAAACCCGGACATACTACCAGCACATGAACTCCCCGAGTCATCACTTCAGTCCTTAAGGCCTCAAAGAAACCTTGCATTGCAAATTTTGAGGAAGAGTAGGCTGTTCTTGCGGGCGTAGATCTCCGACCATTGATGGAGGAGATAGCTATGATGGTACCTTTTGATTCAAGTAGATAGGGTAGTGCAAACTTTGTTGCGTAAATAGCTCCATAGAAGTTGATATCCATCAGCTTTTTAAAAACATCTAACTCTACATCTTCGAAAAGAGCTCTCATAGATATGCCAGCATTACAAACAAGCATATCAATTCGTCCGTATGCCTTGATAGTTTCTTCAATCATCTTGTGATTATCTTCTTTGTCGGCGGCATTTAGCTCTAAAGCCAAATGTGGCCGTTCACCAAGCTCCTCCACCACTTGTGCCATGCGCTCACCATTCCTTCCGGTAAATACGACCGCATAACCTTCTTCGGCGTATTTTAGTACCAATGATTTACCAATTCCGGATGATCCTCCTGTTATTATCGCGACTTTTTGTGTACTCATTTTCAGTTACTGGTATAACTTTTGCCAAGTTAACTCACAAAACAAAATTTCAGGAAATAAATATCTGATGCAACCATAATTGAATATCTAGCATTATCCTTTAAATCATCAACAACCTAATGAAATTTCTCTCATACTCACTTCTTCTTGTTCTGTTCACGAGCGCACTGGCGCAGACCCGTTTTAACGGATTCACACGCAGCGAATCTGGTGAAATCCTACCTTTCTCAACAGTCTACATAAAGGGAACAACGAATGGTACGACATCCAATAGTAATGGAGAATATCTTTTAAAAACGACTCCTGGAACTTACACAATCGTAGCTCAACACGTGGGTTACAAGGTAGTAGAAAGACAAGTTACTATTAGGGATGGGCAGTCTATTCGATTGGATTTTGATCTACAAGAGCAAGCATTAACATTAAAAGAAGTAGTTGTCACTGCCGGGGATGAAGATCCAGCATACCGGGTAATAAGAGAAGCCATAAGAAAGAGAAAGTTTTATGAAAGTGAAGTGAAGGCGTTTAAAACAGATACCTATCTAAAGGGGCTTTTCAGACTGAACGATAGACCAGATAAAATTCTTGGACAAAAAATTACTATTGATACGGGTATCTTATATCTCTCTGAATCAGTTTCGGAATTTTCTTTTGAAAATCCGGATAAAATTTCAGAACGTATGATCAGCTCGAAAGTAAGTGGAAATGAACAAGGGTTTAGTTTTAATCAGGCTTCTGATTTCAATATCAATCCTTACGAAAAATTCATCGATTTAAGTCAGGAGCGTGAATACGTTTCACCTATCTCACCACAAGCCTTTCTGTTTTATGATTTTGAATGGTTGGGTTTTTTTGAAGAAAATGGAAAGCTCATTAATAAAATCAAAGTCATTCCAAAAAGATCTACAGATCCGGTATTTGAAGGAGTGATCTACATCGTAGAGGATGAATGGAGATTTCACACCATTGATTTATTAGTTACAAAAGCAAGAGGATTGGAATTCATTGATTCACTTAAAATAAATCAGGTATTTGCCCCAGCAGAACACGACATATGGATGCCTCTTTCTCAAAAGTTTTCGTTTGTTTTTGGAGCTTTTGGATTTAAGGGGAGTGGCTACTACATAGGAGTATATTCTAACTATGAGGTGGAACCTAATTACGAGGTTTATGAGGAAGCCAATCTAATAAAGGAAAAATTTGGTGAAGAGGAGAAGAAGGATCTTTTCCAGGAGGATGACTTCACTCCTGAAGTATTGTATGTAGAGGAGGGTTCGAACGAAAGAGATTCTACCTACTGGAAGAACATACGTCCAATGCCTCTAACAACAATTGAAGTAAGAGACTATCAGGTGAAAGACAGCATTCGACTGGTCAAGGAAAGTGTACCTTACAAAGATTCGGTGGATGCGGAGACCAATAAACTGACATTAGGAAATATTTTCTTATCAGGCTATACCCATTCTAATAGTGTAAAAGAGCAATATTGGTCACTTCCTGCTGTCATAAGCATTTTTCAATTCAATACCGTAGAGGGATTTGTACCTGAAATCCAACCGACCATTTGGAAGCAAGTGGACGGAAGGACGAAATATTGGATCAGGCCTGCATTGCGATATGGTTTTTCCAATGAAAAATTCAATGCGAAAATTGAAGGTAGCTATCGCAAGCTGGATAATAAGTTTACCAGGTTCTATGCCGGAGGTGGTCGGTATATAGCCCAATTTGATGAGTCGGAATCTATTTCTCCCTTTATCAATAGTTATGTCACACTTGTAAGCGGAGAGAATTACATGAAAATATTTCAAAAGTCGTTCGGTTACGTTCGATTCCAACAAGAGGTAAAGAACGGGATACTATTTAATACCAAGCTTGAGTATGCGCAACGAGATACCTTGACAAACACCACAGATTTTACCTGGGCATCAGATGATGGTGAGGATTTCACCAGCAATCAGCCTCCTAACATGGAGTTGGCTCAAACTGGTTTTGATAGAAATCGGTCACTTATTTTCGAAGCTACATTCAGGTTTCGTTTCAAGCAAACATATGCCACCAGACCCGATAGAAAATTCATCTATAGTTCCAAGTACCCTGAAGTGTTCCTTACTTATAAGAAAGGGATTAATACTGTTGGGAGTGATGTGGACTTTGACTTCATCCAGGTACGAGTACAAGATGATATGCGCCTTGGTTTAGTCGGTACCAGCAACTATGCCATAGCGGCAGGAGGCTTCTTAAATGATGATGCATTAACATTTGTGGATTTTAAACATTTTGCGGGAAACCAGACATCCTTGAGTCAGGTTGGAAAACCATTGAAGTTTGAACTTTTACCTTTTTATCAGTTCTCTACCACAAAACCATTCTTAGAAGCTCACTATGAGCATCACTTTAACGAATTCATATTCAACAAAATCCCACTGGTGAAAAAATTGAATTTGCAGGCAGTAGCTTCAGCTAATTATTTAACTACGGAGACCATTGGCAATTATGTGGAAATTGGAGCAGGGATAGAACACATTTTCAAATTCATGCGAGTAGATTACTACTGGGCCTTTAGAAACAGCGATTTCTTCGGAAGTGGGTTTAGACTTGGTGTAGGTTTTTAGGTTTAGCGCATTAAATGCACATACCCTTTGAACTCTGAATTGGTGTATTTGATAACGTAATAATAGATGCCGCTCGGGAATTGATTTCCGGTCCATACAAAATCCCTGGCCTCAGACCTGAAGACCGGAGCTCCGGCACGATTGGATATGACTATGTATTGGAAGGTGTTGTCACAATTATCAGGAGGAAGATTCTGATTGGGATCGAAATTCCCAGATAGACTGAATGTGTCATTTGTATTATCCCCATTGGGTGTGAATACATTGGGAGGTAAGAATTCTTCCTGCCGAATAGCATCGTCGAAAATTTCAAAAGTTAACGCCAGCGTGTCGACGTTGGAGGTTGGACAAGCATCATCTGAAACCTGTAACACCACATCCAATAGGGATGAGCTTTCTCCAAATCTTAGAAGTGAACATTCTGGCTGCCATTTTAAGATGGCTTTTGCCCTGCCCTGCCCTGTTACCGGTTCAAGTTCTAGCGTGCTAGAGGACGGAGTTCGTATTCCCTGAGCAAACTGGATAGTGATAAAATCACTTGTATTCTCATCAAATGCATCTATTTCAATTTCTACATATTCATTGACCCTAATTGATTGTCTTCGATCAATTGGATCAAATTGAGGAGTCGAATTTTCCGGATAGTTGATCTGAATCACATGCCTCAAGGTATCAAAATTCTTAACCTTGCATTTGTCATCATCATCTGCAATGAATAGTAATTCAAATTGTTGTCCATCATCGAAAAGGGATGCATTGCAAGCTAGGTTCCAGATGAAATTTGAGCTAATAGAAGTATTTCCGGTAGCGGTTTCAAACTGAGCACCATAAAAATTAGCGTCAAAATTTCCGGCTTGGAACGAAAGTGTGAGATCGTCACCATCGGCATCCGTAGCTAGTACCTCCAGATCGAGTACAGTTCCTAGATCCACTTGCGAAGGAAAAGACCCAGTTACTGATACCAATGGATCATTGTTGGAAGGTAAAACAACGGAGGCATTAATGAAGACAGTATCGCCTGGCACATCACATTGGTCTGCATCATTGATGATTACACCAATACTGAAATCTTGAATCTCAGAAAAATCATACGTTTCACAATCTGTGTTCCAGATGACCTCCCCTTCGATGTTCCCAGCGGTACTTGAAATGATGTTTATATCAAACCCATGAACAGTAGGATCTTCAATTCCTTCAATGATGAGAGACATCTCCATCTCGTCTCCATCTGCATCCAAGCCAGTGATTATTCTGAAGCCGGAATCGTCTTCGTTAAGAGTCAGGTTGTTTGAACTGGCAGAGCCGACCGGAGCATTATTCGGAGGTGGCTCAACTTCTATGGTTAGTCTCACTGTGTCCAGTTGAGGTAGAGGGCAGGCGTCATCTGCTGCAATCAAGTCCAGGATGAAAGGTGCGTCTCGAATGGGAGGGCAGTCAGGAATGCATACTTCAATTTGAAGTTCGCTCGTACTTCCCACCACTGGAATCTGATTGATGCTAAATATTTCGTTTAATGCCTCATTGAAATTGACCCCTTTTGCTCGCAAGGATATGGTTTCCCCAGGAGTAACATTAGATACCAGGAAATCAAAACATTTTTCGGTATCGCTTGCGGTGTATGTTAGTATATCTGTTTGTGGGTTAAAGCTGGGGTTTCCGGGAATATCAATATCAACCACCGGAGGATCAGGCGGTTCACAGCCGTCGACGACAAGCATTTGAAAGTCTCTTCTTACTTCTCCTATCTTTTCACCGTCTCTGAATTCTTCCACTCTCACAGAAAACACAAACAGGCCAGTCTGATCTGGATTTACTGTGAGGAGACCATTATTACTTATCCTGAGGGGAGGCGACCCACCAACGATGTTATCTACCGAAAATCCACTTTTAAATACCACTCCGAAGTGGGGTTTTGGCTGGGGGATGGGTAATGCAGCAGCCGATGAACTGTTGAGTGGGGTAGCAAGGGAGTAAACCAGAGAGTCGCCATCCGGATCAACACCGGTAAATTCTACATAGTAGAGCTGATTAGTGCATGCATAGTCACTGAGTGGCTTGAAAAGTACGGGCGAAGAGTTTTTGAAAACCTTTCCATTCCTCATTAACGGCGGAATCTCGAGAACATAGTTCATACCAGAGCTAGATGGGTTGACGATATTATCAATCGCTTCATTCCTACAACATCTCTCCCATTGAATGTAATATCCGTCGTTATTTGCATATAGTGCAGGACTTAGCTCGATATCGGCAGAGTAAAGCACCCTTAGGGTTTGCAGCTCATCAATTGCACATTCAACATTCGTGTATTCTACGGTTTCTTGAGCAACAATTTGCAGTGTGTGAGTAGACATCAATTGATTGTCTTCGTTGCGAAAAATGTAAATATTTACAAATGGATCAGGACCTGGATTTTGTGTCTGGGCTTGGTCAAAATACTGAATCAAATTGATGCGGTATACACCGTCGCTTAAGTACACGAATTCAATTTCGCCCCCCACAATATGAAAAGCTTGTGAGATGCAAGTCAGAAGGACCAATGATCCGGTGATTAGTAATTTCTTCATGCACTAAGTCAACAACAATGAAATGAACTAAATCCCTAAACTTCAACCATAATGGTAAAATTAATTTTGATGAACTTCATGTGCGCCGTTGAAAGGAACATTAGATATGAAACTACTAAAAACCCTGTAAACCAAAGGTCAGAATAGTAATTTTGTGTCAAATGATGAGTGCTAGGAGCATTTTAAATGCAACTTCAACGTGCGCTACTTAATCATCTAAATGCATATGAAAAAAGGAACGAGAATAGATTCATTGGAAATAACAGGGATTTCTTCTGAAGGAAAAGGAGTGGGTAGAGTAAATGGACAGGTCGTTTTTGTCAAAGAAACGGTACCAGGTGATGTTGCAAAGGTGAAAGTAGTTGGTAAGAAAAAGAAGTTCTTGGAAGCCTATGCTGAAACCTTAATTGAAGCATCCGGTGAACGAGTAGAGCCGTTTTGTGAACATTTTGGATTATGTGGAGGGTGCAAGTGGCAGCATATGGGTTACGAAGCTCAACTGAAATATAAGCAGGGACATGTGGAGGAGAATCTGAGAAAACTCAGCGGATTGCATCTTCCTGAAATTCTGCCGATTCTTGGCTCAGCTAAAACATCATTTTATCGAAATAAGCTGGAGTTTACTTTTTCTAATTTCAGGTGGTTGACAAAAGAAGAGATCGAAAGTGGAGAGGAACATGTCCGTACCGGGTTGGGTTTTCATATCCCGAAGCAATTCAACAAGATCGTAAACATAGGTAAATGCCATCTTCAGTCTGATCCATCGAATGAGATTAGGTTGGCTGTAAAGGCGTTTGCTGATAAACAGAATATTCCATTCTTCGACCTTAAAAAACAAGAGGGTTTTCTTCGCAACTTGATTATCCGAACTTCATCTACAGGTGACTTGATGGTGATTCTTCAGGTCTTCTATCGAGATCAGAAGTTGATTGGTGCTATGATGAATTTTCTCAAGAAGTCATTTCCACAAATTACTTCATTGATGTACATCGTGAATACAAAGGGCAATGATTCTTTTGGGGATCTAGAGGTGGAGCTATTTGCCGGGAAAGATCACATCATGGAGCAAATGGGAGATCTGAAATTTAAGATTGGACCAAAATCTTTTTATCAAACTAATTCAGATCAAGCTCACGAACTATATAAAGTGGCTGCAGATTTCGCTGATCTGAAGGGAGATGAGTTAGTGTATGATCTTTATACGGGAACGGGTACAATAGCCAATTTTGTTGCTCGATCGGCTAAGAAAATTATCGGGATCGAATACGTGGAAGAGGCTATTGAAGATGCAAGGATCAATAGTGAGATAAATGGAATCAGTAATACAGAGTTCTTTGCTGGTGACATGAAAGATTTGCTAGCTAATGAATTCATCAATACACATGGAAAACCGGATGTGATCATTACCGATCCACCCAGGGCCGGGATGCATCCGCGGGTGACTCAATTATTGGCAGATTTGAAAGTGGATCGTCTCGTTTACGTAAGCTGCAATCCTGCTACCCAGGCACGGGATCTGGAGGTCTTAGGCCATGTATATGATGTCGTAAAAATCCAACCAGTGGATATGTTTCCTCAGACGGCACATGTGGAGAATGTGGTGTTGTTGGAGTTGAGATAGGAAATTTGAGCTAAAAACTAGGAAATAGTATCAAAAAAAGCCCTTTTTGACGTCTCATTGCTTCATATTCTTTCCCATCGTTTCTCATCTAAAATTGACATTTCCTAGCATATTTTTGTCCGAAACTTGTCCGAAGGCATCTGGCGTTAAGTCCGGCGGCTTTTGCCCCAAGTACGGACCTTCAAGGAGCTAGAATTCATCTTTAGCAAATGCAGGTATGATGGTTTCTGAAACCTGGGTCATAAATTTTTCGTCCTCGTCATGGCCCGTGACCACAATCGTTAGGTCAAGCTCTGCAACTACGATTATGAGTTGGTCTAAGCCTCCCCAGGCGAATGTGGCGTCATAGCTTTTGTCACCGACTGTGATCGGCGTTTGATACCAAAAATAGCCGTAGCAGTAGGTTTCCGGTATCCAAGTTGCAGTAGGCTTAACAAGCCCGCTGGTGGCCTTGGCCAAATAATCTGCGGGTATCAGTTGCTCGCCGTTCCATTTGCCTTTGTTGAGGACCATGCTGCCCCACTTGAGCATGTCACGAGACGTCATTTTCACGCGCCAGCCAGATTCCGGCAGGCCACTATAGCGAGTCAGCCAATGATAATTCGTGATGCCCAGCTTATTGAGAAGTTCATTTTCAATAAAGTCTTTGGCTGAGCCCGGCACGACCGCATCAATGACTTGCATCACCAAGTCTGGACCCGTGCCATATTTAAAACTCTGAGACTCTGCAGTAATTGGCGCTGTGTTCTCAAAAATGGCCTGAACTTGGCCCTGGCCCTTTAACGGGCCAGGATTTTCCTCAAATCTTTTCCATTTATCACTGCTGATGCGAATCCCGGTGGTCATGGTCAATGCCTGGTGCAGGGTAATCTTTTCTGCACCAGCGGCGAATTTTTCTGAGTCGAGATCTTTGAGAAAGCTGACCAGGGGCTTGTCCAGGTCGGCCATGGACAGATACCCGAGCTGCATAGCGCGTCCCAGTATCAAACTGGTGTAGCCTTTAGTTGCTGATGCCTGGAAATGCGGCAGATTGACGCGGCCTTTTTTGTAATAAGATTCAAAAACCAATTTGTTTTTGTGTGAAATGAGCAAAGCGTCGTAATTGCCATGCTTCCCCTCAGCAATTTCTCGTGCCAATTTTACAATCATCGCTTTATTGCCACCATCGATACCTAATTCGCCCACGAGGATACCGTCTTTTCTTGCAGTTGGTGCTGAACTGAAATAGGCTTTTTTGAGTTCAGGAATATTCCTGAATGAGAGTGTGGCTTCAGCGGTTGTAGCCTCCGGTGCGAGGCTATCACTTTGTTGGGCAAAGCTACTATTTGTTAGTATAAGAAGAACTAAAAGAAGTAGTCCAGTCTTGTTTTTCATAGTTTTGATGAAGATTCAATTGAGAAAATTGGTGTTGTTGGAGGTGAGAAATAGGAAATCTTGACTGTGAAATTCTAAGTCAACATTTTTGAGGTAATATTGGATATTCATTTCTTCTCAGTCTTTCCCATCCTCTTTAATACTGTTAGTTTAAAATTCTAAGCTTGTTTTTGAGTTCACTAATCATTATTGCATGTGATTAGTATCACCAAAATGCAAAAGAGAGATTTCTTCCTCAAGAAATGGTCCTAAAATTTCAACTTTACGTTTGCCTTTTTTTAAAACTTCTCTTGCAGACATCTCAAAAACCCAATCAGGATCATCCCGTCCTGCAATAGAGTAGAATTTACTCTTACTCAAACCATAGGTTAATTTCCCTATACCACTCCAATAAATTGCGGAAGCACACATTGGACATGGCTCGTCACTAGTATAAATTGTGCATGATTTAAGGAAATCGTGACTATACTTTTTACACGCTACGCTGATTAAATTGAGTTCTGCGTGTGCAAGACAATTATGATCTGTAACAACTGTATTCTGACTTGTCAATAGTAATTGCCCTTCTTTGCTAGCAAGCACGCATCCGTATGGCAAATTACCTTTTTTCTTAGCTTCTTTTGCCAAACTAATTGCCACCTTTAAAAACTCAAATCCTGCTTGCATACCTAGTCTTCAAAAGGAATGAAAATATGACTTTCAGACTTTTCACTGTTCGGGGATACATATTTCTCTCCATATACTTCGAAATTGAATGGTTGGGTCAGTTTATAACTCGTATTTGGTAAAAACTCACTGTAGATATATCGATATGTATATCTGACATTACTCGATAAACCTTTGTGTATAAATCGCAGGTATTTTCCTTTGGGAATAACTTTGGCGACAAATTGAGGACCAACATCGGTCAAACTTTCAACTTCAACTGCCAGACAATAGTGCATACCTTTTAAGTCTTGTGTTTCAGACCAAAATTGGATTTGATAATAATTCAATGGGCTTGTTTTGTTGTTGATTTTACTAACCTCGTGTAGAAAATTATTCCACTCTTTTGATATATCATTAGTCTTATTATCATCTGATATAAAGAAGGAAACACCAATTAAAAATTTGTCTTTTTGTTCAATTATATCTGGAGGCTCATTTCTGGCCTTTTTGGATTGAAATATGTAGTCTTTTGAGATTGCTATAGTTTTTAAATGATTTGGTACCGTTTCTCCCTGTCTTATTTTGGAAGGACTCATTCCAAAAGTCTTCTGAAAATTCCGAGTGAATACTTCATGACTTCCAAATGTGTAACTATAGGCTATATCCGCTATTCTGTCTTTGGTATCTCTAATTTCATATATGCTCTCAGTTAATCTTCTTTGAAGGAGATACTTTTTCGGAGAAACACCAGTAATACTCTGAAAAAGCCTGGTAAAATGGTACAGTGAACATGAGCTTTCCCTGGCTATGTCTAAAATACTTATGTCTGACTTCAAGTTTGATTCAATAAACTGAACCGCCTTAAGAATAGATTCTTTATTTGTCATTGAATGCCTCTTTACGATCAAAAATTAAACTCTTCAGACCAGTTGAAATGTGCTGATTTCTCATAAGAAGAAGGCCAGTGTTTGCACCATTGAGGTGTACCACAATCTTCAACTCTCTCGTTTCGATGATAGGGCTTTATGTCTAAGACGGGAGTCTTGTTTTCAGCATCCAAATATGGGGTATAGATGATACCCTTTTTAAAATCTATCTCAGTCACGTTTATTACAGTAATTAAAATTGGATTAGGTCTGAATTGAGAGCGCGTTGCGAAAACTCCAATTTTTTCTGGCCCGCTGGTATAAGGTCTCTGATTAATCAATCTGTTTCGGTCATTCGGTTTATCACACATATTTGCCCACCAGATCATTTGCAAATGAGAAAAGCCATTAATATTGACCAAGCCGGCACAGTATTCTTCCTTTAGCTGGATATTGAAAACTTCATCACTAATATGTACATGACCTATTGCGTTAATAATCATTTCTCTTTCCATTTTACATCTCGTTAAGGTAACTCTTGACAAGAGTATACGAATTGATGTAGTTATACTTGATGGAATTTGCTGATTTAAGCCTTAAAATTGATTTTGAGAAGAACTGCAGATGGTTCTTGTAAGAGGAGAACACAAGCCAGGTTCAATCATTCTTCTTTTTTACCTTTTCATAGGAGCGCGTAATAATTTTTTCTAATACCGAGGTATCTACATCAGCAATTTTATTGATGTATAGGCAAATATTTCCTCTTTTATGTTTACCTAGTTTACTTAACAATTTCTGCTCGTCTTTAAAGTTATTCAGTACATATAGTACCAAGTGCTGTTTTCTTGGTGAAAATGCTAATAAGGGGAGCTTCTTTTGATGACCACTTTCATAAACTTGTAGGTAATGGCCGAAACCAATAATTGATGGACCCCAAACCTCAGGTTCCAATTTTGTAATGCGATGCATCATATCTACAATAAAATACCCGTCTTTTTTTCTTGTTTCATACTCGATCGATTCAAGAAAGTTGCTAACACTTTTTTCAGTTGGATCCATAGTGAATAATCATTTACGTATATTGTTTGAAGTATATCTTCCTTATGAAAGTTGTTTAATTAGTTTGCAAACTAGTGCCTCAATTTGCTCACCTCATAGCAAGATCTCAGTATTTGGCTGTATGCCTTAGGTCTTGCCTCTTTTGACCAAGATATCCCCCTAAAAGAGCTCCAGTTAGCTTAATTGATAACCAAAAAAGACCTTTGGTATTAAACAATGTATCTTGTATGTCAACTTGCATAGCAAACAACATTAGACACTCGACAATTACATAAAAAGCGATTGTAGCTGTTGCAAAAGCTGTCGTACTTCGTTTTTGAGAACGTTTAGATAGACAGTAGTTGAACAGGAAAAATACAATCGGTCCTAGTATATATGAAGACCATGGGGCTATCCACTGTGCAGCTTCATTATAAAATTCTTGATCATGTCCTGGTTCAATTAAGTAGGCATAGAATGCTACCATTGGAAAACTTATAATAACAGTTATTATTATTGACACAATGGCTACCCCAAGGGCTTGAATGTATTCTTTAAATTTCATTGTATGTTTCTTTTTTTATCGATGTTACATATTCAATGACCTGAGAGGTTGTTAATGACAATCTTCAAAAGTAGGAGAAGTAGTATTTTGACATTTGATGTTTTTTGCCATTCGCTGACCAAAATTTGATTGTGTCAATTAAGCTTGATTTTAATCAAGCAGAAAGATTTCTTCAATTTTACTCTTGAAAACTTTCGAAATTTCATGTGCCAGCTTCAGCGAAGGATTATATTTTCCTTTCTCTAAAAACACTATCGTTTCCCTGCGAACACCTACTCTTCGAGCGAGTTCCACCTGTGTCAAATTGTCTCTGGCGCGGAGTTCCTTAATCCTTGTCTTCATCGAAAATTCCAACTTTTGAAAAATACAATCGAATCAATAAGTAAATGAAGAAAGTGGTTACCATCCCAATTGCGACAACCAGCTTGGCTTTGTTCACCGTATCAACATTGAAAAAGTCCAAGGAGAATAAGATGATTAACCAAATAAAAATAGATATCCGGAAGGCTTTAGCAGCAGCATGTACATGAATTGTTTTCGAAAGTTCATCAACAGGATTGAGACCGAATCTGGCATTTTTTAGTGTTTGAATCCCGGAATAAATTGGTATTGCAATAACAATCATCAAAACCACCAGCACTCCATAATCCTGAAGTTCAAATGGTCTTGATGACTTTATCAACCAAAAGGCAGTAATCGAAATAAGTATACTTGCCACAATGAATTTTATGATGGCCATTGTTTTTGCATTCATAATGTTGTTGTTTAAGACTATTGATTAGAATTACTTTATTGAAGTAAGGAAATTTGTTAAAGCCACCCAGTATTCATCAGCACTAGGCTGACCATCCCACAAAGTTTTGGATCCGTGAAAGCCCTCACCCTCGGGGACAAAGTGAATCTGACGATTTCTTTGCTTGATACGATTCATGATGGGAAGTAATTTCTCGCTTTCCTTCTTAGAAGAAGTAATGAAATAAGGTTTTTTTAAATCCCGAATAACATCTTCAATAAGCGGGAGTTCACCTTTAAAAAAGTCACTAGGACTAAAGGAAATGACAGCTTTTACGGATTTGCTGTTGCCAAGATTCAATACAAGAATCGAGGAATATGAACTTCCCCAAATAATGATCTTTCTTCTGTACCTTTTTTTTAGGAAACCAATGGATGCTTCAATATCACGTTGTGCTTCTAAGAAATCAGTATTTATACCTTCTTCAAGAGCTCGGTTATATGTTTCATTTTGATGATCACCAATCATACCACCTGATCGCTGATCAATAGCAAGACAATTGAATCCCAGTTGATTGAGTTTGGGGGCAATATCTGCGTACTCGAACTTGTTGAACAAACCTTGATGACAAAGCAGTATGATTGGACGCTCAGGTTCAACTTCATACAAGTTAGCGGAGATTTGCAGACCATCGATTGATTCAAATGTGATGGGGTTGAATTTATATTTTTTTCCAAGCTCTCTAGGATTTGGTAGTGGCACACTTCTCTTGGCTTCAATTTCTCTTTCAACTATCTGCTCAACTAACTCTATTCGCACAATCTTTCCTGATTCATCAAAGTGGATCTCTGACTCTGTACTTCTGGATCCTTCGAATGAGTAATTTACCAAAGCAAATCCTGCTTTTGATTCAACGATTTCCAATGAATGAAGAAAAGGAAAGCTGACAACTATATTGGTCAAAACCAATTTAGACTTGTCTGCAGGGATCGGTCCGAATTTCAATTCTTCACTTAACAAGTTTTGTAGTCCATCAATATTCTTGTTTCGAAATGCATCTCTTAAGGCGGCCACAGGGTTGCTGTAATCTATCTTACGGATCTGCGCTCGGACCGAAGTTGAACATATGACGGTAATGAGCAATAGGTACAAAATACCAATTGGATGTCTGTTCATAAGAGTTAATTTTTTTATTGTTATTTAATTCTAACATAAAGTTAGATATATATAACTTTTTTACAAATTTATTTTATGCTCAAAAGTTGAACATGGTTTTGTCCAAATTTTGTCCGCGCTAAGCAGAGAACAATTAAAAACGGCTCATCCAACCTATAAAGTGTGATTTTCAGCCAAACACACACATCATGTGGAGAATGTGGTTATTGTTGGAGTTGAGAAGGTAGATTTGGAAATTTTGTAAAAATCAGGAAAACTGACTGCAAATGGTCTTTCTAACTGATTTCCTTCCTCATTTCTTTCAATTATTTCCCTTCCATTTAGATGAATTTCCAAGTTAATTTTAAGTTCAATTAAACGTATTAAGGAGAAGTAAACAAATATTTATTTCATAAACTGTGTAAGCTTAGTCCCCTGAATCTTTGTCCAGTTGAGAAAAAGTTTAAAAAAAGATTGTACTAACGAATATCTGCTCATTATGAAGTAGGATATGGGACGAGGGCTGTTGATCATTTTTGCCTTTGTGAAGTTAAGGGTAGCCCCAAAATCAATTTTCTCAAGGTTATTTGCTATGGCAAACTCCACCATTTTGACAAATAACATATCATAAGCATGAGAAGTAGTTTTTCGATTACGATCAAATGCTCCATGAAGCGCATTGAGATGCGAACCAGTCTGAATTGCTGTCTGATAACCTATCAATTCCCCATTAAGGGTAGCTATAAAGTAATAAACCTTATCAAGATGTGTTTCTGCGGTTTGCTTAGCAACAAGCTTGTATAAATCCTGATATGGCAGATAAAACAAACTTTGATTAGTTGTTGACTCAAAACAGGTTTCCATTTTGGAAAGTAGGTCATTATCAAGCCTACCAGCAATTATGGAACAATCACCACCTTTGTTATTAAATACCCTGATTTTTCGTTTCAGATTTTTGTACTGGTTTATGTAATCTTCTGTGGAATGAAAGTATGATAAATCTAGTAAGGCATGGGGCAGAGCTGGTAAAACTGAAGCTCCAGGATGAACACTAGCATTCACATGGAAATCAGTAACGATTGTCAATAACCTCGTTTTTGACATGTAAGCAGACATGGCATAGTATATTTCATCTGCTCTATTGAAATCGCTGACGAAACCCGGATTTGACATCACATCCATACAGCACCCGAATTTGATCCATAAGTAGAAGGGCACATTAACCAGATTTACAGCTCCCGCGAGCAGTTTATTGTTGAATAATGATTTTCCATAGCGGGTGCACCGAATGTAGATGGCAGCACCACAGATCTTTCCTTTCTCAAAAACCCTGAGCACAAAAGGGACGGAATCGGTGACCCTAACTTGGAAAAGGGAGTTGAACACCTCCCATATACTTTTATCCAACTGGAGATGGAACAAATGGTTCTTGAAAACCCCCTGCTCTTTCTTAGACAGGTAATCTCTGGAAAGAGAGAAAGAAAATTTATTATCGTCAGGTTTCACTTTCTTTTGCTCAAACACTGGTGTGTCATTTGGTAGTATCATAAATGAATATGCCAATAGCGCTTCCTCCTGCACGGTGAGAAAAGTAAGCTATTCGTTTTCCATCAGGAGACCATCTAGGCTGATTCTCAAGATCTACTGTGTTGATTTCTGAGAGACTTCTTTGGTTTTGACCGTCATCATCCATCAACCAGATATCACCGCTGAAATCACCTCTTTCATACAGTATTTTGCCATTGATCCCCCAATCGCCAACACCAGTCACTAATTCATTATCTGAAAGTAGAACAGGACCGGAACCATCTGTGATATTGATTTTGTATATATAAGGGTTGATTATTCCAATATCTACATAGGTAATCCAGTTACCATCCATAGGATTGAATCTTGGCTTATATCCCGAGATAAGCTCACTGATGACACCTGATTTCACTACTTTAATGACTGAGCCTCTACCTTTGATTTCTGATGCAAAAGCCATTTCTACCACCGCCGGTGATCGATTCCATGAAGGGTTGAAATCCCATAGCGGAAGACCACTATTGTTTAGTGCTCCATCATCATAGAGGATATTATGGAAACTTCCTTCCGAGGGAGCAGTGGACGGACCGGAGGCAACACAAATTCTCCAATCATTGGAAATGGCTCCCGAGTCATCTCCATTCATCCGGTAAGTAAGGTACCCTGAACCTGGCTGTATGTCAGGCTCTATCTCATCGTATACGGTATTTGTCAACTGTATAGGGTCGCCTCCATCCACTGAAAGCATGAAAAGATCATAAGGACCTTTACTACCTTGTATTCTTTTACTATAGATGATGTGCTTCCCATCAGGCGACCAGGCTGGATGGGAACCGTCCGCTACAAGATGTATGACTCCCGGCCTCCATGCAAAAATTTCACCGACATAAAACATCTTTTCGCTTACCTCAAGTTCGATAGTTACACGGGTTTCACTAAACTTATCAGGCATGGTAAACGCCACTTCGGTATCCTCCCATTTCTCGATCCTGGCCGTCACTCCACTGACTAGCACCTTGTTATTTTGCTGTTTTGCACCAAATTGACTCCCTGTGATTTTTACAATCGTTCCAGGTCCTGCCCCTACAGGAAAATGTCCTTTAATAAGTGGAGGACTAGGTTCAGGTGTAGTCGGATCATTTGAGGAATCCCCATTGCAGGAGCACAGTAGCAGGACCGGTATATTAAAACATAAAAAGTTGAGAACTCTAATAATTTTCATGACATTATCAGGGTTTACTTCCAGTGGCCATCCCAATACTACCATCAAATAGCCCGGAGAGCCCGGAGTAGTACATAGTATATACTTCTTTATTCCGGAGCACTGTCCCCACGACCAGATCGTGCGATATCCAGTTTTGCGTATCCTCAAGGATAGGATTACTTTGATCTTTCGTCCATTTCTTGCCATCTGCGCTAGTAGCGTAGCAAATTCGTTCCCCTGTAAACGAATCTGGATCAGAGGTGTAGAACATTTCAAAACCAAATGTTGTTGGTAAAACAGAGGCTGCCCAAGCCATCCCTGAGTCATATGACCCGCTAGGACCTACAGGGAGGACTGGATCACTTTCCCTGAAGCCAATATTATTGGTGTTGGGATCATTATGCTTTTCAAAATTGATTCCATCCATGGAAGTTGCAAGTCCCAGTTGATGACGGTGATCTGCTCCAAATGCTGCAACATATGCAGTGCCTCCACTATAGTATAGATAGTATTTTCTATCTACTTTAATAATATCACTTGGAGATATAAAGCCCATATCCCATTCATCATCTCCTCCTGTCCTGAGTATAGAACTATGTGTAATGGTCCAAGGTCCTTCAGGAGAAGTGGCGACCGCTCTGGCAATCGAAGTACCGGGACCGGGACCTGGGATGGTTCGCACATTAAAATACATGATCCAGTTATCACCCTCAAGTAATATTCTGGCCTCTCCTACGGCAAAGGCATCAAGGCTCTCTGCAGTTAGTATTGGGGCATTCCCTTGTTTTTTCCAATTCTTGCCATCCGATGAAGTGGCCAGACCAATGGAAAGTGGGACGTTAATCAAGTCCTTTGTTGAAGTGTAAAACATGTAGTATTTCTCTTTACGTTTTATTACCTCCGGGAGAAACACAAGCTGGCCGTCCCAATCTTCTAGGTTCCCGGCAGTAAAGATTGGATTTTGAGAGTCCACTTGGAACGCTGGAGGTTCGTTACTGTCTTCCACAGGTAGATTTGATTCTTCCTTGTTGCATGAACTCATCAGACAACACAATGAAACAATCAATACGGAGAAAGATGATTTTGTTTTGTTCATTTTTTAATGGTGAAGGTAGAATATGGTAGTAGTGAAAGGCTATCATTCCTGTATCCAAAATGAATAGATATGTTACCTTCTAAAGCTCACAACCAGTAATGTTTCATTTTTGAACAGTGGTGTTACATTCTAAAACCCTATTATAAAAGCTTAGCTTGTTTTTAGTAGATTGAAAAGTGATACACTGACCTTCTCCAATGAAAATTGGTATGCTACTACTTCTGTTTTTAATCTCAAGAGCCTTCACCGAAAGTAATGTTGCCAGGCCCCCTTGCCTTGATTGGAAAAATAATCAGAGTATTTTGCTTAGCAACTATGGAGGAAATCTTACTGATGTTACGCAAGATTCCTTATGGAATGAGTTAATGTATAAGTACTCACAAGATGAATTTAGGGTCTACTGCATTCAGAATAATACGGATCGTTTGCTTACTTCAGGATTAGTTCTGGGCAATTGGTTTATTCATGAAGTCACCGTATATCATTTTCAAGACCATGTACTCATTGATTCCTCTTATACAGGAAGTCAGGTACCTAATTTATCTAAAGCCTTATCTGTAGGGTACCATCAAATAGTTCCACTCAATTTTCAACCGAATAGCATGTCTCAGGTTTTGATTATCTACAAGTCGCATCGAGGATTTCCAACTGAAGGATTACCTGTAATTATGCCTCTGGATAATCTATTATCGCATGTATTGATCCATCGAGGATTGATTTCTTTTGCATTGGGTATTCTTTTCCTCATGCTTTTTTATGGCGTTGTTTTGTATGTCAAGATGCAGGCTTCTTTGTATTTGTACTACAATCTATACCTTGTTGGAGTCATTGTAAACTTATTGGCATGGAGTGGTCGTTTTGGGCCATTATTAGGGGAAAACTTGACTTTGCAAATACCTCTAATGCAAATAGTGATTATCGGGAGCTGGATATGTTATATCCTATTTCTTGTCCAACTGCTTTCAGAATCTAATAGATTGAATGGTATAAGACGTTTGCGTATTTTCTTTATTATTATTGGTGTGGGCATGTACGCCCTTTGCAATTATTTCTATTTCGTCGAGCACAATTTACTGATCTCAAGCTGGTTGTTTTTAGTTCAAGGAACCTTGTTCGCATTGGTGGTTATTTATGTAAGCATTCAGTTGTTTCGAGAATCCACCACTTCTGTAAAGTACTTTTTCTATGGCTCTGTTTTCCTATCATCTGGAATTTTGCTAAATATCTTTTTTTCGTTATTCTTTAATCATGAGAATACTTCCTTGATCCTTGATCCCAACTTATTGATTCCACTGGCTATCGTTCTGGAAATTTCTTGTTTCACAGTTGGTCTCTCGGTAATGTTCAAAAATCAAGAAGTTGGAAATGCTATACAACGAAAAAGAATTCAGGAGCTATTGGAGCAAAAGACGTTCTTATTGAAGAACGATCGGAAGGAATACGCAAGGGAATCGGTGTTCAGTGGTACAAAAAACAGCCCATTTGTACAACGCTGTATTGAGACGATCAATCTCAACCTAGGAAGCAGTGGCTTTACGGTTGCAGAATTTGCCAGTTCACTCTGCATAAGCAGGGTTCAGCTGCATCGGCGTTTGAAATCAGATATTGGGATGTCTGCCTCTGAAATGATTCGATGGGTTCGCATTTCCACTTCTGCCGCTTTGCTCAAAACCACTGATCTAAATGTAACTGAAGTGAGTTATGAAGTGGGTTTCAATAACCTTTCCTACTTCGCCTCATGCTTTCGAAAGCAATATGGAATGAATCCTTCTGATTATCGAAATCATATAAAATTTAGCTGAAAACTCAATTCAAAAATGTTTGTATAATTCTTTTATTGCAAGATTACCTACGTTGCTATGCCTCGCATGTAAAAATCGATTGAGATCTCATAAAGCAAAAAAGATGATACTCGTATTTACTTCGGTGGGAGCCGGAATGAATATCAAGCCCTTGATTTATAAAATGTAGTCACGTCACCAGTCTAGGCATAGGAAACAAAGGACGGACCACTTTAGCTTCTTAGTTTTTTCTAAAAACAGAAAAATGACTGGAGGCAGTGAAAAATCCTTACTCTTTTTCCTCTCTCAATTTTTCCATTTCTTTTTCAACAGAAAAAAGAATAAAGGGATTAAAAACACCAACGTAGTGGAAGAATATACCTATTCCCCAACCAACTGTGGGCCATTCTGGCCACACATACCCACCACCAGAAACGGTCCATATAATCCACAAAAAAGCAGTAACAACTAGGTAAATTGTAAAGTGATGCTTGAAATCAACACGTTTTTGTGCTTCATATTTCAATTGTTCTTCTTTATGATTGTCCATAACCTCAATTTTTTAATTGTCAACTAAAAGTCTCTAAACTTGAATGTCAACCCGGCATTTATTCCTGAAAGGTCCGTGTCATTTAAATTGATCAAATACTTTCATTTTTAATCTTTTCTCAATACTCAATATCAAAGGATAAGAGTTGTGCTGCTTCTATACAGCGTTTCATGTCTTTTAATCCAATGTGAGCAGGGAAGAACTTTCGCTCTGTATTAAGCTTTTTTACTTTTTCATACAATTCATCCGGGTCAGCAGTTGCTACTTTCTCCAGAGTGTCAAACCCCGTCTCATACAAGGCATAAGCAAATGTGTGATTTACCCAACGTATTCGTGTAAGGTCTGTTAGTTTGGTGATCATTAACACTTCATCCAACTCGATCCCTGCCCATGAAGCGAGCGCCTTTCTGCTTTTGGGAGTCAATACTTCATTGAATAACTGATGAGTATTGATAATTCCTACTTTTGCGAGTAGCTTACTTGTCCTTGCTTTCAGCCCAGGGAACTTGGTCAGCTTGATAGAGCTCCGTATGTAACTCTTCGTTTCACGGGCAAGAATCGTTAAGTACTCTACAGGTATTTTGGTCTTGTTAGCCATCTCTTTAATATTTTTTTTATTCTTTAGCTCCTTGAGCAACGCCTGAACGTTAGGAATTTTTTGCTGTTTTAAAAGCTTGAAATAGTCATCGAAATGTTCTTTCAAAATCATCCTACTGGGAACCAAACTTCTCTCAAGTAAGAGCTGTTCATACATCCTCATGTTGATTTTTTCTAAATCAATGTTGAATCCCATGGTCACTTAATTTGAAGCCGTCACTTTCCGTTCGGAATATGACAAGACTAAAGATCCAAAAGCCATTGTGATGATGATAATTGCAACGAACCAACCAACATATGGAATTAAGACTATTAGTTTAAGTACCAGAAAACTCAACAAAGCGACGAGTATTACCTTCCATTTACTCCAATTCTTGTCGTAGTGTGTACTGATACCATTTGCTATGACCAACGAACTGACTGCATTTGCAAACATTAAACTGAATGCCAAAATACTTAGTGTGACCAGTCCTATGGGAATACCTATAACTAGTATAATGCCAAGAATAGTTACAACAATAAGACCAATGAAATACAGGGCTCCATACCCAAAGCTTTTAAGGTAAGACTCTATTAGCTGTGTTCCTGCCTTTTGAAATGGATTGTTGAATAATACTGCCGAAAGTACAATAACAAGGATAATGGATAAGGTATACAATAGCCGGAATGTATTAAAACTTTCATTGAGTTCTTCATCAAAGCCCAACTCGTCAGGCTCGAGGTTTTCATCAAAAACGACCATTCCATCTGTATAGGATTTCAGATCTAATTCTCCCTCACCACTCCAATAAGTGACATCACTTTTGAATTCCAGGTTCTCACGCAACTTTATTTCATCACTGGAAAGGGTTGCAAAACCGTGTATACTTCCATTCAAAATCAGCTCATCAGCTTTTATATCAAGATCTCGTTGAGCCGTTCCATTGAAAGTGATGTTTCCACCTGTCACTTTCACATTACCTTTAATTGTACCGTCGATAGTGGCCTTACCTGCGAATATGACCAGATCCTTGTCTATAACTACATCACCATTTATTTGAACGAATGCTCCAGCGAGTAAGAGATCTCCATGCACATTCTTCAATATCTGAATATTCCTACCAGCAATCTTTACGTCATCACCAAGTACTCCATTGATCAGGATATCGGCCCCCGCAAGAATGACATCATCATGTATTGTGTCATTCACTGTGATAAATTGCCCTGCGGCTGTTAAATCCCCCCCAACAGGTGCATTAATTGTGAGTGAGGCTCCAGCAAGATAAAGGTTATCATCTACAGGGTTTGATATCAGTTTGTCCCCTGCTCTATACTCTTCAGTGTCTTGAGCTACTAAAGAAGGTAGTGTTAGAAGACACGCCAGCAAAATAAAATATGTCTTTTTCATGTGTATATTGTTTATTTTCAATGGTCCACCGGTTCGCCGGAGCGATGGAATCTTGCATTAAAAATTCATTCGCGGTTGGTGTAGAATTGCTTCTGATTTTTAATGACGATTTCATGATTATATATTCAGGTCAATTGATTTGCCTGTATATGCAGAAGGAATATCCCATACTTCAGTAATTTTACCATCAACTATACGCCAGATGACCACCACATCAATCTCGATTTGTTGGTTTTCGAGATTCATGGTATTCTTGGTTTGCACGAAGACCAGTTCATCGCCAACAGCAGAGGCAAAAACCGGGTTTACCTTGAAGGTTCCATTCGAACGATCTCCAATCTTTTCAAAAAAAAATTGAAATCCATCCGACCCAACATAGTCTCCTTCCATATCAGGTAACCTTGGATTGAAATAGTGAAATACCGCATCTTCTGCTAATATTTCAGAAGCTCCTGCGATGTTCGTAGGATCGAACTGTTTTAATACAGCAAGGTTTGGATGTTCTTGATTCATAAGTTGTAACCTTTTGGTGGAGATGTATCCAAAAAGTAGTCCCGGGTTCGAAAGAATGAACTGAGTCCAATCACTAAAAATGATGAATGAAGTCATGGAATTTGATTGATTCTTTCTAAAATCTACGTTCTCTTAAGATTTTAAATGGTCTCATCGTGGATTACAGATTATGTATCATGCTAGCTGAAGTGAAAATAATTTTGGAATTAATTAATCTGTAAACTGGTTTACATTCGCAGAATGATGTTCGATCAGTTTAAGAAATATGCAAAACGATCCTGAATTAGACCCCAAACAATTGGGAAGAGTATCTTCTGATTTTGTAAAAGTAGCTGAACCTCTTCGAGAGGCTTCTTATGCTATTAGAAAGCAAGAGTTCTCAAAATATCCTATTTTCCCAATGTGCCAAGTGAATCAGCCTATCGGGCAGATACTGGTGGAGGCATTTCAGGCAGAAAATGACTGGCATTATTATGCCTCATTCATGGAAGAATTTGTGCAAAGAGGATTAATTGCTGATGAGAAGATTTTCAAGGAAAGTTATAAAGATCCGGATGAGTTTTGCTGCTTATTCGTAATTGATCAGGAGTTCACAAATTTTGTGTTTGTGCCATATCCTATTGATTGATTTCCTGGTTACAGTTTAGGCTAAATGGAACCCTATAAAGAAGTTTTCAGATCTAATACAATCGTAATCTTGGTACCTGGTATATTTCTTGGTGCTGCATTGATTCTACGAAACACCTACATTTCTGCATTGCCATGGGTTCTTCTGGCCTTAGGTGTGATCACTACGATAGCTGTCTTTAGAAGCTTCACTACAATTTTAATTGGTGATAGTAAGATTAATATCAAGAATCTTCGAAAAGCTCAGGAAATAAAAAAGGAAGATATTGTCAGACAAAGTCGTAGCGTTTCAAATGCCAAGGGAATTGAAACGGTCACCTGGAAATTACATTTAAAAGAAGGAAATCGAGTAATCATTTCCAGTGATCTCATCAAGGATCAGGAAGGATTAAAGCGATCCCTTGATCAATTTTTAAAGGGTGTTCCAAAAAATAATTAAGAATTTTTCACATGTCGCTCCATTAATTTCGCTTCTACATCCTCCAGTTTTAGCCCCTGATCTGCTAATAAAACGAGGAAGTGATAGAAGAGGTCGGAGGATTCTTCGATTAATAAATCTTTCTTTCCATCCATTGCTTCAAGAATAACTTCAGTAGCTTCTTCTCCTACCTTTTGGGCAATCTTTTTCGTGCCCTTGTTAAACAACTCTGTGGTATAAGATTTTTCGGAGGGGTTGTTTTTTCTGGATTGAATAACTCCTTGGAGTTCGTGTAAAAAACCAGTTGGCTCTTTATCTCCGAAACAAGTATAGGTACCTTTATGACAAGTTTCACCCTCAGGGATGACCTTGATCAAATACGTGTCATTATCGCAATCTTCCTGAATGCTCACCACATTAAGGAAATTTCCGGAAGTCTCACCCTTAGTCCAGAGTCGTTGCTTCGACCTACTGAAAAATGTCACTTTTCCTTCCCCTCTGGTTTTCGTTAGGGATTCTTCATTCATGTATCCAAGCATCAACACCTGATTGGTTTCGGCGTGTTGGATAATTGCCGGGATGAGTTCCTTATTTTCCATTGATTATTTGATTTTCAATACACGTATTGATGAATTTTTTTGCCCTTATTTCTTTTAAAATAGCATATTTCTTTTTGTCCTGATTGACCTCTTTGGCTATTTCGTTTTTGATTGTCACATACTGTTGTCTCGACTCTGGATTTTGTCTGAGGTGATCACGAAAAGCAAGATGCCTTTTCAGTTCCTCACTATCCAGGTGGCAAACATACAGATGATGACGGATTGAATCCAGAATTGGATGATGCCTGTTTTCCATTCGCTTAAAGACTTCTCTGCCAGTAATGCCCTGATCTCCGTTGTGGTAGTAGCCCAGCTTCTCCAGTTCGGTTTTGATCTGATCAAAGTCTTTCTGGTCAAAATAGATAAGGTCTATATCGATAATGGGTTTAGCGGATAGGCCAGCGACTGCAGTACTCCCGACATGTTCGATCTGCACATGGATTTTTGCAACCTGTTCAAGCAAAATACTGCTGATCTTTTCAAAATCAGCTGGCCAGTGTTCCTGATAGTTTAAAATCAGCATCAATACTAAAATCTTACCTCCAGCTTTTTTGTCTTCAGCTCTTTCTTTAATTCTTGTATGGGAATCTCTCCAAAGTGAAAAACACTGGCTGCAAGCGCACCGGTTGCTTTGGTCTTTTCAAACACTTCCGCAAAATGTTCTTTGGTACCCGCTCCACCAGAAGCGATGATCGGGATATTGAGCTCTTCTGCCAATTTCCCAGTCAGTTCTAGCGCAAAACCAGCTTTAGTACCATCATGTTGCATGGAGGTGAGTAATATTTCTCCAGCACCAAGCATCTCTACTTGTTTAGCCCACTCGAAGACATTTAGGTCGGTAGCTTCTCTGCCCCCTTTGACGAACACCTTCCATTCGTCATTTACCAATCCGGCATCTATAGCGACAACTATGAACTGACTACCAAACTCGTCAGCAATTTCTTTTACTAGTTCAGGCCTTCTGACCGCCGCTGAGTTGACGCTTACTTTGTCTGCCCCAGCTTTCACCAATATAGCTGCATCTTCAACCGATGAAATGCCACCACCTACTGTGAAGGGAATATTGATTTCATGAGCGATCTGCTCAACTAATTCTGCAAATGTTTTTCGTCCATCCACTGTAGCAGTGATATCCAGAAAAACCAGTTCGTCTGCGCCTTCTAGCACGTAGCGTTTAGCAAGCTCGATGGGATCTCCAGCACTTCGAATATCAACAAAGTTGACGCCTTTGACTGTCTGACCGTCTTTAATATCTAGGCACGGTATGATTCGTTTTTTTAAAGTCATGAGATTCTAATATTAACTCGATTTACGAATTTTTCGATTGGTTTAAGCTTCTTCTTGCGGTTCCGATAGAGGCTACTACAATTGATAAGATTTCATTCGCTTCTTTCCACATTGGTTCAATGGATGATGCACTATCTGGCTTGATCTCTCTGATCAATTCCATGAAGAACATACATTCGTCACATTCTTCCTCTACGATTTTGAGTTTGTTAACAAAGTCTTTTCCTGATTTTGCTCTGCATGCGGCTCGGTAATTTGCTCCGACAGAGCTAGATGCACGGATTAACTGATTAGTATAAGCTCTTAGAAGTGAATCTGGATAGATTATCTTGCAAAAAAAAGCAATATCAACTCCGAATTTCAACGTTCGTTTCTTTAATTCTTCAGGTGTCATATTATTGATTTTAGATTCTGGATTTATGGTTTCTCGAATTCTTCTTTTAAGTAATTCTAAGAATTCCTCAATCGAATAATTCCTATCAATCCTCCAATCGAGTAATTCTTTTAAATCCTCCAATCGAGTAAATCCTTTAAATCCTCCAATTGAATAAATCCTTCATAAATCGCTTTCCCTACAATCGCTCCCTCCAGTCCTTGCTCTTTCAATTTTACCAAATCGTCAATCGAGCTTACGCCACCACTTGCAATGAGCTTGAGATCTGGAAGTTTCTTCTGAATTGACTGATATAATTCAAAAGAAGGCCCTTCCAGCATGCCATCTTTAGAAATATCAGTAGAGATTACATACTCAATTCCCTTCTGAACATAATCCTGAATAAAAGCCTCAATCTCTAGGTCTGACTCCTCCTGCCATCCGGAAACAGCAATTTTTCCATCCATCGCATCAGCTCCTAAAATGATTTTCTCTGAACCATAAGCTGTGATCCATGAGGAGAATTTTACGGGTTCTTTTACAGCAATGCTACCTCCTGTGATCTGCTTAGCGCCACTTTCAAAAGCGATGCGTAGATCTTCATCTGACTTAATTCCACCACCAAAGTCAATCTTTAGACTTGTTTTTGTTGCAAGCTTTTCCAGCACCTTCCAGTTGACAATGTGCTTGGCTTTGGCACCATCCAGATCCACTAAATGCAAGTATAGCAAACCGGCATCCTCAAACTGCTGAGCTACCTCAAGCGGATCTTCATTGTAGATCTTCTTCGTGTTGTAATCGCCCTTGGATAGACGCACACATTTTCCTTCTATGATATCTATGGCTGGGATTATTCGCATTTAATTGATTTTTGAATTTATTTGATTAATGATTTTTTCGATTCATTAAATCTAAAATCTAAAATCGATAAAATTTTTCAATAGCAGTTGCCCCATATCCGCAGACTTTTCCGGGTGAAATTGCACACCATAAAAGTTGTCTTTTTGTAATGCCGAAGTAAAGGGCACTAAGTAATTAGTTTCTCCTACAGTATCTTCTCCAACTTCTGCATAGTAGCTGTGTACGAAATACATATTGGCAGTCTTATCAAGACCTTTAAAAAGCGGTCCCCTGACTTTGATAAAATCATTCCAACCCATGTGAGGAACAATGCCTTTTGGAGGGAATTTCTTTACCTTCTCTTTAAAAATACCCAGACAAGTCGTGTCTTTTTCCTCTGAATGTGAACACATGAGTTGCATGCCTAGACAGATTCCAAGGAAAGGTTGCTTGAGGGAGGTAATGACTTTATCCAATCCTCTTTCCCGTAAGTAACTCATGGCTGTACCTGCTTCGCCCACGCCTGGGAAAATCACTTTCTCAGCAGACTGTAGTTCGTCAGGATCGTCGGTGATCACAGATGCGACTCTCATTCGATCCAGCGCATTTTTTACAGAGCGGATGTTACCCGCATTATATTTTACTATTGCAATCATCTCTCAATTTCTGATTTTAAGATTGACGATTTTTTCGAACGGTAAAGGCTACTATTCCCTTCTGAATCGAATGAGTCCAGTAATCGAATAAATCTAAAAGTCATAATACTCCCTTCGTCGATGGCATAATTCCACTTTCATCTTTCCTCACTGCCATTTTAATTGCTCTTGCAAGCGCTTTAAAAATTGATTCGATCTTGTGATGATCATTATCTCCTTCCGCTTTGATGTTCAGGTTGCACCGAGCCGTATCCGAGAAGGATTTGAAAAAGTGAAATACCATCTCGGTAGGCATATCTCCAGTCATGGTTGCCTTAAAAGTAGCGTCCCACTCCAGCCAGGGTCTTCCTCCAAAATCAATTGCCACCTGAGCCAGACAGTCATCCATGGGTAACAAAAAGCCATAGCGTTCAATGCCTTTTCGATCCTTCAATGCATCATTAAACGCGGTACCAAGTGCAAGTGCGGTATCCTCAATTGTGTGGTGTGGATCAATTTCAATATCTCCTTCCACGGCCACCTGTAGTCCGATCCCCCCATGGCGTGCGATCTGATCAAGCATATGATCGAAGAATGCTACACCGGTAGCAATGGAAGTTTTGGCGTGATCATCGAGATTCACCTCAATATTGATTTTGGTTTCAGAAGTCGCTCGAATGCACCGCCCGATTCTGCCGGCGGTCTGATAGGTTTTTTCCTTGAGCGCAGCAATCAATCGCTGATTTTCTTCAACTGTTCCAATCGTGATTCGAAGGGTATTTGGAACTTGCGAGGATCTATCTCTAACTACAATCCCTTTTGTCATTAACTCGGCGTAAGTTTTTTTCGGGTCTTCAAATTCAACCAGTAGAAAATTTGAATCAGAGGGGTAAATCTTTTTTATTGAAGGGGTGTCCTTAATTGCTTTCTGCAATTTTTCCCGTTCTTCGATAAGTATGGCTACTTGTTTTTTTATCAGTTCTGGCCGGTTGAGTACGTCAATGGCCTTTTCCTGAGTCAATGTGTTGACATTGTACGGAGGTTTGATTTTGTACAATACATCGATAGCCTCTTTTGATCCTATACCGATCCCCAAGCGAGCACCAGCAAGTCCAAGGGCTTTGGAAAAAGTTTGCAGAATAAAGAGGTTCGATATTTTCTGATCAATCAAGCTGTCTCCAGCGAAATCGACATAGGCCTCATCGACCACCACTAGTCCGTGAAATGCGGAGGTGATTTTTTCGATGGTCTCTTTATTCATCGAGTTCCCTGTTGGATTGTTAGGAGAACAGATGAAAATAATCTTGAGGTTTTCATCGGATAGCTTAGGCTGAAGTGTATCAAAGTCAATTTGAAAATCCTCTGTCAAAGGCTTCTGGATCACTTCCACATCATTCACGGCAGCTGCAACGCTATACATACTAAAGGTTGGAGGGAAGGTCAACACCTTATCCTTGCCCGGCTCACAAAAGGCGCGAATTAATAAATCGATCAATTCATCACTTCCATTCCCGAAAATGAGTCGATTCTCCTTTACTCCTCTGAAATGTGCAAAAGCATGTTTAAGCTTTTTCATGGATGCATCCGGGTAGCGATTCAGTCCGAAACCGAATGGGTTTTCATTGGCGTCCAGTGAGACTTCCGCCATACCATCAAATTCATCTCGTGCACTGGAATAGGGCTTGAGTCGGAGAACGTTGGGTCTTGTGATGTGCTTTATATTAAAAGACAGTTTTTTCATTAATTATTAATTTACGATTTACGGGTTTTAGATTGAATCGATTCAATCTAAAAATCGAATAAATCCTCAATTCGTCAATCGTTTCAATCTAAGAGTCACTGCATTCTTATGAGCCTGCAACTGCTCTGCCTCAGCCATTTTTTCTATTGCAGGACCCAAATTTTGAATTCCCCTTTCAGTTAGTTTTTGAAAGGTGATCTTCTTTACAAAACTATCCAGGGACACACCACTGTAATTCCTTGCATATCCATTAGTGGGTAGTGTGTGGTTGGTCCCACTGGCATAGTCCCCGGCGCTTTCGCAACTCCAGTTGCCAAGAAAAACACTTCCGGCAATCGTGATTTGTTCACCTAGCTCTTCGGCATTTTCAGTAGCGATGATTAAATGCTCCGGGGCGTATTCGTTGCTAAAGGCAACAGCTTCGTTCATGTCTTTGACGAGAATTGATTGACTGTTTTCTAATGCTTTAATAGCGATTTCTTTTCGTGGTAGGTCTTCTGCCTGTTTTTGAACCTCAGCTTCTACTTTTGAAATCATCTTTTCAGAATCGCTTACCAAAACTACTTGGCTGTCAGGTCCATGCTCAGCTTGCGAGAGCAAGTCGGCAGCTACAAACTCCGGATAAGCAGAATCGTCTGCAATCACCAACACCTCACTTGGCCCGGCAGGTATGTCGATGGCCACTCCATAGTTCTGAGTCATTTGCTTTGCGGCAGTTACATACTGATTACCCGGGCCAAAAATTTTGTCCACTTTAGGAACTGACTCGGTACCGAAAGTCATGGCTGCTACAGCTTGCGCTCCGCCTGTCAGATAAATTTTTTGTATACCTAAAAGCTGACATGTCCAGCCGATCACTTTATTAAGTTCCCCCTCCTTGGTAGGCGGAGTACAGACCACAATATTTTTGCATCCAGCAATTTTTGCAGGGATTGCAAGCATTAATAATGTGGAAAAAAGTGGTGCAGATCCTCCGGGAATATATAGTCCTACATTTTGTATTGCCACACTTTTTCGCCAGCAGTTCACTCCTTCAACAGTCTCTACTTTTTTGATCTCTTCTTTCTGAGATAGGTGGAATTTCTCTATGTTTTCTTTAGCGATTTGAATAGCGCCAGCTAAATCAGCATCGATCACAAATGATTCTTGAGATAGATCGATAGTTAGTTTTTTCAATTGAACACCGTCATATCTTTCACTCATTTCGAGCAGGACCTTATCCCTACTTTCCCGGACTTCCGATAAAATACCTTTCACCGTTTCTTTCAATTCGGTGAGTTCGAATGTAGGACGTTCACAAAGAGAGAGCCACTGGCTTGGATCTGGATATTTATAGTTTTTCATTTTTATTCAAGTCCACCGTCTACAGCTAATAGTCCACAGTTGACTGTCGACTAAAAGTCTGTTGACTTAATCATACAATCATTTTTTCAATTGGGCACACCAAAATTCCTTCAGCTCCTTTTTCTTTCAATTGATCTATTACTTCCCAAAAATCATCTTCTTGAATCACACTGTGGACGCTGCTCCAGCCTTCATCTGCCAATGGAAGAACCGTTGGACTTCTCATTCCGGGTAGTAGTCCAATGATATCATCCAGTTTGTTATTGGGTGCGTTTAGCAAAATATATTTATTCTGTTTCGCTGATTTGGCTGCTTCAATTCTGAACAGAAGTTTATCTAATAGTTCTTTTTTATCACTACTGAGCATGGTGTTAGCTACAAGTAGTGCTTCACTTTTAAGGGCAACTTCTACCTCCTTTAAACCATTTGCAAGCAAAGTGCTCCCCGAACTGACTATGTCAAATACGGCATCAGCAAGACCTATTCCGGGTGCGATTTCCACACTTCCACTGATAACTTCTATCGTAGCTTCAATCTTATTCTTCTCAAGAAATTTTCTTAAGATAACTGGATAACTCGTGGCTATGCGTTTGTCTGAGAACCAGTCTAAGCCCGAGTATTCTTCTTCTCTTCGAATTGCCAGGGACAATCTGCATTTTGAAAAACCGGTCCTATTAATAATTTCTACAGGTTGTTGTTTTTCGAGGTATTCGTTCTCTCCAACGATTCCAATATCTGCCACTCCTTCTGCTACATACTGAGGAATGTCATCGTCTCTCAGATAAAATATTTCTAAAGGGAAGTTGGAAGCTGTTGACATTAATTTACCTCCGTTATTGATCTTTATGCCGCACTCTTTCAAAAGGCCCATGCTTTTCTCATTGAGACGGCCACTTTTTTGGATCGCTATTTTTAGAACATTCATTTCGTTTTCTTAAACCTATTGATTCGTTTTGTGTTTGTTTTAATCATCTCAGCCACATAGTGACAAAAAAAGCCCTGACGGTTTCGCCAGGGCTTTGTAATTTATTTTTCGACTACAATACACCTACCTCACCGTCTCTGTCGAGCAGTTTTCATGATGTAGATGATGATGTAGTTGTGTCCTCATTTCTGAATGCGAATATAAGGCTGCTTTTTGTTATGCTCCAAATTTTTCACTCACCGCATCCCAATTGATCACATTGAAGAATGCATTAATGTAATCAGGGCGTCTATTTTGATAGTTCAAATAATAGGCATGTTCCCATACATCTAAGCCAAGAATAGGAGTTCCCGAGCATCCGGCATCCGGCATCAATGGATTATCCTGATTTGCAGTAGAGCAAACTTCTAGTGATCCATCATCTTTCTTGCATAGCCATGCCCAACCACTACCAAACCGAGTAGCAGCAGCATTGCTAAAAGCTTCTTTAAACTTATCAAAAGAACCAAAGGCAGAGTTGATTGCATCTGCAAGCGCTCCAGAAGGCTCACCGCCACCATTCGGGTTCATTACTTCCCAGAAAAGGCTATGGTTCCAGTGTCCACCACCATTGTTTCTTACTGCTCCATTATCGGAGTGATTTTTCACAAGTTCTTCCAAAGACTTACCAGCTAGGTCGGTTCCTTCTATTGCCGCGTTAAGCTTTGAAACATATCCAGCATGGTGTTTCCCATGATGAATTTCCATGGTCTTCGCATCTATGTTTGGTTCCAATGCATCGTGTGCATAGGGTAAGTTTGGTAATTCAAATGCCATAATTATTGTGGTTTTTTTAGGTTCCAAAAAATGATTTGTGAAGATAACAAGACAAAGGCATGTTTAGTTGCCTCTTAGCTTTTTAAAGAAATCTTTAATTAATATTTCACTATCATTAGCCATCACGCCAAGCTTAAGATCGGTCTTAGGGTGAATGATGTCCTTATTGTACTTGGAAAATCCCCTCTCCCTGTCCAAAGCACCTATCACTACTTTTCCAATTTGTGTCCAAAAAAGTCCTCCGGCACACATGGTACATGGCTCAAGCGTGACATATAGTGTACAGTCATTGAGGTATTTTGAACCTAAATGATTCTGTGCTGCTGTGATGGCAAGCATTTCCGCATGTGCGGTAGCATCATTTAGTCGTTCAACACGGTTGTGATCTTTAGCTATGATTTTGTTCTCACAAACTACAATCGCGCCAATAGGTATTTCACCTTCATCATAAGCATTTTGAGCCTCCAGCAATGCTTGCTTCATGAAATGTTCGTCACTGAAAATAGTCAAACTCATTTCTTGATTTTTACACTGTTCATCACTTCCTTAGCCACATCTTGCCATTGATTTCTGAATCTTTCCTTGCATGTGAAATTGAAAAGCAAGACTTGATCGTTCCAGGATGTGTACTGAATGTAAGAATAGTTTTTCTGCATTTTCCTGGATGAAAAAGCATTGTCATCTTGTACTACCCCAATAATCTCAAACACAATAAATTTTCTACCATTGATTTCTTTTATATCATCCTGTATGAACTCTACTTCATCAAAAAGATTGTTGATGCTGGCTTTGTAAAAACCATACACTAAGTCTGTATCTTTTTCAGTCCACTGCATGATGTTATAATTAATTCCAAGCATCACCTCCTGCATTTCATTTGAAAACATTGCCAAAGGCACTTTAGTAGAATAAACTTGCTTCATTCGATCTTCATCTGTCATATTGAGAAAGCTATCCGGAATTTTTAGCGTTATCTTTTCTTCCGGGCCAATCTTGATTGGAGTATACGATTGTGAAAATCCTAACAAGGCGATAAGAATGAACAATACGGGCATTATTTTTTTCATGAGTTCAAAGCTAAAAAGGAGGGAGGGATTTTCATTGTGATTGCTCCTACTGTCGATTCACATATGGATAGAGTAAACAAGAAATATTGAGAATAACGAAATATACTGATAATGTTAAAAATGAAGTTGTTTCGTTGATCAAGGAAATATTGAAAAATAAATGTATCATTTCACTCAGGGCATATAGAAAGACCATAGAGATAAAAGTGAGTCTAAAAATTCTCCATAATAAAGGATTTGTGTCAAGATTGGATTTTAAGAACTTATAATAGTACTCTAGCACATCTGGTGCAAAGATTAAAAAAAGAACAGATAGGCGCGTATCGAATTTGAAATCATAATTTTTGTAAAAAAATACGCACGTACTAATCGCTAATAAGATAAGAATGACTGTTGCGAAATGACTTATTAGGCTATGTTTAGAAGGGTATTTTTCAAAAATGTAGACGAAAAAGAACGTTCCTAAAATAGCTAAGATAAAATTCCCATAAGTGTCCAACCATTCATTTCGATTGATGTATTCTTGATTTAATATTTGTGACACGATATTGGCTTGTATTGCTGAAGAGTACATGTCAGGAAATAATTTTCCAGATTCCACCCATTTTATTGGGGTGAAAAACATATCCTCTATACTATTTCCAAACCCATCTCCGCAGAACCCAACTATTACTATCTTTTCTTCGATAGTGGAAAAATTTGTATCCCAGGGGTGTATCGTTTTATATCGTTCTCCACCTCCTCCATAAGCTATTATTTCATATTCATTATCACGAGTGTTTAATACTTCTACTGCCCTTTTATCAATACTTCTGGCCAAAGAAGCAGCAAATGATTCATATTTTTCCCCTCCATAATTTTTTTCAACCAAAAATTCTCGAATGGTGCCATCTGTATCTACGGTAATGTTACTTACTCCATAAGTAGTGCCTTCGACAAAATAAGAATGGGAACTTTGCAATGTGTCTTCGAAGGCCGCTGCAACAGATACTACGTTATTCAAATTCATTATTGCATTACGTAATATTGAATCTTCAGGTGATCGACGATCGTAAAAGAATACATTTAACCCAACAACTTTCGGCTTGTGTACTGCAAGTTTATTTATTATGTCAGCAATGCCAATTCTATCTATCTCACCAAAATTTACCAGCACGATTGAAGAGTCGGTCTTCGTTCCTCTCCGATTAAAATCATTGTAGGCAAAATCACTAAAATCAAAATCTTCAACGGAATCTGAGAGTGGCTCTAGATAGGGTATCTCTTCGATTAATCTTGTAATTAAGAAAGAGATCCAAAACACAAACAATGTCGCAATGAGGATATGCCAGTTCCATCTTCGTAACATAATATAAAGGTACAAGAATGATCACAGTATTTCAGGTAAGACCCTACCTTTGCGCCTCATTTCTAAATAAAAGAATACTATATGCTACGCACACATACTTGCGGTGAACTCAGAAAGGAACATATTGGTCAGTTGGTAACTCTTTGTGGTTGGGCTCAAAAACAGCGTGATAAAGGAGGAGTCGTTTGGATTGATTTGAGGGATCGCCATGGCATCACACAGTTGATTTTTGAAGAAGGAGTGACGGAGCAAATGATCATTGATCAAGCCAGGAAGGTTGGGCGTGAGTTTGTGGTGAAAGCTACTGGTGAGGTGGTGGAACGATATGCGAAAAATGATAAAATGCCCACCGGTGATATAGAAATTAGGGTAAGTGCTCTCGAGATTTTGAATGGGTCGAAAGTGCCTCCCTTTACCATAGAAGATGAAACTGATGGCGGAGAGGATCTGCGCATGAAATATCGATACCTGGATATAAGAAGAAATCCGGTTCGCGAAAAACTGCAACTTCGTCATACGATGATGCAAAAAGTCCGTGAGTATTTAAATAAGGAAAACTTTGTAGAGGTAGAGACCCCTTATTTAATTAAATCAACGCCAGAAGGCGCGCGTGATTTTGTTGTTCCATCCAGAATGAATGAAAACGAATTCTATGCGCTACCGCAATCCCCTCAAACTTTCAAACAACTTTTAATGGTGTCGGGGATAGATCGATATTTCCAAATTGTGAAGTGTTTCCGTGATGAAGATTTGAGAGCGGATCGTCAGCCGGAGTTTACACAAATAGACTGTGAAATGTCCTTTGTTGAGCAAGAAGACATACTCCATACTTTTGAGGAGATGACCAAATTCCTGTATAAGGAAATTAAAGGATTGGAACTGGGTGATTTTCAACGGATCAGCTATGACGAGGCGATGGCTAAATATGGATCAGACAAACCAGACCTTAGGTTTGGCATGGAGTTCTGTGAGTTAAACGAAGTGGCTAAGGGAAAAGGGTTTGCGGTATTTGATGGTGCAGAATTAGTGGTAGGAATCAACGCAGAAGGATGCGCAGAGTACACTAGAAAGCAACTAGATGGACTGACAGATTTTGTAAAGAAACCACAGATTGGAGCTAAAGGATTGGTTTACGTGAAATGTAATGAAGATGGTTCTTTCAAGTCTTCCGTGGATAAATTCTTTGACCAGGGAGCTCTCAAGGTATGGGCTGAGAAATTTGGTGCTAAACCCGGGGACTTACTATTGATCCTCGCTGGTGAAATAAACCAGACTAGGAAGGCATTGAATGAATTGCGTCTTGAGATGGGAGAGCGATTGGGTCTGAGAGATAAGAATGAAGTTGCGGCAGCATGGGTTCTTGATTTTCCCCTGTTGGAGTGGGATGAAGAAACACAAAGATATCACGCAATGCACCACCCATTCACAGCGCCAAAGCCAGAAGATTTAGATAAACTATCTTCAGAACCAGGAGCTGTGAGAGCTAATGCATATGACATGGTGATCAATGGAGTTGAAGCGGGAGGTGGCTCTATTCGTATTCATAATCGTGAACTACAAGCTAAAATGTTTGAAGTACTAGGTTTCAGTAAGGAGGAAGCTGAAGAGCAATTTGGATTTTTAATGGGAGCCTTTGAATATGGAGCTCCGCCACATGGTGGCATTGCTTATGGTTTTGATCGGATGTGTGCGATTATGGCAGGTGAGCAGAGCATACGTGATTTTATCGCTTTCCCTAAAAATAATGCGGGAAGAGACGTAATGATTGATTCACCTAGCAAGATTTCGAATGAACAGTTAGAAGAATTAGGAATAAAATTAGTTGAGGTTGGAAAATCTTAAGATTTAGTTCTTTTTTAGTAACTTTTCACGCCAAACAATCACACCTGATGACTAAGAAATTTCTTCTTTACTCCGCGCCTTTCTTTGTATTATTTGGGGCATTGTCGCTATTTGAACCTTGGTTCTACCGGAATTTTTTTGCTAGTACCTCCATTGACAGATTGGCAGGAAAGGAATTCCAGGTGATTGCGCACAAAGGCGCCTCTGGATTAGCTCCAGAAAATACTATGTCAGCATTCGAGAAAGCGTTGGAATTGAGAGTAGATCAGATTGAGTTGGATGTTCGACATACTAAGGATGAAGAAATCATTGTATTTCATGACCAAAGGCTTGATCGTATTGCTCGGGACACCTTAGGGAATCAAATTACGGGAGATGTCCATGATTATACTCTCGAGGAATTGAAGCAATTTGATGTCGGATCATGGTATGATTCACACTATAGCGACGAAAGAATCCCCACATTGAAAGAGGTTCTTGATTTTATAGATGGTCAGGTCACTGTTCTGATTGAAATCAAACACATGGATCACCCTCACTATCATGATTTTGCGGAAAAACTGGTGGAAATAGTAATGAGCGAAGAAAATGGTGAAGATTGGATCATTCTTCAATCATACGAACCTAAGTACTTAGACGAAGTGCATGTATTGGATTCGCTTATTCAAACAAAGGCATTAATTGTGGGAGAGGACTCTGCTCCTTTGATTGCTTTTTATGTAGAGACAAGAATTCATATGGGCAGGGCCAAGGAAAGCAATCGAATGAAAGCAATCAATCCTCAATGGGAAACGCTATCTCCTCGGCGGATTTTTCAAATGCATGCCAAAGGGTACGAGGTTCATGCTTATCCTGTGAATACCCGTGATGATATGATTAAAATGCTAAATGCAGGAGTAGATGGTATTATCACCGATTATCCAAATGTTGCTATTCAGTTGAGGAATGAGATAATGGCACTGGAAAAATAGCAGTAAGCTCTACCTCTGCCGCTATATATCCAAAAGGAGCCCAGTTTTTACTTTCTAGTATTTTGAGAAAAGTTTCGTTGGCTTTCTCCAGTCTTCCCTGTTGCTGATAGTAGTTCCCTATGCCATAACTAAGAGCAGGATCAATATCTCCATTTTTCGGAAAAGCATTCCTTTCAAGTGTTTCTGCTTTTTTTTCTCCTTTAAACAACATGAGAAGATCCAGATATGCATCGTTTTCTACCATGATCATCCGATTGTTAATTGGTGTTAGTACCTCCTGAGCAAGCTCATTGTTTCCTATCTTCTTATATGTCATGTACAACCAATAACTTGTCGCGGCTTTAAGATCATCATTATCACTAAAGTCCATACATTTTTTATACGCAGAAATTGCTTTATCAAATCGTCCACTTAGGTAATGTGCCAGTCCGAAATGATACCATATGTTAAATTTATCGTTACCAAGCGGCTTGTTGAGCTTGTTTGGAATACCGTCAGGCTCTACTTTATTTACGACATTCACGCTGTAATATGCCGCCATTTCAAAATCTTCGACAGCTTTATCAAATTGCCGTGTGGTGATATACCTATGCCCTCTGTGTCTTCTCAATGTATGAGAGGTAGGGTATTTTTCCAATCCCCCTGAATATACATTTATTGCATCCAGATATCTGCCTAAATAAGCCAGTCTTCTTCCATACCATATAATTAGCTCCAAACTATCAGGATTTGCATCAAGCCTCTGCTTAGCCTCTGAGATTTTTTTTTCGAGCCTAGCTTGATCTTGAGCAGAAAAAGGTAAAGGAGGTAATTCCTCGCCCATGAGGTTATAGATTTTACCATCGCTTCGTTCAGTTTGGTACTGGATGGGTTGTTTTTCAACATTCGCACTTCGCCTTTGCTCACAAGCGAAGAAGATAAACATTAGTATTATTGGGGTGATCTTACTCATAATTACTCTTTCCAATTAGGATATCCTGGTTGTTTTAGTTCTTCTCCATTTTTGACTTCTTTTACCATCTTTCTCACGTCCTCTAAAAGCCTTTTTGCATCGTATACCACTCCATCTTTGATCGTATACTTTACACCACCAACCCGGGTAATTTCATTATCGTCAGTCAGCTTGATGGCTCCTGTACCGTAAAGCACTTTTAGGTTAGCTAACGGGTTTTCCTCTACGATGACTAAATCAGCCATTTTTCCTACTTCAATTGTACCAAGTTCTTTTTCCATTCCCAATGCTTGAGCTCCCAGAAGAGTGGCTGATCGAATCACCTCCAGAGGGTGGAACCCTGCCTCTCTCAATAGTTCCAGCTCTCGGATGTAAGCAAATCCGTAGAGTTGAAAAATGAATCCTGAGTCAGAACCTGTGGTCACTCTTCCACCTCGGTTTTTGTATTCATTCACAAATGTCATCCATAGGCGATAATTTTCTCTCCACGCCACTTCCTCTTCTGTACCCCAGAAATGCCAGTAAGAACCATGGGAGATTTTACTAGGTTGATAGAATTTCCATAGAGAAGGAAGGGTGTAATCATTGTGCCAATCGGCATTCCGTGATCTCATAAGATCCCTACTTGCTTCGTAAATATTGAAAGTTGGATCAAGAGTGAAATCGAGTTCCAGCAATCGATTCATGACTTCATTCCACTTTTCAGAGTATGGTTTTGCAGCTTGCTTCCAGAGTCTTCCGGCTTCTCCAAACCGATCTTGCTCATTTTGATAATTATAGTCAACCGGATAGTCTTGTACGATTCTATCTTCAAAAAGTGCTTCTGGCAGTCCGTACCAGTGCTCCATGGTGGTGAGTCCATTCTCTGCCGAGTTTAATACATTCCACCATCCGACGTTCAATTGAGCATGATGACAGGCAGATCGTAATCCCAGTCTTTTATTTTCCTGAAGAGCAGCTGCCATTACCTCTGGAGCTGCACCAAAGAATTTAATGCCATCAGCACCTCTTCGGTAATTGGCTCTCACCCATGAGATGGCTTCTTCTGCATTGGTAATAGGTCCCCTCAATACTTCATTTCCAGTAGATCGCTCACCAGGTAGATTCCTCACGATGGGGACATCAACTAGGTTCTGCCCAAAAGAGGTATAGGCCAGGATTCTAGGAGCTGTAATTTCATTTTTCTCACTTCTTTTTTTGTGCCTAAGAACCCAATCCAGTCCATTTCCTGCTGAAGGATCTCTGATAGTAGTGATACCATGAGCAAGCCAAAGCTTAAAAACATATTCTGCAGGCGTGCCTTGACTGGTGCCTCCAATATGTCCATGCATGTCAACAAACCCGGGAAGTACATACATTCCTTCTGCATCTATTTCCATTCCATTCTCCTCGAGTTTAGGCCTTCTGTCAGGATTGATAGATACACCTGGGTAGCCTACCACTTGAACTCGGGTAATTCTATTTTTTTCAATGACGATATCTACTGGACCAATTGGAGGAGCACCATTTCCATTGATCAAAGTAGCGCCTCTAATAATGGTCATATCATATGGGCCGTCTCCTTTCGTTCTAGAGGGGGCAGGAGTGATCTGACCAAATGAGAAGGTGAGGATAGATAACGTTAAAAGAATAGGAAGGAATTTTTTCATTCTTAAGATATTTGTTTTTTGAGGGCTTACATGAAATCACATAAATTTCAGTCATTCTTTAAGTCTAAGTAAGAATTCGAAAGTATATGCCTATTTCATGAGTGATCTTGTATTAACTTTTAGCTTAGATTTAAAAATAATCAATTCGTAAGTATGGCTGCAGTAGAATCTAATATGTTGCCGATTGGCACCATTGCTCCCGATTTTGATTTACCTGATGTCGTGAGCGGGAAAAATATCACATTAGAAGATGTGAGGAAGGAATATGGTTTGGTGGTGATGTTTATTTGTGCCCATTGCCCGTATGTTAAAAACATTGAAGAAGAAATAGCTGTTATTGCCAATCAGTACTCACAGCAGAAAATTGGTTTTGTGGCAATTTCCTCAAATGATGTGAATGAATATCCCGAAGATGCACCGGAAGGACTGAAAACTCAGGCCGAGGAATTTGAATTCACATTTCCTTATTTGTACGATGAATCCCAGGAAGTGGCAAAAGCATACCAGGCAGCATGCACTCCGGATTTTTACTTGTTCGATGAAGATTTGAAGCTTATTTATCGGGGTAGATTCGATGCGAGCACTCCCGGAAATCCGGAACCTGTAACAGGTGATGAATTAATCACTGCTTTGGAACATCATCTTGAAGATGAACCTATTATTGAAGATCAAAAGCCCAGTATAGGTTGTAGTATTAAGTGGAAATCTTAGTTCAGCTTATTTTTTATTTTGATTAGCTCATCACTGAATTTTTTAGGTTCCTCAGATGGAATCTCATGGTCAGATTCGTAGAACCAAGTGATTGATTTCTTTGGAGCATTAAGTTGATTGTAAAACTCTTCAGTCAACCTCCAATTAGCCACATAGTCTTTTTTGCTCACGAAGAAATGGGTTGGGCATTCTATCGATTCTATTTCTTGCCTAAAGTCAATGGCTGAGGCAGAAAGAAATAAATTGAACCATTTATCAGACCAATCGGCAAATAGTGACTTTGGGTAGGCTCTTTTAGTTCCACTCTCATTTGCTAATGCATATGTCCATCGTCGTTGACCATACAATTGTTCCCAGTTTTTGAACGGTATCTGAATAGACTGGAGTTCACTATTTGCATTATCATTTTGCTGCTTTTTGGCTTCTTGTTTTAAATAGGCTAAAGTTCTACGTTCCGATTCGTCATTGTAAATCATGGAAGAAACAGGGATATAGGCGTGTAGCAATTCAGAATGTTTGGAAGCAAATTGAAATCCAAGATGTCCACCCCAGGAAAATCCCACCAAATAGAGCTTTTCTTTTTCAAACCTCTTCAAAAGGTAGTTGACAACTTCTGATAAGTCATTATAAAAAAGAACCAGGGTTAAGGAGTCTTTGTATGGACTCCAGTGAGCAGTAATGCCTGTTTCTCGTTGATCCCATTGCGCGATAATGAAATCATCTTGAAGATGCTTAATGAACTTTTTTGAATAAACTCTTGAGGAGAATCCTGGTCCTCCATGAATAAACAGTAGTATGGGCTGTGATCTGTCCTTTCCTACAGCTCCAATCCATTGTTTGATGCCGCCAATCTCTACTCCCTCATGTGTTTTGACTTTTTGTTGTGCTTGTACTTTTTGATGAAGAGTACTAATCAGAAGTAAAATGATAATGCGATGGACCATAAAGCAAACTTTAACCGATAATGCCAAATAGGATGCCAGACTTCATTTAAGAGCCACTCTTTCTAAAATTTCTTTGCTAATCAGTTTTAAAAGGTCTTTTGTGTGAAGATCTCCCTCAAGCCTCAACACGTTACAGGAGAGATGATTTATCCAATTTAAGTGTTGGGTAATGTTCCTCCCATTAAAATCCGGATCATCATAATTTTTTGCCCAATCCAGAAATGCCTCAGACGTTTCGATGATTTTTGAATCGGTTTCTAAATTTTTACCGTAACGCTCCTTCTCTCTTTTGACCAGTCTTTCCATCCTTATATTTTGCGGTATCAAAAGAAAAATACCTAAGTCAAATGCAGTCAACCAATACTCACCCCATGTTACTAAAGAACCACTTATTATTACTTTTTCGGAGTTTTTGAAATCTTTCTTGAGAGATTCATTTCGTTCATCTAAAGGGATCTTTTCTTGATAAGGAGGATTGGTTTTTTTCCAGTAATAGTCATCAGCATCTAAGTGAATAAATCCCATTCTTTGGCTGATTTCATTAGCAAGCGTTGTAGTACCAGATCCGGAAGCTCCAAAAACATGAATTTTCATAGTGATAGAAGTTGGAGTTATTCACATTCCCCTAACTCATCAAAGAGCAATCGAAGATCCTGAATATAAGATGCTACTTCCTTTGGTTCTTTTTGAAATTCGTATGTGACCTTCTTACTTCCAGAAGAAGTGGTAATTTCTATCCATTCAGAGCCGCCATCTGCACAATCCGGACAGCCGATAATATCAGGTAGATCATTGAACTCCCTGGTATTTACTTTAGTGAAAATAGAGGATGCTTCAACTTCGATGTTACAACTCAGAGTTTTCTGGTTTTCATCCCGGGATGAAAGAGTTTTTCTAGCCTGATCACTTTCGATGGACAGTGTTTTAATGCAGTATCCTAAACACATTCCAAAACTGGTCCCATATTCAATTTTTACAATATCTGAACTTTGCACTTCTTCTTGACAGTTAGATAACAAGGTAGTGAAAATGACAATTGACAAATAAATCGATTTCATTTCTTCTAATTATTGAAATAACGAAGTTAGATCAAACAAAATGCCTGACGCCATTTGACGACTCTATTTTAAAGTCAATTGCCGATTAATTAAATTGCGCATCCATTTTGAACCATGAGTATCCAGGGAAACATCAAGCTAGTCACCACACACCAACTTCAGGAAATGAAGGCGAAAGGTGAAAAAATATCCATGTTAACAGCCTACGACTATTCCATGGCCAAGATCATCGATCAGGCAGGAGTGGATGTAATTTTGGTGGGCGATAGTGCCTCCAATGTGATGGCTGGAAACGAAACTACCCTTCCAATAACGTTGGATCATATGATCTGGCACGCTAGTTCGGTAGTAAAGGCTGTAAACAGAGCATTAGTGGTAGTTGATGTTCCTTTTGGGAGCTACCAAGGAAATTCATCCGAAGCACTTCGATCCTGTATCAGGATCATGAAGGAGTCAGGTGGCCATGCAGTGAAGATGGAAGGAGGGGTGGAGATAAAAGAAAGTGTGCAGCGTGTATTATCTGCAGGTATTCCTGTGATGGGACACCTAGGGCTCACGCCCCAATCTATTTATAAGTTTGGAACTTATACTGTTAGAGCAAAAGAAGAGGCCGAGGCGAAAAAATTGATTGAGGATGCTAAAATCCTTGAAGAGCTCGGTTGTTTCGGGATAGTGCTAGAGAAAATCCCTTCTAAACTTGCTAAAAAAGTTTCAGAATCAATATCAATACCTACTATCGGAATAGGCGCGGGTCCGGATACAGACGGACAAGTCCTCGTAGTTCACGATATGTTGGGTATCACACAAGATTTTAAACCACGTTTTCTTCGTCAATATGCTGATTTGAATAAGATCATGCATGAAGCTTTTGAGAACTACGTGTCAGACATTAAATCCCAAAAATTCCCCAACGAAAAAGAGAGTTACTAACTGTAAAAGAGAAAACAGAATCAATGGCAAAAATCATTTACACACATACCGACGAAGCACCTGCTTTAGCAACCAAATCATTTTTACCAATCATAAAAGCCTTTACGGGAAAGGCTGGAGTTGATGTAGAGACAAGAGATATCTCACTTGCTGGGAGAATCATTGCCGTATTTCCGGAATTTTTGGAGGAGAATCAACGAATAGGAGATGCGCTTGCTGAGTTAGGAGAAATTGCTAAAACACCTGAAGCAAACATCATCAAGCTTCCGAATATCAGTGCTTCCATTCCACAATTAAAAGCAGCCATTAAAGAGCTCCAGTCTCAAGGATATGCTCTGCCAGATTATCCGGATGAGCCTAAAGATGATAAAGAGAAAGATATCAAATCTCGATATGACAGAGTGAAAGGGAGTGCAGTGAATCCTGTATTGAGAGAAGGAAACTCTGATAGACGCGCACCAAAAGCAGTAAAGAATTTTGCTAAGAAGTTTCCTCACTCGATGGGGAAATGGTCATCTGACTCTCAGTCTCACGTAGCGAGCATGGAGGAGGGAGATTTTTACGGAAGTGAAAAATCAACTACTGTTCCGAATGAAACACATGTGAAAATCAAATTTCATGGACAGGATGGAGAGACTGTGAATTTGAAAGAGAGTTTCCCGCTTCAGGCAGGAGAAGTAATAGATGTATCTGTGATGAATATGTTCAAACTGAAAAGCTTCATCGCTGATGAGATTGAGGATGCAAAAGTGAAGAACATTCTTTTCTCCCTCCACATGAAAGCAACCATGATGAAAGTTTCTGACCCAATCATCTTCGGCGCTGTAGTAGAAGTTTATTATAAGGATGTATTTGAAAAGTATGCTGATTTATTCCAGGAATTGGGTGTGGATGCTACCAGCGGAATTGGTGATGTTTATACTAAAATTCAATCTCTGGATGATTTGAAGAGAAAGGAAATTGAAGAGACGATCGAGAAAGTATATGATTCACGCCCAGCCTTAGCGATGGTAAATTCTGATAAGGGAATTACTAATCTTCACGTGCCAAGTGATGTGATCATCGATGCTTCCATGCCTGCAATGATTCGGACTTCCGGTCAGATGTGGAATAAGGATAATAAAACTGAAGATACAAAAGCTGTCATTCCTGACAGATGTTACTCAGGCGTATACCAGGCGGTGATTGAGGATTGTAAAGTAAATGGTGCATACGACCCAACTACCATGGGAAGTGTACCAAACGTAGGGCTAATGGCACAAAAAGCAGAAGAGTATGGCTCACATGATAAAACATTCCAATTAGACAAGCCTGGCAAAGTACAAGTAGTTGATGCCGACGGTAATGTTTTGCTTGAGCAAGAAGGACACACTGGTGATATTTTCAGAATGTGTCAAACCAAAGATGCACCGATCAAAGACTGGGTGAAGCTTGCAGTATCAAGAGCAAAAGCAACAGGATCTCCAGCTGTCTTCTGGTTGGACAAAAACAGAGCGCACGATGCTGAGTTAATCAAGAAGGTGGAGGCTTACCTTGGCGATCACGATACTAGTGGAATTGAAACACACATCATGTCTCCTGTGGAAGCTACCAAGTTTTCTGTGGAACGAATAAGAAAAGGAGAAGATACCATCTCGGTGACAGGAAATGTACTGAGAGATTACCTGACCGATCTATTCCCAATCCTGGAAGTTGGTACTAGCGCGAAAATGCTCTCGATCGTTCCATTAATGAATGGTGGAGGATTATTCGAAACGGGCGCTGGAGGATCAGCTCCTAAGCACGTTCAGCAATTTGTAGAAGAAGGCCACTTAAGATGGGATTCATTGGGTGAGTTCCTCGCACTTGCAGTTTCACTGGAGCACTTAGCAGATAAGTATAACAATAAGGGTGCGAAAGTATTGGCTGATGCACTGGATAATGCAACATCTAAGCTGTTGGAGGAAAATAAGTCACCTTCCAGAAAAGTGAATGAAATAGATAACCGAGGAAGCCACTTTTACCTGGCCATGTACTGGGCAGAGATGCTTGCGAACCAGGATGATGATGCGGGATTGAAGGAGGCGTTCACTGAAGTAGCGAGAGAACTTGCAGCTAATGAAAGCAAGATCAATGATGAATTGATTGATGCGCAAGGATCAAGCGTAGATATTGGAGGATATTATCAGCCAAATGAAAAACAGGCTTCTGATGCGATGAGGCCAAGCGAAAGCTTGAATCAGATCATCGATTCGATTTAATTTCCCGATGAAGATTATGCGAAAGCCCATCATCGATGGGCTTTTTTATTTTCTAATTCTTTCTGATAGAAGAGTTCTTTTTCTTTCCAAAAATAAAGCTAGTCTGAGAACCTTGAAGATTACCACTTAAATCAAATATATAGGTAGTTTCAATGGATTGCCTTCCAAGGTGCAACGTATTGGATAAAGAAGTACCCATCAACAGATCATCCATATCTGCTAAATCATTCATTGGATAATTCGTGAGATTGTACTGCTGAGGACTAAAGAGTTTTATCTCCGATACGTAATTCTGTTGTTCAAGCAGTGACTTATCGGGAAGACTAATCTTTAGTGGAGTAAGCTGGCGGGTTGAAAAACGATCCCTTTTAAAATCTAAAGTCTTATTGTCAAATTTTTGAAGCGATTTGAAGGTAGTTTGAGCATTTAACATACCTACAAAAAGCATTAAGAAGATGGTTAGGTACTTTTTCATAGCTTACTCGTTTGAATAAATAACGATCAAAACAAGCTTGATGTTTAGGAAAATCTATTTTGGAATCATGAATCTCCAATCTCTTCCGTCATTTTTTCCAGGTCTTTGATGAGTCCGAAAAGAATGAGTGAATCGTTTTCTTGAAATTCTGTATCACCTGAAACCGGACCAATAACTACTGGGTGACTCACTTCTTTTCCGATCAGGTTTTTTTTGCTCACATGCCGGATGATCGTAACTAAAGACAAATTCCATTTGGAAACCAGCTCTACTTCACTCACCTTTTTTTCAATAAATAATGGAGGAACCTTGAATTCGGCAATCTCATATTTCTCATCCAGGAAATATGATTTTATCTCGCCTGTGATTGTCAATCGATGAGCAAACTGCTCTGCATATTCTGTTTCAGGATTCACAGTCTCTTCAATTCCCATTGCTTCAAAGATGGTACGATGAATTTCAGAGGTAGCTCTTGCTACGATACGGCAGGTAGGTACTCTTTTTTTGAATAACGCAGCTGTCGTAATTGAGGCATTTGCATCCTGACCGATGGCGATGATCACAGCCTCTGTATCATCAAGCGGTAGATCGTTTACAGCGAGCTCACTCGTGCTATCCATCTTCAACGTATGTGTGAGCTTGTCCTTATGAGAATTAATATTGGATTCATTATGATCAACGCCGATGACGTCATGTCCACCTTCAGCAAGTTTCATTGCTAGTGCTGATCCAAAATTTCCTAAACCTACGACTATGAATTTCATTTGTATATTTTGTTTTTTAAAGGTGATCGCGCGGCGACCTGGTTGGAATTCCTACCGAGCATTCGGAACTCATTTCTCATTTTAATTGATAAATATTTCTTCTTCCGGATACTCGATTGGAGAGTATCTGTACTTATAAAGTTGTCTCACCATTCCTGTAAGGATGGTTAGAAATCCGACCCGTCCAATAAACATAGTGCCAATAATGACCATCTTCCCTACAGTACTTAGTTGACTAGTAACACCCATACTTAGTCCAACAGTACTAAATGCCGAAATGCTTTCAAATACTATTTCGATAGTTCCCAGATGACTGTCAAAGGTCAATAAAAGAAAGATAGACATTCCTATAACGATGAGTGATAGAAAAATAATGGCGCTGGCCCGTTGTAAAGCACCGGTTGAAATTCGTTTGTATCCTACAATGATTGCCTTGTAGCCAAAAATTTGTTTAATGATGTTTAGTGTTGACACAGCGAATGTGGTTGTTTTTATTCCACCTCCTGTTGAGCCTGGTGAAGCACCAATCCACATCAGGAAAATTACAATCATGATAGTAGAGAGCCCAAGCGATCCGGTATCTACCGTATTGAATCCAGCAGTCCTTGTGGTGATCGATCCGAAAAAAGCAGTCGCCACTTTACCAAATCCGGAATGCTCAGCAAGAGTATTGTCATACTCGAAAAGGTAGAAAAAAGTAAATCCAGTAAATATGAGTACAATGGTTGTTGTAATCACCATTCGGGCATTGAGTCCCAGAAACGGCTTGAGCTTTTGTGGTTCTTTTTGCCACGACATCCTAAACAGACGATACAGCCAGTAGGCAATCATTTTTTTGATGAATTGATATGAACTGATGGCCACTCCATACCCTAAACCTCCAAAAATGATCAATACAGCTATGGTTGCATGAAGGGAATAGTTAAACCTGTATCCTCCTTCATACAGTGAATTTGTAAGTGTAGAGAAACCTGCGTTACAAAATGCTGATATTGAATGGAAAATGCTGAAGAAAATCCGATCACCTGTCGAGTCGATGGATTGATCTACACAATAGTAGATGATGATCGCTCCTATCGCTTCAAATAAGAAAACGAACGAGATGATCTGGATAAGAGTCTTGAATGTACCATCAAGCGTTTGGGCATTGATCATATTCTTTAGATTAAGCCTGGACTCAAACGAACCAAATCCTTTGAAAAACACTGCAAACAAGGAAGTAAAGCTTAACATCCCCAAGCCACCAAATTGAATCAAACCCAGGATAACGGATTGACCCAGGAAGGTGAAATCTTTGCCTGTATCGACTACTATGAGTCCAGTTACACATACTGCACTTGTAGCGGTAAAGAGGGCATCAATAAAGCTGATCCCTACTTCAGAAGACTTTGGAGCCATTAAAAGAAGTGTGCCTATGCATATCAAAACAGCGAAACTTAAGGCAAATACCAACGCTGGATGCATGGTTTGATTTTTTAATCGATACAGTCTCCCGGAAAGATCTAATAATGTTAGGATAAACACGCCTCCAGAAGTGTAGAAGTTGAGTTCTGTGGAGTTGTTTAGTACAAAATTGAAGGTGTTGGCTACACTTAAAATAGAAAGGAAAAGAGTGAATAATAATATTGCATAATATCCTTTGGGTTTGCTTGATAGAAAGTTTTTTTTGGGTAATTGTGCCAATACATTTATAAAGAAAATGATAGCAAATGCAGTATAGAAAATATCAGTAAGCAGGTGAGTTAGATAATCTTCCCGATAACCATAATCAAGTATTAGTGCTACCATGGAGCTGATCGCAAAAGTAAAAACCAACTTATCGCTTACTAACCACGAATTCTTTAGGCGTGAAATAATTTTCATCGATTAATAAAAATACCTCATTGTCAGTTGCTGACCATGAGGTAAACCAAAGTAATCGCAGGGAGTTTAGAAAAATCTGAATTTATCTATTCACTTAATTTCTTGTATAATGTTTCGCCAGGAGCAAGTCGATATCCAATGATTCTCATATTGCTATCACGCTCGAAATAGATAGGCTCACTTCCTACATCTGAAAAAATATCTTCATTTTCATGGTAGATAGGATAGTATACTCCATTCACATCAGCCTGAAGTTGATCATCTTTCAGCTTCAATGAAATCTCTGTTCCGTCCTTAAACTCGTAGCGTCCTTCATATGTGGTCAGGTTGATAGATTCTTTTTGATATGGATTATCGCTCGATAGAATTAGACCATCTCCAGGAACCCAGTTGTCATATTCCATGTAGTAAGCAGTGCGTTTTGCAGTATTTAATCCTTGCAGTTTCGCTACTAGATGAAGAGCCCCGTCAATTCCCGCAGAAATTCCTGCGGTAGTGATCACTTCTCCATTGTCCACAAAGCGAACATTTTTTCTAACATCAATTTCTGGATAATTTGATTCCAAACCATCAAGTGCATTGTGAAAAGTAGTGGCCACTTTTCCTTCCAGGATTCCTGCTTCTGCCAATATAAAAGCTCCTGTGCATACCGAAAAGTGATATTGGATATTCTCTTGTTGATTGACCCATTTGATCACTTTTTTATCATTAAAAGCTGCAGAAGCGTTTCCTCCAAAAAAAGCAAGGATATCGGCTTTCGGGGCGTCTTCAATACTGTAGTCAGGTACCACTTTCAATATACCTTGTGAGGTAATAGGCTTCTTTTCTTTGGATACTGTAAAAACCTCATATCCTGCATAGGAAAATACTTCCATTGGCCCGGCAAAATCCAGCACTTCCACACCATCTTGAAGGTAGAAGGCAATCGTTTTGGATAGATCTTTTTGAATCAAAACCATGTTGCAATGGGTGCAAACTCCGGGCTTGTCATGAATTTCTTTGTCGCAAGAGCTACCGCAAGGTGGACAGATGTACTGTTGAGAATTAGGAATCTGAGCTGACAATCGAAGTATAAGTAGAACAAATAAGGTTTGAAAAAATATTCTTTGCATAGTCTTTTGAGTTTTATTCAAAGCTATGAATACACTTTTTTAAGTGAAAGGACAAGTATCCTCAGGATCAGGACAAATTGGAGGGAAGGACATCCGAGTATTTTTTAAGTAAGCTTCTAAGCTGATTGCTGCTTAGCCCACACATTTGGCTTACCGCATCTACCTTTTGGCCATCAGCTAATAACTGAATGGCTCGTTCTATTTTTAGTTTATCATGGTACTCACCGATGGTTATTCCTATAGTTTTTTTGAAGAGACGTGTGAGGTTTCTGGGACTCATGAAAACAAGGCTGGCTAGATCTTCAATCTTTTGTTTTACATCCAAGTGCTGTGCCAAATGATCCTGAATCTTGTGTATTCGATTTTCAATGTGATTACGATATTGGAGAAAAACGCTTAATTGTGGATCATCCTCAGCTCTTCTCAGATAAATTACAATCTCCTTCGCAATCTTCGTTGCAAAAAATGGTCCATATAGCTCTTCCAAGATGTACAAGGCCAAATCAATTCCTGATGAAATACCAGCACTGGAGTAAATATTTACATCCTTTACAAAAAGTCGGTCATTATGGAGTAGCGCCTTTGGGAATTGTTTTTTGAAGTCCTCTATATACTTCCAGTGAGTTGTACATTCCCGACCTGATAATAGTCCTGAAAACCCGAGAAGATAGGCTCCAGTGCATACAGAACAAATCTTAGCTCCATTCTCCGATTGTTCTTCTAACCATTTGAAAAATGGAAGATGTGTTTTTTTGAAATCCTCATCAAATATCAACCTCGAATCCAATCCTGGAATAAATATCATATCTCCTTCAAGAAGGGAGTAATTTGAGTAGGTTTCAAGCTTGTTGAAGGTTATTCCGGCACTTGAATTAATCTCAGGTGTTTCATTTATAGAAAGAAATCTCGATTCGATATTGGCTCCATACTCGGTTGCTTCATAGAATACGTGGATTGGTCCACTAATATCAAGTAAATGAACAGAAGGTGGGACAATGAAAAATATACGAACTGTAGTTTCTTTCAATGTCATAATCGATTATGCTAACACGTGTAGATCATCCAAATCTATACCAATATGAAATTTATACGGTAATCTTTTTAATTGATCAGCCATGTTAGTTTTAATGATCCCAATGATTGAGTCAGTGAATGCATATCCGTCTGATTCCCCTTCGGTGATGGAATGCTGGAAGTTTTGAATATCCAAAACAACATAAAATTCAGTCTCAAAATTGGATTCATTTTCTGCATCAAACCAATAAATAGCTACATAGCCATTTGTTTCTTCGGTGTACAGTAAAATATCCTCACTTAACTCTTTGTCTGGGCTCTTTTCCAGGAAAAGATTGAGAATATCGGATAAAAGAGTAGCTATCTCTTTCTCATCACAAGATTCTGACAAAATTTTTAGTGGTTCGGTCATTGCATAATATATCCCAACTCAAATCTAGTGCTGAATTAGGATAGTGATTACGCAATGCTAAGAGACTTGCTGAATTATACGAAGATCTCTTAATGGTTAAAACATTATTGCTTAACTATTGTTTATGATAGTATTACTTTTAAAAATGAAAGAATTACTTTAAATATTAGATTATGAAAAAACAGTTTTTAATTGTTGGACTGATAGGTCTGGCATCACTATTTGCATGTACAAGTTCTAACCAGAATTCTGGGCAACCACCTCCAGCTGATTCAAAAATAGAAATTAAACCACTAGTTGAAGATGTACTGTCTCAGGAAGAATTATCAAAGCTTACACCTGATGATGTAATAGCCAGTATGATGGAGGGCAATAAAAGATTTGTCAATAATGACCTAACTGCGCGTGATCATACCAAGCAAGTTAGAATTAGCACATTTGGTCAATTTCCTAAAGCTGTGGTACTTTCTTGCCTGGATAGTAGGATCCCGGTAGAGGATGTATTTGATAAAGGAATTGGGGACATATTTGTTGGTAGGGTGGCAGGAAACTTCGCCAATGAGGATCTAATTGCGAGCATGGAATTCGGTTGTAAGGTGGTAGGATCTAAAGTGATTATGGTCATGGGTCATGAAAGCTGTGGAGCTGTAAAAGCAGCTATTGATGGTGTGGAGTTGGGAAATATTACTAACATGCTTAAGAAGATTAATCCTGCTGTTGAAATGTCACAATCTTACGCTGGAGATAAAAGCTCTGTAAATTCTGAATTTGTTTCTTTAGTATCAGAAAATAATGTGAGAAATACTATTCAAACTATACGTGAGGGAAGTGTGATTCTTAAAGAAATGGAAGATAAAGGTGAAATTAAAGTCGTAGGAGCCATTTATGATATGGATTCAGGTACTGTGAGAATTCTGAACTAGTCCAAATAATCATACTTTAAAAACCACTATGGAATACCTCTGTAGTGGTTTTTTCTTTGTTTTTCCTAAGAAAATGCCTGTTTATCTAAATAATGAGTATAACTACATTATCATTTGATAAATTGCATGTGTGATGAGCGAGACCTTAACGACTAGTCAAAGACTTCATTTCTTCGATCATGAAGGAAGGAAGGTTCTTTGGTGCGATTATAGCAGATCTGGGGAGGAACAAATGCTAAGACTATTGGAACAAGCAGTAGACTTAGCAAAAAAAGTAGAATCGGAACTGAATATTCTAACCAACTTCAAAAGCACTCCCAAATGCCCGGAATTCAACAAAAGATTGAAGGCATATGGGAAAGAATTTCATCAGGCGGGCATAGATGTGAAAGTCGCTATTTTGGGTATTGATAGTCCATTAAAGCGAGTCGTTGTAAATGCGACCATGGCAATTACAAGGATTAAGAACGTAAAACTTTTCGAGCATAAAGAAGAAGCACTTAAGTGGTTAGCTTCAAATTAGAGAAAGCTATGAAAGAAGTATTAGAATTTGAACCTACATTAAAGATCAGTGAACGATTGTATTTCTTCAATAACGGAGGAGAGAGTATCATGTGGTGTGATTATAGTAAATCGGGTGAAGATCAAATGATAGCATTGTTTGACAGGGCGTTTGAGGCGAGTAAAACAGCGGGAACCTCTGTTAAGATTCTTTCCAATTTCAAAAGCACACCAAAGAGTCCAAGACTAACCAAACGTATGAGGGAAAGCGGAAAGTGGTTTAGGCAGAATGGAATCAATATTAGAATCGCAGTAGTGGGAATGGATAATGCCTTCACTAGAATAGTGATGAACACCACAATGACAATTTCGAGGGTCAAAAACTTGAGACTATTTGAAGAGAAAGAAGAAGCACTCAAATGGTTGAGTGCTTAAGCTTCCTTCATTTTCAAAATCTACTTTAAGGCAGATCGATCTTTTTTGGTAAGTAGATAGTCTATGCCATATTTCCCCGACCCAAATACCACAGCATAGATAGATATCCATAAAAATCCCGCTGCTGGTAGAATAGGCCATGAGCTACCATATTCTAAAACATCTGGCCACTTTTGAAGAAAAATAGCTGTTAGCATGGTGCATGTGAGCAATGCTCCCCAAATACGTGTGCCTAAACCAAATGCAAGAAATAACCCGCCTATCGCTTCACTGGCTGCTGCCAACCAAGCGAATAAAAGCGGAGCAAGGCTGAAGGGTAAACCAAATTTGGCAATATCCTCAGGAAACCAACTTGCGACCTCAAACAATCCCATTTCATTTGTAGTAGACCAGGGCATGCCGAATTTGCTGGAGCCAAATTCAAAACATAGCATTAGTCCGCCAAGGATTCTTGGAATAGCTAAGGCAAGATTGTTACCGAAGGAAGAAAATGATTGAGGAATTAGAATTCTTCGAAACATACGAATAGAAGTGTTCATAGCTTTTATTTTTTGTCAAATTTTCAGGCTAAGCTATCAGGCCCATTATTGGGTATCGACGCAAAATGCATTCTGAGACCTCTTTTTTGAGAAATGATACGTTTATGATTTTTGATACATCAGGGTTTATGCTGCCTGTATGTATTCCTTCGGTGTTTGCCCCTTTTGTTCTTTGAATATTCGATTGAAACTGGCTTTGGAATTAAAGCCGGATTCAAACGCAAGTCCCAGAAGAGAAAGCTGTTGTTGCTTTCCTTTTTTAATTAATTCTATAAAATGATCCACTCTGTGCTTATTGATGAATGTCCTAAATGATTCACCCCTTGAAGAGAAGTAGGCGGACAGATTATTTTTTGGTGTATCCAGCATTTTTGCTAGAGCATCCAGATTCAATTCAGGGTCGAGATAGATTTTTTGTTTTTGAAGTAGCTCCTCTATTCTGGCATCCAAACCCTCAGGGTCATTCTGCTTGAAATATTTGGGGATAATCAAGCTTTGATTTTGATGGATGAAGGCATTGTACCCGATGAATAAAGAAATGATCGCATAAGATAATTTTAGAGGGAAATCTGCCCAGGCCGTATTGTAAAGATTATACTCAAATTGTGCCCAAAATATCCAATCCACTATTTCATAGATAGATGAAATGGACAATAGGATCAAAAGTGAAATGGCAAACTTCCTTAGCCAAAGGCAAATGGGATGACTCCAAAGCGATTTAGGAATTTCTGAATTGATAAGCTTAAGGGCAGCAATCAAATACCCCAGCGACAGAATAATGGTGAGTGATTCTTCAATGTATTGACCGAAAGGAGCCATTACATCCGTCCATACCCAACTCTTAAATTCTTTAGAGCGAAACCCAATGGAGAGATAAAAAATGAACTGGATAGCTGGAAGTATAAAATGGATCGAATGCTTTTTCGTGAAAATGAACGACGGCTGAATTCTGGATTTTACAAAAAAGTAAAAAAGTGGCCCTATGCTGAATGAAAAAATCAGCGGTAGAAAGTATAACTGCTGGTAGGCGGAAAATACTCCGGTCATTGCCATTAGGGAATTAAGGAGTGTGAGGCTGTAGAGCACCAAAAGCAATCCTAAAAAAGTATTGGCTTGCCTGTTTCCTTTGTTACGTGCAAAGAGCTGGATACCGACAGATAAGCAAAGTAAGATGCCGAATCCTGATAAGATTACGGCGATGAAACTATCCGGACTAATATTCATAAAATCCTCCAATTTAAATTAGAAGGGTTAAAATTTCATCACTCTATTTCATTTCACCTAAAAATTCATAGATGGCCGCCATGTCTTTTCTGCCCAAGCCATCCTTCATGGCGAGTGAGTAAAGCTCCTTAGCTGCATTTGTATAAGGTAGTGGCTGTCCGTTTTCATATCCCGTGAGTGTTGCTAAGTGAAGATCTTTTTGTAAAAGTTCTAGTGGAAATTGTGCTTCATAACTTCCGTCTTTGATTACTTCAGATTTCATTTTAGTAAAAGGCGCAGACACAGCTAATCCGGGAAGTGTATTTAGCAGAAAACCTTTATCCAATCCCATGGACTCTCCAAATCTCAATGATTCCGCAAAGGCCATCATTCCCGTACCAAGCATCATATTTACTACAAGCTTGAAAGCAGCACCTTTCCCAATATTACCAAGGTGCAGTACTTTTTGTCCCATCTTCTCAAGGTAAGGTCTGGCTTCTTCCAAATCCTGCTCCTTACCCCCAGCGAAAATTACTAATTCGGCCGCTTCTGCCTGGGGGGATGAACCAGCTACCGGCGCTTCTAAATATCTGATGTTCATTTCCCTTGCCTTTTCTAAAGCCTCTAGCGTAAATGAAGGATTGACGGTGGAGCAATCCACCCAAAGCGCATCCTTCTTCATAAATCCCAATCCCTTGTCAAGCATTACCTCCTTCACTGCTTCGGGTTTAGATAGCATAGTAAATACCAAATCTGCATCCTTTATTGCCGCTTCTATACTGGTAGCCTCCTTAGCGCCTTCCTCTTCCAATTTTTTTCTGGGTTCTTCTGAGCGGTTGTAGACCGTAAGTTCTACTCCTGATTTCAATAGGTTGGAAGCCATTCTGCTACCCATTATCCCTAATCCAATAAATGATATCTTCATTTCTATTTGTCTTTTATTCGATTGTATTTTTTTAATAAGTTTATTACCTCTTCTTTAGGTAAAGCTTCGATTGTATTCCCATCTCTTCCTACCATACTTTCAGCAGCAAATAAAGAATTCAGAATCGCTTCTTCAGTTGCCTCTATCGTTGCTATAAACAAGGGTGTCATCTGATCGTTTCTCAGTAGAGTCATCGATTCATTCGGCTCATCACTTTGATAGGAGATCAAATTGGATTTATGATTTGAAACAGCGATTACATAATCACCGCTTCCGTTCGACATTATACCACCTGTTTTTGCAATTCCAAATAATGCTCGCTTCGCTATACGCTTGAGATTTCGACTACCAACGGGAGCATCTGTCATAACTACAATCATGCATGATCCATCCGAAGAATCAATTGCTTTTTTGTAGGGATAGCGATCTGTTTCCTTTGCGACTGGCACCCCAGCAATCTCTAAAATTCCCCCAAAATTTGTTTGTACAAGTACACCTATGGTATATCCTCCCAGGATACTCGGAAGCACCCTGGAAGAGGTACCAATCCCCCCTTTGTAACCAAAACAGACTGTGCCAGTACCTGCTCCTACATTACCCTCAGCTATGTTTTTACTTTTTGCATTTGCTATAGCTGACAACACATGCTCCTCAGTCAAATGCCTCCCTTGTATGTCATTTAAATACCCATCATTTGTTTCACCTACCACTGCATTTACAGATCGGACTGATTGATTATCAGGCTGTTTTAATGTATAAGTGATCAGTGCGTTGATCGCTGTTGATACATTCAGTGTATTGGTCAAAATAATAGGTGTTTCTATTGTGCCTAGTTCCTCAACCTGGCTATACCCAGCGAGTTTACCAAAAGCATTGCCAAGGTAAATAGCAGCAGGACATTTTTGTTGAAACACATTGCCTTGATGTGGAATAACAGCTGTTACTCCGGTACGAATGTGATCGTCTTTTATGTAAGTAAAATGACCCAGACCAACATTGGGAACATCAGTGATTGCATTCGAAACACCTGGTTCAAAAATGCCAATTTCTATTCCTAATTCTCTTATACGTTGAGCATTAGAAATGAGGCTTGAAAAGCAAAGAATAAAGAGTATTATGTTTTTCATACGCTTATTATTTTGATTTGAACACATGCGTTTGGGTGTTGATGCAAGCTATGTAATTCGGAACAATACTCCAGTCTGTCCTGGCGCTCAGGCTTTGTTTCCCAACATCAAGTGGTATTTGTTCTTAAAGGAAATAAGTACGATCATGAAAAGTAACGTTGGCCCCAGCCAAATACCATTTCCTGGCATATCGTGTGCTATGTGAAAAGCAATGATATTGAATACTACAGGCAATAGAACAAGAGTTCCGATAAATGAGAATCTCGGGACAAATAGAAGTAAACCGCCAATAATCTCTGCAAGCGCCACTACTTTGTATAAATAGGTTGTAAATATTGTTCCTAAAAAAGCTTGAGCGGTGGCGTCAGCAGGGGGCTCCACTGGGATGAATCCCAGAAATTTATTAAGCCCAAAGATGATCATGAGTGTACCCAGTAGCACCTTGGCTCCAAGGAATACAATTTTCAGTGCGTTCATTATTTTATCGATTTTGTAAGAGCAAAATTGGATTAGGACCAAATCCTGAAAAATGAACCAGAACAGGAAAACTTCTTGAACTAGTTCAAGATTACCTGTCCTTCTTTGACGGAGTTTGTTCAGTCCTTCCTTCTCGTAAGGATGAAAACGTAATTGAGAACGACAAAAGGGAGGAAGCATTTCTTAGCTTGATGCGATGTTCTTTCGAATCTTACTCAAAAATTCTGGTGTCATTCCAAGGTAAGAAGCGATGATATATTGAGGAATACGCTGAATGATCTGAGGGTACATTTCGGAATACTCAAGGTATCGTTCTTCTGCAGTTTTACCTATATTAGATAGTGCTCGACGTTGAGAAAATGCGAAGGCTTTTTGTGCCACTAACCGAAAAAATCGTTCAAATCTTGGATGCTCATCACAGATTCGTTCTACGTTTTCATATGCGATTTGCTGAATAACGCAATCCTCTAAAGCTTCTACATAAAGTGATGCAGGTGTTTGACTGGTGTAACTGTAAAAATCACTAATCCACCAATCATCAATTGCAATTGCAATGGTATGCTCATTACCATCAGGTGTTATGAAAAAAGAACGAAGTGCTCCTGACACAATATGTGACTGATGCTTACAAATAAAACCTGGCTGAACAATAAAAGATTTTCTCTTAATCCTCCGTTCCTCTACGATAGCCGCAAACGCCTCTTTTTCCTCATCTGAAAGTGAAACAAATCGCTCAATGTGTTGAATGATAGCGGGAAATTCCATGTATTCGAAAATACTCAATCCTTTTTAGCTTCATCTTATTTTACAAATCAAGAGTTGACTAATGGGCGCATCCGTAGTAAATTCATAGTATGAAAATCGATACTAGATTTCTTTGTTCAATTTCTAGATCGGCACCTACTCCGTTTGGTGCAATCGACCTCACTAATAAAGAAGTCATCTATTCAAGTGGATTGGCTGAGCGACTACTCGGATATTCTCCTAAGGAGCTATCGAATTTTGCTGAAAATGATTTCAAGGAAATTATACATCCAGATGACTTAAAGAAAAATGAAAAGACATTTGAGTTATTACGAAATAGTGCCGACGGTGAGGTCATAAGCACAATACTTAGAGTTAAATCTTCTGATGGTCAATACTGCCATTTTCAAATAAATGATTTGGTTTATGAAAGAGATAAGAAGGGGCAACCGACAAAGTTTTCTACTATCATTCAAGATGTGACGAAGGAATGGATATTGAAGGGTAAGCTTGAAAAAGCAATAGAAACTATTGATTCAATTCGCTTTAAAAACTCTCACGAACTGAGAGCACCTGTTGCCACCATTATCGGAATAGTAGATTTAATTGGTCGAGAGGAATTTCAAAATGAGTACCATAAAGAATTATTTCAATATTTAGGGAAAACCATACATAAGTTGGATGAAATTATTCATGAAATAAATGAGCAATCATCAGAAGAATAACTTCAAAACAGTTATAAGAAGGATTTTTTAAATACCATCATGGCCGAATTCTTTCTTAAAATAGAATCAACTGTGTAACTTTTACGTTAATAAAGACTCATTAATTAAGAAAGCATGAAGTCATGATCTACAACGGCGAAGAAGTGGAGTTTCCTGCGATCATGCAGGTAAGTTTTTTCAAGCTAATTGAGCAGCTGGAGGAACAAATAAAAAGCAATGATGAAGGTGTAGCAGAGTACGCTAGGGGTCTTTTAAAAGAAGTAGAAAAACATCCTGAACTAAGAGATGGAATCTCGGATGTTACTACACTTCCAAAGTATCAAAAGTCTACTGAGAAATTAGCAAAGCCATTGTTCCCGGAAGTCTTGACCACAAATGAAATAAAGCTTCTGACGCCTCCCTTTTATTTTGAGCCCATATACACTTCTCAACGGTTCAAAAACATCATAAAAGCATCCGGTGTACCTTTCGAATTTACTATGAGGGATGTGGATAAAGACACGTTTTATTTGTATTGCTGTTATTTCATTCTAGGAAGCTATTTTGGTTATTCTGTTGGAGCTACCACCCCACAGCTCTTTGAGATTTTCAATAAGGATCAGGGAATTATGAGAGTGTATAAACTTCTGATCAATGCTGACATGTCGGAATTTATTCCTACTGAGAAAGCAGTTCATATTACCAGGGAGGACTATGAGGAGTTGATGAATAATTTTGACGATTTTGATCTTTGGAAAAAGAAATTCCCGCCCAACAGCTGGATCATGCGAGGACTTAACATTGTCAATCTGGTAGACGTTACCGCAGATCAATCCATCAGCTCTATTACTTCGAATTTATTGGTCAAAACAGCCGATTCTTTTCAGAAAATTCAGGATGAGATTAGAAGGTTATTGAATAATGCTAATTTGTCCATTGGTGTATTGAGCCTGGATCGAAACAATCTGGTCCCTTATGATCATGCTGATCTTACAAGCATTCTTATGGATAAGGGAGATTCACTGGATTGTTCCATAGATCTCTGTGAATATAGTCTGTGTCAGTTACTCGAAAAAAAGGAACCACTTGTGATTACAGATGCAGATGTTTTTCATTCGCTTGGACAAACTGGAATATCTATTAAGTTGATTAATTCCGGATTTCAGAGCTACATCATTATCCCTATTGTGCATGAGGATGAGCTTTTAGGCTTTTTGGAAATGGGATCAAAAAAGAAATATGAATTGCATGATGGAATTTTAGAGGTACTCGGTGAGGTATTGCCAATCCTGGCAATGGCTAAGAAACGGTTTCAAACTGAGGCTCAAAACCTTGTCGAAGCAATCATACAGCAGGAGTGCACAACCATTCATTCTGCGGTGAAGTGGAGATTTGAAGAGGAAGCTGAGTGGTTTATGAAAGAACAACTCAACGGTGGTCAACCGGTCTTCAAAGACATAGTCTTCAATAATTTGTATCCTCTCTATGGCCAGCTGGATATCAAAGGATCTTCTGAAAGAAGGAATAAAGCTGTTAGCGCAGATTTGTTAAAACAGCTAAAAGAAGTTTCTAAAGTCTTAAAAGCAGCATTTAAGAAAAATCCTTTGCCAGCTTATGAAGAGTTGCTATTTAGGTTGGACTCTTTTTCGAGTGAGTTGAAGGATGAGCTAGCGGCAGGAAGTGAGCATCGTATACTCTCCTTTTTAAAGGAAGATGTTTATCCTGTTTTTGACTATTTAAAAAACGATTCCGATTTACAGAAAAGCATTGAAAATTATTATTCCATGTTGGATGCTGATGTTCAGTCTGTTTATGAAGAGAGAAAGAAATACGATTTGAGCGTTAACTTGATCAATCAAAGACTAGCTTCTTATCTGGACGAAAAGCAGGTTGAAGCTCAAAACATGTTCCCACACTACTTTGAGCGATATAAGACAGATGGCGTAGAGTTTAATATGTATATAGGTCAATCGATTTCAAAAGAGGAAGTATTTGACAACATCTACTTGAGAAACCTGAGAATTTGGCAATTGGTGACCATGTGCGAAATGGAAAATGAATTTCATAATACGAAGGCAGAGCTGGGTACACCAATTGAAATTGCTTCACTAATTCTGGTTTACAATACTCCTATCTCTGTTCATTTCCGAATGGATGAAAAAAAGTTTGATGTGGAAGGAGCTTACAATGCACGCTATGAAATCATTAAGAAGCGAGTGGATAAGGCAAATATTAAGGGGACAAACGAGCGCATCACCAAACCAGGAAATATTGTCATTGTGTACTCTCAGGAGAAAGATGCTTTGGAATACAGGACCTATTTGAAGTTCCTTACCTCTAAAGGATTGCTTAAAGAAGAAGTTGAAGATCTTGCGCTAGAAGATTTGCAGGGAGTTCATGGACTCAGAGCCCTTCGGGTTGAACTAGCCTATTCTGGTCAACTCACAGTTGACGAATTCATTAAAGAAATTGAAGAAATTCATTAAAATCTCAACCCGAGAGCGATATAATAATTTCTCCCTGGGGCAGGTTCATAGTACCGGCCTCCGAAAGCATTGATTCTTACATTATCAAAATACTGCTGATCCAGGAGATTTCTAACTCCAAAGGAGGGAGTGAAGGATATTTTTGTAAAGCTCACACTGTATCGTACCGAGAATGAAACTTCTAGATAGCGATCTATTTCTGTTTCGTTTTGATCGTCAACCCAAAGACTTCCAACATAATCAATAGGAACAGAAAGCTCTAAAGACTCAATTGGAGAAGTTAGTAAAGTCAAAACCGCGTGATGTTTCGGAATACCAGGAAGATTGAATCCAGCTAAATTTTCGTCATTGGCTACATATTCATCGTACTCAAAGTTGAAGAAAGTGTAGGATGAAAAAACTTTTAGTTTTTGGGATGAATAGTTTGCTGAGAACTCAAGCCCTTTTCTATTGGTACTTCCCGCATTTCTGAAAAATGTTCGTTCGGGAAATGCTGCTAATTCGTATGGGACCAGTTCATTTTCAGTTTGAATGTTAAAACCTGTTATTTCTGCTGAAAATGAATTTTTTATCCATTTCATGCCTAGTTCAAAGGAAGAGGCCGTTGCAGCATCCAAATTTTCAAACCCTCCGGTATTATCGGGTCGATTGCTTAGTTGATTTAATGTAGGAGTCTCAAAGTTTGTTGAGTGATTAATAAATAGCTGTATGGATGGAGAGAGGACCCGGCTAGCTCCCAGGTGGTAACTCCAATTGATGATATTGATTTCACCAGAATCATTGCCATCACTTAGAAATTTATCATCTGCTTCCAACCAGTTAAAATCTTGTCTGATTCCGGCAGAGAAATAGTACTTGCCCAAATCGAGATAATCTAAGAAATACCATCCGAAATTTAAAAACGACTCTACCTGATTTAATCGTTGGTTTCCTTGCACTCCTTCAAGATTATCAAATCGCTGACGATCATCTGTCTGAGAAAGTAAGTCATAACCAAGCTTTACTGAATGTTGCTTGATGTCCAGTTCAAGGCTATTACCTACTCCAAAATAATTTCGTTCTAATTCAATAATGCCGGAATTTTCGAAAGGAAGTCTTCCATCAAAGGTTCGTTGATTGAAGAACGCATAGCTACTGAGTGTTTTATTTTCGGTCCATTTCCATTCCAGACTTGCACCAGCTTTCCATTGGGTGATTTCTTCACCAGCATCGAAGGTCGCATTTCGGTCTCTTGCCATGCTGAAATCCGTTTCAGTTTCTTCAAGCGTTAGACCTCCCGCATCCTGAGCTTCAGGACTATTGACATACTCCAGCAGAAGGGTGGCGCTTAGGCGATCATTGAAGAGATGTCTTGCGGCAACTCTTGTATTTGCTTGCCGAAACTCGTTGTGATCTCGAAATCCAGTACTTCCAAACCAACGTGAGTGTCCACTGAGTATGGTTTTGTTGAGCTTGACTCCAACAGAAAGAGCCTGAGAGTAAAAACCGTATGATCCGATCATGGATTTCGATTCTATGAAATCGTCAAAGTCAAACTTTGATTTCATGATGATTGCCCCACCAGAGGCATTGCCGTATAGGCTAGAGGCAGAACCACGAATGACCTGAATGTCTTCGACGATATCAAGATTGAGGTTATCAAGTTGTCCGGTACCATCGGGAGTAGTCTCGGGTATTCCATCCACAATCAGCTTAATTCCTCTAATTCCGAAAGCTGCTGTAGCTCCAAAACCACGAATCGAAATCCTGGCATCTTGAGCGAAATTATATGCATTTTGTACATACACTCCGGGTATCATGAGTAGATGCTCTTTTACAGATAGATTTTGTCTCTCACTATCTACTATTGAAGAATCTAGTTGAGTAATAGCAAAAGGCACTTGGTAAATTGCCTTAGGTAGTCGTGGAGCTGTTACCGTCACATCATTTAGTCGGTATGAGGAAAGGGTATCAATGCTTTGCCCTTTTAGAATAACAGAAATCGAGATACATGTTATACAAAAAATAAGTTTGACTTTTTCCATAATTAAGGTGAAGCGATCTCATCTTCTTTATGTATTTCGAGGAAGAAATCTCTAACATAGATAATTATAACATTTAAAGATTGCTCCCTTTGGTCGAAATGACACTTTTTGAGATAGCTCCCTTGAAATCTATTTCTCTTTATTCTTATTCACTACTTTGATGAGTTTGCCCTTTTCCTCATCTGTTAGTAGGTAAAGCTGACCTCTTGGCGAAACTACAGCTTTGCGCAATCGTACCCGATCATTAACAAATAATTCTTCTGAAGCCACTACTTTGTCATTTTCAATAACCATCCTCCATAAGCTGCCCTTGCTTAAACCCGGAACTAGGATATTTCCTCTCCATTGGGGAAACTCTCTTCCATTATAGAATGTCAGCCCCGTTGGGGCTACCGTTTGATTCCAATGGTAGATTGGATCTTTGAAGGTCATTCCTTCGGGTATTTGTGGACTATACTTCTCCGAGCGGTATTTACCTGTCGTTTGATAAGGCCATCCGTAGTTAGCGCCTGCTTCGAGAATGTTCAATTCATCACCATGTATGGTACCATGCTCGCTAAACCAGATTTTTCCTGTCTCAGGATCAATAGTTAAACCCTGAGAAGCACGTATGCCTGTTGCATAGAGCCCTTTCACAGTTGAGTTAAAAGCAGGATTATCACTTGGTGCTGATCCGTCAGGATTAAGACGAATGATCTTACCCCTTTTGTCTTGCAGGTCCTGAGCCACCGGTACTTCCGGATTGAGGTATTCCTGGAAATTCCGTTCTCCGGTTGTGAAATATAGTTTTTCATTAGGGCCAAAAATCATCCCACCGCCATAATGAAAAAGTCCATGTGAGTATGGCTTTGCTTCAAAAAGTACTTCGATTTTGGTTAGCTTATTTCCGACTAACTTTCCGCGAATGACTTTTAGAGCACTTTCTCGTTTCTTATTTTCGGCAGCATAAGAAAGATAGATGTATCGATTCTCCTTAAAATTTGGATCTAACAAAACTTGAAACCAGCCTGCATTGAAGCTACGTTTTTGACCATGAACGCTACCAGGAAATACACCATGTTGAAATTTTGTCGTATCGATCAAAACCGCTCTACCCACATCCTTGGGTAATCCTTCAATACTTTTTTGTTCCTTAGTATCCAGATTGACTCTGAGCAAATCCCCATCCTTTTCTGCTATAAGCGCATCTGTCTCATTAATAAAGGCCATACTCCAGGGACGCTTTAATTCTTCTAAAACTATTTCCTTCACAGGCTTAGCAGCCATTTTTTCAGGTAAAACAGGAATGGGTTCGGCGGAGGTGCACTTAGCAACAATTTTCCATCCTTCGGGAAATTTCTTTAATAAGAGCAAGTCGTTGTATCGATATCCATTCGATGGAATTTGAACTTCCACCCGTGCATATGCCACGTTCAATACCTGGTCAATACTAATGATTTTACTCGGACGATTATTCTTTGTGCCCGGGGATCTTCTCCCGTACCAGGATGCGTATTCTTCGACAGAGACTTCCAATCTAGGATTTGTAAGTGAATGCAAAAACATCTTAGTACCGTGGTTAAAGGCCGACAAGATGGTGTCTGGATAGTTATAAACCGTTCCGGTAATGAATTTCTGGATCGTAGTTCTGATTTCATCATGATCGGATTGACCGAATGAATTAAAAGCAATTAGTAATGTGCATAACAGAAGTGTTCTTTTCATCTCGTAATTAAGTTTTAGTTCAATGTTACGAGCTCCTAAGATGGAAGTACATGAAATAAAGTTAGAAAGAGTTTGATTCGGTCGGTTCGAACTATTTCTCACAAATCCTGGCTTTCCAGCCGTTTTTTGTAGGTGGCAGGTGTGCATCCCACAGTTTTCTTAAATGCCTCAAAAAAGACGGACTTGGATTTAAACCCGGCCTCATACCCTATGCCTTCAAGGCTCAATTCCGGTCTGGATGCTATAAGTTGTTTTGATTCATTCACCCTAAGCTCTCTAATGTAATGCGTGTAGCCAAAGCCATAGATATCGTTGAGCACCTGTGAAACGTCGTGTCTGGAAAACCCTGTTCTATTTGATATATCTTCAAGCTTAAGTTCCTGTTTTAAGTACAGCCTCTCACCAGATACAAGATCCTGGATTTGAGCAAACATTTCTTCTCCATTAGCAAGCTTTCGGTTTGAAGATTTTGGAGTAACTGACTTTTCTTTCGATAACGCACGGAAAGCAATCACATAAAAGATTACAGAGAAAATAAAAGCTCCCCACAAATAGGTGAATCCAACATACAATGCCAATTGGTAAGTGACAGTAATAAAAGTGATTCCAAATAAAATTATCCCCAAATATTGTTGTTCGCTCTTCAAATTCCAGAATAAGAACAGCTTGCCTCCAAGCAGTTTATAGGCTTGAATTAAGCCCAGAATTAAGAAAATAGCCCACACCACGTAAATACCTTGAACGATCTCAGGATTCCAGTATTCGGGATAAACTCGATAGGGATATATAACTCCTACGACGGAGACACCAATCAACAATGCAAATAGCAGGTAAGCGTCTTTCTTTTCAAAAGTATTCTTCTGCTGATTGAGTGCCTTGAGGTAGAGATAAAAAAATGGTCCTATAAATACACAGGCTGAAAGGCCAAGTTGTAATACCATCTGGTCGGTCTCTGGAAAAAAATAGTAGAGTACCGACTTACCAATCCGAATGCAAAGGGTAAGAATTAGACCTGCAAAGTAGATATCGGGAATCCTTCTTTCATTTTTGAAAAGAAGGTGAATACCCACCATTACACCATTGATTACTCCAAGGCTTGCAAAAAGAAAAAGAAAATTCATATCGACCTTTCTGACTCAAATCAAAAATTGAGGTTTTTTCTTCAAAAAGCAATTCAGAAAAGCTTCACAAAACCATGTAGTTGATTTTCAGCAAACTCAAAAACTTTTTCGTCAATTGAAGAAACGAAAAATGATAATGACTATGAAAAAGAAACTACTTGAACCTGCAAAAATTACAATGACGCTTTTAGCGTCACTTGTCTTTATTTTAACCGTGTATTCACAGGACGTGGATTTATCCAATCAGTATCAAATAAATAAGGATTTTTCCTATTTAAATTTCAGTACTACCATAGCGGGTTTCCCAGTGATAAGAGGGTCTGTAAAATCCTATCAAGCGACTATGTATTATGATCCGGAGAATATTGAGAATTCTTCAGCTACCATCAGAATTGCTTCGGAGAGCTTCAATACGGCGCATGATAAGCGAGATGAAAACTTGTTAGGAGAGCATTTTCTTCACGCTAAAGAATACCCTGCTATCTGGTTTCAGGGCTCTAAAGTAACGGTAACGGAAACTGGATTTGATCTGTCTGGCACTATCAATATTAAGGAAATAGTAAAGCCAGCGACGGTACACTTAGAAAAGCCAACAGTTATGAAGAGGGCTATGAATAACTTGGATTTGATGATTGTAAAGGGGAGTCTGAGTCTTAACAGGAAAGATTTTGAACTGGGTACCACTGGCCCTCAAGCTTCAAACCCCATGTTTGAGGAGGAGATTTTGGTTGAGTTCACATTCACAGGGTTTAGTTATACGATTGATTTCCTCAAGGCTAACTATGTCGGGATGTCAGATGGAAGAGAGAACCCGGTTGGTTTAGTCTACAATGAGGTGAAGGAGAAAGGGGTGAAGAAGGGAATGAAATTAATGGAATCTTTATCAAAGCAGGAAGAATACAAGCAAGACAACTGGCTTAGTCACTTAGCAAATATTGGATGGATTTTGATGGTGGATGGATATGGGAAGGAATCGCTTCCATTTTACGAAAAGGCACTTTCATACAATCCCAATCACATGATTTCATTACTCAGGTTAGGGGATGCCTATACTATCTCTGGGGAGTATGATAAAGCTCTGGCCCATTTTAAGAAAGAAAGATCTCTACCAGAAAGAGCAAGATTCACGCACATTCCACAAATGATCGTGGCTCTTGGAGGTGATTTTGAATTAAAAGACATGAAATGAAAGAGTCGAGATTTGGTTTATGGGTGTCCATATTACTTGTTTTATTTCAGGGATGTGGACAGGAGCGGTCAGAGCTGACTGCTCCTTCCAGTCTGGAAGAGGTTTACAAATTGGCGGACGAAGCAAATAATATTCGAAGTTTTATGCTGATGAAGGATGGAAAAATTCTGAGAAAAAAGTACTATGCCTCTTACAGCAGAGATAGTCTCGATCATTTGAGGTCTGCTACCAAAAGCGTGATGGCTACTTTGATTGGGATTGCAATTGACCAACAATTGATTAGAAGTGTGGAAGATCCTGTATCAGACTACATCGAATTACCAGATAATAAAAAGGACCTTAAGATCAGGCATTTGCTAGGTATGACTAGTGGTTTCAATTGGAGTGAGGGCCCAGGGTACAACGATAATAATAAGATGGTGGACTCAGGCAATCCATTGCAGTTTCTCTTGAATCTACCTATGGTAAATAAGCCTGGAAGTAAGTGGAATTACAGTACCGGCGACATTCACATGCTTTCTGCCATTCTAACACAGGCTGCTGGAATGGATACGGAGACCTATGCAGAGAAATATCTGTTTAAACCATTGGATATCGTGAAGTGGGAATGGCAAAAACTGGGTGATGGCTATTATGCCGGCGGATCAAGACTACAATTAAAGCCTGGTGATATGCTAAAATTCGGCATTCTTATGTGCAATCGGGGTACTTATAATGGTCATCGTATTTTATCAGAGAATACTCAGGACTTATTGACAGATGTTTACTGGCTTTTTGAAGAGGAAGAAGGTGCAAAAGCGGGCTATGGGTATGGTTGGTGGACAGCCAGCATAGATGATGATCGTATTTTTATGGCTAGTGGGTACGGTGGGCAGTCAATTATTGTAGCTCCTAAAGTAGGAATGGTATTGGTAACGACTTTCAATTGGCGAGTGGGGGCAGAAGATGCTATTGAACAACAACAAATAGGTCAGGAACTAGGAAAAATGTCCTGGCTTTGGATGCGTGAGAATGGGTAATTAATTCACCTGCTCTTCAAGCATCATGATATCCGCGTCGTGGAAGTCTATTTGGGAGAAGAGCAGGTATCTTTCATCGGGAGATAAACTCAAGGTATATCCTATTCTGGGTATCCTCTTCAATGGCTGGTAGATCATTTTTGATTCTTTTGATACTAAATCAAGGAATTCAATTCTTTTATTGTCGGAATTCAGATAATATATGCCATTGCTTGTGACGAAGAAAGCGCCCCAATTCATCGGATGAAAATCTTTGATTATTAATTTCTCTTTGAACGTATCAAGGTCAAATTGCCATATTCCTGCTGAATCTTTCCTTATAAAGTAGATTTTTTGGTCTAGATATTTTGGGGAATATCCTAACTCAATAATCTTTTCCCGGTCTGATGTTTTTTGTGTCATTTGTTCAATACTCCAATTCCCGTTCTTGTTGGAGCTGAAATAAAGCGTGCCACTTTCTCCCTCAAATGGTGTGTGTTCGTCAATGTCTGACGAGGTAAGATTTTGGGGGATACCTCCCCTAGAGGAGACCCTAAAGATATCACTTTGACCTTCTAAAAACCCTTGAAAATAGATGTAATCACCATCAGCTGACCAGCTAGGAGCAGTAAGGTAGCTTCCTGAAAATTGAGTGATGGGGATTTCATTTTCACCATCCGCATCAGCTATCCATAGTTGATATGAATCTCCCTTTTTCATGGTGAAACATACTCTAGAGCCATCTGGTGAAAAAGTAGGGTTAAGGTTTAATTCATTGTTTCCATACCAAATTTCTCCTTTTTGTTGCTCAAGGTCATATTTCCAGATATTGACATTGTCTTTCATTTTAGCGTAAATATGCCTGCCATTAGAAGCAACTCTCGGCATAACCATCTGGTAGTCACCAGCTCTGATTACAAATGATTCTCCTGTCTCGATATTTATATTCCACAACTTGTAGAGTCCGGACCGATCACCTCCATAGACAAGAAAGTGATCATCTTTAGACCAGTCAAACCCATTGATGGATTGAGGAATGGTCGTGACTTGAGATGAAATTCCACTTTTTAAGTCCTGGACGTACAAATACATACTGGCAGGATTTTTCTCTCGTATAAAAGCGATACGTTGATTATCTGGAGAAAATCGAGGGTTGAGATCACCATTGAATGTAGGTTCACTCTCGGTAATGACTTCTTTTGTACCATCTTCTAATGACACTCTTACAATACTCAATGGCAGATCTTTCTCTTTGCGCTCATTATAAAGGAGCCATTTTTCATCAGCGGAAATATCAAAATCACCACGGCTGTATGCTGGTGCTTCAATAATTCTTACCTCATTTCCTCCAACAAGCGGTTTTTTGTAGATATTGGCTCGACCTTGTTCATAGCGTATGTAGTAAACGAAATTTCCATTCTGCGACCAGACAGGTCTTAGTTCAGCCGCTTCATGATCCGTTAGCTTCAGAGCAGTTTCCGAGCCTATTGGCTGAGCGTATATGTCCCATTTACCTTGATCTTTGTTGGATGCGAAAGCCATGAAGTGACCATCAGGTGAAATAGATGGCCAATACTCTGTGGCATTTGAGTGGGCAATTGGAATAGGTTCGTAGTTAAGTAAAGGAAGTTCCTTCCCGAGTGTTTGAATGAGTACGAAAGCACCAAAACCCATCAATAGAGCCACCCCAATGAAAAGTAATGTTGGCCTTCTCGGTAATTTAAGTGTGAAGAATTCAACTGGTTTTTGATAGGGAAATTTAGCCGGAACCTTCAGCCTGTATCCAGTCTTACTTATGGTCTCTATGTAAGTAGGATTAGATGGATCGTCATCTAACAATTTCCTCAAAGAAGAAATAGAACGAGTGAATACATTTTCTGTAACTACTACATCCGACCAGATGGAATTTTTTAATTCTTCCTTGGTAACAATTCCACCTGATTTAGAAGCGAGTAGATTGAGTACCTCCATTAACTGAGGTTCTACCCTGACAACTTTGTCATCTTTTGTGATTCGGTTGAGTGAAGGTTCTACAATCCATTCTCCAATACGATACGTCATATATTACTAATATACTGATGTAAGTATTTAGAAGATTCATATAGAGAGATTAGATGAAGTGAATTTTTTCTGAAGAAAAAATGAAAACATGGTAAAAAGAGAGGGCAGATAAACTACCCTTTTAACTATTCCAATCCTAATGTAATAACTATTAAGAGTTTTATTTTTTTACTTCCTGCATTTGTCTGATTTGGCTTAGGACTACCTTTTTCGGGGTTACAGGTAAGAATGCCATCATCAGTTTCTGGCCGAATTTCAATCCGGATATTTTGTCCATCTTGCCTTTGATCATGGCAGTATATCCATCCTCAGCTACTGATCTGGCACTGGTGAGATTTGTAAATAAATCTGTTTTATCCATCCCAGAGACCTTTCCAAAATCTGTTTCTGTTGCACCAGGCATGAGGTTGGAAACGGTGATATTTGTGTCTTTTAGCTCTTCGGTAAGTGCATTGCTGAATGAAGAAACAAACGCTTTGGTAGCATAGTAGACTGCCTGAAGCGGACCCGGAAGAAGACTGGCCGTAGAAGATACATTCAGAATTTTACCTTCATTTCGTCTTACAAAATCCTGAAGGAAATGGTGCGTCAAAGCAGTTAGCGCAGAAACATTCAAGCTAATCATACTAAGGTCATCTTGAATATCTCGCTCATGAAATTTCCCTACACCTCCGAAACCTGCGTTATTTATTAGATAGTTTACCTGAATATTCTGCTTTGTTACTTCATCGTAGATCTCCTTTGCTGCTCCGGATTGAGCTATGTCTTTTGCTATGACATGAACAGAGACTCCATGTTTCTTTTCCAGTTCATCCTTAAGTTCATTTAGCTTTCCTTCACTTCTTGCTACGATGACCAGATCGCCACCTTTCTCAGCGTGAATGTGCGCAAACTCTTTTCCTATGCCTGAAGATGCTCCGGTAATTAATGCTACTTTTTTCTTTTCCATAATGTTCAATTTTAAAGTGAGTAATCACTTATTTTTTATTTAAATGTTTTAAAGACTGTATTTGTTTAAAATGCTTTGCTTTATCATTCCTATTTGATCCGGTTTTCGCAACAGAACGGCCACTGCTAATCCATCAATCAGGATCAGTATAGTCTCTGCTTCGGCTTTAGGATTTGGGTAATTTAGTTCTTCAAAAGCTGGAATCAGAATATTTTTTATGGGTGTCGACATGGTATCGTCGTACACTTCCGCTTGCCATTTCAACGAATAGATCAACTTCCAATATACTTTCTGTTCTTCATCAATATCAAAAGGCAATTCAATGACTCTTCTGATTACTTCTTTCGGATCAGAAATAGAGGCCAACGACTGAAACATGGCATTCACTTTCTCCTGACCTTGAATAAGAATCGCATCGAGCAAACCCTCCTTGTTCTCGAAATGGCGGAAAATCAGTCCTTCAGATACACCTGCCTCTTTCGCTACTCTGCTAGTAGAAGTACTGACAAAACCTTGCTCTGCAAAAAGTTTTAATGCCGCATTTAGTATTTTTTCCTGCCTTTCAGTCATAAAAGTGAGTAATCACTTACAGATATACGAGAAGTTTTAGAATTGGTTGTATTAAGACGAATAAAATTTTAATTATCTGATCCACAAAGGCTTTCTCCGGAATAAAACGTAACTTCGCGCCTCATTTATAATATTACGTTCTTGAATAATTTTGAAACTCTTGGGCTCTCAGCCAACACATTGAAAGCCCTTGAGCAATTGGGTTTTACAACCCCAACTCCTGTACAAACACAAGCGATTCCTTTACTTCTGCAAAATGATCCGACTGATTTTATTGGGTTGGCACAGACAGGTACAGGGAAAACTGCCGCATTTGGATTACCTCTAATAGAACTAATCGATTCGAACGATCCCACCACCCAAGCTTTGGTAATGGCCCCAACTCGAGAGCTTGGTCAACAGACTGCTAAGCAAATTGTTGATTTTTCTAAAGGTCACAAAGATCTGAACGTAGAGGTAGTCTATGGTGGTGCTGCGATCACCAATCAAATTAAGGCACTCAGAAAGCCCACGCAAATCGTAGTAGCTACCCCTGGAAGATTGCTTGATCTAATCAAGCGGAAAGCAATCAAACTAAATAACATTAGCTATGTGGTACTGGATGAAGCTGATGAAATGCTCAACATGGGTTTCAAAGAAGCCATTGACGAAATTCTGACACATACGCCGGAAACGAAATCTACATGGTTGTTTTCTGCTACCATGCCTCCTGAGATCAGAAAGATCATCAATAAATATATGGTGGAGCCAAAGGAGGTGACCATCAACAGGGAGGAGAAGAGTAATAAAGACATTACGCATCAGTACGTAATTACCAAATCGGCGAATAAGATTGCTGCGCTTCGTAGGTTTTTAGATATCCAACCGGATATGCGAGGGGTAATGTTTTGCCGTACAAGAAGAGAGACTCAGCAAATTGCTGATGAGCTAAATGATTTGGGATATAGCGCAGAGCCACTACATGGTGAGCTTTCTCAGCAGCAAAGAGATGCGGCGATGAAGCGATTCAAGTCTCGTTCCATGCAATTACTGATTGCAACAGATGTAGCGGCTAGAGGTATTGACGTGAATGATTTGACCCATGTTATTCATCATACACTTCCTGATCAGTTGGAGAGCTATACCCATAGAAGTGGTCGAACCGGAAGAGCTGGAAAAAAAGGTGTTTCATTAGCTTTTATCAATCCGAGAGAAGGAAAAAAGATTCAAGCTTTAGAGCGAAAAATCAATGTGAAGTTTGAGCAGGTAGAAGTTCCGGACGTTGATTCAATCCAAAAAGGAAGGCTTCAGAATTGGGCAGATACGATTAAAGAAGCTGAAGTAGATCCTAGAGGCGAAAAACTCTTTGAAAGTATCAAAGGTGAATTTGATGGTCTTTCGAAAGAAGATATCCTGAAGCGAATTATTTCTTCGCAGCTAGAAAATCTTATTCTGAGTGGAGAAGAGTCTGATCTCAATGAATCTATCGGAGGTTCGCCTGAACGAAGAGATAAATCCAAGTTTAACCGATACTTCATAAACTTGGGTAGCATTGACGGAATGAGCAGAAGTGAGATTGTTGAGTTCGTAGCTGAAATTGGTCAGGTCAATAAAAAGTTTGTTGGCTCAGTGGAACTGAAGCAAAATCATTCATACTTTGAGTTGGACAAGCGATATGACAAAGGAGTAGCTAATCGTTTTAAGGATGTCAAGTTTAATGGGCGAGATATTCGAATGAACAGAGATAATGATGCTCCGCCGAAAGAAAAGAAGAGCAAGAAAAAGGTAAGGTCTGAGAGAAATTCTGCCAGAAAGGATTTCAGAAAAGGGAAGAAGAGAAGGCGGAGATAGATTTATTATCTTTACATAAAATCGTCATAAGCATGGCGAAGCTGATGAAAATTGTTGGATAAAAATTTCAAGGTATCTAAGGTTAGGGTTCATCCCAACTACTTAAAGTTTATCCAGTTTTTGCCAAAAGTCAATCATTCTTCATCAGTGGAATTTGCAGGAGCAAATTTGTGTTAAGTATTAAGCATGTTAAACTGGATAAACAGATTCGTTTACCAAATTGGCATCAAATCATTTAAACGTACTACATGGGAAGATCTCAAAATAGTTTTATCAAAAATCAGAAAGTTAAGAAGCGCATGCAAAAGCGCAAGGAGAAGGAGGAGAAGAAAAAGGAACGACAAGAAAATAATAACAAAGGCGGTGACCTTTCAGATATGATCGCCTATGTCGACGAGTTTGGCAATATCGTTGATACCCCGCCAGAAGAAGAAAAGCCTGATCCTAAAAAGGATAAATAGCATCTGAACATCTTTATTTAGACTGGGTTAGTTCCTTAAACAATGAAGATATTCAAACGTATCATGCTATCAATTGTCATCATTATCCTCCTGATTGCAGGAGGAGTATTCATCTTTTTTCAAACTGCCCCTCAGATTGGCGGCACACCAAAAGGAGAGCGATTGGAGCGAATGCAGCAGGCCTCCAATTTTAAAGACGGACTATTTGTCAATACGGTGGAGACTAACATGGACATGCCTTTTAGCACCTTGCTGAAGGTCATGAAAGAGTTTTTCTTTGGTGATAAATCGAAGAAAATCCCTCAAAGTACCATCAATACTCAGCTATTCAGTGCTGATGTATTTGAGAATTTAAGCGATAGTGTTATTGGTGTGAATTGGTTTGGTCATTCATCTATTTTATTGAAATTAGATGGAGTGACGATTCTAGTTGATCCTGTTTTGGAGGGTAAGCGAGCGTCTATGTTTAGTTTCATGGGACCAGAGCGATTCCCTTACGAAGAATATCCGGGAGTAGAGGACTTACCGAAAATTGATGCGGTCATTATCTCTCATGATCATTATGATCACCTGGATTATCCAACTATAAAACGACTGAAAGAAAAGGTCAATAAATTCTATATGCCGCTAGGCGTGGGTGCCCATTTCGAAGAATGGGGTGTGCCAAAGGAAAATATCATTGAACTGGAATGGTGGGATGAGGTAGAAATAGGAGGAGTGAAACTCGCCTTAACTCCGACACGACACTTTTCTGGAAGAGCCATTAGAGATCGATTCAAAACACTGTGGGGTTCATGGGCGATAATAGGAAAAGAAAAACGTGTGTACTTCAGTGGCGATAGCGGCTATTTTCCAGGCTTTAAAAACATTGGTGAAAAGTATGGTCCTTTTGATTTGACCTTCATGGAATGCGGGGCATACAATGAGGGTTGGAGTGAAATCCACATGTTCCCAGAGCAAACAGCTCAGGCGCACTTAGATGTTAAAGGTAAGCTACTAATGCCTATTCACTGGGGTAAATTTGATTTAGCTCTTCACCCATGGAAAGAATCTGTTAATAGATTATCTAAAAAAGCAGAAGAGGAAGGCATTGAATTGTTTACTCCTGAGATTGGAGAATTGATCATACTGTCTGATTCTACTGAAACAAAACCGTGGTGGAAAGATGTGAATTGAAGGACTTATCTTTAACAAGAATCCTAACTCAATTCAATGAAATTCTATACTTCCATTTTCATCCTTATCCTTTTTGGGTGCTCTTCTCCTAACCAAGAACCCAAGTCGGTCCATAAAACTCCCGCATCTTATAATGATCTCATCAATTTATTTGAAGAGTGGAGAGACTTTGAAAATCCACCTCTTTATAATGGAGCGCCAGACTATAGAAAGGAAACCTTTAATTCCAGAAGATCAGCTTTTGAAGCATTGCAAAATCGATTGCTTGCGATGGATACTGCCGGCTGGTCAGTTCCTGAGAAAGTAGATTGGAAGATTGTTTGGGCCGAAATGAATGGTTACGATTTTAATGATCGCATCCTAAAACCTTGGGTGCGAGATCCTGCTTTCTACAAATCACTTTGGATGTATCGAAGTGATGTGCCCGCGCATGAAGGCCCGACTCATCATGGTACTACAGAGATCTGGCAATACGATTTTCCCTTAAGTGAAGAAGCAAGAACAGTATTGATCGAAGACCTAAAAACCATTCCGGCGATTAATGAGCAAGCAAAAACTAATCTTACCGGAAATGCGAGGGATTTATGGATAGCAGGTATTCGTACGATTGAATTTCAAAGCATGAATCTGGAAGCGATCAAGTCATGGCCAGACATTAGCAGTGACAAAGAACTGGTATCCTTAATTGATCGGGGGATTGAATCAACAAATGATTTTGTAGCATGGCTGAAAGATGAGGCCAAGAAGAAAGATGGCCCATCGGGAATGGGGAAGGATAATTACTCCTGGTATTTGCAAAATGTCCATCTGGTTCCGTTGACTTGGGAAGATGAGGTAATGATCCTAAAAAGGGAACTGGCGAGAGCTTGGTCTGCATTGAAGCTGGAAGAACATCGAAACAGAAATCTTCTTCAATTAGAACCAGTGAATTCAGAGGAAGCGTATGATAGGCTAGCTGATGAAGCAGCTAAGAGCTTGATCAATTTCTTAGATCAGGATTCGATTGTTACAGTCAAAGACTATTTCGATCCGGCACTACGAGAGCATTTAGGATCTTATGTCCCAGTGGGGACACGTAATTTCTTTTGGATCACTGCACATCACGATCCAAGACCACTTTACTCTCATTTCTATCATTGGTTTGAATTGGCTAGAATGGATACAGAGCCCCACGACAGTCCAATCCGAAGAGGTCCTTTGCTGTATAATATTTTTGATAGTCGAAATGAAGGTACTGCCACTGCTGTAGAGGAGATGTTTATGGATGCAGGCTTGTACGATGACAGCCCAAGATCACGGGAGATTGTGTACATCATGATTGCTCAACGTGCAGCCAGAGGACTGGGGTCACTCTATGCACATGCCAATGAAATGAACTCAGAAGAAGCAGGTGGCATCCACTCGGAGTATACTCCAAGAGGCTGGATGAAAACAGAAAAAGAATTACTTATTTTCGAACAGCATCTTTACTTAAGACAACCCGGGTATGGTACTAGCTACATTACCGGTAAATATTTACTGGAAGACACGATGATGGCTTTCGCCGTGGAAAAAGAAAGAAGAGGTAAGGAATTCAAACTCAAAGAATTCTTTGATACGCTGAATTCGATTGGAAATATTCCGATTTCCTTAGCGAAGGAAGAGATGATTAGAAACAATTAATTCTTATTTGCTACTTTGCTTGATTTCATCGTATTCAAACCAGGTTATCAGAGCCTCATTCTCCTGTTTATCATTATTCAGGAGCTGGTTTTTTCTTTTATCCTTTTAAGAAAAAGTATTCGTGAAGATTCACCCTCCGATCGCTGGCTTAGTTTATTGGTTTTTTTATGTGCCATGTATCTCACTCCCTGGATGTTTGGACATGCCAACTGGTATGCAAAGGACGGGTACCGAGATTTCCTCTTTTTCGTTCCTTTTCACCAATATTTTCTATTCGGACCAATCATGTATTTCCTGACATTGTCACTAGCTGGGGGGCACACAAAGTTGAATAAGCGTGATTGGGTTCATTTCGTTCCTGGTGGAGTTTATCTGATCTATTCTGCCATAGTTGCTATAGTAGATCTTCTGATTTTGGATGAATATTATTTCTATGCTGATGGACTTGATAAAGATTTTGAGCCTTGGTATCAGACTTTGGGGCTCGCCTCTATGGTCATTTATGCTATACTTTCACTTCAGAAGTACGCTGATTATAAAAAAAGAATCTATGAGACAGTGAGTTTTGCAGATTCGGTGAAGCTAAGGTGGCTGAGGGATTTCCTGGCTACACTGATCGTTCTCATTATCCTTAGAGGAATATTTACGCTATTGTTTGTAGAGGATGGTGACTATAATTTCAGATGGTACTATTACCTGATCTTTGGAATTCTTTCTTATTACTTGTCTACTTCAGGACTACTAAGCTCTTTCAGGTTGTCTGCGCTGGGTTTTCTGGGGATTCAACTCTTTGAGCTTGAGGTCCCAACCAGGGATCGGAAAGAAGATGAAAATCTCGAGCAGGTAATGCAGCGGGTGAGTAAACTTTTTGATGATGAACGACTCTTCAAAGATCCAAATCTAACACTGGCAGGATTGGCAAAGAATTTAGAAACCAACACCTCTATTTTATCTCGTTCAATCAACGAAAAATCGGATTATAATTTCAACGATTTTGTCAACAGCTATCGCATAGCTGCTGTGAAAGAAGCAATCGCTAATGGAGACACATCCTATATGACACTGACAGGGATAGCTCTGGATGCTGGCTTCAATTCTAAGTCCACCTTCATTCGTTCATTCAAGAAATTGGAAGGGATGACACCAACTGAATATTTAAATGCTCAGAATAAATCTGGTGTCAAATCATAATCTGGAACGCTAGGTAGCAAATTGTGTCCTATCCTTGATATAAAAACTCAGAGGACATATGAAAACGAAACTGATTTATTTATTCGTATTTATTGGATTTTGTAGCTCATTGGCAGCTCAAAAAATCTCCAAATCTCAAAGACAAGAAATAGATGCTTATCTGGCTGATCAGATAAAAGAAGGAGCCCCAGGTGTTGCTGTAGGTGTAGTTAGTGATGGAGAAATTATTTATGAAAAATATCTTGGACTTGCCAACCTGGAACATCAAGTGCCTGTTGATGAAAACTCCAGATTCAATGTTGCATCCGTCGCAAAGCAATTCACTGCACTTGCTACTTTGAAGTTGATCCTTGAAGGAAAACTTTCACTTGAGGATGACATCAGAAAATACTTGCCTGAACTGTATCCAGATATAAAGGATGATATTCTAATTCGACATTTATTGAACCACTCCAGCGGGATTCGAGATTTTTATGATTTACTGAGTGTCAAACAAGATCCCTGGTGGAAAAAAGTAGGGTTTGATAACGATGATGCTATTGAGGTTATTAAGGATCAAAAAGAGCTGAATTTTGAGCCTGGAACGAATGATATATACAGTAACTCAAATTATTCACTTTTAGCCAGAATAATAGCAGATATTTCCGGTCAATCATTTCATGAATATACGCGAGCTATGTTTGATAAGTTGGGCATGAATAATACGAATTTTTTGAAGAGATATATGTACGTAATTCCCAATCAAGCAATGCCTTATTCTGATTGGGGAAATGGAATCTGGCAGAAATATCCAATGGTAACTAAACTATACGGGGATGGATTTCTTTATACAACTTTAAGAGATCAGTTGACTTTTGAAAAGGCCGTACAAGAGGCAAGAGAAGACTTATTAGTAGTCAGTCAGCAGCCAATCAAAAATGCAGAGATCACATCCTACGGTTATGGCTTGGAACTTGAAGATCGGATGGGATATAAAGCCGTACATCATTCAGGAGGAACCGGGGCATACCACGCACAAACCGTAAGATACCCGGAGCAAAACCTGTCCATTGTTGTAATGAGCAATAACAGTACACTTTGGAGCGGGTACATTGCTGATAAAGTAGCTTCGGTTCTGCTCCCTGAAGATGGGAAGGTGTTACTAGATGATCAATTAAATGCATCAGACTTTGAAGATGAAATGATGAAATCTAGTCTGTTGGGGGAGTATATGAGTTCATCAGGAGGGATCATTCGAATCACTGAACAAGACGGAAAACTCTATTGGAAACAAGACAATAATAATCCGATTGAACTTACAAACATCGATGGATCACTCTATCAATGGGCTCGAAATAATAGGTTGAAGATTGGATTTGAGAATAATAGATTTACGGTTTTCTATCCAGGATCAGAACCTGAGTTACATAAAAAGTTAGTTTCTTTTGAGCCTTCTAAAAATTACCTGAATGACTTAGTAGGGAAGTATAGAAGTGAAGAATTGGATGTCACGTTTGAAGTATCCCTCATGAATGATTTTGATTTAATGATTTATCAAAAAGAAATTGGTCAAGTCCTTCCTTTGGAGATTATTCAGCAAGACAACCTTCTGGTATCTGATTATGTTATCAAAGTAAATCGTGATGAGGTAGATAAGACATCTGACTTCCTTATAACTTTTAATCGCTTAAAGAATATGCGCTTTGAAAAAATCGATTCGGAAACCTCAAGAATGAAGAAATATACTGCAGATGGTGGTTCTATTCAGGTAGGAACTACTTCTGAAGATTACGGACAAGGCAAGGGCGATATTCTTTTGACTAAGAATTCAGCCAACGGAAATGAGGAGTGGTTCAAGTCTTTCGGTGGAAAAGGGTACGATATAGCTAGCTCTGTTGAGCTCACTGAAGATGGAGGCTATCTGATTGTTGGATCTACAAGCTCCTACGGAAATGGCAACTATGATGCCTGGGTCATCAAAGTAAACAGCAATGGCGAAGAAGAGTGGAACAAAACTTTCGGCGGTCAAGGGAATGAGTATGGCTATCAAATTCAGGAGGATTCTTCTGGCATAAATCTGATGACTTTGTTGAAAGATCTTCAAGGGGAGAAGAAAATTGTAAGATTAGAGCCTTGACCAATTGAAATAAAAAGGGGGATACTAATTCCCCCACTTTCCTTTTAGCATGGCAAGCTTGGCTTGCAGGTCTCCGTCGGGAACTCTTTCCTCTCTGGGCTTTTGATCTCTTGGAGCCTGTCTCTGTGTCTTCTTATCGCTTCTTTTTACCTGAGGTGCGTCACCTTTCATAGATAGAGAAATACGCTTCCGAGGAACATCTACCTCCATAACAGTGACCTGTACTTTTTGACCTAGCTTCACCACTTGTGTTGGATCAGAAACAAATGAATTAGAGAGGTGACTGATGTGTACCAATCCATCCTGATGCACCCCAACATCCACAAATGCTCCAAATTTGGTAATGTTGGTCACTACGCCCGGAAGCTTCATTCCCTCTTTCAGATCTGTGATTTCATTGACTCCTTCCTGGAACTGAACCACTTCAAACTGATCCCTTGGATCACGACCAGGTTTATCCAGTTCTTCCATGATGTCCTTTAGTGTAGGGAGACCAACTTCATCCGTTACATACTTTTTCAAGTCTACTTTCTTTCTAAGTTCAGAGCTAGTCATTAAATCCCTTACTGTTGCCTGAGCATCCTTCGCCATTCGCTCCACCAGATTGTATCGCTCCGGGTGCACAGCACTTTTATCCAATGGATTGGTGGCTCCCTCAATTCTTAAGAATCCCGCAGCTTGCTCAAACGCCTTACCCCCAAGTCGAGGTACATTTTTTAACGCTTCTCTTGATTGGAAGGGACCATTTTCATTTCGATAGTTGACAATGTTTTCTGCAATGCTTGCTCCCAATCCGGAAACATAAGTCAGCAGCTGCTTACTTGCCGTATTCAGTTCTACACCTACATTATTCACACAACCCATTACCACGTCATCCAGGGATTTTTTCAAAGCACTCTGATCCACATCGTGTTGATATTGCCCCACACCAATAGACTTAGCATCAATCTTCACTAATTCTGCCAGTGGATCCATCATTCTTCTTCCAATAGACACTGATCCTCTTACCGTTACATCTTCATTTGGAAACTCGTCCCTCGCTGCTTCAGAAGCAGAGTAAATAGAAGCTCCACTTTCATTTACCATGGCAATGATGATATCGGAAGGAAGTCCTAATTTTTTTACAAAAGATTCAGTTTCTCGGCTGGCTGTACCATTACCAATCGCTATCGCTTCTATCTCGTGTTTTTCTGCCAGATGTTTCACCGTTTCGCCCGCACGAACAGTATCTTTTTGAGGCTCATTAGGATAGATCGCAGTGAATTCCAACAACTTTCCTTGTTTATCAAGGCACACGACTTTGCATCCTGTTCTAAATCCAGGGTCAATCGCCATCACAGCTTTCTGACCAAGTGGGGCAGCCATTAATAATTGCTTCAAGTTTTCTGCAAAAACAATAATTGCTTCTTCATCAGCTTTCTTCTTCGTCTCCATCCGCACTTCTGTTTCGATGCTGACACTCATCAGTCGCTTATAGGAATCTTTTGCGGCAGTAGCCACTTGCTCACTCGCTTCCGTGTTTCCTTTCACAAATTCACGCTCAATGATATTTAGTGCTTCTTCTTCCTCAGGTGAGATGTTCATGGAAAGAAACCCTTCTTTTTCTCCACGACGAATGGCTAGTAATCGATGCGATGGGATCTTCGCTATGGGCTCATCCCACTCGAAGTAGTCTTTGTATTTCTGAGCATCCGATTCCTTCTCTTTGCTCTTAAGCACTTTGGAAGTGATGATGCCCTTTTTCATAAACAGTTCACGAATCTTTTGACGGGTCTCTGCGTGCTCGTTGATCATTTCAGCAATGATATCCCTTGCACCTTGCAGCGCCTGATCAATGTCCTCAACACCTTTTTCTGCATCAATAAATTGAGAAGCCTCGTTTTCTACATCAAAAGCATTTTGATCCATGATTTTGAGTGCCAGTGGCTCCAGTCCTTTTTCCTTCGCCACACTCGCTCTTGTTTTTCGCTTTGGCTTGTATGGGAGATAGAGATCTTCAAGAGCCGTCATAGTCTCTGCTTCATCGATTTTTTTCTCTAGCTCTGGTGTCAATTTTTCTTGCTCTTTGATCGACTTTAGAATGGCTTCTCTTCTCGCGTCTAAGTCACGAAGTTGCTGTATGCGATCACGAATAGCTGCTACCTCCAAATCGTCGAGGCTTCCGGTAACTTCCTTCCGATATCTGGAAATAAAAGGCACAGTCGCCCCATCATCCAAAAGCCCAACGGTGGCAGTCACTTGCCTTGGTGTAATGTTCAGTTCGCTCGCAATTCGTTCTTCGTGTTTCATTCAATCAAAAAATTTTATAAGTGACCAAAAATAGAAGACCTAAGAATTTTAAACAGTAGATGTGGAAAACTAATAACCATTTTAAGTTAATTTCGTCTTATACAAAAGTTAATTAAATAAATGTATAAGATTGGAGCCTTAGAAGAAATGGTTATACTCCTGGCTGCTGCCATGAAGGAAGAAGCGTATGCAGTTTCGATTGCCAGGGAATATTCATTACGTACCACGAATGAGATTTCAATACCTGCGATTCACACCGTGTTGAAGCGGTTAGAAGAAAAAGGTTTTTTGAAATCTCACGAGTCTTCACCAATAGCAGAACGAGGGGGAAGAAAGAGACGAATCTATCAGATTACAAACTCCGGATATCAATTGATTTCAGCGTTGAGAAATCAACGTGAGGATTTATGGACCTTGATACCTAAAATGAGCGTGTGATGGAGCAAGAAAGTCTACCAAAATATCCATTTAGATTTTTACGATGGTTCTGCAAAGCAGAGGTGATCGATGAGATCGAAGGTGATTTGATAGAGGCATACGAGGAAAGAAAGAAGGGTAATCTAAGAACGGCTAAATGGAAACTCTGGAAAGAGGTTCTCCAGTCATTTAACAAGAGAAACATAGGAATTATGAGTAATTATAATGATCGGTCATGGTATAGGCAATGGAGTATGATCAAGCAGTATGCGAGAGTGCTTTTTCGCACTATGCGAAAGACAAAAATCTATACGGCCATTTCACTTGCCAGTCTGGTGATGGGGATAAGCTGTGCCTCGTTGATCTACTTGTATATTCACAAAGAGCTGAATTTCGATCTGGTATTCAGTAAAGCTGATCAGATTTATCGCCTGAATCACCAAAGTCAGCGCTCAGAACGGACTTATGCATTTGCTCCGCTTGCAATGACACCACACCTGGTCGATAACCTGGAAGCGGTTAAGTCCGGTGTTCGAATATTTAAATACCGTAGAGCTATTCCGATTACGGTGGAAGGCACACAAAAATCATTTAATGAACCACGATTCGGCTGGGCAGATCCTTCTTTCTTCGAATTGTTTGATCTGAAACTTTTAAAAGGTAATCTGGAAGGTATTTTGGATAGGCCATATACTGCAGTAATTAGTGAAAGCATTGCCAGAAAATACTTCGGTGACGCAGATCCAATCGGAAAAGTATTGATTTTTAGTTGGGATGAAGTAAATCGAGTGGAGGTGGTTGGTGTATACAAAGATTTCCCAACGAATACGAGTTTTCAATTAGATCTTGTATCTAATCTGGAGACCTGCCAAAAGACCATGTGGGGAGGTAGAAATCAGTTGATCAGCTGGCAAAATATGTTTGTCAGTGCTTATGTGTTGATTGAGGATGGAAGGGTAAAGGAGATTGAAGAAGCCGCCCAAATTGCGATTAATGAGAATTTTGAATCTGATCTTACTAACCCACTAATTCCTACACTTCAGCCACTAAAAGATATTCATCTGGCAGAGCCATTGGATATAGGAGAATGGAGCGGTCACAATGATATTCAGAACCTAATTTTATTTGGAGCCATTGGAGCGATCATCCTTTTTCTCGGCTGCTTCAATTTCATCAACATGGTCACTGCCCAGGCTGGTCAGCGTGCAAAAGAAGTAGGTGTAAGAAAAGTTCTGGGAGGATATCGTAGACACATTATTCAACAAACCTTTTTTGAAACCATCATTTTTGTTACCATCTCTGGTGTATTCGCATTTGTCTTAAGCTATTTGTTGCTTCCATGGCTAGGCGGATTGACGCAACATGGATATGGAATAGGTGATTTGCTACAACCAGAATTTTTAATGCCTTTCTTGTTGATTTTGGTTGTGGTATCAATTGTGTCTGGAGCCTATCCTGCTTTGTACATCTCAAGGGTCAACTCGCTCAACCTCATGAAGAGATTCAGTGCATCTGATGATGGAAAGTCTGTGAGAAATGCCTTAGTGATCACCCAATTTTCCATAACCACAGGTCTGGTGATCTGCACTTTCATTGTCTACCTTCAATTACAATTTCTTCACAATAAAGAGCTTGGGTTTGATGATTCTGTTATCGTCAGCATGCCCATTCATAATGATGATGCGGTCATACCCAAAATCAATGCCTTCAGAGAGGTTGTAACTGCTTCCTCAGGCATTAGTGGAGTTACTGCTGCGTCTCATGAGATGCTTTCTGACTACACTTATGTAACGGGTTTTGAAATAGATGAGATCGAAGAAGAAAAGATGTGGGAGCGATATACTGTGGAGCAAGACTATATACGAACGTTTGATCTGGAAATCATAGCAGGTCGAAATTTTGACCCAAGGCTAGCGGGAGACTCGTCTGCTTTCATTCTTAACGAGAGCGCTGTTCGTAATTTGGGTTTGCAAGCTGATGAAGTGATTGGACGCTCTATTACGGATGCAGGGTTGGAAATATCAGGCAAGATTATCGGGGTGGTCAAGGATTTCCACTTTAGGTCATTACATCATGAGATTCAACCCTTCGTCATGTATGTCAATTGGGATCGTCTTGATTACATTTCAGTAAGGATGGCCTCCAATAATTTTCTGGAAAACATTGATTTTTTGGAGCGATCATGGTACAATGTATTTGGAGAAGGTGTCCCGTTCTTTTTCAGTTTTCTTGATCAGCAGGCGATGGATATGTATGAAAAGGAAGCAAATGAGATGAAACTGTTCACTGGTTTTAGTTTGATATCGGTTGTATTAGGAGCTATGGGATTGTTTGGCTTTATTCTATTCACAGCAGAACGAAAGTTCAAGGAGATCGGACTTAGGAAAGTATTGGGTGCTAGTTCCTGGGAGATCACGTTGATAATCAATAGGAACCTCCTAAAAGTGGTTGGAATCTCATTTTTACTTGCAGCACCTTTGGCATTCCTGCTGATGAAAAACTGGTTGAAGGATTTTGCCTACCGAATTGAACAACCTATATGGGTGTATGCACTAACGATTTTGGTTACCTTCCTGATTGCGACTATTACTGTTAGCTATTCAAGTTGGAGAGCAGCTTCGTCTAATCCTGTGGATGCGATTAAAGTTGAGTAAAGGCAAACTATCATTTGCTCTCCACCTCATTCAAAAAATTGATCAAATAATAAAAGTTCTTAATCAGTTCTTTTTGATTGGGTAATGCAATTTCCTCTTGAGAGGATAGATGGAGAAAAAAGATATCTTCCAGATTGCGTCTTAAGGTTGCTGGTGGAACGAATTCAAATAGATCTTTGATTTCATTCAATAGTTTTTGATCTGATTCAAACTGATCGAGTGGGTTGATTTTCATATCAAGACTTTGAAAGGTCATTAAACCGGGTTTCCATTTCTTTTAAGACCGTGAGATAGCGCTCTGCTAAGCCCTGAATGTCAACATTATTTCGCTTTCCCTTACAAACTTTACGGATGTAATCCAAAGTATATTCTTTTCCATGTTTCTCTAAGATTAGCTTCTGAATTTTCCTGAAATCTGCTTCTACAAGATTGGTTGTATTTAGCGGTGATTTTGACATATTTGTCTAAGACTTTGATACAATTATGTAGTTTAAAACTACAATTTAAATAAATTACTACAATTTTTCTACAGAATTGAGCATATTTAACGACAATCTTCGATTTGTTTGCAAAAAAATGGGATTGAGCCAACAGAAGCTGGCAGATATGATGGGTATTAAGCGAGGTAAAGTAGCCGGCTACTTTTATGAAACCCAGGCCCGTCCCGATTTCTACAAGAAACTTGGAGAACTTTTTCAGTTGAATGTCGGACGATTTTTGACCATTGAGATGACAGATGCCAATTACGATTCCTTTTTTAATAAAGAAGGTCAGTCGTCTCCAAATATGGTGGCAGAAAGTGCTGGCGAATATCACACCAAATCGAGTTTGATCGATTTGCTCATTCAGGTTAAAAAGGCAAGTGATAAGAATGAAATAGATCGTCTGCTCGATGAAGCAATTCAACTTTATGGAAAAGTGCTCGATGAGAATAGCAGACTAAAAGACGTTAATAGTGACCTGAAAGACCAACTAATAGAATTGTCTAAAAAGATTAAATAAACCAAATTTGTATTTGAAACGTTTGTTCCATATAAATAATAAATTAAAGGTTAGTTCAATAAGTTGAGTATTGTTTCTTATGCCTAAGTCAGTCACATTTGATAGAGACGAAGTAGTGGAAAAAGTAATGGAACTCTTCTGGAGAAAGGGTTACAATGGGACTTCTATGCAAGATCTGGTTGAAGTGACCGGGCTAAATCGCTCCAGTTTCTACAACACCTTTGGCGATAAGTTTTCTTTATTCGAGGAATCCCTGAAATACTATCAAAAGCAACAGAATACCTTTTTGAAAAAAGCATTTGCGGATGCCAAATCTCCCAAGGAAGCCATTGTTTCATTGTTTAGAGGAATCAGTCATGATATTTTGAATGGAGACAATAGGGGGTGTATGATTACAAGTTGCACGTCTGAGTTAAGTCTGGAAGAGCCAAAAGTCAGAGATTTCCTTATTTCGAATAAGGATCGAGTAGTTGCATCATTCGCTGCACTCATTGAGGGTGCACAGGCCTTAGGTGAGATAGATGAAAATCGAAATGCACATACTTTGGCACTTTATCTTTTCTCAAGCTTGCAAGGCTTAAGACTCACCTCCATGGTTGAGCCCCAACTGGAGGGTGTTGTAGATCAAATTCTTAATTCTCTATAAATTTTTTGTCTCTTTTGAAACGATCGTTTCATTATATCGTTATTTGTACTGATCATTTCAAATAAAACTTAAATACAAATTTTAAAATGGGAAAATTAGATGGAAAAGTAGCCCTGATAACGGGTGCAAATAGTGGTATCGGACTGGCTACAGCGAAATTATTCGTTCAGGAAGGAGCTAAAGTCGTTATTACTGGTAGAAGACAAGAAGCTTTGGATGAAGCAGTAAAAGAGATTGGGGGTGATGTGAAAGCTATTTTGGCAGATGCTGCTGATATTGCTAAAACAAAGGAAGTTGTGGAAGAGACAGTAGAGACCTTTGGCAATATTGACATCCTGTTTGCCAATGCTGGTGTAGCTTATTTTTCACCTCATATAGAGATCACAGAAGAGTTTTTTGATTCACAATTCAACATCAATGTGAAAGGTCCATTCTTTTTAATCAAAGAAGCAATTCCACATTTAAATGACGGAGCTGTGATTATTGGCAACACGTCAATCGTGGGACAGAAAGGATTTGATGGCTCCAGCGTTTATTCCGCAACAAAAGCCGCTTTCAGATCGCTTTCCAGAGTTCTTGCAAGTGAATTAAAAGAAAGAAAAATTAGAACAGTAAGTGTAGCTCCAGGCCCAATCGAAACACCGATTTATGGTAAGCTAGGAATGCCACAAGAGGCTGTGGAAGAAATGGGGGCAGGATTCGCACAGCAGGTACCTCTGGGCAGATTTGGTTCGGCTGATGAGCTAGCTAAGTCAGTCTTGTTCTTGGCATCTGATGACGCTTCTTATGTAAACGGAGTAGAGTTGGAAGTGGATGGTGGATTGAGTCAGGTTTAAAGCACGCAGGAATACCAATTGACCACCAGTTGAATAGCTGGTGGTTTTTTTGTCAACCCGCTTTTAAGCAACTTAATGGTTGCATATTAGGATGAAAATGATATATTTGCAACTATATGGTTGCATAATTGAATTTATTATTACTATGAAAGATGTACTTATTAAGCAAAAATCATTTGATCAATCAATTGATAAAGTTTGGAAAGCGATTTCTGAAGGCGATGAGATTTCGAAGTGGTTCATACAAGCGGATTTCAAACCAGAGGTTGGTTACAAATACACCTTCACTGCTTCAGAAGAGCATGGGGGTACTGTGGTCAAAGGTACTGTTTTGGAAGCCACGCCCTACACCCTTAAGTATTCCTGGGTTGTGGGTGATTCCCCAATCGAGACTGCCGTATTATGGAAGCTTGAAAGAAATTCCAATCAAACCAAGTTGATTTTGGAACACTCAGGGATTTCTAAATTTGGAGGTGAAACCGCAATAGAAATGTTTAACCACTTCAGTGGAGGATGGGATGCCTGCATAGAAGGTCTTACTCAATATTTTGCCAATGAAATCTCACAACCGGCCCATTGATCAAATTTTCAAAGCAATCGCTGACCCTACAAGGCGTGAAATTTTTCATGCACTTGTGGTGGCCAGTGTAGCTTTGCCTATCACTCAAATCTCAGAGCAGTTTGATATCAGTCGTCAGGGTGTGACAAAACACATCAAAACGCTCGAGGATGCCGGCCTTATTCAGATTAATACTAAAGGTCGAGAGCGGTTTTGTTTAGCTGATCCCAAACCATTGAAAATGGTGTATGATTGGATTGGTTTCTATGATAAATTCTGGGATAATGCATTGAGCAGGCTGGGAGATCATCTGGATAAAACTTAAGTTTTTATCTCATCTCCAGTTAATGTTTCCCTTTGCGCAAGAAGGGTTGATACGTTTATCTTTTCTGGAAACAAAGTCTTCAAATAAGCTATAAAAGCACGAATTAAATGTGGTGTGACCTTCATTTTCGAACTCTACCAAAGTAGCGTTTGGGAGGTATTTCATCACATTTCTTGCATTTTGAATGGGAGTGATGGGATCAAACAATCCATTTACGATCAAGATGGGTATAGTTACATTCACGGGTTCGGATTCAATCAACTCCGATCGGTATGGGTGCCATTGTTGGAGTACAAGTTGATCAGTGGCAAAAAAAGCCGGTCCTGGCTTTAGATAGTCATACGTTTCCAGATCCTTGGATATGGCATTTTCTTCGTTGAACTGTAACTCTTCCTTGGCCTGCACAGACCAATAGGTAGCCACATTTATGAAAGATAAAGTTTGAGCTGTTTGATTAATCGAACGTGAAATAACATTGGACTCTTCTCCTATCAAAGAGTAAATAAAGGCAGGAATTAGCTGAATATTTTGACGCTGATAAAGCATCTGATGGATGAGCAACAAAGCATCTTGAGCATTGATATAAAAATCCTCACCACGATAAGTAACCTTTTTGGGATTAGCTCTCAATTCATCAATCAAGGAGTAGAATGAATTCTTCAGCTCTGGATATTTTTCATTGCATTTGCTATCTCCTTCACAGGATTCAAATAAATAGCCTAACGCACCATCCAATCCTTCAACAAAGCCTTCATAAATATTGACTTCCGGAGGAAACAATCCCATAAAAACTGCGGCTTCAGCACGACCATATTCCCGCAAGTAAGTAAACCCAAGTCTTGTGCCGTAAGAACCTCCAAAAAGGATCCATTTATCAATCTTCAACTCTTTTCTTAGTGCTTCTAAGTCTGCAGCATTTTCAAGACTATTGTAGCCCGCCAGGTCGACATTGTTGGCTTCCAGCTCTTTTTTACATGCTTCGCATATTTCCAATGTAGCTTTATATTCCTCATCTACCGTCATGTTTTTGGCCATTACTTCCATGAATTTGCTACCAGTATCTTCACAAAATGCTTCAGAAGTGCCGGTACCTCGGGCATCAAATAGGATAATGTCATGGTAGTCGTTGAGTGGGCTATTTGAGAAGAATCCTACCATACCAAGCGAACTTCCTCCCGGTCCTCCTTGAATAAAAACGATTGGAGGTTTTTTAGAACGCTGGCTTGCAGGTATTACTGCATATGAAATGGCTATCTGCCTTGAATTCGGATCATTTCTGTTTTCAGGAACGATGAGTGTGCCGAACTCTACTTCGCTTCTCCCTTCTATGGGGCTACAGCTTAGGAATAGAAGAAGACTCAAAGAGTATAGAAAGAAGATCTTCATAGATTACAATGTTTAAGTGAAGGAAGTTACAAACTATTTAAGTCAGAGTTTGACAATCTTCTTTGAGCGGTATAGTGATTACCTGCTAAACATCCTTCTTTTCCATTTGTAACTAAGAATCAGAAAAACACCAATAATGTTAAAAGCCGCTAGCGCCATCAGTAAGGTTGATGGTATTTGCGGAAGCTCAAGAGGTTTCCAGGTTAGGTCGAAGCTGTTTACTACCTTTAGAAAGCCACTGTTTAAAACCTCAATAAGCTCAGGAGTTTTGATTGCCATGCTTTCCGTTTGCATGAGCAAATAAATAAAAGCAATTAAAAAAATAGCTCCAATCATCGTCCAGGCCTTTTTGGATATCAAAGGACGATACTCAAATACGTTGGATGAATTGTCAATCCGATGCATCACGCTTTCTGTCATGTCCAGGCTTGATTTAGTTTCCCCCTCTTTGAATAAGTCTTTCAAAAACTGATCTTCTTCTTTCATCGCATTCATAATGTATTTTCTTTAATGCCCATACCTCTTAAAATCTCAAGGAGTTTCTTTCTGCTTCTGTGGAGTAAAATTTTGACATTCGATTCGGTCAGATCCGTCACATCTACAATTTCCTTAATGGATAACTCACTATAGTAAAACAACGTAACCACAGATCGCTCATCAGGCTTTAGCTGATCCAGTGCTTTCTGAAGCATCGCTTTCCTATCATCCAGGTCAATCTTTCTGGAGGGGCCATCCTCCATAGAAGCCTGGTTACTCTCAGCTTTTTCAATAGATACTTTATCCGGTAACTTTAGTCGAAACCGTGTCAAACACCCAAAATGGGCGATACGGATGAGCCATGTAGAAAAAGCCGCTTCACCTCTAAATTGGCTCAAAGAGCGGTAAGCCTTAACGAACGTATCCTGTACAATCTCCTCTGCATCCTCCTTATTACCCATCAAGTAATGAGTATAGCTATACACCTTAGCTTCATACTTATCTACCAGTATGGCAAAGTTTCGCCACTCTCCGGCAAGGATGCGTTCGATAAGTTCAGCTTCGGTCTTCATGCTCATTTTCAACTTAGACTACTCCAACGACGGTCCGGTTACGATTTTTTTCATTTTTTGTAACCAGCCCAAAAACCCTGTAGTCTATGACACTGAATTCGATTAATAATTTAAACAAAACATATGGAACCTCTTATTGTATTTTTAGCACTCTTCGGTACAATTTTCGGCATAGCGTACGTATTCCTCACATCCAGGAATAGAGAAAGACTTGCGCTAATTGAAAAAGGAGTTGATGCTTCGCTCTTTGCCACCAAAGGGAGTAAATTCTCTATAGCCAAATTCATTCTTAATCTGGCCTTACTTTTTATGGGTATTGGTGCCGGCATTTTTGTTGGAGACCTGTTGTCGGATAGCCTGAATATGAAAGAGGAGGTCACTATTCCGTCCATGCTTTTCATTTTCGGAGGTTTGGGCCTGGTGGCGGGCTTCTTCATCACCAGGAGCCTGGAGAAAAAAGAAGATTAACACTTTACCAACTCAACTACGAAGGTGCAGGTCAATGGTCTGCACTTTTTTCTTCTTAGTAGAGAACATACTCCATTCCACCTCTTCTGATATTCGCGCTGTACGCCTTACTTCGTCCGTCGTGGAACAGGCCGGCTCCCATCCCGTCTACTTTGCCAATAGCCTCACCATGATTCTAAACAATTCCCCCTTTGAAGTGGGGTGCGTTGGATTTAGCAAAAGGAGGGGGATGTTTCAATACTAAAAAGTAAAGATTTCTCATATCGCCTACAGGTCGAATTTAACTGTGCTCTCCATGTTCATCCTCAGCTTTCTCTGCGGTTATTATATTCTAACTTCGCGCCATGCCATTCGATCCCAAGTCCATAGACCTACCTATAGTAGAAATCCTTGACGAAGTAAAAAGTAAACTTGCAAGTGATTCTACTTTAATAGTCCATGCTCTTCCAGGTGCTGGAAAAAGCACGTTGCTTCCACTGGCACTTTTTGAAGAAGTATGGTTGAAAGGACAAAAAATCATCATGCTAGAACCTCGCCGACTTGCGGCACGGTCAGTAGCAATGCGGATGGCAGAACTGCTTAGAGAAAAAGTTGGAGAGACTGTAGGCTATCGTATCCGCTTTGAAACAAAAGTGAGTGAACAAACTCAGATTGAAGTAGTAACGGAGGGAATCCTGACCCGCATGTTACATGGGGATAACTCGTTGGAAGGCGTAGGATTGGTGATTTTCGATGAGTTTCATGAGCGAAGCATTCACGCAGATGTGGCGCTGGCACTCTGTCGAGAGTCGCAGCAGGTCTTAAGACCTGATCTAAAGATTCTGATCATGTCCGCAACACTCAACACGCCACAGCTATCCAGATTATTGGGTGCAGAGGTCATCGAAAGCATGGGACGGCAATATCCAGTGGAGCGATTCCATGTCGGAGATCAGGATCAGTTCATGATCCCTGAGATGACAGCTAATACAATCATCAAAGCGTCTAAGCAGCATGACGGTGATATCTTGGCCTTCTTTCCAGGGCAAGGAGAGATCAAAAAATGCGAAGGCATCCTCAGAAGTAAGCTCAAAGGTTTTTCCATTCATCCGCTGTATGGCCAGTTACCTTTCAATAAGCAAAAAGCTGCCATTCTTCCGGATCGAGAAGGAAGACGAAAAGTGGTGCTGGCTACTTCCATTGCGGAAACTAGTTTGACCATCGAAGGAATTAAAATTGTGGTGGATACAGGTTTTGGGCGAACACAGAAATGGGATCCTCGTTCGGGACTTTCTCGTCTGGAGACTGTTCAAATTTCAAGAGATTCCGCCGATCAACGAGCCGGGCGAGCAGGACGTTTAAGCCCGGGAGTGTGTTATCGCATGTGGTCAAAAGCGACTGATGAAAGATTGCAAGAACATCGAACGCCGGAAATACTGGAAGTCGATTTGGCTTCTCTGGCACTTGATCTTGCCAGCTGGGGTATCACCGATCCCACCAGCCTAACCTGGCTGACGCCACCACCCAGAGGCGCATGGCTTTCCGCATTGAACACACTGCATGAATTGGAAGCACTGGAAAATGGAAAGATCACGGAGCATGGAAAAAACATGCATCGACTGCCATGCCATCCACGGATTGCACACATGATGCTGATGGCAGAAGAAGATGATTTGGTATCCTTAGCTGCTGACATTGCTTCGTTGCTGGAAGAACGAGACCCGCTAGGGAAAGAGGCAGGAATCGACATCAACAATCGGATTGAGGCACTTCGAACGCACCGAAGAGAGCAGCGAAAAGGTGGTCGACTGGATCGCATCGAAAAGATCGCTTCTTCATACCGGCAATTGTTTGAGGTAGAAGAAGAGAATGATTCGTTTGATCCATATGAGACTGGTTTACTGCTGACGTACGCGTTTCCAGAACGTATCGCTCACAATCGACCGGGAAACAATGCCCAGTTTAAGTTAGCTAATGGACGTATTGCTATGGCCGGACACAAAGATGATCTGGCGCATGAGTCTTGGTTGGCAGTAGCAAATCTGGACGCTCGCGATGGCATGGGCAAGATTTTTCTGGCCGCTCCACTCAACCCGAAGGACCTGGCACCACGGGTGAAAGAAGTAGAAGTAATCGAATGGGATACGGAAGACGGTGGACTCAATGCCAGCATGGACTTACGTATTGGGAGCATTGTGCTGAAATCAGTTCCGCTTCCCGATCCTGACCCGTCAAACTTAGTTCAGGCGGTAAGTGATGCTGTGAAAAAGCAGGGCTATTCCTTGTTGGATTGGAATGAGAATGTTGAGCAATTACAGAACAGAATCAAGAGCTTAAGTAAATGGAGACCAGCAGAAGGCTGGCCTGACTTTGGAACTGATAATTTATTGCTGACCAACAGTGAGTGGCTGATACCCTACCTGGAAGGAGTGAAGAAGCCACACGAGCTGAAAAAGATCAATTTGTATGACGTGCTGTATCATTCATTGGATTATGAAAAGCAGCAACTGCTGGAAAAATTAGCTCCAGCGAAGATGGAAGTGCCTAGCGGCTCCAGCATCAAGATCATGTATCGGGACAATGGGGAGGCGCCTGTCTTAGCCGCTCGTATTCAGGAGCTGTTCGGCATGGCAGAAACCCCAACCGTGAATGAGGGAAAGCAACCTTTGTTGATTCACCTGCTTTCTCCCGGATTCAAGCCTGTGCAGGTCACTTCAGACCTGAAAAACTTCTGGAATGAGACGTACTTCGAGGTACGCAAAGACCTGAAAGGCCGCTACCCCAAGCACCATTGGCCCGATGATCCCTGGACTGCAGAGGCGGTGAGGGGTGTGCGGCGGAAATCCCAATAATCCCCTAGCCCCCTTTGGAAAAGGGGGAATCCATGCTAGAAAGATTTACTTCAATACCGGAGGTATATCCGATTTACAATGAGAAGTAATTCCCCCTTTGAAGGGGGGTGTGGTGATGGCGCAGTTGGGAAGGGGGATGTCTAAACGCCTTATATTTATCGCATGTACTACCTGCCTTACAATAGGAATCTAAAGGAATTCTCCAGGCAACTCAGGAACAATAGCACACTTGGAGAAGTGCTGCTGTGGAGGGAGCTAAGAGCAGGACAACTGAAAGGGTATAAGTTCAACAGGCAGAAACCGCTGGACAACTACATTGTGGATTTCTACTGCAAGCGATTGAATCTGGTGATAGAGGTGGATGGTAGTTCTCATTACACCGAAGAGGCACGCATCAATGATAAGGAACGGCAAGGGATTCTGGAGGAGATGGGGTTGAAGTTCCTACGGTTCGATGATCTGGATGTGAAAACGAATATCCGGTGGGTGGTGAATGAAATTCTGCTTTTTATTGAAGATGTGGAAAGACAATAATAATCTTATTAAGGTTAGCAATAAAAGTATACTAAACCAGACACAAAGGTTATCTTAGGTATAAGTCAGGATTTTATCAATATGAGTGCTTCTGAAATAACTGACTTGATATCTCTTTTTTTAGCGGGTATAGCTGTGGTTATATCTCTTTGGGCAGTATTAACCAAATTAACAATCTCGGTCGTGGCGGATAGAAAAGCAGAGGAGGCTAATAGAATTGCTTTGCAAGCTTTGAAAATTTCTGAATAGACATGGTTTCATAAAGAAGGTGTGCCTCAATTCAGTGCCGAAGTTCAAATATTGATCTACGATGCTTTCATTGATACAGGCGATTATTCAAGAGATAAATCTCCTTATGAATGTTTGTTATTCATTTCTAATGATGGTTTTGCAAAAGCAAAAATTAACAGAATCGAATATGCCTACCATCACTACAAAGTGCACCCTGATGTTGATATGAATTCACCTGATGGTGCACCAAAATCATTTGACTTACCTATGGTTCTCGGCTCTGGGGGAGAATTACGGTTTAAAACCCACATCCACCTCCCCGGCGGTTTACTAATGCCCCCAGATGATATTGATTACATCGAACAATCTGATCTTGATAAGATTAAAAACAATATTCTTCAGCGTCTTAAGAAAAATGCAGCTTTATACCCAATGAAAATACATTTTGAATTGGAGAATGGTGATACTTTCAAATCTACGTTGAGACCAGAAGCTCTTAGTGAAACTCCACCAACAAGCGTAAGATTTAAAGGTAAGACTTCAATGACTATTGAATCCGAATTTTCACAGTGATGGAAATTAAGAATTGATTTTTTCGAAGCTCATCCCTTAGCCATCTAGACGGGATAGAAGCCGGCCGTTCCACGTCGGACCATGTAGATCGTATAGCCCGAATATCAGTGGAGGTGGAATGGTGGGTGTTCTCTTCTTACATCTTCAAAACCTCCAACCCTTGCAAAAGGGTCAGAGGTCGAAGAGAATGGTGTGAGAGAAATGACTTAATGGCTACTCGTCTTTGAGATGGACGACAGGGTTTGTCCTGGTGATATTGATGGTTTGACCAATGATGACCAGAGCCAATAAGCAAATAACAGATAGAGCGGCAATGACTGCATGTACCCAACTAAAGTCGATTCGATTCTGATAATCTGCAAGCCATTGTTCAGAAAGATAGATACTGACAGAAATGCCGATAGCGAGGCTGATAGTGATAGGGATGGCAAACTTTTTCACCATCATCCAAATAATTTGAAAGTCCTCAGCCCCCATCACGCGGCGGATGCTCAGCTCCTTCAACTTCCTTTGTATGGTAAGCCCCACAAGCCCCAATAGTCCAAATGCAGAGATGAAGATGGCTATGATGCTTCCCAGCTTGGCGATCTTCGAAATCTTGTCTTCCTGCTCAAATTTGTCGCGATACAGCGTGCTCATGAAATCATACAGAAATGGGATTGGATCAAAAACTGCTTTCCATGCCATTGTCATCTTTTCATCTAACACAAACGGATCAGCGGTTGATTTAACTAATATTTGAAATGCAGGTCGCTCATCTGCGAAATCGAAAAACACGAGTGGCCGTAATTCAGATTTAGGACCAAACGCATAATAATCTTTGATTACACCAACGATGATCGATTGGTCAAACATGGCTATCGATCGGCCTATGGGGTTTTCTTTGATTCCGGCTTTTTCCAGAAAAGATTGATTCACCAATACTCCGTTCGCAATTCCATTCTTTTTTGCCTCGTGAAGCGGCTGGCCTTCGATTAGCTGGATTCCCATCACCTTCAAATACGAGCTGTCAATGTTTTTAAAGGTCAAACTAAATTGATGCTCCCCATCTTCATAGGCAGTCATGCCGTAACCGCCGGATGAGGTGAGCGATTCGATCTCTGGAACGGAGGCTAGTTTATTGACGAAGACTTCTCCCTTTCCTGAACCAATCAACTCTTTTGGGAGATCTATACGTAATACATCATCGACATTATATCCACGGTCAAAGTTGACAAGATAGTCAAGCTGTCCTTTGAAAATCAGCATGGATGCAATCATGATAATAGATATGGAGAATTGGACAACCAAGAGTGTTTTAGTGACGAAAACACCCTTTCCTACTTTCTGCTCTCCTTTTAGTGACTTTAGGATCTTGAGCTTGGACAATAGGAGAGAAGGGTAAAATCCACTGATGAGCGAAATGATAGCCAAAATCAATAGCAGGGCTGGCAAGTTTTGAAGATTTAGTAAATCCGGTAATCCATATTGCTTCTCAACCAATAATGAGAACTGCGGAGCTATGAGCACGTAAAGCACGATGGCTAAAGCGGTTGCTAACAGCGTGGTGAGAAATGACTCGGTCATCAATTGTTGGAAAACGCCTGAATTAGCAGAGCCTATAATTTTCCTCACGGCCACCTCACGCGCCCGATTGAGGTAGAGAGAAATGCTGAAGTTGGCATAGTTGATAACAGAGATCGTCAGGCACATTACGCCAGCAATTATTATGAGCCAAATCAATTGTCGGTTGCCACCCTGGGTATATCCATTAAATGCGTAATACTCATCTGACAGATGTAAGGAAGCCAGGGGTATGATTTGAGCTATTTTTTCGGTTTCGTCCTCCCCGGCATTTAAATGATCATTGATTTTACTTCTTAGCTGCGAAATATCGGTAGCTGCATTTACCTTCATCAGGGTGCTGAGGTCGTAGTTTCCTGAACTGGTGGCGTTGGTAGGTGATTCATTCAAATAGGTAGAGTACGGCAGGATCAAGTCAGCTCGTATTGAGGTGTTTCCGGGAATATCTTTGTACACCCCAGCAACTAAATAAGTGACATAGTTTATCGAATCCAGAAGCTCTATATGAGCGTCGACTGCCTCTCCTCTGATGCCTAATTTGTAGGCCAATTTTTCTGAAATAACGACATGATTGGGGGAGCTAAACATTCCAGGAGTTCCTTCTATAAATTCAAGATCGAGGAAACCTAGAAGTGATTTTTCGGCGATCAAGTATTGTTGATCGATTGTGCCTTCCGGGAGTCGCATAATAGCGTGATCGTCTTTAAAACGTGCTACTTGCTCAACTTCAGGAAACTCATCTACAATCTGTTGCATGGTTAGGTGAGAGCAGCCGGGAAGATTGATCAGATTATCAAACAGGTTGACTTGCACAGTCATTCGGTACAGATTTTCCGAATTGGGAATATGCTTATTGTATCCCAGTTGATCAGAAGTGTAGAGATAAGCAAACCAACTAAAAACAATACCTATACTTAGCCCAAGGATGTTGATAGCTGAATAGGCTTTAGTCTTCCATAGAAACCTCCATCCGGTTTTTATGTGACTTTTCATCAAGGTTAAAAATCGATCCATTTTATTATACGTTTTGAGATTTGACATTCTAAAACTGAGCAATGCTTCTTTAATGAATTGCCGTTTGGCATAACCATTTCCCCTGGTTTCTGCACGCCAATAGAAGGATTCGTGCAGGTCTCCTTGAATTTCTTCCAGAAGATCTTCACGACAGATTCGCTGAAGCAGATTATCGGCCCATTTAGGTGGCTGCAGGTTCATTTACTTAGATACTTTGAAAGTTGAATCCGGGAATGGTTTTCCATAGATTGTTTCTCTTGTCTTTCAAGTCATGGGTAATCCTGAATCCTTCTTGAGTGGCTTTGTACATCCTCTTTCTTCGTCCCCCACGTTCTGAAGTAGGTTCTCCCATTTCAGATTTTACTAGTCCTTTTTTTTCCAGTCGCTTCAATACCACATGGATGGAAGGCAATGAAAGGGTCTGATCAAACTGTTCTTCATAGGCTTTGGCTATTTCGACTCCATACGTGTTTTCCTGAGAAAGAAGAATGAGCAGAATAATTTCTTCAAGAACGCCAAGTTGTAGGTTCATATCATTAGCATTTGTTTAAGATACGAATATAATTAGCTTTTGTTTAACTAATATATGATTTCAGAAAAGATTAAGCCAAGAGCAAATCAAATTCTTTGTAAATCCATTATTTTTAGTAATACTAATTAATTTAGTATTATGAAATGAGCGATTGTGAGAATCTACTTTTTTAGGGATGATTACGAGTGAGCGAATTCCATGTGTGCCATTGAAAATTAACTATATACACATGAAGAAATCAATTGAGGAGAAGCTGGAAATATTAGCGGATGCGGCGAAGTATGATGTGTCGTGTGCGTCGAGTGGGAGTAACCGAAAGAATGTGGGGAAGGGGCTGGGAAATGCGAGCAAGATGGGGATTTGTCACAGCTATTCGGAGGATGGGCGGTGTATTTCGCTGCTGAAGATCTTGCTTACGAACTATTGCATTTACAATTGTGCGTATTGTGTGAGCCGGAAGAGTAATGATGTGCCGCGGGCGGCTTTTACGGTGGATGAGGTGGTGAGCCTGACGATTAATTTTTATCGGAGAAACTACATCGAGGGACTGTTTCTGAGTTCGGGGATTTTTAAGAATGCGGACTATACGAATGAGCGGCTGATCCGCATTGCGAAGAAGTTGCGGACGGAGGAGCGGTTTAGTGGGTACATTCATCTGAAGGTCATTCCGGGGGCGAGTGAGGAGGTGATGGAGGAGGCGGGACGGTATGCGGACAGGCTGAGTGTGAACCTGGAAATACCGACGGAGAGGAGCTTGAAGCGGATAGCGCCGGAGAAGGATCATGTGACTGTCTACAAGCCGATGAACTGGCTGACGACTCGCATAGATGAGTACAAGGAGGATCGGAAGAAGTACCGGAAGGTGCAGTCGTTTGCGCCGGGAGGGCAGAGTACGCAGGTGATCGTGGGTGCTTCGCCGGAGCGTGACTTGGAGATCCTTTCGCTATCGTCGGAGCTTTATAAGGAGCAGAAGCTGCGACGTGTGTATTACTCGGGGTACATTCCGGTGAGTGAGGATACTCGTTTGCCAGCGGTGCGGACGGCTCCTTTGAAGCGAGAGAATCGGTTGTATCAGGCGGACTGGCTGTTTCGATTTTATGGGTTTGACATGGAGGAGATTGTGTCGGAGAAGCATCCGGAACTGGATCTGGAGGTTGACCCGAAGTTGGCGTATGCGTTACGTAATCCTGAGCTGTTTCCGGTAGATATTAACAAAGCACCTTATGAGTTGATCTTACGAATTCCCGGAATTGGGGTGAAAACAGCTCAGATGATTGTGAAATCGAGAAGATTCGGAAAGGTCCGGTTGGAAGACGTGAAGAAGATGGGAGCAGCAGTGAACCGGGCGAAATATTTCATGCTTGTTCAGGGGAAGGCGTTACCGATGGTAGGTAGTGATCCGACGGTGATCAGGGAAAGGATTGTGTTTGGGGAGGGGAAGGGGCAAATGAGTTTGTTTTGAAGATTTAACCATGGAGAAAACGGAGTAACCACAGAGTAGGGGAGCTAGAGAGGTCAAATGATCTCAGCGGCCTTAGTGTTCATTGTGGTGATAAATTAAACCGCAGAGGTAGCTGAGTACCACAGAGGTACACAGAGTAAATGTTCTAAAGTTCTTAGTGTCCTCAGCGGTTATGAAGAAAAAGGGTTACCGCAGAGGAGGGTATTCAGCAGAGCTAGTTTTAAAACCTCAGTGGCTCTCGGTTTTCTCTGTGGTAAAAAAAGATAGTAATTTGAAGTTATCTGTGCGCTTCTGCTTCTCAGCGGTTAAGATTTATATCAAAAAAATGGAAAAGGTACTACTATATGACGGCTCGATAGAGGGGTTCTTTACCGCGGTGTTTGAGGTGTATGAACGGAGGGTGGAGGATGCAATGATTCGAAGAAAGTCGGAGTATGCGCAGGGGTTGTTCGAGGCTCCTTTGGAAGTGATAACTGATTCCAAGAAAGCAGCTCGGGTGGTGGAAGGGTTTAAGAAGAAGTCACCGAGAGGGATTTTGGAGATGTTGATGAAGGTATTGCATTCTGAGATTTTAGATGCTGAGCAGACTGCTTTGAATGTAGTAAGATTGGCTTTTAACGAGCTTCGAGGGTTGCGGATGGATTATCGGAACGAGTCAATTCTTCGGATGAAGGAAATAAATAAAATGATGGGTAGGGAAATTCACCGGATGCATGCGTTTGTCCGATTTCAGAAAACAGTAGATGACATCTATGCAGCGACGATCACACCGGATTTTGATGTGATGCCATTTATCGGATCACACTTTGAAAAGCGCTACGCAGACCAACAATGGATGATCTACGATACCAAACGCGACTATGGAATATTTTACGATTTGAAGAAAGTCAATACGATCACACTCAGCAACACTTCATGGGTGGGGAACAAACAAATCAGCGGGGATATCCTGACGGAGGATGAGTCGCTATTCAAGGACATCTGGGCGAAGTACTTTCATGCAACATGTATTCAGGAACGGAAGAACATGCGCTTGCACTTACAACATGTACCACACCGGTACTGGAAGTATTTGCCGGAGAAAACGATCACAAAAAATCAATTGTAATACTCCAAAACGTCGAGGGTTAGCTCTTCTAATTTTGGTTGATCAGTCAACTCAGAATAGTATAGCAGAAACTTGATGGTCTTTACGTAATCCATTCCTTTTTCTTGTCCAAGGAAGGATTCGCCCCCATCAAAAACACGGGTATTTCCTTCAAGACTTATTTCTCCTGAAGGAAGGATTCGGGATAGTTGCCATAGCACTTTTTTCAATGGATGCTTCGAGCTTTTCCCTAAAGGATGATGCAGGCAAAATCATATAAAGTTCTAAGGCCAATTTTAGTGCTACGCCATTATAACTGCTGTCCCATCCACCGCCTTCGATGTAGAAGCCAGAGGAGTCATCCTGTAGTTTCAGTGCTTGTTCGGCAAATTCAAGCCCTAATGATTGTGCTTCTTCATTTTCAAGGTATTGGCCTAAAGAATGAAAGGCCACTGCATTAAAAAACAACCGGTTCGGTGCTTCTTGATCGACTGTGAATAGCATGTCTTTGCTACGTATGAGGTAGTCTAGCATTGCTTCTAGCCAAGGATCGTAGTTTCCTATGGTCTGACGGATCGCCTGAGTTTCTGCATCATTCTGGTACCAGCTATCTTTTGAAAGACTATACAATGTCATTCCGAGTGATGAACCGAAAAATGCAACACCGCTTGCTTTATCAGATGCTAGAGGTTCGCCAATATCTTGAAGGTCTTCAGGAATGACCAATTCAAAATCTCCTTCTGTGGTTTGATGATCAAGTGCGTATTGGATCATTTTCGCTGCAGCCTCAAGTGCATCCATTCTTTGATGAGTAATGGCAAAGTCAGAAACGGTATTCATATCCAACTGGAAACGTACATGGAAGTATCCCGCTTGATTTCTACCGATGGCACCATCAGTATCTGGTTCAATAACCGCTTCACTGATGAGCTGCTTATTGATCGCTGAAAGCACGTTGTTGTACGTTTGATGACTGAGATCGTACGGTAGTGATTTCTTTGTTGCAGAGTCATTAGAGCACGAAAATAATGTCAAGGACAAGATCAGGTAAGCAATTTCTTTCATGGTCATTGGACAATGATATCATCCTATGGTTTAATGGCTATTCTTCTTTAAGGATGATTGCTGGCAAGTTCATTGATTGATAGATTTGATTGAATGCTGCCAGTTCTACATCTATGAGTTGCTTTCGTTGATCTACAAAGACCTTCCATTCGGCTGTTAGATCTCTGAATCGCTCTTTCGCTCCTGATGTGACAGCTGGATCAGCTACATCAATAAAGCTCTTCAAATGCATAAACTGTGCATTCAATTGATTTTGGAAATTGATCACATCCTGAAATGTTTTTTGCTTTTGTTGAATGAGGTTATTTTCCCATTCACTGATTTTTTTAACCAATGCCTTTGCAGTATCCAATAGCGTTTCGGCTTCTTCATTTCCTTTCAGCAGCTTTTGATAGGTATTGAGTTGACTTTTCGCTGATCGCATCATATTCACACTTTTATGAATATCTCTAATGGTGCTTTCTATCGACTCAATCATTTTCTGCTGTTCAGCATATTCTGCTTCAGTCGCATCTATCGCTGGATTTGCAAGAACCTTAGATTGAGCCGTTAATGTGTCTTGATCTAAAATCATTCGAATGGTATAAGTTCCCGGTCCAACGCTCCCACCTCGGTAATCTCCAAATGCAAAAACGCCATCCACAGCTGGAAGTGTTTCTCTGTTGAAATTCCAGGTGAATCGGTTCACTCCTTTTTTAGCTGGTAAAGTTTCTGATGGAGGAGGACCGCCTGTCCATCCTTTGAAGCTTTTATCGGGTTGATTGGAGTAACTTCTAATCATTTCACCGCCCTTTAATATCTCGGCGATAAGCTCAACACTGTCTGCTAACTCCTCCGGTAGAAAATAATCAAAGGTGACCCCCGTTTTTGGATTTTGACCTGCATACGGACTTTCTCCACTGCCATTAAAAATGCGGTAGGCGTCTTTTGGCTGATAAATATTGAAATCATCAAATACTCCCTTTGATTGTTGGATGGCTCCTAAATCATCCAATACCCAGAAAGACCTTCCTGCAGTAGCGGCTACTAAATCGTTTTGACGTATGGTCAGATCATTGATAGGAACGATGGGTAGGTTCAGCTGCAGCTTTTGCCAGTTTACTCCATCATTAAATGAAACATAAAGTCCGGTCTCAGTACCTGCATAAAGCAAACCTCGAACTTTTTTGTCCTCTCTCACTACTCGAACAAACCCATTTGGGTCATTAAAGCCTTTCGTGATTTTTGTCCATGAATTACCATAATCTCTCGTTTTATAAACCAGTGGTGCTAAATCGTTGAATTTGTATCGCATCACTGCGATATAGGCAGTAGATGGATCATGAGGAGAAACTTCGATTGAGTTAATAATGCCTTCACTCAATCCTGAAGGTGTAATATTTGTCCAGGTTTCACCGTCATTTTTAGTGACATGTACCAATCCATCGTCCGATCCTGCCCAAAGCACGCCTTTCTCATGAGGTGACTCCATCAGGTACATGATGGTGTTATAGTTTTCCCCTCCAGCTGCTTCGTTAGTGTAGGGACCCCCTCCGGGCCCCTGCTTTAACGTATCGTTTCTTGTCAGGTCCGGGCTAATTACTTCCCAGTTAATTCCTCCGTCCTTTGTTTTGAATACCACATTTCCAGCATGATAAATGGTGTTCGGATCATGTGGAGAGGCAATGATCGGCGCATTCCAATTGTAACGGTATTTAAAGTCTTTAGGAATACCACTCAATGAAAGCTCGGGGTACTCCTTTATAGGTTTCCCCTCGTTACTTGCTTTCACCCATTGCTCAATAATTCCTTGGTAGCAACCTCCATAAACGACCTCTGGATTATTTTCATCAAAAGCGAGATAGGCACTTTCACAACCAGCAACTGAATACCAATCTTTCCACCCAATACTTCCACTGTTAGTTCTGCTTGCAATAGCGATCGCAGAATTGTCTTGCTGGCCTCCGTAAATATTATAAGGCACTAGATTATCTGTAATGACCCTGTAAAACTGTGCAGTAGGTTGATTGCGCTGTGTAGACCAGCTTTTGCCTCCGTTGAAGGAGATGTTAGAACCTCCATCGTTGGAGTTGATCATGTAATTGTTGTTTGTGGGATTAATCCACAGATGATGATTGTCACCATGTGGAACGGGCACATTTGAAAAGCTTCTACCCCCGTCTATTGATTTCATAACGGGAGCATTCAGCACGTAAACAACATTCTCGTCTTGGGGGTCAGCAAACACTTCCATATAATACCATGACCGGGCAATAAGTACACGGTCCTTATTTATCAGTGACCATTTCTTTCCTGCATCTATTGAACGATACAAACCTCCCTTGTCACCTTCTGCTTCTATAATAGCATATACTAAGTTGGGGTTGGCCCTGGATACAGATATTCCTGACTTGCCAAACTCCTCAGGTAATCCCTCTTCCATCTTTTCCCAATTCTCTCCACCGTCTACTGATTTGTACAAATCCGAATTTGGCCCACCCGATTCCATAGTCCATGGATAACGCTGATGCTGCCACATAGAGGCGTAGAGTATCCTGGGGTTTGTCATATCCATAGTCAGAGAAGAGGCTCCTGTATTGTTTGATACATACAGCACTTTACTCCAGTTTTCACCACCGTCTATCGTCTTATAAACACCTCGCTCTGTTGAAGGACCATACAATGCCCCCTGAACCGCCACATAGACTACCTCCGGGTTTGAAGGATGAATAATAACATCAGAAATATGCATTGACTTATCCAGACCGATGTGTTTCCAGGTTTTTCCTGCATCCGTACTCTTATACATACCATCACCGTTGCTCGTCATCACTCCTCTGACAGCATGTTCTCCCATTCCTGCATAAATAACATTAGGATCGGATTCTGCAACCGCGATCGCCCCTACAGAACTGGTTTTAAGTTGGCCGTCTGAAATGTTTGTCCAGGTTATTCCAGCATCTGTAGTTTTCCAGATGCCACCCCCTGTTGTACCCATGTAATAGAGCATCGGATTGCTAACTACCCCAGTAGAAGTTACACTTCTACCACCTCTATGTGGGCCAATATTTCTCCATTTTAGGCCTTCGAGAAGTTCTTGATCAATCGGTTGGAAGATGTCTTTCTTCTTTTTTTGAGCAGTGAGTGAAAAAATACTAAGAAGTACAAGGACAATAATAAAGATCCGCTTCATTGAGTAAGGGTTAGGTTGAAATTGATAGAATACAATCTAAAGCTACCCAACAGAAAGTAAAATGAAGATGAAGTGGAAGATTATTTACTTAGGGTGCGCAATGTCAAAGAATATCTCCTAATACTTCCACGCAATACTTATTCTCTTCGGGTCTGCCAACTGAGATACGTATGCAATGACTGATTGGATCATAAAGAGGTCGGACAAGTACACCTCGCTTCATTAATGCTTCAAAGATTCTCATGACTTCTTCTTTATCTTTCCATACAGTCATAATGAAATTGGCGTAGGACGTGACATACTTGACTCCAAGTCGATCAAATGCTGAATAGAAATACTTAAGTTGATCAGTATTATTATCGATTGTTTTCTGTAGAAATTCAGTATCGTTCAGCGCACCTATTCCTGCAGCTTGAGCCAGAGCTGTTGGCTCGAAAGTGAGTTTAACCTTGTTAAGTGCATCAATGATTTTTTCATGGCCAACACCAAACCCCAAGCGTACACCTGCAATTCCATATGCTTTGCTGAATGTCCTAAGTGTGAGAATATTTGGATAGTCCATCTCAAGAGAATTTGGAAAGTCAGGATGAAGTGCTTCGGAATATTCAAAGTAGGCTTCATCAACGACCACCAGAATATGATCTGGTACATGTTGCAAAAAGCTATCAAGTTCCAGCTGGGTAATCATGGTTCCGGTTGGATTATTGACGTTAGCCAAATAGATCACTTTGGTATTCCTATTGATCCTACTTTTGATTGCTTCAAGGTCAAACGCATAATCCTGAGTCATAGGCATAGCCACACAACGTGCGTTGTTGATACGCGCCCAATTGTAAATGATCACAAATCCTCCTTCCGAAGTGAGGAACTCATCTTCTCCAGAACACACCGCCCGAATGGTTTGCATTAGCACAGATTCAGAACCATTTCCCATGAAAATCTGCTCCGGCTTTTTCCCGTATCTTTTTGCAAGCGCCTCTTTTAGATCTCTACTGACCGGATCTGGATAATAATTGATAGATTCATACGCATCTATTACAGCTCGCTTTGATTTGGGAGAGTATCCCAGGGTATTTTCATTGTTCCAAAGGATAGCCATTTTGTCCCAGCCGTATTCTTCTTTTAATTGTGAGATTGTTTTACCTGGCTGGTAACTTTTTATTGCTGCAATGTGATCGGGTATCTGTATGTTCATTTTATCAATTTGAAAATAAGGCAATTTGAAAATTGGTTAATTGATTCATTTTCAAATTAACTCATTGTCCATTCTTCCTGTTTTCTAAAAACCACTCCTTTAAATAATCCTACAAGTTCTTCCCCACGAGTGACTCTTACTAAATATTGTCCCAGACTTTTTGAGGTACTTTCCTTTTCTGCGCTAGCAATTAGTTCATCACCTTCAAATATGGGTTTAATGTGATTGATAGATGTCTCGATGGAAACAGCTTTTTGTCCATGTGAATTAGATGCGAATGCAAAGGCTGAATCCGCTAGTGAAAATGAAATTCCCCCATGTGCTACTCGATGGCCGTTCAACATCTCTTCTCTCACAGTCATTTTAATTTTTGCATAACCCTCTTTCACTTCCAGCACCTCAATACCTAACCATTGACTGAAAGAGTCATTGGCCATCATTTGGGATACTATGTCATTCGCTTTGCTCACGTTTTAGTCAATTAGTGATTTGTTAATTAGTTGTTTGTTGCTGTGGGCGCACTGGCCACTAGTCAACTAATCAACCATAAAAGATTTGCTTTTTCTTTTTCATACCTCTAAGTAATGGACTACATCTGTAACGGTCTTCGTGATACTCTTCATACATTTCATCCATGGTATTTACACACCAATCTATGCCTTTTTCATCTGCCCATTTCAAGAGACCCTTGGGATAATTTACGCCTTTTGTCATGGCGGTATCAATATCCTCTCTACTGGCAATATTCAAAAAAAGTGCATCTGCTGCTTCATTGATGAGCATCACAAGTACACGATTCAGAATTTGATTGCCCAGCTTCTCGTCTTTTTTTGGTTCCGGTTTCTTAGCTTCTTCTTCATAATCATAGTAGCCTTTGCCTGACTTTCTTCCTAAAAATCCAGCCTCTGACATCCTTTTTTGTGTGAAAGAAGGCTTGTATCGCGGATCGTAGAAAAAGGATTGAAAGACGGTTTCCGTCACAGTATAGTTGATGTCATTGCCGATGAAATCCATTAATTCAAATGGCCCCATTCTAAAACCACCAAGCTCCTTCATTGCCCAATCTATTGTGGCAAAGTCAGCAATGCCTTCTTCGTAGATTCGAAGAGATTCTCCATAAAAAGGTCTGGCCACCCTGTTCACTATAAAGCCAGGTGTGTCTTTGGCTAATACGGTTAATTTTTTCCAGCTATCCACCCAATCTTTGGCTTGCTTGGTTGTTTCATCAGCGGTTTGTACTGCCGGGATGATTTCTACTAGTGGCATCAAGGGAGCGGGATTGAAAAAATGGATACCCACAAACCTTGATGGATTTTCAAGAGATGCTCCTATAGAGGCCAAAGAAAGTGAGGAAGTATTTGACGCAATGATCGTATCTTCTCTTACAATTTTTTCTACAGCTGAAAATACCTTTTGCTTAATCTCAAGATTCTCAACGATGGCTTCAATTACCAGGTTTGAATTTTCAAAGAATTGCTGATCTTCGGTAAAGTCGATCCTACCAAGAATTTTATCAGCAGTTTCCTGATTGATTTTTTCTTTCTCTACCAACCTATTCATCACCTTCACAAGACTTGTAGATGACTTTTCTAAAATGGCTGAGTTGGTATCATTAACCACCACATCCCATCCTGCAGTGGCTGCAACCTGGGCTATTCCTGTACCCATGGTTCCGGCTCCTATCACGCTTAATTTTGGCATTATTCTCCCTTAAATTCTGGTTTTCTTTTCTCTATAAAGGCTTGCACACCTTCTTTGTAATCGTAGGTTTGTGTTGCCTTAAACTGCCATTCTTTCTCTAGTTCCAACTGTTGATCTAGATTATTTGTAAATGACTGATTCAACAAGTGTTTGGTATAGGCCAATCCTTTTGTTGGCATATTGGCTAAGGTCTGAGCGACTTTTTCTGCCTCCTCTATAAAGCTCTCATCGCTAAACACTTTGTAAATCATGCCCATCTTTTCTGCATCGCTAGCCGAAACCTTATCCCCTAGCATCATGAGTGCTGAAGCTTTTCCAAATCCAATAATGCGAGGTAAAGTAAATGTTCCTCCACTATCAGGAACCAGCCCTATTTTGCTAAATGCCTGAATAAATGAAGCAGACTCTGTGGCCACACATACATCGCATGCCAGCGCAATATTTGCACCCGCACCAGCCGCTACGCCATTTACAGCAGCGATCACGGGTTTTTCGATGTTTCTTATCTGTCGAATGAGTGGATTGTAATGTTCATCAACAATCTGCTCGATCTCTAATCCATTGTCAGCTATTGCTTCCTGAAGATCTTGTCCGGCGCAGAAGGCTTTCCCATTAGCAGTAAGCATGATAGCTCGAACAGAATCATCTTTTGCGTAATCTTCCAAGGCTTTTTGAACAGCTAGAGCAAGTTCTTTATTGAAGCTATTGAAGACGTCAGGGCGATTGAAGGTTAGGATGCTCAGTTTGTCTTTTTGAGTTATTTGTAGGGTTTCTGACATGGGTTGAATGTTTGAATAGCGAATTTAAGAATTCTTACATCCCTCTAACTCCTTTCAAAGGGGGAATTATTTAAAAGGAAAGTGTCAATGGCATTTGAAATAGTCAAACGGCTCCAGACAGTTATTGCACTTAAATAACGACTTGCATGCTGTAGAGCCAAACTCACTTAATAGCTGGGTATTTTTTGATCCGCACTGAGGACATTCGATATCTTCAGGGTTGGTAGGATTAGGAGGAGCAATACCATATTCCTTCAATTTTTGTTTCCCTTTTTCGGTCATCCATTCGGTAGTCCAGGCAGGAGAGAGAACAGTGGTGATTTTGAAGTTGTCTATTCCTTCTTTCTTCAAAGCATTGTGAATATTTTTCTCTATCTCCAACATAGCGGGACACCCTGAATAGGTAGGGGTAATGATTACCTCCACAAAATCATCTGTTACTAGAACATCTCTGACGATTCCTAAATCGGTAATTGTGATCACGGGAATTTCCGGGTCGGTGACCTCTTCGAGAATGTTTTGAATATAGTTTCTATCGAGTACCATTATGCATATTCATAATAGGTTGTATGGTTCTTGAACCCTAACTTTTTGTAAATGTTTAATCCGTCTTCTGTCCCCTGAAGGACGGTGTATTTATAGCCGGATTCCTTTGCTATATTCAATGCAAAAGTTAATAGAGTGGTTCCAATACCCATGCCCCTGAATTCTTTTAGCGTAGCAAAACCGTAGAATCCTATTGTTTCATTATCTGAAGGAAAAAGCTCTACACATGAAGCTGGTCTACCATTATGGTAATAAACAAAAAGTTGAATGTGATTTTTTGGATCTAGATAGTGTTCTGATGTGATGTTGTAGTATGCCAGAACATTTTGATCTGGTGGAGACCAATTTTCCGCTATTACCCTGGCAAAGGTTTCCAATAACTCTTTGCTATCAACAAATTTTATGTGGGTATGCCGATTGTCAGTCCTCATATCATACTCGCCAAGATCAAGACACATGCCTATCTCATTGGCCTGTTTGGTGACATTAAACTCCTTAAAAAGATTTTGAATATCGGTACTGAGGCTTTCCTTGTCGATCCAAATGCAATAATCATGCTGTTTGGATTTGTAATGATTTAGTGCTTCTTCCAACTCCATTTTTGTTAGATATGGATCATGGATATAAGCAATATTGAAGGTGTCGCTTGAAAGTCCACTGTCAACATAAGTAAGATGATCAGATTTATGGACAGTCATACCTTCACTCAAGTCGGGAATCAGAGATGCGTGCAGCTGAAAGTTTTCAGAGATCAGTGCTAACATATCTTCTACCACTCCAATCCGGGGTACGCTCTTTGTAAGAATTGAAGATCTGCGAGAATATATCCTAAGTGTTCTGTGTGCGTGCCATCTTTTCCTCCTTCATGCGTATAGGTACTTTCAGGGATTTCCAATGTAGCCTCCACCATCACTTCTCGAATCTTAGCATCACGCTTTTCCTTCAATATTGAAAGGTCTACACCAAATCCTTCTTCTAGAGCCTTTGACTCTGTCTTGTTGGGCTTGGTCAATTCTCCCGAGTAAGACCAAAGTTGATCGATCGCTTCTTTCATTCGATTATGGCTTTCTTCCGTTCCGTCACCAAGTCTTATTACCCAATCACCGCTCCATTTCACATGATAGAGCGCTTCTTTGTGGGACTTAGCTGCTATAGCTGCGAGTTGTTCGTCGTTACTATCCATGAGCATTTCATAGAAATGAACACTGAAAGTATCATACAGAAATTGCCTGAATATGGTCTGTGCAAAATCTCCATTAGGCTGCTCAACTAAAAGAACATTTCTGTAATCCCAGGCATCTCTAAAAGCAACAATCTCGTCTTCAGATTTTCCTTCTCCCTGGATTTCGGCAGCATACTGATACCACATTCTACACTGACCTATCAAATCAAGACTGATATTAGTCATCGCTATATCTTGCTCTAGGATAGGCCCATGTCCGCACCATTCGGCAAGTCGCTGACCGAGGATGAGACAGTTGTCTGCGTGCTGTAATACGTAATTATATAAGTTTTGGTCTTTCATTTCGAGTCAACAGTTTTCAAGTCAACAGTCCACAGATAACCGTCAAGATTATTGACTGTCGTCTGATTGGCTGCCGACTAATCACATATGTTTTACTTCATCTGGCAAATCGTAAAAAGTAGGATGACGGTATACCTTGTCTTTGGCTGGCTCATACAACGGATCAGAGTCATCCGGATCTGAAGCTGTGATATACTCCGACTTGACTACCCAGATACTTACACCCTCATTCCTTCGAGTATATACATCGCGTGCATTTTGAATTGCCATTCCTTCATCTGCAGCATGCAAGCTGCCCACATGTTTGTGGTTTAGTCCTGCTTTGCTACGAATGAAAATTTCCCATAGAGGCCAATTTTTCATCGGATTAGTATTTTAGAGTTGTTATGTATTTCTTTTAAGCCGCTGCCTGCTTGGCCTTAGTTTTCTTCTCAGCATGAGCCGCTGCAGCTTCTCTCACCCATGTTCCATTATCATACGCATTTCTTCTTGCATCTACTCGCTGCTTGTTGCATGGTCCATTTCCTTTAATCACGTTGAAGAATTCTTCCCAGTTAATCTCCCCAAAATCGTAATGACCTCTTTCTTCATTCCATTTCAGGTCAGGATCCGGGATGCTAATTCCGAGTAAATCGGCCTGCGGCTTAGTTACATCTACAAACTTTTGACGTAGCTCATCATTCGTAAACCGTTTAATTCCCCATCGCATAGATTGCTCTGTATGAGTAGATGCTTCATCGGTCGGTCCAAACATCATCAGTGAAGGCCACCACCATCTGTTAAGCGCATCTTGAGCCATTTTCTTTTGTTCTTCAGATCCCTTACAAAGTGTAAGCATAATTTCGAATCCTTGTCTTTGGTGAAAAGATTCTTCTTTACATACTCTCACCATGGCACGTGCATACGGTCCGTATGAAGCTCGGCAAAGAGGTACTTGATTCATTATGGCCGCACCATCTACTAACCATCCGATGGCACCCATATCTGCCCATGTTAATGTAGGATAATTGAAGATGGAAGAATATTTTGCCTTGCCAGAATGCAAGTCTTGAAGCAATTGATCTCTTTCTACACCAAGTGTTTCACATGCGCTATAAAGATATAGTCCGTGACCAGCTTCGTCCTGAACTTTGGCTAAAGCAGCTGCTTTTCTACGTAAACTTGGTGCCCTTGTAATCCAGTTGGCTTCTGGAAGCATACCAACAATTTCTGAGTGGGCATGTTGAGAAATTTGACGGATTAGTGTCTTTCTATAATTCTCAGGCATCCAATCTTTTGGCTCGATTCGGATGTCTTTGTCAATCTTCTCGTTAAATCTGTCTTCTAAACTCTTTATATCCATCTTCTTAATGCTTTATTTCAAAGTTACTTAACACGTTTGAAATACCCTTTGTTCGGTGTATCAAACATCAAAGTTCAATTTTACTTTATCGGTTTTTGGGTAAGACTGACAACTCAAAACAAGTCCTCTTTCCAGCTCGTCAGGTTCTAATGCATAATTAACATCCATTTCAACTTCACCTTCCTCTACTTTGCAAACACATGTACTGCATACTCCTCCCTTGCATGCATAAGGGAGATCGGCTCCATTGTCAAACGCCACATCAAGAATTGACTTGTCAGAATCATATGGGAAGGTCATGCTGTTTCCGTCCAGCACAACTGTTATTTCGGCATGTGCTTTTTCATGTTTGGTTTCTACTGACTTAGCCCCAAGTTTCCCCACAGGTGAAGTAAATAATTCGAGGTGAATCCTATCTTCTGGCACTCCCATCTCAATCAATGAATCTTTTACAGAAAGCATCATTTCTTCAGGGCCACAAGTGAAGTAGTGATCTACACTTGAAGGGTCAAAAAAGAGTTTCCCATATTTTTTGATTTTTTCAGCTTCGATTCTACCATTAAACAAGTCTGACTCCTGTCGTTCCTTACTTAGAATATGGTAGAGACTGAATCGACCCATATATCGATTTTTCAATGCTTCTAATTCTTCTTGAAAAATGATGGTACTCGTTCTTCTATTTCCATAGAATAGAGTAAAGTCACTCTCTGGCTCAGTTCTGAGTGTGGTTTCTATGATTGACATGATAGGAGTGATACCACTCCCACTGGCAAAAGCTACATATGAGCAATCATTCTCTGGATTTAGGGGGACATAGAATTTTCCATGTGGAGGCATCACCTCTATTTCATCTCCAACTTTCAATTTGTCGTTAGCCCAGGTCGAAAATATGCCACCTTCCAGCTTTTTTATTGCCACGGTTAGTTTTTCATCAATGGGACAAGAGCAGATGGAATAAGATCTCCTTGTATCTTCACCATCTATCTCTTTTTTCAGCGTCAGGTGTTGTCCTTGAGTAAAATAAAATTCCTCTTTGAGTTCGACTGGAATCTCAAAAGTAATTGCGACTGACTCTTCTGTGGGTCGAGTAATTGCTGCTACTCTAAGGGTATGAAATTTTGCCATCTCTAAATTTTGGGTGTGGCAAAACTAACCATCGAAAAACAATTTGGATTTAATCCATGCCAAGCTTCTGCCTGATTTTTGTCACCTTTTCTTCCACTCGTTCTTCGATAGGGTGACTGATTAGAAAAAACTTCTCTCCGTCATCTAATTTTAGATATGCCTTAAATTCATAATTAGCTACGATATTTTGTCTATTGGATAGACTGTACATCGTTTGCTTCGTTTTCACTCGGTTGATGAAAATTTTTTCTATAGCATCATATTTCCGAGGTTTTCCAAATCTCTTCCCCATGGTCCAAATGCCATCAAAGACAGTCTTGGTTTCCTCGTCAATGATAATAACATAGGAAGCGAACCAAATAGCGGGTAAAATTGAAGCAAAAACTATTGCGATGAATATTGATAAAGGCTCTGATAATGTTTCCATTAATTTAAAAATGATAAAAAAAATCACCAATACAGAAACCAATCTAATAGGGAGGTTGACAACTTTTCCTTTGTTTATTCGAACAATCTTCATTACTTATCTAAAGTACCAAACTATTTTCTCAAATTAAGGTTCTCATAGATTATGAGAGAAATTGCACTTTTTCCATTGAATATCGTAGCGTTTCCTGGGGAAGCAGTTAATCTCCATATTTTCGAACCACGCTACAAGTCTTTGATAAATGACTGCCTGGACAAGGGAGTTAGTTTTGGCATTCCATCATATGTGCTAAACAAAATAGATCTTGGCACAGAGGTAGAAATTGTTGAGGTGACCAAAAAATATGATGACGGAAGGATGGACATCAAAACTCAAGCTTTAAAACCATTTAGGGTTTGGGATTTTTGGAATCCATGGGAAAATCATGAGTATGCCGGAGGAAAAATTGACTACATAGAAGTTGAAGAAGAGGAATTGAACACATCTCTATTATATGAGTTCAAGGAATCCGTCTCCAGACTATTTGGATGGCTAGGTGAGGTGGATGTACCTGATATTTCCACCGTTGAATCGGTTTACGATATTGGTCATAAAATTGGTTTAAAGCCTGAGGAAGAGTATAAATTATTGGAGATTACAAACGAAAATAAGCGCTTACAATTTGCTATTTCTCATCTGGAAAAATTAATTCCTGCTCTGGAACGAGCACACGATGCACAGGAACGTATTCGTCAGAATGGTCATTTCAAACATTTGGACCCACTTAAGTTCTAGTCTGCTGTTTATTTCTTTCACCATTTAGTAATTTCCCCACATGTTTGAAATAAGTGGCTTTGGCACAATATTACTTTTCATAATCGGAGGGATAGCTTTTATTCTTATTACGCTACTTGTAGGTAGGATTTTGAGACCTGATAAACCTAATTCTGAAAAATTAACGACCTATGAATCGGGAGAGGAGCCTGTGGGGATGGCATGGGCTCAATTCAACGTCAGGTTTTATGTTATTGCACTTATTTTCTTGCTTTTTGAAGCAGAGTTGGTTTTTCTATTTCCGTGGGCAACTGTATTTGGTGATGAACAACTTCTAAATGAAACGGATGGCCTCTGGGCGAAATTTTCAATGCTGGAGACCTTCATTTTTATTGGGATTTTAGCGATTGGACTAGCTTATGTCTGGGCCAAAGGAATGCTAGAGTGGGTCCGACCAAAACCGAATATTTCTGACTTTAAATCCAAAATTCCTGAAGAAGCTTATAAAAAATACAAATGAGTGAAGAGGTAATCATAGGAGGACTGAAAACAGGTGAAGGTGGAATCATCGTTTCCAAACTTGATGATTTGCTTAACTGGGCAAGACTCAGCAGTCTCTGGCCAGTAGGCTTTGGGTTAGCATGCTGCGCGATAGAGTTTATGTCTACAGCCTCATCGGCTTACGACCTTGACCGTTTTGGCGTGATACCAAGGAATTCCCCCAGACAAGCAGATGTAATGATCGTATCAGGTACGGTCACATTTAAGATGGCTGACCGGGTAAAGCGACTTTATGAACAGATGGCAGAGCCACGATATGTAATCTCGATGGGTTCATGTGCAAACTGTGGCGGGCCTTATTGGGAACATGGTTATCACGTGCTCAAAGGAGTGGATCGTGTCATCCCTGTAGATGTGTATGTTCCTGGGTGTCCTCCCAGACCCGAGGCTCTGATAGGAGGTTTCTTAAAACTTCAAGAGAAAATAAGGTCTGAATCAGTACTTCGACCTACAGCACTGGAAAAATTGATGGAAAAGGATGCAGTTTGAAGAAATCAAGAATCTTTTAGGAAAAGAACTACCGGATTCGGTGCTTGGGGAGGATTTAGAGTCTAGTCCTAAAGCACTTTTAATCAGTCCTAAGTCGATCGTGGATGTAGGTCAGTTTCTTCAATCGCATGAGAAGACTTACTTTGATTCTCTTTCTTGTTTAACTGGCATTGACAATGGAGGAGAAATAGGTACGATCGAAGTTATTTATAACCTTTACAGCATTCCATATGATCTACACTTGACGCTTAAGGTTTCTTTTGAAAGGGCTGATCCGATTGTGGATTCAGTTACTCCTATTTGGAAAACAGCCGATTGGCATGAACGAGAAGCTTTTGATTTACTTGGTATCCAATTTAATAATCACCCTGATTTAAGACGCATTCTCTTACCTAATGATTGGGAAGGGCATCCCTTGAGAAAAGACTATGTAGAGCAGGAAAAATATCATGATGTTAAAGTGAAATATTGAATCATGGTAGAATCTTTCCTGACAAAATCGGAACCGCTCAAATACAAAGAGTCAGACCTCAAGACGGAGGAGATGATCATCAACCTTGGTCCACAGCATCCTTCTACTCATGGGGTTTTGAGACTTGAAGTAATCACCGATGGAGAGATTGTGGTTGATGTGGTACCTCATATGGGGTATCTACATCGATGTTTCGAAAAACATGCAGAGGCTCTATCCTTTAATCAAACGATCCCCTACACAGATCGAATGGATTATACCGCAGCAATGAATAACGAATGGGGATTTGTAATGGGAGTAGAACGAATGCTGGGTATTGAGAAAGATATATCTAAAAGAGTAGAATATATTCGAGTTTTGGTAGCCGAACTCAACAGACTGGCAGCACACTTTATTGCCATTGGAACGTATGGAATGGACATTGGTGCTTTTACACCGTTTCTGTGGTTGATGCGTGATCGAGAGCATATTCTCAGAATGTTGGAATGGGCAAGTGGGGCGAGAATGCTATACAATTACGTATGGGTGGGAGGTGTGTTCTATGATCTCCCTATTGGCTTTGAAGAACGGGCTAGGGAATTTGTTGATTATCTTAAACCCAAGCTTAAAGACTCTGAAAATCTGCTTGTAAACAATAAAATTTTCATTGAGCGAACGGCTAATGTTGGTGTTTTACCTCGTGATTTGGCAATCAATTATGGGATAACCGGACCCATGCTTCGGGGCTCAGGTCTGCGGTTTGATTTGCGTAAAGTGGATGGATATAGTGTTTATCCAGAGATTGATTTCGAAGTTCCGGTCGGTGAAGGCAAAATGGGAGCTGTAGGTGACTGCTGGGATCGTAATTGGGTAAGATATCAAGAGTGCTGGCAGTCGATTAAAATCATTGAGCAGTGTGTAGAAAAACTCTTGGGAGAGCATAAAAGAACACGAGATTTTGATCCAAGAGCCCTGGTGCCCAAGAAAATAAGACCAAAGGCTCAAGATTTTTATGTCAGGTCCGAGAGTCCTAAAGGTGAACTTGGCTTCTTTTTTAGAACGGATGGGAGATCAGACCAGCCACTCCGATGTAAGGCCCGCACACCAAGTTTTTCTAATTTGTCAGTAATTGCAGAAATTAGTAAAGGAAGCATGATAGCTGATCTTTTTGCCGTTCTTGGATCCATGGATCTGAATATGGGAGAAGTGGATCGCTAGCTCAAATGCCACTTTATGAAGATACTAAGCTCAAAGCAAATTAGGGAGGCAGATGCCTACACCATCAAACACGAGCCTATTTCATCTCTGGATTTGATGGAGAGGGCAAGTAAAGCTTTTGTTGATCACTTTTTGAGTGTGTTTGAAAGTAAAGTTCCGGTTAAGATCTTCTGCGGTACAGGTAACAATGGCGGTGATGGATTGGCCATTGGACGTTTGCTTAGAGAGAAAAAATGGAATGTCCTGCTTTATATCGTTGGTGAGACACGCAATGGTTCAGATGACTTCAAAGCAAACCTGGATCGATCTGGATTATACGGAGTAATTAAATCAGCATCAGATTTTCCGGTTATTAATGAGGAGGATATTGTTATTGACGGTCTCTTTGGTTCAGGTCTGTCTAGACCATTGGAGGGAGTTCATAGTCAACTCATTGACTACTTGAATGATCAAAGTTGCAGAAAAGTGGCTATAGATATCGCTTCAGGATTGTTGGCTGATTCCCCTCTATCAGATGATTCAAGTATTTTCAAGCCAGATTTTACCCTCACATTCCAGCTTCCAAAGCTTACTTTTTTCTTACCCGAATCATTTCCTTATGTGGGAGACTGGAGGATCTTGGATATTGGGTTAGATGCTTCTTTTATAGAAAAGCAAAAGAGTATCTATTTAACAACAGAACCACTTGAACTAAAAAAATCACTTCCTCAAAGGTCTAAATTTTCACATAAGAGTCAGGTAGGAAGACTGATCATAGTAGCCGGTAGTAAAGGAAAAATTGGCGCTGCAATCTTGTGTGCCAGAGCAGCTTTCAAAACAGGAGTTGGTCTGGTTAACGTATGTTCTCCTAAGTGCGGGATAGATATTCTCCAGATTTCAATTCCAGAAGCGATGGTGATAGATGGAGGAGGACAGAATGAAATTCATAGAACACCGAAGTTCGAGGATACGGTAGCAATCGGTCCAGGGATTGGGACAAAATCCAAGACCATCACAGCCATTGAGGAGTTGATAAAAGTTCAAACTCAGCCTTTAGTTTTAGATGCTGACGGAATTAATATTCTTGCAAAGAAGAAGCAATTATTGAGGAAGTTACCAAAGGAGACTATTTTGACACCACATCCAGGAGAGTTCGAGCGACTTGTGGGAGGTTGGGCGAATGATTTCGAGAAACTTGAAAAGCTAAGATCCTTGTGCAAAGAGTATAAACTCAATGTTGTATTGAAAGGGGCATATTCAGCTATATGTAATTCAAAAGGGGGAGTTTATTTCAATACTTCTGGTAATCCTTCTATGGCTACCGCAGGAAGCGGAGATGTACTCACAGGTGTGATAGGATCTTTTTTAGCCCAGGGTTTAGAACCTTTTAACGCACTTAGGCTTGGAGTATTCCTTCATGGAATAGCTGGTGACATGGTTGTGGAGCAATCAGCAAGCCCGTGGATATTAGCATCAGACATTATAAATCACCTTCCTCAAAGCGTGGGCATTTTTACTGAATCTGATCTTTAGATGAAAGCTGGTAAAAAGTCGATTAATTCTGAAAATGCCCTGGAATTGGTTTAAATCAATTTTTTATAAGAAAAGTGCAATGCAAAATGCATCAGTTAACGTTAATTAACGATTATTATTTTCAGACCATTAGGAACAAAATGAAAAAAAATGCGTAATTTGTATCTAATACTATGCGCAATAAACTGATTATACTAACGTTAGCCTTCGCTTTAAGTGGAGTTTCCCTCGCTCAAGGGGAAAGATCTAACTTATCCCAGGATGCGCAAATCAGCATTTATCCTAACCCTGCGGTTGAATTTTTAATGATTCAGGTAGATGGTGAAATCAAGAATGCAAAATTCGAGTTAAACTCCATGATCGGAAATAAACTTCAAATAAAACCGGAAGAAGTTGGGATTGGCAAATACAAAATTCCTGTTAAAAATCTTGCCTCTGGCTATTACTTTTTAATCGTTAAGGATGAGGAAAAGCGATTTAAAAAAGCTTTTAAATTCTTAAAGAACTAAATAAAAAACATTAACAATGAAAAAGCTCCAACACTTGTTGGAGCTTTTTTTGTTTTAATCTTTATTCCTTCAATTATTGATTTCTAGCCTGTAGCTGCGCGTAGTACTGATTGAATAACTCCTCATATCTAGCAGCTTTTTCCCTCTCTCCACTGGAGCGATATGCACGTGCTATTTCATTGAGTGCAAGCAGTTGCCTTTGTAATTCATCTGAGTTCGTCGTAGTATTCGCAAAATAGTAATCCAGCCATTGGATGGCATAAGAAGATGCTTTTTCAGAAACATGATCCGCCAGCTCGTTTTCTCCTACTTTAAGGAGCAGCTCAACTTGCTGTACACTGAAAATATCGAATGAAACAGACTCATCAGGCATTACCTCAAGACACCTTTTTAAAACTTCTGCAGCACGGGCATAATCTCCTTCTTCTATTAGGTTCTCTGCCAGAGTATTGAAAGTAGATCGTGAGTTCAGCACAAAACCAAGGTAATCTTGAGTATAATAAACACTTGGATCGTCCAGATTAGTCCAGCTAAACTTATTCATGATGTTGTCATACATGACATCCGTATTGACACGATATCCCGATCTTGCGTCTTCATTTAACGCAGGCACAATTCGATAAGCCATCCCTTCCTGAACTACATAAGGCCGCAAATCAATATTCATTTGTGCAATAGATGTGTTGTTTAGATAAAGCGGACGATCCCAGTTTGTATTGATTAATAAATCAAGGAATGCCAAATCTTTCTTTTCAAGAGCTCGACCTTTTATCCTGAGAATCATTCGATCCACAATGTCGTCGTGCATATCCTCCGGAACAATGGACTTGGCTTTTGTGGTATCTATATCCAGGAACAGTGTTCTGGCGGGTACAGAATTATATGCACTTATTGATGTGGGTATCTGAAGTCCTGGATTCTCGTCCTCAATAAACTTCAGGAATAGCTGTGCGTTAATTGCATTCCCTTTTAATTCATCACGCTCGTACACGGGTAAATAATCGTTGAGACCTCCTTGTTGATAGTGTCCAATTGGTAGCCCATACGGGAAAGGTTCAGATTCATATGCGGGACGAGCCGATTGCTGTATGTACCAATCGGTGTTGTAATAGCTCAACACAATGACTCTCACATCTGTTCGGAATCCTTCAACTTCCTGAGCGTACCATAATGGGAAGGTATCATTGTCACCACCTGTAAAAATGATTCCATTTGGAGCAATAGATGATAAGTAATTTTTAGCAGCGTCGACTGAGAAATATCTGTCTGACCGATCATGATCATCCCAGTTTTCACTCGCCATCAACACAGGTATCGTTAAACCAATAACGGATGCCAGTATAGCTGCAATCTTCTTTTGCTTTGAGATGTTTTTGAGCAAGTCATAAAGTGCAAGTACTCCAAAACCTATCCAGATTGTGAATATATAGAACGAACCAGCATAGATGTAATCCCTTTCTCTTGGCTCAATAGGAGGGGTATTCAGGTAAAGTACTATCGCTATACCTGTCATGAAGAAAAGTAATGCAGTTGCGGAGAAAAGCTTCACATCTTTCTTGTATTGAATAAACATTCCAAAAAGACCAAGTAAAAGAGGCAGACCGAAATAAACATTTCTTCCATTATTATTTCCTAAAACCTTTGGAAGGCTATCAAAGGCTCCTGTAAGTCCAATCCAACCTGCTCCTTGAATATCACTTTCTCTACCAGAGAAATTCCACATGAAATATCGGAAATACTGATGCCCAAGTTGGTGTACAATCAGATAATAGAAGTTATCTCCCCAGCTAGGTTTCTCACCTTCTCTCAAGCCTGTTACTTGTCTGTATTTTCTTATATGATTTGGATCTGAGCTGTACATTCTCGGAAGGATGGTGGTATGCTTAGGGTCATATACCTGAGTTACCTTATAATCTTTTATCACATACTCGTCTTCTCCTCTCATATAGACAGGAGCTCCTTTTTCATTTTCTATAAGATCTGCCGTATAGTATGGACCTTTAAAAAGCGGACGACTTCCATATTGCTCACGTTTTAGATACGATACAAATGAAATGATCTCTTCAGGGTTATTTTCATCAATCGGTGGGTTGTAGTTACTTCTAATTACCGCTAGTGAATACGAAGAATAGCCAATAAGAATGAAGGCAAGCGCCAGCAAAGAAGTGTTCAACACATACTTATTTTTCTGAATGGACCAATAAATCCCGTAAACAAGCCCACCAATAACTAAAAGTCCAAAGAAAATGACCCCAGACCCAAATGGCAGTCCGAAGCTGTTCACGAATAAGATTTCAATTTTACCAGCTATGGAAGGTAATCCTGGAATAATCCCTTCAAGAATGATCAAAAGAATAGCCGCAGAAATCGCTAGTGTGTAGATAATCCCCTTTTTGCTGACTTGATCATTATATTTGAAATAGACAATTAGACCTAAAACAGGGATAGCGACCAAGTTGAGCAAGTGTACTCCTATGGATAGTCCCATCATGTAGGCAATTAATATCAACCACCTTGCTCTGTCTTGCTCTTCTTCCATATTTTCCCATTTCAGAATTGCCCAAAAAACGAACGATGTAAAGAATGCTGACATTCCATAAACCTCGGCTTCTACTGCAGAAAACCAGAATGAGTCCGAAAAAGTACAGGCCAGGGCTCCAACCAATCCTGTACCCATAAGCACGATGATGTCAGAGGTAGTTTCCTCTCCTTTTTTGATTTTAAGAACTCTTTTTGCCAGGTGAGTGATTGACCAAAAGATGAACAACACAAAAAAAGCACTGCTGACTACACTAAGCATATTGACCCAATAGGCAACTTGCGAAACATCACCTCCTGCTAGTAGGGAGAACATTCGTCCTGTCAAAAGGAAGAAAGGTGCGCCAGGAGGGTGCGGTACCATTAGCTTGTAAGAGCAAGCGATAAACTCTCCTGCATCCCAAAAACTGGCCGTAGGCTCTACAGTGAGGCAATACGTGATTAATGCAACTAAAAAGGCCAACCAGCCTGTGATGATATTGATCTTTTGATATCCCATAATAGCTTTATGTGAGGGCGAAAATAGCAATTAACCCAAAGAATTTGAGTGTTTTCCACCCAGGATTTAGAATAAGCAATGGGTTGATATATTCTGAAATATAAATCTATGTATCTAACGATACGATTTTTGAATAGAAGGTTCAGATTTTAACATCTTTTATCAATAAACAGCAGAATAGAAGAGTAACCAAATTAGAAAGAACAATGAATAAGTGGATAGGACTATATAAGATGATATTTTCAGTTTCTTACCGCTAAGAAAATAGATTCCGAAAATCAGGGTGGGCCAATATAGAAACTCAAAAACGTTGATCGATTTTAGTGGATACTGCCATTTTGGATCGATTTGTGTGTAATCCACGAGGTTGATCAACGAGATGGGATAGAAGGCCATGTAATCATGATAGTTGGGATCGGTTTGGAATATAGTGAACCAAATTACTTTCAAAAGTTCAGGTACAAAAAACACAATTTCAGCAAGCATGACCATTTTCCATAATTGATTGAAATGAAGTCGATAGCCAAACATGAAACAACCAATCCAGAGTGCAAGAGTTGTCCAAATCCATTTCCAGGCTAAAAAAATAGGTACTGTTAAATATTGAAGTCCATAGAAAATGTCAAAAACCCATATTTCTCCCCGTTCATTAAGAACTTCAAAGGCCGCAATGGTGTCTATGATGAATACACGTTTGACAAATAGCAGACCAACATACACCATACATATAATGAAAAACATCCCGAAGGCGTTAAAGGCAAACCATTCATCAAGAAATTGTTTTCTGTATTTACCAAACCGATCTGTCATTTAGCTTTGTGATTACATGAAGATGAGCGTCAAAAATATTGTGCAGATATGCTTAATCCTATTATCCACTGCTCTATGTGCTCAGCGGCAATTGGGACACTCAAATGGTGATGATAGTGCGAGGTATAGTTTATTGATAAATCCTTTCATTCAGATTGAGTCTACCGAAGCAATCAATGCGATGTACAACTTTGAGTTTGAAAAAGCACACAGCCATTTCAATTATCTTCAAAAACAGTACCCCTGGCATCCACTTCCGTACCTGCTGAAAGGGCTGAATTATTGGTGGAGGATTGTACCGAATTATAATAATGAAACCTGGGATGATAGGTTCCTTGCCTACATGGATACTACTAAATATCTGGCAGAAAGGGTTAGGGACAACTACAATGAAATTGAAGGCGCATTCTTTTTAGCAGCGGCTTACGCATTTGAAGGGAGGTTATATTCGGAGCGTAGGGAGTACCGAAAAGCTGCCACCGCAGGAGGCCGTTCTCTGAAGTATCTTAAAGAATGCGAGGGATATGAAACGTACAGTCCTGAATTACTGTTTGGAGATGCTCTTTTCAACTACTACTCTGAATGGATACGGGAGGAGTACCCCCTTTTGAGGCCTATAATGATGTTCTTTCCTAAAGGTGACAAGGAAAAAGGAATTGATCAGCTAAAAGAAGTTGCCAGAAATGCCTTCTATTCCAGGACGGAAGCGCAGTACTATCTCATGAGAATTTTAGCTGTGGAGGAAAATGATATCCAGGGGGCACTCCAGGTTGGTAAATATCTCAATGAACAGTTTCCGAATAACGCTTACTTTCACAGATATTATGCAAGGTTATTATATCAATCTGGGCAATACACCAGGCTTTCTCGAGTTTCAAAAGAAATATTAAGTCGGGTAGATAGTTCTCAGGTGGGTTATGAATCCAATAGTGGAAGGTACGCTTGTTTTTTTCTAGGTCATGTAAATGAAATTAGAAGGAAATATGATGATGCGAAGAAGTATTACAAGAGAGGGCTTGTTTTTGCAGAAGAAGCAGAAGCAACTAAAATGGGATACTACTTTTTTTCTTTGCTACACTTAGGAAGAATTGCAGAAAAGGAAGGAAACGAAGAGCTGGCTGAAGATTATTATAAAAAAGTGAAAAAAGCAGCGAAAAGAAGTCATTCCAGTTATAAGGAGGCCAAAGAGCGATTGAGAAAGCTATGATCAAAAGCTAAAAGCTTTCAGCCACTTTTCTTTGTTGGCCTCTACACTATAATTTTTTTTCACGGTTTTTTTTCCTGCCTTACCTACTCTTTTTCTTAAATCAGCATCATCTATCAGCATTGAAAGCTTTTCAATCCACTCATCTGTGTCTGATGCAAGAAATCCATTTTCTCCATCATTAATAATATCTGAATTGACTCCTACCGGAGACATGATGGTAGGTATTTCCAGAGCCATGTATTGCAGGCCTTTCAGTCCACATTTTCCTTTGCTCCAATCATCATCAGGTAGCGGCATGATTCCAATATCCATCTCACATAGATCAACAACTTCGGTTTCGCTTTTCCAGCCCAATCCTTGAATGTGAAGATTATCATTTTTGTAATTGGCATCACCGATAACTTTGAAATAGACCTTGTTGCCATATTTCTCTTTTATCTTATTTAATGGCTGCAATGCGCTTTCGAAGTGTTTGATGGTAGAAAAGCTCCCACTCCATCCGATGCAAACACGATCATCTTTCTTCATCTCAATTCTTTTATATTCTTGAAGATCAATGGTCGTAGGTATGATTTGAATATTCTTGGTGTGATAAGAAGCGTACTCTGCTAAGTACTCATTTCCTGCTAATGTTAGATCACAATAAGAAATGATTTTGCCTGTTTTGGTTGGATTCTTCAGCTTTTGAAATAATGACTGATTAGGATTTTCATCCTGTAACCATATGGAATCATCAAAATCAAATATGAGTTTAGCTTTTGTTTTTTTGAACATCCACTCAAAGAATGTTCCGAAGAAGAAAGCATCCCTATAGATGAAAATGTAATCAAACTCGTTTGCCCGGAAAACGTCTTTTAGTCTGGTCCAGATAGAAGAGAGGCCTATCAGCATTTTTCTTAAAGCATTTCCATTACCGTAAAATATTTTATCCTGTGAAGCATTGAGCATATTTGAATAAACAATCTCGTATCCGTTCTCTTCAAGATAGGCTAAATACTGCTCGTGTCGGAATCTTTGGCCTGGTGATCGATCTTTTCGGTGAAGTGTAAGGAATAAAATCTTAGGCATTAATTTTCTAGCCAAACAGGTGGCAGCTTTTCGGTGATCTCTATGTTTTCGAATTTAGTGCTCTTTTTGATTCCGGTTTCTTTAGCCCAATCTGCCATCTTCTTTAGCCCATCAGAAAGTGGAGTTTTACTATATTCTCCAAAAATCGCTTTGATTTTGGAATGATCGGAGTGAGCATGAAGTACTTCGTTTCTAGCCTCCAGGAATCTCAGTTCTCCGTCGATATCCATTGCTTTCATAACTTTCGTGGCAAGATCCTTTACTGAATACTCTTTGTCTGCTCCAATATTAAAAACCTCTCCGTAACATTCTTTTTTGGTTACACAACCTGCAATGATATGACCAATATCTCCTACGTAGGTAAATGCCCGTGTTTGACTTCCATCACCAAATACAGTGAGTGGATTTCCTTGCATCAATTGGTTCATGAAAATCCCTACCACATTTCGGTATCTGTCACCAAGATTTTGATACTCACCATAGACGTTATGTGGCCTGAAGATAACATAGTCTAAACCAAACATTTCATGAGAAACCTTCAGATCCATTTCTACAGCTAGTTTAGCAATCCCATACGGATCTTCGGGTTGTGGTGTCATGCTTTCTCTCATAGGAGGAGGCAGTGCTCCATAGGTAGCTATTGATGAAGTGAATACAAAACATTTTACCTTATGCTTTATAGCTTCATTGATCAAGTTTACACTGCCTGTTAGGTTGTTATTGTAATTAAACCTTTTAATGAAATGACTCAAGCCTTCTGCAGCGTAGGCCGCTAGATGGTAGACGTAATCGATCTCATATTTATTGAAGATTTTCTCTAGAAGATCATGATCCAAAATAGATCCTTTGATAAAAACAGCCTCAGAAGGCACATTTTCTTCAAATCCTCCGCTTAGATCATCGAGTACAATTACATTCTTATCTGAATTGATTAAACTTCTCGAAACGTGAGCTCCTATGAACCCGGCTCCACCTGTTACTAATGAATAGGTCATAATTGTTTATTAGTGATTGCAAATAAAGGGATAAGTTTAGGAAACAGTCTTTTTTATTCGATGTAATAACCATTGGCTAATGCGAAACGCCAGTATCCAGCCATTTCTCATACCATTTTTGAAATACGTATACAGCCCAAATAATGGCGTGAACGTCTCCGGGGTTATTTGAATGAAGTCTATCTCTCAATGACAAGATGGCGTGTGCATCAAACAGGTTTTGGGAAATTAGATAATCTTTATTAAACACCGTTTGTTTAATTTCATTGCTAAGTTCATTTCTTAGCCAACTCAATAGCGGTACTTCAAACCCCTTTTTTGAGCGATGATGCAGTTCTTTAGGTAGGATATACTCAAAAGCATCCTGCAATATCATTTTTCTTTTATTACCAGATATTTTGAAGTGAGTGGGCAGAGATCGTGCAAATGCTACCAAGTCTTTGTCAAGAAAAGGGACTCTTACTTCAAGGCTATTTGACATGGACATCAAGTCTACCTTGGTTAACATATCTCCTGGTAATACAAGTTTTAAATCCTGATCTAAGAAATCATTTAAATCAAAATCTACTCCTTTAAAATCGAGGTGATTACTCCAGTCGATGTTTTCTTGATTTACTAGAAATTTCTTTGGATTAGCATTGAAAGAAGCTAGATGTAAATATCTTTCAAAAGGATTCAGATTGAGCAATTCTCTATATTTTGAAAGCCTTCTAATCTGATTCCCCAAAATGGTTGATCTGGATTGAGGTAAATGTTTTAGTACTCCACCTAGAGCTCTTAAAGTTGAATTCACTACCCCAACATTCATAGACTTGGAGAAAGCCAGGTGTTTGTAATAGCCTCCGAAAAGCTCATCTGCGCCATCTCCAGAAAGTGCTACCTTAATCTTCTTGCTCACATGATTGGATAAAATATATGTTGGAATGGCAGATGAATCTGCAAATGGCTCATCGATGTAGTCGATCACTTCTCGCAGGCTATTCAATAAATCATCGTTCGTAAGCGAAAAGGTTGTGTGGTTGGTTTTGAATTTATTCGCTACAAGCTCAGCATAATTAGTTTCATCGAAGAAAGCATGATCTCGATAGCCAATAGAAAACGTATGAATATTGGGGTTGAATCTGGTAGCCATGGAAACAACAGCTGAAGAATCAGTCCCACCACTCAGGAAAGAACCTAATGGTACATCAGCCACCATCCTTCTTTCAACAGATTGTTCCAGGAGTGATACTGTTTGTTGTTTTGCACTATTGTAGTCGCCTTTAAATCCATGCCTTTTTTCAAGTGTCCAAAAAGCTGTTTCTTCCAGTCCTGTTTCTGAAATTTTGAGACAATGCCCTGGTAAAAGTTTTTGTACACCTTCTATCATGCTTTGGGTCTGAGGTAGATAAGTAAGCCGCATATATGTTTGAAGAGCACTTTGGTTCAATTTCCTGAGGACAGGAAAATGGAGAAGGGCCTTCATTTCCGAAGCGAATGCGAAAAAATCATCATTTTGATAATAATGTAGTGGCTTAATACCCATTCTATCTCTAGCGAGAAGCACAGTTTCTTTTTTGGCGTCATACAGCGCAAAAGCGAAGAAACCATTCAATTTTGGTAGACATTCTTCACCCTCGTTGATTAAAAGATAAAGCAAGACTTCTGTATCGGAAGTAGAAACTAAGTCGACTGCTAAATGCTTTGAAAGTTCCCTATAATTATAGATTTCTCCGTTAAAAACAAGTGTATATCGGCCAGTTTTGTCGGTCATAGGTTGATTGGCCTTGTTAGAGGTGTCTATGATGGACAGTCTTGTGTGGCCTAACCCTGAAGAGCCATGAAAGAACGTAGCTTGATTATCCGGTCCCCGAAAACTTAATGCTTGGGTAGCTTGCTTGAGAGATTCGTTTAGGGAATCACTGTTAGAAAATTTTTTAAAGCCAGTTATACCACACATTCGTTAATTAATCGAAATAAAGCTGCTATGTTAGTATGTATTTCTTTATTTGCTAAGTAGAGAGGAAGTATTATCGTTAAAATGTCTCAATTAAAGGGTAAATCAGTTGCGATTATTGGAGGAACAGGCACGTTAGGAAGAGCATGTTTGAAAGAAATCATTGCGAATTACAATGATGTTTCTAAAGTCATTATCTATTCTCGTGATGAGCTCAAGCAGCTGGAAATGATGGAGGAGTATCCTGAGATAGGTGAGGTTTCCATAGGCTATAATTTAGGAGACGTCAGAGATATTCATAGGCTCAAAGAGATTTTGGATACTATTGATTATGTAATTCATGCGGCGGCAATTAAACATGTTGTGATGGCAGAAAAGAATCCTGGGGAATGTTGGAAGACCAATGTTGAAGGAACAAGAAATGTAATTGAAGCATGTACAACGAATGGTGTTAGTCGAGCGATTTTGATTTCAACAGATAAAGCAATTAATCCAATAGGAACATATGGCAGGTCCAAGCTGGAAGCAGAAAAGCTTTTTGAGAAAGCTAATAAACAATCAACTTCTTTTGGGATTGTTCGAATGGGTAATATTGTTGATGCACGAGGTTCCGTTTTTGAGTCCTTCAAGAAACAAAGAAAGACGGGGGTTTTAAAAGTCACTCATCCAGAGGCCACTCGTTTTTGTATTTCACAAAAGGAGGCCGCTAAATTTATTTTAAGTGTATTACTGTCAGTGGATACTGGTCCCTTAGTTCCTCAAATGGATTCTTTTAATGTATTGGATCTGGCAAAGAAGATAGCTCCAGAGTGTCAAATAGAAATAGTGGGCTTAAGGCCGGGAGATAAGTTGCATGAGGAACTTGAAGAACTACCAACCGATAATGATATATAGCTTTTGGAACTCAAGGATCTAATAGTTACCCCTTTTTATATTGGTGTCTTCACTGCCATTGCTATTTTCGTTCGTCCCCACGTAACAAATCATGAAACAAGAAAGTATTTTTTACCTGCATTATTTGTAAGATTTGGGGGAGCTATATCCTTAGGTCTGGTTTATCAATTTTACTATAGTGGTGGAGATACATTTAACTATTGGGAACATGGTAGTCAATGGATTTGGAATGCATTCTTATCTGATCCTTTAGTTGCGATTAGAATGATTTTTGGTCCTAATCACTATACTCCGGAAAATTTTGAATACGCGCAACATATTTGGTTTTTAACTGATCCTGATTCTTATTTCGTAATAAGAATTGCTGGAATATTTGATATTCTGACATTCGGCACCTACTCGGCTACCGGAATTTTTTTTGCATTTTATTCTTGGTCTGGTTCATGGCTATTATATAGCAGGGTAAGCAGTAGATATTCAGGGCAGTCTTTTAAACTAGCCTTAATTATACTTTTCATCCCATCAATGGTATTTTGGGGATCAGGTTTGCTGAAAGACTCGTTATCATTGGGCTCTTTTTTTTGGATTATTTACTCTTTGATAGGTATAGCAGACTCCAATAAGATTAAAATCAAATATCTGTTAATCCTAGTGTTTTCATCCCTACTCCTTCTAAACGTTAAACCTTATATATTTTATTGTTCTATTCCACCTATTGCTATGTGGATTTACCTGGTACAGGTTAGAAAAATTAGGTGGCCTGTCTTTAAAGCGTTAGTAGCTCCTGTTATACTTATAATCTTTGTTGTTTTTAGCTATTTATCTATAGAATTCTTAACAAAAGAAAGTAGTTATTATTCGCTGGATAATATTGCGAAAAGAGCGTGGATAACAGCATATGATATCAGGTACTACACGGGAAAGAATGCTGGATCAGGATATTCGCTAGGAGAACAGGATGGGACGGTTGAGAGTATGATTAGACTAATGCCAAAAGCCGTTTTTGTATCTCTCTACAGACCTTTTTTTTGGGAGGTAAATAATCCGTTGATGTTCCTCATGGCGCTTGAGAGCTTTTTGTTCCTGATTCTTACAATTAGGTTTTTAGTCCGAAACGCAATAAGAAAAAGTCTACAAGATCCTTTTTTAATATTTTGCTTGACCTTTACAATTCTATTTGCCTTTGCAGTAGGCGTAAGCACTTATAATTTTGGGACACTTATGAGATATAAGATTCCGATGCTTTCGTTGTTTTTAATTTATGTTACCGTTTCAAAAAAGAATAAAGAAATTGATGATTGCGGAGCTTAAGTTGTGTTATTGATTTAAATATAATTGGCAATATGAGATATAAGGTTTCTAATGAGTTTGATCCTCCTTGGTGGTATGTTTTCTTCTTTTCTTCTTACTTGTCTCGTAGGGCGTTAATTAAATCAATCACCAAGTATGCTAGTAATATAAGAGGAGTTACACTTGATTTTGGGTGTGGAGCTAAGCCTTATGAACGAATTTTTCGAACTGAGAAATACATAGGTGTAGATATAGCCTCTAGTGGTCATGATCATCAATCCTCGAAAGTAGATAAGTTTTATGATGGAAGCAGACTGCCATTCGCTGATGAATCTTTTGATTCAGTTTTTAGCAGTGAGGTATTTGAACATGTGCCGAATATTGAGGTAATTGTTAATGAAATTAACAGAGTGCTTAAGAATGAGGGGAAGCTATTAATTACTGTTCCTTTTGCTATCCATGAACATGAAGTTCCATACGATTTCACACGTTTTACTAAGTTCGGAATTAAAAGTCTTCTGGAAAAGAGTGGCTTTAGAGTAGAGGTGATTGAGTCCTCGAATCACTATTTAGAAGCAGTTATCCAGTTATTTGTGTGGTACCTAATTATGAGTATAAAATCAAGAAATAAGCTATTAACTGCTCTTAAAACATTCATATTTGTATTGCCTCTGAACATCCTGGCGAAAATATTGACCCCATTGTTCCCCAAAAACAAATCCTTCTATTCAAACCTTGTAATATTGGCTGTTAAAGATCGGAATCTTAACTAAGCAATGAGTTTTCATAACTTTTTTAAGAAAATTCAATCCAAAGGCTCATTCGCTAATGAACTAGGGATATCTATTGGTGGAGGAACCATATCCTACTTGATTGGTTTTTTATTTACACCAATAATCTCACGTATTTACCTTCCTTCAGAATATGGGATTTTCGCACTATTAACTTCTTTCTCAATAAACCTGAGCCTTTTTGCATCACTAGGTTTTAGTGGGGCGATTCTCATGCCTAAATCTACTAGAGAACTATCATGGTTGCTCAAGACTATTTTTTTATTACTGATTTTATTCACAATAATTTTTTACACTGTATTATTTGCGGGCAAAGAATCAATACTTGCATTTTTCAACGCTACCGGATTGCAAGACTACTGGTATCTCATTCCAATAATGGTACTGATACTTCATGTTACAAATGTTGCTCAATCTTTATGTGTTAGGCTCGGTGCCTTTAAAAGAGATGCAATGGCTAAAATCTCTTCCATAATTGTTGGCAAATCAACTGTGCTACTCTATGCAATATTGTTATCACCAACCTTTCTAGGTCTTGCATTTGGAGAAATAGTATTGCGACTAACACAAATAATGCATTTGATATCGAGTAAGCAAGTGTCATCTAGTATAGCCTTCTCGTTTTTGAGTATAAAAAAAAGTGAGATAGCTAGGACTTTTAAGGAATATAAAAGTTATCCATTGTATTTCATGCCTGCTAACTGGCTAAATATTATGGTAGTACAGCTTCCTTTGTACTTTATAGCCGCTAATTATCATGAAGAAACTGTAGGTTATTTTTCGTTTTCAGTGAGTATACTAAATCTTCCACTTATGGTAGTGGGATATAGCTTTAGTCAGGTACTTTTCAGGAAATTACTTGCACTTTATGAAGAGGGCCATTCACTCATATTCTTTTCGAGAAAAATTTTTTTAATTCTGGTGTTAGTTGGGGTTCTTCCCTTTGGCTTACTCTTCTTCTTTGGTGAGGAGATATATGTTATTTTACTAGGAGAAAAATGGGCCGTTTCTGGTGTGTTTGCAGAGGTACTCTCCCCATATTTTTTGATTCAATTTATAGTCTATCCATTTCTGTCTGTATTTCGGGTGTTTAGAATAGAAAGAAGTCTCATGATAACAAATTTTTTAATGCTTATTGTATTATTTTTTGGATTGTTATATGCCGTTGGAATTGATGAGATTGATTTTGTTCAAAAATTTTCGATTATTGGGTCACTGTTGCAAGTTTCAGTGGCGGTGTTTATTTATTACACATTGAAAAAAATGTAAAAAATGCATAGATTCTTTTTTAAGTTAGAAAGGATGTTAGGACTCAGATTCCCCATTCCAATACGTTGGAGATGGGAATTGTCGGTTGGATCTGAAATTGTCTTTTGGGATGACTATTATAAAACAAAAGGTGAAAAGTGGGGCGATAAATACAACTTGAAATTTGATCCTTTTCTTGAAATTCAACCGAGTATTTCGAGATATTTTCCAACTAAAAAGAGACTTAGAATATTAGATGTAGGAGCCGGACCAATGACTTTCTTGGGGAAAGTTTTCAATGGAGAAAGGGTTGATATTATTGCAACTGACCCATTAGCGGAACACTATGATGCTATTCTGGATAAATATGATATCAGACCTTTAGTACGTACTATGAAGTGCCAAGGTGAAGAGCTCGATAGACTATTTGAAGAGTCGTCATTTGATATAGTTCTTGCAAAGAATAGTATAGATCACTCATACGATCCTGTTAAAATCATTCTTAATATGATAAAGCTAACCAGTCATGCCGTGATATTAATTCACGCAGAAAATGAAGCGGATAATGAATCCTGGTATGGACTTCATCAATGGAATTTTTCATGTAAGGATGGAGATTTCATTATTAGCGGCAAAGGCAGTTCGCAAAATTTTACCAAGAATTATCAACATTTGGGAAAGATCACTTGCTATTTGAACCCAGAAGATCAGCTACTATACACTGTAATATTAAAATCTTGATGCGAATTCTTTTAAAAGGATACTATGGCTATGGCAACCTAGGGGATGATCTTCTTTTTATGTTTGTTTTTGATTTTTTGAAGGACAAATATCCATCCGCGTCAATTGATGTTTACTCAAACAATACAATAAATAACCCATCTTCTGATTATGACCCCAATTATCATCGGTATCTACTTAAATTACGACCAGGAATAAATCAATTAATAGATTGGTCCTACAACCAAAACTATGACTTAATTGTGGATGGTGGCGGTGGTATATATTTTGATCATCAGAGTGCAAATTTTTTTTTAAAACTGCTCAATCATTCCTGCAGTTTGATTTCTATTCAATTGCTGCTGAAAGTGGAAACTTTTCTTCGATCAATTTTAGGACGTAAGCCTAGGATAAACGGAAAAAAAGTTGGCTTAGGAATTAGCATTGGTCCCTACGATTTTTCCTCAAAAAAATATCTTAGACATCACATAGATGTGAACTCTTATGATTCTCTTTTGATAAGAGATAGCATAAGTTCATCGTATGTTAAGAATCAGAAGATTTATTTAAAATCAACACTGGATCTGGTATTTGCTTCTCAGGAATTGACAAGGAAAAACCCCAACTCTAGCTCCGTAAAGGAAATTGGCATTGTAGCACTAAAATGGCACCATGATAGCGAAGTGTTGCTATTCAATGTTATTACTTCAGCTAAGGAACTTGAAAGAAACGGTTACAAATTGACTTTTTTCCTTTTTGATAGTCATAATGATAACTCACTTGTACCCTTACTTCATGAGTTCGACATAGTACAATGGAACCCCAATAATTATGAGCAGGAGAGCTTTTTTGATGTTTTTTCTAGAATGGACATAATTATGAGCATGAGGTATCATGGTTGTGTACTCGCAACATGCTTAGGTATTCCTACCATCATTTTAGCTGTAAGCCAAAAATTGAATCAATTGATGAATCAAATACCGAAATCAAATATAGCGGTGGATTTACCATTGGAGCCAAGAAAGATTTCGTCAGCAGTTAAGAAAATTGAAGCGAATTATGATTCTTATCAACTCGAATCAAGCTCGTACAAAGATTCCTTTAGAGGAAAGGTGAAGAATGATATTTCTGAGTTTTGGGAGCAACTTAACTAAAATGAATATCAAGTTTACCATAATAATTCCCACATATAACAGGGCAGAATTGTTGAAGGAAGCACTTCAGTCTTTGATGGATCAAGATTATTCAAATTTTGAAGTCATAGTGGTGGACGATGGAGGTGCCGACAACTCTGAGGAGGTTGTAAATGCATTTAATGATGATCGAATCAAATATTTCTGGAAGGAAAATGAAGAGCGCTCAATCGCAAGAAATTTCGGGATATCACATGCTTCTGGTGATTATATTGGATTTCTTGATTCAGATGATTTCCACCTGCCACAGCATCTTTCAACATCCTATAAACTGATATCAGCAGATTTTCCACCCATTATAATTCTAGGTACGGAGTACAGAACCTATGATGACAAACTTCTATTCACTCAGAACGACTGGTCCGAGGATATGAAGTCAAAGATTCTTAAGAAAAGTTTTCTACCTCATAATTCACTTTTTGTTAAAAGTGAAATTCTTAAAAAATATCAATTTATACCTCGTAGAGAAGCAGTATTTGCAGAGGATTGGTATCTGTGGATTAGACTCGCTTTAAGGTATAAATTCAAATTTTCAAGGGAAATTACTTCAATAGTTCGTGAGCATAAAAAGAGGAGTTTGAATGCCTTAGATCCATATAAGGTCGAAAAAAGTGTTCTTATAGTTGTTGAATACCTATTTCGTGACTCAGAATTTTTAAGATTGGAGAAAAAAATCATTGACAATATTCTCATAGAATTATACCTCAGCACTGCAATGATTTTTCTAAAAAATGGTTTAAAGAAAAAGGCTAGAAAATATTTTCTTTTAACAATTAACAAGAATCCGAGTCTGCTTTTCAAGAAAAGAGCCATTGCAATAATTAAATTGTTCATTGGAATATGAAAACCATATTATGCATAATTCCTAACCTAGGAACAGGAGGGGCGCAAAGAGTCTTTTCAAATCTTAATCGAGTATTATCAGAAAAATACGACATTGTCAGTGTGGCTTTTACATCCAAAACAGGTCAGAACCAATTCGACAATACACAGACTTTATTTCTGGAAGTAGATGAAGGAACTAATGTACTCTCAAAGCTTCGGAATTTTCATCTGAGAATTGTTCGGCTTAGAAGATTGAAGAAGAAATACAATGCGTCCATTTGTATAAGCCATATGGAAGGAGCAAACTACGTGAATATGCTCTCAGGATATTCCAAAAATATACTCGTCGTTCACGGAACCAAACTGCATGATGGAGATCCTGATACCAAATTCAGGATTGCCAATAAATTGCTTATGAAAATACTTTATAATTATTCATCTCGAATAGTTACTGTGAGTAAGGGGATTATGGATGAGTTGATCGCCGAATTCGGAATTGAGAGAAAAAAGATATTACCCATTCCTAACTTTTTTGATTTTGATGAAATTCAAGCTAAATCAAAAGCGGTTCTACCAGATTGGTTTAAAACTGTTAAAGAAAGAAAGAAAGTTCTCATACATGCTGGTAGATTTCATCTCCAAAAAAATCACGTAGGATTGATTTATATTTTTAAAATTCTTAGATCTACTCATGATAACATAGCACTTGTTCTCTTAGGCGATGGACATCTAAGAAGCGAGATTGAAAAGCTGTGTAGTGAGTTAGGTTTGAAGCTAGCGAGTACAGGTGATTACTCAGATGCAGATGTATTCATTTTTGGAAATGTTGATAATCCTTATTCATTTATTGCCAATTCAGATCTTTTTTTGTTTCCTTCAAAATGGGAGGGTTTCCCTATGGCCCTTTGTGAAGCATTAATCTGCAAAACCAGGGTAGTATCTTCAGATTGTCCCACAGGTCCCAATGAGATATTGCCAAAAGAAAAGAGTCTATACGGCTCATTGCTACCTGTCCCAACTTCTGATTCCATTTACTGGGAATGGGCGAAAGAAATCACTTCCCTACTTAGCCTTCCATCCAAAACAGTCGATCTTAAGTGGGAAGAACCGCTTAAAGATAAAATATCCAAGGAGGCAATTAAGAAAAAATGGTTTAGTCTAATCGAATCTATTCATGTCTAAAATCAAATTATTGCTTGTTAAGATTAGACCTGCCTTTCAAATTTTTGAGATAGTCCTCATACCTTTGGTAATTATCACTTCAGTATGGCTCAGAATAGTTAAATTTTTGGGCCTTAAAAACTTTTGGCTTACAAAAAAAGCCTTGTTAAAATTGGGTGTGTTCCCAATAGTGAACCATTACTATGAACCAAAATTTGATTATTCAAACTTCAAGTTTTCTCAGGAACCAAGAAAACTGGATACCATTGATTTTAGAGAAAAAGAACAACTGAGTCTTATAAGGCAATTCAACTTTCAGGACGAACTTTTAAAGTTTCCCAATAAAGAGGAGAAGGAGTTAACCTATTATTATGATAATAAATCATTTGGTCCCGGAGACGGAGAATTATATTATTCACTAATCAGGCTACTCAAACCAAAAAGAATAATAGAAGTAGGTAGCGGGTTTTCTACCAGGATAGCTCTAGCTGCGATCAACAAAAATAAGGATGCAAATAACCACCATGGTAGTATTAGCTGTATAGAACCGTATGAGATGCCTTGGCTTTCACAAATAGATGTTGAAGTAATAAGGAAACCCGTGGAAACGGTTGAACTTGAGTTCTTTCAAAATCTGGAGGCAAATGATATTTTATTTATTGATTCTTCCCACATTGTTAGACCTGGTGGAGATGTCCTATATGAAATTCTTCACATTCTTCCAACTCTTAAAAAAGGTGTTTATGTTCATTTCCATGATATTTTTAGCCCCTTTGAGTATCCCGAAAATTGGCTCGTGAAGGAGTTTAGAATGTGGAATGAACAATACATACTGGAATCATTTCTATCGTACAATAGTGCTTTTCATATTGTTGCATCATTGGCACATCTCAGCGAGAAGTATAAAGAAGAGGTAAAGACAGCATTCCCAGTACTGGGACAAAAAATGGGACCGAAACCGGGCTCTTTCTGGATTCAAAAAGTCATTTGACTATGAATGTTTTGATTTTAGACAACTCCAACAAAGTGACAGGTGCTTTAAAGTCAATTTTGAATGTGACTAGCGACTTGAAAAAAGTCAATTTCATCATAGCGACTCCTTCAAAGAGCAATTTTGAGTTTATTGAAAAGCACGGTCATAAAGCAATCAATATTCGGTTTACTGAAATTCAAAAGAATTGGAAACTACTTATATATCTTCCAATGCTTTTGCTCAATTCGATCAGAGTACTCCGACTAATGAGACGAAATGAAATTGAGATACTTCATGTGAATGACTTATACAATATGGTTGGTATACTGGTAAAAGTGCTAAATCCTAAAATAAAGCTTATATATCATGTGAGATTACTCCCTGATTCTTACGTTTCGATTTTATATTCAGTCTGGAGGAAACTGATCAGCCGATTCGCGGATCGGCTAATCCTTGTATCTAATGCTGTATCAAACCACTTTTCTAACTCAGAGTCTAAGATTGTTATTTACGATGGAGCGCATGTCCCAGAATTAGGTGCAGGTACAGTGGTGGACGATGTAGTAAAGTTTTTTTATCCCGCAAACTATATCCCCGGAAAGGGGCATTTATATGCCATTAAAGCGTTCTCAACAATCTTAAATGATATCCCTAATAGCTTGCTTGAGTTTATTGGAGGTGATTTGGGCAGAAAGTCGAATAAACTATATAAAAAACTACTTATTGAAAAGGTGAAAGAAATGGCCTTGGAGGATAGAGTCATATTCAATGATTTCGCCTATAACCTAAATGATAAAATAAAAAGCAGTCACATTGTATTGATGTTCTCTGAGTCTGAATCATTTTCAATGATCTGTATCGAAGCAGGACTATGTAAAAAGCCTGTTATAGCAACAAAATGCGGAGGTCCTTCAGAAATAATTATGCATGGTGAAACCGGGTGGCTGGTTGAAAATAGAGATGTTTACGAGATGTCAAGATCAATGAAATTATTATATGATGATCATATTTTACGAGAAAAATTGGGTAACAACGCATATAAAAGATGTATCGAGCAATTTTCAGTCAAAAAAGCTAGCATTAGTCTATATGACGTATATCAATCGACAATTAAGATGTGATTAACGAAAACGAATAGCATACTTGAGTGAAATAGGTCTAGTTTCGTTATTACATACATATGAAAGGTGCAATAGGGTTAATTTTGAGTTTAATGTCGGTAACTGCTTTTGGGCAGTGTCCGATTACTTTTTCATATGACTTAAACCCCACTTTTTGTCAAGAAGAACTCCTTGAAATCAGCAATATATCCGTTGGTACCTTATACAGCTGGGATTTTTGTGCTGGAGATATAGAAAATGGATTCACCTCAGCGTCCATATCTACAAATAGTGCTTTTGTTCGAAATCGTACTGTAAAAGTGATTGAGGAGGATAATTTGTGGTATGCATTTACAGTGAGTCAAACCGCAAGTAACCTCCAAAGAATTGATCTGGGTTCTGATATTTTAAATCCGACCACAACCTACAATGACTTGGGTACATTTTCTACTCTCAATAGGCCATTTGATTTAGATATGATTCGTACAGATAAATGGTACAGTATTGTGCCAAATTTCAATGAGGGAACAATAATAAGACTAGATTTTAACTCAGGAATAGACCAAAACCCTGAGCTTGTAGATTTAGGGAGTTTTTCTTCGACTTTCAGTCAACCTACTAGCGTTGTAATAAAAGAAGATGGAGGCAATTATTTTGCGTTGATCACTGATGGTCAGGACATCATAAGACTTTCATTTGGCAATGCCATGTCCAATATCCCTACAGTAGATGTCTTCAATGTCACAGGGAGCAACACACTTCGAGGTTTGGATTTGATCAAAGACTGTGACTCGTGGATTGGCTTGGTAACCTCATATCTAAACGATCAGATATATAGTATAGATTTTGGTACATCTTTAAGTAATACTCCAACGATTGGGTTAATTACAACCACCGTTACCACAAGGTTTCCAGCCAATATTTCATTAATCAATGAAAATGCCAAGTTCTACGCTTTCATTCAAGGTGCTTTGGGAGACTTTTATAGAATTGATTTTGGCTCGTCAATTTCTGATCTCACTTTCACAGATCAAGAAATTACCGATGCTGTCTTCACCAATAACCAAAACTCAGCATTGGATATTGTTAGTGACAGTTCAAAATGGGTTGGCTTCAACTTCAACCTTGATAATCAGCAACTAATCCAATTCTCTTTTACAGATGATTGCGGTGCTTCCATCAAAACATCTAATGAAATGACACCTTCTGATATTCGGTACTCAGCCGAGGGGGTCTACAATATCTCAACCTTTTTCATAGATGATGATGGCAACTCTGGATACTTTTCAAAGGGTATATCTGTTACAGGAGATATTGCTCCATCCATAACCTTCAGTGTCGACGCTTCTCGCTGCTTGTCCAACTCTAACACCTTCACCCCGTCTAACCCTAGTCTTACCTCTTACGAATGGGACTTCAACGGAGATGATGTAGTTGATGTAACAGATATGACAGGAGCAGATCAATCGTTTGATTATTCTGCACTAGGGGCAGGCACCTATATAGTCCGTCTTGATGTATCCGATGGAACGTGTGACAACTTCTTCGAGCAAGAAATCACCATTTATGACCCACCTCCGGCACCCTCATACTCGTACACTTCACCAAGAACTTGTATTAATACTGACTTTACATTCACAAACACCACCAATGATATTGGATACCTAGGCCCACTCGAGTATTTATGGGAATTTATAGACGAGCCCTCCGGAACCGTAGTGGCTACCGCTAACACCGAAGACGCAGTGTATGCCTTTGAGACGGAAGGTCAGAAGACAGTACGTCTTACTTCCAGCATTCCTGGGTGTTCAGAAATAGAAGAACAAACATTAATGATCACCCCAGGTCCTTCAGCCGCTTTTTCATCTACATTTGTTTGCCAAGGTGAAAGCATGCAGTTTACGAATAACAGTAGTGCTGCTACATCATATTCCTGGGATTTTGGAGATGGATTCATGTCCTCAGCAGAAAGTCCGAGTCATGTATATACCGATGCAGGGAATTACTTTGTGACACTTACTGCGATAGACGCAGAAGGCTGTGAAGATACTGAAGTTATAGAGGTTGCTGTTTCTGATAGCCCGCTAATCAACTTTGACTTTGATATCCCCTGTACTTCTTCAGATGGAATTCAATTTACCGATCTTACAACTGTAAATAATGCGAACGTAGTATCATGGAATTGGTTCGTAGATGGAGAACAGGTATCCAGTCTTCAAAATCCTACCATTACTTTCATATCAACAGGGATTAAAGAAATAAGACTTGATGTTCTTGGCTCAAATGGCTGTGAATCAAGCTATATAGAAGATATTGAGATTCTGGCAGCTCCCATGCCCGATTTCACAAGTTCAATAGGCTGTCAAGGTGAGGAAAGTGTTTTCATGGATAATACAGTATCGACTGGGAACCCTATTGTTTCCTGGTTATGGTCGGTTGATGGTGTGAACTATGGAACACAAGATATCAGTCACGTTTTTAGCGATCCGGGAACATACGAAGTTTCACTGGAAGTCACTGGTCAAAATTTCTGCTCAGAAGTGATCACAAAAAATGTTGAAATCATTGGATTACCCGCTGTTACTTTTTCTGTAAATGGTGAGTGTAATAACGAACTCATTCGAGCGATAGATGAGTCAAGTGAGACAGAGGATCCTGTAATCTCAAGGAGATGGTTGCTGGATGGACAAAGTGTGGGTAATGGGTCACAATTGTTTTTGGAAAATCTGGATGATGCTTCCTATGAATTGGCTCTGGAGCTGGAAACTTCTGCAGGGTGTATTACTTCTGGAACACAAGTTATTGAGATCAACACGGCTCCAGAGTCATCGTTTTCAAGTTCGAGAACCTACGGTGTTCCAAATGATCAACTTTCATTCACAAATACATCCACGGGAGGAGTTTCATATCAATGGCTTTTGGATGGAGTCGTCCAAAGTTTCGAGGCTGATTCTGAGACAATCACGTTTACAGAAGCTGGCAATTACCAAGTAAGTTTGGTGGCTCAAAATAGCCTTGGCTGTAATGACACCACATCTCAGGCGATTCGTATAGCCATACCTGAAGTAGATCTTTCAATAGGAAGTTTTGAGCTTGTCGAGGAAAATAATGTTGGAAAGGTGTTTCTAGAGGTAACCAATTCCAGTAACCTTCCTGTGGAGCTCACAGAAGCACAAATCGTCTTAGAAAATCAATTTAGTGTCACTGAACAGATTGTTGCCTTTATAGATGTTGGTGAAACAAGACTAGTAAACCTTAATATTGGGATTCCTTTAAGCATTTCTGAACCCTCCTACTTCTGTGTAAGATTAAATTCTCAATATGTAGATTATCCCGATATAAGCCCCATTGATAATGAGAAGTGTTTGACAATTCAGCCACGCATACAAGTGGAGGATCCGTTTCCTAATCCCGTTCAGGATGAATTTAGACTAAAAGTTGTTGTTCCCGAAAGTGGTGTAGCAAATCTGACTCTTATGAATACAGCTGGGAAAATTTATAAAAGAAATATGTTTGACCTGGAAACAGGCTTAAATAACTTTTTTGTGGAGATGCGTGCATTAAACCCCGGAATCTACTTTGTGACCATTGAAATTTCTGGAGCTAAATACAGAAGAAAAGTCATTAAACTTTAATCTAATACCTACGTTAGGGTCTTAGATCAATTAATTGTTAAAGGTTTGTAGTTTATATAATCGGTTATCAAAACATTTGACAATCGTATTACATTTGCAGAGAATATAATTTTGTTGCATGGCTTAATGCAACTGGAAAATAGCTCTAAGAAAAAGAATACCGCTGTAGTAGTTAAATCATACGACCCAAATGAAAATACAATCATCGCGAATCAAACTCGACAAAATCGATCGTAAAATTCTTGACATATTACAATCGAATGCTAAAATAACCAACGCTCAACTTTCTAAGGACATTGGACTATCGCCAGCTCCTACATTGGAGCGAGTAAAGAAGTTGGAAACTTCAGGGATCATTAAAAGCTATCATGCTAAGCTGGACACTGATAAAATAGGACTTGGGGTACATACATTTGTGCAGGTTTCGTTGAAAGGGCACAACAAAAAGAACATTGATGCATTCATTAATGAGATAAATGCCATTCCGGAAGTGATCGAATGTCACCATATCACCGGTTCCGGGGATTTTATCCTTAAAATCATTTCAAGTGATATTCAGTCATATCAAAAATTGATGCTTGAAAAAGTATCTGAGATTGAAGTGGTGGATGGCTTGCAATCCATGATAATACTCTCTACTTTCAAGGACAGCAAAGTAATGCCTGTACCTGAAAATGAGTGATAATCAGATTTTATCTCAGCCGAAGGTCGATCAAATAATTCGAAGGATCGCCTATCAAATCTATGAGAACAACATGAACGAAGAGGTCGTTCTTGTAGGTGTAGATGAGGGCGGAAGAAAGCTCGCTGAATCCATCAACATAACACTCGGCGAGATAGCAGGTAAGAAATCGATTTGTCACACAATATCCCTTGACAAGGAGAATCCACTCAATAAGGAAATACTAATAGATGGAGATGTTTCTGATCTTAAAGATAGAGCAGTGATTCTTTGCGATGATGTGCTTAACAGTGGGAGGACACTCGCATACAGCTTAACAAAGCTTCTTTTGTTAAAAGTAAAAAAAGTTGAAACTGCCGTATTGGTTCTTAGAACTCATGGAAAATTCCCCATTTATGCCAATTATAAGGGCTATGAACTTTCTACCACTATCAAGGAACATGTGGAAGTAAGGCTGGGAGAAGGAGTATATCTATCATAAAAAACCCTGATTAAATTATCAGGGTCAAGTAAAGCAACCTAATCACCAAACTACTTACTACATATTTTCTTAGGGAGCATTTCTATTTACTTGGATAGAATTGGAGATTTCATAAACTGCTCCCGCAAGATCATTGTTGATATTGTTACCCATAGCCAAACCTGTTAGCCCATCTGCATAGGTGATATACCAAACAAAACAAGTTCCTGCGCCAGCACCATCGAAATCAACATCGGTGAATGATCCTGGAAGTCCCAGAATGTTTCCTGTATCGTCGGTCACAATCCAGCTACTTTGATCATTTACTGAAAATCCTCCGGTTACCGTTATTCCTCCTTCTTCGATATTATCTGCGTTTCCGTCACCCACTGTGAATGTGAAAGGTCCTCCACCAAGAACAGGAGCATCTAGTCTGTTCACTGTTATTGGGTTAGAAAGTGTATACGTTCCTTCAAGATCATCTGTATTCATATCTACCGCTAATCCTGTAAGTCCCGTTTCGTAGTTGATGTACCATATTAAACAAGTGCCAGCACCAGCAGCATCAAATTCAGGTCCGGTGAAAGAAGAGGGTAATCCAAGAATATTCCCTTCTTCATCTGTTACAACCCATCCGGATTCCCCTAAGTTTGTTCCTGAGTTATCTACCGTAATGGCGTCAGTAGCTAAGTTGTCTGCCTCTCCATCAACAATAAAATTGAAGGGCCCACCAGATATACTTGCAGCAACAATACGATTAACTTCTACACTATTCGATAGTTCATATGTACCCATCAAATCGCTTACATTATTATCTACCGTCAATCCTGAGAGGTCATCAGCATAAGTGATGTACCATACAAAGCAGGTGCCCTCACCAGCTCCATCAAAATCAACAGCGGTGAACATATCTGGTAATCCCAAGATATCACCGTCTTCGTTTGTTACAACCCATCCACTTTGATCATCAAGTGCGAATCCACCTTCAACAGTGATATCACTTTCAGAAAGATTGTCTGCCATACCATCTCCAGCCGTAAAAGTAAAGGGTCCGCCAACAAGATTCGGAGCATCAAGCCTATTCACAGTGATTGGATTCGAAAAAACAAACTCTCCTTCAAGGTCATCCGCATTCATTCCTACTGCTAAACCAGAAAGTCCTTCTTCGTATGAGATATACCAAACAAGACAAACACCAGCTCCTGCCGCATCAAAATCAGGTGCCGTAAATGAAGGTGGTAAACCCAGGATTTCCCCTTCTTCATCTGTAACCACCCATCCGGACATTCCCAGATCTGTACCTGTGTCACTAATGTTGATAGCTCCTTCTGGAATATTATCCGTCGTACCATCAACGATAAAGTTGAAAGGTCCCCCAGAAAGTGTGCTCCCTGTCGGATCAATTGTTCCTCCGTCTCCATCATCATCGCCACATGCCGCTATCAATGCAGCCATAGCCAATAAGAAATAGAATTTTTTTAGAATTTTCATTTGTGCTTTCATTTTTAAACTGATACAAACTAACGAGCAAGAAATTGCAGAATGGTCACACGGAAGTAACAAATTATATTTCACTATAAATTGTTTGTAAGTTTCTGGTTATCAGTAAAATAATTTACTCTATACATTCTGGTGAATTGCATTGAAACAGACACTTGATTGTGAATGTCATCATTAGATGAATATGTTGTGATACTTCTGTGATAAGTTTTCAGTTCTTTAGTGGAAGAAATGAAAAAAGTACTCATCATAGAAGACGATCCCGAGATCACCAATCTGCTGGATATACATCTCAAGGATCTTTCATGTGAATCTATTTCGGCAGCCGACGGACGAACAGGCTATGAACTCGCTACCACTGAAAGTCCGGATTTGATTATTCTGGATATCTCCCTGCCTGAGATGGACGGGATAGAAGTTTGCCAAAAAGTAAGGGCAAAACAAACCACTCCAATCATTATGCTGACAGCCAAGTCAGAAGAGATAGATCGTGTTTTGGGACTTGAAGTAGGTGCTGATGATTATATCACCAAGCCATTTAGTATAAGAGAATTCACGGCACGTGTTAAAGCAATATTTAGAAGAGCTAAACTTATCCAGGAAAGTCTTACAGAAAATGCTGCTCAGAGAATTGCATATGATGATTTATCTATTGATGTAGAGAAAAGAAAGGTTCTAAAAGGAGACAATAAGATAGATCTTTCTCCAAAAGAGTTCGAACTACTGGTATTAATGGCCTCTCATCCAGGGAAGAGCTATACGAGAAGCGATCTACTGAAAATCATATGGGGGTATGATTTTGATGGGTATGAGCATACCGTGAATTCACATATCAATCGGCTTAGAGCCAAAATTGAAACGGATATGGCAGACCCGAAGTTTATTTTAACTACTTGGGGAGTGGGTTATAAATTCAATGAAGAGTTATGACGCTAAATCAATCTGTAAGTAATCGACTAATTAAAAAAATTGGAATTGTATTCTTCCTGCTCGTGATATTCATGGGTGCTTCGTACGTAGTTATTACCATATTCTTAACTAACAAACATTTCGAAGAACGTTCTCAGAGATTAAATAAAGAATTGGCAAATCATCTGATAGAAGAAAAATTCAATGGAGCTTCTCCTTTTCTTAAAAATGGTGATGTCAACAAGCTCTTATTTGGAGATTTGATGCATGATATGATGGCTGTGAACAGAGGAATAGAAGTATATCTCCTGGATGATTCAGGACAAGTTTTATACTCCGTCGTTCTGTCGCATGATAATCCTGAAGATCCGGCGAGGTATGTTGATTTAGCACCTATAAAGCAGTTTATTTCTGCTAATGGAAATGCTTATTTAGTAGGTGATGATCCAAGAAATGTCGCGGAGAAAAAGATTTTTTCAGCGGCAGAATTCCAGTCAAATGGACGAAAAGGCTATATATATATCGTCCTGGCCGGTGAAGAATATAAAACGGTGGCAGAATCACTCATAGCAGGGTATTTCATGAAACTTGGCATAGGAGCATCATTCCTGACGATGGTTTTCGTTTTATGTCTTGGTATGATAAGTCTCTGGTTTCTGACTAAAAACCTAAGAGGTGTTATTCAGTCTGTTCGAAGATTTAGAGAGGGTGATCTTTCTATCCGAATAGAAAATCCTGAAAAAACAGATTTATCTGTTCTTGCTTCTAACTTTAATGAAATGGCTGACACAATCGTCAAAAATATTGATGAAATAAAATCAGTAGATGTTCTTAGAAGAGAGTTGATCGCCAATGTATCGCATGATTTAAGGACGCCATTATCCATTATTATAGGTTATATCGAGACACTTCAAATGAAGAAGGATCAACTCACGGAAGAAGAAAAAGATCATTATTTACAAATAATCAAAGGAAGTTCAGAGAAGCTCTCTCATCTAGTTGCACAACTCTTTGAATATTCAAAACTGGAAGCGAAGCAGGTAAAACCGAAGAAAGAGCCATTTGCAATTACTGATCTGGCTATGGATTTAGCAGCTAAGTATGAGTTACTTGCGACCGAGAAAGGAATTGAAATCAAAGCGAATATTGCCAATAATGTACCATTGGTTTTTGCAGACATTAGTTTAGTGGAGCGTGCCATTCAGAATCTTTTAGATAATGCACTGAAATATGTTCCTAAGGAGGGCTGGATTCAGTTGAATATTTCCGCCGATGCTGAAAATGTGAAAATTGGAATACGTGATAATGGTCCGGGAATTCAAAAAGAAGATCAGGAGTATATCTTCGATCGTTACAGAAGGGTTAAACAAGCAAAGAAATCAGAAGGAGCTGGCTTGGGCTTAGCTATCGTTAAAAAAATTATGGATCTTCACAACACTACGATTCAGGTGATAAGCAAGCCTAATGAAGGAAGTACATTTGAATTTTACCTGCCCAGTTATTCCAGCAATAACCTAATGATGAGCTAGTAATCTTTGTAAAGGTTAGGCTTTCTTGTCAACATTTCTAAACTCATTTCCACCATTTCACCCATATTCTCACAGGAAAGAAAATCCTTTTCTTCGTAGAAATCAGCCAATTCCTTTCCTAATCGCTTAATATTTTTGGGATTCGATAATTTATCTTTTTTCATCGCGGTTAAGAGATCATTTACCCGTTTGTGCTCTACCTTCAGTCGATTAGAAATATTAGATCTTTCTTCTCGTTGATATTGTCTCACTGTTTCAGGAGTCATATGTTTTAGTCCGATTTTGATGATCGGGTTATTTTGAGTGTAGTATTGGGGTAAATAGATGGCTCGTCGACCTTCGTAAGATTGCTGATCAAAATCGATTGCTCTTAATCGATATTCTACATCCTCAAAATCAGGAGTGATATCAATCACGAAGTTGCTGCTGTGCATGTCGCCTAACAGTCGAACGAAGCACCGCTCATTGAACTTTACAAATTCCTTAGCAAGTCGAATCTCATTTAAATTGGAGCTTCCTAAGTACTTCTTTATGAATAGTTCTGCTGGAATCCCGACAATATGCTCTTCAATTAAGGTTTCTTTATTGACTACATAACTGATCTTATTAGGAGAAAGCAGGTGCTCTAACTCGAGCCCGTAAATACGTGATGCGTCTGCATTTTTAATATAGAAATAGTCAAAATTATCGTTGATTTGATTGACAACACGTACTCTGAAAGGTTGAGTGTTTCCATAAACACATAAATCAACGCGATCAATGATCAAATGATCCATAACAGAAAGATCTCCATCTGCTTTCATGATAGCATATACTTTCTTCAGTGATGCGTAGATATGATCCATATCTCCTTGCGGAAAGAAAACAGTCTCCCATAAAGTATCATTACCAGTTTTATCATATAATGGGATGGAGTTATCATACCTTAAGAGATCACCATAGTAGATGGGTAAGTCAATTTCTCGATCATACTTTTTAATGTAAGATCTTAGCTCCTTACTTATGGGAAAAATTTCTTTCTTTTTGCTAATGATCGCCATGCTAGCTCTCTATCAGGTCAACATTGTCAGAAAGGTTTCAGGAGTCGTTCTGCACCAACTTCTGAATTCATCACCAACATCTTTATGATGCGGAAGATAATCTAACAAAATCTCCAAATCAAAAATTCGACTTGATACACCAGCTCCGGCTTTTTCTGCATCTAAAGCATTACACACTTGTTCATAATGACCTTCGACAGGGACCATCAAAACAGGCTTTCCCATATACATTGCTTCACAAACTGACTCAAACCCTGCAGTAGTCAGATAGCCTTTGCAGCTAGCCATCTTTTGAATGAATTCTTCATCGTCCAGCTGATGAAATGTCAACGTATCATCAATTTTTAATTTCTTCTCTTCATCCCTTTTATCCCAAAAGCAATGAATAGGTATTTCGGGATGGCTCTGGTGAAAATCAAATACATCTTTATGGTAGCCATGATTTACCATATAGACCAGAAAGTGATCTTTTTTGGATGTTTTCTGATTTTTTGCTTTTTCGCGAAGAAGTGGAGGAACCACATATAGTTTTTTAATGGGCTCATCGTTCATTTTTTGAAATGAGAGGGCTAATCTCCTACTTGCTTTGTATCCCGCAAGCTTGTTCCCATAGAGGAGTGAGGCCTTATCATAAAAGCGTCCTTTTGGAAATTCAAACGCACTATGATTTAGTAGGAACTGATGAGCTATTGCTATATGCTTAACTTTTGTCTTTTTAAGCATAAAAAAAAGTCCTCCCAGGAAATCATAGAAATTGATAATTGTATCCGGCTGTTCGCTTATGACAATTTTGTTAATGTGATTTACGCTTTTCAGGAATACACGATATTTTCCAAGGTTGGAGGTTAAAGTCCTGAAAATATTTACAGATCTTGCTTCCTTGTCAGTGACAAAGTTGGGACTTTCCAATTGTGTGATTGGCGATTTGATTTGGTCTTTGAAAAAAGACGGGAGCTCTCTCCGATCACTTTTACCCACAATCACATGCGATACATCATGACCACCATTAGTCAGGATTTGGTATAAAGAAATCGCCTGCGTCATATGACCTCTTCCTTCGCCTTGAACAATGAAAATGAATTTCATCTTAGTAGAAAGGGATAAGATGGAGTTTCAAGAATCTTATTGGAGTTTTAATTGCTTAAGAGGCAAACTTAAGCAGAAACTCAGTGCCTTCTCCCATTTGTGATTTTGCGGTTATGTGACCACCATGTTTCCGCATTATTTGCTTGGAGAGGCTTAGACCTATACCCGAGCCATTTTTCTTTGTGGTGAAGAATGGGATAAAAATTTTCTTTAGTGCTTCTTCTTCTATGCCTGTTCCATTATCAGCTACAGAGATGAATGCACCTCCGCCTTTATTTGGCATTGCAGTGATTGTTAACGACTTATTTTCTTTTTCGGATGCAGCTAGTGCCTGAACAGCATTTTTGACGATATTGATAATGACTTGTTCTATCTGCTCACGGTCAATGTTAACAGTAAGCTCGGGTTTGACCGAGCAATTAACTGAAATGCTTGAAGCTTCAATATCAGGCTTTAATAGCATTAAAACATGCTCAATCATATCATTCACCTCGGTGCATTCCAGATTAGGATGCTTGATCCTGGTCATGTTTCGGAAGTCCGAAACAAACTTGATCAGGCTCTCACTCCTATTATGTATTGTTTTTACCGATAAATAAAAATCCTCAATGGTCTCATCCTCGATTTGATTGATGTCAGATTCATTTTGAAGAAATTCGTTTAGCTCAGATTCCACCGTGGCTGCCAGGGAGGAGATGGGAGTTACTGAATTCATGATTTCGTGAGTCAAAACCCGTATTAAGTTCTGCCACGCCTCCATCTCCTTCTCTTCTAGTTCAGACTGTATATTTTGGATAGAGATCAGTTTAAAAGCTTTCCCAAGCAAGGATAATTCGATCGCATAAACGGCCAATTGAACTTCTTCCTCGTTTTTCGTGATCTTGATCAGGTCTCTACCTCCGGTTTTTAGTTCAGTGAAGGACTCCTTTAATGATGGATGTTCTCTCGCTATTTGACTGATATTTTTGATCAGCTTTATGTCCAGGAGTTTCTTCGCAGCATTGTTAATTATTTGTACTTCCCCATCAGCATCAAAAGTGATGATACCAATTCCAATGTGTTGGACAATCGTTCGCAGGTATTGATGTTGGGCTTCCTTATCAGCACGGATTTCACGAAATTTTCTCAATATTTCATTGAATTCGTGATATAACAAATCTCTGCTGGATCCTGATTTTTTTTCAGGATAAGTATTCGTAAAGTCATCATAGTGGATACTCTCAAGAAAATGAACCACTTCACGATTGGATTTCTCCAGAAACTGATACAAGTACCAGGCCTGAAACAGCCCCAGACAGAAAACTAAAAACTTGGTAAAAAAGTAAGATTCAGAGTAGTACAGATGTGTAAACAAAAACATCGTGAGCAGAAGCAAAAGCATTCTACCTATTAACTGAAACTTAAATGACTTATAAACCATGTTTTTCTAATCTTCTATATAATGATGCTCGAGTCAACCCCAATTCTTTGGCGGCTTTTGAGATATTTCCATCATACTTATTCACTACTTTTTGAATAGCTATTCGCTCCATATCTTCTAGGTTATAAGAGTCTGGTTCTAGCGAAAGGTTGCTTTCAGGCTTTTGTGCCAGGAAGAAAAAATCTTCTGGCATGAGTTGTGAATTATCACTCATAATGATGGCACGCTCTATTGCATGCTGGAGCTCTCGAATGTTTCCGGGCCATGGATATTTCTGCAATTTTCCTACAGTTGATGGGGCCACTCCATCAATGTTTTTTCTATACTTTCCAGCATACATCTTTACGAAATGGTTGGCCAACAACTCCATGTCTTCCATCCGTTCTCTTAGTGGAGGAAGTTGAATTTCCACAGTATTGATACGGTATAAAAGATCTTGTCTGAACGTGTTTTCATTCACCATATCATAGACTGGCATATTCGTAGCACTTATTAGCCTGATGTCTACCGGAATCTCCTGATTGCTACCTATCCTGGTAACTTTTCTATTTTGAATAGCGGTTAAGAGTTTTGATTGTAATGGCTGGCTTAGATTACCAATTTCATCAAGGAAAAGTGTCCCTCCTGAAGCTACTTCGAACCGACCGGCTCGATCTTCTTTCGCATCTGTAAAGGACCCTTTCTTATGTCCAAATAGTTCGCTTTCAAAAAGGGATTCAGTAATAGCACCCATATCTACGCCAATAAATGGCATGTCTTTTCTCATGGATTTTTGATGAATTGCTCTGGCAATCAACTCTTTTCCTGTACCATTTTCACCCAAAATCAACACATTGGCTTCTGTTGAAGCAACTTTATCTATTAGCTTAAATACTTTTTTGATGGCATCACTTTCACCTATGATATCCTTGAATGCTTTACTGCTATCGGCTTGAAGGGTCTTACTGGTTTGTTTAAGCTTTGATACTTCTTTTCGGCTCTTTTTTAATTTCGAGGCACTCGAGAGGGTTGCTAACAACTTTTCATTTTGCCAGGGTTTTAGAACAAAGTCCGTAGCTCCAGCTTTCAAAGCTTGTACTGCCATTTCCACATCACCAAAAGCAGTAATAAGTATGACTACTGCTTCCGGATCTTTTTCCAGGATCTGTCCCAGCCAATAAAAACCTTCTTTACCACTCGTTGTATCCTGACTGTAATTCATGTCTAATAGGATAACGTCGAAGCTGTCATTGTTGAGCAGGAAAGGGATTTTCCTGGGATCTTTCTCGATCACCACTTCTTTGATGTGCTTTTTTAAGAGCATTTTTGCAGCTAGCAACACATCTTCATCATCGTCTATTATGAGTATTTTATTGATTTCTTCTTCCACAGTTTTCAAAAATTTAAAATAAGATTTGCTACAACCATGCCAAGACCTGAAATACGCTCTGGCATAGAATAAGAGCTAAATATATACTAATTAGCGTACGAAATCGAACAGTTTGAGGAATTAATTTTGTACAGGACCGAACACATTTGAGAGTCCGAGAACGGGGAATCCCACTACATGATAGAATTCAGCTTTACTTTTTTCCCACTTGGTGAAAGCTTCGAAATACTCTGTTTGAGCTTCAATGTACTTGTCTTGTTGAATGTTGAGCTTAAAGAGGTCTGTTTCTCCATTTTGAAGATTGATAATTTCAGCATTGAGTAGTCTCCTGTAATTCTGAGATACCCCCAGGTATTGTGTCAATAAATCCTGAAATGCGATACTCTGAGCATAAGCTCCCAACACGTCATTTTTAATCACTACTTGACTTTGAGCAAGCTGATATTCATTACTTTGAAGTTTCACGCGTGTTTGTTGCACCTTACCACGTTCTTTTCTGAGTAAGATTGGGAACGAAAAATCAATACCCATTTTGTAGTTTTCACCAAACTCGGGTGAGTTCAAGCCAAAATCAGGATCAAGTGGAGCGTCTATCAATGAATAGGAGAGGTCTATTTGGGGCTTGAAACTCTCTTTGGCCCATCTCATATCCGCATCCAGCTGGGTTCTTTTTCCTTCCAGCTTGCTAATCTCCGGGTGGTTAGTTATTGCAAAGTCTATTGCTTCCTTGATTCGGTCATCTTCAGGAGCAACGAAAAAAGAGGATGAATCTGGGAATACAGTTTCTCTCAACTCTAATGGGATTAAATTATCTGACCATAAATGCTTGGCAAGCTCGAGTTTGGCAAGTTCGTATTCCAAAGTAGCCTTTCTATAGTCGACTGTTCTCTTTTGAAAGTTGATTTTAGCTTGTAATGTATCCACCACCGCGGCTTCTCCAAATTCATAGTCTATCAGGGTTCTTTCGAAAAGATTTTGAGCAAGATCGATGGCTTGTTCCATCAGAATCCGTTTCTGACTGAACAGGTACCAATTCCAGTAATCTTTGATGACGGTGAATAGGATTTTATTGATTTCCTTAATTTGGTCTGCTTCAGCTATTTGAGAAAATCCCTCAGCTCTCCTAATTGCATTTCTGCGTTCATCAAAGAACAGCCCTTTACCCAATGGAACTGAAACTCCAACAGCTACTTGTTCAAAATCCGTACTGCTGGAGATGAAATTTTCGGGATTTAAGAATTCACCACTGTTCCTATAAAATTCCACTTTGGGATCGATTCCGATCCAAGTTGGGATTTTAAAAGTGGTATTCAATAGATTATAATACTCTATCTCTTTGAAATCCTTTAAACTATAGTCTAGCTCAATCTTAGGGTCAAGACCACCTCTGGCTTCACGGGTGACTGCTTCAGCATTCTGATTGAACAGTTCTGCCTCTTTGACGACAGGATGATAGGAAAGGGTCATTTTAAGGACATCTTCCAGAGATAGATACGTGGTATCTGCTATTTGAGTAGAATCCTGAGCATAGAGTGAACCCATGCCGATAAGTAAGAAAAAAAGGAATTTTTTCATTTCTTCTCTTCTTTTTCTATTCCTTCTATGTCATCATAGATGGTTGGTGGAAAGCCATTCATATTTCGCCAGATCTCATACCATATCGGTACATCGTTGAGCATGACCCAACCTTTTGCTCCTGATCCAATTCGAAGTAGTTCGGGCCATACTTCATCACCAGGATCTGGTTTGACTATTATTCTGAACATTCCATTCTTACTCTGGACTCTATCAATGATCGCCACCTCTCCTCCAAATGTTCCGACAGATGCGTTTGGCCACCCGGAAAACTGCAATGCGGGCCACCCATCAAATTCCACACGAACCTTGCGTCCTACTTTTATTAGAGGCACATCCATTGCTTTGATATACATCTCAAATGCCACGTCTTCTGACTTTGGCAAGACAGTCGCTACGGCTTCACCTTCTTTGATTGTTTCACCGATCCCTGCTTTGATAGCTTGCACCACATAACCGGACTGAGGGGCTATAATTTTATATTGAGATTGCCTAACAAGCACGTTAGCAATTTCATTTTCCATTTTTGAAATTTCAGCAAGTGTTTCATTGAGGCTTGCGATTGTGCCATTTAAATCTGACCTGGACTTACTGATCTTGTCAATATACTCTGCATCAATAGAGGCCAGCTCTAGTTTGGCGTTGGCGAGATCAGCTTTTCGCTGTAACCATTCGTTTTCTGCCTTTAGCACCTTTGCAGCACTCATTTGATACTTGGATTCAATCTCCTGAAACTTCGTCAGTGTGATGTTGCCAGCTTCGTATCGATTTTTATTCCGATCGAATATGCTTATAGCGTTATCATTATTCACCTGCTCCGCAACGAATTCAAGGCTGTCCGCCTCGAGTTTTAGAGTTGCCTGTTGAAGTTTGTTTTGAGCCTGAGCAGATTTAGCTTTCAGCGCATCTTGAAGGGCAGCAATTTGTCTTTTTAATGCATCGATTTTGTCTCTTTTAGCATCAGCAGCATTTTTCTTTGCTTCAAGCTGCTCTTCCATTCTTGGAATAAGATTAGGATCAAAAAACTTATCCTTGATTTCCGTAATGGTTAGTATTGTATCACCAGCGCTTACATAGTCCCCTTCTATAATGTGCCATTTCGTTATCCTTCCGGCAATCGCAGATTCAACCTTTTGAGGTCTATTCATAGGATTCAAGGCGGTCAATTTACCTTTACCGCGAATGTTCTGCTGCCATGGAAGAAATAGAAAAATGATGAAGATGCCAAAAATCCCCATGAGCACTTTAGCGACAGTTCTTCCAACACCAGGTGTTTTTAATGTCCTGAGCGAATAAAGTTGAGTTTCAGCTAGTCTATCCAGATGATCCATTAGTAGATGTCTTTAAGTATGTCTTCCTGCTTGATTAATTCATCGAACGAGCCAAGAGCTTTTATTTTACCTTTCTCAAGGAAAAGAACATTATCACAAGCTGCCATGATCAATGGATCATTTGATACTACCACCATTGTCCATTTTTTATCTTCACTGGTCAGCATTTCAACCAGTTTAAGTCTTTCTCCCTTTGTGAAGTTGTTAAAGAAGTCATTCAGTATGAGCATGGCAGGTCGTTTTGCCAGACATCTTGCCAGTACCAGTTTGTTTACAAAGGATGAGGAGAACCCCTTACCACCACTGAGCATTTCTGTATTGAGACCATCAGGCAAGGAATTGATTTCATCTCTTAAGCCCACTTGATCAATGGCTTCTAAAGCGTGATTGATGTCTGAAGTTGGTTTCCCAACAAGAATGTTTTCAAGTATCGTTCCTTCGAAAATATCCTCCTGTGAAACATTCTTACCTATTTTGTCTCTGATGTAAGTAGAATCGAGATCTCTTAGCGAAAATCGATTATAAGTCATTATCCCTGTAAAATTTTGGTGGATACCTGCAATGATGTTTGTGAGTGTTGTTTTACCAGCACCACTTCCACCACTTATACATACCGATGAGCCTTTATCAAGTGTTAGTGAGATGTTTTGTAATGAAGGTCTTTTGGAGTTTGGATAGGTATATGAAACATCATCGAGAACAACTTCATATCCATCCTTTAATTGAGATGGAGGGATGTCAATGCCTCCTGTATTCTCCAGGGGAAGGTCAGTGACATGGGAGATCTTATCGACTGCTGTTAGCATATCGTATACTACATCCATATACATAATTATTTTTTCAACTGAGGCTAGAACAAGAATGATGATTACTTCGGAGGCAACAAACTGCCCTAAGGTGATTTCTCTCTGAACGACGAGTATCGTTCCCAATATCAATAAACCTCCTGTTATAATAGCTTTGAAAAGGAGTATAAAGGAATACTGAGTAATCAAAATTTTGAAGTGTGAGCTTCTATTTTCAAGATAATTATTTACCAAATAGTCTGTTTTTCTAAGTGGTAAAACAGTATTTCCAGCAAGTTTAAATGAGTAAAGAGTACGTGCCATTTCTTCAAGCCAATAAACCACCTTGTATTTGTACTTTGACTCTTTAATGGAACTCTTCAACCCTTTAGGCCCGGTAAAAAAGAATATCAAAAACAGAAGTCCTAAAAGTCCTAAGCCGAAAACAACAAAGAAAGGATGGTAGAAAGCGAGGAGCAGCAATCCAAATAAAATTTGAATAATACCTGTTGATAAATCGATGAGTATTTTGGGGAGTCCTTTCTGAAGAGTCAGAACATCAAAAAACCTGTTCATCAACTCCGGCATATGCATGTTAAGTACAGATTCCATCTTTATTCTGGGAACCCTGAATGCAAACTCAAAAGCAGATTTCGTAAATACTCTTCGTTGAAGATACTCTACTATGGTAATCTGAAGGACCTGCAAAATACCAGTTCCAAGTGTACCTATTATGATTAACCCAATTAAAAGATATACTGAGCTGAATACGACTCCACCTGAAATCAATTCGACTGCAGCCTGGATACCCAAGGGGAGCGTTAAGCTTACCAAACCGATTAAGGCCGCATACACGTAAACAAAGAAAATATCCTTTCGATCAGCTGAAAGGAGCTGAAATAACCTTCTGACAGGGGATACTTTATCAGTATCTAAACCCGTCATGAAGCTTTGATAAGCAAAGCAGGATAGTGTCAGAATCTCACCCTCGGCATTAGAAGAAAACTGAATCTTGTCAAGGTCATCAACCTCAAGTGGCTTTATTTCACCACTGTTAGTAACAAATTCTATTATTACTTTTTTCTTCTCCTTCTTGATGAAAGCTGGATAAAATCCATCGTGTTCAACGAATACAATCAGGGGAGTTTTGTTATCCGTAATTAATTCCCCAAGAGTGGTGCGATTAAGGAATTTTTCAATCAGAACCACGCCTGCCTCATTTGCAGCCTCCACAAGATCTCGTTGAAATTCAGCTATTTCTTCGGGTTCATAATGTCTAGGAGTAATGTCTACACTTTTCAGTTTAGAAATATTCAGGTCTACTTTAAGTTTGGAAGCACACTCTTGAAGACACCTTATAATTTGCTGGTTGTTCATTTCTTAAGAGAATTGAAGATGATGGTTGATAAAAATTGATAGTTGCGATCGTAGATATCCTCTTCTTTTCTAATGTCTGATAGTCGTGGAAGATGTAGAGCAAAAAACAACTGTTGATGAGAAGCCTCTAAACAAGTGCTTGTAAGCGATCGTGTAAAGGTAAATTTTGGATTGATCTCCTCCATATAGGAAGCTATGGTCATACAAAGAGACTTGTATCCTCTAAATACTCCTTCTTTGTTGATTTCATCCACATTCTTGGTTAAGTAGGTTTTGTCTGACTCATTGATGACTATTCGTTGAAGAACTTTTTCGCTTATGCCAGGAAAATGGTCATCATCCTCGAGTTTACTGGTGATCAATCTGATTGCAATTTTTAATTTTTCGGAGGGATCTGAAATATTGTGAGTTTCAAAAGTGATCTTATACTCAACGTAGCTCCAATACCATGAAATGAGATACACCAGGAGACGATGTTTGTTTTCGAAATAACGATAAATGGATGCTTCGGTAGAGTTGATTCTTACTGAAAGTTTTTTGAATGTGAACGATTCAAAACCTATTTCATCTATCAATAGAATGCTATCCCGTACAATTTTTTGACCAAGATCACTAGACTGAGGATCTCTCAGATAAAGCGCTGGGTTTAGTTGTATTTGAAGTTTTGCTATCATAGTTTCTAAATAAACTATCAAATTTAATAGTAAAACTATCATAACGAATTAACTTCTTAATGGTTTTCATTTTTTTTTCATGTTATATTTTGCTAATATTGAAGTCATTAGTCCTTTTTATTTTGAGTTTTTGACCTTTGGGTTCAGGTGTTAGTCCTCCTGAACCTTTTTTTATGCCCTTCGGTGGCTGAATCATCCCTCAAAAGTCCTATTTCTTTTATGGTAAAAAATCCCAAGTTAGTGATCGCTGGCGTACACTTTTCTGTTCCATTCTGTACAGGCTATTTGGGTGTGATTCGCCCATGACTTATGTAAGTATCTGTAAATTAGAAACTTATGATTAATGGCATCCTTATTGGCATTAGGGTAAAACTGAAAACCTAAACGACCAAATTGTCAAATGGACAGAAAGATCAAAAAGAAAAAATGGACTGTAAAGAAGATCAGCATTTACTGCGGTAGTGGTTTATTGGTTGTCTTCATTGTTTACAACTTTTTATTGTCGGGTGGAGGAACCAGACTTAATGTTGAGAGAAACAAAATCAACATTGCAACAGTACATCAGGGTGATTTTCAGGAGTTCATTCCAGTAGATGGAAATGTACTCCCAATAAAAACAATTCGTCTTGATGCGATAGAAGGAGGAGTTGTATCTAAAAAACACTATGATGGTGGTATTCTGGTAGAAAAAGGTGATACCATTCTCGAGCTAGCTAATAATGCACTTTTGCAAAGTTTTGTCAGAGAGGAGACACAAGCTTTTATACTTGTTAATAATGTCGAAAATACAAAGTTGAACCTTCAGAGAAATCAATTTGATCTGAAACGTAATCTTTTGCAGCTTGATTATCAGATCGATGCTGCCAAAGATGCTTATGAGCGAGGGAAAAAACTATACGATGATAACATCATTTCTGAGCAAGAATATTTGAACCTTAAAAGAGAATATGATCGGTTAGTCGATAATCGTAAAATTCAAATTGAATCAAATCGATTTGATTCTTTGGCTTCTGTCACTCAAATTAGGCAATCTGAAGCCACTCTGTCCCGAACCAGGGAAAACCTTGAGATGATCAAGCGAAATTTGAACAACCTTTATATCAAAGCACCAATAGATGGTAGATTGTCGACGGTGGATGTGGAAGTAGGGGAGTCAATAGGTTCTGGACAGAACATTGGGCAAATAGATGACCTAAATGGATTTAAGGTTCGTGCAACTATTGACGAACATTATATATCTAGAATATATGCAGGCTTAAATGGTACGTTCACTTTTGCAGGAAATGATTTTGGATTAGCGATAACAAAAGTTTACCCGGAGGTTAATAACGGACTATTTGAAGTGGATATGGCATTTGATACGATACCTAACGGAATTCGAAGAGGGCAAACGCTACAAATCAGGTTGCAGCTAAGTGAGAATATTACTGCAATTCAAATTCCACGGGGTAGTTTCTATCAAACCACAGGAGGAAATTGGATTTTTGTCGTGAATGAGGGAGAAACAGAGGCTGTAAGACGAGATATCAGATTAGGAAGACAGAATCAGCGATACTACGAAGTAGTGGAAGGATTGCAACCTGGGGAGAAAGTTGTTGTCTCTTCTTACAGAGGATATGAAGACAAAGACATTTTAGTAATTAAGTAACCTAAACAAAACAGATAAGTATTTTTTTAAAGACCCAAAGACTAAACTCAATAAAAATCATGGAAAACGCTAAAGCATTAATTGAAACTAAAAACTTAAAAAAGTTTTACTACACGGATGAGATTGAGACAACCGCACTTGCTGGGGTAAACCTAACAATCAAAGAAGGTGAGTTTGTTGCGATCATGGGACCATCCGGATGTGGTAAGTCAACTTTGCTTAACATAATTGGACTATTAGATAACCCATCTGAGGGTGAATTTCATTTCACTGACTTGGAAATTTCTGGATACAAGGAGCGTCAGCGCGCTGATTTACGTAAAGCCAATATTGGTTTCGTATTCCAGAGCTTTAACTTGATCGATGAGTTAACAGTGTTTGAAAACATTGAACTTCCGTTGATCTATTTGAAATATTCTGCTTCTGAAAGAAAGAAAAGAGTGGAAGAAGTAATGGAGCATATGAAGATTATGCACCGTAGAAATCACTTCCCTCAGCAGCTTTCCGGAGGTCAGCAGCAACGTGTAGCGATTTCAAGAGCAGTGGTGGCCAAGCCGAAATTAATCTTAGCGGATGAGCCTACTGGTAACTTGGATTCCGCTAACGGTCAAGAAGTAATGAACCTGCTCACTGAGTTGAATGAGGCAGGGACCACAGTAATCATGGTGACTCACTCACCGGTGGATGCAGAATATGCTCACAGAGTGGTACACTTATTTGATGGTCAGATTGTATCTGAAAACATCAATGCAAAAGAGGCTTTAGTGTAATTCTCTTCATACTTACATACACATCAGTTTCTCTGTCTGCCCTTTATGGGCAGGCAGGGTTGACTGTACCTGAAAACCTTTCAAAAGACCTTTTATCATGCGGAAATTTATTTTCGGAATCGTTTTATTAACTGGATTTGCAACAGCCGCGCAAGAATCTGAACGGGTGCTGACATTGCAGGAATGCATTGATATGGCCCTGGCTAGAAATCTTTCTGTCAAACAGAATCAAAACAACTTGATAGGAGCTCAGTCCAACAAAAGACAAGCACTTTTTAATTTCCTTCCAAACCTTAATGCAAGTGCTGGATATTCATATTTTGATGGGAATCAAATTGATTTTGAAGGTAATGTGGTTTCCAGTACGATAAGGTCGTCCTCTCCAAGTATATTTTCAAACATGGTGATTTTTAATGCATTTGCTAATCATCATCTTATGAGTCAAAGAAAGCATGAATTCGAGTCCGCTAAATACCGTTTAGAGGATTCCAAATTGATAATCCAAGCAACTGTAATCAGAAATTATCTCAGCGTATTGGTTGATGAAGAAAATGTCAGGATTTCGGATCAGAGACTAGAATTTTTGGAGGAGCAATTTGAGCGGGAAAAGAAAAGAGTTTCAGTAGGAGTAGGTAACCTTGAGACAGTTTATAATTTTCAATCTCAAGTTGCTAACGAAAAATTGAACAACGTAACTCTCAAAAATCAATATCAATCTGATTTATTAGCTCTTCTTCAATCTATCCAAATAGAAAATTACAGCAATATATCAATACAGCCTCTTGACTTGGAGGAATTAGAAATTCTTATTGAATACGATGAATTTGATGTTGTTCTTAGTGACATTATGGCGTATTCTTTTTCTTTAAAAAGTGCTGATGAAACTCAGAAAGCTTCCAATTATCAATTTAAGCAAGCAAAGAGTGGTAGATATCCAAGTATTGTAGCTTCAGCATCCCATTTTAGAAACTACACATCTTTTAACGATATTGGATATTTAGAACAAATAAAGGATACTCCATCAGACAGAATAGGAGCGACAATCAATATACCTATATTCAATAGGTATCAGACCCAAAATAATATTGATAATGCCAAGGTTAGTATGCTTAATGCACAACTTCAGAATGATCAGGCTCAATTGGATGTGACAAATGCGGCACAGCGTGATTATTTAGATCTTATATCTGCTCAAACTTCTTTTCAGACAGCTGAGGAAAACTACGAGGCTTTGAACCAAACATTTGAGTTCATTAAAAAACGTTTTGAAACTGGTAACACAGACTTCTATTCTTATCTGGAAAGCTTGAATAATAAAAATAGAGCTGAGGCTCAATTGATCAATGCAAAGTATACCATCGTACTTAGAAAACGAATTCTTGACCTCTATCGAGGCTTGTAGATTGTAACTACATCTTTTTTTATTGTTCCAAGCTTATTATGGATAAAAAAGGCTCCTTGATTAATTCTGGGTAGCGCATTATCCGAAATAAGCTGACCTTTAAAAGGATCTATTTTTAGATAGCTATCCTTGGTAAATGCAAGTAGATATCCGTTATCAAATTGAAAGTTGGTTAATCCTTTTTGAACGACCTTATAGAGGAAAGATCCAAACTGATCAAATGCATGTATACCATTTTCATCACAAATAATTAGCAGATTTTGATAGGCTTGCATTTTTTGGATTGAATCACCGAGAGAGACTTGCACCTCGAGTAATGCATTTTTCCTTAGTGGGTTTATTTTCTTCAGCCTTAGCGGGTTATTTTCTACAACCCAGAAATCTCCATCTGGAGCAGGACAGGTCATGGCTACAATTTGAACATTGAATTCTGAAAGAGGATATAGTTTTGGAACAGTACTGAAGCGATCAAGGATAATGATCTGCTGAATGTCAAAATAAAATATGAATGGTTTCAGATTATTCTGAACATCAATTAACGAAATGGATGAAGTGTTTGGCAAAGAAAAATTTTCCTGCTTTGCTGATCTCACATCATATTTGATTAGGCTGCCATCGATAAAACCCAAATAAAAATTACCTTGAAAATCAACTGTGTAAGCTGTTGGCGATTTTCTCAGTTTGATTTCTTTGAATGGTTCCCATTCCTGAGATTTTCCTAAAAAGGGAAGTAGCAGTAGACTAAGTGTCAAAAACTTTGAGAGTAGCTTTTTCTCCATCAAATTCAAGGTAATGATACTGACTTACCCATTCTCCAAGGTTAAAATACGTAGATTTCTCAGAAACAGGTAATTCAAGAGGAAGGTGACGATGACCAAAAACAAAGTAGTCGTGAGGTTCCTCTGCATTCAGTTTTTTACAATATTGCCACAATCTTTCTTTATCATCTTCGAATTTTTCATCAAAATCTCCCTTTGCCAACCTACTTCTTTTACTCCAGAATACTGCGAATCTTACACCTATATCAGGATGGATCCACCTAAAAAGCCATCGAAAGAATGAATTTTTAAATACTTTCTTGATCAGTTTGAAAACAGTATCGCCTGGACCCAGACCATCTCCGTGTCCAATGAATAGTTTTTTGTCTCTAACTGATATTGAAATATGATCGTGGATCACATAAACTCCCAACTCTTCATGAAAATAGTCTGACATCCACATATCATGGTTGCCAGTGAATATAAAAATTCTGATATTCTTCTCTGTGAGCTGAGCGAGTTTGGCCTGGAATCTTACGAACCCTTTTGGAATGACCGTCTCATATTCAAACCAAAAATCAAACAAATCTCCAACTAAAAAAATGGCTGAAGCATCTTTTGAAATCTGCTCCAGCCATTCAATTATTTTTGTTTCTCTGCTAAGACTTTCTTCTTTATTAGGAATTCCTAGATGGAAGTCACTTGCGAAATAGAGCTTTTTGTTTGCTGGTAGCTCCTGGAAAGAACTGTTTAAATCAGGACTTACCCGCATTTATTGATTACTCTTTTTCTGCGGGGGTGGATTCTTCTTTTTCCACAGCTTCCTTAACCTCGCTCTTCACTTTATCCAAATCTTTTTCCTTCGAGGCATCTTCCTTCTCTTCATCGTCAGAAACCCCATTGGTGAAAGCATCATAAGTGGTTTGATTCTTAAAAGGGCGCTTTCCAATTAAGCCTTCTAGATCAGATTGGAAGATAATTTCTCGTTTGAGAAGTTCTTGAGCTAATATCTCAAGTTCTTTCTTTTTCGAAAGTAAGAGTTCTTTTGTGCGGGCATAGGCTTTATCAATTAACGCTTTTACCTCCTTATCAATTTTCTCCGCTGTAGCGTCAGAATATGGCTTAGTAAAGTTATAGTCAGACTGTTTTGAATCATAGAATGAGACATTTCCGATTTCATCATTCATACCATAGACTGTCACTATACTATAAGCCAATTTAGTAATTCGTTCAAGATCGCTTAAAGCACCGGTGGAGATCTTATCGAAGATAATATCCTCTGCTACACGTCCTCCCAGTGCCATGCACATTTCATCGAAGAGCTGTTCTGTTTGGTAAAGAAATTGTTCTTTAGGAAGGTATTGTGCATACCCTAATGCAGCCACGCCTCGTGGTACAATACTTACTTTAACCAAGGGATCTGCGTGCTCTAAAAACCATCCGGCAACTGCATGACCCGCCTCGTGATAAGCTACAATTTTCTTTTCTTCTGGAGATATGAGTTTATTCTTTTTCTCAAGTCCACCAATCACTCTATCGATAGCATCCTGAAAGTCTGTCATATCAACCTTAGACTTATCTTTTCTTGCCGCTATTAGAGCAGCTTCGTTACATACATTAGCAATTTCAGCTCCGGCAAATCCTGGGGTCTGGGCTGCTAATTTTTTCGTATCAACATCTTTGGAAAGCTGTATTGGTTTAATATGTACTTTAAATATTTCCTCTCTGCCAATAATATCTGGCTTATCGATACTGATTTGTCTATCAAATCGTCCGGGTCTTAAGAGAGCAGAGTCTAATACGTCTGGCCTATTTGTGGCGGCCAGGATAATAACACCAACGTCGGTAGAGAACCCATCCATTTCCACTAAAAGTGAATTCAATGTGTTTTCTCGTTCATCATTAGATCCGGGCATCTGACCTCTTCCACGAGACCGTCCTATTGCATCAATCTCATCGATAAATACAATACAAGGAGCCTTTTCTTTGGCTTGTTTGAATAAGTCTCTTACACGAGCAGCGCCTACTCCAACAAACATTTCCACAAAATCAGAACCTGATAAGGTAAAAAATGGAACACCTGCTTCCCCGGCTACTGCTTTAGCAAGGAGCGTTTTACCGGTTCCCGGAGGGCCTACAAGTAATGCGCCTTTAGGGATTTTTCCTCCAAGCTTGGTGAATTTGCTTGGATTCTTAAGGAAATCTACAATTTCTTTGATCTCCTCCTTGGCTTCTTCCAGACCAGCAGCATCCGAAAAAGTAACTTTTACTTTGTTTTCAGCATCAAAAAGAGAGGCTCTTGATTTTCCAATATTAAAAATCTGTCCGCCAGGACCACCGCCTCCGGTCATTCTTCTCATAAGGAACCAAAATCCAAAGATCAGAAGTATAAGGAAGCCCCAGTTAAAGAAGATATTGGTATAGTCGCTCCTTTCTTCGATTTTATAGTCAAAACGTTGATCTTCGGGCAAATCAGCCATTAAATCTTCATAGTCTCTTACGAACTTTTCTACGCTTACGATCTCAACCTTGTAATGAGGCCCACTTCCGCTACTCAGGAAACTCTGATTTTGCTCAAGTTCAATTTTATATTTCGTATTGCTTAACGCTTCTGGTTTTAGTGTGATCTCAATAAAGTCTTGATTCTTTATGAGTACTACTTTTTGCACATCATTTGACCTGACCATCTTTTCAAATGACCTAAATGTGGTCGTCACACCACCACTGTCATTGGAAAAAACCGTTAAGCCAATTACTAGTGCCAGTAATCCTCCTATCAGCCAACCCTGAAATCCCGGCCTAGGCTTTGGTACATCTTTTCGTTTCTTATCGGGCATATTTTGAATCCTCCTGTAAAAATTGTTAAAGCTAAACGGAGTAGTTAATTATTAGTTCTCTTCGATGCGCGTAATTTTTGCATCTCCCCACAACTCTTCTAGTCCGTAAAATGTTCTTTTTTCTTTGTTAAATATATGTGCAACTACATCTATGTAATCCAATAGAATCCACTCTCTATTTTGTTGTCCTTCGCGTTTCCATGGATTTTGTTTTGACTTTTTATTGATCTGATCTTCAATTGAGTCTGATATAGCGTCTATTTGAGTATCTGAATTACCACTGCAAATGACGAAATAGTCCGCAACTGCATGTTTAATTTCTCTTAAATCCATCACTACCACATCATGCGCTTTCTTATCCAACATTCCTTCCACGACCCACTCACTTAAAACCTCTGAGCTGACGTCCTTACTCACTTGCTGATTCACTAATACTTTAGAATTAATTTTGCCTCAAATTTACATTAATTCTATTGCATAAATTCTTTGCCAAAACCTTATTCTTAGGTAAAAAAATAATATTCCTGCCACAATGTCATTCAACCAACACAGAGTTAGTGGCCAGATCCAGGGAATTGACCTGTCCTGAAGGCATGATTGTTTATACAGATTATCAGAAATCAGGAAAGGGACAAAGAGGAAATGAATGGATCGCTGATCCCGGTAAAAACATTCTTATGTCAGTTTTATTGCATCCAAGATTTCTGACCCCTAAAGAGCAGTATTTTTTAAACCTAATAGTCGGACTTGCCATCGTAGATGTGGTAAAAGAATATGTTTTACATGATGAAGTTTCACTAAAATGGCCCAATGATATCTTCATAAAAGATAAGAAAGTAGCTGGAGTTTTAATAGAAAGCAGTTTTAGGGGAGGGAGTTTAGAATCTTCCGTGGTTGGAGTTGGATTAAATGTTAATCAGAGGAATTTTGAACTGCCTACGGCTACTTCAATGAATGTTGTAAATCCTGAATCGGTTGATTTGGATAGAGAAATCGTTCTCGAGAATCTTCTTTTAAGGCTTGAGTTTTGGTACTTAAAACTTAAAAATGGGGCAAAAGATGATATTCGAAATGCATATCACAGCCTACTCATGTGGAGGGGAGAAGAACGTCGGTTTAAGTCCGAATTAGAAGAATTCGAAGGAGAAATAGTTGGGATCAATGAATACGGCAAGCTCTCGATAAAAGTTCAGAACAAGCTGAGGGTTTTTGATGTTAAGGAGATCGAATTTGTTAGCTAACTAAATAAGTTTGGCTAGCTGAACCAGAACACTTCATAATAGGTTTATCTTTGCGGTCCTAAAATTGAGAAACAAGAGAATAATTTTTGATATAATGAGTGTAACTACAGAAAAATTCAAGGTTAAAGATATTGCCTTGGCAGATTGGGGTAGAAAAGAAATCGAATTAGCTGAAGCAGAGATGCCTGGTTTGATGGCATTAAGACAAGAGTATGGAAAAAGCAAACCGTTAGCTGGTGCGAGAATCGCCGGATGTTTGCACATGACCATTCAAACTGCCGTTCTAATTGAAACGTTGGTGGAGCTAGGAGCAGAAGTGACATGGTCTTCATGTAACATATTCTCTACTCAGGATCATGCGGCAGCTGCCATTGCGAAATCAGGTGTTCCTGTTTACGCATGGAAAGGGATGAATGATGAAGAGTTTGATTGGTGTATCGAGCAAACCCTTTTCGCATTCGAGGGAGATAAGCCTTTGAATATGATCTTAGATGATGGAGGGGATCTTACGAATATGGTTTTGGACAAGTATCCTGAGCTTGTGAAAGACATCAAGGGTCTTTCTGAAGAAACTACTACTGGCGTTCACAGATTATATGAGAGAATGAAAAATGGCACCTTGCCTATGCCAGCAATCAATGTGAACGATTCTGTTACTAAGTCAAAATTTGACAATAAATATGGATGCAAAGAGTCGTTGGTAGACGCAATTAGACGTGCAACTGATGTCATGCTCGCTGGTAAAGTAGCAGTAGTTGCGGGCTATGGTGATGTAGGTAAAGGGTCTGCGGCCTCACTCAGAGGAGCAGGAGTAAGGGTTATCGTCACCGAAATCGATCCAATTTGCGCTCTTCAGGCTGCTATGGATGGATTTGAAGTGAAAAAAATGTCTGATTCTGTCTCGAGAGCAGATATCATTGTTACTGCTACGGGCAACAAAGATATTATCAGGGGTGAGCACTTCGAAAAAATGAAAGATAAGGCGATCGTTTGTAATATTGGTCACTTCGATAATGAAATCGACATGGCATGGTTGAAAAAAAATCATGGTGATTCTCATGTTGAAATTAAGCCACAGGTTGACCTATACAATGTGAATGGAAACGATGTGATTGTTTTGGCTGAAGGAAGACTGGTTAACCTTGGATGTGCAACAGGTCACCCATCTTTTGTAATGTCTAATTCATTTACAAACCAGACTTTGGCTCAGCTTGAACTATGGCAAAATCATGAAAAATATGATAATGCGGTGTACATGCTACCAAAACATCTGGATGAGAAAGTGGCTGCACTTCACTTGGCTAAAATCGGAGTTGAGCTAGATACGCTCACACAAGATCAGGCTGAATACATTGGCGTGGAAGTGAAAGGTCCTTTCAAGCCCGAGTATTATAGATATTGATTATCCAAGTTAAGCTTTCAAAAAAAAGGATTCTCAAACTTGGGAATCCTTTTTTATTACTCAATTCTGCCTGTTTGTCAGACTTTCACACTTGGCAGGCTTTTCGTGTATATGTAATTAATTTGAGGGAATCAGTGTCAACTATTGAACAAATAGCCCTGAAACAAGTTCTAAAATTTAATATTCAATAATGTTTGAGCTTATTTAGAACAAATCTAAATGAGACACGTATTATTGATGTACATACACATAAATAGTGAAGAGAATGGCTAATCAACTCGATACTCCAGTTAAAAGAACCTATACGGAAGCTAAGAAAGTGCATGTTTTCGATGGTGAGTTTATGCCTCACATTGATTCGATGTACAACTTCGCCTATAGATTGACTTTTGATGAAGATGATGCAAAAGATTTAGTTCAGGATACGTATATGAAAGCCTACCGCTTCATCAATTCATTCCAGGAAGGAACGAATGCAAAGGCATGGCTTTACAGAATTCTGAAGAACAGCTTTATTAATGATTATCGTAAGAAAAGCAAACAACCAGCTAAAGTAGATTATCAGGAGGTAGAGCAATTCTATAATTCTGAAGATACACCAAGTAGTGCTACGGTCGACTTAAGACTTGAAACTACCAAGGATATGATTGGTGATGAAATAAGTAATGCACTTAATTCACTAGCCATCGACTTCAGGACTGTAGTCATACTCTGCGATCTTGAAGGATTTACTTACGAAGAAATGGCGAAGATTTTAGATATCCCAATAGGTACGGTTCGATCCAGACTGCACAGGGCAAGAAACCTATTACGAGAGAAACTGGGATCATACGCTATGTCAATGGGTTACAATTAGGGAACTTTTTTTCAACTGAACACATTCAGTTACTTAAAGATTAACTCAAAATGCCAGATTGTCCTGATTGCGGTTGCAGCGATTTTGAAAAGTGCCTAAGGATATTGAATCTGATGTTGGATAATGAATCTACTCCAGCACAAGAAGATTTTTTTTACGGGCATATCGAAAATTGTATGGTTTGTTTCGCACACTATAATGTAGAGAAGCAAATCAGACAATTGATCAAGACGAAGTTAAATAATAAGGCTGTTCCGTTTCCTTTAGCAGATGAAATAAGAAGTAAGATCATTTCATGAATGAATAATTCTATTTAATCATGATAAGCTCTCAATATGTAGGCTTAATTTCGCAACATGCGAGGCAAGGCCATTATATTTTCTGCACCCTCCGGCGCTGGTAAAACTACTATCGTCCATAGTTTGTTGGACCGTATTTCAAATCTAAGATTTTCTATTTCTGCTACCACAAGACAAATTCGTCCGACCGAAATTGATGGTAGGGATTATTATTTCCTTACCGTAAATGATTTTATTGAGAAACGGAATTCCGAAGAGCTGTTGGAGTGGGAAGAAGTATACCAAGGAGTGTTTTATGGGACTTTGAAGAGTGAAGTCGAACGAATTTGGACGGAAGGAAATCATGTTATCTTCGATGTAGATGTGGAGGGAGGGAAAAAACTGAAGGAGACTTTTGGAGACAGGGCGCTATCTATATTTGTGAAGGTAAGGGATGAAGAAGTCTTGAAAGAGCGGTTAAAATCGAGAAATACAGAAGATGATGAAACTCTCAATATGAGGGTAAGTAAGGCTGCTCTGGAAATGAAAGAAGAAATCCATTTTGATAAGGTTGTTTTGAATGAGGACTTGGATACAGCAATAGCAGAAGCAGAACAATTGGTTAAAAAATTTCTTGGAAATTAATGGAGATAGGATTGTTTTTTGGTTCTTTCAATCCAATTCATATTGGTCATATGATTATTGCTAACCTTGTGAAGGAGACTACAAGTGTTGATGAAGTTTGGTTTGTAGTAAGTCCGCAAAATCCTTTCAAGAAAAATAAGAATCTCCTTCATGAATTTGATAGGTTGGATATGGTCAACGCAGCGATAGGAGATGACTATAAATTTCGGTCCTGCGATATAGAATTCAACATGCCGCGCCCAAACTATACCATAGATACACTTACCTTACTTCAAGAAAAATATCCGGATAAGAAATTCCGCTTGATTATAGGTGAAGACAATCTTGAGTCTTTCCACAAGTGGAAGAATTATGATCAGATCCTAAAGCACTTTGGATTGATCGTTTATCCAAGACCCAATTCAAAGCCAGGTCAACTAACAACCTCTAATGACATTGAATTAATCGAAGCTCCGGAGTTAGATGTTTCTGCAACGTTGATAAGAAAGCTTGTCAAAAAAGAGAAATCAATCAAGTACCTTGTTCCCGACCAGGTAGAGGCATTTATAAGAAAGAAAGGATTTTATTTGTGATTTTAGCGTAGAATCTTGAGGTCCGCATACGCTAAGAAAGGTATTGATTTAATGATAGATTTTCTTTTTTTAGTCATGTTCTTTTCCGTTATTTACTAGACCTTATAGCCTTAGCAAGTTTTTTCCAACCAGCACATGGAACTCTTTCGTTTTTTGCGTTTAATAGCATTCACGCTTTCTTTCTTAATTCTTACAAAAGGAGTATGCTCAATATTTATTTCGGATTCTACTTCAGTAGATTCTACCTCAAGAATTGATACCAACAAATCCTTGTTAAAATCTTTCGAATCTCTCAATAAATATATTGAGATCGATGATTCTTTCGAATATGATATCTTATCAGTAGAAGCCTATGAAGACTCTACGATTTCAGAATCTATAGCTAAGTGGAGGTCAAGAGCTCTTGCGGTTTTCGAAGAAGTAAGGAATGCACGCAAGTTTGTTGACTATTTGGATGAGCAAAGTTTGTTGGAACTACCAGTTGGGATCAATAAAACAGTTGGGAATATTGATTACACCATCTTGGTTGATAGTATAACACTTAGGCCAGATGGTGCCTACCTCACAGCTTATATGATGTTTACCCTTCCTTCTAACGGAAGATCCATTGCTTTTAGGGGTTCAGGAATTAAGTTTTCAAGTAAGGGAGGTATCCAGCCTGAAGATGGAAAACTTCAATTGTTAGGAGATTACCCTATCCCTTTTAACGATAAAACACTCCTTATTCTTAAAGGAGATGGGGAAACATCAGTTAGTTTTGATTGCGATGGCTTCAATGACTTAAGTATATCGGCTGATATTTTATTCTCAAGGGATTTCATAGTGCCAGACACACCAGATGGAAGCCAGGGGACTGACAGAGTAAAGACGAGCTTCAAAACATCGCTAACTGATTGGAATGATTTCTTGGTAGAACTGACGATTCCGGATTTTCAAGTTAGAGGAGTCGATGGATTGGGCTTTACTGTTAATAACGCTGTGTTTGATTATTCTGATTATAGAAATTCTACATCTGTTTCTTTCCCAGCAAACTACTTGTCAGAAATAGGCCTGACCGAAAATGTAGAAACCTGGAGAGGTTTTTACATGAGGGATTTAAGTGTTCGTCTCCCTGGACATTTCAAAAAGTTGGATGAAGATACTCGAACAAGTTTTTCTGCCAGAAATATGATCATCGATCGAAGTGGATTTACAGGACTCATTGAGGCAGAAAATCTTATTAATATAGATGAGGGAGATTTGGATGGATGGGCCTATTCACTTTCAAAAATTCATTTAGAGTTTCAAGCTAATCAACTACTTTCAGGAGGCTTTGAAGGAGAATTGGTGATTCCTGTTACTAAAGAGAGTAAAACCTTCGATTATACCGCTCTCATTAGCAATAACAACGAATATGAATTCAGAGTAGAGGCTAACGATACCATTAATTTTCCTTTGTTTAAAACTTCTGAGGTAGAACTCTTTCCTAACTCTACAGTAGAAGTTGTGGTCTCTGATGGAGATTTTTTACCTAAAGCGAATCTTTATGGTTGGATGGATATTAGGACGGGTGATAAAGGTTTAAAACTCGCTGATATCCAATTTGAGAATCTTCAAATCCAAACTGTTGGACCTTATTTAACCGCAGACTACTTTTCCTTTGGTTCAGAAGCAGCTCAGCAATATTTATCTGGTTTCCCTGTACAGATTAAGGATATAGGATTTAGAAATGTCTCAGATACGGAGACTGCTCTCGATTTTGATCTAAGCGTTAATGTAACCGAAAATTTTTCTGGAGAAGCCGGAGTTGTAATAACTGGCAAACAGGTAAAAGAGAAAAGGACCAGTTGGCGCTTCCATAAATTCAAGGTAGATGAAATTGCACTGGATGTGAAGACCGGCGCTTTCGACATGAATGGTCGCCTTGTTTTTTACAAAAATGATGCAGTATATGGAGATGGGTTTAATGGGCAAATCCAGGCTACTATACATTCATTGAGTCTCACAGTTGAGTCTACAGCTATTTTTGGTGTTGTAGATCGTCATAGATATTGGTATTTCGATGCAGGTGTGAAGTTGCCTACCGGAATCACAATTGTACCAGGTGTAGATATTACTGGGTTTGCAGGAGGCGCGTATAAGGGAATGGCCATCGATATGTCTGGAGGGAGTGAGCTAGGTGAGACTAGATCAGGCATCATCTATGCACCAAACACCAATGCCGGACTTGGACTGAAGGCATCTATTTCATTTGCTTCCACAGGAAGTAAATCATCGTATAATGGAGAGGCTGGCTTTGAAATTGCCTTCTTCAAAGGGGGAGGTGTAAGGTATATCTCTTTCAAGGGTAATATCTATTTTATGACCCCACCGATGGAAGAGGACCTCAACTCCATCAAAGAAAAAGCAAAGAAAATTGGAGATGCTGTAGCTAAAATGGAAAAGGCTGCAGGCAATATACCTGGCTCTGGATTAATTGCAGAAAATAAGGAGGAAGATCAGACTCTGACACAGATTTATGGGCAAATTGGTGATGCTGCGGGAAAACAAGGCCAGATTTCGGCTCATGCTTTTGTGGAGCTTGATTTTGAGAACAATTCATTATATGGATTATTTGAGGCATATATAAACGTAGCAGGAGGAATAATCAAAGGTGTTGGGCCTGGGGGAAGAGCGGGTTGGGTTGAATTTTATTTTGCTCCTGGCGAATGGTATATATATATAGGTACTCCCACAGATAGGATAGGTGTTTCGGCTGGAATTGGTCCGCTGAGAGCTTCATTGACCTCTTATTTTATGATGGGAACGAGTATTCCGGGCAGTCCCCCGCCACCGGATGAAGTTTCGGAGATTCTGGGAGGAATGGATTTAGATTATATGAAGGATCTCAATGCGTTGGGTAATGGTGCTGGAATTGGTTTCGGAGCTGCTTTTGCTGTGGATACTGGAGATCTGAGATTCCTTATGTTTTATGCAAGATTTAGGGCAGGAGCAGGATTTGATGTAATGCTCAAAGATTATGGGGATGCAATTTGTGTTGGTAGAGGACCCTTAGGAGTAAATGGATGGTATGCAAACGGACAAGCTTATGCCTACTTTGATGGTGAAATTGGTATAAGGGTAAAAATTTTCGGAAGAAGAAAAAATATAGAAATACTGAGTATTGGGGCAGCTGCTGTGTTACAAGCTAAGTTGCCGAATCCTTTCTGGATGAGAGGTGTCGTGGGTGGTCGCTTTAGAGTGCTAGGAGGACTGGTTAAAGGAAATTGCAAGTTTGAGATTACACTAGGCGATGAGTGCAAAATTCAACAAGATGGAAGCATACTAGAGACAATACAAGTAATTGCAGATGTTAGCCCAAAAGATGGGGACTCTGATGTGAGTGTTTTTGCGACTCCTCAGGCAGTCTTTAATCTAGCTGTGGATGAAGTATTCGAGATGGTTGACTATGATGAAAAGCTAAAAAAATTCCGTGCTAAAATGGATTTCTTCAGAGTCAAAGACGGAACAAGAATACTACTTGGATCAAGAGAATTAAATTTTGATAAAAATGTATGTGTGTTTGATGCTCATGATATTTTCCCGCCACAAAGGAAGCTGGAAGTTGAAGTACAGGTAAGTTTTGAGGAATATAGGAATGGAAGGTGGCAAGCTGTGATCGTAGACGGTAAGAAATATAGTGAATACATGTCTGCAGGATTCAAAAGTGGAGATGCTCCTGATTTTATTCCTCTTGACAATGTGGCTTATAGCTACCCGATGATTAACCAGCTCAATTTTTATAAACATGAATATTTCAGTGGTTATATAGTACTCAAAAGAGGGCAGCCTTATTTGTTCAACGCAACCAGTGAATGGAATCAAAGAGGCAGGATGGTAAATGTACAATCCGGTAAACAGCATTATTTTGACTATCAGTATTCTACAGGAAATAAAGAAGTGGCTTTTAATCTGCCCAGGGAAATGATTGAAGATCAGATTTTTAAGTTTGAATTAGTCAATCTGCCTGCTAAGAGTTCAGGCTCTTTGGATAGGAATATCAAAACAGATTCTACAAGAACTATTGGAGATGGAAGTGCTAAGGTGGTAGCTAGAAAAGCAGAAGGCTCTATTTCTCAGCTTCAGGAAAAAGCCATTTTTGAAACAGCTTTCAGAACAAGTAAATACACGACCTTCAAGAATAAAATCAACGCTCAGACCATAACGCGGACGAGTAGAGAGATCGCTTTTCTTTGGGAAGGACTTTACTTAAATAACGATATAAGCTTATCAGAAGCGTATTCCAGAGAGGAATTAATTGGTAATCAATATACCCAACAAAAACCTACTGTCAGACTAGCCGCTGATTTGAGTGGAAACCAGTATTTTGAAAACGCAATTAATCCATTAATCTATGATGGATATCCTGTAGGAGGTGCAAGAATCACCAATCGGGATGTTGATTCTTTGGGTGTAGTGCCAACCCGAGCAATCAAGATAAGACAGAATGACTATAACCTTACATTAGAGCCATCCCATATCCAAACAGGAAATTTTATATTTCCTGAGCAGTCTCCACGAATACTATATCTGCTTGCCCCTTATATGTATTTTGATTTTATTGATTTACAAGCACAAGTTGCTCAGAAGTATTTAAATCAGACCTCAGTACCAGCCAGAATAGATAAGCTGCTGTGGGGGCAATTTCCGATTCATTCTCCGGGAACATATAAAATAAAGGCTGCCTATTATTTGCCGGGCAAGAAGAGACCTAATAGCGAAGTGTTGATAAATACTGTGTACACTCAAGAATGAAAAATGTAATCATCATATTGACAGTATTCATAAACGTATCTCTGGGGATAGCTCAGAATTCTGTGGTAGCGCTCAGTAGAGCCAATGAGACTGGAATTAATTTACGATGGGCACCAACTAGTTCGGTCGTTTGGGAGCTTGCCAATAAGTACGGCTATACCTTAGAAAGGTATACCATTATTGTAGATGGCCAAAGAGTCACTCCTGATGAGTATAATTTGCTGGTTAGCACTTTTCAGCCTGCAGAAGAATCTGTATGGGAATCATTAATTGATCAAAATGACTATGCCGGTATTGTTGCTCAGGCGATCTATGGAGAAACCTTTGAGCTTACCGACAACTTTGATAAAGATATATTTCAAGTAGCACAAAAAACGCAGGAAAGAGATCAGCGTTTTTCATTTTCATTGTTTGCATGCGATCAATCATTTCAAGTTGCAAAGCTTGCAGGCCTGGGGTATACAGATGAAGCAGTTAAGTCAGGAGAAAAATATTTGTATAAAATCTATGCAAATATTCCGTCGACTACTTTAAAAGTAGACACTGCATTTGTTTATGTGGGTATTGAAGATGTAGCTCCTCTTCCTCAGATTCAGGACTTCAAAGCTACCTTTGGCGATAGAAATGTTATTCTATCATGGGATAAGACCTTAACCGATCGATTTTACAATGCCTTTTGGATAGAAAAATCCACAGATGAAGGAGATACCTATAATTCAATATCTGACACACCAATAATCAATGCTTATAGTGAAGGGACAGGAGAAACCGGTACGTATTTCAAATTAGATTCGCTATCATCCAATCAGACTGAGACTTCATATAGAATAAGAGGAGTTAATCCATTTGGTGAGCTGGGCCCCTTCTCTGAACCAGTAGTTGGAAAAGGAGTGCCATCAATTAACTCTTATGCTACAGTAAGTTCTCATAAAGTCAATCGAAATGGATCGGTTTTGATCGAATGGGAATTTCCAAAGAAAGACGAAAAATTAATCGAAGGCTTTATTATAAAAGTTTCAAAAAAACCTAAGGGCGTTTTCAAAAAGATTTCCGAACAGCTAACAAAAAAAGATCGAACACACTTACTGGAAAATCCTTTAGGGACGGGATACTATAGTATAGCACTTATTGCCAATGGAGATGAAATTAATCACTCCTTCCCATACCTCATCCAATTAGAAGATAGCATTCCACCTTCCAGACCAGAGAACGTCTTAGCCTCTGTGACACCAAATGGAGTTGTTGAAATGGAATGGAATGAGAATCTGGAAGATGATTTTTTAGGTTATCGTGTTTTTCGATCCAATTTTAAAAGTGCAGAGTTCAGTGAAATAACAACTGATCCTTTGAAAAGTCCGAATTTTAGAGATAGTCTAAGGCTGGACAACCTCTCTGAAAAGATCTTTTATAAAATAATAGCTGTCGACAAACGCGACAATAGATCCGTGCCAACAGATATCATAGAGATAGTCAAGCCGGATATTGTGCCTCCCGCCAGACCAGTGTTTACAAATATTGAAGGCATACAAACAGGTATTGTTTTAAAATGGGCCCCAAGTAGTAGCCAGGATGTAGTTTCACATCAGCTATATCGCAATGTTAGAGGCTCAAAAGGCTGGGAATTAGTTGCTAATGTCGATTCCATTAATTTTTATTTAGATACGGCGGTAGTAGAAAGTACCCCTTACACCTACACACTCGTGGCTGTTGATGATGCAGGATTAGAGTCCGAGCCGGCAAAACCAGTAAGAGGAAGCAGAAAAGCTAGTACAAAAGATATTAGCTACAAAGGGTTTTCTGGCAGAGCAGAAAGAGAAAACAAAAGAGTCATTCTTTTTTGGCAGCTCTCAGACGAAGAGATTGATAAAATCAAGGTGTATCGTTCGGTGGGTGACGATCCCATCAATTTATATAAAGTGATTGATTTTCAAGATCAGTTTGTAGATGAGAAAGTGGTTCAAAATGAGAACTATACTTACCAGATTAAGGCTGTCCTGAAAAATGGATTAGAAGCTGGTTTTTCAGAAAAAGTTAAAGTGAGGTATTGATGAGGGGAATAGATAGAAAACTAATTGCAACGATTATTTTACTCAGCTCTTACACATGGGTAAGTGCTCAGCAATATTCAGGATCATTTTCTATCGGTAATTTTAGTGGAACTACTGATACCAATTGCTACGATGGTAATAGTGCAGAAATAAGAACTTCATTATTCGGCAATATATACCCTCCTGGTTCTTCTATAAATTTCGAAGGTCGCCCATTGGTGATAAATGGAAAGGTGACAGTCGGATTTAAAACTCCTACTCAGATTTTATGTCCAAGCCCTGGATGCGATGGTGAATTTGGTATTAGCTTACCTAATCAGGACTGTTACTCGGGAACCATTGATTTTGATCTACTGGGTAATCCTATAGCTTTGGATGCAGGTTGTGAAGATACCGGCGGAGGTGGTGGACTGGGATTTGGAACATCACCAACCTCAAGTTCTTTCGGACCTACAAGTTTTTCATTTAATGTTTCATGGGAACCCAGTAATGATATTTCAAGAATTTCAACTTGGGAAATTAACGGAGTAGGTACCTCTACATCTAATCTTTGTAAGGACGATGTTCTCACATTAAAGCTTGATAACAGTGAATACGATGGTAGATATAGATGGTCTTATTTAACAGGTTCTGGAAGGGGTGGGTCATTATCGGGAAGTACTAGCGAGATAAATGTTAGGTACAGTGATCTAGGGAATATATCTTATCGGGAAACAGTGTCATTCTTTTGTACCATTGGGAATTGTAGTGCGGATCGTTTTGAAACTGCTTCCCAACAGTTTAGATATTTCGAAACCCCCCCAACGATCACGACCTCCCCTTCACCCTCTGCACCGGACTGTTTTGGAGAAGATGGTTCGATCACTTTTAATTCGGGTGATTTAAGTAGGGCACCTGGTTCTGGAGAGACGTTCACCTTCATGATATATGAAGGCACTTCGGAACCCACATTTTTGTCTTCTATTGATGAGGACACAGATTTTGCCGATCTACCGATGACCGTTGATGGTGGTAGCAAGACCTACAATGGCAGTTCAGTATCTTTCGACCTTCCACCCAATAGTGGCAGCAATAATTACTACTTGCTCATATTTCCCTCCATAAGCAATGAGTCTACGATTTTATCCTCGGGCTGTGGTAGGCCGGATTTTTATGACTTCACTGTATCGGATACCCCAGAGATCACGATCACAGAGACGGGTAGGGTTAATCCAGCATGCAGGGATGATAATGCCTCTCTCTCGTTGAGTATAGGCAATGGTCAGAGGCCTTATGATATAACAGTAGGCGGACGTTTGTTTAGTAATGTAAATGACGATACACCGACTTTATCCGTTCCGATAGCGAACGTAGATGAAGCTTTTTCAGTCACTGTGACAGAGCGGACTGGAGGTCGATGCTCTAAAACTGTCTCAGGCTTTGGTCAATTCACCAATCCTGCTTCCTTTTCAGTAAGTGCTGGAATATCTACCGATGTAGCATGTTTTGGAGATGATGCAGTGATAAATGCCAGCACTGGTGTATCCGGTACGTTTACATATGAGCTCAGGCGTAATTCGGATGATGTACTGGTGGACACCCAATCAGGTCCAGGGACAGGAGCAGGTGTTGATCTGACAGGACCCGCAGGTAGTTACTACGTTATAGCGACGAACTCCAACACTTGTCCATCGACTAACCAGGCACCTGTGAGCACAGCCACCCCCTCTGAGCTTATTTTCACGAGTGAAGAATCGACATCACCAACGTGTATCTCAGGAGCTGGAGATGATGACGGCACGATTACCGTAGTAGCCAGGGGGAGCAATGGAGTAGACTGTGGAGGTTGTCTGTATAGCATCACTTCGGTTCGTCCCGAACAGTCTTCAGGGGTATTTACGGGCCTGCAGGCCAATGTTCCTTACGAGGTAGTCGTAAGAGAAGGCACCTGTACCCAAACCACGACGATCACGATAGCTCCCGACGCTACCCCACTAAGCTTCACTGCGACTCCTACGGATCAGCGTTGCTCCTATGAAGAGAGTGGAGAGATCACCATCACCGACCCACAAAACGCCTTAGGTTCGATCACTTATATTCTTCAATATCCTGCACCAGACAATAGTGTAATCACGAACAGTACAGGATCATTTACAGGCCTGGCAGCAGGTAGTTATCAAGTATCCATAGATGATGGTACATGTAGGACAGCCACCCAATCAGTATCGGTAGGCTCCCCTTCCGCTCTTTCTATCACGGACTTCACTACCACCCCTGCGAGTTGCAATGGATCAACTGATGGAACGATTACAATCACGGTAGGAGGTGGCACACCGGGTTATACCTATAGCTGGCTGAATGAAGCCGATGAAGAAGTAAGCACGACGAATAGTGTGATGGGAGGAGCAGGCGACTATAGGGTCACGATCACGGACGCCAATGGGTGTGAACTGGAAGGAAGCTATACAATCACCGAGCCCGAAGTACTAGTGGCAGAATACGAGAAGACAGATATAAGTTGTAGAGACTTTGATGACGGTACGATTACCTTAATCAACATTACAGGGGGGAACAATGGCCCGGCCTTGCACGACTATGCGTGGACAGACAATGGGATACCAAATACGACGATCAATGCCTCGACCCGAACGAACCTTCCTCCAGGCACTTACAGTGTAGTCATTACTGATACAGAAGGCTGTGAGTTCGCGATCAATGATATAGAGATCATCAACCCCTCGGAACTCACCATTACGGTTGCTGATCAGACAGAAGTAGGCTGTAAGAATGAAGCAACAGGATCTATCACACTATCAGCAGGAGGTGGAGTAGGAGTGTATGAATATCAACTAAACGGAGGAGCTTTTCAAAGCTCGAGCATTTTCACAGACTTACTCGCCGGGGACTATACCTTGACAGTTCGAGATGATAACAATTGTACAGCCACGACCACTACGACGATCACTGAGCCAGCCGAAGTACTCTCTGTCACACTAGAAGAAGAGAATGCGACGTGTGACACGGACGGTAGAGTGACCGCAACAGTCTCAGGTGGAACCCCACCCTATGCATACGAATGGCGGAGTACGTTTCCAGGTGATGAGTTACTACCCGATACAGACAATGAGATCATTGTACCTGCGGGGAGCTACCCACTCAGAGTTACGGACGCCAATGGCTGTGAAGTTACCGCGACAGGAAACCTAAGCAGTGACGATGGTGCGATGATCACGATAATCAGTCAGACTCAGCCTGGCTGTTCCTACCTATCAGACGGTACAGCAACGATCAGCCTGACCGGTATTGCACCCTTTACGACGACCTGGGATCATGGAGAGACAGGAGAATCCCCTACACAGCTATCGGTAGGAGATAACTGGTTCAATGTCGTAGACGCTAACGGCTGCTTAGTACGAGACAGGGTAACCTTCACTAATCCAGAGCCACTTGCAGCCACGATCACAGATCAGACGTTACCAAGCTGTAACGGAGCGACAGATGGTACGCTTACCATAGCCATAAGTGGAGGCAATGGGAACTATACAGCAATGTGGAACAATGGCCAGAGAGGTAATACGATCACAGACCTAACAGCAGGCGACTATGAAGTGACGATTAGGGATGACAATGCGTGTGAGCTACTCACCACATTTACTTTACCAGAGAAGCCACTGCTCACGCTTGAATTACTTCCGACCAATCCTTCCTGTGATGACAATATAGATGGTCAGATAATCGCACAGGTCAATGGTGGCAATGGCGGCTACCAATACGAATGGTCAGAAGGTACTACGACAGCTGACCTGACGGACCTTCCAGAAGGCACCTATAGCCTGACAGTCACCGATGCACTAGGGTGTACAGCGACAGCCAGCACAACATTGACAGACCCTCCACTGACAACCTTTGAGATGGATGACCTATCGATCTGTAGCGGTCAGGAGTATAAAGTACGCGCACCGGTACAAGCACTGAGCTATCGATGGACGGGACCAAACAATTTTGAAGAGACAGGCAGAGAAGCAGTGCTCTCAGAACCGGGCACTTACACACTGGATATCCAGGACCTGATCAACTGCCCTGCTAGTACCACATTCACCGTAGAGATAGACGATGAAGCTTTGCAGGCAGACTTTTTGGTAGCAGGCAGGGCATATGTAGGCGACACATTGATGGTGATAGACATTAGCTGGCCGATACCAAGTGGCGTAACGTGGGAGCTACCCGAAGCAGCAAGGGTAATTACAAGGACACAGGATTTTGCGGAGATTGTGTTCGATTCAATTGGCACGTATAGCCTGTTGATGTTCTGTGAGCTGGGTGGTTGTAGTGCGAGCTATGAGCAGACGATAGAGATTGTAGACAAGCCAGCGGCGGACCAACAAGCCTTTGCGTTCAGAGCTCCTGATGAGCCTTTGCTGAAGAACCTACAGGCCCATCCCAACCCGACGACCGATCGGTTTACAGTACAGGTGAGTTTAAAAGAAGAGGAAGACATATCACTTCAACTAATCGACCTTCAGGGCAATGCGATTAAGTATGAAAAGACCTTATCCGGCTCGAAGGAACATGTAGTAAGGCTGGACGCCACAGAAATGCTACCCGGCCTCTACCTCCTGCATGCCACCACCAACAACGAATCCAAAACCATTAGACTACTGGTGAAATGAGAAAAGGTCTGATCACCATATCTTCCCTATTCCTGATGCAAATTTCTTTTGCACAGGACTTATCTTCAGTAGGTAAAGCAAATCCTTTAAGTATCAATGGATCTATTTCAGTCAATCAGATCGGATATAGCGCTTTTGGAATGGACAGCAGGAGGGATCCATATTCATTTTTTGCTTCAGGAGGCCTGACATTCAATCTATATGGTTGGAGTGTACCTCTTACTTTCACATACTCTAATCAGCGGGGTTCATTTAGCCAACCATTTAATCAATATAGTCTGAGCCCCACTTATAAGAACTATACAGGTCATTTTGGATATACGAGCATGACCTTTTCTCCATATACCCTGGCAGGCCATATCTTTCTAGGTGCTGGTGCTGAGGCTAATTATGACAAATGGAGAACAGGTATAATGTATGGGAGGTTAAGAGTAGCTGTCGAGCCAACAGTAGAGGCCCCCGAGAGTGGGGTATATCGCAGAATTGGGTACGGAGGTCAGGCAGTCTACCAACACAAGGGGACCACCATTGACTTTTCTTTTTTCAGAGGCAAGGACGATCCAAATTCATTGACTTTTGAACAATTAGACTCAGTGACAGTGAGTCCGGAGGAAAATCTTGTATATAGTATTGGGGCTACTCATACTTTCTTTAAAAAACTCTCGGTGAGCGCTACTTATGCATTAAGCGCTCTTACAGAAGATACAAGATTTGGATCACAGAATTTAGATTCCAAACGCTTTTACAATAATTTAGGTAGCATTTTTACTGCTAATGGATCTACTTCATTTTATGATGCAATAAAACTGGGAACAAGTTTTTTGGGTCAAGGCTATACAATAGGCTTAGGCTATGAAAGAGTGGATCCCGGGTATACATCACACGGGGCTTATTACTTTGTTAACGATCTGGAAAACTTTACCATCAATGGATCAAAAGTATTGCTTGGGGGTAAGATAAATATAACAGCCTCAGGAGGGTTGCAGAGGGATAATTTGAATGGAGAGAAGGTTAGCACTATGAAGCGAGTAGTCGGAGATGCTTCAGTTGGTTATACTCCAAATTCAAGACTCAACATCTCAACATCTTATTCTAATTTTCAGACTTTCACCAATATTCGATCTCAGTTTGTAAACATCAATGAGCTAACCCCATTTGATAACCTTGATACACTTGATTTTCGTCAGATATCTCAAAGTATAAGCACTAATGTGAATTACGTTCTTTCTCAATCGGAGAGTAGGAGGCAAAATATTGGCTTTAATGCGACTCTTCAGAACGCAAAGGATGAACAAGGCGATACCGAACAACCAACTGGAAATACTTTCTATCTTTTGTCAGGAAACTATTCATTGAGCTTAATTCCTCAACGAGTCAACGGATCAGTTGCTTTTAATTACAATCGCAGTACAACAGCGGATGTAATATCTGAGACCATAGGGCCATCTGTCTCTTTGAGTAAGTCTCTGTTGGAAAACAAAATGAATCTATCAGGTTCGATTAGTTGGAACCAATCACGAACCAATGGAGTCTCCCAGGGAAGCGTTACATCGCTTAGGCTTGGAGGAAGGTATATATTGAAAGAGAAGCATAATATAAACCTGAATATTGCTGCGGTTAATCGATTGGTACCTGGTTCAGATTCTGCAGCTGGAAGCGATTTTACCGAACTCACTGCTACTTTGGGGTATGTATATTCTTTTAGCAAATCGAATTTTTTCTCTAATCAATCTAAAGAATCATCAGGAAAATGAACCGGTATTCATTACATATTAAGATGAAAGAATTCCTTCGGCACTCCATCTTGTGTCTTTTGGTTCTTGCCTCTTTGAGTGGGTATAGCCAGACGTTTCCAGTTCAGTCCTCACTGCAGCTAACACCACCGTACTCCATTAAGCTTCCTGATTATGTGGCTCCTGGGTCAGAACGCATTGTTCTAAATGCAATGCTTAACGATATTTCACGAGCACAGTTAGATGTCGAGCTTAGAGTTACAATTGAAGGTCAAGGTATTCGAATTGTTACTAATCCCAATATTAATCCTGACCCAATTACACTTACTTCCGGAATAAATAGTCGCTTATCTGGTTCTGACTTAGAACCCTATTTCAGAGCAGAGAACCTACAATTCTTTGGACTTGGTAGACAGCAATTTATAAACAGTGGGGGAGCTCTCCCAGAAGGGATTTATAGGTTTTGTATTGATGTTGTGGAAGCTAACCGGGATGTTAGAATCGCACAAACTTCTTGTGCTACGGCGTGGCTTATTCTTAACGACCCTCCAATTATAAATATCCCACGAGCTAATACTAAACTTGAGCCCTCAAATCCACAATTTGTTCGATTCCAATGGACACCAAGACATACAGGATCACCTAATTCAGCCTTTAATACCGAGTATGATTTTGAGTTGGTAGAAGTTTGGCCTGGGGGACGCAATATTAATGATGCTATTCTTACGACCACTTCAATTTATGAAACAACAACTATGGCTACCTCTTTGGTGTATGGACCTACTGAACCTGCACTTGTCCGAGGTAGGCAATACGCTTTTAGGGTGCGAGCAAGAAGTGTCTCAGGAGTAGAGCAGCTTGATTTATTTAGAAATGAGGGCTATTCGGAAGTCCAGTCATTCATTTATGGAGATGAATGCATAGTGCCTTCGAATATTTCCATGGAGTCGACCAGTAGTAGAACGATTGAAGTATTTTGGGATGCCGATCCTGTACACAGTGGGTTTCTAGTTAGGTACAGACAAGTTGGTGAATCCGACTGGATAGAGGAAAGAATTCTATTCAATGATTATAAAATTGAAGGATTGATTCCAGACACGAATTACGAAGTTCAGATACTTGGAATCTGTGGGTTTTCAACAAGTGAAGAGTCAAAAATCATTCGGACAAAGACACAGGCACCTATTGCCGGCGATTTTTCTTGTGGCAGTCCACCTGTTGAATTCAACTTGGACAACAGGAATCCACTTCCTTCATTACAAAAAGGAGACATCATAAAAGCTGGAGATTTTGATGTAAGTATGATTGAGGTTTCCGGTGGAAACGGAACATTTTCAGGTACTGGTCAACTGGTGGTTCCGATGATGAATCACGCAAAAGCCGGAACAGAGTTTACCAATATCAAGGTAAACGATGAGTACAGAATGTATGAAGGGAGCATGAATTTTACTGGAGTTACCGTCCAGGCCTTGCCGGATGAGGTTTTAGATGATATAAATGATTTCTTTGACGATGTTCTTGCTCTAGAAGATGATATCATAGGGGTTTTGGATGTAGGTATAGAAATTGCCGATTCCATAAATAGTTTAGTTGAAGAGATTCAAACTACGGAGGTTTTCACTGAAGAAGAATATGAAAAATTAGTAAGTGAAGAAACAACGATCGAAGACCTAAAAGAGCAAGCTAAGGAAGCGCTAGCTGATGCTGTTGATGCAGTACAAAGTGGAAATATTGTAGAAGCTGCCAAACAAGTAGCAAAAGCCAAAAAGATAAGTCAGCGAGCAAAGGCAAAGCAGGAGCAAGCATCTCAAGTAGATACTGTTCAAGTAGCTGCTGTGGAATTTATTGAAAGTGGGATTGGCTATGATTTGGGACCTGGCCATGCAGGCATAGAGCCCAACTATTATAAAATAATCACGAATCAGGGAGACAAGTATGGGCCTTGGATTTCTGTAGAGGCAGGCAAAAGTGCTACTCTGATTGCTAAATGGATTCAGGATAGCCAAATCCCTAAAGAAGAAATCAGCTTTATTCTCGATGATGAAGAAATCAACACAACATCAACCAGTGAAGGTTGGGAGCTGACAGTACCTGAAGGAAGACACCAGGATAAGCGGATTTTGAAAGCATTGCACAATGGCGAGACTGTGGGTATTGGTGCTGTGGTGTCTTATCAGGAAGAGCCGAGAAAGGTAACTTTAGTAGGTATTAATGATGCCACCACTCCTTCTGATACCGAAGCTGCTGACTATCTAAAAAGGGTGTTTGGTCCCGCCAATGTATCGTGGGATGTTGAGGTATCAAGCGTCGCAATTGACAATTCATGGGACTTGAATGGCAATGGAAATCTATACCTGGACGAAAACAACGATCTTTCTACTTATACTGATGAGTCCAAAGCTCTAATCCAAGCGGTGAAAAGTAAGCTCGGTCAGGTAGATAGAGATCGCTACTATATACTCTTCACAGATATTCCAAACTCGATGAATGCCGATGGCTTCATGCCTCGAAAAAAGCAGTTTGGATTTGTATTCGATGGCACACTTCACACTCTGGCTCATGAATTAGGTCATGGTGCATTCAGGCTTGCTCATACCTGGGAGGAGTTCCCTAACCTCACCGAAGGCGAGACGGATAATTTGATGGATTACTCAGCTGGAGAGAAGCTTCGACAGTACCAATGGGATCAAATCCACGATCCGAAATGGGTGGTGAGCTTATTTGATGATGAAGAGGAATCATTGTATGCTCCATGGACTGGGTTGGATAATGGATTTTTGGTTTATCAGATACCTGAAACTGACGATAATTCTGTTCTTAGCTTTATTAGCCCAACTGGTTACATATTCTCCCTTCCAGGTAGGGCTAGAGATTTAACATTTGATCAAAAGAGAGGATTCTTACTTGCCTTTACTATTGATAATGAGCGGTATCTTGGACTTAAGAAGCGCAGTTTAAATGAGTTTATTGGGTATAGACATGACTTAGTCAAAAATGGAGATGGGACTTATTCATTTGAGTATAATACTAGCTCTGCCTATTCGGACGAATTATCTCATACACTCACCAATCCTGAAGTATATTATGTGATTGATCCTTCGAATGAATGTGGTCAGGCTATTCTCTTGAGAAGTGAGTATGTAGGGGAAGATGCAAATATTGAAGACGTTTATGGGTTTTCCTTCGACAATCCATATCTAGTGGAATCTTCGGTTAAGGCGACTGATTTTGCTACCAGTATAACAACTTCAATACCAATTACTTCCAATTTCGATTGCCTATCATCAGAGGCGAAATTCTTATACAAGTTTGTCCAATATAAGCATGATGAACTAGATCTTAATTTCATTGAGGATTTTTCATCTAGAGTAGATAAATATGACATTCACTTTAAGGGATTTTCAGATGTAAATGAAACAGAAACTACTGTATATCCCTTGAACTTAAATGAGCCAAATGCAATACGTCTTTTTAACGATTGGCTGAAAGAAAAAGGGAGTCCAGCTAATGAAGCAAAGCTGTTAATAGAAATACTTGATCCAGGCGGGGATCCATTATTTGTTGACGCACTAAATATACTTGCTCCATTTACTGAAACTATTCAAAGTTTATTTAACTGTTTTGAGAATGGTGATCCAGTTGATTTGGAAGGGTATTATGTGCCTCTATGTTTTTGGTTGAGTAGCGATGTGCCTATAACTAACTACTATAACCTTGCCGGAGGTGATCCTGCGTTTATGTCAGGGTTTGCTGATGGAGCAATTGGAACAGTTGTTGGGCTCAAAGATTTAGTTGTCGGGGCGCTTAAGCTAAAAGCAGCATGGACGGTTGATCTAATAGAGGATAGTGAAACATTAGAAGATGTTATACGGCCTTATGGTCTACTAATCGATAAATCAAACAAGATTGCTTCAAATCTCACCGCAGGTGCAACGGCTACCCTAATTAGCACAACTCCAGGATCAACTGATCAGATCGATGAAATCATCAAAAAAGCAATTATAAAAGAGCTTAAGGCTTATCAGGCGATTGTCACTAACGCGACTACAAGTGATGAAAGCGTAACGTATACAGCCGAGCTTATTCGTTCTATGAATGAAATGCTTCCTGAAGAAATTCAGGTGCGAAAAGAAGCTGTTCTTGGTGCACTTTATATATCAGATCCTACTTCAGCACCATTAAGCTTGATTAATACACCTGAAGAAGCTGCTGCAGTAAGGCAACAAACATTGGATGTGCTGGATTTCATGGTTGATTTTACGGACATAGAAGATGCTACTGTAAGAGATCAAGCGATTGAGGCAATTAAGCAAGAAATCAGCACCTATTTAAATACGATAGATGATACGGATAACATTGCCAGATATAAACATGGTAAAGTAGCTTTTGAGGTAGCTGTTGAAGTAGCTGCTGCTGTTTTTACTGCTGGTGGTGGAAATGTGGCCACTGGCTTGAAACGCTTTTCAAAGGTATTGACAGAGTCAGCAGAGACTGCACAGGAATTTACCAGGAAGTTCATTAGAAAGATGGGTCTCTCTAAGGGGGGGACCAAATGGTTTGATGACTTACCTCAAGGTCTTAAGGATGATATTGGGGATTTGAATAGTCCGTTAGGACAATTTATTAGAGATAACCCTGGAGCGGAAAATGCATGGAGAAGACTCTATAAAGAAGGTGATGAAGTTTCTGATATTTTAAGGAGAAACAGCAAAATATTGGAGTGGGTATCAAAGCAAGGTGATAATATACCTCAAAGCGCACTTGATGATTTATTAACTCAAATCGACAAACCAATTAAGGAAACTATAGAGGATGCTCAAGGCCGATTAACGTTTGTGCTTGATAGGCCAGGACAATCAAACAAGGTTGTTTCTGTGCATCCTACTTCGAATGGACAATTCAAAACCACAACATACAGTCCGTCTTATAATCCAGATCTTAATCCAGATATTCCGGTTCCTCTTAGTAATAATAGGCTCACTCCAGATTATAGTTCTACGGATTACATGCATCCTGACAATAAAGGGTTGACAGTCAGAATCGAACTTTCAGGAAATAGGTCTACAGATTTTACAAGATCAAGAGATAAATTAAAAGAGTTGTTAGATTTTGATGCTACCGATGTAATTGATGAAACTGATTATACTTGGCACCATTTAGATGACTTTGAAATAGTTGGAGACAAAGCATATTGTACTATGCAACTAGTTGAAAGCTCAGCTCATCAAGGCACGGGAGTCTTGGGTATGCAACATAGTGGTTCCGTGGCTCAATGGAGGGCATATTATGGAACAGGTTACTAAATGTGAATTATGAAAAAATTAACGGTTCGTCCTAGACTTGGAAGTGGAAATATCAAGCTAATTGAAAGAGAACTTGGTCAAAGTTTACCTGATGACTTTAAAGACTTTATCATAAACAATGCAGGGTTAAGTCACTATGAATGCTTATTTAAAGATAGTGAGGGAAACATTTGGGAGGTATCTCAATATAATCAATACAAAGATTTAATTGGCTTATTGAGAGAGTTTAAAAATAATGAATTAGGGTTGAAGGTTTGCTTTGCATTTGATCCTGGTGGATGGCATTATTGTTTAAGTTTTGATGAAGATACTTATGGTAAAATAGTAGTTAACCGGTGGACAGATCATGAAGAATCAGAACGTTTAGTGGTCATCGCGCAAAATTTTGAAGAATTTATTAACGGTCTTGAAAGAAGACCTGAAGAAAGCACTTAATTTTTAAAGCTTTCCATTGCGTCCTTTCATTTGAAAGTATAAAAACCAGTACCTTTTAGAGTTTTGCTTACATTGATATTGTAAAGACTATGACTTATAAATGCAGAATTGTTCAAATTAATATGTAAATATTCATATTACTTGTCGCCTACCTGTATCTTTAAGGGCGAAGTTATGCATTCAGGAAAATTTGATAGTAAACCTACAAATGTATGAAGAGCCTGGTTGTGATTTTCTTTTTGCTCTCATTGCATTTATCTAATAGCGCATTTTCACAATGCAGTGACAATGAATACAATGGATCGTTTAGTACAACAGTAAGTTCATTTACGGATGGTTCAGATGTATTCATACTGCAAAGAGCGACATTATTTACAGTGCGAAATGAATCGTATGGAACCGGTAGCAATCAGAAGTTTTGCGGCAGACCATCTTATATCAGTATTGAGTATATCAATGACGGGCTACAAAATTTTACCGGTACCGCTTCACTTAGTAATACCTGTTTTTCAGGTACTGTTTCTATAAGAGGGTTTAGGTTTCAGGTTTCTTATAGCCCTGACGTTTCCTTACCAAATATTACTTACACAACCTCTAATGGTAATAGTGCTACAACGAATTTATGCACGGATGAGACGCTGACATTGACGGTGAACAATACAGACTTTAACGGGAGATATGTATGGTCATATAGTTCACCGAGTAAAAGTGGTACCTTATCCGGTAGTAGCAACACGATCAACGTTAACTATAGTGACTTGAATATACCCTTTAGAGAGGGTGTTACTTTTTCTTGTCAAATAGGGAATTGTACTGGTTCAAGTCATAGGAAGAGTTCCCCAACATTTAGATATTACCCCGATCCCCCAACGATCACGACCTCCCCTTCACCCTCTGCACCGGACTGTTTTGGAGAAGATGGTTCGATCACTTTTAATTCGGGTGATTTAAGTAGGGCACCTGGTTCTGGAGAGACGTTCACCTTCATGATATATGAAGGCACTTCGGAACCCACATTTTTGTCTTCTATTGATGAGGACACAGATTTTGCCGATCTACCGATGACCGTTGATGGTGGTAGCAAGACCTACAATGGCAGTTCAGTATCTTTCGACCTTCCACCCAATAGTGGCAGCAATAATTACTACTTGCTCATATTTCCCTCCATAAGCAATGAGTCTACGATTTTATCCTCGGGCTGTGGTAGGCCGGATTTTTATGACTTCACTGTATCGGATACCCCAGAGATCACGATCACAGAGACGGGTAGGGTTAATCCAGCATGCAGGGATGATAATGCCTCTCTCTCGTTGAGTATAGGCAATGGTCAGAGGCCTTATGATATAACAGTAGGCGGACGTTTGTTTAGTAATGTAAATGACGATACACCGACTTTATCCGTTCCGATAGCGAACGTAGATGAAGCTTTTTCAGTCACTGTGACAGAGCGGACTGGAGGTCGATGCTCTAAAACTGTCTCAGGCTTTGGTCAATTCACCAATCCTGCTTCCTTTTCAGTAAGTGCTGGAATATCTACCGATGTAGCATGTTTTGGAGATGATGCAGTGATAAATGCCAGCACTGGTGTATCCGGTACGTTTACATATGAGCTCAGGCGTAATTCGGATGATGTACTGGTGGACACCCAATCAGGTCCAGGGACAGGAGCAGGTGTTGATCTGACAGGACCCGCAGGTAGTTACTACGTTATAGCGACGAACTCCAACACTTGTCCATCGACTAACCAGGCACCTGTGAGCACAGCCACCCCCTCTGAGCTTATTTTCACGAGTGAAGAATCGACATCACCAACGTGTATCTCAGGAGCTGGAGATGATGACGGCACGATTACCGTAGTAGCCAGGGGGAGCAATGGAGTAGACTGTGGAGGTTGTCTGTATAGCATCACTTCGGTTCGTCCCGAACAGTCTTCAGGGGTATTTACGGGCCTGCAGGCCAATGTTCCTTACGAGGTAGTCGTAAGAGAAGGCACCTGTACCCAAACCACGACGATCACGATAGCTCCCGACGCTACCCCACTAAGCTTCACTGCGACTCCTACGGATCAGCGTTGCTCCTATGAAGAGAGTGGAGAGATCACCATCACCGACCCACAAAACGCCTTAGGTTCGATCACTTATATTCTTCAATATCCTGCACCAGACAATAGTGTAATCACGAACAGTACAGGATCATTTACAGGCCTGGCAGCAGGTAGTTATCAAGTATCCATAGATGATGGTACATGTAGGACAGCCACCCAATCAGTATCGGTAGGCTCCCCTTCCGCTCTTTCTATCACGGACTTCACTACCACCCCTGCGAGTTGCAATGGATCAACTGATGGAACGATTACAATCACGGTAGGAGGTGGCACACCGGGTTATACCTATAGCTGGCTGAATGAAGCCGATGAAGAAGTAAGCACGACGAATAGTGTGATGGGAGGAGCAGGCGACTATAGGGTCACGATCACGGACGCCAATGGGTGTGAACTGGAAGGAAGCTATACAATCACCGAGCCCGAAGTACTAGTGGCAGAATACGAGAAGACAGATATAAGTTGTAGAGACTTTGATGACGGTACGATTACCTTAATCAACATTACAGGGGGGAACAATGGCCCGGCCTTGCACGACTATGCGTGGACAGACAATGGGATACCAAATACGACGATCAATGCCTCGACCCGAACGAACCTTCCTCCAGGCACTTACAGTGTAGTCATTACTGATACAGAAGGCTGTGAGTTCGCGATCAATGATATAGAGATCATCAACCCCTCGGAACTCACCATTACGGTTGCTGATCAGACAGAAGTAGGCTGTAAGAATGAAGCAACAGGATCTATCACACTATCAGCAGGAGGTGGAGTAGGAGTGTATGAATATCAACTAAACGGAGGAGCTTTTCAAAGCTCGAGCATTTTCACAGACTTACTCGCCGGGGACTATACCTTGACAGTTCGAGATGATAACAATTGTACAGCCACGACCACTACGACGATCACTGAGCCAGCCGAAGTACTCTCTGTCACACTAGAAGAAGAGAATGCGACGTGTGACACGGACGGTAGAGTGACCGCAACAGTCTCAGGTGGAACCCCACCCTATGCATACGAATGGCGGAGTACGTTTCCAGGTGATGAGTTACTACCCGATACAGACAATGAGATCATTGTACCTGCGGGGAGCTACCCACTCAGAGTTACGGACGCCAATGGCTGTGAAGTTACCGCGACAGGAAACCTAAGCAGTGACGATGGTGCGATGATCACGATAATCAGTCAGACTCAGCCTGGCTGTTCCTACCTATCAGACGGTACAGCAACGATCAGCCTGACCGGTATTGCACCCTTTACGACGACCTGGGATCATGGAGAGACAGGAGAATCCCCTACACAGCTATCGGTAGGAGATAACTGGTTCAATGTCGTAGACGCTAACGGCTGCTTAGTACGAGACAGGGTAACCTTCACTAATCCAGAGCCACTTGCAGCCACGATCACAGATCAGACGTTACCAAGCTGTAACGGAGCGACAGATGGTACGCTTACCATAGCCATAAGTGGAGGCAATGGGAACTATACAGCAATGTGGAACAATGGCCAGAGAGGTAATACGATCACAGACCTAACAGCAGGCGACTATGAAGTGACGATTAGGGATGACAATGCGTGTGAGCTACTCACCACATTTACTTTACCAGAGAAGCCACTGCTCACGCTTGAATTACTTCCGACCAATCCTTCCTGTGATGACAATATAGATGGTCAGATAATCGCACAGGTCAATGGTGGCAATGGCGGCTACCAATACGAATGGTCAGAAGGTACTACGACAGCTGACCTGACGGACCTTCCAGAAGGCACCTATAGCCTGACAGTCACCGATGCACTAGGGTGTACAGCGACAGCCAGCACAACATTGACAGACCCTCCACTGACAACCTTTGAGATGGATGACCTATCGATCTGTAGCGGTCAGGAGTATAAAGTACGCGCACCGGTACAAGCACTGAGCTATCGATGGACGGGACCAAACAATTTTGAAGAGACAGGCAGAGAAGCAGTGCTCTCAGAACCGGGCACTTACACACTGGATATCCAGGACCTGATCAACTGCCCTGCTAGTACCACATTCACCGTAGAGATAGACGATGAAGCTTTGCAGGCAGACTTTTTGGTAGCAGGCAGGGCATATGTAGGCGACACATTGATGGTGATAGACATTAGCTGGCCGATACCAAGTGGCGTAACGTGGGAGCTACCCGAAGCAGCAAGGGTAATTACAAGGACACAGGATTTTGCGGAGATTGTGTTCGATTCAATTGGCACGTATAGCCTGTTGATGTTCTGTGAGCTGGGTGGTTGTAGTGCGAGCTATGAGCAGACGATAGAGATTGTAGACAAGCCAGCGGCGGACCAACAAGCCTTTGCGTTCAGAGCTCCTGATGAGCCTTTGCTGAAGAACCTACAGGCCCATCCCAACCCGACGACCGATCGGTTTACAGTACAGGTGAGTTTAAAAGAAGAGGAAGACATATCACTTCAACTAATCGACCTTCAGGGCAATGCGATTAAGTATGAAAAGACCTTATCCGGCTCGAAGGAACATGTAGTAAGGCTGGACGCCACAGAAATGCTACCCGGCCTCTACCTCCTGCATGCCACCACCAACAACGAATCCAAAACCATTAGACTACTGGTGAAATAGCCTAAACGGTCATTATGTCCTGTTCTTTACTGTCAACGAGAGCGTCTATTTTACTTGTATAGGTATCGGTCAATTTTTGAACATCATCTTCAGCATTTTTGACCAAATCCTCAGATATACCTTCTAACTTCTTCAAGGAATCATTCGTCTCTTTTCGTGCGTTACGAATACTTATTTTTCCCTTTTCTGCTTCAGCCTTTACCTGTTTCATAAGTTGAAGACGTCTTTCTTCAGTTAATGGAGGAATATTAATACGGATTTGCTCACCATCATTTTGAGGATTGAATCCTAGTCCGCTATTGATAATAGCCCTCTCTATTTCTTGAAGCATCGCTTTTTCCCATGGCTTTATGCTTAGCGTTCTTGCGTCTGGAGTGGTTACCCCTGCCACCTGATTTAGAGGCGTCATATTTCCGTAATATTCCACTTCAACACCATCCAACATAGTGGGCATAGCCTTTCCAGCTCGGATTTTGGAAAATTCATCTTTAGTATGATTGATTGCATTTTCCATCATTTCTTTAGCAGTGTCGAGGTATATTTCTATTTCTTCCATGAGTGAAAATTAAAAAGTATTAATGAATGAGTGTGCCAACTTCTTCACCAGCAATGATTTTCTGCAGGTTGCCAGAAGTATTCATATCAAAAACGATAATAGGTAAGTTATTCTCCTGACAAAGCGTGAAGGCTGTCATATCCATAATATTTAAGTTCTTTTCATAGGCTTCTTGAAAGGATATTTTTGAATATCTAACCGCATCTGGATTTTTTTCAGGATCTTCTGAATAAACTCCATCAACTCTGGTGCCCTTTAAAACCACATCCGCTTCAATTTCAATTGCTCTTAGGCTGGCTGTTGAATCTGTGGTGAAATATGGATTCCCAATTCCAGCCCCAAAAATTACAACACGTCCTTTTTCGAGATGTCGAATCGCTCTACGTCTTATGAAAGGTTCACAAACTTGTTCCATCTTTAATCCGGACATAAGTCGCGTATACATTCCATGTTCTTCAAACATACTTTGTAAAGCCATTGCATTGATAACCGTAGCTAACATTCCCATATAGTCACCCTGGACCCGATCAATTCCAGACGCTTCTCCTTCAACGCCTCTGAATATATTACCACCGCCAATAACTACCGCTACTTCTATTCCTTCATTAACTACCTTCTTTATTTCTTCAGCGTACTGAGTTAATCTTTTTGAATCGATCCCATGTTGTTGGTCACCCATTAAGGCCTCACCACTTAACTTTAATAAAATTCTCTTGTAGGTCATGTCAGTTTAAATGATTGAAGAATGTATTAGAATTCACATCTGAGTTCATATCTAAAGACATAAAATCGTGCAAATATATAAGTTAAGTGTTGGGTTCTATTTTATTCAAATGAAATTAGTACTTGATTTTTTTCAACGTTTTCCTTCTCATTAACATGAATCTTACTGATCGTCCCTTCCCCAGGTGATTTAATGACATTTTCCATCTTCATCGCCTCTAAAATTAAAAGCTGATCCCCCTTGCTTACAGTATCTCCCACATTTACGACTACATCGAGTATAGACCCAGGCATAGGAGCCTTTACATCCTTTACCATATTCGATGCTGCCATATTCATTCCAAGCTTATCTAAGATTTTGTCAATATGGTCTGCTACACTTACATCCAATAGTTGCCCATTGATCTTCATAATTATTTCCTTTCCTGCGTTGTTTACTACTTCTACGGTAAAGATTTTACTGTCCTTGTGTACCTTAAAAAGTGATTCGTTTACCTTAATGACCTCTCCATTAAATAATACATCATTGATAAATACCTCTCCTTTTTTCTGAGCCACATTTATGTTTTCTGAGCTTCCTATTTTTACCTCTATCATGTGAATGGGTTTTAATGTTTGTGATGCCAAAAATATTGATTGAAACCTGCATTAAAAACTCAGATAGGAATTTTGATTTCAAAACAATTAGTGGAATCTCAGGATGGTTTTTTGCAACCGATAATCGGAAATATGAATAAATTGATTTTTATCTAAAAAGGATGTTTGATTAGTTCAAAAAACGGTATACTTTTGCATTCCTTTTTCCAGAAAGTATTCGGAAAGAGATGTTCTTTTAGAAGAATTTTATAGGGGAGATACTCAAGCGGCCAACGAGGACAGACTGTAAATCTGTTGGTGTATTCCTTCGCAGGTTCGAATCCTGCTCTCCCCACCATATTGTAAGCGGGTGTAGCTCTGCGGTCCGACGATCGGTAGTAGAGTGACAGCCTCCCAAGCTGTAAGTTGAGGCGGTTCGATGATTGGATTCGAGCCTTGTCACTTTCAGAGTCAAGAAAGTTTGACTAGAATGTTTTGAACAAGTATTTAACTGTATCTAAATTATTAGATATAAATAAGCGGGTGTAGCTCAGTTGGTAGAGCGACAGCCTTCCAAGCTGTAGGTCGCGGGTTCGAGCCTCGTCACCCGCTCAATTGCCAGAAAAGTCTGGCGTTGAGCGTTAATGAATAACGCTGTTTTTGAATGAAATTAGAAGTGGGTGTAGCTAACCTGATAATTATCAGGGAGCAACAGCTCGTTCCACTACTGCTTCCAAGCTGTAGGTCGCGGCGGTTCGCCGTTGCGATTCGAGCCTCGTCACCCGCTCAATTAACTTTGAGCGATTCGTTACAAGTTTTCAGTTCAGGTTTCAACTAATCAACTATTAACTTGAAACTAATCAACTAAAGCAAGCCGATGTAGCTCAGGGGTAGAGCGTTTCCTTGGTAAGGAAGAGGTCACGGGTTCAAATCCCGTCATTGGCTCTAAAGTGAAAAGACTTTATAAATTAGAAATAGAGTAATAACAGTAATAAATTATTTAAACTAAATCGAGGATTATCAAGCATGGCTAAAGAAACCTTTGATCGTTCGAAACCACACGTAAACATTGGTACAATCGGACACGTTGACCATGGTAAAACAACTTTAACTGCAGCTATATCAGCAGTACTTGCTGGAAAAGGGCTTGCAGAACAAAAAGACTTCTCTTCAATCGATAACGCACCAGAGGAGAAAGAAAGAGGTATAACAATTAATACTTCACACATTGAGTATCAAACTGAGAACAGACACTATGCACACGTTGACTGTCCTGGTCACGCGGATTATGTAAAGAACATGGTGACTGGAGCTGCTCAGATGGACGGAGCTATCATTGTTGTAGCTGCGACTGACGGACCTATGCCACAAACAAGGGAGCATATCCTTCTTTCAAGACAGGTAGGTGTACCTGCATTGGTTGTTTTCATGAACAAAGTTGACTTAGTTGACGACCCAGAATTATTAGAACTTGTTGAAATGGAAATCAGAGAGCTTCTTTCTGATTATGATTTCCCAGGTGATGATATTCCAGTTATTCAAGGATCTGCACTAGGAGGTCTTAACGGAGATGCTAAGTGGGTTGAAAAAATTGAAGAACTAATGGCTGCTGTGGATGAGTACATTCCTCTTCCAGAAAGAGCTGTTGATAAAGATTTCTTGATGCCTGTTGAGGATGTATTCTCAATTACAGGGCGAGGTACTGTAGCTACCGGTAGAATCGAAAGAGGTGTAATTAACTCTGGAGACCCGGTTGATATCATTGGTATGGGAGCAGAAGGACTTAAATCTACAATCACAGGAGTAGAGATGTTCCGTAAAATTCTTGACAGAGGTGAAGCTGGTGATAACGTAGGTCTTCTTTTGAGAGGTATTGAAAAAGATCAGATCAAAAGAGGAATGATTATTTGTAAGCCTGGTTCTGTAACTCCTCATGCTAAATTCAAAGCCGAGGTTTACGTTCTATCAAAAGAGGAAGGTGGACGTCACACTCCATTCTTCAACAAGTATAGACCGCAGTTCTATTTAAGAACTACAGACGTTACTGGAGAGATCATGCTTCCTGAGAACATTGAAATGGTGATGCCTGGTGATAACGTTACTATTGAAGTAAACCTTATTAATGCAGTTGCTCTTGAGAAAGGCTTGAGATTTGCAATCAGAGAAGGTGGAAGAACTGTAGGTTCTGGTCAGGTAACTGAAATTCTTGATTAATAAATAGTTATCCAGACACACGCAAGTGTCGATGGATTTGTTTATAAAAACTGATTACTCTAAATTTGCAGTCCTTTTGAGGACTGCATTTTTTTACGGGTGTAGCTCAATTGGTAGAGTAGCGGTCTCCAAAACCGTTGGTTGGGGGTTCGAGTCCCTCCTCCCGTGCTTTTAAATGAAGGAAATATGTCTAAAGTAATTACTTTTTTCAAAGAATCATACGACGAATTGACACACAAAGTGTCATGGCCAAAGTATGGTGATTTGCAAAATAGCGCTGTTCTTGTGTTGGTGGCTTCATTAATCTTCGCATTGATGATAGGGGCGATAGACTATGCCTTCGAAAATTTGATGGAATTTATTTACGAAGAACTTTAATACGTACGGGTAAGGATGGAGTATAAGTGGTACGTAGTAAGAGCCGTCAGCGGCAAGGAAAAAAAGGTCAAAGAGGCTATCGAAAATGAGGTAGTTCGTCAGGAATTGTCCGAATATATTCCTCAGGTTCTCATACCTTCTGAGAAGGTGTACGAGATGCGCAATGGCAAGAAAAGAGTCAGAGAAAGAAACTTTTTCCCAGGGTATGTATTGATCCAAGCAGACTTCTCCAACGGTGAAGTACAGCACCTTGTGACTAACAAAGAGCTAATTCCGAATGTGATCGGTTTTCTAGGATCCACTGGAAGTAGCACGACAAAAGACCCAATTCCTTTAAGACAAGCTGAGGTAAATAGAATCCTTGGTAAAGTTGATGAGGTTGAGGAATACGAAGAGAAGCTTGACACTCCATTTATTGTGGGTGAAAGCGTGAAAGTGATGGACGGTCCCTTTAGTGGCTTCACAGGTACAGTAGAGGAGGTATTTGAGGATCGTAAGAAGCTTAATGTTACGGTTAAGATATTTGGCAGAAATACACCTGTCGAACTGAATTATATACAGGTAGAAAAAGAAGATTAATAAGGTAAAATGGCTAAAGAAATATCAGGCTATTTGAAATTACAGATTCGAGGAGGAGCGGCTAACCCGTCTCCACCAGTTGGACCTGCTCTTGGAGCTAAAGGTCTGAATATCATGGACTTCTGTAAGCAATTTAATGCTAGAACACAGGATAAGCCTGGACAGCTTCTTCCAGTTGTAGTTACGATTTACACAGACAAGTCTTTTGATTTTGTAATTAAGACACCTCCAGCCGCTTCGCTTATAATGGAAGCCGCTAAATTGAAGAAAGGATCTTCCGAGCCTAATCGAGTTAAAGTAGGTTCTGTTTCATGGGATCAGATTAAGGAAATTGCTGAGACCAAGATGCCGGATCTAAATGCATTCAGCGTAGAGTCAGCTATGAAAGTGGTTGCAGGTACTGCTAGAAGCATGGGTGTGAAAGTTTCAGGTAAAGCCCCTTGGGCAAATAATTAATATTTGGTAATGGGAAAGCTTACGAAAAATCAAAAGAAAGCTCAAGAACTTGTCGAGATAGGGAAAGAGTATTCAATTGATGAAGCAGCGAAACTTGTGAAAGAGATTACCTTCACAAAATTTGATGCTTCAGTGGATGTTGATATTCGTTTAGGAGTTGATCCTAAAAAAGCAGATCAGATGGTTCGTGGAGTAGTTTCTTTACCTCATGGTGTTGGTAAAGATGTTAGAGTTTTGGTTCTATGTACACCTGATAAGGAGCAAGAAGCAAAAGATGCTGGTGCAGATCACGTCGGATTGGATGATTATGTGAAGAAGATCGAAGGAGGATGGACTGACATAGACGTAATTATTACTATGCCAACAGTAATGGCACAAGTAGGTAAACTCGGACGGGTTCTCGGACCAAGAGGTTTGATGCCAAATCCAAAGTCAGGAACAGTGACTATGGATATAGGACAAGCAGTAAAAGAAGTGAAAGCTGGAAAGATTGACTTTAAGGTTGACAAGTTTGGAATCATCCATACAAGCGTTGGCAAAGTATCGTTCGATGCAGATAAAATAAAGGATAATGTAATCGAGATGGTTCAGACTGTCTCAAAACTAAAGCCTGCATCTGCAAAAGGTACATATTTTAAGTCAATTACACTCTCTAGTACAATGAGTAGTGGTATAGCAATTGATAAAAGTAGCATAGCGAGTTTAAAATAGTTATGACACGAGAAGACAAAGCGCAACTAATAAGTGACCTTACTGAAAAGTTAAAGGACACGGATCATTTCTATATAGCTGATACTTCTGGTCTCACAGTAGCTGAGATTAACAAGTTCAGAGAAATGTGCTACAATAAAGGAGTAGAGTATAAGCTTGTAAAAAATACGCTTATCAAAAAAGCTCTGGAAAACCTTGATGGTGACTTCACCTCTCTTGATGAAGTATTGAAGGGGACTTCCGGAATCATGTTCGTGAATGAAAATGCGAACGCTCCTGCTAAGATTATCAAAGAATTCAAAAAAGAGGATTCTCAAGATAGACCTAAATTCAAGGCTGCTTCCATAGACTCGGATTTATTCATAGGTGAAGATCAATTAGGAGCTCTTGCTAGCTTGAAGTCTAAGCAAGAACTTATTGGAGAGGTCATCACATTGTTGCAATCGCCTGCTAAAAACGTTCTTACCCTACTACAGAGTGGAGAACATAAGCTTGCTGGCATTGTTAAGACACTTTCAGAAAGAGAAGAATAAAAATTTTAAAACAGAATTAACACTTAAATAAAATGGCGGATTTAAAAGAATTTGCAGAGCAATTAGTTAACCTTTCAGTTAAAGAGGTAAACGAACTAGCTAATATCCTTAAAGATGAGTACGGTATTGAGCCGGCTGCAGCTGCAGGACCTGTTATGGTAGCTGGTGGAGCTGCTGGTGGTGACGGTGAAGGAGGAGGAGATGAAAAGTCTTCTTTCGACGTGATCCTTAAGTCTCCAGGTGGTGCAAAACTTGCTATCGTTAAGTTGGTTAAGGAACTTACTGGACTAGGCTTGAAAGAAGCAAAAGAACTAGTTGATGGAGCTCCTAAGCCAGTAAAAGAAGGAATCGCTAAGGACGAAGCTGAAGCACTTAAAAAGCAGCTTGAGGAAGCTGGTGCTGAAGTAGAATTAAAGTAATTAGCACATAATACAAAGCCACAGGCCTGGCTCCCGACCCTACGTCGGGATCAGGTCTTTTGCTGTTTGTATAAACGCTAAAAGCCCTTTCAATTTTTATAAACTAAAACTCCGTAAGCTTTGGCTAACAACAATAACACGAGAATTAATTTCTCATCAATCAAATCAGTTATTGATTATCCGGATTTTCTGGATGTCCAATTAAAGTCTTTTGTAGACTTTTTCCAGCTTGATACACCGGCCGAGAAAAAAGAAGGTGAAGGACTATATAAGGTTTTCATGGAAAACTTTCCAATCACAGATTCTCGAGAGAATTTCGTATTGGAATTTGTGGACTATACAGTAGATCCCCCAAAATACAGCATTCAGGAGTGTATAGACAGAGGTCTTACATATTCTGTTCCGCTTAAAGCAAAACTTCGCTTATTATGTAATGACGAAGAAAATGAAGACTTTGAAACAATTGAGCAGGAAGTATTCTTAGGAAACATTCCTTACATGACCGAAAAAGGCTCTTTCGTAATAAACGGAGCTGAACGAGTTATTGTGTCTCAATTACATAGATCTCCTGGAGTATTCTTTGCTCAAAGTAAGCACACCAACGGTACGCTTCTTTATAGTGCAAGAATTATCCCTTTCAAGGGATCATGGATCGAATTTGCTACTGATGTGAACAACGTAATGTATGCTTACATCGATCGTAAGAAAAAATTCCCAATTACAACTCTTTTAAGATCGATAGGATACGGATCGGATAAAGAAATTTTAGATCTTTTCGGTTTGTCTGAAGAAATTGAGGCGACTGAAAAAGAACTTAAGAAAGTAATTGATAGAAGATTAGCTGCGAGAGTTCTCAGAACTTGGACAGAGGATTTCGTGGATGAAGATACTGGTGAGGTAGTTTCTATCGATAGGAACGAAGTAGTATTGGAACGAGATAGCATTATTACAGAGGAAGACATAGAGACAATTATAGAGTCTGGATCTAAGTCTATCATCATCCATAGAAAAGACGTGAATATTGCTGAATATTCAATCGTTTACAACACACTTCAAAAAGATAACTCAAACTCTGAGAAGGAAGCAGTAGAGCAGATTTATCGTCAGTTGAGAAATACGGAGGCTCCTGATGAACAAACTGCACGTGATATTATTACCAGCTTGTTCTTCTCTGATAAGAGATATGATCTGGGGGAAGTTGGTAGATACCGAATCAACAAGAAACTAGGTATCGATACAGACTGGGATCGAAGAGTTCTTTCTACAGAGGATATCATTCTCATTGTTAAGTACCTAATTGGATTGATCAATAGTAAAGCGGTGGTCGATGATATCGATCACTTGAGCAATAGAAGGGTTAGAACAGTTGGTGAACAGCTTTACTCTCAATTTGGTGTTGGTCTTGCTCGTATGGCAAGAACCATTAGAGAACGAATGAACGTACGCGATAACGAAGATTTCAAACCTGTTGATTTGATCAACGCAAGGACGCTTTCTTCAGTTATCAACTCATTCTTCGGTACAAACCAGCTTTCTCAGTTTATGGATCAAACTAATCCACTCGCTGAGGTAACGCACAAAAGAAGAATGTCAGCACTTGGGCCTGGAGGTCTTTCACGAGAAAGAGCAGGGTTTGAAGTTCGGGACGTTCACTACACGCACTACGGAAGACTTTGTACCATTGAAACTCCTGAAGGTCCGAATATTGGACTGATCTCTTCGTTATGTGTTCATGCAAAAGTGAACCAAATGGGATTCATCGAGACTCCATATAGGACGGTTGATGGTGGATCTGTAGATATGTCAGGAAACGTGAAGTACTTGACTGCAGAGGAAGAGGATACACATAACATTGCACAGGCAAATGCTCCTCTATCTGATAAAGGTAAATTCTTGAATGATAAGATCAAAGCAAGATTTGAGGGGGACTTCCCACTTTGTAGTGAGGACGAAGTAAGCTACATGGATGTAGCTCCAAATCAGATTGTATCTGTGGCTGCTTCAATGATTCCTTTCCTTGAGCACGATGATGCGAACAGGGCATTGATGGGATCGAATATGCAGCGTCAGGCAGTGCCACTGATGAGACCTCAAGCGCCAATCGTGGGAACCGGACTTGAAGAAAGAGTTGCACTAGATTCTCGCGCACTTATTAGAGCTGAAAGAGATGGCGTTATTGAGTATGTTGATGCAAATAAAATTACAGTTAAGTATGATCTTACCTCTGATGAGCAAGTGATTACTTTCAATGACTCAGTAGTTACTTATGATTTGGTTAAGTTTAGAAGAACGAACCAGGATACGTGTATCAACTTGAAGCCAATCGTTCAAAAAGGTGAAAAAGTATCAAGAGGCCAGGCATTGTGTGATGGTTTCGCTACAGAGAAAGGAGAACTTGCATTGGGAATCAATATGCAAGTAGCCTTCATGCCTTGGCAAGGATACAACTTTGAAGATGCGATTGTAATCTCAGAACGAGTGGTGAGAGAAGATATCTTTACTTCTATTCATATTGATGAATTTGAACTTGAAGTTAGGGATACAAAGAGAGGAGAAGAAGAGCTAACAAGCGAAATTCCTAACGTTTCTGAAGAAGCAGTTAAAAATCTTGATGAGAACGGTATCATTCGAATTGGTGCTGAAATCAAGGAAGGTGATATTCTTATTGGTAAGATTACTCCTAAAGGAGAATCGGATCCTACTCCAGAAGAAAAACTTCTTAGAGCAATTTTTGGTGATAAAGCGGGTGATGTGAAAGATGCATCATTGAAAGCTTCTCCATCACTAAAAGGAGTAGTAATCGATACCAAACTTTTCTCGAGACCGAAGAAGGATAAGGATATCAGAGCGAGAGCTAAGAAGGAAGTTGAACTACTTAAAAACAAGTATAGCCAGCAGCTTTCGGAAGCTAGGGATGTGATGATTGATAAAATCACAAAACTTCTTGATGGCAAAACTTGCCAGGGAATCAAACATAAGTTTGGAGAAGAAGTGATGAGCAAGGGAGTTAAGTTCTCCAAGAAGAACATTGAAGCAAACTTATTTCCTCCCAAAAATAAATATCGAGACGAGAGTAATTATAACGTTCCTGAAGAGGCAAATCTTATTTCTGACTTAATCATTGAAGATTGGGTTTCTGACGAGCATACCAATGAATTGATTTTCAAATTAGTGAAGAACTACATTGGTCACAGGAATGAAATTTCTGGACACTTCAAACGTGAGAGATTTACACTTGAAGTTGGAGATGAGTTGCCAGCGGGTATTGTACAACTTGCGAAAGTTTACGTGGCTAAGAAACGTAAACTGCAGGTTGGTGATAAGATGGCTGGACGTCACGGTAACAAAGGTGTTGTTGCGAAGATCGTTCGAGAAGAAGATATGCCGTTTATGGAAGACGGAACCCCTGTGGATATCGTATTGAACCCACTTGGAGTACCTTCAAGGATGAATATCGGTCAGATTTACGAAACTGTTCTTGGATGGGCAGGATTGAAACTAGACAGGAAATATGCAACACCAATTTTTGACGGGGCTACAGAAGAAGAGGTGCAGAATGAGTTGAAGGAGGCAAAACTTCCAAACTTTGGTAGAACATACCTATACGATGGCCTGTCAGGAGAGCGTTTCGATCAGCCGGTTACCGTAGGTGTAATCTACATGCTGAAATTAGGTCACTTGGTAGATGATAAGATGCACGCAAGAAGTATCGGACCCTACTCACTTATTACTCAGCAACCACTGGGTGGTAAGGCACAGTTTGGGGGTCAACGATTCGGTGAGATGGAAGTATGGGCACTAGAGGCATTTGGAGCAGCTAATGTGCTTCAGGAAATTTTGACCATCAAATCGGATGATGTAATTGGTAGAGCTAAAGCTTATGAAGCAATCGTCAAAGGCGAGAACATGAATAAGCCAAACATTCCTGAGTCATTCAATGTATTGATTCATGAATTGAGAGGACTTGCTCTTGAAATTACTTTGGACTAATTAATTATTGACAATCATTTCTCCCGCATGTGCGGGAGGACTTTATTGATATAAAACATGGCGTTCAGAAAAAACAAAAAAATTCACAACGACTTCTCTAAAGTTACGATTAGCCTTGCGTCTCCAGAGTCAATTCTGGAAAGCTCGCATGGAGAAGTAACACAGCCGGAAACCATCAATTATAGAACATACAAACCTGAAATGGGAGGATTGTTCTGTGAGCGAATTTTCGGTCCGGTTAAAGACTGGGAGTGTCATTGTGGGAAATACAAAAGAATTCGATACAAAGGCATTATTTGTGATCGATGTGGTGTTGAAGTAACCGAGAAGAAGGTAAGAAGAGAGCGAATGGGGCACATCGAATTAGTGGTTCCTGTAGCACACATCTGGTACTTCAAGTCTTTACCAAACAAGATTGGATACTTGTTAGGAGTGCCTACCAAGAAATTAGATCAGATCATTTATTACGAGCGATATATCGTAATTCAGCCAGGAGTAAAAGAGGAAGATGGAATTTCAAGACTTGATTTTCTTACAGAAGAAGAATATTTAGACATTCTGGATAAGCTTCCAAGAGAAAACCAATTATTGGATGATGACGATCCAAATAAGTTTATTGCAAAAATGGGTGCCGATGCACTTGAGATGCTTTTGGCAAGAACGAAACTGGATGAACTTTCATATGAGCTAAGACATCAAGCAGCGACAGATACATCTCAGCAAAGAAAAGCAGAGGCTCTTAAGAGATTGAGAGTGGTAGAGGCTTTCAGAGATGCGAAGACTCGAATTGAGAATAAGCCAGAATGGATGATCGTGAAGATGGTTCCGGTAATACCACCAGAACTTCGTCCATTGGTACCACTAGATGGTGGCCGATTTGCTACCTCTGACTTGAATGATCTTTACAGAAGAGTAATTATCAGAAACAATCGTCTGAAAAGACTTATAGATATTAAAGCGCCAGAAGTAATCCTTCGAAATGAGAAAAGGATGCTTCAAGAAGCGGTTGATTCACTTTTCGATAACTCGAGAAAAGTAAACGCGGTAAGATCAGATGGAAACAGAGCCCTTAAATCTTTAAGTGATATGCTTAAAGGTAAGCAAGGTCGATTCCGTCAAAATCTACTTGGTAAAAGGGTCGACTACTCAGGTCGATCTGTAATTGTTGTAGGTCCGGAATTAAAGATGCATGAGTGTGGTCTTCCTAAGAATATGGCTGCTGAGCTGTTCAAGCCATTCATCATCAGGAAATTGATTGAGCGCGGAATTGTTAAAACTGTAAAGTCTGCAAAGAAAATTGTTGATAGGAAAGACCCTGTAGTTTGGGACATTCTTGAAAACGTATTGAAAGGACACCCTGTATTACTTAATAGGGCACCTACACTTCACAGACTAGGTATTCAGGCATTCCAGCCAAAATTGATTGAAGGAAAAGCAATCCAGCTTCACCCTTTGGCGTGTACAGCATTTAATGCTGACTTTGATGGGGATCAGATGGCGGTACACGTACCACTTGGCCATGAAGCAATCCTGGAGGCTTCCTTATTGATGCTTTCTTCTCATAATATCCTGAACCCTGCAAATGGAGCTCCAATTGCAGTACCATCTCAGGACATGGTATTGGGACTTTACTACATCACGAAAGGAAGAAGAAGTACCGACAAAGAAAAAGTTGAAGGAGAAGGAAAAATCTTCTATTCTCATGAAGAAGTAATCATTGCTTTAAATGAGAAGCAAATTTCTCAGCACGCTTACATCAAAGTAAGAACGAATGTTAGAAATGAGAAAGGTGAACTAGAGTCTCAAGTTATTGAAACGGTAGCTGGACGAGTACTCTTCAATGAATCTGTTCCTGAGGAAGTAGGATTCGTTAATGAGCTTCTAACTAAGAAAAAGCTTCAGAAAATTATCTCCAATGTATTTAAGATTGTGGGTATGGCGCGAACTGCTCACTTCCTTGATGATATTAAGGCGCTTGGATTCCAAATGGCTTATAAAGGAGGTCTTTCAATGGGACTTGACAACATCAACGTTCCAGCGGAGAAGGAGAAATTGGTTGATCAGGCAAAAGAAGAGGTAGATGCGGTATGGCAGAACTATCTGATGGGTCTGATTACTGATAATGAGAGATATAATCAGGTAATCGATATCTGGACAAGAACGAATACTATGCTGACTAACTCTCTCATGAAGCAGATGGAGGAGGATGATCAAGGTTTCAACTCGATCTACATGATGATGCACTCCGGCGCTAGGGGGTCAAGAGAACAGATTCGTCAGCTTGGAGGAATGAGGGGACTAATGGCTAAGCCACAAAAGAATCTTCAGGGTTCGGTAGGTGAGATTATTGAAAACCCAATCCTATCAAACTTTAAGGAAGGCCTTGATGTGATTGAGTACTTTATATCAACACACGGTGCTAGGAAAGGTCTGGCAGATACAGCACTTAAGACTGCAGATGCGGGTTACTTGACAAGACGACTTGTTGACGTAGCTCAGGATGTAGTCATCAATGAGGATGATTGTGAAACGCTAAGAGGTCTTTCTGTTTCTGCGTTGAAGGATAACGAAGAGGTTGTTGAGCCATTATCGGAAAGAATCTTGGGTCGAGTATCTGTTCATGATATTTATGATCCAATTACAGAAGAGTTGATCATTGAGTCTGGTCAGGAATTCACAGAAGAAATTTCAGAGTACATTGACAACTCTAGCATTGAAGAAGTAGAAATAAGATCGGTACTTACATGTGAAACTCGTCAGGGAGTTTGTTCAAAATGTTATGGACGAAACCTTTCTACTGGAAGGATGTCTCACATAGGAGAAGCCGTAGGTGTAATTGCTGCGCAATCCATTGGTGAGCCAGGTACACAGCTGACACTTAGAACGTTCCACGTAGGAGGTACAGCATCTAATATTGCAGTAGATGCGAACATCAAAGCCAAATTTGATGGGGTAGTTGAATTTGATGAACTACGTACAGTCAAGTCTACTGATGATGAAGGCAACAAGATAGAGGTAGTGATGGGTAGGTCCGGGGAAATAAAAATCCTAGATGAGAAGAAAGAGAGAACGCTTATTTCCAATCACGTGCCTTATGGAGCGATCCTAAAAGTGAAAGATGGAGGAAAGGTTGCTAAGGGTGATGAGCTTTGCTACTGGGATCCTTACAATGCAGTGATCATGTCTGAGTTTGATGGAACTGCTTCTTTCGATTCGATCATCGAAGGTATTACTTTCAAAGAGGAGTCGGATGAGCAGACAGGTCACAGAGAGAAAGTAATTATCGATACGAAAGATAAGACCAAGAACCCGGCAATTGAGATTGTAGGAAAAGATGGAGAAACTGCTAAAGCTTACAACATTCCTGTAGGAGCTCACTTGGCAGTAGAAGAGGGTGCTAAAATCAAACCCGGTCAGGTGCTAGCAAAAATTCCAAGAAAGACAGGTAAGTCCAGAGATATTACCGGAGGTCTTCCAAGAGTTACAGAACTATTCGAAGCAAGAAATCCATCTAACCCAGCTGTGGTTAGTGAGATTGATGGAGTAGTAGAGTATGGCGGAATCAAAAGAGGAAACAGAGAGATTTATATTGAGTCCAAGGATGGTGTGAAGAAGCGTTACATGGTGCCATTATCGAAACACATTCTTGTTCAGGATAATGACTATGTAAGGGCGGGTGATGCACTATCTGACGGAGCAATTACGCCTGCAGACATTCTTAAGATCAAAGGGCCAACTGCGGTTCAAGAATACTTAGTGAATGAAATTCAGGAAGTATACCGTCTGCAAGGGGTGAAGATCAACGATAAGCATATTGAGGCCATCGTACGTCAAATGATGCAGAAGGTGATCATAGAGAATCCCGGAGATACAAGTTTCTTGACCAACCAATTAGCAGATAGATTTGCTTTCATGGAGGAGAATGATAACATTCTTGATAAGAAAGTTGTCGTGGATCCGGGAGATTCTGCTACCTATAAGGCTGGTCAGATCATTGATGCAAGAAGTTTAAGAGACGAGGTTTCAAGCTTGAAACGTAGAGATCTCAAACCAATCCAGGTGAGAGATGCTGAGCCAGCAACAGGTAAGCCTACACTTCAGGGAATTACTCAAGCATCATTGGGAACTGAAAGCTTTATCTCAGCTGCTTCATTCCAGGAAACTACCAAAGTACTGAGTGAGGCATCCATCAAAGGAAAAGCTGATACCTTGATAGGATTGAAAGAAAATGTAATTGTTGGACATTTGATCCCTGCAGGTACTGGAATCAGAAGGTACGGAAAGTATATCGTCAATTCTCAGGAAGAGTATGATAAGCTCAAGACTTCAAAAGAAGAGTTTGAGTCCAGAGAAGTAGAAGAAGCTTAATGAAATGAGCGAGAAGAAAAAAGACGATAAGAATCAAAATAATCAGATTAACATAGAGCTCTCGGAAGAAATAGCCGAGGGCGTCTATGCTAATCTCGCCATGATTGCACACTCAAGCAGTGAGTTTGTAATCGATTTCATTCGATTAATGCCCGGAGTACCTAAGGCAAAAGTGAAGTCAAGGGTTGTAGTGACACCAGAACATGCAAAAAGACTTCTTAACGCACTTCAGGATAACATCCAGAAGTACGAAGCTACATTCGGAGAAGTAAAGCAAACAGAAGAAATGCCAAAATTTCCTATGAACTTTGGCGGTACCATGGGAGAGGCATGATTTCTTCTCCATACATTATTCTTCTGTTAATAACTGAATTTAAATCTTATAACTTTTTGATATAATATCATTATATCTATCTTTGCGTTCCCAAAATTTGGGATGACTAGAAATTATAGCGTATGCCAACTATACAACAATTAGTAAGGAAGGGAAGAAAGAAGCTGACTTCAAAGTCTAAATCTCCTGCATTGGACTCATGTCCACAACGAAGAGGAGTTTGCACTCGTGTGTACACCACTACTCCTAAAAAGCCTAACTCTGCAATGAGAAAGGTTGCAAGGGTGCGACTTACAAATGGTAAAGAAGTAAATGCTTACATACCTGGAGAAGGTCACAATCTTCAAGAACACTCCATCGTATTGATTAGAGGAGGAAGAGTAAAAGATTTACCAGGAGTAAGGTATCATATCATTAGAGGGGCATTGGATACAGCAGGTGTTAATGGCCGTCTACAAAGAAGATCTAAATATGGCGCAAAGCGTCCTAAAAAATAATTATCAGCAAAGATGAGAAAAGCAAAACCTAAAAAGAGATACATCCTTCCTGATCCCATTTATCAGGATACCCTTGTTACCAAGTTTGTAAACAACTTGATGCTGAGTGGTAAAAAAAGTATCTCTTATAAAATCTTTTACAGCGCTATAAAGAAAGTAGAAGATAAGACAGGCGAGAATGGCTTAGAGACTTGGAAAACTGCTCTAAGTAATATTATGCCATCGGTTGAGGTAAAAGCACGAAGAGTTGGTGGTGCTAACTTCCAGGTGCCGATCGAAGTTCGTCCGGATAGAAAAATCTCGCTTGGAATCAAGTGGATGATTAAGTATGCAAGATTGAGAGGTGAGAAGACGATGGAAGAAAGATTGGCAAATGAAATCATTGCTGCATCAAAAGGTGAAGGAGCATCCGTGAAGAAAAAAGATGACATGCATAGAATGGCGGAAGCGAACAAAGCATTCTCACATTTCAGATTCTAAAAGAAAATGGCAAGAGACTTAAGAAATACAAGAAACATAGGTATTGCAGCACACATCGATGCTGGAAAGACCACAACTACTGAGCGTATTCTTTATTATGCTGGTGTAAATCACAAAATAGGTGAGGTACACGACGGTGGTGCTACCATGGATTGGATGGAGCAAGAGCAGGAAAGAGGTATCACCATTACATCTGCTGCGACAACCGTATTCTGGAAATATAAAGGTGAAGACTATCACATTAATATAATAGATACTCCAGGACACGTAGACTTCACTGTGGAGGTAAATAGATCACTACGTGTATTAGATGGTTTGGTATTCTTGTTTAGCGCAGTTGATGGAGTGGAACCTCAATCTGAAACTAACTGGAGACTTGCTGATAACTATAAAGTTGCTAGAATCGGTTTTGTAAATAAAATGGATCGTGCAGGTGCAGACTTCTTGAAAGTATGTAAGCAAGTAAAAGAAATGTTAGGTACCAAGGCTGTACCACTTCAATTACCTATCGGTGCAGAAGAAAACTTTAAAGGTGTAGTTGATCTTGTTGAGAATAGAGCGATCGTATGGAATGAGGAAGACATGGGAATGACGTTCGAAGAGATCGAGATTCCTACTGACATGGTAGATGAAGTAGCTGAATACAGAGAGAAGTTGGTTGAGGCAGTTGCTGAATATGATGAAGGGTTGATGGAGAAATACTTCGAAGATCCCGATAGCATTACAAGAGATGAAATTGTTGCTGCATTAAGAGCTGCAACCATTGACTTGGCATTTGTTCCAATGATGTGCGGTTCAGCATTCAAGAACAAGGGAGTTCAGACACTACTAGATTATACGATGGAATTACTTCCATCACCACTGGATAGAGAGAGTATTCAGGGTACAAATCCTGATACAGAAGAACCAGCTGAAAGAAAACCATCTCCGGATGATCCATTCGCCGCACTGGCATTCAAAATAGCGACAGACCCATTCGTAGGAAGACTTTGCTTTGTTAGGTCCTACTCAGGGATGCTGGAGTCTGGTTCTTACGTATACAATACTAGAACAGGCAAGAAAGAGCGTATATCTAGAATTTTCCAGATGCACGCAAACAAGCAGAATCAAATTGATAAACTGCACTGTGGAGATATTGGAGCAGTAGTTGGATTCAAGGACATTAAAACAGGAGATACACTTTGTGATGAAAAGAACAAAATCGTTCTTGAGTCTATGGTATTCCCTGATCCTGTAATTGGATATGCAATCGAGCCTAAAGCGCAGGCTGACGTAGATAAGCTTGGAATTGCGATTGGAAAACTAGTGGAAGAAGATCCTACTCTTCAGGTTGAGACAAATCACGAAACTGGACAGACCATCCTAAAAGGAATGGGAGAGCTTCACTTGGATATCATCATTGATCGATTGAAGAGAGAGTTTAAGGTTGAGATCAACCAGGGTGCTCCTCAGGTGGCCTACAAAGAGGCAATCACTTCATCAGTCGAGCACAAAGAAGTTTATAAGAAGCAAACTGGTGGACGTGGTAAGTTCGCAGATATCGTATTTGAGATCGGGCCAAAAGACGAAGATTACGAGAAGGAAGGACTGCAGTTTGTGAATGAGATCGTGGGTGGTGTAATTCCTAAAGAATTCATTCCTGCTATACAGAAAGGATTCGAACAAGCGATGGTAAATGGACCATTAGCTAACTATCCAATAGATAATATGAAAGTTCGATTGTATCACGGATCATTCCACGATGTGGATTCAGATTCGCTTTCATTCGAATTAGCTGCTAGAGCTGGATTTAAGGAGGCAGCTTCAAAATGTAATCCTGTGATCCTTGAGCCAGTAATGGCTGTGGAGGTAGTTACTCCGGATGAATACACAGGTACAATCACTGGTGATCTGAATAAGAGAAGAGGTATCATGAAAGGCATGGATACGAGAGGTACATCTACGGTAGTAAAAGCAGATGTTCCATTATCAGAGCTTTTCGGATATGTGACTGATCTTAGAACAAATTCATCAGGTAGAGCAACGGCTTCATTAACGTTCTCGCACTATGATCAAGTGCCTAAGAATATAGCAGAGGGTGTAATTGCAGAGGTAAAAGGAACGGCTAACGTTTAAAGAATTTTAAGATGAATCAAAAAATTAGAATAAAGCTTAAATCTTACGATCACAATTTAGTGGACAAGTCGTCCGAAAAGATCGTACGTGCGGTAAAAACTACCGGAGCAGTAGTTAGCGGTCCTATTCCACTTCCCACTGTAAAGGAGAAGTTCACTGTATTGAAATCACCACATGTGAACAAAAAAGCAAGGGAACAATTTCAGCTTTGCACATACAAAAGATTAGTAGATATCTACAGTAATAGCGCAAAAACAGTTGATGCATTAATGAAGCTTGAACTACCTAGTGGGGTAGATGTAGAGATTAAAGTATAACTCAGGTATTTACCTGAAATAGAGAACCAATTGGTCGAAATCAGTTGGTTCTTTTTTTGTCTAAAAAATAACTGATCAAAGTTTTGATCGGCACGTGGATTTGCTATCTTTGCAGTCCTTTTCACGAAAAGTTTGCCTGAGAGGGTAATTAAAAGATATAAACGAGTAGAAAATGCCTGGTTTAATAGGAAGGAAAGTAGGAATGACAAGTGTCTTCGATGAGAATGGTAAGAGCATTGCTTGTACCTTGATCGAAGCTGGTCCTTGCGTCGTGACTCAAGTTAAGAACGAAGAGACAGACGGATATAGAGCTGTGCAGTTGGCTTACGGAGAGAGAAAAGAAAAAAATACGCCTAAAGCGCTTCAGGGCCACTTTTCAAAGGCAAAAACTACCCCAAAGTCAAGGGTTGTTGAATTCAGAGATTTCAGAGAAGAGTTTGAGGATAAAGTGAAGTTAGGAGCTGAAATAAAAATAGAAGATGTATTCAATGAGCAGGATTATGTAGATGCCATCGGTATATCTAAAGGAAAAGGATTCCAGGGAGTTGTTAAGAGACATGGTTTTGGAGGAGTTGGTCAAGCAACTCACGGGCAACATAATAGACTTAGAGCGCCAGGTTCTATTGGAGCTGCTTCGTTCCCTTCGAGAGTTTTCAAGGGATTGAAAATGGCTGGAAGAACAGGAGGTGATCAGGTCAAGGTTTTGAACTTACGAATCATGAAGGTTTACCCTGAAAAGAATTTAGTTCTTGTATCAGGATCAATTCCTGGAGCGAAAAATTCATACGTAATACTTGAGAAGTAATCATGAAGGTAGCTGTATTAAATATTAAAGGAGAAGAAACAGGTAGAGAGATCAACCTGGACAAAAGTGTGTTTGGTATCGAGCCAAATGAGCATGCTGTCTACCTTGATGTTAAGAATTACTTAGCAAACCAAAGACAAGGAACAGCTAAGACGAAAGAAAGGGGAGAGATCACCGGATCTACAAGAAAGATTAAGAAGCAAAAAGGTACTGGTACTGCGAGAGCGGGAAGTATCAAGTCTCCCATTTTCAGAGGTGGAGGTACAATCTTTGGTCCACAACCAAGAGATTACGGATTTAAGCTCAATAAGAAAGTAAAGAAACTAGCTAGGAAGTCTGTTCTTTCTTCAAGAGCAAAGGAGAAAGCAATTCAAATTCTGGAGGATTTTACTTTCGAAGCACCTAAGACAAAAGAATTCATCAATATTCTTAATAGCCTTTCTGTTTCAGATAAGAAGTCGCTTCTTATCGTAGGAGATAAAAACATGAATGTGTACTTGTCTTCACGAAACCTTAAGAAAGCAAATGTTACAACAGTTGACGAAGTGAATACTTATGATTTGATCAACGCAGAGAGATTGATCTTATGCGAAGGTTCACTTGAACAACTAAAAGAAAGATTGAACTAAGATGGGAGTTTTAATTAAACCATTGGTTACTGAAAAGGTATCTGCTCTGAATGAGCATGGCAAGTACGGATTTGTTGTTGCTAAGGATGCTAACAAAGTTCAGATAAAGACTGAAGTAGAGAAAACATATGGCGTAACAGTTGAATCAGTGAATACGATGGTTCAGCCTGGTAAGTCAAAAAGAAGGTATACTAAGTCTAGAATTATTGAAGGAAGAACTCCTGCTTATAAAAAAGCAATTGTGCAGGTGGCAGAGGGCGATATTATTGATTTTTATAGCGGAATATAAGATACTGAGATGGCTGTAAAAAAACTTAAACCGACTACCCCAGGACAGAGATACAGGATGGCTCCTGTATTTGATGATATTACTAAATCTAGTCCTGAACGCTCATTGGTGACTACCTCAAAGCGAAATGGAGGTAGAAACAATCAGGGTAGAATGACTGTGCGCAACGTAGGCGGTGGTCACAAGCGTAAGCTAAGAGTAATTGATTTTAAAAGGGATAAGCATGGTATCCCCGCCACAGTGAAAGCTATCGAGTACGATCCGAATAGATCTGCAAGAATTGCTTTGCTTTACTATGCAGATGGTGAGAAGAGATATATGATAGCACCTGCCGGTCTTGAGGTTGGTACTGTTGTGAATTCCGGAAAGGGAATTGCTCCTGAAGTAGGAAACGCACTGTTCTTATCTGAAATACCATTAGGTACAATTGTTCATAATATCGAATTAAAACCAGGAAGAGGTGGCGCACTTGCAAGAAGCGCTGGTACGTATGTGCAGTTGGTTGCAAGAGAAGGCAAGTACTCGACAATTAAGCTTCCTTCTGGAGAAATGCGAATGGTATTGAATACATGTTTAGCAACCATTGGTACCGTTTCTAACTCTGACCACATGAGTGTAAGATTGGGTAAAGCAGGTAGAAATAGATGGTTAGGTAAACGACCAAGAGTGAGAGGTGTAGCAATGAACCCGGTAGATCACCCAATGGGTGGTGGAGAAGGACGTTCTTCTGGAGGCCACCCAAGATCACGAAACGGACTTTATGCTAAAGGTATGAAGACCAGAAAGCCAAATAAATATTCTGATAAGCTGATAGTTAAAAGAAGGAAATAATGTCTAGATCATTAAAGAAAGGACCTTACATAGACTTCCGACTTGAGAAAAAAATCGAGGCGATGAATGAGTCTGGAAAGAAGAGTGTGATTAAAACATGGTCCAGAAGATCCATGATATCGCCAGATTTTGTTGGACATACTTTCGCTGTTCACAACGGAAATAAATTCATCCCTGTTTTTGTTACTGAAAATATGGTAGGTCACAAATTAGGTGAATTTGCCCCTACTAGAAACTTCAGAGGGCACATTGCAAAGAAGGATAAAGGTAAAAGATAAGAGCATCAATGGAAGCTGAAAAGAAATTAAAAAAATCAGTCAAAATCAGGCTTCAGAAGGAAGCTGAGAAGAAGTTCCGTGAAGAAAACAAGGGTAAACTTGGTGCGGTAAAATCTTCACTTAAGAATATTCCTACATCTCCACGTAAGATGAGATTAGTAGCGGATATGATTAGAGGAGAAAGAGCAAACATCGCTTTAAATATTCTTCGTTTTGATTCCAAGCATGCCTCAAATACACTTGAGAAACTTTTACTGACAGCCATCTCAGATTGGCAAATGCAAAATGAAGATATCAGCATTGAAGAGGCAGATTTATATGTGAAGGAGATTTACGTAGATAGCGCTCGCATGTTGAAGAGGTTGAGGCCAGCTCCTCAAGGGAGAGCTCACAGAATCAGAAAGAGATCAAATCATGTGACTATCGTTATCGATAATCACAATCAGGATACAAACGAAACTAAAGAAAGCAACAAGTAATGGGACAAAAAGTAAACCCAGTTGGATTTAGATTAGGAGTTATCAAGGGGTGGGAGTCTGCCTGGTTCGATAGCAAATCCTATGCAGGAAAAATAGTAGAAGATAATAAGATTCGTAAATATATCGCTGCAAGGATCCCCAAAGGAGGAATTTCCAAAGTAGTCATAGAACGAACACTCAAAAGAATTACACTTACTATTCATACTGCTCGTCCGGGAGTAGTAATTGGGAAAGGTGGATCTGAGGTAGATAAGATCAAAGAGGAGTTAAAAAACTTAACCGGTAAAGATCTTCAAATAAACATCTTTGAGATCAAGAGACCTGAACTTGATGCGAAGCTAGTTGGAGAGTCTATTGCTCAACAACTACAAGCACGTATCTCATTCCGTAGAGCTATGAAGCAGGCAATTGCTTCTTCAATGAGAGTAGGCGCACAGGGAATCAAGATTAAGTGTTCAGGAAGATTGGGTGGAGCTGAGATGGCAAGAAGTGAACAATATAAGGAAGGAAGAATTCCGCTTCACACATTAAGAGCCGATATTGATTACGCTATTTCAGAAGCAAATACCATTTACGGTAAGATTGGTATCAAAGTATGGATCTTCAAAGGTGAAGTATTTGGTAAAAGAGATCTTTCACCTAATGTTGGCCAAGCCGGAGGCGGCAATAGCGGTAACTCTGGAGGAGGGCCGAACAGAAGAAGAAGAGAAAATAGAAGAAGAAAGTAAAGTTTTGTAGAGCATGTTACAGCCAAAACGAACAAAATACAGAAAAATGCAGAAGGGCCGGGTGAAGGGTCTTGCCAATAGAGGGCACAGACTTGCATTCGGAACTTTCGGGATCAAAGCGATGGAGCCAGGATGGATTACAAGCCGTCAAATTGAGGCTGCAAGGATTGCAATGACCCGAGCCATGAAAAGAGAAGGACAAGTTTGGATTCGAATCTTTCCAGATAAGCCTGTAACAAAGAAACCGGCAGAAGTAAGAATGGGTAAAGGAAAAGGAGCGCCTGAGTATTGGGTAGCAACTGTAAAGCCCGGAACTGTTCTTTTCGAAGCAGCTGGTGTTGATATTGAATTGGCTAAAGAAGCTCTAAGATTAGCAGCACAAAAGTTGCCGATCACTACAAAATTCACGATTGCTAAAGATTATAAGCCAGAGTAATGAAGAATTCTGAACTAAGAGGATTAAATCTGGACGAGCTGAAAAATAAGCTTGCAGTGGAAAAGGAAAACTATAGTAAACTGAAGTTTGCTCATAGCATCACTCCTATTGAGAATCCAATGAAGATTCGTGAAACCAGAAAGTTGGTCGCGAGGATTGAGACAGAAATTAAAGCGAAAGAATTAAATCAAGTTGCTGAAGCAAGCAAATAATTTTCAGTGATGGAAAGAAACTTAAGAAAAGAAAGAATAGGTCAGGTGGTAAGCAACAAGATGCAGAAAAGCATTACGGTTGCTGTTGAAAGGAAAGTAAAACACCCGATCTACGGAAAGTTTGTGAGAAAAACCACTAAGCTCACTGCTCATGACGAGAAAAATGATTGCAATGTAGGAGATACCGTGAAGGTAATGGAAACTCGTCCTATGAGTAAAAACAAAAGGTGGAGATTAGTAGAAATCATTGAAAGAGCGAAATAAATGGTACAACAGGAGTCAAGATTATCGGTTGCGGACAATAGCGGTGCGAAAGAAGTACTAGTTATCCGTGTGCTTGGTGGTACCAAGAAGCGATATGCTTCTGTTGGTGACAAAGTGATTGTGACAGTTAAGCATGCACTTTCGTCAAGCAGTCTAAAAAAAGGAACTGTTTCAAGAGCGGTTGTTGTAAGAACAAAAAAAGAAGTTAGAAGAAAAGATGGTAGCTACATCCGATTCGAGGATAATGCTGCAGTACTTTTAACAGCTAACGACGAACCGAGAGGTACCCGTATATTCGGCCCTGTAGCTCGCGAGCTGAGAGAGAAACAGTTTATGAAAATTGTATCATTAGCACCTGAAGTACTTTGAAGATGAGTAAAATGAAATTTCACGTTATTAAGGGCGACACGGTAAAAATTATTGCTGGTAACGATAAGGGCAAGACTGGAAAGGTACTTGAAGTTAACAGATCAAAATATCGTGCGATAGTTGAAGGAGCTAACATGGTTACAAAACATGTGAAACCTTCTGCCGCCAATCCAGAAGGAGGTATCCAGCAGACAGAAGCATCTATTCACCTAAGTAATCTTATGGTAGTAGATCCTGGATCAGGAGAACCTACAAGAATAGGTAGAAAGCAAAACGCAGGCGAAAAACTGCAGAGATATTCAAAAAAATCAGGAGAATTTATCACTAATGGCTAGTCCTAGATTAAAAGAGAAATACAGTAAAGAAATCGTACCTCATCTGAAAGATAAGTTTCAGTATAAATCTGTAATGCAGGTACCTAAGCTTACAAAGATTTCAATAAATAAAGGAATCGGAGCTGCTGTTTCTGATAAGAAACTCGTAGATACAGGAGTAGAAGAATTGACTCAAATCACTGGACAAAAAGCGGTTCCTACTATAGCAAAGAAGTCGGTTTCCAACTTCAAATTAAGAGAAGGGATGCCTATAGGAGCTAAAGTTACTCTGAGAGGAGATAAGATGTACGAATTCCTTGACAGATTAATGACAGTAGCTCTTCCCCGTGTAAGAGACTTTAAAGGAATAAGGGAAAAGGGCTTTGATGGAAGAGGTAACTATACCTTGGGTGTGCAGGAGCAAATTATTTTCCCTGAAATCAGTATCGATAAAGTGAACAAAATTACTGGGATGGATATCACATTTGTGACATCTGCGCAGACGGATGAAGAAAGCCTTGAGCTTTTAAGATCTTTTGGTATGCCGTTTACTTCAAAGAAGAACTAAGAAATTATGGCTAGAGAAGCAGTAAAAGCAAGAGAAAGAAAGAGAGAAAAGCTTGTAGCTAGATATGCTGAGAAAAGAGCAGCCCTAAAAGCTGCTGGTGATTACGAAGCATTAGATAAGCTTCCAAGAAACTCTTCAAAAGTGAGATTACATAATAGGTGTAAGCTTACTGGTAGACCTAAAGGCTACATGAGGAGATTTGGTATCTCGAGGGTGACTTTCAGAGAAATGGCCTCTGAAGGTAAAATCCCTGGGGTAACTAAAGCAAGTTGGTAGATTTAGAATCTTCCTTTCTTTTTCAAAATATAAATTATTATTTTTGCACCCCCTTTTTCAAGGGGGATAAGTGTGTTTAAGAAATGGTAACAGACCCGATAGCAGATTATTTGACCAGAATTCGCAATGCAATAACCGCGAATCACCGTGTAGTTGAGGTGCCTGCTTCTAACATCAAGAAGGAGATCACTAAAGTATTGCACAATAAGGGCTACATCAGAAACTATAAGTTTGAAGATGATGATAAGCAAGGAACTATAAAAATTGCTTTGAAGTACAATCCTCAAACAAAACAATCAGCAATTACTAGCTTGGAGAGAATAAGTACTCCGGGCCTTAGAAAGTACGCTGGTGCTGATTCCCTTCCAAGAGTATTGAACGGACTTGGTATTGCAATTTTATCCACCTCTAGAGGGGTGATCTCTGATAAAGAGGCAAGGCGTGAGAACGTAGGTGGAGAAGTTTTATGTTATGTCTATTAATTGAATTGAAATGTCAAGGATAGGAAAAGCACCAATTAATTTACCTGAAGGAGTTACAGTTACTGTGGATAAACATACAGTAAAAGTGGCTGGTCCTAAAGGTGAATTGACCCAGGATATTGATCCTGATATTACATGCAAGGTTGATGATGGTGTTGTAACCGTCGAACGACCGACTGAACAAAAAAGACACAAATCGCTCCATGGTTTGTACCGCTCTTTGGTTAACAACATGGTTGAAGGTGTGAGCAATGGCTATAAGAAGGAGATGGAATTAGTAGGTGTTGGATACAAGGCTGCCGTTCAAAATAATGTTTTGGAATTAAATCTTGGCTACTCGCACAGTATCTACTTCGCAGTACCTGAAGAAATTAAAGTATCTGCTGAAACGGTAAAAGGACAAAATCCTAAAGTGACAGTAGAAGGAATAGACAAGCAACTAGTTGGTCAGATTTCTGCAAAGATTAAATCCTTAAGAAAAGTAGAGCCTTACAAAGGAAAAGGTATCCGCTTCGTTGGTGAGCAAATTAGAAGAAAAGCTGGTAAAACTGCTGCTAAATAATAAGATATGGCAATTACTAAAACAGCAAGAAGAAAAAGACTTAGACTCGGAATCAGAAGAAAGATTTCCGGTACAGCTGAAAGGCCTAGAGTTTCCATTTTCAAAAGTAATAAGGGTATTTATGCTCAGGTAATTGATGATGTAAATGGGAAAACCTTGGCATCAGCTTCTACAAAAGAAATCGGCAAGTCGAATTTGAACGTGGAAATTGCAAAAGAGGTTGGTAAGAAGTTAGCAGAAAATGCAAAGAATGCAGGTATCGAAACCGTAATATTTGACAGAGGCGGTTATCCATACCATGGCAGGGTTAAGTCATTGGCTGAAGGAGCTCGCGAAGGAGGTTTAAAATTCTAAGAAACTGAAATTATGTCACAAAGCAATATAAGATCAATTAAGGCCAGTGAAATAGACCTCCAGGAGAAAGTGGTGGCTATCAAGAGGGTAGCTAAAGTGGTGAAAGGTGGTAGAAGATTCAGCTTTTCAGCTATCGTAGTAGTAGGAGATGGAAATGGTGTAGTAGGATACGGATTGGGTAAAGCCAACGAGGTAACGGATGCGATTACTAAGGGAATTGATGATGCCAAGAAAAATCTCGTAAGAGTGCCTGTTCACAAAGGAACGGTACCTCATGAGGCCATTGGGAAATTTGGAGGGGGACTTGTGTTACTTAAGCCCGCTGCTACTGGTACAGGAGTAATTGCAGGTGGAGCAATGAGAGCAGTGTTAGAAAGCGCTGGTGTACATGATGTACTTGCAAAATCAAAAGGGTCGTCAAATCCACACAATGTGGTAAAGGCAACTTTTGATGCACTAAATAGAATGAGAGATCCATTTGCTGTTGCACAGCAAAGAGGGGTTTCGTTAGATAAAGTTTTCAACGGATAAGAAAATGGGAAAAGTATTAATCACACAGAAAAGAAGTACGATTAAGCGTCCTGAAAACCAAAAGAGAACAATCGTCGCTCTAGGACTTGGGAAGATCAATAAGTCTGTTGAAAAAGAATTGACACCTTCAATTGAAGGAATGATCAAGACTGTGAATCACTTGGTAGAAGTTAAAGAGCTTTAATTATGAGACTGGAATCATTAAAGCCTGCAGAGGGCTCAACAAAAAATAGAAAGCGTGTAGGTAGAGGACAAGGCTCTGGAAGGGGTGGTACATCTACACGAGGACACAAAGGTGCTCAATCAAGATCTGGTTATTCAAGAAAAACTGGATTTGAAGGAGGTCAAATGCCACTTCAGCGAAGAGTTCCAAAGTTTGGGTTCAAAAACAATAATAAAGTTGTTTCTAAGCCAATAAACCTGGATGATCTTCAGAAGCTAAGTGAAGCTAAAAAACTAAAAGAAGTAACTCCCGAGATCTTAAAGGAAAACGGTCTCGCGCAGAAAAATGATGTGATTAAAGTTTTGGGAAGAGGTGAGTTAAAAACGGGATTAAAGGTTACAGCACATAAATTCTCGAAAACGGCACAAGAGGCAATTGAAAAAGCTGGAGGATCTATTACAGTAGTAGAATAATGAAGAAATTCATAGATACCATAAGAAATATTTTTTCCATTGAGGAACTAAGAACCAGAATCCTAAATACAATAGGATTTTTGGTCATTTTCAGAATTGGTTCTTTCGTGGTACTCCCTGGGGTAGATCCGTCACAACTTACCGGAGAAGCAACTGGTATCTTTGGATTACTCGATACTTTCTTAGGGGGGGCATTTAGCAATGTGTCAATCTTTGCATTAGGAATAATGCCCTACATCTCCGCATCCATTGTATTACAATTGATGACGGTAGCTGTACCTTATTTTCAGAAGCTTCAGAAAGAAGGAGACAGTGGGAGAAAGAAAATTAATCAGCTTACGAGAGTCTTGACAATTGCTATTTGTTTCGCTCAAGGTTTCAGTTTCGTATCTGCGGCAGTACCTGCAGAAGCGATTATTAACAATACTTTCTTTTGGAAATTCACGTCAGTAATAATCATTACCTCAGGAACCATATTCTGTATGTGGCTTGGAGAGAAAATCACCGATAAAGGAATAGGTAACGGTATATCGATGCTTATTATGATTGGTATTATTGCTCAATTTCCTGGAAGTATTTTTGCTGAGGCTTACACGAGAGGAATGAGTGAAATGCTTCTGTTTATTCTTGAGCTTGTCGCATTATTCTTTGTTGTACTCGTGACTGTGGCACTTGTTCAAGCTGTTAGACGAGTACCTGTACAATATGCTAAACAGGTTGTGGGGAATAAAGTGTATGGAGGACAAAGACAGTATATTCCTTTGAAGGTAAATGCTTCTGGCGTAATGCCAATCATATTTGCACAATCCATTATGTTCTTGCCAGCGATGCTTGCGGGGCTTTGGAGGGAAGAAAGCGATTTTGCCAATTACATTGGAACAACATTCTCTGATTTTACTTCATGGCAGTATAACCTGACATTCGCGATTATGATTATCGTGTTCACGTTCTTTTATACCGCTATAACGATCAACCCTAATCAGATTGCAGATGATATGAAAAGAAATGGTGGATTTGTGCCAGGTGTGAAGCCAGGCAAGCAAACTGCGGATTTCTTAGATAATATTCTTTCCAGAATCACACTACCGGGGGCAATATTCCTGGCAATCATTGCTATTCTTCCGGCTTTCGCCATGATAGCTGGTGTGAACCAAGGATTTGCCCAGTTTTATGGTGGTACTTCCCTGCTTATCATGGTAGGGGTAATTCTGGATACCCTTCAGCAAATTGAGAGCTACCTGCTCATGAGGCACTATGAAGGTATGATGAAATCAGGTAGAATAAAAGGAAGGACTCAGGCAGCATAATGGCAAAACAAGCATCCATAGAACAAGACGGTACGATTGTGGAGGCATTGTCTAACGCAATGTTTAGAGTAGAACTTGAAAACGGTCATGAGGTAATTGCACATATCTCGGGTAAAATGAGAATGCATTACATCAAAATCTTACCTGGTGATAAGGTAAAGTTGGAAATGTCACCCTATGACCTAACAAAAGGAAGAATAGTATATCGCTATAAATAACAGTCTAAGACTGCATAAATAGAAAAGAAATGAAAGTAAGAGCATCCGTAAAGAAAAGAAGCGCTGATTGCAAAGTGATCAGAAGAAAAGGGAAGCTTTATGTAATTAATAAAAAGAATCCAAAGTTTAAACAAAGACAAGGATAATTATGGCAAGAGTTGCAGGAGTAGATATTCCCGACAATAAGCGAGGTGAAATCGCTTTAACCTACATCTTTGGGATTGGCAAGACATCCGCCCAAAAGATATTGACTGAAGCAGGAGTAGACCTTGATAAAAAGGTTCAGGATTGGACTGATGATGAGGGTGGTAAGATCCGAACCATCATTCGAGAAAACTTCAAAGTAGAAGGTGTACTCAAGGGAGAAGTTCAGTTGAGCATCAAACGATTGTTGGATATTGGATGCTACAGAGGTCTTCGTCATAGAAAAGGACTTCCTGTAAGAGGGCAGCATACCAAGAATAATGCTAGAACTCGAAAAGGAAAGAGAAAAACGGTTGCTAACAAGAAGAAAGCTACTAAGTAATAAATAGATGGCACAAAAGAGAAAAGATAAAGCTAAAAAGAGAGTTGTTGCTGTTGATGCAATGGGACAGGCCCATATCAAAGCATCTTTTAACAACATCATCATTTCCATGACTAATGGAACGGGACAAGTTATCAGCTGGGCTTCAGCTGGTAAAATGGGATTCCGCGGGTCTAAGAAAAACACACCCTACGCTGCTCAAGTTGCTGCTCAGGAGTGTGCTCAAAAAGCTTATGATTTAGGTCTGAGAAAGGTAGAAGTATTTGTGAAAGGACCTGGATCCGGTAGAGAGTCTGCCATCAGAACAATTCAAAATGTAGGCATAGAGGTTACAATGATAAAAGATGTGACTCCACTACCACATAATGGATGTAGACCGCCGAAAAGAAGAAGAGTTTAAGATTTTATAAATAGTTATTAATAATGGCAAGATATACCGGGCCTAAGACTAAAATTTCAAGAAAATTCGGAGAGCCAATTTTTGGAGCGAGCAAAGCTTTACAGAAGAAAGCTTATCCTCCAGGGCAACATGGCAGAGGGAGAAGGAAAAAACAATCTGAATACGCGATTCAGCTTGCTGAGAAACAAAAAGCTAAATACACGTACGGGGTTTTAGAACGTCAATTCTCTAATGTGTTCGATAAAGCTTCGAGAAAGAGCGGAATTACGGGAGAGATCCTTCTTCAGTTGCTAGAAGCCAGGCTTGACAATACTGTATTTCGATTAGGTATAGCACCGACGAGAAGAGCTGCAAGACAACTGGTTTCTCATAAACACATCACTGTAAATGGAGAAGTTGTGAATGTACCTTCATTTACATTAAAAAATAATGACATTATAGGTGTAAGAGAAAAGTCAAAATCTCTTGAAGCCATAACTGACAGCTTAGCATCTAATGCAAGAAGCTATTCTTGGCTGGAATGGGATTCTGCCAGCATGAGCGGCAAATTCCTAAACTCTCCAAGTAGAGAAGAAATTCCAGAAAATATCAAGGAACAGTTGATCGTCGAATTATACTCTAAGTAAACACTCAAAAAATAAAAGATATATGTCTATCCTAGCATTTCAAATGCCGGAAAAGGTGGTAATGGAAAAAGCAGATGACTTCCATGGCCTTTTTACTTTCAAACCTCTAGAGAAGGGATATGGTGTTACGGTTGGTAATGCACTAAGAAGAATTCTTCTTTCCTCTTTGGAAGGATATGCAATAACCAGTATCAAAATCCCTGGTGTTTTGCATGAATTCTCAACTATTGAGGGAGTGGTAGAGGATGTAAGTGAAATGATTTTGAACCTTAAGATGGTTCGATTCAAAAAGATTGGTGAGGTAGCCGACAGCTCAATCACTGTGAGTGTTTCTAATATGAAAAAGCTGACAGCAGGTGATTTGGCGAAAGCTACCACTTCATATGAAATATTAAATCCAGATCATGTGATTTGCAATCTTGATGAGTCAGCTAAGTTTGAAATGGAGCTTACCATTTCAAAAGGAAGAGGTTATGTTGGTGCCGAAGAGAATAAGCCAGCAGATCAGAATTTTGGATTTATTGCCATAGATTCAATTTTCACTCCAATCAAAAACGTTAAATATAGCGTTGAAAATACCAGGGTAGAGCAGAAAACTGACTATGAGCAGTTAACGCTTGATATTGAGACAGACGGATCGATTCACCCTGAAAATGCATTAAAAGGAGCTGCTAACATTCTTATTCAGCATTTCATGCTGTTCTCAGATCAGAATATGATTCTTGAGACGCAGGAAGCAGGTGAGCCTGAGCAAGTAGACGAAGAATTGCTACACATGAGAAAGCTACTCAAGACGAACTTGAATGATTTGGATCTTTCTGTTCGAGCGTACAATTGCTTAAAGGCCGCAGATGTCAGGACACTAGGTGATCTAGTTTCACTGGAGATTTCTGATATGATGAAGTTTAGAAACTTCGGTAAGAAATCTTTGGCTGAATTAGAGCAATTGGTTTCTGATAAAGGTCTTACATTTGGTATGGACCTGGGTAAATACAAATTGGAAGAAGAGTAATGAGACACGGTAAGAAATTTAATCATCTAGGAAGAAAGACAGCACATAGAAGTGCGATGCTTTCGAATATGGCTTCATCTCTTATTATGCATAAGAGAATCAACACAACTGTAGCTAAGGCTAAGGCATTGAGAAAATACATTGAGCCTATCTTAACTAAGTCCAAAACAGATGATACCAATTCCAGAAGGGTAGTATTTTCATACCTTCAGGATAAGGAGTCTGTTACTGAGCTTTTCAATAATGTAGCAGGGAAGATTGCAAATAGACCCGGTGGTTATACAAGAATTATCAAGACTGGAGCAAGACTAGGTGATAACGCCGAGATGTGCATGATGGAGCTGGTAGATTTCAATGAGCTACTTCTCACTGATGAAGGAGCGGCGAAATCTAAGACGAGAAGATCTAGAAGAGGAGCTAAAAGCAAGACAAAGACAGAAGAAACTCCAAAAGCTGACTCAGTTGTAGAAGAAGTTGAAGCTGCACCTGAAGCGACAGAAGAGGTTGTTGAAAACGAAGTAAAAGAAGAAGTAGCTGAGGTAGAAGAGGCGGAAGCTAAAGCTGAAACCGAAGAAACTGATGAAGCAAAAGATAGTGAGGACGACAAAGAAGAGTCAAAAAAGAAAGATTAATCAAAATTAATACAAGAAACAAAGGGGATTGAACAGTTAGTTCAATCCCCTTTTTTATTTTACGCGAAAAATAAAATGCGAGTCCTGGTTCACCTTTTCCTGATTGCTCTACTTTTTACTCATTGTAATAGAACAACATCTAAAAGTTCCGATACCAATCCAACTTCTGTTCTTATTGCCTATCAGGACTACAAACCAAATCCGGATGAAGTGGTGATTTCCGCCAAATTATTAGATTATGAATCAGGTAAAGTTAGCGCAGAGGTAATCAATCAGTTAAAGATTGGATTCAGCGCGAAGGTTGTATTGAACGCTGGTGAGAAAATTGAGCTAAGATCGGATCAACGCCCACCAGCTGATTCATTTATATGTGCATTGGAAGTAAAAAATACGATGAAGGGGAACAGTTATTTCAAAGTGATTAAATATTTAAAGTAAAATGAGAAGATTTATTGGGCTTACTGTTGTTCTTATCAGCTTTGTCACCCAGGCTCAAATAAGAGAACAAAAAGATGATCCACAAGCAAGATCAGAATTTGAGTTTCTACGGATGAGAGATCCTGCTACGAATAGACTCCCTGATAATATTCATGTCAGAGAACGCGCTTTTATGCGAAAACAGGAACTGAAGTATAAAAAAAATCGAACGTTAGCTCCAACCACAGATTGGACGAACAGAGGACCTTTTAACGTAGGAGGTAGAACACGAGCTTTAGCTGTAGATATAAGTGATCCGACAGATAGCACCATTTTAGCTGGAGGTGTCTCTGGCGGCCTCTGGCGTACAACCAACGGAGGTGAAACATGGAACAAGACCACCACCCCAACAGACTTGCAAAGCATAACTTGTATCGCACAAGATATACGGACAGGAGAGGAGAGCACCTGGTATTATGGGACAGGTGAGTTCTCTGGAAATTCTGCAAGTGGAAGTGGTGCATTCTTTTTTGGGGATGGAATTTTCAAGTCTACAGATGGAGGATTAAACTGGAATGCTTTGGCAGCTACTGTTTCAGACGTCACTTCATTTGACAACTGTTTTGATATAAACCATGAGATTCTGGTTAATCCTACAAATGGAGATGTCTTTGTTGCGAATTATTGTGGAATATATCGATCACAAGATGGTGGTAATACTTTCACGCAAGTCTTGGACAACCTAAATGAAGATAGTGACGGTGGTTGGACAGATGTCGCAATAACCTCGACAGGTATTTTATATGCGGTTAAGAATTTTGAAGGTGCAGGTGTATTTCAATCGACAGACGGAGGAGATACTTGGTCTGGTATTACAGATGTAGGGCATTCTTTCGCTGAAGGTGAAAGAAAGGAGATTGCCATAGCTCCAAGTAATGAGGATATGGTTTATATCATAGGGGAAGATGCATCCGAATCGAGTGGGCATTCCCTTTGGAAATTTGATGACGCACTTGATCAATGGACTGACTTATCTGCAAACATTCCCCAGTTGGGAGGATTGACTGGTGATTTTGATGCACAAGGAGGATATGACCTCCTAATAAAAGTAAAGAATGATGATCCTGATTTTATCGTTATAGGTGGCACTAACCTTTTTGCTTCATCGGATGGTTTTACATCCACCGAGAATACCAATTGGATCGGCGGATATACATCATCGAACAATTCCTTTGCACTGTATTTCAATCATCATCCTGATCAGCATTCATTCATATTCTTAGATAATGACAGGGCCTATTCAGGAAACGATGGTGGGGTGCAGCTCACCAGTAATATAACTGCTCCTGTTGTCTCATGGAATCCATTGAATAATGGTTATCTCACATCACAGATATATGCTGTTTCTGCTGGCCCTGAGGATCAGCTATTGATTGGGTTACAGGATAATGGGACATGGTTTGCAAATAATGCTACCTTACCTGAAGACTCATGGACATTTCCTTTTGGTGGTGATGGTGCATATAGTGCGATCAGTAACGACGGAACTGTGAGGTACATGTCTTCTCAAAATGCAAATATTGGACTTTTCAACTACTCGGACGCTGAAGACGAGTCGTCACAGTCAGCCTTCTTTTTTGTACCCAGTGAAAACCAGGGATATGAAACGAAACTATTCATTACACCATTTTACCTTGACCCTGTAGATAATGATCTGTTCTATTTAGGAGGTGACAATGAATTGTGGATCAATGATCAGGCTGTCTCAAATGAGAACAAAAACGGAGCAAATACAGGCTGGAAAAATGTAAACTTAACTGGTGCTTCAGGTGTAGTAAGTGAGATTGGTCCGGGGTTTAATGAAATCGTCTACATAGGAACTTCTGCGGGAAACGTGCTAAGAGTCTCGAACATCAAAGGGATTACACCTACACTTGAAAACGTCTCTGGTGATAATTTCCCCTCTGGCTACATTTCTGGAGTCAGTGTGAACCCTGTGAATAATGATAAAGTCTTAGTTACTTTTTCAAACTACAACATTCCAAGTGTTTTTTATACTTCCGATGGTGGTGAGACTTGGGTAGATGTAAGTGGCAATCTTGAAGAAAATCCAGACGGCTCTGGAAGTGGTCCTTCTGTTAGAATTGGAAGAATACACGGCAATGATTTTAAATTTTTCGTGGGAACGAGTGCTGGGCTATATTCTACGGATTTACTTGATGGAGCTAACACCGTTTGGGTGAGAGAAGCTGAAGATGATATCGGAGCAACAGTGGTTGAGCATTTAATCACTCGATTGGACGGGCTCGTTGTGGCGGCCACACATGGAAATGGAGTTTTCAGTGCCATGGTGCCATTGAATGATACTGATATTTGGGCTCAGATAGTAGATCAACCTTCCACAGGGGTCTTCGAGGAAAGTTCAACAAACGTTGTTACAACCGTACAAAACATAGGGAGTCTTGCTATCAATGATTTTGATATTTCGCTCACGGTCAATGATCAACTGATAGTAACAGATAATGTAGTTGAATCTCTTGGCAATCTCGATACTTATGAGCATGTGTTTTCTCAACCAGTAGATTTTTCAGGCATAGGAGAATATGACATTAAGGTAGAAGTTCAAGTATCTGGTGATTCAGATGAGTCAAACAACAATGTTTCACTATCAATCATTAGTCTGGCGGTACCTTCAGATATCACATTGAGCAATGAAACAATTGCTGAAATGGAGTTAGCGGGTACGTTAGTGGGTACTCTGGAGGCGGTGGATGAAGACGATGATGCTCATACATTCTCACTCGTTGAGGGAGATGGAGATGATGATAATGACAGTTTTAGAGTTCTTGGGACACAACTCATTTCAGGAGAAGTTTTCAACTTCAATTCGAAATCAGTTTATACCATCAGGATACAGACCGAAGACGATGATAGTAACACTTTTACAAAATCCTTTGAAATAAGTATTTCCAATGTTACTGCTGTAGCAGAATGGGAAGAGTCAGGTATTACCGTCTATCCAAATCCATCAAAAGGTCGCGTCAGTATTGAAATGATCAATGATTACATAGGAGATGTATCGGTAAAAATCTTCACACTTGATGGAAAAGAAGTAATGAGCCAGGATAATTACTCCAAGGATCAAAAGTCGACTCGATCATTGATGGATATATCAGGTTTAAATCAAGGTACCTATCTAGTGAAATTTACTTTCGGAGGAAAAGAAATTGTAAGTCGACTGATAAAAGACTAAATATTAGAGCCGAGAAAAGGAGCCATTCTTACTACTTGGTAGGACGGCTTTTTTATTGTACGATCCATAACTATTTTTGCTCCCCAGTATGAAATACCCTACCCGCAACAAAGCCACCCTTTTACTTCAAGATGGCACATCATTTACTGGATACTCCATTGGTAAGCAAGGTACCTCTGGAGGTGAGATATGTTTCAATACCGGAATGACCGGTTATCAGGAGATCTATACAGATCCTTCTTACTTTGGACAAATTATTGTCAATACCACTTCTCATATAGGTAACTATGGTGCCATTGATACAGAGGTAGAAAGTGATTCACCCACCATCAAAGGGCTGGTTGTTAACGAATTCTCTGAAAATTTTAGTAGAACCAGTGCAGATGAGAGTTTGCAGGATTTTCTCGAAAAAAATGACACAGTCGGAATTGCTGGAGTTGACACCCGTAAAATTGTTCGTCATATTCGAACAAAGGGAGCCATGAATGCAATCATTTCCTCAGAGCTAGAGGGAGAAGCACTACAGGCTGAATTAGATAAGATTCCAAGTATGGAAGCCTTGGAGTTGTCCACTCAGGTTACGACAAAAGAACCTTATGAATTAGGTGCTGAAAATGATGGCTTCAAAGTTGCAGTAATGGATTTAGGGATAAAAAAATCGATCCTTAAAAACCTTACCGAAAGAGGGTGTCATTGCAAGGTTTTCCCCGCCCAAACAAAATTCTCTGAAATGGAGAGCTGGAATCCGGATGGATATTTTATTTCAAATGGTCCTGGTGATCCATCGGTAATGGATTATGCGTCTGATACGGTGCAAGAAATTCTTGATGCGAATAAGCCTTTGTTTGGTATATGTATGGGTAGTCAGATCTTGGCGAAAGCGGTCGGAATTTCGACCTACAAAATGCATCACGGCCATAGAGGCTTAAATCACCCAGTAAAAAATTTGAATACCGGATTAAGTGAGATTACTTCTCAAAATCATGGATTTGCAGTAGAAATGGATTCTCTGAAAAATTCTGAAAAAGCTGAACTTACACACATTGACCTAAATCATGATACGGTAGAAGGGCTTAGATTGAAGGATAAACCAGCATTTGCTGTTCAATATCATCCCGAATCTTCCCCCGGGCCTAACGATTCTACTTATCTATTCGATGATTTTATCCAATTAATTAAAGACAACAAATAATGAGTGTTATTGAAAGCGTTTTTGCCCGTCAAATAATGGATTCCAGGGGCAATCCTACAGTCGAAGTAGAAGTGATTACTGAAGATGGTTATATAGGAAGAGCAGCAGTTCCTTCCGGGGCGTCTACAGGTGAACACGAGGCGGTAGAGCTTAGAGACGGAGATAAGTCTCGTTATATGGGCAAGGGGGTTCAGAAAGCGGTAGATAACGTTAATAATATTATAGCTCCAGCTATTGAAGGATTGCTGGCAGTTGAGCAAGCTTATATTGATCAAGTAATGATCGATCTTGACGGCACCCCGAATAAATCCAAGCTTGGAGCAAATGCTATATTGGGTGTCTCTCTTGCTGTCGCCCATGCAGGCGCAGATGCAAGTCAGCTTCCGCTATACAGATATATAGGAGGCGTCAATGCGAAAGTGTTACCCGTTCCTATGATGAATATCATCAATGGAGGGTCTCATTCTGATGCACCAATCGCATTTCAGGAATTCATGATTCGTCCTGTAGGGGCTCCAACGTTTACGGAGGCTTTAAGGATGGGAGGAGAGATTTTCCATAGCCTCAAGGCAATTATCCATGACAAAGGGTTGAGTACCGCAGTTGGAGACGAAGGTGGTTTTGCTCCGAATTTTGAGGGAGGGACTGAAGAAGCACTTGAAAGTATCCTTGCGGCAATTAAAAAAGCAGGGTATAAGGCAGGGGATGATGTAACCATTGCCCTAGACTGTGCATCCTCAGAGTTTTTCTCAGAAGGAGTTTATGATTACACCAAATTTGAGGGTGAAAGTGGAGCGAAACGGTCAAGCGCCGAGCAGGCAGAGTATCTGGCTAAGCTCGTTGAAAATTATCCCATAGACAGTATTGAGGATGGTTGTGATGAAAACGATTGGGAGGGATGGAAAATTCTAACAGAAAGAATAGGTGATAAATGCCAGCTGGTAGGGGATGACCTCTTAGTTACCAACGTAAAATTCCTGAAGAAAGCCATTGATGAAAAAGCTGCTAATTCAATACTCATTAAAGTAAATCAGATTGGTACGCTTACAGAAACTCTGGATGCAATTGAAATGGCGCATAAAGCAGGGTGGACAGCAGTAGTTTCTCATAGATCTGGTGAAACGGAAGATGCGACGATAGCGGATATTGCAGTAGCTACTAACTCAGGACAAATCAAGACAGGTTCTATGTCTCGTTCCGATAGGATGGCTAAATACAACCAACTGCTTAGAATTGAAGAGGAGCTTGGTGATGTAGCTGTATATCCTCAGAAATAATTAAGACTTAAGTGAATAATTAAGCCTCCGTCTGGAGGCTTTTTTGTTTATAAAAAAGCATATAAAATTCTTTATCGAATATTATATTAACTAGAATAAAAGCACTATTCACCGGTATCAAACCGCAGCTTACCGATTTGCTATAGTACACCTTATCAGATGTAGTCAGTTTTAAGTATCACTTTAAACTCAAAGGTTATGAGACATAAAAGCACAAATTCCAAAGTATGGCTAGGTTTAGTTTTTGTATTGATAGGCAGCTATTTCTTGCTTAGAAATCTTCACATGATTCCTTCATTTTTACCCTACTGGTTATTTGGTTGGGAGTCAATTTTTATCCTTATTGGTGGGGCAATGCTTGTAACTGGAAGAAGAGAAGGTCTTGTTTTTTTTGGTATAGGAGCATTTTTTATTTTGCCCGATATCCTTCACATTCCTCACTTCCGTTTGCGCGACTGGTGGCCACTTATTTTGATTGCAATAGGTTTGTCTATTTTCTTAAGAAGACGAAGTTATTCATCTGGAGAGCCCGGCACATCCAGTGATGAGTATTTTGATGATACCTCCATATTTGGAGGTTCCACCAAGACCATTACTTCCCAAAACCTTAAAGGAGCTCGAATCAACTCGATAGTTGGAGGGTCAGAACTGAACCTATTAGGGGCAAGTTTGGGGCAAAAAGAAGTCATTATTGATTGCTTTTGCCTTTTCGGAGGAAGTGAAATCATTGTTCCAAATGATTGGACTGTGGTGAACGAGATGTTTGTCATCTTTGGCGGTTTTTCTGATAAAAGAGCGTCAGTGTCAGGGGTAAAACAAGATCCTGAAAAAGTAATTCGATTGAAAGGTTTGGTGCTCTTTGGAGGGTCAGAACTCAGAGGAGGATAAGTTTTGATAATCGTTACCTTTAGGTACCATTTCTCTTAATCACACATGAAGCACCCAATCTTCAGCGGTTCAGGCTACAAACTTTATGCTCTTATCTGGTTGGTAGTTATGAGCACTCATGGATCGGTGCTTTATCTTTATTATGACTTTTCAGTTGAAATAGCCATTGCAGACAGCCTGGTTTACAATCTAATTTATGGAGTGATTGTACCAGGAATTTGGTTTATCGTAACATTCGGTGGTTTAAATAGAGATGAACTTTCCATCATTGCGACTCATTTGGTAGCAGCTTCTTTCACCATTGTTGTCTGGCTTTCCATTTCGAGCTATATCCTCAAATTGATTTTTAGTGGACAGCAGCCATACTTAGTCTTCTTAAACGACTCTTACATTTGGCGTCTGATTATCGGTATTTTGTTTTACAGTATTAGCGTATTGATATTCTACTTAATTAAATACTACCGGGATATGCAGAAGCGTCTTAATCGAGAACTGGAATTACAAAACTTACTCAAGGATTCTGAATTACGAATGCTTAAGTCTCAGATCAATCCTCATTTTATTTTTAATAGTCTGAACTCTGTAAGTGCACTAGCCATTTCTCAACCAGAAAATGCACGTGAAATGGTTATTAAGCTGAGTGACTTCTTGAGGTATTCTCTAGGCAAAGACAATAAAGAGTTGAATTCTCTGGAGCAAGAGATTAGAAATGCGACTCTCTACTTAGATATCGAAAAAGTGCGATTTGGTGACAGACTAAGATTTGAGAAGGATATAGTCAAGGAATACGCTGCTGTGCAAGTGCCTAACTTAATATTGCAACCTCTATTGGAAAATGCAATTAAATATGGTGTCTATGATAGTATTGAACTTGTTACCATAAAATTGAAGTGCGAGTCAAAAGATGGAATGCTGAGCTTGCATTTAACGAATACCTTCGATCCAACCTCAGTGACCACAAAGGGAGAGGGTATTGGACTAAAAAATGTGAGAAAGAGGTTATCATTGGTGTATGGAAGTGGTGATTTACTTCATATTCACAAAGGAAAAACTGATTTTACAGTTACATTAAAAATCCCCACCAATCTATCCGTTGATGAATAGTATTAAGGTATTAATTGTAGATGATGAGCATCTGGCACGAGAGATCATTGGGGGCTACCTAAAGGACGATGAGGAGATAGAAATTATAGGCGAGTGTAGTAATGGATTTGAAGGTTTCAAACAAATCAACGAACTGGCTCCTGATCTCATTTTTTTAGATGTGATGATGCCAAAACTTACGGGTTTTGAAATGCTTGAACTTATAGACAATCCTCCGGTGATTATTTTTAGTACGGCCTATGACGAGTATGCAATCAAGGCTTTTGAGCAGAATACGGTAGATTACCTCCTTAAGCCCTATACAAAGGAGCGGTTTGTAGAAGCAGTAGAAAAAGCCAAAATGAAGTTAAGTTCAAAGATTCCAAATAAAAGGGCGATAAATAACCTACTACAACAACATATTGAAAAGGAACTTCTTACCAGAGTGGCTGTAAGGACCGGATCAAAAATTCATATTATAGCAGTTGATGAAATAAAGTTCATAGAAGCTCAGGATGATTACGTTAAGCTATATGCTGAAGGAGGAAGTTTTCTAAAGCAACAAACCATGAAGTATTATGAGAGTCACTTGCCTAAAGATGATTTCCTACGAATCCATCGTTCGTATATTGTACGACTAAAAGAGATTAACCGAGTTGAACTCATGGGAAAGGATACACATGTTGTATTGCTTCATGATGGCACTCAACTTTCCGTAAGTAGATCAGGTTATTCTAAGCTAAAAGAAGTGCTTAATTTTTGATCGTAATCACTTAAGAAATCCGATCACCCATTTGAGAGCGACACGATAAGCAGGAGCAATTTCACACATTTCTATCCCAGTTTGAGTATAGTTTTTATATGCTTCACGTTCTTTTTATTGAACAATTTTACATCGAATGGTATTTTACAAGTGACTTATGCCAACAAAAGCAATAATTTATATTTTGCTGGCATGCGCTTTGATTGCATCTGAAGCGCAGGAGCAACAAATCAAGGGGACACTTATAGAAGGGACTTCCGAATCTCCTATGCCCTTCGCTAATGTTCGAAATCTGAGAACATTAGCCATCACGATAACAGATACACTTGGACAATTTGAGGTTAAAGCATCTCCAAGAGATACCATTGAGTTCAGCTTTATAGGATATGAGACCTCAAAGCAATTAGCACGAGACATTAAATCATCCGGTAGGGTAAAGATTTACTCTTCCGCCACTTTGCTACAAGAAGTAAAGGTTAGTATTAGCCGCTCCAGATCCATGGAACAGTTTGATAAAGTACGGATGATGCAATCACTTGGAAAGAACATGGTTTTCGAATTACCGAGTATGGCTGGTGAACCTGATTTTGTAAAAGTGATCACCCTCCTTCCAGGAGCTGTCAAAGGCATAGAAGGTTCAAATGATTTTTTTATTAGAGGTGGAGCCGCAGATCAAAATTTGGTACTATTTGATGGTGCCGCTGTTTATAATACAGGACATCTCTTTGGTTTTCTCTCGGTGTTTAATCCATCCACGATAGGAGAAGTAAACATGATGACTGGAGGTTTTCCAGCCCAATATGGGGGTAGACTTTCATCCATCATCGACATCCGATCCAAGGTATTAGATAAAGATCATTTCAGTATGGAAGGAGGAGTTGGATTGATATCTTCAAGAATTTCCGCCGAAATACCCCTTATTAAAAACAAAATGGCCGTTCAGCTGGCCGGAAGACGTACGTATGCAGATCAGGTAGTGAAGTTGGTAGGGTCTGAGCTACCATATTATTTCTATGACATGAATTTTAGCATGGATTATGAACCGAACGAACAAACGCGCGTTCATTATGGATTTTATACAGGTGATGACGTTCTGAATTTCCGGGGAGAGAACGATTCCAATGATGACCCCAGTAGCAGCTCATTCGTATTGGGTAATACTATTCATTCATTCACATTTGAAAAAAAATTCAAGCATTTTTCGAGCGGCACTGATATTAACTATACCAGATTTGACTATGACATAAATAATGCGTTTCAAGACAATCGGCTTAATGTAGTTTCCAATATTACAGATATAGGATTAAACCAAAGGTTTACCTATGAAGCAACATCAAAAGATAAGTTTCATACTGGTTTTTCCACTATAAGAAGAGGGATCAACAATAACCTGGTTAACGCTGAAGGAGAGTTGGCTGAAGTGATACCCAGTAGTGAGGGGGAACAGTCCGGCGTTTTTGAAAGTGCTTTGTTCGGTGAATGGGAATTTAAAAGAGGAAAGCTACAAGGAACGGCCGGTTTACGAGTTTCCACAGCGATACTTCCAGGTAGAAATTATTGGGAACCTGAGCCACGGGTTGCTTTGAGATATGCTCTGAAAGACGATTTGGCGCTGAAAGTGAGCTATACCCGTATTGGCTCAGTACATCCATCGGGTCTCCAGTTCATCATTTGCACTCCCGACCGATGTTTGGTATCCGGTAGATGACATTGTCAAACCACAAACTGCCAACCAGTGGACACTTGGTCTAAATAAGCTGATAGAAAGCAAAGGGATTGTTTTGGGCTTGGAAGGTTACTTCAAACAGATGAATAATTTAGTAGAATTTAGGGAAGGAACTAACCTGGTTTTAAATCCTGATTTTCGAGACGATCTGCTTCAGGGGGTTGGGCAATCGTATGGACTGGAAGCATTGGTTCGAAAGGATTTAGGTCGGTTTAGAGGATGGCTCTCTTACACATTATCATGGGCACAACGTCAATTCGACGAACTAAATGATGGTAATGTTTTTCCTGCGAGATACGACCGCAGACATAACACCTCTTTAGTTGGTAATTATCAATTGAATAAAAGGTGGGCATTCTCAGCCGTTTGGGAGTTCATTTCTGGTGCACGATTTACTCCTATAATAGGATATTATGGTGTACCCAATGCTTCTTTTACGGGTATCGACTTGATTCCACAGTATACTGAAAGAAATGCTGTGAAATTGGCAGACACCCATCGTCTGGATTTGAGTATCATTTTAAAAGGCAAAGAAAAACCTGGTAAACGATGGACGGGAGATTGGCATTTTAGTATATACAACGTTTATAATCGTGCTACGCCTATTGCCATAGATATCATTTTTGATGAAGAAACAGGAGGCTATCGGTATGAACAGCCCGGCTTATTGGGGCTACTACCTTCTGTAACGTATAACTTCAGATTTAGATGAAAAATACACCTTGGAGCCTTTTTGTTGTTTTACTTTTATTGGCCTGTGAGCCAGAGCCGCTACCTGTTGACGGTGTTCCCGCACCTGAAAAAACTGTGGTCATTGGATCTCAGAATCTGCCTACGGAATTCATAGCCATAAGTGTGACTGAGAATTTCAATGCATTAGAAGGAGGTACCGAAGACGATTTTGAAGAACTCATTCAGACACTTTTACTGGATGGCCTTGATCTTTCGGTAGAGGTAGCGGATTCCTCATACACGCTTAATGAAATCAATCAAACTGGGGTATATGTCGCCAATGACGTTCCTGAAATTGTGGGAGAAATCTATACGTTGAGTTTTCTAAACCCCTTCAATGATGAATCTGTTACCGCATCTGTGGAGTTGTTGCCATTCATAGGATTTGATTCCGTAAATATCTATATAGAAGAAACTCCATTCGATTCGTTGGTGAATGTTGTAATGAGAGTAGAAGACCCTCCAGGCCCCAATTGGTACATGATCAATGTACAGCTGATCAACGAAGACTTTGATTTTAACACTCGTCCATTTACCGAACTACTAACCGATTCTGTATCGACAGGAAGCATGATTGATTATGAATTTCGAGTCTTTTTCAGAGATTACGCGCCTGGAGACACAGTGATGGTATCCATGGCCAATATCAGTAAAGGTTACTACGATTTCCTGGAGCTTAGGGGAACAAGAAGGGGCTTTGTGGGCAGTTTAGGTGAGCCAATTACCTATCCAACCAATGTGGAGAATGGGTTGGGATATTTTCATATGCACATTCCTGATGTCCGCTTTTTCTTTCCTGGATTGATTGAGGACGAGTAATAGCCAGAATGTAAAGAGAGTTCTGGTTATTTAAAAATCATAAATTCCCCTTTAAAACAATTTTTGAATACCCTCCAATTTCCACCCTTTCTTTTGATGGTCGGATATTGAGCAAACCTCCTCTTTTTGATGCTTGAAAAGCTATTAATTTATCTTTATTTAGTTTTTCTTTCCAATAAGGTCCTAAAACCGAATGAACAGAACCAGTAACTGGGTCTTCATCTATACCTATCCAGGGGCAAAATGAACGCAGAGTGAAATCGTAGTTTTGACTTTCTGACTCACTCATAACAACTACCTCTTTGACTTTATCAGTGCTTTCCATTAACATCCGGAAATCAGGAGCTATGTTTATTACTTCTTTTTCCATTTTTAATTCAATGAAAAGCGATTCTAACTCTTTGCAAAAAAAATGAGATTCATGATTTACAATTCCAAGTGATCTTTTCATCTCTTGAGATATTTCGAATTCCATGCTTGCATACTTTGGATATTCGATAAGAGTAAGGTCGTTTTCCTGCCTAGTTCTAACTTGAACTTTTTCTATAGTTTCAAAAATGACTTCATTTCCTTTAAGCTCATTTAGCAATACAAAAGCTGCACCTAGTGTAGCGTGACCGCATGCAGGAATTTCGCCTGTAACCGTAAAATATCTAATTCGGTATATTGATTTTATGTTTGGAGCCTCAACAAAGGCTGTAACAGGAGCATTAAATTCCTTGGCGAAATCATGCATTGTTTGTGAGTCCAAAGCACCGTCTAATAAACAAACTGGTGTGGGATTACCTTTAAATTTTTCGTTCGTAAATGTATCTAGTAGATAGTAATTGTAGGCCACTTGAATTGTATTTATGCTTACTAATGAACTCCGAAGATAATCTATTGAAGAAGCTTGAATGATGCTTATTATGTATTCGCCTTCTTACAAAGGATCCACTTAAAATAACTTTAATGAAAAAGGGAGAGAGATTTTTTCCTAATATCTACATCAAATAACTCTTCTTTAGTCTTGCAATATTTGTATCAATGCCAATCATTTAGTCCTGTATAATGAAATATTTCAGCTAATAACTATATAAATAGTTGTATAATTATATTTATAGTTATATCATTGTGTTATGAAGGAATTGACCAAAGCAGAGGAGCAATTGATGCATTATCTCTGGTCGCTTGAAAAAGCATACTTAAAAGATATTGTGGAGCAGTATCCAGAACCGGCTCCTGCCTACACAACCATTTCAACTGTTGTGAACGTGATGGTAAAAAAAGGATTTATAGGGTTTAATACTCATGGAAAGTCTCGCGAATATTATCCTTTAATTTCTAAAGAGGAATATACACAACAGTCTATGAAAGGACTGATGAGTAGCTTTTTTGATAACTCAGCAAAACAATTTGCATCGTTTTTTGCAAGTCAAAAGGAACTTTCTGTCCAGGAATTGCAGGAAATCCGAAAATTGATTGACGAGCAGATCAAACAACGTAAATCATGAATGAGGTATTGATTTATATCGGTAAAGTCATCCTGATCCAAGGAGTTTTCTACGGATGCTACCGATTGGTTCTGAAAAACTCACTCCAGCATGCCTGGAATCGGATGTACCTTATCATTGTGTTACTGTTGAGTTTTGTCATTCCTTTTATTAAAACAGAAACACCGCAGGTGATTGAACAGTGGCCTGCCGAACAAGTGATCGTTTGGGTGCAGGAGGCAACTACTGAATTGGTCATGATGCCTGCTGGAGTTGAGGAAGTTCCGTCTGTTTCATATGGTTGGATCCTTCCTGCGATTTATTTTGTCATTGTTGGTTTTCTTATTATTCGCTCTGTCCTGTATTTATTCTTCCTTCAAAAACTTAAAAAACAATCAGACTATGTAAAGAAGCATTGGTATAAACTGTTTAAAACATCACAACCCCGTCCGTTTAGTTTCTTTTCGAGCATCTTCATGCCTGGGACATTGTTTGGGTCTGATGCTTTTGACCAGATTCTGACGCACGAATGTGTACATGTAAAACAACGACATTCATTCGATCGTTTGCTATTGGATTTTCTTGTTTCGCTGTTTTGGTTCAATCCCTTCATCTATTGGTATCGAAACGCACTCATTGAAATCCATGAATATCAGGCTGATGAGGCAGTGCTGAAAACATACAATGATCCGGTAGGCTACCAGGAGATTTTATACGAGCAGCTTCAGACAGCATCTTATTCAGGGTTAGTGAGTCATTTCAATTTTTCAATGATTAAAAAACGAATTGTTATGATGAACAAACAAAAAAATACACATACACGGTGGGCGTATTTGCTCACAGTTCCCGTACTTCTTTCTGTGATTTTTGCCTTCTCTACCAAAGAAGCTATAGCACCCATAGAGGAGGTAGGATCAGAAATTGTGGGTATGCTCGGCCCGGCCAGTGATTTTAGTTTTCCTGAGATCAATTTTTCAGCATATGCTCAGGGCACAAATGAGCCATCCATTATGCCAGTAAAAAGTGATGACCTGGTCAGACTAAGTTCGGGATTTGGAATGCGGATGCACCCGATCTATAAAGTCAGAAAGATGCATTTGGGTGCTGATTTCGCTTGTAAAGAAGGATCACAAATACTGGCCACAGCTGATGGAGTGGTTGAAAAAGTTCAAACAAGGTCCGAGGGATATGGAAAACAAGTTGTCATCGATCATGGCAATGGTTTCAAAACCCGATATGCACAACTCTCTGAGTTTAAGGTGAAAGTAGGAGATGAGATAAAAAAAGGAGAGGTGATTGCACTTTCTGGAAACAGTGGATCTTCAACTGCTCCACACCTTCACTATGAAATTAAAAAAGGAGATAAGCACGTAGACCCCATGGACTACATCCAGGATTTCAAGCCGAAACCTGTGATTAAAGAAATTCCTGGTACCTCTACGAAACAAAGTGGAACAAAAGAAGCAGGCTCTTCTCAAGATCAGGATGTACAGGCAGTTGTTAAATACCTGGAGGAAAATGAAGATAATGGTAATGCGACACTAAGGTTACCAGGCATTGAAAAAGAGCCACTTCTTATCATGAACGGAGAAAAAGTAACTCGGAATTTATTGTGGTTACTTGGTCCTGATGATATTAAGGAAATTACCGTTTATCGTCCAGATAAAGCATTCTCCAAATATGGAGAGGATGGAAAAAACGGTGTGGTTGAGCTCATCACTAAGCCTTACCAGAATGAATCTCTGGCTTACATCTACAAAGGAAAATTGCTTTATGATTTTAGCTTCGATCAGATTGAGGAGGAGCATGCAAATATCCAAATGGTTTCACCGAGATACCTCGACATTGAATTACCAGACAGGATCAAAAATGTTTATGTGATTAATGATCCGGAAACTTCACGTCGTGTATCTGAAAAAGTGAGGATGGAGGAAGAAAGACTTTGGGCCGGAATTCCTCGAGAAGTTGAAGAAGACACACTGAACCCGAAGCAAAAACGGCAAGTGGAGGAGCAAATTGAAAATGATCAGATAAAGTTTGACGATGGCAAGCAAGAGAGAAGCCTCAATATTCGTGAAGTAGGAGGTAAAGATCCATTGTTTGTGGTGGATGGGGAGATCGTTGGTGATGTGGATGATCTAATCGATCCTCAAAACATTAAAAGTATTACTGTTTTGAAAGGCATAAGTGCCATCAAAAAGTATGGAACGAAGGGGAGTGATGGAGTAGTGGAAATAACTACCAAAAATAAATCCAAGGAAAAAAATAAGAATAAAAATAAATCGGATAATAAGGATAAAAAGCAAGCTTTCCGAGTAATCATTGATGCCGGGCATGGAGGAAAGGATTCTGGAGCAGAGTCTCCGAATGGTCATGAAGAGAAAGATATTGTGCTCTCAATAGCGAAGAAAATCCGTGACTATTTCAGAAATGATCAGGTCGTTGAGATCGTTCTTACAAGAGAAGATGACGATTTTTTGGATCTTGAGGATCGCTCCAACCTTACGAAAAATGCCAATTTACTTATATCCATTCATACCGATAACTATGAAGGCAAGGGAAGCTTTATACTCCCCATTTACAATGATAAAAATGAATATGCGGAAGCTTCATACGACCTTGCTCAAACTTTAGCTATAAAATTTGAGGAGGGTGGGAAGTCGGCTCAAGTAGGATATAGTTCGGGTTATTACATATTGAACAATGCTAAATGTCCTGCAGTACTGTTAAATGTAGGATGGTTCTCAGATTCGGAAGAAGATACATATCTGGCCTCAGTGAGTGGACAAACCAAAGTAGCTCGACAAATATCGGATGCTATTAAAGCAAGCGTTTTATAGTCATTTCCTCAAAGCATCATTTACTTTATCCCGATAGGATTGACCTATTGGGATTTTTACTTCCTTAAGCTTTATCTGATTACCTTCCAGGTATTCCAACTTAGGGATGGAAATAATATAGGACTTGTGCACGCGCATGAATGAGGGAGGGAGCAGTTCTTCGAGTTTTCTTAAAGTCTCATTAATGATGAGTGTTTTGCCATCTACTAAATGTGTTTTTACATAATTTCCAATGGATTCAAAATAGCTAATCTGCTCGAAGTTTATTTTATGGGTGCGTTTATCTGCTTTAAGCATGATATAGTCTACATCCTGGCTTGGGCTTAGAAATTGAAGCCTATTGACAGCCTTTAAAAACCGCTCAAAAGAAAAGGGCTTTAAGAGATAATCAACTGCTTCCAGTTCAAATCCTTCTATGGCATGTTCCGCATAGGCGGTGGTAAATATAACCTTAGGCTTTTTGGGAAGTGACTTATAAAAATTGATCCCCGAGAGCTTTGGCATATTGATATCAAGAAATATCACATCCACACTCTCCTTCTTCAACCATTCCATGGCTTCAATGGCATCCTCACAGCTTGCAGTCAGCTTGAGAGAAGGCAAATCCTGGATATATGTTTGAAGGACATCCCTTGCTAAAGGTTCATCATCAATTATGAGGCATTTAATCATTAAGCGGGAAGTTTAGTGATACCTCAAAACTAGATTCGTCTTCATCTACTTCAAAAGATGCTTGATCTCCATAAATGAGCTCAAGTCTTTTTTTCACATTCTCAAGACCAATACCTCCATATTTTTTGTCCTCTGGATCGTCTAAATTCCCTTTGTCATTTTTGATTCGGAAAGCGATTTTGTGGCTTTTCAAAGCCAGTTGAATGTCAACATATTTATCTGTTTCGCTCTTCAGACCATGTTTGAAGCTATTCTCCACGAGCGGAAAAAAGAGAAGTGGGGATATCTTCTGATCGGCTACTTCTCCTTCTATGCTCATATCGATCCGAACGTTCTCACTTACCCTCAATCTCTGAAGGTCAAGATAATTTTGAAGGGACTCTATTTCTTTTGAAAGCATCACTTTTTCATCGGAGACCTCATAGATCATATACCTTAGTAGACTCGATAATTCCAAAATGACGCTCGGTGTTCGTTCACTTTTCTTCATGGCTAGTGAATAGATACTATTCAAACTATTGAAAAGAAAGTGAGGATTGATCTGCATCTTGAGTGAGTTAAGCTCAAGTGACAACTTCTCTTTTTCAATTTGCTGAAGCTTATACCATGATTTCGAAAGCTTTAGAAGTGTACTAATAACCAAGTAGATACTGAATATAGTGATCAAAACAGTCATATCAGTGAAAGAGACGATGTAAAAGACTCCAAAAAACTCACCAGGGATGAGTGGTATGATTATCTCAAAGAGCAACTCATGCAAGAAGTAGGCGAGACCAACATTGAAAACACTTAACAACATATATGGGAAATACTTTTCCTGTTGAAGGAATTTTGGTGTCAGATACCTGATATTGATATATACCAGTGTAATCAAGGGGATATGGAAAAAGCCGGAATAAATAAAATCAATCAGCTTGATCAACCCTGAAATAGAAAAATAACTTCCAATGAAGTAGAAGGACAGCATCCAGAAAACAAGATGCTGTAACCAGGATTTTGAAAGTACTTTGATGATTTTCTTCACTTTATGAAGCCTTTTTATATGTTTCCACCGCGTCAAATACAGATTCATCGTCTGCATATTTATCCAAGAATTTTTGTAATTCTTTTGGTTGGGCTGTGATCAATATCGTGCCTTCCACATTTTCATGTCTTAGGCGGATGAGATTACTTTCAAAAAGATCATTGAGCTTTTCAAGATCGAAGTGTATCATGGTGAATTTATCTTCCGTCACCTCAACCTTGTAAAAGGTGTGAACAGGAAAAAAGTTATCGGATATATTTTTGGAATCAAACTCTTTTATTGGATATAGATCCATGAAAATGTCTGTCCCTATTTCCACGAGATTCGCGACGTAGGCTTCCTTCTTTCCTTTTTCATCAATCACCGTCATTCTGTAGCTCTTTTCTTCATACACACTAACTGATCCTGAATAATCCAGATCTCGTGATTTCTTGACGACTTTATCCTCCATGCTTTCTATTATTTTAGTTCCAAGAGAATCATCATTTTCTGAGTTGAATGGATTTTCTTCTTCTTTATCAATGCTACTTAAACGTTTTTGCATGATCATTTTTATACTATCCTCATCATACACTTTCCTGCCTTTTTCCATGATGAATATGGGTTCGTCCGAACTCATAGTGAAGCCTTCCTGAATTTCAACACTGTACTCATATTCTTTTGCCTCCTCATCTTCTTTGTAGTCACTCTCTTCCCCCATCTTTTCAAAAACTATAAATCCACCTTCTTCTATATCCCATTTTCCTAAAAGCTCTTCTTTGAAGACAAGTGTATCTTCTGTGTAGATTGGGAACAATGAATAGACACATGAACTAAATACGATGGCGATTGTAATGAATAATATGATTGACTTTTTCATAATATGTAATGTTAAATGATTAGCCACTTTTTTTGATTTAAACATGTAACGAAGGTCTACGGCTGTGATGGGAAGTGGAAATTTTTTCCGTGAACAAAGTTTTTTTTAGGGTAAACAACAAAAAAGCCCTTCCAATCAAGGAAGGGCTTTGCTTCTAAAAGCAAAATTCTTTACTGATACATATATTCAAATAATCCGGTTAGTATCTCAGAAGCGCCAATGTATATGCCTACTCCGTAAGTTACATGTCTTACAGAAAGGTTTTGAATAGCGAAAGGAAGACCACTAATATTTATGGTGGTAAATCCTCCACCAATGACGAGTGCTGCAATGATTGACATGTACGGGTTGGACGATAAAATCATCATAGTAACACCAACTAATAGCACCACAAAACTGGAAATAATGACTCTTCTTAAGTTAGCTCTTGCGATTCTCTTACTTATCAAGAATCCTGTAATAGCACAAAGGCCTAGGATAGCAAATGATATGTAGTCGCCGTAATCGCCAAAATCAGGGAACTTAACTGCGAAGTGTTCGGGTAGAAATTCAACTAAAAATGCTTTGCCTACACCTAAGAATAACCCCACAATTAAAATGGCTATATAAGAAATGAAAGATTGATTTTTTACACGATCGCTAGCCATTAATTCTGCTTTTCTTTGTAGTACTTCATCACGTGACACGCGGTGGAAAATGAAGCCAGACCCAGCGATGAGAACACCTCCAACAATAAACGTGAGTGTATCACCGAAGAAAGAAACCAGGGCAACAATTACCGGCTCCAACGCATATAGTAGTTCTGTAACAAGAAATAGAAATCCCATGACGATTGGAAGCTTCTGTGCAGGCGCAAAAGCCTCGATCATGGAATTTGCAGGGCTAACAAATAAATTCATACAGACCAGCCACATCACAATCATAAATGGTAATATGGTTTGCACGTCCATTAAATGGTGTGTGCTGATCAAAGAGGCAACTACCATGAATACCATGGCCGTTGCACCAATACCTACCGTGAAAATGATCAGGTATTTTCCGTTTTTCTGAAGAATTTTGTCTGAGAGCCAGCCTGCAATTGGTGGTATTGTTACAAGAATGATTGCCTTGGCTATAATGAGAAAGTCAACAAGGTGGGTTATCCCGATCTTTTCCATTAAAATAGGCTGATATTCGTGATAGGCTATCCAGCTAATCACTACGGCTGCATTCAGTGCGGCCAAACTATAGACTTCTCTCCACTTGAGAGTGCTTGTTTTTTCAGTTAACATAAAATTACTCTTTGGTTTTAGATAGATTTTTGACAATTAACGTACGCAGTAAAGTGGGTGGCTGGATTTATGGTCATCTATGAAAGATAACTATAAGGAGGCAAGAATGAAACCTATGATGCTTATGGTTAAACAGATGGGCGTGTAAAACCAGTCATCTTTTTTGGCAAATTCGGTTGATTTTACCCTTTTGAAAACGCCAACATATCTGAAATCACCCATGGCTCTCACAAAGAAAATGAAAGGGATAACCCAACTGGCAATGTTACTTAACCAAAGAGGAAATGATAGTATAATTAGCTTAATACGGATCATATAAAAAATACCAAAAAGTAAAAGTCCAATTCCAACGATCGCACTGTCTAACCTTTTAGGCTTAATTACCCAGTCTCCGTCAGGAGTTTTTGGAATGGTGTCTTCCAAGCCTCGTTTGTAGCCTAAGGCCCAGTATAAATGGATACTAGAAAGTATGAAAAAGGTCACAGATTGAATGATGCTTAAAGCAATCATTGATCTACCATATACTTCAGCAATACCTCTTTTAACATTTCAGAGCGTACTGGTTTTAAAACATAATCGCTCATGCCCACTTCATAACACTCATCCATACTGTTTTTCATAGCATTCGCAGTTAGCGCGATAATGATTGGCTTTTCTGCCTTATCACTGTAGTATTCGGTGATTTGTTTAGAGGCCTCAAATCCTGAGATATCTGGCATTTGAAGATCCATGAAAATGATATCATAAAAATCTTGAGATGCTTTACTAACTCCAGTATTCCCATTCACAGCCATTTCAATTTGTTCTACTCCTATACTTTTTAAAAGCTTTTTAGCCACGAGTCGATTGATCTCAATGTCTTCAACGACCAAAACTCTCAGTTTATCCAAACCTTGCATAGATACCTTCTCCATACCCTCTGGTTCCGTTGCTTCTCCAATTCCAAGGGGTAAGGTCACATTGAATTTTGATCCAACTCCCTCTTCAGACTCAAAAGAAATTTTGCCACCCATCAGGGATACGAGTCTTTTTACAATGGCTAGCCCTAATCCGGTTCCTTCATATCCTTCAGAGTCTGAGGCTTTGTAAAAGGTCTCAAAAAGATGCTTCTGCTTCTCCTTTCTTATTCCTACACCTGTATCGGAGACCTCAAATTTCATGGATAGCAACCCTCCCAAGATATTGGAGGAGGTGACTTCAAGTGAAATACTCCCTTTTCTGGTGAACTTTATTGAATTGTTAAGGAGGTTTATAAGGATCTGTCTGATTCGGGCTAAATCCCCTATAAGTATTTTAGGAATCTGATCATCTACTTTCAGTGATAAGGCTACCTCAGGCTTATTTAGAAGCCTTTTCTCAAACATTTCTCTTAAGGAATTCAGCTCTTTTCTGATGTCAAAGGCTTTAGCATCTAGATCCAATTTCCCAGCTTCTATGGTCGTAATATCCAGTACATTGCTGATCAGACCCTGCAAAATATTGCCGCTATAAGTCAGGCTTTTTAGTAGTTCCTTTTGTTCCTGATCAAGATTGGTTTTTGAAAGTAATTCTATCATGCCTACAATTCCATTGAGAGGTGTACGCATTTCATGTGATACGGTCGCTAGGAACGTGGTTTTAGCTTCATCCGTTGTTTCAGCCTTCTGTTTTTCATAACCTAATTCTTTGTTTTTTCTTCTTAGTTCTCGCCGATCATCGATATAGGATCTTTTGAAAATAAACAGTGAAATACCAGCTATAATCAACATGGCCAATGTTGAAATAGATAAATCCTGAAGCAGTAATTCCTCAGAAGTATACGGTGCTGCTGCATCTGGAAAATTCATTTCATATAATGTCAAGCCAAGTACCATTCCAAACGTAGCTAGAATGAATATTAGAAAGTCTTTAATCGGAAGAACTAACAGACCTGAAATGAAAATCAATGCAATGTATTCAGGTATGGCTGCTCTTACACCTCCTGATGGGAGCCATGCAATGCCAAGCATGAGCAACATCAAATAATAAGTAATAAGGGATAAAAATCTAAAATATTTATCACGCTTTTGAAAGGTATATAGTATCCCAAAGATGAATACACCACTTACATAGACGGACTGGACAAAGGCCTCATACTTTACCACAAAACCGTAGATGGACCAAAATAGGAACACAATAATCGTTATGAATAGAGAAATCTCGAATAATCGATACTCTATTCTATTTGACTTATCTGTATTCGGAAGAATATGTCGGAAAAAGGATTTCAATAGCTGGTTTACTCACTCAAAAGTGAATTTAGTTGATTTTGCTTTTATTCTTCAAATTGTTGGTTAATCTATTATAAGCTCAATATCCAGAGGATGAAATAAAGAGATAGTTCAGAGATATTATGAGTGGGAGCAAAAGCATAGATAAAGTTAAGTTACAGGCCAACTGTTGGTATTACTTCATCTGAAATTGTTAGAATTGAGTTTTTTTAAACTAATATATAGTGATGCTGGAAAATATTTTTACTCTTCTGATGTTGATCCTGCTGCAAGCAGTTCTTGGGTTTGATAACCTTTTGTATATCTCACTGGAGTCAAAACGTGCTCCCGAGGAATCTCAAAAGATGGTCAGATCTATTGGGATTGGAATAGCCATAGTGCTACGGATCATATTATTATATGTTCTTGTTAATGTGATCAAATACTTTCAGGAACCTTTTTTGGAGTTAGATTCTGAGTTTTTATCGGGGGCTATCAATGTTCATAGCCTGATCGTTCTTTTTGGAGGGGTCTTTATTCTTTATACAGCGCTGAAGGAGATATGGCATCTGGTTTATCTGGAAGAACACGAAGGAGAGAGTAAAAAGACACAGTCTGTTGCAAAGACCATTGCGATGATCGTTTTGATGAATCTCATATTCTCTTTTGATTCTATTTTGAGTGCAATGGCGCTAAGCGATGTGTTTTGGGTCATGGCTACAGCAATCATAATAAGTGGAGGTTTGATGATTTGGCTTTCGGATGGAGTTTCCAAATTTCTTGCAAAAAATAGACTTTATGAGGTTTTGGGACTATTTATCTTATTTCTTGTCGGGGTTATGCTAATTTCTGAGGGTGGACATCTGGCTCATTTGGAGATTTTTGGAAATCACATTACTCCAATGAGTAAAACTACATTTTACTTCATCATCTTTATCTTGGTAGTTATTGATATCGTTCAGGGGAAATATCAAAGAAAACTGATTGAATTAAAAACCAAACGTTGACGAAACAATTGCAGGTGAATATGGTCAATAGTATGATATTAACCATATTCACCTATGAGCCAACTGAAAGATCAACTTCTTGAAATTGTGGAACAAGCTGATGATAAACTTCTCCGAATGATGTTAGCCATCAGTCGGGAATACAACGATATTGAAACTTCATCTGAAGAAAGCCAACTCTATCGCCTTGTATATACGAGTGCACGATCTTCAAGGTGTTCTGATGAGGAAATAGAAAAGATCTTAGAAGCCTCCAGAAGGAATAACAAAAGACTTAATGTGACAGGTATCCTCATTCATACGAAAGACCGTTTTTTGCAGGTGTTGGAAGGGGATAGAGAAAAAGTAACTGCACTTTACAATAAAATAGAGAAAGATAATCGACATGGAGGCTCCATCATGCGTTTTTGTGAACCTGTGGATAAGAGATATTTTGCTGACTGGAATATGGCTTCTAAGAAGGTTAACTCCAACGACATTGAATACAATACTTCGGTAAGTGATCAAAAAAGGAAACTATACCAATCTATGATGGATGGTGATTTAAGCTCATATAAAGATGAAGGTATGCGAGTTTTGAAAACCTTTTTGTTAATCTCTTAGTGCCAACCTGCTAGGCGCTTATAAATTCAAGTACTCCAAATACCAGGAATGCTGGCCATACAATGGCCTTTAATATACCAAGCACTCCCATTCCAAAGCTGGTGGCAGTAGAAATGAAATAGATGGCTGCTCCAATGAAACCTAGTCCATATACCGCATTGCCAGATTGATTTTTGTTTTTCATACAGCAAAATACTCATTTACTTATGTGTGGATAAATGATCTGTCTCAGGCGCATGAGTGACTTTGTTCAGGGAAACAACTTCGATACTATTTTGTATTTCGTATTTAAAAAAAAGCCATTCGTAGAAACAAAAAGCAACATAAAATACCACTACTTATCTTCGAGATATTACTTATTTCATTTTGGAACAGAGAAGGTTACAGGAATTGCACAACTTAGATATCCTGGATTCCCAGGAAGAATCTGATTTTGATGAAATTGTAGAATTAGCATCCGCTCTTTTTGATGTACCCATTTCACTTATATCGCTAATAGATGTTGATAGGCAGTGGTTTAAGGCAAAAGTTGGAATTGAAATATGTGAGACAGAAAGAGAATATGCTTTTTGTAGCTATGCCATTGATAATCCCTCTGAGATTATGATTGTCGAGAATGCTTTAGAGGATATTCGATTTTCTAAAAATCCTCTTGTTACCGGATTTCCAAACATAAGGTTTTACGCTGGTGTCCCCTTAATGACTAAGAATAATCAGGCACTTGGAACACTATGCATAATTGATACCGAACCCAAATCTTTCGGTGAAAAGGAGCAAAAAACACTAAAAATCCTGGCCAATAAAGTGATGTCTTTAATTGAACTTAGGAGAGAAAACCTGAGCCAGAGAAAGATAATCCAAGCAGGAGAAAAGGAACTTTCAGAACTTAATCTTCGTCTGATCGAAGCACAGCAAGTTGCCAGGATCGGAAGCTGGAATTGGGATGTCGCAGAAGGTGATTTATACTGGTCGCCCCAAATGTTTGAAATATTTGGCATCTCACCTACAAAAAAAATATTTGAAGCATGGCAAGCTGCTGTGCATGAAGATGATCTTGATCTAGTTAAAAAAACTTTGGCCAGAGGTCTTGAGGGTAAAAACGACATTATTCAGTACAGGATTATTCGTGAATCACAAATAATGTGGGTCGAAACGAATGGAAAGGTTTCTTTAAACGATCGGGGTGAGGTCGTAAGAATGATGGGGACTGTTCAGGAAATAACTGAAAGGAAAGTGGCTGAAGAACAAAAAAAGTTCTACTCAGATATTTTGGAGCAAATGCTATTTGATTTATCTCATAAAATAAGGAAACCTCTAACCAACTGCATCGCACTGGCATCACTACTTTCAGACCCGGAATGCTCACATGGGAGACAGGAAGAGTTTTCAAAGTATCTCAAAGAATCAGCAGAGACTCTAGATGAGTACGTCAGGGATACCACTAATTTTTTGTATGAGAATAAAATTAAGATTAGCGATTCTTGATATTCATCAGCCTGTAAACTAAGATTCGCTTTCATAGTAAATCTTATAATACTTCCTCCCATCAGAATCTTGTCCTCTTTCAATTAACTCACGGTTACCATGAATATACACATGAAAATTCTTGTCCAGCTTTAATACACTTTTGAAAATTCGGGCGTGCTTCTTGACCGAATTTGCGGCAATCTTGAAGTTATCGGAGAGATCAAGATCCATCTCTTCCTGGTACTGCTTATCAAAAAACCGAAATGAGTTGATTGCTTCATCTTCCTGTCCAAATACAGAAAGCTCGAATTCTCCTTTATCAAAAGTTTCAGCCTCTTTGAAGTAGTTGATCGACTTGTTAAGTAGATCAATTTGATCTGTTTTAGAAACTTCAAATTCTTCTGGCATCTGGTCTGTGATGTAGGATTTAGTCATTTGCAAGAAGTGATTAGTGTCATTGATGTGATCCTTTTTGAAATCCAGATTGATGAAATCATTTTTCCAATAGATTGACTCACTGCTATTGTTGTCATACGCAAGGACTGTATAAGGCTCGTCTGTAAAAAGAATGAGGCACGCTTTATCGAGTTTCTTTTCACCAATTCCTTCTTTAAAAAGTAAAGTCGGCTCTTTGGTCCAATCCGGAGTTTCTACAAACGAGTCTTTCTTTTCTACCTTAAATATTCCCAACGCATCAATGGTATTTTCGCCAAGGAAAATATCGGAGAAGTAAATAACGAATAGCTCGCCTTCCTTGATGTTAGGATGCCTTGAACTTGTGCGAAGGTGACTAATGATACCTTCATGCATATCCCCAATTGAATGCTGTTCTTCTATTCGTCTCGAGAGTTGAGAGAGCACATTAAGTTCGAGATCAACTTCATGAGTAAACCGATACGTGTTTATTGTGTCAGAAAAAGGCTTCAGGAAAATTTTTTTTAGTGTCTCTTCTTCTGAAGGTGGAAATTCTGTTTGAAGCAGGTGGTGATCTATAGGTTCTTCTTTGATCTTTTTGAGAAACAGTTCTTTAACAGATGCGCCCTTGTATTCAATCATGTTTTAGATTTTGGTTTGAAGTTAGGTTCATTTTTTAGCTACTATCCGGTTTTTTTAGACAAATAAAGACTTAGAATAGATAAGTGATTGGGTTCTATTCATTGGGTAAAATAACTTAATAAAAAATTTAAGTAGGGTAAATAACACCTTGCATGTATTACCACCAAAGCAATTAACTATGAAATCAATTAAGATAATTACCATGCTATTTTCACTGTTATTTATAGTGTCATGTAGCAACGATGACGAGATCAAAAGCTCAGTAGATGTTCCATCTAAGTTTACGGTGGATATCCCAACACCAATCAGTAGCAATACGGGTACTTTAAGCGGAAGAACATCCGGTGATGGCGATGGAGTAATCGAAGGAGATGAAATTTATGAAAGTCTAAGACACTTCATTTATCTGGGTGAGCAATCAGCTGAGATCCTAGAACTCACACTAGTTGTAGGGGCTATACTTGAAAGTCAAAATATTAGATCCTACACGTTTGTAGGTGATGATGACAACAGAGAAAAGCGCATAGATATTTCTGAAAGTGTAACAAGAGGAGGTATCTCTTACCAATATGAAATGACCATGGTAGATACCGAGAATGAAGATCAGGCGCTTCAGCTTCTATGGAATACTAATCCTGTATCAGGGGTAGCGATTCTAAGACCTTATAATATAGACAGGACAGATGATGAAGCCGATGAAAATGCGTTCTTAAGAATCGACTATACTGAAGATCACGCTGATTACGATGCAGCAATGACCATTTCCATTTCAGGTGTTGAGCCCGTTGAGAATGGAGACATAGACAACCTGAAAATGTTTGCAGGTAAGAAAGGAGATATTGTTGAAGTAATGGGAAATTCTAACCATCCCAATGTTACCATAATTGATGATAGTTTCACTGGAGGCAGAAACTATGCATTTGTAGGGAGAGGAGATGAGTCTACTGATTTGGGAGTCGTGAAATTGGCCCTCCCACCTTCGAGTACTGATACAGACGATGTTTTAGAAACTTTTTCTGTGAAAGCCGTATTGGAAGCCGAAATAGAAGCAGTGGCTAATTTGGATCAACAGACTATTGATGCAATCCTGGCTGAGGCACTTTCTCCAGCCTACTTCAATAACACCGGATTTATTACATCTGGGTCAGATAATAAGCCGGCAAGCTTCAGCGATGAATTTGTGGACCTTTCGGGTATGAATCCTTTCGTTCCGAACGATATAAAGAACTTAACAATAGGCTTTATCCAATAGTTGAGGTTTTAAGTTGATTACGATCCCAATCCGACAGGATTGGGATCTTTTTTTACACCAAAGTGATCCCGTTTAAATCAGTAGTGAGCATCTCTGTCATGCAATCAAAAAAAGGTCTCATCTTTTGAAAAGCATTAGACATGATAATTGGAAAATCAAGACTATGAACTTCTTCTCTGGAAAAATCATATCTGACCATAAATTGCTTATATCTGAGCAAATCAATATCGGGGTGGTCTTTTTCAAATCCTTTGGGTGTTGTTTTCAGCTGCTCGCCAAGTAACTCACCAAATGTATTCTTGAATGTCCTAGACGAAACAACCTTTCGGAGAGGATCAGCATCTTGAGCTATTTGGTTTCGAATATGCAACAAATCCTGAGTGTTCGGACCAAAAAAGCCACCCATTACATAAGCCTCCTCTAATCCAATGTTGTAATAATAACCACCCCGCCTGTCTGCACCGGCTCTTCTAAAACGCCCGGCCCAATGTGTTTTATATGGTGACTTATCCTTTGAAAACCGAACATCTCGGTAGATCCTGAAAAGACTCTTTTTTCCTGTAGACGTTTCTATCACATCATGCTTGTTCATTTCTTTGAGCAACTGATCAGCGAAATGGGTCATTTCTTCATAAGAGGCATGATATTCTTCCTTATTTGCCTGAAACCAATCCCGATTATTGTTAGCACTTAGTTTATGAAGGAAATTGAAGGTGGTTTTCATTTGTGGAGTAGAATTTGTTAGTTAACCATTAGAGTCGATATCGAGTTCGATGTGACAGAATTGTAGAAAAAGTATCTTCTTCTATCTTGCATGGTAGATTATGGAGAATCTTCTAATTGTAGGAATCACCTGCTCATTTCTGCTTAGTTTCTTGATGTTTGCCAAAGAAGAGAAGTCCCTGGCGGATAAAATCTTCCTGATATGGCTAATCGTCTTAATTATTCATTTTTCACTTCTTTACATTAGATATTCAGGACTGCATTGGGAATATCCTCATTTGCTCGCATTAGATACTTCGTTCGGTCTTCTCCATATCCCGTTATTGTATTTGTACATTAAATCGTTGACGACTAACAATCAAATAAAATGGATGGAGTTAGCCATCCATTTTGCTCCATTTATTTTGATAAACATCCTCCTTGTTTTCAATTTCTATTTTCTTTCTGCCGAGGAGAAAAAGAATGTTTATGAGTCAGCTTTGGAGGTTCGAAGTGTTTCCATTACAGATGTATTGATGATGGCTCAAAGTATGATTTACTTCTATTTTTCCGTTGGGCTTATTCGTGATTATCACAGAAGGATTCGAGCTAATTTTTCTACTCTTGAAGGAATGAATCTTTTTTGGATACGAAGAGTCATAATTGTTTTTGGAGTAGGCTTTGGTTTGAAAATCTTATTTAACACGTTCGTTTTTTTAGACCTCATCAATGGTCAAAATTTTGAGAAAATTGTAGTTGGGACTTTCTGTGTACTCTTAATGTATTTGGGATATCACGGCATTAGAAGTACGACCATTTTTCAGAGGCATCCGTCGACACTTCCCAAAAACAATCAGTATGCGAAATCAGGATTGAAAGAAGAAGATATTGATAAGTATTTGGCTAAGGTTGAAGTGCATATTGAAAAGCATAAGCCTTATTTAAGAGATGACTTGACACTAAAAAAACTGGCAGGTGAACTTGACTTGTCGACAAATCATCTTTCCCAAATTATTAATCAAGGTGCAGGAAAAAGTTTTTACGATTTTGTCAATGAATATCGTGTGGAGGAGGTAAAAGAAAAACTATCAAGTGGCGAATATGATCACTTGAAAATACTCGCCATAGCGTTTGCATCTGGCTTTAAATCAAAATCGACCTTTAACACTTTTTTCAAAAAGATAGAAGGGATGCCGCCATCAGATTTTAGAAACACTGTGATCAAAAAAATGAATACTTGAGGTTCGTCCGTACACGCATGGGCGTTTTTGGTTTTTTAGGGTGCTAGTCTTGGCCTAAAAAATCATGAATGCAACTTATCTTTTTGGGAAGCGAACAACGATTTTATTGATGGGACTTGTCCTGATTTTGAGCCTTGTAGGGCAGGTAGGATTCATCACGATCTTGATACTATTCCTTATATTCTATAGGGTTAAAAAAACAACTTTGTATCAATTAGGTTTGACCCGACCACAATCCTGGGTACGAACGATTGTACTAGGTTTCCTCTTGGCTACAGCCATTATCGTAGCGATAAAAGGTCTGGAATATTTGTTCTTCGGTAACCTTGGTGAGCCTGATGTTTCACGTTTTGATATTATCAAAACCAACCCGATTTACTTGTTTTTTACTTTACTATTCGTTTGGATTACTGCAGGTTTAGGTGAAGAAATAATATGGAGAGGGTTCATGATGAACAATATGGCAATACTTTTCGGGAATAGTTCAAAGGCATGGATGTTAAGTCTTCTGGTCACGTCAGTCATCTTTGGAAGCATTCATCTGTATCAAGGCTGGGTTGGAGTCCTTCAAACAGGACTTGCAGGACTATTTCTGGGAATTATTTACATAAAGAATGGAAAATATAATTTGTGGTTGAATGTCTTTACTCATGGATTTATTGATACTATCAGTTTGACGTACCTCTATTTGACTTAGTGAGTAGGAGGCAGTAGAGGTTAGCGACTGCCTGCATTTCATTTACTCACTTACCAACATCCATTGAATTCCATACTTGTCCGTACACATGCCGAAGTTTTCTTCAATCGGAAATTGAATTTTACCACCTTGGGAAAGCTTATCAAACGTGTTTTTCTTTTGTTCAGGATCTTCAAAGACCAGGAATAATGAAATGTTCGTACCTGTCTTTACCTCATATCCGGGCATATCATCTGATGCTTTAAAGGTGATTGTTTTGGTTTTCAATTCAGAATTAAAAATTCGGTCCTGAGCTTCCTTAGGAGCGGGCACGGGCGAATCCTTGAAGGTGGTCATGTTAGTGATTTCACCCTCAAAGATTGAAGCATAGTATTCCATCGCTTCTTTACAAGTTCCGGGGAATACAAGATAAGGAATAAGGTTTTTCATAATTATTTAGGTTCTAGTGATAAAACATATTTGTATCCTTCGTTGAGATAATGAGTGAGTAGCTCTAAATCATCATACAGGCTTTCGGGAATCAGTACATATCCTTGCATGAAGTACCCATGTGATTTAAATCGGCTCGTGCTATATTTTTCCATGAATTGTTCTCCGGCTTCTTTGGAAAGACGAATGCCGATTTCACCATCCTTATTGAGTAGCGAAAACATATGTCCGTTTGCGGATGTATAGGGCATGGTCTTGCCTTTTCGCTCAAGCTCAAGATGGTTAGCCACCAACTTATCGTAGAATGCTAATTTTTCTTCCCACATAGCTTTACTATTTTTCTGCGAAATTTTTAAAGTTCTCCATCCATCGCCTGGCTGGTTTTCGGTACATTCCCGGGAACAGGATAGCTATAAGTCGAGGTATAAACCAGTTGATCCGTGTATATACCACTGCAGTTTCATACCGCGTACCCCCATTTTCCAAAGGGGTGAATGTGCACTTCATTGTATTGTCCATATGTTTGTGGTGATAGAAAGCTTCAAACGAATGGGGCAGTTTGTTGGAAACAATTGTTTCTGTCAGTACCATCTCATGCTTCCCATTTTTGTAGTACATCTTGGAAATGGCTCCTTCCTCACCCACTTCTCCGCTTATCAGTTCTTTCTTTTCAAATCCTTCCTGGTACTCTTTGAGATAGTTTGGATTGGCAAATAATTCGGCAACCTTTTCGAGTGGTTGATTGATGTCTATAGATCCGTTGAATTTCATAAGCATTCATGATTTGAGATCAAGAATACAGTGGAGTTATGAAAAAGGGGTTACCGAATCGTTTTGTAACCTAGAAAAATTTTTCTTGGGTCTTATTTTTTCCCTAAAACTTCTGCGTATTCGGATGGAGACTTTCCTGTAAACCGCTTAAAAGTCCGGTAAAAACTCACTTTATTATTGAATCCGGATTTCATACCTATTTGGATCAGCCCTTCACGATCCCTTTCTGTGTGAATTAGTTTTTTTGCTTCCTCTACACGATAATAATTGATGGCTTCCCTGAAGGTATAGCCCATCCTTTGGTTGATTAGATCCGAAACATATTTTTTGGAGAGCTCTAGTGAATCTGCAAAATCACTGAGAGTTAATGTATCGTCTAAGAATGCTTTATCTGTTTCTAGCTTCTCGCGAATTCGTTTTTCATCATTTATCAACTGATCGATGTTATTCAGAACACGATAGTTATTGGTTTGCCATACATTTTTTGAGATGGAATTGTAAGCAATGGACTGGATGAGGAAGGTCATTACTAACATACTGACCACATTAAAGAGAGGTATTTCCACCAAACCTGTTGGACGAATGAGAAAATAGAGAAATCCAACAGTCAGTCCGAATAAATAAAGCTTGAGAACAGCGTAGTACCAGTTAGCAGATTTGTTATTCTTTATGTGTTTTTGATATGACTGAAGTTTCAGAATGCTGAGTATAAGGTATATTCCAATGTAGAGGTAAAAGGAAATAAACAGCCAAAAATCAAAACTTGAATAAGAGGGTACATAAGCGATAAACTCCGCTACATAGGCTAGTTTCTCTTCGGCAGAAAGTAGATAAAAAGGAATATTCATCACCAACATAAGAAGAAAGGGAATGGCATGAAGTAGGTGTTTTTTCTTGAGATGGAAGTTCGGATTCACGACGGCCAGTGTCATCATGAATAGAATGGGAGGCTTAATGAAATTTATAGGATAACTAATGCCTAGCAGATGTGGAAATGATTCCACGAGGTTGGTTTCGGCAAGAAGCCGCTCAACAAGTGTGATTCCTTCGATGACCAGAAATAGGGCAAAAAACTTACTAGAAAGCCCGGTCTTTCTACTTGTAAGGAAAATGACTGAAAGGAATAGTGCCTGAAAAGCACCAAAAGCGATCAAAGCATGCAATATGAAAGGCAAGTCAATCATTCGTCGATAAATATATGAACAATCTGATATCAAAGAATCTTATGTGTTTTTAGAAAGTGTTTTACAGTTAAGATATTGTTCCAAAGTCCACTTATTGTCTACCTGGAATTTCATCTCATTGAATTTTATACACGTTTTGTTAATCAAAAAAAGCAAATGAATAAGTGGATAGTTTTAGTGATTAGCTTTACATTGATTGCTTGCTCGAAGGATGATGAACAGCTAGAAGTTAACACAGTGTTTAATTTGGAAGGAGTAGGTGAAAGGTTGAATCATGCCGTAATTGCTCTCCATAATTCTGATACAACATTCAGATTACTGTATCAGATAGATCTTGAAAATGATGCAATTCAATTTGAGGTGGAAAATGGATTAGACGGTACTTATGAACTTGGCTTATATCTTTTCTATGAGGGTGATTTGTTGGAAGATTTTGAGGAAGCCAGAGGTTCTATTTTTTATGGAAAAGAAGCAGTTTTCAATATAGAATTAGGGGACTTGCAAAAAGAAATCAACCTTTCAGGTCCTCTTGGCTCATCTCAGAATTCTGATTTCCTGCTTCAATGGTCTGATCGTTTATTTCATTCATTTGATGATGAAGGATATCCATCTTTAACGCTGAGTTTTCCTGAGAGTCCTTGTGAATTTGATATCCACTTTATTCCCGATTTAGTGAAGGTTACACCAGACTATAGCTATGTGGATTACTTCATTTATGATGAAAGTGGAGGAATGCAAAATCTTGGATTTAGTGAGTGTTTTAATTGCGATTTGTATGAGCATATAAATTCCTTTGAAGTAGAGGCTTCCCAGAAGCCGGTTTGCGAAAACACTGATTGGATTATGGCTGACACCTTTATTCAGATTTTATTTGGAAGTGAGACAGGGGATCTAGTCGTTTTCTATCAAAGATGGGACGAGAACAGGGGTCTCGTAATTCCTATGGAAGTGGATAAAGGTCGAATGAATCTTTTAGAAAAGTAGTAGACTAATCTCAAATCTTTTCTATTAGCTAGAAATTGCATCCGTTTAGTAGGGCTCAAGCTGACCCAGCTCATTCTCCAAAACCTTTTGGTAGATCAGCTTTTTGGAATCCTTCTTTGACAATCTTCATTGCCTGTTCATCATACCTAGTGTTGTTCAAGTGTATACGGTTTCACCTTCAGCAATTCCAATGAGTTTAGGGTTTGAGGCTAGGGAGAATTTTCTATTCATAGCTAATGGTCTCTGCTGGATTTTGCTTGACTGTTTTACTTGATTGGATACTAACCGTTAGAAAAGTAATGAAAACAACCAGTACGCCTGCAATCAGAAATACAAATGGCTCGACGGATGTTCTGTAAGCAAATGATTCCAACCATTTAGTCACTGAAAAATAGCCAATAGTACCTGCTATGATAGTTGCTATTGAAATAAGCAAGATAAATTCTCTATTGAGAAGTAACAGGATTTGACTTGTAGATGCACCAAGCACCTTTCGAATTCCAATTTCTTTTGTTCGAAGCTCAGATAAATAAGATGCCAGCCCAACAAGACCCATTATTGCCAGAATAATTGCTAAAATGGATAAGAATACACTAAGGGTTCCAGCTTTTTGCTCCTGAGCATATGCTGCTTGAATATCCTTGTTCATAAATTCACAGTTGATTGGAGAGTTAGGCATTACACTATACCAAGCTTCTTCTATTGCATCGAAAGATTGCTTGATATTTTGCATGTCAATCTTGACTAAGATATTGTTAGAAGCATTTCTCATAGTCTTTCTAGCAAAAATGAATTGCGGAACTATTTCATTGTGTAGGGATAAAGTGTGATAATTCTTGAATACACCGGAGATGAAATAGTCTCTTTCATTGTTTCCGGGAGACATGGTCACCTTCTTCCCTATAGGATTTCCCCAACCCATCAATTGCACGAACTTCTCATTAACTAGCAGCGAAATGTTAGGCTGATCTTCTGTTTTTCTTTCAAAAAAATCACCGTATAAACCTTCCACACCCATTACATCAAAGTAATCCAAGTCTGTTCCGAAAGAAAGTACATCACTTCTTTCTTCATGCCCTTCGGCTTTGTATGATCTTCCAAAACTTTCTGTGCCCGGAGGAGAACCTGTTGTAAATCCAAGTATATATGGACTGTTAAGGCTAATATTTTTAATTGTATGGTATTTGTCTAGCCCATACAGTACGTGAACATTAGAAACCTTGATGATATCAGATTTATTGATGCCTAAATCTTTGGTTTTGACAAACTGGAGTTGCTTATTGATAAAAAAAGCACCGGTTCCTAAAAAAAGTAGGAGTGTAAACTGGAAAGTCAGCAGAATCTTCCTCAGATTCAAACCATGAATATTTAAAAATTTTGTGCCTCTAAAAAGCTTTAGAGCTGAAAAATGCCTCATGGTGAAAATGGGATAAACACTGGCTAACAAGCTTGTAATGATGGTAATTAGCAACAATAATCCAATAAGTTTTGGCGAATGAAGGAATTTGTTTTGAAGTGGAATTTCTACAAAATTGCTAAAGACAGGCAGTGTTAATTGAACAATCAGCAGAACAGGTGGAGTTGTCATTAAAGACATCAAAACAGACTCCAATAAAAACTGAAGGGAAAGGTCTCTCTTAGATCCTCCCAGCACTTTTCTAACCGCCATTTCTTTGGTTCGTCTTGTATAAATCGCTGAAGAAAGATTCATGTAATTAGTAGTAGAAATGATTAGAATAAAAAGTGCGATCCCTGAAAAAAGGAATAGATACTTCTTTTGACCTGGAGGTTTCAGTTCAAAAGTCAAGGCTGGTGAGAAGTGGATGCTTTCAATAGGCTGAAGATCTACTTTACTAACGAAGTAATGTTCATTTCCAATATCGATATCAGCAATTTTCTTCTCGAGATCTTCAATGTTGGCATTGCCGTTTAGGTTTACATAAGCAAATACACCAACCAGTGGAACATTATGAGCAATTAATAGATCAAAGGCCAGGTGAGTATTTGAAGGAAGGTCCTCAATCACTCCGGTAACTTTTAAGCTTAGTGTATCCCATTTAAAAAACTGACCGATATATGGCCCTTCGCCAAAAATTCTTTCAGCCATGGATGCTGATAAAACTGCAGACCTTGGTTCAAGAAGCATCTCTTTTTGACTTCCCTCAACCGCAGTGAAGTTGAATAGATCAAAAAAATATGAGCCTGGGTTGGTTACAATTGCTCTTGTGTCGATACGTTTATTTTCGTGTATGGCAAAATTGCTTGGAGCTCTACGGAATTTGGCTACCTTCCTGATTTCAGGAAATTCACCAGTCATCAATCTTTCGGGGTATTCGTTCATGATGGATGGGAACCATGTCCGTCCATTCAACTCTGATGATATCCTATAGGTGTTTTCAGGATCGTGATGGAAGTGATCGTAACTTAATTCGTGATCCAGGTAAAGAAGTACCATTGCACAACTAGCAAACCCCAATGTGAGACCAATGAAATTTATTGAATGGTAGCGCTTTTGTTTTCTAAGTGTCCGTATTGCAACAATGAGATAGTTGAAAAACATAGCTTTTGAGTTTGAGTGAATATTTTTTTTTCTTCTAATGACACCTACCCTTATAAGTTTTATTCCGTTATATATAAAGAGCCAATTAGAAATGATCTGACCCCTTCTATTAAGATTGATTTCATATTGTTCAACAAGATCACCTATAATACTCTCCTTGAGATCCTCCGGGCATATTTGAGAGAGTAAATTCAATATCCACCTACCTGGCAAATTCATTCTTAGGTCAACTTTAGTTCAGAGATTTGATTCCATAAAAAAACCCTGCCTTGTTGGGTTTGTCTCAACATTTCTAACCCCGTATTGGTGATTTTAAAGATTCGCTTTCTTCTCCCACCTCTCTGTGTTGTGGCTCCTCCCAAGTAGGACTCTACCAAATTTTTATCTTCCAATCGGTAAAGGGTCATGTGAACGGCACTGAGACTTACTGTTCGATTCAATTTGCTTTTTATTTCTTCTACAATGTTTATTCCATAGGCTTCATCCTTTAAAGCTGCACAGACTAGCATTACCAGTTCTTCGAATTCACCTAGATAATTACCTTTCATTGACAAAATGATTAGAATGAAAAGTGTGCTTTAATATTTGCACTTTATTACTTACTATTTTGTTGTTATACGGATTACTTACTATTTTGTTGTGTAGATAAGTAGCATGTTAAAATCCCTGTTTATGGTATATTAAAAATTACACCCGCCAGGTAAAGGCTCAATCTGATCCAGATCTTCTGCCCAACCTTCCGGAAGATTGGCTTTTTGGAAGCCTTCTTTTACTGATCCTCTCATTACCTGTCCTCCATAGCCAGTGTTGTTCATATGTGCTCTAACCCAAACCGTTCGCTCTTCAGCAATATTTACTGTTCCACCACTTCTGGTGAAAGGTTGCTCATTCACATGGCTATGCAGAAGGATTCTCCGATAGAGTAGTTCACCCGATTCAGAGACTACTTCCCACCAATCTGCATATTGTTCGCATCCTGAGTCAGGACTGGAAATGGTTACTGAAAAAGAATATCGATTTTCGGAACCTGAAACGACGACTTTGGTAACGTCCGCCTGTTTGTTCAGGTCAGTGTTTTGAGTATCAGTACCGGCACATGATGCCAATAAAAACAGTTGAAGAATAAGGAATTGTAATTGCATCATGTGGTAAAGGAAGCTAATTCAAAACACATCATACTTTTTTAGTATCGCTGATCTTGTTTAACTGTACCGTAGTAGACGTTTCATATCCTGCATCAAACATCGGCTCAAAGTCTGCATTAAATAGGATTTCGTTTGCCCGGTAAGAGTTTACCTGATGTACGTATTGATTGAACGTATCATCATATCCTTTGAGGATGACAATAAATTCTGTCTGCTCCCTTTCCAAATCAGCTTTTGTTTTATTTTGAATTGGACTTTCATCATCCAGTGGATGTACAATGGTCCAGGGTAGGGGAAACATATTTATGAAATCAATCTCAAGATCCAATTGAGTATATCTCCTTGTAGAGACCCCATTTTCGAATTCTAAATGCGAATAAAGAATACGAGCCTGAAGTTCGATGATTTGACTTTTTCTTGGGTTGGCAATTCTCAATTTCAATCCTTTGATTCCCCGGTAGGGGCTAACCACCATTTTTTTACTGAATAGGATTCGTGACTTGGCTTTCGAAAATCGTCCGTAAAGCACACTGGTTGCAAAGGCGAAAGCCAACAAACCGATCATGGCTTCAAAAGCTGCCAGCATACTGCTAAATCCCTTCAAAGGACTGATAAATCCAAAACCTACGGTTGTTAATGTCTGAGTTGAGAAATAGAAGCAGTGTAAGAAATAGTCAAATGAAGTAGGCAATTCGGAACCACCACTTAATTGCTCCCGTCCTCCTAAAAAATAGGCTAAAGCAAATAATAAGTTTATTGCAAAGTATCCAACAATGCCATAAACGAATAGACGACTCCAGTGCAGATTAAGCAACCAGTAATATAGGCTAAACCCTTTCCACCCGGCACCTTTTTTCGTAACATTTACCGAACCATCCTCTAAAATCAGTCGATCAAGATCGCTGAAGCTCTTGCTTCCAAATCCCGTCTCCTCAAGTGCTGCTTTTAGGTTTTTCTTAAATAGATTTTCAGCCATACGATAAAGTTAATAATACGAGTTTAAGCGAATTGATAATGAAATTATTGTGTAACTAATTTCCATTGATGGAGTAATGCAGACAATACCTAATTCTTTATCATGAAATATATCGTATGCATTCTATCACTTATAATTCATTCTAGTGCTTCTTTGGCGCAGGGATCCTCATTTACAGAGGAGGAAGTTTCATTCAAGAATAGAGATGTAGTTTTAGCTGGAACCTTAATCATACCTAATGAAAGTAAAAAATTTCCTGCCATCGTCTTTCTCCATGGTTCTGGTCCACACGAAAGGGAAGGATTTAGAACTTATGCGGAAGAGTTTGCAAAGCTTGGTTTTGCAAGTCTTGCATTTGATAAGCGAGGTACAGGATCATCGGGCGGATCTTGGGTCACATCCTCATTAAAGGATTTAGCAATGGACGGATTAGCTGCATTGGAATATCTTAAACAAAGAGACGAAATTGATAACTCTCGTATTGGCTTTTGGGGAGTTAGCCAGGCGGGATGGATGGCCCCTGTTGCAGCGTCTTTATCCAAAGACGTGGCATTCATGATTATTATTTCAGGTGGTGGAGCAAGTCCATATGCATCTGAACTTCATTCTTACAAAGCGTGGTTTTCAGCAGAAAGATTCTCTCAGAATGAAGTCGATGATGGGATTAACCTCATAAATAGCTACATGGACTATTTATCGACAGGTAGAAATAGAGCTGATCTGGCATCTGGGTTGGATACAGTTTTAAATGAAAATCTTAAACAGGTATCTCAGGCTTTGAGTCAGATTCTGCCTTCGGATAAAAACCGACCAAACTGGGCGTGGGTAGCTAATTATGATCCTGCAGAGGATATCAGTCAATTAAATATTCCAGTTTTGATTTTGACAGGCGATAAGGACAATAATCACCCATCAGAGTTAGCAAACGAGAAGTGGAGGCAAGGTTTCGAGAATAATCCTGAGTTGTTAACCATAGTCGTTTATCCTGGTGCCGGGCACGGAATTCGAATGGGTGGTGGACATAATGTACATGGTGCTTTTGCAGATGGATACTGGGAAGTTCAATTTGGGTGGTTATGGAGAAATGTGTTAGACAAATAAACCAGATTTAAGTACGCAAGTGAACAATCTCACAAATTATATTTTCCTGAATTTCGGTTTCCCCTGAAAGGATCAAATCAGCATCCGGATATTGCCCATATTGAAGGTAAGATTTCCATACATGTTCCAAATACCAATCTGGTTCATCTCCCCAGCGTGTCTCTTTCTTCCTTCGTTTCAGAAATATCTCTTTGGATATCTGTAGCCAAATAGAGTAATTATATATGGATGTAAGTTTTTTGCTGGCAAAGGCAAGAATCCCTTCGATAACGATGAAATCATAACTCCTTCTATTGTCTTGAATGGTTTGCAGGATTCTATCAAAGTCAATGGATTCTGGTCGCTCCCAATCGGTTCTATCTCTGATCTTGGAGATGTCCGCTTCTGGAAAAACAAAATCGTCTACATCAAGCAGGAGCACCCGCTTCTGCGGTAGACGATCTTTTAACTTCAATGCCAGGCTGGATTTACCAGACCTACTCGCACCTCCTATACCGATTAAGTGGGCCATAGGTACGAAGATAATGGCTGATTCGGCTATTTTATCCTGCAGCCTTGTACGCCTCTTCCAACCAGTTCATCAATTCGTCATCGATTTCTTCCGCTGAAGTAAGTTGCACGCGATGAGTACACATGGTGCCGAATGGACCGGAATTACCCAAGCGATCAGTCGTAGGCTTGCCTTTAAGCTTCAACCCTAAGTCTATCCTTGTTTTAGTTGCTGGTTTAATCAGCACGAATTGTTTCTTTCTGATCATGCTTACACTATCCTTCTTGGGTGTTCTAGTAATATCTTTACCAAGATATGATATCTTCTCAATGAGCTTTTCATAGATCGGCAGAAGTGTTTCCTTCCCTTTGTATTGATTTTCCAAAAGCTCAGCGGGATCGTTTGATGCTGCGTCTGCTTTTCGAGCCTTCATCGCAATGAAGTTGGCATAGCCATAGGTGAAACCGTGTTCCGATTTGAGGAAATCGATGATCGCTTTATGCTTTTCGATTTTTGAATCTTCCACCACTTTGATCCAGTAATCCAGTGGTTTCCCTGTTTTTTCTAATAACCCTTTTTCCATGTCATTAAATTTTTTGGCTTTACCAGCTTCCTAGTATAAGCCCCATCAGTGTTAATGAAAGTACACAGTATCCTGCATTGATCAGATAGACTTTTGTTGTTTGCATTTCGAATAGGTACAAAATACCAAGAAAGGTAGCGACCCATCCAATTCCTGCAAATAATCCGGCTGTGGCACCAAACATCATATTGGCTTCCGGGCCAATGAACATTTCTAGAATCAGTGCTGCGATAAATGCTAGTAGAAGAGACAGCCCAAAAGTTTTGAGGGCACTTCGTTTTTTCAGATCTTCTTCAGTGAATCCGAAAGCGGTCATCCATGCTTTGCCGAAGAGTGGGCCGTACCAGATTCCACCAATGAGGAACGTAGAGATCGCCGCTACCAATACCGACAACCAGTTGATGTTTTGTAATGCTGTTGTTAAATCCATGTTTTTCGTTTTTTGACAAGGTTAGCAACAGGCTTGGGGCTTCCATAGTAAAAAATTAACCTCTACGATCCAATGGAAAAAAATTAGGAGCATCACCTTCAAAACCCTGTTCGATGAACTCCTCGGGGTTGAAGCCAGAAAATTGTTTGAATTCTTTGATAAAATAGGATTGATCGGTATAACCACACTGGTAGGCGATCTGTGCCCATGACATCATTTCTTTCTTATGAACCTTCTGAAGGATCTCGTTGAAACGTAGAATGCGCTGTGAGACTTTGGGTTTAAGCCCCACATACTTCTTGAATTGATCAATCAGGTGTTTCTGGGAGTTGGGATAGTTCTCCACAATGAGTGGATAATTAGCTGCAGGTGCTTGTTGAAGTTCTTCATAAAATTCAATCAACGCCTGAGGAGGAGTTTTGTCTTTCTGAAATCTTTCGAGAAGCCAGTCTTCAGCTTTCTTAAACTTATCTGCTGAACTTGTTTGAGCAAGAAGTTCCTCCCTCAATAGAATTAACTCATTTCCAAGCAGTTCTTGTCCGTGAATTACTTGTTCCGTAATTTTTTCCAGGGAAACATGGAAAAATGGGTGCGCCCCGTAAGGCTTGAACTGCACTACGAACATTTCCGAATTTTCATGAGCCGAGATGGAAATGTAGTTTTTATGAGCTCCTGATATCCACGCATTTTGGTAGGTGGCATTGGGTTTTAGTGTCTCATTATCGAACGTATTGCGTGTAAATCCATCTAACTCGAAAATGATAAAGATATGTCCCGTTGGAACCACACGTTCAATGGAGTGATCAGGGATAAAATTCTTGAAATGAAAGACGGACTCAATATAGGGTGAAAGTGTCTCAGGCAGTTGATGGGTTTCGAATATCATGGAAGTGAATATCCGAAATTTTAGTGATTTGAAAAATCAACCAGGATGAATAAGTGAAAAACAAATCCAGCTACTAGCTGGACTTGTATGTTGCGATAGAAGTGGAAAGTACCTATTTAAAATGTTAGATACTTTACTTCCGTATAATGATCGCTGGTTAGTCTCATACGGTAGATGCCAGGCATAAACTTGAATCGCTTACCCACCAGACCCGCAACCCCGTCAAGTTCTTCTTCGAATAAAAGCTCATCATTGTTGGAATGAATGGCGATTTTTAGATCATTCGATAAGTTTGAGATCATTCGGATAGTCACTATTTCCCCTTCAATGGCCACTTTGGGAAAGTATGTCTTCGATAGTTTATCCATTTCCACACTCACCTTTTCTTCGTAAACAATGACAGGAACGGTTTGAAATTTAAATTCATCTTTTAGTACAAGTGTGTATGTCCCGGTTTCCAGATCTGACAGATCCAGCTTTAACTTGACCTCATCTTTTACTTTCATTCTCTCTTCATGGTAAATTTTCCCATTCTTATCAGCTAAGTACAGCTTTACTCTACCATTGATATCGGTTAGATGAAGGTCAATCTGTTTTTCACCTACTACATGAACAAAGAGTGAATGCTCTTTACCGAATGCAAAACTCTCGCCGATCACTGACACCATCAGGATCAAGGCGAATACAAAATTTCCTAGCTTTTTCATTTGCGTACCACTTAATAATTTATCGATAATGCAAACCTAGGTGCCGAAAGAGCTGGGTATCACCTGTATATTTTCACATATCTATGGTATTTTGTCAATTATTAGATGAAATCCATTAAAATATGAAAATCATTAGAGATTTTTACAGTGAAATCAATTTTTACTGATATAATATTCAATCAAGTGCCGAAACTGTTGAGTAAGAAATATTCAAGCCCACCGTTGGAAAAAGTAATCTTCCCACATGAGGGCTCTATTCTGGTGCGCCAGTTTTCTCAGCAGCACAGAAATACCCGACCTTATTGGCATTATCATCCGGAATTGGAGCTGGTGTATGTAAATAAAGGGAGAGGGAAAAGGCACATAGGAAGTCACTTGTCCTATTTCAATGAAGGTGAATTGGTTTTGATAGGTTCCAACCTTCCTCATCAAGGATTCACGGATCGTCTTTCTGGCCATGAAAGTGAAACTGTCATCCAAATGCGTCCCGACTTTTTGGGCGAAGAGTTTCTGCAGATTCCTGAAATGAAAAACATCAGTGCCTTGTTCGAGCGAGCGAAAAAGGGATTGTCTTTTTTTGGAGGAAGTAAGGAGCTGATAGGCGAGAAGATCGCTCAAATGGCTAATAAAGATAAGTTTGATCAAGTCCTGAGCTTACTGGATATTCTTCGAGATCTATCGCTTTCAAAAGAATTTAACATTCTAAATGCGGACGGCTTTTCACTTGTAGCTTCTCCACAGGACAATGACAGACTGAGTTTGGTTTTGAACTATGTGAGGCAGCATTTTCAAAAACCGATCTCTATCCCTGAGATATCAGAAGTAGTAAGCATGACGGAGACATCCTTCTGTCGATATTTTAAGAAAATTACTTCCAAGACGTTTACACAATTCCTGAATGAATACAGGCTGGTGCATGCTTCGAAGCTGTTAGCTGAGAAGGAGATAAGTATAACGGAGATTTGCTTTGAATGTGGATTTAGCAACTATTCACACTTTGTGGAGCAGTTCAAATCATTTACAGGAAAAAGCCCTTCGAATTATCGTAAGTCAATTCAACAGGTGCTTTGAGCATTGGCATGTAACATTGGAGGGTTCCCAAACAAAATCTCACTGTAAATCATTTTTACCAAATATTCAGCTATTTCCTTCCATTCAAACAAAATCTCCAAAATTGACTTCTCTTTTCAGTATCTTTACCCTTCTTAAAATTGAAGCGACATGACCCCAGAAGTTGAGATTTATAAGCCCAAAAATCACATTCGAATTGTAACAGCTGCATCCCTGTTCGATGGACACGATGCAGCAATCAACATCATGCGGAGGATCATTCAGTCTACCGGCTGTGAGGTGATTCATTTAGGGCATAATCGTTCAGTGCAAGAAATTGTGGACTGTGCCATCCAGGAAGATGCGCAAGCGATTGCAATCACTTCCTATCAGGGAGGTCATGTGGAATACTTCAAATACATGTATGACCTGCTCAAAGAACGAGGTGCAAACATCAAGATATTTGGAGGAGGAGGGGGAACCATTCTTCCGGAAGAAATTGAAGAGTTGCATCAGCACGGAATTACCCGTATCTATTCGCCAGATGATGGACGTGCGATGGGGCTTCAAGGGATGATCAATGATCTTGTGAAGCAAAGTGACTTTGCTGTCGGGGAAAACCTGAATGGACAGGTTAAGAAAATAAACACGAAGGATCACGCAGCTATTGCGCGCGTAATCTCAGCTGCAGAAAACTATCCGGATCAATATAAAGACGAGTTGGCTGCACTTAGAAAAGTGGCAGTTGATACCCCTGTATTAGGTATTACCGGTACGGGAGGAGCTGGAAAGTCATCTTTGGTGGATGAGTTGGTTCGTCGGTTCCTGGTGGACTTTAAGGATAAAAACATTGCGGTAATTTCTGTTGATCCATCTAAACGTAAGACAGGAGGAGCCTTACTAGGAGATCGAATTCGTATGAATGCAATATTCAACGAACGTGTATACATGCGATCACTGGCCACTCGCCAGTCTAACCTTGCGCTATCTAAGTATGTGCAGGATGCCATCGATGTGGTAAAAGCTGCAGGATTTGACCTAATCATTCTGGAAACTTCAGGTATCGGTCAGTCAGATACAGAGATCACCGATCATTCAGATGCTTCACTCTACGTAATGACACCTGAATACGGTGCGGCTACTCAGTTGGAGAAAATTGACATGCTGGACTTTGCTGACATCATTGCGCTCAACAAGTTCGACAAGCGAGGAGCCTTGGATGCGTTGAGAGATGTGAAAAAGCAATATCAGCGAAACCATCAGTTATGGGATGCGAAAGATGAAGATCTTCCGGTTTTTGGAACCATTGCTTCGCAATTTAATGATCCGGGTATGAATCAGCTGTATCTGTCGCTGATGAACCTAATTGCGGAAAAGACGGGTGCAGACCTCAAGTCTTCATTTGAGAGCAGTGAGGAGATGAGTGAAAAAGTATTCATCATCCCTCCAAAGAGAACACGTTACCTTTCTGAGATTACAGAAACCATCAGAGGGTATAATGAGAAAGCCATTCAGCAAAAAGGAGTAGCCCAAAAGCTTTATAGTCTGGAGAAATCTGCTGAGGTGTTAAAGGATCAAAAAGAAGCTCTGGCTGCCATCGATCAGGCCAAAGAGCAACTGAAACTTGATTTAGATCCTCACAACCTGAAAATCATTGAGGAGTGGGAGGCGAAGAAAGCGAATTATCAAGGGGAAGAATACACGTATGAGGTTCGTGGAAAAGAAATCAAAGTAGAAACAACGACAGAGACACTCTCTCATACGAAAGTTCCTAAAGTCTCTTTGCCACGTTATGAAGGATGGGGCGATGTGCTGCATTGGAGCTTACAGGAAAATGTACCTGGCGAATTTCCGTTTACTTCCGGCGTATTTCCTTTCAAAAGAAAAGGGGAAGACCCGACCCGAATGTTTGCAGGAGAAGGAGGACCGGAACGTACCAACAAGCGTTTTCACTATGTATCCAAAGGACTTCCTGCAGCTAGATTATCTACAGCATTTGACTCTGTGACGTTGTATGGAGAAGATCCGGATTATCGTCCGGACATCTATGGAAAGATTGGTAATTCAGGTGTGAGCATCTGCTGTTTGGATGACGCAAAGAAATTGTACTCAGGTTTTGATCTGTGCGATCCAACTACTTCCGTATCAATGACCATCAATGGCCCGGCTGCTACAATCTGTGCCTTCTTCATGAATGCAGCCATCGATCAGCAATGTGAGAAGTACATCAAGGAAAATGGATTAGAAAAAGAGATTGAGTCTAAGATCGAAAAGATCTACAAAGAAAAAGGAGTAAACCGGCCAACCTATAACGGCGAACTGCCTGAGGGTAATGATGGACTGGGGTTGATGCTTTTGGGCGTAACAGGAGATCAAGTCCTTCCCGCCGATGTATACAATGAACTAAAAGCCAAGGCTCTTTCTTCTGTTAGGGGTACTGTTCAGGCAGATATACTTAAAGAAGATCAGGCGCAGAATACATGTATCTTCTCCACTGAGTTTTCCCTTCGATTGATGGGAGATGTACAGCAGTATTTCATCGATCAGAATGTTAGGAACTTCTATTCTGTTTCAATTTCAGGTTACCACATTGCGGAAGCTGGAGCTAATCCCATTACCCAGTTGGCCTTTACGCTTGCTAATGGATTCACTTTCGTAGAGTACTACCTGTCCAGAGGGATGGATATCAATGCATTTGCACCGAACCTTTCGTTTTTCTTCTCCAATGGGGTAGATGCAGAGTATGCGGTGATTGGGCGTGTGGCTAGACGAATCTGGTCTAAAGCAATGAAATTAAAGTACGGAGCGAACGAACGTGCACAAAAACTAAAATATCACATTCAAACGTCAGGTCGTTCATTGCACGCGCAGGAAATTGACTTCAATGATATCCGGACAACACTACAGGCATTGTACGCGATTTACGATAACTGTAATTCACTGCATACCAATGCGTATGATGAGGCAATCACTACTCCAACAGAGGATTCAGTGAGGCGTGCAATGGCAATTCAGCTAATCATCAATAAGGAGTTGGGACTAGCGAAGAACGAAAACCCAATGCAAGGGTCATTCATCACAGAGGAGTTGACCGATTTGGTGGAGGAGGCTGTGATGATGGAGTTCGACCGTATCACAGAAAGAGGAGGGGTTCTTGGTGCGATGGAGAGCATGTACCAACGAGGTAAGATTCAGGAAGAGTCTTTGTACTACGAGACCAAGAAACATACAGGAGAGCTTCCGATCATTGGGGTGAATACTTTCTTATCTTCCAAAGGTTCGCCTACGGTCATTCCGGATGAGGTAATCAGAGCTACTAAAGAAGAAAAGGAGCAACAGATCACGAATCTGAATGAATTGCACAAAGGCAATGAGAGTAAAGCAGAAGAAATGTTGGGTAAGCTTCAGGAGACTGCTTTACATAATGAGAATACTTTCGAAATGCTAATGGAAGCAACGAAATACTGTTCTCTAGGACAGATCACGCATGCCATGTTTGAGGTCGGCGGTCAGTATAGACGCAATATGTAAGCTTGAGACAATTACCACCATCCCGAAATGAAGTGAGGGATCTTGTTTGTCCTAAAATCTGAGAAAGGGAGAAGAATCAGAATTTAGTCCAGGACTTTGATTGAAAATTAAGTTTCCAGAAATCCATTAAAGGTTGGTTGGTAGCATCCCATCCACCAAATAGAATTAGTGCCTCATTTTCGCTATCAAAAAGGAATGCAGGTTTTCCTGCTCTTGGAGTGGGGCCATCTGAGATGAGTTTAATCCAGTCCTTTCCGTTCCATATCCGCGTGTCACCAAGGTATCCATTGTTATATCCACCAAACATGACTACAGAATTGAATTTCTCATCATATCCCAGGGCGTGATGGTCTCTCGCTAATTCGAGATGCTCACCCATCTTTAACCAACTTGTCCCATCAAATTCCCACGTATCACTATATACTTTTTTTTCTCCATCAATGCGGTCAAAACCTCCGAAGAGGATTGTTTTATTTTTCTTTTGATCAAATGCAAGAGCATGTTGTCTTCTTGGAGGAGGATATTTAGGGGCATCTATCTTCTTCCAGACTTCCATGCTGAGCAGCCAGGTATCCGATAGTGAATTGCCTGCATGATTGGACCCTCCAAAAAGTAAAACTCCCATTTCAGTCGAAACAATCCGATGGGACTGCCGAGCATCGGGACCTTCTATGATCAATTGTGTCCAACCTATATCATTCCATATCCATGTATCATTTAAAAGCTCACCATCGTCATTCTTCCCTCCAAACAGTACTAACCTATCATTTAATTTGTCGTAAATCATGGTATGACCGCTTCGGGCCTGAGGTTTAACATCACTGCTTTCTTCCTTCCAATCATCCTCACTAAATCGCCATAGATCATTGGTTCTTTTCTTCAGATCGCTGTTATATCCTCCAAAGAGAAAATAAGATTTAAGACCGGTGTGATAAGCAATAACTGGCTGATTTCTGGGGTAAGGGATTTGGCTCCACAAAAACTGAGAGATTGAACATGCAACAAGTACCAATATGTATCTCATCTGAATTTATTGTTTTACTACTGATTTTTAGCTTAACGAGTTTTTTCGGTCATTGGCCGGGTATTACATCTGTCCATCTAAATAGCGTCAAGCTCTATTTGTTCAAGTGGTAATTTTATTATGCTTACATTAAAATAAACCACACATGAAAAACTTACCGAAGAACACTGAAAATCCTTTCCTAATCAGATACGTCAAAGTAGTAGATGAATGGGAAGTGCTGGATAATTCGGGTGTCGTTTACATGGGTACAAAAGCAAATTGTCAGCGATTCATTCAAACTTGTTCATGACTTAGTAGAACAAAAGTTTTGTCTGTAAGATGAGCAGTCATTCTTTTTGGGAAGGTGGTATTTGCCATACTTTCATCATTGGATTTTTGCCTCCACTCGAGCTTACCATGATTGATTTTGAGATCGCTAACCCAGAAATATACGCTTGTTCTTTTGGCGCTGCAAAGACTTCATTTATCATCTTTCCATCCAGATCCCACACACGTATGTAGCCATCTGCTCCAGCAGAAACCACCTTGTCATCTTGCAGAAGTTGTATTGAATTGACCATTTTATATTCTTCATTTCTAAGGCCATGGGCTTGAATCTTTCTCAGTATCGTACCATCAAAACTCACAAAAACTAAGATTCCATCTCTGTGCCCTGATATTATGAGCTTGTTTTCAGTGAAAACTTGGATACTCCTGATTCCGGAGGCATGTACTTCATGGGATTTCAATAGTTCTCCCTCATAGTTCCATATCTTGATGGAATTGTCAAAACTTGCTGTTACGATCCATCTCTTCTCATCAATGAATTGGATGTCGTTGACTTGAGAGCTATGACCTGATAGGAAGAAAAGTAGCTCTCCATCCCTTTTCCAAATACCTGCGGAATTGTCCCGGCTGGCGGTGGCAAGGAATTGATCGCTTTGAGATACTTTGATGACAGCTTTTTCGTGTTTTAGAGTCGTCAGACGGTTTCCATTCATATCCCAAAGAATTGCCGTATTGTCATAGGAACCAGTAAGTATGGTTCCGGTTTTATCAAAATAGTCCACAGAAGAGACAGAGCTTTTATGACCTTTTAGGATCATTGATTCTTGCTCTTGATTATAAATAGTAACTGTTGAGTCTTTTCCTGCTAGGAATATATGAGAGCCATCTTTTGAGATATCTATGCCATATAGCGTGTTATTGGAATTGATCGAATCTATTAGCACTTGTCCTAAGCTGGCATTGGACATCAGAATAAATAAGATAGCCGAAAGAAAATTGACTTGCTTCATTTTATAAGGTTTTCAAAAAGCTGGATTCTGTTTCCATCAGGATCTTTCAATACAATCATCCTTTGCCCGGTCACCGGATCATGGACGATGCTTTCATTAAAGTTGGGATTCAAGCTTTTTAGTTTATCAAGAAAAGGTTCTAGCCCGTTTACTGAAAAACCGACTTTAAAAAGACCTTGAAGTCGTTGGTTAATTTGTAGTAATTCTGTTGCAGACACGCTGGATTCAATTTCGATAAGTTCCAATCGATTCTTTCCTGAAGAAAGATTGGCTATTTCTATACCCTTAGAATCCAACCTGTTTCTGCTCGCTATGGTGAAGTCTAATAGTTCCTTATACCATTCAATAGACTTATCCATATTTTTGACGATGATTGCAAAGAAATTAAATCGACTTTGATAAACCCTTTTAAAAGTTCGTTGATGTGTTAGTGCCCATGATGCTCCATAATCAGTTGATAGATACGATGAGAATGCAAATTGATCTTTATTTTCAAACGACATGGTATACTTAGACATCATTTTTCCTTTTTCTTTGTTTCTATACCATATCACCTCCAACGTTTCATCTATCATTTTTCCTTCATAGGTCAAGAAACCACCATGCTCAGAATCCATAGACACCATCTGAATTCTAGATGAGTCTATGCCTGTTATGATGGATTCTCTGGCATATGGATTGCCTTTGTACTTCCCTTTGAAGGAGATAATGATTCCACACCCTGGAATAGCGTTTGAAATAGTAGCAACTCCTTCATTCTCTTCATATTCACCCGGAGCAGTTCTATCTCTGGTTTCGACAACCCATTCACCCAGAGCACCTCTAAGGAAATCGTAGTTGATGTTTTTGCAGCTATATTCTTGTCCGTAATGGAAAGAAGGCAAAAAGAGACTTAAAGAGAGGTAAAGAATAACCTGAGGTTTTCTCTTATTCATGAATTAAATCTAGTTTCTTCTATATCCGATCTTAAAGGTATTTGGACATATTAGACCAACGCCGTTCGTCGATTATTATGACCATTAGACTGACCTTATAACTTTCCACCAATCAATTGTAAGTTTTTGTATTTCAGGCATACTAAACTTACAGATTCAAAAAAAATAATACATGAAGCTGACGATTTCCAACCTTTCTAAAACCTACAAGAATGGTGTAAAAGCCATTGATGATGTATCTCTTGAGATTAATTCCGGGATGTTTGGTCTGCTCGGACCTAATGGAGCAGGCAAATCCTCATTGATGCGAACTATTGCCACGCTACAAACCCCAGATTCCGGAGAGGTTCATTTGGATGATTTAAACGTCCATCAAAATCAAATTGAGTTTAGAAAGCGACTGGGGTATCTGCCCCAGGAATTTGGAGTTTATGGAAAGATGTCTGCGGAAGCATTACTTCAATATTTTGCTACATTGAAGGGAGTGGCTACAAAAGCAGAACGTGATGCGATAGTCAAAAGCGCATTGGAAGTGACCAATTTGTATGAAGTTAGAAAGAAGCATGTGGCGAAATATTCAGGAGGTATGAAGCAACGTTTTGGGATTGCTCAACTTCTATTGAACGATCCAAGGTTGATCATTGTAGACGAGCCTACCGCCGGTCTTGACCCAACGGAGCGTCAGCGTTTTTTAAACGTCCTTCGAGAGATCGGGACCAATAATATTGTCATATTTTCTACTCACATCGTAGATGATGTAAAGGAACTGTGTACTGATATGGCTATCCTCAACGGAGGAAGAATTCTTTCTCATCAGACACCTAAAGAAGCAGTAAAGACCTTGGAAGGAAAAATGTGGCGTAAGATCATAGATAGAGAAGACCTGGAAGCAGAGGAAGCAAAGTACAATGTGATCTCATCCAACTTTAATGATGACAATACAGTCAACATTAGGGTTCAGAGTGATAGTAACCCTGGTGATGGATTCGAGTCGGTGGAAGCCAATTTAGAAGACGTTTACTTCACCACACTTGGTCAGGAAAAAGCAGTAGAAGCCTAAAAGTAACCAGTTATGTTTCTGAAAATATTTTCCTTTGAAATAAAATACTGGGTTAAGAATCCACTGTTTTATATCTATTTCGGTTCACTGTTTGTGATCTCCGTTTTTGCCATGGCCTCTGCTGCAGGTCTTTTTGATTCTGTGACAGTAACGAGAAGTTCGATTGCCTTCATTAATTCAGCGTTTGCACTCAATAACTTCATTAACGGATTTTCAATCCTGGCTTTCTTTCTGATTCCATCGATAGTAGGAGGAACAATAAACAAAGACTATAGTAGCAATACCAGCCATGTATTGTATTCATACCCATTTACAAAACTTGACTATTTACTAGCTAAGTACCTGAGTGGACTGGTAGTCACCATCATGGTTTTACTATCTGTAGCCTTGGGAGCAATAGTTGGCAGCTATTTGCCAGGGACAAATCCGGAGTTACTCACTGAATTCAACTTAATTAATTATATACAACCGTATATCATATATGTTATTCCAAACTTGATTTTTTTCAGCGCAATCATTTTCGGAGTAGTTACTTTTTCCAGGAATATATCGGCTGGTTTTGTAGCTATAATTGCCTTGTTTCTTCTGCAAGGTGTAGCTGAAACAGTGGTTGGTAATCTGGATAATAAGGAATTAGGTGCTTTGATCGATCCATTCGGAGCATCTGCGAGTACATACTATACAGAATACTGGACAGTCGCTGAGCAAAACGAAAATCTTTTACCATTTGAAGGGTACATCGTCTACAATAGACTGATATGGGGTGGGCTTGGCTTACTCATCTATGCCGGGGTGTTCTCCTTATTCCAGTTTTCACACAATCCACTTTCCTTCAGTTTTAAGAAAAAGAAAGGTGAACGTGTGATCAAGAATAATTTTGGAAGCATGGTAAGGATAAACCTTCCAAAAATCACATTTGATTACAGTTTCTGGAATCGGATTAAAAGTGCGTGGACTTTATCAAATAATGATTTCCTGTATGTTGTGAAGAGCTGGCCATTTATCATTATTGCTTTGATTGGCCTTTTAATCTTAACGACTACCCTGGCAGTAGGTCAACAGATTTACGGAACGATTACTTACCCGGTGACATGGCAAATGATTGATATAGCCGGAGCTGTTTTTACGAGGTTAGCAATCCTTCCAATCATTTACCTCTACTCAGGGATGTTGATCCATAGGCATAGAATGGCGAGGATCAATCAGTTGGTAGATGTAGCTCCCATGCCTAATTGGGCGATGCTATTCTCAAAGTTTTTGGCAATGGTCAAGGTTCTACTTGTCTTATTGATTCTAATCATGATCAGTGGGATGCTTATACAGACATACGCTGGTTTTTATGATTACGAGATCAATTTGTACTTACAAGATCTTTATTTCATCCGCATTTGGAACATTCTTGTTTGGGGTCTGCTTGCCATTTTTGTGCACACCATAATTCCAAATTATCTAATCGGATTTTTTGTGACGCTTGCGCTCGGAATTGGAATCAGCTTCCTTGATAATATCGGCATTGAACAGTCCATTTTCAAGTATAATGAAGGGCCAGGAACTTTTTATTCGCCGATGAATGGGTATGGAATCACCCTGCAGCGATACTTTGTGTACAAAATCTACTGGTTGCTGTTAGGAGCAGCGATGTATGTTTTTGCCATTGCCTTCTGGAGAAGAGGAATGCCTACCACATTTAAGGATAGGTTGAGAAAAGGCCTTCAATCTTTCAATGGGACCTTGACGTTTGCTTTCTTCTTTTTATTAGTAGCATTCTTATCACTAGGTACTTACATCTGGTATGTTAATAATGTTCAAAACGAGTACGTTTCATCTAAACAGCGTGAGGAAAGAAGAGTAGAGCAAGAGAAGCTTTTTAGCAAATATGCCGGAATGGCTCAACCACGAATTACGGATGTAAAGGTAGATATGAATATCTATCCTGATAATAGGGATTTTAAAGCTACCGGAACATTTGTTCTGGTAAATAAGACCAATGAGACAATTGATTCATTATTGCTAAACCACAATAGCTATCCTGGTGAATTCACCTTTTCAGTACAGAATGAGCTGGTTTTGGAAGATACAGTCTACAACTACGATTTCTATCGATTAGCTAAGCCTATGTCTCCTGGTGATTCGATTACATTCACTTTTAGTCTGTGGAATAAGCCAAACAAGCTATTAAGAAGCAATTCTCCGGTTAGGAATAATGGAACTTTCATAAATAATGGTATTTTTCCAACTTTCGGATACTCTGAACAAGGGGAACTTGTGGATAATAAGGTTCGAGAGAAATATGGATTACCTGAGAAAGAACGAATGAAGTCACCATTTGATACAACGGCACTTGGGAATACTTACATTTCTTCGAGCGCAGACTGGATCACTTTCGAAACCACCGTGAGTACATCTCCAGATCAGATCGCGATTGCACCTGGCTATCTACAAAAAGAATGGGAGGAAGATGGTCGCAGGTATTTCCATTATAAAATGGACAGTAAGATGATCAATTTCTATGCATATCAATCTGCCAATTATGAAGTGCTCAGAGATCAATGGAATGACATCAATATCGAGATTTATTACCATGAAGGTCATGAATACAACCTGGATAGGATGGTTAAAGGAGTGAAAAAATCGCTAGATTATTACGAAGCGAACTTTAGCCCATATCAACACAGACAGGTCAGGATCATAGAATTTCCAAGATCCGGAGGATCGTTCGCACAATCTTTTGCAAACACCATCCCTTTTTCAGAGGGTATAGGCTTTATTGCTAAAGTAGATGATGATGATCCTGAAGGACTAGACTATCCATTCAGTGTTACAGCCCATGAAGTGGCACACCAATGGTGGGCCCACCAGGTGATTGGAGCGAATGTGCAGGGTGCGACTTTGATGTCCGAAAGTATGTCCGAATACAGTAGCCTCAGAGTATTGGAAAAGGAATATGGGCAAGAGAAAATGCGTGTATTCCTTAAGGATGCTTTAGATAGATACCTACAGGGTAGAACATTTGAACGGTTGAAAGAGAAGCCACTGATCTTTAATGAGAATCAGCAATACATCCACTATAATAAAGGCTCATTGGTTCTTTATGCCTTGAGTGATTACTTAGGTGAATCTGTTTTCAACAGTGCCATGAGTAAGTACATCGATAGTGTGGCTTTCCAGGAACCACCTTATACCACATCCGTCGAGTATCTTGGGTTCGTTAAATCTGTGACTCCAGACTCGATGGCATATCTGGTGAAAGATATGTTGGAGACCATTACATTGTATAATAACAAGGTGACAGATGCATCTTATGAGGAACTGGAAGACGGGAAATATGAAGTCAAGCTGAGTGCATTGGTTTCCAAATATCGGGCTGATGAGAAGGGTAAAAGAGTATTTACCAATGCTGAAGGGGATAGCTTGACGTATCAGGTAGAGGGAAAAAGAAAACCAACGATTTCCCTTCCACTCGCAGATTGGATAGAAGTGGGGGTGTTTACAGAAAAAGAGGTGGATGGAAAGATGAAAGAAGTTCCCTTATACCTTAAGAAGCAAAAGTTTGATCAGATAAATAATGTGATAACATTAGTGGTAGATGAAAAACCGACATCAGTTGGGATTGATCCTTATAATAAGTTAATTGATGTAGTTTCCAATGACAATAGGATGACACCTGACGAAACTTCGGAATAGTTCAACGAAAAGAGGCCATAGGCCTCTTTTTTTATTTCTTCCTTTACGAAGGTTTTAGGTGTGTTTGTCATCTAAGGCTATAACTACACATCTATTACTATGACAAAATATCAATTTATTTTATTGGCTCTACTTGGATCAAGCATCTTTCTAGTGTCTTGTGGAGATGATAAAGACGGAGATGGCTCTGACGAAGTAAACGCCAGCCCTGAAGTTGCAAGCGCTATTCAGGATCAAAACTTGACCGAGGGATTCCAGTCTACAACAATTAACCTTTCAGGGGTTTTCACAGATTCAGATGGGGACAACTTGAACTATAGCGCTATAAGTAGCCCTTCAAGTGTGATCACTGTTTCAGTTTCAGGAAACACGCTTACGATCAATGAAGTGGGTACTGGGAACGCAATTGTAACGATAAACGCTTCCGATGGAAAAGGGGGGAGTGCTAGTGATGAGTTTAATGTGATTGTATCAGAGGCTACAGTAGCTGAGTGTGCAAATGATAATTCAACAAATGAAGACAATACAGTTTGTGACAAAACACCAAGCACAAGTAACTCATACACAGAATCGGTTAATATGGAGATGAGAACCATTCAAACCAATAGAGTACCGGATCACGATTATGGGAATCAAATTTCCAATATGGGAGTGACAGGACTGGTTTCCACAACAGAGACATTTACATTTACTGCTAACCCGACCCTTGCTACAAGTTCTACAGACATCTTAGACGAAAATAACAGGCCTGCTTATGATTACGGGATAGCTCTCAACGGAGTACCAATTGATCCTGCTCCAGCGGAACCTTTCATCTTTGAGAACACTAATACGGGAGAATATAATTGGGATTGGGTATTCGAGCCTAATAATAATAGAACCGCTGTAGGATTAGATTGCAACACTGCACATTTACAACCTACCCCTGACAACACAAAAGGATTAATTCATTATCATGGAGATATGGTGGTGTATGCAAATAGTTTAGTTGCTGGTCTGGGAGATGGTACTACTACGCCTACTAGCCCAGTTCAAATAGGATGGGGATCCGATGGCTTCCCTATTGTGTACAAGTACGGGCCAACCGCAGATGGATCGGGAGTAGAATTACTCGAATCCAGTTGGCAGTTAAAAACAGGAGAACGTCCCGGTAATGGGGTGACAGAGCCTTGTGGGGAGTATAATGGAAAATACACCAATGATTATGAGTTTGTAAGTGGTTCAGGAGACTTGGATGAATGTAACGGAATAGAACGATCGATTACTTTGAATACGCCAGCTGGTGGATCAGAGACATTCAGTTACTTTTATGTAATCACAGATGAGTTTCCTATAATCGGAAGATGTATCTCGGGCACCCCCGCATCAGACTTTTCTAAGGGACCTGGGTAAGATAAAATTGTAGAAGCCTCTTTTGAGGCTTCTTGTTTTATATGAAGATATTCATAATCATATTATTTAGTTTGTCCTCAAATGAGTTTCATGACTTCAAGATTGGAAGATTTGAGCTGAGACCTGAAAAGGAAAGTATTACTTTGTATGTGAGGTTAGATAGGTATAATTTGTTGGAAGCAATTAAGACTAATTGTACCGATTACAATGAACTGGCTCAATGCTTTGAAAATTACCTGAATAGCCATTTTGTCTTGTCTTTTGATGGAGACAAGGTGGTTCCCAAACATAGTAGACATGAGTTCGGAGAAGAGTTTATCGAGTTGTTTTTCGACTTGGATACATCTCCTGATGGTGTTGAGAAAATAGAGGTATTCAATGATACACTTTTAGAACTGTATGAAAGTCAAGAAAATATCCTGTACAGTTTATTGAATAATAAAAACAGATCCTTCAGAATGAATAAAGGTCGTATCAGAACAATTATTCAGTATTGATAGGTACTCTCAGAACCACTATGCAAGATTTTCTCATTCCACTTACTTCCATTTCCGGCATACTATTTGATATCTTTAGTGTCTCACTAAACTGAATGTCATGACTGCTACACACAAAAAAATATGGATTGTATTTCCTCTGTTTCTTGGTATCTGTTCAATGATCAACGCACAAGAAATCAATGCAAAGGCAAAAGATTTTAAGGATATAATTCAAAGACCACTCATTATTGAATTGTTAGAGTTAGATCAGGATCAAGTTGATTTCTATGATAAACGAATTGAAAAGGCCAAAAACGAGGAGATCAAGAGTAAGTATGTGGAAGAAAGGAAAATGTTTGAAGACTTTGTAGAGGTATTCAATAACTCTATTCCAGAGTTGATTGCTGTTGATTTTGACCTTCATCCTTCTTATAAAACCATGTCAAGGAGTGAGGTAGACGATCTTAGAAAGGATGATTCCAATGAATTTACGGTACTTTCTTTCAATGAATACACCATAACTGGTGCCGGTGGATTGAGCATACCTACTTTAAGATATGGGAGGATAGAAAGCAAGAAAGCCGATTATACGTTCTTTCTTCCGTACACCGAATATGAAGCTGAAATGAATGCTGAAAAAAGTGATTTTAGTTTGGCTTTGAAAATAATGAAGGAACATATCAAAAGTATGGAACTATCGGATAAAAATATTTACACTTTCTGGGAGTATGCAAAAGACCAGGTAAGTGAAAATTGCAATAAAACATCGGAGTATAAATTAAACCTCGAGAATGCAAGTCTTGGTAAAAAAGAATCTGACAATTCAATGAAAGCTGTTTACAAAGGAGATCTTGATGTGCTTTCTGATGAAGAATTCTCATTTTTGTTGGATGAAGGCAGAGATGAACTCGTTGGCATTTCCATCCCAAATGGAATCAAAGTTGGTTCCACACAGAATGGATCAGCTATCTCTGTTAAAACAGCCAACGTAAACTATAACTGGTATTTGATCAATGTTAAGTCTGGTGAAATTTATGCAGTTTCCAGAGTGATCGTGGCACCTCATTTTCGATCAAAGGGTCTGCTAAAAATGCTTAACTGTAAGTAAAATATACTTAATAGAGCCTCATTTGTAAAGTGAGGCTTTTTTGTTTGTGCCCTTCATTTATGTTACAAATCTTTGCGGCTTAATTCGATGCACGATTATGCGAAAAACAACTTGTTTAGCCTTTTTCGTATCATTTTACGTAAGCTCAGCTCAAATTTTGAAAGTGGATAAGGGGTTTCTTGCCACAGATTCTTCAAACTACTTTACAGGTGTAATTGATGCCACTTTTGCAATCAATAATCGAAGCTCTACTGCAGAGGAGCAAAATACATATATTGGGATAAACAACAATGTTGATGTCATCTATATTGCTGAGAAATCTGCTACCATATTAATAAGCGGTCTTAATTATTTTAAAATCGGTGACGGTCCATTGATATATAATGGTACTGCTCATTTAAGAGAAATCCTGCGGAGATCATCTGTGTTGACTCCTGAGTTTTTCGGTCAAGTCCAGTTTGATGAGTCAAGAAATATGGAGCTGAGGTGGTTACTGGGAGGGGGATACCGTTGGAATATCCTTCAAAAGAAGAATTCACTCTATACTGGTATTGGAATTTTTCATGAGTATGAACGGTGGAATGGTATGGAAGATGAAATCGAAAAGAATCTGTGGAAATTAAATTCTTACCTCAGTGCAGATGTTAGACTGACAGCAACTACCAACGTAAATGCTATTATCTACTTCCAGTCAGGAAATGATTCAGAGATCGATGCTTTTAGAAATAGGGTCAGTGGACAATTGGAATTCAAGAATGCCTTAACCGATAGGTTCAAAGTTAAGCTTACTTCAAACTTCCTGTTAGATGACAAACCTATCATTCCATTGAATAAATTCATTTATGAAGTATTCTTTGGTGTCGAATATGGCTTTGAATAGCAAAGGACCGTTTCAATTCAATCTTTAGTTTGTCTTTATCCAGACATTTTGATGCCCAGAGACATGTTTTCGGGAAAACTTCAGCTTATTGACTGATTCCTGTCATAAGCTTGTTTTAGTTAAGTAATTAGCTTAGTTGGTGAACTTAAAAACCTGAGCTATGAAAAAGATAGTTGTTTTAGGAAGCAATTTTGCAGGATTTACTTCTGCGATCCAGCTCGCCAGAAAATTAAAAAGAAAGAGACAGGAATATGAAATAGTGGTCGTATCTCCTACGAGCGAATTCCTGTATGTACCTTCATTGATATGGGTGCCATTTGGCAGAAGAGAAGTGAAGGATATTCGATTTGATCTTAGTGAAGTTTTCAAAAAACATAAGATCAATTTCATTCAAAAAGCTGCTGAAAAAGTAGATCCTGATCTGAACAAAGTATATCTCAATGGTGGTGAAAACATTGATTATGAATATTTGGTGGTTGCTACTGGTGTTTCCATGAATTTTGAAGTAGTGGATGGGATCAATCCGGAAGACAATAAGATTCAAAACATCGTGATTCCAAAATTGGCTCTGAAAACCAGGGAAGCGTTTGAAAAGCTCATTAAAGATCCGGGCCCGGTTATTGTAGGTGCGACTCAGGGTGCCAGTTGTATGGGAGCTGCATACGAGTATCTATTCAACATGGATAAGGAGCTTCGAAGAAACAAAGTACGGGATAAAGTAAAGCTTTATTGGATTACCCCTGAGCCATACCTGGGGAACTTTGGGATAGACGGAATGCCTGGAGGCGAAAGCATGCTCAAGATGTTCATGAAGTTGTACAATATTGAATGGATCACAGATGCTAGCATCGAGCGTATAGATGAAGATAAAATCCATTTGAAAGATGGGACTGTACTTCCTTATAAGATGGCTATGCTGATGCCGCCATTCGAAGGAGCAGAAGTAATGAAAAATAGTCCTAAGCTTGTGGATGAGAAAGGTTTCGTAGAAACAGAAGCTTCTTATAAGCATGTAAAGTATGATAATGTGTTTGCAGCAGGATTGGCTGTTAAAGTCACTCCAAATTTCAAGATTGAAAATACTCCTTTCGGTGTGCCGAAAACGGGATATCCAAGTGATGTAACTGGAAAAATTGTAGCAAAGAATATCGTAAGGTTAATCAACGGAAAAGAAAAGTTGATTGAAAAAGAGTGGGGTAAAATACCTGCTATCTGCATAATGGATGCAGGACACAAGGAAGTGTATTTGTTGGCTAATCATTTATTTAAACCACGTCAGTTTGCAATACTACTTCCGAATATTTTCAATGACTTTGGCAAAGTGTTGCTGGAAAAGTATTTCATATGGAAGAATAAGCATGGCTATGCCTGGATGCCTTAAGTTTTTAAACGAAGAGAGTGAGCTTGCAAAGTTCACTCTCTCTTTATATCCTATTTCACCACTTTATAAATGATCTCCGATTCAGGTAACGCATAGCGTATTTTATCTTCTTTAGTCAACTCCTCAATGAATTTTTCTTCCAATACCTGAAGACCAGAACTTGCTAACCTGTCTGCATAATCCTGCCCATATAAACGAACATGGTCATCCTGGCCGAAGGCCTTTTCTCGCTCTTTTGGATCGGTTATGCTTTTATCTTCAAAAGTTTCTTCCGGAAGAGGAAAGAAAAAAGGAACTTGAAGGATAGCCCAGCCACCTGGCTTAAGCACTCGTCGTATTTCGTTTAGCGCCTTTAAGTCATCATCCACATGTTCCAATACGTGATTACAAAAAATGATATCTATGGAGTTATCATCAAATGGAATCTGGTGAATATCCATCTTAACCTTTGCCAATGGGGATTCAATATCAGCGGTGATATATTCAAGGTTAGATAGTGATTCAAATCGATCCATAAAACACAGCTCGGGAGCCACATGAAGCATTTTAGCCTCTTTTGTAAAGAAATCCGTTTTTTGCTTTAGATAAAGCCAAATCAATCGATGACGCTCCAATGCCAGACACTTGGGACACAAAGCATTACTACGTGATTTTCTTCCGTAGGGGAGAAACTTCCGAAAGTGCGATTCACAGACAGGACATTCTACCTTATTTCCTTTGTAAAAAAGTGCCACAACCTTTAAAGCCCAATGGCTAAAAAGCTGAAGATACTTTCGTGGTATATTTCTTAGGAAAAATGAGATAATAAACTTCACCCTTGGTCAATTTTGCAGCGCAAGTTATTTATTCGCCCAACTACCAGCAATCATTGTCAAAAATTTCTCTATTTTGGGCTTGTATGTGCTTTAAGAATTTCTTCTCGGTGTTTTTTGTCCTTTTGGGCTTTGTCTGCTTCTCTCAAAAAAAAGAAGAAACAGCAAGAGATCATATGCCTACAGAGAACTTGGAAATGAAGAAAGATTCGAATAAGCGATCTAATAAGCCAAAGCGCAAAAGAATTTCACTCATATACGTACCCGACGCTGATAAAATTGCCTACGGAAATAAATGTGTGACGGAGGAAACTCATAAAATGGGCTTTGAGTACATCGTTGAGCCCAGAAATATTGGTGGTAGCAAAACATGGAAAGGGAAATTTTTGAATAACCTATGGGTAAAGAGTAAATTAGTAGTAACTCGTTCACCATTTTGGAAGTTGATCTTGAATAAAAAGATTAAAAAGTGCCGCAAGATGAGTGGAGATTTGGTGGGCTGATTTTTCACCATACCTATATGCCATGAAGAATATTATTAGTCTTGTCCCGAAAATCTTTGTTCTTCTGTTAATTGTATTGTGGTCATGTGCAAGCATAACTGAAGAGATTTATCTGAATGCTGATGGTAGCGGAGAATATAAGATATATTCTGATGTCATAAGTAGCTCTCGAACCATGATGATGAGTATGATGAGCAGTTTGTATCCTAATGCAAGCGAGGATAGCCTAAGACAAGTAGTGGATGCACAGTTGTGGGAGCAGTTTCCCGCAGAGATTGATTCTATAATTGATATATCTTCCAGAGTTCCTGACAGTATCAAAAATGATCCGAACAATAGAAAATACCTCGACAAGATGAAAATGTATATGAGAGGGAGTAGAAAAGAAGGATTTCTAAACTCAGGCATGCGTTATGAATTCGAAAGCGTTAAAGAGTTACAAGAATTCCAGGGTTTTTTAAATGACAATCAGACTGCTGCGGATCAAGGCATGCAGATGGATATTCCTAAAGTAAAGGTTGAATATTCTTTCGATGGTAATTCCTTTTCCAGAAGGTCGGTAATGACCCAAGTAATGGAAATGAGTGATAGCACGAAGATGATCATTGGATCCATATTGGATGGATCAAAATCGAAATTGATCATTCACTTGCCTTCCAAAGTAAAAAAAGCCAGCAAAGATCAATTAGTGGAGAAATCGAAGAAATATGTCATTTATGAGTATGATTTATTGTCGGTTTTGGAAGGAGAACAGTCCACTGATGTTATTATCGAGTTTTAACTATGGAACCAAGGTCAGTTCAATTTTCCCGTACAAAACTCACAGAGCTAATGATTCCATCTTTCGCCAATTTTGGTGGTAAAGTTCATGGAGGAATCATACTTTCCTTGATGGATAAGGTAGCTTACGCAGTAGCAAGTAAGCATGCAGGGACTTACTGTGTAACGGTAACCGTGGATGGAGTAGAATTTTTAGAACCAGTAGAAGTGGGCGAGTTGCTGACTTTGGATGCAGCTGTGCACTATGTGGGTAACAGTTCACTTGTGGTTGGTATCAAAGTCACTTCAGAAAATGTCAAAACCAACGATGTAAAGCATACAAATAATAGCTATTTCACGATGGTAGCCAAAGGCGAAGACGGAAAACCAGCCAAAGTTCCGGAACTTGTTCTAGAGGATATAATAGAAATGAGGCGTTTCGTGGAGGCGATAAAGCGACGAAAGGTTAAGCAGGAAGCAAATGCCAAAATACAAAAAGAACATGATGAGTTTATCATGGTAGATGATATGGAGCTCTTGAATGGTCAGCGTTGCAAAGTGGAATTCAAAGTTGATGATGACTTCAACGATCTTTTTTCCGATACATAAATTTGAGCCCAGACCAATCTTCATCAACGGCGCAAACTTTCACATCTACCAATCCTCCTTTCAGTCCAAATTCCCGAACAATATTTCCGTTGAGATCTGTGTCTATTTTAGAGGTACCTTTTGGCCAGGACACCCAAAGTGTCCCGTCTTTCTTAAGTTCCTTTTTCCAGTTCCTCCAATGGGTATCTATTTCAGAGAATTGAGTAACGAAAACATGTTGGAAATCATAAGGGCCTGATTTCAACTCATCGTCCCATTTTGTTTCTGCTGGTGTTTCCTCGATAAGGTCAAAATAGTTTGAAGGTGAATTAAAAAGGAAGCAATTGTAGCCCTCTTTTATGTTAAGCTTTTTCCATAATGGGTTTTTAGAGTATCCGGCCATTCCTATTTACAGTAATCAGGTGTCGCACCATCCCAGCCTCGATCTCTTGCTCCCCCATATTCAACACACGCATTGTATGTGTTTCCTTCTTTAAAATGGGCTTGTGCGCTTGTAATGTAAGATATCGCACTGTCCGGCCAGACATATTTGTTCCAGTCTGTCGCTTTGATGGCCATTTCGGTATCTCCCATTCTAAGATATAAATCAGCCAGGTTGGTATAAAGGTAAAAATGTGATTTTGGTACGTACTTTTCATTGATTACAAGCGGATACCCTTCTCCGTAAATCGCCTTGTATCTTTTGATTGCTAGTTTGTGAGCGATCAAAAGATGGTCCAAGGCCTCTTCCAGGTTATCCAACTCATCTCTTTGTATTTCTGCTATTTTGACCAAGGAGCCTATGATTTCGTACTCACCCACCAAAAAATCTTTTAATATGTCAATTGCTTTGTCAGGTTCTCCGGTTCTTTTATACGACTCTGCAAGCTTTTGTCTCAGTTCGTAAAATGGGAGATTAGGAGCAAATTCCTGAACCATTTCATACAAGTTGATGGCTTTATTAAATTCTCCACTCTTAAAGTGTATATCTCCTTTTTTGATGATTTCATCAAGCATGCTGTTTTTGAAAACTTTCATGTCCCGTTCTTCGGTTCGGAAAAACCGCAATGAAGTCATGAGCTCAAAAGCTTTTTGGTAATCACCTGAATTAAAATGCTCTTTTGCTTCTGTATAGGTAGACCTTCTATCAGCTAGCATCTTCTCAAGTTTTTTGTCGTCGTAGCTTTGTTTTACCCACACCCCTGTCATTACCAGTAGGGCTATCAGAAAAGTGATACCGAAGGCATATGCTGTTGCTATTGCATTTTGTCTGTAATCAACTTTGCCGCTTGCATATCTTCTACTAGACTGATATTTCCATTGGTCGGCACTTGGTGGCCGGTATGTGTACGGCCTGGATTGGCTGGTTGAAAACTGCTGATACTTTAGTTTTAGGTCAAATCTGGCTTTTTCATATTCATCAGAAAGAATCTGATGAGCTACGTTTATTTCCTTGAATTTCTCCTCCATTTCCGGATTGCCGGCATGTTTGTCAGGATGATATTTTATAGCAAGCTTTTTAAAGGCTGCTTTTATTTGCTCTGGTGTAGCATCCTCAGAAAGTCCTAAAACATGATAGTGGTTAGTCATCGGGAAAATAGTAGAATGACATAATAACGTTTCAAGTTAGAAAAAAGATGTAAAACAAATGGAAAAGCTCACTCTTAACCCCAGAAGTGTGAGTTTTGGGTTCTATTACTTATTTAGTTATAAAAAATCCAGCCGCACAAATTAATAGCCCTCCAATCACAGAAATGAGGATATAGATAAAAAAACTTTGATACATTCCAGCCTTTATCAGCTTAAGTCCATCCAGAGCAAATGAAGAAAAGGTAGTAAAGCCGCCACACAATCCTGCCATAAGAAATACGCCAAGCTGACTGTTTGTTTTTGAAATACTTCCACTTAATATACCTATTAAGAAACAACCTACAAGATTCACGAAGAGTGTTCCTGAGTAAGCCCTCTCCGGAAAATGGTTGACAGAAAATAAATGGATCGCATACCTGGAAGTGCTGCCGATAAAGCCGCCCAATCCAACCAATAATAGATCTTTCATTTAATTAGAGTTTTTACATATTCAAGAAGCTCGGGAAAAAACTGATGAAATTCATTCTCGTAAAGTTCATAGTCCTTTTCAAGGGCATGAGCAGCTTCTTCCATTTTACTTTCAAATTTTGTTCTTCTGCTCATGCCACTGAGCGCACGATGAATACCCGCTATTGATTGATAATTATATAACCAATTGTCTCTAGACATATAATTCAACATATGGATGACTCCACGAGGTAGAACATCAAAGTAATCCTTAATTTTTTGATAAAACCTCTCCGTATACTCCTTTAATGGAATGTTTGAGAAAAGCGACCAATCCTTCGCTAGAAAATGATCATAAAAAATATCTACGATGACAGGTGCATAGTGTCGGAACTTTGGCCTTAATCTAATCTTACTTTGCATCACTATTGGGTGATGGTCAGTGAAATGATCAATGTTCCGATGTAGTCGTATGCCTTGTTGGATTTTCGGAGGAAAATCATGCATTTTAGAACCCTTTACAAAATCACCTATAAAGTTTCCAACCATAACTTCTTCATGGTCTCCACTGAGAAATAGGTGTGCTAGAAAGTTCATATCGTGCCCAATTAGCTGTCAAACGCAATAAGTTTGAGATTAACTTACGCGGGTTTACATTTGTAAAACGAGCGAATCTTCGCTGATAGCAATTTAGTAACTAATTGATAGACGGCCATCGAAAGCAATTTTGTAAATATTGTAAGATCACATTTGAATATGCTTGTACAACTTGCACGAGTTGATGGTGTGGTGGTACAAGAAGAAATTGACTTCATAAAAAAGATAGGCAAAGCCAACGGTATGTCGGCAGAAGAGATTAGCGAATGTTTTGAAGATCCATCTGTAATTGAAGGATTAGAAACCCTTTCAGATGATCAGCGCTATGACTACCTCTACAATGTGGTTCAATTGATGAAGATCGATGGTCGCATTTATAAAGAAGAGATCAAATTTTGCGCAAGAATAGCTAGTAGGCTGGGTTATGATGAGGATGTGCTACGTGAAATGATGCTCAAAATTTACAGTGATCCTCATATTACTACTGATAAGGAAACGTTAAAAGCTAAGATTCAAACTTACCTTAGAAAATGAATTGCTTTCTCCCAGCTGTTCTCTTGTCTTTTCCTTTATTAATCTTTTCCCAAATCAGCCAGGATGAAAATGATATCCGTGGAGTACTGGCTCAGCAGCAAGATTGTTGGAATGCTGGTGATCTTGAGTGCTTCATGGAAGGTTATTGGAAATCGGATCAGCTGGTATTTATAGGAAGCAAAGGAGTGACCTATGGTTGGGATCAGACACTCGAAAACTATAAGAAAAGCTATCCAAACAAAGCAGCCATGGGCACGCTCACATTTGAGTTAATCCAGCTCGAACCTTTAAGTGAAGATTTCTGGTCGGTTATTGGTAAATGGAACCTTAAGAGGCAAAACGATAATCCCGGAGGATATTTTACATTGATTTTCAGACGATTGGACAATGAATGGGTAATAGTTTCAGATCATTCAAGTTAATAATAAGCATATTTCATTTGGGTGTTTGATGAATTTTTAGTAGATTCTATTCTACATTTTAAAATTAAATTCAACTAATATGGTAATGAGCTATAAAGGAGCGGAAGCTCCCAAAACCAAAGAACCACAGGCACTAAAAGTAGAAAATTACATGGCAAGAAAGCTCATTACATTTAAGCCGGACCAAGCTATGCATGAAGTCGTCGATTCACTAATGAAGCATAAAATTTCTGGAGGTCCGGTGGTCAATAATAGTGGAGAACTTGTAGGAGTAATCTCAGAGGGAGATTGTTTAAAAGAAGTTGTAAAAGGAAAATATGATAATATGCCTATTTTCACGGGACTGGTGCAGGAACATATGGCAAAAGACGTGGTGACTGTTAGTCCAGATCTTAACATTTTTGAAGCCGCCAAAATGTTTTTAGAAAAAAGACTAAGAAGATTCCCTGTCATCCATGATGGAAAATTGATTGGTCAAATAAGCCAAAAAGATGTTATGAAAGCAGTTCTGAACACCAAAAGCTCTACCTGGTAAAATCCATTCATCTGAAAAAAGACCCTATTCAAAGTATTTGCTTGTATACACTCGGCTTAAGGGCTTTTAATGCTTAAATTTATTTTAAGCCAATTAAGAACCTGATGGAGTTTACAAATGACGAACTAGAGAATTTTGCTCGAGGTACTGAAGTATTTATGGCTATTTTGGATAAGGAAGGAGTTTTTCAAAAGGCCAACATTCGATGGACCCGACGATTTGACTACACGCTCGATAAACTGATCGGTACGTCTATATATGATTTAATCCATGAGATTGAGATAGGAGAGTTTGAAGTTTTGCTAAATCAAGTAAAAATAGATGGACAATTGAGCAACAAAATTGTGACCATGATTGGGCGTGAGTTGAAAGCGCATTCGTTTCAGATAGATCTTACCTACACCGATGATCAAATCTACCTTGTTGGTTTTGATGTTACGGATCACGCACGTGAACATCATTCACTCATTGATATGTCACGATTATCCAAGACCGGCGCGTGGTATTATGATCCGATTAGGGATGAAACTTTCTGGTCTGATGAAGTCTATAGAATTCATGAATTGGAATCCGGTAGTAAAATTGACGCAGAAAAAGCTCTTAAATTCTACACCGATGATTATAAGGAAAAAATTGATGTGCTGGTTGATAAACTATACGCAGATCACAAAGCGTATGAATTTGCTGGTGAGATAGTTACAGCCAAGGGGAATAAGAAATGGATACGTACGATAGCCAAACCAATGATTCAAGATGATAAGATCATCTATATATGTGGTGTTACTGTGGATCAAACACGTTTGCATAACAATCTGGAGAGGATAAAGAATGAATCAGAGACTCGTTTGCTAGCTCTGAAGGGAATAAAGTCAGGGTTGTTTGATCATGATCTGGTAAATGACACTGTTTCCTATAGTCCAGATTTTAAGCGGATGATCGGCCTTCCTGACGAAGAAAATCTTCCGGAAACGGAGTTTAGAAAGATGATTCATTCTGACGATCAGGAGGAAGCGTATCAGAGACATTTAGATCAGCTCGAGGCTCCTGGAAGTTACTACTTCAATCATTACCGTCTTCACCACGTAGAGGAAGGTTATCAGTACTATGAAGTTTACGCATGGAGAAAGAAGGATAAGAATGATAAAACGATTCGAATGATAGGTAATCTTATCAATGTGAATGAAAAAGTGCAGGCAGAGCTAGAGAAAGAGCGAGTGAAGAAAAGCCTGGAAGCTATGGTCAATAATGGGTATATCTACAGCATGCTGCTAGATACTGAAGGAGTTATCCTGATGGCCGATCAACAGACCATAGATATCATTGTCCATGATTATGGAGTAAATCCAAAAAATGAACAAGTCAAGTACGTAGATGTGATGCCAGATCTTTTTAAGAAGACATTTCCAATAGAATTTGAAAAGGCGATGAATGGTCAGACAGTTCGAAAGGAAGTAGAAAGACCGTTGCTGGAAGGATCCATGCAATGGTTAGATGTCATGTACCATCCGATCATGAATGCCAAAGGAGAAGTTGTCCAGGTTTTGACTAATTTGCTGGACATCACCGAACGTAAGCGTGCAGAAATATCAATCAGGGAAGCAGGCAATCAAGCTCAGGCACTGAGTCGCATGAAATCAGGTATCCTGTCAAATTTAAGCCATGAGATGAGGACACCTTTAAATGGAATCATGGGTGTTACCAATTTACTTTTGAACAAAGAGCTGGATGATGAGTCTTTGGAGCTGCTCCATATGCAAAAAGAGAGTGAATCAAGACTTTTGAAAACGCTCAATGATCTGATTACGCTAAGCGATCTGGACGCTATGAGATTGGATATGAGGTTGAAGCAGCATTCCATCAATGAGCTAGCTCAGATGTGTTATGATATGTATCATCATCAAGCCAACATGAAAAAACTCGATTTCATTTTGGAGAAAACGAATAAAAGTGCAGTGGTATTGGTTGACTTTGAGATGGTGCAGGCAGCCTTGGCAGCAATTGTGAATAATGCCCTCAAATACACCAATAAAGGATACGTGAAAATTGCATGTGAAGTGGATGAACAAGATTGCGGGGAAATCAGAATTTCGGATTCTGGAATCGGAATAGATTCGGATAGTCAAGAAAGAATTTTTGAGAATTTTGAAGTTGCGAATATTGGATTAAACTTGAAATATGAAGGAGCCGGAATAGGTCTTTCAATTGCAAAAAAGTTTATCCAACTGATGGGAGGTTCAATAGAACTGCAAAGTGAGATGGGTAAGGGATCAGAGTTTATTGTTAGATTGCCGGTTATCAGCGACCTTTAGATGGATTAAGAATTGGAAATGATACTCACGTATGAACATATTAATTGTTGAAGACAATGAAATAAATGCCAAATTATTGGATATTATCGTCAACGAGCTTGAGTTTATCAAGCATACTAAAATCGCTCAAGATGCAGATTCGGCTCTGAATGAAAGTACTGAAAATCAATTCGATTTAGTATTGATGGATATAAACCTTGGAGATGGCATGATGGATGGAACTGAAGTCATGAAGATTTTAAAATCCAAGGATCAATATAAAAAGGTTCCTATGTATGCCATAACTTGTTATTCACTTCCCGGAGATAAAGAAAAGTTTCTAAATGATGGGTTTGATAAATATTTTTCTAAACCTGTTTCACAAGAATTGCTATTGACTGCAATCAAAGAAGATTATACATCCTCGGTATCCTAAAAAGATAAAATGAAAAAACTTACCTTCTTGACTTTATGCCTGATTGGATTATACCTATCAGGCTATTCACAAATTGATGTTAAAGCAATTGATAAATACATCGAAAAAGCTCACAAAGATTGGAATGTTCCCGGAATAGCAGTAGCCATTGTGAAAGATGGTGAAGTGATTCTTAGCAAGGGATATGGTGTAAAAGAACTGGGCAAGAAGGATAAGGTAGATGAAAATACTCAGTTTGCGATTGCGTCCAATTCTAAAGCATTTGTAGCATCGTGTATTGCCAGACTAGTGGAGGACGGCAAACTTTCCTGGAAAGATAAAGTGCGCGACTATTTACCCTATTTCAGACTTTACAATGATGAATATGTTTCTGCAAATACCACAATAGAGGACTTACTTTGCCATCGAGTTGGGTTAGGTACTTTCAGCGGAGATGTGATTTGGTACAAGTCTGAGAAGACTCCAGAGGAAGTGGTGAAAATGGCGAGCCATGTACCGAAAGCCTATGAGTTTAGAGATGGATATGGATATACCAACCTCATGTTCATCGCAGCGGGAGAGGTCATTCGTGCTGTGACAGGTGCTCCCTGGGAAGAATTTGTGAAAGCTAATTTCCTACAGCCGCTCCAAATGAACAAAACAGTGATTTCAGTCAGAGATCTGAGTGATAATGCAGCTACTCCTCACAAACCCACGCTTGAAAGAGGTACTGAAGTTTCACCATGGGCAAGCTGGGACACACCCAGTGCGGCGGGAGGCATTATTTCATCTGTTGCCGACATGAGCAAATGGATGATGATGAATCTAAATGGAGGAGAATGGAACGAGAATCAATACATTGATAAAGAGCAGCAAAATCTTCTGTGGACCCCTCATAATAATAATAAGCTCAGTGAATCCTCAAAAGAAGATCTTCCAGGAAGGCATTTTGTTGGATATGGATTAGGTTGGGGACTGATGGATTATTACGGGAATATGGCAGTAAGTCATGGAGGAGGATATGACGGTATGTATTCCCGAGTCATGATGATTCCTGATATAAAGCTTGGAATTGTAGTTTTGACCAATTCTATGGAAGGAATTTCTACCCCCATTACATATTACATCGTTAACCAGTATCTTAAAAAAGATACCAGAGATTGGTCGAAAGAATATCTGGATAGAGCACGATCTAGAAACGGTCATAAAGAGGATGTGGAAGAAAGAAGAGCAGCTAGGAAGCTAAACACTCAACCCTCCGTTGAGTCAAGTACTTACCTAGGAACATATTTTGATCCGATGTATGGAGAGATTTATGTAAAAGAGAAAGATGGAGAACTGAGGTTGTCTTTTGAAGACGCACCAAAACTGAGCGCCACACTTAAGCATTGGCATTATGATACCTATGAAATCAAATGGGACGAAGAACATGCCTGGTTTGATTTTGGAACAGTTTCTTTTGAGTTAGATAACAATCTATACGTAGAAGGGATTGAGTTCGATGTGCCTAATGGGGATATTTTTTTCCATGAGCTGCACCCGAGGAAAAAGAACTGAATAAAAAAGTCATTCTGAATTCAGAATGACTTACTTTCCGAATATGTAAATGCTTACAAAAACATCCCTCCAGATGCCTCAATCCGCTGAGAGTTTACCCACTTGGCTGCATCAGAACATAAGAAAGCAACCACACCTCCGATATCATCTGGCTGACCTACTCTTCCTAATGCTGTCTGGGATGTGATGTATGCATTTAGTTCTCGATTATCTCGTACTACTCCCCCTCCAAAATCGGTTTCAATCGCTCCCGGTGCTACGATGTTAGATCGAATACCTCTGGAGCCGAGCTCTTTCGCTTGATATTGAGTCAACGTTTCCATAGCACCTTTCATCGCTGCATAAGCGGAGTATCCCGGTATAGAGAATCTGGCAAGTCCGGTTGAGATATTCACAATACCACCTCCA